>NZ_BNGS01000034.1 GCF_014905555.1 Streptomyces sp. Y2F8-2 | reverse complement strand
CTCCCGCAGGAAGGCGAGGACGGCCGGGTTGGAGGAGGACAGTTCGGTGTAGGAGCCGAGGCCGAACGCGGGGTTCTGCTTGCGGATCTCGATCATGCGCCGGGTCCAGTGCAGCAGCGAGGACGGCGACGACATCGACGCCTCCACGTTGGTGACCTGGTAGCCGTAGACCGGGTCCATGATCGTGGGCAGGAACAGGCGGCCCGGGTCGCAGGAGGAGAAACCGGCGTTGCGGTCCGGGGTCCACTGCATCGGGGTGCGCACCGCGTCCCGGTCACCGAGCCAGATGTTGTCGCCCATGCCGATCTCGTCGCCGTAGTACAGGATCGGGCTGCCGGGCAGGGACAGCAGCAGCGCGGTGAACAGTTCGATCTGGTTGCGGTCGTTGTCCAGCAGCGGGGCCAGCCGGCGGCGGATGCCGATGTTGGCGCGCATGCGGGGGTCCTTGGCGTACTCCGCCCACATGTAGTCGCGTTCCTCGTCGGTGACCATCTCCAGGGTCAGCTCGTCGTGGTTGCGCAGGAAGATGCCCCACTGGCAGCCCGACGGGATCGACGGGGTCTTGGCCAGGATCTCCGAGACCGGGTAGCGGGACTCGCGGCGCACCGCCATGAAGATGCGCGGCATGACCGGGAAGTGGAAGGCCATGTGGCACTCGTCGCCGCCGCCGGCGTAGTCGCCGAAGTAGTCGACCACGTCCTCCGGCCACTGGTTCGCCTCCGCCAGCAGCACCTTGTCGGGGTACTGCGCGTCGATCTCCTT
>NZ_BNGS01000033.1 GCF_014905555.1 Streptomyces sp. Y2F8-2 | reverse complement strand
ATGAGGGAGTTGTGCGGCCGGGTCGGCTGACGGGGGTGCTTTCTGCTGTGTCGATGATGCTGCCGGACGAGCTCGAATGGGTTCTCGAGATGCTCGGCTACCGCTGGCCGACGGCAGACGAGGACAAGCTCAACGAGTGCGCCGCCCTGTGGCGGAAGTTCGGCGACGACGTCACCGAACTGCACACCACGGCGAACGCCAGCGCCCGCCAGGTGGTCGCCCACAACGCCGGCGAGTCGATCGACGCGTTCACCAAGGTCTACGCCAAGTTCGACGGCGGCGGCTCCGGAGGCTACCTCGCCAACGCCGCCCAGGCCGCCTACATCATCGCGACCGTGCTGGAGGCCTGCGCCTACCTCGTCGAGTTCGCCAAGTGGGCGGTGATCGCCCAGCTGATCGCCCTGGCCATCGAGATCGCCGCCGCGCAGGCCGCCGCCCCCTTCACCTTCGGCCTGTCCGAAGTCGGCGCACTGGGGGCCACCCAGGCCACCCGGCTGATCGTGCGCCGCCTCCTCGACGAGCTCAAAGAGGCGTTGCTGGAGGCGATCGTCGAGGCGATGAAGGAGCCTGCGATCTCCATGATCGAGGCGATCATCACCGACCTGATCCGCCAGACGGTCAACGTCGGCTTCGGCGCCCAGGAGGGCTACGACCTCGCCACGACCGTCAAGAAGGGCACCGACAGCGCCTGGGAGGCCATCAAACAGACCCCGCAGACCCTCGCCGAGGGCGTGCGCGACAGCCTGGGCGAGAAGGCCGGCCACCGCGCCCACCACGCCATCGACAGCCGCATCGACGG
>NZ_BNGS01000032.1 GCF_014905555.1 Streptomyces sp. Y2F8-2 | reverse complement strand
GTGTCCGTCGTGTCCGCGACCATCGGGGTCAGGACGGCGTCGGGGCCGATCTCGACGAAGGTGGTGGCACCTTCGGCACGCAGAGCCTGGACGGCCTGGGCGAAGCGGACCGGCTCGCGCACATGCCGCACCCAGTACTCCGGACCGCCCAGCTGCCCCGGATCGGCCGGCGCCCCGGTGAGCGCCGAGACGACCGGAATACGCGGCTCGCGGTAGTCCAGCTCCGCGATCGCCTGCCCGAACTCCTCCAGCATCGGCTCCATCAACGGCGAGTGGAACGCATGCGACACCACCAGCCGCCGCGTACGACGCCCCCGCGCACGCAACTCGGCGGCCACCTCCTCCACCCCGGCCCGCTCACCGGAAACCACCACCGCCCGCGGCCCGTTCACCGCCGCCACCCCCACCCGCTCACGCCCGGCCAGCAGCGGCAGCACCTCCTCCTCAGCCGCCTCCACCGCCACCATCGCGCCACCCGGCGGCAACCGCTGCATCAACCCCGCCCGCGCCGCCACCAAGCCACACGCGTCCTCAAGCGACAGCACCCCCGCCACATGCGCCGCGGCGATCTCACCGACCGAATGCCCGGCGACGAAGTCGGGGCGCACACCCCACGACTCCACCAAGCGGTACAGCGCCACCTCCACCGCGAACAACGCAGGCTGGGTGAAACCCGTCTCCCCCAACCCCTCACCGCCGTCGATCACTTGACCCAACGACCGCGGCAACAAAGGATCCAGCACCCCACACACCGCGTCGAACGCCTCAGCGAACACCGGGAACGCCTCATACAACCCACGCCCCATACCCGGCCGTTGCGCCCCCTGACCGGTGAACACGAACGCCAACCCACCACCACGCCCCACCGAGCCCCGCACCAGGCTCCCGGCCCTCTCACCACCGGCCAGAGCCTCCAGACCGGCCAGCAGATCCTCACGACCGGACCCGATCACCGCCGCCCGCTCCTCCAACTGCGCCCGACCCACGGCCAGCGAGAAACCCACATCCACCGGGCCCAGCTCCGCCCGCCCGGCCAGATGGTCCCGCAGCCGGACCGCCTGCGC
>NZ_BNGS01000031.1 GCF_014905555.1 Streptomyces sp. Y2F8-2 | reverse complement strand
GGGGCGATGCTGCGGCCCTCGCGTTCGGCGGCTTCCCAGTCCCGGGGCCTGAGCTGGTACTTCTCCGAGTCCAGGTACTCCTCGCTGCCCTCCCGCAGCGGCACGTTCTCACACAACTCGTACCCCGAGTACACCCCCCACGTCGGCGACAGCGTCGCCGCCAGCACCGCCCGCACCTCGAACGCGGGCCGCCCCCCGTGCTGCAGATACGCATGCAGGATGTCCGGGGTGTTCACGAAGAAGTTCGGCCGCATATACGCCGCCGCCTCCCCCGACAACTCACCCAGATACTCGGTCAGTTCCTGCTTCGAATTCCGCCACGTGAAATACGTGTAGGACTGCTGGAACCCCACCTTGGCCAGCGTGTGCATCATCGCCGGCCGCGTGAACGCCTCCGCAAGGAAGATCACATCCGGATCCGCGGCGTTGACCTCCCCGATCACCCGCTCCCAGAACACCACCGGCTTGGTGTGCGGATTGTCCACCCGGAAGATCCGCACCCCATGCCCCATCCAGAACCGCAGCACCCGCACCGTCTCCGCCACCAACCCGTCCATGTCCGCATCGAAATGGACCGGATAGATGTCCTGGTACTTCTTCGGCGGATTCTCCGCATACGCGATCGACCCGTCCGGACGATGCCGGAACCACTCCGGATGCTTGTCCACCCACGGATGATCCGGCGAACACTGCAACGCGAAATCCAGGGCCACCTCCAGCCCCACCTCCCGCGCCCGCCCCACGAACCAGTCGAAATCCTCGACCGAGCCCAGATCCGGATGCACCGCGTCATGACCGCCCTCAGACGACCCGATCGCCCACGGCACCCCCACATCCCCCGGCCCCGCCGACAGAGAATTGTTGGGCCCCTTGCGGAACGTCGTCCCGATCGGATGGATCGGCGGCAGATACACCACATCGAAACCCATCCCCGCGATCACCGGCAGCCGCCGCGCCGCCGTACGGAACGTCCCGTGCGGCCGCTCCGCAGTCCCCTCCGAACGCGGGAAGAACTCGTACCACGACCCGAACAACGCCCGCTCCCGCTCCACCACCAACGGCAACGGATCCGAAACCGTCACCAGTTCACGCA
>NZ_BNGS01000030.1 GCF_014905555.1 Streptomyces sp. Y2F8-2 | reverse complement strand
CTGCGGATCTACAGGCTGCGGGCGGTGATGTCGCCGTGGGAGGTGGTGGCGCGGATGTCGAGTTCGGTGGTGCCGTCGTTCTTGAGCGCGTTGCTGATGCGGCCGTGGCCGGTGCCGGCGTCCAGGGCGGCCGAGACGCCGGCGGCGGCGGCGACCGAGATGTCGCCGGACTCGGTGCGCAGCACGACCGTGCCGCGCCCGGCCTCGGCGATCCGGATGTCGCCCCGTGCGGTGGTGATTTCCGCGGAGCCGCCCAGCCGGCCGACCTCGACATCGCCGTCGACCGCGGTGAGGCGGACGCTCGCGGCCTCGTCGATCTTGATCTGGCGGTACGCGCCTTCGAAGGCGACGTCGCCGAGGCGGCCGACGACCCGGAGTTCGGCGCCGGCCGCCTTCGCCTCGACGTGGGAGCCGGCGGGCAGCTGGACGGTCACCTCGACGGATCCGGAGGGGCCGAAGAGCTGGTTCTTCGCCTCCGGGGCCGCGATCCGCAGGACACCGTCGCCGTAGGCGACCTCGATCTGCTCCGCCGCCTTGACGTCGCGGCTCTTGGCGGCGTTGGCGGGCAGGACCTCGATCGTGGTGTCGGCCCGGTCGGCGGCGATGAACTGGATGCGTCCCGCGGGGATGTCGAGGACGGCGGAGACCGGGGCGGGGGTGGGGAACTTCTGCATGGTGCTCTCCTGTCGGCTCGCTGTTTCTGACATTGGAAACGCTACGTTGCATTCGGAGAGTCGGCAATAAGTTCGTTGCGTATGAAAGGTATCTGCGCAGGTGGATGATGGAATATCGTTGCAATGCTCCTGCTGGCTAACGCAACAACCTCATGCGGTTCGTTGCAATGGAGTGAGAGTGAACGCTATGGTGGGCCCACTGCGCACCACGAAGGAGGCCGGGATGCCGGGCGGCAGGCTCACTCAGCAGGAACGCCAGCAGATCGCGCTGGGGCTGGCCGACGGGCTCGCCTACGCGGAGATCGCCAGACGGCTCGACCGTCCGACGTCGACCGTCACCCGCGAGGTCATGCGCAACGGCGGCCCCACCGCCTACCGCGCCGACCTCGCCCATCGCGCCGCCGAACGCCGCGCCCACCGCCGCAGGCAGGCCGCGCCGCGCGGTGCCGAGGCGCCCCCGCAGGCTTACGGACGCGATCCGGAGGCCGTGCGCGCGTACGAGGAGACGCTCACCACCGTCTTCATGCAGTCCGGCACGCCCCAGATGATGGCGCGGGTGATGGCCT
>NZ_BNGS01000029.1 GCF_014905555.1 Streptomyces sp. Y2F8-2 | reverse complement strand
CGGTCAGTAGCGGTAGTGGTCCGGCTTGTACGGGCCTTCGACCTCGACGCCGATGTACGCCGCCTGCTCGGGGCGGAGCCTGGTCAGCTTCACGCCGAGCGCGTCCAGGTGGAGACGGGCGACCTTCTCGTCCAGGTGCTTGGGCAGCACGTACACGCCGGTCGGGTACGCGTCGGGCTTGGTGAACAGCTCGATCTGGGCCAGCGTCTGGTCCGCGAAGGAGTTGGACATCACGAACGACGGGTGACCGGTCGCGTTGCCCAGGTTCAGCAGGCGCCCCTCGGAGAGGACGATGATCTTCTTGCCGTCGGGGAAGGTCCAGGTGTGGACCTGCGGCTTGACCTCGTCCTTGACGATGCCGGGGACCTTGGCCAGGCCGGCCATGTCGATCTCGTTGTCGAAGTGGCCGATGTTGCCGACGATCGCCTGGTGCTTCATCCTGGCCATGTCACTGGCCATGATGATGTCCCGGTTGCCGGTCGTGGTGACGAAGATGTCGGCCTTGTCGACGACCTCGTCCAGCGTCGTGACCTGGTAGCCGTCCATCGCCGCCTGCAACGCGCAGATCGGGTCGATCTCCGTGACGATCACACGGGCGCCCTGACCACGCAGGGACTCCGCACAGCCCTTGCCCACGTCGCCGTAGCCGCAGACGACCGCGGTCTTGCCGCCGATGAGGGTGTCCGTGGCGCGGTTGATGCCGTCGATCAGGGAGTGGCGGCAGCCGTACTTGTTGTCGAACTTCGACTTGGTGACGGCGTCGTTGACGTTGATCGCCGGGAACAGGAGGGTGCCCTCGCGCTGCATCTCGTACAGGCGGTGGACACCGGTCGTGGTCTCCTCGGTCACCCCGCGGATCTCGGACGCCAGCCGGGTCCACTTCTGGGGGTTCTCGCCCAGAGTGCGGGTCAGCAGCTGGAGGATGACGCGGTGCTCGTCGGACTCGGCGGTCTCGGGCGAGGGCACCTTGCCGTCCTTCTCGTACTCGACGCCCTTGTGGACGAGGAGAGTGGCGTCACCGCCGTCGTCCAGGATCATGTTCGGGCCACCCGTGGGACTGTCCGGCCAGGTCAGCGCCTGCTCCGTGCACCACCAGTACTCCTCGAGCGTCTCACCCTTCCACGCGAAGACGGGGATGCCCCGCGGGTTGTCGGGCGTGCCGTCCGGCCCGACGGCGATGGCGGCGGCCGCGTGGTCCTGGGTGGAGAAGATGTTGCAGGACGCCCAGCGGACCCGCGCGCCGAGAGCGGCGAGGGTCTCGATGAGGACGGCGGTCTGGACGGTCATGTGCAGGGAGCCGGTGATACGGGCGCCGGCCAGGGGCTGCGCCTCGGCGTACTCCTTACGGATCGCCATCAGGCCGGGCATCTCGTGCTCGGCAAGGGTGATCTCCTTGCGGCCGAACTCGGCCAGAGAAAGGTCGGCGACCTTGAA
>NZ_BNGS01000028.1 GCF_014905555.1 Streptomyces sp. Y2F8-2 | reverse complement strand
GGGCGTCGACGAGGTACTTGAAGTCGTCGGGGGTGCCCAGGCGGGCGGTGGGCGCGTAGAAGCCGGTGACCTGGTAGCCCCAGGACCCGCCGAAGGGGTGCTCGGCGATCGGCATCAGCTCCACGTGGGTGAAGCCCAGCTCCTTGACGTAGGCGGGGAGTTGTTCGGCCAGTTGCCGGTACGACAGCCCCGGCCGCCAGGACGGCAGGTGCACCTCGTACACCGAGAACGGCGCCCGATGCACGGGCGTGTCCCCGCGATGCGCCACCCATGCGTCGTCGTGCCACTCGTACGCCGACTCGGTCACGATCGAGGCGGTCGCCGGCGGCACTTCCGTGCGGCGGGCCATGGGGTCCGCGCGTACGGTGTGGCTGCCGTCGGGGCGCGCGATGTCGAACTTGTAGCGCGTCCCGGGGCCGAGTCCGGGCACGAACAGCTCCCACACTCCGGAGGAACCGAGCGAGCGCATGGGGTACGCGCGGCCGTCCCAGTGGCAGAAGTCCCCGCAGAGCCGGACCCCTCGGGCGTTCGGCGCCCACACCGTGAAACGGGTGCCGGTCACGCCCTGGTGGGTCATGGGGTGGGCGCCGAGTGCCTTCCACAGCTCCTCGTGACGTCCCTCACCGATCAGGTGGAGGTCGAGATCGCCGAGCGCGGGCAGGAAGCGGTAAGGGTCGTCGGTCTCCTGGACGGTGTCCGGGTACGCCACGAGCAGCCGGTGGTCCGGTACGTCCCGCACCGGCAGCAGGGCGGAGAAGAAGCCGTCGCCGTCGTCGTGCAGTTCGGCCCAGGCGTCGCCGATGACGACGGTGACCGAGAGGGCGCACGGTCGCAGCGCGCGGAAGACCGTCCCGTCCGGCACCGGGTGCGCGCCGAGCGCGGAATGCGGGTCGTGGTGGGTTCCGGCCAGCAGCCGCTCCCGGTCGCCGGCGGGCACGGGCGCGGGTGCCGGGGTGCCCAGGTGCGGCGAGGCGAGCGGAGGCGGGGGTGCGGTGTGCGTGGTCACGGCGTGGGCCTCCTGTCGCGGGGGCGTGGGGCGAGGCGTGCGATCGCCGCCATGGGCACCGGCAGCCAGTCGGGCCGGTGACGGGCCTCGTACAGGACCTCGTACACGGCGCGGTCCGTCTCGTAGGCGCGCAGCAGCGCCGGTTCCGCCCGCGGGTCCCAGCCCGCCTCGGCGGCGTAGCCCGCGCAGTATGCCTCGCGGCAGCGCAGCGCCCACTCGGGCCGCCACGGCCGGCGGGCATGGGCGGCGTAGTCGAAGGAACGGAGCATGCCCGCGACATCGCGGACCGGGGACTGCGGGCGGCGCCGTTCGGGAAGCGGGCGGGCCGGTTCGCCCTCGAAGTCGATCACGTGCCACCGGCGTTCGGCTCGCAGCACCTGGCCGAGGTGCAGATCGCCGTGGATGCGCTGAGCGGGCCTGGGCGTGTCGAGCGCGGCCAGTTCTGTGAAGGCGGAGCGCAGCCCGTGGGCGTACGGCAGCAGTTCCGGTACGGCGTGGATGGCGTCCCGCAGCCGCTCGACCATGCCGGCGGTGAGGGGTCCGGTGTCGGGCGGGCCCTGCGGTTCGACGGGGAACGCGGCGGCGAGGGCCAGATGCACCTCGGCCGTGGCGCGCCCCAGTTCGTACGCCTCCTCGGTGAACTCGCGCCCGGCGGCGAGGGCGGCGAGCGCCTGCGTCCATCCGTCGGCGGCACCGTGCAGGAAGGGCTGGAGCACGCCGAGCGTCGCGGCCCAGGGGCTGGAGGTGCGGAACCAGGCCACCGGCGCGGGGACGCAGGTGCAGCCCTGCCGGACCAGGGCCCAGGGCACCTCCAGGTCGGGGTTGATTCCGGGCCGCACCCGGCGGAAGACCTTCAGGATGTAGGCGTCGCCGTACACCAGGGAGGAGTTGGACTGCTCGGCTTCGAGGAGGCGGGGCGCGAGCCCGGTGGGTATGGTCACCCGTCTGTCGCGTTCGAAGCGGAGGGCGCCCGCCGTGCCCGGCGTGCGCAGCCGTTCCAGGAGCAGGGACGCCGAGCGCGGGTCCTGGAGGGCGTCGTACACCAGCAGCCCCGCGAGAGGACCCTCGCTCGCCCGTCCGAGGACCGCCGGGGAGACCCGCGGCGACAGGAACTCGCCGGTGCCGAGGAGGAGTTGGTAGCAGTCGTACCCCGGCGCGGCGGTCGGCGAACGGCCGGTGCAGTCGGCGCGGACCAGGACGTGCAGGCAGCCGGGGTGCAGTTCGGTCACCGACAGCAGCGTCAGGTCCGCGACGGGCCGTCCCTTGCCGGCGAACCAGCGCTGGCGCGGCAACCACTCCCGCAGCAGACCGGAGAGCGAGGGCAGCAGCGAGGCGGGACCGATGCCGTCCTGGCTGAGCGTTGCGGTCTGGGTCTTCGGCATGGCCTCGCGTCCTTTCCGTGCCGGCCGACGTCAGCGGCCCTGGTTCAACTGGTCACGAACACGTTGACCTTGGTTGCCTGGGGGACGTTCTTGCGGATGCGGAACCAGTAGAAGCCGTGGCCTGCGAGGGTGAGCAGGTAGGGCAGTTCCCCGATGGCGGGGAAGCGGACCCCGCCGATCAGTTCCACCGGGTGCCGGCCCGTGAACTGGCGCAGGTCCAGCTCGGTCGGCTGCGCGAACCGGGAGAAGTTGTGCACGCACATCACCAGGTCGTCCCCCTCTCCGTCGATTGAGGGGGCCTCCCGCAGGAAGGCGAGGACGGCCGGGTTGGAGGAGGACAGTTCGGTGTAGGAGCCGAGGCCGAACGCGGGGTTCTGCTTGCGGATCTCGATCATGCGCCGGGTCCAGTGCAGCAGCGAGGACGGC
>NZ_BNGS01000027.1 GCF_014905555.1 Streptomyces sp. Y2F8-2 | reverse complement strand
GCCGTCCTCGCTGCTGCACTGGACCCGGCGCATGATCGAGATCCGCAAGCAGAACCCCGCGTTCGGCCTCGGCTCCTACACCGAACTGTCCTCCTCCAACCCGGCCGTCCTCGCCTTCCTGCGGGAGTACAAGGACGACCTGGTGATGTGCGTGCACAACTTCTCCCGGTTCGCGCAGCCGACCGAGCTGGACCTGCGCCAGTTCACGGGCCGGCACCCGGTGGAACTGATCGGCGGGGTCCGCTTCCCCGCCATCGGGGAACTGCCCTACCTGCTCACCCTCGCAGGCCACGGCTTCTACTGGTTCCGCATCCGCAAGGACGTCGCCTAGTCGTCCGGTCGGGGCGGTTTCCGCCGCCCCGACCGGGGCACGCAGGCAAGTAACCCCCCGACCGCCCCCCGGGGAAAGGACGCACGCCATGCCGGAAGCCGTCATCCGTCCCACCGCGACGCACCCCGGTCTGCTCGCCTCCCTCGATCCCCTGCTGCGGGAGTGGTTGCCGCGGCAGCGCTGGTTCGCGGGCAAGGGACGGCCGGTCACCGGGTTCTCCCTGGTGGCGGCCACCGACCTGCTGCCGCCCGGCGGCCCGCTGGGCCTGGTCCACCTCCTGGTGCGGGCACACCAGCCGGACACCCCGGCGCCCGGCGCCATGCCCCGCCCCGGGGACTGCTACCAACTGCTGATAGGCGTCCGCGAGGCGCTGCCCCCGCACCTCGCACCCGCGCTCATCGGGCATCTGGAGGACGGCCCGCTGGCCGGGCGGACCGTGTACGAGGCGCTGTACGACCCCCGGGCCGCCACCGTGCTCCTGGAGGCGATCCGCAGCCGCGCCCACGTCGGCCCGCTGCGCTTCGAGGGGGACACGCGCCAGGAGATACGGGAAGGGCTCGTCCCGCGGCTGGTCACCTCCGAGCAGTCGAACTCCTCCATCGTCTACGGAGATACGTTCATCCTCAAACTCCTGCGCCGTGTCCTGCCGGGCGTCAACCCCGACCTCGAACTCCCGCTGGCCCTCGCGCGCGAGGGCTGCCCCCGGGTGCCCGCCCCGGCCGGCTGGCTGCTCGCCGACCTGGACGACCTCGAGGACCCGTACGTCCTGGCCGTGCTGCAGCCGTATGTGCGGGGCGCGACGGACGGCTGGGAGCTTGCGCTGCGCGAGCTGGCCAAGGGGGTGGACTTCACCGCCGAGGCGCGGGCGCTCGGGCGGGCGACGGCCGAGGTGCACACGGCGTTGGCCCGCGCCCTGCCCACGGTCACTCTCGGCCACGCCCAGATAGGGCTGCTGGTCGACGGCATGACCGAGCGGCTGGAGGTGGCGGCCCAGGCGGTGCCCGCGCTGCGGCCGTACGCGCACCGGCTGCGCTCCGCGTTCGAGGCGCTGGGCGACCTCGCGGCCGAGGGGCGGGTGTGGACCGCCCAGCGCGTGCACGGCGACCTGCACCTGGGGCAGTGCCTGCGCTCGCCGTCCGGGGACTGGTCACTGATCGACTTCGAGGGGGAGCCGTCGAAGCCGCTGGCCGAGCGCCGGATGCCGCAGCCGGTGGCGCGGGACATCGCCGGAATGCTGCGCTCCTTCGACTACGCGGCGCACTCGGCCGTCCCGTCGGGCCCGGAGTGGGCCACGGAGTGCCGGGCCGCCTACTGCTCCGGCTACGCGGAGGTCGCCGGGCGCGACCCGCGCACCGAACCGGTACTCCTGCGCGCGTACGAGACGGACAAGGCCGTCTACGAAGTCGTGTACGAGGCCCGCCACCGGCCCGACTGGCTTCCGGTCCCGATGGCGGCGATACGCCGCCTGTCCGCCGACCCCACACCATGACCCCACCATCGCCTGCCGAGGAGGCCCCGTCCGTGACCCCCCGTCCTCCGTCCGACGACAGCACGAAGAAGAGCGCCGAGGGCCGGCCGACGGCCGGTGCGCAGAAGGCGACAGCGGCTGCCTCAGAGCCGCCGACGGCCGGGAAGAAGAAGGCGGTGGCGAAGAAGGCGGCGACCGGGGCGAAGAAAGCCACGGCGAAGACAGCGGTCGCCAAGAAGGCCGTCGCGAAGACACCGGTCGCGGGGGTCGAGGAGGCCGCCGCGGGGAGCGAGAGCACCGCGGCGGTGGAGGCACCGGCCGGGAAGGCCCCGGCGAAGAAGGCGCCCGCCAAGACGACGGCGGCCAAGAAGACTGCGACGAAGAAGGTCGCCGCGAAGAAGGTTGCCGCGAAGACGACCGCGGCCGAGGTGGTCGCCGAGAAGGCGGTGGCGAAGAAGGCACTCGCCAAGAAGACGGCGGCCAAGACGGCCAAGACGACGGTGGCGAAGGCGCCCGCCAAGAAGACGGCGGCCAAGACGACTGCGGCCACGAAGACGGCGGCCAAGAAGACGGCCGCGAAGAAGGTCGCCGCGGCGGACCCCTTGGCCACCGTGGCCGTGTCCCCCGCTCTCGCGGCCGGGGACCGCGAGCGGCTGCTGGCCGGGACCCACCACGACCCGCACTCCGTGCTCGGCGCGCACCCGGTGCCCGGCGGTGTCGCCTTGCGGGTCTTCCGGCCGTACGCGCTGTCCGTGACCGTCGTCGCCGGGGATGTGCGGGCCGAGCTGGACGACGACGGGGACGGCTTCTTCTCCGGACTGCTGCCGCTGCCGGACATGCCCGAGTACCGGCTGCTGGTCGAGTACGAGGGCACGGTCCAGGACACCGAGGACGCGTACCGCTTCCTGCCCACGCTCGGCGATCTCGACCTCCACCTGATCGGTGAGGGACGTCACGAGGAGCTGTGGAAGGCACTCGGCGCCCACCCCATGACCCACCAGGGCGTGACCGGCACCCGCTTCTCGGTGTGGGCGCCGAACGCACGGGGCGTGCGCGTCGCCGGCAGCTTCAACTTCTGGGACGGCACCGGCTTCCCGATGCGCTCGCTCGGCTCGACCGGGGTGTGGGAGCTGTTCGTGCCCGGTGTCGGGGAGGGCGAGCTCTACAAGTTCGAGATCACCCGCCCCGACGGCTCCAAGACGCTGCGCGCGGACCCGCTGGCCCGCCGCACGGAGGCCCCGCCGAACACGTCCTCGGTCGTGTGCGCCTCGCACCACGCGTGGGGCGACGCGGAGTGGATGGCGCGGCGGGGTGAGCGGCCGGTGCACGAGGCGCCGTTCTCGGTGTACGAGGTGCACCTGCCGTCCTGGCGGCCGGGGCTGTCGTACCGGCAACTGGCCGAACAACTCCCTGCCTACGTCAAGGAGCTGGGCTTCACTCACGTGGAGCTGATGCCGATCGCCGAGCACCCCTTCGGCGGGTCCTGGGGCTACCAGGTCACCGGCTTCTACGCGCCCACCGCCCGCCTGGGCACCCCCGACGACTTCAAGTACCTCGTCGACGCCC
>NZ_BNGS01000026.1 GCF_014905555.1 Streptomyces sp. Y2F8-2 | reverse complement strand
TTTCAAAGGAACCTCGACCATCGGAATCATCCGACGGACGGGGTATCAACATATCTGGCGTTGACTTTTGGCACGCTGTTGAGTTCTCAAGGAACGGACGCTTCCTTCGTACTCACCGGAGAGACTCACTCTCTCGGCTTTCCTCCGGGCGCTTCCCTTCGGTGTTTCCGACTCTATCAGATCTTTTCTCGATCCGATTTCCTCGGTGCTTTCCAGGTTCCCGCTCTCGCGTTTCCCTTTCCGGCGGTTCCGACTTTATCAGAGGATTTGTGGCGGACTGACCGCCGAAACTTCTGAATCAATCGGGGAGGCTCCTCGGAACTGATCGCCCCGAGAGCCGGCAGATGCTCACTGTTCCTGTTGTGGGTGGATACCTCCACCTCCAGGCAACTGTCTGAATCTACCTCCCCACGCCACCCGTGTCAACAGGCTCCGTGGGGCGAAGAGGAGATTAGCAGGCCGACCCCGGATGACGCACATCCGGAGGGGCCGTCCCGGTCACGCCGCCGTCGGAACGGTCGCGCTGCGCTCGTCCGCGTCCACGTCCCCCGTGTCCCCGGCCCGTGCCGCGCGTCCGCCGAGGACATAGACGTACGTGAGAAAGGCCAGCTCAGCGGCGATGCCTATCGCGATCCGGGCCCAGGTGGGAAGACCGGAGGGGGTCACGAACCCCTCGATGGCACCCGAGACGAACAGGACCAGCGTGAGTCCGATGGCCATGCCCAGGGCGGCCCTGCCCTCTTCGGCGAGGGCGGTGCGACGAGTCCGGGGGCCCGGGTCGATGAGGGTCCAGCCGAGTCGCAGCCCTGTTCCGGCTGCCACGAAGACGGCCGTCAGTTCCAGCAGCCCGTGCGGGAGGACCAGGCCGAGGAAGGTGTCGAGGCGGCCGGCCGAAGACATCAGGCCGATGCCGACCCCCAGGTTCAGCATGTTCTCGAAGAGGATCCACAGCACCGGGAGGCCGAGGAAGATGCCCAGGACCAGGCACATCGCAGCGGCTCGCGCGTTGTTCGTCCACACCTGTGCCGCGAAAGCGGCGGCGGGATGGCTGGAGTAGTACGTCTCGTACTCGCCGCCGGGGCGTGTCAGGTCACGAAGTTCGCCGGGGGCCGCGATCGAGGCCTGGACGTCCGGGTGGGTGCCGATCCACCACCCCAGGAGCACCGCCACCACTGTGGAGAGCACTGCCGTGGGTATCCACCAGCGGCGCGAACGGTAGACGGCGGCAGGAAAACCGTGCGTGAGGAAGCGCGTGACATCCCGCCACGAGGCGCGGCGCGTGCCCGTCACGGCGCTGCGCGCGCGTGCCACCAGTTGACTGAGCCGGCCGGTGAGCTGGGGGTCGGGTGCGCTGGACTGGATCAGCGAGAGATGGGTGGCGGTGCGCTGGTAGAGGGCGACGAGTTCGTCCGCCTCGGCTCCGGTGAGGCGGCGCCGGCGGCGCAGCAGGGCTTCGAGGCGGTCCCACTCGGCGCGGTGGGTGGACACGAACACGTCGAGGTCCATTGGACGGGCTGCTCCTCGTACTGCGGCGCGATGTGCCCTCAGCTTGGCAGACTGTCGTACTCCGGGGAGGGTCAGGGGAAGGACGGTCGGCGTGAGTGAGCTAGTGACGGGTGAGGCGGTGGCGCTGGAGCTGCGCCCCGCGAAGCTGCCGAGCCGGGCGCTGGCCGTGTTGCTCGACCTGGTGGTGGCCGTGCTCGTCTACGTCCTTGTGATGATCGCTCTGGTGGTGTCCACGTCCGGCCTTGACGAGGCCGCGCAGACCGCGGTGTCGATCGCCGCCTTCGTCCTCGTGCTGGTGGGCGGGCCGATCGCGGTGGAGACGCTGAGCCATGGGCGTTCGCTGGGCAAGCTGGCGTGCGGGCTGCGGGTGGTGCGGGACGACGGGGGGCCGATCCGGTTCAGGCACGCGTTGGTACGGGGCGCGGTCGGTGTGGTCGAGATCCTCATGACCTTCGGGGTCGTGGCGTGTATCGCCTCGCTCGTGTCGGCACGGGGACGGCGGCTCGGTGACGTGTTCGCGGGCACGCTCGTGGTGCGCGAGCGGGTGCCCGCCGGCCGTGCGTCCTTCGTGCCTCCGCCACCACCGTGGCTGGCCGGGCGGTTCTCCGCGCTCGACCTCTCGGCCGTTCCGGACGGGCTGTGGCTGGCGATCCGGCAGTACCTGACGCGGATGCACCAGCTGGATCCGCAGGTGGGCTGGACGATGGCGGAGCGTCTCGCCGCGGACCTCGCGGCTCGTACGGGCGTGCCGACACCGCCCGGGGTGCCGCCGGCTGCTTATCTGGCTGCGGTGGTGCAGGAACGGCAGGCTCGGGAGGCCCGGCGGGCCTCCGGCGGCTGGGGAGCTGTCGAGGCCGTCGAGGGCGGTCCGCAGGCCGGCACCGCAGCTCAGCAGCCCTACGCCCCGCCCCAGGCCCCGGCGCCCGTGGCCCCCGTGGCTCCGCAGGACCAGCAGCCGGCACCGACGCCGCCCATGCGGCCGGCTCACCCCGAACCGCCGGCTCGGCCCTCCACCGGCTTCGCGCCGCCCGCCTGACCGCCGTCACCGCCGGGTCGCTGTCAGGGAAACACCGACGGCGGCGACTGGAGGTCCTCCAGCTCGATGCCCGGTGCCGACAGCACCACGTCTCCTGCGATGTGGACGGTGTGCCGCTCGCCCGTGTCCAGGGCCGTGACCTGGTATTCGTCCACGATGAGGGGGGCGTTGTCAGTGGTGTGTGCTTCTCTTGCGATCAGGGCCCAGGACTGGTCCACGGTGCGCGGGGCGAGGACCGGATCGGTGAAGGCGACGAGGCGTACGCGCGTCGCGGAGGAAGAGGGGGTGAGGCGCAGCAGACGGGCGGTGGCGACGAGGAACGCGGGGGATGTGCCGGTGAAGGCGTGGGCGCGGACATTGCCTTCGGTGGCATGGGTGCCGGTGGGGTCGGTGCGGACCCAGGTGACGCCGTCGAGGGCGGCGCCCCGCACCTGCCAGCTCGAGGCGTGGAGTTCGAGGCGGATGGGGCGGCCGAGCTCGTCGAGGGCGAGGTCGACGGAGCCTGCGTGATCGCCGGAGGGGGTGGTCAGTTGGGAGACATAGCGCCAGCCGGTGGGGCCCGGCGCGCACTGGAAGTGTTCTTCGGCGAGGAGGGTCTGGTCGTGCGGGTCGTGGAGCGAATATCGGCCGCGGGGCATGAGGGTCCTGGGGCTTGACGGGGCCGGTCCGCCCAGTGGTCCGGAAGGGCCCAGTGGTGTGGAAAGGGGGCAGGCCCCCGGCACGGGGGTGCGGGGGCCTGCCTTCGGACCGGGGCTCGGTCAGTAGCGGTAGTGGTCCGGCTTGTACGGGCCTTCGACCTCGACGCCGATGTACGCCGCCTGCTCGGGGCGGAGCCTGGTCAGCTTCACGCCGAGCGCGTCCAGGTGGAGACGGGCGACCTTCTCGTCCAGGTGCTTGGGCAGCACGTACACGCCGGTCGGGTACGCGTCGGGCTTGGTGAACAGCTCGATCTGGGCCAGCGTCTGGTCCGCGAAGGAGTTGGACATCACGAACGACGGGTGACCGGTGGCGTTGCCCAGGTTCAGCAGGCGCCCCTCGGACAGGACAATGATCTTCTTGCCGTCGGGGAAGGTCCAGGTGTGGACCTGCGGCTTGACCTCGTCCTTGACGATCCCGGGGACCTTGGCCAGGCCGGCCATGTCGATCTCGTTGTCGAAGTGACCGATGTTGCCCACGATCGCCTGGTGCTTCATCCTGGCCATGTCACTGGCCATGATGATGTCCCGGTTACCGGTCGTGGTGACGAAGATGTCGGCCTTGTCGACGACCTCGTCCAGCGTCGTGACCTGGTAGCCGTCCATCGCCGCCTGCAACGCGCAGATCGGGTCGATCTCCGTGACGATCACACGGGCGCCCTGACCACGCAGGGACTCCGCACAGCCCTTGCCCACGTCGCCGTAGCCGCAGACGACCGCCGTCTTACCGCCGATCAGGGTGTCCGTGGCGCGGTTGATGCCGTCGATCAGGGAGTGGCGGCAGCCGTACTTGTTGTCGAACTTCGACTTGGTGACGGCGTCGTTGACGTTGATCGCCGGGAA
>NZ_BNGS01000025.1 GCF_014905555.1 Streptomyces sp. Y2F8-2 | reverse complement strand
CCCCATACCCGGCCGTTGCGCCCCCTGACCGGTGAACACGAACGCCAACCCACCACCACGCCCCACCGAGCCCCGCACCAGGCTCCCGGCCCTCTCACCACCGGCCAGAGCCTCCAGACCGGCCAGCAGATCCTCACGACCGGACCCGATCACCGCCGCCCGCTCCTCCAACTGCGCCCGACCCACGGCCAGCGAGAAACCCACATCCACCGGGCCCAGCTCCGCCCGCCCGGCCAGATGGTCCCGCAGCCGGACCGCCTGCGCCCGCAACGCCGCCTCGTCCCGGCCCGAGACGAACCACGGAACGACCGCGTCTGCGACCGGGGACCGCTCGGCGTCGGCGACGGGGATCTCACCGGTGCCGGGCTCGGCGATGGGCTCGGCGACGGGCTCCGGGTCACCCTCTTCGATGATGACGTGTGCGTTGGTTCCGCTGATGCCGAAGGAGGACACTCCCGCCCGGCGCGGACGGCCCGCCTGCGGCCAGGGCCGGGACTCGGTCAGCAGCCGCACCGCCCCCGCCTCCCAGTCGACATGGGCGGAGGGTTCGTCGATGTGCAGGCTCATGGGCAGTGTCGCGTGGCGCATGGCCTGGACGGCCTTGATGACGCCGCCGACACCCGCGGCGGCCTGCGCATGCCCGATGTTCGACTTCAACGACCCCAGCCACAACGGCCGATCCACCGGCCGGCCCTGCCCGTACGTGGCCAACAGCGCATGCGCCTCGATCGGATCACCCAGCCTCGTGCCCGTCCCATGCGCCTCCACCACATCCACATCGGCGGAGGTCAGCCGCGCGTTGGCCAGCGCCTGCCGGATGACGCGCTCCTGTGCCGAGCCGTTGGGGGCGGTGAGCCCGTTGGACGCACCGTCCTGGTTGACCGCCGAGCCGCGCAGCACCGCCAGCACCCGATGACCGTTGCGCCGGGCATCCGACAACCGCTCCACCAACAGCAGCCCCACACCCTCCGACCAGCCCGTACCGTCCGCCGCCGCCGAGAACGACTTGCACCGCCCGTCCGGCGCCAGTCCACGCTGCCGCGAGAACTCCACGAAGGCCTGCGGCGTGGACATGACGGTGACACCGCCGGCCAGGGCCAGGTCGCACTCGCCCTGCCGGAGCGCGTTGGCCGCCAGATGCAGCGCCACCAGCGACGAGGAACACGCCGTGTCCACCGTCACCGCAGGCCCTTCGAACCCGAAGGTGTACGACACCCGGCCCGAGGCGACGCTCCCGGCGTTGCCTCCCGCACGGTAGCCCTCGAGTTCCCCGGGGGTCCGCCGGAGGTCTGCGCCGTAGTCGTGGTACATCACCCCGGTGAACACGCCTGTCCGGCTGCCGCGCAGGGAAGCGGGAACGATGCCCGCCTGTTCGAAGGTCTCCCAGGCGGTCTGCAGGAGGAGCCGCTGCTGCGGATCGGTCGCCACCGCCTCACGCGGCGACATCCCGAAGAACTCCGGATCGAACCGGTCCGCGTCATACAGGAAGCCACCCTGCCGCGTGTACGACGTACCCACACGCTCCGGATCCGGGTCGTACAACCCCTCCAGATCCCACCCCCGATTGTCCGGGAACTCCCCCACCGCATCCACACCATCGGCCACCAACCGCCACAGATCATCAGACGACCCCACCCCACCCGGGAAACGGCACGCCATACCGACGATCGCGATCGGCTCCGTCGAGGCGACGGCGCCTGCCTCGGGGACGGTGGAGTCGGCCTTCTCTCCCGTGAGTTCGGCCAGCAAGTGGGTGATCAGCGCGGCGGGGGTGGGGTGGTCGAAGACGAGGGTGGTGGTCAGGCGCAGTCCGGTGGCGGCGCCGAGGCGGTTGCGCAGTTCGACGGCGGTCAGCGAGTCGAACCCCATGTCCTGGAAGGGCCGGTCGTCGTCGAGGTCGTACGGGCCGGTGTGGCCCAGGACGTCGGCGACGTGGCTGCGGACCAGTTCCGCGACCGCACGTTGCCGCTCCTCGGGCGGCACGGCCGCGAGAGTCCGGCCCAGTGTGGTCCCGGTGGAAGACGGGGCCGCGGTGGCGCTCTTCCCGGCGCGAGGGGCCGGTACCAGGCCGCGGAGCATGGGATGGGTGGCGTTCTGGGCCCGCAGCGCGGTGATGTCCAGCCCGGTGGCCGCGACGACCGCCTCGCCCGCGGTGAGGCTCGTGTCGAAGAGTTCCATCGCCTCCTCGGAAGCCAGCGGGCGCAGACCCAGCCGGGCCAGCCGCCGCAGATCGGTGTCGGCGAGATGGTCCGTCATCTCGCCGGTTTCCTCCCACAGTCCCCAGGCCAGCGACAGGGCCGGCAGCCCCTGATCGGCACGGTGGGCGGCCAGCGCATCCAGGAAGGCGTTCCCCGCCGCGTAATTGGCCTGGCCCGCCGTGCCGAGCAAGCCGGCCAGCGAGGAGTAGAGGACGAAGGCCGACAGGTCGTGCCCGCGCGTCAGCTCGTGCAGGTTCCACGCCGCGTCCATCTTCGGCCGCAGCACCCGCTCCAACTGCTCCGACGACATCCCCGCCACCACACCGTCATCCAGCACACCCGCCGCATGCACCACCGCGACCAGCGGATGCTCAGCCGGAACACCCTCCAGCACTCCCGCCAACGCCTGCCGGTCAGCCACGTCACACGCGGCGAACACCACCCGCGCACCCAACCGCTCCAGCTCCGCACGCAGCCCATCGGCCCCCGGCGCCTGGGACCCACGACGACTGAGCAACAGCAGACGACGCACCCCATGCCCGGCCACCAGATGCCGAGCAAGGGCACCCCCCAACGCACCCGTCGCCCCGGTCACCAGCACCGTGCCCCGGTCCCACGAAGCAACCGCACCACCCCCCCGCGCCACCGGCGCCAACCGCGGCACCAGCAACCGCCCCTGGCGCACCGCCACCTGCGACTCCCCACAAGCGACCGCCCCACCCAACAGCCCCTCATCGAAGACATCCAGGTCCACCAGCACGATCCGACCCGGATTCTCCGTCTGCGCCGACCGCACCAGACCCCACACACCCGCCTGTGCCAGGTCCCGCACGTCCTCGGCGCCCACGGCCACCGCACCCCGCGTCACCAGCACCAGCCGCGAGTCCGCGAACCGCTCCTCGGCCAGCCACGCCTGCACCAGGCGCAGTACCCCGGCGAGGGCGCCATGCGCCGCGGCCGGGACGTCGGGGGCGTCCGCGGACGCCGGCAGGAGTACCACCACCGGGTCCGCAGCGTCCGCCGGCAGTTGCGCGGGGTCGGGGACGGTCTCGCCGTCTCCCACCATCGTCCACCGCGGTGCCTCGGCCTGGGGCGCGGGCGCGAGTGCGGACCACTCCACCCGCAGCAGCGGGTTCGGGGTGGCGGCACCCGCGGCTCGCAGCGCCTCCTTCGGCAGCGGCCGCAGTGCCAGGGCGTCGATCGAGGCCACCGGTGTGCCCACGGGGTCGGCGAGGGTGACGGACACCGTGTCGGGTCCGGTCGTGGTGATCCGCACGCGCAGGGAGGTGGCGCCGGTGGTGTGGAAGCGTGCCTGCGACCAGGCGAAGGGCAGCCGGTCGGGCGCGTCGGCGACGACGCTGGGCAGCAGCGGGTGCAGCGCGGCGTCCAGCAGCGCGGGATGCACGGCGAAGCGGGCGGCCTCGGCGTGCCGTTCCTCGGGCAGGGCCACCTCGGCGTACAGCTCGCCGTCGACGCCCTGCCACACGCGGCGCAAGCCCTGGAAGGCGGGCCCGTAGTGGTATCCGCCCTCCGCCAGCCGCGGGTACGCCTCCTCCAGCACGACCTCCGCGGCCCCGGCGGGCGGCCACGCCACCAGGCTGTCGGGCACGTCATGGCCGGCTGTCCGCAGCCATCCCGTGGCGTGCGGGGTCCACGGTCGCTCGAGGCCGGTGTCCTCTTCCGGGTGGCTGTACACGCCGATCCTGCGCCGACCGCCGGGATCCGGCGCGCCCACCACGACCTGCACCTGTACTCCGCCGCGTTCCGGTACCACCAGCGGTGTCGACAGGGTCAGTTCCGCCACCTCGGCCCAACCGACCTCCTCCCCTGCCCGGGCCGCCAGCTCCAGCAGGCCCGTGCCGGGGAACACCACCACGCCGTGCAGGGCGTGATCCGCCAGCCACGGGTGCGTGGCGAGCGACAGACGACCGGTGAACAGCGTCTCCTCGCCTTCGGCCTGCCGCACGGCCGCGCCCAGGAGCGGATGCCCGGTCGAGACCATGCCGAGGCCGGACGCGTCGATGATGCCGGCCTCGGGCGTCAGCCAGTAGCTGTCCTGTTTGAAGGCGTAGGTGGGCAGGTCGACGCGGTGTGCGCCCGTCCCGGCGAAGAAGGCCTGCCAGTCGACCGGAACGCCGCGGGTGTGCAGACGGCCGAGCGCGTCGAGCAGGCTCCGGGTTTCCGGCTGCCGGGCGCGCAGCGCGGGGACCGCCAGGACCGGGTTGTCGGTGTCCGTCGTGTCCGCGACCATCGGGGTCAGGACGGCGTCGGGGCCGATCTCGACGAAGGTGGTGGCACCTTCGGCACGCAGAGCCTGGACGGCCTGGGCGAAGCGGACCGGCTCGCGCACATGCC
>NZ_BNGS01000024.1 GCF_014905555.1 Streptomyces sp. Y2F8-2 | reverse complement strand
AAGGAAGCGTCCGTTCCTTGAGAACTCAACAGCGTGCCAAAAGTCAACGCCAGATATGTTGATACCCCGTCCGTCGGATGATTCCGATGGTCGAGGTTCCTTTGAAATAACACAGCGAGGACGCTGTGAACCGAGGGGACTATTCCTCCTCTTGGTTCCGCTCTCGTGGTGTTCGCCCCGATGACGGGGAAAGCATTCACGGAGAGTTTGATCCTGGCTCAGGACGAACGCTGGCGGCGTGCTTAACACATGCAAGTCGAACGATGAAGCCCTTCGGGGTGGATTAGTGGCGAACGGGTGAGTAACACGTGGGCAATCTGCCCTGCACTCTGGGACAAGCCCTGGAAACGGGGTCTAATACCGGATACGACACGCTCAGGCATCTGATGCGTGTGGAAAGCTCCGGCGGTGCAGGATGAGCCCGCGGCCTATCAGCTTGTTGGTGAGGTAACGGCTCACCAAGGCGACGACGGGTAGCCGGCCTGAGAGGGCGACCGGCCACACTGGGACTGAGACACGGCCCAGACTCCTACGGGAGGCAGCAGTGGGGAATATTGCACAATGGGCGCAAGCCTGATGCAGCGACGCCGCGTGAGGGATGACGGCCTTCGGGTTGTAAACCTCTTTCAGCAGGGAAGAAGCGCAAGTGACGGTACCTGCAGAAGAAGCGCCGGCTAACTACGTGCCAGCAGCCGCGGTAATACGTAGGGCGCAAGCGTTGTCCGGAATTATTGGGCGTAAAGAGCTCGTAGGCGGCTTGTCACGTCGGGTGTGAAAGCCCGGGGCTTAACCCCGGGTCTGCATTCGATACGGGCTAGCTAGAGTTCGGTAGGGGAGATCGGAATTCCTGGTGTAGCGGTGAAATGCGCAGATATCAGGAGGAACACCGGTGGCGAAGGCGGATCTCTGGGCCGATACTGACGCTGAGGAGCGAAAGCGTGGGGAGCGAACAGGATTAGATACCCTGGTAGTCCACGCCGTAAACGGTGGGCACTAGGTGTGGGCGACATTCCACGTCGTCCGTGCCGCAGCTAACGCATTAAGTGCCCCGCCTGGGGAGTACGGCCGCAAGGCTAAAACTCAAAGGAATTGACGGGGGCCCGCACAAGCGGCGGAGCATGTGGCTTAATTCGACGCAACGCGAAGAACCTTACCAAGGCTTGACATACACCGGAAACATCCAGAGATGGGTGCCCCCTTGTGGTCGGTGTACAGGTGGTGCATGGCTGTCGTCAGCTCGTGTCGTGAGATGTTGGGTTAAGTCCCGCAACGAGCGCAACCCTTGTCCCGTGTTGCCAGCAGGCCCTTGTGGTGCTGGGGACTCACGGGAGACCGCCGGGGTCAACTCGGAGGAAGGTGGGGACGACGTCAAGTCATCATGCCCCTTATGTCTTGGGCTGCACACGTGCTACAATGGCCGGTACAAAGAGCTGCGATACCGTGAGGTGGAGCGAATCTCAAAAAGCCGGTCTCAGTTCGGATTGGGGTCTGCAACTCGACCCCATGAAGTCGGAGTCGCTAGTAATCGCAGATCAGCAGTGCTGCGGTGAATACGTTCCCGGGCCTTGTACACA
This sequence comes from Streptomyces sp. Y2F8-2, assembly GCF_014905555.1. Classification (GTDB taxonomy): domain Bacteria; phylum Actinomycetota; class Actinomycetes; order Streptomycetales; family Streptomycetaceae; genus Streptomyces; species Streptomyces cynarae. The sequence continues at coordinate 3,595 of NZ_BNGS01000024.1, read as the reverse complement.
CCGCCCGTCACGTCACGAAAGTCGGTAACACCCGAAGCCGGTGGCCCAACCCCTTGTGGGAGGGAGCTGTCGAAGGTGGGACTGGCGATTGGGACGAAGTCGTAACAAGGTAGCCGTACCGGAAGGTGCGGCTGGATCACCTCCTTTCTAAGGAGCACTTCTCACCAGCTTCGGCTGGTCAGAGGCCAGGACATCAGCGAACGTCTGGTGCTGGTTGCTCATGGGTGGAACGTTGACTACTCGGCCTGTTCGGGGTCACTGGACTGTTAGTACTGCTTCGGCGTGGAACACAGCATCGGTGGACTGGACTGGTCGGGCACGCTGTTGGGTGTCTGAGGGCACGGCCGCATGGTCTGTCTTCGATGCCGGCCCCAGTGAACTTGCCTGTTTTTGGCAGGGTGATGGGTGGTTGGTCGTTGTTTGAGAACTGCACAGTGGACGCGAGCATCTGTGGCCAAGTTTTTAAGGGCGCACGGTGGATGCCTTGGCACCAGGAACCGATGAAGGACGTGGGAGGCCGCGATAGTCCCCGGGGAGTCGTCAACCAGGCTTTGATCCGGGGGTTTCCGAATGGGGAAACCCGGCAGTCGTCATGGGCTGTCACCCACTGCTGAACACATAGGCAGTGTGGAGGGAACGCGGGGAAGTGAAACATCTCAGTACCCGCAGGAAGAGAAAACAACCGTGATTCCGGGAGTAGTGGCGAGCGAAACTGGATGAGGCTAAACCTCAAGCGTGTGAGACCCGGCAGGGGTTGCGTTTGGGGGGTTGTGGGATCTCTCTTCTACGGTCTGCCGGCCGTAGGGCGAGTCAGAAACCGTTGATGTAGACGAAGGACATGCGAAAGGTCCGGCGTAGAGGGTAAGACCCCCGTAGTCGAAACGTCAGCGGCTTGCTTGAGAGACACCCAAGTAGCACGGGGCCCGAGAAATCCCGTGTGAATCTGGCGGGACCACCCGCTAAGCCTAAATATTCCCTGGTGACCGATAGCGGATAGTACCGTGAGGGAATGGTGAAAAGTACCCCGGGAGGGGAGTGAAATAGTACCTGAAACCGTGTGCCTACAAGCCGTGGGAGCGTCGGACATCAGCTTGCTGGTGTCTCGTGACTGCGTGCCTTTTGAAGAATGAGCCTGCGAGTTTGCGGTGTGTTGCGAGGTTAACCCGTGTGGGGTAGCCGTAGCGAAAGCGAGTCCGAAGAGGGCGTTTGAGTAGCACGCTCAAGACCCGAAGCGGAGTGATCTAGCCATGGGCAGGTTGAAGCGGAGGTAAGACTTCGTGGAGGACCGAACCCACCAGGGTTGAAAACCTGGGGGATGACCTGTGGTTAGGGGTGAAAGGCCAATCAAACTCCGTGATAGCTGGTTCTCCCCGAAATGCATTTAGGTGCAGCGTCGTGTGTTTCTTGCCGGAGGTAGAGCACTGGATAGGCGATGGGCCCTACCGGGTTACTGACCTTAGCCAAACTCCGAATGCCGGTAAGTGAGAGCGCGGCAGTGAGACTGTGGGGGATAAGCTCCATGGTCGAGAGGGAAACAGCCCAGAGCATCGACTAAGGCCCCTAAGCGTACGCTAAGTGGGAAAGGATGTGGAGTCGCACAGACAACCAGGAGGTTGGCTTAGAAGCAGCCACCCTTGAAAGAGTGCGTAATAGCTCACTGGTCTAGTGATTCCGCGCCGACAATGTAGCGGGGCTCAAGCGTACCGCCGAAGTCGTGTCATTGCAGCATGTACTCCCAACGGAGGCTGTGATGGGTAGGGGAGCGTCGTCTGCCGGGTGAAGCAGCGCCGGAAGGTAGTTGTGGACGGTTGACGAGTGAGAATGCAGGCATGAGTAGCGATTCACACGTGAGAAACGTGTGCGCCGATTGACTAAGGGTTCCTGGGTCAAGCTGATCTGCCCAGGGTAAGTCGGGACCTAAGGCGAGGCCGACAGGCGTAGTCGATGGATAACCGGTTGATATTCCGGTACCCGCTGTGGAGCGTCAAACATCGAATCCAGTGATGCTAAGCCCGTGAAGCCGCCGCTTGCCGTCTTTGACGTCGAGCGGAGTGGTGGAGCCGGTGACCCGAGCTGGTAGTAGGTGAGTGATGGGGTGACGCAGGAAGGTAGTCCATCCCGGGCGGTGGTTGTCCCGGGGTAAGGGTGTAGGCCGCAAGGTAGGCAAATCCGCCTTGCATACGGCTGAGACCTGATGCCGAGCCGATTGTGGTGAAGTGGATGATCCTATGCTGTCGAGAAAAGCCTCTAGCGAGTTTCATGGCGGCCCGTACCCTAAACCGACTCAGGTGGTCAGGTAGAGAATACCGAGGCGTTCGGGTGAACTATGGTTAAGGAATTCGGCAAAATGCCCCCGTAACTTCGGGAGAAGGGGGGCCACACCTGGTGAGGGAACTTGCTTCCTGAGCTGGGGGTGGCCGCAGAGACCAGCGAGAAGCGACTGTTTACTAAAAACACAGGTCCGTGCGAAGCCGTAAGGCGATGTATACGGACTGACGCCTGCCCGGTGCTGGAACGTTAAGGGGACCGGTTAGCTCACTTTCGGGTGGGCGAAGCTGAGAACTTAAGCGCCAGTAAACGGCGGTGGTAACTATAACCATCCTAAGGTAGCGAAATTCCTTGTCGGGTAAGTTCCGACCTGCACGAATGGCGTAACGACTTCTCGACTGTCTCAACCATAGGCCCGGTGAAATTGCACTACGAGTAAAGATGCTCGTTTCGCGCAGCAGGACGGAAAGACCCCGGGACCTTTACTACAGTTTGATATTGGTGTTCGGTTCGGCTTGTGTAGGATAGCTGGGAGACTGTGAAGCCTGGACGCCAGTTCGGGTGGAGTCGTCGTTGAAATACCAGTCTGGTCGTGCTGGATGTCTAACCCGGGTCCGTGATCCGGATCGGGGACAGTGTCTGATGGGTAGTTTAACTGGGGCGGTTGCCTCCTAAAGGGTAACGGAGGCGCCCAAAGGTTCCCTCAGCCTGGTTGGCAATCAGGTGTTGAGTGTAAGTGCACAAGGGAGCTTGACTGTGAGACCGACGGGTCGAGCAGGGACGAAAGTCGGGACTAGTGATCCGGCGGTGGCTTGTGGAAGCGCCGTCGCTCAACGGATAAAAGGTACCCCGGGGATAACAGGCTGATCTTCCCCAAGAGTCCATATCGACGGGATGGTTTGGCACCTCGATGTCGGCTCGTCGCATCCTGGGGCTGGAGTCGGTCCCAAGGGTTGGGCTGTTCGCCCATTAAAGCGGTACGCGAGCTGGGTTTAGAACGTCGTGAGACAGTTCGGTCCCTATCCGCTGTGCGCGTAGGAGTCTTGAGAAGGGCTGTCCCTAGTACGAGAGGACCGGGACGGACGAACCTCTGGTGTGCCAGTTGTTCTGCCAAGGGCATGGCTGGTTGGCTACGTTCGGGAGGGATAACCGCTGAAAGCATCTAAGCGGGAAGCCTGCTTCGAGATGAGGACTCCCACCCACTTGATGGGGTAAGGCTCCCAGTAGACGACTGGGTTGATAGGCCAGGTCTGGAAGCCCGGTAACGGGTGGAGGTGACTGGTACTAATAGGCCGAGGGCTTGTCCTCAGTTGCTCGCGTCCACTGT
>NZ_BNGS01000023.1 GCF_014905555.1 Streptomyces sp. Y2F8-2 | reverse complement strand
TGGCTACACGGCTTCCGCCGCCTGCGGATCCGCTGGGAGCGGCGAGACGACATCCATGAGGCGTTCCTCGGCCTCGCCACCTGCCTCATCACACACCGCCACGTCCAACGCCTTTGTTAGGACCTCTTATTGCGGTCTCATGAGGTCCAGGTCCTCGCCCCATGCATCCAGTACCTCGCTGTGTCCGGCCTCGCGGGCTGCCGCCTCGACAAGGGCGAACAGGTGCCGCTGCAGGGATGGGTCGCCTGTTGCCGAGATGTGGTCCACGGCATGGAGCAACACGTCGGTGTCCCAGCCCGGCAGTGGATATCGGGCAAGCTCCCATTCCAGGTACTTGTTGTAGGGGCGGGGGCGGCGGTCGATGGCGAAGAGCAGCTCGAGCAGGAACCGGATGCTGTCGGCGGCGTCCAGGCGAGCGGCCAGGGCCTGGCCGTCCCGGTGGTTCTTGATGGAGCGGTAGAGCGAGTTGGCGTAGGCGTCAAGCCAGCCACTGGCACTTTGGAATGCCTCATCTGCATCCACGCGCGCCTTGTCGGCGAGGATCCGGGCGATGCCTCCATCGAGCCGGTCGAGCACGACGTGGGCTCGGGCGAGGGCGTAGCGTTCAAAGCCGGGCATTCCGGCTGCGCGGAACTCGGTGAGGGAGATGATGACGAGGTCCAGCTCGGCGGTGCGGTGGCCGGCGAACCGGGTGAGATCGGTCGTGGCGTCGTCGGCGAGGACCACGTACAGATCGTGGTCGGAGTGTCGGGTGATCATGCCGTCGTGGGCTTGGGAGCCTTTGAGGACGAGGCCGACGACGGCTGGGTCGGCGGCGGCGAGTTCGACGAGTGCGTCGTAGGTGAGAGGCTGCTGAGCAGTCATGGTGTGGATCTCCGCTGGGTGATGACGGGTATGCCTGCTGGGGCGGCCCCTTGTTCGAGAGGCGCCCTGCGCCGTCTGCGGCTGCACAGGGCCGCCGCCCGGGAGATCAACGCACATCCGGACCCTACCTCCGGCCGGGCCGTGGGGCAGGGCATTCGGGGAGACGTCGGCACGCCGGCCTCCTTCGTCACAGCCACTCGTTGAGGACTGCGACCAGCACGGTCGCCTCGTATCGGACTGCGAGCTTGTCGTATCTCGTGGCCACGGCCCTGCGACGCTTGAGGCGATTGATCCCGCACTCGACAGCATGCCGCTCGCGGTAGTCGGTCTTGTCGAACTTCAGACGGCAGCATCGTCAACCTCTACCAGGACGCGTGACGACCCGTCCCCACACCTGATTCATTCATAGCGGGACAGCCCTCAGGGCGCGGCACGGGCGTGGTGGCCGGCGTGAGAATGACATGGCCCGTCACTCACGCCAGCAACGAGTGAGCACCACCCGTCAGCGCCAACGACCAGGTCACCGCACCTGCGCCACTGACGCCCAGACGACGACGTTCAACCGACACTCCCCCGCGAACCATCACCCCCATCCGTGACCTGATTCCAAGGTCGTCGGCCCGAAAGCATCGGCAGCCGCAGAGGCCACCAGCTGAACTTGAGCCGGCACTCGGCGGTCGACGCTCAAGTGCCGAAGAGAGGCAGCTGGTCCTGCTGGCCCACCCCGGCCCGGCCCGCAAGCTCCCACCCGCCGAAAGGGAGGCCGACCGCACGCCGGCCGCCGGACGCGCCCCGGTCGAACGAGGCTTCGCCCATCTGAACTGGGGGCATCCTCCTCCTCACCAAGCTCCGCACTGACCCGCTCGCTACACCCACCTGCTTCGCGCGCTGCTCGTACTGACGAACATCGAGGCCACTACAGGAAATTGATCTCTACCGCGGGCAGCCCACGACCAGCACAAGCACCCGGAACAGCGTCACTGAGCCGGGATCGGCTGGGTGAGGTTCACCGGGTTGCCGTCGGGATCCTGGATGTGGGCGACGCGCTGTCCCCACGGCATGTCGTTGGGGCCGCTGCGGACCGAGCCGCCCAGCGCCTCCACCCGGCCGAGCGTCTCGTCGACGTCGTCGACACCGATGCTGAGCAGGATCCGCGGTGCCGCCCCGGTCCCCGGGTTCGTCTTGGCCACCAGCCCGAGGTCGGTGTCGCCGATGCGCAAGCCCAGGTAGAAGGCCGGGCCTTCCGCCGGTACCCGGAAGATCTCCTCGGCGCCGAACAATTTCGTATAGAAGCCGAGCAGGACGTCCTGGTGGGCAGTGATGATCACTGGCTGGATGGTGGACATGGCACTCCTGTCGAGAACGATCGTGTCGCTGGGTAGACCGTTCGAGGACGGTGAACTCATCGGCGAAACCGCCCTGCCAGACGATCTACACCCCGGACTGCCGCCCGCGACCAGTACGAGCAGCGCGAAACGGGGTCACCACCCCTGCCGACCAGCCACTTGGCGACGACGGACCCGGCCGCACCGCCGGCGCAGCTACCCGACCAGGACGCGCTGAACCGGCTGCTGGCCAGCGAGAAGCAGCAAGGCGAACGCGCCGGGATCAGGCGGCTCGTCGAGCAACTGGACTTCACCAAGACCGACGACCTGACGACGTTCATGCAGCAGCAGCGTGACGCGCAGGCCGCGCAGCTATCCGAGATCGAGCGTCGCGAGCAGGCCCTCGTCGCGGCTGCCGCCCGCGCGGCGCAGGCCGTCGCCCGTGAGCGTGCCGCCGTACGCCGTGCCGCCCTGGTGGCGCTCGGTGAGACCGGTGAGGACCTGCTGCAGGCGACATTGGAGCCGCACCTGGCGCACGTCCGCGGGTCGATGGTCGACCCCGGCAACACGCTCGTCTTCGCCGAGCGGCACTCGAAGCTGACGAGGGGCGGCCTGATCTGGCGGGCTGGCCGGCACTTCCGCTCCTCAACGGGCAGAGCGCCTGCCATGATCCCTGTCATGCACACACAGATCACACCGGCCGAGTTGACCGACATCCACCAGGTTCTTACTGATCACCACCGGTACTGGGGAGAACGCGACCTTCGGTCCCTGCATCTTCTGGCGCTGGTGCAAGAGTTCGGTGAAACCTGTCTGGTCGCCCGAGCCGACGACGGAATCCACGGGTACATCATCGGGTTCGTCACCCCGACCGGCACCGGGTACGTACACCTGATCGCTACTCGGGACGACGCCCGCGGCACCGGTCTCGGGCGCCGTCTGTATGCGGCGTTCGCTGACGCCGCACATCGCCACGGCGCGCAGCGATTGAAGGCGATCACGTCACTCGGAAACACCGGCTCGATCGCATTCCATCGCCGCCTCGGCTTCGACGCGACGGTCGTCGAGGACTACAACGGCCCCGGCCAACCCATGGTCGTCTTCCATCGCGTTCTACCATGCGACTGAGCGCAGCCCTGAGCGACCAGCCGTCCCATCACCGGCAATCGCTCCCCAGGTCGTAAGTGGCATGCCGGCTCCGGGAGGGTATCCGCAGCACGCGTGCCTGCGCGGTGGTCGAGTGGTGCCATCTCATGACATTGGTTCCTCGCTGTCAGGCTTGACGGGCGTAGGACGCGAGGCGATCGGCGAGCGCGATGACGAGGTCGCGCAGTTCATCGGGGCGCTCGATGACGAACGGCCGGTCGAGCGAGGCGAGTACCGGCGGCAACCAGTCGAGCCGGTCCGCCCGTAGCTGGACACTCATCCAGCGCTCGACCATCCGGTCCTGGCCTGCCGCGGGCTCGTGCTCTTCCAGGCTCGCGACGCTGGCGGGAAGGTGGGCCCGGATCTGCTCAACTGTCCCGTGGATCCGCAAGGTCACCTCATGCTGGTACTCAGCCGTGGCGAATCCTGACAACACGCGCTGTGCCGGACCGGGCCCCACGGGCGCTTCGAATGAGCCGGGCAGGGTCCTCGCGTCTGCGATGCGATCGAGCCGGAAGGTGCGGTCCTCGCCGATCTGGGCGTCCTTGCCCGTGACGTACCACCGGCCCGCATGGGCGACGATCCCGTACGCGTGCAGTGTGCGTTCGCTGGGCCGTCCGTCACGGTCGGTGTAGCGGATCGAGACCAACCGGCGGTGGCGCACCGCATCGGCAATGGTGAGCAGGACCTCAGCGTCCGGGGTGTCGAACTCGCCGGGCTGATCAGTGAAGGCGAGAGCCTCCAGGAGTGTGTCGAGCCGACGGGCGATGTGCTTGGGCAGCACCCGCCGGATCTTCGCTGACGCGGTCTCGTTTGCCGTGCGCTCCGTCGTCGTCAGCCCTGCTCGGCGGCCGGCAACCAGGCCGAGCAGCACAGCCAGCGCTTCGTCGTCGCTGAGCATGAGGGGAGGCAAGCGATACCCGGGGGCGAGCCTGTACCCGCCGTAGCGGCCGCGCACCGATTCCACGGGCACGTCCAGCTCGATCAGCTGGTCCACATACCGCCGCACGGTGCGCCCTTCGACGCCGAGCCGGTCGGCGAGTTCGGCCATAGTCCGGGTGCCGCCCGACTGCAGCAGCTCCAGGAGTGTCAGCACGCGGCCAGTGGGTCCAGGCATGTACCCAACCTAACGTGAATACAAGACCGATTCTGTCCACTATTTCTCCTAGCCTGCGAAGTGCACGCCTCCAGCACAGCCAAGGAGATCCCATGGACTTCGTCTCGATCCGCATCATCACCAGCGACGTGGCGCGCCTCGTCGAGTTCTACGAGCGAGCCACAGGGGCGCGGGCGACGTGGGCCACCGAGGACTTCGCCGAACTCAGGACCGCGGGCGCGACCCTCGCGATCGCCAGCACCCGCACCGTCCCGCTGTTCGCCCCGGGCTCTGCCCGCCCCGCGGACAACCACAGCGTGATCACCGAGTTCCTCGTCGACGACGTGGACCGCGTTCACCAGAACCTGACCGGCTTCGTCACCGACTTCGTCACCAAGCCCACCACGATGCCCTGGGGCAACCGGTCGCTGCTGTTCCGCGACCCCGACGGCAACCTCGTCAACTTCTTCACCCCCGTCACCCCAGCGGCCATCGCGAAGTTTGCACGTTGATGCCACGCACAACCGCTCATGCGGGAGCCCTGAGATCCCAGGTCTCCCGATGAACGCGGCCACCGAGTCCAGGAGTGCCACCAGCAGGGGACACCGGAACACCGCTGACTTCCGAAGGCGGTTCTGTGCTCGAGCCTGCGGATCGACGCTGGACGTCCGATCGCGCTAGTCGCTGTGGAAACCGGGATCTCCCGCCGCTGCCCGGCCAAGTGGTACGCCCGCTGGCGCGTGCACGGCGAGAACGGCCTGCTCGACCACTCCTCCCGCTCCGCCACCAGCCCCGCCCGCACCCCGAGGACATCGCCGACCTGGCCATGGCATTGCGGCGGCAGATCAAGCAAGGCCCCGCGCGACTCGCCGCCGACCTTCAACGGCTGCATGGCATCACCATCGCGCGGGCTACCGTCCACCGCATCCTGGTGAGGCGAGGACGCAACCGGCTCCGTGACCTCGACCCGCCCACCGGCGAGCAACTGTGCGACGCCATCCGTTACGAGAACGACCGGGTCGGCGACCTGATCCACATCGACATCAAGACCGGGTCCTGCGTGGTGAGGCGGACGTTGACCTGGTCGTCGGCGGCGCCCATCTCAGCGAGGAACTGGCCACGGGCGAAGGCTTCTTCGGCCTCGACTTCGTCGCGGAAGCCGGAGTCGCTGGTGCCGGCGTAGCCCTCGAACATCTGGATGCGCTGATGGCGGTACTGCAGGGCTCCGTCGGTGGTACCGCCGAGACGGCGGGCGATGAACCAGGCCAGGGTCCGGCGCAACTGCCGGGGCGTCAGATGCGGCAGCCGCCCTTTGTCTTCGGGGTTCGCATCCACGCGTGACCGAGCGGTGCAGTAGGCGTTGATCCACTTGGCCAGCGCGGTGATGTCCGTAACGGTCGTGGAGCTGGTGCGCACACGCTCGGGCACGTGATGGCGTCGGTGGTTGGCCGACTTGAGCGGGTGCGCGAACAGGTACGGCTCGTCAGCCGGCTGGAAGCGTTCCAGGCGGCTTGCGTCTGCACCAGGTCGTCGGGGAAGTCGATGGCGTCCATACCGGCATAAGATCGCTTGTTCGAGCTTGTTGTCTTCTCGGACATGCCCGTTGAGACACCTGGGTGGCCACACATCTCAGTTGATCCGGACCGTGGCGCATGAACACTGGGTGTCGTCCCAATCGATCTGGTCCGCATCCGGCGTTTCGATGGAAGGGTCTCCGAGAATGACCATGCACGATGACCAAGTTGACGTGACCACCGAAATCGTTGCGACCTTGATCCAAGAACAGTTCCCTCAGTGGAACGGCAAGGCGATCCAACTCGTGTCGTCGACCGGGACGGTCAACGCGATCTTCCGCATCGGGAACGACCTCTCAGCGCGTTTCCCACTGCGTCTGGCCGATGCTTCCGAGGCGCTGGCGGTTCTGGAACAGGAAGCCCAGGCGAGCGCGGAGCTGGCACAGGTGTCTCGGTTCCCCGCCCCGGAACCCGTCGCCTTGGGAAAGCCAGGAGCAGGTTACCCCATGCCGTGGTCGGTCCAGACATGGCTGCCGGGAACGGTCGCTTTTGACGCCGACCCGAGTGGGTCGGACGCTTTTGCCGAGGACCTTGCGGCCTTCATCGCAGCCCTGCGGGACGCCGAGACGCGGGGGCGGCTTTTCAGCGGCGAAAGTCGTGGCGGCGTTCTCGCTCACCACGACGATTGGATGGCGAAGTGCTTCGAGGCGAGTAAGGGGTTGCTCGACGTGCCCCGGCTGCGCCAGGTGTGGACCCACTTTCAGGAGTTGCCACGCACGGGTGCCGACGTGATGAGCCATGGTGACTTGATTCCCGGCAATGTGCTGGTCGCGGGAGACCGGCTCAGCGGCGTACTCGACACCGGCGGCTTCGGCCCGGCCGACCCCGCGCTGGATCTAGTCAGTGCCTGGCACCTGTTGCAGCCAGGCCCGCGGGAAGTGCTCCGGCGGACACTGGTCTGTGACGATCTTGAGTGGGAGCGCGGCAAGGCATGGGCGTTCGAACAGGCGATGGGTGTTGTCTGGTACTACGTCGAGAGTAATCCGACGATGAGCAGAATGGGGCGCCGGACACTCGACCGCATTCTCGAGTCGATGGAGTGATGTCGCCCCGATCGTAGGCCGGGATAGAGACGATCGCTTGCCACCCCCACGGACAACAGCACCAACGGGAACAGATCGGCTGAGAGAGGACAGGATCGTGTCCCGTCCCAAATGATCTGGCTCCGAGTCGGGCTCCTGGCCTGCGACGACCAGTTCAGCCGAGACTTGGAGGTGCCTGGAATCTCAGGTGATGTGGTTCAGGATGGGTGGATGCCGTCTCAGCTGGACTGGTCCGGCTCCGCTGTTTCGAACTGAAACCATGCCTGTGTCGTCAGCCACGGCTGGTGGTCCCGGAAGATCCGCCCGAGACCGTCGGGCTATTCACTGCCGTGCTCGAGCGAACTCGCCCATGAACGCAGTGGGCTTCGGGAGACAAGTGCCTGTTCCTGATCCCCGTGCTCGACGACCGTGACGGCGGCAACCGCCCTGAGACGGATCGCCCACTGCCGGCAGAATGAGGCCCCTGCACGACCTGGACTCCCTGAGGACGACTGAGCGGCGGCAGTCCCTCGCTCGCCCAGGGCAGGGATCAGGTGGCGGTGTAGCCTCCGCCGACGGCCAGGACCGAGCCGGTGACGTAGCCAGCGGCAGGTGCGGCGAGGAAACGTCAGCGAGGCGCGGACCTCGTACACCTCCAGCACTTCCCGGCGCCGCAGTGTGCGCCCACGTGCCGCGCTCACCCCGCTCGGGAGCGCACATAGGTCCCGTCGCCCTGCCGGCCTCCAGCATGCCGGTGTGCACCAACGCCCGAACGGCCTCGCGGACCGTGTCGCGTCCCACCCCCTGCTGCTCCACCAGCGCAGGCTCCGACGGGATCCGGGAGTCCAGTGGCCACTCGCCACTGGAGATCAGATCCTCGACCTGCTCGATGACGACGTCCACGAGATTCGTCCGCGCCGCGCTGCGCAACGGCATGGCATTGCCTCCCTTCCTGGCAAGACCCCCACGTCAACAGACATGTGGTCATCCCACGTTCGGGCTTCCAGGCCGCCTACCCGGCGAACCCACGCGGCCGCAGCACTGGACGGAGAAAGTCCTCCCCTGGCACCGCTGGCAAGGATCCGGTTGTCAGCGGTGCGAGGAACACCGGTCGCAAGCCTCAGCGCAGCAGCTTGAGGGGCCGGTCTTCCAGGACGTGATCTTCCGGTCAGGCCCGGAAATCGTCGACGTGGTCCCGCGTCCAGGTCGCGAAAGTGCGCGCCGGGTGGCCGGTCAACTCCTGCACGCACGGGGTGAGATCGACCGGACAGCCGTCGTTGGACTGCCACCAGTCGAGCAGGGAGTCGGCGAAAGCGGCCGGAACATGCTCGGCCATCTCCTCCTTCCACTCCTCGCGGGTGACCTCGCGGAAGGGGATGGACCGACCGGTCACCCGGCTCAGGATGTCGATCTGCTCGGTGAAGGTGAGGGACTGCGGACCGGTCAGGGTGTACGGGCGTCCGCCCAGGGCGGGGTCGCTGAGTACGGCGAGGGCCGCCTCGGCGATATCGCACTCGTGGACCGGGTCACTGTGGGACCCGGGAAAGGGAAGGCTGATCGGCCGGCCCGACCGCAGGCTCCAACGCCAGGCCAGTGCGTTGCTCGCGAACGATCCGGGGCGCAGTGAGGTCGCGTGGAGGCAGGAGGCGTCGAGCGCCTTCTCCACGTCCAGGTGGGACTTGGCCACCGGGCTGCTCTCGGCGTCCGGGGCGAGGACCGCCGCGGAGGACAGCAGCACGACGTGCTCGACGCCCGCGTCGGTGGCCTCCTGGGCGAACTCGCCGATCCGGGACGGCTCGGCATACAGGAAGACCGAGGTGACGCCCTTGAGGGCCGTGGCGAAAGTGGACGGGTCGGTGAGGTCGCAGCGGACGGTGTCCGGGCCGTCGGGGCGGCTGGAGGCCGCCCCGACGGCGAACCCGCGTTCGCGTAACAGGCCGATGAGGGTACGGGCGACAGCACCGCGGCTTCCGGTGACCAGAACGGTCATCTTGGTGATTCCCTTCAGTGAGGGCGCGCCGGGGCTGTGCGCGGCAAGAGCCACACGATGCCGCAGCACGCGACGACGGCGACGGCGACGGGGGCGAGACCGGAGGTCATCGCTGCGGCGTCCAGGGCCGGCGCGTGGAAGCAGTGGATAGAATGCCAACATCACACAGATGCTTTGCCGTGAAGTATCTGCGTGACGAAGATAAATGTGAGGCTTGGAGGTACCGGATGTCAAACCGGGCGGAGTTGCTCGCGTGCGTCGCAGCAGAGAGTCAGCGGCACTATGCGGCGTACACGCTGTTCAACCAGGCGCTTGCCGACCGGATCGGGCTGCACCCCACCGATGTGCAGTGCATCGCCCTGCTCGACCTGGAGCCCGGACCGGTGACGACCGGGCAAATCGCCCGGCTCACCGGCCTGGCGTCCGGATCAGCGTCCCGACTGGTCGACCGCCTGGAGAGCGCGGGCTTCGTCGAGCGGCGGCCCGACCCGAACGATCGCAGGCGGGCCCTCGTCGCCCTCACCCCCGACGCGGCCACACGAATCGCAAAGATCTGGGAGACCCCGGGCAAGGCGTTCGGCACAATGCTCGATCGCTACACCGACGAGCAACTACAGACCATCGTCGCCTACCTCCGCGATGCCGCCGAAGTGGGTCGCGACCAGGCCCGTCGACTCACCACCGAAACGGCGTAGCGTCCTGAAAGGCGTCACCTAAATGACCAGGAACAAGCGCGCACCTGGTACTGACCCTGCCGTCCGCTCACTCAACCCGCAAGCGTGAGCTTGCACAGGCAGACGATGCCGAACCGGCCGCGCGGCGTCCTGGAAAACCCCGTAGTCGGCGGTGCAGGAGGCCAGGTCGGCGCGACGGCATGGGGCACCTCCGGCTCACAGCGCCGCCTGGCTGACCGTCAGTCCGCTCGTTGTCTTCAGCGCCCCCCGCGGTCCAGGGCGGCGACCTCGCGTACGGCCCCGGCGATGGCCTGGTAGTCCTTTCTCACGATCGCACCGTGATTGCTGGAGACCTTCGCGCTGACGCGGATGTTCGCGTTGCGGGCGGTCACTGCATCGAGGCCGGCGCGTATGCGTTCCTGCTCATCACCGCGGCTTCCGAGGGACGTGCCCGAAGCGACCACGTACCGCACCGGGACGGCGATGTTGTCCAGCACGGGGCCGAGCTCGCTCTCGCGGGAGAGCCTGCCGAGCTCGATGTTGCTGTTCGCCTGTTCTTCGGCGGTCATCCGCGGGGTCAGGCCGGTCGGGCGCAGCAGCGGCGTGAACCAGCCCATCCGCCGAAACAGCTTCCGGATTCGCTGCTCCATGGCCTCGTCGAGCCAGTCGTGCGGGAACGCGCCGTCGACCAGGACCGCGCCCAGGGTACGGGCCGGATTACGGTCGGCCCAGTGCGCCGCGACGACCGCTCCGTAGGACCAGCCCACCAGCAGTGCCCGGTCCACGGCCCTGGCCTCGAGAACGGCGTCGACATCGCGGACGGCGGCCTCGAAGGAGTAGTCCGCCGAACGCTTCGACTTTCTGCCGCGAGCCCGCTCGTCGTAGGTGATGTGCCGCCCCTCTGTTCCCAGTTCGGCGATGACCCGCCGCCAGTAGCCCTGGGTTGCGAACTGGCCGTTGAGGTAGATCACGGGGATCCCGGGGCCGCCGCTGTCGGTGACGGCCAGGGCCGTGTCGTCGACCGGCACCATGCCGGTCCACTCTGCATTGGTCGAGAAGGTGCTGTTCTTCCTCATGGGTCCTCCCTGGTCGTGTGAAGCGTCTTGTTCGACTTCTCCGGGCGCTGCGCGTGGAGCGCGGGCCCCTGGGACAGGCGGCCGGGTCGTGGGCCGTGACCGCGAGGATCGCGGTCACGGTCGGCCCGGCCGGACAGTCCTGGCTCTGCTCGTTGGAGGCTGCGGATCTACAGGCTGCGGGCGGTGATGTCGCCGTGGGAGGTGGTGGCGCGGATGTCGAGTTCGGTGGTGCCGTCGTTCTTGAGCGCGTTGCTGATGCGGCCGTGGCCGGTGCCGGCGTCCAGGGCGGCCGAGACGCCGGCGGCGGCGG
>NZ_BNGS01000022.1 GCF_014905555.1 Streptomyces sp. Y2F8-2 | reverse complement strand
AGGGCACCGACAGCGCCTGGGAGGCCATCAAACAGACCCCGCAGACCCTCGCCGAGGGCGTGCGCGACAGCCTGGGCGAGAAGGCCGGCCACCGCGCCCACCACGCCATCGACAGCCGCATCGACGGATTCCACGAGTCGGGGACGTCGGACGGCGACGGTGCGGACGGGGACGGCGGAGGTGACGGGTCGTCCGACTCCTCCTCGGAGTCGTCATCCGATTCCGGGTCGGAGTCGTCGTCCCGCTCCTCGTCCGATTCGTCACCGGATTCCTCGTCCGGCTCTTCGTCCGACTCCTCTTCCACGTCCTCCAACGACTCCGGCTCAGGGTCCGGGGCGGACTCCTCGACGTCGGACCACACGAACACGGCGGCCGGCACGCACATCGGTGGCGGGATATCCGCCGACACCGGCGGCACCCACGTCGGCACACCCGACCTGGGTGCGGGCCCCGACTCCGACGGCTCCGGCCCGGGGACCGGGCAGAACCCTTCCACCTCGGACATCCCGACCCCGAGGCATACGACGTCGCTGTCGGACTTCGACGACCCCTCCCCCGGCACACCATCACACAGCGCCCCGGACGCCACCGGCTCGCCCAACGCTCCCAGCACGTCAGGCCCCACCGGCACCAGCGGCGGCTCTTCCCCGTCCGGCATCTCCTCACCGACACCGCACGCCGCACCCAGCCACGCCTCCTCCAGCGGTACGGCATCCCCGGCGGAAGGCGGCAGCGGCGGCGGAATCGGCACGTCGATCGACAGCCTGGCCGCCAGTGTCCCCACTCAGTCCCACGCCGCACCCGCACCGACCACCACCGACCACTCCCCTGGCGGAACCGGCGGCCGGCCGGACGGCACCTCCGCCATGCCGACCCCGCCCACGCCTGCGTCGACTGTGGACAGCGGTCCGACCCCACGCTCCACCGCAAGCACACCGGGCACGACCTCCTCGGCAACGAGCCCCACCAGCACCGCTTCGGCCCCCGACCCGGCGAGGAATCGTTCTTCCGCCACGCCCAGCACGCCGTCATCGACCGGAACGGGCCCCGCCTCCGCTCCGAGCCCTACGCCGTCCTCGTCGACGCCGCGGACACCGCGCACCTCGATGCCGGACGGCCGGATGCCCACGGGGGATGGCCGAATACCGGGTACGGGCGACGGTCGCACGCCCGGCGCGACGGACGGCCGCATACCGACACAGCGCACCCCTGGCACCGCCCCGGACGGTCGCGCGCCGTCCCGCAACACTCCGGACGAACGCACGGCATCCCCCAGCACCTCGGGCTCCACACCGGGTGACCGCACTCCGCCCCGGAACATCGCGGACGAACGGACGACACCCCGCACCGCTCCGGACGAGCGCGCTACTGCGCGCAACACCACGGAGGAACGCACCACCGCCCGCAACACCCAGGACGACCGCACCACCCCCCGCAACACACCCGGCACCACGCCGGGCGACCACACCACACCCCGTAACACCTCGGACGCGACCAACGCGCGCGCACCCACCCGAAGTCAGAACCCGAGTCCGAACTCGGACCCGGCCACGAGCCGAAGCCCGAGCACGAACTCAAACCCGGGCACGAGCCCGAACCGGAACCCGGCATCGAACCCGGGCCCGAGCCAGACCTCCTCCCCTTCCCCCTCAACCGGCGGCGGACCGTCGGAACGGACGTCGACACCGAGCAACAACACCCCGAACTCCTCGACACCGCCCGGTTCGACGACACGGCCCGGTTCCACTCAAACCCCCACTGTGTCCGGCGCGGCCGGGACCCAGCCCCAGCCGGGCACCCGCCCCACCCCCAACCGGCCGCCGAACCCGCCAGCAGGCACGGCACCCGGCACCCCTGCGCATCCGCACGCCCCGCAGGAGCCGGCGTCACAGCACGACAGGTCGAAGACGCCGGAAGCCGGGACGGACAAACCGCACGACTCCCAGCACCACCAGGTGACGCCGGTCCCGATCCACACCGTCCCCCACGCGCCGTCCTCACCACCGTCGCAGGCGGGCCACGCCACACCGCCGTCCCCGGGCGCGCCGCACACCCAACCCGGCGCCTCACCTCAGCAGCACCCGCACCAGGACAGCCTGAACGACATCCGCAACGACCTGGATCACTACCCGGGTGGCCTGACCGAACCGCACCCCGACGACCAGCAGGCGCTGGTGAACGCGGTGCCGCACAATCCCGACGGCACCCCGCAACGCTTTCCGGACCCCTTCGGTCACTGGTCCCAACTCCAGAACGACGGCGGCAACACCGTCCCCGGGCGCAGCAACAACTGCGCCGACTGCTCCCGCTCCTTCCTGGAGACCTGGTACGGAAACCCCCAGGTCTCAGCCCCTCGCACGCTCGACGTCGACGAACACGGCAACCCGGACCCCTGGTCCCCCGAGCACAACGCCAACGCCAACCAGATCCGATGGGCGGGCGCCTCGCACATCTACGCCGGCACCGGCAGCGACCCCCACACCCCCGCCCGCATCGCGTGGGACCTGCAGCAAGCCGGCCACGGCGCCGCAGCCATCGTCCAGGTCTCCTGGCCCGGCGGAGGCGGCCACGCCTTCAACGCCGTCAACTACCACGGACAAATCCTCTGGATCGACACCCAGAGCGGCGATGTGAGCCACCAACCGCTCCACATCCCCAGTGCGACCGGCGTGTGGCACATCCCCCTGGACGCCAACCGCAACCCCATCCACCCCACGCAAACCGACACCGACACCACCCACCACGAGTCGGACGAACCCCAAGAAGGGACGGACGCTTCCCACCAGGGGCCGGACAACTCCGCGCAGGGCGACGAGGGCCACAAGACCCTCGAACCGAACGTGTCGGACGGGACCCCGGATGACGTCTCCGGCAAGAACCCTGACCACCCGGAAACCACGCCGACCGCGGGCAAGCCATCGCTCACCGATACCGACGGCCACACCGCGAACAGCCCATCCCTCGCCCGGCAGGACCCGACACACGCCGCTGACAGCCCCGCTCACGGCCCCGCTCACGCCGAACAGGGCCTGCCCCGCGCGGACGGAACGAAGCCCGACGAGCGCTCAGCACGGCATCCGTCCGACGCCATGGAGACGCCGGTTTCCAGCCCCACGCGGAGCAGTTCTGAAAGCCGAGACAGCAACGAAAGCGATCGAGGTACGGCCCGTGAAAGGGGCGACGCGTTCGCATCGGACCACAGCACCCGAACCGACGAGACGCACACCGCCGCTCCCCGTACCACCGACTCGACCGCTGAGCACGAGGCACCTTCACCGACCCACCGTGCCGGTGACGCTGAAACCCCCACCGTCACCAACAACGCGCCCCACACAGCGGCGGGCGACCCGACCGCCGACCGGAGCACTCCTCGGCAATCCCCTGTCGCGAACCTTCGGTCCGCGAGCACCTCGGCTGACCATCCAACCAGCGGCAGCGCGAACCGTCCGGTTACAGGCGACGCTCCTCCAACGGGTCGGCACACCACGCCCCACCACGCCCCACCCACCCCGGTACGCGACGATCATCGAGCTCCTGCGGAACCCGGCGCTGTATCGGATCATCAAAAAGATCCTTTGGCGCAAACAAATCAGCATCGAGAACACGGGATGCTTCCCGAGCAGTCCCAGGCAGACCTCCGCAGCACCCACGATGTGCACACAGTCGATCTCGATCGTCTCTACAGCGACCTTTCCGAGTGGGGCAACACGGACCAACTGCGCGATCTGCTACGCCAATGCGGCCCCCCAGGGCAGCTCAAAGGAATTAACAAACAGACCCTCATCGACACTTTGAGAGAACCGCCGTTCCGTGATCTTGCGGAGGGCCAGCAAGGGGCAGTGGTAGCTGCCATCAGCCGCCTTTCCCTGAAGTTCCACGCAGAACTCGGAGCAGGCGCACTCGACTCCAACGTGCAGAATCCGAACGACCCGTCGGTTCGCCCCCTCGACCACGACGAGGGATCCGAGAAAAGAGAGCGACAGGAGAAAGGACGAGAGAGCCTTTCCCAAAGAATGAAAAAGAAGGGCACACCCTCGGCCGGCGTTCTCTACCACAGCGGGCAAGCAATAGGTAATCCAGACCGCCCCGCACTCCGGAAAGCACTGGGCGCAGAGGATTTCAAGGCACTGCTCGAGAACAAGGGCGACTGGTCTCGGCGGAACTATGCGACCGTTGAAATCTTCGATCCCGCAACCCAAGAGACCACGTACGTCTCGGACAGTTCACTGTCTATGGGTCGAGACTGGGCGGAAGGCGTCCACTCCGAACCTCACATCCTGGATTATGTGAACGCCATCAATACCCAACGAGCAGAAGACCAAAGGATCCAACTCGTAAGTTTCTACACAGAGCGCGAGCCCTGCGGCCCCGCCTTGGGGACCGACTGTTCCTCTTTCCTGGGCAAGCATCTCCCGAAAGACGTCAAAATTTACTACGGGACCCCCTTCCGAAGAGGGCAGATTGAGAACGAGGCAGAGCTGCGCGCTGAGGGTCATGGCGCTGAGGTCAATGAAATGAAGGATGCCGCAGTCGCCGCACAGGGTGAACAGTCACAGGCATACGTGGACAAACTGCACGACATATGGACCGATCTGGCATACGGTGGCCACCTCTCGTGACATAGAATTTTGAGGTCGAGAGGGAGGAGAGGCACGCCGTGGTCATCAACACGGAAAACTGGCAAAAAATCCAGGAATGGATGACATCCCCAAAAAGGAGCAGTAACCTGCTTCTCATTGCGGGCACCGCCGGATCGGGAAAGTCCGAGTTCGTCAGAGAGGCTGCGGCGGAAATCAGTGGCTCGATCCTCATCGACTGCACGGGCTTGACAGCCGACTCCGTCGCGCGGCGAATCGTGACAGAACTCGGGGGGGACCTTGCACCTTCTGGCCGACGATGGCGCAAAGATATACTGCGCACAACGGTAGAGGGAGAGCATGTAATACTCCTGTCCAACGTGCAGTGGGCCGGCACGTTGGTGACGTCGTCAGAGCCGTTGAGGATCGCTCGCTCGCTGGCATCAAAGCTGATCTGGGCACCAAAGGCCCGCATTCGCATTGCTCTCGAGTGGGACCCCAGCATCCTTGGCGACCCACCGAACGGCAGTGTCAGCATCTACCTGCAAGGACCCGGCGCACCCGCCGGTGGACATGAGTTGCTGCAGGGCGTGGACACCGCAGCAGTGCAGGCCTTCCACGCCCTGAGCCTTTCTGAACTCACAGCAGTTGACCTTTCGGTGTGGCGCCTTCTCGTCATGGCCGCCTTCCCCTCGAGGCAGCCACCGACCGAGGCCGACCTTCTAAGGATCGCCAGAGATAACCCAGAGGCGTTGACCGTCCTGGAAGATGCGGCCGGGCACCCAGGAGTCGGATTCCGTCGGCCTTTCACAGGACACTTTCGGCGCCAACAAGGTGACGCCCGCCCGGAACAGCAGGACCGGATCACGGAATCGCTGATCACGCATATCCGGGAGTCGAATCCCGGGCGGCCATGGACGGAAGCGGGAGAGGTGGGCGAGTATGCTGCGAAAACGCTGCCCGTTCATGCCGCTTTGGCCGGCTCCCTCGAACAGACGCTCTCACAGGGATGGATCCTGGCAAACTGTGAAGCGTCTTCCGTGTTGGAAGCACTGGGTACCGCCTATCCCGAGGGCGTACCGCACGGCAGCATTGCGGCCGATATTCGCTCTCTGGAGGCCCAAGGCATCCAACCTGCCGGTCAAGGCGAGTGGGTATCCTGGCTGCACCACGCTGCGCTGAGCAGCGGGCGAACCGAACTTGCCCGACAACTCGTCGACAGCGGTGTGGCACTGCCATGGCGCACAGCGTGGTCACGCTGGCGCCCCAGCGGAGTATTCGGCGTGTACGACGGGGAAGTAGGGCGAGTCGACGAGATCGCCCTGGCGGTGGACGAGGCCCACGGGCAGCGCGTCGTCACGGTGCGGGACACCACCACCGACAAGTCGGCACTGCCTGAATTCTCATACGTCATGCGTGAGTGGGAGATTTCCACCGGCAATCCCGTCGGAGAGGAAGTCCACGTCCAGGAGTCTCTCGACGAAGCCGAATGGCTCTTCGAGGACCGAGCCCCGGAGGGCCAGTCAGCGGTCTTCGCGGTGCACTCTCCCTCGGGCTGGCGGGTCGAAGAAGATGGCGCTCCGCCTCTGCCTCGCATGCCTGCAAGTGTCACAAGCGGGGTCTTTGTCGACGGCATGTGGATTCTGGCCGGCAGTGGTGGCCTGTTCGCGGTTTCACCCGGTACCGACCTGGACCCCAACCCGGCGACATGGCTGCCCGAACCGCTGGTGGAAGAACATGCCAGGCTTGCGGTGCCCGAGGTACCGCTCCAGGCGCGCGCCGCGGCGGGAGGTGAACCGTCGAGCAGGCTCTGGTTCGAGGCGGGCTTGGGTGAAGGCGCCTGTCATCGCCTGGCCGCATCGGAGCTTCCCGACGGGGTGGAGAACCAAGCTGCGCGACGCTTCCTGGTTGACATCGGTTTGCCGGTGGTGCGCGGATTCCTGAATCTGTCCACGGACTCGCCGTCGAAAGGCGGTTTGCGAGAGGTTCCGTGGCCCGGCACGGCGCAGAACAGGCCACCCAGTGGCGCGGGTCCACTCTTCCCCATCGGGGTGTGGATGTACTCGCGCCTGTTGCTCGACGGGGCGACAGGCCGGGTGCTGCGCGACACCACTCGTGGCCCGAACACCGTTCTGGCCGGGAGCAGCCTCTCCCAGTTCTTCACCATGGTGCGGCTCTTCGATGAGCACCGTAAGGCCTTTTACCCCAGCCGGTCCGACCGTCAGGACCACGGCAGAATCCTGCGGCAGTGGTGCAGTCAGATCGACCCTGCCGCGTTGGAGGGCGAAGTGTGGGACATCGTGCTCGGCCCCTACGATTTCGAGGACGCCACTTGGGACCTCGTTTCCCCTGATGGCCGCTTTCCGTAAGCCACAACATCCGAGGCGCGAGCCGGTGCGCGACGCCGGGGGCCTGCTCACGACCGGGGAGTCGGACTCGACCGCTCCCGGCCGTCGGCGCCTAAGATCGACGTCGCAGGCGAAGGCGTCCGCGATGGCGGAGGACGGGGACCCATGACCGGCTCGACCGAGGACTACGCACCGCACCCTCACATAGGCGGCCGGACCGCCGCGCTGCGCGCGCTCGCCGCATGGCGCGCGGCCACGCCCGGAGCTGCACGCGTGGTCGCACTCACCGGCAGCCCCGGCAGCGGCCGTTCGCGGCTGCTCACCGGGTTCCTGATGCTGTGCGAGCCGGACTTCCGCAAGCGGCTGCCGCTGGACGAGATGGATCCGTCGACGGTGCCGCCCGAGCTGCCGGCCCCCGCGGTGCCGGCCCCCGACGGGCTGACCGCGGCCCAGGTCCTGTGGCTGCTCGCCGACCACTACGAACTGAACGCCACCAGCACCGAGGACGTGTACGCCGGGCTGGCCGCCCTCGACGAGCCGGTGACCGTCGTCGTACCCGACGTCGACCGCGCCGGTCCGGTGCGCGCCACGGGCGAGCCCGCACGGCTGGTCCGGGAGGTCCTCGCTCCGCTGGCCGCCACCGAGACGGTACGGCTCCTGGCGGAGGTGCCTCACTCGTTGGCCGCCGAGCTGGCCGCGGGGCTGCCGCCAGGCGTTGTGCGGATCATCGATCTCGACGAGCCGGAGTGGGCCGACCCCGAGGGCCTGGTGCGGCACGCCCAGGCGGCGCTGAATCCGGGCTTCGGGGCGCCGGAACTGCCGTTCACCGTCGACCCCGCCGCCCGCCTCGCCCTGGCGGCGGCCGTCGCGCGCCGGGCCGGGACCAGTCCGCTGGTCGTCCAACTCGCGGTCAACTGCGCCCTGATGGCCCCCGAGGGCTTCGACCCGGCCGATGAAAGCCGGTTGCCGACGTCCGTCGGCGAGGCCCTCGACCTGCACGCCCGACGGCTCGGCGCCGACCCGCGGACCCTGCGGCTCATGCTGGCACCGCTCGCCCTGGCCGAGGCCGACGGCATTCCGGTCCATCTGTGGGAACGGCTGGCGAGCGCGGTCGCCGGGCAGGACATGAGCCAGGCACTCGCGGGCGGGATGCTGCTCGCCGCGCCGTTCGTGCAGCCGGAGGAACGAGAGGGGGATGGCGGGCGTACGCTGCTCCGGCTGCTGCATCCGGCCATCGGTGACGAGATCCGCGCCGGCCTGCCCAACGTCCGTGCCGCTCAGTCCCAGATCGCGATGGCACTGCTGGAGGCCGTGCCCGAACAGGACTGGAGCAAGGCCGACCCCTACGTGCGCGACCACATCGCGGGTCACACGCTGGAAGCGGGCCTGCTGCCCCAACTCCTCACCGACCCCGGGCTGTTCGTGCACGCCGACCCGGTGCCGCTGCGCGCCGCCATCGAGGCCGTTCCTGTGGAGGCGCTCGGTGCGCCGGCCCGTACGTACCTGCGTACCGCTCCCCTGCTGACCCGCACCCAGGCCCCTGCCGCGCTGCGCGCCGCCCTGCTGGAGACCGCGTTCGTCGAGGACGGCCTGCCCGAGTTCGCCGGCGCCGTGCACCGGCTCGGCTTCCAGCTGCCCTGGCGGACTCTGTGGAGCCTGCCGGTCGCCGGTGTGAGTGCCGTGACCGTCGGCAGCCTCCCGAGTCCGGACGGGTCGGCCACTGCTGTCGCCGTCCTCGCCGTGCCCGCGGGCACTCCCGGGGCGCGCCCGATCGGAGAGCCCGAGGAGGCGAGCAGTTCCGCGGTGCTGGTCCGCGGCCTCGTACGACCGGATGACCTCGGCGGCACCGATCCCGCACAGATCCTGCGTCCGTCCGAGGAAGAGCGCACATCCGCCCCGCTCGGGCTGAGCCGAGGCGCCGACTACCTGCGCGTCTGGGACCGGGCGAAGGAGGAGGTCGTGGCCGCGTTGATCTCCGACACGCCCTTCACCGCCGCCGACCTCTCCCCGGACGGAATCCTCCTCGTGGCCACCGAGCGCGGGGCGAAGGCCCTGCGCATCCAACCGACCGACGCGGCGCTAGCCTCGTAGCCACACCGCGTCCCCACCCGTAGTCACACCCCACTCACCCGTGGGACCAGCCATCTCGAAGGAGCCTCCCCTTGACCAGCCAGGAGCAGGCGGCGGTACAGGGCGTCAACGCGTCCGCAGGTGCCCGTCCGGTCACCGGCCCGGGCAACACCGCCGTCTTCACCTACGTCGACCCGGCGGGCGGCGAGGAGACCACTCTCTTCCGCAACTCGGGCCCGGGCCTGCCGCCCGCCGAGTACCAGTGCTGGGCCGAGCTGCGGCGGATGAACGTACCCGTCGACAATGTCGTCGCCGTCCACACCGACCTGCGCCCCAGCCTGCTCCCGGGCGGCTACACGGCCGAACTCCTCAATTCCTTCCCCAACGCCCAGCTCTCCTGCTCGCAGACCTACGGAGCCCGTCCCGAGGAGCGCGCGGAGGGCGTCGCGGCGCTGGTCGAGCAGGTCGAAATGCTGCACCGGGTCGCCGGCCAGGAGCCGCCGCCCCGCCCGCACCGCCTCCCGGTTCCCGCCCGGGTCGCGCCCGCGGAGCCGATGCGTGACGTGGCTCTCGGCCACCGCCTCGTGGAGGTCTTCGGCCAGGAGGGCGTACGGCGCCACGACGCCGACGACGTCGCCGCCAGCCCGCTGCCCGACGCCACCAAGTCGACGCTCACCTGGGCGGGGCTCCCCGCCGACCTTCCCCTCTTCTTCAGCGCGGACCGGCCCGACGCGGCTCCGGCCGGCGGCCTGTTCACCGACGTCGCCACGAACCTGCGCGAGCGCCGCAGCCCTGCGGGCGAGGAGAAGATCGGCGCCCTGGCCCATCTGGCCCGGATCGGCTTCGACGGTGTCGCGGTCATCGCGGTGCAGTGCGTGCCCGGGACGACGGAGCCGGACGGCCTCGGCGCCCTGTGGGCCGTGGACCCGGTCACGGCCGAGGCCCGCTACGTGAACGTCTCGGCGGCCGCCTTCGCCCGTTCCCTGGCGCTGCTGGCCACCGTACGGCAGCGGATGCTGGGCCTTGACCCGATCGCGGCGGGCGCGGAGGTGGCGGCACTGCAGGAGCAGCTGGTGGCCGTCGACGCGTCCGCACTGGCCGACGCCGGCACCTGGTGGTCACTGATCGTCGAGCAGATGTGGCACGGGTTGTTCTGAGCGGCTTCCGGAGATCCTCGCTGAGAGACCTGAGACGACTGAGAGAACGAGGAGAGCACCCGTGACATCGGACAGCCCGGCGCCGCCGACCACCGCCGAGCAGGCCCTCGACATCGTCCGCAGCCGGTACGCACAGCCCAGGCTGCCGGACGGCACGCCCGCCCGGCTGCACGTCGAGGAATTCGACATCGGATACCTGGTGTACGCGGAGTTCCCGCCGGCCACCGACGCCTCCGGGCGGCCTCAGCCCGCTCCTCCCGGCGGCAGCAAGATCGTCGTCTCCAAGGAGACCGGGGAGACCGTCACCGTCCCCAACTTCCCGAACCCGGCGGCCATCGATCTGTACCGCAGACAGCGCCAGTGATCAGCCGTTGCGGAATCAGTACAGCGAGAACCCGCCGCTGTGCCGCCCTTGGCTCTTCCTCCCCGACCGTGAGGCCTCGCCGACCGCACCCCTCGGCCCGGGCTGCGCCGCGGACGGATCACCGCTCGTCAGCGGCTCACCGTGCCTGATCTGCTCGCGCTCCTCCTCGGAGAGCGACTCCCACTGACCGCGCAGGGGGGCCAGGCCCCCGCCCAGGGCGCGCGCCACGGCGGGGTCGTCCAGGGCGTCGCGCAGGGCGAGCCGACCGGAGAGCAACCGCTTCGCCGCATCCTGCATGTCCT
The DNA here is from genome assembly GCF_014905555.1 of Streptomyces sp. Y2F8-2. Classification (GTDB taxonomy): domain Bacteria; phylum Actinomycetota; class Actinomycetes; order Streptomycetales; family Streptomycetaceae; genus Streptomyces; species Streptomyces cynarae. Next base: position 1,431 of record NZ_BNGS01000022.1, on the reverse strand, counting down.
TGCCGACGCCGTCGGTCTCGGACAGCTTGCGCAGAGCGGAGTTCAGCGATCGAATCTGCTCCGGTTCGAGTGCCTCGTCCAGCACCCCGCGGTCCTGCGAAGAGCCGTAGGGGGTCGGTGAGTTCTCGGGGTGCCTGGCCATGTCCGCTTCTCCTCGCTGCCCTCGTTCCTCGGACACCCGAAGTATCTCCCGTAACCGGTGGATGCCATGCTGACCCCCCAATCGGCCGAAGAGGAGAAGGACTTCGTCGTCATGGCTCAGACGCGCAGCACGGGAAAGGACAAAGGAACCGACCGCTCCCCGGCCGCCGGTCTCGTCGGCAGGGCCTTCGGCCGCCTCGGGCGCTGGGGCGGTCTGGTCTTCCTGCTCGCCGGCCTCGCCCTGAGCGGGTGGGGGGCGTACGAGGGGGCGTACCTGGCGGGTTGGGCCGGCACGCACGGCACCCTGACCGTGAAGCAGTGCGAGGTGAGCTACCCGAACAACGCCTCACGGAGCAGCCACAAGAACCGCCGCCCCGTCCGCTGCGAGGGCACCTTCGTGTCCGACGACGGCAAGAGCAAGGACGCGGCCGCGGCCGTGCAGGTCAGGCATCGGTACACGCAGGGCACCGGGCTGGCGGTGCAGCAGACGGACGCGCCGACGACGGCCACCTCGGGGAACGGCGACTACGTCCAGGGCGGAATGGACCGCGCCTGGCGCTTCTTCGGGGCCTTCTTCGGCGGGTGGGTCCTCACCGGGCTCGGCGTGTTCTGCCTGGCCACGGGTTACGCGCCGTTCGGCCCGAGCCGCGTCTCGTACGACGAGGCATGGGAGGCGGCGGGGCGGGGAGTGACGCGTCCGGTCCTGCTCGGGATGATCGGCGTGGGGATCGTGGGAGCCGGGGTGTCCTTCATGGTCAGCTACTTCGTCTGACCGGTACCGGTTGGGGGGGCCGACCGGCCGACCGACACGTTGTGCTCCACCAAGGTCTGACCCTCTGTGTCCCCCCGGCCTTCCGGCCGCCGTCAGCAGGAGGGGGGGCGGGCGGCGGGCCGCGGGCGGTTCGCCGATGCGCGCCGTTGACGGTCGCGTGTGTCGCAGCAACCGGTAGGACCTGCAACGGATTTGTGACAGCGACGTCCGAAGTCGCCCGCGAGTGATTCCGTAAACTTTGCGGACGGCTGCACTCCTGTGTGATGTCCCTTGACCTATGAGGGAGTTGTGCGGCCGGGTCGGCTGACGGGGGTGCTTTCTGCTGTGTCGATGATGCTGCCGGACGAGCTCGAATGGGTTCTCGAGATGCTCGGCTACCGCTGGCCGACGGCAGACGAGGACAAGCTCAACGAGTGCGCCGCCCTGTGGCGGAAGTTCGGCGACGACGTCACCGAACTGCACACCACGGCGAACGCCAGCGCCCGCCAGGTGGTCGCCCACAACGCCGGCGAGTCGAT
>NZ_BNGS01000021.1 GCF_014905555.1 Streptomyces sp. Y2F8-2 | reverse complement strand
TCCTGGCTCGCCGGATGCCGACGCCTGCACCGTCGCTACGAGCGCAAGGCCGAACACTTCCTGGCCTTCGTCGGCATCGCCGCAGCCCTCATCAGCTACCGCCGACTCACCAACTGAAACGACGTCTAAACCCACTGGTCCGGCCGCGAGTTCCGTGGTCAACGACCCGTTGGGGTTGACCCACGTCGTGGACGTCTCGGTGCGCTCCGACAGCGCCCCGACCCGCTTGGCCGACAACCGGGCCGCAACCCGTGCCGACGACAGGTCAGCCGCCTGCGTCGCCCAGTGCTTTGCCGCCTTGGCGGCCGCCACCCCGGACTGGGGTGGGGTGGGGTGGGGTGCGGCGAAGGCTGTCTCGCTGCCCTCGAGGAGCGAGATGGAAACGGCCAAGGCCAGTGAACCGGCTATGGGCGCGGCCACTATCCGAAAAAGCCCTCGTCGCCACCTGGACGACCGGGGAAAAAATGCTGACGCGCACTCAATTTCCTTGTGATAGCCCTGTGATGGGCCGCGGGGCGCGCATAAGGTGTGAACACGACAAATGAGAGGGTCCAAAAAAGGTAAGTGCGCGCGATCAGCAGTGCCCGGTCCTCCAGCGGAAGGCTCCACGGCCGGCCGTTGCGGACCACGTCCGCACCCTCCCGACGCAGCTTCTCCGTCACCAGCTTGTCGAATTGCCGCGAGTTCACCCCGGTGAACGAGGCTATCCAGGACGGCTCCGACGCCGTGATCACACCAGCCACGGCGAGATCGTCCACCTTGATCACGATCCGGGCCAGCCAGCTTCTGGCGGGGCATATCTCAGTCGCCCGCACGAATTCGGCATGCGAGCCTCACGCCCGTGGCTACTGAAACAGAGGTAGGAGAGTTGTTGCACCAGCGCGGCTGGCGGACGGCATTCACGGCCGCTGAGAGAGCGAACGCGGGGGCCGCGCTGGTGAGCACCATCGAGCGCGGTTACGACGACGACATCTACGAGTACACCAACGGCCTCTACTGCCGAAACTGGCTGCACGAGGCGTGGCTCCTGCTTGACGAACACATCGTCCAGCTCTGGACCCCGCAGATCAAAGTTCTGGACGACCGGTACAAGGCCGCGACCGTCGACGACGGCCAAGCACTCAACCGGCTCCACAGGCTGCCCGGTCCCGACCTGTGGTGGTGGCGGCGATACCCCCGCATCCTCACCGGAGACCTCGGACGTTCGCTTCACTCGGCCGGTGCCGTCGGCGCCGACCCGGACACCGCATGACCCTCAGCCTCTCTGGGTCGCCGGGTGGCTGCCAGTGCTGGGTGTGCGCCCGCATCGAGGGCCCGGTCGGGGGGAGGCGATGGTGTCAGGTGGCGGTGGTCTACGGCGTCTCCTGATCGTGCTGGTAGGCGGCGAGGAGGAAGAGCCAGATCTCGCTGACGGTGGGGAAGCAGGCGGTCGCGTGCCTGAGCCGTTTGAGCGGGACCTCACCCGCGACCGCGATGGTGGCCGAGTGCAGGAGTTCGCTGACGCCGGGGCCGACGAAGGTCACTCCGCGGAGGATCTCCCGGTCGAGGTCGACGACCAGCCGGGCGTGTCCCTGGTAGCCGTCGGCGTAGAGGTTGGCGCCCTGGGCAGCGTTGAAGTCGAGGTCGACGGTCTTGATGCGGTATCCGGCGCGCTCCGCCTGTTCGGCGCTCAGGCCCACCGCGGCCGCCTCGGGGTCGCTGAAGAAGACCTGGGGTACGGCTTGCTGATCGGCGGTGGTGGCGTGGTCGCCCCAAGGCGTCTCGTCCAGCGGGCGACCGGCGGCGCGGGCGCCGATGGCGTCGCCGGCGGTCCGGGCTTGGTATTTGCCCTGGTGCGTGAGCAGGGCGCGGTGGTTGACGTCGCCGAGGGCGTACAGCCAGTCGCCGTCGACACCCTGCACCAGGCAGGTGGTGTCCACGTCCAGCCAGGAGCCGGGGGTGAGGCCGACCGTGTCCGGGCCGATGTCGTCGGTGGCCGGGGTGCGGCCGGTGGCGAACAGGACCTGGTCGGCCTCCAACTCGCCGCCGTCGTCGAGGGTGAGGGTGACCGGCCCCTGCGGGTCCGGGCGGCGCAGGGCGGTCACCTGGACGCCGATCCGCACATCCGCGCCCGACTCTCTCAATCCCTGAGCGACCAGTTCGCCGGCGAAGGGTTCCATGCGGGGGATCAGGCGGCGCCGGGCGAGCAGGGTGACCTGGGAGCCGAGGCCCTGCCAGAGGGTGGCCATCTCGATGCCGACTCCACCGCCGCCGATGATGGCGAGGCGAGTGGGCACGGTGCTGGATTCGGTGCCCTGCCGGCTCGTCCAGGGACGCGCCTCGGCGATGCCCGGGATGTCGGGCAACGCCGGTCGGCTGCCGGTGGCGATGGCCACCGCGTGCCGGGCCGTGAGGGTCTGCCGGGCGCCGTCGTCACGGGTGACGCTGACGCGTCGCGGCCCGTCGAGACGGCCGTGGCCACGGAAGAGGTCGGCTCCGATGGACTTGAGGAACAAAGCCTGTCTGGTGTCGTCCCAGTGGGAGACAGAGCGGTTGCGACGGGCGAAGACGCCATCGGCGTCGACCCGACCGGTGACAGCCTGCCGGGCACCGTCCACGCGCCGCGCGTCGGCGAGCGCGATGACCGGCCGCAGCAGCGCCTTACTGGGCACGCACGCCCAGTACGCGCAGTCACCGCCGACCAGTCCCCGTTCCACCACCGCTACGGAGAGGCCGGCGGCACGGGCGCGGTCGGCGACGTTCGCACCGGCCGGGCCTGCGCCCAACACAACCACGTCGTAAGGCACTCCTGTCTGGGCTTCGTGCGATTCGCTCATGTTCTTTCTCGCATTCCTGGGAGTGCCTGACGACGGTCGAGGCGGTGGTGATGCTGCCCGTCGGGCCTGGTGGGTCGGGCCTGGGCGGGGCTCCCCGACCAGGCCAGGGCGCTTCGGTCAGCCGTGGGCATGCGGTGTGACGACTGGCCATTCGTTGTCGGTGTCGGCGAGGACATTGAAGTAGTTCGTGAGGATGTTCAACGCCAGATTGCCCACCCCCTCAGCGATCTCGGCGTCGGTCACGCGCACGGCCCGGGCAGCCCTGAGCTGCGTCTCACCGATGTGGCCGCGGGAATGGCGTGGGACAGGTCCGGAACTGCGGCGGCGTGCGGGTCGGCGGACTCCGCGTGGCGGGCACGCTCCAGTCCCCCGACGCCGGCCTTGGCGACGCGCGCCTCTAGGGACACGCATCGAGTCTCATGCGCGTCGGATGACCAACACGGCCACGTCGTCGAGGTGATCCGTCTCGGCCACCGCGTCGAGTACTCGGTCTGCGGTCGCCTCGACGCCGAGCCCGTCCTGGAGGGCTCGACCGGCCAGCGCTCCCGCTCGCTCTAGTCCGGCGTCCAGAGGCAGGCCCGGCCCTTCGACCACACCATCGGTGACCATGACCAGCGCGGTGCCCTCTTCCAAAGTGAAGGTCTCCTCGGGGTACTTGGTGCCAGGCACGATTCCCAGGACCGGCCCGGCCGGAAGTGTGCGGATGGTGTGGCTGCCGTCGTCGCGTGCGTGGAGCAGTGGCACATGGCCTGCGCTGGTGCCGATGACCTGGCCGTCATGCGGATCGAGGTGCAGCATGGTGCAGCTTGCGAAGCGTGGCGCGTCCATCGCGACGAGCAACTCGTTGGTACGCGTCAGCACCGTTCCTGGGTCAGGTTCATCGGCGGCGATCGCGCGCATGGACGAGCGCACCTGGCCCATGAAAACCGCGGCATCCACGTCGTGCCCTTGAGCGTCGCCGATTTCCAGTGCGACCGCGCCATCGGGTAGGGAGAATGCGTCATACCAGTCTCCGCCGATATCCAGCCCGTCCCGGCTGGGCTGATAGCGGGCGGCGATCTCCAGGCCTGGGAGGTGTTCCGGCAGTGTCGGGAGCATGCTCTGTTGGAGCGCCGTGGACAGCTCGACGTGGGCTTGTTGCAGCCTGATGCGCTTCAGTGCCTGGCCTGCCAATTCGGCCAGAGCCGTCATGAAGGCGCGCTTCTCAGAGGAGGGGGGGTGCTCACTGTCGTACGTCACCACCCAGGCCCCGAGCGGCCGGTCGCCCGCCGGGCTGAGGGGGGTGATCGACAAGGCTGTGCCGGGGACGGGGTGCGGCAGGGGCAGATCGTCATCATGCAGCCAGCGGCGAACCAGCTCCTCGTGGTTGGGGAAGAATCGGGCCTGGCCGGTACGGATCACGCAGGGCAACGGCCGGTCCTCATCCAGTGACAGGCCGTGCAGAGCATCAGCCTCCCACGCGGGAATCCCGGCGTCCGAGGAGACGCGCAAGCGCCCGTCGTCGACGACGGCGAAGAGCGCGCCAAGACCTCCGACGGCCGCGGCGAGCCGGGCCAGGACTACCTGCTGCAGTTCCTGCTCGGTGGCGGCGGTGAACAGGGCGGAGGAGAACGCGGTGATCCCATCGGCGCGCTCGCGCTGCGCGCTCACCTCGGCCAGCATCTGTTGGCGGTGTGTCTCCGACTGGGTGTCGTCGCGGATCACCGCGAAGACCCGTTCGGGGCCGCCGTATCCCAACTGGATCCGGCGGGTCTGGCCTGCGAGAACACGCCAGCCATCGTGCTCGGTGAGGAACCGCGACCTGATCCATGGGGACTGGGCGGCGGACGAGCGCACAAGCCGCTGCACGTTCCTCCGGTCGTCAGGGTGTACTCGCCTGATCATCTCGGACAGGGGCACCGACGCCTGCGGGAAGAGCGCGGCCAGGGCGGGTGCGCCGCCCAGTGACTCCACCTGGTGCTCATCGGGGGAACACATCCACAGGCCGAGGCCGGCATCCTTTGCCGCAAGCTGGAACGGGATCAGCAGACCACCGAGGTCGTGCCTCGCGTCCAACGAATGCAGCCATACAAGCCGCTCGCCGCTCGAGGGGTCCGTCACCGGTCGCGCCTCGACGAGGCAGACCACAGATGCGGTGCTCGTGCCGGGAAATTCCAGCACGCGCATCGCAAGCCCCTTCGTCGTGGCCCCGTGCGCCAGCAGGCTTTCGGCCGGGATGCGCTGATCCTCGGAGAGTAGATCAACGAAGCCATGACCCACGCACTGTTCCCAGGGCCTGCCCAGTGCCGTGGCCATCGCGGCGTTGAGGGAGCGGATGACACCGTGCAGGGTCAAAAGAGCCGACGGTGTGGCCCTCTGAAGAAGTTCTTCCGCGGCGTCCACTTGCCGCTCCCTGACCATCGTCGAACGATGTGATCTCTTCGTCCTGCAACAAGAGTATCTGCCGTAGCGGTGGAAGTCCCGGGCAACGGCCGGCGCCGCGGTCGTCTTGCCGAGCCCTCCGGCGTCGGGAGACGTCGCGAAGGTCTGCAGGTGCTCGACGGCTGACTGCAACGCGTCTTTCAGCGGAGCGATGTCCCGCGCGACCTGGGCGAGGAGCATGCCGCCCTGGAAGACAGCAAGGAGCAGATTGGCCGTCACGTGGCAACGGCGGCACGTTCGCGGGCTGCGCGGACGGCGGCGGTGAGGCTGGTGAGGTCGTAGGCGCCGTGGTGTCTGCGGCCATTGATGAAGAAGGTGGGGGTGCCGGCCACGCTGCTGAGGTCGGCTGACTCGACGTGCTCGGCGATGCGGCCTGCGCCGGTGTGAGTGCGCATGTCTCGTTCGAAGCGCTCGGTGTCCAGGCCGATAGCGGCCGCGTGGGCGTGCAGGTCTTCGATGCGGAGTGCTTGTTGATGGCTGAGCAGCAGGTCGTGCATATCCCGGAAGCGGCCCTGGCGTGCTGCTGCTTCGGAGGCTTCGGCGGCGAGTTGGGCGTGGTGTGTGAGCCCCGTCGGCTGAGTCCAGGCGCTGGAGCACACGGCCCGGCATCGACCCATGCGTCACGCTCCCGGAGCTTGGCGTACGCCGGCGTCGGGAGACGTGGCGAAGGTTTGCAGGTGGTCGATGGCTGACTGCAACGCGTCTTTCAGCGGAGTGATGTCCCGCGCGACCTGGGCAAGGAGCATGCCGCCCTGGAAGGCAGCAAGGAGCAGATTGGCCAGTTGCGTGGGATCTGCCTCAGCGCTGATGCGGCCGAGTTGCTGCATGCGCTCGATTCCCTCGCGGAAGATCCCCCTCCACTGGTCGAACGCACTGGCGAGCTCGTCATGCACGTCGAGGTCCGTCTTGATGATCTCGCTCGCCAGGGAGCCGAGGGTACAGCCTTCCTGGTAGGCGCGCTCGTAGCCGACGTAGAAATCCGCCCACGCCCGGAGCGCGTCGAGGGTGTCGAAGCCGGCGAATCGCTCGTCGCGGTGGAAGGTGAGGACGCGTTCGGCCTGCCATGCGATCACGGCCAGGACGAGGCTCTCCTTGGTCGGGAAGTAGTGGTTGATCTGCGATCCGCTGACGCCAGCGGCGCGGCGGAGCTGCTCGTTGTTCGTCCCGTGGACTCCCTTTGTGTAGATGAGCTCCGCAGCATGCTCCAGGATGCGGGCCCGCGTGGCCTGCCCCTTTGACGTGAGCTTGTGAGGCGCCGGAGCTGCCGTAGTGGTGGTCATGTCTCAACGATACCCCTGATTGGGCTTGACAGCCCAAAACGAGAGGTGTTCACTCTGAGAAATGGGCTGCGCAGCCCAAAAAATCGCCCGGGGTTCGCAGTCTCAACGGGACCGGCTCTCTGAAGCAGCAAGAACCGACCTGGGCTCGACCCTGACCCCTCACACAACACCGGAGGTTGATTCGTCATGTCACGACTGAACGCGCCCTCTCCTGACGAGGTCCCCGACGGGGCGAAGGGCATCCTCGGCAACATCGGCGCGCAGTTCGGGTTCGTCCCGAACATGTTCGGCACTCTGGCGTCGAACCCGACCGTCCTCGACGTCGTCATGACGCTGCAGGACAGCTTGAGCCGGGTTCTGGACGCGAAGACGCGGCACACCATCGCGCTCGCCGTCTCGCAGGCCAACGGCTGCGACTACTGCCTGGCAATCCACACCTACGTGTCATCCAAGCTCGGCGGCATGTCGAGCGACGAAATCGACCTGGCCCGGGCCGGGAGCTCGATCGACCCCAAGCGCGCCGCGGTCGCTCGTTTCGCTCAGCAGGTGGTGAACAGCCGCGGTCAGGTGAGCGACGCCGACCTCGCGGCCGTGCGAGGCGCCGGGTACACCGACCCGCAGATCCTGGCGATCATCACGGTGGCGGTCCAGGTCCTGCTGACCAACTTCATCAACAACGTCAACCAGACCGACGTCGACATCCCCGCCGTCAGCTCGGCCGGCACGCCCGGCTGACCGCCGGGACCTCCGTCGAGGCCGCGCACACGGCCGGCAAACCCCTCACCGCACCAGAAACGATCACTTGGGAAGGTTCGCTATGCCGGGCTCCGACCTCTATGAGAAGTTCATGGCACTGCACACCCGCGACGGCGGCCTCGTCATGCCGAACGCATGGGACGGCCTCTCGGCGCTGATGCTGGCCGATGCCGGCTTCGAGGCGATCGCGACGTCGTCGGCGGCACTCGCCGCCACACTCGGCCGGGCCGACGGGCGTCACGAAGTAACCCGTGGCGAGCACCTCGCGCATGCGCGGCTGCTCGGCCGGCTCACCGGGCTGCCCGTCAACGGAGACTTCGAGGACGGCTACGGTGACACGCCCGAAGACGTCGCGGCGACCGTGGAAGCCGCCGTGGAGTCCGGCCTGGCCGGTATCGGGATCGAAGACACCTCGGGCAATCCCGATCAACCGATCCGCGACTTCGACGATGCCATCAACCGTGTGCGTAGTGCTGTCAACGCAGCCAAGCGACGCATCGTCGTCACCGGCCGCACCGACAACTTCCTCCAGGGCCGGCCGGATCTCGACGACACCATCCGGCGTCTGACGGCCTTCGCCGAGGCCGGCGCGGATGTGCTCTACGCCCCTTACCCACCCGACCTCGACGCACTCGTCGCGATAGTCACCGCCGTCGCACCGACACCGGTCAACGTCCTCATCTCGCCGGCGGACAAGGTGCTGACCGTCGCTGAACTGCAGAAGGCGGGGGTCAAGCGCATCAGCTTGGGTCCAGCGCTCTACACCCACGCCATGGAGGCACTCCGGCAGGCCACCAAGGCGCTCGTCGCCGGCGACCTCACCACCGCGACGACAGGAATGAGCTTCGAGCACATCAGCGACCTGCTCGCCCACGGCACGAACCAGCCCCAACCCGCACCGCTGCTCACCCATTCATCGCAAGTAGAAGGCAGATCGACATGAACCTCGACCGGCTCATGAGCAAGCACCTCACCAGGTATTTCGACCCCAGCAAGACCATTCCGGAGGAAACCCTTCAGCAGCTGCTGAAGTTCCTGCGCTCCACGCCGTCATCGGTGAACGTACAGCCCAACCACTTCTACGTTCTCGCCACGCCCGAAGGCAAGGAGCGGCTCGCCAACAACCTGGGCGAACGATTCCGGGACAACGCCGAGAAGATCCTGAACGCGTCGCACACCATCATCCTCACCACCCGGGCCGATCTGCCCGACAGCCACCTCGAGGCGGTGTTCGCGAAGGAGAGGGCCGACGGCCGGTTCCCCGACCCGGCAAAGCAGGAGCTGTGGGAATCCATGACCCGGGACTTCCTCAGCCTGCGCACCTACGGCCACAAGGACCTGAACCACTGGATGGAGAAGCAGACCTACATGGCGGTGGGCCTGACCATGATGGCGGCCGCCGAGCTCGGCGTCGAGGCCACGCCGCTGGAGGGGTTCGACCCGACGAGTGTCGACAAGGCCTTCAAGATCCGCGAGAGCGGACACACCACGACGGTGCTGCTGGCCCTCGGCTACCCCGACCCGCAGAGGGTGTACACCACCCCGATCTCGCGTTTCGACGCCGACCAGCTCTTCACTTTCATGTAAAACCCACCCGGAAACGAAAAAACCCACCACACAAGGAAGAATCATTTCAATGAAAGCCATTGTGGTCACCGACCCGGCCGCGGGAGTAGCCGGAATGACGCTGACGGAGCGGCCCGAGCCGCTCGCAGCGATCAACGACGTCATCGTTCAGATCCATGCATCGGGCTTCGTCCCCACAGAGATGGAGTGGCCCTCGACCTGGACCGATCGCGCCGGCCGTGACAAGACACCGTCGATCCCCGGCCACGAGCTGGCCGGAGTGGTCACCGCCCTCGGCTACGGCACGACGGGGCTCTCGATCGGGCAGCGAGTGTTCGGCCTCGCCGACTGGCACCGCGACGGCACCCTCGCCCAGTACGTGGCGATCGAAGCACGCAACCTCGCACCCCTGCCCGGCGACGTCGACTTCACCGTAGGCGCGTCCCTGCCCATCTCAGGCCTCACCGCGTGGCAGGGGCTGTTCCAACACGGCCGCCTCCAGGCCGGCCAGACCGTCCTCGCCCACGGCGCAGCCGGGGCAGTCGGCACGATGGTCACCCAGCTCGCACGTGAAGCCGGCGCCTACGTCATCGGGACCGGACGGGCCGCCGACCGCGAGAAGGCACTCGACTTCGGCGCGCACGAGTTCGTCGACCTCGAGAACGACACGCTCAAAGACATCGGCAGCGTCGACCTGGTCTTCGACGTCATCGGCGGCAACGTTCAACAGCAGTCCGCCGCCCTGATCAAGCCGGGAGGAACCCTGGTGTCCGTCGTCGGCCCGGTCGAAGCACGGCCCGCTGACGGCCTGGCCATCGACTTCGTCGTCGAAACCGACCGCGCCCAACTCGGTGAGATCGTGCAGCGGGTGCGCGACGGACGGCTGCGGACCAACATCGGTGACGTCGCCAGCCTCGACGACGCCGTCAGCGCCCTCAACCCGACCACGCGACGCCGCGGCAAAACGATCATCCGCGTCCTGCCGTAGACGGCCGTGGCGGAGATCAGAACCATGACCCGCCAGCCGGTCGGTGGCCGTCCACTGCCGGCCACCGACCCGCCCAAAGGACCCGAAACGACACCCGCCCGGCACTCAAACCGAAAAGAGGAGTTGATCACCTTGGACGGACAGGAACTGCAGAAGATCGCGCGCGACCACACCGCGGAACTGCCCGGCACCCATCAGGAGCATCGTTTCGACCCCGACTGGGAGCTCCACAAGGTGTGCGGCAAGGTCTTCATGCTCATGACCGACATGCCAGGACGCCCCGTCGTGATCCTCAAAGCCGACCCGGACGACGCCACAGCCCTGCGCAAGCAGTACGCAGCCATCACCCCCGGCTATCACATGAACAAAAGACACTGGATCACGATGCAAGGCGGAGACACCATCGACGCCAAGCTGGTCAAGGAACTCGTCACCGACTCCTACCGTCTCGTGGCCGGCGGGCTCCCCAAGGCCAAGCAGCCCGTGGATCCACACACCCACAACCACCACGCCTGACCCTCGCCATGCCCGTCCTGCGACGCAGCGTCGCAGCAGTCATCTGGAGCCCTTCATGCGCGTGTTCGTCACCGGCGCCAGCGGCAGCATCGGCTCGGTCGTCGTTCCCGAGCTCATCGCCGCCGGTCACGAGGTCCTCGGCCTCGTCCGCTCCGATGCCGCGGCTACGGCCGTCGCCGCCGCCGGCGGGACGCCGCTCCGCGGCGACCTCACCGACCTCGACAGCCTCCGCACCGGCGCCACACAGGCCGACGGTGTCATCAACCTCGCCTTCAGCAACGACTGGAACAACCTGGAACAGGGCATCGACGAGGAAGCGCGCGCCGTGCAGACCCTCGCGGCCGCACTCGCAGGCAGCGGCAAGCCATTCGTACATGCCGGCCTCACCCCGATGATGCCAGGCCACACCTCCACCGAGGACGACCCCGACACCACCGACGGCCCGGTCGGCGGCCGCGGCCGCACTTCCCAGATGGTGCTGACCCTGGCCGACCAGGGCATCCGCTCCTCTGTCGTGCGGCTACCGCGCTCCGTACACCAGCGCGGGTCGCAATACGGCTTCTGCTCAGTGCTCATCGCCACCGCGCAGAAAACTGGCGTGTCAGCGTACGTCGGCGACGGCACACAGCGATGGCCAGCAGTCAACCGGCTCGACGCCGCCCGGCTGTTCCGCACCGCACTCGAGGACGCCGCGCCGGGCACAGTCCTGCACGCAGTAGCCGACGAGGGCGACACCATGAAGACACTGGCCGAGACAATCGGCGGCGTTCTCGCGATGCCGGTCGAGTCGGTGCCGCCCGAGCGCTTCGGCGTCATCGGCCGCGTCTTCGCCCTCGACATGCCATCGTCCAGTGCACTGACCCGGGAACGGTTCCGCTGGCAGCCCACCCACCCAAGCCTGATCGACAACCTCGCCGCTGGCGACTACCCCGCCCTGGGCTGAAATCCCCGGGACGCCGCCGCATAGGTGCAGACGCAATCCGGTAGATCCTCGCTCATCGGAGTCGCGTGGTGTCCCAGGGGGCGTGGGAGAGGCCATCCCACACACCGCGTTGGAAGGAACCCTCATGCATGGCAGCTGGGCTTGTTGGCAAGAACGCACTGATCACCGGCTCTGGCCACGGCATTGGCGCAGCGATCGCGACCGGACTTGCCCAGGCCGGACGCGAAGTCATCCTTCTCTCCCGCACCGCCGACCACCTCGGCGCAACCGCCAACGCCATCAAAGCAAGTGCGTCGATTGTTGAGGTTCGCATCGTGACTACCGATCTGACCAACGACAACCAGCGCACCACGGCCATCGACGACCTTCTGTCCGGCGGCCCGGTCGATGGTCCGATCAAAAACGCGGCCACTGTCGAGCCTCCCGGCGCCCGCACCGCGATCAGTCCAGCGCAGCTACGGCAGGCCTTTGAGAATGATCTGATACGAGCTGGACGAGGTGTGCGCCGTGCGGTGGCCGAAGCCGTGCGCGAGGCTGTCCGCACCGGCCACCTGGCCCCGGGGACACGGCTGCCCTCCTCCCGCCAGCTCGCCGCCGACCTCGGTCTTGCCCGCAACACCGTGGCTGACGCCTATGCCGACCTCGTCGCCGAGGGATGGCTTAGCGCCCGCAGAGGCTCGGGCACACTCGTGGCAGACAGGATGATCACTCGGCCGATCTTGGCGCGCTCGGCCGCCGAGCCGCGCGGCGACCCTTGCCACGACCTGGTCCCAGGCAACCCCGACCTCACCGCTTTTCCTCGTGCGGCCTGGCTGAAGGCCACACGCCGCGCCATGGCCGCGGCCCCCGACGACGCGCTCGGCTACGGCGACCCCCGCGGTCGGCCGGAGCTACGGGCCGCACTCGCAGACCATCTCGCTCGAGCCCGGGGCGTGCACGCCAGTCCGGAACACATACTGATCTGCGCCGGCGTCTCCCACGGCCTGCAGATCCTGAGCGCAGTCCTGGCCGGGCGGGGAGCGAGGAACGTCGCCGTCGAGTCCTACGGGCAGGACGGGTACTTCGGCCTGCTGGCGGCTGCTGGGCTGAGGACCCTCCCGCTTCCCTTCGATACCCACGGCACCGACCCGGTGCCGCCCGTCGGCACCGATGCGGTCCTACTCACACCGGCTCACCAGTTCCCTGTGGGCACAACGCTGCAGCGCGATCGCCGGACGGCCGTCGTGGACTGGGCCAGACGGACCGGCGGGCTGGTCCTGGAGGATGACTACGACGGTGAGTTCCGGTTCGACCGCCCATCTGTAGGGGCGCTCCAAGGACTCGACCCGGACTGCGTGGTCTACCTGGGTACCGCCAGCCAGACCCTTGCTCCTGGCCTGCGGCTGGCCTGGATGGCGCTGCCTTCCACGCTCGCCGAGGAAGCCGTGGCGGCCAAGGGGCAGATCGACTCGTGCGAGGTATTCAGCCAGCTGACGATGGCGGAATTCATCGCCTCCGGCGCCTACGACCGTCATGTACGTGCTGCCCGTCGACGCTACCGCGATCGACGAGACGCTCTCGTCGCAGCCCTGGCCCAGCACGCCCCAAAAGTGCGCGTCATCGGGGCGGCGGCTGGCCTGCACACCGTGCTCGGTTTGCCGCCCGGGACTGAGCAGCGGGTCCTTCAGTCGGCAACCCGGCAGGGCCTCAAAGTGGCTGGCCTGTCTCGATACCGCCATGAACGGTCCCTGAACGCCATGGCCGATGCCCTCGTCGTCGGATACGGGGTGCCCTCCGACGCTGCGTGGCCTCAGGCGCTCTCCGCACTCGTGCGGATCCTTTTCTGACGCGCCCCTGAATAGCCGGGCACCCGAACTGATCTCTTTGTGGGTGTGGCGTCGCCTCACGCCTGCCTGGGCTGCACCGTCAAGAAGGCAGGCGCGCATTCATGACGCGCGCGCGTGCTCGGGGAGGGGCTGCGGGCTTCCGTGTGCTTCGTTCGTACTCATGCGTGCAACGCTACGCACCCAGTGGCCCCGGAGTATGGTCCATTTCTATGACAAATTCTCGGACCAATTCTGCGGACAAAGCAAGATCGCGATCTACGAAACTGGGACACTGACCCGCTCCGACCGCGGCGCTCCGAGCATGTGACGTGGCGCTCCGGCTTCGCGGTGTAAACGGTCTGAAAGACGGCGCCCAGGGGCCTGCCTGGCGGTTCGACGTGAAGTGGCCCGGTCTCTTGCTCAGAAAATGGTCCACACGTGTGGGCTGAGAGATCGCCCCGACTCCGGCACGGGCGGCCTGGACTTGAGGCCGACAGCCCCAGCACCTCGAAGAATCTCGGCCCGTTGCGAAAGTCTCGGCATCGCCTGCGGCTGTAGGCCACGGCCGCAGGGAATCTCTCCGTCTCTTACTGGCTCTAAGACGTCGTTTCAGTTGGTGAGTCGGCGGTAGCTGATGAGGGCTGCGGCGATGCCGACGAAGGCCAGGAAGTGTTCGGCCTTGCGCTCGTAGCGACGGTGCAGGCGTCGGCATCCGGCGAGCCAGGA
>NZ_BNGS01000020.1 GCF_014905555.1 Streptomyces sp. Y2F8-2 | reverse complement strand
ATCGACTCGCCGGCGTTGTGGGCGACCACCTGGCGGGCGCTGGCGTTCGCCGTGGTGTGCAGTTCGGTGACGTCGTCGCCGAACTTCCGCCACAGGGCGGCGCACTCCTTGAGCTTGTCCTCGTCTGCCGTCGGCCAGCGGTAGCCGAGCATCTCGAGAACCCATTCGAGCTCGTCCGGCAGCATCATCGACACAGCAGAAAGCACCCCCGTCAGCCGACCCGGCCGCACAACTCCCTCATGGAGACCGGCAGATTGCGCATGGAACAGCCGTACGCACAGCTTACGGAGTCCTCCGCGAGCAACTTCGAGCGGTTGCTGTCACAAATCCGTTGTAGTTCCGACCACTTGCCGGTGAGGGATCAATCATGCTTGGAGTCGACGGACTCGAGCTGCTCGACGGCGACGCCTCACGCCTCCTGGCGGCGACGCAGATGGTGCGGCCCCGTAGGCATCTCCACCTGCCCGTCGTACTCGGCGGTCGTCTTCCGCCAGATGTCCACCTGGTCGGCCTCGTTCTGCTCGTGGGCCACGCCCATCTTGGTGAAGGCGATCCCCATGCCCGCCAACCGCTCCGCCAGGCTGCCCATCGACTGGTACATGCCGTCGCGCAGACCCTCGTAGGCGACGCCGAACTTCTCGCCGATGTCGTCGTCGCCCCACGGCGGGGTGTCGCCCTGCTCCAGCTTGGTCAACCCGTCCTGCAGGCTCTTCACGGCCTTGGCGAAGTTCTGGCCGACCGTGAACATGTTGAAGCCCTCGGTCTTGAGGACCTTCGGGTCGGAGTCCATGTAGTCCGACGACACAAGTGCCCCCCGTGGCTCGCCTTTTCCTTGGCAACGCCACCTTAGCGGGTGAATGGGGCCGTACGAGAGGGGGCGGTACCCGCTTGGGTACCGCCCCCTACGGCTGCGACAGCCGGCCCTCAGAACCGGGCCGGCAGCCACCCCGTCTGGATCAGCTGTCCACCGCGCCGCCGCGTGTGGAAGTACCCACGTCCGGGCGGCAGCTGCGACGGCGTGATGTTGCCGAGCAGCGCACCCTCCGTCCGGTCGCCGGAGAGCACGATGCCCTGGGCGCCGAGCTCGCGCATCCGCTGCATCACCGGCTCGTACAGCGACCGGCTCGCACCGCCCGAGGCGCGCGCGATGATGACGCGCAGACCGATGTCCCGGGCGAAGGGCAGGTACTCCAGGAGCGGGGACAGCGGGTTCATGCCCGTCGCCACCAGGTCGTAGTCGTCGATGATGACGAACGCGTCCGGGCTGCTGTACCAGCTGCGGTTGCGCAGCTGCTCGGGCGTGACGTCCGGGCCCGGCATACGACGGCTCATCGAGCCGGCCAGGCCCTCCAGCGTCTCCGCCAGGGCCGGCGCCGACGCGCAGTACCGCGACAGGTGGGAGTCGGGCACACCCTCCAGGTGGGCGCGCCGGTAGTCACCCATGACGATCTTCGCCTGGTCCGGCGTGTAGCGCTCGGTGATCTGCTTGATGAGCAGCCGCAGCACCGCCGACTTACCGGACTCGCTCTCACCGAACACGATGAAGTGCGGATCGGTCTCGAAGTCGACGAAGACCGGCGCGAGCGACGACTCGTCGATGCCGATCGCGACACCGCGGTCCGGGTGCTCGAACCCCTTGGGCAGCCGGTCCGCCGACAGCATGGTCGGCAGCAGCCGCACCGCCGGTGCGTGGCTGCCCTGCCAGTTGTCGTTGACGCCCCGGACGAGGATCTGCGTCGCCTCCGCCAGGTCCTCCGTCGCCGACGAGCCGTCGACCCGCGGCAGCGCCGTCATGAAGTGCAGCTTGTCCAGGCTCAGACCGCGGCCCGGCACGGTGGCGGGGACGTTCTGCGCGACCTTGCGGTCGATCTCCGACTCGGTCGGGTCACCCAGCCGCAGCTCGATGCGGTTCTGCAGCATGTCCTTGAGCGCGGGCCGCACCTCGGTGTAGCGGCTCGCCGTCAGGATCACGTGCACACCGAAACCGAGACCGCGCGTCGCGATGTCCGTGACGGTCGCCTCGAGCAGCTCGTAGTCCGTTTTGAAGGACGCCCAGCCGTCGATGACGAGGAAGACGTCTCCCCAGGGCTGGTCGGGCATCAGACCGGCCGCCCTGCGCTGCCGGTACGTCTGGATCGAGTCGATGTTGTTCGCGCGGAAGTACTCCTCGCGCGCGTTCAGGATGCCCTCGACCTCACTGACCGTACGGCGCACCTTCTCGGCGTCGAGCCGGTTGGCGACCCCGCCGACGTGTGCCAGCTCCTCCATCGCGATCAGACCGCCACCGCCGAAGTCCAGGCAGTAGAACTGCACCTCGGCGGGCGTGTGGGTGAGGGCGAACGACGAGATCAGCGTGCGCAGCAGGGTCGACTTGCCGGACTGCGGGCCGCCGACGAACAGACCGTGGCCCGCACCGCCGGAGAAGTCCCGGTACAGCACGTCGCGCCGCTGCTCGAACGGCTTGTCCACCAGGCCGACCGGCACGTTGAGCCGGCCGAGCGCCGTGTACTCGGGCGCGGTCAGGCCGCGCTCCGGAGTGACGGCGAGCTGGGGGAGGAGCTGTTCCAGCGAAGGAGCCTCGTCGAGCGGGGGCAGCCACACCTGGTGGGCCGGCGGTCCCTGGTTGACCATCCTGCCCACGATGACGTCCAGGACGGTGTCGGCGAGCGCGTCGTCCACCCTGTCGTCGCCCTCCGGTTCCTCGACCACCGGCTGAGGGGGCAGCGCCACGTGTCCCGCCGTGAACAGCGCGGGCCGCAGCTGGGTGGAGCGGTTCACCCGGGACGGGCCCTCGCCGTGGTAGGGCCCCGACACGTACGCGGCCTTGAAACGGACCATCGTGTCGGTGTCGTACCGCAGATAGCCGGAGCCGGGGATCGACGGCAGGTGGTAGGCGTCCGGGACACCGATCGCCGTACGCGACTCGGCGGCGGAGAAGGTGCGCAGACCGATCCGGTACGACAGATAGGTGTCCAGACCGCGCAGCTTGCCCTCCTCCAGGCGCTGCGACGCCAGCAGCAGGTGCACACCCAGCGAACGGCCGATACGGCCGATCTGGATGAACATGTCGATGAAGTCCGGCTTCGCGGTGAGGAGCTCGGAGAACTCGTCGAGCACGATCACCAGCGAGGCCATCGGCTCGAGAGCGGCGCCCGCCGCCCGGGCCTTCTCGTAGTCGTGCAGATTGGCGTAGTTGCCCGCCGTGCGCAGCAGCTCCTGCCGGCGCTGCATCTCACCCGTGATGGCGTCGCGCATACGGTCGACGAGCGTGAGGTCGTCCGCGAGGTTGGTGATCACGGCCGCGGTGTGCGGCATGTCCGCCATACCCGCGAACGTCGCACCGCCCTTGAAGTCCGCGAGGATGAAGTTCAGCGTCTCCGAGGAGTGCGTCACCGCGAGACCGAGCACCAGCGTGCGCAGCAGCTCCGACTTGCCGGAGCCGGTGGCGCCGACGCACAGGCCGTGCGGGCCCATGCCCTCCTGCGACGCCTCCTTGAGGTCGAGCATGACCGGCTCGCCGTTCTCGCCGACACCGATCGGCACCCGCAGCCGCTCGTGCAGCGTGCGCGGACGCCAGGTGCGCGAGACGTCGACGGACCCCGCGTCGCCGATGCCCATCAGGTCGGTGAAGTCCAGGTTCGAAAGGAGGGGTTCGCCCTCCTCCGCCGAGCCGACCCGGAAGGGGGCGAGCTGCCGGGCCAGGGACTCGGCCTGCGCGTCGTTCAGCACGTCGGGCTTGCCGGAGTACGCGGACTCGTGGCCGACGAACAGCCGCATCCTGCCCGGCTTCACATAGACCGTCAGGCCCGCGCGCAGGTCCTCCTCCAGCTCGCCCGGGGCGATTTCGAGGAAGGTGACGCCCTGGAGCCCCTCGCTGCTGGCGAGTTCGGAGTCGGGCGGCACGGTGCCGCCGTCGAGGACCACGATCAGGTGGGGCTGGTCGTAGACGGGGTTCGCGTCCGGGTTCCAGCGGGGCCTGTCGTCCAGCTGGTCCGCAAGCGCCTCCTCCAGTTCCCCGAGGTCGTCGAAGAGGAGCCGGGCCGAGCCCGCACCGTCCTTGGCCTTCGGGTGCTGGCTGTGCGGCAGCCACTTGATCCAGTCCCAGTCCGCCGCCGCGGAGGGGTGCGCCACCACGGCGACCATCAGGTCCTCCGGCGAGTGCAGCGTCGCCAGCTGGGCCAGGGCCGCGCGGGCGTTGCCGTACACCGTGTCGGTGTCCCCGCACAGCGTCACGTGGTAGAAGGCACGCAGCGAGACGGACACGGGCAGGTCGGACAGACTGCCGTGCGCGTCGAGGAAGGCCTTCATGGCCGCCGCGGTCAGCGGCTCCAGCTCCTCTTTGGGCGCCGTCTCCGGGGCGACCAGAGGGGTGTTCAGCTGCTGGGTGCCGAGGCCGATCCGTACGGATGCGAAGTCCGCGTCGGTCGGGCGCCGCTCCCACAGGCGCTTGCCGTCGGCCGCCACCGCCCACAGCTGCTCCGGGTCGGGATGCTGGAAGAGCTGACTGCGGCGCTGCAGGTCCGCCGTCTTGTGGACGTCCTTGCGGACCTGTTCGAGATAGCGGAAGTAGTCACGCCGGTCCTGGGCCATCCCGGCACCGCCGCCGCCCTGCCGGGACTTGGCGAACTGGGCGATCGCCATGGCCAGGGTCGAGGCGAGCATCAGCCCGCCGACCACCCTCATGTAGGAGGGGAGGCCGGGCATGAAGAAGAAGCCGACGGAACCCAGCATGCCCATCATGGGCAGCAGGGTCATCAGCATGCTTTCTTCGCCCTCACGGGGGATCTCGGGCGGCGTCTCGAGTCTGACCTCGCCGTCCGGGACGACCGGGGGCGCTATCCGCGGCGGTCGTTTGATGATGACGACGCTCACCGATGCACTCATCCTTCGCGATTGATACGTCTTGGCACCGACGCCCCCGTGTACCGCGACATGTTCTCGTTCGCGCAGGCGTCGTTCGCGCAGGCGTCGATCCTACTGATGGGCCAAGTGCGCAAGGGAGGCAGGAGGATGGAGATGCCGAGGGGGTCCTGGGAGAAAAGGGGTGGGCGGGCCCTGCGCCGCACCGTAACGGATATGGTGGCGCTTCGCGCCGTAGCAGCGGCGTGATGAAGCCTTGTCCAACAGGGGGAACAACCAGGTGAGCACGGGGACTTCGACGGGTTTCTGCCGAATCACCATCGCAGCGCCGGACAGCCGTGTCGATGTCGCGCTGCCGGAGGACCTGCCGATCCAGGACCTCTTTCCCGAGATCGTCAGGCTCTCGGGCCTGGTCCAACCGGACACCAGTCCCGCCGGCTACCACCTGGTACGCCGCGAGGGCCAAGTCCTCGACGCGAGCCGTTCGTTGCTCGAGCACCGGGTCAGGGACGGCGAAGTGCTGCTGCTGCGGACCTTCGCCGACTCGCTGCCGCCGGCCGTCCACGACGACGTGGTGGACGCGATCGCCGCCGCGGTCAAGCAGGACATCCGCAGCTGGAACGACAACCTGATGCGGGTGGCCGGTCTCGTCGCCGGATCGCTGCTGCTGATCATGCTCGGTTTCGTGTTCTGGTTCGCGGACCCGATCCGGCACGACATGCACGGCCTGCAGGGCATCCTCGCCGGCGTGGTCGCACTGGCCCTGACCGTGCTCGCGGGTGTGCGGGCCCGGGTCTACGACGACCGCGGTTCCGCCGTCGCGCTCGGCGTCTCGGCGCTTCCGCACGCGCTCATCGCCGGCTCCGGCGTCATCCCCCAGGACGCGGGTCACGGCCCCGGCAGGATCCAGTTCCTCGTCGGCTGCGTGGCCGTACTGGTCTTCTCGGTCGTACTGATCATGCTGCTGCCGCAGGGAGACGCCCCGTTCGTGGCCGCCGCGCTGGCCGCCGCGATCGGCACGCTCGCCGTCTTCTGCGGCGTGCTCACCGAGGCGGAGCCGCGCGAGATCGCCGCCGGCACCTCGGTCGTGGCGCTGGCGGTGGTCGGCTTCCTGCCCGGATGGTCGGCCCGCTTCGCCAAGCTGCCGATCGGTTTCCGCAACCCGGAGGACCTGGCCAGGGCCCGTCGTGAGGGCCGGGAGGGCGACCTCGAGGCCGTCGACGTGCAGCGCATCGTCGCCCAGACCAGCCGGGGCCACGAACTGCTGCTCGGACTGGTCGGCGGCTGCGCGGCCGTCATCATCGGCGCGGGTGGCGCGGTGCTCGGCTTCAGCGACAGCGGCTGGGCCCAGCTGCTGGCCCTGTGCACCGGTCTCGCCGCGATGATGCGGGCGCGCCTCTTCCGGTACACCGCCCAGGTGACCTGCCTGTTCGTGGCCGGTGTCGTCACCCTGGGCCTGCTGGTGCTCGGCCTCGCGATCTCGCCCCCGGCCGGCATCGTCCTCGAACTGCTCAAGGGCAACTCCGGCCCCGTCGACATCAGGACCCTGTGGCTCGGCGCCTCGGTCGCGGCCGGCGTGCTGCTGCTGATCGCGATCGCCCTGATCGTGCCGCAGAAGGGGCTCTCCCCCTTCTGGGGCCGCATGCTGGACCTCGCGGACTCCCTGGTGCTCCTCTCCCTGGTCCCGGTCTGCCTGGCCGTCCTCGACGTCTACAGCAAGGTCCGCGGCGGCGTCTGAAGTCCGCTCGGCCGGCCGGCGGCACTCGGCCGTGGCGCCGGACCGCCGAGCCGACCGGGCACCTCGAGGCCGACCGGGCACCTCGAGAGAGTCACCCTGGCGCACTCCGGGCCGCAGGAAGTGCGGCAACCATGTCATCGGGCCGACGATCCTCGTCGTCGGCCTCGCCGCCACGGACTTCGGCTTCCGGCTGTGGCGATCCAGCGGCCGGCGGAAGCGGCCGGCGGCGATGCCCTGCGCACCGGCCCCCTGCGAGCCCTGGCCGGCCCCGGCCCCACCCCCGCCGCCACCCGGGCCGGGACACCGCTGTCCGGCTGGTACGCTGTGTGACGGCCGTATGTGTACGCGCCTCCGGTTGCCCTGGAGGACGCGCCCAGCGGATCCCCGCCTCCCGAGTCGTGGAAGCTCCCCTGAGAAGAAGACCAGGGGCACTCGGTGGCAGCTGAAGAAGACTACGAGGAGTACGCGTGTCGCTCGACGCCGCTACGAAGAAGCAGATCATCGCCGAATTCGGTACCAAGGAGGGTGACACCGGCTCCCCCGAGGTCCAGGTCGCTCTGCTGTCCCGTCGGATCTCCGACCTGACCGAGCACCTCAAGACCCACAAGCACGACCACCACTCCCGTCGTGGTCTGCTGATCCTGGTCGGTCAGCGCCGTCGCCTGCTGCAGTACCTGGCGAAGAAGGACATCCAGCGCTTCCGTGCGCTGGTCGACCGCCTGGGCATCCGCCGCGGTGCGGCGGGCGCCAAGTAAGACGCCGTGAAGGGAGCGGTTCCCGAACGAAGGGGGCCGCTCCCTTTGCTGTACGTGCGGACTGTCACCACCGCTTTGTAGTGTGGTAGCACAACGCAAGACGTAGGACACCGTGTGAGGGGTACCTGGAAGCACCAGGCGGCACCGCACACACCGAACGAGGAGGAGCGCACCTCGCCGCCGCCGGTCCTCGGTAGTGGCCCCCGGGGAAGAGACCCCGGGTGCTTCGATCGAAGACCGGCCCGCACCAGACGGAGCGCTTCTCCGCCACCGTCCCCCTGCCACACGGGCAGCCGGGGACGAAGACGAGGAGAAAACGCTAGTGGAGAACGAGACCCACTACGCCGAGGCCGTCATCGACAACGGCTCCTTCGGCACCCGCACCATCCGCTTCGAGACGGGCCGCCTGGCCAAGCAGGCCGCCGGCTCCGCCGTCGCGTACCTGGACGACGACACGATGGTCCTGTCGGCCACCACCGCGTCCAAGACCCCCAAGGACCAGCTCGACTTCTTCCCGCTGACGGTCGACGTCGAGGAGCGGATGTACGCGGCCGGGAAGATCCCCGGTTCCTTCTTCCGCCGTGAGGGCCGTCCCTCCGAGGACGCCATCCTCACCTGCCGTCTCATCGACCGCCCGCTGCGCCCGTCCTTCAAGAAGGGCCTGCGCAACGAGATCCAGGTCGTCGCCACCATCATGGCCCTCAACCCCGACCACCTGTACGACGTCGTGGCGATCAACGCCGCGTCCGCGTCCACGCAGCTGGCCGGCCTGCCCTTCTCCGGCCCGATCGGCGGCGTCCGCGTCGCGCTGATCAACGGCCAGTGGGTCGCCTTCCCGACGCACACCGAGCTCGAGGACGCCGTCTTCGACATGGTCGTCGCGGGCCGCGTCCTGGAGGACGGCGACGTCGCGATCATGATGGTCGAGGCCGAGGCCACCGAGAAGACCATCCAGCTGGTCAAGGGCGGCGCCGAGGCGCCGACCGAGGAGGTCGTCGCCGCCGGTCTGGAAGCCGCGAAGCCCTTCATCAAGGTGCTCTGCAAGGCCCAGGCCGACCTCGCCGCGAAGGCAGCCAAGCCGACCGCCGAGTTCCCGATCTTCCTCGACTACCAGGACGACGTCCTGGAGGCGCTGACCGCCGCCGTCCGCCCCGAGCTCGCCCAGGCGCTCACCATCGCCGGCAAGCAGGAGCGCGAGGCCGAGCTGGACCGCGTCAAGCAGCTCGCCGCCGAGAAGCTCCTGCCGGAGTTCGAGGGCCGCGAGAAGGAGATCTCCGCCGCGTACCGCTCGCTCACCAAGCAGCTGGTCCGCGAGCGCGTGATCAAGGAGAAGAAGCGCATCGACGGCCGCGGAGTCACCGACATCCGCACGCTGGCCGCCGAGGTCGAGGCCATCCCGCGGGTCCACGGCTCGGCCCTGTTCGAGCGCGGCGAGACCCAGATCCTGGGCGTGACCACGCTGAACATGCTGCGCATGGAGCAGCAGCTCGACACCCTCTCCCCGGTGACGCGCAAGCGCTACATGCACAACTACAACTTCCCGCCCTACTCCACCGGTGAGACCGGCCGCGTCGGCTCCCCCAAGCGCCGCGAGATCGGCCACGGCGCCCTCGCCGAGCGCGCCCTCCTCCCGGTGCTGCCGTCGCGCGAGGAGTTCCCTTACGCGATCCGCCAGGTGTCCGAGGCCCTCGGCTCCAACGGTTCGACGTCCATGGGCTCCGTGTGCGCCTCCACCATGTCGCTGCTGAACGCCGGTGTGCCGCTGAAGGCCCCGGTCGCCGGTATCGCCATGGGCCTGATCTCCCAGGAGATCGACGGCGAGACGCACTACGTGACGCTGACCGACATCCTCGGCGCCGAGGACGCCTTCGGCGACATGGACTTCAAGGTCGCCGGCACGAAGGAGTTCGTGACCGCCCTCCAGCTCGACACCAAGCTGGACGGCATCCCGGCCTCCGTGCTGGCCGCGGCCCTGAAGCAGGCCCGCGACGCCCGCCTGCACATCCTCGACGTGATGATGGAGGCCATCGACCGGCCCGACGAGATGTCCCCGCACGCCCCGCGGATCATCACCGTCAAGATCCCGGTCGACAAGATCGGCGAGGTCATCGGCCCCAAGGGCAAGATGATCAACCAGATCCAGGAGGACACCGGCGCCGAGATCACGATCGAGGACGACGGCACCATCTACATCGGTGCCGCCGACGGCCCGTCCGCCGAGGCCGCCCGCGCCACGATCAACGGCATCGCCAACCCGACCATGCCGGAGGTCGGCGAGCGCTACCTGGGCACGGTCGTGAAGACGACCACCTTCGGCGCGTTCGTCTCGCTGCTGCCGGGCAAGGACGGTCTGCTGCACATCTCGCAGATCCGCAAGCTGGCCGGCGGCAAGCGCGTGGAGAACGTCGAGGACGTCCTCGGCGTGGGCCAGAAGGTCCAGGTCGAGATCGCCGAGATCGACTCCCGCGGCAAGCTCTCCCTCATTCCGGTGATCGAGGGCGAGGGCGACGAGGCCGACGAGGCGAAGGACGACACCGACAAGTGACGTCCCGTGGCTTGAAGGCGACGGCCCGCACCTCTTCGGAGGCGCGGGCCGTCGCCCGTACCCAAACCCTGATCAAAGGCGCGGGCGGCATCGGCACCGTCCGCAAGACCAC
This sequence comes from Streptomyces sp. Y2F8-2, assembly GCF_014905555.1. GTDB lineage: Bacteria > Actinomycetota > Actinomycetes > Streptomycetales > Streptomycetaceae > Streptomyces > Streptomyces cynarae. Next base: position 8,899 of record NZ_BNGS01000020.1, on the reverse strand, counting down.
CCTCCCGGGCGGACTGCGCGTCGTCACCGAGACGCTGCCCTCCGTCCGCTCCGCCACCTTCGGCATCTGGGCGCACGTCGGCTCACGCGACGAGACACCCGCGCTGAACGGCGCCACGCACTACCTGGAGCACCTGCTCTTCAAGGGCACGTCCCGCAGGTCCGCCCTGGACATCTCCTCCGCCCTCGACGCGGTCGGCGGCGAGATGAACGCGTTCACGGCGAAGGAGTACACGTGCTACTACGCGCGCGTGCTCGACACCGACCTGCCGCTCGCCATCGACGTCGTCTGCGACATGCTCACCGGCTCGCTGATCCTGGAGGAGGACGTCGACGTCGAGCGCGGCGCGATCCTCGAGGAGATCGCGATGACGGAGGACGACCCGGGCGACTGCGTGCACGACCTCTTCGCGCACACCATGTTCGGCGACAACGCGCTCGGCCGCCCGGTCCTCGGCACGGTCGACACCGTCAACGCGCTGACCGCCGACCGCATCCGCCGCTTCTACAGGAAGCACTACGACCCCACGCACCTGGTGGTCGCCTGCGCGGGCAACGTCGACCACCAGAAGGTCGTACGCCAGGTGCGGGCCGCCTTCGAGAAGGCCGGCGCCCTCACACGGACGGACGCCACGCCCATCGGCCCGCGCGCCGGCCGCCGCGCGATCCGCACCGCCGGGCGCGTGGAGCTGCTGGCCCGCAAGACCGAGCAGGCGCACGTCGTCCTCGGCATGCCGGGCCTGGCCCGCACCGACGACCGCCGCTGGGCCCTCGGCGTGCTGAACACGGCGCTCGGCGGAGGCATGTCGTCCCGCCTGTTCCAGGAGGTCCGGGAGAAGCGCGGCCTGGCCTACAGCGTGTACTCGTACACGTCCGGCTTCGCCGACTGCGGCCTCTTCGGCGTGTACGCGGGCTGCAGGCCGAGCCAGGTGCACGACGTGCTCAAGATCTGCCGCGACGAGCTGGACCACGTCGCGCAGAACGGCCTGTCGGACGACGAGATCGCCCGCGCCATCGGCCAGCTCCGCGGTTCCACCGTTCTCGGGCTCGAGGACACGGGTGCGCTGATGAACCGTATCGGCAAGAGCGAGCTGTGCTGGGGCGACCAGATGTCGGTCGACGACATGCTGGCCCGGATCGCGGCGGTCACCCCGGACGACGTCCGGTCCGTGGCGCAGGACATCCTGGGACAGCGGCCCTCCCTGTCGGTCATCGGCCCGCTCAAGGACAAACAGGCGTCCCGACTGCACGACGCGGTCGCGTGAGCGCCCGGCGGTCACTGCGGTCGTCAACCACTCCGGTAAGGAAGCAAGAGAGATGAGCAAGCTGCGCGTGGCGGTCCTCGGCGCCAAGGGCCGGATCGGTGCGGAGGCGGTACGGGCCGTCGACGCCGCCGACGACATGGAGCTGGTGGCCGCCCTCGGCCGGGGCGACCAGCTGGAGACCCTCGTCGAGACGGGGGCCCAGGTGGCGGTGGAGCTGACCACTCCGGCCTCCGTCATGGGCAACCTGGAGTTCTGCGTACGGCACGGCATCCACGCCGTGGTCGGCACCACGGGCTGGACCGACGAGCGGTTGGCGCAGCTGAAGGGCTGGCTGGCCGAGTCCCCGCAGACCGGCGTCCTCATCGCCCCGAACTTCTCCATCGGCGCCGTGCTGACCATGAAGTTCGCCGAGGCGGCCGCCCCCTACTTCGAGTCCGTCGAGGTCGTCGAGCTGCACCACCCGAACAAGGTGGACGCCCCCAGCGGCACCGCCACGCGCACCGCCCAGCTCATCGCCGCCGCCCGCGAGAAGGCGGGCAGCGCCCCGCAGCCCGACGCCACGGCGACGGCGCTGGACGGCGCCCGCGGCGCGAACGTCGACGGCGTCCCGGTGCACGCCGTACGTCTGCGCGGCCTGCTCGCCCACCAGGAGGTGCTGCTCGGCGGCGAGGGCGAGACCCTCACCATCCGCCATGACTCGCTGCACCACAGCAGCTTCATGCCGGGCATCCTGCTCGGCGCCCGCCGCGTCGTGACCACTCCGGGCCTCACCTTCGGCCTGGAGCACTTCCTCGACCTGAAGTAGCGAGAAGCAACAGCGATGCGCGCGAAGATCACCTATGCCGTCACGGCCGCCGTCCTGGTCTTCTACTTCGTCCTGGTCGGCAGCCGCGGCGTGCTCCTGATCGAGAACGGCACCCCCGTCACCGTCGCGTTCGGCGTCGCGGTGCTGATCCTGCCGGTCATCGGGGTGTGGTTCCTGTGGAAGAACACCCAGTTCGTCCGCAAGGCGAACCGGCTCGCCGCCGAGCTGGAGGCGGAGGGCGGCCTGCCCGTCGACGAGCTGCGACGCACCCCGAGCGGCCGGATCGACCGCGACTCGGCCGACGAGGTCTTCGCCAAACGCAAGGCGGAGGCGGAGGCGGCGCCGGACGACTGGCGCACATGGTTCCGCCTGGCGATCGCCTACCACGACGCCCGCGACACGCCCCGCGCCCGCAAGGCGATGCAACAGGCCATCGCCCTCCACGAAGGCCGCACGATCGTGTCCTGAGCGCCCTCGGCTTCCCCTCCGCCCCGCTGCCCCAGCGGCCTCCAGAGGCCCGCAGACGACCAAAGGGCCGCCCCGCAGTCCGCGAGGCGGCCCTTTGGCCTTAGGGGCCCTGGGACGGTCAGCTCCGCCCGAACTCCGCCGCCCACGCCTCCACCGTGTCCGCCGCCCGGTCGAAGGCCTGGGGGCGGGCAAGGAAGTCGGCGTTGTGGCTGGTCAGCAGGGTCTCTGCGGCGGGCCCGCCGCCCTGCCGTACGAGGACCAGTGCCTGACCCTGCGCCGCGCGCGGCAGTCCCAGCCAGCGCACCGGCTGCTGCACCGTGCGAACCGAGACGATCTGGTCCCACCGCACCGTACGCGTGAGGAGGAAACCCACCCGGCGCAGCCCGCGCGCGCTCACCCAGACGCCCATCCGCAGCAGCCGCAGGGCCCCGGCGATGACGGCCAACGCCACGCCGAACACCGTGCCCGCGCCGGAGGGGGTGCCGGTGAGGGCGATGACGACCGCGGCGAAGAGCACGTACGACGCGAACAGCAGCAGGAGCGCGGCCGTGCCCACCCGCCACGGGCCGGGCCGGTAGGGGCGGCGCCAGCGGTCCCGGTCGTCGTACGGCAGCGGCTCGTCCGCCGCCTGGTCGGAGGCACGGTCCGCCGTCAGGAAGGGCAGGGGCACGGCTGATCCTCACTCGGTGCACGGAGCTGTGACCGGTGAGGCTATCGAGCCGTGTCCCCGCTCACCACCCTCGGGGGCCGACGGGGTGGCCCGTCCACGTCTGCGGGCGACCGGGAGCGTCAGCGGCCGTTCGATGCCACGGACTGCTGCGTCGCCGCGGGCGCCTGGTGCGACATGGCGGGCATGCCGATGACCAGGGAGCCCACCAGCCCGGCGACGATGGTCAGCCCGAGCAGCCAGCGCCCGGCCATCTCAGCGGCGGAGGCACGGCGACGGGGCGGGGGAGTGACATTGCTGCGGAAGGAGCCGGCTTCGGCGAGGAAGGCGAACGGTACGGGTTCGCGCCGACGGGGCATGGGGAGTGCTTCTCCTCTTGAGGCTCGTGGGGTCCGATGGATCAGCTGTCTGATGACCGGGTGACGCGAACGAATCGCCGTCACCAACACAGACGAGCGGGTGCCCGAAAAGGTGCCCTGAATCACCGATTTCGCAGAACTTCGACGGGCTTCGCCGGCGAATGTCGCGGACCGGCACCGAACGCCCCGTTGTCAGTGCCGGGCCGTAGAGTGGGCGGCGCCCGAGCTTGTGATGGGAAGGACCTTCCACACCGTGACCGACACCCCCGCCGACGACCTCAAGCCCAGCTTCCGCAGCGACGTCACCGTCGAGCTGGTCAAGCACAGCGCGGCCGACTCCGACGTGCTGTGGGCCGCCCGCGTCTCCACCGCCGGCGAGCAGTCCCTGGACGAGCTGAAGAAGGACCCGGAGCGCTCCAAGGGCCTGATCAACTATCTGATGCGGGACCGGCACGGCAGCCCCTTCGAGCACAACTCGATGACCTTCTTCATCAGCGCCCCGATCTTCGTCTTCCGCGAGTTCATGCGGCATCGGGTGGGCTGGTGTCTCGCGGGCGACACTGAGATCACTCTCGAGAGCGAGGCGGGCAACCTGCGCCGGCGCACGATCGCCGAGCTGTACAAGCTCTGGCACCTAGGGGTCGAGGACCGGCTCCCGCACTCCGCAGGAGGTGTCACCTGGCACAGCCGGGCGGGCAAGTGGATGGCCCAGGTCAGGCGCGGTGAGACCAATCACTACCTCGGCCTCTACGAAAGCCGTGAGGCAGCCGAGTCCGCGGTCGCGGAGTTTCGCGAGCAGCACCCCAGCACCCGACTCCGCAAGCTCGAATCAGTGCGTCGGAACCATGTGCGCTGTTACGACGAGGAGAGCCTGCTGGCCCAGCGGGCAAGGATCGTCGATGTGATCGAGTCCGGCGTGAAGCCACTGATCAAGATCACTACGGCTTCCGGGAAGAAGCTCCGCTGCACGGTGGACCACGCGGTGTTCACGCCCGACGGCTGGCGCAAGGCAGGCGAGCTCGCCGTCGGTGACTCGGTCATGGCGGCGGGCACTGCCCCCCGTCCCTCACAGGCCCTGGTCCCCCCGAGCCTGCGGCGCGGCATCGGCGTATGGACGGCCATGCAGCGGCAGCGCCTGATCAAGGAGACCGACACCTGTCACCTCTGCGGCCAGGACTTCCCCAGGGAGCAGCTCGCCCTGGACCACGTCATTCCCGTCGCCGGCGACCTGACCCAGGCACTCGACGAGAGGAACCTCGCCCCCGCCTGTGAGCCCTGCCACGCGGTCAAGAGCGCAAGTGAACAGGTATTGGCCCAGCGCGGCGGCAAGATCGCCAAGGCCGTTCCGGATCCCGTCCTCACCATCGAACAGGATGGCGAGGAGATGACCTACGACCTGTCGGTCGAAGGCCCCTGGCACAACTTCCTCGCGAACGGCATCGTCGTGCACAACTCCTACAACGAGGAATCAGGTCGTTATCGGGAGCTCCAGCCCGTCTTCTACGTCCCCGGGGAGGACCGGAAGCTCGTCCAGCAGGGACGTCCGGGCAAGTACGAGTTCGTGCCGGGCACCGACACGCAGCATGCGATCGTCGAGCGCGCGATGCAGGATTCGTACGTCCATGCGTACGAGCGCTACCAGGAGATGCTCGCCGCCGGCATCGCCCGTGAGGTCGCCCGCGCGGTCCTCCCGGTCGGTCTGTTCTCCTCGATGTACGCCACCTGCAACGCCCGCTCGCTGATGCACTTCCTCGGCCTGCGCACCCAGCACGAGCTGGCGAAGGTGCCCTCCTTCCCGCAGCGGGAGATCGAGATGGTCGGCGAGAGGATGGAGGCCGAGTGGGCCAAGCTCATGCCGCTCACGTACGCCGCGTTCAACGCGAACGGCCGCATCGCGCCGTGAGGCACACCCGCTTGTCGGTCGGGCACGGAAGGGCCGGGTACAGATGTACGGGTCAGCCGAGCGAAGTGTCCGTATTGCGGCATTTCGCGAAGTTCATCTAGCCTGATCAAACGGACCCGGTACTGCTTGAACCCCCGAGCAGGCAGTACCGGGCTCCACCTTTGTCAGGACTTTTGCCGACCCCCTAGGGCAGACCACGACCGAAGCAGCGAGTAGCGTGTCATCCATGGCTCCGACCTCCACTCCGCAGATCCCCTTCGGGCGGATCCTCACCGCCATGGTCACGCCCTTCACGGCGGACGGCGCACTTGACCTCGACGGCGCTCAGCGGCTCGCCACCCACCTGGTGGACGCAGGCAACGACGGCCTGATCATCAACGGCACCACCGGCGAGTCCCCCACCACGAGTGACGCGGAGAAATCGGACCTCGTACGAGCCGTGCTGGAGGCGGTCGGAGACCGGGCCCACATCGTGGCCGGCGTCGGCACGAACGACACCCACCACAGCATCGAACTGGCGCGCGCGGCACAGAAGGCCGGTGCGCACGGTCTGCTGACCGTCACGCCGTACTACAACAAGCCCCCTCAGGACGGCCTCTACCGGCACTTCACGGCCATCGCCGACGCCACCGACCTGCCGGTGATGCTCTACGACATCCCCGGCCGCAGCGGCGTCCCGATCAACACCGAGACCATCGTCCGGCTCGCCGAGCACCCGCGGATCGTCGCCAACAAGGACGCCAAGGGCGACCTCGGCCGCGCCAGCTGGGCCATCGCCCAGTCCGGCCTCGCCTGGTACTCCGGCGACGACATGCTCAACCTGCCCCTGCTCTCCGTGGGCGCGGTCGGCTTCGTCTCCGTCGTGGGCCATGTCGTCACGCCCGAGCTGCGCACCATGGCCGAGGCCTACGTCAGCGGCGACGTGCAGAAGGCGCTGGAGATCCACCAGAAGCTGCTGCCCGTCTTCACCGGCATGTTCCGCACCCAGGGCGTAATGACCACCAAGGCCGCCCTCGCCCTCCAGGGCCTGCCGGCCGGGCCGCTGCGCCCTCCCATGGTCGAGCTCTCCCCCGAGGAGACCGCCCAGCTCAAGATCGATCTTGCCGCCGGCGGGGTACAGCTCTGACAAGGACTTCACAACTGAATACGCAGGACCCAGCGCCTGCACCCCACATCGACAACTGCTTTTGCACGAACGTCATGCGCGCCACGTGCCCTACAGGTACGTGGCGTGCATGGTGAGGAGAGTCTTTTGAGCCATCCGCATCCTGAACTCGGCCCGCCGCCGAAGCTCCCCGAGGGCGGCCTCCGGGTCACCCCCCTCGGTGGCCTCGGGGAGATCGGCCGGAACATGACCGTCTTCGAGTACGGAGGCCGTCTGCTGATCGTCGACTGCGGAGTGCTCTTCCCCGAGGAGGAGCAGCCCGGAATCGATCTGATCCTGCCGGACTTCTCGTCCATCCGCGGCCGCCTGGACGATATCGAGGGCATCGTCCTCACCCACGGCCACGAGGACCACATCGGTGGCGTCCCCTACCTGCTGCGGGAGAAGCCCGATATCCCGCTCATCGGCTCCAAGCTGACCCTCGCCCTGATCGAGGCGAAGCTCCAGGAGCACCGCATCCGCCCGTACACGCTGGAGGTCGCCGAGGGGCAGCGCGAGCGCGTCGGTCCCTTCGACTGCGAGTTCGTCGCGGTCAACCACTCCATCCCGGACGCCCTCGCGGTCGCCATCCGCACCCCCGCCGGCATGGTGGTCCACACGGGCGACTTCAAGATGGACCAGCTGCCGCTGGACAACCGGCTGACGGATCTCCACGCGTTCGCCCGGCTGAGCGAGGAGGGCATCGACCTCCTGCTCGCCGACTCGACGAACGCCGAGGTCCCGGGGTTCACGCCGCACGAACGCGACATCTCCAACGTGCTGCGCCAGGTCTTCGCGGGTGCCCGCAAGCGGATCATCGTGGCGAGCTTCGCCAGCCACGTCCACCGCATCCAGCAGATCCTGGACGCGGCCCACGAGTACGGCCGCCGGGTCGCCTTCGTCGGCCGTTCCATGGTCCGCAACATGGGCATCGCCAGGGACCTGGGTTACCTGAGGGTGCCGCCCGGCCTGGTCGTGGACGTCAAGACGCTGGACGACCTGCCGGACCACGAGGTCGTCCTGGTCTGCACGGGCTCCCAGGGTGAGCCGATGGCCGCCCTGTCACGCATGGCGAACCGCGACCACCAGATCCGCATCGTCCAGGGCGACACGGTGATCCTCGCGTCCTCGCTGATCCCCGGCAACGAGAACGCGGTCTACCGCGTGATCAACGGCCTGACCCGCTGGGGCGCGAACGTCGTCCACAAGGGCAACGCCAAGGTGCACGTCTCCGGCCATGCGTCAGCGGGCGAGCTGCTGTACTTCTACAACATCTGCCGCCCGAAGAACCTGATGCCGGTCCACGGCGAATGGCGCCATCTGCGGGCCAACGCCGAACTGGGCGCACTCACGGGTGTCCCGCACGACCGCATCGTCATCGCCGAGGACGGCGTCGCCGTCGACCTCGTCGAGGGCAAGGCCAAGATCTCCGGCAAGGTCCAGGCCGGTTACGTCTACGTCGACGGCCTGTCGGTCGGAGACATCGGCGAGCCGGCGCTCAAGGATCGCAAGATCCTCGGAGACGAGGGCATCATCTCGGTCTTCGTGGTGATGGACTCGTCCACGGGCAAGATCACCGGCGGCCCCCATGTCCAGGCCCGCGGTTCGGGCATCGAGGACTCGGCCTTCGGCGACGTCATCCCGAAGATCACGGAAGCGCTGGAACGGTCGGCTCAGGACGGGGTCGTCGAGCCCCACCAGCTGCAGCAGCTCGTGCGGCGCACCCTCGGGAAGTGGGTCTCCGACACGTACCGGCGCAGGCCGATGATCCTTCCTGTGGTCGTCGAGGTCTGACGCTCACTCAAGTCCGTGTGAGGGCGAACCTGGAGCGGGGCGCCTCGATTTGCATCGAGGCGCCCCGCTCCAGTACGTTTACGGCTCCGCCGGCAGGGGACCCGACGCAACCGAGCGTCCGGGAACCATCCCCGGCAGGGCGGAAATCCCGACTCAGAACTTCTGATAAAGTCGGAACCGCCGGAAAGGGAAACGCGAGAGCGGGAACCTGGAAAGCACCGAGGAAATCGGATCGAGAAAAGATCTGATAGAGTCGGAAACACCGAAGGGAAGCGCCCGGAGGAAAGCCGAGAGAGTGAGTCTCTCCGGTGAGTACGAAGGAAGCGTCCGTTCCTTGAGAACTCAACAGCGTGCCAAAAGTCAACGCCAGATATGTTGATACCCCGTTCGTCGGATGATTCCGATGGTCGAGGTTCCTTTGAAATAACACAGCGAGGACGCTGTGAACCGAGGGGACTATTCCTCCTCTTGGTTCCGCTCTCGTGGTGTTCGCCC
>NZ_BNGS01000019.1 GCF_014905555.1 Streptomyces sp. Y2F8-2 | reverse complement strand
GGACGTATGACCTCCGTCGGCGGAACCACCCGCCGGAACAGCGTCCATAACTCATCCGGCACCAACCGCTCAATCAGATCCGTCATGCACGGCTCAACGAACGATCACACCAAAGGAAACGACGTCTAAGCCCCGCCCGCTGGCGAGCGATGTTCGACCAGGCCATGGATCGGATCGCGGGACGGTTCAGCCGAGTTGAGCCAAGGGCCACTGCCCGCGCCTACCTGCTCGGGCTACTGTCGCAAGTAGAGCGGAAGAACTGCTGGCAGCTGGCCGAACAGGCCGGCCTGTCCCGGCCGGGGCCGATGCAGCGAATGCTGCGCTACGCCCGCTGGGAGGCCGACGCCGTCCGCGACGACAACCGTGCCTACGCCGTTGAGCACCTCGGCACCGACGGCGGTGTCCTGATCGTGGACGAGACCGGCTTCATGAAGAAGGGCCGTGCCTCGGCGGGCGTGCAGCGGCAGTACACCGGCACTGCCGGGCGCGTCGAGAACTCCCAGGTGGGAGTGTTCCTCGCCTACGCCACCAGCCGGGGACGGGCGCTGGTAGACCGCCGACTCTACCTGCCGGAGCAGTCCTGGTGCGCCGATCCCGAGCGCCGCGACGCTGCTGGGATACCTGACGAGGTGCGGTTCGCGACCAAGCCGCGTCTGGCCTGGGAGATGATCGCCGCCGCGCTGGGCGCAGGGGTGGAGGCACGGTGGGTGACCGGCAACGAAGCCTACGGGCAGGACCCGCAGCTGTGCCGCGCTGGAGGGGCGCCGGACCGGCTACGTGATGGCCGTCGCCTGCTCAACGCGGGTGTGGACCAACCAGGGCCGCACCCACGTCCGCGCGGACACCGTCGCCGACCGCCTGCCCGCCACCGCCTGGCACCGGCAGAGCGCCGGAAGCGGCGCAAAGGGTCCCCGCTACTACGACTGGGCCTGGATCCACATCGGCAGCGACAGCCAACGCCATCTGCTGATCCGCCGCAACCGCGCCACCGGTGAACTCGCCTTCTACCTGTGCTGGTCACCCACCGAGGTGCCCCTGGCGGAACTGATCCGCGTCGCCGGTATCCGGTGGAGTGTCGAAGAGTGCTTCCAGGCCGCCAAGGGCCATGTCGGACTCGATCACTATCAAGTACGCCACTGGACCTCGCGGCATCGGCACATCACGTTCGCCATGCTTGCTTTGGCTTTCCTGGCCGCCGTGGCCGCCAGCGCGGCACCGGAGCGGCCCACCGATCTGCACCGCCTAGCTCACAGCCGCGAACCGATCTTCTTGACAGTCCCGGAAATTCGCCACCTGCTCACCGCCGTTCTCGGCCCGCCGCCCCTGACAGCTGCCAGGCTTCTGCACTGGTCTGACTGGCGCAGACACCACCAGGCAACAGCCCGTCGCAGCCACTACCGACGACGATCGACTGACGAACCCACTGGTTAGATCACGAAACCACACTGGAGTACTAGCCGATCTCTCGTACGGTGATGCCGGAGAAGGTGGCGTCGCCGCCGTCGGCGTAGAGGCTGATCCCGGTGTCGCCGGGCTGGAAGTAGACCTGGTGCGACAGGACTGTGTGGCCGGCGTTGACGAAGACCTCGACGCTCTGCCGGTCCACGAGGACGCGCAGGTGCACGGAGCGGGCGGCGGGGTCGATGGGGGCGTTGCTCTGGCCGTGGCTGCCGAAGGAGTAGCCGGCCTGGTCGGAGGGGCGCCGGTCGACGTAGACCGAGCCCGCGTAGACGCCGATGTTGGTGTGCCGGGTGCCGTCGGCGGAGCGGCCCACCGAGAAGCCGACGTTGGTTGCTGTACTCCAGGTTATGTCGAGTTCCAGGTCGTAGGAGGCGCCGGCGTAGGGCAGCACGACGCTGCCGCCGGTCGTGACGTTGTTGAGGGTGAGAGTGCGGGTGGCCCGGTCGCGCAGGGCGGCGTCCGGCTGGGAAAGCAGGGTGTACCAGCCCTCGGGTTGGCGGGCCAGGCGCAGTTCGCGCACGATGGACATCTGTCCGTTGTAGGCGTCGCTGACGTCGGTGGGTACGGTACGGGCCGCGTACTGCCAGTTGTTCATCCAGGCGAGGGCGTACCGGCTGGTGTCGGGGGCAGCCGCGTTGGGCCAGGTGACGGCGGCGTACCAGTCCCAGCCCCAGTCGAGCCATTTCGGGTCGGGCTGGTCGCAGGTCCAGGAGGTGCCGTCCCAGCGTCCGGTCCAGTAGGCGTAGGTGTCGGGCAGGCCGCTGTAGTCGCCCTGGGTGCTGGCGCCGAGCACCCAGTGGCTGGTGCCGTCGTCGGCGGTCATCTCGAACAGGTCGGGGCACTCGAAGCCGCCGATGTTCGGAGAGGAGTAGGTGAAGACGGAAGTGTGGGTCCAGTGGATCAGGTCGGGTGAGGTGTAGAACCACATGGCCTGCTGGCGGCCGATGACCGCGACCCACTCGCTGCGTGCCGCGTCCCAGTGGATCTTGGGGTCGCGGAACCAGTCGCTGTGGTCGGGGTTGTCGATGACCGGAGGGCCGTAGGCGGTGAAGGTGTAGCCGTTGTCCGTGGAGTAGTAGAGGTACTGCTCCTGTTCGTAACGGTCACCGCCGGTGGGCTGCGTGGCGAGGACGACCATCGCGTTCTTTCCGAAGCCCGCGGTGTTGTGGGGGTCGAGGACACCCGATCCGGTCCAGACCGGGAAGTCGCTCTGCACGAGGGGGATCGCCGCCCCGCGGTCGGTGAAGGAGACGGTGTCGGTCGTCGTCGCGTGCTGCCACCAGCCGGGCGCGTTGTTCTGGTCGCTGTGCAGGTAGTACAGGTGGTACTCGCCGCCGGCGTAGACCGGGCGCTGCGGGTCGCTGAGCCAGCCGGACGGTGGTGTCAGGTGGTAGACCGCGCGCAGTGAGCCGACGGCGGATGCAGCCGGAATACGGGTGGCCGCGGTGGCGAGCGCAGCCACGGTGAAAGACCGCAGCACGGAACGTCGGGAGAGGTGAGGCATGAGGCGATCCCTTCGAGTGAAGCAGCACTTATGGGCCAGGGATGGGGCGGTGACCCAGGAACGGAAACCCGAAGGACGGGGATGTCAGCGGGGCTTGGCGACCGCGATGGAACGGCGATGCACGGACGGGCAGTTCACCGTGGTCAGGCCCGCCTCGGCGATCTCCAGTCCGAGCAGGACCCGCACTCCGCGGCGGCCGAGTTCCTCATGCGGCAGGGCCACCGTTGACAGGGGCGGGCGCAGGTGCGCGGCGATGACCTCCTGGTTGTCGAAGCCGGCAACGGACAGGTCCTCGGGAACCCGCAGCCCGCGGTCGCGTAGACCGTCGTAGACTCCCATCGCCACCCGGTCGTTGTGACAGAAGACGGCCGTCGCCTCCGAACGGAGGATGTCCCGTACTGCCGCGAATCCTCCCTCCTGGTCGGGTTGGACGTCGAAGACCAGCCTTCGATCGAACTCCAGACTCGCCTCCGTAAGGGCCTTGCGGTATCCGTGCAGCCGTCCCACGCGGGCCGGTGACGGGGTGAGGGTGTTCAGGAAGGCCACCCGGCGGTGGCCCTGCTCCAGCAGCATGCGGGTGGCGTCGTAGCCGCCACTGGTCTCGTCCGGGACCACGGCGCGTACGTCCGCGCTCGGACTGAAGCAGTTGACCAGCACGGTGTCCGATGCGGTGAGCTCGGCGGGCACCTTCACCTCGCGGTGGTACCAGGTGGAGTAGAGGATGCCGCGCACCTTGTGCTCCAGCATCATGGAGATCGCGCTGGCCTCGGCGGCCGCGTTGCCTTCGGTGTTGGCCACGAGCAGGACGTGGCCGTGCTTCCAGGCTTCCTCCTGTGCCCCGTGGATGATCTGGCCGGCGAAAGGGGTTGAGGCGATGGCGTCGGCGACCAGCCCGATGAACCGGGAACTGCCCTTGACGAGGTTCTTCGCCATAGCGTTCGGCCGGTAGCCGAGTTCGTCGATGGCGCGCAAGACCCGCTCGCGGGTGTCCTGGCCGATCCTGGCGTTGGTGTTGTTGACGACGTGCGAGACGGCGGAGACGGACACCCCCGCCTCGCGGGCCACGTCCCGCATGGTGACGGCCCGGCGGGCGTCCTGGTCCTTCTTCATCCCTTGGTCGCTCCACTCTCGAGCCCGTAGATCATCGCCTTGTTGAGGACGAGGAAGATCAGCAGGAGCGGCGTCACGGTGACGCAGACGCCGGCGAAGGTGGCGGTCCAGTCGGTCTTCCCCATCGCTCCGATGTAGTTTTGCAGGCCCACAGGGATGGTCTTGAGCCCTTCGGAGAGCACGAATGTGTTGGCGAAGACGAAGTCGTTCCAGATGAAGATGCTGTTGACCATCACCACGGTGACGATCGTGTTCACCGACAGCGGCAGTGTGATGCGCATGAAGATGCGGTACGGCCCCCCACCGTCCAGGGCGGCGGCCTCGTAGGTCTCCTTGGGTATGTAGCCGAAGAAGGAGGAGAACAGGTACAGCGACATTGGCAGGCCGAAGCCGGCGAGAGGGATCATCATGGCCGGGTAGGTGTCGAGCAGGCCCACCTTGGCGTAGTCCACGAACAACGGCACCAGGGCGATCTGAACCGGTACGACGATGCCGAGCAGGAACAGGGCCCGCACCACGTTGCTGAAGCGGAAGCCCAGCACCTGGATCGCGTAGGCGCCCATCATGCCGCATACCACGATCAGCGCATCCGCACCTGCTGTGACGATAAGGCTATTAAGGATATAGCGGCCGAGGTCGGCGTGGTCAAAGGCGCGGGTGAAGTTGTCCAGCGTGAACGAGGTCGGCAGGCTGAACGGGCTGGCAGATGCGAAGTCATCTGCGGTACGGACGCTGCTGAGGAACAGCCACACCAGCGGGTAGACCTGAACCACGACCAGCAGCGCGATCAGGACGCGGGACAGCACACGGTACACGTCGGGCCGCCGGCGCCGGGACGTGGGCGGCTCGGGCGTGCCGGCGGAACGGCGCCCAGGGCGCAGGAGCGGACGGGAGGGGGTGAGGATGGACATCGTCAGACAGCCTTCCGCCGCAGCACGAACAGGATCAGCCCCACAGCGACCAGGCTCTCCACGACGATGAACACCGACATGGCGGCGGCGTAGCCGTAGTCCGTACTGAGGAACGCCGTCTTGTACATGTAGGTCGTCGTCAGCTCGGAGGACTGCCCGGGACCGCCGTTGGTCAGGAGATAGGGGATGTCGAAGCCGCGCATGGCGTACGTCACCGCCATGATCGAGGTGGTCAGCCACACGGGCCGGATATGGGGGAAGCGGATCCGGGTGAAGACCTGCCACTGGCTGGCGCCGTCCAGGCGGGCGGCCTCCTCCAGTTCCCTGGGCACCGTCAGCAGCGCGGCGTAAAAGATCACGGTATACAGGCCGATGAACCGCCAGCCCTCGGGGGCGGAGACGGCCACCAGGACCGTGTGCACATCGGACAGCCACGGGCGTTCCAACGCGTCGAGCCCGACGAGGTCGAGTAGCCGGTTCAGTGGCCCGGCCGGGTCGGCGGAGTAGATGCGCTGGAAGAGCAGAGCAATCGCCACCGTAGAAATCACGGTCGGCAGCAGGAACAGCACCTTGACGACCTCGCGGCCGCGGGTGAGCGAGAGCAGCAGGCTGGCCACGGCGAGCCCGCCGCCGAGCTGAAGCACCAGGCAGACCGCCAAGTAGCCGAGCTGGTTGCTGACGGCGGTCCAGAAGTCGCCCTCGGTGAGCATGAACGTGTAGTTCGACAGGCCCGCGAAGTGCAGGCCGCTGATGCCGTCCCAGGTGAAAAAGCTCAGCACGAGGGACTGGACGATGGGCAGCAGCACGGCGCCGCCGTACAGCAGCAGCGGTGGCGTCAGGAACACCGCGACGGAGAGCTTTGAGCGGGAGGGAAGCATGGCGGCCCTTCTGGTGCCTCCCGGGTGGGGCCGCGGCGGGGCGGCGGCGGTCACCGGGCGTACCTCGGCGCGTTGCGGCGGATGACGTTGTCCATCGTGGAGACGAAGGACCGGGGAGACATATCGCCTTGCACGAGCAGGACGAGGTTCTGCTGGAACTTGGTGTTGGTGGTGGGGTCGAGTTGTGTGTCCCACGGCATCGCGATCCGCTTCCCGATATTGTCGGCGGCAGCGACGGCACGGGCGTACAGCGGGGTGGCGTTGTCGGGCACGACAGTCCTGGCGTCTATGGTGGGGGCCAGTTGGCCGGCCGCCGCATACCGTGCCGGGAAGCGGGTGAGTGCGAACTTCAAGAAATCCCGCACCAGCGGGTCGAAGGTGCGTGCGTTCACCGCCATGCCGATGCCCGACGGGGTGACATACTCGTTCGACGCGGTGACCGAGTTGCGGGTCAGCGGCAGGGTGAAGAAGTCGACGTCGTCACGGATCTTTGCGTCGAGGGCGGTGGTGGCGAGGGACGGCAGGTCCCAGGTGCCGGTGTTGTAGACGGCGGCCCTGCCGGAGGTGAACAGGCTTTGTGCGTCGGCGTAGCCCACCGACGAGAAGCCCTTCTGGAAGCAGCCGGCCTTGCCCAGCTCGCTCAGCCAGTCGGCGGCCTCGCGTCCGGCCCGGTTGCTGAGCCTGGCCTCGCCCAGCTTGAGCCGGCGGATGTAGTCGGGTCCCGCGGTGCGGAACGGGTGCAGTGCCGCATACCGTTCGAGCGGCCACTGGTCCAGGCCGTCGAGCGCGATGGGCGTGACGCCGGCCTTGCGCAGCGCGCGGCACATCGCCGGGAAGTCGTCCAGTGACTTCGGGACCTGGAAGCCCGCCTTGCGCAGGAGCGCCTTGTTGTAGAAGAGGTACTCCGCCTGGTACTCGAAGGGGATCATGTACAGCGAGCCGTCGTCGAACCGCTGGTAGTCCAGTGCGGCCGGCCGGTACTTGTCATAGAGGTCGAGGCTGCGCAGGAGTGCGGCCACATCCATCATGCGGCCCGCCCGGGCGAGCTTGCGGGCGAAGGGGGTCGCATCGGTGTCGAACAGCTCCGGCAGTTTCCCGGCGGCGGCGAGCGTCTCGTACTTCTGGATGTACGACGGGCGGTCCGGGGTGGTGATGAAGTTGAGCTTGAAGCCCGGATGCGCGGCGGCGTACTCCTTGGCGAGGGCGCGCATGGTTTCGATGACGGCGCCGTCGGCGGGGCGGGAGAGCAGCCAGGTGATCTCGTGGGGTTTCACCGCCCCCGCCGGGGCGACGTCGGTCGGGGCGACACCGCCGCTACGCGTCGCGCAGCCGGACAGCGACAGCAGCAGGAACAGAGTCAGCGCCACGACGGCCGAGGGCAAAGATCTCCGCATGGTCTGCCTCCGGGCTCCGGTGCGTGCGGGCTCGGGACGTATGTCGGCCGTGATGGTCATGAGTGATCGCTCCGTACCCGCAGGCTCAGGCCGCGCAGCTCGGCAGTGCCGTCGGTGACGAAAACCCCTACCCGGCCGCCACGCAGGTCGTAGAGCCGGGTGCTGAGACACACCTGGCGGTCCAGGACGATCACGGTCAGGTCTCCCTGAGCAAGCACTTCGAGGGTGTGGGTACCGGCGCTCAGGTCGGCCGGCCGTTCGAGTTCGATCAGGTGGGGAACGTCGCCGGATATCTGCCACTGGGCGTCACCTGTGCGCCGGCGCGGCCACCGGTCCAGGACCATCCGGCCGCGCCGTGGTTCCAGCCGGATCACATACCCGCGGTCCCCGTCCGCGCTCGCGTGCAGCAGCAGGCCGTACTCGGCGGTGTCCGCAGTGACGATGAACTCGGCGCGCAGCAGATACTGCTCGGGCAGCATCTCGGTTCCAACGGCGACACGGTGTCCGTCGGGCGCCGACAGGACCGTGGGGCCGAGTCCGGTGGGCGTTGCGTGGTCGAAGCCGTCGAGGATCTCCGCGGGCGGCGCGAACGCGAGCGTGCCGTCCTCGTTCTGCCATGCTTCCAGCAACGAGAGGGTGCCCGCCCATTGCCAGGCGCCGTCGTCGGTGCCGCCCTCCCGGCTGGCGATCCACCCGGCGAAGATCCGTCGTCCGCACCAGTCGGCCGACTTGGCGGCGTAGTAGGCGCGCCCGTCCAGCGTGTCGCGCTCCGGCGCGATCCAGGGACCCTCCAAGCTGCGCGACATGCGGTAGCGCGTGGTGAAGGCCTCGGAAAACTCTGAGTAGACGAGGTACCACCAGTCGCCGATGGCGAACACCTCGGGGCACTCGTGTGCCACGTAACGGCGGGGGTCCCAGAGGGGCGTCGTCTGTTTCCAGGTGAGCAAGTCACAGGACTCGTACTGGGCGATCACGCCCCGCCGGCGTTCGGGCCCCTCCGTGTGGCGCGCGGTGATCAACATCCGCCACACTCCGCGCGAGTCGTCGAAGAAGACGAACGGGTCACGCCAGTCCGCCGACTCGTAACCCTCACCAGCGCCGAAGGTGTGCTCGGGATGCTTGGTCCACGAGGTGAGATTGCCCTCACCGGTAGCGTGCATCACCACCTGGACAGGCAACCCGTCGGTGCCGAGGATCGCCGGGTTCTGCCCCGTGTAGAAGAGATGGTACGTGCCGTTCTCGTCGCGGACCACGCTGCCGGTGTAGGCGTTGAAGTCGGCGTCGTCGTCGGTACCGTGCGGCAGGGCCGTGCCGTGGTCCTCGACGTTCACCAGATCACGAGTGACCGCCAGCGACCACGACGTCCCCGGCTTCGGCTTCACCCGCCGCTCGTGCAGATAGAAGAGGTTCAGCTCGCCGTCTTGTGCGAAAGGGATGACGTCCCCGACCCATCCTTCAGGTGGCTGAAAGAACACACGGCCCTGCATGAATCCTCCTGGTCAATCGTTTGAGCAGGAGGCTATGGCGCCCCCTACCCGTGGTCAATCGCTTGATCACAAGATCTTTTTCCACCGCTGGTTTGGGCATGTGTTGCCGTGTCGACTGCCGTGCTCTGGCCTGCAGTTGGCTCGGAGCTCATAGGTTCGGCCGGTGCGTCGACGCAGCGCTAATAGGGCTTGGTCAGGTTCATCCGTGAGTGGTGTGTCTGCTTGCCGGTGGGCGTCGTTGGGGTGGTGTGACACCTGAGGAGATGGCTGCGGTCCGGGAGGACTTGGCAGCCTTCACGGCGGAGTTGTTCGATGGCTTCTTCCGTGCCGATCAGCGGCGGTGGGGGCAGGTGTATGTGCGGGGGCTGTTGCTGGATGGGCGGTGCAAGTCGGTGGAGCCGATGGCGGCCCGGCTGGGCGAGGACGGAAACCGGCAGGCGCTGGCGCACTTCGTGACGAGCAGCCCATGGAATCCGGCGCATGTGCAGGCCCGCCTGGCCTGGATAATGCAGGACGCGATCGGGCCGGAGGCTTTGATCCTGGACGACACCGGCTTCCTCAAGGACGGGGACGCTTCGGCGTGCGTGTCGAGGCAGTACACCGGCACCGCGGGCAAGGTCACCAACTGTCAGGTGGGGGTCTCTTTGCACCTGGCCAACGACCGTGCCTCGGCCGCGATCGACTGGCGGCTGTTCGTGCCCGCTTCCTGGGATCCGGCCTCGCCCGAGGCCGAGCCGGACAAGGTCGCCCGCCGCGGCCGCTGCGGCATCCCCGCCCAGGCGGGACACGTGGAGAAGTGGCAGCTGGCCCTGGACATGATCGATGAGACGCGGTCGTGGGGCATCGACGTTCCCCTGGTCGTGGCGGATGCCGGATACGGCGATGCCGCCGCCTTCCGCAGTGGCCTGGAGGAACGGAATCTGCCCTAAGCGGTCGGCATCTCCGGCCGTCATACCGCTCACCGCGCCGACGCCCGACCCGTCCTGCCCGCTTACGCGGGCACCGGCCGACCGCCGAAAGTGCAGTACCCCGACCCGCCGCAGACCATGAAAGACCTCGTCATCGCGGCTGGCCGGAGGGCGGTGAGGCCGGTGTCCTGGCGGGAGGGATCCCGTCCGGGAAAGGGCCGCAGCGGCTTCAAGCGCATGTATTCGCGGTTCGTCGCCCTTCGCATCCGCCCCGCCGGACGCGGCATCCGCAGGCCTGCCGACGATCCGGAACTGCCCGAGCGCTGGCTTCTGGCCGAATGGCCGACCAACGAACCCGAACCGATCCAGTTCTGGCTCTCCAGCCTGCCCTCCGGTATGCCACTGGCCACCCTGGTCCGGCTGGCCAAGCTCCGCTGGCGCATCGAACACGACTACCGAGAAATGAAACAAGCCCTGGGACTGGCCCACTTCGAGGGCCGCACCTTGAACGGCTGGCACCACCACGTCACCCTCGTCTCGGCCGCACATGCCTTCTGCACCCTGCAAAGGCTGGCCCGAGACCCAAAAGACACGGCGCAGGACTGAGCCTCTACCAGACCATCCGCGAACTGCAGACACTCCTCGCCACCTGGGCCGACACCTGCCCCGCCTGCCACCACAACATACCCATCCAGATACGAACCTGACCAAGCCCTACTAGTGCCCTGACCGCATAGGTTCGCCGGGTTGGTGATGGTCGAATGCTCGGTGCGGGGAGGCGATGATGAGGGTATGACCGCCAGCTCTCGCGCCCAGTCTTTCGACGTAGCCGCGGCTCAGTACGCGTCGAGTCGGCCTTCTTACCCAGCCGCGCTCTTTGACTGCATCGAGGAGTTCGCAGGCTGTCGCTTGGCGGGCGCCCGGGTCGCCGATGTCGGCGCGGGCACCGGAATCGCCAGCGTGCTGCTGCGGGAGCGAGGTGCCGATGTGATCGCTGTCGAGCCGGGTGAGGCCATGGCTGGTGAGTTCCACCAGGCGCTCCCGGGGGTGCCGATCGTAAGGGGTGACGGTAATGCTCTGCCACTGGCCGGGGCTTCCTGCGACCTCATCACGTATGCCCAGTCCTGGCAGTGGACCGACCCTGGCCGGTCCGTCCCGGAGGCATTGCGTGTCCTGCGAGCGGGCGGTGCGCTGGCGATCTGGTGGAACACCACGGCCTTCGACGTGCCGTGGATCCGCGAGCAGCACGGGCGTATTGCGCACCACTGCGGGGTGAAGCCAAGGTCCGCGGTCCGTCCTTCGGACAACGACGCCATCCGGCTGGCGGGGCTGACGGGGCTGCGGGTTGCGCGCCGTCAAGTGCGCTGGAGCCGCACTGTCTCCTTGGACATACATCTCGCCAACATCGGCAGCCGGTCAGCATTCCTCGTCCTTGAAGAGGCTGACCGTCAGGCGTTTTTCGTCGATGAGCGTGAGCGGCTGGTCAGGATTTTTCCTCGCGAGGAGGTGGAAGAGACCTACGTGGTTGATCTCCTGGTCGCACTCCGCTCCTGACATTGTGACGCGGCTCCGGCCGAGGCCGAGGCCCTGGTGCGCTGTCCGGAGTTCCGGCGCGTCACCTTCACCGGCTCCACCCACGTCGGCCGCCTGGTGACCGCGGCAGCGGCAGAGCAGCTCCCCCGTGCGTCCTCGAACTGGGCGGGCACGCCCCGGTCATCGTGACCGACGACGCGGACCTTGACGCCGCCGCAGAGGCGCTCACGCTCGCCAAGTTCGGCTCAACAGGGCAGAGTTGCGGTGCACCGAGCCGTTTCATCGTGCAGGAGCGCGTTGCCGACGCCTTCGTGCGGCTCCTGGTACGGCACGCGCCCGCACCGGACAGCGAACCGGGAGGCACCATGGGCCCGTTGAACAGCGCTCGCCGCCGCAACGCGATGCACTCCCTGGTCGAGGACGCCGTGCGGGCCGGTGCCCACGCGGTGATCGGTGGCCGCATTCCCGAGACGCCCGGCTTCCACTATCCGGCCACGGTGCTCTGTGACGTGCCGCCGCAGGCGCGGATCCTGCACGAGGAGCCGTTCGGGCCGGTCGCTCCGGTCCTGCACTACCGTGATGACGCCGAGGCCGTCACACTGGCCAACAGCAGCGCGTACGCGCTGTCCGCGTACGTCTACGGTGAGACGGCCCGGGCTCGTGGGCTGGCGCGTCGGCTCGACGCCGGAAGCGTCGGCGTCAACTGCTCACCGGGTGCCGCGCCCGACGCACCCCTGGGTGGGCGAGGTGAGAGCGGATACGGCTATGAAGGCGGCTTGCAAGGGCTGTAGTCCTTCGGGTCCTTGAACGTGGTGCAGCACCCGGCTGGGCCCGTGGGCGGTGTGCCGCAGAGAGCGGACGCCGAGGCCACCGCGCCCCGCATCGGTCCCTGAGGAAGCCTTCGACCACGCCACGGAAGAGTTCCGGTTCGCCGGGCCACGGACGGCGGCCCGCACCCGGAACGGTTTGGACCGGCCGTACCGGTAGAGCGAGGCGGCGAGCACGGCAAGGCGGGGGCCGGCAAGGCGGGCCCCCGGTGCCGGCCGGCGCCGGCACCGGGGGCAGCGACCGCAGGAGCCTCAGCCGCTCTGCCCCCTCGCGTTCGGCGGGATTCCCCGGGGTGACCCCATCGAGCGGCTGCGCCACGGACGTGTCCCGCCGGGCGGGGCGTCGGCCGAGAGCAGTTCGGCCACGGTTTCACGGCGCACCACTGCCCGTCTCCTCCGAGCCGGCCCCTGGGGAAGCCACTCCCCGCAGGACGGGAAGGCAGGCCAGGAGGAGCAGGCCTGCCAAGACCCAGGGGGCGTCGAGTCCGGCGTGCTGAGCCAGGGCGCCGCCCGCCGAGGCGCCGATCGGCATGGCCCCCCAGGCGGCGAGTCGGTAGCCGCTGGTGACCCGTCCCAACATGCCCGGCGGAGCGAGGCGTTGCCGGAGCGACACGGTGCACACGTTCCACAGCACTACAGCGGCGCTGTTGAGGATCAGCATGGCGGCGACCAGCGGCCACCACGGCAGCACCGCGACCACCAGATAGCTGAGCGCCGAGACGGCCACTGAGAGCTTCAGGCTCCGGCCGGAACCCAGCCACTTGGCGGTCCGGGCCGCCGCCCGCGCGCCGGCGAGACTGCCGACGGCCGCCGTGACCAGCATCAGGCTGTAGCCGTAGGGCGGCAACCCGAGCCTGCGTTCCACGTACACCACGAGAATCGCGTAGACCGCCTGCTGGCCCACCCCCAGGACCGCCACCACCACCATGAGGCGGCGCAGGACACGGTCCTGCCCCAGGAACCGCAGCCCGGCCCAGGTACCGCGCAGAAGGCTGCGGACTCCCCGCTCACCGACCCCCGCCCCGGTGTGCGCGGTCCGCTCCGGCAGACCCAGGAGCAGCAGCGCCGACACGAGGAACGTCACCCCGTCCAGGAAGAACGGCAACGGGTGCCACACTGCCCACAGCGCGGCGCCCAGCGGTGGGCCCACGAAGCCGGTTCCGGTGATCTGGGCAGCCATCACCCGCGCGTTGGCCCGCTCCAGTTCGTGATCCGCGGCCAGCGCCGGCACGACGGCCTGCGCGGCACTGTCGAAGAACACCTCGGCAATCCCCGAGACGAACGCCAGCAGCACGAGCACCGCCACCGGGACGGGCCGCACCACGAGGAGCACGACGAGCAGGAACAGCATCACGCTGCGCGCCAGGTCCGCACCGACCATCGACCGGCGTCTGGGCATGCGGTCGACCAGGGTTCCGATGACCGGTGCGAGCAACCAGGCGGCCCGGCCCGCGGCCGCGACCACCGACACCCAGAAGACGTCCTTGGTGCTCCACGCCGCCAGCATGGGAAGGGCCGCGAACCGTGCGCCGTCGCCCACGGAGCTGAGCGCGTTGGCGGTGACCAGACGGCGCAGGGCCGTCGTTCGGGACCGATCCGACAAGGAAGACGGAGGGGCGGCTGAACTCATCGGGCAACGGGTTCTTTCGTCGATGGGAAGCCGCGGCACGCACAGGGCATTCGAAGGAGCTGCAGTGTCACGGCACTTGAAGCAGGCACACTACGGTAACCGCGGGTACCCGATTCATGGTGGACCATTCCTGCTGCCCGAGAGTTTTATGCGTCCCTTTCCTCACGGCTCGACTTTTGCCTGCGAACCGCTCGGACCTGTTGACACAGCTTTCCCTCCCATGGAAATCTTCGATGAGCGGCAGAGGTCATTGTGACGCCAACGACCCTTTGTAGCAGGGTTGTTGGCGTACGCCCGCCACCACGTTCACCGAACTCCGCGACGAGCAAGGCATGTTCTTCGACAGGGGTCAATGCATGCGCGAGCCTGCACTAGTGACGCTGGCCGAGCACTCCGTTTTCGCTGAACCGGCCGGCATCCTCAGTCGGTTATACGAAACCTACGATTTCCTTCTCGACTGCATCGCGCCTGATGCACGGCCGGCCGGCCCGAGCGGGCAGAGAATTCCTCCCGACATCGCTTTTGAACCCACGGTTCGGCACGCAGTCGACCAGGCACTGCGCCAAATTCGCGACACTCCCGCCTGTAAGAGGGAACTGGCCGCGCTCGCGGAGCGACTACCGGCCGACGCGACGCTCGCGGCCGAGGAGGAACGCGCGGGAATCCGGCAAGCGATCGAGCTGCCCGGCCATCGGGTTCACCTCCTGATGGACCCCGCCCTGCACGCCACCGGCCACCAGGAGTTCGCCGCGCTCTTCCGTCGCCACCTGAGCGCGGGGGAGGGCGCCGACGCCCTCACCGGCTTCACCACCGAGCAGGTGAAGACTGTCCACGCAGCTGTGGAACTGATGCTCGCGACCGCCCCGGACCTGTGCACCGGCCTGCTGCGGCACGCCCGTTACATCGTCGCGGTCGACGGGTCCGAGGCCTTCGACAGCGCGTCCACCCGTGAGATCTCCGGTGCCGCGTTCGTGGCCGTCCGATGCATGGGCACACCCGAGCGGCTGGCCGAGGCACTGGTCCACGAGTTCGTGCACCTCCGCCTCTACGACCTGCAGGTGACGAGGTCGATCTTCGCGCCGACCTACGACACCGCCACGGCACCCACCGTGGCACCGGAATGGCACAGGAACTCGCCCGTCTCGCGTTGGCCTGTCGACCGGGCCCTCGCAGCCGCCCACGTGTACGTCCACCTGTCCGCGTGGTTCGAGCAGCGCGCCCTCGACTGTGGACAGCCGGACCTGGAGCAGTCCGCGACAACGGCCGCATTCCGCGCCACCAGCCTGCTCGGCAAGGTCTCCCGGCACGCTCAGGACTGCCTCGGCCCGGCCGGGAGAGAGTTCCTGAACTGGCTCACCGAGGTGCATCAGAACGGGATCGGCGCGTCTTCCCGCACCCGGGAGCACACCTCACACCGACCCACCGTGCCCGTGTCCGGCCGCGGGTGAGCCGTTCCCCCCTTGGGGCCCTGACGCCGTCGCGTCAAGCCGGAATCAACTCAGCGCTGTGCCACGCGGTGCCGACCAGGACGGAGACCCATGGAACTCGTGCTCAACGATCCCCTCAAGAGCTGGCTGCAAGTCACGCAGTCCTGCAACCTGAAATGCCGTCAGTGCTACGGCGACTGCGAGGCTCGCCCCCGCAGCGAGGAGATGAGCCGTTCGGAGTATGCGGCGCTCATCCGGGAAATGGCCGACTCCGGCGTGATCGAGGCTTTCGTGGAGGGGGGCGAACCCCTCAACCGGCCCGACGTCCTCGACGTGCTCGCGGAACTGACCCCTCATGTGATGACCCGCCTGCGTACGAACGCCACCCTCCTGACGCCCGAGGTGGCGACCCGACTGAAGGAGATCGGGATCGGCGAGGTGTACGTCGATGTCCTCGGAGCCACCGCGGCCACCCACGACTGGCACGTGCGGGTCCCCGGCAGTTTCGACAGGACGATCCAGGGATTGAGGAACGCCAGGACGGCCGGACTCCCTCTGTCCCTGCTCATCATCATGACGCGGCACAACGTGCACGAACTGCAGGACGTGCTCGAGATGGCCGCCGAACTGGGCGTGCCCCGGGTCGGCATCCTGCGCCTGTACCCCCTGGGCCGGGCCCGTACCCAGTGGAAGGACCTGGCGCTGCGCCTGCCCGACCAGATGGCCGCGCTGGAGTCCCTGCGGGTGCCCGACTCGGTGCACCTGATGACCTCCTGGCACCCCAAGGACGGCAACTGCTGCTGGCAGAGCGCCGGCGTGGATGCCACCGGCCGCTCCGTCGGCTGTGCCTATCTGCGGGACTACGCCGACTACGGCAACGTCCGCGAGATCAGCTGGCTGGAGACCTGGAACAACCCCGTCTACGTCCGTAACCGCGCCGGTCATGTCGACGGAGGCTGCGATTCCTGCGAGGAGACGCAGGGATCGTCCGGCGGATGCAGGTCGACGGCCTTCGCCTTCACCGGCCGCTGGGACGCCCCCGACCCGTTCTGCACCACTACCAACGGAGGGATCGATGTCTCTCAGCTCCCCGACGATCTCGAAGACCGGCGTGTCCGCCCCGCCGTACCGGCAACGAGCCGACTGCTATGAGCAGAACCCGTCCACCAGGTTCCGCCCCATTCCGGAATGGAACTGCATGCTCGCCTACACACCGCACAAGCCCGCCATCCACTACCTGAACCCGGTGGCATGGGTGGTCGTCGAACTGTGCGACGGATCCTCCGGTTCGCAGATCTACGCCTCCTTCCAGGAGCTCAACAAGGGCCGGATCAGTGAACCGGAACTCCAGGAGGCGTTCGAGTCGGCGATGGGACAACTCCTCAAAGGGGAGTTGGTCGCCACCGTGGAGCCGACCCGGCGCCCCGCAGGGGAGGAGGTGAAGTGATGACCAAGAAGAAGACGGACCTCGAGCACCTCATGGCGGCGGCCGGCGCGACCGGTGAAGGCCCCGCGGTCGAGGTGGTGCAGCCGGAAGTACGCACCGGTTCGCAGTACGCCCTGCTGCCGTCGATGAAGGCCAAGCGCCCGGCCGTGTCCGGCGCGGCGCCGGAGACGGAGGCGGACGACCAGCAGTGACACGGGCAAGGACCCGTATCGCTTCGACCGGCACCCGGGCGACCGCCCGGGTGCCGGTCCCACCCGGAGGACCGATGGGGAAAGAGATGGGCACGAAGACCGTTCTGGTGAATCCGCCCCTGTGGAACGCGTACGCCCCGCACCTGGCGGTGCCCCTGCTCCTGGGAGATCTCCGGGCTCGCGGGTACGAGGCCACCGGATACGACCTGAGTATCGAGTGCATCGACTGGATGCTCTCGGCGGCGGCCCTGGAGGAACTGCGGCAGAAGGCGGCCAACCGCCGGAGCCTCGATGTGAGCGACGAATGGGCGCGCCAGAGGGCGCTCCTGGTGGCCCCGGCCGCGATCAGCGGCGTCGACGAGGCGAAGGCACGTCTGAGGTCCCTGGATACGCTGCACGATCCCGCCGCGTTCCACTCCGCCAGACGCACGCTGCGCGACGCCTTGTGGCTGATCTCGGGGGCGTTTCCCGCATGCGACTTCGACCTGGTCTCGAACACGTCCATGTACTCGGCCGAGTCGACGGTCCAGGTGCTCGCGGCGAGTGCCGACCCGGAGGGCAATCCGTACCGCTGGGCGTTCGACCGCATGCTCGACCGCGACCTCTTCCTGGATCCCGCGGTCCGAGTCGTCGGGGTGAGCATGTCCGCCGACACCCAGCTGATCGCCGGAGTCACCTTCCTGAGCATGCTGCGCCAGATGCGCCCGGACGTCCACGTGGTCCTCGGCGGCAACTACGCGACGCGGCTGGTCGACCGCTGGCAACACCGGCACGCGCTGTTCGACTACGTCGACACGGTGGTGACCGGGGAGGGCGAAGGAGCGCTCGCCGCCGTACTCAAGGGCCTCGACGAGGGGGAACGGGCCGGAACCGACTTCCGGGAAAAGATCCCGGGCGCGGTGTGGGACGACAACGGCATCCTGCTGCGCACCCCGCGGCAGAGCACCGACATCTCCGCGGCGGCCAAGCCCGCCTACGACGCCCTGCCCCTGGGCAAGTACCTCGCTCCCGGCCCGATCCTGCCCGTCTTCGCCTCACGGAGCTGCCCCTGGGACTGTGCCTTCTGCTCCATCCCGTTCGCGAGCAACTCCTTCCGCCAGCGTCCCGCCGCGGCGGTGGCCGAGGAGGTGCGCCAACTGCGTGCGGAACACGGCTCACCGTACTTCATGTTCGTCGACGAGATCATGAGCCTGCGGACGCTGCGCAACGTGGGCGAGGCGCTCATGACCACCTCCGCCGACATCTACTGGTACGGCGAGACGCGGTTCGCCCGAGGCCTCGACGAGGAACTCGCCGGGCTCCTCCATGCCTCCGGCTGCCGCCGGATGAACTTCGGCCTGGAGTCCGCGAGTCAACGAGTCCTGGATCTGATGCGCAAGGGCACGCGGATCGACGACGCCTGCGAGAACATCACGGCGATGCTGAAGGCCGGTGTGCCGATCCACCTGTTCGTGATCCACGGCTTCCCGGGAGAGACCCGGGAAGAGGCCGCGCGCACGGTGGCCTTCGCGGAGGCCGTACGGAAGCTGTCCGTGCAGCGCTACGGCGTCGCCCACACCACCTGGGGCGGCTCACCCTTCGTCCTGGACGTGCACTCGCCGGTCGGCACGCAGCCTGCGGCGTTCGGCGTCCGCATCGAACCGGCGGATCCACTGGAGGACCTGAGTCTGACTCGCAATTACCGCACCGATTCCGGCATGTCCCAGCAGGACGGTCTGCACGTCGCCGAGGAAGCGGCGGGGTCCGCCGGTGACACCGGCGTCTGGTTCCGCGCGGCTCGCGATCCCCTGGCACGGGAGATCGAGGAGTTCACCTTCCTGCGAGCCTGCGTGCAGGCCCCGCAGCCCGAGACACCCCCCGTCCCGCTGTTCGACTGGCCCCCACCGGAACCGGATGCCCGGCTCACCGTCGCCCCCGGAGTCACCTTCAGCCGGGTTCCCTGGCCGGCGACGCAGGCGGACGCCGAACCGGCGATGGCGCTGTACAACCCGGGGGAGGACAGGTTCCTCCAGCTCAACTGGAACAAGGGCATGGACTGGCGGCAGCTGGACGGCCTTTCCTGGAGCGACCTGGAAGCATGGCTGGCCGACCACGAGTGCCACTACCTCGGCTCCGACCCAGGTGACACTGCCGCCTTGTTGCTCAGGCACGGTTTCCTGGTGCCCTCGCGGCGACAGGCCCGACCACCGGCCCCCCGGTTCCGCGCCGAGATCGGCATCGGAACGGAAGGCAGGGACGGAACCCACTACGTTTCCAACCCCATCACCGGAGTGACCATCCGGCTGCGTGGCAGGGCCGTCGACACGTGGCAGCGCTGGCAGGACGGACGGACACCCACGTCGGAGGAGGCCGTCACCGACGCGCTGGTCCGCTACGGATTCCTGTACCGCGAACCAGCCGGGGCCAGGCGGCCGCAACCGAGCTACCTCACCCAAGGACAGGCGGTGTAGCGAAGTGCAGCAGTTCCGGATCCCCGGTGATCCCTCACTGAAGGCGCGCCCCATGCTGCCAGGTGACGAACCCGAGGTGTCCCGCGTGCTGGCAGCCTGCGACGACTATCTCATCGAGGCCACAGGCTCACCCGCCCTCCCCGCGGACGTACAGAGCCTGTACTACTCCCTGCCGGAGGGCGCCGACTTCGAACAGAAGCGTCTGCTGGTGCTGTGCGACGGGGCGGCGACGGTGGGTGTGGTCGACGCCGTCGTCGGTCACCCCGACGGCGACAGCTGCTCGGTGGGGCTGTTCCTGCTCGACCCCGAGGTGCGCCGCAAAGGGGTGGGCACGCGAGTGGCCCGGCATCTGCTGCGGGAGGCCGCGGCCCGGGGACTGCGACGCGTGACAGCCACCTGCCCCGAGAGCTGGCTGCCCGGCATCGTCTTCCTGCGCACGCTTGACTTCGAGGTGCACCCACCGCAACAGGAGCCCGCCCCCACGGTGGGCAACCGACTCCGGTTCCCCACTGAACGGGGCTTGTGCACCGCCGTACGGGAACTGGACGAGGCGTCCCTCGGCACAGTCCACCGGGGCCGGAGCGCGTCATGACGGCAGTGGCCTCTCTCCTCGAGGCGAGCCCCGAAGGCGTCGAGCAGGACGTTGCGCGGGCCTACGAGCTGGTTCGTGCCTTCGACGGCGACAAGACGTGGTCGGAGGCCGACGATCCGCATGCCGAGTTCGCGGCGCTGCGCCGGCGCGGTCCCGTGCACCGGTCGACGCTGGAGCGGGTGTTCACCGGAGCTGACGTGGCCGAAGAGACAGCCACCCCCGTCTGGCACGTCGTGTCCTTCGCGGCAGCCGAACGGGTACTGCGCGACGAGGACGCCTTCTCGTCGTCGGCCTACGACGACAACATGGGTCAGGTGATCGGCAGGTCGTTCCTGCAGATGGACCACCAGGAGCACAGGGCCTGGCGAAACGTCCTGCACAGCGGCTTCAACCGGCAGGCGGTCCTCGCCCACCGACAGCAGGTCCGCTCTGCGGTGGCCTCGAGGCTCTCCTCCGTGGCCGCACGAGGCGGCGGCGACCTCGTCGCGGACGTGGCCTTCCCCGTGGCCTTGACGACGATCGCCCGGTTGATCGGCCTGCCACCCGGAACACGCATCGGCACGCTCTACACCTGGGCGGTGGGGCTCCTCGACGACCCCGGAGGGGACATCGCCGCCACCGTGAGAAGGGCGCTGGAGACGCCGTCGGCCTGGACACGGGGCAGCCTTGTGGACCGGCTCCAGGGCGCCGGGAACCCGGCGATCGGCTCGGGGTCGCAGCTCCTGCCCGCGTTGCGGTTGCTGCTGTCCACGGGCACGGAGCCGCCGTTCCGCTCCCTTGCCACCCTGATGTACGCGGCTTTGACCGATAGCTCGGTGCCGGACCTGCTGCGCACGGACGCGTCCTTGGCCCCCGCCGTCTTCCAGGAGTGCTGGCGCTGGGAATGCCCCTTGACCTGGGTCCTGCGCCGCTGCACCACCGACACGGAGCTGTCCGGACACATGATCCGGCGCGGCGAACTGGTGTGCGTCAATCTGGCGTCGGCCAACCGGGACGAGACACGGTGGAGTCATGCGGACCGGTTCGACGTCCGGCGCACGCCACTGCCGAGCCTGGCCATGGGAACGGGCCCCCACACATGCCTCGGACGGCACCTCGCCGCCGTGGAAGCGCACGAACTGCTGTCCGAAATTCTGAGCGCGGTCACATCCACCTGGACGACGGGATGGACGCTGGACACCGACGGTCCCTCCGGACGTGGCTTCCGTTCGCCCAGACGGCTCGACATCCGCTTCCACACGTCCTGAACGCGACGAAGCGAGCCGGCCGAATCCGGCCGTTCCCCGCCCAGCCTTGCTCGGCACAGCGGCACCAACCGCCGATCCCCGGGGGAGGTGCGCATTGATTGTTCCGATGGCTCGCGGGTCGGCCACGAAGGGTCGTCAGCCGATCCGTTCGGCCAGGGCGAGGATGATGCCCGAGGGGCCGCGGAGGTAGCAGAGGCGGTACAGGTCCTTGTACTGCGCCACCTCGCCGATCAGTTCGGCGCCATGGCGGTGCAGGCGGGCGATGGTGTCATCGATGTCGTCGACGGCGAACATGACCCGGTGCAGGCCCAACGTGTTCGGCGGCGGGTTGCGCGATCCGTC
This sequence comes from Streptomyces sp. Y2F8-2, assembly GCF_014905555.1. Classification (GTDB taxonomy): domain Bacteria; phylum Actinomycetota; class Actinomycetes; order Streptomycetales; family Streptomycetaceae; genus Streptomyces; species Streptomyces cynarae. The sequence goes on along the minus strand of NZ_BNGS01000019.1, from coordinate 4,439 downwards.
GCCGATCGCCGCGGGGGTGTGGTACTGCGCGAGCTCGAGCTTGCCGTGGTCGTCCGGGGCCCGCATCATCGCGATGTCGCTGCGGACTCCCTCGAGCCCGACGGCCTGATCCGCGAAGAGACCCTCGATCTGCGCCCTGCCTTCGACCTCCATGCCCAGTTCGGTGAAGAAGGCTACGGCGGCCTCCAGGTCTTCGACAACGATGCCGACGTTGTCCATCCGCTGAAGCGTCATGACGGTTCGCCCTCTGCGTTGCGCGGGCCTTCGAGGCCACCGGTATACCCAGGACGGAGCCGACGGCCCATTCCCGACAACCCGTGAAGGGGTGAGTTCCTGGGGCCGCTTCCGGCCCGCCTGGGGTGCCCCGATCGCCGAACTAGGATCAAGGACCTGGCCCCCCGGCCGCTCAATGATCAGGACCGGGCTGCTACTCCGCCGGTGCCCAGGGAGCGGAGCGCAAGTGCGCGACGCTGCGCCGATCACGGCCCTGTGGAGGCCCGCCGGCCGCCTTGCCCACCGCGACCATGGAGACGATCACCCAGCCCGGGTTCGGGTCCAGCTCCTTGGTGAGCCCTTCCAGGTCGAAGGCCCGGAACTGGTGCGCGGCCAGTCCCATGGCCTGGGCCTGAACCGTCATGTGGGCGATGGCCTGACCGAGGTCGTAGTCCGCAAACTCGGAGTAGAGAATCTGCGTGTCATCGACGTGCCGGCGCGTCAGCGTGACGACGAGCAGGCCCGCATCCGTCGCCCAGCGCGCCGAACTCGGCGCAAGGTGAGGGAGCATCCGATCGTGCTCCGGCTCGCCGGGCCTGCCGACGAAGAAGCCCCACGGCTGGGAGTTCCCCGCCGACGGTGCCCACCGCGCGGCTTCCAGGAGCAGCCCTAGGGCGTAGTCGTCGACAGCACCGACGGATCGAACCGGTGGGGGCTGAAGCGCCCGGCGAGCAAGGGATGTATGCCGCTGGGCGGCTCCTGAGGATGGCGCATGTTCCGCTGCAACCGGCGACCGCGAGTGCGTATTCCGGCCGGTGCAGCGCGGTCACCGCCGACGCTGGACGATGCACCAGAAGAAGGCAACGAGGGGAAAACCGCCGCACATTGATCACCACTTGATGCGCCCCTCTAATGCCCGGCAGTGCGCGTGGTGAGATCCTCGTCCGTGATGGGGCGGACCACCCGGCAAGGGGTTCCGACGGCGACGGTCATGGGGGGAATGCTGCGGCTGACGACGCTGCCGGCGCCGATGACCGACCCGTATCCGATGCGGACGCCGGGCAGGACCACCGCGTTGCTGCCGATCCACACCTTGTCCTCGATCATGATCGGTTCCGAGAATCGTCCGAAGTCGGCGCGTCGCGAGGGATGGACCGGGTGTCCCGTCGTCGTCAGTGTCACGCTGGGCGCGATCATCACGCCGTTGCCTATGCGGATGTCCACGTCGTCGACGAACGTGAGATTCACGTTGCCGAAGAAGTCGTCGCCGATGTGGACGTTGCTGCCGAACCCGGCGTGGAACGGCGGCAGCAGGACCGTGCGTTCGCCGACCGAGCCGAAGATTGCGACGAGCAGCGATCGACGCTTCTCGGTTTCGCCCGGTGGTGTGTGGTTGTACTCGAAGATCTGCTCGGTGCGCCGCCGAGGGGTCTGGAAGGCCGCTTCCGACTCGGTGTAGACCAGTCCCGCGGCGATCCGGGCCAGGACTTCTTCCTCGGGAGTCTGCGTCACAGTGGAACCTTCCCTTCCTCCAACTCCGCGGGCACAGGCCCGGCGCGCCCCGGTCGACCGCGCCATCCAGAGCGTACGCACGCCGCGGAGGCGACAGCCGCACACGACGCCCTCCACATCCGCTCGCGCCTGCCCAATTCGACTTCGAGGTCAACCGCAGGGCATCGAGGCCGCGATGGCCGGCTACCGAGTCAGGTGCGTCCTGGCGACCAAGGCGGTCAACGGGCAGGTCGAGGCCGCGGATGAGAAGCAACTGACCAAGACTCGCCCGCCACGGCCGCGTCGACCTGCTCTGCATCGACTCGGCTACAGGGAACTCGGCCGCCGCGGCGCCGAATTCTGGCCGTATGAGACATCCCTCTCCCGTCGCCGTGGCGCTGGTGGCCCGGGAAGGCCGACCATGTAGTCAGGACCTCCTCGCCCCGCCCGCCGGACGTCGGTGGCCGACCGCATCCGATGGGCGGGACCACCGCGCTCGGTGGAGAGTCCGCTCCCGCCCGCGGGTACCTGCTGGACAACGCGCGCGCCGAGGCGGGCGAGCGATTCGTTCGGCTGGCCGAGCTGTTCGACGGCGTGACGCGCGGGTACTTCGATCGACTGGGTGTCAGGGTCGGCTCGCGCTGCTGGGAAGTGGGGGCCGGTGGTCCCGGTATCCAGGAGGCGCTCGCGGCGGCCGTCGGTCCGACCAGGCACGTGCTGGCCACGGACATCGACCCGTCATGGCTGAAGGCAGGCGACGGGTACGAGGTGCGCCGGCACGACGTCGCCGTTGATCCGCCCCCGGAGCCGGGGACGTTCGATCTGGTGCACGCCCGGCTCGTGCTGGTCCATGTACCGGACCGGGCTCACGCGTTGGCCACGATGGCGGCAGCGCTACGGCCCGGCGGCTGGCTGCTGGTCGAGGACGCCGATACCGCTCTGCAGCCACTGGCATGCCTGGACGACAGCGGCCCTGCGCAGCGGCGCGCCAACCGGCTTAGGCCCTCGCGTACGGCGTCGGTGGGGGCGAGCACCCTGACCCGCCGTTCACCACGGCGGGTCAGGTGTCCGAGGAGGCGCAGCGCGGCGTCCTCCGTGGTGACCAGCTCGTGCACGAAGCGGACGTGGTGCCCACCGAGCAGCCCGGCGGCGCCGTGCAGGGCCTCGCTCGCGCTGAGCACCACCACCGTGCCCATACCGCCGGTGAAGCGGCGGCCGGTGCGTACGCAGGCGGCCTCGGCCAGGCATCGGGCCAGCAGCGTGACCTGGTGCGGGAGTCGGCGGACGGCCACCGGCCAGCGGCGCGAGGCAAACACCCGCCGCGCGGCCGCCGCGAGCGCCGCGGTGGACGCGGCGGCCGCCGCCAGCAGCGCGGGCACCTTTCCGGTGGGGGCGGTGACCCGGGCTCCGGCCCCGAGGAGGGCGGCCCGGGTTGGTGCGGCGACACGGTAGGGGGCCACCACAACCGTGTTGCCGTGCGCGGCCGCGAGCGCGGTCAGGGCGTGGTCGCGGTGGCCGCCCGGCCGGTGGGCGCCGGGCTCGACGAGCACCGAGGCCTCGGCGGTCATCCGGCGATGGCCTGTTCGCCGTGCCCGGCGGTGAACCGCTGGTAAAGCCATCCGGGGTCGTTGAGCTTGTCGAACAGCGTCGGGACGCGGGCGGTCTTCGTGGGCGAAGGCGACGCCTTCGCGGGCGCCGGAGACGGCGAACTGGGCGAACTCGCCTTCTCCGCCCGCAATCCACGCGCCAATCCGCTCGGCGGCCTCCGCGTCGTCCATGCCGTACTCGCTGCCGCGCGAGAGCATCGCGCACTCCCGGAAACCGGCCTTCCAGGCGTGATACGGGGACTGGTTGATCCGGGTGGTTCCGGCGACGTCGGCGGTGAACTGGGGGTTGAGGAACATCCATGTCAGATGGTGCGCTAAGCCCTCGTCGGCCCTGGTGAGCGGCTGGCGGGGTGTCGGCGGCTGGACCGGTCCGAGGTCTTCTCACCGATAACACCCCAATATCTGCGGTAACTTGATCCGTCACCTGCGGTGACGTTCTCCGGCCGCTGCGAGAAGCGACCCTGTTATCTGCGGCAAGGGGGAAGCGGTGCCTACCGTCATACAGCTGCCGACTGGGAAGGCGTTGACCGTCCGTGCGGCGGCGGACGTGTTCCTCGACTCGCTCGGCAACCCGAACACGGTCCGGAACTACGGGATCGGGGTGGGCAAGACCGCCGAACGGCTCGGCGAGGCCCGGCCGCTGGCGTCGGTCGCGGACGACGAGATCGGCGAGGCCCTGGAACTGCTCTGGGGCACCGCGGCAGTCAACACGTGGAACTCCCGCCGGGCGGGAGTACTGTCCTGGCTCGGCTGGTGCCGGGAGCGGGCCTATGAGGGGCCGATGGTCCCGGCCTGGGCGAAGCGGCTGGCGGTGCCGGACTCCGAGACCCCGGCCCGCTCGAAGATAGCGATCGACCGGCTGCTCGCCCGGCGCGAGGTGCACCTGCGGGAGAAGACGCTGTGGCGGATGTTGTACGAGACTGCCGGACGCGCGGAGGAGGTCCTCGGTGTGAACATCGAGGACCTGGACTTCGCCGGGCGTCGCTGCCTGGTTAACTGGCTCTAACAAAAGCCGTTGATCATGTGACTGTCGGCTGATCCGCTCGTTGGTGTGGTCGTGGGGAAGAGACAGTCGCGGCCGTGGATCGTGTCGGATGAACTGTGGTCGCTCATCGAGCCGTTGCTGCC
>NZ_BNGS01000018.1 GCF_014905555.1 Streptomyces sp. Y2F8-2 | reverse complement strand
GGCAGCAACGGCTCGATGAGCGACCACAGTTCATCCGACACGATCCACGGCCGCGACTGTCTCTTCCCCACGACCACACCAACGAGCGGATCAGCCGACAGTCACATGATCAACGGCTTTTGTTAGAGCCAGTAAGTGCGCTCAGCCGGTGGCCTCCACCATCCCGGCGTGGGGTCTACGGGATTGGACAGGACCTGGTCGAGACAGTCGGTGATGGTGAAGGCGACCTTCGGGTCGGAAATGAACGCTGTGGGGTCGATGGTCTGGGTGACGATCAATGGCACGACGCGCCAGGCGCCGTGTGGGACAGCGCCGCAGCCTGAGGCTGGGAGGCAACCGCGTCCACCTTGCGCAAGACCTTCGTCAAGTAGCCGTCCTTTGGGTCGGTGAAGCGCCTGATGTGCTGGATCACCGCGTGCGGCGCGTGCCCGGGGTGGGGGTGCTTCGCTTCCACGACCCAGAGGCGGGCAGTCGCAGGGTCAGCGATGAGTAGATCGATCTCCCCTCCTGTGGTGGGCAGGCCCGCACGCTCGGCGTCCTGCTCCCTGAAGTTGGCGATGAAGGGCAGCCCGAGGCGGTCCGCGACGGAGGCGATATCCCTCTCCAGCTGCTGCTCCTTGGCCTGACGGTGCTTGGCGAGGGCGTCGCGGGCCGGCGCGAGGAGGTCGCGGTGAGGCAGGCGTCCGTCCTGGAAAGCGGCCTCGTAGACCTCCTGCGCGGTGTGGATCACCCACGGGAGAATCAGCAGTTGTCCAGGGCGAGCGGAGATCATCGGATGGGTGGTGAGCCGGGGACGCCGCTCGACCTCGGTGTACCGGTGCTCGCGGTCATCGGCGGAGTTGCCGTGATGGAGGGTGAGCGGGTTGATCGCGGCGCGGGTTTCCGAGTCGGGCAGGCCTGACCAGGCGGCCGCCTCGCGGGCCAGCTCATCGGGCGTGGTGACGGCGTATCCAGCAGGTCCGGTCGGCCAGTTCACTGCAGTGGCGAGCACAGCGACAAGGCCGTCGAATCCGAAGCCCCACGCCCGGCGCAGCTCCTGGTCCGCGCGGGCGAGGGGGGAGCCGGTGGGCAGCCGGAGTGCAGTGAATGCCGCTGGCGTCCTTTGTGACTGGGGCCCGCCGTGAGGCGGGTTCGGCAGATCGGCAAGGGTGGCCTGCCGGCTCTGGGCCAGCCAGTGGTCGTGGCGCGCGCGGATCCAGGCCTTCTGGTCCAGGCCGAGGTGCGTGGCGGTAGAGGCCGGGTCCTCGTCGTCGGGCTGGTCGATGCGGAAGACGCCGGTGGCGTGGACTTCGAGTTCCAGTCCGTGCAGTCTCCGGGCTCCGGCGACGGCCGTGATCCCGCTGTGCAGGATCAGTTCGGCGAGGGCGACAAGGTCGGCCACGGCCAGTAGGTCGACGGTTCGGTCTCCTTCGGGTGGAGTGGCCAGGGCCTCCTGCAGGAGCAGGCTGAGCGCGGACGTAGCCATCGCGGCGTCGGTGGTGCGCCGCTGAGCCTCCTGGATCCAGTTGTCGGCCCAGGGCGCAGCCAGATTGAACAGCAGTTCGTGGTGGCGGCGGGTCCGGGCACACCAGGCGGCGTTGAGATGGCGGGCCAGTTCGATGGTGAGTGCGGGCTCGAAGGACCGGATCTCCGCAGCGAGCAGCGCCTCGAGCGCGTGGAGGACCTGCTCGGCGGGACGCACGGCGTCCCGCCCGCGCCACAGGCCGGCTGGAACCCCGGCTCCCCGGATGGCTGCGGCTGCCGAACGCAGGGCACGGGCCTGAAGGTGTTGGCCCTCGGGCACGGTGTACGCGGAGGTCTGAGCGGGCCACAGGTTCTCGAAGGCGTTGAAGGCCAGGACCGGGTTGGCCTGGCCCCATGCCGCGGTGAAGGCTTCGGCATCGGGGCCGGTGCCGGCGTCTCGCCCTTCGCGGATCTGGCTGGCGCAGTGGTACAGGGCTTGGCCCAGGGCGCGGTGCCCTTCGCTTCCGTCACCCGCGAATGCTCCGAGGAAGTCCGGCTCCAGGACGAGCTGGATGGTTGCGCTGGGCGGATCGACGGAGACAAGAAGGCGCAGGCCGTCGGCAGGTGCCTCGGTGTCTGTTCCCTCGTCGGGCAGCTGTGTGGGATCTGGCACTGCCTGGGTCAGATGGAGGGTGATCGGGATCTGATCGGGGAGGGTGAACTGCTGGGCGATGAGCGGATGCGCGGTGATTGTGGTGCGGACAGCATCGGCCAGGCCGATCAGTCCGGGGAAGTCCAGTGGCGCCTCGCCGGGTGGGCTGGGGCGGACGATCACGGCGAGCGGCGGATGGGTACTGGCGGCAACAGCCGCGGTGGGAGTTGAGTAGTGGTGCAGGTCCGCCTGAAGTCCCGCAGCTCCCTCGGGAAGGTCGACGATCTTGACGGCCGTCCACTCTATGGAGTGAGGCAAGCCCGCATCTGCGAGGACCTTGTCGATCGGTGCCCAGGTGGCTGCCCGGTCCCAGGACATGTCGCGGCCGCGCCAAGGGATGACGGCAACTTCCTGCGGGTCCTCGGCGGGCGGGAGAAGTGTGCCGTTGCGGCGCCAGCTGCTCCACGCGTCAAGCAGGTACAGGTAGGCGACCGCATCCACTCCTGGGTGCTGGGTGATGTCCAACGTGAACAGGGCCAGCGCAGCGGGGTCTCCGTTGGCATCGGCTGCCATCTCGGCAAGCTCTTCGACGTGCACCATCAGGGTGTCGGTGACCGCCTCGCGTACGAGGTAGCGCGGTCCCGCGTACACCACCAGTCGGCCCTGCTCTGGTGATGTCTGCTCCAGCAGGGCCTTCCGAGCGGCCTCGACTTGCGGCCCGACTTGCCCGTCGAGGAGCGCGCTGACGACCGCGACCTCCAAGCGAAGCTGGGGCGCGCTGATCCGGGCCACCTCGTCAGGGCGCGGCACGTCGTCCAGTTGCAGCACGTCGGCAACCCGGATCACGGCAAGGTCCTGAAGGCGCTGGGCCAGGCTCTGGTTGAATCCGAGCTGCCGCAGGAGATGCTCGGCGGCAGCCGCCACGGCTTGGAGGGCTTCGCTGGCCGGCACGGGAATCCTCCGGCCGTGGGCGCGTACGGCCAGTACGGGGCCGAGTAGCTGCCGCATCGGGTGGTACTTCAGCTTCAGCGTCCCGATGTCCGCCGTCAGCCAGTCCAGCGCACGGCGTGTGCGCTCGGGCCGGTCGCAGGCAGAGACGATGTCGTCAAGGCAGTCGCGCTCCGCTGCTGCGATGGCATCCACGCTGGCCTGGGTGAGCCAACGGGAGATCGGCTCGTCGTCCCGGCCTTCTTCGGCGTCCGGCCAGGAATGCGCGCACTCCCGGACTCGGCGGTCGGTGTATCGCACGGCGAGCTCAATGACGTCGCCGAGACCAAACCCGACGGCGCCGATCAGGTGCTCGTCGACGGCACGTGCCGTCAACTCCAGGCCGCGGAGCACCAGCAACGGGTGCTCCAGCTCCCCCGGGTGCAGCAGCATTCCGGCGAAGCGCACACCAGCTCGTACGTCGTTCGGCTCTCCCTCAGTGAGCACGGCCCGACCGGGGGCAGCCTCTACCACTGCCTCGACGAGAACCGGCAGGACATCGGCCGTGACCACCGCACCGGAACGGCGTGCGCTTCGAACGACGCGGGTCCACAGCAGAAGGAAATGGTCATGGAAGCGAGAGCAGGTCGGTGCCATCAACGCGGCCTCCAGGACGAGCAGCAGAGACTCGGTCGAGTAGGGGGCCAGTGCCTTGTCGATGGTCTTCCACTGCACACGCCGCTGCTGCGCGGACGTTGGCGGAGGCGTGCTGGTCATCGCGTGCTCCCGGGGAGTGATCCTTACGAGGCCAGCGTGCCAGCAAGTGCCCAAGCGATACTTCTCAGTTGACAATCGCGCGTTCGCCGGTCACGACCTGCGGCGACCGGGGCTTTGGCCCCCAAGGCCGGGGAGGCCTCCGGGATCGCGGCGAAGTCGAGGTCGAGCTGGCGGCCTGCCGCCTCCGACGGACGGGGCCGTCACGGCGACGCGGGTGCGCAATCTTGTCAGCGAGTCGAACTAGCATCCAAGTCATGAGCACACTCGCCCCCGCAGCCGAGGACAAGCCGTTCGAGCCGAAGGACTTCCCGAAGGACCTGCTCGCCGCTCAGCGCAAGCTCGCCGAACTGTACGCCGCGCTCCACGCCCACCAGGCCCGGCTTCCCTGGTCCCGTGAGGCGGACGACGGATGGCCCGATGGGCCGGAGCGGTGGCACCGTCGTGGGCGTCCGGCGACGACCGGCTGAGATGCGGCCGACGCCGAAACGTACGACCGGCTATGGGACGACCTGCGCAAGGCGGCAGCTTCCATGCAGGCACACGAACACTGGAGGCTCTGCAAGCAGCACGGCATCTAGGGCGCCGATCTGGTTTCCGTACGGCAGGCCCTCAAGCATGCCGAGGGCGCCGTCCCCCCGCCCAAGAAGGACGAACCCGCACTCGACCAGGGCGACGTCGAACGGGCAGCCTGAACGATGTCCACGCCCCCGTGCCCGGCACGTTGTCGCTCGGTTTATTCAAGGTGCCGCAGCCGGGTGACCGTCACCACGGCGTGCCGGGTCGTCCCGGCAAGGACCTCGACCACCAGTCCGGGAGCGACGGTGGTGTAGGTATCCCCCGCTCGGGTGCGTGCGCTTCGCGGTGGGCCGCTGGCAGTGAAGTGCACCGCGACCTGGGCGGCGAGCGGAGCTTTCAGGGACTGGGTGAGCGCGATCCGACCGTCGGGGAGGCGGACCGCGAGGGCCCGCGGCCGCGCGGCCGACCCCGTGTAGCCGACGACGTCGGCCTCCACGGTTTCGGCATGCCTGATCTTCTTCCAGATCCTGCTGGCCTTGTAGGCGGAGGTGGCCCGTTTGGCGACGATGCCTTCGATGCCCTGCTCCGGGAGTTGTTGGTACCAGGTCATGGCCACCGTGGGGTCGTCGGTCATCGGAACCAGTTGGATGGGCGGCTTGACGTCGTACTCCTGCAGCGGGTCGACGAGCAGAGCACGGCGGTCGTCGTACCGCCGTGCTTGGACGTCGCCGTGCTGGGGGTGGAGAAGGACGTCCCAGGCGACGAAGTGGGCGGGCAGATCCTCAGCAAGAGGTCGTGCCCGGGCCGGGGTGGACAGCGCGCGTGACTGTGCGGCCGCCCAGGCTCCGTGTCCAACTCCTCCCACCCTTCCGTTTCCCAGGCAAGTTCCTCGTCATAAGAATTCTTATGGCACGCGGAATGGGGGCGGATGATCGGTGATGGATGCTGGGGTTGTTCCGACAGCCGCCCAAGCCGGCGGCGCGCGGTTCAACCGCGCCCATGTCCGCTTCTCACTACGACAAGGCCAGGCATACCCCATGTCGAAGATTCTGATGGTCATCTCCGCCGCCACGAGCCTGAGACTGGCCGACGGCACCACCCACCCCACCGGCTACTGGGCCGAGGAGGTCGCCGCCTCGCACCGGATACTCACGGACGCCGGCGCGACCGTTGACATCGCCACCCCGGGCGGCGTGCAGCCCACCGTGGACGCGCTCAGCCTCAGCGAGCAGGGCGGCGTCGCCGCAGCCGACGCCGAGGAGTTCAAGGCCTACCTCGCGTCGATCGAAGGGGCGTTGGCCACGCCGCTCGCCCTGTCCGCAGTGAACATCGCTGACTACGACGCCGTCTACATCCCGGGCGGGCACGCCCCGATGGCCGATCTCGCGCAGGACGCCGACCTTGGCCGACTGCTGAACCAGGCCAATGCGCAGGGCAAGATCGTGGCCGGCCTGTGCCATGGGGTCGCCGGCCTGCTCAGCGCGGTCACCGCGGACGGCGGCCTCACCTTCGCCGGCCGCACGCTGACCTCCTTCACCGACGAGGAGGAGCGGCAGGGCGGCCTGGGCGAGAAGACGCCGTACTTCGTCGAGGGCCGGCTGCGGGAGAAGGGCGCGGTCCTCAAGACCGGCGCCGCCTGGAGCGACACGGTCGTCGTGGACGGCAACCTGATCACCGGCCAGAACCCGCAGTCCAGCGCGAGCGCGGCCGCCGCCGTCCTCACCGCACTGGCCGGCTGACCCGCATCTGCCTGCCGCACAGCCTGCCGGGGGTGGCGTGACGTCTGCTGCCCCCGGCGGGCAGTTCCTGGCACATCCATGCAGCCCATCACCGGCTTCGGTTGAGGAGCTTCATGACCTCGCCGGTCCTCGACCACGGTCTCGGTCACATCGCCATCCGCGCCTACGGCCTGGATGCTTCGGTGCGCTTCTGCACCGACGTCCTCGGCTTCCGGTTCGTCCGGGAGTGGGGCGTGCCCGCCAGCGTGCACCGCGCCGTGTTCCTCGACGCCGGCGACGACCGGCTCATCGAGCTGTTCGACGCCCGCTCCACCCCGCCCGGCGGATCGGCTCAGCCCCTCGGCCCCGAGCGGCGGCCGTCGGACGCCGCCCGCGGGCAGGTGGCCGCGCTCGTCCACTTCGCGATCCGCACCGACGACGTGTCCGCGCGGTTCGACCGTGCCGTTGCCGCGGGGGCGCGTCCCCGGGACGCCCCTTGAAGATCACGACCTCGGGCGACGATCCGATGACGTTCCAGGCCGCCTTCGTCTACGGGTCCAACGACGAGGTCATCGATGGAGTTCATGGGCCGCGAGACGGGCGAGGGCAGCCGGCGATGAGCAGCGGCGAGCGAACCGGGCTTGTCCTTGCCGTGGTCACCTCGACCGGAAAGGCGCTGCGCTTCTTCGGCGGGCTGGCCTACGAGCCCCTGGGTGATCTTCCCGTCACCGCGCAGCCTCACGAGGCCCTCGGCATAGGCGGGGCGGCCGGCATCAGCGCCCTCCTGGCCGATCTGTCCAACGCCTGCTGGAGCCCGAAGGCGCCGATCTTCGCCGGCGAACTCCCCTTCCTGCGATGGTCCGCAGCCGGCGCACGTGTGGAAGACGGAGTCGGCACCTGCGTCTTCCACAACCAACTCTCCGTGGTGGTCGCACTCCTGCTCACCTGCGTGATCATGCCGCCGTTCAGCCGGGTGCTACGGCCGTGGCTGCATGCCGAGCGCGTCGCTTGACCCGCTAGGTTCACACGTGTCACGCACAGGCGGGCCCCAGGCAAGGCATCGTCACCTGACCCCATGAACGACGAAGGAGGCCGTGTGCCGAGTCTGGATCTGCTGGCTACTTTCCTGGAGATCTACCGGACGGGCTCCCTGTCCGCCGCCGCCGAGCGTCTCGGTGTGACCCAGCCGGCCATCACCGGCCAGCTCGCCCGGCTGGAGGAACAGCTGGGCGAGCAGTTGTTCATCCGCTCCCGCCGGGGCGTCGCGCCCACCCCCCGCGCGGCCGCCCTCGCCGCCCGGGTCAGCCTGCACGTGGACGGGCTGCGCGAGGTTCTGGGCTCAGCGGAGAGCGAACCCGCGCTGCGCGGCACGGTCCGCATCGGCGGCGCGGCAGAGGCCATGACCGCGCGGGTCCTGCCCGCCGTCGCCCCACTCACCGGCCGCGGCCTGTACGTCCACGTCACGCTCGGACTCGCCCAGGACCTGCTGGCCGAACTGGCTGAAGGCCGCCTCGACCTGGTGGTGTCCGCCGTACGGCCGCCCCAGCGCTCGGTGCTCGCCGTGCCGCTGGTGGACGAGGAGTTCGTGCTCGTCGGCGCACCCGCCACCGCCCACACCGTGGACGCCGAGCGGCTGCGCACTGCCCCGGCAGACGCCCTCGCCGCGCTGCCTCTGGTCGCCTACACCGAGGAACTGCCGATCGTACGACGATACTGGCGCAGCGAGTTCGGGCACCGCCCCGCCAACCCGGTCGCCCTCGTCGTATCCGATCTACGCGCCGTGCTCGCCGCCGTGGAGGCCGGCGCCGGGATCTCCGTACTGCCGCGCTACCTCGCCGAGCCGTCCCTGGCCGCGGGTCGAGTCGTCCAGCTCCACCATCCGCAGGTCCCGCCCCTGAACACCCTCTACCTGGCCACCCGCCGCGGCGCCCCGGCCAATCCCGCGCTCACCGTGGTCAGGGAACATCTCCTCCATGCGGCGCAGGAGTGGGGCGGGTTGTGAGGGGCCCCGCAGGATCTGCGGGTCAGCGGGGACGCTGCACTCCGCGCCGGAGGGCCGAGCCCGGCCACAGGCAGCCGCGCAGCAGTCCGCGGTCCGAGAGGTGCTGCATGCCCGTTGCGGTGCCGGAGCCGACAGACGTGGCCGGCGTACCGCGCAGGAGCCCCGTACCCCAGGCTGCGGAGCTGTACGTCAACGACGCCCGGCACAAGGACCTGGCTGCCGCGGACCGGCTCCCCCCGTCATCGATCGACGCGGAGTTCTACCAGATGCAGGCCGGGTGCCCGCCCTCCCACGATGATCGCCTGGTCAAGCAACTCGCCTCCCGGGCACTGTCCCGCCACAGACAGGAACGGCGGCGCACGGTCACCGGAGGGGCGAATCCGGCGGCAAGGGCGACAGCGAGGACCAGGAGCAGGACAGCGCCCACGCCGCTGCCGAAGCAGCCCTGATCCACTTCTCCGCTCTGCTCCTACCGGCGCGTCCACAGCCAACTCGCCCCTAGGCCGTGTCTGACAAAACGATCACGGTTCACGAAGCCAGAGGATGAGCGAGGCGAGTCGTAGGCCGGCGAGGTAGCGTGCGGCCAACTTGTCGAAGCGGGTGGACACGGCCCGAAGCTGCTTCAGCCTGTTGAAGCAGCGTTCGACCACGTTGCGAGCCTTGTACCGCTCTGGATCGAAGGCCGACGGCCGCCCCCCGGCCGATCCTCGGCGCTTTCGGTTAGCGATCTGGTCGGCCCGTTCAGGGATGACCGCTCGGATGCCGTGCCGCCGTAAGCCAGTGCGGATGACGCGTGAAGAATGCGCCTTGTCGGCGATGACCGTCTGCGGCCCGCGACGGGGGCGGCCCGCGACGGGGGCGGCCTGCCGACAGGCGGGGCACTCATCCTCCGCGCGAGGACGATATGCAGCGAGGCCGGACGGGGGCACCGGAGGCGCGTCCTGGCCACGGCGCCGGGAAGTCATCAATGCAGGGCACGAGGGTAAGTGGTAGTGACCCCAACCGTTCGCAACGAAAGTGGAGCCCTGCCATGGCCGAGACACAGGACGTCGTCGAGCTCATCCTTCAGGACCACCGGCGCATGGAGGACCTGTTCCGTCTGATGCGCAGCGTCGAAGCCGACCGGTCCGCCGCGCTGCAGGAGTTCGCGGACCTGCTGATCGCCCACGCGCTGGCCGAGGAGGCCAAGGTCTATCCCGCCTTGAAAAGGTACAAGCGCATCGACGACGAAGAGGTCGAGCACGGCGAGCACGAGCACGAGGAAGGCAACAAGGCCCTCCTCGACCTCCTGGAGGTGGAGGAGGTCGGCTCGGAGGAGTGGGACTCCAAGCTGGAGGAACTGGTGGAGGCCGTCACCCACCACGCCGACGAGGAGGAGCGCACCATCCTCAATGGCGCGCGCGAGAACGTGGCGATGGAGCGGCGTGAGGAACTGGGCGCGGCGTTCCTGGAGGAGCGCGAGCGTCAGATGAAGGCCGGCTGCGGCTCGGTCGACAACGTGCGCCGCATCGTCAACTCCTGACCGTGCGCATTGCGGGCGTCCCACGCCGGTCAGGGCCCCGGCCGCGGGTCCTGCACCGCCCGGCCCCGGGGCGCTGCGCCCCCAGGTGCGCGGCAGGTGCACATGGGTCGCGGCGTCACGGGCAATCGGTGATCAGTCACGACGCCTGGAGATGCAAAAGGAGATTTTCGTGCACAAGAGGAAGTGGATCATCGGTGGCGCGCGTGAGGAGCTGGCCGAGGTCCTGGCCAGGGAGTACGGGGAAGGGCGGTCGATCCGTGCCATAGCCGAGGCCCACGGCCGGTCGTACGGCTTCGTGCATCGTGTGCTCACCGAAGCGGGCGTACCGCTGCGGTCCCGGGGAGGCGACGTGCGCCCCGGCACCACCCGCCGAGTGGGGTAGCAGCCCCCGGGCCTCCAGGGCAGCCGGCTCCGGGGCGGTGTCGTCTGCCGGGCGGGGCGGAAACTGTGCATGCGGTGATCTTGTGGGGGCACACGACTTGCCCAAGGTGTCTTCTGCACGTCGAGTGCGGCGCCGTCTGGCGAGTGCCCCCCCCTTTCTGCGGGTGCTCGGGTCCGGCGTGACGGCCCGCCTTTTGAGAGAGGTTGTCCACGTGTTGCTCCCTGCTGAGAAGGAACTGCGCGCGCTGCTGGCCCGCTTCGCCGAGGCTCGGTTCCGTCACGACCTGCAGCCCACCGGCCGTTCGAGCCGGGAGTTGGAAGACACCTCGTACACCCTCTGTGTGATGACCGGCACCCGGTCGGTGAACGACGCCCTCGCTGCCGCCGACGCCCTCCTCGAACAGCTCCGGGCGGGCGGCTGTGAGACCGCCGAGGTGAGCCAGACCCTGGCTGCCTGAGCTGCCGTCCGGGCGGGGTGACGGCTTACGGGGTCGGTCTCCGCTGTCAGGGCCTCGAGCGCCGCCTGGACGTCGCCTCCATCGACGGGAAGGCGTCGTCGCGCGGCCGGATCGTGGTCGGGGCCGCCGGCGTATCCGTCCCCGTCGCCTCAACTCCACGTGCGTCCGGGGGATGGCCGAGCACGCCGAGGCGCCACTCGGCTCGGCGTAGGACTGCTTCCTCCCGCGAGGGCAGGCAGCAGCCGGCCGGGGAAGCGGGCGTCGACGCCGTTCGACCGCGAGCCGGAGGCGACTGCGCTCCCCCAGCCGACCCCGTCCGGCCCCACCCGGCCGAGCCGGCGAAGGTCGGCGAACGGGCTCGCGTCCGCGGCTGCCTGCCGAAGCGGCTGTACGTGCTCCTTCGGGTGACCGTACTGACCCGAGCATCCCCCCTGTGCCATGCTCGGCGCATGACGTCACGGCAGCAGCCGCGTCCCCAGGGAGCGGCGTCAGACGATTCGGCCTTGGCGAAGGTGGTCGCACGCCAGCGGGCCGAGATCGTCGACCTGCAACGGGTCGCGGCGTTGCTGCCTGTGCTGGAGCGTGCCAAGGGCGCGGTCATGGTCCAGGAAGGATGCTCGGCGCAGGACGCGTACGAGATTCTCCTCGAACGCTGTGCTGCCGCCGACCGCACGCTGGTGGAGGAGTGCTGGCTGACGCTCGGGGCCATCCGCCCGCTGACAGGCCGGAGCGGGCGCGGAGGTCGCGGTCCGGATCCGGGGTCTGCCGATGGCTCGGTGTTCGCGTCCGCCCAATATCTGGCTCCCGCCAAGGCGGCGAGCCACGCCTCCGTTCCCGGTTCGGGCGGCGACGGCGCCGTGCTGCTGGGCAGGCTGGCCCTGAGTCTTGCAACGGTGCGGGACCTGCATGACCTCGCCCGTTGTCTGCTGGAGGAGCTGAGGACCGGCACGGAGGCCGATGCGGTGCTGATCTACGGCACCTCCGGAGCCGGACTTCGGCTGGTCGGGCACGCGGGCATCGACGATCTGGACGCCTCACGGTGGCGGACCCTGCCCGTCGCCGGTACGGAAGCGGTGCGGGATCCGGTGAGCAGTCATGAGCCGGTCTGGTCGGAGGGACCCGAGGGCAGCGAGCCCTATGTCGTGCCCGACGCCACTCCGCGTCGGTGGCCTTCGCGGGCCTGGCTGCCCGTGAACGCGGGCAGCCAGGCCGAGGAGGTCGTGGCCGTACTGCGCAGCACCGATCGGGCGTTCACCCCCGACGAGCGGGGGGTGCTGGTGGGCGCGGTGCAGTTGTGTGCCGGACGGATGACGGCACTGGGCTCTCCGGCACCTCGCAAGCGGCCGCGCGTGGACACCGTGCAGCAGATCTTCGACGCGTTGCCGGGATCGATGGTCCTCCTCGCGCCGCTGCGCGGGCCGGACGGAACCGTGGAGGACTTCCGCATCGAGGCCGCGGCTCCCGGGTCGGTGGACATCGCCAACCGCAGGGGACGCGAGCTCATCGGCCAACGCGTCCTGGAGTGCTATCCGACGGTCGCCGGCACGGAGGTGTGGAAGGGGTACCAGGAAGTCCTCGCCACGGGCAGGCCCTTTGCGAGCGAGCCGTTCCTCTACGAGGAAGTCGTGGCCGGCATCCCCCGGCACTCCAGCTTCTCCCTGCACGTCAGCAGACTCGGCAAGCACCTCGTCGTCTCCTGGACCCAGCATGACGTCGCCGCCCGCCAGGAACAGCGCCTGACCGCCCTGCAACGGCTGGGGAATCTTGGCTGGGCCGACTGGAACCTGGTCACCGACACCATCACCTGGTCCCCGTACGCCTTCGCCATCTTCGACCGCGACCAAAGTCTCGGCCCCATGCGGCTCGAGGAGCTTCCCGAGCACGTCCTGCCCGAGGACCTGCCGGAGCTGACCCGGGCAGCTCAGAGACTGCTGAGCGACGGCGAGGCCATCGACCAGCCGTTCCGGATCACCACCCGGGCCGGGGTGCGCCACCTGCGCATCGTCGCCGAGGCGGTCACCGACGCCGATGGCACCCCGTTGGAGGTGCACGGCTTCTTCCAGGACCTCTCGCGCCAGCGGGATGCGGAACTCGCGCTGCTCAGCAGCGAGCGCGCCGTCTCGGCCCAGCGCGGGCTCCTCCAGGCCGAACGCAAGATGGCCGCCCGCCTGCAGCAGGCCCTGCTCCCCCTGCCCGACGGCCCGGTCATGCTGGCCGGTCTGTGGGCGAACGCGCTCTACCACCCGGCGGAACGGGGCATCAGCGTCGGCGGTGACTGGTACAGCGCCATAGAGCTGCCCGACGGCGACGCCTTGTTCGTCATCGGCGACGTGATGGGCCACGGCATCAACGCGGTCGCGTCCATGGCTCAGCTGCGCTTCACCGCAAAAGGCATGATCATCACGGGTTCCAGCCTCACGGACGCCCTCACCCGGCTCAATGCCCTTCTGATGCATCTGAAGGCGCCGAGCGGCGGACACACCACGGCCACCATGATCGTGGCACGCTACCGCCCCGCCGACCGCACTCTGACCTGGGCCCAGGCCGGCCACCTGCCACCTGTTCTCGTGCGCGCCGGCCAGGCCGTGATGGTCGACCGCCCCGCCGGGATGCTTCTCGGTGCCACACCCGCGCCGCAGTTCGAGGAGGCGAGCCTTCAACTGCAGGAGGGTGACCAACTCCTTCTCTACACCGACGGGCTGATCGAGCGGCCGGGGCAAGACCTGCAAACGGGACTGGAAGCCCTCGCCACCGCCGCCTCAACCGTGCTGCTCACCGGACGACCGCAGAGCCTGGCTGCACTGCACGCATCCCTTGCCCATGCCGAACGTCCGGACGACGTCTGCGCCCTCCACATCAGCCTTCCGTCAGGCGAGTCGGCAGAAGAAGCCGCCGACGTGTGAGCGGTCGGGCCGGCGCCGCAATCCGGCTCGGCGGGCGACGTCGAAAATCCGCTTTCGCTCCGTCGCAGCGATACGCAGCCGCGGGTCCTTGTCGAGCGTGGCGCCGACCAGCGCCGGGGAACCGAGGTCGACGGCTCGCAGGAGCGGTGTCGTGCCGTCCCGCTGCGCATAGCCGGCCGGACGCTCCTTCGGCGACCGCGACCACATCACCCACGCCACCGAAGTGGCCACAGCCCAGCTCAACGCCCGCGCCCGACCCTGGATCTGGGGCAGAGCCGCACCCCCCACCAGGCGTTTACGCCGCCGCTATGTGTACTTCCTTTGAGGAACGCAGCACTAGTAGGGCTTGGTCAGGTGCATTCGCTGGTGGCGTGTCCGTTTGATCGGGTGTGTCGTTGATCGGGTGTGCTGGGTGGGGAGTTGGCCGCGGTCCGGTGTGATCTGGAGGACTTCGCGGCGGAGATGTTCGAGCCGTTCGCGCGGGCGGATCAGCGCCGGTGGGGCGAGGTCTATCTGCGGGGGCTGTTGCTGGACGGGCGGCGCAAGTCGGTGGAGCCGATGGCCGCCCGGCTGGGTGAGGACGGCAACCGGCAGGCGCTGGCCCACTTCATCACCGCCAGCCCGTGGGAGGCGGCGCATGTGCGGGCCCGCCTGGCCTGGCGGATGCAGCAGGTGGTGAAGCCGACCGCTGTGATCATCGATGACACCGGCTTCCTCAAGGACGGGGACGCCTCCGCGTGCGTGACCCGGCAATCGCAACCGCCTCCCAGGTCACCTCCGGCGACTGTGACGGCTGGCACAACGCCTGGCTGCCCACCGCCGAGCGTCTGGAGGTCGAAGCCCATGCAAGCCGCCCCGTCAGCGCGAGGGACGGGCTGCTGCGAGCCTCCACCTACTACCGCGCGGCCGAGTTCTTCCTGCACGGCAACCCCCACGACCCGCGCATCGACCACGCCTGCCAGCGTGGTGTCGCCTGCTTCCGCGATGCCATCGCCCACCTCCGGGGCATCACTCGCGCCCGCTACCTCGCCCGCCGCCCGATAGAAGTAGCCGTGCAATACAGCGTCCTCATACGGGATCTCCACGGGCGATGCACGTGCCGTCGCCTTTCAGGGCCACGGTGGCCTGGCCGATCATCCGGTCTGAGCCGGGTCACCTTCATGGACCCAAGCGGCATCAACTCATCTTCATCGCCGCCCACACCGTCACCGAGGCCGACGGCTGGCTACGCCTGGTAGCACCGACGAGGCCGTGATGGGCATCCGGCGGATCGTCGGCGTCGACGCAATCATCGCCTGCCGCGCAATCCCTGCGCCAAGCGGTCACCACCTGACCGATCACCAGTGTCGGCCATGCGCTGCCCGGCCAGCTCAGTGCTGATGGTGATCGTGCTTGGACAGGTAGAGCGGACTGAGCTGGCGCCAGTAGCGGTGCACGAGGTCTTCGGCCTCCTGCACCACCCGCTGAGCGCATGGCGCGTCCGTCGGCGCGCGTTGCCCGGCTTGGGCCGCGGTGGAGCCCGTGCGCCGGCCCTCCCTCAGCACCGTCCAGCGCCATGAACGGTGGGACACGCGAGCAGCGCGCCTCCTGCCGCTTCGGCCCGCCAGGCACCATCGCGCGAGCAGAATCGCGGCCACCACCGACAACGCGCTGGCGGCATACACCTCATGACCGGCCACTGGCTCCTCCTGCCGGACACCCGTACGGACCCTCCCGGGTTCGTGTGCCCCGATATCGCGTCATCAGCGTCACCGATGGGCTAAAAAACCGGTGCGTGCATCTCTGGCCCTCACCGTCCGGCGTGGAAAGATCATCCACGGAAGGCAGACACCGCCCCGGTCGCCCGTTCGGTGCCCGCACGTGGGGCGATGAGGGGGAGCGCAGTGCCGCCCGGTGCCGCCGCCGGGTTTCACCGGGCAGCACTGCACGTCGACATCGGTGGTGATCCTTCGAGGTGCCACCCGGATGGCCTTCGCACACTCGTTGCGCTTAGGCTTTCCGCTGGTCCGCGTCGCGCCCGGTGGCTGCGGGAGGTCAGGGAAGGTGGAAAGCCGATGCCCGAGCAGGCTTCGGCATCCGAGGACGGCGTTCCTGGCAAGCGCCTGCATCTGGTGCCCGACGAGGTCGTCGAGGCCGGCCGGATGGAGGCGGTGCGCCGTTACGACATCCTCGACACCCCGCCCGACGGGGCGTTCGACCGGGTGGCTGCGCTGGCAGCCCGGCTGTTCGACGTCCCCGTGGCGACAGTGACGATCGTGGACGAGGACCGGATCTGGTTCAAGGCCGCGCACGGCCTGAACGCGGTCAGCGAGATCGGTCGCGACCCGGGCCTGTGCGGCTCGGCGGTGCTGCGCGACGATGCCCTGGTGATCCCCGACACCCTGCTCGACGACGTCGCCTGCGGCAACCCGCTGGTCACCGGTCCGCTGGGGGTTCGGTTCTACGCCGCCGCGCCGATCACCACCGCGGACGGGCACAAGCTGGGTACCGTCAACGTCCTGGACACCAAGCCCCGCTCCATCACCTCCGAACAGACTGCCACCCTGACCGATCTGGCGGCGATCGTGATGGACGAGATGGAGCTGCGTCTGTCCGCGCTGCGCACGGTGCGCCAGGAGCAGCGGGCTGCCGAGGCTGAGCGGGCGGCCCGGGAGCAGGCGGAGAGGGACAGGGCGGCGATCGCCTCCTTCGCCTCCACCTTGCAGCGCACTCTGTTGCCGCCGGCGCTGCCGACGGTGCCCGGCCTGGAGCTGGCCTGTCATTACCACACCGCGTCCGTGCACGATGTGGGCGGCGACTTCTACGACGTCTTCCCCCTGCCCTCCGGGAAGTGGGGATTGTTCCTGGGGGACGTGTGCGGCAAGGGCGCCGAGGCGGCCACTATCACCTCCCTGGCCCGCTACACCCTGCGGGCCTCCGCCCAACACACGGACGATCCCGTCGCGGTACTTGAGGCACTGAACAGCGCCTTGCTGGCCGATGTGTGGGCGGGCAGCCGGTTCTGCACAGCTTTCTTCGCCACCCTCACCCCTGATGCGGCCGGGGGCTTCACCGTGGAGCTGGCCACCGGTGGGCACCCCCCGGCCTACCACCTCAGCCCCGCCCCGCCCGAAGCCGGGCCCGCCACGTGCACGCGGGTGGAAGCGGTCCGCCCCAAGGGCGGCATGCTCATCGGGGCCTTCCCCGGCGCCCGCTTCGCTTCCACCACCCTTCACCTCGCCCCCGGCCAGGCCCTGCTCCTCTACACCGACGGCCTGACCGAGGCACACACCAGCACCGACACCATGCTCGGAGACGAGGGCCTGACGGCCTTCCTCACCGCTCGTCCCGCCTCGTGTGGGGCGGCGCAGTTGATCCAGGACACCGTCGGTTTGCTGGACGCCCTGCCCGAGGGCGCGAGTGACGACGTCGCCCTGCTGGCTCTGTCGGTTCCCGCTCCCGACCAGGCCGCCGCCGCGACGGGGGCCAGATCCACCGCCCACACCACCGCCGCGCCCGCCGGCGAGGAGCACTGACGGCCATGACCGACGACATCGAGCTGACCCTGACCGCCACCCCCGGTCCCGCAGCGGTCGCCACCGTCACCGGCGAGATCGACCTGCATACCGCACCCGGCTTGCGTACCCGCGCGCTGGAGCTGATCAACCAGGGCCACCACCACTTGATCCTGGACCTGTCGGGTGTGGGCTTCTGTGACTCCGCCGGCCTCAGCGCCCTGATCGGCATCTGGCACGGCGCCCAGGAAGCGGGCGGCTCCCTGGCCCTGGCCGCCGTCCCCGACCGGCTGATGCGCATGCTCACCCTCACCGGAGTGGACAGCCTCCTGCCCCATTACCCGAGCACCGCGGACGCGCTCAGCGCCCACCAGGGCGCCCCCGACGCCGCCTGAACCGCTTCTTCGCCAGCCTCTCGCGTCGCTCCCCGGGCGGCAAAGCCCCGGCCTGCGCGGTGGTACAACGAACGGCCAGGCGCCTCGGGTGCGGTTCAGTCTCCGGCGTGCTCGTCGGCGTCCGGGTCGCGCAGCGGGCGCAGGCCGCAGTCGGCCGGAACCGAAGCGCGGATGCTGTAGCGGCCCAGCACGTTCAGGTTGGCGTGCTTGAGCGGGGAGAGCCGGGCGACGTCCTCGTCCCGAACGTCGTGCTCACGCTCCTCTGGCGGCAGGGCCCGCAGCCGCCCGACGGCGGCGTCCAGGTAGCGGGTCGTCCACGGCGTATCTGGGGCAAATGGGTGAGCTGGTGCCGTATATGCATGTAGAACGGTTGCGGTCGCGTCCGTGAAAGATCGAGGGCGGGAGCGGGCGCGAGCTCCTGCCATGCCTTGAAGCCGATGTGGGTATCCGTGTCTGCCTGGCGAGCCGTGCAGGCGAGCGTCAGCTCCTCGGATTGGTGAAGCTGGAGCTGCTCGGCCTCCGACAGGTCGACGCCCCGAGCACGATCGCGACCGCCACGTGCACCAGCACCCCTGCCCGGTCCCGCCAGCCGGCCACCGCGCTGGACGGCAGCACCTTCGCCAGCGCCTCCGTCAGCCCCGTCCGGTCCGCACAACGGCGCAGCAGTACCGCCCCGGCATGACCGATCAGCCTCTTCCCGCCAGCCACCACGGACAGCCGACGCCCCCACCCTGTACTCTCAACCACCAGAAAGGTGCCTTGCTCTCAGCAACAGATACGACTTCGACACTCATATCCTTGCAGGTCAACGGGACCATTCTGCTACCGGGGCGTCAGACCACCCAATTCCGCTGAATACGCAGGGCTAAGGACTGGCTTCGGCCGGCCACCTGGAGTTGCGAGCTTGCCGACAACCGGAGTAGTTGCCCCTCAGCACGTGGCAGGGACGGCTTGGGCAAGAGGTCCCAGGTCTCCGTAGAGGGCGGCGTGAAGTGCGGCCGCGAGTTCGCGGGCTCGGTCTTCGCTCCGCACGCCGTGCATCATGAAGTAGATCGGTCCCCTGTAGGCGTCCAGATCGACCTCACGGTTTTGAACCAGGCGGGTGATCGCGGCCCGGGCTGCCTCGTTCACGGCGTCGTCGACGGTGTAGCCGGAACCGGCGGTGAGCGTGTCCGCCTTGACGGTCCACTTCCGGCGTTCTTCGAATTCGATGGCGACGAACACGGCGTGCGACGCCATGGCCTGACGATATGCGGCATGGAAAGCGTCAGTGCCGGTGGCATTCGGGATCAGGTGGGCGGGGCAGGGGAGCGGGAGAGGCTGCACGAGGGGGAATTGTGCCAAATATCCTTGATGGGGCATTGCATGCCTGACTCGCTCGGGAGTCGACGCTGAGTGTGGTGGGTGAGTGTCTGGCGTGTGTGTGGAGTGTGTCGACGTTTCGGGGGTAGGCGACCGGGAATCAGCGCCGCTAGCGCGCTTCGGATATGGGGCGGACTGTATGGACCTGGCGGCGCAGGACGAGGGTCCGCAGTCGTTGACAGAGCGCCCGAAGTCGGTGTCCGCCGCGTTCGAGGGCAGCGAGGACATCGCTGCTGCTCGTGACCTGGCCCGGGACTTCCTGGAGAGTCTGCAGGCTGTGCACGGGCTGCCGGTGTCGAAGCGGGCGATGGGCATGGTTCAGCTCGTGGTGAGCGAGCTGGTGACCAACGCCCGCAAGTATGCTCCGGGGCCCTGTCTGCTGACGCTGGAGGTCAGTGAGGGGGCCGTCGAGGTGACCGTGTGGGACAGCAGTACGACGCTGCCCCTGGTCCTGGCGCCGGACCCGACCCGTGTCGGGCAGCACGGACTGGAGATCGTGATGGCGGTCTGCCGCAGCTTCGAGGTGCACCGAGAGCCGGTCGGCAAGCGCATCAAGACGGCCATCGTCCTGGCTGACGACCCGGGCGGTGATCCGGCCGGCCGCCAGATGATGTGATCAGACAGTCAGCTCCAGGGCGGGAAGTCGGCAGGCAGGGTCTACCGTTTTGCAGCCGGTGCAGCGGGCCTTGACGGGCAGGCCCTTCATCCGGTCTGCGGCGAAACGTCGATGCGGCGTGTCACGCGCTTGCCGGTCTCCGGGCCGGGGCGGAACGCGGCCAGGGTGAGCACGGTCCGGCTGATCAGTTTCGCGGCGTCGACGAAGGCGTAGCGTTCCGGCATGACGTCAGTGCCGCCCCGGTTCCCGCCGCATCCGATCCGCAGCGTACGGGTACTGCATCAGAAGCAGAACTGCGCGCCGCATTTCGCGGAGATAGAAGTGGATTTCGAGCCCGCAGATGAGGGCTTCGCCTTCCAGGTTGCTCAAGAGCTGACGGTGGACTACGAACCCGCCGAGGCCCTTTCACGCTTCTTCGCGGCTGCCGCCGTGGGGATCGAGGAGCAGCTCAGCTTGCCCGAGCACGGAGTCGTGATCGCCACTCGGGTGGTGCTGCGGCGCGCCAGCGCCGATACGTTCGGCTCTCATGAACTGGCGTTCAAGATCGCGGGCTATCTCGCCGCCCGCAAGGCGTTGGAACGCACGGGGTACCTGCGCCTCTGAGTGCTGCCCCTCGCGACGAGGTAGCGGAACTTCACACTCAGCCGGACTCCGAGAGACACCAAGCGTGCTGCCCAGGAACGCGGCGGGCCCAGGTGTGGAGATCCGCTTGTAGTCCCGGACGTAGGCCAGGGCGCCGTGGTGGATGGACTGGCAGCAGATGCAGCGCAGGATGGTCGACTTGCCGCCGCCTGTGCCTGCGGAGATCAGGACGTGCGGGGAGTCGTGGTCCAGCAAGAGCACCAACTAGCCTGAAAGGCAAGCCACCCATGGCGCTCCTCGCCGAATACAACTGCAAGGCCACCCCCGGCCGCCGCGTCGTGGAGGTCTACGACGCAGATGCCTACCTCGGCGACGACGACGCCATGAAAGCCACCCACACACAGGTGGTAGCCGGCAACGGCTACCACCTGTACCTGCGCAGCCTCCAACCCGACATCGACGTCGACGTCACCATCCGCATCTGGGACGCGCCACCCGCCCCACCCGCCGACGCCGAAGGCCACATCGACATCGGCATCGAATCCGAGACCGACATCCTCGTCATCAACCAGCTCAGCCTCGGCCCCGCAGGCGAAATGCCCCTGCCCCGCCCCGGCGTCTACCAAGGCCACGCCTGGTGGATTAACCGCCAAGCCGCCGCCGACTACTACAACACCACCCTCACCCAACTCACCGACGACTCCCCCGACGGCTGGCTCACCCAAGCCTGGAACAACTGCCCCGTCACCGAACGCTACGTCCTCGACCTCGCCTACATCCGCGAACCCGAACCCATCGACGACGAGGACCTCTGACCCGCCGGGACTGTAAATCGTTCGGTGTAACTCCCGATCATGGAAGATGCATCGATGACCAGTGAGAACATGGCCGAGCAGGAGACTGTCGAGTCGGCAGCGGCTGTGTCGGCGAAGGCCGTGGACGACCAGTTGATTGACGAGCTGGTGAGCCGAGCCCAGGCCGAGGGCCTGCAGTCGACCGGCGAGGGCGGACTCCAGCAGCTGACCAAACGGCTGCTGGAGTCCGCCCTGGAGGGCGAGATCACCGACCACCTCGGCTATGACAAGCACGATCCGGCGGGCAAGGACGGTGGCAACTCCCGTAACGGCAAGCGCTCCAAGACCGTCGTGACCGATGTCGGGCCGATGGAGATAGCTGTGCCCCGCGCCTGGAGGCGCAGGAAGTCGGGGTGGCTGCGCTGGCCGAGACGTTCGCCGCGTTCGGCATGTACGGGCTGACGGTCGAGGACTGGGCACAGATGCTGGGTGCGGCCGAGCGCGGCGAGGGGCCGCCGGTGGACTGGGGGATGTTTGCACGGCACGCGGACGCGGTGGCTCTCCGCAGACGGTCCGCTACCGGATGCGGCAGCGGACGAGCTGTTCGGCGAGCTACTGCACGCCCCGGCGGCCCGCTTCGAGATCCAGCTGGCCTTCGGGCACGGGAGCTGCGCCGGGGGGTGGCGGGACCCGGTAGTTGCTTGGACAGGTGTCCAGCTATTCTGGACACCTGTCCAAGAAGGGGGAGGGCTCGTTGCTCATGGAAATCGTGGCGAACGTGCTGGTCGGCCTGGTTGCCGTGTTGCACATGTACATCCTGGTGCTGGAGATGTTCCTGTGGCAGCGGAAGCCGGGGCGGGGGCTGCACGGGTTCGACCCGGAGACGGCCCGGGCGACCGCTCCGCTGGCCGCCAACCAGGGCCTCTACAACGGCTTCCTCGCGGCCGGACTGGTGTGGGGGCTTCTCGCCGCCGACCCGACCGGCTTCCGGGTCCAGGCGTTCTTCCTGTCCTGTGTGGTGGTGGCGGGCGTGTTCGGCGCCACCACGGCCAACCGCCGCATCCTGTTCGCCCAGGCGCTGCCCGGCGCGCTCGCGCTGGCCGCCGTCCTCGCCGCACGATGAGCCGGGCGCCGCACGAGGACCCGAGGGCGGCGCGCACCCGCGCCAGGCTGCGCGCCGCCCTGCTCGCCGAGTGCGCCGAGCGACCGCCGGCGGAGGTCGCCGTGGCCGCGCTGGTGCGCCGGGCCGGGGTGGGCCGGGCCACGTTCTATGTGCACTACGACGGCATCGAGGCGCTGGCGGTCGACGCGTGCGCGGACGTCGTACGGCAGGCGGTGGACGCGCTGCACGCCTGGCGGGGGCGGCCCGATCCGGTCCACGCCCCGCCCGCGCTGCGGGAGTTCTTCACCGGTCTGGCCCAGCACGCGGCCCTGTACCGCTCGCTGCTCGCGCCGGGCGGCGGCGGGCCGCTCGGTCGGGTGCTGCACCGGGACCTGCGGGCCCGCAGCCTCGAGGAGCGCGAACTGGCCGGCGCGGCTGACGCCCCGCTGGTCGCGTCGGCGGTGGCGGCTACCTTCGCGGGTGTCCTCGCGGACTGGCTGCACGGGCTGCTGCGGGCCACGCCGGAGGAAGTCGCGGACCAGGTCTGGCAGTTGCTGGTCGCACTGCACCGGAGCCGGTGACCGGTCACTTGCAGGCGACCCCCCGCGCCGCCCGGGGCCAGGCCTCCACTCCGGAGGACGTGCGGACGTAGGCGGTGTCCCGGTCCTCCGTCAGCCACAGGTGCCGGTCACGGTAGTGGTACCCGGTGTCGCGGGCGCCCGCGGGCATGCGGACCTGCTCCGCCGGCCGACGGACACGCCGCATTCTCTGGGTGCTGCCCTTGAACGGCTCTTCGACGAGTAACCGATCGTCCCGACCGACCCGAGGCGGCCGTCCGTCATCTGAACCTCGCAGGCACGGTCCCGGCACCGGCGACAGGCGGGATGCCGCTGCGCGGTCGACGGCACGGAGTGGCCGTCACCGCGCACTGCGCTCCGCCGTTCACCCACGGAGCGCCGCCGCGGCGTCGCCCGCCGGCTCCTCCGAGAGGCGGAGCAAGAAGAGGACGGGATGGGGATGACCTCGTACGGGGTAGGCGAGCGAGACGACGCGGGGCGGTCCGGCGCGCTGCTTGAGGGAGGGTCAACGTATGCAATTCGACGACGATGCTGCTCTGGACACGTCCGAGGTCGAGGACGGTCGGGGAGGTGCGCTGGGCGGGATCCCGGGCGGCGGGAAGACCATCGGCGGGGGACTGGTCGGGCTCGTGGTGCTGGTCGCGTCCGTGCTCTTGGGTGTCGACCCCGGCATGTTCGGCTCGGGCAGCAGCGACACGTCCTCGTCCGGCAAGTCAGCCGCGGACCTCGCGGCGGACTGCCGGACCGGTGCCGACGCCAACCGCAAGGAGGAGTGCCGGATCGTCGCCGTGGTCGACAGCGTGCAGGCATTCTGGAAGCAGACGGAGACAACCGCCGGCAAGCCCTACCAGCAGGCCCCGACGTTCCTG
This sequence comes from Streptomyces sp. Y2F8-2, assembly GCF_014905555.1. Lineage (GTDB taxonomy): Bacteria > Actinomycetota > Actinomycetes > Streptomycetales > Streptomycetaceae > Streptomyces > Streptomyces cynarae. Next base: position 41,117 of record NZ_BNGS01000018.1, on the reverse strand, counting down.
TTCACCGGCAGTGTGAACACCGGTTGCGGGAACGCGACTTCCGACGTCGGCCCCTTCTACTGCTCAGCCGATGACAAGGTCTATCTCGACCTCGGCTTCTTCAACGACCTGAGCAGCAAGTTCGGCGCCAAGGGCGGCCCGTTCGCCGAGGCCTACGTCATCGCGCACGAATACGGCCACCACTTCCAGGACCTCAGCGGAACGATCTCCCGCGGCAGCGGAAAGGGCCAGAACAGCGGCTCGGTGAAACTCGAGTTGCAGGCGGACTGCTATGCCGGAGTGTGGGCCCACCACGCCACCACCACCCCCGACCCCAAGAGCGGTAAGCCACTGATCACCGACTTGACGAAGGACGACATCAACCGCGGGCTGGACGCGGCCGCCGCCGTCGGAGACGACCGCATCCAGCAGCGCTACCAGGGCAAGGTCACACCCGACACCTGGACCCACGGCTCCGCCAGCCAGCGCCGGCAATGGTTCTCCACCGGCTACCGCTCCGGCCGCGTCGCCAGCTGCAACACGTTCAGCTGACCACACTGTCCGATGAGCGTGCCCAACCCACCGGTGAAGGTGCTGTTCCAGTGCCTGGCGTGGGCGAACTTCGCAAGCGGTGTCGTGCCGGCGCAGGTTGCATCAGCCCTGGGCATCGACATGGTCGCCGTGCGGGATGTCATCGGCCGGCACGCTCCCCGTTCCCAGCCGCTGGACGGCCAGGCCGAGCGTGAACTGGGCAGGGGACTTGCCGCGGTGCGAAATCTCGCGGCCGGCTTCGGCGTGCCGTGGTCATTGATCACACCGCACTTCGGAGTCCTGCGCCCTTCCCGGTTGCCCCCTCACGCCCTCGACGGTGAGGCCCTCGAGCCCACCGCCCGTCCCGGCGACGCCGTCGAAGACAGCTTCGGCTCCCTGGTCAGTCAGACCATGATGACGCCGGTTCAGATCCGCCAGATGAGGGAGGCCCGCGGCCTGTCGCGCAGCGCAGCCGCCGAGCGGGCAACCGAACTCGCCCCTTCGCAGCCGATCTCCGAACGAGCGGTGGAGACCCTGGAGACCGCCGGCCGCATCCCTGCTGCCGCCAACGCTCTGGCCCGGCTCGATATGGTCTACGGAACCGACGGCCGCCTCGGTATCGAGCGCGTCTTCGACTCAGGCGTCCACCCTGCCCGGGCCGGCGAAAAGCACCTTCTCCACTTCCCAGACTTCTGGTCCGGGCACGTCTGGCTCCAGCCGCGGGGACCGCAGGCCAACGCGGTCGGCGTGATCGAGCTGGTGTGGGGACCGTGGCAGCGGCGGCAGCGCGTCCGCTCAGGCAATGTGATCACCACCCGCAAGGCAAGCACAGGCACCTCACCGCTACATGTGCGCCTCCCGCCCGGCTGGCATCTGACCGCGGGCACAGGAGCGGTGCCCACCGCCCTGGACGTCAACCAAGGCTGGCGTCCCGTCAACGCCATCGCCGCTCTGTCGCTGCTGCGCGACAACATCAGCGCCGTCCGCAAAGCGACACACGGCGATGCACACCACCGTGCGTGAAGCCTTTTCGTGATCAGGGCATCGCCAACTCCTTCCTCCGGACGGACTTTTCGCCCCGAGAGGGCGGTATGTGACTTGATGTCCGTCTCGCGCTTTCGGGAGGAGCGTGCGGACCGGCCGTGACGTCGCCTGGCGGTTACGCGAGCGTCCTGTCCTGGTCGATGTGGGGCCCACCGGCGAGTGCAGGCCCACCGCTTGCCACAGGGCATGGGCCGCCGCGAACTTCACATCCCCCGGGCCGGTGTCCACGGAGCGCTCGACAATCTCGGTGATGACCACCCGCACGCACGGCAGTTGGTCGGCCAGCCGGTGCAGGGCATACGTACTGCCCTCGACCGCCTCGTTGCGAAGAGCGTCGTCGTAGGGGCACTGCCATGCCTGCGGACCATACAAGGTGCGGCGCCAGCCGAACGGCTCAGCGCCGACCTCCACAAGCGTCTCCGGCGTCGGCGTCACGTGAACGGTCTCGCGGGCGAAGCGAGCACACCTGCTCGTCTGTAGCCGAAGCCCGAACGTCCCCTGCACAACACAACACAAGTATCGTGCGGGACTTCACCTCGCTCGATAGCTGGTCCACCAAAGGTGGCGACCTGTTAGCGCCCCGATGCTCGCGGACTGGCACCGCAAAGACATGAAATCTTCCGCAGCTGTGTTTGCGCTGCGGAGGACTTCCTTGTTTCATCCGGGTCGCTTTGGGATGGACTCCGCGGAGACCCGCCTACAACTGCCAGGGACAGGTGCGTCTGCGCTGCCTGGCCGGGCTACTGACTCCCCGGCCAGGCAGCTCTCGCAGCCAGCCCTACTTGCGGGCTGCGGCCTCGTACCGGTCCACCTGTTCACGCAAGAGCTTGGTGGCCGTGTCGGCTTCCGCGTCCGCGATGCCGCCGGTGCCAACGTTGATCAGGGTGGGTCCGTCGAGGGTGAACTGCTGGAGTGCCGTGGCGCCGTCGCTGTCGATGCGTACACCCAGGGATCGGTCGCCAAGCTTGTCCACGCTCATCGGCGAGTACTTCAGCACCGACCCCTGGTAGGTCTCCTGGTGACAGGACTCCAGTGCCTTCTCCATCGCAGTGAACGACTCGGCGGCATCTATCGCGCTCGCGTACTGCCGAATGCCCACAGACGCTACCGTGGCGGTCAGCCCTCCGCCCTTTTGGAAGGTGCGAGAGACCTGAACCTGCGCCTTGTGCGGCTGGCGGTAGTTGCAGAACGTCTTGTCGCCTGTGCTGGAGTTGCTATCAGTTGACCAGCCCGCAGGCATCTGCGACAGCGACAGCAGAGCTGATGTGAGCTGCGCCTTTGTGAGGAGCGCGGCCTGCGGAGTCGGAGAGGAGGATGCCGGGCTGGACGCGGCGACGCTGGGCGACGCGGCAGGCTTTGCAGCTGTGGGCGCGGCGGTGTTGCTGCAGGCAGCGAGCGCCACGGACATGGCCGCCGCGCCAAGCGCGCCGAAGTATTGCCGGTGAAACACGGAGATCGTTCTCCTGAGAGGTGTGAAGAAGCAGCGGAGAGCTCGGATGCTATGTGAAGCTTATGCGCTCATGAAAGCCGCATTACTTCCCGGTGGGCCCTGGCAGGCAGGGTGACCGGGCCTTGGCAAGATGCACACACTGCCGTGTCGGTTACGGGAGTAGTGGGCGGAGACCTCAGCGCACCGTCTGCCCGTATGTCTCCGCGCCCGCTTCCTGAGGGAGGAGGTACAGCCCCAAGTGTTGGTGGAGAAAGCCCTCCAACCGTGGAAGCTCGACCGCGTCGGCCGGAAGGTCACCGCGACGGGGACGGTAGAGCTCGACCAGCCGGGCCATGAACTTTTCGCTGAGCAACGGCACCTGATAACGATCAATCGTCCCCAAGTAGAACAACCGGCTGAACAGCCGGTTGGCCGGGCAGCGCCTTGACCCGCGTGCAGGTTCTCCGGCTCGTGCTCGTCGCCCCCTCCCCCCAGGAACCGACGTACAGGTAGGAGGCGCGACGCAAGCCCTCATCCAGAGTCGACGTCGGATCGTCCTTACAGTTCCAATGGATCCGAGCCTCGTCTCCGAGTTTTTTGCGGATTATGCGAGTTCGGCTACCAACTTGCGAGGTTGTGCGGGATGCCGGAAGTTGCTGCCGCCGTCTGGCACTGGCTCAAGAGGTAGAAGAGATCCAGTCGTCATTGTTTCGATGGCGGTCTAGTCCCACGGCCTCGAACTCATCCTTGCCAAGGCCGCTTCTCGCGCCGGGTTGGCGCAGGGCCTGCGAGATCGGGCTGACTGCTCGCGAGAGCCACTTCTTCGCCGGCACATCCAGGGGTCCCACTGCCAGCACCCCGTCAGCCCAGACGGCGGCCCGTTGTTCGCCGACGCCACCGAAGTACTCGGCCTCGACATAGGCGACGGGCCCTGCAGCGGACCACTGGGCGAGCACCTTCTCAAAGCCTCCTGGCAGCCGCCAAAACCCCATAGCCTCTGAGCTTGTTCTTTAACCCTTCAACCGCTGCAGGGCGATAAGCGTCTTCTCGCGGCGGACGGTTTTGCCGACGTCGTAGCGGGGTGCCCGGCGCCTGTTCCTGGTGCCGGGTGGTCGTCCAGGTCCCGGCTGGTGGGGTTTCGGTGCCTTGGCAGGACAGGGCATGTGCTGGCGGAGGTTCCGAAACGTCCGCCGGACCCAGGCAGGGGTGAGTCGGCTCTGTGCGACCGGCTTCTCCCACGGGTGCCGCAGGTCCCGGGCCAGCGGGCGAGCCGGAGCTGGGTGTATGCAGCGATGATCAGCCAGGTCCATCGGTCGGCCGCTTCCGGCTCCCGCAGCCGCGGGCGGGCCCACCCCAGGGTCTGCTTGAACAGCCGGAATGTGTGCTCCAGGTCGAAGCGTCGCAGGAACGCCTGCCAGGCCCGGTCCACGTCCGTGTCGCTGGAGCCCGTCCTCGAGGACCACAGCCTTCGCGGTGGCCGTGCGGGTGGTAACCGCCGGGTCGGGCCAGGTCTCCGGTTTGGCGAAGCGGAACTCCGGACCGTGCTTGGGCGGTCGGCCGCCCTTGGGGTCGTAGACCCGCGGCGGCTTCGGTAACCGCATCACGTGGTCGCCGCGGATCCGCCCGATCAGCTCGACGGGCAGATCCCGCAGCATCCAGGCCAGCCGGGTCACGTCGTATCCGGCGTCCGTGACGATGACGATGTCCGGCTCGCCGGGCTGCCACTGCCCCGCGGCGATGAGCCGTTCGACGACGTCGCGGAGCTGAGCGGCGGTGACTGCCGTGGCGTCGTCGGCCGGGCCGAGCCGGACGGCGTCCAGGATCTGCGTCCAGGACATGGCACCCATCTCCAGCACCGCGACGAACGAGTACGGCCAGCCCGGGATGAACTGCGAGGCCGTCTGACCTTTGCTCGCACGGGCCCGAACCCGGCCTGGGCGCCACTCTCCCACCGCCGTCCGTGGCCTGTCAGCGGAACACCACCGCGGAGTGGGCCCTTCCTGCGCACCTTCGACCTGGACGACGCCCCATTCCTGGCGCTGCCGATCTTCCCCTCATGGCGCCGGCGGATGTGGGGGCGACGCATCCGCATGTGCAGCGGATTTGCCGAACAAGCTCAGACACCTGGGTCATGCACGCCCGTCGGCACGCGCGCGACTCCCGCGAAGCCCAACGGGACTGATCATTCTCAAGGTCATGGTGCTAACGGCAACGGTTCGGGCTCCCACAGCGGCGAGGCCATCGGAATGATCGGTATGACGTGCCGATGCAGGAACCTCCGGCTCAGAAGTGGCCGCCGAAATGGCCGCCGGCGTCGAAGCTGCTCAGCCAAGTGCTGACGTGCACGGTCGACGTCCGGTCACCCGACGGCGACGGCTCCTCGGGCGGCCAGGGATCTGGGCGGCCAGCCCGCTCCGCGACGGTTCGGAAATGCTCGTGCTCGTACAGGTAACGATTCTCGGCGAGGACGGCGCGTAGCCTTGTGCCATTCGGGTCTTCGCGGTCGTACCGCTCGAACTGCTCGGTGAGGAAGAGCAGCGGGAGCAGCTCCCGGTCCCCGTCTTCGGGCAGGTAGCCCGCGTCGACCACGGCCGCGACCGCCTCCGGCTGGAGCTTGATCGCGCGGGCCAGGAGGGCCCTCCGCATATCCGAGCGTTCGAGGTCCTCGACCGGGGAGTCGCTCAAGGGACCGAGGTCGCGCAGGGACCTCCGTACGGCTGCGGCCACGTCGTCGGGCAGGTCCGTGTCCAGGAGCGCCAGGATCCGGTCGATGATGACGCGTTCGCTGATCCTCACCCCGTCTCTCGACCCGTCGATGGAACACGTCAGCTGCAGGACCCGCCCATTCGGATCGGCCTCGCGATAGGCCGAGAACTGCCGGGTGAGCAGTAGGAAGATGGGTGTCCAGTCTGGGCTGGCCGGCCGGTACCCGGCATCGCGGGCTGCGGCAATCGCCTCGGCGTCACCAAGCATGGCCTGTTGGCACACCGCCGTGACGCCTTTTTGGGCCGACAGGTCACGCAACGCGCGGCGGCACCGGTCGTGGACCGGTTCCGGCAGCCAGGTGTCGAGATACTCCTGCAGCCGCACGGCCAGGGCGCCCTGCTCAAATGCCGGCAGCAGATCGGTCCGGTCCTTCAGAAGCGCGAGCAAAGACAGATCGATGTCGCCGGGCTGGGCGGGCGGACGAGGCAGGTTTGGGTTGGCGCAGACGATCTTCAAGAACGAATCCGGCTCACCTCCACGCCACAGACAGCACCCGGTCTCATGGCCGGGCGGTGCCGCGCCGATGAAGGTCGTGCGCAGCTGCACACGCGTCCGGAATTCGGTTTCCAAAGCATCCAGCAGGCCGGGCTGGTCGGTGACGGACAACAGGTCGGCCAACCGTTGGCGTAATGCGAGATCAGGGAACCACAGCGCGGCTTTGACGAGCCGCTGTACATGTGGATCGCCCATGTACAGGCCGTTCGGCGGGTCGGCGGCGGTCAGCGGGAGACAGGCGGTTAGCCGGACCTGCGGCCGGTACGGGGACGTGGGGTCGGCCTCGAGCAGGAACTCCAGCACAGGAACGACCCGCTCCGGCCGCTCATGGTTGCCGAACCTAAAGCTCGCCTCTGTCAGCAGGAACCACGCGCCGCGCCAGACCTCGTCGCGGTGGGCTCCGCCAGCCGCCCACCACCGGTCGATGCGCTTACGAGCCCGGCTGTCGCGCTCGTAGAGGGCAGCCGCCAACACGTCCTGGCCGCGTTCCCGGGCGCGCCACCGACGGAACTTCATCGCTCCATGATGCATCGCCTGCACGCCGATGGCCATGCCGATGACTCGTGCCCGCAGCTCCATAAATGGGGTGCAAGGCCGTGTCGGGCTGGCCCCGGCCCGGTTCCGGCCGGGCCTGCAACGCGAGGTGCAACACATCGGCTGTGTGGGGGTGTCGCCGCAGGTCACCTGCAACGCGGCCTCCGTTGCATCTGAGCGTTGCAGTGCCGTGTTGCAGGGCGCGCCGTCGGCCGTGAGCTCCGGGGCGGTCCGCGGCGCGATGATGAGTGCAAGGGTGCATGGCCGCTGCGGCGCGCCGGCTGGTCGGGCTAGGAGGTGTCCGACGGATCGCGTGACGGATTCTTCAACGGATCGTTCGGTTCGCTGTGGGACGGGGCGACATATCTGACAGCGAGTGGGCTCGATTGGAGCCGCACCTGCCAAAGAGCCTGGGACGCGGGGGCCGGTGGAAGGATCACCGCACTGTCATCAACGGCACCTTCTTCCGGCTGCGGACCGGCGTTCCGTGGCGGGACCTGCCCACGCGGTTCGGGAAGTGGAAGACGGTCCATGACCGTCACCGCCGGTGGTCTGCGGACGGCACGTGGGAGCGAATCCTGCGGGCTGTCCAAGCCGACGCGGACACGGAAGGTCGGATCGACTGGAGCGTGGTGAGCGTGGATTCCACGGTGTGCCGCGTGCACCAGCATGCCGCCGGAGCCCGTCACCGGCCGGCTCGGATTCCGGGACAACGCCGTCGCCCGGCACGACATGTCCCCGATGAGGCGATCGGTCGCTCGCGCGGCGGGCTCACGACAAAGATCCATCTTGCCAGTGAGGGCGGGTGCCGTCCGCTGGCTGTCCTGGTCACGCCTGGGCAGTGGGGTGATGCACCGCAGTTGATTCCGATCCTGGACCGAATCCGTGTCCCTCGCCCGTTTGGGGGACACCCGCGGACACGACCGGACCACGTGTGCGGCGATAAGGCGTACAGCTCGCGTCGAAACCGCCGCTACCTGCGCCGACGGCAGATCCGGCACACCATCCCCGAGCGCCGGGATCAGCGTGCCAACCGTCAGCGGCGTGGCAGCCGGGGCGGTCGCCCCACCAGCTTCGACCGGGACCGGTACGCCCGCAGGAACGAAGTCGAGCGCACCGTAAACGCACTCAAGGGGTTCCGCGCCGTGGCGACCCGGTAGGACAAAAGAGCGTACGTATTCCACGGCACGGTCACCCTCACCGCTATCCGGCTATGGCTGCGCCGGTAACCCCCCGGACAGTGCCTAGTGCGCATCCACCCGCACCGATGGTGCGGTCACCGGTGCAGAGCCACCACGGTGTCCACCACCGCGCGGGACTCCACCTGCTCATCGCGCAGCGCCTGCAGAGCCGGCACGACGTCCTTCGGCGCGTCGACGAGGACCTGGCCGACGAAGTGCGCTCCCGCTGGAGATCCGACAGCGACACGAGCAAGAACACGCCCTCGCAGCGAAGATCACCTTGGTACTAGCTGCCCGCGTGCGTCGAGCGCAACGGCTCGCGTCGTTTCGGTCATGCTCTCCTCCTGGTTGGCTCGTCGCCGTGAGACATGTGGCCGGCGGAAGTTCTCATGACGGGGATCAGCCGGGCAGAAGATCGCGTGCCGGTTGTTTCAGCGCGGTTCGGACGAACTGGCCCGCGCGGTCGAGTGCCAATGCGCCCTCGTCCAGGATCGGCGCGAAGCCCTGGAAGACGTGTGGCACTTCCGCGGTGATGTCGAGGATGACCGAGACGTCGGCGGCTGCCAGGCGGGAGGCGAGCCGGATGGAGTCGTCGAGCAGTGTTTCGTGCGTTCCGACCTGCACGAGAGTGGGCGGCAACCCGTGCAGGCTGTCGAACAGCGGGCTGTGCTCCCGCGCCGCGGTAGCACCTTCGCCGGCGTAGTCGAGCACGCGCCGGGCGAGCGCTTCCCGATTCACCGCGACGTCTACGGACGCCCGCGTTGTCATCGAGTCGCCGGCCAATGTCAAGTCGATCCAGGGCGACAGCAACACCGCGCCCGCCGGTACGGGCCGGTTTCCCGCCACCAGTGACGTGAGCAGTCTCAGTGCCACCCCGCCTCCGGCGGACTCCCCGATCACGATCAGTTCGTCGGCGCCGATACCCGAGTCCAGCAGCGCTTCATAACACGTCGCGGCATCGGTCGCCGCGGCCGGTGCCGGGTGCTCCGGCGCAAGCCGGTAATCCACGGTGACGACCCGCAGACCCGATCGCCGGGCGATCTGGGTCACCAAGCCCAAGGAGCTGTTCGCCGAACCCAGTGCGAACGCGCCGCCGTGGAAGTAGAGCGCGGTGCCGACCGGTTGCGGCGCACCGCTGATCGTGACCGACAGCGCGGCGACACCCGCCAGGTCGAGCTTCTCGACGATGGCGTCGGTGGGCACCGGCTGCGAGCTGAGGATCTGTTCGAACAGCGGCCGTTGGACGTCGAGATCGCCACCCAGGTCGAGCGGCGAGTTCCGCCGGAGTTCGCGGACCTGCTCGCGTTGCTCACGAGTCATGCTGCCACCTGCCTGGTTTCGAGGCCGGTGCGGTGTGGACGTTCGACCGGGCTGAGGACGACGGTGCGCTTGTTCGTCATGATCGCGCCTCCGCCGACTTGACGTGCTGCGCTACCAGTGCCGAAAACTCTTCGGGCTCGTCGATCGGAACGATGTGGCCGGCGTTGGGCAGCAGGCTAGCGGTCAACTTCTCGCTAAACGGGGCGAGTTGACGCGCGGTGCCCTCGCCGACTGCGCCTCCGCCGATCGTGAGCACCGGAAGTGTGAACACGTTGTGCGTCACCCACGAGGAGATCCAGCCCGCGTTCGCGGGCATCGCGCGGTAATGCTCGAAAGCGGCCCGCAAGGACTCCCGCCCACAGTACGCCTCGACGATCCGGGCGGTCAGCGCCTCCGAGAGCCCGCGGCGGCTTCCGCCGTCGAGGAAGAACCGGATGTAGTGGTCTTCCCGTCCCTCCAGCAGGTCCTCGGCGAACCCGCCCGGAGCCGAATGGAGCCCGAACCACCAGGGGGCGCCGCTCGCCGTGAAGGATTCAGCTCCGGGCAGTGTGCCGATCACCGCCTCACTCAGCGTCAGGCTGGACACGCGGTGCGCGTGGGTCGCCGCCAGCGCGAACGCCGGTGCGGCGCCGAGGTCGATGCCGACGACGTGCGCCCGGTCGATGTCAAGCGCGTCGAGGAGCCCGACCAGATCCCCGGCGAGCTCGGTCGCCAGGTAACCGCTGGCCGCCCGGTCGCTGTCGCCCAGACCGCGTAGATCCGGCGCGACGACACGAAGCCCGGCCGCCGTCAGCAGCGGCGCGACTTCGGACCAGATCGCCCGCGTGTGCGGAAAACCGTGCAGCAGCAGGACCGCGGGGCCCTCACCCGCCACCTCGACCGCGAGGCGGACGTCGTTCACCGAGATGTACCGCGCTTGGGCGTCCGCCAGGTAGGCAGTCAACATCGTTCATCTCATCCAGTCGGTTACTATCGGATACCAGGCGAACATAGGAGACCGACCGTGGACGTTCAAGGAGGCACTTCCCGGAACCCTGGTCACCTCGGGGTAACCCCTCACCGCGGCGACCTCTTCGATGCAGCCTGCCCCACCAGGCAGCTGCTCGACCGGGTCGGCACGAAATGGACGACAATGCTCGTCCTGACCCTCGACCAGACCGATGGCGAACTTCGTTTCACCGAACTCAAGCGAGCCCTGACCGGGATCTCCCAGAAGATGCTGACGCAGACCCTGAGGTCGCTCGAGCGGGATGGCCTCGTCACCCGCCGGGTCGAGCCTTCCGTTCCGCCACGGGTGTTCTACGGGCTGACCGCGCGTGGAAAGTCGTTGGCACAACCCCTGTCACAGTTGCGAGAGTGGGCGGAGATGCACATGCCACAGATTCAGCTCGATCAGGACGCATTCGACCGTTCACTCTGAGCGCAGGGCTGGTCCACGGCCGACCAGGTCGGCGATGAGCAAGGTCGTTGGGAGTGTCTGATGGGTCCCGTGACGGGTCTGGCGGTGGATCCGTAAGTGAGAGCGAGGTGGGAGAACAAGCTCAGAGTGTGAGCACGCACCCAGCCGCGACGCCGAGCCAGAGCATGGCTCCGAAGAACAGGCCGACGATCGGATATAGGCGGTACTTCCGGGTGGATACCCTTGCGCTTTTCGGCCTTTCGGGCAGGTAGGCGACCGGTACATGGGTTCCAAGGGCCAGCCCCGTCCCCGTCGTGGCGGGCCGGAACCGGACGGGTCGGCCCTGCCGGTCGGTCAACTCGATGACGGGCTTCGAAGAGTCGTCCCCCGGCTCATGCTCCTGGTTCACCACCGCCCCCTCGGCGCGCAGCCCGTAGCGGCTCAGCCGCATCTGCAGCCGTGCCTCCCGTTACCGGCCCACAGACTCGCCAGGCCCGCCAATACGGCTAGCCCGATACCGATCGTTTCACCCGTCATCCGTCCCCTGCTCTCCCTCGCACAGCGCCCGCCCGGCACGGGGCGCGCATCAGGAGGACGCGGCGCGTAGCCCGCTGGTTCACGAAGGTGCATGGGCACACCGGCTCCTCGGGCTTACGCGGTCGTGGCGAGGGGCCACGCAGGGCCGGTTGCCGCCTTCGCCGTCGGGCACGCGACTGCCGCCCCTGATGAGCCTTCGTGGAGTCGAGCCAGTCAACTGAGTCACTGCAGTCAACTGACCAGACACAGCAGGCTTGCTGACCCATCGGACACCCCCTAGACCTCGATGTAGGCGACGACCACGACGGTGCGCAGCGCGGTGACGAAGTACAGGACGCGCACGGACTCGATCTCGTCGGTGTACTGACGCAGTTGGGGGCCGGAGGTGTCGCCGGGGATCGGCTCGCCGACGTCGGGGTCGACGGAGATGACGACCAAGGCGCGGTCCAGGGCGTGGATCTCCGCCTCGCTGGTGATGTTCTCTGGCTGCTTGGCGGCGGAGTCGGAGAAGGCGACCGGGCGCGGCGCGGGCCCTGTTGCGGGGCCATCAGGCGACGGCCGGGCGCTGGCCAGCGAGTCGGGCGAGGTGGGCCTCGCGCAGCTCCTCCCACGGGGTGCAGTCCTCCACCGAGGGCAGGCCGTTGGCCGCGATGTCCTCCAGGACGGCGGCGAACTGGTCGGCGCTGGCGCGGGTCTTGGCCGCGTACGCACGCAGCCCGTCGGCGGCCGCAGGCTCCAGCTGCTGCCGGGCGTGGTCGGCAGGTGCCGGCTGTTCGCTCATCGATGGCTCCAGAGGGGCAGAACTGGCGTCTCTTTCAACGGTATCGGCCGCCCCGGTCGCTGGGGACCACTCCGGACGAACCCGGCCGTACGAGGGTGCGAGACCCAGGGACCCAGGTGGACCCAGCTCCCGGCGCGCTCCGTGCCCACCAGGGAAAACACCGGTCTCGGGACCCAGGGCCCCAGGTTCTGGGGCGGCTGCTGGGTCCACCTGGGTCGCCGGCCGGCGATGACACAGATCAGCTGATCAGTGACACAGACAGGCGTGTCGACCTGGGAAACAGGGGGTTGATGACACAGGTCGTCCGGACTCTTCATGTCCGGTGACAGCGAACACTGCTCGATGGGGCGGTGGCGTCGGCTGCTGGGCTAACGGGTGAGCGCGGCGAGGTAGGCGTCCAGGGGCTGCACATACCCTGGGAGGCGTTCGAGGAGGTCCCACCAGCGGATGGCCGAGATTTCCTCGGTGGGCTCGAAGGCGCGGGTCTCGGCGCAGGATCCTGTGTACAGGGCCAGATATTCGGCTCGCTGGTCAGGCGCCAGGACGCATCGCGCGTAGCCGATGAACCGCAACTGTTCGTCAGGCTCCTGCCCGCTCTCCTCCAGTAGCTCCCGTGCTGCTGCCTGACGGGGGGTTTCGCCCTCTTCGATGCTCCCTCCTGGAAGCTCCCAGGACTGGCGGTACCGATCGAAGACCATGAGGACCCGACCGGCTCGCCACAAGGCCACCAGGGCCGCCGGCAGCGGGGCGTCCTGCGGCGGCGCTGCCTCGCCGCCCCGCGCGAACGAGATCAAGGAGTTGCCACGGCCATCGGCTGCAAGCGGTTCGTCTGCGGGGTAGGCCACGGTCGGATGCTTCCCCGAGCGACTCCACGAGAAGCCCTCCGCCCTCGCGCTCCGGCCGGTCAAACTTCAGTGGCAAACGGCCAAGGTTCAGTGGCACCGGACAGTTCAGGAGCGGACGGTAACCGGACTCAAACCGTGTCACGCTGATCAGGCAAGAGGCCCGGATCGGGGTCCGGGCCCGTGTTTCCGGGCCGAACCGGCCCCGTGACACCCCGCCGTGACAGTCGGACGGGATGCGTGACACCCCCTTGGCGGGACAGCGTGACAGTCACCTTCCGTGATCGTCACGGCCTCCACCTCCCAGTTCTGTCACAGGCTCACAGTCGGGCCGCTCGTAGGGCCGCCGTGCTGCGCAGCAGCGCCTTGGTGGGGATGCAGGCCCAATAGGAGCATTCACCCCCAACGAGGTCCTGCTCGATCATGGCCCCGCTGAGCCCGGCGTGGGCCACTCGGTCGGCGACGTTCTTCCCGACCAATGACGATGACTGCCAACACGCTGTCGACACTGGTGGTGTGGTCGGTCATGTCAGTTGCTCCCACCGGTGCTCCGGCTGGCGTTGTGTCCGAGGCGCAGTGCAGAGACGAGGAAGAAGATGCCGCCAAGCAGGGCGTAGCCGGCCAGATTGCTCAGCGAGGAGTGAGGGGCAGCGGCCTGCCGGAGGAACGAGATCCCGGCGAGCGCGGAGATGCTGCCGCTGGCGATCATCGCCCACTGGCCCCCGAGGTCGCGTCGCCGCAGAGCGACGATGAGCTGGACGAGGCCCGCTACGACGGCCCAGACCCCCCACACGCGCAGGACCCCCGGAATGCCGGAGGTGACCGCGAAGACCAGTCCGACGGCGGCGAACACACTGATCGCGATGTTGACGTAGAGACCAAGAGCGGACCGGCTCGCTCGGGAGGAGCGGGCATCGACGACGGCGGCGCCCACGTCGAATAGCGGGTAGATCACGAGCAGGGTCGCGCTCACCGGCCCGATGCTCGACGCGGTCAAGAAGAGCACGACGGCCCAGATCAGAGCGAACCCGAAACGAACGAGGTAGAGCCGACGAAGCGCTGACGCGACGGTGGCAGGGGCAGGGGCAGGGGCAGTAGTCGTGGTCATGACTGTTCCTTTCAAAAGAAAGCCGTTGGATCCGGTGTCTTCTGACGTGGAGCGGGCAACGGCATGGCCCCCGGACTCCTAGCAGAAAGACCGTTCTCTCTTGCAGTGTGGAGCCTGACACGACTCCTCGGCGATTGCAAGACCGATCGTTCTTTCTGCTACGGTTGGGGTCATGGCCACCTGGACACGTCACGCGCCCGACAACCCGAACGGCAGCTCATCGGGAGAGCCGGTCCGCTCCGAGGCGCGAGAGCGGCTGCTGTCCACGGCCAGCGGGCTGTTCTACCGCGAAGGCATCAGGGCGGTCGGGGTCGAGCGGATCCTCGCCGAGGCCCCGGCCACGCGGGCGACGTTCTACCGGCACTTCCCCTCGAAAGAAGACCTCGTGGTCGCCTACCTGCGCGGCGTCGACACCGACACGCGGGCCGGCGTGCAGGCCGCCATCGAGGCCGCACCGTCCCCGGCCGACGCACTGCGCGCGATCGGGACCGCCGTCGCCGACAGCCTGGCCTCGCCGGAGTTCCGCGGCTGCGCGTTCCTCAAGGCCGCCGCCGAGTACCCCGACCCCGAAGACCGGGTGCGCCAGGTGATCCTCGATCACCGAGCCTGGTACACGACCACGCTCACCGAACTCTTCGCGCAGGTCTTCGGGAACTCACCGCGTCGCGGCAAACCAGAACACGCCGCCCGGCACTTCGTCATGATGCGCGACGGCGCCATGAGCGGCGCCCACCTCGACGGCGTCGACAGCGTCGGCGCCGCGTTCCGCCGCGGCGTCGAGGGCCTGCTCACCGTCCTTCACTGAGCACCCACACAGCATCGGGCCACGAAGCAACACACAGCGACTTCGCCGCCGGGGTTGGTAGTCGCCCCATCCCGGGGGGCATCGGCATCGTGATGTCGCGCAATGAAACGCGCGGTCGAACACATCAACAGCCGGATGAGCACCAACGTGGCCAACTACCGCGCTCAACTGGCCAACTGAAGTGCTCAGTCACAATATGGTTTATTAGCAGGCCTGTTTTGGCCGGGTCAGAATTGGAACTCGATCGACCGAACGTGTGTGAAATCGGCGCGCAGCCCGTCAGCCCGGGTGCCCCAATCCGTGAAATACGACTCGGTGATGGCCTCAGCGACGATCGGATGTAGCTCCTCCTCCGTCGCACCGGCCTCCAGGAGCTGGAGGATCTGGGAGGCGTAGGTGGGTGATATCGGCGTGGTGATGGTGCGCTCGCGGCCGTCGTCCGAGCTGCCCGTGCAGGTGAACCCGAAGTAGGCCGTCACCTCTACCATCATCCCGCTGGAGGTGGCCGCTCGTTCCCTCGCCTGTGCTCTGACCTGCGGTTGCCACTGGGATTCGGTCTCCTCCACGAGAACGGCATGGAGGCGCTTCTGGGGCTTCTTCAGCTGTTCGGCGCGGTAGCGCTGCACGGTGCGGGTCGAGACGCCCAGGCGTTCGGCGAGGGCCTTCGTGGACCGCTTGGCCCGCGTGTAGAGGAATTCCATCCGAGCCTTTGCTGATTTCGGCGCGGGCCGGGTGAACACCTTTCGCTCCGCCCGTACGAGGGCGTCCAGGACCTTGCCCCGGCGCGGGGTCGGCTGCTGGGAGTCGTGCTGATCGTCCATTGGGGGAAGCGTCCCTGAGGTCGCCTGTGGACAGATGACGCCCCCGCAGCCCGGACACGGCACCGTGTTCGCCGGGCGAAGCCCAAGTCCACCTTCCCGCCCAAGAATTTGGCGAAGCGAAACATGACGTTGCCCCCGGAGAATGTTCACGAGGTGAAGTTGACCGTACTGCTGCCTTAGAACGTTGCCAACGTGAAGTCAGCGACGCCGTGGGAGAACGCTGCGTCAATGAGGTCCAGCTCGCTACCGAAGAACATCGCATCTGTGAAGAGAACTCGACGCGCTGTGCCTCGTGGAGCAGGGAACCGTCGCCGCTGTTGTCGGCCACAGGCGGAAGGCGCGGGCCTTGCGTTCGACCTGATCATCGGCCGCGGACAGAGGTCCGCGATCGGTACCCTCGTCGAGCGCACGGCCCGCTACCGAACGGCCTGCTGCGGCAGTACTTCCCCAAGGGAACTGACCTGTCCGTCCACACAGCGCGCGATCTTCGCGAAGTCGCCCGCCAGCTCAACCGTCGCCCCCGCGTCGTCCTTGGTGACAAGACCCCCGCCGAACCCATGCGAGAGTGCCTCACAAGCCCATTGACCAGGTGATTCGCAATCACCGATAGAAACCGCCAGCCTCCCGAGGCGCTCGCCACAGTGTTCGGAAACGGCATGTTCGCCTGCTCTTCGGATCTGCACGCCGATGGGAAATCCGCGTTCAGCGAACCAACCAGGTCAGCACCGCTGTCACCAAGTACACGACGACCGCCGCAAGCGAAACCGCAAGGCGTGTCGGCCGCGAAGACGTGGCCGGCTCCCACTCCCCTCCTCCCCGTGACAGCAGCGCGTCCGCGAACGCCTGAGCGGTCTGCGGTCGGTCCTCGGGATCGACGGACAGCGCGGCACGAAGAAGTGTGTCGACGCCGTTCGGAACCCCCAGCTCCCTGGGAATCCTTGGCGGCGAAGACGTCGATGCCTGCTCTGGTGTGAGGGTGAGACGACCGCCCAAACCGAACGGCTTCCTGCCGGTCAACAGCTCGAACGTCACGATACCGAGGGCGTACACGTCGGCTCGACCATCGAACCCGCCGGTCTGGAAAGCCTGCTCGGGCGCCATGTACGCCGGAGTGCCGGTGGTCACGGTCAACCCCGACGCGTCAGCGAGTCGCTTCGCGCTGCCGAGGTCTGCGACAAGTACGGCAGTGGGCGTGCGGCCGGTGTCGAGCAGGAGGTTCGACGGCTTGATGTCGCGGTGGACGACGCCTGTGTCATGAAGCACCTGAACCGCGTATCCGGCCTCGGCTGCCAGATGGAGTGCCTCCGCGGGCAGGCAGTGCCCGATCTTCTCGGCCAGCGTGCCGCCCCGGACGTAGTCCATGACGAAGTAGGGCCGGTCGTCCTGGACACCGACGTCGTGAACGCGTACGACACGTGGGCTGGATATCTTGCGGAGCAGCCTCGCCTCCGCCAGGAATCGTTCCCGTACATCGGCGTTCGAAGCCCAGTTGTCGGCCAGCACCTTGACCGCGACGTCGGTGTCGAGCTCCGGATCGTATGCCTTCCAGACGGTGGCGAACGAACCGGCGCCCAGCCTGTTCTCGAGGAGATAACGGCCCAGCTTCTGCATGTGGCAATATTCTGCCGGAGGCGCCGGGGCCGGGAACCGCGGTGTGGCCAGGCGGACTTCAGGTCGGACGAGAACCGGGGGACAGCAAGGTGATCGACGAGGACGAAATGGCACAGCTCGTGGCCTCCGCCCGGGCAGGTGACCGGGCGTCCTTGGACCGCCTCCTTGTCAAGCTTCGCCCCACGGTCATGCGCCGCTGCTCCAGGTTTCTGCCGCACCACGCCGACGCCGAAGAGGCCGCGCAGGACGCTCTGCTGTCCATCAGCACACATCTGCAGGAGTACAGCGGACGGGGCTCGTTCCTCGGGTGGGTGACAGTGATCGCCTCGAACGCCGCCAGGGCCACGTACCGCTCGATGCGCCGGCGCGCGGAGGACAGTCACGCGGTCCTTCCCGAGGGCATCGACCCTCGAACGACAAGCGTCATCGCGGGCACCCGCCTGGATCTCATGGAGTCGCTGGCCGCGCTCGAGGAGCGGCATCCGGCCCTGGTGGAATCCTTCGTGCTGCGCGATCTCGGAGACCTGACCTATCTTCAGGTCGCTGAGATCACCGGCGCTCCCCTGGGCACGGTCAAGGACCGCATCCACCAGGCTCGCCGCTTCATGCGGGACCGCCTCGGCGGCGGCTTCTGAGACATTCCAACGCTCCGGTGTCAACCGGCATTTCAGCTTGAGTAGGAGCCGGGAGGTGCTGCCGTGCGAGCTCGGACGATCGTCGTCATTCTTTCGGTGGCCGTCGGGCTCGGCCTGCTGACCGGCCGGTTCGTCCTGCCCGCTCGCTCTGCTCCGACCACTCGGGCAGTGACGCCGGGCGCTGTGCCGTCCTCGCCGGGTAACGGCTCCGACGCGCCGAAGCCCGCCGGCGGACCCATGACGGACCGGCACTTGTTGGCAGCGGCCGAGTTCAGGAAGGTCGGGTTCTCCAAGCACATCTACGTACGGGATCGTGTGGGAGACGGTCACTACGCCAACGCGGCCTGCGCCGGGGAGAAGACCCTCGACCAGACCTTGGGAGAGTCGGACGCACACTTCCGCGGGTTGATGACGACCACGCACGCGGACGACAGCGACCCCACTCTGGCGGTGAACATCGACGAACAGGTCGCGCGCGAAGTCGCCGCCGACGCCGGAAGCCCGGCACTGGCCCAGAACTTCTTCCAGCGCCTCCTGCTGGAGGAAGTGCCGTGCCAGAACGAACCGGCCACCCACTGGGTCTACGGGCCGACGCACACGATCGATGTGGCTCGGGGTATCGCCGCGAGCTGGATGGGTTATTACGACGGTGACCTGAACACCGCAGGGACCGCACCACGGGGCAAGGAGCCGTGCGGAGGCATCGCCGTACTCCGGAACGGTTCCCACTACGGGGTCCTGGAGGTCGACGCCTGCCTGGACACGGCCGCGATGACGCGGATCGTCCGTGCGGCCGTCACACAGCTCTGAGACCACCCCGATCTCGCTGACAGAGGTGAGGCGGATCACACCGATCGCAGCAGACCGCTGTCCAACATCTCCAGTACCCCGTGCATCTCCCTGGGTGTACGAGAACCCAAGCCGCATTGTGACCACACAGGGGGATGAGATGTTCGACAACCAAGCTGCCAGCAAGAAGTTCTCGCGCCGCGGTCGTACCGCAGGAGTAGCAGCCTCCATCGGTGCGGCCCTGCTCGCGGTCGGTATCGGCGCACATCCCGCTGCCGCCGGCGCGGACACGGGCTTGCCGAACCGGCCGGCAACCGCGCCCACAGCCACTCCTGCTGAGCCCCGCCTCGGCGCCGACAACCTGATCCAGCGCGACGACTTCTTCCAGCAGGGCCTCTCCCCGGTCGGCGCGACGGTGGACATGACCGGGAGGCAGGCTCTCTCGGCGTGTTCCGGCGAGGAGACGATGCGAATGCTGACCAAGGGGAAGGCCAGCGCCTATGCCGACGTGACCTGGACCTTCGACACCAAGGACACCTTGCTGACCGAATCCGTCGCAGACGGTTCCACCGATACGTCGGCGGCCTCGTACGAGAAGCAGCTCAACGAGTTGGTGCGCAGCTGCCAGGTCGAGCCGGCTGGTCACTGGTACTACGGCAAGGGGCACACGATCACCGTCAAGGCCGGCGAGGGCAGGTGGTACCCGGCCTTCAGCGGTGACGGCGGGGCCGCCGGCGGTGTCGCGGTCATCCGCAGCGGTCACAGGTTCGGCATCGTCGAACTCTCCGGTCAGCCCAGCGACGACCCCGGCTACATGGAAGGCATCGCTGCCGCCACCATCAACCGGCTGGCCGACTGATCCCGCTCCGCCACGGCGCACCCTGCGGCGTCCCACCATTCCTCACGGCGTGCACCAGGGAGGAATGGCGGGCGCTGCGCCGTCCGGGGGCACCGCGGAGTGGCCGTAATCCGTGGAGGCGAGACCGGTCGTAGGTGACGAACAGTGGCGACGTGCATCCCTGTCCACGCTCGGACGCTCTCGTGCACCCCGTCGCGGGCGAGAAGGGTGCAACCTTCCGGCGCATCTCCTCCGGGCGGAACGGGCGTCGTGCTCGCGAGGTCGCCGGTCTCCGGACGGCCTCGCCTCCGCGGCCTTCGTCAGGCCGGACACACGCTCCCGGCCCGCTCGGGTGCCACCCTCCGCGACACGAAGGTGGGTGCCGACGGTTGTGGCTGTGAGCTCACGCCGACGTGTCGGATTGCCGGTGCACACGCCGCCGCGCAGCGTCGTCCGGTCATTGATGGCGCCCTGCTGCTGATCGGCACTGAGCTGCGTATCGGAAATGCTCATACGGCGAGGCACGTCGTCGTCGGGACTGCGGGGCACGGCTTCTCTCCTTGCCTCTGGTGCACCTGACGCTGCGGCCCGCGAACACCTGGCCTGTTCGCAGGCCGCAGCCGTGTGTGCTGGTCGGACGTTGGCGCGCGGGGCGGCGGCGCGTCCCCTCTGCTGTTACCGGTGGAGGTGGTGCTGGCGGGTGGTGACGAGGGCGCCATAGGGTGCGGGTTGCCTGTTCGCCATCCAGCCAGTGCGGCGCGGTGTGGCTGGCGGGGAGGGGGCGGTCGGCCATGAAGGAGCCGATGTCGATGTAGTAGGCGTAGTCCCCGTTCTGGGTCTGCTCGCGCAGCCGGGAGAGGTGGCGGCAAGTGCGTCGTGGTCCTCGAGGACGGCTTGGCGGAACGCCGTGGCGAGTTCGAGGGTGCATGCCATGGAGGTGAGGCCGGCGACGTCGAGCTCGGTGCGCAGGGTGTGAATGCGGTCGTCGAGCGCGGGATCGCCGGCATCGCGGATCAGGGCGGCGATGGCCGGGTTGATCGTGGCGATCACCCCCGTCATCGCCCGTCGCGGCACCGACCACGGCTCAGGTCTGGGCGTCCACCGGTGGGTGGTCGAGCAGAGCTTCGCGCTGCTGCACTGATTCCGTCGGTTACGCATCCGCTGGGAAATCCGCGACGACATCCACGAAGCGTTCCTCAGTCTGGCCTGCGGCATCATCTGCTGGCGCCGACTGGTCAACCTCTCACTTTGTTAGGAGTTCTAAGAGCTTCTGACCAGCAGGGGCGCGGTGGGATCACTTCGACTTGCCTACCGAGAAAGTCGGCGCTAACTTTCCCAGTAGGCAAGTAAACGCGGGGCGGTCCGGCCTGATCCGGTCCGGCGTGCCCGGCGGTCCAGCAACGTCTTCGGGGAGGCGATGGCATGACCACACCGGTGGATGCCGAGCGGGCCTGGCAGGATCTCCAGCGGATCCGGGTGCCGCAGGAGCGGGTGTACGACGAGATCGAGCGATGCGCGCACGGTGATCCCAAGGCGACCTACATGACGGCCGCGGTCATGTGGGTCTTCATTGCCAGCATGGGGCTCAAGCTCCCCTCGTGGGGCCTGTGGCTGACGCTCGCTGCCTATGTCGGCGTCCTGGGTTCCCTGGCGGTCGTCTACAGCCGCCGCGCCCGGATGCGGCTGCACCGCTCCCGGTACAGCTGGCGCAGCCTCGCCACGTTCATCGCGGGCGGGTGCCTCACCGGCGGCACGATCCTGCTCACCGACCACCTGGCGGACTCACTCGCCCTGCCCTGCCCCAGCTTGATCACGGCCACCGTCGCGGCTGCCGTGTTCGTCCTCTTCACCGGACCGGCGAACCGCTGGGCGGTCAGCACACTCCGCGAACGCGCGCTGCGCGGCCACGCCACACGAGCCATTGACGAGGAGGCGGACCTATGAGCACCCCAACGGGCTTCGATGAACTGATCCATCCTTCCACCCGGTTGTCGATTGTGGCCCTGCTGTCCGCCACGGAATGGGCCGACTTCTCGTTCATCCGCGACGGTCTCTCGCTCAGCGACTCCGCGCTCTCCAAGCAGCTGCACACCCTGGAGGAGGCCGACTACCTGGAGATCCGCAAGGAGGGCGGCGGGCGCAAACGCCGCACCAAGGTACGGCTGACGGCCCGCGGGCGCACCGCCTTCGAAGGCCATGTCGCCGCGCTCCGCGCCATTGTCGAGGGCGCGGGCCCCGCGGCGCAGCAGACGGCACCCGAACAGCAGCGCGCGGAGACGAGCCGATGACCAGCACCCCCACCACAGCCGCCGACTCTCGCCAACCAGTCGTCTTCGCACGGGAGCTGCGGATGTCGTACGGCAGCACCGAGGTGCTTAAAGGCGTCGATTTGGACATCCACCGCGGAGAGATCTTCGCTTTGCTCGGCCCCAACGGCGCGGGGAAGACCACCGTCGTCGAAATCCTGGAGGGCTTCCGGCAGCGCTCCGCCGGCGAGGTCCGGGTCCTTGGCAAGGACCCGGCGCACGCCGACGACGCCTGGCGCGGCCGGATCGGCCTGGTGCTCCAATCGTGGCGCGACCACCGCAGCTGGCAGATCGCCGAGCTGCTGCGGCACTTCGCGATGTACTACCCCGATCCGCGCGCCCCGGAAGAGCTGCTGGAACTGGTCGGTCTCACTCACCGAGCCCGGCACCGAGTCGACCAGCTGTCCGGCGGCCAGCGGAGACGCGTCGATGTTGCGCTCGGCGTCGTCGGCCGCCCGGAGCTCCTCTTCCTGGACGAGCCCACCACTGGCTTCGACCCCGAGGCACGGCGCGAGTTCCATGACCTGGTCGAGCGGCTCGCCCGCGACGAGGGCGTCACCATCCTGCTGACCACCCATGACCTGGCCGAGGCCGAGCGTCTCGCCGACCGGATAGCGATGCTGGTCAACGGGCGCATCCGGATATGCGGCACACCCGCCGAGCTCGCCCGGCGGGCCGCCGCCCAGGCGGAGGTCCGCTGGAAGGCACCGGACGGCGCGCCGCGCCGCGAGCGCACCGCGGACCCTTCCCTGCTGGTCTGGGAACTGCACCGCGAGGCCGACGGACCGATCGCCGACCTGGAGGTCCGCCGCCCGACGCTGGAGGACACCTATCTGCACATGGTGCACGAGCACCCCGGCGGCACCATGAGCGCCGCGCATGCCGGAACCGCTGACAACACAGCCCTGGTGGGCGCCGGGACGGGGGAGGAACGATCCGCATGAGAGAGACCGACATGACAGCGGTGCGGCACAGGACCGCGCGGGGCGGGACCAACGCGACAGACCGCGCCCGCGGCCGGCGGCTGCGCTCATGGCAGGCCGGGCTGCAGCGTGGCGGTATCGAGGTGCGACATCTCCTGCGCAACCGCAAGGAGTTCGTTAGCTATCTCAGCAATGTGGTGATCGCCCTAATGGTCGCCTCCTTTGTCCATGACGACCTGCCTGGCACCCATATTCCCGCCGCGCACCTGACGATCGCCGGGTTCGCCGCGTATCTGCTGTTCCAGGTGGGGATGATCAACCTCCCGCAGATCCTGGTGACCGAGCGCGACGAGGGGACCTTGCTGCGGCTGCGGGCCACGCCCGGCGGTATCCCGGCCTATCTAGTCGCCAAGTCCGTGCTGATCGTCATCATGGCGATGGGCATCATCACCGTCCTGTTGGGCGCCGCCGCGTTGTTCGTGGACGGGCCGCTGCCGCACAGCCCCGGCGGCTGGCTGACGCTGATATGGGTCATCGGCCTCGGTCTGTTCGCCGTCGTACCGCTGGGCGCGGCCATCGGCGCCGTGCTGCCCAACGCCCGCGAGGCGCTGGCGACGATCATGTTGCCCGCGATGGCGCTGCTGGTGACCTCGGGGGCGATGTTTCCGATCGGCCGGCTGCCGGTGGTGGTTCAGGACGTGGCGTCCGTCTTCCCGCTCCGGTGGATGGCGCAGGGCGTGCGCTCGGCCCTGCTGCCGGACGCTGCGCAGGCCGCGGAGCCGTCCGGCTCCTGGCAGCTGCCGACGGTCGCGCTGGTGTTGGCTGGCTGGACCGTCGTCGGCTTCCTGCTAGCCGTCCCGCTACTGCGCCGCGCCGCCCGCCGCAAGTCCGGCTCCCGGCTGACCGAACGCGAGCGCAAGGCGCGCATGAGCGGCGCGCTCACGATATAAGGCGCCCCTTCGGCTCCGCGGGCCGGGGAGCCGGGCCAGCGCCTGGACGCGGAAGTCCGTGAGCTTCTTGGCCGCGAGGACGCAGCCGGGACGGTAGGCCAGCTCCAGCGCAAGGGTGTGGTGAGGCCGGGCGTGGATACGCCGAGCCCCGACGAACTCAGGCCCAGCGGAGTACTGATACGGCTGCACCACCCGTCGGTTCCGCTCCGAGCCCCCTTCGGAAAACTCGAACCCACGGCCTCTCAGCAGTGGAGGCAGCACATCCTCGTACGCCTCCTCATCCCCAAAAGCTGTGAGCGCCGCCGTGGCACACAGATCCTGGAGCACGGTGTCCTCGTCCCGGGCAGCCGCGCGGGCCAGCTCACCGGGACGGAGCAGCCGGCCCTCGACGGCTAGTACTCCAGCCGTAGATCGTGATCAACCGTCAGGCGTTGAAGCGGTGGCGGGCGGCCTCGATGTGACCGAAGTACCGGTGGGTCCAGTCGCACATTCCGTCGACGGTTGCGCGTAGGCCCTGGCCAGGCTCGGTGAGGTGTATTCGACACGAGGCGGGACGGTGGGGTGCGCGCTGCGCTCGACCACGCCGTTGCGCTCCAGCATGCGCAGGTTCTGGGTGAGCATCTTGTGGCTGATGCCCTCGATCTCGTTGCGCAGTTCGCTGAATCGCAGGGTGCGTTCACCGAGAGTCTCGATGATCAGGAACGCCCACTTGTGAGAGACCACGGGGGTCTGGAGTGACGAGCCCGGGCCCATGATGCCCGGACAAGGAGGCGGACGGCATGGCCGTCACCCTGGTGAACCCCAGCGGATTGCCCGAGATCGATGTCTACCGGCAGGTGTCGATCGCAACTGGGTCGAGGCTGGTCTTCATCGCCGGTCAGGTCTCCTGGGACGCCGAGGGGATCACGGTCGGCGAAGGTGATCTCGCCGCGCAGGTCGAGCAGTGCTACCTCAACATCGGCACCGCCCTGGCCGAGGCCGGCGGCTCCTTCGACGACGTGGCGAAACTGACCTTCTACGTTGTCGACCGGACTCCCGACAAGATGCCCCCGCTCCTGGAGGGGATCTCCCGGGCGGCCGCAAAGCTGGGAATCACCCCGGTCCCGCCGGCCACGCTGCTGGGCGTTGCGGCCCTAGACGTACCCGACCATCTGGTCGCGATCGAAGTCACCGCGATCCCCGGGTGAACAGTTGCCTTTCGCCCGCTGAGCACCGAAGTGGCCAGTTACGGCGCTCAGCGGCCAACCAGCGTGCTCAGCACATCATGTCTGATTCGCGGCCTGCCGGCGGTAGTGGCCGCCTCGGGACCGGGTCTGATGACGTCGCCGCCAGTCGGACCAGCTGAGCCGGTGGGCCGCTGAGTTGCCCAGGTCAGGTGAGCTTTGGAGTGCGCCGTCCCATCGAACGGCGGAAACCGCATGTCACTCCCCCACCTCGGTAGCACGGCCAGGACCGACGGCGGACGTTCGTCGACACTTTGTGACGGTCGGCGGCGAGCGGTGTCAGGACGCAGACAGCATGCGCCGCCTTCAACCCCGCGCGTCACGCACGCCGTGGCCTGCGCCCTTCCGCCACCCCCTCCTTAGGCCCCGGGGACGCCTGACGCCGCTCGGCCGCGGCGCAGGACCTCCAATAAGGAGGTCATCCGGCTGCCGACGTCAGTGCGGTCACCCGGCCGGGGCCTTCGGGGCGGTCGTGGTGGATCGGGGTCGGTGCGCCGGTCAGCGGTATGCCCGACCCGCCCCGGCGCGCCGCGACGATCTCGGCCGCGATGGACAGGGCGGTCTCCTCCGGCGTACGGGCACCCAGGTCGAGGCCGATCGGGGAGTGCAGACGGGCCAGCTCCTCCTCGGTGACACCCGCCTCGCGCAGCCGCCGGTTGCGGTCCTCGTGGGTGCGGCGCGAGCCCATGGCGCCGACGAACGCGACCGGCAGCCGCAGCGCCTCCTCCAGCAGCGGGACGTCGAACTTGGCGTCATGGGTGAGCACGCACAGGACCGTGCGGGCGTCGGTCCCGGTGCTGCGCAGATAGCGGTCCGGCCAGTCGACCACGATCTCGTCGGCCTCGGGGAAGCGGGCCCGGGTTGCGAAGACGGAGCGGGCGTCGCAGACGGTCACGTGGTAGCCGAGGAACTTGCCCGTCCGCACGAGCGCCGCCGCGAAGTCGATCGCCCCGAAGACGATCATGCGGGGCGGTTCCACACTGGACTCGACGAACAGCGTCACACCGCCCGGGCAGTGCGAGCCGTCCTCCGAGACGTCGACCGTGCCGGTGCGACCGGCGTCCAGCAGCGCGCGGGCCTCGGCGGCCGCCGTCCGGTCCAGCCGCGGATCACCGCCGAGACCGCCCTCGTACGCCCCGTCGGCGCGGACCAGCAGTGCGCGGCCGAGCAGTTCGTCCGGGCCCCGGACCAGGCGGGCGACCGCGGCCGTCTCCCCACCGGCGGCGGCCGAGAGCGCCGCCTCGAACACCCACCGGTACGGCGCGTCCCCACGGACCGGGGTGACCAGGACGTCGATCACCCCGCCGCAGGTCAGGCCCACCGCGAAGGCGTCCTCGTCGCTGTAGCCGAACTGTTCCCGTACCGCGCGGCCGTCCTGGAGCGCCTGGACGCACAGGTCGTACACCGCGCCCTCCACACAGCCGCCGGAGACCGAGCCGACGGCCGTGCCGTCGGCGTCGACGGCGAGCGCCGCGCCCGGCGGGCGGGGAGCGCTGCCGCCGACGGCCACCACCGTGGCCACGGCGAAGTCACGGCCCTCGGCCGCCCACCGGTGCAGTTCGATTGCGATGTCAAGCATCTCGGCCGGCCATCAGGACGCGGTCGGGCCGGATGGGCAGGTGCCGGTGGCGTACGCCGGTCGCGTGCCAGACCGCGTTGGCGATCGCCGCCGCGGCTCCCACGATCCCGATCTCGCCGATGCCCTTGATGCCGACCGGGTCGTCCGGGTCGGGGTCGTCCACCCAGTCCGCCTCGATGACGGGGACGTCCGCGTTCGCGGCGAAGTGGTAGCTCGCGAAGTCCGCGCCGACGTGTCCACCCGTGGCCCGGTCCCGGACCGCCTCCTCGTGGAGCGCCATGGACAGGCCCCAGACCATGCCGCCGACGAACTGGCTGCGCGCGGTCAGCGGGTTGACGATCCGGCCCGCCGCGAACATCCCGAGCATCCGCCGTACCCGGACCTCGCCGGTGGTGACGTCGACGGCGACCTCGGCGAACTGCGCGCCGAAGGAGTACCGCTCCTTGCTCGTCAGCCTGCCGATGGCCTCGGCGGTGTTCGAGCGCGCCGTGATGCCCTCCGGCGGAATGCCGTCCGCGAGTGCCAGCCGCTCCCGTAGGTCGGCTGCCGCGGCCACGATCGCCCAGGACCAGGAACGGGTGCCCATCGAGCCGCCGGCCAGGATCGCCTGGCCGAAGTCGCTGTCCGCGATCCGCACCCGGATGCGCTCGGGCGCCACCTCCAGCGCGTCCGCGGCGACCAGGGTCAGCGCGGTGCGCGCCCCGGTCCCGACGTCCGCCGCGGTGATCCGTACGGTGAAGGTGCCGTCCGCCTCTGCCGTCACGGCCGCCGTCGACGGGGCGACCAGTACGGGGAACGTGGCCGCGGCCGTGCCGGTGCCCAGCAGCCAGCGGCCCTCGCGGCGCACACCGGGGCGCGGGTCGCGGTCCGCCCAGCCGAACCTGCGGGCGCCCTCCTCGAAGCAGGCGAGGACGTTGCGGCTGCTGAACGGCAGGCCGGAGAGGGGGCCGGCCTCCGGTTCGTTGCGGGCGCGCAGCACGATCGGGTCGAGGCCGCACTTCTCGGCGAGTTCGTCCAGCGCGGACTCCATCGCGAACGAGCCCGGCGCCTCGCCCGGCGCACGCATATAGGTGGGGGTCGGCACGTCGAGCCGTACGACACGGTTGACGGTGTGGTGCGCGTCGGCGTCGTACATCGAACGCCCGTAGTCGGCGCTGCGCTCGACGAACTCGTGGTTGGTGGAGGTGAGGCACTCGCCCTGGTGGTCGAGGGCGCGCAGCCGTCCGTCGGCGTCGGCGCCGAGCCGGACGCGCTGTGCCGTGGGGCTGCGGTAGCCGGTCAGGGAGAACATCTGGCGACGGGTGGTGACGACCCGGACCGGCCGGTGCAGAACGGTCGCCGCCATCGCGGCGAGGACCAGGTGCGGGCGGGTGCCCTTGGCTCCGAAGGCGCCGCCGACGTGTTCGGACAGTACACGTACCGAGCCGGGGTCGAGGGAGAAGATCTGGGCGAGCTCGTCCGCCACGAACCTGCTGCCCTGGTTGGAGTCGACCACCTCGAGCCGGCCGTCCTCCCAGCGCGCGGTCGCCGCGTGCGGCTCCATCGGGCTGTGGTGCTCCTCCGGCGTGCTGTACTCGGCGTCCACGACGACGGCGGACGCGGCGAGTTCGGCCTCCAGGTCTCCCTTCGACATCTCCGTCGTGGGGCCCTCCGGCAGGTACGCGTCGGGGTGCCCGGCGTGGAACTCGACGTCGTGCGGCTCCACGTCGTACTCGACGACCAGGGCCTCGGCCGCCTCCCTGGCCTGCTCGGAGGTCTCGGCCACGACCAGCGCCACCGGCCAGCCGACATACGGCACCCGGTCGTGCTGGAGGGGCTGGAGGATCGGGTCGGGCGGCCCGAACGGGCCCGCGTAGTTCCCGTCGACCCTGGGGGCGTTGCCGTGGTGCAGGACGGCGACGACGCCGGGCATCTCCAGGACCCGGGCGTCCTGCACCGAACGGATCCGGCCGCGGGCGACGGTGGACAACACCATCCAGCCGTGGGCGAGTTCGGGGTACGGGACCTCTCCCGCGTAGCGGGCCGCGCCGGTGACCTTGGCGACGCCCTCCACGCGGGTGTGCGCGGTGCCGACGGCCTTCGTGACCGCGGCGGCCGGGGTGGTCGTGGTCATCGGGCGGACTCCTCGGCGAGTTCGGTCAGCACGGCCACGACGAGATTGCGCGTCAGCGGCACCTTGTATCCGTTCTTCGGCAGCGTTTCGGCGGCTTCCAGTTCGGCGTCCGCGGCCGCGGCGAACGCCTCGGCCGTCGCCGGGCCTCCGGTCAGCAGCCGCTCGGCCTTGCGGGCCCGCCACGGCCGGGACGCCACCGCTCCGAGGGCGAGACGCACGTCTCGTACGACGCCGGCCTGGACGTCCAGCGCGGCGGCGAGGGAGCCGATCGCGAAGGCGTACGAGGCGCGCTCGCGCACCTTGCGGTAGCGGGAGTTGGCCGCGACCGGGTTCGGCGGGAGCGTGACGGCGGTGATCAGCGCGCCCGGCGGCAGGGCGGTCTCCAGATGCGGGGTGTCGCCCACGGGCAGATAGAATTCCGCGAGCGCCGATTCCCCCGGCCCGTCCGCCGTTTCGTACGAGACGACTGCGTCGAACGCGGTGAGCGCCACCGCCATGTCCGAGGGATGCGTGGCCACGCAGTGCTCGGAGGCGCCGAGGATCGCGTGGTTGTGGTGTTCGCCCTCGACGGCGGGACAACCGCTGCCGGGGACACGCTTGTTGCACGGTTTCGTCAGGTCGGTGAAGTAACCGCAGCGGGTGCGCTGGAGCAGGTTTCCGCCCACGGTCGCCATGTTGCGCAGCTGGCCCGAGGCGCCGGCCAGGACGGCCTGCGTCAGCGCCGGGTAGCGTCGCCGCACTTCGGGGTGGGCGGCGAGATCGCTGTTGGTGACGGTCGCACCGATGCGCAGTCCGCCGTCCGGCGTCGACTCGATCCCGTCCAGGGGCAGTTCACGCACGTCGACGAGGCGGGCCGGCCGCTCCACGCCTGCCTTCATCAGGTCGACGAGATTGGTGCCGCCGCCGAGGAAGCGTGCGTCCGGGTCGGCGCCGAGCAGGGCGACCGCCCCGTGGACGTCGAAGACCCGCTGATAGCCGAACTCCCTCACGCCGCAGCCTCCTCGGTCTCGGTGGTCTCAGTGGTTCCAGCAGCATCGGCCTGCGCCGCCCGCGCGACCGCCTGGACGATGGACACGTAGGCGCCGCAGCGGCACAGGTTGCCGCTCATCCGCTCACGGATCTCCTCGGGGGTGAGCGGGGACGTTCCCGCCTCGGGGCGCACGTCGGCGGTCGCCGCGCTCGGCCAGCCGGCGGCGTGTTCCTCGATCACCGCGATGGCCGAGCAGATCTGCCCCGGAGTGCAGTAGCCGCACTGGAAACCGTCGAGGTCGAGGAACGCCTGCTGCACCGGGTGCAGGCCGTCACCGTCGGCCACACCTTCGATGGTGGTGACCTCACGGCCCTCGGTGGCCACCGCCAACTGCAGGCAGGACAGGGCCCGTCGGCCGTCCACCAGCACTGTGCAGGCGCCGCACTGACCTTGGTCGCAGCCCTTCTTCGTACCGGTCAGATCAAGACGCTCGCGCAGGGCGTCGAGCAGGGTGGTGCGGTGGTCGACGGGCAGCGTGTACTTCTCACCGTTGACGTTGAGCGTGATGGCGCTGGACGTCAATGGGGCCATGGTCAGCCTTCTTTCACGTTCGTGGTGCGCGTCGAAGTCGTACGGACGATCCTCGGACGTGGGGCGGGCGGGGGAATCCCGGTCGCCTCATGGTTCCGGCCATCCACAAAGGCCGCGACTGCCGCTATCGTGAGTCCAAGCGGACAGCTGTCCGTTACGAATGAACCTAGTGGACAGTTGTCCGCTTAGCAAGAGTGGTCCGGCCGCGACTGCCACGGCGGAGCCCGGCCGCGATTCCGGAAGGAGGATGGGTGCAACAGAAGAAGGACGGCCCCCTGCGCTCGGACGCGCAACGGAATCGCGAGCGCATCCTGGCCGTGGCGCTGGAGGAACTGACCCGTTCGGCGGACGCCCCGCTCAGCGCGATCGCGAAGAAGGCGTGTGTCGGGCAGGGGACCTTCTACCGCAACTTCCCCAGCCGCGAGGCGCTCGTGCTGGAGGTCTACCGCTACGAGGTGCAGCAGGTGGCCGACGCCGCGGCCCACCTGCTGCAGACCCGAGCTCCGGACCAGGCCCTGCGCGAGTGGATGGACCGGCTCCCCCGGTACGCCTTGGCCAAGGCGGGCCTCGCCGAGGCGCTGAGCAAGGCCACCACCGCGGGTGGCACCCTGATGAACCTGAGCCGCGGCCCCATGACCTCGGCCGTCGCGCTCCTGCTGAAGGCGAACGAGGAGGCCGGCACGATACGCCCGGGGGTGACCCCCGAGGACTTCCTGCTCGCGATCGCCGGCCTGTGGCAGCTCGCCGCGTACGACGACTGGCAGCCACGCGCCACACGGCTGCTCGACCTGGTGATGGACGGGTTGCGCGTGGGGGCGCCGGGGGCAGCGCCGCAGAAGCCTCAGCCGTAGCGCCGCCGCCTACGACGTACGGCGGGGCTTGCCCGCCCGACAGCCCCATCCACCATCAATTCCCCAGGACACGACAGCGGGCTTCTCACCGTCACCAACCCCCGCAACCCGCGAGATCCCGCCGCTTACCGACACCCGCACAGGCCAGACAAACATCGCGATCCTTGTTCCACAGCCGGTACTCCCATACCACCGACTGGCCATCGGCAACCACAGGCCGTGGCAGGGGAGGTGGTAGGCGTGCAGGAAACCGGCAGCCGGCCCACCTGGCCGGTCATCCTCATCGACGACGACCAGTGGCTCACCGTCTGCGAGTCCGACCGTGATATCCAACTGGCAGTCGAACCCGACTTCGTCGACGACATCGTGACCGCCTACGACGGACTCGCACGCTCGCTCGAACTGCTGGACGTGGGGAACCAGGTGACCCTCCAAGTCTCCGGCCCACCACAGCCCGAGCAACTCCACCGACAGGTCCAGGAGTACTTCGACTTCTGGACAAGAGAAGCCGCCCCTGCCTTCCAGGAGGACGTCCGGCAATACATCGCGTCGGTTGCCGCGCTCGCGCGATCAGCCGCCGCCAGAAGCAAGAAAGGTAGGCCGACCCGCTGACCCCGGCCTCGGCTCAGGACCTGGCTGAAAGCAAGATTTCCATACAGCCATCCCCCCGAACCGAAGCCCCTGGCTCAGGAACCAGGCCCGGTCACCGCATGAGACGCGGTGACCGGGCCTTTGTCCTCCCCTTTTTCTGAAGTAGAGATACTGCGCGCGCAGCCAGGTACTCACCGTCAGATACGGGGCCCACGCCCAGGTCATCTATCCCGCCTGCCGCGCCGCCGGACAGGACACAGGCGCACCGCCTGCCCGACCTCACCTGGCGGCCGATAGCGCGCCTTCGCCGAACGTGAACAGCAGGCGTACACCGGACCTGGTGGGCGAGCATCGTGGAGCGCTCCGGCTCGCCGCTGCCGGAGCGGTGCGTCCTCGCGGCCCTGGCGTCTACTTCCAGGGGCATCCCGGCGTTCACCGCGGCCAGGGCGGTCCGCTTCCAGGCGTTCTCGATCAGGCCGGCGCTTCTCCTTGCCCAGCACCCGCAGCTGTCCGGCCATGGTCGCAGGCTGCTGTTCGGAATGACCCAGCGTCCTCACCACGGCCAGGCGTCGCCTTGGACACGCGCATGCAGATGCTCGTGATCGGGCCGGAGCAGAGCCGGAGCGGGTTTTCGCGCTGGCGCACTCGGTGGCAGCGGGACGGGCGGGTGCGGCTCGTCCCCGGGCTTGCCCGCGGGAGTCGACGAGGTTGGCGGGAGCGAGGATTTGCAGTTGGCCCGTCCGAGGATCGATAGATGGCCCAAGCCGGACCTGTCCTTCTGGTGCGGGGTGCTCAGGCCTGGCGGATTCTGTTGAAGCCGCGTCTCGGGGCGCGCAAGACCGGTGTGCGGCATGATGATCCGGTGGATTTCGAGCCGTACCGGTGTGAGTTGGTGGCGTACTGCTACCGGATGCTGGGCTCGTTCCATGAGGCCGAGGATCTGGTGCAGGAGACGCTGCTGCGGGCCTGGAAGGCTCGCGACCGGTACGACCCGGCGCGTGCGTCGGTGCGGACCTGGCTGTACCGGATCGCCACAAACGTGTGTCTGACCGCGCTGGAGGGGCGCGGGCGGCGTCCTCTGCCGTCCGGGCTCGGGGCACCGAGCGACGATCCCGGGGCGCCGCTGGTACCCGCGCTCGATGTGCCCTGGCTTCAGCCGTTCCCCGACGCGCGGTTCGATGTGGAGGTCAGGGCGGATCTGCGGCTCGCGTGGGTAGCGGCGGTGCAGGTCCTGCCGGCGCGGCAGCGGGCGGTGCTGGTGCTGCGCGAGGTTCTGGCGTTCACCGCCGCTGAGGTCGCCGAGCAGTTGGGGACCACGGTCGCGGCGGTCAACAGCGCGTTGCAGCGGGCCCGTGCCGCTCTGGCCGGCGTGGGTGACGCCGGTGCGGTCACCGAGCCGGACGATCCCGAGGTGCGGGCGGTCGTCCAGCGGTACATCCAGGCGTTCGAAGCGGCGGATGTCCCCGCGTTGGTGCGGCTGCTGGCCGACGACGCGGTGCTCGAAATGCCGCCGGTCCCGCTGTGGTACCGGGGCAGCCGGGATTATGGACGGTTCATGGAGCGGGTGTTCGGGATGCGTGGCACGGGCTGGGGCATGCGGGAGCTGACCGCCAACGGGCAGCCCGCACTCGCCGCGTACGCGCCGGAGCCCGGCGGTGTGCACCGGCTGCACACCCTGCAGGTCTTCACCGTCACCGACGGACGCATCGCGTACAACGTCGTGTTCGCCGATCCGCGCGTCTTCGACGCCTTCAAGCTGCCGCGTGAGATTCCCGCAGGCGAGTTCCACCGGGAGCGATGAGTCGGGGCGGTGCGGCCGGTACGTACCGGTGAACACCGAACCGAAGGGAATCTCATCGTGAGCGTCATCGTCATCGAGTTCATCACCCTGGACGGGATCGTGTCCGACCCGGACGGGTCCGCCGGCACGCCGCTGGGCGGCTGGGCATTCCGGCACGGCCCGGAGGCGGTCGCCGGGGACAAGTTCCGGCTCGGCCGCACGCTGGACGAGGGTGCACTGCTGCTCGGGCGTGCCACCTGGCAGCTGTTCTCACGGCTCTGGCCGGGCCGCGACGACCCGTTCGCCGCGCGGATGAACGCCGTCCCGAAGCTGGTCGCCTCCCGCACCCTGACCCACGCCGACACGTCGGTGTGGGCGAACTCCCACCTGCTCGACGGCGACCTGGTCGACGCCGTCAAGCGCGAGCGGCGGGACGTGATCGTCACCGGGAGCCTGAGCGTCGTGGACCATCTGAGGGCCGCGGACCTGGTCGACGAGTACCGGCTGCTGACCTTCCCCACCATCCTCGGCACCGGCCGACGGCTCTTCCCGGACAACGGCCCCCACGCCGAGCTGGAGTGCCTGGCCGCCCAGCAGGTCGGCGCCGCCGTCCTCACCCGCTACCGCAGGGCCGCCCGATGACCGCTCGCTTCATCGCCCTGTGCGAGACACCCGCCGACCCCGCGGCATTCGACCGGCACTACCACTCCGTCCACATCCCGCTGGTTCGCCGTCTCCCGGGGCTGCGCCGCTACACGATCGGCCGCGACCTGGTCGCCGTCCGCGGCGGCGCGCCGTACTACCTGGTCGCCGAGCTGGAATGGGACACGATGGACGAACTGCAGGCCGCATTCGCCTCACCCGAGGGACCGGCAGCGAGTTTCTCCGCCGAGCATCGCCCTGGCGCGGCCCAGGCCGCACCGCCAGCGGGCGGCCTACACCACGGGACATGCTGTGGTGGACCGAGGACGTACCGGTACCCACTTCGATGTTCATGCTGAAGAGGGTCGTATATGAGATGAGGAGTGCCTGTCGGATGCGTAGGCTCCGGGCCGTGACTGATCAGATACAGGAGATCGTGACGGGGCTGCCGGACCTGACCGAGGTCACCGGCGTGTGGGCGGTGGTCGATGGCCGGGTCGCACGGGGAGACGCTGCCTTTGCCGCGGACCTCGGCATCGCTCTCGCCAGGACGTACGGCACCGAGGGGCAGATATGGCAGTGCAGAAGCGTCTTCGACCATCTGCTGCGGCTGTTGGCCACCACCGCTGGTCCCGAGAATGTCACGCAGGCGCTGCGGCTGGTCTCCTCCGCTGAGGTCACCAGCAGGAAGCTGGATCGCTACACGGCCTCGTTGCTGGCATCCAGCCATGAGGCGACGGACCTGGCTGCAGCGTTCACCGGCCGCGCCTCGGAGGAGCTTAGGGCCTGTCTGGTCCACGAGTTGGTTCTCAGGGGTGTGGTCGTTGAGGAGATGCCGGGAATCGCGGGTTGGGCGACGTCACCGCATTGGAGTCATCACCCGCTGAGCTGGCTGCCCCTGACGCTGTCCGACGTGGAAGAACATGCGGATCTGCCGAGGTACAGCATCCGTGGCAGCAGTCACTCGATGCCGTACGGACCATCGGGGAGCCGTGAACTGGCAGTATTCGCCAACGCGCGCGTGCCGTCGGCGAAGGAGACGACAACACAAGCCGCAGCCACGGCTATGGCCAGGGCCGTGGCGAACTGGGCCGAAGAGTCCAACGGGCGCATAGAAGCGCGGGTCTTCGACCTCGCCGAACCCCTGGACGCCGAGTCGGTCCCGAACGCGCTCTTGACTCTGGGGCTGGAGTGCCTGCACGGAGTGGGGAAGAAGACCGCTCTGTCGGTGGCTGTCCGTCCGCCGGCCCAGGCATGGCGAGTCCTCTTCGCCGCGGCGTCGACGGGAGGGGCATACAACTCCGGTTCCTATGGCGCCTACGGCCGTCTGGCGACCTGGCAGTCCCTGGCCGCGCTGGCTGGCAGCCCAGAAGGCGCCACCGCCGCTGAGGTCGAAGCTCGAGTGCGGAACTGCGTCTGGCACGGCTTCGACGCCGATACGAAGTGGTTCGAGCAAGTGGCCTGGGACATCGGTCTGGCCACTCTTTCCCCAGACCGTCGGCGCCTGGCCGTACTTGCCGCGACGGACACCGACTGACGGCAGAGCTGGTCCGGCTGATGATCAAGGGCTGGCGGTAGCGGCCATGCGAACTCTGGGGCGCGACGGCTGGCGGTGGTCGACCTGACAGCCGGAGGGGCAGCCGCGCCTACACGCCCGGGCCGTGCCGCAGGCCATGCCGGCGCGACGGGCGAACTCCGCAATCCGACCCCATCGGAAGCACGTGATCGGCCATCGGGCTTCCGCTGCGAAGGACTCGGTGAGGTCCACTGACCGTCACTGATCACCGGGCCCGCCGACTCACGGTCGGTGGGCCCACACCGTTACGGGCGCGCTGCTGGATGCCTGCTGGGGTGATCTGTGCGACGCCTCCTGACCACTGTTCCCCGGCCCCAGCAGCAGATGGCGCCCAGCCCGGTATGCCCGCAAGGAGTTTCCAGGTGAAGACCCGTACAGCACTGGCACGTTGTGCCCGCGGCGCCGCCACCGCTGCCGCGCTGATGCTGCTCACCGCAGCCACCACCGCCGCCCGTCCCGCACCGCCCACCGCACAAGCGCACGAGCCGGGCGCGTTCATCGACGCCTCCTCGGTCGCCGCCAGCCAACTGCGCGGACTTGACCATCCCGTCCCGCTCGCCGACTACGCGCGCAAGCAAGGCTCGCACCTCGCCGCCCCGCGCTCAGCCACTGCACCAGACGACCAGCAGGACCTCCGCCAGCAATGCGCCGCACACGCCACGCAGGCCAACACCGCGACCGGATGGATCAAGTCCCGTTGCGGCGAAAGCTGCCAGAAACGGCCCTACGACCTGGTCCTGCGCGACAAGAACGGCACCACCGGCCGGCTCTGGTTCGACATGTGGATCCTCGGCTTCGCCTACGACGGCAGCCGCCGTGTCGACTACGTCGCCAGTATCGAGAACATCCGCGTGCAGGCCGTCCCCACCGAGGACGCCACCAAATGGAGCGTCGGCCAGCACTTCCGTCACAGCATCGAACGCCTCCAACAGCGACCCCGATCCCCAGGTGACCGCGCCGCAGACCACCGCGACGAGTACCCCTTCGCCTCCACCAAGGAAGGATCCACCAAGGGCGACAACCGCTTCTCCGTCCGGCTGATAGATGGCAAGGACAACCGCAAAGGCGGGGAGCGCCTCAACCATGTGTACACCCTGAACCGCATCCTGGACGGCGACCCCTTCTACGTGAAGATCACCGACTAGCAGGAAAGGCCCTGGCCCCCATGGCTCTTCTCGCCGAGCACAACGTCACTGCCACTCCCGGACGCCGCATACTCGAGGTCTACGACGCGGACGCCTACCTCGGCGACGAAGCCGCCCTGGACGCCGCAGAGGCACAGGTGGTCGCCGGCAACGGCTACCACCTGTACCTACTCAGCCTCCAACCCGACATCCCCGTCCAGATCACCATCCGCATCTGGGACACCCCACCCGCCCCGCCCGCCCCGCCCGCCGACGCCGAAGGCCACACGACCATCGGTCTCGAATCCGAGACCGGCATCCTCGTCATCGGCCAACTCGACCGCGGCCCCGCCGACGAGATCACCCTGCCCCGCCCCGGCGTCTACGAAGGCCACGCCTGGTGGACCAACCGCCAAGCCGCCGCCGACTACTACAACACCACCCTCGCCCAACTCCCCGACGACTCCCCCGACGGCTGGCTCACCCAAGCCTGGAACAACTGCCCCGTTACCGAACACTACGTCCTCGACCTGGCCTACATCCGCGAACCCGAACCCATCGAGGGACTGTAAATCGTTCGGTGTAACTCCCGATCATGGAAGATGCATCGATGACCAGTGAGAACATGGCCGAGCAGGAGACTGTCGAGTCGGCAGCGGCTGTGTCGGCGAAGGCCGTGGACGACCAGTTGATTGACGAGCTGGTGAGCCGAGCCCAGGCCGAGGGCCTGCAGCTGACCGGCGAGGGCGGTCGTGGAATGCGTGTCCGTGTCCCGCTCCGGTAGCGTCTGCCCCCATCCCGGCCAAGGATGGGGGCGGCTCTAGTCAGCCCCAGCGGGCATCATGAGCCTTACGTGATCCGTTGTCAGTCCTGGCCTGTTGAGGCGATGAGGTCGAGAAGGCCGGGGAATCGTTGGTTGAGGTCGTCGACCCGAAGGCGGCTGCGCCGCTCCAGTCCGTACTGCCTCTGGTGAATTACGCCAGCTTCGCGCAGGACTTTGAAGTGGTGAGTGAGGCTGGACTTCGGGCGGTTGAAGCCGAACCAGCCGCAGGGATGGTCGAACTCATCGGAGTCCAGCAGGAGCTTACGCGCCACGGTCATGCGTAGCGGGTCGGCGAGCGCACCCATCACGACCTCGAGTCGTAGCGCATCAACGGGCGGCTCTGGCAGGAGCGGCGGCCTCTCGTTCCCGGTTATGGCGTCAGGCATGCGGCCATCCTAGCGAGTTGTACGAGGATTCTCGTACTGCTACGGTCCTGTACGAGTTTTTTCGTACAAGGAGGTCGGTAGTGGCAGTTGTGCATGAGGTCCGGGTGCGGGCTGGAGCGGGATGGCAGCTCGTCAGGGCGGCATGGGCGGTGACGGCCGTGTTCGCCCTGTCCAACTCACCGACTCCGCTGTATGTGTACTGGCAGCGTGAAATGAAATACTCCTCAGGGACCCTGACAGTCGTCTTCGCCGCCTACATCGCGGGTCTGGTGGTGACGCTGCTCGTCGCGGGACGCGCGGCCGACCGGTACGGCCGCAAGCGGGTGGTTGTCCCGGGGATCCTGATTGCGTTGGTCTCGGCGTTGCTGTTCATGACTGCCGGGAGCGTCGCGGCCCTGGTCGTAGCGAGGCTGCTCGTCGGCGTCGCGGTCGGGATTGTTGTGTCCGCTGGCATGGCCGCGGTCGTCGACCTCGGTGGGGAGGACCGCCGTCATATGACGTCGATGCTGGCCTCGATCGCTATGGTCTTCGGCGCCGGTCTCGGGCCACTCCTGGGCGGGATCGTCTACCAGGCCACACCCCGACCGGTCGGATGGGTCTTCACTGTGAACATCGTGCTGCTGGTCGTCGCCTTGCTCGGGTACATCGGATTGCCGCTGGAACGTCCGTCGGGCCAAGCGTCAGGGTTCTTGTGGCCGCGTCTTCCCCGTGTGCCCGCGCGGAATCGCATGCAAGTCGCCAGCGGTGCGGCGGTCTTCGCCCCCGGCCTGACCGCCACGTCGTTCGTGCTGTCCCTCGGCCCCTCCCTGCTGATGCTCGCTGTCGGGAACACCTCGCCGCTCCTGGCCGGCGGCGCAGCATGCGTGATGTTCCTCGCCGCCACCGGATCGCAGATCGCCCTCACCAGGCTTGCCGTGCATCGCCTGTTCGCCTTGGGGACTACCAGCACCGTCCTCGCGATGAGCGCCGTCGTGGTCACTCTCTTCACCAAAAACCCAGCACTCTTCGTCGCCTCGGCCATCCTCGCAGGCAGCGGGCAAGGACTCGGCCAGCTCAGCGGCCTCCGGCTCATTGCCCACCACGTCGAGGGCAATCGGCGCGCCGAGGCTAACGCTGCACTGAACATCAGCGCCTACCTCCCCGCCGCGATCCTCACCGTCGCCACCGGATACGCCGTCAGTGGATGGGGCATTCGCCCCGCGGCCACGGCCCTCGCAGCCACTCTGGCGGTCCTCGGCCTGCTCCTCGGCGTGGCCGCCTACCGCGCCAACGCGCACGAATGAGGAGTTCACGACCCATGGTGCATCGCAATGCTCCTCTGACGATCGAGGGCCGGCGCCGTCTCGTTGAGCGGTGCGAGAGCCGACCGATCGCTCATGTCGCCGCGGAGATGGGGATCTCAAGGGCGTGCGCGTCGAAGTGGGTCAACCGCGACCGCCGTCACGGTGAGCTCGGCCTGCTCGATCGTTCCTCAACACCGCGTCATCAGCCGACTGCGACGGATGCCGAGGTCGTGGCCCTGATCGAGGATCTGCGCCGCACCCAGAAGTGGTCGGCCGCCCGGATCGCGTCCGAACTCCACGCAGACGGGGTCTCGATCAGCCGCCGCACCGTGTCACGACACCTGCACGTACTCGGGCTGAATCACCGCCGGTTCATCGATCCGAACGGCGAATCGAACCGAAAGCCGCGGAGGATCACTGCCCGTTGGCCTGGGCACATGGTCCACCTCGACGTGAAGAAGGTAGGCCGGATACCTGACGGCGGTGGCTGGAGAGCACACGGACGGGGAAGCGAACAGGCCAAGAATGTCGAGCGCCGCAAGAAGAAGAGCGAGCGCGGCGGCTACGTCTACCTCCATTCCGCCGTCGACGGTTTCTCCCGGCTCGCCTACGCCGAAGCACTGCCCGACGAGAAGGCGGCAACTGCAATCGGGTTCCTCCATCGAGCCCGCGCATGGTTCACCGCCCACGGCATCACCCGCATCGAGCGCATCGTCACCGACAACGGAGCCTGCTACCGCGCCGACGCGTTCGCCCGAGCACTCCTGGGATAACTCCACCAGCGGATCACGCCTTACACACCGCGGCACAACGGCAAGGTAGAGAGTACAACCGGATCATCGCCGAGGAGTTCCTCTACGCCCGCATCTGGCTGTCCGAAGATCGACGCCGCGAAGCCCTCGTCGTCTGGAACATCCACTACAACTACCACCGACCCCACGGCGCAGCTGGAGGCCAGCCACCGGCCGTTCGGCTACAGGAAGGCGTCACCAATGTCCTAGCCTCACACAACTAGTACTCCAGTGTGGTTTCGTGATCTACCCGCTGGCTGAGTGGGCGAGCCGTCGTCGGGGGTGGCTGCGCGGGTCGGGCATGGTGGCGCGCGGGGCTGCGGCGCATCCGAAGATGACGGCGGCCGGCGGTTCCGATGCGCGCCCAGGACGAGTGGCAGTGAATGCCGCATTCCGATTGTTCGGCGCGCCGGGGAAATGTAGCGTCGCGATCATGTCACTGATCGGAAACGCCACTGACCAGGCGCCGGCGAACCCGGCCGCCACCGATGACATGCTGGCCACTCAGCCGGTCGGCTACTGGAGCGGCCTGGCCCATGCGACCGTCACCCGGCATCTGCGTGATGCGATGGCCAAGATCGACGTCACGCAGCCGCAGTACTGGGTGCTCAACCGCGTGAACGGCGGCCCCGCGGCGCCGAGCCGCGAGGAGGTCGTCGCTTCTCTGACGCACCTTGCCGACGGGCCGCATGAGATCGCCAGGGTCGTGGACCAGTTGCTCCACCGTGAGTGGCTCAGGATCGATGACGGGCAGCGCCTGCACCTCACGAATGCCGGGGAGGCCGCCAGAGCGCGGCTCCGTGAGCTGGCGACCGAGGTACGCGCCGTAGTCCACCAGGGCATCAGCGACGAGGAGTACGTGGCCGCGCTCAAGGTACTGCGCAAAATGGTGGCCAATGTCGAGGGCGACGGGACTCCTGGCAATCCGTCCTGATGACGCGATTCTGTGACGGCCCCGGCTGGGAACGAGCGCGGCCACGGCATGATCATCGGTTGGTGTGTGGACAAACGACGATCGTGCGGTGGCCGCCGGCCATAGCCTAAGACGTCGTTTCAGTTGGTGAGTCGGCGGTAGCTGATGAGGGCTGCGGCGATGCCGACGAAGGCCAGGAAGTGTTCGGCCTTGCGCTCGTAGCGACGGTGCAGGCGTCGGCATCCGGCGAGCCAGGA
>NZ_BNGS01000017.1 GCF_014905555.1 Streptomyces sp. Y2F8-2 | reverse complement strand
ACTGTCCGGCCAGGTCAGCGCCTGCTCCGTGCACCACCAGTACTCCTCGAGCGTCTCACCCTTCCACGCGAAGACGGGGATGCCCCGCGGGTTGTCGGGCGTGCCGTTCGGCCCGACGGCGATGGCGGCGGCCGCGTGGTCCTGGGTGGAGAAGATGTTGCAGGACGCCCAGCGGACCCGCGCGCCGAGAGCGGCGAGGGTCTCGATGAGGACGGCGGTCTGGACGGTCATGTGCAGGGAGCCGGTGATACGGGCGCCGGCCAGAGGCTGCGCCTCGGCGTACTCCTTACGGATCGCCATCAGGCCGGGCATCTCGTGCTCGGCAAGGGTGATCTCCTTGCGGCCGAACTCGGCCAGAGAAAGGTCGGCGACCTTGAAGTCCTGTCGGTTCTCGACAGTCGTCATTGCGAGCTGCTCCTCGGGGTTGGGTCGAGGTGGGTACGGCTGGTCTGCGCGGCGGCGGGCACAGGGGTGCCCGAAAGAGGACACAGGCATGCCCACGTGCGCGCAGCGCAGTCCGTCGGAGGCCCTCTCTCCCTCGGCCGGCCCGTCCTGGACCGCCCGACCGCCATCAGCAGCGACGTCTGGCTCCGTTCCAAGCTACACCGGAGGACCCAGCCGTCCCCAGTCCGCCTCGGAAGACGTCCGATTGCCTGCGGACGCCAGCACGGGAGCGGGCCGTGTGATCGAGGCCCTCACGTGGTTCGTCACAGCTCGGCGGTGTGATCAGTGTCCGGTGCTCGGTCCCGGGCCGCCGGGCGTCGCCTCGGGGTCCGGGCCCTTGGTG
The DNA here is from genome assembly GCF_014905555.1 of Streptomyces sp. Y2F8-2. GTDB lineage: Bacteria > Actinomycetota > Actinomycetes > Streptomycetales > Streptomycetaceae > Streptomyces > Streptomyces cynarae. The sequence continues at coordinate 64,856 of NZ_BNGS01000017.1, read as the reverse complement.
GCCTCGGCCTCGCTGTAGATGTCGGGCTCGAGGTAGATGACGCGGGCGATGGGGACGGCGGCGCGGATGCGGGCCTCGGCGGCGTTGATCGCGGAGGCGACCTGGGCGGCCGTGTCGTCGTGCTGCACGGCGATCTTGGCGGCGATGAGCAGTTCCTCGGGGCCCAGGTGGAGTGTGCGCATGTGGATGAGGCCGGTCACCGTCTCGCCGTCGACGATCGCCGCCTCGATCTGCTTGACCACGTCGACGCCCGCGGCCTCGCCGAGGAGCAGGGACTTGGTCTCGGCGGCGAGGACGAGGGCGATCAGAACGAGGAGGACACCGATGCAGACGGTGCCGATGCCGTCCCAGATGCCGTCGCCGGTGAGCAGGGCGAGTCCGACGCCGCCGAGGGCGAGGACCAGACCGATGAGTGCGCCGAAGTCCTCCAGGAGGACGACCGGCAGCTCCGGGGCCTTGGCCCGGCGGATGAACTGCGCCCAGGAGAGCTTGCCGCGCAGTTCGTTGGACTCCTTTATCGCCGTGCGGAAGGAGAAGCCCTCGGCGATGATCGCGAAGATGAGGACGCCCACCGGCCAGTACCAGTTCTCCAGGGCGTGCGGGTGCCGGATCTTCTCGTAGCCCTCATAGACGGCGAACATGCCGCCGATGGAGAAGAGGACGATGGAGACGAGGAAGGCGTAGATGAACCGCTCGCGGCCGTAGCCGAACGGGTGCTGCGGGGTCGCCTCGCGCCGGGCGCGCTTGCCGCCGATCAGCAGCAGGAACTGGTTGCCGGAGTCGGCGAGCGAGTGGACGCCCTCCGCGAGCATCGAGGACGAGCCGCTGAAGGCGAACGCGACGAACTTCGATGCCGCGATCGCGAGGTTGGCGCCGAGTGCCGCCACGATCGCCCTGGTGCCGCCTGACGCGCTCATGTGTTCGCGTTGTCCCTTCGTAGCCGTCGCGCCCGGGACGTCCGTACGTACCGTACGCCGTCCGGGGCTTTGCCCGTCCTTTGCCGGTGGGCCATTGTTGCAGCAGGCTCCGGCAGCGGTGCGCCGGGCCGGGACCGTGACGGCGCCCGGCCCGGGGGCCCGGCGCCGGTGTCAGGCGGCGACCGTGGCCCGGAAGACCGTGCCGGCCCCGGACACCTCGGCCTTGTCCTCCGCCGGTACGAACACCGACTCGCCGGGCGCGAGCACCTGGTCGCCCGCGCGGACGGAACCGGCCGTGCACAGCAGGATCTGCGGGGTCGCGCGCGTGAGGTCGTGGGGGGCGGCGCCGTCGGTCACGACGTACCGGGACAGGCGGAACTCGTCGATCGGTGTCTCGTAGACCTCCTCGCCGTCCGCGGACGCCTCGGGGCGCAGGACACCGGGGTCGCTCGCCTCGAAGCGGACGATCCGCAGCAGTTCGGGGACGTCGACGTGCTTGGGGGTCAGGCCGCAGCGCAGGACGTTGTCGGAGTTGGCCATGATCTCGACGCCGAGGCCGCTCAGGTAGGCGTGCGGGACGCCGGCGCCGAGGTAGAGGGCCTCACCGGGCTGCAACCGGACGTGGTTGAGCAGCATCGCGGCGATCACTCCCGGGTCACCGGGGTAGTGGTGGGCGATGTCGGCGTACGGGGCGTAGGCGCCGCCGAGGCGGGCGCAGGCGGCCGCCGCCTCGGTGACCGTGTGGGTCATCTCCTCGGGGTCGGCGCTCAGCACGGCGGTGAGGACCTCGCGCAGGGCGGCGTCCTCGGGGTGGGCGTGCAGCACGTCGACGTACGGCTTGAGGGAGTCGACGTCGAGTCCGGCGAGCAGGTCGGCGGCCGCGTCGGGGGCCCGGAAGCCGCACAGGCCGTCGAACTCGGTGAGGGCGCAGATCAGTTCGGGCTTGTGGTTGGCGTCCTTGTAGTTGCGGTGGGGCGCGTCCACGGGGATGCCGCGGCGCTCCTCGTCGGCGTAGCCCTCCTTCGCCTGCTCCAGGTCGGGGTGGACCTGGAGGGAGAGCGGGGCGCCGGCGGCGAGGATCTTCAGCAGGAACGGCAGCCGGGGGCCGAACCGGGCGAGAGTCCGCTGCCCCAGTTCCCGTTCCGGAGCCTTCTCGATCACCTCGTTCAGAGGGCCGCGCGGGGTGCGCGAGGGTGCGCCGGGGTGGGCGCCCATCCACATCTCCGCCTGCGGCTCACCGGTCGGCTCCACGCCGAGGAGCCGGGGGATGGCGGTGGTCGAACCCCAGGCGTAGGGGCGGATGGTGTTGTCGAGGCGATCCATGAGTTTTCTTCGTCTCCGTACGTACGCTCCCGGTCGGCGCCGCTCTGGACGCGTCGGCCGGTGCGCGCTGGTCAGATGGTGTGAGCCTAGTGCTGTGGCCGAAGGGTCCGCTGTGGACCTCCCCGGTGACAGGGCCAGGTCAGGCGCCGAAAGCGAGCGCCATGTAAACGGCGGCGAAATCCGTGATGGCGATCAGTTCCGCGAGGGTCTCCAGCTCGTCGCCGTCCTCGGGTTCGAGTTCGCTGATCGCCGTGTCGTGGCTGAGGGCCAGTTCTCGGGCGGCGGGGGCGGCGCTCAGGCCGCCGATGGGACGGTCCCGCAGGAGTACCACGCGCGCGTGCAGGGCTTGTGCCTCCTCGACGCGGTCGCGGAAGAAGTCGTCGGGGTCGGCGCCCGCGGCGAGTGGGCCCGAGAGCAGCACGCCGTGCGCGGCGAGTGCCTCGGGCAGCTGCGCGGTGAGCGCGGGACGGCCGGCCAGCTCGGCGAGCGCGGCGGTGAAGCGGCGGCCGGCGGGTGCGGCGGAGACGCCTTCCGTCCAGATCACCGGGAGCGCTTCGGCGAGCTCGGCGGCGAGGTTCTTGGCGGGGTTGCCGTAGGTGGCGATGGCCGGGCCACAGCGTTCGGCGACCTGGTCGAGGCGGTCGGCGACCTTCTCCAGGACGTCGGGCGGCGCGGAGAGCAGGCCGGTGCGGTCCAGGAGGGCGAGCAGCGGGGTGAGCAGGGCCCACAGGACGCCGGGCGCGGAGGCGGCGAGGGGTTCGTCCTGCTCGTACGGGGCGGTCGCCATGGGCACGAACAGGCCGTGGGCGGCGGTCACCGCCTCCGTGATCGGGGAGCGGGCGGGGGCCACGGCGACGACGGTGCAGCCGCGGCGGTAGGCCTGCTCGACCAGGATGCCGAGGCCGGGTTCGGAGCCGTCGGGGGTGGCGATGAGCAGCAGGTCGACGGGCCCGGCCCAGCCGGGCAGCTCCCAGCGCAGGGCGCCGGCGGCGGGGGCGACGCCGGCGGGGTGGATGCGGACGACCGGGCAGGCGGCGCCGGCGAGGGTGCCGAGCAGTTCGGCGACGCCCAGGGAGGCGGTGCCGGGGCCCGCGATGAGCACGGCTCGGGGCCGACCGTCGGGCCTCAGGTCGTTGACCCCCGCCTCGGTGGCGAACCGCACGGCTGTGCGGACCCGGGCGCCTGCCTCGGCGGCGCCCCGGAGCAGTCCGCGTCGGTCGGCGCGCGCCAGCGCCTCGGGGTCGTCGAGCAGCGATTCGTCGAGCATGGGCGGCAGCCTCCGATCGCCGGGTGCGTCAGGCGGGGCGGCGGGCTTCGTCGACGAGCAGGACCGGGATGCCGTCCCGGACGGGGTAGGCGAGCCCGCAGTCCTGGCCGGTGCAGACCAGCTCGCTCTCCTCCTCCTTGAGCGGTGCGTGGCACGCCGGGCAGGCGAGGATCTCGAGGAGTCCGGCTTCGAGCGGCATGACGGGTCCCTTCGGGCTGGTGCGCTTGGCCTGGTCAGACTACCGCTGCGGACGGCGGCATGCGGGGGTTGGCCGGGGCGGGCGCTGCCGTGCGCCCGCCCCGCCCGGCGCGGCGTGTGGTGGTGCGTCAGCCCCGGATGATCTCCAGTGCCTCGTCCCGGATCTTCGTCATGGTCGCCTCGTCCCTCGCCTCGGCGTTCAGGCGCAGGAGGGGTTCGGTGTTGGACGGGCGGACGTTGAACCACCAGTCGGCGGAGGAGACGGTCAGGCCGTCCAGCTCGTCCAGTTCGATGCCCTCGCGGCCCTCGTAGGCGGCCTTGATGGCGGCGAGGCGGCCCTTCTGGTCGTCGACCGTGGAGTTGATCTCTCCGGAGCCCACGTAGCGGTCGTACTCGGCCACGAGCTGGGAGAGCGGGCCCTCCTGGCCGCCGAGGGCCGCGAGGACGTGGAGCGCGGCGAGCATGCCCGTGTCGGCGTTCCAGAAGTCCTTGAAGTAGTAGTGCGCGGAGTGCTCGCCGCCGAAGATGGCGCCGGTGCGGGCCATCTCCGCCTTGATGAAGGAGTGGCCGACGCGGGTGCGGACCGGCGTGCCGCCGTTCTCCCGGACGACCTCGGGCACCGACCAGGACGTGATCAGGTTGTGGATGATCGTGCCCTTGCCGCCGTGCTTGGCGAGTTCCCGGGCGGCGACCAGCGCGGTGATCGCGGACGGGGTGACCGGGTCGCCGTGCTCGTCGACGACGAAGCAGCGGTCCGCGTCGCCGTCGAAGGCGATGCCGATGTCGGCGCCCTCTTCGCGCACCCGCTTCTGCAGGTCGACGATGTTCTTCGGGTCGAGCGGGTTGGCCTCGTGGTTCGGGAAGGTGCCGTCCAGCTCGAAGTACATCGGGACCAGTTCGACGGGCAGCCCGGCGAGGACGGTCGGCACGGTGTGGCCGCCCATGCCGTTGCCCGCGTCGACGACGACCTTCAGGCGGCGGATCGAGGTCAGGTCGGCGAGGGTGCGCAGGTAGGCCGCGTAGTCCTCCAGCGTGTCGCGCCGGGTGATCGTGCCCGGCGTCTCCACGGGCTGCGGCGCTTCCCCGTCCAGCCACTCCTCGACCAGGGCGCGGATCTCGGCCAGGCCCGTGTCCTGGCCGACGGGCGCGGCGCCCGCGCGGCACATCTTGATGCCGTTGTACTTCGCCGGGTTGTGCGAGGCCGTGAACATGGCGCCCGGCAGGTTCAGCGCGCCCGACGCGTAGTACAGCTGGTCCGTCGAGCACAGGCCGATCTCGGTGACGTCGGCACCGAGTCCGGCGGCTCCACGCGCGAAGGCGTCCGCCAGGCCCGGGGACGAGGGCCGCATGTCGTGGCCGATCACGATCGCGTCCGCACCGGTCACCTGGGCGAAAGCCGCGCCGAACAGCTCGGCCAGCGTCTCGTCCCACTGGTCCGGGACCACCCCGCGTACGTCGTACGCCTTCACGATCTGCGACAGATCAGCAGCCACGGCCAACCCTCCTGAGTTCTCAACGATGCCCCCAAATTACCTGCTGGGGCCGGTGCCCAGCCCGGGGCCCTGGAATCCGACGAACAGTTCGGACGGAGTTCATGCCGGATATCACCGGCACACGGGTCCGCGGGACGCACCTGACAGGGGCAGGGAGTGCGACCAGGGGGTGCAAAGGAGGGATGACGAGGAGGGCGGACGCTCAGTTGTCGGGTGAGCGAAGGACGCGCAGATGGCCGCGGCGTGCGACCTCCATCGGGTCGGCCGTACGGGCGCTGCCGCCGCTCGCCTCGGCCGTGCGCTGGTGCGGGCGGGCCGCCTCGCGGACCGCGTTGGCCAGCGCCTCGAGGTCGTCGCCGCTCGGGCGCGTGGGGGCCGAGCCGTCCAGCAGCCTGACGACCTCCCAGCCGCGCGGCGCGGTCAGCCGCTCGGAGTGCTCGGCGCACAGGTCGTAGCAGTGGGGTTCGGCGTAGGTGGCGAGCGGGCCGAGGACCGCGGTCGAGTCGGCGTAGACGTACGTCAGCGTCGCGACGGCGGGTCGGCCGCAAGCGGTGCGCGAACAGCGACGTACAGGGCTCACGACGTTGGACGGTACCGCACTCTTGAGCGGGCCGCGACGACTCTCCCCCAGGTCACTCCACCGTGTCGTGCTGTGAAACAGCCCACACCCCCTTTCGGGGCCGCCTGGCTGACCTGCGCGGACAGCCCATGACGGGATACCGGACGGCTTTGAAAGCGGTCACCACTTGGTACAAACCTCGTCAAAGTTCATGAGCTCGACGGTCCCGGAGGGATACGGAATCGAGCCCAAGCTTGGCTGGAATGGTCATCGGGCGACATGCCGTGTGGCCTGCACTCGCCCGGGGCCGGACCGTCCGGGGCGAGTCGGCCGGACGGGCGCGGCCGAAGCGCCGTGGGTTCGCGCGGGGCCGGGCGTGGCGCCCCGGCGGGGACTACGCTTCTTTCAGTGATGGACACCCCCGTACCGCCCCGCGCCGCCGCACCCGGGCCCCGCCGCCGTGACCGCCACGGCCGAGGCATGCGCGGCCCCGTCGCACCGCCTCAGGTGCCGCTCTCCGCGAGCCGCGCCGAGGTGTTCGCGGATCTGGTGCAGGACTCCGTGGAGCGCCTGGAGCGGCGCTGGCCGCAGCTCGCCGACATCGACTTCCTGGTTCTGGAGGTGCCGCGCCTGGACGGCCCCGGCGCGGGCTGGAGCGACGAGGCCGTACCCCTGGGAGGCACCATCCCGGCCCGCGACGGTCGCCGCGCCCGCGTGGTGGTCTACCGGCGCCCGGTCGAGATCCGGACCAAGAGCCGCGACGAGCGTGCCGCCCTGGTCCACGAGGTGGTCGTGGAGCAGGTGGCGGAGCTGCTGGGGCTGACACCGGAGACGGTGGATCCGCGCTACGGCGAGGACTGAGCCCCGCACGCTCACGGATCCTTCCGCACCCTCACGGATCCTTCCGTCACTTCTCCAGCAGCACCGACAGGTCCTGCTGCGCCTCCGGTACGGCCACCGTGCCCCGGTCGTCCGGCAAGGTCTGCACCGTGAACGCCGACAGCCCCTCCATGGTCGTCTGGAGGGTGCGGGAGGCGTAGACGGGGCCGCCGGAGAGCGTCTCCACGGTGAGCGCGTAGGTGCCCTTCAGGCCGCTCGGCATGGGCACCTCCACGTCCTGTGTCGTGCCGCCCTTGATCGTGAACTGCTTCGTCACGGCCGTGCCGCCCTGGCTGCCCGCGGACGCGGTGACCTTGACGGTCGCCGTGGCGCCCGGTGCGGCGAGCGAGAGCGTGGTGCCCTTGGCGCTGTTGTCGGCGACCGACCCGCGTGTGCCGACCGGCGCGGTGGCCGGGATGAACGCCGACTCCTGCCCGCCGCCCTTGCCCCGCACCACGCGCAGCGCGGCGACCACCGGGACCGGGGTGTCGCTGGGCGTCAGCACCAGGGAGCCGGCCTCGCCGCGCGTGATGCCGCCGAGGTCCACCGCGGTGGTCATGCCGGCCTTCACGTGCACCGTCTCGTTCCCGGCCGGGGTGATCTCCCCGGAGGGCGAGGCGAGGCGCACCTTGAGGTCGGCGTCGGAGTCACCGGGCGTGAAGACGACCAGACGCACGTCGGTGGCGTCCTTGGGGATGCCGGGCAGCACCAGGGACGCCGCCGGGTCCGTGGAGGCGGGCAGCCAGTCGCCGCCCAGCTTGTCGTCCAGGGCCTGCACGGCGGCGCCGACCCGACCGCTGCGGACACTGACGTGGACCGTGAGGTCGCTCTCCTTGGCTGCGGTGAGCGTGGACAGCAGGACCGGTTCGCTGGAGTGCGGCTGGACGGTGATGCCCTCGCCGACCGCCGACTTCAGGTTGCCGTCCTTGCCGTACAGCTCGATGTCGACGACCGCGGCGGAGTCGTCGGGGTTGGTCAGGTGCACGTAGTCGGTGCGCGAGGCGGCGGTGCTGGCGCCAGGGAACCAGAACTCGGTGTCGGGGGCGGAGCAGTTGACGCCGAGCAAGCCGCGCCCGGAGCCGGCGGCGACCGCGGTGGTCTCCTGGACCGTCCAGCCGGGCGCGAACCTGCCCGTGGCGGTGCCGATCAGCGCGGGCGTGTCGGCGCCCGAGCCGTCCCCGGTGGCCGGGGTGCCGGGCTGCTTGGGGGTCAGTGCCGGCGCGTCGGACTGCTTCTTGCCCTTGCCCTTGCCCGCCTTGCCGCTCTTGCCGGTGTCGGCGCTGTCCGCCGACTGCTCGGCGGCCGCGGTCAGTTGGGCCTTGCCGCTGCCGCCGGTGCCCTGCGCGACCGGCGTGAAGGACGTGTACGAGGTGTCGGCGATGTCCGAGTTGCTCGGCTGGGGGCACAGCAGCCGGGTCTGCTCCACCGGCAGCCGTGCGGCCGCCTTCGGGGTGTCGCTGCCGGAGGCGGCCGGCGCGCCGAGTGCCGCGAATCCGGTCACGGCGGCGAGCGCGGTCGCGCCGACGATCAGGGACAGGGTCGTACGGTTCACTGCTGGCTCCCGTCGGGGCGCTCACTGTCGGTGCCGTGCGCCGGGTCGTACGGCGTGGCGTAGCCCTGGGTGTACGTCGGGTCGTACGGCGCCGTGTTGCCGTACCCGTACGGGTCGTACTGGGCACCCTGATAAGGGTCGGCCTGGTACTGCTGCTGCTCGTAGGCGCCCGGCGCGTACTGCTGGGGGACGCCCTGGTAGTGCTCGCCGCCGTAGGAGCCGTACTCGGTGTCCGCGTAGCCCGTCGTGTCCCACTCCCCGTACGCCGGCTGGTGCGGGACGGCGGCGGGGGGCTCCTGCGGAGGGGCGGGCGGGGTGTCGGCGCCCTGGGCGGGCTCCTCCGCCTCGGCCTGCGCCCGCAGCCGGCGGGCGCGGCGGCCCTCGCCGGTGGTGTCCTGCGCGGGCACCACCCGCTCCTCGGGGAGGTCGTCGTCGACGTCACGGCGGCGCCCGGGGAGGGCGAGCACCACCAGGACGACGGCGAGCGCGCCCTGCGCCCACAGCCAGGCGGTGTGGCCGAACGGGGTGTCATAGGTGACGTCCAACCTGCCGCCGGAGGCGGGCAGTCGGAAGCCCTGGGCCCAGCCGTCCACGGTGGTGGCGGTGAGCGGCTTGCCGTCCAGGGTGGCGGTCCAGTCCGGGTCGGCCGTGTCGGCGATCCGCAGGATGCGGCCCTCGCCGCCCGAGGGGATCGTGGTGTGGATCTCCACGGGCCCGGCCGCGACGGGCTGCGGCGCGCCCGTGCCGCCGACGATCGCGGCGCGGGAGACCTCGTGGTCGACGCGCCACAGTGCGCTGCCGTCCTGCTGGCTGAGCCGGGTCAGGCCGGGTGTGGCGTCCAGGATGCGGCTGATGTCGCGGGGCGCGCCCTTGCGGACGAGGACGTAGCGCACGGCGAAGCCGCCGAGTTCGTCGGCCTGGTCGGCGCCGGAACCCGCGACGAGGTTGGCGACGACCTTGTCGAGCTGCTTGTTCTCGCCGTCCTCGGCGGCGAGTTCGCCGTCGCCCAGGCGGGCGCCGGAACCGCGGACCAGGGTGTAGCCCACGCGCACGGTGGATTCGCCGTCGAGGACGAGAGTGCGGGCCTGGTCACTGGTGCCGCTCTCCTCGGCGACGAACGCGGGCACCTGCACGGGGTCGCGCCGCTCCAGCGGACCGTCCGCGCCGCGGATCATCCACCCGGCGGCGATGAGCAGGGGACCGGCCGCGGACGCGAACGCGATGAGCGCGGCGACGGGCTGGCGCCAGCCGAAGCTCTGCTCGGCCACGCGTGCGCGTGCGCCGTCCGCACCGACCGCCGCGGCGGCCAGCAGCGCGAGGCCGTAGGCGAGGGTCGCGGGTCCGGCCCAGGCGGAGCGGTTGGACAGGACCGCGAAGACGAGCGCCACCAGGGCGGCCGCCCACGCCGTCCAGACGGCGGCCTGGCGCTCGCCGCGCATCAGGGCGGCCAGCGCGGCGAGGACGACGCCGATGAGCATGAGCCCGCTGACCGTGCCCGGTCCGCCCGGGCTGGCGCCGAGCAGGTCGGAGGCGGAGGCCGCACTCGCGCCGTACGCCAGACCGGCCTCCTTGAAGAAGCCGAACGGCAGCAGCGACAGCGACCACGGGGCGAGCAGCAGCAGCGGGGTGCCGACCTGGGCGAGGAAGCGCAGACCGTAGGCGACGATGTCGTCGCGGCGCACGACGAGCAGCGCGACGCCCAGGAGCACGGCGATCGGCCACACGATCGGGGTGAACGCGGTGGTGACCGTCAGCAGGAGTGCGTAGGCCCAGGTGGCGCGCCAGCTGCCACGCGCACCGGAGGCGTGGGCGAGACCGCTGGCCGCGATACCCGCGCGCGCGATGAGCGGCAGCAGGACCGCGAGGACCGCGGTGCCGATGCGGCCGCCGGCGAGGGCGCCGGTGGCGGCGGGCAGGAAGGCGTAGGCGACGGACGCCCACGCGCGCAGCAGCCTCGACTCGACCAGGGGACGCGAGGCGAAGTACGCGGTGAACCCGGCGAGCGGCACCGAGCAGACGAGCAGCACCGTGACCGCGAGACCGGTGGAGCCGAGCAGCATCGAGGCGAGCAGGGCGACGAGTGCCAGATAGGGCGGCGCGGAATGCGTACCGCCGGTGCCCACCGGATGCCAGGCGTCGAGATAGCGCGACCACAGCTCGGAGGAGTCGGCGGGCGCGGGCAGCAGCGCACCGCCCGCGAGCGCGCCGCCGCCGAGCAGCGCGCGGCAGGCGACGAGCGAGACCAGCAGGAGGACGCCGAAGAGCACCGGTCCGGGCTTGCGGGCGATGCGCCTGAGTCGGGCGAACTGTTCGACCTCCAGGAAGTCGGCGTCGTCGCCTCCGGGTCCGGACTCCAGGCCGCCGCCGTGCCGGCCGGCCGAGGACACCTCGGGGTCGGAGCGACCCACCAGGTTGCTCGCGACCTGTTCGACGGTGGCCCGGACGGTCGCTCCGGGCGGCGGGAACAACGCCCGCAGCTCGCCCTTGTCGACCTGCGGGCGGCCGCGCCTGCGGCGTCCGGCGATGATCCGCTCGGGCCGCAGCAGCGTCCCCAGCAGGCCGCGGATCTCGTCGACGGCCTGCCCGGGCACCTTGCCGACGAGGTACGCCACCGTGCGCAGCAGGGTGCCGAGCACCAGACGGAGCAGGACCCAGGGCAGCTGTGCGGAACGGGCGTTGACGAGGAGCGTGTAGACGGCGCCCGCCTTGTCGACCTTGTGCGGGGAGGCCGCGGTGCGGCCCACGCAGTCGACGGTGCGGCGCTCGCGGGACGCCGCCTCGGCGTGCCGTACGACCGCGTCGGGGGCGACGAGGACGCGGTGGCCGGCGGCCTGGGCGCGCCAGCACAGGTCGACGTCGTCACGCATCAGCGGCAGGTTCCGGTCGAATCCGCCGAGCTGATCGAAGACATCACGCCGGATCAGCATGCCGGCGGTGGACACGGACAGGACCGGGCGGACGTGGTCGTGCTGGCCCTGGTCCTGTTCACGGCGGTCCAGGCCGGTCCAGCGACGGCCGGAGTTGGCGATGGTGACGCCGACCTCGAGCAGCTGCCGGCGGTCGTACCAGCCGCGGAGCTTGGGGCCGACCACGGCGACCTCGCGACCCAGCTCGGCCTCGTGCTCCACGACGCGCAGGAGCTCGGCCAGTGCGCCCGGTTCGGGGGCGCAGTCGTCGTGCAGGAGCCACAGCCACTGCACCGGCTCGCCGTACGGCAGCTCGGGCATGTCGTAGGCCTCGTCCCGCCAGGTGCGGGTCACGGGGTCCCAGCCGCTGGGGCGCCTGAGGTACGGCAGATCGTCCGGGGTCGGTACGGGCGCGGAGCGGTTCGCCTCCTCGACGGCCTGGCCGAAACCGGTGCGCCGGGCCAGGTGCAGGACGCGGTCGGGGCCGAGGGCGTCGGTGAGCAGCTGGGCGGAGTCGTCAGCGCTGCCGGTGTCGGCCGCCACGGCGTTCTGCACGGGGCGCTCCTGGCCGAGCAGCCCGGCGAGCGCGTCGGGCAGCCAGCGGGCGCCGTCGTGGGCGACGAGCACCGCGGTGACCACGTGACGCGGGAACTCTGGTGGTGACGGGTCGTGTTGGACCGCCGTATGGCTGTGCACGGACATCGAGGTACGGGCCCCGGTTCGTTGGACTGCGGTGGACGCCTGTGCCCCGAGGGGGCAGCGGGACGTCTCGGACGGAGGCCCACACTAACGGCTGGACAAGATCACGGCCCGCCGCCTGTGGACAACCCACCTGCGACGGGCCATTCGTTACGAAAGGATGTGCGGCTTTTCGCCGCTCGCCGGGCGAGCCGGCCGCCACACCCGCATGCGACTGCTTTACGACGTGAACGACTCTTTTCGGGCAGTGTCGACGGTGACCACGGCGACGTCAGACGGCGGCCTTCTTCAGACGGCGGCGCTCCCGCTCGGACAGACCGCCCCAGATGCCGAACCGCTCGTCGTTGGCGAGCGCGTACTCGAGGCACTCGGAGCGGACCTCGCAGGCGAGGCAGACCTTCTTGGCCTCGCGGGTGGAGCCGCCCTTCTCGGGAAAGAAGGACTCGGGGTCGGTCTGGGCGCACAGCGCGCGCTCCTGCCAGCCGAGTTCCTCGTCCGCGTCGTCGACCAGCAGTTGCTGCACCAGCTCGGTCATGTGCGCCCCTCGTCTGTCTTTCGCGTCCCCGTGATGTAGCCGTTACCGAATCCGGCTGAACGACACGAGTGAAATTACAAGTGTGCCGATCCGGGCCAGTCAAGCCGAGATCTGCTATTGGGCCCCTTATTCACTCTGCGGAACCAAGGCTATGCGGAAAGTGTTCAAATCGGCATAAACCCTGACAGCCTGTGGGGGTCCAGGTGGCCCTGTCACCCCTCACCGAGAAGGACGCCCAGCAGTTCGATCTCGTTCCGACACGCACGCCGCAGCGAACCGGATCACATTCGGATCACGAGATCGCAACGACGTCCACGCGCCCGGCGGTGCGCCATGTGTCCCCCCGACCGCACTGAACAAACCTTTCCTCTGCAGGATGAACCGGATGAGGTGAAACAGCTCCCACATGGCGGACGTCAAGTTGACAGGGAAAGGTGTGAACCGATGTCCTAGTGGGCATGCTCGCGAACTCGGCACTCACCCAGACCCGCACCGCCGGGTCCCACGGTGCTGCCCGCGCTCGCTGTAGCTGTTGCTGTTCCGGCTGTTGAGCCTTCCCTCGCGCTCCGGCCGCTCCCGGGTCCACACGGACCGGCTGTAGTTCCCTCCGCCCGCACCAGGGCTCGCGTCATGCCCGTGCCCCGGGCGCACGACACGCGACACCCCACCCCCCGCTCTCTCCCGCCGAGGAACCACCGCACCCATGAACAGCAACAGCGACCTGCAGATCGCCGGCGACATCCTGGAAGTACCGCACCTGCTTCAGCCGCCGCGCGAGCACCCGGTCACCGTTTCCGAGTTCGCCGGGCTCGCCCGCTCCATCGCCGCCGACCGCTCCAGGTGGGAGCACCTGGTCCGCTACGACGCGACCTCCCGCTGGTACCACCGGCTGCAGACCGGGCCCGGCTACGAGGTGTGGCTTCTGTCCTGGGTTCCCGGGCAGGGCAGCGGGCTGCACGACCACGGGCGCTCGTCGGGCGTACTGACCGTCCTGCACGGCGCACTCACGGAGCGCACGGAGCGCGGCACGCGCGCACTGCGCAAGGGGGCGCAGCGCGTGTTCGCGCCCGGCTACGTACACGAAGTGGTGAACGACGCGCTGGAACCGGCGGTCAGCCTGCACGTCTACTTCCCCGGGCTGACGGAGATGCCGATGCACACCAGGGCGTGCACGGCGGAGCGCGGCACGGTGGACACGGTCACGGCCTGAGAGCCCCCGGAAGGAAGAAAAGGGGAGCCCCGACGGCAGGGGAGCCCGGCGGCGGGCCGGGACCCGCCCGGTGCCGGGGGGGCGTCGCGGGTGTCACCGCCGGGTCACGCGTTGTCGTAGGCGCCTGCAAGACTGCATCCATGCGCATTGTGGTTCTGGCAGGCGGCATCGGCGGTGCCCGGTTTCTGCGGGGTCTGAAGCGGGCCGTCCCCGACGCGGAGATCACCGTCATCGGCAACACCGGCGACGACATCCACCTCTTCGGGCTGAAGGTCTGCCCGGACCTCGACACGGTGATGTACACGCTCGGCGGCGGCATCAACGAGGAACAGGGCTGGGGCCGGGCCGACGAGACCTTCCACCTCAAGGAGGAACTCGCGGCGTACGGCGTCGGGCCGGAGTGGTTCGGGCTCGGCGACCGCGACTTCGCCACGCACATCGTGCGGACCCAGATGCTGGGCGCGGGCTACCCGCTGAGCGCGGTGACGGAGGCCCTGTGCGACCGCTGGAAGCCGGGGGTCCGGCTCATCCCCATGTCGGACGACCGCGTCGAGACCCATGTCGCCGTCACCCTGCCCGACAGCGGCTCAGCCGCGGGCCCGGGCGAGCGCAAGGCGATCCACTTCCAGGAGTACTGGGTGCGCCTGCGCGCCTCCGTCCCGGCCGAGGCGGTCGTGCCGGTCGGCGCCGAGCAGGCGAAACCCGCGCCGGGTGTCCTGGAGGCGATCGCCGAGGCGGACGTGATCCTCTTTCCGCCGTCCAATCCCGTCGTCTCCATCGGCACGATCCTCGCGGTCCCCGGCATCCGGGAGGCCATCGCGGACGCCGGGGTCCCGGTGGTGGGCCTGTCCCCCATCATCGGTGACGCTCCGGTGCGCGGGATGGCCGACAAGGTGCTCGCCGCGGTCGGCGTGGAGTCCACGGCCGCCGCGGTGGCCGAGCACTACGGCTCGGGGCTGCTGGACGGCTGGCTCGTCGACACGGTCGACGCGGCCGCCGTGGAGCGCGTGGAGACGGCCGGCATCCGCTGCCGAGCGGTACCGCTGATGATGACGGACCTGGAAGCGACGGCGCGGATGGCCCGGGAGGCCCTCGCGCTGGCGGAGGAGGTGCGGGGGGCTTGAGCGGCGGGCTTTCCATGGATGCCGGGACCGGTGGCCGGACTCCCGTCGCGGCACCCGCCTACCGGGTCTGGGCGCTTGCGGGGCTGCCGGAGATCCGTGAGGGCGACGACCTCGCCAAGGTGATCGCCGCGGCCGAGCCGGGGCTCGTCGACGGCGACGTCCTGCTCGTCACCTCCAAGATCGTCTCGAAGGCGGAAGGACGCGTCGTCCGGGCGGACGACCGGGAGGCCGCCATCGACGCCGAGACCGTGCGGGTCGTGGCCCGGCGCGGTCCGCTCAGGATCGTGGAGAACCGGCAGGGCCTGGTGATGGCCGCCGCCGGTGTCGACGCCTCCAACACCCCTGCGGGCACCGTGCTGTTGCTGCCCGAGGACCCCGACGCGTCCGCGCGCGCCATCCGCGAGGGCCTGCGGGACACGCTCGGCGTGGAGGTCGGCGTGATCGTCACGGACACCTTCGGACGGCCCTGGCGCACCGGGCTCACCGACGTCGCCATCGGGGCGGCGGGCGTACGGGTCCTCGACGACCTGCGGGGCGGCACGGACGCGCACGGCAACCCGTTGAGCGCGACCGTCGTCGCCACGGCCGACGAGCTGGCGGCCGCGGGCGACCTGGTCAAGGGCAAGGCAGCCGGGCTGCCCGTCGCGGTGGTCCGCGGGCTGCCGCACGTGGTGACCGGTGACCACGGCGACGGCGCGCGGGCGATGGTGCGCGGTGCGCACGACGACATGTTCCGGCTGGGCACGTCCGAGGCGGTACGGGAGGCGGTGGTCCAGCGGCGTACGGTGCGCGCGTTCACCGACGAGCCCGTCGACGCCGGTGCCGTACGCCGTGCGGTGGCCGCCGCCGTGACGGCTCCGGCGCCGCACCACACCACACCGTGGCGGTTCGTGCTGCTGGAGTCCGAGGAGTCGCGGACGCGGCTGCTCGACGCGATGCGGGACGCGTGGATCGCCGACCTGCGCCGGGACGGGAAGACCGAGGAGTCCATCGCCAAGCGCGTCCGGCGCGGCGACGTGCTGCGCAACGCGCCGTACCTCGTCGTGCCGTGCATGGTCATGGACGGCTCCCACACCTACGGCGACGCGCGGCGGGACGCGGCCGAGCGGGAGATGTTCGTGGTCGCGACGGGCGCGGGGGTGCAGAACCTCCTCGTCGCGCTTGCCGGGGAACGGCTGGGCTCGGCGTGGGTGTCCTCGACGATGTTCTGCCGGGACGTCGTGCGCGAGGTGCTGGAACTGCCGGCGAACTGGGAGCCGATGGGCGCCGTGGCGGTGGGGCATCCGGCTGAGGAACCGAAGCCGCGGCCTCAGCGGGATGCGGGGGCGTTCATCGAGGTGCGGTGAGCGGGGGCGCAGCCGCAAGGCGCCCGGAGCCGGGCACGCGCCCCTACCCTCGTAGGACGACAACCGGAACCCTCGTGGGACGACACCCGGAACCCTCGTGGGACCGCGCTCAGAACCCTCGTAGGACGACACCCAGAACACGACGACACCCACCAGGACCTCATCCGTGGCCGGACGATTCGCTCCCCGCCCCACCCCCACGACCGCGCGCGGTGGGCATGTCGTCGTGCCCGCGGGCGTTCCCCGGCCGGCCGCGGCACCCGGACGGCGGCGGACCTGGACCCCGCCCGGGCCGCTGGACCTGGGCCTGGTGCTCGGGCCGCTGCGGCGAGGGCCCGCCGATCCCACCTTCCGGGCGACGCCCGACGGCTCGGTGTGGCGAGCCAGCCGTACGCCGCTCGGTCCGGGCACGCTGCGGGTCGCGCTCCGGGGCGGGGTCGCCGAGGCGGAGGCCTGGGGGCCCGGTGCGGAGTGGCTGCTGGACCAACTGCCGGAACTTCTCGGCGCGTTGGACGATCCCGACGCCTTCGAGCCACGGCACCGACTGGTCGCGCTGGCACGGCACCGCCGACCGGGACTGCGGCTCACCCGGACCGGCCTGGTACTGGAGTCGTTGATCCCGTCGATCCTGGAGCAGAAGGTCACGACGGACGAGGCATACCGGGCGTGGCGGCTGCTCGTACGGAAGTTCGGGGAACCGGCGCCGGGACCCGCGCCGGGGCGGATGCATGTGATGCCGGCGCCGCGGACGTGGGCGCTCATTCCGTCCTGGGAGTGGCACCGGGCCGGGGTGGACAACAAGCGGGCGTCGACGATCCTGCGGGCCGTGCGGGTCGCCGCCCGGCTGGAGCAGGCCGCGGGGATGGAACCGGCCGAGGCGCAGGCCCGACTCGAGGTGGTGCCCGGCATCGGGCCGTGGACCTCGGCCGAGACCGTGCAGCGCAGTCACGGGGCGGCGGACTCGGTGACCGTGGGGGACCTGCACCTGCCCGGCATCGTCGGATACGCGCTGGCCGGGGACCGGGACGCGGACGACTCCGTGATGCTGTCGTTGCTTCAGCCGTACGCCGGCCAGCGGCACCGGGCGGCACGGCTGATCCTGTTGAGCGGATGTGCGCCGCCGCGGCGCGCCCCGCGGATGCGGCGGGGCGACATCGGGCGGTTGTAGCGCGACGCCGGGTGCCCGTGTGACACAGGGCACCCGGCGTCGTCGAAAGGCGCTACTGCTGGTCGGAAGAGAAGCGCACCGCGCCCGCCGGGATCCGCGCGTCGCACCAGACCCGCACTCCTTCTCGGAGTTCGTTGTCCGCGCCGACCACCGCGCCGTCACCGATGACCGCGCCCGTGACGATCGAGCGCTCGCCGATGCGGGAGCGGGCGCCGATCAGGGAGTCCGTGATGACCGCCCCGGGCTCCACCACGGCGCCGGAGAGCACCGTGCTGCCGGAGATCCGGGCGCCCTCTCCGACGAACGCGCCCTCGCCCACCACCGTGCCGTCCGTCAGCTTCGCGTCCGACGCGACCGAGGCCGTCGGCAGGATCAGGCGGTCGCCGCAGCGGCCGGGCACGGCCGGGGACGGGGCCCGCCCGAGGACCAGGTCCGCCGAGCCGCGCACGAAGGCAGCCGGGGTGCCCAGGTCCAGCCAGTACGTGGAGTCGACCATGCCCTGGAGATGGGCTCCCGCCGCCAGCAGGTCCGGGAACGTCTCGCGTTCCACCGACACCGGGCGGCCCAGGGGAATCGTGTCGATCACCGAGCGGCGGAAGACGTACGCGCCGGCGTTGATCTGGTCGGTGACGATCTCCTCGGGGGTCTGCGGCTTCTCCAGGAACGCCGTCACCCGGCCCGTTTCGTCCGTGGGGACCAGGCCGTACGCCCTCGGGTCCGTCACCTTCGTCAGGTGCAGCGACACGTCCGCACCCGTCGACTGGTGGGTGTGGACCAGGGCACGGATGTCGAGGCCCGTGAGAATGTCCCCGTTGAAGATCAGTACCGGTTCTTCGGGACCGGACTGGAGGCGGCTCGCCACGTTGCGGATGGCGCCGCCCGTGCCGAGAGGCTCCTCCTCCGTCACGTACTCGAGGCGGAGGCCGAGGGACGAGCCGTCACCGAAGTACGGCTCGAAGACCTCTGCCAGGTAGGAGGTGGCGAGCACGACGTGCTCCACGCCCGCCGCCTTCGCCCGCGCCAGCTGGTGTGTGAGGAACGGGACCCCGGCCGCCGGAACCATCGGCTTGGGGGTGTTCACCGTGAGCGGGCGAAGTCGGGTGCCTCTACCGCCGACCAGGAGGATCGCTTCTGTCACCTGTCGTCTCTGCTTCCTGCCGGGACCGGCCAAACTGTGAATCGGCCGACCAGTGTATGCAGACCGTGTTGCGAGGACCGCAAGGGGCGTTATGAGGACCGTGAGAGAGGTCCCTCTCCGACACCTTCGTCATGCGGCGGCCTCCGCGCTCAGCGGCCCTGCAGGCGGGCCGCGGTGGAGCGGATCGTGGAGAGTCTGCCGTAGAGCTGCACTCCAGGACAGTCCGTTGCGTACCCGTCGCGATGGCCGGAGAGCACATTCAGTCGTGCCTTCTCGCCCTTTGGGTACAGATTGCCACCCCCGGACACCAGGTATGTCGTGCCGCGCGGATCCATGCCGTACAGACCGAGTTTCCACGCGCTCAGTGCGCCCACGCCGTCCAGCGTCTGGGCCGGCGGCTTGGTGTCGCCGGAGTAGGTGCCGAGGACGGCGATGCCCATGCTGTCGCTGTTGAATCCGAGGGTGTGGGCGCCCAGCACGGGCTTGTCGATGCCTCCGGCGCGGCCCTCGTAGATGGTTCCGCACTTGTCGACCAGGAAGTTGTAGCCGATGTCCCGCCAGCCGTTACTCACCACGTGGTAGCGGTAGATACTGCGGATGACGGAAGGCGCCTGCGCGCAGGTGTAGTTGTTGCCCGACGCCGTGTGGTGCACGAACGCCACCTTCACGCTGTCCGTGTAGACGAAACCCGCCTCGCGCAGGGTCTCGTCGGCGCCCCAGCCGCTGCGGGTGACGATTTTCGGGCGCGGGGCGGTGTGGGTCGCCTCCTTTGCGGGGCCGACGGGGTCCGCGGGGCTCGCGGTCTCCTTTGCCGGATTCGTGGTCTCCTGTGCCGGATTCGCGGTCTCCTGTACTGGATTCGCGGTCCCTTTCGTCGTGTTCGGTGTCTCTTTGTCGGGGTTCGGGGCCTCCTGCGCAGGGTTCGCCGTCCCCTGCGCAGGGTCGACGGCCTCCTCCGCCTCGCCGGGTTCCTTCGCCGTCCCCTGCGGTCTCTGCGCTTCCTTCGCCCCCTGCGGCTCCCGTCCCCCGCGCGAGGGTGACGGGGCCGCGCCCTCATCCAGGGACGCGCGGCCTGCGTCCCGGCCGAACGCGTTCGAGCCCGCGCCGGCCGCGGTGTCGGGTGCGCCCCCGTTCGACGGTTCCGGCACGGGGGCGTGGGCGGTGGGGCCGGGGGCGCCCGCCTTCGAATCCACACCGGGATCGACCAGTTCGACACGGAGTCCGTTGGGGAGCGCCGGTGATCGTGTCGATCCGGCGTCGTACCCCTCGGTGCTCACCCGTACCGCCACTCCGTCCGAGTCGCCGACCCACAGCGGCGCGGTCGCCCCGCGTGCCCTGCTGGACCGGCCCTCCGCGGTATCGGGGTCGGGGCCGTGGCCGTGGTGGTGCGTCTCGAGTTCCTGCCACCCGGACCACCGGTGCGTCCCGCTCGCGCGGGTACGGACCTCGACGTGACCGTGGATTTCGGCGCCCGGGTCGTCCCAGACGACGCCCACGAGGGAGAAGGAGCGCACCGCCAGCGGGCTCAGGCCCGCTTCGACCACCGCCCCGGCGGCACGGGTGAAGGGCACGAGGGGGAAGGACTGGGTACTGCCGGGGACGGCCGCCGAAGCCGACGGACCCCGCACACCCGTTCCGGCCACCGCGGCCGGGATCTCGAGCGGAAGGGTCAGTACCGCCGCGCAGGTGACGCCGATCGAAGAAGCAAGATATCCACGCATACCCACGATCTTGAACATAGTCAGACATATATGTCCATTTGGAATCTGACGACCCGTCGACCACACTCGGCCGAACCGGTGGCGCCCGACACCCCGCCGCCGACGCGCGCACGTCCGCCCCCGCGTACGCTTGCGCCGTGAACGCCACCGATCGCACCCCCGCCGACCTGCTGCGATCCGCGCTCGCCGCGGACCCCGCGCGTCCCCTGGTGACCTTCTACGACGACGCCACCGGCGAACGCGTCGAACTCTCCGTGGCCACCTTCGCCAATTGGGTGGCCAAGACCGCCAATCTCCTTCAGGGTGACCTCGCCGCCGAGCCCGGCGACCGGGTCGCGCTGCTGCTGCCCGCGCACTGGCAGACGGCGGTGTGGCTGCTCGCCTGCTCGTCCGTGGGCGTCCTCGCGGACGTCGGCGGCGATCCGGCCGCCGCCGACCTCGTGGTCAGCGGACCCGACACGCTGGACGCGGCGCGCGCCTGTTCCGGAGAGCGCGTGGCCCTCGCCCTGCGCCCCCTCGGCGGCCGCTTCCCGCAGACCCCGGACGGCTTCCTCGACTACGCCGTCGAAGTGCCGAGCCAGGGCGACCGCTTCCAGCCGTACACCCCCGTCGACCCGGACGAGCCGGCGCTGATCGTCGCCGGGGCCGAGTGCACGGCGGCGGAGGTCGTGGAGCGGGCCCGGACGGAGGCACTGCCCCTCGGGCTGACGGGGCCGGGGGCGCGGTTGCTGTCGGGGTTGCCGTATGACACGTGGGCGGGATTGAGCGCCGGGTTGTACGCGCCTTTGGCCGCGGGGGGCTCGGTCGTGTTGTGCCGGCATCTCGAGCGGCTGGGAGAGGAAGGGCTGGCGAAGCGGATCGAGAGCGAAAAGGTGACGGCGACGGCCGTCAGCTGATCAGCGGCGTGCGGCTCCCGCCCCCCGTCCGACCACGCGCCCCTTGCGGCTGATCACGCCACGCCGCGGAGCCGCACGATCGTCCCAGCCCCGCGCCCCTATAGAGGCGCGGTCGGCGTCCATCCGGACCAGTACCGGACGCCCCGCAACCCGGCCTCGGGCCATGGTCGTAACAGCAGCTCACGCTCATACGACGCAAGGCGGTGGACCCGGCAGTGAGAGCACGTCATCGGCGGTGGCGCTGGGTGCGATGGTGTGCGGTCGGGCTGGCCGCGCTCCTGCTGAGTGCCGCCGGGGCCGGGTGGGTCGCGTACGAGAAGCTGGACTCGAACATCACCGCGGACGAGGCCGCCGCCGCCGAGCTCGCCCGGCACGAGAAGGAGCGGCCCGCTTCGCTCGTGCGCGGCGCGCGGAACATCCTGCTCATCGGGTCCGACTCGCGTGCGGGCGCCGGCAACGGCCGGTACGGGCGGGATTCCGGGACCGAGCGGTCCGACACCACGATCCTGCTGCACCTCGCGGCCGACCGGCGCAGTGCCACCGCCGTCTCCCTGCCCCGTGACCTCATGGTGAACGTGCCGAGCTGCGGCCGGCCGGACGGCACCCGCAGCGAGGCGCAGTTCACCATGTTCAATCACGCCTTCGCGACCGGGGGTTCGGCCTGCACGATCCGTACCGTCGAGAAGCTCACGGACATCCGGATCGACCACCACATGGTCGTCGACTTCAACGGCTTCAAGAAGATGATCGACGCGCTCGGCGGCGTCCAGGTGTGTCTGAGGCAGCCGATCGACGACACGGCCGCCAGGCTCAGACTGCCCGCGGGCAAGGTGACGCTCGACGGCGAGCAGGCGCTCGGCTACGTACGGGCCCGCAAGAGCCTCGGCGACGGCAGCGACACCGAGCGGATGGAGCGCCAGCAGCGTTTCCTCGGCGCGCTGGTGACCAAGGTGCGCAGCAACGGCGTCCTGCTCAACCCGGTGAAGCTGTATCCCGTGCTGGACGCGGCCACCTCGGCCCTCACCACGGACCCGGGTCTGGCGAGTCTGCGCGGACTCTACGCACTCGTGCGCGGACTGGGGAACCTCTCCGCCGAACATGTGCGGTTCCTGACGGCCCCGCGCACCCCATATCCGGGTGACATCAATCGTGACCAACTCGTGCAGCCGGCGGCGGACAGACTCTTCGGGCGCCTGCGCGCGGACCAGCCGGTCGAGGTCACCAAGGAAGTTCCGGGTAATTCAGTCGCAAAAACGAGCAATACACCGCCCGGTTCCGGGCCCGGCTCCCAGGAGAAGACACCCCCTGGACCGACCCCCACTTTCACCGGCAACACGGCCGCCCAAGACGCCTGCGGGTAAAGCGCACCCCATGGTGGGGAACGCGTGAGCTAAGAAGTGTCTGAGAAATAGGGCGGATTGCCCGGTTGTAGGGACGTGGAATTTGTCACCGCCGTCGCTCGAGGCTGAACTGGGCGGATAGTGTGAGCGATCCGGTGCCACGCCCCGAGGTCCGTCCTGGGCACACGCACTGGCTGAAGAGACCCGAGCGCCTCGAGGGGGAAGGCGCCGCGTGGCCCCGACGGAGGATTCGGACAACCGTGGACGCGCAAGGCCGTGGGCGGGCGGACAACATGGACCCCGCAGACCAGTGGGTGCTCAACCCGAACACCGGCGAATACGAACTGCGACTGGCCGCTCCCGGAGCGCAGTCGTCCGTGCCGAGACCGCGTAGGGGAACCCCCGCCGGCAGCGCGCAGGGGGGCGCCCGCACGGCACCCGGCCGCGGGGAACCGGCCCCGGACGTCCTCCCCGGCCAGCGCCGCCACCGTGGCGCGCCGCCGGAGCCGCCGGGGCGCCGCCGGGGCCGTACCAAGCCCAAGAAGGGCAAAGCGAAGAAGATACTGTTGTGGACCGGCGGCAGCATGGCGTTCGTGCTCGTCGCGGTCACGGCGGCCGGTTACTTCTACCTGCAGCACCTCGAGGGCAACGTCTCGACGACGGACGTGGGTGACGCCGCGAAGAACGGCTTCAGCAAGGACGAGGCCTTCAACATCCTGATCATCGGTACCGACAAGCGCACCGGTAAGGGAAACGAGGGCTACGGCGACGCGGGCAGCGTCGGCCATGCCGACACCAACATCCTGCTGCACGTCTCCAAGGACCGGACGAACGCGACCGCGCTGAGCATCCCCCGCGACCTGATCGTCAACGTCCCGGACTGCCCGACCAAGCAGCCCGACGGCACCGTCAAGGTCATCCCCGGCACACAGAACGTCCGCTTCAACACGAGCCTCGGGCAGGACGGCCGCGACCCGGGCTGCACCATGCGCACGGTGAAGGAGATCACCGGGGGCATAGAGCCCGACCACTTCATGATGCTCGACTTCAACGCGGTGAAGACGCTGACGACGGCGGTGGGCGGCGTCGACGTGTGTCTCAAGCACGCGGTCAGCGACCCGAAGTCGCACCTCAAGCTGCCCGCAGGCCCGTCCAAGATCGAGGGCGAGCAGGCCCTCGCGTTCGTGCGCACGCGGCACGCCTGGGGTAACAAGGGCGACCTGGACCGGATCAAGGTGCAGCAGCAGTTCATGGCGTCGCTGATGCGCAAGATGGCCTCGAGCGACACACTGACCAACCCGACGAAGCTGCTCGACCTCGCCGAGGCCGCCACCAAGGCGCTGACCGTCGACACGGGCCTGCACAAGGTGAGCACCCTCAAGGACGTGGCCCTGGAGCTCAAGAAGGTGCCGACGAAGAACATCACCTTCCTGACCGTGCCGGTGCGCGACAATCCGGCGGACGGCCCGGTGCACAAGACGGTCATCGTCGACCCGGACTCGGCTCCCGAGGTCTTCGACGCGATCAAGAACGACGTGTCCTTCACCACGGTGAAGAAGGAGAAGGCGGCGAAGACTGCCGCGAACGACCCCCTCAAGGGGTCCCGCTCCGCCGCCGCAGACATCCGCGTCGACATCTACAACGGCGGCGCCCCCGCCGGCAGCGCACAGGCGACTCTGAGCTGGCTGCAGAACAACGAGGGCGTGACCAAGTCCAGCCAGCTCGGCAATGCGGGCAAGACGCTCAGCAAGACGACGCTCGAGTACTCTCCCGACCAGGCCGACCAGGCGCGGAAGCTGGCGGACATCATGGGATTGCCCGCTTCGGCGCTGAAGCCGGGCAAGAGCGAGAAGAACGACCAAGGGCTGCCCGCGATCGTTCTGACCCTCGGACAGGACTTCCAGGGCCCGGGCACGCCGCTCACCGCTCCGACCAAGGCGCCGGACGTCCCCAACAAGTCCACAGCGGACAAGGTTCAGTGCGCCAGTTGAGCGCACAGCGCCACCTTATGGGCCGGTCGTGCGTCTAACAGGACGCCTGACAGGTCCGTCAGGTGCCGCAAGGGTGGGGAGGACGGGTAGTTGACGCAGTACGGTCTGCGCGGGGAAGCATCTGCGGTCGAAGAGGCCATGTCCCTCTCATCTCAGGAACGGCACACGACGGACGACCACGGCTCGAGCGGGGGACGACGGCCGGGCGGCGGACGCGGCGGCGGCAGCAGAGGCCGCAGAAGGCGTGCGCTGCGGTGGTCGGCGACGGTTCTGTCGGTCGTCATACTCGGCACGGCCGGCGCCGGATACCTCTACTACCAGCACCTGAACGGCAACATCCGTAAGGGCGAGCGCAGCAGTGGCGACTCCAAGGCGCAGAAGACCCAGCCGAACGCCGCCGGCCAGACCCCGATGAACATCCTGCTGATCGGCTCCGACAGCCGTAACTCCGACGCGAACGTGGCGCTGGGCGGCAGCAGGGACAACCGTGGCAACCCGCCGCTGGCCGACGTCGAGATGCTCATCCACCTGTCCGCCGACCGCAAGAGCGCGGCCGTGGTGAGCATCCCCCGCGACACCAGGGTCGAGATCCCCAAGTGCAAGGATCCGGCGACCGGCCACGAGTACCCGCCGACCAACGCCATCATCAACGAGTCGCTGG
Organism: Streptomyces sp. Y2F8-2; assembly: GCF_014905555.1. Taxonomy (GTDB): domain Bacteria; phylum Actinomycetota; class Actinomycetes; order Streptomycetales; family Streptomycetaceae; genus Streptomyces; species Streptomyces cynarae. The sequence continues at coordinate 39,933 of NZ_BNGS01000017.1, read as the reverse complement.
CCCGCGGCGGCCCCGGCTGCACGCTGGCCACCTGGCAGAACCTGACCAAGGTCTACATCGACCACTGGATGATGATCGACTTCGCGGGCGTGGTGAGGATGGCGGACGCCATCGGCGGCGTCGACGTCTGCGTGAACCAGAACGTCTGGGACCGCCCGCTGCCCAAGGCGCCCGGTGGTTCCGGCCTGAAGATGACGGCCGGCACGCACAACATCAAGGGCGTACAGGCCCTGCAGTGGCTGCGCACCCGGCACGCCTGGGGCAGTGACCTGCTGCGGGCCAGGGCTCAGCACATGTACCTGAACTCGATGATCCGCACGCTGAAGAGCCAGAACGTCTTCACCGACACCGGCCGGCTGATGAACCTGGCCGAGGCGGCCACGAAGTCCCTGCAGGTCTCCGAGGAGATCGGCTCGGTGAAGAAGCTCTACGACCTGGCCATGCAGCTCAAGACGGTCCCGACGAACCGCATCACCATGACGACGATGCCCAACGTCACCGACCCGCAGAACGACGACCACGTGGTCCCCGACGGTGCCAACGCGGACAAGATCTGGGAGATGATCCGCGACGACGTGCCGTTCGACGACAAGGGCACGACGCCGACGCAGAAGAAGACGACGAGCACGAGCCAGGCGGCCAAGGCTCCCTCGGCCACGGTCGCGGCCGACCGGTTGGGCGTGGTGGTGCAGAACGCCACCAGGACGTCCACACAGGCCCCGGTGCCCCGCCGGGCGCGCGACATCAGCGAGGTGCTCGTGGGGAAGGGCTTCGCCAGGGCGGTGCCCGACACGACCGCGGCGCTGTCCGAGGACCAGACGGTCGTGCGCTACCCGAGCGCAGACATGGAGGGCGATGCCCGGAGCGTCGCCACGGCACTGGGCATCCCCATGAGTGCCGTGAAGAAGTCCACCGACGTGTCGGGCGTCACCGTCATCGTCGGCTCCGACTGGCGTACCGGCTCCAGCTACCCGAAGCAGTCCACACCGAAGCCCGGGGACATCCCCAGCAACTCCGACGCCATCAACGGCTCGGACACCGGTCAGTGCATGGACGTGTACGCGCCCTACCGGTGGTGAACGTCCGGAGCCGGTCCGAGGGGCCGGCTCCGGTGACGAGTCGAGGGCTCACCGTGCTTCACGGTGAGCCCCTCGTCCGTTGTCCGGCAGCCGCCTCCGGCAGCGCCACCCTGAACAACACCACCCGTTCCGAGTTGTGGGGTCCCGCGGCCAACACAGCCGCGTACTGCACGCACGCCACCGGCTACCTGAACTCGACCGGGGGATCGACCAGCTCCGTGTGCTGACGTCCCTCCCGTGCATCAGCCCCGGAGAACGCCGGGTTTCCGGGGCTGATGTGTGTCTGCCGGGGGCTTAGGGCAATCAGTCCGGTCAGGCCTGGCCGACCACTGCCGGCCGCCGGGACGCGATGACCTTCCTCGCCAGGGACCTGGGGCTCGTCAGGAAGCCCCAGCCCCACGACATGTGCATCGTGGCGAGGGCGACGGGGATCTGCAGACGCGCCTTCAGCGGCAGGCCCCGGCCCGCCGGGATCGAGCCCAGGGCGATCGCCGCGAGGTAGCCGCCGGGGATCACGAAGCCCCACGGGGTGATCGCAGCGCCCGCCACGATTCCCGCAGCGATCCCGCACACGGCGGCCGGCGGGGCGAGGTAGCGCAGGTTGATGGAGCCCTCGTGGTAGCGGGCGACGACATGGCGCCAGCGGCCGTAGTCCTTGTACTGCTTGGCGAGCGCGCGCACCGAGGGCCTCGGCCGGTACGACACCTTCAGCTCCGGTGAGAACCAGATCAGGCCGCCCGCCTCGCGGATGCGGAAGTTCAGCTCCCAGTCCTGGGCCCTGATGAACTCCTCGTTGTAGCCGCCCTGCTGCTCGAGGGCCTCCCGGCGGAAGACGCCGAGATAGACCGTCTCCGCGGGGCCGGCCTCGCCGCCGGTGTGGAAGGCGGCGTTCCCGACCCCGATCTTCGAGGTCATGGCGGCAGCGACCGCGCGCTCCCAGTCGTTCTCGCCCTCGGCGTGCATGATGCCGCCGACGTTCTGCGCGCCGGTCTCCTCCAGGAGCCGTACGGCGGTCGCGATGTAGTTCGGCGAGAGCATGCCGTGGCCGTCGACGCGGACCACGATCGGGTGCCGGGAAGCCTTGATCGCGGCGTTGAGCGCGGCGGGTGTGCGGCCGGTCGGGTTCGGGACCGTGTGCACGCGGGGGTCCTCCCGGACCAGCTCGGCCGCGATCTCGTCCGTGCGGTCCGTGGACGGGCCGAGCGCGATCACGACTTCCATCTCGCCGCCGTACTCCTGCGCGAGGATCGCTCGGACGGCTCCGCGCAGATGCCGCTCCTCGTTGAGCACGGGCATGATCACGGACACGGCAGGCAGCTGCAGGTCGGGCTTGGCGTTCATAGGAGCCTCACGTTACCGCGAACGGGGGACACCGGTGCGCGCCGCCCGGGCGCCGCCGAGGGCCGAAGATCGCGGGGGCCTACGGTGCTCGCGGACCCATGCCCAGCCCCGCGGAGGTCTCCCCCGTGCCCACGCCCACCCGCTCGCCCGCGCGCCGCGAGCCGGTCCGCCGCTCCCCCGCCGGACGGCCCCCCGTCCGGCCGCGGAAGCGCGGCTGGCCCGTGCGGATGACCACAACGCTGTCGGTGGTGGTCCTGGTCGCCGCGGGCATCGGGCACGCGGTGGTCACCAGCCTCGACGGCGGGATCTCCCGCATCGACCCCTTCAGGGACATGAAGAACCGTCCCCCGGCGGGGAACGGCATGAACGTCCTGCTGGTCGGCACCGACGGGCGCGACAGGATCACGGAGAGGGAGCGGCGGGCGTTCCACCTGGGCGGCGAGCCCTGCCACTGCACCGACACGATCATGATCGTGCACATCTCGGCGGACCGGGAGCGGGCGACCGTGGTCAGCCTGCCGCGCGACTCCTACGCGGAGGTGCCGGAGCACACCGACGAGGCGACGGGGCAACGGCGCGCCACCCATCCGGTCCGGCTGAACGCGGCGTACGCGGAGGGCGGACCGAACCTGACCGTGCGGACGGTCGAGGACATGACCCATCTGAAGATCGACCACTACCTGGAGGTCGACTTCATCAGCTTCATGAAGACCGTGGACGCCCTCGGCGGGGTACGGGTGTGCACCACACAGCCGCTGAAGGACGCGTACACCGGGCTCGATCTGGCCGCGGGCACCCATGTGCTGAGCGGCGGGCAGGCCTTGCAGTACGTGCGGTCCCGGCATGTGGACGGGGCGTCCGACCTGGGGCGGATGCAGCGGCAGCAGAGGTTCCTGGCCGCGCTGATCGACCGGGCGACGTCGTCGGGTGTGCTGCTGAACCCGGTGAAGCTCCGGGACACGGCGCAGGCGGCGCTCGGGGCGGTGCGGGCGGATCAGGGGTTCGGGACGGACCAGTTGCTGGACCTGGGGCGGGCGATGCGGAACTTCTCGCCGCGGTCGTCGGAGTTCACGACCGTGCCGATCGGGCGGATGGAGTACCAGGTCAAGGGGCTGGGGTCGACGGTGAAGTGGGACGACGCGAAGGCGAAGGCGTTGTTCGACTCACTACGGGAGGACCGGCCGCTCGCTCCTCGCGAGGCGCGGCCGAAGGGGCAGGCGAAACCGGAGGCTCCTGCCCGGGGACCCGCGCCGGCGGAGGTGGAGATGCCTCCGCAGCAGATCCAGGTGCGGGTGGAGAACGGCACGCTGACGGAGGGGCTCGGCAAGCGGGCGGACGACGGGCTTGCGGCCGCCGGGTTCCGGACGACGCGGCAGCCGGCGAACGCGGCGCAGCGCGGAGTGCGGCGCACGGCCGTGATGTACGACCCGCGCTGGGACCGCGCGGCGAAGGTCCTCGAGGCGGCGTTGCCGGGGAGCGAGCTGCGGGCGGTGCCGGGGCAGGGGGCGACGCTGCGGGTGATCGTGGGGGCGGACTTCAAGGAGGTGCGGCCCGTGCGGGTGCGGACGCCGGAACCGCAGGCTTCGCCGACGCCGCAGCAGGCGGTGGTGACCGGGGATCAGGTGGTGTGCCCGGCGTAGGGAACGCCGGGCGTCGAAACGGAACTACCGTGCGTCAGTCCTCGAAACCCTCCGCCGCCCTCTTCTCCCTCAGTTCCTTGATCGCTCGGCGGCGGGCCAGGCGGTGGGTGCGGCGGATCTGGGCCTCCTGGTAGCGGCGCCTGTCCCGGTCCGTCTCCGGGATCACCGGCGGGACCGGGCGGGGCTTGCCGTCCGCGTCGACCGCGGCGAAGACCAGGTAGGCGGAGCCGACCTGGGTGGGCGGGGTGGACTCGTTCCAGCGTTCGGCCAGGACCCGTACGCCTACCTCCATCGACGTCCGGCCCGTCCAGTTGACCTGCGCTTTCACATGGACCAGGTCGCCGACCCGGACGGGCTCCAGGAACACCATCTCGTCCATGGACGCCGTCACCGCGGGCCCGCCGCTGTGCCGGCCGGCCACCGCGCCCGCCGCGTCGTCGACGAGTTTCATGATCACGCCGCCGTGCACCGTGCCCAGCAGGTTGGTGTCGTTGTGGGTCATGATGTGGCTGAGCGTGGTCCGGGACGCGGAGGTGGGCTTCCCGGGGAGTGCAGCCTCTGTTTCGCCCAGAATTTCTGATTCCGGGGCGGGGGCCTGGTCTGTCATGGCCTCCACCTTATGCCGCGCCACGATCCGGAGACTTTGTGTCGGCTTCGCAACAGCCCTGACCCTGTTTTTCCTCGGCTCTTGTACGGCCCACAGCCCGACCCTGCACACTGGGGCGCATGAACGATTGGCCTGAGGGATGGTCCGACGACAGCCGCGGCAACCGCTACGGACGCGGCAGCACCAGCGCCCAGCCCGAGGGCGCGCGCGTGATGCGGCAGGTCCGGCGCACACCCGGCGGACCGGGCGGCCCCCAGGCCGCGCCGCCGTACGGCGGGGTGCCGCAGCAGCCGACGTACGACGACCAGGGGTACGGCGGCTACGACAACGGCTATGACAGCGGTTACAACACCGGCGAGGTCTACGGCAGCCCGGCCGGCAGACCCCATGGACCGGGCGGCGGCGGACCCGGCGGGGCGCGCCCCGCCCCCAACTGGCGCCGCCGGATCAAGTGGACCGCGATCACGCTGGTCACCGCCTTCGCGGTGACCTCGGTCGCCACCTACTTCTGGGCCGACTCCAAGCTCCACCGCGACGTCGACCTCTCCAAGGTCATCGACCGGCCCGCCGCGGGCAAGGGCACCAACTACCTGATCGTCGGCTCCGACAGCCGCGCCGGCATGTCGGACGCGGACAAGAAGAAGCTGCACACCGGGTCCGCCGAGGGCAAGCGCACGGACACGATGATGATCCTGCACGTCGGCGACAACGGCGACACGCTGATCTCGCTGCCGCGCGACTCGGACGTGGAGATACCCACGTACAAGGGGTCCACGTCCGGCAAGGTCTACCAGGGCACCGGACGCCATGCGAAGCTGAACGCGGCCTACGCGGAGGACGGCCCGGAGCTGCTGGTCCGCACGATCGAGTACAACACCGGACTGCGCATCGACCACTACGCGGAGATCGGCTTCGACGGCTTCGCGAACATCGTGGACGCGGTCGGCGGTGTCACGATCACCATCGACAAGGGCTTCAAGGACAAGTACTCGGGTGCCGACTTCCAGGCCGGCACGCAGAAACTGAACGGCGAGCAGGCCCTCGCCTTCGTCCGCACCCGGCACGCCTTCGCGCAGAGCGACCTGCAGCGCACCAAGAACCAGCAGAAGTTCCTGGCGGCGCTCGCCCACCAGGTCGCGACCCCGTCGACGGTCCTCAACCCGTTCAAGCTCTACCCGACGATGGGCGCCGGCCTGGACGCGCTGACCGTGGACAAGGACATGTCCCTGTGGGACCTGGGCTCCATGTTCTGGGCGATGAAGGGCGTCAACGGCGGCGACGGCAAGTCCATGAACATGCCGATCTCCGGCTCGACCGGCGGCAACCTGCTGTGGGACAAGGCCAAGGTCAAGACGCTGGTGAACGAGCTGAAGAACGACCAGACGGTGACGGTCTCCGGCGACTAGCCCGGAGCGGCGCAGCACCGACGCAGGTCAGGACCCGTCCGGCTGGCACCGCGGGCACCACACCGTCCCGCGCCCCGCGACCCGCGAACGACGCAAGGTGTCGCCGCAGCGCGGGCAGGCCGGGTACGGGTCGTCGCGGTGGCCGGTGAGCCAGGAGTCGCGCGGGGGCACGCAGCCGGCGGCGACCGCCCAGCGCAGGGTGCGGCGCATGTGTGTGTACAGGCGCCGGAGTTCGGCCTGGGTGAGATCGCTTGCCCGGCGGGTGGGGCGAAGCCCGGCGCGCCACAGGATCTCGTCGGCGAGCAGATTGCCCAGTCCGGCCAGGACGGACTGGTCCATGAGGACGCCCTTGACGCACCCGCGGCGGGAAGAGAGCGCGGCCTCGAACTCCTCGCCGTCCACCGCCATGGCGTCGGGGCCCTGGCGGCCCAGCAGCCGGGCGACGTCGCAGTCGTCGGCCAGCCAGAGTCCCTGAAGCTTGCGCTGGTCGCGGTAGCGGAGCTGGCGGTCGCCGCCCACGGTGAACAGGACACGGTCGTGGGCCCCGACCGCGTCGTCGGGGTGACCGCAGACCAGCCGGCCCGTCATTCCGAAGTGCAGCAGGAGCGTGGGACCGTCGCCGGTGCGGGCGAGCAGCCACTTCCCGTGCCGCTGCGGCTCGGTGAACCGCCGGCCTTCCAGCGCGGCGCGCAGCCGCCGCACGCTCACCCCGCGCAGGACGCCTGCGTCGCGCACGTCGACGCGTTGAACGACTCTGCCCTTCGCACAGGGCTCGAGCACCTTCCGGAATCCCTCGACGTCTGGCAGCTCAGGCATGAGGAACGCCCTTCAGCCGGCCGATGCCCGGCGTGCTCTTGGGCGGCCGCATCCGAGATGCGTCGCACCCTTCCCTGACATCTCCTTCATTCCCCGTCGGCTTCATTCCCCGTCGGCTTCATTCCCCGCCGGCGCCGTCCGGTCCCCACCGGCCACGTCCCCACCAGCCACCCGGACGCCTCCCGGCCCGGCCACCCATGCGAACGGCCCCCGGGCGATGCCGGGGGCCGAGGTGTTTCCGCAGGCGAAGGCGGTTCCCGCTAGGGAAGGTTCCTGCTAGGGAAGGTTCCTGGCCATCACGATCCGCTGGACCTGGTTCGTGCCTTCGTAAATCTGCGTGATCTTCGCGTCGCGCATCATGCGCTCGACCGGGTAGTCGCGGGTGTAGCCGTAGCCGCCGAGCAGCTGGACGGCGTCCGTGGTGACCTCCATGGCCACGTCCGAGGCGAAGCACTTGGCGGCGGCGCCCTGGAAGGTGAGGTCCGAGTCGCCGCGCTCGGACTTGGCGGCGGCCGCGTAGGTCAGCTGGCGGGCGGCCTCGATCTTCATCGCCATGTCGGCGAGCATGAACTGGACGCCCTGGAAGTCGGCGATCGGCTTGCCGAACTGCTTGCGCTCCTTGACGTAGTTCTTGGCGTAGTCGAAGGCGCCCTGCGCGACACCGAGGGCCTGGGCGGCGATGGTGATGCGGGTGTGGTCCAGGGTCTTCATCGCCGTGGCGAAGCCGGTGCCCTCCTCGCCGATCATGCGGTCGGCGGGGATGCGGACGTTGTCGAAGTAGACCTCGCGGGTGGGCGAGCCCTTGATGCCGAGCTTCTTCTCCGGGGCACCGAAGGACACGCCCGGGTCCGACTTCTCGACGACGAAGGCGGATATGCCCTTGGACCGCTTCTCCGGGTCGGTCACCGCCATGACCGTGTAGTACTCGGAGACGCCCGCGTTGGTGATCCAGCGCTTGACGCCGTTGAGCACCCAGTGGTCGCCGTCGCGCACGGCCCGCGTCTTCATGCCGGCCGCGTCCGAGCCCGCCTCCGGCTCGGAGAGGCAGTACGAGAACATCGCGTCGCCCTTGGCCAGCGGCGCGAGGTACTTCTTCTTCAGCTCCTCGGAGCCGGAGAGGATCACCGGCAGGGAGCCGAGCTTGTTGACCGCCGGGATGAGGGAGGACGACACGCAGACGCGGGCCACCTCCTCGATCACGATGACGGTGGCGAGCGCGTCGGCGCCCGCGCCGCCGTACTCCTCCGGTACGTGGACCGCGTGCAGGTCGTTCGCGACCAGGGCCTCGAGCGCCTCCTGCGGGAAGCGGGCCTCCTCGTCCACCGCCGCGGCGTACGGCGCGATCTTCGCCTCGGCCAGCGAGCGGATGGCGTCACGGAGCATGTCGTGCTCTTCGGACGGGCGGTACAGGTCGAAGTCAGCCGATCCGGCCAAGGTGTCTCACGCTCCAGAAGACGCAGTGTCGGTGACGCTAATTACCGTTAAGTAACTGGAATTTTAGGGGGCCGCCCACGGGACAGGTACGTGAGCTTGGCGACAGCTGGGAAATTGCCCCGCGAAGAGCCCGGCTATGCTCGGGCACCGGTTCACCGCCCTACCTGTTCTGGAGCATCCATGAGCCTCAAGATCACCGTGATCGGCACCGGCTATCTCGGCGCGACACACGCCGCGGCCATGGCCGAGCTGGGGTTCGAGGTGCTGGGGCTGGACGTCGTACCCGAGAAGATCGAGAGGCTCGAGCGGGGCGAGGCCCCGATGTACGAGCCCGGTCTGGAGGAGTTGCTGCGCAAGCACGTCGCGGGGATCGAGGGCTCCAGCGGACGGCTGCGCTTCACCATGGACTGGGCGGAGCTGGGCGAGTTCGGCGATGTCCACTTCGTCTGTGTGAACACCCCGCAGAAGCACGGCGAGTACGCCTGCGACATGTCGTACGTCGACGCCGCGATCGCCTCCCTCGCGCCGCACCTGAAGGGCCCCGCGCTCGTCGTCGGCAAGTCGACCGTGCCCGTCGGCTCCGCGGACCGCCTCGCCGCGTACCTCGCGGAGCGCGCGCCCGCCGGCGGGGACGCCGAACTGGCCTGGAACCCGGAGTTCCTGCGCGAGGGCTTCGCCGTCGAGGACACGCTGCACCCGGACCGGATCGTGGTCGGCGTGCGCAGCGAGCGCGCCGAGAAGCTGCTGCGCGAGGTGTACGCGACGCCGCTCGCCGAGGGCACGCCGTTCGTGGTGACCGACTTCCCGACCGCCGAGCTGGTGAAGACCGCCGCGAACTCCTTCCTCGCCACCAAGATCTCGTTCATCAACGCGATGGCGGAGGTGTGCGAGGCCGCGGGAGCTGACGTGGCCAAGCTGGCGGAGGCCATCGGGTACGACGACCGGATCGGCAAGAAGTTCCTGCGCGCCGGGATCGGTTTCGGCGGCGGCTGTCTGCCGAAGGACATCCGGGCCTTCATGGCGCGCGCCGGTGAGCTGGGCGCCGACCAGGCGCTGACGTTCCTGCGGGAGATCGACTCCATCAACATGCGCCGGCGTGGCCAGATGGTGGAAATGGCGCGGGAGGCGCTGGGCGGCGGTCCGTTCCTCGGCAAGCGGGTCGCGGTGCTCGGCGCCACCTTCAAGCCGGACTCCGACGACGTCCGTGACTCGCCCGCGCTGAACGTCGCCGGGCAGATCCACCTCCAGGGCGGCCAGGTCACGGTCTACGACCCCAAGGGCATGGACAACGCACGACGGCTCTTCCCGACGCTCGGCTACGCCGACTCGGCGCTGGAGGCGGTGCGGAGCGCCGATGTCGTCCTACACCTGACCGAGTGGCGTGAGTTCCGCGAGCTTGACCCGGCGGAGCTGGGCGAGGCGGTGGCGTCCCGGGTCCTCCTCGACGGCCGCAACGCGCTCGACCCGGACGTCTGGCGCCGGGCCGGGTGGACGTACCGGGCGATGGGCCGCCCCACCGCATAGACGCAAGGGAGACGCCGGTCCGGCCGAGGCTCAGTCGGCCGGACCGGCGTCCTGTTGCATTCTGCCCCACCGGGTCACCGGCCGACCGGTGAACTCCCTGTGGATCACGCCTCCTTCGCCCGGTACCGCCGCATCTTCGCGCGCGCCCCGCAGACCGACATCGAGCACCAGCGGCCGCGTCCGGCGGGACTGCGGTCGTAGTACGCCCAGTGGCAGGTCACGGCCTCACAGGCCTTCAGACGGCCCCAGGTGCCCGCCGCCAGCGCCTCTGCCACGGCGAGGGCCACGCGCGCGTGCAGGGAGTCGTCGGTGGGCGTCAGGCAGGCCGAGCCGTCGCGCTCGTCGACGGCCACATACAGCGGGGCCCGCGCCAGCAGCCGGGTCAGCGGGGTCACCTCGCGGTGCGGCGGGTGGCCCGCGTGGGCGAGCAGCGCGGCCCGCAACGACTCGCGCAGTTCGCGGGCGCGCGGCAGCTCGTCCTCGGTGAGAGCGAAACGGGCCCGGCCCTCCACGGTGTCCAGCGAGTCGGTGCCCGACTCGATGTCCAGCGTGTTCACCAGGGCCTGGACGAGCTCCAGGCCTCCGGGCGCGGGCGATCTGTCACTCATGCCCGCGACGTTACCTCCAGCACGCACTGATGCGGTAACTGCGGTAACCGCGGCCGGTCGGCGTGTACCTCTTGCGCTGCCACCTCATGACCGGGAGCATGAGCGTGCGGTGAGCGTTACCGGTTACTTGCCTCTATCGGTAACAGCGCCTGTCGGTGACGGCGCCCTATCGGTAACTGCGATCTGGAGGAGGAAGTCATGGCTCTCGCCAAGCTCGGCCCCGTCGTCCTGGACTGCCCCGACCCGGGCGCGCTCGCCGCCTTCTACGCCGAGGTGCTCGGCGGCCGCGTCGAGGGCGAGGGGGACTGGGTGGACCTGCGGGTGCCCGGCGGACAGGCGCTGGCCTTCCAGGCGGCGCCCGGATTCGTACCGCCGAAGTGGCCCGCGTCCGACCACTCGCAGCAGTTCCACCTGGACCTGGTGGTGGAGGACCTGGACGCGGCCGAGAAGGGGGTGCTGGAGCTGGGCGCGAAGCCGCTCGACGCGGAGGACCGCTCGCGCAGCTTCCGCGTTTACTCGGACCCGGCCGGGCACCCGTTCTGTCTCTGCGCCTGCTGACGCCGAAGGAGACCCCTCATGCCCGCTGTGGCACGTTTCCGCAACGTGGTGATCGACTGCCCGGACCCGCGCGCGCTCGCCGAGTTCTACGCGCGCGTGGGCGGCGGCACGCCCAAGGCCGAGGACGAGGAGTGGGTCGTCCTGCGGATCCCCGACGGGCCGCGGATCGGGTTCCAGCGGGTGGAGGGATACACCCCGCCCGAATGGCCGCGCGCGGACCGCAACCCGCAGCAGTTCCACCTCGACTTCGACGCCGGTTCCACCTGGGAGGAGGTGGACGCGGCGCACGAGAAGGTGCTGGCGCTGGGCGCGCGGCCGCTGGACGTGGAGGACCGGGAGAAGAAGGACTTCATGGTGTACGCCGACCCGGCGGGACACCCGTTCTGCCTGTGCCGGATCGAGCACGCCTGAACCGGCCGTTGCCCTGCCCGGCCCGGCCGTCGACAGCCGGGCCGCGCGGACGGCGGTTCGGGCCCGGTGGGACGCAGAGGACCGTCGTCCCGTCCGGCCCCTGACCGTCAGCCGTCGAGGTCCTCGATGGTCGCGTGGGACGGCGCGCGCCTGGTCTGCACGTCGCGCGCCACGTCCTCGGCCGCGCCCAGCACCCGTACCGCGTTCTGCCAGGTCAGCTTCGCCAGGTCGGCTCTCGACCAGCCGCGGTCCAGCAGCTCCGCGACCAGGTTCGGGTAGCCGGAGACGTCGCCCAGGCCGTCCGGGGTGAAGGCCGTGCCGTCGTAGTCGCCGCCGATGCCGACGTGGTCGATGCCCGCCACCTCGCGCATGTGGTCGAGGTGGTCGGCGACCGTCCCGACCGTGGCGGCCGGGCGCGGGGTGCGCTCCTCGAAGGCGCGGTGGACCTTCATCGCCTCGGGGGTGGTGTCGAGGGGGTGCAGGCCGTGCGCGCGCATGTTGTCGTCCGCCGCGGCCGTCCAGTCGACGGCCGCCTGGAGCACGAACTTCGGCACGAACGTCACCATCGCCACACCGCCGTTGGCGGGCAGGCGTTCGAGGACGTCGTCGGGGATGTTGCGCGGGTGGTCGCACACCGCGCGGGCGGAGGAGTGGGAGAAGATCACCGGCGCTTCGGTGGTGTCCAGCGCGTCGCGCATCGTGGTCGCCGCCACATGCGAGAGGTCGACGAGCATGCCGAGGCGGTTCATCTCCCGGACCACCTCACGGCCGAAGTCCGAGAGGCCGCCGACGCCCGGTTCGTCCGTCGCGGAGTCCGCCCACGCCACGTTGTCGTTGTGGGTGAGGGTCATGTAGCGCACGCCGAGCCCGTACAGGCCGCGCAGCGTGCCGAGCGAGTTCGCGATGGAGTGGCCGCCCTCGGCGCCCATGAGGGAGGCGATCCGGCCGTCCTTGCGCGCCGTCTCCATGTCGGCGGCGGTCAGGGCCGGGGCCAGGTCCGCCGGGTAGCGGGCGAGCAGCTGCCGTACGCAGTCGATCTGTTCCAGCGTCGCGGGCACCGGGTCGGGCAGGTCGCACGGCACGTACACCGACCAGTACTGGGCGCCGACCCCGCCCTCGCGCAGACGGGGCAGGTCGGTGTGCAGGCGGGCGTTCTGGTGCCGGGCGATGTCCAGGGCGTCGAGGTCGTAGCGGGCCTGTTTGCGCAGCGCCCAGGGCAGGTCGTTGTGCCCGTCGACGACCGGGAACTCCCGCAGCAGTTCCCGGGCGGCCTGCAAGGACGGCGAGGTCATCGCGTCACTTCCCCGAGTTGAAGCCGAAGCCCGCCGCCGCTCCCTCGACCTTGGAGCGCAGGCGCTTGCCCTTCTCGGTGGCCTGGTCGTTGAGGTCCTGCTGGAACTCCCGCATCCGCTGCAGCAGTTCCTCGTCGTGCGCGGCGAGGATGCGCGCCGCGAGCAGCCCGGCGTTGCGGGCGCCGGCGACGGACACGGTGGCCACGGGGACACCGGCCGGCATCTGCACGATCGACAGCAGCGAGTCCATGCCGTCGAGGTACTTCAGCGGGACCGGGACGCCGATGACGGGCAGCGGGGTGACGGAGGCGAGCATGCCGGGCAGGTGGGCGGCGCCGCCGGCGCCCGCGATGATCGCCTTCAGCCCGCGGTCCGCCGCCTGCTCGCCGTACGCGATCATCTCGCGCGGCATACGGTGTGCGGAGACGACGTCGACCTCGTACGCGATCTCGAACTCGTCGAGGGCCTTGGCGGCGGCCTCCATGACGGGCCAGTCGGAGTCCGACCCCATGACGATGCCAACAACAGGGCTCATTCGGTGATCGTGCCTCTCAGGTAGCCGGCTGCGTGACGGGCGCGCTCCAGCACGTCGTCGAGGTCGTCGCCGTAGGTGTTGACGTGGCCCACCTTGCGGCCGGGCTTCACGTCCTTGCCATACATGTGGATCTTGAGCTGCGGGTCGCGCGCCATGCAGTGCAGGTACGCCGAGTACATGTCGGGGTAGTCGCCGCCGAGGACGTTGACCATGACCGTCCATTTGGCGCGCGGGCGCGGGTCGCCGAGCGGGAGGTCGAGGACGGCCCGCACGTGGTTGGCGAACTGCGAGGTGATCGCGCCGTCCATCGACCAGTGGCCCGAGTTGTGCGGGCGCATCGCCAGCTCGTTGACCAGGATGCGGCCGTCGCGGGTCTGGAACAGCTCCACGGCGAGGTGACCGACGACGCCGAGTTCCTTGGCTATGGTGAGCGCGAGCTGCTCGGCCTCCAGGGCCAGTTCGTCGTCCAGGTCGGGGGCCGGGGCGATCACGGTGTCGCAGACGCCGTCCACCTGCCGGGACTCCACGACCGGGTAGGCGACTGCCTGCCCGTGCGGCGAGCGTACGACGTTGGCGGCCAGCTCCCGGACGAAGTCGACCTTCTCCTCGGCGAGGACGGGGACGCCGGCGCGGAAGGGGTCGGCGGCCTCCTCGACGGAGTCCACCACCCACACGCCCTTGCCGTCGTAGCCGCCGCGGACGGTCTTGAGGACGACGGGGAAGCCATCGCCCTCGGCGGCGAACGCGGCGACGTCCTCCGGGTCGCTGACGATCCGGTGCCGCGGGCACGGCACACCGATCGCGTCGAGTTTGGCGCGCATCACGCCCTTGTCCTGGGCGTGCACGAGCGCGTCCGGGCCGGGACGCACGGCGATGCCGTCCGCCTCCAGGGCCCGCAGGTGCTCGGTGGGCACGTGCTCGTGATCGAAGGTGATCACGTCACAGCCCTGCGCGAAGGCACGCAGCGTCTCCAGGTCGCGGTAGTCGCCGACGACGACGTCGCCGACGACCTGTGCCGCGGAGTCCTGTGGGGTGTCACTGAGGAGCTTGAACCTGATGCCCAGCGGGATGCCTGCCTCGTGGGTCATACGGGCGAGCTGGCCACCGCCGACCATGCCTACTACCGGGAACGTCACGCACCCAGGGTATCGGCCCGGCCGGGGAGGCCGGTTTCCGTCCCCGCCCAGGGCGTTTGGAGCGCCGTTTCCGAGGGGCTTTCGAAGGGGTACCCGAAGGAAATCCATGAAGGGTTTCCGGCACGGGGTCGAGGCGGCTTTCTTTCCGTCCTCATGTATGGTCCCCGGACACCGTTCACCGGCGCTCGTTAGCATGGCCGGGTTGACGGAGCCGTTCGGCGCTTTCGGCCGAGGGTCCGGTACAACCCGATCGACACGAACGAGACGACGGATGCAACCGAGTACGACCGACCCGACGGGGGCTGGCGACACGATGGGCAGTGGTTCCACAAGTCTGCAGGACAGGCCCCAGGCCGCAGTGCGCCGGAAGTTCGACCGGCTGCTGCGCGAGATCGCCAAGTTCGGCGCGGTCGGCGGGGCGGGACTGCTGGTCAACCTCCTGGTGTTCAACCTCGTGCGGAATGTCACAGGGCTCCAGGTGGTCCGGGCGAGCATCATCGCCACGGTCGTCGCGATCGCCTTCAACTACATCGGCTTCCGCTACTTCACCTACCGGGACCGGGACAAGAGCGGGCGCACCCGCGAGATGACCCTGTTCCTGGTGTTCAGCGCGGCCGGGCTGGTCATCGAGAACGGCGTGCTGTTCCTGGCGACGTACGGGTTCGGCTGGGACAGCCCGCTGCAGAGCAACGTGTTCAAGTTCCTCGGCATCGGCCTCGGGACGCTGTTCCGTTTCTGGTCCTACCGCACCTGGGTGTTCAAGGCCATGCCGGCGGCGTCGGCGGTGGCGGGCGCCGAGTCGATACTCCAGGCGGTGGAGGAGCAGCGCCGCCACGACGAGCACGTGACCCGCTGACCGTCGGCGCGCCCTGACAGGCGCGTGAGCAGAACATCGCCCTGGCGTCGTGCGGCGAAGAGCACCGGCCGGCGTCGTACGGCGAACATCCCTCGCGTCGTACGGCGAAGAGCACCGCCCGGCGTCGTACGGCGAACATTCCCCGCGTCGTACGGCGAAGAAGGTCGTCCAAGCCTGGGCGGCGAAGAAGTCCCGACCGACCGCTGCACCGGGCCCCCGCTCCCCGGTTCACCTCACCGTGCGTTCCGATTCCTCCTCCGGTTCGGCGGGCACCTTCAGCGGGGTGCGGGACAGGAACAGGCCGAAGACCGGGGGCTTGGCCTGGAGCATCTCCAGACGGCCGCCGTCGGCCTCCGCGAGGTCACGCGCCACCGCCAGACCGATGCCCGTGGAGTTACGGCCGCTGATGGTGCGCTCGAAGATGCGGGAGCCCAGCTCCGGCGGCACCCCCGGCCCCTCGTCCGTGACCTCCACGACCGCCTGGTTGCCGGTGACCCGGGTGCGCAGGGCGACCGTGCCGCCCCCGTGCATGAGCGAGTTCTCGATCAGCGCCGCGAGCACCTGGGCGACCGCCCCCGGCGTACCCACGGCCCGCAGGTGCCGTTTGCCGGAGCTGACGATCGCACGTCCCGCGCTGCGGTAGGCGGGCCGCCACTCGGCGAGCTGCTGCTGGATGACCTCGTCCAGGTCGAAGGAGACGGCGGAGCCGGTGCGCGGGTCGCGGGCGTTCGTCAGCAGCCGCTCCACGACGTCCGTGAGCCGCTCCACCTGCGTCAGCGCGATCGTCGCCTCCTCCTTCACGGTGTCCGGGTCGTCCGTGAGCGTGATCTCCTCCAGCCGCATGGACAACGCCGTCAGGGGTGTGCGCAGCTGGTGCGAGGCGTCGGCCGCCAGGCGCCGCTCGGCGGTCAGTATGCGGGCGATCCGCTCGGCGGAGGCGTCGAGGACATCGGCGACCCGGTCCAGCTCCGGGACGCCGTACCGCTTGTGGCGCGGGCGCGGGTCGCCGGACCCGAGGCGCTCGGCGGTCTCGGCGAGGTCGGTGAGCGGGGAGGCCAGACGGTTGGCCTGGCGCACCGCGAGCAGCACCGCAGCGATGATCGCGAGCAGCGCCACCAGGGCGATGATCAGCAGCGTACGGCCGACTTCACGCGTGACGGCGGAGCGTGGCTCCTCGACGCGGACCGTCTCCCCCTCCTCGCCCTTGGTCGTGGAGTGGATGACGTCACCGGCGGGCTGGTTGCCGACCCGGATGGTGGGCTTGCCGGGGATGTCGATCACCGCGTACCTGTCGCCGGTGACCTGGTCCTTGAAGACCGTGGCGCTGACCTTCTCGTCACCGAGGATCCGGCTGTCCACGATGCTGGCCAGCCGCAGCGCCTCGGAGTCGACGCGCTCCTGGGCGCTGTTGCTGATCGTCCGGGTCTCGACGATCACGAGGGAGACGCCGAAGACCGCGATCACCACGAGGACGACGGCGAGGGTGGACTGGATGAGACGACGACGCACGGGGCCCTCCGGGCGGTGGCTTTACGACGACCAGTGTGCCCCGGGCACGTCTGGGCCATGGGGTGGAGCCGCGTCCTGAAGGGGCGCGGGGAACTGCGCGACCAGCCGCAGGAGACCCGCGGCCGTGGACGCACACCGGCCACAACGGCGTGATGCCCTGTGGCCACCCCGACCCACACCGGATCCCGGCGGAGCCCAGCGGCAGCGCCTAGTTCTTCTCGAACCGGAAGCCCACACCCCGTACCGTCGCGATGTACCGCGGGTTCGCCGCGTCGTCGCCCAGCTTCTTGCGGAGCCAGGAGATGTGCATGTCCAGGGTCTTCGTGGACGACCACCACGTCGTGTCCCAGACCTCGCGCATCAGCTGGTCGCGGGTGACGACCCGGCCCGCGTCCCGGACCAGGACCCGGAGCAGGTCGAACTCCTTCGCGGTGAGCTGCAGCTCCTCGTCGCCCATCCAGGCCCGGTGCGACTCCACGTCGATGCGCACGCCGTGCGTGGCGGGCGGCTGCGCGGGCTCGGTGGCGCCGCGCCGCAGCAGGGCGCGGACCCGGGCGAGCAGTTCCGCCAGCCGGAACGGCTTGGTGACGTAGTCGTCGGCGCCCGCGTCGAGGCCGACGACGGTGTCCACCTCGTCGGCCCGTGCGGTCAGGATCAGGATCGGGACGGTGTGGCCCTCGGCGCGCAGCCGGCGGGCCACCTCCAGACCGTCCATGCCGGGCAGCCCGAGGTCCAGCACGACCAGGTCGACGCCGCCCTGCATTCCGGCGTCGAGCGCGGTGGGTCCGTCCTCGCGCACCTCGACCTCGTAACCCTCCCGGCGCAGGGCACGGGCCAGCGGCTCCGAGATGGACGCGTCGTCCTCGGCGAGCAGTACACGGGTCATGGGGTGATGGTAGTCCGCCCAGGACAAGAGCAAAGGTGTGAGCACGGGTGTGATGGGAATGCGAATTCTTACCTGGACCTGGGACGATGCGGCGGCGCCGACGTCCGTGACGCTCCGTGGTCACACCTGCACCTCTCGGGGGCCATTTGGGCGTAGACCTTCGAATGGGTGACCATAGTTCCGTAACCACCTGTGATCCGTGTCTCAAGTCCTTCCATATCCGGCTGCGCCGTGACGTATGGTGAGGAGAACGCCTGTAGCACCAGCAGGACCTTTGGCGGTAGCTCGACGCTGAAGGTCTCTTTTGTGTGCGGGCTGGCCTCCTCCCAGCCTTGAAGGAATGACCTGTGGCCGGGCCTTGAGCGCTCAACGCGCGTAGAGGCGTGGATCCCGGTGGTCGCCGTCCACCGCTCCGTGATCCGGGGCGGACACCCCGTGGGCGTGGGGCGGACGTCCGATCCCGCCGGTGCCGGCCGTCCCCCCACGGGCGCGTGACGCTCGTGCAGCGCGTCCCGACCAGCAAGGAACGACCATGGCGTCCAGCCTGACGAAGGACTCGGTCCGCCCGGGCACCCCCGGATCCGAGAAGACCTTCTTCGGCCACCCCCGCGGACTGGCCACCCTCTTCATGACCGAGATGTGGGAGAGGTTCTCCTACTACGGCATGAAGGCCCTCCTCCCGCTGTACCTGGTGGCACCGGGCGGCCTGCACATGAGCGCGGCCACCGCGACCGCGATCTACTCGGTGTACCTGTCGCTCGTATACCTGCTCGCCCTGCCGGGCGGCTGGTTCGCCGACCGGGTCCTCGGTCCGCGCAAGACGGTCGCCGTGGCGGGCTTCGTCATCATGCTGGGCCACCTCACGCTGGCTCTGCCCACCGCCGGTACCTTCTTCGCCGGTCTCGGCCTCGTGGCGATCGGCTCGGGCCTGCTGAAGGCGAACATCTCCACGATGGTCGGCCACCTCTACGAGGGCCCGGACGACCCGCGCCGCGACGGTGGCTTCACCCTCTTCTACATCGGCATCAACCTCGGTGCCTTCGCCGCGCCGCTGGTCATCGGCACCGTCGGCCAGAACGTCAACTGGCACCTGGGCTTCGCGCTCGCCGCGCTCGGCATGGCGCTCGGCCTCGGCCAGTTCCTGCTCGGGGGCCGTCACCTCAGCTCCCGCTCGCAGGTCGTCCCGACCCCGCTGACGGCCGAGCAGAAGAAGGCCACCCTGACCAAGGCCGCCCTGTGGGCGGGCGTCGCGGTCGTCTTCTACGCGATCGTCGGTTTCTCCGGCGTCTACACGCTGAACTGGCTGCTGGTCCCGATCACCCTCGCCGGCCTGATCATCCCGGTCCTGGTCATCGCCCGCATCAAGCGGGACAAGGAGCTGGACCGCACCGAGCAGTCGAAGATGACGGCGTACATCTGGTTCTTCGTCGCCGCGGCCGTGTTCTGGATGATCTACGACCAGGGCGGCTCGACGGTGTCGCTGTTCGCCGACTCCTCGGCGAAGAACACGATCTTCGGCTGGAACTTCCCGGTCTCCTGGTACCAGTCGGTCAACCCGGTCATGATCATGGCGCTGGCCCCGGTCTTCGCCTGGGCGTGGCTGGCGCTGGCCCGGCGCGGCAAGGAGCCGAGCACCGCGGTGAAGTTCGCGATGGGCCTGGTCCTGATCGGCGCGTCCTTCTTCCTCTTCCTCGCCCCGCTGGGGATCGCCGACGGCGGTCACAAGGCGGCCGCGATGTGGCTGGTGGCGATCTACTTCGTGCAGACGATCGGTGAGCTGACGCTGTCGCCGGTGGGCCTGTCGGTCACCACGAAGATGGCGCCGGCGAAGTACGCCTCCCAGATGATGGGCGTCTGGTTCCTGGCCGTCACCGCCGGTGACGCCACGACCGGTCTGCTGTCGATCGCGGGCGTCGACCTGAACAAGACGGGCATCGTGGCCCTGCAGGCCGCGCTCGCCGTGCTCGCCGGTCTCGCGGTGTGGATGTACCGCAGCAAGGTCAAGGAGCTCATGGGCGACGTGCACTGACGTCGCGCCCGGGCTCTCGGAGGGCCGCCGCACCCACGTGGATGCGGCGGCCCTCCGCCGTTCTGAGGGTCAGCGAACGCGGCGGGGCAGGAACGTGAAGACCGCGCCGCCCAGCAGGATCGCCGTGCCCGCCACCAGGCCGAGGGCCTTGAGGGTTCCGTGGTCGTCCGTGCCCGTCTGGGCCAGGCCGCCGCCTGTCGTACCCCCGGCCGTCGTACCGCCGCCCGTCGTACCGCCCGACGACGTGCCTCCGGACGTCCCGCCCGGCTGCTGGGCGGTGTCCAGTGTCAGCGACACCTCCGTCTTCGCCGGTGTGCACGTCGTGGTCGTGCCGAGGGCCTTGATGGTCAGCACGCCCGGCGACAGCGTCGACTCCCCGCTCGTGCCCGGTTTGTACGTTCCCGTCAGGTCCGGGATCTCGATCGGATCACCCGACTTGACCTCCTGCGCGTTCGCCGGGCCCTCGACATGGACCGCGCCCTTGTCCGCGCCGCCCACCAGGACCTCCATCGACGGTTTCACCGAGCCTTTCGGGATGTCCACCGGACTGTTCATCACCGACTTCTTGAACCGCACGGTGAGATCGAAGTTCCCGCCGTCCTTCTTCGCGTTGATCTGCACCGGCGACGTGGCGCTCTTGTCGCCGATGGGCGTCTTGCAGGCGTACGGGACCTGCACCTCCTTTCCCGTGAAGTCCCGCTGCCCGCCGCCGTCGCCGCCGGTCGCACTCGCGCTCGCCGTCGGGGACGTCGACGCGGAGGAGGTGGCCGTCGGGGACGTCGCGGTGGAGGACGCGGTCGGCAGGCCCGTCGGCGGGTTGGTGGGGAGGAGCGTCGTCGGCACCACTGTCGGCAGCCCGCCCGTCGTACCGCCCGCTCCCCCGCTCCCGCCGGTCACCTTGATGGTCGCCGCCGGTCCCACCGTCTCCTTCGGGGTGCACTTGGTGTCCGTGGAGATCGGCTTGTCGACGTTGATGGTGTAGGCGTCCGGGGTCAGCGTCACCTCGCCCGCCGACGTCAGCTTCAGGGTGCCCGTCATGTCGGACAGCTTCATGTCGCTGTTCTTGGGGATCGGCGGGTTCGACCGCGGCCCCGCCATGGCGATGCCGGCGGTCTGCGCGCCGCCCGCCTTCAGCGTGCCGGTCGGCTTGACCGTGTCCTTGTCCAGGTCGAGCACGTCGGGGTTCTTGGAAGCGGCACGCACGAACTTCCAGGTGACCGTGACCTCGTCGCCGACCTTGGCCTCGGCCGGTGCCGTGATCTCCACCTTCGTGGTGCCCTGGACCGGCGGCAGCCCGGAGATCGCGGGCGGGATGCACTCGGTGGCGTACGACACCTCGGCCGCCTGGGCCGGTGCCGCGGCGACGCCGAGCAGAAGCCCCGCACCGCACAGCATCAGTGCCGCACCTGCCGCGGCCGTCCTTCTCCCCCTGTCACCGGCCGCGCTGTTTCCGCCCGCCGCCTTGGACACTCTCCGTTGCGTTCTCACGTGTTTCCCTTCGTCGGGGTCGCCGGACTGTCCTCGTGCGGTGCGGAGAGCCGGCCGCTCGCCGCGGTCCCCGGATCCGTGTCCGGGGTGAACCACGGGAGGGCCGAAGTGGTGCCGGTCCTCGCGGGAGCGGGCGGCTTCGGCGGGCGCAGGGCGACGCCTGGCAGCCGAAGCCCCCGGTGGCGTACCACCGCGCCGCGCGGCCGCACCCGGTCCACGACCGCCATGCCGACGCGGAAGGCTGCCGTCGGCACTACCAGGCAGACCAGGACCCAGAAGACGGTCACGCCCCAGGGCCGGCCGACACCCCACGGCTGCTCGGCGAGGACCTTGCCGCCGTACTCGAGGGAGACCGTGTAGTCGCCGTGGGCGCCCGCCGTGAGCTCCACCGGCAGCCTGATCTCCGCCTTCCTGCCGGGCGCGACCGTGCCGTGCCACTGCCGCTCGTCCCACTGCGGCGCGAACACGCCGTGCGAGGTGCCGACAAGGAAGACGGGTTCCCTCACCGGCGACGAGCCGACGTTGCCGACGGTGAACACGAGTGTGCGCTGCGGCGGCGCCCCGAACCAGGTCAGCAGCCCACTGGAGCCGTCGAGACGGGTGTCCGTCAGCACCGAAAGACGCCCGGCGGCGGACTCGCCGGGCAGCGGCCTGACGGCATGCCCGGCGACCTGGAAGGCCTCGTCGGCGGTGGCCCCGGCCCCGGTGACGGCGGCGACGTGCACCACACAGGGGCACGGCGCGGGCGGCTCGGCGACCGGCAGCTTCCTGCTGAAGTGGCCCCGCGCGTCGGTCGTGACGGCTCGTCCGTCCGCGTTGGCGCAGGAGTTGGTGCCGCCGATCACCCCCCGGGACGGCGTGGCCTGCCCGCAGATGAGGATCATCAGCAGCGTCTTCGCCCGCCAGCCGCTGCCGGACACGGTGATCGAACCGCCGGAACCCGCCTGGGACGCGGACAGCTCGACGGCCGGTTTGCCGGCGCCCCAGGCGGGCGCCGCCAGGGGCGCCAGGACGAGCGCGAGCACCGCCACGGGCGCCAGCACCGCCACCAGTGCGGAGATACGCCCCTTCACCTCAGCGCTCCCGTCGACTCGGGGTCCGGACACGGCCGTTCACCGGTCCGCCGGTCCGGCGGCCGGTGCCTGCGGCGCCGTACGGCGACACCGGCGACCGCAGCCGCGAGCAGCCCCGCCCCGCTGCCCGCCACCGCGCCCCACGGCACGAACCGCGCCGACGCCGACCCGGAAGCCTGCGCCCCGCCCGCCGCCGTGACCGTGACCCGGACGTGCACCGCGTCGAGCACCGGGTGGTGCGGCCACGGCTCGGTGAGCCGGACCCGGTGGCCGGGCGGCAGGTCGAGGGGCAGGGTGCGCTCGGGACGGTCCAGGAGCCGGCCGAGGACACCGTCGGCACGGACGGCGAGCCTCGGCGTGAGCACGGTCGTACCGCGGTTGACCAGCTCGTAGGTGATCCGTCCGCCGCGCACCGCCATGTGCTCCACGGTCAGCGCGGACAACGCCGGTCCGACGACGCGGAGTCGGAGGCGTACGGCGGTGGAGCGGCCGTCCGCGCTCGCCACGACCGAGCCCGGGTGGTCACCGGGTGCCGCTCCCGCGGGCACCGCCACGGTGAACGGCACGTCGGCGCGGGACCGGGCGGGCACGGTCACCGAGACGGTGCGCACCGGGATCCGGTGCCCTCCCGTCGTGCGTGCGAAGGCGATCCACGGGCCGGAGTCGCCCGGTGCCCCCCGTGCCTCCTGGGCGCCGCGCAGCCGGACGGTCAGCGGCCGCCCGCCCGGGTTGCGCACCGACACCGCGTCCTCGAGGACCGAACCGGGCTCGCCCTCCGCGTACACGTACGGCCGCCCGCCCGCACCGCCCAGGGACCAGCCGGCCTCGGCGACGGCGGGCGCGGCGACCGGCGGGCTCGCACAGGCGACGGCGAGAGCGAGGGCGCAGGCGGAGGCGGGGCGGACGTACGGCATGGCGGCTCCTGCTGGTACGGAGGTCTGCTCAGTGGCGTACCGCCTGGTTGCGGCGGGTCAGCCACAGCGCCCCGGCCGCGCCGGCGAGCAGGACGGTGCCGCCGAGGGTGCCGAGGGCGAGCACGGAGTCCTCGGGTCCGGTCTGCGGCAGCTGCCCGCCGGAGGCGGAGCCGCTTGCGCCGGAGCCGCTCGTGGCGGAGCCGGAGGTGCCGCCGCCGGCCGCGGTGACGTCGAGGGTCAGGGACGGGCCCGGGGGGTGGGCGGGCGTGCACGTGGTCGTCGTACCGAGCGCCTTGATGGTGAGCACACCCGCGGTGAAGGTGACCTTGCCGGTCTTCCTGGGCGTGTACGTGCCGCTCAAGTCGCTGATCTTGATGGGGGTGTCGGCGGGGATCGCCGCCTGGTTGGCCGGGCCGGTGACCGTCAGGGTGCCGCTGTCGGCGCCGCCCAGCACGATCGTGGCGCTCGGGTTCATCGCACCCTTGCCCAGTTCGACCGGGCTCGAGGAGACGCCCTTCTGCCAGGACATGGTGATCCTGTAGCCGCTGCCGCTCCGGACGCCCTTGATGTCGATGGGCGAGACGGCACTCTTGTCGCCGATCGGCGTCTTGCACTGGTAGTCGACGTCGACGACGTCGGCCCGGGCCACGGGAGCGGCCGTCAGGACCGCCGAGCCGGCCAGGACGGCGGCGGACGCGAGCGCCGCGCTTCGTTTGTGGTACGACACGGTCCCCTCATTCCTGACGGCACATCAGATCGGCCGTCAAGGTACGCCCGGGGCCTTGGGGAGGGAAGACACAGTGCGCGCGGGATCGGTGGCGATCGGGTGCGCGAGGCGTGTCGCACGAAGAAGGGTTCGAACCCTGGGTAACCGGAGGTCGCCCACCCACGAGGCGACCGAGCCGCGTCACACGGACGCTCGGAGCCGCCTCACCCGGGCGCGCCGAGCCGCGTCACGCGGGCGCGCCGAGCTCCGCCCATACCGTCTTGCCGGCGACGCCGGGGGTCCTGACGACGCCCCAGTCCAGGCAGAGCCGCTGCACGATGAACATCCCGTGGCCTCCGGGTCGTCCGGCGCGGTGCGGGGTGCGCGGGGCGGGCTGTCCGGACCCCCGGTCAGAGACCTCGATGCGCAGCACCTTGTTGTCGCACGCGATCCACAGCTCTTCGGGACCCTCGGCGTGCAGGCACGCGTTGGTGACCAGTTCGGAGACGACGAGCAGCACGTCCTCGGCCGCGGCCCGCTGGTCGGCGGTGGCGGCGGGCAGCCAGCCCCACGCGTACAGCGCCTGGCGGGTGAAGTCGCGGGCGAGCGGAACGACACCGCTCTCGCCCGCGAAGCTCATCCTGCGGACCTGCCGGGTGGAGGAGGACGCCGCCTCCCCGGGCACACCGGACGAGGCACCCTCGCCCGACGGGCCCTGCGCGGGCGTTCCGGAAGCGCCGCTGGGCTCGGGGCCGCGGTCGCCCGGCGGGTAGGGCCGGGTGGTGCTCATCAGCGCTTCACCTCACCGATTCACCAGTTCACGATTCAAGACTCGGTACGGGGTCGACGTGGTATCCGTCGATTGTTGCTCGTGCCGTGCGTTCGAGGCCCTTTTCTTGCGGCTTTCGCCCTCACCGCCGACATGGTCAGCATGTCTCCTGCCCGACCGGACCGCCGGAACACCCATGGATTCGGTCGGCGATCTGTGACGCGCGTAACGTGCCGATAACGCGGAGGGACCCGGAGCGCGAAGCATCGGCGGCGTCACTCGGCCAGCGCCGCGTCCAGCGTGTCGTGGACGGTGAAGACGGCGTCCGCTCCGGTGATCTCGAAGACCCGGGCCACCACCGGCTGCATCCCCACGAGATGGACCCCACCACCCGCGGACTCGGCCTTCAGCCGGGCGGAGAGCAGGACGTTGAGCCCGGTGGAGTCGCAGAACTCCAGCCTCGAGCAGTCGACGACCAGGCGCGAGGACCCCTTCTCGAGGCAGTCCTCGAGAGGTTCGCGCAGCAGATCGGCGGTGTGGTGATCCAACTCACCCGCCGGGGTCACGACGGCACTCGTGCCTTCTTGTCGCACCTCGACCAGAAGCCGGCCCGACTGTGCGCTGCCGACCGTCCCGCGGTCCATGCCGTCTCTCTCCCGACCGTCGTGGTTGATGCTGGACGCCCTCGAACATTACGCCCTCTGTGCGCCTCTCGGCACCCGAACAACCCTACCAATTCGGACATTTCGCCACAGTACGCACTTGCGAACGGCCAACGAAAGCGGGTAGGCCTAGTACAGACACCTATTCAACACGGCCGGCTTTGGAGGGCGCCGCACACCGCAGTGCACATATGGGCATCGGCGGCCATATGCCGACAACGATGGAGGACATCATGTCACCCCGGCTCGACGCATCGCAGACCCAGAGGGCGACGTCGACAACCCCCCTGGAACGACCGGACCACGGCTACGGCCTGGCCGACCACGAAGGCCCCACCGGGCCCGACGGCCTCGCCGATCTACCGGAGATTCCCCCGTACGACGAAGTGGGACCGGTCGACGCCCGGGCCCTGTCCAAGACTCTCTTCGAGAGGCTCGAGTCACTCGAAGAAGGCACGCACGAATATTCGTACGTGCGCAACACGCTCGTCGAACTGAACCTGGCCCTGGTGAAGTTCGCCGCCTCCCGCTTCCGCTCGCGCAGCGAGCCGATGGAGGACATCGTCCAGGTGGGCACGATCGGCCTGATAAAGGCCATCGACCGGTTCGAACTCAGCCGAGGCGTCGAGTTCCCCACTTTCGCGATGCCGACGATCGTCGGTGAGATCAAGCGCTTCTTCCGCGACACCTCCTGGTCGGTCCGTGTCCCGCGCCGGCTCCAGGAACTCCGCCTCGACCTGGCCAAGGCCGGCGACGAACTGGCCCAGAAGCTCGACCGCGCACCCACCGTGGCCGAGCTGGCAGAGCGCCTCGGCATCTCCAACGAGGAGGTCGTCGAAGGCATGGCCGCGTCGAACGCGTATACGGCCAGCTCCCTCGACGCCCAGCCCGAGGAGGACGACTCCGAGGGTGCGCTCGCGGACCGCATCGGCTACGAGGACCACGGGCTCGAGGGCATCGAGTACGTCGAGTCCCTGAAGCCGCTGATCGCCGAACTTCCGCAGCGTGACCGGAAGATCCTCTCGCTGCGCTTCGTGGCCAACATGACGCAGTCGGAGATAGGCGAGGAGCTGGGCATCTCGCAGATGCACGTGTCACGACTGCTGTCCCGCACCCTGGGACGCCTGCGGAAGGGCCTCACCGTCGAGGAGTGAGCCCTGCCGCGGTGGGCGACGAGTGAAGCCCGCCGCGGTACGCGGTGAGTGACGCGCGCCACGTGGCACCTGCCGAGTGGTACCAGCCGCCCGGTGTCCGGCCGAATCCCCGAACTCGGCCGGGCACCGGGCGACTTGCGTTCGACAGGTGTCTCACACGTCGTTTCGCTGCCGTTCATCACCCGCTCATAACGCGTTCCCCGGTTACCCGCGGGAACCCCTTTTCCCGCAGAGTGACTTCCCTCACTATGGTCACTCGCTACCGGCCGGTATGTCTGGGTCCCAGGCGTGCCGGCCGACACACGCGGGCTGCGAGGAGGCAGCGGGATGACCCGGGCGGAGCGGGACGACGACGATGACGTCGAGGCCGGCGTCGGTATGCACGGTACGGTGCCCGACGCCCGCCTCACCGAACTGCTGAGAACGGACACCCCGACCGCGTATCCAGCTCTGCGCGAACTACGCATGCGCCATCGCGCCGCCGTCCTCGGCTACGCACGGCTGTGCACGGTCGACGAGCCGACGGCCCGGCAACTGACCGCGCAGGCGTTCGCGCTCGCGGCCCGCGACACCGCCCGCGGCGCCGACCCGCGCGGCCCCTGGCGTCACCAACTCCTGCTGCTCGCGGGCCAGGTGACCCAGTCATGGGCGACGGACGAGCGTGCCGCCCGGCTCGATCCGGGGCTGCTGGCGCATCTGAGCGCGGTCGGACCCGAGGGCGTGACTCCGGCGATGCTGGCGGCGTTCCAGGCGCTGCCGGTCCGGGTGCAGGGGCTGGTCTGGTACGCAGTGGTCGACCAGGAGCCGCCGGAGCGCACGGCGGTCCTGCTCGGCCTGTCCCCGCAGGACGTGGCGTACGACATCGAACCGGCGTTCAAGGCGCTGCGCGAGTCGGTCCTGAAGACCCGGCTCGCCGGCTCGGGCAACCCCCGCTGCCAGGACTTCCGGCGGCTCATCGAGGAGTCGGTGCGTCCCGACAAGCCGCGCTACAGCGCCGATCTGCACGCCCACATGGCGTACTGCGTGCACTGCGCCACCGCGTACGAGGAGCTGTCGCACCTGCGCGACGCCCCGCGTACGGCACTGGCCGAGGGGCTGCTGCCGTGGGGCGGCGCCGCGTACGTGAGGGGCGACGGGGAGGAGCAGTGTGCGGCCGCCGGGGCCCGGCTCGCCGACTGGTGGCCCTCGCGGCGGTTCGCGCTGGCGGCGACGGCCGTGGGCGTGGCACTGGCTCCGCTGCTGGTCTACCTGATGACCTCGGGCGGTTCGCAGCCGGCGCGGGCCGCGAGCGAGATCCGCAGGCCGACGCCGCTGCCCGCCGTGACGGTGACGACGACCGTCTCGGTGACGCCGTCGTCCTCGCCCTCCCCGTCCCCTTCCCCCACTCCGACGACGTCACCGAGCCCGACGCCGAGGCCCTCGCGCACGGCGACGACGCACCCGGCGTCCCCGAAGCCGAAGCCTCCCGCTCCGCACCCGCCGAACGGCACGTACGCCCAAGTCGTGAACGTCGCCTCGGGTCTGTGCCTGGACATCCGCGACGGGGTGATGGACCTGGGCACCGACGTCATCACCGCCCCGTGCACCTCGTCCCCGACGCAGCGCTGGCGCGTCGACACCTCGCGCGGCGTCCTGCAGTCGGAGGCCGACCCCGCCTTCTGCCTGGACAGCCGCGGCTCCACCTACCGGGGCGTCGGCATCTGGGAGTGCTCCTCGGTCGACGGCCGCAACGGGCAGAACCTGCGCTTCACGGTCGACTCCCGCGGAGTGATCCGCCCGGCGATCGCTCCGGACCACGCGGTGACGCCGTACGGCGGCGACACGGTGTTCCTGATGTGGGACCAGGGCGGCGACGAACAGCGCTGGAAGGCGGGCGCTGCCTGACAGGGCGTCTGAGGGTTAGGGTCTTTCGTTTGGATCAGGCCGGATCAGGGAGCGGGGCCTGGTGCCGTGCATCGCAAGGCGGAGGAGGGCGCCATGGCGGAGCCATGGCAACCGACGACAACGCGGCGAGGCACGGTGCCAGGCCCCGGGAGCCCGGCATGATCCAAACGAGAGGCCCTAGGCGACCCTCCGGCCCCGCCGCCACACCTCGTCGACCAGGGGCACGCCCGGGCGGTAGGCCAGGTGGACGTGGCTCGGGGCGTCGAGGAACGCCAGGTCCGCGTAGGCGCCCGGGGAGAGGCGGCCGACGTCCGTGCGGCGCAGGGCGCGGGCGCCGCCCGCCGTGGCCGACCAGAGCGCCTCGTCCGGGGTCATCCGCATGTCCCGCACGGCGAGCGCGATGCAGAACGGCACGGAGGACGTGTAGGACGAGCCGGGGTTGCAGTCGGTGGACAGGGCGACCGTGACGCCCGCGTCGAGGAGGCGGCGGGCGTCGGGCCACTCGGCGCGGGTGGAGAACTCGGCGCCCGGCAGCAGGGTGGCGACCGTGTCGCTGTTCGCGAGGGCGTCGACGTCGGCGTCCGTCAGGTGCGTGCAGTGGTCGGCGCTGGCCGCGCCGAGTTCGACGGCGAGCTGCACGCCGGGGCCGTACGACAGCTGGTTGGCGTGGACCCGCGGGTGCAGGCCCTTCTCCCGGCCGGCGGTGAGGATCGCGCGGGCCTGGTCGCCGTCGAAGGCGCCCTTCTCGCAGAAGACGTCGATCCAGCGGGCGTGCGGCGCGCAGGCGTCGAGCATCTCGCCGGTGACCAGGGCCACGTAGGCGGCCGGGTCGTCGGCGTAGTCGGGGGAGACGATGTGGGCGCCGAGGTAGGTGACCTCGTCGGTGTGCGCGGAGGCGATCCGCAGGGCGCGTTCCTCGTCGTGGACCGTGAGGCCGTAACCGGACTTGGTCTCCAAAGTGGTGGTGCCCTGGCGGAGGGCCTCGGTGAGGTGGCGGACGAGGTTGGTCTCCAGTTCCGCGTCCGTCGCGGTCCGGGTCGCCGCCACTGTGGTGCGGATGCCGCCCGCCGAGTAACCGCGGCCCGACATGCGGGCGTTGAACTCCTCGGTGCGGTCGCCCGCGAAGACCAGGTGCGAGTGGGAGTCCACGAAGCCCGGGATCACAGCGCGGCCGCCGGCGTCGACCCGATTGTCAGTGGCGGGTGCTTTGCTCGACTCACCGGTCCACGAGACGCGGTCGCCGTCGATGACGAGGGCCGCGTCCCGGATCAGTCCAAGGGGGGACCTGTCACCGAGGGAGGGGTCGTTGGTGACCAGGCTGGCGATGTTGGTGATGACGGTGCTGCTCATGGGTTCCTCGTGGGTGGCCGGGCCGTCGGCGGGCGGCGTCGCGGACGTGTGGCTTCGGGTCGTCAGGCGCGCAGGGCTTCGACGGCGTCCGCCAGCGCGCGCGGCACGTCCGGTACGAGCAGGTGGGCTCCGTCGCGGACGACCTGCCGGCCGCCCACGACCGTATGGCGCACATCCGCTGCCGTCGCGGCGAATACGGCCGTCTCGGCGCCCAGCCGTGGCAGGGGCCCCGCGGTCCTGACCGAGTCGAGCGCGATCGTCGTGAAGTCGGCGAGCGCGCCCGGCTCCAGGGCACCCGCGCCGTCCCAGCCGAGCGCGGCGTGCCCGTCGGCGGAGGCGGCCCGCAGCAGGGCTGCCGCCGTCCAGTGGCCGCGGGTGCGGGTGCGCAGCCGCTCGTTCAGCTCCATCGCGCGTGCCTCCTCGAACAGGTCGATGACGGCGTGGCTGTCGGAGCCGAGGCACAGCGGCGAGCCGGCCGCCTGCAGGGCCGGGGCCGGACCGATGCCGTCGGCGAGGTCCCGCTCGGTGGTGGGGCACATGCAGGTGCCGGTGCCGGTGGAGCCGATCAGCCGGATGTCCTCGTCCGTGAGGTGCGTGTTGTGCACCCCGGTGGTGCGCGGCCCGAGGACGCCGTGGTCGGCGAGGAGCCGGGTCGGGGTGCGGCCGTGTGCCTCCTGGCAGGCGTCGTTCTCGGCCGTCTGCTCGGACAGGTGCACATGCAGCGGGGCCCGCCGCTCCTGCGCCCAGCGCGCCACCGTCGCCAACTGTTCGGCGGGCACCGCCCGTACGGAGTGGATCGCCGCACCGATCCGTGCGTGATCGCGTTCCTTGAGAACTGAACAGCGTTCGGCCCAGGCCTCGGCCGTGCCGTCGGAGAAGCGGAGCTGGTGGGTGTTGGGCGGCTGTCCGAAGCCGGCGGACAGGTAGGCGGTGTCCAGGAGGGTGATACGGATGCCGGCCTCGGCGGCGGCCACGATCAGCGCCTCCCCCATGGCGTTGGGGTCGGCGTAGGGGGTGCCGCCGGGGGCGTGGTGCACGTAGTGGAACTCTCCGACGGCGGTGACCCCGGCCAGCGCCATCTCCGCGTACACGGCGCGGGCGAGCGCGTGGTACGTGTCGGGGGTCAGTCTGTCCGCGAACGAGTACATGACCTCCCGCCAGGTCCAGAAGGTCCCCGAGCCGATCTGGACGGTGCCGCGCAGGGCGCGGTGGAAGGCGTGGCTGTGGGCGTTGGCGAGCCCGGGGAGGGTCAGCCCGCGCAGGACCTCGGCGCCGGGCGGTGGGGCGTCGACGCCGGTGCGGACCGCGGTGATGCGCCCGTCGGCCACCTCCAGGGCGACCCCCGGCTCGACGGCCGGGTCGAGCCAGGCGTGCTCCAGCCAGTACGTCCGTGTCACCTGCACACCAGCCCTTCCAGTACGTCGGCGAGTGCGGCCACCCCGGCCAGGCAGTCGTCCTCGGCGGCGTACTCGGCCGGGGAGTGCGACACGCCCGTGGGGTTGCGCACGAACAGCATGGCGGTAGGGATGCTCCCCGAGAGGATCCCGGCATCGTGTCCCGCCCCGGTCCCGAGGACGGGCACGGTCAGGCCGGTGTCCCGGCCGAGGATGCGGGCCAGTTCGTCCCGCAGGGCGTGGTCGAACTCGACGACCGGCGTGAACGACTCGCGCACCACGTCCAGATCGACACCGTGTGCCTCGGCGCACTCCCGGGCCGCCTTCTGGATGCCGCCGAGCACGGTGTCCAGGCTCGCCTGGTCGGCGGCACGGGAGTCGAGCCAGCCACGGACGAGGGACGGGATCGCGTTGACCCCGTTGGGCTCGACGGCGATCTTCCCGAAGGTGGCGACGGCACCGGCGAGTTCGGCCTCGCGACGGGCGGCGAGCACGGTCTCGGCGTACGGCAGCATGGGGTCGCGCCGGTCGGCGAGCCGGGTGGTCCCCGCGTGGTTGGCCTCGCCCCGGAAGTCGAACCGCCACCGGCCGTGCGGCCAGATGGCACTGGCGACCCCGACGGCGTCCCCGCCGATGTCGAGCGCCCGCCCCTGCTCGACGTGCAGTTCGACGAACGCGCCGATACGGGCGAGCCGCTCGGGATCGGCCCCGATGGCGTCGGGGTCGTACCCGGCGGCCTCCATGGCCCGCGGCAAGGTGACCCCGTCTCCGTCGGTGAGCCGGTGGGCCTGCTCGCGGGTGAGCTGCCCGGCGGCGAGCCGCGACCCGACGCAGGCCAGCCCGAACCGGGCGCCTTCCTCGTCGCCGAAGTTGACGATGCCGAGGGGCTTGGCGAACCGGACGTTCCTGCTCCGAAGCTCGTCGAGCGCGGCGAAGGCGGACACGACCCCGAGAGGCCCGTCGAAGGCCCCGCCGTCGGGCACGGAGTCGAGGTGGGACCCGGTGACCACGGCGTCCCCCTGGGCGGGGTCCCCCAGCCAGGCCCACTGGTTCCCGTTCCGGTCGACTTCGTGGACCAGTCCCCGGGCTTCCGCCTGCTCCTGGAACCAGGCCCGGCACTCGGCATCGGCACCGGTCCAGGCGAAGCGGCGGTAGCCACCGGAGGCGGAGTCGCGGCCGACCGGCAGCAACTCCGCCCACATGCTGTGGAAGCTCACGCGTCGTCACCCTCGCGCATCGGAACCCGAACACCCCGCTCCTCGGCGACGGACTCCGCGATGTCGTACCCGGCGTCGACATGCCGGATGACACCCATCCCGGGGTCGTTGGTGAGCACCCGGCGGATCTTCTCGCCGCCGAGCCTGGTGCCGTCGGCCACCGTCACCTGACCGGCGTGGATGGACCGGCCCATCCCCACGCCACCACCGTGGTGGATGGACACCCACGACGCGCCGGACGCCACGTTGACCATGGCGTTCAGCAGCGGCCAGTCCGCGATCGCGTCCGACCCGTCGAGCATCGCCTCCGTCTCGCGGTACGGCGAGGCGACGGACCCGCAGTCGAGGTGGTCGCGGCCGATGACGATCGGCGCGCTCAGCTCCCCGCTCGCCACCATGTCGTTGAACCGCTCTCCGGCCCTGTCCCGCTCCCCGTACCCGAGCCAGCAGATACGTGCCGGAAGCCCCTGGAAGTGGACCCGCTCACCGGCCATCTTGATCCAGCGCGCGAGGGACTCGTTCTCGGGGAAGAGCTCGAGGATCGCCTTGTCGGTCTTCGCGATGTCCGCCGGGTCGCCCGACAGCGCCGCCCAGCGGAACGGGCCCTTCCCCTCGCAGAACAGCGGCCGGATGTAGGCGGGGACGAACCCGGGGAAGGCGAACGCCCGCTCGTAGCCCGCGAGCTGCGCCTCGCCGCGGATCGAGTTGCCGTAGTCGAAGACCTCCGCACCGGCGTCCATGAAGCCGACCATGGCCTCGACGTGCCGGGCCATCGACTCGCGCGCGCGGGTGGTGAAGCCGGCCGGGTCCTTGGCGGCGTAGGCGGCCATGTCCTCGAAGGCGACGCCGACCGGCAGGTACGACAGCGGGTCGTGGGCCGAGGTCTGGTCGGTGACGACGTCGATGGGGGCACCCATGGCGAGCAGCTGCGGGACCAGCTCGGCGGCGTTGCCGAGCACGCCGATGGACAGCGGACGGCGGGCGTCGCGCGCCTCGACGGCCAGCTGGAGTGCGTGCTCCAGGGAGTCGGCCTTGACGTCCAGGTACCGGTGCTCGATGCGGCGCTCGATGGCACGCGGGTCGCAGTCGATGCAGATCGCGACGCCGTCGTTCATGGTGACGGCGAGCGGCTGGGCGCCGCCCATGCCGCCGAGGCCGGCGGTCAGGGTGATCGTTCCGGCCAGCGAACCGCCGAACTTCTTGGCGGCGACGGCGGAGAACGTCTCGTAGGTGCCCTGCAGGATGCCCTGGGTGCCGATGTAGATCCAGGAGCCGGCGGTCATCTGCCCGTACATCGTCAGGCCGAGGGCCTCCAGGCGGCGGAACTCCTCCCAGTTGGCCCAGTCGCCGACGAGGTTGGAGTTGGCGATGAGGACGCGCGGCGCCCACTCGTGGGTCTGCATGACGCCGACGGGGCGGCCGGACTGGACGAGCATCGTCTCGTCCTGCTTGAGGGTCTTCAGCGTGCGGACCATGGCGTCGAAGGAGCGCCAGTCGCGCGCGGCCTTGCCGGTGCCGCCGTAGACGACGAGCTTGTCGGGGTGCTCGGCGACCTCGGGGTCGAGGTTGTTCTGCAGCATCCGCAGGGCGGCCTCCTGCTGCCATCCCAGGGCGCTGCGTTCCGTGCCGCGGGGCGCTCGGACGGGCCGGGGTCCTGACATGGTCTGCCTCCTGGTGGACGGCGTCACGCGGCGGGGGCGCGCGGGACTGTTGCAGTGGTTATTCACATCCTGACCGTCTGAATAGAGCTAGTCAATACGTCCTTGCGCCAGCAGGGCGCGGGCCGGGATGTTTGGCTGGATGCATGACCGCAGACGGTGACACGGGGACGGGGGACGCGGTGAACGTGGTGAACATCGGGGCAGGGGAACGCGGCGACGACCGCACCGCCGAGCGGGTGGCGCGGCGGGACGAGGCCGTGCGGGCCGCCGTCGAACAGGGGCTGCTGGGGCCGGACGCTCCACTCGCCGGCCTGCTGGACGTCGCGGGCATCCGGGACTCGGCGGCGGCGCTGCGGGCGGCCTTCGACGCGGTGGTGGCGCCGGGGACGCCGGTGCTGCACGCCTTCGCGGTCAAGGCGACCCCGCTGGTGCCGGTGCTGCGGCTGCTGCGGGAGGCGGGCATCGGCGCCGAGGTGGCGAGCCCGGGAGAGCTGGCGCTGGCCCGGGCGGCCGGGGTGGCCCCGGAGTGCATCGTGCTGGACTCGCCCGCCAAGACGGCGGCCGAGCTGCGCCAGGCGCTGGAGCTGGGCGTCGCCGTGAACGCGGACAGCCCGCAGGAGCTGTCGCGGCTCGACGAGCTGGTCCGCACGGTGAGGACGGACTCCCCGCTGGGGATCCGGGTGAATCCGCAGACCGGGGCCGGTTCGATCCAGGCGCTGTCGACGGCGACGGCCACCTCGAAGTTCGGGGTGGCGTTGCGGGACGAGGGGGCGCGCGAGTGGCTGGTGCGCGCCTATGCGGAGCGGCCCTGGCTGACGCGGCTGCACGCGCACTCCGGCTCTCAGGGGGTGCCGCTGTCGCTGATGGCGCGGGGCATCGCGGAGACGTACGCGCTCGCCGAGGAGATCAACCGGCACGTCGGGCGCCGCCAGATCGACACGATCGACATCGGCGGCGGGCTGCACGTCGACTTCGGCTCCGATGTCACGACGCCGACGTACGCGCAGTACGCGCGGCTGCTGGCGGAGTCGGTGCCGGGGCTGTTCGACGGGCGGTACGGACTGGTCACGGAGTTCGGGCGGTCGCTGCTGGCCAAGCACGGGACGCTGGTGGCGCGCGTGGAGTACACCAAGAGCGCGGGCGGCCGGGCCGTCGCGGTCACGCACGCGGGGGTGCAGGTCGCGGTGCGGACGGTGTACGCGCCGGCGTCCTGGCCGCTGCGGATCGCCGCCTACGACGCGAAGGGGCGCCCCAAGCAGGGACCCGCGGTGGTGCAGGACGTGGCGGGACCGGCCTGCTTCGCGGGCGACCTGCTGGCCGAGGCACGGGCGCTGCCGCTCCTGGAGCAGGGCGACCACGTGGCGGTACTGGACACCGGCGCGTACTACTTCGCGCACCACTACGCCTACAACTCCCTTGCCCGGCCGGGGGTGTACGGCTACGCGCCGGACGGGGACGGCGGGATCCGGTTCGCCGTCGTACGGGAGTCGCAGTCGGTCGAGGAGATCGTGGCGGAGTCGGGCGGGGGGCGCGCGGGAGCACTGTCGGAACTCTGAGGAAACCGCGCACCCTCCCCGGCACCCCTCCGGTATGCACGCGGCCCGCATCCCCGCACGTCAGCGAAGAGCAGCCCCACTCGCACCCAACACCCCGGCAAACAGGGCCAGTTGACCCATCTTAGTGGTCCCGCGCATGTTCCACTGGAAAATGCCAGATCCCTCACCCCTCGCGCACACGTTGCGTAGCGTCTGTGTGACTCAGCCGTACCCGAGGCGGGAGGGGAGCACCGCTGTGCCCGGAATCGACGAGTGTCTGCTGGAAGCCATGCGCCTGCCCGGTGCCCGGGGTGCCTCGGTGGTCGACTGGACGAGCGGGCTCGCGCTGGGCACGGTCGGCGACGCACCCGGCGGTGACCACGAGACGACGGCGGCGGAGGCGGCGGAACTGGCCCGGCTGGCGGCCGAACACCGCGCGTTCGCCCCGGAGGGGGACGCCGACTGGTCCGAGGACGCCTGCCCGGTCGAGGACCTGATCATCGCCAACCGGGACAGCTACCACCTGCTCCGCTTCGTCCCGACGACCTTCGACAGCAGCGTCTTCCTGCACCTGTGGCTGGCGCGCGAGGACGGCAACCTGGCCCTCGCCCGCATCCGGCTCGGCGAGATGGCCGGACGGCTGGTGCTGGGATGACGACGGTGAGAGTCCCCTCACCGCCCCCGCTGCCCGTACGGCAGGGGACGCGGATCCCGGGCGGCGGCCTGTCCCCCATGCTCAGCCGGCTCGCCGCCGAGCGGGCCACCGGTGTGCTGATGCGCGAGGGCGGCATGCTCCACCTGTCCGAGGGCCAGGTGGTGTACGCGGAGAGCCCCGCGACCCCCGGCCTCGACAGCCTGCTCATCGCGCACGGCGTGCTCGACGAGGAGGGCTGGCGGGAGGCGCTCACGCAGGCGGGGCCCCAGCGGCTGGTGGGCCGGTTCCTCGTCGACACCGGCCGGATCGTCCAGGGAGCGCTGGAGCTGTGTCATCTGGGGGCGCTGTTCGACGCGGTGTACTTCGTGCTCGGCCCGAGCAGCGCCCCCGCCCGCTTCCGCTACGGCGAGGCCCACTGGCTGGGACCGGTGCACCCGGTTCCGGTGACCGCCGTGGAGCGGGAGACGCTGCGCCGCCGGGACCTGCTCCACACCATCTGGCCCGACCCCGCGATCGACGAGGCCCCCCTGGTCCGCGCCGACCGCCCGAAGGTCCCGACGGTCACGCCCCGCCAGGAAGCCGTACTGGCCCGCATCGACGGAACACGAACGGCGGCGGACATCTCACGAGCACTGGCCCGCCCGGCGTTCCACACGCTCGTGGACATAAGGCGCCTGGCAGCGGCGGGGTTCGTATCGCCTCGCATCGCCGCGCCGACAGCAGCCCCTGCGCCGGCCCCGGTGCCGGGCGAGGTACCACCCGCGCCCACCGAAGAGCTGCTGCCCTACCAAGACCCCCACATCACCTTGCTGAAAAGGCTGAGAGATGCGCTGGAGGCCCTTTGACCGCCCCGCGCGGCAGCGACCTCGCGCCGAGAGGAGACAGCTGATGACAGCCGAGGCGGACGTCCTGGACGAACTCCGCCGACTCAGATCCCGCATCCCCCAGCTGACCGGCTCCCTCGCCGCCAGCGTCGACGGACTCGTCCTCGCCCAGGACGCGCCCGGCGTCGAACCGGAAGGCGTCGCCGCGCTCACCGCGGCCGCGCTGGGCGTCGCCGTACGGCTGGCGCAGGCGACGGGACAGGGTGACTTCCGCGAGGTGCTCGTCCGCGGCGTCCACGGCTATGTGGCCACGTACGCCGCGGGCCGCAACGCCGTCCTGACGGTACTCGCCCAGGACCGCGTCAACGTCGGCCGGCTGCACCTGGAGGGCCGCCGTGCGAGCGCCCGGATCGGCGAGTTGGTCGACGAGGCGGCCGCCCGCGCCGAGCCGCCACCACAGCCCCCCGCCCCATGGACCCCCACCCAGCCCCCACCCACCAGGCCCGCACCCACGCGGACCCGCACCGCGCGCACCCCCGCGACCCCACGTCCGGCCGCGGACGCGCGAACCACCACCGAAAGTTGAAAGGACTCATCCCGAAATGGCCAACACCGAAACCGCGCTGAAAGAGGCGCTCGCCTCCATCGAGGGTGCGACCGGAGCCGCGCTCGTCGACTACACCAGCGGCATGGCCCTGGGCACGATGGGCGGCAGCAAGAGCTTCGACCTCACCGTCGCGGCCGCCGGCAACACCGACGTCGTACGGGCCAAGCTGCGCACCATGGAACACCTCGGCCTCAAGGCCCAGATCGAGGACATCCTGATCACGCTGACCGACCAGTACCACCTGATCCGGCTGCTCACCGGCCGCGGCGGCAACGGCCTGTTCCTCTACCTCGTCCTGGACGCCAAGCGGGCCAACCTGGCGATGGCCCGCCACCAGCTGAAGAAGATCGAGGAGGAACTGGAGGTCTGACCCTCCGCCCGGCCGCTCCCCCACCAGTGCCCCGACAGGGGCGCTAGACCAGCTCAGCGGTACGGCGGCGCGCCCCGCCCGGGGCCGCGTCGCCTGCCGCGATGCCGGTGCTGCGGTAGCCCTTGACCGGCTTGCCCGCCGGGCCGCCGCCCCGGCGGCCCAGCCAGTCGACGCGCACCCACAGCAGCACGTCGTCGGCCTTCTCCCGCCGCCCGAGCCAGGCGGCCTTCAGGCGCAGCCCGGCGCCGGTTCCGGCGAGCAGCAGGCCCCCGGCGGCGGGCACCGCCAAGGAGCTGCCGAGCGCAGCGGCGAAGGCGGCCAGCAGCCACCAGCGGTGCCCTCGCCGCCAGGTGCGGACGGTGACCGCGCGGTCCTGGAGGACGTCGTACTTCCCGGCGCGGGCGGCAGCGCCGGCGAGGGCGGCGTACCGCTTGCGGCGGGACCAGGCGACGACGGCGGTCGCGACGATGAACAGCGCCGCCCCGGCCAGGACGCCGATCCGGCGTCCGGTCAGACCCGGCACGAGCACCCCGATCCCGGCCGCGAACACCCCGAGCCACCACAGCGGTGCTGCCCCCGCCCGCACGACGACGGCCACCCGAGCCAGTCCCTGTCCTCCGCGCGCCACGTCCGGCCTCCCGTCTCCTCCTGTGAAGCGCCTCAGCGCAGGGAGGCTAGCGGGGGAACCTGAGACGAGTCTGAAAAAAACCCGGGCCAAGGCGTGCGGACGGGGCTACTCGACGAACAGCCCCCGGGCCGCGGCCCGCGTGTCGAACTCCTCCAGGCGCGCCTGGGCGTCGGGCAGGTCGTCGCACATCGCTTCGAGGAGGACCCGCCCGAGGAGCATCGGCGCACAGGCCGTGTCGAAGGCGAGCCCCGTACCGACGGCGGCCGGCAGCAACAGGTCGGACACCTTGGCCACGGGCGCGAACGCCGAGTCGGCGACCGTCACCACCGTCAGGCCCGCCTCCCTGGCATACGCCAGCGTGTCGACGACCTCGCGCGGATGCCGGGGCAGCGCGAAGCAGAGCAGCGCGCTCGCGCCCGCCCGTACGGCCGCGTCGATGCGGTCCTGGAGCATCGTGCCGCCCTCGTCGAGCAGCCGGACGTCCGGGTGAACCTTGGCCGCGAAGTACGCGAAGCCGTACGCCTGGGAGGCCGCGGCGCGCAGGCCGAGCACCGGCAGGGGGCGCGAGGCGGCGAGGATCCGGCCGGCCTCGTGCACCGGCTGCGGGGCGGCCAGCGCCTCCGCCAGATGCCTCAGGTTCTCTATCTCGGCCTCGACGGCCTGCTGGTACTCGTTGTACGCCCCGACCCCCGCCGTCTGTTCCGGGGGCGCGACCTCGCGCAGGTGCCGGCGCAGCGCCGGGTAGCCGTCGAAGCCGAGAGCGACCGCGAAGCGGGTCACGGACGGCTGGCTGACCCCGGCGAGTTCGGCCAGCTCCACGCTCGACAGGAACGGCACGTCGGCGGCCCGTCGCACCATGCTGTGCGCGATGCGCCGCTGGGTCGGCGTGAGCCGGTGCCCCTCGAAGAGCGCCTGCAGCCGTGTGGCGGGGCTGTCGGC
This sequence comes from Streptomyces sp. Y2F8-2, assembly GCF_014905555.1. Classification (GTDB taxonomy): domain Bacteria; phylum Actinomycetota; class Actinomycetes; order Streptomycetales; family Streptomycetaceae; genus Streptomyces; species Streptomyces cynarae. Next base: position 436 of record NZ_BNGS01000017.1, on the reverse strand, counting down.
CACGCTCATGACGTGCTCCCCCTCCCAGGGTCCCTGATCACCGCCCGACTATTCAAGCACCGAGAACCCTGCATGGCGATATGCAAGCCGGCCGTCCGTCCCGCACCGATACGGCCGGAACCGGCCCCCGCCGCGAACCGGCGACCCCCTGACGGTGTCGGCTCGGGGTGACGGATCCGGCGCGGGCACCACCGGCCGCGGCCGTCAGGACGGCTGTCTATCCGCGATCCGAACTCGGCTCGGCGGTATCACCTGCGGTCGTTTCGGCTTTCGTGTGGAGGATCTCGCGGGCCTGGTCCGCTGCGCGGACGAGGCTCTCGGAGACGTAGTCGAGGAAGCGGGCGGTGTTCTCGAGGCGGGCGCCGGCCGGGGTGCCGGGGCCGAGGATGCCGACGCCCTGCCGTGCGGTCTCGGCGACCTGGGCGGTGGCCCGGGC
>NZ_BNGS01000016.1 GCF_014905555.1 Streptomyces sp. Y2F8-2 | reverse complement strand
AGGGAAACGCCCGGTTACATTCCGAACCCGGAAGCTAAGCCTTACAGCGCCGATGGTACTGCAGGGGGGACCCTGTGGGAGAGTAGGACACCGCCGAACAATTCTTGAGAAAACCCCCGTGCTATTCGGCACGGGGGTTTTCTGCGTTCCAGGGTCGGCTCCTGGGCAGGGCCGCAAGGGAACCCCTCCGCACCCCGGCGCGAACCCGCCGGGTAAGGTCAGGGAGCATCGTTGGTTCGTTCCCGCAGGAGGCCCCCGGGTGGAGGTCCAGGAGACCCGTGTCCAGACGGACCGCGTCCTCACCATCCCGAACATCCTCAGCATGGCGCGGCTGGTCGGCGTGCCCGTCTTCCTGTGGCTGATCCTCAGGCCCGAGTTCGGCGGGCCGAAGAGCGACGGCTGGGCCCTGCTGGTGCTGGTGCTGAGTGGCGTCAGCGACTATCTCGACGGCAAGCTCGCCCGGCGCTGGAACCAGATCAGCAGCCTCGGCCGGCTCCTCGACCCCGCCGCCGACCGGCTCTACATCGCCTCGACCCTGCTCGGTCTCACCTGGCGCGGCATTCTGCCTCTCTGGCTGACCGGTGTACTCGTGGCGCGAGAGTTGGTTCTGCTGGTGATGGTGGGCATCCTCAGGCGTCACGGCTATCCGCCGCCTCAGGTGAACTTCCTAGGGAAGGCCGCCACCTTCAACCTGATGTACGCCTTCCCGCTGCTGCTCCTCAGTGACGGAAGTGGATGGATCGCGTCACTCGCTGCTATTTTCGGATGGGCGTTCGCCGGATGGGGTACAACGCTCTATTGGTGGGCAGGAGTCCTCTACGTGGTCCAAGTCCGCCGACTTGTCAGGGCGGACGCCGTGGCCGATTCAGCCCACTGATTGCCCGCCGCGCGCGGCTCGATGGCCCGCCCAGGGAAACTGCGGGACAATCTAGACGGGTGAAGTCGGCTGGACCGTCGTCTCTTGGAGGAGGACGCTTCCGACATGAAGGCCGTCGTGATGGCCGGAGGCGAAGGCACGCGCCTTCGCCCCATGACCTCGAGCATGCCCAAGCCGCTCCTGCCGGTGGCCAACCGGCCGATCATGGAGCACGTGCTGCGGCTGCTCAAAAGGCATGGGCTCAACGAGACCGTCGTAACCGTGCAGTTCCTGGCCTCACTCGTCAAGAACTACTTCGGTGACGGCGAAGAGCTCGGTATGGAGCTCACATATGCCAACGAGGAGAAGCCACTCGGTACCGCCGGGAGCGTCAAGAACGCCGAGGAAGCACTCAAGGACGACGCGTTCCTGGTGATCTCCGGTGATGCCCTGACCGACTTCGACCTCACCGATCTGATCAATTTCCACAAGGAAAAGGGCGCCCTGGTCACCGTCTGTCTGACGCGTGTACCCAACCCGCTGGAATTCGGCATCACCATCGTCGACGACGAGGGAAAGGTCGAGCGCTTCCTGGAGAAGCCGACCTGGGGCCAGGTCTTCTCCGACACCGTGAACACGGGCATCTACGTGATGGAGCCCGAGGTCTTCGACTACGTCGAACCCGACGTTCCGGTCGACTGGTCCGGCGATGTCTTCCCACAGCTGATGAAGGAGGGCAAGCCGATCTACGGCTATGTCGCCGAGGGCTACTGGGAGGACGTCGGCACCCACGAGAGCTATGTGAAGGCCCAGGCCGACGTCCTGGAGGGCAAGGTCGACGTCGAGATCGACGGCTTCGAGATCTCCCCGGGCGTCTGGGTCGCGGAGGGCGCGGAGGTACACCCCGACGCCGTGCTGCGGGGGCCGCTCTACATCGGTGACTACGCCAAGGTGGAGGCCGGTGCCGAAATACGGGAACACACCGTCGTCGGCTCGAACGTGGTCGTGAAGAGCGGGGCGTTTCTGCACAAGGCCGTCGTCCACGACAACGTGTACATCGGCCAGCACAGCAATCTGCGGGGCTGTGTGGTCGGCAAGAACACCGACATCATGCGCGCGGCCCGGATCGAGGACGGGGCGGTGATCGGCGATGAGTGCCTCATCGGCGAGGAGTCCATCGTCCAGGGCAACGTACGGGTGTACCCGTTCAAGACCATCGAGGCCGGCGCCTTCGTCAACACCTCGGTCATCTGGGAGTCCCGCGGACAGGCACACCTTTTCGGTGCCCGCGGTGTGTCCGGCATCCTGAACGTGGAGATCACACCGGAGCTGGCCGTACGGCTGGCCGGCGCGTATGCCACCACCCTCAAGAAGGGTTCGACGGTCACCACGGCACGTGACCACTCCCGTGGCGCGCGTGCGCTGAAGCGGGCGGTCATCTCGGCGCTCCAGGCCAGCGCCATCGACGTACGGGACCTGGAGAACGTACCGCTGCCCGTGGCGCGGCAGCAGACCGCGCGAGGCAGCGCCGGCGGCATCATGATCCGGACGTCGCCCGGCGTGCCGGACTCCGTCGACATCATGTTCTTCGACGGGCAGGGCGCCGACCTGTCCCAGGCCGGTCAGCGCAAACTGGACCGGGTGTTCGCGCGGCAGGAGTACCGGCGGGCCTTCCCGGGTGAGATCGGGGACCTGTACTTCCCGTCCAGCGTCTTCGACTCGTACACCGGTTCGCTGCTGCGGAGCGTCGACACCACGGGGATCGCCGAGTCGGGCCTCAAGGTCGTCGTGGATGCCTCGAACGGCAGTGCCGGGCTGGTTCTCCCCAGCCTGCTCGGCAAGCTCGGCGTGGACTCCCTGACGATCAACCCCGGACTGGACGAGTCCCGGCCCACCGAGTCCGCCGAAGCGCGGCGGGCCGGACTGGTACGGCTCGGTGAGATCGTCGCGTCGTCGGGGGCCGCGTTCGGCGTCAGGTTCGACCCCGTCGGTGAGCGGCTGTCGCTCGTCGACGAGAAGGGGCGGATCGTCGAGGACGACCGGGCGCTGCTGGTGATGCTCGATCTCGTGGCCGCCGAGCGGCGCAGCGGGCGGGTGGCGCTGCCGGTGACGACGACGAGGATCGCCGAGCAGGTGGCGGCGTACCACGGGACGCAGGTCGAGTGGACGACCACCTCGCCCGACGACCTCACCCGCGTGGGCCGCGACGAGTCGACGATCTTCGGCGGCGACGGCCGTGGCGGGTTCATCGTGCCGGAGTTCAGCAGCGTCTTCGACGGCACGGCGGCGTTCGTACGGCTGATCGGGCTGGTGGCGCGGACGCAGCTCACTCTCAGCCAGATCGACGCGCGGATTCCGCGGGCGCACGTCCTCAAGCGCGATCTCGCGACTCCGTGGGCCGTCAAGGGACTGGTGATGCGCCGGGTCGTGGAGGCCGCAGGCGACCGGTTCGTGGACACGACCGACGGCGTAAGGGTCGTGGAGACCGACGGGCGCTGGGTGCTGGTGCTGCCGGACCCGGCCGAGGCCGTCACCCACCTGTGGGCCGAAGGGCCCGACGACGCCTCCGCGCAGGCCCTGCTGGACGAGTGGTCTACCGTCGTGGACAGCGCCGGACGGTGAAACACGCGGCACGCGCGCGTGCCGGACAAGTGTCCCGCAAGTGGGCCTGTCCGGCACGCGTGTGGGGCCATTCGGAGGTAGCGCGCGCGACGTGCGACGATGTGCGGCATGCCGCAGCCGCCCCCCGTTCGGAGCACATCGACGCGCCCCTCGCGCCCGGACGCCTCCATGTCGTTGCTCACCAACGTCATGGACCACAGCCTCGACGACGGATACGCCGAGGCCGCCGCGCGGAAGAGAGCCGAGGGCGCTGCGGGCATGCCCAGGACGGTGCGGGCCAGGCTCGGTCTCGCAGCAGGTCTCGTGCTCGCCGCGCTGGTGGTGACCGTGGGCGCCGCGCAGGCGCGGATCGCCGCGCCGACGGTCGCCAAGGAGCGTCAGGAACTCATCGACCGCATCCAGCGGGAGACCGCCGCCGCGGACAAGCTCGAGGGCAAGGTCGACAAGCTGCGCGACGACGTGAGCGCACGGCAGCGCGCGGCCCTGCGGCAGGACGGGGGCGGCGACCCGGCCGACCTGGTCGGGATTCTCTCGGGAGCCGTCGCGGTGCACGGTCCTGGGGTGAAGCTCGTCGTGGACGACGCCAAGGAAGCCACCACGGGTGGCGGCGGCAACCCGCGTGAGACCTCGGGTTTCTCCGACACCGGGCGCGTACGCGACCGGGACATGCAGCGCGTCGTCAACGGTCTGTGGGAGTCGGGTGCCGAGGCGATCGCGATCAACGGGCAGCGGCTGACGGCCCTGTCGGCGATCAGGGCCGCGGGTGACGCGATACTGGTGGACAACAGACCGCTGGTGCCGCCGTACACGGTGCTCGCGGTGGGGGACGGGCAGCGGCTCAGCACACGGTTCCAGAACAGTGCCGACGGGCTCTACCTGCACGCGCTGCAGGAGAACTACGGGATCCGGACCGGCATCTCCACCGAGAGTGACCTCCGGCTGCCCGCCGCCCCCAGTGTGATCGTACGAACAGCGCAACCGAGTACAGAGAAGGGCACATCGTGATCGCGGTACTGGGCCTCGTCGTCGGAGTGGTGGTCGGCCTGTTGGTCCGGCCCGAGGTCCCGGCGGTCGTCGAGCCTTACCTTCCGATCGCCGTCGTGGCGGCGCTCGACGCCGTGTTCGGTGGTCTGCGGGCCATGCTCGACGGCATCTTCGACGACAAGGTCTTCGTGGTGTCGTTCCTGTCCAACGTGGTGGTGGCGGCGCTGATCGTGTTCCTGGGCGACAAGTTGGGCGTCGGCGCGCAGCTGTCCACCGGTGTGGTGGTCGTCCTCGGCATCCGCATCTTCTCCAACGCGGCGGCGATCCGCCGGCATGTGTTCCGGGCGTGAGGCCGATGAGCAACGAGATCGAGAACGCGAACGAGAACGAGGACGAGACGACCGAGCCGCCGCAGGCCCCCGAGCACCGGCTGCGCAGGGAACTGCCCGCCGAGGAGGTGCCGGCTGCGGCCCCCGAGGCATCGGGTACGACGGACGACGAGCGGGCCACCGGGCTGACCGGCCGTCAGCGTCTCGTGCAGGGATTGTGGCCGCCGCGCGTGAGCCGTGCCCAACTCATCGTGGCCGTGCTGCTGTTCGGACTCGGCTTCGGCCTGGCCGTCCAGGTCGCCTCCAACAGCGACGGCAGCGGTGCCCTGCGCGGCGCGCGCCAAGAGGATCTTGTGCGCATCCTCGATGAACTCGACGACCGTACGCAGCGTCTTCAGGACGAGAAGCAGGGTCTCGAGGATCAGCGGGCCGAGTTGGAGAACAGCTCGGACCGGGCCGAGGAGGCCCGCAAGCAGACCGCCGAGAAGGAGAAACAGCTCGGCATTCTTGCGGGCACGGTGGCCGCCGAAGGGCCCGGGATCACGATGACGATCCAGGACACGAAGGGGTCGGTCCAGGCGGACATGTTGCTCGACGCGATCCAGGAGCTGCGCGCGGCCGGCGCGGAGGCGATAGAGGTGAACGGCGTACGGGTCGTCGCCGGCACCTACCTGGCGGACGCCGGGAAAGGTGTCAGCGTCGACGGGAACAAGATCACCCAGCCCTATCGTTTCAAGGTCATCGGCAAACCGCAGGACCTCGAACCGGCGCTCAACATCCCCGGAGGCGTGGTGCAGACTCTCGAGAAGGAGCAGGCCACGGTCATCGTGGAGCGTTCCACGAAGATCATCGTGGACGCCTTGCGAGCGGCGAAGCGGCCTGACTACGCTCGGTCGTCCTCCCCGTGAACCGGGGGTGCATGGAGGCCGTCCGGCAGGGGCATGAGGTTGCGGGGGGTCGGCGCACCGATTGGGTGGTGCGTGGTGGAAACTGTCTGGTGGAAACGGACGTTGTGAAGGTGTCCGGGTCGGCCGGTGTATGCAGTCAGGGTTCGTCCTGCCCCACGGGCGGGTCTGTTTCGGTCAAGGGGAATCGCCCGTGAAGTTGTTTGCGAAGTTGTTCGGCAAGAGCGCGCGAGAGGGCAGCGACAACGCGACTGCCCGCCATCGCGCACAGCCGGGAGACGCGGAGGGCCAGCGGCCGCTGTTCCGCGATCAGGTCAGTGGTCCGGGTGGTCACATTTCCGGAGGTCAGGGCGCGCCGTCTGTTGACCCTGCCGCGTCCGGCGACATAGGTTTCCGGGACATGTCGGCCCTGGTGTGTACGCGGTGCGGTCACCGCAACGCGGAGAACAGCCGCTTCTGCTCCAACTGCGGTGCGCCGCTGCGGGCCGGGGCGGTCCCGGAGCGTGCGTCGGAGACGACGTCCACGATCTCCATCTCGGGCCTGGAGGCCTACGACGCGGAGGCCACCGGCCAGACGCCGGTACCGACGCTTTCTCCCGAGGCGCAGGCCGCCGTGGAGGCACTGCCGTTCGGCTCGGCGCTCCTGGTGGTGCGCCGGGGCCCGAACTCGGGCAGCCGCTTCCTGCTGGACAGCGACCTGACCACGGCGGGGCGCCATCCGCAGAGCGACATCTTCCTGGACGACGTGACCGTCTCGCGCCGCCACGTCGAGTTCCGCCGGGGTTCGGACGGCACGTTCACGGTCGCCGACGTCGGCAGCCTCAACGGCACGTACGTCAACCGGGAGCGCATCGACCAGGTCGCGCTCCACAACGGCGACGAGGTGCAGATCGGCAAGTACAGGCTGGTCTTCTACGCGAACCAGCGGGGCATCTGACCCGCGCGGGGAAGGGTCCATGCTTCACACACCGAGCGGCGGTGCCGACAGCGGCACCGCCGCCGCGGACGGCCGGCTGATGAGCATCGGCACGGTGCTGAACGTGCTGCGCGAGGAGTTCCCCGAAGTCACCATCTCCAAGATCCGTTTCCTGGAGTCCGAGGGGCTCATCGAGCCGCAGCGGACCCCTTCGGGGTACCGGAAGTTCAGCGCGCGTGACGTCGAGCGGCTCGGCCAGGTGCTGAGGATGCAGCGGGACCACTATCTGCCGCTGAAGGTGATCCGCGAGCACCTGGACGCCCTGGAGCGGGGCGAGGAGGTGCGGCTGCCGTCCCTGGGCCGGCCGGGGGAGACCGCCGAGGGCGAGTTGCTCGGAGACCTCCTGGGCGAGCCCGAGTGCCCCGCGCCCGCCCGGATCGGGCGCGAGGAGTTGCTGACGGCCGCCGGGATCGGTGCCGAGCAGCTTCAGGAGTGGGAGTCGTACGGGCTGCTCGCGCCGCTGCCGGACGGCACGTACGACGCCGAGGCGATCACCGTGGCCACTCTCGTGGTGGAACTGGGCCGGCACGGCATCGAGCCACGCCATCTGCGCGCGGTGAAGGCGGCCGCGGACCGCGAGGCCGGCTTGGTGGACCAGGTCGTCGCCCCGCTGCGCCGCCACCGCAATCCACAGACCAGGGCGCATGCCGAGGCCCGTACGAAGGAGCTCGCGGGGCTCGCGGTGAAACTGCACGCGGCGCTGGTGCAGTCCGCGCTGGGCGTGCGGCTGCCCTGATCCGGGCGTTCGCCGTGGGCGGATCGGCCAGGCGTTCTGTGCCCGACTACCCAAACATCCCGAGCACGGCCTAGGGTTGCTGTGTGAACGAGCTCGATGTCGTAGGTGTCCGGGTCGAGATGCCCTCCAACCAGCCGATCGTGCTCCTGCGTGAAGTGGGAGGCGACCGCTACCTCCCCATCTGGATCGGCCCCGGGGAGGCGACGGCCATCGCGTTCGCCCAGCAGGGCATGGCCCCCGCGCGACCTCTGACGCACGACCTGTTCAAGGACGTGCTGGAGGCCGTCGGGCAGGAGCTCACGGAAGTGCGCATCACGGATCTGCGTGAAGGCGTCTTCTACGCGGAGCTGGTCTTCGCCAGCGGTGTCGAAGTGAGCGCCCGCCCGTCCGACGCCATAGCGCTCGCGCTGCGCACCGGTACGCCGATCTACGGCAGTGACGGCGTGCTGGACGACGCGGGGATCGCCATCCCGGACGAGCAGGAGGACGAGGTCGAGAAGTTCCGCGAGTTCCTCGACCAGATCTCACCGGAGGACTTCGGGACCAGCAGCCAGTGACGGTCCCTGAGGGGGTTGGGCCGACGGGCGACGCGGCGCCCGCGGCTTGCTCGTCGTGTGTCTGCGGCGTCCCTTTACGGGGCACGGGCCGGAGCATGCCGACCGCGGTGTGGGCTTGCGCACTGCGCTGAAGGGGGCGGCCCAGGACACGAAGGCGGGTGTGCCGGGAGCCAGGACACGTCCGGCCGTCGGGCGGTGTGACAGAGAGGCAGGCGGCCGGGTCCGCGGCCCTCGAGGGGCTCGCTAGAGCATTCGGCTAGCCTTTCCCCGCGGAAGGGCACGGGAAACCACTCCTAGGGTGATTATCACTCGGCGTGCCGAGTGTGGCGATCGTTGACGCACCCGTGGTGACTGCCTACCGTCGAGAAGGCAGGTCAAGGACGGAGGTCGGCGTGAGAAGCAGCGGCGGCGGTACGGCTGGGGGTGCCCCTGGACGCAGTCTGGGGGAGAGCGGTCCGTACCGGCTTCACGGCAACGCGGCCGGCTCCGCCCCTCAGCGGCCGACGCCCGTGCCGGGCGGCGGAGGGGCGGCTTCCGAGGACATCGGCTATCGCGGCCCCACGGCGTGCGCCGCCGCGGGCATCACCTACCGGCAGCTGGACTACTGGGCGAGGACCGGTCTGGTCGAACCCAGCGTGCGTCCCGCCTACGGGTCGGGGACGCAGCGGCTGTACAGCTTCCGCGACGTCGTCGTCCTGAAGATCGTCAAGCGTTTCCTCGACACCGGGGTGTCCCTGCAGAACATCCGTACCGCGGTCCAGCACCTCAGGGAGCGGGGTTTTCGCGACCTGGAGCGGATGACGCTGATGAGCGACGGCGCGACGGTCTACGAGTGCACGTCCCCGGACGAGGTCCACGCCCTGCTCCAGGGCGGGCAGGGCATCTTCGGCATCGCCGTGGGCGTCGTGTGGCGGGACGTGGAGAACGCGCTGTCGCAGTTGCACGGTGAACGTGTCGACACGGGCGAGACGATCGTGGGCCACAACCCGGCGGACGAGCTGGCGCGGCGGCGCAACCGGGCCGTCTGAGAGGCAGGCCGCGGCAGGGCCGCATTGTCAGTGGTGTAGGGCAGCATCGGAAATGTGAGAACCGCGCCGACCATCCTGCACCTCGACATGGATGCCTTCTACGCCTCGGTGGAGCAGGCAGCCAAGCCGAGCCTGCGCGGGAAGGCCGTGATTGTGGGCGGGCTGGGGCCGCGCGGAGTGGTGGCCACGGCGTCGTACGAGGCACGGGTCTTCGGGGTGCACTCGGCGATGCCCATGGCCCAGGCACGCCGGCTCGCGCCCAACGCCGCTTATCTGGTGCCGCGCTTCGGGATCTACCGCAGGATCAGCGAGCAGGTGATGTCCCTGCTGCGGGGCCTGTCGCCGCTGGTGGAGCCGTTGAGCCTGGATGAGGCGTTCGTGGATCTGGAGGCCGGGGGAGCGGCCTGGGACGAGGAGTCGGCGCGACGGGTCGGTGTGAAGCTGCGCGCGGACATCCGGGCCGCCACCGGGCTGACGGGGTCCGTGGGGCTCGCCGCCTCCAAGATGCTCGCCAAGATCGCCTCGGAGCAGGCCAAGCCGGACGGCCTGGTGCTGATACGGCCGGGTACCGAGCGCGCACTGCTCGGTCCGATGCCGGTGCGCACGCTCCCGGGGGTCGGTCCGGCGACCGGTGACCACCTGCGGCGGGCCGGGATCACCACGATCGACGAGATCGCAGAGGCGGGCGAGGACGAGCTCGTACGGCTGCTCGGCAAGGCGCACGGGCAGGCGCTGTACGCGATGGCGCTGGCGCACGACGAGCGGCCGGTGGTGGCCGAGCGGGAGGCCAAGTCGGTGTCCGTCGAGGACACGTACGACGTCGACATCCACGACCGGCTGCGGATCGGCCTGGAGGTGCAGCGGCTGGCGGACCGGTGTGTGCGCAGACTGCGGGACGCCGGGTTGTCGGGGCGGACCATCGTGCTGAAGGTGCGGAGGTACGACTTCTCCACCCTGACCCGGTCCGAGACCCTGAGGGGGCCCACGGACGATCCCGCGGTGGTGCGGGAGGCGGCGGCGCGGCTGCTGGAGCCCGTGGACACGACCGGCGGGGTGCGGCTCCTGGGGGTGGGGGTCAGCGGACTCGCCGACTACACACAGGAGGACCTGTTCGCCCAGGCCCACCTGGCGGCGGGGGAGGCCACGACGGAGGAGCGCCCGGAGGCGGAGGAGCCCCTCGCCGAAGAGCCGGCGGCGCCACCCGAGCGGGTCTGGCTCGCGGGGCACGACGTCCGTCATCCCGAGTACGGGCCGGGATGGGTGCAGGGCAGCGGACTGGGCAGGGTGACCGTGCGGTTCGAGACACCGCAGTCGGGGCCGGGCCGGGTCCGCACGTTCAGCGTCGACGACCCTCAGCTGGAGCCGGCGGACCCGCTGCCCCTGGTGCTCGACGTCCCCGACATCGCGGAGCGCCCGGCCCCCACGGGCACGGGCGTCTGACACCGGTGAACAGGCACGGATGTCTGCCCCTGACGTGTCACGTCTCGTCCGACCCCGCCAAGCGGCCGAAGTCACGGTCCGGCGGCGGCGGTGCCGAGACGTCCAGGCCGTAGTGGTGGTAGAGCTGCAGTTCCTGTTCGGGGGACAGGTGGCGGCCGACGCCGAAGTCGGGGGCCTCCTTGATCAGGGCGCGTTCGAAGGGGACGTACAGCGCGCCCTCGACCAGTTCGCTGGGCTCCAGGGGGACGAACGCGTCCCTGCCGAACAGGCCGGTCCGTATCGCCGCCCACTCCGGTACACCCGTCGCGTCGTCCAGGTACACCTCGTCGATCGTGCCGATCTTGTGGCCATTGCGGTCGAACGCCTTGCGGCCGATCAGATTCCGCGGATCGATGTCGGTCTGCACGGTCCCTCCAATTGGTCGCAACCCATCCGTAAGCACTACGAAAGAGCACATTCGGGAAGGCGGCCACTTGAAGATTCCCGCGCAGGCTGCCGACTCGTCCTCGCTGGTAGTCTGGCAAGCGGCCGTTGACCCCGTGCGGGAGAGTCCTCCGGAGCGATCCGGAGGCGCCGAAGGAGCAAATCCTCCCCGGAATCTCTCAGGCCCAGGTACCGCACGGACGAGGTCACTCTGGAAAGCAGGGCGGGTGTCGACGGCTTCCGCTCTCACCGACGGTGAAAGCCGGCGAGCCTTCGGGCGGACCGGTGAAGCTCTCAGGTCGAGATGACAGAGGGGGAGGCCGTCGGGGTACCCGCGCCGTGGTGCCCCTCAAAGGTCGCGTCAGACCAGGAGGCCTCCGCAATGACCGCCCAGCGCATCCCGCTCTCCGAGCTCGAACAGGGCACTCCGTTCGAGCACCGCCACATCGGGCCCGACCAGGAGGCGCGGGCCAAGATGCTCGCGCACGTCGGCTACGGCTCGCTCGACGAGCTGACCGCCGCCGCGGTGCCCGATGTGATCAAGAACGCCGACGCCCTGGACCTGCCGGGCGCGCGCACCGAGTCAGAGGTGCTGGCCGAGCTGCGCTCCCTCGCCGACCGCAACCAGGTCCTGGACTCCATGATCGGTCTCGGCTACTACGGGACCTTCACGCCCCCGGTGATCCTGCGGAACGTGATGGAGAACCCCGCCTGGTACACCGCGTACACGCCCTACCAGCCGGAGATCTCCCAGGGCCGGCTGGAGGCCCTGCTCAACTTCCAGACCATGGTCGCCGACCTCACCGGTCTGCCGACCTCCGGCGCCTCCCTGCTCGACGAGGGCACTGCCGCCGCCGAGGCCATGGCGCTGTCCCGGCGCATGGGCAGGAACAAGAAGGGCCTGTTCCTGGTAGACGCGGACGCGCTGCCGCAGACCATCGCCGTGATCCAGACCCGCGCCGAGCCCACCGGTGTCGAGGTCGTCGTCGCCGACCTCAGTGCCGGCATCCCGGCCGAGGTCGCCGAGCGGGAGATCAACGGCGTACTGATTCAGTACCCGGGCGCCTCCGGTGCCGTACGCGACATCAAGCCCCTCATCGACCAGGCCCACCAGCTGGGCGCCCTCGTCACCGTCGCCGCCGACCTGCTCGCACTGACCCTGCTGAAGTCGCCCGGCGAGCTCGGCGCCGACATCGCCGTCGGGACCACCCAGCGCTTCGGCGTCCCGATGGGCTTCGGCGGCCCGCACGCGGGCTACATGGCGGTGAACGAGAAGTTCGCCCGCAGCCTGCCCGGCAGGCTCGTGGGAGTCTCCGTGGACGCCGACGGCCACAAGGCGTACCGGCTCGCCCTTCAGACGCGCGAGCAGCACATCCGTCGCGAGAAGGCGACCAGCAACATCTGCACCGCTCAGGTACTGCTCGCCGTGATGGCCGGCATGTACGCCGTGTACCACGGGCCCGAGGGCCTGCGGAACATCGCCCGGCGCACCCACCGGTACACGGCGGTCCTCGCCGCGGGCCTGACGGCCGGCGGGGTCGAGGTCGTCCACGGCGCCTACTTCGACACCGTCACCGCCCGGGTCCCGGGGCGGGCCGCCGACGTCGTCGCCGCCGCCCGGGAGCACGGCGTCAACCTGCGCCTCGTCGACGCCGACCACGTCTCGGCCGCCTGCGACGAGACCACCGGCCGGGCCCAGCTGCGCGCGGTGTGGACCGCGTTCGGCGTCGGGGGCGACATCGACGCGCTGGACGCCACCATCGAGGACGCGCTCCCGCAGGCCCTGCTGCGCAGCGACGACTACCTCGCCCATCCGGTCTTCCACCAGCACCGCTCCGAGACCGCGATGCTGCGCTACCTGCGCAGGCTGGCCGACCGTGACTACGCGCTCGACCGCGGCATGATCCCGCTGGGCTCCTGCACCATGAAGCTCAACGCGACCACCGAGATGGAGCCGGTCACCTGGCCCGAGTTCGGTCAGCTGCACCCGTTCGCGCCCGCCGAGCAGGCCCAGGGCTACCTCACGCTCATCCACGAGCTTGAGGAACGTCTCGCCGAGGTCACCGGCTACGACAAGGTCTCCCTCCAGCCCAACGCCGGCTCCCAGGGGGAGCTGGCAGGCCTGCTGGCCGTGCGCGGCTACCACCGCGCCAACGGCGACGACCGGCGTACCGTCTGCCTCATCCCCTCCTCCGCGCACGGCACCAACGCCGCCAGCGCCGTCATGGCCGGGATGAAGGTCGTCGTGGTGAAGACCGCCGAGGACGGCGAGATCGACGTGGAGGACCTGCGGGCCAAGATCGAGCAGTACCGCGACGAGCTGTCGGTGCTGATGATCACGTACCCGTCCACGCACGGAGTGTTCGAGGAGCACGTCGCCGACATCTGCGCGGCCGTGCACGAGGCGGGCGGACAGGTCTACGTCGACGGTGCCAACCTCAACGCGCTGGTCGGCCTCGCCAAGCCGGGCCACTTCGGCGGCGACGTCTCGCACCTGAACCTGCACAAGACGTTCTGCATCCCGCACGGCGGCGGTGGCCCGGGCGTCGGCCCGGTGGCGGTCCGCGAGCACCTGGCGCCGTATCTGCCGAACCACCCGCTGCAGCCCGAGGCCGGTCCGCAGACGGGCGTGGGCCCGATCTCGGCCGCCCCCTGGGGCTCCGCGGGCATCCTGCCGATCTCCTGGGCGTACGTCCGGCTGATGGGCGGCGAGGGCCTCAAGCGCGCCACGCAGGTGGCCGTGCTGTCCGCGAACTACATCGCCAAGCGTCTGGAGCCGCACTACCCGGTCCTCTACACCGGCCCCGGAGGTCTGGTCGCACACGAGTGCATCATCGACCTGCGGCCGCTGACCAAGGCGACCGGCGTGACCGTGGACGACGTCGCCAAGCGGCTCATCGACTACGGCTTCCACGCGCCGACGATGTCGTTCCCGGTGGCCGGCACGCTGATGATCGAGCCCACCGAGTCGGAGGACCTGGCAGAGCTGGACCGGTTCTGCGACGCGATGATCGCGATCCGTGCGGAGATCGAGAAGGTCGGCTCGGGCGAGTGGCCGGCGGAGGACAACCCGCTGAGCAACGCGCCGCACACGGCGGCGGCGCTGGGCGGGGAGTGGAAGCACGCCTACACGCGTCAGGAGGCCGTCTTCCCGGCCGGTGTGTCGGCCGCGGACAAGTACTGGCCGCCGGTGCGCCGCATCGACCAGGCCTTCGGCGACCGGAACCTGGTCTGCTCCTGCCCGCCGCTGGACGCCTACGAGGAGTGATCACCCTCGGACCTGCGTCGGGGCCGGTGCGGAGCGTGTGTCTCCGGCCGGCCCCTCGTGTGTCAGGGCAGCGGATGCCCTGGTGCGCGCTCAGGCGGCTGTCATCACCTGGTCGATGCCCAGCGGGCGGTGCGGGGCGATGATCTGGCCGTCCGGCAGAAGCTCACCGGTGTCCTCGAACAGGAGCACGCCGTTGCACAGCAGGCTCCATCCCTGCTCCGGGTGGTGCGCCACGAGACGGGCGGACTCCCGGTCGGCGGATTCGGCGGTCGGGCACGGTGGCTGGTGCTGGCACATGGTGGTGGGGATCTTTCGCTCTGTCGGTATGTGTGAGATGGCTGTCGTGTCTGTCCTGCGGCTCGTGGTGTCGCTCATCGCCGCCCCCCGTCGGTGATACGTCGGTCGGAACCCAGTGTTGCCCCACGGGCGTCGATCCGCAGGGATTTCGCAGCACCGCTCCTCACAGGTTCATGACGCATGCCCCGCCCGGACGGTTCAGCTCGACCGCAGGGTCACTTCGGATGGTTCGGGGTGGCCGGAAGGGGCTAGTCCGTACGGGACCGACCCGCACGTCGCCCCTCGTACGAGCGTGATGGTGCACGGACGAGCGAGGGGAGCGGGAGGTGTTCGATGGGCCGAACATGCGACGTGCCCCGCGGCCGTCTCCGGCGGCGGGGCACGGTGAGAGGAGACCCGGAAGCTATGCCGGCTGGCCGAGCAGCGGCGTGCGGGTGATCCGGAGGGTCAGGATCGGCAGGAGGTCGGCGACGCGGTGCGGGCGGTGCGCCGCGATGCCGGGCGGCGCGGGGGCGAGCGGCACCAGGAGGTCGTTCGCGGCGGGATGGCCCGTCGCGCCGTCGGCGGTGCAGTCGCCGTGCAGCCACAGGGTGAGCATGTACAGCTCCGGCACGGACAGCAGCCGGGCCTGGTAGGGCTCGGTCAGCGAGGTCTCCGCCTGGAGCACGGCGCGCTCGGTGGCGGCGACGTACGGGCCCTCGAAGAAGTGCGAGAAGGCCCAGCCGTCGGGCGTCAGCATGGTCTCGGCGGCGGCCACGGCGCGGCCCCCGGAGCGGATGAGGAATCGCCACCCGGCGAGCCGGGTGGCCGCGCCGGCCGGGGTGATCCGGTCCAGGACATGGACCGGCAGCGGAAGTTCGGGGGTCGCGGGTCCCTGGGCCGTGCGCAGGGAGGGAGTGGGAGCCTCCCGGACCGCGGTGGGGGAACCGAGTGCCGTGAGGACGGAGCGGAGAGCGGGCGCGGGAGCCTGAGGGACATGCAGCTGCATGGTGGGTCGCCTCTCATTCGACAGGCAAAGGGGCGCGAGGGCGCGGTGGGCGGGCGGACGGCGCTGTCAGCTCTCGGGGTCAGAGGGAGGGAAGGGGGGTGACCGAGCCCGGACGAATGGCGGCGCTTTGACGACAGGGCCCGAACCGTGAGCGCCAACTCTCTGCCCCGTGCGCAAAGTTTATACGACGCGTGTTCATGCGCTGTTTCATCGGAACGACGCGCTTATGTCGGCAAGGTGATATCCGGTCGGCGATAAAGCGGGGTTCGTCCCGGTCCTGCGCAGGCATCGGCGCGGCGACCTCGGAATACTTGTCCGTGGCGGTCGGCTGATTCTCGTCGGCGTTTTTCACGACACGGTTGCACTGTGAAACTGCGTCCTGCTCCATGCCTCGTGAATGTGCCCGGGCGTGCGCCGCCTCCAGCGTAGCGGGTGACGGTCGCAACAGGGACGTTATCGATCGCGTTGCCTGGGCATCATCCCCCGTGACCCCGGACAGCAGCGGCCGTAACGTCGGCCTGCCCATCTCAGGAGGGACGCTTCGATGGGAGAGAAGGTCGTGGCAGGGCCGTTCGACCTGTCCGATCGCCAGCACTACCGCGACAAGCTCAGGCAGTGCCTGACGGGACTTGCGCGACTGCTGGAGGAGAAGCGGTTCGATGGCCCCAAGAACCTGATGGGCCTGGAGATCGAGTTGAATCTCGTCGGGCAGGACGGGACTCCGAGAATGATGAACGCCCAGGTTCTGGAAAGGATTGCGAGCCGAGATTTCCAAACAGAACTCGCCATGTTCAACCTCGAGGTCAACATAGCTCCACACAGGTTGGGAGACCGGGTTTTCGACCGGCTCGCCGAGGAGCTGCGGATCTCGCTCGCCTATGCCGACCGGAAAGCGAACGAGCTGGATGCCTCGATCCTGATGATCGGCATCCTTCCGACGCTCGACCGCGACGACCTGGTCTCCTCCAACCTCTCCGCGGTCGACCGCTACACCCTGCTCAACGACCAGATCGTGGCCGCGCGCGGCGAGGACTTCCGGCTCGACATCGAGGGTGTCGAACGGCTCGAGTGCAGCGCGCGGTCCATCACGCCCGAGGCCGCCTGCACCTCGGTCCAGCTGCACCTCCAGGTCACCCCGAACCGCTTCGCGGACCTGTGGAACGCGGCCCAGGCGGTCGCGGCGGTGCAGGTCGCGCTCGGCGCCAACTCTCCGTTCCTGTTCGGACGTGAGCTGTGGCGCGAGTCCCGGCCGCCGCTGTTCCAGCAGTCCACCGACACCCGGCCGCCGGAACTCCAGGCGCAGGGTGTGCGGCCGCGGACCTGGTTCGGGGAGCGCTGGATCACCTCGGCCCAGGACCTGTTCGAGGAGAATCTGCGCTACTTCCCGGCGCTGCTGCCGATCTGCGACGAAGAGGAACCCCTGCGCGTCCTGGACGAGGGAGGCGTCCCGAAGCTCGCGGAACTGGTCCTGCACAACGGCACCATCTACCGCTGGAACCGACCCGTCTACGGCATCGCGGACGGCGTCCCGCATCTGCGGGTGGAGAACCGGGTGCTGCCCGCGGGACCCACCGTGACCGATGTGATCGCCAACGCGGCCTTCTACTACGGCGTGGTCCGCGCCCTCGCCGAGGAAACCCGGCCGGTGTGGACACGGCTGCCGTTCGAGGCCGCCGCCGCCAACTTCGACACGGCCTGCCGGTATGGCGTCGAGGCACGCCTGCAGTGGCCCAAGCGCGGCCGGTACGGCGGGACCACCGAGGTGGCGGCCGTGGACCTGGTGCGCGACGAACTGCTGCCGCTCGCCGAGGCGGGACTGGACGCATGGGGAGTCGAACCCGCCGACCGGGACTTCTACCTGGGAGTGATCGAGGAACGGTGCCGGCGGCGGGTCAACGGCGCGAGCTGGCAGGCGGCCATGTTCCACCGGGCCCTGGAGCGGGGGCTGGACCGGGACGCCGCGCTGGCCGCGACGACTGTGCGGTACCGCGAGCTGATGCACGCCGGAGAGCCGGTCCACACCTGGCCGGTCGGGTTACCGGAACCGGCGGGCGTGAGGTGAGTGATCCCGTGCGGCCGGGCTGACCGGCCGCACGGTCATCTCGGTCCGTCTCCCCTGACGAGCAGCCCCTCCCTGTTGAGCCCCGTGCCCGTACACAGCCGTATGGCAGAAGATGGGGACGAGGCGGGATCGCTCAACTGGAGGCGGAGTGCGGGTGGAGGCAGGGTCGGTGGCCGATTCCTTTACGGCGGAAGGACCGACACGACGGATTTTCCGTGCCGAGACGCTGCTGGTGCTGGGGCTCTCGCTCGGGGCGAGCGGGGTCTCCGCGCTGATCAGCTTTGTCGGGTCGGTCACCAAACCCGGCGGGCTCAAGGACCAGGCGGCCACCATGAACGCCTCGGCCGCGCCCGGCCGCCCCTGGCTCGATCTCGCCTGGCAGCTCTTCGGGATCGCCACCGCGCTGGTCCCGGTGGCGCTGGTCGCGCACTTCCTGCTGCGGGAGGGCGCGTCGCTGCGCACGCTCGGCTTCGACAGGAGGAGGCCGTGGCCGGACCTCGGGCGCGGGGCGGCGATCGCGGCGGTGATCGGCTCCACGGGCGTCGCCTTCTACCTGGCAGCCCGGGGGCTGGGCGCCAACCTGACGGTGGTGCCCGAGGCGCTGCCGAACGTGTGGTGGAAGTTCCCCGTTCTGATCCTGTCGGCGGTGCAGAACGCCGTCCTCGAAGAGGTCATCGTCGTCGGCTATCTGCTGCGCCGGCTGGGCCAGCTGGGCTGGACCCCCGGCACCGCCCTGGTGGCCAGCTCGGTGCTGCGCGGCTCCTACCACCTGTACCAGGGCATCGGCGGGTGCTTCGGCAACATGGTGATGGGCGTGGTCTTCGTCTACCTCTACCGGCGCTGGGGGCGGGTCGGCCCCCTGGTGGTGGCCCACTCACTGCTCGACATCGGGGCGTTCGTGGGGTACGCGCTGCTGGCGGGGAAGGTGGGCTGGCTGCCGACGGCGTGAACGGGCCGGACAGGGGCGCACGAGGGCGTCGCGGGCCCCTGGTGTGCCGTTATGCGAGCAGTTCGCCCTCGATGACGGTGACCGCGTGGCCGGTGAGCAGGGTGCGGTCGCCGCGGAGTTCGGTGCGGACGCGGCCGGAGCGCGGGGAGGCCTGCAGCCCGGTGAGGTCGGGGCGGCCGAGGCGCTCGGACCAGTAGGGGGCGAGGGCGGTGTGGGCGCTGCCGGTGACCGGGTCCTCGTCGATGCCGACGTTGGGGAAGAAGCAGCGCGAGACGAAGTCGTACCCGCGGGAGGGATCCTCGGCGCGAGCGGTGGCGATGATGCCGCGTCGTGAGTGGCGAGCGAGGGCCCGGAGATCCGGGGTGAGGCCGAGGACCGTCTTCTCGTCGGCGAGCTCGAGGACCAGGTCACCGACCCCCGGCCCGGTGTCGACCGCGGTGCGGGGCTGGGCGCCGAGGGCCTCGGCCACGCCGTCGGGGATCTCGACGTGGGTGAGCGGCGCGGTGGGGAAGTCCAGGGTGACCGAACCGTCCTCGTGCGGCGCGGCGCGGAGGACGCCGCTGCGGGTGGCGAATCGTACGGGGCCCTCGTGCGCGCCCGTGGTGTGCAGGACGTGGGCGGTGGCCAGGGTCGCGTGGCCGCAGAGGGCGACCTCGGTGGTGGGGGTGAACCAGCGCAGCGCCCAGTCCGCCTCGCCTCCCTCGGGCAGACGGTGCGCGAAGGCGGTCTCGGCGTGGTTGACCTCGCGGGCCACGTTCTGGAGCCAGTCGTCGTCCGGGAACGAGTCGAGGAGGAGGACACCGGCCGGGTTGCCGGCGAAGGGGCGGTCGGCGAAGGCGTCGACGATACGAATCCGCATGGGCCGACGCTAGAGGCCCATCGGCAGGGCGGGCCAAGGCCAATTCGGGGCGGCTGGACTGGTGTCGGCGGCCGGCGGTCGGCGGCCGCCGCGTGGGACGGTCAACGGCATCAGGCCGTGCCCGGGCCCGGCCGGGCCGTTGCCCACCTCCGCGACGAAGGACCGGTACTCCACCGGGAGAGCCGTGCCGTGGGATTCCTCGAACGCCCGGATCTCCCTCTGCGGCAGCTGCGGCGCCAGCGCGTACCGATGCGTGCGCGCCCCGAAACGCTCCCGCTCCGGGTCCCGTGCGGCCCTCTCCCGTATCCGTGCGCGGACGCCGTCCTCGTCCCAGTTCGCCATCCAGCGACCGTAACAAGGACGTCCGCGCTCCGGCCCGCCGCGCCTCCCGCTACGCGACCGTCGGCTGCCGGCTTCCGCAGCAGGGCCTCTGACCGGGGCGATCAATCTTCGATCACAACACCAACTCGCATCCGTCGACGTTCGATTGGCCAGGCGGTCAGAGTTCGACGACACCGGGAACCGAGCTTCGGCAGGGCCTTGTCCTGTGAACAGTCCCGATATATCGTTGAAGCATCGCGACAGATCAACGATGGAATGGAGTGATTGCCATGCGTTCCCATGGACAGGACTTCGGATACGAACGACACGGACACCACGGCGGTCCCGGGCACCACATGAGGGGCGGCTTCGATGGTCGCCGTGGAGCCTTCGGTCCCTTCGGGCCGGGCGGACCCGGCGGCCCCGGCTTCGGCGGACCGGGCTTCTTCGGCCCGGGCTTCTTCGGCCCGGGCGGACCGTGGGGCGGGCGCGGCCGGGGCGGACCGCGGGGCAGGGCGCGACGCGGTGACGTACGCGCGTCGATCCTGGCCCTGCTCAAGGACCGGCCCATGCACGGCTACGAGATGATCCAGGAGATCGCCGAGCGCAGCGGCGGGGCGTGGAAGCCCAGCCCGGGCTCGGTCTACCCGACCCTCCAACTGCTGGAGGACGAGGGTCTGATCGCCAGTGAGAGCGAGGGCGGCAAGAAGCTCTTCTCGCTCACCGAGCCGGGTCGCGCCGCGGCCGACGAGGGTCCGGACGCCCCCTGGGAGGAGGCCTCGCGCGGTGTCGACTGGGAGGCGCTGCACGAGATCCGGCAGGCCGGAGTCGGTCTGATGGAGGCGTTCGGCCAGGTCTGGAAGACCGGTGACAAGGACCAGCGCGACAAGGCCCTCGCGGTCATCAACGAGGCCCGCAAGAAGCTGTACCTGATCCTCGCCGACGAGCACTGACGACGCGGTGAGGTGAGGGCGCCCCGCGGCACCGCGTCCGCGGGGCGCCTTGGCGCCGGCGTGCGTACCGTCAGGACACCAGTGCGCCCAGCCTGCGCAGCGACTCGTTCAGCGCGGCCGTCGCAGAGTCCTTCAGCTTGCCCGCCATGAGGGACACCGCCGCACCGGTGAACTCCCCGTCGATACGCAAAGAGGTGGCCTCGCCGTCGGGCGTCAGCGTGTAACGGGTGGCGAGATCCACGGCCATCGGGCCCTTGCCGCGGATGGACAGCACGCGCCCCGGACGCAGTTCGTCGATGGTCCAGACGACCTCGGCCGGGAAGCCCATGAGCTTCATGTTCTCCTCGAATGTCCCGCCCACCGCGAGGGTTTCGGGACCACCCTTCGGAAAGCCGGTGTGGGTCGCGTTCCACTCGCCGTACGCCGACCAGTCCGTGAGCGCGGCCCACACCTTCTCGGCGGGGGCCTCGATGCGAGCTTCCGCGCTGACTCCGGCCATGCGACCACCCCTTCGCGTCGGCTGCTGCGCCGGGCGCAGCTGTGGTGTCGCGGAACGTAGCCGCAGGGTCTGCAACATTCAATACTGATGAACAGTCAGAAATGGCGGGCGTCGATCCCGCGCCGGCCGCAGGCAGGGCGATGCGCGGCCCCCGAGCGGAAGGGGCGCGATGTCATCCGTAAGGAGGAGAACCGGGTCAGCCATGCGCAACCTGTGTCGGACGCACGAATGCTGCCCGCCGAGGATGACTCGGACCGCTGGGACTGATGGGGTGGAGGACGTGCCACCCCGTCACGTCCAGCGACCGGCCGCCGAACGCGGCACGCACCAGTCCCACCTCGATGCCAGGGTCACCTCGGAGCTGGCAGCGGTGCTTTCCGGCGCCCGCAGGAGGGCGCTGCGTGACGGGGACCGGGGGATCGACACCGCCCATCTGCTGCACACGCTGCTGGAGTCCGACCCCGAGGTGCGCGTCGTCTTCGACGGGCCGCAGGTCGCCCGGCTGCTCGGTTACCTCGTCCAGCGCGCCATCGGCTACGGCCTGCGCTGGCAGACCACCGTCGAGGGCTCGGGCGCGGTGCCGGTGCTGAAGGAGCCGGACGGCTGGTCGCCCGCCGCGGCCACCGCCCTCGCGGCGGCGTACGGGCGCGCTGCCGGACGCGGTGACGTATGCGCCCGCGGGCTCGACCTGCTCGCGGCGATGGTCGCGGCCCCCGAGTCACGCGCCGTCGAGGTTCTCGGCCGCGCGGGCGTCGACGTAAGGGCGCTGGCGGACCGGATCGAGGCGGCGGGAGTGGTTGCGTCCAGTCGCTGAGACAGGAGCTATCGATGATGACGCTCATGTCGTCTCCTGCCATCATGTGCCGGTGCATGTGTCTCAGGGCAGTCAGAGCAACCGTGGCAGAGGCGTCGGGTTGGGGCTCGCGCTCGCGTCGGCGGTCGCCTTCGGTGGGTCGGGTGTCGCGGCCAAGCCGCTGATCCAGGCGGGGCTCGACCCTCTCCACGTGGTGTGGCTGCGGGTCACGGGCGCGGCGCTCGTGATGCTGCCGCTCGCCGTACGCCACCGCGCCCTGGTGCGCCGCCGACCCGCCCTGCTGGCGGGGTTCGGACTGCTCGCCGTCGCCGGCGTCCAGGCCTGCTACTTCGCCGCGCTGTCCCGGATACCCGTCGGTGTCGCCCTGCTCATCGAGTACCTGGCGCCCGCGCTCGTCCTCGGTTGGGTGCGCTTCGTGCAGCGGCGGTCGGTGGCGCGTGCCGCGGCGGTCGGTGTGGTCCTCGCGGTCGGCGGGCTCGCCTGCGTCGTCGAGGTGTGGTCGGGGCTGGGCTTCGACCCGCTCGGGATACTGCTCGCGCTCGGCGCCGCCTGCTGCCAGGTCGGCTACTTCGTCCTGTCCGACCAGGGCAGCGAGGCGGGCGACCAGGCCCCCGACCCGCTCGGCGTCATCGCGTACGGACTGCTCGTCGGGGCCGCCGTGCTCACCGTCGTGGGCCGTCCCTGGACCATGGACTGGCCGGTGCTCACCGGCACCGCGGACATGAACGGCACGCGTGTCCCGGCCGTCCTCCTCCTTGCCTGGATCGTGCTGATCGCCACGGTCCTCGCCTATGTCACCGGCGTGCTGGCCGTGCGTCGGCTCTCGCCCCAGGTCGCGGGCGTGGTGGCCTGCCTCGAAGCGGTCATCGCCACCGTGCTGGCCTGGGTGCTGCTCGGCGAGCACCTCTCGGCGCCGCAGATCATCGGCGGTGCGGTGGTCCTGGTGGGCGCGTTCATCGCCCAGTCCTCGGCGCCCGCGCAGGGCTCCGCGGAGCCGGTCGCGAGCGCCGGCGAGGAAAGTGAGTTGTCGGCCCGCGAAGCTGCCGCCTAGGGTACGGATCATGCATTCGGACGCACTCGTTCTTCCGCCTCCGGCCGCCTGAGGCGGGCCCTCCGGAAACCGCGCTCGGCCAAGCGCCGGGCGCAGCGGTGTGCTGCCCGCAGAAGAAGTCCACGGACCCGGCGCATGACGGGTCCCCTGCCGAACTTCTGCACCTCTGCGGAGACAACTCGTGTCGAATGTCGCCTCCGGCCTGCCCGTCGGGCGAGGCCTTCTCTATCTGATCGTCGCCGGTACCGCCTGGGGGACCGCGGGCGCGGCCGGATCCCTGGTCTACCGGGCCAGTGACATGGGCCCTGTCGCCCTGTCCTTCTGGCGCTGCGCGTCCGGGCTCGTGCTGCTGGTCGCCGCCCGCCTGATGCGCCCGCGTGCCGCCCGCGCCGCCGCACCCGGGCCGTTCGGCCGCAGGGCGCTGCGGGCCTGTGTCACCGGGCTGGGACTCGCCGTCTTCCAAACCGCCTACTTCGCGGCCGTTTCCGCCACCGGGCTCGCGGTGGCGACCGTCGTCACTCTCGGCGCCGGGCCCGTCCTGATCGCCCTCGGCGCCCGTATCACCCTGGGGGAACGGCTCGGCGGCGGCGGTGTGACCGCCGTCGCCGGGGCGCTCGCCGGACTGGGGGTGCTCGTGCTCGGCGGCGGTGGCGCGACCGTGCGCCCGTGGGGTGTGGTGCTCGGGGTCGTGTCGGCGGCCGGCTACAGCGTCATGACGCTGCTCACCCGGTGGTGGGGGCGCGGCGGCGCGGTCGACGGGCCCGCAACGACCGTGCCGGCGTTCGCGGTCACCAGTCTGTGCCTGCTGCCGCTCGCACTGGACGAGGGGCTGCTGCCGCACGCCGCCCACCCCGCCGTGCTCGTGGGGCTGTTGGCGTACATCGCGGCGGTGCCCACGGCCCTGGCCTACGCCCTGTACTTCGCGGGCGCGGCAGTCGTACGGTCCGCCACCGTGTCCGTGATCATGCTGCTCGAGCCGGTCGGCGCGGCGGTCCTGGCCATCGCCCTGCTCGGTGAGCGACTCACGGCGGCGACGCTCGCCGGCACGGCACTGATGCTCGGTTCGGTCGCGGGGCTCGCGCTCGCGGAGGCGCGGCAGGCGCGGGCGGCGGAGGACGAAGCGGTCCCGGTGTGACGGGACTGAGGGGTGCGGGTTCCACGAGGCCGTGCAGGACCCCGCACCGGCACCTCACCGGTCCGGGGACCACACTCCCCGCCTGCGCAACTGGTGCTCCCGGGCCGCCGTGTCCCGCACGCCGCCCCGCGCCTCGAGGCCCGCCACGATCCGGTCCTGCACCTCTTCCGCCTTGTGGCTCGCGTACTTGAACTTCGCCCGGACATCGGTCACTTCGAGCCGCAGACCGCGGATCCCGGACAGCATGCGGCCGTACGGCGCCTCGCCCGCCGCCGCCCGTGCGGAGCCGCCCTCCGGCTGGAAGTGGCCCATCTGGCGGTTCAGCAGCTCCGCCTTGCCGGGCGCGTCGTCCACCACATGGGCGATGCACCGGAGCTGGACGGCCGCGTAGAAACTCGTCGGCACGCCGTGCTCGGACGGGGCGCCGGCCGGGGCCTGCCAAGGGCCGGGCACATACACGTAGTCGTCGACCACGCTGAGCAGTACCCGGGGGTTCGCCTCCAGAGCGGTCCAGAGCGGGTTGGGGCGGGCGAGGTGGGTGACGGCCTCGCCGCGCCCGGCGTCGTACGCGAAGTGCAGCGGCTGCACGTAAGGCGGCTCGCCCGGCGGTCCGTTCACGGCGAGTTGCCCGAAGTCATGGGCGGCGAGCCAGCGTTGCCACTCCGTGTCGTCGCGGGGCGCGTCCCAGGGACGGATCAGCATCACAGGGCCGCCAGGTAGTCCGGCAGGCCGGTGCCGGGTGCCAGGCCGGCGTCCGGGAGCGGGGTGCCGTACTCCCTGCGGACCGGGACCACGCCGGCCCAGTGGGGGAGTGAGAGGTCCTCGGGCTCGTCGTTCACGCCGCCGGTGCGGAGCTTGGCGGAGACCTCGTCCAGGTCGAGGCGGATCACGGCGGTGGCGGCCAGCTCCTTCTTGTCGGCGGGCCGGGAGTCGCGTGAGCGGCCCGGCACGACGTGGTCGACCAGCGCGTCCAGGGCCGTGCGCTTCTCCTCGGGGTCCGTGACCTGGTGGGCGATGCCGTGCACCACCACGGAGCGGTAGTTGATCGAGTGGTGGAAGGCCGAGCGGGCCAGGACCAGGCCGTCGACGTGCGTCACCGTCAGGCAGACCGGAAGCCCGGGGTCGGCCTCGCCGGTCATCCGCAGCGGACGTGAGCCGGTCGAACCGTGGACGTACAGCCGCTCGCCGACCCGGCCGTACAGCGTGGGCAGCACGACCGGCGCGCCGTCGCGGACGAAGCCGAGATGGCAGACGTAGCCCTCGTCGAGTATCGCGTGCACCAGTTCCTTGTCGTACGACGCACGGCCCGCGGAGCGCGTGGGGACGGTGCGGTCGGTCGGGGTGTAGACGGCGGGCCGCGGTGTCGTCTGTCGGTTCCCCTGCATGTGCGCCCCCTGCATGTGCGCCCTCCATTGCACTAGTGCATAATCTGCTTTGTGCTAGGAGGATATCGGTTCACAGGACGGCGCGCAGCGGAGATTGCGGCCGGCGTCGAGCATGCGGTCGGTACCGGCGAGCTGGAGCCAGGCGAACTGCTCCCGCCGCAACGGGAGTTGGCCGTCGAGTTGGGCGTCAATCCCAACACCGTCGCGGCCGCCTACCGCATCCTCCGGGAGCGCGGCGTCATCGAGACCGCCGGACGCCGCGGCAGCCGGGTACGGCCGGCGCCGGCCACGACGGGCCGGGACCACATCCGTGTGGACGTGCCCGAAGGCGTACGCGACGTGTCGAGCGGCAACCCGGATCCGGCCCTGCTGCCCTCACTGGCGAAGGCGTTCGCGGCGGCCGCCGCCGAGGGCGACCGCGCACCGGTGCTGTACGGCGACGTCGCCGTGGAACCGGAGCTGGCGCGGCTCTCGCGGGCCGCGCTGGACGCCGACGGGGTGCCGGACGGCCCGCTCGCCGTCGTCTCCGGATCGCTCGACGCTGTCGAACGGGTGCTCGCCGCCCATCTGAAGACCGGGGACGCCGTCGCCGTCGAGGATCCCGGCTGGGGCAGGACCCTCGACCTGGTGCCGGCGCTCGGACTGCGCACGGTCCCTGTCGGCGTCGACGACGAGGGGCCCCTGCCCGACGCCGTACGGGCGGCCCTGGAGGCCGGTGCGCGTGCCCTCATCGTCACGGATCGGGCGCAGAACCCGACCGGCGCGGCGGTGAGCGCCCCCCGCGCGCGTGCCCTGCGAGCCGTGCTGCGGGAGCATCCGGGGACTCTGCTGATCGAGGACGACCACGGCCACGGGATCGTCGACGTGCCCCTCCACCCCCTCGCCGGGGCCACCCGGCACTGGGCCCTGGTCCGCTCGGTCGCCAAGGCGTACGGCCCCGACCTGCGGCTCGCGGTGCTCACCGGGGACACCGTCACCGTCGACCGCGTGCGCGGGCGGCAGCGGCTCGGGCCCGGGTGGGTGAGCCGGTTCGTGCAGCGTGCGGTGGTCCGTCTGTGGACGGACGACACGGTGGACGCGCGGGCGGTCGCCGCGGAGTACGGCCGGCGCCGCTGCGCGCTGATCGACGCGCTCGCCGAGCGCGGTGTCACGGCCCACGGCGTCACCGGCATGAACGTGTGGGTGCCGGTGCCCGACGAGACCGGCGCGGTAGCCCGGCTGCTGCACGCCGGCTGGGCCGTCGCGCCCGGCGCCCGCTTCCGGCTGAGCGCGCCGCCCGGCATCCGGATCACCGTCTCGACCCTGACCGCGGACGACACCGGGCCCCTGGCGGACGCGGTGGCCTCCGCCCTGGGGCCGGGCCCAGGGCGGAGCTATGTCTAGTGCCGCAACAGGCGACGTCCGCCCCGTCGCGACGCCCGGCAGGCCCTCTCGGCGCACCGGCCGAAAGCCCGAGTGCGTCCAGTACGAGGACTTCCGGCCGGCACTCCCCCAAGCTCTTCGAGCAGGGGGTACCCCCAGAGCAGGCACCGGACGCCGCTCCTTGACGGGCAAACGTTGCCAGCCGCGTCACCAACCTGCCCGAACAGCACACCTAGCTCCCGGTCTCGACCTTGGGGCGGGACTGGGTCAGTGCCGCGCCCGCCAGGACGATCAGTGCGCCGACCGGTGTCGACCAGGTCAGCGACTCGCCGAGGACCGCCACGCCCGCGGCGATGGCGACGACCGGGACGAAGTACGTGACCATCTGCGCCGTCGTGGGGCCGACCTCGGCGACCAGGCCGTACTGGACCAGCATCGCCACACCCGTGCCGAGCGCGCCCAGCGCGGCGATGGCCAGCAGGGGCAGGACCGCGACGTGCGTGGGCAGGGTGGTGAAGACCGGCGTGACGACGGCCAGTTGCAGCGTGGCCAGCAGCAACTGGCCGCCCGTCAGCGACAGGTGGGAGTGGGCGGAACCGGCCAGGGTGCGGCGGACGTAGATCCAGCCCACCGGGTAGCTCAGCGAGGCGAGCAGGGCCAGCGCCGTGCCCGTCAGGTCCAGGCCGTGGAAGCCCTGCCAGGCGCCGAGCACCGTCAGCACGCCGAGGAAGCCGATGCCGAGCCCTGCCACCCGGCGCCGCGTCGGCCGGTCCTCCGAGAGCGCCACCAGGGACAGGGCCATGCCCCACAGCGGCGAGGTCGCGTTGCATATCCCGGCGAGCGTGGACGGGATCGTGAGCTCCGCGTAGGCGAAGAGAGAGAACGGCAGCGCGTTGAGGAGGAACCCCGCGACCGCCAGATGTCCCCAGGTGCGGGCGGAGCGCGGCAGGCGCTCGCGCTTGACCGCCATGGCGACGGCGAGCACCGCCGTGCCGAAGACCAGTCGGCCGAGCGTGACCTGGAACGGGGCGTACGCCTCCGTGCCGACCTTGATGAACAGGAAGCTGAAACCCCAGATCAGCGAGAGGGCACCGAAGCGGATCCGCCAGTCGAGGGCGGCCCGGCGGCGAGGGGCGGTGGTGGGGGCGGTGACGGTTCGGGGAGTGGAGACGGTGCTCATGGTCCCCACGATGACCCAGACGATCTCGTAGCACAATCGAGATTTCGCACTCGGTATCTCGTAGAATTGCTTACATGTTGAACCTCGAGCGTCTGCGCACCCTCGACGCCCTCGCCCGGCACGGCTCGGTCAGCGGCGCCGCCGAGGGACTGCACGTGACCACCTCGGCCGTCTCCCAGCAGATGGCCAAACTGGAGCGTGAGGTGGGGCAGCGACTGCTGGCCAGGAACGGGCGCGGGGTGCGGCTCACGGACGCGGGCCGGCTGCTCGCCGAGCACGCGGCGCGGATCCTGTCGCAGGTCGAACTCGCCCAGGCCGACCTGGAGGCACAGCGCGGGCAGGTGGCGGGTGAACTGCGCCTGTCGGCCTTCCCCACGGCCGCCCGCGGACTGTTCCCCACCGCGCTGGCCGCGCTGCGCGCCGACCATCCCGCGCTGCGGCTGCGCTCGAGCGAGCTGGAACCCGAGGACGGGGTGGCGGGCGTGGTGCGCGGCGACCTGGACCTCGCGGTCGTCCTCGACTGGTACAACAAGCCGATGCCGCTGCCGGACGGCTTGGTGAAGGCGGCGATCCTGGACGATCCGGCGGATGTGGCGATGCCGGCCGGGCACCGGCTCGCGAACCGGGCGGAGGTCGGCCTGGAGGAGTTCGCCGAGGATGAGTGGATCACGTGGGGCGACGGCGAGTTCTGCCATGAGTGGCTCATGTTCACCCTGCGTTCCAAGGGCATCGAGCCGTGCGTCGGCCACCGCGCCGGGGAGACGCACACCCAGCTCGGGCTGGTCGCCGCCGGGCTCGGGGTGTGCATCGCACCGCGCCTCGGGCGCGACCCGGTTCCCGGGGGAGTGGTGACCGTGCCCGTTCGGCAGCAGGTGCGACGGCACGTCTATGTGGTGTGGCGGGCCGACGCCGACCGCCGCCCCTCGATCCGGGCGGCGGTGGAGGCGTTGCGCGCCGCAGGCGAGGCCGTGACGGCCCGGGTGAGCGGGTAGGGAAGCCTACCCGCCCAGCTTGCGGAAGTCCCAGGAGACGATCTTCGTCGGGGTCAGCCGGATCCAGGCGTGGCGGCCGTCGTGCGGCATCTCCTCCAGGCCGAAGTTCTTGCGGGCGAACAGCATCTCCGGCACGTCGAGTTCCGCGCACAGCTCCCCGGTGCGCGGTGTCTCGCCGACGAACTCCGCCGTGCCGGACAGCTCGGCGCCCCGCAACTGGTCGTACTCCTCGCCCGTGTCCACCACGACGGCGATCCGTCGATCGCGACGCAGATCCGCCCACCGCTTGCTGCGTACGACCGAGTACAGCCACAGCGAGGTGCCGTCCCAGACGTACCACAGGGCGCTGACGTGCGGAGCGCCGTCGGCGGACACGGTCGCCACCCGGCAGGTGCGCTGGCCGGCGAGGAACTCGTCCAGCTCACCCGGTGTCATCATGATCTTCCGGCCCCGGCGCTGCGTGGTGACGGTCATGCGGCCCCCTCTTCTTCTCCCACGTCGTGTCAGAGAGATCCTCTGACATCACGTCAGAAAAGAATGGGCGGTCTTCCGTCCGTCCGCAATGGTCGTTAGCCTCGCCGCCTCGGACGTCGACGACTGGGGGAGCCATGCCGTCGCGCGAACACCTCAGGGACCTCCTGGACCTTCCGGCCACGGTGCTGCTCACCGTCGAGTGTCAGCACGGTGTCCTCGGCCCGGACGGCGCGCTGCCCGAACTGGCCCGCGAGGCGTGCTCCTCCGGGGCGCTCGCCAACGTCGCCCGGCTGGTCGCCGCCGCCCACGAGGGCGGGGTACAGGTGATCCACGCGATCGCCGAACGCCGCCCGGACGGCCGCGGTGCGAGCCGCAACGCCCGCCTCTTCCGCGCCGCCGAACGGCTGCCCGTCCAGCAGCTGACCGGCACCAGGGCGGTACGGGTCGCGGCGCCCATCGAGGTGCGGGAAGAGGACCTCGTCGTCCGTCGGCTGCACGGACTGTCGCCCCTCGCGGGCACCGAGGTCGACGCACTGCTGCGCAACCTGGGCTGCCGCACCCTGATCGTCACCGGCGTCTCGGCCAACGTGGCGATCCCCAACACGGTGTTCGACGCCGTCAACCGCGGCTACACCGCCGTCGTGCCCGCTGACGCCATCGCGGGGGTGCCCACCGACTACACCCCCGCGATGATCCGCAACACCCTCTCCCTGGTGGCCGCCATCACGACCACCGACGAGCTGCTGACCTGCCTCGCACCACCGCGTCCAGCGGTCGGCGATTAGCGGACGTCAGGCCAGCTTGATCTCGTCGCCGGAGACGGTGATCTTCGCGGCGGACAGGGGCTGGGTCGCCGGGCCCTTCTTCACGCTGCCGTCGGTCGCGGAGAACTGACTGCCGTGGCACGGGCAGCTGATCACACCGTTCGAGATGTCCTTCACCGCGCAGCCCGCGTGGGTGCACTTGGAGGAGAACGCCTTGAACGTGCCCGCCGACGGCTGGGTCACCACCACGCCCTGGTCGGCGAAGACCTTGCCGCCGCCCTCGGGGATGTCCGAGGTCTTCGCCAGGGCCGCGCCGCCGGAACCCGCCGCGGCGGAGCCGCCCCCGCCCGTGGTCGTGGTGCTCGCGGTGTTGCTGTTGTCCTGTGAACCGGACGTGCTCGACGACGACTTGTCGTCCGATCCTCCGCACGCGGTCAGCGCGACGGCGAGCCCCGTCACGCCGGCCGCCGTCATGACGGTGCGGCGGGCAGGCGCCGAGACGGGCTGAAGCGATTCGCTGGTCATGCTGACGTTCCCTTCCACGGACGTTCTGTAAATCTGTACGGAGGTACGGTCTGCGGGCACCGACCGTTCAGACCCCGTCGAGATCCTGACCTGTTCGGGATGAGCTAGGCGTAAAACACGCCTGTCGTTCCGCTGTCAGATGGACAGACGACCCCTTCCGGCCGCCCCCGCGTGCGCCGGGACTGCCTCTATGGGGCGGGGTTGAGCGGGTTGTCGACGAGGCCGCCGGCCAGGCGGCTGGTTTCGTCCATGAGGTCCAGTCCCAGGTCGTCCGCGGCGGCGGTCAGTGCTCTCACCGGCACGACGTCACCCGTCTGCTCGTCGTCACGCGGGGCGAGCGGCCCCGGGTGGAGGGCATCATCAGCCTGCGCCACCTGCTCGCCGCCCGGCGCATCGACCTCCACGAGGAACATCACGCCGAACGTGTCCTGTCCCTGAGGCCACGGCGCACCCCCGCACCGGCATCGGCCACGAGCTGATCCACTCACCATTACTAACAATTGGTTGATCAGGCGCAACTGCTAAACCTAGTGTTAGTACCCATGAAGGTGGATGGAGAAGCAGGTCGCGAGCACACCCGTGGTCCGAGCGACACCGCCCGACTGGCGTCCGACCTTCGGCTCGCCGTCGGCCGTATCACCCGGCGACTGCGGCAGGCGCACGCCGTGGGGGACGTGACGCTCTCCGGTGTGTCGGTGCTCGCGCGGCTCGCCGCCGACGGTCCCGACTCCCCGGGATCCCTGGCTGAACTGGAGCGCGTACGTCCGCAGGCGATGGCGAGCACGCTCGCCGTCCTCGAACAGCGCGGGCTCGTCAGCCGCGCGCCGGACGCGGAGGACGGGCGGCGGGCCGTCGTGGCCGTCACCGACGAGGGACGTGCCGTGCTCGCGGAGCGGCGCTCCGAGTCCGTCCAGCGCCTGACGGCCGTCCTGGACGAGTTCACCGCGGAGGAACGCGCGACGCTCGCATCGGCGCTCCCGCTCCTCGATCGACTCGCGGAGGAACTGTGATGGCGCGCGCCCCTCGAGGCCGAGACCGGAACGCGGACCAAGCGCAAGGGCGCGGCGCGTCCGGGCTGAGCGCCCTGCGGTCCGCGCGCCGGAAGGACGCCCCGGTGGGACCCGGCTACAAGTGGGTCGCGCTGTCCAACACCACGCTCGGTGTGCTGATCGCGACGATGGACGCCTCCATCGTGATCATCTCGCTGCCCGCCATCTTCCGTGGGATCGGACTCGACCCGCTGGCGCCGGGCAACATCGGCTATCTGCTCTGGATGATCCTGGGCTATCTGCTGGTGTCCGCGGTACTCGTCGTCGTCCTCGGCCGGCTCGGCGACATGTACGGCCGCGTCAGGATCTACAACCTCGGCTTCCTGGTCTTCGCCTGCGCGTCGATCGCGCTGTCCCTCGATCCGTTCCGGGCCGGGGCCGGTGCTCTGTGGCTGATCCTGTGGCGCATCGTGCAGGCGTTCGGCGGTTCCATGCTCACCGCGAACTCGGCCGCCATCCTCACCGACGCCTTTCCCGCCCGGCAGCGGGGAACGGCCCTCGGGATCAACCAGATCACCGCGCTCGCCGGCCAGTTCCTCGGGCTTCTCGCCGGCGGTCTGCTCGCCGCCGTCGACTGGCGTGCGGTGTTCTGGGTGAGCGTGCCGGTCAGCGTGGCCGGCACGGTCTGGTCGTACCTGAGCCTGCGCGAGACCGCGACGGGCCGCCGCGGGCGCATCGACTGGCTGGGCAACATCACGTTCGCGGGCGGCGCCGGGATCCTGCTCGCCGGCATCACGTACGGCATCCAGCCCTACGGCTCCAGCGCCACCGGCTGGGGCAACCCGTGGGTGCTGGCCGGGCTGATCGGCGGCGGGGTCCTGCTGCTGCTCTTCTGCTATGTCGAGACGCGGGTCGCCGAGCCCATGTTCCATCTGGCCCTGTTCAAGGTGCGGGCTTTCGCCGCGGGCAACCTGGCCGCGCTGTTGACCGCGATCGCGCGCGGTGGGCTGCAGTTCATGCTCATCATCTGGTTGCAGGGCATATGGCTGCCCCTGCACGGCTACGCGTTCGAGGACACCCCGCTGTGGGCGGGCATCTTCATGCTGCCGCTGACGCTGGGCTTCCTGATCGCGGGCCCCGTATCCGGTTATCTCTCGGACAAGTTCGGCGCCCGCGTGTTCTCCACGGTCGGCCTGGTCGTCGTCGCGGGCTCCTTCCTCGGACTGCTCACCCTGCCGGTCGACTTCGACTACGGGCTGTTCGCGGCACTGCTGCTGCTCAACGGACTGGGCCAGGGCATGTTCTCCTCGCCGAACACGTCCTCGATCATGGGCAGCGTGCCGCCGGAGTACCGGGGCGTCGCCTCGGGCATGCGCTCCACCTTCCAGAACTCGGGGACCGCCCTGTCCATCGGCGTGTTCTTCTCCCTGATGATCTCCGGCCTGGCCTCATCGCTGCCCGCAGCGCTCAGGAGCGGACTGACGGCACACGGCGTGCCCACCGACGCGGCAGCGCACGCGGCATCGCTGCCACCGGTGAGCACGCTGTTCGCCACTTTCCTCGGCAACAACCCCGTCGAGCACCTGCTCTCCTCGGGCGGCACCCTCGCCCACCTCTCCG
Source organism: Streptomyces sp. Y2F8-2 (assembly GCF_014905555.1). Lineage (GTDB taxonomy): Bacteria > Actinomycetota > Actinomycetes > Streptomycetales > Streptomycetaceae > Streptomyces > Streptomyces cynarae. The sequence continues at coordinate 77,938 of NZ_BNGS01000016.1, read as the reverse complement.
CGGCCCAGCGCGCCATCCTGACCGGCCACACCTTCTTCCCGCAGCTCGTCTCCGGGCCGTTCCACCACGGGCTGACCATCGTCTTCAGCGTCGCGGCGGGCATGGCCCTGGTCTCGGCCCTCGCCTCGGCGATGCGCGGCGGCCCTCGTGCCGCGTACGACAACCCTGCCCCGGGCCGGCCGGCCGCGACGGCCGAACCGCGGGAGACTGCACGGCGTCGGCACAACGCGTCTTCGTAACGGACCGTGATCAACAGTCCATTGGACCCGATAGCCTGGGGAAATGCTTACAGAACTGACAGTGACCCGCTACATCACGCCTCTGCGTGAGGGCGGTTCGCTGCCGGGGCTCGTCGAGGCCGATGATCTCGGAACCTACGTCATGAAGTTCAGCGGCGCCGGGCAGGGCCGAAAGACGCTCGTCGCCGAGGTCGTCTGCGGCGAACTCGCCCGCCGGCTCGGCCTGCGGGTACCCGGCCTGGTGACCCTCGGCCTCGACCCGGTGCTGGGTCTGGGTGAGCCCGACCAGGAGGTGCAGGAGCTGCTGAAGGCGAGCGGCGGACTCAATCTCGGCATGGACTTCCTGAGCGGTGCGATCGGCTTCGACCCGCTCGCGTTCGGGGTCGAGCCGAAGGAGGCCGGGAGGATCGTCTGGTTCGACGCGCTGGTGGGCAACGTGGACCGCTCCTGGCGCAACCCCAACCTGCTGATGTGGCAGGGCGACCTGTGGCTCATCGACCACGGCGCGACCATGATCTGGCACCACAACTGGCCCGGCGCCGAGACCTCCGCCGCGCGCCCCTACGATGCCTCCGACCACGCGCTCGCCCCCTTCGCGCCGGACGTCACGGGTGCCGCCGCCGACCTCGCGCCCCTCGTCACCGAGGAACTGCTGGCCGAGGTGACCGCCCATGTCCCGGACGAGTGGCTGACCGGCGAGCCCGGCTTCGACACCCCGGAGGAGGTGCGGCGGGCCTACGCACGGCCGCTGCTCGCCCGCGCCGCCGTCATCCACGAACGCATCCAGGGCCTTCAGACCCGTCAGGGGGACAAGTGAGCGAGCGGGACGTCTTCGAGTACGCGCTGCTGCGGGTCGTACCGCGGGTCGAGCGCGGCGAGTGCATCAACGCGGGCGTGCTGGTCTACTGCCGCGCCAAGTCGTTCGTCGCCGCCCGTACGCACCTCGACGAGCGGAAACTGCTGGCACTCGACCCGGACGCGGACGTGGCGGGCGTGCGGGCCGCACTCAGTGCCGTCGAGGGTGTGTGCGCGGGCGGCGCCGCGGCCGGGCAGGCGGCGCACGACGACGCCGGGCGGCGCTTCCGCTGGCTGATCGCGCCCCGTTCCACGGTCGTGCAGCCCGGGCCCGTGCACACCGGACTGACCGCCGACCCGGCGGCCGAGGCGGAGCGGTTGCTGGGCCTCCTGGTGAGGTAATGGATCACACGCGCCGGGTGTGCCGTTGACACCGGGTGCCAGGGCTTCTAGCGTCACGTCTGCTGAAGGTACTAAGCGGTCGCTCACTGAGGGCGTACCGTGAGCCGCAGACGCTCTTCAGCAGACGTTCCGAAGGTGTCCAGGCTTTCCAAGGGCGAGGAGAACCATCAATGTCCACCACCGATCAGCGGGTCGCCGTCGTCACCGGCGCCGCGCGCGGCATCGGCGCCGCCACCGCCGTACGACTGGCCGCCGAGGGCCGTGCCGTCGCGGTGATCGATCTCGACGAGGCCGCGTGCAAGGACACCGTCGAGAAGATCACCGCCGCCGGTGGCAAGGCCATCGCCGTCGGCTGCGACGTCTCGGACGAGTCCCAGGTCGAGGCGGCCGTCGCGCGGATCGCCGAGGAGCTGGGCGCGCCGACCATCCTCGTCAACAACGCGGGCGTGCTGCGCGACAACCTGCTGTTCAAGATGAGCGTCTCCGACTGGGACACCGTCATGAACGTCCACCTGCGCGGCGCCTTCCTGATGTCCCGGGCCTGCCAGAAGCACATGGTCGACGCCGGCTTCGGCCGGATCGTCAACCTCTCCTCGTCCTCCGCCCTCGGCAACCGCGGTCAGGTCAACTACTCCGCCGCCAAGGCAGGTCTGCAGGGCTTCACCAAGACCCTGGCCAAGGAGCTCGGCAAGTTCGGCATCACCGCCAACGCCGTCGCTCCGGGCTTCATCGCCACCGAGATGACCAAGGCCACCGCCGACCGCGTCGGCATGGGCTTCGAGGACTTCAAGGCGGCGGCCGCCACCCAGATCCCCGTGGCCCGCGTGGGCGAGCCCGAGGACATCGCCAACGCGATCGCCTTCTTCACGGGCGAGGCCGCCGGATTCGTCTCCGGCCAGGTGCTGTACGTCGCCGGCGGACCGCTCGACTAGGGCCGGGGGACACACACATGACTGAACTGCCCGCACTCTCCGGCAAGGTCGCCCTCATCACGGGCGCCAGCCGCGGCATCGGCTACGGCATCGCCGAGGCGTTCGTCGCCCGCGGCGACCGCGTCTGCATCACCGGACGCACCGAGGAGGCCCTGAAGGAGGCCGCCGAGAAGCTCGGCGCCGACCGCGTCATCGCCGTCGCCGGCAAGGCGCACGACGAGGACCACCAGGCCATCGCCGTGGAACGCACCATGGAGGCCTTCGGCCGGGTCGACTTCCTGGTCAACAACGCCGGGACCAACCCGGTGTTCGGCCCCATCGCCGACCTCGACCTGAACGTGGCCCGCAAGGTGTACGAGACCAACGTCGTCTCCGCGCTCGGCTTCTCCCAGAAGACCTGGCACGCCTGGCAGAAGGACAACGGCGGCGCCATCGTCAACATAGCGTCCGTGGCGGGTCTGAACGCCTCGCCGTTCATCGGCGCGTACGGCATCAGCAAGGCCGCGATGATCAACCTGACCCTGCAGCTCGCGCACGAGTTCGCACCCAGGGTGCGGGTCAACACCATCGCGCCGGCCGTGGTGAAGACCAAGTTCGCGCAGGCCCTGTACGAGGGCCGCGAGGAGGAGGCCGCCGCGTCCTACCCCCTGGGCCGGCTCGGCGTGCCCTCCGACATCGGCGGCGCCGCCGCGTTCCTGACCTCGGACCAGTCCGACTGGATCACCGGCCAGACGCTCGTCCTCGACGGTGGTCACTATCTGAACGCCGCGGTCTGACGGAACCGGCCCTCGACATGGGCCGGCGATACGGGCGTCCCTTGACATAAGGGGCGCCCGTGTCGATATACGGGAGGCATCCGGAGCGATGACAACGTCGTCATAAAACGCCCTGGTCACAGCCGTCGCCGAACCGGTCCGGTCGGCGGGGTGCTGCGGTATGGTCTGCCGCCGACCCCTGGTACGGCAGATCGAGGAGTGTGCGCGTGTTCAACCGGAACCGTCTGCGTCGGCTGGCGGCGATCACGTCCCTGTCCCTGGTGGCCGGCTGCGGTGCGTTCTCCTCGCAGTCCTCCGACGACAAGGGGCCGATCGTCGTGGGCACCACCAGCGCGCCGAGCACCCTCGATCCCGCCGCGTCCTGGGACAGCTCCTGGGAGCTGTTCCGCAACGTCTACCAGACCCTGCTGAACTACCCCGACGGCGCCGTTCTGCCGGGACCCGACGCCGCCGAGAGCTGCGGGTTCACCGACCGGACGAACCTGGTCTACCGCTGCGTGCTGCGCAAGGGGCTGACGTTCTCCAACGGGGACAAGCTCGACGCCCAATCCGTGAAGTACTCGATCGACCGGATCAAGCGGATCAATGTGTCCGGCGGCCCGGCGGGCCTGCTCGGCAGCCTCGAGCGGGTCGAGGTGCGAGGCGAGCGTGAGGTCGTCTTCCACCTGAATGAACCGGACGCCACCTTCCCGTTCGTCCTCGCGACCCCGGCCATGTCGATCGTCGACCCGGCCGACTACCCCGCCACGCGGGTGCGCGAGGACGGCGGGATCACCGGGTCGGGGCCGTACACGCTGCGGTCCTACGAGGAGGGCAAGGAGGCCCGGCTCGCCCGGAACGGCCGCTACGAGGGCTACGCCGACCGCAAGAACGACGCCGTCACCATCCGGTACTTCCAGGACTCCGCCGGCATGGTCGACGCCCTCAAGAACCACAAGATCGACATCACCTACCGGGGGCTCGCCTCCTCCGACATCGTGACCCTCCAGCGCCACGAGTCCTCGGGCGGCATCCAGCTCGTCGAGAACCCCGGCATCGAGATCAGCTACCTGGTGTTCAACCCGAAGGACCCCTGGGCCGGCAAGCTCGCCGTCCGCAAGGCCGTCGCCCAGGTGGTGGACCGGGCCGCGATCGCCCACAACGTCTACAAGGACACCGTCGAACCCCTCTACTCCATGGTCCCGGCCGGACTGACCGGGCACACCACGCCCTTCTTCGACGACTACGGGGACCCCAGCACCGCCAAGGCCCGCAAGATCCTCACCGCGGCGGGCATCACCCAGCGGGTCCCGCTGACCCTGTGGTACACCACCGACCGGTACGGCTCCGAGACGGGCCCGGAGTTCCAGGCGCTCAAGCAGCAGCTCGAGAATTCCGGCCTGTTCCAGGTCACCCTCAAGAGCCGCCCCTGGAAGACGTATGTGGACGGGTACCAGAAGGGCGAGTACCCGGTGTTCGGCCGGGGGTGGTTCCCCGACTTCCCGGACCCCGACAACTACATCGCGCCGTTCGTCGGCGAGCAGAACGCGCTGGGCACGCCCTATCCGTCGCCGGAGATCAGCAAGGTGCTGCTGCCGCAGTCGCGGCGCGAGAGCGACCGCGCCAACGTGGTCAAGGAGTTCCAGCAGGCCCAGCAGATCCTGGTGAACGACGCCCGGCTGCTGCCGCTGTGGCAGGGCAAGCAGTTCCTGGCGGCGAGCGAGGACATCTCCGGCGGGGAGCGGGCGCTGGACCCGTCGACGATCATGATGATGTGGGAGCTGTACCGGAAAACCAGCTGGTAACGCGGCCCCGGGGCGGGGGCCGCACGCCGGCTGTCAGTGGTCGCCTGTAGGTTCCGTACCTGGAAGTGACCGCACATCGGAGGAAGTTGACGTGACCGACATCGCCATGCTGCCGGAGTCCTGGCGGGGCGTTCTGGGCGACGAACTGCAGCAGCCCTACTTCAAGGAGCTCGTGGAGTTCGTCGAGGACGAGCGTGCCAAGGGTCCCGTCTACCCTCCGCGCGAGGAGGTCTTCGCCGCGCTCGACGCCACGCCGTACGAGAAGGTGAAGGTGCTCGTCCTCGGCCAGGACCCGTACCACGGCGAGGGCCAGGGGCACGGCCTGTGCTTCTCCGTCCGGCCCGGTGTCAAGATCCCGCCCTCGCTGCGCAACATCTACAAGGAGATGCACGAGGAGCTGGGCACGCCGATCCCGGACAACGGCTATCTGATGCCGTGGGCCCAGCAGGGCGTGCTGCTGCTGAACGCGGTGCTGACGGTGCGCGGCGGCGAGGCGAACTCGCACAAGGGCAGGGGCTGGGAGAAGTTCACCGACGCGGTGATCCGTGCCGTGGCCGGGCGGCCGGACCCGGCGGTGTTCGTGCTGTGGGGCAACTACGCGCAGAAGAAGCTGCCGCTGATCGACGAGACGCGGCATGCGGTGGTCAAGGGCGCGCACCCCTCGCCGCTGTCGGCGAAGAAGTTCTTCGGCTCCCGTCCGTTCACCCAGATCAACGAGGCGGTGGCCCGGCAGGGACACGAGCCGATCGACTGGACGATCCCGAACCTGGGCTGACACCCGGAGAGGCGAGGCCGCACGGCCGCGCGTCCGCGGAGGACACGGCGGGGGTCCTGCGCGTGCGGCCGGTGGCCTTCGTCGGTCGGCCCTGTCGTCACCGGCTTGGCCCAGTGCCGTACGGAGCTGCCTGAGCCTCATTGTCCGTGGTGGCGGTTAGCGTCGTGATGACGGTGACGACCATGGAGGGCGCGGTGGCGAAGCGACAGGAACAGGCGGCGCCGGACGCCGTCATGACCCGCATCGGACAGGTCGTCATGCTGCACCACGCCGGCGACCGGGAGGAGGCCCGGGACCGCTTCCTGGGGCTGTGGGCGGAGATCGGCGAGGACGGCGACCCCCTGCACCGCTGCACTCTGGCGCACTACATGGCGGACACCCAGGACGACCCGGCCGACGAGCTCGCCTGGGACCTCAGAGCGCTGTCGGCCGCCGAGGAGCTGACCGAGGAGCGCCTCGCCGACCACGAGGGCGCTCTCGCGGCACACGCGTTGTACCCCTCGCTCCAGCTGAACCTGGCCGCCGACTACGTCAAGCTCGGCCGCCGCGAGGCCGCCCGAGCCCATCTGCGCCTGGCCCGGGCCGCGGTCGGCGCTCTCGGCGACGACGGCTACGGCGAGGGCATCAGAGCGGCGATCGGCCGCCTGGAGCGACGGCTCGCGGCGGAGGAGGCGGAGGAACCGCCGTCCGGCAGACCCGGACCCGCTCCCAGGGACGGCCCGGGAGACGGCACTCCGGGGCCGCCGAGGCAGCGGCCGTAGGCCCTGCCGCCACACTCCCGTCGTCCACTCGGAGGGCGGCCGCGCGGCAGGTGGGAATTCGGCGGCAGGGGCCCGGGGCTCAACGCCCGTATGTGTCCCGGCAGATGGTCGCCTCGGGGCTGTCCGGCTTCCATCCCCCGTACCTGCGGCCGAGCGCGCACACGCCCGTGTCCTTGGGGAACGCGTTGGAGACGGCCGGCGGTACCTCGACGTGGGGGGTTGGGCGGGTCTGCTGCGGGGGCGGGGCCGCCGCGGTGCGGTGCGGCGCGGTCGGCGCCGGGCGGGCCGCGCGGTCCGGGGCGGCCGGGGGCGGCGACGGGCGGGGGGAGGGGCCGACCATCTCCAGCGCCTCCCGCGCCGGCGCCTGGACGACGCGTGGTTCCCCGCTGCCGTCGGGACGCGGCGATGAGGGACGCGAGGACGCGGGCGGTTGGCCGGGATTCGGCGGTCGCTGGACGGTCACACAGCCGGCGAGGGCCGAGACGGCCACGGAGACCAGGAGCGTTGCGGTCGTCGTCGTTCGGTGCACGCGCGCAACTCTGCTGTGTCGGCGCCGCTTTGGGGAGCGGACGGGCGCAGGATGCCCCGCACGGGTGATCCGAGGCCCCGTACGGAGTGCCCCGCGCCCGCCCGGGGTGACGTCAGTCGCCGGTGGCGCCGTCGATCCGCTCGCGGATCAGGTCGGCGTGGCCGTTGTGGCGGGCGTACTCCTCGATCATGTGGGTGTAGATCCAGCGCAGGCTGAAGCGTTCCTCGGTGAACCTGCTGGTGCCCCGCGAGAGGTCGTCCAGGCCGAAGCCGGCCGCATTGCGCCGGGCGATCTCGACCTCGGTCTGCCAGGTGGTGTACGCCTCCTGCCAGGTGTCGGCCTCGGTGAGGTGGAACTCTCCGTCCTTGTCCTCGTCGCTGTAGTAGATCGGCCCCGGATCGTCGCCCACCAGGACCTTGCGGAACCAGCCCCGCTCCACCTCCGCCATGTGCCGTACGAGCCCCATCAACGAGAGCTCGGACGGCTCCACCGAGGCGGTCCTGAGCTGGGCGTCGGTCAGGCCCTCGCACTTCCATGCGAGCGTGTGGCGGTGGTAGTCGAGCCAGCCTTCCAGCATGGTGCGTTCGTCGGCGTTCAGGGCGGGTTCCCGGCGTTCGGCAGTCATGCCCCCATCCTCACCCGGCCCGAGCGCCTCCCACCATCGCATTTCCGCCGGGCCGGCCGGGTCAGCCGCCGAGCATCCCGTCGAGCAGTTCCCGCAGCCCGGCGCGGACCTCTTCCAGGGTCGGCACCTCGGCGGTGAAGGTCCCGGCCGCGCACGAGAACATCAGCCCGTCCAGCCAGGCCACCAGCGACAGCATGTGCCGGGCCGGGTCGGCCGAGCCCAGAGCCGTCAGCAGAGCGGCGAGCTGGTCGCGGAAGCGGGCTCCGGCCGCGTCGAAGTACCGCCGCAACTCGGGTCGCCGGGTGGCCTCCAGGGCCAGTTCGTACCGGGCGAGCGTGAGATCCCGGTTGCGGGTCAGGGAACGGTGGGCCGCCAGGGCCAGGCCGTCCACCAGCGCGCCGAGTTCGTCCTCGGGATCGGGCATCTCCTCCGGGGCGAGCACCCGGGCCTCCCGCTCCGCGAGGCGGCGCACCGCCAGTTCCAGGAGCGCCAGCCGGGTCCGGGCGAGGTTCGAGGTCGAGCCCTGGGGCAGCTCCGCCGCCTCGTCGACGGCGCGGTGGGTCAGTCCCCGCATCCCGCGCTCGGCGAGCAGGGCGAGCGCGGTGTCGGCGACGAGGTCGGCGCGAGGGGCGCCCGTGGTGCGTGCGGACATGAAGGTCAACCTACCCGGCGCACTACTCCTGTAGTACGCTCGACACGCGCTTGCACTACGCCTGTAGTGTCCTGGTCGGAGCATCGTGGGACGTGAGGAGCAGCCATGGCACAGCAGTCGCGTGCGATCGTGATCGGCGGCGGCATCGGTGGCCTCACCGCGGCCGCGGCCCTGCACCTGCGCGGGCTCCGGGTCACCGTGCTGGAGCGCGCTCCTTCGCTCGAGCCGGTCGGCGCGGCCATCTCCCTCGCTCCGAACGCCCTGCGTGCACTGGACGTCATCGGCATCGGCCACGCGCTCCGCGACCTCGCCGCCTGGCAGGGGGACGGCGGGCTGCGCACCCCCGGCGGACGCTGGCTCACCCGGACCAGCGCCGCTGCCGCGGCCGAGCGCTTCGGCGGACCGCTCGTCCTGCTGCCCCGGGCCATCCTCATCGACAGCCTGGCCGCCCTGCTGCCGCCGGACGCCATCCGCACGGCCGCCGCCGCTCGCCTCGCCGACCCCGGCGACATCGAGCGCCCGGCCCGGGTCGCCACCTTGGACGGAGACCTGGAGGCAGAACTGGTCGTGGCCGCCGACGGCATCCACTCCGGCGTACGACGGACACTGTTCCCGCACCACCCGGGGCCCGTCTACTCCGGATTCACCACCTGGCGCGTCATGGTCCCCGTGCCCGGACCCGCGTTCGCCTCCCACGAGACCTGGGGCCGAGGCCGCATCTGGGGCACCCATCCGCTCAAGGACGGCCGGGTCTACGCCTACGCGGCGGCCGTCGTGCCCGCCGGGCAGCGCGCGTCCGACGACGAGAAGGCCGAACTCCTGCGGCGGTTCGGCGACTGGCACGACCCGATCCCGGCCGTCCTCGCCGCCGCCCGCCCCGAGGACGTGCTGCGCCACGACGTCCACCACCTCGCCGAGCCGCTGCCCGCCCACCACCGCGGCAGGGTCGCCCTTCTCGGCGATGCCGCGCACGCCATGCCGCCGACGCTGGGTCAGGGCGGCAACCAGGCCATCGAGGACGCGATCGTGCTCGCCCACCACTGCGACGACCTCGCCGCGTACACGGCCGCCCGGCTGCCCCGGACGACCGCCCTCACCCGCCAGGCCGTCCGGGCCGCCCGCCTGAACATGATGCGCGGCCGCGTCGGGATCGCCGTACGCGACGCCGCGATCGCCGCGCTGTCGAAGGCATCACCCGCGCTGCTCCTGCGCGGCTTCGAAGGCATCGCCGACTGGCGGCCACCGCAGCCGCCGTATGCTTCGGACCAGGCACCCGTCGGCAATTCCTAGGAGCACCCCGTGAAGGTCGGCTGCATCGGACTCGGCGACATCGCGCAGAAGGCCTATCTGCCGGTGCTCGCCCTGCAACCCGGGGTCGACCTGCACCTCCAGACACGCACCCCCGCCACCCTCCACCGCGTCGGCGACAGCCTCCACCTCCCGCACGGGCAGAGGCACGCCGATCTGGACGCGCTGCTCGCACAGGACCTCGACGCGGCGTTCGTGCACACGCCCACCACCACTCACCCCGAGGTCGTCACCCGGCTCCTCAAGGCGGGGATACCGACGTACGTCGACAAGCCGCTCGCCTACGAACTCGCCGACTCCGAGCGGCTGGTACGGCTCGCGGAGGAGCGGAACGTCAGCCTCGCGGTCGGGTTCAACCGGCGTTACGCACCCGGATACGTGCAGTGCGCCGACCACCCGCGTGACCTCGTCCTGATGCAGAAGAACCGGGTCGGACTGCCCGAGGAGCCGCGCAAGATGATCCTCGACGACTTCGTCCACGTCGTCGACACACTGCGGTTCCTCGTGCCCGGCACGGTCGACGACGTGACCGTGCGGGGCCGTGTCGAGGGCGGACTGCTGCACCACGTGGTGCTCCAGCTGTCCGGTGACGGATTCACCGCGCTCGGCGTGATGAACCGGCTGAGCGGTTCCGCCGAGGAGATCCTGGAGGTCTCCGGGCAGGACTCCAAGCGGCAGGTGCTCAACCTCGCGGAGATCGTCGACCACAAGGGCCAGCCGACCGTGCGTCGGCGCGGCGACTGGGTGCCGGTGGCCCGGCAGCGCGGCATCGAGCAAGCCGCGCTCGCCTTCCTCGACGCCGTCCGCGCCGGCAAGGTGCTCAGCGCCAGGGACGCACTGGCGACACACGAGTTGTGCGAGCGGGTTGTGACCGCGGTGCGGGAGCGCGCCGTCGCGCCCTGAGCGCCCGGAGCCCCTCGGTCACACCGAGCCCGGCGATCACCAGCAGGGCGCCGTGCACCGGCCAGTCGCCGAAGCGGACGTACGGGGTGACGCCGTGGGCGGTCGGCACCTCATAGACCGCCGACGTGCTCCGGTCGGTGCCGAGCCAGGAGCCGATCCGCTCGCCGCTCGGACCGTAGACGGCGGAGACCCCGGTCAGCGTGGCGTGCACCATCGGGCGACCGGTCTCGGCGGCGCGCAGCGCGGCCAGCGAGGCGTGCTGCTCCGGCGCCCAGCTGTGCTGGAAGGTCGACGTCGACGACTGGGCGAGCAGCACGTCGGCGCCGTCCTCGGCGAGGTGCCGGCTCATGTCCGGGAAGGCGGACTCGAAGCAGACCATCGGGCCGACGCGCAGCCCGTGCCCCACGTTCATCACCACCTGCTCGGTGCCGCGCCTGCGGTCCTCACCGGCCGCCTTGCCGACCGAGGTGGCCCAGCCGAGAAGCGACCGCGCCGGTATGTACTCGCCGAACGGGACGAGCCGCATCTTGTCGTAGCGGTCGCCGGTCGGGCCGTCCGGGCCGATGAGCACGGAACTCTTGTAGATGCCGGGGTGGTCGGAGCGGCGGGCGTCGACGTTGACGAGGACGTCGGCCTTCACCTGACGGGACAGCGCCGCGACCCGGCGAGCCAGGTCGGGCCGCTGCCCGAGGTCGAAGCCGACGCTGCTCTCGCCCCAGACGACCAGGTCCACATCCTGCCCGGCGAGTTCGCGGGTGAGCCGCTCCTGAAGGTCGAAGCGTTTCATGCCGCTGTCGGTGCCATCTACGATGCCGGGCTGCACGACCGCGATCCGCACCCGTCCGTCGACATCGGGCCGCGGCGACCAGGCCCAGGCCGCCGAGGTCACAGCGGCCGTCGCGACGAGCCCTGCCAGGGCCGGCACGCGCGACGCGCGCACGGACATCAGCAGCGCCAGGGCGACGTTGACGGCCACGACGAGGAAGCTCAGAAGCCACACCCCGCCGATGGAGGCGAGCCGCAGTGCGGGCTCCACCTGCCACTGGCTCGACCCCAGCAGCCCCCAGGGGCCGCCGAGCCCCTGCCAGGAGCGGACCAGCTCCACCATCAGCCAGCCCGACGGCAGGACGACCAGGGCGGCGCAGACCCGCCCCGGCGAGGGCACCCCGGCCAGGAACCGCCGCACCAGCCAGCCCCAGGGCGCCCACAGCGCTCCGAGCAGTGCCGCGATGACGAACGTGAACACGTTCAGGTTCGGCAGCAGCCAGTGGTGCACGGCCGTCATGAAGCCGAAGCCGCCGAGCCAGCCGTCGTACGCGGCCCGCTTGCCGGTCGGGGCCGTGCGCACGAGCAGGATCCACGGGACCAGGCAGACGTACGCGAACCACCACCAGGACGGCGCCGGGAAGGTGAGCACCGGCAGTGCACCGGCGATCACGGCCGCGGCACCGCGCCACCACCGGGAGGCGAGCCAGTCGTCGAGCCTCCGGATGCGGTGCTTCCCTCCCCAGATCATGTCTCCAGTGTGCGCGCCCCGGAGGAATCTTGGACAGGGGGCCTCGGTGTGCGGCGCGTGGGGCCCGCCCGGAGGCGTGGGCGGTACTGCTCAGCGCTACCGCTCAGGTGGACGGGCGCGGGGCGCGGCGCCACTTCTCCTGGACGACCACCGCGCGCAGCCGCCAGCCGTCGTCCGTGCGCAGGAACGTGAACGCGTAGCGCCCGCCGCAGACGAAGTCCGGCTCGGGCGTCCCGCCGTCGCCGTCCCCGCTCGCGAACCGCATCGGGTTGACGTAGTCGGCCCACACCCCGGCCGTGTCGCCGATGTCCCGCTCCAGCACGCCGAACCGGATGCGCCGGTTGACGATCAGGTGCTGGCGCATGGGGAACAGCCGCATGGTCTCCTCGAGCCACCCGGCGACCTGCCGGGCATCACCCTCGATCCCGCCGGCCGAGCGGTAGTCGGCGCGCCCGTCGCCCGTGAACAATCCCCGGTACGCCTCCCAGTCCCCGTCGTCCACGGCCGCCGCGTACTCGGTGACGAGTCCGTCGACGGCCAGCCGGTCCATCACGGTCGCGAGCTCCACGCGCTGGGTCATCGGCTCAGTTTTGGGGACGGGGGAGGCGTAGCCAAGAGGTGTGCAGGGGCGGGTTCGGGCGCGGGCCCGCCAGGCGGGTATCGCGGGGGGTGTCGTCACCACTCGTCGTCGTGGTGGCCGATCACCCGGAAGCTGCCCACGACACCGTCGTCCGGGAACAGGCCCCCGAAGCCGCCGGAGCCCCCGTAACCGCCGAATCCGCCGAAGCCCTCGTGGTCCTCCTGCTCGCCGTAGCCCTCGTGAGCGGTGCGGGTCACCACCCCGAAGGTGTCGCCGTGCGGGCCGACGACGGCGACCGGGGCTCCGTTGTCACAGGTGAACCCGCGGAAGACCTCGACGGTCTTGTCGCTGTCGTTGAAGACGCTGAAGCTGCTGGAGCCGAGTCCGCTCGCGGCGACGATGCAGCCCTCCTCGGCCGCGGAGTACGTCCGCTCGTTGAAGTGGATCCTGCCCTCGTGCCTGTGGCCGTGGCCCCCACCGTGCTCATGGCCGCCGTCGCGGCCCTCGTCCCGCTTCTCGTCCGTCTTGCCCTGGGGAGCCGGTGCGGCGGGGGCGGCCGGATGCCGGGCGGGCGGAGCCGCACGGTGAACGTGCGCGACGGCCGGTTTGGCGGCCGGCTTGGCGGCCGGGGCGGGCCGGTCGGGTCCGGCTGCCGATGCATAGGTGAGGCCGGTGGTGGCGAGGGCGGTCGCGCCTACTAGGGCGGCGGCCACGGCGAAGGTACGCGTGGGCATGTCATTTCCTTCTGTCGCAGAGACGCCGGCCGGGCAGCCGAACTGCGATGAACGTATAGACACGGCACATAACTGTCATATCGGACGAGCGCAAGGTGTGATCCGACGGGGCCGGTCGGGTGTAAACGCCGCACCAGGCGCATACCGATGGCTCTCTGTCTGTTTCTCCGTCAAAGGCGAGGCGCGTGCGCAGAACTGACCGCCAGACAGGTAGGGCTCGGGCGTACGGGTACGAGCGTAGGATGATCCACTCCGTTGGGGCTCGGGAGGGGGAGACCACAGATGACGCGTCCGGTGACGGTGGTCACGGGCGGCAGCCGCGGGATCGGTGCCGCCACCTGCGTGCGGCTCGCGGCGGACGGGCACGACGTGGTGCTCGGCTACCTGCGCGACGCCGAGGCCGCGGAGCGGACCGCCGAGGCCGTACGGGCGGCGGGGGCGCGGTGTGTCACCGTGTGCGTGGACACGTCCGACGAGGCCGCTGTCGACCGGCTCTTCGATACGGCCGCCGACGCCCTGGGACCGGTGACGGGTCTGGTGAACAACGCCGGGATGACGGGACCGCTGGGCCGGCTCGCGGACACGGACACCGACGTTCTGCGCCGGGTGGTGGAGGTCAACCTCCTCGGTACGCTGCTGTGTTCGCGCCGCGCCGCGCGGGAGATGGCGGCACGCGGGAGCGGTGTCATCGTCAACGTGTCGTCGGGGGCGGCGACGCTGGGAAGTCCCGGTGAGTACGTCCACTACGCGGCGTCCAAGGCCGCGGTGGACACCCTGACGATGGGCCTCTCCAAGGAACTGGGACCGGACGGCATCCGCGTCAACGCGGTGGCACCCGGACTGGTCGACACCGAGATCCACGCGGCGATGGGCGACCCGGACCGGCCCCGGCGGATGGCGGCGGCGATCCCGCTGCGCCGGGCCGGCAGCGCCGAGGAGATCGCCGCGGCGATCGCCTGGCTGATGTCCCCGGAGTCCTCGTACACGACGGGCGCCGTGCTGAGGGTGGCCGGCGGGCGGTGACCTGTCGACCGCCGTTCCGTCTCCGCGCGGCGGCGGCTCGCGTCAGGCCGCCTCTATGACCTCGCCGCGTATCGCCGCCGCCCACTCGACGACCAACAGCTCGTACTCCGCGCGCTCCTCGGCCGACAGGGAACCGCCCGCACGCATCCACAGCGCGCGGATCCGCTCGTTCAAGTCCTCGGCAGAGCGCATGGAACCAGGGCTCATGGATTCGGGGGACATGCGAACAAGCCTAGGGGCAGGGACTGACAGCGCGCTACCGCACGGCTACGCGTGCGGTATGTGGTTGGTCACGGTCCTTTCCGAGCTGGGGAATTGGGGGATCTTGTCGCTTTGGCGCCGGCTGAGTGGCCGTCCGGCCGGCTCAGTGGGCGAAGGGCGGCTCGAAACATCCGGTCTCCACGTAGGGGCCGTTGGTGCTCACCTGGTAGTTGGTCTTCTGCACGAACGCGGTGACGCAGGCGTCGTCATGGACGCGAAGGCCGACCAGCGCACCCTCAGGCGTGACGTAATGACCGTCCGTGTAGCGTGAGTCCATCGCCCGGACGGTCAGTGACCCGCCGAGGCGTTCCCCCTTCGGCCCGGTCCGTTCCTCCTTGTAGCCGAGCCGGAGAAGTGCCGCGCGCACCGTCGCGGGGTCCCACTTCCTCTCCTCCCACAGCCTCTTGAGTACCGGCTCGATGCGATCGGCCTCCCGCTGCGCGTCCTTGGCGTCGGCGGGGGACATGGCGCGCGGCCGGCGATAGCCGTTGTTCTCGTTGTAGTGCGGAGCGCCGTCGCCTGCCCCCGGCTCCACGTACGCCGGGGCTCCCCCTGTGGCGGAGACGGCACCTGGCGGGATGCTCGTGGCGACCGGCGCCGAACTCCGAGGCGTGTTCGGGGTGTTGGGGGCGGAACTACGGGACGTGCTCACGGCGTCCGGGGCGGAACTACGGGACGTGCTGGGGGCGGCTCCGGCCGTCGAGCTCGTGGCCCGCTGCTGACCGCAGGCCTCGAGGGACAGGGTGGCGAGCAGGAGCAGTGCCGTGACGGCCACCGTGCCGCGTCGGCCGGACATCGAGGAGGACATGGCATGACTCTGCCATGCCAGGCCACCGTAGATCGGCCACGGACGAACAGTGGCGTGAACTGCCC
The DNA here is from genome assembly GCF_014905555.1 of Streptomyces sp. Y2F8-2. Classification (GTDB taxonomy): domain Bacteria; phylum Actinomycetota; class Actinomycetes; order Streptomycetales; family Streptomycetaceae; genus Streptomyces; species Streptomyces cynarae. The sequence continues at coordinate 62,470 of NZ_BNGS01000016.1, read as the reverse complement.
CGTGCACGCCAGGCTGTGCACGTGCCCCTTTTCAGCCCGCGGACTCCGCGGCATGCGGGCTCAGGACCCCCGCGGCCACCAGCGCGATGATCGCGATGCCCAGCGCGATGCGGTACCAGACGAACGGCATGAACGACTTCGACGAGATGAACTTCATGAACCAGGCGATGACCGCATACCCCGACACGAAGGCGATCACCGTCGCGAACAGCGTCGGCCCCCAGCTGACATGCCCTGCCTCCGCCGCGTCCTTGAGCTCGAACGCGCCCGAGGCCAGGACGGCCGGAATGGCCAGGAGGAACGAATAGCGGGCGGCGGCCTCGCGACGGTAGCCGAGGAAGAGGCCGCCGCTGATCGTGGCGCCGGAGCGGGAGACTCCGGGGATCAGGGCCATCGCCTGGCAGACGCCGTACGTCAGGCCGTCCCTGATGCTGAGGTCCTGAAGTGTCTTGCGCTGCTTCGGCGCCCGGTGCCGGCCGCCGGTCTCGTCGCGTGCCGCCAGGCGGTCCGCGATGCCGAGGATCACGCCCATGACGATCAGCATCGTCGCCGTCACGCGAAGATCGCGGAACGGGCCCTCGATCTGGTCCTTGAGGGTCACTCCGAGCACACCGATGGGTATGGAACCCACGATCACCAGCCAGCCCATCCGTGCGTCCGGGTGCTGCCGCATCGTCTTGTCGAACAGGGACCGGAACCAGGCGGAGAGAATGTTCGCGATGTCCTTGCGGAAGTAGATCAGCACCGCGGACTCCGTGCCGATCTGCGTGATCGCCGTGAAGGCGGCCCCCGGGTCCTCCCAGCCCGCGAAGGCCGCGGTCAGTCGCAGATGCGCGCTGGAGGAGACGGGAAGGAACTCGGTCAGCCCCTGGACGAGTCCGAGGATGAGGGATTCAAGCCAAGACATGACGTGATGTGGTCCAAGAGCTGATCGTGGGCGTGCCGACGGGCGCAGAGAGCCGGGGCATGCCCCAGGCCCTGGGCGCGGCCGGTGAACGGGTGTGGTGGAGGGCAGCGTAGCGTCGCGGCATGACGGTTCCTTCACCGGGGCTTTGCCTGCGCTTGGGGCGGCTCGGCGGGCCGCCGCGCCCGGACCTCGTCTCCTGGTCGAACGTCACACGTCCGTGGTGTTGACCCGCCACTTGGGCGCCGCTTACGTTCAAGCGCAGGGAAAGCGCTTGCTGCCCCCCGGGTCCTCGGGAGTCACCACGCGTTGGCCAACGTCAGACGTCACGTCCGATGGAGCGCTGATCACGTTCATGCCCACAGACCACAACGCGTCCGCCACCGACGATGCCACAAGTCCTCAGAGCACGCCCGATCCGGAGCCTCACCGCGCGGTGATCCCGAAGCCGCGCGCGGACCGCCCGGTGTCGCCGTACGCAGGCCGCCGCATCAAGGCCGCGATCGTGGGCACGGGCGGCATCGCACGTTCCCATATCGCCGCGCTGGCCCGTCTCGCCGAGGAGGGCGAGACCGAGATCGTCGCTGCCGTCGACATCGACGCCGACGCGGTCGAGCGCTTCTGCGCCGAGGGCGGCATCCCGCACGCGTACACCGACCTCCACCGCATGCTGGAGGAGCAGCGGCCGGACCTGGTCAGCATCTGCACGCCGCCCACCCTGCACCGGGAGCAGACCGTCGCCGCGCTGCGGGCGGGCGCCTGGGCGTGGTGCGAGAAGCCGCCGGTGCCCACGCTGGCCGACTTCGACGCCGTCGAGGCGGAGGAGGGCACGGACGGCGGCCCGTACGCGGCGATCGTCTTCCAGCACCGCTTCGGCTCCGGCTCCCGGCACGTGCGGCGGCTGCTCACCGAGCAGGCCCTGGGCCGACCGCTGGTCGCGCACTGCCAGACCACCTGGTACCGCAACGCCGCGTACTACGCCGTGCCGTGGCGCGGCCGCTGGCACACCGAGGGCGGCGGACCCGCCATGGGCCACGGCATCCACCAGATGGACCTCCTGCTCGACCTGCTCGGACCGTGGAGCGAGGTGCGGGCCATGGCCGGGCGGCTGGTGCACGACGTGGAAACGGAGGACGTCTCGACGGCGCTCGTGCGGTTCCAGAACGGCGCCCTCGCCACCATCGTGAACAGCGTGCTCAGCCCGGACGAGGTCAGCCGCATCCGCATCGACTGCGAGCGCGCCACCGTGGAACTCAAGCACCTGTACGGCCACAGCAACGACAACTGGCGCATCACCCCGGCCCCCGACGTGCCGGAGGAGGAGGCCGCGGCCTGGGGCGACTTCGGCGAGGACGTGCCGAGCTCGCACCTGGAGCAGCTGCGCGAGCTGGTCGCGAGCATGCGCGCGGGCGAGCGGCCACGCAGCAGCGGCACCGACGGGCGGACCAGCCTGGAGCTGATCACAGCGCTGTACAAGTCCGCGTTCACCGACACGACCGTCCGCGCCGGGGAGATCGGCCCCGGCGACCCGTACTACACGGCCCTGCACGGAGGCGCTCCCGGCTGGGCGCCCGTGGTGGCTCAGGCGTCCTCGGCGGCGTCGAGCGAGGAGGTGTCCGCATGACCGCGACCCTGCGCATCGTGCACGCGCACGGCGACCGCATCACCCTGACGGAACCGACCACCGGCGTCGAACTCTTCTCCTACGTGTACGGCCCCGAGGCGGCCTGGGAGGCGCCCAAGCCGTATCTGCACCCGGTCCGTACGCTCGCCGGCGACGTCGTCACCGACTACCGGCCCAACGACCACCGCTGGCACAAGGGCCTGCAGCTGACCGCCTCCCATCTGTCGGGGCAGAACCTGTGGGGCGGCAACACCTACGTGCACGGTGAGGGCTACCTGGAGTTGCCCGAACGCATCGGCTCGATGGCGCACGTCGCCTTCGACGAGGTCGACGCGGACGGCGACCGCGCGGTGATCGCCGAGCGGCTCACCTGGCACCCGTACACCGGCGAGCTGTGGGCCGAGGAGGAGCGCCGCATCGAGGTGCACGACGTCGACGTCGCCTCCCGGAGCTGGGCGCTGACCTGGACGTCCGCGATCACCAACCGCCGTGACGAGCCGCTGCTGTTCGGCAGCCCGACGACGGCCGGCCGGGAGATGGCCGGCTACACGGGTCTCTTCTGGCGCGGTCCGCGCGCCTTCCGTGACGGACGGGTCGTCGCGCCCGACGGGGAGGGCCCCGCTCTGATGGGGCAGCAGGCCCCCTGGCTCGCGTACTCGGGCGAGCACGACGGCACCGACGGGCACGCCACTCTCGTCTTCGCGCACGCGCCCGAGAACGACCACCTGGGTGAGCGGGGCGCCCATCCCGCCCACTGGTTCGTCCGCAACGACCCCTTCGCCGCCGTCGCTCCCTCCTGGGCGTTCTACGACGAGCTGGAACTGGCCCCGGGCGACACCCTGCGCCGCCGCTACCGGGTCGTGGTCGCGGACGGGGCGTGGGAGCGTGAAGAGGTGACCAAGTACCTCGAGGAGCATCCGTGGTGAGCGCAGCGGAGTTCACGGGGCTGCCGGGCGCCGTCGCCGTCTCCCACCTGTCCGTCTACGACTGGCCGGCGGCCGACGGCGTGTGCGGCGGGACCCCGCACATGCACCTGACCTGCTCGGAGGCGTATGTCGTCACCGGCGGGCGCGGCGCGGTGCAGACGCTGACGACGTCCGGGTTCGAGGTCACACCGCTCGAGCCCGGCACGGTCGCCTGGTTCACGCCGGGCACCATCCACCGGCTGGTCAACGAGGACGACCTGCGGATCACCGTCCTCATGCAGAACAACGGGCTGCCCGAGGCGGGCGACGCAGTCCTGACCCTGCCCCCGCAGTACCTGACCGACCCGGACACGTACGCCGCCGCGACCGCGATCCCCGGTGACGCTCCCGAGGAGGAGCAGGAGCGGATCGCCAGGGCGCGTCGCGACCTGGCCCTCGAGGGCTACCGGGCGCTGCGCGACGCGGACGGCCCCGAGCCGCTCGCCGCCTTCCACCGGGCCGCCGCCGCGCTGGTGCGGCCGCGGCTGGCCGAGTGGCGCGAGCGGTGGGAGCGCGGCGCCCGGGCCGCCGCGGCGGTGACCGGCGACCAGCTCGACCGCCTGGAGCGCGGCGACGCCTCCCACCTCGCGGACGCGGTCGTACGGTCCGAGCAGCCGTCCGCGTACGGGAAGTTCGGGATGTGCGGACGGCTCGACGTCTACAAGGGGACCGTGTAGGCAGGCCTACGCGGCCGCCGGGCCGGACACCGTCCAGCCCGGCGTCTGCGGGTGCGCCGTCAGGTCCTCGTGGCGCACTTCCTCGCCACAGACGGAGCAGGTGACGACCGGGACGAGTTCGTTGCCGCAGATGTGTTCGACCACCATGGGGCGATCGCCGTCTTTCCTGAGATGGCGGTCGCCCCATTCCTTCAGGGTCATCAGGACCGGCTCCAGTTCCAGACCCGCCGCCGTGGCCCGGTACTCGAAGCGCTGCGGGCGCTCGCTGTAGAGCCTCTTCGTCAGGATCTCCGCCTCCACCAGCCGCTTCAGCCGCGCGGCCAGGATGTCGCGCGGCGCGCCGATGTTGCGCACGAGCTGGTCGAACCGCCCGTTGCCGAGGCACACCTCGCGCAGGACGAGCAGGGAGTACTTCTCGCCGACCAGGGCCAGGGTGTCGGCGATCGAGCAGGGGCGCGGGTCTTTGGTGGCGGCCATGAGGCCAGTCTAGGCGAGGGTTTGTTTTTCCAACTCTGCGCGTTATGGTGGGTCCAGATTTCCTACTCACCGGTAATCACCGCACCGGCAGCCGCCGGGCAAGGAGGCCCGCACCATGCGTGACGCCGTCATCGTCGAAGCCGTACGCACCCCGGTGGGCAAGGGGAAGCCCAACGGCGCCCTCGCCCACGTCCACCCCGTGGAACTCCTCGCGCACACCTTGCGCACCCTCGTCGAGCGCTCCGGCATCGACCCGGCGCTCATCGACGACGTCATCGGCGGCACCGTCGACCAGGTCGGCGAGCAGGCCATGAACACCACCCGGTACGCCGTCCTGTCCGCGGGGTTCCCGGAGACGGTGCCTGCGACCACCGTCGACCGCCAGTGCGGCTCCTCCCAGCAGGCCGTGCACTTCGCGGCGCAGGGCGTGATGTCGGGCGCGTACGACATCGTCGTGGCCTGCGGTGTGGAGTCCATGAGCCGCGTACCGATGTGGTCCAACGTGCCCCCCGGCAAGGACCCCTTCGGGCCCGGTGTCGCCGAGCGCTACCCGGAGGGCCTGGTACCGCAGGGCATCAGCGCCGAGCTGATCGCCGCCAAGTATTCGATCGACCGTGAGCAGATGGACGCCTTCGCCGTCTCCTCGCACCGGAAGGCGGCGGCGGCCTGGGACGCCGGCCTGTTCGACGCGGAGACGGCGCCCCTGGAGGGCCTCAGGCGCGACGAGTGCGTACGCCCCGGCAGCACGCCCGAGATCCTCGCCGGACTCAAGCCCGCCTACTACGACCCCACGTTCGCCGAGCGGTTCCCGCAGATCGAGTGGAACGTCACCGCCGGCAACGCGAGCCCCATCAACGACGGCGCCTCCGCCGTGCTGATCACCTCAAGCGAGACCGCGGCCCGCCTCGGACTGCGCCCGCTCGCCCGGCTGCACAGCTTCGCGGTCACCGGCTCCGACCCGCTGCTGATGCTCACCGGGGTCATCCCGGCGACCGAGAAGGTGCTGCGCAGGGCGGGGCTGACGCTCGACGACATCGACCTGTTCGAGGTGAACGAGGCCTTCTCCTCCGTCGTCCTGGCCTGGCAGCAGGAGACGGGTGCCGACCTCGACAAGGTCAATGTGCACGGCGGGGCCATCGCGATCGGCCACCCGCTGGGCGCGAGCGGCACCCGCCTGACGACGACGCTCGCGCACGCACTCCGCACGCGCGGAGCCCGCTTCGGCCTGCAGACGATGTGCGAGGCGGGAGGCCTCGCCAACGCGATGATCCTCGAGGCGGTCTAGAGGCGCCTGGAGGCGGTGTCGGCCAAGAGGCGGTCCATGGGCGGTCCAGGCACGGTCCACTGCGGTGCAGTGGCGGTCCAGTGGCGGTCCAGCGCCATGACCGGAAAGGTTCACCGGCTCCCGACGCCCGCATCGGCACTAGCGCCCGCGCAGGTGGTGGCGCTTGCGCCAGGCCACCACCGCTCCGGCCAGCGCGGGCACCGCGATGAACGCCAGCGCGATCAGGAAGGCCGGCGAGGTCGGCTTCGCGGCACGGGCTCCGGCGACCACGTACGCGGCGGTGTTCGGGACCGACCCGAGCGCCGTCGCGAGCAGGAACGGCGCCCAGCGCATCCGGGAGACGGCGGCGCAGTAGTTGGCCGCCCAGAACGGCACCCCGGGGAACAGCCGCGCCGCCATCATCGAGCGGAAGCCGTGCCGGCTGAGCTGCCCGTCCGCCGCCTTCAGCCAGCGCCCGCGCAGCAGCGGGCGCAGTGCGTCCTGCCCGAGCACCCGGCCGAGCCCGAACGCGATCCCCGCCCCGAGCACGGTGCCCGCGAGGGCCGCGCCCGTGCCGGGCTGGGAGCCGAACAGGGCGCCCGCCGCCAGATTCAGCAGCGGGCGCGGCACGAACGCGACCGTGCACAGCCCGTACGCCACCGCGAACACGACGGCCGCCGCGGCACCTCCGAGCTGCGGCGGCCAGCCGTGCGCCAGCAGTCTCTGCGGCTCGAACGCCAGCACACAGGACGCCGCCGCCGCGAGCAGCGCGACGAGCAGGGCGAGACGCGACCAGGGGGACAGCAGCACTCTGGTGCAACGGGCGGCGAAACCGGGCGATATGACGGCGGCGGCGACCGGTGCGGCTGTGTGCTCCGTGGCGGCGGCCCGCGCAGAGGCCGTGGCGGCGGCCCGGGGAGAGGCCGTGGTGACGGCCCGGGGAGAGGCCGTGGCGGTGCCGCCAGAGCGGGTGGTGGCATCGAGCATTCGGTGACAGTAACCGACGGGTGCGTGTGATCGCCGTATGGTCCGCCCCATGAGCGTGAGAGGCATCTCTCGTCGAACTCGCCCCGCGCGGAAAACCATTCGACGCCGGCGGACGAGTCGGCGATGCTCTACGGCATGTTCCGGTACGCCTTCGTCCTCGCAGCATCCGCCGTCGCGGATGCTCCGAAGGCTGCCGTCCCGCTCCTCGTGGCCGCAGTCGACGGCGCCCGAAGCTGACCCTTCCCGGATCGTCCGGCGGACCCCGCAGGGGGAGGGTCGGCAAGACCTTGGGGTCCCCGTCCCGGCCGCCTTTCCCGACGCCGGGGCCGTCACTGAGCACCACCGAAGAGGCTACGAGGTACAGCCATGCCCAAGACGGCATACGTGCGCACCAAACCGCACCTGAACATCGGCACGATGGGCCATGTCGACCACGGCAAGACCACCCTGACCGCCGCCATCACCAAGGTCCTCGCCGAGCGCGGCAGCGGCACCTTCGTGCCGTTCGACCGGATCGACCGGGCCCCGGAGGAGGCGGCGCGCGGCATCACCATCAACATCGCGCACGTCGAGTACGAGACGGACACCCGGCACTACGCGCACGTGGACATGCCGGGCCACGCCGACTACGTCAAGAACATGGTCACCGGGGCCGCGCAGCTCGACGGGGCGATCCTCGTCGTCTCCGCGCTCGACGGAATCATGCCGCAGACCGCCGAACACGTGCTGCTCGCCCGGCAGGTGGGCGTGGACCACATCGTGGTGGCCCTGAACAAGGCGGACGGAGCCGACGAGGAGCTGGCGGACCTGGTGGAGCTGGAGGTCCGCGACCTGCTCACCGCGCAGGGGTATCCGGGGGACTCCGTACCGGTCGTACGCGTCTCGGGGCTCAAGGCCCTGGAGGGCGACCCGCGTTGGACCGCGGCGATCGACGCGCTGCTCGACGCGGTGGACACGTATGTGCCCATGCCCGAGCGGTACGTGGACGCGCCGTTCCTCCTGCCGGTGGAGAACGTGCTCACCATCACCGGCCGCGGCACGGTCGTCACCGGCGCGGTCGAGCGCGGCAGAATCCGGGTGGGCGACCGGGTCGAGGTGCTCGGCGCGGAAGTGGAGACGGTGGTCACCGGTCTGGAGACCTTCGGCAAGCCGATGGAGGAGGCGCAGGCGGGGGACAACGTGGCGCTGCTGCTGCGCGGGGTGCCGCGCGACGCGGTCCGCCGCGGGCACGTCGTCGCGGCGCCCGGCAGTGTGGTGCCGAGCCGGCGCTTCACGGCGCGGGTGTACGTGCTGTCGGCCCGTGAGGGCGGGCGTACGACGGCGGTGTCGACCGGTTACCGTCCGCAGTTCTACATCCGTACGGCGGATGTCGTCGGGGACGTCGACCTCGGGGAGACGGCGGTCGCCCGCCCCGGCGACACGGTCACGATGACGGTCGAGCTGGGCCGTGAGGTCCCGCTGGAGCCGGGGCTGGGGTTCGCGATCCGTGAGGGCGGCCGGACGGTCGGCGCCGGCACGGTGACGTCGGTGGTCTGACGGTGCCGTCCGAGCGGGTGCGGGGAGGCCGCGGTCTTCCCGCACCCGCACAATGGAGCCGTGAGCGAGCCCGTACCCGTCACCCGTACCACCGACCACGGCACCGCCAAGCTGATGCCCGACGTCGACCGTGAGCGGGCCTGGCTCCTCACGGTCGACGGGGCGCCGCAGTCGTACGTCGATCTGGACGCCCCGACACATCTGGAGTTCGAGTACGCGCGACGGCTCGGCCATGTGCTGGACACGGCCGCGGAGCCGGGGCGGGCGCTGGACGTGGTGCACCTCGGCGGGGGCGCGCTCACCCTCCCGCGCTATGTCGCCGCGACCAGACCCGGCTCACGGCAGGACGTGGTCGAGGCCGACCGGGGCCTGCTGGACCTCGTCGTGGAGCACCTGCCGCTGCCCGCGGGCTCCGGCATCGCACTGCACCCGGCTGACGCCCGCGCCTGGCTCGAGGCCGCCCCGCCGTCCTCGACCGACATCGTGATCGCGGACGTCTTCGGCGGCTCCCGCGTCCCCGCCCACCTGACGACGGTGGCGTACGCGCGTGCCGCCGAGCGGGTGCTGCGCCCGGACGGCGTCTATCTGGCGAACCTCGCCGACGCCGCGCCCTTCGCCTTCCTGCGCTCCCAACTCGCCACATTCGCCACGGTGTTCCAGGAGCTGGTGCTGATCGCCGAGCCGGCCGTGCTGCGCGGCCGCCGCTTCGGCAACGCCGTACTCGTCGCCGGGCACCGGCCGCTGGACACGGCCCCGCTCGCCCGCCGGTGCGCCGCGGACGCGTTCCCGGCCCGCGTGGAACACGGCGCGGCGCTACGGGACTTCATGGGCGGTGCCGAGCCGGTGCACGACGAGAACGCCGTCCCGTCGCCCGAACCTCCCGACGGCGCCTTCAGCATCGGCTGAGGGGGTGCCGTGTCCGGCGCTGCGGCATCCGCGGAGCGGGGTGGCCAGAACTTCTACTCGTCGGTAACATGTCGTCTGTGACAGTTGACAGCGCCTCGATGGGCGAGATGCTTGCCGCCGCGGTCCCTATGGTGCGCACCCTGAACCTCGAGTTCATCGAGGTGACCCCGGAGCGTGCCGTGCTCCAGCTCCCGGACCAGCCGGAATACCACAATCACCTCGGCGGTCCCCACGCCGGCGCCATGTTCACGTTGGCCGAATCCGCCAGCGGTGCCATCGTTCTGACAGCCTTCGGCGACCAGCTCTCTCGCGCGGTACCGCTCGCGGTGCGGGCCGAAATCGACTACAAGAAGCTCGCCATGGGACCGGTGACGGCCACGGCGACCCTGGGCCGCCCGGCTGCCGAGGTCATTGCGGAACTCGACGCGGGTGCGCGGCCGGAATTCCCTGTGAGCATCGCCATTCAGCGCGAGGACGGGGCCGTCACGGGCGAGATGACGGTGGTGTGGACCTTGCGGCTGAACGGGTGAGCCGGAGTCGAGCCATCTCGGCGCCGCGCTGCCGTCGGGGCGGGCCGAGTTCGGGCCCGGCCGTCTTCAAGGGCAGGGCCGAGACGTCTGCACGAACGCCGGCGACCTGACGCCGTCTGCCGGCCCTGTCCGGTCGCCCGGTGGCGCTCGGGGTGCCCAAGCCGGGTACAGGCGCGACCCCCGGCAACCACTCCTCCGGTTCGGCACGCAGACGAATCGTCGTGCCCCGTTGGCACAGCAAGCCCGACCGGAGTGATCAAGAGTTCGCCGATCGGCCGAAGTGCGTGCTGTCCGGCTGACCGCACCACCCGGGCGAAGGACCGACGCTGTGCAAGCCGCGTCCAGGCCCGGAGACCGCCACGGTTCAGGTGCACGCCGTCCCGGAGCGCGGCCTGCGCCATGCGGATCCTGTTTCTCGTCGCGGAGCGCGGCGGCCGGCTTGCCGCCGCCTGCCAGCCGGATGTTCAAGCCATCCTGCTTCTTCACATCACGCACGACCCCGGATCCGGCCGAGCCGGCCGGCACGAGACCGCCGATCCGTCACACGAGCTGGTCCGTACCCTGATGCTGCAGCTCGTCGACCGCATGCGCCGCGGCCATCGAGACCGCCGGGGACCCACGCACGACGCCGTTGTCGGGCCGGTGTCCTCAGCACCGGCGACGAGGCGGTACGCGCCCGGCGTACTCCCACCCAGAAGGGGGCGACTGACATGAACTCCACCAGCGCAGCGCCGGCATCGGCGAGCGGGACCAGAGCGTGCGGGGTCCTCGTCGCGCCCGGTGTCACCCTCTCCTGTGACGATCTCGGTTCCCCCGCAGGGGTGCCGGTCCTGTTGATCCACGGGCACCCCTTCAACCGCAGCATGTGGCGTCCCCAGGTTGAGGCGCTCGTCGACGCGGGGTACCGGGTGATCGTCCCCGACCTGCGCGGCTACGGGGAGAGCACGGTCGTACCGGGGAAGACGCTGCTGTCGGACTTCGCGCGGGATCTCGCGGAGCTGCTCGACCGGCTCGGGGTGGAGCGGGCCGTGGTGGCGGGGCTGTCGATGGGCGGCCAGATCGCCATGGAGATGCAGCGCAGTCACCCCGGGCGGGTGGCCGCGCTGGTGCTGGCCGACACCTCACCGGCCGCCGAGACCGAGGAAGGCAGGGCGTTCCGCAACGCGCTCGCCGACCGCCTGCCGGCCGAGGGCATGGACGGCTACGCGACCCAGGTGATCGACAGGATGATCGCGCCGCACCACGTGACCGGCCTGCCCGAGGTCGCCGGGCACGTACTGGGCATGATGCGCGGCACCGACCCGGCCGGGGCCGCGGCGGCCCTGCGCGGGCGGGCCGAACGGCCGGACTACCGCCCTACGTTGGAGGCGGTGCGGGTACCGACCCTCGTGATGGTGGGCGCCGACGACACCTACACGCCGGTGGAAGAGGCCCGGCTCATCCACGGGCTCGTCACCGGCTCGTCGCTCGACGTCATCGACGACGCCGCCCACCTGCCGAACCTGGAGCAACCGGAGCGGTTCAACGCCGCGCTGCTGGCCTTCCTCGATGCCCACCGAACCGCACTCGCGCCCGCGCACCCGCTGCTGGCGTACCTTCGCGACGCCGCCGACGGACGCTTCCCGCCCGCCGACGGGGCGGTCACGGTGCTGCCCGCGTTGCCCGGGGGACTGGAGTGCTCGGTCGCCTTCACCGGCCACGCCGTCGTCGCCACCGCGCTGCCCGGCGCACAGGTCCACGCGCACCGGCCCGACGGCTTCGGCGGCTCCCTGTCCCCGGACTTCCTGCGCGCCCTCGCCGGCCCCACGGGCCGCATCGGCAGCGTCGACGCCACCCTCGTCCACCGCGGCACCGGCGGCCCACCGCGCCTGCGGCCGATCACGGACGCCGACGACCACCCCAGGGTGCGGCACGCCCGGCAACTGCGCTCCGGCGTACGGGTATTCGGGGACGAGCGAGGCTTGGTCACTCTGGCGGCAGGACTCGCCGGGCGCACGGAACTCGGCATCGAACTGCATCAACCCGCGGACGGCGGTCGCGGACACGGCCGGGCGCTGCTCGCCGACGCCCTCACCCTGGTCCCGGAAGGGGAGCTCGTCCACGCTGCCGTCGCCCCGGGCAACGCCCGCTCCCTGCGCTCCTTCCTCGCCGCCGGGTTCACTCCGATCGGTGCCGAAGCGATCATCCGACCCGAACGGAGCCAGGCATGACAGCGCCTCGCCCGCACACCGCGGCGTCCGCCGTGACACGCCGCAGCTACGACACGGTGGCCGAACGCTACGCCGCCGAGATCGGCGACGAACTCCAGGGCAAGCCCCTCGACCGCGCCCTGCTGGACGCCTTCGCCGAACTGGCCGCCGACGGACCGATCGTGGACATCGGCTGCGGCCCGGGCCACGCAACAGCCCACCTGGCCCGCCGCGGGGCCCGTACCTTCGGCGTCGACCTGTCGCCTGCCATGTGCACCATCGCGCACCACACCACCTCCCTGCCGTTCGCCGCTGCGGACATGACCGCGCTGCCGATCCGCTCGCGGACGGTGAGCGGCATCCTGTGCTGGTACGCCGTGATCCACCTGAACCAGACCCGACGAGCCGCCGCCTACAGGGAATTCGCCCGCGTGCTGCGCCCTGACGGCCATGCCCTCCTCGCCTTCCACACCAGCGACGGCGACACCCGCCCCGGACAGGCAACACACCTCACCGAATGGTGGGACCGCCCCGTCGACCTCACCTTCCGCTTCCTCGACCCGGTCGCCGAAACGGCGGCCCTGGCCCAAGCGGGCCTCACCCTCACCGCACGACTCGACCGAGCCCCACACCCCGGACACGAGCACCCCAGCCAGCGGACCTATCTCCTCGTACGTCGGCTCGCACAGGCACAAGACCGCCCGAGCGACCCGATCGTCTAGGTGACCCGGGCATGCGGTCAGTCGCACCGCTCCGCCGGTGCCGGCCGCTCCAAGCCGCGGCTGTTCGAGGTGACGGCCTCGTACCGGCTCCGCAGACGGGCCTGCAGGGCGGTGTGGCGGAACTGGTACACGACGCCCGCCTGCCGGATCACCTTCAGCCGGTGTGCCGTGCGCAGGTGACGGGTGAACGAGCCGTACCCCAGGCCGTGGCTCCGGCTCACCACGACCGGTGTGAGCCGTAGGACGACCGCAGGCCCGAGACCGAGCAACCAGCCCATGGCCGCGCCGATGGCACAGCCGTAGCGCAACCCCGTGGACGGGCCGCCCTCGACGGCTCCGGCGAAGGCGGTCACCAGCCCGGTGGCGATGGTGGCGGTGAGGACGACGTAAACGGTACGCAACCAGTCGCCGCGGTAGCTCCGGGGCACGTTGATGCGTGTGTCGTCGGTCAGCGGCTGTGACCACAGGGCGAGCAGGCCGCCCTCACCGTGTGGGGTCAGGTCTCCGCCGAAGACCCCGAAGAAGAAGATGCCCAGGCTCGCACCCAGCCCCGCGAGGACTCCTTTTGCGAGGTAGGCGCCGTAGAAGAACGGCGCGGCCGGCGTAAGCCCCTTGCCCAGGACGTATCGAGCCTCGGCGGCTGTGGGCTTGCGGAGCCGCATGCCCAGTGGTCGGCCTCCTGCGCGATGCAGTTGGTTGAACGCCAGGACGCCGAAGACGCCACCGAACCCGCAGGCGGCCAGCGCGATGCCGACGAGCAGGACCGTGGACCGCTCGCCCGTGACGAGTGCCCCGAGCAGGCACAGCACCGTGGTGGACAGCGCGGCAGGGACCATGCACATCCCGGCGAGCCGGTCCGGGGACGCCCAGTTCGGTATCTGCCACCACCGCAGGTCGGTGCCTTCACCCAGGTGGAACGCGGTCCATTCGAGGAAGCGCAGCCCTCGGCGCCTGCGCCGTGCCAGGTTCCAGGCGCTGATCCTTCTCGTCGCGCGGGCCCACCACCGGCCGCGCCGGGAACCGCGAAGAGTGTCGCGGCGGCGCTCGTCCGAAGGGCCCGGAATTCCGGGTGCGTCGGGGTACACCCGGTCGAGGAACTGGTCGACGACCGTCTCCTGGATCTTGTCGTGGTCGCCCAGCGTCAGGAGTTCGGCCGGGTCGTGCTCAGGGCCCGGCTCGGGATAGGCGGCGTGCATCAAGGACACGTAGAGCGGGGTCTGCAGGGCGCGAGCCATCGGCCCGCCGGGGTGGGCGACGATGTGGTCGGCCAGGTTCTGCCAGACGGGCAGATCAGCGCCCGCGTTGCTCTTCGTCAGGTAGTGGGCGACGGCGTCTGCCTGCAGCGGGCGCAGCTGGAGCACCACCGGAGCGGCGATCTTGCGGCCGGGTGCCGTGGGCCTGACGTATTCGCCCGACCGGCAGGTGATCACGACCGGCAGGGCACCGGCCTCGGTGGCCACGGCTGTCATCGCCGCCTTGCGCAGCTCCTTGGGCATCTCGTCGAGCCCGTCGAGGAACAGTGCCACCCGGCCCTCGTCGAACAGCCGTGCCGCGGCTGCCGGGCCGTAGACGGAGTCCTTGCGCAGATGAGGCACCAGCCATTCCATCGCCTCGACCGCCAGCTCACGCAGCCGGCGCTCGTGCGGGTTCCAGCTGCTGAGCGTGATCCAGACGGGAACCCTGACGTCCGGGTTCTCCTCGCGGTCGTCGAGGGCGGCCAGCAGCAGGAGCAGCATGGCGGCCGACTTGCCGGTGCCCGCATGCCCCAGCAGAACTAGGCGGGCGGGGCCGGGAAGCCGGCTGTAGACCTGTGTGTAGAGGTCGTCGACGACACCGCTGTCGCTGTCCGACTCCGGGAGGACCTCGTCGCGCGGGCGGGAGAAGCGACGGTCCCAGATCCACTGGACCGGGATGGACGGCTTGTCGTCCAGGTCGTACACCCCTTTCTCAGCGCCCCAGAAGCGCCCGGATTCGGTCGCGAGATGGTGGGCAGCCGTGTCCAGATCCTCTCGTCGGCGCCTGAACAACAGGTTCACGGTCCCGATGGTTCCGGCTGCGACGGTCCCCGAGGCGATGACCCCGGCACCCTGTGCTCGAGCGTCTGCCGAAGCGTGACCGCGGGACGGAGAGCGACGTCGGGAAAGAAAGCCGGGAGCGTTCAGTCGCGCGAACGACCCGGCCCCTGAGGGTCCGCCGGAGTCCGACCGAACGTCACCGTCCCGATGTTCCACGCCGCCGCGGAACCGTGGTCGGCGCGGATGTCGACGTCACCGGCGACGTTCACACCGCCGTGGCCGAGCACACTCTGGCCGCCGGCCTGCTCGCCGGCCCTCACAGCGTCCACGAGCTCGGTCACCGCCCGCGCGAAGGCATCGTCCTTGCCGGCCGCGGCAGTGACGGCCAGTTCCACCTGCTGACGGGTCAGCTCACTGATGTGGCTGTCACCGACGGCCGTGGCTGCGGCCTCCTCTTCGAGTTCGTTCAGCACCGGGTGACCTGCCAGCTTGCCTGCCACCACCTCATGCAGCTTGTCCAACCCGGCATCGATCGCCGCGTCGACTTCGCCGTCCAGCCGCCCCGCCGCTCGACGCGCCTTGCGCACCGCCCACGCGATCACGTATCCCGTGACCACACCGGCTTCGATCACCACACCGCTCACATCCCGTCACTCCGAGCGCCTGTCGAGTGACACATCATGGGCGATCGCCGGGAAGAAGCTGCCGTCTTGCCCGAATCAGGGCCGATCTTGTCTTGGCCTGTTCCGTTCTGACGGATACGGCCGGTCGCGGTGGCCAGGTCGGGAGCGCTGTGGCCGGGCATCACGCCTGTCCGGCCCTGTCGTGATGGCCGGAACCAGGGACCCCCGGCCGGTGTCGATGGGCTCATCGGCCGCCGCGACGGCTCCGCCCGATGCCGGATGCCGACTGTCGGCCGATCCGGATGTCGGGCGGCTCGCAGGTGCTGGACCTCGCCGTGGCCCAGGGCGGCTTCGTCGAGACCACGTTCCCGGCGGCAGGCCACTACTCCTTCGTCCACCACGACATGCGCCACGCCGGGGCGGGGCCATGGGCACGGTGGAGGTGCCGCCGAGCCGGGCCACGGCCGCTCCCTGGCGGCCGACTCGGGCTGGTCGCCATGCTCGCCGCGGGCGGACACGGCGTCGCGCACGCCAAGGGCCGCCCCGATGGTCGTCCCATGACCGGGCCGGTGGCCTCGACCACAGGCCGCCGTGCGGCGAAGGCCCCGGCCGGGCGCGTTCGCCCTGGCCGGGGCCTTTCCGCGGCGGGCGGTGCCGGGACGGTGGAGGGAGTGGTCAGTCCCGGGCCGCGCGGGGCGCCGTGCCCACCAGCGTGCGGATCTCGAACTCCTCGTACTCCGACGGCTCCTGCTGCGGTCGCCGCACGCTCCCCAGCCACCCCAGCAGGAATCCCGCCGGGATCGAGACGATGCCCGGGTTCTGCAGCGGGAACCAGGCGAAGTCGATATGTGGATACACCGACGTGGGGGAGCCGGACAGCACCGGCGAGAACACCACCAGCAGCACCGAGCAGGCCAGGCCGCCGTACAGGCTGAGCAGCGCCCCGTGCGCGGAGAAGCGGCGCCAGAACAGGCTGTAGACCAGGGCCGGCAAGATCGCCGACGCTGCGATGGCGAAGGCGAGGAAGGCCAGACTGGCCGTGCTGATCTCCCACGGCAGCAGGGCCAGCAGCATGCCGAGGACACCGATGACGGCCGCCGCCATCCGCGCCACGCCCAGCTCCTCGGTCTGGGTCGCCTGCCCCTTGCGGATGACCTCGCCATAGAGGTCGTGGGCGAGCGAGGAGGCGGCGGCCAAAGTGAGTCCGGCCGCGACCGCGAGCAGGGTCACGAAGGCCAGACAGGAGATCAGCGCGGTGAGCAGGCCGCCGCCGAGGGACTGGGCGAGCAGCAGGACGGTCGCGTCGCCCCTGGGGTCGATCTTCGCGATGTACTCCCGCCCCAGGATCGCCGTCGCGCCCAGTCCGAGGATGCCGGCGGCGAGGCAGACGAAGCCGACGAGCCCCATGGCCCAGACGACCGACGTGCGCAGCACACGGTTGGTGCGGGGAGCGAGCAGGCGCATCACCACGTGGGGGAGCGCGGCGAGGCCCAGGACGATGGCCAGCTCCAGACTGAAGAAGTCGAGCTTGCTGGTGGTCCCGGCGCCGTAGCGCAGCCCGGACTCCAGGAAGCGCTGCCCGAGGCCGCTGCCCCGGGCGGCGGCCGACAGCAGCGCGTTGACGTTCCAGTGGAAGCGGGTCAGTACCAGGACCGCCATGATCGCCACGCCGGACACCAGCATCACGGCCTTGACGACCTGGATGAAGGTCGCACCGGGCATGCCGCCGAGCGCGGCGTAGACGATGACGATGGTGCCGATGGCGATCACGCACAGAGTGCGGACGGCCCGGCTCGGCTCACCCACGAACTGGGTCAGCAGGGCCACGCTGCCGATGAGTTGGGCCACCAGGTAGAGCGTGGTGATGACCAGGGTGCAGACGGCGAGGGCCAGGCGCACCGGCCGCTGGAGACGGGGCAGGCGCAGCGCCAGGGTGTCGCCGAGGGTGAACCTCCCGGAGTTGTGCAGGGGTTCGGCGACGACCAGCAGCACCGCCACCCAGGCGACCGTGGTCCCGCCCAGGTACAGCAGTCCGTCGTAACCGGTGAGCGCGACCAGGCCCGTACTGCCGAGGAGGGTCGCCGCCGACAGGTAGTCGCCGCACATCGCCAGGCCGTTGCGCAGCGGCGACATGTTCCGGTTGCCGAGGTAGAACTCGCTGATCTCGTCGCGCTGAGGAGCCGTCAGCAGCGCCGTGAACAGGGTCACCACGACGACGGACAGGAAGAGGACGAACGTCAGTTGCAGGCTGAACCGGTTCACGACGCTCGCGGAGACCGTCACCATGTGCCGAACCCCCTGGCCTGCGGCTCGCTGGTCCCACGGGCGTCGGCGCGCTCCAGCTCGTTGCGCAGTCGGCGCGCCGCCGGGTCGACGCGCCGGCTCATGTGCACGGTGTAGCGCCACACCGCGAGGGCCATCACGGCGAACTGGGCGAGGCCGAGCGCCAGGCCCACGGTGAGATGACCGGCCAGAGGCTGGTTCATCACACCCGGGGCGAAACTCGACAACAACACGTAGAGCAGGAAACCGCCCACGACAAGCGTCACCGCGACGGCAGCGAAGGCGCGGAAGGCTCCGCGAATCGACTGGAAATCGGGATGCTCGTAAAGGGACGGAACTCTCGTGGAATCCGCTGCCGGGGGAGACCAGTCGGCGGGTGGCGGTGGATAACCGTTCATGACGCACCTTCTTCGCTGCGTGTGCCGCGCTGCCGTCTTCTGAGCAGGTCAGATTGCGTAACCAGGGACGGGTCGGCCCTGGAGGAAGGGCCCGCCGAGAACTTCTGGGGGTGCCGAAGCCGGGCTTTTGTGCGGACTTTGTGGGGGGTTTGTGGCGCCCTCGTCCTCGGATTCACGGCAAGGCCGGGCGACCCTGTCCGGGGTGGTGACGGGGCCGGATGCGGAGTATTGCAGCGGGCCCATTGAACTATCAACCGCCTGCGTGACGTGGATATTTGAACAGCATCGTTTCCGCATTCCCTGCGGGCCGAATGGCTCACGCGGGACGGCCGGCGGGCTCCGCGGCGCCCACCCTCGCCGGTGCGCGCCGCTCCGGTTCTTGTCGCGGACGGGGGCGAACACGATCGAAGGGCGGCTCTTTGCCTTCTCCGTACCGGGGCTCGCCCGGGACGGGGTGCCGCGCGCCGCGGGGGAGATTCGCCGTGCCCGGCCGACCGGGTCTCGTCCTCTCCCTGACGACGGCCTCCCAGGGCGGGAACACCCTGAGTGCCACCGTCGGACACGACCACCAGTGCGATTCCAGGGACGGCGGCACGGCCGGCTGAGCCGGTAGGCTTCACGGCGTGTGCGGTGCCGGCCGGGCCCGCGCGCGCCGTGAAGGCAGGGACGCGAATCGGGGAGGAACCGGCGGTGCACGTCCAGGAGTGGCTCGACACGGTCCCAGCGGCCGCCGTCTACGCCGTGGTGGCGCTGGTCATCGGTCTGGAGAGCCTGGGCATCCCGCTGCCCGGCGAGATCGTCCTGGTGTCGGCGGCCCTGCTGTCCTCCCAGCACAGCGACATCAACCCGGTGGTCCTCGGGGCGTGCGCGAGCGTCGGCGCCGTCGTCGGTGACTCGATCGGTTACGCGATCGGCCGCAAGGGCGGACGGCCGCTGCTGGCCTGGCTCGGGAAGAAGTTCCCCAAGCACTTCGGCGAGGGCCATGTCGCGACCGCCGAGCGGTCCTTCGAGAAGTGGGGCATGTGGGCGGTCTTCTTCGGCCGTTTCGTCGCCCTGCTGCGGATCTTCGCCGGGCCGCTCGCCGGGGTGCTGCGGATGCCGTACTGGAAGTTCCTGATCGCGAACTTCCTGGGGGGCGTCGTCTGGGCGGGCGGCACCACCGCGGTCATCTACTACGTGGGTGTCGTCGCCGAGTCCTGGCTGAAGAAGTTCTCCTACCTCGGGCTGGTGGCGGCGGCGCTGATCGGCCTCGCCTCGATGCTGATCGTGAAGCGCAAGGCCGGCAAGGCGAACAGAGCGGCGGCCGGTGAGCAGGAGACGGAACCGGAGACCGTACCGGCCTCCGAGTGAGCCTCACTTCTCCTCGTGCACCTCGCGGTGCGCACGCGCCAGGTCCGCGTACATCGTGCCGTTCAGTGTGATGACCTCCCGCTCCTCGGGCGTCAGCTCCCGCTTGACCTTCGCGGGTACGCCCGCCACCAGTGAGCCCGGGGGAACCTGCATGCCCTGCGGGACCAGGGCCTGGGCGGCGACCAGGGAGCCCGCGCCGATGACCGCGCCGTTGAGGACGGTGGCGCCCATGCCGATCAGGCAGTCGTCCTCCACGGTCGCGCCGTGGACCACCGCGTTGTGCCCGATGGAGACCCGTTCGCCGACGGTGACCGGGAAGCCCGGATCGGCGTGCAGCGTGCAGTTGTCCTGGACGTTGCTGCTCGCACCGACGGCGATCCGCTCGACGTCGCCGCGCAGTACCGCGCCGTACCAGACGCTCGCGCCCGCGTGCAGCGTCACGTCCCCGATCACCACCGACGTGGGAGACACGAACGCCTCCTGATCCACCTTGGGATCCCTTCCGCCGATCCCCGTTATCAGCGCCCTCTGCGTCATGGTCGTCTCCTCGTGGTCGGTACACCGGCACCGTACGCCACCGGTGGGGCGAAGATCACAGGCGCCCGGACGCCCGGCCCCGATCCCGGCCGATTACGGTAAGCGGGTGCTCAGGAGCAGGAACACGTTCTCATCATGGCGCCGTGGCCTCGCGCAGCGCGCCGTTCACGCGGGCTGGGCCTGGATGCAGCGCACAGGGTCCGTCACCGCTGAGCGCCCCGGGCGCTTCCGCTTCGGCGCGATGGGAACAGCTACCAGACTCGCCTTCCCGCTCGGCACGGTCTTCGGCGAGCCCTGGATCCACCTCGGCGCCCACTGCATCATCGGCGAGCAGGTCACGCTGACCGCGGGGCTCATGCCCGACCTGGACCTCGGCCCGGACCCGATCCTGTGCATCGGCGACGGTGTGGTCCTCGGCCGGGGCAGCCATGTCATCGCCGACACCACGGTCACGATCGGCAGCGACTGCTACTTCGGGCCGTACGTCTATGTGACCTCCACCAACCACTCCTACGACGATCCCCATGAGCCGATCGGCAAGCAGTGGCCCCGCATGGAGCCGGTGGAGATCGGGCCGGGCTGCTGGATCGGCACGGGCGCGGTGATCCTGCCGGGGGCGCGGATCGGGCGGAACGTGGTGGTGGCGGCCGGAGCGGTGGTACGGGGCGTCGTACCGGACCACGCCGTGGTGGCGGGGGCCCCGGCACGAGTCGTACGGCGCTGGACGCCCGAGGCCGGCTGGCAGCCGCCGCTCAGAACCCCGGCCCCGGTCCCGATCCCGGACGGCGTCACGCCGGACCAGCTGCTGGCGTTGGCCGAACTGGACGAGGAGGACGTCGCCCGGCTCGCCGAGCTGGAGGCGGAATCCTGAAGTCAGCCGGTGGCGAGCAGCACCGTACCCACCAGGGCCAGGCCCGCGCCCGCCGCCTGCACGGCGCGGAGCCGTTCGCTGAGGAAGCCGCGCGCGGCGAGCGCGGTGACCACGGGGTAGAGCGAGGCGAGCACCGCCGCCACGGTGACCGGGCCGTGCTGGGCGGCGATTGCGTAGGTGCCGTTGGCCGCCACGTCGGCCAGACCGACGAAGGCGAGCGCGGGCAGGGAACGCCAGGGGAGGCCCTCGGCAGGAACCGCCGGGGCGCCCCTGCGCAGGGCGACGTACAGGGCGGCTCCGCCTCCGGCGACGTTCGCGGCGCGCTGCACGAAGAGCGCCAGGAACAGTCCGGTGACCGTGGTCGACGCCTCCGCGATCAGCGCGAACACCGTGCCGAAGCCGAGCGCGGCCACGAGTGTCAGCAGGATCGCCTTCCGCTGCACCGGGGCGCCCCTGAGCTGGGGGCCGCCCGCGAGCGCGACGCCGGCGACGGCGACCAGGATGCCCGCCACCTGCACCAGCCCGGGCCGTTCGCCCAGGAACAGCCCGACGCCGACGGGGACCGCCACGCTCAGGGTGGCCAGCGGGGAGACCACGCCCATCGGGCCGAGGGCGAGCGCCTGGTAGAAGGAGAGCAACGCGACCGGGCCGATCAGGCCCGCGGCGAGCGCGAACCACAGCCGTGGCCCCGCCTCGCTCCAGCCGCCCGTGGCCACCACGATCGCCCCCAGCACCGCCGCGGCGATCGTCTGCGAGACGACGACCACGGTCAGCGCAGGCATGCGCCGGGTCAGCAGTCCGCCGCCGAAGTCGGCCAGGCCCCACAGAAGGCTGGTGGCCAGGGCGAAGAGTGCTGTCATCGGACCGCCTCGCAGTACAGTTCAGTGAACGATCGGGTGCACCCCACCCTAGTTCAACCGAGTCAACTCTGTCATACACAATATTGGACGGAATGTGTCGGACCTCGACCTGCTGACCCAGTCCCTGGCGCGCAACGTCAAGCGGTGGCGTACCGAGCGGGGTTTCACCCTGGACGCGCTGGCCGCCCGCGCCGGAGTCAGCCGCGGCATGCTCATCCAGATCGAGCAGGCCCGCACCAACCCGAGCATCGGCACGGTCGTCAAGATCGGCGACGCCCTCGGCGTCAGCGTCACCACGCTGCTCGACTACGAGCAGGGCCCCAAGGTCCGCATCGTCCCGGCCGAGCAGGCCGTACGCCTGTGGCACACCGACGCCGGCAGCTACAACCGCCTCCTCGCCGGCACCGAGGCGCCCGGTCCGCTGGAGATGTGGGACTGGCGGCTGATGCCCGGGGACCGCAGCCCCTCGGACCCGCACCCCGTCGGCACGGTCGAACTCGTCCACGTCACCGCCGGCGAGCTGACCCTCACCGTCGACGGCGTCGAGCACCGGGTCCCCACCGGCGCCAGCGCCTCCTTCGAGGCGAGCACCCCGCACACCTACGCCAACGACGGCGACGTCCCGATGGAGATGGTGATGGCGGTCTCGGTGCCGCCCGTGCGCTGAGACGCCGGCGGGCCGGGGGTGCCCGGCTGTTAGCGTGCCGTCATGCGCGCACCCATCGGAGACTTCGACCACGCCGTCCCGGCCCCCGACTGCCTCGAGGAACTCACCGGCCCCGTCGCCGACGCCGTACGCCAATGGAGCGGCAGCGTGCCCGCCGAGCAGATCGTGTACGTCGACACCGAGCCCGACTGGGCCGACACGGCGACCTTCCTGGAGCACTACGGCAAGGAGTTGCTCGACCAGTCCGCCAACTGCGTCGTGGTCGCGGGCAAGCGCGGCGGCGACACGACGCTGGCCGCCTGTGTGGTCCTGTCGGCCACCCGGGTCGACGTCAACGGCGTGGTCCGTCGCCAACTCGGCGCGCGGAAGGCCTCGTTCGCGCCCATGGACGTGGCGACGGGCGAGACCGGGATGGAGTACGGCGGCATCACCCCGATCGGCCTGCCGGACGGCTGGCCGGTGCTGGTGGACTCCAGGGTCGTCGACCTGCCGTACGTCCTGGTGGGCAGCGGCCGGCGCCGCGGCAAGCTGCTGGTGCCGGGCAAGGCGTTCGCGGAACTGCCAAACGCGGTGGTGCTGGAGGGCCTGGGCGTCTGAGGGTCTCGGCGTCTTCGGGGTCCTTGCACTATGAGCGCCCGCACAGTGAAGGACCCCTGAGGGGCGCTGCGGTCAACTCCGGGCGTGGTGGGCCAGTGCCAGGTGCGGGTCCGCCTCGCCCGGTGCAGGCGCCGGATCCGCGTGCACCAGGGCGGCCGTGAGCCTCGGTACCGCGTGCAGCAGGGCGTGTTCGGCCTCGACCGCGATGGCGTGCGCCCGCCGTACGCTCACCTCGCCGTCGACCACGACCGCCACCTCGGCGCGCAGCCGGTGCCCGATCCAGCGCAGCCGCAGCTCGCCCACCGCACGCACACCCGGCACCTCCGCGACGGCCCGCTCCGCCCGGTCCACCAGGGCCGGGTCGACGGCGTCCAGCACCCGACGGAAGACCTCGCGCGCCGCGTCCCGCAGTACCAGCACGATCGCGGCCGTGATCGCCAGCCCCACCACCGGGTCGGCGAGCTGCCACCCGAGCGCCGCCCCACCCGCGCCCACCAGCACCGCCAGCGAGGTGAACCCGTCCGTACGCGCGTGCAGTCCGTCCGCGACCAGCGCGGCCGAACCGATTGCGCGGCCCACCCGGATGCGGTGACGGGCGACCCACTCGTTGCCCGCGAAACCGATGACGGCCGCGACGGCGACGACCGGGACGTGCTGCAAGGGGCGCGGGTCCAGCAGTCGCCCCACCGCGGTCCAGGCGGCGAAGGCGGCGGAGGCGGCGATCGTCAGCACGACCACGATCCCGGCGAGGTCCTCCGCGCGGCCGTACCCGTAGGTGAAGCGGCGTGTGGCCGCACGCCGCCCGAGGACGAACGCGATGCCGAGCGGTACGGCGGTCAGCGCGTCGGCCGCGTTGTGCACGGTGTCGCCGAGCAGCGCCACGGAACCGGACAGCACGACCACCACCGCCTGCGCCAGCGCCGTGGCCCCGAGCACGGCCAGCGAGGCCCACAGCGCACGCAGTCCGCGCGCGGAGGACTCCAGCGCCGTATCGAGCTTGTCGGCGGTCTCGTGGGAGTGGGGGGTGAGGAGGTGGCGGAGGCGGGAGAACGGGCCGTGCGCAGGCTCGTGGTCGTGCCCGTGGGCGTGCGGGTGCGGGTGGTCGTGGAGAGGGGTGTGGCGGCTGTGCGTATGCGCCCGGCCGTGCCCATGTCGCACGTGTGCGTCCCCCGCGTGCTGGTGCGCCATGTCCCGCTGCCCCGTGTGCTCGTGCCCCACCTGTTCACGCCCCGCGTGCTCGTCCGCCATCCCAGGCCCCTTCCGCCGTGCGGCAGTGGACGGGTACCCGTCCAGGGAGCCATTATGTGCGTATGAGCGCACGCATGCACCTATCATCTGCGCAGGATGCGCAGCCGCGCACGGACGGCACGGACGGCGCCCATCCCCGCACGCCGGGGGAGGAGCAGTTCGCGCTGGCGGCCGAGCTGCTGGCGCTGCTGGGCGACCGCACCCGCCTCGCCCTGCTGCACGCCCTGAGCGGCGGCGAGGCCGACGTCTCGACGCTCACCGAGGCGTGCGGCGCGGCCCGGCCCGCCGTCAGCCAGCACCTGGCGCGGCTTCGCCTGGCCGGCCTGGTCGACACGCGCAAGGAAGGCCGCCGCGTGATCTACTCACTGCGCGACGGCCATCTGCGCCGGGTCGTGGACGAGGCCCTCAGCCTGGCCGACCACCGGCTCACCGACAGCCCGGCGCACGACTGAGACGCCGGTTCAGCGGCCGGTGTCGTCCTCGCCGGCCTCCAGCAGGTTCGCCGCCGCGCCCACGATGCGGGGATCGGGGATGCCGACGACCTCCCGGTCCTTGTCGGTGTAGTCGAAGCGGGCGAGCACGCTCCGCATCGCCTCGACCCGGGCCCGCTTCTTGTCGTTGCTCTTCACCACGGTCCACGGTGCGTGGTCGGTGTCCGTCTCGCGGAACATGGCGACCTTGGCCGCGGTGTACTCGTCCCAGCGGTCCAGTGAAGCCAGGTCCATCGGGCTCAGCTTCCACTGCCGCACCGGGTCGACCTGACGGATCGTGAAGCGGGTCCGCTGCTCGCTCTGGGAGACCGAGAACCAGAACTTCACCAGGTCCACGCCGTCGTCCACGAGCATCCGCTCGAACAGCGGGGCCTGCCGCATGAAGCGGCGGTACTCGTCGTCCGTACAGAAGCCCATCACGCGCTCCACCCCGGCCCGGTTGTACCAGGACCGGTCGAACAGCACGATCTCGCCCGCCGTCGGCAGGTGCTGGACGTACCGCTGGAAGTACCACTGCCCGCGCTCGCGCTCGGTCGGCTTCTCAAGGGCCACCACCCGGGCGCCG
Source organism: Streptomyces sp. Y2F8-2 (assembly GCF_014905555.1). GTDB lineage: Bacteria > Actinomycetota > Actinomycetes > Streptomycetales > Streptomycetaceae > Streptomyces > Streptomyces cynarae. The sequence goes on along the minus strand of NZ_BNGS01000016.1, from coordinate 37,184 downwards.
CGCGGGTTCAGGTGCTCGGTGAAGCGCTTGATCGTGCCGCCCTTGCCGGCCGCGTCACGTCCTTCGAACACGATGACGAGCCGACGTCCGGTCTCCTTTATCCAGTTCTGCAGCTTCAGCAGTTCGATCTGCTGGAGCCGCTTGTGCCACTCGTACTCCTTGCGCTCCATCCGGTGGCCGTACGGGTAGTTCTCCCGCCAGGTCTCCACCGGGCTGCCGTCCGGCCGGATCAGCACGGGGTCGTCGTGGTCGGTGTAGTCGACCCGCAGACCGTCCGTGACCAGAGGTGTCATCCGTCCTTCCCTCTTCTCTTCCTCCGCGCGCCCCGGGATCAGTGGAACTGCGGCACGATCAGATAGATCCCGTACGCCACCACGGCCGCGCAGGCCAGGAAGCACAGCCAGGCCTGGGCGAGGCCGAGGGCGTGCGTGCCGCCGTCCTTCTCGGAGGCCGACTCGACCTGGGCGAGGCCGAGGACGCCGAGGGCGAAGACGACGACCACGGCGACGGTGACTCCGACGCTGACCGCGGTGACCTGCCCGAGGGCGCTCCAGTCGAGGTGCATGGGCAGAACTCCTTCGTGGCTCAGGCGGCGGTGCCGACGCTCGTGGGCGCGGTGGTGCGCAGGGTGACCTCGTGGGTCTCGTTGACGTTGTCGGCGCGCACCGGGTTGCGGCGGGAGAGGGCCACGATGCCCGTGGCGACGGCGGCGGCGATCAGGGCGATCACCGCGGCCCCGGCGTTGCCGCCGTGCTTCACGACGCTCGCGGAGAGCCCGCCGACCAGGGCCGCGGCCGGGAGGGTGATCAGCCAGGCCATCACCATGCGGCCCGCAACGCCCCAGCGCACCTCCGCCAGCCGCCGGCCGAGGCCCGCGCCGAGGATGCCGCCGGAGCAGACCTGCGTGGTGGACAACGCGAAGCCCAGGTGGGCGGAGGTCAGGATCACGGTGGTGGAGGCGGCCTCGGCGGCGAAGCCCTGCGGGGACTGGATGTCCGTCAGGCCCTTGCCCATCGTGCGGATGATCCGCCAGCCGCCGAGGTAGGTGCCGAGGCCGATGGCCAGTCCGGCCGAGGTGATCACCCACACCGGCGGGCCCGCGTCATGGCCGAGGGCACCGGCGGAGATCAGCGTCAGGGTGATCACACCCATGGTCTTCTGGGCGTCGTTGGTGCCGTGGGCGAGGGAGACCAGGGAGGCGGACGCTATCTGGCCCAGACGGAAACCCCTGGTCACCGAATCCCTGCGGGCCCGGGCGGTGATCTTGTAGGCGAGGTAGGTGGCCAGCAGCGCGGCGAGACCCGCCACGATCGGCGAGGCGACGGCGGGGATCAGCACCTTCTCGACAACCTTGTCGAAGTGCACGCCATGGCTGCCCGCACCGACCCAGACGGCCCCGACCAGGCCGCCGAAGAGCGCGTGGGAGGAACTCGACGGCAGTCCCAGCAGCCAGGTCAGCAGGTTCCACAGGATCGCGCCCACCAGCCCGGCGAAGATCATGCCCGGGCTCACCAGGGTGTCGTCCACGATGCCGCCGGAGATCGTCTTCGCGACCTCGGTGGACAGGAAGGCGCCGACGACGTTCAGGACGCCGCTGATCAGGACCGCTGTTCGTGGTTGCAGGGCGCCGGTGGCGATGGAGGTGGCCATCGCGTTGGCGGTGTCATGGAATCCGTTCGTGAAGTCGAAGGCCAACGCCGTGACGATGACGACGGCCACAAGGAACGTGATGTGGTCCATTCCTCGATGCAAGCAACCGAAGGCGTACGCCCGGCGACGCCCAGGCAAAGCACGAACATGCGTCTGATGGGCGAACCAACAAAGCCGCACAGCTCGCGACGCACCCGCGCACAACTGTGGGCCAGGACCTACTCGGTCCTGGCCCACGGTCGTATCACCGTGTGCGGCGCGGTGCGCGGCCCGGGACGCGGGAGATCAGGCGGCGACCGGCTGGGCCTGGGAGAGCTGCTCGATGACCTTGGTCAGGCCCTCGACGACCTCGGTGTCGTCCGCCGGGTGGGTCTCGGCGAAGCGGGTCACGGAGCCGGGGATGGACAGCTTGGCGTCCTCGACGACGTGGGCGCCGGCGATGCCCACGGCCTTGCGGGTCTCGTCCTGCGCCCACACGCCGCCGTACTGGCCGAAGGCGGTGCCCACGACGGCGACCGGCTTGCCGGTCAGGGCGCCGGCACCGTACGGACGGGACAGCCAGTCGATCGCGTTCTTCAGGACGGCGGGGATGGTGCCGTTGTACTCGGGCGAGAAGAGCAGCAGCGCGTCGGCCTGGGCGGCGGCGTTGCGCAGCGCGGTCGCGGCCTCGGGGACGGTGCCCTCGACGTCGATGTCCTCGTTGTAGAAGGGCACCTGGCCCAGACCCTCGTGCAGCACCACCTCGACGCCGGCGGGGGCGTGCTTCACGGCGGCCTCGGCGAGCTGACGGTTGTGGGAACCGGCACGAAGGCTGCCGACCAGGGCGAGGATACGTACAGACATGGCAAAACTCCCGGGATGTGCGATCAGTACAAGCGGACCGGGGAAGTCCGTTGAATGTTGTACCACTCCAACCGGACCGCGGTCCACTTCCTGCCACCATAAACGGACCAGGGTCCGATTGTCTTCCCTCGGCGCTAGTCTGGTGTCATGACCGAGCCGCTCCCGCCCCTTCTGTCGCCCCCGGCCGACATCGACACGCCGACCGCCCTCGCCCTCATGCCCACCGGCGAGACCGCCCGGTTGCGTGCCGATGCCGCGCGCAACCGCACGCGTCTGCTGGAGGTCGCGGCCCGCCTGGCCGCGGAGCGCGGCATCGCGAACGTGACCATGGAGGACATCGCCTGCGGCGCGGGCGTCGGCAAGGGCACCGTCTTCCGGCGGTTCGGCGATCGCATGGGCCTGATGGTGGAGTTGCTCAGCCACCACGAGGAGAAGCTCCAGGCCGCCTTCCTCTCCGGACCGCCGCCGCTCGGTCCGGGCGCGCCCGCCCGGGAGCGGCTGCGTGCGTTCGGTGCGGCCGTCATTCGCCATGAGCACACCAACCGCGACCTGTACCTGGCCGCCCACGTGGACGCGAACCGCCGGCGCGCGACTCCCCCGTACCAGCTCCGGCTGGTCCACGTGTGCATGCTGCTGCGCGAGGCGCGGGCGGACGGCGACACCGAGCTCGTCGCGCACACCTTGCTCGGCTATCTCGAGACGGCGCTCGTCGACCACCTGCTGACCCGCCGCGGGATGTCCCTGGAGCGGGTCGAGGCCGGCTGGTGCGACCTGGTGGACCGGTACACGAGCCGATGTACCGGCCGATGTAGGGGGTGACCCGCACCTCGCGCGTCCCATGGTGGTGGTCGTGGCAACCGTGATCGGGAAAGCCGAGCTGTTCGTCCCCGCCGGCCGTGATCCCCGCGTGCGGGGCCCCGCCACCGGCGACGAACGCACCCTCCTCCTGGATCTCCTCTCCGGCCGGCGCACCGCCCGTCCCTCATCGCCGTAACGTTTGTGCAGGTCAGCGGCGTATTATCGGACATGACAACGGTCACCGGTGCAGCCTTTGCCCTGGGGCGGGGCCATGGGTTTCACTGCCGTCGGGACAACCGATTGCGAGGGGGAAGGCGGACCACATGAGCGGGCACGGTCATGAGCACGGAGCGGGGGACCGTTCCGGGCACTCCCACGGTGTGTCGGCGGACGCCGACCGCCGCTGGCTGGGCCTCGCCCTCGGCCTGATCGCCGTGTTCATGGCGGCCGAGGTGGCCGTCGGCATCGTCGCCGGCTCCCTGGCGCTGATCTCCGACGCGGCCCACATGCTCACCGACGCCGCGTCCATCGTGCTCGCCCTCATCGTGATGCGGCTGGCCGCCCGCCCGGCCCGCGGCGGCTTCACCTACGGCCTCAAACGCGCGGAGATCCTCTCCGCCCAGGCGAACGGCCTGACCCTGTTCCTGCTGGGCGCCTGGCTGGCGTACGAGGCCGTACGGCGCCTGATCGCGCCGCCCCGGGTGGAAGGCGGCCTCATGCTGGCCACCGCGCTCACCGGGATCGTCGTGAACGTGGCCGCGACCTACTGCATCTCGAAGGCCAACCGCACCTCGCTGAACGTCGAGGGCGCCTATCAGCATGTGCTGAACGACCTGTTCGCCTTCATCGGCACCGCGATCGCCGCGCTCGTCGTCGTCCTGACCGGCTTCGAGCGCGCCGACCCGATCGCCACGCTGGTGGTCGTCGCGCTGATGGTGAAGGCCGCGTACGGGCTGCTGCGCGACTCCGGCCGCATCTTCCTGGAGGCCGCGCCCGCCGATGTCGACCCGGACGCGCTCGGCGACCGGCTCGTCGCCCGGCCGGACGTCGTCGAGGTGCACGACCTGCACGTCTGGCAGATCACCTCCGGCCAGGCCGCGCTGTCCGCGCACGTCCTGGTCGAACCCGGCGGTGACTGCCACGCCGTGCGCCGCGACCTGGAGGAGGTGTTGCGCCACGACTACCGCATCACCCACACCACCCTCCAGGTCGACCACGCCCCCGAACAGGTCCTGCAGGTGGCCCTGCCCGGCGACCGGAGCACCGCGGACGACGCCGCCCACTGCGACGCCCCGCACGGCCCGGTGCACCGGGAGGAACCCCACCACCACTGACGGCGAGCGTCTCGACCCGTTCTTGATGGTCCTTGACCGTCTCTTTCCCCGAATACCTCTGAAGCAGAGCTAATCTCGTCGGTGTGGAACCGGAAAGGCTCGCCGACGACCTGGTGGCCGCGCTGATCGGAGTGCAGCGGCTGATCCGCCGACGCGTGCGCGGAGGGATGGCCGCGCCGCCGCTGCGCGGCGCCGAGGTCGAACTGCTGCGCCTGGTGGTGGAACGGCCGGGCATCGGAGTGTCGGACGCCGCCAAGGAGCTCTACCTGGCGGGCAACTCGGTCTCCACGCTCGTCAAGCACCTGGTCCGCGACGGCTATCTGATCCGTGAGACGGACCCCGCCGACCGGCGGGCCGCGCGCCTGCTGCCCACCGAAGCGGCCAGGGCACGGCTGCACGACTGGCGCGAGCGGCGCGCGGCACTCGTACGCGGCCAGGTGGCCCGCCTGGACGAGGCGGACCGCAAGGCGCTCGAGGTGGCCCTCCCGGCCCTGCGCAAGCTGGCGGAGAACCTGCACGAGGAGGCCGAGGAGACATGACGCGGAACGCGACGGACGGCAAGGCCCCGGCAGTCGACGCCGTCACCTGTGCCGGACTGCGTTACTCCTTCGGGGAGACCAACGCGGTCGACGGGCTCGACCTCTCCGTCCGCGACGGCGAGGTCTTCGGACTGCTCGGCCCCAACGGAGCGGGCAAGACCACCGCGATCCGCTGCATGACCACACTCCTGCCGGTCCCGGCCGGCATGGTGCGCGTCTTCGGCCACGACGCGACGCGCGAACGCATGGCCGTACGGCGCCTGCTGGGCTACGTACCGCAGCAGCTCTCCGCGGACGCCGGGCTCACCGGCCGGGAGAACGTCGCCCTGTTCGCCCGCGTCTTCGACGTCTCCCGCAGTGAGCGCGCCCGCCGAGTGGACCAGGCCCTGACCGCCGTCGACCTCACCGCCGCGGCCGACCGGCTCGCGAAGACGTACTCCGGCGGCATGGTCCGTCGGTTGGAACTCGCCCAGGCGCTGGTCAGCGCGCCGCGGCTGCTGATCCTCGACGAGCCCACCATCGGCCTCGACCCCATCGCCCGGACCAACGTGTGGGAGCACATCAACGCCGTACGCGCCGCCACCGGCATGACGGTCCTCGTCACCACCCACTACATGGACGAGGCCGACCAGTACTGCGACCGCGTCGCCCTGATGCATCGCGGCCGCGTTCGCGCCCTCGGCACCCCCGAGGAGCTGCGGAGCGGCCTCGCGCAGCGGCTCGGCACCGAAGGCCCGCTGCCGACGCTGGAGGACGTCTTCCGGGACGTCGCCGGCAGCGGACTCGACGACCAGTCAGGAGACTTCCGCGATGTCCGAAGCACCCGCCGCACCGCGTCCCGCGTCGGCTGACCGCGCCCACCCGGCGGACCTCGACCTGCTGGTGGCCCCACCGCGGGCCCGTACCGGCTTCAGGGTGCTGCCCGCCCGGGTCGGCGCCATGTGCGCCGTCGAGCTGCAGAAGCTGCGCCACGACCGCACCGAGCTGTACACCCGGGCGGTCCAGCCGGCGCTGTGGCTGCTGATCTTCGGGGAGACGTTCACCAGGATCCGGGCGATCCCCACCGGGGGCATCCCCTACCTCGACTATCTCGCGCCCGGGATCATCGCCCAGTCCGCGATGTTCATCGCGATCTTCTACGGCATCATGATCATCTGGGAGCGGGACTCCGGGATCCTCACCAAGCTGCTGGTCACCCCGACCCCGCGGGCCGCGCTGATCGCGGGAAAGGCCTTCGCCGCCGGAGTGAAGGCACTGGTCCAGGCGGTCGTGGTGGTCCTGATCGCGGCGCTCCTCGGGGTCGCGCTGACCTGGAACCCGCTGCGGCTGCTGGGTGTCGCGGTGGCCGTCGTCCTCGGCTCGGCCTTCTTCTCCTGCCTGTCCATGACGATCGCGGGCATCGTCCTGACCCGGGACCGCCTCATGGGCATCGGCCAGGCGATCACGATGCCGCTGTTCTTCGGCTCCAACGCCCTCTACCCGGTGCACGTCATGCCCGGCTGGCTCCAGGCCATCAGCAAGGTCAACCCCCTGAGCTACCAGGTCGACCCCCTGCGCGGCCTGCTCCTCGGCACGCCCTCCCACCTGCTCACCGACTTCCTGGTGCTGCTGGTGGCGGCGGCCGTGGGCATCACCTCGGCTTCGTCGCTGCTGGGACGTCTGGCCCGCTGACGCGGGGGGAGGGGCGGCTCACCTTTTCTTCCAGAACGCCATCAGATCCGCGAGCGCCCTGATGATCTCGGGGCGCTGCGACGCCTCCGCCTGCCGCAGACTGATGGCGAGCGACAGAAGGATCATGGCGACGAAGAGGCCGACGGCGTAGACGAAGAGCTGAGGGGCGGCCACGGCCACCTGCTCCAGTACGGACCACATAGCGCCTCCCGGACATTTCCAGCCGCTGCGTCCGAGAGACTCCGGCAGGGCGCGAAGCCCCTCGACGAAGGCAGGTCGATCGATCTCCGTGGTGCTTTGTGTCGGGTCTGCGGCGCCGGCTGCTGCAGCCCGTGCGTCGGTCCCGGTCGAAGGTGAGGGGCCCGTACGTCGAGCAGCTCGGCACCCTGAGCGGTTCGGTCTCGTCGACGTCGGCGGAGGCGGGGCGGAACTCCTCGCCGCCGCCCGACCAGTTACTTCGTCGTATCAAGGTATCCGAGAGCACGGCCCGAACCCGGCTGACGCGCGCGCCGGGTCACTCTCCCGGCCCCCTCGGCCCGTCGGCCGGTCGTCGCAACGTCAGCGCAGGGAAGGGATCTCGATGGCCGGGCAGCGGTCCATGACCATCTCCAGGCCGGCCGCGCGGGTGCGCTCGTACGCCTGTTCGTCGATGACGCCCAGCTGGAACCAGACGGCCTTGGCGCCGATCGCGACCGCTTCGTCGGCGACCGGACCCGCCAGGTCGGAGTTGACGAAGACGTCGACGACGTCGACCGGGAAGGGGATCGCGTCCAGCGAGGGGTAGCCCTGCTCGCCGTGGACCGTCTCGGCCTTGGGATGGACCGGCACGATGCGCTTGCCGAAGCGCTGAAGGACGGCGGCGACCCCGTAGGCCGCCCGACGCTGGTTGCTGGACAGCCCCACGACCGCCCAGGTGTCGCCCAGCTCGGTGAGGATCTTGCGGATCGTTGCTGAGTCGCCGTACACGCCCGGTTCCCTTCGACGTCCTGCGGCCCGGCAGTCCCGCGCCGCCTGCTGAGGGCGGCAACAGCCGGTGGGAGGCGCTGATTCCCGGCGTACGGCCGGGCCGCTCCCGCCGTCCGGAACCGGGTCCGCTCGGCTGCGCCGGGGGCCTGGCCCGCCTACGCTCGCCTCGTGCTCCGAATCATCGACGCCCGCAGCGGCGAGCCCACCGACGTCCGTCCGGGCCTGGTCCGGGTCCATGCGCACCCGGCCGGGACCGACAGTTCCGCGCTGCGGGTGCTGCTGGTGGCCGATGTGCTGGCCAGGGCCCTGGAGCTCGGCGGAACACCCGTCGTCACGGTGGGCGCACCGCTCGCCGCGCTCCGGGCGCGCGCCGACGACCTCGGTATCCGCCCCGCGGAGCTGGACGCACCGGGCATCGGACAGGTACTGCACGTGGTCGGAGCGCGCGGCGCCGCCCCCGACGGGGTACGTGTCGAGGTGGCCCCCGCGACCGGCCCCGCCGACACCGCCGCCCCGCCCTCGGCGCTACGCCTCGCCCTGCTCGCCCACCCGCGCCGACAGCCCGCCGACCTCGACACGGCCGCCCTCACCGAGGCGCGGGACACGCTGGTCCGCTGGCGCAAGGCCGTCGCCGCCTGGGCGACCCGCCCCTCCAAGCCGGTCCCCGAACCGGTGCGGCATGAGCTGCGCACCGCGTGGGAGGACGATCTCGACGTCCCCGCCGTCCTGGACGTCCTGCGGTGTGTGGAGAGCGCCGACGACGTGCCGGACGGGGCGCGCTTCGAGACGTACGCCTACGCCGACCGGCTGCTCGGGCTCGACCTCACCCGCGAGATCGGTACCCGGACATGAGCACCCCGGCCGGGCAGGGCCCGCTGCGCAGGCTCGTCGTGCTGCGGCACGCCAAGTCCGCCTGGCCCGAGGGCGTCCCCGACCACGAACGGCCGCTCGCGGCGCGCGGCCTCCGGGACGCCCCGGCCGCCGGGCGCGCGCTCGCCGAGGCCGACTGGCTGCCCGACCTCGCCCTGTGCTCGACCGCGGCCCGCGCCCGCCAGACCTGGGAGCTGGCCTCGGCCCAATGGGGCACACCACCGCCCGTACGACTCCAGCGGCGGCTGTACGCCGCCGATGTCCCCGATCTGCTGGACGCGGTGCACGAAGTGCCCGCCGCCGTGCGGACGTTGCTGCTGATCGGGCACAACCCGGGGCTGGCCGAACTGGTGCTGGAACTCGCCGGGGACGGCCTGAACGACACGCTCGACCGGGTCCGCAGCAAGTTCCCCACCGCGGCCATCGCCGTCCTCGCGTGGCGCGGCCCCGCCTGGGAGGCGCTGGCCCCCGGCGCGGCGCTCCTCACGGACGTGGTCGTGGCGCGCGGGAGGAAGCCGAAGTAGGGCTTGCTCAGCCGACGTGGATCCGGGGGCGCCGCTCCGGGTCCGGCTCCGCACGGCGCAGCACCTCCCGCGTGACCGGGGCGACCTCGCCGTCCCCGAACACCAGGAAGCGCAGCAGGTGGCTGAACGGGGCGCCCTCGGTCCAGTTGAAGTAGGCGTGCGGCACCCGGCCGGTGCGGTCGCGCAGCTCCATCAGGACCGCCGCGATGGTGTTGGGCACGGTCGCGCCCTGGACGCGCAGCCTGCGCACCCCGTGCTTCTCGTCGCCGTGGACGGTCAGATCGGCGGTGAAGTCCGAGGAGTCGGTGACGAAGACCTCCAGGAAGAGCACCGGCCGACCGTCCGGGATGTGCGTCTGCTCCCGCTGGCTGGACTCCTTGGCGCGGTATTCCCCGGTGGTGTGCTCCTGCGGCTCGTTGGCGATGAGCAGCAGCGGTCCGCTCGCCGCGGCCTCGTCGACCAGCCGGGCCGCAGCCTCGTCGAACGTGACCGTCGCCGCCCGCAGTTCGAAGGCGCGGTGCACACGCGAGGCGAAGGAGGTGACGAGGATCGCCACGATGAAGATCAGCGCGATCTTGATGCCGTCCGGCCGCTCGATCACGTTGGTGACCAGGGTGTACGCGAGGACGGCGGTGATCGTGCCGAAGCCGAGTGCGGCGGCCCGGTGGCCGCGCCGGTGCACGGCGACCGTCGAGGCGAACGCCGCGGAGAGCATCAGCACGAGCACGCCCGTCGCGTACGCGCCGCTCTGGGCGTCCACGTCCGCGTGGAACCACAGCGTGATGAGGACCGCGGCCGCCATGAAGACCAGCACGAGGGGTCTGACGGCGCGGGTCCACTCGGGAGCCATGCCGTAGCGCGGCAGATAGCGCGGCACCAGGTTGAGCAGGCCGGCCATCGCGGAGGCGCCCGCGAACCACAGGATGGCGATCGTCGAGATGTCGTAGACCGTTCCGAAGGCCCCGCCCAGGTGCTCGTGCGCGAGATACGCGAGCGCGCGGCCGTTGGCCGGGCCGCCGCTCTTGAAGGCGTTCTGCGGGATCAGGATCGTCGTCGCCAGGCTGGACAGCAGCAGCAGACAGCTCATGATCACGGCGGCCGTGGTGAGCAGTTTCCGCGTGTCGCGCACCCGGCCGGCCGGATCCGCGTAGGTGTCCGTCGGGTCGCCCTTGACCTGCGGCATCACCGCCACGCCCGTCTCGAAGCCGGACATACCGAGCGCCAGCTTCGGGAAGACGAGCAGCGCCACCGCGATCATCGCGAGCGGCGAGGAGTGCTCGGCGGTCATCGCGTGTGTCCAGTCGCCGATCCGCACCGGATGGCTGAGCACCTCCCAGGCCGAGACGGCGATCACGACGACGTTGAGCGCGAGGTACGTGGCCACCAGGGAGACCGCGATACCGATGGCCTCCTTGAAGCCCTTGAGGAACACGGCGCCCAGCGCGGCGACCAGGAGCAGGGTGATCCAGGTGTTGCCGCCGTCCATCCAGTGCGGAGCGAAGGGGTTCTCCACGACGTGGGCGGCGGCGTCCGCGGCCGAGAGGGTGATCGTGATCAGGAAGTCGGTGGCCGCGAAGCCGAGGAGCACGAGGACGAGGACCTTGCCCGCCCACCACGGCAGCAGCCGCTCCAGCATGGCGATCGAGCCCTCGCCGTGCGGGCTCTCGTGGGCCACCCGGCGGTACACCGGGAGCGCGCCGAACAGGGTCAGCGCGATCAGCACGAGCGTGGCGAGCGGCGACAGGAGCCCGGCCGCGAGGGCGGCGATCCCGGGCTGGTAGCCGAGGGTGGAGAAGTAGTCCACGCCGGTCAGGCACATCACCCGCCACCAGGCGTGACCCTCGTGCCCGTCGTCCCGGGTGGCGTGCGGGCCCGGGTGGCGGGCCGCGCGCTCGCTCAGGCCCTCCAGGAGCCAGGCCCGGCAGCGGGCCGCGGCGGTGGGGGGCCGCGAACGGCCGGGCTCGGCGGCGTCCGGGCTCTCCACCTGGGTGCCGGTCATGCGGTGTTCTCCCTGTGATCGTCGGGCGGTCGGACAACGACGAGCGAGTATCCACTACGGGGTGGTGTGCCCGGATGCCGGGGGCGAACGCCTGGGACACGTACAGGCGGGTGACCGGGAGGCGGCCGCGCGGGGCCTGCGCCGGTGACGAACGCCCTGCGCGCGGGGGCTTTCGGGCGGCCGTGACGAGCCCACGCGTACGGGGCCTTCCCACCCTGTCCGTGACCAGCGCCACGCGCGCGTGGCGTGGGCGGCCGCGGGCACCGGCCCGCCTGCGGAACCCGGGAGGGTGCCGCATACGCTGGCGTGATGCAGGACGAGTACCGCACAGTCGCCCGCGCGGGCGTGCACGAGACCGAGGTCAACCGCTCCCGTTTCCTGTGCGCGCTCGCCCCGGCCGCCACCGAGGAGGAGGCGCAGGACTTCATCGCGGGCGTCCGCAAGGAGCACGCCGACGCCACCCACAACTGCTACGCGTACGTCATCGGCGCCGACGCCGCGATCCAGAAGGCGAGCGACGACGGTGAACCGGGCGGCACCGCGGGCGTCCCCATGCTCCAGATGCTGCTGCGCCGCGACATGCGGTACGTCGTCGCCGTCGTCACCCGCTACTACGGCGGCGTGAAGCTGGGCGCGGGCGGGCTCATCAGGGCGTACGGGGGAGCGGTCGGCGAGGCGCTGGACGCGCTCGGCACCCTCACCCGGCGCCGCTTCCGGCTCGCCACGGTGACGGTCGACCACCAGCGCGCGGGCAAGGTGCAGAACGACCTGCGTGCGACCGGCCGCGAGGTACGGGACGTGCGCTACGGCGAGAACGTCACCATCGAGGTCGGGCTGCCGGACGCCGACGTCGAGGCGTTCCGCGCGTGGCTCGCCGATGTGACGGCGGGCACGGCCCGGTTGGAGCTGGGCGGAGAGGCGTACGGGGACGCATGACGGACGCACCGGACGTCTGACGGTCCGTCGGGCCGTGGGGCCGCTCCCGTCCCGGGGCGGCCCGGTACGGGAGTAACCGCCCGTGATGTCAGACCCGGCCGTTAGTCTCGGGGATCATGAGGCTGCTGCACACTTCCGACTGGCATCTGGGCCGGGCGTTCCACCGGGTGAACATGCTCGACGCCCAGGCCGCGTTCATCGCCCACCTCGTCACCACCGTGCGCGAGCGCGGTGTGGACGCGGTCGTGGTGTCGGGAGACGTGTACGACCGGGCGGTGCCGCCGCTCGCCGCGGTCGAGCTGTTCGACGACGCCCTGCACCGCCTCGCCGACCTCGGCGTGCCCACGGTGATGATCTCCGGGAACCACGACTCGGCGCGCCGCCTGGGCGTCGGCGCCGGCCTCATCGGCCGCGCGGGCATCCATCTGCGGACCGAGCCCGCGGCCTGCGGAACCCCGGTCGTGCTGGGCGACGCGCACGGGGACGTGGCCTTCTACGGCCTGCCGTATCTCGAACCGGCCCTGGTCAAGGACGAGTTCGCGGTCGAGAGGGCGGGCCACGAGGCGGTGCTCGCGGCCGCCATGGACCGGGTCCGCGCCGACCTGGCCACGCGCGCCCCGGGCACCCGCTCCGTCGTCCTCGCCCACGCCTTCGTCACCGGGGGCGAACCCAGCGACAGCGAGCGGGACATCACGGTAGGCGGGGTCGCCGCGGTGCCGGCCGGCGTCTTCGACGGCGTGGACTACGTGGCGCTGGGCCATCTGCACGGCAGCCAGACCATCACCGAGCGCGTGCGCTACTCGGGCTCCCCGCTGCCGTACTCCTTCTCGGAGGCCGGCCACCGCAAGGGCATGTGGCTCGTCGACCTCGGCGCCGACGGCTCGGTCGCGGCGGAGCGCGTCGACTGCCCGGTGCCGCGGCCCCTCGCCCGGCTCCGCGGGCATCTGGAGCACCTGCTCGCCGACCCGGAGCTGGCGCGGCACGAGGAGGCGTGGGTGGAGGCCACGCTCACCGACCCGGTGCGGCCCGCCGAGCCCATGGCCCGGCTGACCGAGCGCTTCCCGCACACCCTCAGCCTCGTCTTCGACCCCGAGCGCGCCCCCGAGGACTCCGGCGTGTCGTACGCACGCAGGCTGGCGGGTCGCTCCGACCAGCAGATCGCGGAGGACTTCGTGGCGCATGTGCGCGGGGCGGGACCCGACGAGCGCGAACGGGCGGTGCTGAGGGAGGCGTTCGACGCGGTGCGCGCCGACCAGGCGGTCCGGGAGGGCGCCCGGTGACCTCGCGCACGCGTGGAACGGAGGGGGACCAGTGAGGCTGCACCGACTCGACATCACGGCCTTCGGCCCGTTCGGCGGCACCCAGCAGGTCGACTTCGACGCCCTGTCGGCGGCCGGACTCTTCCTGCTGCACGGGCCGACCGGCGCCGGCAAGACATCCGTCCTGGACGCCGTGTGCTACGCGCTCTACGGAGCCGTGCCCGGCGCCCGGCAGAGCGGCCAGGGCCTGACCCTGCGCAGCGACCACGCGGCGCCGGGGACACGCACCGAGATCCGGCTCGAACTCACCGTCGCCGGACGGCGGCTGGAGATCACCCGGCAGCCGCCCTGGGAGCGCCCGAAGAAGCGCGGCAGCGGCACGACGACCGACAAGGCCCAGACCTGGCTGCGCGAGTACGACAGCGCTGCCCGCACCTGGAAGGACCTCAGCCGCTCCCATCAGGAGGTCGGCGAGGAGATCACCCAGCTGCTCGGCATGAGCCGCGAGCAGTTCTGCCAGGTGGTGCTGCTGCCCCAGGGCGACTTCGCCCGCTTCCTGCGCGCCGACGCCGAGGCCCGCGGCAAGCTGCTCGGCCGCCTCTTCGACACCCACCGCTTCGCCGAGGCCGAAAAGCGCCTCGCGGAGCGGCGCCGGACCACGGAAGCCGAAGTACGGGACGGCGACGCCGCGTTGCTCGCCGACGCCCACCGCATGCAGCAGGCGGCCGGTGACCCTGTGCCCCTGCCGGACCTCGCTCCCGGCGACCCGGGGCTCGCCGATGCCGTCCTGAGCTGGGCCGCCGTCGCCCGCAGCACTGCCCGTGAGCGCCTGGTCATCGCTCAGTGCGCGCGTACGGCCGCCGAGTCGGCGCGAGCCGCCGCCGAGCGCGCCCTGGACGACGTACGCGAACGGGCCCGGCTCCAGCGCAGGTTCGCCGAGGCCCGGGAGCGTGCGGCCCTCCTGGAGCAGCGGGCCGAGGCCCACCGGGAGGCGCGGGAGCGCATGGAACGCGCCCGCAAGGCCGAGGCCGTGGCGCCCGCCCTGGACCTGCGCGACTCCGCCGAGGCCGAGCACCGGCGTGCCGCCGACGCCGAGGCACGCGCGCGTGCCCGGCTCCCGGAGACCGACGCGGACGCCGGGGCCGCAGGGCTCGCGGCCGCCGCGCGCCGGGCGGCACAGGAGCTGGGCGGTCTGGAATCGGCCCGCCGCGCCGAGCGGCGACTGGGTGAACTCGCCGCCGAACGGGCGGAGATGGACCGGCAGGAGCGTGCCGACGAAGAGGTCCTGCACGATGCCGAGGGCTGGCTCGCCGAGTGGGAGCAGATCCGAGCCGCCCTGCAGGAACGGATCGACTCCGCCCAGGAGGCCGCCACCCGCGCCGAGCAGCTCGCCGTGCAACGCGAACCGGCCCGGAACCGGCTGAGGGCGGCCCGTGAGCGCGACCGGCTCGCCCAGGACACCGAAGCGGCCCAGGCCCGCGCTCTCACCACCCGGGAGCGCGCGCTCGCGGCCCACGAACACTGGCTCGACCTCAAGGAACAGCGGCTGAAGGGCATCGCCGCGGAACTGGCCGCCGGGCTCGTCGACGGCGAACCCTGCGCCGTCTGCGGCGCGACCGACCACCCCGCGCCCGCCCGGAAGGTGGCCGGACACGTCGACCGGGAAGCGGAGGAGCGGGCGCTCGCCGCCTACCGGTACGCAGAGGAGCAGCACGCCGAGGAGGAACGGCGACTCGCCGCCGTACGGGAGGCGCTGGCCGCCGCGACCGCCGAGGCGGGAGACACGCCGACCGGCGAACTCGCCGCGCAGGCGGACGAGCTGGAGCGGCTCTACAACGCCGCACGCGCGGGCGCCTCGCAGCTGCACCCCGCACAGGAGGAGCTGCGGCGGGCCGAGCTGGAGCGCGAGCGGCGCAGCGCGGCCCGGCAGGAGGCCGCCCTGCGCGTGGCGGCGCGCGTCTCCCGCCGGGACACCCTGGAACGCGAACGGGCGGCTCTCGAAGAGGAGTTGGGCCGTGCCCGGGGCGACGCTGTGACCGTGGCCGCGCGCGCCGCGCAGCTGGAGCGCCGGGCCGCCCTCCTCACCGAGGCCGCCGACGCCGCCCGCGCCGCCGAGGACAGCGCGCAGCGCCTCAAGGAGGCCGACGCACGCCTGGCCGACGCGGCCTTCCGCGCCGGCTTCGACACCCCGCAGGCCGCGGCCGCCGCCCTCCTCGACAACACCGCCCATCGTGAGCTGCAACGACGCCTGGACGCCTGGCAGCAGGAGGAGGCCGCCGTCCGCGCGATGCTCGCCGAGGCCGACACGGTGGCGGCGGCCCAGCAGCCGCCGGCCGACCTCCCCGGCGCCGAGCAGGCCGCCGAGGCCGCGGCCCGCCGGTTGCAGGCAGCGGTCTCCGCCCAGGACGAGGCGGCACGCCGCTGCGCCGAACTCGACCGGCTGTCCACGCGCGCGACCGCGTCCGTACGGCGTCTCGCGCCGCTGCGCGACGAGTACGACCGGGTGGCCCGGCTGGCGTCCCTCGCCGCCGGCACCTCCGCCGAGAACGAACGCAGGATGCGCCTGGAGTCGTACGTACTGGCCGCCCGCCTCGAACAGGTCGCGGCCGCCGCGACCGTACGGCTGCAGCGCATGTCCTCGGGCCGCTACACCCTCGTCCACTCCGACGACCGGTCCGGACGCGGCCGCAGCGGCCTCGGACTGCATGTCGTCGACGCGTGGACCGGGCGGGAGCGCGACACCGCGACCCTGTCCGGCGGGGAGACGTTCTTCGCCTCCCTCGCCCTCGCCCTCGGCCTCGCGGACGTCGTCACCGACGAGGCGGGCGGGGTACGCCTGGACACCCTCTTCATCGACGAGGGGTTCGGCAGCCTGGACGACCAGACCCTCGACGAGGTCCTCGACGTGCTCGACTCGCTGCGCGAGCGGGACCGCAGCGTGGGCATCGTCAGCCATGTCGCCGACCTGCGACGCCGTATCCACGCGCAGCTGGAGGTCGTGAAGGACCGGACCGGCTCCGTCGTACGGCAGCGGGGAGTCGGCTGAGCGGCGGTCAACGGCCGAGAGAACGGCGGGGGAGGGGCGAGGAGTACACGACACTCGTCGTCACCGACCCCAGCGCGCCGATCTTGCCCGACACCTCCTCCAGGTGGCGCATGGAGCGTGCCGCGACCTTGATGACGAAGCAGTCGTCGCCGGTGACGTGGTGCGCCTCCAGGATCTCCGGGGTCGCGGCCACGAGGTCGTGGAACGGCTTGTAGTTGCCGTTCGGGTAGCGCAGCCGCACGAACGCCAGGATCGGCAGGCCCAGCCGCTCCGGGTCGACGACCGCGGCGTACCCCTGGATGACGCCGGCCTCCTCCAGCCGCCGCACCCGTTCGGTGACCGCGCTCGCGGACATGGAGACGGCGCGCGCCAGCTCGGCGTAGGTGGCGCGGGCGTCGCGCTGGAGGACATCGAGGATGCGCCAGTCGGTGGCGTCCGGGGAATAGGCGGTCATTCCCGAGGGATAGCAGGGGAATCCCCGGCTGATCAAGATGTACGCCGTTGATCGTCCGTTCAGCGAGGCGATCGATCGCCATAGGTTTCTGGTCAGCCAACTCCACCAGGGAAAGGCCGGCCCGTTGAGCATCAGCATGACCACCGAGAACCCCGTCCTGCGCGTCCCCCCGGCCGCGCCGGCCACCGCCGCCGCCCACTTCCGGGCGAGCCTCGCCTTCCACGCCGACGTGTCCGACGTCGCCGCGGCGCTCGCGGCGGGCGGCGACCCCGGTTTCGTCCTCCTCGACTCGCGCTCCACCGCGGCCTGGGACCAGGGCCACATCCCCGGCGCGGTGCACCTGCCCACCGCGCTCATCCCCGAACAGGCCGCGCAACTCCTCGACAGGGCGGTGCCGGTGGTCACCTACTGCTGGGGCCCGGGCTGCAACGGCGCGACGCGCGCGGCCCTCGCCCTCGCCGAACGGGGCTTCCGGGTCAAGGAGATGCTGGGCGGCTTCGAGTACTGGGTGCGTGAGGGCTTCGCGTACGAGACCTGGCAGGGCCCCGGGCAGCGCGCCGCCGACCCTCTGACGGCACCTGTCCAGGACGCGGACTGCGGCTGCTGACCGACCGCCCGCCGTACCTCGGGGCGTGGGAAAACCGGGTGCGTGCGGCGCCCGCCGTCCGCATCATGGCGACCGTGCCCCGACTCCCGCAGCCCACGCCCGAAGAGCTCCGACGCGATCCGCTGCCCCTGCGCGGCCGCACCGCGCGGCTGGATCGCCACACGCCGCGAGAGCTGCTGGCCGCACCGGCTCATCGCCCACGTTGACCAGCACAAACTCGCCGACGTGCACTGCGCTTGACACGTCTCGACGACCCACCTGCGGGGCAGGACAACGAAACCGGCGGTTTTGTCGGTACGTTTGACGATTGTCACGGTCAGTCGCAGAACGGTCTTGGCTCAGGCCACCAGACGTCCGGCGTAGCCGCCATCGGCCCAGACGAGACTGATCGTGGAGAACCGTTCGCGCAGCAGCGCCAGCAGTCGGTGAGCGCCGTCGCGGTCTTGCATGCCGGCGGCGGTGACAGTCACTCAGCCCAGCGCGATTGCGGTCCACGACACCGGCGGCAGCTCGATGCTGAGCAGCCCGTCGGACAGGATCGCGCTCGGGTTCGCGTGCGGGGTCACGCGGTTCTGCTCGGTGAGTGTGTTCTTCGCATACGCATCCGGGTCGGCGAGTGTGACCGCCTCCAGAATCCGCGAGGAGCCGAGGCTGCGCACATCGACGGTGACCTGAGTGGCCTGCGAAAGCCCACGGTTGACGAGGAAGACCGCGGCCCGGTCCTCGTCGACGGTCGCGACGGCGTCGACGACGGACGCCTCGCCATGGCGTGCCGTCGTGTAGGTCGGCGCCTCGACAACGGGCCGGATCACCTCACCGGCGGCGAGCCGGCTGGTGATCGAGAACGGGTAGAAGGTCGTCTGCCGCCAGGCAGGGCCGCCGGGCTCGGTCATGATCGGTGCGATCACGTTGACCAGTTGCGCGAGCGAGGCCGAGGTGACGCGGTCGCTGTGCTTGAGCAGCGTCATCAGCAGGTTGCCGACGACGACGGCGTCCGCCACCGAGTAGACGTCCTCCAGCTGCCGGGGGGCGTGCCGCCACTCGTCGTTGACCTCGTCGGACTCATGGAACTCCTTCTGGTACCAGACGTTCCACTCGTCGAACGAGATGTTGATCTTCTTCTTGGAGCGTTTCTTGTAGCCCACGTGGTCGGCGGTCGCGACGACGGTGTCGATGAAGTAGTCCATGTCGGTCGCCGAGGCGAGGAAGGAGCCGAGGTCGCCGTCGAGCTCCTGGTAGTAGGCGTGGCAGGAGACGTAGTCGACGTGGTCGTAGGTGTGCTCGAGCACCGTGCGCTCCCAGTCGCCGAAGGTCGGCATCCAGGAGCCGGAGGAGCCGCAGACCACGAGTTCGAGGTCCTTGTCGGCCATCTTCATCGCGCCGGCGGTACGGGCGGCGAGCTTGCCGTAGTCGTCGGCGTTCAGGAAACCGGTCTGCCAGGGTCCGTCCATCTCGTTGCCGAGGCACCACATGCGGATGTTGTGCGGCTCCGGTGTGCCGTTGGCGACACGCAGGTCCGACAGCGCCGTACCGGAGGGGTGGTTGGCGTACTCGAGCAGGTCAAGGGCGGGCAGGATGCCGCGCGTGCCGAGGTTGACCGCGAGCATCATCTCGGAGTCGGTGAGCTTGAGCCAGCGGGCGAACTCGTCCAGGCCGACCTGGTTCGACTCCAGCGAATGCCAGGCGAGGTCGCGGCGGACCGGGCGCTTGTCGCGTGGGCCGACCGAGTCCTCCCAGCGGAAGCCGGAGACGAAGTTGCCGCCCGGGTAGCGGACGGTCCTGGTGCCCAGCTCCCTGACCAGTTCGACGACGTCCATACGGAACCCGTCGTCGTTGGCGCTCGGGTGTTCCGGCTCGTAGAGCCCGGTGTACACGCAGCGGCCGAGGTGTTCGACGAACGAGCCGAAGGTGCGGCGTCGGACAGGAGCGATGACGGCCTGCTTGTCGAGAATGACGTGGGCGCGGGGCAATGCAGTGGTCCTTTGCGGGTCAGGATGGGCGTGGGGCAGCGAACGCGCTACTTGACGGAGCCTGCGGTCAGGCCCTTGCGCCAGAACCGCTGGAGACTGACGAAGGCGACGAGCAGAGGGATCAGCGACAGGAACGCACCGGTGATCGGCAGCAGCAGCGGCACTCCGCTGGCGAACTCCGAGCGCCACTGCACCAGGCCCACCGTGACGGGCTGCAGTGAGGGGGTGTTGAGCATGAGCGAGGGCAGCAGGTAGTTGTTCCAGATGCCGACGAACTGGAACAGGAAGACGGTCACCAGTGCCGGGGACATCAGCGGCAGGGCGATCCGGAAGAAGGTGCGCTGTTCGCCTGCTCCGTCGAGCCGTGCGGCCTCAAGGAGTTCGTCCGGGACGGACGACGCGGCGAAGATCCGGCACAGGTAGACGCCGAACGGGCTGACACAGCTGGGCAGCAGCACCGACCAGTAGGAGTTGGTGATGTCGAGCTTGGCCATGAGCAGGAACAACGGCAGGGCGAACATCGGCGCCGGAATGAGCACCGAGGCGAGGATGACGTTGAACACGCTTTCGCGGCCGCGGAAGGTGAACTTCGACAGCGCGTAGCCGGCCATCGCGGACAGCAGGGTGCCGACGGCGGCGCCGACGAGGCTGTACAGCGCGCTGTTGGCGAGCCAGGTGGGGAAGATGCCGTCCTCGAAGCTGAACACGTTCCTGATGTTGGTGACCAGGTCGAAGTGGGAGAACCACAGCGGCGTACCGGTGTAGAGGTAGCCCGATTCCTTGGTCGAGGAGACGAACAGCCACCACAGCGGGATCAGCGTGTACAGGGCCATCAGGCCCAGCACGCCGTTGACGACGACCTTGCTCGCGATGTCGCTGCCGCGCCGGGGCGGTCGGGTCGGTCGGCCGGCCGGAATCACGCTCATGCCATCGCTCCCTTGCGCTGGTTGTACTTGAGGAATCCGAACGAGAGCACGAGGGTGATCAGCGCGAGCACGACGGACTCGGCGGCGGCCAGGTTCTGGCCGCCCACGTCCATGCCCAGGGTCGTGTTCATGATCGGGGAGAACTTCGGGTCGACGCCCGGGATGCGCGCGCTGACCAGCACTGCCGGCTCGGTGTACAGCTGCGCTGTCCCGATGATGGAGAAGACCGTGGTCAGCACCAGCGCGGGGCGCACCAGCGGGATCTTCACCGCCCACGCCAGGCGCCAGCCGGTGCAGCCGTCGAGCGCGGCGGCCTCCGTCACCTCGGCGGGGATCGTCTGCAGCGCGGAGTAGATGATCAGCATGTTGTAGCCGGTCCAGCCCCACGTGAGCATGTTCCCGATCGAGGCCGGAACCCACGACGGCGACAGGAAGTCGACGTGCATCCCGATGTGGGACAGCGGTCCGGTGAACGGCGAGAGGTCTTTCAGCAGCAGGAAGGACCACATCACCGCGGCGATCGCACCCGGCAGCGCGTACGGCAGGAAGAACGTGAGCCGGTAGGTTTTCCGCAGCCGGGCCGAGCGGGAGTCCAGCAGGAGTGCGAGCAGGAGAGCCAGGCCGAGCATGACCGGGACCTGGACGCAGCCCAGCAGCACGACCCGGACGATCGACGCGATGAAGTCGTGGTCGCTGAAGGCGTCGGCGTAGTTGGACAGTCCCGCGAACTCCGTGGTCTGCGCACCGCCGAACAGCCCGGCGCGGTGGACGGTGAAGAAGCTCTGGTAGATCGCGTAACAGATCGGCGCGACCATCATGGACAGGAAGAGCACCGCGAACGGCGCCAGGAAACCCGACGCGGTCAGCGCGTTGCGGCGGCCGGTGCGCCGCGGCCGACCGGAGGGGGAGACGCGGCGGGTGGCCGCGGGCGCCGGTCGCGGCGGTGACGCGGTCCGGGTGCTGCTGGGACTGCTCATGGAAACCTCGCTGGGCGGTTCGTCGTCAGGGAGCGGGTTCCCGCGGCGCCGGACACTGGCGGCCGCGGGAATCCATCGGGGGCTGAAGTCCCGCTGCCTCAGCCGTTGGTCACCGACAGTCCGAGCTTCTTGATCGCGGCGACCGTCGAGGCCTGGACCTTGGTGACCGCGTCCGGCAGGGTGCCCTGACCGATGGCACCGGTGAAGTCCGACTCGACCTGCTGGAAGGTCGGGCCGTTGGTCCAGGTGCTGGGCACCTGCGCGGCGGAGGCCTTGTACACGTCACCGACCTTCTGGCCGCCGAAGTACGGGTCACCCCCCGTGAGTGACGGGTCTTCCTGACCGGCCTTCGACGCCGGGTACAGCCCGCCTTCGATGCCCGTCTTCACGGCCTGCGGGTCACTGGACAGGAAATCGGCGAACTGCACTGCTTCGCGGGGCGTCTTGCACCCGGTCATCACCGAGGTGGCCGAGCCGCCGCCGCTGGCGCTCTTGCCGTCGCCGGCCTCCCAGGTCGGCATCGGGGCGACCCTCCACTTGCCGGCCTCGCCCTTCAGGTCCGACTTCAGACCGCCGGCGGCCCAGGCCGGGCCGACGAACGTCAGCACCTTGCCGGCTTCCGAGGCCTTGTTGAACTGCGGGTCCCAGGCGCTGCCGGTCTTCGACACCAGCCCCTTGTCCTTCAGGTCCTGCCAGTAGGAGGCGACCTTGCGGGTGCCGGGGTTGTCGATGCTGACGGTCCAGCTGTCTCCCTTGGCCGAGTACCAGGACTGGCCGGTCTGCAGGGTGAAGGCCGCCAAACCGCCGGCGTCGCCGAGCATGGGGCCGAACTTCACACCGGGGTCGGCGGCGGTGACCTTCTCGGCGTCGGCCTTGTACTCGGCCCAGGTGGCCGGCGGCTTGGTGATGCCGTACTTGGCGAACAGGTCCTTGCGGTAGAAGAGGACCATCGGGCCGACGTCCACCGGAACCCCGTAGATCTTGCCGCCGACGCTGGAGGAGGAGACGGCCGACGGGACGTACTTGTCCATGCCGTCGCTCGCGTACTGCGTGATGTCCATGACCGAGTTCTTCACGAGCATCGACGGGATGGTCTGGTACTCGATCTGGGCCAGACACGGGCCCTTGCCGGCGGTGAGTGCGTTGCTGATCTGGGTGTAGCCGCCCTTGGGGCCCGACGGGATCTTCTTGAAGGTGATCTTGATGTTCGGGTGGGAGGCGTTCCACTGGTCGACGATCTTCTCGTAGCCGGCCCAGCCCCAGAACTCCATCTTCACCGGCCCGGCCTGGCTCTTGTCCGCGTTGTCGGAGGTGCTCTTGGTGCTGCTGCACGCGCCGAGGCCGGCCACGAGGAGCGCCGCGGTGGTGATCGTCAGAAGTCTGCGGGTGCGTATGGTGGTGCTGTCCATGTGAGGGAACCTTCTGTGACAGGGGCTGACTTGATGGATGGCCGGTGGGCGGGCGGGCAAGGCCCGTCTACCGGCTGCTGCTGAACTCCACGCCGAACGCGGTGGTGACCGCGGCCAGGACGTGCGGTGCCGACGGGCCCGGGCCGCAGGCCGTGCTGCCGAGGCCGTGGTGGGCGTGGTCGAGGTGCAGATGGAGTCTGCCGTCGCGGACCAGGTCGTGCTGGTGGGCCGCGGCGGCCAGGGCTTCGGTGCTCCATGGACGAACTGTCAGGTCGATGACCGGGTCGCCGGTGATGAGCAGGGTGCCGTCCGGGGTGGTGATCCTGGCTCGGCGGACTTGGTGGCGGTTGCCGTTCTCCTGCGGGCGGACCTGAGGGATCTGCATCGCCGAGACGGTCGACAGGTGGCGGCCGACGCGAGCCGCGGCGCGGGAGTCGCGGTACGCCTCACCGGGACCGGGACCGAACCACTCGACTTCGGCGTCGGTGCCGGGCAGCGACATCGCGACCCCCAGTCGGGGCAGCGGCACCGACCATGGGCCGTCGGGGGTGACGACGGCTTCCAGCCGGAGCCGGGCCTGGCCCGCATCCGGTGTGTCGCAGGCCGTCCAGCGGTAGACCACACCGAGCCCGGAGGAGGACCCGGCGGCGGCCAGCCGGGCGGTGACCGTGAGACCCGACGCGTCGGGCTCGACACCCAGGACATCGTGGCGCATCCGGTGCAGTCCGGCGGCGAGCCAAGCGCCGATCTGCGGCTCGCCGAAGGCGCTGAGCAGGTCGTTGTCGATCGGGGCCCGCCAGACGTCCAGCCTCGGACCGTCGAGCTCCAGGTCGCCGAGCCGTATCAGCACCCCCGTGCGGGCGTCGAACCGCGCGGGCCCCAGTGCGATGTACCCGTCACGGGCGATCGCCGGCGCCGGAGTGAAGGGGACGGGTGAGGCGGCCGGAGCCACGACCAGCCCCTGGGCCCAGGCGATCTCGTGACCGGCCCCGGCCCAGGTCTCGTCGGCGGCGAGCACCGCGGTCACGGTCAGCCACACCTCGTGGCCGGAGTCGTTCTTGCGCGCCGCATCGAGCGCGGCGGTGACCTCGGCGGGCCATTCGACGGTCGTCGTCGCGCCCGGAGCGGTCGCGGGCACGGTCAGGCCGCCGGAGCCCACCGGCTCGCCGCCGTCCTCGACGGTCCAGCGGAAGTCCAGGTAGCCGCTGTCGCGGACGTGGTGCAGGTTGTGCACGCTGATCTGCCGGGTCGCCGGGTCGATGTGGATCCGGACCGGTTCGATGACCTTCTTGTACTCGACCAGACCCGGCGACGGCGTGCGGTCGGGGAAGAGCAGCCCGTCGGCGACGAAATTGCCGTCGTGGACCTCCTCGCCGAAGTCGCCGCCGTAGGCGTAGAACGTGTGGGGGTCCTCCTGCCCGGTGAGCCGGGCGATCCCGTGGTCGATCCACTCCCAGATGAATCCACCGGCCAGGCGCGGATGTGCCTCGATGACCTGCTGGTACTCGGACAGCCCGCCGGGGCCGGTGCCCATGGCGTGTCCGTACTCGCACAGCACGGCCGGCAGGGCGCGGCGGTGTGCGTCGTCGGCCGGATCAGCCGTCGGTGCCTCCTGGCCGCGTCCCACGGCGGCCAGCTCGTCCACACCGATGTACATGCGGGAGTACAGGTCGACGTATGCGCAGCTCGCGAAGTCGCCCTCGTAATGGATCAGGCGGCTGTCGTCGCGCTGCCGGATCCACGCGGCTGCGGCGGCCAGGTTGGCTCCGGTGCCGGACTCGTTGCCCAGCGACCAGACGATGACCGAGGGGTGGTTCTTGTCGCGCTCCACCAGCCGCTCGGCCCGGTCCAGGTAGGCCTCGCGCCACGCGGGGTCGTCGCTGGGGTTGCGCCGCCAGCCGCCGGGTTCAAAGCCGTGCGTCTCGAGGTCGCCCTCGCAGAACACCCACAGGCCGTGCTCGTCGCACAGGTCCAGGAAACGGTGGTCGGGCGGGTAGTGGCTGGTGCGCACCGCGTTGATGTTGTGCTGCTTCATGAGCAGCACGTCGGTCACCATGGTGTCCTCGGTCAGGGTCCGCCCCGTCAGCGGATGCCATTCGTGGCGGTTGACGCCCCGCAGGGAGATCGGCCTGCCGTTCACGGTCAGGACGCCGTCCACGACGGCCACGGAGCGGAAGCCGATGCGCAGCGGTATCCGCTCGCCGGCTTCGGAGACCAGTTCCCCCGTGTACAGACGCGGCTGCTCGTCCGACCAGGGCTCGATGCCGTCGATCACGTGCGGGCCGGCCGGATCGGCGGCGGATATGCCGAGCTCGGGCACGGACAGGGACACCCGGGTGGGGGCGGTGACGTCGACGGTCAGGGTGCCCTGCCCCGTCGTGTGGTCGTAGGCGGCGTGGACGAAGAAGTCCTCGACACCGCGGGCGGCCACGGACACCGACCGGAAGATCCCGGACAGCCACCACATGTCCTGGTCTTCCAGGTAGCTGCCGGACGACCACTGGTGCACGCGGACCGCGAGTACGTTCCGGCCGGGCCGCAGACCGGCGGAGACGTCGAACTCGGTGGTCAGCCGGCTGCCCTTGCCGTCGCCGAGCCGGATCCCGTTGAGCCACACGGCGAACGCGGAGTCGACACCCTCGAACCGGAGCACCGCAGCCGATGCCGGGAACCCGTCCGGAACGTCGAACTCGCGGCGGTACTCGCCGGTCGGGTTCTGCCGGGGCACCCGCGGCGGGTCGACCGGGAACGGGTACAGGATGTTGGTGTAGGCCGGGGCACCGTAGCGCGGCTCGCCGGGCAGGCCGGTCATCTGCCAGCAGGACGGCACGGCGAGCAGGTCCCAGGCGGTGTCGTCGAAGTCCGGCGCGGCGAAGTCCCCGATGAGGTCGTCCAGCCCCGACGCCAGTCGGAATCTCCAGTCGCCGTCGAGCGCGATCGTGGGCAGGTCGGAAGCGAACGCGGCGCGCGGCCGAAGCCGTCCGGTGCCCGGCGACCGGTCTTCGACGTAGGCGTTGGGGTCGAGGCCGCTCATCAGTAAAGGTGTTTCCTTTCAAAATGCCCCGTCATAGCGGGCAACGGCATGGAAGGACTGCGCCGGCGGCTCATGAGGGTGTGCCGTGGCAGGTCAGGCGGTGCCAGGTGCCAAGCGGTCGCGCCGGGCGGGACCGCTGCTGTCCCGGACGGTCAGGGTCGGGCGCAGCAGCGATACGACATTGGTCGGCGGCCGGCCCGAGTCGACGGCCCGCAGCAGCAGTTCGACGGCCTGCTGGGCCATCTCGCGTTTGGGGAAGGTGACCGTGGTCAGTGCCGGTCGGATCCGCCCGACTTGGGCGATGTCGTCGAAGCCGACGACGCTGACGTCGTCGGGGATCCGCCGCCCGGACCGGACCACCGCTTCTATGGCACCGACGGCCAGGACGTCGTGGGTGGCGAAGATCGCCGTCAGCTCCGGATCCGCCTCCAGCGCCGCGCAGGCCGCGGCGAAGCCGCCGGCGGCGTCGTCGCTGGTGCAGGCGAACACCTTGCGGTCGTCCAGCTCGTCGGGGGCGAACGCCCGGCGCAACCCCACGACGCGCGGCGTGTGCGCGGGGAGGTCGGCGACCACAGCGACGTTCCGGTGGCCGAGATCCCGCAGGTGAGACCCGGCCAGGAACCCGGCGTGCTGGTAGTCGATGGACACCACCGGGAGTGTGGTCGGCGGGTCGCCCTCCCAGGCGAACAGCGCGACCGGGAAGTTGGCCGCGGCGAGCATCGGCAGCTGCTGTTCGACGCCGTTGTCCCCGGCGACCAGCAGTGCGTCCACCGAGCGCGCGGTGAGGTTCTCCAGGTGGGCCCGGGTGTAGTCGGGATCGTCGCGCGTCGTTGCGAGCAGCAGGTTGTATCCGTGGCCGACCAGGAGGTTCTCCACCTCCTCGACCACCTCCGAATAGAACGCGTTGGCCACCGATGGCACGAACAGCCCCACTGTCGACGTGCTGCCGGTGCGGAGTGAGCGCGCCACCAGGTTCGGCTTGTAGCCGAGTTCCGCGATCGCCTTGTTCACCTTCGCCAGGGTCTCCGGCCGCACCTTCTTGCCGGACACCACGTTGGAGACGGTCTGCTTCGTGACTCCCGCCCTCGCGGCCACATCCGCCATTGTCACCACGTAGGCTCCCGAAACTTTTATCGATCCACGAAAGTGGCGTCAGCGTAGGGCGACTGTCGCAGGAGGGCAAGGCTTCGTACCGTGGCCGTGATTCAGCCGTTACGCAGCGCGGTGAGGGCGTCATGAGCAAGTCATGGCTGTTTCAGCGACTTTAAGTGCGCGGAGCATTGACGGTTCCGGAAGTGCGACAGTAACGTCCCCGCCACGCTGATCCTATGGATCGGTCAACGTGGCGGGGTCAACGTGGCGGTGTCACCCCTGGTCCACCGCGCGCAACAACACTCGATGTCACCTCGCGCTCCCGCGCTCGGTGCGTCGGGGTGGTCCTCTCGGCCGCGACGGCCCCCAACGGCCGCGGTCCGGCCGCGGTCCGGCCGCAGCATCGCGAATGCTCCGCGCCGTCTCCAGCAGGCGGCGAGCGCCTGAACAGACCTGGAGAGGTCTCGTCCTGAGGAGAGGCAGACATGATCAGACCGGCCGGCGGCGACGCCGACCCGAACCCGGCCCCGGCGCGACGCAGTTCGCGCGTGAAGCGCTTCATCGCGGCCGCTGCCGGTGCCACCATCACGGCGGCGAGCCTCATGCTCACCGGCGTCGTCCCCGCACACGCCGCCACCACCGTCCACACGTACGCACCGACGGGAGTGGGAGGCGGTACGACGACGTCCCCGGACGTGGCGTCCACCAAGTACCAGGTGCAGGTCGCCGGTACGCCCGTCCAGGCTGTCCAGTACACCGAGAACGGCCACAACTTCGACATCGCGCGCTTCGCGTCGGACTCCCGGACACCGACGATCACGGTCACGCTGCCCAGCACCACGATCGACACGGTGAACATCTACCCGGCGCGCTACTACCCCTCCAGCAGCGTCTCGGTGAGCGCGGACAAGCACACCCTGACGTTCCAGATGTCAGCGGCCGCCGGGTTGAACCAGGCGATCGTGATGGTCAACGGCGACTCGACCAACGCCACGGGACAGCCCTACCTGGCGGTCGTCAACGACCCTCTGGAGGATCCGGCGCAGCGTCCGAACACCACGAGCGCCTCGGACGGTTCCGGCGTCAACCTGCAGACCGGTGTCCTCAACTTCCAGGAGTTCGCCGCGAAGTACCTCGCGGCGCACCCGAACAGCGCGGCTCAGAAGGCTCCCGCCGCGACGACGAGCTCCATGGCCGGCAAGACCGTCAACGGCACGGCCATCCCCGCCGGTCAGCAAACCTCGGCCGGGAGCCTGGTGAGCGCGAGCAGCGTCAATGTGCGGTACCCGAAGGTGCGGGTGATGGCCGCAGGCGACGTCACGTACGCCCTGCAGGCCGCCATCGACACCATCAAAGCCAACCCCACGGCGCTCAACACGCTCTACTTCCCGAACGGCACGTACGTGTGGTCCGGTCTCCTGGTCAACGGTGTGGACGGCAGCAAGCTCAAGGGCGGCAGGCTGAAGATCTACACCGACGAAGGGGCCCTGCTGAAGAACCGCATCCAGGCGTACATGGAGGCGTTCGAGCCGGCGATCGGGATCATCAACTCGAGCAACATCGAAATCGACGGCCGCGGCGTCTTCGACGGCAACGGCGTGGCGAACTACAACGCCTCCAGCAGCGGTGATCTGCACGACGCCTACCGCAGCCAGCACCAGGGCGGCGTCAT
Source organism: Streptomyces sp. Y2F8-2 (assembly GCF_014905555.1). Classification (GTDB taxonomy): domain Bacteria; phylum Actinomycetota; class Actinomycetes; order Streptomycetales; family Streptomycetaceae; genus Streptomyces; species Streptomyces cynarae. The sequence continues at coordinate 8,608 of NZ_BNGS01000016.1, read as the reverse complement.
GGTCATGCACTCGTCGGACATCACGTTCAACGACACCTACGAGCGCAACGCGAAGCAGTGGAACTACGAGACCCACAGCGCCAACCGCGTGACGTTCAACAACATCAAGGCCCTCACCCCGTACCGCCAGCCCTGGATAGACGGGACGGACTTCGCGAGCGGCCAGGACATCACCGCCAACGGCGTCTTCACCCTCGGCAACGACGACGCGTTCGCCTCCGGCCACTACAACCCCAGCGACGGATTCACCCCGCTGGCCTCCGGCGTGTGGAACAACTTCCAGCTCGGCACCTCCACGGCCGACGTCCAGGGCTATGTCAACGCGGTAGCCGCCCACGACACCGTCGCCGACGATCTCGGGTTCAACAACTACCACTGGGACAACGAGGACTCGAAGAACATCTCGGTCAGCAACACGCTGAACTGGTCCGTCGCCGCCGGCAACGCGATCCGGCTCGGATGGAGTTCGTACGGATACCGGCTCACCAACTACACGTTCGACAACTTCAACTCCGTGTCGCCGTTGGCCGGCGGCATCTTCACGCACAACAGCCCCAACCCGTACCCGCGCATCCAGAGCATCGTGGTGAAGAACAGCTCGATCGACACCTCCCGGTTCACCAAGGGACCGATCGGGCTCAACGGCGGCAACGGATCCACCCAGACCATCACCGCCGACCAGCAGGCGACCTACGGGTTCGCCCCCAACCCCGACGGGTCGGGCACCGCGTACACGTACACCCGGGCCCCGATCGGCACCTTCAAGCTCGACAACGTGTGGTTCTCGCAGCAGAACACGAGCAGCACGCTGAACGGCACCACGAACGCGACGCTGAACAACATCCGCGTCGCCGGCCAGCTCGTCGAATACACCAGCCAGCTCCCGCTGACGACGAGCGGGATCGGCACGCTGACCACCACCTACACGGACGCGAACGGCCAGACCCAGAACGTCAAGGCCGGCGCCCTCACCAACGGTGACACCTGGGTGGGTGCGTGGACCGGCGACCAGACCAAGAACAACTCCACGGACCTGACCCTCATCACCCGCAACACCGGGACCGGCCTGATGGGCGAGCAGTACACCACAGGATCCGGGGACGGAAAGCTCTCCTACATCCAGTTCCCCCTCAGCAGCCTCACCAGGGCACCCAGCCAGGCGACGCTCCACCTCACCTACGTCGGCCACCGCTATTCGACGGTCCCGTCGACTGACACCGACCAGTTGCTCGTGCAACCCGTCAGCGACACCACCTGCACCGGCGGCGGCACGTCCTGCCCGATCAACACGATGACCTGGCAGAACCGGCCGAGCTTCACCGCCACGACCTCCTCCGTCGCGAAGTCGGCCACCTTCACCCTCGGTTCGACCCTCATCCCCGAGGGCGGCGGGACCCACCAGGGCAACGCCATCGACGGCCGCGACATCACCGTCGACATCACCTCCTTCGTCCAGAACGCCTATGCGGCCAACCAGTCCACGCTCCTGCTCGCCGTCTGCAACGCGGGGGGCACCAACCACGAGCTGCGCTTCGTCAGCTCCGAAGGCGCCACCGGCTCCGGAAAGCTCACCAATGGGACCGCCGAGATGGCGCCCGGGGTGACCCTGACCCCGTAGACACTCGAGGCCGGTCCGTCCCCGCGGGGCGGGCCGGCCTCAGCCGTCCGGTTCTGCCGTCGACGGCTGATCCAGCCACCGCATGTCTGACAAAGCGCTGTTGTCCACCACCGCACCCGCACCGGTGGCACCCCTGTGCCCAGTTGTCCTCACCGTCCGACAACGGAGTCGCCCCATGCCGCTGCCCGACCTTCCCCTCAACCGTCGGCGTTTCCTCACCACGGCCGCCCTCGCCGCCGGCGCCACGGCCCTGCCCGGCTTCGTCTTCGCCTCCCAGGCCGCCGCGGCCGTACCGCCCCAGGTCACCCTGCCCGACCGCGGCATCTGGGACAACGCCACCGCCTCCGCCTGGACCGACGGGTTCCTGAGCGGAAACGGCGAGTACGGGGCCGTCTACTACGGGGAGCCGACGCTCGAGAAGGTGATCTTCAATCATCACCGGTTCGTGCTGCCCAACGGCAGCCGGAGCGTCATGCCGCCGGTGATCTCCGGCAAGCTGGAGGCGGCCCGGGACAAGGCGCTGGCCGGTGACTACGCCGGGGCCTCCACGACCTTCGCAGGCGGCTGGAGCCTGCGGTGGACGCAGAGCTTCCACCCCGGCTACGAACTGCAGCTGAGCACCCCGGGCATGACCACCGTCAACGACTTCGCCCGCATCACCGACTTCCGCACCGGAGAGGTCACCCACACCTGGACCGACCAGTACGGCACCTGGAAGCGCCACGTCTTCGTCTCCCGCGCCGACCAGGTCATCGTCCACGAGCTGCTGCCCGCCACCGGCCGCACCGTGGACACCACCATCAGCGTCAACACCGCTCTTGCGGGCGTGCCGACCAGCGTGTCCTTCTCCACCACCGCCACCGTCACCAGCGGCGACGGTTACCTGAACCTGCGCGGCACCTACCCCTCCGGCGGTGCCTACGGCTACGAGGGCGTCACCCGCGTCGTGGTCTCCGGCAGCGGCTCCTCCGTCACCGCCAGCGGGCAGACCCTGGTGGTCGCCAAGGCCACCAAGGTGCTGCTGCTGACCAAGCTCGGCCGGTACGAGACCTCCACCGGCTGGAACAGCCAGCCCCTGCAGACCGCCCTCGCCGCGCTGACGGCCGACTACGCCACCCTCCTGGGCCGCCATGCCCCGAAGCACCAGGCCATGTACGACCGCTCCAGCATCGACCTGAACGTCTCCGCCGCCGACCGCCGGCTGGCCACCAGCGAGCTCATAGCCCGCCAGAACAGCAACGCGTCCGCCATCGACGTCGCACTGCTGGAGAGGATGTACGACTCCGGCCGCTATCTCTTCATCAGTTCCAGTGGCGTCCTGCCACCACGCCTGACCGGCATCTGGACCGGCACCTGGAACGGCTCCTGGGCCGACGACTTCACCACCGACGCCAACATCAACCTGCAGGTCGCCGGGGGCAACATCCTCGACCTCACCGACGCCATGCAGGGCTACTTCGACCTGATCCTCGGGCAGCTGCAGCACTGGCGCGACAACGCCACCAACCTCTACGGCGCTCGCGGCTTCCTCGCCCCGTCCCGCACCGACGGCGAGTACGGGCACATGCTGCACTTCAACAGCGGCAGCTTCCCCGGCGAGGCCTGGACCGGCGGCGCCGACTGGCTGCTCTACCCGCTTCTGGAGTACTACCAGGTCACCGGCGACAGTGCCTTCCTGAAGAACAAGCTCGGCCCGGCCCTGATGGAACTGGCCCTGTTCTACGAGGACTTCCTCACCCGCACCGACTCCAGCGGCAAGGCCGTCTTCGTCCCCTCCTACTCCATGGAGAACACCCCGACCAGCACCGGCCAGGCGTTCTCCATCAACGCCACCGGCGACATCATGGCCGGCCGGCACGCCCTCCAGGCGGCGATCGACGCGGCCAACACCCTTGGCCTGGAGCAGGGCAGCGGCCAGGGCGTGCAGCGCTGGACCGCTCTTCTCGCCAAGCTGCCCGACTACACCGTCAACAGCGACGGGGCGCTCGCCGAGTGGTCCTGGCCGGGCCTGACCGACCGCTACAACCACCGGCACGTCCAGCACCTGTACGGCGCCTGGCCGCTGCACGAGATCAACCCCGAGGACAAGCCCGACCTGGTCAAGTACGCCCGCACGGCCCTGGACAAGCGAGGCGACCAGAATTATTCCGCCCACGGCAGCCTCCACCGGGCGCTGGCCCGCGCCCGCCTGAAGGACGGCCCCGGCGTCTACGGCAACCTGCTGAAGATCTACGGCCAGAACATGGTGTGGCGAAGTCTGATGACCTCCCACAACCCCAACCTGGACATCTACAACTGCGACGCCGCCAACACCATCCCCGCCGTCCTCGGCGAAGCACTCGTCTACACCCGCCCCGGTGTCCTTGAGATCCTCCCCGCCCTCCCCGACCAGCTCACGAAGGGCACCATCAACGGCGTCCGCGGCCGCAACCGCGTCACCATCCAGTCGCTGTCCTGGGACACGGCGGCCCGCACGGCCACCGTCACGCTCACCTCCGACATCGACCAGAACATCACCTTCATCTGCCGGCGCGGCATCACATCCATCAGCACCGGCGCGACGGTCACCACGTCGTCGCTGGGCAACCACGCCCGCATCGTGTCGCTGACCGCAGGAACGAGCACCACGATCACGATCGGCCTGCTGACCGGCCCCTTCAAGCTGGTCAACCGCAAGAGCGGCAAGGTCATGGACGTCTCCGGCTCCTCCACCTCCGACGGCGGGCCCGTCATCCAGTACACGTGGTCCGGCAGCGCCAACCAACAGTGGAAGCTGCTCCCCGACTACGACGGGTCCTACCGCCTGTCCAACGTCAACAGCGGCAAGGTGCTCGACGTCCCGGGCAGCTCCACCAGCAGCGGCACAGCCCTGGACCAGTGGTCGGACGCCAACGGCACCAACCAGTGGTGGAAGCTCGTTCCGGCGGCCACCAGCGGCTACTACCGCCTCGTCAACATCAAGAGCGGGCTGTGCGCGGACGTGCAGAGTGGATCCACCGCCGACGGCGCCAAGGTCATCCAGTGGCCCGCCAACGGCGGCTCCAACCAGGAATGGCAGCCAGTGGGGCTGTGACGGCCCTGGGCACGTGAGCGGCGGCCCCGTCTCCGGCTGCAACCCGATGCACAAGGAAGGCGCGATCATCCTCGGCATCGGAGGTGACAACAGCAAGTGGGCCCAGGGCACCTTCTATGAAGGCGTCATGACCTCGGGCTACCCCTCGGACACACCCGCGGCGAACACCCGCGACACCCTGCACCCACGTCAACCTGCTGCTGACGATCGGCGTCCGCACCGAAGGGACCCTGACCTCGCGATGACACTCGCAGTCCGTTACGAACCCGCCACCTCCATCATCCGCCAGGTGTCAGCAGTGCTTGCGATGGCTTGCTCCGCAGCGCTGCTGACATCCCTCACGACGCCGACCCCGGCCTCGGCCGCGACCCAGGCGACGTACTACGTCGCCCCCAACGGCGACGACGCCAACGCCGGGACGATTACCGCACCGTTCAAGACCCTGCAGCACGCACGGGACGTCGTGCGCACGGTCAACAGCAACATGACCGGGGACATCAACGTCTATCTCCGCGGCGGCACCTACCCGGTGAGCAGCACCATCGACTTCACGTCGGCCGACTCCGGAACGAACGGCCACCGTGTCGTGTACGCCGCCTACCCGGGCGAGAAGCCGGTCCTGGACGGGGGCGTTCAGGTGACCGGCTGGAGACAGCAGAGCGGGAACATCTGGAAGGCCCCGCTGAACCGCGACGACAAGCTCCGCGCGCTCTACGTCAACGGTAAGCGCGCCGAGATGGCCTCGAAGACGATCAACTCGGCCGGCTGCTACGGGACCTACACCGTCGCGGCCGGCCAGGCTCCCTGGGCCTGGGAGTCGGGTTCGCAGTGCGACGGGGCCAAGTACAGCCTCTCCGACCTGCCGGCCATCGCGTCCAACCAGGACGACGTCGAGATCGAGTCGGCGACGACCTGGACCACGGCCATCGTGGGCGTCCGCCAGATCACCACCAGCTCGGACGGCGCCAACCGCGTCGCCCTGTTCCAGCAGCCGGGTGCGGCCATCGCCCAGGCACCGCCGTACGGCCCGTTCAAAGCCGGCGGCAGTCATACGTTCATGAACGCCTACGAGTTCCTTGACCAGCCGGGCGAGTTCTACTTCGACAAGACGAAGCACACGCTGTACTACTACAAGTCCGGCTCCGAGGACATGACCACGGCGAAGGTCTTCGCGCCGAACAACGTGTCCACCCTCATCAGGATCGCGGGCACGTCCACGACCGACCACGCCCGGAACATCACGTTCTCCGGGCTCACGGTCGAGCACTCCGACTGGAACCTGGTCAATGTCGCGGGATCCGTCTTCCGGCAAGGCCAGCAGGGCAACGCCGGCTCGACCGTGTACGCGAGGCAGAACTTCCACGCCTACAGCTACCGCAACGTCGACCTGCCGCCGGGGATCATCCAGATCGAGAACGCCGACGGGATCACCCTGCAGCGCAACACGGTGCAGCACACCGGCGCCGACGGGATCACCCTGGCCAACGACGTGACGGACTCGCAGCTGACCGGCAATTTCACGAATGACATCGCCGGTTCCGCCCTCACCGTGGGACACCCCCAGCACGTGTACATAGGGGACTACACCTCGACCAACCACGAGAAGTACCCCGTGAACGTCGAGGGCGTCTGCAAGAACATCACCGTCACGGACAACTACCTCTACGACAGCGCGGTCCTGTTCCAGGGGTCCAGTCCCGTGTCGGCGTACTTCGCCGACACCCTGGACCTGGAGCACAACCGGATCGAGAAGTCCCCCTGGGCGGGCATCACGCTCGGCTGGGGATGGTGGAACTTCGACGGTTCGTCGGGCTCCATCAATCCCGGGAACCCGACCACCACGGCGAAGAACAACACCGTCAAGTACAACGAGCTCGTCGACACGATGCAGGTGCTCGGCGACTCAGCTCCCATCTACACGCTGGGCAGCCAGCCTGGAACCGAGATCAGCAACAACTACATCCAGGGCGTTCCGGCCGGCCACAAGTACGGGATGCACCCCGACGAAGGCTCCGCCTACATCAACTACCACGACAACGTGCTTGAGGTCGACCCGAACGTGGCCTACACCATCAACTCCGGCACCTGGGGCCGGCAGCACGACCTGAGCATCACCAACACCTACGGCACCGTCAACAAGATCTTCAGCAAGAGCGTCCCGAACAGCACCATCCAGGACGTGCGCGCGTACGCGGACAACGTGTGGCCGTCACAGGCTTACGACATCGCCGTGAAGTCCGGTCTGGAGGCCGCCTACAAGGACCTCGTCCCCGAGAGCAACCTGGGCCTGCAGGACTACGCCCTGCCCGCGAGCACGTTCACCGGCAAGGGCGTGTCGTCCATCCCCGTCCGCACCATCGGTGACGCGACCAGGACGCTCTGGTTGGCTCCCTCCGGTACGACGACGTTCGCCGTCGGCCCCACCATGACGAAGGCAGCCGGAACCGCGACGACCATCAACGTCCCGCAGACAGTCGGCGACTACCGCCTCTACGTCGTGGACGCCCAGGGGAACGCATCCCCCGCGTCGAAGTCGCTCGTACGGCAGCGATGGGCCTACCTCGACGACAAGGACTCCACTCTCACCTACTCCTCCGGCTGGTCGAACTGGAACGACTCCCGCGACTTCAACGGGTCCGAGAAGTTCACGAACAGGGCGGGCGACTACGTCCAGTACGCGTTCACCGGCTCGGGCGTTCGGTATCTCGGCATGAAGCAGCCGAACATGGGGAAGGTCGACGTCTACATCGACGGCGCCCTGGCTCAGGCGGGCATCGACGCCTATGCCTCGACGGTGACGAAGCAGGTGCCGCTGTTCGAGAAGACGGATCTCGCCGCGGGCCCCCACACAATCAAGGTCGTGTGCGCCGGAACGAAGAACACGGCCTCGTCCAACACCGTCTGCGCGCTGGACGCGTTCGCCTCCGTCCCCTTCCCCGCCAAGAACGCGTACTACAAGATCCTCAACAAGAACAGCGGCAAGGCGACCGACGTCTCGGGTGGATCGGCCTCCGCCGGGGCGAACGTCCTCCAGTGGAACGACACCGGAGCGCAGAACCAGCGCTGGCGGTGGGTCGCTGTCGGTGACGGCAGCTACGAGATCGTCAACCAGAACAGCGGTCAGCTGCTGGACGTCACCAGCGGGTCCACCACGGACGGCGCGGCCATCGTCCAGCAGCCCGACAACAACGGTGCGAGCCAGCACTGGACACTGATCGCCAGTGGGAACGGCTACTACAAGATCAAGAATGTGAACAGCGGCAAGCTGCTCTCGGTGTCCGGCTCCTCGACCGCAGCAGGCGCTCAGCTCGTTCAGACGACGGACACGAACGCCGACAGCCAGCTGTGGCAGGCGGTGAACGTGGACTGACCCCCTCCGCGTCACGGGTCGCACACCCCACTCACCCGCCTCGGTGTGCTGCTGGGGCGGACCAAGGGGGGCGAAGTACCTGAGGGACGGTGCCGGCGGAATGCGAGCCGGCATCCTCCCCGTGAACCTCTGCCACCGCGTACTCGCGTCAGAGGTGGGAGCGACCGGCACGATCAGCCGTTTCGCCTCGGTAACGGCCTCGTAGAAGATCGAACCAGGCCGAGGTGGTCTTGCCGGTGCTGCCCCTGAGCATGCCAACGACGATCACGAAGGCGTCCCAAGGACCTGCCGTCTGCGGCGGTCGACGAGAACAGTGGTCCGGGGCTCTGCCTTGTCCGACCCATCCCGCCCCCGAGAGATGCGTCAGCGGACCGGGCACACAGGTCACGAACGAGCAACGGTCCCCGGCTACCACTGAGACACTTGCCCGCTCAGTCCGTAGCCGATCAAGCTGGTGCCTCACCAGGACGTTGGTGAGACAGGAGAGGCGCTGAGACATGCCAGCTGTTCATAACCTGCGGCGTGCGGCCCTCGCCCTCGCCGAACT
>NZ_BNGS01000015.1 GCF_014905555.1 Streptomyces sp. Y2F8-2 | reverse complement strand
GCCCGGGCCACCGCCCAGGTCGCCGAGACCGCACGGCAGGGCGTCGGCATCCTCGGCCCCGGCACCCCGGCCGGCGCCCGCCTCGAGAACACCGCCCGCTTCCTCGACTACGTCTCCGAGAGCCTCGCCCGCGCAGCGGACCAGGCCCGCGAAGTCCTCCACACGAAACCCGGAACAACCTCAAACGACACCCCCCAGCCAAGTCCGGACCGGCCAGATCAAGTGCTACCAGCGGATGCGTTCATTCCGGGGGCGCGATCCGTACACCGGTGCGTGCCGCGCGTTGCTCACCCCAGGCATACAGCGCCTCCAGTACGGGCACCAAACTCCGCCCCTCCTCGGTCAGCCGGTACTCGACGCTCGGTGGACTCGCGCCGACGAGCCTTGGCAGGGGCAGGCGCGGATCGGCCGCCGCGTGGCGGCACACCATGTCCTCCGCGTCGTAGGAGAGCCGTTCAACGAGTTCCGGCTCGGCCCGTGGGTCGAAGAGGGCCGCATACCGCAGCGGTGGTTCGGGCTGTCCGCGAAGCGGGCCAGGCCGGGGCGCGCGAAGTTGCGGCGGTACGCCAGCATGCCCCAGCTCAGCCCGTTCCAGTCGGCGAACATTTCCACGAGCAGTTCATGCGGGGCATGGTCGTTCTGACAGAGCATCAGCTTGACGTAGTAGTAGACCGACCAGGCCCGCAACCGCAAGAACCGGGGCTCCCGGGGCGGTCGGCCACTGAAGTTCGACTCGGAGGACTACAAGGCGCGGCACGCGATTGAGTGCGGCATCAACCGCCTCAAGAGGCACCGCGCCATGGCCACGCGATACGACAAGCTCGCAACGCGATACGAGGCGACCGTCCTAGCCGCGGCCGTCAATGAGTGGCTGTGACCAGCACTTTCGACACAAGCCCCAGAACGCCGGCGCTCCTGACAGGTCCCGCAACCTGCGGCTTCTGTACTCATACAGCGCCAACGCGCCACCGCACAACGTCACCGCGATACCACCGGACGGAGCCCACCGTACACTTCGACCACTCCCCCCTGCTGCCACCGGCTGCCCGATCTACTGCATGATGGGGCGCCGCATTCCAGGGGCATCGTGAAATCGTCTGATCCAGAGTTCCGATGATCCAGAGTTCCGACCTTGTCACAGCGGTGGACAGAACCGAGGGTCTCATCGGTCCTTTACGATCAGGGGCAGGTCACGGTTTCCGGGGGATACGGATGGCTTTCGAGATAGACCTGCCGCTCGCTGAACACCCCGAGGCTGCTTGGCTCGCTTCCGAGCTCACCGAACTCGGCAACGAGCGCTTCCTGCGGGCTGTGCTCCGCGACCAGGCGCGCTTCCACCACCGCAGCACCGATCGCCTCGTCGGCTGGTCCACCGACACTCCAGAGATCGCTGAGCCCACCTCCAGCCTCCTGCTGCGCGCCGTTCACCTGTGCTTCACGGCTCACCTGCCACTGAGCCTCTCACCCGACCTGCTCTGGTACGCCGTCGTGCACGAGGTAGCCGTCCACGTCCGCCTGAACTCCGGCCCATACGCGGGACTCTTCACCGAAACGCCGGGACACCAGCAGACCATCGCCGTCCGCGACGACCTGGCCCCGCTGGATTGGGGGCGCTCGATCAACTTGGTCCAACAGCCCCTGCGTGCCAGCATCGGCGACGATGTAGCCGACCTCTTCCAGCCCGCCTTCTCGACCACCACCCCCACCGACGCCACGGCCGCGCTCGTGGCGCTGATGGACATGGTCAGCCCGTACTACCGCTTCCGGTGGACCTCGCTCTGCGGCATTCCCCGGATCCGACTGGAGGGCACGGACCGAGACTGGCGCCTGCTGGCCGCCCGGGTGCGGGAGCTGGAGGGATGGTTCGAGGGCCTGCGGCCGTGGTTCGCCGCCTTGCACCCGGTGCTGGACTCCATCAGCGCGACGGCCTCGGGGTGGGGTATCGACCAGGAGTTCTGGCGTTCGCTCTACAAGTGGGAGTCGGCGTCCGGCGGCGACAGGGTCACTGGCTGGATCACCGCTTTCTTCGCCCACCGATACACCGACGACGGACCGTCTCCCAAGCAGTCGTTCGGCCCGGGAACCACCGGCGAGGAGGACTTCCCTTCGCACATCTCCCGCGTCCCGTTCCACTGGGAGACGCCCACCGGCACACTCGACATGGCCTTCCTCGGCGGTGTGCTCGGCACAGAACGTGACGGCGAGTGGATCCGGCCGCGCCTCGGCTACGCCGTGGTGGAACTGCTCCCCGCTACCGAGCCCCGCGACGAGCACCTGCCCGAACCGTGGACCATGTAGCCGTTGGCGGGAGGCATGCCCCGGGGCGTAGGAGATGACGCATCGTCACGTCCTACTCATCCGGGTCCCAGGCGCTGAGCTGCTCGAAGACACGTCGGTCGCCGTCGGTCTCCAGGGAGTTGACCGGGATACGGTCGTACAGGCTGAGGACCAGCTCACTGGCCGTGCCCCGAGCGGAGAAGAAGGCGGCGGCCGGGTCCGGGTCCTGGCCGGCAGCGGTGGCCGGCATGGTGCCGGGCCCGGGGAGGCGGGCGCTGCGTGCGCCGTCGGCGGAGAGCGAGAGGCGCCAGGAGCGGCCCTCGGAGGCGTGGAAGTCGACGGCAGCGGGCTTGTGCGGCCAGGCACTTGTCGTTGCGACGCAGGTGGACAGGAACTCGTCGACGCCGTCGAGCGCCACCTCGTCCGGCAGTGGCTGCGGGGCACCAACGGTGATCTGGGCGTCGTACGTGTGCACCGCCATCTGCTGGAGCTGGTGCCGAGCTACGGCACCGGAGGTCTGCGGCGACTGCAACGGCTCCCACCACGTCCAGCAACCGCGATCCGGGCCGGCCTTCCGCAATGCCTCCAGCAGTTGCTCCGTGGACTCCGCCAACCAGGCCAGTAGGGCCTCGCGCTCCCGAGGCGCAGCCGGGGCGCCCTCCGCTGCGGACTTGGCCGGAGCAGGCCCGGCGGCGACGGTGGCGGCCCAGTCGCGGCGCCCCTCGCCGATGTGCTGCGCCAGATCGAACAGCGTCCACTCGGGGCAGGTCGGCACCTGACCATCGAGGCTGGGCGCGGAGGCGACCGCGGCGCGGAAGGCAGTCGACCGTTCGTCGATCAGTCGCAGCAGAACGGGGAACTCGAGTGTCGTTGTCACCCTGAATCTCTATCACTGCGTTCCGACAATCGGACAGCGATTTTCACAGCCGCCATCGCGGGCGGACCCTCACCACCGCGGAGACAAGAGCGCCGACAGCGCATCGGAGGCCTGCTGCGGTACCACCGCCTGCTGCACCCCGGACGAGGAAGCCGTCGACCCGGCCCACAGCCCGGCCTAGGCGAAGGCCGCCGCCGGCTGCGCTTGCGGCAGCTGTGGCACAGACCGGACGGGAGGCCGGTGAGCACGGCGACGATGCCGGGCCGTGGTGCTGACCGGCGCACCGGTGTCCGGGTCAGCCTCGGCGTCAGCGCCGCCACCATCGCCGCCGTCGCAGGTATCGCAGCGGGGGTCAACACGACGTACGACACCCGGATCGCCCTCGACGCCTGGACCATCGAGCAAACCATCGCGCACGCCGGCGGCAACTCCGGGCTCCGGGACCGCATCAGCGGCCAGGCAGCCGTCCTGTGCGCACTCGCCGGAGGTGCGGCGTTCAGCGACGCCGAGCTCGCCACCCTGGTGCCCGCCCGGCTCCTGTCCAACGAAACCCTCCTGGTCGATCAGCCCATGTCGCTGCGCGACATCGTCACCGGACTGGCGGAGGCAGAACTGCCCGGCCACACGAAACAGCTCCTCGCCCTCCTCCACGACCGGGCCGTGGCCGAGGCCACGCGATGACCGGGTCACAGCGGTCCTGACTTCGGCTCGTCAGGGAAATCTTCGGGGCACTTGCCGATACCGGTGGGCTGTTGGCTGTCGTCCGTGGTGTGTGAGGTATGCGGAGCGGTGGGCGGGGGCGGGGTGACACCGGAGGCACGTCGACACCGAGAGGCGGTGCGGATGCAGGCGGCGGAACTGTTCGCCCAGGAGGTCAAGCCGCCGGAGGTCGCGCGGCGGCTGCGGGCGAGCCGGAAGTCGGCCTACCAGTGGCACCAGGTATGGCGGGACGGAGGCGAGGAAGCCCTCGCCTCGTGGGGTCCCAGTGGATCGCGGTGTCGTCTGTCTCTGTATTGCCACGGGATTTCACTTCCCGGCGGCAGGGATGAGGCCCGGGGCGAACCTGTAGGAGATCGACTCCATCAGCGGCTTGCGCTTGGTGTTGTGAAAGGCCGCGATGCGCCACTTACCGTCGTCCTGCCGGACCAAGGTGTAGGTCTGGATCTTGGTGAGCTTGCGTGGCCGTTTGTTCTTGAAGGTGTCGCCGCGCCCGTTCACCACGGCCACGTCCGGTCCGTGGAACCGGATGGCGAGGACCTCGTCCGCGAGCTTGGTGCCCTTGAGAAAGGTCGTGAACAGAGTGCGGTGACTGTCCACGATGTCCTGGCGCCCCTGATAGAAGGTGCCGACGTAGGTGATGTAGGTGGCGTCTTCGGTGAACAGCTCGCCGTATGCGTCGGCGTCGTGCCGCTCCCATGCGGCGACGAGTTCGTTCAGCACAGAGGTGACTGCGGCGACGTCACAGGTGGTTGTTGACATGACGGAGGACTCCTCTTCTGGCTAAACTGAAGCAGATTCTGAACATAAGCAGTATCTGCATCTGTGCAGATAAATTTAGGAGAGGACCTCGGCGATGGCAACCCCCTTGGGCGGCGGGGACGAGCATGTGATCTTCCGTCAGTACTTGGACGCGGTAGGCCTCCAGGGCCTGGCCAGCGCGGAAGCCGCTGGACTGCACACGTCGGAGTGGTACGCGCTCAGCCTGATCACTCTGGAAGACGGCCTCACTTCGGGCGAACTCGCCACGAGGACCGGGCTTACCACCGGCGCCACCACGCGCCTGATCGACCGCCTTGAGCGGGCCGGATACGCGCGCCGCACCGCGGACCCCAAGGACCGCAGACGTGTGATCGTGGAACCGGTCCCGGACGCGTTCGCCCGGATCGAGGAGGTCGTAGGCCCCGCCCGCCGGCACATCGCCGAGGTCCTGGCCCGCTACACCCCGGAGCAGCGCGATCTGCTCTTCGACTACTTCCAGCACGCCGCGCCCGCGTTCCGCGCGGCCACCGAGGAGATCCGCAAGACGACGGCTCCCAGGCGCAGAAGGGCCGCCCAGGGCCCGGACGGCGACTGAACTCGGCCAGGCCCGCCACGAGGAGGCTCTCGCCGAGGCGGAGCGCGCCGACGAGCTGCGCCGCAGCCTGTCAGAGGAGCAGCAGGGCCGCCCGGAGACCGGCGCCGTCGAGCCGGCCGTGGCCACCGCCCTCCTGGGGCTCGGCCGCGTCACCGAGGCCCACAGCCGAGCCTCGGCCGCCCATGACGCCTGCCTGGCCGCCTTCGGCCCGAACCACCACCGCACCACCGAGGCCCGAGCGCTGCTCGACCGCATCGTCGACAGCTCTTGACCGAACGCGCCACGCCGGGTCAGACGAAGCTGGGGGCGCGCTGCGGGTCAGTGCTTCAGTCGGCCGGACTGAGCGTCGCATAACTCGAACAGCGCGTCGCCCCGTGCGGTCAGGCACGCGTACAGCTCCGTCCCGAAGCGTGACACTTCCGCAAACGCATCCCCCTTCCCCGTTGCTGGTCCTGAATCCACCGTTCCGCGCTCGCCTCGTCGTTCACGGCTGACCTCGTCCATCGGCGCAGGGCCGCATCACGATACAGTTCGACCAGGTGGGCAACGTCAGCCGGGCTCCAAGGACGCAGTATGAGAGCGGGGGCTGACGGCGTGGCGCCTGCCTCCAGTCGTGCAGCGATCTTGTCCATCGGCCGAGGGTACGTGGCCACAGTGGCTTTCAGCGGTATGTGCGACTGTGCGGCTTGCGTCACCGGGCTGCCCGAATCCGCAGAGCTGTGACGGACCAGTCGATCACCGGGGCGAGGTGTTCCGGTGCCGGCCAGTCGTTGTTCGCAGTCGCTCAGCTCGACTTCCGCTCCGGCGGCCCATCCGTGCCGTACAGCTTCGCCGAGGCGTCTGCATGGGCCAGCCTGCGCAGCGCGCTGAACACCGCCTCACCCAGTACGGTTCCGATCACCACGCTCTCCACCATGTCCTCAACCGCCACCCGCCGGTCCACGTAGGCGAGGTCTGCGCGGGCGACCTGCTCTGCTGCGTCGGCGTAGTCGTCGAGCACCTCGGCGAACGCCCCATGGCCCAACTTGTCCATGGCGGCAAGGGCCTTGGACAGGTCGGCCACGGCGGGGTTCGACTCGTGCGTCCGCCAGCCACGCCGGGAGATGAGGTCGGCGACGACGGCATGCGCGGCCGCAGACCCGGTGTCGTCGTGCTCGACGTCGACGGCACCGAGGCGGTCAGCGGCGGCGCCGAGCACTTTGTGCAGCGGACGCGCCGGATCGTCGATGGCCCTCAGTACGTCCGCGATCACGGCCACCTTCATGCCGCCCACATCGAGCAGGGCGCGGATGAGTTGCAGCCGACGCTCGTGCGCCTCGCCGTAGGTCGCCTGATTTGGGCTGGTCAGCTCGCCCGGAGGCAGCAACCCTTCACGGACGTAGTACTTGATCGTCGGCACCGGCACGCCGGTCCTTCGGCTCAACTCCCCAATACGCACCGTGGGTTCACTCCCTGACTTCCGCCCTGCTCGCCGCGCCGGCTCTTGCCAGCTCCGCCCTCCATCATAGATAGTGGGGCTATCAGATAGCAGATAGCACCGCTATCCATCCTTGGGAGGGGCTGTGTCTTCATTACTTCCGTCCTCGTGGCCTGCGTCGTTGCGGTGGCCTTCGGCGCCGTGGCGGTCATGGCATCGACCACTGGTGCTGTTCTCTGCGGCGATGGTGGTGCTGGCGGCCCTGTCCGCCGTGGGACTCGTCGTCGACGGCCGCGTCCTGGTGGGCGCTCCGATCTGGTTCAAGCCGTTCAAGTTCTCGGTCTCATTCGTGGCGTACTGCCTCTCCCTGGCCTGGATGCTGTCGCTTCTCCCGACCGGTCGACGCGTGGGCTGGTGGGCGGGGACGGTCGTCGCACTGGCGAGTCTCGTCGAGATGGTGATCATCACTGGGCAGGTGATCCGCGGAAAGCGCAGCCACTTCAACCACGAAACACCTTTCGACGAGACGCTGTTCAAGGCGATGGCCGTCACAGTCGTCATCCTGTGGCTCGGCACGCTCGTCATCGCCCTGCTGCTGCTCCGCGCCGAAATCTCCGACCGAGCGTCCGCCTGGGCGATGCGGTCCGGCATCGTCCTGACTGTGGCCGGAGCCGCGGTCGGATTCCTGATGACTCGGCCTGCGCCGGGGCAGCGGCGCGGCGTCTCCAAGGTGGTCGGCGCGCACAGCGTGGGCGTGCCGGACGGCGGTCCCTCCATGCCACTGACCGGCTGGTCGACGACCGGCGGCGATCTGCGGATCCCGCACTTCGTCGGCATGCACGCGCTGCAACTCCTGCCGCTGCTGGTCATGGTGCTGACCGCCCTCGCACCGCGCTTCACCCGCCTCGCCGACGACCGGGTACGGCTGCGCCTGGTACTGCTCGCCTCAGCGGTGTACGCCGCCACCTTCGCCCTCGTCCTCTGGCAGGCGCTGCGGGGCCAGCCGCTGATCCACCCGGACGGCGCGACGCTGGGGGTGGCCAGCCTGATTCCGGCAGCCGTCATTCTCGGCACGTACGGATCCCTGCGTGCTCCGACTTCCTCTTCCGGCAAGGCAACCGGCACGGCAGACGCAGGCGCCTCGAAGGAACTCGTGTCATGACCGCATTCCTCTTCGAGCTCTCCTTCTGGCTGGCCGCGCCCGTCTGGCTGCTCATGATCTTCGCCCCCACATGGGGCCCGACCTTTCGCATCGCCGGATCACCGGTGACCGTGGTGCCCGTACTGCTCGTCTACCTCGCGTTCGCGGTCCCGGCGTTCCCCGAACTCTTGACCGCGGTCATCAGCCCCGACATCGACACCTTCCGCGAGCTGACGGCACTCGCGGACGGCGCGGGAGCCATCTGGGCGCAGGTCATCGCCTGGGATCTCCTGATCGGGCAATGGATGTACCGGGAGGCCAGACGGCTTGGCATCTCCGCGCTGCTGATGGGGCCCCTGCTGGTCTTCACGATCCTGCTGTCGCCCTTCGGACTGCTGGTGTTCCTGGGGCTGCGCACGGCGAGGACACGGCGTTCGCTCCGCGACGACCTCACGGCTGCCGCACCCGGGAGAGCCACGTAGGCCGAGCGCATGCCGGGTCGCCCGGAAGAACCTCACGCTGAAGGCTGCCGACGCGGCCATGAGTGCGGGCTGAGCCGCACGGCCGGAACACGAGCGGACGGTGTCGTATCCGGCACCGTCATCGTCTGGCTACGCTCCCTCGGCGACAGCCAGCGGCTGGAGACCAAACTCGCTGAACGCATACCGACACTCACCCTGGTCGAACGCGCCATCGTCCTGAGCACCACCAAACGCATGGGCCGACTGCTCGACGGCCGGGGCCGCGGCACGGACGCCGTGCCCATCCACCCCTGGGCCCACCACCCCAGCACCTGACCCGCCTGCCCCAGGGAGCCGCAGGCGCGGTCTTGCCCCGCGCCTGCGAGTTCCAGAGCGGTGAAGGCCAAGGTGCCGCTGCCGTCACGCCCGCTGCTGGTACGGGCTGCGGTCACTGCCGCCTGCCGATGCCAGACCCGCCATGAAACCGGTGAGAACTGTCTGTGCGGTTGCTGGGGCGTCGGAGCGTCGGTCTGCCCTCCCGCGGCTGCGCCAGGCGCGGCCGACAGCAGCCGGACCTCCTGATCGGGGGCCGCAGAGCCGCGGACAGTCCGGGAGAAGCCCGCGGCCGTGTAAGGATGCTGAGGACCTCTGGTACGACGAGTACCAACCGGAGGCCGCGCAGGGAGCGGAGCTAGCGCAGCAGTTACCAGGGCTTCAGGGCGGCGACGCCGTGCTCAGCCAGTTCGGTGGTGTGATGCTGAAGGCATATCAAGGAGTCGATTTGTTACGGTGCGAGGCGGTCGGCAAACGTTACGGCCGGGGACCGTGGATCCTCAGTGACGTTGACATGGAGGTCTCGACCGGTGACGTCCTCGCGGTGGTGGGAGGCAACGGCTCGGGGAAGTCGACCTTGCTGAGGATCCTCGTCGGATTGTCGCGGCCCACCTCCGGGACCGTGTCGGGCAGACCACCGCACATCGGTTACGTACCGGACCGCTTCACCCCCCAGGACCGCATCTCGGCGATCTCCTACCTCACCCACATGGGGCGTATCCGTGGCATGTCGGCCGCCGCCGCCCGCGCCCGAGCAGCTCACCTGCTGGAGCGGTTGTCCCTGGTGGGCGGGCAGGACGCGTCGCTGCGCACGCTGTCGAAGGGCAACGCGCAGAAGGTGGCGCTCGCCCAGGCCCTGCTCGTCCAGCCCGAACTGCTGGTCCTCGATGAACCCTGGTCGGGTCTGGACGCATCGGCCCACGGTGTCCTCGCCGAGTTGATCGACGAAGTGGCCGCACAGGGCGGGGCGGTCGTCTTCACCGATCACCGCGAGGCGATCACCGAGACGCACGCCGGCGGCGCATACGCCATCAGCGACGGTCAGGTCACCTGGCGCGGCGGCCGACCCGGCGGTTGTCGCGCCTCGATGGTCGAGCTGGTCCTGACCGTGCCGCCCACCGGTGTCACTCCGGTCGCGGTCAACTGGGACGTGCTGCCAGGCGTGGTGGACGCTGCCCAGCGTGGCAAGGCGGTCGTCCTGCGGGTGGCGCGTGAGCACTCGGACGCGGTTCTGCTGACGGCGCTGCAGAACCAATGGTCGGTGGAGGGCCTTGTCGGGGCCGCGGACGAAGGCAGTCCTCGGGCGGATGCGAGGAGGGCCGCCCTGTGATCGCTCTGGTCCGCTACATGTTCATGGTATTGCTGCTCTCCCAGCGTTATCTCGCGCCGCTGTTGCTGTTCCTCGGCCTGGTGGTTGTGCTGACCAGCAGCGACACCGGCCCGCTCGCCGGGACCTACGCCTCGGTGGCCGGGGCTCTGTTGCCGTGCTCGGTATGGTTGACCATGGCACTGATCGGTCTTGAGGATCAGCCGCACCGCTCGATCGTCGTCGTGAGCTCCGGCAGCCACTGCCGCGTCCTGCTCGCAACGATCGCGACGGCCACCGTATGGTGCGTGCTGCTGACTGCAGTCGGCCTGACGCTGCCGCTGATGTTCGGGACCCATGCACTCGGCCTTGCCGACCTGGCGCTGGGGGCCGAGGCTCAACTCACCTGTGCCTTCATCGGCATGGCCATCGGACTGGCCTGCTCACGGCTGGTGTTCCGACGGCAGGGCTACGCGCTCGTCCTCGCCCTGGTGCTCCTGCTGGCCGTGCTGCTGGGCAAGAGTGTTTCCCCGGTCAACATCATGCTCACCAACCTGCAGAACGCCTCGGACTCGGCGGACGTCCTGGTGTCCACGGGCGTCCTGTTCGCCGTCGCCGCCGGCCTGCTGGCGGCCGCAGCGGCCATCACACAGGCCATCACCCTCAGAAAGGGGTGATGGCCTGCGGCGGCGGGCTCGTCCCAAACCACTCGTGCTCGTCGCCAGCGGCCCACCCCCACCCGCCCTCACCGACATTCGGGTGCGTGGCGGGGGTGGCGGGGCAGGCTGACCCGCGACCCGAGGGCGCAGGCGGCTGTCGGCTGAGCTGCGATCACGGGTTCCGTCAGTCCCGGCGCAGCCAGACCGTGGTGTCGGAGGGCAGCAGCCCGTCCTTGTCGAGCGGTCCTGATGCGATGAGGGGGCTGCAGGCCTCGGGGAGACGGACCGATCGGTGGGAAAGGTTGCCGGCGCACAGCAGGCCGTGGCCGCGTTCGAAGAGGAGCGTGCCCTGCGGGCCGTCCAGCCAGCGGAACTCCTCACCGCTCAGGCCGGCGTGGGCGCGGCGCAGACGCAGGGCGGACCGGTAGAGCTGAAGCATGGAGGCGGGGTCGGCCTGCTCGGCTTCGGCGGTGTACGCCTTCCAGTCCGCGGGCTGCGGGAGCCAGGGGGTGGATCCGGGCGGACCGAAACCGAAGGGCGGGGTGTCGCCGCTCCAGGGCAGGGGGACACGGCATCCGTCGCGGCCTCGGACGGTGTGGCCGGAGCGTTCCCAGGTGGGGTCCTGCAGGACCTCTTCGGGGAGGTCCTCGACTTCGTAGAGCCCCAGTTCCTCGCCCTGGTAGATGTACGCGCCGCCGGGCAGAGCGAGCATGAGGAGGGCGGCTGCGCGAGCGCGGCGGGTGCCGAGGGCGAGGTCGGTGGGCTGGTACTGGTTGCGCAGGGGCGCGGTCACGCCGGTGTACGCGCGGCCGTAGCGGGTGACGTGACGGGTTTCGTCATGGTTGGACAGCACCCAGGTGGCGGGGGCACCGACGGCGGCGAGGTCGCTCATGCTGCGGTCGATGACCTCACGCAACTTGTCCGCTTAGGCGGCGAACACGCCGAAGTCGACGTCGTGACTGACGAAACCGATGGTGGCACTGCGCCCCTGGCGCAGTCCCTGCGCGGCCCGGTTGGGACGGTAGTCGAGTTCGGCGACCGCCTGCAGGACCCGCTGCCGGGTCTCGTCGCTGATCGTCTGCCCGGCTGTCCGGTTGAGCACGAACGAGACGGTCGCGGGCGACACGCCGGCCAGACGCGCGACATCGGCACGGCGAGGCCTTCTCGCCCTCGGTCGGTGATCTTCATGGGTTGACACGCCGCAAGCGTACGAGACGTCTCCGGTCCTGAGCACCGGTTCCCACGCCCATGAGCGCTTGCAACTTCGTGTGCATTTCCTAAGCAGTGAGAGGAATCTTCGATATGCCCGCATGGCTCCACTACGCGCCCGCGAAGGGCTGGATGAACGACCCCAACGGGCTCGTCCACTGGCAGGGGCGGCACCACCTCTTCTACCAGTACAACCCGGAAGGCACCGAGTTCACCAACCAGCACTGGGGTCATGCCAGTTCCCCCGACCTGCTCACCTGGACCGAGCACGAGGTGGCGCTCTTCCCCGGCCCGGCCGGATCGGCGCCGTACGACGCGACCGCCTGTTTCTCGGGCTGCGCGGTGGAACACGACGGTGGAGTGTCGATCCTCTACACCGGCGTGCTCGGCGACGCCCAGCTCCCCTGCCTCGCGCGCGCCGCCGACGACGCACTGTCGAGCTTCGTCAAGGACCCGGCGAACCCCCTCCTGTCCGCTCCGCCCGCACCCGACATCACCGAATTCCGTGACCACAGCGTGTGGCGCGAGCACGGCCGATGGCGTCAGCTCGTTGCGGGCGCGCGCCGCGACCATGGCGGCTCGGTGTTCGCGCTTTCCTCAGCCAACCTGCGGGCGTGGGACTACGACGGCGTCTTCGTGGACCGGGCCGCGTCGAAGGTGCCGGGCGCGGTGTGGGAATGCCCCGACTACTTCGCCGTGGAGGACACGGGGGCACTGCTGGTCTCGGTCATCCACGAGGAAGGCGAGGAGGGGCCTGCGGTGTGGTGGATGACCGGAACTGCCTCGGGGGCCGGTTTCGAGGTGCGCGAAAACGGCGTCGCGGATGTCGGCGACCGTTTCTATGCGCCTCAGTCGTACTGGACCGCGGACGGCCGACGGATCCAGTTCGGCTGGATCCGCACCCACCAGGACCCGGCGGGCCGCAGTGGCCACGCGGTGGGCTTCATGAGCCTGCCACGCGAACTCTCGGTGCGGCACGGACGCCTGTACTGCGAGCCCGCGGCCGAACTGACCCGGCTGCGGCGGGCTTCGACCCCCGTACCGGTGGCCGGTACGGTCGGCCTGGACGGGGGCAGGAGCACCGGGGAGCTGGTGCTCGACGCGGCAGCGGCGGACGGTGCGCGGGCAGTCGCCCTCCGTTCCCTGGCTGGAACCGAGATGACCGTCGACCTGGCGGCGTTCGCCGGACTCGACGGGCCGCTGCGGCTGTTCTGGGACGCGGGCATCATCGAGGTCTTCCGCGGCGGCGTGGCGGGGACATGGTCCGACCTGCGGGTCTCCGACGTCGTCACACTGCGGCTGGACGGCGACACAGCTGCGGCAGACGGACGGATCGAGCTGTGGGACCTCGCCCGACCGGAACGCTTCACCGGCCCGGCGGCCGGCCTCCGCACCGGATGAAAGGGGTGCTCCGGCCACGGCATGGGCTCCTCCTCCGACGCGAGGAGTCGCGCAACCCGGCCCACCGCGGGCTCCGGACCGTTCGCGGACCGTCGGGCCCATGATGCAGTGAGGCCCGGAGTGCAGCGTCAACGGCGGGCGAGGCTCTGCGGCATCGGCCGACGACGGCGACCATGGCGAAAGGCATGGCGGCATCCGGGATCACCGGCGGGAGCGGGCCGGCAGGGGCACGCGGCAAGCCGCGAGGTGCAGGCGAAGGCCCAGCGGCCTCGTGCTGCATCAGTTCCCGCCGGGACCGCCCAACAGCGCGGCGACCTGTGAGTGCACGACTTCCCGGGCGATGGCTGAAAGGTCACCGACCGCCGTCGAACTCAGCGCGTGCAGTGTCTCGTCGACGTCGGAACCGCACGAGGCGCCGGCGCTGAGCACTTCATAGCCGTCACGTACAGCGATCCGCAAGCGGTGGCCATCGTCGTCGGCATGCACCGCCGAAGCGACGACGAGGGGCGGCGGACCGCCCGCCTCGCCCGGCAGTTTGCGGTACGCGCAGGCGATCGGCGCACGCCAGTGCAGACTGAGCAGGACGGGACGCTTGGCCACCAGCTCGGCCAGGTCTGTCTCATGGACTCCGTCGGGCCCCAGCACCGCTGCCCGTGCGTCCAGCACAAGGGCCGCAGGCAGCAGGCAGCGCAGCGCGCTGCCTACGAGGTTGCCACCGACGGTCGCCGTCCGCCGCACTGCGCCGGTACCCACCGAGACGGCGGCCAGGCGCAGCACATCAGGCACCCGCTCGTCCATCCGGTGCAGAACGACTGCGCCACCGACGGTCTCCGGCCCCAGCACGTTGGCCTCGGGCAAGTCCCGTAAGGACACGGCCACTTCGGGAAAACCGTCGCGCTGCCATGTGGCCCAGACGAGTGTCGCCCCGCCGACGGGAACCGCCCCTTCTGCCAAGCATGCCTGCGCATCGGACACCGACGTGGGCAGACGCAACAACACAGCAGCCTTCCTTCCTCAGAGGTACGAAGACGAGGGGTCATGTTCTGGCCACCTCTCGGCCCTGCCAGCGCAGTCTTCTCGCCAGGGCGGGGGCGCGTACAGGGCTCACACGAGCACGCCGTGGGGTCTCGTCGACGGGAATCCGCGCGAACCGCATCAGTTCAGCTGCGGCGGGACCCAGGCATGGTGGCGAAGGATCATGCGCGTTGCGGCCCGGGACGGTGTCAGCCGCATCGCCGTGTTCCGCATGGCCACGGCCAGAGGGTGGGAGAGCTGCTGACCCATTCTCCCGGCTTGCCGAGCAGCCCGCGCGACGGCCTGGCTGCGCGGCCGGCGCTCGGCGTCGTAGCGGGCGAGCGCGGACTCGACGGTGGACTCGGTGCCGAGCGCGGCGGCCAGGGTGACCGCGTCCTCCAGCGCCTGGCAGGCACCCTGTCCGAGGTTGGGGGTCATTGCGTGTGCCGCGTCGCCGAGCAGCGCGATCCGACCGACGGTGTATGAGGGGAGCGGCGTACGGAGTTCGTTGACGTCGTGGTGCAGCACGGCGGCGGGCCGGGTCGCCTCGAGCAGCTCGGGGATCGGGTCGTGCCAGGCGTGGAAGCGTCGGCGCAGTTCGGCCAGTGGGTCGGCGAACCGCGTCCCGGCAGGGAGACTGAGGACGGCATGCCACTCAGCCCGCCCGTCCAGGAAGGCGATGTGCCCGAACTCCGTGCCCCGGTCCCAGGTCAGCTCGAAGTCGGCGCGCAGATCGACAGCGTGCTCGGTGACAGCGCGGAGCACCGTCGAGCCGCTGTAGACCGGGCCGGGATGGTCTGGGAAGAGACGGCTGCGGACTTTGCTGCCGATGCCGTCGGCTGCCACCACCAGATCGGCGTCCAGGACCGTGTCGCCGCAGCCGACTTGAGCCGTCCCGGGGCCGGTCTGCGAGACCGGCCCCGCCTCGGAGCCGACCAGCAGTGATTCGGCGGGCAGGGAGTCGCGAAGCAGCCGGTGCAACGTGGAGCGGGGAATGCCCATGATCGGCGTGCCCACCGCCTTCTCCAGCATCGAGCCGTCCATCCGGGTCAGCCAACCGCCCCGTGGCGTACGTGTGCCGCCGCTGTATTGGCCTCGGGAGGCATCCCGTACCGCCCGGCCGACGCCGAGTTCGTCCAATGCTCGAAGGCCGTTGGCGGCCAGTGAGATGCCTGCCCCCGCGTCCTCAAGCATGGTCGCGCGCTCGACCACCGTCACGTTCCATCCGATGCGGCGCAGGCCGATCGCCGCGGCAAGCCCGCCGATGCCCCCTCCGACCACCACTGCCGTGCTGCCCATGCCGACGCTCCAATTCTTCTACATCTGTAGAAGGCGATCCTATGCGAGCCCCTACAGGTGTAGAAAGGGGGCATGGCTTCGGATCGACGCACTCTCCTCGCGGACTCGGCTATCGACGTACTCGCCGACGAAGGGATCCGCGGCCTGACCCACCGCGCAGTCGACCGCAAAGCCGCCATGCCGCTCGGCACGACCTCGGCCTACTTCCGCACCCGAGCCGCGCTGCTCACCGCGCTCGTCACACGCCTTGTCGAACTCGACCAAGCGGAACTGCAGACGATGCCCGAAGAGCTTCCACCCCTGCGCACCGTCGAGGAACTGGTGAACGGCATGGCACTGCTGACCCGACGGCGACTCACCGGCGAGGGCCGTCGCCGCTCGCTCGCCCGCTACGCCTGCGCCGTCGAGAGCGTACGGGACCCGGAGCTGCGCGAGATCCTCGTACCGCGCGAGAACGCCGGCCGCGAGGCCGTCCGGCGGTTCCTCGCCGCGCACGGCGTCACGGACACCGAGAACCGCACTCACATCCTGCTGACCTGCATCGACGGGCTGGTCTTCGACCGGCTGGTGAGCGGCGGCGAAGTGCAACGCGAGGCCCTGGAAGGCCTAGTCGCCGCCGCCCTGCGTTAGGGCCCACGGTCCCACTCGAACTGGCCGACGGCCTCAGCTGCCTCCGCCACTGACGCCCCCTCGGTCGAAGCCGGATCAGGGCATGGCATACCCCCGCTGCCCCGAACGGGGTTGTCGGTGAGATCCCGGCACCCCTAACCCCCAAGCGACCACTGCATCCCCCGCAGTTGGTCTTACGAGCGTGCGTCACAAGGCCGCCGCCCGTCGACCTCAGGGGCGTTCCCCGCGAGACGTCAGCCCGAGGACATCACCCCCCGCAGCGGTCAGCAGACGACGATCCGCGCGTATTCAGGCTCTGCCGGAACAGGAGAGGTGACGGCAATGGCCCGGACGGTGATGACGGTGGGCCGGTGTTCCCCGCACCGCGCCGCTTCCCCGGGCTGCCGGCCTGTCGCACCGGCCCGCCCTGGCGCAGGGACCTGGCGATGTCACCCCCCGAGAACTGAACGGACGGGTGCGCCGGTCTGGAAGGTGTTGATCGGTTCCGGGATGCGGTCCTCGTCGCCGCACGCGAACAACCGTCGATCAGCCGGTCGCTGCCG
The DNA here is from genome assembly GCF_014905555.1 of Streptomyces sp. Y2F8-2. GTDB lineage: Bacteria > Actinomycetota > Actinomycetes > Streptomycetales > Streptomycetaceae > Streptomyces > Streptomyces cynarae. Next base: position 134,917 of record NZ_BNGS01000015.1, on the reverse strand, counting down.
CCGTCCGTGAGGTCGTCTCAGGGTGTCGCCGTCAGGCGACCGGGCCACTGAGCCCAGCCACGGCGGGCGCCGCACCCCGCGGCGCCCGCCACCGATGTCCTCCCGGGAGCGGAGCCCGACAAGGGCGGTCCCGGGAGCGGGGGTCATCCGGCGGCCAAAGTGGTCCACTTCTGGTTGGAGCCGCCGTTGCAGTCCCACAGCACGAGCTGAGTGCCGTCGGCCGTGGAGAACCCCGGATCGTCGAGGCAGCGGCCGGAGACGGGATTGCGGTAGCCGCCGTTGTAGGGCTGCCAGACCTGGTTGGCACCGCCGTGGCAGGCCCAGATCTGCACCTTGGTGCCGTTGGAAGTGCCCCCGCCGGCGGCGTCGAGGCACTTGCCCATGGAGCGCAGCGTGCCGTCGGTGTAGGCGGACCAGAGCTGGTTGGCGCTGTCGCCACAGCTCCAGATCTGGACGGCGGTCCCGTCGGCGGTGTTGGCGCCGTTGACATCCAGGCACTTGCCGGCGATGACGGACTGCACGCGTGCGGGGGCGGGCGCGGGGTTCCTCAGCCACCCGGCGCTGTCCGCGGCCTGGATGCCGCGGTGGAAGGCGTCCGCCATCTTCTGGTAGCCCGCGTCGTTGGGATGCAGGGGGTCGGCCAGGTCGGCCGTGGTCAGGCTGCTCATGTCGACGTATGCGACGTGTTTGCCCGCGGCCTGTGCGTCACTGGCGATTCGGGGGACGGCCTGGTTGTACGCGCCCCGGTACTGCTCCTCCGAGGCGCTGGTGGACACCACCAGGGAGGCGACGAGGACGGTCGCGTCGGGGACGTCGGCGGTGATCTGGTTGACCAGCGACCTCAGCCGGGCGATGGCTGTGTCGACCTCGGAGGCCCCTTGGAGATCGTTGGTACCGATGTGCAGCGTCACGACGTTGGGCCGGTAGCGGGTCAGCGAGGCGTCCGCGAGTGCGGCGATCTGGTCGATGCGGTATCCCGAGTGGCCTTCGTTGTCGGGGTCGGACATCGAACCGTTCCGCCCGGTGCCCACGAAGTCCAGCGGATGGCCGTCCGCCGCAAGCTCGTTCCACAGCGGACCCCGGTAGCCGTTGCCGGTGCTGCTTCCCACACCCCAGGTTATCGAGTCGCCCAACGGCATAACCCGTAAGGGCGTGTTGGAGGCGGCGGAGGCAGGAGTCACACCTGCCGCCGTCACCCCGAGCGCGGCAGTGACAAGCATGACCAGGTTCAGTATCCAAGATTTTCTCATGCAGGTGTCCCCTTCTGCGGCTGAGTGCTGAATCAATGGAGCTGACCGCCGTTCGTGTCAGCAGCCCGGCCGTCGTGCCGTCCCGTCGGCGTCGGCGGCCGCCTGACGTACTGGCAGAACGGCGCGGGTGGGCCTCTTGCACTGTGAGCGTGGACAACACCGTGCCTGTCCGGCGTCCCGTCCGCCCCCGCCCTCCTGTACCGAGCGGGTCGACCCGAGCCGGCCGCACAAGCGCACTCGTACAGATATCACGCTGATCCCCGTCCGGGACATCCCATGAATGTCAGAAATTGAGGAACGGTAGTACAGGGGCGAATTCTGTGTCGTTTCGGTCCCGTAGCCGTTGCCTTTACGGTTCCTTCGCTGCTCTCTCCTTCCTCGACATCGGCCCGTGGACATCCCATGTCTGGTGGCTGGTGCTCGACCCCCAGACCCGGGCCCTGCACGCCTACCTGCGATGGCGCAACGACAACGCCCGCCACCTCGACGTCCTGGCAGCTCAACGCCGCGAACGTGCGCGTGTCCGCAGTGAGAAAGACATCCGCTGGGGCGGACGGCCAGTCGCTGCGGCGGCGTGAACGACGCCAGGAGTGGGGACCACCGGCTCAGTCACCGGGTAGCGTGTCGGCCGGAGGACGGCCCGGGGTTTCACGGCGCCACTCCCCTGCTCACATGCGCTGGAGGAACTGTTGACGGGCTGGCGGCGATTCGAGCTTCTGCAGGGGGCTGAGACCGAGTACCGGGAGATTCGTCAAGAAGGCATCCGATGCTTCCTCCGCTGGGGTGCGGTAGGCGCGAGCGGCAAGGCGAGCACGTCGACGCTGGACGATGAACAGCACGCCGGCCGCCACGCTTCCCGCAAGATCAACGAATGGCTCCGCAAGGGCTTCGCCGAGGTCGAGCGGCCTATTGACGTCGCCGAACTCGACCAGCAGACGCCCGTCCTCGACGTGATCAAGTCAAGCACCCCGCCGCATGCCCCGGTCCCCGAGTATCTGCCGATCGATGGCTTTGACGAGACGTACCACCGCAGCCATGCCCCGGATCACCCGATGGGATTTCACGAGTACTTCGTGCTGCGAGACCAGGGACGCAGCGCCGTTCGTTTCACCGTGCGCGGACAGAGCCATGACCCCGCGGCCGTGTCGTCCTTCCTGGCCGTCCTCGGCGCCGGGCGGGATCTGCCCTTCGACGGGCAATCCCACCACAAGGTACCGCTGTCCACACCGGTGGGACGCTTCAGTCACGCCTTGTTCTGCGCGCCGGCACTCGGGCAAGCCTGCCTCGCGTATCCGGCAATCGCCGCTCGCGTCGCAACAGCCTTTCCCATCTTCGACTGCGAGATCGGCGACGCGGATCCGGAAGTCCTCGTCGACGCGCGAATCCGCGGCCACGGTGCACTGCCCTACAGCGACTGGAGTCGTCGGCCACAGCCGGTCGTCGATCTCAGGTTCGATGTCCAGCCGTCCAACTACCGGCGGACGCAGACCTTCAAGGTCTTCACATCCAAAGACCTCAAGGCGCTCCTGGACGTCCTCCCGACTGCGGCATCCCAGAGTTGGCTGGAGGTCCGCTCCTTCCGAGGCGAGATCAGGCGCTTCACACCCGAGACCGCCACACCATTCTCCGAAGTCATCTCCTTCCTCCACGGCTGAGCCTGCTTCGAGCCTCGTCCGCGATCACACACGACGCAGCTCCGGCATGCCTCACCAGATACAGGGCGGACCCGGGGAACCAGGGCGGTGGACCGTCGCGGTGAGGCGTTTCAGCGCGGCCTGGGCGGGCGGGCCCCAGGTGGTCTTGCCGCCCGGACGGCCGAGGACGCCTGCCTCTGCGATGAAGATGCAGGCGAGCGCTTTCAACACCGCCCAGCCGCGGGCGCGGCGTCGCGTCGCCGGGTCCGGGGCCGGCTGATAAGCGTCGTGGAAGCGGTCGACGGCGCCGTCCGGCAGCAGTATCCACGCGGCGGCGAGGTCGCAGGCCGGATCGCCCGCAAAGAGGTCGCCGAAGTCGATCACGCCGCAGAACGTGCCGTCCGCGGTCAGGACGTTGGCCGGATGCAGATCGCCGTGAAGCCACAGTGCCGGCCCCGTCCAGTCGGGCGCTGTGACGGCGTCCTCCCAGACCGCGCGGACGGCGTCCGGATCCGGGACCAGCCCCCGTTCGGCGGCTGCGGCCAGTTGCTGGGCGAACCCCTCGGCACGGTCGGCCAGCGGGCCCCCGCGGTCGCGGCCGGTCGGCGCCCCTTCGGGGGCGGGTCGGTGAAGAGCGGTCAGGAAGGCGGCCAAGGTGTCGGCCGACTGAGCAGCTCGCGTGGCGGGGGCACGGTCGGCGGGCGTTCCCGGCACCCAGGTGGTGACGATCCACGGCCGCGGAAACCGCTTCGAGGGCTCGCCAAGGCGCTGCGGGACAGGGACCGGCAAGGGAAGATGCGGGGCGAGAGCGGGAAGCCAGGTGTGCTCTTTGCGCAGCAGCGCGTCTGCGGACAGCGTCGCCCAGGGCAGCCGGACGGCGAGGTCGTCGCCGAGCCGCCACAGCTGGTTGTCCCAGCCGCGTGCGCCGAGCTTCACGGGGAGACCGGCCAGGTCCGGGTGCTGGTCGTGCAGCAGGTCCCGGACCAGCTCTGCGGTGATCTCGATCTCGGTATGGGTCACGCGGAGCCACGATAGCCGGACAGTGACCCGCCGTTGGTGACGCCCAGCACTCAGTACTGCTCACACTTCGATGGCGCACAGGGGTCCGGACCTGCGGTCGGGTCCCGGGTCCGGTCCTGCGGCACCCCCAACAGCACCTGGTGCAGCCCGTCCCAGACAGCTGCCTCGTTCCAGGCGGCCGGGCACCGCCGACACCTCATGCCCGCGCCGAATCCCAGCCCCCTGCCGCAGGTACTCCCTACCGGATCCCGGTGCGCAGCACGAGCAGGAACCCGCACAGCACCTGCGGCCCGGTAGCGGCGGCCGCCCCAACCCGCCGGGCCTCCGTGTTCAGGAGGGCAGGGTCCAGCTCTGGTTGGCCGCTCCGGTGCACGACCAGATCTGCAGGCGGGTGCCGTTGGCCGAACTGGGCCCGGTCGCGTCAAGGCACTTGCCGGACTGCGGATTGACCAGGGAGCCGTTGGCGCCGGGCTGCCAGACCTGTGAGCCCGTCCCGTTGCAGTCGTACAACTGCACCTTGGTGCCGTTGGCGGTGCCGGCCGAGGTCACGTCCATGCACTTGCCGAGCGCGCTGAGCGTACCGGCGCTGCCCACGGTCCAGTTCTGCGCGTTGGTGCCGTTGCAGTCGTAGAGCTGTATCGCGGTGCCGTTGGCGGTGCCCCCGCCCGCGACGTCCACGCACTTGCCGCCGTACCCGTGGATGGGACCGGTGGTCTTCGCGGGCGGTGGGGTCACCGGACCGGACTGCCCTGCTGCCCACTTGATCTCCTGCAGGAGCAGCTGGTTCTGCTGGGCGCTCGCGAACGTCGACGAGAGGGTGGTGTTGGTGGAGTAGTCCATCGCGTTGTGGCCGAAGTTGTTGTAGACCATCCGGTAGTGGCGATTGGACCACACGATCGGGTAGTAGCCGCTGTACCACGTCTGGTTGGGGTCGGTGCCGACCGGGAAGGTGGACGGGGCCAGCGAGGCCAGGATGTCGATGGCCGGGTTCTGCCGAAGGTCGTTCTGCCAGCTGTACCACTCGCTGACCGAGGATGTGATGGTGGCGGGCAGACCCGCGGTCGCCGGGTGGCCGGGATCGTCGATCTGCAGCGTCTCGGAGGTCGGCCCCCAGGAGTTGCTCCTGAACGTGCCGGTGCCGAGGAAGGTGTTGTGGTACCAGGGCCAGTCGCTCGTGTTGTCGTTGTACGCCGAGACGTGGAAGCCGATGAAGCCGCCGCCGCCCGCCACGTACGTCTGGAAGGCGGACTGCTGCGCCGTGGTGTGCGGGTAGTCGTCGAGGAACATGACGACCTGGTAGTTCGCCAGGTTCGCCGTGTTGAGCCGGCTCCAGTCGGTGGTCGCGGTGTAGGAGAAGCCGTTCTGTGCACCTGCTTGCGGGAACCACGCGTTGGCCTCGTGGTCGAAGCTGATGTGCGCCGCGTCGTAGGTGCCGTCGTAGAAGGCGATCACGTTGAAGGACGCGGCGGCGTGGGCGCTGTGGGCGGGTCCGGCCTGGACACCGAGGAGTACGGCGAACAGGGCGAGCAGTCTCGACAGGGCGCGGAGCCGGGGAACTTGCGTGCGGGAGGGCGTCATGCGGGGGACCTTCCTCGTGCGCGACCGTGGGGAGCCGTGCTGGGGTGTGCCGCAGTGCAAGATTCCGTGAGCGTACATGTCAACCTTGGTCTAGGCCAAGCCGCCGGGACGGACGTAGCATCAACGCCGGTTCTTCACCGGTTCGGCTCCCGGCGGGTCCGTGGAGAGAACGACAGGCTGCGTTGCACCAGGTGTATCGGCCTGAACGTTGTCACACGGCTGATCGGTGCGCGCCGCCCGGCGCGGGTCCCTCCAAGGCTGTCCTTCCCTGGAGGGACCGCTTTCAGAAGCCGCCGTTGAGGTCGTACCAGTTGCGGTTCCAGATTTGGTACTTGGCGAAGGAGCCCCTGCCATCGCCTGCGTAGAGCCGTAGCTCGTTCGCCTCGACCGTGGCGTCGGGGTTGAGGTAGCCGTCCTGGGTGGCCGCGACCAGGTCGTTGCGGCCGTCGCCGTTGACGTCGCCGACGCTGACGAAGGCCGACATCAGGCCCCAGCCGCCGCCGAGGAGCTTCCGGGCGCCGAAGGAGCCGCGTCCGTTGCCGGGGTACAGCCACAGGTTGCCCGAGGTGTCGCGGGCCAGGAGGTCGCCGTGGCGATCGCCGTTGAGGTCACCCGGTGCGGTCAGGGCGTTCATGACCTTCCATCCGCTGCCGAGGGCCTTGCGGGCGCCGAAGGGGCCGTGGCCGGTACCTGGGTAGAGCCACAGGGTGCCGGCCGCGTCACGGGCCAGCAGATCGCCGCGTCCGTCGCCGTTGAGGTCACCGGTGGCGGTGATGGTGGCCATCGACTTCCAGCCGCCGCCGAGGTCCTTGCGTGTGCCGAACTTGCCCCGGCCGTTGCCCGGGTAGAGCCACAGCTCGCCGGAGGAGTCGCGGGCGATCAGGTCTTCGGTGCCGTCGCCGGTGAGGTCGCCGTGCCGGGTGAGCGCGGCCATGGAGTTCCAGCCGCCGCCGAGCAGCGTGCCGCTCCCGGTGCCGGAGACGAACCAGAGCCGGCCGCTGCGGTCCCGGGACAGCAGGTCCGCGCGGCCGTCACCGTTCAGGTCGCCGAATCCGGCGGTGCTCGGAGCGGGCTCCGCGTACCACTGGGCGTAGGGCGTACCCATGCACTCCCGCTCGTTGGGAACGAACTTGACGGAGCTGATCGCCTTGTCGAGGCTCGAGTCGTAGCCGGACAAGCCGTTGTCCGGCGGGTCGGGGAAGTAGGTGCCGCTGTACTCGGGTCGCTGTAGAGGCAGGAAACGCTGGACGTGCGGTTCCAGTAGGAGCGGATCCTGTTGTCCCACGTGCCCATCGTGGGCATGTCGGTGCGGGTCTTCATCATGGAGCCGGTCGCGTCCGTACCGCTCCACCCGCACAGGTAGCCGGACGGGCAAGCGCTCGCCGACATGGTGACGGCCTGCGCGGGTGCGGTGAGCGGCACTGCCGTCAGCGCCATGCTCCCCGCGGCCACCAGCAGCCGTCTGAGACGTCTGTTCACCTAGGTCCCTTCTGGGATGCTCTCTTGGAGATCGAACAGGACGAGCGCACTGTATTCCTGTTCCGGGGTCGCGCGGCTCGCCGTCCCGGTTGATCAAGGTTGATCGATGGGGACCGTCGCCCGCAGCCGTATGCAGGCGCGGCCGGACGGAAGTCGTTCTCCGGTCGCTTCGAGCACCTTCGGCACCACCTTCGAGGGGTCGATGCAAGGACCGCCCCGTACGGCGGTGTCGCGCACCCGCTCTGTGGAACCCGGCCCGTTGAGCAACCCGGTCCGCTGTCTGGAGGCCCCGTGTCCCGCACACCCGAAGCCGTGTACTCCCGCATCCGCCGGGAGGTCGCCGACCGGGCCGACGTCCTGTGGGACGTGGCCCTGGCGCTGCACGCCGATCCCGAGTACGCCTTCGCCGAACACCACGCGGCGGCCCTGCTGACGGGCGAACTGGAGCGCGCGGGACTGGTCGTACGGCGAGAGGTGGCGGGGATGCCGACCGCGTTCACCGCGCGTGCGGGCGAGGGGCCGCCGACCGTGGCGCTGCTACTGGAGTACGACGCCCTGCCCGGCCTGGGTCACGCCTGCGGGCACAACCTGATCGCGGCGGCGGGCCTCGGTGCGACGCTCGCCGTACATACCGTTCTGGACGCACTCGGCGGCGCGGTGCTGGCGGTGGGCAGTCCGGCCGAGGAGGGCGGGGGCGGCAAGGCGCTGGAGGTGGCGGCGGGAGTTTTCGACGGTGTCGACACCGCCCTGATGTTCCATCCCGGCGTGTACAGCTGGAGGCGGGCGCCACTCACCGCACAGGAGCAGCACCGGATCGGCTTCCACGGGCGGGCCGCCCACCCGACGGGCAACCCCACCGAGGGCATCGACGCGCTCGCCGCCCTCATCGAACTGTTCAACGTGCTGGCCGCGCTCGGCCGTCGGCTGCCGGAGGCCTCCCATGTCCAGGGCATCGTCACGCACGGCGGCACCGCCACCAACATCGTCCCCGAGTACGCCGAGGGGCTGTTCGGCCTGCGCGCCGCCACCAGCCGGGCGCTGGACGACCTGGGCGAGCAGTTGCGCACCTGCGCGGAGGGCGTTGCTCTGGCCACCGGCACCAGGGTCACCGTCGAACGCGCGACCGTCCGCTACGACCACTTCCGCGACAGTGAGGTGCTGTCCGAACGGTTCGCCGCACACCTGGCACGCGCGGGCATCGAGCTCACCGCACCGGTCCCCGGCGTCCCCGTCCGAAGGCGCCGGAGTTCGGCCGTTGAACCGGGTTCCATACCTGGCACTCGCGAAACCGGTCGGCTGCCCGGGCACACATCAGCGCCACCGGCACAACCGCGGACGCCGTGGCGGCCGACCGCCGACATTCGACCGGGAGGCCTACCGCCGACGCAACGCCGTCGAACGCTGCTTCAACCTGTTCAAGGGCTTCCGCGGCATCGCCACCAGATACGACAAGCCCCGCCACCTCCTACGAAGCGGCGGTCACACTCACGTCGTTCCTGCTCTCGGCAAGATCCGTTTGAAGACGGACCCTAGAAACACCACATCACGCGAACCAGCCCCCAGCCCCCCCCCAGCGCGAGGAGCACCCCGGTCGCGAGCGACGCCCCCCATGCGTATCGCGGCTTGAGCTCGGGCGGCTCGCCCGTAACGGGGGCCACACAACGTTCGAGCCACAGGAAGGTGAAGAACCCGAACCCGGTGGTCAGGCAGATGGCGAACCATACGCCGCGGTTTTTCACCCGCTGATACCTGCGAGGCAAGGCGTAAGCCGCGGTCAACACGGCCACGCCCACGCCGACCACAGCCCAACGCAGGGCGGTTGGTCGAAGGAAGAGCGGATAGCCAGCGGGCAGTAGAACCGACAGGCCCCCCTGTTCGGGGTCTGTCCGCCAGTCCTGGAACGGGAGTTCCTCGACGCGCATGCCCGCCTTGGCGGCGATCGCCTCCTTCACAGCGGAAACTTCCTGGTCGCCGACCTCGCCCGGTACCTGCGTGTGCACTTCCCGGTAGATCAGCGGAGCCGTCTCCCAGTGCAGGTCCACTCCGTGATCGTCATACCCGATCCCGACCACCGGGGGCTTGCTCGACCGGAGGGCCTTCAACAGGTCTTCCTGCGTACTCGGAATCGGGAACTCCTGGCACAGGTAGGCCACATAGGACACGAACAGGAGCGCCAGCGCGGTGACCCGTGCCGTCTTGGCCAGCAGTTTCGCGGGTGTAACCCGCCTAGCGATACCGAGATCACCCAACACTGACCGTCACCGTCCCGTAAAACTCTTCCGCGATGCTGGAGAAGGACCCTGGGGCATGCGTCAGTGCGCTACACACCGATACCGAGGCCTACCGGCCCACACACACACACCAAGCACAGGCCGAACAAGCAGCCGCCCGCCGACCTCCCGTCTGCTCACCATGGGCCGCGCGGGTCGCGGAGCGGCGCGGTCGGCCCGTGGGTGGTCAGCCTGTGACCAGCGTCCAGTGCATGTCATGCAGGGTCTGTCCGATCGGCACGTAATACACGCCGGCCACGCACCACGGCGTCCTGCGGTGACCATCGAGCACGGTGTCCCGGTTGTACGCGGGCGGGCAGGTGACCGTCCGATCGAGAGCCGTGATCATTCCCCGGGCCTCGTCGGCCGTGTGGTTGCGGACGCTCGCGAAGACCGGTCCGCCGCTGTCGCCGTTGATCGCCGCGACACCGCCCGGAGTCGCAGAGGTGGCGTAGGCGAGGTCGACATCGGGGCGGTAGACGTGGTTCGGTCCGGTGACGCCGATGTCGGTCTGAGCGATCCGCACGCCGCAGTGCACACCGCCGTTGGCGCCATCGGTGCACACGTAGTCGCCGACGTTGTTGTGGCCCCAGCCGACGACGGGTTTGGCGTAGCCGTCGGTGCGGCTTGCAGGACCGTCATAGAGCCAGCCGCGGGCCCGCTGCGACGCCGGCTTGATGCCCACCACGTCGTCCTGCGGGGACCGCTGGGAGGCGTCGGTGGTGCCGACCAGGTCGCCGCCCCACCAAGTGGTCCACCGGCCGCCGCCGGCCGAGCCGCAGTGGTAGGCGGACATCAGCATGTACCGACCCGCGGCGTTCTTCACGCTGAAGGAGCCGGAGCAGATGCCGCCGGTGGGGTTGCTCAGCGCCGACGCTCCGGTCCAGGGCGAGCGATCGTGCTGCCGGGAGGCGAGGTCCACGCTCTGCAGCCGGTGTATCGCGACGGTGTGCACGCCCGCCAGCCGGTCGGCGGCCGCCGCGACCCGCCGGGAAACGTTTCCCTCCGTGACCGCCAGGGGGCTGTTCGCCCCACCGGGGGTGCTGTCATAGCCGACCTCCAGACCGCTGCCGTCCACCGCTGGCGCGATGCTGGTGATGTGGACGGGGGCCGCGGCCCCTGCGATCCGCAGGTTCATCGACGAGCGGCCGCGCAGCAACTTCGTGCGGGCCGCGTGGAGTTCGGCCTTGGAGTAGCGGGCGGGCGTGACCTCGGCGGTCACGCCGGAGGGCAGATGGGCGAGGATGCGCCGGACCCGCTGGGGCGGGGTGCCCTTCCAGTACAGGCGCAGGTGGTTGCGGTCGGGGTCGACCTCGATGTCGGCGAAGCCGGGTATTCGCGCCCGGTCGGACTCGGAGAACCCTTGAGTGATCTGATCGGCGACGGCGTCGAGTACCTGCTGACGGTCGTCGATCCGTGCGGCTGCCCGTGCGGCCGGAGCAGGGGACGCGCCTGCCAGAGCCGGGACGACGAACGGCGCGGCGGCTGCGAGGGCCGCGGCGGGCACAAGGGTGGCCATCCATCTGTGGCGCGCAGCGTGCTTCATATACCGGTGGCTCTCTACTCAAACCCAGCGTGACGCGAACATGCTCTTACGACGCAGGTGCGACAGGCAAAGCGGAAGTGACCGCTCCTGCGCCCCTCGTCTGACGTCCGCGTCGGGGATTTCATGAACGAGCCCGGCAGCGACCATGAGGGCCAGCATGTCGTTGAGCGCGACGGCGGCGGCAACTCGTAGTGAGCCGCATACGGCCGAAGTGGCCTGAGCCGCCACGCAGGTTTGCCAGGTCTTTCCCGTCACGCTCGTCTCCGTCCTCCCAGCAGGTGGCCTGCCAGTCACGAGAGGGGCTGACGCTGTTGCGTTTCCCTCCGAGGCGTCTCTCGCGTCGGTGGGTGGTTCGCATCTCGGCGGTGGCGATGGCGTGAGTGCTCGCCATCGCCACCGTCCCGAGGGCGGCTCGCGTCGACCATGACGCCACCCCCGCCACCCCCGCCACCCGCCGGCAGCAACCAGCAATCGATCTCGGCACTCCCGCCCTTCAGATCAACGCCGCCCCAGCCGATCAAGCCCACCGGCCGCTCACCGAGCCGCGCGATGACCCACCGCCGCGCACAAGTGGATGCGCCTTCGACGGGATGACGGGGAAGCCGGCTGACCGACCGCTCCCAACGAGTTCCGGCATGCCTGCGCAGCTCAGAGCCTCGTCTCAGCTGCCCAGGCGCCGCCGGGCGACGAGGACAGCGATGTCGTCGTCGAGCTCGCCGCCGCTGTAGGCGATCAGGTCGCGGTGGAGATGGTCGAGGAGCTGGTGGGGCGCCTCGCCGCTCCATGAGCGGATGCGTGCGGCGAAGGGATAGAAGGCGCCGGAGCGGTCGCGGGTCTCCGTGACCCCGTCGGTGTATAGCAGGATCTGGTCTCCGGGATGGAAGGGGGCGAGGTCGACGTGGTAGCCGTCGCTCACCAGCATTCCCAGGTTGAGCGGTGGCGAGGGATCGGCGGGCTGCAGCTCCCGAACCTCGCCGCGGTGCAGCAGCAGCGGGGGCGGGTGGCCGCAGGTGACGGTCTTGACAACGGGTTCATCGTCCGGGATCGGCGAGGAGGGCTGTGATGAACCGTTCAGCGATCTCCGAACCCGGGAACCCCGGGTACTGCGAAGCATGGCGGCTCATGCTCGTCTCCAGGCGGCGCGCGAGGTGGGGCAGGTCCGGCGCGTCGTGGGCGGCTTCAAATTTTATCCCCGTTCGCCGCTCGACCGTAGCCTGTGAGCAACCCGGTTGGGGCGTGACGCGACGGTGTCACGCGCCCGCATACGCACGACGTTCCCCCGCACCGCGCCCCCTCGCCGCGCCAGCATGCATCTCGGGGGGCCAGTACATGGCGCGGACCGGCCGCCCCGCCGACGCTCCCCGGACGGTGGCCGGGTAGGAAGGAGGCATGGACAACGTCATAGACCTGCGGAGCGACACCGTCACCCGCCCCACCGATCCGATGCGTACGGCCATGGCGCGAGCCGACGTGGGGGACGACGTGTTCGGCGACGATCCCGCCGTGAACGCCTTGCAGGAACGGTTGGCGGCGTTGCTCGGCTTCCCCGCCGCCCTCTTCGTCTCGTCAGGCACCCAGAGCAATCTGTGCGCGCTGCTCAGTCACTGCGGGCGTGGTGACGAGTACATCGCAGGGTGGAACGCCCACATCTACTCCCACGAGGGCGGCGGGGCTGCGGCACTCGGCGGGATTCAGCCGCAGCCGTTGCCGCACCAGGAGGACGGGACACTCGACCTCACGCACGTCGAGGCGGCGGTCAAGCCGGACGATCCGCATTTCGCGCGGACCCGGCTGCTGTGTCTGGAGAACACGTTCCAAGGCATGGTGATCGCTCCGGAGTATCTGGAGTCGGCCACGGCCGTGGCCCGCAAGCACGGACTGGCGACGCACCTGGACGGGGCCAGGCTGTTCAACGCAGCGGTGGCCGGCGGCGGTGATCCCTACGCGGGAGCGCGGAAGATCGCTGAGCATTTCGACAGCGTGTCGGTGTGTTTCAGCAAGGGCTTGGGGGCACCGGTGGGCTCGATGTTGCTCGGCTCCCGGGAATTCGTCAGTGAGGCCCGGCGGTGGAGGAAGGTTCTGGGCGGAGGCATGCGGCAGGCGGGGGTACTGGCGGCGGCCGCGTCGTACGCACTGGACCACCACGTCGAGCGGTTGGCCGAGGACCACGCCAACGCCGCGCTGTTCGCCGAAGCCCTCGACGGCGTACCGGGAATCGAGGTCGGCGCGGCACGCACCAACATGGTGTTCGCACGGGCCGTCGCGGGCGTCACGCCGCAGGATCTGGTGGAACGGCTGGCCGCCAGGGGTGTGCTGTGCACGGGCGGACCGCAGTTCCGGTTCGTGTTCCACCTCGACGTCTCGCGGGAGGATGCGGAGCGCGCGGCGATCGTGGTGCGCGAGACCCTGGCCGACAGCGCCGCCTGACGGGCAGCCATGCAGGCAACCGCGTTGGAGCGAGGCTTCCGCAGTCGGACCTCGCCCAGCGGCATGGTCGTTGCGCGCGGTCCGGCTCGCGCTGCAATCGGCGAGCGCTGTGAAGGTCGCCCCATTCAGATGACTCGCTGCTGAATGCGTTCGCTTTCTTCTATTGGACCCCTGGCTGCCGCTCCACGACGCTGGGTTGTGCCGCGTTGCCGCGGGCCCCTGCCGCAGGTGTTGGTCGGCAACAGTTCCCGTAAGCCGAAAGAGGTCTCGAGCACATGCACACTCGCCGCATCGGTGACGTCGAGGTGAGCGCGATCGGACTGGGCGGCATGCCCATGTCGATCGAGGGCCGCCCCGAGGAGGCACGTTCCCTCGCTACCATTCACGCCGCGCTCGACGCCGGCGTGACGCTGATCGACACCGCCGATGCCTATCACCGGGACGCCGGTGAAGTCGGTCACAACGAAACCCTGATAGCCAAGGCTCTCGCCTCCCACGCGCTGGGTGGGGATGTCCTCGTCGCCACGAAGGGTGGCCACCTGCGTCCCGGAGACGGCAGCTGGACGCAGGACGGCTCCCCCAAGCACATCAAGGAGGCCTGTGAAGCCTCCCTGCGCCGCCTCGGCGTGGAGGCCATCGGGCTCTACCAGTTCCACCGTCCCGATCCCAAGGTCCCCTACGCCGAATCGATCGGTGCGGTGCGGGAACTCCTCGACGAGGGCAAGATCCGCATGGCCGGTATCTCCAACGCCGACCCGGACCAGATCCGGCAGGCGGACGAGATCCTCGGAGGCCGCCTGGTCTCCGTCCAGAACCAGTTCTCGCCGGCCTTCCGCTCCAGCGAGCCGGAGCTTCAGCTGTGTGACGAGCTCGGCATCGCGTTCCTGCCGTGGAGCCCCCTGGGCGGCATCTCCCGTGCGCGCGAACTGGGCTCTGCCTACGCACCGTTCGCGCGCGTAGCCGAGACTCACGGGGTGAGCCCGCAGCAGGTCTGCCTGGCTTGGATGCTCGCGAAGTCGCCGATCGTCGTTCCGATCCCCGGCGCCAGCCGGCCGGAGACCATCCGTGACTCGGCGGCGGCTGCCGAGCTGAAGCTGACGGACGAGGAGATCGCCGAGCTGGACGCTGTCTGACACTTGCCGGCCCTTGACGCCGGCTCGGCCACCGAGCCGGCGTCAGCCGGGGATCGCCGAACCCAGCCCTGCCAACGTGCTGATTCGGCTCCGTCCGCGAGACGGCATCGCGGGCCCGGTGAACGCGAATGCTCCGGTGCCGGTGCCGGTGCCGGTGCCGGTGCCCGCCGGGCGGGTCAGTGCAGGGCCGGCTTGGACAGGGCAGTGGTCCAGTCGCCGGCGATGGCGGGCCGGGGGCAGAGGGCTGATGACCGGTCAGTCAGGCATTCGCCCACGTGGCTAGACTCATCCCGTTGATTCAAAAGGCGGGCCGGTCACAGCGGATCGGCCTGTTGAGGGAGGGGACGCAATGGCCGGAGTGGTCAGCAGACGCGGATTGCTGGGCGGGGCCGCGCTCGTGGGAGTCGGAGCGCTGGCGGGGGTGGTACAGAGCGCCGGTACGGCTGCGGCCGAGGCGCCACTGGACACTCCGTTCACGCCGGTGTCGGCGCCGCATCTACTGCAGGCCGAGCAGATGGTGCAGTACCAGCGTTTGCTGGCGGCCGGTCACCTGCCGGACGGTCTCGTCGGTCACTGGCCGCTGGACGGCACGGGAGCCGACCGGTCGGGCTACGAACACTCCGTCACCCTCGGTCCGGGCGCGACGTGGACGACGCTGCGGGCCGGCGGCGAGCTGAGCCTTGACGGTACGTCGGGTGCGTACGCGGCCACGGGCTCGGTCCTCGACACGACGGCACCGTTCACCGTCTCGGCGTGGGTGCGTCTGTCGGACACGGCCAGTCTCTCCACCATGTACACCGCGGTGAGCCAGGACGGCTCGATGGTGAGCCGTTTCCTCCTTCAGTACGACGACACAGCCGGCACATGGGCGTTCAAAGTGCGCAGCGCCGACCAGAGCACCAAGGTCTCCGCGCTGGCGGCCAAGCCCGCCACACTGGGCCTCTGGACACACTTGGCCGGTGTCTGGGACGGCGCGCAGATCCACCTCTACGTCAACGGCACGCTGGAGGGCAGCGCGGACTCGACCCTGTCCTGGGCTGCGACGGAAGGCTTCAACATCGGGCGCGCCAAGTGGAACAGCGCCCCGGCGAACCGCTTCAACGGCGCCGTCGATGACGTTCGCGCCTACGGCCGCGCACTGACCGCCGACGAGGTCGCCGTCATCAGCGGCCGGACGGCCCGCGCCAACAACGTCTACTTGATCGGCTCCCCGTCGTCCGTGACGTGGGGCACTCCCGACGACGCGACGACGTGGATCGCCCAGGCCCGGTGCTCGTCCTTCCTCACTCGGGTGCTGAAGCACACCTACGGCTGGGCGACGGACGACTACTTCACGAAGTATTTCCAGGACACCATCCCGGAGGCCGCGGACTACCGCAAAGCCTTCGCCAACGGTACGGCCGGCCCTCACTTCCGGCGCATCAGCAAGGTGACCGACCTGCGGCCGGGCGACCTGATCGCGATCGACTACAACGGTCAGGTCGCGGACAACACCGGCCACATCGTGATGGTCCGCGAGGTGAAGGGCACCTTCACCGGCACCGCCGACTTCACCGGGGAGACTCAGTACGCCGTCGAGATCGTCGACTGCACCTCCGACCCGCACGGCGTGTACGGCCTGTCCAACTACCCGGCGTACCCCGACAGCCGCATGGTCAGCAATGTCACCGGCGAGAACTTCCAGGGCGTGGGCATCGGTCACATGATGTTCTACGCCTCCGACGCCACTGGGGAGTTCTCGCGCTATCGGTGGAGCGTCAACACCAGCAAGACGACGGCGGAGAAGCTGACGGTCACCGACCGGCCGATCGCCGCGGCACGGGTGGTGTGACCTTCGGCGCATCGCTGTCCCATGTCGATGAAGCCCGGGGACACGGCGTTCACGCGCCGGTGGCCTCCTTCTCCGGAATGGCCGCCTGGCGCGGCGCCCGTGGGCTTCCACCCCACTGACGTGTTCCCGAGGTTGGACGTCATCCGACCCTGCGCCGTTGCGCGACCCCCTGCCCCGTTGGCGGCTGCCATGCGCAGGGGGTGTGCGGGCGGCCGCCACGTGGTGGGCGCGTCACGCTCCGCCCGCCGACTGGCGGCTCACTCCCCCGTCGTCAGGCGGCGGGCGGCGCGGTCGGCGGTGCGCCGGCGTCCGGCGACCTGCGCGGGCATCAGCGGGGCGTGTTCCGCGAGGGTCTCCGGGAAGGACGAGGTGACGGGGTCCGGGCTGGTGCGGGCGTATCCGGTCAGTTGCCGGCGCAGGGCGGGTCGGGACGCAGGAACGCGCCGGCGAAACGCGGCGGGATGGTGTCGGCGGGCACGAGTGTGGGCCGGAGCGCGTCGCGGAAGGCACCCTCTCGCCCGGCCACACGCCGAGGGCGCCACCCGGGGCGTTCCGATGGACGGAAGCCACTCAGCGCAGGACGGCCGCCAGCAGGTCGGCGCCCAGCGCCGTCACATCGGGCAGCTTGAGGGTGTAACGGACGTAACGGCCGTGCCGCCGGGCCGTGAGCAGGCCCGCGCGGCGCAGGACGGCGAGGTGGCGGGACACCTCCGGGGGTGAGAGTTCCCAGAAGTGGGCCAGCTCGCCGGTGGTGTGCGGGCCGCGGGCCAGGGTGCGCAGCAGCCGCAGCCGTACCGGATGCGCGAGCGCCTCCAGCCGGAGGGTGACCGTCTCCAGAGAAACCGGCTCCGACGGACTCGGCTCGGCGACGGGGTACTGCACCACCGGATGCCACCCGGGCGCGTGGACCGCCACCAGGTGCGGGCGGCCGAAGACGCTGGGGATGAAGGTGACCCCGGCGCCACGGGCTGCGGTCGCCTTGTCCTGCACCTTGTCCACGACGATGCAGTCGCCGTCCGGTGCCAGGGTGACCGCGCCGGAGACCGACGCGAGTGCCGCCCCGATGCCGTGCCGCCTGAGTAGTTCGTTCTTCAGGCGCAGATCGGTGGCGAGCTGCACCGCGACGTCCGCCCAGGCGGCGTCGAAGAAGGCCTCGGCGCATTCCTCTAGGGTGTGGCGCACCCGCGCCCGGACCGCGGCCGAGTCCGCGAGCAGCCGTTCCGCGAAGGCCTCGTGCAGCGCACCGCGAGCCTGAGCCACCTCCAGGGCCCGCTCACGCGCGGCTGCATCGGTGAGAGGCGACCTCCCGGGGAAATGGACCCGATTGCTGCCGCACGTGGTGACGAGCCCAGCGGTCACATACGTCTCGTCGTCAATCCGGTCCACGTCGTCCAGTTCCTCGGCGAGGGTCGACCTGGGCCGCGAGGGGATCAGGAAGTCGGCCTGCGAGGAACGCCACAGGAACTCCGCCTCCCTGAGCCGCTCGGCCAGCTCCGGCCGCAGCCCGGCCCAGACGTCCGCGGCCCAGTTCGCGAACTGCGGGTGGTGACCGGGTTCGGCCAGCACGTGGAGCATCGCGGTCAGCTCGGCCAGCGGGGAGGCGGCGAAGCGCACTCGCTCGGACGGCAGACTGCTGATGTCGATCCTCAGCGTCATCCCCTCATCATCACCGACCGGAGGGGCGGCGTCGGCGCCGATTGACGATGTGCGTCAACCGACGTGCCCCGCCCCGGCGGCCGAACGCACCGTCTGACGCCATGGCAACCATCACCAGGATCCAGCCCCGCGCCCTCGTCCGCGCCTCCGGAGGCCCCCGATATGCCGTCGCGCTGGCCGTGGACGCGCTCGGCACGGGCCTGCTGCGGCCCTTTCTGCTGCTGTACGGCGTGACGGTACTGAGGCTGTCGGGGCCGGCCACCGGCATCGCCATGACGGCCGGTGTCGTCGCAGGTCTGGTCTGTACGCCTGCGGTGGGCCGGTGGCTGGACCGGGGCGCCCGCAGTGCGGTCGTGGCGGCATCGATGCTGGTGCGGGTGCTGGGCGTGGCGCTGCTGCCGGCCACCCCGGCGGGGCACGCCGGACTGTTCGCGGCGGCGGCGCTCTTCCTCGGCATCGGCAACCAGGCATGGCCGGCCGCCCATGCGGCCGTCGTGGCCACGGTCGCCCATGGTCGGGAACGCGACGCCGCGCTCGCGGGAGGCCGCGCCCTGCGCAACGCCGCCCTGGGCGCGGGCGCCCTCCTCGCCACCGCGTGCCTGGCGGGCGGCACCACCGCACTGCGGGCGCTGGCAGCCGTCACCGGACTCGCCTATCTCATCGCAGCGGCCCTGACGTGGTCGGTCCGCCTGCACGCACATCCGGCCGCCACCCCGGCCGACGACGGAGGCAGGGCGCCCGCACCCCGGAAGTTCGCGCTACTTGCCGCCAATGTGGTCTACGCGTTCTGCCTCAACGTCCCGGAGATCGCGATTCCTCTGGTCCTGGTCACGCAGTTGCACGCGTCCCCGGTGTGGTCAGCAGCCGTCTTCGTGGCCAACACGGTGCTGGTCGTCGCCCTGCAGGTACCGGTCACCGTCCTCATGTCCCGCTTCTCGCGGCGGTCCGTGCTGGCCCTTTCCGGCGTGGTCCTGGCCGCGTCCTACCTCGGCTTCCTCGCGGCCACCTCACTGGGACCCGGCTGGGGTACCCCGGCCATCGCCACGGTATCCGTGGTCTGCACCATCGGAGAGATCATTTACGCCGGCAGCGCCACCGCGCTCGTCACCGCGCTCGCCCCGGCCCATGTCCTGGGGCGCACTCTGGCCCGGTTCCAGCTCTCCACGGGCTTCGGCCTCGCCGTCTCCCCTGCGGTCATCACCGCTCTCGCACCGCTCGGCCCGGCCGCCCTCTGGGGCAGCCTCGCGGCCGCGACGCTCCTCTCCGCCTCCGCCGTCGCCATCGAGAAGAATCGGGGAACGCGGGGCAGCGGTTGCTGCCGCCGTGCGCCGGCAGGCTTGTGAGCTCATGGGCCTGCCGGCTCAGGCGGGCCCGGTCGCTCCAGCCCGCCACGATCTGCCCCGCTGCCCTCGCCCTCGGCGGTCGGCAGCCGTCCGGCCAGCACGGCGAGCAGTTGCTCAGTCACTGATTCCGGCATCCTCTTCCGAGTAGCTCAACCCGATGACGCGCGCATACAGGTCGGCGAACTCCTCACTGCGCTGCAAAGCCGCACGCCGGTCCAAAGGCACCTCGCTGTCTGCCTCCCGGGCATCGGCTTCCATGCCTTCGAAGTCGACGGTTGCGAGTTCATGGCCATCGGGAAGTTCCTCCCGCGCCATATCCCCGTGCGCATCTGCCAATTCGTCGGCACGTTCGAAGGCTTGGGCGAGCGCCTCTGTTTCCTCCGGTGCGAGAAGGAAGTCGAACACTTCGGTGGCGAACAGCAGGTGATCCGTGATTTCCGCTTCGAAAGGCGGACCGTCCGGATCACATGCCTCCAGTGCCTCGCCGAGCACGACCCGAAGGCCCGCAAGGTCTGTGGCTTCTCCCCGAAGCACTGCACGAGCGGCTGAGGTGGCGTCTGCCAGCGCGTCCCGGGCCAGCCCGAACCACTGCTGGAACTTGGGATCGGTGTGCCAGCTGCAGTACCTGACAAGCAGCAGTGCTGCCATGGTCTGCTTGCCTGCCTCGTCCAGCCGTGCCACGCGTGTCATGTAGTCCTGTGTTTCGCTCATGACCTGAACATCCTCTCGCCCAGCTGATCCTTGACCGCCCGAGGGACGTAACGTCGGTTCGAGGCAACGACGGTCTTGGGTCGCGCCGCTGGGCACTTGTTGACTGGAGCTGCTGCCCATGGAGGAGCGGAGCCTCAGCTGTTCTGGACGCGCCGGGCCGCAGCCACGAGCTCGGCAGGCAGCGCGGGACCAGCACAAGCGTGATCAATCAGCAGGTCCCGGTACGAGTCGTTCGGCAGATTCGGCGCCAGTTCGATGAGTTCGCTGAGATCGGCACGCGAGCCGGTCAGTCGTGCACGGTAGGCAGCCCCGGCCGCGCGAAGTGAGAGCTCAGCCGGCTCGTACCTCATCCCGTGCTCGATCAGCCAGACCGCAGAGGTGAAATCGCCCTGCTCAGCACGCACATCGGCCAGGTCGAGATAGAGCGACCAGTTGGCCGGTTCCAGGGCAAGAGCGCGCTCGAACGCCGCCACGGTCTGCTGAAGATCACCCAGCTTGCGCCACGTGCCCGCTCGCACAACTTCCGTCAGCATGATCCGCTCAACGGAGTCCGCCTGGTCGCAGAGGGCAGACGACGCATCGGTGAGACCGCATGCCCGCAGCAAGATCGCCATCTTGGCCAAGGCCTCCGGCAACGGCTGGCGGGCAGAGACCACGTCGATGGCTTCGAACCAGGGGTGAAATCGTTCCCGCATGCTTTCGGTGTCCAGATCATGGCCATAGTCCATCGTCCGCATTGCGGCCTCGGCCAGGGCATCGGCACTCACCACACCGAGAAATCGTTCATCGCTGAACCAGGGGGCTTTGGCCCAGGCGATGTCGGGTCGCACACCCGTGACCGATCCGATCGACAGCGCCGCGCCGTCCATGTCGTCCTGAAGGAAGCTGATGTATGACTGCGCCAGTACCGTCCTCAAGGAGTCGGCCCCCTGAACGACCTCGGCCAGCTCCGACGGCTTGTCGCTCCACAACTCGGCAAGAACCGCATAGGGTTCAGGGTTCTCAGGTCCGGAGGCGATGGCGCCCGCCAGATAGTGCACGGCTGCTGATGGGCTGCCCCCGCAGTGCGCCATCACCCGCGCGAGACCTACTCCAGCTGCTACCGCCCGATTCGACATCGTCCGAGGGTACCCCTGGTCAGGCCTCTGTCGGCCGTCCCCCATCGCTCCCTGGACACGATGCCATGATCTTGTTGTGGCAGGAGTGATTGCGGCGTCGGAACCGTCCTGGATAGCCCCGTTCACCGGGCTGAGCCCACGGCAGTTCCGCAAGCTGATCACCGCGCTGCGGCGTGAGGGCGCGGACCCGGTCCACAAGGGCCGGCCCTGGGGGCCGCAGTTGGAGGACCGGGGTCGAGATCCTGCGCGACTGCCGACTCAAGGGTGAAGGTGTACACCACACCATGAGCGGCATCGCCCACCTGCACAACCTCGCCCTCGCCGGACAGCCGAGGGTGCCGCACGGCAACCGACCTGATCCATGCCCATTCGAAGACCGGTTACGGGACGAGCCTAAGTAGTCCCCCGGCCAGGAACTCTCGGAGTTCGTTGTCCCACTGCTCCACCGTCTTCGCCGACTGTCCCGTCAGTACCGGCCTGATTCGCAGACGGTTGACCGACATCATGCTTTCAAGTTTGGGTAGCGGCCGAACCACCGAAGCGAACGCTGCCCTGCGCACACCTCACACGCACAGAGCAGCTGGCGCACAGAAAGCCGTCCGTCAGGAGACGACATCACCATCGCTCGATCAAGTCCAGCAGCAAAACGCTGCCGAGTACCAAGCGGTACTAACGGACGTCGCGAAGCCATGCCTTGATCGAGTTGCGGTAAGTCATCGAATCCTCCCCGCTCTTGAACCTGATCTCGAATGAGTCGCCAGGATCAAGCCTTGCCTCATCTCCAAAAACGAGGTTGGCCAGGTCGGCATGCCCAAGGCTTTCAAATGACAGCCAACTAGCGTACCCCTCTGGTGCAGCGATCCCATGACGGTCAAATTCGAGTGCCACAGTAAGCGCGGATGCCATCACTTCAGCGACACGCGGATTGTCATCCCGATGGTACGACGAGATGAGGAGGGCGGCATCGGCAGCAGCAGCGACGGCCGCCCCGGCGGGATTGTCCAGCGAAATCGCCTTCCCCTTGAGCCGCTCCAGCAGGGGGATGGACTCCAACTGGAATCCGGCTTCTTCACCCTGGCCAGCGGCCTCACGCCAAGCGGATTCGACCACCTGCACAGCGGCAAAGGAATCCTCCTGACTGGAGAGTTTTTCAAAAAAGACGGACAGCACAGAATTCACACGAGTGGCTACCGCCACGGAGAACCAGCGCTCGGCGCGGGCCCGCATAGGGGCCAATGTTTGGTCAGGCATAGGCGTACCGTCCAACCGTGCATGAGCGAACAATGTGAGGCAGTTGTGCACGAGGACCGGTGCGGTCCCGGCCTCCGCATAGTACGTGTGGAAGCCAGGCCGTTCCTGCCTGCGTTTTCGCAGGTGAAGGAGGAATAGACGGTCCGTCGGCGTCTGTAGATGTGCGCTGCAGTACGTCCCAGTTGCCGTCACCGTTGCCGTCAACAGCCGCGCCTGTTGTGCGGATTGCCGACCGGCCTACCGGCACACGACTGACCGGAGCGGGTAGGTCCCTCCTCGGGCGGGCAGCTTCGCCGGACCAGGGTTCTCCAGGGGCCGCCAAGGCTCACACCGTGACGCTTGCGCCCGGCCTTGGCGGCCCCTGGAGGTTCCTGGTACGCCTCCGGGGCCCGGCCGAGGAGGGGGGCCCACCCGCGGCAGCCACTCATCCCCGCGCTACGACGCACCCGCGCACGACCGCCGGCCTCCTCCCCCTCCGAGAGAGGGCCGGGGTGTGGGGCAGAGCCCCACACCTGTTCTCGGGTTGGCGTGCGTTGCCGGCTGTGGCGCCCGTGCGGGCTGCGGGCCGGAGCGGGACGGAGGCAGGAGCGGCGGCGCACAGGCCGAGCGGGCGCCGCGCCGCGCGGATGCGCGGCGCCTTGAATCCGACTGACACACCACGCAAAAAACGCGCGAGCCCCCACCACGAACCACAGGTGGGGGCTCTTGGCAGCCACTGGCGTTGCCGTCAAGACGCCCAGAACCTTGGCCTAGAGATCGACCAAGTTCAGTGCCTCTGCCGGTACGGCTTGGGCATCGCGCCGAGGTTCACTGGTCGGAGAGGGACCCCCAAGGGTCATCCTCTACACCTTCATCGGCGATTTCAAAGGGCTTCCATTCAATGCACGTCGGAATACTTCCTCCGGAGTGCAAGAACTCCTTAACCGCCTCTCGAACGAGAACGACTGGAATCTCCGAATTATCTGGAAACTCAGTCCAATGCCCGGCGACATGGTATGCGACACCGCTGCGAGAGCCAGGGGCGCCCACTGAAGCGATATGTCCGGCCTCGGGCGCCGTTAGAGCTAGCGCACCCACATTGAGATCCTTGCTGACTCCGACATACAGCTCGTGATCCGGGAATCCCGCCGACATTCGCGATCGAGCCCTTGACACGATATGTACTGCGTCATGGAGTGCCGGCCCCGTCAATAGAGCATCAATGAGGCGATCTACGTCACCCGACGTAGAAAGCAGAACGGGGTTCTGCATGTCGGTGCGACGATAACGGGCCTCTAGCCGATTGTCGGTCACCGTCGCATGCATCCCTTCTGCAGAGACAGAATCGCTCATCGAATTATCGAATTTGGATCACGCCGCGACCGGCGCCCGTCATGAAGCTGTCTGACGAATCCTCGACGGCCGTGAACAATAGGGGCCCCAGTGGGACTCCTAGTCACTTCACTTATTGACGATACCAAACACACAGGGCCGTCGCCTCAGTGACGTCGGCCCTGTGTCTCCCTCGATCTTCGACAGAGGTGGATCTCTATCCGACAATGCGCGCGTAGATCTCGTCATATTGGTCCGGAGACATGGCCAACCGACCATCTCCGTCCACGGAAAAAGCTCCGCTGTCGAAGCAGTGGTTGAAGAACGTCACCATCTGCTCGATCGTCGAGAACTCGACCTCCGTCGGTTCCCCGATCAAAACCCCGACAACCGCTGCCTCTTCTCCAGGAGTCCAGACGGCAGCATAGAGATCGCCACCTGCACTACCGAGAAGGGGCACCCAGTGGTCCCCCAACACCGGATCACCGCTGTAGGAGGCCATCATACGAGCGCCTTCTTCGATGGAAAGGGGGTTGTACCCCGGAATCGCGTTGACATCGTCCTGGAGTTGGCCTTCCACGCTGGCAATGCCGTTACACCAGCGGAACCAGCTCGCAACAGAATCCGGAACAGGCTCGCCGAGGACCGATGAGACGTGATCCATGTCCACCCCCGGCAACATCCATGCGACGACCGGCCTGCCCAACCTGTCAAGATGGGCAGTCAATCGCTCGAGTTCGACATCCAGCATCTTCGCGAAATCCTTACTTGGTCCGCACGTAGTACGGGTCTCCGTCGTTGACTCCGTTATCGCGGAGGAACGGCCACAGAGACTCTCGTCCATGCGTCGTGTTCTGAGTGCGATTGATCAGCCTCAGGGTCGCACCAGAACCCCCTTGGGTTGTCGAGGCGAACGGATACTCCTCCCAAGACAACGCACCACCATTGGCATCGGTACCCAGGCTACTGGGACGCGGCTGTCCCGCTTGCGCGGCATTACGGTTCGCCCTGATCTTAGCCCTGCCCGCCATACGGTTCACGATCGGACTCTCACCATTTCCGATCGCATTATCGAAATTGTCAGCCACATCAGGGAACCTTGCTGTGTCAATCTCGTGGACCGGCATAACGGTAGTCTCGCCAGCGGAATCAACGGCGAATATTCGCGGAGCCCCGCACCCGCACGGCTTCCCGGCTGCGTTGTAACCACTGCCGCAGTTGTGTACCAGGACCGGCGTGTCCCCGGCCTCCACATAGTACGTGTGGAGGGTTCCGATGGTCAGGTCGTAGGTCGTGGTGTTCGCGTGGTACAGGCGGACACCGGTGACCTCGGCCGTGCCGGTTGGCGTCTGGAGGACGTCGCCGGGCTTGAGGTCCTTCGCGTCGACGAAGGCCGACTGGGTCTCGTCGTAGAACGGGTGGTGGAAGGTCGTCGTCAGGTGAGCCACCTGCGTGGCCTTCGCGCCCTCATCGGTCTTGACCGCAGCCTCGGAGGACACCTTGCTGACCGCCGCCACCGACGCCGTAGCCGACTGATGCGCATCACCGTGGCCGTGGCCGGCCGAGAGCGCGCCCAGGATCGCAGCCGACGCCGCCAGGCCGAACGCCGCCTTGCGGGCCGCCTTCTTGGCCACGGACTTGGCCGCCGCCTTGGCACCGGCCTTCGCGGACCGCTTGATCGTCACGTCCACGAAGTCGTGGTCGGTGTGCGTCACGATCACATCGGTGACCTTGTGCGCTTCGGTGCCCGCAGCGCCCGGGACCGAGTTGGCGATGGTGTCGCCGACCTTGATCTGGTCGATCGCCTTGGTCGTGCCGTCGGCCATCAGCACTCGGGTGGACCCCGTGAAGCTGTGCGGGATCGGGCAGCTGCGACCGGACTCCTCGCCGGCACCGCCCGCATCGTCGGAATGCGACTGAGCCGAAGTCCCGGCCTCCTCCGCTTCCGCAGCGGATGCCGCTCCGTCCGTGGCATCAGCCGCCGCTGATTCGCCGGCGTCCGTCACGCCCTTGCCGAACAGGCCGCCGACGACCTTCATCGCCTTCGGGGCCGCCTTGGCCAGCAGGGAACCGCCGATCTTGCCGAGGATGCCGCCGGCCGCGCCGGCCACGGCGCCCGTGACCGCCGAGCCCGCGAACGCGCCGACGCTGCAGTCTCCCCCGCCGTTCTCCGCGCACTTGAAGCCCTGTTCGACCAGCGAGCCGGCCGCGCCCGCGGCGGCCGCGCAGCCGATGGAGCCGACGCCGCCGGTGATCGCCTCACAGCCGGCGAACACCGCAGTGGAGACCACGAAGGAGGTGATCGCCGCGGCGTGGTGCTTGACGAACTTCGCCGCCGTCTTCACGGCCTTGACGGTGGCGTGATAGGCCGTCCTGGCCGCGTGGGCGACCGCGTGTGCGGCCTTCTTCACGGCGTGGACGATCTTCTTCGCCGCCTTCTTCACCGCGTGCACCACACGGTGCACCACATGCGAGATCTTGTGGTAGGCGGAGTGAACCGCATGGACCACTCGGTGATAGATGCGTCTGACGTGCCTGGCCGCGTAGTGGTAGACGCGCCGGACCACTCGCACGGTGGCGCGGTACACGTCCCGCACCCGGTGCGCGATCTTGTGCGCCGCGTGCTTGACCGCGTGGACCACCTTGCGGGCCACGTGCTTGATCGCGTGGTAGGCCTTGTGGACCGCGTGCTTGACGGCGTGCGCCACGTGGTGGGCGACCTTCTTGGCCCCGCACACCACGTCGTACCAGGAGCAGTGACCCGAGTCGTCCGTACCCGCCAGCGGGTTGTCGTCGACGTAGGCGAACGGGTTCGCCGCCACCGAGTTCGGCACCGGGTCCAGCGAGACGCTGTCCTTGTTCAGGAACTGGCCCGTACCCGGGTTGTACCAGCGTGACGCCGTACCGACGTCACCCGTGCCGGGCTCCGTCCAGCCGGACTGGAAGCCCAGGTGGCCGGTCACCGTGTTGGTCGGCGAGACCACCTTGCCGAGCGGGTCGTACGACACCGAGCCGGCCAGCGAGGTGGCACCCGAGGTGAAGGTGCCGACCACGTCGTTGTGCTGGTCCGTCAGGGCCAGGACACCGCTGCCGCCCGTCGGCTTGATGCCGACGATGCCGCCCGCCGGGTCGTAGCTGTAGGTGTAGTCACCGTCCGAGGCGATCGTGTTGTCCGCGCCGGAGTAGGCGAAGGTCCGGGTGGTACCGGTACTCGTGTCGCGGTCGGAGACGTTCCGGCCGAGCGCGTCCAGCGTGTACGACTGCTCACCGGCGACGATCTGGCCGCCGAAGGCATCCGTCTTGTACGCCATCGTGCCGGAGGCCGACGACTCCTGCGTCATCGTGCCGCGCGCCGAGTAGTCGTAGCTGTGCACGCCGTCCGAGGTGAGCTCGTCCCGCTCGTCGTACGTGTAGACGTTCGAGCCGTTGCGGATGCGGTTGCCCGAGGCGTCGTACGCGTACTGCGTGGTCGTCGTGCCGTTGTTCCACGACGTCAGGCGGTTGGCCCAGTCGTAGGTGTAGGTGTTCGACGACGCACCCGACACGCCCGTCGTCGTCTTCGACGTCAGGTTGCCGTTGTTGTCGTAGCCGTAGGCGAAGCTCGCCAGGGTCGTTGCGCCCTGCACCAGGGTGTCGCTGGTCAGCTCGTGGGCGCTGTTGTAGCCGAAGGTGCGGGTCTGCCCCGTCGATCCGTACTTGATCGTCTTCAGCTGGTTCAGGTTGTCGTAGCTGTACGTCAGTTGGGCGCCCGTCGCGGCGTCGTTCAGGGACGACAGGCGGCCGGCCGTGTCATAGCCGTACGTCGTCGTGCCCGCCGCGTCCGTGCGGGACGTCATCTGGGCGTCGTTGTTGTAGGCGAAGCTGGACGAGCCGCCCGTGCCCGACGCCGTCAGCACATTGCTGCGGTCGTCGTAGGTGAACTGCTCGTGGGTGGCCGCCTGGTGGTCCACCGCTGTGGAGATGCCCGCCTCGTCGGTGTCCGCGGACAGTACCCGGCCGTCGGCGTCGTAGGTGAAGTGCCGTGTCGCGGAGGCCGCGTCGGCGCCCTGGCCGGACATCGACTGCAGCTGACCCAGCGAGTCGTACGTCATCGACGTGGTCACGCCACCCGGCAGCGTCACGTTGGTGAGCTGGCCGTCCGCGTCGTAGGCGAAGGTCGTCGTCGAGTCGGCCGCCGAGGTGTACTTGGCGGTGGTCGGCTCGATCACCTTCTCCTGCTGGCCCCACGGCGTGTACGTGTACCGCCAGGAGTTGCCACGGCCGTCCGTGAAGCGCGTGCGGTTGCCCGCGGCGTCGTAGCCGAACGTCGTGGTGATCGACGTGGAGGCGTCGACCGGCTGGGTCTCCTGCGTGACGGTACCGGCCGCGTCGTAGGTGAAGTGGCTGGTGTGGCCGTTGGCGTCGGTGGAGGCGATCAGGTTGCCGACACCGTCGTACTGCTGGTCGGTCTCCCAGAGCTTCGTGCCACCGGCGTCGTACTGCTTCGTCACCACCGGGTCGGCGGAGGCGTTGAAGTCCGTCTCGGTGTACGTGCCGTCGGCGAGGATCGTCTTCTGACGATTGCCCATGAAGTCGTACGTGTAGCGGGTGGTGTTGCCCGCGCCGTCCGTGACCGAGGTGACGTCACCGGTCCGGTTGTAGCCGTACGACGTGGTCACACCGCCCGGCGACGTCGTCGAGGCCAGGTGCGCTCCGAAGGGGTTGCCGGACGTGACCGCGTAGGAGTTCGTGGTCGTCAGCGTCTTCGTCGACGGGTAGCGCTCCAGCGTCGACTGCGTCAGCTGCCGGCCCAGGAAGTCGTACGTGGCCTGGGTCTGCGCGCCGGTCGGATCCGTCGCGGACAGCCGATCGCCGTCCGCGTCGTACGTCGCGTGCGTCTTCGTCCCGTCCGGTGCGGTCGTCTGGGCGACGTTGCCCATCTGGTCGTACAGGTAGGAGGTGGTCTTGCCGCCCGGCGTGGTGACGGAGGTCTGGTTGCCCTCGCTGTCGTACGTGTACACGGTGGTACCCGCGTTGGCCGTCGAGCCGCCCGCCGGGGTGTACGGCGGCAGGGTCTCGGAGACCTTGTTGCCCTCTGCGTCGTACGCCGTGGTGGTGACCAGGCCGTTCGGGTCCTGCTCCTCGACGGCCTCACCGAAGGTGTTGAAGCCGCTGGTGGTGACCGGGCGCACGGTGGAGGCCGTGGTGCCGTCCGGCTCCGCCTGGACGGCGGGCGCGGTGGTGACCGCGAGGTTGCCCGCCTCGTCGTAGGAGTAGTTGGTGGTGTGCTGCTCGGCGTCCGTCATGGACGTCGGCAGGCCCCTCTTGTCGTAGGTGTACTTGGTGGTCTGCGCGTCGGAGGAGCCGACCGTGCCGCCGGTGCGCCCCTTGCCGTACAGCGAGGAGACCTCGGAGGCCGACAGTGCGCGCTGATAGACCTGCACGTTCGAGACGGAAGCGGGCAGCGCGTCGTCGGCGGCGCCGGCCCACTTGTCCTGGCCGATCGTGAGCGGGCCGGTGGCCGCCCAGGGCGTGGTGTTGGTGCCGCCCGAGCCGGACTGGGCGCCGTTGACGTACAGCTTCATCGCGCCGGTGGTGGAGTCGTACACACCGACCAGGTGCGTCCAGGTGTTGCTCGTCGGCGCGCCGGAGGAGTACGCCGCCGGGAACGTCGGGCTGGCCGCGTCCTTGCTCGTGTCGACGAGGCCCCACAGCGGCGCGTTGGTGTGCGTGTAGTTGTACTGCAGCATGAACGCGCTGTTCGTGCTACCGGTCTGCGCGACCACCGCCGCGTTGTGCGTCGGCAGCGAGCTCATCTTCACCCACGCCGAGACGGTGTACGACGTGGTGGTGTCCAGGACCGGACCGTTGGTGGCGATCCCCGTGGAGGTCGTGCCGTCGAAGGTCGCGGCGCTGTCGCTCCACGTGACGCCCGTGGCCTGACCGGTGTTGCCCGTGCCGGAGGCGTCCGTGACGGACGTGCCGGACGACTGGTCGAGCTTCCACCAGCCCGCCGGGTGACCGGAGGCGTCCCCGTACAGCGTCTCGCTGAGCAGGTTCCCCATGTCGTCGTAGGTGTTGGTGGTGGTGCGGTCGTAGCCCGAGGCGTCGTGGTCGTTCTCGGTGGCGACCTGGTCGTCCGGCGTGTACGACACGGTGGTCACCCGGTCGACACCGGTCGGGTCGTCCTCGGTTGAGGTGGTCCGGGAGGCGGCGTCGACCGTGTACTTGGTGACGTTCTCGCCGTTGTCCGTGGTCTGGGAGAGCAGGTTGCCGGCCGCGTCATAGGTGTCCGACTCGAGCACGTAGGTGCTCTGGCCGTCGGCGCTGGTCCGCTTCACCGTCGAGGTCAGGCCGTCGTCGGTGTAGGTGTACGACGTGGTGTTGCCCATCGCGTCGGTGACCGACGCCAGGCGCCCGGCCGGGTCGTAGGCCCGGGAGGACTCCACGAGCAGGGTCGGCGTCTGCGGGTTGACCGGGTCACCCTTGTACATGAGGCCCTGGGTGAGCAGGTTGCCCTCGGCGTCGTAGGTGTACTGGGTCTCGTTGCCGGCGCTGGTGACCTCCTTGGTCCTGTTGCCGGACGAGTCGTAGGTGTACGTCGTCGTGTTGCCGTAGGACGCTCCTGCGGCCACATTGGCGTCTGACTCGGTCGCCACGTGGTCGTACTGGTCGTAGGTCCACGTCTGGGTGCGGGAGCGGTCGCCGCCGCTGGCGTCGGCCACGGTCTGCGAGGTGGTGTTGCCGTCCTCGTCGTAGACCGTGCTGGTCACGGCGGCGTGTGTGGCGCCGGTGACGCGGTCGGTGAGCTGCGGGTCGTCCTCTTCGGTCACCTGCCCGGCCGCGTCGTACTTGTAGGTGGTGGTCAGGCCGCTGGGGTAGGTGTCGGAGACGACCTTCTGGGTGGTGACCTGGCCCAGGCCGTCGTAGGTGTACTGGGTGACCAGGCCGATGGCGTCGGTGGTGGAGGCCACGTCGCCGTTCTTGAAGTACGAGACCTGGTTGACGGCGCCACCGGGGCTGATGGTCTTCACCGGCAGGCCCGCGGGCACCACGCCGCCGTCGGCGGACGGGTAGGCGCTGGTGCCGTCGCTGTAGACGGTCGTCGTGGTACGGCCGTTCGGGAAGCCCGGGACGGCTGGACCGGTGATCGCGGTCTGGTTGCCGGCCGAGTCGTAGGTGTACGACGTCAGGTAGGTGTTGTCGGTCGCGGACGAGGAACGGCCGTCACGTTCGGTCAGCAGCTGGTCGTTCCGCGGGTCGGCGGTGGTCAGCTGGGCCGTGGTGTCGTCCGGGTAGTACGTGTAGTACTCGGTGTTGCACTTGTTCGCGGCCTGGTCCTGGCAGGACGTCGAGGAGACGATGTTGCCGCGGACATCGTGACCCGTGACGGTCATCGAACCGTTGGGGTCGGTCACGGTGTGCTCGAAGCCGGCCGTGTCGTAGCCGAAGCTCGTCTTGTTGCCCAGTGCGTCGGTCTCGGTCAGCGCGCGGTTGCCGTGCGTGACGTCGTAGGTGTAGGTGAGCGTCGCGTTGGTCGGCGTGGTCACCGTCACCGTCTTCACCGGCAGCAGGCCGGAAGAGTTCTGCGCCGCCTGGAAGTGGGCGTCCACGTCGTCGGAGGACAGCTGCGAGCGGTAGAACGCCGCCTCGGCGATGGAGCCCTTGAAGTAGGTGGCGTAGCCGGTGTTGCTGGTCGAGCTGTTGTGCGCCTCGTCCGGCCAGTTGCCGCCGAGGAAGCCCGCGCCGACGTAGGTGTAGTTCTGACCGCTCATGGCGGCGGTGCCGGTCTGGGTGCCGACCAGGTTGCCGTCCAGGTACAGGGACTGGCTGGTGGCGGACGTGGAGAGGGCCACGTGGTGCCACTTGTTGTCGGTCACCGCGGACGCGGACCCGATCGGCTTGGTGGAGCCGCCGGCGAAGTAGAACTCGCCGTACAGCTTGCCGCTGCTGCCCACGTAGAGGATGGGCGTGTACGACGTGGGGGTGGTGCCGCCCGTCAACGGGTCCTTCGAGGCGGCGAACAGCACACCGTTGGCTGTCGAGGTCTTGAACCACATGTCGACCGACTCGGCACCCGAACCCGGCACGGTGCCGCTGGGCAGCGCCACATCGGAGCTGGTGCCGTTGAACGACGCCGTGGTGTGGTCGCTGAACACACCGCTCGCGCCGAGCGTCACCGCGTTGTACGTGCCCTGGCCACCGTGCACTTCGTCGAGTGCCGTCGAGGCTCCCGCGGACTCACCGAAGCGGTAGTACTGGTTGGGGGCACCGCCCAGCACCGCCCCCCGGTAGGTGTTGCTGGAACCGGCGATGGTCGGCGGGTTGAGCTTCCAGACGCCGCCGTTCTCGTCGGTCAGCTGGGTGACACGGGCGGCGTTGGTGTCGTAGGTGATGCCGGCGAACGCCTTGCCCGACGGACGGGTGACGGACGTCAGCAGCGGCGACGCCTTGGTGGCCGCGGTGTGGATCCGGGCGACCTGGTCGGCGGTCAGCGCGCCCGGGTAGAACGCGGCGTCCGCGATGGTGCCGTTGAAGTAGGTCGGGTAGCCGGTGTCGTCCGTGGTCGAGTAGTGCGGCTCGTCCGGCCAGGTGCCGCCGAGGAAGCCGGCGCCGATGTAGGTGTGGTTCTGCAGCGCGCTGTGGTAGCCGTTGCTGTAGGAGATCATGCCGGACAGCGAGCCGACCTTGGCACCGTCGAGGTACAGGGTCTGGCTGGAGCCGGCGCCCGAGAGGACCACCTCGTGCCAGGCGCCGTCGTTGACGGCGGCGGTGCTGACGATCGGCTGGACGGCGTTGCTGTTCCAGAATTCCGCGTTCAGCTTGCCGTCGCTGCCGACGTAGATGCCCGGGGTGTACTGGGCCTGGGTCATGCTGCTGCTGATCGGCAGCGTGGAGTAGGAGAACAGCACACCCGGAGCCGTCGTGGTCTTGAACCACATCGACAGGGTCAGCTGGGTGGAGCTGGAGGCCAGGCTCGGCGGCAGCTCGAGGTAGGAGGAGGAGCCGTTGAACTGGGCCGCCGTCGCGGTGGACCCGGCCAGCGGGCCGGTCTGGCCCAGCGTGACGTTGTTGTACGTCGCGTTGTCCGTGCCCTCGCTGTCACCCACCGAGCTGGCCGCGACGGTGCCGCTG
This sequence comes from Streptomyces sp. Y2F8-2, assembly GCF_014905555.1. Lineage (GTDB taxonomy): Bacteria > Actinomycetota > Actinomycetes > Streptomycetales > Streptomycetaceae > Streptomyces > Streptomyces cynarae. Next base: position 102,245 of record NZ_BNGS01000015.1, on the reverse strand, counting down.
GACTCGTTGAGCTGCCAGAGCGAGGACGCGCCGGCGTTCTCCACCTCGGTGCGGAACTGCGAGCCGTTGGTGTAGCCGTACGCCGTGCACTTGGTGGTGGACAGCGGCGAGCAGACCTGGGTCAGCTTGTCGCCGGTGTAGCCGTACGTCCAGGTCTGGGCGCTGCTGCCGTCGTTCGGGTTGACCGGGTCGGTGACCACGGTGGCCACGTGCGCGGAGGTCGCGCCGCTGGGCGTGGACCAGGTGAGGTTCAGGGAGCGGCCGGAGACCGCGGACTTCATCTTGGTGACGTGACCGGAGGTCCAGGTGAAGTCGACCGAACGGTTGTTGGCGTCCTTCACGGACGTGATGCCGTACACACCCGTGCCCAGGGACTGGGTGAAGGTGTAGACGGTGTCGTCCTTGTCGGTCAGCGTGTAGCCGGTCGGCGAGGTCACCGACCGCAGCATCGCGAACCGGCCGGAGGGCGCGGAGAACGTACCGTCGGAGTTCTTGCCGAACCCGACCTCGGAGCCGTCCGGGTAGGTCGTCACGACACCCGTCAGGGTGCCGCTCGCGTTCTTCTGCTCGGTGACCTTGGCGTCGAAGATGCTCGACCAGCCGGCGCCGAAGGCTCCCGAGGTGCGGAAGTCACGGGAGTTGTAGTCCCGCTCGACGTCGAGGCTGGGGCCGACGGTCGAGACGGAGGCGTCCGTGTCGGACGTCGTGTAGTTGCCGATCGTCGCGTCGTAGCCGTGGTCGCTGCTGTTCTGCGACAGCTCCGAGGTGATGAACGGCTGCGGCACATCGGTGGTCAGCGCCGACGTCGGGGACACGGTCGAGTACTTGGTGCCGTCGTAGGCCTGGGCGGTCCAGCTGTACGTCGTGTTCCAGGTCAGCTTGCCCGCCGGAACGGTCCAGTTGGGGGTCGTCACCCAGCCGGAGTCCACGACCAGCGTGCCCGCGGAGTTGTAGACCTTGAAGTCGTACTTCTGCGCGACCGGGTTCTGCTGGAAGTCCGCGAACGCCTGCAGTTCGGGTGTGACCGTGGAGACCGAGGAGTTGTTCGCAGGGAAGGTCGCCTCGACCATCGGCGCGATGTCACCGGTGTAGTCGTACACGATGTACGGCTCGTCGCCCGGGTTGGCCATCGAGGCGAACTGCTTCCAGTGCAGGTTGTCCGTGGTCGTGGCGTAGATCGCCAGACCGTAGTCCGCGCTGGTGCCGCTGGCCCACTTCTGGATGGACGCCGTGTCCAGCGGCACCGTCACCCAGTCACCGCCGGTCACACTGCTGGTGGTGTTCGCGCACGCGTGGGGCACCGAGGGCGTCACGCTGCCGATCGACGCGCCGTGCGCAGGACCGGGGTACGTCATGGCGTCCGTGGGGTCCCACGCCGACGACACCTGCGCGACGTTGAACGACTCGGGGGTGCACGTCGACGCCCAGATGTCGTACAGGTGCAGGTTCGCCGAGACCATGGTCACGCCGGAGCCGTCGAAGCTGGTCCGCCAGTCCTGCACGAACGAGACCGCGGAGTGCGTACCGGAGTCGTAGGAGCCGACCTTCATGGTCTGCTCCTGCGAACGGTCCACCGGCGAGTAGCCCGACTCCGCGTACGTGGTGTGGACGTAGTCCCACACCGAGGTGTCCGGGTCCACCGTCACCGGGAACTGACGGGCCTTGGCGTGCAGCCAGGCGCTGTCGAGGGTCATCCGGAGCGCCGGCTTGCCGTGCTCGGTGATCAGCTCGTAGGTCACCGCGTGCGTGGTGGCGCGCTCGCCGGAGACCTTGTTGATCTTCGAGTCGAACGCGTACGCCGACGGGATCGACGCCACGCCCTTGCCCTGGGCGTCGCGCAGGTCCACCCCGCCGGACTTGTTGAGCTCGGCCGTCAGGCCCTTCAGTTGAAGGGGGAAGACCCAGGAGTTGGCGGCCGCCGCCGAGTGGAGCACCAGTTCCTGGCGCATACCGACGGACGTCGAGGTCAGCTGCAGGTCGGTGTCGGGGAGGACCTTCGGGTAGGAGACCGTCGATCCCTTGGCCGTGCCGGCGACCGATGCGGCGCCGTCGAGCCCGAACGCGATGCTGTTGCCGTCCTTGTCGAACGACGCGAGCTTCTGGTCAGAGGCCTTCGGAGCGAACGCGACGTCCATGGCGTTGGACTTCTCGTCGAAGCGGCCGTCGGAGCCGCGGGCGACGTCCGTGTCGATCTGCTGCCAGTCGCCCTTGGAGTCCTTGTAGTTCAGCGGGAACGGCGAAACCTTCCGGCTGAACGAGCCGTCGGCGTTGCGGTAGTACGTCGAGTGCGCCGTCGATTTGGCGGCCACGCGCTGGCTCGTCCGGGCGTTGAAGCCGCGGAACGAGGCGCTCGTGCCCGCCTTCACCGTGGGCCGGTGCGCCTGGTAGGCGGCCAGCTCGCCGCGGCCCTTGCCCGGCTTGTGGCCCGCGCCACGGTGCGCCTCGGTCGCGGCGGCCGACACGTGGTGGCGCCGGCCGGCCGCGGTGCCGGACTGCTGGTGCGGCAGCTTGCCCCAGTTCGGGTCGGTGAACCACGACGCCAGCGAGGACAGGCTGAGGCTGGGCAGCTGGATCCGGCCCAGTTCCATGCCTTCGGCGAGGGCCTGATCGGTGGTCAGCATCAGCGCCAGCGCGGTGAGCACCAGCACGGCTATGGAACGCCGCGCTCTACGGGCACGACGTGCGGGCCGCGCGGCGCGCTGGGGGCGTAGACGGCGGCTGGGCGGCCACAGAGGCACGGCTAGGACTCCAGTTGTTAAGAGCGACATAAAAACGCTCTGATCTTGCCTTCCGTGAACGACCCGTGGACGGTTTCAAGAGCTGATCTTGTGCAGGGCTTGACTGATCCTTGCCGAACCTGACCGATTTGCTGTTCGGCGCCCCTTCGCAACTTGTAAACCGCTTTGCCTGACCGTCACACATCCTGGATCTCTTCTTCATGCGTCGGTGACCCATGTGAAGTGTGCGGTTCCGTCTCTGCGGCCCCGTCTGGTCAGGCCGGTCCAGGGCGGGCCCCTCTGCCGGCGAGGCGCCGACTGTCATGGAGGCCGGGCGATGGAGTCGTTGGCAGCACCGGCGCGGGCGTGGACCCGCGGTCACGGGTCATCCGGCAGCCCGTCGGAGCGCAGCGGTGCGCGTACACGCTACGAACGGCAGGCCGACCTCCACCTCGGGCTGCTCCAACTCGCGTGCGGCATCATCTGCCTGCGTCGCCTCCGCACCTCAGGTTGAAGAAGGCGTCAGCATGGTCGACGCCGAGGGCCAGCCGAGCACCGTCAGTTCGGGCCACCGCTGTCGCCAGCGAGCCGTCTTGGCCTCGTACACCTCGCGCGGGGCAAGCACCGGATTGGGGCGCACGACGAGGTTGAACACGTCGGAGAGCCCGTGCGGCGCATAGACGCGCCATCGCCCGCCCCACTCCAGGCGCACGCCCAGGCAGCACGTGGTCGCCGCGAAACTGTCGATGGCCGCCTCAGTGGACGCATGGGGAGCGCATGCGACGCCGAGCTTCTGCTCGTACCAGAGATGGACGCGTGCCTCGTTGCGGACCTCGACCTCCGCCGGCAGCCCGGCGAAGGCTTCGCCGACGGCCCTGATCACTGCGTCCTCCGCCTCCCACGACAGGTCGCGGTCGTCGAAGTAGAAGACGTCGTAGTCCTTGATGCCGCTGCCGGGGTGCCTGTCCGTGACCACGTTCCAGACTGTCTGAAACAGGCAACCCCCCGTCACGTACCAGCCGGGCAGCTCCAGCGTCGCCGCGCGGTTCAGCACCTCCAGCAGCACCTCGTTGCTGGACAGCACGGACGTGAGGACAGCGAGCTGCTCATCGAGCGGGAGGCGACCGATCACCGCTCATGCCTACCACGCGGCAGGCCGACGATGCCTACGGACTGCGCGTCCGCATGGTTCGTCAGTTACATGGCCGGCTGGCCACAGAGGCACGGCCCAGCATCAGCCGGGCGACGGCCTGCTGCGCAGCCCGCCAAAGGTTTTTTTGGAAAATCCTCGTCCGATGGCGATGAGTTCCGTCGGGGTGCCCCGTCTGACACTGTGAAGCAACCACGAGTGACGGAGGAACCTTAGATGCGTACCCTGATCAGCACTGCCTTCATCTCTCTCGACGGCGTCGTGGAGGCTCCGGGCGGCGAGCCCGGTTACCGGAACTCCGGGTGGACCTTCAAGAACGTCGACTTCCTCGCCGAGGCGTTCGACATCAAGGGCCGGGAGCAGAAGGAAGCCACGGCGATGTTGATGGGCCGGGTCAGCTACGAGGCGTTCAGCCCGGTATGGCCGGACATGGAGGAGTTCGCCGATTACAAGGTGATGCCGAAGTACGTTGTTTCCACCACGCTCACCGAGGACGACCTGGTGTCGAACTGGGGCGAGACCACGATCCTGCGCTCGCTCGACGAGGTCGCCACGCTGAAGGAGACCGAGGGCGGCCCGATCATCGTCCACGGCAGCGCCGCCCTGAACCAGAGCCTTTCGGACGCCGGCCTGATCGACCGCTACCACCTGCTCGTCTTCCCGCTCCTGCTCGGCGCGGGCAAGCGTCTGTTCAGCGCTACGGACAAGGACGCCCAGAAGCTGAAGCTGGTCGAGCACGAGGCGTACGCCAACGGGCTGCAGAAGAACGTATTCGACGTCGTCCGCTGACAAGGCTCCCACACCCGCCCTGCCGTCGCGTCTCCGGACGTGACACCCCGCTGGAAGTACACAAGCAAGATCACTACGACATGACAGGCAGGACTTCGCGCATGACTGCACCAGTGAAGGGCCCCGCCAGCTACTTCCCCTCGATCGAGAAGAAGTACGGCCGCCCGATCGCGGAGTGGAAGGACCTCATCCGCGCCTCGCCCCTGACCAAGCACATGGAACTGGTCACCTGGCTCAAGGCCGAGCACGGACTCGGGCATGGCCACGCCAACGCCCTCGTCGCCCACACTCTCGCCGAAACCGACGGAGACTGACCGGGTGCAGGTTCCCCGGGACCCATCCTCGACCCCGGTTGCGGGGCGCGTTCGCCGCGTTCCCTCACGGCCGGTAGACCATGCCCGGCCGGGGCTTGGCAGGGGCGAGCAGCTGCGACACCGTGACGATGGTGTAGCCGCGTTGTTCGAGCGCCTTGATGATCCCCGGTACGGCGGGCACGGTCCCCTTGTGCAGGTCGTGCAGCAGGATGATGCCGTCGCGGTGCGTCTGGTCGAGCACCCTCTCGGTGATCAGAGCCGAGTCGGTCGTCTCGTAGTCCTTGGCCGTGACGCTCCACAGCACCTGCGCCAGCCCCAAGTCCCGGCAGACCTCGGCCACGTTACGGTTGGTGCGGCCCTCGGGCGGACGCATCAGGACGGGCCTGGTGCCGGTGATCCTCTCGATGGCGTCCTGTGTACGGGTCAGTTCCCGACGGGCATCGTCCTCGTCGAGGTCTGTCAGCCTCCTGTGGTTCCAGGTGTGATTGCCGATCTCGTGCCCCTCGTCCGAGATGCGACGCAGGATGTCGGGGTACCTCGCGATGTGGCCCTTGCCCTGAACGAAGAACGTGGCGTGCAGCCCGTCCCGCTTGAGGATGTCCAGCAGCCTGGGGGTCGTCGGGCTGGGGCCGCCGTCGAAGCTGAGGGCCACGCACTTCGCCTTGCGGCAGTCGACGTTTGCGGCCACCGATCCGGATGCCTTTGATCGGGCGGCGCGGGGCGAGGTGTGGTCGTAGGTCGTGACCGTCAGGGCCACAGTCAGCGCGACGGACAGCACGACAGCCACCCCTGTCGCGACGGCGATGAGCAGGCGAGAGCGTCTTGTGCGCGTGATGAAGGGCATGGCGAGATCCTTCTTCGGATGGAGTTCCCGGGATTACCGCGTGCGGGCGGGAGTCGGCCTCGCGGCGGGGTTCTGAAGCCGCATGTCGAGCGTCAGGCGATGCCTCAGCAGGCGTCCGAGCCGACGCTCCGCCGTTGTGTGGATGAGCAGGGACAGCCCCAGCACGCAGACGACGGACACAGCCATCGAAGGCAGCGGTCCCAGCCTCGGAACGGCCTGGATCAAGCCTTTGGCCAAGGGAATTCCGATGCTTTGGTGGACGAGGTAGAAGGGGTAGGTGAGTCCCCCTGCGGTGACCAGCCAACGCCATCGCAGCCTCGCCAGCGGTCCTCCGACACCGGCCAGCGCCAGCAGCCCGAGACAGAGCGTGAGAACGGCCGCGCACACGGCCCAGCAGGGCCGGCTCTCGCCGGGGGGTACGGTGGCGTGGTCGGCCACCCGGAGTTCGAGCGCGGTGAGTTCGTAGGACCAGGCGAAACCCAGCAGCAGCCACAGCAGGAGGTTCTGTCCGAATCTGTGCATGAGGTGGAGGGCGATTCCGGCGACGAAGAGGCCCGTGTACCGGGGCAGTACGAATTCGTCGAGCAGTGGCGACTGGAGTTCGAGGGCGATGACACCGGCCAGGAGCCATGCTCCGCAGAAGGTCACCACCCGCCGATACGACAGCCCGAAGACGAGCAGCGCGGCCATCAGCAGGTAGAAACGGGCCTCCACCCAGAGCGTCCAGCTGACTCCGTCGACCAGTTCGAGTCCCAGCGGCCCCGGGGCCATCGTCAGGTTTCCCAGGACGGTACGAGGGTCGATGCGGGTGGCGGCCGGCCAGTGGCCCATCCGTGAGACGAGGACGAGCGCGACGACGAGGAGTACGGCGCACCAGTAGGCCGGGAAGAGCCGTGCGATGCGGGAGACGGTGAACTGTGCGGGAGTCCGCCCCCAGCAGCTCATGCAGATGACGAAGCCGCTGATGGCGAAGAAGAACTCGACGCCGAGCCAGCCGTAGCGGCTGATCTCATGCAGGAACGGCGCGAAATCCCGGAGTCCGGCCCTGCCCCAGAAGTGAGGGGTGGGTGTCCCGAGGAAGTGGTACGCGGCCACCATGACCGCTGCCACCAGGCGGAGCCCGTCTATCGCGGCCAGGCGCGCCGGCCCGCTCCGCGGTCCGGGAAACGGTCTGTCGGACGGCATGTCGGAACCAGGGCCGGTTCAGTCGGTGGGCAGGGGCGAGCGGCTGACGCGTATCTTCGACTGGCCGTGCGGGCGCTTCTCCCAGTCCTCCATGAACCGCGCGTGCAGACCGTGCCGCCGCGCGAGGTCGAGGAGGGTCTCGGTGCGGTAGTAGAAGTCCTCGCGCAGTACCTGGTGCTCGGTGCCCTCGGTACGGTCGAAGGTGAAGTCGAAGAACCCGGTGTCGGTCAGCACGCGGCCGACGTGCGCCAGGCACTGGTCGATGACCTCCAGGGGCGAGTGGGAGAAGACGCTGTGCGCGTGGACGACATCGAAGTGGTCATCGGGCAGGAAGTCCAGGGTGAGGTCGCCGGTGATGGTCAGATGCGGCAGCTTGGCCTGGAGACGGCGCTCGACGAGGGTCTTCTTGGCGGCCACCAGGATGTCGGGTGAGATGTCGATGCCGTAGTAGTTGCCTGTGTCGAGGTGGCTGATGAAGCGCCAGCCGCCGCGCAGGTTGCCGCAGCCGATGTCGAGCATGCGGTGGTCGGGGCGCAGTCCGTGTTCGATGAGGTAGTCGAACTGCATCTGCCCGAGCGCCAGCCAGCGGTCGTGGGTCTTGCTGCCGACCGCGGCTTCCGGGTTGCGGCGGGTGTCCGAGGCCATCACGGCGCGGTAGTAGCCGACGTGGTCGGGGTGCTTGAGGCGCAGCCACGCGTCCCGGCCGGCCCGGCGCAGGTACGGGATGACGCGGCCGGGGTGGCGCAGGGCGTAACCGGTCTTGTGGGTGAGGGCGGCGCGGTTGTTGCGCAGCTTCTTCGGCGACTTGGCGTCGGCGGGCATGGCGAAGCGACCTCCGTGCGAAAGGGGATCCCCGTGAGGGATGAAGGAAGGAGAGGAGGGTGAAGGCGATGTGCCCCGATGGGATCGCCGAGGTCAGACGCGGCGACGCAGGAGCAGCACGGTGACGACCGTGAGCAGAGCGGCGAGGCCGCCGAGGACGGCGGTGTCGGTCCACTGGAAGGTCCAGTAGTCACCGGCCGGGTTGGCCTCGTAGAAGCGGGCGACGTACCCGTGTGCCGCCATGCACTCCTTGAGCTGGGCGCCCGACGGGAAGGGGCAGTTCAGCACGTCGTCGTGGCGGCCGGTGGCGGTGATCAGGCCGTAGTCGCCGGTCGACCACTTCTCACCCATCGGCGGTTTGGGGGTGCTGCCGGCGCTGACATAGGTGTGCGGCGGGACCAGCAGCCGGGCCCGGTGCGTCCACTCCAGCAGGAGCGTCATAGCCCCCGTCACCAGCAGCGTCAGGACCATCGCCGCCAGCACCCGGCGGGCGAGCAGACCCAGCAGGGTGCCGGCCGCCAGGCCGAACAGGGCGGCCGCGACGACGCGGGGGCCCGAGCCGCTCAGGGCCGTGTTCTCGTACCAGAACAGGCCGTAGCTCCGGTCGGCGGCCGGTCGCCACCACCAGGCGAACACTCCCGCGAGCAGGCCGGAGAGGGCGATCGTGGTCGCCGCGGCCAGGGCGAACCGGGAGGCGAACCACTGGCCGCGGCTCACGCCCTGGGTGAGGATCACGCGGTGTGTGCCCAGTTCCCGGTCGCGGCCCAGGAGCGGGGCGCCCCAGAAGACGCCGATGACGACGGGCAGGGCGATGTTCAGCGCCCCGAGGTACTTCAGCGGCTCGACGTCCAGCAGCAGGGGCAGACCGGTGTCGGACCGTGTGCAGTACAGCGGCCCGGTGGCGCAGTGGTCGAACAGCCCGCTGTGCAGGGCGTCCAGCATGCCCGAGCGGTAGTACGCGGCGATCGCCGCAGCGAGGACCAGGGCGGCCGCGCCGATGCCGGCCGACACGCGCTGCTGGCGCCATGCGAGCCAGAGGGAGCCCTTCACGCCGCCGCCTCCGTCCACTCGGCGGGGGCCCGGTGACCCGGCTCACCGGCCTGGAGGTAGCCGATCAGGATGTCCTCGAGGCCGGGCCGTTCGACGTGCCAGTCGCCGCGCAGCGGTCCGCGCTGCCGTATCAGAGCGGTCAGCTGCCTGCCCCGGGTACGGCTCCGCACGACGGTGTGCTGTCCGGCCAGGGTGTCGGCCTGGCCGGCGGGTCCGACCAGCACTGCATGGCTCTCGCGCAGTACCTCGACGTCCTCGCTCAGCTCGACGCGGCCGTCCCGCAGTACCAGCACCCAGTCGCAGGTCTCCTCGAGTTCGGGCAGGACATGCGAGGACAGCACGATGCTCATGCCGCGCTCCACGGTCTCGGCCATCAGCTGCGCCATGATCTCGCCTCGTGCCACGGGGTCCAGGTCGGCCAACGGCTCGTCGAGAAGCAGGAGTTCGGGGCGCTTCCCCAGCGCCAGGGCGAGCGCGACCCGAGTGCGCCGCCCGGGGGACAGCTCGCCGACGCGGGCGTGGAGCGGGATGTCGCCCTCGCGGACGATCCGCTCGGCGGTCGTCCGGTCCCACGAGGAGTTCAGCTTCTCCCCCATCAGCAGGGTGTCCGCGACGGTGAAGCGCGGGTAGAGCGGCTTGTCCTGGGTGAGCAGCGCGACGCGGGCGCGGGCCTGTGACGTGCCGGGTACGGCGCCCAGCACACGCAGCTGCCCTGACTCGGGTCGCAGCAGGCCGCCGGCCAGATGCAGCAGTGTGCTCTTGCCGGCGCCGTTGCGTCCGACGAGTGCGGTGATACGACCGCCGGGCACGGTGAACTCGCAGTCCCGTAGGGCCCAGCCGCCCCGCCTCCGGTACCGGAATGCCAGTCCCGTGGCGCACAGCGCGGCCGACGCGTCAGCCCCGGTCATGCGTCCTCCTTCTTTCGTTCCCGGTCGCCCGGGGTTTTGCTGTCGTGCCCGTTCTCGTAGGCGTCGAGAGCGGCTGTGACCAGGGCGAGGACATCGGCCCGCTCCAGTCCCGTGGCGCGCGCACGGGCCACCCAGTCGGTGACCTCCCGGCGCAGCGGGGAGTCGTTCTCCGCGCCGGGCCGGGCGAGCGACCGCGTCACGAAGGTTCCGAGGCCACGGCGCAGTTCGACCAGACCGGCCTGCTCCATGTCGCGGTAGGCCCGCAGCACGGTGTTGGGGTTGATGGCGGTCGCCGCCACCACCTCCCTGGCTGTGGGCAGCTTGTCCCCGACCTCCAAGGTGCCCATCCGGAGCGCCCGTTCGGTCTGCTCGACGATCTGCACGTAGGCCGGTACGCCGCTGCCACGGTCGATCCGGTAGTCGATCACGTCGCCTTCCTCGGCTCCACCAGGCTTGTATTAATGAATTAACGGAAGCATGGTGGATGCCCGGCAACCATGTCAAACCCGAGGGGAGAACGGGTGCACGAGTAGTGCCTATGTGGCTCAGCGGTCGTGGGCGACCAGCGAGCGGGTGACCGGTGCGCCGACCGTGCGGTCGTGCCGGATCGCGCAGGTCATCACCAGGATCCGCTGAGCACGGAACTCGTCCAGCACGAACAGCGCCCGACCTGGCTTGGCGAGAACGGTGGGCTGTGCGGTGCTGGTCCCGTTGTCGGTCTGCAGGCACTCAGAGGCTGAGGTGACCGATCCCCCCTTGATCGTGATCTCGGTTCCGAACGGTGTGGAGAGCCGCTGCAGACGTCGGAGAATCCGGTCCGTGCCGGGCGGGTCGGCCGGTCGGGGGATGCCGCGGTCGGCGTCGCGCGGGCTGGCCCAGTGTGTAGTAGCGGGTGCCGAAGAGCGTGACGGTGTCGTCGCGGCGGCCCGCCTCCAGTGCGCAGGCGCGTACGGAACCGGGTGGCAACGCGTCCCGGATCAGGGCGAGTTCATGCAGACGGGCGGCGGGGACGGCGACGTAGCGGGTGGTGCGCAGGGCGTTGACGCCGGGGCGGCCGGGGACGCGGCTCAGCGGGTCGGCGGCGCGGGACATGGCCTCGAAGCGGGAGGCGACGGAGACCAGCGAGACGCGGCCGGCCGGGGTGGTGAGGAACCGGGGGGCGCAGGCCTCGGCGAGGGTGTCTCCGGTGCCGGCGTGCACGATCCCGGCCTCAGGATGTGGCGGTGGGGCTCTCACCGTTGGCCGAGCTGATGGCGTGCCTGCACTCCATGGCCGAGCCCGAGCACCACCTCGACGTGCGCCCGTGGCTGGAACGCGTGAGCGCAGAGCTGTCCGCGGAGTCCAAGAGCCTCCTCGCGGTCTACGCACCACTGTGGAACCGGCGGCGCTGCCGGGTGCTGCTGCCGCTGTGCCGCAGGTCTCCCGCCACCTCGGGCGATTGCGCGAGGCCGGCCTGCTCACCTCCCGGAGGGACGGTCGACTGATCTACCACCGGCTCGACACCGACTGCCTCATGCACCTGGGCGTGGACGTGCTGACCTCGATCATCCGCTGAAGGACGCGTTGACCGAGCCACCCGAGGCGGAGATCACCGGTGGCGCCAGGCGTCTTCACGCCCGCCCTGGGCACGGTATCCGCTCGCGGCGTCCTCGGCCTCCCAGCGCAGCAGGTCGCCCGGCTGGCACTCGAGCACTTCGCAGAGCGCGGCGAGCGTCGCGAAGCGCACCGCCTTGGCGCGGCCGTTCTTGAGTACCGCCAGGTTGGCGGGCGTGATACCGACGCGGTCCGCGAGCTCGCCCACGGACATCTTCCGCCTGGCCAGCATCACGTCGATGTCGACGACGATCGGCATCAGATCACCCCGTCCAGCTCGGCCTGCATCTGCGCCGCTTCGACATCGCGCGCGACGGCCTGGGCGAGCAGCATCCGCAGCACGAGCACGATGAGAGCAACTCCCAGGATCGCCACGCCAACCCCGCCCATGATGACGGTGACGCCGGGGTCGGCCCGCTGGCCCGGCGCATTGATGGCCGTGACCGCGAACCACACGAGGGCAGCCGCCACGATCGCGCCGATCACGACGTCCACGTACCGGAAGGCGGCGTGGGAGAACACGGTTCCGCGTCGCACCATCGTCACCAGCCGCCATACGCAGACCACGACGACCTGGACCGACACCATGCCCAGAATCGTGATCAGGCGCAGCGGGGTCAGTGGGAGCGACCCGTTCTCCGGGTCGGTGGCCAACGCCCACACCATCGATGCCTGTACGAACACGGTGCCGGCGAGCACCACGACGAGTACGGCGCGCAGCGCACCCACTGTCAGCTTTCCCATGACCCACCCTTCCATCGAAACGCGATGGGAATCTATCGAATATCGATAGGTTAAGCAAGGGCTGGGATAAGCAAGGACTGCGATAGGCAAGGACTGGGATGGAGGATGGGATCTGCTCAGTCAGGATGGCTGGACTTGGTCGAAGAGGGCGAGGGCTTCTGCGGGGTCCGGGCTCACAAGGCGTTCCAGACCGGCCGTCGTGATCTTCGCCCACCTGCCGGCCCGTACCCACATCTGTTCCTCGAAGGCGCGGACGGCCTCGTCCAGGTCTCCAGAGCCGGTGGCGACGGACTCGGCGAGTTCGGCGCCTTCCAGCATCGCGAGATTCGCGCCCGCCCCCAATGGGGGCATCAGGTGGGCGGCGTCGCCCAGCAGCGTCACCCCGGGGACGTGGGTCCAGGTGTGGGACACGGGCAGGACGTAGAGGGGGCGGTGGACGAAAGCGGTGCCGTGGCGGAGGAGGTCGAGGACGGGAGCGGCCCAACCGTCGAACAGAGCCAGAAGACTCGATCGCACGGCCTCGGCGTCGGCCAGGTCCAGGTTCGCGTGCCAGTCCAGCGGAGCGCGGAACTGGGCGTACACCTTGACGTGGCCGCCGCTGTTGCGCTGGGCGACGAGCTTTCGGTTCACGCCGTACACAGCCACGGAGCCGTCGCCGATCAACCGGGCGAGGCGAGGATGGCGGGTGTCGACGTCGTCGAGGGAGGTCTCGACCGTGGTGACGCCGGTGTAGTGCGGCGTCACCGATGAAACTGCCGGGCGGGTCCGGGACCAGGCGCCGTCCGCGCCGACCACGAGGTCGAACGTCTCCTGTCGCCCGTCCGCGAAATGGACGAGTACGCCATCCCGGGTCCCCGGCACCACCTCTGTCACGCCCCGCCCCCACCGAACGTCGAGAGGGCCGAGCAGCAGGTCACGGAGTTGCCCGCGGTCGATCTCGGGATTGGCCCGGTCATCCGGACGGGGTCGCCAGTCGCGAAGGACGGTCCCGTCCGTGTCCAGGATGCGCATGGCCTGCCCCTCGGGACGAGACAGCGCCCGGAACTCCGCCAGCAGCCCTGCCTTTTCCAGCGCGAGCTGACCCAGCCCTTCGTGCAGGTCCAGCGTGCCGCCCGGGGGGCGGGCGTCGGGGGCGGAATCGCGTTCGAGGATGGTGACGGGGTAGTCATGGCGGTGCAGGACGCGAGCGAAGGTAAGGCCGCCGGGGCCGCTCCCGACCACTGCGATGCGATGTCTCATGGCGATACACCGTATTGCTTCTTTACGGTGTATCGCAACAGTACGATGTCACCATGACTGTGTGGGACCGGCCGGAGCCGCCGACTCGCCCCGTGCCGCTGGACAGGGAGCGGATCGTCGCCGCCGCCATCGCGCTGGCCGACGAAGGCGGGCTGGAGGCGGTGTCGTTGCGCAAGGTCGCGGCCCGGCTGAACGCCGGCCCGATGCGACTGTACGGATACATCTCCACCAAGGAGGAGCTGTTCGACCTCATGGTGGACGAGGTCCAGGCCGAGATCCTCCCCGAGGAGCAGCCCGGTGACTGGCGGGAGGCGCTGCGCATCCTCGCCTACCGCACCAGGCAGACCGCTCTGCGTCACGAATGGCTGGCCGACCTGCTCGGCGGCCGCCCGACCCTGGGCCCGAACGGCCTCGCCGTGACCGAGGCCACGCTGGCCGCCCTCGACGGCCTCGCCGACATCGACACCGTCATGCGCGCCGTGGAGACTGTCAGCGCCTACTTCACCGGCGCGATCAGGCGCGAGATCGCAAACCTGCGGGCCGAGCGCGCCACGGGGCTGTCCAAGCGCGACTGGCAGCGCGCCTCCGGCCCGCATGTGACGAGAATGTTGGCCACGGGCCGCTTCCCGGCGCTGGCCAAGGCCGTGTACGACGGCACGGACGTGGACGCCGAGGCGTCCTTCGCGACCGGCCTGGACTGGGTCCTCGACGCCGTGGCCGCCAAACTCACCGGGCCGCCGGCGTGACGCTCAGCTCTTGCCGCATGTGAGCGAGGTCGGGGTCGTCGTCCACGGGCCGTGCGGGATCGCGCCACCACCACTTCATGACGTTGGCGCTGCCATCGGAGCGCCGGAAGCGTCCGTTCCTCGGGCCGCGTCGTGGAAGGGCCGCAAGCCGGCGCCCGAGTCGGCGCGGGTGCCGTCTGGGCTGGGCAGGACGCGCGGCAAGAGGGCAGTCACAGAAGTACTCCAGCATGTCGACGGCGGTTCACGGATCGGCCCGTGGGCAGAATCGACCCTCCACCCACGGGTGGAGGCCGCACTTCAGTGGTGGTTCTCGCCGTGCGTATCCCCTGCTGGGTGCCCATGCTGCAGATGGCCGGTGTGATCGTGGCCGGTGTCGGGTGTGCCGCCCATCATGCGGAGCATGGACAGCCCGCCGGTGCGCAAGAAGCGCACCAGGAGCACCGCGGCCAGGAGGAGGAAGGCGATGTTGAGCCAGGTGGTGTAGTTCCAGCTCACGCCCTCCATGGGGATCTTCGCGTCGGCCTGGTGGGGGATCAGGCCGAGCCCGCCGAAGGCGAATTCGACGATGTACCCGGCGATGACCATCGCGAGGTAGAAGGTGCCGAGCAGGAAGGCGGCCGTCTTCGCGCCGTAGTACTTCCGGTAGATGTTGAGGATCGGCAGGATCAGCAGGTCGGCGAAGATGAACGCGACCACGCCGCCGAAGCTGATGCCGCCCTTCCACAGCACCACCGCCAGCGGCACGTTGCCGATGGAACACACGAATGAGGCAATCGCTACCAGCGGGCCGACGATCGGGCCCCACAGCTTGGCAGCGAGAGGGTGGCCGTCGAAGAAGAAGCTGCGCCAGAAGGAATCGGGAACCCAGGCGGCAATGGCACCGGCGATGAGCAGGCCAACGATCAGGTCGCGCAGGATCGCCGCCCACTCCATGACGAAGACATGCGAGGTCGAGGTGAAGCCCTCGCGGGAGAACAGGCGCCGGGCGAAGGAGCCCTCACGGTGAACGGACATGTCCATCGCGGCGTGGCCCTCCATCGAGCCGGCCAGCCCGCGTTCAGCCTGCTCGCGGGCAGTGTGCAGGAGTCCGTCCCGCAGGAAGATGCGGAACAGGACCGCCAGCAGGATGATCATGATCGGGCCGCCGAAGAATTCGGCGGCGGTGAACTGCCAGCCCATCAGCAGGGCCAGGATCACGCCGAGCTCGACGACCAGGTTGGTGGAGGCGATCTCGAAAGCCATCGCGGCGGTGAAATTCGCGCCTTTGCGGAACAGTGAGCGGGCCAGCGCGACGGCCGCGTAGGAGCAGGACGAAGACGCCGCGCCCAGTCCGGCGGCGAGGGCGAGAGTGCGGGGCCGGTCGTCGCCCAGGAGCGCAACCACGGTGGACTTGCGCACCACGGCCTGGACGACAGCGGACAGCGCGAAGCCCAGAACCAGGGCCCAGGTGATCTCCCAGGTCATGGACCCGGCAATCGACAGTGCGTGCAGTACGGCGTGCATCTGTGAAGCCTTCCTCCCAAGGTGCGGCCCGCCGCCCACAGACACGCCCTCTGTGGGTGCGCGTTCGGCGGGCCGGGGTGCCTGGACGCCACCGTGTGCGGTACCCCGCCTGGGTTCAGCCGACGCGCAGAGTCAGGGCGGCGGTATGGAGCTTGCCACGGGCCTGGAGCCGCAGGAATACCCGCCAGTTGCCGGAGGTGGGCAACTCGGCGTGGAAGGACTGGTCCGGGCGCTGTTGGCGCAGCTCACTTGGTGGCCGGGTGAGGGTGGGCGAGCGCGGCTCCGCACTCAAGGTGCCGTCGGCAGCCATGGTCGGGTGGACGTGCTGGAATGCGGTCAGATCGGAGCGGATCGCGTCGACCACGGAAGGTGCCCGATCAGCGAAGGTGTTCGGGTCGTGGGCGCCGCCCGCGCCGTCACGCCCGAGCTGAAGGAGACCGGCGCACACGCGGTGTAGGCCGACCTGAGCACCGCGGAAGGCGTCTCCTCCCTCCTGGGCCCGCCAGGACGGCGGGGCCTGCCACGCCATTGCGTGACGGCGGCGACCTGGCGGATCAACCACCGACGTGAGAAACCTGCCCTGGGGGCCGACTTCAGTCGTCGCGCCCGACGCCGCGATCGGGTGCGCTCATGTCTCCCGTCTCGGGCGTGCCAGCGGCGAGCCCGTAACGCAGGTACACGGTGCCCTTCGGACTGGCCACCGGCGGTTCGAGGAGTTTGACGTTCGTAGGCACCGCGCCACCGTCGAACACCTTCTTCCCGACGCCGAGCACGATCGGGTGCACCCAGAGGTCGAGACGGTCGAAGAGCTTCTCACGCAACAGGGTCTGCACCAGGTTCAGGCTCCCGACGACCTTCACGTGCTCGTGCCGGTCACGGAGCTCGCGCACCGCGCCGACCAGATCCGGGCCGAGCTGCGTGGACCCGGCCCACGAGAGGTCGGGCTTGCCACGGGAGGCCACGTACTTCGGGACGCTGTTGAAAAGCGCGGCGATCTCGTTGTCCTCGCCGCCCTCCTGGTACGGCCAGTACGCGGCGAAGATGTCATACGTCCGGCGGCCGAGCAGGAGGGCGTCCGTGCCCTCGTACGCGGCACCGATCTGCGCCCCGGCGACCTCGTCCAGCAGCGGGGCCTGCCAGCCGCCGAACGGGAACCCCACCGGGTCCTCGTCGGGGCCGCCGGGCGACTGCCCGACGAGGTCGAGGGTCGCGAACAGTTCGATGTGGATCTGGCCCATGCCTTGCTCCCGATGAGTTGGTTGTCTCGGTTGTGTCGGTCGGGAGGTGGACCTGTGAGCGTCGGCAGACTCATCGCTGCGGCAGCACCCAGCTTCGTGCTCGTCGACAGCCTCGTCGGTGCACCGGTCACCGCCTGTCCCGCGCTCAGCGTTCACGACACCCGACAGGTATGCCGTAGGCCTTGATCCAGGTTCGCACATCCGATTCCTCGAACAGCACATGCCGCGGGTCCGGGCAGCCGAAAGGTCAGACATCTCATGTCGTCGGCGGGCCGAGTTGAGTCGCCGACGATCGGGAGCCGGGCCTGATGTGCTTCGCCGCACGGTTGAGGAAGGCGGTAGCGTGCTCGGCATGCTGGACGGTCCTGATGTGTCGGTGGCTCTGCGAGGCGGAGTGGGTACCCGCTCCCATACCTGGGAGTTCGTGCGCTGGTTCGCCGACGCATGGATGAGCCGTCCGGTGGAGCCGGAAGACGGCTGCACCGCAGACGAATTGGCAGCTGCGGAGGCTGATCTTGGCTTCGAGCTGCCGGCCGCCCTGAGTGAGGGGTACGCGCTCATCGGCCGCCGGGACGACCTGACCCGGCAGCAGGACCCTCTGGTCAAGCCGGCTGGCCTCTACGTCGATGACGCCCTGGGCGGCGTCCTGGTCTTCCGCCGCGAGAACCAGGACTGCGCCTCCTGGGGAATCCCCCTCGCCCAGATCGAGGAGGACGATCCACCGGTGGTGGTGGCATCAGATCAGGGTTGGATTCCCTTTCTCGAGCGGATGTCCCTGGCGTGGGTCGAACTGGTGCTGAGCGAGTCGCTCTTCGCGGCGGACAGTCTCTATGACGCCTGCGAGCTCCCCGACGCGCTCATACCGGATCTCCACGCCCGCTATGCCCGCGTCGGCCTGCCCGACCATCCCATGTGGGCGAGCGAGGACGACTCGCCGGTCCGCTGGTACGCGGCTCCCGGCCGGTTGGTGCGCCGGGACGGCCTTCAGGACCAGTCCTGGATCCACGCGCGTGGGCACACGATTTCCGATCTTGAGACCATCCGCGCAGAACTCCCGGGCCCCTGGGTCGGCTGAAGCACGCCCACCACCGGTGTCGGCATGTTCGTCATGCGGATCGGTAAGACGATCACGTAGCGAGCGCGACGGAGTGCGCAGGTAGATCCGCCCTGCGTCTCCGTCGATCTGCACGGACTGCGCCGGGATACGGTCGTGGATGAAGAGGACCAGCTCGCTGGCCGTGCCCCGGACAGAGGCGCCGGCTGCGTCCGGGCCCTCACCGGGAGCGGTCGCGGGCAGACGGGTGGACCGTGCGCCGTCGCCGTCGACCGTCAGGCGCCAGGAGCAGCGGCCCTCGGTGGCGTGGAACTCGAAGGCAGTGGGCTTGTGGGGCCAGGCGCTGGTCGTCGCGACGCAGGTGGACAGGAACTCGTCGACACCGTCGAGTGCCACCCCGTCCGCAGCGCCTGCGCGGCGCCCAGGGTGATCAGGGCGTCGTAGGTGTGGACCGCGACCTCCTGAAGCTGGTGCCGGGCGACGGCACCGCAGGTCTGCGGTGACTGCGACGCACCCCACCACGTCCAGCAACCCTGATCCGGGCCGGCTTCCCTCAGTACGTCCAGTAGCTGCTGCGTCGATGCGGCCGACCAGGCCAGCAGGGCCTCGCGCCCCCGGGGCGCCGCCATGGCGCGCTCGGCAGTGGCCTCGGCCAGGGGAGCGTCGGCCGGCCCGCCGCCACGGTGGCGGCCCAGAAGCGGCGCCCCTGGTTCCAGGTGCCGCACCAGATCGAACAGCGTCCACTCGGGGCAGGTCGGCACCTGAACATCGAGGCTGGGCGCGGAGGCGACCGCGGCGCGGAAGGCGGCCGACCGTTCGTCGATCAGCCGCAGCAAGTCCTGGCCTGGTCCCGGCGTAGCGAAGGCCACCAATCCGCCCCGTGCCGGCCTTCGCGAACCGTCATCAGGCTCCCCGGCAGTGGCCCGTGGACCTGACGAAGAGGGCGGCGCCAGGGGCGCCGCCCTCACTTGAGTGCTCGTCTGAGTGCTCGTCATGATGCAGCGAGGCCGGACCAGCAGCTGCGCAAGTTGCCGCCTCGGACATCGCCTCAGGTCAGGATGAGCTCCAGTACGGTGACCGAGAGCGGCGGCACGGTGCTGGTGAAGGACGCTGCCGCGCCGGTGACGGTGCTGGTCCTGGGCACCAGCGTGTCGGGTTCCGTCAGCGTGTTGGTGGTAGCGCGCGAGGGGCCGGTGAGGACCGTCGCGGTGGCCTGCCTCTTGACCCCCTTGGCCAGCCCCTTCAGTTCGACCGGCACGTTCACCTTCTCCGTCCCGGAGTTGACGACCGCGAGGTAGAGGCGGTTCCCGGAGCGCGTGGCCACGGTGGCGAGACCGGGCAGTGCACGTGCGGTGGCCGGCAGCACCGTGTTGCCGAGCCTGCTCGTCAGCATGTGCTGTGCCCAGTAACTGGGCGACACGTAGCTGGTGAGGTTGTCGTAGGCGATCAGGTTGGTGGCCCAGACGTTGTTCTTGACGTGTGAGAAGAGCGGCGCGTAGCACTCCATGAGGACCTGGTCCGAGTTGCGGATCAGCCCGGCCAGCCAAGCGGCGTCGCCGAGCGCCGCGTTGAGGTCGGGTGTGGGGCGGCCCTCCTGCGCGGCCCACTCCCCGACGAACACCTTCGTCGAATTGCGGTCCCGGTTGTCGTACTTGTGGGTGGAGGCCTGGGCGGCGGACGGCGCGAGGTAGTAGTGCTCGTCGATCAGGTCCGGCGTGCGGCTCGTCACGGACGTCGAGGCGATCAGCTTCAGATGCGGGTACTTCGCCTTGATCGCGTCGTAGAAGGCCGCGAACCGCTCGTTGTACGACCCCGAGGAGTCGAACCAGTCCTCGTTGCCGATCTCGACGTACTCCAACGGGAACGGCTCGGGGTGTCCGTCGGCGGCACGTCGTGCGCCCCAGGTGCTGGTGACCGGGCCGGTGACGTACTCGATCTCGTCGAGTGCGTCCTGGATGAACGGCTTGAGTGCGTCGCCGGTGACGTGTTCGCCCTTGAGCGAGTAGCCGGCGAACACGGCGAGGACCGGCTGGGCGTGCATGTCCTCGACCCATTCCAGATATTCGAGGAGACCGAGGCCGTCCGTGGACCAGTAGCCCCAGGCGTCGTCCATGTGGCCGGGGCGCTCCCAGACCGGACCGATGGTGTTCTTCCAGTTGAACCGTGTCGCAATGGTGTTGCCCTCGAGGAAGTTCCCGCCGGGGAAGCGCAGGAACTTCGGCTTCAGAGCGACCAGTTTGTCCATCAGGTCGATGCGCAGGCCGTTGGGCCGGTTGTTGTAGGTGGGCGGGAAGAGGGACACGTGCTGGAGCCACAGGGTCTCGCCCGCGCCGGCGGGGTCGGCCGTGGTGACGGTCAGCCTTGCGTCACCGACCACGGGGGCGCTCGAACCGGTGCGCAGGGTCAGCTCGAACGGGCGGTCCGGGAAGGCGGTGCCGATGTGGGACACGTGGGCGGACGCGTACACCGTCGCACCGTCCGCCGACTCGATGGCCACCGTGAGCGGGCCGATGCGTCGTGACGCCTTGGCGAACAGCCGGGCGGTGTAGGTGGTTCCGGGCCGCACGGGTATGCCCCAGAAGCCGTCGTTGGCGACGCCGGCCCGGTTTCCGGCACCGGTGCTGCTCGGCAGTACGACCTTGAGGGAACGGTTGAGCGCGGCGTTGAGCGGGGTGGTGGTGTCGAGTGCGAGGGTCGTTCCGCCGACGGCGGACCAGTGGACGGGCGTGGTGTCGCTGGCCATCATCGAGCGGTTCTGGACGAGTTCGGCGTAGATGCCGCCCTCGCCGGAGTGGTTGATGTCCTCGAACATCAAGCCGGGGAGGATCGGGGACACGGCGTGGGCGGGGGTGCCGACGTCCACGCTCAGCAGCGGCGTCGTGGTCTCCACGGGGACCCCGGCCAGCGCGGCGACCTGGTCGGAGGTGAGGACGGACGGGAACATCCATACGTCGTCGATCAGGCCGTGCCACTGGTCGACGTGCCCACCGCCGTAGAGCGCACGGCCGATGGCGGTGTCGCCGCTGCCGGCCCAGCCCGCGGTGTAGGCGGTCTCCCCCTCCAGCACGCCGTTGACGTAGAGGCGAATGACGCCGGCGGTCGGGTCGCTGACGCCGACCAGGTGGGTCCAGGTGCTGGTGGTGGGCGCTGAAGCGGCGGCCGCCACCGCGGCACTCTGCGTGGCGTCCGAGTCGAGCCGGGCGAAGGCGAAGGTGCCGGTGTCATCGCGCAGCCCCAGGTAGAAGGAGCTGACGACCTTGCCGTCGATGCTGACGGCGGTCTGGTAGCCGCCGAGTTGAGCGAGGTTGACCCAGGCACCCACCGAGAATCCCTTGGAGGTGTCGAGGGCCGGCCCGGACGCCGTGGCGTTGCCGCCTGCCGTGAGGCTCAGGCTGTGGGTGCCGACCTTGCCGGTGTCCCAGCCGGCCGCGCCCTGGAGCGTCGCGGTACGACCGTTGCCGGAGGAGTCGGCGGCGGAGGTGCCGGAGCCTTCGTCGAAGGTCCAGTGGGCGGCTGCGGCGGGGAGGTTCGCGGCCGTGGCGCTTGGGGCTGTGCCGGTGAGCGTGGCGGCGCGGGCGGGAGCGGCGGCGGCGAAGGTTCCGGCGAGGGAGGCGGCGCCCAGGACGGTGAGGACGGTTCTGCGGGGCACTCCGGCTTCTGAAGGCATGCGGCTCATTCCTTTGTGACGGATCGTTGCGTTGCGTACCGGCCGGAGTAGGGCAGCCTGCCGAAGCCGCCAACCAACCTCGTTCGATATGCCGTACATTGATCGTTACTTCGAGCAGCAGGGATCTTAAGGTGTCGGCGAGGCCCGTCAATACCCCTCGAATGGCAATGCTTTTCCACGCCTCGTTCGCCCCCTGGTTCTCAAGAGGCAGACGCGTAGCAGGACTCCGTTGGGCTGCGTCGGCTCTCGAGATGTAAAGAGCGGGTCTTCTGGGCAGGGGACGGCGGTAGGTGGCAGCAGGGGGTACAGGTGCCGGTCCAGCAGTTCAGCGGGTGCCCGCGTGCACGCTGATGCGAGGAGGGCGGTACACGCTCACGTGATACGCAGCAAGCCAAGGATCGAGCGCTGTGGGCCTCAGTGACGGGCCGGCCGGGAAGCGGTCTTCATCGGCGGGAGGACGGCCTGGAGGTGGTAGCGTCCAGATGGTCCGCGAACTCCTCGGCATGCCAGATCTCCAACGGTCCAAGGTGAGCCACGATCACCGGTACTGCCGGGCCTGCGCGGCCGGCCGGTCCAGCAAAACCTCGGGGTGGATCGCCTCGCACAGCCGCCGGGCGATCCGCTGCCGCACCGGCCCACTCCCACGACGACTGGTTCACGAACTGCTGCAGGCGAACGAACGCCGGCCCGCTCGCACAGCTCGGCTGGACATCCCCTTCACGCCGGTCCTCGGCCCGTGACGGAATCAGCGGGCGGCGACCACCAGTGTCAGTGCGACGAGCGCAGGCACCGTCTGGACGAACAGGATCCGGCGGCTGGAGGTGGCCGCCCCGTAGGCCCCGGCGACCGCGACACACACCAGGAAGAACACCTTGGCCTGGAAGCCGGCCGGATCGGCGGCAACGGCGCCCCACACCAGGCCTGCGGCGAGGAAGCCGTTGTACAGGCCCTGGTTGGCAGCCAGAGTCTTCGTCGAGGCGGCGAACTCCTCCGTGGTGCCGAAGGAGGCCCTGGCCCGGGGCGTGGTCCACAGGAACATCTCCAGGACCAGGATGTAGAAGTGCAGCACGGCTATGGCCAGCACCGCAAAAGTTGCGACGATCGACATGTCCATGAGGGTACGGCGTACGACCTCGCGCGCCTCGCCGGGTCAACGTCTCGAGGCACTGTTCCAGCAGGCCACCACCCGTGAAACGGTTGGGTCGGCTGGGGCTCGACAACCGCCGCCAGGCGAGCAGTGCGCGGCATCACCATCGCGGTATGGGTTCGTGCGTCTCGAAGGGGGCGGATCGCAGGCGAGCTGCCGGCCGTGAACCGTGCCGTCGCGGTGGACCACGACGGGTGGGAGGCGACCGGCCGAGCAGATCGAACACCTAAGGGTGACGGGGGCGGATCCGGCGTACGTCGTCGCTGATGGTCTGCGGCTGCTTCTGCGCATCGGCCCAGGTCGCCAGCAGGGTGAGAGCGTCAGCGCTGGGCGTACCGGGATCTGCGGTGTAGGTGGTGATGGAGACGTGCGGGTCGCCGGGCAGTGCGAAGTCGTCGTACGCGAGGTCCATCGTTCCGACGGCCGGGTGGTTGACGACCTTGCGTCCACGCGAGTGGCGGCGCACGTGGTGCTTGGACCAGCGGGTGCTGAAATCGGTGCTGCGGGTGGAGAGCTCGCCGATGAGTTCGGTCGCCTGCTGGTCCAGCGGGTCACGCCCGGCGGTCGCGCGCAGGACCGCGACCAGCAGGTTCTTCGCCTCGTCGAGGTCGGCGTAGAAAGCCTCCGCGCGCGGGTCGAGGAACACGTACCTGGCGAAGTTCGGTGGCTGCTGGGCCATGGTGAACAGGTCGGCGTACAGGGCGCGGCCCAGGTCGTTGGCCGCGAGGAGGTCGAGGCGGCCGTTCTGTACGACGGCGGGCACGCTCATGGAGTCGAGGACCTGCTGCACCGACGCGGTGATGGGGGAGGTGCGCTCGGGGCGCTTGCGGCGTGAGCCGGGTGCGACGTTGCGTGCCAGGTCGTACAGGTGGGCCCGCTCGTCGTCGTCGAGTTTCAGTGCACGGGCGATCGCGTCAAGGACGCTCTCGGATGCGCCACCGAGTTGGCCGCGCTCCATACGGGTGTAGTACTCGACGCTGAGGCCGGCGAGCATCGCGACTTCCTCGCGCCGCAGTCCTTTGACGCGGCGGTTGCCTCCGACGTAGGGCAGCCCGGCCTGCTCGGGCGTGATCCGCGCCCTGCGGCTCATGAGGAAGCCCCGGATCTCCTGCTGAAACTCCATGGCTTCAAGGCTAGGACGCCTGTTCCTGGCGTGGGGGTCCCTGAGAGTGCCTGGCAGGCATCCGCGAGGCGAGGGACGGTGGCCAGGCACCCCAGAAAATCTGTGTGAAAAGGAATGCTGCAAGTGCGTGGAGCTGTCATTCATGCCCCGGGCGATGTCCGGGTGGAAGAGCGCGAGAACCCCACGATCGTCGCGCCGACGGATGCGATCATCCGCGTGTCGGCGACCTGCGTGTGCGGTTCCGACCTGTGGGACTACCGCGGCGTCAACGATGTGACGCAGCCGACCCCGATGGGGCACGAGTACGTCGGGGTGGTCACCGAGATCGGCGACGAGGTGAAGAACATCGCGGTCGGTGACTTCGTCGTCGGTTCGTTCTTCGCCTCGGACAACACCTGTGAGATCTGCGAAGCCGGCTACCAGTCACGGTGCGCGCAAGCCGAGTACGTCGGAGCCGGCGGGGCGCAGTCGGAGTACCTGCGTGTGCCGCTGGCCGACGGCACCCTCGTCGCCACCCCCGGAATGCCGGACGACGACCTGATCCCTTCGCTGCTGGCCGCCTCCGATGTGCTGGGGACGGGCTGGTTCGGCGCCGTGGCCGCGGAGGCCGGGCCGGGCAAGACCGTGGCCGTGGTCGGTGACGGTGCCGTGGGTCTGCTCGCCATTCTGGCTGCGAAGCAGCTGGGCGCGGAGCGGATCATCGCCATGTCGCGGCACGCGTCGCGGCAGAAGCTCGCCCGCGAGTTCGGCGCGACCGACATCGTCACCGAGCGCGGTGACGAGGGCGTGGCCGGGATCAAGGAGCTCACCGGCGGATACGGCGCCCACAGCGTGATCGAGGCCGTCGGCACCCAGGAATCGATGATGCAGGCCATCCGCTCCGCCCGCGCCGGCGGACACGTGGGATACGTGGGTGTGGCCCACGGCGTGGAGCTTCCCGGTGAGGAACTGTTCTTCGCCGAGGTGCACCTGCACGGCGGTCCCGCTCCCGTGCGCCGGTTCCTGCCCGAGCTGATCCAGCTCATCTGGGACCGCGAGATCGACCCGGGCAAAGTCTTCGACCTCACCCTCCCGCTCGATCAGGCCGCAGAGGGATTCAAGGCGATGGACGAGCGCCGCGCCATCAAGACCCTGCTCAAGCCCTGACCCCTCACTGACCGATCCCAGCCGCTCTCGCCCGGGACCTCGAACATCCCGGGCAGGTTGCGGAACCTCATTTGATCTCGACGGGAGAACCCCCATGAACCCCACCTACGACTTCTCCGGGCAGGTGGCCCTGGTCACCGGCGCCGCCTCCGGCATGGGCCTGGCCGCCGCCCGCGCCTTCGCCGACTTCGGCGCCGCCGTGGTGCTGGCCGACCGTGACCCCGATGCCGTCCACAAAGCAGCCGAAGAGATCACCGGCCGCGGAGGGCGGGCGATCGGTGTCGTCTGCGACGTCACCGACGAACAGGAAGTGGAAGCGGCGGTTCGGCGCGCGGTGACGGAGTACGGCCGCCTGGACATGGCGTTCAACAACGCCGGCATCCAGGTGCCGCCGGCCGACGCGGCCGACGAGACGGCCGAGAACTTCGACCGGGTCAACGCCGTCAACCTGCGCGGCGTCTGGGCGGCGATGAAGCACGAACTGCGGCAGATGCGCGAGCAGGGCAGCGGCGCCATCGTCAACTGCTCTTCCCTGGGCGGGCTCGTCGGACTGCCCGAGCGCGCGGCCTACCACGCCTCCAAACACGGCGTGATCGGCCTGACCCGCAGCGCCGCGGTCGAGTACGCGCCGCGGGGCATCCGCATCAACGCCGTATGCCCCGGCGTCATCGACACCCCGATGGTCGCCGACATGGTCGAAAACCAGGCCGAGGCCATGGCCGGGATCCTCAAGGAACAGCCCATCGGCCGGCTGGGGGCAGCGGACGAGGTCGCAGCGGCCGTCCTGTGGCTGTGCAGCCCCGGCGCCAGCTTCGTCATCGGAACGGCTCTCCCCGTCGATGGTGGCTTCACCGTCCACTGATACGGCGCCGGACAGGCTCCCGTCGCCGACGGCGGATACACCGCGTAGTGACCCCCTGGGTTGCGATCGCCTTCACGAGCGCGTCCGGGCCCTCTCGCGCGGCGCGGGCGCTCGGACAAGGCTCCGCGGCAGTTCCCCGGCGACACAGGTCCGCAGCGGCCGAGCACCCGCCACGCGCCTGGATCATCCGGGGATCGGCGATGAGAAACGGGACACCTGACGCCACATCCTCGTCGACGGGCAGGGCATCCCGTTCGCGGTGTCGCTGACCGGCTGCAACCGCAACGACGTCACCCAGCTGCCGCTGGTGGACAGTCAGGACCTCGAAGAGTCGGCGGGTACCCACTGACGCACCCCGTCGCCGTTCGTGCCGTACCAGTAGCGGGGCAGGCCCTTGGTGCTACTGGTGCGGAACGGGCGGCCGTGGTCGTCGACGCGGATCGTGCCGGTGCTGCCCTGGGAGGACCAGTCGAGTTCCAGGTACCAGTCGCAGTCGTAGGCCTTGGTCGTCGCGGTGACCAGCAGCACCTCGGGGTCCTCGGCGGAGACGCGGTAGGGCAACTGAACCGCGGGGAGGGGCTTTCCGCCGTCGTTGCCGGGGCGTGCGTGGGCGATCGGGCGGTTGACGTCCAGGTTCACGGAGAAGTCACGAGGCGTCAGGTCTCCGCCGCAGCCCTGGTCCATGGCGTACGCGTTGCCGGTGACCGGGGTACCGCGGCTGACGATACGCACCCGGAGGGCCTCCAGGACCACGGCCGTGGACGACTTCCCCTGCACCGAGATCTGCACCATCGTCGTCCCCCCGTGCACCGCCCCCTGCGTCGCCGCCCACGCTCCGGCGTCCTGCTGCTGCGGCGGCGGGGGTACCTGGGCCGGCTGCTTCGCGATGACGTAGTCGTGCCCGCAACCGCCCTGCCAGATCTGCGAGTCGGCGGTCCAGGCAAGCGGCACTCCGGTCGTCACCGGGGCGTCGCTCATCGTGTTCGACGGTCCGGCCTTCGGCTCGGTGCTCCCCGAAGCCCGAACTCCTGCGGAGGGAGAGGCCGACGAACGGCTGGGAGAGGGACCGGTCGCAGGGGCCGAGGGGTGGGGTGACGTACCCGATCCTGCCCTGCGGGACTGACCGGGGGCCTTGGCGGAGTTGTCGTCGGACCGATCGGCCGACAGCGCCGACAGACTGCCCAGCGTCACCAACAGCACGGTCGCCACGCCGGCTCCGACGACGGTGCGGCGACGGCGGTACCAGGGCCGTCCGGTCGAGCGGGCCGCATCCCACTGGGCCGTCGACTCCCGACTGCCCGGCCCATGAGCGTCGGGAGCGGGCCGCCCGGCGTCGGGTGCGCCCGCGCCGAGTCGCGGCGGTGCACCGCTCGTGCCGCCGCCGTCACCACCGACGCCGTCCGCGCCGCCGCCCCGGCCCCGCACCGTCCGGCTGTCCGGAACCGAAGCCCGCTCGCCCCCTTTTGGCTCCAGCGCCGCCTTGGCCCTCGTCGGCTCCGCTGCCTCCTCGGCACTTGCCTGCTCCCCCGCGCCCCCTTCACCCGCCCTCGGCCGCTGTCGTGCCGTCACCGCGAGCAGCCACAGGCGGTGGAGTTCGAGGCGTTCCTCCGGTGCCGCCCCGCAGAAGGCGGCCAGGCGCTCCACCGGGGCGTAGTCCTGCGGGACCGCCTCGCCCGCGCAGTAGCGGTGCAGGGTGGAGGTGTTCATGTTGAGCCGCCGGGCCAGGGAGCCGTAGCTCCGGTCCGTGCGGTCCTTCAGTCGGCGCAGCAGCGCCGCGAACTGCTCGACGTCGTCCCCGGTCGACACCGTTCCCCCGTCCTCCCACGTGTCCCCGTATCCCAGGCGGTCCATATACCTGCACGTCAGATGGGCTGGGATGGTTCCACCGTCGCCGGACGGGCGTCCGGCATTGCACTGGGCCGCCGTGACGGCCGATGCTCTTGGTGTCGCACCGACCAGGGCCGGACCGACCAGCCGGCGGCGGGCGAAAGACGACACCCATGCACTCATCCACGGGGGACACCCATGCCCAAGCGCACCGGAGCAGGCGCGCTCCTCGCACTCGCCGTCACGGGCTTCGCCCTCGGGGCGACGCTCGCCACACCGGCGAACGCCGCGGCCAAGGCGCCCGGCTTCCTCACGACGGCCGATCTCCCGCCGCACCCGAGCTCGGCCTGGACGGCCGGCGAGGTCACCTCCGGCGTACCGGAGGCGGTGGAACAGGACCGCTGCCTGAGCATGGCGCTGGGCGGCGGCGGCTCGGACACCTGGTACCGGGAGTTCCGTACCGACCACGACACGAGCGCCCGCCAGGTCAGCGTGCAGTTGTCCACGACGGCTGCGGCGAAGGGCCGCTTCTCACGGCTGAACAAGGACATCACGTCCTGTGCGGCACGCATCGAGAAGGCCGACCCGGAAACCGAGGCCACGCTGAAGGACTACGGCACACTGCCTGTCGAGGAGGGCGCCCACGTCTACGGCCTGCACACGGTGACCCTCCAGGGCGCCTCCGACATCCGTCTGCTCTCCGTCGGCCGGGACGGCAGGACCGTCACGGTCGTCGACTGGGGGCAGCTGGGCGGATTCGGGGACGCGCCGGTGAAGGCCTTCGAGCAGACGACCGTCACGGCCGTGAACAAGCTCCACTGACCGCATGACCGGGGCCGCCCTCCGCCACGGGGGTGGGGAGGGCGGCCCATCGACCACCGACAGCGCCGTTCGGCGCGATTCATCACGACTCGGAGAACGGGGAACACACATGAGCAGCAAGACCCGCACCGTCCTGACCGCCGGCGTCCTCGCCGTCGCCCTCGGCGTCGGCGCCACCGCCCAGGCCTCCGCCGGCGCCCCGCGCAGCGTCAGCGGCACACCGTCCGACAACATCACCCGCATCGCCGACTTCTACGGCGCCTACATCGACGCGGTGATCGACGAGGACAGGGGCAACCTCGGACAGGCCCTGCGCAGCCACTACCTCACCCCCGCCTTCGAGAAGGAGCTGGCGGCCTGGGAGGACCGGGAGCACGCCGACGGCGTCCTGCGCGCGCAGAACGTCCCGCTCGCCTGGAAGGTCACCGACAACGGCACCACCCGCAACTACACGGAGGCCGTCGTCACCCTCACCTGGAGCCGCGACACCACCACCAAGCTGGTCGTCGACATGACCCGCGACAGCCACAGGATCTTCCACATCGGCGAAAAGGGCGTGGGACGCAAGTAGTCACTCTGGTCGCAGCCTTGGCGTGAGGATCTGGAACGGTCGCAGCTCGAGGCCACGTCGCTTTTCCGCGGCGGCCGTTCCAGCACGCCCGGCACCTCGGCCCGACCACCGGAAGCCCGGGTGTGAGAGTGGCCCGCACCCGGTCGCCCCGGGACTCGTGGAGCCGCACCACCCCATCCCCGCTGCGGTCCTCCGCCGGAGAGGGGTGACGCGGGAGCCTGCACCGACGGCGGTGCCGGATTCTGTGTCGGTGGGCACGCGCCAATGCGCCTGTCGGCGGCTGAGTACCCGCGCTCCTGGAGGGCCGCTGAGTGACACTGCCCAGGTGGCATGATGCAGCGATGATCTCTTCGACACCTGCCGTAGTGCCTGCAGGCCGGATGAGCCAGATCGAACAACCCGTGTTCCAGCTCGCAGGGAATGTGGAACTGCGTCCGTGGCGACAAGACGATGCCCAGACCCTCGTGGATGCCAGTCTCGACCCGGATATTCAGCAGTGGAACCGTCCGGGGCGTGACGTCTCCCAGGAGGACGCCCGAGCGCAGATCGCACGCTGGCATGAGCGCTGGACATCCGAGCAGGCAGCGATCTGGGCCATCGCGCGGCTTGGTGAGCGAGCCATGGGTTTGATCGGTTGGGGGGACATCGATCTCAAGGGCGGGAGCGCCGAGATCCTGTACTGGCTGCTGCCGGCTGGTCGTGGCGGCGGCGTCATGGTCGACGCCACTGTGCGTCTCAGCCGGTGGGCGATGGATGACCTCGGCCTGCACCGGCTACGCCTCACCCATTCCGTGGCCAACCAGGCGTCTTGTCGGGTGGCTACGAGGGCAGGCTTCACCCTGGAGGGCACTATGCGAAGTGCCCTGCTGCATGCCGACGGCTGGCACGACGAACATCTCCACGCCCGCATACGAGGCGACGAATGGCCTGATGAATGAGATCAGTCGGCCTTGGAGGACTCCTCGGCCCGCGCCCTGGTCATGGCGATCCGGTCGGAGTCGATGCCGGTCTCGATGATGGTGCCGTTGAAGGTGAGCCGGTGGCGGCGGCCCCCGGCGAGCTGAGTACGGCTCCATACCGGCTGCGGTCTTCCGTCACTGTCCGCGTTCACCGCGCGATCCGCTGGTGTGGGCGAAGCGACCACCGGTGTTATTGAATGAGGTGTGCGGTCAGGGATCTCGGGGTCCCGTCGCATGGGTTTGAGTACGGCCCCGGCGCTGCGCCGGGGATTGCTGAGAGAGCCGCATGGACTCCACACCCTCGCCTTCGTCCTCCTCGCCGTTCAGCCTGGTCAGCAGCGCCCTGGGGCGCTACGTCCCGCGCAGCGGAGCGGCAGCGGCCGCCGGTCCTGCCGACGCGCAGGGTGACCGCACCAGCCGCCAACGCGTACCCGACAATCCGGCAGTCGACCACCAGGATCAGATCCTCGGCGTGGTCAACCTGGACAGGGATCTGAGAATCACCCGCTGTAACCTGGACGCCCCCGTATTCGCGGGCCTGAACGCCGTGCCCGGAAGTCCCTTCGTCGATCTTTTGCCCCCCGGGGACGTACCGACGGTCACACGGCGGTTGCGGCAGGTCCTGTCGACCGGTGAGGCGCATGTCGCCCGGATCCAGCGCCTGCGGCGCTCCGACGGGTCGGAGCTGGTGGTCTCGCTGAGCATCCTGCCCGCCGCGGTGCCTCACGAGGGCCTGACCGTCTCCCTGATCGCCATGGCCCGGAGACTGCATCTGTTCGCCGCCGAGACCGCGATCGGCACCTCGCTGGACATCGGCGAGACCGCGCAGTCGCTGGCGGAGTCCCTGCTGGCCTGGGGAGACGTGGCCGCCGTCGACCTCGACTTCGCCGTGTGGACGGGCGAAGGAGTCACCGGGCAGGCGCAGGGGCGCATCCGGCTGCGCCGGGCGGCCCTGGTGCCGGACCGGGCGTGGCCCGACGGCTACGTGACTCCGGGCGACGATCTTCCCAGCGACGCGAGTCGCCTGCTGGCGCAGGCAGTACGGCGGGACGACGCCCCGCAGGCCATCGTCATACCCGACCGGGAGGCGGTCGAGCGGGTGCTCGGCAGTCCGCGAGTGATGCGTGCCCTGGTGCCCGGCGACCGGTCGGCAGGTGTGGCGTGCATTCCGCTGGTCTTGGACGGCACGCCGCCCGTCGTGCTGGGCGTGGCGGAGGTCTGGCGGCGGGCGGACTGCCCCTTCCGCGACAGCGAGCTGTTGGACCTGCAGGAGCTGGTGGCCAGGACCGCCCATCACGTCGACCTGGCCCGTCAGCACCAGCGCGAGCACACGCAGGTGCTGGCGTTGCAGCGCCGACTGCTGCCCCGGACCGGCGGCGACACCGTCGAGATCGCCAGCGTCTACCAGCCCGCCACCCCCGACAGCGCGGGCGTCGGCGGCGACTGGGTGAACAGCTTTCCGCTGCCGGACGGCCGGACCGCGCTGGTGGTCGGTGACGTCGTCGGGCACGGCCTGGGAGCCGCGGCGACCATGGGCCAGCTGAGCATGGAGGCCCGCGCGCTGCTGTCCGCGGGACTGGCACCCGACGAGGTGCTGGAGCGCCTGGACGACACCGTGACGCTGCTGGACGACGCGGAGTCCGGACTGACGGCCGGCTACAGCGCCCTCGGGTCGACCTGCTGCATCGCCCTCTACGACCCGGTCAGCCACCGCGTGGCGTTGTCCAGCGCCGGCCATCTCCCCCCGGTCCTGGTATCCCCGGACGGGCACGCGGGCCCGCTCGCGGTCCGCCCTCATCCCGGCCTGGGCGCTGAGTTCGCGCTGCGGGAGCCGTTCGACGTGCACACGTTCGGCGCACCCCCAGGCTCCCTGCTCGCCCTCTACACCGATGGCTTGGTGGAGGATCCGGCCATGTCGATCGACGAGGGCATCGGCAGGCTGGCGGAGGTCGTGTCCACGGTGCACCCCTGGGACGCCCTGCAGCAGGCCGCACGGCACGTCGTCTCCGCGCTGGCACCCGGGCACCAGCGCGACGACGTGACCCTGCTGCTCGCGCGCATGATCGGCTACCGCAAGGGGGACACCGCGACCTGGCGGCTGCCCGCCCGCGACGACGCCCCCGCCTGTGCCCGCGCGCAGGTCGCCGCGCTGCTGCGGAAATGGCGCACCAGGGACGAAACCCGGGACAACGTGCTGCTGCTGGTCAGCGAGCTGGTCACGAACGCGGTGCGCTTCGCCACCGGTCCCGTCACGGTACGGCTGATCAGGGCCGGTCGCGGCCTGCTGTGCGAGGTGGGTGACACCGGCAACGGCAGGCCGCGTCTGCGCCGGGGCGGCCTCCTCGACGACGGCGGTCGTGGCCTGCACATCGTGCACAGGGTCACCAGCCGGTGGGGGGTGCGGTGGACGGACACCGGCAAGGTGGTCTGGGCGGAACTCACGAGGTGATGCGGCTGCCGGGCGGAGGCGCGGCCGGCGAATGGGAGGGCGGCGAGGGTACGGCCGGCGTACTCGTCACCGGGCGCCATCGGCAGTACGGACGGTCCCTCAGTGGCACCGGTGACGCGGACGGCTCGTTTGCCGGTACGGATGGCGCGGGCGCGCACTACAGCCACTCCCCTTCCAGGGCGGTGGCGGTGAGGCCAGGTGCCGCCGCGTACAGGACGGCGCGACTGCCCGGCTTCTGCCCGGCGTCGTGGGCCCGCCGCATGATGTCGAACACGGCGGCGCCTCCACGGTTGCCGCTGGTGTAGCTGTCCCGGCTGTAGTCCAGCAGTCCCGACGGCCACGCGTCGGGCATCGTCTGCTCCATGTACTCCAGCACCTTCGTCCCGCCGGGGTGCGCCAGCAGCACATCGGGGTGCCACGCGTCGGGGTCGTCCTGGTAGCGGACGCGCAGCCATTCCCACATCGCGGTGACCGTCTCCTGTACGGCGCGCGGCCCGCGCCGGTCCATCACGAAGTGGGTTCCGTCCGCCCGCGTGTCCAGGCGGTGCAGGCCCTGGGTGCCGGGCAGGGTGTGGTGCCAGGCGGCGTCCAGCCGCAGCACCGACTCGCGCCTCGGGCGGCCCGTGACCACCGCCGCGACTGCGGTGTCCGCAAACAGCAACCGGACGATCAGGGACTCGAGGGTGTCGTCCGCGGGCTGGTAGGTCGTGCTCAGGGCCTCCGCGATCACGACCAGGACCACCCGGTCGGGGTCCGCAGCCACGAGATCCGCCGCCAGCGCCAGGGAGCGGGTCCCCGCGATACAGGCCCACTGTGTGGCCGGCAGCAGCATCACGTCGTTGCGGAGCGGAAGCCTGTTGGCCAGGGCGATGTCCAGACCCGGCAGCGCCGGGGTGGTGGAATGACTGGTGATCAGGCAGTCGATGTCTGCGGCGTCCAGCCCGGCGATCTGCAGGGCCCCGCGCGCCGCACGCTCCCCGTAGGACTGCACGGCCTCCCAGGCCGGCGCGGTGCGCTCCTGGACGGTCTGCGGCGCGGGTATCGCCTCTAGGGCGGCGATCACGCGGTCCACGTCCTGCTGAGTGAACCCCTCGCGTGCAAGCGCCTCTCGGGCCGGCCCGATGCCGGCAGCCCGCAGACCGCCGCCGTTGCCGGGCGCGACGGCGGTCTCCAGGGGCAGCATCCACCCGCGGGTCTCGATGCCCGTACTGGCCGCGATGCCGTCGATCCGCGGCGCCCACGCCGCGTGCGGGTGCCGGCCGCGCACCTCCGCCACGATCTCGCTGGTCTCCACGGCGTGCTCGCCGTGTATCACGGCAGGAGGACAGACGTAAGCGGTCATAATGCGGCACCTTTCCGAGGGAACAATGAGGAATTTCACGAGTGCTGTGTCATGGGTCACTTTGGAAATGCGCGCCCAAGAACTCGCCGATTAGCTCCACTTCGGGAGCCGGCATCCGTTTCGAGCATGGGCGCCAAATGGACATTTACGCTGTGATGCAGACAACTCAGGAAGCCATTGAAATGCGTGACACGGCACACACCGCTGAAATAAGGCCCTCAGAACGGTTCCGCAGGTCCTACCTGACTCACCATCAGCCGAAAGGCTTCCTGGTCACTGCCGCCGGAGCCGGGCGACACCCTCGGCGGCACGGGCCACTCGACCGCAGAGGCTCGCCTCGACAGGGAAGAGATACGCCGCGATCGGCAATGTCCGACGCGACCGGGCGATAGCGGGGAACGCGGTTGCTGTACTTCGCTGCGATACGTTCCCGGGACACCAAAGGCTCCGGTTGATCCGGGGCTCGGTATCACCAGGCCGGTCACGGCCGGACGCGGCTTCAGGCGGAAACCGCGATCCAATGCGAGCCGTCGCGGATCTCCACCTGGGTGTTTGTTGTCACTGCGAGCACCCGGCCGACGGCCGAGGCCCACACTCCCGAAGCCTGGTGCGGCCTGCGCCCGGTCGTCGACTGCAACACCGCGGCCATCTAGTGACGTCGCGTCAATAGGCTGCGTCAGCCGGCCGGTCGCCCGTTGTCACGAGCGGCACGTAACCGTGATCGGGGTGCCCGTGTGGAAGAGCCAGATGGCCGTCACGGGGATGACCGCCGTCCCGCAGGGTGAAGGTCCTCGTAGCCTGGACGCTCGGCCAGGGCGCACTCCGCGGACATGGCGGAGGCGTCTTCGGTGGTGACTCTCGTCGGAAGATGTCGCCGCGCTGATGGAGTTCACAGCGCGGACGAGTGTTCATTCCGTCGGCGTGCCGATCCGAAGCCGGTTGCCGTCCGGATCGCGCAGCTCGATCTCACGCCCCCAGGGAGCGTCCTTCACCTGCACACCGAACTCGGAAGCAATGGCATCGACATCACGAACACGGAGGTAGACCAACGTGTCGGGGCGGGCATCGCCCTGGTGCTCCGACAAGAACAACCGCACCCTGCCCCGGGCGACTTCGACGAACGCGGGAAGACGCGGTTCGAAGCGGTGCTCCCACTGCTTGACGAAGCCCAGTCGCTCGTACCACCGAACCGCGGCCGCGGCGTCCCCGACATGAAGAATGGGAATGACTTCCTCGTCCATGCAGCCCATCGTCGCAGACCGAGGGCGGCCAGGACTTCGGTCCTGGTCGGCCGAAAGTTCTCAGACCTCCCCGGTCACCAGGTGACGTGGAGTTCGTGGGCGCCGTAGATCACGGCGTCGTACTTGAACGGGACTTGGTCCAGCTCGGTCGCCGGCCGGAGAGTCGGGATGCGGCGCAGCAGAGTCGGGTAGATCACCTGAAGTTCCATCCGGGCCAGCGGCTGACCGATGCAGTGGTGGGTGCCTGAGCCGAAGGCCTGGTGTCGGCGGGCGTCGCGGGTGATGTCCAGTCGGTCCGGGTCGGGGAAGACGGAGGGGTCCCGGTTCGCCAGTTCGCCGAGCATGATGACGCCCTCGCCCTTGCGGATGGTCTGCCCGGCGATCTCGATGTCCTCCAGCGCGGTGCGGCGGCGCCCGAGGTGGGCGATGGTCAGGAAGCGCAGCAGCTCCTCGACCGCGTCGACGACGACCTTGGGGTCCTCCGCCTCACGGACGCGGGCGGCCTGCTCCGGATGCCGGAGCAGCAGCAGGGTGCCCAGGGTGATCATGTTGGCGGTGGTCTCGTGGCCGCCGAGCAGCAGCAGGACGCCCATGCCGGTCCGTCCAGCAGGCGGTCGATGAAGCCGTCCACCATCCTCTGCACGGCGGGGCGCATGGCCTCGACCCGCTTGATGGTGAAGGCGCCGCTGACCATCCGGCGCAGCCGGGCGTGCTCCGGGTCGTCCATTCCGACGAAGCTCAGGTCGGTGACGCCGTGGCTGTCACCGACCTCCGCGCCTTCGCCGTAGGCCCCTGCCTCGCTCTCTCCTCCGCCGTGGTGGGCGACCGGGCTGGGGAAGTTGGGCGCGACGAAGTCCACGCTCAGCCGGTTGTCGGAGAGCAGTGCCTTCTGCTCGGCGTGGTTGGTCACCACCCACGGGGTCTTGCCGTCCCAGGTCCGGACCCGGAAGACCGGGCCGAACACGGTCAGGTGGCGCATCTCCGGAGAGAGGTCGAACGGGCAGCGGTCGGAACTGGGTTCGGGAAAGTCAGGGATGCCTGTCGGCGCCTGGCCGGTTTCGAGTGAGGTGGTCATGTCTCCTCCTGTGGGGGGCTTCCTGCGCGGCTCAGCGCTGGAGCGCGAGCGAGTGGGCGGCCGCATCGACGAGGCTCGGCCGGTCCGGGTAGGCCCGGGTTGCTCGAACCGTTGGGCGTGCACCCGGTACATCGCGGTCACGGCTATGGCAAGGCGATCACCGTCGCCGCGGCGGCCGTACTCCGGGGGCTGGGCTCGTCGAGCGCGATCGTCTGTACCCCGAGCTCCAATGTCGGCGCCGTCGCCACATATAAGTCAGCCGGCTTTCAGCAACGCCCCGAGGTCCGGGATAAATACCGGGACGCCCAGTGCCTTGCCTCCTCGATCACGAGCGGAGCCAGTTGAGAGTGCGACAGCTGTGACGGTGCCGAGGAAGACGTATCCGCGCTTGTCGTAGCGGGTGGGTACGGCTCTGAACTGCTTGATCTCGTTGAACGACCGCTCAACAGCAGGTGACGCTTGTGGACGGTCTTCCTGGGGCCGAAAACGTTCGGGCAGCTTGCGCCCTCACAGTCAGTGATGGAGCCGAGAAATGATCCCATTGACCCTCTGCCGGTGATCACGCCACCGGCCGCACCGATTGATGAGCGGGCGGCTTTGTTTTCACCTCACGCCCCTCACCTCAGGAAGCAATGCGACATTCATCACGCATTGGAATTGTTAAGCAAGGCGACCGAGTCCTTTAACGTGGTCGGACATCAGGCATAAAACGGATGTACTGGCCACCGTCATCGAGACCAGGGGGTCCGCGGCCGGGCGATGGAGCCCGCCCGCCCCGTGACCGACCCCCGGAGCGCTCGGAGCGACCGGTAACCCCTGGGCACTGATGCGCAGGGACGCAGATCTCCAGCGGACCCTGACTCTGGACGTCGCCGTGCCGTCGGCCCGGCGGCGCGCCCATGTTCAGCCCTGCGCGCGTCTGCGTGGCCAGTACCAGCACCGATTCGGGCACCGAGTGGTGCCCAGGAGGAAGATCTGTGGCATTGGCCAGACTCAAAGGGGCGACGGCAGCCGCCCTCACGGCGGCGATCGCGGGAACCGTGCTCACGGCGTGCGGGCCGCACGCCGGCGGGCACACACCTCAGAGCTCTCCCAGCAGCATGACTCCCTCGACGAAGCCCTCCTCTCCCAGGGCGCACTCGTCGACCAAGGCGCCGTCGCCCTCGTCCGCCTCCCCGTCCGCGTCGGCATCCGGCCGCGCGGCAGGAGGAACGCAGCCCGGCCGCAACGGAAGCGCCACCGCGAATCCGTCCGGGCCCGCTTCGCAGTCCGGCTCGGCGAATGCCTTCGGGCGACTGCCGAGCACCCCGACGGGCTCCGACGTGGTGGTCGGCCACGGGGTGGAGGGCAGCGGCAAGTCCGTAGCGCTCACCTTCGACGACGGCCCGGACCCGCGGTGGACCCCGCAGGTGCTGGCGCTCCTCGCCCAGCACCACGCGAAGGCCACCTTCTGCGAGATCGGGCCGCTCGCCCAGCGCCACCCGCACCTGACCAAGGCGATCGTCGCGGCTGGGAACCGGCTGTGCGACCACTCCGTCCACCATGACGAGCAGCAGAGCCGCAAGCCGGTCGAGTACAACATCCACGAGATCGTGGACGCCAAGCGCGAGATAACCAACGCCGCGGGAAACGGCGCGAAGCTGATGTACTACCGGGCACCCGGCGGCGACTGGAGCCCGACGATCCGGGCGATAGCCGGCGCCAACCACCTGCAGCCGCTCGGCTGGAGCGACGACGCCAACGACTGGCGGCGCCCGGGTGTGGACGGCATCCTGCGCAACATCAACCACGACCTGCGCCCCGGCGCGATCATCCTCATGCACGATGGCGGAGGTGACCGTTCGCAGACGGTGCAGGCGCTCGCCCGACTCCTCGACCAGCTGGACGCTCAGGGCTACAACTACGGCTTCCCGGCCTGAGCTTGTCCTTCGACCTTGCTCAGGTCCTCCTCGTTGCCGATGCCACCAGTGACGGGCGGCATGGCGGTCGCTCGGTGCGCCCGACCGGTGCGGTCGGTCCAGGTCGGTGGTGCCGGCCGCGGCGGGGGGCCGGTGGCGTGCGCAGTGCTCAGGTCGCCGACGCGGTAGAGGAGTTCGGCGCCGCGCTTGCCGACCGGGCCGGGGAAGGTCGGGGCGTCGGCGCCGGCATAGCGCAGCGCGGCGAGGGTGATCGCCAGCAGGTGGTGCGCGTGGACCTGGCGCAGCCCCACCACTTCTGACGGCCCACTCGAACCGCCCAAGCGGGACCGCCCATTCGCCGTGCACTTCCGATCCGCCGCCGTGAACCGCCTCGACGCGGTGCGGGGCGGTTCGGACGTCGCGCACGGCGGTGTAGTTCAGCCGGTGACCACCTTCTCCGGGCCGTGGCCGGGGTCGGCCACGCCGGATACCTCTGCGCCGGTGCTCTGGTCCGTCGTGAGCCCACGCGGTCGATGAGTCGTCCGGGTCGGCGTGGTGAGCACGGCCAGGCAGCCGACGACCAAGGTGATGCCGGCCCACCCCACAGGGGGCAGACGTTCACCGACGACGAGTACGGCCAGGACGGCCGCGACAGCGGGTTCGAGCAGGGAGAGGGTGGTCGCGGTGCTCGCCGGAACGTGCGCCAGGCCCCAGCCGAACAGGAAGTACCCGAGGAACATGGGCACCAGGGCCATGTAGGCGCCGACGGCCGCGTTCGACCAGGAGGCAAGGAGCGGGGCGCCGGTGGCCAGCAGCACCGGCATCAGCAGCAGCCCGCCCAGCCCGAAAACGGTTCCCATGGCCGCGCCGGAGGTGACACCGCGGCTGATCAGGCGGTGAGCCGCCCAGGAGTACAGGGCGTAGGTGAGCCCGGCGACCAGGCCGAGTCCCACCCCGAGCACGGTCTCCCCTGCGGAGCGTGCGCCGGACCCGGAGTGAGCGCCGGCAGCTTCGGCTGTGCACAGCAGCACCGTCCCGGACAGGCCCAGAGCGGCGCCGGTCATCCAGCGGTGCGTGAGGCGGCGCCCGTCGACGACGCGCTCGATCAGGGCCGAGGCCAGCGGGGCCGAGCCGATCGACACCACGGTGCCGGCGGCGACCCCGGCCAGGTGCATGGAGGTGTAGAAGGCCAGAGGGTAGGCCCCCACCGACACTGCACCGAGCACCACCACACCTTTGTGCGCGCGCAGCCGAGGGGCCTCCCGGCGAATGCGGGGGGCGGCGATGAGTGCCTGGAGCAGCCCGCCCAGCCCCATGGCGACAGCCCCGATCGCGAGCGGTCCCACCCCTGGGGCGAAGGTCGCGGCGGTGCCCGTGGTACCCCACAGCACCGACGCCATCAGCACGCACGTCGCGCCCACGCCGACCGAGTCTGCCGCGTGTCCTGCGGGCCGCGTCACAGCCGGTCCAGCAGGTCGGCCGCCATCGCCCGGGCATGCTCCAGACGCGTACCCGCGCCCTCCAGGCCGGCGCGTGCCATCGCGCCTTCCAGCAGGAACGACAGATGCTCCGCCACCGCGCGTGCCTCCTCCGGCCGTCCGGGCAGCAGCTCCTCAAGATGCCCGGCGAGCAGATCCTCGACCTCCTCCTTGTGCCGCCGCACCACGTCCCGGCCCTCATCCCCGGCGGGCAGCTCGGCGGCCGCGTTCAGCAGGCCACAGCCCCGGAAACCGCGCTCGTAGGCGAAGGCCGCGTGATCGGCGTACGCGTCGAAAACGGCCAGCACGCCGCCGCGACCGTCCTGGGCCTCCTCCAGCCTCCGCCGGTACAGACCCAACCACTCCTCGTGCCGTGCATCGAGGTAGGCCATCACCAGATCGGCCTTGGAGGAGAAGTTGTTGTACAGGCTCATCTTCGCCACGCCCGCCTCGGCGGTGATCGTGTCGATCCCTGTCGCCGCCACACCGTCCGCATAGAAGCGGCGCGCCGCGGCAGCGAGCAGCTTCTCGCGCGCGGCCCCCCGCCGCCTGCCGGGGCGCTCTGCCGCCGTTCCGGTCTCGCTCATCACACACCCTCTCCTTATTAGGTAGGTCAGTCTATCTAATAAGGAGAGGGTGGCCACCCGCGTGCGCCGACTCGGCTACGCGGGCAGGGGCGGTTGGACCCCGGCCGGTCGGGCCGGCGCCCCGCCGGCTGTCGTCTTTGGCGTGTCCGTCAGCCGGAGCACGGTCTTGCGCCTGGTCGACGCGCTACCTGAGCCGGAGGAGCCCGCGCCGCGGGTCGTCGGCGTCGACGAGTACGCCACCCGCAAGGACCGCCACTGCGGCACTGTCCTGGTGGACGTCGAAACCCGCCGTCCGATCGGTCTCCTCCCAGCCCGGGAGGCTTTCAGCCTGGCCGCCTGGCTCGCCGAACGGCCTGGCGTCGAGGTCGTCTGCCGGGACCGCGGCCCGTTCTTCGCCGAAGGCGCCGCAGCCGGGGCGTCGCAGGCGGTCCAGGTCGCCGATCGGTGGCGTCTCCGGCGCAACCTGAGCGAAGCCGCCGAGCGGAGTGTTGCGCGGCACCGCCGCTGTCTGGACGTCTTGACGCCGGCAGCGCCCCGACAGCGCCTGCCGGACTGGCTCGACGCTGTCCGGCAGGACGACTTGCCCAGCCTCCACACGCTCGCCGCCGGCATCGACCGAGACCATGACGCCGTCATCGCCGGCCTCACCCTGCCCGGGAACTCGGGCGTCGTCGAAGGTCATGTCAACCGGATCAAGATGCTCAAGCGCCAGATGTTCGGCCGGGCCGGCTTCGCCCTCCTGCAAGCGCGTCCTGCTTTCCTCATGACAACCACTGTCGGTGGCCGCTGCAATGATCACTGCACGTCAACGCGAGGAGATCACCATGGGAACTTGGGATATCGGCCCTTTCGAGAACGACATGGCCGCGGACTTCGCCTACACCCTGGACGAGACGGCCCCGGACAAGCGCGAGGACCTCGTGCGGGCGACGCTCAGCCGCACCATCCAGGCCCCGGACTACCTCGAAAGCCCAGAGGGCGCAGAGGCTGTCGCAGCTGCCGCTCTCATCGCGGCACAGTGCCCGGGCGGTGAACCGATCAGTACAAGCTACGGGCCCAAGGAAACCCTTCCGGCGTTCGCCGACGATCTTCGGCCGCTTGCTGTCGAGGCACTCGACCGAGTGGTAGCCGAGAAGTCCGAGCTCGCCGAGCTCTGGAACGAGACACCCAGTGGCCCGAAGTGGCGGCAGAGCATCAGCCGCCTTCGCACCGTCCTCGCACCCGAATACGATCCCCAGAAAGACGCACTGTTCGATATTTAACTGGATAACCCACTGTTACTGATCACAGAACTTGAGCCAGAACCCAACCTCGTGGACAAAGCCAAGGGCATCTGATACCCGAGGGTGGCGGGCTCGTTTCAGCGCCCTGACGCCGGTGGCAGTCGCAGGCCGTTCGAGAGAGGTAGTACCAGGTGAGTTCCCCCCGCACGGTCGTGAGCGAGGAGGCAGGTGAGGTCCGTCGCTTCTGGAGCGGGCTCGGGCTGCCCGGGCTGATCGACGTCCACACCCACTTCATGCCCGAGCGTGTCCTGCACAAGGTGTGGGGCTACTTCGACACCAACGGCCCGCTGATCGGCGGCCTGGAGTGGCCGATCACCTACCGGAAGGAGGAGTCGGAGCGCACGTCCCTGCTGCGGGAGTTCGGCGTGCGCGCCTTCACCTCCATGCTCTACCCCCACAAGCCGGGCATGGCCCGGTGGCTGAACGGCTGGGCGGCCGACTTCGCCCGCCGCACCCCCGACTGCCTGCACACCGCCACCCTCTACCCCGAGCCGGACGTCGCGACCTACGTCCGGGAGGCCCTCGAAGCCGGGGTCAGGGTGTTCAAGGCGCACGTGCAGGTGGGGGCGTACGACCCGGCGGACGAGCGACTCCAGCAGGCGTGGGGACTGTTGGCCGAGGCCCACGTCCCCGTGGTGATGCACTGCGGCTCAGGGCCCGCGCCGGGAAAGCACACCGGCCCCGAACCCATCGCGCGAGTGCTGGCCCGCCACCCGAAGCTGCGGCTGATCGTCGCGCACATGGGCATGCCCGAGTACCAGGAGTTCCTCGACCTCGCCGAGCGGTACGACCAGGTACGGCTGGACACGACGATGACGTTCACCGACTTCACCGAGGAACTCGAGCCCTTCCCCCGCCAGGCCCTGCCCCGGCTCGCGGACCTCGGCGACCGCATCCTGCTCGGCTCCGACTTCCCCAACATCCCCTACCCCTACCTCCACCAGCTCCAGGCACTGGAACGGTTGGAACTCGGGCAGGATTGGCTGCGGGCCGTGTGCCACGACAACGCGGCAGACCTGTTCGGACTCTGACGGGGCGTGGGGACTCTGGGTATGGCCGCTAAGGGATGAGCCGGTGGACGGCTTAGAACCTCTAACAAATGCGGTCCGGCGATCCCTCAGTTGTCGGCTGCCGCAGTGGGGCTGGGAACGCCGTGTTCGGTGGCGGGTGGAAGGATCGGCCCGTGACGTGTGACGTATGCGGGCATGAGATGCACCAAGTGCCGACGGCGGATCCGCGGGTGAAGGAACAGTGGTTTTGCCCCTGGTGCCATGCGTGGACCATGCTGGGCGCTCATCCAGGCTTGGTCTCACGGCCGCGGTACCTGCCCGTGCACGTGCGCTGGGAGCGCGCGGATTCGGCGGAGCTGCCCGCTGACATCTCCCATGCGTACGGGCACTTCGGTACGACCTTGTGCGGCCTGCGGCAGGACGGCATCGTTCCCTCGCCATACCCGTGGGTGCCGGAATGGGACGATGCCTGCCCGGGATGCAAGGAGGCATCGG
Source organism: Streptomyces sp. Y2F8-2 (assembly GCF_014905555.1). Classification (GTDB taxonomy): domain Bacteria; phylum Actinomycetota; class Actinomycetes; order Streptomycetales; family Streptomycetaceae; genus Streptomyces; species Streptomyces cynarae. The sequence continues at coordinate 59,367 of NZ_BNGS01000015.1, read as the reverse complement.
TCGTCATCGACGGGCGCTGGCCTGTGGACGTGCGAGGCGAGAAGTACGAGCGGGTGCTGCTCCCGCCTCCGCCTGGTTCGGGCTGGCCGCCCTTCTAGGCTTGCGGGCTTGCTTGTATGAGCCGCCTCCCGCAGATCAGCGCGCATCCCACGCTCGAGAACGCCTCGTTGATGTCGTCGCGGATGTCCCAGCGGATCCGCAGGCGCCGGAAGTGATGCAGGAGCGCGAAGGCGCGCTCGACGACCCACCGATGGATACCCAGGCCGAAGCCGTGCTCCATGTTGCGGCGGGCGATCAACGGTCGGATGCCGAGTTCGCGCACCAGGCGCCGGTACGCGAAGACGGAGCTCCGCCCGCGTCCGCACCAGGAGCCACTTTGAACGGGGTCAACTCGTCGAACGCCACACACCCGGAGAACTGACGCAGCGTGACCCGGGATGGTTGGGGACCCGACTCGGCCCTTGCGGACGGCCGGGGTTGCGGGCCGCCGCCGTCCGTCATGCCGAGTCAGACGCCTGACCATCTTTCGTCGGGGCACCGACAACGGACTGCAGGGCACGGACCAAGCACGTGGCGTCCGTTCTGGAGAGCGGGGCGAGGAACCGGCGTTCCATCTCCTCGCGGGCGGATTCGGCGTCGCGAAGGCGCTCCCGTCCGGTCGGCGTCAGCTGCACGATGTTCTTGCGTCGGTCCTGCGGACTGCGGCGCCGCTCGACGAGCTCCTTGCCCTCCAAAGCGTCGACGAGGGCCACCATCGTCGTGCGGTCGATGCCCAGCTTGCCCGCCGCTTCCAGTTGAGACAGCTCGTCATGCGCGTCGAGGACGGCAAGAACCACCAGTTCACGGCCGTCGATCCCGTACGGCGCCAAGGCCCGCGCCGACTCTTCGGTCAACCGCAGGTACGCGTGCTTGAGCAGATAACCGAGGCGGGAGGACAGGACCTCGGGCGGTGCGTCGCGGGTCATGGCCGTAGCATATCCAGAGGCTGATAGTCAGTTATGCTGACGATCAGCTACGTTGACGGTGCGTGCCGTCAACGGTGGCGTGTCGATTCGAAGGGCGCGTGGCAACCATGTCCGACCGGCAGCTCCCCTCTCTGACATTCGGAATCAAGACCACCCCGATGCGGGTTCCCTACGAGGACATCCTCCGCGTGTGGCAGGAGGCCGACGACCTGCCCGAAATCGCGGACGCCTGGCTGTGGGACCACCTCATGCCGATCGTCGGCCCGAAGGACGGGCAGATCCTCGAAGGATGGACGCTGCTGAGCGCCCTGGCCGCCAGAACCCGGCGGCTGCGCCTGGGCCTGCTGGTGACGAGCAACCGGATCAGGCCACCCGCCGTCCTCGGCAAGATCGCCACAACAGTCGACGTGATCTCCGGCGGCCGACTGATCATGGGCCTCGGCGTGGGCGGCACCGCGCAGCCACCCGACGCGGGTGGCATCGCAGGCGAGAATCCGGCCGTCGCGGAGTACGCGGCCTACGGCCTCACACTCGTCCCGCCCGCCGAAGGCATCGCCCGCTTGGAGGAAACCATCACCATCCTCCGCAGCATGTGGACGCGCGACGAGTTCGACTTCCACGGGCGCTACTACACCGTGACCGGTAACCGCAACGAGCCGAAACCTGTTCAGCAGTCAGGACCGCCCCTGCTGATCGGCGGCTGGGGAAACAGGACGCTCCGCCTGGTCGCCGAGCAGGCCGACATCTGGAACATCCCCGGACCGCCGCACAACACGCTGGACCACATCACCGAGCGCAGTGCCGTTCTCGACGACCACTGCGCCGCCATCGGCCGTGATCCGCGGACGATCACCCGCTCCGTGCAGTACATCGTCTCCTACGACGACCCGGCCACCGACCGCAAGGCCATCATGGAGCTCATCGCAGCGGGCGTGACGCACATCGTGCTGAGCCTGCGGAGCCCCTATCCCTCACGGGCCGCACGGTGGCTCGTCGACGAGATCATCACGCCAGTGCGCAGCGCAACCGGAGAATACCGATGACCCCGCTGTCCGCCACCCGGCAGGACACTGCCCTCGTGGTCTGCGTGCGCCCTGGCCCCGCCGCCTGGCTCAACTCACGGGGCCGGCCCGTACGACGTGGCCTGGTGCGCGGCGACGAGCGGGTTGATGCCGGCGGAGTCCATGAAGGTGACCTGCCGCACGTCGACCGCAGGTCGACCCGCCGGGAGAACCGGCCTGAAGCATCCGACAGCGTGGAGGGAAGCGTGGCACCGCACCAGCAGGCGGCCGGCTGCGCCTCGCGAGCGCCCAGGACTCCGTCCTGCGCACCCTGCACATCGTGGAACTCGACACGATCATCGACTGCCACCCCACCCTCCGCGACGCCCTCCACCGCTGACCGGCTCGGCCAGGCCTGGGCTTGTGGTTCTACCCGGCGTTGCCGCGGCGCGCGGTGGCGAAGCGGCGCTGGTAGGCCGCGGGGCTGATCGACAGCTCCCTGGCGAAGACTCTCCGCAGACTTTCGTAGCTGGGGAAGCCGGCGAGGGCGGCCGCCTGCGTGGCGGTGTGCCCTTGGTCAAGCAGGGCTTTGGCCATGTCGAAGCGTATCGATTCCACGAATCGGGCCGGGGTGGTGGACAACTCGTCGCGAAAGAGCCGGGTGAGATGGCGAGGGCTCAGGTTGAGGTGCTTCGCGAGTTCACCGAGTGAGTGGTTCCCCGGGGGATCCGCCGTCACCAGGTCGGTGATCTTACGGAGCGCCGGCGTGCGGGGTGGTGGTCCTTGCAGCGGTGCGGAGAACTGAGACTGGCCGCCCGAGCGCTGCAGGTAGACCACCAGGGCGCGGGCCACGTCGCGAGTGAGGTCGGGGCCGTGGTCCTCCTCCACGAGCGCCAGTGCCAGGTCGATGCCGGCGGTGACGCCCGCCGAGGTGTATGTGGTGCCGTCTCGCACATAGATCGCGTCGGGTTCGACGCGGGTGGTCGGACAGCGCGCGGCGAGCTGGTGAGTGACCTTCCAGTGCGTGGTCGCACGCTTGCCTTCCAGGAGACCAGCCGCGCCGAGGACGAAGGCTCCCGTGCAGATGGCGGCGGTCCTTGCCGCTCGGGCGGACAGGGTCTGAGCGGCCCGGGCCAGATCATGGGCGACCGGGGTACTCGGGTAGACGTCCGCGCCGGCCACAAGGAACGTGTGAGGATCCCGTTCGGATTGGATGTCGCCGTCGACCGCGATCCGGATCCCGTTGGATGAGACGACGTCCGCACCGTTCGGTGACACCAGCACGACCCGGTAGTGGGCACCAAACCGATTCGCCTCGGAGAACACCTCTGCGGGGCCGGCGACATCCAGCAGTTTGACCCCGTCGTACACCAGGATCGCGACCCGATGTGTGTGGGAGCTCATCGTCACCTTCCTTGCGTGTCTGGATTCGGGTGGTTCACGGCCGGACCGAGGCGGCGCGGAAGGCCGGGTGGTCGGCATCGTTGAAGAAAGCATCCGTCCAGTGCAGCAAGAGAAAGATACCCGAAGAGGCACAGAGCTCATGACCGAAATCGTCGCGGGCGTAGAGGTTCCCAAGACCCCGGCGGCCGCCGAAGCCACCCGGCTCATCCGGGAGAGAACCAGCCCCCTTATTTTCCACCACTCCCGGCGCGTCTTCTTCTTCGGCGTCATTCAGGCTCGCGAGCTCGGCCTGGAACCCGATCCCGAGCTGCTCTACCTGTCGGCTCTTTTCCACGATTCCGGCCTCTTGACGCCGTTTTCCGAAAAGGAGCAGCGGTTCGAACTGGACGGCGCCGACCACGCGCGCAAGTTTCTGCTCGACCATGGTTTCTCGACCGTGGCCACCGACACGGTGTGGATGGCGATTGCGCTGCACACGACGCCCGGAATACCGGGCCGGCTGGGACCGGAGATCGCCGCCACGAACTACGGAGTACTGACTGATGTGGTGGGCCTGGGGCTGGGCAGGATGGATCCCGGCGAGGTGGAGGAGATCACCTCCGTCCATCCGCGGGGTGACTTCAAGAACGAGTTTCTGCAGGCTTTCGTCGAAGGCCTCAAAAACCGTCCCGACACCACGTATGGAACCGTGAACCAGGACGTGCTTGAGCATTTCATTCCGGGTTTCCGGCGCACGACCATGGTCGAGCGCATCCTTGGTTCGCCTTGGCCCAAGTGACCGGCAAGCTCGCCGCACCGTGCCATGCGATGAATCGGCCATCGCCGTGCCCGCGGATGCCGCGAGGGGGCGTCGCTCAGCACCGGACCGACCAGCCCAAGATCACATGACCCCGTGGCCGGCCGGTCAGCCGCGTGCGAATGCGAGCAGGTCGGCGTTGAACCGATCCGCGAACTCGGGAACCATCGACAAGCCGTGCGGAGCACCCGGGTAGACCTTGAAGGTCGCGTCTTTGACGAGCTTTGACGATTTGTTCGCGGATGCCACGATGGGAACGATCTGGTCATCGTCGCCGTGAATGATCAGTGTGGGGATGTCGAATTTCTTCAGGTCCTCGGTGAGGTCGGTCTCGGAGAACGCCTTGATGCAGTCATGGGCGCCCTTGATGCCCACCGTCATGCTCCAGAGCCAGAACTCGTCGCGAGTCCCCTGCGAAACGGTCGATCCCTCGCGGTTGGCGCCGTAGAAGGGAGCACTGAGGTCCTTGTAGAACTGGGAACGGTCCGTGAGCACGCCTTTTCGGATGTCGTCGAAGACGTCGATCGGCAGCCCCTCCGGGTTCGCTTCCGTCTTGAGCATCAACGGGGGGATCGCGCCGAGCAGAACCGCCTTGGTGACACGACTCGTGCCGTGTCGGCCGATATAGCGCGTGACCTCTCCCCCACCGGTCGAGTGACCGACCAGGATGACGTCACGAAGGTCGAGGGCCTCGATGACCGAGGCCAGGTCCTCGGCGTACGTGTCGAGGTCGTTCCCCTGCCAGGGCTGGCCCGAGCGTCCACCCCCACGCCGGTCGTGGGCCACGACCCGGAAGCCGTTGTCCGCCATCAGCTTCAGCTGCGGATCCCACGCGTCCGCGATCAATGGCCAGCCGTGGGAAAAGACGACCGGCGGACCCGATCCCCAGTCCTTGAAGTAAATCTGCGTGCCGTCCTTGGCAGCGGCAAAGGCCATGATTGCCTCTCTAGCGCTTGTCCGGAATTCCGCCCTGCGTGGAATTCAGTGCCCGAGCCACACTTGGAATTGTCACGCCACGACCAGCAGCGGACGCGCATCGGGGGCGACGGAGAGGCCGGCAGCGGAAGGCGGCCGATGAGCACATCTGGCGTCCTACGCTACTCGGAAAGCCCCCCTTGAGCGCGTCGGGCGGCCTGCCGTGGAGCGGCGGGCACATGCGCGGCATAGTTGCAATATGTCCACTGATGGTTCTACAAGATCCTCAGCTGAAGAGTGGGCTGTGGAACCGGGTGACGTCCTGGCAGTGCTCAGTGCCGACATGAGGGTCTCCGTGTGGACCGGCGCCGCCGAGCGCCTATGGGGGCTATTCGGCTGACCAGGTGCTGCATCGTCCCGCCGAGCGGCTGCTGGTTTCGGAGGGGTCCTACGGCGCCTGCCACCTGTGCCGGCGCCCCATCGAGCGGGAACGGCTGATGATCCTGCCGCAGGTCCGCCACTGCGCCCCTTGCCGGCAGATCAGGGAGGCGATCCCGTGACCGGCAGCCCCCTCTGCGCACCGACGCCACCCGGCACCGACCTTGGCCGACGTGCCAGGCGCTGATGCGGCATCGCCCTGGCGAGGGGCAGCGCCCGCACCGCACCTGGATCGCCGGCAAGGGGCTCCTCACCGCCAGGCCGTCACCGCGCCGCCGGCGCCGACTGCCCCAGCCGCCGATCTGCCTGGTTCGCGGCTCCCCGGCGGGGGAACGCTCGCTGCGGCCGTGCCAACCGAAGCAGAGAGGCAAGGAGGAACCCATGTGCCGTCTGTTCGGTCTCAGCTGCGCCCCGCGGCGCGCCCACGCCACCTTCTGGTTGCTGGACGCCCCCGACAGTCTCAGCCGGCAGAGCCATCACGACCCGGACGGCACCGGCCTGGGGTACTTCGCCGCCGACGGCACCCCGCGCGTCGACAAGGCACCCATCGCGGCGTATCAGGACCGGGCCTTCGCCCAGGAGGCCAGGCGGGAGGAGTCGGCAACCTTCCTGGCCCATGTGCGCTTCGCCTCCACCGGCAGCCTGGACACCCGCAACACCCACCCCTTCGAGCAGGACGGGCGGCTCTTCGCGCACAACGGGGTCATCGAGGGTCTCGACAAGCTCGATGACCACCTCGGCGCGGACCGGTCGCTGGTCCAGGGCGACACCGATTCCGAGCGGTTCTTCGCCCTGATCACCCGGGAGACCCGCAAGCACGACGGTGACGTCTCTGCGGGTATCGAGCAGGCGGCCCGGTGGATCGCCGGGAACCTGCCCGTCTACGCCCTGAACCTGATCCTCATCACCTTCGACCAGCTGTGGGCGCTGCGCTATCCGGACACCCATGATCTGTACGTCCTCGAGCGCCGGGCGGGCGGCCAGCACGGCAACCGGCATCTCGACCACAGCGGCAGCCACGGCCGCATGCGCATCCACTGCGAGCACCTGACCGACCACCCCTCCGTCGTCGTAGCCAGCGAACGGATGGACGACAACCCCTACTGGCGCGAGATGCAACCCGGCGCCCTTCTTCACGTCGGCCCCGACCTGCACACCACCCACCGGATGATCCTGCCCGACGCCCCGGCACACCGGCTCAGCCTCGACGACCTGCGCCCCGACGCCGCCGCCTCCCAGACCGCCGCCTAGCGCGGGGATGTGACCCGCCTCCTCGGACAGCACGACGATCCGGTCCCCCGGTGTGCACGGCCGTGCCGGGCCCCGACTCGGCGTGCCGCACCCTGTCGTTCGAGACGTGGCGAACGGTGCCTGCCCGCGGTGCGGCGCGCCCGCTTCCGTCCCGTCCGGCTGGGGGGCGGAGGCCACGGGCCCGTCCGCTGGTGGGTGCGGGGGTCAGGGCAGGGTGAGGATGCGGGGGCCCTGGTCGGTGATGGCGACGGTGTGCTCGATGTGGGCGGCCCTGCTGCCGTCGGTGGTGCGCAGGGTCCAGCCGTCCGCATCGGTGCGGTAGGTGTCCTGTCCCCCGGCCATGAGCATGGGTTCGATGGCGAGGACCAAGCCATGGCGGAGGGGGAAACCGCGGCCGGGGCGGCCCCGGTTGGGCACGTGGGGGTCTTCGTGCATACGGCGGCCGATGCCGTGGCCGCCGAAGTCGGTGGGCATCCCGCAGCGGGCCTTGTGGGCGACCGCGCCGATGGCGTGTGAGATGTCGCCGATGCGGCCGCCCACTCGGGCGGCGGCGATGCCGGCGTCCAGGGCCTGCCGGGTGGCGTCGATCAGGTCCACGTCGGCGGGGCGCGGGGTTCCGACGGTGAAGGTGATGGCGGCGTCGCCCGTCCAGCCGTCGAGCTGGGCGCCGCAGTCGATGCTCACCAGATCGCCGTCCCTCAGACGGTAGTCGGTGGGGATGCCGTGGACCACGGCGTCGTTGACCGAGGTGCAGATCACCGCGGGGAAGGGGGTGGGGGCGAAGGACGGCCGGTATCCGAGGAAGGGCGATCGGGCTCCGGCCTCGGCCAGGACGGCGCGGGCCGCCTCGTCGAGTTCCCGCAGGGACACCCCTACCCGGGCTGCCTCCCGGGCGGCGGCCAGAGCCCGGGCCACCACGCGTCCGGCTTCCCGCATCGCGTCCAGCGCGGCATCGGTCTTGATCTCCACCATGTGCTGTGACTCCCCACCCAAGATGACCCAATACTTATACCGGTATTAGTATCACGGTCATGGTGAGGACTCCACTGACCCCGTGGGAACGAGAACGCGGCGAGCGGTTCGGCGCGCTGCTGCGTCAGGCGCGCGGCGACCGGAGCATGACGGAGGTGGCGGCTGCGGCAGGAGTCTCTGCAGAGACGCTGCGCAAGATCGAGACAGGCAGGGCTCCCACACCAGCCTTCTTCACCGTCGCGGCTCTGGCCGCCGCCCTCCAGGTCTCCCTGGACGAGCTGGCGGCCGCCTGCGCACACGATCCGGACTGGCAGGAGTCGGCACTCTCGGCCTGAGGGCAAACGTCGGCGCGGGCGACGCACGTCGGTGACGGCAGCGTGCTCGACTCGGTCGTTCGGCGGGCCGTCGCGGTCAGGCGACGCAGTGCTGCCGGGGCTGACGGGCACCAGGTGACTGTTCGACGCCTTCGCCTCGAAGGAGCAGACGTTGCACGCCAACGCGGGCACACACAAGGAGCTGCCCAGGTTCAGGGCCGTCAGCGCGTTCAGGTTCTTCACCCGGCACTTCGGCCGAGCAGTCACCTCGACCGGCCTGATGCGAGCGGTCGCGGCGTCACCTCCAGATGCGCGCGGCACGCATCGAGGAATTCCATTCGGCGACGAGGAACCGCGGCAGAAGTCGCAAGAATGAACCGCAGGGAAAACCGGAAAGGCGGGGACGTGAAAAATGAGGGGTAAACAGACTGGGGCCCGCGCCTTGAGAGCGCGGGCCCCAGCCACGTCATACGCGTGTCAGCGTCAGGCAGGAACGATGTTCTCCGCCTGCGGGCCCTTCTGGCCCTGTGTCACGTCGAAGGTCACCTTCTGGCCCTCCTGAAGCTCGCGGAAGCCGGAGGTGGCGATGTTCGAGTAGTGCGCGAACACGTCGGCGCCGCCGCCGTCCTGCTCGATGAAGCCGAAGCCCTTTTCCGCGTTGAACCACTTCACGGTGCCAGATGCCATATTCGATACTCCCTAGGCGAATGCCGGGATCCGCACTGCGCAGACCCGAGTCGCCGCGATGATCACCATCCGGAGTGCCGGAAAACCTGGAGGGTTCTCATAGAAAAACTCCGGCAACCAAAGCCGCAACTGCTGTCACGTTAACACAGGCGCACGCGGAATGCCCGCGCCTTCTTCCATCCTGACCCAGCGGGGACAGTATTCCGTACCCGCGGAGATGAAGAGGCTTTCGCGATCCGGTGGGTAATTCTGCAACGGCGGTGACAGATATTCACTCACGCGGACTGTTCAGCTCACGGTTGTCACCCATACCGGAGCCGCCCAGCATGCGGCGCATCTCCTCGTTCAGGCGCCGGGCCTCTTCCAGCTGGTCTTCAAGGCTGATGATGCGGCACGCGGCCTCGACGGGAGTTCCCTGGTCGACGAGCTCGCGGGCGCGGGCGACGAGACGCAACTGGTGGCGGGAGTAACGGCGGTGGCCGCCCTCCGAGCGCCGCGGAGTGATCAGCTTGGCCTCACCGACGGCCCGGAGAAAGGCGGGCGTGATGCCGAGGACGTCGGCAGCGCGACCCATGGTGTAGGCGGGGTAGTCCTCGTCGTCGAGGTTACCGGCGGGCGAGTTCTCGGCGGGCATGGCACCTTCGTTTCGGGAACACTGCCGGGGACCCGGACAGGGCCGGTGCCGCGCTCGCAAGACGATGCGGCACCAACGACACCAACCACCTGCGGTCCCTCCTTGTGGTACCCCGGCAGCCACAACCCTAGCGCCACGACGCCCACATACCTGATACCGCCCGTGCAGACTTCCCGGCCTGCTGCGGTACGACCGCCCGGCAGGCGTGTGAGAGCGGGTACCGGACGGGTCCGGCGCGGACGTCACGGCCACCGGCCCCGAACCCCACCAGGAACACCAACGAGGGGTTCTGCGCTCGTGCTTCGCGCTGCTGCTGTCGGCGAAGGATCTTGCTGAGCCGTACGGGGCGTCTCCCGCAACACTTCCCACACGACTCCCCCGCGACGTGTGCGGTCACGGGACGCAGATCTCCGCAGAAGGGACCCCGACGTTGCGCCGATCGGTGGCTGGTTGGTGCGAGGCAGCCCACTCGTCGTTGTGCGGCACATCGACCGCCCTCCCCGTCCCGGCGGGCCCGCCGCTCGCCGACACCGGCAACGCCCCCTTCCCCGCCACCACCGTCGACCTCCCGGCGGGAAGCACTCTTGCCATCAGCACAGCCTCCCTGGCCGAGAAAGTGCTCACGCCGTCCGCGCCACTGCGCTCGCTACTCGATGAGAGCAGAGACCGGACCTTGTCCGACCTGTGCGACCACATCGCCTACGCGCTGACGAACAGCCGGCCGGCAGGCGAGACCCTCATGCTCCTCGCCCGCGTCCAAGCCATCCCGACGGACAACGTCCTCACCTGCCCCCTCCCGGCCGGCCCGGAGGCCGCACCCCTCGCGCGCGCCGCAGTACGTGACCGGCTCGCGACCTGGAACATCGACGAGGAGACCGCCTTCACCACCGAGCTCATCGCCAGCGAACTCGTCGGCAGCGCCGTCCGCTACGGGTCCCCACCCCTTCAATTGCGCCTCATCCACGACCAGGTGCTCACCTGTGAGGTCAGGGACGCAGTGCCCAGTGCCCCCCACGTCAAGCACGCCCGCATTGTCGACGAGCGCGGACGTGGGCTGTTCATCATCGCCAGCCTCGCCGATCACTGGGGCACCCGCTACCACGAAGGGGGAAAGACCGTCTGGGCACAGCAGTCCACGAACCGGGCGGCGGCCTCGCCGCGGAAGCGCTGAACCACACAGCCCGCCCAGCGGGCCGCCGATCAGCTCGACGTACGTCTGACCCGGGCACGGGCCCGTGGCTGTAGTACCCGGACGGCGACATCGTCAACCTCTGGAGTCGATGTCGTGGGAGCGCAGCACCGGCTCGCACAGCCCCTCATGCGATCGCCACCGCCGTGGGGCCGGCGGCCGGGTCCGGGCAGACGGCCTCAGGCCCGTGGTCGTCTACGGATGGGTGGGGGCGGGGACCAAGCCGTCTGCGACCAGGCCGGCCAGGACGGCCTCGCTGAGGGCGTGCACGGCGGACTGGGGGCGGACCATGACGGTGAACTCCTTGATCCGGCCGTCGTCATCGAAATGCAGCAGGTCGATGCCGTGGATCTCCTTGCCGCCCGCCTTGGCGCGGAAGAGCAGCACTGTGGACGGCGCGGTACTGGCGTCGGTGCTGGTCTGCGCGGTGCCGACATGGTCGCCGATGTACCGGAAGTCCTCGAAGGTGCGCAGCAGGACCCCGAAAAGTCCCATCACCATCGGCTTGCCCTCGAAGGGCGTGAACTTCACGGGGCTGTAGAAGCGGATGTCGTCGGTGAACAGGTCGTCCAGGGCCGCGAGGTCCTGGTTGTCGACGGCTGCGCGGAAACGGGCTGCGGCGTTCACGGGCCCACACCTCCATAGTCATGAACGTGATTAGTCATTTTTATGACTATCATGAGCGACTGGTACAGCGACAGAGGTATGTGGGGAGCGACTCCATGGCACTACGGCACGCCGTGCTGGCGGCGCTGCTCGACGGCGAGCTCAGCGGCTACCAGCTGGCCAAGGCGTTCGACGTCGGTGTGGCCAACTTCTGGTACGCCCAGCCTCAGCAGCTCTACGCCGAGCTGACCCGGCTCGAGAAGGAAGGGCTGGTCGCGGGTCGGGAGGTGGTGCAGGAGAGCCGGCCGAACAAGCGGCTGTTCCACGTGACCGACGCCGGCCTGGCCGAGCTGGAGAACTTCACGGCCGCCTCCGCCAAACCGGCCTTCATTCGCGACGACCTGCTCGTCAAGGTCCAGGCCGCCGACCGCGTCGACACCGACGCCCTGATCGCCGAGCTGGCCGAACGCGCCACCGTCGCCCAGGCCAAGATCGACCTCTTCGGCGCACTGCTGCGCCGCCTGCGGGGCGACCTTACGGAGAAGGAGTTCCTCCGCCACGGCGACCGCATCGGCCCGTACCTGACCTGCCTGCGCGGCCTGGCCTTCGAGCAGGAAAACCGCGACTGGTGCACGCATACGATCGCGGTCCTCCAGGAGAGGCGGCAGGCCCGTGCCCGGCGCTGATCCGGCGCACTGCCGTCATGTCGCCCTGAACGGCAGCCGGACCGAGTGCCTCGGCGACGGCGACGACACCACTGGCTTGCGCGGCTTCGCCGACCGCCGTGTGCGCTGTGGTGCGGAAGACGCCCATCTCGGCGGCGACATCAGGGACCGCAAGAGCCTGAAAATCAGCGAGCCGTAAGTCAGCGGGTCGCGAAGAACTGCAAGGCCGTGTCGGCGTCCCGCTGCTGCTGCGGCCACTGGGCAGCCGGGCCGGCCGCCAGAACCGCGTACAACTTGCCGTTGTCGGCGGTGAAGGCGTACTCCACCACCTTTCGGCGCTCCCCCTGTTTCACGCTGTCGTAGGCATAGACCAGCCGGGCCACGTCGTCCCCCACCGCACGGGACGCGCCGCCCGTGTCGGGAGCGCGGTCCAAGCTCACCTCCTCGTACCCGGGCTGGCCCGCGAGATTCTCGGAGGACTTGCTGACCGCGTCGTAGGCCGACATCCCGGCCTCCGTGACGACGAAGACCTGGAGAAGCCTGCGGTCGCCGTCCGTGGCGTAGAAGATGCCGTTCGAGCGGACGCTGCGCTGCCAGCCGTCCGGTACGGCCATGGTGAAGCCGTCGGGGTCGTCCACGCTGTGATAGCCCTCGGGCGGGCCTGACGCCTCCGCCGACAGGGAGGCGGAGGCCGAGTCGCCGGGGCTCGAACCGCCCGTGGCCGGGTTCGAGAACGCCGAGCCGCTTGCGAGTGGCGAGGGGCTCGCCGTCGCACGGACCGTTGCCGCACCGTCGCCGCCGGCCAGCTTCACCACGGCGAAAGCCGACCCGAGGCCGACCATCGCGACGCCCGCCACAACCTTCCACCACAAGGCACTCCGGTTGCCGGACGGCTGTGGGGCCTGCGGCGCGAGCACCGTGGCCTCCTGCCACCCGGCATCGGGCCGTCCCGGGGGCACCGGGGGCGGGTTCTCCGGGCGGGCCGGCACCGGCGGCGCGGTGGGAGGGGAAGGACGCGTCGTGTCGTACTCCCAGCGCTGGGAGTCCTCGTTCCAGTACCGCTGGCCCCGGTTCATCGCACGCTCACTGGGCCAGCAGCCCCGCCACCGCACCCGCGGAGGCAAGGACGTTCAGCAAGGACTGGGAGTCGTCCAGCAGCCGGCGCAGGCGCTCACGCCGGGTCGGGCCGGCCTGACCCGTGCTGGTGATCTCTTCCTCGGTGCCGGCGAGTTCGGCGTCCAGCGCGACGGTCTGCTCGGTGCCGCGCACCCGGGTCAGGTCGGCGCGGAGCTCGCGCACGGCGGCCAGCAGCTTCTCGGTCGCCTCGTCGGTCCGCAGCCCGGCGCCGTGGTGGCTGACGGCGCTGGCGTGGCTGCCGATGGCGAACGTGCTGCCGGACACGTCACCGATGGACACGTTCGGCTCACGCGGGTCGGTCATCGCTCCCCGTTCCTCTCTGCGGCTCGGTGCCGCTGCTGGCGGTGGCGTGGGTGCCGACGGCAAAGGTGGAGTCCTGCACCGAGTCGATGTTCACGCCGCCGTTGCTGATGTTGACGATCTTCTGGACGAACTCGCCGGTCTGGTAACCGGCTTCGGCCAGGGCGGTGCGCACGCCGTGCGCGATCCGGTCCTGGATGGTGCGCAGGTAACGGTCGACGTCCATCTTCTGGAACAGCGACCCCTCCGGCGCCGAGCCCAGCTCGCGTACCGACACAGCCGGGCCCTCCGGCAGCGCGCCTGAGTTGCCCGCGGTCAGCAGACGCCAGCCGAAGCCGCCCAGCCGCAACAGGTGCCCGATGGCGACGCCCGCGGAGCGCACGATCCGGGGAGCGGCGTAAGTGGCCTTGCCGAAACGGTTGTTGTGGGCGTAACGGTGGGCGACCCGGTCGGCGTCCTTGAAGTCCTCCCGGACCGGGGCGAGCACGTGCGGGGCGATCTCCAGCATCAGCATCCGGCCCTGGGTGTGGACGCGCACGAAGACGCTGACGACCACTTCGTCGTCCCAGCCACCGACCCGTACCCGCAGGAAGTGCCGCCGCTTCTCGGCCCCCTCCTCGACCGCCTGAGCCCGGAACGCCTCGAACTCCTCGGCGTTGTAGGTGACGTCGTCGCGGTGCATCAGCCCCTCGACGGGCAGGAAGACACACTCGTCGATCTCCAGCTGGCGCAGCCGGTCGCGCACCGTGTGCCGGGCGGTCTCGGGGGACTCGCGCAGCTGTTCCAGCAGCGGCCGCACCGTGTCCAGGACGGCCCGGTTGCTCAGTGGGCGCTGCTTGCGCATCCCGTCGGGCCGCAGTTCCACGGCGAGCACCCAGGGGTCGTACGCGCTGCCCGCGCCGCAGAACGGACGCGCCTCGTGGTACATGATCAGCGCCTGGTGCTGCTCGGTGCGGATGCGCTGGAGCATCCGCCGGAACCGCGTGCCCTCCGAGTTGAATGCCGGGTCGGCCGCGGCGTCCGGGAAGCGCGTGGGGTGCAGCTCCTGCGTCAGCGAGCGGGTGACCTGTGCACGCTGGGCGGCGATGCAGAACCCGATGAGCACCAGCACGGCCACCGCCAGCCACGCCTGCAGGGCACCGAAGTCGCTCCCGGACGGGAGGAGGGCGTTGCCCGACGTGGGGTCCGGCCCGGACGAGCCGTAGTCGCCTCCGCCCGATGAGGAGTCGGAGCCGACGCCGAAGGCCAGAGACACCGTGAGGACCAGGAAGTACGCTCCGGAGAGCAGCCCCTGCAAGCGCAGCAGCCAGGCCAGGAAGCGCCGGTACAGCGGCGGGTTCTCGCTCCTGCCCCGCACCCACGACGCGATGGCGAGGTCCACCCCGCAGGCAAGGAACAAGAGAAGCAGGCCCTCACTGAGTGCCGCACCGATCACCCACAGCAGAAGGATGCCCAGGTCCCAGCTCAGCTCCAGGCGGCGGGCGCGCAGGGCGTGGGCGAGGACGCGGGCGGCGTCGAAGCCGACCGAAGGGGCCGCGATGCGCTGCTCGTTGAGATACAGCTCCTCGATGACGCGGTGGCGGAAGTCGGAATCCAGGTAGGTGCCCGCGCACAGCAGCCGGGTGGGCTCACTCGCGTACAGGGCCGTGGCCGCAGTCGGCTTCGAGGCAGGCACGGGCGGCTGTGACTGGTGCGGCACGTAGGCGGTACTCACGCCCATCCCCCGATGGTCGAACATGCTGACGCCACGGCCCGTTTGCCCGGCGCCCTGTTTGATGAGCAAGCAGCATAGAACAACGGGCAGATCGCCAACCGCCAGAACCTGACGTTCACCGGCCGCCGTGGTCAATGGAGTTGGCGCCCGTCACCCGCACGAGAGTGCCCGCGGGCCGGCCCGTGCGCGCGGACGAGGGAAACTGCTGCATGCCGCGAACGTGGCGCGGCACTCGGGCACGGCGACCCGAACACCAGCGCCGCGTACCGCCGCGCGGTCGAGGCGCTCTACGCGGTCGCCTGTACCGTCAAGTTCGCAAGCAGAGGCGACCTTGGCAAGGACTTCGTCGTGGGCCCACTCGAGGGACTGTGGTGGGCGGACGACATGGAGGCGGGGTTGCACCACGAGGTCTACCTCAGCGACCCGCGCAGGACTGCTCCCGCCAAGCTCAGGACGATTCTGCGGCAACCCGTAGAGCGCAATCCGGTTGAGTGATGCCGGCGGGGCAGCGGTTACCGATGTCCGTGCAAGGTGGTGTGGGTTCCGGGTACCCGAGACGCAGGGTGCGTCCCGGGCGTTTCTCCTTTCCTGCGCCCGGGTGGTCCGGGATGATCCAGCCTACGGCTGCGTGGCACGGTGCTGCGCCGCCCGACGATTGACGAGGGAGACCGACATGGCCACGGGCACGGTGAAGTGGTTCAACGCGGAAAAGGGCTTCGGCTTCATCGAGCAGGACGGCGGCGGCCCTGACGTGTTCGTCCACTACTCGGCCATCACCGGCGGCGGCTACCGGGAACTGCATGAGGGCCAGAAAGTCCGCTTCGACGTCACTCAGGGGCAGAAGGGGCCGCAGGCCGAGAACGTCACGCCGGCCTGAGCGACAACACCGACTTACGCCAGAGCGTCTGTGAGCTGTACGCACTTCGGCCTGCCCCGCCAGGGCTGCTTCCGGTGTTTTTCAGCTCTTGTCCCAGGAGCAGGCCGGCTGCCCCAGGGTGGCGTTGACCTCTTCCAGGACGATCAGCAGCCGCGGGCCGACGGTGTCCGGGGCGGCGCCGACGCCGATTTCGTCGGCGACGACCGTTCTCGGGTTCTGCTGCGCCTGCCGCGGTACCGCTCCTACGACACGTCACCGGGCCGGTACGCCGGAAGAGCGTGGGAGGGTGTGGCGATGCGGGGGTTGGCGCTCGTCCCCGGGAGCGTCCCCCGCGGACGGCCGCAGAAGGTACTCGGCTTCCGCAAGTATCTCGGTCACCCGCAGACCGAACGCGGCATCGCAGGGATGTGGCCGGCCGGAACGAGCGGCGGCGCACAGGGCGTCCACCGCCCGGCCGAGGACCGGGACCACGCCGCCTGAACTCTCCGGCAGCAACGCCACCCCGGCCTCTCCGCGCAGCTCGACGGCCGCTCCTGCCGCCGCGGGCGGCGCCGTGAGGCTCAGCGTCATGGTGCTGGACGCGCCGCCGACATGGTCGAGGACCACGTGGACGGTGTCCGCGGGGCCGTGCGCAGCGGCTGCCACCCGCCTTACGTCGCCCAGCACCGGCAGCAGCACGGACAGTGCGTGCGGGCCGACGTCCCACAAGGCGCCCTTCTCCCGCCGCCACGGCGATGCCGCGAAGGGGCTGTCGCCGGTGAACACCGCGCCCAGCCACTGCGCCTGCGCGGTGAACCAGCCCCCGAGTCCGGTCTGTTCTGCGATCCAGGCGTCCGTCTCGGTCTGGAAGCGCGTCGTGAAGAAGACCACCGAGGCCACGCCCGCCTCCCGCACGGCGTCGACCACTGCCTGTCCCTGCGCCACCGTCGCGGCCAGGGGCTTGTCGAGCAGCAGGTGACACCCGGCCCGCGCGGCTCGCACCGCCACCTCGGCCTGCACGTCAGGAGGAAGGGCCACGGCGACCGCGTCCACGTCGGCGAGCAGCGCGTCCATGTCTTCGTAGGCCCGCGTGCCGTGGCGGTCGGCGAGCTCCTTGGCCGCGCTCGCCCGGCGCCCCCACACGCCCACGAAGTCCAGTCCGTCATGCCCGCTCAACGCGGGTGCGTGGGCTGCCTGAGCCCAGGGGCCGGTACCGAGCAGCCCGATGCGCATGCCGTCGCCTCTCCACTCTGACGATCAAGGTGACAACCGGCGCCTGGAGCGTCCGGTCATTGCCGAGCGTGCCACACCTACCGGCAACAATGCGCCTTCCCCTGGGGGAAGAGCGACCAGTGGGTGGCAGCATCCGACATCGGCACAAGGTCGATCCGACGGTGGTCGGTGAACGAACGCCCCACCTCTCCTGTGTCGTGGGGAAGGCAGGGCGCCAGGTGTGCCCACTGCTCGTCGGTCAGCAGGCGGGTGCGCCCGCTCGTGGTCACCGAGGCTGGTAGGCGGTGACCAGCACGGAGACCGTGACCCGCTCGGGCAGCAGGCCGTCGTCGCTCACGTCCGCACGGCTCACGTGGCGTGCGCTCGGCGTCATCGCCACCAAGTCCACGGCATCCGTCCCGGTCAGGGTCGCGTGGTACTCAAGTTGTTCGGCGACGGTGGCCTCGAAGAAGGGATCCAGCGCCCGGTGCAGGCGCTGTTCCTTGGCCGGGTCGATCGCGACCATCGCAGGCAGTCGGCCGCGCAGCTCGGCCAGGTGCCGTCCGGTGGGACGGACCACGATCAACCGGCCAGTCGGCCGGAGCACTCGGTGGAACTCGGCCGGGTTGCGCGGGGCGAACACGTCCAACACCACATCGGCGACCCCGTCGGCAAGCGGGAAGGGACGGAAGGCGTCCCAGGCCGCCGCGGAGGCTCGTTCATGGGCACGGGCTGCCGAGCGCAGCGCGCGCACCGATGTGTCCAGACCCAGACCACGGGCGTCGGGCAACTGGTCGAGCACGCCGGCCAGGTAGTAGCCCGTGCCGCACCCCACATCCAGAACCGTGGCCTGCTCAGGCACAGCATCGGACGCCAGGCGGGCCGCGACCTCGCGGATGGGCGCGTACGTACCGGTGGACAGGAACCGGTCCCGGGCCTGGGCCATGGCTGCGTCGTCGCCGCTGGTGGCACGGGTGCCCGTCAGCAGGCCGGCGTAGCCGTGGCGGGCGATATCGAAGGTGTGACCCACCGGGCAGCGCAGTGCGCAGCGTTCGGGGTGCAGGCGGCGGGTGCGGCACGTTGGGCAGCGCAGCATGTCGAGAGACAGTTCGAGGGCAGGGGGAAGCAACACGGACACGGGGCACTCCTGGTAAGCGTGAGGGAAGGAAGCCGTGCCTGCATGCGCACTCAGAAAGTCGCTGCCTCAGAAAGTCGCTGCCTCAGGAAGCAACGGCCGGCACCGGGAACGTGGTGCATGCAGCAGGCACACCAAGGAGGGCGACGCCCTCCGGCATCGCCCTCAACGCCTTCCGGTCACAGGAAGCAGCAGTGGGGGGTGCTCATGAATGCCATGCCGTCAGTCTACGAGCATGCTTTCCGCAGGCGGAACGCCAGGTCGGTTTTCCGCCAGCGCCCGACGGTGGGGCCCGCAATGCTCGTGGCCATGAACCGACTTGAGGGAAACGTGGCCTTGATCACGGGCGGAAGCCGGGGCATCGGTGCCGCTGTGGCCTTACGACTGGCCGAAGAAGGCGCCGATGTCGTCCTGACCTATGAGAAGAGCGCGGAACGCGCCACCGAGGTGGTGGAGCAGATCAAGGCCACCGGGCGCCGGGCACTGGCCATCCAGGCCGACAGTGCGGTACCTGAGGCACTCACCGCAGCGGTCGACGAGGCCGCCGCGGTGTTCGGCAGACTCGACATCCTGGTCAACAACGCCGGCGTCTTCCTCGTCGGCCCACTCGAGGACTTGGGCCCGGCAGAGATCGAGCGCACCCTGGCGGTCAACGTCCGGGCGCCGTTCGCCGCGGCCCAGGCGGCAGTGCGTCATATGGGCCAGGGCGGCCGCATCATCAGTATCGGCAGCAATGTCGCCGAACGTGCGGTCTTCCCCGGACTGGCGCTGTACTCGATGAGCAAGACGGCTCTCGTCGGAATGACCAAGGGCCTGGCCCGGGAACTCGGCCCACGTGGAGTCACCGTCAATCTGGTGCACCCGGGCCCCACCGATACGGACGCCAACCCCGCCGACGGGCCGAACGCCGAGACGATCGCCGGCTTCACCGCTGTGGGCCGCTATGCGGAAGCGGCCGAGATCGCGGCCACCGTCGCCCATCTGGCAAGCGCGGACGGCAGGTACATCACCGGAGCCTCGATCCATGTCGACGGCGGCTTCACCGCCTGATGCGCGAGTTCGCCTGCCCGCGCTTCCGCACATCAAGTGTGCAGTGCTGCCGAAGATCAGTCGCCGGGTCGGAACCGGAGCGCCGACCAGGTGTCGTCGATGGCAATCTGCCGCACGGGGCGCACGCCCCGCTCGGAAAGCGCTGCGGCCAGGGTGTCGCGGTTCAGATCCGTTCCGAGCTTCCCACCCTTGGGGTAGGCCACCCAGGCGAGGGCATCGCGCTGCGCCGCGGCCAGCGCCGCCTGCGCGTTCGCCCCGAGGAGGTCGCCGGAGGTGGTCACGAAGGCGAGCACCGCATCGGCCGAAGCCGCGTCGCTCGTGGCGTCGATCTCCAAGTGGACGTCGTTGGGCTTGCCCAGTACTACGACACTCTGACCGGGCCTGAGCTGCAGCCTACTGATGACGGACACCCCTTGATCCTGCCACCTCGGCGCGGGCGGTGCCCAGCCCGACCACCCTTTTCCGGGACGGCGTGCGGGATCTGGAGCCCGCGCGGGTACGCGCGGAGATCGCGGAGGAGTAAGCACGTTCGGCGAGCATGCGACCGGGGCGGACCCGTGGGCGCCGCCGCCGGGCCGGAACACATGGATACAGCCCCTGACCTTGGTGAACAGTGGTGCCTTCGCCATGCCATGGGGCCGCGCGCTGTGGGAAACACCGAGCGCGACCCGTCAGGGGCACCGGCGCGCGTTGAGCCGCGCGGCCTGGCGCGTCAGGTAGTCGCGCTCGGCGAGGTTGGGTGCCTGTCGGGCCGCCTCGGCGTACAGCCGTGCCGCTGTCGCCAGGTCGCCGGCCCGCTCGTGGAGGTACGCCGCCACCGCGGCGTGGCGGGGCAGTGAGTCGTCCAGCGCGGCGAGCGCCGCCAGCCCGGCGCGGGGTCCGTCCGCCTCGCCGACGGCGACTGCGCGGTTGAGCCGGACGACCGGGCTGCCGGTCAGGCGCACGAGCTCGTCGTACCACTCGACGATCTGGACCCAGTCGGTCTCCTCTGCGGTGGGCGCATCGGCATGGAGTGCCGCGATGGCGGCTTGGGCCTGGAATTCGCCCAGCCGGTCGCGGGCGAGGGCCGCCTGCAGGATCCCGACGCCCTCGGCGATCGACTCGGTGTCCCACCGACCGCGGTCCTGCTCGGCGAGCGGTACCAGGCTGCCGTCGGGCGCGGTCCGGGTGGCGCGCCGGGCGTGGTGGAGCAGCATGAGGGCGAGCAGCCCCGCCACCTCGGGGTGGTCGATGGCGGCCGCCAGCTGCCGGGTGAGCCGGATGGCTTCGGCGGCGAGGTCGACGTCGCCGGAGTACCCCTCGTTGAAGACCAGGTAGAGGACGCGCAGCACGGTGGCGACGTCGCCGGGCTGGTCGAACCGCACGCCGGAGACGGTGCGTTTGGCACGGCTGATGCGCTGGGCCATGGTCGCCTCGGGCACCAGGTAGGCCTGGGCGATCTGGCGGGTGGTGAGCCCGCCGACGGCGCGCAGCGTGAGCGCGACCGCGGACGACGGCGTCAGCGACGGGTGGGCGCACAGGAAGTAGAGCTGGAGCGTGTCGTCCACCGCGGGTGCGGGGCCGGGCGTCGGCTCCTCTTCGACGAGGTCCTCACGCCGGCGGCGGGCGGCGTCCGCCCGGGTCGCGTCGAGGAACCGGCGCCAGGCCACGGTGACCAGCCAGCCCTTGGGGTCCCGCGGTGGGTCGGCCGGCCAGACGCGGACCGCCTCGACCAGCGCGTCCTGCACGGCGTCCTCGGCCGCCGCGAAGTCGGCTCCGCGGCGGACGAGGATGGCGAGCACGCTCGGCGTGAGGCTCCGGAGCAGGGCCTCGTTCATCGATGAGGACACTCCGTGATGGTGGGCGGTGCGGCCAGGAACGGGCGCAGTTCGAGCCACTCGTGGATCGGCTTCCCGCCCGCTCCGGGGGCGGCCGACAGTTCCCCGGCCAGTTCGACGGCACGCTCGTAGCTGTCGACGTCGATCACCATCCAGCCGGCGATGAGGTCCTTGGTCTCGGCGAACGGGCCGTCGGTGACCGGGGGCCGCCCTTCGCCGTCGTATCGGACCCACGTCCCCTCGGGGGCGAGCGCCTGACCGTCGACGAACTCGCCGGTCTTCTCGAGCCGGGCCGCGAAGTCCTGCATGTACTGCACGTGCGCCGAGATCTCCTCCGGGGCCCACTGGTCCATGGGCACGTCGTTGACCGGAGTCGGAGCGCCGCGGTAGTGCTTGAGCAGCAAGTACTTGGCCATCGTGTGTCTCCTCGGTGCTGGTGCGCCCCATTGTGGTCGCTTTCACTGCGGGGACGGAGCCAGGAACCGGTTCTCGACATCGCCGTCCGGATTTTTTCGACGATTACGCGGAGTGACGGTCCGGCTGGAGTCACCTCGCTGAGGCTTCACGGATTCGCGGTGACGTGGCGTCGAGGCATGGCCGGCCTGCGTCGAGGCGCGCCGAACGGGTACTCGGGTCCGGCACGCTGACCACAGGGAGGACACCGTGAGCGGTTCGTCGGTGAAGGCAGTGGGGTGGGCACGCTCCCTGCCGTTGAACAGCGAGGTGAAGACTGCCCGGGACTGGGCGCGCGCGCATCTGGAGTCGCTGGGCTGGACGGACAGCGCGCCGCAGACGGTGGAGGCCGTACTCCTGACCGTCTCGGAACTGGTGACCAACGCGCACCTGCACGCGCACAGCTCCGCGCAGCTGATGCTGACCTGGGACACGCGCTGTCTCCATGTCGCCGTGCACGACAACTCCCCGGACCTGCCCACCCCGCGTCCACCGAGCACCGAGCAACTCGGCGGGCGGGGCATGCTGCTGGTGGACGCCCTCGCCGACGAGTGGCAGGCACGACCATGCCCCGATGGCAAGATCGTCCATGCCTGCTTCCGCCCGCCGGTTGCCGCCCGGGAGTCGGACGACTCCTGACCGGCGCGGGAGCCTTCCGTGCACCGTGGCGTCGGCCAACGGCAGCAGGGACACCGGAAGAGCCGCCGCTAGAGACCTCCGGGGCCGACCCCGTCATCGCCCTTGGTGTCGCCCCCGGACTCCTCGAAGTGATCGCCCATGACCAACATGGCGATGCCGAGGACCAGTACGCAGAGCAGGAGCTCGAAGAGGCCGTACGCCCAGAGCACGTGGTCGCGGAACGCCACCGCGGCAAGGGGGATTTCGATCGCGATCGCCGGCGCCGTGATCAGCAGGCCGATGAGGCGTGTCCTGTCCAGGATGCGGCGTTTGCCGGCCATGACGCCCCCTCCCAGCGGCAGGAGGGTCCCCCACCGCCCGAAAGTGATACCCGGTCGGCTCAGGAACACGCCGCTCCGGGGCGGACACGGTGCTCACGCCTGCGACCTCCAGCGATAGTTGGGCAGAGACGGCGAGAGGTTCGCCGGTGTCCGACGCTGGTCGGCCCTGTTTGCTCTGAGCCCGGGCCTGTCTGGAGTTCTGATCGCATGGCCGGGAAAAGGGTTGGGCGGGCTGATGATCCGGCTGGTAGCTTGCAGTTGACCGTGACTCTGCCGGAGGAGGTGAGACCCGTGAACGTTGTATCGAGGTGGGTGCTCCCCCTTTCCGTCACGGTGTGCGACTGATCTAGGTGTCGTCGGGAGCGCCTCTCCACCAAGGCACTCCTGAAAGGCGAACACCTATGAACACTGTGACGATCACACGGGTCGCGGAGGCGCAGTGGGAGGCCGTGTCCGACGACCGGATCGTCGGCCAGGGCGATGTCTCGCACCGGCCCGACGGGCGGCTCTTCATCAGCATCGACGTGTGGCAGGACGCGGTCTTCGACCAGCTCGCCACCGCGATGCTGGCGGACTTGCCCGAGCCGCTCTACACCTTGGTCGGCGAGGCCGATCACGACCTGAAGTCGAGCTGGGAGCGGCTCGGCTTCACTGTCGGACGCCGTGAGTGGGAGTACGTCCTGCCCACCGGCTCGCGCGAAACCGGGCTCGGCGAGCTGCACCTCCCGGCGGGTGTGACGATCCTGCCCGCCGGCGAGGCGGACGAGAGCCTACTGCGCACGTTGGACCGCACGATTCGCGAAGAAGTCGAAGCCACCGTCGGCTGGCGCACCATGCCGGCCGAGGTGCTGCCCGGCCCGGCCGGATCCACACTGGTGGACCCGTCGAAGTACGCGACGGCGGTCCGTGACGGTGAGTACGTCGGTCTCGTCCGGGTCGTGCCGGTGCGCAGCCGGGCGCGGATCGGGTTGATCGCGATTCGGGCCGATCAGCGCCGACGCGGCATCGGGCGGGCACTGCTGGCCCACGCGTTGGGCGCGCTGCACCGGAACGGGATCGACTCCGCCTGGGCCGAGGTGGACGAATCCAACGCCGCGGCGATTGCGCTGGTCGAGGGGGCCGGCGCGCGGCGATCGAGCAGCTACCTGGAACTGGTGCGCCGCTGACGCCTGCTCACACACCGAAACCCCCCGGCCGACCCCACGCAACTCACCGAATCGAGAAGCGAGACACATTGGCAAGAACAGCGAAGGGCTTGGAAGTCGAGGGCACCGTCCTCGAATGCCTGCGCAACGCCACCTTCAAGGTGGAGCTGCAGAACGGGCACCACGTGCTCGCGCACATCAGCGGGAAGATCCGGAAGAACTACATCAAGATCCTCCCGTTCGACCGCGTGGTCGTGGAGCTCAGCCCGTATGACCTGACCCGCGGCCGGATCATCTACCGGTACCGGACCTGAGCAGGGGAAAGTGCGCGCCCGGGACACCCCGGGCGCGCACTTCGGCTGCCGTTGCCGCCGTTTCGATACCCGCCCTGGTCGGCCGCCGCGATCTCGACTTCGACGCGGCCGTCTCCGCCGGGGAACGCTCCGTGTCAGGGCAGGGCGAGGACGCAGAACTCGTGGCCCTCCGGGTCGGCCAGGCACGTCCACGGGACGTCGCCCTGGCCCAGGTCGAGGTCGGTGGCGCCGAGGGCCCGCAGCCGGGCCACCTCCGCTGCTTTGTCGTCACCGGGGTACGGCAGCAGGTCAAGGTGGACGCGGTCCGGCACGGTCTTCACGCCGGGCGTGCGGAGGAACTCCAGATACGGGCCGACACCCTTGGCGGAGCGCAACACCGCATGATCGTCGGCCACCTCGTGCAGGGTCCAGTCCATCGCCTCACCCCAGAACCGCGCCATGGCCCGCGGATCCGTGCAGTCGACCACCACCGCGGCGATCGGACCGGTGTCCCGGTAGATCTCCCGAGGCTCCAGCACGCAGAACTCGTTGCCCTCGGGGTCGGCGAGGACCGTCCACGGCACGTTGCCCTGGCCCACGTGGACGGGTGTCGCGCCGAGAGCCTTCAGCCGCGCGACCAACTCCGCTTGATGGGCCGCAGATGTGGTGGCGAGATCGAGGTGCACACGGTTCTTTGTCGTCGTCTTGGGTTCCGGGACGGGAACGACGTCGACGCAGACGGCGACCGGGTCCGGCCAAACGAGGCCGCCGCCGGGTCCGACGTAGGTCGTCACGCCGGGGCTGTAAGCACTCCAGCCGAGCGCCTCCGCCCAGAACCGGCCGACTGCCGCGTGATCAAGAGCCTTTATGTTCACCTGAACAGGTCGCAGTGCCATGCCGCGATCCTATGGATGATCAGCCCTGTGACCGGTGGTCAGTGGCGGGATCTCCGCGGGTCGTCGGGCTCGACCACCCGAAAGCGTTCAGCAACGACGAGAGTGTCATCGTCGATGACGGGGACACGACCCAAGAACTCGCTCACGCCATCGCTCCGGAAGAACTCTTCGTGGGCTGCCCGCCACTGTGCCACGTCCGAGTAACCACGACCCTCGGCCCGCGCGAACTCGTCGTCGATCTCCTTCATGGGAACGACCCGCACGTCGACGAGCTCGATCGTGACGGCCGGAAGACCCTCGGAATCGAGCACCGAGAACCACTGGCCGGCCTGCGGCACCGCCTCTCCGGCGTGCTCGTAGATCTCCAGGAGACCCGTGAGCGCGGTCTTCTGACCGCTCAGGATCGCTGCGACACCACGGTCACGTTCCGGGCCGGGAAAGGCGAGTTCAAGAGTCGGAAGGTCGTCATGTCCCACCGGGAAAGGGTACGAAGCCGGGACGCGTTGATCAATGGTCGTCGCTCCGCCGGCCCCGACACCCATGGGCAGCACGGCGCAAGGCCAACTGGCCTGAACGTCACACGGTGAGGGCCGGCGCAGCGAGGCTCGGCGCAGTACCGCGTCACCGGAACTGCGGGTGCCACTCGAAGAGCAGGATGGTCACGTCGTCCCGGAGTTGGTTGCGCTGGTAATCGAGGATGGCGTGGATGAGCAGCCGCAGCACCTCGGCCGGGCGCTGGCCGGCGGCGGAGGAGCGAATGATGAAGTCGGTGAACCGGTCGAGGCCGAACTCGACGCCGTCCGCGTCACGAGCCTCAACGACACCGCCGGTGTAGAGCAGGATGCAGTCGCCTGGTTCCAGTGCCGTCTCGTGGACCTGCCGGGCTACCGGGGCGAGTGTGCCGGCCAGGCCGATCGGCGGCTGCGGGGGGCTGTCCAACGCTCCGGCGATCACCGTTCGCCACGGATCAGCAGCGGTGGGGGGTGACCGCAATTGACCTTCTCGTCGGTGCAGGGAAGCCACCGCCGCCCGCGGACACCAGTGCGGGCAGTCGGACGGCGTCTCTGCGTCGCGGGAAGGGGAGGGACACCCCCGAGCCGAGCTGTCACGCATCGCCGCATTCCCTCCGGTCCCGGCCCGCCGGCCGATCCAGGATGTGCCGCCTCGCCCCGGGGCGACTATGAAGGGAGGCAGCGGCCACGCTTCGGCGCGATCCGGGGTACCGAGTGAGGCAGGAGGTCGGCGCATGGGCAGAGCGGATTCCTCCAGAGCAGGCCGAGACCAGCCGGCGGCCAGCCCTGCCGCCCCACCGAGTGGCCTTCTCGACCTCCTGAGCGTCGCTGCCGTGGTGCTGGATGCGAACGGGCAGGTGGTGTTCTGGAGCCCTCAGGCCGAGGAACTGTTCGGCTACACCGCGGCGGAGGCGTTGGGCCGGTTCGCCGCGCGGCTGATGGTCCACGAAGAGCACTGGGACGAGGTGATCAAGCTTTTCGCCGAGGTCATGGAATCGGGCACCGACTGGGCCGGGGCGTTCCCGATCCGGCACAAGGACGGAAGCACCCGCCTGGTGGAGTTCCGCAACATGCGGCTGCTGAACGACCGCGGTGAGACGTATGCCCTGGGCCTGGCCGCGGACCAGGCAATGGTGCGGCGGGTCGAGCGGGACGTCGCCCTGACCGCGCGCCTGGTGTCCCAGTCCCCGATCGGGCTGGCCATCCTGGATACGGAGCTGCGGTACGTGACCGTGAACCCGGCTCTGGAACGCATCACCGGCCTGCCTGCCGCCGAGCGGGTGGGGCGGCCGGCCGGCGAGGTGCTGACCTTCCTGGACAGGGGGAATGTCGAGGCACGTTTCCGCCGTGTCCTGGAGACGGGGGAACCAGTCGTGGACCGGCACATCGTCTGTCGTCCCCCGGGCGACCCCGATCATGAGCATGCCTGGTCCGTCTCCTACTACCGGCTGGAGGACGCCGCCGGGCGGGTGCTGGGCATGGCCTATTTCGTGATCGACATCACCGAGCGCCACCGAGCCGCCATCGATGCGGCACAGGCACGCCAACGCCTCGCCCTGATCGCCAAGGTCTCCGCCTCCGTGGGCACCACCCTCGATCTGGAGACGACAGCGCATGAGCTGGCCGAGGCCGTCGTACCGGATCTGGCCGACATGGCGACCGTCGACGTACTCCACGGCCTGCTCTACGAACGGACCGTGCCGGACGCGGGTCCGACGCGCTTCCGCGTCCTCGCAGTCGGTGCGGCCCACCCGACAGACGCGGTCCGCGCGGTCGGCCCGCCCGGGGGACTCGCCACCTACGGCAGCGACCGCCTCATCACCCAGTGCGTGCGCACCCGCAAGCCCGTCCTGGTGCCCCACACCACCCCCGGTGATCTGCGGCGCATCGCCCGCGACAGCGAGGCCGCCGCCCTCCTCGCGGCGGCCGGTGTGCACTCCTACCTCGCCGTACCTCTCGTGGCCCGGGGGGAACTCCTCGGCGCCATCGCCCTCAAGCGCACGCACAACCCCGCGCCCTTCGATGATGACGACGTCTTCCTCGCCTGCGAGGTGGCCTCCCGCGCGGCGGTGTGCATCGACAACGCCCGCGGGTACCAGGCCCAGCGTCACGCGGCCCTCACCCTTCAGCGCAGCCTGCTCCCCGAGCCCCCGTCACACCTGCCCGGCCTCCGGATCGCCTGCCGCTACCAGCCCGCCGGCGCCACGAGCGAGGTCGGCGGCGACTGGTACGACGCAATACCCCTGCACGCGGGCAAGACCGCCCTGATCGTCGGCGATGTCATGGGCAGCGGCATCAACGCCGCCGCCACCATGGGCCAGCTCCGCAGCGCCACCCGCGCCTTCGCCGAACTCGACCTCGCGCCCGCCGAAGCCCTCCGCCACCTCGATCACCTGACCGAGAGCGTCCAGCAGACCATCACCACCTGCGTCTACTGCGTCTACGACCCTGACCAGGGCCAGTGCCACATCAGTCTCGCCGGGCACCTGCCCCCGGCCCTGCTCCGTCCCGGCCGGCCGGCGGAGCTCCTCGATCTGCCCACGGGTGTCCCGCTGGGTGTCGGAGGCGTGCCCTTCGAGACCACCACCATCGCCTTCCGCCCGGGCGATCAGCTCACCCTCTACACCGACGGCCTGGTCGAAACTCGAAGCGAACCCATCGACGCCCGTTTGGACACCCTCCTGGGCGCCCTCACGGAGGTGCGCGGCTCGGATCTGGGAGAAGTCTGCGACCGCCTCCTGGACATCCTCCGGCCACCCGGCGGCGAGGACGACGTCGCCCTGCTCGTCGCCCGAGCGCAAACCTGAGGGACCACAGCATGCCGACTGCCCGGCTGCCCGCGCCTGCGCTGCGACCAGCGCCTCCACGCCGTCGTAGGCCCGCGTGCCGTGGCGGTCGGCGAGCAAGCCGACGGCCGGCGCCTCCTTGCCCTGCGAGACGCCCGGATCCGGCGGGCCTGGGGGGGCGGCCGTTGGCCACCCTTGCACGGTGCGCCCTGCTGCTGATCAGTGCGAAGCCTGAATGCGGCCTGTTTCGTACCCTGGTGACATGCGCATGCGCCCCACTCTGAGCTGGACCCCCGACGAGGATGTGCCGCCGGGCACCACGAATCTCGAGCCGGTCGCCGATGCACTGAGCACCGGCGGTGTGCTGGTGCTCAGCGGGGCGGGCATCTCCACGGAGTCGGGCATCCCGGACTACCGGGGCAAGGGCGGGAGCCTGAGCCGGCACACCCCGATGACCTACCAGGACTTCACCGCCAGCGCCCAGGCCCGGCGCAGGTATTGGGCGCGCAGCCACCTCGGCTGGCGCACATTCGGCCGCGCCCGCCCCAACGCCGGGCACCGGGCCGTGGCCGCTTTCGGGCGGCACGGCCTGCTCTCGGGTGTGATCACCCAGAACGTCGACGGCCTGCACCAGGCCGCCGGCAGTAACGGCGTCGTGGAACTCCACGGGAGCCTGGACCGGGTCGTCTGCCTTTCCTGCGGCGCCTTCAGCCCGCGCCGCGAACTCGCCCGGAGGCTTCATGAGGCCAATCCGGGTTTCGAGCCGGTGGCCGCAGCAATCAACCCGGACGGTGACGCCGACCTCACCGACGAACAGGTCGGGGACTTCCGCGTGCTGCCCTGCACGATCTGCAGCGGCATCCTCAAACCGGACGTGGTGTTCTTCGGCGAAGCCGTTCCGCCGCAGAGGGTCGAGCACTGCCGCAAGCTGGTCCGTGAAGCCGCATCGCTGCTGGTCCTCGGCTCCTCACTCACGGTGATGTCCGGGCTGCGGTTCGTCCGCCAGGCGGCCCAGGCCGGGAAGCCGGTGCTCATCGTCAACCGGGATCCGACCCGGGGCGACCGGCACGCCCTGACCCGCGTCGCGCTCCCGCTGGGAACGGCCCTCACCACCGTGGCCGGCCGGCTGCGCATTCCCATCGACGACCAGGCGACGGCCTCGGTGGAGTCGTGACGGTAGTGGGGCGTCACCGCCACCCCGAGCGGAAGAGAGGGGGCGGCCAGGCCAACGTCACGATCATCGAGGGCCTTGATCGAGGGCTTTGAGGAACCCGGGCGCGCGCCTCGATGATCCACCACGGGCCGCCGAGTCGTGCTAGAGTCTTGGCGTTGCAGTTGTGGTACCCATGAACCTATGTGCGCCTGACGGGATTGCTTCCATCAGGCGCATGATTTGTTTCCGGCATCTCCGGATGGGGCCTCTGCCTACAGAAGGAGAAAGTCATGGCACAGGGAACCGTGAAGTGGTTCAACGCCGAAAAGGGTTTCGGCTTCATCCAGCAGGACGGCGGCGGCCCCGACGTCTTCGCGCACTACTCGAACATTCAGACCCAGGGCTTCCGTGAGCTCCAGGAGGGCCAGCGGGTCTCCTTCGACGTCACGCAGGGCCAGAAGGGCCCGCAGGCGGAGAACATCGTCCCCGCCTGATCGCCGGACGCGTATCCGCTCACCGGGGTCCGCACCGTGATGGTGCGGACCCCGGTTTGTGCTGTTTTCCAGGAAGGCAGATAACTGCATGCCCCGCAGGCCCCAGAAGCCGAACCGGCGTACCTCGTCACCCCCGCCGTCCGCGTCGCCGACGGAATTCCGGCTGCCGGAAAGCACGACACCCGCACTTCCCGCCGTCGAGGACTTCGCCGGTCTGGACATGCCCGCGGGGTTGCTGAAGACCCTCACCGCACAAGGGGTGACCACCCCCTTCCCCATCCAGGCCGCCACGCTGCCCAACTCACTGGCCGGCCGCGACCTGTTGGGACGGGGGCGCACCGGATCCGGCAAGACCCTGGCGTTCGGGCTGGCGCTCCTGGCCCGCACGGCCGGACTGCGCGCGGAGCCCAAGGCTCCCCTCGCCCTCGTCCTGGTGCCCACCCGTGAACTCGCCCAGCAGGTGACGGACGCCCTGACCCCCTATGCGACGGCGGTGAACCTGCGTCTGGCCACCGTGGTCGGCGGGCTGTCCATCACCAAGCAGGCCGGTGCGCTCCGGCGCGGCGCCGAGGTGCTCGTGGCGACCCCCGGCAGGCTGGGCGACCTCGTGGAACGCGGGGACTGCGTGCTCGACCACGTACGCATCACGGTGCTGGACGAAGCCGACCAGATGACCGACATGGGCTTCCTGCCGCAGATCACGAAGCTGATCCAGCAGGTACGGCCCGACGGACAGCGCATGCTCTTCTCGGCCACCCTGGACCGCAACATCGACCGCCTGGTGCAGCGGTTCCTGACCGACCCCGTGGTGCACTCCGTAGACCCGTCCGCGGGAGCGGTCACGACGATGGAACACCACGTGCTCCACGTCCTGGACGAGACCGACAAGAAGGCCGTCACCACGCGCATCGCGGCCCGTGACGGCCGGGTCATCCTCTTCCTCGACACCAAGAGGTCCGCCGACCGGCTCGCCAAGCGGCTCCTGGCCGTCGGGGTCCGCGCGGCGGCACTGCACGGGGGGCGCTCCCAGCCACAGCGCAATCGCACCCTGGAACAGTTCAAGAGCGGCCAGGTCACCGCGCTGGTGGCGACGAACGTCGCGGCCCGGGGCATACACATCGACGACCTGGACCTCGTCGTGAACGTCGATCCCCCGACCGACCACAAGGACTACCTCCACCGGGGCGGCCGCACGGCCCGCGCCGGCGGCTCCGGCAGCGTGGTCACGCTGGTCCTGCCCACCCAGAAACGGGACGTCACCCGGCTGATGTCGGACGCGGGCATCCGCCCCCGGACGGCCCGCATCACGTCGAGCGACGCGGAACTGGCCACCATCACCGGCGCCCGCCAGCCTTCCGGCGTGCCCGTCACCATCGAGGTGCCCCAGCCGGCGGCACCGACGGCGTCCCGTCCGGACCGGAAGACCGGCACCAGGCCCGCCAGGCCATCGCGCCGCCGCCAGCCCCGCAACGGCGGCGGAGGCCAAGGCACGACAGGCGCTGCAACCAGGACGGGGAGCCGGGACTCCGACCGCCGCGTCACGGCCGAGAGGAGGGCGTCCGGTGGCACCTCCCCAACCGGCGGGCGCGGTTCTGCTCGCCGGGCGGAACCCGGTACGGCCACGGGCGGTGCCGCGGGAGCGGGCGGCCGCAACTCCGACCGCCAGCCCGCTTCGCGCAAGGGCCGGCTGCATCCTCGGTGAGGAGGGCTTGCAGCCCGGTGGCGGGCCTGGGCGATGCGGGAACCGTCTCGGACAGCGCGATTGACTCCATGTGAGCCGACGGCGTCCATCTCGACATCCGCCCGTAGGAGGCCAAGGCCTGCGTCCTGGTCCCGGTCGGCATGCGCGCTGACGGTTCCACGGAGCTGGTCGCGCTCAGGGTCGGCTACCGCGAATCAGCGTGTGCCGGGCCGACTTGCTGTCGGCGGCGGTGCCGGGCACGTCGGCCCTGGCGGCAGCGGCCCGTACTACTCCCCCGCTGCCGAGCCGTGCAGCATCACCCACCGGCCGTCGTCCCGACCGGGCAGGGCGGCTCGGGCCAGGCCGTCGCCGGTGCGGACGGCGGCGGCCACCGCTCGAACCGCACTGGGCAGCCGGTCCCGGTCATCCAGGGTGTTCAGCCATAGACGGGCGTCGTCGGTCATGGTGACGGTTTCCCGCTCGGCTGCACCAGCAGGAGACCAGGGGGCGCTGACAGACCACCCGGGACGGCGAGCGCGGCACGGACGCCCCCTTGAACTGGGGATGGCGCCGCCTTGGGCTGCATGACGAGCCCACTGGCGAGAGCGCACGGCGAACAGGCGGGAGGGGAGATCGTGATTCTCTCGGCTCGCCGCGGCGCCAGGAACTACTGTCGCGAGCATGGTCGAACATGATGCCCTCAGTGCCACCCGCGAGGCCTACGACGCTGCTGCCTCCACGTATGCGCAGCAGTTCCGTGGCGCGCTGCGTGACAGGCCCCTGGACCGTGCGATCTTGAGCGTCTTCGCGGAGGTCGTCAGTGCGGGTGGAGACGGTCAGGTCGCGGACCTGGGGTGCGGACCCGGAGATATCACTGCGTATCTGGGAGAGCTGGGACTGGCGGCGTTCGGCGTCGACGTCTCTCCCGCGATGATCGAGTTGGCTCGACAGGCCTATCCGGGCCTGCGGTTCGACGTGGGCTCGATGGCCGCATTGAACATCGCTGACGGCGTGCTCGGCGGCGTACTCTCACGGTGGTCCATCATCCATACTCCGCCGCAAGAACTCCCCGTCATACTGGCCGAGTTCCGCCGCGTGCTGGCACCTGGAGGCCACCTTCTGGTCGGCTTTTCGGCAAGCGAAGATCCGTCTCACCCGACACAGGTCTTCGATCACGCAGTCGCGCCGGCCCATCGGTGGTGGCCTGATCACCTCGCCGCGCTGCTGCGCGAGGCCGGGTTGGTCGAGGTGGCCCGGATGGTTCGCGAGCCTCAGCCCACCGACCGACGGCAGTTCCGGGAGGTTCAACTGCTCGCCCGCAAAGCCTAGCCAGGGGCTGTGGACGGGGAGCCTTCAGGCTCCAGGCGGCGTGCGAACCTGCGGACGACACACCTCCCGTATTCGTGGGATAGGCGCCAACCAAACCTCCGCCAGACCTGCTGAGGCCGAACCCGGCGAACGGTGGGACGCGCCTACCACCACGGCGAAGTCCAGGCCCACGGCGCACGGTCGGCCACGAGCTCCACGGTGTTCTTCTGGGCGGGCGTCCACAACGGCGTCGGCGAATGCGGGCACGGTGGTGCCACCGCCGAAGCACGTGCGATGGGACTACCAGATCGGCGGCGCGTACGCCCTGCCGACTGGTGTGGGTTCACCCGCCGGCCAGGGCCGTCTCAACCCAGGGGTTGCCACCGCCTGGATCGCCCCATGGACCCGGTGTTGGTTTGCCCACTGGTTCGCGGCGCCTTCGCCGAACTACGGGTCCGGCCTGCTTGGTTCGCGCGAGAGGCGAGTGAGGCCGCCTTTCGCGTCGCGCCGCCCCGCGGCTAGGGTTGGGCACGGCGAGTGACCCAGGAGGAGCTGAGGCATGGTCGGTTTCCCGAGCGCGCGTTGACGTCGTAGGCCGTGACCGGCCTGTCATCGCGTGCTGCCCTTGATGTTGCGGCACAGCGAGCCTTTCCCTGCCTGAACCGCCGACGCACCTTTCATGTGCTCGGTGGCGGGCCTCGTTGTCGGCAATACAAGGGATCCCCGTGCCGTCCGCTTCCTCCGCTGTATCCGACTCCGGTCGGCCTGGTCCGTCGAGCCTGTGGCGGGACGTCGACTTCCGTAGACTCTGGGTGGGTCAGACAGCTTCCCAACTCGGTGAACACGCGAGTCTGGTGGTTCTGCCGCTCTTCGCCGTCCTGACGCTCCACGCCAGTGCCGACCGGCTGGGCGTCCTTCGCGCGGTGGGGCAAGCGCCGATCCTGTTGCTCTCGCTCTTCGTCGGCGCCTGGGTGGACAGGTGGCGGACCCGCACGACGATGGTGCTCACGGACGTCGGTCGGGCCTTGGCCCTGGGCGCTGCCGCCCTGGCCGGCCTCTTCGGGTGGCTCGGCCTGCCCGGCCTGCTTGCGCTCGCCTTCGCCGTCGGGTCCCTGTCCGTGTTCTTCGACGTGGCATACCAGGCGTCTCTCGTACGCCTGGTGGAACGCGGCCAACTGGTGCGCGGCAACAGCGCGCTCGAGGGCAGCCGGTCCGCGGCGCAGATCGGGGGTCCCGCTCTCGGCGGTGCGTTGGTGTCCTTGCTGTCGGCGCCGATTGCCGCCGCCTCCAGCGCGCTGTTCTTCTCGCTGTCGTTCCTGACGATCCGGCGGATCCGCCGAGCAGAATCGATCCCGGAGCGCCCGGAACACCCCCGTCGGGTCTGGCAGCGGATTCGTGAGGGTCTGCGTTTCGTCGCCGGAGATACCGTGCTTCGCACCGTGTGCCTGGCCTCGGCCGCATTCCAGTTCTGCTTCGCGGCCATGATGACCGTCTATCTGCTCTTCCTGCCGCGGGAACTGCATCTGCCGGGCACCGTCGTCGGGCTGGCGCTCACGGCGGTGGGACCGGGCGCGCTCCTGGGGTCGCTGCTGGCCGCCCGCCTGCCGGGCCGGCTCGGCCATGGCCCGGTGCTCGTGTGTGCGGCGGCACTCGGCGACGGCGTGTTCCTGTGTGTGCCCGCGCTGCACGGCTCCTCTGCGGTGACGATTCCCGTGCTTCTTGCGGTCGGCTTCGTGTTCGGGGGCGGCGGCCAGTTGGTGAATGTCACGGTCATGGCCGTCCGGCAGGCCGTCACTCCGGACGGGATGCAGGGCCGGGTGGCCGCGACGATCACGTTCGTCGGCATGGGGTCGACCCCGCTCGGTTCTCTGGTCGGCGGATTTCTCGCCGAGGAGTGGGGGCTGCGCACCAGCCTCCTGGTGACGGCCGCAGGCATGATGCTGTCCCCGGTGGTGATGGCTTCGTCCCCGCTCGCACGCCTGGGACGGGAGCTTCCGGCCTCGCACGACGCGCCGCCGACTGCCGTGTCTCGTCCATCCCGCCCTGGTCGTCATTGAGTTGGACTGCCACGGCCTGATCAGCGAGAACGGCCGCCGGCGCCTGCTGTGGTCCCCGGCTCCCCCCGGTGGCGAAGGTCCGAATCGGTCGATTGCCGGGCGCCTCTGTTCCCAGCCGCAGAGCCCGGCATGCTGGTTTCTGGGGCGGCAGCGTTGGCCCGTTCACCAGTTCGCGGTGGCGGTGGTGGTGGCGGCATTGACGGTGTCCGGTCTGTCCCGGGTGCTCACCAGATCGCTGGTTTCGGAATCCACCTGCTGGCCGTGGCCGCCCCGGCCGTCTACGACCCTGCCGGCCTCACCCCACAGGAGCAGGCCCACCTCGAATCCACGGCGGCCTGGCAGACGCACGTGGGCGGCTACCGGCACCAGCAGAGCACCCGTCCCCTCACCCTGAGCCAGGGCCTGGCCGACTCGCCCGCCGGCCTGCTCGCCTGGCTCGTCGAGAAATACCGTGCGTGGAGCGACCGCGGCGGCGACCTGTCCTCGCGCTTCAGCGACGACTTCGTCGCTGAAGCGTCACGCGCCGTCTCATCGGCTCAGGACGAACATCCACGGCCCGGGTAAGCACACTTCTGACGACTGTCCGGCGTACCGTGCCCGCATGGAGCAGCGAGAAATCATGCAGCGGGTCGTCGGCATCCTGACCGAGGCCCTGGAGATGCGACGGCAAGCCCGCGAGAACCGCGACGGTGACGTCACACAGAGCGAAACCGTCTCCGCGTTGCTCGAGGAGATGCTGCCGCGCATCGAGTTGCGCGCCGATGCGACCGCCCACGAGGTGGCGACCGCCGTGAGCGAGCAGCTGGGGCCGGCCATCGTGCAGATCGCATCAGCGTTCGCACTCGCCTTCGTCCAGCTCGCCGAGATCCACGACAGCGGGCGCGCCGACGTCTCTGCTGCGGACGTTCTGCAGTCGATCTCCCTGCACTTCGAGACCGAGGCAGGACAGTAGAACACCGGTCGCACCGGGCCACCGGACCGCTACCTGTGCTTCCCTCCGTTCGGGCCGTGAAGCCGGGGTGGGCGGGGGGTCGCACGGGGCTGGGGTGTGTTGCCACTGTTGTCGGGGGTGGTGGAGGCGCCCGGCTCGGGGGTCTGCGGCTTGTCGGCAGCGAGTTGGACGGTGGGCAGCGGGGGCGAGACCGTGCCGGCGAGGGCGCCGGTCATGGCGTCGCGCCAGATGGGACCAGGGGTGTCGGCGCCGAAGACCTCCTTGTGGAAAACGCCGCCGATGGTGATGTTCGTCATGGGGACGTTGTGGGACGGGCCGCCGACCCAGACCGCGCCGGCCAGGTCCGAGGTGTAGCCGACGAACCACGCCGCCCAACGGTTGTCGGTCGTACCGGTCTTGCCCGCGCTGTCGCGGTCCTTCAGGCCTGCCTGCTGGCCGGTACCGTCCTCGACCACGCCCTTGAGGAGCGTGTTGATGGTCGCGGCGGTCTTCGGGGACATCGCCTGGCTGCATGAGGTCTGCGGTACCGGCAGCGACTTGCCGCTCGCGTCGGTGACCGATTCGATGGCCGTCGGCGTGCAGTAGACGCCGTTGTCGGCGAAGGCGGCGTAGGCGGAGGCCATGGTCAGCGGGCTCACTTGCTGTGTGCCCAGCGTGATGGAGGGGACCTGTTGGAGCGGGGCGCCGTTCGCCTGGTGCACGCCGAGCTTCTGCTCCATCTGGACCACTGGGCAGATACCGATGTTGCCGATGAGCTGGACGAAGTAGGTGTTGACCGAGAGGGCCATCGCCTTGTTCATGTTCATCGGACCGACTTCCGACCTGTCCTCGTTCGAGAGCGGTGGGTCGGTGGGATTGCGTACCCAGGGTTCGCCGCAGGTGTTCACCGGACTCGGATAGTCCATCGAATACGGAGCCGGCAGCACGGTGTTGGGGTCGGTACCGCCGTCGATCGCCGCGGCAGCGGTGATCGGTTTGAACGTCGAGCCCGACTGGAAGCCGGTTCCGCCGCCCCTGTCGTGGTCGACGCTGAGGTTGATCTGCGTCTCGTCCGTGCCGAAGCCGTACGGACGCGACTGGCCCATCGCGAGGATCTTGCCGGTGCCGGGCTGGACGAGGGTGACGGCGGTGGCCACGGGGTCGGTCTTGTAGACGTGCTGGGTGATGGCGGCCTGCACGGCGTCCTGGGCCTTGGGGTCCAGGGTGGTCTTGATGGTCAGGCCGCCGGTGTTCCAGCGCTGGGCTCGGTCTTCTGCGGTCTTGCCGAAGACGGGGCTGTCGAGGAAGACCTCGCGGACGTAGTCGCAGAAGAAGGCGGCGCCACGGACGGCGGTGATGCAGCCGTTCCTGGGTGCGGTGGGCTTCAGTCCGAGCGGCTGCCGCTCGGCGGCGTCGGCCTGCGCCTGGGTGATGTCGTGGACGTCGGCCATGCGCTGCAGAACTATGTCGCGACGGGTGCGGGCGGCCTGTGGGTGCTGGATGGGGTCGTACAGCGTGGTGCCGTTGACGACGCCGGCCAGGAGAGCGGCCTGCGGCAGCGTGAGGTCCTTGGCGTGCGTGCTGAAGTAGCGCTCGGAGGCCGCCTCGATGCCGAAGGACTGCTCCCCGAAGGGCACGATGTTGAGGTAGTTCTGCAGGATCTTTTTCTTACCGAGTTCCTTCTCGACCTTGATCGCGTACTTGAGTTCCTGGACCTTGCGTCCGAGGGTCGGCGAGGTGGCCTGGGCCACGGCGTTCGGGTCGTCACCCGCCTCTTCGACGAAGACGTTCTTGACGTACTGCTGGGTCAGCGTGGAGGCACCCTGCTGAGCGCTGCCCGCCTGCGTGTCCCTGACGACCGCACGGATCACGCCTTTGGGATCGATGGGGCCGTGCTGCCAGAAGCGGGCGTCCTCGATGGCGACGACGGCCTTCTGCATGACCGGGCTGATCTCGCTGAGCGGGACCACGGTGCGGTCTCGGGAGTAGACGGTCGCGATGAGGTCGCCGTTGGCGTCCAGGATGTGTGAAGCCTGGCTCAGAGGCGGACGCTTGAGGTCGCCCGGCAAGTCGTCGAAACCGGTTGCGGCGCCCTTCGCGGACAGGCCGATCGCGCCGGTGGCCGGCAGTGCGATACCGGCCAGCACGATTCCGGACAGGGCGCTGATGCCGAGAAACTTCAACGCCTGTATGGCCGTGGCTCCCGACGATGTGGCTGATGACCGCCGCCGCGTGGACCGGGCCCCACCCGAACGCATGTAACCCATGCGGGGCAGCGTACGACGCAATTCTGTGACGCAATCCCGCAGCCCGCCCTGTGCAGGAATGGCGTCCCGCGACCGGAACATGGGACAGCGTCCGGTACGTGACAGAGGGAACCGGCATGGACTTCCTCTCGCGGCCCCAACAGACCGCACTGTCTCTCGGTCCGCGCACGAGCAGCTCGTTCACCTTTCGCGTCAGGTTCAACGCCACCCAGCCCAACCCCGTCCACGAGGGGCAGGTCATGCTGGACCCCACACCGCTCTCGCCCGAACAGCAACTGCTCAGCCCCTCCTCCGCCACCTCTGCCACGCTCCGGGTGGAGGCGCATTGACCCCGGTTCGCTCACGGCAGGATGGAGTCGACGTATCCGCCGTCCACCCGAAGTGCGCCACCCGTGGTGGCCGAGGCCTGGTCGGAGCTGAGGTAGACCACCATGTGGGCGATCTCCTCCGGCTCGATCAGGCGCTGCAGCAGCGACTGGGGCCGGTGCTCGCGCATGAAGACACGCTGGGCTTCCTCCCAAGGCAGGTCACGGTCGACGAGTTCGTAGACGAAGTCCTCGACGCCTCCGGTGTGGGTGGGGCCGGCGATCACGGAGTTCACCGTGACGCCCATGCCGGCGGCCTGTTTGGCGAAGCCCCGGGCCACCGCGAGCAGCGCGGTCTTCGACATGCCGTAATGGATCATCTCCGCGGGGATGACGACCGCCGAGTCGCTGGCGATGTACTGGATGCGCCCCCATCCCCGCTCGGTCATGCCCGGGAGGTACAGGCGAGTCAGGCGTACGGCGGCCAGTACGTTCACCTCGAAGTAGCGCCGCCACTGTTCGTCAGTGATCTTCAGAGGATCCTCGGCGCCGAAGATGCCCAGGTTGTTGACGAGGATGTCCACCTGCGGCAGGACTTCCGCGGCCTGGCGAGCACCCTCCTCGCTCGTCACGTCCGCCGCGACCGGGACCAGCTCCGCCCCGGGCACCTCCTGTGCCAGTCGGGCGACGCTGTCGTCCACGCGCTGCGGGGTACGGCCGTTGACGCCCACCCGGGCCCCGGCGCGAGCCAGACCGGCGGCGATCGCCGCGCCGATGCCCTGCGTGGAGCCGGTGACCAGGGCCGTGCGGCCTTTCAGATCGATCTGCATCATCCCAGCCCTTTCATGTGTGGTCCCGTACAGGTACCCGTACCGGCACCTCGACGTGAGCAGTTCAGGCCTGCAGCGCCTGGACGGCCGCATCAGCGAAGGAGTGGTCCTGTTCCGGAGCTCCGCCGCCGACACCGAGAGCACCGATCAGCCGGCCGTCACGGTGGACGGGCACTCCGCCGGCGATGAACAGCAACGGACGGTCCAGGGCGGTCGGCAGGGTGTGGAAGAGGCCGCCGGGCTGGACGGCGTCGACCAGGTCGGCCGTGGGGGCGTTCAGCTGCAGAGCGGTGTA
This sequence comes from Streptomyces sp. Y2F8-2, assembly GCF_014905555.1. Lineage (GTDB taxonomy): Bacteria > Actinomycetota > Actinomycetes > Streptomycetales > Streptomycetaceae > Streptomyces > Streptomyces cynarae. Next base: position 19,944 of record NZ_BNGS01000015.1, on the reverse strand, counting down.
CGCCTTCCGCGTGCTGGTCTCACCTGCGATCAGAACGGCCCGGTCGTCCCGTCGGAAGGCGAGCATGTGGCCGCCTGCGTCGAGGACGGTGACGGCGACGGGAACACCGGCGGCCTCGGCGGCCGAGCGCACCGTGTCGATCAGGAACTCGGCGTCGCCGACCGTGAGCGGAGTGACGGCGGTGGCAGGGATGGTCATGAGGAACGGTCTCCAGATGTTGTTTGACGGGCCCGACTGCCCACAGGGGCGTCGGACCGATCGCGACAGGTGGCCATGCCCACGCCGCATTCGGCAGCGGTGCGGACCGGCCGGCTTCCGCACCCCACATTAATTGCATGCGCTGGTTATTTCAAACGCTGCTTACGAGCTAACGCAATCACTCGTTGCCGCCACTCGCCCGGCAGCCGAGGCGCACCCGGACGTCGGCCGATGACTACTGCGGGAATTCGCGGCGATCGTCCGCGAGGTGCCGGTTGCCTGCTCCGGCGCGGCGGAAACAGCGCCGACGCACCCGTTCCGGACGAACAAGAGACCTGCCGCGGTGCTCACCCGAGCCGGACCGCAAGGGCCACCGTCCCGATCGGCGTACTCGCGCGCAGGGCCAGAACGACGGGTCGGCGAGCGGCGGACTCTTGGGGTTGCCGCGGGTGGCCTTCTCGGGCATCCGCAGGCGGAAACATACTGTCGATCACGACGCGGACCGGACCCGCGTCGAGCAGGCACCCCACTTCAGCGAGCGGAGCACGGTTCGGGCGGACCTGGATGCCCGAGAGCGTGACGCCCGGCTTCGATCACGGGGTGCTGTCCTCGGTCATGGCCTGGGTGCCGATGACGCCGAGGAGCCTGAGCCGGTCGGCGGCGTCGCTGCCGGGAGCGGCGGTATGGGCGACGATCCGCAGATCGCTGCCGGGAGCGATGAGCACGTCACAGTCGACGGTGAATGTGCCGATGTCAGGGTGATGGACGGTCTTGGTGTCCGACTCATGGACGCCCACGATGCCCGAGTCCCACAGGCGCGCGAACTCGGTGCTGACACTCCGCAGGTCCTTGATCATGGAGCGCAGGTCGGCATCGGCCGGGTACCGGGCGGTCGCCGCCCTGAGATCGGCGACCACGGCCGCCTCGAACCGGGCCTCCTGCTCGGGGGTGTGGCTGACCCGGCTCGGCAGACCGGCGAAGTGCCGCCAGACGATGTTGCGCTCGCGCCCGTGCAGCGCGGACGCGTCTCCGAACAGCGCGGCCCACAACGGGTTCCACAGAATCAGGTTCCATGCGGCGTCATGCACGCTCAGCGGTGAGCCGTCCAGTTGGTCGAGCAGCCTGCGGACCCCTGGTGGGATGTGCGCGGACAGCTGCCCTGGGCCTGGCGCCGGCTGGCCCGCGAGGAGATACAGGTATGCGCGCTCGGCTGCCGACAGCCGCAGGGCCCGGGCCAGCGCGGACAGGACCTGCGCCGACGGGGAGGTGGCCCGGCCCTGCTCAAGGCGGGTGATGTAGTCCACCGACAGGTTGGCGAGCTGTGCCAGTTCCTCGCGGCGCAGCCCGGCGGCCCGACGTACTCCCGCCGCGGGCAGTCCGACGGTTGCGGGGGCGATCCGGTCCCGCCAGCCGTGCAGGGCTCTGCCCAGTTCCCTGGATTCGCTCACCGTCCCAGTATCGCGTTGCCGTGCCCGGACAGCCTGGTACTGCCGGTCCACTGGCTGAGGCGGGCACTGTCCGTCCCTGCGCGGTGCGAGGAGGGTGGAGGCGTCACCATCCCATCGAGCACGGAGTGAACTCATGACCACCACATTGATCACTGGAGCCAACAAGGGCCTGGGCTTCGAGACCGCCCGCCGCCTGATCGAGGCCGGGCACACCGTCTACGTCGGGGCACGCGATGCACACCGCGGCCGGGAGGCGGCGGAGAGGCTCGGCGCCCGCTTCGTTCAGCTCGACGTCACCGACGAGGATTCCGTCAAGGCTGCCGCCGAATTCGTCCGCGCGGACGCCGGCGGCCTCGACGTCCTGGTCAACAACGCCGGGATCGTGGGCGCACGCAAGTCGGTCGGCGAGACAACAGGGGCCGACATGGTGACCACGTACGACACGAACGTCTTCGGCGTCGTGCGCGTCACGCACGCCTTCCTGCCGCTGTTGGAAGAAAGCAGTGCCCCGGTCGTCGTCAACGTCGGCAGCGGTCTGGGCTCGCTGGCGGCAACCTCCGACCCCAACCGGGTGGAGTTCCATGTGACGGCGCTGGACTACAACTCCTCCAAGACCGCGCTGGTCATGGTCACCGCGCAGTACGCCAAGACTTTCCCCGCCGTCCGGTTCAACACCGTCGACCCCGGCTACACCGCCACCGACCTCAACGGCCACACGGGCACACAAACCATCGAGGAGGGCGCGGAGATCATCGTCCGCATGGCCTCGATCGGCGTCGGCGGCCCGACGGGCGGCTTCTTCGACAAGGCCGGCCCCGTCGTCTGGTAGTGATCCGGTCGCTGACGTTCCAGCGAGGGCGGTGACCGGGCGCGCCGCCCCGCGAAGCTGCCCCGCCGCCTCGGAGCGGCACGTGACCGGCATCTTCATGAAGCTGGGGCTCAGCCAGGCCGCCTCCGGACAGCACCGGCGGGTGCTGGCGGTGCTGCGCTACCTCGGGCAGTAGCGGGGGGCGGCAGGCGGCGAAGGGGCCCCGGCCCGGGGTTGCCGTCGGGACACGGAGGGGGCGAATAGGCCCCGCAGGTCGGCGTCGAACAGTTTGTCCTTGGCGACGAAGGACTCGATTCCCGCTCTCCGCAGTTCCTCCTGCGACCAGAACGACTTGTCGGTGGAGGTCAGCACGATCCGCGGCGGGTCGTCCTCCCTGGTCAGCTGACGGGCCACGGTCAGTCCGTCCAGGTCTGGCAGGTGCAGGTCGAGCAGCAGCCCGTCGGGGCGGTGTGCCCGCACCGCAGCCAGGGCCGAGGCACCGTCCCCGGACTCCGCCACGACACGCAGGCCCCGTGCCGTCAGCAGCGTCGTGGCGATGCGGCGGAACCCGGGCCCAACCAGGGGTCGAGCAGTCCGGGGAGCCGGTCCGCTCGTCTCGAGCCGGTCCTCGACGCGCCTGCAAGTGCCCACGAAGTCGAGGGCGATCGTGCCGCAGGGAAACACGTGTCTCACATGGACCTCCTGGCCGGTGACCGCCCGCCCCATCCCGGAGTAACCGTCTTGACAGGTGACGCAGACGCATGGAAATCTTTCGTCACCAGTCAGAGCAGTTACTTTTGGTGAGGAAAACCCATGGCAGTCGTACGCTTCCATCTCGTCTCCACGCTCAGCCCGAAGGACGTGCTGGGGGTACTGACCGACTTCGGCCCTTCCCGCGCCGAGGCCTGGCCCACGATCGACGACGAACACTTCGAGGTCCACGACCTCGGTGACACCTGGGCCGAGGTCACCGAGGGCACCGCCGCCGCCTGGGAGCGCGCGCGTTACGAGTGGGAACCGGGCGGTGACACGGTCACCATCACCACCCTCGACTCCAAGCTCTTCGGAGCCGGCGGCGGCTGGGTCTTCCGGATGACCCCCGAGGCCGACGGCACCCGGGTCGACGTCGAGCTGACGCGGCAGCCGAGCACGCTCAAGGGAAAGATGCTCGCCGCACTGCTCCCCCTCGCCGCTCCCCCGTCCCTGCGCAAGTCCTTCGCGGGCCCCCTGCAGGCCAGGTGATGAGCCATCCCGGACCCTGGTCACCGGGGTCACCGGTGCGGGGCCACATCCTTCGGTATGGGAGCTCCACCGCAAACGGATTCCCGGTCCGGCCTCCGGTCCGCATGGCGGGCTTGCGCCACAGGTACCCAGCCGACGGGACCGTGGTGAAGGCCGTACGGCACATGCGCCAGATGGGTGTCCACTCCGGCCACGTGGCCGTTCCAGCCGCGCAGGTGTGACTGCGGCCGTCTCACCGATCCGTGTCACGAGACCGACGACCGCGGCGGGGCACTCTCAGTGAAATACCGCCGCCTACGTGACGCGGCGGCTCCGGTGCACGGGTCCCCCGAACTCGGCTGACTCACCCCTAACCGCAGCCCCGCACCGGCGAGTTCGGCGCCGCCGGCCACGGCAGCACCCCCGCAGTCGTCACGGCCGTGCGACACCGGCAGGCGATGACTTACGTCACCTCCCCCGCAGTCCACAGGACCCAACTGCCCCGTCCTGAGCCGTCCTCCGACCGTCACTGTCCCGTCGGGGGCTGTCCTCCGACCGTCAACTGACCGATGTGCGGCGTCCACCCCGGGCGAAGAGTGGAAGCACGCAGACTTCGTCCCACGGAGGGGAACTTCTGTCATGCATCGCGATCAGTCACCACTGCGGGCGCGTTCGGCGCCCGAGCTCGTGCCGTCGTTGTTGCTGGACCTCGACCAGATGCTGGACGAATTCACCCGGCAGCCCATGCGGGCCAAGTTCCGCTTCGACGTGGACATGCCCGCGGTGATCACGGTCGAGTTCGCGGCGGAACGGGGACCCACTCTCATCTGGCACATCGGCCGTGAACTCCTGTACCGCGGAGTGACGTCGATGAGCGGGGCGGGCGACGTGCGGATGTGGCCGACTCTGCCCGGAGAACGGCCCTCGTCGTGGCTGCTTCTGGAGTCCGAGGAGGTGGAGGCCTTGTTCGAGATCCCCACCGCGCCGCTGGCGGAGTGGCTCGACGCCACCTACCGCGTCGTCTCGGCCGAGACCGAGATGGACGGCTTGAACTGGGACGGCTTCCTCATGGAACTGCTCGACGGCCCGCAAGCGCCGTCCGAATGACCGCCCGCCCGTCCCGAGCGGACGGGGACTTACCTCCCTCACGTCACCAGTTAGAATGGTGACGCGAAGGGTTGCGGTCGTCGGCCCAGTGGGTGGCCACCGGCACACGTGCGCCGCCACGGGCGCCCGACGACAAACGCTTTGCGGCAAGCCGCGAGTGCGGCGGACGAGGAGGAATGACGTGAGGACAAGCAACCCGATCTTCTCCCGCTGGGGCGCCACCCGTGACGCAGGCCCGGCGGGCGCGCACCAGCGTGAGCCGATGGGTGCCACGGTCGGCGGCAGCCCGGCCGGCGACTACCGGACCAACCCGTACGCCTCCCCCGCCGGCACCGGCCTGCGCGCCGGCTCGACCGCGGTGACCATGGACGACGTCATCGTCCGCACCGCGACGACCCTCGGCACCGTGGCCCTGACGGCGGTGCTCTCCTGGCTCCTGCTGCCCGTCGACGAGGCGAACATCGGCCGGTCCTACGGCCTCGCCGTGGGCGCCGCCCTCGTCGCCTTCGTGCTGTCGCTGGTCCAGTCGTTCCGGCGGACGCCGTCTCCGGCGCTGATCCTCGGGTACGCGGCGTTCGAGGGTGTCTTCCTCGGCGTGTTCTCCAGCACGGTCTCGACCTACATCGCGCCGGGTGTGGTCGTCCAGGCCGTCCTCGGCACCTTCGCGGTGTCCGCGGGCGTGCTCATCGCCTACCGGATGCGCTGGATCCGGGTCACCCAGCGGTTCGCCGGATTCGTCGCCGCCGCCGCGACCGGGTTCCTGCTCCTGCTTGTCGCCGACTCCCTCTTCTCCGCCTTCGGCGCCGGCAACGGCCTCGGCTTCCACAGCGGCGGCCTCGGCTTCGCCTTCGGCGTCATCGGCATCCTGCTCGGTGCGGCCTTCCTCGCCCTCGACCTCAAGCAGGTCGAGGACGCCGTCGCCTACGGCGCCCCGCGCCAGGAGGCCTGGCTGGCCGCCTTCGGTCTCACCCTGACGCTGGTCTGGATCTACCTGGAAGTGGCGCGCGTGCTCTCCCTCTTCAACAACGAGAACTGAGTTCGCTCCGACGCCGCAGGGGCATGCGCGCCGCGCATGCCCCTGCGGCATGTCCGGACCCCCATACCGGGCGGCCAGAACCCCGCACCGAACCGGGCTCGTTCGCATGACGACGGCACGAGCACGCCACCCCATGCGTTCCGGGACCCACGAGACCGCCAGTACGGTAGAGGCATCCCAAGTGCCCTCACGAGCAGGCCCGTACCAGGTCGGCAGAGTGAACGCGGCCCTCGCCGCCGGTTACGTCCTCAACAAGCCGTCGGTGGGATTCGGCTCGCAGACGCTGGAGCCGATCCGCCGTAGACGGCCGCCTGCGCCGCCTGGCCGCCCCCGCCTTCACCGCGCGCCGCCCGCCGAACTGGCTCCGCGCATCGAGCGGATCGCCCACGACCTGATCGACTCCATGCCGCCCGCCGGTGCCATCGACCTCGTCGAGGCGTTCCACGCGCCGCTGCCCGCGACGGTGATCGCCGGACTCCTCGGCATCACCGAGCAGCACGACGCCGACTTCCGCCGCTGGTCGAGCCATGCCCTCCAGCTCGCCTCGCCCGAGCACCGCCCGCACCGGCCTGCACCATTGCTGGCCGGTCTGATCGCGGACAAGCTGCGCGTCCGGGTCCCGTTCGTACGACACGAAAGTCCCGGCCCGCGCCTCGGGGCGCGGGCCGGGACGGCACCGGAAGCGGGGTCCGGGGTCAGACGGTCCGGGTGCGCAGCTGCCGCGACTTCCAGCCCAGCAGCAGGGCCTGGAGGATGAACCACACCCCGCCGCCGGTGGCGTACACCGACAGCACGTCGAGCGAGGGATTGTCGCCCGCGGCCTGGATGTTGTAGAAGATGCCGACGACGAACGACAGCCCGCCCGAGATCAGGGTCGGCCACTGCTTGCCCAGCTCGGGGCCGCGTCGCCGCAGTCCGACGATCACCTGGGCGGCACCGGAGACGACGGCCCAGACACCGAACACATGGAGCACCGGGGCCACGCCGCCCGCGCCGGCGATGCCGACCGCGATGGCGGCCAGCGTGCTGAGGACCCCGTTGAACGCGGTGACACGGCGCTCGGAACCGTCTGGGGTGGCGCGGTAGTCGATCAGCGAGGACACCGCGTCGATCAGCGGGTAGACGACCAGCAGCGTGATCGCCACCGCGTCGACGTGCTCGTGGGCTCCGGCGAACGCCAGGGCCCACGCCAGGGCCAGGACGCCACGGCCCAGGTGCAACCTCAGCAGGGAGGAGCGCTCGCCCGTCGTCGTCGGGTTCGGAGGCGTCGATGTCTGCGTGCTCATGGTGGTTCGGCCTTTCTCGGGTCGGGGAGTCGTTCGCGGACCGGCCGGTCAGTGCCGGGACGGGGAGACGCAGCGGAAGCTGGAGGCGGCAGCCGTGTCGCCGTGGCCCTTGTAGCGGGACACCGACGGGTAGCTGCACAGATCACGGGTGACCGTCTGACCGTCCGCGTTGATCAGGGTGGCGGGCAGCGTGTTGGGCGCCTTGCCGTGCTCGACCCAGGCGGTCAGCGCGGCGAGGGCGTCAGCCGAACCGTCAAGGCCGTTGAGGCCGCAGTGGTCCGTGTTCGGGGCGAGGAAGAGACGGTAGAAATCGTCGACCCGCTTGGGACCGCCCATCTCCCGCTCGACCTGCTGGCGGTACTGCACGGTGCCCTGAGTGGGGATGTACTGGTCGGCCTGGCCGTGCCAGGTCAGCAGCTTGCCGCCGGACTTGAGGAAGGCGGACAGATCCGGGTCGTCCGTGCCCATGACCTTGTCGTACTCGACCTCGGACTGCTTGAACAGCCGTGTGAACCGGCTGTAAGTGATCTTCGAGACGTCCAGGGACGGGTCCTTCGCCACCCACAGCCTGACCCAGTCGGCGGGCACCGGGAACGGCGCTCCCTTGACGTTCCCGTTGGCGTCGGGGTCGGAAACACCGGCCAGAGCCGCCAGGTTGGCCCCGATCGGGACGCCGGACCACAGCTTCCTGCCCGACGGCGTGCGCGGACCGTCCCAGATCTTGCGCACCACGGCCGCGTCGGCCGCCGTGACAGTCAGCTCCTTGCCGTTGCACACGACCTTGGTGCCGATCAGCCGGCGCGGGTCGAAGTCGCAGCGGGACGCGTCGTTGACGAGGCCGTCCTCGACGCCGTCGAGCGGGTCGCAGGCCCTGACGGCGGCGTCGGTGAAGGCCTTGAACTCGCAGGGGGCCGGGTAGGTCTTCTCGTTGTTCATGACCACCTGCGGCCACAGGGTGGCGACTTCGAACTCGTCCCAGTTGATCGCGGGCGCGTCGGCGAGGATGCCGTCGTAGTCGGTCGGGTGGCGCTGGGCCTCCATGTAGCCCTGGCGTCCGCCGGTGGAGCAGCCGGTGAAGTAGGAGTAGGAGGCGCGCTTGCCGTAGACGGCGTCGACGACCTCCTTGCCGACGACCGCCGCCTCGTGCTGGGAGCGGGAGGCGAAGTTCTTCAGCAGGGCGGTGTTGACCTGCCCCTTGCTGTTCAGTGCCCAGCTGGTGTCGAGGGCGTCGCCGACACCGGCGTCCGTGGTGGTCGCCGCGTAGCCGTTCTTGACCGCGGTGGCCAGACCGACATTGTTGTCCCCGGCGAGGTAGGCGGCGCCCCCGAGCCCCTGGAAGCGGCCGTTCCAACCACTGACGGGCAGCCAGGTCCGCACCTTGGCGTGGTCGCCGTCGCCCGGGTGGGTGAGGGTGACCGTGACCTCGCAGAACGCCGGGACGTCGGTGACCGTGCCCTGCAGGACCCCGGTGCCCTGGATGGTGCCGCCCTCTTGGTGGAGCGTCGTCACGGACTCCACCTTGGTGCCGGCCGGGGCCTTCACCGACACCGTGTCGCAATTGAGCGGCGTGGAGGCGGTGTTCCGGGGTTCCGCCGACGCGGTCGGCAGGTACACCGCGGCAGCCAGCGGCACTCCGGCCGCGAGGACAGTCAGAAGTCGTCGTCTCATGGGTATCCATCCAAGGAGTGGGTGTGCGCCTGGTCGGCGGCGACACATGTGTAGGGCGGATGAGCAGGACAGTGGCTGGGGCGGCGGCCTCGCCGCGGACGACGTCCGCGCGTACGCCTCCCTGACCTGGGTGTGCGACCCGAGGCGGCCTCGGGTCCACCGAAGACTGATCCGGACCTTATCACCGGTTGAAGGGGTGACTGAAGGGGTGGGTTTGAACTTCGGGTGAGCCAGTGGCCGGACGCTGCGGCCGGTTCCCACTCTGGACGCACACCGGGCACCCGACGACAGTCAGTTGACGGTCCGCGTCGACGGAATCCGGCCGAGGACGGTGACGAACGTGTTAGGTCATTCGGCGGGGCCCGGGGCCGTCCCAGCCGGGCATCGCCCGCCCGAGTCACGTCACACCTGGTCCGCTCCCCCGGCCACGCCGCCGTCGCGCTCCTCCCGCAGCCACCGGGAGTGGTACCGCTGCGCCCAGGACCGGCTGACGTACCCGGTACGCATCCCGAGCCGCGCCTCCGGATCCTCGAAGGCCTTGCGCATGTGCCCGAGGACGACGAAGGTGATCGTCCAGGCGAGCAGGTCGTGGACGAAGATCGCGCTGGTGCGGGAGATGAAGGGCAGCAGCCCCATGAACCACATCAGCAGGCCGGTGACCATCATGACCAGGACGGCGCCGGCGATCCAGCCGGCGTAGAGCTTCTGCCCCGCGTTGAACTTGCCGGCCGGGCGCGCCTCGGGCGCGGCCCTGCGCCTGCGGACGGCCCGCAGCCACTGCCGGTCGTACACAGCGAACCGGTTCAGCCTGCGCAGGTCCGCGCGGAAGTCGGCCGAGAGGAGTCCCAGCAGGAAGGGCAGCGGCAGCGAGATGCCCGACCACTCGTGCACCGTGACCATCAGGTGCCGCCGCCCGACCAGTTGGGCCAGCGGCCCGAGGTACAGGCAGGCGGCGGAGACCAGACACACCAGCATCAGGTAGCCGGTGGCCCGGTGGACCATGCGCTCGGCGGTGTTGAAGCGGCGGACCCGGTCGGAGGGATCAGGCCGCGTCGCTGTGCCGGTCGGCGCCGTCGAGCCAGCCGTCGATCGCATAACCGCGTTCCTCCCAGTAGCCGGGAACGACCTTGTCGGTGACCGAGATGCCGGAGAGCCACTTGGCCGACTTGTAGAAGTACATGGGGGCCACGTAGAGACGGACGGGTCCGCCGTGGTCGTGGGTGATGGGCTTGTCCTGCATGTTCAGTGCCACCAGGACGTCCGGGCGGCGCGCCTGCTCCAGGGTGAGACTCTCGGTGTAGGCACCGTCGAAGCAGGTGAAGCGGACCGCCGCGCCCGAGGAGCGCACCCCGGCGGCGTCCAGGATGTCCGCCAGCTTCACCCCTTCGAAAGGAGTCTTGTCCACACGCCATCCGTCCGTGCACAGCACGTCGTGGACGACGCGGGTCTGCGGCATCGCGCGCAGGTCGGCGAGCGTGTAGGTCTTCGGCTTCTCCACCAGTCCGCCGACCGTCAGTTCGTAGTTCGTCTCGTCCTTGTGCGGCACCGAGCCGACGACGCTGTAGTACCGGAAGCCGCCCGGATTGGGCAGCAGGCCGGTCAGCCCGGTCGCGTCGACCTGGGAGGCGGCGCCGAGGAACCCCTCCCAGCCGCGCTGGAGGTAGGGCGCGGCGGCGAGCCCCGCAGCGCCCGCGCCGAGCATGCCCAGCATCGCCCGCCGTCCCACCGGTGCGCCCTCGGCCCTCGGCTTCGGCTTTCCTGCCATGGTCAGTGTGCTCCTTCGGAGTGGTGACGATCCCGGCGAGGTGCAGCCGCACGGCAGACGGCGCCGGCCGGGTGGGTCCACACGTGTGAACACCGTCGAGCCATGCAGCGACATCGTCACCAGTTCAACTGGTGACGATATTTGCACGGCCGCTTCGGGCTGTCAACAACACGTCCAATGGGGTCAGGCGGAATGTGCCCGTTCGACATGTGCCCATGCACACACCTGCGTTCCGACGGCCGGAACCTGGCAAGGCCACGACAGGTGCTACGCTCTGAGGGCCGTAGACCTTGTATCGAGGAGTCGCAGACGTGGTGGGTGACGACGACATCTCCGGGTGAGATCCGGATCTGACGGCCACCGGCCGGCGCTCAGGAGCGCTGCCGAGGTGGTCCGTTTCGTCGTACCCCTTTTCCCACGTCTGCCCAGGGCAGAACTCCAAGCTCTGCCCTCAGTCCCTCTGAGGTCGCTTTCATGTCCGACGCCGCCATCGTCTGCTCGAACCTCTCCTTCGCCTGGCCCGACGACACCCCGGTCTTCGACGACCTGTCCTTCGCCGTGACCCCCGGCCGTACGGGTCTGGTCGCGCCCAACGGCTCCGGCAAGAGCACCCTGCTGAAGCTGATCGCAGGCGAACTCAAGCCCGCCACCGGCTCGGTGACCGTCAGCGGCACGCTCGGCCACCTCCCGCAGAGCCTGCCCCTGACCGGGAACCTCACGGTCGCCGAGGTGCTCGGCGTCGCCCAAGTCATCCGTGCCCTGGACGCCGTGGAGTCGGGCGACGTCAGCGAGGAGCACTTCGCCACGATCGGCGACGACTGGGACATCGAGGAGCGCACCCGCGCCCAGCTCGACCGTCTCGGCCTGGCCGACCTCACCCTGGACCGCAGCCTCAGCACGCTCAGCGGCGGCCAGGTCGTCTCGCTCGGCCTCGCCGCCCAACTGCTCAAGCGCCCCGACGTGCTCCTGCTCGACGAGCCCACCAACAACCTCGACCTGCAGGCCCGGCACAAGCTCTACGACGTGCTGTCGGACTTCACCGGCAGTCTTCTCCTGGTCAGCCACGACCGCGCGCTGCTCGACCGCATGGAACGCATCGCCGAACTCCGCAGCGACGAACTGCGCCTGTACGGCGGCAACTTCACCGAGTACGAGGCGGCCGTGCGTGCCGAGCAGGAGGTCGCCGAGAAGAACGTCCGCAACGCCGAGCAGGAACTGAAGCGGGAGAAGCGGGAGATGCAGCAGGCCCGCGAACGCGCCGAGCGCCGCGCGAGCAACGCCGCGCGCAACCTCAAGAACGCCGGTCTGCCCCGCATCTTCGCCGGCAACATGAAGCGAGGCGCCCAGGAGTCCGCGGGCCGGGCCGGGCAGATGCACGCGGCGCGGGTCAGCGAGTCCAAGGCCCGCCTCGACGAGGCCGGGCGCGCGCTGCGCGAGGAGCAGCGCCTCACCCTGGAACTGCCCGACACCAAGGTGCCCGCCGGTCGCAACCTGTTCCTCGGCGAACGGATGCAGGTGCATCTCGGAGACCAGGCCGTGTTCGCCGAGGGCGGTGTCGACCTGACCGTCCGGGGCCCGGAGCGCATCGCACTGACCGGCCCCAACGGCGCGGGCAAGACCACCCTGATGCGTCTGATCACCGGCGACCTCGCCCCGGACAGCGGGGACATCAAGCGCAACGACGGCCGGATCGCCTACCTGTCGCAGCGCCTGGACCTGCTGGACCTGGACCGTACGGTGGCGGAGAACTTCGCGGCGTTCGCCCCCGAGCGCCCCGAGGCGGAGCGGATGAACCTGCTCGCCCGCTTCCTCTTCCGGGGCGCACGGGCACACCTGCCGGTCGGGGTGCTCTCCGGCGGTGAACGGCTGCGCGCCACCCTGGCCTGCGTACTGTGCGCCGAACCGGCCCCTCACCTGCTGCTGCTCGACGAGCCGACCAACAACCTCGACCTGGTGAGCGCGGGGCAGTTGGAGAGCGCGCTCAACTCCTACCAGGGCGCCTTCATGGTGGTCAGCCACGACGAGCGGTTCCTCGCCGAGATCGGGGTCAGCCGCTGGCTGCGGCTGGCCGACGGCGTGCTCAAGGAGACGGGGGCCCCGACGGTGTGAGCCGCCGGACGTGCAGTGGCCCGCGTCCGAGGCCGTGCGCCCGGCGGGCCGACCCTCGATCACGTTGGACGGTTTCCTGTGCCCCAGCCCGCTCTGCTCGCCCACGACCTGGTCCGCTCCCTGGGCGGACGGCGTGTCCTCGACGGCGTCTGTCTGACCGCGTCCCCCGGTCGCCGCATCGGCCTGATCGGGGAGAACGGCGCCGGAAAGTCCACCCTGCTGCGGGTGCTCGCCGGCGTGGACCAACCCGACTCGGGGAGTGTCATCCGCCCCGGCGACCTCGGCTTCCTGCAGCAGGAGATGCCGTTCGACGCCGACTCGACCATCGCCGCGGTGCTCGACGAGGCGCTGCGCGAGGCCCGCGAGGACCTCGCGGAGCTGGACAGGCTCGGCGAGGAGCTGGCCCGCGTCCCGGAGGACGACCCCAGGCACCGCGAACTCCTCGACACCTACGGCAGGCGGCTTGACCTGGCCCAGGACCGGGAGTCCTGGGACGCCGACCGCCGCGCCGCGCTGGTGCTGGACGGCCTGGGCCTCGGCGCGCTCGGGCACGACCGCACGCTCGGCTCGCTGTCGGGCGGGCAACGCGGCCGGCTCGCCCTGGCCGCGCTGCTCGTGCGCAGGCCGTCGGCGCTGCTCCTTGACGAGCCGACCAACCACCTCGACGACGGCGCCGCCGCCTTCCTGGAGGAACAGGTCCGCGGCCTGCCCGGGACCGTGGTGGTCGCGAGCCACGACCGGGCGTTCCTCGACGCAGTCTGCACCGACCTGATCGACCTCGACCCGGCGGTGCACGGCCCGGTCCGCCACGGCGGCAACTACAGCGCCTATCTGGGCGAGAAGCGCGCCGAGCGGGAGCGCTGGGAGCGGCGGTACGCCGAGGAGCAGCAGGAACTGGAGGAGCTGCGCCGGTCGGCGGGCGTGACCGCGCACCGGGTCGCCCCGGACCGGGGCCGCACCGACAACGAGAAGATGGGCTACGGCCACCGGGCCGGCCGGGTGCAGAACCAGATCTCCCGCCGGGTCCGCAACGCCACCCGGCGGCTGGAGGAGCTGGAGCGCGCCCAGGTCGCCGAGCCGCCGCGCCCGCTGCGGTTCGCGGCCGGAGACCTGGCCGCGCGGGCGGAGGACGGCCCGCAGCCGCTGGTGTCCCTGCACAACGTGCGGGTGCCCGGCCGTCTGGCACTGGACGGCCTGGAGGTGTCGGCGGCCGATCGGCTGCTGGTCACGGGCGGCAACGGGGCGGGCAAGTCGACGCTGCTCGCCGTGCTGGCCGGACGGCTGCCGGCCGCCGAGGGCGAGGTGCGCAGGCGACGCCGGCTGACGGTGGGCTTGCTCAGCCAGGACACCGTGTTCGACCGGCCCGAGCGCACGGCGCGCGACACCTACGAGCAGTCGCTGGGTTCGGAGCGGGCCGAGAAGGTGCCGCTGACCTCGCTCGGTCTGTTGCACGAGGCGGACCTGGGCAAGCCGGTCGGGCAGCTGTCCGTGGGGCAGCGCCGGCGGCTGGCGCTGGCTCTGCTGGTGGCCCGCCCGCCCCAGCTGTTGCTGCTCGACGAGCCGACCAACCACCTGTCCCCGGCCCTGTGCGACGAACTGGAGGCCGCGCTCGGCCCGGGTCCCGGCGCGATCGTCCTCGCCAGCCACGACCGCTGGCTGCGTCGGCGGTGGCAGGGGCGCGAACTGCGGCTTCAGGCGGAAGGCGGGCAGCGGGAGAGCGCGGCGGAGCGTCCGGCTCCCGGGCCTGACGGGCGCACCACGCATCGGTGTCGTACGATCACTTCCCCATCTCACGGGGGTGACCGCATGGAAGGGTGACGGTTCTCGTTGCGGTGCTTGCACCCCATGGCGTCACCTGTCAAAATGGTGATGTGAATCTCAACCATGTCTTCGTATGCGGGCACCCGGCACTCGACTTCGCGGCCACCCTCCGCGCCCGGCGCTCGACCCGGTTCGAGATGTTCGTGACCCCGGAGCGGCTCAACGCCTGGTACCTGGAGTCGGGACTCGTGGACACGATCACCCCTGGCAAGGAGGACGACGTCCGGGAGGCGATCGCCGTGCGCGAAGCGATCTACCAGCTCGTCACCAACCGCCGTCTCGGCGAGGAGTTCGACCGCCAGGCACTCGCCGTGGTCAACGGCGCCGCGCGCAAGACCCCCGCGACTCCGCAGCTCACCCTCACGGGCCGGCACACCGAGGCGACCCCCGAGCAGGCCCTGGCCACCGTCGCCCGGCAGGCCGTCGAACTGCTCAGCGGCCCCGACGTCCCCCTGATGAAGGAGTGCGGCAACCCCGAGTGCACGCGCGTCTACATCGACCGGTCACGAGGCATGCGGCGGCAGTGGTGCGGCATGGAGTCCTGCGGCAACAAGTACAAGGCCGCCGCCTACCGCGCGCGCAAGAAGACCGCGTCCGCCGTGACCGCGCGCTGACCCCTTGGCCGGGGCCTCGTGCGGTCCCGGCGCTTGCAGGGATCAGCGCCCGCAAGCGCTGCCAGGGTCTTGAGGAACCTGTGCCCATCAGTGCGCCCGGCGTCCCGCGCACGGGCGGCGGGTGGCCGCCCGTGCGCGGGGCGAGGAGGCAGCCGCGCCCTCGACGTGCGCACCGGCTACGGCGTACCCGTCCTGCTGCACCAGGATGAGGTGCCGCACACCCGCCGCGACTTCCTCGGCCAGGTGTCAGCCGGCAGGTGTGGCGCAGGCATGGCGGCCCGGTGTGCGCCCGTGGGCCGTGCACGCCCTGCGCGCTGGAGGAACCGCCCATGTTCCGGTCTCGGAACCCCGCGCATTCCCCTCCCCGAGGGCGCTCGACCTGCCCGACGGCCCCCCTCCCGTGCACACACAGGGGCACACCGGCGGCCACTGCGCCTACCGACTGACCGACAGCGGCATCCACACCGACCGCTCCAGCACGGACCCGTGCACCACGGTTCGGCGCAGGAGGCGCCCTTGCGGTCCGTGAGCGCGCCGCAAAGTGACGGATCCGGACCCACATGTCGGGTGGCCCCGGTCACCCGGACCCATGTGCTCAGCCCCGACACACACATCCCCGCGAGGGTCGTCACGGAAGGTTCGGTGACACACCTGCCGGGCAGTCTGTGCCAAGGAGCCCCGTGCGGGTGGCGGCCACGTGCCTTGAGCGGCCGAAGGAAAGCCGGCACCAGCTACCTGCACAAGCGCATCGGCGCTTATCGTGAAAAGTGAACATGCCCGGCGTACCGTCTGGCGTCGACACTTATCTGCACGGGCCCGTCGGCGTGGGTACCGTGCGCACAATCATCCATATCGAGGAAGTGAAACGGTTGTGACCAGCCAGTCACCCGCCCCGCTCCGATCGCGGTTGGTAGAACAAGCCGCGTCGGACCTGGAGGAGAACCGCCGTCAGCAGCAGGAGCTGGCGGAAAGGCTCATGGTGTTGAAGCAGGAGGAGGCCCTCCTGTCGGACATCCTGAGCCTCGCCCAGCGGTACGAGGGCTTCGCGGACTCGTCACGTCTGCCCGAGCAGTTGCAGGACGAGCCCGTCGTCGCAAAGCCGAAGCGAGCCCCTGCCGAAGCCGCTGCGCGACGCTCGGCCTCGGCCAGGACCACTTTGGCGGGTGACGCGGCGAAGGCCGGCGCGAAGGGGAAGTCGCGTCGGCCTCTGCTCGGTGACCTCCTGTTGGAACTGCTCGGCAAGCACGACGGGCCGCGCCTGGCGAAGGAACTGCGGGACGAACTCCTGGAGAAGTACCCGGACCGCAACCCGACGCCGCAGGTGGTGCGGAACACCCTCGAATCCCTGGTCGCCAAGGGACGCATCCAGCGTCACAAGCAGCAGCGTTCGGTGATGTACACCCTCGTCAAGTCGCGCGTGGCCGGCTGACACCTCCGCTCGTCCCGCGCGCGGTGGCCCCCGCGGCCGGACGCGGGTGTGTGCGTGCGACGCTGGCCGCCGCGCGGACAGGTGAGGCACCCCGGGCGAGGAGTCCTGCTGCAGGACCGCATCCGCCAGTCGTGCACCCTGGGCGACGCCCTGGCCCAAGCCGGGACGCCCAATGCCGCGTCCGACCGCTGCTCCTCCACGTTGAGCACGGGATCCTGCAGCCGTGCCGCCAGAGCCGCCCACCCGGGACTGTCGACCAGTTGGGCGGAGTGGCCTGCCGTGGCCGAGGGCACGGCCGACAGCGGGCGGCCGGCGCTGAGTTCGGTGGGGGCGAGGTGGAACCGGACTTCCATCCCGGAACACACACTCGGCTGCCGGCACTCACTCACAGGTGTGACCTCGTCGGGGTGCGCGCCCGCCGCATGCTTCCTAACCGCGCCATATGTTGTCGAACGCGGCGCCTTCTACACCCCGGCGCAACCGTACGGCCTCCAGTTCCGTCACCGCGTCCGCGACGGCGGCCAGCACCGTGTTCGCCGCGTCCCCGTCCGGGCTCTCGCGCGCGTCCGACGGGGTGTCGCCGATCCCCAGGACGGCCGTCAGAGTGGCGAGGACCGGATCACCCGAGGCCCGACGCTCCTCCGCGCGACGGCGCTCCGGGGAGTCGGCCGGCATGGTCCGCGTGAACCACGACCGGAGCCCGTGACCCCGCGGGCGGACGACGAGCCCGGTCCGTTCCAGGTCGTCGACGTAGGCCGCGGCGAGTTCGCTGCCGCGGCGCCACAGCCAGTCCTCGACCGTCTCGTACGGCTCCCGCCGGACGAGCGAGGAGAGGGCCTGGTCCAGCAGACGGTCGTCCGTCGCCACCCGCGGCCCGGGCACCATGCGGTCGCCGTCCAGCGTGAGCGCCCCGCTCTCCAGCAGATCGACCGCCTCCGCCCCCGCCAGCGCGAGGGAGAGGTCGCCCTGTTCCACGGGCCGGTGGGGCGGCAGTCCCAGGGCGACGAGCGCCAAGTCGCGTGCGATGTTCATGAGTCTCTCCTCGTCTCCAGCAGGCGCAGCCACACCTCGCTGATCGTGGGGAAGGCGGGTACGGCGTGCCAGAGTCGCTCGAGGGGCACCTCCGCGGTGATGGCGACGGTGGCCGAGTACAGCAGTTCGGCGACCCCCGGCCCGGCGAAGGTGGCGCCGACGACGACCTGACGGTCCCGGTCGATGAGGACGCGGGCCTTGCCCCGGTAGTCGGGGCGGTACTGGAGGGCACCCGCGAGGTGGCCGATCTCGTAGTCGACGACCTCGACGGCGCGACCGGTGCGCTCGGCCTCGCGGGCGGTCAGGCCCACGGAGGCGACCTCGGGGTCGGTGAAGACGACGCCCGGGACGGCCTCGGTGTCGGCCGTGCTGCTGTGCGGCGCCCAGCGGCCGGTGTCCAGTTCCTCGCCGCGGGCCCGGGCACCGATCACGGCACCGGCGATGCGGGCCTGGTACTTGCCCTGGTGAGTGAAGAGCGCCCGGCGATTGACGTCTCCCACGGCGTACAGCCAGTTCCCGGGGACGGCGGTGACCGTCAGGCTGTCGTCGGTGGCGATCCAGTCACCCGGGGCGAGTCCCACGGTGTCGAGCCCGATGTCCTGCGAGCGCGGGGTGCGGCCGGTGGCGAAGAGGATCTCGTCGGCGGTGAGTTCACCGCCGTCCGACAGGGTGATCCGGACCTCTCCGTCGCGCATCCGCTCCGCGGCGACGACGGAGACGTTGAACCGCACGTCCGCGCCGGCCTCTCGCAGCCGCTCTGTGACCAGTTCCCCCGCGAAGGGTTCCATACGGGGCAGCAGCCCCGCCTCCCGGGCGAGCAGGGTGACCCGACTGCCCAGCGCCTGCCAGGCGGTGGCCATCTCGACGCCCACCACACCGCCGCCGACGACCGCCAGGCGGCGGGGCGGCTTCCGGGCGCTGGTCGCCTCCCGGCTGGTCCAGGGCCTCAGCTTCTCGATCCCGGGCAGCGGGGGCAGGGCCGCACGGCTGCCGGTGCACAGGGCGACGGCGTGCCGGGCGCGTAGACGGACGGTGTCGCCGGCCGGGGTCTGCACCGACACCTCGCGCTCCCCTACCAGGCGTCCGTGGCCGCGCAGCAGTTCGATGCCTGCCGACTTGAGCCACTCGACCTGGCCGTCGTCCTTCCAGTCGGCGGACATGCGGTCGCGGTGCGCCAGGACGGCCTCGGTGTCCAGCGGGCCCTTGACGGCGGGGCCGAGCCCGGGAACGTGTACGGCGTCGGCGCGGAGCAGGGCCGGGCGCAGCAATGCCTTGCTGGGTTCGCAGGCCCAGTACGAGCATTCGCCGCCTGCGAGTTCGCTCTCCACGATGACGGTGCTCAGGCCCGCGGCGCTGGTGCGGTCCGCGACGTTCTCGCCGACCGGTCCTGCGCCGATCACGATGACGTCGTAGGTGCGGATGTTCTCGGTCGTCATGTGCGCTCCGGTGGATGGACGTCGGCCGGTCGGACAGGTCGGACGGGTCGGACGGACGGGGTCTGACGGACGGGTCGGCCGGATGGGTGTCGTAGCCGGTTGATGTGGCGGTCCCGGCACGGCGGGGAGGTCGGCCGCGCCGGGACCGGGTCTCAGCGGCCGGGGGCGCGCTCGGTGACCTCCTGGAGGAACCACTCGTTGCCGTCCAGGTCCTTGAAGGCCGCGAAGGTGCCGTAGCTGGCCCGCTCGGGGTGCAGACCGGGGACGCGGTGGGAGTCGCCGGCGTGGTGGAAGGCGCCGGTCTCGTCACGGAACGGGCCGGAGACCTCCACACCGCGGGATTCCAGCTCCTTCTGGGCCTCGACGATGTCGGTGACGGTCAGCTGCAGGCCGTGGAGTGTGCCCGCCTCCTGCCCGGTGAGACCCTCGCCGAAGATGATCGAGCACTCGGAGCCGGGCGGGGTCACCTGCACGATCCGGTAGCCGTCGTTGATGGGGAAGTCGGCGTCGAGGCGCCAGCCGAGCTGCTCCGCGTAGAAGCGCTTGGCACGGTCCACGTCGGACACCGGGAGAATGACGACTTCGAGCTTCATGTCCACGGCTGTGACCCTGCTTTCGATGGTTCGGACAATCGGACAGTGGGTTGGGTCGGTGGGCGGTGCCACCGAAGACGAACGTGCCGAGCGTGAGCCCCGCTGTGAGCACCGTGACCACATCCGCTTCCGGCACTCACGGCCAGGTCGGTGGGCGCTGTGTCCTCACTGTCGGCCGCGAGCGATGTGTGCCACATCAGTCACCTGACGGTGTGTCCCTGCCGGTCCTCCGTCACGGGCCCCTTAAGAGGTCCTAACAAAGGCGTTGGACGTGGCGGTGTGTGATGAGGCAGGTGGCGAGGCCGAGGAACGCCTCATGGATGTCGTCTCGCCGCTCCCAGCGGATCCGCAGGCGGCGGAAGCCGTGTAGCCA
>NZ_BNGS01000014.1 GCF_014905555.1 Streptomyces sp. Y2F8-2 | reverse complement strand
TCCGCGCGGCGATCGCCCCGGACGCGGCCACCAGTGCTCCGCGCGCACCCTGCTTGGTGACCACCAGCGGCACATGGCGGCTCAGCTTGGCCGCCGCGTCCGCCGGGTCGGGCAGTCCGGTCAGCAGGCACGCCTCGTCCCGGCTGGGCAGCAGTACATCGACGCCTTCGGCGAACGTCAGGAACCGGTCCACGCCCAGCCCGGTGAGGAACCCCGCCGACGCCGGATCGAGGCTCACCGGCACTCCACGCGCGCGTGCCGCTTCGAGGGCCACTATCGCCAGCGCCCGGCTGGGCTCGGAGAACAGCAGGTAGCCCGACAGGTGCAGCCGTGCGACACCGTCGAGCAGCTCGTGCGACCAGTCACCGGGGTCGAGCCGCAGCGAAGCCCCGCTGTCCGTGAGGAACGTCCGCTCCGCCGAGGCGCCCGTGTCCACCAGGCAGATCACCGTTCCCGTAGGGGCCTCGGGGTCGACGACCAGATGTGGCTGTACGCCCGACTCCGTCAGCTCCCGCTCGTGCCAGGCAGCGGAATCGGCCCCGACGCGTCCGAGCAGCCGCACATCCGGACAGCCCCACCGAGCCGCCCAGCAGGCCACGTTCGCACCTGCGCCACCGGGCAGCGTGCGGATGACCGCGGCCGTGTCCGTACCCGGCGCGAGAGGGCCGAGGTGCCGCGCGACGACATCCGTGACGATGTCCCCGACGACCAGCAGCGCCCCGCTCACGCCCCCGCCCAGGCCGCCGCGATGCGTGCCGCGAGCCGCACGTTCCCGCGCACGGCCGCCAGATTGGCGCTGAGCGACGCACCGTCGGTGTGCCGCACCAGATAGTCCAGCAGGAACGGTGTGACCGCCTGACCGGTGACCCCTTCCGTGCCGCACGCGGTCAGCGCGTCGGCGAGCACGCGCGCGTGAACCTCCGGATCGAGCTGCTCCGCCTCCGGTACCGGATTGGCGACGATGAGCGCCGACTGGGGGGCGCCGAGCGTGTCCTGCGCCCGCATGACCTCCGCGACCTGCCCGGGCGTCTGAAGCGTCCAGTCGACCGGATGGCCGGAGTCGGACAGGTAGAAGCCCGGGAAGCGGTCCGTGCGATATCCGGCGACCGCCACACCCAGCGTCTCCAGGCGCTGAAGCGTGGCGGGCACGTCCAGGATCGACTTCACGCCCGCGCAGACCACGGTGATCCTGGTCCGCGCCAGCAGGCCCAGGTCGGCGGACTCGTCCTGGGTCACCGTCCACTCCCGGTGGACCCCACCCAGCCCACCCGTGGCGAACACCCGTACACCCGCGAGGGAGGCCAGCAGCGCCGTCGCGGACACCGTCGTCGCCCCGCTGACGCCCGCGGCCACCGCGAGGGGCAGATCACGATGGCCCAGTTTGCGGATCCCGTCCTCGTTCGCGACCCGTTCCACCTGGTCCTTGCCGAGGCCGACATGGGGCCGCCCGTCCAGCACCGCGATCGTCGCCGGTACGGCGCCCTCCTGCCGGACCACGTCCTCCAATTCCAGCGCGACCTGGAGATTGCGCGGGCGCGGCAGCCCGTGCGCGATGATCGTCGACTCCAGAGCCACCACCGGCCGACGGGCGGCGAGCGCCTCCCGCACCTCTTCGGACACCACCAGCACGCGCCTGCCTCCTGTCTCCGGGTCTTCTCTCATCTCTGGCGGGCGGCGCACCCGGCCAAACCCTTACGAGGTCCGGAGGCGACATCACCTGGGCGCATCACGGGCGCGGACCGGCTCAGAACAGCGGTTCCGGCAGGACCCCTTCGAGGGCCAGCAGCTTCCGTTTGGTCTCCAGACCCCCTCCGAACCCACCGATGCCACCGCCGCTCTCGACCACGCGGTGGCACGGCACCACCACCGGCAGCGGATTCGATCCCATCGCCACACCCACGGCCTGGGCGGCGCCCGGCTGACCGACCCGGCCGGCCAGGTCGCCGTACCCCACCACCGTGCCGTACGGCACGCCGGAAGCCAGCTCGCGCAGGACCTGGCGGTTGAAGCCGGTGATCAGGGACCAGTCCAGGGGCAGCGCGAAGTCGTGCAGCCTGCCGGCGAAGTACGCCGTCACCTGGCGTATCGCCTCTGCCAGCAGCGGTGAGCGGGGGTTCTCCACGGGCTCGGTCCCGAGCCGGGACGCGAGCCGCTCCAGGGCCTTGTCGCGCACGGCGTCCGAGGCGTGGAACACCACGTTCACCAGGCCCTCGCGTGTGGCGGCCAGCAGCAGAGGGCCGATGTCGGTGGGGACGACGGTCCACACCAGTTGTTGCTCGTCCTGCCCATGACTGTCCATGCGCCCACCGTACGGCGCGGCACCGACAACGGCCCGGGCGCGGACAGGGCGGCGCGGTGCGCCGCGCGGGCACAGCGCGCCGCCGGTTCAGTGAGCGCCGATCACGGCCTGCACCACATCGGGTGCGTTCGTGATGATGCCGTCCACGCCGAAGCCGGAGACCCGTCGGGCCGCCTCCGCGGTGTCGACGTTCCAGGCGAACACCTTCATCGGCCGGTCGTGCGGTCCTTTGAGGGCGTGGACCGCGGAGACGTAGCGGGCGGACAGCTTGGTCTGCGACGAGTTGATCTGGTCGGCGAACCGCGCGTACAGGGGCAGCTCCGTCGTGGGCGGCGTGCCCAGGTAAGCGGTTGTGATCCCTGGGCGCAGGTCGTGGACCATCCGCACGCTGTTCGCGCTGAAGCTCTGGACGATCAGCCGGTTCCTGAGGTGGTCCGCGTCGAGCCAGCCCTCGTTGCCGAGCAGCTTGAGGATCTGCCGATCGAGCCCCGGATACAGTTCCGGGTTCTTGATCTCCAGGAGCAGGTTCTGGTGATGCTGGGACACACGCTCCATGTACTGCCGCAGCGTCGGCACGCGCGCGCCGGTGTACCGGGGGCCGAACCAGCTTCCCGCGTCCAGGCGTGCGATCTCCTCGGCGGTGAAGTCCTTCACCCGCCAGGGCGACCGTCCGGGGTACAGCTGCTTGACGTCGGTCGTGCGCTCCAGCGTCGCGTCGTGAATGACGACGAGCCGGCCGTCCTTGGTGCGCTGCACGTCGTTCTCGACCCACGTGAAGCCCATGGCGGCCGCCTTGTCGACGGCGGCCAGCGTGTTCTCCGGCGCGTACGCCGAAGCGCCGCGGTGGGCGATGACGACCGGGCTCCGATCGCCCGAGGCGCGGGCGTGCGGGGTGGGCAGTATGGCGACGCCGAGCCCGAAGAGGGCCATGATCGTGGCGGCGGCAAGACGCACGTACATGCTCACTCCAAGTGTCCGGCTGGTCACGGAAGCACCAGAATGGCAGCACGGCGCCCGGTGGCTCGGCCGCAGCAAGGACGCAAGTGGACCGGGATTGCCCGACACTGGTCACAGGCGCCGCACAAGTGCGGAAGCGCCGTGATTCTTTGCCGGAAAATCGTTCGACCGTCCCGGTGAGGGTCATACTCTCTGCCTCAGCCCTGACCGTCGTCACGGCCTGGGGATGGGGGTATTTTCCGGAGCAGACCATCAGGGTGGGAAGGGCAGCCGCGCATGCAGGGCACCGTCGACGGCTTCAGCTACGGACTCGTCACACCGGTGGTGGCGTACCTCATGGCCAGCCTCGGCGGCGCGCTCGGTCTGCGCTGCACCACCAGATCGATGCTGGTCGCCCAGTCCTGGCGGGCCGGCTGGCTCGCCCTGGGATCGGCTGCCATCGGGTCCGGCATATGGACCATGCACTTCGTCGCCATGATGGGTTTCACCGTCAAGGAGTCCCCCGTCCACTACGACAGGGCGATCACCTTCGCGAGCCTCGGCGTCGCCATCGTCATGGTGGGCATCGGCGTCTTCATCGTGGGCTACCGGGGCGCGACCGGAGTGGCGCTTTTCACCGGCGGCACCATCACCGGTCTGGGCATCGCCTCGATGCACTATCTGGGCATGGCCGGGATGCGCCTGCACGGCGTGCTCGAGTACAACACCCTCACCGTCGCCGCCTCCGTCGTCATAGCGGTCGTCGCCGCGACCGCCGCTCTGTGGGCCGCCGGACAGATCCGCGGATTCCTCTGGAGCATCGGCGCGAGCCTCGTCATGGGACTCGCCGTCAGCGGCATGCACTACACCGGCATGGCCGCCGTCAGCGTCCACCTGCACGGCGCCGCCGGAAGCCCGGGCGGCGACTCGCCCGCGACCCTGCTCGCCCCCATGATGATCGGCCCGATCGTCTTCCTGGTCCTGGCCGGCGTGGTCGTGCTCTTCGACCCGTTGATGGTCATGGGCAAGCCCGGATGGATCGTCGAGCGCAAGCCCGGCGTACCGGCTCACCCCGAGCTGGCCCCCACAGGCCTGGGACGCCGTCCGCTGTCCCGCTCCGGTCCGCGCGCCGGACACCGGAGCTCCCGCACCCCTCAGAACTTGTGACCGGCCCCCGTTGTCAGTGCGGGGTCGTACGGTGGATTCCATGCGGCCCGTTTCACAGATCGAACGCACGGTGGCGCCCTTCGAGGTCGTCAGCCCCTACCAGCCCAACGGTGACCAGCCCACGGCCATCGCCGAGCTGGAAAAGCGCATCCGCGGAGGTGAGAAGGATGTCGTCCTGCTGGGCGCGACCGGCACCGGCAAGTCCGCGACCACCGCGTGGATGATCGAGAGGCTTCAGCGTCCCACCTTGGTGATGGCGCCGAACAAGACGCTGGCCGCCCAGCTGGCCAACGAGTTCCGCGAGCTGTTGCCGAACAACGCGGTCGAGTACTTCGTCTCGTACTACGACTACTACCAGCCCGAGGCATACGTCCCTCAGTCGGACACGTACATCGAGAAGGACTCCTCGATCAATGAGGAGGTGGAGCGCCTGCGCCACTCCGCCACCAACTCGCTGCTCACCCGTCGTGACGTGGTCGTGGTCGCCTCCGTCTCCTGCATCTACGGCCTCGGTACTCCTCAGGAGTACGTGGACCGGATGGTCAGCCTCAGAGTCGGCGACGAGATGGACCGCGACGAGCTGCTGCGCCGCTTCGTCGACATCCAGTACACGCGCAACGACATGGCGTTCACGCGCGGCACCTTCCGGGTGCGCGGCGACACCATCGAGATCTTCCCGGTCTACGAGGAGCTGGCCGTCCGGATCGAGATGTTCGGCGACGAGATCGAGGCCCTGTCCACCCTCCACCCGCTGACCGGCGAGGTCATCAGCGACGACGAGCAGCTGTACGTCTTCCCGGCCTCCCACTACATCGCCGGCCCCGAGCGCATGGAGCGGGCCATCAGGGGCATCGAGAAGGAGTTGGAGGAGCGCCTCGCCGAGCTGGAGAAGCAGGGCAAGCTCCTCGAGGCCCAGCGGCTGCGGATGCGCACGACGTACGACATCGAGATGCTCCGCCAGATCGGCACCTGCTCCGGCGTGGAGAACTACTCGATGCACTTCGACGACCGCGAGCCCGGCTCCGCGCCGAACACGCTGCTGGACTACTTCCCGGAGGACTTCCTGCTCGTCATCGACGAGTCGCACGTCACCGTGCCGCAGATCGGTGCCATGTACGAGGGTGACGCCTCCCGCAAGCGCACCCTCGTCGAGCACGGTTTCCGGCTGCCCTCCGCACTGGACAACCGCCCGCTGAAGTGGGAGGAGTTCCAGGAGCGCATCGGCCAGACCGTGTACCTGTCGGCGACCCCGGGACCGTACGAGCTCTCCCGCTCGGACGGCGTCGTCGAGCAGATCATCCGCCCCACCGGCCTCGTCGATCCCGAGGTGGTGGTCAAGCCCACCGAGGGCCAGATCGACGACCTGGTGCACGAGATCCGCAAGCGCACCGAGAAGGACGAGCGCGTCCTGGTCACCACGCTCACCAAGAAGATGGCCGAGGACCTCACCGACTACTTCCTGGAGCTCGGGATCCAGGTGCGCTACCTGCACAGCGACGTCGACACCCTGCGCCGTGTCGAGCTGCTGCGAGAGCTGCGGTCGGGCGAGTTCGACGTCCTGGTCGGCATCAACCTCCTCAGGGAGGGACTCGACCTTCCGGAGGTCTCCCTGGTGGCGATCCTCGACGCCGACAAGGAGGGCTTCCTGCGCTCGGGCACCTCGCTCATCCAGACCATCGGCCGCGCGGCGCGCAACGTCTCCGGCCAGGTCCACATGTACGCCGACAAGATCACCCCGGCGATGGAGAAGGCCATCGATGAGACCAACCGCCGCCGGGAGAAGCAGGTCGCGTACAACACGGCGAACGGCATCGATCCGCAGCCCCTCCGCAAGAAGATCAACGACATCGTGGCGCAGATCGCCCGCGAGGACGTCGACACGGAACAGCTGCTGGGTACGGGCTACCGCAAGGCGAAGGACGGCAAGGGCGCCAAGAGCCCGGTGCCCGCACTCGCCAACCACGCGGTCAAGGAGGCCAAGCCGGCCAAGGGCAAGACGAAGGCCAAGGAGACGGTCCCGACCGACCGCCCGGCCGCCGAACTCGCCGAGCAGATCGAGGAGCTGACCGAACGGATGCGCGCCGCCGCCGCGGACCTGCGGTTCGAGATCGCGGCCCGGCTGCGCGACGAAGTCTCCGAAATGAAGAAGGAACTGCGCCAGATGAGGGAGGCGGGGCTGGCCTGACGTCCCCACCACGGTGCCGGACCCCGGCACGCGCCTGGTGTGTTGCAAGACCGACACAAAGCGCGAGCCGGGGTTCGGCACTGTCAGTGCCGCTGCGTAGGGTTTTGACATCCGCGGAGTCCGCGGCCAACAGGGGACGCTCGAGAGGGGAACAGCGCGTGACCGTCAACTTGACCAAGGGTCAGGCCATCAGTCTTCAGAAGAACGACGGAGGCACGCTGACCGCGGTGCGCATGGGGCTCGGCTGGCAGGCCGCTCCCCGACGCGGGCTGTTCGGTTCGCGCACCCGGGAGATCGACCTGGACGCGTCAGCGGTCCTGTTCGCGGACAAGCAGCCCGTGGACGTGGTCTTCTTCCGCCACCTCGTGAGCGACGACGGTTCCGTCCGGCACACCGGTGACAATCTCGTCGGCGGTGTGGGCCAGGGCGGCGACGACGAGGCGATCCTCGTCGACCTCCAGCGCGTCCCGGTCCACATCGACCAGATCGTCTTCACCGTGAACTCGTTCACGGGCCAGACGTTCCAGGAGGTGCAGAACGCGTTCTGCCGCCTCGTCGACGAGACCAACGGCCAGGAACTGGCCCGCTACACACTCGCGGGCGGCGGCGCCTACACCGCGCAGATCATGGCGAAGGTGCACCGTGCGGGCGGGAGCTGGACGATGACGGCTCTCGGTACCCCGGCCAACGGCCGCACCTTCCAGGACCTGATGCCGGCGATCCTGCCGCACCTGTAGGCGGCCGGACGCCCGGCACAAGAAGCGACGCAGGGGGACGAGGCGATGACGGCCGAGCTGGTCCGGGGACAGAACCATCCGCTTCCCCAGGTCCGACTTGAGGTCCGGGTGTCGGCCGGCACGCCGATCGTGGCCGGGGCCACGCTCAGCGACGAGCAGGGCAGAGTGCCCGGCCCCGAGTGGGTCGCCCATCCGGGCAAGCCCATCCTGCCGGGTCTGGAGGTCTCCAGGCAGGCGGCAGCCGCCCACCGTCTCGCCTTCGACCTGGACGCCCTCCCGGAGCGCGTGCATCGCGTCACGGTGCTGCTGGCGCTGCCGACCGGCATCGGCGGCCCGGCGCGATTCGGCGCCGTCGCCGCCCCCTCCCTGGCGGTCACCGGCCTCGACGGCTCACAGGTCGTCACCTACTGCATCACCGGTCTGGACTCCGAGTCCGCCGTCATCGCACTGGAGATCTACCGCAGGCAGGGTGGCTGGAAGGTGCGTGCGGTCGGCCAGGGGTACGCGGGCGGGCTCGCCGCGCTCTTCATGGACCAGGGCCTGGCCGAAGCCCGGCAGCTCGCGGACGGCATCAACGAAGCGGTGGTGCAGGGCCTTGCCCGTTCGGTGGCCCCGCCTCCGCCGCGCTTGCCCAAGGGCGACCGCACCCGGCAGGCGACCGCCCCCGCGCCTCCCCAGGGACCACCCGGCACCGTGGCGCCGGCGCAGCACCAGGGACCTCCCGGCGTACCGCAGCAGGGATCCCCGTACGACGTCACCGACGCCCCGATCCCTGTCGCACAGCCCGCTCTCAGCGGGCCGGTCGACTACCGCCACCCGGGTCGCCAAGCCACGCCCCCGCCCCCGCCTTCCGCACCGGCCGGTCAGCCCGCGCAGCCGGTCGCGGGCGACGCGACCGGCTGGTCCATGGAGGAGCGCCTGTACAACCAGGTGTGGGGCATGTTCGAGGACCTGGCGCGTACGGTGGCCGCGTACCGCAGCGCGGTCGACTTCGCCGACTCGCGCCTTGAGCAGGAGCTGGACAAGGCCTTGGCCGACCCTCGCGCCCGCCTCGGCGGGCAGGGCGATGCCGCACGCGACGCGGCCCAGGCCAAGCACACCCACCTCGTCAACCAGGCGAGAGCCGCGCTCGACCGTGACCTCACCCAGCTCATCGCCGAGTCCGATGTCGTCGAACCGGCGCTGCCTGAGGCGTTCGCACGCTGGGACAGCCCCGTCTGGCAGGGTTACCGGGTACCGAGGGACCTCCCCATGGCCGTGCGCCTCGGCGACCTGCAGTTGCCCGAGAGCGAGAGCCTCCGCATTCCCATGCTGGTCAGGCTGCCACTGCAGCGCGGTCTGTGGATCGACAGCGGCCGTTCCGGATTCCCGGACCCGCTCGTGGACCCGGACGAGCTGCGCCGCCTCGCCATGGATGTGGCGGTCTCGCAGGCGGCCCGGCTGCTTGCCGTGTACCCGCCCGGCGCGTTCGCGGTGCACATCATCGACCCGGCGGGCTCGGGCGCTTCCGCGCTCGCGCCCCTCGTGCACTCCGGGGTGCTCGCCACTGCGCCCGCCGGCGGTGCCTCGGGGGTGGCCGACGTGCTGACCCGGCTCACCCAGCGCGTCGACCTGCTGCAGATGGCGGTGCGGGGCGGCGCGTCCGACTCCCTGCCGCCGGGCCTCGACACGGCCCAGCAACTGCTGATCGTCAACGACTTCCCCCACGGCTTCGACGACCGGGCCGTGAACCAGCTGCGCTACCTCGCGGACGAAGGCCCGGACGTCGGTGTCCATCTGATGATGGTCGCCGACCGGGAGGACGCGGCCGCCTACGGGCCGCTGCTCGACCCGCTCTGGCGTTCACTGCTGCGGCTCACCCCGGTGCCCGACGACCATCTCGCAGACCCCTGGGTCGGCCACGCCTGGACCTACGAGCCACCGCGGCTTCCGAAGGGCAGCCAGGTGCTCGACCGAGTGCTCACCCAGGTCGCCGAATCCCGTCGCTCCTGGAACCGCTGAGGCGTCCCCCTCTGCCCGCTGGTGTACGGGCAGGCACTTGACCAGGTGCTTTGACCTTTCTTTTGCCAATCTCTTTACCTTTCCTTGGTGATTCGGGTACTGTTGCTTGGCAACGGAGGGGAGTACTCCCTATCTGCTGCGGCGCGCCCGTCAGTACGGATCAGGCCAGATCCCGGGGCGTCGGCCCACGGCACCGGGCGTATCACGCGCCTGCGACGGTGGGTGGAAGAGACCTCCGGTGGCGACGACGCCGACATTTGCCGTGACGTACGTACTGCCGGAGGCGCAGTGGATGTTTCGATGACCCTGTGGGTCCTGACCATCGTGGGCCTTGCCGCCCTGATCACGATCGACTTCTTCATCGGCCGCAAGCCGCACGACGTATCGATCAAGGAAGCCGGGATCTGGACGGTCGTCTGGATCGCCCTCGCCGGCCTGTTCGGGATGGGCCTGCTCGTCTTCGGCGGCGGCCAGCCCGCCGGGGAGTTCTTCGCCGGCTTCATCACCGAGAAGTCGCTGAGCGTCGACAACCTCTTCGTCTTCGTCCTGATCATGGCGAAGTTCGCGGTGCCGTCGCAGTACCAGCAGCGCGTGCTCCTCGTCGGGGTGCTCATAGCCCTGGTCCTGCGGGCGGTCTTCATCGCCGCGGGCGCCGCGATCATCGCGTCCTTCTCCTGGGTGTTCTACCTGTTCGGCGCGTTCCTGATCTGGACCGCCTGGAAGCTGATACAGGAGGCGAGGGCCGATGAGGAGGACGAGGAGTACGAGGAGAACAAGCTGCTGAAGGCCGCCGAGCGCCGCTTCGGTGTGGCCGACCGTTACCACGGCACCAAGCTGTGGATACGGCAGAACGGCAAGCGGGTCATGACGCCGATGCTGGTCGTGATGCTCGCGATCGGCACCACCGACGTGCTGTTCGCCCTCGACTCCATCCCGGCGATCTTCGGCCTGACGCAGGACCCGTACATCGTCTTCACGGCCAACGCGTTCGCGCTGATGGGTCTGAGGCAGCTGTACTTCCTCATCGGCGGCCTGCTCAGGAAGCTGGTCCACCTGTCCTACGGCCTGTCGATCATCCTGGGCTTCATCGGCGTCAAGCTGGTGCTGCACGCGCTCCACGAGTCCGGGATACACGTCCCCGAGATCTCCATCCCGGTCTCCCTCGGCGTGATCTGTGCCGTCCTGATCGTCACGACGATCACCAGCCTGATGGCCTCCCGGAAACAGGAGGCGGCGGCTGACGCGACGCACAAGGCCACACAGAGCGCTGCCGAGGACAGCATCGAGGCCTGACGCGTCCCGGCCGATACGGCTGACAGGGGTGCCCGGCACCTTGCCGGACACCCCTCCGCCAGACCGTGCGAGGTGAGGAGCGTTCCCGGCGTGGGGACGCACCCTGGAGGTGCCATGACCGACTCGGTGACGTTCATACAGACCCCGGCCGCCATCGGGACCATACGGTGGGCAGGAGCCGGAATGCGGGCTCCGGGCGTGTCTGCGACGATCGCCGCATGATCGTGGGGCTTCGGTCGCTCGCGGCGCGGTGGACGGCCGTCGTGCCGGTGGCCGCCGTGGTCCTGCTGGCCCTCACCTGGGGCCGCGCCGTGCCCGGCGCGGTCGTCGCGGTGATCACGTTCGTGCTCGCCGCGTCCGTGCTGGCCGCGGTCCACCATGCCGAAGTGGTCGCGCACCGGGTCGGTGAGCCGTTCGGCTCGCTCGTTCTCGCCGTCGCCGTCACGATCATCGAGGTGGGGCTCATCGTCGCCCTTATGGCGGACGGCGGACCCAAGAGCGCGAGCCTGGCCCGGGACACCGTCTTCGCGGCCGTGATGATCACCTGCAACGGCGTCGTCGGACTGTGCCTGCTCGTCGCCTCACTGCGCCACGGAATCGCGGTCTTCAACCCCGAGGGCACCGGCGCGGCCCTGGCCACCGTGGCGACACTCGCCACCCTCAGCCTGGTCCTGCCGACGTTCACCACCAGCAAGCCCGGCCCGGAGTTCTCCTCGGCCCAGCTCACCTTCGCCGCGCTCTCCTCACTGGTGTTGTACGGCCTGTTCGTGGCGACCCAGACCGTGCGCCACCGCGACTACTTCCTCCCCATCACCCGGCAGGGAGAGGTGATCCACGCGGACGACCACGCTGAAGCGCCGTCCGCGCGGACCGCCGCCCTCAGCCTGGGCCTGCTCGGCCTCGCCCTCGTCGGGGTCGTCGGGCTCGCCAAGGGAGTGTCTCCCGCCATCGAATCCGGGGTGGCGGCGGCCGGGATGCCGCAGGCCGTCGTCGGGGTCGTCATCGCGCTGCTCGTGCTGCTGCCCGAGACCATCGCCGCGCTGCGGTCGGCGCGCCGCGACCGGGTGCAGACCAGCCTCAACCTGGGTCTCGGGTCTGCACTGGCCAGCATCGGCCTGACCATCCCCGCAGTCGCCCTGGCGAGCGTATGGCTCCCCGGGCCGCTCGTCCTCGGTCTCGGCCCGGTGCACATGGTGCTGCTGGCGCTGACCGTGGTCGTGAGCTCTCTGACGGTGGTCCCCGGGAGAGCCACGCCGCTTCAGGGCGGTGTTCATCTGGTGGTGTTCGCGGCGTACCTGGAACTGGCGGTCAATCCGTAGCCGGGGAACAACAGGCGACGATCGCCGGGCCCCAGCGCCTCATCCGGGAGTCGGCTCCGACACCGGGGCCTGCATCTGCACCGGACGGGTCTCCGGCAGCAGTGCGAAGCACCCGAGGCTGAGCAGGGCCACCGCCGTCAGGTAGGCGCCGACACCCCAGGGCACCCGGCCCCCGCGCTCGGCCAGTGTGGTGGCCACGATCGGGGTGAGGGCGCCGCCGAGCACGCCGCCCAGGTTGTAACCCACGGCCGCACCCGTGCAGCGCACCCGGGGCTCGAACAGCTCCGGCAGATACGCGGCGATCACGGCGAACATCGTGATGAGGGCGAGCCCCGCCCCCAGGAACCCCACGAACATCAGCAGGGGCTCGCCCGTGGCGAGCAACGCCACCATGGGGAACATCCACAGCGCGGTGCAGGCACAGCCCGTCAGACACAGGGGACGCCGCCCGTAGCGGTCACCCACGAGGGCGAACAGCGGGGTCAGGATCCCCTGCACCGCGACGGTGGCCATGACACAGGCCAGCATGACCGTGCGGCTCACGCCGAGCCGCTCCGTGGCGTACGCCAGGGACCACGTCGTCGTGGTGTAGAAGACCGCGTACCCGATCGCGAGTGCGCCGGCCGTCAGCAGGACGAGCCGCCAGTGGCGGCGCACGACCTCGACGAGCGGCACGCGCGCGTGGTCGTCGATGTCCAGGAACAGAGGGCTCTCGGCGAGCGCGCTGCGCAGCCACAGACCTGCCGTCGCGAGCACCCCAGCCGCCCAGAAGGGAATCCGCCACCCCCAGGAGGCGAACTGCGCGTCCGACAACGTCGCCGACAGTCCCAGCATCACGCCATTGGCCAGCAGGAAACCCAGCGACGGGCCGATCTGCGGAAAGCTGGACCACAACACGCGCCGCCCGGCGGGCGCGTGTTCCACGGTCAGCAGCACGGCACCGCCCCACTCCCCGCCGAGCCCCAGGCCTTGCAGAAAGCGCAGCACCAGAAGGAGCACGGGAGCGGCCGTGCCGATCGACTCGTACGTCGGAAGACAGCCGACCGCCACCGTCGCCGTGCCGGTCAGCACCAGGGAGGCGATGAGAACCGGCCGTCTCCCGCGCCGGTCCCCGATGTGCCCGAACAGCACCGACCCGAGCGGTCGCGCCACGAAGCCGACCCCGAAGGTTCCGAACGCCGC
Source organism: Streptomyces sp. Y2F8-2 (assembly GCF_014905555.1). GTDB lineage: Bacteria > Actinomycetota > Actinomycetes > Streptomycetales > Streptomycetaceae > Streptomyces > Streptomyces cynarae. The sequence goes on along the minus strand of NZ_BNGS01000014.1, from coordinate 205,843 downwards.
CAGTGTGCCCGCCACCGGGGAGAACGTCGGGAAGAACAGGGGGCCAAGGACCAGGGCGGCCGCGGTCCCGTAGACGAAGAAGTCGTAGAACTCGACGGCGGTTCCGGCGAGCGAGGTGGCCGCGAGCCGGAGCATGGAAGGAGCCCTTACCGAGCGTGCATCGTGCATGCCGGATCAACTACCCGGCGTAACCACCTGCTACGGGGGCGCACGGGGGCTCGGTGCCGCGACCGATGGGGCGGGCGTGCGCCCGAGCGAACGGCGCGATCACTGGGTGCGGTGATGCGCCACGCGGGACGCTCCGCGCGCACGGCACCTGGCCCAGCTCGCACCGGCCGGGTCACGCGCTCGGCGCATCGTGATAGACCGGGGGCTGATCAGCGGTCCGCCAAGGACCGGAAGACCTGGAACGGACCGGAGGAAATGTGCCCCGCACTCTCGCCGACGCCCCGATCATGATCCTCAACGGCCCCAATCTGAATCTTCTCGGGCAACGCCAGCCGGAGATCTACGGCTCCGACACGCTCGCGGACGTCGAGGCGCTGTGCGTGAAGGCGGCGGCCGCCTACGGCGGCACGGTGGACTTCCGGCAGTCCAACCACGAGGGCGAACTGGTGGAGTGGATCCACGAGGCGCGCCTGAACCACGCCGGGATCGTGATCAACCCGGCCGCCTACTCGCACACCTCCGTCGCGATCCTCGATGCCCTCAACACCTGTGACGGGCTGCCGGTGGTGGAGGTCCACATCTCCAACATCCACCAGCGTGAGCAGTTCCGGCACCATTCCTACGTCTCCCTGAGGGCCGACGGGGTCATCGCCGGGTGCGGGGTGCAGGGGTACGCGTTCGCCGTGGAGCGGGTCGCGACGCTCGTGGGGGCGGGGCGAACGGAGGCGTGACCTCGGGGGAAGCAGCCCCTGCCTCAGAGCCGCCCCGCCTCCACGATCCGGTGCAGGAAGCGCCGTGTGCGCTCCTGCTGCGGATCGCCGAAGACCTGCTCGGCCGTACCGCGCTCCAGGACCACGCCGCCCTCCAGGAAGCAGACCTGGTCCGCGACTTCACGGGCGAAGCCCATCTCGTGGGTGGCGAGCACCATGGTCATGCCGTCGTCCTTCAGGTCCCGGACGACACTGAGGACCTCGCCCACGAGCTCCGGGTCGAGTGCCGCGGTGATCTCGTCCAGAAGCAGCAGCCGGGGGCGTACGGCCAGCGCCCGCACGATCGCGACGCGCTGCTGCTGGCCGCCGCTGAGCCGGTCCGGGTACTCGGTCGCCTTGGCGGCGAGTCCGAGCCGCTCCAGCAACTCGCGGGCGTGCTCATCGGCCGCCGCCCGCGCGACGCCGTGCACCCGGCGCGGGGCGAGCGTGATGTTCTCCAGGACGGTCAGGTGGGGAAAGAGGTTGTACGCCTGGAAGACGACGCCGATCCGGCGCCGTACGGCGTCCTGGTCGACACGCGGGTCGGTGATCTCCTCTCCGTCCAGCCAGATGGCGCCGTCGTCGATCTCCTCCAGGAGGTTCGCGCAGCGCAGCAGCGTCGACTTGCCCGAGCCGGAAGCACCGATCAGGGCCGTCACCGTGTGCGGGGAGACCTCCAGATCGACGTTCCGGAGAACGACCGAATCGCCGAAGGTCTTGCGGACGGACTCCATGCGCAGCACGGGCCCGCCGCCCGGCGCACCGGATGCGGCATGGGACTTCTCGAGGATGTCGCTCACAGGTTCCCTCCCTGCGCCCGCTGCCGGTCCATCCGGGCGGTCACCCAGTCCGTGAAGCGGGTCATCGGGATGGTCAGCGCCACGAAGACAAGCCCGGCGACGATGTACGGCGTGTAGTTGAGACTCCGGCCCACGATGATGTCGGAGGCCCGAACGGCGTCGACCGCACCGCCGATCGAGACCAGCCCGGTGTCCTTCTGGAGTGACACCAGATCGTTGAGCAGGGGTGGCACCTGGCGACGTACTGCCTGAGGGAGCACCACATGGCGCAGCGCCTGGCGGTTCGTCAGGCCGAGGGAGCGGGCCGCGGCGCGCTGCGAGGGATGGACGGACTCGATGCCGGCTCGGAACACCTCGGCCACGTACGCCGAGTACGTGAGCGTGAGCGCCGTCCCGCCGAGCAGCACCGGATCGACGGTCACGCCCTGCAACCGCAGCGCGGGCACGCCCAGGACCACGATCATCAGGTTGATGATCAGGGGCAGTCCGCGGAAGAAGTCCGTGTACGCGGCGGCCAGGACGCGCAGCGGGAAGAACACCGGCCCGCGCAGGGTGCGGGCGACGGCGATCAGCATGCCGAGGACGAGGACCGCGACGCCGCACACCAGCAGCAGACGCACGTTGAGCCACAGCCCGTCGAGCACCTTCGGGAGCGCCTCGCGCGCGTAGTGCGCGTTGAAGAACGTCTCTTCGGTGCGCGGCCAGCCGGGCGCGTTGACGACGATCAGGTAGACGACGGCCGCGGTGACGAGCGTCGACAGTGCCGCGATCGCAGTGGCGCGCCGGGCGCGTGCGCGCTTGTGGCGCTCGCGCTCGATCCGCCGCTGCGAGGGGACGTACGCGTCGTCCCCGCCGGGCACGACGCCCGTGCCCGGCATACCGGCTTCGCCGGAGTCCCCTCCCGACTCCTGACCGATGACGGTCACTTGAGCACCGGAGCGTCGACGGCGTCGGACAGCCACTGCTGCTCCAGCTTCGCCAGGGTGCCGTCCTTGCGCAGGGCGTCCACGGCGGAGGTCACGCACGGGGTGAGCGCGCTGCCCTTGTCGAGGACGAGCCCGAACTGCTCGGGCGTCCCGCCCTGGTTCTCGAACTGGCCGACGATCTTGGCGTCGGTCACCTCGGCCGCGGTGATGTAGAAGGCGGTGGGCAGGTCGGTGACGATGGCGTCCACCTGACCGTTCTTCAGGGCCGACTTCGCCTGGTCGTTCTTGGCGTACGCGGCCGGCTGCTGCTTCGGCTTCACCACGTTGGTGATGTAGTCGAGGCTGGTGGTGCCGACCTGCGCACCCAGCTTGACGTCCTTCAGGTCCGCGATGCTCTTCGCCTTCGCGGCCTTGGAACCCTTCAGGGCGATGACGGCCTGGCGGACGTCGTAGTAGCCGGAGGAGAAGTCCACGGCCTTCTTGCGCTCGGCACTGATCGACACCTGGTTGATGTCGAAGTCGAAGGTCTTCTCCCCAGGCGCGAAGGCCTTGTTGAAGGGGACGGTCTGCCATACGACAGTGCTCTGGCCGTAGCCGAGCTGCTGCGCCACGGCGTAGGCGACGGCCGACTCGAAGCCCTTGCCGTTGGCCGGCTTGTCGTCCTTGAACCAGGGCTCGTAGGCGGGCTCGTCGGTCGCGATCGTCAGCTTTCCGGACGTCTTGGTGGCCAGCTTGCCCTTCGCGCACGTCTGGGCGCCCGTCCCGGAAGCCTTGGGGGAGGCGTTCTCCTCCGGCTGCGGGGCGCAGCCCACGGCGAGGGCGAGCAGGGCGACGGTGGCGCCGGACGCGGCGCGGCGCAGGGCGCGTTGGGCGAGGTGCATGGCGGGAGATTGGCAGCGCGACGCCCTGTTTGTCGAGGTCAGGTCAGCAACTGTCCGCATGGTGGGAACGAGTGTTGCATTCCTGTGAACGCTGGGGCGGAACGCGGGCCGGGGCCGCCGGTCGAGGGCGGGGATCGGGGGACCGGCGGCCCATCACCGCGCAGGAGCCGTCATCCTGTGCGGGGCTGCTTTCCAGTGGACTGCACCATTGGGCGCGCCGGGAGCGCACGCACGAGACCAACGCGTGCGAACGGTTCACACGGGGCGCGTGCGCCCCGCTGTCACGCCGGGCTCACACCAGCTGGGCGGTTCGCTGTCCGTGCGTGCCATGGTGGTTCGCCGTCCGTGCGTGCCACGGCGGTTCACCATCCGCGGGCGTGCCACTCCGGCAGGTGCGGGCGCTCGTCGCCCAGCGTGGTGTCGTTGCCGTGCCCGGGGTACACCCAGGTCTCGTCCGGCAGCACATCGAAGATCTTCGTCTCGACATCGTGGATCAGGCTGGCGAAGGCCTTCGGGTCCTTGTGCGTGTTGCCCACACCGCCCGGGAAGAGGCAGTCCCCGGTGAACACATGCGGGTGGCCGTGCGGGTCGTCGTACACGAGGACGATCGAGCCGGGCGTGTGGCCCACCAGGTGGCGCGCGGTGAGTTCCACGCGCCCCACCCGGATCGTGTCGCCGTCGTCGACCAGGACGTCCGTCGGCACGGGAATGCCCTCGGCGTCGTCCCGGCCCGCGTAGGTGCGCGCACCCGTGGCCGCCACGACCTCGGCGAGCGCCTGCCAGTGGTCGGCGTGCCGGTGGGTGGTGACGACGGACGCGATGCCGTCGTCACCGATCATGCCGAGGAGCGTCCTGCCGTCGTTGGCCGCGTCGATCAGCAGCTGCTCGTCGGTGGCGCGGCAGCGCAGCAGATAGGCGTTGTTGTCCATCGGGCCGACCGCGATCTTGGTGATCATCAGGTCCTTCAGCTCGTGCACATCCGCCGGGCCGCCGACCGTCACCTCTCCGCTGTACGTCATGCCCGCAGCCTATAGCGGCGAGGGTGCCGACGGCCGCCCGAGACCTACAGCGGCGGAAGCGTCGGCAGCGGCCCTCCCTCGGATGTGAGGGAGGCTCCGTCGTGGCGGCCGGAGAGCCAGCCGAGCAGGTCGGGTGCGGGGCCCCGGACGATCACCTCGGGCTCGGCCGCCTCGCGGCCCGTGCTCCACGCGCGCGTGCCGTCGGTGACGCGTGTCGGCGGCACACCGGAGTGTCCGGTGAACCGCTCCGCGAGGAAGTCGATCTCCCGCTCGACGAACTCCGCCGGCAGGTCCTCGAGCTCGTACCCGATCCCGAGATCGACGTGGTGCAGTTCGACCTCGACCCAGCGCCTGAACGGCACCCGGGCCGCCTTGTCGGTGACCCCGTTGCGCAGCTCCACCGTGCGCGACCAGTCCGCGGGCGCGGCTCCCGCCTCCTGGAAGCGGGCCTCGCTCTCGCGCAGGTCGGCGAGCTGGACGTCCAGGGGCCGTCGAGCGTCCCGTTCGATGTCGGCGTCCCGGGATTCGGCCGAGGCGTACATGGGACGGCCCTGCAGCACGTTCACAAGTGCGTCGGCGTTGCGGGCGAGGTGGGCGAGGACATGGCCGCGGCTCCAGCCGGGCAGCCGTGACGGTTCGGCCACAGCGGCGTTGTCCAGTTTGGCGGCTGCGGTGAGCAGTCGCCCGGTCGCATCGCGTACAGATGCCAGGTCGCGCGCGTGATCCTTCATGGCGCCGACCCTAGCCCCGCCACTCCTTCGGGTGAAGGAGGCCGCCCCGACCCGCAAATCGAATGCACGTGCTATATGGTCGAGTCCGGCGTCGGGCATGCTGGATGGCCGGGGATTGTTGTCAACCCTGGAATCCGACCGGCGTTGTCAGTGGCTCCCCCTAGTCTGGGAAAGCGGGGGCCTCGCCCCTGTCGCTTCTCTCAAGAAAGGTGCGGACCGGCGTGGCCGACCGTCTCATCGTCCGTGGAGCGCGCGAGCACAACCTGAAGAATGTCTCGCTCGACCTGCCACGCGACGCGCTCATCGTCTTCACGGGCCTGTCGGGGTCGGGCAAGTCCTCGCTGGCCTTCGACACGATCTTCGCCGAGGGGCAGCGCCGTTACGTGGAGTCGCTGTCCTCGTACGCCCGGCAGTTCCTCGGGCAGATGGACAAGCCGGACGTCGACTTCATCGAGGGCCTGTCGCCTGCCGTCTCGATCGACCAGAAGTCGACCTCGCGCAACCCTCGTTCGACGGTCGGCACGATCACCGAGGTCTACGACTACCTGCGCCTGCTCTTCGCGCGCATCGGCAAGCCGCACTGCCCCGAGTGCGGCCGCCCGATCTCGCGCCAGTCCCCGCAGGCCATCGTCGACAAAGTCCTGGAGCTGCCGGAGGGGAGCCGCTTCCAGGTGCTCTCGCCGCTGGTGCGCGAGCGCAAGGGTGAGTTCGTCGACCTCTTCGCCGATCTCCAGACCAAGGGCTACAGCCGCGCCCGGGTGGACGGCGAGACGATCCAGCTGTCCCAGCCGCCCACGCTGAAGAAGCAGGAGAAGCACACCATCGAGGTGGTCGTCGACCGCCTCACGGTCAAGGACTCCGCCAAGCGCCGCCTCACCGACTCCGTGGAGACCGCGCTCGGCCTGTCCGGCGGCATGGTCGTGCTCGACTTCGTGGACCTGCCAGAGGACGACCCCGAGCGCGAGCGCATGTACTCGGAGCACCTCTACTGCCCGTACGACGACCTGTCCTTCGAGGAGCTCGAACCCCGCTCCTTCTCCTTCAACTCGCCCTTCGGCGCCTGCCCCGAGTGCACGGGCATCGGCACGCGCATGGAGGTCGACCCCGAGCTGATCGTCCCCGACGAGGAGAAGACCCTCGACGAGGGCGCCATCCACCCCTGGTCGCACGGGCACACCAAGGACTACTTCGGCCGCCTCATCGGCGCCCTCGCCGACGCGCTGGGCTTCCGGACGGACATCCCCTTCGCGGGCCTGCCGCAGCGCGCCAAGAAGGCCCTGCTCTACGGCCACAAGACGCAGATCGAGGTGCGCTACCGCAACCGCTACGGGCGCGAGCGCGTGTACACCACGCCCTTCGAGGGCGCGGTGCCCTTCGTACGGCGCCGGCACAGCGAGGCCGAGAGCGACGCGAGCCGTGAGCGCTTCGAGGGCTACATGCGCGAGGTGCCCTGTCCCAGCTGTCAGGGCACCCGCCTGAAGCCGGTCGTCCTCGCGGTCACGATCATGGACAAGTCGATCGCCGAGGTCTCCGCGATGTCCATCAGCGACTGCGCGGACTTCCTGCGCGAGCTGAAGCTCGACGCCCGGGACAAGAAGATCGCCGAGCGGGTCCTGAAGGAGGTCAACGAGCGGCTGCGATTCCTGGTCGACGTCGGCCTCGACTACCTCTCGCTGAACCGCGCGGCCGGCACCCTCTCCGGCGGCGAGGCGCAGCGCATCCGTCTGGCCACCCAGATCGGCTCCGGCCTCGTCGGTGTGCTGTACGTGCTCGACGAGCCGTCCATCGGCCTGCACCAGCGCGACAACCACCGGCTGATCGAGACCCTGGTCCGACTGCGCGACATGGGCAACACGCTCATCGTCGTGGAGCACGACGAGGACACCATCAAGACCGCCGACTGGGTCGTCGACATCGGCCCCGGCGCGGGCGAGCACGGCGGCAAGGTCGTGCACAGCGGCTCCCTGAAGGAGCTGCTCGCCAACGAGGAGTCGCAGACCGGCCAGTACCTGTCGGGCAAGAAGGCGATCCCGCTGCCGGACATCCGGCGTCCCCGCGACCCCTCGCGGCAGCTGACGGTGCACGGCGCCCGGGAGAACAACCTCCAGGACATCGACGTGTCCTTCCCGCTGGGCGTGTTCACAGCGGTCACGGGTGTGTCCGGCTCCGGCAAGTCGACGCTGGTCAACGACATCCTGTACACGCACCTGGCCCGTGAGCTGAACGGCGCGCGCAACGTCCCCGGGCGGCACACGCGCGTGGACGGCGACGACCTCGTCGACAAGGTCGTGCACGTCGACCAGTCGCCCATCGGCCGCACCCCGCGCTCGAACCCGGCGACGTACACCGGTGTCTTCGACCACATCCGCAAGCTGTTCGCCGAGACCACCGAGGCGAAGGTCCGCGGCTACCAGCCCGGTCGCTTCTCCTTCAACGTCAAGGGCGGCCGCTGCGAGAACTGCGCGGGCGACGGCACCATCAAGATCGAGATGAACTTCCTCCCGGACGTCTACGTCCCGTGCGAGGTCTGCCACGGCGCCCGCTACAACCGGGAGACCTTGGAGGTCCACTACAAGGGCAAGTCCATCGCCGACGTGCTGAACATGCCGATCGAGGAGGCCATGAACTTCTTCGAGGCGGTCCCGGCGATCTCCCGTCACCTCAGGACGCTGAACGACGTCGGTCTCGGCTACGTCCGGCTCGGCCAGTCCGCGACGACCCTGTCCGGCGGCGAGGCCCAGCGCGTGAAGCTGGCGAGCGAGCTGCAGAAGCGGTCCACCGGACGCACCGTCTACGTTCTGGACGAGCCGACCACCGGCCTGCACTTCGAGGACATCAGCAAGCTGCTCAAGGTGCTCGGCGGCCTGGTCGACAAGGGCAACACGGTCATCGTCATCGAGCACAACCTCGACGTCATCAAGACCGCCGACTGGGTCGTCGACATGGGTCCCGAGGGCGGCGCGGGCGGCGGCCTGGTGGTCGCCGAGGGCACGCCGGAGGAGGTCGCCGGCATCCCGGCCAGCCACACCGGCAAGTTCCTGCGCGAGATCCTCGGCGCCGAGCGCATCAGCGACGCCGCCTCGGTGAAGGCACCGCGCAGGAGCGCGGCCAAGAACGCGGTCGCCGCCAGTTCGACGGCGAAGAAGACGGCGACGGCCAGGGCCGTGACGACCGCCAACAACACGGCGACCAAGAAGGCCGCCACCACCACGAAGAAGGCGGCACCCGCGAAGAAGACCACGCGGGCACGCAAGGCCTGACGGACACCGAAGGTGCGGCGCCCCGCGGGAACTCCCCGCGGGGCGCCGCACGGTGCAGCCCGCGCCCTGTCCCGGCGGCTCCATGAACCGCAGATATGGCTGACTCGAGGCTAAGCGCCCGCGAGTTCGGAGGCGTAGGGCGGTTCCGCGCCGGCCCTGGAGCAGGTGATCGCCGCGGCGTGGGCCGCGAAGCCCAGCAGTTCCGTCCAGCCGTCGGCGCCCAGGCTCACCACGGCGGCGGGGGAGAGGGCGTCGCGGGCGGCCAGGCCGTGCAGCAGGGCCGCGTTGACGGTGTCGCCGGCGCCGATCGTGTCCACGACGTTGACCCGCACCCCCGGCACGGAGTACTCCGCCCCGTCCCCGGTGTACGCCGTGATCCCGTCGCCGCCATGGGTGATCACCACGGCGGCGGGGCCGGAGGCGAGCCATTCCCGCGGGCTGCCGCCCAGCCACGCGGCGTCCTCGGCGGAGAGCTTGAGCAGTGAAACCGACGGCAGCCAGCTCTTGAAACGGGCGCGATAGGCGTCGGGGTCCGGGATCAGGCCTGCGCGGATGTTCGGGTCGAGGGCCGTGAACACACCCTGCGCCGCGGCGCTGCGCATCAGCTCCTCGTACGCGCTCGCCCCTGGTTCCAGGACCAGCGAGCAGGTACCGAACGACACGGCCCGCGTGCCCTCGGGAAGGCTCGCCGGTGCCGTGAAGAGCCGGTCGGCGGTGCCCTCGACGTAGAAGGAGTAGCTGGCCGAGCCGTGCTCGTCGATCGTGGCGGCCGCCAAGGTGGTCGGCTCGGTGCCGCGTTGTACGGCCGACACGTCCACGCCCGCCTGGCGCAGCCCGTCCAGCAGGGCCTCGCCGAAGGCGTCGTGGGAGGTACGGGAGCAGAAGGCGGTGGGGGACCCCAGCCGGCCGAGCGCGATGGCGGTGTTGTACGGGCCGCCGCCCAGCGCCGGCTGCAACGGTGCGAGCGCGCCCCGGCCCTGCGGGACCAGGTCGATCAGAGCCTCACCGGCGACGACGATCACGAGAGGGTTCCCTTCTGGAACGGAGTGTCGGGACAGCCGCACGACGTGCGGTGGACGAACGCACAGGGGAGCCGCACGGTGCGGGAGGGACGGTCCGGGGCCTCGAGCCGCTCCAGGAGGAGCCGCACGGCCCGGGCGCCGATTTCTCGGCTGGGCTGGGAGACAGCGGTCAGCCGGGGGGAGAACAGATCCGCCCAGGGGAAGTCGTCGAAGCAGGCGAGCGCCAGGTCTTCCGGTACGGACAGGCCTCGCGTGCGCAGGACGCGCAGCGCCCCGATGGTCATCGCGTTGTTGGCCGTGACCAGGGCGGTGGGCGGCGCCGCGAGCGTCAGCAGGGCGGCGGTGGCGCGCTCCGCGCCCTCGGCCGCGGAGTCGCCGTGCACCACCAACCGCTCGTCGTACGGCAGCCCGGCGGCCGCCAGGGCGCGCCGGTAACCGCTGATCCGCTCGGAGGTGGTGCTGAGGCCGGGCAGGCCCGCGACGAGGCCGATGCGCCGGTGGCCGCGCTGGACGAGGTGGGTGACGAGGTGGGCCATGGGTTCGGCGTTCTCGGCACAGACCTGGTCGAAGCGGAAGGCCGCGGCCGAGGACTTGCCCGGCTCGTCGGCGTCCTCGGCCCCAGTGACGTGCCCGGCCTTGGCGGCGCGCCCGGCAGCGGGGTCCTCCTGCGCGCCGTCCCCGGTGCTCGCGTTCTGCCGGTGCGTGACCGCGGGGTCGGGAATGCCGTCGACCAGGCGGTCAAGGAACACGGTCGGTAGGCCGTGCCGTCCCAGAAGGGCGAGGAGCTCGCGCGGGTCCGCCGAGGGCGCGACGATCAGGCCGTCGACGCGACGCTCGTGCAGCAGCTGGACCACCTTGCGCTCGTGCTCCGGGTCGTCGTGCGGATCGGCGATGAGCAGGCTGTAACCGTGTTCCAGGGCGGCGGCCTCCACGCCTTGGAGGATCTCCGTGAAGTACGGGTTGCTGATCGCCGACACGGCGAGCCCGATCGACCGGGTGCGCGAGGTCACCAGGGAACGGGCGAGGGTGTTCGGTGTGTAGCCCAGTTCGTCGATGGCGTGCAGCACGGCTTGGCGGGTGTGGGGCAGTACCGGGCGGGTGCCGTTCAGGACGTGCGAGACGGTGGCGACGGACACGCCCGCACTCCGTGCGACATCGGCCATGGTTGCCATCGGGTCCCCTCCTCGGCGTCTTCCCTCTCGAGCCGTCCGGCGGCGAACGTATCCCATTCGGCGGCTGACGTAAACGCTTGCGCAAGCGTTTACGTCAGCCGTGCACTCAGGACCCATCCGGGTGCGAGCTCGTCGCCTCGACTGGGTTGCGCTGCCGCCCCGGCGCTTCCGGTCTCCGTACGCCGGCCCTGCGACCCGGCCGAAAGCGGAATGATTCGTGCCGCTATCGTCGGTGTGCCCGCGCCGACCCGGCGGGGCCGACCTTGACCAGTGGAGATGCCATGCCCACCCGTCCCTCCGCGACCCGTCGCACCGTCCTGCGCGGGGCGGCGCTCACTCCGGTCGCCGGACTCGGCCTCGCGGCCTGTTCGGCGGCCGGCGAGGGCGGAACGGCGCCGGAAGCGACCCCGACCGCACCGGTCGCGCTGGGCTCCGAGAGTGAGGTTCCCAAGGGCGCCGCGAAGCTGTACCGGGACGAGAACGTGGTGGTGAGCCGTGCGGCGGACGGCTCCCTGAAGGCGTACAGCACGATCTGCACGCACGCCGGGTGCCCCATCAACAAACTCTCCGGGACGACGCTCGTCTGCCCCTGCCACGGGAGTGAGTTCGACGCACTCACCGGCGAAGTGGTGCAGGCCCCGGCCACCGAGCCGCTGCACGAGCTGCCCGTCCAGGTGAAGAACGGCAGGATCGTGGCGGGCCCGGCGGCCTGAGACGCTGCCCGGCCCGGGTCAGTCCCAGTCCCAGCAGATCCCCACGATCCCCGAGCGCACGCGCGGCTCCACCAGGTGCACCGAGTGGTGGAGCCCGCTCAGCCGCAGCTCCTGGCGGCCGCTGCGCGGAGCGGCCGCGGACTGCTGGGTGAACCGGTGGCAGCGCACCGGCAGCGCCGTCTCGTCGAAGCGCACCTGGAGCGCGTACTGCCCGCCCGGGACACGGAACCCGCGGACGTGTTCGCCGGAGGTGCCCGCGGTGCCGTCCTCGAAGGCGTAGCGGAAGAGAAACGTATCGCCGGAGTGGAGCCGCGTGTCGAAGAGCAGTTCGGCGACCAGCAGGCCCGTGTCGTGGTGCCGGCGCACACGTCCCGTGCGGCAGTTCTCGAGGGCGTGCACCGCGATGCGCTCGGGGGCGCACCCGGGATCGCCGTGGTGAACGGCGATGTAGCGGTCCACGCCGTCCCGGTGGGCGCGCACGATGTGGTGCGACTCGCGCGCCAGCAGTTCCCGGCGTGATCCTATGCGCACGCGGTCGTGGTGGCCGATGGTGAGCAGCCCGTCGTCGAGCGGCGCCTCCAGCTCGGCGAGGAGCTGTTCCAGGACGCCGGAGGCCTCCACCAGGGCTCGGTACGAACGGCTCGCGGGACGGTCGGGACCCGGCTGCTCGTCGGAGATGGCGAGCAACCGGATCAGGGACTCGTCCGGCAGCTGCAGGATCTCCTCCAGGGCGCGCACCGCGCGCAGGGACTCGGGCCGCTGGGGGCGGCGCGCACCCTGCTGCCAGTAGCTCAGGCTCGTCACTCCGACCCTGACCCCGTGCCGGGACAGGTGGTGCTGCACGCGCTGCAGCGGCAGTCCTCGGGCAGCGATCGCGGCGCGCAGTGCGACGTGGAAGGGGCCGCCGCGCAGAGCCGCCTCCAACTCCACCGGGACGACGTCCGCATGCTGTGTGCCGTGCCGCATACAGGGGGGCCTTTCTGTGAATGCGCGACGGCTGGTCAGACCGTACGCAGGGTGGTGCCGGGGCGCCCGGGGCGTGCGAGGCTCGTTCACAAGCGAACCTCTCCGTTCGCGGCCCGAAGTTTCCCCGCATTGAAGCGTGTTGACCAAGCCCCGACAACACCTGATGCCGGCCCCTGGCCGGGCGGTGTCCGGAACCCGCTCGGTGGGACGGGTACGAACCCCGCTCGTGGCACCGTGGGTGGCTGCGCGGCAGCGGAGGGTGTCCGACCGTGCGACCGGTGTTCCCGGCGACCCGGGCACCGCCCGCCGACGGCCGTGGGCAGCACCGGCGGGCCGCGGCGCGGACGGCCTCCGGTGGGGCGACCGTCCGCCGAGACATCCCGGTCGAGCCGGCCTCCGTCACCCCGGCCGCTGTCCACAGGGGCGCCGCGCTGTCGGCCCCCGCCAGTAGGGTGTGAGACATGGCCGACCCCTCCAGCTACCGCCCCAAGCCAGGAGAGATCCCGGACTCTCCCGGGGTCTACAGGTTCCGTGACGAGCACCGCCGGGTGATCTACGTCGGAAAGGCGAAAAGCCTGCGTCAGCGCCTGGCGAACTACTTCCAGGACCTGGCGAGCCTCCACCCGCGCACCCGCACCATGGTCACCACGGCCGCGTCCGTGGAGTGGACCGTGGTGTCCACGGAGGTCGAGGCCCTGCAGCTGGAGTACACCTGGATCAAGGAGTTCGACCCCCGGTTCAACGTCAAGTACCGCGACGACAAGAGCTACCCGTACCTCGCGGTGACGATGAACGAGGAGTTCCCGCGGGTGCAGGTGATGCGCGGCCAGAAGCGCAAGGGTGTGCGGTACTTCGGGCCGTACTCGCACGCCTGGGCGATCCGCGACACCGTGGACCTGCTGCTCCGCGTCTTCCCCGTACGTACCTGCTCGGCCGGCGTCTTCAAGAACGCGGCCCGAACCGGCCGCCCCTGCCTGCTCGGCTACATCGGCAAGTGCTCCGCGCCCTGTGTGGGCCGGATCTCCCCCGAGGACCACGGCGAACTGGCTGAGGAGTTCTGTGACTTCATGGCGGGCCGCACGGGGACGTACCTCCGTCGTCTGGAGAAGCAGATGATGGAGGCGGCCGAGGAAATGGAGTACGAGCGGGCCGCCAGACTGCGCGACGACATAGAGGCCCTGAAGAAGGCCATGGAGAAGAACGCGGTCGTGCTCACGGACGCGACCGACGCCGACCTCATCGCGGTCGCCGAGGACGAACTCGAAGCAGCTGTGCAGATCTTCCACGTGCGCGGTGGACGCGTGCGCGGCCAGCGCGGCTGGGTCACCGACAAGGTCGAGGAGATCACCACCGGCGCCCTCGTCGAGCACGCCCTCCAGCAGCTCTACGGCGACGAGACGGGCGACTCGGTGCCCAAGGAGGTCCTCGTCCCGGCGCTGCCCGACCCCATAGAGCCCGTCCAGGACTGGCTCACCGGCCGACGCGGGTCGAACGTGTCGCTGCGCATCCCCCAGCGCGGCGACAAGAAGGCGCTGATGGAAACCGTGCAGCGCAACGCCCAGCAGGCGCTCGCACTGCACAAGACCAAGCGCGCCTCCGACCTGACCACCCGCTCGCGCGCCCTGGAGGAGATCGCCGGCGCCCTCGACCTGGACAGCGCCCCCCTCAGGATCGAGTGCTACGACATCTCGCACCTGCAGGGCGAGGACGTCGTGGCCTCCATGGTCGTCTTCGAGGACGGGCTGCAGCGCAAGAGCGAGTACCGCCGCTTCCAGATCAAGGGCTTCGCGGGGCAGGACGACGTCCGGTCCATGCACGAGGTGATCACCCGCCGCTTCCGGCGCTACCTGGCCGAGAAGGAGAAGACGGGGGAGTGGGCGGACGGCGAGGTGCTCACCGAGGAAGACGGGCGACCCAAGCGGTTCGCCTACCCGCCGCAGCTCGTCGTCGTCGACGGCGGGCAGCCGCAGGTCGCCGCGGCCCGGCGGGCCCTGGACGAGCTCGGCATCGACGACATCGCCGTGTGCGGTCTCGCCAAGCGGCTGGAGGAGGTGTGGCTGCCGGACGAGGAGGACCCGGTGGTCCTGCCACGCACCAGCGAGGGTCTCTACCTGCTCCAGCGGGTCCGGGACGAGGCCCACCGCTTCGCGATCACCTACCAGCGCAGCAAGCGGACCAAGCGCCTCAGGGCGAGCCCCCTGGACGATGTGCCGGGCCTCGGCGAGACCCGCAAGCAGGCGCTGATCAAGCACTTCGGCTCGGTGAAGAGACTGCGTTCCGCGACGGTCGACCAGATTCAGGAGGTTCCCGGCATCGGCCGCAAGACGGCCGAGACCATCGCCGTGGCCCTCGCCCAGGCGGCCCCGGCCGCACCCGCCGTCAACACGGCGACTGGAGAGATCATGGAAGAGGAGGAACCCGTTACGACGGCCGGTTCCTCCGGGGAACCCGTGTCCACGGGCGCCCCGCACGAGCGACGGGGGCAGGAGACATGACCGAGCACGACCAGCACCCAGAAGAACGACCGGCGCTGAACCAGCCGGATCGCCCGGATCCCAGGGAGTCGGGCGCGGACCAGGGGCGGCAGCAGGCCGCCCAGGACAACGGAGCACAGGTGAGTACGGGCAGTGAAACGGCCGGGATCCCCGAGGCGGCCATCCCCGAGCTGGTGATCATCTCCGGCATGTCCGGCGCCGGCCGTTCGACGGCCGCCAAGTGTCTGGAGGACCTCGGCTGGTTCGTCGTCGACAACCTGCCGCCCGCCCTGATCCCCACCATGGTGGAGCTGGGCGCCCGCTCGCAGGGCAACGTCGCCCGGATCGCGGTCGTCGTCGACGTCCGAGGCCGCCGCTTCTTCGACAACCTCCGCGAGTCCCTGGCGGACCTGGAGGCGAAGAACGTCACCCGGAGGATCGTCTTCCTGGAGTCCTCCGACGAGGCCCTGGTGCGCCGTTTCGAGTCCGTGCGCCGTCCGCACCCCCTCCAGGGCGACGGCCGCATCGTCGACGGCATCGCCGCCGAGCGCGAGCTGCTGCGCGAGCTGCGTGGCGACGCCGACCTGGTGATAGACACCTCCAGCCTGAACGTGCATGAGCTGCGCGCCAAGATGGACGCCCAGTTCGCCGGGGAGGAGGAGCCCGAGCTGAGGGCCACCGTCATGTCCTTCGGCTTCAAGTACGGCCTGCCGGTGGACGCCGACCTCGTCGCCGACATGCGCTTCCTGCCCAACCCGCACTGGGTCCCGGAGCTGCGCCCCTACACCGGCCTCAACGAGGAGGTGGCCGCGTACGTCTTCAACCAGCCCGGCGCGAAGGAGTTCCTCGACCGCTACGCGGAGCTGCTGCGGCTGATCGCAGCCGGGTACCGCCGTGAGGGCAAGCGCTACGTGACCATCGCCATCGGCTGCACCGGCGGCAAGCACCGCTCCGTCGCCATGTCGGAGAAGCTGGCCGCCCGCCTGGCCGCCGAGGGAGTGGAGACCGTGGTCGTGCACCGGGACATGGGGCGCGAGTGACCGGACGTACTCCGCGGCTGAGCAGGCTGCGCCGAGTGGTGCCGGAGGGCCGTGGCGGCCGGGCGCGCCGCCGTGGTGCCCAGCCCAAGGTGGTCGCCCTCGGCGGCGGCATGGGCCTGTCCGCCTCGCTCGCCGCGCTGCGCCGGATCACCGGCGACCTCACCGCCGTCGTCACCGTCGCCGACGACGGCGGCTCCAGCGGGCGCCTGCGCGACGAGCTGGGCGTGCTCCCGCCCGGGGACCTGCGCAAGGCGCTGGCCGCGCTGTGCGGCGACGACGACTGGGGCCAGACCTGGGCCCGCGTCATCCAGCACCGCTTCCAGTCCAAGGGCGACCTGCACGACCACGCGGTCGGCAACCTGCTGATCGTGGCCCTGTGGGAGCAGCTCGGCGACCACGTCCAGGCCCTGGACCTGGTCGGCAGGCTGCTGGGTGCCCATGGCCGGGTGCTGCCCATGTCCGCCGTGCCGCTGGAGCTCCAGGCGCTGGTCAAGGGCCACGACCCGGAGCGCCCGGACGAGATCGACACCGTACGGGGGCAGGCGACCGTCGCGCTCACCCCGGGCGAGGTGCAGTCCGTGCACCTGGTGCCGAACGACCCGCCCGCCGTCCCGGAAGCCGTCGAAGCGGTCCTGGACGCCGACTGGGTGGTGCTCGGGCCCGGGTCCTGGTTCTCCTCGGTGATCCCGCATCTGCTCGTGCCCGAGCTCCTGGACGCCCTCGTCGAGACGAAGGCGCGCCGGGTCCTCTCCCTGAACCTCGCCCCGCAGCCCGGAGAGACCGAGGGCTTCTCCCCGCAGCGTCATTTGGAGGTTTTGGGACGACACGCCCCTAAACTCGCCCTGGATGTGGTGTTGGCCGACCAGGCCGCCGTGCTCGACCGCGCCTTGCTGACCGAGGCCGCCCAGCGGTTCGGTGCCGCGGTCGAGCTGGCCCCGGTGGCCCGGACCGACGGAACCCCGCGGCACGACCCGGAGCTGTTGGCCGCCGCGTACGACCGTATTTTTCGGATGCATGGAAGGATCGGCCCATGGCGATGACGGCAGCGGTGAAGGACGAGATCTCCCGGCTTCCCGTCACCCGGACCTGCTGCAGAAAAGCGGAGGTCTCGGCGATCCTGCGGTTCGCGGGCGGACTCCACCTGGTCAGCGGCCGCATCGTGATCGAGGCGGAGCTGGACACCGCGATGGCGGCCCGGCGGCTCAAGCGGGACATCCTGGAGATCTTCGGCCACAGCTCCGAGCTGATCGTGATGGCGCCCGGCGGTCTGCGCCGCGGCTCCCGCTACGTGGTGCGGGTGGTCGCGGGCGGTGACCAGCTCGCCCGTCAGACCGGCCTCGTCGACGGGCGGGGCCGCCCGATCCGCGGCCTGCCCCCGCAGGTGGTCTCCGGGGCCACGTGTGACGCGGAGGCGGCCTGGCGCGGCGCGTTCCTGGCGCACGGCTCGCTGACGGAGCCCGGCCGCTCGTCGTCCCTGGAAGTCACCTGCCCGGGCCCCGAGGCCGCGCTCGCCCTGGTGGGTGCCGCCCGGCGGCTGTCGATCGCCGCGAAGGCCCGCGAGGTGCGCGGCGTGGACCGGGTGGTCGTACGGGACGGCGACGCGATCGGCGCCCTGCTGACCCGCCTCGGCGCGCACGAGTCCGTGCTGGCCTGGGAGGAGCGGCGGATGCGTCGCGAGGTCCGTGCCACGGCCAACCGCCTCGCCAACTTCGACGACGCCAACCTGCGCCGCTCGGCCCGCGCCGCGGTCGCCGCGGGCGCACGGGTGGCGCGCGCTCTGGAGATCCTGGGCGACGAGGTTCCCGAGCACCTCGCGGCCGCGGGCCGGCTGCGCATGGAGCACAAGCAGGCATCGCTGGAGGAGTTGGGCGCCCTCGCCGACCCGCCGCTGACCAAGGACGCGGTCGCGGGCCGTATCCGCCGACTGCTGGCGATGGCCGACAAGCGCGCCGCGGACCTCGGCATCCCGGGCACGGAGTCCAATCTCACGGAGGAGATGGCGGACAACATGGTGGGGTGACCCCGCAGGCCCAACAGGCCGGTGACGACGACTGCTTGAGGCGCCGTCACCGGCCTTTGCCCGTCCTGGAGGCACCCTTGACTCGATCATGGATTGTCATGAGCCTGGCAGCTGATTCGCCGCTGTGGCGAACCATCGCTAGGGGGATCCATGAGACACAGAGCGAGATCGATCCTCGCTGTCGGCACACTCCTGCTCGGTGGAGCGGGCCTCGCACCCATAGCCCAGGCACAGAGCGGGACGACCTCCCGGCCGGACCCGGAGGAGGTCAGGGTCTTCCGCGCCGAGGTCACCGAGAAGCAGATACCCCTGCTGCTGGAGGCCGGCCAGGACGGCCACGAACTCGGCGAACAGGTGACCGGCAACCGCAGGAGCACCGTGGAGGTCTACCTCACCGAGAAGCAGGCCGGGAAGCTCAGGAAGCAGGGCGTCCGCCTCACCGAACACACGCTGTCGGCCAAGGCCGAGACGCGCGTCGAGAACGCGGCCCAGGGCGTGTTCCGCCCGTACAGCGGCAGCGGCGGTCTGAAGGAAGAGATCGTCAGAACGGGCCAGGCCCACCCCGGCCTCACCAAGGTCGTGTCCCTCGGCAGGACGATCAACGGCCAGGACATTCTCGCGCTCAAACTGACCAGGGGCGCGAGGAAGTCCAGGGACGGCTCCAAGCCCTCCGTGCTGTACATGTCCAACCAGCACGCACGCGAGTGGATCACTCCGGAGATGACCCGCCGGCTGATGCACTACTACCTGGACCACTACGCCACCGACAAGCGCATCAAGAAGATCGTCGACTCCACCGAACTGTGGTTCGTCCTCTCGGCCAACCCGGACGGCTACGACTACACGTTCAAGGACCCGGGCACCCGTCTGTGGCGCAAGAACCTGCGGGACGTCAACGGCGACGGCGTGATCGGCGTCGGCGACGGAGTCGACCTCAACCGCAACTTCGCCTACAAGTGGGGCTACGACGACGAGGGTTCGTCCCCCCTGCCCACCAGCGAGACCTACCGCGGCGCGAGCCCCCAGTCCGAGCCCGAGACCCGGGCGCTCGACAGCTTCGAGAAGCGCATCGGATTCAGGTACGGCATCAACTACCACTCCGCCGCCGAACTGCTCCTCTACGGCGTCGGCTGGCAGGTGGCGACCCCGACCCCCGACGACGTCCTCTACAAGGCGCTGGCCGGCACCCCGGACAAGCCCGCGATCCCCGGCTACCGCTCGCAGGTGTCCTCGGAGCTGTACACCACCAACGGCGAGGCGGACGGCCACGCGTCGAACGTCAATGGCATGGCGATGTTCACCCCCGAGATGTCCACCTGTCAGACCGCGTCCCGCATCGACCCGAACGATGCCTGGAACGCCGCCGACTGCGAGTCCGTCTTCAACTTCCCCGACGACGAGAAGCTGATCCAGCAGGAGTTCCAGAAGAACATCCCGTTCGCGCTCTCCGTCGCCGAGACCGCCTCCCACCCGGACCGGCCGTCCTCCTCGGTCGGCATCGACGCACCCGACTTCACCCCGTCGACGTTCTCCACCTCCTACGCGCGCGGCGCCGACCAGGAGGTCTCCGTCGTCGTCCGGAAGTCCGTACGCGACAAGGAGCTGAAGTACCGCGTCAACCAAGGCCGCGTCGAGAGCCGGACGCTCAGGCCCTGGAAGGGCGGCAAGACCTACGGCGGCGACGACAACCTCTACTTCGACGAGTACCGGGCCAAGGTCCGAGGCGGCCACCCGGGCGACAAGGTCGAGGTCTGGTTCACCGGTGAGTCCCGCGGTGGGCGGAAGACGGCCGGCAAGCACTTCACCTACACCGTGGCCGAGCGGCCCAAGGCAGACGTCCTCGTCGTCGCCGAGGAGGGCGCCAAGGCCACCCAGGCCCGGACCTACGTCGACGCCCTGAAGGCAGCGGGCCGCAAGGCGATCGTCTGGGACGTCGCCACCCAGGGCGCGCCCGACGCGCTCGGGGTGCTCCACCACTTCAAGGCGGTCGTCCACTACACGGGCGCGAGCGTCCCCGGCAACGCCACCCAGCTCCAGCTGCGCGCCTACCTCAACGAGGGCGGCAAGCTGATCGAGGCCGGGGAGCAGGCGGGCGGCACCGTCGACCTCGGCGACGGCAACCTCTCGGACGACTTCAGCCAGTACTACCTCGGCGCCTACTCGCGTACGGCGGCGCCGGGGGTCACCGGATTCGCCGGCTCCGGCAAGCTCGGCGGCTTCACCGCCGGACTCGGCGACGCGCCCGGCAACCCGCTGGACAAGGCCGGGGCGTACGGCGTCACCTCCGAGGAACTGCCCGCGGACAAGTACCCGCAGTTCGCCGGTGCGGGGGCGGGCCTGTTCACCGGGGCGGCCAACCCGTACCAGCCCTACGCGGGCTCGTACATGGCCGCGGCCGCCCACACCGACAACGCCTACAAGCGGCTCACGCGCACCGTCGACCTCACCAAGGTGACCGCGGCCGACGCGCCCGCCCTGCGCACCCGGCTGCTGTGGGACACCGAACCGGGCTACGACCACGCCGTGGTCGAGGTACACACCGCCGGAGCCGACGACTGGACCACGCTGCCGGAGGCCGGCGGCGCCACGAGCGACGCCGTGCCGGCGGACTGCGAGGCCGGGTTCCTGGTGGGCGAGCACCCCTGGCTCAAGCATTATCTGACCGTGGCGTCGGGCGGCTGCAGCGCGAAAGGCACCACCGGCGCGTGGCACAGCCTGACCGGCGCGTCCAACGGCTGGCAGCAGGTGAGCTTCGACCTGAGCGCGTACGCAGGGAAGACGGTCGAGGTCTCGCTGAGCTACATCACCGACCCGGGCACCGGCGGCCACGGCGTCCTCGCCGACGAGGCCTCGCTCGTCGTCGGCGGCACGGCCGTCGAGACGGAGGGCTTCGAGACGTCCCTCGGAGCCTGGCACGTGGCGGGGCCGCCCGCCGGCAGCCCGGCCGTCCTCAAGGACTGGGCGCGCACCGGAACCCTGTTCAGCACCTACGGAGCGGTCACCACGGACCGCACGGTGCTGCTCGGCTTCGGCCTGGAGCACCTGACCTCCGCGGCCGACCGGACGGCCCTGATCGGCAAGGCACTCAACGCGCTCGGCCTCTGACGGCCGGTTGTCAACGGCAGTTGGTCCCGTGTCACCGGAACGAGCGGCGGGGCCCTCATGTCCGGGCGGTCCGTACCCCTACTGGCGGGTACGGACCGCACTGCCGTGTATGAGGCATCTCGATGTCACCACGGCAGCCTCAGGGAGGTAGGGTCGTAGGCGGTCGGGGACATCCCATACAGCTCGCCGGCGTCGAACCCGGCGTACCAACGAGGAGATCGGTTCGTGACGATCCGCGTAGGCATCAACGGCTTTGGCCGCATCGGTCGTAACTACTTCCGCGCGCTGCTGGAGCAGGGTGCAGACATCGAGATCGTGGCTGTCAACGACCTGGGTGACACCGCGACCACCGCTCACCTGCTGAAGTACGACACCATCCTCGGCCGCCTCAAGGAGGAGGTGTCCCACACCGAGGACACCATCACCGTCGGCGGCAAGACCATCAAGGTCCTGTCCGAGCGCAACCCCGCCGACATCCCGTGGGGTGAGCTGGGCGTCGACATCGTCATCGAGTCGACCGGCATCTTCACCAAGAAGGAAGACGCCGAGAAGCACATCGCCGGTGGCGCCAAGAAGGTCATCATCTCGGCTCCGGCCAAGAACGAGGACGTCACCATCGTGATGGGCGTCAATCAGGACAAGTACGACCCGGCGAACCACCACGTCATCTCCAACGCCTCCTGCACCACCAACTGTGTGGCGCCCATGGCGAAGGTCCTCGACGAGAACTTCGGCATCGTCAAGGGTCTGATGACCACGGTGCACGCGTACACGAACGACCAGCGCATCCTGGACTTCCCGCACAAGGACCTGCGCCGCGCCCGTGCCGCCGCCGAGAACATCATCCCGACCACCACCGGCGCCGCCAAGGCCACCGCCCTGGTCCTGCCGCAGCTCAAGGGCAAGCTGGACGGCATCGCCATGCGCGTCCCGGTCCCGACCGGCTCGGTCACCGACCTGGTCGTCGAGCTCGGCCGTGAGGTCACCAAGGAAGAGATCAACGCCGCCTTCCAGAAGGCCGCCGAGGGCGAGCTGAAGGGCATCCTCGAGTACACCGAGGACGAGATCGTCTCCTCCGACATCGTCAACGCCCCGGCGTCCTGCACCTTCGACTCCTCCCTGACCATGGTCCAGGAGGGCAAGAACGTGAAGGTCATCGGTTGGTACGACAACGAGTGGGGCTACTCCAACCGCCTCGTCGACCTGACGGTCTTCGTCGGCAACCAGCTCTGATCGCTTCAAGCAGGCATCCCATGCGGTAGCAGGGCTCGGGCAGCGCACGGTCGCGCTGCCCGAGCCCTGACGCACGTGCGGCGAGCCCCGGCGCGCCCACGGATCGATCGGCCCGGACCGGCCGTCCGGACCGATCAGCCCTCGTTACGATCAAGAGCTTTCCCCAGGAGTCCGACCCATGAAGACGATCGACGAACTTCTCTCCGAAGGCGTGGACAACAAGCGGGTCTTCGTCCGCGCCGACCTCAACGTGCCGCTCGCCGACGGCCTCATCACCGACGACGGCCGCATCCGTGCCGTCCTGCCCACGGTCAAGGCCCTCGCCGAGGCGGGCGCCAAGGTGGTCGTCGCCTCGCACCTGGGCCGCCCCAAGGGCGCCCCGGACCCGGCCTTCTCCCTGCTGCCCGCCGCCGAGCGCCTCGGTGAACTCCTCGGGGCGCCCGTGACGTTCGCCCAGGACACCGTCGGCCCCGCCGCCCACGACGCGGTCGACGGCCTGCAGCCGGGTCAGGTCGCGGTCATCGAGAACCTGCGCTTCAACCCCGGCGAGACGTCCAAGGACGACACCGAGCGCGGTGAGTTCGCGGACCGGCTCGCCGCCCTCGCCGATGTGTACGTGAGTGACGGCTTCGGCGCGGTCCACCGCAAGCACGCCTCCGTCTACGACCTCCCGGCCCGGCTGCCGCACTACGCCGGCTACCTCATCGCCACCGAGGTCGGCGTACTGAAGAAGCTCACCGAGGACGTCCAGCGGCCCTACGTCGTCGCTCTCGGCGGTGCCAAGGTCTCCGACAAGCTGGCCGTCATCGACCAGCTGCTCGGCAAGGCCGACCGCCTCCTCGTCGGCGGCGGCATGGCGTACACCTTCCTCAAGGCCAAGGGCTACGAGGTCGGCAAGTCGCTGCTGCAGGAGGACCAGATCCCGGCCGTCCAGGAATACATCGAACGCGCCGAGAAGACCGGCGTCGAGCTGGTCCTGCCCGTCGACGCCCTGGTCTCGCCCGACTTCCCGGACCTGAAGACGAAGGCCCCGGCCAACCCCACCGCCGTCGCCGCGGACGCGATCCCGGCCGACCAGGAGGGCCTGGACATCGGTCCGGAGACCCGCAAGCTGTACGCCTCGAAGCTCGCCGACGCGGCCACCGTCTTCTGGAACGGCCCGATGGGTGTCTTCGAGCACCCCGACTTCGCCGAGGGCACCAAGGCGGTCGCCCAGGCCCTCGTCGACTCCCAGGGCTTCACCGTGGTCGGCGGTGGCGACTCCGCCGCGGCCGTCCGCATCCTGGGATTCGACGAATCGGCATTCGGTCACATCTCGACCGGTGGCGGCGCCTCCCTCGAGTACCTCGAGGGCAAGACGCTCCCCGGCCTCGCCGCACTGGAGGACTGAACCTTGGCAGCATCGATTTCTTCCGGGCGCACGCCGCTGATGGCGGGCAACTGGAAGATGAACCTCAACCACCTCGAGGCCATCGCCCACGTCCAGAAGCTCGCCTTCGCCCTGGCGGACAAGGACTACGAGGCCGTCGAGGTCGCCGTCCTGCCGCCCTTCACGGACCTGCGCTCCGTGCAGACCCTGGTCGACGGGGACAAGCTCAAGATCAAGTACGGTGCCCAGGATCTTTCGGCGCACGACTCCGGTGCCTACACCGGTGAGATCTCGGGCTCCATGCTGGCCAAGCTGAAGTGCACCTACGTGGTGATCGGGCACTCCGAGCGCCGCCAGTACCACGGCGAGAGCGACGATCTTGTGAACGCCAAGGTCAAGGCCGCCTACAAGCACGGCCTGACCCCGATCCTGTGCGTCGGTGAGGAACTGGAGGTCCGCGAGGCGGGGGAGCACGTCACCCACACGCTCGCCCAGGTCGAGGGCGGTCTGAAGGACCTCCCGGCCGAGCAGGCCGAGAGCATCGTGATCGCCTACGAGCCCGTCTGGGCCATCGGGACCGGCAAGGTCTGCGGCTCCGACGAGGCACAGGAGGTCTGCGCGGCGATCCGCGGCAAGATCGCGGAGCTGTACTCCCAGGATGTGGCCGACAAGGTGCGCATCCAGTACGGCGGCTCGGTGAAGTCCGGCAACGTCGCAGAGATCATGGCGAAGCCGGACATCGACGGCGCGCTGGTCGGCGGCGCCTCGCTCGACGCCGACGAGTTCGTCAAGATCGTCCGCTTCCGCGACCAGTAAGTGCTTCCCGGGGGCGATCCGTCGTACTCTTGCGGGGGCAAGGTGGTCCGCCACCCTGCCCCCGTCGTCCATCCGAATCCGAGGAAGTTGGTCCAGCCGTGGTTTTGGGGTTCTCGATCGCCCTGATCGTCTTCAGCCTGCTGCTGATGCTGCTGGTGCTGATGCACAAGGGGAAGGGCGGCGGCCTCTCCGACATGTTCGGTGGCGGCATGCAGTCCTCCGTCGGCGGCTCGTCGGTCGCCGAGCGCAACCTCGACCGGATCACCGTCGTGATCGGTCTGCTCTGGCTCGCCTGCATCGTGGTGCTCGGCATCCTGATGAAGACCAACCACTAGCGTCGGTCGGCTTCGGCAGGCCGGACAAAACGCACATAAAGCACGTAACGCCCCATGTTCGGTACGGGTCTTCGGACCCGGCCTATCATGGGGCTTGCGTCTGGGGGCGGGGGTAACTCCCATCACTGGACGCGCGTTGGGCCTTACGTAGACTGAGGCGCTCGCAGCGAAGCGAAACGCCGACTCGCTTCGCGGCACCATCACGCAGGGAGTTACGACCGTGGCAAGTGGCAACGCGATCCGAGGAAGCCGGGTCGGGGCGGGGCCGATGGGCGAGGCCGAGCGCGGCGAGTCCGCGCCGCGTCTGCGCATCTCCTTCTGGTGCTCCAACGGGCACGAGACGCAGCCGAGCTTCGCCAGCGACGCGCAGGTTCCCGACACCTGGGACTGCCCCCGCTGCGGCTTCCCGGCCGGACAGGACCGGGACAACCCGCCGGACCCGCCGCGCACCGAGCCGTACAAGACGCACCTCGCGTATGTACGGGAGCGGCGCAGCGACGCGGACGGCGAGGCGATCCTCGCCGAGGCGCTCGCCAAACTGCGGGGCGAAATCTAGAAGTTGAACCGGCCGGGTGCCTGCGGGCACCTGGCCGGTGCGCGTTCGGTACCGCGGTTGCGCGTGCCGCCGGAACGGCCCCGAACGGGCCGCGGCCCGGCGCCTCGTGCGGCCGGGGCAGCCCCGCGCCCAGGTGCGCTCCGGAGAGTCCCCAGCGGCCTTTTCCGCAGCTCAGCCCGATTGTCAGTGGTGCCCTCTACGGTTTGTGCATCGGCGAATCGTGAGGGGGGACGATGGCAACGGTCGAGGTGGCGGGCACCCTACGGCGGCCCGCGTGGCGTGGAGGATTCGGGCGGCTGTGGACCGCCGCCGTGGTCTCCCGGTTCGGGGACGCGCTACGGACGGCCGCGCTGCCTCTGCTCGCCGTGCGGCTCACGGACGAACCGCTCGTGGTCGCCTCGGTCACCGCCTGCGGCTATGTCCCGTGGCTGCTGTTCGGCCTGCTCGGCGGGGCCGTGGCCGACCGGGTGGACCAGCGGCGGGCGATGTGGGCCGTGGACACCGTGCGGGGACTGCTCGTCGCGGCCTTCGCGCTCGCCGTGGGGCTCGGGCACGCCTCGATCCCGCTGCTCCTGCTCCTGGCCTTCACGCTCACCACCCTCCAGACCCTCTTCGACAACGCCTCCACGGCCTTGCTGCCCTCCCTGGTCGACCGCGAGGCCCTGGGCAGCGCCAATGCCCGGCTCATGACCGGACAGCAGCTCGCGGGCGGCCTGCTGGCGGGCCCGTTCGTGCCGCTGCTCCTTGCGGCCGGAGCGTTCATGCCCTTCACGGCCGACGCGGGCACCTTCCTGCTGGCCGCCGCCCTCGTCGCCTCCCTGCGGACGAAACCGGCCGATCAGGAGCCGCGCCCGTCCGGCAGCACCCTGCGTGCCGAGATCGGCCACGGGCTGCGCGCCCTGTGGCAGGACCGGGTACTGCGCGCGGCCTGCCTGGCCACGCTGCTGTGCAACATCGGCATGGGCGCTCTGATCGCCACGCTGGTGCTGCACGTGACGCGCTGGCTGCATGCCGGCGACGCCGGATACGCGGCCGCGATGACGGCGTACTCGGCAGGCAGCCTCATCGGTGGATTCGCCGCCCAGCGGATCGCGCACCGCACCGGACGCCTGCGCGCCCTGCTCGTCGCCGGCTGCGTCCAGACGGCGTGCCTGCTGCTCATCGGGACCGTCCGCCACACAGGAGCGCTGCTCGCGGGCATGCTGCTGTTCGGCGCCATGGGCATGGTGTGGAACGTCAACCAGGTCACCCTGATGCAGCACCGCAGCCCCGAGACCATGGTGGGCCGTATCGCCGCCGCCTTCCGCACCGCCTCCACGTCGGGCGCCCCGCTCGGCGCCCTCCTCGGCGGAGCCGTGGCACGGGCATACGGCCTGAACGGGCCGGCGCTGCTCACCGCCGCGCTCTTCGCACTCGCCGTCACCTCGTTGACACACGCGCGCAAGGCGGACGTACCTGTTGTTGCCCCGGAGGACGGCGTGACAAGAGGTCAGGCCGCATCGGGATCAATTAGGTTGGGACCGGCAGCGGAGCGAGCTACGCAGCAGCACAGGCAAGGAAGAAGGCTGAACTCTCAGATGAACGCAGACAGCCGTACCAGGCTCAACCAGACGCCCGAGTGGACCGCTCTGGCCAAGCACCGCGAGGAGCTCGGCGAGGTGCGGCTGCGCGAGTTGTTCGCGGCGGACCCGGGCCGCGGCAGCGGGTACGCGCTCCAGGTCGGCGATCTGCACGTCGACTACTCCAAGCACCTGGTCACCGACGAGACGCTGCGGCTGCTGCGCGAGCTGGCCGCCGCGCGGGACGTCTTCGGTCTCAGGGACGCCATGTTCCGTGGCGACAAGATCAACACCACGGAGAACCGCGCGGTCCTGCACACCGCCCTGCGCGCGCCCCGGGACGCGGTGATCGAGGTCGACGGCGAGAACGTGGTGCCCAAGGTGCACGCGGTGCTCGACAGGATGACCGACTTCGCGAACCGGGTTCGCTCCGGCGAGTGGACCGGTCACACCGGCAAGCGCATCAAGAACGTCGTCAACATCGGCATCGGCGGTTCCGACCTGGGCCCCGCGATGGCGTACGAGGCGCTGCGCGCCTACACCGACCGCGGCCTTACGGTCCGCTTCGTGTCCAACGTGGACGGCGCCGACCTGCACGAGGCCACCCGCGACCTGGACGCGGCGGAGACGCTGTTCATCATCGCCTCCAAGACCTTCACCACGATCGAGACGATCACCAACGCGACCTCGGCCCGCAAGTGGCTGCTGGGCGAGCTGAAGGCCGGCCAGGAGGCGGTCGCCAAGCACTTCGTGGCGCTGTCGACGAACGCCGAGAAGGTCGAGGACTTCGGCATCGACACGGCCAACATGTTCGAGTTCTGGGACTGGGTCGGCGGCCGCTACTCCTACGACTCGGCGATCGGTCTGTCCCTGATGATCGCCATCGGCCCGGACCGCTTCCGCGAAATGCTCGACGGCTTCCGCACCGTCGACGAGCACTTCAGGACCGCGCCCGCCGAGTCCAACGTGCCGCTGCTGCTCGGCCTCCTCGGCATCTGGTACGGCAACTTCCACGATGCCCAGTCGCACGCCGTGCTGCCCTACTCGCACTACCTGTCCAAGTTCCCCGCGTACCTCCAGCAGCTGGACATGGAGTCCAACGGCAAGTACGTCGGCCGGGACGGGCGCGAGGTCGAATGGCAGACCGGCCCCATCGTCTGGGGCACCCCGGGCACCAACGGGCAGCACGCCTACTACCAGCTCATCCACCAGGGCACCAAGCTGATCCCGGCCGACTTCATCGGCTTCGCGAACCCGGTCGCCGAACTCGCCGACGAACTGAAGGCCCAGCACGACCTGCTGATGGCGAACTTCTTCGCCCAGACCCAGGCACTGGCCTTCGGCAAGACCCCGGACGAGGTGCGCGCGGAGGGAGTGCCGGAGGAGCTGGTGCCCCACAAGACGTTCAAGGGCAACCACCCGACCACCACCATCCTCGCCAAGGAGCTGACCCCGTCGGTCCTCGGCCAGCTCATCGCCCTCTACGAGCACAAGGTGTTCGTCCAGGGCGCGATCTGGGACATCGACTCCTTCGACCAGTGGGGTGTGGAGCTGGGCAAGGTCCTCGCCAAGCGCGTCGAGCCCGCGCTGACCGAAGGCGCCGAAGTACCGGGTCTGGATGAGTCCAGCAAGGCCCTGGTCGCCAAGTACCGGGAATGGCGCGGTCGTTAGAGCGACGGGAGGGGGCGGGCGGCACCTCCGTCCGCCCCGCTGTCCCCCGGCCCCCGGCTCGCGGCTCAGGCCACCGCGCTCAACGTGTCCGCGAGCCGACGGCGGGCCGCGCGGGCCGCGGGCAGGGCGGCGAGCGTGGCGGCCCCCGCCACGGCCGCGGCCCCGAACAGCAGCAGGAGGACGGGGGAGGGGCCCCGGGCCAGCCCGGAGCCGATGCCGCTGGAGCGGCCCTGGGCGTCGATCAGCCAGTGGGCGAGGGGCAGACCCAGCGCCGTACCGACGACCACCGCGGCCAGAGCGGTGCAGGCGGTGGCCGTGACCGTGATCGCGGTGATCTGGCGTGGGGACAGGCCTATCGCCTTGAGCGCCAGGAGGTCCCGTTCGCCCTCGCGGACGGTGCCGCCGATCGCGGTCAGCAGTTCGACGATCCCGATGAGCGCGAGCACGGCGATCAGTCCGGCGACGACTCCGCGCAGCGGTGAGAGACCGTCCGCGGGGTTCGCCACCGGGTGCACGTCCAGGTGTCCGTGGGCGGCCCTGGCCAGGTCGCCGGCGACCTGGTGCGGATCGGCGCCCGGGCGCAGCCGGAGCTCGTAGAGGGTGGGGCGCAGGCCCGGGTCGTTCTCGCGGAGGGTGTCGAGCGAGGTGGAGATGACCCGGCCGGCGTTCTCCGGTTCCATGCTGCGGCCCACTATGTGCAGGATCTGCGGCTGGTCGCCCACCGTCATCCGGACCCAGTCGCCGACCCGCACGTCCAGCAGGTCGAGCAGCCCCTGCCCGGCCACGGCCTCGTCGGGGCCCCGCGCGGCACGGCCCTCGGCGAGGGCGTAGGGGTAGGGGTTCAGGCGGGTGCCCAGGCCCCGCAAGGCGATGGTGGCCGTCTGGCCCGGCACCAGGGCGGCCACCTCGACGCCCGGGTAGGCGTCGGCGATCTGCCGCTCGTGTTCCAGCAGGGCGCGCGTGGCCGCCTCGCCGAGACCGCTGTCGGGACGCACGGTGAGGGCGGCGGCGAGGCCGACCTCGTCGGGCCTCGAATGGAAGCGGTCGATGGTGGTCCACGCGCTCATCGCCACCACGATCAGCAGCAGCGGCAGGGCGAGTCGGGCGACCGTGGCCAGCGACCGGGGACGGCGTGCGAACGCCCGGTGCCAGCCCAGGACCAGCGCGGGCGGCAGCCGCAGACCGAGGGCGCCGCGCGCCAGGGCCGTCAGACGTCCGCCGGCCGGGGCCGCGGGCCGCGGCACCGGCACCGGAGGCACCCGTCCCGCCCGCCAGGCCGCGAGCCCGGTGGTGGCGGCGATGAACAGCACCGCTCCGGCCGGGACGGCGAACAGCACCACAGTGTGTCCCGGCAGCCCCTGCCACACGCCGACCGCATCCCCGAAGCGCCCCGGGATCCGGCGGCCCAGCCCCTGGGTGAGCGCGGCCGCGGCCACCGCGCCGAGCAGGGCGTAGGCCACGTGCTGGAGCAGGAAGACGCGGACGACCTGGCCGGGTGTGAAGCCGATCGCCTTCAGCACCGAGATGTCCCGCAGGTGCCCCCGCACCCGGGTGCCGATCGCCCCGTGCACGGCGAACCCGGCGGCCACCAGCGCACCCAGACCGAACAGGCCGAGGACCTGTCCCAGCAGCCGGTTGTCGCCCTGCGCCTCGGCGCGCGCCTGCTTCCAGGTCGAGACCTCGGTGACCGCACCGGCTCCCAGCACCGTGACGGCGCGCTGGACGGCGTAGTCCGTGTCGTCCGGGTCGGACAGGCGCAGCCCGGTCACCTCTCCGCCGGCATCGCGTACGGCGGACGGCAGGGCCCAGACGAGTCCGGGCTGTTCACCGGGGCGGTAGCGGGGTTCGGCGCTGTCCGCGATGCCCACCACGGTCAGTGTCCGGGCCGTACCGGCCATCGTCAGGGTGTCCCCCGGCTCGGCCAGCAGTGCCCGGGCGAGCCGGCTCTCCAGCACCACGCCGCCCGGGTCAGCGGGATCCAGCCAGTGGCCCGAGGTGAGCAGCGGCCGGCCGACGGAGGGCCGCCCGGGGGTGGCCCGCAGCTCGACGGAGGCGCGGGTGCCGCGGGAGGCGAGGGTCGCGGACTCGGTCGGGTAGGGCCCGGCGACGGATTCGACGCCGTCCAGATGGGCGAGGGCGGCCGCGTCGGCGGAGCGGGTGGTGTGGATCCACACGTGCGCGCCGCGCGCCTGCGTGAAGACGCGCTGCCAGGGGTTGGTGGCGTACCCGAACAGGGCCGTGGCCAGCAGCAGGGAGGCGACGATGCCGGCGGTGGCGAGCACCATGAACAGTGCCTCACCGCGGTGCGTGCGCAGATCGGAGTGCGCCCAGCGCAGGGTGGCTCGCACAGGCCTCAGCCCCTGGGCCCTGGGACGGTGCCCGAGCACGTCAGGTGGTCGTACACCGCACTCAGTCCTTCAACTCCAGCACGCCGGACACACCGGAGGTCCCGGCGCGGCGCGGCGGTGTGGCGTCCAGCTCCGCGTCGTCGACGATCCGCCCGTCGAAGAAGCTGATGACGCGGTCGGCGGCGCTCGCCAGCCGGGCGTCATGGGTGACAAGTACGATGCTCTGCCCGCGCTGGTGGAAGCGGGACAGCAGCCGCATCACCTCGCGGGTGCCCTTGCTGTCGAGGCTGCCCGCGGGCTCGTCGGCGAGCAGCAGGGGCGGATGGTTGACCAGGGCGCGGGCGAGCGCGACCCGCTGCTGCTCGCCGCCGGACAGCTCGCCCGGCATGCTGCGCTCCTTGCCGGTCAGGCCCAGCTCGGCCAGCAGCGCCTCCCGCTCGGCCCGCGCCTGCTTCGGCGGCACACCGGCGAGCAGGGCGGGCAGCTCCACATTGTCCGCGACCGACAGGTCGGAGACCAGGTTGAAGAACTGGAAGACGATCCCGATGCGCTTCCTGCGCTCCACGGCCCAGCGGGCCTCGCTGTAGGAGTCGGTGCGCTCGCCGTCCAGCCAGATGCTGCCGGCGTCGGGTCGCTGCAACCCGCCGAGCAGGTGCAGCAGCGTCGACTTCCCGGCGCCGGACGGGCCGGTGACCGCCACGAACTCGCCGTGCGACAGGCTGAGGTCGACCCCGCGCACGGCGTGCGCCGGGGCTCCCTCGCCGTGGTGGGTCTTGACCAGGCCCTCGGCACGCAGCAGAGGAGTGGGGCGCTCGCTCATTCCAGCTCCTCCAGTTCCTCCTGGCACCGCTCCAGCCAGTCGAGGTCGGCCTGCAGGTGCAGCATCGCGCCCTCGATCAGCAGTTGGGCGATACGGTTGTCGCGGTCTTCGGCGGCGGCCAGTCTCGACAGGTCGCGCATGGTGTTGAGGTACTGGCGCCGCTGCTTGTTGATCAGGGCGATCTGGTCGGCGAGACCGGTCCGCGGGGCGAGGGCCAGCTTCATGAAGAACTCGTCCCGTACCCGCGGCTCGTCCTCGGTCTCCTCGAACCAGGCGTGCAGCGCCTCCCGCCCGGCGTCTGTGAGGTGGTAGACCTTTTTGTTGGGCCGGCTGGACTGCTCGACGTCCTCGCCCTCGATCAGTCCCGACTTCTCGAGGCGGCCGAGGGTCACGTAGATCTGGCCGACGTTCGGCTGAGGGTACGCGGAGCCCAGCACTTGCTCAAGGTCCTGCTTGAGCTCGTAGCCGTGGGCGGGGCCGCGTGCGAGGAGTGCCAGGAGGGGCAGGCGCACTCGTGCTGTCCTCCTGTCTGCTCACAATGTGCTCCAGGCCCTAGTATCGCCCATACCTAACAGGTATACATGGCCTCTGACTCCTGGGCGAGGGTGCCCGGAGCCATGTGCGTGTGTACAGGGAGGAACCTATGCGGTGGATACGCGCCGCCGGTAGGTGCCTCCTCGTCCTCGCCGTGGTCATGACCGGTTACGTGGCCTCCGGTGCCCGCGCCGACGAGGGGAGTGCCGGGGGCCGTGGCCCGCTCACCCTGGCCACCGCGGGAGATCTCACCGGCTACCTCGGCCCGCTCCTTCAGGGCTGGAACCGCACCCACCCCGACGAGAAGGTCACCCTCGTCGAGCTGCCGGACTCCGCCGACGAGACGCATGCGCAGATGACCACCGACCTGCGCGGCGGCGACCGCAGCCGGTTCGACGTCCTGAACATCGACGTCGCCTGGACCTCCGAGTTCGCGGCAGCCGGCTGGATCCGTCCGCTGCCGCGCGACCGGTTCCCGCTGAGGACCTTCCTGCCGCCGGTCGTCGACACGGCCACCTACGACGGACAGCTGTACGCCGTCCCGTATGTCACGAATGCCGGGCTTCTCCTCTATCGCAAGGACATCCTCGCCAAGGAGGGCGTGCCGCCGCCGCGCACCTGGGCCGAACTGGAGCACGACGCGAGGACCATCGCGCCCAAGTACGGGCTCGGCGGCTATGCGGGCCAGTTCCTGCCCTACGAGGGGCTCACCGTCAACGCGGCCGAGGCCGTGTACTCGGCGGGCGGCACCATCCTCGGCGAGGAGGGCGCCCGCGTCACCGTGAATTCCGACGCGGCCCGCCAGGGCATCGGGTTCCTCGCCCGCGGCGTCCGCGAGGGCTGGATTCCCAAGCAGGCGCTGACGTACAAGGAGGAGGAGTCCAAGCAGGCCTTCCAGGACGGCCGGCTGCTCTTCCTGCGCAACTGGCCGTACGCGTACGTCGCCGCCTCCGCCCCGGGCTCGAAGGTGGCCGGGAGGATCGGCGCCGTCCCGCTGCCGGGGCCCGACGGGCCGGGGACGAGTGTTCTCGGCGGATCCAACCTGGCCGTCAACACCCATGCACACCACCCCGAGTCGGCCGCGCGTCTGATCGCGTACCTCACCAGCGAGGGCGTCCAACGCCAGGTCCTCACCCGTGGCGCGCTGCCACCCGTGCGCGCCGCGCTCTACGACGACCCCGAACTCGTACGGCAGTTCCCGTATCTGCCGACCCTGCGCGCCGCCGTGCTCGCGGCCGCACCGCGCCCCAAGAGCCCGCGCTACGACCAGGTCAGCCTGGCGGTGCAGGCGGTGGTGCACGACGCGCTGACGGGGCAGGAGACGCCCGAGTCGGCAGTGCGACGCCTGGCGCGCGAGCTGGCTGCCATCTCACATCGCTAGTTACTTGTTAGGTAACGCGGACGTCTCATCTGACCGCTCGGCGCGGTGATAAGTCCGGATTTGATACCCGAACTCCTCGGTAGTTTCCGTATTGTTCGTTGACACCCTCATGAAACGGCTACTTAACATGCATGCATAACCGTTAGCACGCACAGACAGGTCAACGGGGTGAGTCCCAAGCACATCGACACCCGTCGCTGGTGGCGCGACGCAGTGATCTACCAGGTGTATGTCCGCAGCTTCCTGGACAGCACCGGCGACGGCATCGGCGATCTGGCCGGCGTCAGGGCCGGCCTGCCGTACCTGAAGAAGCTCGGCGTCGACGGGATCTGGCTGAGCCCCTTCTACCCCTCCCCGCAGCACGACCACGGCTACGACGTCTCCGACTACTGCGACGTCGACCCGCTCTTCGGCGACCTCGCCGAGTTCGACCTGCTCACGGCGTCCGCCCGGCGGCTCGGCATCAAGGTGCTCCTCGACATCGTCCCCAACCACTGCTCCAGCGAGCACCCGTGGTTCCGCGAGGCCCTCGCCTCGCCGCCCGGCAGCCCGGCCCGCGCCCGCTTCCACTTCGCCGACGGCCGCGGGCCCGACGGCTCCGAGCCGCCCAACAACTGGCACGCCATGTTCGGCGGCCCGGCCTGGACCCGGATCACCGAGGCGGACGGCCGCCCCGGCCAGTGGTACCTGCACATGTTCACGCCCGAGCAGCCCGACTGGAACTGGCGCAACCCCGAGGTCCCCGCCGAGTTCGACCGGGTGCTGCGCTTCTGGCTGGACCGGGGCGTCGACGGCTTCCGCATCGACGTCGCCGCCGGCCTGTTCAAGCACCCGGAGCTGCCCGACTCCCCGGACCCGGAGGCCGACGCCCGCACCCGCGACTCGGTCAACCCGCTGGCCTGGAACCAGCCCGAGGTGCACGACGTGTGGCGGCACTGGCGATCGGTCTGCGAGGAGTACACGGCACGCGACGGCCGCGAGCGCCTGCTGGTCGGGGAGGTCTCGGTACCGACCGCCCGCGAGCACGCGACGTACGTCCGCCCGGACGAACTGCACCAGGCGTTCTTCTTCGACCTGCTCAGCGCGCCCTGGGACCCGGACGCCTTCCGCAAGGTGATCTCCGAGGCCATGCAGGACATCGCCGGCACGGGCTCCACGGTCACCTGGGTCCTCAACAACCACGACCAGGTCCGCACCGTCACCCGCTACGGAGAACCCACCCCGCAGGGCAGCGGCCTCGGCGCCGCCCGTGCCCGCGCCGCCGCGCTGCTGATGCTGGCGCTGCCCGGAGCCGCGTACATCTACCAGGGCGAGGAACTCGGCCTGCCCGAGGTCGTCGACCTGCCCGACGACGTGCTCACCGACCCGATCTTCCGCCGCACCGGGAGCCGCGCCCGGATCCGCGACGGCTGCCGGGTGCCGCTGCCCTGGTCCGGGCAGGCCTCCCCGTTCGGCTTCACCTCCGGCGCCGAGGGGGCCAGGCCCTGGCTGCCGCAACCGGAGTGGTTCGCCGAGCACGCGACCGACCGCGCCCTCGCCGACACCCGCTCCTTCTGGCACCTGTACCGCGACGGTCTCCAACTGCGCTCCTCGCTCCCGCAGTTGGGCGAGGGCACGATGCGCTGGCTGGACACGCCGCCCGGCGTCCTCGCCTTCGTGCGCGGCGACGACCTGGTCTGCGCCGTCAACTTCGGTACCGCCCCCACACCCGCGCCGGTCTCCGGCACCGCCCTGCTGGCCAGCGGCCCCTGCCCGCCCGGGGTGCTCCCCGGCTCGACGGCGGCCTGGTGGATCAGCGACGGCACCGACCTCTGACTCCGTCCATTCCCCCCCATCCCGAAGGGACATCAACGATGATGCGACGACGTACCACCCTGCTCACCGGCTGCACCGCCCTCGCCCTCGCACTCGGCGCGACCGCCTGCGGCGGCGGCCCCGTCACCGCGGGCGGCGGTGACAAGGCCCTCAGCGGCCAGACGGTCACCGTCGCCGGTGTCTGGACCGGCAGCGAGCAGAAGAACTTCCAGAAGGTCCTGGACGCGTTCAGCGAGAAGACCGGCGCCAAGACCCAGTTCATCTCCACCGGCGACAACGTCTCCACCGTCGTCGGCAGCAAGATCGAGGGCGGCAACGCGCCGGACGTCGTGATGGTCCCGCAGGTCGGCGTGCTCCAGCAGTTCGCCAAGAAGGGCTGGCTCCAGAAGCTGTCCCCGACCACCGAGCAGTCGGTCGACAGCAACTACGCGCCGGTGTGGAAGAAGTACGGCAGCGTCGACGGCACCCTGTACGGCCTGTACTTCAAGGCCGCCCACAAGTCGACCGTCTGGTACAACCCCGACGCGCTCAACCAGGCCGGGGTCAAGCCGCCGAAGACGTACGACGAGATGCTGAAGGCCGGGCACACCGTCTCCGACTCGGGCCTCGCCGCCTTCGCGGTCGCGGGGGAGGACGGCTGGACCCTCACCGACTGGTTCGAGAACATCTACCTGTCCCAGGCCGGTCCCGAGAAGTACGACGCGCTCGCCGCGCACAAGCTCAAGTGGACCGACCCGAGCGTGGTCGAGGCACTCACCACGCTGGGCAAGCTGTTCAAGGACAAGCAGCTGATCGCGGGCGGGCAGCAGGAAGCCCTCAACACCGACTTCCCGGGCTCCGTGGAGAAGGTGTTCGGGCCCAAGCCCCAGGCGGGCATGGTCTACGAGGGCGACTTCGTGGCCGGGGTCGCGCACGACCAGTTCGGAAAGACCATCGGCAAGGACGCGGACTTCTTCCCGTTCCCGTCGGTCGACGGCGGTACGGCACCGGTCGTCAGCGGCGGTGACGCGGCGGTCGTCCTCAAGGACGGCAAGAACGCCAAGGCCGGCATGAAGCTGCTGGAGTACCTGGCGACCCCGGAGGCCGCGGCCGTGTGGGCGAAGGCGGGCGGCTTCCTGTCCCCGAACAAGAAGCTCGACCTCTCCACCTACGGCGACGACGTGACGCGGGCGACGGCCAAGTCCCTGATCGCGGCGGGCGATTCCGTCCGCTTCGACATGTCCGACCAGGCGCCGGCGGCCTTCGGCGGCACGAAGGGCGCGGGCGAGTGGAAGCTGCTGCAGGACTTCCTGCGCGACCCGTCGAACCCCAAGGCGACCGCGGCCCAGCTGGAGGACGCGGCGGCCAAGGCGTACCAGGGCTGACCGGCCATGACCGCCACGCTCGTGAATGAGGCGAGCCCGCCGACCGCCGCCGGTGCCGCCGTGAGGCGCCGCACCCGGCGGCGGGGGCGGATCATCGCCCTGCTGTTCGTGTTCCCCGCGCTGCTGCTGCTCGGTGCGCTCGTCGTCTACCCCGTGCTGTTCTCGATCGGCCGCAGCTTCTTCGACGCCTCCGGCACCCGGTTCGTGGGCGGGGGCAACTACGCCGAGATGTTCCGCGACCCGGCGACGCTGAAGGCCATCCGGAACACGACGATCTGGGTGGTCGTGGCTCCGGCGCTGCTGACGGGGCTCGGCCTGATCCTGGCCGTGCTGGTGGAGAAGGTCCGCTGGGCGACGGCGTTCAAGCTGCTGCTGTTCATGCCGATGGCGGTGTCCTTCCTCGCCGCCGGCATCATCTTCCGGCTCGCCTACGACGAGGACCCCGACAAGGGGGTACTGAACGCGGCCGCGGTCTCGATCCACGACGCGTTCAAGGGTGCGTCGTCGTATCCGACGGCGCGGGCGCGCGAAGGGCAGGGCCTGACGCAGGGCCGTGACGGCTCGTACGCGACGAGTGCGGGCGCCTCACCCGGTGACTCGGTGGCGCTTCCGATGGTCGGCGTGCTGCCCAAGGACCTGCCGAAGGACGCCTCGCCCGCGTACGCGGCGGCCGGGAAGAAGGCCGCGGCGGACGAACTGCGCGGGGTCGTCTACCTGGACTTCACGCCCGGTGGCGGCGGGAAGCAGGGGAAGGTCGACCCGCGGGAGAGTGGGCTGCCCGGGATGAAGGTCGAGGCCGTGCGCGACGGACGGACGGTGGCCGGTACGACGACGGCGGCCGACGGCTCCTTCCGCTTCCAGGGGCTGAAGCCCGGCTCGTACACGGTGAAGCTGCCGTCCTCGAACTTCGCGGCGCCGTACCAGGGCGTGTCCTGGCTCGGGCCGACGCTGGTCACGCCGGCGATCATCGGGGCGTACCTGTGGATCTGGACCGGCTTCGCGATGGTGCTGATCGGCGCCGGGCTGTCGACGCTCCCGCGGGACGCGCTGGAGGCGGCGCGGATGGACGGGGCGAACGAGTGGCAGATCTTCCGGCGGATCACGGTGCCGCTGCTGGCACCGGTGCTGACCGTGGTCTTCGTGACCCTCGTCATCAACGTGATGAAGGTGTTCGACCTCGTCTACATCATCGCGCCGGGGCCGGTGCAGGAGGACGCGACCGTGCTCGCCACCCAGATGTGGCTGGTGTCGTTCGGCGGCGGCAACAACCAGGGCCTCGGCAGCGCGCTGGGTGTACTGCTCCTGCTGCTGGTGATCCCCGCGATGGTCTTCAACGTCCGGCGTTTCCGAAGGAGTCAGCGATGAACGCGGTGAGGCGGGGGCTGGGCAACGGGCTGGTGCAGGCCTTCCTGGTGGTGGTCGGCCTGATCTGGCTGACCCCGCTGGCGGGGCTGTTCGTGTCGTCGCTGCGGTCGTCGGAGGACACGGCGAAGGGCGGCTGGTGGACAGCGCTGGTCAGCCCCGGGCAGCTGTCCTTCGACAACTACTCGACGCTGCTGAAGAACGCCGGGATCACGCAGGCCTTCTGGAACACCGTGCTGATCTCGGTGCCGGCGACGGTGCTGGTGGTCGTGCTGGCGGCGCTCGCCGGGTACGCCTTCGCGTGGCTGGACTTCCCCGGGCGGGAGCCGCTGTTCCTGCTGGTGGTGGCGCTGCTGGTGGTGCCGGTGCAGATCGGTCTGCTGCCGGTGGCGAAGCTCTTCGGCGCGCTGGGCCTGTTCGGGACGATCCCCGGCGTCGTCCTCTTCCACGTCGCGTACGGGCTGCCGTTCGCGGTGTTCCTGCTGCGGAACTACTTCGCGGAGATGCCGAAGGAGATGCTGGAGGCGGCGCGGATGGACGGGGGGAGCGAGTGGCGGATCTTCACCCGGCTGGTCCTGCCGGTGGGGCGGCCCGCGATCGCGAGCCTCGCCATCTTCCAGTTCCTGTGGGTGTGGAACGACATGCTGGTGGCGCTGCTGTTCGCGGACAGTTCCTCACAACCGCTGACGGTCGCACTCCAGTCCCAGATACGGCAGTTCGGCAGCAACATCGATGTACTGGCGCCGGGCGCCTTCCTGTCACTGATCGTGCCGGTGGTCGTGTTCTTCGCGTTCCAGCGGCACTTCGTGCAGGGGGTGATGGCGGGCTCGGTCAAGTGACCGAGCCACGCGACGGCGCCTCGTGCGGGGGCAGGCCTGGGAGTCGGCCGCCCCCGCTCACGCGTACGTCCAGCGCCAGGCGCCCGCGCCGGGCGCACCTGATCCGCCGTACTGCCCGCGTTGGTGGTCAGTGCCCCGACGTCGCTACGGCAGAACTGCCCACGTGGTAGCAGTTGCCCGCGTTGCGACGCAGGCGGGCCGCAGCCACGTGTGTCCGTGCCGCGGCCGGATGCCGGCCGGTCGTCACGTGCGCCGGTACCGTTTCGGGTCGTCCTCCCGGGACGGCGCGGCGTCAGCCGTGGAAGGTGATGTAACCGTTGCCGTCCCGGTCGTTCTGGGACTTGGTGTAGGCGTGGGTGTCCGCGTGGGCACCGGACGGCTTGTACAGGTAGATGGTGTCCTTGTCGTTGTTCCAGATGAAGTTGCAGTTCTGGCGGTAGACGACGTTCCCGGCGTCCGAGTCGGTGCCGTGGCCCCCGCGCAGGTTCACGTAGTCGCCGGGCTGGAGGTAGTGGTTGGCGGGGAAGGTGAACCGGTTGCCGACGGCGTCCTTGACGACGTAGCCCTTCAGGTTGACCGTCGTGCTGCGCGAGTAGTTCTTGATCGTGAGGTACTCGTTCTTGGTGTTGCCCGTACGGCAGTTGTTGGAGTCCCGCCCCGGTGCGTCGTACTGGACGCCCTTGATCTTCAGGGCGGAGGAGTACTCGGTGGCCTGGGCCGGGCTCGCGACGACGACGGCGAGCGCTGCGGCCGTGACGGCGGTCAGTGCGAAGCGTATACGCATGAGGTCCCCCCTCAGTGGTGCGGTTGATGCGCCAGGAGCCTACACAAAGTTGACCAGTGCATGAATGTCTGGTGCAGAAAATGTGAAGGCTCGTGAGGGGGTCAACTGAGGCGACGGGGGCGGCAGTCGGGTCATCCGCTGCCGCCCCCGTTCCTCACGGCGACGCAGGTGGGTACAAAGAGCGCGGTAGCTTCGACGCCGCCGCCGCGTCCAGCAGCCACAGCGTGCGCGAGCGGCCGTGCGCGCCGGCCGCCGGCGCCTGGATCTCGCCGGCGCCCGACAGGGCGATGGCCGCCGCCTGCGCCTTGTCCTCGCCCGCCGCCAGCAGCCACACCTCGCGCGCCGCCCGGATCGCCGGCAGCGTGAGGGAGATACGCGTGGGCGGCGGCTTCGGCGCGCCGTGGACGGCGACGACCGTTCGTTCCGTTTCCCGCACCGCCGGCAGTTCCGGGAACAGCGACGCCACATGCGTGTCCGGGCCGACGCCCAGCATCAGTACATCGAAGGTGGGCACCGAGCCGTGGTTCTCGGGACCCGCGGCACGGGCCAGTTCCGCCGCGTACGCCTCGGCCGCGGACTCCACGTCCGCACCGTACGGGCTGTCGGACGCGGGCATGGCGTGCACGCGCTTGGGGTCCAGCGGCACGGAGTCGAGCAGAGCCTCCCTGGCCTGGGTCACGTTGCGCTCCGGGTCGCCCTCCGGCAGGTACCGCTCGTCGCCCCACCACAGGTCCAGGCGGCCCCAGTCGACGGCGTCCCGGGCCGGTGCGGCGGCGAGCGCGGCGAGCAGGCCGTTGCCGTTGCGGCCACCGGTGAGCACGACCGACGCCGAGCCGCGTGAGGCCTGCGCGTCCACGATCTTCGTGATCAGCCGGGCCGCCGCGGCCTGGGCCATCAACTCCTTGTCGCGGTGCACGACGAGCTGGGGAGCAGTCACTTGGCGGCCGCCTTCTTCGCCGGGGCCTTCTTGGTGGCCTTCTTCGCGGGTGCCTTCGCGGCCGTCTCCACGGGGGCCTCGACCGCCTCCGGCTCCTGAGCCGCAGGCTCGCCTGCCACGGGATCGCCGGCCACGGACTCGTCGGCCTCCGTGTTCAGCCGGTCCACCCCGTACCGCAGCGCCGACGCGTACGTGTCGTCCGGGTCCAGCCGCCGCAGCTCCTCCGCGATCAGCTCGGCCGTCTCCCGGCGCTTGAGCGCCACGGCACGGTCCGGCTGACCCTGGATGGACAGGGTCGCGAGCGAGCCGTCCGCGCGGCCCAGCGTGATCGGGCCGCAGCTCGTCTCCATGCGGACCGCGGTCAGGCCGGGGCCGGAGGAGAGCGAGCGCTTCACCGGGACGTGCAAGCGGTCCGCCAGCCACATCGCCAGGAGTTCGCAGCTCGGGTTGAACTCCTCGCCCTCCACCTCGACCTTGCGCACCTCGCAGGTGACCTGGTCGAGGGCCGCGGCCAGCATCGACCGCCAAGGCGTGATGCGGGTCCACGACAGGTCCGTGTCGCCGGGTGTGTAGGCATCGGCCCGGGCGCTCAGCTCCTGTACCGGCGCCTGCGCCGTGTAGGAGTCCGTCACCCGGCGCTGCGCGAGGGCGCCGAGCGGATCGTTCGCCGGGTCGAGCGGTGCGTTCACCGGCCACCAGGCGACGACCGGCGCGTCCGGCAGCAGCAGCGGCAGCACCACGGACTGGGCGTGGTCCACCACCTCGCCGTACAGCCGCAGCACCACCGTCTCGCCGGTGCCCGCCTCCGCGCCCACCCGCACCTCCGCGTCCAGACGCGAGGAGGTGCGGTCGCGCGGCGAACGCGAGACGCGCTTGATGACCACGAGGGTGCGCGAGGGGTGCTCGCGCGAGGCCTCGCTCGCGGCTTTCAGCGCGTCGTAGGCGTTCTCCTCGTCGGTGACGATGACCAGCGTGAGCACCATGCCGACGGCGGGCGTGCCGATCGCTCGGCGGCCCTCCACCAGCGCCTTGTTGATCTTGCTGGCCGTGGTGTCCGTGAGGTCTATCTTCATGGCCGGCGCCAGCTCCGTCCGTCTCGCTGAAGCATCTCGTCCGCCTCGACGGGCCCCCAGGTTCCGGCCGGGTACTGCGCGGGCCTGCCGTGCTTGTCCCAGTACTCCTCGATCGGGTCGAGGATCTTCCAGGACAGCTCGACCTCCTCGGTCCGCGGGAAGAGGTTGGCGTCACCCAGCAGTACGTCCAGGATCAGGCGCTCGTACGCCTCCGGGCTGGACTCCGTGAAGGACTCGCCATAGGCGAAGTCCATGGACACGTCCCGGATCTCCATCGAGGTGCCGGGCACCTTGGAACCGAAGCGCACGGTGACGCCCTCGTCCGGCTGGACGCGGATGACGACCGCGTTCTGGCCCAGCTCCTCGGTGGCCGTGGTGTCGAAGGGGGAGTGCGGGGCCCGCTGGAAGACGACCGCGATCTCCGTCACCCTGCGGCCCAGCCGCTTGCCGGTGCGCAGGTAGAACGGCACGCCCGCCCAGCGGCGGTTGTCGATCGCCAGCTTCACCGCGGCGTAGGTGTCGGTCTTCGACTTCTTGTCGATGCCCTCTTCCTCGAGGTACCCGATGACCTTCTCGCCGCCCTGCCAGCCGGCCGCGTACTGCCCGAACACGGTCGAGGCGCCCAGGTCCTTCGGCAGCCGGACCGCGCCGAGCACCTTGGTCTTCTCCGCGGCGAGCGCGTCGGCGTCGAAGGAGGCGGGCTCCTCCATGGCCGTCAGCGCCAGCAACTGGAGCAGGTGGTTCTGGATGACGTCCCGGGCGGCACCGATGCCGTCGTAGTAGCCCGCGCGGCCGCCGATGCCGATGTCCTCCGCCATGGTGATCTGCACATGGTCCACGAAGGACCGGTTCCAGATCGGCTCGAACATCGTGTTGGCGAAGCGCAGCGCCAGGATGTTCTGGACGGTCTCCTTGCCCAGGTAGTGGTCGATGCGGAAGACCTGGTCCGGGGCGAAGACCTCGTGCACGACCTTGTTGAGTTCCTCGGCCGACTTCAGGTCGTGGCCGAACGGCTTCTCGATGACCGCGCGCCGCCAGGAACCGCCCGACTGCTCGGCCAGGCCGTGCTTCTTCAGCTGCTGGATGACGACCGGGAAGGACTTCGGCGGCACGGAGAGGTAGAAGGCGAAGTTGCCGCCCGTGCCCTGCGCCTTGTCGAGCTCCTCGATCGTCGAGCGCAGCCGCTCGAACGCGTCGTCGTCGTCGAAGGTGCCCTGGACGAAGCGCATCCCCTGGAGGAGCTGCTGCCAGACCTCCTCGCGGAACGGCGTGCGGGCGTGCTCCTTGACGGCGTCGTGGACCACTCTGGCGAAGTCCTCGTGCTCCCAGTCGCGGCGGGCGAAGCCGACGAGCGAGAAGCCCGGGGGCAGCAGACCCCGATTTGCCAGGTCGTAAACGGCCGGCATCAGCTTTTTACGTGACAAATCGCCCGTAACGCCGAAGATCACCAGGCCCGACGGCCCCGCGATGCGCGGGAGCCGTCGGTCCGCGGCGTCACGAAGCGGATTCGCTCCGTGTGCGGATGTCAAGATGTCAGCCCTCCGAGGGCGCGAGGCGCTGCAGTTCCGCCTCGGTCGACTTGAGCAGGTCGTTCCAGGAGGCCTCGAACTTCTCGACGCCCTCGTCCTCCAGGAGCTGGACCACCTCGTCGTACGAGATCCCGAGCTTCGCGAGCGCGTCGAGGTCGGCGCGCGCCTGCTCGTAGGTGCCGGCGATGGTGTTGCCGGTGATCTCGCCGTGGTCCTCGGTGGCCACCAAGGTGGCCTCCGGCATGGTGTTCACCGTGTTCGGCGCCACCAGCTCGTCCACGTACAGGGTGTCCTTGTACGCCTTGTCCTTCACGCCGGTGGAGGCCCACAGCGGACGCTGCTTGTTCGCGCCCGCCTTCTCCAGCGCGCTCCACCGGTCCGAGGAGAAGGCCTCCTCGTACGCCTCGTACGCCAGGCGCGCGTTGGCGATGGCGGCCTTGCCGCGCAGCGCCTTGGCCTCGTCGGTGCCCAACTTGTCGATCCGCTTGTCGATCTCGGTGTCGACGCGGGAGACGAAGAAGGACGCCACCGAGTGGATCTTGGAGAGGTCCAGACCCTTCTCGCGGGCCTTCTCAAGGCCGCTGAGGTAGGCGTCCATGACCTCGCGGTAGCGCTCCAGCGAGAAGATCAGCGTGACGTTGACGCTGATGCCGTTGCCGATCGTCTCGGTGATCGCCGGCAGGCCCGCACGGGTCGCCGGGATCTTGATGAGGGTGTTGGGGCGGTCGACCAGCCAGGCCAGCTGCTTGGCCTCGGCGACGGTGGCCCGGGTGTTGTGCGCGAGCCGCGGGTCGACCTCGATCGACACCCGGCCGTCCTGGCCCTCGGTGGCGTCGAACACCG
Source organism: Streptomyces sp. Y2F8-2 (assembly GCF_014905555.1). Classification (GTDB taxonomy): domain Bacteria; phylum Actinomycetota; class Actinomycetes; order Streptomycetales; family Streptomycetaceae; genus Streptomyces; species Streptomyces cynarae. The sequence goes on along the minus strand of NZ_BNGS01000014.1, from coordinate 161,629 downwards.
GACGCAGGATGTCGGCGGCGTCCCGGACGTCCGCCGTGGTGATCATGCGGATCGCCTCTTCGACGGTGACCTTGCGGGCGGCGAGGTCAGCGAGCTGCTGGTCGTAGCCGTCGCCCTCGGAGATCGCCTTCTGGAAGATCGTCGGGTTGGTGGTGACGCCCACGACGTGCTGCTGGTCGATCAGTTCGGCGAGGTTGCCGGACGTGATCCGCTTGCGCGACAGGTCGTCCAGCCAGATCGCGACGCCTTCCTCGGAGAGGCGCTTGAGTGCGTCTGTCATGGAAAATGCATCTCCTACGTGTCGTGTATCAGCGTCAGCGCTGGGCTGCGGCGATCGATTCCCGGGCGGCGGATGCGACGTTCTCGGCAGTGAAACCGAACTCGCGGAAGAGCACCTTGCCGTCGGCCGAAGCACCGAAGTGCTCCAGGGAAACGATGCGTCCCGCATCCCCGACGTACTTGTGCCAGGTGAGGCCGATCCCGGCCTCGACCGCGACCCGCGCCTTCACAGACGGCGGCAGGACGCTGTCCCGGTACCCCTGGTCCTGCTCCTCGAACCACTCCACGGACGGCATCGACACGACCCGCGTGGGAACGCCGTCGGCCTGGAGCTGCTCGCGCGCCTCCACGGCGACGTGCACCTCGGACCCGGTGGCGATCAGGATCACCTGCGGCTCGCCGCCTTCCGCCTCGAACAGCACGTAGCCGCCGCGTGCGGTGTCCTCGTTCGGCTCGTACGTCGGCACGCCCTGACGGGTCAGCGCCAGACCGTGCGGGGCGCCCTTGCCGAACTCCTTCGTCCAGCGCTTGAGGATCTCGCGCCAGGCGATGGCGGTCTCGTTGGCGTCGGCCGGGCGCACGATGTTCAGGCCCGGGATCGCGCGCAGGGATGCGAGGTGCTCGATCGGCTGGTGGGTGGGGCCGTCCTCACCGAGGCCGATGGAGTCGTGCGTCCACACGTACGTCACCGGCAGGTGCATCAGCGCGGACAGGCGCACGGCGTTGCGCATGTAGTCGGAGAACACGAGGAACGTGCCGCCGTAGATACGGGTGTTGCCGTGCAGGGCGATGCCGTTCATCTCCGCGGCCATGGAGTGCTCGCGGATGCCGAAGTGGATCGTGCGGCCGTAGGGGCTCGCCTCCGGCAGCGGGTTGTCCGCCGGGAGGAACGAGCTGTTCTTGTCGATCGTGGTGTTGTTCGACCCGGCGAGGTCGGCGGAGCCGCCCCACAGCTCGGGGATGACCGCACCGAGGGCCTGGAGCACCTTGCCGGACGCGGCACGCGTGGCGACGCCCTTGCCCGCCTCGAAGACCGGGAGCTTCTCCTCCCAGCCGGTGGGCAGCTCGCCCTTGCTGATCCGGTCGAACTCGGCGGCGCGCTCGGGGTTGTTGTCCCGCCACTGCTGGAAGGACTTCTCCCACTCGGCCTTGGCCTCACGGCCCCGCTGAAGCGCCTCGCGGGTGTGCGCCAGGACCTCGTCCGCGACCTCGAAGGACTTCTCCGGGTCGAAGCCGAGGACCCGCTTGGTGGCCGCGACCTCGTCCTCGCCCAGCGCGGAGCCGTGCGCGGCCTCGGTGTTCTGCGCGTTCGGCGCGGGCCAGGCGATGATCGAACGCATCGCGATGAAGGACGGCCGGTCCGTGACCTTCTTCGCCGCCTGGATGGCGTTGTAGATCGCGTGCGGGTCCAGGTCGCCGTCCGGCTTCGGGGCGACGCGCTGCACGTGCCAGCCGTAGGCCTCGTACCGCTTGACCGTGTCCTCGGAGACAGCGGTCGCGGTGTCGCCCTCGATCGAGATGTGGTTGTCGTCCCACAGAAGGATCAGATTGCCGAGCCTCTGGTGCCCGGCCAGCGAGGACGCCTCCGCGGAGATGCCCTCCTGCAGGCAGCCGTCACCGGCGATGCAGTAGATGAAGTGGTCGAAGGGGGACTCGCCCTGCGGGGCGTCCGGGTCGAACAGGCCGCGCTCGTAGCGGGCGGCCATCGCCATGCCCACGGCGTTCGCGACACCCTGGCCCAGCGGGCCGGTCGTCGTCTCCACGCCCACCGTGTGCCCGTACTCGGGGTGGCCGGGGGTCTTCGAGCCCCAGGTGCGGAAGGCCTTCAGGTCGTCCAGCTCCAGGCCGAAACCGGCCAGGTAGAGCTGGGTGTAGAGGGTCAGGGACGAGTGGCCGGCGGACAGCACGAAGCGGTCACGGCCCACCCAGTCGGCGTCGGCCGGGTCGTGGCGCATCACCTTCTGGAAGAGGGTGTAGGCGGCCGGAGCCAGGCTCATCGCCGTACCCGGATGGCCGTTTCCGACCTTCTGTACGGCATCGGCGGCCAGGACACGCGCGGTGTCGACCGCACGCTGGTCCAACTCGGTCCACTCGAGGTCTGTGGTGGTCGGCTTGGTGCTCACCCTGGGTCAGGGCTCCTCTCCACATGTCGAATGCCGGTGCACTGGGCGCCCACCGGCCGCTGCTGAGCCTACCCCTGTAAGTACGTGCGTCTTTTCGGGTCATTCCAGACTGCCGGGAGTCTTTGAGGTCCGCCTCCCGACCCGCCATATCCGTAGTCGGCAACTGAATACGGACCCGCTCATCCGATCGCTCAATCGAGCTCTGTCCGGCTCTCCCATCCCCCGCACTCACCAGCGGCACGGCCACCGTCCAACACGACCCACCCCCCGCGAAGGGCGCGCTTCGGGCAACGTCTAAAGTTGCGTGAGTACGCGCGAGCCTTTACTGGGCGTTCACAGCCACGGCTCGCTGGGAAGTCTCTGTCAGGGGTGTGCGTGACGGCCGTCGAATCCCGTCCTGGGGGCACCTCCCAGGCCCTTAAGGCGCTGGGGGAGGGGGTGCTCGGTGCGAGCCAGAGCCCGAGCCACCGGCCGTTCGGGGCCCGTGTCAAGGCGTTCGTGGCACTGACCAAGCCGCGGATCATCGAGCTGCTGCTGATCACCACGGTCCCGGTGATGTTCCTCGCCCAGCAGGGCGTGCCGGACTTGAAGCTGGTCCTGCTCACCTGCATCGGCGGCTACCTGTCCGCGGGCGGCGCCAACGCGCTGAACATGTACATCGACCGTGACATCGACGCGCTCATGGACCGCACCTCCCAGCGCCCGCTGGTCACCGGCATGGTCAGCCCGCGGGAATGCCTCGCCTTCGGCATCACGCTGGCGGTCGTCTCGACGCTCCTGTTCGGCTTCACCGTCAACTGGCTGTCGGCGTGGCTGTCGCTCGGAGCCCTCCTCTTCTACGTCGTCGTCTACACGATGATCCTCAAGCGCCGTACCTCGCAGAACATCGTGTGGGGCGGCATCGCCGGCTGCATGCCGGTGCTCATCGGCTGGTCCTCCGTCACCGACTCCATGTCGTGGGCGCCGGTCATCCTCTTCCTCGCGATGTTCTTCTGGACGCCGCCGCACTACTGGCCGCTGTCCATGAAGGTCAGGGAGGACTACGCGCGCGTGGGCGTGCCGATGCTGCCGGTCATCGCCTCCAACAAGGTGGTCGCCCGGCAGATCGTGATCTACAGCTGGGTGATGGTCGTGGTCTCCCTGCTGCTGACCCCGCTCGGCTACACCGGCTGGTTCTACACGGCGGTCGCGCTCGCGGCGGGCGGCTGGTGGCTGTGGGAGGCGCACGCGCTGCAGAACCGGGCGAAGGCGGAGGCCACCGGGGCCAAGCTGAAGGAGATGCGGCTCTTCCACTGGTCGATCACGTACGTCTCGCTGCTGTTCGTCGCGGTGGCGGTGGATCCGTTCCTCCGCTGACGAAGACCTCGGGCAGCGGACGTACGTCACAGGGCACTGCTCTCGCCAGTCGATCTACTCGTCGGTAGCATCCTGACCATGGCAGACACGCAGCAGGTTGACCCCAAGGACGAGCGCAGGGCGGCCCGGATCGCCCGGCGGATCGACTCCTTCTCCAAGGCCCACGGCGGCGCCGAGGGCCAGGTCGCGTACATCGGGCAGCGCGGGGCCCGCATCGTGCTCGTCGGTGAGGACGGCACCTGGGGCGACCTCGTGGCGCCCACCTACGCCGTGGCCGAGAAGGCGGTGGAGAAGTCCGGCATCACCGTCCACGAGGCGTTCGACGGCGAGTTCGCGGGCAAGGTGAAGACCGGCCCGTACGAGTGGACGCGCATGGCGGGGATCCAGGTGGGCGGTACGCGCACCGCCCAGTAGCAACACCTCACGCCGGGTTCACCCGTTAGGACCTTCAGGAGGCACGGTCCAGTCACGGGAGTCCGGATGATCGAAACGCCGTCCCTGGTGGACCAGTACTGTCACGGCGTGGTCCGTACCGAGCTGGGCCTCGGCACCTTCGAGGCCCACCTCGCCCGTACCGAGGGCCCGCCCGCCGCCGGTACGACCCTGTTCGACACCCAGACGGGCTTCGCCGTACGCCGCTGGTGTCCGCCGCTGCTCGGTCTGGAGCCGCACTGCCCGCCGGCCCGCTATCTCGCCCGGCGGCGCGAACTCGGAGTCCTGGAGGCGGGGCGCAGGCTGCTCCGCGGCAGCGGCATCACCACCTACCTCGTCGACACCGGGCTGCCCGGCGATCTGACCGGGCCCGCCGAGATGGCCTCCGCCGGTGAAGCCGAGGCACACGAGATCGTCCGCCTGGAACTGCTCGCCGAACAAGTGGCCGACACCTCCGGCACGGTCGAGGGATTCCTCGCCAATCTCGCCGAGTCGATCCACGGGGCGGCGGCCCACGCGGTCGCGTTCACCTCGGTGGCGGGCGTACGGCACGGTCTGGCGCTCGCGCCGGAGCCGCCGGGCCCGGGGGAGGTACGAGGCGCGGCCGGCCGCTGGCTGGCGGGACGCAGAGTCGGAGGCACCCTGTCGGACCCGGTGCTGCTGCGCCATCTGCTGTGGAGCGCGGTGGCCTCGGGCCGGCCGCTCCAGCTCCACGCGGGCCTCGGCGAACCTGGCCTGCGCATCGACCGCACCGACCCCGTCCTGCTCACCGACTTCGTGCGCGCCACGGCCGGTCTCGGCACGGACCTGATCCTGCTGCACGGCTATCCGTACCACCGGCACGCCGCGCATCTGGCCGGGGTCTTCCCGCACGTCTACGCGGACCTGGGCGCGGCCCTGGTGCGCACCGGCGCCCGGGCCGCCGCGGTCCTGGCCGAGGTCCTGGAGCTGGCGCCCTTCGGCAAGGTCCTCTTCTCCAGCGGCGCCCACGGCCTGCCCGAACTCCATGTGATCGGCGCCCGCCTCTTCCGCGAGGCGCTGTCCCGACTACTGGGCGGCTGGGTCGCCGAGGGCGCCTGGTCGCTCGCGGACGCGCAGCGGGTGGCGGGGATGATCGCGGCGGGGAACGCGCGGCGGGTCTACGGGCTGGAGTGAGCCGTACGGCCGGGGCGCGGAGACCGTCAGGCGTTGGTGAGGGCCGACTCCGTCGAGGGACCCGGAAGGCCGGCGGTCACGCCGGTGCGTTCGCGCAGCGACAGCAGCACCCGCAGGACCCCGATCCACACCAGGCAGGAGCCGAACATGTGCAGGCCGACCAGAAGCTCCGGCAGGTGCGTGAAGTACTGGACATAGCCGATGACGCCCTGGCCGAGGAGGATCAGGAACAGCTCACGGGTGCGGTGCAGCGGGCCGCTCGGCGCGTCGACCGCCTTCAGGACGAACCACAGGGCGAACGTCAGCGTCACCACGATCCAGGCGAGCACGGCGTGCAGCTTGGCGACGGTCTCCCAGTCGATCGGGATGCGCTCGACCTCCCGGGAGTCGCCCGCGTGCGGTCCCGCACCGGTGACGACCGTGCCGACCGCGATCAGCAGCACCGAGGCGACGACCAGGAACCACACCAACTGCTGGACGGCCTTGCCCACCAGCGGGCGCGGCTCCGCGTCGCCCTCCCGTGTGCGCTGCCACATCACCGTGGCCACCGTGATGAGCGCGGTGGACAGCAGGAAGTGGGCGGCGACGGTGTACGGGTTGAGGCCGACGAGGACCACGATGCCGCCGAGGACGGCATTGCTCATCACGATCCAGAACTGCGCCCAGCCGAGCCGGGTGAGGCTGCGCCGCCGCGGCTTCTCCGAACGGGCCGCGATGATCGCCCAGCCGACGGCCGCGCACAGCACGTACGTCAGCATGCGGTTGCCGAACTCGATGGCGCCGTGCCAGCCCATGGCGCGGGTCGTGGTCAGCGAGCCGTCCGTGCACTCGGGCCAGGTGGGGCAGCCCAGCCCGGAGCCGGTCAGGCGCACGGCACCGCCGGTGACGACGATCACCACCGACATCAGGAGCGCGGCGAGCGCCGCCCGCTGAACCGTCCTGGGATGCGGGGTCCAGCGTGCGGCGATGAAGGCGAGCGGGTTGCGCGCGGCCGCTACGGCGTCGGCGCGGGTCACGTATGGCACGCCTTTCATGGTAGGGGGCCGCTTGTGCACGCTTTCACGAGGGGTCGGCCCAGGGGGAACGGGTCACTCCCAGCGGAAGAACCTCCCGGCCGCGGACAGCCCCACCACGGCCCACACCGCCAGGATGCCCAGGTCGCCCCAGGGCGTTGCGGCCCCGTGCTGCAACACGGACCTGAGGCCGTCGGAGAGGGCGGAGATCGGGAGCAGACCGAGCACGTCCTGGGCGCCGGAGGGGAACTTGTCCAGCGGCACGATCACGCCGCCGCCCACGAGCAGCAGCAGGAACACCAGGTTGGCTGCGGCCAGGGTGGCCTCTGCCTTCAGCGTGCCCGCCATCAGCAGGCCGAGCCCGGAGAAGGCGGCCGTGCCGAGGACCAGCAGGAGCAGCACGGCGAGGGGGTTGCCGTGCGGCGACCAGCCCAGCGCGAACGCGATCACCGTCAGCAGGACCACCTGGAGGACCTCGGTGACCAGGACTGAGGCCGTCTTGGCGGTCATCAGCCCCCAGCGGGGGAGCGGGGAGGACGCGAGCCGCTTCAGCACGCCGTAGCGGCGCTCGAAGCCGGTCGCGATGGCCTGCCCCGTGAACGCGGTCGACATCACGGCGAGCGCCAGGATGCCCGGGGCGAGGAAGTCGACGGCCTTGCCCGCACCGGTGTCGACGATGTCGACCGAGCTGAAGAGGACCAGCAGCAGTGTGGGGATGACGACCGTCAGGAGCAGCTGCTCGCCGTTGCGCAGCAGCATCCGCGTCTCGAGCGCGGCCTGCGCGGCGATCATGCGGGGCAGGGGGGCGGCGCCGGGCTTGGGCGTGTAGGTGCCGACGGTGGTCACGAGCGCAGCTCCTTGCCGGTGAGCTCCAAGAAGACGTCCTCCAGGGTGTGCCGTTCGACCGAGATCCTGTCCGGCATCACCCCGTGCTGCGCGCACCACGAGGTGACCGTGGCCAGCAGCTGCGGATCGACCTTGCCGATGACGCGGTACGCGCCCGGCGTCAGCTCCGCCGCCGAACAGTCCGCCGGCAGCGCCTTCAGCAGGGAGCCCACGTCCAGGCCGGGCCGCCCGGTGAAGCGGAGCGTGTTCTCGGCGCCGCCGCGGCACAGCTCCTCCGGATGGCCCTGGGCGATGACCCGGCCCGCGTCGATGATCGCGACGTCGTCGGCGAGCTGCTCGGCCTCGTCCATGTAGTGGGTGGTCAGGATGACGGAGACCCCGTCGGTGCGCAGGTCCCGGACGAGGTCCCAGGTGGCCCTGCGGGCCTGCGGGTCCAGGCCGGCGGTCGGCTCGTCCAGGAACACCAGCTCGGGGCGGCCGACGACGGCCATGGCGAGCGCGAGCCGCTGCTGTTGCCCGCCCGACAGGCGCCGGTACGGCGTCCGCCCGCAGCTGCCGAGCCCCAGCCGCTCGATGAGCGCGTCCACGTCGAGGGGGTGCGCGTGCAGCTTGGCCACGTGCCGGAGCATCTCCTCCGCCCGGGCACCCGAGTACACGCCGCCGGACTGGAGCATCACACCGATCCGGGGGCGCAGTGCGGCGGCCTCCCGGACCGGGTCGAGGCCCAGGACGCGGACCGTGCCCGAGTCCGGCTTCCGGTAGCCCTCGCAGGTCTCGACCGTGGTCGTCTTTCCCGCCCCGTTGGGGCCGAGAACAGCGGTGATGCCCGCCCGGGCCACCAGGTCGAGCCCGTTCACCGCGGTCTTCGTGCCATACCGCTTCACCAGGGCCTGTACCTGGACGACCGGCTCACTTCCCATGGGTCCAGAGTCTAGGTAGGCGCGCCGTCCACCGGACGAGGGGGGCCGGAAACCGATTGCACCGGGTACGACCACGTCCGGAAACTACTCGTCACGCGGCCTGTGCAGTGCCAGCCACCGCTCCGCATAGGCCACCGCGTCCGCGACCGGGAACAGCCGCGCGTCGGCCGCGCCCACCTTTCCCCGTGTGACGGGCCGGTCCCGCTCGAAGTCGTGCCCCAGTTCGTCGAAGAGCTCGGAAGTGATCGACACCTCGGTCACCACTTCCCATCCGTTCGGTCCCGGCCGCCCCACCCGGACGAGCGGCGAGGGTATGCGGTACTCGGCCAGATGGAAGCAGGTGCAGGAGTCGTATCCGGCCCCCAGCAGCAGCACGCGGGCGCCCAGGGCCTCCAGCCGGGCCAGCGGGCTGCTCCCCCACTGCCTTAAGGGCGTGGGCGGTGCCCCCAGCCCAGGCGGCAGTCGGCCGAGTGTCCCTCGACGATCTCCGCGGCGTGCGGGCCGACCGCGGCGAAGGACGTCTGGGGGTGCGCGCTGCGCAGGGCGCCCGGCCAGGTGCGTACGGTCTCCGGGACCACGCCTACCCCGCGCGTGGGCGTGGTCCGCGGGTCGTAGGCGGGCATGGTGGCCCGGATGGTCTCCCACCATTCCTCGGGCACCGGCGGATTTCCCCACAGCGCCGGGTCGGACAGATCGCCGGACTGCGTCGGCACCACCAGCGTGCCGTCCGGGCCGAGGGCGTCGAGCAGTGCCTGGACGACCGTGACGGCGCCTCCGTTGACCCAGCCGAGCGCGCTGAGCGAGGAGTGGACGAGGAGGATCTCGCCGGGGGTGACGCCGAGCGCGCGCAGCTGTGCGCGAAGGCCGCCCCTGGTGACAAGAGGGCCGGTCGGAAGGGGTGTGGGCATGGCCCCGGAGTCTTGTCCACACCGCCGGTGCCCGCCACCGGTTTGATCGGTCGCCCAGCGTTTCCGCAGGTCGGCTTAGGTATGCCTAAGTGACGTACCGCACCGGCCGCCCGTCCGGACGGCGCTTGTCAGCTTCTGCGGAATTACGCAACAATGGCGTTGTGAAAAACGTCGGCGAGGCTCGGGAGACCCCGGTGGGGGCCCCTCAGGAGGAACTCGCGACCGGGGAGCGCTCGACGCGCAACCGGGTCGCGCGGTCCATCCTGGACCACGGCCCGTCGACCGTCGCCGAGCTGGCCGGACGGCTGGGACTCACCCAGGCGGCCGTACGCCGTCATCTGGACGCGCTCGTCGCCGACGACGTCGTGGAGGCGCGCGAGCAGCGTGTGTACGGCACGCGCACGCGCGGGCGGCCCGCCAAGGTCTTCGCGCTCACGGACTGCGGCCGCGACGCCTTCGACCAGTCGTACGACAAGCTCGCAGCGGACGCCCTGCGCTGGATCGCCGAGCACGAGGGCGGTGAGGCGGCCGTGACCGCGTTCGCCCGCGCCCGGATCGCCGCCCAGGCCGGCGCGTACCGCGAGGCGATCGAGGCCGCCGCGCCCGAACGGCGCACCGAAGCGCTGGCCAAGGCCCTGAGCGCGGACGGGTACGCTGCTACGGCGCGCAGCGCACCGGTCGGCGAGCAGCTGTGCCAGCACCACTGCCCGGTCGCCCATGTCGCGGAGCAGTTCCCGCAGCTGTGCGAGGCCGAGACGGAGGTCTTCTCCCAGCTGCTCGGCACGCACGTTCAGCGACTGGCCACGATCGCGCACGGCGACGGCGTCTGCACGACGTTCATCCCCAAGGCGGCGCACCAGACGCCCCGCAAGGCTTCGAAGATTTCCGAGACCACCCACAACGCATCTGCAAGCACGGCCGGGAGGAACCCCGCATGACTCTCCCCACGGAGACTGCCCACCCTGAGCTCGAGGGCCTGGGCAAGTACGAATACGGCTGGGCCGACTCCGACGTGGCCGGTGCCTCCGCCAGGCGCGGCCTCAACGAGGAGGTCGTCCGCGACATCTCGGCGAAGAAGTCCGAGCCGGAGTGGATGACCAAGCTGCGCCTGAAGGGCCTGAAGCTCTTCGAGAAGAAGCCCATGCCGAACTGGGGCTCGGACCTGTCCGGCATCGACTTCGACAACATCAAGTACTTCGTGCGCTCCACGGAGAAGCAGGCGGAGTCCTGGGAGGACCTCCCCGAGGACATCAAGAACACGTACGACAAGCTGGGCATCCCGGAGGCGGAGAAGCAGCGCCTCGTGGCCGGTGTCGCGGCCCAGTACGAGTCGGAGGTCGTCTACCACCAGATCCGTGAGGACCTGGAGCAGCAGGGCGTCATCTTCCTCGACACCGACACGGCGCTGAAGGAGCACCCGGAGCTCTTCAAGGAGTACTTCGGCACGGTCATCCCGGCCGGTGACAACAAGTTCGCCGCGCTGAACACCGCCGTGTGGTCCGGCGGCTCCTTCATCTACGTGCCGAAGGGCGTGCACGTGGAGATCCCGCTCCAGGCCTATTTCCGCATCAACACGGAGAACATGGGCCAGTTCGAGCGGACCCTGATCATCGTCGACGAGGGTGCCTACGTGCACTACGTCGAGGGTTGTACGGCCCCGATCTACAAGAGCGACTCCCTGCACAGCGCGGTCGTCGAGATCATCGTCAAGAAGAACGCCCGCTGCCGCTACACGACCATCCAGAACTGGTCGAACAACGTCTACAACCTGGTCACCAAGCGCGCCGTCGCCTACGAGGGCGCGACCATGGAGTGGGTGGACGGCAACATCGGCTCCAAGGTGACGATGAAGTACCCCGCCGTCTACCTGATGGGCGAGCACGCCAAGGGCGAGACCCTCTCCATCGCCTTCGCGGGCGAGGGCCAGCACCAGGACGCGGGCGCCAAGATGGTCCACATGGCGCCGAACACGTCGTCCAACATCGTGTCGAAGTCCGTCGCGCGCGGTGGCGGCCGTACGTCCTACCGTGGTCTGATCGAGATCGGCGAGGGCGCCGCCGGGTCGAAGTCGAACGTGCTCTGCGACGCGCTGCTCGTCGACACCATCTCCCGGTCGGACACGTACCCGTACGTGGACGTCCGTGAGGACGACGTCTCCATGGGGCACGAGGCCACCGTCTCCAAGGTCTCCGAGGACCAGCTCTTCTACCTGATGAGCCGCGGCCTGTCCGAGGACGAGGCGATGGCGATGATCGTGCGCGGCTTCGTCGAGCCGATCGCCAAGGAGCTGCCCATGGAGTACGCGCTGGAGCTCAACCGGCTGATCGAGCTGCAGATGGAGGGTGCGGTCGGCTGACGACCGCCGCCGGACAAGCAGCACGCAGATTTCTGACGCAGGAAGAGAGCACAACGACAGCCATGGCTGAGGCCCAGAACATCCCCGTGGGATCCACCACCGCGGGCTCGATCGCGGTCGCCGCCGAGTCGACCGTCGCCACGCGCATGAGCGCGCCGCCGTCCTTCGACGTGGCGGACTTCCCGGTGCCGCACGGTCGCGAGGAGGAGTGGCGGTTCACCCCGCTGGAGCGGCTGCGCGGGCTGCACGACGGCACCGCCGTCGCGAACGGCGACGGCGTGAAGGTCGACGTCCAGGCCCCCGAGGGCGTCACCGTCGAGACCGTCGGCCGCGACGACGCGCGGCTCGGCAAGGCGGGCACCCCGGTGGACCGCGTCGCCGCCCAGGCGTACTCCGCCTTCGAGAAGGCCTCGGTCGTGACCGTCGCCAAGGACACCGTCCTCACCGAGCCGATCCGTATCGCGGTGCACGGCGAGGGCGGGACCGCCTTCGGCCACCAGGTCATCGAGCTGGGCGCCTTCGCCGAGGCCGTCGTCGTCATCGACCACACCGGTGACGCGGTGCTCGCCGCCAACGTCGACTACATCGTGGGTGACGGCGCCAAGCTGACCGTCGTCTCCGTCCAGGACTGGGACGACAAGGCCGTGCACGTGGCCCAGCACAACGCGCTGGTCGGCCGGGACGCGAGCTTCAAGTCCGTGGTCGTGACCTTCGGCGGCGACGTGGTCCGTCTGCACCCCCGGGTGACCTACGCCGGCACCGGCGGCGAGGTCGAGCTGTTCGGCCTGTACTTCACCGACCGTGGCCAGCACCAGGAGCACCGGCTTTTCGTCGACCACAACACCCCGCACTGCAAGTCGAACGTCGTCTACAAGGGCGCGCTCCAGGGCGACGACGCGCACGCCGTGTGGATCGGTGACGTGCTCATCGAGGCCAAGGCCGAGGGCACGGACACGTACGAGATGAACCGCAACCTCGTCCTGACGGACGGCGCCCGCGTCGACTCGGTCCCCAACCTGGAGATCGAGACCGGCGAGATCGTCGGCGCCGGCCACGCCAGCGCCACCGGCCGCTTCGACGACGAGCAGCTGTTCTACCTGATGGCCCGCGGTATCCCGGAGCACGAGGCGCGCCGCCTGGTGGTCCGCGGCTTCTTCGCCGAGCTGGTCCAGCAGATCGGCGTCGCGGACATCGAGGAGCGGCTGATCGCCAAGATCGAAGAGGAGCTGGAGGCGTCCGTCGCATGAGCGCCTTCGTACGTGTCTGCGGTCTGAGCGAGCTGGAGGAGGACACCCCGAAGCGGGTGGAACTCGACGGCACGCCCATCTCCGTCGTGCGCACCGAGGGCGAGGTGTTCGCGATCAACGACATCTGCTCGCACGCGAACGTCTCCCTGTCCGAGGGCGAGGTCGACGACTGCCACATCGAGTGCTGGCTGCACGGCTCGCGCTTCGACCTCCGCTCCGGCAAGCCGGACGCCCTTCCCGCGACGCGCCCCGTCCCCGTATACCCCGTAAAGATCGAAGGGGACGACGTGCTCGTCTCCCTCACCCAGGAGTCCTGAGGCACCCATGGCAACGCTTGAAATCCGAGACCTGCACGTCACCGTCGAGGCCGACAACGCCACGAAGGAGATCCTCAAGGGCGTCGACCTCACCGTGAAGCAGGGCGAGACGCACGCCATCATGGGCCCCAACGGCTCGGGCAAGTCGACCCTCGCCTACTCCCTCGCGGGTCACCCCAAGTACACGATCACCAGCGGCACCGTGCTGCTCGACGGCGAGGACGTCCTGGAGATGTCCGTCGACGAGCGCGCCCGTGCGGGCCTGTTCCTGGCGATGCAGTACCCGGTCGAGGTCCCCGGCGTCTCGGTCTCCAACTTCCTGCGCACCTCCGCCACCGCCATCCGCGGCGAGGCCCCCAAGCTGCGTACCTGGGTGAAGGAGGTCAAGGAGGCCATGGAGCGCCTCAACATGGACCCGTCCTTCGCCGAGCGCAACGTGAACGAGGGCTTCTCCGGCGGTGAGAAGAAGCGTCACGAGATCCTCCAGCTCGAGCTGCTCAAGCCGAAGGTCGCGATCCTGGACGAGACCGACTCGGGCCTGGACGTCGACGCGCTTCGCATCGTCTCCGAGGGCGTCAACCGCGTCCGCGAGACCGGCGAGGTCGGCACCCTGCTGATCACGCACTACACGCGCATCCTGCGCTACATCAAGCCCGACTTCGTCCACGTCTTCTCCGGCGGCCGGATCGTCGAGTCCGGCGGCGCCGAGCTCGCCGACAAGCTGGAGGACGAGGGCTACGAGGCATACACGAAGGGTGGCGCATCCGCGTGACACAGCTGCCGGGCCTCCTCGACACCGAGGCGATCCGTAAGGACTTCCCCGTCCTGGACCGACTGGTTCACGACGGCAAGAAGCTCGTGTACCTGGACAACGCGGCGACGTCGCAGAAGCCGCGCCAGGTGCTGGACGCCCTCAGCGAGTACTACGAGCGCTACAACGCCAACGTCCACCGCGGTGTGCATGTGCTCGCCGAGGAGGCCACGGCGCTGTACGAGGGCGCGCGTGACAAGGTCGCCGAGTTCATCAACGCGCCGAGCCGCGACGAGGTGATCTTCACCAAGAACGCCTCCGAGTCGCTGAACCTCGTGGCGAACATGCTCGGATGGGCCGACGAGCCCTACCGGGTGGACTCCGAGACCGAGATCGTCATCACGGAGATGGAGCACCACTCCAACATCGTGCCGTGGCAGCTGCTGGCGCAGCGCACGGGCGCGAAGCTGAAGTGGTTCGGCCTGACCGACGACGGCCGCCTCGACCTGTCCGACATCGACGAGATCATCACGGAGAAGACGAAGATCGTCTCCTTCGTGCTGGTGTCGAACATCCTGGGCACCGTGAACCCGGTCGAGGCGATAGTGCGCCGCGCCCAGGAGGTCGGCGCCCTGGTCTGCGTCGACGCCTCCCAGGCCGCGCCGCACATGCCGCTGGACGTACAGGCCCTGCAGGCCGACTTCGTGGCCTTCACCGGCCACAAGATGTGCGGCCCGACCGGCATCGGCGTGCTGTGGGGACGCCAGGAGCTGCTGGAGGACCTGCCTCCCTTCCTGGGCGGCGGCGAGATGATCGAGACGGTGTCGATGCACTCGTCGACGTACGCTCCCGCCCCGCACAAGTTCGAGGCGGGCACCCCGCCGATCGCGCAGGCGGTCGGTCTCGGCGCGGCCATCGACTACCTGAACTCGATCGGCATGGACAAGATCCTCGCCCACGAGCACGCGCTCACCGAGTACGCGGTGAAGCGGCTGAGCGAGGTTCCCGATCTGAAGATCATCGGCCCCACCACGGCCGAGGACCGGGGCGCCGCGATCTCCTTCACGCTCGGCGACATCCACCCGCACGACGTGGGCCAGGTCCTCGACGAGCAGGGCATCGCGGTCCGCGTCGGCCACCACTGCGCCCGCCCGGTGTGCCTCAGGTACGGAATTCCTGCGACCACGCGAGCGTCGTTCTATCTGTACTCCACGCCGGCCGAGATCGACGCTCTGGTCGAGGGCCTGGAGCACGTTCGGAACTTCTTCGGCTGAAGGGCGTGAGCTGAAACGTGAAGCTGGACTCCATGTACCAGGAAGTCATCCTGGACCACTACAAGAACCCGCACGGGCGGGGCTTGCGGGATGGCGACGCCGAGGTGCACCACGTGAACCCGACGTGCGGCGACGAGATCACCCTTCGCGTGAAGTACGACGGCACGACGATCAAGGACGTCTCGTACGAGGGCCAGGGCTGCTCCATCAGCCAGGCCTCGGCCTCCGTACTGAACGAGCTGCTCGTCGGCAAGGAACTGGCCGAGGCGCAGAAGATCCAGGAGACCTTCCTGGAGCTGATGCAGTCCAAGGGCAGGATCGAGCCCGACGACGCGATGGAGGAGGTCCTGGAGGACGCGGTCGCGTTCGCCGGGGTGTCCAAGTACCCGGCGCGGGTGAAGTGCGCCCTCCTGAGCTGGATGGCGTGGAAGGACGCGACGGCCCAGGCGCTGGGCGGAGCCGAGGCCGAAAGGAAGACGGCATGAGCGACACCGTGGAGATGAAGCCGGTCTCGGAGGAGGAGCTCCGCGAGGCCCTGATGGACGTCGTCGACCCCGAGCTGGGCATCGACGTCGTCAATCTGGGTCTGATCTACGGCATCCACATCGACGAGGCGGCGAACATCGCCACCGTCGACATGACCCTGACCTCGGCGGCCTGCCCGCTGACGGACGTGATCGAGGACCAGGCCAAGTCCGCCACGGACGGCCTCGTCAACGAGCTGCGCATCAACTGGGTCTGGATGCCGCCGTGGGGCCCCGACAAGATCACGGACGACGGCCGCGAGCAGCTGCGGGCGCTCGGGTTCAACGTCTGAGATCCACGAGGCGAGAGCCACGAGGCACGAGCCGCAAGCGGGAGGAACGGCGAGGTCCGATGGGGCCTCGCCGTTTCGCATGCCCGGACGGGTTCAGGCGAGTCCGTCCACCAGACGGAACGCCGAGTCCGCCCGGTACAGGTCGCCGGCCTGGTACGGGTCCAGCTTGAGCTGGAAGTTCCGGTGGCGCAGGAAGCGGCCGGGGTAGTTGACCGACTCCAGCATGACCGCTCCGGAGTACGACGACGGGCGGGGGCAGAAGGTCGCGTCCTGCCGGAACAGGGAGGAGCCGTCGTCGGGCTCGTCGCGCAGGAGGAAGCTCCGGTGGCGCAGGTAGGTGCCGTCGGCCGTGGTGAAGGAGTAACAGGAGCCGTCCGCAAGGCCATTGACGACCTTGAAGGTGGCGTCGCGGCGGGCCGGGGCGGAGCCGATCGGGTCGAGCTTCACGTAGTCGCCGCTGATGTGCCAGTACCGGTCGGGGTAGTTGACCGAGCGGACCGAGCTCCAGGTGGCGGACGGCGCGGACTTCGGGGGCTTGGGGGCGGACGGCTTCGAGGCGTGAGAGGCGGGCTCGGCCCCGGCCGTGTGCTTGGCGGGCTCGGGAGAGGGCGAGTCGGCCCGGGTGGCCGGGGACGCCTTGCCGGACGTCAGGCCGCTCTTCCCGCTGGGCGCCGCCGCGGGGGAGGGGGGCAGCGAGAAGTCGGGCACGTCCGGGTCGCCCAGTGCGACGGCCGTGTCCTGCGCGCGTTTCGGTGACGGCGAGTCACTTGTCCTGCCCAGCACGGAGATCGCTATCGCGCTGGTGGAGAAGACGGCCACGGCGAGCAGCCCTGCCGCCCAGAGTCTGCGGGATCCCGGTGCCCGGGCTTCGCCCGGGACATTGCCGGTCTCCCACACCGGGGAAGGGGCGGGCCGGTCCGGAGCGGGTGGGGGGTTGGTGTCTGGCATGCGCGGTTCCCTCGGCGTCGCCGTACGGCGGACGCGGAATCGTCAGAAGGCGGGTCGTGGCACAACGGGAGAAAGCGGGGAAGACAGGGGCCGACCCGGGCCACGGGCACGCGGAACGGCGGCGACCGTGAAAGCCGAGTGATCGACCGGTGAAACTGTAGTGGACATGACGGGTTCTCAGCACCCGTTTGAGAGCGGTTTCTCGACGGCGCGCCCATGCGTCCCCGTTTCGTGCGCGCACCCATGTGTACGGTCGTACACATCGATGCGTACACTCGTACACATGGGATACGCGTTCCTCTCCGGGGCCATCGCCGCCGAAGTCGCGGCCACGACCGCCATGAAGTACAGCGACGGGTTCAGCAGGCTCGGGCCCTCGCTGGTGACCCTCCTCGGCTATGTCCTCTCCTTCCTGCTGCTCGCACAGACCCTGAAGACCCTGTCGATCGGCACCGCGTACGCGATCTGGTCCGGCGCCGGAACCGCCACGGTGGCCATGATCGGCCTGGTGCTCTTCGGGGAGGGGCTGGGCCTTGCGAAGATCGCCGGCATCACGCTGATCGTCGGCGGGGTGGTGGTCCTGAACCTGGGAGGTGCGCACTGATGCCCCGCCGCTACGACCCCGAGCGGCGCCGGCGGATCATCGACGCGGCGATCCGGGTGGTGGGGAAGAAGGGCATCGCCGGACTGAGCCACCGCTCGGTCGCCGCCGAGGCCGACGTGCCGCTCGGCTCCACGACGTACCACTTCAAAACCCTGGACGAACTGATGGTCGCCGCGCTGCGGCAGGCGAACGAGGGGTTCGCCAGGACGCTCACCGAGAGCGGCCTGCTGGAGGACACCGAGGGCGACCTCGCGGCGGGCCTCGCCCGGCTGCTGGGTCAGTGGCTGGGCGGCGACCGCGCGGGCGTCGAGCTGGAGTACGAGCTGTATCTCGCGGCCCTGCGCCGCCCGGCGCTGCGGCCCGTCGCCGCCGAGTGGGCGGAGCAGACCGCCGAGTGGCTGGCGCGGCGTACGGATCCGGCCACGGCGCGGGCGCTGCTCGCCCTGCTGGACGGGATCTGTCTCCAGGTACTGCTGACGGGGGCGCCGTACGACGAGGAGTACGCGCGGGAGGCCCTGGCCCGGGTCATCCCCTGATCCGTGCCCGACTCCGGCGACGAGGCCGACCGGCACCTGAGACGCCCCCCGCACCGGTTCGCCCCTGCGCGCCCGGCCACGTTAGGTTTCCCCTATGACCGACACGACTGCCCCCCGTACCACCGGTGCCGTGGCCGCCGGCCTCGCCACCGTCGCCGCCGACGGCACCGTTCTCGACACCTGGTTCCCCGCGCCCGAGCTGGCCGACGAGCCCGGCCCGTCCGGCACCGAGCGGCTGTCCGCCGAGAAGGCCGTGGAGCTGCTCGGCGAAGGCGCCGTCAAGGCGATCGGCCCGGACGCCCGTCGGGGCGTCGAGGTGGTCGCGGTGCGCACGGTCATCGCCTCGCTCGACGAGAAGCCGATCGACACGCACGACGTCTATCTGCGCCTCCACCTGCTCTCCCACCGCCTGGTCAAGCCGCACGGCCAGAACCTGGAGGGCATCTTCGGGCTCCTCGCCAACGTCGCCTGGACCTCGCTCGGCCCGGTCGCCGTCGACGACGTCGAGAAGGTGCGCCTGAACGCCCGCGCCGAGGGCCTGCACCTCCAGGTGACCTCCATCGACAAGTTCCCGCGCATGACGGACTACGTCGCCCCCAAGGGCGTCCGCATCGCCGACGCCGACCGGGTCCGCCTCGGCGCGCACCTCGCCGAGGGCACGACCGTCATGCACGAGGGCTTCGTGAACTTCAACGCCGGCACGCTCGGCACCTCCATGGTCGAGGGCCGCATCTCCGCGGGCGTCGTGGTCGGCGACGGCTCGGACATCGGCGGCGGCGCCTCCACCATGGGCACGCTGTCCGGCGGCGGCAACGTGATCATCTCCATCGGCGAGCGCTGCCTGATCGGCGCGGAGGCGGGTGTCGGCATCGCGCTCGGCGACGAGTGCGTCGTCGAGGCCGGCCTGTACGTCACCGCCGGCACCCGGGTCACCCTGCCCGACGGCCAGATCGTCAAGGCCCGTGAGCTCAACGGCGCCTCCAACATCCTCTTCCGCCGCAACTCCGTCACCGGCAAGGTCGAGGCCCGCCCGAACAACGCGGTCTGGGGCGGTCTGAACGAGATCCTGCACAGCCACAACTGACCAACGGCGGCCGTGACCTGCGGCCGCCTCATCGATCAACGCCCTGACCTGCCGCCGAGGTGTGGCAGTCGTCGGCGTCGGTCATCGTTGAGCGCCCTTCCACCGCCCGAGAACGGCCCGGGAGGGCGCTCGTGTCGCTCGTGTCCTGTCCCGGACGACAGTGGGCGGGGCCAGGTTCTGGCCTGCGGCCGCCTCAGTGCTGTTCATCGCGGACGTCCACCGATCGGTTGGGAGATGCCGTGCCCCTGCAGATGAAGTTGGTCGCGATAACCCTCGACTGCCCTGATCCGCCGGCTTTGGCGGCGTTCTACCAGCAGGCCACCGGTCTCGAACCCCACCCGAAGTCGGACGCCGACTTCGCCGGTCTCAACCATGAAGACGGGCTCTTCATCGGTTTTCAACGGGTCGACGACTACCGGGCTCCGCGCTGGCCGGAACAAACCGTTCCCCAGCAGCTTCACATCTGCTTCAAGGTCGATGACTTGGACGAAGCCGAAGCCCGCCTGCTGGAGCTGGGCGCGGGCAAGCCGGATCACCAGCCTCACGAGGCCGCCAGGGCGCGGGTTCTCACCGATCCGGCTGGACATCCCTTCTGCATCACCAGGAGCTGACCGGGGATTCGGAGGGCCCGGAAGGGGCCGGCGGTCCTGCTCAGCGGCGGCGACCGGTACGCCGTCGAGGACCTGCTGCGGAACACGCCGCGCTGATCAGGCCGTCACCAGCCGCTCGTACGCCGCCAGCAGTCCGTCGACCGTCTCGCGGCCGGCGGGCCGCAGCGGCGCGCGGACCGGGCCCGCGGGCAGACCGAGCGCCCCCAGCAGGCCCTTGGCGGTCACCGTGCCGGGCAGGCCGGCGGACATCATCAGGTCGATGAGCGGGGTGGCCTGTTGCTGCAGCCGGGCCGCACGAGCCGTGTCCCCCGCGTCGAACGCGTCCAGAACCGACCGGAGCCGGCGCGGGACTGCGTTCGCGACCGTGCTGACGTAACCTGCGGCGCCGACCGCGTAGAGGGCGAGGTTGTGCTCGTCGCAGCCCGCGTAGTACGCCAACTCGGTCCGCGCCAGCACCTTCTGGGTGCCGAGGAAGTCGTACGCGCAGTCCTTGACCGCCACGATCCGCGGATGCTCCGTCAGCCGGATCATCGTCTCCGGTTCGATGCGGGTGCCGGTGCGGCCCGGGATGTCGTAGAGCATGAGTGGCAGTCCCGAGGCGTCGGCGATCTCGCGGAAGTGGGCCTCGACCGCGTCCTGCGGGGGTCGGCTGTAGTACGGCGTGACCACCAACAGTCCGTCCGCGCCCGCCTTTTCGGCCTCCAGCGCCAGCTCCACGGTGTGCCGGGTGTCCGACGTGCCGACGCCCGCGACGATGGACGCCCGCCCGCCGACCGCCTCCCGTACCGCCCGCACCAGCGCGGACTTCTCGGCGTCGGTGGTGGTCGGGGACTCTCCCGTGGTGCCCGACAGCACCAGGCCGTCGCAGCCCTCGCTCACGAGCAGGTCGGCGAGCCGCTGTGCGCCGTCGAGGTCGAGCGCGCCGGCCTCGGTGAAGGGGGTGATCATGGCGCACAGCGCGCGGCCGAAGGGACGGGCGGTGAGGGGTGTGGTCGTCATGGGAGTAGTGTCGGCATCGAGACTGTGAAGCTCCACTTAATTCTTCTACAGGATATTGATTAGTGGTGCTTGAGTGAGGAGGGGCTTCCAGCGGAGCGAGCGCCCGCAGCCCCAGGTCAGGGAGCGGTGGCGGGAGCGGCGGCGGATGTTGCTCGGGGCGCGGTGAGCCGAGCGCGGGAGGCGCGGTGCGGGGCGCGGAGTGCGCGGTGCGGGGCGCGCGCAGTGCGCGGTGCGGGACCGTCGGCGACCAGGCACTGGTGCCAAATCGGGCCGCGTGGGTCACCATGGCCGGGACGGTAACCAACAGCCGGGAGGCGTCATGAAGCTGGGCAAGGCACTCGCCACCGGGGTCGCCGAGGAGCGCCCGCAGCTGCACGAGGAACAGGCCGACCTCCGGGTCGCCGACGTCGCCGACATCGTGGAGCCCGTCGAGGAGGCGCCCGCCCCCGAAGAGGTTCCGGTCGCGCGATGAGACTGCGGCTCCCCGAGGAACGACCGACGGAGCCGCCGACCGGATACAAGATCGCCCACCCGGTGCTGTCCCAGGACGGCACCCGGGCCGGGTTCACCGGTGTGTCGCTGGGCGGCGCATTGCCCTACGCGGTCCTCGACGAGGCCCGGTGCGTCTACGGCCTGCGGCACCGCGCGCCGCACCGCCGCTGCGACTGCGGCTTCCACTGCGTCCACGACCGCGCGGAGGCGGAGGCGCTGCTGTGCACCGGGGAGCACCGGGCGGCCGTGCTGCTCGAGGTCGCGGTCCTCGGCGCGTACATCCGCTTCGAACGCGGCTTCCGGTACGCGCGCCAGCGGGTGCGGACGATGACGGTCGGCGCCTGCGCGTGCGGAGCGTCGGCCGCGGCGCTGGCCGACGCCGGCTGGGGACGGCCGGGCTGGCGCGTCCTGCAGGCGTCGTGCGCCGGGTGCGTACGCGGCCGTACGTCCCTGTCGCTCGCGGCGTTCGCCCGGCTCGCGGGGGAGGGGCTGCGGGTGCGGGCCGCATCCGGTGCCGAGGCCCCACCGGCCGATCTCGGCGTGTCCGAGCTGGTCGCCGAGGCCGCCCTGCTCCAGGCCCGGCTCGACTGGTTCCAGAGCCGACTGGCGCGTCTGGAGAACGGCGGACCCAAGCGGTGACCCGGCCTCTGGGGACCGGGTCTCGGCCCGGTCCCCAGAGGCGGGCTTGACCTCAAGCTTGGTCGAGGTCGGAACGTGGTCGATGCATGCTGAAACAGCGACCACGGAGGCCTTTCATGACCCGTCGTACCATCGCGCACCCCGACTTCACGGATTCCAGGGCGCAGGCGCCCTTCTTCAGCACCTGGCGGGTGGGGACACCGCTGCGGCAGCGGCAGACGGTCGAGGCCATCGCCGAGACCTGGGAGCGCCGGCAGTGGCCCGCCGACGGGCTGCTCGGCTACTTCGTGTACACCGGACACGACGGCTCCACCCTGCTGCACCACTCGCGCTGGGCGGACGAGCAGGCCTACGAGGCGTACCTCAAGACGCAGCGCCAGGAGCGCGTCGATGAGGTCGACACCGCCGTGCCGGGCATCGAACGGCTGTGGCTGGGCCGGTACCGGTACTACCGCAGCCACGGTCCGGCCGACCGGGCGGGGCGGGCGCCCGGATGCATCGTGATCGTCGACGTCGAGTTCGACGGGCCCGACCCCGAGCGGCAGCGCGCGTGGGTCGACGCCGTCGTCGAGGCGCTGGAGAGCGAGCCGAACCCGCGTCCCGGCGGCATCGGCGCCCATTTCCACCTCAGCACGGACGGCACGCGGGTCCTGAACTACGCCGAGTGGGAGAGTGCCCAGGCCCACCTGGAGGCGCTCGCCGCGCCCGGCGACGGCATCGGTTCCGGCACGGCGCAGTGGGGGCGCGTGCAGACGTGGCCAGGGCTCAGGAGCACCACCGTCAACCGCTACGACTACGCGCTCGGACTCCTGCCGGACTGAGACCTGGGACAGGGCCGGCCGGACGAGGTGTCCAGCCGGCCCCGGGCCCGAGGGACGGCTACGGCCGGAACCGCAGCACCTGCGGGTCGTGGTCGCTGATCTGGTCGTGGAACTCCGAGTTGACGTGCACGCTGTCGTAGTCCAGGTCGCAGCCGCGGCGGATCGACGGACTGACCAGGATCTGGTCCAGGACCTGCTCGTTGCCCTGGTAGTCGTACGTGTACCGCTCGCTCTTCGGCAGCGACTTGATCGCCGACCACAGCTCGCCGTCACCCTCGAGGATCTTCGCGGTGTCGGAGAACTCGAAGTCGTTCATGTCGCCGAGTGCGATGACGTCGGCGTTCTTCTGCGTGTCGAGGATGTCCTTGACGAAGGTGTTCACCTCGGTGGCCTGCAGGTGGCGCTGTACCTCCGAGCTGCGGGTCGGCGGCTGGTACTGCGCGTGCAGCGACTGGTCGCCGCCCTTGGAGGTGAGGTGGTTGGCGATCACGAAGACGGTCCGGCCGCGGAAGACGAACTCGCCGACCAGCGGCTTGCGGCTGGATTTCCACGCGGCGCTGGCCGGGTCGATACGACCGGGCGACACCGTCAGCTGCGCCTTGCCGTGCACCCTGGTGACACCCACGGCCGTCGTGGAGTCGCCGCCCGGCCGGTCGGTGAAGGAGACCCGCTGCGGATTGAACAGGAAGACCTGGCGGATGTTGCCGCCGGGCTCGCCGCCGTCCTGGTCGTTGACCGGGTCGATCGAGCGCCAGTCGTACTTCGGGCCGCCCGCCGCGACGATCGCGTCGATCAGCTTGTTCACGGTCTGGCTCGCGTCGACCGTGCCGTCGTCCTTGGCGCCGTTGTCGTCCTGGATCTCCTCCAGGGACACGATGTCCGGCGACTGCAGGTTGTTCACGATCGCGGAGGCGTGGGCCGCGAACGTGGTGTCCGACGGGTCCAGGTTCTCCACGTTGTAGGTCGCCACGGCCAACTCGCCGCGCTCCTGCTTGCGGGTGGTCTCCCGCTGCAGCCCGCCGCTCTCGAGCGACCCCAGCCGGCCGGCGACCAGGGTGTAACCGCCGAACTGGTTGTAGTCCAGCGGGCCGGTCGTGGTGCCGGCGAGCGTGTCACCGACGTTCGCCTGCGGGAAGTCGGCGGTCGAGCCGAGGGACTGGATCTGCAGCCGGCCGGTGTTCTGGGAGTCGTAGGAGCCGTAGACCGTGCCGCCGCGGCGATTGGCGTGCTCGTACGGCTTCACCGTGACCCACAGCTCGCTGTACGGGTCGGTGGCGGTGACCACGCGGGCGTCGGCGACCTGGACGTTCATGCCCTCCAGGGACTCGTAGTAGTCCAGGGCGTACGTCGACGGCCGAAGCGTCAGGCCGTTGATCGAGCCGTTCGCGGCCGGGTCGCCCGCAGGGGTGTACTCGGCGGGGACGGAGTCCTCGTCGATCACGACCGGCGCCGGGACGGCGTTGCCGCTGGAACGGACCGTCACCGTCGGCTTGGTGATCTCCGTGACCGACTGGTTGCCGGACGAGGTGCCGCCCGGGACGTACTCCGAGACCGTGCCCGTCACCGTCACCGCGTCGCCGACCGCGACCTTCGGGGTGGAGCCGGTGAAGACGAAGACGCCCTCACTGGTGGCCGGGTCGTCGTCCGGGGTCGGGTCCTGCATCCAGAACCCTCTCGACGAGCCGTAGGTCCGCACACCCGTGACGATTCCGGCCACGTCCGTGACCTTCTGGCCCGCGAGCGGTGATATCCGGGTGGTGCCCTGGATGTCGTGGATGCGCACGGTGTCCGCGTGCGCGGGAGAGGTGAGGACCACACCGGACACGGCGGAGCAGACGGCGGCGACGGTGAGCGCCGCGAGGCGCGCGGAAGACTTGCTCGGCAACGGAATCCCTCCGGGGAGATACGTGGGCGCCGGGACGAAGTGGAGCGTGGAACCGGGGGCCGCGACCGGTGGGGCGGTGGCGACGCGCGTAGCAGGCGACGGACGGCACCGAACCTCAGTGAACAGCTGTCCCCCGACTTCTACGCGCGTCAATCTCCTGCGTTCACAGGCCAGTTGTCAAGGTTTCGGCCATGTACGGCAGCCGGCGAGGAGATGAACCGGGCGGCATGGGTGGAAATCCGTCTAGGCTGAGCAGTGTGTTTCGGGGCGCCCCTCGGCCACCACGTACGTCCCCCAAGGAGACCCAGCCGATGTCACACAGCTCCCTCCTGCCGCCGGTCCGGCTGCGTTCCGAGGCGGAGCTCGCACGGGACGCGCTCGCCACACCCCTGCTCTCCCGCGCCGCCCGGCTCGCCCGCTGGGCCGGACCGGACACACGCGTCGGCCCCGGGGGCGAGCTGGTCGAGGAGCAGCTGCCCGCCGCGGCCGAAGTCCTCGGGCTGACCGGCGAGGGCGCCGTCGCCGACGCGAGCGAGGCCTGGCGGGTCGCCGTCGACGCCGGCCTCGTCCAAGTCGTCGACCAGGAGGCGGGGACGGTCACCACTGGCGCCGACCTCGCACTGCTCACCTCCGGCAGCCCGGGCGAGGTGCTCGGCGTCTGGCTGGGCGCGCTGGAGGCCGTGCTCGCCGACGCGAGCGTGCCCGAGCTGGACGGGCTCGCCGACGCCATGGGGGAGGACGGCGGGATCGACCTGTCCTCCCTCGACTGGGACCCGGAGGCGGAGGCCGAGTTCCTCGACGGAGTGCTCGGCAACCTCTACGTGCTGACGGTCAGTGAGGAGGGTCCCGGAGACAGCGCGGTGCCGCTGCCCGCCCTCGCCGCGTCGATGATCGTGCCCGACGACATGGGCGAACCCACCAACGACGTCCTGGAGCAGGTCTCGGACGCCATGATGCGGCTGGACGACCAGTTCCGGATCCTTCAGCCCATCGGGCTCGTCGACTTCCAGCCGGTCGACGAGGCGCTGATGACCGACGCCGAGGACGAGTCCACGGAGGGCGTCGACGTGACGGACGTGAGCCGGTACGGGATGGTACGGCTGACGCCGCTCGGGCTGTACGGGATGCGGACCCGGCTGCAGGAGGCCGGGATGACGGCGCCCGCGGTGGGGGAGCTGGCCGACAAGGGCGCGGACGCCCTGCTCGACGGCACGTCGGGGTTCCCGCCCGCGGCCGCGCAGGCGGAGACGGAGCAGTGGCTGGCACGCCGGGAACCGCTGACGGCGGCGCGGGAGCTGCTGGCTGCCGCACGGGGCTCGGACGCCGGGGCGCCCCTGCGCAGGCTCCGCTGCCAGCAGGCGCTGTCCCTCGTCGGACTGCAGGCGGAGCCCGCGCTGCGCGAGGTGCTGGACGACGCCGAACTGGGCGGCCTGGCACGGGTATGGCTCACCGAGCGCGGGGCGGCCGACGTGCCGGCACCGCCGGAGTCGATGGTGTTCTGGCTGACCATCGACACGGTGGCCGCGCAGCTGGCGGCCGAGGGCAACTCGGAGGAACTGCAGGGCCTGGTGGAGGGTCTGGCGGCCCAGCACAGCGGCTTCTTCGCGACGGCGTGGCGGGTGGACCATCCGGCCACTCCGGACGTCCTGGAGGCGATGGGGCGTCTGCACCCGGACAAGAAGGTGGCGAAGGAGGCGAGGAAGGCGGCGTTCAAGGCGCGGTCGCAGCAGGGGGGTTGACCGTCGGCGCCGTGGCCTCGCTCGGTGGGTGACGGGGCGGGACGTTGCCGTGGCATTGCCCGGTATTGGTGTGCGCCCTGCCCGCCCCAGAGCTGTGCTTTGCGGATTCATGGAAAAACGTGCCCAGCCGTCGGCTGCCGTTCAACGGGAGTTCAGGAGCGAGCGCGAGCGTGTGCGCCCGGCGGAGGTCCGCCAGCCACCCCCCGACCGATTCCCTCCCCTCCTACAGGAGACAGCATGTCGCTCACCCGCAGGGACTTCACCAGGCAGTCCGCGCTCACCGGTGCCGGCATCGCCCTGGCCGGCAGTGTCGGCGCCCTCGCCACCGCTCCCCACGCCCTCGCGTCCACCGACACCGAGACCACGGACGGCCACGAGGAGCAGCGGCACCACGGCGTGGGCTACGGACCGCTCGTCCCCGACCCGAACGGCATCCTCGCCCTGCCCGCCGGGTTCTCGTACCGCGTCATCACCTACAGCGGCAGGACCAAGCTGGAATCCGGCGAGTTCACCCCGTCCAACCACGACGGCACCTCCACCTTCCCCGGCCCGCGCGGCGCCACCCTCCTCGTCAACAACCACGAGCTCAAGGGCCCCCGCTCCAAGTGGAAGTACCCGGTACCGCTCACCGAGGGCCTCGTCTACGACCCGGCCGCGTCCGGCGGCTGCACCGTCGTCGAGGTCCGCCACGACCACGTCGCCGAGTGGGTCGGCATCGCCGGCACCTCCACCAACTGCGCCGGTGGCAACACTCCCTGGGGGACCTGGCTGACCTGTGAGGAGACCGAGGACAAGGCCGGCCAGAACGGCATGACCAAGGACCACGGCTACGTCTTCGAGGTGGACCCCGCCGACCGGCGCGCCAACCGCGACCCCAAGCCCGTCAAGGCGCTCGGCCGTTACGCCCACGAGGCCGTCGTCGTCGACCCCAAGCGCGGCCACCTGTACCTGACGGAGGACGCCTCCGGCCCGAACGGCCTGCTCTACCGCTGGACCCCGCCGGAGGGCTTCGAGCACGGCCGCGGCAAGCTGCGCGCCCTCGCCGACGACGCGGGCCGTCTGCAGGCCTTCAAGTGCTTCGACTCCGGCGGCCGGTTCGTCGACGACCTCTCCCGCGCCACGAAGATCGGCACCGTCTACGGCGTCGACTGGATCGACGTCCCGGACCGCGACGCCAAGACGGTCCCCGTGCGCAAGCAGTTCGCCGACGGTGAGATCACCCGGGCCCGCAAGCTGGAGGGCATGTGGTGGGGTGACGGCGGCACCTACATCGTCTCCTCCTACGCCCGCGAGGAGAGCCCCGGCCGGCACGACGGCCAGGTCTGGTTCTACGACCCCAAGCGCCGCACCCTCACCTTGAAGGTCCTGCTCGGGGTGAACCCGGACCCGGCCGAGGACGGTAGCTTCGACGGCCCCGACAACATCACCGTCTCGCCGTACGGCGGCCTGGTCATCGCCGAGGACGGCGAGGGCATCCAGCACCTCTTCGGCGCCACCGACAGCGGCCGCACGTACCCCATCGCCCGCAACGAACTGAACATCGGCACCGAAGAGGAGCCGGAATACAGCGAGTTCACCGGCGTCACCTTCTCACCCGACGGAAAGACCCTGTACGCCAACATCCAGGAGCCCGGCATCATGCTGGCCATCACCGGCCCCTGGAAGCGCCAGCGGCGCTAGAGCAGAGAGTCACTCGTACGGGTGGGCCCGTCCTGTTCGGCGGGCGGTCCTGGGCGCCGGCCAGGCCCGCACCTTCACGAGGGTGCGGGCCACACCCTTGTTCGGGCCGCTATTGATATCTAACATTTCAATTCGTGGAAGCCCTTCGACCCGTGCCCCGAACCCTGCTGCGGGACCGGGCCTACGAAGCCATTCGGGACGCCATCGTGGCCGGGGAGATCGAGCCCGGCGCGGTGGTGCGCGACACCGAGCTCGCCGCGCGGCTCGGGCTGTCGCGTGCGCCCGTGCGGGAGGCTTTCTCGAGGCTCGTGGACGAGGGGCTGCTGGAGAGCAAGCCGCAGAGCTACACACGGGTGACCCCGGTCGTCGCCGACGACGTACGGGACGCGGCGGCCGTCGTGGGAGCCATGCACGAGCTGGCCACGAGGGTCGCCGTGCCCCGGTTGCGGGCAGCGGACGTGGCGGAGATGCGCGCGGCCAACGAGCGGTTCGCGGGCGCCGTACGCGCCGGTGACGTGGACGCCGCCCTGCGCGCCGACGACGAGCTGCACGACGTGCTGGTCCGGGTCTGCGGCAATCGAGCGGCCGCCGCCACCATCGCCCGTTACATGCCGCTCATCCGCCGCCTGGAGCGTCGGCGCTTCGGCGAGGGCGGCACCTGCCGCTCCGCCGGGCTGCACGAGCGGCTCATCGAGGCCTGTGCGGACGGTGACGTGGACGGGTCGGTTCGCGTCACCGCGGAGATCTGGCGCACTCTCGCAGACCTGGCCGACGAAACCGACCGAACCGACGAAGAGGCCCGCTGAACCCGGGAGGTCCCATGTCCCTGTCCGCGTACGAGCGTTGTCCCCTGCTCTTCGGGCCCTCCCCGGTCCACCCGCTTCAGCGGCTCACCGCCCACCTCGGCGGTGCCTCTGTGTGGGCCAAGCGGGAGGACTGCAACTCCGGCATCGCGTACGGCGGGAACAAGACCCGCAAGCTGGAGTACCTCGTCGCCGACGCGCTCGCACAGGGCTGCGACACGCTGGTCTCGATCGGCGGGGTGCAGTCCAACCACACCCGGCAGGTCGCCGCGGTCGCGGCCCACGTAGGGCTCAAGTGCGTGCTGGTCCAGGAGAGTTGGGTCGACTGGCCCGACTCCGTGTACGACAAGGTCGGCAACATCCTCGTCAGCCGGCTCGCCGGGGCCGACGTACGGCTGGTCAGGGCCGGGTTCGGGATCGGCTTCAAGGAGAGCTGGGAGCAGGCGCTGCGGGAGGTCGAGGAGGCGGGCGGCAAGCCGTACGCCATCCCGGCCGGTGCCTCCGACCACCCGCTCGGCGGTCTCGGCTTCGCGAACTGGGCGTACGAGGTCGCCGAGCAGGAGCGGGAGTCGGGCGTCTTCTTCGACACCGTGATCGTGTGTTCCGTGACCGGCTCCACCCAGGCCGGCATGATCGCCGGGTTCCGCGCGCTGGAGGAGGCGGGCGGGCGTCCGCGCCGTGTGATCGGCATCGACGCGTCCGCGGAGCCCGCCCGCACACGGCAGCAGATCGCCCGGATCGCCCGCGCCACCGGACGGCTCATCGGAGTGGAGAAGGAGTTGACGGAGGCGGACGTCGAGCTGGACGAGCGGTACCACGCGGGCACCTACGGCATCCCGGACGAGAGGACGCTGGAGGCGATGCGGCTCGCCGCACGCACGGAGGGGATGGTCACCGATCCCGTCTACGAGGGGAAGTCGATGGCCGGGCTCGTCGACCTGGTCTCGCGCGGGGAGATCGGCCGGGACTCCACCGTCCTCTATGCCCACCTGGGCGGACAACCCGCGCTGAACGCGTACAGCGCGCTCTTCTAGCCCGTCATCCAGCCTGACGGCCGCTGAGCATGGCGGCCACGGCAGGTAGTCACCCCATCGCGTGAGCCACCGCGAGGCCGTCCATGTAGTCGCGCACGTGCACGATCAAGCCGTTCCGGACCCGCATCACCAGAAGTCCCGGGAAGGCGAACGGTTCACCGGTGGTGGCCACGGTCCCGGTGACGATCTGCTCCACGGTGATCACCTCGGGATCGGTGGACGCGTGCACGGCCACCTCATGGATCTGCCGCGGCTGCGCCGGGCTTGCGCCCCAGGCGGCCCTGTACCCCGCGCGTACCTCTTCGCGTCCGTGATAGCGCGCGGGCATGCCCGGGAAGAGGAACGGAAACTCATGGACGGCATCGACCGAGTACAGGTCGGCCAGATCGTCCGCCGACTTGTCGACCATGGCACTCCGGTAGCGGGCGAGAACGTCTCGGGGGCCGAGGGCGGCCGGGGCAGCGGGGGGCATACGGTGGGACTCCGTTCACTCGGCCGAGGCTCAGATAACCGGGGACTGTCTCCGGTTCAAGTGCCGGATAAGATACGGAGAGAGTCCCCGGTTCGCAAGGAGTAGCTGGATGGCGCAGGTCAGGCCCATGCGAGCGGACGCACGGCGCAACTACGAGCGGTTGCTGAAGGTGGCGGCGGAGGCTTTCGCCGAGCATGGCGAGAACGCGTCGCTCGACGACATCGCGAAGCGGGCGGGGGTCGGGTCGGGGACGCTGTACCGGCACTTCCCGAACCGTCAGGCGCTGCTGGAGGCCGCGTACGTCGACCGGATCGAGGCGATCGCGACCCGGGCCGACGAGATCGCGAAGGCGCTTCCGCCGGGTGAGGCGCTGGTGGAGTGGCTGCACGAGCTGTGCGTCGGGACGATCCAGGTGCGCGGGATGAAGGCCCTGCTGGGTTCGGCCGTCACGGACGGCAGCTCCGCCGCGGTCACGGCCTGCGGCACCTCGATGAAGGAGGCGGCGTCACGACTGGTGGAGGCGGCGCAGCGGGAGGGGACCCTGCGGGCCGACGTCGAGCCGATCGAGGTGCTGCGGCTGGCCCACGGCATCGCCATCGCCTCGGAACTGGCGAACGGTCAGGGCGCCTACATCCGCCGCTATCTGTCGCTGCTGACGGAGGGACTGCGGCCGTAGACCCCCGGCTGCCGCACCCGCGGGCGCCCGCCGAGGGGCACCCGCGAGTGTGGTGGCTGCCGTACGACCGGCTACAGCGCCTCGGCCGCCGGCTTGACCATGTTCCGTACCGTGCGGGCCTTGACGAAGTCGCCCATCGCGGTCATGTCCCACTCGCCGGAGAACTGGCGGACGAGCTTGGCCATCATCACGCCCGTCTGCGGCTCCGCGCCCGTGAGGTCGAAACGCACCAGCTCCTGGTCGGTGGCGGCGTCCACGAGGCGGCAGTACGCCTTGGCGACCTCCGTGAACTTCTGGCCGGAGAACGAGTTCACGGTGAAGACCAGGCCCGTGACCTCCTGGGGCAGGCGTCCGAGGTCGACGGCGATGACCTCGTCGTCGCCTCCGCCCTCGCCCGTGAGATTGTCCCCGGAGTGCTTGATCGCGCCGTTGAGGATGGTCAGCTTGCCGAAGTAGCAGCTGTCGATGTGGTTGCGCTGCGGGCCGTACGCGATGACGGAGGCGTCCAGGTCGATGTCCTTGCCGTGGAAGGCGGGCTCCCAGCCGAGGCCCATCCTGACCTGGGAGAGCAGCGGGCGGCCGCCCTTGACGAGGGACACGGTCTGGTTCTTCTGGAGGCTGACACGGCCCTTGTCGAGGTTGATCTTTCCGGCGCCGGGGGCCGGGGTGGGCGGTGCCGGCGGAGCTACGGGTGCCGGGGGCATGGTCTGCGGCGGGGCGACGGGCTGTGGCGGCGCGGCCGGTTCCTCCACCGTGACGCCGAAGTCGGTCGCGATGCCCGCGAGGCCGTTGGCGTAGCCCTGCCCCACGGCACGCGCCTTCCATGCGCCGCCCCGCAGATAGACCTCCACGACCACCAGCGCGGTCTCGGTGCCGAGCTGCGGCGGCGTGAACGTGGCCAGCACGCTGTTGTCGTCCGCGTTGCGGAGGGTGGCCGTCGGCTCGATGCCCTGGAAGGTCTGGCCGGCGGCGTCGGGGCTCGCGGTGACGACGATCTTCTCGATGCCCGGGGGGAGGGAGGCGGTGTCGACGGTGATCGAGTCGGGGCTCGTGCCGCCGCCGGAGCGGTAGGTGACACCCGGGCCCATCGGCTGGTTGTAGAAGATGAAGTCGTCGTCGGAGCGCACCTTGCCGTCGGCGGTGAGCAGCAGGGCCGACACGTCGAGCCGCACCGGGGCGGCGACGTCGACGGTCACGCGGGGGACGCCGAGGGCGATGTTCGAGCCGGGGGTCATAGCTGTCATGCCAGGGGTAACGAGCGAGGCCGCTTTACCGTTCCCTTACCCGATGCCCCACCGCACGGCCCTCGCCCCCGCCGCCCCTACCCGTCCCACCTCCAGGGGCTCCGCCCCTTCAACCCCATCAGGGTCTCCGCCCCTGCACATCGCCGGGGGCTCCGCCCCAGGTCCCGTCCGGGGGCGGCCCCCGACCTCCGCTCCTCAAACGCCGGAGGGGCTGATTTTTCGCCGGTCGGCATTGTTGAGCCCGTCCGGCGTTTGAGGACGAGGCCGTTCAGGCCGAAGGGGGTCTGGGGGCGGCAGCCCCCAGGGACGGGAAGGGTAGGGGCGGCGGGGGCGAGAACCATCCACGCCGCGCCCCTACGGCACCACCACGATCTTCCGCCCCACCCCCGCCGCGAACTGCTCCAGCGCCTGCGGATACCGCTCCAGAGGCAGGCGATCGCTGATGAACACCTCGGGGTTCAGCACCCCGTTCGCGAACAGCTCCGCCGCCCGTTCGAAGCTGTGCAGCACCGCCATCGAGCCCGTGATCGTCAGTTCCTGGTTGTAGATCCGGTACGGATCGATCGTGACCCGCGTCGCATAGTCCGCCACCCCGAACTGCAGAAACGTCCCCGCCTTCGCCACCCGCTCCAGGCCGTCCTGGATCGCCGCCGCGTTGCCCGTGGCGTCCACCACCACGTCCCAGCCCTGCGGCCGGTCCAGTTCGTCCGCGTTCGCCGCCGAGCCCGAGACACCCAGCCGCCGTGCCGTCTCCAGCCGCGCCGGGTTGACGTCCACCACGTCCACGCTCGCCGCTCCGGTCCGCTTGGCCAGTTCCAGCATCATCAGGCCCATCGTTCCCGAGCCGTAGATCAGGACGTGTGCCCCGAGACGGGATCGCAGGACGTCGTAGCCGCGCACCGCGCACGACAGCGGCTCCACCAACGCCGCGTCCTGGGTGCGGACATGCTCCGGGAGCTTCACGCAGTTCGCCACCGGCGCCACCGCGTACTGCGCGGCCCCGCCGGCCGTCGTCACCCCGATCGCCGCCCAGCGCTCGCACAGGTTGTTGTGACCCGTACGGCAGTACCGGCACTCGTGGCAGTACAGGGACGGGTCCACGGCGACCCGGTCGCCGACCGCCAGCTCCGTGACCTGCGTACCCACCCCGACGACCTTGCCCGCGAACTCGTGCCCGGGCACGATCGGCAGCTTGGGCGCGAACTCTCCCTGGAGGATGTGCAGGTCGGTGCCGCACAGTCCGCAGGCCGCGACCTCGACGACGACCTCGCGCGGTCCGGGCGTCGGGTCCGGGACCTCGGAGACGACGGCGCGGCCCACGGACTCGATGACGGCGGCCTTCATTTCACGGCTCCCAACGACAGGCCCTGGACCAGTTTGTCCTGGGCGGCGAACCCCGCGGCGAGCACCGGCAGGGAGATGACGAGCGACGCGGCGCACACCTTCGCCAGGAACAGGCCCTGGCTGGTGATGAAGCCGGTCAGGAAGACGGGGGCCGTCTCGGCCACCACGCCGGTGAGCACCCGGGCGAAGAGCAGCTCGTTCCAGCTGAAGATGAAGCAGATCAACGCCGTCGCCGCGATGCCGGGCAGCGCGATCGGGGCCACCACCCGCGCCAGGACCGTCGGCAGGCGCGCCCCGTCCACCCGAGCCGCCTCGATCACCGCGACCGGCACCTCGGCGAGGAACGACTGCATCATCCACACCGCGATCGGCAGGTTCATGGATGTGTAGAGGATGACGAGCAGCCAGATGTTGTCGAGCATCCCGGCGTTCTTCGCGAACAGGTAGATCGGCAGCAGGCCCGCCACCACCGGCAGCATCTTGGTGGACAGGAAGAAGAACAGGACGTCCGTCCACTTCCTCACCCGGCGGATCGAGAGCGCGTAGGCCGCGGGCAGCGCCAGCAGCAGCACGCACAGCGTCGACACCACCGACGCCACCGTCGAGTTGATCAGGGCGGGCCAGGGGCTCGCGCCGCCTCCCACGCCGAAGAAGTCGCGATAGCCGTCCAGGGTCAGGGCGGCCCCGAAGGACGGGGGGTTCGTGGCCGCGTCCGCCTCCGAGTGGAACGACGTCAGGGCCATCCAGGCGATGGGCAGGAAGAACAGCAGACCGGCCAGCCAGGCCAGCAGGCCGAGCCCGACTCCGCGGCGACGGCGGGGGCGTACGGTGGCGGTGCGTGCGGCGGTGGCGCTCATGCGCGGGACACCTCCTCGCGGAACAGGGACGACACCACGCGCAGGGCGAAGGTCGCGATGATGATCGAACCGATGACGACCAGAACGCCGGCGGCCGAGGCGAGGCCGTTCTCGTGGGCCTGGTAGAAGGTCTGGTAGACGGTGTAGGGGAGGTTCGCGGTGCCCAGACCGCCCGAGGTGAGCGTGAAGACCGCGTCGAAGTTCTGGACGATGTAGATCGAGCCCAGCAGTGCGCCGAGTTCCAGATAGCGGCGCAGGTGCGGGAGCGTCAGGTGACGGAAGATCTGCCAGTCGCTCGCGCCGTCCACCCGCGCGGCCTCGATCTGCTGGTGGTCGCGGCTCTGCAGACCGGCCAGCAGGATCAGCATCATGAACGGTGTCCACTGCCAGATGAGGGAGGCCTCGACCGCGAGCAGCGGGGTGCCCGAGATCCAGTCCGGCTGGGGGCCGCCCACATAGTGCAGCAACCCGTTGAACAGGCCGTATTCAGGGTTGTAGAGCACATGCTTCCAGAGCAGGGCCGCCGCCACGGGGACCACCAGGAAGGGTGCGATCAGCAGGGTGCGCACCATGCCCCGGCCGCGGAACTTCCGGTCCAGGAGCAGCGCCAGCGCGAGGCCCAGGACCAGGCTGACCAGCACCACGGCGACCGTCAGCAGGATGGTCGTCCACACCGAGTGGCGCAGGTCCGGATCGGTGAGGACCTGGCGGTAGTTGTCGACGCCGGTGAAGTGGCGGGCCTTCGGGTAGAGGGCGTTCCAGTCGAAGAAGGAGATCACCAGCGTCGCCACGAACGGCAGCTGGGTCACGACGATCATGAAGATCAGGGCGGGCAGCAGCGGGGCCCTCGTGGCCCAGGCTCGCAGCCGGGCCGACGGTTGGTGCGCGGTGCGTACGGGAGTGGCGGCCACGGGGGCCGTGGTCGTGGCGGTCATCGTCCCTCGTACTCCTTGGAGATCTGCTCGGCGAGCTTCTGGGACTTCTTCAGGGCCGACTCGACGGACTGGCGTCCGGCGATGGCCGCGCTGATCTCCTGGGAGACCTTGGTGCCGAGGTCGGTGAACTCGGGGATGCCGACGAACTGGATGCCGGGCGCGGGACGCGGCTGCACGCCGGGGTCGCGGGGCCGTGCGCCCTCGATGGCCTCGCGGGTCATCTCCTGGAAGGAGGCGGCGGCCTTGCGGTAGTCGGCGTTCTCGTAGGTGGAGGCGCGTTTGCCCGCCGGAACGTCGGCCCAGCCGCTGGTGTCGCCGACGAGCTGTTCGTACTGCTTGCTGGACGCCCAGGAGACGAACTTCCAGGCCTTGTCGGGGTTGCGGGAGGCCTTCTGGATGCCCCAGGCCCAGGTGTAGAGCCACCCGGAGGACCTGGTCTCCTCCACGGGGGCGGGGGCGTAGCCGAGCTTGCCCTTGACGGGGGAGCCGGACGCCTCCAGGGAGCCGGCCGCGGAGGTGGCGTCATACCACATGGCGACCTTGCCCTGGGTCATGTTGTTGAGGCACTCGGCGAACCCGGACTGCGCGGCGCCCGACTCGCCGTGCGTGCGGACGAGGTCGACGTAGAACTTCGTCGCCTTCTCGAACTCGGGGGAGTCCAGGTGCGCCTTCCAGTTCTTGTCGAACCAGGTGCCGCCGAAGGTGTTCACGACCGTCGTGAGCGGCGCCATGAGCTCGCCCCAGCCGGGCAGGCCGCGCAGACAGATGCCCCGCATCCCCGGCTTCGCGCCGTCCACCTCGGCGGCGAGGTCGGCGACCTGCTGCCAGGTGGGGTGGGCGGGCATCGTCAGGCCCTTCTCGGCGAAGACGTCCTTGCGGTACATGAGGAAGGACGACTCGCCGTAGAACGGCTGTCCGTACAGCTTGCCGTCGTCACCGGTCAGCGACTGGCGCATGGGGACCAGGACGTCCTGCTCGTCGTAGGCGTGGTCCTTGGCCACATACGCGTCCATGTCCTGCAGCCAGCCGTTGCGGGCGTAGATCGGTATCTCGTAGTTGCTGAGGGTGGCGACGTCGTACTGGCCCGCCTGGTTGGCGAAGTCCTGGCTGATCTTGTCGCGGACGTCGTTCTCGGGCAGCACGGTGAAGTTCACCTTGATGCCGGTGTCCTTGGTGAAGTGTGCGGCGGTGAGCTTCTGCAACTCCACCATCTGCGGGTTGTTGACCATCAGGACGTTGATGGAGTTGCCGCCGGAACCGGACCCGCCTGCTCCGACCCAGCAGCCGGAAAGCAGCGGGGCGAGCAGCGTCCCTGCGGCGGCCATGGCGAGCACGGCTCGCGGCCTCCGTCGGCTCTGGGTGCGCATGGATCGCTCCTGGACTTATGGGGAGATAAGGGGCGCACTGGGGCGTGAGCGTCCCTGGGGAGGGGTTATGGCATTCACATGTTCTCGGACGGTGTCAGACCCGGATGACCTGTGGGCCCAGCAGTGAGTAGCGGTGCGCCTCGGTCGTCGGCAGGAGCGTGCTCGTGACGATCGCCTCCAGCGCGCCGATCTCCGCGAACCGGCAGAAGCTGACCGCGCCGAACTTGGTGTGCACCCCCGCGAACACCGTGCGCCGGGACGCGCGGATCGCCTGGGCCTTGACCTCGCTGACCGCGGGGTCCGGCGTGGTCAGGCCGTGTTCGCGGGAGATGCCGTTCGCGCCGATGTACGC
The DNA here is from genome assembly GCF_014905555.1 of Streptomyces sp. Y2F8-2. Lineage (GTDB taxonomy): Bacteria > Actinomycetota > Actinomycetes > Streptomycetales > Streptomycetaceae > Streptomyces > Streptomyces cynarae. The sequence continues at coordinate 124,713 of NZ_BNGS01000014.1, read as the reverse complement.
CAGGTCGATCACGAAACCGGCGAGCATCTTCGTCGTCCAGTGGTCGACGGTGGCGAGCGTGCCGTGCCGCACCCGGCCGCCCAGCAGCAGGACGGTGGTGTTCTCGGCCTCGGCGAGCGCGCCCGCGGTGGCCAGGGACGCGGTGACCACGGTCAGCGGCCGGTCCCGGGGCAGCGCCTCGGCGATGAGCTGGGGGGTGAAGCCCTCGTCGACGAAGACCGTCTCGGCGTCCCCGAGCAGCTCGGCCGCGGCGGCCGCGATCCGGCGCTTCTCGGGCACGTGGCTGGTGGCGCGGAAGGCGAGGGTCGTCTCGAAGCCGGCGCTCTCCACGGGGTAGGCGCCGCCGTGGGTGCGGCGGACCAGCCCGTGGTCCTCCAGGGCGCGCAGATCGCGACGTACGGTCTCCTTGGCGACGCCCAGTTCGGCGGCGAGCGTGGTGACGTCGACCGAGCCCGTGCGACGGGCGGCCTTGACGATCTCACGCTGCCGTTCCTCCGCGGTCCTGGCCGTCATCGCGCCTCCCGTCTCCGCTCAGGTGTGCCCGTTCGGGCCCGGTGGGGCCCATGGAGGATTTTCTACAGCGGGAGTGCGGCGCTGACCAGGTCTGTTACGCGATCGAGTGTGCCCGACCCCGCCCGTTCGGCGGCAAGCGTGACCGTCCCGGACCTGCGGTGAAGCGGGCCGGCCGGTGGGATCGGGCAGCCGCCGTGCCCGAAAAGCGGCGCGGGCGGGCCCGTTCGGTGCCCGCCCGCCCTTGGAGTGCGTCTCTCAGTACGGCCAGATCGGCGGGTCCGTGACGAAGTGGCCGCCCAGGTGCGCGTGCGCCGGGTTGTCCGGGTCCAGCTCGCCCTGCTCGGCGATGAGCTTCTCGGCGTACGGCTCGGAGTCGTCCTGCGGTTCGTAGCCGAGGGCCCGCGCGGTGGTCAGGTCCCACCACAGGCGGGTGTTGGCCGAGGAGCCGTAGACGACGGTGTGGCCGACGTCCTCGGCGGTCAGGGCCGCGTGAAAGAGGCGGGCGCCGTCCTCGGGGCTCATCCAGACGGAGAGCATGCGGACGCTGGTGGGCTCCGGGAAGCAGGAGCCGATGCGCACCGACACGGTCTCCAGGCCGTGCTTGTCCCAGTAGAACTGGGCCAGGTCCTCGCCGAAGGACTTGGACAGCCCGTAGAAGGTGTCGGGGCGGCGCGGGGTGTCGATCGGAATCAGCGGGTCGTCGCCCTGGGGGCGAGGGGTGAAGCCGACCGCGTGGTTGGAGGAGGCGAACACGATCCGGCGTACGCCTTCCTCGCGCGCCGCCTCGTACACGTTGTACGCGCCCTCGATGTTCGCCTTCAGGATCTTCTCGAACGTGGACTCCAAGGAGATGCCCGCGAGGTGGATGATCGCGTCGACGCCCCGTACGGCCTCGCGCACGGCGTCCTTGTCCGCGAGATCCGCGGTGATCGCGCCCGGCTCGCCCTCGATCGGCAGCAGGTCGAGGAGGCGCAGCTGGTAGCCGTACTGGGGCAGCAGTCCCCGCATCAGGGTGCCGAGTCCGCCGGCGGCGCCGGTGAGCAGAACGGTGCGGGGAGCGGGCATCCTCGGTCTCCTTGAGATCCACGGCCGCATTCGTGCACAGGATTCACATTCATGGACACGCTAAGGAGCGTCGGCCCGGCCCGTCAAGTGGGGCGCGGAAGTGCGGAATCCACCTCTGACTTGCCTGGTTGCGCGCTTGACCCGCCCCGAGGCGGCCCCATAGCGTGGATTCGTTCAGAAATATGGACACGGATCAGAAGCGTGCACCTATCCGGGGTGTGGTGGTCACCTGTCCGGGGTGTGGTCCACTCGGGAGCGCGCGTCGGTCCGCGTAGGAGCGCCTGTTCAAGGGAGAGCCCGTGACGTCAGCCCTTCTCGCCGCTCGACTCGGCATCCCGAGCGGGCCGCTGTTCTTCCCCGTCACCGCGTACGGGCCCGACGGCTCCCTCGCGCTCGACGTCTACCGCGCCCATGTGCGCAGGGGGGTTGAGGCGGGCGCCGCCGCCGTGTTCGCGTGCTGCGGCACGGGTGAGTTCCACGCGCTGACGCCCGAGGAGTTCGAGGCCTGCGTACGGGCGGCCGTCGAGGCGACCGACGGACGGGTTCCGGTCGTGGCGGGCGCCGGCTACGGGACCGCGCTCGCCGTGCGCTACGCGAAGCTCGCGGAGGACGCCGGGGCGGACGGGCTGCTCGCCATGCCGCCTTACCTGGTGGTCGCGGGCCAGGAGGGGCTGCTGCGGCACTACCGGGAGCTGGCCGCCGCGACCTCGCTGCCGACCGTCGTCTACCAGCGCGACAACGCCGTGTTCACACCCGGGACGGTGGTGGAACTCGCCCGTACGGACGGTGTCATCGGCCTGAAGGACGGGCTCGGCGACCTGGACCTGATGCAGCGCATCGTCAGCGCCGTGCGCAGCGAGGTCCCGGGCGACTTCCTCTACTTCAACGGGCTGCCGACCGCCGAACAGACCCAGCTCGCCTACCGCGGCATCGGCGTCACGCTGTACTCGTCCGCCGTGTTCTGCTTCGCCCCGGAGATCGCCCTCGCCTTCCACCGCGCGCTCACCTCCGGCGACGACACCACCGTGAACCGGCTCCTCGACGGCTTCTACCGCCCGTTCGTCGAACTGCGCTCCCGCGGCCGCGGCTACGCCGTCTCCCTCGTCAAGGCGGGCGTACGGCTGCGCGGACTCGACGTCGGCGAGGTGCGGCCGCCCCTGCACGAGCCGTCCGAGGACCACGTCAAACAGCTCGCCGCTCTGATCGACCACGGGCACGCGCTGCTCGAGGAGGGCATGTGAAGGCGTCGGCGTTCGTCTACCCCTGGGACGTCAACGGGGACCCCGAGGCCCCCGACCGCATCGCCGCGCTGGGCGTCCGGCAGGCGACCCTCGCCTCCGCGTACCACTCCACACGCGCCCTCACGCCCCGGCACCCGCACCACCGCATCGTGACCGCCCGCCATGCGGCCGTGCTCTACCCGGCGGACGCGCGCTGGGAGGGCCGCACCCTGCGCCCCTGGCCGGCCGGCGACTGGGCCCCGGGCGACGCCTTCGGCGAGGCGGCCCGCGCGCTCACCGCGGCCGGGCTCGAGGTGCACACCTGGGTGGTGCTGGCGCACAACTCCCGCATGGGCGAGGAGCATCCCGGCACCTCCGTGGTCAACGCCTACGGTGACCGCTATCCCTGGGCGCCGTGCATCGCGCAGCCCGCCACGCGCGCGTACCTCGTCGACCTGGCGGCCGAGGCGGCCGTACGGCCCGGCGCGCGCGGCACCGAGCTCGAATCGCTCGGCTGGTACGGACTGGCCCACCTGCACGCCCACGACAAGATCGGCGGCGTCACGCTCGGGGACGCCGGGCAGTACCTCATGTCCCTGTGCTTCTGCCCGAGTTGCCGTGAGGGCTACGGACGGCATGGTCAGGATGCCGGGGAACTGGCCGCGGCGGTACGGGCAGCGCTGGAGCCGGTGTGGCGCGGTGCGCCCTCCGACGGGGGCTGGGCGGGCGTCGAGAAGCTCCTCGGTGAGGAGAAAGCGGCCGCCACGCGCGCGTGGCGCGACACCACCGCCCGCACGCTCCAGGAGGAGGCCGTGGCAGCGGTCCGGGCGGCCGCGCCCGAGGGCTTCCAGGTGCTGCTGCACGCGGACCCGGTCCCGTACCACTGCGGCGCCAACGCAGGCGTCGACCCCGCGCACATCCTGTCCGTGGCCGACGGTGCGGTGGTGCCCTGCACGGGCGGCGCCGGCCTGCTGGCCCCGTTCGCGGAACAGAACCGGACGGGTGCCGTCCTCGCGGCCAACTTCACGGTGGTCTCCGGCATGGGCGGCAGCCCGGGGACACTCGCGCGGGACGCCCGGGGCGCCGCCGCGCTGGGCGCGAGCGAACTGCGGCTCTATCACGCCGGGTTGGCGTCCGACGGCGACCTCGACGCCGTACGGGACGCACTCGCGGGGCTCTGAAGCAGCGGCACCACCGCCACCGGCGCGACCAGGCCCAGCACCACCAGCACCGGCCGGTGGCCGACCAGTTCGACGAGCCCCGCCCCGACGGCCAGCCCGACCGCGTTCGGACCGAACAGCAGCGTGCTCGCCGTGGCGGCCGCACGGCCCAGCAGCGGCCCCGGCGTCTCCCGCTGCACCGCGGTGAACGCCGCGATCAGGACACACGGCAGTCCCGCACCGATGGCCGCGCTGCACACCAGCGCCAGCGGGTCGGACGGGATCGCCCTGAGCGCCACGCCGACGGCGAACAGGGCGATGCCGCAGGCCGCGAACCGGCGTTCGCCCAGGCGGCACAGGGCGGGGCCCGAGACCATGCCGATCAGCACCGAACCGGTGCCCTGGACGGCGAAGAGCACCCCGGCGTACGCGGGGGAGCGGCCGAGGCCGTCCACGACCGCGTAGACCATCGCGCCGTTGAGCCCGGCGAACAGCATGGTGGTCCCGCCCGCCAGGACCAGCGGCCGCAGCCGCTCGTGCCGCCACAGATGACGCGTGCCCTCGACGGTCCGGGCGCGCCACCCGGCGGTGGGCGGCTCCGGTCTGTCCTCGCGGACCCGCAGCAGCGCGTACAGGCCGGTGGCGAGCACGAACGTGACGGCGTCCAGGAACGCCACGCAGGGACCCCCGTACGCCGCGTAGATCCCCGCGCCGGCCAGCGGGGCGACGAGCTTCATGCCCTCCGTCGCCGTCATCCTCAGTCCGTTGAAGTCGCCGAGCAGCGAACCGTCGACGGCGGCGGCGACCACCGCCGACTCGGCCGCGTCGTGCACGATCCCGGCCGCCCCGTAGACGAACAGGACCGCGTACAGCAGCCACAGCCCGTCCCGGGAGTGGACGGTGAAGAGCGTCAGCAGGAGGGCCGCGAGGCCGAGATTCACGGCGATCAGCAGCGGCTTGCGGCGGACGCGGTCGGCAAGCGTGCCCAGGACCGGGCCGGCCAGGACCGGCGCCCACAGGGCGAGGAGGCACAGCGCGGCCAGGCCGTCCGAGCCGGTGAGGTCCTTGACCCACACGCCGGAGGCCAACCACAGCGCCGACGTGCCGAAGCCGGACACCACCACCCCGGCCAGACAGAGCCCCGCATCACGGTCGCGCAGCACGCGCGCCCCCGTCCATGTCGTCGTCATGCCCGGTCATCGTGGCTCTAAGGACACGGGGACGGGATCGGGCAGGTGCCTTAGAAGCGCCCGGGTCGGGGGCCGTGCCGGACGGAAATCTGTTGGAACATCGTCACTTGTGCCCCTGGGAGCGATACGCGTCGAGTGACCGCCCGTCACCCACACGATGCCGCAGCTCCCTTTGTCGGAAGCATTGACGAAACACAGGACCGCTCTTACCTTCGACGCGTCGTACTTCGTACGTCATATATGAGACGTGATACGCGAGATCAGATACGCGACATCACATACGCGACATCCGAGAGGCGCGCATGACCTCTGTGCCCACGCCGATCCCCTCCCGCACGCAGTACGTGCTGGAGGGGATCAAACACCGCATCCTCACCGGGCAGCTGACACCCGGTCAGGCCCTGGTGGAGACCGAACTCGCCGCACAGTTCGGGGTGTCCAAGACCCCTGTGCGCGAGGCGCTCAAGACCCTGGCCGGGACCGGGCTCGTCGTGATGAGCCAGTACAAGGGCGTCACGGTGCGCATGGTGGACGCGGACATGGCGCGCGAGGTCTACGACGTCCGGCTGCTCCTGGAGCCGGAGGCGCTGCGGCGCTCGGTGCGGCGCGGGGCCTCCCTGGACGCCGCGCGCGACGCGCTGAAGCGGGCCGACGAGGCGAGCGACACCGCCGAACGCTCCCTGGCCAACCGGGAGTTCCACCGCGCCCTGTACCTGCCGTGCGGCAACCCGCTGCTCGGCCGGATGCTCGACGAGGTCCGCGACCAGGCCGCCCTCGTCTCCGCCGTCGCCTGGGCCGCCGACCCCTCCTGGGAGCGGGAGGCCACCGAGCACCGGGAGATCCTGCGGCTCGCCCTCGGAGGCGACGCCGACGGGGCCGCGAGCGCCCTCCACGCCCACATCGCGTCGTTCGTGCGACGGGCCTTCCCCGCGACCGAAGGGGCGGAGCCGGAGGCCCAGGGAGAGGACGGTCAGGCATGACAACGACGTTCGAGACCCAGCGGACGGCATTGGCCGACGTGGTGGCGATCCCGGTGACCCCGTTCACCGAGGACGGCCGCGTGGACCAGGACGCCCACCGGGCCCTGCTGCGTCGCCTGCTCGACGGCGGGGTGAGGACCCTGACGCCCAACGGAAACACCGGCGAGTTCTACGCCCTCACCCCGGAGGAGCGGCGCCTCGTCACCGAACTGACCGTGCAGGAGGCGGGAGAGCGGGCCGCCATCCTGGTCGGGGTGGGGCACGACGTGCCCACCGCCGTGGCCTCCGCTCGGCACGCCCGCGAGCTCGGCGCCCGGATGGTGATGGTCCACCAGCCCGTCCACCCGTACGTCTCGGCCGCCGGCTGGGTCGACTACCACTGCGCGATCGCCGAGGCCGTGCCCGAACTGGGCGTCGTGCCCTACATCCGCAACGCCCAGCTGTCCGGCGCGCGGCTCGCCGAGCTCGCCGACCACTGCCCGAACGTCATCGGGGTGAAGTACGCCGTCCCGGACGCCGCGAAGTTCGCGGCCTTCGCCCGCGACGCCGGTCTGGACCGGTTCGTATGGGTGGCCGGCCTCGCCGAACCGTACGCGCCCTCCTACTTCTCGGCGGGCGCCACGGGCTTCACCTCGGGGCTCGTGAACATCGCCCCCTCCGTCTCGCTGAACATGATCGAAGCGCTTCGATCGGGCGACTACCCGGCCGCCATGAAGGTCTGGGAGCAGATCCGCCGCTTCGAGGAGCTGCGCGCGGCGAACGGCTCCGCCGACAACGTCACCGTCGTCAAGGAGGCCCTCGCCTCCCTCGGCCTGTGCCGCCGGGACGTGCGCCCGCCGAGCAGGGCGCTGCCCGAGGAGAGGCGTGCGGAGGTCGCCGCCATAGCCGCCGGGTGGTCCGTATGAAGAAGCCGGAACAGCTCAGAAGCCACCAGTGGTACGGCACTGACGGACTGCGCTCCTTCAGCCACCGGGCCCGCACCCGTCAGCTCGGCTATCTGCCCGAGGAGCACCTGGGCAAGCCCGTCATCGCCATTCTGAACACCTGGTCCGACATCAATCCCTGTCATGTGCATCTGCGGGATCGCGCGCAGGCCGTGAAGCGGGGCGTGTGGCAGGCGGGCGGCTTCCCGCTGGAGTTCCCGGTCTCCACGCTCAGCGAGACCTTCCAGAAGCCGACCCCGATGCTGTACCGCAACCTGCTGTCGATGGAGACCGAGGAGCTGCTGCGGTCCTACCCGGTCGACGGGGCCGTGCTGATGGGCGGCTGCGACAAGTCCACGCCCGCGCTGCTCATGGGCGCCGCGAGCGTCGACCTGCCCACGGTCTTCGTGCCCGCGGGGCCGATGCTGCCGGGCCACTGGCGGGGTGAGGTCCTCGGCTCCGGCACCGACATGTGGAAGTACTGGGACGACAAGCGCGCCGGCCTCATCGGCGACTGCGAGATGCAGGAGCTGGAGAGCGGCCTCGCCCGGTCGCCCGGGCACTGCATGACGATGGGGACGGCGTCCACGCTGACGGCCGCCGCCGAAGCGCTCGGTGTCACGATCCCGGGCGCCTCCAGCATCCCCGCCGTCGACTCCGGGCACGACCGGATGGCCGCCGCCGCCGGCCTGAGGATCGTCGAACTGGTCCACCAGGACCGGAAGCTGTCCGACATCCTCACCCCTGAGGCGTTCGAGGACGCGGTGACGACGGTCCTCGGGCTCGGCGGCTCCACCAATGCCGTCATCCACCTGATCGCCATGGCCGGACGGGCCGGGGTCAAGCTCACGCTCGACGACTTCGACCGCATCGCGCGCACGGTCCCCGTGCTCGCCAACGTCCGGCCCGGCGGCGAGCGGTACCTGATGGAGGACTTCCACTTCGCCGGTGGCCTGCCCGGGTTCCTCTCCCGGATCCCGGACCTGCTGCACCTGGACCGGCCGACGGTGTCCCACGACACCCTGCGCGAGCAGATCGCGGGCGCCCAGGTCCACAACGACGACGTCATCCGGCCCCGCGACAACCCGGTCGCCCGCGAGGGCGGCGTCGCCGTCCTGCGCGGCAACCTCTGCCCGGACGGCGCCGTCATCAAGCACATCGCCGCCGAACCGCACCTGCTGAAGCACACAGGTCCCGCGGTCGTCTTCGACGACTACCGGACCATGCAGCGCACCATCAACGACCCGGACCTCGGCATCACCGCCGACAGCGTGCTCGTGTTGCGCAACGCGGGACCCAAGGGCGGCCCCGGGATGCCCGAGTACGGGATGCTGCCGATCCCGGACCACCTGCTCAAGCACGGCGTGCGGGACATGGTGCGAATCTCCGACGCCAGGATGAGCGGCACGAGTTACGGCGCGTGCGTGCTGCACGTGGCGCCCGAGTCGTACATCGGCGGACCGCTCGCCCTGGTGCGCACCGGGGACAGCATCACCCTCGACGTCGAGGCCCGCACCCTTCGGCTCAACGTGGACGACGCGGAGCTCGGGCGCCGCAGGGCGGAGTGGACACCGCCGCCCGTGCGCTACGAGCGCGGCTACGGCGTGCTCTACGCCTCCCAGATCACCCAGGCCGACACCGGCTGCGACTTCGAGTTCCTGGCCCGGCCCGGTCAGGTCCCGGACCCGTACGCCGGCTGACACACCGCACGACCCCCGGGCCTGCTCACGCACCACCGCAGGTCCCGGGGTACCGAGCACCTCGGTACCACTGTCGAAGCGCTTCACCCATGCGTACCGTAGCGAGCGCTTCCTGTACTCGCTGACGGCTCCCTGCCTGACACGACCTTCCTGACCACGGGCAGCACCACCATGGCGCGACCATGAACTGACCCGGGAGGGGCAGCGCGTTGGGCCCGTTGGCCGGTCGGGAAGGTATCGATCGGGCAACGGGCCTCGCGCTCACGGTGGTGACGCGCGTAGAAAACCTGTCATGCATAAGCCACTTCGTATCGCGGCCCTCGTCGCCGCCTGTGCCGTCGCCGGCGGGGCGCTCTACGGCGCCGGCGCGGCCACCGCCGGTCAGTCGACGGCGAACTCCACCCACGAGCCCTACAACATCGGGCTCCTGGTGAAGGACATCGACACCTACTACGGCACCACGGCCGACGCCGACGGCGTCTACCAGGCGTCCCCGGACAGCCCGTACGCCAAGGACCTGGCCCGCATCGACGCCGACGCCAAGCGCTACATCGACAAGGCCGCCCGCAAGGCGCACCACAGGGGTGAGAAGCCGGCCGTCGTCTTCGACATCGACGACACGCTGCTGCTCAGCCTCGACTACGAGAAGCGCTACAACTACACGTACAACTCGGCGACCTGGGCCGCGTACGTGAACAAGGCGGACCGTCCCGCGGTGTTCGGCAGCCCCGATCTCGTCCGGTACGCCGCCTCCAAGGGCGTCGAGGTCTTCTACAACTCGGGGCTGAGCGAGGCGCAGCGCTCCGCCGCCGTCGAGAACCTGAAGAAGGTCGGCGCCGATGTGAACCTCGACGCCGACCACATGTTCCTCAAGGACGCGGCCAACCCTCCGTCCTACCTGAGCGGCTGTGCCGCCCCGGGTGCCTGGAAGTGCACCACCGTCCAGTACAAGTCCGGCACCCGCAAGCACATCGAGGAGGACCTCGGGTACGAGATCGTCGCCGACTTCGGCGACCAGTACTCCGACCTCGACGGCGGTTACACGGGCCGGACGTACAAGCTGCCCAACCCCACGTACTTCGTCAGCTAGGCCGCACCGGCGGGACCGACTGCAGGGTCGGCACCACCGGCTTGATCGTGCCGTCGGCCGCGAACTCCATGCGGTCGACGGTCGTTTCCCGGTGCATGCCGTCCCCGCCCGACTTCCCGGGGCCGTTCAGCGCGAACCGGTGGTAGACGATGTACCAGTCGTCGGTGCCGGGCACGTTCACCACGGAGTGGTGCCCGGTGCCGAGGATGCCGTACTCGGGGCGCTTGGACAGGATGGTGCCCCGCTTGGTCCACGGGCCGAGCGGGGACGGGCCGGTGGCGTAGGCGACGTGGTAGTTCTCGCTGCGCGTGTCGTCCTCGGACCACATGAAGTAGTACGTGCCGTTGCGCTTGATCACGAAGGAACCCTCACGGAAGTTCTCCGTGGTGATCTCCTTCACCTTGGACGCGTCGTACGACGCCATGTCCGCGTTCAGCGGGACGACGTACGCGTGGCCGTTGCCCCAGTACAGATAGGACTGGCCGTCGTCGTCCGTGAAGACCGCCGGGTCGATCATCTGGCCCTTCAGGCTCCCGCCCTTGGCGACCAGCGGCTTGCCCAGCACGTCCTTGAACGGGCCCGCGGGCGAGTCGGCCACCGCCACGCCGATCTGCTGCTCGGCGCAGAAGTAGAAGTAGTACTTGCCGTTCTTCTCGGCGATCGTCGGCGCCCACGCGTACGTGTCCGCCCAGGAGACGTCCGGGCCGAGGTCCAGGATCACGCCGTGGTCCTTCCAGTGGACCAGGTCCTTCGACGAGTACGCCTTGAAGCTGGTGCCGCTCCAGCCGTTGTAGCCGTCGCTCGTCGGGTAGATCCAGTACTGGCCGTCCAGGTAGGCGATGTCGGGGTCGGCGGTCAGGCCGGGCAGGACCGGGCTGCGGGTCGGCACCGCCTCCACCGTCCAGGTGCGCTTGGTGCCGTCGGCGGCCGTGACGCTGTACGTCTGCGGGGTGCGGAAGTCACGGCGGGTACCGGAGGGCGGGGTGATGGTCGCGCCCTCGCCCAGCCACAGCTTGGGAGCCAGGTGCCGCAGGTCCGCGCCCGGGTCCATCGGCAGGACCACCTTGCTCGACGCCTCGGTGACGATCGCGTACCCCTTCTGGCCGTGTGCCGTCGCGTCCACCACCGAGGTGCCGGTCGCCGGGTAGGCGGCCAGCAGCCGGTCGTACTCGGCCTGCGTCACCGGGAGCACGGTGCCGTGCCGGGGGCTCGCCGGCAGCTGGTAGTTCGTGGACGGGATCCACTTGCCCGAGTCCAGGTCGGTCGTCTCGAACGGGACGTAGCCCCGGCCGCCGTACTCGTCGATGAACAGGTACCACTTCTTCTCGGTGTTGGACTTGAACACCGTCGGGCCCTCGCCGCGGTCCATCGCGCCGCTGCCGATGCAGTCGGCGACGAAGTCGTACTTCGTCGAGGTCAGCGACGTCGACTTCTCCGCGGTGATGAACTTCGAGCAGGGGGAGCTGGAGGACGGGTCCCGCTCGTCCTTGGTGTAGCGGTAGTAGGTGTCCTTGTACTTGACCACCGTGGAGTCGATCACCGAGTAGCCGGGGTCGTCCCAGACCTTGGGCGCGCTGAAGGTGCGGAAGTCCTTCGTCGTCGCGTAGAGCATCTTGTTGTACGTCGAACCCGTGTGGTCCGGGTCGTCGTCGGCGTACAGCTTCGAGGCCCAGAAGACCACGTACTCGCCGAGCGAGTCGTCCCAGTAGGCCTCCGGCGCCCAGGTGTTGCCCGCGTTGTCGGGCGCGACCTTCACCAGGCGCTGGTCGGTCCAGTGGACCAGGTCGGTGGACTCCCAGATCATGATCGACTTGCTGCCGTGGCGCTGGACGTGGTCCCAGCTGCCACTGCTGTTCTTGTACATCCTGAGGTCGGTGGCGATCAGGTAGAACTTGTCACCCTTGGGGGAGCGGATGACGAAGGGGTCGCGCAGGCCCTTCTCGCCGATCGTGGACGTCAGCACCGGCTTGCCGCCGTTCAGCTCCCGCCAGTGCAGCGGGTCGTTGCCGCGGCTGAGCGCGTAGCGGATCTGCTCGCCGTCGGCAGTGCCCTCGCCGGTGAAGTAGGCGAAGAGGTAGCCGGCGTACTCGGGGTGGTTCACGGGCGGTGCTCCGGAGTGTGCGGGGCTGGGCGGCGCGGCGAGCAGGCCCAGCAGGAGGGCGAGGAGGGGGACCAGGAGCGTGCGGGCGGTGCGGGGTCGCATGACACATCCTGTGGAAGTCTGATGGATTCTGTTGGCTGCACTGCCATCGGAGTGTCACCAGTGGGGGACAGAACGTCAATCGGTGCGTGAGGGGTGCGGGGGACCGAAAATTTCGATCGCTTTCGGGCCTGGTGCGGCAACCCTCCTGGGCCACGGCGACGACCAGGTACTGCCCTCGCCGACCGGAACCGGCGGGGGCGTCCTCGTGCGCTCCTGCTCGCCGCTTGTTACGAGTCGCCGCTCGCGCCGTCGCCGTGCGCGGCGAAGCCGCCCTTCACCGCGAGGTGTTCACCACCCGCCGTCGCCGTCATCGTGTAGCTGTCGCCCCTGGCGTCACGGCCGCCGCGGTCGTGGTCGTACTGCCCCGCGAACACCCACTGGCCCGCGGGGACCGTACGGCCCTGATCGAGCACCCAGGTGTAGACGAGGAAGCCGTCCTTCTCGGCGACCGTGAAGGTGAAGTCCTGCTCCGGAAGCGACCGCCAGGAGCCCGTCGAGGACACCCCGCCGGTCTGCGCGACCTTCAGCTCGACGGTGAGCGAGGTGAGCCGCTCGCTGGTCTTCAGGGTCAGGTTGCTCTGTGCCCAGAAATCGTTGCTGTGCGGGTCCACCGAGCCGTCCGACCACAGCGGACCGTCCTGGACGCCGGAGGCGGCCGGCGGGGTGGTCGCGGTCGTGGGGGCCTTCGGGGAGGCCGACGCCGAAGGGCTCTGCCTGCCCGGGGCGTGGGACGCGCCCTTGCCCGGGGTCGGCCCCGCCGGGCCCACCGGTGCGCGGCTCGTCGCGGCCGGGGACGGGGTCGGCGTGGGCGAGACGGCGACCGTCTGCTGGGCGGGGGTGTCGTCCTTCACCGCCGAGGCGACCGCGTAGCCGCCCACCGCGAGGACGCCCGCGACCCCGGCCGTGGCGCCCATGACCCGCACCCAGCCCCACAGCGGCGGACGCGTGGCCCGGCGGCTCGGACGGAACGGCGCGGCCATGCCGCGCTCGACGCGGGCCAGGATGCGCGCGCGGTCGGGCTCATGCGCCTCGGCCGCCGCGTGCAGCCTGGCGCGCAGCTCGTCGTGCACGTCCCGCGGCGTAGTCATCGGTCCCTCCCTCCAGTGCGCACCACCGCGGCGTGAACGCGCCGAGGCGCCTCGACGGTGCCCAGGAGCCGCTGCAATTCGGCCATCCCCTTCGACGTCTGGCTCTTCACCGTACCCACCGAGATGCCGAGCGCGAGCGCCGTGTCCTTCTCGGAGAGGTCGAAGGCGTGCCTCAGCACCACGCACGCCCGTTTGCGGAACGGCAGGCGGCGCAGGGCCTCCTGGACGTCCACGACCGCCGGGACGTCCGGGTTCTCGGTCTTCTCCTCGCGCTGCGACCAGAAGAGGGTGATCCGGCGGCGTTCGCGCACCGCGCTGCGGATCCGGGTGCGGGCCAGGTTGGCGACCACCCCGCGCGCGTACGCCACCGGGTGGTCGGCGGCGCGCACCCGGTCCCAGCGGTGCCACAGCGCGAGCAGCGCGTCGGCCGCCAGATCGTCCGCGGCGTCCGCCTCACCGGTCAGCAGATGGGCGAGCCGGGCGAGTTCGGCGTAGTGCCGCTCGAAGAAGGCGTGGAACTCCACGGAGGCGGCGTCGTCGACGACAGTGCCCACGGGCGACCTCTCCTCGCTGCGGCTCCGGCACCTCTGCGGGCACCTGTGGATGTGATGTAAGTGCCATGTGGACGTCCGGAGTGCGGTCCGGGACGAGATCCGGAAGCGTAGCAGCGTTAGTACGAAGCTTCGAACGTCGTATGGCGGGCCGAATTCTCCGATTTCGTAACACGGTGAAAACCTGAAACGGGTTCACCACGGGAACAATCCAGCCAGCATCCCGCACCGGTTCAACAGGCAACAAGGAGTACTGCCATGCCCGACACACAGAAGGTGGCCGACCGGCCAAGTGCCGCGCCCCCGGCGGCCAACGGCCTCGACCGGTTCTTCCGGATCTCCGAACGGGGCTCCACCTTCGGTCGTGAGATACGCGGCGGCTTCGCCACGTTCTTCACGATGGCCTACATCCTTGTCCTGAATCCGATCATCCTGGGCAGCGCCAAGGACAAGTTCGGTCACCAGCTGGACACCGGCCAACTGGTCACGGCCACCGCGCTGGTGGCCTGTGTGATGACGATCATCATGGGTGTCGGCGGCAACCTGCCGCTCGCCATCGCCGCCGGCCTCGGCCTCAACGCCGTCGTCGCCTTCCAACTCGCTCCCCTGATGAGCTGGGCCGACGCCATGGGCCTCGTCGTCATCGAAGGCGTCCTGATCTGCGTCCTGGTGCTCACCGGACTGCGCGAAGCGATCATGAACGCGATCCCGCAGCAGCTGAAGCAGGCCATCGGCGTCGGCATCGGTCTGTTCATCGCGTTCATCGGCTTCGTCGACGCCGGGTTCGTCAGCCGCATCCCGGACGCCGCGAACACCACCGTGCCGGTGCAACTGGGCGCCGTGGGGCGCCTGACCGGCTGGCCCGTCCTGGTCTTCTGCCTCGGCGTGCTGCTCACCATCGCGCTGCTCGCGCGCAGGGTGAAGGGCGCCATCCTGATCAGCATCGTGACCATGACGGTCGTCGCGATCGCCATCAACGCAAGCGCCGACATCAAGAGCTGGGGCCTGACCACCCCGAAGCTCCCCGAGAAGGTCGTGGCGGCCCCCGACTTCGGGCTCGTCGGTCACTTCAGCCTGTTCGGCGCCTTCGGCGAAACGAGCGCCATCACCGTCGTCCTGCTGATCTTCACGCTGATCCTGTCGGACTTCTTCGACGCCATGGGCACCATCGTCGGCATCAGCGCGGAGGCCGGGCTGCTCGACGAGCAGGGCCAGGTGCCGGGCATCGGCCGGGTGCTGTTCATCGACGGCGCCGCCGCGATCGCCGGCGGCGTGGGCTCCGCCTCCTCCAACACCGCGTACATCGAGTCCGCCGCCGGCGTCGGCGAGGGCGCGCGCACCGGGTTCGCCAACCTGGTCACCGGCGGCCTGTTCGGCCTCGCGCTGTTCCTCACGCCGCTGCTGACCATCGTGCCGCTCCAGGCGGCGGCGCCCGCCCTCATCGCGGTCGGCTTCCTGATGATGACGCACGTCAAGCACATCGACTGGGACCGGTACGAGATCGCCATCCCGGCGTTCCTCACCATCGCCGCGATGCCGTTCACGTACTCGATCACCGACGGCATCGGTGCCGGCTTCCTGTCGTACGTCGTCATCAAGACGGTCCTCGGCAAGGCCAAGGAGGTCAACTGGCTGCTGTGGGGCGTCTCGGCGCTGTTCCTGGTGTACTTCGCGATCGATCCGGTGGAGCAGATCCTCGGCGTGCGGTAGTTCCCGCGGGACGCCGCATTCGACTGCGGCCCGGCCGCGGGCCGGGCCCCCGGCCGGGGTATCACCGGCCGGGGGCCTCCAGTGCTCAACTCTTGAGCGCCGCCTGCATCATGGCCTTGGCCACCGGAGCCGCCAGCCCGTTGCCGCTCACCTCGGAACGCGCCGCGTCCGACTGCTCGACCACCACCGCGACCGCGACCTCCTCGCCCGTCGCGTCGGACTTGCCGTACGCCGTGAACCAGGCGTACGGCACCTGGCTGTTGTTCTCGCCGTGCTGCGCGGTACCGGTCTTGCCGCCCACGGTGACACCCGGGATCTGCGCGTTCGTACCCGTGCCCTTCTCGACGACCGTCTGCATGGCGGACTCCAGCTGGGCCGCGGTCGAGGAGCTGACGATCCGCTTCGGTGACGTGTCGTTGTCGTAGTTCTTCAGCACATCGCCGCCGCTGTCGGTGATCTGCGACACCATGTGCGGGCTGACCAGCTCACCGCCGTTGGCCAGAGCGGCGGACACCATGGCCATCTGGAGCGGGGTCGCGGTCACGTCGAACTGGCCGATACCGGACAGGGCCGTCTGCGCCCGGTCCATCTTCGAGGGGTACACGCTCGCGTACGCCCGCACCGGCACGTCCAGCTGGTCGTCGTTGAAGCCGAACTTCTCGGCCATCGCCTTCACCTTGTCCTGACCGAGGTCGACGGCCATCTTCGCGAAGACGTTGTTGCACGAGTACTCCAGGGCCACCCGGATCGAGGCGTTCTCGCAGGGCGCGGAGGGGTTCTCGTTGGACAGGTCGTCGGTCGACAGCGGCAGCCGGTACGGGTTCGGGCTGACCGTCTTCTGGTCCACCGACGAATAGAGCCCGTCCTCCAGCGCGGCCGCCGCCACCACCAGCTTGAACGTCGATCCCGGTGGCAGGGGCTGGCGCAGCGCGCGGTTGGTGAGCGGTTTGTCCGGATCGGCGTTGAGCTGCCTCCAGGCGGCCCCGGCGGTGTTGGCGTCGGTCAGCGACGACGGGTCGTAGGACGGGGTCGACACGACAGCGAGGATGCGGCCGGTCTTCGGGTCGATCGCGACGGCGGCGCCCTTCTTGTCGCCGAGGGCGTCGTACGCCGCCTTCTGCACGTCCGGGTCGATCGTCGTCACCACGTTGCCCGGTTCGGCCCGCTGGGTGGTGATCGTGTCCATGACGGTCTTCAGACGGGGATCAGTGCCGTCGAGCAGGTCCTGGTAGATGCCTTCGAGTTGGGTGGGCGCATAGCTCTGCGAGGCGTAGCCCGTCACCGCGGCGTACAGCTTGCCGTCGGTGTAGGTGCGCTTGTACGCGAGGTCGCCGCCGGTCGTCCGGGCCGAGCCGGTGACCGACCTTCCGGCCACGATGATGTTCCCCAGCGGCTGCGCGTACGTCTCGATCGCGCCTCGCCGGTTGTCCTTGTCGTCCGCGAGCGCCTTGCCGTCGTAGAACTGCACCCAGGTGGCCCTGACCAGCAGAGCGAACACCAGGGCCAGCACGAAGACGGAGGCGCGTCTGATCGTCTTGTTCATCGCGCCAGGAAGACGAACGGGACGGGCCGGACCGTTCCCGAACGCCCCATTTCTCATCCCGCGCTCATGAACGGCTCAGGCGTCCGGCGTCAGCACGACCTCGACGGTTCACAGCCTCCGGGTGGCGAGCGTCAGACGGTCCCTCGCGTCGAACAGGGCGTCCTTGATCATCTGTTCGTGGGCCGGGGTCAGGCGGGCCACCGGGACCGAGCAGCTGATCGCGTCGCGGGCCGGGGTGCGGTAGGGGATCGCGACCCCGAAGCAGCGCAGCCCCAGCGTGTTCTCCTCCCGGTCCACGGCGAAGCCCTGCTCGCGGACCTGGTGCAGCTCCTCGATCAGCTTCTCACGGTCGGTGATGGTGTGTTCGGTCAGCGCCGGGAGCGTCTCCGGGAGCATCTTGCGGACCTGCTCGTCCGTGTACGTGCTCAGCAGCGCCTTGCCCAGCGACGTCGAGTGCGCGGGCAGCCGGCGCCCCACCCGCGTGAAGGGCCGCAGGTAGTGCTGCGACTGGCGGGTCGCCAGGTACACCACGTTCGTGCCGTCGAGGCGCGCCAGGTGGATCGTCTCCGTCGTGTCGTCCGACAGCCGGTCCAGGGTCGGGCGGGCCGCCGCCACCACCTCGTCGCCGTCGATGTACGACGTGCCGACCAGCAGCGCCCGCACCCCGATGCCGTACCGCGTGCCCGTCGCGTCCGTCTCCACCCAGCCCAGCTCCACGAGCGTGCGCAGCAGCATGTACAGACTGGACTTGGGGTATCCGACGGCCTCCTGCACGGAGGCCAGCGAGTGCATGCCGGGGCGGCCGGCGAAGTACTCGAGCAATTCGACCGTCCGCACCGCGGACTTGACCTGCGCCCCGCCGCCTGTCTCGCCTGCCGACATCGCCCTTGACCCCTTCGTTCGCCGGGAAATAGTCTCCGAGCAGCATATTCATCATCAGAGACAGCGTTCAGTATATCGAACGACTCTGATGGATGGCGTACGAACTGCGGCATGACATCTGGAGGGACCCGCGGTGGCAGCAGCACCAGTCTGGAGTGTCGACCCCCGAACCGGGAAGCAGCGTGAACAGGTTGCGGTGGAGGCCACAGCCGAGGAGGTGGACGCCGCAGTCCGGGCCGCCCACGACGCCCGTGGTTCCCTCGCGGACCGCACGGTCCGCTCGGCGTTCCTGCGTGCCGCCGCCGACGAGCTGGAGGCGGTCAAGGACCACCTCGTCGAGGCGGCGGACGCGGAGACCGCCCTCGGTCCGGTCCGGCTGAGCGGCGAGCTCGCCCGCACCTGCTACCAGTTGCGCGCCTTCGCGGACATCGTCGACGAGGGCGCCTTCCTCGACGTCGTGATCAACCACCCCGACGACACGGCGACCCCGCCGATCCCCGACCTGCGCCGCTACAAGGTTCCGCTGGGCGTCGTCGCCGTGTACTCGGCCTCCAACTTCCCCTTCGCCTTCTCCGTGGCCGGCGGCGACACCGCGAGCGCGCTCGCCGCGGGCTGCCCCGTCGTCGTCAAGGCCCACCCCGACCACCCGGCCCTGTCCGAACTGGTCGCGGCGGCCCTGCGCCGCGCCGCCGAGCGGCACGACATCCCGAAGGGCGTGCTCGGTCTCGTCCACGGTTTCCAGGCGGGCATCGAGCTGATCAAGCACCCGCTGGTCGCCGCCGCCGGGTTCACCGGCTCCGTTCGCGGCGGCCGTGCCCTCTTCGACGCGGCGGCCGCCCGCCCCGTCCCGATCCCGTTCCACGGTGAACTCGGCTCGCTCAACCCGGTGGTCGTCACCGAGGCCGCCGCCGCCGAGCGCGCCGAGACGATCGGCGCGGGTCTCGCGGGCTCCATGACGCTGGGCGTCGGCCAGTTCTGCGTCAAGCCCGGCCTGGTCCTGGCCCCCGCGGGGGCGGCGGGCGACCGTCTGGTGAAGTCCCTGACCGAGGCGGTCAGCGACACCGACGCCGGCGTCCTGCTCGACCACCGCATGCGCGACAACTTCGTCGCCGGGGTCGCCGAGCGCGCGGCCCTCCCCGATGTGGAGTCCCCGGTCACCGCAGGCCCGGGCGGCGAGCACACCGTGAGCGCGGGCTTCCTCACCGTCCCGGCCGAGAAGCTCACCACGGAGGGCGAGTACGACCTGCTTCTCGAGGAGTGCTTCGGCCCGATCACGGTCGTCGCCCGCTACGAGGACGAGGACGAGGCCAAGCGCGTCCTGGGCCGGCTCCCCGGCAACCTCACCGCGACGGTGCACCTGTCGAGCGAGGAGGCGGCGGGGGAGGGCCGTGGCGCGGAGATCCTTCAGGAGCTGACCCCGCTGGCAGGGCGCGTACTTGTCAACGGCTGGCCCACCGGGGTGGCGGTGGCGCCCGCTCAGCACCACGGTGGTCCGTACCCGGCGACCACGTCCACGTCCACATCGGTCGGCGGTACGGCGATCGAGCGGTGGCTGCGGCCCGTGGCGTACCAGAACGCTCCGGAGGCCCTGCTCCCGCCGGAGCTGCGGGACGACAACCCGCTGGGTCTGCCGCGGCGGTTCAACGGCCGTCTGGAGCGGTGACCGTTTCATCGCGGTTCATGCCGTAGGGGTGTTGCGGGGTGCGGCGCCTCCGCGGTCGGTCAGCGCCCGCGCGACCAAGCCGCGCGAGGCGTCACATCCCCGCACCCCCGAAAAACACTGCCCCCTACCTCGGCACCTGGGACACTCTGGCAATGGACCTCGAACTTCCCGAACTCCCTTTCCTCCTTCGTACGTACGGGCCTGAAGGCCACTGGTCGTACGAGGACGGGGTGCTCACCGGCTGGGCCGGGGCCCGGCAGGATCGTTTCGTGCCGCCCACCGGTGAGTCCCTGGACGCCGCCTCCGACGCGCCCCGGCTGCTCGGGGCGCCGGAAGGGGACTTCCAGCTGATCGCCCGCGTCACCGTCGGCTTCGCCGCGGCCTTCGACGCAGGTGTGCTCTACGTCCACGTCGGCGAGCGGGCGTGGGCGAAGCTGTGCCTGGAGTACTCGCCGGACGTGCCCACCGTGTGCACCGTGGTGACGCGGGGGCACTCCGACGACGCCAACTCCTTCACCGTGGAGGGAAGTTCGGTCTGGCTCCGGATCAGCCGGACCGGCCGCGCCTTCGCCTTCCACGCCTCCCGGGACGGGGAGCGGTGGACGTTCGTCCGGCTGTTCACCCTGGCCGACGAGAAGGAGACGGACGCGGCGCTGGTCGGCTTCATGGCCCAGTCCCCGATGGGCGAGGGCTGCGTGGTGACGTACGACGGGATCGAGTTCCGCCCGCACTGGCCGCAGGACCTGCGGGACGGTTCATGACGAATCGGCCGGGCGCCGCAGGCGCAGCGTGGCCACGGCCGTCGTGGTGAACAGCACCGCCGACACCGCGAGCCCCCACCGCATCCCGGCCTCGAAGCCCCCGCCCACCAGCGCACCGAACACGGCGATGGCCAGGCCCCCGGCCACCTGACGGGCCGAGTTCAGTACGCCCGCCGCCAGGCCCGCGCGGTCCGGGGGAACCGCCTCCATCATCGTCGCCGTCAGTGGCGGCACCGTGAGGGCGCATCCCAGGGCCGTCGGGACCAGCAGGACGGCCACCGCGGCGGACGGCGTCGACGTGTCGACACACAGCAGGAGCAGCAGCCCCGCCACCGCCAGCCATTGCCCCAGCAGCATCGGCAGCCGGGCGCCGTACCGCCCCGCCAGCTTGCCCGACGCGATGTTGGTCACCGAGATCAGCCCCGTCATCGGAAGGAACATCAGCCCGGCGGACAGCGCGGAGCGCCCCTGTACCTGCTGGAAGAACAAGGAGAAGAGGAACACCACACCGTAGAACGCCACGCTGCACGCCGCCCCCGCCGCGACGGCCACGCGGACGTACCGGCTGCGGAAGAGCCCGAGTGGTACCACGGGGTGTGCCTGCCGGGTCTCGATCCGTACGAACGCCGCACCCGCGACGACGGCGACCGCGAGCGCCACCAGGCCCGTCGTGCCGCCCTCGATCACCGCGAACGTCAGCGCGGCGAGGGCCACGACCGCCGTGAGCTGACCGGGGACGTCCAAGGGTGCCGGCCGTGGCTGCGAGCGCGGTGTGCGGAGCAGCGACAGCAGCGCCAGTGCGCCCACCGGCAGATTGATGAAGAAGATCCAGCGCCAGTCCCACGCCGTGGTCAGCGCCCCGCCGGCCACTGGGCCCAGGGCGACCGCCACCGAACCGCCCGCCGCCCACACGGCCACGGCGCGCGCCCGCCGCGCCGCGTCCGGGTACGCCTGCCGCACGAGCGCGAGGGAGGCAGGCAGGACCACGGCCGCCGCCGCGCCCTGCGCCACCCGTGCCCCGATCAGCAGCGCCAGGTTCGGTGCTCCTCCGCATGCCGCCGACGCCAGAGTGAACACGGCGATGCCTGCCCCGAAGGCCCGGCTCGCCCCGGCCCGGTCCGCGAAGGCCCCCGTCGACAGCATCAGCGCCGCGAACGCCAGCGTGTAGGCGTCGACGACCCACTGGAGCCCCGACAGACCGGACTTCAGCTCGGTCCCGATCGCCGGGAGCGCCACGTTCACGACGGAGGCATCGAGCGTGATGATCGCGAAGCCGAGAAGGGCGGCGGTCAGGGTGAGCGCGGCCGAGGTTGATCGCAACTGCCGCTCGGTACCGCCTGGGGACTGCGTCTTCGTCATCGGGTGGTTGGTCGACATGTTTTCACTGTGCGGATCTCCGGCGACGTACAGTAGTGGCCCGAATGCCAGACGTCCGGAGGTTTTGGCCATGGCCGAGGAGCGAGGGGTCCGCCGAGTCGCCGTCATCGCGGCGTCCCCGGTCTCGATGTTCAACCTTGCCATCCCCGAGCTGCTGTTCACGAGGACCGAGGTCGACGGACGCCCGGGCTACGAGGTGGTCATCTGCGCCCCGGAGCCCGGTCCCGTCCCCACCACCGGCGGCCTTGACCTGTACGTGCGTCACGGCCTCGAGGCCCTACGAGAGGCTGACACGGTGGTGGTCGCGGGCACCGGGTCGGCTCACGCGCCGGACGCGCGGGTCGTGGCCGCCCTGCGCGAGGCGGCCGCCGCGAACAAGCGCATCGCCTCCATCTGCACCGGTGCCTTCCTGCTGGCCGAGGCGGGCCTGCTCGCGGGCCGCCGCGCCACGACGTACTGGGAGCACGCCGATGAACTGCGCAGGCGGTACCCGGAGGTGGACCTCAAGGGAGACGTTCTGTACGTCCAGGACGGCCAGGTCGTGACGTCGTCCGGATACGCCGCCGGAATCGACCTGTGCCTGCACATCATCCGCACCGACTACGGCGCCGCCGTCGCCAACCGGGTCGCCCGGCTGGCCCTGGTCGCCCCCGTGCGCCCCGGCGGCCAGACCCAGTTCACCCAGACGCCGCTGCCACCCGAACGGGGCAACGCCTGTTCCGACACCCGCGGCTGGGCCATGCGCAACCTCGACAAGCCGCTCACACTCACCGACCTGGCCCGGCACGCGGGCGTCAGCGTGCGCACCCTCACCCGCCGCTTCCACGCCGAGAGCGGGGTCAGCCCACTGCAGTGGCTGCTCCACCAGCGCATCGAGCGGGCCAAGGAACTGCTGGAGACGACCACTCTGCCCATGGACCGGATCGCCCAGGCCTCGGGCCTCGGCACCGCCGACTCGCTGCGCGCTCATCTCGTCCGCCGGACGGGCCTGACGCCGAGCGCCTACCGCGCCCAGTTCAGCCGCCTCGGAACCGCCCCGGCCGCTGCCACGTCCTCCGTTGCATGATCCAAGAGCGTGTGACCGGAAGCCGGGTGATCCGCACCGCCCTGCCCGCCGAGGCGCCGGCCGTGGCCGATCTGCACGTGCGGGCCAGGGCGACGTACTACCCCGAGGGGCTGCCGCAGGACGGCACCGACTGGCTCGCCGCCTGGCGGGCCGCCATCCAACGGCCTGACGGACATGTGCTGTGCGTCGTCGAACACGGGCACCTCGTCGGCGTCGCCTCCTTCCGCACCCCCGAGGGAGCCCCCGCCGACACGGTCAAGCTCTTCCAGTTCCACGTCGACCCCGGTCACTGGCGCCGCGGCATCGGCTCGCAACTCCACGCGGCCTGCGTGGAGGAGTGGCAGGCCGACGGCATGCGGACGGCCGTCCTCGACGTGCACGCGGACAACCGGCGCGCCCAGGTCTTCTACGCCCGCCACGGCTGGGTCCCCGACCTCGAGAACCCGCCCGCCGAGGGCGACCACCACGTCCACCTCCGGTACGCCGTCCCCGGTGTCGCGGGGGAATGAAACGGAGCGCTTGAACGTTCACACAGCCTGCGGAGGGAGGCTCCGTACCCGTACGACCTGGAGAGAAGCCGAAGACATGCGCGTGGAGATCTGGTCCGACATCGCCTGCCCCTGGTGCTATGTCGGAAAAGCCCGCTTCGAGAAGGCGCTCCAGGCCTTCCCGCACCGGGACGAGGTCGAGGTGGTGCACCGCTCCTTCGAGCTGGACCCGCACCGCGCCAAGGACGACGTGCAGCCGGTCCTCACGATGCTCGCCAAGAAGTACGGGATGAGCGAGGCGCAGGCCCAGGCCGGTGAGAACAACCTGGGCGCCCAGGCCGCCGCCGAGGGCCTCGAGTACCGCACCACGGGACGCGACCACGGCAACACCTTCGACATGCACCGCCTGCTGCACTTCGCCAAGGAGCAGGGCAGGCAGGACGAGCTGATCCAGATCCTGTACCGGGCGAACTTCGCCGAGGAACGGTCCCTGTTCACCGAGGGCGACGAGCGGCTGGTGGAGCTGGCCGTGGAGGCCGGACTCGCCGCCGAGGACGTCCGCAAGGTCCTCGCCGACCCCACCGCCTACGCCGACGCCGTGCGCGCCGACGAGCGCGAGGCCGCCGAGCTGGGTGCGAACGGTGTCCCCTTCTTCGTCCTCGACCGGAAGTACGGCGTCTCCGGCGCCCAGCCCGCGGAGGTCTTCACGCAGGCGCTGACCCAGGCCTGGGGCGAACGCTCGCCGCTCAGGCTGATCGACGAGGGCGACGCGGACGCCTGCGGCCCGGATGGCTGCGCGGTGCCGCAGCACTGAGAACCCGCAGGTCAGACGGATGTATAAGGGTTCCTTGATGGAACCACGCACAAACAGGCGATGGACTGAGACTTCCACGGGCCGCACAGTGGTCCCATGGAGACCTTCGAGACCCTCGTCCGCGCCGAGTTCGCCCCGAAGAACACCTACCTGAACACCGCGAGCACCGGGTTGCTGCCGACCCGCACGGTGGAGGCCCTGCGGACCGCCGTGGAGTCGGCCGCCGTCGGGCAGCCCACCGACATGTTCGCCGACGTGGAGGCCGCACGCGCCTCCTTCGCCCGGCTGACCGGGGTTCCCGACCGCCGGGTGGCGGCGGGGGCCTCGGTCGCCGTCTACACCGGGCTGATCGCCGCCTCACTGCCCGAGGGAGCCGAAGTCGTCACCGCCGAGGGCGACTTCAGCTCGGTGGTGAACCCCTTCCACATGCGTCGCGACCTGAGGGTCCGCACCGTGCCGCTGGAGCGGATCGCCGAGTCCGTACGGCCCGGCACCGCGCTCGTCGCGGTCAGCGCGGCGCAGTCCGCCGACGGCCGGATCGCCGACCTGTCCGCCATCGGCGCGGCGGCCCGGGAGCACGGCGCCCGTACGTATGTGGACGCGTCCCAGGCCGTCGGCTGGCTGGACCTCGACGCGGACGCGTACGACTATGTCGCCGCCGTCGCCTTCAAGTGGCTCTTCTGCCCGCGCGGCGTGGCCTTCCTCGTGGTCCCGGAGGACCTGGGCTCCCTCCCCCCGCTCTTCGCCGGCTGGGTCGCGGGGGAGGAGCCCTGGGACAGCTGCTACGGACCGGTCGCCGAACTCGCCCGGTCCGCACGGAGGTTCGACGAGAGCCCGGCACTGTTCTCGTACGCGGGCGCCCGCCGCTCCCTGGAGCTGCTGGAGGAGGTGGGTGTGGCGCGGGTACGGGCCCACGACCTCGCCCTCGCCGACCGGTTCCTCAAGGGCCTCGGCGCACTCGGCCACGAACCGGTCCCCGCACCGGGCTCACCGATCGTGTCCGTGCCCGGACTCGGCCACCGGCAGGGCGAGTTGAGCCGGGCGGGGGTCGAGGTCTCGAACCGCGCGGGCAACCTGCGGGCGGCCTTCCACCTCTACAACACGCCCGCCGACGTCGATCGCCTGCTGGACGTGCTGTCCGACTGACCCCCGGCGCCTGGAGCCCCTCGCACGAAGGGTCCAGGCACCCGGCGGTCACTTCACGGGGGGGCGAAGTCCGGCGCCCCGATGCTGTGATCTCCGGGGGCGCCCCCGCACCCCCGGCCGGGCTCCGGCTCACCTCACCGGGGTGAAGTCCCGCGCCCCGATGCCGTGATCTCCGGAGGCGACCCCCGGACCCCCGGCCGGGCTCCGGCTCACCTCACCGGGGTGAAGTCCCGCGCCCCGATGAACTCGGGACGCCGGACCGGAGCCGCGAAGGGCTCCACCGCCGCGTTCTCCACGCTGTTGAACACGATGAACACGTTGCTGCGCGGGAACGGGGTGATGTTGGCACCGTGCCGTGCACGGCTCACGGTGGAGCCCCCGCGCGCTAAGCCGCAGGTCAGGCGGCTTCGGCCTGGGTTCCCGCTTCCCTTCTGCTGGTCGGCGTCGCCCGCTGGCCCGTGTATAGCCCGCGCTGGCCTCACGGGGGTGAAGTCCCGGGCGCCGATGAACTCCGGTCGGCGTACCGGCGCCGCGAACGGCTCGACCGCGGGGTTGTCGACGCTGTTGAACACGATGAAGACGTTGCTCCGTGGGAATGGCGATATGTTGACGCCGAACCGCGAAAGGGCCGCAGAAACCGTTGCCTGCGGCGACGCAAAGCCGCTGGTAAGGCAGCTTCAACCCCAATTCCCGCCGCCTGGTTTTTGATTGCACGTAAATCGTCGCCCGCGTATAGCCCGCGCCCGTGCATGGCCTGTTCTCGCGCCCGTGTACGGGCCGTCCCGTATGTCCCGCTGTCCCTGCGCGCTCCATACCGAGTGGCCAGGCCGCTCCCTGACTGCCGGCAGGCCCTTTCTCTCAGCGGCTCTGCCGCTGGCTGAAACATCGCGGGCGGGACAGCCGGGACAGCTGGCTTACCGCCCGTCCCGCCTGTTCCCGCAGGTCAACGCACGGTCAGGACAGCAGGACAGGGGAGACACCCCCCATGGCACGAAACTTGTCGTCGGGGATGGCCGGCGCCTTCTTCACCCGGTTCCGTTTGTTCCAGCTCTTGGCGTACTCCTTGATCAGGCCGTTGACCACGGCCGTGCCCGGCTTGGCGTCCTCGGGCTGAATGGAGCGGCCGCGCTCTTGTGGGCCTTGAGGGTGTTCGGGCTGTACTTCCCTCGGGCGATGAGCGCGGCGATGTACTCGATGTACGTCGCGGTCGTGCACGGGACGGCGACCCGGCCCATCTCCGCGCACCAGCGCTCGAACATGCCGCGCTGGGAGCGGTAGTTACTGTCGGTGCTCTCCGGCCTCGACTGCTCGTCGATGGCCCGGGCGGTCTCCTCGGAGACGTAGAAGTCGGCGGCGGTGTAGCCGGCCGCTGTGTGGTGGGCAGCTCCCCCGGGGCTCCCCCGGGCGCAGCACCGTGTGCTGCGTGAGGACCGGCCGGGCGAGCGCGCCTGCCAGGACGCGGCCTGGATCGGCGAGCACGGCCGGCAGGGCGTCCTCGTCGACCAGCTCGGCGTCGACGAACTCCACCTCATCATCCACGGTGTCAGCCTGCGAGCTGTCGACGAATCTCCGCGCGCTTGGCGTTCTCCCAGCGGGGGAGGTAGTCGGGGTGTTCCCTCCACTCCTCGCCGGCGGCCGTCAGGTGGTCCCAGGCGAGCGCGGCCTGCTCGTTGTCGTCGCCTCGCTTGAGGAGGTCGACGATGTACGCGGTGAGGCCCGCGAGCCCGAGCTTGTTGGAGTTTGAGATCCGGTAGAAGCGGGCCGCGGCGTCCGGGTCCAGGGTGTCGTCGCCGTTGATGGCCGCCCACTCCTCGTTGGCGCGCTCCATGATGAAGTCGTAGAGCGCCTGGGCGTCGTCGGCAGTGGGCATGATGATGGCCATCGGGCGTATTCCCCTCACTGGGCCGCTCAGCGAGGCAGCCTCGTATAACGGAAATTATACGGGGCTGACAGAGCAGGCGCCCGGTACGATAGGCGGCTTGACGATCCGTCGGACGGCGGCAACGGCCCGAGCCTTCCCGCTCCCTCTCTTAGCATCAAGAGGTTTCCTTGAGCACCCTCTCTCCTGATGTCCTCACGGCCGAGCGGCGGGCCGAGATCAGCAACTTCCTCACCGTAATTGCCGGGCCTTGGCTTGCGACGGGCGAGTGGCCGCTGTGGGGTAATGTTCAGCACCACTTCGACCGGTACAACGTGGACGTCGACGATCTCCTCCAACTTCTGCCACGCGTCGGGGAGGGTCCAGGCGCCCCGTTCGCCGCCGGGTACGGCTACACCACCGCGATGCGCTCGCCGATCGGCGAGGAGGACGTGGTACGGCTGACCGTCGCCGCCTCCCTCGTGCTGCCCGAGATGCGGATGGTGGTCGGCGATCCGTTCGTCCGCGTCCTGAACCACATGATCAAGCTGCACGCCGACAAGCCGGTCTCACCCAGCGAGGTCACCCGCGCCAAGCTGCGCTCCCGCGAACTGGCGGACGCGATGCCGTACCTCAAGCCCTGTTTCATCCAGGTACTGTCCGGCCTGTTGGCATACGAGCCGGCCATCAGCACCAATCGCATGGTCACTTTCAATGACAGCTCCTGGGAGTTGGACATCACGCGGAGCGTGCTGAAGTTCCGCGGTGTGACGACCGTGGAAGAGTACGTGGACAAGACTTGCGAGATCGTCGAGGCGAATGTCATCCAATTCCTGCCTTCAAACGTCTTGCACGTGAAGGCGCGGAACAGTGACGTCGCTGTACTCACGCACGCCGATGCGCCGGACCAGGCCCAGTCCGTCGCCGAGCGCGGACCGTACATCGACCTCGTCCTCCTAGACGAACTGGAGGAAGCAGGCCAGAAGAGCACGTGGAAGCACCACAAGCTCCTAGCCCTGTGCCGGGAACTGAACGACAACTACACGACCGGCAACCCCTATGCCTGCGCTGCCCTGATCCGGGCCGTCCTGGACCACATCCCGCCGGTCTTCGGACACAAGGACTTCAAGCAGGTGACGGCCCAGCACACGTTCGCCGTGAAACGGACTGACAAGGCGCACGCCCAGAGGCTCGCGGCCTTCAAGGACATCGCCGACGACGTAATGCACCGGCCCATCAGCGCCAACGTGCCGGTCATCGGCATGAACGACCTCCCGGAGCCGGCCCGTCTCAACGCGGTACTTCAGGAACTGTTGTCCATCCTCCGGTGACGGCGGACGGTCAACTCGGGCCGCCCCGCGTCTCGCGGGGCGGCCACAGAGGTCGAAAACGCCGGGCGCGTCGGGTGGTCGGGCCATCACCATGGCTCCATGGACGATGCGCTTGTGGATGATGTGGACGCCGCGGGGGATGACCCGCTTGATTTGACCCGGCTGCCTCCGCGCCGGTCGGAGTGGAACAGCATCGCTGTTCTCGGAGGTGCCCACGAGGACGATCTCGACCTGGCCCTCGGTTACCTGGAGGCGGGTGCCATCCTGGCGAGCCACTGGATCCGGACCGGCACGAACAACGCTCTGCCCGTGCCGATCTACTACCAGTACCGGCACGCCATCGAACTCGCCTTGAAGTGGAACATCCGGTCCGCTGCGGTGTGTCTGCGCCGAGACGGAGTGTCGGTGCCGCCCGACGAGCTCGACAACTTCTTGACGAGGTCCCACGTGATCGCGCACCTGGTGGACCGGCTGAACCAGTACCTCGGTCGGCTGATGCCGGCCCCGAACGACCGGATCGATCCGCCCACTCAAGACACCCTGGACTGGCTGCACCAGCTAGACGAGAACGGGCAGACCTTTCGGTACAGCACCGTGAAGGGCGGCAAGGGGCAGGGGTTGGTGCGGGCGCGGCCGAACCAGCAGAGGGTCGACCCGGCTGGCGGAGGTTGAGGGCGGGCAGCCCAGGCGGGCGACCGAGTGGGGCAAGGCCGCGCTGGCTTGGGCGGATCTTCATGTCTGCTGGGCCGTCACCGAGAGCGGCACGGCGGCCAAGGCTCTGGAGAAGAAGGTGCTGGCGCTGAATGCTACGGGAGTGGTGGAACCGCGCCCGCTGACTGCGGCGGGCTCGCCATGGTAAGCGTTGCGCCAGGGCGGGGCGCGGTACGGGGCGCCATGCAGCGGACCGACAAGGCGCACGCCGTGAGCTCGCGGCCTGCCTCCAAGGACGACTCTACTGACGGTTACGCCGTCACTCCGTTGCCCAGGACCTGACGCAAATCGTCCGCCAAGACAGAGCATCGAAATCCGGTGTCGTCGTCAAGCATCTCCGCGGAGGCGTCGTTGAAGGTCGCGGGCGTCACCCGGGAGAACGGACTTGTCCAGGCCCCCGCCTTGAGTTCGTACCGGCCTGGCTCCGAGAGCGTCGAAGTCCACTCCCATGTATTTCCGCACATGTCGTAGACCCCGTAGGGGCTTACTCCGCTGTGATAACGGGTGACCGGCGTGGTCGATCCGATACCGCTCTCGCGGGTGTTGCATTTCGCCGGAGTCTGCTGACTACCCCAGGGGTAGGTCTCGCCCCTGGGGCCTCGGGCCGCCTTCTCCCACTGCTGCGAGCTCGGCAGTTCCTTGCCGGCCCAGGATGCGTAGGCAGCGGCGTCATGCCAGGTGACGAACACTACGGGGTGGTCGAGAATGCTTTCCGGACACCTACCCTTGGGCCAGTGCTGCGGAGCCGTGTGTCCGGTGGCTGCGACGAATCGCTCATAGTCCGAGTTCGTCACTGGGTAGAGGTCGATGTAGAAGGCTGGGAGCCAGACGGGGTTGTTCCCGGCTCCCGACAAGTACACGCCCGCGTCGACGAGAGCCATCTTCTTGCCGTCATGTGGGTGTCGGACCTGATGTTGCTTGGGAAGGGCCGGGCCTTCCTCCGCCCTCTGGTCGGGCAGCACCGATCCTAAAGAGCTCGTGAGTTTCACGAACCGTGCGTGGACCTCCGGCGAGGATGTCGCCAGGGCTGTGTCCAGGGCCGCTTGATTCACAGGGCGGATCTTGATCGTCTCACCGCGGGCCTCCCACTTGGAGACCATGCGATCACTCACTCCGAGCTTCGCGGCGAACGCCTCAATGCTCATCCGCTGTGCCTCACGCAGCGCCCGGACCTCCAGCCCGGTCCACCTCTCAACTGTGGCCACCCGAGACTCCTTTGAGTGAATCAACGGAGCCCAGCGTAGTCACATGATCGTCAGCGCGTGTCGTTACAGCGGATCTGCTGGGACCTCCATGTACGCCTTGCGAAGAGTGTCGATGATTGGGTGGTCGTCAGTCAGGGCGATGTCGTCGACTCCACTGACCACACGAACCCCGATCGCGGAGTTGGTCGCGAAGACGGCCTCCATACCTGCGATGTCCGCGAGTCGGACTGGCCGCTCGTCGTACTCGTGTGCTGCCTTGAGGAGCTGCATCGTCACGCCTACGAGGATGTCCGCCTCTGGCCAGATCACCCGGTCTCCATCGAAGAAACCGATGTTCCACGTGCCACCCTCCGAGATGAGCGACTGCTCGTCTACGAACAGCGCATCGCCGAAACCGTCGAGCTGAGCGGCTCGCCGATGCAGAAGCTGCCCGAACAAGCCGACACTCTTCACGGTCGGCAGGTCCCGGACGTACGTCCTGGTCTGCACCCGCATCGGTGACAACGGGAGATTCGTTGCCGGCCTCATCGTGACCAGCACTTCAGGATCCGCCTTGGCGGCGGGGTGGCCCATATCGAAGTTCGGGTCGAAGACTGTTACTCGCACGACGCACGTTCCCGCAGTGGAGGCTACGCGTCGCGCCAGCTCCCGCACGCGCTCCGGGTCCAGCTCGGCGTCGAAGAGAGCCTTGCAGTCCCTCACGAGTCGGTCCAGGTGGAGCGACAGCCCACGCACCCGGCCCTCCTCGACACGCATGGACGTGAAGTGTCCATACCCGGTAAGGGCGAGGGTCTTGAGCTGATCCACGCTGATTGGTTCGCCATTCAATTCCGCCATGCCGCCAGCATGGCACCGCCACCGCGCGAGCAGACGACAAAGTCCCTGGTAGAGGCCCCAAGTTCGGTGAAAGTTCGGTGCCAGGGCAGTGGGAGGACGTTCCGATCCCCTCGCTGCTCGGGCGAATCTTGTCCTGTCGCCGCGGACCGCTAGCACCGCGCCGAACAGCCGCTTCTCTTCCCTGCCGGGCTGACCGACGCCTGCGCTGGGCAACCCTGCCGACCCTGAGATGGGAGTTCGCCATGCCCCGAACGAGCATGACCTTCGGCAAGAGCCACTTGGTCATCGAGACCGGTACTCGCGAGCACGATGGGACGACCATCGTCGAGCGCAAGGGACTGGGACATCCCGACACCCTTGCCGACCACCTGGCCGAACGGCTGTCCCGGGCGTACAGCCGCTACACCGTGAAGCACTTCGGCGCCGTGCTCCACCACAACTTCGACAAGCTCGCTCTGTTGGGTGGGGCGAGCGAGGTCCGCTACGGCGGCGGCAAGATGACGGGACCTGTGCGGGTTCTGGTAAACGGGCGAGCCGCGCCCGCCTGCGGTGGCGAGAGCATCCCCGTCCTGGAGATCGTCGAGGCGGAGGTCCGGGAGTTCTTCGCCGAGTGTCTTCCGGAGGTGTCGGATCATCTCGACATCGCTTTCAACATCACGAGCAACTCGAGCCCCGGCGCCGTGCTGACCAGTAATGCGGTCCCGGACAGGACCCGCTGGTTCAACCCGCGGTCCATCGACGACCTTCGGGAGCGTCGGGTGCGGCTCTCGAACGACACGTCACTCGGTACGGGCTGGGCGCCGGAGAACCCCTTCGAGTCGTTTGTGCGCGAGCTGGTGGACCACCTCTCGGGTCAGAGCGACTTCAGGCGAGCCCACACCTGGTGCGGCTCGGACGTGAAGCTCATGGGCTACTGGGACGGAGAGAGCGCCGACATCGTGCTGTGCGTGCCGCAGAAGTCGCGCCACGTCGGCAGCCGCACGGAGTACATCCGCAACACCGAGACCGTCCTCGCCGAGTGCCATCGGCTCGCCGGCATCCGCCTCCCCGAAGCCGAGGTCCGGTTCCGGCTTAACGCTCGCGACATCCCGGAGAAGGACGAGCTCTACCTGACGTACACGGGAAGCTCGATCGAGTCAGGTGACGAAGGGGTCGTTGGCCGAGGTAACCGCATCAACGGCCTCATCACGCCTCTGCGCCCGATGAACCTGGAGGGCGCCAACGGCAAAAACCCCGTCTACCACGTCGGCAAGCTCTACAATATCGCCGCACAGCGTCTCGCACACCGCCTGTACGAAGCGACCGATGGACAGGCCGAAGTCCACCTCGTCAGCACCACGGGGCAGCGGCTCGACCAACCGTGGCGCATCCTGGTCCGTCTGTCCTCGCCGGACGTCGAGGTCGACAAGGTTCAGGCGCTCGTCGCCGAGGCCCTCGATGGGTTCCCGGCTCTGACCGACGAGCTCGTCTCGGACGGGATCGTGCTGAGCTGATGACCCCGAAGACGCTCGGAGAAGTGCCGCCGGGGTGCCGGCGGCGCCTTCTCGACCACTACGGCCCATCGGCGGAAGGGTGGCTTCGGGACGCCCCGAGCCTCCTGGCCGAGGCGGCCGAGCGGTGGAACCTCTCGTGGCAGGGCTACCACGATGCAGGACACACCTCTGCCGTCGCGCTGGTAACCGCCCTCGATGGGACGCCGCTGATCCTCAAGGCGTGGTACGAGCCAATGCGCTACCGCCACGAGATCGCCGCGCTGCAAGCATGGGCCGGCGGCCCGACCGCAGACGTCATCGAAGCGGCGGACGACCTGTCGGTGGCGGCCCTGGAACTGATCGGCGGCCGACCCGGCGGCGCCGCCCCTCTCTCGCGTAAGAGACAGATGGTGGCCGCTGCGATCCAAGGGCTTCACTCCCTCGGCCGCAGCAGAACGACGCCGGATCTTCCCAGCCTTGAGCACTTCCGTCAGGACGTGGTCGTGCCTCGCATCCGCCAACGGGCACAGAGCCTCGATCTCGGCACCATGGAGGCCCTCGTGAAGGAAGCGTGCGAAGGGCTCTCCGACCTGCGGGAAGACCCGACCCGGACCACGATCCTCCACGCCGACCTGTACCAGGAGAACGTGCTCTTCGACGCCGGAGGGCACCCGCGCCTGATCGATCCGCACCCCTTGGTGGGCGACGCCGTGTTCGACTGGGCCTTCTGGACGGTCTACTACGACCTCGAGCGAGGAGTACCCGACCGGCTGGCGACTGCTTCTCGGATCTCCCGCATCCCAGTTCCGGAGATCGCCCCGTGGTGCAGGGTCCTCGCCGTCGACGGCCTCCTCTACTACGCGGAGATCCACGACCCCGCCAAGCCGAAGATCGCCAAGGTGCTGTCCTCCCTGATGGCCTCCAGCCCAGGGGGCGATTGGTGACCACGTACATCCTCCGTCACGGGCAAACCGACTACAGCAAGCAGTACCTCGTCAACGGCGACCCCACGTGCCCCATCCAGCTCAGCGAAGAAGGCGTGAGCTCGTGCAGGCGAGCATGGGCGGTGCTTCCTCTTCACAGCGTGCGTCCGTGGTTGGCGAGCGAGTTTCCGCGAGCCCAGCAGACGGCCGCCCTCCTGATGGGAGTGCCCGAGGCGAAGCTCGAAGTGGACGCTCAGCTCAACGAGCTGGACTACGGGGAGTTCGAAGGCGGCCCGTTCTTGAAATATGCTGCGTGGCTCGACCATCACGGCAGGGCACAGCGCCCGCGCCGTGCCCGAGAGTCCCAGCGAGAAGGCATTCAGAGGATGCTCTCCGGAGTACGCGCGGCCTTGGACTATCCGGGGCCCCGCGTCCTCGTCTGCCACGGCTTGCTCGTGTCGGTCCTGCTCTGGCATCGAGATCGCTCCCCGGGCGAGGCCATGCCGCTGTTCTTCCCGGAGGCCCCATGCGTCGAGCCGCTCGCCGTCTCCGACGAGGCTCTGCATGGGTGGATCGGCACCCTGTTGACCGATCTTGACGGCGAGGAGCCGCAAGACCGAGGTGAACGCGGTGGCGCCGCGATATTGCGGGTCGATGAGGGTTCGGCGGTTGCTACCGTCGACCGCGTAGTTCACCCGCCGGAGGAGAAGGAACCCCCTCATGCATGATGCCCGCGCCCTGATCGAAATGGGTGCCGAAGCGGTACGTCGCCTCGCTCGCCGTGGCTACTCGCTGGACCTGTCCGCGCTGGAGAGCCTCCAGTCGCGGCGCAACCAGAACATCCGCTTGGCGGACGAGCTGCGGGCAGAGTCCAAGAGAGTGGCCGGCGAGGTCCAGCAGACGGCGAAGCAGGGTGGGGACATCTCCAAGCTGAAGGAGCGTGCCCGGGAGATCAAGGACCAGATCCGCGAGATCGAAGCCGACCAGGAGACGGTGCAGCAGGAGCTCCGCAACCTCCTCCTCAGCATCCCGAACCTCCCGGATGACAGGGCCCCGGACGGCGACTCTGAGGAGTTCGCGGTCGAGGTCCGCCGCGTGGGGACTCCGCCGGCCTTCTCCTTCGAGCCGAAGGATCACGTCGATCTGGGCGAGGCCACTGGCATCCTCGACTTCGCTCGCGCGACGAAGCTGTCGGGCCCGCGCTTCGCGGTCACGCGTGGGGCCGGTGCAGCCCTTGAGCGAGGGCTCGCGGCGCTTTTCCTCGACCTTCACACGCGCCGCCACGGCTACGTCGAGCACTCGGTTCCGTTCCTGGTCACGCGCAAGACGATGACCGGCACGGGCCAGCTGCCGAAGTTCGAGGAGGACCTGTTCAAGACCAGCGTCGCAGAGCGCGAGCTGTTCTTGATCCCGACCGCTGAGGTCCCGCTCACCAACCTCTACGCGGACGAGATCATCCCGTCCGCCGAGCTACCGATCGCCCTCACCGCACACACTCCGTGCTTCCGCTCGGAGGCCGGCTCTTACGGCCGCGACACCCGGGGCCTCATCCGTCAGCACCAGTTCGGCAAGGTGGAGATGGTGCGGATCTGCGATACCGAGGACGCCGACGCCGAGCTGGAGAAGATGATCGGCCACGCCGAGGCGTGTCTGAAGGAGCTGGGCCTCGCATATCGCGTGGTCACCCTGGCCGCAGGCGACACGGGCTTCGCTGCCCAGCTCACCTACGACCTAGAGGTGTGGATCCCGAGCCAGAACACCTATCGCGAGATCTCGTCGGTCTCCAACTTCGGCACTTTCCAAGCGCGTCGCGCGAACATCCGCACCCGCGGCGCGGACGGGAAGCCCAAGCTGGCTGCCACGCTCAACGGCTCGGGCCTCCCGATCGGCCGCACGCTGGCCGCGCTGCTCGAACAAGGGCAGCAACAGGACGGCTCCATCGTCCTGCCTGAATCACTCGTCCCGTACCTCGGCTTCCGCCGAATCTCGGCGGACGGAACACCGGAGGCATAGTGCTCGTCGGCGTCTGCGACTTTCCTGGTAGCTACGCTTTCCCCCCTGCCGGATACGGCGGGATCGAACGATGGCTTTGGGCGGTCGCAGTAGGCGCCCGAGCCGCAGGCGCCGACGTACACCTCCTGGGCCCGGGATGGCTCCCGGATCTGGAAGCCACATGGGTCCGGAAGCCGATCCGCCTCGAAGATGTCACCCCGGGCTCGCTGAACGAGCGCGAGCTGAAAGCCGCTGGCTACGACCTGATGGTTGTCGGCCACGAGTACCCGTCCCTGCCTACCTGGGTACGTACCTGGAGCCAACTGGACTGCGACGTAGCCACGTTCCAGCACTCCCCACTGTTCCGACACGCGGAATCCGCCTTCGACGGCAAGCGCTCACGGCTCTACTGCTACTCGCCAGAGATGATCGAGCGCTACGCGGCCCATCAGCCCATCCCGGAACTGGCTGTCCACCTCGGCCTGCACGAGGAGGAACCGCCGGCCACCAAGGGACGAGACCTGGTGTGGCTCGGCCGCATCGACGAGGAGAAGGCTCCCCACCTCGCGGTGCGAGCCGCCCAGATACTCGGTCGCCGCATCCGCATCGTCGGTCCTGTCTTCAGCGAGGACTACGTACGGAGCCAAGAAAAGGTCTTCTCCGCAGAGCACGTGGAGTGGGTCGGCGAACTGGGCGGCTCGGCGAAGACGGCCGCCATCCGTGACGCCTCCGTGTTCGTCTACACCTACGACCGCACCTACGTGGAAGCGGGCGCCGCCATCTTCGGCGAATCGCTGCGGGCGGGAACCCCCATGGCCGCGCTGACCTGGCGGGAGGGAACCTGCGCCCAAGCCGCACTCTGCGACCGTACAGGCGTAACAACAGTGGTCTCACCCGACGCGGACGACGAGACGGCGTCCCGGGCCCTCGCTGAGGCGATCGAGCGTGCTGACGCACTGAGTCACGCCGAGGTACAAACCGTTGGCCAGTACCGCTTCGATCCCGCCCGGCACTTCGAGGCCATGGCAGCCTGCTGATGCTGACAGGGCCTCCCACACGTCAGATAGCATCTGCGCTGCGCCAAGTTTTGGGACAGAGCTGGGAGTTCACGATCGACGGCACAGACCTTGAGGTCTGCCACCGTCATCGAGGCTCGGCGTACGCGCCGCCTCGCCGATCACCATCCTGGGCCGAGCTCCTGTCGACTCTGGAAGACGCCTTCGCCGCCCGCGGTGTTTCCCGCGACGCATGCATTCCGCTGCGCTGGGGCCGCGAGACCGAGCTTGCCATCTCGGCGGTGCAGGCTCTTGATCCCCTACTCAAGGACGACCGCCCTGTGACCTACCGCAGTGGGTTCCTCCCACAGCCGGTGGTCCGGTTCACAGGCGAGCGAGACGACAAGGCGCAGCTCCTCGACGGCTACCTGACCTCCTTCGTCAACGTCTCGCGCGTCCAACCGATCCAAAGCATCGACGAGTACGCCGCCGTCCTGGACGACTGGCTCTACGTCCTCTCACGGCTCGGCTTCCATGCCCGACACGTCAGCCTCTACGGACAGCTCAAGGTCTGGCACCGGCGACAGGTGGCCGGCGTTACCCTCATGTTCCGCCACCTCGATCTCACGCTTGGCGACATCGTGCTCCTCTGGAACAGGGAGAATCCTCAGCGCATGGCCGTCGATCTGGGCACGGGCCTCGAGCGCTTAGCCTGGGCCCGAACCCTTCGGAACTGGCATGAACTGATCTACGGCCCTCTCGCCGGAGCCGCGCCAGCTGCCACCTTGGATGCGCTCCGCACGGCGACGCTCCTACTCGGCAACGGCATCATGCCTGCCGCACGTGGCGCGGGCGGGGTGACCCGCCGGGTGCTTGGTGCCTTGGCTTCCGAGGCTGTGCACCTTGGGGTGAGCGCCGCGGTCCGGGCGTCACACCAGTACTGGACGACGATTGTGGACCTTCCCGTCCCGTGGCCTTCCATTACCGCCAGCATTGAGCAGGAGCTCACCCGTCGAGAATCAGCTTGACGCTCCCACAGCAAGAAGCCGGAGCTGCGTTGGCCGCCAACGGGACGGAGGAGCCCAGTCGTTCGGAGCAGGCACCAGCAGAGTCGGCCGCGCGTCGCTCGACGAGCCGCGACGTCAGCGAGACGGTCCCGTCGGCGAGCACAGACCCGGAGCAAGGGAGCCGGCCGCACACCTCGTGATGGTCGAGCGCGGCCGCCGCGCGCAGGCGTCGGTAGCTCTGCGAGTTGGCAGCGGGCGCTTGCAGCTCGCGGTACTTCGTCGGCGTGCAGGCCCTCCGCGATGATGCCGCGCGTGGTGCCGTCGCCGTTGAACTGCCCGCACCGCCTCCGGTCCGCACCGGACTCAAGACGTCGAGCACCGTGGACAAACGCTGCCTGATCAATTCCGAGCAGGCGGCAGCACTCCTTTGGTGGGTCCACAGCCAGCCCAGGACGGGCCAGATCCTCCACGCCTTCTTCGCGACCATGTACTACGCAGGAACGCGCCCGGAAGAAGCCACCGCGCTACGCGTATGAGGCGTGACCCTGCCCGATGAGAACGCCGAAGACCAGTGCGGTGAACTGGTGCTCTAGGAGGCGACATTGCACGTCGAGAGCCAGTGGGCCGACTCCGGAAAGTCCTTCGACGAGCGACACTTGAAGGGCCGGGCCGAAGGGGACAGCCGTCCCGTCCCCTGCCACCCGGACCTCACCCGCATCCTCCGCGAGGAGATCAAACGACGCGACTCGCAGCCCGGCAACCTGCTCCTGCGCGGCCTGAAGGGCGCGAAGCTGCACAGCGTGGTGATCCGGCGGATGTGGGACAAGGCCCGCAAAGCCGTGCTGACCGAGGATGAGACAAATCGATCCTCGGTAAGCGGGTCTACGACCTGCGGCACACCTGCCTGACGACATGGCCGAACAGTGCCATCCCGCCGACCCAGGTCGCGGAGTGGGCCGGGAACAGCGTGCCCGTGCTCCTGCGCACCTACGCGCACTGCATCCAGGGCCAGTTCGACCACTACAAGAAGCGGCTGGAAGAGACCCACCGCCTCTCGGGCGCCGCCTGAGCGCCCGGAAAACTAGCCCGCGTATAGCCCGTGGACACCCGCAGAACGCCGGTGACAGCCGTAAGCAGTCGGACCCGCACGCCCTCGGGCGAAGGCGGGTCCGACTGCTTTACGGGCGTTGCAACACCGGGCGGTGTGCCGGAGGACGTGTGGTCCTCCGGCACGTCACGAACCCTGTAGGCGGCTGTGTTTTGACTGGTCAGCCAGGGTGTGACTTCACCGCACGGGGGTGAAGTCCCGCGCCCCGATGAACTCGGGACGCCGGACCGGAGCCGCGAAGGGCTCCACCGCCGCGTTCTCCACGCTGTTGAACACGATGAACACGTTGCTGCGCGGGAACGGGGTGATGTTGTCGCCCGAGCCGTGCATGCAGTTGCAGTCGAACCAGGTCGCCGAACCGGCCTTGCCCGTGAACAGCTTGATGCCGTACTCGGAGGCCATCTTCGTCAGCGCCTCGTCGGACGGGGTGCCCGCGTCCTGCATCTGCAGCGACTTCTTGTAGTTGTCCTTCGGCGTGGCGCCGGCGCAGCCGAGGAACGTCTTGTGCGACCCCGGCATGATCATCAGGCCGCCGTTGGTGTCGTAGTTCTCGGTCAGCGCGATCGAGACGGACACCGTCCGCATGTTCGGCAGACCGTCCTCGGCGTGCCAGGTCTCGAAGTCGGAGTGCCAGTAGAAGCCGCTGGCACCGAAGCCCGGCTTGACGTTGATCCGCGACTGGTGGACGTAGACGTCCGAGCCGAGGATCTGCCGCGCCCGCCCGACGACCCGCTCGTCGCGCACGAGTTTCGCGAACACCTCGCTGATCCTGTGCACCTCGAAGACGGACCGGATCTCCCTCGACTTCGGCTCCACGATCGACCGTTCGTCGGCGCGGATGTCCGGATCGGTGACGAGCCGCTCCAGCTCCTGCCGGTAGACGGCGACCTCGTCCTCGGTGATCAGCTCGTCGATGGCCAGGAAGCCGTCGCGCTCGTACGCCTGGAGGTCGGTCAGCGAGATCGGCCCCGGTGTACCCGGAGCGCCCCACACGACCGGGTCCTGGCGCGGGACCGCCACCTCGGTGGCGCCGCGGCTGGGATAGAGATCGGTGACGGCTGTGCTGGTGGTCAGGGTCATCGGTGATTCATACCTCCTCGGTGAGCAGGGGGTAGACGCCGTTCTCGTCGTGGTCCTCACGGCCGGTCACGGGCGGGTTGAAGACGCAGAGGCAGCGGAAGTCCTCCTTCACGCGCAGCGTGTGCCTCTCGTGCCCGTCCAGCAGGTACATGGTCCCGGGCGTGATCGTGTACGTCTTCCCGGTCTCGTGGTCGGTCAGCTCCGCCTCGCCCTCGACGCACACGACCGCCTCGATGTGGTTCGCGTACCACATCGACGTCTCGGTGCCCGCGTACAGGATCGTCTCGTGCAGGGAGAAGCCGACCTTCTCCCGCGCGAGGACGATGCGCTTGCTCTCCCAGGTGCCCGACGCGGCTTTCACATGCCGGTCGGTACCTTCGATGTCCTTGAACGAACGGACGATCACGGTACTGTGTGCCTCCTCTTCAGGGGTTTTCAGGCGGTTTCGCGGATGGCGCGGGCGAGGATGCCCAGACCCTCGTCCAGCTCGTCGGGGGTGATGGTGAGGGCGGGCAGCAGTTTGACGACCTCGCTCTCGGGACCCGAGGTCTCCACGAGCAGCCCGAGCTCGAACGCCCGGCGCGCGATCCGCGAGGCGCGCTCCTTGTCGTGGAACTCCAGGCCCCACACGAGCCCGCGGCCGCGGTACTCCTTCACATCGGCGCGGTTCTCGTCGGTGATCGAGGCCAGCTCGCGCTCGACCAGCTCGCCGCGGGCCCGGGTCTGCTTCTCCATCGCGGACCCGTCGGCCCAGTAGGCCTCCAGAGCGGCGGTGGCCGTGACGAACGCCGGGTTGTTGCCGCGGAAGGTGCCGTTGTGTTCGCCCGGCTCCCAGACGTCCAGCTCGGGCTTGAACAGGCACAGTGACATCGGCAGCCCGTAGCCGCTGATCGACTTGGACACGGTGACGATGTCCGGCACGATCCCGGCCTCCTCGAAGGAGAAGAAGGCGCCAGTGCGGCCGCAGCCCATCTGGATGTCGTCGACGATCAGCAGCATGTCCTGCCGCTCGCACAGCTCGGCGAGGGCGCGCAGCCACTCGGGGCGCGCGACGTTGATGCCGCCCTCGCCCTGCACGGTCTCCACGATCACGGCGGCGGGTTTGTTGAGACCGGAGCCCTGGTCCTCCAGGAGACGCTCGAACCAGAGGAAGTCCGGCACCGTGCCGTCGAAGTAGTTGTCGAAGGGCATGGGCGTGCCGTGCACCAGCGGGATGCCGGCGCCGGCGCGCTTGAAGGCGTTGCCGGTGACGGCCAGCGACCCCAGGGACATCCCGTGGAAGGCGTTGGTGAAGGACACGATGGCCTCGCGTCCCTTCACCTTGCGCGCCAGCTTCAGGGCGGACTCGACGGCGTTGGTGCCGGTCGGCCCCGGGAACATGACCTTGTAGGGCAGGTCGCGCGGGCGCAGCACCACGTCCTGGAAGGTCTGCAGGAAGGAACGCTTGGCGACGGTGGACATGTCGAGCCCGTGGGTGACGCCGTCCCGCTCCAGATAGTCGATCAACGCCCGTTTCAGTACGGGGTTGTTGTGGCCGTAGTTGAGTGATCCGGCGCCGGCGAAGAAGTCGAGGTACTCGTGCCCGTCCTCGTCGTACATGCGGCTGCCCTGCGCGCGGTCGAAGACGGTGGGCCAGCCGCGGCAGTAGCTGCGCACCTCCGACTCGAGGGTCTCGAAGACGCTGAGGTCCGGCTGGGTGATGGTCACGACGAAAACGCTCCTCGGTGTGTGGGGGAGGGGGGAGTCGGACTGGAGGTGGGGGTGAGGGGATCAGGCGGTGTGCTTGAGGGGCCCGATGCGGTACAGGACCTCCGGGTCGTGTGGTCCGTCCGGGAACTGGCGCGTGTCGAAGAGCACTTCACGCTCGACGGTCGCGCCGTGCCGGACGGCGAACGAGGTGAACAGCCGCTCGGAGGCGGTGTTGCCCGGGGTGATGGTGGTCTCGATGCCGGTGACGCCGTGCTCGGCGGCGACCCGTGCCGCGACCGCGTCGAGCAGGCGGGCGGCCAGGCCGCGCCCGCGGTACGCGGTGTCCACGGCGACCTGCCACACGAGGAGGGTGTGGGGGCGTTCGGGCCGGAGGTACGCCGTGAGGAAGCCGACGGGCCGCCCGTCGGGCTCGGCGCGCACCACAGCCGAGGTGCCGGCGAAGTCACGGCACCACAGCAGATAGCTGTAGGAGGAGTTCAGATCGAGGGCTTCGGAGTCCTTGGCGATACGCCAGAGAGCGGCACCGTCCGCCACCTCCGGACGGTCGATCCGTAGTCCCTCCGACACTTCCAGGAATTCCGCTGACAGGTCTGCTTGTGCGGCGGTCATGCGGATTCAATTTACCCGTGGAAATTCGAAAATGCATCGCCGGAGGGGGTTACGGACGGGCGGTGGATGTGATATCGCGCGGGCGCGCCCCTACGCGCGAATCGGCGGCACTTGCTGGAGAAATATGCGGACATTGCAGAACGAAACGCCCGTCCTGTGGGGTCGATCACACCCCGGTAACCCACACGAGATCTGCCCGAATTACCTCGGACGGCGTTCGCAGAATCTTTGCGTTTAGGTCGGAGAAGAGCGGGCAGAAGAATGCGGGGAGTTACTCTCGGGGTGAATTCCAGGATTACTTGTAAGGAGCCGGAGTGCAATGCTGATTTCAGGTGCCGGTCACTCCGTCGATACGTTCCCGAAGGATGTCGGCGTGACCGTTGTGCCGGGCCTGCTCCTCGCTCATGTGCACTCGGTCCGGGTTCAGGTGCTGCCAAGCTCGGCCCCGACGTGACCCCCTGCGCGGACCCGACGGCGGCTCAGCTGCGCAGCCCGTGGAGCATTACTTCCCGGCAGCGTCGTCCGGACCTCATGCCCGGAGACGACGCACGGCGCTCCGCGCTCTTCCAGCCTCACGTGCGACGAGGGCAGGATCCCGCTCCGGCGTCAACGCCCCCTTCCTTCGCAGAGGCTAGCCCCACACCTCCGCCACAACCCCCCGAGCCGCCTCCACGTCCACGTCCGCCCCGGACTCCCTCAGCGCCGCCCCCAGCGCGGCGAGACTCGCCGAAACCGTCTCCGCCGTCGCGTCGGCCCCGTAGTGGTTGACCCGGATCATCTCCTTCGCCAGGGCGCCCCCGCCCGCCGCCAACGGCACTGCCGGGTCGAGCTCCAGCGCCCGTGCGACCAGCTCCGCCGCCACCACACCGGACGGTGCCCGCAACGTCGTGGCCACCGGCGCCGCCTCCGACGCCTCATACACGTACGGCTCCAGACCGCCACCGAGCGCGACCGCTCCCGCGCGCGTCGCCGCCGCCGCGGACCGGTGCCGGCCCATCACCGTCTCCAGCCCGTCCGCCTCGATGCGCTCCAGGCACGCCTCGAGCGCCAGCATCTCCAGCTGCGCCGGAGCGTGCAGCAGCGCCTTCCGCCCGCCGTCGATCCAGCGCTCCTTCCAGTCGAGCAGCGACAGATACGACCGCCGTGGCGCCCCCGGGTTCGCGGCCATCCGCGCCCACGCCCGCTCGCTCACCGACACCGCCGACACCCCCGCCGGCCCGCCCATCGCCTTCTGTGCCCCGATCACGCACAGGTCCACCCCCCACGCGTCCGGCAGCACCGGCTCCGCACCGATCGAGGCCACGGCGTCCAGATAGAAGAGCGCGCCGTGCTCCCGCACCACCGCCCCGATCTCCGCCGCCGGGTTCGTGTTCCCGGTCGCCGCCTCCGCGTGCACCAGCGACACGAAGTCGATCTCCGGGTGCTCGGCGAGCGCCTGACGGACCTGCTCCGCCGTCACCGCCGTGTGGAACGGCACCGCCAGGTCGTACACCGTCGCCCCGCAGTCCCGCAGCCAGTCGCCGAAGGTCTGCCCGTACGGCCCCGTGATCACGTTCAGGGCCGTCGTCCCGGGCCCGGTGGTCCCGCGGATCGCCCCCTCCAGCGGCAGCAGCGCCTCACCCTGCATGATCACGACGTCCTGCTCGGTGGACAGCAGCCGCGCCACCCGGTCCTCGATCAAGGCGAAGCGGGCGGCGCTCAGCGGGGGGAGGTCCAGGAGGGGATGGGTCACGGCGGTGCTCTCTTCGCTCGCGGGGGCCGACAGCCTCGGTGTCGGGTGTCCGGTGTCGGGTGTCGGTGTGGTGTCGATGCCGGTGTGGATGACGGTCTTGAGGGTAGTCGGCGGCCGTCTTCACCCGTTTGCCGATC
Source organism: Streptomyces sp. Y2F8-2 (assembly GCF_014905555.1). Lineage (GTDB taxonomy): Bacteria > Actinomycetota > Actinomycetes > Streptomycetales > Streptomycetaceae > Streptomyces > Streptomyces cynarae. The sequence continues at coordinate 80,873 of NZ_BNGS01000014.1, read as the reverse complement.
ACTTCTGAGGTGAGAAGGCTCTCCAGCCATCGGTTTGGTTTGAGGAACCCAAACTGCTCCTTATAATCGGAACCCGCTCATCCCCCCACAGGGGAAGTCGAGATTCCCCACAGAGAGGTCCTCCGTGAACACGCTCCTCGGGCGCCGGGCCCGCATCCTGGCCGCCACCACCGCGACGGCCGGTGTGCTGCTCGTGGCCGGCTGCACCTCGAGCGGCAGCGGCGGCAGCGCCGGCAAGTCGGCCGTGGGCGGGGTGGAACTCGTCAAGGCCGGTCAGCTCACCACCTGCACCCACCTGCCCTACCCGCCCTTCCAGTCGGAGATCGACGGCAAGGTGCAGGGCTTCGACGTGTCGATGATCGACCTGGTCGCCAAGGACCTCGGAGTGAAGCAGGCCGTCGTCGACACCCCCTTCGAGAACTTCAAGACCGGCGCGTTCCTCAACTCCGGCCAGTGCGACCTCGCCGCGGCCGGTATGACCATCACCGCCGAGCGCAAGAAGCACGTCGACTTCTCCGACCCCTACTTCGACGCCACCCAGGCCGTGCTGGTCGACAAGAAGAGCGGCATCACCTCGCTGGCCGACGTCAAGGCCAAGGGCAAGAAGCTCGGCACCCAGGCGCAGACCACCGGCGAGGACTACGCGAAGAAGCAGGGCTTCGACCCGATCTCCTTCGAGTCCTCCGACGCCGTCCTCAACGGCCTGCGCACCGGCCAGGTCCAGGCGGTCGTCATCGACTACCCGGTCGTCCAGGGCTGGCTCAAGGACAAGGCCAACGCCGACGCCTTCAAGCTGGCCGGCAACATCAACACCGGTGAGCAGTACGGCTTCACGGTGAAGAAGGGCAACACCAAGCTCCTCGCCGCCATCAACAAGGCGATCAAGGACGCGAAGGCCGACGGCACGTACAAGAAGCTGTACGAACAGTGGATCGGCCCCTACAACCCGTCCGTCGCCTCGCCCTCCGCCTCATGACCGACACGACGGACACGGCCAGGGCCGAGGTGCAGCCCCGTAGGAAGGGGCTGACCCGGACCCAGAAGCGCAGGGTGTCGCGCGGTGTCCAGTACGCCGTCTTCGTCGTCGCCGTGATCGCCTTCGCGGTCACGGCGGACTGGGGACGGCTGCAGAACCAGTTCGCGCAGGTGGACATCGCCCGGCAGATGTTCCCGGACGTCATCACGCTGGCGCTGAAGAACACCGTGCTGTACACCCTGTCCGGCTTCGTCGTCGGCCTGGTGCTCGGCATGCTCCTGGCACTGATGCGGCTGTCGTCCGTCGGACCGTACCGCTGGGTCGCCGGCGTCTACATCGAGATCTTCCGCGGCCTGCCCGCGCTGCTGATCTTCATCTTCGTCGGTGTCGCCGTGCCGCTCGCCTTCCCCGGCACGGAGATCATCGGCGGCACGTACGGCAAGGTCGCCCTCGCGCTCGGCCTGGTGTCGGCCGCGTACATGGCGGAGACGATCCGCGCGGGCATCCAGGCCGTGCCCAAGGGCCAGATGGAGGCGGCGCGTTCGCTGGGCTTCTCGCCCACTCGCGCGATGATCTCCATCATCGTCCCGCAGGCGTTCCGGATCATCCTCCCGCCGCTCACCAACGAACTCGTCCTGCTCTTCAAGGACTCCTCGCTGGTGCTGTTCCTCGGTGTGACCCTGGAGGAGCGCGAACTGTCCAAGTTCGGCCGCGACCTGGCCAGCACGACCGCCAACTCCACGCCGATCCTGGTCGCCGGCCTGTGCTACCTGCTGGTCACGATCCCGCTCGGCTTCGTCGTCCGCCGTATGGAGGCCAAGGCCCAGGGAGCCGCCAAGTGAGCAGCAGCCCCGAGATCGCGATCCGCGACCTGCACAAGTCCTTCGGTGACAACGAGGTGCTGCGCGGCATCGACCTGGAGATCGGCCAGGGCGAGGTGGTCTGCGTCATCGGCCCCTCCGGCTCCGGCAAGTCCACCCTGCTGCGCTGCGTCAACCTCCTGGAGGAACCCACCAAGGGCCAGGTCTTCGTCGGCGGCACCGAGGTCACCGACCCCGATGTGGACATCGACGCCGTACGCCGCCGTATCGGCATGGTGTTCCAGCAGTTCAACCTCTTCCCGCACCTCACGGTGACCGAGAACCTCACGCTGCCGCAGCGACGGGTCCTCAAGCGGGACAAGGCCGAGGCGGCGAAGATCGCCGCCGAGAACCTGGAGCGGGTCGGCCTGTCCGAGAAGGCGGACGCGTACCCGGCCTCCCTCTCCGGCGGCCAGCAGCAGCGCGTCGCCATCGCCCGCGCCCTCGCCATGGGCCCCGAAGTGATGCTGTTCGACGAGCCGACCTCGGCGCTCGACCCGGAGCTGGTCGGCGACGTCCTCGCCGTGATGCGCAGGCTGGCGCAGGAGGGCATGACGATGATGGTCGTCACCCACGAGATGACCTTCGCGCGCGAGGTCGCCGACCGCGTCGTCTTCATGGACGGCGGCGTGATCGTCGAGGACGGCACCCCCGAGCAGGTCATCGGCGACCCGGGCCACGAGCGCACCCGGCACTTCCTCTCCCGGCTCCTGGACCCGGCCAGGGCCGAGGTGGAGGAGGAGACCTCCGACCAGGTCGGCCGGAAGCAGTGGCAGGCGGACGCCAACTAAGGTGCAGTGCATGAGCGATCACGCGGTGCTGCACGTGAGGGGACGGGTGCTCGTCGGGCCCGAGGACGTCCGCGACGAGCTGTGGGTGGTCGACGGCCGGATCTCGTACGACCGCCCCGCCGGGGCCCGCGACGTCCGTACCGTCGAGGGCTGGGCGCTGCCCGGCCTGGTCGACGCGCACTGCCACGTCGGCCTCGACGCGCACGGCCCGGTCCCCGAGGACGTCTCGGAGAAGCAGGCGCTGACGGACAGGGACGCGGGCACGCTGCTGATCCGGGACGCGGGCTCCCCTGCGGACACCCGCTGGATCGACGACCGGGACGATCTTCCCAAGATCATCCGGGCCGGGCGGCACATCGCGCGCACGCGCCGCTACATCCGCAACTTCGCCTGGGAGATCGAACCGGACGACCTGGTCGCCTACGTCGCCCAGGAGGCACGGCGCGGCGACGGCTGGGTGAAGCTGGTGGGCGACTGGATCGACCGTGAGGTGGGGGACCTGTCGGCCTGCTGGCCGCGTCAGGCGGTGGAGGCGGCGATCGCGGAGGCCCACCGCCTGGGCGCGCGGGTCACGGCGCACTGCTTCGCCGAGGACTCGCTGCGGGACCTGGTCGAGGCGGGCATCGACTGCATCGAGCACGCGACGGGGCTGACGGAGGAGACGATCCCGCTGTTCGCGGAGCGGGGGGTCGCGATCGTGCCGACGCTGGTGAACATTGCGACGTTCCCGGGACTGGCGGACGGTGGCGAGTCGAAGTTCCCCCGCTGGTCGGCCCATATGCGCCGGCTCTACGAACGGCGCTACGACACGGTGCGGGCGGCGTACGACGCCGGGATCCCGGTGTACGTGGGCACCGATGCCGGGGGCTCGCTGGCCCACGGCCTGGTCGCGGGCGAGGTGGCCGAGTTGGTGACCGCCGGGATCCCGCCCGTCGAGGCCCTTTCGGCAGCCACCTGGGCCGCCCGGACCTGGCTCGGGCGTCCCGCGCTGGACGAGGGAGCCCCCGCCGACCTCGTGGTGTACGAGACGGACCCGCGCACGGACGTAAGGGTCCTGGCGGCACCGCGGCGTGTCGTGCTCAACGGACGGGTGGTCGGCTAGGGCCCGGCATCTGCCTTCCGGATCAGCCGGCCTACATCGGACTGCGGATCAGTCCGGGGGCCAGGCCCGGGACCCAGACGACGGCGATGGCCAGCACGAGGGAGACCACCCCCACGATCCGGGCCACCACCGGACCCGCCGGGAGGAGCTTCTCGGCGCTCAGTACGGCCGCCAGGCCCACCATGGCCCACAGGTTCATCACGCCGAACGCCGCCAGCAGCGCCATGAGCGACCAGCAGCAGCCCAGGCAGAAGGCGCCATGGTGGACTCCCGCGCGCACATCGCGGGACCGCCCCGGGTACGACGCGTAGCGCAGCATCAGCCCGATCGGCGAGCGGCACCGGGCGAGGCAGCGGTCCTTGAGGGGCGTGAGCTGGTAGACGCCGTTGGCCGCGAAGACGGCGGAGGCGACCGCGGTGGCGGTGGCCGCATGCGTGCCCGCCGCCCGGCCGGCGACGGCCGCCAGGGCATAGGCGGGCAGCCCGGCGGCGGCCCACACCAGCAGGTAGCCGAAGGTGAAGGCGACCACGCGCCGGAACCGGTGGCTGCGGATCGTGCGCGCGTACAAGGACGCGACGGGCGCCGTGGCGGGCAGCATCATCGCCGCCGTCATCACCGTCCACACGGGCAGGAAGGCCGGCAGATCCAGACCCATCGTCCCGGGCATGCCCCCCGTACCGCGCCCGCGCCCCACCACCCAGGCCCAGGCGGCCGCCGCCGCGAGCAGCAGCAGCCCGGTGGAGCCGAGCCTGCCGCGCCCGGGGAGCGGACCGGCCGTCACGCGGACCATGCGAACGGCGCCGAGTGCCCGTTGCCGCCGGTGAAGTCCCATGACCGGCCGTACACTCCGGTGCCGGTCGCCCGGGTGGAGCGGGCGATGGTCAGCGTGCTGCTCGCCGGGTGGAAGACGCCGGTCAGCCCCATCACCGGGCCGTCCGCGCCGAACTGCGGGGCGACCTGGTCCTCGATCTCGATGTCGATGGCATCGGCCACTCGCACCGCGTGACGGCGACCGTCGTCCCGGTAGTCGATGGGGACGCGCTCGACGCCGAGGAGCTCACCGACGAGGGGGACGAGCGCCGCCATCGGCCCGCCGGCCTGCCCGGAGAACACCCTGCCCAACGCCTCCGCCTGGCCGTCGTCGGCCGCCGCGTCCACATACAGCGCCACCTGCCAGCCGCCGTCGGCCATCACCCGGGGCGCGTCGATGAAGACGGCGACGCTGCGGCCCGACACGTCCACGCCGTCGACCTCACCGCCGTCGACGTGGAAGGCGAAGGTCACCTGGCAGCGTTCATGGTCGGCGGGCGCGGTCAGACCCGAGGTCGTGCACGGGCACACCGCGTCGCAGTTGCAGCTCTCCAGATAGGTCCCGCTCAGATTCCAGGGCATGATCGGCCTCACTGGTGCGGGCACCGGGACCGCGAGGCGCCCATCGGCACAGACCGCTGGTTCCGGTGCTGTTGCTCGGGGCTCTTCCAGCCTAGCCCCGGGGCGGGCGACGGGCCTGGCGCCCGCCGCCCCGCTCAGCCCTGTGCCAGGGCCATCGAGCGGTCCAGCGCCTGCAGGAAGCGGTTGACCGTCACCCGGTCCCGTACCGCCAGCCGCAGCCACTCCTCGTCCAGCCCCGGAAACGTGTCCCCGCGGCGCACCGCGAAGCCGAGGTCCCGCAGATGCCGCCGCACGGCAGCCGCCCGGACCAGGCGGACCAGCACGAACGGCCCCTCCGCCGGCTCCGCCACATGCAGCCCGTCCGGCCCGAACTCCCGCAGCCCCGCCACCAGATGTGCCCGGTCCGCCGCCACCCGGTGCGCCGCGTGCGCCGCCTCCGCCAGCGCTCGCGGCGACACGCAGGCCTGAGCCGCCGCGAGCGCCGGCGTCGACACCGGCCACAGCGGCTGCGCCCGTTCCAATTGCGCGATCGTCCCGGGGTCGGCCAGGACGTAGCCGATGCGCAGCCCCGCCAGACCCCAGGTCTTGGTCAGGCTGCGCAGGACCACCAGGCCCGGCACGTCCGTCCGGTCCGCCAGCGCCTCGCGTTCCCCGGGGACCGCGTCCATGAACGCCTCGTCGACCACCAGCACCCGCCCCGGGCGGGCCAGTTCCTCGATCACCGACGCCGGGTGCAGGACGGACGTGGGGTTCGTGGGATTCCCGATCACCACCAGGTCCGCGCCCTGCGGCACCAGCGCCGGATCCAGCCGGAAACCGTCCGCCTGCCGCAGCAGCACCCGATCCACCACGTGCCCCGCGGCCCGCAACGCCGCCTCCGGCTCCGTGAACTGCGGGTGCACCACGACCGGCCGCCGCACCTTCAGGGCGCGGGCGAGCAGCACGAACGCCTCCGCCGCCCCCGCCGTCAGCAGCACCCGCTCGGCCGGCACCCCGTGCCGCTCCGCGATCGCCGCCCGCGCCGCCCGTCCGTCGGGGTAGGCCGCGAGGCCGCCCAGCGACTCGGCGATCACCTCCCGCAGCCACGCCGGAGGCGTGTCCGCGCGCACGTTCACCGCGAGGTCGGTCAGCCCCGCCCCACCGTCACGGACCTCGGCGTCTCCGTGGTGCCGCAGGTCGTGCTGTGCTCCGTCCCGTTCAGTGCGCATGGGAGTGCGCGTGCCCCCCGTGGTGGTGTCCATGACCGTGATGGTGATGCCCGTCGTCGTCCGGGTGGAAGTGCGGCTGCTGCGGCAGCCCCACCTTGTCCTCGAAGCCGGGCAGGGCGATCCGGTACACGCACGAGTCGCAGTTCATCCGCAGATCCCCCTTCAGCGCCTCCTGGTACCGCTCCATCACCAGGTCCAGCAGCTCCGGCTCCGGCCCGATGACGTCCGCCGACCGCACCTCGACCTGCGGATGCGTCGCCGCCCAGTCCTCCGCCTGCCGCCGGACCCGGTCCGGCAGGATCCCCGTGAACAGGAAGTACGGCAGGACGACGATCCGCTTCGCACCCAGCTTCGCGCACCGGTCGAGGCCGCTCGGCACGTCCGGCGCCGCCAGCGACACGAACGCCGTCTCCACGCCCGCGTACCCGCGCCCCTCCCACAGCAGCCGCGCCGCCTTGTACACCTCGGCGTTGGCGTCGGGGTCGGTGGAGCCACGGCCCACCAGCAGCACCGTCACCTCGGCGCGCTCCTCGGGCGTGCACGCCGTCCCGCCCAGCGCCTCGTCCAGACGCCGCTCCAGCACCGACAGCAGCGCCGGGTGCGGGCCGAGCGGGCGCCCGTAGGTGTACGAGATGCCCGGGTGCCGCTCCTTCTCCCGGGCCAGCGCCGCAGGGATGTCCCCCTTGGCGTGCCCGGCGGACACCAGCATCAGCGGCACGGCCGCGAACCGGCGCACCCCCCGCTCCACGAGCTCGGTCACCGCCTCGCCCAGCGGCGGCGGCGACAGCTCGATGAAGCCGCCCGCGACGGGCAGGTCGGGGTGGCGGCGTCCCAGCTCCCGTACGAAGTCGCGGAACGCCTCGGCCCCGGCCTCGTCCCGGGTGCCGTGGCCGGCGATGAGCAGGGCGGGCGGCGGGGTGGTCACGATGTCTCCTCGAACTTCGAAACGGGGTGGTACAACAGGGCGTTGAGCGCGGCGGCGGCGACCGCCGAACCGCCCTTCTCGGACACGTTGCTCACGGCCGGCAGCCCGCTCTCGCGCAACGCGGCCTTGGACTCGGCCGCGCCGACGAAACCGACGGGCAGACCGATGACGAGCGCGGGGGAGGCGTCCAACGTCAGCAGCTCCTCCAGGGCGGTCGGCGCGCAGCCGATCACCCACAGGGCGCCCGGGCCGACGTCCTCGTACGCCAGCCGGATCGCGTGCGCCGAGCGGGTCATGCCCGGGCCCGACCTGGCGTCCTTGAGGCGGCAGACCGTCTCGCGGCGTGTGATCCCGGCCGCGACCATCTCCACGTCCACCACCACCGGCGCCCCGGCGTGCAGCGCCGTGTGCGCCTTCTCCAACTCGCTCTCGTCCATGACGAGGTCGGTGGCGTAGTCGAGGTCGGCGGCGGAGTGGATGACCCGCTCCACCACCGCCCGGGTCAGCGGCGGGAAGTGTGAGGTGTCGAGGCGGGCGCGCAGCCGCCGGAAGGACTCCTGCTCGATCGGGTGCACCACACGGTTCACTTCGCCTCCTCCTGCCGGTCGTCCTGCCAGCGGTATCCGCGCGGCGTGACCATGCGGCCCGCGATCTCACGGGTCGCCGTGTTGCCCACGGTCACGACCGTCATCATGTCGACCGTCGCCGGGTCCAGTTCGGCCAGGGTCGTGAGGCGACTGGACTCGTCGGGCCGTGACGCGTTGCGTACGACACCGACCGGTGTCGTCGGCTCCCGGTGCCCGGCGAGGATCGCGAGGGCCTTCGGCAGCTGCCAGTCGCGGCCCCGGGAGCGGGGGTTGTAGAAGGTGACGACGAGATCCGCCTCGGCCGCGGCCCGTACCCGCCGCTCGATGACCTCCCACGGCGTGTGCAGGTCGGAGAGGCTGATCGACACATGGTCGTGGCCGAGCGGCGCGCCCAGGATCGCCCCGGCCGCGAGCGCCGCGGTGACGCCGGGCACCCCGACCACGTCGATGTCGTCGGACGCCTCGGCGAGCGCGGGGGAGGCCATCGCGTACACCCCGGCGTCCCCGCTGCCGATCAGCGCGACGGCGTGCCCCCTGCGCGCCTCCGCGACCGCCGTGCGCGCCCGCTCCTCCTCGGCGCCGAGTCCCGACTCCAGGATCCGGGTGCCGGGCCGCAGCAGGTCACGGATCTGGTCGACGTACTGGTCGAGGCCGACGAGCACGGAGGCACGCCGCAGCTCCTGCTGCGCGCGCGGCGTGAGCAGGTCCCGGGCGCCCGGCCCCAGCCCGACGACCGCGAGCCGTCCGCGCCCCGGCCGGCGTCCGACCGCGCAGGTGGCCATGGCCGACTTCCGCTTGGGTACGAGGAGTTCGCCCCCGCCCACCAGCGCGGCGGCCTCCGCGACGGACGGCGTGCCGACGGCGGCGAGCGGCGCCTCGGACGGGTTGGGCACGTCGACCCTCGCCAACTCCTCGGCGGCGTACGTCACGAGCGGAACGCCGAGCCGCCGTGCCGCCTCGACGATGCCGGGCTCCTCCGCCTTGGCGTCGACGGTGGCGAGCTCGGCGAGCGACGCCACGGAGAGCCCCGCGTCCCGCAGAGCACCCTCGACGAGCCCCAGCACCTCCTCCACCGGGGCACCCCTGGACGCGCCGACGCCCGCGACCAGGGTGGGCGGCCGCAGCACGACCTCCCGTTCGGCGGGTTCGACGGCCCGGTCGGTGACCCGGATCGTGTACGCCCCCTCGGCGGCGACCCGCAGCGGCGGCAGCGGCCAGGTCACGTCCGCCTCCAGCGCCACCGGCTCCCCGTCGAGCAACGCCCGTGAGACGGCGGCGACATCGCCCTCCACCGGGAACCCGAGCGTGTCTAGCCCGGGCAGCCCCACGGCGTCCGTGGCGGTCGTGACGACCGGTTCCGCGCCCAGCACCCCGCCCACCGCGCGGGCCAGCTCATTGGCGCCGCCCGCGTGCCCGCCCACAAGGGACACCGCGAACCGCCCGCCCTCGTCGACGCACACCACGCCCGGGTCGGAGGCCTTCTCACCCAGCAGCGGTGCGATCAGCCGTACGACCGCCCCCGTCGCCAGGAAGCACACGAGCTGCTCGCACTCCGCGAAGGCGGCCCGTACGGCGTCCTTCACGGGCCCGTCGTACACCCGCGTACGGTCCGGCCACGCCGCGGCCAGCCGGTCCCGCGCAGCCGCCCCCGACGCGGTGGCGGAAATGAGGCCGATCACTGAGCTTCTCCTTCGTGCAGTGCCGGGGCCCGCGTGCCCCACAGCAGGAAAACAGGGTTCGTCGCCGCGAGCCGGGTCACGTCGCCCGGCAGCGGCGCGAGGCGCGACGCCTGCAGCAGGACGCCGTCGCAGGAGAACCCGGCGGCGACGAGCGCCTCGCGCGCCGCAGGTACGCGGTCCAGTGCCGCCATGGCGACCACCACCGCCCGCCGGGCGCGCCGTGCGCACGCGCTGACGATGGCGGGCAGTCCGCGTCCGCCGCCGCCGACGAACACCGCGTCGGGGTCGTCGAGTCCCTCCAGCGCGTCCGGTGCGGTCCCGTGCACGACCCGCACGTCCACGCCGTGCGCGGACGCGTTGGCGCGGATCCGCTCGACCCCGTCGGGCGTCTTCTCGACGGCGGTGACGGCGGCGCCCAGCCGTGCGCACTCGACGGCGACCGAGCCGGAGCCCGCGCCGACGTCCCAGACCAGATCGCCGAGCCGCGGCCCGAGCCGGGCCAGGGCCAGGGCGCGCACCTCGAACTTGGTGATCATCGAGTCCCGGTGCGCGAAGGCGCTCTCGTCCAGGGCCCATGCGGAGGGGCCCGAGGACGCCCCCGCGACCGTGCGCACCGGTCCCTGTGCCCGCGCCTCGTCCAGGCACAGCACCACGCTCACCGCCGTCCCCCAGTCGCGTTCCGCCGCCTCGGCGGGCGTCACCCGCTCCACGCGCTCCCGCTCCGGGTCGCCGAGCGCGGTCGCCACGACGAGGACCCGGTCGGCACAGCCGTCGGCGAGTGCCGCCCCCAGCTCTGCGGGACCGGCTCCGGGCCCGGTCAGCACGGCGACCTTGGGACGCGCCCGGCACACGTTCACCGCGGTGCGCATCTCGCGCCCGTGCGCGCTGACCACCACCGCGTCGTCCCAGGTCAGCCCGAGCCGCGCGAAGGCGGCGGCCACCGACGACACGCCGGGCCGCACATCCAGCCGGTCCGGCCCGAACCGCTCGCCCAGTGCGCGCACGATGCCGAAGAACCCGGGATCCCCGGAGGCGAGCACGACGACCCGCCGCTCCTCGTCCCCCTTCTCCAGGGCCCGCTCGATGGCGTCCAGTGCGGGCGCCAGCGGGCCGAGCACGACCCGTTCGGCGCCCTCGGGCAGCCGGGCGGCGTCCAGATGCCGCCGCCCGCCCACGACGAGGTCCGCCGCCGTGAGGACCTCCTCGGGAAGGGGCGCCCCCGTGCCCGTGCCGACGACCGTGATCACGTGCTCGCACCCCGTGCGCGCAGGGCCTTGCGGGCCTCGGGGTCGGCCTTGCGGTAGCCGTGGAAGTGGCCGGGGTGGTACAGGTGCGAGCGCGTGCCGTGCGCGTCGAGCGCCGGTCCGACCAGGAAGAGGGTGTGCTTCCAGAGCTTGTGCTCCTTGACGGTCTCCTCCAGCGTGCCGATCGTGCACTTCACGACCAGCTCCTCGGGCCAGGTCGCCTGGTGGGCGATCACGACCGGGGTGGTCGTCGGATAGCCGCCCTCCAGTAGCTCCCGCACCAGTTGCCCGCTGCGCGCCGCCGACAGGAAGATCGCCATGGTGGTGCCGTGCCGGGCGAACTCGCGCACCTCCTCGCCGGGCGGCATCGGCGTCTTGCCGCCGCCGAGCCGGGTGAGGACCACGGACTGCGCGACCTCGGGGATCGTCAGCTCCCGCTGGGCGAGCGCGGCGACGGCGGAGAAGGAGGAGACGCCCGGGACGACCTCGGTCGCGATGCCGATCTCCGCGCACCGGTCGAGCTGCTCCTGCGTGCCGCCCCACAGGGCCGGGTCGCCGGAGTGGATGCGGGCGACCTTCAGCCCCTCCGAGTGCGCCCGCCGGTAGACGGCGACGACGTCCTCCAGCGACATGGTCGCCGAGTCCAGGACCTCCGCGTCCGCACGCGCGTGCTCCAGGACCTCCGCCTGGACCAGGCTGGCCGCCCAGATCACGACGTCGGCCTCGGCGATGGCGCGCGCGGCACGGAACGTCAGCAGGTCGGCGGCGCCGGGGCCGGCACCGACGAAGGTCACCTTGCCGGTGGGGGCTTCGGCCATGGGTTCAGGTCCTCTCGTACGGAATGTCACGATGTGTGCGGGCGGAATCGGGGCCGGATGTGCGCGACCGGGGCCTGATCGGATAGCAAGGGCACATGGCGGTCTTCGTCGCGCTCGGCGCGTTCCTGATGACGCTGGCCGGCGGCTGGACGGCACAGCGCGTGACCGACCGTCGCCATCTGGTCCTGGGCCTGGCCGGCGGACTGATGCTCGGTGTGGTGGGCCTGGACCTGCTGCCGGAGGCACTGCACGCGGCGGGCACCGAGGTGTTCGGCGTGCCGGCGGCCCTGTTGCTGTTCGTGGGCGGCTTCCTGCTGGCCCACCTGGTGGAGCGGCTGCTCGCCGCCCGCCGGGCGGCGCACGGCGCAGCGGAGCACGATCACCATCGCGCGCCCGAGGTGGGCCTCACGGCGGCGGCCGCCATGGTGGGTCACAGCGCCATGGACGGCGTGGCGATCGGTGCTGCCTTCCAGGTGGGCGGCGGCATGGGCCTCGCGGTGGCGCTCGCCGTCATCGCCCACGACTTCGCGGACGGCTTCAACACGTTCACCCTCACCAGCCTGTACGGCAACGCGCGCCGCAAGGCGGTCGCGATGCTGTTCGCGGACGCGCTGGCGCCCGTGCTGGGCGCGGCCTCGACCGCGTTCCTCGCCATCCCGGAGTGGTTTCTCGGCGGCTACCTCGGTCTCTTCGGCGGTGTCCTGCTCTACCTCGCCGCGGCCGAGATCCTGCCGGAGGCCCACCACGAGCACCCCGCCCACACGACCCTGCTGTGCACGGTCGCGGGCACGGCGTTCATCTGGCTGGTGGTGGGCCTCGCGGGCTGATCCGCCGCCGGTCACAGCTTGCCGCCGCGGGTGCCGTCGCGCCGGGCGGGCGCGATGAGGGTGGAGAGGTAGGGCAGCGAACCGCCGTCGAGGTCGGCCGCCGGGCGGATGGACTCCTCCGGGAGCCCGAGCGCGGATCCCCACACGGCGTCCTCGATCCGCCCGGACTCCCGCAGCGCCTCGGCGACCTCCCGCGCCTGCCGTCCGAACTTGTACGCGACGACGGTCCCGGGACCGGCGAGCGCTTCCTTGAGCACGGCGGAACCGGCCGTGACGGGCACCAGCGTGAGCGGCTCGGTGCCCTCCGTCAGCACGGCACCCGACCGCGCGGCCAGGTCCTGCATGGCGGTGATGCCGGGCACCGTCTCGACGACGGTCCCGGGCACGAGCTCCTGCACGGTCTGCGCGAGGTACGTGAACGTCGAGTACACGTTGGGGTCGCCGATGGTGGCGAACGCGACGGCCGCGTGCCGCTGAAGCAGCCGGGCGACACGCTCCCCGGCGGCGTCCCAGGCGGCCTCGCGCCGCGCCCGGTCGGTCCGCTCGTTCAGCGCGAAGACGACGCGGACGACCTTCTCCTCGGGCACGTAGTGCAGCACGGTCGCCTCGGCGCGCCCCCGCTCACCCACATCTGTTCCATCAGACGCAGCCATGACGGGGACGACGACGACATCGGCGGCGCGCAGAGCGTTGACGCCCTTGACGGTCACCAGCTCGGGGTCGCCGGGGCCCACCCCGACTCCGATCAGCCTGCTGCTCATGACGTCCGGCACCTCTCCACGAACCGACGGGCCACACCGGGCGCGGCGGCCCAGTGCGTGTGCAGATAACTCGCGTGCACGCCTTGCTGCACGAAACCTTCCACGCGCGGCCGAGGAGCGCGCACCCCCCAGGCGGGGGCCGCCCCCGCGCCGGGCTCGACGACGGTGCGGTGGAACTCGTGCCCCCGCATACGGGTCCCCGCGGCGGCGAGCACGCTGTCACCGACGGCCCAGGCGTCGCGATAGCCGAGGGTCAGCCGCTCGGTCATCCGGGCGGCTGCGTCGAGCACACCGCACATGGGCTGCCCGTCCAACTCCCGGCACAGGTACAGCAGCCCGGCGCACTCGGCGGCGACGGGCGCGCCGCCGAGCGCCAGCTCGACGACGGCCTTGCGCAACGGCTCGTTGGCGGACAGCTCGGCGGCGTACACCTCCGGGAAGCCGCCCCCGATGACCAGGCCACGGGTCCCTTCGGGCAGTTGCTCGTCGCGAAGGGGGTCGAAGGGGACGACCTCGGCGCCGGCGGCGGCGAGCAGTTCGGTGGTCTCGGCGTAGGAGAAGGTGAAGGCCGCGCCTCCGGCGACGGCGACCACCGGTGCCTCGGAGCCCCGCGGGCCAGATGGGGGTCCCCCCTGCTCGAGCGAAGCCGAGAGCTTGGGGGAGGGAAGGGGCGGTGGGGGCGAAACACCAAGGGCCTGGGCCGCATCCCAAGCCGCACCCGGCAACGCGCCCGCACTCCGCGCCAGCCCCAGCAAAGCCTCCAGGTCGCACCCTTCACGCACCTGCGCGGCCATCGCGGCCACCGCCGCCACGGCCTCTGCCCGCCGCTCGGCAACCGGTACCAGCCCGAGGTGCCGCGACGGCGTGTCGACCTGCGGAACTCGCCGCAAGATGCCGAGCACCGGCACCCCGGCCGACTCCAACGCCTCCCGCAGCAACGCCTCGTGCCGGTCGGACGCCACCTTGTTGAGGATCACGCCCCCGACCCGCACCTCCGGATCCCACGAGGCGAACCCGTGCACCAGAGCCGCCACCGACCGGGACTGCGACGACGCGTCCACGACCAGCACGACCGGCGCCCGCAGCAGCTTGGCGACATGGGCCGTGGAGGCCAGCTCACCTTCCCCCGCGGCCCCGTCGTACATCCCCATCACGCCCTCGACGACAGCGATGTCGCACCCGCGCGCACCGTGCGCGAACAGCGGACCGATCAACTCGGGTCCGCACAGGTACGCGTCGAGGTTCCGTCCCACCCGCCCGGTGGCGAGCGAGTGATAGCCCGGGTCGATGTAGTCCGGCCCGACCTTGTGCGGGGACACGGCAAGCCCCCGCGCGGCGAACGCGGCCATCAGCCCCGTGGCAACGGTGGTCTTGCCACTGCCGGACGACGGCGCGGCGATGACCAACCGTGGGACGGAACGTGTCACCACTCGATGCCCCTCTGGCCCTTCTGTCCCACGTCCATCGGGTGCTTGACCTTGGACATGTCGGTGACGAGGTCCGCGAAGCCGACCAGCTTCTCCGGCGCGTTCCGCCCGGTGATCACGACATGCTGGGTGCCGGGCCGGTTGCGGAGCACGTCGACGACCTCGTCGGTGTCGACCCAGCCCCAGTGCATCGGGTACGCGAACTCGTCGAGCACGTAGAGCTTGTACGTCTCGGCGGCCAGGTCCCGCTTGACCTGCTCCCAACCCTCCCGGGCCTTCTCCTCATTGGTCGAGTTGTCACCCTGGATGTCCCGCTGGACCCAGGACCAGCCCTCGCCCATCTTGTGCCAGGCCACGGTCCCGCCCTGCCCGGACGCCCCCAGCACCTTGAGCGCGTTCTCCTCGCCGACCTTCCACTTCGCCGACTTGACGAACTGGAACACCCCGATCGGCCACCCCTGGTTCCAGGCCCGCAGCGCCAGCCCGAAGGCCGCGGTCGACTTGCCCTTCCCGATGCCCGTGTGCACGACGACGAGCGGCCGGTTACGGCGCTGACGGGTCGTCAGTCCGTCGTCCGGTACGACACTCGGCTGTCCCTGCGGCATTACGCGGCCCTCCTCTTCCCGGCACCCTGCACATCCCGCACCAACCCGGCGATGCTGTCCGCGCGCAGCTCGTCCAGCGTCACAGCGGTTCCGCCCAGCTCACCGGCGAGCCGCCCCGCCAGCCCCAGCCGCACCGGCCCCGACTCGCAGTCCACGACCACGGACGCGACCCCCTCGGCCGCGAACAGCCGTGCCGCCCGGTCGGCCAGCGCGACCGGCTCAGGGCCACCCGTGGCCCGCCCGTCCGTCACCACGACCACGAGCGCCCGTCGCGCCGGATCCCGCAGCCGCTCCACCCGCAGCACGTCGTGTGCCTTCAGCAGCCCGGCAGCCAGCGGCGTGCGGCCCCCCGTGGGCAGCGACTCCAGCCGGGCCGCCGCGGCGTCCACCGACGAGGTCGGAGGCAGCGCCACCTCGGCCGCCGAGCCCCGGAAGGTCACGAGCCCCACCTTGTCCCGCCGCTGGTAGGCGTCCAGGAGCAGTGACAGCACGGCGCCCTTCACCGCGCTCATCCGCTGCCGGGCCGCCATCGAGCCGGATGCGTCGACCACGAACAGCACGAGGTTGCCCTCGCGCCCCTCCCGCGTCGCCTGCCGCAGATCGTCCCGGCGCACCACGAGCCCGGGCCCCGACCGCCCGCGCGCCCGCTGATGAGGCGCCGCCGCCTGCACGGTCGCCGCCAGGTGCAGCTTGGTGAGCGCCCCCTGGGGCCGTCGGGCCCCGGTGGTCCGCCCGGCTTGCGTCCGCGCCCGCGACCGCCGCCCGGCGGCGCCGTCACCGAGCCCGGGCACGGTCAGCACCTTCGTACGGAAGGGCTCGGAGGCGCGCGCAGGTGCCTGCTCGCCGGCTCCGGAGGTCTGCGACGGGCCGCCCTCGCCGGGCTCGGCCTGCGCCGGCGTGTCGCCGTCACCCGTGGGACCGTCCTGCGGCGGCCGGCCGCCACCACCGCCGGGCCCGTCCGGATCAGGATCGTCGTCCTCGCCGGACTCCCCGGAATCCCCGAACTGCTCCAGCGTCTCGTCCAGCTTGTCCTCGTCGAGCCCCGGCGCGTCGAAGGGGTTCCGCCGCCTGCGGTGCGGAAGCGCGAGCAGCGCGGCCTGCCGTACGTCCTCGGCGAGCACGTCGGTCCGCCCCGCCCAGGCGGCCAGCGCGGTCGCCGTACGCGCCATCACGATGTCGGCGCGCATACCGTCGACCTCGAACGCGGCACAGGTCGCCGCGATCTGCCGCAGCGCCCCGTCCCCGAGCCGTACGGACGGCAGCAGCTCGCGCGCGGCCACGATGCGGGCGCGTACGGCGGCCTCCTCCTCGGCCCAGCGCGCCGCGAAACCGGCGGGGTCGTCGTCGTAGGCGAGCCGCCGCCGGACGACCTCCACGCGCTGGTCGGGTTCGCGGGAGGCGGCGACCTCGACGGTCAGCCCGAACCGGTCGAGCAACTGCGGCCGCAGCTCGCCCTCTTCGGGGTTCATGGTGCCGACGAGCAGGAAACGCGCGGCGTGCCGCACGGAGACGCCCTCTCGCTCGACGTACGAGGCGCCCATCGCGGCGGCGTCCAGAAGCAGGTCGACCAGGTGGTCGTGGAGGAGGTTGACCTCGTCCACGTACAGGATGCCGCGGTGCGCGTCGGCGAGCAGGCCCGGCTCGAAGGCCTTCACGCCCTCCGCCAGCGCCCGCTCGATGTCCAGGGCGCCCACCAGCCGGTCCTCGGAGGCCCCGACGGGCAGCTCGACCATGCGGGCCGGACGGGACACCCCCGCCCCGGCCTCGTGCGGCCCGTCCGGGCAGGACGGATCCGGTGCCGCGGGGTCGCACGAGAATCGGCACCCGGGGACGACCGCCACCTGAGGCAGCAGCGCGGACAGGGCGCGCACGGCCGTCGACTTGGCGGTGCCCTTCTCGCCGCGCACCAGCACACCGCCGACCGCCGGCGAGACCGCGTTCAGCAGCAGCGCGAGCCGCAGGTCGTCCTGGCCGACGACGGCCGTGAACGGAAACGGGGTACTCACTTCTCGTCGCCCTCCAGGTCGCCTTCCAGCTCCAGATAGGTTGCGCGCAGCCGCTCCAGCGTGTCCGCGTCCGGCTCGGCCCACAGGCCCCGGTCGGCGGCCTCCAGGAGCCGTTCCGTGATGCCGCGCAGCGCCCACGGGTTGGACTTCTTCATGAAGTCCCGGTTCTCGGCGTCGAAGACGTACTCCGCGCTGAGCTTCTCGTACATCCAGTCGTCGACGACCCCGGCCGTGGCGTCGTACCCGAACAGGTAGTCGACGGTCGCCGCCATCTCGAAGGCGCCCTTGTAGCCGTGGCGCCGCATGGCCGCCATCCAGCGCGGGTTGACCACGCGGGCGCGGAAG
Source organism: Streptomyces sp. Y2F8-2 (assembly GCF_014905555.1). Lineage (GTDB taxonomy): Bacteria > Actinomycetota > Actinomycetes > Streptomycetales > Streptomycetaceae > Streptomyces > Streptomyces cynarae. Next base: position 63,320 of record NZ_BNGS01000014.1, on the reverse strand, counting down.
ACGCGGTGGGTCTCCTCGCCGAGGGTGCGGGTCTTGACCTGGTCGGGTACGGCCGAGTCGCCCACGTACGCCTCGGGACTCGCCCCCGTCAGGTGCCGCACCATGGCGACCATGCCGCCGTGGTACTGGAAGTAGTCGTCCGCGTCGACGAGGTCGTGCTCGCGGGTGTCGACGTTCTTCGCGGCGACGGCGATGCGCTTGAACGCCGTCTCCATGTCCCCGCGCGCCGCCCGCCCGTCGAGCCCGCGCCCGTACGCGTAGCCGCCCCACACCGCGTACACCTCGGCGAGGTCGGCGTCGGAGCGCCAGTTGCGGGCGTCGATCAGCGGCAGCAGACCGGCGCCGTACGCACCCGGCTTGGAGCCGAAGACACGGGCCGTGGCGCGCCGCCGGTCGCCGTGCTCGGCGGTGTCCTCGTCGGCGTGCGCCTTCACGAAGTTCTTCCCGGCGGGCTCGTCCAGCTCGGCCACCGCGCGCACCGCGTCGTCGATCAGAGCGACGACGTGCGGGAACGCGTCCCGGAAGAAGCCGGAGATGCGGACCGTGACGTCGATACGGGGGCGGCCCAGCTCCTCCAGCGGGATCACCTCGAACCCGGTCACGCGGCGCGAGGCGTCGTCCCAGACGGGGCGGCAGCCCAGCAGGGCCAGGATCTCGGCGATGTCGTCGCCCTGGGTGCGCATCGCGGACGTGCCCCAGACCGTCAGGCCGACGGACTTCGGGTACTCGCCGGTGTCCTGGAGGTAGCGGGCGACCAGGGAGTCGGCGAGTGACTGACCGACCTCCCAGCTCAGGCGGGACGGAATCGCCTTGGGATCGACCGAGTAGAAGTTGCGGCCGGTCGGCAGGACGTTGACCAGGCCGCGGGTCGGGGAGCCGGACGGGCCCGCCGGGACGTAACCGCCGTCCAGCGCCTTGAGGATGTGGCCGATCTCGTCGGTGGTGCGGGCGAGGCGGGGCACGACCTCCGTGCACGCGAACTCCAGCACCGCGACGGCGTCGCGGTGTTCGGTGCCCAGTACCTCCCGTACCAGAGCACCGCTCTCGGAGGCCGCCCAGCCGCGCGCCTCCATCCCCTCCGCGATCCGCCGGCACAGCTGCTCCAGCAGGTCGATCGCGTCCGCCGCCGTACGGGACGGACCTTCCACCAGGTCCGTCAGCTCCACCGGCACCTTCACCGGAGCGCCGGGCTCCGCCAGCAGTTCCTTCTCCACCAGGCCGAAGTGCTCCGCCAGCGAGGCACGCAGACCGGGCAGCGCGTTCGCCTGCCCGCCCCACACCTGCGAGGCGCGCAGCACCGCGAGCACCAGGTTGACGCGCGGCTCGCCGACCGGGCCGCCTCCCAGGATGTGCAGGCCGTCGCGGATCTGCACGTCCTTGATCTCGCACAGATAGCCGTCGATGTGCATGACGAACTCGTCGAACTCGTCGTCGTCCGGCTGCTCGTCCACATGCAGGTCGTGGTGGAGTTCGGCCGCCTTGACCAGCGTCCAGATCTGGGCGCGCACGGCCGGCGCCTTGGTCGGGTCCAGGTCGGAGACCAGCGCGTACTCGTCGAGGAGCTGCTCCAGCTTGGCCAGGTCGCCGTAGGTGTCGGCTCGCGCCATCGGCGGTACGAGGTGGTCGACCACGGTGGCGTGGCCGCGCCGCTTGGCCTGGGTGCCCTCGCCGGGGTCGTTGACGATGAAGGGGTAGATCAGGGGCAGGTCGCCGAGGACGGCGTCCGGCGCGCATCCCCTGCTGAGACCGAGGCCCTTGCCGGGCAGCCACTCCATCGTCCCGTGCTTGCCCATGTGGACGATGGCGTCGGCGCCGAAACTGTTCTCCAGCCAGCGGTAGGCCGCCATGTAGTGGTGCGACGGCGGCATGTCGGGGTCGTGGTAGATCGCGATCGGGTTCTCGCCGAAGCCGCGCGGCGGCTGGATCATGACCACGACGTTCCCGAACCGGAGCGAGGCGAGCACGATGTCGTCGCCGTCGACGTACAACGAGCCCGGCGGCTCACCCCACGCCTCGGTCATCGCGTCCCTCAGCTCCGGGTCGAGCTTCTCGAACCACGCCCGGTAGTCGGCCAGCGGCACGCGCGCGGGAGCGGCGGCCAACTGCTCCTCGGTCAGCCACTCCACGTCGTGACCGCCGGCCTCGATGAGGCGGTGGATCAGCTCGTCACCGCCCGCCGGGTACTCGGTGAGGCCGTACCCCGCCTCCCGCAGCGCGTCCAGCACCCGTACCGCCGAAGCGGGCGTGTCCAGGCCGACCGCGTTGCCGACCCGTGAGTGCTTGGTCGGGTACGCGGTGAAGACGAGCGCGATCCTCTTCTCCGCGTTCGGCTTGTGCTTGAGCCGCGCGTGCCGAACGGCGATCCCGGCGACCCGCGCGGCCCGCTCGGGGTCGGCGACGTACACCGGGACGTCGTCCGGGCCCTGCTCCTTGAAGGAGAACGGGACCGTGATCAGCCGGCCGTCGAACTCCGGGATGGCGACCTGCATCGCCGCGTCCATGGGGGACAGGGCGGCGTCGGACGCCTCCCACGCGGCGCGCGAGGAGGTCAGGCACAGCCCTTGCAGCACCGGGACGTTCATCTCGGCCAGCGCGCCGATGTCCCAGGACTCCTCGTCACCGCCGGCCGAGGCCTGCGAGGCGTGCGTGCCGCCTGCTGCGAGGACCGTGGCCACCAGGGAATCGGCCTTGGCGAGGACCTCGTACAGCCCGGCGTCGGCGTCGCGCAGCGAACCGCAGTACACCGGGAGGGCGTTGGCGCCGTGCGCCTCGATCGCGTCGCACAGGGTGTCCACGAAGGCGGTGTTGCCGCTGAGTTCGTGGGCCCGGTAGAAGAGCACGCCGACGGTCGGACGGTCCTCGGTGAACGGGCGCGCGCCGTGGACGCCGTACTCCGGCATCTTCCGCGGCTCGTCGAAGCCCTCGCCGGTCAGCAGCACCGTGTCGGACAGGAACCGGGCGAGTTCGGTGAGGTTGGCGGGGCCGCCCTCGACCAGGTACTTCAGCGCCTCCGCCACGACACCGGCCGGTACGGACGACTCGGCCATCAGCTCGGCGTCGGGGACGCTCTCCCCGCCGAGCAGCACGGTCGGGATGCCGGCCGCCTTCAGCCGGGCCAGCCCGTCCTCCCAGGCGCGCTTGCCGCCCAGCAGGCGTACGACGGCGATGTCCGCGCCCGCGATCAGCCCCGGAAGCTCCTCGGCGACGTCCACCCGGGTCGGGTTGCCGATCCGGTAGGGCGCGCCGGAGGCACGGGCCGCCAGCAGATCGGTGTCGGCGGTCGACAACAACAACACTGTGCTCATGCGGGCGCTCCCGGGGGGATGAAAGGCAGTCCTTGCGGCGCGCCCGACTCGATGAGCCGCCACAGCGCGTCCGTGTCCGCGTGCTGTTCGATCAGGTCGCCGAGCCGGTCGAGCTGCTCCTCGCGCAGCGCGGCGAACGAGGTGTCGGGGGACGGCACGAAGCGGCGGCCCGCGGCGGCGGCCACCTCGCGCAGGAAGGCCCGCCGGAAGCCGTCCGACTCCAGGGACCCGTGCCAGTGGGTGCCCCAGGTCTGCCCGACCCGGCAGCCGTCCAGGCTGTGTCCTTCGTCATCGGAGATGAACGTGTCGCCGCCGGTGATGTCGGCGACCCCGTGATGGATCTCGTACCCCTCGACGGGCTCGCCGAGGGCTTCCCCCGTCGGCCGGGTGAGGGTCTTCTCGCGGGCGAACCGCACCCGCACGGGCAGCACTCCGAGCCCGTCCACGTGCCCCCTGCGGCTCTCCACCTCGTCCTCGATGTGCTCGCCGAGGATCTGGAAGCCGCCGCAGACGCCGAGGATCGGCCGCCCTTCCGCGGCCCTTCGGACGAGGGCGTCCGCGAGGCCGCGCTCGCGCAGCCACTCCAGGGCGCGGACGGTTCCCCGGGTCCCCGGGATCACCACGAGGTCGGCGTCCGCCAGCTCCTCCGGCCGGTCCACGAACCGGACGACCACACCCGGCTCGGCGGCCAGCGCGTCCACGTCCGTGAAGTTGGACATGAGAGGAATGGCACAGACGGCGACGCGCAGCACGTGCTCACCGACGGGGGCGGTCACTTCGGACTCGCGGACCGCGCCCCGCAGGGACACCCTGAGCCCGTCTTCTTCGTCGATCCCGAGCCCGTGCCGGAACGGCAGGACTCCGTAGGCGCGCCGCCCGGTGAGGTCCCGCAGCATGTCGAGGCCCGGTTCCAGCAGGCTGACGTCCCCGCGGAACTTGTTGACCAGGAATCCGGCGACGAGCTCCTGGTCCTCGGGCGAGAGCAGCGCCACCGTCCCGAAGAAGGACGCGAAGACGCCGCCGCGGTCGATGTCGCCGACGACCAGCACGGGCAGCCGGGCGTTGCGGGCGATCCCCATGTTCACGATGTCGGTGCGCCGCAGGTTGATCTCCGCCGGGCTGCCGGCCCCCTCACAGATCACCGCGTCATACGTGCCCCGCAACTCGGCGAGGCAGTCCAGCACGGTGCCGAGGAGCCGCTGCTGCCGCCCCCCGTGGTACCCGCGCGCACTCAGCTCGCCGACCGGCTTGCCCAGCAGCACGACCTGGCTGCTCTGCTCGCCGCCCGGCTTGAGCAGCACCGGGTTCATCAGCGCGGTCGGCTCGATACGGCACGCCTGGGCCTGCATGGCCTGCGCCCGCCCGATCTCGGCGCCCTCGCGGGTGACGAAGGAGTTCAGGGACATGTTCTGCGCCTTGAACGGCGCGACCTTGACCCCCTGCCGTACGAGCCAGCGGCAGATCCCGGCGGTGACGACGCTCTTGCCGGCGTCGGAGGTGGTACCGGCGACGAGGAGTCCCCCGCTCATGACGTCCGTCCCTTCGCGAGAAGCCTTCGGGCCGCCAGGCGCCCGGCGACCGTGATGCCGAGCGCGAGCCCGCTCACGCGCCGGGAGAGCCGTACGGCCCGCTCGATGTCGTCCGTACAGACGGCGCGCCCGGCCGCGTTGAGCACGGGCCGGTGCTCCACGCGCCCCCCGTACGACAGCGTCCCGCCCAGCCGCACACCCAGGGCGCCCGCGAACGACGCCTCCACGGGCCCGGCGTTGGGGCTCGGGTGCTTCGCGGCGTCGGTACGCCAGGCGCGCACCGCGCCCCGCGGATCGGGGCCCGCCGCTGCCGCGAGAACGGCGGTGAGCCGTGCTCCCGGCCATCCCACGACGTCGTCGAGGCGTGCCGAGGCCCATCCGTAACGCCGGTAGCGGGGCGACTTGTGCCCGACCATGGCGTCGAGCGTGTTGACGGCGCGGAACCCCGCGAGACCGGGCACTCCGGCGACGGCTCCCCAGGTGAGCGCGCCCACCACGGCGTCGGAGGTGTTCTCGGCGACGGACTCGACGACCGCCCGGGCGATCCCGTCCGCGTCCAGCGCCTGCGGGTCCCGCCCGCACAGATGCGGCAGCCGGGCGCGCGCGGCCTCGACGTCCCCCGCCTCCAGGGCGCGCCCGATGGCGCGTGCCTCCCGGGCGAGCGACGTGCCCCCGACCACGGCCCAGGTGGCGGCGGCGGTCAGGGCCGTGGCGGCGGTACGGGAGGGACGTACGGCGGATGCGGCGAGCGCCGCCGCTGTCACGGCACCCCCGGCGCAGACGGCTGTGTGCAGTGCGCCCCACCCGCGGTGGTCCCGCCACAGCACCCGTTCCACGGCCGCCGCGGCCCGCCCGAACGCGGCGACCGGATGCCCGCGGCGTGGATCGCCCAGCAGGAGGTCGCCGAGGAGGCCGGCGGCGGCGCCGTACGCGAAGACGCGATCGGCACCCATCGGCTCAGCCGACCGTGCGGTCGGACGGTGCTCGGTGACAGAACCTCAATCGGCAGCCGCGCATGGCGATATGTCCTCACTCAGGGTGTCCACGCCCTGGTTCGACGAGACCGGCGGTGAGAGTTCCTGGCTCCCGGGGAGTTCTTCCCCGGTGACAGTGGCGGGACCGCGCCGGACTTGCACCGGCTTCCTCTCCTGCCGCCGTACTGGCTCCGGCAGTCCACCACGCGCCCAGAACAGCCGTCAACTTGCTCTTGACCTGCGACGCTGCGGTGTGCCGAGTTCCACACCGCTGAAATCGCGTCAGTTGCCCGAATCGCGCTTTTCGTTGTGAAGTGGCGGTCGAAGTAGGCGGTCCGGGGGCGCGCGTTCCGGCGCGTGACTCGAAACGGCGCACCGCTCCGGTGGTCGTCTTTCGCCGTACGGCGGGGTGTGCTTTGCTGGCCGAACTCGAGAAACCCGGCAGTGGACGGTGTCCGAGCGAACCGTCCAGAGGACGGGAGGGACCCACATGGGGGACAGGGCCAAGGAATTCTCGGCAGGCGCGGGAGGTCCCCACGCGCCGCACCCCTCGCTGGCGGCAGCGGCTCCGCTGGCACTCTTCTCCCTGACGACGGGGATGTTCGCGGTCGGCATCGGTGCGCTGGCGGCGCTGCTGGTGCCCGGAACCCCGGCGCGGGCCCTCGTGTGGCTGGTGGTCACCATCGTGGCCGCCGCCTGCGCAGGACTGTGGTGGGGCCTCACCCCGGTCACGGAGCGTCTCCGTGTCCTGGGCCGGGCGACGGCGGCCGTCCGGCAACGCGACTCGCGGACCCCTCGACCTCGGTAACGCGAGAAACCCCCGCAGCGACACCGCTGCGGGGGTGACGCGCAGCGACAGCGCTGCGCTGCGGTTCCGAAGTGCCCCGGCCGTCAGGCGACGATCAGATGGATCCCGTACGCGACCGCCGCCGCGCACGCCGCGAAACAGGCGTAGGCGCCGGTCGCCGCCAGGGCGGCCGCGCCGCCCCGGGCCGAGTCCTTCTTGGTGAGGCCCACGACGCCCAGGGTGAACAGGGCCACCAGGGCCACGGTGACCCCGAGGCTGACGCCGAAGACGGAGCCGAGAGCTGCCCAGTCGATCTTCATGAGTGGTGATTCCTTAAACCGTGGCGGCGGGGGCCGGCTCGGGGGAGGGGCCGGCGTCAGGGGCCGGGATCGTGGCCTGCAGGTCGCTGGTGGCGTCCGTGTCCGCCGGGGCGGCGCCGGGCGCCGTGCTGTCGGCCGCGACGACGGGGCCCGCCGGGGGCGGGATGACCGCCGCGATCGCCGCGGTGACGACGCCCGCGGGCTCCGTCTCGACGTCGTTGACGTTGTCCACCGTGACCGGCTTGCGGCGCGACAGGGTCCAGATGACCCCGGCGCCGGCGACCAGCAGTACGCCGGTGGCGACCGTGCCCCAGGTGCCCTGCTTGGTGAGGAGTTCGGCGCCCGCGCCGACCAGGCCGGCCGCCGGGAGCGTCAGAACCCACGCGGTCAGCATCCGGGTCGCGGTGGACCAGCGGACCACGCCGCCCTTGCGGCCGAGTCCCGCGCCCATGACGGCGCCGGAGCAGACCTGGGTGGTGGAGAGCGAGAAGCCGAGGTGCGAGGAGGCGAGGATCGCGGTCGCCGCGCTGGTCTGGGCGGCGAAGCCCTGCTGCGGCGCCAGGTCCGTCAGGCCCTTGCCGAGGGTGCGGATGATGCGCCAGCCGCCCAGGTAGGTGCCGAGCGCTATGGCCAGACCGGCCGAGACGATGACCCAGGTGGGAGGGTTCGAGCCGGGGGCGATGACACCGCCGGTGACCAGGGCCAGCGTGATGATGCCCATCGTCTTCTGCGCGTCGTTCGTGCCGTGGGCCAGGGAGACCAGGCCCGCCGAGGCGATCGAGCCGGCCCGGTAGCCCTTCGCGGTCGCCTTCTCGTCGGCGCGGCTGCCGATCACGTACGACAGGCGGGTGGCGAGCATCGAGGCGAGACCCGCCACGAGCGGCGCGGCCACCGCGGGGATCAGGACCTTGGTGACGATCGTCGAGCCGTTCACCGCGGACCAGCCGGCCGAGGTGACGGCCGCACCGATCAGACCGCCGAAGAGGGCGTGGGAGGAGCTGGACGGCAGACCCAGGAGCCAGGTCAGCAGGTTCCACAGGATGGCGCCCACCAGGGCGGCGAAGATCACTTCGACGCGTATGCCCTGTTCGTTGATGATGCCGCCGGAGATCGTCTTGGCGACCTCGACAGAGAGGAAGGCGCCGAGGAGGTTCAGCGCGGCGGACATCGCCACCGCCGTCTTGGGCCTCAGGGCGCCGGTCGAGATGGTCGTCGCCATCGCGTTGGCTGTGTCGTGGAAACCGTTCGTGAAATCGAACACGAGAGCGGTGACGATCACGATTCCGAGGAGGAGCGTGATGTGTTCCATTTACCCAGGCTTCTGTGGGGAAGGTCAGTGGCTGTTGGACCGTAGGCAACCTGGGTGAACGGAAGATGAACTGAGGCGGGCCGCAGGGTGTACCGATCGGCGTATCGGCGTTCCGTTTGTGGTCGGCCGACGAGGGTCGCACCTCGAACGAAGCCGCAATTCAGGCTTCCGGAAGCTCTGGTGCGTCTCGGGGGGTTGAGCCGGGCTCTCCGCCGGCGCGTCGTGAACCGGTTGAGCCGCTCCCGGGACCGGCTCAAGAGATTTCGGTCACCCTCCAGGCTTCCGTTGTTGTGTACCGCCTCCGGAGGGAGGTGTATCCCTATACGTACTCTTCCGGATCCGTGGCTTCCAGCCTGCCGTGCGCCGGGCCACCCCCGCGCGGACCCCGCCTGGCAGGATCGCGGCATGGCCGATCAGCGACATGACGCAGGGGACGCCCGGGAGGCCGTACGGCACGGGCGGGGGCCGGCTGCGCCGGCCGCGGCGGCGGAGGAGGTGGCGCGGGCCTGGGATCGGCTCGTCGCGACGGCCCGCCGCACGGTCGCCGACGGACTGGTCGTCGGTACCTCCGGCAACGTCTCCGTACGCGTCGGCGACACCGTGCTGGTCACCCCCACCGGGGTGCCGTACGAGCGGCTGACGCCGGGCGACGTGGTCGGAGTCGACCTGGACGGACACCAGGTGCTCGGCACGCTGCGCCCGACCAGCGAGCTGCCCATGCACCTGGCCGTCTACCGCACGACGGACGCCCGGGCCGTCGTGCACACCCACGCCCCCTACGCCACGGCCGTCTCCACGCTCGTACAGGAGCTGCCGCTCATCCACTACATGGCCGCCGCGCTGGGAGGTGCGGTGCGGGTCGCCCCCTACGCGGCCTACGGCACCCCCGAGTTGGCCGAGAACATGCTCCGCGCCCTGACCGACCGGAGCGCCTGCCTGCTGCAGAACCACGGCACGGTCGCCCACGGTGCCTCACTGGACCAGGCCTACGACCGCACGGCCCAGCTGGAGTGGATGTGCCGCGTGTGGCTGACGGCCTCGTCCGTGCCGGGCCTCACCCCGCACCTGCTCAGCCGGGAGCAGGTGGCGGAGGTAGGGGAGCGGTTGCGGGGGTACGGGCAGCATCAGGGGCCGAGACCCTAGGGGACCGGCCGGCCGGGGCCGCCTTGCGGCGCGCCCCGTGGGTCACACCGCGCCCTTCCCCCCACTGGCCGGGGGCGGGCTCCACCGGGAGACTGGATGGATGCGCACTGTCAAAGCGGCGGCCGCAGCCGTCACCGTAGCCATCGCCGCGGGCGCCGCCGGCGTCGCCGCGGGCCGCTTCGCCAGCGACGCCGCGCTGAAGGCGCCGCCGGGGCGTCCGCTGCCCACGGAACCCCGCCTCACCGTGCACTCCCTGGCGGCCGGCCGGATCGCCCTCACCCGCGACCTGGCCTCCCGGCGTCCCGGCACCTACGGGCTGGCCGGTGACGGCTCGCACGCGGTCGTCGGCCCGGTCCTGGACTCCGCCCCGCACACCGTCGACACGGTCGTACGCCGTCTGGAACGCGTCACGCACGGCACGCTCGAGCCCGGTGACAAGGTCTGGCTCACCCCCGCCCTGTACACCGGCGATCCCCGCACCGCCCTCGGCCTCGACCACACCGACGTGGAGGTGCCCGGCGAACTCGGGACCCTGCCCGCCTGGTTCCTGCCGGGCGCCCGTGACACCTGGGTGATCACCGTGCACGGGCTGGGCACCACCCGCGAACACCCCATGAACGTCATGGGATTCCTGCAGCGCCACCACTTCCCGGTCCTCGACATCGCCTACCGCGGCGACCCGGGGGCGCCCCGCTCCCCGGACGGCCTGAACCACCTCGGCGAGACCGAGTGGCGCGACGTGGACGCCGCGATCCGCCACGCGGTGCGGTCCGGGGCCGAACGGATCGTGCTGCACGGCTGGTCCACCGGCGCCGCCATGGCGCTGCACGCCGCCGCCCACTCGGCGGTGCGCGAGCGGGTCTCCGGGCTCGTCCTGGACTCACCCGTCCTCAGCTGGGAGGCCACGCTGCGCGCCCTGGCCGCCGCCCGCCGCACCCCCGGAGCCCTGCTGCCGCTGGCCGTCCGCGCCGCGCAGGGCCGCACCGGTGTGCACGGCGACCGCACCCAGAAGGCTGCGGACCCGCAGCACCTCAACGTGCCGGTGCTGATCTTCCACGGGCCCGACGACACGATCGCCCCCTGGGGCCTTTCACGCCGTCTCGCCGAGCGGCGCGCGAACCTGGTCACCCTGCACACGGTGGAGAACGCCCCGCACGGCGCCATGTGGAACGCCGACCCCGAGGCCTACGAGGAGGCCATGCGGCGCTTCCTCACGCCACTGATGTGACGGTGTCGAAGCAACGGCCCGCGTCGGCGGGCACACGCCGCGGCGCCCTTTCGCACCCGCTTCCGCTTGGCCCACCCGACCAGCACTGTCCCCTTTCCCCGGCCCTCTGAGGCACCTCTCGCCGGCTCCCGGCGGCGTCCCTCAAGGCATTCCGTTTGGGTTTTCGGACCGTCAACCGGAAGACTGCACCTGTGACGTCCCGTACTCCGCGCGACTCCAGGCTCCGACTCGTCCGACCGCGGCCGCTGGCCGCCGCCCCCCGAGCGGTGACCCAGCGCCGCACGCGCCGCCCCGCACCCAGGCCGCCGGAGGGCACGCCGCCGCCCGCGGAACTCGCCAAAATGGCCCGCGCCCGCCTGGCCGGAGCGGCCCGTGTCGCCCACTGGGCCGACGCCACGCTCGGCCCCGGCCGCGAGGGCGCGTCCCCCGACGGCAAGGGCGCCCTGTCCGACGCCACCGCGGAACGGGCGGCCGCCGACCTCGGCCTGACCGTCGATCAGGTGCGCGCCGACTGGGACACCGCGCGTCTGGCCGGTCTCGTCGAGGTGCACGGCGACAGCGCCCGCCCCGGCTGGCGGCTGCGCGCCTGGGACCGGGACGACTCCGCCGTACTGCGCGGCTGGGTCGCCCTCTTCGACGCCTGGTCGCTCGCCTGCCCCGAGCCGGCGGACCGAGAGCACGCCGCCGTCGCCGAGGTCGTCTCGGCCATGCCCCAGGTGCTCTCCTTCCTCCAGCTGTCCGCCGGGCCCGTGCCCGTCGAGCAGCTCCTCGACCTGCTCCAGCAGCGGGTCACCGAACTGCGCACCGAGCGCTGCGAGGTCCCCTACGGACCCCGGCCCGAGCCTGTCGTGCCGCCGGTCCCCGACTCCGCCGACGAGTCCGAGCTGGCCCCCCTGCTCGCCTGGGCCCTCGACGCGCTCGCCTACGTCGGCGCCCTCACCTGTGCCGACGGGCAGGCCACCCTCACCCCGCTCGGCAGCTGGGCGGTCTGGGTCAAGCTGGAGCAGATCTGCGTCGCCGCGCAGAGCCCCGCCGGGAACATCGAGCAGAACGCCGAGGACATGCTCCGCGGCTGCGCCCGGCTCCGCCCGAACGCGGCGCGCGCCGAGTACCGCGCCTGGCTGGCCGCCCGCCCCGTCGGCAGCGCCGTCACCGAACTCCTCGGCGCCGCCCGCGGCGAGGACGCCCTGCTGCGCGGTCTGGCCTTCGAGGCGCTGCGTGTGGTCGGCGCGCCCGCCGAGCCCGAGGTGCGCCGCGCCGCCGAGGAGACCACACTGCGCCCCTACGCCCTGCTCTGGCTCGCCGAGCACGACGGCGCCGACCCGGAGGACGCCCACGAGGTGCTCACCCGGGAGGAGGCCACCTGGCTGTGGGTCGACACCGCCGCCGCCGTCGCCGACCACGGTGAGGCCCCGCTCCTGGTCCGCCACCTGGAGTCCGCCGTGCAGGCCACCGTGCCCGCGCTGCTCGACGAGGTGCGCGCGGTCGGACACCCCCGTACCGTCCAGGTCCTGGTCGCGCTCGCCGCCGCCCACCCGGACCCGGCGCTCGCCAGGGCCGTGCGCCGCGCCGCCTTCCAGGTCCACACCGGAGGCAGCTGACCCCCTCGAACAGCGGTCGTCAGGCGGCTGTCTCGGGGGCGTAGGTGCCGAAACTCCAGATGTTGCCCTCGGCGTCCCGGGCCATGTAGTCACGCGACCCGTAGTCCTGGTCCGTCGGGGGCATCAGGATCTCCGCGCCGTGCTCCACGGCCCGCTGGTGGTGTGCGTCGACGTCGTCCACCACGACGTACACCCCGCAGGGACCCGCCCCTCTCATCGCCTCGTCGAAGGGGCCGCCACGGCCCTTCGAACCCAGCATCACCACGCCGTTGCCCTGCACCAGCTCGGCGTGCAGCACCGAGCCGTCCTCGCCCTCGTACACCGACAGCTCCGTGAAACCGAAGGCCTCCGTGAGCTGCCTGATCGCCGCCTTCGCGTCCGCGTACAGCAGCGTCGGGCAGATGCTCGGACGCCTGCCGTCCATGCCCGCCATCGCCGTCACTCCCTCCGGTGTCCGGCCCGAATCCCGGCCCGTCGCTCAGTCTGGCACCGGCCACTGACAACGCTGCTGACGACGGGAGTTCGACGACAGGGCCTGGCGCCGGGAGTGCCAGCCTGGCACCGCCCCACGGCACGACGCCGGGTCATGGCCCGAACGGGGGACGCACCGGCCGCGTCGCGCCCCGGTGTGCCGCGCCCGCGCGTATCCTCCGCTGCCGCGTAGTGAACGTCACACCACCGCCGTCACGCTGCCGCGAGGGACGGACGGCACAGCGCGGGACGCCGCGCACGGAAAAAGCGCTTGCACCGCCCCGTTAGACTGGGGCCCATGGCCATTCTCCTCTCGCATTAGACGGCGGGAACGTCCTCAGCCGCCCATCCCGCCACCCTCCCCGAGCTCTCGACTGCGTTCGAGCAGGGGTCCCCAGCCCAGGAGTCTGTCCGTGATCTCCGCCTCCGGCATCGAGCTGCGCGCCGGTGCCCGCATCCTCATCGAGAACGCCACCTTCCGCGTCACCAAGGGCGACCGCATCGGCCTCGTCGGCCGCAACGGCGCCGGGAAGACCACCCTCACCAAGGTCCTCGCCGGCGAGGGCATCCCCGCCGCGGGCACCGTCACGCGCTCCGGCGAGGTCGGCTACCTCCCACAGGACCCGCGCACCGGCGACCTCGACGTCCTCGCCCGCGACCGCATCCTCTCCGCGCGCGGCCTCGACGTCCTGATCCGCAAGATGCGCGAGAACGAGCAGCGCATCGCCACCGGCAAGGGGTCCACCCGCGAGAAGGCCCTTCGGCAGTACGAGCGCCAGGAGACCGAGTTCCTCACCAAGGGCGGGTACTCCGCCGAGGCCGAGGCCGCCACCATCGCGGCCGCGCTCAACCTGCCCGACCGGGTGCTCGGCCAGCCCCTGCACACGCTCTCCGGCGGTCAGCGCCGCCGTATCGAGCTGGCCCGCATCCTGTTCTCCGACGCGGACACCCTGCTGCTCGACGAGCCGACCAACCACCTCGACGCGGACTCGATCATCTGGCTGCGCGACTACCTGAAGAGCTACCGCGGCGGCTTCATCGTCATCTCGCACGACGTCGACCTGGTCGAGACGGTCGTCAACAAGGTGTTCTACCTGGATGCCAACCGCGCCCAGATCGACGTCTACAACATGGGCTGGAAGCTCTACCAGCAGCAGCGCGAGGCCGACGAGAAGCGCCGCAAGCGTGAGCGCGCCAACGCCGAGAAGAAGGCCGCCGCGCTCAACGCCCAGGCCGACAAGATGCGGGCCAAGGCCACCAAGACGGTCGCCGCGCAGAACATGGCCCGCCGCGCCGAGAAGCTGCTGGCCGGCCTGGACGAGGTCCGCCAGCAGGACAAGGTGGCCAAGCTCCGCTTCCCCGAGCCGGCCCCCTGCGGCAGGACCCCGCTGATGGCCGAGGGGCTGTCGAAGTCGTACGGCTCCCTGGAGATCTTCACCGACGTCGACCTGGCCATCGACAAGGGCTCCCGGGTCGTCATCCTGGGCCTCAACGGCGCGGGCAAGACCACCCTGCTGCGCCTGCTCGCGGGCGTCGAGCAGCCCGACACCGGCAAGGTCGTCCCCGGTCACGGCCTCAAGCTCGGCTACTACGCGCAGGAGCACGAGACCCTCGACCCGGACCGCACGGTGCTGGAGAACATGCGCTCCGCCGCGCCCGACATGGACCTGGTCGAGGTCCGCAAGGTGCTGGGGTCGTTCCTGTTCTCCGGCGACGACGTGGACAAGCCCGCCGCCGTTCTGTCCGGTGGTGAGAAGACCCGTCTCGCCCTCGCCACGCTCGTGGTGTCGTCCGCGAACGTGCTGCTGCTCGACGAGCCGACCAACAACCTCGACCCGGCCAGCCGCGAGGAGATCCTCGGCGCGCTGCGCACCTACAAGGGCGCGGTCGTGCTCGTCACCCACGACGAGGGCGCGGTCGAGGCGCTCCAGCCGGAGCGGATCATCCTGCTGCCGGACGGGGTCGAGGACCTGTGGGGCGCGGACTACGCCGACCTCGTCACGCTCGCCTGACCGCCCCGCGCCGGGCGGTCAGGGGCGCTTGATCGAACGGCTGATCCACTGCGTATGGATCATTCGGCCGATCCGTGATCCATCATCTGTGTGAGATCTCCTCGTACCCGGGTGTGTCCTGCATCGATTCGACGGCCGAGCCGCTCCGTGAGGCGGGCTCGGCCGTCGCGCGTCGCTGACCTGGTGATTCCCCGATGAACCCGTTCGGGTGTACGGACACGACCGGGCGGAATCCCGGATTCCATTCGTGGGGATGCGCTCCTGTCGTCACAACCTTGTCGCACGGACCTTGCCGAATGGGTGGCCATCCCGCCCCGGAGGGGTGATCATGAGGAGACCAGAGCGCACTTCCCATGAGGAGGCACGGGTGGCCGAGACTCTGAAGAAGGGCAGCCGGGTGACCGGCGCCGCGCGCGACAAGCTCGCGGCAGACCTGAAGAAGAAGTACGACTCCGGTGCGAGCATCCGGGCGCTGGCCGAGGAGACCGGCCGCTCGTATGGCTTCGTCCACCGGATGCTCAGCGAGTCGGGCGTCACGCTGCGAGGGCGTGGCGGGGCGACGCGGGGCAAAAAGGCCCAGTCGGCCTGACGCCGGGCGGCCCATCGGCTTCGGTGGTGGCCACCCGGTCGGTCAGGCGACCGTCCGGGTGGTTACTGTGCAGTCACTTAGGATGCCGTGCCACGGCATCCGCTGCTGACCGCACCCATCGGAGGCGCCTCATGGCTTCGCTCGACCCGGTACTCGACAAGGACGGCGTGCGGCTCACCGTCGACGAGGCGATCGCCACGGTGACGCTGACCAACCCGGCCAAGCGCAACGCGCAGAGCCCCGCTCTGTGGCGGGCGCTGACGGAGGCCGGGCGGGCGCTGCCCGGTTCGGTCCGCGTGGTCGTGCTGCGTGCCGAGGGTCAGTCGTTCTCGGCCGGGCTGGACCGTCAGATGTTCACGCCCGAGGGGATCGAGGGCGAACCGACCTTCATCGACCTCGCGCGCAGCGGAGACGCGGAGCTGGACGCCACCATCGCCGGGTACCAGGAGGCGTTCACCTGGTGGCGGCAGAGCGACATCGTGTCCATCGCCGCTGTACAGGGCCATGCGATCGGAGCGGGGTTCCAGCTGGCCCTCGCTTGTGACCTGCGCGTCGTCGCCGACGACGTGCAGTTCGCCATGCGCGAGACCAGCCTGGGCCTGGTACCGGACCTCACCGGCACGCATCCGCTGGTGGGCCTGGTCGGCTATGCCCGCGCGCTGGAGATCTGCGCGACGGGCCGCTTCGTCGGGGCCGAGGAAGCAGTGACCACCGGACTCGCGAACATCGCCGTATCGCCCGACCAGCTCGACGAGACGGTACGGGACCTGGCGACCGCCCTGCTCGCGGCGCCCCGCGACGCCGTGATCGAGACCAAGGCGCTGCTGCGCGGCGCGCAGGAGCGGACCTACGAGGCCCAGCGCGCGGCGGAACGGGCCGCCCAGGCCCGGCGGCTGCGGGATCTGGCGGGCGTCGGCGAATAGACGTGCCCCGCACCAGGCCCGCGACGCGGGCCTGGTGGCTCGGTCCGCCCGGGTACGCCTGCGGCGCGTTCGGCATCGACCGGGGCGCCGTCGGTCGGCTGCGCGCGGGGTCCGGGGCCGCCGGCCCCAGGTCCGTGGGCGGTTGTGTGGCGTCCGGCGCCGGCGCCCGAGCGTCGTGGGTCGGCCGCGCGCTGCTCAGAAGCCGTGGAGCGCCCCGCCGTCCACCGGGACCATGATGCCGGTCAGGTACGACGCAGCCGGGGACAGCAGGAACGCGGCCGTGCGGCCGAACTCGTCCGGGGTGCCGTAGCGGCGCAGCGGGATGCGGGACTCGTTGGCCGCGCGGGCCGCCTCCGGGTCGGGGGACAGGGCGTCCAGCTCGCGCACCCGGTCGGTGTCGATGCGGGCCGGGAGCAGGCCGACGACCCGGATGCCGCGCGGGCCCAGCTCGTCCGCGATGGACTTGGCGAAGCCCGCGAGCCCGGGGCGCAGCCCGTTGGAGATGGTCAGCCCCGGGATCGGCTCGTACACGGAACCGGACAGCACGAACCCGATGACGCCGCCCTCGGTCAGCTCCGCGGCGGCCCCGCGGGCCAGCCGCACCGCACCCAGGAACACCGACTCGAACGCCGCGGTCCACTGCTCGTCCGTGTTGTCGGCGACCCCTCCGGCCGGCGGCCCGCCGACGCTGATGAGGATGCCGTCGAAGCCGCCGAAGTGCTCACGGGCCGTCGCGATCAGCCGGGCCGCCGCCTGCGGGTCGGAGTTGTCGGCGGACACGCCCACGGCGTTCGCGCCCAGCTCCGCCGCCGCCTCCTCGGCCCGCTTCCCGTCGCGGCCGGTGATCACCACCTTCGCCCCGTCTGCGACGAGTTCCCGCGCGGCCGCGTTGCCCAGTCCGCGGGTCGCCCCGGTGACGACGTACACCCGGTCCTTCAGTCCAAGATCCATGGCCCCTATCCTGCCTTCTCGCCCCCGTCCAGGGCGAGGGCGGTCCCCACCAGGCCGAGATGGCTGAACGCCTGCGGAAAGTTGCCGAGCTGCCGGCCGGTCACCGGGTCGTACTCCTCGGCGAGCAGACCGACGTCGTTGCACAGCCCGACCAGCCGTTCGAACAACTCCCGGGCCTCGTCCGTGCGGCCGGTGAGGTGCAGGGCGTCCGCGAGCCAGAAAGAGCACGCGAGGAACGCGCCCTCCCCGCCCGGCAGCGGATCCACATCCGTGTGCCACAGGTCGTACCTGAGCAGGAGACCGTCCAAGGACAGCTCCGCGCGCACCGCGTCGATCGTTCCGGTCACCCGCGGGTCGTCCGGCGGCAGGAAGCCGACGAGCGGGATCTGCAGCAGCGAGGCGTCGAGCGCCCGTGAGCCGTAGTACTGGGTGAACGTGTTCCGGTCGGGGTCGTAGCCCCGCTCGCACACATCCCGGTGCACCTCCGCCCGCATGGCCCGCCAGCCGTCGAGGTCGCCGTCGAGGTGCGGATGCTCCTCCAGGGTGCGCACGCCGCGGTCGGCGGCCACCCACGCCATCACCTTCGAGTACACGAAGTGGCGGCGCCGCCCGCGCACCTCCCACAGTCCCGCGTCCGGTTGCCGCCAGGCCGTCCGCAGGAACTCCAGCAGCGCGCACTGCACCCGCCACATGTGCGGCCTCACCGGCAGCCCCGCGCTGCGGGCCACCGACAGGGAGTCGATGACCTCGCCGTACACGTCCAGCTGGAACTGCTTCACCGCGTCGTTGCCGACCCGGACCGGCGCCGAGCCGTGGAAACCGGGCAGCCAGGGCAGCTCGTACTCGGGCAGCCGCCGCTCGCCCGAGATGCCGTACATGATCTGCAGGTCCGCCGGTTTGCCGGCGACCGCACGCAGCAGCCAGTCGCGCCAGGCCTCGGCCTCCTCGTGGTAGCCGGCCGCCAGCAGGGCCTGGAGGGTGAGCGTGGAGTCGCGCAGCCAGCTGTAGCGGTAGTCCCAGTTGCGTACGCCGCCCAGGGACTCCGGCAGGGAGGTCGTGGGGGCCGCGACGATACCGCCGGTGGGCGCGTAGGTGAGCGCCTTCAGGGTGATCAGGGAGCGGACCACCACCTCCCGGTGCGGGCCGCGGTAACGGCACCGCGCCGCCCACGCGCGCCAGTCCTCGACACTGCTGTCCAGCGCCTCGAACGGGTCGACGAGGGCGGGGCGGGGCTCGTGCGAGGGGTGCCAGGTGAGGACGAAGGCGACCTTGTCCCCCTTGCCGACGGTGAACTCGGAGTGGGTGGCGAAGTCCTTGCCCCAGGTGCGCACGGGGGGCTCACTGCGCAACCACACCGAGTCCGGTCCTGCCACGGCCACCCGGTGACCGTCGCTCCGCCGCATCCACGGCACGATCGAGCCGTAGTCGAAGCGCAGCCGGAGCTCGCCGTGCACGGTGACCCGGCCGGCCAGGCCCTCGATGACGCGTACGACGTCGGGGGCGCGGTCGCGCTGGGGCATGAAGTCGGTGACGCGGACCGTGCCGTCCGGGGTGTCCCATTCGGAGTCGAGGACGAGGGTGTCGGGGCGGTAGGCCCGGCGCGTGCACAGGCGGGCCCCCCTGGGCGCGATCCTCCAGTGGCCGTGCTCCTCGGTGCCGAGCAGCTTGGCGAAGCAGGCGGGCGAGTCGAAGCGGGGCAGGCACAGCCAGTCGATGGACCCGTCCCGGCCGACCAGGGCGGCGGTCTGTTCGTCGCCGATGAGTGCGTAGTCCTCGATCCGCGGATGCACGGGAAGCGGGTTCCCGATGGGCCGACGGGCAATCAGGGGGTGGGCCGGGGGAGTGACGCCGCGTGGTGTGTGGCGCTGCCCGAGCTCGTGGCGCCCGCGCCGGAGAAGATCACCCCCGGGTGCGACGGGGTCTGGTTGAGGACCCACAGGCCGATCAGCGTGGCCAGGGTGAAGACGACCGCGACCAGCACGGTGAGGACGAGCCGGCGCCGGCGCTCGCGGCGCAGCCACGTGCCGCGCGCCGTCCGGTAGGCGTCGGGGGCGGCGTGCACCCCGTCCGCCAGCGCGGCGAGGGCCTCGCGCAGCTCCCGCTCCGTACGCTCCGGGGTGGTGCCACGCGACGGAGTCGCATCTCGATGCGTCATCGCCGGGCCTCCATCGCCTGGGTCAGGGCGGCGATGCCGCGCGCCGTGTGGGTCTTGACCGATCCGCAGGAGATCCCCATCGCCGCGGCGATCTCCTGCTCCTTCAGTCCGAGCCAGTGCCGCAGCACGAGCGCCTCCCGCTGCCGGGCGGGCAGCTGCTGGAGGGCGCGGATCAGCACCCGCTGGTCGTCGTGGAGGAGCGCGGTGCTCTCGGCGGAGGCGACGACCTCCTCCGTGGGCTTCTCCTCGTGCTTGCGGGCCACTTGGAGGTGGCGTATGCGCATCCGCGTCAGATTGCAGACGGTGGAGCGCAGATACGCCTCCGCCGCCTCGGTGTCCTTCAGACGCCGCCACTTCCGGTAGATCTGGTAGTAGGCCTCGGCCACCACGTTCTCCGGGTCGTCGGCGCCCAGCAGCACCGCCAGGCGCAGCATCGAGGCGTAGTGCCGCTCGAACAGGCGCGCCACACCGGCCTCGCGCTCCAGCTCCGCCGGGTCGCTCACCGCGGGGGCGAGGGGCTCGGGCGGCCCGGCGGGCTGTGGCACGGGGGCCAGCGTGACGGGGGTGTGCTGTCTGCGTCTCACGGGTTGTTCGCTCCCGTCTCGGGGCGCCGCCTGACGGTCAGGCGCGACGGCAGGTCGGTCGTGTCGGCGCCGCGCGGGACGCCGAGGCGTTCGAGGGCCGCGGTCCCCACCACGGCGACGATCAGGTTGAGGAGCAGGGCGGCGAGCCCCGCGTAGATCTCCAGCGGCGGTCGGCCGGTGGCGAAGGGCACGATCGAGGAGAACCCCTCCCGCACCACCAGGAAGGTGCCGGCCACCATGCCCGCGCCCCACCCGGCGAGCAGGGCCCGGGGGTGCAGCCGTCCGGTGACCAGGCCCACGGCCACCGCGGGGAAGATCTGCAGGATCCACACGCCGCCCAGCAGTTGGAGGTTGACGGCGTCCTGGTCGCGCAGCCCGAACACGAACGCCACCGCGCCCACTTTGGCGGTGAGCGACACCGCCCGGGCGATGCGCACCTGCCGCTTGGGCGTGGCCGTCGGGTGCACGTACTCGACGTACACGTTGCGTACGAAACTCGTGGCGGCCGCGATCGACATCACCGAGGCGGGGACCAGTGCGCCCACCGTGATCGCGCCGAACACCAGCCCGGCCAGCGGCCCCGGCATCAGCCGGTCCACCAGCATCGGCACGGCCGCCTCGGCGCCGCCCGCCGGCGCCCGCACCCCGGCCGCGAGGGCCGCGATGCCGAGGAAACCGAAGAGCGCGAGCAGCCCCGTCCAGGCGGGCAGCGCCACCGCGGTCTTGCGCAGGGTGCGCGGGCCGTCGGCGGCGAAACCGGCGGTGAGCACGTGCGGGTACATCAGCAGGGCCAGCGCGGAGCCCAGGGCGAGGGTGGCGTAGGCGGGCTGCTGGGCGGGGGTGAGCAACAGCGCGGAGTGCGCCGTGTCCGTGCCGCCGAGGCGCCGGGCCGCGCCGTCGAACACCGGGCCGGGGCCGCCGAGCCGGTCGAGGACGAGCCAGGTGACGGCGGTGAGCGAGACGAACACGGCCACCGCCTTGAGTGCGGCGATCACGGTCGGCGCCCGCAGCCCGTGCCGGTAGGTCGCCACGGCGAGCCCCGCGAAGAGCGCCACCATCACCAGGTCGCCCGTGGCGCCCCGCGAAGACACGCCCCCGGCCGTCAGCACGGCCCGTATGCCGAGCAGTTGCAGCGCGAGGTACGGCATCGTCGCCAGGATCCCGGTCAGCGCCACCACCAGGGCCAGCGGCGGCGAGCCGTACCGGCCGCGCACGAAGTCGGCTGCGGTGATGTAGCCGTGCCGACGGGCCACGGTCCACAGGCGGCTCAGCAGGACGAAGGCGAGCGGAGAGACGATCACCGTGTACGGCACCGCGAAGAAGGCGGGCGCGCCGTTGCCGTACGCCAGTCCGGGCACGGCGGTGAGTCGGCGCGCGGTGACGGCGAGCAGGGACGCTCCGCCGATCACGGCGAGGAACGTCGCGGTCATGGCGCCGTCGGCCATGGGTCACCGTCCTTGGTGTGCCTGTGCCCTCGCAGGAGAGTTGCGCGGACGGCCGGTTCGGAGGACAGGGAACCGAGAGGAAATCTTCCGGACATTCGCTGTCAACCGTTTCCGGCGGGTGGGCAACTCTTGCACGAACCGACAGCGAGCGGGAGAGCCGCGCGTACCGCGCACGTCCTGTCACGAGTGTCACGAATTCTCACACCACCCTTGAGGTGAGGAGCCGCCATGCCCGCATCACCCCTGGCCGAATCCGGACTCCAGGCGCCCGAAAAATCACGTGTATCCCCCCGGGTGGTTCTCGTCTGGACCGCCGTCTCACTGCTCGGTGCTGTCGCCTGGGGCGTCATCGCGCTGGCCCGCGGGGAGAAGATCTCGGCGGTCTGGCTGGTGGTGGCCGCGCTCGGCTCGTACGCCATCGCCTACCGCTTCTACGCCCGCTTCATCGCCCGCCGCGTACTGCGACCGGACGACCGCCGGGCCACCCCCGCCGAACGGTTGGAGGACGGCGTCGACTTCCACCCGACGGACCGCCGGGTGCTGCTCGGCCACCACTTCGCCGCCATCGCCGGCGCCGGGCCGCTGGTCGGGCCGGTGCTCGCGGCACAGATGGGATACCTGCCCGGAACCCTGTGGATCGTGGCCGGGGTGATCTTCGCCGGGGCGGTGCAGGACATGGTCGTGCTGTTCCTGTCCATGCGGCGGGACGGAAAGTCGCTCGGGCAGATGGCCCGTGACGAGATCGGCCGGGCGGGCGGGGCCGCAGCCCTGATCGCGGTCTTCGCCATCATGATCATTCTGTTGGGTGTGCTGGCCCTGGTCGTGGTCAACGCGCTCGCCCACTCCCCGTGGGGCACCTTCTCCGTCGCCATGACCGTCCCCATCGCCCTGTTCATGGGCTTCTGGCTGCACCGCATCCGCCCCGGCCGGGTCGTGGAGACCAGCCTCGTCGGCGTCGTGCTGCTGCTCCTGGCGATCGCCGGCGGCAGCTGGGTCCAGAACTCCTCTCTCGCCGGTGCCTTCACCCTGAGCCCGACGACCCTGGTCTTCTGCCTGATCGGCTACGGCTTCGTCGCCTCGGTACTGCCGGTGTGGATGCTGCTCGCGCCGCGCGACTACCTGTCCACCTTCATGAAGATCGGCACCATCGCGCTGCTCGCGGTCGGCGTCGTGGTCGCCGCGCCGGTGCTGCACGCGGACGCGGTCAGCAGGTTCGCGAGCTCCGGCGCGGGCCCGGTCTTCGCCGGCTCCCTGTTCCCGTTCCTGTTCATCACCATCGCCTGCGGCGCGCTGTCCGGTTTCCATGCGCTGGTCGCTTCCGGGACCACCCCGAAGCTGATCCGGAAGGAGTCCCAGGTCCGCATGATCGGCTACGGCGCCATGCTGATGGAGTCGTTCGTCGCGATCATGGCCCTGATCGCCGCCGCGACGCTGGAGCCGGGCCTGTACTACGCGATGAACGCGCCCGCGGGCCTCCTCGGCGCGACCGCCGAGTCGGCCTCCCACGCCGTGGCGGGCCTGGGCTTCACCATCAGCCCCGACCAGCTGACCCAGGCCGCCAAGGCCGTCGAGGAGCAGACGCTGATCGCCCGCTCGGGCGGGGCGCCGACCCTCGCCGTCGGCATGTCGGAGATCTTCTCCGGGGTCCTGGGCGGTACCGCGATGAAGGCCTTCTGGTACCACTTCGCGATCATGTTCGAGGCGTTGTTCATCCTGACGACGGTCGACGCCGGTACCCGCGTGGGGCGCTTCATGCTCCAGGACATGCTCGGCAATGTGTGGAAGCCCGTCGGCCGGATCACCTGGAAGCCGGGCAGCTGGCTGTGCAGCGGTCTCGTCGTGGCCGCCTGGGGCTACTTCCTCCACACCGGCGCCACCGACCCGCTGGGCGGGATCAACCAGCTCTTCCCGCTCTTCGGCATCGCGAACCAGCTGCTCGCCGCCATCGCCCTCGCCGTCTGCACCACGGTCCTGATCAAGTCCGGGCGGCTGCGCTGGGCCTGGGTCACCGGGATCCCGCTGGCCTGGGTGGTCGCCGTCACCTTCACCGCGAGCTGGCAGAAGATCTTCTCCGGTGACCCGCGCGTCGGGTTCTTCGCCCAGCGGACCAAGTACGCCGACGCCCTCGACGCCGGCCAGGTCCTGCCGCCCGCCAAGAACGCCCACGACATGCACACCGTGGTCACCAACTCGACGGTCGACGGGGTGCTGATCGCGCTGTTCCTGCTGCTGGTCGCGGTCGTGATCGTCAACGCCGCGGTGGTGTGCGTGCGGGCCGTCCGCTCTCCCGGGGCACTGCCGACCACCGAGGCGCCGTACGTGGAGTCCCGCCTCGACGTGCCCGAGCAGGCCGCCGACGCACTGGTGGGAGCCCGGTCATGAACGCCCGGCAGTGGGCGGGAGCCGTGCGCTGGTACCTGCGCGAGCTGACCGGGGAGGCGGAGTACGACCGCTACTGCGAGCGGCACCGCCGCCACCACCCCCTCGCTCCGGTGCCCACCCGCCGCGAGTACGAGGTGCTGCGCACACTGCACCGGGAGACCCACCCGCAGGGCCGCTGCTGCTGACACCGGCCGACGGACCGCGGGGCGGGCGCGCCGTCCCGCCCTGACGCCGCGCGCCCGCCCCGCACGTTCTCCACCGGCGGGACCGCCTGGCCGACC
The DNA here is from genome assembly GCF_014905555.1 of Streptomyces sp. Y2F8-2. Taxonomy (GTDB): domain Bacteria; phylum Actinomycetota; class Actinomycetes; order Streptomycetales; family Streptomycetaceae; genus Streptomyces; species Streptomyces cynarae. Next base: position 39,331 of record NZ_BNGS01000014.1, on the reverse strand, counting down.
GCCTGCGGACCCGAGCGGACCCGGCCGCGGTCAGACCGTGGCCGGTGCCGGCTCCTCGCTCGTCTCCTGCGCCGCCTTCGCCCGCTCCCGGGCCTCTCGGCGGACCAGGATCACCCAGCCGAGGGGGACACCCGCCGCGAACAGCCACCACTGGACCGCGTACGGCAGGTTGATGTCGCCGAGCCCGATCCAGCTGCTGTCCTCCTTGGGCGACGGGATCAGCTCGGGGCTGCCGCCCTTCGGGGCGGGGGAGACCAGTTCGACGTAGCCGCCGAGCATCTCCTTGGCGGAGGTGTCGCCCGCGTCGCGCAGCAGAGCGCCGACCTGCTCGCTGTTGATCAGCATGATCTGGCGGTCGGGCAACCCCTTGAGGTTCTTGATGCCGCTCGCGGCCGTCGTCTCGTCCTGCATCAACCGGCCGGTGACCGTGATCTCGCCCCGGGCGGGTGCCGGGATGTCCGGGAAGGCGGTCTGCGAGGCGGGGGAGTCGATCCAGCCCCGGTTGACGAGGAGCGTCCTGCCGTCGTTCAGCACGAAAGGAGTCACCACGTGGTAGCCGACGTCACCATTGGCGTTCGTACGACGGCGCACCACCAGTTCGTGCGCCGTGTCGAAGTGGCCCTTGGCGGTCACCCGGCGGTAGAGGTCCTCGTGCCGGACGGTCCCGCCCACCGAGGTGAGCGACTCGGCGGGCACGGGCGGAGCCGCCAGCGATTCGTTGATCAGCTTGTTCAGCGCCTGCCTGTGGTCGTGACGGTGCAGCTGCCAGAAACCCAGCCTGATCATCGTGGGGATGAGCAGGAGAGCCACGAGGGTGAGGATCACCCACTGCCGGGACAACAGGAAGCGGTACACCCCACGACGGTACATCTCGGACCGTGCCGCGCCCGCACGGGGGTGCCTCAGACCCGGTCGACGATCCCCACCCGCCCCTCCGCGCGGGCGCAGTGCGCGCCGCAGTACCAGTGGCCGTCGACGTCGACGCCCTGGCCGATGATCTGGACGCGACAGTGTTCGCAGATGGGCGCCATACGGTGGATGGCGCAGGCGAAACAGTCGAAGACGTGCACCGCGCCCTGCGCGTGCACCTCGAACGTCATGCCGTAGTCGTTTCCGCAGACCTCGCAACGTGCCATGCGCCACAGCGTGAGCCGTCGCCGCTGCGCGGGCGAGCGGGCGCCGGGCGAGTCGCGTGGCAATCACCCGTCCGTACGGGTCACTCCGCCGACGGCACGGGTCACTCCGGCGACGCGGGTTCCACGTCCCGCAGCAGTTGCCCGAACGCGGCCTCGTCGATCACCGGTGTCCCGTACTGCCGCGCCTTCACCGTCTTGGACGTGCCCGAGTCCGGGTCGTTGGTGACGAGCAGGCTGGTGAGCCGGGACAGGCTCGTCGCCACGTGCAGCCCCGCCTCGACGGCACGGTCCTCCAGCAGTTCCCGGTCGACCGAGGTGTCCCCGGAGAACGCCACCCGCATGCCCTGCTTGAGTCGCTTGCCTTCCTCGTACCGCCCCGGGTTGGGGTAGGGGCAGGAGGGGCGCCTGCGGGAGGGGCGCCAACTGCTCGGGCGGTAGCCCCCGGAGGACTGGCGGGGCACCGTGGGGGCGGCGGACCACTCCGTCAGCGGGCGGCATTCCAGCAGCGGCAGCCGTACGCCGTTCCGGGCGGCGGCGTGCAGACTCGGCCGGAACGCCTCGGCCAGCACCCGAGCGTCGTCCAGCGCGTGGTGCGCCCGCTGCTGGACCACCCCGAAGTGCGCGGCCAGCGTCTCCAGCTTGTGGTTGGCCAGCGGCAGGCGCAGTTCCTTCGACAGCGCGATGGTGCACAGCCGCTGACGGACCGGCGCCTCGCGTTCCGCGCGCGCGTACTCCCGGGCGATCATCTGCCAGTCGAAGACCGCGTTGTGCGCGACGAGCACGCGGCCGTCGAGCCGGGCCGCGAACTCCTCGGCGATGTCCTGGAACAGGGGCGCCCCTTCGAGGGCCTCGCTCGTCAGACCGTGGATCCACACCGGGCCCGGGTCGCGCTCCGGATTGACCATCGTGTACCAGTGGTCCTCGACCTCACCGCGCGCGTCCAGCCGGTAGACGGCGGCCGAGATGATCCGGTCGTCCCGGGCCAGGCCGGTGGTCTCCACGTCGACGACCGCGTACCCCTCCGGATACGCGGCCGGCCAGGCGGCCGGGGACGCTGCGGTCGTACGGTCTTCGAGCATGGTCACTGAGGATACGGGCCGCGACTGACAGCCCCACGCCCCCACCCACTGCACGCGGTCCTCCTGCGCCGGGCGCACAACCCTCGGGCGTACCGGCAGCAGTTGACGGCACCGAAGCTGAGAACCCGTCAGAGGAGCTGGTGGCGGGCGCGCCCGGGTGCCGTCCACCTCATGAGGTGCCATCCTCCCCGTGTGATGGAACCCACGCACGACGAGGCACACGGCGGCGCCCTCGGCGCGCGGCTGAACTGGCTGCGCGCGGCGGTGCTCGGCGCCAACGACGGCATCGTGTCCACGGCGGGCCTGGTGGTCGGCGTCGCCGGGGCGACGACGGACCGCGGCACGCTGTTGACGGCCGGCCTCGCCGGGCTGCTGGCCGGCTCCATGTCGATGGCGGCGGGCGAGTACGTGTCCGTGTCGACCCAACGGGACTCGGAACAGGCGGCGCTGGCCATGGAGAGGCGGGAACTGAAGGAGCAACCGGAGGCCGAGCTCGCCGAACTGGCGGAGATACTGGAGCAGCGCGGCCTGTCCCCGGAGGTGGCCCGCGAGGCCGCGGTGCAGTTGACGGCACGCGACGCCCTGCGCGCCCACGCGCGCGTGGAACTCGGCATCGACCCCGACGAGCTGACGAACCCCTGGCACGCGGCGTGGGCGAGCTTCCTCGCGTTCACGGTGGGGGCACTGCTCCCCCTGCTGGCGATCGTGCTCCCACCGGCCGGCGTCCGCCTCCCGATCACGGTGGCGTCCGTCCTGGCGGCCCTCGTCGTCACCGGCTGGTCCAGCGCCCGCCTCGGCGCGGCGAAACCGGGCCGAGCCGTGGGGCGGAACGTGGTGGGCGGGGCGCTGGCTATGGGGGTCACCTATGCGGCGGGGGCGTTGCTGGGGGCGGCGGGTGTGTGACCGCGGGTGGTTCTGGGCACGCTCGCCGCGGCCGTCCGGTCATGACCAGCGGATCGGCACCGGCAGCGCCGTCAGCAGGCCCGACACCGCGACGACCAGGCCCAGCGCCACCACCTCCGCGCGGGCGGGGGCGCAGGCACCGAGCGGGTCGGCGGCGCGCCGCAGCCGCAGCCGGGCGACCAGGGCGAGCACGGCGACGACGGCCACGAGCAGCGCCTTGGCGAGCAGGGTCCGGCCGTAGGCGGTCGTGGTGAGCTGGTCGAGGATCGTGTCCGGCGGCATACGGCGCAGCGAACTCCACACCCCTGTCGCGGTGATCGCCGCCAGGAGGACGGCCGCCACGCGCGCGTAGAGCCCGAGCAGCGCGGTGCCGGCCCCGGGAGACGTACGCCAGCGCCGCAGCAGCCGCAGCGTGTGCAGCAGACCGCCCGCCCACAGTGCCGCGCAGGTGAGGTGAACGAGCGTCAGACCCGTGCCGGTCAGCGGGGAGTGCTCCGTGGTGGGGTGGGCGCGCAGTGCCTCGGCGACGGCCACCGCGGCCAGCGGGAACACCTGGAGGGACGGCCGGCGCGACAGGGCGCACAGCCCGGCCACGAGGAACGCGTCGACCTCCAGCAGGGCCAGTGCGCCGTCCCGGGTGCGGTACAGCCCGCCGACGTCGATCTGGGCCAGCCGGTCGGGGACCAGATTGCCGGTGGCGACGACCGAGGCGAGCCCCAGCGCCGCGACGAAACCCGCGCCCGCCGCGCACGGCGCCCAGCTGCGCGGCGACTCGGCCAGGGGCGCGCCCGGCACCCGGCGGGCCAGACGGGTGACGAGGAGCTCGCCGCCGGATACGCACAGGGCCGCGAACAGCGCCGTACGCAGCAGTCCGATACCGCCTACGCCGGGTGCGGCCGCCTCACCCGTGCCGTGCAGCGCGGCCGAGGGGCCGAGCAGCGGTATCAGGGCGGCGGCCGTCACGAGGGCGAGCACGGCGACGGCCCGGCGAACCGGGGGACGGACGACGGGGGCGGCGACCGCGACCGGGGCGGCGACCGCGACGGGCCTGGACGCCGTGTCGGCGTCCGTCCCGTCGGATTCGGCGCCTGGTCGTGTCGAGCTCACGTCACGATCTTCGCCAGTCGCCACAGAACCGGGCAACGGACGTCATTCAAGTGAGGGACCGGCATTCCGCCCAGGGACACGATTCCGGCCACCCGATGCCTCGGTCCCCGAGGGCGTGCCCTGCCCCACCGCCCGATGCCTCAGCCCCCGAGCGGCGCCTCGTCCCACCGCGCGGGATCCTCTCCCCACCGCCCGGGCGGGCGCGCCCAGTCGACCGGGCCGCCCGCGAAACGGACCGGTGGCAGGGCGTAGCGCAGCCGGCCCAGCGCGCTGTCGCTCTCCGCGAGCCAGGAGGCCGGGCCGTCGTACGCCGCCTGCGCCGACCCCGTGTCCCGGGCGGTGCCGTCCGTCAGCCAGGCCGCCGTGCGAGCCAGCGCCAGTCGTACGGCCCGGGTCCCGCCCTCCTCGGTCTGCTCGGTCAGGGACCTCAGGACCGCCCCGGCCAGCAGATACCCCGTGCCGTGATCGAGGGCCTGCGCGGGCAGCGCGCCCGGCCGCTCGGCCGAACCCTCGGTCGCCGCTATACCGGTTGCGACCTGGACCAGGCTGTCGAAGCCCCGCCGTTCGCCCCACGGCCCGTACGCGCCCCACGCCGACAACTGCGCCACGACCAGGCCGGGCCGGCGCTCGGCCAGTTGCTCGGCGGAGAGCCCCAACCGGTCGAGCGCGCCGGGCCGGTAGCCCGTGACGACCACGTCCGCCTCCGCCAGCAGTTCCTCGAAGGTCCGCCGGTCCCCGGCCGCCCGCAGGTCGAGCACCGCGGACCGCTTGCCGATGTCCATGTCGGCGTGCTGGTCGAGCAGTTCCGGCAGGTGCGGAGCGTCGATCCGCAGGACGTCCGCGCCGAGCAGCGCCAGGGTCCGGGTGGCCACCGGGCCCGCGATGACCCGGGTGAGGTCCAGGACGCGGAGGCCCGCGGCGGGCAGCAGCGGCTCGCCGTCGAGCGGCACGACCGGGCGTACGGGCGCCTCGTCGAGACGTTCACGGCCCACCAGCGGGTGTGCGGCGATCGCCCGCCCCTGTTCGTGCGCCGCCCACTCCCCGGGCGTGCGCAGCGCGACCGCGAGCCCCCCGGCCGCGTACACACTCTCCTCCACCTCGACGGAGGACCGCTCGGCGAGTACGGCGGCCACGGTCTCCGCGGACGCGTCCGCGGCCAGCCCCAGGGTGCCCAGCAGCCGCTTGCGGTGGTGCGGATAGTTGGCGTGCGTGCGCACCCAGCCGTCCGCCGTGCGCCAGAACCGCGAGAGCGGCGCGAAGTTGACCGGTTCACGGCCGTCGACCAGCAGATGCCGCTCGCTGTGGAAGGCGGTGGCCACGGCTCCGTCGTCGACCCGCACCTCGGGCACGGCCGGCAGCCCGGCCCGCCGGGCGCCCCACTCGGCGGCGGCCAGCGCGCACACCCCGACGCAGGCCCGCGCCACCTCCCGTACGGGAAGCCGCGAGGGCAGCGCGCCCTCCCGTACGACGGTCGAGATCCTCGGCAGCAGCGCGGGATCCCCGCCGAGTGCCGCCCATGCCACGTTCGTATCGGTCATGAGGGCACTATGCAGGGTGTACCGGATCAACAGGGGGAAGGGGCCGGGCAGGACCCGGCCCCTTCACGTCACTTCACCGCGCGCAGGGCGTTGACGACGCCGAAGCCGTAGAACCCGTTCACGCGCTTGCCGCCCACGCAGGTCGCGTCGACGACCCCGTCGCCGTCGCCGTCGTAGGGCGCGGTCGGGCAGCCCGGGTTGTCCGCCTGCGCCTTGAGGAGCGCCTGGAGCTGGGCCGGGGTCGCCCACGGGTGCGCGGACTTCAGCAGTGCGGCCACGCCCGCGACGTGCGGCGACGCCATCGACGTGCCCTGCAGGAAGCCGTACTGGTCGTTCGGCATCGTGGAGAGGATGCGCCCGTTCTTCGACGGCGTGTCCGGGATCTGGTACTTGTCTCCACCCGGGCCCGCCACGTCGATCACGCCGTCGCCGTAACTGGAGTAGTACGACTTGGCGTTGGTGACACCCGTGGCGCTGACCGTGACGACGCCCGGCAGCTGGGTCGGCACGTCGAAGCACTCGTGCGGGTCGACCGTGCGGGTCGCCGCGGTCGAGTCGTCGGGGCTGGAATCGTCGACCAGGGCGTGGGAGTCGAGGTCGTCGTTGGAGTTGCCCGCCGAGGCGACGTTGAGGGTGCCCTTGCGCTGGGCGTACAGCTGGGCCCGGTTGACCGCGTCGACGATGGCCCGCTGGTCCGGGTCGTCCATGCAGTTGTACAGCCACGGGTCCACGTAGTAGCTGTTGTTCGTGATCTCGACGCCGTGGTCGGCGGCGAACACGAACGCGCAGACGACGCTCTCGGGGTAGAAGAGCTCGTTGACCGGGTCGGCCACCTTGATGGCGGAGACCTTGACGTTCGGGGCGACACCGGCGACGCCGATGCCGTTGCGGGCCGCCGCGATCTCGCCGGCGACATGGGTGCCGTGGTAGTGCTCGGGCTTCGCCGGCCGCCAGGCGCCGTACGTGGTGTCCGCCTTGCCGCCGACGCAGTTCGCGGACTGCGCCGCGGAGAAGTTGGGAGCGAGGTCCGGATGCGTGTCGTCGACACCGGTGTCGATGACGGCGACCGTGACGTTGCGGCTGCCCGGGTTGATCTTTGCGGCCTTGTCGGCGCCTATCGCCCGCAGGTCCCACTGGTCGGCCTCGAGGGGCTCGCTGCCGTCCGCGGTCGCCGAGGACTTCGTGATCTTCGCCGCCTCCGCCTTCGTCAGGTACTGCGCGGCGCCCTCGTCCGTCGTGCCGGCGGCCGTCAGCGGGGCGGTCCGGGTGGCGCCCGCGGACTGCACTCCGCGGACGGCGCGGAGGGTGCGGGCGAAGTCCGGATTGGCGGAGTGCGCGACGATGACGCCGATCTTGTCGTAGGTCACCACGATCGTGCCGCCGGCCGCGGCTATCGCCTGCCGCACCGTCGACAGCGTGTGACGGTCCGTCCGGGTGTTGACGACGTAGGCGAGTTCCTGTCCCTCGGCGGCCTGCGCGCCGGCGGCGGTGCGCGGGGCGGCCGACGCGGCACCCGGCAGGAAGCCCAGCGAGGCGGTGAGCGACAGCACGACCGGTACGGCGAGGGCGAGGCGGCGTCTCGAACGGCGATGAACCATGGGATCTCCACATCATCCGGGAAAACGTGAACCTGCCGGACACGGATGACGTGACCGGCAGGTACATGACGAGTGGTGCAGGGTGAAGCTATCCGCCGCCCCGGCCGGGCAGCAACAAGTTCAAGCGAAAGAAAAAAAGCGAGTTGAACCGGCCCCCGCGCGGCGCCGTGACCCAGGGCAGGGAGCCCGAGCACGGCCGAGGGCCCCTGTCGGATCACATTCCGGAGCGCTACGGTCGCAACCGGTTACGTGATTGCCGTCACCCCACCCGCAACGCGAGGAGACACCGTGGCCACCGACGCACCTCCCCCCTCGAGGACAGAACACGTCCTGCCGTCCGCCGAGGAGTTCGGCGCGGTGCAGCAGAGCGCCGAATTCGCCGAACTGCGCCGCTCCCACCGCTCGTTCGCCTTCCCGCTGACTGTCGCGTTCATCGCCTGGTACCTGGCCTACGTCCTGCTGTCGAACTACGCAGGCGATTTCATGGGCACCAAGCTCTTCGGCAACGTCAACGTCGCCCTGGTGCTCGGCCTAGCCCAGTTCCTCACCACGTTCCTGATCGCCTGGTGGTACGCGCGGCACGCCGCCGCCAAGCTCGACCCCAAGGCCGAGGCCATCAAGTCCCGGATGGAGGGCCGCGCATGAGCCCCGCACTCGTCCTGGCCGCCGGTGAGGCGAGCAAGCACCGGCCGCTGATCATCACCCTGTTCGCGGTGTTCGTCGCCGCGACCCTCGTCATCACCGTCTGGGCGGGCCGTCAGACCAGGAACGCCGCCGACTTCTACGCGGGCGGACGGCAGTTCACCGCCTTCCAGAACGGCCTCGCCGTGTCCGGCGACTACATGTCCGCCGCGTCCTTCCTCGGCATCGCGGGCGCCATCGCCCTCTTCGGCTACGACGGCTTCCTGTACTCCATCGGCTTCCTGGTCGCCTGGCTGGTCGCCCTGCTCCTGGTCGCCGAACCACTGCGCAACTCCGGCCGCTACACCATGGGCGACGTCCTGGCCTACCGCATGCGCCAGCGCCCGGTGCGCACAGCCGCCGGCACCTCCACGATCGTCGTGTCGATCTTCTACCTGCTGGCACAGATGGCGGGCGCGGGCGTCCTCGTCTCACTGCTGCTTGGTATCACCAGCGACGGCGGCAAGATCGGCATCGTCGCCCTGGTCGGCCTGCTGATGATCGTGTACGTCACCATCGGCGGCATGAAGGGCACCACCTGGGTGCAGATGGTCAAGGCCGTGCTGCTGATCGCGGGCGCTCTGCTGCTGACCTTCCTGGTGCTGCTGAAGTTCCACTTCAACATCTCCGACCTGCTCGGCAAGGCCGCCGAGAACAGCGGCAAGGGTTCCGCCTTCCTGGAGCCCGGCCTGAAGTACGGCGCCACCGGCACCACCAAGCTGGACTTCCTCTCGCTCGGCATCGCCCTGGTCCTCGGCACCGCCGGCCTGCCGCACATCCTGATCCGCTTCTACACCGTGCCCACCGCCAAGGCCGCCCGGAAGTCCGTGAACTGGGCGATCGGCCTCATCGGCGCCTTCTACCTGATGACGCTCGCCCTCGGCTTCGGTGCCGCCGCCCTGATCAAACCGGACGAGATCATCGCCTCCAACAAGGCGGGCAACACCGCCGCACCCCTGCTCGCCCTGCACCTGGGCGGGGTGGACTCCAGCTGGGGCGCGATCCTGCTGGCCACCATCTCCGCGGTCGCCTTCGCCACCATCCTCGCGGTCGTGGCCGGACTGACCCTGGCCTCCTCCTCGTCGTTCGCGCACGACATCTACGCCAACGTCATCAAGAAGGGCACCGCCACCGAGAAGCAGGAGGTGGGCGCGGCCCGATGGGCGACGGTCGGCATCGGTGCCGTGTCCATCGTCCTCGGCGCCCTGGCCCGTGACCTGAACGTGGCCGGCCTGGTCGCCCTGGCCTTCGCGGTCGCCGCCTCCGCCAACCTGCCGACGATCCTCTACAGCCTGTTCTGGAAGCGGTTCACCACCTCCGGCGCCCTGTGGTCGATCTACGGCGGCCTGGTCACCGCCGTCGGCCTGGTGCTGTTCTCGCCGGTGGTCTCGGGCAAGCCGACGTCGATGTTCCCCAAAGTCGACTTTTACTGGTTCCCGCTGGACAACCCGGGCATCATCTCCATCCCGGTCGGCTTCCTGCTGGGCTGGCTCGGCACCCTGCTGTCGAAGGAGGAGCCCGACGCCGGCAAGTACGCCGAGCTGGAGGTGCGGTCACTGACCGGTGCCGGGGCGCACTGAGATCCGCTACTCGCCGACGGCCGCGTCGTCAGGATCGTAGGGTCCTACGACGCGGCCGCGTCGTCCCTCGTGGGAACGCGCCGCTGTCGTTGTCGGTGGCGTCACGTAGGCTCGCAGGTGATGGTGCGGGTGACGGAGAATGGGTGATCCGCGACGAGGGAGGGGGCCCACGTGCTCATCGACACCTACGGCCGGGTGGCCACCGACCTCAGGGTCTCGCTGACCGACCGGTGCAATCTGCGCTGCACGTACTGCATGCCCGAGGAGGGCCTGCAGTGGCTGGCCAAGCCCGACCTGCTCACGGACGACGAGATCGTCCGGCTGATCGACATCGCGGTCACCTCACTGGGCATCGAGGAGGTCCGCTTCACCGGCGGCGAGCCGCTGCTGCGCCCCGGTCTGGTCGGCATCGTGGAGCGGGTCGCGGCCCTTCGGCCCCGCCCCCAGATGTCCCTCACCACCAACGGCATCGGCCTCGGACGCACCGCGGCGGCCCTGAAGGCGGTGGGCCTGGACCGGGTGAACGTCTCGCTGGACACCCTGCGCCCGGACGTCTTCAAGACCCTCACCCGCAGGGACCGCCACAAGGACGTCCTCCACGGCCTGACGGCCGCCCGGGAGGCCGGCCTGACCCCGGTCAAGGTCAACGCGGTCCTCATGCCGGGGCTGAACGCCGACGAGGCCCCGGACCTGCTCGCCTGGGCGGTGGAGCACGACTACGAGCTGCGCTTCATCGAGCAGATGCCCCTGGACGCCCAGCACGGCTGGAAGCGCGAGGGCATGGTCACCGCCGGGGACATCCTCGCCTCGCTGCGGACCCGTTTCGAGCTGACCCCGGAGCGCGCCGAGGAGCGCGGCTCCGCCCCGGCCGAACGCTGGCTGGTCGACGGCGGTCCGCACCGCGTCGGCGTCATCGCCTCCGTCACCCGCCCGTTCTGCGCGGCCTGCGACCGCACCCGCCTGACGGCCGACGGACAGATACGCACCTGCCTGTTCGCCACCGAGGAGACCGACCTGCGCGGCGCGCTCCGCTCCGGCGCCCCGGACGAGGAGATCGCCCGCATCTGGCGGCTCGCGATGTGGGGCAAGAAGGCGGGCGCCGGCCTGGACGACCCGTCGTTCGTCCAGCCGGACCGGCCGATGTCGGCGATCGGGGGTTAGGGACTGCTGGGGCTTCAGGCGCCTTCGGGCGCTTCCCAGTCCTCCAGCTTGACGACGTCCTTCAGGAACCCCCGCACACCGAGGAACTGCGACAGATGCTCCCGGTGCTCCTCGCACGCCAGCCACGTCTTGCGGCGCTCCGGCGTGTGGATCTTCGGGTTGTTCCACGCCAGCACCCACACGGCGTCGGCGCGGCAGCCCTTGGCGGAGCAGATCGGGGTTTCGTCAGTCACAGCTTCGTCTCACAGCCACGGCAAACAAGGCGACGCCGAGCAGCCACGGGGGGAGCTGCCCGGCGTCGGTCTGTCGCTCCGACGGGGGATGCGGAGCGCGTACGAAGTATGTCATGGGTAACCCAGTACCTGGCACCGGAACAACATGATTGATCTGAGCTTTTCCTGAGCTTGGTGCAGGGTGCGATTCCGCTTGCCCGGCATCCGTCGTCGTCAGGTCCGCTCCCGTGGTTCGCTCGGGACTCCCGCCGCGGGCTCCGCCGTGGCGTCGTCCTGACCGGATTCCTTCGAGGCGTCCGCCGCCGGCGGCGCGATCATCGGACGCACCGGGACGTTGATGAACGTCGACGGCAGTGACGGCGCGTTCTCACGCCCGGCGTTCGCGATGACCACGGCGATGTAGGGCAGCACGGCGCCGAGCACCAGCGCGATGATCGCGACGGGCCGCTCCACGTTCCACAGGGTGGCCGCGAGGATCACCGACACCGTGCGGATGCTCATCGACACGACATAACGGCGCTGCCGGCCACGCACGTCCGCCTCGAGCCCCTGCCGGGCGCCCGTGATCCGGAACACCTGGGCGTTGCTGCCACCGCCGCTCCGCTTCCGCATCACACTGCACCACCCGCCTGTCCCGGACTCTCCCCGGCCCGTACCTGCCCCGTAGCCGGTCAGGACCGAGCCCGAACACTGACCACGTTACGCCGCGCCCCGGCCGCCATCGAGACCGGGGCGCCTCCTGCCTGCGTGAACGCGCAGCGCACCCCGCGTACGGGTGATCCCGGCATGCGCCGTACGGCGGGCGGTCCGAGACTGGGCGTACTGCTCACGTCTCACGTCGAGCCGTACAACCGTGCGAGGAGCCGAGGAGGCAGCCATGGGCTGGTTGTGGGCGATCATCGTCGGATTCGTGCTGGGCCTGCTGGCCAAGCTCATCCTGCCGGGCAAGCAGCACAGTCCCCTGTGGCTGACCACCCTGCTGGGCACGATCGGCGGCCTCGTCGGGAACGCCGTCGCCCGCGCCATCGGCATCGCCGCCACCCCGGGCATCGACTGGGGCCGCCACGGCCTCCAGCTCGCCGCGGCGGTCCTCCTCGTCTTCATCGGCGAGATGGCGTACATGACACGCAGGGGCAGCAGACAGCGGGCATGACGGAACGGCGAAGGGGCGGGCCCACGACGGGACCGCCCCTCCCTCCTGCCCTGCGGGCCGGAGGGGGTCACACGCCCTGGCTGACCGAGCTCATGTTGAAGTCCGGCACCCGAAGCGGCGGCATCGCGGCCCGGGTGAACCAGTCGCTCCACTCGCGTGGCAGGGTCTTCTCCGTGCGGCCGGCCTCGGTGGCCCGGCCCAGCAGGCCGACCGGGGACTCGTTGAACCGGAAGTTGTTGACCTCGCCGACGACCTCGCCGTTCTCGACCAGGTAGACGCCGTCCCGGGTCAGGCCGGTGAGCAGCAGGGTCGCCGGATCGACCTCACGGATGTACCACAGGCAGGTCAGCAGCAGCCCGCGCTCGGTGTCGGAGACCATCTCCTCCAGGGAGCGGTCGGAGCCCCCGTCCAGGATCAGGTTCCCGATCGCGGGCGCGAGCGGCAGACCGGTCAGGGCCGCCGTGTGCCGGGTGGTCGTCAGATGCTTCAGCTCGCCGTCGCCGATCCACTCGGTGGCCTGCACCGGCAGCCCGTTGTCGAACACCGACATGTCGTCGCCTGAGGCGTGCGCGACCACGAAGGGCGGTGTCTCCAGCCCGGGCTCGTTCGGATCGCTGCGCAGGGTCAGCGGCAGCTCGGAGAGCTTCTCGCCGATGCGGGTGCCGCCGCCGGGCTTGCTGAAGACCGTACGGCCCTCGGCCGCGTCCCGGGCCGACGCCGACCACAGCTGGTAGATCAGCAGGTCCGCGACCGCCGTCGGGGGCAGCAGCGTCTCGTAGCGGCCCGCGGGCAGCTCGATCCTGCGCTCCGCCCACGCCAGACGCCGGGCCAGCTCCGCGTCCAGCGCCGCCGGGTCGACGTCCTTGAAGTCGCGGGTCGAACGCCCCGCCCATGCCGAACGGGTACGGTCCGGGGACTTCGCGTTCAGCTCCAGCGTGCCGTTGGGCTGGTCGTGGCGCAGGCGCAGCCCGGTGGACGTACCCAGGTACGTCGACACGAGTTCGTGGTTGGCGAAGCCGTACAGCTCGCGCCCGCCCGCACGGGCTCGGGCGAACGACTCGCCGAGTGCCGGCGCGAAGTCCGTGAAGACGGCGGAGGAGGTCTCGGCGGGCGCGTCCGTGAAGTCCGGCGACTCGGCGACGCCCGTGACCAGCGGCTGTGCATCCTCGGCCGGCCCGGCGCCGCGCGCGGCGGCCTCCGCGGCCCGGACCAGCGGCTCCAGCTCGTCCGCGGTGACCGCCGAGCGGGAGACGACACCTGAGGCCGTGCCCTCCTTGCCGTCGACGGTCGCGACGACGGTGAGGGTGCGCCCGCGCGTGACACCGTTGGTGGTCAGCGCGTTGCCCGCCCACCGCAGATTGGCGGTGGAGTGCTCGTCGGCGATGACGACACACCCGTCCGCGCGGGACAGCTCGAGAGCACGCTCGACGATCTCGTGCGGCTTGTTCGTACGGGCGCTCATCGACCGGCCTCCTGCGTGGTGTTGAGACTGTGCTGTCCCGGGGGGCGACCCCCGGACCCCCGGCCGATTCCGCAGCTGACGCTCATCGACCGGCCTCCTGCGTGGTGTTGAGGATGTTGACGCCCCTGAAGAGGGCCGAGGGGCAGCCGTGCGAGACGGACGCGACCTGGCCCGGCTGGGCCTTGCCGCAGTTGAAGGCGCCGCCGAGGACGTACGTCTGGGGGCCGCCGACGGCCGCCATGGAGCCCCAGAAGTCCGTCGTCGTGGCCTGGTACGCGACATCCCGCAGCTGACCGGTGATCCGCCCGTTCTCGATCCTGAAGAACCGCTGCCCGGTGAACTGGAAGTTGTAGCGCTGCATGTCGATGGACCAGGAGCGGTCCCCGACGACGTAGATGCCCCGGTCCACGCCCCCGATGAGATCCTCCGTCGACAGCCCGGCCGGGTCCGGCTGCAACGACACGTTGGCCATGCGCTGCACCGGCACGTGCGCGGGGGAGTCGGCGTACGCGCACCCGTTGGACCGCTCGAAGCCGGTGAGCCTCGCGATGCGCCGGTCCAGCTGGTAGCCGACCAGCGTCCCGTCCTTGACCAGGTCCCAGGACTGGGCCGCCACGCCCTCGTCGTCGTACCCGATCGTCGCGAGCCCGTGCTCGGCGGTGCGGTCGCCGGTGACGTTCATCAGCTCCGAGCCGTACCTGAGCTTGCCGAGCTGGTCGAAGGTGGCGAAGGAGGTGCCGGCGTACGCGGCCTCGTAGCCGAGGGCCCGGTCCAGTTCGGTGGCGTGCCCGATGGACTCGTGGATGGTCAGCCACAGGTTGGACGGGTCGACGACCAGGTCGTACACCCCGGCCTCGACGCTCGGCGCGCGCATCTTCTCGGCGAGCAGCCCCGGGATCTGTTCCAGCTCCGCGTCCCAGTCCCAGCCGGTGCCCGTCAGGTACTCCCACCCGCGCCCGACCGGCGGCGCGAGGGTGCGCATGGAGTCGAACTCACCGGTGGACTCGTCCACCGACACGGCGGTCAGCTGCGGATGCAGCCGCACCCGCTGCTGGGTCGTCACGGTCCCGGCGGTGTCGGCATAGAACTTGTTCTCGTGCACGGTGAGCAGGGAGGCGTCCACGTGGTTGACGCCGTCGGCCGCGAGCAGCCGCCCGCTCCACTCGGCGAGCAGACCCGTCTTCTCCTCGTCGGGCACGGTGAAGGGATCGATCTCGTACGACGAGACCCACGTCTTGTCGGAGTGCACCGGCTCGTCCGCGAGCTCCACCCGCTCATCCGACCCCGCCGCCTTGATCACCTGCGCCGACAGCTTGGCCATCGCCACCGCCTGCGACGCGACCTTGGCGGCGGCGTCCTGGGTCAGATCGACACCCGAGGCGAACCCCCAGGTCCCACCGTGCACGACCCGCACCGCGTACCCCAGGTCGGTGGTGTCCGAGGACCCGGCGGGCTTGCCGTCCCTGAGCCGCCAGGCGGCACTGCGCACCCGCTCGAGCCGGAAGTCGGCGTGCTCGGCCCCGAGCGACCGCGCGCGTGCCAGCGCGGCGTCGGCCAGGGCCCGCAGCGGCAGTGCCGTGAAGGCTTCGTCGATGGAATGAGGCACGGAGGTCTCCCTGCTGTCGTGGCCTGTCGGGTCCGATCATGTCGTGCGGGCGGGGGCGGGGACCACACCTTTGCGTCCGGCGACCGGACCCACCCGCCCGCGACCGTTCCCACGGCGGACGCTTCTGTAGGGACCCGACAGTGAGTCCCCTACGCCACTGTCGGTGCCCGATTGTCCGCGCGGCCGGGCGGACCGATAGGTTTTCGACGTAGGCGCCTGTCCTGCAGGGGTTCCAGACCGCTAACGAAAGGGTGATCCGTTGAGCCGCTCGGTTCTCGTCACTGGAGGCAACCGGGGCATCGGCCTCGCCATCGCCCGAGCGTTCGCCGACGCCGGCGACAAGGTCGCGATCACGTACCGCTCGGGTGAGCCGCCGGCCGCCCTGAAGGAATTGGGCTGCCTCGCGGTCAAGTGCGACATCACCGACACCGAGCAGGTGGAGCAGGCCTACAAGGAGATCGAGGCCCAGCACGGCCCGGTCGAGATCCTCGTCGCCAACGCCGGCGTCACCAAGGACCAGCTCCTGATGCGCATGTCCGAGGAGGACTTCACCTCGGTCATCGACACCAACCTCACCGGCACCTTCCGCGTCGTCAAGCGCGCCAACCGCGGCATGCTGCGCGCCAAGAAGGGCCGCGTGGTGCTGATCTCCTCGGTCGTCGGACTGCTCGGCTCGGCGGGGCAGGCCAACTACGCCGCCTCCAAGGCCGCCCTGGTCGGCTTCGCGCGCTCCCTCGCCCGTGAACTCGGCTCGCGCAACATCACCTTCAACGTCGTCGCGCCCGGCTTCGTCGACACCGACATGACCAAGGTGCTGACCGACGAGCAGCGCCAGAACATCGTGTCGCAGGTGCCGCTCGGCCGGTACGCGCAGCCCGAGGAGATCGCCGCGACGGTGCGGTTCCTCGCCTCCGACGACGCCTCGTACATCACTGGAGCCGTCATCCCCGTTGACGGCGGACTGGGAATGGGTCACTGATCACCATGAGCGGAATTCTCGAGGGCAAGCGCGTCCTGATCACCGGTGTGCTGACGGAGGCCTCCATCGCCTTCCACACCGCCAAGCTCGCCCAGGAGCAGGGCGCCGAGATCATCCTGACCGCGTTCCCGCGGCCCACGCTGACCGAGCGCGTCGCCAAGAAGCTCCCGAAGCCCACCAAGGTCGTCGAGCTCGACGTGACCAATGACGAGCACCTCGGCCGCCTCGCCGACATCGTCGGCGAGGAGCTCGGCGGCCTCGACGGCGTCGTGCACTCCATCGGCTTCGCGCCCCAGGACGCGCTCGGCGGCAACTTCCTCAACACGCCGTTCGAGTCGGTGGCCACCGCCATGCACGTCTCGGCGTTCTCCCTGAAGTCGCTCACCATGGCCTGCCTGCCGCTGATGCAGAACGGCGGCTCGGTCGTCGGTCTCACCTTCGACGCCCAGTACGCCTGGCCGCAGTACGACTGGATGGGCCCGGCCAAGGCGGCCCTGGAGGCCACCAACCGCTACATGGCGCGCGACCTCGGCAAGCAGAACATCCGCTGCAACCTCATCTCCGCGGGCCCGCTCGGCTCCATGGCCGCCAAGTCCATCCCGGGCTTCGGTGAGCTGGCCTCCGTGTGGGACAGCCGCTCGCCCCTGGAGTGGGACCTCAAGGACCCCGAGCCGGCCGGCCGCGGCATCGTCGCCCTGCTGAGCGACTGGTTCCCGAAGACCACCGGCGAGATCATCCACGTGGACGGCGGACTGCACGCCATCGGCGCCTGAGCAGGCCCGCGTGTACGCCGTAGGGCGCGAGAAAGTGTCCTCGCGGCCCGCGTAGGCGATCGCGCAATCGCCTACGCGCCCGCATCGCCCGGTCGCACGAGGCCGACGCCCCGTTTCCCGCTGCGCGCGGGGAGCGGGGCGTCGCCCGTTCGGAGTACCTGACCGGGCGTGCCGGGCCGTCCGGGACACACGCTGGGAGCAACGCACCGCCCCGCACGCCGCACGGCCGAGGAGGTTCCCTTGTGCGCTTGGCCCACCGCTTCGCCCCGGCCTTCCTCTCGCTCGCCCTGGTGACGGTCCTGCCGTACGACGCCATGCCGCCGCACGGGAAGCACACCGCGTCGCACGCGCGCGAGGACGCCGGAAAGTCCGCCGACCCGGCGCCCTTCGGCTCCGAGTGCCGGGTCCTTGTCACCGGCGCGCATGTCGTCGCGTACTGCCACAACCCCTATCCGGACACCGATCACGTGAGCCTGCACATCGAGTGCGCCCAGTGGTGGGACATCGACACCGACACCGCCCCGGCCGAGGCGGGTCCCGCGATGACGGTACGGCTGACCGGGCGGTGCTGGGAGGCGGTGCGCTCGGCGTGGGTCACCCACCAGAGATGAGTGGGCCTCAGCGGCCGACGGACTCCGGGCGCCCCGGACCGCACATCCGCGGATAGCTCGCCGCCGCCGCGCCCGCCGCGTCGGCGTCGCCCGCGCGGATGGCGTCCACCAGCGCCGCGTGGTCCATGTACGCCTCCGGGGTGAGCTCCTCGCCGACGTCGCCGCGCAGCCAGTCCCGCAGCACCTCGCCCAGGTCCGCGTACATCGCGGTCATCACGTCGTTGTGCGACGCGGCCACCACGGCCAGGTGGAAGGTCGCGTCGGCGGTCACGAACACCTCCGCGTCCCCGGACTCCCACGCCTCCGCACGGCGTACGAGGAGGGTGTCCAGCTGTTTGAGGTCCCGCTCGGTGCGCCGCTCGGCCGCCAGCCGGGCGGCGCTGGACTCCAGGGTGCGGCGCAGCTCGGCGATGTGGTCCGGGTCGGCGCCGGCGAAGCGGCGGTGCATCACGCCCGCCAGCTCGCTGGTCGCCACCACGTAGGTGCCGGAGCCCTGGCGGATGTCCAGCAGGCCGTTGTGCGCGAGCGCGCGGACGGCCTCGCGGACCGTGTTGCGGGCGACCCCCAGCTGCTCGACCAGTTCCGGCTCGGTGGGGATGCGCGAGCCCACCGGCCATTCACCCGAGGTGATCTGGTTTCGCAGCTCGGCGATGACCTGCTCGGACAGCGCGGATCGGCGGGGGTGGCTCAGCGGCATGACCGTCCTTCGTACGGGCCCGGGAGCGAGACCGGCTGATCGGGAGCGTAACGCAGCCCCCTGTCACCCATAATCATCCTATGATTCTATGATAGTTCGCATGGCACCTGAAGAGACCGGAACGACGACGTCCGCACCGATACGCGTTTCCCGGGGGAAACGGGTCGACGCCGGGGTCTCCGCCACGCGCGCGTGGCGGACGCGTCTGCTGGTCGTCGGCATCGCCCTCAGCGCCCTCAACCTGCGGCCCGCCATCACCAGCCTCGGCGCCCTCCTGGAAGAGGTGCGCGACGGGCTCGGCATGAGCGGCAGCGTCGCGGGCCTGCTCACCTCCGTGCCGCCGCTCTGCTTCGCCGTCTTCGGCGTCATGGCGCCACGACTCGCCCGCCGCTTCGGGCCGGGCGCCGTGGTGTGCGCCGGAATGGCCGCGATCACCGCCGGCCTGCTGATCCGCCCCTACGCCGGGAACACCGCCGGCTTCCTGGCCGCGAGCGCGCTCGCCCTGATGGGCATCGCGGTCAGCAACGTCCTGATGCCCGTGATCGTCAAACGCTGGTTCCCCGACCGGGTGGGCTCGATGACGGGCCTGTACTCCATGGCGCTCGCTCTGGGCACCTCCGTCGCGGCAGCGCTCACCGTGCCCACGACCGACGCGCTGGGCGGACGGTGGCAGACCGGGCTTGCCGTGTGGGCTGTGCCGGCGGCGGCGGCCGTCCTGCCGTGGATTCCGTTCGTCCGCGCGCGCGGTGCCGGTTCCGCGGACCGCGACACCGCCTCCGCGGACAGCGGCACCGCCCCCGACAGCGACACCGCCTCCGCGCGCGTGGAGCCCGACGGGCTGCGGATCACCCGTAGCCGTACCGCTTGGGCGCTGGCCGTCTTCTTCGGGCTCCAGGCCACCGCGGCCTACATCACGATGGGCTGGATGGCGCAGATCTTCCGCGACGCCGGGGTGCCCGCCGGCACGGCCGGTGTGCTGCTGGCCGTCACCATGGTCATGGGCGTGCCCCTCGCCTTCGTCATCCCGCGGCTGGCCGCCCGGCTGCCGCACCAGGGCCCGATCGTGATCGCGCTCGGTGTCTGCGGTCTGGCCGGATACGCGGGCCTGTACTGGGCCCCGGAGGGCGGGGCCTGGGCATGGGCGGTGCTGCTCGGCGTCTCCAACTGCGCCTTCCCGCTCGCGCTCACCATGGTGGGCATGCGGGCCCGCACCGGCGCGGGCGTGGCCAAGCTGTCGGCGTTCGCGCAGAGCACCGGGTATCTCCTGTCGATCCCGGGGCCGCTGCTCGTCGGCGTCCTCTACCAGCACAGCGGCGGCTGGGGCCGGCCGCTCGCGCTCATGGCCGGGCTCATGATCCCGCAGGTCGCGGTGGGCGTCCTGGCAGGCCGCGACCGGATCGTGGAGGACGAGGCGACGCACTGAGCGACGGGCCGCCCCGGCGCGGCCCGGGTGGGGGAGGGGTGCGAAACTGGGCGTATGCCCGTGCTCGAACCGAATCCCCGGAACGGCCAGAAGAAGATGCTGCTCGTCTTCGGCGCGTTCTTCGCCATCTTCGCGATCATCGCCGTCATTGCCACGATCGCCTCACCGTGACGATCGCCTCACCGTTCCCGCACCGGTGACGGCCCATGGTGGTGCTGGCCCCACCATCCCCTAGGGGGCCAGTGTCAGGGTCAAGTGGGTGGATCACCGGATGGGTCGAGGGCCGCCGCGTCCGTACCTTCGAGATGTGGCCGCGAGTGCGGCCCATGGACCACTCGAGGACCCACGGAGGCAGCCATGCCGGCCCGTACGCACACCCGGCCACGCCCGGCGACCACGGGCGGCGTCGACATCCGGCTTCCCTGGTGGGCCCTCGCCCTGCCCACGCTCGCCTTCATCGCCCTGCTGGCGCTGATACTCAACCCGGCGGACGCGAGCGCCGGCGGCGACCCCGCCCTCAGCCACCTCCTCGAGCGCGTCCAGCACGCGGTGACGCACCACGCGCAGTGACCCGGCCTGACCGGGTCGTGACACCGCCCGGGTGCACGCGGTGGACTTCCCGCGGACTCGGCGGTGAGGAGGCCGGTGAGCAGGCAGATCGCGGCGCTGCCAACTCCCTGCGCCCGTTGGCCTGTTTCATGCGAAGCTGGGACTCATGAGCTCCGCAGAACCCCGCAGGATTGTCCTCTTCCGGCATGCGAAGGCCGACTGGCCGCAGGTTCCCGACCACGAGCGTCCGCTCGCCGACCGGGGCCGCCAGGACGCGGCCGCCGCCGGACTCAAGCTGGCCGAGACCGGCGTCCCCTTCGACCTGGCCCTGTGCTCCACCGCCGTCCGCACCCGCGAGACCTGGAAGCTCGCCGTCCAGGAGCTGCCGCATCGGCCGAAAACCGTCTATGAGGAGCGGCTCTACGAGGCCTCGCCCGGCGAGCTGATCGCCGTGCTCAACGAAACCGCCGACGACGTGCGGAACGTGGTCCTGATCGGTCACAACCCCGGCATCCAGGGCCTCGCCGACGTCCTGTCCGGTGCGACCGAGGGCGATGCCCGCGAGCGGATTAGCCGACGCGGCTTCCCGGCCGCCGCCTTCGCCGTGCTCTCCTTCGACGGCTCCTGGAAGGCGCTGGAACCGGGCACGGCCACCCTGCTCGACTACTGGGCACCCAGCGAGTAAGAGCTACGAAGAGCTCCGACCCCGCGACATCGCGAGCGGGGCCCGGCACCGCACGGTGCCGGGCCCCGCTCGCGATCCGATGCCGTCAGAGACCGTCGTCGTGCGCGTCCGCCGCCTCGACCTCTTCCCGGGTGACACCGAGCAGGTACAGGACGGTGTCCAGGAAGGGGAAGTTCACCGCGGTGTGCGCGGCCTCGCGGACGACGGGCTTGGCGTTGAAGGCGACCCCCAGACCCGCCGCGTTCAGCATGTCGAGGTCGTTGGCCCCGTCACCGATCGCCACGGTCTGCGCCAGCGGCACCCCCGCCTCCGCGGCGAACCGGCGCAGCAGCCGCGCCTTGCCCGCACGGTCCACGATCTCCCCGACGACCTTGCCGGTCAGCTTCCCGTCGACGATCTCCAGGGTGTTGGCCTGCGCGAAATCGAGCCCGAGCCGCTCCTTGAGATCGTCCGTGACCTGGGTGAAGCCGCCCGAGACGACGCCCACTTGGAAGCCGAGTCGTTTCAGCGTACGGATCAGGGTGCGCGCGCCCGGAGTGAGCCGGACCTCGGCGCGCACCTTGTCCACCACCGACGCGTCGAGCCCCTTCAGCAGCGCCACGCGCGCGTGCAGCGACTGCTCGAAGTCCAGCTCGCCTCGCATGGCGGCCGCCGTCACCTCGGCGACCTCCGCCTCGCAGCCGGCGTGCGCGGCGAACAGTTCGATGACCTCGTCCTGGATGAGCGTGGAGTCCACGTCCATCACGACCAGCCGCTGAGCCCTCCGGTGCAGCCCGGCCGCGACGACGGCGACGTCGACGCCGAGTGCCGCGGCATCGGTCACCAGGGCGGTGCGCAGCGGCTCGGTCTCCACGCCGGACACGGCGAACTCGACCGCGGTCACCGGGTACTTGGCGAGCCGGAAGATACGGTCGATGTTGCCGCCGGCGGCCGCGATGCGGGCGGCGATCGCGGCCGTGGCGTGGGCGGTGAGCGGATGGCCGAGGACGGTGACGAGGGAGCGGCCGAGGCCGCGCGGACGGTTGTCGCCGATGCCGGAGATGATCTCCGCCTGCATCTTCATCGACTCCGCCCAGGTGTGGACGGTGGCCCGCAGATCACCCTCGAGCCCGGACGGGGGCACGGTCACCAGGGCGCAGAGCACCATCCGGCCCCGGGTGACGACCTGCTCGATGTCGACCACGTCGACGTGGAAGGCGGCCAGGGTGTCGAACAGGCCCGCGGTCATGCCGGGCCGGTCCTTGCCGAAGATCTTGACAAGGAGAGTGGGGGCGTCGGAGGTCTGCACAGCGCTCATGGTGCTTCCACCGTATCCGGCGCCCCGTGAGCACCGCCTGCCTGGTCCGCCCAGCGGACGGGGAACACTGGGTTGCGCACAGATGGCGTACGTGTTACCCGGTCTCGAAAGCGCAGGCCACGGGCACGGTCCGCCGATGTGGGCCTCCGCCTCGTCACCGCCGCCCGCGGGGCCGGTCGGGCGGCGGTGGCGGAGGCGGGGGAGGCGGCGGGGGCGGCCACCGGTCGGAGGACGCCGATGTCCTGCGGGCCGGCCGTCGCGGCGGCTCGATC
Source organism: Streptomyces sp. Y2F8-2 (assembly GCF_014905555.1). GTDB lineage: Bacteria > Actinomycetota > Actinomycetes > Streptomycetales > Streptomycetaceae > Streptomyces > Streptomyces cynarae. The sequence continues at coordinate 16,808 of NZ_BNGS01000014.1, read as the reverse complement.
GGCTGGACCACGGTGGGCGCGCCATACACATCGGTGGCAGGGGACGGCGCTGCTTCCGAGGGCGGGCCGTCGGGCGCTGCACCTTCGACGGGGGCGCTCGCGCCCTGCGTGCCGTCAGGCGGCGCGCCCCGAGGCGGCGTGGCCCCGGTCGGGGCACCACCACGCCGTCCGCCGCCCCGCGGGGCGCTGCCCGGCCGTGCGTCCTCCGGCTCGCGCGGTCCTTCCGGCAGCCGTAGGTAGGGGTTCGTGTCCGGGTTCGGCGGACGGTACGGCCTGCCCGGGGTGTAGGGACCCGATGACTGCGCGACCGGCGCGTACCGCGGGGGCTCCGGCAGCCCCGCGTCGCCCCGTGCCAGCGGCGCCGCCCGGCTCCCCGCCGCCCCCGTCCCGTACGCCAGCAGTGCCCCGGCGGCTCCCGCTCCCGCGCCCCACACCGCACCGAGCAGCAGTGCCATGCCCAGCTGCCCGTGCAACTCGATCGCCGCGCCGAACGCGTCGAGACCGAGCACCGACAGCGAGGCGTCCACCGACACCCCCGCCAGCCGGACCAGCAGCGGTAGTGCCGCCGCCGTCACGATCCCCAGCCGCAGCGCGCAGTGCACTGCGAAGCCGAGCGGACCCGCATCCGGTACGACCGCACCGGACGTACCGGGGCCAGGCGCCGCATCCCGGGCTCGTACGAGTGGCGTACGCGCCGCCGTCAGCACGCCCGCGAAGAGCATCATGAGTGCCGCGGCGACGGCCAGCAGCCACACCCTGCCGTCCAGCTCGGCCAGGCGCCCCAACGTGACGCGCTGGTCCGTCCCCACGCTCAGCAGCCGGTCCAGCGGGTCGGGCAGCAGGTTCACCAGTCCGCCGCCGGCCCTGCCGTCCCACGGCACGAACAGTCCGACCGGCACACCCAGCCACACACCGTTGGGCGCGCCGAGCAGTGCGGCCCCGACGATCCGCGCCGGATGGTCGTCGCCCATCGCCGCGTACGCCGCGGCCCCGAGCCCGGCGACCACCGCGACCAGCAACACCGTCACCAGTGCGGACGCGGCCGGACGCACCACCCGGTGCACCGCCTCCCAGCCGTGTGGCAGCGGTGCGCGCCGGGACGCGAGCAGCGCGATCACCAGGACACCGGCCGCCCATACGGCGCCCCCCAGCAGCGTGGGCACCGTGTCGACGGTGAAGCCGACCGCGGCCCGAGCCTGGATCAGGTCGCCGACCCGGTCCGGCAGCAGCCCCCCGACGTCCCCCAGGCCGGGGATGTCGAGGCCGCCGCCCCCGCCCGGCAGGCCGTCGAGCCCGAGCGCGCCCCCGTCGATGGTGATGACGTCATGGCCGGCCCATGCCAGCCCGCCCAGCATCACGACGAACAGCACGACCACCGCGCCTGCGCGCGCGAGGAGTTCGGACAGGCCGACGACAACTCCCGCCGTGCGTAAGGACCGCAGGAAGAACCAGCACAGCAGGAGCGCACCCACCAGGCTCACACCGAGTGGCGTGATATCGATGGCGGTGATCGCGTCCGCGCCTTTCAGCCCGAACGCCGACACGTTCCCGGACGGCGTCACCGTCCCGTTGGCCCCAAGGGCCACCACCGCCGCGGTCATCGGCCCGAGCGAGCCCGCCGCGTCCGCACGGAGCAGATGCAGACCGAGCGCCGCCGTCCCCGCCATCCCGATCAACGCCCAGCTCACGGAGGCGATCGCGGACAGCAGGACGTCCGCCCACGGCAGCCTCCCACCGTCCCGCACGGCCTCGATGCCCATGGTCAGCCCCCGATCCACGCCGAGGCAATCCACCGCGGATGTCCCTGCTCGCGTGGATTACCACTCTCCGACCGGGTTTCCGCCCCGTCAACGGCGCGCGTACCAGTGCGTCTACGCCCCCTGCGCCAGGCCCGAGTTTCGGTCAGAGGGCCGCGCCTGAAATAGTTCCCCACGATGTTCGACATCCCTAGACTCCCCGTGATGGGGGCAATTCGGGGGACAACTCACTGGGGCATGGAGTGCCTGAACTCGTACTGGAATTGAACGGACGCAGCTGGACGCTCGACGCGTCCAGGACGTACACCCTGGGACGTGATCCGCAGGGGGACATCGTGCTCACGGACGCCAGGGTCTCCTGGCGCCACGCCACGATCAGCTTCAACGGCCGCGGTTGGGTCATCGAGGACCACGGCAGCACCAACGGCACGTTCGTGCAGGGGCAGCGGATCCACCAGGTGGAGATCGGCCCCGGTTCGGCCGTGCACCTGGGCAACGCCACCGACGGACCGCGCCTGGCCCTGTCCGGGGCCCCGGCCGCCGTCGCCGCACCGCAGGGCCAGCCCCAGCAGCAGCCGTACGCGGCCCAGGCCGCCGGCCCCGGCTGGGCCCAGCAGGCCCCGCAACCGCAGGCGCCCCAGCCCGCCTGGCAGCAGCCGCAGCAGGCGGCTGTGCAGATCCCGCAGCAGCAGAACCCCGGTGGTGGCGCGGGGGCGCCGCCGGTCTACGGCGACCGCAGCCCGACCACGTTCCACCAGCTCGCCCTCGGCCGGGTGATGCGCATCGGCCGTGCGCTCGAGAACGACCTGGTCGTCTCCGACCTCCAGGTCTCCCGCCACCACGCCGAGTTCCACGCCACACCCGACGGCCGCTTCGAGATCCGTGACCTGGGCTCGCACAACGGCACGTTCGTCAACGGCATGCCGATCGGCAAGGGCGGCTCGGCGCTGATCGGCCCGAACGACATCGTCGGCGTCGGCCACTCGACGTTCCGTCTGGTCGGCGACCGGCTCGAGGAGTTCGTCGACACCGGTGAGATCTCCTTCTCCGCCCGCCACCTCACGGTCACGGTCGACGGTGGCAAGCAGATCCTCAAGGACGTCTCCTTCGGCGTCCCGGAGAAGTCGCTCATCGCGGTCATCGGCCCCTCGGGCTCCGGCAAGTCCACGCTGCTGAAGGCGCTCACCGGCTACCGCCCCGCCAACCAGGGCGACGTGCTCTACGACAACCGGAACCTGTACAAGCAGTTCGCCGAGCTGCGCCAGCGCATCGGCCTGGTCCCGCAGGACGACATCCTGCACAAGGAGCTGAGCGTCAAGAAGGCCCTCAAGTACGCGGCCAAGCTGCGCTTCCCGGCCGACACCACGGCCGCCGAGCGCCAGGACCGCATCGACGAGGTGCTGCGCGAACTGAAGCTGGACGTCCACAAGGACAAGAAGGTCACCTCCCTGTCCGGCGGTCAGCGCAAGCGCGTCTCGGTGGCCCTCGAACTGCTCACCAAGCCGTCGCTGATCTTCCTGGACGAGCCGACCTCCGGTCTCGATCCGGGCATGGACCGGGACGTCATGCAGCTGCTGCGCGGCCTCGCCGACGACGGCCGCACCGTCCTCGTCGTCACCCACTCGGTGGCCGAACTGGCGCTGTGCGACAAGCTGCTCGTGATGGCACCGGGCGGCTCCGTCGCCTATTTCGGCCCGCCGGAGGAGGCACTGAACTTCTTCGGCTACGAAACCTGGGCCGATGTCTTCTCCGCCTTCGAGAACTACCGGGACTACGACTGGGCGGGCCGTTGGAAGGGCTCGGAGCACTACCGGTTGTACGCCGCGGACATCGACGCCGTCGCCCCGCAGTCGGTGCACATGCCGCCGCCGCAGGCGATCAAGCCGGCCAAGCCGCAGGGCTGGCTGTCCCAGTTCGGCACCCTGATCCGGCGGTACGTCGCGGTCATCGCCTCCGACAAGGGCTTCCTGGCGCTGACGGTGATCCTCCCGGCGGTGCTCGGCGCGGTGAGCCTGCTCATCGACCACAACAGGGGCCTGCTGGTCAACCCGGTCAATCCCAGGACCGGCATCCACGTCCCGAACGGCACCGCCACCACGGTCCTGCTGATACTCGCCGTCGGTGCGTGCTTCGCGGGCGCCGCCAACTCCGTCCGTGAGCTGATCAAGGAACGGGTCATCTACGAGCGGGAACGCGCCACCGGCCTGTCCCGTTCCGCGTACCTGATGTCGAAGGTGTTCGTGCTCGGCGTCATCACCGTGCTGCAGGGCCTCATGGTCGGCCTGATCGGCTTCTCCAGCCGGGAGATCCCCGCGCAGGGCGTCGTCCTCGGCAACGCCACCCTGTTCGAGCTGTGCCTGCCGGTCATGGCACTGGGCTTCAGCTCGATGATGTTCGGTCTGGTCATCTCCGCCCTGGTGAAGACCGCGGAGAAGACCATGCCGCTGCTGGTCATGTTCGCGATCATCCAGGTCGTCTTCACCGGCTGCCTCTTCACCCTGCACGGCACGCTCGGCGTCAACGAGTTCTCGTACCTGATGCCGTCCCGCTGGGCCGTCGCCGCCGCCGGTGCGACGCTGGACTTCAACAACATCGCGCCGAACACGGACGACCCGACGAGCACGGACCCGCTGTGGAACCACACCGCCGGGGCCTGGACCCTCGACATGATCGCCCTCATCGTCCTGGGCGTGGTCTGCGGCTTCCTGGTGGCCCGCTTCCTGCGCCGTCACGAGCCGGAGGTCATGCGCAAGTAACCGGTCCGTACAACCGGTACGACGCGGAAGGGCGGCACCCTGCGAGGGTGCCGCCCTTTGGCTCCATGTGACCGCACGCGAGTCGTGCGACCGAGGTCCGCGCTGCCTCAGTACGCGCTGTTGACGTTGTCCATCGAGCCGTATCGGTGCGCCGCGTAGTTGGCGGCGGCGGTGATGTTGGCGACCGGGTCGTAGATGTTCCACGAGGTGCCGGGCACGTGGTACGCGCGGAAGGTCGGGTCGATGACCTGGAGCAGTCCCTTGGAGGGGATGCCGTTGCGGGCGTTGATGTCCCAGTTGTTGATCGCCGACGGGTTGCCGGACGACTCCCGCATGATGTTGCGGTACAGACCGTTGTACGAACCCGGAATCCCGTTCTTCCTCATGATGTCGAGGGACTGGCGGATCCAGCCGTCCACGTTGTTGGCGTAAGTCTTCGCGGCGACCGGCTGCGCCGCGGGACGCTGCGCGGAGCGGTTCGCGGCCTGCTGCTGCGCCGGGCGCTGCTTGGCAGCCTGCTGGGCCTTCTGGGCCTGGGCCTTCTGCTGGGCCTGCTTCTTGACGGCGTCCTGGGCGGCCTTCTGCTTCGCGGCGATGGCCTCGGCCTTCAGGCCCGCGGCGGCCATCTGGTCGGTGACGGCGACCTTGAGGGTCTTGACCGGCTGGTTGCCGACCGACACCGGGGCCGACGCGACGGTCGCTTCGTGCGCGGGAGTCTGCGCCTCGCTCGGCACGGCGGTGAACGCGAGGGCCGCGGCACCGAGAGTGGCCGTACCGGCGATGGCGAGCTTATGGGTCTGGGTGAGCGCACGAGTGCGACCGAGAATGTTCTTGGGCATTACTGATTGACCTCTTCGAATTGCGCGGAGGTCGCTCTGGCGCCGGCGGAAGAACAGGTGTTTCCAGCACAAGCGCCGCGGGTACGAGACCGCGGCGCCGAGCGACGGAAGCAATTCTTAGCGGCCGCAAAATCGCTGGGCAAAGGTGTGACGTACTACCCCGGATAGTGGCCCGAGGAACGGCAAAACGGGACAGATCACCCTTCCACCCCGCTCACAAGCTCCTTCTCGGTCTCCTAATCTCCTTCGTACGTGACGTACCTCCTATGCGCGGCCTCACATTCCACTCGCATCGGTCTTACTGGGAGTTGCTGGAGCAATGCAGTGTGTGAGGGGGTTTCGGCGGCAGGATGAGATGGGTGTCACCGAATTCGTGCCAGAGATACCGCCCGGCCAGCGCCTGCTCGTATCCGCGCTCGATCGCCTCCCGCCCCGCGACCGCCTCCAGCATCAGCAGGTGGGAGGCCTCCGGCTCGTGCAGACCGGTCAGCAGCCCGTCCACCACCCGCACCCCCCGTTCGGGCGTCACCAGGAGATCGGTCCAGCCCTCCCGCGCCCGTACGACACCGCCGGGGCCCACCGCCGACTCCACGGCCCGCACGGCCGTCGTACCGACCGCGATCACCCGGCCGCCCACCCGTCTCCCACCACCGCCCTTCCAACCAAGCGCTTCGCGCCTTGCCTGATTCGCCTTGACGGCGTTGATCAGCCACGCCGACGTCTCCGGCACCGCGAAACGCTCCGGATACGGCGGCTCGTGCGCCTCCGCCGACGCCACCCCGGTGTGCAGGGTGACCGGAGCGAACCGCACGCCCCGGCTCACCAGCTCTGCCACCATCCGCGCGGTGAAGGGCCGCGCCGCGCTCGGCATCTCCGCGCTGCCCGCGCCATCCGGGGACGGCAGCGCGAACACCGTCTGGTACGCGGAGAGCGGTTGGTCCCTGTCCGTATAGGAGTAACGAATGGGCCGCCCGTGCCGGCCCAGCAGCCCGGACACGTCCGCATCCGACGCACGGGCCCACCACAGACGGCCGCTCCGCCCCGACAGGGGCTCCTCCAGAACCAGCCGTATGCCGTCCGGGAGACACACCTGTGTTCCCGCGGGCCCTCCCGCACGCGCGCGCGTGGTGCCCTCGCCGTCCGGATCCCGCAGCTCGACGGCCCACCGTCCGTCGTCCCCGTGCGTCGAGAAGTGCACCACCACGCGCGCGTGCCCGATCAGCCCGTCCACCGCGGCCGCCAGCGTCGGCGAGGTGTTCACGACGAGCAGGTCCCCGGCCCGCAGCAGCCGCGGCAGCTCGGTGAACGCGTGGTGCATGACCTCGGTGCCGCGCGAGACCAGCAGCCGCACCGAGTCCCGGTCCCGGCCCGGACCCCGCTGCTCGGCCGGAACACGCGCCGACAGCTCCTGAGGAATCCTCAGCGCCGTGCTCACCGTGCCTCCAGCAGGGACGGCGCAGCGTAGCGACCGCTCGCCGGACGCTCGTCCAGCAGCCGCAGGAACGCGGGCACCACGCTCTCCGGCGCCGGCCGCGCACCGGCGTCGTCCGGTACGGCCGCCGCGTACAGGTCCGTCGCCATGTCCCCGGGATCGACCGCCCACACCCGCAGCCCCGGCTCCTCCGCGCCGAGCACCGCCGCCAGATGGTCCAGCGCCGCCTTGGACGCCCCGTACCCGCCCCACGTCTCGTACGCCTCGGCCGCCGCGTCCGAGCTGACCGCGATCACCGTGCCCGCGGCCGACGCCCGCAGCAGCGGCAGCGCCTCCTGCACCAGGCCCAGCGCGGCGACCACGTTCACCTCCAGCGCCCGCCGCAGCCCGTCCAGGGTCAACGCCTCCAGCCGTACGAGCGGCTCGGCGCCGAGCGCGCTCGCGTTGTGCACCAGCAGATCGAGGCCGCCCAGCTTCCGGGCCGCCGCCACCAGTTCCGCGCGGTGCGCGGCGTCCGCGACGTCCCCCGGCAGGGCCTCCACGCGGGTCCCGAGCCCGGCCAGCGTCTCCGCCGTCTCCACCAGGACGGGCGCGGCCCTGGCGTCCAGCACCAGATCCCAGCCGCGCCGCGCCAGCGCCGCGCCCAGCGCCCGCCCCAGCCCCTTCGAAGCCCCTGTGATGATCGCAACCGGCATGATGACCGTCCCCTGGTTCCGTGACCGCCGGTGCTCGGCGGTGGCCTCACCGTAGGAACGGCATCCGTCCGGCCGCCTCGGACGCGGGCCGCAGAGAACCAGGGCCCTTGGCCCTAGGGCCGGCGGACCAGGCAGGGCCGCCACTCGTCGGATACGCACTGTCACACCTCACCGGTACGGTGAGGTCATGAGCCATGGACCCCGGTCGGGCCTGTACGCGGTCAGCACCGCGCTGCTGGCCATGAGCAGGCACCTCGAGGTGCGCGACGTCCTGAAGACGATCGTCGCCTCGGCCCGCGAGCTGCTCGACGCGGAGTACGCGGCGCTCGGCGTCCCGGACGACCACGGCGGCTTCGCCCAGTTCGTCGTGGACGGCGTCTCCGACGAGCAGTGGAAGGCCATCGGCCCGCTGCCACGCCAGCACGGCATCCTCGCCGCGATGCTGCACGAGGCGAGGCCCGAGCGGCTCGCCGACGTCCGCGAGGACCCCCGCTTCGAGGGCTGGCCGAGCGCCCACCCCGAGATGTCCGACTTCCTGGGCCTGCCCATCCGCGACGGCGACGAGATCATCGGCGCGCTGTTCCTCGCGAACAAGAAGTGCCCGAAACCGGAGGGTGGCTGCGGCTTCACCGAGGACGACGAGGAACTGCTGTCGATCCTCGCGCAGCACGCCGCGATCGCCCTCACCAACGCCCGGCTGTACGAGCGCAGCCGCGAGCTGACCATCGCCGAGGAGCGCTCACGGCTGGCGCACGAACTGCACGACGCGGTCAGCCAGAAGCTCTTCTCCCTGCGCCTGACCGCCCAGGCGGCGGCCGCCCTGGTCGACCGCGACCCCGGACGGGCCAAGGGCGAGCTGCAGCAGGTGGCGGCGCTCGCCGCGGAGGCCGCCGACGAACTGCGCGCCGCCGTCGTCGAGTTGCGCCCGGCGGCCCTCGACGAGGACGGCCTGATCGCCACCCTGCGCACCCAGGTCCAGGTTCTGGACCGGGCCCACACCGCACGCGTGACCTTCTCCACCCGTGGCGTACGGGCGCTGCCGGCCGCCCAGGAGGAGGCGCTGCTGCGTGTCGCCCAGGAGGCCCTGCACAACGCGCTGCGGCACTCGGGGGCCGAGCGGGTCGACGTCACCCTGGAGAAGCGCGGCCCGGGCGCCGTGCTGCGCGTCATGGACGACGGCAGTGGATTCGACCCCCGGGCGATACGCCGGGCGGGGCGCCACCTCGGCCTGGTCTCCATGCGCGACCGGGCGAGCGGGGTCGGCGGCGCGCTGACCGTGGAATCGGAGCCCGGGAAGGGCACCACGATCGAGATGGAGGTCCCTGGTGGCTGACGCAATCAAGGTGCTGCTCGTCGACGACCACCAGGTGGTCCGCCGCGGACTGCGCACCTTCCTGGAGGTGCAGGACGACATCGAGGTCGTGGGAGAGGCCTCCGACGGCGCCGAGGGGGTCGCCCGAGCCCAGGAACTGCAACCGGACGTGGTTCTCATGGACGTCAAGATGCCGGGGATGGACGGCATCGAGGCGCTGCGCAAGCTCCGCGAACTCGACAACCCCGCGCGCGTGCTGATCGTCACCAGCTTCACCGAGCAGCGCACGGTGGTGCCCGCACTGCGCGCGGGCGCCGCCGGGTACGTGTACAAGGACGTGGACCCCGACGCGCTCGCCGGAGCCATCCGCTCGGTGAACGCGGGCCACATCCTCCTCCAGTCGGAGGTCGCGGGAGCACTGCTGTCCCAGGAGGAGGCTGGCGCGGGCCAGGGCAGAGCGGGATCACTCACCGAGCGGGAACGGGAGGTGCTGGCCCTGATCGCGGACGGCCGGTCCAACCGCGAGATCGCCCGCGCCCTGGTGCTGTCCGAGAAGACGGTCAAGACCCACGTCTCGAACATCCTGATGAAGCTGGACCTGGCCGACCGTACGCAGGCGGCGCTGTGGGCGGTACGACACGGCGTTAACGGCTGAGCCGATCTTCATACCGTCGGGTGTATGTCACCTGGGTGGCGCATCCTCAGTGGATCTCGGCCGTTCTCCAAGGCGTGCTGCGGACCTGCCGCAGTGATCGCAAGGAGGACTCGGAAGTGAAGAACCTGAAGAAGGCCGCAGCCGTGACGATGGTGGCCGGCGGTCTGCTCGCCGCCGGCACGGGCATGGCCTCCGCCCACTCGGCGCACGCCGACGGCAAGGCGGTGGGCTCCCCGGGCGTCATCTCCGGCAACGTCATCCAGGCCCCGGTCCACGTCCCGGTGAACGTGGTCGGCAACACGGTCAACGTGATCGGCGCCCTGAACCCGGCCTTCGGCAACCTGGGCCTCAACCACTGAGCCCTGAGGCCGACATCTGCCTCCCCGGCCTCCCGGACACCACGTCCGGGAGGCCGATGTATCCTCTGCCCGTAGCCGAGGCCAGGCGATTTCAGCGCGGCGGGCGTTCCTCACCGCACCTTTTGGCCGAGGCCGGGCGATGTCAGCCCGTCCGGCATTTGAGGACGAGGCCGTTCAGGCCGACGGGGGTCTGTGGGCGCAGCCCCCAGGGACGGCCACCCCGCCCCCGGGCAGCGACAACCCGGCGGTCACCCCCGCTCCCGCTGCTCCACAACGGAGTTGTACGCCGCGACCTGCGCCCGCCGAGCCGTCCGCTCCACCGGCCGCAGCGCCTGCGCGCGCGCAGCCATCTCCGAGGCGCTCACCGCACCGCCGTGCCCGTTCTCGTGCGCCAGCGACAGCAGCAAAGCCACCCGCTGGGCCATCTCCAGCACCCGCACCGCCCGCGGCGGATACCCCGGCGCCAGCACCTCCCGCCCCGCCTCGGCCCGCGCCCGGTACGCGTCGATCGCCGCCTCCGCCACCGGCCCCGACCCCGCCACGTCCAGCCGCGACAACACCCCCGTCGCCTCGCGCAGCGCCTCCGCCAGCTCCCGCTCGGCCTCCCCGAGCGACGGCACATCGGCGGGCGGCGCCTCCCGCACGGGCAGACACTGCCAGACGACCTCCACATGCAGATCGCCCTCCGGCCCCGCGTCGGCCACCGAGGGCACCAACCCGAAGGCGGCCCCGTAGCAGACCACCGCCTCCTCGGCGTCCAACGCCCGCGCATTGAACTCCGGCGGCCCGCTCAACCCCAGCGGATGCCCCGGCGCGGGCAGCGCCACCCGCAGCCCGGTCACCCCGAGCGTGCGCAGCCGCCCCAGCGCGAGCGTGAGACCGACGGGCGCCGACTCACCCGGCAGCCCCTCCACCCGGTGCACCGCATCCTCACCGACGATGGCGGACGCGGCGTCGTCCGGCGAAACAAGTCCGGCCAAAAGGGCATTTCCCCATGCGGCCAGCCGTCCTGAGCGTGGTTCCGAGAGCATGCCCCCACCCTAAGGAGCCGACCTATGGAATGGGCCGGGCGACCGGTGGCGTAGATTTCTTGGGGGCTGCGCCCACCGGCGTGGCGGACCGCGCCCACAGGCGTACGCGAGAGCCGACACAGGCCACACTGCAAGGGGAGACAACGCGCTCATGAGCGATGTTCTGGAGCTTCAGGACGTATCCGTGGTCCGCGAGGGCCGGGCTCTGGTGGACCAGGTCTCCTGGTCGGTCAAGGAGGGCGAGCGCTGGGTCATCCTCGGCCCCAACGGCGCCGGCAAGACCACCCTCCTGAACGTCGCCTCCAGCTACCTCTACCCCAGCAAGGGCACCGCCACCATCCTCGGCGAGACCCTCGGCAGGCCCGGCACCGACGTCTTCGAACTGCGCCCCCGCATCGGCATGGCCGGCATCGCCATGGCCGACAAGCTCCCCAAGCGCCAGACCGTCCTGCAGACCGTGCTGACCGCCGCGTACGGCATGACCGCCGGCTGGCAGGAGGAGTACGAGGACGTCGACGAGCAGCGCGCCCGCGCCTTCCTCGACCGACTCGGCATGAGCGACTACCTCGACCGCAAGTTCGGCACCCTCTCCGAGGGCGAGCGCAAGCGCACCCTCATCGCCCGTGCCCTGATGTCCGACCCCGAGCTGCTGCTCCTGGACGAGCCCGCCGCCGGCCTCGACCTCGGCGGCCGCGAGGACCTCGTACGCCGCCTCGGCCGCCTCGCCCGCGACCCGATCGCCCCCTCCATGATCATGGTCACGCACCACGTCGAGGAGATCGCCCCCGGCTTCACCCACGTCCTGATGATCCGCCAGGGCAAGGTGCTCGCCGCCGGCCCGCTGGAGCTCGAGCTGACCTCGCGCAACCTCTCCCTCTGCTTCGGCCTCCCGCTCGTCGTCGAGCAGGTCGGCGAGCGCTGGACGGCCCAGGGCCTGCCCCTGTCCTGACCCGCGCAAACCTCGGTAAGAAGCCGCCTACGCCGCACTCTGCGCCCTGTCCGCGGTCGTGTCGGCGGTCCTACCATGACCGTGTGGACATCGACGCGTGGGTGTGGTGGCTGATCGGCGCGGCAGCGCTCGGCATCGGACTCGTGATCACCGCGATGCCGGAGCTCGGGATGCTCGCGGTGGGCGCCATCGCGGCGGCCGTGATCGATGGGCTCGGCGGCGACGCGGTCTTCCAGGTCGCCGTGTTCGCCGTCGTCTCGGTCGCGCTCATCGCCGTGGTCCGGCCCATCGCGGCCCGGCACAGCGCCCAGCGACCCCAACTCGCCACCGGCATCGAGGCCTTGAAGGGCAGGCAGGCCGTCGTCCTCGAGCGCGTCGACGCGAGCGGCGGCCGCATCAAGCTCGCCGGTGAGGTCTGGTCGGCCCGACCCCTCAACAGCGAACTCGCCTACGACGTGGGCCAGGAAGTCGACGTCGTGGACATCGACGGAGCCACGGCGATCATCATGTGACCTCGAAGGACGCAACTGCGCCGAACAGCCCACGAGGTACGCGACGGTCTGTCACACTCGACCAGCAAGATCTTCAACAACCGTAAGATCCCACAGGCGCCGAGGCGGAGAAGGAAGCAGGGAATCACGATGGGACCGGTCGTCATCGTCCTGATCATTCTGGTGGTGTTGGTCTTCATCGCCCTGATCAAGACGATCCAGGTCATCCCCCAGGCGAGCGCGGCCATCGTCGAGCGCTTCGGCCGCTACACACGGACACTGAACGCGGGCCTGAACATCGTGGTCCCGTTCATCGACTCCATCCGCAACCGCATCGACCTGCGCGAACAGGTCGTACCGTTCCCACCGCAGCCGGTGATCACCCAGGACAACCTGGTGGTCAACATCGACACCGTCATCTACTACCAGGTGACCGACGCCCGGGCCGCCACCTACGAGGTAGCCAGCTACATCCAGGCCATCGAGCAGCTCACCGTCACCACCCTGCGCAACATCATCGGCGGCATGGACCTCGAGCGCACCCTGACCTCCCGCGAGGAGATCAACGCGGCCCTGCGCGGCGTCCTCGACGAGGCCACCGGCAAGTGGGGCATCCGCGTCAACCGCGTCGAGCTGAAGGCGATCGAGCCCCCGACCTCCATCCAGGACTCGATGGAGAAGCAGATGCGCGCCGACCGTGACAAGCGCGCCGCGATCCTCACCGCCGAAGGTACGCGCCAGGCCGCCATCCTCACCGCGGAGGGCGAGAAGCAGTCCGCGATCCTCAAGGCCGAGGGTGAGGCCAAGGCCGCCGCGCTGCGCGCCGAGGGCGAGGCCCAGGCCGTTCGTACGGTCTTCGAGGCGATCCACGCCGGTGACCCGGACCAGAAGCTGCTGTCCTACCAGTACCTGCAGATGCTCCCGAAGATCGCCGAAGGCGACGCCAACAAGCTCTGGATCGTCCCCAGCGAGATCGGCGACGCTCTCAAGGGCCTGTCCGGCGCCATGGGCAACTTCGGCCCTCTGGCGGGCGGTTCGGGTGGCAGCGGCGGCTCCTCCGGCTCGTCCTCCACCAACAACGGCGGCACGAACACGGAACGCCGCGAGAAGCCGTCCATCGACTGACACGGCACCGCCACGCCCTTCACACGAGCTGGGGCCCGCCTTCCCGGGAAGGCGGGCCCCAGCTCACGTCTTACGTACGGACTACGCCGCGCTCTGCGACAGCCACTCCGGCAGCGCCCTGAAGTCGTCCTGCCCGAGGGCCAGCAGCATCGCGTCGGCCGGCGTCGGCTCGAACGGCTGCCGCAGCAGCGTCATCCCTGCCTCCTCCGGAGTCCGGTTCGCCTTGCGGTGGTTGTCCTCGGCACACGCGGCGACCGTGTTCAGCCAGGTGTCGCCACCACCCTGCGACCGCGGCAGCACGTGGTCCACGGTCGTCGCCCGCCTCCCGCAGTAGGCACACCTGTGCCGGTCCCGCACCAGGACACCCCGCCTCGACCACGGGGCTTGTCTTCGGAACGGCACCCGTACGTATCTGCAGAGCCTGATGACCCGGGGCGCCGGTATGTCCACATCGGCGCCCCGCATACGGAGTTCGGGGTGGGCCTGCTCGACGACGGCCTTGGCCTGCAGCACCAGAACGACGGCTCGGTTCAGCGTCACCGTCGACAGCGGCTCGAAGCTCGCGTTCAGCACCAGCGTGTCACGCATCCAGCCCACCTCCTGTGTGCACCTGCCCACCCCGCGGCGGGCTGGATCAACTCTGGCCGGGCACGCCGAGATGGACAACGCAATAAAAAATGCCCGCCTCTGATCACTTCCAAGACCAGAGGCGGGCAAACGTTCAATGAACGTCAGTTTTACGGGGGCCTGGGTCAGCCCTCGGCCGGATTCTCGTACTCACCGATGAGCTGCGCGCGCGCCAGCGTGTGGAACCGCAGGTTGAAACCGACCACGGCAGGAGAGGCGTCCGAGTCCGGACCGAGCTTCTCCCGGTCCACGGCGTACACCGTGAACACATACCGGTGCGGCCCGTCCCCGGGCGGCGGCGCGGCACCGCCGAAGTCCTTCGTCCCGTAGTCGTTGCGCGCGTGCACCGCGCCCTCGGGCAGCCCTTCGAACTTCCCGCCGCCCGCACCCGCCGGCAGCTCGGTGACCGAGGCCGGGATGTCGAACAGGACCCAGTGCCAGAACCCGCTCCCCGTCGGGGCGTCGGGGTCGTAACAGGTCACGGCGAAGCTCTTGGTCTCCGGCGGGAAGCCCTCCCAGCGCAACTGGGGCGAGGTGTTCCCGGCCGAGTGGACCTGAGCGTCCTTGAGCCTGGCACCCGGCTCGACGTCCTCGCTCGTCACCGTGAACGACGGCACGGGCGGATGGAAGTCATGCGGCAGCGGCGGCCTCTTCTGCTCGGTCACCTCGGTACCTCCAAGTCAGTGGATCAACCGATTCCAGTTCCGAGCCTAGAACCAGCTGCGCTTGCTGCCGACCTCCGACAGCCACTGATGGAGGTACGCGGCCCAGTCGGTGCCCTGGAAGTCGTTCAGGCCGACCTTGAAGGCACGGTACGAGTCGCTGCCCTCACTGAACAGCCCCGGCTTCTTGTCCATCTCCAGGATGACGTCCATCTCGTACGCGTCGGCGACGAAGCTCAACTCGACCTGGTTAAGACCGCGGTACTGAGACGGCGGGAAGAACTCGATCTCCTGGTAGAACGGCAGCGTCTGCCGTGTACCCCGGATGTGCCCGCGCTCCATGTCCGCGGTCTTGAAGCGGAAGCCCAGCTGGATGAACGCGTCCAGGATCGCCTTCTGCGCGGGCAGCGGATGCACGTTGATCGGGTCCAGGTCGGTCGAGTCCACGGCCCGCGCGATCTCCAGCTCGGTCGTCACCCCGATGTGCATCCCGCGCAGTGCCTGCCCGTCGATCATGGTGACGGGGGTCTCCCAGGGAATCTCCAGCCCGAACGGCACGGCGTGCACCGCGCCCGCCTGGAGCTCGAAGGCACCGCCGAGCCGGACCTTCGTGAACTCGATGTTCTGCCGGTACTCCTCGTCGCCGCTCTCGACCTCGACCTTGGCCTGCAGACCGACGTTCAGGCCCTCGATCGCCTGGTTGACGGACCCGCCCTGGATCCGCACCTCGCCCTGGACGACACCGCCCGGCACGACATTGACCTCGGTCAGCACCGTCTCGACCGACGCGCCGCCGGCTCCCAGGCTCGCGAGCAGCCGCTTGAACCCCATGAAATCTTCCCTCCCAGGCAACGTCTTGACCCGTAGCCCCGTATATCCGTCCGATCCGTGGATCCGTAGACACGCGATACGGCCAGAAGCCGGTTCCGCGCCCTACTCTCCCAACCCTTCCAAGGACGAGGACACTCGGCCACCCTTGGGCACACACCCATCTGGACTACGCTCGTACGCCATGATCGCGACCCCCGACCGTACGCCCCTCCCCAGGGAGTTCTTCGACCGGCCTGTACTCGAGGTCGCGCCCGACCTCCTGGGGCGCATCCTCGTCCGCACAACACCGGACGGTCCGATCGCGCTGCGCCTGACGGAGGTGGAGGCGTACGACGGCCCGAACGACCCCGGCTCCCACGCCTATCGCGGCCGCACACCCCGCAACGACGTGATGTTCGGTCCCCCCGGCCATGTGTACGTCTACTTCACCTACGGCATGTGGCACTGCATGAACCTGGTGTGCGGTCCGGTCGGCAGGGCGAGTGCCGTGCTGCTCCGCGCCGGCGAGATCATCGAGGGCGCCGAGCTGGCTCGGAAGCGTCGACTCTCGGCCCGGAATGACAAAGAACTAGCCAAAGGTCCCGCCCGCCTGGCCACGGCCCTGGGCGTGGACCGCGCCCTCGACGGCACGGACGCCTGCACCACGGGCGAGACCCCACTGCGCATCCTGACAGGCACGTCGGTCCCCCCTGACCAGGTACGAAGCGGCCCGCGCACCGGCGTAGCCGGCGACGGAGCCGTCCATCCGTGGCGTTTCTGGGTCGCCAACGATCCGACGGTGAGCCCCTATCGGGCGCACACGCCCCGACGGCGCCGAAGTTGACGCGTCCCTGGAGGATGCGTAATGTGTCCCGAGCCGCTGGAACGGTTACGGCGTTCAGCCAGCAGCCGAGGCGGCCAACCCACTACATGCGACTCCCTCTCAGAGGGCGGATTTCGGCGTGCCCGCATGCCTGGAATTCGAACTCGGAGACTCGATTATGAGCTACGACGGGAATCGGCTAACGTAGTGAATGTCGAAAGGCCGGGGCCGAAAAGCCCGGACTCAAGACAATCCCGCCGACCGGGAATCGGATCGAGAAAAGATCTGATAGAGTCGGAAACACCGAAGGGAAGCGCCCGGAGGAAAGCCGAGAGAGTGAGTCTCTCCGGTGAGTACAAAGGAAGCGTCCGTTCCTTGAGAACTCAACAGCGTGCCAAAAGTCAACGCCAGATATGTTGATACCCCGTCCGTCGGATGATTCCGATGGTCGAGGTTCCTTTGAAATAACACAGCGAGGACGCTGT
>NZ_BNGS01000013.1 GCF_014905555.1 Streptomyces sp. Y2F8-2 | reverse complement strand
GAGGTGCGCAACTTCCTGGTCGCCAACGCCGTGTACTGGTGCGAGGAGTTCCACATCGACGGCCTGCGCGTGGACGCCGTCGCCTCCATGCTCTACCTCGACTACTCCCGCGAGCCCGGCCAGTGGACCCCGAACGAGCACGGCGGCCGGGAGAACCTGGACGCCGTCGCGTTCCTCCAGGAGATGAACGCCACCGTCTACCGCCGCTGCCCGGGCGTGGTGACCGTCGCCGAGGAGTCCACCGCCTGGGACGGCGTCACCAGACCCACCGACCAGGGCGGCCTCGGCTTCGGCCTGAAGTGGAACATGGGCTGGATGCACGACTCCCTCGTCTATGTGTCCAAGGACCCGATCCACCGCAGGTACCACCACGACGAGATGACGTTCTCGATGGTGTACGCCTACAGCGAGAACTACGTCCTGCCGATCTCCCACGACGAGGTGGTGCACGGAAAGCTGGCCCTGGTGTCCAAGATGCCGGGCGACTGGTGGCAGCAGCGGGCGAACCTCCGTGCGTACCTGGGCTTCATGTGGGCGCACCCGGGCAAGCAACTCCTCTTCATGGGACAGGAGTTCGCCCAGGGCGGCGAGTGGTCACAGAGCCAAGGCCTCGACTGGTGGCTGCTGGATCCGGAGTACGGGGCGGAATCCGAGCATCGGGGCGTGCGGGACCTGGTCCGCGACCTCAACACGATATACCGCCGCACCCCGGCCCTGTGGCAGCGCGACACCGAACCGTCCGGGTTCCGCTGGGTCGTCCCGGACGCCGCCGACGACAACGTGTTCGCGTTCCTGCGCCACGACGCGGAGGGCGGACCTCTGCTGGCCGTGTCGAACTTCTCCCCCGTCGTTCGCCACGACTACCGCCTGGGTGTCCCCGACGACGTCCCCGCCTGGCAGGAGGTGCTGAACACGGACGCGGCGCCGTACGGCGGCAGCGACGTCCGCAACCCGGCCCCCCTCGCCCCCGAACAGGGTCCCGGACACGGCATCCGTCTGACCCTTCCGCCCCTGGCCACCGTATGGCTGCTTCCCGCAGTCGGGTGAGCGCCGACCGTCACTGTGTCCGAGAAATTGTTTGTCGTCCAGAAAGTCGGGAATGGGCTGATTAGTGCTTCGGACAGGAGGCACGTCCGTGGGAGCTGGCTCACCAGCCCCGGGTGTGTCCCCGTGCTGCTCCGTGAGTGCGCCCTCCCATGGTGTCTGTCCAATCAGCCCCTCGAGGGAGTTGAAAAGCACATGCGCATCACGGTCAAGGCCAAGCAACACCCGCACGACGACGCCCCTGACACCACAGACGCCTTCGCTCAGCTGCGCGGGCTGCCCGACGGCCCCGAGCGGCAGGCGCTGCGCGACGAGATCGTCCGGTCGTGGCTGCCGATGGCCGAGCGCATCGCCCGGCGCTACAGAGGCAGGGGCGAGTCCGTCGAGGATCTGTGCCAGGTGGCCGCCCTCGGGCTGGTCAAGGCGGTCGACCGCTATGAGCCGGCGCGCGGCTACGCGTTCGAGAGTTATGCCATTCCCACCATCACCGGTGAGATCAAGCGGCACTTCCGGGACCACATGTGGGTCCTGCACGTACCGCGGCGTGTTCAGGACCTGCGCAACCGGGTGCGGGCGGCCGTCAAGGAGATCGGACAGGAGGCCCCGGGGCACGGCCCGACCGTCGCAGAGATCGCCGAGCACGCGCACCTCAGCGAGGACGATGTGCGAGTGGGACTGGAAGCCATGGACAGCTTCACGGCGCTCTCCCTGGACGCGGAGGTCGCCGGCAGCGACGACGGCTACGCGCTCGGCGACGCCCTCGGCGACGCCGACGCCGGCTACGACCTGATCGTCGACCGGGAGGCCGTCAAGCCGTGTCTGCGTTCCCTGCCCGAGCGCGAGCGAACCATCCTCTATCTGCGCTACTTCCGGGGGATGACCCAGAGCCGCATCGCGAGCCAGCTCGGCATCTCCCAGATGCACGTCTCGCGCCTGCTCAGCGGATGCTGTGCGCGTGTGCGTGAGGAGGCCCTTTCCGACAGCGCCTGATGCCCGGACCCGGCCGAAGCGCCCTGCCCGTTCCGCTGTGCCGATCCGCCCTGCCGGTCCGCCGCGGCATCGGTTCGCATCGCATTCGGCCGCCCGAGCCGCTTGTCGACCGGACGGCCGTTTGCGGTGGGCTCACTGCCGAACCCTCCCGGGAACGGTTGGCCAGTGCGCCGACACCTTCCGGACTATCCGCGAGAGGGTGTTTGAAACACGACGCCGACACACGCGGCGTCAGTGCTGCGGCGGACCCTCCGGCAACTGCGTGGGGCCGTAACGGTCGAGCGTGTCCTCCAGAAGGGCGCGCAGGTCGTCAGGCAGATCCCCGTCGCGGCCCCAGATCAGTATCAGCTCCGCGACATTGCGCAATTTGATGTTCGCGTGCTGCGAGACCTCCCGCAGCACCTCCCATCCCTGGCCGGGCGTCACATGACCGAGGGCGACGAGCATGCCGATGGCCTGGTCCACCGTCGCGTGCGAGGTGACGGCCTCCTTCAGCTGGCAGATCTCCTCCTCCAGCTGGAAGATCCGTTCCGCCTGGGAGGTGGTGTCCGGCTCGTCGTCTCCCGGACGGGCTTTCGAGGTCATCGTCCCCTCCGGGCTGCCGTGGTCTTCGCCGATGTCGGGCTTCCTCCATCGTCCCCACCGCGCCAGGGGTGTGCGAGCCGGGAGAAGGGGTACTGCGGGGACCGGGTCAGGACCGTGGGCCGGGGAGGTGAAGAAAGTCATGAGCCGTACCGAGGACGCCCGGGCGAGCTCGTACGACGCGACGCCGTTCCTGCCGGACGGCGGTGACCTCGCCGCATACCGGCGTGCCGCCGCCGACTGCCACGGCTGCCCCCTGTACGAGAACGCCACCCAGACCGTGTTCGGGCAGGGGGACGGTTCGGCGCGGGTCGTGCTGGTCGGCGAGCAGCCGGGCGACCAGGAGGACCGCCAGGGCGAACCCTTCGTGGGCCCGGCCGGACGCCTGCTGGACAAGGCGCTGACCGAGGCCGGCATCGACCGCGGCACCGCGTACGTCACCAACGCGGTCAAGCACTTCAAGTTCACCGTCGTGCCCGAACGCGGCAAGCGGCGCATCCACAAGGCGCCCAGCCTCCGCGAGATGGGCGCCTGCAAGCCCTGGTTGCGCGCCGAACTGGACCTGATCCGGCCCGATGTGGTGGTCGCCCTGGGCGCGACCGCCGCCAAGTCGCTGCTGGGCGGCTCCTTCCGGGTGAGCAAGGACCGCGGGAGCCTGCTCCCGCTGCCCGGCTCCGAGGAGGAGCGGTACGTCGTCGCGACGGTGCACCCCTCGGCGATCCTCCGCGCCGACGACCGGGAGGCGGCGTACGCCGGGCTCGTGTCCGATCTGAAGGTGGCGGCGCGGGCGCTCAACGGGCGGGCCTGAGCTGGAGGCGGCGGTGCGGCGGCCGAACGCGTGAGCGGCGGCTCCGGCCCGCCTGATCCGGCGATCCGCGGGTACCCGGCCCGCCATGAGCACGATCCTGTCGCGCCTGCCGTGGCGCAAGAAGCCGACCCGTACCGCCACCGAGGAGGTTCTTCAGGAGGTGAAGGAGCAGGGCCACGAGGACGACACCGACACCGGCGGGGGCACCGGGGGCGGCGCGGGTGACCCGATCACCCCGAGCCGCCAGGCCAACCGGAAGGCCGCCGAGGGACGCCCCTCCGACCGAGAGCCGTGACCGACCGCTCGACGAAGGAGGGAACACCCGTGGACCAGACCCGAGTGCCGATTCTCGAAGCCCTGCGCCGCTACCACGAGCGCGGGGAACTCGCGTTCACGCCACCCGGGCACAAACAGGCCCGTGGCGCCGACCCGGAGGCCAGAGAGCTGCTGAGTGACGTCTTCCGCTCCGATGTGCTCGCCTCGGGCGGTCTCGACGACCGCCGCATGACCGGTGACGTCCTGGCGCGGGCCGAGGAGCTGATGGCGGACGCCGTCCATGCCGAGCACACCTTCTTCACCACGTGCGGCAGCTCGCTGTCCGTGAAGGCCGCGATGCTCGCCGTGGCGGGCCCGCACGAGCAGCTCGTCGTGGGCCGTGACGCCCACAAGTCGGTGGTCTCCGGACTGATCCTGGCGGGCATCGAGCCCGTCTGGGCCGACCCCCAGTGGGACGAGCGGCAGCGCTTCGCGCACGCACCCTCGGCGGAGGCCTTCGCCGAGGCCCTCGACCGCCATCCCGAGGCGCGCGGCGCCCTGGTCACCAGCCCGACCCCGTACGGCGGCTGCGCGGACCTGGCCGCGATCGCCGAGGTCTGCCACGCGCGCGGAGTGCCGCTCATCGTCGACGAGGCGTGGGGCGCGCACCTGCCCTTCCATCCGGATCTGCCGTCCTGGGCGATGGACGCCGGCGCGGACGTCTGCGTGACCAGCATCCACAAAATGGGCAGCGGCTTCGAACAGGGCTCCGTCTTCCATCTGCAGGGGTCTTTGATCGATCCCACGACCCTGAAGTCGCGTGCGGACCTGCTGGGCACCACCAGCCCCTCGGTCCTCATCTTCGCGGGACTCGACGCCTGGCGCCGCCAGATGGCCCTGCGCGGCAAGGACCTGCTGGACGACGCGCTGCACCTGGCCGAGCAGGTCCGGGCCGCCGTCGAGGAGATCCCGGGCCTGGAGGTCCTCGGGCGCGACGACCTGGTGGGCCCGGGCCTGTCCGCGGACTACGACCCGCTGCCCGTCACCATCGACGTCAGCGGCCTCGGCACGAGCGGCTACCGCGCCGCCGACTGGCTGCGCGCCGAACACCACATCGACATGCACCTCTCCGACCACCGCCGGATCAGCGCACAGCTCACCTTCGCCGACTCGCCCGACACCACCCGCCCCCTGCTTCGGGCCCTGCGCGACCTCGCCGGGCACGCCGACGAGCTCGCGGCCGGTCTGCCGCACCCCGAGGTGCCGACGGGAGACGGGATGCGCCTCGAACAGGCGTGCCTGCCGCGTGACGCGTACTTCGGGCCCAAGGAGTCCGTGCCCCTGGAGCAGGCGGCAGGCCGGATCTGCGCCGAGATGATCACGCCCTATCCGCCGGGCATCCCGGCCGTCCTGCCGGGCGAACGCCTCACCGAGCCGGTGCTGCGCTATCTGCGTACGGGCCTGGAGTCGGGCATGAACCTCCCCGACGCCGACGACCCCCGGCTGAACACCATCAGCGTGAGCCGCTGAGCCGTCCCGCACGCGCACGAGGGGCGGCCCCCGCCTTGGGGCTGCCCCTCGGGTCGTACGCACCTCACGCGGGCCACGGTTCCCCCCGCCCCGCACGCACGACACCTCCGTCGCCACCGCGGTGCGGACGGCGACACCCCGACGGGCCACCACAACGAGCGCGGCCCCTCACCCGCCCGGTCCCATGGACGTGTGACCTCGCCCCCGGACGACTGCCTCGCCCGCAACGAGTGGATCTGCGGCGCCTACCTGCGCACCCGCCGCCACATCCTCCTCGACGCGGTGCTCCAGCATCTGCAGCTGGTCACGGCCTCTATCGTCATCGGCCTGCTCGTGGCGCTCCCGCTCGCGGTCCTGGCACGCCGCCTGCGCCGGGCCGCCGCACCCGTCCTCGGTGTCACGACGGTCCTCTACACGATTCCGTCGCTGGCCATGTTCTCGCTGCTCCTGCCCCTGTACGGGCTGTCGGCGACCCTGGTCGTCACCGGACTCGCCCTCTACTCGCTCACTCTGCTCGTCCGGAACATCCTCGCCGGGCTGCGCGCCGTTCCCGAGGAGACCCGGCAGGCCGCCCTCGGCATGGGCTACGGGCCGATCCGGCTGCTGCTCACCGTGGAACTGCCGCTCGCCCTGCCTGCCGCCATGGCCGGCCTGCGCATCGCCACCGTCTCGGCGGTGTCCCTGGTCACGGTCGGGGCGATCGTCGGCTTCGGCGGTCTCGGCAACCTCATCTACGCGGGCATGAACACCTACTTCAAGGCACAGGTGTTGACCGCGTCCGTGCTGTGCGTGCTGATCGCGGTGGCCGCCGACGTGCTGCTGCTCGGTGTGCAACGGCTCGCCACCCCCTGGGCGAGGGCGAGAAGCCGATGAGGACCCTCGGCGACACCTGGGACTGGCTCACCGACCCGGCGCACTGGGCGGGCGACGACGGCATCGGGCACCGGCTGCAGCAGCACTTCGTCCTGACCGCGGTCTGTCTCCTCGTCAGCTGCCTGATCGCACTGCCGGTCGCCCTCGTCCTGGGTCACCTCGGCAAGGGCGGCGCACTCGCCGTCAACCTCTCCAACGTCGGCCGTGCCGTCCCCACCTTCGCCGTACTGGTGCTCCTGCTGCTCACCCCGATCGGCGCTTGGGGCGACGGCCCGACCGTCGTCGCTCTCGTGCTGTTCGCGGTACCGCCGCTGCTGACCAACGCGTACGTCGGCATGCGGGAGGTCGACCCCGACGTGGTGCGGGCGGCGCGGGGGATGGGCATGACCGGCCGGCAGATGCTCCTGCGCGTGGAGCTGCCCCTGTCGCTCCCCATGGTGCTGGGCGGGGTGCGCATCGCCGCCGTCCAGCTCGTCGCCACCGCCACGATCGCCGCGCTGGCCGGGGGCGGCGGACTCGGCCGCATCATCACCGCGGGCTTCAACCTGGCCAGTACGCCGCAGGTCGTCGCCGGGGCGGTCCTGGTGGCCGCGTTCGCACTGGTGGTCGAGGGGATCTTCGAGGCCGTCGAGCGGCTGGCGCCGCGCCGGGCGAGGGACCGGCGATGAGACGGTACGCGGCGCTCGCGTCCGCCCTGGTGGTCGCCGGCTGTATGACGGGCCCCTCCCTGGAGACCCGGGGCCGGGTCACCGCGCCGCCCGGCGACAGCAGGCACCTGACCGTCGGCTCGGCCGGCTTCACCGAGAGCGACCTGCTCGCCCACATGTACGCCCTGTTGCTGAACCGGGCCGGCTACACGACCTCCCTCATCACCGTCGCCAACCGCGAACTGTACGAACCCGCCCTGGAGTCCGGGCAGATCGACGTGATCCCGGAGTACGCGGCCACCTTCGCGGACTGGCTCCAGGCAAGGTCCCACGGCGCCGGGGCCGCGCCCGTCGGCTCGCCGGACCTCGCCGCCACCATGAGAGCGCTGCGGGGACTGGCCGCGCCCCGCGGACTGACGGTGCTCGACCCGGGACGCGCGGTCGACCGGAACGCCTTCGCAGTGACCCGCGCCTTCGCCCGCGACCACCACCTGAGGACCCTGAGCGACCTCGGCCGCTCCGGCCTGAAGGTGCGGCTCGCCGCCGGGGACGAATGCGTGCGCCGGCCGTACTGCGCGCCGGGGTTGAGGAAGGTCTACGGCATCGACATCACCGGTGTCGACCCCAAGGGTGTCGGCACCACACAGGCCAAGCGCGCCGTCCGGGACGGACGGGACCAGATGGTGCTGACCACCACGACGGACGCCACCCTCGACGCGTTCGGGCTCGTCCTGCTCGCCGACGACCGACACCTGCAGAACGCGGACTACGTCGTCCCGGTCGTCAACCGCGCCCGGGCGGGCGGAGTCCGGGTGACCAAGGCCCTGGGCGCTCTCAACTCGGTCCTGACGACAGAGGACCTGACGTCCCTGAACCAGCGGGTGGACAGCTGGCGGCGGCTGCCGCAGGACGTGGCCCGCGCCTACCTCGAGGACAAGGGGCTCCTGAAGTGACGCCGCGGGTGGACCTCCTGTCCGCTCCGGAAGCCGATGAGCGGCGCCGCACAGCCGCGCCCCAGCAGCAGGACGACACGACGCCCGACCGGGCGGCCCGTGGCTGTCGGGTCATGCCCGCCACTGTCCGCCGCCCGGTTCTGACGCACACGCCCTACGTTTCGGGTGCCCTGACGAAGCGTTCCAGAAGTGAGCACAACAGTTCCTGGTCGTCCTCTTCCAGGCAGTCCAGGAGCCGGGCGCCCACCTCGTCGGCGATCCGCGAGGCCTCGGCGAACAGGTCTCTGCCCTCTTCGGTCAGCTCCACCGCGTGGGCGCGCCGGTCGGCGGGCGAGGGCCGCCGCACGGCCAGAGCGCGGGCCTCCAGGTCGTCGACCGTGCGCACCATCGAGGACTTGTCGCTGCCGGTGAGGTCGATGAGCCGGCGCTGGCTGAGCGCCCCGTGCCTGGTGAGGTTGAGCAGCACCCCGTAGTGCCGGCCCTCGATGCCGAGCGGACGCAGTGCCTCGGCGAACGTCCGTGCGGCCCGTCGCTGGGCGAGACGGAGGAGCGGGCCGATGCGCGCGGGGCCGGCATCGGGTGCGGGGGAGGCGGAACGGGGGGCGTTCATGGCCGTTCAGCATAGGGCAAGCCGAGATTGGTTCCCAAGAGATAGTCTCATCTGGCACTATCTCGTCCATGCCTAATCGGATCGTTCCTTCCCCGCGCCCGGTGGCGGATCCCCCCGTACCCGCCGACGGCGGCCGCCCCTCGGTGCGGCCCTGGGCCCTCGTGCTCTTCCGGACCGTGGTGACATGCGAGGCCGTCCTGGCCGTCGGGCAGGCGGTACTGGCCGGGAGCTTCCTGTCCGGTCACTACGGAGCCCTCGACCTGCACGCCCTCAACGCGACCGCCACCGGGCTCGTCGCCGTGGCCCAGATCGTGGCTTCGGTGCTGCTGTGGCGACCCGGTGGCGGGCCCGGCTGGCCGGCCCTGACCGGCGTCGCGCTGTTCGGGGCGGAGGCGGGACAGATCGCCATGGGGTACGCGCGCGTACTCGCCGTTCATGTCCCGCTGGGCGTGGCGATCATCGCCTGCACCTTGCTGATGCTGGTCTGGGCCTGGCGTCCGGACCGTTCCCGCCGTGCGGAGGAGAGCGCATGAGCGGGGGCATCGGCCGACGCCGCCTGCTCGCCGCGGCGGCCCTCGGCGGCGGCGCGCTCACCGTCGGCGGATGGGCCATGGCCTCGGGCGCGCTGACGCCCGGTCAGCCGGGGCTGCTGCTGCGCAGCCAGGCCCCGCTGCCGCCGCGGTACGCGGTGCCGCTGCCCGTGCCGTCCGTGCTCGCTCCGGTCCGCTCCGACGGCACCACGGACGTGTACGAGATCACCCAGCGGACGGCGCGCCTGCGTATCCTGCCCGGTCTGGAGACCACCGCCTGGACCTACGGCGGGACCTTCCCCGGGCCTACGCTGCTCTCGCGCTCGGGGCGCCGCACGGTGGTGCGGCACCGCAACGAACTGCCGCATCCGACCGTCGTCCACCTGCACGGCGGCCACACCCCGTACGGCAGCGACGGCTATCCGACCGCGCTGATCCTGCCGCGCGGCGGCACCGTGTCCGGGGCGGACGACATGGCGGCGATGCCGGGGATGTCGGGGATGACCGGCATGGCCGGGACCGCCGGGTCCCACGACAGTGCCGCGGTCGTGCGGACGTACACGTATCCGATGGAGCAACGGGCCGCCACCCTCTGGTACCACGACCACCGTATGGGCTTCACCGGCCCGAACGTCTGGCACGGCCTCGCCGGGTTCCAC
This sequence comes from Streptomyces sp. Y2F8-2, assembly GCF_014905555.1. Classification (GTDB taxonomy): domain Bacteria; phylum Actinomycetota; class Actinomycetes; order Streptomycetales; family Streptomycetaceae; genus Streptomyces; species Streptomyces cynarae. Next base: position 264,050 of record NZ_BNGS01000013.1, on the reverse strand, counting down.
CTCGTCCACGACGACGAGGAAGAGGCGTTGCCGCTGCCCCGCGGCGACCGCGACATCCCCCTGATGATCACCGACCGGTCCTTCGCGGCCGACGGTTCCTTCCGGTACCCCGCCCTGGACGCGGCACAGCACACGCCAGGCGTCAGTGCGCGCTACATGGACGGCGTCCTGGGCGACGTCATCCTGGTCAACGGGGCACCCTGGCCGGTACTTCCGGTCCGGCGGCTGCGCTACCGGCTGCGCCTGCTCAACGCCTCGAACGCCCGCCGTTACCGTCTGGCGCTCGACCCTCCGCCTCCGGGTGGCGGCGGCCTGGTGCAGATCGGCGGCGACGGCGGCCTGCTTCAGACGCCGCTCGCGCACGACTCGCTGGACATCGCCCCGGCCGAACGCTTCGACGTGGTCGTCGACTTCTCCCGCTACCGGCCCGGCACCCGCGTACGGCTGGTCAACCAACTGGGCAGCGGCAGCACGACCGCCGTGATGCGATTCGACGTCTCCACCGCCCGGCCACCGGCCGACGACTCACGCATACCGGCACGGCTGTCCGCGATACCCACGCCGCGCCCGGACCGGGCCACCGCGGTGCGGACGTTCCACTTCCAGCGGCGCGCCGGATCCACCGGCTGGACCATCAACGGCCGCCCCTACGAGCCCGGCAGGCCCCTGGCCACCGTCCGGCTCGGCACCACCGAGGTGTGGCGGTTCGTCACCGACTTCCACCACCCCGTCCATCTCCACCTCAACCACTTCCGGGTGACCGCCCGCAACGGCCGCTCGCCCGGGCCGTACGACGCGGGCTGGAAGGACACGGTCGACCTGCGCCCCGCCGAATCCGTGGAGATCGTCACCCGGTTCACCGACTACCCGGGCCGCTACATGCTGCACTGCCACAACCTGGAACACGAGGACATGGCGATGATGGCCGACTTCGTCACGGAGTGAACGCGTCCGCCGAGCGGCGAAGGGCCGTGTGGAGCCCGGCCGGGGTCAGGACGCCGAGGAAGTGCCTTGCGTCCAGAACGGCCACCCACCCGGCGTCGTACTGGATCATCACCTCGAACGCCTCCTTCAGCGAAGCGCCCACCGGAACCCAGCAGTCCATCCGGTGGGCGTGGTCGCGTACGAGGCCGCCGCCGGCCAGCTCCTCGGTGCCGACCCAGCCGTGCAGACCACCCTCAGCGGCGAGGACGACCGCCCGGAGTGCGCCCTCGGCCCGCAACCGGGCCTCGGCCCGCCGGGCGGGCTCGTCGAGGCGGGTGACCGGCGGCTGTTCGAGGTCGCCCGGCTGGACCTCCGTCACCGACAGGCGCTTCATCCCACGGTCCGCGCCCACGAACGCGGCGACACGCGGGGTGGCCGGCCTGCCCAGCACCGCTCCCGGCGTGTCGAACTGCTCGACGCGTCCCTGCCCGTACACCGCGATCCGGTCGCCCAGCCGCACCGCTTCCTCGATGTCGTGCGTGACCAGCAGCACCGTCTTGCGCACCGCCGCCTGCATCCGCAGGAACTCGTCCTGCAACTGTTTCCGCACCACCGGGTCGACCGCCCCGAACGGCTCGTCCATGAGCAGCACGGGCGGATCGGCGGCGAGTGCCCGCGCCACCCCGACCCGCTGCCGCTGACCGCCCGACAACTGGTCGGGGTAGCGCGGCCCGTACGTCCTCGGGTCCAGGCCCACCAGCTCCAGCAGCTCGGCGGCCCGCGCCCGCGCCTTGGCCCTCTTCCAGCCCAGTAGCAGGGGGACCGTCGCCGTGTTGTCGAGCACGGTCCGGTGCGGGAACAGCCCCACCTGCTGGATGACGTAGCCGATCCGGCGCCGCAACCGCACCGGATCGACGCCCGCGACGTCGGCGCCGCCCACGAGGACCCGCCCGGAGGTCGGTTCCACCAGCCGGTTGACCAGCATCATCGTGGTCGTCTTGCCGCACCCGGACGGCCCGACGAGCGTGACCAGTTCCCCCTCGGCGACCTCGAACGACAGGTCGCGCACGGCCGTCGTGCCGTCCGGATACCGCTTGGTGACCTGCTCGAACCGGATCATTCCCTCACGCTAACCGCGCCGGTCACTCACCGCTCACCAGCACCACCTCCAGGGTGCGCGGACCGTGCACCCCCTCGACCCGGTCCAGCTCGATGTCGCTCGTCGCGGACGGCCCGGAGATCCATGTCAGCGGGCGTGCCGGATCGAGCCGTTCCAGGGCCTGGGGGACGGAGGAGACCACCTGGTCGGGCACGCGCACCACACAGATGTGGTGGTCGGGGACCAGGGTGATACGGCGGCGGCCCTGGTCCGGTGCGCCGTCCAGCACGATGGTGCCGGTCTCGGCGATGGCGACGGCGCAGCCGGTGACCACGCTGTCGACGCCGTCCAGCTCGTGCGGGGTGCTCTCCGCCCGGTCGGGGACCTGCTCGACGCCGGTGAGCCAGTGCGACGGCAGTCCGGGCGGAACCAGGACGGTGCGCGCGCCGCGCGCGGCGAGCAGGCCGGCCAGCACCGACGGCAGCGCGGTGGCATCGGAGCGGTGCACGATCGCCCGGTAGTCCGCCAGGTTCTCCGCCAGCAGATCGATCGTCTCCTTGACGGTGCGTTCGCCGTGCTGCCGCAGATAGTCCCGGGGAACGGCCTGTTCGTACGCCGTGTCGTCCTTCGGTACGTCCGTCAGCGCGCGCCGCACCCGGCCCAGGATCTGCTCTCTGCTGTTCACTTGCCGTCGCCTCCGTCCTTGCTGCCGCGGGTCCGCTGCCACCAGTCGCGGAACGGCTCCGCCGGCACCTGCGGCAGGTCCCGGCTCGCGCTCCACGCCCGGCCCGGCCCCGGCAGCGTCCGGGGGAGGAAGCGGCGCGACCGCGACGCCAGCCGCTGACCCGTCCGCAGCGCCCCGGGGTGGCCGAACGCCCAGCGTGCCGCCCGCATCGCGGCCCGTTCGGCGGCATGGCCCTTCGCGGGCCTCAGCACGACCTTGTTGCCGCCCCGTGTCACCGGCCCGCCCTGCACGACCCGTTCCCGCAGATGCACCAGCACCTCGGGGATGTCGATGGCGACCGGGCACACCTCGTAGCAGGCGCCGCACAGCGAGGACGCGTACGGCAGCGAGGCGTCGATCTCGCTCTGCGTGCCCCTCAGCTGGGGACTGAGGATCGCGCCGATCGGGCCCGGGTACACCGAGCCGTAGGCGTGTCCGCCCGCCCGCTCGTACACCGGGCAGACATTGAGACAGGCCGAGCAGCGGATGCAGCGCAGCGCCTGGCGGCCCACCTGGTCGGCGAGCGTGTCGGTGCGCCCGTTGTCGAGCAGGACCAGGTGGAAGGTCTTCGGCCCGTCCTCATCGGTCGTGCCGGTCCACGTGCTGGTGTACGGGTTCATGCGTTCGGCCGTGGAGGAGCGCGGCAGGGTCTGCAGGAACACCTCCAGGTCCCGCCAGGTCGGCACGATCTTCTCGATGCCGACCACCGAGATCAGCGTCTCGGGGAGGGTGACGCACATCCGCCCGTTGCCCTCGGACTCCACCACGACCAGCGTGCCGGTCTGAGCGACCATGAAGTTCGCGCCGGAGATCCCGACCTTGGCGCGCAGGAACTTCTCCCGCAGGTGCAGCCGGGCCGCCTCGGCGAGTTCGGCGGGCCTGTCGGTCAGCCCCTCGGGCGCGGGGCGGCCCCACTCGGCCATCTCCGAGCGGAAGATGTCCCGGATCTCCCCGCGGTTTCGGTGGATCGCCGGGACGAGGATGTGGGAGGGCCGGTCCTTGCCCAACTGGACGATCAGTTCGGCGAGATCGGTCTCGTAGGCGCGGATGCCCTCCGCCTCCAGAGCCTCGTTGAGGCCGATCTCCTGGGTGGCCATCGATTTGACCTTGACGACTTCCGACTCGCCGGTCGCCCTGACCAGTTCGGCCACGATCCGGTTCGCCTCGTCCGCGTCGGCGGCCCAGTGCACCACGCCGCCCGCAGCCGTGACCGACTCCTCCAACTGGACCAGATACCGGTCGAGATGGCGCAGGGTGTGGTCCTTGATCCGCCGGCCCGCCTCCCTCAGCGCCGTCCAGTCGGACACCTCCGCGACCGCCTTGGCCCGCTTGGCGCGGATGGTGTGGGTGGCGTGGCGCAGATTGCCGCGCAAGGTCCGGTCGCGCACCGCCTCGTGCGCCGCCGCCGGGAAAGCGGGCATACCGAGATACGTTCCGCTCATATCAGCGGCTCCTCTTCCGTGCTCGCCAGGATCTCCGCGATGTGCACCGGCCGCATCCCGACCCTCAGGCGCGCCATCGTCCCGCCGATGTGCATCAGACAGGAGTTGTCGGCCGCGCACAGCACCTCCGCGCCCGTCGACTCCGCGTTGCGCACCTTGTCGACGCCCATCGCTGCCGAGACATCGGAGTTCTTCAGGGCGAACGTGCCGCCGAAGCCGCAGCACTCCTCGGCCCCCGGCAGCTCGGCCAACTCCAGTCCCTTCACGGCCTGGAGCAGCCGCCTGGGGCGGTCGCCGAGGCCCAGGCCCCGCAGACCGTGGCAGGTCGGGTGGTAGGTCACCTTGTGCGGGTAGTACGCGCCGACATCGGTCACTCCCAGCACGTCCACCAGGAACTCCGTCAGCTCGTACGTCTTCGGGACCACGGGCGCCAGCGTGGCCGCGAGCGTGTCCCCGCGACCCTCCGCCCGCGCCCGCTCGCCCATCCGCGGATACAGCTCCCGCACCATCGCCCCGCACGACCCCGACGGCGTCACGATCGCCTCGTATTCCCTGAAGACATCGGAGAACTTCACGGCGAGCGGCTCGGCCTCGTGCCGGTATCCGGTGTTGTAGTGGGCCTGCCCGCAGCACGTCTGCGCCATCGGGAAGTCCACCTCGACGCCCATCCTGGTCAGCAGTTTCACCACCGCGCGGCCGGTGTCCGGATATAGCGTGTCGTTGACGCAGGTCAGGAACAGGGCGACACGCATCGCGGCTCCTCGGGGGTCGGTCATCGGATGAATGCAGGGTAGTCGGCGGGGGCGACTTAGGGTAGACCCCGGCTCAGGGGGTGGTGAGCCGGGACTCCGCCGCCCGCCACACGGCCGTGTCGCCGCGCGGTTCGTACCGTGTGAGCGGCTGGGTGGCGGCGAGCAGCAGGCGCATCTCGGCCCGGTCGCCGACGAGCCCGTGGGCGCGGGCCTGGACGAGGACGTTCCCGAGGGCGGCCGCCTCCGTCGGGCCGGCCACCACCGGCAGCCCGCAGGCGTCGGCGGTCAGTTGGCACAGCAGGGCGTTGCGGGTGCCGCCCCCGACGATGTGGACCACGTCCACCGGGTGGTCGGCGAGCCGCTGGACCTCGGACACGGCCCGGCGGTGGGCGAGTGCGAGGGAGTCGAGGATGCACCGCGTGACCTCGGCGGGCGAGTCCGGCACCGGCTGCCCCGAGGCCCGGCACGCCTCGGCGATGCGCGCCGGCATCCGCCCGGGCGCCAGGAACTCCGCATCGCCGGCGTCCACCACGGACCGCAGCGCCGGGACCTCCGCGGCGGCCGACAGCAGCCCGGGCAGGTCAGGGTCGCCCCATTCCCGTACGCACTCCTGGAGCAGCCACAGCCCCATGATGTTGCGCAGATAGCGGACCGTGCCGTCCAGGCCCAGCTCGTTGGTGAAGTTGGCGGCCCGGCTCTCCTCGGTCAGCACGGGTGCCCGGAGTTCCAGGCCGGCCAGCGACCAGGTGCCGGTGCAGATGTAGGCGAACCGCTCACCGACGGCCGGTACGGCGGCCACCGCGGACGCCGTGTCGTGCGAGCCCACGGTGGTCACCGGCACGGGACCCCGCAGACCCGTCTCTTCCAGCACAGCGGGCCGCAGCACACCGGCCGGGTCGCCGGGCCGGCGCAGCGGCGCGAACAGGCTCAGGTCGATGTCCAGCCGGGCCGCGACGCCGTACGCCCAGTCGCGGGTGCGGGGGTCGATGAGCTGGGTGGTGGAGGCGTTGGTCAGCTCGGTGCCCTGCTCGCCCGTCAGCCAGTACGTCAGCAGGTCCGGAACGAGCAACAGGCGCTCGGCCTGGCCGAGTTGGGCGGTGGAGCGGGCCGCGGTCAGCTGGTACAGCGTGTTGAAGGGCGCGTACTGCAAGCCGGTGGCCGCGTACAGCTCGTCCGCGGGCACGGTCGCCCAGACCTTCTCCGCGATCCCCTCCGTGCGGGCGTCCCGGTAGTGCACCGGATTGCCCAGCAGGGCCCCGTCCGCGTCCAGCAGGCCGTAGTCCACGGCCCAGCTGTCGATGCCGACCGAGTCGACCTGACCGGCCGCGCGCAGCCCGTCCAGGACGCCCGCGTACAGCGACAGGATGTCCCAGCGCAGCCCCTCGGGGACCCGCACGGGCCGGTTCGGGAACCGGTGCGCCTCGGTCAGCTCCAGGGTGCCGGGGCCCACGCGGCCGACCATGACGCGCCCGCTGGACGCGCCGAGGTCGACCGCTGCGTACGACTGCACGGCGCTCACCGCAGGAAGGCGGCCGCGACGCCGGCGTCGACCGGGATGTGCAGTCCCGTGGTGTGGGTGAGGTCCCCGCCCGTCAGCGCGAACACGGCGTTCGCGACGTGCTCCGGCAGCACCTCCCGCTTGAGGATGGTCCGCTGGGCGTAGAACTCGCCGAGCTTCTCCTCCGGCACCCCGTACACGGCCGCGCGCTGCGCGCCCCAGCCGCCCGCGAAGATCCCGGACCCCCGTACCACCCCGTCCGGGTTGACCCCGTTCACGCGGATGCCGTGCTCACCCAGCTCGGCGGCCAGCAGCCGCACCTGGTGCGCCTGGTCGGCCTTGGTCGCGGAGTAGGCGATGTTGTCGGGCCCGGCGAAGACGGCGTTCTTGGAGGCGATGTAGACGATGTCGCCGCCCAGCTGCTGGGCGATCATCACGCGGGCGGCCTCGCGGGAGACGAGGAAGGAGCCGCGGGCCATGATGTCGTGCTGGAGGTCCCAGTCCTTCGCGGAGGTCTCCAGCAGCGGCTTGGAGAGGGAGATGCCGGCGTTGTTGACCACGAGGTCGACGCCGCCGAAGGCCAGCACGGCGGCCTTGAAGGCGTCCACGATCTGCTCCTCGGAGGTGACGTCGACCGTCACGGCGACGGCCTTGTCCGGCCCGCCCAGCTCCTCGGCCACGGCGGCGGCGTTCTCGGCGTCGAGGTCGGCGACGACGACGCAGGCGCCCTCGGCCACCAGCCGCCCGGCGATCGCCTTGCCGATGCCGCTGCCGGCCCCGGTCACCAGCGCCACCCGTGTGGCGAGCGGCTTGGGCTTCGGCATCCGCTGGAGCTTGGCCTCCTCCAGCGCCCAGTACTCGATGCGGAACTTCTCGGACTCCTCGATCGGCGCGTACGTCGACACGGCCTCGGCCCCGCGCATCACGTTGATCGCGTTGACGTAGAACTCGCCGGCCACGCGGGCGGTCTGCTTGTCCTTGCCGAAGGAGAACATGCCGACGCCGGGCACGAGCACGATCGCCGGGTCGGCCCCCCGCATGGCGGGGGAGTCGGGCAGAGCATGCCTCTCGTAGTAGGCGGCGTACTCCTCGCGGTAGGCGGCGTGCAGTTCCTTCAGCCGGGCGACGGCCTCCTCCAGCGGCGCCGTCGGCGGCAGGTCGAGGACCAGCGGACGGACCTTGGTGCGCAGGAAATGATCCGGGCAGGAGGTGCCGAGGGCGGCGAGCCGAAGGTGCTCCGCCCGCGCCACGAAGTCGAGGACGACCTCGGAGTCGGTGAAGTGCCCGACCTGCGGCTTGTCCTGGGAGGCGATCGCCCGGATGTGCGGAGCGAGGGCCGCGGCCCGTTCCCGGCGCTCGGCCCCGGGCAGGGCCTCGTACCCCTCGATCACGGGCCCGAACGGCTCGGGCCTGCCCCGCTCGGCGAGGAAGGCCTCGGCGGTGCGGATGATGTGCAGCGAGTTGCGCTCGCACTCCTGCGAGGTGGCTCCCCAGGCGGTGATGCCGTGCCCGCCCAGGATGCAGCCGATCGCCTGCGGGTTGGCCTCCTTGATCGCGGCGATGTCCAGCCCGAGCTGGAACCCGGGCCGCCGCCACGGCACCCACACCACGGTGTCGCCGAAGCACTCGGCGGTCAGCTTCTCCCCGTCGGCCGCGCAGGCGAGCGCGATCCCGGAGTCGGGGTGGAGGTGGTCGACGTGGGGCGCGTCGACGAGACCGTGCATGGCGGTGTCGATGGAGGGGGCGGCCCCGCCCTTGCCGTGCAGACAGTAGTCGAACGCGGCGACCATCTCGTCCTCGCGCTCCACACCGGGGTAGACGCCGACGAGGGCCCGCAGCCGGTCGAGCCGCAGCACGGCCAGCCCGTCCTCGCTCAGGGTCCCGAGATCACCCCCGGACCCCTTGACCCACATCAGCTCGACATCACCCGCGGTCACGGGATCGGTGCCGGTGCCTTTGGCGGAGGCGTTGCCGCCGGCGTAGTTGGTGTTACGGGGATCTGAGCCCAGCCGATGGGAACGGGCGAGGAGAGCGGCGGCTTCGGGATGGAGAGACATGTCCAGTCCTTCATAGACGAGGGGTGAGTGGAGCGCGCCCCAAAGGGGCGCGGGTCTGTATCGATGTGCGGCTCCGCCGCGATGGGGGTCCCCCTGTTCGAGCGAAGCCGAGAACTTGGGGGAGTGACCAGCCACATCCCGCCCGCAGTCTGCGAACGGCCTTACCCGGCAGACGCAGCGCAGCGCCTACGCTCCCCAACCTGCCTGCTGACCGCCCACGCGCTCCTCAACGATCTTCTGAGCCCATCCGGACCGGGCGTACGCCCCCATGGGGTCGGGGTCCAGCCCCATCTCCTCCCGCACCTCCGCCAGCAGCGGACGAACGTCCGTGTTGTACGCGTCCATGAGCACCGCGTTGGCGCCCAGCACATCCCCCGCCCGCTGCGCAGCAGCCAGCGCGTCCCGGTCCACCAGCAGCGCCTTGGCCGTGGCCTCCTGGACGTTCATCACCGAGCGGATGATCGCCGGGATCTTGGCCTCGATGTTGTGGCACTGGTCGAGCATGAAGGCGACCTCGGAGGTGAACCCGCCCCCGCGCACCACCTCGTACATGATCCGGAACAGCTGGAACGGATCCGCTGCCCCGACCATCAGGTCGTCGTCGGCGTAGAACCGCGAGTTGAAGTCGAACCCGCCGAGCTTGCCCTCCCGCAGCAGCGTCGCCACGATGAACTCGATGTTGGTGCCCGGTGCGTGATGCCCCGTGTCCACCACGACCTGCGCCTTCGGCCCCAGCTTCAGGCAGTGCGCGTACGCCGTCCCCCAGTCCGGCACGTCCGTCGTATAGAAGGCAGGCTCGAAGAACTTGTACTCCAGCAGCATCCGCTGCCCCTCGCCCAGCCGCTCGTACACCTCGGCGAGGCCCTCCGCGAGCCGGTCCTGCCGCTCACGGATGTCGTCCTGCCCGGGGTAGTTCGTCCCGTCCGCGAACCACAGCTTCAGGTCCCTCGACCCGGTGGCGTCCATGATGTCGACGCACTCCAGCAGATGGTCGACGGCCTTGCGCCGCACCGCCGCGTCCGGATGGCAGATGCTGCCCAGCTTGTAGTCGTCGTCCTGGAAGGTGTTGGAGTTGATCGCGCCGAGCCTCACGCCGCGCTCCTGCGCGTACTTGGCCAGCGCCGCGTAGTCGTCCACCTTGTCCCACGGGATGTGCAGCGCCACGGTCGGCGCGACGCCCGTGAACTCGTGGACCTTCGCCGCGTCCTCCAGCTTCTCCCGCGGATCGCGGGGGACCCCGGCTTGCGCGAACACCTTGAAGCGCGTGCCCGAGTTCCCGTACGCCCATGACGGCGTCTCGACGGCCTGGGACTTCAGAGCGGCCTTCACTGCGGCGAGCTCGGTCACTTGGGGGCTCCTGTGGCATCGGTGGGCATCGGTGGAGGACACCGGCGTGAAACGATTCAGGATGGGAAGCTAAGAGCCCCCACCTGGGGTGTCAAGGTCTGTGGCGGATCGATCTTCCCGTGGCCACGTCGTGCCTTGGGCTTTCGAAATTTTTTCGAGGCGACCCCATTGACGTGACATGGCTGGCCCGCCTAACGTCCCGGCAACCAGGTTGAAACCTTTCACGACGCGGTGAGGACAACCCGCCGGCGTCGTCGAGGAGCCCCCATGACCCACCCGTCCGACACGGGTCCGGCCCCGGTGCTGGCGCTCAGGGACATCTCCAAGTCCTTCGGCGCGGTGCGCGCCCTGAGAGACGTGTCCCTGGAACTGTTCCCCGGCGAGGTGCACGCCCTCGCCGGCGAGAACGGCGCGGGCAAGTCGACCCTCATCAAGACGCTCGCCGGTGTGCACCGACCGGATGCCGGTCAGGTGCTGCTCGACGGTGAGCCGACCGTCTTCCACGGCCCGGCCGACGCCCGGGACGCCGGTATCGCCGTGATCTACCAGGAACCGACCCTCTTCCCCGATCTGTCGATCGCCGAGAACATCTTCATGGGCCGCCAGCCCCGCAAGGCCCTCGGCCGGATCGACCACAAGGCCACGAACGCGGCCACCGCGGCCCTGATGCGGCGCCTGGGCGTCGACCTCGACCCCGAGCGCCCGGCGCGCGGCCTGTCCATCGCGGACCAGCAGATCGTGGAGATCGCCAAGGCGCTCTCCTTCGACGCCCGCGTCCTGATCATGGACGAGCCGACCGCGGCCCTCACCGGCAGCGAGGTGGCCCGGCTCTTCGGCGTCGTCCGCACCCTGCGCGAGCAGGGTGCGGCGGTGCTGTTCATCTCCCACCGGCTGGAGGAGATCTTCGAGATCTGCCAGCGGGTGACCACCCTGCGCGACGGCGCCTGGATCGCCAGCGAACCGCTCGAGGGGATGACCGAGGACGACCTCGTCCGGCGCATGGTCGGCCGCGACCTCGACGAGCTGTACCCCAAGCAGGAGGTGGAACCGGGCGACGTCGCGCTGAGCGTACGGCGGCTGACCCGGGAAGGCGTCTTCACGGACGTGTCGTTCGACGTGCGGCGCGGTGAGATCGTCGGCCTCGCCGGGCTCGTCGGCGCCGGCCGGACCGAGGTCGCGCGCGCCGTCTTCGGCATCGACCGCTGGGACGCGGGCGAGGTCGAGGTCGACGGCAGGACCCTCACCAACGGCGCGCCCTCCACCGCCATGGCCGCCGGGCTCGCCCTGGTCCCCGAGGACCGGCGCGCCCAGGGCCTGGTGATGGACATGTCCATCGAACGCAACATCGGGTTGACCGGTCTGCGCACGACCGTGAAGGCCGGGCTCGTGGACCGCGGCGCCGAACGCAGCCGCTCCCTCGACTGGGCCGTCAAGCTCCAGGTGAAGTACGCCCGGATCGCGGACGCCGTCTCCACGCTGTCCGGCGGCAACCAGCAGAAGGTGGTCCTCGCCAAGTGGCTCGCCACCGGCCCGAAGGTACTGATCGTCGACGAGCCGACCCGCGGCATCGACGTCGGCACGAAGGCCGAGGTGCACCGGCTGCTCAGCGAGCTGGCCGCGGACGGCGTGGCCGTCCTGATGATCTCCTCCGACCTGCCCGAGATCCTCGGCATGGCCGACCGCGTGCTCGTGATGCACGAGGGGCGGCTCACCGCCGAGATCCCGCGCTCCGAAGCCACCGAGGAAACCGTGATGGCCGCAGCCACCGGGAGGGCCGCCGCATGACGGTGACCGCACCCAACGAGGCCCCCGTGACCGATATGCCGAAGTCCAGCGGCACCCGGCTGGTCGACCGCGTGTTCAAGATGCGTGAACTCGCCATCCTGGTCGTCTTCCTGGTGATGATCATCGTCACCCAGCTCGGCAACAGCGACTTCCTCTCCGAGCAGGGCATCAAGGACCTGCTGCTGAACGCGACCATCCTGGTGCTGGTCGCGACCGGCCAGTCCCTGGTCGTCATCACCCGCAACGTCGACCTGTCGGTCGGCTCCACCCTCGGCATCAGCGCCTTCGCGGCCGGCACGTATCTGCACGGCGGCGGCAACCCCGTCGTGGGGGTGGCGTCGGCGATCCTGCTCGGGGTCGGCTTCGGTCTGCTCAACGGGCTGCTCGTCAGCCTCGGTCAGGTGCCCGCCCTCGTCGTCACCCTCGGCACCCTCTACATCATCCGCGGCATCGACTCGATCTGGGTCGGCTCGCGGCAGATCACGGCGGCCGACCTGCCCGGCGGGTTCGTCGACTTCGGGTCCGGCGGCATCTCCGCCGTCCCCTGGTTGGCCCTCATCGCCCTGGTCGTCCTGGTCGCGACCGCGTACTACCTCAAGCACTTCGGCAGCGGACGCGAGCTGTACGCGCTCGGCTCCAACCCGGAGGCCGCCCGCCTCGCCGGCATCCCGGTGCGCAAGCGGATCCTGACCGCGTACACCTTCTGCGGCGGCCTGGCCGGGCTCGCGGGCGCGCTGTACCTGGCCCGGTTCGGCAACGTCGACTCCGGCACCGGCAACGGCTACGAACTCACCGTCGTCAGCGCGGTCGTGGTCGGCGGTGTGGTCTTCACCGGCGGCTCCGGCAGCGTCTACGGCGCCGCCCTCGGCGCCCTGCTGCTGACCTCCATCAACAGCGTGCTGCCCGCCCTCGGCGTCAGCTCCGTCTGGGTGCTCGCCATCAACGGCGTCCTGCTCCTGCTCGCCATCGCGGTCGACCGGATCGTCGCGCTGCGGGTGGCCTCCGCCCTGAAGAAGACGGCCCAGAAGAAGGAGAACGCCCGCCATGCCTGACTCCTTGACGCGCGCGATCCGCTGGGACACGGTCGTCGGCGCCCTCCTCGTCGTCCTCCTGCTGCTGTCGTTCGGCTTCGTCGACGGCTTCGGCAACGCCCTCAACCTGTCGTTCCTGATCGGCAACACCCTGCCGATCGCGCTGATCGCGCTGCCCATGACCCTGCTGGTGGTCGCGGGTGAGATCGACCTGTCCGTCGCCTCCACGGCCGGGCTGTCGGGCGCGGTGATGGGCAAGCTGTGGAACGACGGCATGGCGATCGAGACGATCATCCCACTCTGCCTCCTCCTCGGCGTGGTGTGCGGGCTGGTCAACGGCCTGCTGGTGACCCGCCTCGGACTGCCCTCCCTGGCCGTCACCATCGGCACTCTCGCCGCCTACCGGGGCATCGCACAGATCGTGCTCGGCTCCGACGCGGTGACCGACTTCCCGACCCAGTACCTGAACTTCGCGGCCGGACGCATCGGCGACAGCTTCCTCCCGCAGGCGTTCCTGCCCTTCCTGGTGCTGCTCGCGATCGCCGTGGTGGTCCTGCACGCCACCCCGTTCGGCCGCTCGCTGTTCGCCGTCGGCGCCAGCGAGGAGGCGGCACGGTTCGCCGGCATCCGGGTCAAGCGCGCCAAGCTGATCCTGTTCACGGCGACCGGCTTCATGGCCTCCCTCACCGGCGTCTTCTGGGCGCTGCACTACGCCAGCGCCCGCTACGACAACGCCACCGGGCTCGAACTCTCCGTCGTCGCGGCCGTCCTGCTCGGCGGCATCGACTTCGACGGCGGCAAGGGCACGCTCGGCGGCGCCATCGCGGGACTGTTCCTGCTGGGCGCCCTGCAGAACGTGATGAGTCTCGTCAACGTCTCCGCGCAGTCGCAGATCGTCGTCACCGGCGTCCTGCTCGTCGTCTCCGTGCTCGGCCCCCGGGTCGCGCGCCAGATATCGGTGGCGAGGGCGGGCCGCAGAGCCGCGTAAGCGCTCCGCTCGATCGGCCGTTCGAAAAAGCTGCCGGCCGTCCGTGGCTGATCGCTCCCCCAAGTTCTCGGCTTCGCTCGAACAGGGAGGACCCCATCGCGGCGGAGCCGCATATCAATACCGCCCCGCGCCCCTTTGGGGCGCTCCCACTCACCCGCGTAAAAAGGACCCGTCATGCGCAAGTCGTCCCTCCACCGTACCTGCGCGGCGCTCGCCGCCGTCACCTCCCTCGCGCTCGCCGCGACCGCCTGCGGCGGCACCACCAAGAAGGACGTCGCGAGCGAGAGCGCCGCCCCCGCCGACTCGGGTGCCAAGGCGAACCCGAACGCCGCGACCAAGAAGGGCCTGACCGTCGGCTTCCTGCCCAAGCAGGTCAACAACCCGTACTTCACCTCCGCCGACAACGGCGGCAAGAAGGCCCTGGAGGAACTGGGCTCGAAGTACAAGGAGGTCGGCCCGTCCAGCGCCACCGACACCAGCGGCCAGGTTTCCTACGTCAACACGCTCACCCAGCAGCAGGTCAACGCGATGGCCGTGTCCGCGCAGGACCCGGGCGCCCTGTGCACCGCGCTCAAGCAGGCCATGAGCAACGGCATCAAGGTCGTCACCTACGACTCCGACACCAAGCCCGACTGCCGCAACGCCTTCGTCTCGCAGGCCTCCGCCGAGGACCTGGGCCGCACCGAGGTGCAGCTGCTCGCCCAGCAGATCGGCTACAAGGGCGAGATCGCGATCCTGTCCGCCGCGCAGACCGCGACGAACCAGAACACCTGGATCGGCTACATGAAGGACGAGCTGAAGGACCCCAAGTACAAGGACGTCAAGCTCGTCAAGATCGCCTACGGCAACGACGACGCCCAGCAGTCCTTCCAGCAGACCCAGGGCCTGCTCCAGCAGTACCCGAACCTGAAGGGGATCATCTCCCCGACCACCGTCGGGATCAAGGCGGCCGCCCAGTACCTGTCGGGGTCCAAGTACAAGGGCAAGGTCAAGCTGACCGGCCTCGGCACCCCGAACGACATGCGCCAGTACGTCAAGAACGGCACCGTCGAGGCGTTCGAGCTGTGGGACCCGGCCAAGCTCGGCGACCTGGCCGCGCGCGCCGCGGTCGCCCTGGTGTCCGGGCAGATCACCGGAAAGGAGGGCGAGACCTTCAAGGCCGGCGACACCACGTACACCATCGGCAAGGACGGCGTGATCAACCTCGGCAAGCCGACCGTGTTCGACAGCAAGAACATCGACCAGTTCGACTTCTGACATCGGGAGCGGTACTTCATGCAGCGCGTCTGTTTCCTGCTCAAGGTCCGTGAGGACCGGATCGCCGAGTACCGCGAACGCCACGCCGCCGTGTGGCCGGAGATGCTCCAAGCGCTCTCGGCCACCGGCTGGCACAACTACTCCCTCTTCCTGAGGGACGACGGCCTGCTCGTCGGCTACCTGGAGACCGAGGACTTCGAAGCCGCCCTGGCCGGCATGGAGGCCACCGAGGTCAACGCCCGCTGGCAGGCCGAGATGGCGCCGTTCTTCGAGTCGCTGGACGGCGTCCGGCCCGACGAGGCCATGAAACCCCTCACCGAAGTGTTCCACCTCGCCTGAACCCGGGAGACACACCCATGAGACGACGCACCGTGCTGGCGACCGCCCTGCTGAGCGCCGTGGTGGCTCCCGGGATGGCGCAGGCGGCGACCCCCGGCCCCTCGGTCACCAGGACCGGCACCACCACGCTCGACAGCCAGGCGATCTACTTCGTGTCGTACGACGGCCTGGTCAACAACAACTCCTTCCAGAAGAACGGCCTGCTCACCTACAAGGGCCACCAGTACGCCGCCTGGTACACCTCCACCCGCAACGCCGTGGTCGCCCGGCGCAAGCTCGGGGCGAGCACCTGGTCCACGGTCACCCTGTCCCACCAGCTCAAGAGCGACGACTCGCACAACGTCATCTCCCTGGGCGTCTCCAAGATCGACGGCCGCCTGCACCTCACCATGGACTCGCACAGCGACGGCTACTTCTACGTGAAGTCCGTCGCCGGGCTGATGGACGACCCCGCCACCACGGCCTGGACCGCGTCCGTCTTCGGAGCGATCCAGACGTCCCTCGACGGACTCGCCCTCACCTCGCAGTTCACCTACCCGCAGTTCGTCTCCACCCCCGAGGGCAAGCTGCAACTGAGCTACCGCGTCGGGATCTCCGGCAACGGCCGCAACGCCCTCGCGGAGTACGACGGTTCGTCCTGGAAGGCGCTCGGTGAGTGGAGCAGCTCGACCGGCACCTACACCAGCTCGCACGGCTCCAGCACCGCCCGCAACATGTACCTGCACGGCATCGACTACGACGTGAACGGCCGCCTGCACGCCTTCTTCACCTGGCGCGAGCAGAACGCCGCCGTGATGTGCTCCAGCGGGGGCATCACCAACCACGACACCGGCTACGTCTACTCCACCGACCGCGGCCGCTCCTGGCGCAACGACGCCGGCGCCCTCGTCGCCACCACCGGCACCTCCGACACGGTCGCCGTCACGGACGCGGGGCTCGTCGTGGACCCCCTCAACCCCGACCACTCCCTGATGAACCAGGAGAGCCAGTTCACCGACTCGGCCGGCCTGCCGCATGCGATCATCTCCTACGTCCCCGGCCGCTTCGGCCAGTGCACCACGGACTACGTCGCCGACCGCACCGCGAACGGCCGCGCCTTCCACGTCCGCAAGAACTCCTCCGGCACCTGGCAGAAGACCGAGATCCCGGTCCCCCTGAACTCCAGCCAGCGCACCAAGCTGGTCCTCGACAAGTACGACAACGCCTACGCCGTCTACCCTTACGGGCGCATCGCCGGCGCCTCGAAGTCCTCCGGCTACACGGACTGGACGCTGCTCTACGACGGCAGCGGCCTGAACGCCTTCGGCGAGGTCGTGATCGACGAGATGCGGGTGAAGACGGACAACACCCTGTCCTTCATGTACCAGGAGAAGTCCAGCGGTACGACACCCTCGGCGCTCCACGTCGTCGACTTCACCCTGCCCGCGTGACCGGATCCGCCGCGCGGGGCGGTGACGATAGTGTGAAGACCGCCCCGCCGCCCCTCGTCAACCTGGAGGTCCCCGCCTGATGGCCCAGTCGGTGGGTATCAAGGACGTCGCCCGCGCCGCCGGAGTGTCTGTGGGCACGGTCTCGAACGTCATCAACCGTCCCGAGTCCGTCGCCTCCGAGACGCGCGCCCGCGTGCTGTCCGTGATAGACCGGCTCGGCTACGTCCGCAGCGAGTCGGCGCGGCAGCTGCGGGCCGGGCGCAGCCGGATCATGGGCCTGCTCGTCCTCGACATGGGCAACCCGTTCTTCGTGGACGTGGCCCGTGGCGCCGAACGGGCCGCCCGGGACGCCGGGCTCGGCGTGATGGTCTGCAACAGCGCGCAGAGCGCCGCCGAGGAGGCCGAGTACCTGGGGCTCTTCGCCGAGCAACGCGTACGCGGCGTGCTGCTCACCCCCGCCGACGCGACCGGACGCAACATCGAGACGTTCCGTCGCCACGGCATCCCGTTCGTGCTCGTGGACCGGGTCGCCGAGGGCACCACCGAGTGCTCGGTGTCGGTCGACGACGTGGCGGGCGGCGCCCTGGCCGTGCGGCACCTCGTGGACGCCGGGCACCGCTTCATCGCCTACGTCAGCGGGCCGCCCGGCCTCAACCAGGTCAGGGACCGCCGCACCGGCGCCCTGAACGCGCTGGCCGAGGCCGGGCTGGGCCCCGAGGCGCTGCGGGAACTGCCGACCGAGCGGCTCGACGTCGCCGCGGGCCGGGACGCCGGTGCCCGGCTCCTCGGGCTCGCCGACCGCCCGACCGCCGTCTTCTGCGCCAACGACCTGCTCGCCCTCGGTGTCCTGCAGGCCATGTTCGCAGCCGGCGTCAGCGTCCCCGACGACCTCGCGATCGTCGGCTACGACGACATCGAGTTCGCCGCTGCCGCCGCGGTGCCGCTCACCTCCGTACGGCAGCCCGCCGTCACCATGGGCGCCCTCGCCGCCGAACTCCTCCTGGAGGAGACCGAGGCGGCCGAATCGACCACTCGCCCGCACGAACACCGGCGGGTCGTACTCCAGCCTGAGCTGGTGGTGCGCAACTCCAGCCTGTCCGCGCGCTGACCGGCACCGGGTGCCCCGGGAAACCGGCTGAACGACCGGTCGGTACGGATTTCTTGATCCCGGGCGCCCACGCCCCGCGACCATGTGCTGGACTGGGACGCGGCCTGGAATTCGTCCGTCCCGGGGAGCCCCCTTGACCCACAGCTACCGCCAACCCGGCATCGTCCTCACCGACCGCCGCTTCACCGTGCCCCTGGACCACGACGACCCCGACGGCGAGACCATCGAGCTGTACGCGCGGGAGGTGGTGGCGAGCGACAAGGCGGACGACGACCTGCCCTGGCTGCTCTACCTCCAGGGCGGACCCGGCTTCGGCGCGCACCGCTTCATCGGCAAGCAGGCCTGGCTCGGCCGCGCCCTTGAGGAGTTCCGCGTCCTGCTGCTCGACCAGCGCGGCACCGGCGCCTCCACGCCCGCGGGCCGGCAGACCCTCCCGCTGCGCGGCGGCCCCCGCGCACAGGCCGACTACCTCACCCGCTTCCGCGCCGACTCCATCGTCCGCGACTGCGAGGCGATCCGCCCCCAGGTCACCGGCGGCGCCCCCTGGACGGTCCTCGGGCAGAGCTTCGGCGGCTTCTGCACCGTCGCCTACCTGTCGACGGCCCCCGAAGGCCTGCGCGCCGCACTGATCACCGGCGGCCTGCCCTCCCTCGACGCGCACGCCGACGACGTCTACCGGGCCGCCTATCCGCGCATCGAACGCAAGGTCGCCGCCCACTACGCCCGCTACCCGCAGGACGTCGAGCGCGTCCGCCGCATCGCCGAGTACCTGCTGCGACACGAGCCGGTCCTGAACGGCGGCTACCGGCTCACCGTGGAGGCGTTCCAGTCCCTCGGCATCCTGCTCGGCGGCAGCGAGGGCAGCCACCGCCTGCACTTCCTCCTCGAGGACGCCTTCGTCCGCACCCCGCAGGGCCTCGAGCTCTCCGACGCCTTCCAGGAGGAGGTCCACCACCTGCTGTCGTTCGCGGGCCACCCCCTGTACGCGCTGGTCCACGAGGCGATCTACGGCCAGGACGAGCGCCCCACCGCGTGGTCGGCGGAGCGCGTGCGGGCCGAGTTCCCGCAGTTCGACGCGGCGAAGGCGCTCACGGGCGACGGGCCGGTGCTGTTCACGGGGGAGTCCGTGCACCCGTGGATGTTCGACACCGACCCGGCGCTGCGCCCGCTGCGCGACACCGCCCACCTGCTCGCCGAGCGCACCGACTGGACACCGCTGTACGACCGCGCCCGCCTCGCCGCCAACGAGGTGCCGGTGGCCGCGGCGATCTACCACGACGACATGTACGTCGACACCGCCCACGCGCTGGACACCGCCCGGGCGATCCGCGGCCTGCGCACCTGGGTGACGGACGAGTTCGAACACGACGGTGTCCGTGCGGGCGGCCCGCGCGTCCTGGACCGCCTGCTGGCGCTGGCGCGGGACCAGGCCTGACCCGGGGCCGGTGGTGTCCGCAGCCGTGGACGCCCCCGGCCGGCACCCGCTACGGATGCCCGCCGCAGCCGCATCCCCGCGCGGCGGCCGCGGTGTCCTCCTCGGGCGGCTCGGCCTGCGAGGCCGCTTTCTGGACGACGGCCAGCAGCCGTTCCCGCTCCGGGCCGTCGATCCAGCGGCCGTTCACCACCACCCCGTGAATCCTCCGCGTGTTGCGGATGTCGCGCAGCGGGTCGGCGTCGAGCACCAGCAGGTCGGCGGCCTTCCCCTTCTCCACGGTGCCGACCGAGTCCAGGCCGAGCGTGCGGGCCGCGTCGCGCGTGGCCGCCCGCAGAACCTGCATCTCGGTCAGCCCCGCCTCGACGAGCAGGGCCAGTTCACCGTGCAGGGCGAACCCCGGCACCAGATAACCGGTCCCGGTGTCCGTGCCCGCAGGCAGTCGCACACCCGCCTGGTGCAGCTCCCGCACCAGCCGCTGCCGATGGGCATAGATCGCCCGGACCCTGCGCGCCTGCCCGGGCGTACGCCCGCCGACCAGGGCCTGCAACAGCCCGGGCCAGGACTCCACCTGCCAGGCCGGAAGGTACTTCCACTCCTCGGCCCGTGCCGGAACCTCGTCGGGCAGCTCCAGCGTGCGGTGCACGCTCAGCGTGGGGACCACCGCCGTGCCGCCCCCCGCCAGCCGACGGAAGACGGCGTGCGCCTTGCGTGGGTCGTATCCGCGGACCGCCTTCCACTCCAGGGGATGCACCTGCTGGAACCAACTGTGGTAGCGGGACAGGCTGCTGGGATCCTTCGCGTCCACGCGGACGGCTGCCAGAGCGCGCCGGACCTCCGCCTCGTGCGCCGAGGTGGACAGCAGCAGCGCGTGCAGATGCTCGATGGTGTGCTGACCCGCGTCAGCGGCCTCGGTGATCCGTACGAGGTCGGGGCAGTGGCCGAGGAAGGGGATGTTCTGCCGCCGGGCCTCCTGCGCGACGGCCCAGTACGCCTCCCGGGACAATCGCGAGTACACCTTGACGAAGTCCGCCCCCTCCTTCTTGACCCGGCGTACGGCGCGCCGCGCGTCGGCCGCGTCCTTCACCTCGATGTGCTCGCCCACGTCCTCGGCCCACAGCGAAGGCTGCCCGTCGACGATCGGGCTGCCGATGAGCCACCTCGGGCCCAACAGCGTCCCGCCCCGGATCCGACGCCGCCACTCGTGGTGGACGGGTTTGCCCCACATGTCGCGCACCGTGGTCACACCGGCAAGCGGGTACAGCGACGGAATGACCGCGTCCGGGCCGTCGCTGTGGGTGTGCGCCTCGATCAGCCCAGGGATCAGGTACTTACCGGTCAGGTCGACGCTCCGGACGCCGGGCCGGAGCCCGGTCCGCACGCTCGGCCCCAGCCCCGTGATGCGTCCCCCTTCGACGACGACCGTCATGTCCCGGGCCGGAGGCGCCCCGGATCCGTCGATGACGGTGACGTGCGTGAAGGCGACGGCGGTCCCCGCGGCGGCCGTCGTCGCCCTGTTCCCCGGACCGTCCGCCGTCGCGGCGCTCGCTGTGCCCGTCAGCGCCGCCCCTGCCACCACGGCGGCCCCGGCCACGAAACCCCGCCGCCCCAGGCCCGGTTCATCCCGACCGACCATGTCCTCTGCCCCCTCGAAGTCACCCTGCATCGCCCTTTCGGCGTGCACCTACGACTCTGAGGCGGGCGGACGGACGGAGCAGTGGGCCGACCCGGTGGATCAGGGGTGGTCCTGACACCACCCCGGACGGCAACGACCCCGGACGATCAAGGGGTCTTGGACTGTCAGAGCCGGTCCGTCAGTTCCTCCGCGTAGACCTGCGACAGCGGCGCGGCCCCACGTACTGCGGGCAGTCGCACTGGCGTGCGGTCTCCAGGGCTCCATACGGAGGATCTCTTCGGCGGTGTGCGTTCCAGACCGCCCGCGCGGGTGCTGCAGGGCAAGAGGAATCACTCTGTTCGACTCAAGTGCCCGGACACCTGTCCGTGCGGGCGCGGGCAAATGTCGGTATCTGTGCGTTCAGCTGGAGCGGCGCATGCGCGGTGGGAACCCCGTCAACACGTCGACATGTCCTTCTCCCGCACTCGCACTCCTCACACTCCTTCTCGACACATCCAATGTCTGGCCTGGCCGCCAGGGCGTCGATCGGACGCTCATCCGGAAGCAGAAAAGGAATGTGTGTCGCAAGGCTAGACAGGAGCAACATCCATATCCGTTAATCCATCCCATGTATCAGTGCAGAGGACGGACGGGCCTGAGCCCCCCATGGGCCCCGGGCCTCCTTGCCGATCCGCGTTGCCGCCTTGCCCATGGTCGCCGACTCCGGTCGGACTCCGACAATCCAACAGGACGAACCACAGTCCGGAGAGCCGGCGCATCAACGACCGAGCAGTCGTTCTGCCGTCACCGAAAGGTGGAAGATGTCTTACTCCGTCAGCAGACGGCGTCTCCTGCAAGTGGCCGGGGCCACCGCCGCCGCCTCTGCCACCGGATCCCTCATCGGCGCATCTGCCGCCCAGGCGGCGATCCCTCCCGCCAGGGCCGACATCGGGGTCTCCGCGCACCCCTTCGAACTCGGCCAGGTCCGGCTGACCGCGAGCCGGTGGCTGGACAACCAGAACCGTACGCAGAACTATCTGCGGTTCGTCGATGTCGACCGGCTGCTGTACAACTTCCGCGCCAACCACCGGCTGTCCACCAACGGCGCGGCTGCCAACGGCGGCTGGGACGCGCCGTCGTTCCCCTTCCGCACCCACGTCCAAGGGCACTTCCTGACGGCATGGGCACAGCTGTACGCCGTGACCGGGGACACCACCTGCCGGGACAAGGCAACCTACATGGTTGCGGAGTTGGCCAGATGCCAGGCCAACAACAGCGCCGCCGGTTTCAACGCCGGGTACCTCTCCGGCTACCCCGAGTCCGACTTCACCGCTCTCGAGCAGCGGACCCTGACCAACGGCAACGTGCCGTACTACACCATCCACAAGACCCTCACCGGCCTGCTGGACGTATGGCGCCACATCGGCAGCACACAGGCCCGGGACGTGCTGCTCGCCCTGGCGGGATGGGTCGACTGGCGTACCGGCCGGCTGAGCAGCCAGCAGATGCAGGCCATGCTGGTAACCGAGTTCGGCGGCATGAACGCCGTGCTGACCGATCTCCACCAGCAGACAGGCGACGTGCGGTGGCTCACCGTCGCCCAGCGGTTCGACCACGCCGCGGTGTTCGACCCTCTGGCGTCCGGCCAGGACCAGCTCAGCGGTCTGCACGCCAACACCCAGGTACCCAAGTGGATCGGGGCCGCCCGGGAGTACAAGGCCACCGGCACGACCCGCTACCGGGACATCGCCGTCAACGCCTGGAACTTCTGCGTCACCGCGCACACCTATGCCATCGGCGGCAACAGCCAGGCGGAGCACTTCCGCGCGCCGAACGCCATCGCCGGCTACCTGAACAAGGACACGTGCGAAAGCTGCAACACCGTCAACATGCTCAGCCTCACCCGTGAGCTGTTCACGCTGGACCCGAACCGCGTCGCACTGTTCGACTACTATGAGCGGGCGTGGCTGAACCAGATGATCGGCCAGCAGAACCCGGCCGACGACCACGGCCACGTCACCTACTTCACCCCGCTCAACCCGGGAGGCCGACGCGGTGTGGGCCCGGCGTGGGGCGGCGGCACCTGGAGCACCGACTACGGCACCTTCTGGTGCTGTCAGGGCACCGGCCTGGAGATGCACACCAGGCTGATGGACTCCATCTACTTCCGGAGTGACGACACCCTGGTCGTGAACCTGTTCGTGCCCTCGGTGCTCAACTGGTCGGAGCGCGGAATCACGGTCACCCAGACCACGTCGTACCCCGTCAGCGACACCACGACCCTGCAGGTCACCGGCAACGTCAGCGGAACCTGGGCGATGCGCATCCGCATCCCGGGCTGGACCAGCGGAGCCACCGTCAGCGTCAACGGCGTCGCGCAGAACATCACCACCACGCCCGGCAGTTACGCCACCCTGAGCCGCTCGTGGACCTCCGGCGACACCGTCACCGTCCGCCTGCCCATGCGGCTCGGCATCCGACCGGCCAACGACAACGCGAACGTCGCCGCGATCGCCTACGGCCCGGTGGTCCTGTCCGGCAACTACGGTGACACCACGCTCAGTTCCCTCCCGTCGCTGGACACGTCCTCGATCAAACGGACCAGCAGCAGTTCGCTCGCCTTCACCGCCACGGCCAACGGCTCCACCGTCAACCTGGGCCCGTTCCACGACGCGCACGGCTACAACTACACCGTCTACTGGAACACCACCGGCAATACCGTCCGTCTCGCCAATGTGGGCAGCGGTCTCGTGCTGGGCGTCCAGAACATGTCCACGGCCGACGGTGGCCGCGCTCTGCAGTGGACCGACTCGGGAACCGCCGACCACAACTGGCAAATGATCACCGACGGAGACGCGGTCCGCTTCCGCAATGCCCACAGCGGCAAGGTGCTCGGCGTCCTGAACATGGCGACAACAGACGGCGCAACCGTCCTGCAGTGGTCGGACAACGGCACCGCCGACCACAGATGGACGCTGCTCGACCAGGGAGACGGGACCTACAAGATCCGCAACGAGAACAGCGGCAAGTTGCTCGCCATCGCGAACAACTCCACCGCTGTCGGTGCGTTCGCAGTCCAGGACTCGGACGACGGCACCGCCGACAACCGGTGGCGCATCGTGCCGAACTAGGTCTGTCGCGGAACCTGTTCGTTCTCTGTCTTCCCATGTGCTCGACGCTTCGACCATCGTTCGACATGCCGAACGCTCCAGAATCGCGAGGTTTCCATGCTCCGACGTAGTTCCCGCCGCAGACGTATGCCTGCGGTGCTCGCCGCCGCGGTCGCGGCCCTGGCCGCGTTGGCGGCGATGCTCGTCGCCGGTCCCGCTCAGGCGGCCACCACCGGCACCCTGCGCGGCGTCGCTTCCGGCCGGTGTCTCGACGTTTCGGGCGGCAGCCAGGCCGACGGCACGAACGTGCAGATCTGGGACTGCCATGGCGGAACCAACCAGCAGTGGACACTGACGGACAGCAACCAGCTGACCGTCTACGGCAACAAGTGCCTGGACGTCCCGGGCCACGCCACCACCGCCGGGACCCGGCCGGTGATCTGGTCCTGCAACGGCGGCACGAACCAGCAGTGGCGGGTGAACACCGACGGCACGGTCGTCGGCGTGGAGTCCGGGCTGTGCCTGGACGTCTCGGGCGGCGCCACGGCCAACGGCACGGCGGTGCAGCTGTGGAACTGTACCGGCGCAGGCAACCAGAAGTGGACCGGCCTGTCCGGCACGACCAACTCGTGTGCTCTTCCCTCGACGTACCGCTGGACCTCCACGGGGCCGCTGGCACAGCCGGCCAACGGGTGGCTGTCGTTGAAGGACTTCACCACCACGACGTACAACGGCAAGCACCTGGTCTACGCGACCTACTCCGACGGCAACTGGCACTCGATGGGCTTCAGCCCCTTCACGAACTGGTCGGACATGTCCACGACCGCCCAGATCGCCATGCCCTCGTCCGCGGTCGCGCCCCAGGTGTTCTACTTCGCGCCCAAGAACATCTGGGTGCTGGCCTCACTGGGGTGGGGTACCCAGTGGCCCTTCGTCTACCGCACGTCCAGCAACCCCGGTGACCCCACCAGCTGGTCCGCGCCGCAGCCGCTGTTCACCGGCAGCCTTCCCACCGGCGGCCCGATCGACCCGACCCTGATCGCCGACGACCAGAACATGTACCTGTTCTTCGCCGGTGACAACGGCAGCATCTACAAGTCGACCATGCCGATAGGGAACTTCCCGGCCAGCTTCGGCTCCTCGTACACCACGGTCATGAGCGACACGGTGAAGAACCTCTTCGAGGCACCGCAGGTCTACAAGGTCCAGGGCCAGAACCAGTACCTCATGATCGTCGAGGCTCGCGGCGCGAACGAGGACCGCTTCTTCCGCTCGTTCACAGCCACCAGCCTCAACGGCCCGTGGACCGCCCAGGCCGCCACCGAGTCCAACCCCTTTGCGGGCAAGGCCAACAGCGGCGCCACCTGGACCAACAGCATCAGCCACGGTGACCTGGTCCGCAACAACCCCGACCAGACCATGACCATCGACCCCTGCAACCTCCAGTTCCTCTACCAGGGCCTCGACCCCAACACACCGAGCACCACCCCCTACGAGCGACTGCCGTACCGGCCGGGCCTGCTCACCCTGCAGCGCTGAGTCGCGCACCTGACCAGAGGCCTGTGACCGTGCCTCTGAGGCACGGTCACAGGCGGCTCCCCCCATCTCCCAGGAAGGAACCCCGCATGGTTCCCATGCACAGACGGCTGCTGCGTCTCGTCGCGGCCACCGCGCTGACGCTCTCCGCCTGCGTCACCGCCTCCGCCGGCACGACCGCCGAGGCCGCGCCGGGCAGCCCCGCGCTCACCCCGCCGCTGGGCTGGAACAGCTGGAACAGCTTCGGATGCGGTGTCGACGAGACCCAGGTCCGCCAGGCCGCCGACGCGATGGTGTCGTCGGGCATGAAGGACGCGGGCTACCAGTACGTCGTCGTCGACGACTGCTGGTTCGATCCGCAGCGTGACAGCGCAGGCAATCTGCGGGCCAACCCGACCAAGTTCCCCAGCGGCATGAAGGCGCTCGGGGACTACATCCACAGCAAGGGCCTGAAGTTCGGCATCTACGAGGCGCCCAACGAGAAGACGTGCGCGCAGGGCGTGGGCACCTACCCCGGCTCCACCGGCAGCAAGGGCCACGAGGTCCAGGACGCCAACACGTTCGCCTCCTGGGGCGTGGACTACCTCAAGTACGACTGGTGCTCCGGCAGCGGCACCCTGGCCGATCAGGTCGCGCAGTTCACCGTCATGCGCGACGCCCTGCGCGCCACCGGGCGGCCGATCGTCTACAGCATCAACCCCAACAGCTTCCACGCCATCACCGGCGCCACGTACAACTGGGGACAGGTCGCCGACCTGTGGCGGACGACCGAGGACCTGCTCGACATCTGGCAGAACGGCAACACCAACAGCTACCCGATGGGCGTGGGCAACGTCCTCGACATCGACGCGCCGCTGGCCGCTCAGTCGGGTCCGGGCCACTGGAACGACCCCGACATGCTCGTAGTCGGCCGCCCCGGCCTGTCACTGACGGAGTCCCGCTCCCACTTCGCCCTCTGGTCGCTGCTGGGTGCCCCGCTCATCGCGGGCAATGACATCCGCACCATGTCCGCCGACGTGAGCGCGATCCTGCGCAACCCCCGCCTGCTGGCGGTGAATCAGGACCGGCTGGGCGCGGGCGGACGCCGGGTGCGCGACGACGGCGACACCGAGGTGTTCGCCAAGCCCCTGTCCGACGGCTCGGTCGCGGTGGGCCTGTTCAACCGGGGGAGCGGCACCGCGACCATCACTGCCACGGCCGCGCAGGTCGGCCTCACCGGAGGGCCGTTCACCCTCACCGACCTCTGGACCGGCGGCACGTCGAGCACGTCCGGCCAGATCTCGGCGAGCGTCCCCGCGCACGGTGTCGCCGTGTTCAAGATGACCGGCGGCAGCCCGCTGGCCTCCACCACCGCGCGCCTGCGCGGTAGCGGGTCCGGCCGTTGCCTGGACGTGGACGGCGCCTCCACCGCGGCCGGGACGAAGACGCTGATCTGGGACTGCCACACCGCCGCCAACCAGCTGTGGACCACCTGGGCCGGAGGCGAGATCCGCGTCTACGGCGACAAGTGCCTGGATGCCTCCAACCAGGGCACCACCAACGGCACGCCGGTCATCATCTGGCCCTGCAACGGCCAGGACAACCAGAAGTGGACCATGCAAGCCGACGGGTCGATCCGCAACGTCCACGCCGGGCTGTGCCTGGACGCCCAGCAGGCGGGGACCGCCAACGGGACCCCGGTCATCCTGTGGACCTGCAACGGTGAGAACAACCAGAAGTGGACCACGCTCCCGTAACCCGCCACCCCTGCCGCGCAAGGAGAAGCCCGATCGGAAGAGGGCAGTCCCACGACAGTGGGCCAACCTGCGGGGACTGCCCCTTCTGCACCGGGACCAGGACTTCGATCCCATCGCCGCAGTCACCGGCCGGGCGCCCAAGTGGCACGGCCCGCACTCCGGCAGACGAGACAGAGCCGGGTGCCTGCCGTTCCGAGGAAGCCAGACGTCGATCCCGCTTGTGCCGCTGCGAAGTCGCCCCCGATCCGCGAGGTTGTGCCACTCACCGGCGCTTCTGACCCCTCGCGACACGCAAGGGCGGGCGACGGAGATCCGCGTCAATCGCACTGACAACACCCCTGGAGCCGCCACATGCACGCTGTCCCCACCGTCCGAACCAGCAGGAGGGGGCAGACGATGAAGCCCGTCGCCTCCACCATCCGCACCCATACATGTGATGACTCCTGACCAAGGACGGAAACCGTGGACATCACCAGACGACAGCTCGGCAGGCTCGCCGCGGTAGGCACCGGGGCCCTCCTGCTGCCGGGCCTGCTGCCCCCCAGCAGGGCGGCGGCAGCCGCGCCGCTTTCAGCCGGTAAGTGGGGGGACCAGGGCGACGGCACCTACGTCAACCCCATCCTTCCGGGCGACTTCAGCGACTGGGACTGCATCCGGGTCGGCGCCGACTACTACGGCATCACCAGCACGTTCGGGTACTCACCCGGCGTGGCCGTCCTGCACTCGAAGGACCTGGTCAACTGGCGGACACTCGGTGGCGCGGTCGACGATCTCACCCGCATCGGGCCGGAGCTGAACTGGGACCGGATGAACCGCTTCGGCCGCGGCGTGTGGGCCGGGGCCATCCGCTACCACGCTGGGCGGTACTGGGTGTACTTCAACACCCCCGACGAAGGCTTCTTCATGACGTCGGCCCCGTCGCCGACCGGGCCCTGGGATCCGTTGACCGCGGTGTGGCGGACCTCCGGCTGGGACGACCCGTGCCCGTTCTGGGACGACGACGGACAGGGCTACCTGGTCACCACGCACTACTCGGACGGCTACAAGATCCACCTGTTCAAGCTGTCCGAGGACGGAACGTCGCTGGTCGGCCCGTCCACGGTCATCCACCAGTCGCCGGGAAGCGAGGCCAACAAGCTGTACAAGATCAACGGTGTCTACTACCACCTGTTCAGCGAGGTGAAGTCGGAGGGCCGGGTGCTGATGATGAACCGAGGCTCCAGCCTCTACGGCCCGTTCAAGACCCGGCAGCTGGAGCACGTCAACGCCTCGGTGGACCGCGAGCCCAACCAGGGCGGGCTGGTGCAGGCCCCGGACGGCGCATGGTACTTCGTGACCCATCACGGCCACGGCGACTGGGAGGGGCGCGTGCTGTCCCTGCTGCCGGTGACCTGGGTGGACGGCTGGCCGATCCTGGGCCAGGTGGGCGCGGACGGCATCGGCACCATGGTCTGGACGGGCCAGGTGCCCGTCGGCGGCACGCCCGGGCTGCCCCTCGACGCGCTGCCCCCCGTGGTGACCAGCGACCTGTTCACCGACACCCGCCTGAAGCCGCAGTGGGAGTGGTACTACCAGCCGCGCGCGGACCACTGGTCGCTGACCGAACGCCCCGGCTACCTGCGGCTGAAGGCGTTCGCACCGCTGGCGGCCGACAACCTGACCAAGGTCGGCAACACCCTCACCCAGCGGGTGCTGCGCACCGCGGGCGGCGCGACGGTGACCGTCCGCCTCGAACTGGCGGGCCTCGCCGACGGCCAGCACGCCGGACTGTGCCACTACGCGGCCACCTACGCCGGGCTGGGCGTCCGGCGCTCCGGGACCACCACCACGATCGCGCACAACGCCGGCGGCACCCTGACCTACGGCCCGGTGATCACACAGAACGCCGTGTGGCTGCGCACCTCCTGGGACGTGGGCGGAGTCAGCCGGTTCTCCTTCAGCCTCGACGGCAGCGAGTTCACCCCGTTCGGCGGCACCTACCAGCTCACCTGGGGCGGTTACCGCGGTGACCGGGTCGGCCTGTACACCTACAACCCCAACGGCACCGGCCACGTCGACGTGGACTCGGTGCACTACACCATCGCACCCACCAGGGCGTACACGTGCGTCAGCGTGCGCAGCGGCAAGGTCGCCGACGTCTCCGGCGCCTCCAAGGCGGACGGCGCCACCGTGATCCAGTGGCCCGACACCGGAAAGCCGAACCAGCAGTGGGCCTTCCAGTCCACGGGGGACGGCTACCACACCATCACCTGCGTCGGCAGCGGCAAGGTCCTGGACGTGGCAGGGTCATCGACGGCGGACGGCGCGCCGGTCGTGCAGATGACCGCCGACGGCCGGGCGAGCCAGCAGTGGCAGCTGCGCCCCCAGACCGGGGGCGAATTCGCCCTGGTCAACCGCAACAGCGGCAAGGTGCTCGACGTCAAGGGAGGCGGCACGGCCGACGGCACCGCGCTCATCCAGTACCGCGACGTCGGCAGTTCCAACCAGCGATGGACCTTCCACCGCGTCACCGGCTAGCCTCGCGCACCCACCCCGCCGGGCCGTCGGCCCCCGCGGGGTGGGTGCGCGCAGGTCACTGGCCCACCCGCCACGCTCTGGCGGAGCCTCCGGCAGGAGACGTACATGCCCGTGTCCGCACCGGTCCGCTCCACGACCGGACCCACGTTGCACAGCCGGTACCACCCCTGCTCGGGGTGGGCGGAGACGATGACCGCCGCGTCGTGGTCGGGGCGGTCGGCCGACGGGCACTCGGGCCGGTGCGGGCACATGACGTCTCTCCAGGGGTCGTACGAGGTCTGCCTCTGCGGTAGCGGAGTTTGTTTTCGTACGAGTGGAGAGGACCCCCACAGCCCAGGTACGTGCGCCGTGTCCTGACGGCCACTCACCGGCGACCGGGCGGGTGCCGTCCCGGCACGGGAGCCCCCGATTAGGGTGACGTCATGCATGCACCCTCCACCGATCCTTCCGATCTGCGCGGCGACTGCGGCTCCTGCTTCGCCCTGTGCTGTGTCGCGCTGCCCTTCGCCCGCTCCGCCGACTTCGCGGTCGACAAGGACGCCGGAACGCCCTGCCACAACCTCCGGGGCGACTTCCGCTGCGGTGTCCACTCCGAGCTGCGGCAGCGTGGCTTCTCCGGCTGTACGGTCTACGACTGCTTCGGTGCCGGGCAGAAGGTCTCGCAGATCACCTTCGGCGGGCGGGACTGGCGCTCGGGCGACCGGGAGCACGCCCGGCGCATGTTCGGCGTGTTCCCCGTCGTGCGGCAACTCCACGAGCTGCTCCGGTACCTGAGCGAGGCGCTCAGCCTCCCCGCGGCCCGCCCGGTCCACGCCGATCTGCGCCGCATGCTGGAGGAGACCGAGCGGCTGACCCTCCGGACCCCCGAGGAACTCGGCGAGTTGGATGTGGGCGCGCACCGGCAGGAGGTCAACGTGCTGCTGCTGCGCACCAGTGAGCTGGTCCGGGCGAAAACCGGCCACCGCACGAAGGACCGGCGGGGCGCGGATCTCATCGGCGCGCGTCTGAAGGGAGCCGACCTGCGCGGTGCCAGTCTGCGGGGCGCCTGCCTGATAGCCGCCGACCTCACGGGCGCCGACCTGCGCCACGCGGATCTGATCGGCGCCGATATGCGGGACGCGGATCTCACGGACGCCGATCTGACCGGCGCCTTCTTTCTGACCCAGCCACAGATCAACGCGGCGCGGGGGAGCGCGGGCACCAGGCTTCCCGCGTCCGTCACGCGCCCCGCCCACTGGACGGCGCACCTCTGACGGTTCCGTGACGGACCCGGGGCCTGGTTGGCGCACACTCCGATCTCCGATAAGTTAGGCAAGGCTTACCTAAGGAGGTTGGGGATGGGGTACCGTCATGCCTGGACGGCCGCGCCGGTCGCGGCGGAGCGTGCCCGTTCGGTGCTCGCTGCCGCATGGTCCTGCGCCGTTACCGCGCGGGACGGACGGGAGGAGTTCACCGGCGCGCACTCCGTCGCCGCCGACGGCCGGGTGCTGCTGCGCCCGCCCGGGGGCAGCGCACTGCCCACGGCCGCCCTGTGCGCTCCCCGAGGAGAGCCGTCCGTGGTGCTGGAGTTCGCCGATGTCGCGCCGGTTCCCGTACGGTCCCGGATCCGCGCCCGGCTGTGGCTCGCCGGCGAGGTCGAGCCCGAGGGGGACCGACTCGCCCTGCGGCCGACGCGCATCGCTCTGCGCCGGGCGAACGGCGTGGTCGTCGTCGACCTCGACGAGTACGCGAGTGCCGAGCCCGATCCGCTCGTCGCCGCCGAGGCCCGGCTGCTCACCCATCTCGCCGACGCCCACCCGGACGCCGTCCAGCGGCTGACCCGGCTCGTCGATCCGGGCAGCCTGCACGGCGCGGTACGGGTCCAGCCGCTCGCCGTCGACCGGCACGGGCTGACGCTGCGCATCGAGCGGGCCCGCGACCACGGCGACGTACGCCTGCCGTTCCCCGAGCCCGCGGACACGGTCCCGCAGCTCGCCGAACGCATGCACGCCCTGCTCGCGCAGGCCGCCCGGACCTGCCCGCGCGCACTGCTGCGGCAGCGCACGGACGGCGACCGGTGAAGCAAAGGGCTACCGGAGAGCCGCAGTTCACCGCTCACGCCGTCGACGGGGAAGACGCGGCCTCGGGGCGCGCTCGCCGAGCGTGCACCCGGCAAGCGAACCGGTCCGGTTGTGCACCAATCGCCGCCCGGACGGGGGCAGTCACCGGTCGCCGCCCGGACGGGGGCAGTCACCAGTCGCCGTCCTGCACCGGCTTCCCCGGCGCGTCACCGAGAGGCTTCACCTGGTGCGGCGAGGGTTGCTGCCAGGGCGTGTGGTCGTCGCCGAGCCAGTCGCCGACCGGCTTGATGCCGCCCAGGGTGTCCGTGGGCGTGAGATCCTCGCCGTCCTGGTCGTAGTAGTCGAACCACGGCAGCCCGGCTTCGGTGTACGCCGCGCGGTCCACCGGGGACGGCGGAGGCGCCTCGCCCGTGATGCGACGCCACTGCGGAGGCGTGACCAGATGCACGAACACGCGTCCGGCCGGCTCCTCGGCCCAGCTTCCTGCTGGCCGGTCGTCCCGGTAGACCTCCTGGCGCATCGAACCGCCGACGCCGAGGCCCATCGACGGGGCGCTGCGCGAAGGCCCGCCCGGAGCGGCGGCCATGGCCGGCGGAAACGCGGCACCCGGGGCCGGTGGGGCCCCTGGGGCGGGCAAGGCGCCACCGTAAGGACCTGCGGCCCCCCTGACGCGCTCGATCTGCCGGGCCGACTCCCTCCTGCGCCGCTCCTCCTCCCGCCACGCGGCCAGGGGCCCCTCCTTGAGCGGGAACACCTGCAGCTGTATCCCGCCCCAGACCTCCTCGCCGGTGACCTGGCCCTCGACCGTGGCTCCGAGCCCGAGCGGCACCGCCACGAACTGGCGCACCGTCCCCCGGCCGGAATTGATCCCGTCCAGCCACGGCTGACGCGGAAGCACCACGTAGTTCTGCGGGTCCCGGCCGAGACGCGCACTCCAGGGCCTGCCGGAGACCGCGCACACCTTGCCGGCGCCCACCTGCAGGGCGGCGGGCTCGGACGCCGTGAAATGCAGCCACATGGCCTCGCGCAGATACACCGGCAGCATCACGCCGCCGCGTGCCCGCCATTCGGCGGGCACCGTCTCGGCGTAGTCCTCCACCCGGCGTACGGGGAACTCGCCCAGCCCCGGCGGCAGCGGATGTGTGCCCGTCTCCGGCAGCCGCAGCGTCCGCATGAAGCGGACCCGCACACCCCCCGGCAGCAGCAGCCGGTTCCCTTCGATCCGCACCGCGCCCATGCGCCCCGCCCTTCTCCCCGTCCGGTGGCCCGTCCTACCTGGAACGCCGGGGCGGCCCCGTGCGGTTCCGGCGCTGACGAAGATCACGCATCCGGGTGAACCGGGGCTCGCGCACCAGGTCCCACAGCCTGGCCAGACGCGGGTTGCGCTCGCGCTGCTCCCGCGTGCCGCGGTCCAGCTCCTCCAGCAGGCGCCGGGTGCGGTGCTCGATGTCCAGCTCGTCCAGGATGCGGTTGACCTCGGTCAGCACCGCGCCGTGGAACTGCCACTGACGGCTGTCGCGTTGCACCTCCTCCAGCAGCAGCTGGGCCAGCTTGTCGCGGGTCGCGCCCGCCGTCACCAGCTCCTCGGTGAGGCGGGCCTCCGCGGACTCGGCGCTGCGGCTGACATCGGTGGTGACGAGCACCGCGAAGCTGACCACCGCATCACCGATCTCCGACAGCAGCCGCTCCAGCGTCGCCCCGATCTCCGCCTCGAACAGCGGCTCGGGTTCCCGCTCCTTCGCCAGGTCGGCCAGGGTGCGGGAGATCACCCGCAGCACCACCGTGACGATCTCCAGCGTGTCGAGTCCGGTGCGCAGCACGATCCGGTGCAGCAGGCCTTCGCGGACCCGCGGGTTGAGCTTCAGACTGTCCTCGGCCTGCCGCAGCGCGGCGTCCACCAGGACGATGTCATGGTCCAGCCGACGCGCCTCGTGCAGCCGTGCGGTCGCCTGCGCGACCGGCGTGTGCCCCGCGGCCTCCTCCCCGACGCGCAGCATCAGCTGGCGGATCCGGCGCGCGAGCCCCTCGATGGACTCTTCGGCGGCCCCCAGCCACACCGGGGGAGCGATGAACAGATTGGTGGCGAGGCCGACCGCCGCGCCGATGAGCGTCTCCACGACCCTGGCCCAGGCGGTGCTGCCGACCTGGGTCACCCCGAGGACCAGCATGCCGCTGATCGCCACTTCCTGCACGAACTCTCTGACCCGTACGAGATGCCCCACGGCCAGCGAGGCCAGGATGATCAGGGCGAGGCTCCACCAGGTCAGGCCCACCAGGATGCTGAAGGCGATCGCGATGACGACTCCGGCCACCACGGAGTTCACCCGCCGCACACCGGTGGTGAGCGTCGCGTACAGCGTCACCTGTACGACGAGGAGCGCGGTCAGGGGCGCGGTCAGGGGGGCCGGCTCAGGGCTCAGGCGCAGGGCGACGACATACGCGACGGTCGCGGCCGCGGTCGAACGCACTGCCTGGACGACCTCGGGCTCCTGCCGCCACCTGGCGATCCGGGCGGCGGCCTGCGCCCAGGCATCACGGACATCTCGCATCCCCAACGCCTTTCCCTTGGCACCCAGGCTCCGAACGTACACAACAGGTGCCGCGGGCGTCGCCCGGGGGCCACCGCAGTGCGCGCTCAGGTGCCCAGTTTGTCCAGGAAGGCGGAGAGGTTGGCCTTCATCCGGGCGATCTGCTCCTCCTCCGTGAGGCTCTCCTGGAAACGGCCCCCGGCCTCGGGCACCTTCTTTCCGCGCACGTCCAGGGAGCACGCGAGGTCGGTACACATGTACACCCCGACCGAGTTGCCCTCGCGGCCGGCCGCGCCCGCCTTCCGGGCCGTCATCAGGGACACGCCGTTGCCCGGGTGGGTGGTCAGGCACAGCGAGCACATGCTGCGGTGCAGGAAGCCGCGCTGCGAGGACGGGAAGCGCAGCGCGACGCCGACGAGCCGGTCGGCGCGTTCGACGACCAGATAGCTGCGATCGGGCGCCCCCGGATCCCGCCAGCCCAGGAAGTCCAGGTCGTCCCAGGGGCGTTCGCCGAGGTCGCGGGGTATCGCCAGGCGTTTCGCCTCTCCCTTCGAGCAGTTGATAAAGGAGTTGCGGATGTCCTGCTCGGTGAGCGATCTCATGAGGAGTCCTTGCGGGGGTACGGAAGCCTGGCAGCCTAGGGATCCTAGGTTTCTGCCTAAAGTAGCCGGTTCCCTCGGGGGTGGCCAATGGATTTCAGGGGAGACGAGCGATCCGGATCCGCTGCCGGTACGGCGGCCGAACGGGCGCTGCGACACGTCGCGGCCCTCTCCTCGGGTCCCCCGGTACCCCGGGACCTGCGGCTGACCCTCAACTTCCATCCCGACCGGCTCGTGCGCGGCGGCCGGCCGATCCTGCGGGCGCTGGCCGCGGACGGCGCGTACCGCTCGCAGTTCGTCACCGGCACCAGCAACGACGGGCTCACCGCCCACCCCGGCGGTGACCGCTGGCGCTGGGAGAGCCGGATCTTCGGCGGCGCCTACGACACCGGGCCCGCGTACCAGCGGCCCGTGTACGGCGCGCTGAACTTCCGCCGTCAGGTGGTCGGGGCGGCGCCCCGCTTCGGCTCCTCGCACTTCCGGCTCACCGCCGCCACGCTGGAGCGGGCCACGTTCTGCTACCCGGACAGCGCGGCCGAGCCGTGCCACTTCGGGGTGGTGGCCGCGGGCATGCACCTCGTCGAGCTGGCCGAGGCCGACCGCCAGGACGCCCTCAACGACTACACCGAGGCCCATGTGCACGGTCCGGTCCTGCCGGAACGGGACGTGGAGGCCCTGGTCCTGGACGCGAGCTACCGTGACACCCCCGTCGAGGCCGCCGCGCGCCGGCTGCCGTGCACTGTGGAGTGGCACCCCGGCTACCGGCTCTCCGTCGCGGAACTGCGCCGGCACGCGGACTACCGCGGCCCTCAGTACGTCGAGTTGGCGGAGCGGATCGCTGAGGACGGGTGCCTCGATCCGAGGATCATCGGTGATGCGGTGCGCGCGGGCCGGTACCTGGCGCAGGACCTGAAGATGGTGTGGCACTGCCTGGCGCGCTTCGGCGCGCCGGAGGGGGCCGGGACGGCCCGTCCGGCCGGTGCGGACGGCGGTGCGGCACGGCCCGCGGCTCAGCAGCCGGCCGCCTCCGGCGGCCACACCCCGGGCACGAGCACGCCCAGCGCGTAGGCGCGCGCCACCAGCTCCGTACGGTTCGCCGCGCCCCACCGCCGCGACAGACGCCGCAGATGGTAGGTGACACCGTAAACCGTGAGCCCGGTCTCGCGCGCCACCCGGGCCGTGGTGGCGCCCCCGGCCAGCAGCGCCAGGATGCGGGCCTCGGCGAGGCCGGCGGGCGGGGCGGCGGTCGGCCGGTCCGGTTCCGGGCACTCGCCCAGCACGCGTACCAGGACCAGCAGTGCGGGCATCGCCTCGGCCGAGTCGCTGACCGGGTCGGCGGTCAGCTCGCCGTGGCGCCGCACCCCGTCGGCGGCGTCCCAGCACACCGACACCGGATAGCGCGAACGGTGCCGTAACCGCAGTGCCTGCGCGATGCGCTCGATCTGGGTCGGCTCCTGCGGACGGAACCGGTCCAGCACGTTCCGCCCGCGCAGACCTCCCGGTGTCGCGCCCCACTCGGTGGCCATCGCCGGATTGGCCAGCACGATCACCCCGAGCACGTCGCACACCGCGACCGGCATCGGGATCCGGTCGAAGAGCGTCAGCGCCCGGTTCCGCCACACCACCGCGGCCTGAGATTCCGAGTCCATCACGCC
Source organism: Streptomyces sp. Y2F8-2 (assembly GCF_014905555.1). Classification (GTDB taxonomy): domain Bacteria; phylum Actinomycetota; class Actinomycetes; order Streptomycetales; family Streptomycetaceae; genus Streptomyces; species Streptomyces cynarae. The sequence continues at coordinate 227,481 of NZ_BNGS01000013.1, read as the reverse complement.
CCCTCACCACGTTCTGTGATCCACGATAGACGCCCAGGTCAGAGGCGTGACCCCGGGTAGGCGCGGGGCCGTTGTCAGACCCCGGCCCTAGGGTGAGCGCCATGGACACCACGAACACGCGACAGGTGCGGCTCGAGCCCTGGGCCGAGGGCGACCTCTGGCTGCTGCGCAGGACCAACAGCCCGGAGATGACCGAGCACTTGGGCGGCCCCGAGACCGAGGAGCGACTCGCCGTGCGGCATCGGCGCTATCTCGCCGTGGAAGCGGGCCGGATGTACCGGATCACGCTGGCGGAGACCGGCGAGACGGTGGGGTCGATCGGCTTCTGGGAGCGGTCGTGGCGTGACGGGACGGTGTGGGAGACCGGGTGGGGCGTGCTGCCCGAGTTCCAGGGACAGGGCCTCGCCGCCCGGGCGGCCCGCGCGGTCGTCGAGGCGGCGCGAGCCACCGGGACCCACCGGTATCTGCACGCGTTCCCGAGGGCGGACCACCCCGCCTCCAACGCGGTCTGCCGCAAGGCCGGCTTCGAACTGCTCGGACAGGTCGACTTCGAGTACCCGAAGGGGCAGTGGGCCAGATCCAACGACTGGCGGATCGACCTCGCCCGCACCTGACAGCAGGCCGGGCCGCCGCGGCCTGCCCTAGGCGCTCCCAGGCGGTTCCTCCGCCTGCGCCAGCACCTCCGCCTCGACATCGGCGCGCGTCCGGCCGTGGGACTTCGCGTACTCGGTGAGCTCGGCCTGAAGGTCCCGGTCGAGGTCGCGCCAGGCGCGCCACGCGGTCTCGTACGTGTCGGTCTGCTGCTTGGTCCACGGCGTGGCGGTGGGCGGGCCGTACTTCTCGCGCAGTTCGGCGGTCCGCACCTGGGCCTCTCTCGCCGCACGCTGCATCTCCACGATTTCTTCAAATGTCTTCGCCACGGCCCCGGATCCTAGGCGCGCGCACGAGGGGCCGGGTCCCGCGACCCGCATGAGAGGACCGAGATCGACCGGTCGGCCCTAGGTGGTGTCCGGCAACGCCGTCTTGCGCACCACGGCCGGCCTGGCAAGGCCCGGCCGGCTCTTTCCACTGCGGATTCATGTAGTCGCACGGCACGGACCCCCGGCGACCGGCGACCAAGCTGGTGGCAGGAGTTCCGTACCGCGAAAGGCAGTTGTCGTGCCATGTCCCCCACCGCGCACCCGCAGACCACCCTCGGCACCCCGCACGGCGTCCCCGTGGCCGACATCTCCGACATCGGCCCAGGCGGCACTCCGATCCAGCAGGCCATGGAGCTGATGCGCCGGCACGGCCCCGTGCTGGTGCGCCGGCTGCACGGGCGCGACGTCCTGTTCGTGGCCGACCTCGACCTGGTCACCGACCTCTCGGACGAGGCGCGCTTCGCCAAGGCCGTCGGCCCCGCACTGGAGAACGTGCGCGAGTTCGCCGGGAACGGCCTGTTCACCGCGTACAACGACGAGCCCGACTGGGCCAGGGCCCACGACATCCTGATGCCCGCCTTCGCCCTGGGCTCGATGCGCACCTATCACCCGGTGATGCTGCGCGTGGCGCGCCGGTTGATCGAGTCCTGGGACCGGGCCGGCCGCGACGGCCGGCCGGTGAACGTTCCCGACGACATGACGCGCATGACCCTCGACACCATCGGGCTCGCCGGCTTCGGCTACGACTTCGGCTCCTTCGAGCGCGACGAGCCGCACCAGTTCGTCGAGTCGATGGTCCGCTGCCTGGAGTGGAGCATGACCCGGCTCGGTCGGCTGCCCGGTGACGACCACACGGCGGCGGACGCGGCCTTCCGCGAGGACGCCGCCCACCTCGCGCAGGTCGTCGACGACGTCATCACCGCACGCAGGGCGGGCGGCGGGCAGCAGGGCGAGGCGGAGGACCTGCTCGGCCTCATGCTCACGGCGAGGCACCCGGCCGACGGCACCACCCTGGACGACGCCAACATCCGCAACCAGGTGATCACCTTCCTGATCGCCGGCCACGAGACCACGTCCGGCGCGATGTCGTTCGCCCTGTACCACCTCGCCAAGAACCCGGCCGTGCTCCAGCTCGTCCAGCGGGAGGTCGACGCCCTGTGGGGCGACGCCGCCGACCCGGAACCGACGTACGACGAGATCGGACGGCTCACCTACACCCGCCAGGTGCTCAACGAGGCGCTGCGACTGTGGCCGACCGCTGCCGCCTTCGGCCGGCACGCCCGCGAGGACACCCTGCTCGGCGGCCGCATCCCGCTGCGCGCCGGGCAGTCCGTCACCGTCCTCACTCCGATGCTGCACCGGCAGCCGGTGTGGGGCGACAACACCGAGCTGTTCGACCCCTCCCGCTTCACACCCGAGGCCGAGGCCGCCCGCCCACCGCACGCCTACAAGCCGTTCGGCACCGGTGAACGCGCCTGCATCGGCCGCCAGTTCGCGCTGCACGAGGCGACCATGCTGCTGGCGATGCTGGTGCACCGCTACCGCCTGCACGACCACGCCGACTACCGGCTCACGGTCAAGGAGACCCTCACCCTCAAGCCCGAGGGCTTCACCCTCACCCTGTCGCCGCGCACCGCCGCCGACCGGACGCACCCGCCCCTGCCGGGCGCCCACCGGCCCCGTACGGAGTCCGCGCCCGACGACACCACCCTGCCCGCCCGCGTACGCCCCGGCACCCGCGCGTTGTTCCTGCACGGCAGCAACTACGGCACCTGCCGTGACGTCGCAGGCCAACTCGCCGACGAGGCCGCCGCCGTCGGCTGTGAGACGGAGGTCGCACCGCTCGACGCATACGTCGGCGGGCTACCCGCCGACCGCCCCGTCGTGATCACCGCCGCCTCCTACAACGGGCAGCCCACGGACGACGCCACCGCCTTCGCCGCCTGGCTGTCCGAGAACGCGACCGACGCCACGGACGTCACCTACGCCGTCCTCGGCGTCGGCGACCGCACCTGGGCCGCCACCTACCAGCACGTCCCGACCCGCATCGACGAACGCCTGGCCGAACTCGGCGGCACCCGGCTGCTGGCCCGCGCGGCGGCCGACGCCTCGGGCGACCTCGGCGGCACCGTCCGCGCCTTCACAGCGCGGCTGCGCACCGCCCTCCTGGACCGGTACGGCGACCCGGACGCCACCGGCTCCACGGAGCCGGCCCGGGCCTACGAGGTCCGGACCCTCACCGGCGGCCCCTTGCACGCGCTCGCCGCGCGGCACGACCTGGTTCCGATGACGGTCACCGAGGCCTACGACCTGACCGCGCCCGGCCACCCCCGGCTCAAGCGGTTCGTGCGCCTCGCACTGCCCGGCGGCACGACCTACCGCACCGGCGATCACGTGGCCGTGCTGCCCGTCAACGACAAGGCGCTCGTCGAGCGGGCCGCCGCCGCGCTCGGCGTGGACCTGGACACGGTCCTGGACGTCCGAGCGGCCCGCCCACGCCGGGACGGCCTGGCCGTGGACCGGCCGTTGACGGTGCGTCAGCTCCTCACTCACCACGTGGAATTGCTGGAGCGCCCGAAAGCCGACCAGCTGGCCGCGCTCGCCACCGCCAACCCGTGCCCTCCCGAACGTGCCGCGCTGGCGGCCCTCAGCGACGACCCGCGCACACTCGTCGAGGTCATCGAGGCGTACCCGGCCCTGCGCGGTGCCCTCGACTGGCCGACGCTGCTCGACCTGCTCACGCCGCTGCGCCCGCGGCACTACTCGGTGTCCTCCTCACCCGCGGCCGACCCCGGCCACATCGACCTCATGGTCTCGCTCCTCAAGGCCCCGGCCCGTTCCGGGAACGGGACCTATCGCGGCGTCGGCTCAGGGCACCTCGCCACGGTCGAGCCGGGCGACACCGTCCTGGCACGCATTCAGCCCTGCCGTGAGGCCTTCCGGGTCGACCACTCGGGTCCGGTCGTCATGGTCGCGGCCGGTACCGGTCTCGCCCCGTTCCGCGGCGCGATCGCGGACCGGGTGCGGGCGCTGGCCGAGGGCGCCCGGCTCGCCCCGGCCGTCTGCTACTTCGGCTGCGACGCACCGGACGCGGACTTCCTGCACGCCGAGGAGTTGCGGGCCGCAGAGGCCGCCGGTGCGGTCTCGCTGCGCCCCGCGTTCAGCGCGGCGCCCGTCGACGGGGTGTCCTTCGTGCAGCACCGCATCGCCGCCGAGGCCGACGAGGTGTGGCGGCTCCTCGATGCCGGGGCGCGCGTGTACGTGTGCGGGGACGGCTCCCGTATGGCTCCGGGCGTCCGTGAGGCGTTCCGGGCGCTGCACGCCGAGCGGGTGCCGGACGGGGACTCCGGACGGTGGCTGGACGAGCTGATCGCGTCGGGGCGCTATGTCGAGGACGTGTACGCGGCCGGGTGACGGCATCGAAGGGCGGCCACCGCTGGGCTGCCGTGGGCCCGCCCCGAGGGTGCCCGTCGGTCACGGCCGCTCTCGCCCCTCAGCCACCTGCCGGTTTCCCTGGTCAACCCGGCATCGCCGGTTTCGTGGACCCGCCCCGCGGTACTCGCGCCTCGCCCGGAAGGGCCCTGCCCCGTGCGGGGCCCGCCGTGCCGGCAACGAGAGGAATGGAGTGATCGCCGTGACCGAGCACCGACATGAGGGTCCCGGCGAGACCGTGGAGCGCGTTCCGCGGGACATGCCGGACCAGCAGGCCCACGAGGGCGAGGACCGGTGGGACGCCCGCCCCGCTGAGGGCGGCACCGATGCCCCGGACGTCCCCGACACGGACGAGGCGGGCACCGGCAGGCGGGGCGCCCCGCACGCGGGTTCCGCCCACCCCGAGGGCCCCGTACCGGACGAGTCCCCGGACTGACCGCCTCGTCCCCGACGTACCGGCTGCGCCGCCGGCCCCGGAGCGAGAGGCTCCACGGGCCGGCGGCGCGGTCACGTCCGCGGACACCGAGCGGCCGAGCCGCCCACTCTCAGGAGCCGGACGCGAACGCGTCGACGCCCGTCAGGTCCGCGGACAACTCCCACAGGCGCGCCGCCTCCTCCGGATCGATCGCCCAGTCCTTCACCCCGCTGCGGCCGCCGTCCGCCGGTGCGGGCTCGGCGATGTCGCAGTCCTCGCAGTACAGTCCGCCCATGCCGTCCAGGCGGGGCGAGGTCGCCGCCCAGACCTGGGTGGCCGCACCCTGCTCGGGTGTCTTGAAGGCGTCCGGGTCCACCAGGGCGCCCGTCTCGTCGATCCAGCCGCGCTCGACCATCTCCTCCTTGGCGAGGTGACGCTGCAGCGGGGTGAGGATCCCGCCGGGGTGCAGCGAGAAGGCGCGGACCCCGTACTGCCGGCCCAGCCGGTCCAGATGCACGGCGAACAGGACGTTCGCGGTCTTCGCCTGGCCGTACGCCTCCCACTTGTCGTACCCCTGCTTGAAGTGCGGATCGTCCCAGCGAATCCCGGACCTGTGGTGGCCGGTCGACGACACGGACACCACTCGCGCCCCGCCCGGTGCGATCGCCGGCCACAACCGGTTGACGAGCGCGTAGTGGCCGAGGTGGTTCGTGGCGAACTGCGCCTCCCAGCCGGGTCCCACCCGTGTCTCCGGGGTGGCCATGATCCCGGCGTTGTTGATCATGATGTCGATGGAGCGTCCCGACGCGAGGAACCGCTCGGCGAACCCGCGCACGCTCTGAAGGTCACCGAGGTCGAGCTCGTCCACCTCCACCCGGCCGAGCCCCGCCAGGGCCTCCTGGGCCACGTCGCGGCGCCGCGCCGGGACCACCACCCGGGCGCCCGCCTTGACGAGCGCCCGCGTCGTCTCCAGGCCGAGCCCGGAGTAGCCGCCCGTCACCACCGCGAGCCTGCCGCTGAGGTCGATTCCTCGAAGTACGTCGTCGGCGGTGCTCTTGGCGTCGAAACCCGACCCGATCCTGTGCTGTGCAGTGCTCATGGGAGGACGCTACGAATTGGAGTGCGCTCGAAGTCAAGCCGGTGCCGTCCCGGGACACCGGCATGTACGGCGTGCGGCGTGCGGCCCGGGCGGCGGGCGCCAGGCCGTGCGGGAAACCGGGCGTGTGCGGGCAAGGAAAAGCCCCGACCGGACGGGGGAATGCCGGTCGGGGCAGTCTGTGGTGGGCGCGCACGGCGGTCGCCTCTCGGCGAAAGGCTCCACAGGGCTTCAGCCGAACGATCGTCCCTGTGGGCGGAAGGTGAGGCCCGGGGACACTGTCCCGTGCGCTCCCACGGATGGTTCAACGGGAAACTACCGGTCGGTGTTCCGAAAAATCCAGCCTCCCGAGGTGATCTGCATCACTGTGCGACGCGTGCGGTCCCGCACGTCTACGTGTCCGGAGCCAGCGGACTGTCCGCCAGCATCGCCAGCAGGTGCGCCGGATCCCGGTAGATCGCGCGCGCCCCGGCCTCCTGGAGATCCGCGCTCGGAATGCCCCCGGACAACAGGCCGACGCACGTCACTCCGGCCCGTGTCCCCGCCCGCATGTCCCACACCGTGTCGCCCACGAACACCGCCTGCTCGGGCGGCACCCCGGCCAGCTCCAAGGCGTGCTCCACGGGGTCCGGCGCGGGCTTGCCCGCCTTCACGTCGTCCGCGCTCGCCGTCGCCGCGATCGCGTCGTCCGCCCCGATCGCCCGCCTCAGCGCCGACAGCTCGTGCCCGCTCGCCGAGGTGGCGAGCACGACGTTCCAGCCGTCGTGGTCGAGCCGGCGCAGCAGCCGTCCGGCGTCCTTGAGTGGCGGGAGGCGGTCGAAGTACGTGCCGTACAGGGTCGTGTGCGCGGCCACCAGCGTGTCGACCTCGTCCCGGTCCCGCCCGCCCAGCAGATGGGCGATCAGGTCCTCGGAGCCGAGCCCCACCGCCCGGTGGATGGCGTGCATCGGCACCTGGTGACCCGCCTGCCGGAACGCCTCCCACCATGTCGTGACATGCAGATGATTCGTGTCGACGAGGGTTCCGTCCACGTCGAACACGGCCGCCCGTCCCATGTGCCGTCCTCTCCTCCCTCACGTACCGGGCCGGGTACCACGCACCGCGCCGGCCACACGCGCGGGAACCCGCCGCTCACGGGTCCAGGCCAGCAGCTCCTCGGCGTTCCAGGTCGTGACCACACGGTCCGCGGGCACCTGGCACTCCTCGGCCCGGGCGCAGCCGTTGATCTGCCAGTCCAGTTGCCCGGGCGCGTGGGCGTCGGTGTCGATCGCGAACAGCACCCCCGCCTCGACCGCCCGGCGCAGCAGTCGCCGCGGCGGATCCAGCCGCTCGGGCCGGCTGTTGATCTCCACGGCCGTACCGGACTCGGCGCACGCGGCGAACACCGCGTCCGCGTCGAACTCCGACTCCGGGCGCCCTCGCCCGGTGATCAGCCGTCCGGTGCAGTGGCCGAGCACGTCGGCCAGCGGATTGCGGACGGCCGCGATTATGCGGCGGGTCATCGAGCGGGCGTCCATGCGCAGCTTGGAGTGCACCGACACGACCACGACATCGAGCCGGTCCAGCAGCTCCGGGTCCTGGTCCAGTGAGCCGTCCTCGAGGATGTCGCACTCGATGCCGGTCAGCAGCCGGAAGGGCGCCCACTGCTCGTTCAGCGCGGCGACCACGTCCAGCTGCTCGCGCAGCCGCTCGGGGGACAGCCCTCGGGCGACGGTCAGCCTGGGGGAGTGGTCGGTGAGCGCCGCCCACTCGTGTCCGAGCCGCGCCGCCGTGCGGCCCATCTCCTCGATCGGGCTGCCGCCGTCCGACCAGTCCGAGTGCAGATGGCAGTCGCCGCGCAACAGCGCCCGCAGCCGCTCGCCGCCCCGCTTCGGCGCGCTCCCGCCCTCCCGCTCCAGCTTCTCCAGGTAGCCGGGGACCTGCCCGGCCACCGCCTCCCGCACCACCTGGGCGGTGGTGGGACCGATGCCCTTGAGCGACTCCAGCGTCCCGGCGGCCGCGCGCTCGGCGACCTCGTCCCCGGGCAGAGCGGCCACCACGGCGGACGCGGTGCGGAAGGCTCGTACGCGATAGGTGGGGGCCTGGGCCCGCTCCAGCAGGAACGCGATCCGGTCCAGCGCTGTGACGGGGTCCATCGGCACCTCCCTCCTCAAGCGTTGCCCAGCCGGGTGCGGCCCGCACGACGGGCGCGTCCGGCCGCCTCGGCGCCCGGACCGCTCTACCCTCGATTGCATGACCGAAATCGCGAGTCCCCACATCTCCCGTCCGCGGATCGTGGTGCTCGGGGTCCAGCCGGGCGACCCGCCGTTCCGGATCGTGGAGGTCGACGGCGAAGTGGTCGGCGCGGCGCACTCGCTCACCGACGTGCTGGCGCTGGCCGCGGAGGCGGGCGTCCTGGTCCACGACTGCGACGACCCGGACATGGTCCGCTGGGTGGGCGGCGGCAAGTTCCGCTGGACGCCGCACTAGCCCGTACGACGACCTGGTACGGCGACTCGGCGCGAGGCCGCCGCCTCAGGCCTTGCGCGACGTGCGCGGCTTGCGGGCATGCACGGCCCGCCCCAGCCGGCGGCCCACCAGCAGATGGCCGAGCAGCGCGCCCGCGGTGTTGAGGATGACGTCGTCGATGTCGAAGGCCCGCCCCGTGACGACCGCGCCCTGCACGAGTTCGACCAGCAGCATCACGCACGCGGTGACAAAGCCCACGCGCAGGATGCCCCGCGCCCCGGGCGCCAGTACCGGCAGCAGGATCCCGAACGGAACACCTAGCAGTAGGTTCCCGCCGATCTGCCGCACGGCGTCGCGCGCCCCGGAATGCTCCAGATAGGCGCGCAGGGACCGCCCCGGATGCAGATTGCTGTGGACCAGCGCCCGGGACGCGGGCGACGGCTCCAGCGTCAGCCGGGCCAGCGCGGCGGCGAACGCCACCATCGCCACGAAGGCCAGTGCCATGGCCAGCAGCCGCAGTGGAAGCGGCAGCGGCCGCCGTTCCCGCTCAGGCGCCGCCGGTGCCCGGCGGAGACCGGACCTGGCGGCCAGTGCGCGCAACGCCGGATGTGCCATCGCGTCCTCCCGGTGTCAACTTGGCTCCAAGCGAAGCTGATTACCCGCTGTGGGGGCATCGAAGCCCGCCGGTGCGCAAGCCGGGACAGCCGTGCACCACTGATGAACCTGAGGCATACCGCCGTCGGTTTCCCCGCCCGTACGCGGGGCACTCCGAGCAGCAGCCACTCGCGCGCGCCGCCACCCCCCGCAGCCCGCGCGGTGCTTGGATGACATTCCAGTTGTTCAGGACATTCCACGGCGACAGTGGACGGAGGCGGTGCATGAACGCGCGTACGACATTCCGGGCCGCCCTCGAGATCGTCCTCTGGTGGGGCGGCCTCACCGTGCTCTGGATCGTTCTCATCAGCTCCGTCGACACCCTGGAGTGGGCCGTCGGCGCGTCGGCCGCACTCGTGGGCGCCGTCGCGGCACGCGCCGCACGACGGGCGGTGGGCGCCCGGTGAACGGCTGGACGCTCACGGCCACGATCGCGCTCGGCGCGGGCGTCGGCGCCACGGTGTGGGGTGTCTCGACCGGGCCGCTGCGCCGCCGGGTCGTCGCCCAGAACCTGTCCAGCGCGGTCGCGTGCCCCGGACTGCTGCTGCTGTCCCAGGGGTTCGGGCGCACCTCGTACGTCGACCTCGCGCTCCTGCTGGCCCTGTTGGGGCCGGTCGGCACCCTCGTCTTCGCCCGGCTGCTCGCCGACGAACTGGCCGAGGACCCGCCGCAGGCCTGGGGCATCACCCTCGCCGTCGCCGGATACGGGGCCGTGGTGGTGCTGGTGCTGTGCGCCGTCACCGGACCCGGGCGGGCGATGGTCAAGCTGCTGGTCGTCGGGGCACTGCTGATCAGCGGCAACCTCATCGCCTCCCGGGCGCTCGCGGGCGGATTCGGGAGCCACCGTGGATGACCCGCTGATCGTCGTCGCCCTGCTGCTCGTCGCCGCCTCGGCGACCGCGGCCGTCGCCACCCGCGACCCCGCCCGCCAGGCCCTCGTCCTCGCCCTGCTCGGCCTGTGTCTGGCCGTGCTGTTCACGGTGGTGCAGGCCCCCGACGTGGGCCTGTCGCAGCTCGCGGTGGGGTCCGCGGTCACCCCGCTGCTGATCATGCTCTCGGTGCGCAAGGTCAGGAGGAAACCCGGGGGCGGAAAGGGGGAGGAGCGATGACGCCGCGCGTCCGGGTGGTCGTGCTGGCTCTCGGCGGCGCCTGCCTCGCGGCCCTCCTCGTCGCCGCCTGCCTCGGTCTGCCCTCCTTCGGCGGCTCCCGGCACCCCTACGGAGACCGGGCCGTCCACGCCTCCCTGTCCCGGCAGACCGCCAACACCATCGCCTCCGTCAACTTCGACCTGCGCGCCTTCGACACGCTCGGCGAGATGAGCATCCTGTTCGCGTCCGTCCTCGGCACGGTCGTGCTGCTCCGCCAGACCCGCGACGAGAAGCGCGCCGCGCCGGAACCGGAGACGGTCGCGCCACCCGTCCGCCGCTACGCGCTGATCGTGCTGCCGGTCGCCGTCCTCACCGGCCTGTACGTCATCGCGCACGGCCAGCTCAGTCCCGGCGGCGGCTTCCAGGGCGGAGTCGTCGCCGCGACCGGCCTGCACCTGCTCTACCTCGGCGCCGACTACCGCGCCCTGGAACGCATCCGGCCGATCGACGTGTACGAGATCGGCGACGCGCTCTCCGCCTCCGGCTATCTCGTGACGGGGCTCGCGGGCGTCCTCGCCGGCACGGCGTTCCTCGCCAACACCCTTCTGCCGTACGGCACGTTCAACACACTGTCGTCCGGCGGAATCGTGCCAGTGCTGAATGCCGCCATCGGCATGGAGGTGACCTGCGCGATCGTCGTCCTGCTCGCACGCTTCCTGGACCAGGCCGTCGAAATCGAGGAGGAGGACGGGAACCGATGAGCGTACTGCCGTACCTCGTGGCCGTCTGGATCTTTCTGACCGGCTGCTACGGCCTCGCGACCAGCCGCAACCTGATCCACGCGGTCGGCTGCCTCGCGGTCTGCCAGTCCGCCACCTACGTCCTGCTGCTCGCCGTCGGCTACCGCGACGGCGGCACCGCGCCTGTCTTCTCCGACCTCAAGCCCGGTTCACGGCCCGTCGTGGACCCGGTCGTACAGGCGCTCACCCTCACCGACATCGTCGTCGGCGCCACCGTCACCGCCCTGCTGCTCGCCCTCGTCATGCAGGTCGCCAAGCGCCACGGCACCGTCGACCCCGACGAACTGCGGGAGCTGCGCGGTTGATGAACCACCTGTTGCCGCTGCTGGTCGCCGTCCCGTTGCTCGGTGCCGGAGCGCTGGTCGCCTGCGGACGCCTGCTGCCCCGCGTCGTCGCCGAGAGCGCCGGGTGCGTCCTCTCGGGCGGCACCGCCGCCCTCGCCCTCTGGCTGCTCCTCAACTCCTCGCCGCCGCTGACCGAATGGGTCGGTGCCTGGACGCCCGTGGGCGGCGAGAGCGTCGGCATCGTCCTCGTCGGGGACGGCCCCGGGCTCGGGATGGCCGCTCTCGCCTCCGTGCTGACGCTGGGGGCCCTCGTGTACTCCTGGCGCTACTTCGAGGAGCCGCCCCGTGGGCACGCCGGTTCCTACCCCGCCCTGTTGCTGCTGTTCCAGGGCGGCATGTGCGGCTTCGCGATCACCGGCGACCTGTTCAACGCGTTCGTGTTCTTCGAGTTGATGGGCGCCGCGGCCTACGCCCTGACCGGCTTCCGGGTCGAGGAGGCCAAGGCCGTCCAGGGCGGGCTGACCTTCGGCGTCATCAACTCCCTCGGCGCGTACGCCATGCTCATGGGCATCGGACTGCTGTACGCGCGCACCGGCCAACTCGCCATGACCAAGCTGGGACGCGGACTCGACGCCCACGGCGGACCCGATGCGCTGACCCTCGCCGCCTTCGTCCTCGTCCTGACCGGGCTGCTGGTCAAGTCCGCCGCGGCACCGTTCCACTTCTGGCTGCCCGACGCGCACGCCGTCGCACCCACCCCGGTGTGCATGCTGCTGTCCGGTGTCATGGTCGAACTCGGCCTGTACGGGGTGTGGCGCGTCTACACCACCGTCTTCTCGGGGCCCGGCGGAATTCCGGCGGCCGACCTGGAACGGGCCCTGGTCGTCCTGGGCATCCTGACCGGCGTCGTCGGCGCCGTCATGTGCTGGCAGCAACGCCACATCAAACGGCTCCTCGCCTGCTCGACCATCGCCCACATGGGGCTGTTCCTCGTCGGTGTCGGCACGCTCGTACCCGAGGCGGACGACGGGGTGGCCCTGTACATCCTGGGACACGCCGGGGCCAAGGCCGCGCTGTTCGCCTGCACCGGCCTTCTGCTCGACCGGTTCGGCTGTGTCGACGAGGCGGCGCTGCACGGCAGCGGCCGTCCGCTGCGCGGCGTCGCGGTGATGTTCGTGCTCGGCGGACTCGCGCTCGCCGGACTGCCCCCGTTCGGCACCTCCCTCGGCAAGGCGGTCCTCGAGGAGGCGGGCGGGCCGCTGACCGTGCTCTACGTCGCCGTGTCCGCGGTCACGGGCGGCGCGGTCCTGCGGGTCGCCGCGCGCGTCTTCTTCGGGCTCGGACCTCAGCCGCAGGTCGATTCGGCGTACGAGACCGCCGGCACCGGAGAGGAACCCGAGACCCGGCACCGGCTGCGCCGCATCCCGGACACCATGACGGCCGTGCCCGCCGTGCTGCTCGCCGCCTCGCTCGCGGTGGGCGTCGTCCCGGGTTTCGCGCAGACCGTGGCGCGCTCCGTGAACGAGTCCGGCTCGGGCGGTGCGGCCGTCTCGGTCCACTGGACCGCGGCCGGCGTACTGCTGGGGCTCGCCTCCACGGTCCTCGCCCTCGCCCTGGCCGCACTCGCCGTCGCCCGCCCCGGACTGCTCGCCCTCCGGGCGTGGACGCTGCCACTGCGTCGGCTGCAGTCCGGGCACATCGGGGACTACGTGGCGTGGGTCCTGGCGGGTGCGGCCCTGCTGGGGGTGCTCGCCCTGCCGGCTGTCCTGACCGGCTGAGAGCCCTGAGCGGAGGGCGGCGGCTCAGGTGCCGTAGGACACCTTCACCTCCTTGAAGCCGAGGGACTTCAGCAGCCCGTCGAGCATGCTGGTGGTGTTCGTCTCGGCGCGGCCGGTCAGTTCGCTCTCCTTCGCGGCCTCGGCGATGTGCTGGACGGCCAGTTTCTGCACGGCCTGCTCACTGCCCGGGTTGTCCGAGAAGAAGTCGCCGATGCGGTCGAGCAGGCCGCGCTGTTTGGAGACGGCGTAGGAGCGGTCGGGGTCGAGCGCGGGTTTGCCCAGGGCGGCGTGGGGGAGCCGGATGGTGGCGGACGTGCGGTCGCCGTTGACCTCGACGTCCTGCTCGTGGACCTTGCCGAGGTCGACGTAGGCGTCGACGGTGCCCGCGCCGACGTACAGGGTGCGGGTGCCGCGGATCGCCGACGGCAGGAACCTGGAGTCCTTCTCCAGGTCCACGACCACCTGGAAGTTGCCTGAGGCGGCCTGGTAACGGCTCATGTCCTGGATGGACTTCAGCAGTGCGGGTCCGGACCGGTCGTGCGTGTCCGTGCCGAACAGGTCACGCAGCCCCGGGAACACGCTCAGCCGCAGCCCGGCGAAGAACACCGCGAGCAGGGCGACGAGCGCGACGACGGCCTTGCCCCAGCCGGGCATCCGCCGCCTCGCGGTCACCGATGAGGGTGCCTGCTTCGTGGACGTCGTCATCTCGACAGTCCTCCCTTCTGACAAGCGGTTGCCCGCCAGATGCCTTGGTCGAACGCGACGTTGCGCGGCTGGGGAAGCAAACGGCGCGGCCATGAGGTCGCTGTGAATTTCCGGTGCGGTTGAACACAGCTGGGTTTCGCCACGTACAGGGAGGGGGGCTTACCATGCCGAGCCGGCCAAGATGTGTAGGAGCACTGCCTTGAGACGCAATTCGCGTAGACGTCCGACGGGCGCACGGCGCGCGACCTTTGCAGCGGTCGCGCTGATATTGGGCGGAGGGGGGCTGGTAGCGGCGAACGTCTACGCCTCGGCGACCGAGGGCGGCTGGGGCGGCTCGGAACAGGGCGGCGGCGACCGGGTCCTGGCGGCCGGGACCGTCACCATCGACTGCCCGGACGTCGGCCAGAAGCTGACCGACGTGCCGGGCGCGGTGAAGCCGCAGGTCGACACGGAACTGGCGACACTGGACCAGCAGATCACCGAGGCCTACGACCGGCTGGCGTCCACGCGCCAGGCCCAGGCGGACGACACGGACTACGTCCAGAACTCCATCCTCGGCCCGCTCAAGGACCGGCGCGCCGCGGTGATCGACCGGATCAAGACCGACTACCGACGGGCGGGCGGCACCGCCCCCGGCGCGATCGACGGCATGGCAGCGTGCACGGGGATACCGGCCGATCGGGCGCAGCCCTCAGCCGGTGGCCGGAGCGGCGACGGCGGACAGCAGAACAACGGGGGCGACGCCCAGAACAGCGGCGGACAGCAGAGCGGCGACGGTCAGAACAACGGCGGGCAGCAGGGCAACGGCGGTCAGGCGGGTACGAGCGGGCCCGTCGCCTCCGACTTCGTGGACATCCGGACCGTGCAGCCGAACGTCGTCAAGCCCGGCCTGCAGGCCGGCGGCTCCACCGGTTCCTTCGAGACCAGGTGCGGCGTCAACGAGAACAAGAACCACAACACCGACAACGTGATCGTGGCGCCCGGCGTCAAGAACGGCGCGCACCACCTGCACGACTATGTCGGCAACCAGTCGAACGACGCCTTCGCCACCAACGACACCTTCGCAGCGGCGCAGACCAGCTGCCAAAACCAGCAGGACAAGTCCTCGTACTACTGGCCGGTGCTCCGTGTCCAGGACGGCACGCAGGACTTCGACCAGAACGCCGACGGCGGCGGCAAGGAAGGCAACGTCGGCCGGATCCTGGTGGCCCGGCAGGCCGAGATCAGGTTCACCGGCAGCCCGACGAGCAAGGTCGCGCCCATGCCGCGGTTCCTGCGGATCATCACCGGTGACGCCAAGGCATTCACCAACGGCCCCAAGAACGCCAACGCGCACTGGAGCTGCACCGGCTTCGAGGACAAGGTGCAGCTGACGGACAAGTACCCGATCTGCCCGCAGGGCAGCGAGGTGGTGCGGTCGTTCGCGTTCCAGAGCTGCTGGGACGGCCAGAACATCGACAGCGCCAACCACCGCACACATGTGGCCTTCGCCGACGCGAGCGGCACCTGCCCGAACGGCTTCAAGGCGATCCCGCAGCTGACGATGCGTCTGGTGTACGACGTGCCGCAACCGGTCGTCGAGAACGGCCTGGTGAGGAACGCCTACGCGGTGGACGGCTTCCCCGAGCAGCTGCACAAGCCGATCACCGACCACGACGACTTCATCAACGTCATGACCGACGAGCTGATGAGCCAGGTGGTCGACTGCGTCAACACGGGCAAGCAGTGCGGTGGCGACGCCGGCGACCAGCCGCAGAACACGCCGTCACCGTCCGCCGACGCCCCGTCCGGCGGCGGCGACGCCGGTTCCGGCTCGACCACCTCGCCCGGCGGCGGGACGGGATCCACCCCGGCCGCCACACCCGGTGGCGGCGACGGAAACGGCTCCGGCACCCCCGGCCCGCAGTCCGCGCAGCCCTCCACGGCCGCGCCGGTCACCATGGCGCCGACCGCAGGTGCGGGTGGCGCAGGCGGCGGTGCCACGCCCGAGGTCCTCGCGTCCTCGTCGGCGGCCGGCGGCGGCGCGGTCGCCGAGCCGCGCAGCGCCTCCGAAGGGCACCACACCGGCGCGGCCACGCGTCCTGCCGAGACCTCGCCCGCCATCGGGGAGGCGACCTCCGCCGCTCCGTCCGCCGTCTCCTCCACGGCCCCGTCCGCCGTCTCCCCCACGGCCCCGGCCGCCGCCCCCTCGACCGCGCCGGGGACCGCGCCTCAGTCGGTCTCGGGTGGAGGGCTGGCGGAGACCGGTGCGCACCTGTGGCCGGCCGCGGCCGGAGCGGTCCTGGTGATCGCGGGTCTGGTGGTGCTGCGCCGGAACGCACGCAGGTCCTTCTGACACGCGTTCGTGCCGCAGGGAAGGGCGGCGAGACCTGACCGGATCGGACAGGTCCCGCCGCTCTCCGTCTCCGCCGCGTACCGAACGGGCTACCAGGATCCGGCGGACTCCGACTCGCCCAGGACCTCCTCGAGCGACGCCGCGGGCGGCAGCACGGCCGCCAGCCCGGTCAGGCGCAGGATGCGCAGGGTCAGCGGATGGGTGCACACCAGATGCAGTGTGCCGCCCTGCGCGAGCACCCGGCGCCGGGCCCGGTACAGCAGGCGCAGCCCGGAGCAGTCGAAGAACTCCACCGGACGCAGGTCGATGATGACGCGCGGGGCGCGCCGGATCGTCGCGGAGTCCAGGAACGGGATGATCTCCACCGCGGCGAGGATGTCGATCTCGCCGCGGAACTCCAGCACCGTGTGACCGCGCTCCCGGTGGATGCGCAGATGACGGGTGAGCGGTGCAGGATCCTGCCCCACGTCGACATCGCCTCCCCGCCAACTCCTCGCACCAGCCTGCAACTTACCCTCGACAGGGTGAATTTGAGCATGTTCGATTGACATATGTCTTCGAATTGAGGGCGAGTCGCCGGTGCAGGTCGCGACGGAGATCCTCGTTCGGCCGCGGCAGACCTACGACAACGCGTGCCAGGCCTTCGACAGCGCCTGACGGAGCTGATCGGCCTGGTGCGGCGTGAGGTCGCGGACCATCCGCTCCTCCAGCTCCCGCACCGGACGGGCGACCCTCGCCAACAGCTCACGCCCGGCGTCGGTCAGCAGGATCAGCAGTTCACGGCGGTTGCGCGGGTTGCGCTCCCGCCGCACCAGGCCGCGGCTCTCCAGTGACCGTACGAGGTCGGCCATGGACTGTGCGGTGACGAACGAGTCCCGGGCCAGCTGGGCCGCCGACAACCCGTCGTGGCGCTCCAGGACGGTGAGGGCCGTGTACTGCAGGGCCGTGATCCCCTCGGGCTTGACCAGCTCGTCCAGGTGCGAGCGCACCACGAGTTCCACCTGCTTGACCATATAGAGCAACGACGGGCGTGTCTGTGTACCGACCATGCGTGCACCCTAGACCATTGACAGGAAACCTGTCTGTAATCAGACTGCGGACCAACAGGATTCCTGTTTGTTGAACTTTTGGCGATCACAACGCTGGGGAGTGGGCCATGACCACCACCTTCGACATCGATCCCGGGCAGCTGTTCATCGGCGGCCAGTGGCGCGAGGCCGCGGACGGCGCCCGCATGGATGTCATCGACCCGTCCACCGGCCAGGTGATCACGACCGTCGCCGAGGCGGCCGCCTCCGACGTCGACGCCGCCGTACGCGCGGCCCGGGAGGCCTTCGACTCCGGGCCGTGGCCCCGGATGAGCGGCCGTGAGCGCGGACGCGTGCTGCACCGCGTCGCGGAGCTGATCCGCGCCAACGCCGAAGAGATCGCCGCCCTGGAGAGCCTGGACGTCGGCAAGCCGATCTCGCTGTGCGGCGCCGTGGACGTCACGAACGCGGCCAACGACTACGAGTACTACGCCTCCCTCGCACAGAGCCAGGACGGCGCGACCCGCGACACCCCCCTGGGCGCCTTCGCCTACACCCGGCGCGAGCCGCTCGGCGTGGTGGCGGCCATCACTCCCTTCAACTTCCCGCTGATCCTCTCCGGTTCCAAGCTCGCCCCCGCCCTCGCGGCCGGCAACACCGTGGTGCACAAGCCCGCCGAGGAGACCCCGCTCAGCGCCCTGTACATGGCACGCCTGCTGGCCAAGGCCGGTGTCCCCGACGGCGTGGTCAACGTCGTCACCGGCACGGGCCCGGTGGCGGGCGAGGCGCTGCTGCGCAACCCCGGCGTCGACAAGGTCGCCTTCACCGGTTCCACCGCGGTCGGCCGGCACGTGGCGAGCGTGGCGGGCGAAGGGCTCAAGACCGTGATGATGGAGCTGGGCGGCAACGCCGCGCACGTCGTCTTCGAGGACGCCGACCTCGAGAAGGCGGTCGGCGCGATCATCAAGGGCTTCGTCTTCAACACCGGCCAGTTCTGCATGGCCGGACCCCGGCTGCTGGTGGCGCGGCCGGTGCACGACACCGTGGTCGGCATCCTCGCGGAGGCGGTCGCCGGGGTGCCCGTCGGCGACCCGCGCGATCCGGGCACCGTCGTCGGGCCGATGGCGGGGGAGAAGCACCTGAAGAAGGTCGAGGAGTACGTCGAACTGGCCCGCAAGGAGGGTGCCAGGGTCGTCGTCGGCGGTGAACGGCTCGACCTGGGCGGCGGCTACTACTACAAGCCCACCGTGATCACCGGCCTGTCCAACGACTCCCGGGTCGTCCAGGAGGAGATCTTCGGGCCCGTCCTCACCGTGCAGCCCTTCGACTCCGAGGACGAGGCGGTGACACTCGCCAACTCCACGCCGTACGGCCTGGCTTCGGGCGTGCAGACCACCAACCTGGCCCGCGCCCACCGCGTCGCCGGGCGGCTGCAGGCCGGCATCGTCTGGATCAACGACTGGGCCATGCTCGACCCCGCACTCCCCTTCGGCGGCGTCAAGGACTCCGGCTTCGGCCGCGAGTACGGGCCCGAGGCCCTCGCCGCCTACACCAAGGTCAAGTCCGTCCTCGTCTCGCTCGACTGAGCGCCCGCGCAAAGGAGTTCACCGCATGACCACCACCACACGCGCCGCCGTGGTCGAGTCCGGGGGAGCGCCCTTCACGCTCTCCGAGGTTGAACTCGACGACCCGGGCCCGGGCGAGGCCCTGGTCCGCATGGTCGCCACCGGCCTGTGCCACACCGACCTCGGCGTGGCGGGCGGCGGACTGCCGTTCCCGCTGCCCGGCGTCCTCGGCCACGAGGGGGCCGGAATCGTCGAGGCAGTCGGGCCGAATGTGACGGGCGTCGAGCCCGGTGACCATGTGGTGCTGTCCTTCACATCCTGCGGCGGCTGCCGCAACTGCCGCGACGGGCACCCGGCGTACTGCGCCACCTGGCTGCCGCTGAACCTGATCGGCGGTCGCCGCGCCGACGGCACCAGCACCGTCAGCCGCGACGGCACCCCCCTGGGCGGCCACTTCTTCGGCCAGTCCTCCTTCGCCGAACGGGCCCTGGTGGACGAGCGCAGCCTGGTCAAGGTCGACCCGGAGGTGCCGCTCGCCTCCATCGCCCCGCTCGGCTGCGGAGTGCAGACCGGGGTCGGCGCCGTGTGGAACGTACTCAGGCCCCGCGCCGGCAGCACGCTCGTCGTCCTCGGCGCCGGCGCGGTGGGCCTGTCGGCGGTGATGGCGGCCGCCCTCACCCCCGCCGCCAGGATCATCGCCGTCGACCGGGTCGCCGAACGCCTCGCCCTGGCCAAGGAGTTGGGCGCCACGCACACCGTCAACGCGGCCGAGGCCGACCTCGCCGATGCGCTGGCGCTGCTGACCGACGGCCAGGGAGCCGACGGTGTCGTCGAGACCACCGGCAGCGTGGCCGTGCTGCGCCAGGGCGCCGACGCGCTGGCCGCCCGCGGCGCCCTCGTCGTCGTCGGCGCTCCGCCCTTCGGCACCGAAGTCGCCCTGGACGTCAACGGCTTGCTGCCCGGCAAGCAGATCGTGGGCATCACCCTGGGGGACAGCGAGACCCAGACCTTCATCCCGGCCCTCGTCCAGCTGGTCAAGGAGGGGCGGCTCCCGCTGGACCGCCTGATCGGCACCTATCCGTTCGCGGAGATCGACCAGGCGGTGCGGGACATGAGCGCGGGCAAGACGATCAAGCCCGTGCTCACCTTCTGAGCGAGCGCCGTCAGCCCACGAGCAGCTCCAGCGCGCTCGTGGTCCGGCCGGTGCCGCGAGCGGGTGCGCCTCGGCGGCACCGGCCGGCGGGAACGTCCACGGCGGACGTTCCCGCCGGCCGCCGACACGTGAAGCCCCGGTCCTCAGGCGTCCGGGGCCGCGTACACGCACGCGCCCCCGACATAGGTGAGCGCCACCCGTGTTTCGCCGATCGCCTCGGGCGGCCCGGCGTACGGGTCGCGGTCCAGCACCACCAGGTCCGCCAGCGCGCCCGTGCGCAGGGTCCCGGTGTCGTCCAGGTGGTTGACGTACGCCGACCCCGCCGTGTAAGCCGTCAGCGCGTCCGTGAGTCCGATCCGCTCCTCGGGCAGGAACACCGGACGCGAGCCGCCCGGAAGCACCCGGTTGACCGCGACATGGACGCCCTGCATCGGATCGGGGCTGCTCACCGGCCAGTCGCTGCCCGCCGCCAGGGTCGCCCCGGCCCGCAGCAGCGCGCCGAACGGATACTGCCGGGCGGCCCGTTCCGGACCGAGGAACGGGATCGTCAGCTCGTCCATCTGCGGCTCGTGCGCCGCCCACAGCGGCTGGATGTTCGCCGTCGCGCCGAGCTGCGCGAAGCGGGGCACGTCGTCCGGGTGCACGATCTGAAGGTGCGCCAGATGCGGCCGGGTGTCGCTCGGCCCGTTGGCCTTGCGGGCCGCCTCGACGGCGTCCAGCGCATCCCGTACGGCCCGGTCGCCCAGCGCGTGGAAGTGACACTGGAAGCCCAGCGCGTCCAGCTCGGTGACGTACGCCGGCAGCCGCTCCGGGGCGACGAAGCTGGTGCCGCGGTTGGCGGTGGCGCAGCCGCACGCGTCCAGGTACGGGTCGAGGAGCGCCGCCGTGCCGGTCTCGGCGACCCCGTCCAGCATCAGCTTGACGCTTCCCGCGCGGAACCTGCCGTGGCTCGACGCCGCCCGTCGCTCGACGAGTTCGGGTATCTGCTCGGCGCCGCGTCCGCGATCCCACCACAGGGCGCCGACGACCCGCGCGGTCAGCGAACCCTCGCGGGCGGCGGCCAGATAGGCGTCGGACGGGTCGTCCATGCCGAGGAAGTCGCCGACGAGCGCGTCCTGCCAGGCCGTGATGCCGAGCGCGTGCAGATGCCGCTGGGCGTGCAGCAGTGCGGCGAGCCGGTCGGCAGCGGTGGCCGCGGGCGTGAGCCGGCCGACGTACTGCATCGCCCCTTCCTGGAGCATGCCCGTGGGCTCCCCGGACGCGTCGCGCTCGATCCGTCCGTCGGCCGGGTCCGGAGTGTCCCGGGTGACGCCCGCACGCTCCAGCGCCCGGCTGTTGACCCAGGCGCCGTGATGGTCGCGGTTGGGCAGGTACACCGGCCGGTCCGGGACGACCGCGTCGAGCAGTTCCCGGGTCGGGGCACCGCCCTCGAAGGCCTCCATGGACCAGCCCCCGCCGGTGATCCACTCCCGGTCGGGGTGCGCCTCGGCGTACGCCCGTACCGCGGCGACGGTCTCCTCGGCGGTCTTCGTCCCGGTGAGGTCGCACTGGGCCATCTCCAGGCCGGCGGGCACCGGATGGATGTGCGCGTCCTGGAAGCCGGGCAGCAGCAGCCGTCCGGCGAGGTGGACGACCTCGGTTCTCGGACCGGTCAGTTCCCGTGCAGCGGTGTCGCCGACGGCGGCGATCCGGTCGCCCACGACCGCGACCGGGGTGGTGACGGGCCCGTCGGGGGTGAGGACGGGACCGCCGGTGAAGAGGAGATCGGCCTGCATGGTGTCCGTTTCTTCGAGGGGACGGTGATCAGCTGTGAGTGGCGAGGAGCTGGGGCGCGTCGGCGTCCGTGCCGTGCCCCGTGCGGAAGTACGGCGATCTGCGCACCCACTTGGCCCAGGCGGCCGCCACGAAGCCGGAGACGACCATCAGCGTGGGCATCAGCAGCAGGAACCAGCCGTTGTCCGCGCGGAGCGCGAGGTGGTCGGTGGAGGTGTAGAAGGACCAGCCGAGGTAGCCGCCGAGTCCGAGCAGCGCGAGCGCGCTCAGCGCGGGCAGCACCACGGCCCGGATCCCCTGCCGCCAGTCCTGGCGCAGCAGCCCCCGGAAGCGGGCGGCCGCCGCGAGCGCGGTGAGGGCGTAGGAGAGCGAGACCACGATGCCCACCGCGTTGACCGTCGCCATGATCATGTCGGAGAGACGGGGGATGACCAGCGACAGCGCGGCGACCGCGGCGGCCAGCCCGCCGATCAGCAGCGTTCCGGCGGCCGGCGTCCCGTAGCGCGGGCTGACCTTCGCCCACACCGTCCCCAGCGTCCGGTCCCGGC
This sequence comes from Streptomyces sp. Y2F8-2, assembly GCF_014905555.1. Taxonomy (GTDB): domain Bacteria; phylum Actinomycetota; class Actinomycetes; order Streptomycetales; family Streptomycetaceae; genus Streptomyces; species Streptomyces cynarae. The sequence goes on along the minus strand of NZ_BNGS01000013.1, from coordinate 205,459 downwards.
TCATCGCGAACATGGCGCGCGCCGTGGGGATCACCCCGGCCTGCAGCGAGGCCACCGCCGAGAACATCAGCGCCACCAGTGGCAGCGCGGCCAGCGGCTGGGAGGCCAGCCGGTCGCCGAAGTACGCCAGGCCCTGCGCGCTGTGGCCCGCCAACTCCTGCTGCGAGAGCACCCGTTGGAAGGCGGCCGAGCCGAGCAGGAACAAGGCGAGCATGGTCAGCAGCGTGGTGATCCCGGCGCGGGAGGCGTCCCGCGCGTCGCGCACCTCCTCGTTGACGCTGAACGCCGCCTCGAAGCCCCAGTAGCAGAACACCGACAGCAGGAGCCCCTGTGCGAGCGCCGACGCCGACGGGATGGCGAACGGGTCGAACCAGCTCAGCCGGAACGGGTGCGGGCCGGTGACGATGCCGTAGCCGCAGAAGCCCAGCAGCACCGCGTACTCGAAGACGAGCAGCCCGGTCTGCAGCCGGGCCGCGGTGCGCACGCCGGTGACGGCGGTCACGGTGACCGCGATCAGCACCACCAGGCCCACCGCCGTCGTCTGCGCGGTCGAACCGGGGTCGAGGGTCAGCCCGGCGATCCGGTGCAGACCGGCCTCCCCGGCCAGTTGCAGCACCGCGGAACCGGTCACGGCCGTGGTGTAGGCGAGGAACGCCACCGTGGCCACGATGTTCACCCAGCCGACCAGGAACCCCAGCCAGGGTGTGAGCGAACGGCCCACCCACACATAGCCGTTGCCGGCGTTGGGCTCCACCCGGTTCAGCCGGGAGTAGGCGCCCGCGATGCCCAGGATCGGCAGGAAGGCGAGCAGCATGATGGCCGGAAGATGCAGCCCGACCACACCGGCCGTCACCCCGAGCCCGATGCCGATGCTGGTGGTGGCAGCCGTGCTGGAGGCGGCGATGGCGACGCCGTCCACAACGCCGAGGGACCTGCGCAGGGAGGGTTGCGCGGGCGGGTCCGCGCCAAAGGGGGTCCGTGTCATGACGGGCTCCGATCGCACCAGGGGGCCGGAATGAGCCCCGGTGACCGGAAATGAAACTGCTCGGGGCCTTAACAGGTCAACGCTGTTGACATAAGGTGCCCGCACCCGGACCGAAGGGCTGTCGCCGGGCCCCTGCGGGCCGTCGGCCGCCCCTGGACAGCAGTCGGGAGAGCACATGACCGACCGAGTGGTCCCACCCGCCGCGCGCCGGCGCAGGCGCCCCACCAAGACCGGTGTCGTCCTGACCGAGGAGCTCATCGTCGACACGGCGATGCGGCTGCTGAAGGAACACGGCGCCGACGCCCTCACCGTGCGCCGTCTCGGCCGCGCCCTCGGCGCCGACCCCACCGCGCTGTACCGGTACTTCCGGGACACCGACGACCTGCTGCTCGCGATCGCCGACGAACTCATCGGCCGGACGCTGCGCGTCTGGCGCCCCACCGGACAGTGGCGCGCCGACCTGTGGGACCTGGGACTGCGCATGCACGCCGGGGCGCTCGCCCATCCGCAGGCGTCCGTGCTCAGCGCCTACCGGGTGACCGGACGGGTGCACGAGATCGAGGCGGTGGAGACGATCCTCGGTGTACTGCGCGGGGCCGGGTTCCCGGACCGGGAGGCCGTACGGATCTACCACGCGTTCGTCGACCAGGCCCTGGCCTTCGCCGCCCTCGACGCGGCGAACGCGTCGCTTCCGCACACGGCCCGCGAGGCGGAGACGGAGGTGTGGCGCACCACGTACGCCCGGCTGCCCGCCGAGACGCACCCGAACATCGCGGCGACCGCCCGCCATCTCGTCGCCGACATGCGTCACGGCTCCTATCCGGTCGCGCTCGGCCTGTTGCTGTCCGCGGCGGCGGCGCGGCTGGCGCAGGTCACGGGCGCCCACGACACCGGGCGGTGAAAACGGTGGGTGGCGGGGCGAGTTCGGGCCCTACTGGTCGCCGGCCGGAGCGGCTTGGCCCACGACACTCGTCCCCTCGGTAGCGGCCCAAGAAGCGAGGAGCCGCAGGGCGTCGTGCTCGGGCGTACCGGTGGCGGCGCTGTAGGCAGTCAGGGTCAGGCCGGGCTGGGCGGGCAGCTCCATGGCGTCGAAGTCGAGAGTGAGGGTGCCGACGGCCGGGTGACGGAAGGACTTGCGCCCGGTGTGGTGCAGGCGCACGTTGTGCCTGGCCCAGGCGGTGCGGAACTCCTCGCTGCGGGTGACGAGCTCGCCGATGAGGCCGGTCAGCTCGCTGTCGTGCGGAGCGCGTCCGGCCTCGGTGCGCAGCAGCGAGACGGTGGTGTTCACGGACTCCTCCCAGTCGGGGAAGAAGTCGGGTCCGGCGGCGTCGAGGAACTGGAAGCGGGCGATGTTGGCCGTCCGGGTGGTGGGGTCGGGAAAGAGCGGGGAGTAGAGGGCGCGGCCGAGGTGGTTGGTGGCGAGGATGTCCAGACGGCCGTTGCGGATGAAGGCCGGGGAATCGGTCATGGAGTGCAGGACACGCAGGACGCTGTCGGGTAGCGGTCCGTGGGCACGCCTGCGGCGGGTGGGGCGCTTGGCGACGGCGCGCGCCAAGTCATGCAGATGGGAGCGTTCGGCCTCATCGAGCTGGAGTGCGTTCGCGACGGCGTCGAGGACTTCCTCCGAGGCTCCGCCGAGATGCCCGCGCTCCAGGCGGACGTAGTAGTCGATGCTGACGCCGGCGAGGAGAGCGACTTCTTCGCGACGCAGGCCCGGCACGCGCCGGTTGCCGCCGTAGGCGGGCAGGCCAGCCTGCTGGGGGGTGATTTTGGCGCGGCGGGAGGCAAGGAACTGCCGGATGTCGCTCTCGGTACTCACGATTTCCAGGCTAGATCGAACGGCGCACGTGAGGGGGGTCCTGTCGGTACCTGTAACGGCAGACCCTTCTCCAGCCCACTGAGCTGCTGTTTCCTTTCTGGTGGCAGTGGTCGGGAACTGTTCAGCCAGCCTCCGGTGCGACTCGCCGCCTGTGTCGACGGCCTCGCGGCCGCCGAGGCCGAGGCGGGGAAATCCTCGCCCGGATCGGTGCTTCTCCTGAGCCGGGCTCCGGCCTCGCCGACGCCGCCGCCGACGCCGACGCCGTCTGATCCATCCCCGCAACCCCGTATACGTGAAAGGCGCATCATGGAATTCGTCAAGCAGCAGGCCACGGTCAAGGCTCCCGCGGACTGGTTCACCGGCGACGTCTGGTTCGACGTGATCTACGCGGGCAAGGAGCCGTCCCGGATGCGCGCCAACATGGTCCGCTTCTCCCCGGGCGCCCGCACCCACTGGCACTCCCACGTGCTGGGCCAGACCCTGCACGTCGTTTCCGGTATCGCCCTGATCGGCACCCGTGACGGCACCGTCTTCGAGGCCCACCCCGGCGAGACGGTCACCTGCCCCCCGAACGAGGAGCACTGGCACGGCGCCACCCCCGACCGCTTCATGGAGCACATCGCCATGTGGGAGGGCAAGGGCGACGGCAGCGAGGAAACCACCTGGAACGAGCCGGTCACCGACGAGCAGTACAACCGCTCCCGCACCCGCTGACCCCGCACCGAACCGAAGGGACCTTCCATGGCCGACCAACCGAAGCAGATCGGCGGCGGACGCCGCGCGATCGGTGATTTCGCTCCCCAGCTCGCCAAGCTCACCGACGACGTCCTGTTCGAAGACGTGTGGAACCGCACCGAGCTGGCCGCCCGCGACCGCAGCCTGATCACCGTCGCCGTCCTCGTCGCCGGAGGTGACGCCGACCAGCTCCGCTTCCACCTCGGACGAGCCAAGGAGAACGGCGTCACCGAGAACGAACTGATCGAGGCGATCACCCACCTCGCCTTCTACGCCGGATGGCCCAAGGCCATGACGGCGATCACGATCGCCAAGCAGGTCTTCGCAGCCTGAACACCGGGGGAGGAGCCGTCAGGATCCGCCCCCGGCAGCGTGTCCGCACAGCGGCTTGGTACTCCGACGACCGGGGACCGGCCCGAACGTCAAGGAGGCACTCTCATGCGAGAAGCAGTCATGCATGGTGCCGGCGCGGCCCCCACGCTCCCCGCCCCGGTCCCTGTCCGGAGACCACGCGTACGAGAGGCGGTGCGATCGTGAGCCGCATTTTGGTGACCGGTTCCGCGGACGGCCTGGGACGTGCCGCGGCCGATTCGCTGCTGTCCGCCGGACACGAGGTGGTGGTGCATGCCAGGAACCAGGAGCGCGCCGCCGGTCTCGACTCGTTCGTCGACCGCGGGGCACACATCGTGGTGGGCGATTTCAAGGACCGTGACGCCGTACGGCGCATCGCCGCCGAACTGAACGACACGGGGCCCCTCGACGCGGTCATCCACAACGCCGGCGTGTGGAGCGGACCGGCGGTCATGCCGGTCAACATCATCGCCCCGTACCTGCTCACGGCCCTGCTCCGGGGCCCGCGTCGGCTGGTGTACCTGAGCAGCAGCTCGCACTTCGGTGGGCGCCCCTCGCTCGCCGGCATCGACTGGCAGGGCAGGAGCCCGGGTTCGTACTCCGACAGCAAGCTGTTCGTCACCACGCTCGCCGCGGCGGTGGCCCGCCTGCGGCCCGGAGTGCTGAGCAACGCCGTGGATCCGGGCTGGGTGCCGACCAAGATGGGCGGACCCGGTGCACCGGACGATCTGGAACTCGGCCACCGGACGCAGGAGTGGCTCGTGACGAGTGACGAACCCGAGGCCCTGACGACCGGAGGGTACTGGTACCACCGCGGGCGGCAGCAGCCGCATCACGCGGTCCATGACGAGGCGTTCCAGGACCGCCTCCTGCAGGCGTTGGCCGAGGAGACGGGCACCGCGTTGTGACCGATGAAGCCTCCCGGCATCTGCCCTCTGCCGGGAGGCTTCTCGCGCTGGTACCCGATCAGTCGGCAGCAGCTCGTGCTGTCGCGTGACGGACTGAAAACGGGGGCGGCGGATACCCGGGGAGCGTATACGGGCGGGCACAGCGCCCGCCCAGAAGCCCAACGGAGGAAGCATGCCTTCGGTACTGGCGGGCGTCGTGGTCCTGGACTGCGCCGAGCCCGAGAAATTGGCCGCGTTCTACAAGGATCTGCTCGGCGCCGAGGAGACCGACGCCACCGCGAACCGGGTGGAGATCCGCAGCGCCGACGGGTTCAGGATGGCGTTCCGCCGCGACGTCAACGCCACCCCGCCCAGCTGGCCCCGCCCCGAGAACTCCCATCAGGTCCACCTCGACTTCCTGGTACAGGACCTCGATGAGGTCGAGCGCAGGGTGGTCTCACTGGGCGGGCGCCCGTTGGAGGCCAAGGAGGCGCCGGGCCCGTTCGAAGAACGCGGCTACGCGGACCCCGCCGGCCACTCGTTCACCGTGCGGCGCACGAGGACCACGGCGCCGAAGCAGGGGTGAGGCGACGACGTCCGCGAGCCCGTGAGACCGGGCCGGCCGCACCCCGGAGTGCGACGCACAGGACCGGCGCCGGGGGTCGGAGAGGGGGAGCGGTGCCGGTGTCGGGGGCGGGGCAGTGGCGGGAGCGGTGCTCGGCGCCGGTGTTCGGGGGCGGGAGCCATGCCCGGCCCCCGGCCCCGAACACCGGGACCCGGGCGTGTGACGCCCGGCCCCGGGACCGGGGCGTGCGGCCCTCGGCCCCGGCGCAGGAGCGAGGTGCGTCCCGGCCCGGCGTGGAGCTTCAGTCCCGGCCGCCCTTGTCCCCGCCCGGCCACACGCCCGTCGACCGTTCGATCGCCTTCGCCCCCGTCCGGTCCGCCAGGCTGCGCGCGACTGCGAACAGGGCGCCCTGAAGCGCCGCGGCGAGCAGCACCTCGCCCCAGCCGCGGTCCCGGTCCAGCGCGTCGGGGGCGTCGTCCTCGTGGCGTATCGCCTTCCATGTCGCCTGGAAGGCGTACCCCGCGAGGGCCCCGCTCGCCCAGCCGAGGGCGAACCCGACAGGCCGGTAGACGAGCGGAAGCTTCGGTTTCTTCTTGTCGTGGGCCACGTTTCCCTCCTTGTGTGTCCGTACCTCGTGCGTACGTGCCCAGGCGCCTCAGGGCCGCCCCTCGGCCGGAACCTGCTCGGCCGCGGGCACCGGCCCCGGCGGCGTCCCGTCACCGAACGGACGCCCGCCGAGGTCCTCCCGGCCGTGCGGCGTGAGCCAGCCGGCCAGGTCCGGTCCGAGCGGCACGATCCCGGTGGGATTGATGCCCGTGTGCACCTGGTAGTAGTGCCGCTTGATGTGGTCGAAGTCGACGGTGTCGCCGAAGCCGGGCGTCTGGAACAGATCGCGCGCGTACGCCCACAGCACCGGGTCCTCCGCCAGCTTCCAGCGGTTGCACTTGAAGTGACCGTGGTAGACGGCGTCGAAACGGACCAGCGTCGTGAACAGCCGGATGTCGGCCTCGGTGATCGTGTCACCGACCAGGTAGCGCTGTCCGGCCAGGCGCTCCGACAGCCACTCCAGCCGGCGGAACACGTCCGTGCACGCCTCCTCGTACTCCTTCTGCTGGTGGGCGAAACCCGCCCGGTACACCCCGTTGTTGACGTCCTTGTACACGAGGCTCATCACGTCGTCGATCTCGTCGCGCAACCGCTCCGGGTAGAGGTCGGGCGCGCCGCTGCGGTGCAGCGACGTCCACTCGGTGGCCAGGTCCAGGGTGATCTGCTGGTAGTCGTTCGTGACCAGCCTGCCGCTCGGCACGTCCACGACCGCGGGCACGCTGACACCGCCGGGGTATCCGGTCTCACGGGCGTCGTAGGCCTCGCTGAGGTAGCGGATGCCGAGGACGGGATCGCGGCCGTCGGGGTCGAGGGTGAACCGCCAGCTTCGGTCGTCCTGGATGGGATCGGCGATGGCCAGCGACAGGGCGTTCTCGAGCCCGAGCAGCCGCCGCGAGATCACGGCCCGGCTCGCCCAGGGGCAGGCCCGGCTGGCCACCAGCCGGTAGCGGCCGGCCTCCACCGGCCAGCCGTCGCGCCCATCAGCGGTGATGCGGTCGGCGAAGTGGCTCCTGGACCGCTTGAACGGCTTCTTCCCGTATGCGCTGTTGCTGTACTCGCTGTTGCCGTCGGTCATGCGGCCCCTCCTCGCACCGGCGTCCGTCGCACGCCGCTCGGGTTCCCCGATTTGCGTCCCGACACCGTGTGAGAGGCGCGGATGGGGGCAATCGGGCGAGGTGAGCGGGACATCCTCGGATACGGAACGGGACAGTACGGCAGTCACACGGGCGCCCTCGGACGACGGGCCGCCGCGACGCGAGCCGGAGCGGCGCGACGGGTCCTCGGACGGCAGTACGCGGGTCACGGTGCTCGTGGCGCTCGGCGCGAATCTGCTGATCGCCGTGGCCAAGGCCGTCGGGGGACTCCTCGCCGGCTCGCCGGCGCTGCTGTCGGAGGCGGCGCACTCCGTCGCGGACAGCCTGAACGAGATCTTCCTGCTGGCCGCGCTGCGCCGCAGCCGCCGCCCGGCCGACCGGCGCCACCCCTTCGGTTACGGCAAGGAACGGTTCTTCTGGTCGCTCCTGGCGGCCGTCGGCATCTTCGTCATGGGCGGCTGCTTCTCCTTCTTCCAGGGCTTCGAGGCGCTGAAGAGCGGCGCGGAGGAGTCGCACAGCGGCTATGTCGCCGGGCTCGTGGTGCTCGGGGTGGCGCTGGTGTCGGAGGGCGTCTCCCTGGTGCGGGCCCTGCACCAGGTGCGCCGGCAGCAAGGCACGTCCCTGCGGGCGCTGCGGGACCCGGCGCTGCGGACGGTCCTGGCCGAGGACAGCACGGCGGTGCTGGGCGTGGTCCTCGCGATCGTCGGCATGGCGCTGCACATGGTCACCGGGCAGGTCGTGTGGGAGGCGTCCGCGTCGCTGGCGATCGGCGCGCTGCTCGTGTACGTCGCCTTCCGGCTCGGCCGTGACGCCCGCGACCAGCTGATCGGCCAGGCCGCCGATCCCGACCTCAGCCGCCGGATCCGGGAGCTGCTCCAGGCGCAGTCCGAGATCGACAGCGTGGAGGCGCTGCAGACCATGCAGCTGGGCCTGGAGTCGCTCCTGGTCGCCGCCCGGATCGACCTCGTCCCCGGCCTGGACAGCGAGGAGGTCGAGGACGTCGCGGTGCGCATCAAGCGCTCGCTCACCCAGGAGGTCCCCCAGGCCGACCAGATCTTCCTCGACATCACGGACGCCTCGACCCGCTCGGCGTCCCGGAACCCGGGCACGCACCCGAAGAGCCCCGCCGCGACGGGGGAACACGGCGGGGCCTAGGGGACGGTTGCCCCGCGCAGAGCGCCTCATGCAGGCAGGTTCCGACGGGCCGCGCGCGTGCACCGTACGACCGCGGCCGCCGCGCCCGGCGCCCGGTTGAGGCAACGCACCCCAGGGATCATTCTGAGAACATGGAGCAAGCCGCCGCTGCGGCGATCGTCGATGCCCGGGGCACGCTGACGGGATGGAGCGAGGGTGCCCGGCGGCTGACGGGATACACGGCCGAGGAGGTCGTTGGACGCGCCGTACAGGAGCTGCTCGCCGAGGACGTACCGCTACCGGGCCTGACCGCCCTGACCGGCACCGTCGTCCTGCGCCACCGCGACGGCCACCCCGTCCCGCTGTGCCTGAGCGTGCACCCCGTCACGGGGGCGGACGGCTCGCCGCAGGGGTTCGTGGTCACCACCGCGCCCGCCACGGCGGACGCGGTGCTGGTGGCCAGGGCTTTCCAGCAGGCGCCGGTCGCGATGTCCGTCTTCGACCTGGGGCAGCGCTACATCCGCGCCAACGACAGGGCCGGCGAGATCCTGCAGGTCGACGCGGACACGTTGACCGGGCGGTACCTGCCGGACACGGTGGCCGACGACGATTCGGGCCGGCGCTTCCACCGCCAGCTGCGCCGGGTCGCCGAGACGGGGCTCCCCGTGCACTACGAGAGCTACACCCGCGCCCCGTCGGAGCGCCGGGAGAACGCCTGGACCATCGACATGTGGCCGGTGTGCTGCGCACCCGGCGAGATGACCGCCGTCGCCATGTCGGCCGTCGACAACAGCGAACAGCACTGGGCGCGTCGGCGCCTGGTCCTGCTCAACGAGGCGTCCACCGTCATCGGCACCACGCTGGACGTGCAGCGCACCGCCGGGGAGCTGCTGGAGGTGGTCGTCCCCGGGGTCGCCGACTTCGCCAGTGTGGATGTGCTCGACTGGGTGCTCGGCACGGAGGAACCGCCCGTCCTGGCGGAGGGAGACGTCGCCCTGCGCCGCATCGCCCACCGGTCGGTCACCGAGGGCACGCCCGAGGCGGCCGTCCGGCTGGGAGACCGCGACACCTACTCTCCCCTCTCGCCGCCCGCGCGGGCCCTGCGCGAAGGCCGCGCCGTGCTGCGCCGGGTCGGCGAACCCGACTTCGACCGCTGGGTGCAGGAGCGCAACGCCCGAGGAGTGGGCGACGCCGCGTACCGCAGGGGCGCCCATTCCTTGGTGGCGGTGCCGCTCCGGGCCCGCGGCACCACCCTGGGCGTCGCGGTGCTCGTGCGTATCGTCAACCCCGACCCCTACGCCGCGGACGACGCCGTGCTCGCCGAGGAACTGGCGAGCCGGGCGGCCGTCTGCGTCGACAACGCCCGCCGCTTCGCCCGCGAACGCGCGACCGCGCTCGCCCTCCAGCACAGCCTGCTGCCGCGCGGCCTGCCAGGACAGGCCGCGGTGGAGGTGGCCCACCGTTATCTGCCGTCCGGATCGCTGGCCGGGATCGGCGGTGACTGGTTCGACGTGATCCCGCTGTCCGGCAGCAGGGTCGCCCTCGTCGTCGGTGACGTCGTCGGGCACGGCATCCGCTCCTCGGCCACCATGGGCCGGCTGCGCACGGCAGTGCGCACCCTGGCGGACGTGGACCTGCCGCCCGACGAACTCCTCACCCACCTGGACGACCTGGTCATCCACCTGGCCACGGGCGAGGGCGGTGACGAGGTGGGCGAACTCGGCGCGACCTGCCTCTACGCGGTCTACGACCCCGTCACCCGCCGCCTGGCCCTGGCCGCCGCGGGACACCCCGCGCCGGCCGTCCTCGCCCCCGACGGCACCGCCCGGCTCGTCACCATGTCAGCGGGCCCGCCGCTCGGCGTCGGTGGCCTGCCCTTCGAGGCGAGGGAGCTGGACCTGCCGGAGGGCTCGCTGATCGCCCTGTACACGGACGGGCTGATCGGCGAGGGCCGCGAGCGCGACCTGGACCACGGCACCACCGAACTGTGCCGTGCCCTGGAGACCCCGAGCGGCTCCCTCGACGCGCTGTGCGACACGGTCCTGAAGTCGGTGCTGTCCGAGGAGCCCGGCGACGACGTGGCCCTGCTGCTGGCCCGCACCCGGGCCCTGGGCGCCGACCGGGTGGGCACCTGGGACGTCCCGCCGGACCCCGCGTCCGTGGCCACGGCCCGGCAGTACGCCGTCGACCGGCTCGCCGACTGGGGGCTGGACGAGGCCGGGTTCGTCACCGAACTCGTCGTCAGCGAACTGGTGACCAATGCGATCCGCTACGGCGGGCCCCCCATCCAGCTGAGGCTGATCAGGGACCGCTCACTGATCTGCGAGGTCTCCGACGGCAGTTCGACCTCACCGCATCTGCGTCGCGCGCACGCCTACGACGAGGGAGGCCGCGGTCTGCTTCTGGTCGCCCAGCTCACCCAGCGCTGGGGCAGCCGGCAGACCAGCGAGGGAAAGACGATCTGGGCCGAACAGCCGCTGCCGGACTGACCGTTGACCCGCACAGCGTTTGAGACGCACGAGCCGCACGGGGCGCCGCCCGTGCGGCTCGACGCGAGGGGTCACTTCCCGGTCGGCTCCAGCACGAAGACGGGGATCACCCGGTCGGTCTTCTTCTGGTAGTCGGCGTACGGCGGATACGCGGCGACCGCCCGCTCCCACCACACCGCCTTCTCCTCGCCCGTCACCTCACGGGCCGTCATCTCCTGCCGCTGCGGCCCGTCCTGAAGCTCCACCGTGGGATGCTGCTTCAGGTTGTAGTACCAGACGGGGTGCTTGGGCGCGCCGCCCAGCGAGGCCACGACGGCGTACCGTCCGTCGTGTTCGACACGCATCACGGGAGTCTTGCGGATCTTGCCGGACTTGGCGCCGAGGGTGGTGAGGATGACCACCGGCATCCCCGTGTCCAGGAGCGTCGTACCCTTGGTGCCGCCGGAACTCTCGTACTGTTCGACCTGTTCGCGCACCCACTGCTCCGGGCTGGGCTCGTACTCGCCCTCAAGAGGCATGGCATCCGTCCCATCGTCGTGTACGACTGCTGTCTCGTCCGTGGTGCCGACGACCACGCCCCGGGCCGCGGACCACACGGTTCACGATTCAACACCGGCCGCCGACGGATTCATCCTCACCACGCGCCGGCCGGCATCCGGATCGCCAGTGCCGCGACGACTGCGCAGGAGACCATCGCAGTCACCAGCCGGCCGCGCCGCCCGGTCAGTGCCCGGCCGAGCAGCGCACCGCCGCCGGCCAGGAGCAGCTGCCAGCTCGCGGACGCGGCGAACGCCGCGAGCACGAACGCGCCCTGGTCCAGGAGCCGCACGGTCTCCGTGGTGCGGCTGCCGACCACCAGTGCGGCGAAGTAGACGACGGTGGTCGGGTTGAGCAGTGTGACGCCCAGCAGGCCGAGATACGCCCTCGCGGGACCCGGCGGGACCGCATCGGCCGTTGCGGCGGTCCCCGACGAGCGGTACCGGAGCACGGCGCGGACGCCGCCGTGCACGGCGAGCACGGCCAGCACCAGCGCCGCCGCCCAGCGCAGCGGGACCAGCACCGGCTGGAGCGCCGCGGCGAGAGCGCTGCCGCCGGCGGTCGCCACCAGGGCGTAGAGCCCGTCGGCGGTGGCGACACCGAGCGCGGCGCACGCTCCGGTCCGCAGGGACGTACGGGCGGTCAGGGACACCAGGTAGGTCCCGACCGCACCGACGGGCACCGCGATGCCGTAGCCCGCGATCAGGCCCGCGACGAGTGCGGCGGTCACGGCAGGAGAGTCACGGGCCTCCGCGGCCGGCCGCACCGCTGCTGTCGCGCCCGTACCCCGCGAACGGCGGCGCAGGACGGCGACAGCAAGGCTTCCGTGATCGGCATGGGCTGAGCCTGGACGACCGGCGGCGCACGGGCAAGCGAATTACTTTGGCCATATGCGGCGGCCGGCGCTTCTGGCCGAACTTCGAGTGGCCCTGTAGATGCCCGAGGCATCTAATGATGATCGGCAAAGGGAATCTCCGTGCGAGGTCATTCATGACGAAAACCGGTACGACCGTGTCAGAACCCGTCGCCTTCCCCCAGGACCGCACCTGCCCCTACCACCCGCCCACCGCCTACGAGCCGCTCCGCTCGGCCCGGCACCTGACCCGGGTCACCCTCTACGACGGCCGCGACGTATGGGTGGTCACCGGGCACGCCACCGCCCGTGCGCTGCTCGCCGATCCGCGCCTGTCCTCCGACCGGACCCGGTCCGCGTTCCCCGCCGTCACCGCACGCTTCGCCGCCGCCCGCAACCGCAGGCTCGCCCTGCTCGGCGTCGACGACCCCGAGCACCGCGCTCAGCGCCGCATGCTGGTGCCGAGCTTCACGCTCAAGCGGGCCACGGCACTGCGCCCCCGAATCCAGGGCATCGGCGACCGGCTCCTGGACGCCATGGAGGCCGCGGGCCCGCCGGCCGAACTGGTGAGCGCCTTCGCGCTGCCGCTGCCGTCGATGGTGATCTGCGCGCTGCTCGGTGTGCCGTACGCCGACCACGACTTCTTCGAGGAGCAGTCGCGCAGGCTGCTGCGCGGCCCCTCCGTGGCCGACACCCAGGACGCCCGCGACCGGCTGAACGCCTACTTCGAGGAGCTGATCGACCGCAAGCGCGAGGAACCGGGGGACGGGCTGCTCGACGAGCTGATCCAGGAGCAACTGCGGGAGGAGGCACTGGACCGGGACGAGTTGGTCTCTCTGGCCACGCTCCTGCTGGTCGCCGGGCACGAGACCACCGCCAACATGATCTCCCTCGGCACCTTCACCCTGCTGCACCACCCTGAACAACTGGCCGAACTGCGCGCCGACCCGGGTCTGATGTCCGCCGCGGTGGAGGAGTTGCTGCGTTTCCTCTCCATCGCCGACGGGCTGGTGCGGGTGGCCACCGAGGACATCGAGATCGCGGGTACGAGGATCCGGGCCGACGAGGGCGTCCTGTTCTCCACGTCCGTCATCAACCGCGACACCACCGCCTTCCCCGAGCCGGACACCCTCGACTGGCACCGCCCGGCCCGTCACCACGTCGCCTTCGGGTTCGGCATCCACCAGTGCCTCGGCCAGAACCTGGCACGGGCCGAGCTGGAGATCGCCCTGCGCACCCTCTTCGACAGGCTGCCCGGACTGCGGCTCGCCGCCCCGGCGGAGGAGATCCCCTTCAAACCGGGCGACACGGTCCAGGGGATGCTGGAACTCCCCGTGAGCTGGTAGGAGGCTGCGGCCATGACCGACATCTCCATCTCCATCGACCCGGACGTCTGCATCGGCGCCGGCCAGTGCGCCCTGACCGCCCCCGCGGTCTTCACCCAGGACGACGACGGCTTCAGCCAAGTGCTGCCCGGCAAGGAGGACGGCGGCGGCGACCCACTGGTGCGGGAGGCGGCGCGCGCCTGCCCGGTGGGCGCCATCACCGTCTCCGAGAAGGGAAGCTGACTCCTCACCGCCCCGTGACTCCCGTATCGAGGACGGCGAGTGCGAGCCCGCGCAGCCGCACGGGATCGGCGATCGCCTCGTAGGAGGTGATCCTCCCGTCCTCGACCGTCATCTTCAGCACCAGGCGCAGTCGGCCGCGCGGCGCCACCACGGCTCCCACGGCCCCGTCCACCAGCGCGACCTCGGAGAACCGGGCCCGCCCGCGCAGCAGCACCGTCTGCTCCGCCACGGCCCGCGCTCCGCGCAGCTCCGGCGCCCCGCCCGGCGGCAGCGCTGCGGCGTCGGCTCGCCGTACGACATCGGGCGCCAGCACCGCCAGCAGTCCGCCGAGGTCACCGCCGCGTGCCGCCGCGAGGAACGCCTCGACGACCCGGCGGTGCCCGTCCAACTCGGCGGGAGGCGCGGAGGTGCCGCGGACCTTGTGCCGGGCGCGGCTCGCGAGCTTCTTGGTGGTGACGGTCGAGCGGCCCACGACGGGCCCGATCTGCTCGAACGGCACGCCGAACGAGTCGTGCAGCACGAACGCCACCCGCTCGGCGGGGGAGAGCCGGTCGAGCACGACGAGCAGCGCCAGACCCACCGAGTCCGCGAGCAGCGCCTCCTCCTCGGGGCCGGACGCACCGCCGTCCGCCCCCACCTCGTCGGAGACGGGCTCGGGGTCCTCGCGCCGGGACGCGCGCGAACGCAGCATGTCGAGACAGATCCTCGAGATCACGGTGCGCAGCCAGCCGGGCAGGTTCTCCACCTCGTCGGCGTCGGTCCTGGCCAGCCGCAGCCAGGTCTCCTGGACGGCGTCCTCCGCCTCACCGAGCGATCCGAGCATGCGGTACGCGACCGCCCGCAGCCTGCCGCGCTGCGCCTCGAACCGCTCGGCCAGCTCGTCCTGTCCGCTCATCGGTCACCTTTCCCCGGCGTGCCCCGTCACCTGGCTGACGTACCGGAACCCCAGGAAGTGACAGGAGACGACCATGGCCGACCCCCGACCCGGGCTGCTGCACCTCGACTCCAGCGCCGGCCCCGCCGCCGAGTCTCTCACCCGCCGACTGACCAGGCTGTTCGCGGACATCTGGTGCGACCGCCACGGCATCGACGGCTACCGCCACCGCGACCTCGCCGCCGACCCGGTGCCGCCGCTGGGCCCCGCCTACGTCGTCCTCGGCCGGCGCCTGGAGCGCTGCGGAGTCGTCCCGCCGGAGGAGGTCGGCGCCCTCACCGGAACTCCGGACGAGCGGCGCGAGTGGGCGCTCACCCTGCCGCTGATCCGCGAACTGCGGGCCGCGGGCACCGTGCTGCTCGGCGTGCCGATGTACAACTTCTCGGTGCCCGCCGCGCTCAAGGCGTGGATCGACCGGGTGACCTTCCCCGGTGCCTTCCTCGACCCGGGGACCGGTGGCAGCGCGCTTCACGACACCCGGGTCGTGGTGGTCATGGCCCGCGGCGGGGCCTACGGGCCGGGCACGCCCCGCGAGGCCTTCGACTTCCAGCGGCCCTACCTGCGCGCCTGGTTCAGGGACCACGGCGTGGCCGAGGAGAATCTCCACTTCGTGCAGGCCGAGATGGCCCTCGCCTCTCTCGTCCCCCACCTGGCCCGCTTCCGGGACCTGGCGGACACCTCCCTCGCGGAGGCCCGGAAGGAACTGACCGAACTGGCCACCCGGCCGCCCGCCGTGATCACTAGGGTGCGGGCGTGACCCGACACGACAACAAACCCTTCCTCTACGTCGTCGTCTGCGCCGCCGGCGTCGCGCAGGACGTCCCCGAACTGATCACGGCCGCGCTGCAAGGGGGCTGGGAGGTGGGCGTCATCGCCACCCCGCTCGCCCTCCGGTTCTTCGACACGGCCGACGTCGAGGAGCGGACCGGCCGCCCCATCCGGTCCGCGTGGCGCGCCCCGGGCGACCCCCGGCCGTTCCCGGACCCCGACGCGGTCGTCGTGGCCCCCGCCACCTTCAACACGATCAACAAGTGGGCCGCCGGCATAGCCGACACCCTGGCCCTCGGCACCCTGTGCGAGGCGTACGGGCTCGGCGTCCCGATCGCCGTCCTGCCCTGCGTGAGCGAGGCGCTGGCGGCCCACCCCGCCTACCGCGCGAGCCTCGAACGGCTCACCGGCATGGGGGTGCGGTTCGGTGACCCGTACGCCGGAGAGGCGGCCGAGGACGGCACCCGCCCGCGGTTCCGCTGGCACCGGGCCCTGGACCTCCTCACGCCGCGCCCCTGACGGAGGGCCCGTTTCACCAGGGCGTACGCCGATTCACCAGGGCGTACGCCGACCCGACGCTCTACTGTCGTGCCATGACCGCAGACCGTATCGCGCTGGCCGTGCACGACCACGGGGGTGCCGGGCCGCCCCTGTTGCTCCTGCACGGCGCCGGGCGCACGCTCGCCGACTGGGCGGCCGTGGCCCCCCTCCTCGTGGCCCGGCACCGCGTGCTCGCAGTCGACCTGCGCGGTCACGGCCTCTCGCCGGACGGACCCTGGCGCCTGCCCGAGGTGCTCGGCGACCTCGAGGAGGTCCTGACGGCGCACGGCATCCCGGGCGCGCTCCCCGTCGGGCACTCCTTCGGCGGCATCCTCGCCGTGTTGTACGCGCTGGAGCACCAGGACGTCACCCCCGGGGCCGTGAACCTCGACGGGTTCGGCTGGGGACGCCCGGACCAGTACGTGGGGCTGGACCCGGACTATGTGGCCCAGCACCTCGGCCAGGTACGGGAGTTGAACGCGGCCGGCCAGGGCAGGAAGCTGCCCCCGGACGGGGTCAAGGACCTCCTCGCCGAACAGCGCGCGATCTCCGAGCGCCTCGGCATCCCCTACGAACTGCTGGAGGCGGGCATCCGGCGGTCCGTGCGGGAGCGGGACGACGGGGCTCTGGAGCTACGGCCGGGACGGGAACAGGCGCTGCAGATGCTCGAGGTCATCGACTCGCTGGACCTGTTCGCCCTGTTCCGCAGGATGACCGCGCCGCTGCTCCTCGGCCGGGCCCAGCGGCAGGTGCCCTCCGTCCCGGGCCTGGACTGGTTCGATCCGATGATGCTCGCCTACGCCAGGGGGCTCGCCCGCGACCTGGCCGCCCTCGCCGAGGAGCGGCCCGATGTGACCGTCGCCCCGATCGACGGCACGCACGCCATGCTGCTGGAGAACCCGCGGGCGGTCGCGGACGCCATCCTGGCCTTCACGTCCTGACCGTGGCGCCTCAGTGCGGACCCACGGCGGCGAACTCCGTGCCGCAGGGGCCCGCGCCCTCGCTCTCGGGCAGCGCGACGGGTGTGCCGTCCATCGTCAGGGTGTCGTAGTAGCCGCCGATGCGCTCCGCGGAGCGGCCGACGTAGTGGCCGATGAAGGAGCGGCGGAAGCGGTCGGCGCTGCGGTTGGGCTGGGAGCCGTGCACCAGGCTGCCGTTGAAGAACAGCACGTCGCCCGGATCCATCACGACGGGCACCGGATCGAGGCCCGGCGGTGGCGGCACGTACTCACGGGCGAAGGACAGCTCGATGTCCGCCTCCTCAGGGCAGAACAGGTCCATCCGGTGCGTGCCCGGCACCACCTCCAGGCCGCCGTTCTCCCGGTCGATCACATCGCAGGCGATCCATGCGGCCACACAGGTGCCCGGCTCCACCCGCAGATAGAAGTTGTCCTGATGCAGCGCCTGACCCCGGGCGCCCGGCGGCTTGAAGTAGAACATGCTCTGCGCGGCCAGCACCTCCTCGCCCAGCAGCGTCTCGAGAACCTCCCCGAGCCTCGGGTCCAGCAGGAACCGCAGCGACAGCTCGCTGATGCGGTGCGGGTGCATGACGCGGGGGTGGACCTGCAGCGGATCGGCGGCCGCGTCCGCCGCGGACGCACGGGGCTCGAAGTGCCCCGGTACGGGTCCCGCGTCCTTCAGGGCCGTGAACTCGGCGCACAGGGCGTCGATCTCCGCCCGGGAGAACAGCCCGCGCGCGACCGCGAACCCGTCCTCCTCGAACCCCTCCATGCCGGTGACTGCCATGGGCCCTCCCCTTTCAACGGTCTGGTGTGTGCCTCACGCTAGGCGGGAGTGCCTGTGGGGAGGATGCCTGTGCGTGCTGACGACTTGCCCGGGACTGCTGTCCCGGCCCCGCCGCCCGGCCTGGTGACGGTCGGACGCTTCGACCAGCCGCCGGGATACGGCATCAACCCGCCACGGGGAGCCGACAGCTGGCTGTTCACCTGGACCACCGGCGGGCGGGGCATCCTGGACCAGGGCGCCACCCGGGTGACGGCCGGTGACGGGGACCTGGTGGTGCTCGGGCCGGGCGTGCCCCACCGGTACGGGATCGCGCCCGGGGCCCGGCACTGGGCGTTCTGGTGGGTGCACTGCCAGGCGCGGAGTTCCTGGGTCGGCCGACTGGGGCCCCATGAGGTGGGTGACCGTCTCTACACGGTCGGCGCCGGACACGGGCGGGACCGTATCGAGACGGCCTTCACGCGCATGCTGGCCGACGCCCGCTGGGGCGGGCTCGGCACACCGCCCGAGCCGGTGCGGCCCGACGACGGCGAGGTCGCCGTCGCACACGGTACCGTCGCCCGCGAGCTGGCTCTGTGCTGCCTCGAGGAGATCGTGCTGCTCGCCACCGCCCGGGTGAGCCCGTCCCCCTCCGGAATCGACGAACGGATCCGCCTTGTCGAGGCGTTGATCGCGGCCGACCCGGCCGCGCCGCACACCGTGCGGTCCCTGGCCGAGGGCGTGTCCCTCTCCCCGTCCCGATTCGCACACCTTTTCACCGAACAACTGGGCCACTCCCCGATGGCCGCCCTGCGCGAAGCCCGATTGCGGCATGCCGCCCGTCTCCTGGAAGCGACCGAGCTCTCGGTCGAACGGGTGGCCGCCGCCTCCGGTTTCGGCAGCCCGTTCCACTTCAACCGTCTCTTCCGCCGGCGCTATGGAACACCGCCGGGCGCCTACCGGGCCGCACAACGGGGTATCTAGGGCTGAATTCCGGGCGCGGAGGGGCCGACGGGAGGGAATTCGCGGTTACCGGTCCCCAGTTGACTGACATTTGGTCAACAGACCTAATGCAAAGGGCAAATGGAAAGTGACGGAGTCTCTTGTTCGGGCTCGGTGACCTGTGCAAGGGTGTTCCCCGTCAGCGCGCGGACCATTGCTTTCACCGCGACGCACGCAGGCGCCGTCGATCCCCGCCCGCTCCACGAGAGCTGCCCAGGGCGGAGTTCGGCCTGACGGACAACCTTTCCATGGACACCCCCGCGTGCTGTCGGCCGGGCGTGCCTCCATTGGTATGTACCAAGAACTCGCGTGGCTTTTTTGGAGGAGCGTGGACGCGAAAGGTGGGGCCCTGAACCATTCCCCCGACCCCGTTCCGTCGTACGGCGTCACTGACGAACAGCTCGCCGCCGAACTGAAGAAGTCCGCCGGGAAGAGGCCCGTGCACCATCCGGTCGGCGAACTGCTCGACCGGCACTGGGAAGCCGCCTTCTCCTACGCCCGCCTGTGCACGGACGGTGCGCATCCCGCGGGAATGCTCACCACCGCCGCATTCACCCGGCTCTTCGAGGATTCCGCGCGCCAGGGCGGACCCACGGCGGCCTGGCGGCCCCAATTGCTGGTCGCCATACGGCGCCTGGCGGCCGAATGGGACACCGACCACCGGCGCGAGCTGCTGCACCCCGTCCTCCGTTCGGACCCCGCCCTGGGTGAGCGCGCTGCGGCGCGGCTGCTGCCGCCCGGGAACCGGCGGCTGGTCTCCCGCGCCTTCCCGAGGCTCGCCGAGCCGGCCCGCTGTCTGCTGTGGCACGTCGAGGTCGAACGTGAGGAAGTCACGCTTCCCGCAGCCCTGTTGGGGATCGACGCGGGCGACGCCGAGGTGCGGCTCGAGCGGGCGCGCGAACAGCTGCGCGAGGCATGCCTCGACGTCCACCGGGAGTCCGCGCCCGACGAGGAGTGCCGCCGCTACGTCCGACTGCTGGACGTCTCGCTGCGCCGGGAGAACCCCGTCCTCGACCCCGACCTGCGCCTGCACATGGACGGCTGCGCGCACTGCCACCACGCCGCCGAGCAGCTGGAGGGCTTCCGCGCCCGGCTTCCCCTCCTCCTCGCCGAAGGTGTGCTCGGCTGGGGCGCACAGGCCTACCTCGACGACGCGGCCGCACGCACCCGGGCGGCCGAGCCGGTCCCGGCAGCGCCCGTGGGCGGAGAGCCACTGGTCGACCCGGCCGACGCGCACCGGCGGTTCGCCCCCGAGCCGCCGGCCGATTCCGCCGACGCGTACGGGCGGTTCGCCCCAGAGCCACCGGCCGATTCCGCCGACGCGTACCGGCGGTTCGCCCTCCAGCCCGAGCCGTCTGCCGACGCCGGGTACCGGCCCGCCACGGACGTACCCGGCAGCGACCCCGGCCGAGCCACCCGTGCCACCCCGGCCGCCTCCGCCGGGCTCGGCCCCCGGTCCGCCGGCGCGCACAAGGCCCCCCGCCGCTCCCCTCAGCGCCGGCAGCTCGTCCTCGCCGTGGCGACGGTGAGCGCGCTCATCCTGCTGCCGCTGGCGGTGTGGTCCGTCGCCCACTCCGCCGGGGGCGCCCCCTCCGCCACCGCCGCGCCGTCCGATGAGCCGAGCCCCGGAGCACGGGCGAGCGCCTCCGGATCGCCCTCGTGGGTCGGCGCCGCCGCCGAGGTCCCCACCGGTGCCTTCCGCGGCCGGCTGCGCAACCAGGACAGCGGGCTCTGCATCGGCCTGGACCGCAAGCAGGCGGCGGCCGGCGCCGAGGCCGTACTCGTCTCGTGCGCCACGTCCGCGACCCAGCAGTGGGCGTACGAGACGGACGGACTGCTGCGCAGTGTCGCCGCACCCGGACTGTGTCTCGACTCCCACCTCGGCTACTCGGCGCAGCTCGCCCCGTGCGTGGGACAGTCCCGGCCCGAGTCGAAGAACGTCCGCTACGACTTCACCGTGCAGGGCGCGATCGTCCCGCGCTGGAACCAGGACCTGGCGCTGACCCCGGCCTCGCCGGCCACCGGGGCGGGGCTCGTGGTCAAGCCGCGCACGGAGGACGGCACCCAGCACTGGCTCACCGACACGCCGAACTCGCTGCGGATGCAGTCGGTCAACTGGGGCAGGGACGCCGAGACGGCCACCCCGACGGCCCCGAGCGCCGCACCCTCCCGTACGACCACCCCCACGACGCACGGCGCCCCGAAGCCGGCTCCCACCCCCGCCCGGCCCACCCCGGGCACGAGTCGGCCCTCCTCCCCGGGAGGGGGAGCGTGCTCCTCCCCGGACTGCGCCCCCAACGGCCCGGGTGGATACGGCGGTTGGGGTGGCTACGGGGGATACGGCGGATACGGGGGCTGGGGACCCTACGGCGGCGGGGGCGGCCGGCGCTGACCGGGCGGGCGGCCGTGCGTCACTCCTGGACCAGGTTCAGCTCCGCCCAGATCGTCTTGCCGTCGGCGGTGTGGCGGCTGCCCCATCGCTGGGTGAGCTGGGCCACCAGGAGCAGCCCGCGGCCGCCCTCGTCGTAGATCCTGGCCCGGCGCAGGTGCGGGGCGGTGTGGCTGGTGTCGGAGACCTCGCAGATGAGTGTCGCGGCGTCATGGATCAGCCGCAGGCGGATCGGGCGCTCGCCGTACCGTATGGCGTTGGTGACCAGCTCACTGACCACCAGTTCGGCCGTGAACACGGCGTCCGTGTGTCCCCACGTCTCCACCTGCCCGGCGACCTGCTTGCGGACCGCGGCGACCAACGCCGGATCCGCGGGGATGTCCCAGGTCGCCACCTGGGAGGCGGGCATCGAGCGGGTGCGGGCGAGCAGCAGGGCCACGTCGTCGGACGCCCCGCCCGGGGGAAGCAGCGCGTGCAGGACACGGTCGCAGGCCTCGTCCAGGGAGCCGGGGGCGGACGCCGGGTCCGCGGTGGGCGGTCCGGCCAGGGCCGCGCACAGCAGCTCGCGGCTGGTGTCCACGTCGCGTTCGCGGCTCTCGATCAGCCCGTCGGTGTACAGGCCGAGAACGGTGCCCTCGGGCAGGGCGATCTCGGCCGACTCGAAGGGCAGCCCGCCCAGGCCCAGGGGTGGCCCGGCCGGCAGTTCGACCGGCCGGGGCGGCCGGCCCGGCACCATCATCATGGGGGTCGGATGACCCGCGCGGGCGAGAGTGCACCGCCGTGAGATCGGGTCGTACACCGCGTACAGGCAGGTGGCGCCGACCTCTCCGGTGACGCCGTCCTGACCGGCCTCCCCGGAGAGGCGTACGACGAGGTCGTCGAGGTGGGTGAGCAGTTCGTCCGGTGCCAGGTCGATGTCGGCGAGCGTCCGCACGGCGGTGCGCAGCCGGCCCATGGTCGCGGAGGCCTGGATGCCGTGTCCGACGACATCGCCGACGACCATGGCTACCCGCATCCCGGACAGCGGGATCACGTCGAACCAGTCGCCGCCCACCCCGGCGCGCGCCGCGGGCAGATACCGGGAGGCGGCCTCCACCGCTGCGGTGCGCGGCAGGGTGCGGGGCAGCAGGCTGCGCTGGAGGGCGAGCGCGGTCCTGCGCTCGCGGGAGAACCGGCGGGCGTTGTCGACGCAGACGGCGGCCCGGGCGGTGATCTCCTCGGCGAGCAGCACGTCGTCGGCCGTGAAGGGGGCGGGGCGCCGGAACCGGGAGAACACGGCCACCCCGAGGGTTCCGCCGCGGGCCTGGATCGGCACCGCCATCGTGGAGTGGATGCCGTGGTCCCGTACCCGTGCGGCGCGCACCGGGTCCCAGGCGAGCCACCGGCCGAGCTCGGTGCCCGCCGCCACGATCGTCCGGCCGGCCACCAGGGCGTCCGCCTGCGGTGAGGGGCTGGGGTAGAGGTCGACACGGCCGGGTTCGAGGACCGCCTCGGGGCAGCCGGGGGTCACCGACCGATGGGCGGCCCGGCACAGCGCGACCGGCGCGGTGAGCGAGGCCGGATAGCCCTCGAGATCGTCGGCGGGCGGATCCAGCAGGTCGACGCTGACGAAGTCGGCGAGCGCGGGCACGCACACCTCGGTGAGCTCCTGCGCGGTGCGGGTGACGTCGAGGGTGGTGCCGATGCGGACGCTCGCCTCGTTGACGAGTTGCAGTCTCTCCCGCGCCAGGTACGGCTCGGTGAAGTCGTGGGCGGCCACGCACACGCCCCGCACCCGTCCCCCGGCGTCCGTGATCGGGGACATCCGGGCCAGCCACGCGTGCATGCCGCCGTCGCCGCCGATCGGCACGTAGCTGTGGACGTCGTTGCCCCGTCCGGTGGTGAGCACCCGGTACATCTGCCGTTCGATGTCCTCGCTCTGCGGCCGGCCTCCGATCTCGGACAGCCTGAGTCCCCTCAGACGTTCCTCGGGCAGGCCGATCACCTCGGCCATGGGGCCGTTGATCCGGTGCAGGCGCAGCCGGTCGTCGTAGATCGCGACGGCGCAGGGCGACTGGGTCAGGTCGGCCCGCGCCAGCGGGTCGTCCACAGGAGGCGGTCCGCCGCCCGTGAGCGGGGTGACCACCAGCCAGCCGCCGTGGTCGCCGTCCTGCGGGGGCCGGTGATGGGCCAGCAGCCAGACGGAGAGTGTCCGGCCGTCGCGGTGCCGCAGGGCGAGAGTGCCGCTCCAGCGGGGATCCGGGGGGAGCACGGTGTTCGCTCCCGCGGCCAGCAGCTCGGCAGCGGGCCGGCCCACGACGTCGGAGGGGGCGTGGCCGAGCAGCCTGCGCGCACCCTCGTTCCACTCGACCAGGACGCCCTCTTCGTCGATGAACGCCCGTGCCGTGTCGGCGTCGTCGAACGGATAGCCGGAGCTCATCGTCGCCACTCCATGGTGCACACGCACAGTGAGCAGAGCGCGTCACTGGTGTTCCAGCGTAGTGCCAACCGGGGGTCCGTGAACCCGCGGGCATCACCGGAAGAAGGGAGCGGATCCGGCCGGACGTGGCGGGTGGGGCAGAAGGACGCTGCCGCACCCTTGACGGGCATGTGTGCCACACCGTCAGAATCTGTTTGGTCACGATCAGTTGTGAGTACTTCTGGGCCCTGATGAGGGAGAGCCGCCCATGACGGTCACGCGCAGATCGGTCCTGATCGCCGGTACGGCAGCCCCGGCGGCCGGCGCACTCCTCGGCGCCGGGAGCACTCCGGTGGCGGCAGCCGCCCGCGCTCCGGGGCGCCGGACGGTGGCCCTCCGCGACGGCTGGCGGTTCGCGCTGGTCGACCCCGGCGGCATCACCGACCCGACGGGCGCGTACTCCCCCAAGCCCTCGGCTTCGCTCGAGCAGGGGGGACTCCCATCCGCCGCCGCGCCGGGGTACGACGACTCGGGCTGGCGCGAGGTCGCGGTGCCCCATGACTGGAGCATCGAGCAGACCCCCACCACAGAGCACGGCACCACCAGCGGCACCGGCTTCTTCCCCGGCGGTCTCGGCTGGTACCGCATCGCCTTCACCCTGCCGTCGACGCTCGGGGGTAAGCGGATATCGGTGGAGTTCGACGGCGTCTACATGGACTCGTACGTCTACTGCAACGGCACCGAGGTCGGCCGCCACCCGTATGGCTATACCGGTTTCGCCTTCGACCTCACCGATCTGCTGCACACCGACGGCACCACCGAGAACGTCCTCGCGGTCAAGGTCCAGAACCAGCTCCCGAGCAGCCGCTGGTACTCGGGCAGCGGCATCTACCGCGAGGCCCGGCTGGTGATCACCGAGCCGGTGCACGTGGCGCGCTGGGGCACCCATGTCACCACGCCGGACATCACCGAGGCCCGCGCCGTCGTCCGGGCGCGCACCTCGGTGGTGAACGAGTCGGGGGCCACGGTCGACGTGGAGATCCGCTCGACGGTCACGGACCCGGACGGCCGGACCGTCGCACGGACCTCCTCCACGGTCACCGTCGCCGGCACCACGACCGAGACCCATGAACTCGCCGCCCCCAGACCCCGGTTGTGGGACTTCGCGACCCCGGACCACCGGTACACCCTGCACACCGAACTACGGGTCGGCGGCGGGAGGGTCGACACCTACGACACCACCTTCGGCATCCGTTCCTTCCGCTTCGACCCGGACGAGGGGTTCTCCCTCAACGGCACCCACGCCAAGATCAAGGGTGTCGACCTGCACCACGACCAGGGCGCGCTCGGGGCGGCGATCAGCATCGACGCCGTGCGCCGACAGATGACGATCATGAAGTCGATGGGGGTCAACGCCTTCCGCACCTCCCACAACCCGCCCTCACCGCAGATGATCCAGGTCTGCGAGGAGCTGGGCATCGTGATGATGGTCGAGGCGTTCGACTGCTGGCACACCGGCAAGACCACGTACGACTACCACCGGTTCTTCGACGACTGGTGCGAGAAGGACGCCACCGAGATGGTGCTCGCGGCCCGGAACTCACCGGCCGTGGTCCTGTGGTCCATCGGCAACGAGATCCCCGACTCCACGTCCACCGCCGGGCTCGCCATGGCGGACCGGATCATCGGCGCGATCAAGGCCGCCGACGACACCCGCCCGCTGGTCATCGGCTCGGACAAATACCGCAGCGTCCCGAAGAAGGGCACGGCGGCCGACCTCATGCTCGCCAAGCTCGACGGCCTCGGCCTGAACTACAACACCGCCAAGTCGGTGGACGCCCTGCACGCCGCCTACCCGCACCTGTTCCTCTTCGAGTCCGAGTCGTCGTCCGAGACCTCGACGCGCGGCGCCTACCAGGAGCCCGAGCACCTCAACACCGGCGAGAACCACACGCCCGGCCGACGCGCCACCTCCTCGTACGACAACAACCTCGCCTCCTGGACCATGAGCGGCGAGTACGGGCACAAGAAGGACCGCGACCGGAAGTGGTTCGCCGGGCAGTTCCTGTGGTCGGGCATCGACTACATCGGGGAGCCCACGCCGTACGACGTCTTCCCGGTGAAGGCGTCCTTCTTCGGCGCCGTCGACACGGCCGGCTTCCCCAAGGACATGTACCACCTGTTCAAGAGCCAGTGGACCGGCGAACCCATGGTCCATCTGGTGCCCATGACCTGGAACCACGAGAAGGGGGACACCGTCGAGGTCTGGGCGTACGCCAACGTCGACACCGTCGAGCTGTTCCTGAACGGAAGGTCCCTCGGGACGAGGAAGTTCGACACCAAGAAGACGACGGACGGGCGTACCTACCTGGAGACCACCGAGGCGACCGGTGACGACAAGACGTTCACCTCGGGTCCCTACCCCGGCAGCTACACGAGCCCGAACGGCAGCGCGGGCAAGCTCCACCTCACCTGGAGGGTGCCCTTCGAGCCGGGCGAGTTGAAGGCGGTCGCGCGACGGGACGGCAAGGTCGTCGCGACCGACGTCCTGCGCACCGCCGGGCCCGCGCACGCCCTGCGCCTCACTTTGGACCGCGCGTCCCTGGCCGCCGACGGCCGCTCCCTGCTCTTCGTGACCGCCGAAGTCGCCGACGCCCACGGCGTGGTGGTGCCCGACGCCGAGGACCTGATCACCTTCGACGTGAAGGGCGGCTCCCTCGCCGGGCTGGACAACGGCCGGGAGGAGAGCGCCGAGCGCTACCAGGCCACCACCCGGACCGCCTTCCACGGGAAGGCACTCGCCATCGTGCGCTCGGGCACCCGGGCGGGGGCCCTGAAGGTGACGGCCCGGGCGGACGGGCTGCGCACCGCCACCGCGACCGTCCGGGCCACTCCCGCGCGGTCCACCGCACTCACGCCCGCGCCGGTGTTCAAGCCCGACCTTCCGGCAGCCCTCACCTACCCCCACGCCGACGCCAGTTACTCCGGCCGCCCCGACACCCTTCCCGCCGCCATGCTCGACGGCGATCCGGCCACCGGGTGGTCCAACGCCTTCTACAAGTCGGCCACCGCCCTGCTGCCCGCCTTCAACGGCGCCCGGCCGGAGGACTGGGTGTCGGTCGACTTCGGGCGGCGGCGGACCATGGGCCGCGTCGAGGTCTCCTTCACCGTCGACGCGACCCACGCCCTGCCCGCCTCGGTCGAGGTCTCCGTCTGGGACGGCGAGCGGTACGTGCCCGTGACCGGCGCCGCCGTGGACCGGGCCACCGCCTCCGACGCCCCGACCGTGATCACCTTCGACGCGGTCAGCGGCTCCCGCCTGCGCCTGACGATGACCAGCGCCCGGCCGGGCGCCGCCGACGGCGCGGTCCGCATCAGCAGGCTGGAGGTCCCGGCCGGCTGAGCCGGGGCCCTGAGGTGCTGTGCGGCACTGCCGCCGGTACCGTGGACACCCCACGTTGACCTGGGGGTATTTACGAGTAAGTACCCTCGCTGTACCGTTACGGCATGCCAGCCCTCAACGTGGAGTTCAGTGATCGGGAGCTAGAGGACCTGCGGCAGATCGCCAAGGAGCGCGGTACGTCGATGAAGGCCCTGGTGCGTGAGGCCGCCGCGGCCGACATCGCCCGGCACCGGGCCCTTCAGGAGGGTGCCGAGGCCTTCCGCCGGTTCTTCGCCACGCACGCCGACGAGTTCGCGGCGGCCTTCCCCGACGACGAGCCACCCGTGAAGGGCGAGGGGCAGGACGCCTGACCGATGACCTCCGTCATCCACATCGACGTGCCCTGGCTGCTCCAGCGCCACGAAGAGGTCCTGCCGGACCAGCCCGTCATCAACGACTTCTCCGCGCTGGTCGCCGCGGTCGCCCGGCACCGCGTGGACCCGCCCCGCCTCGGTGTGGACTCCGACCCGGCCTGGCGCGCCGCCGCCCTGCTGCACACCCTCGCGCTGCTCAAGCCGCTGCCGTCGGCGAACGCCCGCTTCGCCTGCGCCACCGCAGTCGCATACATGTTCGTCAGCGGCGTAGGCATCGACCCGCCCTACGGCGCCCTCGTCGACCTCACCCGCGACCTGATCTCCGGCAAGGCCGACGTCTACGGCGCCGCCGACCGACTGCGGTCCTGGCAGATCTGAGATCGCGCGCACCCCTGTCCGCGCGCCTTCTGGGCCGCCGACCGAGGGCGGGGGATCGGGGTCGGCGGCCCGTTGCGCGCGGCAGTGCCGCCGTGCCGCGCGGGGCCGAAGAGAAGGCCGGCTCCAGTGGACTACGGAGCCCCGCCGCGGCGGGAGCGTGCGAGCGACGCCGACGTGGGCGCACGGTTCACACGGGGCGCGTGGGGCCGGCGAAAACGGTTACGTAAACACGGAGTTGGTGCCAGGGGCTCCCACTGTCCTTTTCCTGGTGCCGATGTTGTTCAAGTGCCTTGTTGGCCGTCAGTGACCTGTGCAAAGGTGACCTGTCTGTGCAGGGGCAATGGCCGGGGCGGCATCGCTGCTCGCTATTCCGGACCGTCGGCGAGCTCAAAAGGCTCGTCCGCCGACGATCGCCGTGCAGCCGTCACCCGTGACCTTTTCCCGGCGCGGCGCTGAAATGGCCCGGCAACCGGGTCCTTTCGGAGAGCAGAACTCCGTGTGCAGCCTTGTGCTTTGGAAGGAACCCGCTCAGTGCACACCCCCCACCCCCCGCGTCCGCCCTATCCTCCCCGTCCCGGCGCGGCACCGGGAGAATCCGACGAGAACCTGGCCGCCCGGCTCAGGGGCCGGCCCGTGGGCGAGACCGCCCAGCCCGTCGCGCTGCTGATGGCCAGACACTGGCAGGCGGCGTACGACTACGCGGTCATCTGCCTCGCCTCCTCCCGCGACGTCGCCGCGATGGCCACCGCCGCCGCCTTCCACCGGGTCCTCGGCGACCTCACCCGCTCCCGTTCCGCGGTGGCGCTGCGTCCGAGGCTTCTCGTGGCGGTCCGGGACACGGTCGCGGAATGGGCGGCGGAGGACCGGATATCCGGTGCCCTGCCGGAGCTGAGGAAACCCGCGGGGGGCCGCGGTATGCGCGCCGCGAAGTTCCTGACACCCGAAAACAGCGCCCTCGCCGAACACGCTTTCCGCGCTCTGTCCCCATTCGCCCAGTCCCTGCTGTGGCACACCGAGGTCGAAGCCGAACACATATCCGTCCCTGCCGTTCTGCTCGGCATGGACGCCGAGACCGCGGCGGCCGCACTGGAACAGGCGCGCGAAGAATTCCGGGCGGGCTGTGTGCGCGCCCACCGGGAACTCGCGCCGAGCGCCGAATGCCGCTTCCACAACCGGCTGCTGGACATCCCCCTGCGCCGCGGCGGCGACCTGCTGCCCGAGGTGCACCAGCATGTCCTCCAGTGTCGCCACTGCCGTTCCGCCGCCGAACAACTGCGCCGGTGCGAGGACGGCCTCGGCGCGCTGCTGGCCCAGGCGGTCCTCGGCTGGGGCGCCCGGCGCTACCTCGACTCCCGGCACGGCCGCACCCCGCACCCCGCGCGCGCCGGTTCCCGCGGACGGCGCCCGGGCGGCGGCGGACGCCACCGGCTGCTCACCCGGATGCCCGCGGCAGGCCGCTGGATCACCGCGGGGGACCGGAAGTCCAGGACGCTGCTGACCGGCGTCGGCTTCGCCACCGTCGCCGTCCTGCTGGCCCTGCTGGTCACCGGAGTCTGGACCGACGACGGAAGCGGCGCCGACCCGGTCGCCTCCACCAGCGCCGACGGCGGCCCCGACACCCCCTCGCCCCGCTCCGGCCCCCAGGCGCCGCCCGACACGGCCGGACTGCCCACAGCCCCGCAGGAGACCCGGCTGCGTGCCGTCGCCGCAGGCCTCTGCCTCGACATCCGCGGCACGGTCGGCGCAGGCGCGGGCACCCGGCTCGCGACCTGCTCCTCGGCGTGGACCCAGAAGTGGTCGTACGAGAGCGACGGCCTGCTGCGCAGTGTCGCGGACCCGGGCCTGTGCCTCGACTCCCACGCCACCGACGGAGCCGTCACGCTCGCCCCGTGCGTCGAGGCGGGCCAGGCACACGCCGACGACGTCCGCTACGACCTCACCGTGGGGGGCGAGTTGCTCCCGCGCTGGGGCGCGGGCCTCGCCGTCACACCCGCGAGCCCCGACCCGGACGCCGACATCGTCGTCAAGGACCGCGACGGTTCCGACGCCCAGCGGTGGGCGACCGATGCCCGCGCGTACGGGCAGCCGGCGGCCCTGGACGGACCCGTCCTCGATGCCGTCTGAGCCACCGCCCTGCTCCGAGCGACACACCGGCGAGCCGAGGGCCGCGTCCTCATACCCGACTACCGTCCGTCCAGGAGGGTAGTCGGGGTGGGCGGATGGCCCGTGATCACCAGCGGTCGCGGCAGACGGACAGAGAGGCGGCATGACGTGCGGACCGTCGGAGTGGAAGAGGAACTCCTCCTGGTCGACCCGGAGACCGGTGAGCCGAAGGCGTTGTCGGCCGCGGTGCTCGCCCGCGCCGCGCAGGACGAGGCGGACGAGGGCCTGTTCGAGAAGGAGCTCTACGGTCAGATGCTGGAGTTCGCCACGCATCCGCAGACGGACATGGCGGAACTCGGCGCCGAGATCGTCCGCTGCCGCCGGGAGGCGGCCGAACACGCCGGGGGGATCGGCTGCGCCGTGGCGGCGCTGGCCACCTCACCGCTGCCGGTGAGCCCGTCCATCAGCATGAACCGCCGTTACCAGTGGATGGCCGAGCAGTACGGCATCGCCACGAGGGAACAGCTGGTCTGCGGCTGCCATGTGCACGTCTCGGTGGAGTCGGACGAGGAGGCCGTCGCGGTGGTCGACCGCGTGCGGCCCTGGCTCCCCGTACTGGTCGCCCTGAGCGCCAACTCCCCGTTCTGGCAGGGCAGGGACTCCGGCTACGAGAGCTACCGCAGCCGGGTGTGGGGGCGCTGGCCCTCCGCGGGGCCGACCGAGTTGTTCGGGTCGCCCGAGCGGTACCACCGGCGAGTGGCCGACATGGTCGCCACCGGAGTCATCCTCGACGAGGCGATGGTCTACTTCGACGCGCGTCTGTCCGAGCGGTACCCGACGGTGGAGCTCCGGGTCCCCGACGTCTGCCTGCACGCGGACACCGCGCAGTTGATCGCCACCCTCGCCCGCGGGCTGGTGGAGACCGCGGCGCGCGAGTGGCGGGCGGGCCGGGAGCCGGTGGACCACAGCGTGAGCCTGCTGCGGCTGGCCGCCTGGCAGGCGGCCCGGTCCGGCCTGGCGAGTGAGCTGCTGCACCCGAGGACGATGCGGCGCATGCCGGCGGAGTCGGTGGTGCGGGACCTGCTCGACCACGTCGGTGACGCGCTGGCCGGAACCGATGACCTCGACGGGGCCGACCAGGCCGTGACCGGGCTGCTGGAGCGGGGAAACGGCGCCCGGGTGCAGCGGGAACTCATGGAGCGCACCGGAAGCCTGCGCGACGTCGTCCTGGAGTGCGTACGCCACACCCAGGGTGAGCTGCAGCCCTGATCCGGCGTCGGAAACAGCGGCCCGCCCAGGCCCGGCACACCTGGGGGAGCCGCAGTCCCGTCGAATCGTCGGTGACGTCAGGACACGACGTCCCGGAGCTCCTCGCGCGCCAGGAAGTCCGCCGCGTTGCGGACCGCCGCCAGCGCGATCCGCACCAGCGTCTCCCGGGTGACACCGGCGACATGCGGCGACAGCACCACGTTCGGCGCCTTCAGCAACCGCAGGGCGGAGGTGGGCGGTTCGGGGTCGAAGACGTCAATCCCCGCCCCGGCCAGCGCGCCGGCCTCCAGCGCGTCCGCCAGCGCGTCCTGGTCGATCAGGGCGCCCCGCGCCGTGTTGATCACGAACGCGGTGGGCTTCAGCAGCGCGAGGCGCTCGGCGTTCAGCAGGTGCCGGGTCGCGTCGGTGAGGGGCGCGTGCAGCGTCACGTAGTCGGAGGTGCGCAGCAGTTCGTCGAGGCCCACGTACCGGGCCCCGAGCCGTGCCTCCGTCTCCGCGTCCGACGGCTCCGGGCCCGCGTACACGATCGACATGTCGAAGGCGGCCGCCCGGCGTGCCACCTCCTGGCCGATGTGGCCCAGCCCGACGATGCCGAGTGTCTTGCCGGACAGCTCCGTGATCGACTGCTGCAGCCGGGGCAGCGCCCAGTCGGCGTCGACGAGCGCGGTGTGCGCCGGGACCAGCTGCTTGGCCAGGGCGAGCATGAGCGCGAAGGTCTGCTCGGCCACGTTCTGCTTCTCGGCGCCACTCGAGCCGATGTTGCAGACCGGGATGTTCCGCGCACGCGCCGCGGCCAGGTCGACGTAGTCGAAGCCGTGACTCGCGCACTGGATCAGCCTCAACTCCGGTGCGACGGCGATGTGTTCTTCGGTGACGGGGCCGAGCCCTGTGACGATGACGTGGGCCTCGCGCAGCGCCGCCGGATCCTCGTCGGTCCTCTCCACCACGGTCACCCGGGCCTCGCCGGGGAAGACGGTGGCGAGCGCGGCGCCCGCCTGCCGCCCGCCGACGTGCGGCGAGACGACGGCCAGGACGTTGTGGGTGTCGGTCGTGCCGGTGGCGCCGGTGGTGTCGGCGGCGTCGGTCGTGTGGGTCATCGGGTTTCCTCGATCAGGTCGGCGAGGCCGAGTGTGGCGGGGCGGGCGTGCCCGGACAGGGCGAGGGTGAGGTCGAACTCGGCCAGCAGACAGCGGATCACGTGCTCGACGCCCGCCTGGCCGTCGAGCCCGAGACCGTAGGCGTACGGCCGTCCCACGAGCACCGCCCGCGCGCCCAGCGCGAGTGCCTTGAACACGTCGTCGCCGGTGCGGATCCCGCTGTCGAACAGCACGGTCAGCCGGTCCCCGGCCGCCTCCACCACCCGCGGCAGCGCGTCCGCGGCGGCCAGAGAACCGGCCACCTGCCGGCCGCCGTGGTTGGACACCACCACCCCGTCCATCCCGGCGTCGGCGGCCGCGCGGGCGTCGTCAGGATGCAGGATGCCCTTCAGGACGATCGGACCGTCCCAGTGCTCCCGCAGGAACGCCAGGTCCGGCCAGGTCTTTCCGGGGTCCGCGAACATGTTCACGAAGTGCAGCACGGCCGCGTTCGGGTCCTCGTGCACCGGCTTCGCCAGACCCGCCTGGAACGCCGGGTCGGAGAAGTAGTTGGCGGTGCCCACCCCGTGCAGGAACGGGAGATACGCCTGGTCGAGGTCGCGGGGCCGCCAGGCCAGCAGCGGGGTGTCCAGCGTGACGAACAGCGCCGTGAACCCGGCCGCCTTCGCCCGGGTCAGGAAACTGCGGGTGACCTCGCGGTCCTTGGCCCAGTACAGCTGGAACCACCGCTCACCGTCACCCGAGGCCTCCGCGACCTGCTCCATCGGCGTGCTGGACGCCGAGGACAGGACGAACGGCACGCCCTGCGCCGCCGCGGCCCGCGCCGCCGCCGTTTCGGCGTCCGGATGCATGATCGACAGCACGCCGATCGGAGCCAGGGCCAGCGGTGCGGGCAGCCGCCGCCCCAGCACGTCCACGGACAGGTCGCGGTCGTGCACGTCCCGCAGCATGCGCGGCACGATCCGGCGCCGCTCGAGCGCGGCCCGGTTCGCCCGGGCGGTGCTGCCGGTGCCCGCGCTGCCCGCCACATAGCCGACCGGGCCGGGACCGAGCCGCTGCTCGGTCAGCGCCTCCAGCCGGGTCAGATCGGTGGGCAGCCGCGGAACGGCGCCCGTCATGCCGTTGAGATAGATCTCGTACTGGAAGTCCGCCCAGTGCTTCGCCATCCCGTACGTCCCGCCTCTCGTCCCTGAGACCGCGTAGACCGCGTAGTAGGACCACGCGTACGCCGACGATCCTGGCGACCGTGACAAGGTCCGTCCACCGTGGTGCGCACATCGGGCGGCTGGAATCATCACCCTGTGACAAGTGAGCCGCTCAAGACCCGCAGCGCCGTCCGGGCGGAGATCGTCGCCGACCCTCGGGTCGTCGAGGCGGTCGTCGCCGCCGTCCACGCGACGGTGCCGGTGTACGCGGCGCTCGACGACAGCCGGCTGCCGGAGGTGCGGGCCATCGCGGCCTGGGGCGTGGACCGGCTGCTGCACCTGTGGGCCACCGACGGCGCCCTGGGACCGGCCGATCTGCGCCGCTTCCGTGGGATCGCGGCGGCCCGTGCGGCCGACGGCCGGCCTGTGCAGGCCGTGCTGCGCGCCTACCGGGTGGCCGCGGCCGTCCTCACCGAGGAGGTCGCCGCCCGTGGCCGCGCCCTCTCGGCGGCGGACGGCCTCTCCCTGGCCCGGGTCCTGCTGACGGCCCTGGACACCCTGTCGGAGGAGATGACCACGGCGTACGCGGCGACCACCGAGGACCTGGCGGGGGACCGGGACCGCGCGCTGCGACTGCTGCTCGACGACCTGATCGCCGGCCGGCACGCCTCGGTGGGCGCGCTGACGGACCGCTCGGCCCGGCTGGGCGTCCAACTCCCCGACCCGTACTGCCTGCTGGTGGCCGAGCCCGCGACCGGTGGCGGTCCCGACATGTCGTACGAGGCCGCCGCCGGACTCCTCGGGGCGCTCGTCGGCGGCACCGGGTCGCTGTCGACGGTGCGCGGCTCCCGCGCGGTCCTGCTGCTGCCCGCCACGGCCGTCGGCCGGGCACCGGCCCTCCTGGACGCGCGGGCGTGGCGTGGCTGCGCCATCACGGGCGAGGGCCTGGACCGGGTCGCCGTCGCGCACCGACTGGCTGCCGACGCCCTCGACTCGGCCCCCGCCCACGCCCACCGGCCCGACCGCATCCTCAACGACGCCGACGCACACGTGCTGGCCCT
This sequence comes from Streptomyces sp. Y2F8-2, assembly GCF_014905555.1. GTDB lineage: Bacteria > Actinomycetota > Actinomycetes > Streptomycetales > Streptomycetaceae > Streptomyces > Streptomyces cynarae. The sequence goes on along the minus strand of NZ_BNGS01000013.1, from coordinate 171,274 downwards.
GCTCGCCGGCCACCCTGCGGCCACCCCGGACCACATCGCCCGTCTCGTCCTCGGCCCGCTCACCGACCCGGAACAACGCCACCTGCTCCAGGCCCTGACGGCGTACATCGACGCGGGCTCGGCCACCGCCGCCGCCCGGGCCCTCCACCTCCACCCCCAGTCCCTGCGCTACCGCCTGCGCCGCGTGCACACCCTGACGTCCCGCGACCCACGCGACCCCTGGCAGCGCCTGACCCTGGACATCGCCCGCACGCTCAAGGCCTGACCGGCCTCACGCCCTGGCCCCGGCACCCACACGGGCCACCGCCCGGACCGGTGCGCCGTCCGCGCCCGGCAGGTGCAGCGGGAACAGGAACACGTCCACCGGGCGGCCCGCCGCCTGCGCGGCGGCGACCTGGTCCAGGCCCGTCAGGTTCTCGGCGATCACGCCGCCCACCCCGCACAGCACCCGGTGCGCGGGCAGGTCCGGGTCGCCGGTCGCGTCCACGCTCAGCGCGTCCACCCCGACGGTGCGGACGCCCGCGCCCACCACCGCCTCCATCGCCTCCGGCGTCAGCCAGGGATGGGCCAGGTAGGCGTCCGTGCCCCAGTACGCCGACCAGCCCGTGGCCACCAGCAGGATCGCGCCTGGCCGCAGTCGCAGCAGACTCAGCGCGGGCGCCAGCAGTTCGGGTGTGAGCGGCGTCCGGGCCGGCAGACCCCGTACGTCCGCCACCACCGCCGGGCCCGCGAACCGCTCCAGCGGCAGTGCGTCCAGCGCGGGCCACGCCGAGTCCACGTGGTACGGCGCGTCGACATGCGACCCGGACTGCGAACCCAGGTGCAGGGCGAGCACGTTGACCCCGTCCGTGGCCACCCGCAGCGCCCGCTCCACCGCGACCTGCGGGTCACCGGGATACACGGGCATCCCGGTGACCACGGGCACCGACAGGTCGAGCCAGGACTCCATCAGCCGCCCTCGACCGCGTGTGCCGGGGCCAAGTCGCCCTGCGGCGCCCCAGGACCGGTGATCGCCGGCACGGGCACCTCGGCCGTACGGGCCAGCCGCGCGCCCTCGGGCCCGTACGCCGCCCGGGGCTCGGGGAAGAGCCGCAGCAGCGCCAGGTACAGGACCGCGGCGACGGCCAGTGACAGCGGCAGGCTGATGTCGACGCCGTTCGCCAGGTTTCCGAGCGGGCCGACGAACTGGCCCGGGATGTTCGTGAACAGCACGCCGATCACCGCCGCCACCCACCAGGCGGTCATGCCCCGCCAGTTCCAGCCGTGCGCAAACCAGTAACGGCCGCCGCGCTGACGGCGGTTGAAGACCTGGAGCGCGTCCGGGTCGTACCAGCCGCGCCGGGTGTAGAAGCCGAGCATCATCACGACCATCCACGGAGTGGTACAGGTGATGATCATTGTGGCGAAGGTGGAGATCGACTGCACCAGGTTCAGCCCGAAACGGCCGATGAAGATGAACGCGATCGACAGCACGCCCACTACCAGCGTCGCCTGCACCCGCGTCAGGCGGGGAAAGACGGACGAGAAGTCCAGGCCCGTCCCGTACAGCGACGTCGTGCCCGTCGACAGGCCCCCGATCAGCGCGAGCAGGCACACCGGCAGGAAGAACCAGGTCGGGGAGATCGCGAGCAGTCCGCCCACGAAGTCCGGGGCCGAAGGGTCGACGTACCTCGGCGCCTGCTTCGCGATGATGCTCGCGGTGGCGAGCCCGAACACGAACGGCAGCAGGGTCGCGATCTGCGACAGGAACGCGGCCCCGACCACCTTGCGGCGCGGCGTGTCCGCGGGGATGTAGCGCGACCAGTCGCCGAGGAAGGCGCCGAACGACACCGGGTTCGACAGCACGATCAGCGCGGCGCCGATGAAGGACGGCCAGAACAGCGCCTTGGTCGCCGGGTCGGCCGAAGCGGTGAAGACACCCGCGTACGACGGGTCGAAGTCCCCGGCGAACGCGATCGCGCCGAGCAGGAACAGTACGGTCGCCGACGTCACCGCGATCTTGTTGACGAACAGCATGAACCGGAAGCCGTACACGCACACCGCGAGCACCAGGCCCGCGAACAGCGCGTACGCGACGACGTACGACGGTGTACCGCGCTCGAGCCCGAACAGCCTGTGCGCGCCGCCGACCAGGGCGTCGCCGGAGCTCCACACCGAGATCGAGAAGAACGCGACGGCCGTGAGCAGGGACAGGAACGAGCCGACCACGCGGCCGTGCACCCCGAGGTGCGCGGACGAGGAGACCGCGTTGTTCGTGCCGTTGACCGGGCCGAACACCGCCATCGGACACAGGATCAGCGCACCGGCGACCACGCCGAGGACCGTCGCCGCGAGCCCCTGCCAGAAGGAGAGGCCGAACAGGATCGGAAAGGCGCCGAGGACGCAGGTCGAGAAGGTGTTCGCGCCGCCGAAGGCGACCCGGAACAGGTCGAGCGGAGTCGCGGTGCGGTCGGCGTCGGGGATGCGCTCCACGCCGTACGCCTCGACCTCCGTGAGGGAGGGCGGCGCGGCGGCGGAGGCGGAGGAGGCGGAATTCTCGGGCAACGGGGCTCCAGCGGGGGAGGGACGGTGGAGCGCGTTCGTGGCGCTGCGGGGCCGGACGGCTGTGGGCCACCGCAGGGGTGCGCGGTGCGCGAGGAAGCCGTCCATGGGGATTCGCCGACGCTAAATCCGCGGACACGGCCCGCGCCAGAGGATTCTTCATCCATTTCGGGGACGCCAGGTGGATGATTCGTCCACTGCGCGCCATGCGCCCCGACGGCCTTCGATGGCCGTCCACCCTGTTCTGGGGCAGACAGGAAATCTGTAATCTGAGGTGGAGGTCTGGTCCGTCGGACCGAGGAGTCGAGGATGGCCCTCTCCATCGACGATGCCGATGCCGCGTTGTACACGATCGGCCAGGTCGCCGAGATGCTGGGCGTCCAGCCCGCCTTCCTGCGGCGGCTGGACGCCCACGGCATCGTGGTCCCGGCCCGCTCCGCGGGCGGCCAGCGCCGCTACTCCCGGCGGGAGATCGACCGGGTCGCCGAGGTGGTGGACCTGGTCGCGGAAGGAGTGACCCTCGCCGGGGTGCGGCGCGTCCTAACGCTGCGCGAGCGGGTGGGAATCCTGGAGGAGGACCTGGCCGCCGCGCGCGCCGCGGCCGCGCCGCCCGGGGACCGGAGCCGGGCGGACGGTCACCCGGACGAGCGGCCGGGAGCCGCCTCCGGCTGAGAGCGGGCGTCGGCGGGCAGCATCGGTGCGTCGTGCCGCTCCGGGCGGTGGCTGCCGTCCCCGGGCACCGGGCTGCGCGGGGCGTCGGCGCCGCCGGGCAGCGGCACGGGGCGGCGTGCCACCAGACGGCCGACCCAGCGGCGGCCGCAGTGCACGCACGGCGGCGCACCCTCCAGGGTGTACGGGGAGGGCACGGGGGTGTTGTCCCGGTAGAAGTACTCCCATTCGTCCCCGTGGCCGTCCGTGGACCGCTGGACGTCGTAGTCGACGCTCCAGCGGTGCCAGCACGAGCCACAGGTGAACTCGACACGTTCGACGGCCAGTTCGGTGATCATGCACACCACCTCCGGTCGGTCGGGAGCGGGCGGTGGCGATCTCCCTGACGTCGGCGGCGGGACACCCGGCGCAGACGTCAGGGAGATCGCGCTCCACGTTCACGTCGACGGACTTCGGATCGACGCCCGGCGGATCGAAGCGGACGATGAAAGAGCGTTCCGATGGGCGTCCACCGGTGCCTACGGACACCCCTATACATCGCCAGGCCAGGCTTGACAAGAGGCGACTCAAGTTTTATCCAGACTAGTGAGGAAGTCAGGTGCGAACCCGCAGCCCGGAGGGGCAGCCGCCGGGCCGCTCGCAGTCGGCGAGGAGGTGGGACGGTGGACACGCGCAGGGCCACCGGCGCCGCGCCGGACCCCTACGACGTCCTCGGGGTGGACCCCTCGGCCTCGCCCGAGCGGATCACTGCGGCGTACCGGCGCCTGGTGCGCCGACTGCACCCCGACACCCGGTCGGACGAAGTGACCGAGGAAGCGCTCGCGCGGGTGCTCGCCGCCTACGAGACGCTCCGTGACCCCGCCGCACGCGCGGCCCTGGACCGCCGGCGGCGCGCCAAGCCCGCTGCCGGCCCCACCCCGGTGCGTGGTGCCACGGCCGTCGAGACGACTGCCACGGGGCGGTTCCCGGCACGGGCGCCCCTGCTGCGCGCGGGCCCGGTTCGGGTGGAACGGACCCTCTGACCCGCTGGAGGAAGACGGACGACGAGGAGGGAAGCCCCATGGCACGTCCGGTCGGTATCGACCTCGGCACCACGAACTCGGTGGTCGCGGTCCTCGAGGGCGGCGAGCCCACCGTCATCACGAACACCGAGGGCGCCCGGACCACGCCGTCGGTGGTGGCCTTCGCCAAGAACGGCGAGGTGCTGGTCGGCGAGGTCGCCAAGCGGCAGGCGGTGACCAACGTCGAGCGCACCGCGCGCTCCGTCAAGCGCCACATGGACGACCAGAGCTGGCGCTTCCCGGAAAGCGGCACCATCGACGGCAAGCAGTACCGCGCACAGGAGATCTCCGCGCGTGTGCTGCAGAAGCTGAAGCGGGACGCGGAGGCCTACCTCGGTGAGGACGTCACCGACGCCGTGATCACCGTGCCCGCGTACTTCGACGACACCCAACGGCAGGCCACCAAGGAGGCCGGGGAGATCGCGGGGCTCAACGTCCTGCGGATCATCAACGAGCCGACGGCGGCCGCGCTGGCCTACGGACTCGACAAGGAGAACGACCAGACGGTCCTCGTCTTCGACCTCGGCGGCGGCACCTTCGACGTGTCCCTGCTGGAGATGGGCGAGGGCGTGATCGAGGTCAAGGCCACCAACGGCGACACCCACCTGGGCGGCGACGACTGGGACCAGCGCATCGTCGACCACCTGGTCAAGCAGTTCAAGAACGCCTACGGCATCGATCTGTCCAAGGACAAGATGGCGGTGCAGCGGCTGCGTGAGGCCGCCGAGAAGGCCAAGATCGAGCTGTCGAGTTCCTCCGAGACCACCATCAACCTGCCCTACGTCACGGCCTCTTCGGAGGGCCCGCTGCACCTGGACGAGAAGCTGACTCGCGCCCAGTTCCAGCAGCTGACCGCCGATCTGCTGGAGCGCTGCAAGAGGCCGTTCCACCAGGCGATCAAGGACGCCGGAATCGAGCTGTCCGACATCGACCACGTGATCCTCGTGGGCGGTTCCACCCGGATGCCCGCGGTGACCGACCTGGTGCGGGAGCTGACCGGCAAGGAGCCGCACAAGGGTGTCAACCCGGACGAGGTCGTGGCCGTCGGCGCGTCGCTGCAGGCGGGTGTGCTCAAGGGTGAGGTCAAGGACGTCCTGCTCCTCGACGTCACCCCGCTGTCCCTCGGCATCGAGACCAAGGGCGGCATCATGACCAAGCTGATCGAGCGCAACACCACGATTCCGACGAAGCGTTCGGAGATCTTCACGACGGCGGAGGACAACCAGCCGTCCGTGCAGATCCAGGTCTTCCAGGGCGAGCGCGAGATCGCGGCGTACAACAAGAAGCTCGGCATGTTCGAGCTGACCGGTCTGCCGCCGGCGCCGCGCGGAGTGCCGCAGATCGAGGTGTCCTTCGACATCGACGCCAACGGCATCATGCACGTGACGGCGAAGGACCTCGGCACCGGCAAGGAGCAGAAGATGACCGTCACCGGCGGCTCCGCCCTGCCGAAGGACGACATCGACCGCATGGTCCGCGAGGCCGAGCAGCACGCCGAGGAGGACCGCAAGCGGCGCGAGGCGGCCGAGACCCGCAACCAGGGCGAGCAACTCGTCTACCAGACGGAGAGGCTCATCGCCGACAACGCGGACCGGATCCCCGCCGACGCGAGGAGCGAGACGGAGAGTGCCATCGCCGAACTGAAGGAGCAGCTCAAGGGCGACAACACCGCCGCGATCCGGCAGGCCGTCGACAAGGCCGCCACCGCGGCCCAGAAGATCGGCAGCGCCATGTACGACAAGGCGCGCGCCGAGGGCGGCACGACATCGGAGCAGGGTGCCGCGGCAGGAAGCGGCGCCAAGGCCGACGAGGAGGTCGTGGACGCCGAGATCGTGGACGACGACGACACGTCACGGGCGGGCTGACCATGGACCGGAGCCGGCCGCAGAGCACGGAGCTGCGACGCCTGCTCGACGAGCGCACCGCCGACCTGCAGCGGGTGAAGGCCGAGTACGACAACTACCGCAAGCAGGTGCGGCGCGACCGCATGGCGGTGCGCGAGATCGCCGTCGAGAACGTCCTGCGCTCACTGCTGCCCGTGCTGGACGCCGTCGAGGCCGCCCGCAGACAGGAGGCGATGACGCCGGGGCTCAAAGCCGTCGCGGAGGTCCTCGAGACCCAGCTGGGCTCGGTGGGCCTGCAGGCGTTCGGGGAGGAGGGCGAGCTCTTCGACCCCGAGTGGCACGAGGCGGTCACGCATGTGGTCGCCCCGGACGCCGACCGCCTGACGTGCACCGAGATCCTCACGCCCGGCTACCGGGTCGGCGATCGCCTGCTGCGCCCGGCCCGCGTGACCGTCACGGGACCGCCGCCCTCCGGGGCGACTCGGGTCGACGAGGGGACCGCCGCGGAGCGGGCCGCCGCCGAACGGGGTGATCCCGCCGCAGGGTGACAGGGGGACGCAGAAGTCCGTGGAGGAGGGGGCCGACCCGGCGGGTTCGGCCCCCTTTCTCGGCCGCCTCTGTCCTGAGGGGCGCGGGCCTCGGCGAGCCGTGGCGGCGGCCGGCCGCTCGCCCCGACGGAAGACAGCGCTTGCTCAAGCCGATAAGCGGAATGTTTCAGGCCGATTGCCGAGGCGGGGGAATCCGGCCATCCGACCGATTCCAGCGACTCTCACCCGCTCAGTTTCAGGCCTCGAGCGGTCGATTTCTGTGACATCACGCCACTGCTTCAACACTCAAAGTTACTGAAATGTGAGGGGTCGATGTGAGTTTCGTGTCAGGAGTCGGCAGACTCGCGCTCGCCGAACCGGCACCCGACCGGACGGCTCCGGCACAGGCTCCGTCGGGGCTGTGCCGGCGACCCGACCCGAGCGGAAGGATGCACACAATGCCGAACACCGCGCGCTGGGCAGCGACCCTCACCCTGACGGCCACCGCCGTCTGCGGCCCCCTCACGGGGGCCGCGCTCGCCGCCCCGACCGCTGCCCCCGCGACCCTCTACGCCCCGTCGGCGCTCGTGCTGACCGTGGGCCACGGTCAGCAGGCTGCCACCGTCACCCCCGAGCGCGCCGTCACCTTGAACTGCGCCCCGACCGCCTCCGGCAGTCATCCGGACGCCCCCGATGCCTGCGCTGAACTCCGCGCCGTCGGCGGCGACTTGGACGCCCTGTCGTACCAGGAGGGCGTGATGTGCACCAAGCTGTACAGCCCGGTGGTCGTCACCGTGCAGGGCGTGTGGCAGGGCAAGCGCGTCGACTACCAGCGCACCTTCGCCAACGAGTGCGTGAAGAACTCCTACGGGACCGCCGTCTTCGAGTTCTGACGGACCGGGGTCGCGCGGACTGACGCGAGCATGGATCCAAGGCTCGTGACTGGGGAGTGCGAGCCCTGTCGCGACACGCCACGCGATCCCCCGCCGGGGGCCGGCCGGACAGAGTGGGGCTGCCGGCCGGCCCCCGGAATCACTCGGCCGTGACGGCCCAGTGCCCCACCTCCCGGTAGGCGGAGTCGTATACGGCCGACTCGTCTCCGGGCCTCATCTCGTAGTGCTTCAGGTTCCCGCCCCAGTACCGCAGGATCCGCCCCAGCTCCTCGGCGGCGTTCCCGTCCCAGCCGTTCTCGCCCATGTCGACCTCGAGGACGAACCTCACGCGGGCGCCTCCCTTTCATGGTGACGATGTGGTCCCGCGGTCATCGTTGCACCCAGGTGGCCGGGACGGCTCGGCTATTTCACGCTCACCTCGCATCCGAAGCGGCGGTCGTGCCCGAGCACCCGTTTCTCGCCCGTCAGCGTCAGCTCGACCGTGTGGCGGGTGTCCGTGCTGGAGCCGGCCAGATCGACGAACAGGCGCCCCGGCTCGAGGATCCGTGAGCCGTCGGGGCCCGTGTACGCCGCCGCGTCGGCCGGGACCGTGACATGGACCACCGCGGACTCCTGTGGCCGCAGCGGCACCCGCGCGTAACCGATCAGCCGCGACACCGGACGCGCCACCCGGGCCACGGGGGTGCGGAGGTAGATCTGTACGACCTCGGTGCCTGCCCGGTCACCTGTGTTGCGGACCGTGAGCCGCAGCGACGTCTCGCCGTCCGTGGCCGGAGCGGGGTCGTCGACCTGTGGCGCCTCCCAGTCGAACCGCGTGTACGACAACCCGTGCCCGAACGGGAACAGCGGCGTCGGGTCGATGGAACTCGCGTCATGCACCTGTCCCAGCGGCGGGGTGAGGTACGTCCACGGCTGCCCACCGGGGTCCCGCGGCACGCTCACCGGCAGTCGCCCGGACGGGTTGACCCGGCCGGACAGCACCCCCGCGACGGCCCGGCCGCCCTCCTGACCGGGGAAGAACGCCTGCACCACGGCGGCCAGCCGGTCGGCCCAGCGACCCAGCGCGTAGGGCCGCCCCGTCAGCAGGACCAGGACCACCGGAGTCCCGCTCTCCAGCAGGGCGTCCAGCAACTCGCCCTGGCCTTCCGGAAGCTGGAGGTCGGGTGCGTCACAGCCCTCGCCCGAGGTGCCGCGCCCGAACAGCCCGGAGCGGTCGCCGAGCACCGCGACGCACAGATCCGCCCCGGCGGGGTCGTCGACGAGCCGGGCACCCGGGAACTCGGCTGCCAGTGCCTCCCGTACGGTCGGCACCGTCACCCCCATCGGCACGTCCGGGTGTTCCACGCCGACGTGGCGCGGGAAGGCGTAGCAGCCCATCATCCCGGCCGGATCCTCGGCGAGAGGGCCCACCACGGCGATCCGCCCGCCGTCGCCGAGCGGCAGCACACCGCCCGCGTTCGCGAGCAGCACCACCGACTCCTCGGCGACCCGCGCCGCCAACTCCCGCAGCCGCGGCGGGTCAAGATCGAGGACCGGCGGCGGCTGCGGCTCCCAGTCCGGGTCCAGCAGCCCGAGTTCGCACTTCTGGGTCAGTACGCGCAGCACGGCCCGGTCGACCGCAGGCTCGGGTGCCTCACCCGACCGGACCGCCTCGAGCAGGGGAGCGCCGAAGCAGCGTACGGCGGGCAGTTCCACATCGACGCCCGCGGTCAGGGCCAGCGCTGCGGCCCCGCCCGGCGAGTCCGCCACGCGGTGGGCGGACTCGAGCAAGGTCACGCCGAAGTAGTCGGAGACGACCGTGCCCTCGAACCCCCATGCCTCTCGCAGTAGTCGGGTCAGCAGAGGGGTGTGGGCGTGGGCGGGCAGCCCGTCCAGGTCGTTGTAGGCGGGCATCACCGACCGTGCCCCGCCGTCGCGCACCGCCATCTCGAACGGCGGGAGGATCACGTCCGCGAGCTCCCGGGGGCCGATCGACACGGGCGCGTGGTTGCGGGCGCCGCGCGAGGCGGAGTAGCCCGCGAAGTGCTTCAGTGTGGCGATGACCCCGGCCGACTGCAGGCCGCGTACATAGGCTGTGCCGATGGTCCCGACCAGGTACGGGTCCTCGCCGATCGACTCCTCGGTACGGCCCCAGCGGGGATCGCGCACCACGTCGAGCACGGGCGCGAGCCCCTGGTGGATGCCGGCCTCACGCAGGCCGTCTCCGATGCCCGCCGCCATCTCGGCGATGAGCGCGGGATCGAAGGAAGCGCCCCACGCCAGCGGTGTCGGGAAGACGGTGGCGCGCCAGGCGGTGAAGCCGGTCAGGCACTCCTCGTGGGCCAGGGCGGGGATGCCGAAGCGGTTCGCCGCCGCCACCCTGCGCTGCAAGTCCGCCAGACGAGCGGCCCCCTTGGCCGGGTCCACCGGAGCGGTACCGAACGGGCGGGTCAACTGACCGAGTCCATGGGGGAGCAGGGCATCGAGGTCGACGTCCTCGGACATCTCGTGCTGGAGCGGCGCCACGTCCTCGCCGTCGGTGGAGGAGCCGGGCCAGACGCTGTACAGCTGGGCGAGTCTCTCCTCCAGGGTCATCCGGGCCAGCAGATCGGCCGCGCGTACGGGGGCGGGCAGCGTCGTGTCCTGCCAGGGCTGGACCATGGAACTCCTTGATCCCAGGGGTTTCCGGAATCCGTCAGAAATTCTCGGACGGATGTGCTCGGAAGTTACGGGGCGGTTCCGGGGCTGTCAACGCCTCTCGGAGCGTTCCAGGTTGGGTGAGAATTCGCGGCGTACAGGGGGTTGCCACGTTTCGTGGGCTGTCTCTAGGGTGCGGCAGCAGTCCCATTTCCGGAGCGTTTCGGAAACTTTTCAGTCCTGACTGTTGTGATCACCTCGTCGGACGGATGTGGACGTTCCGTCCCGTACCCCAAGGAGCTCATGATGGGCGACCCGGCTCTGTCCCGCCGCGGCTTCCTGGCCGCCTCCGCCGCCGGTCTCGGAATGACGGCACTGAGCGCCTGCGGAGGCGGCGGCTCGGACGGAGGGTCGTCGGGGACGACCACGATCGAGTGGTGGAACATCACCACCACAGACCCCGCGAAGGGCGTCTGGGCCTCCCTCGCCCGGCAGTTCGAGGCGCAGAACCCCAAGGTCAAGATCAAGATCGTCGCGCTGGAGAACGAGGCGTACAAGTCGAAGATGACCGCGCTGACCGCTTCGGGGAAGCTGCCGGACATCTTCCACACCTGGGGCGGCGGCGTCCTCAAGCAGCAGGTCGACGCCGGGCTCGTCGAGGACCTCACCGACAGCACCAAGTCCTGGAGCAACTCGCTGCTGTCGGTCGCGCGGCAGCCGTATCTGCTGGACGACAAGGCCTACGGCATCCCGTTCGACATGGGAATGATCGGCTTCTGGTACAACAAGGCGCTCTTCAAGCGGGCCGGCATCAGCGCACCCCCGACCACCTGGAGCGCCTTCCTCGACGCCGTGCGCAAGCTGAAGTCCGCCGGCATCACACCTATCGCCCTGGCGGGCAAGGAGAAGTGGCCCGGTATGTACTACTGGGCCTACCTGGCCATGCGCACCGCCGGCATCGACGCACTCCAGAAGGCCAGTGACAGCAAGGACTTCACCGCAGACGGGTTCGTACAGGCCGGGCAGCACCTGAAGGACCTCGTCCAACTCCAGCCGTTCCAGACGGGCTTCCTCGGTGCCGCCTACTCCACCCCCACCGGCCAGGCCGCTGCCGTCGGCAACGGCAAAGCGGCCATGGAGCTGATGGGTCAGTGGGCGCCCCAGACGGAGAAGAGCGAAGGCAGGGGCATCGGCAAGGATCTCGGCTTCTTTCCCTTCCCCACGGTCGAGGGCGGCAAGGGCTCCCTCACCGAGGTGTTCGGCGGAGGCGGCGGTCATGCCGTCCGCAAGGGCGCTCCGCAGGCCGCGATCGACTTCCTGAAGTTCTTCGCCTCCGCCGCCAACGACCGCACCCTGGTCACCAAGACCGGAGTCATCCCGGTCGTCAACGCGGCCGCGGACGCCCTGACCGACCCCAACCTCAAGGCGGTGAACGAGCAGTTGAAGACCGCCACCGGCTTCCAGCTCTATCTGGACCAGGCGTACGCGCCCGCCGTCGGCCAGGAGGTCAACGACAGCGTCGCGGCCCTCATCGCCGGCTCAAAGTCGCCCGAGCAGGTCACGCAGTCGATCACCAAGACCGCGAAGGAAGAGCAGTAGCCGGCGATGACCTCCACCTTCCTCCCGGACAAGCGGTCCGGCCCCGGTGTCGTCGTCCCGCCCCCGCCCGCCGCCGCGGCCCGCGGGCGGGCACGGCGTCGCGCGCTGCACTGGCTCACCGCGGTCTCCTTCCAGCTCCCCGCCCTGGTGCTGTTCGGCGTGCTGGTCCTGTCGCCGCTGCTGTTCGCCGTGTACGCGGCGTTCTTCCGCTGGGGCGGCTTCGGCATGCCCTCGGACTACACGGGCGTCGACAACTTCACGCGGCTCTTCCAGGACCCGGTGTTCCTCGGCGACCTGTGGCGCTGCCTGGTGCTCGTCGTCCTGTCGCTCGCGCTGCAGCTGCCCTTCGCGCTCGCCATGGCCGTCCTGCTCAACCAGCGGCTGCGCGGCCGGGCCGTGTACCGGATGCTGTTCTTCGCCCCCTATGTGCTGTCCGAGGCCATCACCGGCGTGCTGTTCAGCATGCTCTTCGCCCCGGACGACGGCCTCGCCGACCACCTGTTGAGCGACATCGGCCTCGGCGGTCTCGGCGGGAAGTGGTTCTCCGACCCCTCCACCGTCATGGCGACCCTGTTCCTCGTCATGATGTGGAAGTACTTCGGTTTCCACATGATGCTGTACCTGGCCGGACTGCAGTCCATCCCGGCCGAGCTGACCGAGGCGGCGCTCATCGACGGCGCCGGGCCCTGGCAGCGCTTCCGCAGCGTGACCCTGCCGCTGCTGGCCCCGACCCTGCGCATCAGCGCGTTCCTGTCGGTCATCGGCTCCATCCAGCTCTTCGACCTGGTGTGGGTGGTCACCACGGGCGGCCCCGACCACCACTCGGAGACGATGGCCGTGACCATGTTCCAGTACGGCTTCAAGCGCTACCAGGTCGGCTACGCCAGTGCCATCAGCGTGGTCATGTTCGGCATCAGCCTCGTCTTCGCCCTCGCCTACCAGCGGTTCGTCCTGCGCCGCGACCTGGAAGGAGCCACCACCACGATGCGAGGAGGCGGCGCATGACGCTCACCAGGACCGGTCGTCCCACCACCGGGCGACCGCGCAAGGGCGCCACCCGGACGCGCACCCTGCCCGTGCACGCCGTGCTGGTCGTCGTGGGCGCGGTGATGGCCGTGCCCGTGCTGTACGCCCTGCTGTCCGGCTTCAAGTCCACCGACCAGCTCTCCCGCAACCCGATCGGACTGCCCGACCCGTGGGTGACGTCCAACTACACCGGCATCCTCGGCTCGGGCTCGTTCTGGAGGATGGTCGGCAGCAGCACGTTCATCGCGGTGGCCACGACCCTCCTCGTCGTCGCGGTCTCCGCACTGGCCGCCTTCTCCTTCGCCCGGTTCGCCTTCCGCGGCCGGGAGGTGCTGTTCACCCTGTTCACCGTGGGGCTGATGTTCCCCTTCGCGGTCGCGGTCCTGCCGCTGTTCCTGCTGCTGCGCTCCATGAACCTGCTCGACAACCCGCTCGGGGTGATCCTGCCGCAGGCCGCCTTCGGACTGCCGGTGACGATCGTCATCCTGCGCGGCTTCTTCCGCCAGATCCCCGGCGAACTGGAGGAGGCGGCCACCCTCGACGGCTGCGGCCCGTACGGCTTCTTCTGGCGGGTCCTGCTGCCCATGGCGCGGCCCGCGCTAGGCACCGTCTCCGTCCTCGCCGTGGTCGGCAGCTGGAACAACTTCCTGCTGCCGCTGCTCGTGTTCAACGAACCCACGTGGTGGACGATCCCCGTCGGCGTCCAGCAGTTCCAGGGCCAGTACGCCTCGGACACCGCACGCGTCTTCGCCTACCTCGTGCTGGCCATGGTTCCCGCGCTCGCCTTCTACGCGGTCGCCGAACGCCAGCTCGTCGGCGGCCTCACCACGGGCGCCACCAAGGGGTGACGCACCCGTCCCGCGAACGTACGGCTCAAGCACACACCTGACTGTGAGGAGTCGCACCATGCGCACCACCACCCCGTCCCGTACTCGGCTCGGACTGGCCGGCGCTCTCGCCGCGCTCCTCCTGGGCGCCGGCCTCGCCACCGGACCGGCGGCCCAGGCGAAGGAGAAGCCGCCGACCCTGGCCGAACTCGCCCAGCGGCACGGCCGCTACTTCGGCAGCGCGACGGACAACCCCGAACTGACCGACGGCGCCTACACCGCGCTCCTCGGCAGCCAGTTCGACATGATCACCCCCGGCAACGGCATGAAGTGGTACGCCACCGAGCCGGAGCGGGGCGTCTTCGACTGGACCAAGGGCGACGAGATCGTGAACCTCGCCCGGAAGAACCACCAGCGCGTCCGCGCGCACACCCTGGTCTGGCACAGCCAGTTGCCGAACTGGCTCACCTCGCGCGACTGGACGCCCGACGAGCTGCGCGCGGTGCTGAAGAAGCACATCACCACAGAGGTACGGCACTACCGCGGCAAGGTCTACTCCTGGGACGTCGTCAACGAGGCGTTCAACGAGGACGGCACCTACCGCGAGACCATCTGGTACAAGACGCTCGGCCCTGGCTACATCGCCGACGCGCTGCGCTGGGCCCGCCAGGCCGACCCGCACGCCAAGCTGTACCTCAACGACTACAACATCGAGGGCACCGGCCCGAAGAGCGACGCCTACTACCGACTCGCCCAGGACCTCAAGGCGCAGGGCGTCCCGCTCGACGGCATCGGCTTCCAGGCGCATCTTGCCCTGCAGTACGGCTACCCGTCCACGCTGGAGGACAACCTGCGCCGCTTCTCGCGGCTCGGTCTCGACACCGCGCTCACCGAGGTCGACGTCCGTATGCAACTGCCCGCCACCGACGAGAAGCTGGCCCAGCAGGCGACCTGGTACCGCGACCTGACCAAGGCGTGCCTCGCGGTGCGGCGCTGCGTGGGCGTCACGGTGTGGGACTACACCGACAAGTACTCGTGGATCCCGGCGGTCTTCCCAGGCGAGGGCGCCGCCCTGCCGTGGGACGAGCAACTGCGGCCCAAACCGGCGTACTTCGCGCTGCGGGAGGCGCTGGGAGGGAAGTGAGGGCGTCCCGCGTCGTGGCCCGTCGGTGTCCGCACCGCCGGGCCACGCGTGTCAGCCCGTCTTCCGCGGCGGCGCCGTGCTGGCCCGCACCACCAGCTCCGTGCCCAGCTCCACGCGCGGCGAGTCCGGCTGCTCGTCGCGGGCCAGTCGCAGCACCGTACGCACGGCGAGCTTGCCCATCTCCGCCAGCGGCTGGCGCACGGTGGTCAGCGGCGGAGCCGACCAGCGGACTTCCGGAAGGTCGTCGAAACCGACCACGCTCATGTCCTCCGGCACCCGCAGCCCGCGCCGCCGCAGCGCCTCGATCGCGCCCAGCGCCATCTGGTCGCTCGCCGCGAAGATCGCGGTCGGCGGCTCCGGCAGGTCCAGGAGTGTGTTGCAGCCGGTGAAGCCGGACTCGTGGTAGAAGTCGCCGGGCACGATGAGGGACTCGTCCACGGCGATCCCGGCGCCCTCCAGTGCCGCCCGGTAGCCGTCCAGCCGGGCCCGCGAGCACAGCAGCCGGGGCGGGCCCGCGACCAGGCCGATGCGGCGGTGCCCGAGGCTCAGCAGATGCTCGGTGGCCGCCATGCCGCCCGACCAGTTGGCCGCGCCGATGGTGGGCGCGTCCAGGGCGGGGGAGCCGGCCGGGTCGACGACCACGATCGGCACGCCCAGGATGCGCAGCTCCTCGTGCAGGACGGGCTCGAGCACCGAGGTGACGAGGATGACCCCGTCGGAGGCCCGCGCCCGCAGGTTCTGCATCCACTCCCGGGCGTCGCCGGAGCGCCCGTGGATCGCCGACACCACCGTGCCCACACCGGCGGCGTGGGCCACCTCCTCGACCCCCCGGATGATCTCCACGGCCCAGGGGCTGTCGAGGTCGTTGAAGACCAGGTCGAGCAGGGCGGCGCGGGTGCCGGCCGCAGAGGCGCGCTTGCGGTAGCCGTGCCGGCGCAGCAGGTCCTCGACCCGGGCACGGGTCCCCGGGGCCACGTCGGAGCGTCCGTTGACGACGCGGGACACGGTGGGCACCGAGACCCCCGCCTGCCGGGCGATCTCCGTGATCGTGACCTTGCCGCGCTCCTCGCCTGCCTCCTCCGCGTCGGCCTCGTGCGCTGCCACTTGCCCCACCTCCGTTGCTCCGGGACGCACTGTCGAAACTTTGCAGAAGTCTTCCGGAAAAACGGCGGTCGTGTGAAGCCGTGTGAGAGGGACGTCCTGCGCGCCCGAGCCTAGAGCCTGGCCCGTTCGATATCCCGGCCGAGGTCGCGTCGGGGCTGCCGGTCTGCCAGGAGCACCCTCGATCACCTCTGAAAAGAGCGCCGACTATCATCGGGTGCCTGACGAGGCAATGGCGCCGAGGACAGCCGACCCCGGGCCGAGTCCCCACCCTCGGTCTCCCATAGAAAGCAGGACATGTCCGCCACGCCCGCTTGCCTCCTCACCGCCCCCGAGCTGCCGAGCGACCCCGTCGACATCCGGCTCGTCGTGACCGACATGGACGGCACGCTCCTCGACGGCAGCGGACGCATCCCCGACGGACTGTGGCCCCTCCTCGCCGAGCTGCGCCGCCGCGGCGTGCTGTTCAGCCCCGCCAGCGGCCGCCAGTACGCCACGCTCGCCCGGCAGTTCGCCGACGCGGACGACGGCATGGTGTTCGTCGCCGAGAACGGCACGTACGTCGTCCGCGACGGCGTGGAGCTCAGCTCCGACCCCCTCGACCCCGCGGTGGCCGCCCGCGTCATCGGGACCGCACGGCGGCTCGCGGCCGACGGCGTGGACGTCGGAGCGGTCCTGTGCGGGAAGAACTCCGCCTACGTCGAGCGCACGGACGACGCCTTCATGGCCGAGGCAAGCAGGTACTACGCCCTGCTGAAGCCCGTGGACGACCTCACCACCGTGGAGGACGAGTTCCTCAAGGTGGCCCTGTTCGACTTCGGACCCGTCGAGCGCACCACCGCCCCCGCTCTGGAGCCGCTCACGGCCACCCACCAGGTCGTGGTCTCGGGCGAGCACTGGGTCGACATCATGAACCGCACCGCCAACAAGGGCGCCGCCCTGCGCAGGCTCCAGCGCGACCTGGGCATCACACCCGCGCAGACGCTGGCGTTCGGCGACTACCTCAACGACCTGGAGATGCTCGACGCCGCCGAGTGGTCCTTCGCCATGACCAACGCCCACCCGGACGTGGTCCGCCGCGCCCGCTACCTCGCGCCCCCCAACACCGAGAACGGCGTTCTGCGCACCATCACACGCCTGATGCACCTGCCCACCGGCTGACACTCAGAGGTCGTTCACCAGCACGGCCGCCCCGTCGAAGCGCCCCGCCTTCAGGTCGCCGAGGGCCCGCTGCGCCTCGGACAGCGGGTACGGGTGCGTGGTCGCCCGTACGCCGTACCGGGCGGCGAGGTCCAGGAACTCCCGGCCGTTCTCGCGTGTGTTCGAGGTGACGCTGCGCAGCTCCTTCTCGTAGAACAGTTCGCTCTCGTACCGCAGTGCCGGGACGTCGCTCAGGTGGATGCCCGCGACCGCCAGCACGCCGCCCCGGTCCAGCGCCCGCAGCGCCACCGGGACGAGATCACCGGCCGGCGCGAACAGGATCGCCCCGTCCAGCGGCTCCGGAGGCGCGTCGTAGGCACCGCCCGCCGACGCGCACCCGAGCTGGAGCGCGAGCTCCCGCGAGGCCTCGTCCCGGGTCAGCACATGCACCGTGGCCCCCTGCGCCAGCGCCACCTGCGCACACAGGTGCGCGCTGCCGCCGAAGCCGTACAGCCCGAGGCGACCGCCCGGCGGCAGGGACGTCCGCAGCAGCGCCCGGTAGCCGATGATGCCGGCGCACAGCAGGGGCGCCAGTGCCACGCCGTCCACCGCCTCCGGCAGCCGGTAGGCGAAGGCGGCCGGCACGGTCGTGTACTCGGCGTAGCCGCCGTCGGCGTCCCAGCCGGTGTACTCGGAGACCGGGCAGAGGTTCTCGGCGCCGCGCACGCAGTACCGGCACGTGCCGTCCGTACGGCGCAGCCACGCCACGCCCGCCCGGTCGCCGCTCGCCCACCCGCTCACGCCCCCGCCGATCCCGGCCACCACGCCCACCACCTCGTGCCCGGGGGTCACCCCCGGCCGCCGCACCGGCAGGTCGCCCTCGGCCACGTGCAGATCCGTACGGCACACACCGCACGCCCGCACGTGCACCAGCAGCTCACCGGGGCCCGGCACCGGGGCCGGCCGCTCCACGAACGTGAGCGGCTCCCGTTCCACGGGCCCCGGCCGGTCCACCACCCATGCGCGCATCACATGCCCCGTCCCGTCCACGACTGCCTCCTTCCAGTGTCGCCACGCCGACGGTCCGGCGCGCGGCACGACCCCTTCCGCAACAGCGCGGGTGCCAGGGCCGGGATCTGGGCGGCGGCCGGGGCGTGGCATGATCAGGGGCATGCCTGAACGTGTTGTGGCCGCCTGCGACGGGGCTTCGAAGGGAAACCCGGGACCCGCCGGATGGGCCTGGGTCGTCGCCGACGTCGACGAGATCCCGAGCCGCTGGGAGGCCGGCCCGCTGGGCACCGCGACCAACAACGTCGCCGAACTCACCGCACTCGAGCGGCTGTTGAGCGCGGTGGACCCGGGGATCGCGCTGGAGATCCGCATGGACTCCCAGTACGCGATGAAGGCGGTCACCACCTGGCTGCCCGGCTGGAAACGCAACGGCTGGAAGACCGCCGCCGGCAAGCCCGTCGCCAATCAGGCACTGGTCGTCCGCATCGACGAACTGCTCGCGGGCCGCGAGGTGGAGTTCCGCTACGTGCCCGCCCACCAGGTCGGCGGCGACCGCCTCAACGACTTCGCGGACCGCGCCGCCAGCCAGGCGGCCACCGTGCAGAAAGGGGCGGGCAGCGCCTACGGCTCCCCGGAGCCGCCGCCGTCGCCCGAGCCGGCCACCGCCGTCCCGGCCCGTCGTGGCGCGCCGGCGCGGAAGCGGACCACCTCCCGCACGATCAAGGCGAAGTTCGCGGGCCGCTGCGTCTGCGGCCGCCCGTACGCGGCGGGCGAGCCCATCGCCAAGAACGCCCAGGGCTGGGGCCACCCGGAGTGCCGTACGTCCGGCGACACCTGAGACGACTTTCTCCGGGCTTCCGGACGCCCTCGCGCGCGGAGCGGTACGTTCCTGAGTCATGAACGGGTACAGCCGTCTGCCGGATGATCTGCGGGAGCTGATCGAGTCCGGCCCCATGGCGCATCTGAGCACCATCAACCCGGACGGGAGCCCTCAGGTGACCGTCATCTGGATCGGACTGGACGGCGACGACATCGTCAGCGGTCATATGGCGCGGCACGTGAAGCTGCGCAACATCGACCGGGACCCGCGGGTGGTGCTGTCCTTCGACGCCCCACGCGTGCCCGGGGTCTTCCTGAACGAGTACGCCGTACTGCGGGCGCGGGCCGCGGTGGAGCCGAGCGACGGCACCTGGGACCTGCTCAACCGCCTCGCCAAGGTCTACATGGCCCCGGACGCCGAGTTCCCGGCGCCCAAGGGGCCCGGGTACATCGTGCGCTACACGATCGAGCGCATCGGCGGCGTGGGGCCCTGGGCGTCGTCCTCGCGCTGACAGAGCCCGGAACCCCTGTCACAGCCCCGCGAAAGCCGGCTGTCCGCTGCCCGGGGCCCCAGCCGTCAGCCGGTGGCGAACGTCCGCGCCCCGCCCGTCAGTCGGTGTCGAACGTGTAGTACGCCCTGTGGTCCAGCAGGTCGGCGGGGCGCACGTCGTTCCACGGCCTCATCGGCTCCTCCAGGTCGACGACGTCCGGTGTGCCGCCCGTGGGAAGGTAGCCGGATGCGGGGTGGCGACGCTGCCACTCGGCCCACAGCTTGTCGACGTAGGCGTGGTGCAGCCAGAAGACCGGGTCGTTGGGGGAGACCCCGGTGGCCATCTGACCGCCCACCCACACATGGACGCGGTTGTGCAGGTTGACGCCCCGCCATCCCTCGAGATGGTTCCGGAAGCCGTCCGACGCGCTGTTCCAGGGCGCCATGTCGTAGGTGGACATCGCGAGCACGGAGTCGACCTCGGCCCGGGTGGGCAGGTCGCGTCCGCCACCGCCGAGCGAGCGCCGCAGATATGTGCGGCCGTCCACGCGCACCGTGAGGGGCCAGTTGCCGGTGGACGCGGCGAACGGCCCGTCCAGCACCCGTCCGTCCAGGGGTCGCCCGGTGCCGCCGAGGAAGTCCGGTGCCCACAGCGAGGAGCGGGGCGAGCGGTCGGCGGTCCAGTCCCAGTACGGCAGGGCGACGGAGGAGTCGACGGACTGGAGCGCGCGCTCGAACTCGATCAGGAATCTGCGGTGCCAGGGCAGGAACGACGGCGAGCGGTGCCCCGTCCGTGGCCCCGTGTCGGTGTCGCCCATGATGAAGGCGTTGTGGGTGGTGACGAAGGCGTCGTAGCGGCCGCTGCGCTTGAGTTCGACGAGCGCGGCGACCAGCCGCCGCTTCTCGTCGGCCGTGAGCGTCGCCTGGTTCTTGCGTACGGTCATGTGCGGGTGGCTCCGAAAGGTGCTGGGGCGGGCGGTCAGGTGAGGGGGACGAGCGGGGCGCCCCGCAGTTCGACCACGGCTGCGCGCGCGGCGGCACGCGGGCTCGGCACCGGGTCGTAGTGGCCGACCACGCTGATCCAGCTGCCGTCCGCATTGCGCATCACGTGCAGCTCCACACCGTCGATGAACACGCCGTATCCACCACCGTGATGGTGGCCGCCCGCCAGGGGGCGGCCCTGTATGCGGCGGCCCAGATAGACCTCGTCGAATGCTTCGGGGGCACCGTGGTCGTGGTCGTGGTCGTGGTCGTGGTCGTGGCCGAGGTCGTGGTCGTGTCCGTGTTCGTGGCTGTGTCCGTGTTCGCGGCTGTGGCCCGGGGCCGCGGCCGACGGTGCGGGCAGGCCGCCGGTGGCGGCGACGGCGGCGGCGCCTGCCGCGAGGGCGCGGCGGCGGGTGAGTCGGGGCATACGAATCCTCCGGTCGAAGAGGGTTGATGTGACGCCCCTTGCCTATCCGTCGACCGGTGAGCCCTGGAAATCGACGGAAGGTGGTTGGCTACGATCAGGACAATTGCCGCCATCTCCTACAAAGTTGAACCAAGATGATCTTGTGGTCGTGCCTGAGCGCGGGCGTGCCGGTACAGGAAATTCCGCCCTCTCAGGGGGGTTTGGAAGTGGATCTTTCTCTCGCGGCGGCCGTCTCGTGGCCCGGCTCACGCCTCACATGTGACGCGAACTGCCGTCCCTGGATGGGTGGTTGGGGACTCGGGTGACGCCACCGGCGGCAAAACCTTGGGTGAATGGTCATTCACCGCTACGGTGAATTGCCATTCACCACGATTCCCGCGATTCCCTCTGGCCGATCCACTGGAGTGCGCATGGTCCCCATACCCACCGGACCGGCCACGCGTCCGGAAGCGCGCGACCGGCCCGCTGTCCCCGCGCTTGCCTTCGGCGGCATCCTCATGGCCGTCATGCAGACGGTCGTCGTCCCCCTGCTGCCCGACCTGCCCCGGCTCACCGGCGCCTCCCCGGGCGCCGTCTCCTGGACGGTCACCGCCACCCTGGTGTCCGGAGCGGTGCTCACCCCGGTGCTCGGGCGCGCCGGGGACATGTACGGCAAGCGACGGGTGCTGCTGACCGCACTGGCCCTGATGACGCTCGGCTCGGTGCTCTGCGCGCTCTCGTCCGACATCGGCGTGCTCATCACGGCGCGGGCGCTCCAGGGCGCGGCCGCCGCGGTCGTCCCGCTGTCGATCAGCATCCTGCGCGACGAGCTGCCGCCCGAGCGCACCGGATCCGCGGTCGCCCTCATGAGCTCCACCGTCGGGATCGGCGCGGCCCTCGGCCTGCCGCTGGCCGCGCTCGTCATCCAGTACGTGAACTGGCACGCCATGTTCTGGGTGACCAGCGGCCTCGGCGCCGTCGGTCTCGCCCTCGTCCGGTGGGCGGTGCGCGAGTCGCCCGTCCGCGCCCCCGGACGCTTCGACGTCCTCGGCGCACTCGGCCTCGCCGCAGGGCTGGTCTGTCTGCTGCTGGCCGTGTCGCAGGGAGGCCAGTGGGGGTGGAGGAGCGCGCGGATCCTCGGCCTGTTCACGGGCAGCGTGCTCACCCTGGCGCTGTGGTGCCTGCAACAGCTGCGCGCCGAACGGCCCCTCGTCGACCTGCGGTTGGCCGCTCGCCCCTGCGTCGCCCTGCCGCACCTCACCGCCCTGCTGGTCGGCTTCGGCTTCTACGCCAACTCACTGGTGACGGCACAGCTCGTCCAGGCGCCGAAGGCCACCGGTTACGGGCTCGGCCTGTCCATCGTCGGCGGAGGCCTGTGTCTGCTGCCCGGCGGAGTGATCATGCTGCTGTTCTCCCCGGTCTCCGCCCGCATCTCGGCCGCCCGCGGCCCCCGGATCACCCTCGCCGTCGGCGCGGCCGTGCTCACCCTCGGATACGCCGTGCGCATCGCGGACAGCCGTCACCTGTGGATGATCATCGTGGGCGCGTCCGTCGTCGCCACCGGCACGACCCTCGCCTACTCGGCGCTGCCCACCCTCATCCTGCGCGCCGTGCCGGCGGGGCAGACCGCCTCCGCGAACGGCGTCAACGTGCTGATGCGCACCATCGGCCAGGCCACCTGCAGCGCCTGTGTCACCGCCGTCCTGGTCCACCACACCGCTCTGGTGGGCGGCGCCCCCGTCCCCACGCTGCACGGCTATCTGCTGGCGTTCGCGATGGCGGGTACGGTCGCCCTCGTGGCGTGTGCCACGGCCCTCGCCATCCCGGGGGACCGCACCTCGGGCGGCACCCCCGGGCGCAGGACGCCGTCGCCCGACACGGCGCTGGAAGGAGCCTGAGCACCGTGACCACGTCACCGGCCACCGCCCCCGCCCGCCGCGACGCCGAGACCACCAAGGCCGCCATCCTGCGCGCCGCACGCCATCTGCTCGCCCGGCACGCGCACGCGGACATCACGCTCAAGGCGGTCGCGGACCGCGCCGGGGTCAGCCCGCCGCTCATCCTGAAGTACTTCGGCAACAAGGACACCCTCTTCTCCCAGGTGATGTCCTTCGAGGCGGACGCCGCCGCCCTGCTGGACGCACCGCTGGAGAACCTCGGCCGGCACATGGTCCGCCATGTACTGCTCAGCCAGACGCGACACGGCGCCGACCCGCTCCTGCGCATCGTCTTCGCGCCCCTGCACGGCGAGCAGGGCGACATCCTGCGCGCCAACTTCCGCACCCAGGTCAGCGACCGTCTCGCCGCGCTCCTGAGCGGTCCCGACGCGGGCCTGCGCGCCGAACTCGCGGTGAGCGCCCTGCTGGGCCTCGGCGTGATGTTCGGCATCGCGCGCGGCACCCATCTGCGCGCGGCGGACCTCGACGACATCGCCGACCGCTGGGCACCGGCCGTACAGGCGCAGCTGACCCCCTGATCCGGGTCAGCCCACCCCGGCCGGCCGGAACTGGATGCTGATCCGGGGCCCGGTCGCCCGGCTGCTCTTCGGGATCGAGTGCTCCCACGTCCGCTGGCAGGAGCCGCCCATCACGATCAGGTCCCCGTGCCCGAGCGGACGCCGGACGGCCTGCCCGCCGCCGCGCGGCCGCAGCGCCAGATCACGCGGCACGCCCACGGACAGGATGGCGACCATGGTG
Source organism: Streptomyces sp. Y2F8-2 (assembly GCF_014905555.1). Lineage (GTDB taxonomy): Bacteria > Actinomycetota > Actinomycetes > Streptomycetales > Streptomycetaceae > Streptomyces > Streptomyces cynarae. The sequence continues at coordinate 147,880 of NZ_BNGS01000013.1, read as the reverse complement.
TCCTCCCGTGCGCCCCGGCCGATGCGGTCCCCGTGCCAGGCGACGCTGTCCCGGCCGTCCCGGTAGTAGCAGAGACCGGCCGTCACGAAGGGTTCGCCGAGCTCCGCCGCATAGTGCGCGGACAGGGCGTCGCGCGCCTCCTCCAGCACGGGGTGCGGCAGCGGGTCCCCGGCGTGGTAGAAGGCCAGCAGTCGCGGCACGTCCACCGTGTGGTCGTACATGTGCCGCCGCTCCGCGCGCCAGGGCACCTCCTCGGCCAGTTGCACGAACAGCGCGTCGGCCCCGCTGAGCCAGCCCGGCAGCACATCGATCCACGCCCCGGCGCCCAGCTGAGTCCGCCGCAGCCCGTCGAGCGGGCCGAGGCGGATGTCGTCGGTCTGGTCGAACAGCGAGCCCTGGAGGTGCGTGGCCATACAGGCAGCGTACTCCGCTGATTCGAAAATCTGTTCAGTCGCCTTCCGGTGGCGGGGCCCCTTTCCGTCAGTGCTCCTTCTGCGGAGTCAGCTCACTGGGCCGTACGACGACGTACCCCTCGCCCTCCAGCTTCAGCTGCACCGCCTCGCCCGAACCGCCACGCAGCATCGAGCCGATGGACTGCGACCGGTGCAGCGAGGTGTGCAGCCGGGCCGTCCAGCCCACCACCGCGTCGGTGTCGACGAACACCGGCAGCTCGGGCGAGACGGGTATCACCAGCGGATTGCCCTCGCAGATCAGGCCGAGCCGGCCGTGTCCGGTGAACAAGCTGTTGAACAGCCCGCCGCCGGCGATCCCGGCGCCCTTCACGGTCTTGATCTCGTACGACAGGCTCGCGTCGAAGCAGAGCACGTTGCGCCCGTTCACGGTGAACTCGTCACCCGGCTCGACGTCCACGATGAAGCAGTTCTGCGCCTCGTGCGCGAACCACGCCTCGCCCTGCCCGCGCACGGACATCAGCGGCAGCCCCTCACCGGTGACCGCCCGCTTGAGCATTCCGCCGACGCCCTGGCCCTTGCGCTCGAACCTCAGGTCACCGCGGTAGGCGACCATCGAGCCCTGCCGTGCGAACATCTCGCCGCCGACGACGTACCGGATGGACTTGGCGTTCTGGAGGGACATGCCCGGGGCGGCGGCGGGCTGCACCATGTGGTCACTGGAAAAGAGATCACCCTTCATGCGGGCATCCTGTCCCGGAGGGCTCCCCTCCGCCAAGATCACGGCTGTTCTGAAACGGCAACAACTCGGCGTTCGTTCATGTGCAGTTCGGTTCGAACGGGTCGCGTCCTGACCACTTCCTTACATGTTTCAGTCACTGTCGAAGCATGATCACAGCAATACGTGTACCGGCGGCCGTGCTCACCGCCTCCCTGCTGCTGGCCGGGTGCCACTCGGGCGGCGGGGCGGCACAGACGCGCGCGGCCGTCGCCGCCGACGGGGCCGAGGGCACGCCCGCACCCGCGTCCTCGCCCGCGGCGACACCGGACGCGCCCGGGGAACTGCCCGGCCTCGGGCCCAGGACCCGCGCCGGGATACCGTCGAACGCCCGCCAGGTCGTCGTGGTGACCGGGAAGGGCAGGAACTCGTCCGATTCCGCCGTCGTGTTGTACGAGCGGACCGACTCCGGCTGGAAGGCCGGCCGGCAGTGGCCCGCGCACAACGCCCTGAAGGGCTGGACCGACCACCACGTGTCCGGTGACCTGCGCTCACCGATCGGCGTCTACGCTCTCACCGATGCCGGAGGGCGCCTGCCCGACCCCGGCACCCGGCTGCCGTACGACCACTCCCACGGCTTCACCGCCCTCGGCACGGGCTTCGATGGCGAGTCCCTCGCCGGCGCCTTCGACTACGTGGTGGCCATCAACTACAACCGCAAGCCGGGCACCTCACCGCGTGACTGGACCCGCCCGCTCGGGGGCAGCCGGGGTGGAGGCATCTGGTTCCACGTCGACCACGGCGGCCCCACCCACGGCTGCGTCACCCTGAAGGAGGCCGACATGACGGCGCTGCTGCGCGCTCTGGACCCGGATCGGCACCCGGTGGTCGTGATGGGCGACGCCCCGTCCCTGGCGCGCTGAACCGCCCCGCGGCCGGATCCGCACACGGATGTCAGGAAGCTGTCAGCCTGTGGGAAGGCCCTCTTCGCGGGCCGTCCACGGGCCGTCCACGGTTCGTTGCGCCTAGCATCGGCCGCGTGTGCGCACATGTGCTGGTCGCCGAGGACGACGAGATGCAGGCCGAGCTGATACGTCTCTCGCTGGTGCGGGAGGGCCACACCGCTACCGTGGTCCACGACGGCGGGACCGCCCTCGAGGCGGTCCGGCGGCACCGGCCCGACCTCGTCGTCCTCGATCTGATGCTGCCGGTGATCGACGGATTCGGCGTGTGCCGGGTGCTGCGCCGCGACGACGACATCCCCGTGCTGATGCTCACGGCCCGCTCCACCGAGGACGACGTCCTGCTCGGCCTGGAGCTCGGCGCGGACGACTACATGACCAAGCCCTACAGCCCGCGCGAGTTGATGGCCCGCATCCGCACGGTGCTCAGGCGCAGCGGACGCCAGAGCGCCGACCAGCAGCACGCCGTGTGGGCGGCGGGCATCTCCATCGACCCGGTCAGGCACGAGGTGCTGTGCGACGGCGAGCCCGTCAACTGCACCCCGGGCGAATACGAGATTCTCCTCGCCATGGTCTCCGAACCCGACCGGGTCTTCTCCCGGCGGCAGTTGCTGCAGTGCACCCGCGGCATCGACCGGGCCTCCACCGAACGCGCGATCGATGTGCACATCATGAACCTGCGCAAGAAGATCGAGCCCGACCCGCGCCGTCCGATGCGGCTGCTGACCGTGTTCGGCGTCGGGTACAAGCTCAGCGGAGAGCGCGGGTGAGCCGTGGCATACCGCTGCGCAAGAGCCTCCTCGTCCGGCTGATGGTCACCTCGGTGCTCATCGCCATGTGCTCGGTGGCGGCCACCGCGTGGCTGGCGGTGCAGACCACCACCCGAGCCATCCAGGAGGAACAGGGCCGGGCACTCGCCGACGACACGGAGATCCTGCGGCAGTTGAGCGGATACGCCGCCACGCACACCGACTGGTCCGGCGTCGAGGCCACCGTACGCGCGCTGTCCGCCCGCACCCGCCGGCGCATCGCCCTGACCACGCCCGACCGGGTCCTGATCGCCGACTCCGCGCGCCACGGCACCTCCCTGCCGCCGCAGGCCGCCGCCACCGTCGACCCGCTGCGCACCGACACGTACTCGGAACCCGGGGCGCAGCTGAGCGGCATCGATCCCCGGGCGGTGGGACCGTACCGGCTGACGGCGAACGAGCGTGCACGGGTGCGGAAGCTCGCCCTGGTGCGGCAGGCGTGCTACCGGCGCGGCGGCTACGAGGCGACGCTCGAGACCGCGCCGAGCGGCCGGTCCGTGCTGACGGGCGCGGACGGAGCCGATTCCGACGCCCATGTGTCGGCCGAGTGCGCCGACGGAAGGCTGAACACCCCGACGCCCACCGAGGAGAAGGCCATTGCCGCAGTGACGAGCCTGGTCGGGGCGTGTCTGAAGCGGGAGGGTATGCTCTGGCAGTTGCCCCTCTCGGTGGCTTTCACCGTCAAGGGCGTCGAACTGAGCTACCTCCCCGCCAGGAAGGCGGGGAACGCGCGGCCCACGGCGGCGGAACCCAAGGGCGGCGACTGCATCGCCCAGGCCCGTCGCCGGCAACTCGACCCCTACGTCGCTCCGGCGGCCGAACTGTTCCTCGGCACCGGCGGCGGCACCCTGCCCCGCTTCGACATGTCGCCCGCCAACAAGGCCAAGGTCGTCGCGGTGACCGGACTCGTCCTCGCCCTGACCGTGGCCGTCACCGCCGTTGTCGCCACCCGGCTCGTACGACCGCTGCGTGCGCTCACCCATGCCGCACAGCAGCCGCCCGACCGGCACGTCCGCGTGCCCGTCACCACCCGCGACGAGACCGGGATCCTCGCCGAGGCGTTCAACGCGCTGACCGAGCGCCGCGAACGTCTCGAGGCGCAGCGCAGGGCGATGGTCAGTGATGTCGCCCATGAGCTTCGCACCCCGCTCACCAACATCCGCGGCTGGCTGGAAGTGACCCGCGACGGCGCCGTCGCCCCCGACGCCGAACTGCTGGCCTCGCTGCACGAGGAGGCCCTGATCCTGCAGCGGGTCATCGACGACCTCCAGGACCTCGCCGCGGCCGACGCGGGCACCCTGCGGCTGCACCGCGAACCCGTCCGCGCCGCCGAACTCCTCGCCCAGGTGGCCGCCGCCCACAAGGTCGCCGCCGACACCGCCGGGATCCGCCTGGTCACCCGGGTGGACGGCGACCCGTGGCTGGACGCCGACCCCGTCCGGATGCGGCAGGCGCTCGGGAACCTGGTCTCCAACGCGATCCGCCACACCCCGGCCGACGGCGTGATCACGATCGTCGCCCGCGCGGAGGACGCAAGTACGGTCTTCGAGGTCGCCGACACCGGCAGCGGGATCGCACCCGAGGACCTGCCTCACGTCTTCGACCGGTTCTGGCGAGCGGAGAAGTCCCGCAGCCGGCGCACCGGCGGCAGCGGTCTCGGACTCCCCATCGTCCGCCAGCTCACCACGGCCCACGGCGGAACCGTCACGGTCACCTCAGAGGTCGGCACCGGCTCGGTCTTCACCCTGCGGCTGCCGGCGACGCCCGCACCCGCGGACGTCTGACCCGGCCGCGCAGACGCCGACACGCCCCTTCTGCGGGGTCCTCCTGGGCCGACGCCACGCCGCTGAGCCCCGGCTTCTCCCGTTCGACCGGTGATCGGCGGCGAAGCGGGGAACGATGTCCCGGGAAGTGCGATGTCTCGATGCGGGAGGACGGGAACGCATGACGGTGCTCGGTGTCGACATCGGAACGTCCAGCGGCAAAGGGGTGCTGGTCGACGAGGACGGAACGGTTCTGCGCACGGCCACGCGCCCGCACACGGTCAGCCGTCCCACACCCGGCCATGTCGAGATGGACCCGCGCGTCTGGTGGGACGAGTTCGTCTCACTCGCCCATGAACTGCTGGCTCCCGGCACCGTCGTGGACGCGGTCGGCGTCAGCGGCATGGGCCCCTGCGTCGCCCTCGCCGACGACACGGACACCCCGCTGCACCCGGCGATCCTCTACGGCGTCGACACCCGCGCCACCGCTCAGATCGCCCGTCTGAACGCCGAGTTGGGCCGCGACGCCGTCCTGCGTCGCTGCGGATCCCTGCTGTCCACCCAGGCGGTGGGCCCCAAGATCGCCTGGCTCGCGGAGCACCGCCCCGATGTCGCCGCCCGCGCGCGGCGGCTGTACATGCCCAGCTCCTACCTGGTCAACCGGCTCACCGGCCGCTACGTCCTCGACCACCACTCGGCGAGCCAGTCCGTGCCGCTGTACGACTCCAACGCCCAGGACTGGTACCGGCCCTGGGCGCGCCGCATCGCACCGGACCTGGAGTTGCCGCCCCTGCGCTGGCCCGGTGACATCGCCGGCCAGGTGACCGCCGACGCGGCCGCGGCCACCGGCCTCCCTGCCGGCATCCCGGTCGTCACGGGGACGATCGACGCCTGGTCGGAGGCGCTGAGCGTCGGCGCCCAGCACACCGGCGACCTGATGCTCATGTATGGCAGCACCATGTTCCTCATCAACACCGTGTCGGAGCGGCTGCTCGTGCCCGAACTGTGGAGCACCGTCGGCGCGTTGCCGGGAACGCGCAGCCTCGCGGGCGGTATGGCCACCTCCGGGGTGATCACCGACTGGCTGCGGGACCTGCTCGGGGAGGGCGACCCGGACGCCTTGCTCGCCGAGGCAGAGGCGTCCGGAGCCGGCGCCGGGGGCCTGCTGATGCTGCCCTACTTCGCGGGGGAGCGGACCCCGGTCGCCGACCCGGACGCCCGGGGAGTGATCGCCGGACTGACCGTGGAGCACACCCGCGGCGACCTCTACCGCGCCGCGCTGGAGGCCACCGCGTTCGGCGTACGGCACAACGTGGAGGCGATGCGCGCCGCCGGTGCCGACATCCGCCGGGTGGTCGCCGTCGGCGGAGGCACCCGCGGCGGCCTGTGGACCCGTATCGTCTCCGATGTCACCGGCCTCGAACAGGAGATCAGGACCGTCACGCTCGGCGCCAGCTACGGTGCCGCGTTCCTGGCGGCGAGCGCGATCGGTGAGACCGACATCGACAGCTGGAACCCGGTGCGCGAGCGCGTCGCTCCCGACACCGGCCTGCGGTCCCGCTACGACGACCTCTACGACCTGTATCTGCGGCTGTACCCGGCGACCCGTGACATCGGGCATGCGCTCGCCCGTCACCAGCGCGCGACCGCGAAAGCCCCACCGGCGTGAGGTCCGCCGCGCCGAGGCGGCACGACGGACGCCCTTCAGAGCCCCGCTCAGCCCTTGATCTCGGTCCAGGCCTGCACCCACTTCGCGTACGGCACGCACTTGACGTCCGTACGTCCGTCGAGGCACTGCTCGATGGGCGTCGTCCAGAACGCGATGTCCTTCCAGTAGCTCTCGTCGGTGGCGTGGAAGGTGTCGCAGAAGGCAGGGTCGCTGGTCTGGTCGCAGGACTTGATGTTGGCGGGCGCCTCGCCGTAGTACTCGGCGACCTCCGCGTTGACCTTCGGGGAGATGATCCAGTTCATCCATTTGTAGGCGCAGTTGGGGTGCTTCGCCTTGGCCGAGAGCATCCAGGTGTCGGACCAGCCCGTGGCGCCCTCCTGCGGCAGCACGGCCTTCACCTTGGCGCCCTCGCTCTGGGCGAGGTTGGCGATGACCTGCCAGGTGGTGCCGATGACGGAGTCGCCGCTCTTGAAGGCGGCGATCTCCTTCAGGTAGTCGCTCCAGTACTCGCCCACGTTGGCGCGCTGCCGCTTCAGCAGGTCGACGGCCGCCTCGAACTGCTTCTGGTCGAGCGCGTAGGGGTTCTCGATGCCGAGCCCGGGCTGGGTCTCCTTCAGGTACAGAGCCGCGTCCGCGATGTAGATCGGGGAGTCGTAAGCGGTCAGGTGACCCTTGTACTTGGCCGCGTCGTCGAAGACCGCGGACCAGGAGACGGGGGCGGGCGAGACCTCCTTGGTGTTGTACATCAGCAGGTTCGCGCCGCGGCCGTGGGGGATGCCGTACGCCGTGCCGTCGACCGAGTTCCAGTTCTGGTTCTTCAGTCCGAAGAAGACGTCCTTGTAGTTGGGCACCAGGTCCGTGTTCACCGGGGCCGCCTCGCCGGAGGCGATGAGCCTGAGGGAGGCGTCGCCCGAAGCGGAGACGGCGTCATAGGCGCCGGTCTTCATCAGTTTGACCATCTCGTCCGAGCTGGCCGCCACTTTGTTGTGGACTTGACATCCTGTCTGCTTTTCGAAGGGGGTGACCCAATCCGCCTTCGGGTCCGAGGACCCGTCCTCGACATACCCCGCCCAGGAGATCAGATTCACCTGCCCCTCCGTCCGGCCCAGTTCCGACTGTGCCTTCAGGTCCGGAGGGTTGAAGCCGGCCGAGGAGGACGACGCGCTCGACTCGGCGAACAATCCGCAGGCACTCACGAGCAGAAGGGAACAGGCGGCGGCCGTCGTTTTGAAGGATCTGTTCAGACGCAAGGAAGTCTCCACGGGTGTGGGGGAGTGGGGGGAATCGGGGGTGAAAGTGTGACGGTGGGTGACAGTGGGTGCGCGGGCATACAGGATGCGACGCGGACGAGCGGCACGGCGGTGGGGTCGCGCACCGCGCCCGCATGGGGCCGGCGTGATGACAGGGGCGGCTCCGGTCGCCACAGGGTGCGGTGGTCCACGGACAATGCTCCAGGTCGCGGGCGGGTCGGTGGCCCTGCCCAGGGTTCGCCCGCAGGCCGGGGTGGTGCCTTCGGGCGACGGTGTGGCCAACACCTTACGGAGCGTCGCCGTCCGGTTCAACTTCTGGAGGGGCGATAAAGTTGACGCTGAGTCAAGATGCGGCGAGGCGAATCGGACGTATACGGTCGCGGTCATGTCCGACTCCCTGAAGCAGCCCGGCTCCTCGCCCTGCCTCGTCCCGTCCCCCGCCCCGACGGGTCCGAGCACGGCCGCGAGCCTCGGTAGCAGCCGTACGGGCGCGGCTACCGCACTCCTCGATCCGGTCACGGACAAGGGTGTCGCGGCCAGGGTGCGCGGCACCCTGGAGGCCGTCTTCGACACCGTCGCCCAGGTCCGCGCCGACACCACGGCGCTGCTGACCCGCATCGGCGCCCGGGGCCGCCGTCCGGCGACCGCCGACCTCGCGGCGCTGCGCCCCGGGCTGCATCTCCACCTCGCCCGGCAGGAGCTGGTCTCCGGGGTGGGCTTCATCGCGGCACCCGGTCTGCTCACCGACGTCCCGGCCTGGCTTGAGTGGTGGCAGACCCGCGCCGACGGCTCGGTACGCCCGCTGCTGCTCGATCTGGACCCGCGGCAGTCGGCGTACTCCGACTACACGCACTGGGACTGGTTCGCCCTGCCCCGCGACACCGGCCGCCGCGCGGTCGCCGGGCCCTACGTCGACTACCTCTGCTCCGACGAGTACAGCCTGACCCTGTCCGCGCCGGTCCACGTCGAGGGCCGCTTCGCCGGGGTCGCCGCCGCCGACGTGTATCTGCGGCACTTCGAGGCGGCCGTGATGCCCCTGCTGCGACGGCTGCCCGCACCTGCCCACCTGGTCAACGCCCGCGGCCGGGTGGCGGCTTCGGCCGACCCGGCCCACCTGGTCGGCTCCCTGACCAAGGGCCCCGACTTCGGAGCCCTCCTCGCCGACGCGCGACCGGGCCGCCACCAGGGGCTGCGGCTCGTGCCGTGCGACGACATCCCGCTCGTCCTCGTCGTGGCGGAGGGCTGACGGGGCTGCTGCCCGACGCGTCAGCCCGTAGGGACTGTCTTTCGGATCAGCTCGGCGTCGCGGGCCCTGGCAAGCACTCCCCCACTGCCTTGACGGCGCGGGGGCACCTCAGCGGCGTTGTCGTCACTCGCCGACTCCCCACGCTCGAACACGCTCGCCCGGGGGCCCCATCGCGTCACCCGCCGCGGTAGCGGCTGATGTCACAGCCTCCTCCGCCTCGCAGCTGCACGCACCAGACCCCGCTCGGCTGGGCCGAAAAGGTCCGTTCCTCACGGCCGACCTGATCCGAAAGCCAGGCCCTGGCCCAGCGCCTCCTCGGCCGCGGCCGCCGGCGCGGGCGAGTCCAGCTTCCACTGAAGGAGGCGTGCGGTCCTCACCTGCCTGGCGATGACCTGGCTCAATCCGCACATCTACCTCGACACCGTCTTTCTGCTCGGTTCCATCGCGGCCGACCACGGCGCGCCGCGCTGGACCTTCGGTCTCGGCGCGGCCCTGGCCCGCCTGTGCTGGTTCGCCTCGCTCGGCGTCGGCGCCCGGCTGCTCGCCCGCCTCCTGTCCCGCCCGTCCCCCTGGCGCGTCCTGGACGGCCTGGTGGCGGCGACGATGATCGCGACCGGCGGCATGCTCGTCGCCGGCGCCTGAGGCGCGGCCGTTCCCCGCCCGCCGAGGCCGCAGGAGCAGGCGGCAGGAGCGACCCGGGTGTCCGTCCGTCGCGCGGATCGGTGATAGTGAACCGGGAATTGAAACGTGTACGAGGCAAGGAAGCCCGTGGACACGAACGAGAGCACGACCGACAGCGGAGCGGCCCCGCACGAGGGCCCGCAACGGGCACAGGCCATGGCTCGCGGCTGGCGGCGCTGGGCGATGGACACCCGCCCGCTGCGCCGCCCCGCCTACCGCCGCCTGTGGTCCTCGACGATCGTCACGGCGGTCGGCAGCCAGCTCACCGCTGTCGCCGTGCCCAAGCAGATCTACGACATCACGGGCTCGTCGGCGTGGGTGGGGTACGCGAGCCTCGTCGGCCTGCTGCCGCTCGCGCTCTTCGCACTGTGGGGCGGCGCCATCGCCGACAGCATGGACCGCCGCAGGCTGCTGCTGATCACCAACTCCGGCCTCGCCGTCACCTCAGTGCTCTTCTGGGTGCAGGCCGCCACCGGCCTGCGATCGGTCGTCGTCCTGATGGTGCTGCTCGCCCTCCAGCAGGCCTTCTTCGGCCTCAACTCCCCGGCTCGCAACGCTTCCATCGCCCGTCTCGTCCCGGCGGATGAACTCCCCGCGGCCAACGCCCTCGGCTCCACCGTCATGCAGACCGGCCTGGTGGCCGGACCCCTCCTCGCCGGCGCACTGATCCCCGTGATCGGCCTGTCCGAGCTGTACCTGATCGACGCCCTCGCCCTGTGCGTCACGGTGTGGGCGGTCGTCCGGCTCCCCGCCCTGCCGCCCCAGGCGGCCGCGGCGAACAGCCGGGCGGGCTGGCAGGCGATCGCCGAGGGCTTCCGCTACATCTCCCTCCACAAGGTGCTGCTGTTGTCCTTCCTCGCCGACATCATCGCCATGGTGCTCGGCATGCCCCGCGCCCTGTTCCCACAGCTCGCCGCGCAGACGTTCGCGCCCTACGGGGAGGGCCTGGCGCTCGGCCTGCTGTTCGCCGCCATCCCCATCGGAGCGGTGCTCGGCGGCCTGCTGTCCGGCACGTTCTCCCGCGCCCGCCGCCACGGCCTCATGGTGATCGCAGCGGTGATCGGCTGGGGCGCGGCCATCACCGGCCTCGGCCTGACCACGAACCTCTGGGTGGCCGTCGCGTTCCTGGCGCTCGCCGGCGTGGCCGACATGGTCTCCATGGTCTTCCGCGGCGCGATCCTGCTGTCGGCGGCCACCGACGAGATGCGCGGCCGGATGCAGGGCGTGTTCACGGTCGTCGTGGCGGGCGGACCACGCCTCGCCGACGCGCTCCACGGCACCGCCGGCTCGGTCCTCGGCGCTCGCGCCGCCATCGCGGGCGGCGGCCTGCTGGTCATCGTGGCGACCCTGGTCCTGGCCCTGGCGACGCCCGCACTGCGCACGTACCGGATCTGAATCCGAAATCCGCGCCCCATACACGTCACCGGTAATTGCACAGTGATTTACAGGTTGACCAGGAAATACTCTCCGCGCGCATTCCCTTCGCCCGGGGTATCGTCAACATATGAATACGGTGGGCTTTGCAATACAGGCTGCTGCTCGCGATGACCGCGTCGCTTCCCAGTGGACGCTCAGCGTGTTCTTCATCCTCGTGGGCGTGATCGTCGCCGGAGCGCTGATCTGGGCGGTCCGGCTCGGCATGTCCGTCCGCGACCGGGAACCCGCACCGCCCCGCCCCGAGGAGCACCCACACCTGCCCGACGGCGGACCGGTCCTGGAGGAGCGCGAGGTCCGGGAGCCCGAGGAGATGCCGATCGCTGGACAGGAGAGCGACCGGCTCATGCCCTACCAGCTCCACCACGCGGCCTCCAGGCGGTGCGGCGATCAGCACCGCAAGCGCTGGCTGCCGGGTTCCAGCGGCGGCTTCGGCAGCGGCGGCCCCGGCCACGTGTGAGCCGGACGCCGACCACCTCGCCGCAGGTCCCGTCAGGGCAGGTCGGCCGCCGCGTCCTCCGGCGCCAGGTCCGGGCGCAGCCGCAGCCATGAGGCCTGTCGGAGCAGCCCCGACCGGGTGCGTGTGCTGTAGCGGACCTCGCCGACGAGTCTCGGCAGGACCCAGCGGGCCCCCGCCACCCGCGGATCCCGCTCGAACGGACACCGCGAGGTCTTCACCGCCTCCAGCAGCCGGGCGAGTTCGGCCCGCTCGCCCTCGCTCCAGCCGGTGCCCACCCGCCCGACGTAGCGCAGCCGTCCGGCCTCGGCCCGCTGCCCCACCAGCAGCGCCCCGGGCAGTCCCCGCAGCCGTCCCTGGCCGGGCAGCCAGCCGCCGACGATCACATCGACGGCTCGCACATTGCGGATCTTGATCCAGGCACGGGACCGCACCCCCGGCTCGTAGACCGAGTCGAGCCGCTTGCACACCAGCCCCTCCAGACCCGCCTCCCGGGTCGCCTCCAGCGCCCGCGCCCCGTGGCCGACGATCGCGCCCGGCGTCGACCAGTACGCACCGGCCAGCGCCAGCCCCTCCAGCAGCTGGCGCCGTCGGGCGTAGGCGAGCGCCAGAAGGCGCTCGCCGCGCAGGAACATGACGTCGAACAGCACCAGGTGCACCGGGATCTGCGCCGCGCGGCGCGCCGCCAGCACGGGGGAGTGGGCGAGGCCCATCCGGGACTGCAGTCGCTGGAAGTCACCGCGCCCCCGCTCGTCGAGCGCCACCACCTCGCCGTCCAGCACGGCGGCCGTGGCGCCCAGGACGCCGCCCAGCGGCCGCAGTTCGGGGTACGCGCCGGTGATCACCTCGCCCGAGCGGGCCCGCAGCTCGAGGCTGCCGTCGCCGGGCAGATAGACGACCACCCGCTGGCCGTCCTGTTTCGTCTCGTACGCCCACTGTGCGTCCTGCCCGGCGGGCGGCAGAGTGCCGGGGCAGGCGAGCATGGGGGCGATCAGCGGCAGTCTCACGGGTCAGTTGTGGACACCGCCGCACACCCTCACGCGTCCCGGCCGTGCGATTTCCCCCGAACGGGGCCCCGCTGTTCGGATCGGGTCGGCTGTAAGGGCCCAGGGTCTTTCGTCGTCCGGACGAGAGGCTTCAGGGCCGCCGGAAGATCGTGATGGAGTGACCGACGTCGTCGATCGCCCTGCTGCCGCGGAGCAGCTGCTTCAGCCGGGCATCGGCCTTGACGATCGACGTGTCGGAGACGACGAGCAGCCCGTGCACCCGGTTCGGAGGCACCTTCAGCGGGTCGCGCCCGTGGACGCCGTACCAGGAGGGCACACCGCTGCCCTTGTAGACGAGCCAGACGCTCTTCTCGTCCGGGTACCGCTCGCGCAGCCGGTCCGCCAGCCGTCCGAGGTCCTGACCCCAGTCGACGTTCGAGTCGTGCAGCCTGAGATACGTCTTCTTCGGCCCGCCGAACGCCTCGTTGGAGTACGGCAGATAGTACGGGTACGTCCGCACCGAACTGACCGCCACGAACGCGACCAGGGCCGCCGTCACCGCGTACACCCACCGCCGCCGCAGCGCGAGCACACAGCCCGCCGCGACGGCCAGGAACACCGGAACGAAGATCGCGTAACGCACCCCGAGGTCGCGTGAGCCCTGCATGGCCGCGGCCAGCAGCACCCCCGGCACGAGCAGCACATACGGGACGGCCGGGCGCAGCCGGGGCACCACCGCCATGGCCACCGCCCCGCCGAGCCACAGCGCCAGCATGCCGAGCGGCGTCTTCACCAGCAGCGCGGCCGGCAGGTAGTACCACCGGTTGCCGGTGTAGAGCCGGCCGAACAGATAGCCGCGCCACTGCGCGCTCTCGAACCCGAACTGGATCCGCATCCCGTCGCGGTACGGCTCCGGGAACGGCAGCGCGTGGACGAGCAGGGCGCCCGGACCGTGCACCGCGGGCGTGTGCGCGGGGGTCGTCCACCGCAGCCGGGGATCGACGACGAGATAGACGGCCCACACGACGGCCACGAGTACCAGCGCGACCCCGACGGCTGCCGCCCCGGCACGCGCCGCACGCCGCGAACGGGCCACGCCGGCGCCCTGTGCCTGCCAGTACGACCACCCGGCCAGCACCAGCAGCACCGGCACCGCGGGCAGCGTGCTCATCTTCGTGGCCACGGCCGCCCCGGTCGCCACCCCGGCGAGCGGCAGATACGGCAGCGCCCGCCGCCGCGCCCGCCACACCATCCAGGCCGCCGTCACCACGAAGCCCGCCGCGGGCACGTCCAGGGTGGCCAGGGAGCCGTTCGTGATCAGGTCGGGCGAGAACGCGTACAGGGCCAGCGCCGCCAACCCGCCGACGCAGCCGGTCAGTTCGCGGGCGAAACCGAACACCACGAGCCCGAACAGCAGCGTCACCACCATCACCGGCAGCCGGGCCCAGAACATCACCCGCCACGGGTCGTTGCCCGACGCGTACGGCAGCCGCCGCCCCAACTCTCCCTGATCGCCCCGGAAGCCGGGGTCGAGGTGCGGGTGTGCGAAGACCGTGCCGGTCGCGATGATCAGTTTGCCGAGCGGGGGGTGCTCCGGGTTGAAGCGCAGACTGTGCTCGCGCAGGTACACGACGGCCGTGCCGACGTACACGGGCTCGTCGATGGTGGGGGTCTGCCGCACCGCGGTGGTGGTCATGGCGAACGCCATCTGGACCAGCAGCGCGCACACCGCGAGCACGAGCAGCGGCCGCCGGTGCCGCCGCATCGCCGCCCGGCGACCCGGGCCTGCGGCGTCCGCCCCTGAGGGAGTGCCGGCCGGTTCCCGGGGACCGCCGCCGTCGGACGTGACGGACGGCTGCTGGTCGTGCGTCATCGTCCGCGCCCCCGGGTCGTACGTCGCGTCCGAGCCGTCCGCGCCCCTGCATGCTGCCATGACCCTTGCTACGTCGACACGGCATGACCTTGCTCAATCGTGCGCGTGTCGTGTTCGGAAGGACGTGGATGCGCGCACGCCGCCCCGGCCGACCGTGCGGATCACGGAGGCGGGCGGCTCCCCTGCCGCGAATGCCCGAAACCGGAGCGCCCAGGGGGCAATTCCCGTGCCGCAATGGGTTGTCATTGCCCCGGCGGCGTATTGCGCAGTGTGTCGCCGAACCGACTCACGGGCGGTGCGGTCGGCCGAAAATCAGCCGGAGCCGTGTGCCCGGTCACGGGCGGGCGTACTCCTCCCGGACGACGGCGGCGAGTTGGGCGAGGGCCTCCTCGGCGCGGGTGCGGTCGGCGGCGTCGAGCACCGCCAGCGCGTCCGCCGCGACCTCCCGGACGCGCTGGGGCACCTCGTCCAGGGCCGCCATCCGATAGGCGAGGGTGCGCCGCGCGGCACGCTCCTCGCGGGTGACCCCGAGGGGGCCCGTTCGGGGGAAGACCGCGGCCTCGTACGCGGCGACGTGCACCAGCACTCCGTGCGCGATCCCTTCCGCGTAGCCACGCATTCCCGCGTGCCGCCGGGCCGCGGCGAAGTGCGCCAGCGCACGTCGGCGGAAGACCAGGGCGCCGAGTGCGCCCGCCGCGCCCCCGCACACCGCGGTCACGAGGGCGACCCGCGCGCCACCGAAGAGGGCGCCGATCAGGGCACCGCTCGCGGTGGTCAGACAGACCAGCCCGGTGACGAGCAGAAGAAGGGCACGGGCGGGCGTGATCGGGGCCATGACGTGCAGTGTGCCAGCGGCGCGGGGGCCCGGTGCCCGGCCTGTCGTGCACGTGATGTGCGACACGTACGCGATCGCCTTTCCCACGGCCCTGAAGCGATTCATGCTGGGCACGGCTTGATCGGTGATCTAGCCAGGCAAATCCATCGGCCGTCCGATCTTGGTTGCATTTGACACTTTGTTGCGTGCGCGGATAGGAACATGGCCGCGGAAGTGGAGAGGTGGACCGTGCACGAGCCCCATGTGATCGGCGACTGGCAGGAATGCGGGGACGAGCATGCCGGTCTGCGTGTCCGTGTCCACGGACTGGAAAAGGCGGAGCCGCCGCGTGGGCGTGACGATTCGGCCGAAGGCCTCACCTATTTCCGCTTCCGGGTGACCGTGGAAAACCGGTCGGCGGAACCGGTCGGCATCCATCTGGAAGACGGTCAACTCGACGTGCGGACCGGTCCGGACGGCGAGAGCGCATTTCTCGACTGGCGCAACTCGCACTTCATCGAGGGCTTCGACGTCTATCCGCTGCGCCGTGCGACCGCCGTCCTGTACGCCGCCGCCCCGGAATCCGCCCTGAGCCTCGTGGACATCCAGGTCCAGCTGAAGGCGGACGACGAATGGATGGACCGGTATCTGTGGTCCGGCGACATGACCGTCCCGGACGGCCCGCAGGGCACGGCCACCCGCGCCGACGGCATCTCCGAGACCCTGGCCGGCCAGATCAGCACGTTCCTGCGCGAACAGGCGGAGCGCGGCCAGCACTGAGCGCCGGAGGCTCTGGTGCCTGCGGGGGCACTAGCGTCGGACGGAGCGGGCCAGCCACGGCGTGAGCGAGGTGCGCAGGATCAGCTCCTTGTACGTCTCGTCCCCGGGCAGTGGCACGATCAGCCACTGGCCGGGCGGGAAGAACCGCCCCGTCACATAGGCCAGACCGCCGTAGACGGACCGCAGGAACGCCGGGACCACGTCCCGGGGGAGGTCCTCGAAATCCACGTCGTCGACAGTGATCTTCGCGTCGTCGTCGGGGAAGAGCTGGACCGTGACGGCCGGTGAGCCTCCCAGCTCGACGAACGCCTCGTGCGGCAGCGAACCGTCCGGGTCGAGAACCGCGAACGCCCCGGCCGCGGCGCGGTGGGAGGTCTGGTCCGCGCCGATGTCGTGGGTGGCGGTCATCGCCAGGCCGTACTCCTGCGCGATCTCACGTATCGCCGTGACGGCCGACTCGGTGGTGGGCAGATGCGGATGCGTCATGGCCCGTCACGGTAGCGGGTCGCGTCGCCGTGTCGCTCGGCGAAGGGGGACGGCGCTCAGGCGAGGAAGTCGAGGACGAGTCGGTCGATTTCCTCCGCATGGGCGAGAGGCAGCGTGTGATGGGTCGCTGTGGGCAGCACATGGATCCGCGCGTGCGGCGCTCGTTCCCGTACGCGCTCACGGATCGTGCGGGTGTCGTGCGCGCGGCTGCGGGCTGCCAGCACCACCAGCAGCGGAACTGCGGAGCGGCGCAGGAGTTCCGGGCGGGGCGGGCGAGGATCGACGATCTTCGGGACGTATCCGGCCGTGCCGCGAGCGGTCACTTCCAGCCACCCCTCGTCCAGCGTCGTCCCACCCGTCTCCCACTCCAGCAACCCGCGCGCCGCCCGCTCGCCCGGCTTCAGGAACAGCGGCGCGGCCCGCAGCAGGTACTGCGCCCGGTATCCGCCGAAGCAGCGCGTGGGATCCAGAAGCACGGCCCCGCTCACCCGCTGCGGTGCGTGCAGGGCGTAGGTGAGGGTCAGCCAGGCCCCGTACGAGTGCCCGCAGAACGCCGCCCGCTCGATCCCCAGCTCGCGCAGCACCTCGTCCAGCCATGCCATCAGATCGCCGGTGTCGCGCGCCACGCGGCCGTCCGCGATGCTCCGTCCGGCCTGGCCGATGGTGTCCACCGCGTGGATCCGGTACCGCGCGCTGAGCCTCTCGACATCGGCCAGCCAGACCGTCGACGTCGCCCCTCCGCCGGGCAGCAGGACCAGCGCCGGTGCGTCGTGCGGGCCGCAGGAGTTCACGCGCGTCGTCCCGTACGTGGTGGGCACGTCGACGGAGTCGACCGGGACCGGCCAGCTCCCCAGCACGGCGTCGTACGCCGACAGAAAGCGC
Source organism: Streptomyces sp. Y2F8-2 (assembly GCF_014905555.1). Lineage (GTDB taxonomy): Bacteria > Actinomycetota > Actinomycetes > Streptomycetales > Streptomycetaceae > Streptomyces > Streptomyces cynarae. Next base: position 130,660 of record NZ_BNGS01000013.1, on the reverse strand, counting down.
TCCTCGGCTTCCGGATTGCGGAAACGCGGCGCAGCGGACATGGGACCTCCCCCGGTCGAAGCGGCATTCGAGGCTATCTCACTGAACGATATACTCACTCACTGAGATATCCACCCACGGAAGGGCGCCACGTGGACCACCGGGACCCGCGTCTGCAACTGGTGCACCTGCTGCGCGGCATCACCGTCGAACTCGACCTGCTCGGCGCCGAATTCGCCGCGCGGAACAGCTTGCACCCCACCGATCTGCGCGCACTGATCCACCTGCTCGACTTCGACCGAACGGGGACCGACGCCACGCCCGGTCGGCTGGGTGCGCAGCTGGGACTGAACTCCTCGGCCGTCACGGCCGTCATCGACCGGCTGGAGCGGCGGGGCCTCGTCGACCGCGGACACGACCCGGGCGACCGGCGCCGGGTCCTCCTCACCGTCACCGACCAGGCGACCGACCTCGGTTGGTCCTTCTTCGGTCCGCTGATCAGCAAGCTGGTCGCGGCGGAAGGGGAGTTCGACGAGAACGAACTGGACGCCGTCCGCCGCTTCCTGCGGACGACGCAGTCCGTCCTGGTGGCGGCGCGTCAGGAGAAGTAGCCGCCTGTATCGCCCCCCGGGGCGCACCGCCGGCGAACCGCGGTGCTCCGCCGGCACGCCGGGCGGCCACGACACTCGCGATCAGTGCACCTGGTGCCGCAACAGGCAACGTTCGTTCCGTCGCGACGCCCGGCACTCCCCCAAGCTCTTCGAGCAGGGGGTGCCCCCAGAGCACGCACCGGACGCCGCTCCTTGACGGGCGAACGTCGCCTGCCGCGGCACTAGTCGCCGCGATGCCGCCAGTACCACAACGCGCCGGCCACCAGGGCGCACAGGAAGACCAACGGCATGATCAGGCCGGGGATGCGGGCCGGGCTCATCGGCGTGCCGGGGGAGCGGAGGGACGGCGCGGAGGTGTTGCCATGGCTTGATCGTGCCTCTGTTGGACGTGCGGAACCATGGTCTCGACACTTGGAATTGTGTACGAGCGGGTCCCCGGGCACCCGGCGGCCCGGTGCGCGGCTCACTCGCGGTAGACGGTGAGCACGGCCCCGTTGATCTGGATGCGTTGCGGCGTGGGGCCCTCACCGCGGCGCAGCAGGGCGAGGCACTGGTCGAAGAGGGCCAGTTCCTCCTCGCTGAGCACGGCCGCCGCGAGATCGAGGAGTTCCCCGATGGCGGCGTCGGTGAGGTCGGCCGGCAGTTCGCCGGAGAGCAGGACCACGGATTCTCCCGTCGGTCCCTTGACGATGGCGGTGGTGGGGCCGCCGTGTACGAAGAGCAAAGTTCCCCCCAGAGGACCCGGGGCGTGCGGCTCACGGGGGCCCGGGCAGGAGGAGAGACTAGCGGCGGATCATGCGTGTTCGGGTGGAAGTGACGTCTTCTGGTGCAAGTGACCGGTGGGGCGGCAGTCCGCTCGGCGTACCCCCGCTCGCGCGGTCGCGCTCAGGACGCGTCCGAGGACCGGCCGAGCAGTGACTCGACGAGGGCCGCGACATGGCGCCGGTCCTCGGCCGACAGGCGCTGCACACTCGCGATGAGCACGTCCACTTCGGGGTCCTGTGAGGCCTCCGAGGCGGGCGCCGGTTCGGCGGCGGGGGCGTAGAGGTGGATGCCGCAGGCCTCGGCGGCTGCCCGGCGGATCGTGTCCAACGGCAGACCCAGGCCCTGGGCCAGCCCCTCGAGGGTGGCCGGCTGCGGCATCCGGGCCATGTGCTCCGTCGTGGCGAGGTGGTGCACCGTCGAGCGGGGGATGCCTCCGCGGCGGGCGACGTCGCCGTACGACCAGCGCTCACCGTCCAGCCGGTCGCGGATGATCTGCTGCAGTGCGTTGGCCACCGATGGTCACTTCCTGCTCGCCGCCGGGCGGAACTCTTCCGCGTCGGATCATTCTAGGGGCGACTTGGGTGCACGACGGAAGGTGTTCTCCCGAACCGCTTGCGTCACAGTCGCCTCGGCCCCTAGTGTCCAATCTCGTTGGACAGCCCGTCCGACGGAGTTGGACACGATCCGGGGGGACCTGACCGTGTCCGACGGCACCGCATTGCGAACCCCGAGGGGGAATCGACCATGATGGATCCGCGTGAGCTGGACGCCGAGTCCGCCGAGCTGCTGCCGGGCCGGGAGGCCCTGGGCCGGCTGAAGTTCAGCTTCGGCAAGACGGTGAACGTCACCAAGCACGTCGCCAACGTCTCCGCGCACAACGAGTCGGCCGCGCTCAACGACCACTCGTCGTGGTCGGTGGCGGACTCCGGCGCCGCCCAGTCCATCAACATCACCCAGTGATCCGGTGCCGCACGGCCCGGCGCCCCGGCACCGTGCGGCACCCGGTACCGCCGCGGCGACACCTCACCACACCTCCGCTCGCCGCGGCGGTACCTCCACCGGGCGGCAACACCTGACGTTTTGTCACCCCACATCGGCCGGGCGGCGATCCACGTCCGCCCGGCCCCACCACGCCGTACAACGCACGTCTTCGAGAAAGGACACGCCATGAGCATGAACGCCCACGAGCTGGACGCCGAGACCGCCGAGCTGCTGCCGGGCCGGGAGGCCCTGGGTCGGCTGAAGTTCAGCTTCGGCAAGACGGTGAACGTCACCAAGCACGTCGCCAACGTCTCCGCGAGCAACCAGTCGGCCGCGCTCAACGACCACTCCGCGTGGTCGGTCGCCGAGTCCCAGGCCACGCAGTCCATCACCATCCACCAGTAACCCCCGCACCACGAGGGCACGTTCCGCGGACCGCGCCGGAGGGCAGGCGCGGTCCGCACCCGGGGGGAGGAAAGGCGCACATGACGCTGCTGGGGGACAACGCCGCGGCACTGTACGACACCGGACCGGTGCCGGGGCCCGGGGGAATCCCGGTGACGTACGAGCAGGTCGCCACCGGCGACCTCCCCGTCGTCGGCCCGGAGAAGCCGCTCGTACCGCGGCTGAGCGCTGGGCTCCAACTGCACGGCGAGTACCAGGGATCGGGGTTCACCGAGCCCAGGTACATCGCCCGTCGCGGGGACGGGCAGGTAGTGCAGCTCACACGCCTGCTGCATCTGGTCGCGTCGTCGATCGACGGCGGCCGCGACCTCGAGACGATCGCCCACCGGGTCAGCGCCCGGTTCGGACGCGAGGTCAGCGCGGACAACATCCGCTATCTGATCGAGAACAAGCTGGAGCCACTCGGCGTGACGGTCCCCGAGGGTCAGGAGGACGACCAGGTCTCCGCGCCCCGGTCGGACCTGCTCCTCGCGCTCAAGGGCCACCGCGTCCTGTTCAACGAGCGGCGCGTGGCCAAGATCGCCGGCGCGCTCGCCTGGCTGCACCGCCCCCTGGTCGTGGCGGCCGTCCTCGTGGGCGTCGCCGTCCTGGACGTGTGGCTGTTCGTGTTCTTCGGCGCGATCACCCCCGTGCTGCAGGTGCTGGACCAACCGGTCCTGCTGCTCGTCGTGTTCGTGCTGACCGTGGCCTCTCTGGTGTTCCACGAGTTCGGCCACGCCTCCGCCTGCCGCTACGGCGGCGCCCGGCCCGGCTGCATCGGCTGCGGGCTGTTCCTGATCTGGCCCTCGATGTACACGGACGTCACCGACGTCTATCGGATCGGCAGGGGCGGCCGGCTCCGCACCGACCTCGGCGGCGTCTACTTCAACGTCGTGTTCATGCTGGCCATGGCCGGCGCCTACGCCCTGAGCGGCCAGGCGTTCTTCCTGGCCGCCGTCTATCTCGGCCACTTCGAGATCCTCGAACAGCTCATGCCGGCCGTACGCCTCGACGGCTACTACATCCTCGGCGACCTCGCCGGAGTCCCCGACCTCTACGGCAAGATCAAGCCGATCCTGCTGGGCATGGTCCCGGGGGCCGCGGGGCGCAGGGCCCGTGCCGAGGTCGCCGCGCTCAAGAAGTCCGCGCGGGCCATCGTCGCCACCTGGGTGCTCACGATGGTGCCGCTGATCATCGGCGAACTCGGCTACGCGCTGTGGAACCTGCCCCGGATCACCACCACGATGATCCGCTCGCTGGCCGAGCAACTCCTCGGCACCGGCGGCGCGTTCGCACACGGACAGATCGCGGCGGGCCTGATGGGCGTGGTCGGCTGCGTCATGCTGCTGTGCCCGATGGCCGGCGTGGTCTATCTGTCGGTGAAGCTCGGCGGGCGCCTGTGGCGGGGAGGCGCGAAGACGACGGCAGGCCGGCCACGGCTGCGCCTGGCACTGTGCGCCCTGGTGCTGGTCGGCCTCGGCGGCCTGAGCTATGCCTGGGTCTCGGGTCTGACCCCGCGCCCGCTGCCGAAGCAACCGCCGATCGCCCCGATCCTGCAGCCCGGCGTGTCCACGTCGCCCCCGCCCGCCCGGCACGCCACGCTCCCGGACCGGAACAGCGCGACACCCTCGGCCACGGCCACCACCGTGCCGTCCGGCACGGCGTCCCCCAACGCCTCGGCCGATCCCTCGGACACGGCCGGCCCGTCGACTTCGGCGAGTCCGCACCCGAGCGACTCCAAGGCGTCACCGCACGGCACGGCCGGTGGGCCGTCCGGCAGCCCCGTCGCGAGCGGGCAGCCGCCCACCTCCGCCCCAGCGGTGCCCGGCTCCGGCTCCCCGTCCGCACCGTCGTCCCCGGCCGACAGCCCGTCCGCGCCGGTCAGTTCGAGCGCGCCGCCGGCCGGATCGCCGTCGCCCACCGCCTCTTGATCGCCCCGGCCAGGGCCCGGGGTCCAACGACACCACTCCAGCGGGAGACCATATGAACCAGCACCGCAAAGCCCGTCCCCAATCCGCCCTCACCAGGCGCGCCGTCCGCGTCGGGCTGTTCGCCGCCGGGGCGGCCGGACTCGCGACTGCCGTCCCGGCCCAGGCGGCGACCGGGATGCCGCACCACAGCGCGGTCGCCACCGACGAGACGTTCAGCCACGCCGATTTCCGGCATCACACACAGGCCAGGGACTCCTTCACCGTGCGCCAGCTCGGCACGGTCGACGCCGCGAGCGTACGCAACCAGGCGAACGCCGTCGGGGTGGGCTGCTCGGTCGACGACCACTGCCGGTCGGTCGCGCTGTCCTTCCAGATCGTCACGATGGCCGGGGAGCACATGCATCTCACCGCGGTCAACCGGGGCGACGCGGTCAACGAGCACTGCGACGGCTGCCAGACCCTCGCCGGGGCCTACCAGTTCGTCGTCTCCACCCCCCGCCCCTTCACGCTGGACCAGGGGACTCAGCGGCGGCTCGGCGACATCCACCGGCGGCTGGACGCGCTGACCCGCTCGAACCTGCCGGCCACCGACCTCAAGACGCGCGCCGACGCCCTGGCCGCCGAGGTGAACACCGTGCTGCGCGACGCGGTCGCCAACGCCCCCAAGGGCGATGAGCGACCCACCGTCACCCTCCACCGCCACCTGGACGGCTGGCCCGCCCACTGACCGGGCCGGCCCGGGCCCGCCGCCCCGAACCACGGGGCGGCGGGCCTTCTCCAGGCCGGCCAGGGGCGGCGTGCCGATCCGGCCCGCACGCGGACCGGCCCGGGCCACTCGCTGCCGAGCGGTCCGGGCCGGTCGAACACCATGCGGTGCCTCGCGGGTCGACGCACCGGCCGTCAGCTGCTGCGGGCACGCAGCGCTGCCAGCGCACGGTCGGCGTGCGCGCTCATGCGCAGTTCGCTGCGCACCACCTCCAGGATGGTGCGGTCCTGGTCGATGACGAAGGTGACGCGCTTGGTGGGAGCCAGGGAGAAACCCCGCCTGACCCCGAACCGCTCCCGAACGGTGCCGTCCGCGTCCGACAGCAACGGGAAGCCGAGCGTGTGGCGTCCGGCGAACTCCTGCTGCCGGTCGACCGCATCCCCGCTGACACCGACCGGTCGCGCACCGACGGCCGCGAACTCGGCGGCCAGGTCCCGGAAATGGCACGCCTCGGCGGTGCAACCCGGGGAGAGGGCGGCGGGGTAGAAGAACAGCACGACCGGCCCGTCGGCGAGGAGTTCGTCGAGGCGTCGCTTCGTGTTCGTCTCGTCCAGCAGAGTGAAGTCCTCCACCTTGGCGCCCACGTCGACACGACCCGCCGTCACTGGATCTCCTCGTCCTCGCCGATGCAGGCGCCCGTCCCCAGGGCCCGTCCGGGCTGATCCTACGGGGACGGTCCATCGGGCGCGCGGCGGGGTCCACTGCTGTCGGCGCCGAGGCCGCGCCGGGGCGGTGACCTCGAAAGGCCGGGTCTCCAGGTCGGCGACCGGCTGCACCTCAACCGGGAGGGATGCCGCGCACTGGCCACGGCAGTCCCTGCTGCCCTCTTCCGTAACACGGGGGAGCGGTAGCGGAGTTGGCGTCGTGTCCATCGTTCGGGGACTGGCACCGGTGAACACCGGTTCCCTAGGATGGTGTGCCCGCCGAGCCGGTTCGACGGCGCGGCCCGGATCTGGGGGAACGATGCAGTCTGGCAGGCAGTTGTCCACGTCGATCGACGCCACGGTGCCGACGGCCGCCCGTATGTACGACTACTACCTGGGCGGCAAGGACAACTACGCGGCCGACCGGGCCGCGTGTGAAGAACTCGACAAGGTCGTACCCAGCACGCGGGCGCTCGCGTTGAACAACCGGCGGTTCCTGCAGCGGGTCGTGCGGACGCTGGCGCAGGAGTACGGCATCCGCCAGTTCCTCGACCACGGATCCGGACTGCCCACCCAGGACAACGTCCACCAGGTCGCCCAGCGCATCGACCCGACCTCGCACGTCGTGTACGTCGACAGCGACCCCATGGTCCTGGTGCACGGCCGTGCCCTGCTGGAGCAGGACGAGCGCACCGTCGTGATCCAGGCCGACATGAGGGACACCGATACGATCTTCACCCACCCGGAGACCCGACGCCTGATCGACTTCTCGCAGCCGGTCGCCGTGCTCTTCAACTCGGTGATGCACTGCATCCCGGACAGCGAGACCGACGGACCGCCCGCCCTGGTCCGCCGGGTGGCCGAGCGGCTCGTGCCCGGCAGCTTCATGGTGATGTGCCAGCTCGTCAGCGAGGACGCCCAAGTCCGGGACTTCGTCACCGACTTCATGGACCAGGCCACCCAGGGACACTGGGGGCGGGTGCGCCAGGAGAAGGACGTGGAGGCCTGGTTCGACGGCATGGACATCCTGGAGCCCGGTCTGGTGGAGGTCTCCACCTGGCGGCCGGACTCCGAGGTCGCGCCCAGGCAACTCACCCAAGAGTGGATCGAGTTCGGGGGAGTGGGACGCATCCGCTGAACGGGCCACCCACACCGTGGCGTCCGCCGGCGCCCACGCCACCGGTCACCCCGCCGGGAAACGTCAGCCGGCCGGGTAACGCTCCCGAAGCGTCCTGCGCAACAGGGCGAGTGACTCACGCGGGTTGAGGGCCTCGTCGGCGAGCCGGTCCAGTACGACCCGGTACTCCTCCGTCTCGTCCGGGTCCTCCAGGAAGTTGGCGCTCCTGATGTGCTCCAGGTAGACGATGTCCTGCAGGTCCGCGCCACCGAAGCGCAGATAGGTGACCGGTATCGCCGGGGCCGACGCGTTGGTCACGTCCAACGGCACGACCTGTACGGTCACATGCGGACGCTGCGCCATCTCGACCAGGTGCTCGAGCTGCTCGCGCATCACCTCGCGGCCGCCCAGCACCCGCATCAGCACCGACTCGTCGACGACGGCCCACAGCCGAGGAGCGTCCGGACGCGACAGCAGCTCCCGTCGCCGCATCCGCAGCTCCACCCGGCGCTCCACCTCGGCGGCCGACGCCGTCGGCAGACCGCGCTCCACCACGGCCCGGGTGTAGGCCGGCGTCTGCAACAGCCCGGGTACGTACTGGATCTCGAAGGTACGGATCGCGGTGGCCGCCTCCTGAAGCCCGACCAGGCGGTCGAACCACTCGGGCATCAGCCGCTTGTCGTAACGCTGCCACCATCCCGGCTCACCGGCCCGCCGCAGCAACTGGACCAGGACCGAGGCCTCGTGGTCATCGGCCTGGTACAGCCGCAGCAGCGCATGGACGTCCTCTTCCGTGGGCGGCCTGCGTCCCTTGCCCGCCTCGATGCGCGACAGCTTCGCGGGACTGAACCCGAGGGCCCGCGCCGCCTGCTCCTGAGAAAGGCCGGCGTCCTCGCGCATGCCCGCCAACTGCACGCCGACCAGCATCTTCAGAAGAGTCGGAGCGGGCTGGGTCCGGGTGAGATACGGTTCGAGACGGGAGGCGCGGTTCGACGAGGCGGACATCCTGACTCCCGGTCAGCCGACGGACAACAGACCCTCATTATCGCATTCCGTCGCGCCGTGTCGCAGGGGACGGCAGGACCGAACCGGCGGGATCCCGCTCACACCAGATGATCGAACTCCCCGTCCTTGGCGCCGGCCAGGAACGCGGCCACCTCGGCGGGCGTGTACACGAGCGCGGGTCCTTCCGGATCGCGCGAGTTGCGCACCGCGATGGCCCCGTCGGCCAGGCGGGCCAGCTCGACACAGTTGCCCTCGGCGTTGCTGTGCCCGCTCTTGATCCAGCGGGCGTCCAACGAGCCCGCCTGCACTCCGTTCGGCACTGAAGGCACCACAGTCTCCTTCCGTTCCCCGTCGTGCAATTTCCCATGCAATTGCACGACGGTGCTGACTGCGTGGATAATAGCGGCGGCGTCCACCGCTTCACAGACGTCCGCGTGCTGACGTCCCATCAGAGCGGTGCCGTGCCCTAGCAATGCCGTGTCGTAGCAATGCCGTGTCGTTCTTGGCCCCACACTGTCTGCGGGAGTGGAAATGGCCACATCACTGAAGGACCTGGGGCACGTGCCGTGGGACTCCATCAAGGACTCCAGCGGCTCCGCCGAGGCCATCCCGGTCCTGCTCCACGACGTCGCCCGGGGCGACGAGGCCACCGCCCGGGCGGCACTCGGCCGCCTGCGGGAGCGCATCTGCCAGTACGGCTTCGTCGTCGACCAGGCCACGGCGGCAACGGTCCCGTTCCTGTGGGAGCTGGCCCGGCTTCCCCAGGTGACCTGCCGCGTGGAGATCCTTCACCTGCTGAGGAGCATCGCCGACGCCCACCAGTGGGAGAGCACCGCCTCCGCCTACCCCAAACTGCTCAACTACCCCCAGGACTACGTGGGGTGGGAGCGCGCGGCCCGCCGTGCCGTGCACGCCGACCGGGGGGTACTGCGTCAACTGCTCGCGGAGCAGGACGTCGAACTCGTCGAGGCCGCCGCCGAACTCGCCGCCGCACTGGCCGACTGAGGCGTCGGACCGGTCACCAGAGGTCTCCGGACCGGTTGCCAGGGGCTGCCGAAGGCTCGCCGACCCTGCGAACCGGTCGGCCGAGGGCGACAGATCCCGCGCCGAGCATTTTTTCGCACTCATGGCTTGCCCAAGGACGGGTATGCGTGGGGCGATGAACGAACGACACCACGCCACGCCGATCCTCGACACAGGCTCCGAGGCCCGGTGCCGTCCTCGCGACGCCACGGGCCCCGCAGGCCTGCCCGACTCCTTGCGCGCGCGATGAAACCGGTGGACCTTCCCCCGCGGGACGGCGGGAACCCTGGAGCCGCCGACGAGCGCGACATCAGCGCCCCCGTACGCCCGCGGCACGCGCACGCGCCCGACGGCGTGCGGCAGAGCGACCCGTCCCCGCCCCGCGTCCCGGTGACCAGCGCGGCAACGGCGCGCGCGCACGTGCTCGCGGTCGTCCGGAGCCACTGGGACACCGCACCCGTGCAGCCGACCGAGCAGGCCGTCGCCGACCTGCTGCTCGTCACCTCGGAACTGGTGTCCAACGCCATCCGCCACGGGGGCGGACTCGCCGGTTTCGAGGCCGTCCCCACGCGGGAGGGCGTCCGCCTCGTCGTGCGCGACCGCAGCCTGGACATCCCCGCCGTGGCGTTCGGTACCGGCGAGCTTCCCAACAGGCAGGAGCGGGGCGGGTTCGGCTGGCCGTTGATCATCAAGCTGGCGCGCGACATCGTCATCGAACCCCGGGCGGACGGCAAGACCGTCAGCGTGTTCGTGCCACTCGGCTGAACCGTGTTTCCAAGGGCGAAGCGGGGCAACGCGGAACAGGACGCCCTGTGAAGGAGCCCACATGATCGCCGTAGCCCTGCTCATGCCGGTGTCCATGCTGTGCCTCATGCTTGCGCTCGGCAGCTATGAGGAACGCCTGCTCACCCCGGGCGGCACCAGGAAGGCCCGTGGCGCGGGACGCCGCCGGCTGCGCGCCGTGCCCCGCTCCTCCCAGGACGGCGCGGTCGGCGCGGACGGCGCCGCCACCGGGTCCCGGGTCCGCGAGAGGCCTACGGCGCAGAAGGCGGGAGACACGCGGGCCGCCGGCAGCACCGTCCCGGACGGCTCCGGGGCACGGTGGCGGGCGGCCTGATCCCACGAGCCGCCCCGCGCTCACCGTCGGTCGGCCGACGGCACCGCGGGGGGCTCCCGCCCCGGCAGGGCGTGGACCGGAAGGGCCCGCGCCCTACCAGGGCAGGAACACGTGCACGTCCTTGCCCTCCGGCTGGACGACCACGCTCACCTGGTGGCACAGCGTGTGCACCAGGTGCCAGCCGATGCCTCCGCTCTGGCCCGGCTTGAAGGGACGCGGTGCCGGAGGCGTCGTGCTGGTGTCGTGCAGCGTCACATGGACACCGTCGTACGTCGGACGCATCCGCAGGCCGAACGGCCCGGGCGCGTACTGGACGGCGTTCGCCGCCAGCTCGTCGACCACCAGGAGTATGTCGTTCCAGTACTCGGGACTCGTCGGAGGCGAAGCCCGCGCCAACCGTCGCAGAAACTCCTCGGCGGCCAGCCGTGCCCCGGTGACGTCGGGCAGGTCACCGCCGAAATCCGCCACCAGGGCCTCGACCGTCTCGAACGGCCAGGCCTTGTCCCAACGCGGCTCGGTTGCCATGCCGTCCTTCCCCCGGCCGGCACTCCGGCCGGTTCTCGTCGTTCGTCGCGCCGTCGCCCGGCCCCCCTTATGACGGTTGCCAGAAAGCCGGAGGATACGCATCCAGGATCACGGTACGGCCGCCTCCCCGGCAGTCCCGGCGTTCTCGGCAATCTCGTCGTCCACGTGACACAACAAGAGACACACGTCGTCCTCGCCCTCCGAGTCCCTCAGCATCGGTTCGAGTACCCGGTCCGCGGCGCCCTCCAGGCCGCCGTTCCGGTCGGGCACGGCGAGCGTGGACATCGCCTCGGTGAGACGTTCGATGCCCGGGTCGATGCCGTACGCCCGCCGCTCCACCAGGCCGTCCGTGTACAGGGCCAGCGTAGAGCCGGGTGGCAGGGGAGCGGTGTGGTCCTCGATCTCCTGCTGCACCGGAACGCCCAGCATGGCGCCCGGCTTGGCGTCGAGGGTGTGCACCCGGCCGTCGGGCGTGCGCAGCACCGGGGGCGGATGACCGGCCGCGGCCCAGGTCAGCACCGGTTCGCCGGGCCGGAAACGGGCGATCACCGCGGTGGCGTACAGATCCGGCTGGAGATGGTGCAGGAACAGGTGCAGCCGGGTGAGGAGCCGGCCCGGGCTGCCCCCGTCGACGGCGTACGCGCGCAGGGCCGTCCGCAGCTGGCTCATCATCACCGCCGCGTGCAGCCCGTGCCCGGTGACATCGCCGATGACCGCGATCAGGCTCCCGTCGGGCTGCCGGAAGGCGTCGTACCAGTCGCCGCCGATGTTCAGACCGTGGGTCGCCGGCAGATAGCGGGCGGCGAGCTGGAGCCCGGGGGTGGCGGGCAGCTCGGTGAGCAGCGCCCGCTGCAGCGTCTCGGCGATGTCGCGGCTGTGCTCGAAGCGCTGGGCGTTGTCGATCGCGATGGCGGCCCTGCGGGCCAGTTCGATCAGCATCACGGCGTCATCCGGATCCCACCGGTCGCCGGGCGGAGTGAGGGTGATCACACCGAGCGGCACCTGCCGGGCCGACAGGGGGAGGCACAGCAGCGGCCGGGTGGGGTGCAGGGCGGAAGGCGGCCGGTCCTCCACGCCGGGCAGACCGCCCGGTTGGGGCGCCGCGTACTGCGGGCGGCCCGTGCGGGCGGCGAGCACGGCGGCGGCCGGGCGTGGCGCGTGGCTCGGCTCCGCCTCGTCGTCGCCGAGCAGCCACACGTCGGCGGTCCGCGCGTACGTCGGGGTGAGCAGTTCGGGGAGCAGACGGACGATCTCGCCGTGGTTCAGGGACGCCGTCAGCGCCGCGCTGGCGTCGGCGAGGAAGGTGAGCCGGCGGCGCGCCTCCTCGGCCTCCGTGCGCGCTGCCCGCTCGGCGGCGAACAGCTCGCGCTGCGCCTGGCCGGCGGCGTCGAGCTCGGCGTGCAGCGCGAGGACGCCCTGGTTCGTCTGGTGCAGCTCCTCACGGTGGAACGCGACCAGCGCCTCCTGCTCCGTCAGTGCCTCCAGTACGCGCGCGGTGTCGTCGTCGGCGCTGAACAGCGCTTCGGCGAGGTCCGGCGGGGAGGCGCGCACCGCCACCGTGTCCGCCCGGCTGCCCCGTTCCGGTGCCGGAACCTGCGCCTCCCACGTCGGCTCCTCTTGGGGGCGTTCGTCCGGGTCCGGACGGACGGTGACCCACAGCCGTGCCTGCTCCTCGCCCCGCGACGGGGGAGTGGTCCCGAGGACCAGCCGCCAGGCGCCGCCCTTGGTGAGGCACTGGCGCAGCTGCTCGGTGAGCGCGGTGACCAGGCGGGTGCGGTCGACCACGGAGACACCGAGATCGGCCGCGAGCCGCGCGGTGGCGATCCGGGCCCGGGCGGCATCGACGACGGTGATGATCTGCCAGGTGTGGGTCATGGTTCACGCTTCGGCGGGGTGGGGGACAGCACGGTCACCGTGGTGTCGTCGCGGACGGTCCGGGCGGCACTGCTGGCGTCCCGCACGATCACCGCAGCCGTCACCCCGGGGTCCAGCTCCGCGGAGGGCACGTCCTCCCGCAGGGACCACCGGCTGGGCAGTCCGTCGCTGTGCAGGACGAGGAGACAGTCGGGCGACCAGGGCAGCCGCTGACAGGGGATGCGTGTCGGTCGGTGGGCGCCGACTATGCCGGGATGCGACAGCAGGTGCTGCCAGCCACCGCCGGAACGGAACCGGGCGCCGACGTTGCCGATGCCGGAGAACTCCAGAGTCCCTTCTGCGAGGTCGACCTGGGCGACCGCGACGGCGGCGCCCCGGGTGCTGCGCAACACCGTGTGCAGGACGCTGAGCAGCTCCGCCGGCGGCAGATGGGCGCTGTCCCGCAGTTGCCGGACCGCCGCGTCGGACGCCTCGGCCGCGGCCGGGCCGTGCCCCAGCCCGTCGGCGAGGAGCAGCGTGACCCGCTCCCCGAACCTCACAGACGCCCAGGCATCACCCGAATGGGGTCCCGCCAGGGCGATGTTGACGCCACCGGCCCGCACCGGGGCGTGGTCGCGCCGGGCGCGCCCCTGCCGCCGGCGACCGGACCCGGCCCTTATCCGGGCCAGGGCGACGGTGCCCCTCCCGGGCGCGCTGTGCACGTCGAAGTCGTCCGCTATGCGCCGGCAGGTGCCGAGGCCGGCACCCAGCGAGGACGTGGTGGAGAAGCCGTCGCCCAGCGCGGCCGCGAGGTCGGGGATGCCCAGGCCGTGATCGATCGCGACGATCTGCAGCGCCGGCTTTCGGGCGGCCGCGTCCGAGGTGAGGTCCGCGTCCACCGTGTCGATGAGGATGCGACCTCCACCGGCGTGCTTGAGCAGGTTGGTGGAGAGCTCGGTGGCGACGAGCACGGCCGCGGCCGTACGGCCGTCGTCGAACCCCGCGTGGCCGCAGCTGTCCTGCACCGCCACCGCGACGTCCCGGACCCGGGTCGAGTCGTGCACGGGCACGTCCCAGACGCGGGTCATCGGACCCCCTCGCGGGGCCGGGGCGGTCCGGCGGCCCAGCAGATCACGGTGACCCGCGTGCCTTCGCCGGGACGGGAGTCGATCGAGAACTCGTGGACCAGCCGCCGGGCTCCGCCGAGCCCGAGGCCGAGACCGCCGCCCGAGGTGTAGCCGTCGGTGAGGGCGCGCTCTATGTCGGGGATGCCGGGTCCCTCGTCGACGAAGGACAGGCGCAGACCGCGGGCGCGGCCGTTGTCCAGGAAGGCGAACTCCACCTGTCCGCCTCCGCCGTGGACGAGTGTGTTGCGTGCGAGCTCGCTGGCCGCGGTGATCAGTTTGGTCTGCTCCACCAGCCCGAAACCGATCTCGGCAGCCGCCTGCCGCACATGCTGCCGCACCCACGCCAGATCCATGTCCGTGCGGATGGGCAGGCATGTGGTGACGCGGCCCGATGTCTCCGTCACGCGCTCTCCTGGCGTGCTGGACCGTGGGACAGGGGCGTGGACGCCCGTGTCAGCATCCGCAGTGCGTCGTCGGTGTCGAGCGCGGTGCGCAGACCCGGCAGCGTGAGGCCGAGTTCGACCAGGGTGATGGCCACAGCGGGGCGCATGCCGGCCACCACGGTCTCCGCGGCGAGCAGCTTGGCGCTCGCCGCGATCTCGGCGAACACGCGTCCGAGGAAGGAATCGACGATCTCGACACCGGAGACGTCGATGACGACTCCGGTGGCGGAACTACCCGCGATGGCCTCGCTGATGTCCTGCTGCAGCTGTTCGGCGGACTTGTCCTCCAGTTCGCCCTGAAGGGTGACGAGGAGAACGTCGCCGAGCCTGAGTACGGGGACGGAAGCACCCGTCGGATCCTGGAAACCGCCGGTCACCGCTGGCCTCCTCCGTGGCCCGCCCGGTCGACGATCACGGCGCCCAGCTCGTGGAGGGCGTAGGCGAGGGCGTCGGCCAGGCTCGCCCGGGTGAGGACCGAGCCCAGGTCGATCCCCAGGTGCACGATGGTCTGGGCGATCGCCGGCCGGATGCCGGAGACGATGCACTCCGCGCCCATGAGGCGGGCCGCCGCGACGGTCTTCATCAGGTGCTGCGCCACCAGGGAGTCCACGGTGGGCACTCCGGTGATGTCCAGGATGGCGAACCGGGCCTGCTGGGTGACGACGGCCTCCAGCAGGCTCTCCATCACGACCTGGCTGCGGGCGCTGTCCAGGGTGCCGATGAGCGG
Source organism: Streptomyces sp. Y2F8-2 (assembly GCF_014905555.1). Classification (GTDB taxonomy): domain Bacteria; phylum Actinomycetota; class Actinomycetes; order Streptomycetales; family Streptomycetaceae; genus Streptomyces; species Streptomyces cynarae. The sequence continues at coordinate 115,601 of NZ_BNGS01000013.1, read as the reverse complement.
TACGGCGACGATGCCGTTCCACAGTTTGATGACGGGCGTGGCGACTTCGAGGAGTTGCAGGCGCTGCCGCTCGATGATCTCCTCGCCCGTGCTCAGGGCGGTCTCCATGACGAGCACCCGAAGCGTGCCCAGCAGGGCGGTGAGCGCGACGGCGTGCGATCCGTTCGCCTGCCCGTCCGACCCGGACAGTTCGGCGCTCAGCAGCTCCCTGACCGAGGGGCCCAGGGCCGCCACCTCGTCGGCGATCTGCGACGGCGTCGCACCCGCGCGGGCCCGCGAGGCCGCCATGCGCGTGAGTTGTTCGCGCATCCCCGCGAAGCCCGGGGCCCGGAGATCCTCGATCCGCCCGGAGGCGGCCACCGCGGCGAGCGCCTCCACCAGAGAGCCCGCGGCTTCCACGGCCTCGTCGCGCGACACCGTGAACACCGTACGGAAAAGCGTCTGGTCGGCCCAGCGCTGAGAGATCTGCTCCCGACGGAGTAGCAGGAAGTCCCCCACGACCCGTGTCGACGCTCCTGGGTTCGTTGCCGACTCCTGGTCCGTCACGTCCCTGTCTCCTTCGTACGTACCCTCCCCCGACGGCTGGGGAGCCTGCCCGGAGAGCGCGGTTCCTTGTCGCGCGACCACTGTAATGATGGGAGATCCCCTCGGCACCCGAGGGCGCCACGGAGATCATCCAACGATCGGGGGACCCGACCAACTGCCGTCCGTATAAACGGCGTCGGACCGTTGGAGGCGGGCGACGACGAACACGGAGACCATGCGGGCGGACGACGTTCCCTTCGGAAGCACGCCATTTGACCGGCCGTCAGCACACCCGGCCGTCACCCGCACGGTGACCGGTCTCGCCGGCACACCCGTGGTCCGGCCCGGCGCCCGAGAGGAACGCCCCGCCCGTGAGCCTAGGGCCGGCTCAACGCATCGCCCGTGTCGTCCAGGGCGTCCTGAACGGTCTTGAAGGAGGGGACGGTCAGGCTCACCCCCGTCAGGTCGAGGATCCGCTGGACGGCCGGAGCCGGGTCGATGAGGCCGATCGAGCCGCCGACCTGACGGGTCTCCTTGTAGGCGTTGAGAATGATGTTGATGCCCGACGAGTCCATGAACGGCACCTCCGACAGGTCGAGCAACAGGTGCTGCCGGCCGTGGTGCATCTGGTTGGCCAGGTGGTGCTGCAACTCCGTCGCTGTGTCGACGTCCAGGAAACCCTTCACAGTGACCAGCGCGACATCCTCCCGGGGCATCGTCACATCGATGGACAGCGGGGTCTGCTCAGCCGACACAATGTCCTCCCATCCGTACGGTGTGGCGGGGCTCGCCTACCCCGGGGCGGACAACAGATGCACCGCGATCCGCGCTCCGGAGGTGATCAACATCTCGCTGCCGGAGTGGCACCCGACAGCGAGTTCACGCCCGGGTACCCCCTAAACCTCCGCCTACACCCGGCCCTCACGGATGGGTGACACAAGACGCGGAAAACGGCCACGCATACTTCCCGGGAAGTCGGGCACCAGCATGTCAGACCGCTCGTGGGTGCCCTCCCCCCCGGCGCCTCGAGCCGTCGGCCCCGCCGATGTCTCTCCCCCCGGCACGCGGCGGGGCCCTCTGCTGTCGGCAGGGGGGCCCGCCTGCCGATCCGGACGTCGGGGCTCTACGGCTGCTTCGAGTCCCCGGAGTCGGGCGGCCCGGCCGGGGAGGTGTCCGCGGAGGTCTCCGCCTCGGGGGCGGTGTCACCGTTCTGCGGGCCGGGTACACCGAGCGACTTCACGCCGTCCACCACGCGCTCCAGGGGCTTGGCCAGAGTACGCAAGGAGAAACCTTCCCTCTTGCGTGGCCGACGGGGTGCGGGCAGCGCGCCGGCCTCCTGGTAGGCCGCCAGCGCCTCGTGGGCGAGTTCGGCCGCCTCCCGGTACATGTCCCGCGACTTCGTCATGGCCTCGAGCGCCTCGGCGTAGGCGGCGAGCCGGCGGTGCGCCATGGCCAGTTCCTCCTCGAGGGTGGTCAGATGCCACTGCTCGCGCAGCGCGGACAGGGCCTCCTCCGCGCCCTCGGGCAGGGGTGCGGGCTGCTCGGCGAAGCGCCGCACGGTGTCGAGGAGTTCCGTGGGGTGCGAACCGTCGAGGAAGACCGTGCGGACGCTGAACCCGTTGTCGTCGGCGCCGGGACCGGACGGTGCCGCGGGCAGCACCACGGCACCGCCACGGGGCACCCGGGCCCCGAGGTCGTAGAGGGCCCAGTTGACCACCTGGAACTGCTCCGGTGCGGCCCGGTGTTCCACGACGCGGTGCCTGAGGCCGGGCGGCAGCAGCGGTGCGAGGGGGCGCAGCCCGCGCTCGTCGGGGGTCATCGCCTCGTGGACGACCACGTGGATGCTCCAGGAGTGGCGCGCGCAGTCCTTCAGCAGGCGCCGCAGCGCCCGGTCCTCCGTGGGCAGCGGGTTGATCTCCCTGAAGCGCAGCCCCGGCACCACGTCGTGGTCCCAGGGTACGTCGGGGTCGTCTGGCCAGAACACGGTGGCCGGAGAGGGCCAGTGCAGGTCCCAGGACCGGTCCGCCTCGGCCACCAGCACCCAGTCCTGGGCGCCGTCCTTGTCGTCGGGCGCCCCGACGTCGAGGCGGGCCCGTACGACGACATCGTCCGCGACGAGCCACCGCGCCTCGAAGGCGCGCGCGGGCGCGCCCTCCCGGGAACCGTCGTACTCGGTCTCGTCCTGGATGACCTTCTCGCTCTTCAGCTCACGCAGGCGGCGGCGGACGGCGTCCTCGGCGCCCGGGCCGGGGTGTCGCCCGCGGGCCAGCCACACGGTGTCGGGAGCCGTGGCACGGACGGTGGAGGACTTTGCCATGGATCACTCTGGGGAAAGGGGACAGGGGCGCTCCCAGTATGGTCCGCGCACGTCAACGGCCGGGAGGGGAGGGGTGGGTCGTGATCGCGTGTCGCGCCGTCTTCCGGACCGCCGTGGGGTGGCCGTGGGGGAGAGGAGGGTCGAGATCGCGCCAAAAGCGGGCCGTGTGAGAGGAGTTGTGCATGCTTCACCCGAGACGGGGGAGCCGGGACGGAAAAACGAGAGAAAGGCACGACTGTGCTCGTTCCCGATCCGAAGGCCGTCAGAAGACTGCTGACCCGGTACGCGTCCCTGCGGATCGCGCTCGCCGAGCGGGAGACACCCGAAGCGGCACGAGAGCTGGCGGATGTCAGCTACACGCTGTGCGTCATGACGGCGACCAACGACGTGCGCGACGCCGTCGCCGCCGCCGACGCGCTCCTCGAGGGCAGCCTGAAGCACGCCCCGCAGCAGCCGCACCGGTCCGGAATCACGGCCCCGGGGCCCGGCCCCGTCCCCGGCGCGGTGATTCCGGACCGGGAGTCACTAAGGCAGTAGCTTGTCCAGCGCGGCGTGCCCCTCGGAGGCGAGCTTGCGCTCCGCCCAGGCGAGGGTCCTGGGGGTGATGTCCCGCCCCGAGGCGAGGACCAGATCCTCCGCCGAGGTCTCGAGCGGGCACGCGTGCAGCAGCTCGTCCGGCGTGGCGCGGTCATCGGCCGGACGACGCGACGCATCAGGCTGTGACGTCGACATTCTGTCTCCTCTGCGAGTCGATCCTCCCCTCACCTTTCCCCCAGATGGCGCAGCGCGCATCCCGAGAGGGCCGCGATCGGCGCTCCTCCACGGAGCGTCGCGGGGTGAGCACTCGGCGTGTATGAGGGGACGCCGGCGGTCGTGGGACGGTCGGCCGCCGGCCCTTCGGCTCACGCGCTGTCGCGCCCGGCGCGCCCGCGGCGGCGCAGCAGGAGCAGTCCGCCCGCGACGGCGGTGACGCCCGCGGCGGCGGTCCACGCGGGGACGTCCGAGGAGCCGGTGTTCGCCAGGTCCCTGCCCCGGCCGCCCTGCGGACCGGCCGTGGACGACGGCGCGGAGGGCCCGCCTCCGGCCCCGGTGGCCGCGCCGGACACGGGCGTCGGGGACGCCGTCGCCTCGGCCGTGGACACCCGGTCGCGGGTGAACGTCAGGGTGCCGAAACCGAGCTGGTCGTATCCGCCGCTGTTGGGCCCGTAGTCCCCGCCGCCGCCCTCCGGGGCCGTCCTGGCCGCGATCCGCGTGACATAGGGGGCGTCCAGCCCCCGGCGCTTGGTGTAGTGGTTGGCGATCATGGCCCAGATCGGACGGGTCATGGCCGGATCCACGGCGGCCGCCTTGCTGGTCGTCTCACTGCCGGACCAGATGCCCGGTGCGCCCTTCTTCCGGGTCAGCGCGGTGTAGGGCACGGATCCGCCCATGCTCCACTTGGCCACGTACTGGGCGCCCTTGAGGAAGCGGCTGTCGTCGTACCCGTACAGGTCGATGCCCTGGTTCCAGGCCATCTCGCACACCGTGGCCATCAGTCCGACCCCGAGCAGGGCGTGGCCCTGGTCGCGGCCCGCCTCGGCCCATTCCGCGAGGCCGTCGGGGTGCACCACGGGGATCGCGTTCCTGATCGAGCCCATGCCGTCGCCGCTCCGGAAGTAGGAGACCGCCTGGTCGACCGCGGTGCGGTCGTCGCAGAGGATGCCGACGGCGAGGACGCAGGCCATCGCGGCCAGGTCCCAGTTGGTCCAGTAGTTGCTGACGTAGGCGCCGTTGTGGCTGGTGAGGAAGTCGGAGCTGACCGGAAGGAAGACGGACCGCATCATCTTCTGGAAGCGGGCCAACTCGAACCCGTCGCGCTCGCGCACGAGTTCGGCGGCGTTGGCGAACTGGTAGCCGTACAGCCCGGCCGCCAGGAACCGGTCCGCCGTGCCGTCCAGCGTGGTCAGAGTGGCGGACCAGGCGTTGAGGATCGCCACGGCGGCGTCCGCGTGCGCGCTGTCGCCGCTGACGTGCCAGCGCAGGGCGTTCTGGTAGGCGGCGTGGACGTCGTTGTAGAGAACCCTGTAGTTCTCCGGTGTGCCCGATCCCCGGTAGACGGTCGCCGCCGGGCGGGCGGTCCATGTGCTCTGCGCGTGCCGGTTGGCGGTGAGCTTGGCGAAACCCGCCGTGTAGGGAGCGGCGCCCGCCTTCACCTTGGCCGCCATGCGGTCCAGGTCGGCCTGGGTGTGCAGCAGTCCCGGGTGCGCGAAGGCCGTGCCCGCCGCCGACGCCCCGGGGGCGGGGACGGCGGCGGTGACGGCGGCCGCGCCCGCGGCCGTACCGGCGATCTTCAGCATGCTCCGGCGGCTGATCCGTGCTCTCACGTGGGTGCGTCCTCGGTCTCGTCAGATGGTCGATGCGGACGATTGCGCACAGGAGACGGCCCCGGACCCGGCCGATAACAAAAAGTGGCGCGGCCTTGACGGACCGGAGCACACCGGCGGGTCGAACCGCTGCGGCCAGCAGCCGTAGGGAGATTCCCGGCTGCCGCCGAATTTCGTACGGCATAGTGAGCGGCATGGACATGGACGCACTGGACCGCGCCCTGCTGCGGGAACTGCAGGACGACGCACGGCAGACCAACCGGGAGCTGGCCGCGCGGACGGGGGTCTCCCCGTCCACCTCGCTGGAGCGGGTACGGCTGCTGCGGGAGCGCGGGGTCATCACGGGCTACCACGCGGCCGTGGACCTCGAGGCGGTGGGCCGCCCGGTCCAGGCGCTCATCTCGGTCCGCATCCGGCCGCCGGCCCGCCCCGTGATCGAGGGGTTCCGCGAGTGGGCGGCCCAGCTTCCCGAAGTCATCGGCCTGTTCGTCACCTCCGGAGCGCACGACTTCCTCATCCACGTCGCCGTCCCGGACGTCAACGGCGTCTACGCCTTCGTCATCGACCGGCTGACCGAGCGCCGTGAGGTCGCCGACGTGCAGACCACCATGGCCTACGAGCACGTCCAGCCCCGGCGTATCGAGCCCGCCGCCGGATCCCCGGCGGTCCCGCGCGGGAAACGGTGACGGGCCCCGATCCATGTCCGCACGTTCGACGCCACATCGGATGACTTGCCGCATGAAGTTCACCACTGGCGGTCATGCGGCGGCCGTGGCCTGCAAAAGTTCGACAGTCAAGCGACAGAGACGCACACCTGCCTAGCATTCGCGGCACCAGCCGCAGAAATGCTCAGGAGACAAGCTCATGACCGACGAAAACACGACCGGCTCGCAGATCGGCTGCGCCCCGAGGAGGTGGACCCCGGCGTCTCGACCCGCGCCGCCCGGCTGAAGTGGGTCGTGGTCGTCGACCGGGACCTGCCCTCGGGCCGCGCCGTCAACGCCGCCGTCTGCGTCGCGGCGGCCACGCAGTCCGCGGTGACCGGGCTGCTCGGCGAAGACGCCACCGACGCCGAGGGCGCCGTGCACCCGGGACTGCCCTGGGCCGGCTGCTCGGTCCTGGCGGCGGATGCCGACACTCTCCGCGCCATCCGCGCCAAGGCGGCCTCGTACGCCGACACCTTCGTCGCCGACATGCCGGTCGCGGCCCAGGAGACGCTGGTCTACGCCGACTACCAGGCCACCGTGGGCAAGACCGCCACCGACGACCTCGTGTACTGCGCCGTGAGCATCGTGGGCCCGCGCAACCGCGTCAGCAAGATTGTGGGCAAGCTTCCGCTGCTGCAGTGACCTCGGGCGGGGACGTCCCTCAGGACACCGCGTCCACCAGGGCCGCCAGGGCCGACGCGAGGCGGGGCAGACCGGGGCCCGCGGCACCGCCCGGTTCGGTCATGTAGGTGTCCCGGCGGATCTCCACCATCAGGGCGGTGACCCGGGGCTGTGCGCCGTAGAACTCCAGGGGGACGTACGCCCCGGAGAAGGGGCTGTCGACCCCCGTTCCGCCGAACCCGGCGAACGCCTCACGCGCCCGGGCGAGCAGCTCCGGCGGCGTGTGGAAGGAGTCCGTGCCCAGGCAGACCGGTGGTCGGGGGCCTTCGCCGTGCAGTTCGTAGGGCAGAGGGGAGGTCGGGTAGGAGTGGACGTCGAGGACCACGGCCCGGCCCGTGGCGGCCAGCCTGTCCGCGACCGCCGCCGTCATCGCCCGCGCGTACGGGTGGAAGTAGCGCCGCAGCAGCGGTTCCGGGTCGGTGCCGTCCCCTCGCAGGACCTCGCGGTGCGTGGTGCGGGTGTAGACGGCGCCCATCCCGACGGCGAGCATCTCCTCCCGCTCGTCGGGGAACCGCTCGGGATCGACCACCAGCCGTGACAGCCGGTTGACGAACCGCCAGGGCGTGACGGTGGCGGCCTTCGCGGCGAGGTCGGCCAGTTCGCCGGTGTGCGCGTCCGTGATGTGATCCAGCTCCCGGGCGAGGGCCGTGTCGTCGAGCAGGATGGCCTCACGCACGTCCGCCGGTATCTCCCGCGCCCCGTGCGGCACATGGAGGATCACCGGAGAGCCGTCGGCGCCGGGCAACAGGTCGAACGAGGCGTCGGTGGCGCGGGACATGGCGGCTCCTCCGGGTGCGGTGACCAGGAGACCGTACCCTGCCGAGGAACACGCGTGCGGTGGGTCAGGCCGCCAGGGCCGCGCGGGCCGCCGCGAGCGCCTGCCCCGCGTACCCGCCGCCGAACAGCACCGTGTGGACCAGCAGCGGGAAGAGCTGGTGCAGCCCGATCCGATCCCTCCAGCCGTCCGCGAGCGGAGTCGCCTCCTGGTATCCGGCCAGCACCCGGTCCAGGTGCGGGCAGCCGAACAAGTGCAGCATGGCGAGGTCGGTCTCCCGGTGTCCGCCGTGCGCGGCCGGGTCGATCAGCCAGGCGTGGCCGTCGGCGCCCCACAACACGTTCCCGTTCCACAGGTCGCCGTGTAGCCGCGCGGGCGGCTCCGCGGGACCGGCCACCTCCGGCAGCCGCTCACAGACACGTTCGAACAGCGTCGCCTCGGTGGACCGCAACGTGCCGTCGTCCACCGCACGGCGCACATAGGGCAGCACCCGGTGCTCGCCGTACCAGCCCGGCCAGTCCTCACCGGCGACGTTGCGCATCGGGGCGAGGCCGATGTACGCGTCCTCGGGACCACCGGGCGGCGGGGCGCCGAACGCGGGCGCACCGGCCGTGTGCAGGGCCGCCAGTTCGCGGCCGAAGCGCACTGCCGCCTCGGCACTGGGCCGCCCGGGCCGGACGCGGTCGGTGACAAGCCAGTGCTCGTCGTGACCGTGCACGGCGGGGACACGCACCGCGCCGGCGTCCGCCAGCCAGCGCAGCCCCGCCGCCTCGGCCCGCAGGGAGCCGGGTTCGTCGCCGCGTTTGACCATCACCACCCGGCCACCGTCGAGGACGACCTCCGCGAGCGCACCGGACCCCGGGCGCTCACCGGTCACCGGACGCCCGGTGAACCGGGCCGCCGCGGCCCCGGGTCCCTGATCGGCTTCGGTCATGGCGGGCACCTCGTCGACAGAACTCCGTGAACTCCCGGCCCGCGCCGTACGGGCTCCGAGGGCCCGGACGATACCGCAGCCGTCCGGCGCGCCGACGCGGTGACCGTGAACGCCGGCCCGGGTGTCTGCGAACCCCTGCGGGGATGAGTGAGCACGTGACGAGGGGGCACTCGTGAGGCGTTGTGTGTGCGAGGCATCTGAGGACTCTGCTGACCGGATGGTTCAGCTTTGTGGACGGCGAGGCCACCGCGGGAGATGTGCTGGCCCTGCGGCGGGTCGAGGACGTGCTGCGTCACCAGGGGATCCCCTACGACGTGGCGTGGAGCCCCGGCTTCCGGCCGTCGGCGCTGCACCTGGACGACGTACGGCCCGCCTCCTATTCGCATCTGATCTTCATCTGCGGGCCGCTGCACGGACCCCGGATCGAGGAACTGCACCGGCGATTCTCGCACTGCGTGCGGATCGCGGTCGGCACCTCCGTGCTGGACGCCGACGATCCGGCCGTCACCGGATTCCACCGGGTCCTGCCGAGGGACGCGCCCGCCATGGGCCCCGTTCCCGACCTGTCCACCCACGCGCCGAGCGAGACGACCACGCCCGTCGTCGGGGTGATCCTCACGCACGGGCAGCACGAGTACGGGGAGAGGCGCCGGCACGACGAGGCCGCCGAGACGGTCACCCGGTGGCTGGCCGGCAAGGACTGCGCGCGTGTGGAGCTGGAGACCCGGCTGGACAGCCACGACTGGCGGTTGTGCGCCACGCCCGGGCAGTTCGAGTCCGTGCTGTCCCGGATGGACCTGGTGGTCACCGACCGGCTGCACGGGCTGGTGCTCGCGCTGCGCGGCGGAGTGCCGGCCCTGGCCGTGGACCCCGTCGAGGGCGGCGCCAAGCTGACCGCCCAGGCCGAGGCCTGCGGCTGGCCCGCGCTGGTCCCCGCGGACCGCCTCACCACCCGGCGGCTGGACCACTGGTGGCAGTGGTGCCTGACCTCCGGCCGGGTCGCGGCCCGGCAGGTGCGCCGCGAGTTCCTGGAGGACCCGGACGACGACAACGCCCCGGCACTGGTGGCAGCCTTGACGGACCGGGCCTGAGAGGCGACCCGGCGTCCGCCCGGGCCGGCCGCACACCGCGGAGTCGTCTGCTCGGGGCGACCCCGTGCACGGAGAGACGGGTGACCCCGTGCACGCGGAGACGGACCCCGTGCACGCGGGGAGAGGGGTCTGGAGGGGTCTTCCCTGTGCACGCCGGGACGAGGGTGCGGCCCTCAGAGCGACGACCGGGCCGCGGAGCGCTCCAGTCCCGCGGCCCGGTCGCCGCCCTGAGGGTGTCCCGGTCAGGCCGTCGGTTCCGCCACGCGCAGCGGGACGGCGGCACCCGACAACGTCTCCTCACCGTCCCGCGCGACCTTCGACCACCAGCCGATGCCGTCCTCGATGGACCGCAGCAGCACACCCTCCCTGACCGCCCACGGGCAGACGGTCACCGTCTCGAAGCTCGCCAGCTTCATGACGGTGTGGGCGACCAGGGCACCGGCCAGGCTCTGGCGGGCCCGTGGCGCGGAGATGCCCGGCAGGTCGGCCCGTTCCGCCGACCGGCGGGAGGCCAGGGCGTCGATGGCCCGCCGCAGATCCGCACGGCGCAACTCACGGTGCACGAACGGGCCGTGCCGCCCCGGCGGCGCCCCGCACAACCGTGCCAGCTGCTGGAACGTGCGTGAGGTCGCCACCGCCGCGCAGGGGCTCTCCCAACGGGCGCGCGTGGCCACGTCGCGCAGTTGGTGACGCACCTTGCGGCGCAGCGCCTTGATGTCCGCCGGGGTGGGCGGATCGTTCTCGGCGAAGAACTCACGGGTCAGCCGGTTCGCACCGAGCGGCAGCGACGCGGCGAAGTCCGGGAGGCTGCCCCGGCCCAGCGCGACCTCCAGGGAACCGCCGCCGATGTCGAGCAGCGCCAGCGGCCCGGACCGCCAGCCCATCCACCGCCGTGCCGCGAGGAACGTCAGCTCCGCCTCCACCTCGCCGGGCAGCGTGCACAGGGCCACACCCGTCCGGCCGCGCACCGCCTCCAGGACCTCCCGCCGGTTGGGCGCGGCGCGCACCACCGCGGTCGCGAAAGCCAGGGGCGGCCCCGACCCCCACCGCTCGGCCGTCGCGGCGGCCTCGGCGACCGACTGGGCCAGTTGCTCCACCGCCGGGTCCGCCATCCGCCCGTCCGCGTCCGTCTGGTCGGACAGCCGCTGCTTCCACTTCGCGGTGTGCACCGGGAGGGGCACACCGCGCTCCACGTCCGCCACCATCAGACGGATCGTGTTCGAACCCACGTCAATCACGCTCACCCGCATGGCGGCGAAGTACCCCGTTCGGCCCGGGGGATGCCGGGCGGTCCGTCCGGCCGCGCGGGTTCACTCGAACGAGCCGCGACGAGCCGCCGTGGCCGCCACGCGGTCGGCGGTGCGGTGCCCGCGCCCCTGTGGCACGCCCTCACCGCAGGCCCGAGCATGAAAACGACCCGCCGGGGCACTCGACCGGCCGCCGCGCACAGGCGTGCGTCACCATCGGCGAAAGGAAGGCGGAAGGACCACGTGCTGATGACGCCGACGACCACGTTCTCCCCGCTGCCGACGGCCCGGCCCTTCTGGGGGCGCGCGGCGGTGACCGGAGGTGCTGGATTCCTCGGCTCACACCTGTGCGAACGTCTCCTGGACAGCGGGATCGACGTCGACTGCGTGGACGACCTGGTGTCGGGATCGGCGGCCGACATCGCCCATCTGACCGGCCGGCCGGGCTTCCGGTTCGTGGAGTGCGACATCGCGCGGCCCGAGAGCCGCGAAGCCCTCGCCGGCCCCTATGACGTGGTGCTGCACTTCGCCGGTCCCGCCTCCCCCGCCGACGCCCGGGACCGGGCCCTGGAGACGATCGCCGCCTGCGGCCTCGGCACGCGCAACGCGCTGGCCGTCGCCGACCGGGACGGCGCCCGCTTCCTGCTGGGCTCCTCCTGCCAGGTCTACGGCGATCCGGCGGTGCACCCGCAGCGGGAGGACTACTGGGGCGACGTCGACCCCGTGGGACCGCACAGCGCCTACGACGAGTCCAAGCGGTTCGCCGAGGCGCTCACCACCGCCCACGCGCGCGCCCGGGGCACCGACGCGGGAGTCGTACGGGTGTTCACCACCTATGGCCCCCGGATGCCGGCGGACGGCCGTCAGGCCCTCCCCGCCTTCATCCGGCAGGCACTGGCCGGGGAACCCGTCACCATCGAGGGCGACGGCACCCAGACCCGCTCCCTGTGCTATGTCGACGACACCGTCGACGGCATCCTGCGAGTCGCCGCCAGCCGGTCCGTGCGGCCCGTCAACATCGGCGGAGACGAGGAGACCACCGTCGAGGAGATCGCGCGCCGGGTGATCGCCCTCACCGGCTCCACCTCGCGCCTGGCCTTCGTCGACCGGGACCCGGGCGATCCCGCGGGGCGCCGGCCCGACACGACCCTCGCCCGCGAACTCTTCGGCTGGGTACCGAAGGTGACCTGGGAGGAAGGGCTCAAGCGGACCATCGCCGCCTGCACGGACAGGACCCCGGAAGAAGTGGCGCACGGGGGAGGGGCGCTGTGAAGGCGCTCGTCGTGCGGCTCGGCGGCTTCGGAGGCGTCCTGCTGACCGGTCCCGCCGTCCGAGCCGTCGCCACCCGGGCCGGCCACGTGACCGTCGTGTGCGGCGCCCGTGGTGCCCCCGCCGCCCGGCTGCTGCCCCATGCCGACGACGTCCTCGTGGCGGAGGACGCCCGGCAGGGCGCCGACCCGCCGGGCGAGGGCGAGGCGGACACCGACCGACTGCTGCGGCGCCTGCGCGAGGACTCCTACGACGTGGCGCTCGACCTCACCCCGTCGCACCGAAGCCCGCTGCCGGTCGAGCAACTGCTGCGCACGGCCCGGGTGCCCCGCGTCGGAGCCGTCGACCACGTCGACAGCCCGGCCCGGCGCCCGCAGGGCCGCCCCGACCACGCGGCCGAGGCGGCACTTCAGACGGCGGCCCGCCTGGGCTTCTCGCTCCGCGACGGGGACGACGGACGGCTGCGCGTGGTGCCGTCGCCCGACACCGCCGGCGTCACCGGCAACGGCCCCTACGTGGTGGTCCACCCCGGCGCCGGCACGCCGAACCGCGCCTGGGACCCGGACGGTTGCGCGGAGGCGGTCGCCCTGCTGGCCGACGCGGGCCATCGCGTCGTCGTCACCGGCGGCCCGCACGAGACCACCCTGACCCGGTACGTCAGCGGCGGCACGGCCGTGGACCTCGGCGGCCGCACGGACGCGCGAACCCTGGCCGGGGTGGTGCGGGCCGCCGACGTCGTCGTCACCGGCAGCACGGCCCCCGCCCAGCTCGCCGCCGCCACCGGCACCCCCGTCGTCTCGCTCCGCTCCCCGGTGGATCCACGCCGGGGGCCCTACGGAGTGCCCGGTGTGCTCCTCGGCGACGAGACCGGTCCCCGCGCGGAGGCGGGCGCCCGCCCGGGCCGCAACGGGGTCACGGCCCACGACGTGCTGCGCGGCGTACAGAAGCTGCTTCAGGAGGGCGCGTGAGGGACATCGACGCGCCCGAGTGGCACGCCTGCCGTGTCACCGTCGCCATGATCACCCGCGACCGCCGTGACAGCGTGCTGCGCACCCTGGACCGCCTGGCCGACCTGCCCGAGCGGCCCCCCGTCATCGTCGTGGACAACGGCTCCAGTGACACGACCGTGGCCGCCGTACGCGACCACCCACTGGGCGTGCGCGTCCTGGCCGCCGGACGCAACACCGGTGCGCTCGGCCGCAACCTCGCGGTACGGCACGCCGCCACGCCCTACGTCGCCTTCAGCGACGACGACTCCTGGTGGGCGCCGGGCGCCCTGGACACCGCCGCGGACGTCCTCGACGCCCACCCCCGGCTCGGCCTGCTGGCCGCCCGCACCCTGGTCGGCCCGGACGCCGCCGAGGACCCGCTGAACTCCGTACTCGCGCGCTCGCCGCTGCCGCCCGACCCCGACCTGCCGGGCCGCCCGGTGCTCGGCTTCCTCGCCTGCGCGGCGGTGGTCCGCCGCCGCGCCTTCCTCGAAGCAGGCGGCTACCACCGGGTGCTCTTCTTCGGGGGCGAGGAGACCCTGCTGGCCTACGACCTCGCGGCCCGCGGCTGGGGCGTCAGCTATGTGCCGTCGGTGACGGCCCATCACCACCCGGACCCCGGCGAACGCCCCGGCCGCTCAGCGGTCCAGCGGCGCAACGCCCTGCTCACCGCATGGCTCCGCCGGCCCGTCACAGTGGCACTGGGCCACACCGCCCGCCTCGCCGCGGCGGCCGCCCGCGGCGAGCGCGACGCCGCTGCGGCGCTGCGCGGCGCGATCGCCCGGCTCCCCGCGGCGCTCAGGGACCGCGAACCGCTGCCCGCCCGGATCGAGCACGCCGTCCGCCTGCTGGAGCGGGCCACCCCATGAGCACCGACGACCGAGGACGAGCGGACATGCCCCACGACCCCTCTCACGTGCCCGCCACGACACCCCGGAACGACACCGGCACCCCGCACGGCGACGACCTCCACCCCGACCCCCGGACCACGGTCGTCGTGATCACCCGGGACCGCCGCCCGGAACTGCTGCGCACCCTGCGGACCCTGCGGGACCTTCCCGAGCGGCCCCGGGTCGTCGTCACGGACAACGGATCCACCGACGGCACCGCGGACGCCGTCACCCGGCACTTCCCCGAGGTCCGGCTGCTGTGCCCCGGACGCAACCTGGGAGCGGTCGGCCGCAACCTGGCGGTGCGTCACGTACGGACGCCCTATGTGGCGTTCTGCGACGACGACACCTGGTGGGAACCGGGATCCCTGCGGCGGGCCGCGGACCTCCTCGACGCCCATCCCCAGCTCGCGGCCGTGACGGCCCGCATCGTGGTCGAGCCGTCGGGGGAGGAGGACCCCGTCGTCGCCGAACTGCGCGACTCACCCCTCAGGGGCCCCGACTGGCTGCCCGGCCCCGCCCTGGGGTCGTTCCTCGCCGCCGCGACCGTGATGCGCGTGGACGCCTTCAGGGCCGTGGGCGGATTCCACCCCGGACTGTGGCTGGGCGGCGAGGAGGAACTCCTCGCCACCGACCTGCTGCGCCGGGGCCACTGGCTCAGCTATGCACCGGAACTGACCATCCATCACGCCGCGTCCCAGGTACGGGACAGCACCGAACGGCGCGTCCTCGGACTGCGCAACACCCTCTGGTTCACCTGGCTGCGCCGCCCCTGGCCGTCTGCGCTGCGCCGCACCTGGTACCTGATGCGCACGGTCCCCCGGGACCGCGCGTCCCTGCGCGCGTTCGCGCGGGCGGTGGCCGGGCTTCCCTGGGTCCTTAAACAGCGCGATCCCGTGCCCGCCGATCTCGAGGCCGGCCTGGTCGCCCTGGAGGAGGCGAGGCGGACCTCCCCGGCCCGCAAGTACGTCGGCTGACCAGCGGCCGCACGCACCGCGGCCGGGGCACCTCGCCCCGGCCGCCGCACCTCCGAGATCGGATCACTCGTTCTCGAACACCGCCTTGCTCACCTCGGCCGGATTCTGGAACTTCTTCTTCCCGAGGTGATCGATGCGCTCGGTGATCTCCTTGGGAGCGCGGTTGTCCCGGGCGACCTTCTTGAGCTGCTCGGTGTCGGCCGGGTACTCCGCGCCGGACAGTGCTTTCTGCAGATCTGTGGGGCTGACACCCGCCATGGCTCCTCCAGGCGGTGAGACGTTCCGGTTGACACGGCGCCGCCAAAAGCGCCGGACCCCCGAGTACCCGGTGCCCGGCAGGGCCATGCGCGGGCCGGGCGCGCGATCCCCGCCGCGCCGCCACGGCCGGGGGAGTGGCTCTCAGGCGCCGCGCTCGCCGTCCCGTGCCGCGGGCGCGGGGCGGCGCTGGAAGAGCGAGTACAGCCACAGCAGCGACGGCACGAGCAGCAGCGCACCGGCCGCAAGGGCCGCGAGGCTCGCCCCCAGGACGGACGACTGCGAGGCGCTGTCACGCACGGTGACCGACGGGGGGAGCATCGCGGGGTACTGGGCGACCCCCCAGCTCCACAGGATCGCGGCGACCGCCGTGGCCGCCGTGACCCGTACCGACGTCAGCCTCGCCCGCATCAGCAGGGCCAGGCTGACCACGCCGAGCACCGCCGAGACCACCACCAGGGGCAGCGCCCGGTGCGTCAGGCCGTGGAAGAGCTGCGGCGCGTCCGCGTGCAGGACGGCGATCCCGGCCAGGGCCACCACACCCGTCACCACCCCCGTGACCAGGGCCCGGTGCCGGAAGTAGACCGCCAGGTCGTCCTCCCCGGTCCGCGCGGCATCCCCGCTCAGATACACCGCCGCCAAAAACGCGCAGGTCAGCACGGCCAGCACACCGCCCAGCGCGGAGGTGGGATTGAGCCAGCCGGTGACCAGGTTCCCCTTCGCCAGGCCGGGAGGCACGCGCCCCGAGGCCACTGCTCCGGCGACCGAGCCGAGGAAGTAGGGCGTGACGACCGAGGACAGCGCGAAGAAGCCGCCGAACAGTCGCTGCTGCCACACCTCCGTGCTGACCTTGCGGAACGCGAACGCGGCACCCCGGGCGATGATCCCGAGAGCCGTCAGGGTCAGCGGGATGTAGAGGGTGGACATCACCGCCGCGAACACCGGTGAGAACCCCGTCCACAGCATGACGACGACGAAGATCAGCCACACGTGGTTGGTCTCCCACACCGGGCCGATGCTGTGCTCGATGAGCCGTCGCGGCGGCCTGCCGCGCTCGCTGCCCCCGGCGAGCAGGTCCCACAGGCCCGCCCCGAAGTCGGCTCCGCCGAAGAGGGCGTAGCAGGTCAGGCCGACCCACATGGCGGCCAGGGCCGTGTTGGCGAGCATCAGCGTCCCCCCGTCACGGTGGTGCGGGTACGCAGCGAGGGCGAGCGGTCAGACAACGGGGTACTCCCGTACGTCGTGCTCCTGGGGAGCGAGCGGAACAGGCCGGTCGCGGGTCAGACGGCGCAGCACATAGACCGTGGCCACGGTCATCAACGCGTAGACGACGACCACCAGCCACAGCCCGGCCATCAGCCCGGGAGCCACGTTCACGGCGTCGTGGACGCGCAGCAGCCCCCACACGATCCACGGCTGACGCCCCTCCTCGGTCACCGTCCAGCCGCACTCGAGGGCGACCACCGCCGCCGGTCCGGTCAGGACACCGAGCGCCAGGAAGGCGCGCAGCGGGCGGCTCTCGCCCTCCAGCCAGGGGCCGCCACGGCGCCTGCGACGCAGCCCCAGCACGAGCAGCCACACACTCACCGCGAGCAGGAACAGGCCGCAGGCGACCATCAGGTCGAAGGCCAGGTGGACCCCGGTGACCGGGGGGCGCTGGTCGGGCGGCACCTCCTCGAGGCCCTTGATCACGGTGTTCGGGCTGTAGCCCACCAGCAGCGACAGCCCGTCGGGGATCTCCAGCCCGTAACGCAGGCCGCGCGGGCCCGCGATGCCGGCGATGGTCAGCGGCACGTGGTCACCGGTGCGGTAGACGCCCTCCATCGCGGCGAGCTTGACCGGCTGGTAGTGGGCGATGAAACGCGCCGCCCAGTCCCCGACGACCAACTGCACGGGAGTGACGATCGCGCCCAGGACCAGCGGGACGGTGAAGCCCAGCCGGTGGTAGCGGTCCCGGCGGCCGCGCAGCAGCGCCACCGCGTACACGCTGGAGGTCAGGAAGGCCGCGACCATCAGGGCCGCGAGGATCATGTGCGTGGTCTGCGGCGGGGTTGCCGGATTGAACATGGCCGCCCACGGGTCCACGTGCACCACCTTGCCGTCACGCAGCGTGAAACCGCGCGGCTGGTTCATCCAGGCGTTGGCGCACACCACGAAGAACGCCGACGCCACACCCGCGACCACGATCGGCACACCGGTCAGCAGATGGGTGCGCGGCGGCAGCCGGTCCCACGCGTACAGGTAGATGCCCAGGAAGATCGCCTCGATGAAGAAGGCGATCCCCTCCATGGCGAAGGGCAGGCCGATCACCTGGCCGTAGGTTCCCATCAGACCCGGCCACAGCAGGCCCATCTCGAAGCTGAGAATCGTGCCGGACACCGCGCCGACGGCGAAGAGCACCCCCATGGCGCGGGCCCAGCGGCGGGCGAGGAGACGGTACGAGGGGTCCCCGGTCCGCACACCCCGCCACTCCACGATCAAGGTCAGCAGCGGCAGGCCGACGCCGAGGCAGGCCAGCACGATGTGCCAGGCGAGGGAGAAGCCCATCTGGGCGCGGGCCGCGTCGAGATCTCCCGGGTTGACGACCGTGGCGGCCAGTGCTCGCGGCCCCGAGGCGACCGGTTGCATCGAACACGTCCTCTCTCACGCCGGGACCGTGCGCTCCCGTGGGTTCCCGCAGCGTCGCGGGGCATGCCGGACGGGAAGCAGGGCGTCGCGGCCCACAGGTCCCGCCCAGGTCAGCTTCGCGGCATGGTCCGCCGTATGTGCCGTGCGACACGCACGTGTGTGCTCCCGATCTTCAGGGTGTTCACGGCCTGGTCTCCCGGGTACTCGCCGTCGTTCAGGAAGCGAGAGGCGTATGTGAGGAATCGTCGCGATGACCGTTCCCGAGGGGAACCGGCAGAAGACCGAGACCACCGACGACGTGGTCATGGAACCGGCGGAGGAGAACGCCGGCAAGCCCGCGCCCACCGGCCCGTCCGGCCGCACCATGCGTGAGGCGATGGAGGAGGCGGGCATCCAGCGGGAGGACTACGAAGAGCAGTAGCAAGGAGGCCCCCATGGCGCACACCAATGTGCCGGAGGTGCTCGGCGCGCTGAAGGACGTCGACTTTCCGGCCGACAAGGACCAGTTGCTGACGGCGGCGCGCGCCGCCGGCGCCTCGGACGAGGTGGTCAAGGCGCTGCGCGGCATACCGCCCGAGGAGTACACCAGCCGGGAGGACGTGGCCCGGTCGGTCCGGGTGGACCCCGACTCCGACCTCGGGCACACCGCCGCACAGCGTGCCGAGCAGGCGCGCGAGGGCGGCAAACCCGGCCTGTCGCAGCACCTGCGGGACGTGCCGAAGACGCCGATCCAGGAGGAGCTGGAGGACTGACGTCACGGCGGCCGGCCACGGACGCTGTGAGCAAGTACACAGGAGCACCAAGTCCCCGACACGGTCGGGGACTTGGTGTGCGTTCGCCACCCCTTCCGGAGCCCGCGCCGACGACTCGCCGGTCCCGTCTGCCACGATGGTCGACGCCGTCCTTCCGGGACCCGCACCGCGGCTCACCGGCGGCACGGCACCCGCCAGATGCGGGGGAGCGACCGCGCAGCGCAGCCGGTGTACCGAGCTCCCGCCGATGTTCCGTGTGAGTCCCCCCGGGACCCCTCCCCGAAGATCACTGTGCCTTCTTCCCCTGTCGCTTCCGCGTCCCCTCATGCCCCCGTGCCGGCTGCTTCCGCGCCGGACGCCGTCCCGGCGGCCGAGTCCTCCTCGCCCTGGAGATCCCTGAAGTACCGCAGCATGCGCTGGTGGTCCCTGGCGAACTTCGTCTCGAACGCCGGCACCTGGATGCAGCTCACGGTGCAGAACCTGCTGGTCCTGAAGATCACCGGGTCCGCCGCCGCCACGGGTCTGTCGATCTCCGTGCAGGCCGCCCCGGCCCTCCTCGTGAGCCTCGCGGGCGGCGCCGCCGTCGACCGCTTGCCGAGGAAGCTGACCGCCGCCGTCAGCCAGGCGCTCCTCGGCGCCGTCGCCTTCACGACGGCCGTTCTCGTCGCGCTCGGCCGGCTCGACGTGCCCGTGCTGATGGTGCTGGCCGCCGTCACCGGCCTGATCGCCACCGTCGACGGGCCCGCGTGCGCGCTGCTGGGCAACGACCTCGTCCGCGAGGAGGACGTCCCCTCCGCGATCGGCGTGGGCTCACTGGTGCACAGCGCGGGCCGGCTCGTCGGTACGGCGCTCGCCGGTGTGGCGGTCGGCTTCTTCGGCACGGCCGCCGCGTACACCGCGAACGGGGTCTCCTTCCTGTTCGTCGCCTCCGTCATCCCCTTCCTCCGCCCGGCACCCGGCGCCGTACGGGCTCCCGCGCGGCGTGCGCCGGCCATCCCGGCCCAGCGCGGCAGCCGGCCCGCGGGCGGGGACATGACCGTGCGGCAGGGCCTGGCCTTCTTCGCGCGCCGCCCGCGGCTGGTCGCCCTCGCGGGCGTCACCGGGATCAGCGCGATCTTCGGACGCAACTACGGCCTCACCCTGGCCGTCCTCGTCACCGGTCCGCTCGCGGGCGGCGCCGGGGCGTTCGGCACGGTGTCCACCGTCCTCGCCGTCGGAGGCATCGTCGGTGCGGTCCTCGGTGCCCGGCTGCGTCGGCCCTCCGTGCGGGTCGTGGGCACGCTGGCCGCCGTGGGCGGACTCCTCCAGATCGTGGCGGGGCTCTCGCCGTCGCTCGCCGTGCTGCTGGTGCTGGTTCTGCCGATGGCCGTGGTGGAGTCCGTCTCCGACACCGCCGGGACCACCGTCCTGCAGACCGACCCGCCCCCCCACCTGCGCGGTCGCGTGCTCGGCGTCTGGAGGACCATCAGCACGGCGTGGGGCCTGGGCGGCCCGCCCGCGCTCGGCCTCCTCATGCAGGTGGCCGGAGCCCGCGGCGCCCTCGTCGTCGGCGGCGTGATCATCGCGGGAACGATCGGAGCGGGCTTCGCCCTGCGCCGGCGCCGGACCACCCCGGCGGTGGTGCTCCGCACGGAGGACCGCCGAGTACCGGAGCTGAGCACCGCGGCCTGAGCCGTCCGGGCGGCGGCCGGCCGCCGCCCGATGCCGGGCCGACCTCTGTGCCGTCGCCTGTTGCCGGCCTACTTTCCGCCGTGCCGCCGCCCGGGTCCCATGCCGGGCGGCGGCACGGCCGTCGCGCCGGATGGCGTCTGGGGCCGCCCGGGTCGACCGGAAGGGGAGGGGATCGCGCGTCACCTGACGGCGGAGCGATGCGGAGGGCTCGTGCGGAGGGCTCGTGCCTCCTTCGTCCGTCGCCCGTCGCCCGTCGGCCGGCACAGCCCTCAGGGGCCCTCCGGTCTGCCCTCGGCCTCCGTCAGCCGCGGGCGCGCAGGCCCGTCGTCAGTGCTCCCGGCACCTCGTGCCTCGCCCCACGGCCCGGCCCCGGCTCCAGCAGGCCGTGCACGGCCTCGGTGACCTCCGCCACCGTGATCCTCAGCAGCCGCTCGTCCGGCACCCTCCCGTGCGCGTCCCCGGGCCGTGGCGCATCGTCGCCCCCCGGATGCCACAGCACCCGGTGCCGTGCGTCGGCCGGCGGTCCCCACAGCCGAGGGGCGACCGGGCCGAACAGGACCACCGAGGGTGTGCCCAGCGCCGTGGCCAGATGCGCGAGCCCGGTGTCGCCGACCACCACGCAGCGGGCCCCGGCCACCAGCGCGGCCAGCCGGTCGAACGGCACGTCGCCGTCGCCTCCCACGACCGCCTCCGGCGGCAACCCCGCCCGAGCCGCCACATTCCGCGCCAGCGTGCCCTCCCCGGCGCCCGCGGTCACCACCACGTCGTACCCCGAGCGGCGCACCTCCCGCGCCACGGCCGCGAACCGCTCCGGCGGCCAGCACCGCGCGGCGGCGTCGGCCCCGGGGTGCACCACGACGGCACCGGGTGCGGGGGAGGGCGTCGCGGGCGCCGGGACCGACAGGTCCTCCGGGTCCGTCCGGACGCCGTACCAGGCGAGCAGACGGCACCACCGTTCCCGCTCGTGTTCGTCCTCCCGCCACACCGGACCGGGGATATCGGGGGTGCCCGGGTGCGCGTAGGCGAACAGCCGCCGCGGCCCCAGCCCCCGCAGCAGCAGATGGCTCGGTGGGCCGTTGCCGTGCAGATCGACCGCCAGATCGGGCGCCGGCCCGGCCCAGGCCAGCTCGGTGGGCACCGCCCGGCCGGGGGCGGAGGCGGGCAGCAGCCGGTCCACCAGGCCGGTCGCCGCGGCTGCCTGCTCCAGCCGTGCGGGCGCGGCCAGCACGATCTCGTGGCGGGGCAGATGCCGCCGCAGCGCCCGCAGCGCGGGCACCGCCGTCAGCAGATCGCCCAGCCCCAGCGCCCGCAGCACCAGGACCCGCGGCGAGTGCGCCTCGGCCGTCCTCACGACGGCGGCACCGGGGGCACGGCGGCCCGCGCCGCCCGGCGGGCCAGCAGGGTCGTGGAGCGGCCGTCGAGATAGGGCAGCACGACCGCCTGCCCGCCCCAGGCCCGCAGCGCCTCCGCCTCCGGCAGGTCCTGGACGGAGTAGTCGCCGCCCTTGACCCAGACATCCGGCTGCAATCGCTTCAGGACCGTCTCCGGGGTGTCCTCCTCGAAGACCGCGACGGCGTCCACGCTGCCGAGCGCCTCGAGGACCCGCACCCGGTCCGCCACCGTGTTCAGCGGGCGCCCCGGCCCCTTCAGACGGGCGACCGAGGAGTCGGAGTTGAGGCACACGATGAGGCAGTCGCCGATGCGCCGCGCGCTCTCGAGCAGGCCCACGTGCCCCGCGTGCAGCAGGTCGAAGCAGCCGCCGGTGGCCACCACGGTGCCGCCGCGCGCGCGGACCCGCTCGGCGACCGCGAAGGCGTCGGTGCGGGGGGTCTGCGCCGGGGGAGGGGGCGAGGTCCGCCACAGTGCCGGGTTCCCGGCCCCGCCCGCCGAGACGAACGCGGCGGCCTCCGCGACGCCCCGCTGCAGGGCCTCCTCCGGCAGCGCACCGTCCGCCAGCGCCGCCGCCGTCGTGGCCGCGAAGCAGTCGCCCGCGCCGCAGGGGTCCCCGCTCGCCCGGTACGGCGGCGGCACCAGCATCGGCGTGCCGTTGCCCGGCCTGGCCAGCAGCGCCCCGCGATCCCCGAGGGTCACGGCGACACCGGCCGCCTGCCAGCGCTCCGCGAGCCGAGCGGCCCGGTCGGCGTACGCGCGCAGCGAGTCGCCGTCGCCGGGGCACAGGGCGGATGCCTCCGCCGCGTTCGGGGTGACCAGTCGCGCCCCCGGCACCGGAGTGTCGCCCCGGGGGTGGGGGTCCCACACCAGCGGTGTGCGCGGCACGACGGCCGCCAGATGCTCCCGCACGGCACCGGCCGTGTGCCGCCCGTAGTCGGCGACCAGCACGGCGTGCGCCTGCGCGAGCGCCTCGCGCACCGCGGCGTCCGGCTCGCCGGGCGTGCCGCCGCCCCGGTCGATCCGCACCAGGGGCCGGCCGCTCGCCAGCACCCGCGTCTTCACCGGCAGGCTGCCCTTCAGCGGGATCTCCACCAGCCGCACCCGGCCGCGCAGATCACGGCGTACGGCCTCGCTGGCCGAGTCGTCGCCGAGCGCGGTCACCAGCACCACCTCACGCCCGCCGCGGGCCGCCAGCGCGGCGGCCAGTCCCGCGCCACCGGGATGACGCCGGTCCTCGGTGACGTCGACGACCGGCGCGGGGGCGTCCGGGGACAGCCGGGTGGCGACACCTTCGATGTCCTCGTCGAGCAGGACGTCCCCGACGACCACGAGCGGAGCCCGCCCCGTCACGACGCCCTCCCGTGCGCTCCGACCGTACGTGGCGCGGCGGTGGGCCGGGTGGCGGCGCCGAGCGCCGCGTCGAAGCTCTCGCAGAGCAGGTGCACGGCCACCAGATGGGCCTCCTGAACGGTCGCGGTGTTGCCGACGTCGATGCACAGGGCCTCGTCGGCCGCCTCCGCCAGCGGGTTCGGGCCAGGCCCGGTGAGCGCCCAGACGCGCAGCCCGGCCGCCCGGCCGGTCACGGCCGCGCTGATCAGGTTGGCGCTGCGGCCGGAGGTGGACAGCAGCACGAGCACGTCACCCGGGCGGCCGTGTGCGGCCACCTGCCGGGCGTAGACCTGGTCGAAGCCGTAGTCGTTGCCGATCGCGGTCACGCTGGAGGTCTCCGCGTGCAGTGAGATCGCCGAGTAGGCCGGCCGTTCCTGCCGGTAACGGCCCACGAGTTCGGCGGTCAGATGCTGGGCCTGGGCGGCGCTGCCGCCGTTGCCCGCGGCCAGCAGCCGTCCGCCGGCTGAGAGGACGATCGCGAGCCGGCCGCCCCACTCCGCGATCCGGTGCAGGCCGTCCCGGCGCAGGCGGACGAGCGCCTGCTCCAGTGAACGGCAGTGCAGGTGCGCGGCATCGAGTGCAAGAGATGCAGAAGAATCGGTCATGTTGATCGGGCGTACCGCGTCACGGGGACGGCGGCCGGACCCGCACCTCCTTCGGACGTCGGAGCTCCGCGGTGGGTCGGGAACGCTGTCGAGGGCCGGGCGGACGGTGCGTGATCACACCACCCCCGTGGCCGCGGGCTGGGCGTCCAGGACGGAGCAGTACGTCGCCTCGGTCGCCGCGGCGACCCGTCCCCAGCCGTACCTGCGCAGCACGCGACGGCGGCCCGCCGCGCCGCACGCCTCCCGCATCTCGGGGTCGGCGAGGAGTTCACCGACGGCCCGTGCGAGGGCCTCCGGGTCCCGTGGCGGCACCAGGCGCCCGGTGGTCGGGTCCGCGATGGTGTCCAGCTGGCCGCCCACCGCGCTGGCCACGACCGGCCTGCCGCAGGCCATGGCCTCCAGCGGGACGATGCCGAACGGCTCGTAGTCCGCGGGGCACACCACCACGTCGGCCGCGCGCAGCAGCGGCGGCACATCGCGCGGCGCCACACCGCCCTTGAAGATCACCCGGTCGGCGACGCCGTGCTCCTCGGCGATGCGCCGCAGCCGGCGCACCTCCGGGTCCTCGTCCAGCCGGTCCGCCGACGGCCCCCCGACGACGACGAGTTCCGTCTCCGGCAGCAGGGCGAGCGCGGCGACGGACACCGCCGCGCCCTTGCGCGGCACCAGGCGCCCCAGCTGGATCAGCCGGTGCCGGCGGGTGCCGCGTTCGGCGACCGGACCCTTCGGCGTGAACAGCTCGGTGTCCACCCCGCACGGCACGATGCTGACCTTCCCGGCGGGTATGCCCATCCTGCCCAGTTCGACGACCTCGTCCCGGCACGTGGCGATCACCCGGTCGCAGCCGAGGCCCACCTCCGTCTCGTACGCGATCCGCCGCGCCGGACTGGTGTCCGCCAGCTGCTGGTGCCGTCGCTTCACAGTGCCGAGCGC
This sequence comes from Streptomyces sp. Y2F8-2, assembly GCF_014905555.1. Classification (GTDB taxonomy): domain Bacteria; phylum Actinomycetota; class Actinomycetes; order Streptomycetales; family Streptomycetaceae; genus Streptomyces; species Streptomyces cynarae. The sequence goes on along the minus strand of NZ_BNGS01000013.1, from coordinate 91,211 downwards.
GTGGTACGTGTGCAGCAGCGGCAGCCCCAGCTCGCGCACGGCCCGCAGCGAGGCCAGCCCCGACATCCAGAAGTGCGAGTGCACCACGTCCGGCGCCCGTACCCGCCAGACCCCGGCCAGATAGCGCCCGAAGTCGGCCATGTAGGGCAGCAGTTCGTCCTTGGGCAGTGGCTCCGGCGGACCCGCGGGTACATGGCGCACCTCGACCCCTTCGCGCAGTGGCACCCGGTCCGGCAGGTCCTTGTCGTCGCGGCGGGTGTACACGGTCACCCGGTGTCCCCGGTCGGCGAGCGCCCCGGCCAGGCAGGCCACGTGGACGTTCTGCCCGCCGGCGTCCACCCCGCCCAGGGTGGCGAGGGGGCTCGCGTGTTCCGAGACCAGTGCGATCGACAGGGAACCGGGGCCGTCGGCGTCGACGGTGCCGGACTGGATGGGGTGCAGGGATGAGGTCATGAGCGCGCCTCCGTCATCACGCGCTCCCAGTCGTCCAGGAAGCGCTTGAGCCCGTACCGGCCGAGTGCCGCCTGGCGGGCACGGGCGCCGGCCTCGGCTGCGGCTTCGGGTTCGTGCAGGTAGTGCCGGGCTGCCCGGGCCAGGACGTCGGGCCGGGTGGACAGGACACCCGCGCCCTGCGGGACCGCCTCGACCACCTCGGTGGTGGCGAGCGCCAGGACGGGCATGCCCAGGTGCATGGCCTCCAGCAGCGACAGGCCGAGGGACGTCCAGCGCACCGGATGCAGATAGAACCGGCGCTCGGCCATCGCCCGGTGCAGCTCGGCCTGCGGCAGGTCCGCACTGCAGCACCGCTCCTCGGGGAGCCCGAGATGGCCGGCCAGGCCCTCGGTGCGCATCCCGAACACGTCGAGCGGCGCCGCCTCCGCCAGCGCGGGCAGCAGGTCCGTACCCGTGTAACGGCCGCGCCGCACCGGCTCGTTGACGACCACGGCCCCACGGGCGAGACGGCCGGTGTACTGGTGTCCCGGGTCGACGATGCCGTGCTCGACGACCTCGGTGCGCGTTCGGCCGCAGTCCCAGAACAGCCGGTTGAAATGGGTGACATGGACGAGCGTCAGGTCGCCGCGGTCGGCGAAGGGATGCCGGGTGTTCGGCACGTCGCCGTCCGGTGCGTTGTGCTCCAGGTAGACGGCGGGTATGTCGCGGCCGGGGCGGCGGCCGCCGAGCCAGCGCTCGGCGAGCTCCAGCTCGTGCGGCCGTTGCAGGACGACCAGGTCCACGTCCGCGTCCCGCAGCTGCTCGGGGGTCGCCTCGCGCACCGAGGACGGCCAGGAGAACGTGCGGGCCCGCCCCAGTCCGTCGGGGTCGCGGCCGGGTGTCACCGGAACGAGGTAGGTGTGGGGACCCTGGACGAACGCCGTCGTCCAGGAGCCGTGCACATGCCACAACAGGATGTTCATACGGTCGCTCCTCGTTCCGTCTCGGGACCGCGGCCCGCCCCGGACACGTCCTCCGCCGGGCCGCGTGCGTCCCCGGGCCCTGACGCGTCCTCGGGGCCGGACGCGTCCTTCGGGCGGGACGCGTCACCCGGTGCGGGCGACGCGGCCGTGGCGAGATCCGTTCGGTCCGTCTTTCGCGTCCGGTCCGCCTCATGCATCGCCGTGGCCCTTCTCTCACAGAGCGCCGCCACGGCGGCCAGCACCTCGGCATCGCTCACGCCGTCGAGACACGGGTGTCCCGGCACCGGGCAGTGCCGGGCGCGGGTCGCCGCGCACGCCGCGCCCTGGTCACCGAGCAGCACGTGCGGGACGCCGTACGGGGCCCAGCGCTCGGCGGGCACGACCGGCGCGAACAGGGAGGCGACCGGGGTGCCCACCGCGGCCGCAAGATGTGCCGGCCCGGTGTTGCCGACCACCGCCACCCGCGCCCCGGCCAGCACCCCCGCCAACTGCCGCAGGTCGGTGAGGCCGCCGAGGTCCAGCCCGTGCGATCCGGCCACCTTCGCGGTCAGCTCCCGCTCCCCACGGCCCCCGGTGACCACGACCCGGTAGCCCTCGGCGGCCAGGGCGGCCACGGCCCGCGCCGCCCGCTCGGGGCTCCACGCCCTGGCCGGCACCGCGGCACCGGGGTGCAGCACCACGTACGGCTCCGACCCGGTGAGGTGAGTGGTGTCCGGCGGTGTGGTGACCCGCAGCGCCCCCTCGTCGTCGGGCGGCAGCGCGAAACCGGCGTCCTCCGCCAGGTCCAGCGCCGCCAGGGCCTCGTGCCGGTGCGGCAGCCGGCGGTGCCGCAGGTCGAGCAGGGCACCCGGGTAGTCCTCGCTGTCGGCGGCCGTCCAGCCGACCCCGGCCAGCTTCAGCAGCAGCGCGATCGGCAGCGGGCTCTGGTGGTACGAGACGAACACCAGGGCGCGGTCGAAGCAACCCGCGGTCAGCGTCTGAAGGAGCTGACGCGTCGCCGCACGGGAGACCGGCGCCGGTTCCAGCCCCACCCACGGGGCGTCGTACTCCAGCACCTCGTCCACGCCCGGCAGCAGCTTCGCCGCCTGCACCCCGCGGGGACCGCAGAGCATCGCCGTGTGCGAGGAGCCGGCCGCGACGGCACGCACGGCGGGCCCGGCCAGCAGCACGTCGCCGGCGCTGTCGAGGCGTACGACCAGGGTGCGGGGAAGGCGTCGGGTGTCCGTCATCGTGCCTCCCCTGCGATCGAGGCGGCGCGCGGCCCGTGACCGGAGCCGCCCTGCGGGCCCAGCACCAGGCGCACCGCCGCCAGCAGGTCGCCGGCCGTGGTCTCGGCGGCCTCGATCTCCTCCGGGAGGGTGACGGGGGTCGGCACCAGCACGCCGCGGGCGCCCGCCGCCCGGGCGGCCCCCATGTCCGCGCCGATGTCCCCGATGACGACGGCGCGCTCCACGGGGACGCCCAGCCGTGCGCAGGCGGCCACCACCAGGCCCGGCGCCGGCTTGCGGCAGCCGCAGCCGTCGCCCGGGCCGTGCGGGCACACTGCCCACACGTCGAACGGGCCGAGCAGCTCCTCCACGCGCCGCCGCACCGCCTCCACCTGAGCGCGCGTCAGCAGGCCGCGGGCCACGCCGGACTGGTTGCTGACCACCCCGACGGGGATGCCCCGTGCACGGACGGCGTCGACCGCCTCCCGTGCCGTCGGCATCGGCGCGACGCGCGCCGGGTCACCGTTGTAGGGCACATCGGACACGAGCGTGCCGTCGCGGTCGAACAGCACCGCCGTCGGCAGGGTGCCCCCCGGCTGCGGCGGGCCGCCCTGCGGTCCGTCGAACAGCCACGGCCCGGTCGCCGACGGCACGGCGGCCTGGGGGTCACGGGGCGGCAGGCGACGTCCGCTCATGGGTGCACCCGTTCCTCGAGCGACCGGCGCCGCACCGGCGGCTGCGCCCCCGCGTCGTATGCGGCGTGCGGCGGCGCTCCCCGGTGGACGATGTGACCGCGCAGCCAGTGCCAGGTGGCCGCGGGCGGGATGAGCACGCTGGTCAGCGCCATGGTGGCCACCTCGTCCGGGGTTCGCGGCCCCGGCCCGATCCGTGCCAGGGCGAACTCGGCGGTACCGGCCAGCCATCCGGCGGCGCAGACCGCAGCGGCCCGGGGCCTGCGCAGGGCCGCGCAGGCGAGGGCCGCCACCGCCGCTCCGGTGACCGCCAGGTGACCGGGCAGCCGTCCCCGTGGTGCGCCCGCCCTGCTCCACCACCCGGGGCCGTGCAACCGGGTCATCAGCACGTCGTCCGCGTTCCCCGCCTGCAGGCGCACCGAGACCCAGCGGTCGGCCGGGCGCACCGGGTGCGTGGTGGTCCGGGACCCCGCGGTCACCATCCATCCCGCGGCCTGCACCCGCAGTGCGAGGTCCGCGTCCTCCCGGAAGGCCCGCCGGAACCGTTCGTCGAAGCCGCCGACGGCCTCCAGGGCCGTGCGCCGGTAGGCCATGTCGGCGGTGATCCACCGCGCGGTGGCGAGGCCGGCGGTGTTGCGTTCCCAGTCGGTGGGCCGGCGGTCGGGCGGCAGCGGCACATCGATCCGGGCGGTGATCGCGCCCGTCGGTTCCATCGCCTCCGCCAGGTCCAGGGCGAGGTCGTCGCCCCAGGTACGGCCGGGCACCACATCGTCGTCGAGGAACACGATCCAGGGGATCCGCCCGGCCGCCCGCCACCCGTCGTTGCGGGCCGCGGCCGGGCCCCGGGCACGGCCGCGCACCACGGTGGTGACCGGGCGCAGCGGCCCCGGGATGTCGACCGTGAGCGGCTCGCCCTCGTCTCCCGGGCGGTCGTCGACCAGGACCACCCGCACCGGCCGGGGCCCGGACGCCTCGGCCAGCGCCCGCAGGCACGCACTCAGGCTGGGCCGTCCCAGCGTGGGTATCACCACCGCGTACGCGTCGTCGGCGTAGGCGGTGGTCACCTCGTCGTCTCCGCGCTCCCCCATCACGTGCTCCTCATGTCGGCGCCGCGGAAGAAGTCCCCTCGCCGCACCGCGTACGGGCCGATGGCGAGGAGGTCGACGGGGGAGGAGCCGAAGCACTCCAGCGCGTCCCGCGGATCGTCCACCATGGGCCGGCCCGCCGTGTTCAGGCTGGTGTTGACCACCACGGGCAGCCCGGTGAGCCGTTCGAACTCATCGAGCATCCGGGCGACCAGCGGCTCCTTGGCCGGATCGACGGTCTGGATGCGGGCCGTGCCGTCGACGTGCACGACCGCCGGGATGCGGTCCCGCCACGCCTCGGCCACGTCGTGCACGAACAGCATGTACGGGCTGGGCAGCGGACCGTCGAAGATCTCCGAGGCGCGGTCGGCGAGGACCATCGGCGCCACCGGCCGGAACTGCTCGCGGCCCTTGACGTCGTTGAGCCGCTCCAGGTTGCCCGCGTGCCCGGGGTGGGCCAGCAGCGAGCGGTGCCCCAACGCCCGGGGGCCGTACTCGGAACGGCCCTGGAACCAGGCCACGATCCCGTTGTCCGCGAGGGTCTCGGCGACGGTCCGGGCGATGTCCGCGGGCCGCTCGAAGGGCACCGCCGCCGTCTTCAGCCATGCCCCGAGCTCCGCGTCCGACCAGTCCCGGCCCAGGTCGGCCCCCGGCATGGGCTCCGGCTCGTCCCCCTGCCGGGCAGCCAGCAGCAGCGCCCCGCCCAGAGCCGTGCCCGCGTCACCGGCCGCGGGCTGCACCCACACCCGGGAGAAGGGCCCCTCGCGGGCGATCCGCGAATTCGCGACGCAGTTCAGCGCGACGCCCCCGGCGAGCGTGAGCACGCTGTGGTGCGTCCTGCCGTGCAGCCAGCGCACCAGGTCGAGCAGCGTCTCCTCCAGTACGGCCTGGGCGCTCGCGGCCACGTCCGCGTGGTCCTGGGTCCACGGCTCGTCCGGGCCGCGCGGCGGGCACAACTCGTGCCAGGGCACACCGGTGGCGTGGAAGCCGCCGTCAGCCGTGGGGTACACATGGCGGCGCAGCTCGGCGAGCATGCGCGGGCGGCCGTGCGAGGCGAGCGCCATCACCTTGAACTCGTCGGAGGACCTGAGGAAGCCGAGGTGTTCGGTCAGCTCCTCGTAGACCAGCCCCAGGGAATGCGGCAGTTCCTGCGCATACAGGGGTTCCAGACGGTCCCCGACCCGGCGCGCGGCCAGGTGTGAGGCGCGCTCCCCCCGGCCGTCCAGCACCAGCACGGAGGAGTCCCCGGCGTCGGGCGCGGCGAAGGCGCCGGACGCGGCGTGCGCCATGTGGTGCGGCACGAAACGCACGATGCCGGGGTCGAGGCCCGGCAGCGCCGTCTTCAGGAAGCCGGGGGCCTCGCGGGCGTAGGTCTGCCGCAGGTGGTCCCAGGGGTCGTCCAGCCCTATGGCCTCGGCCGGCCGGGCGAGGTCCGGATCGTAGGAGTAGACGACGGCGTCGAGGTCCTGGGGGCGCAGTCCGGCGCGCCCGAGGCACCACGCGGCGGCCTTCTCCGGCAGTTCCCAGGCGGAGAACGGCACCGGCCGCTTGCCGTGCTTGCGCCGGGAGAACCGCTCCTCCTCGGCGGCGGCGACGGTCCGGCCGTCGATCACCAGGGCGGCGGCCGGGTCGTGGAACAGGGCGTTGATTCCGAGGATGCGCATGGGGTTCCGAGGCCTTTCGGCGATTCGTGAGCCGGACGGAAGCGGGTGGTGAGGGGGCGGGCGTCAGGCGGAGTGGCCGGTACGGGACCCGAACGACGGGGCGCGTGCGCTGCCGCGGGGCGCGGCCGGAGGCGGGCGCGCGGTCAGGCGCCGGCGGTGGCGCGGAACCAGTCGATGGTGCGGCGCAGCCCTTCCTCGGCGTCCACCTGCGGCTCCCAGCCGAGCTTGTCGCGGGCCAGCGTGATGTCGGGGCAGCGCACGGCAGGGTCGTCCGTCGGCCGCTCGATGAACCGGATCTCCGACGACGACCCGGCGAGCCGGATGACCAGGCGGGCGAGGCCGAGCATGGTGATCTCGGAGGGGTTGCCGATGTTCACCGGACCGCGCATGCCGTGCGCCGCCGCCGCGAGAATGCCGCGGACGGTGTCGTCGACGTAGCACAGGGACCGCGTCTGGCGTCCGTCACCGGTGACCGTCAGCGGCTCACCGGCGAGCGCCTGCCGCACGAACGTCGGAACCGCGCGGCCGTCGTGCCCGCGCATCCGCGGTCCGTAGGTGTTGAACAGGCGCACGATGCCGGTGTCGGTGCCCTTCGCCTCGGCGTGCGCGGTGGTCAGGGCCTCACCGAACCGCTTGGCCTCGTCGTACACGCTGCGTGGGCCGACCGGGTTCACATGCCCCCAGTACCGCTCGTCCTGCGGGTTCTGCTGCGGGTCCCCGTAGACCTCGGAGGTCGAGGCGAGCACGAAGCGCGCGCCCGAGCGGTGCGCCAGGTCCAGGGCATTGCGCGTGCCCAGGCTGCCGGTGTCCATCGTGTGCAGGGGGAGGCGCAGATAGTCGGCGGGCGACGCGGGGGAGGCGAAGTGGAGTATGAGATCCGGCTTCCGGTCGACGGTCAGCCCCTCCGCCACATCCCCCCTCACCAGCGTGAACCCGGGCCGGTCGAGCAAGGGCGCCACGTTCTCCGGCCGGCCGGTGCTGAAGTCGTCCACGCAGGTGACCGCGGCGCCCGCGTCCAGCAGGGCGGCGCACAGGTGGGAACCGACGAAGCCCGCGCCGCCGGTGACGACGGCGTGGTCCCAGTTCCGTGACAAAGGGCTGGCCATTGAAGAACTCCTCCCTACGCGGCGACGGCTCGTCGGGCCGTTTCCGGGCGCCGGGCCGCTGACGTCGCGGAAGACCGTCGAGTACCCCGATCAGCGTCCGTCGCCGCGGCGCCGGTGGCTCGGTGGTGTACGTCATCCGAGTGAGTGACGCAGCGTGAGGACCCACGGTGCGCGCGACCCGACGGGCACGGCGGCCGCCCCCACGGGCGCCCGTGGCGGTGCGGCAGGGCGCGGTGGGGGCACCGGGCGGGCCGGCGGACGTCGCCGGGTCGTTGACATGCGGCACCGGTTTCCCCACTGGTCGCAGGTCAATCACCGGGTCTCTCCAGCCGTCCGGGGACGCTTCTGGCACATTCGGCGCCAATGCCGCAGCTCAAACCGGGTAGCCGTACGGCTTGAGGTCCCTGCGACTCCGCACGCCGCGTGCCCCCAGTCGGCCCAACCAGGAGGCAGCACCCATGAGCACATCGTTCCGGCCGCACGCGCTGCACGACTACGCGTTGCTGGCCGACGGGGAACGCGGCGCGCTGATCGGCCCCTGCGGTGACATCGGCTGGCTGTGCTCACCCGGCTGGCACAACGACGCGGTCTTCGCCTCGCTCATCGGCGGCGGCGGTGTCTACGCCATCACGCCCAGGGGCCGCCACGTCTTCGGCGGCTACTACGAGGAGGGCACCCTCATCTGGCGCAGCCGCTGGGTCACCACCGACGGCGTCATCGAGTGCCGGGAGGCCCTCGCCTTCCCCGGCGAGGCCGGCCGCCTGGTGCTGCTGCGGCAACTGCACGCCGTCGACACGGTGGCCCACGTACGGGTCCTGCTCGAGCCGCACGGCGACTACGGCCGCTCCTCACTGGCCTCCGCCCACCGCACCGACGACGGCGTGTGGTACCTCACCTCGGGCCCCCACCGCCTGCGCTGGCAGGGCGCCCCGTTCGCCGTCGCCCGCGGTCAGGGCCTGACGGCCGAGATCGTGCTGGAGCCCGGCGAGCGCCACGACCTGGTCCTCGAGTGCTCCGCCTCACCCCTGCCCCGCACCGCGCCGCGGGCCGCCGAGGCCTGGGCCGCGACGGAACGGGCCTGGCGCGAGGCCGTACCCGCGCTCGACCACACGATCGCCCCGCGCGACGCCCGCCGTGCCTACGTCGTCCTGCGCGGCCTGACCACCCACGGCGGCGGCATGGTCGCGGCCGCCACCACCAGCCTGCCCGAACGCGCCGAGGCGGGGCGCAACTACGACTACCGCTACGTGTGGATCCGCGACCAGAGCTACGCAGGGCAGGCAGCAGCGGCCACCGGCGCCCCCGAACTACTCGACGGGGCCGTGCGCTTCGTCGGCGAGAGGCTGCGGGAGGACGGCCCGCGACTGGCCCCCGCCTACACCGTGCACGGCACCCCCGTCCCCGACCAGAGAGAACTCGACCTGCCCGGCTACCCCGGCGGATTCAGCCGTGTCGGCAACCACGTCAGGGAACAGTTCCAGCTCGACTGTTTCGGCGAGGCCCTGCTGCTGTTCGCGGCGGCCGAGCGCCGGCAGCGGCTGGACGCCGACGGGTGGAAGGCCGCCGAGACCGCGGTGCGCGCCATCACCGAGCGCTGGCGGGAGCCGGACGCCGGGATCTGGGAGCTGGACTCCCAGTGGTGGACCCACAGCCGGCTGACCTGCGTCGCCGGGCTGCGCGCCCTGGCCGCCGCGGCCCCCCGCCATCCCCTCTCCGACCACTGCGCCCGGCTCGCCGGCACCCTCCTCGACACCACCGCGCAGCGCTGCCTGCACCCCGACGGCCACTGGCAGCGCACCCCCGACGACCCGGAGGCCGACGCCGCCCTGCTGCTGCCGGCCGTACGAGGCGCCCTGCCCCCCGACGACGACCGCACCCGCGCCACCCTGGCCGACTGCCGTCGCCGACTGGCCCAGGACCACTACATCTACCGCTTCCGGCACGACGAACGCCCCCTCGGGGAGGCCGAGGGGGCGTTCCTGCTGTGCGGGTTCGTCATGGCGCTCGCCGAGCACCAGCAGGGCCGGCTGATCGACGCCCACCGCTGGTTCGAACGCAACCGTGCCGCCTGCGGGGCGTCCGGCCTGTACGCGGAGGAGTTCGACATCGCCCAGCGGCAGCTGCGGGGCAACCTCCCACAGGCGTTCGTCCACGCCCTGCTGCTGGAGACCGCCGCACGGCTGGCCGAGGACCCCGAGGCGCACGCCTGACCTCCTGTCAGGCGACCGGCCTCGCCTCAGCCCTCGGCCGCCTCGGCCGTCGCACTCCATCCGTACTGCAGCCAGTCCGACACGGTGACGGCCGTGAGACCCGCGCACACCAGCCGGGTGGCCCTCGGCGCTGAGGCGTAGGAGCACACCAGCGCCCCCGCCACCCACGTGGACGTGCAGAACGGGCAGGAGAGCAGGTCGCCCACGGCCTGCCGCACACCGCTGCCGCGCGCCTCGTCCATCACCTCGTTGGCCGTGCTGTCGGACGCCCGCCGGGTGAACGGCGCCCGCAGAAAGCTGGTCACCTTGTCCTTGGTCAGCAGCCGGGACGCCTTGAAGGTCGCCGTTCCCAGCAGGGCCACGTCCCACGGCGGCACCTGCTGCGGCAGACGCAGCCCCCGGCGGCGCGCCACCGCCGCGAACAGCGCGGCACCCGCCGTGAACGTCGTCGCCAGGAACGCGTAGCCCGCCAGCGGCGTGTCGCCGCTCCGGTCGTAGCGCGTGTCCTCCACCGTCATACGAATGCCTCCCTCGGGGCCGGTCACCAGGTCAGCCTTCGCTTTCGGACCGCTCTCCCATGGGTCCCCGTCCCCGCTGGGTGCGCGGACCCCGGCTGTCGCAGCCCTCGTCCTCCTGCGGCCCCGAGTCCCCGTGGCCCCCGCCCACAAACGCCTGCCGGTGGTCGGCCTCCGCCGCCTGGACCTTCGACACCACCCGGCTCAGTCTCACCACCCCCCACACGATCACGGCGACGCCGACGGCCTCGGGCAGCAGCCACCAGCCGGTCCGGATCCGCTCGTCGAACAGGGTGATGCCGAGCAGCAGGCTCACCGTCGCATCCCCGATGGTGAGCGCCGGCTGGGACGCGGTCAGCCAGCCCGCCTGGAGCGCGTTCTCCAGCAGCAGGATGGCGCTGACACCGGTGAGCGCGAAGCCGTACGTCTGCCAGGACTGCAGGAAGGCGCCGACGCCGCCCTGCGCGAACCTGCCCGTGGCGGACTTCAGCAGCGCAGCGGTCAGGGCGTTGCCGACAGCGGAGGCCGCGGCCAGCACGGCGGCCCGGAACAGCGGCGGTCGCCCCGGGCGGGCGATGACGATCGCGGCGGCCATGGCACCCAGGCAGGCCGCGAGGACCGGGATCCAGCGCACCATGGACGCCTGGTCCACCACCCCGGACGGAGCGGCGGAGCCGAGCACCAGGGCAAGCCCCATGACGACTCCGGTGATCCCCCACCAGGCCGCGGCCGGCAGCCGCCGCTGCATCAGGGGAGCGGCGATCATCAACGCGAACGGCAGCTCCAGCACGAACAGCGGCTGCACCAGTGCCATCGGCCCGTTGACCAGGGCGAGTGCCTGGAACAGCGCGGCGCCGACGACGCCGCCGATGCCGATCACCCAGGCCGGCCGGTGGGCCAGCTCGATCAGCAGCCGCAGACCGCCGCCGCGCGCGACCGTGGACGCCGCCTTGCGCTGGAACGCGGTGCCGACCGCATTGCTGGCGGCACCCATGACGGCGAACAGCGCGGCGAGAAGGATCACCCCTCCAGAATGCCCCGGAGGCCCGAAGCAGGCGGGCTCGGAACACCGCGACCGGGTCGGCCGGGTCGGCCGGGTCGGCCGGGTCGATGGGATCGACCGAATCGGCCGGATCGGCCGGAGCGCCGGTCGCCCGCGACAGGCCGAGCGGGGCGACCAGGCGGGCGCGGGGGCCGCCGGCCGGTGTTCCGACGACCCCGGTGACCGCCCGATCGCGACGCGCGGTCCGGTTCCTTCCCTCGGCGGGCGTCAGGCGCCGCGGACGCACCCCGCCGCCTCCCGCGCCGCGGTCTCCTCCGCGCCGGCTTCCCCACCGTGCTCGCCCAGCGGCCCGACCGACAGCCCCGCCTCACGGCAGTCCTCCACGATGCCGGGCAGCGCCCCGAGCGTGGCACGCCAGCAGCCGACCGCCGCGGCATGGTCCGAGTCGTGCAGCAGCAGGGTGCCGCCACCCCGCAACTCCGCACCGGCCGTCGCGCGTACGGAGGCGGGCGTGGCGTCGGCCGTCCAGTCCTTGCCCCAGGCCGTCCACAGCACCGGCCGCAGGCCGACCCGCCGGGCCGCAGCCCAGCGTCCCGATGTCAGGATCCCGTACGGCGGCCGGTACCACCGGGGCCGGCGGCCCGCCGCGTCGTGGACCGTGTCCACCGTCCGGACCAGGTCCGCCGTGTCCCGGGCGGGAGACGGCAGCCAGGGCCGGTCGTGGCTCCAGCCGTGCACGGCGAGCTCATGCCCGCGCTCCGCGATCTCCCGCGTCACCGCCGGGTAGCGCACCACGTTCTCGCCCAGCACGAAGAACGTCGCCCGGACGCCGAGGTCGTCCAGCGCGTCGAGGAAGTGCGGCGTGGAGCCGGGGTCGGGCCCGTCGTCGAAGGTGAGAGCGATGTGGTCGGGGCGGCCCACCCCGGCCAGTCCGGGGAGGAAGCGGCGCCGCAGGCCGGGCAGCCAGGTGGCGGCGGGGCCGATGTGCACGGCCGCGACCGCCGCGACCGGCGCCAGGAGAGCCGCGGCGCGTCCGCCGGCGGAGGGACCGTGAGGACGAGTCATAGGGCAACTGCCTCCTTGTCGTCGGGAACCCGGGGCTTCGCCGTGTGCCGGGCCGTCGTGGGGACGGGGCCGCCGTCGGGGCGGGACCGTCATGGAGCGGGGTCGGCGCGGATCGGGACCGGCACGGATCGAGGCCGCCGTGGACCGGAATCGTCGTCACAGGCCCGGCCGGTCGCGGTCGGGCCCACCGGCCGACGGCCTCCCCGGCGCCCGCTCCCGGGCCTCGGGACCCGGTCCGTCCCGGCCGTTCGGTGCCGTGTCCCAGGCACCGCCGGCCCACGGGGCGCCCGCCAGTCCGATACTGCCCGCACCGATGAGCGCGAAGCCGAGAACCTCGGGCAGCACCCGCACCCCGAGCGCGATCTGCTCGTCGAACAGCGCCGATCCCAGCGCCACACTGACCATCGCGTCCCCGAGGGTCAGAGCCGGCTGCGACGCCGTCAGCGACCCGGCCCGGAACGCGCTCTGCAACAGCAAGAAGCTGACCACGCCGATCAGCGCCGTCACGTACGGCGGCCACTGCGTCAGCACGGCCCCCACGCCCTGCGGGAGCCGTCCCATGACCTCCTTCAGCAGCGCTGCCGTGGCGGCGAACGACACCGCGCTCGCAAGCCCCAGGAGCGCGGCCCGCGGCGCGCCCCGCACAGCACGGGCCGAGACGACAAGAGCCACCACGGCGCACACCACGGCCACCCCCGCCGGAAGCCAGCGCCCCGGCAGGGCCGTGGTCCGGCCGGAGGAGGGCGCTGCGACCCCCAGGAACAGCGCCAGGCCGGCTGCGAGGGCGGTGAAGGCCAGCCAGGTGCGCCGACTCGGGCGAGCGCGGAAGACGACGCCGCCGACGGCCAGGGTGAACAGCAACTCGGTGGCCAGCAGGGGCTGTACGACGGCCAGGCTGCCCACGGCCAGCGCGGCCGCCTGGAACACGGTCGACAGTGCGAGCAGCCCGGTCCCCGCCAGCCAGTACGGCCGCCGCAGCACATGGCCGAGCCAGCGCACCGCCTGTCGCACCCCGCGGCCGCCGCCGGGTTCGTCCGTCGCCGCACGTCGTTGCAGCACGGAGGCCGATGCGTTGGACAGCGCCGTGAGCAGCGCGAGGACGACGGTGAGAGCGCTCACCCGCCGCTCATCCGAACGTGGCGGCGAGCCGCCGGTACAGGCCGGGCGCCGCACCACGGATCCGGGCGGGCAGCCGCAGCCAGCGGGGCACGTACACCTCGTCCCGGCCCCGGCTCACCGCGCACCAGACGGCGTCCGCCACCCGCTCGGGCGGCACCGGCCTCGGCCTGGACCTGCGGTAGGGCGCACCCCGGCGCTCGAAGAAGGGGGTGTCCACCACGCCGGGGACCACGAGGCTGACCCGCACCCCGGTGTCGCGCAGTTCATAGCGCAGGGCGTCCGCGAAAGCCGCCAGCGCCGCCTTGGCCGCGGAGTAGACGGCCTCACCGCGCACGCCGACCGCGCCCGCCAGCGATCCGACGATCACCACACGCCCGGAGCCCGCTTGGACCATATGGGGGACGAGCTGCCGTACCAGATGCAGAGTGGCGAGCAGATCGACGTCGATCACCTCGTCGATGGCGCGTGGGGGCATGCTGCTGAACTCGCCGGCCCAGCCGATCCCGGCGCACGCCACCAGCAGGTCCACGCGGCCCATCCGCTCGAGGGCGAACTCGGCCAGCTGCCGGCCGGCTCCGGGGCGGGTGAGATCCGCCGGGTAGCCGGTGGCCGAAGCCCGGTCGGCGACCTGTGCGAGACGGGTCGCGTCCCGCCCGTTCAGCACCAGTCGCCAGCCGCCCTCGGCGGCCAGCCGGCGCGCGACGGCGGCCCCGATGCCGGAGGAGGCGCCGGTCACCAGTGCCGTGCCCGGGTGGGCCCCCCGGCCACCGGTGTGTGGGGACGCGGCGCCCGCGGCGGGGGACGGAGCGTCCACGGAGAGGGCGGGGACGGATCGAGGAGGTGAGGGAGCATGGGACATGGCGGCGACCTCGGCTCGGCTGCGACGGCGAACACCGGACGGACGGGTGGCGACGGCTTTTGGTCGGGTGCTCCTGGCTTCGAGCACTCCTGCGCTGAGAGGGTTGAAGCGGACGAAGCGGACGGTGAGTATCCCCATCGCCACACCTCGAAACCCGCAACAGGTGCGTGTTTGGGAAGTGCGGCTAGGGACAATCAGTACCAGTGCGTGCATTTTCCCCCGTGCCTCGACGGCGAGCGATGCGAGCGGCCATGACCCCTGCCCGCCGCCCGGCGGACGAAGTAGCCCGTTCGACGGGACCGGCCACCGCCCCAGCGGCCCCACCCCCGTCCCCTGAGGGCTCCCGGCGGATCCTGATCGTGAGCGCGAGCATGGGAGCCGGACACGACACGGTCGCCGGGGAACTCGCGCGGCGTGCACGGGAGCGCGGCCACGAGGCGGACGTCGTCGACGTCCTCGCCCTCCTGCCGTACGGCCTGGGCACGGGCCTGCGCCGCTTCTACCAGTCCTCGGTTCGGCACTTCCCGTGGGCGTACGCCTTCCTCTACCGCACGTTCCTGCGTCGGGGCCCCGGCCGCCGTCCCAGCGGCGTCCCCCTGGCCCGCCTCGCGGGCAGCCGCCTGACGGACCTCGTGGACCGTACGGGCGCGGATGTCGTCCTCCCCGTCTTCCACCTGGCGGCGCAACTGACCGGGCACCTCAGGTCCCGGGGCCGGCTGCGGGTGCCGAGCGCCGTGTTCCTGATCGACTTCGCGGTGCACCGGCAGTGGCTCCATCCGGGCAACGACCGCTACTTCTGCCTCACCGACGAGGCCGCCCGTGAGGTACGCGAGGACATCGCCGTCCCCGCCGAGACGACCGGACCGGCCGTGGCCCCCGAGTTCCTCACCGCGGGTCCGGCTGCCGCGCAGTGGTCCAGCCGCTTCGCCCGGTTCGCTCCGGGCCGGCCCCCGGTGATCCTCTCCGCGGGCGCCTGGGGAGCGGGCTCACGTCTCTCCGCCACCGCCGGACTGCTGGCCGCACAGGGCTTTCTCCCGGTCGTGCTGTGCGGCCGCAACGAGGTGCTCCGCGAGCACCTCGCCGGGATCCCGGGCGTTCTCGCGCTCGGCTGGGTCGCCGACATGCCCGACCTGATGCGCGCGGCGGGCGCCCTGGTGGACAACGCCGCGGGCCAGACCGCCGTACAGGCTCTCGCCGCGGGCCTGCCGGTGGTGGGATACCGCCCCCTGCCGGGCCACGGTGAGGAAGGCGTCCACCGGATGGCCGCGCTCGGCCTGACGGAGGTGGCCGAGACGGAGTCCGAGCTGCTCGATGCGCTGAACCGTCTCACGCCCCCCGGTCCCGACCGCGACCGCCGCGTCGCTCACGCCCGCACGCTGTTCCGCACGGACGTCCTGACGCGGGTGATGGACTTTCGGGACGCCTCACCCGTGTGAGGGGCCCCGGCGGGCGGCCGACCGCGCCGTGCGCCGTGTGCCGTGCGCCAAGACGCCCGGAAGCGTGCCGGTGTGCACGAGTCATCTGCGCCCGGCACGCTCCCCATCGGCTTGCCGTGCCGCCGTCTCACTGAGGCCCGCGGCGCGAGACGCCGATCGTCAGACCCATGGCTGCCAGGCCCAGCGCCGCCGTCACCGCACCCACCGCGCAGTTGTTCGCGATGATGCCGGCCCGCGCGCTGTGCGTGGCGGTCACCACCCAGGGCGAGATGATGAGCCACACACCGAGCGGGGCGATCACCCACGCCAGGCGGAACATGCGCTCGGGCACCAGGGTCAGACCGAGCCCGATCAGGCCGACGGTGATGCCGACGATCAGGTTGTTGACGGTGATGAACGGCTGACCGGAGAAGTGCACGACCCAGGGCGATATCGCGGCGTAGACACCCGCCAGGAGGATCGCCCCCTCAACGGCGATGGCCGGGCCGCTGGCCGCGGTGCGCTCGAGCCGTTCCCGCATCTCCGCTATCTCGGGATGCGTGCCCATTCCACTGGACTGCTGCGGATACGACATCGCTGTGCCTCTCCAGGAGGGTTGATTTTTTCCTTACATAGACCAGTTCCCCCATTCAGGTGGATTTACCCAGTTTTGCGTCATTCGCGGTCGTGTCATCTCCGTACTGCGCCCTCCGTGTGGGGGCGGGCTGGGAGCGCCGGTGCGCTGCCACCCGTTCGCGGGTGGCGCAGCGGCGCGAGCAGTAGCGGCGCTCCGGGCCGCTGCCCTGCGTGATGAAGACGTTCCGGCAGCTGGATGACGCGCAGATCCTGCCGGGCGGGCGTTGGCGGTCCCAGACCAGCACGGTGAGGGCCATGCAGGAGGAAGCGAGGAGCCATTCGGCCCACGGGGCGTCGTCGTCATGGTCGAGGTGGGGGTGCCAGGGGGTGCCGCCCCCGTGCGACGTGAGGCGGACCGGTCCGGTGTGCCGTCGCAGGAGGGTGTTGAGGGCCACGGCCGCCTCGTCGACCCGGTCGGCGGCGAAGACCTCCCGCAGAAGCGCGGCCGCCGCCCGCATCTGGGCGACGTCCTGAGGAGTGAGGTCGATGGGGTCCGTCTCGCCGAAGTCCCGCAGCACCGCGGCGACTTCGGCGGGGTCGGTCACTTCGTCGGCGAGGACGTTGACGAGGGCGGCGGTGCGCCGCGCCGTGGTGAGGACGGAGTGGCGGGTCGACCAGTCGTCGAGGGGAGGGAGCACGGCGCGAATGTAACGCATATTGCGCGCTTTTACGTTACGTTCGTAACGTCTGGCCGGTGAAGAGCCGTTACTCGATGGGCGCGTATCTCACCGGCGCGGCGACGGCCCGCACCGGCGACGAGATGTCCGGGCCGGCGTTGATGCTGGCGGGGTTCGCCGTTGCCGGATCGGCCGCTGAGGCGTCGTCGCTCCTCGCGGGCGTCACCATCGCCGCCGCGGTGGGCGGGCCGGTGCTGGGGGTGCTCCTCGACAGGGCGGCTCGTCCGGGCCGTCTGCTGGCCGCCGCGCTCATGCTCCATGCGACGGGTCTGATGGTGATCCTGGCGGGAATCGGCCGTCTTCCGCTCGTCGTCTGCGTGCTGATCGCCGTGCTGACGGGTCTTCCGGGACCGGCACTGTCGGGCGGCTGGACGGCCCAACTGCCCCGAGTGGTGCCAGGCGACAACCTCTTGCGAGCCAACGTGCTCGATGCGATGACCTACGGCCTGGCCGGCCTGCTCGGCCCCGCCCTGGCCGGCGGCGCTGCACAGGTGTTCGGAGCGTCGGCCTCGGTGGCCGTCTCGGCGGTGCTCATCGGCCTGGCCGTACCGGTCGCGTGGAGGCTGCCCGTGAGCGGTCGGCCGGCGAAGGGCTTGCAGGCGGCCTCCGTGGTCCGCGACCTCCTGGCCGGAGTGCGGTTCGTCGTCCGCGCCCCCCGACTGGCCCGTGCAACCCTCACCTCGGTCGTCTCCTGCCTCGGCCAAGGCATGCTGACGGTCTGTCTTCCGCTCCTCGGTGAACGCGTCCTCGGCGGTGCGGGCCAGGGCACGATGCTGCTGTCCTGCGCGGCCGTCTCCGCCCTGACGGCCAACGCCACACTCGCGCGGTTTCCGCGTTCTCTCGCGCCGGACACCGTCCTGTGGGCCGGTGCCCTCGTCCAGGCCGCCGCGCTGCTACTGGCCGCGACGGGGCGACCGGCCGCGCTCCTCGCCGCCGTCCTGCTGGCCGGAGCCGGTGAAGGGCCCGGGCTCACCGCCCTGTTCGCCGTGCGCCACCAGGAGACCCCGGAAGACCAGCGCGGGCAGGTCTTCACCCTGGGGGCCAGCCTGAAGCTCACCGGATTCGCCCTCGGCGCGGCACTTGCCGGGTCCGCCGCCACCTGGTCCCTCCCGGGCACCTCGGCGCTCGCGGCCGGCGTCGAGATCCTCGCCGCGACGGCCTTCTGGGCGATCACCGCGGCGTGCGGAGTACGGCGGGACCCGACCGAGGCTCAGGCAGTGCGGTTCAGGGCGGGGAGGTAGGCCTGGGACTGTCCCCGCTCGGTGGGGTGGTACGACTCGGTCGGGGCAAGCCAGTTGACGCTGTGGAGCCATGGGGCGGTGGAGCAGATCTCGTGGCCGGTGAAGGCGCCGGTGACGTCGACGTAGGTGAACCCGTGGTGTGTGGCCCGTTCGTCGATGACCTTGTCGAGGTGGTCGACAGCGCCGTTGATCGCGGAGCGGGTGGTGTCCGCCAGCCCCGCCTTGCAGCTGCCGTTGAGCTGGTACAGGTGCGGGTAGCCGAGGACGACGACATGGGCGTGGGGGGCTTTGGCCCGGATGGCGGCGTAGAGGCGGTCGAGGTCGCCGGGGAGGGCGTTGTCGATGCGGTCGAGCGCTTCCTTGACCGCGTCCAGGCAGGTCCCCGTGCCGTGCAGCACACAGGTCGTCATCACATGGCCGAAGCCGGCGTCACTGCCGCCGACGGTGATGCTGACCAGACCGGTGCGGGCGTTGAGCGACCCGAGCTGGCGGCTCAGCACGTCGAGGGCGCGGGCGCCGTTGCACGCGGTGAAGTCGAAGCTGGACGGGGCGTGGGCCGCGGCCCACAGCGCGGGGAAGGAGTGGCTGCTGCGCAGACAGTCGGTGCTGGAGGTGAGATAGCTGCCGGCGCCGACACCGGCGGAGTAGGAGTCGCCGAGGGCGACGTACCCGGTGGCGTACTCCCGAGGCGCGGCGTGTGCCGTGGGAGTCGCGGTCAGGGTGCAGACGGCGGTGAGAAGTGAGCACAGACGGGCGGCGATACGCGAGGGTCTCATGCATTCCGCTTACCACCGCGCACCGGGCCCCGCTGCGGTGCCGCCGGCGACGCTCGTCCCTGTTGAGAGGCGGCCGCACCTGTGCTTGCGGAGCCCGGTCGCACGGCACGGGCCTCGTACCGGCGCTGAAGCCCCCGGCGGCGCGCGGTCCCCCGGCCACGGACGGCACCCGATCAGCCGTCACTCGCGCGGCGGCGTTTGTGTGCCGTGCCCGGGGAACTCGAAGGGTCGGTCCGGTCACCGCCTCGCTCGGACCGCAGGGGGGTGCCCGGTATGCGGTCCGTGACCGAAGGCCTGCCGGCCGGGGCGGTCGGCACGGTCGCCACCGGGCACTCGGCTGACCGGCGCCCGCCATCGGCCGGGAGGCAGCGGTGATTGCCGCTCCCGGTGCCCCGGTGGACGACGTGCCCGGCCCGGAGACCGGGCAATGAAAAGTGCCGCCGTGACCGTTCCGGCCCGCGCCGTGTGCCCGCCCGTGGGATGCCGCCGCATGGCCTCGCTCGGCCGTAGGCCATACTGGCTGGGTTCCGGAGCAGCCGCACGAGGTGGAGAGATGGACACACCACAAGGCCCGCGGCAGGCGGCCCCCCAGGCCTTGCCGACGGCCGCGTTGGAGGGCGGCCCGCTACGGGACCGGGCCGGAATCCGGGCAGTGGGTGAAATCAGCCTGGCGACGCAGCCGGTGTGGGAGCGATTGCTGGAAGAACTCGTGGACGGGGACGAGCCGGTGTGCCATCTGGAGCTGTCCGCGGTCACCTTCATCGATGTCCGCGGCGCCGCCTCGCTCGCGGCGGCGGCCCGGGTTATGGGGGAGGGGCGGCGCATCGTGCTGTGGCAGCCCCCGACGAGTCTGAGGCGAACGCTGGAGTTGTTCTGGCCCGAGCTGTCGGTGATCGAGGTGGCGCAGTCATGACTGGTACGACGGTGGACGACCGGTTCTGGCATCCCGCCCTGTTCTACTCCGGCCGCGACGAGTACCTGGCCGGCACCGTGTCGTTCGTGCAGGAAGGACTGGCCTCAGGGGAGCCGGTGGCAGTGGCCGTGCCGGGCGACAATCTGCGTCTGCTGCGGGACGCTCTCGGTGAACAGGCCGAGGCCGTGCAGTTCCTGGACATGACCGAGGCCGGGCGCAATCCCGGGCGGATCATCCCCCGGGTGCTGCGCGGCTTCGCGGACGCCCACCCCACGGGCCGGGTACGGATCATCGGGGAGCCCATCTGGGCCGGACGCACCGCGACCGAGTACCCCGCGTGTGTGCAGCACGAGGCCCTGATCAACGCGGCCTTCCGGGGCCGGGCCGTGAGCATCCTGTGCCCGTACGACACCTCCCGGCTGGATTCCGCGGTGCTCGCCGACGCGCACGCCACCCACCCGACGGTCATCGAACGCGGCCAGGAGCGCCCCAGCGGCGCCTACGCGCCCGATCAGGTCGTCAGCCGGTACAACCAGCCCCTGCCTCCTGCGCCGTTCGGCGCCGCCGAGTTCCCCTTCGACGCCGCCGCACTGCCCGTCGCCCGCCGCTTCGCCACCGAGCAGGCGGCACTGCTGGGTCTGTCGAAGGACCGGATGGCGGACCTGGAGCTGATGGTGGCCGAGCTGACCACGAACAGCGTGGTGCACGGCGGTGGCCGGGGCACCCTGCGCCTGTGGGCGGAGGCCCGGCAGCTGGTGTGCGAGGTCAACGACGCCGGGGTGCACACCGATCCGCTGGCCGGACGCATCCCTCCGCCCGGTGCCCGGCCCGGCGGCCGGGGCCTGCTGCTGGTGAACATCCTCGCCGACCTGGTCCGCCTGCACACCGGCCCGGCCGGCACGACCACCCGCATCTATCTCGCCACCGGGACGTACGCCCACGAGGTTCACTGAGACCCACGAGGCTCACTGAGCATCCGGACCTGACCCTGCGTCACACCGCTGCGGTGCGGGGAGAAGCCGTACCGGACCGGCAGCCCGGCCGTGGCCCGGGCGGCAGCCGTTCGGCGGCCGATACGGTGCTGCGGTGATGGTGACCCGCGCGGCACGGCGACTCATATGACGGTCCTCCCTGAGGGCTGAGCAAAGTCCCTGAGGGCTGAGCAAACCGGGGATCGAACGGGTTGATACGGGAGGAGGCGGCCATGGATCTTCGGCAGATGGAGGTCGTCGTCGCGGTCGCCGAAGAAGGCGGGTTCAGCGCGGCGGCACGGCGGTTGCACGTGGTGCAGTCCGCGGTGTCCACCACGGTGCAGTCCCTGGAGCGCGAGCTGGGCACACCGCTGTTCCACCGCACCACCCACCGGGTGTCGCTGACCCCCGCCGGAGAGGCCTTCCTGCCGGCCGCCCGCGCCACCCTGCAGGCCGCCCAACAGGCCCGTACGGCCGTCGACCCCTTCAAGGACGCACTGCGCGGCGAGATCACCGTCGGTGTGATGCAGGGCCTGTTCACCGGCCTTGCCCAGGCACTGGCCGATTTCCACCGCGAGTACCCCGCGGTGACGGTCAGGCTGCGCCAGGCACCCGTCGGCGACATCCCGCAGACGCTGCGCGACGGCAGCCTGGACCTGGCCGTCGTCGCCCTCGACACACCGCAGTTGCGGGGCCTCACCACCCGGTTGCTGGCCCAGGAGGACATGGTCCTGGTGACAGGGCCTGCGACCGGGGCCCCGCCGGCCCTGCGGCCGGTGACCCTGCCCGAAGCGGCCCGCCTGCCGCTGGTGGACTTCCCCCCGGGCTGGGCGATCCGGCACGAGGTCGACAAGGCCTTCCGGTCGGCCTCGCTCGAACGCGCCACCACCTTCGAGGTGAACGACGTGCTGGCGGCGACCGACCTGGTCCGGCACGGCTTGGGCGTGTGCATCATGCCCCCGTCGCTCGCCTCCCGATTCCCCGATCTGCCGGTACGCCCGTTCGCCGGACAGGCACCGGCGTGGACGGTGAGAGTCGTCCAGCCGCAGGGACAGACGCCTCCCGCCGTCGCCGCGCTGCTGCGGCACATCACCTGACCCGTCGCCCCGCTGCCCTCACCGAGCCCGTCGCCGCGCTGCCGCGCACATCACACATGACCAAGACCTGGGGATGGCGGGCGTCGACGCGGGAACCCGGGCCCCGCAAGAAGGCGATGTCACCACGGATGAGGTGAGTCATGACGGAGCAGAAGTCGTCGTCCCTGCCGGCGCCGCTGAGGGCCGTTCCCCGGCCGGTGCGCGACGCGGCCTCGGTCCTGGGCCGGCTTCCCGGCGCCGGGAGGGTGGGCAGGGCGGCCGGGGGAACACTCGAGAAGGTCGGCGCCGTGTCGCCGCGGGGGCGGCGCCTGGCGGTCTACGCCGGGGCCGGAGTGCTCGGCGCCGTGGGCGTGGTCGAGTGGCCCGTCGCCCTCACCGGCGCGGCGGTGGCCTGGCTCACGCAACCCCGGCCGAAGGCATCCGGGCAGGTCCCGGCCCAGGTGTCCGAGAGCGAGGGGACAACCTCGACCGCAACCCGGCCAAGGACGTCCCGGGCGAAGAAACCCACGTCCAAGGCGCTCGAGCCCGCGCCCTCGAAGAAGCCTTCGGCATCCTCCGGACGCGTCGGCTCCGGCACGCGCCGCGCCCGTACCACCGGCTGAGGGCGCGTCATGGTCCTTGCGCTGCTGACGAGGCCTTCCGCCACCGCCGGACGTATGGTGCCGGCGGCGGTCCACCTGTTCGAACGGTCGGCCCCGACCGCGGTGGGCGCGGCCGCGGGAGCCGTGGCCCAGACGGCACGGGCGGGGGTGCGCGGCGCGGACGCCGCGGTCCGTGTCGCCCGCGTACTCCGGCACGCGCTGCCGGGCCGCCCCCGCCCGTGGCGGTCCGGTGCGCGGGCGCATCTCGCGCTGCGGCAGGCGGTTCCAGGGGAGGAGCGGCGGGCGGACGGAATCGCCACGAGGGCGCGCCGGGTGGCCGCGGCGCTGGCGGATCACCCGGACGTGGCCTTCGCGTACTGGGACGGTGGGTTGGCCCGCCTGGTGGTCGCCGCGACCGAGGAGGCCGTCACCGACCGTGTGGTGGAGGACGCGACCGGCCTCGCGGAACGCCACGGCCTGGTCCGGGCGGACGACCTGCCGGAGGAGTTCCCACATCCGGCCGGGCCCGCAGGGGTACGGGCCGCGGCGGCCGCGCTGACGGCCGACGTGGCCGGCACCGCGGCAGCGGTGATCGGGTCGGCGCTGCACCTGCTGCCGTCGCCGCGCCTGGTGACCGCGGCCGTGACACTGCTGCGGGAGAACCCGCGCTTCCGCGACCTGCTGCGGGCCCGGCTCGGCCGCACCGGCATGGACCTGACGCTGGCCTGGGCGAACGCGGCCGCACACGGAGCCGGTCAGACACCCACGTCCCTGGTGCTCGACGGAGCGCTGCGGTCGTGCCAGTTGGCGGAGACGGTGGCACGCGCCGCCGCCTTCGACGCGGTCCACGATGAGCTGTGCACGCCCGAGCGGGTCAGCGTGCCCCCGGGCGAGGCTCCGCGCCCGCCGCTGCGCACGGCCCCGGCCCAGGAGTACGCCTCCCGCGCCTCCACCGGCAGCCTGGTCGGCGCCGCGGTGACGCTGCTCGTCAAGCGCGACCTCAACGAGGCCGCCGAGGCGGTGCTGGCGGGATCGCCGAAGGCCGCGCGCTACGGACCCGCCGCCTTCCAAGCCGTCCTGAGCGGCGCGCTGTCACGGGAGGGCGTGCTGGTGCGCGACCCGCAGCGGCTGCGGCAACTCGAGACGGCCGGCACGGTGGTGCTGCACCCGAGCGCGCTGCGCACCGAGAGCGGCGAGGCGGACCCCTGGGCCGAGGCGGTACTGGACGCGGCGCGCCGGGCCGGACTGCGCGTCGTGGTGGTGGACGACCCGGCACTGGAGGAGTTCACCGGCCTCGCCGACCAGGTCGTGGACGCACGGCGTCCCCTGGACGACGTGGTGCACGGGCTGCGCGGCGACTCCGGCGGCGTCGTCACGGTCGCCCGGCTGGGCTCGGCCGACGAACGCACCGTCCTGGCCGGGCTGCTCGCCGGCGACGTCGCCGTCGCCCTCACGGACCGGGACGCCGCCGTCGTATGGGGAGCGGACGTCCTGGCCGTGCACGGCCTGGCCGACGTGTGGCGGCTGCTGGTCGCGGTCCCCGCGGCCCGCGCCGTCGGTGGCCGCGCGCAGACCCTGGCCCGCTCCGGTGCCGCGCTCTCCGGTCTGCTGGTGGCCGTAGGCGAGTCCAAGGGCGGCCGGGGGCGGCGCGGTCTACTGCCCGGCCTGCGGCACGTCCCGGTCGACGTGAGCGCGGCGACGGCCCTGGTGTCCGGGGCGCGGGCGGCGCTGGGCGTCGCGGCGGCCCGCGCCCCGCACCCCCGCCCTCGCGTGCCCTGGCACGAACTGCCGCCTCAGGAGGCCGAGGCCCGGCTGGCAACCGAACGGGCCCGCGAACCGGACCCGGTCGACCTCGTCACGGCCCGGCTGCGCAAGGCGACGCGCACCGCCGTACGGTCGCCCGCCCTGGCCCCGGCGCGCTGGACGTTCCAGCTCGCCCGGGCGGTGCGCGGCGAACTCGACGATCCGCTCACGCCGGTCCTGGCGGTCGGCTCCGCCGCCTCCGCGATCCTCGGCTCCGTCGTCGACGCGGCACTCGTCGTCGGCGCGCTCGACCTCAACGCGCTGGTCGGCGGCATCCAGCGGCTGCGCGCCGAACGGGCGCTGTCCGGCCTGCTCGCCGAGCAGAAGCAGAAGGCGCGCGTGGCACCCGCGCACAAGGACGCGGCCGAACCCGCGCGGACGGTGGACGCCGCCCGGCTCAGGCCCGGAGACGTGATCGAGCTCAAGGCGGACGACGTCGTACCCGCCGACGCCCGCCTGCTCCAACAGGACGGCCTCGAGGTCGACGAGTCGGCGCTGACCGGGGAGTCCCTGCCGGTCGTGAAGCAGGTCGATCCGACCCCGGGTGCCCCTGTCGCCGACCGCAGTTGCATGGTCTTCGAGGGCACCACCGTGGTGGCCGGACACGCGCGGGCCGTCGTGGTGCAGACCGGCGAGCGCACCGAGGCGGCCCGCGCCGTGACGCTCGCCGCGCGCACCCCGCCCTCCGCCGGGGTGCAGGCCAGGCTGCAGGAACTCACCCGCAAGGCACTCCCGCTCACCCTGGGCGGCGGAGCGGCGGTGACCGGACTGGCGCTGCTGCGCGGCACGCCCATCCGGGAGGCGGTCAGTGGCGGCGTGGCCGTCGCCGTGGCCGCCGTGCCCGAGGGTCTGCCCCTGGTGGCCACGGTCGCGCAGCTCGCCGCCGCCCGGCGGCTCGGCCGCCGCGGCGTCCTGGTACGCACCCCGCGCACGCTGGAGGCCCTGGGCCGCATGGACACGGTCTGCTTCGACAAGACCGGAACCCTCACGCAGAACCGGCTGCGCCTGACCCGTGTCGCCGACGCCGACGGCACGGTCCACGGGGTGACGGAGGCGGCGGTCGCGGGCATCGTACGGGACGCGGCGCGGGCCTGCCCCCGCCTGAACGGCGGCTCCGAGCGGCCGGTGCACGCCACCGACGCGGCCGTCCTGGACGCGGCCGCTGCCGACCCGCAGTGGGAGCAGGCCGAGGGCCTGCCGTTCGAGGCGGCCCGCGGGTATGCCGCGGCGGTCGGCCGCGCCGCGGACGGCCCGCGCACCCTCGTGGTCAAGGGCGCCCCGGAGACCGTCCTGCCCGCCTGCTCCGGACTGCCGGACCACGCGGCCGCCACGGCCCGGACGCTCGCCGGCGAGGGCCTGCGTGTCCTGGCGGTGGCCAGGCGCACCCTGGGCGAGGAAGAGGAGGAGTCCGGCGTCATCGAACGACCGCTGGACCGGCTGGAGTTCACCGGCCTGCTGGCGCTCTCCGACGCGCCGCGCGAGACGTCCACGGCCCTGGTCCGCGGTCTGCGGGATGCCGGCGTACGGCCGGTCATGCTGACCGGTGACCATCCGCAGACCGCCCGGGCGATCGCGACCGAACTGGGCTGGCCCGAGGACACCGTCGTGATCACCGGGGACGAACTGGCCGCCGCGGACCGGTCGGTGAGGGTCCGGATGCTGGCCGGCGCGGGCGTCGTGGCCAGGGTCGCGCCGGAGCAGAAGCTCCAGGTCGTCGAGGCCCTCCGGGACGCCGGCCGGGTGGTCGGGATGGTGGGCGACGGCGCCAACGACGCCGCGGCGATCCGCGCCGCCGACGTCGGCGTGGGCATCAGCGCCCGCGGATCGGCCGCCGCCCGCAACGCCGCCGACCTGGTCCTCACCGACGACGATCTGACCGTCCTGGTCGAGGCGGTCCGCGAGGGCCGCGCCCTGTGGCGCAGCGTCGCCGACGCCGTCGCCATCCTGATCGGCGGGAACGCGGGCGAGATCGGCTTCGGCGTCATCGGCACCCTGCTGTCGGGGACCGCACCCCTGAGTACGCGTCAGATGCTGCTGGTGAACCTGTTCACGGACCTGTTCCCGGCCATGGCGGTGGCGGTGACCCCGCAGCGGCAGGAGCCGGACGGGCAGGGGGAGGGCGCCGCGTCCGTGGACGGGGTGCCACGGGCCCTCGGGGCGCCCCTGATCCGGCAGATCCGCCATCGCGCGCTGACCACGTGCCTGGGTGCGGTGGCGGCCTGGCTGATCGGCCGCTTCACCCCGGGCAGCGCTCGCCGTGCCGGCACGATGGCCCTGTGCGGGGTGGTCGGCACCCAGCTCGCCCAGACCCTGGCCGACCGCCGCGACAGCCCGCTGGTCCGCGTCACGGCCATCGGCTCGGCCGTCGCACTCGTCGCCCTCATCCAGACGCCGGGCGTCAGCCGTCTGTTCGGCTGTACTCCGCTCGGACCGTTCGCCTGGGCAGGCGTCGCCGCGGCGATCGCTCTGGCGCTGATGGGCCAACGGGCGTTGCCCCGGCTGGAACCGGCCATCGCCCGACTGCTGCCGTCGGGACAGGGGTGACGGCCGGCAGCCGGCGGGGCGAGGTGTGCGGGGGATACCCGGAGGGCCGGCCCTCCGGGACCCGCGCCCGCCGTCAACTCCACGGATCGCCTCGCCGGCACCCGGGCCCGGCGACATGCCGCCGGGCCCGGGCGGGCATCAGGAGGGATGTGCCGGGCTCGGTGGGCCAGGGCCTGTCTTTCGGATCAGGTCGGCTGTAGGAACACCGCGCTTCAGCCGAGCGGGGTCTGGTGCGTGCAGATGCAAGGCGGAGGAGGCTGCGACATCGGCCGCTACCGCGGCGGGCGACGCGATGGGGGTCCCCGCGCGAGCGTGTTCGGGCGTGGGGAAGTCGGCGAGGGACGGCAACGCCGCGGGGGTGCCCCCACGCCGTCAAGGCAGTGGGGGAGTGCCTGCCAGGGCCCGCGTCACCAACCTGCCCGAACAGCACACCTAGCCGCGCTGACGGTGGGGCGGGTTCGGTGCGGGGACGAGGCCGAGTTGCTGGGCGCGGAGCACGGTGCTGATGCGATCCCGGGTACCCAGTTTGCGGTAGACGTTCTGGATGTGCTTGTGCACCGTCCGGTCGGATATGCCGAGGCGGCGGCCGATGGCGGCGGCGGTCAGCGCTTCGGTGAGCAGCAGCAGGACGGCCGTCTCCCGGGGAGTGAGATCACAGTCCGCGGCCGCGTCCTGCGCAGCGCCCGGCGCGACGAGGCGCTGCCAGCTTTCCAGGAGTTGACGCTGCTGGTCGACGGCCGCGAGCAAGGGCTGCACCCGCCCGGCGAAGCGGAGCTCGTCGTCGGTGAAGTCCGTTCCCGCGCGGTAGACGAGACACCCGGTGACGGGAGTGGTCGCCTCGGGCAGCGGGATCGCCAGCACGTGGTCCATGTCCAGCGCATCGTCGACCAGACGGGCGGTCGCGCTGGCGGACCAGGCGGCACCGAGCACCCGGCCGGCTGTGACCGGCGCTCGGTCGCGATCGTCCGCGTAATGCCCCGCGAACGGGAACCCGGTGCGCAGAAGCCCCAGGGCCTCGTCGTCGAGCGCGTCCAACGCCGACGCCGCCTCGGGCGCCGTACCGACCGTGCCCGCGCTCTCACTCCAGTCGTCCAGCTTGTAGATCAGGACCTCGCCGCCGCACACATCCGGCAGCGTGGCGGCCATCAGCGGCCACAGCCGTGCGGGTTCGCGTTCGTGGAGCGCCGCCGTGGCCACCGACAGCATGCGTTCGTAGGCCGCGTCCAGCCCCTGTGCCATGTGACCTCTCCGCTCATCCGACCGTGCGTCGTACGCAGTTCTACCCATACCGGTGCGCCCCCTCGCTGATCCACACTCCAACCCAAGCGACTTCGACGTTCCCGGACACACTCCGGCCCACGGGCACCGGGCGGTGCGGCGGAGTGGATCAGGCGACCGGGGGGTGCCTGATCCGCCTCATGGGTCGATGGCGAGTGGCCCACCAGAGTCCGTGCGGGCCGGCGGCATAGGGGAACGCCGGCCCGCACGGATGCCGCGATCCCGGCAACTCCCCGGCTCCTGCCCACACCGCCGTGCGCGCTACGGGAGCCCGGGGCCCGCCACGTCGTGGACGCCCTGCACGCGGCGCCGGCGGCTTCCACCGGGTCCGCGGCGGCATCCGGGGGCTGCTGTGACCGATCCGGGCGCGGGCCGCCGCGCCGTACTGCCGGCGTCAACACCGGTACACGGCGGGGCCCGGAACCGGGGGATCGTGCGTCGATGATCGGGGCGCTATGCTCACGAACAGACCGTGTGATGACAGATGGACCTGTCAGTCGACATCCGCGCCGGCCGCGCACACGGTACTCCGCGAAAAGGAGGGGCCGTCGTGAACCTGGCCAAGGATGCCCACGTGGATCTGGACCGGGACGTGTTCATGCGAGGACTGGTCCGTGAGCTGGCGACGTCCCTGGAGTCCGTGGTCGGACTCGAGGAGGCCTCCGGCTACATCAGCCTGGTCGGCCAGTCGGTGGGACTGCAGATCAACGAGGCCTACACCGAGGCCATCGGCCTGCCGCAGCTGACCCGCGAACAGGTCGCCGACGTGCTGGTCGACCTCAAACAGCGCATCGAGGGCGACTTCTATCTCATTTCCCAGGACGAGCACCGGATCGTCCTGGGCAGCCGCAGCTGCCCGTTCGCGGAGAAGGTGCTCGGGCGGGAGTCGATGTGCATGATGACGTCCAACGTCTTCGGCACCATCGCCGCGCAGAACCTGGGATACGCACGCGTCGAACTGGAGGAGACCATCGCCCGCGGCGCCACCGGCTGCCGCGTCGTGGTGCACCTCGAACCCGAACTCGACCTGGGTGAGGAACCGGGCCGTGAGTACTTCGGCGACGCTGCGTCCGTCGAAGAGGAGGCGGTCGACGCAGGGAGCGGACCCGGTGGCTGAGATGAACCTGGCGATGTTCCAGGCCATGTCCAGGGTTCTTCCCCACGCCGTCGTAGTCTGCACCACCTCCGGCCGAGTGGTGGCCGCCAATCCGGCCACGACCCGTACGGTGGACACGCTCCGTCCCGAAGCGGAACTCGCGGACCTGGTGCTGGACCCCGCCGACCTGTACCGGCGGATGGCACAGTGGGCGCGCAGCGGATCCCCGCTGCCGGGCGTCATGACCGTGCGCGACAGTGCCGGCGCCCCGGTGCGCCTGCGTTGCCACGGAGGCCGGGCCACCTGGTGGAAAGGCCCCGAGCCGGCCGTCCAACTGCACCTGTCCCGGCTCGACGTCAGTGACCGCTTCGTGGCGCTCAGCCAGCGCGTCAGCCTGCTGAACCAGCAGATGGCCTATCGGCATGCGATCGCCCAGCAGCGGGACCAGTTGCTGCGCACCGAGCAACGGGCCCGCGCGCGGATGCAGCGCCTGTACCGGCTCACGGCGGCCTTGGCGGCCGCCGCCACCCTCACGGACGTCTGCGACGCCGTGTACAAGTGCGCACCCCAGGCCCTCGACGCCGCGGAGGTGACGCTCGAGCTGTACCCGCGGCGCATCGTGCCGTCCCTCGGCCCGGCCGACACACTGCCCGTGACCACGGCCCCCTGGGTGGATCTCGACCGGCTGCCCACGGCACCGGTCTCCGCGCCGGCGTACGAGGCCGAGCAGCGTCTGCCGCTGCAGACCGAGGGTGTCACGCTCGGCACCCTGGTCATCCACTACGCTCCGGGCGCCGAGCAGGACACCGAGCACACCGTCGCCATCGGCCAGCAGATCGCCCAGGCGGTGCGCAGGGCGGGTCTCTTCGAGCACGAACACCGGCTCGCCGAGCGCCTCCAGCGCAGCCTGCTGCCCAATCTGCCACCCGTCGAGGGCCTGGACATCGCCGGCGGATACGCCCCCGGCACCCAGCTCGTCGACGTCGGCGGCGACTGGTACGACGTCCACATCCTCGACGGCGAAACCGTGGGCCTCACCATCGGCGACATCGCCGGCCACGGCATCGCCGAGGCCACCGCCATGGCCCAGACCACCACCGTGCTGCGCAGCATCGCCCGGCGCAGCGGCACCCGTCCGCCCGCGGTCCTGGCGGAGCTCAACGACTTCCTGGGCACCTACCACCACGGCCTGATGGCCACGGCCTGCTACGCCGCCTACGACCGTCGCACCCGCACCCTGCGTTACTCCCGGGCCGGCCACCCTCCGCCTCTGCTCATCCACGCCGACGGCTCGAGCCGGTACCTCGAGGGCGCGCTCGCCCCACCGCTCGGCCCTGTCCCGTTCACCGACTACCCGCAGGCGGAGACCACCGTCCCGACAGGTACCACCCTCGTGTTCTACACCGACGGTCTGATCGAGCGGCGCGGCCAGAGCCTGGACGTCGGCCTGGCACAGCTTCTTCAGACAGCGCGGTCGACCGCGGGCCTCGACGCCGAGGGCATCTGTTCCCTGATGCTCCACCAGCAGCCCGACACGGAGATGCCCGACGACAGGGCCCTGCTCGCCGTGCAGTTCCCGCCGTCGTCCGCCGGCTGAAGCGCATGCGGCCGCACGCACGCCTGCCGTACCCGCCCGTGCATCCGGTGGTGCCGCGGGGGCGCCGGGCGGGTACAGCCGAACCGGGTGCGCGGGGAGCGGCCTACAGCTCCTTGACGCGGATGTCCCGGTAGGAGATCACATCCGTGGTGCTGTGCACCTGCAGTCCGATGTAGCCGGAGGCGAACCGCCGCCCGTCCGTGCCCGGATCGTCCGAGCGCGGTGGGTAGAAGGCCTGGCCCCCGGTGTTGTCGAACTCGTTGATCAGCACGCCGTTGCGGTAGACCGAGTAGTGCTGGTCGACCACGCGGATCTCGTAGTCGTTCCAGGTGCCCTTCTGCGTGACGCCGGCCCCGGCGAGCCCCACCCTGTCGAAGCCGTAGATCGAGCCGGTCTTGTACATGTCGCCGGTGGGTGAGTCGAGCACCTGCACCTCGTGCCCGTACTTGATGGCGACCCACTCGGGCCGTGGCTCCTCCGGGTGGTCGTGCACCCACGGGAAGCGGACGAACACCCCGGAGTTGGCGTTCCCGGTGCCGGGAGCGTCGTCACGCCACTGGAGCTTCAGCGAGAAGTCGCCGTACTTGCGCTGCGGGAACCAGAGCATGCCCAGGCCCGACTTGGTGGTGCCGCTGGTGATCGACCCGTCGGCGTTGAGGGCGAACGAACCGCCCCCCACCTGCTCCCACTTGGCGAAGGACTCCGCGGTGCCGTCGAAGATCTTGCGGTAGCCCTCCGTCTGCCCCGGCGTGCCGATCCCGGACTGACGGGCGGCCCGCTGAATCGCGTTGTACTCGCGCTTGTCGATGACGCCTTCGTCGAGGAGCCCGTCCAGGACGGTCCTCACGTGCTTCAGGAACAGCGCGTGGGACGTCCACTCCTTCTCGTCCTCGATCAGCTCGTTGATCCGGCACCGGTTGTTCGTGACCCGGTTCGGCACGCCCGAGTCGACCGTGCCGACGATCACCGTCAACCGCTCGTCGTACTCGGGGCAGTCGGGCGCGGGAACCCCGCCTCCCGCCACGACGGTGAAGCTCACGGTCCGCGGTTCGGAGGTGTTGCCCGCCTTGTCGCTCGCCCGGTAGGCGAGGGTGTGTGCGCCCACGCGGTCGACCACCACGGGCGCGGTGTACGCGAGGTAGGGCCCGCCGTCGAGCGAGTACTCCACGCTCGCCACGCCCGAGCCGCCCGCGTCCGTCGCACTCACCGTCACCCTGGCGCTGCCGACATAGGCTCCGTCGGAGTTCTTCGTGCCCTCGACGGTCACGCCGGTCACCGGAGGGGTGGTGTCCTGCGGCGGCGCCGCGACGACCGTGAACTCCACGTTCTTCTCGGCGGAGACGTTGCCCGCCTTGTCGGTGGCGCGGTAGCGCACGGTGTGGGTGCCGAGCTGGTGCACCATCACGGGACCGGCGTACGGCTGCCAGGCGCCCGAGCCGACGGCGTACTCGATCGCGTTGACCCCGGAGCCGGTGTCCGAGGCGGTGACGGTGACGGTGGCCATGTCGATGTACGCGCCGTCGGCGTTCCGCTCGCCGCTGACCGTGGCCGAGGTCTCCGGAGGCGTGGAGTCGTCGGAAGGCGGCGCGACGACGGAGAACTCGACGCTCTTCTCCGCCGAGACGTTGCCCGCCTTGTCCAGGGCACGGTGGCGGACCTTGTGGGCGCCGACCTGGTCGACGACGACCGGAGCGGTGTACGGCTGCCAGGCGCCCGCGTCCCCGACCGCGTACTCGATCCGGTCGACGCCGCTGCCCTCGTCGGTGGCGCCGATCGTGACCGTCGCCGAGCCGACGTACTCGCCCTGCGCGTTGCGCGTGCCGGTCACCTGGGCGGAGGTCTCGGGCGGTGTCGTGTCCGCGCCGCCGCCCTCGGTGACCACCAGGACACCCTGCATCTGTCCGTGGCCGGGGATCGTGCAGTGGTAGAAGTACCGGCCGGGCGTGAGCGTGACCTGCGCCGTGTGGCGGCCGCCCATGTCGTCGTTCGGGTTGGCCAGGATGTTGAGCTGGACGTCGCTGTTGTACTCGGGGTCGCTGGTCACGAACGTCAGCGTGTGCGGCATGCCGGTGGTGTTCCCGGTCGCCGCACTGTTCTCGAAGACGATCGTCGCCGGTCCCGCCTGCGCCGTCGTGGGCGCCGAGGCGTACTTCGTGATGTCGTCGCCGGCCGTCCAGGTGAGCACCTGCTCGGCGGCCCGGGCCTCGGATCGTCCGGCCGTCTGCCCGGCCGCGGACGTCGTCTGCAGGCCGAGCATCGTGAGCAGTGCGGCCAGCAGCGCGACCCAGAGTCTCGACTGCCGTGTCACTCGGTCCTCCTCGCCAACTGGTCGGCGGCAGGCGTCGGTCCGCCGCCCGTGTAGGTGATACGCCACAGTGCCGACTTGGAGTCCGAGGTGAAGAAGCCGCGGCCGTAGTCGAGGACGTACAGCGCGCCGTCCGGACCGAACTTCCAGTCCATGAGGTTCTTGATGCCGTCGTTGCCGGTCGGCACGATCTTCTTCAGCGACTCCGAGTGCACGGGCAGACCGCCGTCCCCCTGTGTCCTCGGATCCATGAGCACCGCGTTGCGCGGTTGGTCGGCGTCGTAGAAGTCACCGACGAACCACTTGCCGTCCCAGTACGCGGGCCACTTCTTCTCGCTCGCGTTCGTTGCGTCGTACCGGTACACCGGTCCGTTCATCGCGGCCTGGCCGCCGCCCTTGAGCCAGGGCAGCCGGTAGGTTGCCTCCTCCTGCTTGTAGGAGGGGACGCCGTTCGCGTCGCGCGGGTAGTCCGGTGCTCCGCCCTGCGGCGAGTACCAGATGTTGTTGCCGGTGACGGGTGGCAGGTTGACCAGGCCGTCGTTGTTCGGGGACTCGTTCTTCGGGTGGTCGCAGTCGTACCAGCCCAGCGGCTGCGAGGGATCGGGCAGGTTGCGGTCACGGTAGGGCTGTTTGTCGCCCATGCAGTACGGCCAGCCCCGGTTGCCCGCCTTGGTGATCACCGCGAACGTGTCGTACTTGGCCGGCCCCCAGGTCGGCGACGGCTGACCGGCGTCCGGACCGACCCAGCCCGCGTAGAGGATGTCGGTCGACTTGTCGACGAAGATGCGCGCCGGGTTCCGCACGCCCATCACATAGATCTCGCCGCGGGTCTTGCCGCCGCCCTCGTCGGTCTCCTTGCCGGTGAAGAGGTTCCCCTCGGGGATCGTGTACGTCCCGTCGGGCTCCGGGTGGATGCGCAGGATCTTGCCGTTGAGGTTGTTGGTGTTGCCGGCGGTGCGGCGTGCGTCCGCGAAGGAGACCCCCTTGTAGGCGGGCTGGGGGTTGTTGCCCGAGTAACCGCCGCTGAATCCGCTGGAGTTGTTGTCTCCGGTGGCGATGTACAGGTTGCCCTTGGAGTCCCAGGCCATCCCGCCGCCCGCGTGGCAGCAACTGTGGATCTGCACCGGCCATGTGAGCAGCACTTTCTCGCTGCCCAGGTCGAGTTTGTCGGTGGCGGGATCCAGTGTGAAGCGGGAGACGCGCCGCTCGGCCATGTGCGTGTCGCGGTTGATCCGCGAGTGGGGTGTGTAGTGCAGATACACCCAGCCGTTCTGCTCGAACTTCGGATCGAGCTCGATGCCGAGCAGGCCTTCCTCGACCTTGGTCAGCTCGTCGCCGCCGCCCTTGTTGCCGAAGACCGTCACCTCACCCGCGAGCGTGACCTTTCCGGTCTTCGGGTCGTAGACGTGGACCTGGCCCTTGCCCTTTCCGACGTCGGGGTTGTTCCAGTCGGTGATCACGGGCCGGGAGGCGTCGGCACCGCCCCGGCCGATGTAGAACACACGGCCGTCGGGTGCGGTGACCAGGCCGTGCGGCTCGCCGATCTGGTCGTTCTGCCCGGGCTGGTTGGGCCGGGTGAGGCGCTCCGCCTTGT
Source organism: Streptomyces sp. Y2F8-2 (assembly GCF_014905555.1). GTDB lineage: Bacteria > Actinomycetota > Actinomycetes > Streptomycetales > Streptomycetaceae > Streptomyces > Streptomyces cynarae. The sequence goes on along the minus strand of NZ_BNGS01000013.1, from coordinate 56,746 downwards.
AGTTCCCGGTGATGGTCGCCTTGCAGTCGGCCTGTACCAGGCGGGTCGTCCACAGCAGCGCGCCGCGCAGATGGGTGCGGAAGTCGGTCTCGTCGTAGGACGACACCGTGCCGCCCATGCCGGTGTAGAACGAGCGTCCGCCGTCGTAGTCCCGGCACCAGCTGATCGGATGGTCCCAGCCGTTGCGGCTCGCCCCCGGCTGGTAGGTCGACTCCCGCACCCGCGCCACGGTGTGCACCTCGCCGGACGGGTTCTTCACCCAGTTCGGCCACTGGTCGGGCCGCTTCCACTCAGGCGGCAGGTCCTTGGTGGCCGGATGGCGCCGGTCGCCGACCTCGACGGTCGCCCGCTGGACGCTCGCCGGGCCGGAGGCCGCCGGGCGGGCACCGATGAGACCGGTGAACCAGTCCGAGTACGGCTCCGCGCGGGCCGCGTCGTGGATGCCGACGAAGCCGCCCCCGGCCTCCATGTACGCCTCGAGACCGGCCTCCTGCTCCGGGTCGAGGACGTCACCGCCGCCGGTCAGGAACACGATCGCGTTGTAACGGCCCAGCCTGGTCGCCTGGGTGAACACCGAGGCGTCGTCCGTGGCCTCGACCTTGAAGCGCTGGTTCGCCGGGCCGGACAGCCCGATCTGTTCGATGGCCTCGATCCCGGCGTTCACGACCGGGGACTCGTCCCCGGCCGCGGCGGATCCGTGGAAAAGCAGCACCCTCACGTTGGCGCCGCCCGGCGGCGACTTGATCGACATCGTTGTCAGGGGCGGCTCCGGGGCCGGATGTGCGTCGGCGGCGGGGGCCGTCAGCAGGCCGGCGGCGAGGACGCCGGCGGTCAGGGAGCCCGCCCAGAGGCGGCTGGTGGTTCTCTTCGTGCTCAACCCGCGTAAGAGTCCGGGCCTTTGATGCGATGTGAAGCGCACGTGGTCACCCATCCCTCCTCGGTCGCAGCAACAGCGCCAAGGAAGCTAGACGTCTTTGCGTGGTTCGCCAATAGGTATGACCGCGATACCTCGAACTTTGTCCTGAGTGTGGATAAACAGGGCCGTGCCCGGTACCGTCGCACGGGTTCATCACAGCTACGTCTTCGCACATTCCGTACCAACGTGGGGAGTTCGGCATGGACAGACGCGGCTTCAACCGGCGGGCGCTGCTGGGCGGCGCGGCCGTCGCGACATCGTTGTCCCTGCTGCCGCAGTCCGCCGTCGCGGACGTCCCGGCCCGGACGGCTCCGGCCGGGGGCGAGGTGAAACACATCAAGCTCTACGCCGAGAAGCTCGCCGACGGACAGATGGGCTATGGCCTGGAGAAGGGCAAGGCGACGATTCCCGGCCCGCTGATCGAGCTCAACGAGGGTGACACGCTGCACATCGAGTTCGAGAACACCATGGACGTACCGGCCAGTCTGCACGTCCACGGCCTGGACTACGAGTTCCCCAGCGACGGAACGAAGCTCAGCAGGAGCGACGTCGAACCGGGCGGCACCCGCACCTACACCTGGCGCACCCACGCACCAGGCCGCCGCAAGGACGGCACCTGGCGGGCGGGCAGCGCGGGCTACTGGCACTACCACGACCATGTCGTCGGCACCGAACACGGCACCGGCGGCATCCGCAAGGGCCTCTACGGACCGGTGATCGTCCGGCGCAGGGGAGACGTGCTGCCGGACCGGACGTACACCATCGTCTTCAACGACATGACGATCAACAACCGGCCGCCGCATTCCGGGCCCGACTTCGAGGCCACCGTGGGCGACCGGGTGGAGTTCGTCATGATCACGCACGGCGAGTACTACCACACCTTCCACCTGCACGGTCATCGCTGGGCGGACAACCGCACGGGCTTGCTCGCCGGACCGGACGACCCGAGCCGGGTCGTCGACAACAAGATCGTCGGTCCGGCCGACTCCTTCGGCTTCCAGGTCGTCGCGGGGGAGGGCGTCGGAGCGGGCGCGTGGATGTACCACTGCCATGTGCAGAGCCACTCCGACATGGGGATGGTGGGGCTGTTCCTGGTGAAGAAGGCGGACGGAACGATCCCCGGGTACGAGCCGCACGACCACGATCCCGCGCACTGACGCCGGGGTCCGTGTCACCGCGCGGCAGGGGCCGCCGAACCGCTGTCAGGCCGTGGCCTCACGGATCCGTGCGAGCAGGGCCCGCAGTTCGGCGCGGTCCTCCGCGCTCAGAGCGGCTGTGGCTTCGGCCAGCGCGAGGCGGTCCACCTCCTCCGCTTCGCGGTGACACCGCCGGCCCTTGTCGGTGAGGCGGAGCAGGAAGGCCCGGCGGTCCTCCGGATGGCGCACGCGCTCCACCAGCCCGTCGCGCTCCAGGCTGTCGACGATGCTGGTCGTGGTCCGTGCCGCGACCCCCGTCATCTCGCTCAGGTCCCGCATCCGCAGAGGCTGCTGCGCCCGTGCGAGCATCCGCAGTGCGCGGAGCCGGGCGACCGAGGCGCCGCCCGCCCGCAGCCGGGCCTCCACGAAGCGGCGCAGTTGGTGCGTCGTCTCGTAGAGCTCGTCGACCAGGATGTCGCTGCTGCCCTGCACTGCCATGTCGTTTCCCCGATCCGTCGCGATAATCAATTCTATGAGCACGCTCATAGTGAGTATGCTCAGTATGTGCTTCCGCTCCGCCGTCGCCCCGTCCTGCCCCGCCCCTCCCTCCGTCCCGGCCAGCGCCTGGTCGTCCCCGTCATGTGTGTCTGCGTGACGTTCATCGCGATCGTCGACGGAGCCATCACCACGGTGGCGCTCCCGTCGATCGCGCGCCAGTTCCGGCTGACCACCGCCGCCCTGGACGGAGTGGTCGTGGCCTATCCGGTCTGCCTGGCCATGGCCATCCCGGCCTCGGCCTGGCTGGTCGAACGATTCGGTGCCAAACGCGTCCTGCTCACCGCACTGTCCGGCTTCCTCGGCTCCTCACTGCTGTGCGGCGCGGCCGCCGGCCTCGGCCAACTCGTCGCATTCCGCGCGCTCCAGGGACTGTCCGCCGGGGTGCTCTTCCCCGCCTCGGCGTCCTTGCTCTTCTCCACCTTCAACTCCTCGGAGCAGGTGCGGATCTCCCGATACATGATCATCCCCCAGCAGATGGCCCCGGCCGCCGCCCCCGTACTCGGCGGCCTGCTGGTGGACCACCTGTCCTGGCGCTGGGTCTTCTACGTCAACCTGCCGGTGGGCCTGCCGGCCGTGCTGTTCGGGGTGCTGTTCCTGTCGGGGCACCGCGGCCCCCGGCCCGGCCGCTTCGACCTGCTCGGACTGCTGCTGAGCGCGGCGGCCCTGGGCGCCGTCATGTTCGGCGTCAGCGAAGGCCCCAACCGCGGCTGGTCCTCGGCCGGCGTCGTCACCGCCCTGGTGCTCGGCGCGGTCCTGCTCGCCGCCACCATCGCCTTCGAACTGCGTACCGCCGAGCCCCTGTTGAAGCTCCGCCTCTTCGCGGACCGGCTCTTCAGGGACACCAACCTCATCAATCTGGTGGGGCTGGTGCCGATCCTGGGCGCCATGTACCTGGGCCCGCTGTTTCTCCAACAGGGACAGGGCCGCACCGCCCTGGAGTCCGGCACCAGCACCTTCCCCGAGGCCTTCGGCGTCCTGCTGACCGTTCAGGTCGCCGGGGCCCTCTACGCGAGGATCGGCCCCCGGGTCATCGTCGGCTGCGGCCTGGCCGGTGTCAGCGCCGTCCTGCTCCTCTTCGCCACCTGCGACGAGCACACCGGCCTGTGGACCTTCCGCGGCTACATGTTCCTGCTCGGCCTCGCCATGGGCGGCGTCTTCATGCCGACGACGGTGGCCTCACTGGCGACCGTCGCGCGACCGGACCTGGCCCAGGCGTCCACGCTGAACACCGTCGTGCGCCAGACCGGGGGCGCCCTCGCACCGGCGGTGGTGACCATGGCCCTGGTCATGAGCACCCCCTCGGCGGCCGCGGCGGACCCGCCCGTCACCGCCTACCAGCACGCCTATCTGGCCCTGGCCGCGATCGCGGCGGTGACAGCGGTCTTCGCCTTCACGGTCCCCGACGGCCCGGCCCGCGCCGCGGCCCGCGGCACCACCGTGGCGAACCGGTCCACGCCCTTGCGGCGCCAGAGGGAGAACGCCGGCTAGGGCATCCCGCCTCCGCCCGCCCGTAGTGCCACGCCCAGTTGATCCTCCCCGGTCGGCGGCTCACCCTGGGATCGAACGGCTCCGTACGGACGGGCGCGGACACTCGGACTCGAGGAGGGGCTGCGTGGCGAGCGCAGAGAGGCAGGCCGTGGAGTTGAGCGGCGTGCCGGAAACCCTGTTGTGGAACCTCTACCACCGCGCGTACGAGGCCCGGCAGGCCAGGCCCGTGCTGGACGATCCGAAGGCCGCGGAGCTGATCGAGCGGATCGACTATCCCTTCGAGGAGACCTTCGGGCCGCCCGATCCCCTCCTCGCGCAGGGACAGGCCCTGCGGGCGCGGACCTTCGACGACGCGGTGCGGGACTTCCTCGGCAAGCACCCGGAGGGCACGGTCGTCGCTCGCCGAAGGGTTGGAGACCCAGTTCTGGCGGGTGGACAACGGGCGGGCCCACTGTCCTGGCGGGACGAGGTCGACCCCTCCCACGGCGTGCTGGTCACCGCTCAGGGACTGCTGATGTACCTACGGCCTCACCAGGTCCGGGAGCTGATCGCCGGCTGCGCCGAACGGTTTCCCGGCGGTGCCCTGGTCTTCGACGCGGTCCCGCGCTGGTTCAGCAGCCGCACGATGCGCGGCCGGCTGCGCACGGCCCGGGGGTACCAGCCGCCGCCCATGCCGTGGGGCCTGGACGCCGGAGAACTGCCCAAGGTGCACACTGCCCACCCGGGCGTCACCGACGTGCGGGAACTGCCCTCGCCACATGGCCGCGGCGGCTACTACGGCATCGTGGCGCCTGTGCTGCGGCGGCTGCCCGCCGTACGGAACCTGCGACCGACCATGACCGCCATCGCCCGCTTCGCCTGACCGGTCGGGCGACACACCGGCTTCTGCTGTCGGTGCGCTGCCACGATGGCGAGCGGGGGTGTTCGGCCCACTCATCGGTCGGCGCCGGCACGGGCCTGTTCCTGCGGCACACCGGGTCGTTCCGGCGTGCTCGCGTGGATGACCAGGCTCAGCAGCGCCGCGGCCGCGCAGGCGGCGCCCAGGCTCAGCCAGACGGGGTCGTAACTGCCGAACGCGTCGCGGGCCGCCCCGCCGAGGAAGGAGGCCGACGCCGCGCCGACCTGGTGGGCGGCGTTGACCCAGCCGAAGACGATGGCACTGTCGTCGCCGTAGAAGGCGCGGCACAGGGCGATGACCGGGGGGACCGTCGCCAGATCGAGCAGGCCGAAGAGGACGACGAAGGCCATCATCGGCGGGTCGACCGTGGCCGTCAGGATCAGCGGCAGACTCACCAGGAGCAGGCCGCGCAGGAAGAAGCAGGCGGCGAGGAGTCGGCGCGCGTCGCTGCGGTCGGTGAGCCAGCCTGAGGCGATGGTGCCCATCACATTGAAGACGCCGATGAACGCCAGGAGAGTAGAGGCGGTGGTGACCGGCATCCCGTGGTCGTGGGCGGCCGGGGCGAAATGGGTCCACATGATGCCGTTGGTGGACGCCCCGCAGATGGCGAACGCCGCGGCGAGCAACCAGAAGGGGATGCTCCGCGAGGCGCTGCGCAGAGCCGTCAGGGTGCGGCGCGCGGCACCGGGCGCCGGAGCCGGACGCGGCACGGACGTCCGGCTGCCGTAGGGGCGTTGGCCGAGGTCGGCGGGGTGGTCGCGCACCACCAGGTACACCAGGGGAGTGAGGGCGAAGGCAGCCAGGGCGAGGGTGACCAGGGCGGGGCGCCAACCGTGGTGGTCGGTGGTCCATGACAGGGCGGGCAGGAAGACCATCTGCCCGAGGACGCTGCCCGATGAGAGGACTCCGGTGACCAGGCCCCGGTGACGGGCGAACCAGCGGTTCGTCACGGTGGTGCCGAGCGTCATCGACAGCGAACCGGTGCCCAGGCCGACGAGGAACCCCCAGGAGAGCGTGAACTGCCACGCGGCGTTCATCGCGGTGGTGAGCAGGGCGCCCGCGGCGACGGCGCCGAGCGCGGCGACGACGACCCGGCGGACGCCGAAGCGGTCCATCAGGGCCGCCGCACAGGGGGCCGTGAGTCCGTAGAGGACCATGCTGACCGAGGCGGCGAGGCCGATGGATCCGCGCGACCAGGCGAACTGGTCGTGCAGGGGTTCCTGCAGGATGCCGGGCATGGTGGAGAACGCGCCGGCCACGACGATGGCTGCTCCGGTGACGGTGGCGACCCACCAGGCACGGTGGGCCGAGGGGTTTCGGGGGTTGCCGCTCATGTCTCGCATGCGGTCCATGCTTGGCGGGGCCCGTGCCCCGGAACCACTGGCCAGATGGACCGGTAGTGAAAGAATCCGGCCATGACTGTCACAGGTGGGACGGCGCACCGGGTGGTGGTGCTGGTGCGCCCGGGACTGCTGCCGATGGAACTGGGCATCGTGCACCGTCTGTTCGGGACGGCCGAGGACGACCGGGGGCGGCCGCTGTACTCCGTTGTGACCTGCGCCCCGTCGCCCGGCGAGATCCCCACGGACGCCGACTTCACCGTCAACGTGCCCTGCGGGCCCGAGGCGCTGGAGGACGCCGGCACCGTGATCGTGCCGGCCGCTGTGGAGGACTACGAGCCCCAGGCTCGCGGGCGGTTGAGCGACGACGTGCGCGCGGCTCTTGAGCACATACCCGCGACGGCCCGGCTGGCGTCCATCTGCACCGGGTCGTTCGTGCTGGCGGCGGCGGGGCTGCTGGCGGGACGGCGGGCGACGACGCACTGGAAGTCGTGCGCCGAACTGGCCGCGCTGTACCCGGAGATCGACGTCGATCCCCATGTGCTCTACACGGATGACCGCGGCATTCTGACCTCCGCCGGCGTGGCAGCCGGAATCGACCTGTGTCTGCACATGATCCGTGGCGACCACGGCGCCGACATCGCCAACGCCGTCGCCCGGCGCACGGTGGTACCGCCGCACCGCGACGGCGGACAGGCGCAGTACATCGAGCGGCCCGTCCCTGAGCCGGGGGACACCTCGACCGCCGCGGCGCGGGCCTACGCGCTGCGGCACCTTGACGAACCGCTCACCCTGGAGGACCTGGCCTGCCGGGCGGCGATGAGCGTGCGCACGCTGACCCGGAGGTTCCGGCAGGAGACCGGCGTCACCCCGATGCAGTGGCTCAGCCAGCAGCGGTTGCAGTACGCACGCCGACTGCTGGAGCGCACCGATGAGCCGGTCGACCGCGTCGCGGCCAGGACCGGGTTCGGGACGGGGACCGCCATGCGGCAGCACTTCCGCGAGTCCCTCGGCGTGTCGCCACGCGCCTACCGCAACACCTTCCGGGGTGTCGAGTGAGGGCACGCGCCCCGGCACCCCGGCGCACCCGTGCTCACGGCATTGGCCATGACGGCTGTCATAGCGAGGATGCTTTATGACAGGCGTCATAGCAAGTTGGATGCACTGATGTCGGGTGACACCCAGTCAGCTCGCCGTCGGCTTGTCCGGGCGGGTAGTTGTGAGGATTCCGCGAAGCTGTACATGCACGGCTTTTCGCCCGGTTTCATCCGTACGTCGGCAGGTGACCCGAAGGGCGTACACGAAGTACACGATTCCCAAGGGCACGGACGACTTTCGATCGCAGGTGACTTTTCATGGACAACTGGCGAGATCACGCCGCGTGCCGAGAAGAGGACCCCGACCTCTTCTTCCCGATCGGCACCACGGGTCCGGCGCTGCTGCAGACTCAGCAGGCCAAGGCGGTCTGCCGACGCTGCCCCGTGCAGGAGGAGTGCCTGCAGTGGGCGCTCGAGACCAATCAGACCATCGGTGTGTGGGGCGGTACGAGCGAAACCGAACGCCGCGCGCTGAAGCGGCGTGCGGGAGCCCGGCGCCGCTCCGGGTAGCCCGAGCGGCGCGTCAGGGTGCGCGCCGCACGCGCGACGCTTGCCGCGATCCGCAGGAGAATGGGTCCGGCCAGTGGGGGCCGCCGCGTTGCAGCGGTCCCCACGCTGTCTTCACCTCCGTACGAGACCCGCCCCCGCGGTCCCGGTGAGCGTATTGTCCCGCCGTCCGCGGTGGGAAGCCGCGGTGGGAAGCCGCGGGGGAGAGCCGTGCGCCGAAGAACGTAGGCATGTGCAGCGGGTGCCGGGGTACACGAGGCCTCGTCAGCTTGTGCAGGCAGGGAGGCCTGCTCGGATCCGGGAGGGAATCACGTGACGGCAGCGACCACGGCGACGATGGACACGCACATAGCCGGACTGCCGCAGCTCGCCGACCCGTCCGGGGTCGCACCAAAGGACGCCCGTGCGTTGTCGAAGCTGTTCTTCGACCAGTTGGCAGTGCTGGAGGAGGGTACGCCCGAGTACCAGTACGCGCGCAACACGCTGATCGAGATGAACATGTCCCTCGTCCGCTTCGCGGCGGCCCGGTTCCGCAGCCGGGGGCCGGAGGAGATGGAGGACATCGTCCAGGTCGGCATGATCGGGCTGATCAAGGCCATCGACCGGTTCGAACTCTCGCGGGAGGTGGAGTTCACCTCCTTCGCCATTCCCTACATCGTGGGTGAGATCAAGCGGTTCTTCCGTGACACCTCCTGGGCGGTGCACGTGCCGCGGCGCCTGCAGGAGGCCCGGGTCCAGCTCGCACGCGCCACCGAGGAGCTCCGCAGCCGCCTGGGCCGCGCTCCGACGGTCAAGGAGCTGTCGGAGCTGATGTGCCTGTCCGAGGAGGAGGTCATCGAGGCTCGTCTGGCGGCCAACGGCTACAACTCCTCCTCGCTGGACGCCGCCATCAACAACAGCGAGGACGGTGAGACCGCGCTCGCGGACTTCATCGGCGCCGAGGACCAGGCGCTCGAACTGGTGGAGGACTTCCAGGCGTTGGCCCCCATGATCGCCGAACTCGGCGAGCGGGACCGTCAGATCATTCACCTGCGGTTCGTCGAGGAACTCACGCAGGCGCAGATCGGCGAACGCCTCGGCGTCTCCCAGATGCACGTCTCCCGCCTGCTGTCCCGCACGCTTGCCCGGCTGCGCGAAGGCATGCTCACCACCAGTTGAGACACGCGCACTCCGGAATCCCCGCTTGACGAGCGGCCCCTGGAACGCCGCAGAGGCGGTCCAGGGGCCGCCTGGCACCGGACCGCGCCTTCACACACAGCGATGGCGGCGCGCTCCCGGCCTGGCCGGACGGTTCAGCGCGGGATACCGGTCAGCGGGTGGCGAGGAGCTCGAGCGTGTCGATCACGCGGTTGGAGAAGCCCCACTCGTTGTCGTACCAGGCGACCACCTTGACATGGCGGCCGTCGACGCGGGTGAGGGCCGAGTCGAAGATCGACGAGGCGGGATTGCCCGTGATGTCGGAGGACACGAGCGGGTCCTCCGAGTACTCGAGGATCCCGGCGAGCGGCCCCTCGGCCGCGGTGCGGTACGCCGTCAGCACCTCGTCGCGCGTCACGTCGCGGGCCACGGTCGTGTTGAGTTCGACGATCGAGCCGACGGGGACCGGCACCCGGATCGAGTCGCCGGACAGCTTGCCGTCGAGGTTCGGCAGCACCAGACCGATCGCCTTGGCGGCGCCCGTCGTGGTCGGCACGATGTTGACGGCCGCGGCGCGGGCGCGGCGGGCGTCGCGGTGCGGGCCGTCCTGCAGGTTCTGTTCCTGTGTATAGGCGTGCACCGTCGTCATGAAGCCGTGCTCGATGCCGGCGAGCTCGTCCAGCACCGCGGCGAGCGGTGCGAGCGCGTTGGTCGTGCACGAGGCGTTCGAGACGATCGTGTGTACGGCAGGGTCGTAGGCGTCGGTGTTGACCCCGAACGCCAGGGTGACATCGGCGCCGTCCGACGGCGCGCTGACAAGCACCTTCTTCGCGCCCGCGTCCAAGTGCGCGCGGGCGGCCTTGGCCGCGGTGAAGCGGCCGGTCGCCTCGAGCACGATGTCGACGCCCAGCTCCGCCCACGGCAGCTGCGCCGGTTCCCGCTCGGCGAGCACCGTGAGGCGACGACCGTCGACGACGAGAGCGTCCCCGTCGACGGTCACCGGGCGACCGAGCCGGCCGGCCGTCGTGTCGTAGGCGAGCAGCCGCGCGAGCGTGGCGGGTTCCGTGAGGTCGTTGACGGCGACCACCTCTAGGTCGCTCTCGCGTTCGAGCAAGGCGCGCAGCACATTGCGTCCGATGCGGCCGAATCCGTTGATGGCGATGCGAGTCATGAAAGTGTCCCTTCGGTCTGCCACCAGATTCCGATGCGGCAGCCGTCCGGGACAGCGGCGAGATCGCCACGGTCCGCAAGGATCGCGCCACTCGCGGCGGGCTACTCGCCCCGGGCGAAGGTGCGCCGGTATTCGCTCGGCGTGGTGCCGAGGATGCGCTGGAAGTGCAGCCGCAGATTGGCACCGGTGCCGAGACCGACATCGGCGGCGATCTGCTCGACGCTCCGCTCCGAACGCTCGAGCAGCTCACGGGCCAGGTCGATGCGGGCGCGCATGACCCACTGCATCGGCGTGTACCCGGTGTCTTCGACGAAGCGCCGCGAGAACGTGCGCGGCGACACCGCCGCATGCCGGGCGAGCGCGTGAAGGGTGAGGGGCTCGTCGAGCCGGTGCAGCGCCCACTCCCGGGTGGCGGCGAACCGCTCGCCGAGCGGCTCGGGCACGCTGCGCGGTACGTACTGCGCCTGACCGCCGCTGCGGTAGGGGGCCGCGACCAGGCGCCGGGCGGCGTGGTTGGAGGCGGCCACGCCGAGGTCCCCGCGCAGAATGTGCAGGCACAGGTCGATGCCCGAGGCGGCGCCGGCCGACGTCAGCACGCTGCCCTCATCGACGAACAGGACATTCTCGTCGACCTGGACGAGCGGATGCTTCGCCGCGAACGCCCGCGTGTAATGCCAGTGGGTCGTGGCACGCTTGCCGTCGAGCAGGCCCGTGGCGGCGAGCGCGAAGGCGCCCGTCGAGATGGCGGCGAGCCGCGTTCCCCGAGCGTGGGCGTTGATCAGCGCGTCGACGACGGCCTTCGGCGGGTCCTCGCGGTCCGGGAACCGGTAACCGGGGATGAAGACGATGTCGGCCCACGCCGGCGTGTCGAGGCCGTGGGCGACGTGGTACGACAGACCGTCCCCGCCGGTCACGAGACCTGGTGCCGCGCCGCACACCCGCACCTCGTACGGCATGCTCGCCCGGGTCGTGAACACCTGTGCGGGAATGCCGACGTCGAGCGGCTTCGCACCCTCGAGCACCAGGACGGCGACACGACGCAGACGGGAGGCGGACACGGGAACAGGGTACGCAGGCGCGGAGCTGTGGCTGTGTCCGGCCGCCGAGCAGGCCGGACAGGTGATCGGACACGACAGGTTCACGCGCAGAGGCCGGCGACGGGCGGCTCCTCCTGAGCAGGCAGGGGAGCCGACCCGAAGCGATCCGTTGCGGTGCCGGGCGACTGCGGTGCGCAGCAGGGGCGGTCGGTCAGGGCAGGGCGATGCCGTCCAGCTTGCCCGCCTTGGCGTCGTCGATGAGCGAGGAGAACTGGTCGGCGCTCATCTGGACGCGTTGGCCGAAGTCGTCGGTCAGGACGATCCGGCGGTCGGCCGAGGCGTTCGGGTCGACGAACAGCTGGGGACAGCCGCAGTTGCAGTTCCCGCAGAACGTTGCCACGGGTTCCAGGCCGTTGATCTCGGACATGCTGTTCCACCTTCTGTGGGTGCGGGGTTGCGGCGCCTCGGCATCCGGGTGTCCGGGGACCGGCCGTCGCGGGGGGATTGTCCAGGGGATACCCGGCACGGACGGCGGGGACGCACGCCCCAGGTGCGGGTGGGAGCGCGGAGACCGCAGGTGTGCTCTTGTGCTCCGGCTGGTGCCTCGATTCCGTCGAGCGGGCCGGGAACTGAACGGTGTCCGCGTCCGACTCGTAAGCCGGTTCCCGGCCCCGCGCTGTGTCCTGGATCACGCGCTTCTGCTTGAGTGGGGAGCCGGGGCGTTTTCCGTACCCACGCCTGACGAACCATGTCCGGATGCGAGGATGAGACGCCATGACGGTCGGCTGGTGTTCTCGCGCGACACGGGCCGCGGTGTTCGCGGCCGTCTGTGTGCTGCTCGCCGCCCTTGGGCACGTCACGATGTCCGGCAGCCACGTCCCCGCGTGGGCGCTGGCCGCGGGTGCCGCCGTGACCGGCGCCGTCGGCTGGTGCCTGGCGGGCCGGGAGCGCGGGCTGCCCCTGATCGTGGCCGTCGTGGTCGCCGCCCAGGCCATGCTGCACTCCGCGTTCTCGCTCGCCCAGCCGGCGGGTGCGGGACCGGCGTTCGGAAGTATGGCCTCCCCGGACATGGGTTCCCTGGCATCCATGGGGGATCACATGGGGTCCATGGACGTGGGCTCGATGCCCATGGACTCCATGGACATGCGGGCCATGGGCATGAGCCCCATGGCTCACCTGGGCCACTCCTCGGGCGGCACCTCGTCCCTGGGCATGCTGGCCGCCCACCTGCTCGCCGCGCTGCTGTGCGGTCTGTGGCTGGCGTGCGGGGAGAAGGCCGCGTTCCGCATCCTGCGGGCCGTAGCCGGACGGCTGGCCGCGCCGCTGCGGCTGCTGCTCGCCCTGCCCCTCACCCCGGACCGCCCGCGCACCCGGGTGCATCGCCGTCGCTCGCACCGGGCGCCGTGCCTCCTCCTTCTCGTCCACGCGATCACCCATCGAGGTCCGCCTGTGGGGACGGCTGTCGTCTAAAGACAGTTGGTTTCCCGAGGCCGCCGTACGCGCCTCGGGTCACGGCCGTACGCCCACGCAGGCGCCAAACGCCGTAGCGCCGAAGCGCCGAAGCGCCGTAGGGCCGTCTCCCCACTCGCCGGAATCGCCGGAACTCGCCGGACCGCCCGCACTCTCGCGGTCCGCGGTCCGGACCCCGGATGACCCGAGAAGGACTCCAGGTGAATACTCCTGCCCTGCCCACCTCGCCGGACGCAAGCAACTCAGCGGTATCGGACGACGCGTCGACGACCGCGTGGGCCCTGGCCGCCGGGGGCGGCGACACGGCCGCCATAGAGCGCTTCGTGCGCGCCCTGCACCGCGACGTCCTGCGCTACGTCGCCCACTTGTGCGGCGATCCGCAGGCGGTCGACGACCTGGCACAGGACACGTTCCTGCGCGCCCTCGGCAGCCTGCACCGCTTCGAAGGGCGGTCGTCGGCCCGTGCGTGGCTGCTTTCCATCGCCCGCCGCGCGGTGATCGACAGTCATCGGTACGCCGCCGCCCGGCCTCGCCTGTCCGATACGGCGGACTGGCAGCTGGCCGTCGAACTGGCCCAGCCGCAGGGGCTGCCCGGCTTCGACGACGGGATCGTCCTGCTGGACCTGCTCTCTTCGTTGCCGGACGAGCGCCGGGAGGCGTTCATCCTCACTCAGCTGCTCGGTCTGCCGTACGCGGAGGCCGCCGAGGTGAGCCACTGCCCGGTGGGCACGGTTCGCTCACGGGTCGCGCGGGCCCGGGCCACGCTCATGGACCGGCTGTCCGACGCGGACGAGCCCGCCGCTGTAGCGGCCTGAACCTGCGGAGGGGGTTGCGGTGCCCGCCGGACGGGTCCGGCAGGCACCGCGGCCGCGGGAACCCTTTCTCCGTGCCGTGGTCGTGCCAGGCGGACAACGCCAAGGACGACTTCGGTGTCACCGCCTGTGCGACACCCCCAATTCGATGAGGTAACGCTTGGTCACCCGGCCGCCGTACCGCCCGTCGATCAGGCCCGCGATGCACTCCAGCAGCCCGTTCCTGGCGGCTTCCGGAAGGGCCCGGTGGCCGGAATAGGTTCGCAGCAGCTCCAGATAGTCCGATGTGGTGTACGTGAGATCCCGCTCGTAGCGGCGGAAGACCGTGGGGCCGAACCGGCCGCTTCGCGCGACCTCCGCCTCGTGGTCCGAGCCGTCGATGTCGGCGGCCCCGGGAGGCCGCAGCCCGGGCGGCGTGTCCGGGTCGAAGCGCTCGTAGCAGCGCTGGACCTCGACGAAGAACTCCTCGGTGCCGCCCCTCACATGCTGGCTGCGCACCACGGCGAGCGCCCCGCCCGGACGCAGGGCGTCGGCGGCCTTGGCCGTCCGCACCGCCGGGTCGATCCAGTGGAACGCCGTCGCCGAGACGACCGCGTCAAACGGTTCCTCGGGCAGTGGCCAGCTCTCGAAGTCCGCCGTGACCACCTCCACCGCCGGGGTCCCGGCCAGGTTGCGGCGGGCGACCGCGGCCATGTGCGGTCCCGCCTCGACGGCCGTGATCCGGCAGCCCCGTTCGGCCAGAGGCACCGTCGCCTGGCCGGTGCCGCAGCCCACCTCCAGGACGCGGCTGCCGGGTCGGGCACCCGCGAGTTCCGCGAGGTCGTCGTACAGCTCCGGCGGATATCCGGGCCTGGCCCGGTCGTACAACTCCGCGTCCTCGTCGAAGGTCCGGCTCAGGCGCACCCGCCGGGAGTCCTCGGGCCTGTCGTCACGTTGCGCTTGCGTCGGGTTGTCGGGCATGCGGAGCAGGCTAGCGCTGTGGCCGAACAGGCCGACCGGGGTCGAGGGCCGTGGCTCCGACCACGAGCCGAGTCAGTCGACAGGGCAGCGGGAGTGGAGGCTTCCCTTTATCGGGTGGCACGTGGCCTGTCGTACTGCGAGCATCTGCGGATGCTCACTCTCACCGATGATCTCGGCCACCTGTCCTACGTCGTCGACGGCGACGGCGACGGACCTCCCGTCGTACTCGTGCACGCCGGCGTCGCAGACCACCGTATGTGGGACGCCATCGCGCCCGACCTGGCAGAACGGCACACCGTCATCCGTTACGACCTCCGTGGTTTCGGTGAGTCCGCACCTCCGACCGGCCCGTTCAGCGAGACCGACGATCTGCGCCGCCTCCTGGACCACCTCGGCTACGAACGTGTCCGGCTCGTCGGCGCCTCCTGGGGTGGCCGCGTGGCCCTGGACTTCGCTCTCACCCACCCCGCCCGAGTGCGCTCCCTGGCAGTGCTCGCCCCGCCATGGCGGGGATACCACTGGTCTTCGGACATGGTCGCGTACGACGAGGCGGAAACAGCGGCACTGGCTTCGGGCGACCTGGACGCCGCCGTGCGTATCAACCTGGACATGTGGCTGCGCGGGCCGGCTCGGCAGTGGGAGGACGTCGTCGTCGGACTGGCCGACCGACTCCGGGGCCCGATGAGAACGTCACTGGTGAACCAAGAGGTCGTGGGAGAGCATTCCCAAGGCGGCGCAACCGGCGACATCGCCGGCATCTCGGTCCCCACACTGGTCGGGATCGGCAAGCTCGATGTCGCCGACTTCCAGGACATCGCCCGCCGGTACGCCGCTGAGATCCCCGATGCCACCTTGGTCGAGTTCCCCACCGCCGCTCACCTCATCGCGCTGGACGCGCCGGCCGAGCTCGCCTCGGTACTGGGCCCGTTCCTCGAGCGTTAGCGCCGGATCGGGTGGTGGCCGACCAGGTGTCATGCCACCTCGGCGCCGGGTCAGACCGGAACTCGTCGAAGGCGAACCCGGTTCGACCTCTGTGGCCACGACGTCCCGAGGCCGGCCCGGGGTGACCGAACCGGCCTAGGACGCGCTGTCGGCTGTGTTCGCCGAGCCGGTCGTCAGGCGGGGAGCGCCTGGTCGCGGGTTTCGGGGGCGAGCCGGCCGTGCGACCCGGGCGGGCGCAGTGCAACGACCGCGAGCACCAAGAGAAACGACCTTTGGGGCGCCCGCCTCAGCTCTGCGGAGCCCGCAGCCGTCGTACGGAGGCGGGGACCGGGCCGGTGGACTCGCGGGCGATGTAGGTGGTGCGGAGGGTATGGCGCCGGGGACGGGGCGAGGCGCCGTTGATGCGGCGGACCAGGATGTCCGCCGCCAGGCCGCCCAGTTCCTGCACCGGCTGGCTCACCACGCTGAGCCGGGGACGGATGAGCGTGGCCCATTCCGCGTCGTCGAAGCCGATGACGGAGACGTCGTCGGGGATGCGGGCGTCCAGGTCGAGCAAGGCGTCCAGGGTGCCGAGCGTGGCCACGTTGTCGGTGGTGAACAGCGCGGTGGGCCGGTCCTCACCGGTCATGAGCTCGAGTACGGCGGAGCGTGCCCAGGCCCGGTCGTAGCCGGTGTGCCGGATCAGCTCCCCCTCGCGCGGGATACCGGCGGCACGCAGTGCCTGACGGTAGCCGGTGAGCCGCTCGGTGGTGGTCCAGATGTCGGCACCCGGCGCCAGGCGCGCGGAGTCGTCGGCGGGTGAGGCCGACGAGACGACCGCGATGCGCGTGTGCCCCGCGTCGGTGAACCGGGCCACCGCCGCCTTGGCGGCGCCCCGGTTGTCCACGACGACCGTGTCCAGCGCGGCGCCGCTCAGCGCGCGGTCCAGGAGCACCACCGGGATGCCCGCGGACACGGCCCGGTCGAGATGCTCGTGCCCGCCTGCCGCGGGCGCCACGACCAGTCCGTCCACGCGCCGCTCGATGAACAGCTGCACCGCGGCCTTCTCCTTGTCGCCGTCCTCGTCGCTGTTGGCCAGGATGACCTGCAACCCCGACTTGGCGGCCACGTCGGCGATCCCGCGCACCGCGCGGGCGAAGTAGGCGTTCTCGATGTCGGCGACCACCACCCCGAGGGTGTGCGTCCGCCCACTGATCATGCTCCGGGCCACGGCGTTGGTGCTGTAGCCGAGCTCGGCGGCGGCGGCCAGCACCCGTTCCCGGGTGGCCGCGCTCGCCGACCCGTAGCCGCCCAGGACCCGGGCGGCGGTGGCCTGCCCCACGCCGGCGTGCCGGGCGACGTCCGGGATGGTGACGCGACGAGGCGGTCGTGGCTCATTCGGCATGGCGGATCTCTTCGTGACGGCTCGGCGGACGCTGCGGAACGGGTCGATGAAATTCAGCGCCATTCAACCATTGACGGGTGACGCCCGGTCGTGGGTAAGGTACGTGCCACTTCGTTGGTAACGTTATCAATCCTTGCCCCGGGGGCCGCCCGGCCGTCCTGCGGTCGGCTCCGCCTCCCTGTCCCGCATCCCCGCACGGTCGCCCGCTCAGCCCACGCCCCGAACACCGGAGGTTCCACGGATGGCAACCGACACCCTTGCTCCGCCACCGGACCCAGGCCCGGCCATCACCCTCGTCGACGTGGTCAAGGACTTCGGCGGCACCCCCGGCGGCGCGGCCGTACGCGGCGTCAACCTGTCCATCGCAGAAGGGGAGTTCTTCTCCCTGCTGGGGCCCTCGGGCTGCGGCAAGACGACCACCTTGCGGATGATCGCCGGCTTCGAGGAACCTACGGGCGGTCAGATCCTGCTGCACGGACGGGACATGGTCGGCGTACCGGCCAACAAGCGCGACATCAACATGGTCTTCCAGTCGTACGCCCTGTTCCCGCACCTGAGCGTCGCCGACAACGTGGCGTTCGGACTGCGCCGCCGGCGCGTGCCGAAGAACGAGATACGCGACCGGGTCGAACGGATCCTGCACACCGTGGAGCTCACCGACAAGGCCGACCGCCGCCCCCGCCAGCTCTCCGGTGGTCAGCAGCAGCGCGTGGCTCTGGCCCGCGCCCTGGTCAACCGGCCCCGCGCCCTGCTGCTGGACGAACCTCTGGGTGCCCTCGACCTGAAACTACGTCAGTCCATGCAGCTGGAGCTCAAACGCATCCAGCGGGAGGTCGGCATCACCTTCATCTACGTCACGCACGACCAGGCCGAGGCCCTGACCATGTCCGACCGCATCGCGGTGATGAACGGCGGCCTGGTCGAGCAGGTCGGCACGCCCCGCGAGGTGTACGAACGACCGGCCACCGCGTTCGTCGCCGGGTTCATCGGCACCTCCAACGTGATCAGCGGGCACCTGACCGCCGTCGAGGCGGGCAACGGAGTGATCGACTTCGGCGACGGCCAGCGCATCACCGTGCCGCTGCCCGGCGGGGCGGGGCCGGGGACGGCCCTCGCACTCACCGTGCGGCCCGAGAAGATCACCCTGACCACCGGACCGGACGACGCCGACAGCGCCAGCCGCATCCGCGGCACCGTGGGAGAGGTCGTCTACCTGGGCACCTCCACCAGTTACACGGTGCACACCGGCATCGGCGCGGAGATGACCGTCTTCCAGCCCAACGACGGCACCGCGTGCGTCGCCCCCGCACGCGGCGACACCGTCTGGCTGTCCTGGACCGCCGCCCACTCCTACGTGCTCACGGCCAGGCCCGTCGCCGCCGCGACCGCCGAGTCCGCCTCGGAACCCGGATCCCTCTCCCCGCGCTGACGACAGGTCACCACCATGCCCTTGCAGCCCATTCCGTCCGCACCCCGGATGCGCGGACTGACCGAGCGCCGCTGCTCCCGGCGCGGTCTGCTGCGCGCCGCGCTCGGCGCCGCCGCGCTGGCCCCGCTCGCCGCATGCAGCGTGCCCGGCGCCCGCAAGCCCGTACCCACCACGTCCGCCGCGATCGCCGCGGCCGTCACCGACTTCTGGAGGGGGAAGAAGGCGGCGGGGAAGCTGGACTTCGCCAACTACACGCAGTACATCGACTCCGACCCGGGCGACCAGAGCAGGCACCCCACCCTGGAGGCCTTCACCCGCTTCAGCGGCATCACGGTCCACTACGACGAGCTGATCGACGACGACGCCTCCTGGTTCGGCAAGTCTCAGCCGGAGTTCGCCTCCGGCCAGGGCATCGGCTACGACCTGATGGTCGTCGGCGGCGACAGCTACCTGACCAAGTACATCGAGCTCGGCTACCTCGCCCCGCTCGACCACAGCAGGCTGCCCCACTTCGCAGCGTACGGCGGAGCCGCGTTCAAGAACTCCTCCTTCGACCGCGGCAACGTCTACACCGTGCCCTGGCAGTCCGGCATGACCGGCATCGGCTACGACCCGGCCAAGGTCGGCCGGAAGATCACCAGTTGGCAGGACCTGCTCGACCCCAAGCTGCACGGAAAGGTCGGCATGTGGAACGACGCGGTGCAGATGGGCAATGTCGCCCTGCTGGCCGTCGGCGTCGACCCGGAGACCTCCACCCACGCCGACTGGCGCAAGGCGGCGGCCTGGCTGCGCAAGCAGCGCGACGCCGGCATGGTCCGCTCCTACAGCACCGCCACCTACCAGTCCTCGCTCCAACGGGGTGACCTGTGGGCCTCGTTGGTGTACTCCGGCGACATCTTCCAGGCCAACCAGAGCGGCTCGCACCTGGAGTTCGTCATCCCCGACGAGGGCGGTCTGCTGTGGACCGACAACCTCTGCATCCCGGTGACCGCCGCGCACCCCGTCGACGCCCTGACCTACATGGACTACGTCTACCGGCCCGAGGTCGCCGCGAAGATCAGCGAGAGCGTGCAGTTCGTCTGCCCCGTCCCGGGCGCCCAGAAGGTGATCGCGCGCGACGCGGCCGCCGCCACCGGGAAGCGGCGCGCCCTCCTCGAGTCCCTGAGCACCAGCCCTCTGGTCTTCCCGACGAAGGCCGCCGAATCCAAGCTGCGCCACCTGCGCGTGCTCGACGAAGGGGAGGAGAAGCAGTGGAACGCGCTGTTCGAACCGATCTACCAGTCCTGAGGCGGCGCCGCCCCGGCACCGTCCTCGCCCCCTACCTGATGGTCCTGCCGGGCTGGCTGTGGCTGGCGGCCTTCTTCATCGCACCCGTGCTCGTGATGGTGTCGCTCTCGCTGCAGACCGGCGACTTCATCGACGGCTTCCGCCAGACCTTCCACTTCCGCACGTACGCGGACGTCGTGGAGACGTACCACGTGCAGCTCGTCCGGTCCCTGGTCTACGGGGCCGCCGCCACCACGGCCTGTGCCCTCGTCGGTTACCCGGTGGCGTACTGGATCGCCTTCCGGGCCGGCCGGCACAAGTCGGTGTTCCTCTTCCTGCTCCTGCTGCCGTTCTTCGTCTCCTTCGTCATCCGCACGCAGTCCTGGAACGTGGTCCTCGCCGACAACGGCGTGGTGCTGGGACCGCTGAAGCACCTGGGGCTGCTGCCCGACGACTTCCATGTGCTGGCCACGCCGTACGCGGTGATCGGCGGCCTGACCTACAACTTCCTGCCGTTCATGGTGCTGCCCGTGTACGTCGCTCTGGAGCGGGTGGACCCCAAGGTGATCGAGGCGTCCACCGACCTGTACGCGTCCCGGGCGCAGACGTTCTGGCGTGTCGTCCTGCCGCTGTCGCTGCCGGGGGTCTTCGCCGGAGTGCTGCTGACCTTCGTGCCCGCCTCCGCCGACTACGTCAACGCCGGCATCCTGGGCGGCCCCTCCACCACCGTGATCGGCACCATCATCCAGACCGAGTACCTCACCAACCTCGACTATCCGGCTGCCGCCGCCCTGTCGTTCGTGCTCATGGGCGCGCTGCTGCTGGCCGTGTTCGCCTACGCCCGGGCCCTGGGCACCGACGACGTGCTGGAGGCGGCCGCGCGATGACCGTGACCGAGAAGACACCGGTCCCCGCCCGGTACGCGGCCGCGACGGCGCGGCCGCACCCTGCCCCGGGCCGCCCGAGCCCCACGCTGACCCTGTACACCTGGCTGGTGCTGGCCTGGCTGCTGCTGCCGATCGCCGTGATGGTCCTCTTCGGCTTCAACGACACCCACAGCAAGGTCAACTTCACCTGGCAGGGCTTCACCCTGACCTGGTACAGGCACCTGTTCTCCATCCCCAATCTGACCGCGGCACTGGTCAACAGCCTCACCATCGCGCTGGTGGTCACGGTGGTCGCCACCCTGCTCGGCACCCCGATCGGGCTGGCACTGGGCCGCTACCGCTTCCGTGGCCGAGGCTCGGTGGACCTGCTGCTGTTCGCGGCCATCGCCGCGCCCGAAATCGCCCTCGGCGCCGCCTTGTTGTCGCTGTTCGTCGTGCTCGGCGTGCCCCGCGGCCATACGACGATCGTCATCGCGCACGTCGCGTTCTGCATCCCGTACGTCGCCATCACGGTGCGGGCGCGCCTGGCCGGGCACGACCCGACGCTGGAGGAGGCCGCCCGTGATCTGGGGGCGGGACCCTGGACCGCGTTCCGGCTGGTCACCCTGCCGATGCTGTTGCCCGGCGTGGCGTCCGGCGCGCTGCTCTGCTTCGCCCTGTCCGTCGACGACTACATCGTCACCAGCTTCAACGCCGGCCGTACGGTCACCTTCCCGCTGTGGGTGTACAGCGCCAGCCGTACCGGCGTGCCCCCGCAGGTCAATGTCATGGGAACGCTGATCTTCTGCGGCGGTCTGCTCATCGCCGGTGCGAACGTCCTGTTCTCCCGGCGCCGCGCGGTCTGACCGGCCTCCGGTCCCGCGCTCCTTCGGACACAGGCTCACCGGCGCACATCGGTGCCGGTGCGGAACAACCCTTAAGGAACCCATCATCGTGCTCTCCTTCAACGAAGCCGAGTTCGTGTCCCAGACGGAAAGCCTCATCGCGCTGCGGCCCCGGATCGAGGAAGTCGTCGACCGCCTGGTGGACGAGGGCTGCGACCAGGTCCTCCTCGTGGGCGCGGGCGGGACGTACGCCCAGATGTGGCCCTACGAACACCTCGCCCGGCGCTCCTCGCAGCTGCCGGTGCGGGCGGCCATCGCGGCCGAGCTGGTCGTCTCCGGCGACGCCCGGCTCGGTGAACGCACGGTCGCCGTCTTCACGTCCGTCTCCGGCACCACGGAGGACACCCTTCGCGCCGTCGACTTCTGCAAGTCCAAGGGCGCCCACACGATCGGCTTCACCGGCCACCCCGACTCGCCCGTCGCCCAGCACGTCGACACCGCGCTGATCTCGGCGCCCAAGGCGTGGCCCTTCGACGTCCAGATGCTGTTGTTCATGAGCCGGTTGCTCTCCCGGCGGGGCGAGTTCGAGGGCTATGAGCGGCTCGCCGGTGAACTGGCCGGCCTGCCACGCATCCTGGTGGACGTCGCCCGGCAGGCCGAGCCGGTGGCGTCGGCGTTCGCCGAGGCGCACAAGGACACCGACTACCACTTCCTCATCGGCGGCGGGAACCTGTGGGGCTTCACGTACCTGTACTCCATGTGCATCCTCGAGGAGATGCAGTGGCTGCGCACCACGCGCGTGCACAGCGCGGAGTTCTTCCACGGGTCCCTGGAGCTGCTGGAGGAGAACACCAGCGTGATCGTCTTTCAGGGGGAGGACGAGACCCGGCCGCTCACCGACCGGGCCGAGGCGTTCGCGCGGCGGGTGTCCAAGGACGTCACCGTCTTCGACACCCGCGACCACGCCCTGGAGGGCATCAGCCCCGAGTTCCGGGGGCTGCTCGCGCCGCTGGTGCTGGACACCGTGATGGACAGGGTCAGCAAGCACCTGGAGCGGGTGCGGGGCCACTCCCTCGACCTGCGCCGCTACTACCGCGTCATGGACTACTGATCCGCCGTCCCGCTTCCGCATCGTCCATCCGCCCCTCGCGCGCCGGTGTCCCGGCACCGGCGCGCCCAAGGGCGGGCGCCGCGTCCCGCACGCCGCGCCCGCCGTCTCGGGAGACCCTGATGAACGTCCTCGGTTTCGGCGACAACACCGTCGACCGCTTCGTGGACCGCGGCATCGACTACCCCGGCGGCAACTGCGTCAACGTCGCCGTCTTCGCCCGCCGCCTGGGCCTGGACGCCGCCTATCTGGGGGTGTTCGGCGACGACGACCTCGGGACGTTCGTCCGTACGGCGGTGGCGGCCCAAGGCGTGGCCGTGGAGCACAGCGTGGTGCGCCACGGCGAGACGTCTGTCTCCACTCTGTGCGTGCGGGACGGGGACCGGGAGTTCCTCGGCTACAACGGCGGTGGCGTCAGCGCCCGCGAACCGCTCACCCTGGACGCCCGCCTGATGGCCTACGCCGCCTCGTTCACGCTGGTGCACTCCAGCGTCTACTCCGGCACCGAGAGCGAACTGCCCAAGCTGGCCGCGGTCGGCCCGCTGATCAGTTTCGACCTCTCCGACGAAGACGAGTACCGAACTGCTGCCTACCTCGACCGGATCTGTCCCCATGTGGATCTGGCACTGCTGTCGTGCTCCCACCTGGACGAGACCGCCACCCGTGACCTGCTCGCCGAGGCCGTGGGCCGGGGGGCGGGAATGGCACTGGCCACTCGCGGTCTTGAGGGTGCCGTGGCGTACGACGGGCGGACCACGGCCACGGTACCGGCCCGGACCGCGGACCCGCTGTCCATGTCCGACACCATGGGTTGCGGGGACGCGTTCCTCACCGCCTTCGCCGTGTCCCTGCTCCGTGACGGCTGGTCCCGCAGGGATCCGGCATCCGGCTCGGCGCTGGAGCGCGCCCTGCGCCACGGCGCGGAAGCGGCGTACCGCCAGTGCTTCGTGGAGGCCGCCTTCGGATGCGGCCGGCCGACGGGGGCGTCGACGGCCGGCCTCCGGGACATCGGCGAGCACGTGACGGACTGACGAAAGGCGCCCGCCCCTCGGGGCGGCTTTTGCATACATCCGGTCGGGAAAGCCACACGTCCTGGGGAAGGGGCGTACTTCTGAGCCGGAGGATGGCGGCGGTGACGGGAAGCCGGTGGCGGCTCGCCGAGGTACTGGGGCGGGCCAGGGACATGAACTGGCCGCAGGCGCTGCCTTGGGCGGGGCTGCGCTACGCCCTCGGGGCCGGCGCGGTGCTGGCCGCCGCAACTGCCCTGTGGGGGCCGCGGCCAGGCATGATCGTCGCCGCGGGCGCGGTCAACGCCGGGGCGGTGGGCACCACCCCCGGGCTCTCCCGTCCACGCGCGGCCATGTGCGTGTCGCTCGCCGCGCTGGCCGCAGCGGCTTTCCTGGGCATGGTCACGGCGCGCACGCCCGCCGTATCGATCGTCGTGCTCGCCCTCCTCGGTGCCGTCGCGGGGCTCCTGGCGCGCACCGGGCAGGCGGCCTCCACGATGGGCGTGCAGGCCATGGTGGGATTCGTCACGCTGGGCCGCTCGCCGCAGCCGGTCGGCACCGCGGCACTGCTGGCCGCGGGCATCGTGACCGGCGGCCTCGCCCAGATCATGCTGGGGATGGTGCTGCGCAGGGCGACGCTCCGGGCCGCACTGCGGGCATGGTCGCGCGGACCGCGTCAGCGTGCCGACCCTCGCCGGGACCGCCCCTCGATCCGGGCGGTGCTGCGGTCGACCGGCCGGGCGCTCACGCATCCGGATCCACTGGCCCGCTGGCACGCCTTCCGACTCGCCCTGGGGCTGGCGCTCGCGCAGGCGGCCGCCGCATGGCTGCTGCCGGACCAGCGGAGTTACTGGATCACCCTCACACTGCTGAACGTCCTCAAACCGGTCTGGGTCACCACCGCGAGCCGAGGTGTGGACCGCTGGGCCGGCACCCTGATCGGGGTACTCGTGGTGGGAATCGCGGCCGATGCGGTCCAGCCGCGGGGAGCCGCCCTGGTGGCGGCGGTGGCGGTCCTGCTGTGGGGCGCGTTCACGGTGCAGCCGGTGAACTACGGGCTGTTCTGTGCATGCATCGCCGGGTACGTCCTGCTGTTTCTGCAGGTCGTGGCCGCGCCCCCGGGCGACTCCGCCCTCTGTCGCGCCGTCGACACCACCCTCGGTGGAGCGCTGGCACTGATTCTGCACGCCCGGGTCCGGCGCCCTGGGAGCCGACCGAGCCGCGAATGACGGAAGCGAGCCACGACTGACCGGAAGCGGGCCACGAATGACCGGAAGCGGGCCACGAATGACCGGGGGCGCCGAACGACCGCCACCGAACGCCCGATGATTTGAGCGGTTTCTCCGGAATGGTCCGGGGTATCCGTTCCTCCCGGAGCCCGGAGCCCGGAGCCCGGAGCCCGGAGCCCGGAGCCCGGAGCCCGGAGCCCGGAGCCCGGAGCCCGGAGCCCGGAGCCCGGAGCCCGGAGCGGCGTGGCCCCGCTCCCGCCTCATCTCCCCCCACAGGCAAGGATGTGGTTTTCCATGACGCAACCCGCGCAGCAACAGCAGCCCCCCGGCACGGAAGCGGAGATGCGGCCGAGGCCCGACCATGGGGAGCACAGCTACCGCGGGTCGGACCGGCTGGCCGGGAAGGCCGCGCTGATCACGGGCGGAGACAGCGGCATCGGTAAGGCGGTGGCCATCGCGTTCGCACGGGAGGGCGCGGACGTGCTGATCTCCTACCTGCACGAGGAGGAGGACGACGCCCGCGACACCGCGCGCTGGGTGGAGGATGCCGGCCGCAAAGCGGTACTGGTGCCGGGCGACGTGGCCGAACCGGCGCACTGCCGGGAGCTGGTCGGCCGGGCGGTTGAGGCCTTCGGACGGATCGACGTGCTGGTGAGCAACGCGGCGTTCCAGATGACCCGCGGTTCGCTGGAGGACATCCCCGACGAGGAGTGGGACCGGACTCTGGCGATCAACCTCAGCGCCATGTTCCACCTGTCCAAGGCGGCCGTGCCCCACATGCGACCGGGGTCGTCGATCATCGCCACCACCTCGGTCAACTCCGACATGCCCCCGCCCACCCTGCTGCCCTACGACGTCACGAAGGCGGGCATCGCCAACATGGTCGGCGCCATGGCGCAGATGCTGGGTGAACGGGGGATCCGCGTCAACAGCGTGGCGCCGGGGCCGATCTGGACGCCGCTGATCCCCGCGACCATGCCGCCGGAGCAGGTCGAGAACTTCGGCTCCCAGGTGCCGCTGAGCCGCCCCGGACAACCGGCCGAGGTCGCCCCGGTCTACGTCCTGCTCGCCTCCGACGAGGGCTCGTACGTCTCCGGCGCCCGGATCGCGGTCACCGGCGGTCAGCCGATCCTCTGAGGAGGCGGACCACGTGGACTGGTACCCGCTGCGGCTGACCGCCCCGGTCAAACAGCACGTCTTCGGCGGCCGCGTCCTGGCCGACCGGTGGGGCCGCGCAGGGCTGCCCGACGGCCCGGTCGCCGAGACCTGGGAGGTCAGCGACGTCGACGGCGAGGGCGCGGTGGTGACCGGGGGACCGCTGGCCGGGCGCACCCTGCGACAACTGGTCGAGGAATTTCCGCAGGAACTCGTCGGACGCGGCTGGCGCGGTGAGCGCTTCCCCGTGCTGACGAAGTTCATCGACGCCACCGGACCACTCCCGGTCCACCTGCACGCCGACGACGAAACCGCCCGCCGCCTCGAGGACCAGCCCAACGGCAAGACCGAGGCCTGGCACGTTCTGGAAGCAGCCCCCGGCGCCACCGCCCTGGTCGGCGTCAAACCCGGCGTCGACCGCGACCGGCTCCACCGGGCCCTTGTGGCGCAGGACTTCGACGCCGTCCTGCGCCGCCTGCCGGTGCGCGCCGGGCAGACCCTCTACGTCCCCGGCGGGACCCTGCACAGCTTCGGCCCCGGCACCCTCGTCTACGAGATCGAGCAGACCTCCGACATCCAGCAGCACGCCATGCGCCACCGGATGGAGGACGGCTCGCCGATCACGGACCAGGAGTGGCACACCAACCTGGAGCGGCTCCTGGAGGAGTGGCGGCCCGAGCCGCGCCCCGACTTCCAGTCCGGTCTGAGCGTGCCGGTCGACGACGGCGTGGAGCGCACCGTGCTCTGCGCCGGACCCTACTTCGCCCTGGAGCGATGGCGGATCGGCACCGCCGCGCCCCTGGTGCACGCGTTCGCCACCGGGCTGGTCCTCAGCAGCGCGGGGCCGCCCGTCACCGTAGCCACCCCGGGCGGACGCGAGCGACTGGCCCGGGCCGAGAGCCTGTTGCTGCCGGCCGCGCTCGGCCGACTGCGGATCGAAGGACCGGCCGACGTCCTGCTCGGCTACCTCCCCGACCTCGACCTGGACGTACGCACCCCACTACTCGCCGCCGGCCACGGACCCGCCGCGATCGCCGCACTCGGCGAAGGCCTGACACCCGAGGGGCCGTCGAAGCCCACCCGCCCTGCGCCCGGCGCCTGATCCGGCAGCCGAGGGCCACTGCGGCATGGTCGTCCGGCGGGCGTTGCCGGCAGCCGCCCACATGTGCCTGAGCGGATCTCGGCATACGGTGGCAGGGGTGCACGACCTCCCGTCGCATCGGGCGAGGATGAGGAGGCGCTTCCGTAATGGCGAAGCTACTGTTCGTGATGACCGGATCCACGTACTGGACCCTCAAGGACGGCACCAGACATGCCACCGGTTACTGGGCCGAGGAGTTCGCGGCTCCCTACAAGGCGCTCACGGAAGCCGGCCACCAGGTCGTGGTGGCCACCCCCCACGGCGTCGTCCCGAACGTGGACATGATGAGCCTGCGCCCCGAGATGGCAGGCAGTGCGGAGACCGCCCTCGAACTGGAGGGCATCATCCGCTCCGCGGAGGAGCTGCGACGGCCGATCCAGCTGTCGGACGCCCGCCTGGAGGACTACGACGCCGTCTACTTCCCCGGCGGCCACGGTCCGATGGAGGATCTCTGGGCCGACGCCGACGCGGGCCGACTGCTGACCGCCGCGCTCGCCTCCGGCAAACCGCTCGCCGTCGTCTGCCATGCGCCGGCCGCGATGCTGGCCACCAGGGTGCACGGCGTTTCGCCCTTCGCCGGCTACCGGGTCACGGCCTTCACCAACGACGAGGAGAACGCCGTGGGACTGGGCCCCAGGGCTCGGTGGCTGCTGGAGGACGAGCTCAAAGAGCTGGGCGTCGATTTCACCCGCGGCGAGATCTGGAAGCCGTACACGGTGGTGGACCGCAACCTGTACACCGGGCAGAACCCCGCATCGGCCGCGGTTCTGGCGGAACGGCTGCTGAAGGCACTGACGTAGGCGTCACACGCCCCGCAAGGCCTCGTGCTGCCCACGTGCGCCCGGCCGGCCAGGAGCCGGCACCGGCAAGCCGGGCGACGATCGACCGGTCCGGCCGAGACACGGGCGCCGAGTGGAGCACGGGACTTCAGCGAGGCAGGCTGTAGCCATGCGGTCGCTGTTCGGCTCATCTGACCCGTCAGGAGCGGGCGGGCACAGCGGGGTCCTCCTCAGACTCGCGCAGTGTGTGCCGTTCATGATCATCATGCTCGCGCTGGGCATCGAGCTCTCGCCCGCACACGCCGTGGTCACCGGTCCCATCCTCGCCGCGATGCCGGCCCTGGCGTCGCTCACGATGGGGCCGAAAGGCACCCTCTCGGCAGCGGCGGGAGCTCTTGCCGTCACCGCGATCACGGCGACCCTCCACGACAGCTGGGCCGGCCAGGCCTACAGCAACCTCCTGTCGCTCTTCGTGGTGTCAGTGGCCAGCATCGTCATGAGCAACACCATGCGCATGCGCAGGCAGAGCGAGCTGGACCAGGTGCGCCGCGTCGCCATGGCGGCGCAACGGGTGGTCCTGCCACCCGTGCCCGCCAGGCTGGGTCCCGTCCAGATGGCCAGCATGTACCGCGCGGCAGAGACGGGGGCCCAGATCGGGGGAGATCTGTACGAGGCCGTGCAGACCCGGTACGGGGTCCGGATGATCGTGGGGGACGTCCGTGGCAAGGGACTGCCCGCCGTGCGGTTGGCCGCTGCGGTGCTGGGTGCCTTCCGGGAGGCCGCGCACTATGACACCGAACTGGTCGAGGTGATGAACCACTGCGCGGCCGCACTGGAACGCCAGAGCACCGGGAGAAACGCGATCGATCAAGGCTGCGAGGATGAGCGGGCCGAGGACTTCGTCACCGCCGTCGTCGCTCAGGTGTGCGACGACTGCACGGTCCAGGTGGTCAATCGTGGACATCCACCGCCGCTCATGCTGCGCAAGGGCAAGGTCGAGGCCCTGATGCCCACCTCGCCACTGCCGCCCCTGGGCCTGGAGGACTTCCTCACCGTCACGCCGGCCAAGGCGGAGAACTATCCGTTCGAGCCCGGTGACCGTCTGCTGCTGCACACCGACGGGGTGATCGAGGCGCGCAGCCCTGACGGGGTCTTCTTCCCCCTGCACGAGGCCATGGAGGCGGTGCACCCGTGCACTCCCTCGGAGTTCCTGGAACAGCTGCACGAGGGGTTGATCCGCCACACCGGGGGCCGCCTGGCGGACGATGCGGCGATGCTCCTCGTCGAACGGCTCGCGCAAGGAGGCGAACACGGAGGGGAAGTCATCGCCTCCTCCACGGACGGGCACGACTGACCAAGGAGTGCGCCTCATACGTCGCCGTCTGCGATCGACGGGGGCGCGGACGGGGGTTGCCTCGAGCCGCCGCCCGGCCGTTGCCGCGTCCCGCGCGGATTGCGTCCCACCCGACCCGAATTCATGCCATGGTGCCCGTATGACCGGCGAGGTGAGGTTCGAACCCGGCTTGTACCGCGGCACCGCGGCGTACTACGACCGGTTCCGGCTGCCCTACCCGGAGGCGATGATCAGCGACCTCCTCCGCCGGACAGCGCCGTCGGGGAGCGGACGCCTGCTCGACCTCGCATCCGGCACGGGCCAGCTCGCGTTCCCGTTGCGCGGCTGGTTCGCGGAAGTGTGGGCCGTGGACGCCGAACCCGGCATGACCGAGGTGGTCCGCGCCAAAGCGATCACCGCCGGGGCGCCCCATGTCCATGCCGTCACCTCAAGCGCCGAGGATCTGCATGCGGAGCCGGGCAGCTTCGAGCTGATCGTCATCGGCAACGCCTTCCACCGGCTGCACCGGGCCCTGGTCGCGGAGCGCTCCTACGGCTGGCTCGAGCCGGGCGGCTGTGTCGCCCTGTGCTGGTCGACCTCCCCATGGGCAGGCCCCGGAGACTGGCAGCGTGCGCTCGACGACGTGCTGCTCAAATGGCGTGATGCGCTCGGTGCGGCCGGCCGCGTCCCGCCCGGCTGGGACAGTGCACGGCAGCAGGACCCCGACCGCGACGTACTGTCCCGTGCCGGGTTCGAGTCCGCCGGGCGGCACGAGTTCTTCGCCGAGCACCACTGGACGACGGATGAGCTCGCCGGTCACATCCGGTCGACGTCGTTCCTGCCGCCTGCTGTACTCGCGGACCACGCCGCTGAGTTCGACGCCGACCTCACTGCCGAACTCAGCCGCTACACGGCAGGCGCCGGCCTCACCGAAAGAGTCGGCTTCGCCTACGAACTGGCGCGCAAACCAGCTCCCGCCAGGACGCACCCCTGAGGGGTCGGAGTCCGGCGGACGCCCGGCGCGGGACGTTCGGGCGAGCGCAACGGTCACCGTGGTGGGGGAGCGCGGCGCAAGACGCGTGGACTGCCGCCGGTCGCCGGCACCACGGCACACGACGACCGCCTCCGAGAGATCATTTCAGTCGTGCGTGCGCGAAATGTGCGCTGATCGTACGCGATCCGTACGTTCACCTGAGCTAGGGTAGGCGGCCGGAGGTCTTCCATGTCGGAGTTGTTCGAGGCGGTCGAGGCGTTGATCGCGTCCGCGTCGCCGCTGCCGCCGCCGGCGGAACGCAAGCGGCTGCGCCAGGCGCATGGGCTGACGCTGGACCAGATCGCCGGCGCGTTGAAGGTACGGCGCGCTACGGTGAGCGGCTGGGAGAACGGGAAGACCGAACCGAGGCCGCCCGAGCGCGAGGCCTACGCGCACCTGCTGAAGAAGCTCGCGGAGCTCTACCCCGCCCACTCCGGCGATCCCGCCAGGCCAGCCGCCACGCCGGCCGTCGAAACCTCGGCGACCGTGCCTGCGCCCTCGGAGGCGGCACCGGCAGAGGAACGGACTCCGTCCACCAGGCCGGCGCCGGACGCTGCGGCCCTGACGGCCCCCGAGAACCCCGCGCCGCCCCACAGCCCCGTAGCGGAGTTCCGTCCGGCGGCCACCACAAGGCCGTCGGTGACGCGGCCGGTTGGGAAGAAAGCCGCCTCGCAGAAGGCCGTCCCGCGGAAGGCCACTGCGACCGGGCCCACATCGAGCGAGGTCGATCCGCGATTCGAGAACGGGCCGCTCGCCGTCGTCGACGCCGACCGGGACGGCCAGGTCCTCGCGTACTGCGTCGGCGGCCTCGTTCTCGACGTGCCTGCCAAGTCGCTCCCCTCCCTGGTCGAGTGGACCCTGACCGAAGCCAGGCTCGGCGCCCCGCGCCTGAACGGCTCGGGGAAGGACGCGGACCCGCTGCTCGTGCTCACCGAGTCCGCCTGCGAGCGCTACGGGCTGCCGGGCCGGCTCGGCCAGGAGGAGCGCCTCGCGGGCCGGATCCCCGACTCCCACAAGGTCGTCAAGCAACTGCAGCGGGCCGACTGGCAGTTGACCAAGCGGGGGTTCGGGCCGTGGGCGCGGATCTACCGCCCGGCCGAGGGTGGCAGGCGCCAGTGCGTGCAGTTGTGCATCACGTCCTGGGACGCCCTCGACACACGCCACTGGGACGGCGCGGCGCAGCTTCCGCCGGCGGAGCTCGCCCGGCTCCTGGGCACCTATGCGCAGCGGGTGATGACCCCGCGCGGCTCCACCGCGGTGACGGGCCTTGAGCTGATGACGGCTCTGCACCCACCCACGAGGGCGAGCGATCCGGACGCCGACGGTCACCGTCACAGCGAGCACAACCCCGGCTCGCTGGGCAGCCGTCCGGTGGACTGCGCGCCGTGCGAGGCGCCGGACGGGCACCCCCTCCTCGCCGACCTGCCACGGTTCCACCAGCGGGGCCCGGCCGAGATGCTGTTGGAGGAGGCGTACGACTGGGCCCGGCCGCTCACGGATGACGAGTGCCTGAAGCGCTACGTGGTCGGCATCGACGTCAACCTCGCCTTCGGTGCGGCCGCCAACGGAGCGGTCGTCGGCCTCGCCTGCGAACCGGTCCACGTGGAGCACCCGACGTTCGACCCGAAACTGCCCGGCTCCTGGCTGGTCGACCTCTCCCATGTCGACCTGTCCCACGTGCTGGTCGCCAAGGAGTGGAAGCACCTCGACGGGGACCTGCTGCCCAGCCCGTTCACCCCCAGGGGCGACCGGCCGAAGGGACCGGCCTGGTACGCGACGCCGACCGTGGCCTATGCGGTCGAACTGGGCTACGACGTCGCACCCCTCGAGGCGTACGTCCGGCCCACGAGCGGCCGCTACCTGGACAGCTGGTACAAGCGGCTCCGCGACGCGTACGTGGCCACCATGGCCGACCTCGGCGTGCCGGAGGGGCTGACGCCGGAGGAGTTCCTGACGGCGATGGACGGCTACAAGCAGCGCGATGCCGAGATGGCAGTCGTCCTGTCCGCGATCAAGGCGACCGTCAAGGGCGGCATCGGCAAACTGAGGGAGCGACCGCGCGGCGGCGGATGGCGCCCCGGCCGGCCGTGGCCGGCACTGTCCCGGCCGACATGGCGCCCCGACATCCGCGCCGCCGTCATCTCCCGGGCCCGTGTCAACATGCACCGAAAGATGCTCGCCCTCGCCGCGGCCACCGGCCGGTACCCCGTGGCGATCCTGTCGGACTGCGCCGTCTACGCCGCCGACGGACCGAGCCCGCTGGACGTCCTGCCCCACCAGGGCGGCAAGACCGTGCCCGGCAGTTTCCGGCTCGGCGTCCTGCCGGGGATGGTCAAGCACGAGGGCACCCAGACCACCCTGTGGGCCGAAGAGGTGCGCGAGAGGCACGGCCAGGACCTCAACCTCGCCCGGTACATCAAGGACGGACACATCACCGCCACCGACGGCGGAGAGTGAGAAAGGGGCTGACCGATGGACACGGTCGGGGACGGCCTCGAAGAGGTCCTGCAGAAGGCGTTCACCCGCCCGATCCCCCAGGGCGCCGGCGCCCGGATGCGGTACCTCGTCAAGCAGCTCAAGGGCACCAGGGCAGTGGCCGAGCTGCTCGGCATCACCCAGCGCACCGTCGAACGCTATGTCAAGGACCAGCTCAGGAAGCCCAGACCGGAGCTCGCCGAGCGGCTCGAGCGCGAAGTCCGCCGGCGCTGGCAGCCGCAGGTCCGCGCCCGGGCCAAGAAACAGGCGGCCAGCAGGACCGGCATCGTCATCGACACCCGCGCCCGCTTCGGCTACACCGCCGCCCCGGGCACGACCGACGACCCGCGGCAGCGTCACCTGACGGTGGCACTGCCCCCCGAGTTCGCGGCCCGTCTCTTCGACGCGCAGGAACAGGGGGCCACCGAGCAGCAGTTGCGCGACATCGCAGCCGAGGGCCTGGGTGAGATCTACTTCCGTGACCGCGGCCGTCGCGCCCAGGGCCTGGAGGTGCAGTTCACCGACGTGGAGCACGTGGAGTTCGACCTGTAGGCGCACTCCGACGACGGCGCCCTGCTGGTGCCTGGGCCCGGCACCACAGTCGGAGTCAGTGGGACTGCCTACGGGCCTGCTTCACCTCCCGGTCGATGGCCCAGGCATCGGCGACCGGCCCGAGGTGGCCGAGCTTGTCGGGATTGATCACCACGCGGATGGCCTGAATCTGCCCGCCGAGCACCTCGAGGACCAAGGTGTGCAGGATCCTGCCGTCGCGGTCGCGGAAGATCGCACCGGGCTGGCCGTTGATCTCGTGCGGTTCGAACGTCACGGCGATCCGGGTCAGCCGGGGGAAGACGCTGCCCAGCACCCGGGCCACGTTGTCCGCGCCGACGACGGCCTTGGCCAGTTGCGGGGCCTTGCCGCCGCCGTCCCCCTCCAACTGCACGTCGGCGGCCAGCAGATTCCGCAGCCCGCCCACATCGCCGTGCTTCAGGGCGTCGAAGAACCGCGTCGCCAGCTCCTGCCGCTCCTGACGGTCCGCTGCGAACCGCGGCCGCCCGGCCTCCATGTGCCGCCGCGCCCGCACCAGGAGCTGCCGGCAGGCCGCCTCCGAACGTCCCACCGCCGCGGCGATCTCGTCGAACCCGAAGGCGAACACCTCACGCAGCAAGAAGACGGCCCGCTCCAACGGGCTGAGCCGCTCCAGCAACAGAAGCGCCGCCATGGACACCGAGTCGGCCAGTTCGACCGAGCGCGCCGGGTCCTGATAAGGATCGCTCAACAGCGGCTCCGGAAACCACGGTCCGACGTACTCCTCGCGTCGCACCCGCGCAGAACGCAGCACATCAATCGAGATCCGTGTCACCGCGGCCGAGAGAAAAGCCCTGGTCGACGTGGGCCGGGTCACCGAGGCGTCGAAGCGCAGCCACGTCTCCTGCACCGCATCCTCCGCCTCACTCACGCTGCCCAGAATCCGGTAGGCGATCGAGAACAGCAGCGGGCGCAGCTCCTCGAAGTCCTCGACCTTTCCCACGCCGACCCCTTCCCCCGCATCCCCGCCCACCCGGCCGAACTGGTGGGCACAGGCGGCTTCTTCCGTACTCTCCTCCGTACCCGTGACGTTCAGTGGAACTGTCCGGGTTCGTAGTTGCCGGCCGGCTGCCGGGTGACGACGTTCAGCCGGTTCACCATGTTCATGAAGGAGACCAGGACCACCAGGGCGGTCAGCTGCTCCTCGTCGTAGTGCTTGGCGGCACGCGCCCACACCTCGTCGGTGACCCCGACGGCCGCATCCGCGATGCGGGTGGCCTGCTCTGCCAGCTCCAGTGCGGCACGCTCGGCCTCGCTGAAGACCGTGGCCTCCCGCCAGGCCGCCACCAGGTTCAGCCGCACCGGGGCCTCGCCGGCAGCAGCGGCCTCCTTGGTGTGCATGTCGATGCAGACGGCGCAGCCATTGATCTGGCTCACGCGCAGGGCGACGAGCTCCTGCGTCGCAGCCGGCAGCCGCGAGTCCTTGATCGTCTTGCCTGCCGTCATGAGGTGCTTGAGGGCCTTGCCGGCGGTCGGGTCGGCGAGGTAGTTCAGTCGCGCGTCCATGCTGTGCTCCTCCGTGGTCGTCGGTGGCTACACCCCTGAGACGGGGTAGCCGGACTCCCTGTGACATGGACGGATGTGACCTGCGTCTCCCCGCCACCCTCCAGGGCGGGGCGCGCTGACCCGGCACCGGCTTGACGTCGTTACGTCGAGGTGGGTGCGCTCGTGTCGCGGCACTCGTCGATGAGGGCGGCGAAGGCGTCGAGAGTACGTCGCAGTCCGAAGGCGTAGGCGTGGTCGGGGTCGTAGGCGGTGCCGTGTGCCGTGCCTGCCGCCGTGCCGACGCGGACGGCGGTGGGGTAGGTGTCCGGGTCGAGGACCCGGGCCAGGAGCGGGGCGTTGACCTGCCACCACTGTTCGTCGTTCATCGCACTGTCGTGCTGGGCGGCCCGGGCGTCGGCGGCGGCGCGGGCGCATGCCTGGACGAAGGTGAGCAGGTAGGTGAGGCAGTCGTCCATGTGGATGTCGCTCAGGCCGAGGCCTTCGAACGCGGCCAGCTCGTGCTCGTACTTCTGCATCAGTCCCGGTCCCAGCGGGGGCCTGGAGGTGGAGACGGCCGCGGCCCAGGGGTGGCGTTCGAAGAGTGCCTTGTTCTCGTCGGCGATGGCGGTGACGCGTCGGCGCCAGGGCTGTCCGGCTGTGTCCGTGCGGGGCATGCGGGCGTAGGCGGCGTCGAGCATGAGGTCGAGCAGCTCGGCCTTGCCGGGGACGTAGGTGTAGAGCGTCATCGGCACCACGCCGAGTTCCTGGGCGACGCGGCGCATGGTCACCGCGTCGAGGCCTTCGGCGTCGGCGATGGCGGTGGCCGCCTCGACCACCGCGTCGATGCTCAGCCCGCGCCGTGGCCCGCGGCCGCGGTCGGGGGCGGCCTCACGCCACAGCAGCTGCAGGGTGCGGGCCGGGTCGCCGGCGCTGGTTCGGTCGGTAGGCACGAGCCCAATCTTCTCGCATCCCATCTCTGTACGATGTACATTGTACGTCGTACAGAGAATGAGCCGACATCAGAGGAGCCCCCGTGAAGGTCACTTCCAGTGCCGTGTCACTCAACGTCGACGATGTCCAGGCCTCCAGTGCCTTCCTCCGCACGCACTTCGGGTTCCGTGAGGAGATGGCCGCCGACGGGTTCGCGTCCCTGACGCGCGACGACGTCGGGATGAACGTCGTCTTCCTGCGGCGGGGGCTTCGGACGCTCCCGGCGGACCAGCGCGACGAGCACGCGGCCGGACTCATCCTCGCCTTCGTCGTCGACGACCTCGAGGGCGAGCTGGCGCGCCTGCACGCCGAAGGCGTCACGATCACCATGCCGCTGACCGAGGAAGAGTGGGGCGAGCGCGCTTTCCAGGTACGGGGCCCCAACGGCGTGATCGTCCAGTTGGTCGACTGGAACGCCACCACCGGCCATTGAGACGGCGGGTGACCGACCGTCACAGGGCCCGCATTGCGGCGACGCCGCCCTCGGCGCCTGGGCCGGAGGCCTGGCGATCACGGCGGGCCTCGGCTGCACCGCACCGTTCTACGTCGGCGCCGCCATCGACCTGACTTCCGTCATCGCCACGGTCATCGCCGTCAACCGAGCCAGATCGATTCCAGGCACGACACTGGCGGCACTGAGCGACAAGATGACCGCAGCCGAACGCCCGGCTCGTGACCGCGGTGCGTTGTGGCCGACCTGCGTCGCCGCCGGACCTTGTAGCCCTCGCGGCCGAAGGCCGCAGGCGGAGTGCCGGCCGCCCGTGCGGCGCCGGCCGCCCGCCGCCCCTCCCGCGTCGCCAGGCGACACGGTCTTCTTCTGTTCGAACGCATAAGCGAGCGCCCGAGAGGTCTTCCGTTTCAGCGAGCGGAGGCGTATGTTCCGGTTACCCCGCGACGGCGCCTCTCGAAGCGCCGGCCCGCCGGTCCCGGGACGGCGGGCCACGCGGGGGCCAAGTGCCTGGTGTCTTCATCGGGCGCCGCTGTGGCGCCCACCACCGGCAGCCGCCGCGCATGCGGGCGTCTGCCGGCGTCAGCGGTCAGGAGGCAGTGCGTCATTCGGAAGCGGGCTTGGCCGACGCTGATCCGAGGGCCTTGCCGACCGCTCCGACGACAATACGTCGAGCCTCCGCCGCGCAGGTGCGCTTCCGGCCGGCCATGGCGGCGAGGCGGCCTTCGCCGACACCCCCGCGTGCTTCTGCGGGTGTTCGTCCCGTTCGAAGGACGACCTCCAGTCCCCACACCCCTCGCCGCCGCAATCGACCGTGACCGGGAGCCGGCCATCGCCGGTCTCACCCGTGGGCCGTCGGGGGCAAAGCAGTCCCCGCCCACGCGTGCCTGCCGCCAGGCCACCCTCACCACGCTGAACAATCGGCCTGGTCATCAGGCAGGCACGGGTTCCAGTGGCACAGAGGGGAACGACCGATGGGCACAGCAGGGCGTCCGAACCGTAGAGCTGTGCTCACCGGCTCACTCGTGGGCGCCACGGTCGCGCTTGCGGGGTGTTCGTCGACGAGCGCCGGCACGGCGGGGAGCAGTGCTTCGCCCGGAGCGCGGCCGACCACGCCCGCCACCGCGTTCGCGAGGCTGATGGATGGCAACGGACGCTGGGTGAGCGGAAACCTTCAGCATCCCGACCGGGATCCGGACCGGCGCCAGTTCGTGGCTCAGGAACAGGAGCCCTTCGGGGCGGTTCTGTCGTGCATCGACTCCCGAGTGCCACCTGAACTTCTCTTCGACACCGGGCTGGGTGATCTCTACGTGATGCGCACGGGCGGACAGGCGGCCGACCCGGTGGTCACCGGTTCTGTCGAGTACGGACCCATGACGAGTGGCACGCCGCTCATCGTCGTCCTCGGTCATCAACGCTGCGGTGCCGTCAAAGCGGCGTATCAGTCCATGCGTGACGGCAAACCTCTGCCCGGCAACCTCCAGGCGGTCGTCAAAGCTCTGCGGCCGGCGTACGAGCAGGCGGTGAGGGAGGGCGGTGCCGACCCGGTCGAGACGATGGCACGAGCCCAGGTCAGGTTGACCGCTACCGCCCTTCGCTCCAACCAGGACCTCGCCCCGCTGGTGCGCAAGGGCTCCCTGGCGGTCGTCGGTGCCTACTACTCACTCGACACCGGCAAGGTGCAAGTCCTGACCGGCGCGCCTTCCTGAACCGGCGCGGAGAAGACGGACGGGCATCGCCAAGAGATGACCGGCCTCCAGCACGGTCTTCCGCAGCGGCGACAACGGTGATCAGGGTCACGGTGTGGAAGTCGACGCGGTGGCCGCGCAGCAGGCTGCCGTCGGCCATGCGGCCGCAGGCCGGCCAGGTCGGTGATCTCGAAGCCGGAGACAGGGGCGGTCGGCGTGTTGAAACCCGTCAACCGGGCGGACAACATCTCGGGCGTCGCCACGGGTGCCCGCCCGGAACGGCCCGGACCGGCACCCGTGACAACCGCCGCGCCACCTAGACGGCGCCGTCCCGCTCGGCGCGGGTCCCGAGGACGAAGTCGCGGACCGCGCCGGCGAACAGTTCGGGCTCCTCGATGTGCTGACCTGCTCGGGCGTGCCGCCGTCCGGCGGCAGCGGAACCTCCGCCACCGGTTCGACGCGCCGGGAGGCGCGCAGCAGAGTACGGCAGCTGTTGCGGACGACCATGCGCAGCCACGGTCCCACCGCCTCGAGATCGCGGATGTCCACGATCCGCCGCAGCGCCACCAGCGCCGCGTCCTGCATGACGTCGTCCACGTCCGCGCCCGGCTCGAGCAGGCTGACCGCCACCGCGCGCATCCCGGGCCGGTGCCGCTCCAGCAGCTGGGCCAGCGCGGACACATCGCCCGCCTGCGCGGCCCGCGTCAGGACCGCGTCCTGAACCGGACCGGCGTCCTGCGGCATTCCGTTCATACTTCGTCCCTCGGGCCCCGAAACACATGTTTTCTGTCGACTCTATGCCCCTACTCCAAGTGTGTCCGCGCGAGCGGGACATGCGCGGACTCGACCGCGGGTCGCCGATCCGGCCCGAAGGATCTCAGTACCAGTGGTTGGCCTGCCAGAACGACCAGGCCTTGCAGGGGCTGCCGTAGCTGGTGTTCATGTAGTTCAGGCCCCACTTGATCTGGGTGGCCGGGTTGGTCTGCCAGTCGGCGCCGGCCGAGGCGTACTTGCCGGCGGGCAGGGCCTGGAAGAGACCGTAGGCACCGGAGGAGGCGTTGACCGCGTGGTAGTTCCAGCCGGACTCGTGGTCCACGATGTTGCTGAAGCACTGGAACTGGTCCGCGGCGACCATGTGACTCGCCATGGCCTGGATCTGCGCGACCGTGTAGCTGCTCTGGCCCGGGAAGCTGGAGGAGTCGCGGGCGCTGTCGCGGTTGGCCGCGGCCTTCGCCTCGGCGCGCTCCTTGGCCTCCTGGGCCGCCGCCTTCTTCGCGACCGCGGTCTGGGCGGCCGCCTTGCGGGCCGCCTCCTCGGCGCCCTTCTTGGCG
The DNA here is from genome assembly GCF_014905555.1 of Streptomyces sp. Y2F8-2. Classification (GTDB taxonomy): domain Bacteria; phylum Actinomycetota; class Actinomycetes; order Streptomycetales; family Streptomycetaceae; genus Streptomyces; species Streptomyces cynarae. The sequence goes on along the minus strand of NZ_BNGS01000013.1, from coordinate 17,697 downwards.
CTCGCGTCCGCGGCGACGGCCTGGGCGTCGGCCTGCTGCGTCAGCGACGCGGACTGCACCTGCGCCTGCCGGCCCGCGGGTATGTCCGCGAGGAGCGTCGCGTCGGCCGATGTCGCCTCGGCGTCGTTCGACGGCTGGGTGTCGGCCGAGGCGACTCCGACAACGCTTCCGACAGCGGTGACCGCCGTGGCCGAGGCCACTGCGACTCCCCGGACCGATATCCGACTCACGCGCTTCCCTTCCGGTACGTCCGTGACGTCATGACGTGACGGTGTGAGGGTATCTCCCTTGCCGGTTCCGGCAGTTGGAACACTCTGCCGTGCCGGAGCGGTCGGCGCAATCGTGAAGGGGAGATGAGGGAGTTGTTCACATTTGCCGTCCATCGGCACACACAGCCACACACATAGCGCCGATGTGAATTCTTTCCTCGCTTCGACCAGGCCCGGGCAGTAGGGCCCGCTGCGGCCCCGTGTGCTGAGGGCGGCCGACATTAAGTCATTCGACTGTCGTCCCTGGCCCGTGCCTCGACGATTCTGGAACAGTCGCCCGCGTGCCGGTGCCGGGTGGTCGTCATGCTCGGAGGAGCCAGTCGTGAACCGTACTCCCGTCGTCTTCATCCATGGCGCATGGGTCCATGCGCTTTCCTGGGAGTCGTGGGCGGAGCGCTTCGCCAGCCGGGGGTTCCTCGTCTTCACACCGGGATGGCCGGGGGAGGCCGCCATCGCCCGGGAGGTGCGCAAGTCGCCCGAGACGCTCGGCGGCATCGGACTGGACGCGCTGACGGACCACTACGCCGACATCGTGCGGTCGTTCGACGTTTCGCCGGTCATCGTCGGCCATTCGGTCGGTGGGCTCATCGCGCAGCATCTCATCGGCGCCAATGTGGGCCGGGCAGCGGTGGCGATCGCACCCGCCCCGATCGACGGCGTCGGGCTGCCCGCCTCCTGGAACCGCCTGTGGACCCCCGACCAGGCGGACACCGCCGACCGGCTGGTGTCCCTGTCCCCGGAGCAGTTCCACCAGTTCTTCGCCAACACCGTCGCAGCGGAGGAATCCGACCGGCTCTTCGAGCGCTATGTGGTGCCGGCACCGCGCCGCCTGCTCACCGACCTCGCATGCGCCGATGCGGACCGCAGCCCGCGCGCCGTGGCGGACATCGCCAACGTGCGTCGTGGCCCGCTCCTGCTGATCTCCGGGCAGGAGGACCGACTGGTGCCGGACTCCGTCACGCGCGCGGTCTACAAGCAGTACGGCGACTCCACGGCCGTGACCGACCTGAAGCAGTTCGCTGACCGCGCCCACTCGCTGGTCATCGACAACGGATGGCGCTTCGTCGCCGACTATGTGCTCGGCTGGCTCGACGAACGCGGAATCCGCGGCCATCCCGCGGAGGGCTGAACACACCGTCGCCTGCGGACAGACCCTGTCGTCCCGGGCCGTCGGCCACCACTGCGTTCACAGCTATGGGTCACACGTTCCGGTCATGCTCCGGTCACACGTTCTGCTCGCCGGGAATCTTGCCCAGTGCGTCGCGCAGCGCGGCGCGGGAGGTGATGCCGAGTTTGGGGAAGACACGGTAGAGGTGGGAGCTGACCGTGCGGGGCGACAGGTGCATGCGTTCGCCGATCTCCTTGTTGGTCAGGCCGCCGGCGGCGAGATCCGCGATCCGGCGTTCCTGCCAGGTCAGCGCCGCGAGGTGGGCGGAGGAGGCGACGGTGGCCGCCCCGGTGGCACGGAGCTCGGCCCGGGCGCGTTCGGTCCAGGTGGGCGCGCCGAGCCGTTCGAACGTCTCCGTGGCCAGGGTCAGGGACGGCCGTGCGGCCTTGCGTCCTTGGGTGTGGCGCAGGCGGATGCCGTGGGCGAGGCGGATGCGGGCGTGTTCGAAGGGGAAGACGGCGGCGGCCGGGTGGGTTTCGGCGCGGTCGTACATGGCGTCGGCTTCGGCGGGATCGGTGGCGGTCATGGCGAGGGCGCCGTAGGTGATCATGGCAAGCCGGGGGGAGATCTCGGGGAGGCCGGCTTCTTGCGCGGCGAGGGCGTGGGCGCGGGCTTGCTCGGCGCGGCCGGTGTGCAGGGCTGCTTCGACGAGGTCGAGGAGGGTGCGGGAGGCCTGATGGGCGTAGGGGGTGAAGGTGCCTGGGGGTGTGATGCCGATGGCGTGGAGGTAGGCGGCTTCGTAGTCGCCTTCGCTGAGGGCGGCGGTGGTGCCGATGGCGTCGGCGATCTGGGTGAGGAAGCCGACGCCACGGGGACGGGCCCAGGCATCGACGACGGCCTGGAGTTCGCGGGCGCGCTCCACCTGACCGCGCATCGCGGCCAGCAACCCCAGATACGCACGCGTGTGATGAGCGAACAGCGCATTCCGATGAGACGTGGTCAGTTCCAGGCAGCGTTGTCCTGTGCGCTCGGCCTCGTCCCACTCACCGACCGCCATCTGGTCGAGCATGATCAGGTGCAGCATGGTCATGCCGACCGACGCAGCTCCCGTCTCGACCTCGCGGTCCACGGTGCGCTGTAGGTGGGGCCGGTACTGGCTGAGAGTGTCCACGTGGTAGGCGGTGGTGCACAGGCGGGTGACGTCCCACGGTTCGAAGTCGCGGAGGCCGGCGAAGGCGCGCTCCACCTGCTCACCCACACCGGCGCCGCGCCGCACCACGTCGCCCCAGGCGTCCTGGTACATGCGTGACGTGGCCGGCAGGAGGTCGCCCAGGGAGCCGAAAAGCTCGTGAGTCCGTACCCACGATGTCTCGTCGCTCGCGTACTGGTTGATGGCCAGAAGCAGGTTGGCCAGTCGTGTGAGCATCTCGTCCGGCTCCCGTACGCCGCCGGCCCGCATGCTCTCGATCGCAGCCAGCACCTGACGCTGCGAGGACCGTACGTCCCCGTCCTCGTACAGCGCGACGTAGGCCGATGCGACCACCGACGCCGGGGAGTTCCCCTGCCCGAATGCGGTGTCGGAGCCGACCAACCGCTGGGCCCGGTCCAGCTGGCCGGCGTGCCCCGCGATGAACGCCGCGCTGCCGAGCCGCCTGGACCGCTCCTCGTGGCTCTCACTCAGCTCCGCGGCACGGGTCAGCCAGGCCACGGCGGCAACGGCGCCGCCGCGCCGGGTGGCGGAGTCCGCGGCTGCTTCCAGTACGGCCGCGACCTGCTCGTCGGGGTCGACCGTCGAGGCCGCCAGGTGCATGGCGCGCCGTTCCAGGTCCTCGCGGTGTACTTGGGCGAGGACGGCGTGGGCCGCGCGCCGCTCGTTGGGTGTCGCCATCTGGACGACCGTCGACCGCACCAGGGGATGCCGGAAGACGAAGTTCCCGTTGAGCGGATCGATGCCCAGCAAGCCGCAGGCCACGGCCTCGTCGGCGTCCATCATGCGGTAGCGCGTGCCCCCCGGGCGGCCGGCCGCGGTGCCGGCCCCGACGCCGTCCAGGGCGCCGCGCAGCAACTCCGCGCGCACGCCGTCGTCGAGGGTCTCGATGCGTGCACCGTACACGTGCTGGAGCCGCTGCGGCAGCGGGATGCCGGTGTACCCGGGCAATTGCTCCGGATCGCGTCCCGCCCGGCCGCCCCGCACATGGGGCGGCAGTTCCAGCAGGGCCAGCGGATTTCCCTGGGCCTCGTCCAGCACCAGACGGCGGATCTGAGGGTCCAGCCCTGGATAGCGCATGTCCAGGAGCTGTTCGGAGGCCTTCTCCGACAGCGTGGTCACGGGCAGTTCGGGCAGGGCGGCGGTGTCGAAACCCGAGCGCACGGCGGCGCGCAGACCGACTATCAGCTTCACCGAGCTGCCGGTGAGCCGGCGTCCCACGAAGCCGCAGACCTCGGTGCTTGAGGCGTCGAGCCACTGACCGTCGTCCAGCACGAGCAGGATGGGTTTCTGCGACGCCGCGAGCGACAGCAGGTCGAGGACGGCGATGCCGAGGGTCATGACCGACGGGGCAGTCCCCTCGCTCCTGGCGAACACCACGTCGAAGACCCTGCGGTGCACCTCGTCCAGCCGGTCCAGGTAGGACAGCAGCGGATACAGGAACTGGTGCAGACCCGCGAACGGCAGCTCCGACTCGGCCTCGACCCCGGCCGCCCGGATCACCCTGTGCTGCTCACCCGTTGCCAGTTCGGCCACATGGTCCAGCAGAGCACTCTTGCCCACACCCGTGTCACCCCGTAGGACGAGAGCCCGGCCCCCGGAGGCCGCCACGAACGCCGACAGCGTTTCCTGCTCCCTTTCGCGGCCGACCATGATCGACTCCACCGTCCCCCACTCCCCTCCCCGCCGAACCACTCCGGCCCGCACGCCGACGCGCCCCTGCATATGGATCGCGACACCCGATGACGTGCCAGCCCCATTTGTCGGCCCGCCTGGAACGAAGATTAAATGTCCACGGGTGGTTACGTCACTTGATATGGCCAAAATGTTTCTTGTCGGACATGTGGCTCACCATACGCCGGGTGTGCCTTCGGCCTGCGGGTCATGATCCGTCGGTCCGGCGCGCCCGACCGGTGCCGAAGACGGAAACTCCGGGCCGGATGCGCCGCGGGGCCGGTGTGTGCTGCGTTTGCTGCGGCGACCGACCCTGGGGTGGCTGTCGACACATGTGAATCTACGGTCATACGTATCTACCGTACACGTGTGTACGAGCCTCGGCAGGCACACCGCTGGTGAAGGAGGTGGGTGTGGACTGGGACCGATCGAGGGCTGTGCCGGACACAATCGGAGCGCGTGTTCCTGGCTCGGTGCGCTACGGGCGGGCCATGATGCCGGCGTCCGCAGGCGGGAACCGCGTGCCCGTGATCACGCGGCTGGCGCAGGGTGACGAGGACACGGTTCGGGATGCGATCGACCGGTTCAACGAGATCGGCCTGGCTTGCCTGGACCCTTGATGGGCGGGAGGCCGCCCCCGCCTGCTCGGCGATGACGACGAGGACTTCGTCATCCGGACGGCCACCACCCGCCCCGGCGAGAGTTGTCCGGGGCGGGTCACTCGCGCCGGTCGGCGCGATCGACGGTGAGGCGGGCCTCGAAGCCGTCGAGGAGAGATTGAAGGCCGAACGCGAAGGTGTTGTCGGGGGCTGCGGCGTACTCCGTGGCGGCCGTGGTGCCGAGGCGTTCGCGCAGGCGCGGGAATTGCATGGCGGTCTCGGTGGCGCGTGTCATGGCGTCGGCCATCAGTTGCTCGGCGTCTGCGCCGTTCTTGCCGAGCCGGCGGTTGAGGGAGACCTGTGCGGCAGGGCCGAGCGCGCTGCCGAGCACGAAGGTGAACACGGTGGCGGCCGCACGGTCGGCGTCGGCGGCGGCGAAGCCTGCCTTTTCGTAGATGGCGAGGCTCAGGTCGTTGTGCCGGGCCTGGCCGGGTCCGTGCAGGAGGTGGCTGCCGAATGCCTGGACGAGCCACGGGTGCCGGGTGAGCATCGCGTGCATGCCGGAGGCGTGGGCGGTGGCGGCCGTGCGCCAGTCGGTGGCGTCGAGATCGGGCAGCTCGACCTCGTGCCAGATCGCGTCGCTGGCGAGTCGGACGAGGTCGTCCTTGGTCTTGATGTGCCAGTAGACGGCCGTGGCGGCCGAGCCGAGCCGTTTCGCAAGGCTGCGCATGTTGAGGCCGTCCAGTCCCTCGTCGTCGAGCAGCTCGATGGCCGCACGGACGATCCGGTCTGCGGTCAGTGTGTCTCGCGGCATGTCCACCACCCTACTTGAACTTAGTTCATTCAGGTATTGCACTTAGTTCGAGTGGTGGTCTACGCTGCCTCTCGTACTTAGTTCAAGTGATCCGGAGGGGGAGCAATGCTGCAGGAGAAGCTGTCAGAGTTCGTCAAGGCGCAGGCCACGGAGCTGGGCATTCCTGGTGTCGCCGTCGGGGTGCTCCTGGACGGCCAGGAAATCTGCGCCTCCCACGGCGTGACGAGCCTCAGCAACCCGCTGCCGGTCGACGAGAAGACGCTGTTCCCTCTGGCGTCGGTGTCCAAGACCTTCACGGCGACCGCGCTGATGCGCCTGGTCGCCGAGGGGAAGGTGGACCTGGACGCGCCGGTACGGAGCTATGTGCCCGAGCTGAAGCTCGCCGACGAGCAGGCGGCGGCGCAGATCACCGTCCTGAACCTGCTCAACCACACCGCGGGCCTGGACTGGAACCTGATCGACGACGGCGAAGGCGACCGCTCCCTGGCCGGGCTCGTGGCGAAGCTGCCCCAGCTGCCGCTGATCGCACCGCCCGGGACCCGCGCCTCCTACAGCCAGGCCGGATACAACCTGGCCGGGCGGGTCATCGAGAAGGTCACGGGCCTGCCCTTCGAGCAGGCCATGGCCTCGCTCGTCCTGGAGCCGGTGGGCCTTGCGGACACCGTGTACGGCCTGTCCGAGGTGATGGTCCGCAAGTTCGCCGTGGGCCACAACCGCGGCGACGACGGCGAACTGCGCCCCGCCCGGCCCTGGGGAGCGTTCAAGGAGGGCGCGCGCGGCGACAACCCCGGCGGCGGCCTCGCCTCCTCGGTGAGCGATCTGCTGCGCTGGGCACGGTTCCAACTCGGCGACGGCGAGGGCGTGCTGCCCGCTGCGGAACTCCAGCGCATGCGGGAGCGGACGATCGAGCTGCGCGCCAGCACGCTCGGCGACGGCTTCGGCATCTGCTGGTTCCTGCACGACCTGGACGGCCTCCACGGGATCGGCCACGGCGGCTCGGGCAACGGCCAGTTCGCCGAGCTGCTCATCGTGCCCGAGCGCAACTTCGCGGTGGTCTCCCTGGCCAACGCCGGCCCGGACGGCCACTCCTTCAACCAGTCCGCCGTGCGGTGGGCACTCGAGCACTACCTCGGCGTCATCGAGAAGACGGCGGAGCCGCTCCCGTACGACCAGGGTCAGGCCCAACAGGTCGTCGGCCGCTACGAGATCGACGCCATGAACCTCGACATCGCCACCGACGGCACCCGCCTCACCCTGGCGGTCGGGATCAAGCCGGAGATCCGCGAGGCGTCTGACGAGGAAATGCCCCCGGACCACCCGGCCGCGGACATCGGCTTCCTTCCCGGCGACGGCGACGAGTACATCGTCACCGAAGGCGGCCTCAAAGGGCAGCGGGGCTACTTCTCCCGCGACGCCAACGGCACGGTCACAGGCATCGACCTCGCCGGCCGCCTCTTCAACCGGGCCAAGGAAGCAGCCTGATCCGACGCAGGCAGGGGCGGTGCCGGCGGCCGCCCCTGCCTGCACCCCGAACCTACGGCAGTCGGATCACGGACACGACCCGTCTCCGCCACACCGCTAGTGCGCTCTCATCGTTACGGGGTGGCGCACATCCGCCTGTACGCCGACGCGCGACCGACTCGGCGAACCTGTGCGGTCTCAGCACCGGGCAGGTCCCGGAATGAGTCGAGCGGCGGCGGGACGCAGCCGTACCGCCGCCGTACGGGCCCAACGGCCCTCGGGACCATGTGGACACATGTGTTCCCGGGGGCCGTCGGTCGTCAGGGCGCCCCGAGGCCGTGCAGCAGGGTGTCCACGACGACGTCCGCAGCCTGTGCGGGGCTCAGTTCGGGCAGTTGCCGGGACACGAGGTGCATGAGCTGGGGCAGCAGCGCGCTCGCCCATCCCTCCGGGAGACCGGGGCGCAGGAGGCCTTCGTCGGTGGCGCGTTCGAGGAAGGCGTCGACCTCGCGGACGGACCTGTCGCGGCGCGCGTGGACGCTCTCGTCGGCGAGCATGCGGGTGAGGTCGACGGGCCAGGTGCGGTTGACGGCGATGATGTTCTCGACGTAGCGGTGCAGGGCGACGGCGACGGGTGCCTCGCGCAGTCGTGCGTCCTCGATGGCGTGCTCGATGGCCGTGAGGCGGGATTCGTAGATGGCCGCGAGGAGTTCCTCTCGGGAGGCGAAGCGGCGGTAGACGGTGCGCCGGTCCACACCTGCTTCGGCGGCGATGCTGGCGATGCTCGCGCCTGGATCGGCGGCGAGCATGCGTGCTCCGGTGGTCAGGACGGCTTCCAGGTTGCGTGCTGCATCGGCTCTCACCGCACCGAGTCTAGTGGCGGAATGTGAAGCCTGAGACCCCTATTGCCACTCCCGAGTGGAACCCTGCCCAGTAAGTGCTACAGTGAAGTGACAAATAGGTCGGGTAGTGCCAGCCTGATGGGTCTCATCGTCCAGCGGCGGTCGGCACACCGTCCATGCGCACCACTTCCGGAAGGGCAAGTCTCGATGTCCAAGGCATACAACTCCCCATCACCCAGGGCGGGTGGTGTCGCCGCCGCCATGAGCGCGTTGATCCTGGCGGTCCTCCTCGCGGCCCTGGACCAGACGATCGTCTCGACCGCGTTGCCCCGGATAGCGGAGGACCTGCACGGGTTCGACGACATCGCGTGGGTCAGCGCCGCGTATCTGCTCGCGTCGACGGCGGTGACACCACTGTGGGGCAAGCTCGGCGACATGTTCGGCCGCAAGCGGCTGTACCTGGCCTCGACCTCGATCTTCCTGATCGCCTCGGTGGCCTGCGGCCTGGCGCAGAACCTGCCCGAGCTGATCGGCGCCCGCGTGCTGCAGGGCATGGGCGGCGGCGGCATGATCGTGCTGACCTTCGCCCTCGTCGGTGACATCGTCGCCCCGGGCGAACGCGGCCGCTACCAGGGCATGTTCGGTTCGGTCTACGGCGTCGCCAGCATCGTCGGCCCCCTGCTGGGCGGCGTCTTCACCGACCAACTGTCCTGGCGGTGGGCCTTCCTGATCAACCTGCCCGTCGGCCTCGTCGCCCTTGCCATCGCCGCGCGGGCGCTGCCCGCGGCCACCCGGGGCGCCAAGGCCCGCATCGACTACCTCGGCTCCACCGTCCTGGCCGCCATCGCCACCGGCCTGGTCCTGATCACGTCCTTCGGCGAGCGCTGGGGCTGGAGCTCGCCGGCCATCGTCGGCCTGATCGTCGCCACCGTCGTCCTCGCCGTGCTGCTGGTGCCGGTCGAGCGCCGCGCCGCCGCCCCGGTCCTACCGCCGGCCATGCTCGGCTCCCGTACCGTGGTCTTCTCCTCGCTGATCGGGTTCTTCGCCAACGCCGCGATGTTCGCCGTGCTGGTCTACCTGCCGACCTACCTCCAGATCGTCCACGGAGTCTCGGCCACTCTCTCCGGCGTCCACATGCTGCCGCTGGTCGCCGGCCTGGTCGTCAGCCAGTCCCTCGCCGGACGCTGGGCCGCGCACGTCGACCGGCTGCGGGCGATCCTCCTGGGGGGCCTTCTCGCCAACCTCGCCGGGCTGCTCCTGCTGGGCAGTATCGGGGCGGCCACCAACACCCTCGTGCTGAGCGTCTACTTCCTGATCACCGGTGTCGGCATCGGCATGGTGCCCATGGTCGTGCTGACCACCGTCCAGAACAGCGTGCCCGCCGCCGATCTCGGCGCCGCCAGCGCCGTGGTCACCTTCGCCCGCTCCATCGGCGCGGCCTTCGGAGTCGCCGTCTTCGGCACCCTCCTCAACACCGGCTTCGCCGACCGCACCCGCGGCCTGCCGACCGCCGGCGGCTTCGACGCAGCCCGCCCCGACACCATCAGCCATCTGCCCGCCGCCCTGCGAGACACCGCACTGGACGCCTTCGCCCACGCCACGGCCACCGGCTACCTCTGGATCGCCCCCACCCTCGCTGTCGGCATCCTGCTCGCCCTCTTCCTCCAGCCGGCTCGGAAGACCGGTGAGAGGGCCGGTAACACCGATCCCGCCACCGCCAAGGACGCTGTCCCGGCCGCCTGACCCACCGGACAACGCGCCCTCGACCGGCCGACACCCGCACCGGGTGCCGGCCGGCGGCGTTTGCGGACGCCCGCAGGGCGCGCGCGGCGCCGGCTACGCGCCGCCGTCCACCGGGGCCCTCTCTGAGAGCCTCCCGAGCTGGGCGAGCTGATCGCGGCGAGCTGGGCGACCTCCGGCGGCTCGGTCCCGCGCCCTGAGCGCGGAGTCCGTCTCGGGCTGGCCGCACTCCCCGCGGATCCAGCTGCGCGCGACGGGTCCCTGAGGAAGGCACGAGTGCACTGGGGCCGGAGTGTGAGGTCATGGCGTCCATGCTCCCGCGGAGGGCACACGTGTGGGTATGCCGAACGGCAGACGTATCGGATATGCCGAACGGCACACCCGTGGGTGTGCCGTGATGACCGTGGCGTGGTCCTGGGGCGGCGGGACATCGAGCCCCGCCGCCCTTCGAGGTGTGTCAGCGGACAGTGGCGCGGGCAGCCCGCTCGATGACGTCGGCGACGAGGTGGGGGTGGGAGACGGCCACGGAGTGGGAGGCGGCCACCTCGGTGGTGTGAGCGTGGGCCCGCTTGGCCATGTAGCGCTGGACGGCGGGGGGAATGTTGAGGTCTTCGGTCGTGACGATGTCCCAGCTCGGCCTGGTCCTCCAGGCGGCGGTGGTGGCCTTCTCCTCCAGGGCGGCCTGGGCGATGGGGCGCTGTTCGGCGGCCATGAGGGCGGCCTGGGCGGCGGGGATGTCGGCGGCGAACTGGTGGTGGAACTTGTCCTGTTGGATGTACAGGTCGGTGGCGGTGGTGCCGTCGGCCTGCTTGTAGGTGACCGGGTCGAGGGCGGCGGGGAGGGTGGAGCCCGGGTACTTGTCGGTGAGCTCCAGGGCGCTCTCTCCGGGGGCCGGGAGGAAGGCGGCGACGTAGACGAGGGCCTTGACCTGGGGGTCGTTGGTGGCGGCCTCGCTGACGACGTTGCCGCCGTAGGAGTGGCCGACCAGGATCTTGGGGCCCTTGATGTGGTCGAGGACGGTACGCAGGGCCGCGGCGTCGGAGGCGGGGCCGCGCAGGGGGTTGGCGGCGGCGACCACGGGGTAGCCGTCGGCGCGGAGGGCGGCGATGACACCGTTCCAGCTCGAGCCGTCGGCGAAGGCGCCGTGTTCCAGGACGATGGTCGGCTTGGCGTGTCTGCCGGCTTCGGCGGCCTCGGGGGTCTTGGTCGCGCCGTTGGCGGTGCCGCTGAGGGCGAACGCGCCGAGCGCGAGACCTGCCGTGAGCGCCGAGACCGCACCCGTCACCACTCGCTTGCGTCCACCCTTGATGCTCACCACGACAAACCCCTTTCGGGCAGTTTCAGGTTTCAGGTATTTCGGCGACGGGCGGGCCGACTTCGTCGCCGTTCGTCACCGTCTTGACTGGTGACGAATCTGTCACACTTGTTCGTCACCCGTCAAGACGGTGACTGTCGACGATTCATCGGCTGCTGCGCGGCTGGTGTCCCCGCGGAGACACACGGACGGAAACACCGGCGCGGCCGGAAAGGGCACCGCCCTTTCCGGCCGCGAGCCCGAATCCCGGCGCACTCGTGTCACCGGGTTGACGATCAGGATGCGTGAGAAACCAGCCCGGATCACGGAGCGGCAGATGTCCCGCAACAGGGCGTGCAAGGTGGGGAGAGTGAGTGTGAGGGTGCCGCCGAAGGCCATGTGATGCTCCGACAGGCCTGTGGGGACCGATGGCGTCACCACACACCCGTGTACTCGGACGCCGGCACCGCGGCCCGCCGGCACACCTCCGCGGCCAGGAAGTCGTCCACGCCGGTGGGCAGATGAGGGCCGTGCTGCTCGGTGGCCCCCACTGGCAGCAGCACCACCGCGCCTCTTGCGGCGAGGTCACGCAATTGCCCGGCGGTCAGACGGTTCCACTGGACTTCGCTCATCTGGGGCTCGTCCTGGGAGTGACCGACGCGGTGTGTCGGTCGCCGCGTCGGTGGCGGACGCGGGGGTTCAGAGGTGGTCCGCGTCGACGACGGCCTGGGCGAAGGCGGTGGGTGCTTCCTGCGGCAGGTTGTGACCGATGTCCGTGATGGTGCGGTGCTCGTAGGGCCCGGTGAAGTGATTGCGGTAGGAGGTGCCGTCACCGGGCGGGGTGAAGGGGTCGAGGGCGGGGTCGAGGGTAATGGTGGGGACGTGGATGGAGGGCTGGGCCGCGAGCTGCTTCTCGTAGCGGTCGTAGCGGCGCTCGCCCTCGATGAGGCCGATGCGCCAGCGGTAGTTGTAGAGGACGATGGCGGCGTAGTCGGGGTTCTTGAAGGCCTGGGCGGTGCGCTGGAAGGTGGCGTCGTCGAAGTTCCAGTTGGGGGAGACGAGGGTCCACACGTAGCGGCACAGGGCGATGCGCTGCTCCTCGTTCTCCATGGCCTGCTTGCCGCGATCGGTGGCGAAGTACCACTGGTACCACCAGTTGTGCTCGACGGCCGGGGCGGCGGGCGTCAGCTGCGCCTTGACGTTGGTGATCACGTAGCCGGTGGTGGAGACCAGGGACTTGACGCGGTCGGGCCACAGTGCGGCGATGATGTCGGCGGTGCGCGAGCCCCAGTCGAAGCCGGCGAGCACGGCCTTCTCTATCTTGAGGGCGTCCATCAGCGCGATGATGTCGAGAGCGATCGCGGACTGCTCGGCGTTGCGCGGGGTGTGCCGGGACAGGAAACGGGTGCTGCCGTGGCCGCGCAGGTAGGGAACGATGACGCGGTAGCCCAGGTCTGCGAGGAGCGGCGCGACGTCGACGTAGCTGTGGATGTCGTACGGCCAGCCGTGCAGGCAGATGACGACCGGGCCGTGGGAGGGTCCGGCCTCGGCGTAACCGATGTCGAGGACACCCGCCTTGACCTGCTTGAGGGTGCGGAAACCGGTGTGGGTGCCGGGAGTGATGGTGGGCACGGTGGGAGTGGGTGTGCCACTTGTCTGGGGGGAAGCGGTCGCGCCGGTGGCGGCGGACGCGTTGGTCTGCAGGCCGGACAGCGAGACCGCGGCCGCGCCGGTGCCCAGGCCGACGGCCTTGCTGAATGTACGCCTGTTGATCATGTGAAACCCTCCGTCGTGCGTTTCCGGTGACCGGCTCACGCCCGGGACCTCCCGCTCACACCGGCGGAACGAGATCATCGCGGCGTCTTGGCGCGATGACCCTCGCACACGCGTCGTCACCTGTCAAATAGGTGACGGATGCTTTTTCCGGTGCGCTGAATGGCAGGTCCGGGACTGTTTCTTCCGCGAGGTCGGCCGACGCCACACCTGGGTCGGGCCGATGCGCATACTCTCGTCCGTGGTGAAAGCAGACACATCAGTCATGTGACGGTACAACGCGGGCAAAGGCAACCGGTGGCTGCGAGGCATCGGTCTGATGCACGGCGTCGCAGGTGGGGACGGCGGGCACCCTCACCGCCGTGGGAGTCCGCCTCCTTCCCCGGCTCCGGTCTCTGGAGGCTTGGGTCATTCGACTGAGGCGGCGACTTGGGAGGACGGGCGATCAAGGCCCCCGACGGCGCCGAGGAAACCAATCCCGGGGGTGTGCCGTCGCTTGGTCGGCGGGTGTGATCAGCGGTTGCTCTCTGGGTGCTGCGACGCCGTGCAGAAACGTGTCGACCGCCGCATCGACAGCCCTGTCGGGGCTCAGTGTGTCTGCTGGTGCGATACCAGGTCACCGGCTCGGCAGTAGCGGCCCCGCCCCATCCCTCCGGCTGGTCCAAGAGCACCGATAACGAGAATGATCAGACGGTTGTTACCACGCTTATGTGTAGCTAACAAGGAGAAGTGCTACATTGAAGTGACAGTTGACCGAGAGGTCCGACAATCGACAGCACCGGAAGAGAGAAGGCAATGATCACCTACGACCGGCTTTTCATCGGTGGTTCCTGGGTGGAGCCGAGCAGCCCGGAGTTGCTCGACATCGCCTCTCCGCACGACCGGTCGGTGGTCGGCCGTGCCGCGCAGGCGCAGCCGGCGGACATCGACCGCGCGGTCGCCGCCGCGCGGGCGTCCTTCGAGGCGGGTGAGTGGCGTCTGACCCCGCCGGCGGACCGGATCGCGGTCCTGCGGCGGTTCAACGCACTGCGCGAGAAGAACGCGGAGAGGATCGCGCACCTGATCTCGCTGGAGAACGGTTCGGCCGGCTGGTTCACCCGAGCCGGACAGCCCGGTCTGACCCGGCAGGCGAACGCCTATCTGAAGGCGGCGGAGGAGTTCGGCTGGGAGGAGACGCTCGTGCCCTCCGACCCGGCGTCCCCGGTGCGCAGCGTGGTGCGCCGCGAGGCGGTCGGCGTCGTGGCCGCGGTGATCCCGTGGAACTCGCCGTTCTCCTCGGCCACCTCGAAGATCATCCCGGCCCTGGTCGCCGGCAACTCCGTGGTCCTGAAGGTGTCGCCGGAGAACTCGCTGAGCATGGGCTTCCTGGCCGAGTTGCTGGAGCAGACGGACCTGTCCGAGGGTGTGATCAGCGTTCTGCCCGCGGACCGGGAGACCAGTGAGCACCTGGTGTCGCACAAGGAGGTCGACAAGATCGCCTTCACCGGCTCGACGGGAGCCGGCCGCCGCATCGCCTCGATCGCGGGCGAGCAGCTCAAGCGGGTCAGCCTGGAGCTGGGCGGCAAGTCCGCCGCCATCATCCTCCCCGACGCCGACATCGAGAAGGCGGTGGCGGGTGTGAAGTTCGGCTCCCTGCTCAACAACGGCGAGTCCTGCATCGCCCAGACCCGCATCCTGGCCCCGCGCAGCCGCTACGAGGAAGTCGTGAGCGCGCTCAAGACGCTGGTGGAGTCGCTGAAGGTCGGCGACCCGGGCGACCCCGACACCTTCATCGGCCCGATGATCCGCCCCGACCAGCAGGAGCGGGTGCGCAACTACATCCGGCTCGGCATCGAGGAGGGTGCCCGCCTGGTCACCGGTGGCCCGCACATCCCCGAGGGCCTGGAGACGGGCAACTACGTGACGCCCACCGTCTTCGCCGACGTCGACAACTCCATGCGCATCGCCCAGGAGGAGATCTTCGGCCCGGTCCTGGTGGTCATCGCCTACGACGACGAGGACGACGCAGTCCGCATCGCCAACGACTCCGAGTACGGCCTCTCCGGCGGCGTCTGGTCCTCCGACGAGGAGCACGCCCTCGCGGTCGCCCGCCGCGTCCGCACCGGCACCGTCACCGTCAACGGCGCCTCCGTCGCCTTCGACGGCCCGTTCGGCGGCTTCAAGGCCAGCGGTATCGGCCGCGAGTACGGCGCGGTAGGCCTCGGCACGTACACCGAGTACAAGACCATCACCATCTGACCCGGTCGTACGACTCAGACCACGGACGGATCCGCCGACGGCGGCAGGTGGGCCCGACCACCTGCCGCCGGCGCGGCGTTTCCGGCCGCCCAGCGACGGTTCCGACGCCACGGCTTCCCCCGGCTTCCCGCGTCACCGCTTCCCCGGCTTCCGGCCGTACCGAGCCCCAGTGGCGCACGGCGTACCAGACGGCTCGCGGACCCCCACGGACACGACGAAGCCGCGACGGGACGCGTCCTTTCACGGAGTCCCGTCGCGGTTGTCCCCCCGGCAGCGTCCCGCCCCGGATCGGGCCACTGCCGCGAGGCGCACACCGAGGTCGGGAGGACCGCCTCGCGTGCGCCCCTCGCCGTCACCGTGCGGCGCGCCCGGTGGTCAGGGTCGTACGGACGCGGATTCGCTGACGTCGCGCCATTGGGCGTCCTGGGTGGCGAGTCGGTCGGCCATGTCCTTCGCGACCGCGACGGCGTCCTTGCCGAGGAGGAGGCGCAGCGGGGGTTCCTCCGCTTCCACGATGTCCAGGAGGATGCGGGAGATGCGGTCGGGGTCGCCGGGCTGCTTGCCGTCGGCTCCGCGGATGGCGGCGATGGCGGCGCCGACGACGTCCTGGTAGGGGGCGCTGACCGGCGGGGTGGCCATGGAGGAGCCGGCCCAGTCGGTGCGCATGCCGCCGGGTTCGGCGACGGTGACCTTGATGCCGAGGGGGGCGACTTCCTGGGCCAGGACCTCGGAGAAGCCGCCGACCGCCCACTTGGCCGCCTGGTAGGCGGCCAGCCCCGGCACGCCGACGCGTCCGCCGACGGAGGAGATCTGGATGATGTGCCCGGAGCCCTGTTCGCGCATCACGGGCAGGGCGGCCCGGGTGACGTTGACGACGCCGAAGAGGTTGGCGTCGATCTGGTCGCGGAAGGACTGCTCGGACATGTCCTCGATGGCGGCCATGTCGGCATGGCCGGCGTTGTTGACGACCACGTCCAGGCGCCCGAACGCCTCCACGGCCGCTTGTACCGCGTTCTGGGCCGCGGCGATGTCGGTGACGTCCAGGGCCACCGTCAGCACCTGATCGCCGTGGCGGGAGGCGAGGTCCGCCAGTTGCTCCGGACGCCGCGCGGTCGCCGCCAACCGGTCACCGGACTCCAGAACCGCTTCCGCCAAGGCGCGCCCCAAACCACGGGACGCGCCGGTGATCAACCATGTACGAGTCATGCTGTGTCCTTCATCGATCCTGACTGTTGATGCGCTGCATGTGTGAGCGGAACATCCTGCGCAGGTGTGTGGCGCGGCACGGGCCGCATCACACGTGGCCCCGTCGAGCCGCAGCTCGGCGGGATGGCCTCCAATGTCGTCGCGAGCCCCGCGGAAGGCATCCGTCGTTTGACGGCCGGTTCTTCCCGCGATGGTCGCGGGCGGCACCCGTGTGTAAGCCATCGGACGGATGCGTCATGGATCGGGCCGGTGGCCCGGGACACCGACCGGGTCGCCCGCCGCGTCGAGGACCTGGGTGGGCCGAACACGGCATCACCGCCAACGCCTGCGCCCCGAGGACCCGCACCGACCCGACCCGCCATCCCCACCCGGAAGCCGAGTGCCGGCACGGCATGAGGCGGACATCAGTCACCGCCTTGACTGGTGACGGAGAGGGGTGCCATGATTGCGTCACCTCCTCAGATGGTGACGACATGATGTGTCCTGGTCGGGAGGTGACCCGAGACCTCTTGACCCAGACGGGGAGCACCAGTCATGGCAGTCAGCTACACCGCCGTTGTGGACGTCGACGGAGAGGGCCGGAACGGCGGACACGTCCGATCCTCCGACGGCCTGCTGGAGACCAGCCTCGCTCTCCCCGAGGAGCTCGGCGGCGCCGGCACCGCGACCAACCCCGAGCAGCTCCTGGCCGCCGGCTGGGCCGCCTGTTTCCTCGGCGCCCTGCGTCGCGCCGCCACCCGGCGCAAGATCCGGCTGACCAGCACCACCATCACGGCCGAGATCACCCTCACCCACGGCGACGACGGAGAGTTCTCCCTCTCCGCGGTCCTCAACCCCGTCCTCGGCGGCGTGGACCAGGCCACCGCCGACGAACTCGCGCACGCCGCCCACCAGATCTGCCCGTACTCCAAGGCCACGCGTGACAACGTCCCCGTCACCATCAACGCCCGCGCCGCCGCCTGACCCGTTTCCCCGCGGGTCCCGTGCCCCTTCCCCCGGCACGGGACCCGCCCCCTTCTCGGCCAGACCCACACACCTACCGAAGAGCGAGGGCAGGACATGGCGACTACGACGCACACACACGCGGGGCACGTCGGGCTCCGGCGTCCCGCCCTCGGCAGTGTCTTTGCCGCCGTCTCCGGCCAGCGGCCGTCCCCGAGCGCGGCAGACCCCGCGGAGCGTGCCCGGCCCACCGGCTCACAGGTGTGGAACTGGGCGGAGAGCGTGGTCCTCTTGGGATACGGTCCGCCCGCATCCAGCTTCCTCTGACAGGCGGTGCCCAATCGGTCACCGCTGTCGGAGCGGGCCGGGTGGGACACCTCACGAAGCCGCATGGCTTACTGGCTCTAACAAAAGCCGTTGATCATGTGACTGTCGGCTGATCCGCTCGTTGGTGTGGTCGTGGGGAAGAGACAGTCGCGGCCGTGGATCGTGTCGGATGAACTGTGGTCGCTCATCGAGCCGTTGCTGCC
>NZ_BNGS01000012.1 GCF_014905555.1 Streptomyces sp. Y2F8-2 | reverse complement strand
TCGAAATCCTCGACCGAGCCCAGATCCGGATGCACCGCGTCATGACCGCCCTCAGACGACCCGATCGCCCACGGCACCCCCACATCCCCCGGCCCCGCCGACAGAGAATTGTTGGGCCCCTTGCGGAACGTCGTCCCGATCGGATGGATCGGCGGCAGATACACCACATCGAAACCCATCCCCGCGATCACCGGCAGCCGCCGCGCCGCCGTACGGAACGTCCCGTGCGGCCGCTCGGGCGTCCCCTCCGAACGCGGGAAGAACTCGTACCACGACCCGAACAACGCCCGCTCCCGCTCCACCACCAACGGCAACGGATCCGAAACCGTCACCAGTTCACGCAACGGATACCGGGCCAGCACCGCATCCACCTCGGGAGTCAGCGCAGCCGCGAGACGTGCGACCGGTGCGCGGGACTCGTCGCGCAGGGCGCGGGCTGCCGCGCACAGCAGGTCCCGCAGCGGTCCTTGCGGCACCGCTCCGGCCGCGCGCTCGTAGAGGTCGGCGCCCTCCTCCAGGACCAGGGCGACGTCGATGCGGGACGGAACCTTGATCCGGGCGTGCCGGCGCCAGGTGCTGACCGGATCGCTCCACGCCTCCACGGCGTAGGTCCAGTGACCGGTCGACAGCGGGGTCACCTCGGCGCCCCAGCGGTCACTGCCGGGCTCCAGCTCGCGCATCGGCGTCCACGGGCCGGGGTGTCCCTCGGGGTCGCAGAGGACGACGTTGGCGCCGATCGCGTCCTGCCCCTCACCGAAAACCGTGGCGCTGACCTGGAAGGTCTCCCCCTCCACCGCTTTGACGGGGCGTCGGCCGCCGTCGACGGCCGGACGGACGTCCGCGATCGGTATGCGTCCGATCGCGGCCCTCGCGCCCCCGGCGACAGGGCTCGCCCCGTCCCGGTGCGCGGTCTGCCGTTCCATCCGTCTTCGCCTCCTTCGCCGTCGTGGAGCTCGGTGCGCGCCGGCTCCGCGGTCATGGGTCCAGGGCTGCGTACGGCGCTCTGCCTACCCGTCCGTCGAAGCTGCCGGAGATGGACGTGCGGTTCGCTCACTGTGCGTGCGGAGATACAGCTCGGCGGCGTCGGCCGCCTCGCGTGCGCAGCGCTTCCCCATGAGCACGCACAGGCTGTGACCGGTGCTCTCGAAAGTGCCGCGCACCTCCCGGTTGTCGGGAGACGCGAGCATCAGGCGCTCCCACTCCCGATACCGCTCGAGATGTCTGGCGACCTCGGCTCTGGCCGGCAGGGGCATGGCACCGGTCACCTCCGCTCTCAGCGCTGAGTGTTTCACCTATGGTGCACGGCTCATCACTCAGCGTCCTGTTCGGGATTCAACCACTGGGGCTGGAGGGCTTCGTGTTGCACGAATGGAGTAGTGCTCGCACTCTGGGACTGACTCGAGAGCGACGACCGCTCACGCTTCGTGATCGGGGCCCGGCCCACAGGGGCGAGGAGGAGCGAGAGCTTCGCCGGTGAGGAGCCAACGACGATGAAGACCGCAGCGCCCTGCTACTACCACCTCGACGTCGAGGTCAGCCCGGAGCGGATCGGGCACGTCCGGCGGATCCTGGCCGCCCACCTCCGCTACTGGGATCTGGAGAGCCTCGTAGAACCCGTCTGCCAGTGCGCCGAAGCGCTGCTGCGGACGATCGACGCCCACGCCGCGGACAAGAACACCACCATCGAGATGTGGTGGAACGGTCACCACCTGATCACGGCTGTGCAGGACAGCGAGCGCGACATCCGGCCGCACTACGCGCCGAGCGGCTGTCTGGCGCAGATCGCGGCGCTGAGCAACGGCTGGGGCTGCTGCGCCACCGACGCCGGCGGAAAGATCATCTGGTTCTCGCAACGGGCCCGGGCCGGCGATCCCGCCGCGCTCGTGCCGGTGGCCCCCGCGCCGAGTCTGCGCGAGACGCGCCCCCTCCCGCGCGCACTGCCGCTCACGGCGGACGCCACGGGGCGGGAGCGGGAGGCCGCGAGGGACGGACGGCGCGAGCCGGTCGCGGCCCCCGCCTGACCACCGCGGCAAGCCGGACCCTGGCGGGCGGCACACCCCGCCGCCCGGTGACCTCGGCCCCGACGGAAGCCGGGATCCTGACTCGCCGTCAAGGGCCTGCGCACCACGGACATGCCCGCCCGAGGCTCGGTCACGTGGACAGCGCACCCCCGCGTGATCGACACTCGGCGGATGGCGAAGTACTTCGACGTTCATCCCGACAACCCTCAGCCGCGCACGATCGGCCAGGTCGCCGACAGCATCCGTGACGGTGCGCTCGTGGTGTATCCGACGGACTCCTGCTTCGCGCTGGGGTGCCGGCTGGGCAGCCGGGACGGCATGGAGCGCATCCGGGCGATCCGCCATCTCGACGAGCGCCACCACTTCACACTGGTCTGCCGGGACTTCGCGCAGCTCGGCCAGTTCGTGCACGTCGACAAGGACGTGTTCCGCGCGATCAAGGCCTCGACGCCCGGCAGCTACACGTTCATCCTGCCCGCGACCCGCGAGGTGCCGCGCAAGCTGCTGCACCCGAAGAAGAAGACGGTCGGGGTGCGCATCCCCGACCATGTGGTGGCGCAGGCGCTGCTGGCCGAGCTCGGCGAGCCGCTGCTGTCGAGCACCCTGCTCCTGCCGGGCGAGGAGGAGCCGCTGACCCAGGGCTGGGAGATCAAGGAGCGCCTCGACCACGTCGTGGACGCCGTGGTCGACTCCGGGGACTGCGGCACCGAACCGACGACGGTCATCGACTTCTCCGGGGGCGAGCCCGAGATCGTACGCAAGGGAGCGGGCGACACCTCGCGCTTCGAGTGACGTCGCGCTCCCCCCAGCCGCACCGGTGAGGTGGCCGTTCGGCCGATCCGGGGACTACGGGCGGGTGTCGTTAACACCCTGTTTGTCCGGGGAAATGATGTCCGGGCGATTCAGGGCTGCCACAAGCGGCCCGGACAGCCGTCCGCCCCACACATCAGCCACGTCACAGGGAGGCCGCCATGGCACACGGTGGCGACGTCATCGCCGAGCTCACCACCGACCACCGGGAGGTGGAAAGTCTCTTCCAGCGGATCGAGTCGCTGCCCAGCGGCCACAAGGACCGCCGCAAGCTGGCCGACGAGATGACGATCGAACTCGTACGGCATTCCGTCGCGGAGGAGCAGTATCTGTACCCGGCGGTGCGGGAGCACGTCGAGGGCGGCGGCGCGATCGCCGACAAGGAGCTCGCCGACCACGCGCGGGTGGAAAAGGCCCTCAAGCAGCTGGAGGGGTGCTCCGTCGAGGACCCCGAGTTCGACCGGACGTTCATGACCGTGAAGAACGAGGTGACCTCGCACGTCCAGGACGAGGAGAACAACCTCTTCCCCAGGCTGCGGCAGGCCTGCGGCCAGGAGATGCTCGACCAGCTCGGCGACAAGATCCGCACCGCCAAGAAGATGGCCCCTACACGCCCCCACCCGGCGGCTCCCGACACACCTCCGCTCAACAAGCTGCTCGCGCCCGGGACGGGCCTGGTCGACCGGGTCCGCGACTTCGTCACCGGCCGCGGCCGCTCCTGAACGCGGAAGCAGTCAACGCGGGGGCGGCCCGCCTGGACACGGAAGCAGCCCGCTTGAACGCGGAGGGCGGCCCGCCTGAACACCGAAGCAGCCCGCTTGAACGCGGGAGCAGCCGGCCCGGACGCGACGGGAGCGGCCGGCCTGGACACCGGAGCGGCCGGCCTGGACACCGGAGCCGCCGGCCTGGACACCGGAGCCGCCGGCCTGGACACCGGAGCCGCCGGCCTGGACGCGACGGGAGCAGCCGCCCGCGGACCCGCCTCAGCCGGCGACCGGGTCCCCGACAGGGCCGCCCTCGTCCACGGGCTCGCCGTGCAGTCGCTTCACGAGGGAGTCCCGGTGCAGGCCGACGAGCGGCGCCAGCAGGTCGGGGTGGCGCAGCAGGGGCGCCGCCCGGTGGTCCTGCTCACCGGGGTCGGTGAGCCTGCGGAAGTCGAACACCAGCCCCCGGGTGTGCTCGCCGCCGTCGAGTGCCGCGACGGCGTCGCGGGCGAGGGACGGCGTGGTCAGCAGGCAGGCCGCCCAGCTGGCGACCACCTCGTCCACCCAGGTCCGCCAGCCGGCGTCGGCCTCGTCGACGGCCGCCGTCTCCGCTCCGGTCAGCCAGTCCAGGCGGTCGGAGCCGCCGGGCCCGACGAACACGACGAGGGCCGCGTCGGCCTCGGTGGGGTAGCGCAGCCAGGCGGCGACCATGACGGCCTGGGACGCCTGGGCCTCGGCGAGGGCGGCGTCCAGGGCTCCTCCGGTCCCGGGATAGGAGCGCAGCAGCCACTGGGTGGTGGCGGCTATGACGGGGGACAGATCGGCTGACATCGGCGTCACGCTACCGGCCGGCCGGAAACGGAGAAATGGCGCCAATCACATGGGGAGCCCACCAAACGGTGTGTTCCATCACAGGTGCGGCTCCCGGCGGCGGCACGCCGGTGTGGACCTGGCCTGGAGACAGGCGCAGGCTGGAAGAAGCCGAAGAAGAGGGACGAACACCTCGTGGTGCGGGGAAGTGATCCCGATGGAAGCCAAGCAGTGGACCGTGGACATCTACATCACCGAGGACGGCGACGACACCCATGCCCGCGCCGTGCTGAGGGCGCCTGACGCGTCGACCGTCGCCGGCAGGGGCGAGGCCCGGCGCAACCCCGCCGACCGGCCGATCCCCGAGATCGGCGACGAGCTCGCCGCCAGCCGGGCGCTGGAGGACCTGGCCATCCGGCTGCACGACGTCGCCTCCGAGGACATCGTCCAGATGGCGGGCCCTGCCGAACCGTGACGGCTGTCCTCCGCGCACCCGGAGGGCCATGGGGCCGATCGGCCCTGGTGGTCGCCGCGGGCGCGTGGTGTGCTGATGGTGACGGGAAGGACCTGCGAAAGACGCGGAGAAGCGGCCGGCGGCCGCGCACCGCGCAATCAGGATCCGAGAGAACCGGATGGGTCCTTCCCGCCCCGTGCGTCCTGTGGAGTCCCGGCGCCGGGTGCGGTCTGCCCGGCCGTCGCGGCGGCAGGAACGAAAGGACAGTGAAGCCATGGCCTCTGTCACCACCGTGGGCGCGGCCCTTCCCGCCGAGCACCGCGAGCGGCTGATGCGGATCGCCCGCGAGGTCTCCTTCGACGAGGGGACCCGGCTGTTCGAGGAAGGCCGGCGGGCCGACCGGTTCTGGATCGTACGGACCGGCACCGTGGCTCTGGACGTGCATGTGCCCGGCCGCCGGCCCGCCGTCATCGAGTCGCTGGGCCACGGCGAGCTGGTCGGCTGGTCCTGGCACTTCGAACCGCATGTCTGGCAGTTGGGTGCCGAGGCCATGTCCCCGGTGCGGGCCTACGAGTTCGACGCGGTGACCGTGCGGGCGATGTGCGCCGAGGACCCCGAGTTCGGCCGTGCCGTCGCCGTCTGGGTGGGCCAGGTCCTCGCCCACCGGCTGAACGCGGCCCGCATCCGGCTGCTCGACCTGTACGGCCCCTACGGCAGCGGCAGCCCCTGAGAGCCGGTCCCCGACCGCCGGGGACCGCGTCCGAGCCCGAGGAGGAATCGTGACCGCCGGCCCGCACGTCGTCAGCGACGTGATGACGCACACCGTCGTCGCCGTCGGCCGTGACGCCCCGTTCAAGGACATCGTCAAGCTCATGGAGCAGTGGAAGGTCAGCGCGCTGCCCGTGCTGGAGGGCGAGGGCCGGGTGGTCGGCGTGGTCTCCGAGGCCGACCTGCTGCCCAAGGAGGGGTTCCGCGACAGCGATCCGGATTCGTACACGCAGATGCGGCGCCTGTCCGACCTGGGCAAGGCCGGGGCGGTGACCGCGGGCGAGCTGATGACCGCTCCGGCGGTCACCGTGCACGCCGACTCGACCCTCGCCCAGGCCGCTCGCATCATGGCCCTGCGCAAGGTGAAGCGGCTCCCCGTGATCAACGACGAGGGTCTGCTCGAAGGCGTCGTCAGCCGCGCCGACCTGCTCAAGGTGTTCCTGCGGGAGGACAACGACATCGCCGACGAGATACGCCGCGACATCGTCGACGTCCTCTTCCCCGCACCCGTGGAGCCGATCCACGTCATGGTCGCCGAGGGTGTCGTCACCCTCACGGGGAAGGTCGGCGACACGACCGTGATCCCCATGACCGTCCGGCTGGCGCGTGCCGTCGAGGGCGTGGTCGACGTGGACTGCCACCTCTCCGGGGCCGAGACGGGCTGACCGCCGACCACCCGCTTCAGCGGGCCGCGCGCGTCAACAGGCGCGCGCTTCAGCAGGTCCCTACCGCCACTGCGGCCCGACGCACTCCCACTCCCGGGCCCATTCCTCCATGCGCTGCCGCTCCAGGCGCCCGCGCACCAGCCACCCGCAGGCCAGCACTCCGCCCGCGGCACCGGAGCCGACGATCGTGCCGACGAGCGACGCCTGCAACCGTGTCTCGGCTCCGGTGGCCGGTTTGGACACCAGGTTCCCGGCGTCGTCCGTCCACACGGTTACCGGGTCTCCCGCCTTCAGCCCGGGCTCGACCCTCGCCAGACCCGTGTGCGGGCCTCCGGGTGCGCTCCAGCGGACGTTCGCCCACACGCCACCGTCGCCGTAGGCGTGCGCATCTTCCGTGGTTCTCGCCGCGTCCTGGGTCAGCACGGCCCGCACGGGGTGGGAGTGGGCGGCCCGGACGGCCAGACCGTGTTCCACGGCCCCCGCCCCCGCTCGCCCCGCGAGCACCCCGGCCAGCAGGACCAGCAACCAGGTGACGAGGACGATCCAGGCCTCGAAGCGGTCGCTGCGCCGCAGCAGCGGATTGCGTCGCCACCGCCACAGCCACACCCTGGTCCCCGCCGTACGACAGGTCGTCGCCATCGGTCGTCACCTTCTCGGGGCGCGTCATGTGACGCTGTCGGCTCTCCGGGGCCACCGCGACACCTCGTCCTGCGGGAAGTCGGCCTCGAGGTCCGGAACCCGGGGCGGCCCCATGAGCGCGCAGTCCACGTCCACCACGCCCTCGACGCCCCGCACCAGCCGTGCGGTGACGGGCACCAGACCGGTGTCGCGGATCCGGCCGGTGAGCCGCACGACGCCGTCCCGCACCTCCACGCGGATCGGCTCCAAGGGGGCGGGGAACAGACGGGCGACGATCTCGCGGCGGATCTCCTCGGCGATGTCCTCGTCGTCGCGCAGGTACACCTCGAGCAGGTCGGAACGGCTGACGATGCCGAGCAGCGTGCCCCTGTCGTCGACGACCGGGAGACGTTTCACCCTGGCCCGGGCCATGGTCCGGGCGGCCTGGGCGAGGGTGGCGTCCACGTGGACCGTGACGGCGGGCGCGGTCATGAGCTCCTCGGCGGTCACCGCGTCGGCCTTGGCGAGGTCGGCCGCCCGCTCCAGCGACGCGTACCGGCCGGGTTCGCCGTCGCGGAGCTCCTGCTTGCGCAGCAGGTCGGCCTCGGAGACGACGCCGACGACCCGGTTGCCCTCCCGCAGGACGGGCAGGGCGCTGACCTTCCACTGCCCCATGGCCTTGACGATGTCCTTGAACGTCGCCGCGTGGCCGACGGCGACGACCCTGCGCGTCATGACGTCGCCGACGAGGTGGGGGGTGCCGTGCATGGTGTCCTCCGATCGATGCCGCAGGGGTCCGGGCGAGGGCCGCCGGCCCGGTCACACGGTGATGCGCCGTCCGGTGATCCTGTGGGGATCGATACGGATCCACAGATCACGTTGCCCGCCCGCCCACGGCGTGCTGTACGCCTGCTCCTCCAGCCGCCGGACGGAGTCGGGGTCCGTGACGGTGCGGGCGTGTCCGCACACGAGCACACTCCAGCCCTGGCTGAACGATCCGTCGATGCGGTCGACCTCGAAGGCAACCTGGGAGTCGGCGGCCTGCGAGGGCACCGCCTCCGGGGCGGTCCTGAAGACGATCGAGCCGCCGACGACGCCGTAGTTGACGGGAACGATCACCGGCCCCGACTCCGTGGGCACCGCGAGCCGCCCCACGCCGTGCGTGCACAGCAGGTCCCGGCACTCCCGGATGCTGAGTTCGGTGAACTTCGGGTGCCCTCCGGCCTGTCCGAGGCCGGGCGGCAGGTCGACGTCCCCGCCGGTGAGTTCGAGCACGGTGGTCTCCAGTGCGCCGGCCAGCCTCAGCAGGGTGCTGACGCCGGGCGCCGCGGTGGGTTGCTCCTCCAGGTACTGCAGATAGCTGGAGGCCATGCCGGCCCGGCACGCCGCCTCCTTGCGGGACAGTCCGAGCTCCTCGCGCCGCAGGGCGATCCGGCGTCCGAGATTGCCGGGTGGGTGGTGACCCTGGTGACCCTCCACCGCGTCCGGCGATGCGTGTGTGGGCATGGCGCGTCACTTCCTTCCGTCAGGTCGCCCGGACGGCGACGACTTCGTGCTGCTCCCCGCCCAGTACGACCTTGAGCGCGCCGGTGTCGGCGCCCCGGCCGAAGACGTCGTACGCCTCCTCCATCTGCTCCAGCGGGAAGGTGTGCGTGACCAGCGACGAGGTGGGCAGCCGGCCGGCGGCCGCCATCCGCAGCAGCGTGGGCGTGGAGTACGTGTCGACCAGGCCGGTGGTGATGGTGACGTTCCTGCTCCACAGGTCCTCCAGGTGCAGGGTCACGGGCCGCCCGTGCACGCCGACGTTGGCGATGTGCCCGCCGGGCCGCACCACGCGTGTGCACAACTCGAAGCTCTCCGGCACTCCGACCGCCTCGATGACCACGTCCGCGCCCAGTCCGTCGGTGAGGTCGGCGATCAGCTCCTGGGCGTCGGCTGGGTCGGCCAGGGCGTCGGCGCCGAGCCCCTTGGCGGCGTCCAGCCGCATCGCGGCCGGGTCCACCGCGACGATCCGCTCGGGGGCGAACAGCCGGGCGGTGGCGATCGCCGCGAGCCCGATGGGGCCGGCTCCGACGACGACCACGCTGTCCCCGGGGCGGACGTGTCCGTTGAGCACGCCCACCTCGTAGGCGGTGGGGAAGATGTCCGCGAGCAGCACGGCGTCCTTGCTGTCGACCGTGCCGGGCATGGCGTGCACGGACAGGTCGGCGTAGGGCACCCGGACGTACTCGGCCTGCGTTCCGTCGATGACATGCCCGAGGGTCCAGCCGCCGCCTCCGCGGCACTGGCCGTACGTCCGCTCCCAGCAGTACCCGCACCGGCCGCAGGCGGTGATGCAGGAGACCAGGACGCGCTCCCCCGGCTGTACGGCGTGCAGGTCCCGTCCGGCCTCCACGATCTCGCCGACCGCCTCGTGCCCCAGCACCGTGCCGGGGCGCACCTCGGGCACGTCGCCCTTGAGGATGTGCAGATCCGTCCCGCAGATGGTGGTGGTCTCGACGCGCACGATCGCGTCGGTGGATTCCTTGATGTCCGGGTCCGGGACCTCCTCCCAGGCGGACTTTCCGGGGCCGTGGAAGACGAAGCCCTTCATGACGATCCTTCCTTCCTCCCCCCGGGCGCCAGGGCCCGGGGACCGTCCGGAAGCCGGTACGGCGGTACATCCGGCGTCGAGCCGGACTTCCCCATTACATCCAGCTTGTCCCACCTTGCGGGGTTCTGCTTGGGCCGGTCGGCCCCCGATCACCGGCCGGCCCTGGCGGACCGCACGAGCTGGATGTGGACGGGCCTTTCGAGTACCCCTCCGCGCGCCCCTGCTTCTGCTGAGCGTCGCCGAAGCCGGGCGCGATCCTGCCGCCGCTCCGGAGGCCACCCCTGCCACTAGGAGGTCCCCGGCCCTGGACAGATGGGGTCAGGACGCCCAGGTCCAGTCGGCGACCTCCGGCATGTCCGTACCGTGATCGCGGATCCACGCCTCGTGGCGGGTGCGGGCGTCGGCCATCTGCTGGCGCACGGCGGCGGCACGCACCGCGAGGCCGGGGACGCGGTCGATGACGTCCATGACCAGGCGGTAGCGGTCGAGGTCGTTGCGGACCACCATGTCGAACGGCGTGGTCGTGGTCCCGGCCTCCTTGTAGCCGCGCACGTGCAGGTTCCGGTGGCCGGTGCGGCGGTAGGCCAGGCGGTGGATCAGCCACGGGTAGCCGTGGTAGGCGAAGATCACGGGCTTGTCGGCGGTGAACAGGCCGTCGTACTCGAAGTCCGGCATGCCGTGCGGATGTTCCTCGCGCGGCATCAGCCGGGCCATGTCGACCACGTTGACCACCCGGACCGCGAGTTCGGGCAGGTGCCGGCGCAGTAGTTGCGCGGCGGCCAGCACCTCCTGCGTCGGCACGTCTCCGGCGCAGGCGAGGACCACGTCGGGCTCTCCGCCGTTCTCGGTGCCCGCCCAGTCCCAGATCCCGGCACCGCGCGCACAGTGGGCGCGGGCCTGGTCCAGGGACAGCCAGTCGAAGCACGGCTGCTTGCCCGCCACGATCACGTTGACGTAGTCGCGGCTGCGCAGGGCGTGGTCCGCGACGGACAGCAGTGTGTTGGCGTCCGGCGGCAGATAGACCCGGACCACCTCCGGGCTCTTGTTGAGGACGTGGTCGACGAAGCCGGGGTCCTGGTGGGAGAAGCCGTTGTGGTCCTGGCGCCACACGTGCGAGGTCAGCAGGTAGTTGAGGGAGGCGATGGGGGCGCGCCAGGGCAGCCGCCGGGAGGTCTTCAGCCACTTGATGTGCTGGTTGACCATCGAGTCGACGATGTGCACGAACGCCTCGTAGCAGGAGAACAGCCCGTGGCGGCCGGTGAGGAGGTAGCCCTCCAGCCAGCCCTGGCAGAGGTGTTCGGACAGGATCTCCATCACACGGCCGTGCCGGTCGAGGTGTTCGTCGACCTGGAGCACCTGGCCCTGCCAGGCCTTGCCGCTGGCGTCGAGGACGGCCTGCAGCCGGTTGGAGGCGGTCTCGTCCGGGCCGACCAGGCGGAAGTCCCGCCGCGTCGCGGTGTCCTTCATGATCTGTTGCAGCAGGCCGCCGAGGACGCGGGTGGGTTCGTGCAGGGCCGAGCCCGGCTTCTCGACGGGTACCGCGAAGTCGTCCAGGGAAGGGATGGGCAGGCCCCGCACGAGCAGCCCGCCGTTGGCGTGCGGGGTGGCGCCGAGCCTGCGGGCACCGGCGGGCACGCAGGCGAGCACGTCGGCGCGCGGGCGGCCGTCGGCGTCGAAGAGTTCCTCGGGCCGGTACGACTTCAGCCAGGCCTCCAACTGGCGCAGATGCTCGGGGTTCTCCCGGACGCCCGCCAGCGGCACCTGGTGGGAGCGCCAGGTCCCGGCGACCGGTTCGCCGTCCACCTCGGCGGGCCCGGTCCAGCCCTTGGGAGTGCGCAGCACGATCACCGGCCAGTGCGCCCGCTCCGCTCCCTCGTCCTCGCGCGCCGTGCGTTGCAGCTCGGCGATGCGGTCCAGGGCGGCGTCGAAGGCCTCCGCCATGGCGCGGTGCACCTGGAGGGGGTCGTCGCTGGTGACGTGGATCGGCTCGTGGCCGTACCCCCGCAGCAGTTCGTCGAGTTCGGGCTCGGGGAGCCGGGCCAGGACGGTGGGGTTGGCGATCTTGTACCCGTTGAGGTGGAGGATCGGCAGGACCGCGCCGTCGTGGACGGGGTCGAGGAACTTGTCGGAGTGCCAGGAGGCGGCAAGCGGACCGGTCTCCGCCTCGCCGTCACCGATCACGCAGGCGACCACCAGGTCCGGGTTGTCGAAGGCGGCTCCGTAGGCGTGGGCGAGCGAGTAGCCGAGTTCGCCGCCCTCGTGGATGGAGCCCGGCACGTCCGGGGCGACATGGCTGGGTACGCCACCCGGGAAGGAGAACTGCTTGAACAGCTTCGCCATCCCTTCGGCGTCCCGTGTCACGTCCGGGTAGGTCTCGCTGTAGCTGCCCTCCAGCCAGGAGCCCGCGAACACGGACGGCCCGCCGTGCCCGGGCCCCCAGATGCACAGGGCGTTCAGGTCGCGCGCCTTGATGACCCGGTTGAGGTGGGTGTACACGAGGTTGAGTCCGGGCGAGGTGCCCCAGTGGCCGAGGAGGCGGGGTTTGATGTGCTCGGGCCTGAGGGGCTCGGTCAGCAGCGGGTTGGACATCAGGTAGATCTGACCGGCGGCCAGGTAGTTGGCGGCCCGCCAGTGGGCGTCGAGGGTGTGCAGCTCCTCGTCGGTCAGTACGGTGCCGGGGTGCTCGGTGTCGGGCATCGGTGACTCCACACGTCGTCGGGGTGTTCATCGGGCGCGGCGGGCTGGGGTACCCGTTGTGCGGGGGTACGAACGCCGCCGGTACCGTCCGCCGGGGGGCGACGGCGACCGGGCAGGCGGCACGGTGCAGCGGGGTCGGACCGCCGTCCCGAGACCGGTGTCAGGCATGCGGGACGACGGCGACCGGACAGGCCACGTGGTGGAGCACGGCGTGCGCGACGGAGCCGATGTGCGGGCCGAACACGCCGTCCCGTGTCCGGCGCCCCACGACGACGAGACAGGCACGGGTGGAGGCACGCACCAGCTGCGGGGCGGGGCGGCCAGTGGAGACGGTCTCGGACACCGGGACCCCGGGAAACTTCTCGCGCCAGGGCCGCAGCGCGGCGTTCACGAGGTGCTCCTGTTCGGCCAGCACCTCCGGCCCCGCGGCCGCGTGCGCATGGACGTCGCCGACGGCGTGGACCACGTGCAGCGCGGTGCCGCGGCGGCGGGCCGAGTCGAAGGCGAACCCGATCGGCTCGTCGAGCGGGTGCCGCGGGTCCAGCCCGAGCACGACGTCGCGGAAGGGGATCTCGGGGATCTCCTCGGGAGAGACGCCGTCCAGGGCCGGGAGGTGCTCGTCGGCGGAGGTCTCACCGGCGCGTACGAGCACCACGGGGCGCGCTGCCCTGGCGACGACACGTTGGGACACCCAGCCGACCACGAACCCGGCGACGCGGCCCAGACCACGGGATCCCAGCACCAGCATCTCCGCATCCGCGGCCGCCGCGAGCAACGCGGTCACCGGGGACTCGGCCGGCAGAAGTGCCTCCACTTCCAGCCCCGGATGCGCGGCGCGCACGCTGCGCACGGCCCGCTCCAGGATCTGCTCGCCCACCTCGCGCCGGTCGTCCCCGCACCCGCCGGACGGCGCCGGGAGCGGTTGCCGCCTCCAGGCGTGGACGACGTGGAGCGGCGCACCCCGGCGCAGCGCCTCCCGGGCGGCCCAGTGGGCGGCCGCGAGGCTCTCGCCGGACCCGTCGACTCCCGCGGTGACCGGCCGGACCATGGCGCGCACCTCCTGTCCGGGCTCTGCTGTTCCTGCGTCGAGCCTGGCGCGGGAACGGCGTCGCGCGCAGGGGCCACAGGGACCCATCAGGGGGCCCAACGGCCCAAGGCCCCCACGCCCGGCCCGTCACCTCGCGGTGCCCGGCCGGGGCGCACGACCCCAGGTGGCCGGGGTCGTCGGCGCGGTGCCGGACGTCCCGGACCGGGGGCCGTGTGGCCCATGGCCCGGGGACGGGAGGCGGGGTCACGCTGGGAGCGTCGGGTCCCCACGCCGCCCCCTGGAGGCCGTGATGAACGCTCCCCCCACGACCAGCATGCTGCGTGCGCTGTCCCTCCGGCACCGCGAGCGGCTGATGCGCACCGCCCGTGAGGTGTCCTTCCCACAGGGAACCCGCCTGTGCGAGGAGGGCGGACGCGCCGACCGGTTCTGGATCATCCGCTCCGGCACCGTAGACCTCGATCTGCACGTGCCCGGCCGCCGCGCCGCGGTCATCGAGACCCTGGGCCACGACGAACTCCTCGGCTGGTCCTGGCTGTTCGGCCCGCACGCCTGGCACCTGGGCGCCGAGACGACGACACCGGTACGGGCGTACGAGTTCGACGCCGCGGCGGTCCGCTCGATGTGCCAGGACGACCCAGTGCTCGGCTTCGCGGTCGCCCAGTGGGCGGGCTGCATCCTGTCCCACCGCCTCGGCTCGGAACGCACCCGGCTGCTGGACCTGTACGCCCCCTACGGCAGCGGCAGCTTCGGCTGACGAGGACCCGGCAGGCCGTGGTGACCGGGACGGTCCCCTCAGGGGCGGCGGTCGCTCCGGGGGACGGCTCGCCACGGGGCTGCCGGTCCGCGGCGGCAGGGCCAAAAAGGGCACACGGCGGCGACTGGGGCCGGTCGGCCCTAGTGCGTGCGGGCGGGGCGCGTGATGATCGTCGACAGTGGGCGGCCCGCGGTCCGTCCTTGGGCAGAGGTTCGACAGGGGAACGAGGAGTCGTCATGGCCGAGGCGCGCACCTTCAGCGAGCAGGACCCGATCCGGGTGTTCCTGCTGGACGACCACGAGGTCGTGCGGCGTGGCCTGGCCGACCTGCTGGAGGCCGAACCCGACATCTCGGTGGTCGGGGACGCCGACACCGTCGAACACGCGCTCGCCCGTGGCCCGGCGGTGCAGCCGGATGTGGCCGTCCTCGACGTGCGCCTGCCGGACGGCGACGGCATCACCGTCTGCCGTGAGCTGCGCAGCCACATGCCGGAGCTGGCCTGTCTGATGCTGACCTCGTTCGACGACGAGGACGCGCTGCTCGACGCGATCATGGCGGGCGCCTCGGGCTACGTCCTGAAGCAGATCAGGGGCTCCGACCTGGTGTCCGCGGTCCGCACCGTCGCCTCCGGCCAGTCGATGCTCGACCCGGCGACGACCGCGCGGCTGATGCACTCGCTGCGCGCCGACCCCGCCGAGCAGCCGGCCCTGTCACCCGAACTGGCGAGCCTGTCCCCGCGCGAGCGTGACATCCTCGCGCTGATCGGGGACGGGCTGACCAACCGGGAGATCGGCAAGAGGCTCTATCTGTCGGAGAAGACGGTCAAGAACCACATCTCGAGGCTGCTGGCCAAGCTGGGCGTGCAGCGCCGCGTCCAGGCGGCCGTCCTCGCCACCCACCTGGAACCGTCCGAGTCGGCGGAACGCACCGCCCGCTGAGCCGTACCCGCAGGCACTTCGGGACCCGCACCGCCAGTCACCCACCGGCCGCCCGTCACTCGCCCGCCGACCGCACCGGAACACGCCACACCAGCCGTGTCCCGCCGCCCTGCGGGCCTTCCCCCACGCCGAGCGTGCCGCCGAGGGCGACGGCCCGTTCCTCGAGGTTCCGCAGGCCGCTGCGGACGGCACCGGCGGGCACGCCACAGCCGTCGTCGGCCACCGTGAGGGTCAGCTCGCCCCCGCCGAGCCGCAGATGGACGTCCACGGCCCGTGCCCCGGAGTGCCGGGCCACGTTGCTCAGGGCCTCCCCGAGCACAGCGGTCACATCGTCGGCTACGTCGCCCGGGACGTCGGTGTCCACCAGGCCCTCGATGCGCAGCGCGGGCGTGAAACCCAGCGAGTCGGCCGACGCCGTCACCGCATCCGACACCCGTCTGCGCAGCCCGGACTCCTCCTGCCTCCGGTCGCCGTGTGCGCGCAGCCCGAAGATGGTGGAACGGATGATCTTGATGGTCTCGTCGAGGTCGTCGACGGTCCGCGAGAGCCGTTCGGCGGCCTCGGGGTGGTCGACGAAGCGCTGGGTGCTCTGCAGGGTCATGCCGGCCGCGAACAGCCGCTGGATCGCGAGGTCGTGCAGGTCGCGGGCGATCCGGTCGTGGTCCTTCAGCAGTGCGATCTGCTCGGCGTCCCGGCGCCGCTCGGCCAGCTCGAGCGCCAGCGCCGCCTGCCCCGCGAAGCCGAGCAGGGGGCCGGCGTCGGTGTCCGTGAACGGGGTGCGCCCCGCGGTGCGCCCGAGCACCAGGACGCCGATGGACTTGCCGCTCGCCACCAGCGGTACACCGACCACGGGGCCGAGCCCGGCCCACAGCGCCGAATCCGGGTCGATCCGGGGGTCGTGCCGGATGTCGGGGCTGACCACCGGTTCGGCGGTGCTCAGCGCGGCCTCCACGAAACCGTCCTGGCGGGACATCACGAGACCGCGGCGCCTGTCGGCCTCGCGACCGACCGCGAGCAGGGGGCGCAGCACGTCCTCCCCGGGGACCCGTTCGGCGATCATGCCGACCTCTGCGGAGGCGATCCGGCGCGCCTGCTCGACGATCAGCTCCAGCACGTCCGCGCTCGGAGCACCCGACAACAGGGCGCTCGTGACCTGGGAGCTGGCCCTCACCCAGCGCTCACGCAGCCGGGTCTCCTCGTAGAGCCGGGCGTTCTCGATCGCGACGCCGGCCGCCACCGCCAGGGCGGAGAGCACGGCCTCGTCCTCGGCGTCGAACTCCTCGGCGCCGCGCTTCTCGGTGAGGTAGAGGTTGCCGAACACCTGGTCGCGGACCCTGATCGGCACGCCGAGGAACGAGTGCATCGGCGGGTGGTGGGCCGGGAAGCCGTAGGAGGCCGGGTGGTCGGAGAGCTCGGACAGGCGCAGCGGCTCCGGATGGCGGATCAGCTCGCCGAGGATGCCGTGCCCGCTGGGCAGTGCCCCGATCCTCGTCCGCGCGTCCTCACTGACGCCGACGGTGAGGAACTGGGAGAGCGTGAGGTCGTCGCCGATGACGCCCAGCGCGCCGTACTCGGCGTCGACGAGCACCACGGCCGCCTCGACGATGCTGCGCAGCACCTGCGCCAGATCGAGTTCGCGTCCCACCGACAGGACGGCCTGAAGGAGGCGGTGCACCCGGTCCTGGGTGCCGCGTGCCGCGTCGATGCGGGCCTGCAGTTCGTCCAGCAGCTCGTCAAGCCGCAGCTGCGGCAGGTGCTGCTCGGACCGCCCGCGCGCTTCCCCGCTCATCGATTCCTCCGACCGGATCACGCAGACAGGGTGCGGGTCAACGGCGACTCTCCCGCCCTCACGATACTGACTTTCCGCCCGGACGGCGGCCCTTGCACTCACTCGGAGTGACCCGTCGGCGGCGTGCGCGGGGCGCGGCCATCGCGTCGGCCGTAGGGGCGCGTGGTGTGGCGGCCCGTGTGCGGTTGGTGCCTACTGACTTCAGCAGGTGACCGGTAGCCGGCGCGCGGGAGGTGTGGTGGCGGACGCGGGCGGGAAGGGGCGGCGCGGGGTGGGTGTGGTGCGGGGCAGCCGGCCGTCCCCGTCCGTGCGCCTCCCTCCGCGCGCCCGGGCCGCCGAACGGGTGCCCGCGGCCGAGCGTGTCGTTCCCTGGCTGCGCGTCGCCGCCGCCTACGCCTGGCGCCTGGTCCTCGTCGGGCTCGTCGTCTACGGCGTCTTCACCATTCTGGGCCGCTTCCAGCTCATCGCCGTCTCGTGGTTCCTCGCACTGGTGATCACCTCGGTGCTGCGCCCCCTGGCCGACCTCCTCGGCCGCTGGTTGCCACGGCCCCTGACCGTCGCGGTCTCGCTCGTCGGGAGCCTGCTGCTCCTGCTCGCCCTGTTCGCCCTCGTGGGTGAGGCCGTGGCGGGCGAGTGGGGAAGACTGACCGGGGAGTTCCGCGGCGGCATCAACAGGATCGAACGATGGCTCGAGGGCCCGCCGTTCCGGATCAGTCACAAGAGTCTCTCGCATCTGCAGGACCAGATCGGCTCGTATCTCTCGTCCCACCGGGCGGCCGTGTTCAGCAGCGCACTCAGCGGGCTGAGCCGGGTCGTCGAGCTGGTCACCGGGCTCGCCCTCGCGCTGTTCTTCGCCGTCTTCTTCATCCACTCGGGCGAACGCCTGTGGTCCTGGGTGCGCGACCAGCTCCTCCCCCGGGGTGCCCGACCGGCGTGGGACCGGGCGGGGCACGCGGCCTGGCGGACCTTCGCCGGGTACACGCGGGGCATCATCATCGTGGCCGGCACCAACGCCATCCTCGTCGGCATCGTCCTGTTGTTGCTTCGGGTGCCGCTCGCGCTGCCGCTCACCCTGCTGGAGTTCTTCGCCACGTTCGTGCCGCTGGTCGGCTCGCCTGTCGCGCTCGCCGTGGCCACCGTGGTCGCCCTGGCCGGGCGCGGCCCGATCACGGCGGCGGCCGTGGTGCTGCTCATCGTCGTCATCGGAGAGATCGAGGGGCACGTCCTGCACCCCCTCGTGATGAGCTGGGCCGTCCGCCTGCACCCTCTGGTCGTCGCCGTCTCCGTCCTCGCGGGCAGCATCGTCGCGGGCGTGGTCGGTGCCGTGGTGGCCGTGCCGTTCGTGTCCGTCGCCTGGGCGGTGCTGCAGGCGCTGCGCCCGGCGCCTCCTTGAGGCGCGCGCCCCCGCGTGCTGTGCCACGCTGACTCGCGCGGGGAGCGGTGGGCACCCGAGGCGGACGCACGGGAGGAGATGTGGGCCCTGACCGGCGGGAGGTGCCGTGGCACGGGACGGAGCACGTACCGTGGCTGCGGCGCAGGACCTTCCTTCAAGCGTGCGCGGGCGCCGGGGCGGCCGCCGCCTGCGACCCGCCCCCTTCCGCACACGACCATCCGCCGGCGGCCGCTTCGCACCGCCCCGAGGCGGAGCGGGACCGCGCCGGGACACCCGATTGGCGTATCCGCTCCCAAGGTCCCGCGACGGCCGTCGTCGGGTATGCGGACCGGGTGAGCGTGACCCCGGGCGAGGAGTGCGGTCTGTATGTGTCGACGACCGCGTCCTCCTTCCGCGTCTCGGCCTTCCGCGTGGGCTGGTACGGCGGGGCCGAGGCCCGGCTGGTCTGGGCCTCCGGGCGCGTACGGGGCCGCGTCCAGGCCGAGCCGCACCTGACGTCCGGCACCCGTACCGTCCGCACCGGCTGGAAGCGCACGCTCGCCTTCAGCACGGCGGGCTGGCCGGAGGGCGCGTATCTGCTGCGGCTGGACGCGGAGGGCGGCCACCAGCGGTACGTCCCGCTGATCGTGCGCTCCACGCAGGGAGCGGGCCGTACGGTGCTGATGCACGCCCCGGCGACCTGGCAGGCGTACAACCGGTGGGGCGGTTACAGCCTCTACGAGGGTCCCTCCGGTGCGTATGCCGCCCGGTCCCTCGCCGTCAGCTTCGACCGGCCCTACGACTCCAGCGGCGCGGAGAAGTTCCTGGTGTACGAGCGGGCGGCGGTGGTGCTGGCCGAACGGCTCGGGATTCCCCTCGCCTACACCACCGGGACGGACGTGCACCGCGACCCGGGGGTGCTGCGGGGCGCGAGGGCCGTCATCTGCCTCGGTCACGACGAGTACTGGACCCCGGAGCAGCGCCGGCACGTCACCCAGGCCCGCGACGCGGGCACCAACGTGGCGTTCCTGGGCGCCAACACCTGCTTCCGCCGGGTCCGGCTCGAGCAGGGCGAGGCGCAGCCCGACCGTACGGTGGTCTGCTACAAGTCCTCCTACCGCTCCGACCCCTGCTACAGCACCCACCCCACGCTGGTGACGACGGACTTCCGTCAGGCCCCCGGAGCCGACCCGGAGTCGTCGATGACGGGCGTGCTGTACGAGGGGTATCCGACGGACGCGCCGTACGTCGTGCACGCGGCCGACCACTGGCTGTACGAGGGCACGGGTGTACGCCCCGGGGACGGCTTCGGCCATCTGGTCGGTGTGGAGTACGACCGGGTCACCCCGGGCGCCCCCGTCCCGGAGCCCTTGGAGATCACGGCCCATTCGCCGCTGGTGTGCAACGGCCGGCGCAGCACCAGCGACTCGGCGTACTACACGGTGCCGAGCGGGGCGGGGGTCTTCGCCACCGGCACCATGCGCTGGGTGGAGGCCCTGATGGCCGGCACCCCGGACGGGGGCCACGACCACGGCATGGACACCCGCACCCGCGCCTTCGTCGCCCGGACCACGGAGAACCTGCTGCACGCCTTCGCGCTGGGCCCGGCCGCCCGCCATCGCCCCGCGCCGCGCCCCAACGTGAAGGACGTGTACAAGGGATCGGCATGAAAGGAATTCCCGGTTCCTCGCCGACCGGTCCTCATTTCAGGGACAGAGTCGCCCCATGATCAAAAGCGAATCTCCTTCCCGTGTCTCCCTCAAGCGCTGTGGAATTCAGTGACTTTCCGGCAACGGCTCCATGATGTCGTCGAGCCAGCCCCGCCATTGCGGCGCGCGTGCGGCACATCCCGCCGTCATGGACCGTTCCGTCCACTCCGTCACGGGCCGGATGCCGTGCAGGGCGTTCACCAGCCACACCTCGCGGCCGTCGAGTTCCTCGACGGTGCGCTCGCGGTGGGCCACGCGGACGCCGGTCCGGGCGGCGCGTTCCTGCACGAGGGCGACGGTCACCCCGGCCAGGACGGGCAGGTGCGGTGAAGGCAGGCACAGGGTGTCCTCCTCCCACCACACCACGCTGGAGTGGGCGGCCTCCAGCACCACCCCCAGGAGTGTCGGGCCCAGGTGAAAGGCGCGTGCGTCTGCCATGGTCACCACGCTCCCCGGCGGACCAGGTGACGGCGGAGCTTGCCGGTGGGGGTGCGGGGCAGCGACGGTACGAAGCTGACGCCGCGGGGCACCTTGAACGCGGCGAGGTTCTCGCGGGCCAGGCAGATCAGGTCGGCCTCCAGGCCGACGGGTATCGGGGTGACGGG
Source organism: Streptomyces sp. Y2F8-2 (assembly GCF_014905555.1). Classification (GTDB taxonomy): domain Bacteria; phylum Actinomycetota; class Actinomycetes; order Streptomycetales; family Streptomycetaceae; genus Streptomyces; species Streptomyces cynarae. The sequence continues at coordinate 287,041 of NZ_BNGS01000012.1, read as the reverse complement.
CACGACGAAGGCGCGCAGCCGGCCCGCGCCCCGGTGGTCGGTGACGGCGGCGACCGCGACCTCCTTCACCGCCGGGTGCGTGCGCAGCAGTGCCTCCACCTCCAAGGGGGAGACGGTGATGCCGCCGACCATCTCCATGGCGTCCGCGCGGCCGAGATGCGTGAAGGTGCCGTCGGGGTTGCGGCGCGCCCGGTCCCTGGTGGCCAGCCAGCCGCCGGCGAGGGTGCGCGCGGTCTCCTCGGGCCGGCCCAGGTAGCCGGGCGTGACCGTCGGCCCGCGCACCCACAGTTCACCCTCCTCGCCGTCGGGCAGCGGGCGGCCGGCGTGGTCGCGCACCTCCACCTCGAAGCCCGGCACGGGCCGGCCGACGGTACCGGGGTGGTTGTGGTCGAAGCTGTTGGCGCAGAAGGCGTGTCCGGCCTCGCTGGAGCCGATCTGCTCCAGGACGGGGGCGCCGAGCAGATCGGTGATGCGCCGGCCGAGACCCGCGGGCAGCCCCTCCCCGGCCGACACGGCGGCCCGGACGGAGGCGAAGCACGCCTCGTGCCCGTCCGCCCGCTCCGCGACCAGAGCCGCGTACTGGGAGGGCACGGAGTAGAGCAGGGTCACCCGGTGGCGTACGACGAGTTCGTCCACGGCGGCGGGGTTCGGGAGGCGGTCCACCAGGACCGCCGAGGAGCCGGAGAACAGCGGGAAGACGAAGGCGTTGCCGAAGCCGTAGGCGAAGAACAGCTTCGACACCGACAGGGTGACGTCGTCGGGGGTGATCCGCAGCAGCCGGCGGCCGATGAGGTCGTGGTACGCCTTGGGGTCGCCGTGGCCGTGGACGACTCCCTTGGGGCGGCCGGTGGTTCCGGAGGTGTACTGGATGTAGAGCGGGGTGTGCCGGTCGGCCTGGTGGGCGGCGGTCGTGGGCGGTGCGGTCCGGGTGAGCGCGACGAGGTGGTCGGCGCCGAGCCGGACGCGGCGCGGGAACCGGTCGTCGAGGCCCGGCCCGGTCACGCACAGCACGGCCTCGGTGTCCTCGGCCATGAACTTCAGTTCGGGCGGGGTGAGTTCCGGGTTGACCAGGACCGCGACGGCACCGAGTCGCGCGGTGCCGAGGAACGCCGTCACCCAGGCGACGGAGTCGGGCAGCGCGAGCAGCACCCGGTCGCCGGGGCCGACCCCGTGGTCGGCGAGAACGGTGGCCGCGCGGGCCGCGAGGTCGTGCACCTGGCCGTGGGTCCAGGTGCGGTGGCCCTGGTGGAAGGCGGGCCGGTCGGTCCACGCGCGTCGCTCGGCGAGCGCGGCGAGCTGGGCCGCGAGGTTGCCGGGCGCCTGGGCGTCGGCGGGAATCAGCGTGGCCTGGGGTGTGGTCATCGGGCCGGCTCCTCCTCGGTGGCCGGGGCGGCGGTGTGCTCCCGGTAGGCGCGCATCGGGGCGGCGGTCTTCAGCAGCATCTCGTCGTACTCGTCGGCCGGGTCGGAGCCGAGGACGATCGCGCCGCCGGCGCCGAGGTGCAGCTCGTCGCCGGCGATGACGGCAGTGCGGATGACGATGCTCAGGTCGGCGCCACCGCCGCAGCCGAAGTAGCCGAGGGCGCCCGAGTACACGCCGCGGGCCTCGGTCTCCAGGCCGTCGATGATCTCCATGGTGCGCAGCTTGGGCGCGCCGGTCATGGAGCCGCCCGGGAAGCAGGCACGGACACAGTCCACGGCGTCCGCGCCTTCGCTCAGCCGCCCCTCGACGGTCGAGACCAGCTGGTGCACGGTGGCGTACGTCTCGGTGGCCATGAGCCGGGTGACCCGTACGGATCCGGTCGCGCAGACCCGGCCGAGGTCGTTGCGGAGCAGGTCGACGATCACGAGGTTCTCGGCGCGGGTCTTGTCGTCCACGGCCAGCGAGTGCCGCAGCCGTGCGTCCTGCGCCGGGTTCTTCCCGCGGGGGGCGGTGCCCTTGACGGGCCTGGCCTCCGCGACGCCGTCCGGGGTGATCCGCAGGAACCGCTCGGGCGAGGAGCCGGCCACGTCCAGGTCGCCGAACCGCAGGAACGCCGCGTAGGGGGCCGGATTGACCCGGCGCAGCGCCCGGTAGAAGGCGTACGGGTCGCGCGGTGCCGGTAACCGGACGGCGTCGGTCAGGCAGACCTCGTAGCTGGTGCCCGCCCGGAGCGCGTCCTTGCAGGCCTCGATGTCCGCGAGGTAGGTGGCGCGGTCCCGGACGAGCCACGGCTCGGCGGCGGTGGGGTCGGGGCCTGGCTCGCCGCCCGGCGGTTCGGTCGCCGTGTCCTGCCCCGACGGTCCGGAGACGAAGGTGAGCTGGGCCGTCACGGCGTCCAGCCAGTCGGTCGCCTCCCGCGTGGCCTGCGGGGTGTCCTCGGCGAGGCAGACCGCGTAGGTGGCGCCCTCCTCGTGGTCCACCGCGATGAGGCGGTCGGCGAACAGCCAGCAGGCGTCGGGGGTCCGGGCCCGGTGGCGGTTCACGGAGCCGCAGTCGGCCTTCGCCTCGTAGCCGAGGTAGCCGACGTAGCCGCCGGTGAAGTCGAAGGGCAGTCCGGTGGCGTCGACGCGGCGGGTCGCGAGCTGCCGCTTGAGGTAGTCGAAGACGCTCGCGCGCACCTTGCGCGGGGGCCGGCCGGGCCGTTCGACCTCGCACACGCCGGCGTCGACGTCGTAGCGCACGAACTCGGTCAGGGGGCCGGTGCCGTCACCGAAGAACGAGAAGCGGGCGAGGCCCGGTTCGACGCGCGAGCTGTCGAGCCAGAACGCGCGCTGGGCGTCGGCGTACATCCGGGTGAAGGCGGCCTCGGTGTCGACGGCGCCGGGCAGGCGGCGGTAGTGCAGCCGGTGGGCGGGTGGCGCGGTGCGGCGGGGGCGGGGGACGGCCGCGGAACGGGGAATGGTGGTGTTCTTCGTACGGGGTCTGCGGGCGCGCTCGGCGGTGAGGTTGCGGAAGTTCACGAGCATGCGGTGGCCGTAGTCGGTGAGCACGGACTCCGGGTGGAACTGCACGCCCCACAGCGGCCTGGTGCGGTGCCTGAGGCCCATCACCACGCCGTCCTCGGCCCAGGCGGTGGCCTCCAGGGTGTCCGGCAGCGGCTCGGTGACGGCCAGCGAGTGGTAGCGCACGGCGGTGAAGTTCTGCGGCAGTCCGTGGAACAGGTCCCGGGCGTCGTGCCGGACGGTCGACAGGTGCCCGTGCCGGGGCTGCGGTGCGGGCGCGATGCGGCCCCGCTCCCCCGCCGCGATGCCCTGGTGGCCGAGGCAGACCCCGAGCACGGGGACGCGGGAGTCGGCGACGATCCGGGCGGCGATGCCGAAGTCCCGGGGGTCGGCGGGGTGTCCGGGGCCCGGCGAGATCACCACGTTGTCGAACTCCCCCAAGTCCGGCAGGGCGTCGGCGGGGGTGTCGTTGAGGATCACCACCGGCTGCTCGCCGTTGACCTCGGAGAGCAGCTGGAACAGGTTGTACGTGTACGAGTCGTGATTGTCGATGAGCAGGGTCTTCACCCGCCCACCTCCCTTGCGTCGTTCTCGGACCTCAAGCGGTCCGCCGCTTGTGCCGTCCACGGAGCGCCTGGAGCGGCGGATACAGCCATTTCTTGAAGAAATGCTGGAGCCGTGGCCTCAGAATCCATGTGACGAGGGCCGTCACGCACAGGCACAGCAGCAGAGTGCGGATGAGAGGATTGAGGCTGCCGAGATAGGGGAGCACCGTCAGATTGAACAGGAGCACGGGCGGGAAAACCGCGCTCATATTCACGAACCACAACTTCCATTTCGCCGGCGGGCCCGGCGCGGGTGGGGTCGGCTTCCGCGGCTCCTGGGAGTCGAACCAGACTCCGGAACCACGGACACTCCGTCGTCCCGTCTCCCGGGCGAGTCCCTCGGCACGGGCCGCCCGCTGTGCCCGGACGAAGGAGTTCTCCCGGGCGCGGACGGAGTCCTCCCCCGAAGCGGTAGATCACATACCAGTCCGCCTCTCCGTCGACGAGCACCCCACCACCGAGAAAACCAGGCTGCTGCGCGGTCGCACGCAGCAGGGACCATCCCCAAGAGTGGAAATCGGCCTCGCGGCCCGGCACCACCTGATATGCGACGGTGACGGTAACGGGATTCCTGGTCACACCATCGAGTACGGAAGGATCTCGAGTCACGTTCAAACCTTCAACGAAGGTCTTTTCGAATGTCCGGAACGTGACTCTTGCTGCCGTTTGCTCGCCCTTGCCGTCTTCTGCCACCCCATACCGCAAGTAACTTCCGCCGAATTGCTGAAACCGCTTGCCGTGCTTACGGAAATCACTTGTCGATCGCCGTCCGGCGCGGAAAGGGAGGGAATCAGGGCCGGAACAAGGACGCCGCCGGGTCGCAGGACCCGGCGGCGTCCCCGTCCACCATCGGGTGGATCCCCTCGGTGCCCTACGGTCAGCAGATCCGGGGCAGTTGCTCCCCGAGTGGCATGTCCACCACCCGCGTGCCACCCAGCCCGGTACGGGCCACCACCATGCCGGGATGGTCCCGGACCACCTCGCCGATGATCGCGGCCTCGGCACCGCGCGGATGCGCCCGCATCGCGTCCACCACCGCGTCGGCGTGCTGGCGGGGCACGAACGCCACCAGCTTGCCCTCGTTGGCGACGTACATCGGGTCCAGACCCAGCACGGCACAGGCGTTGGCGACGGCGGGAGGGACGGGGACCTTGCGCTCCTCGATGACGACCCCGGCGCCCGCGGCGGCGGCGACCTCGTTCAGGGCGGCCGCCAGCCCGCCCCTCGTGGGGTCCCGCAGCATGTGCAGGTCCCGGGTGACGGCGAGCATGGCGTCCACCAGTCCGCCGAGCGGCGCGCAGTCACTCACGATCTCCACGCCGAACTCCAGCCCCTCCCGCACACTCATGATCGCCACACCGTGCACGCCGATCGCACCGCTGACGATCACGACGTCACCGGGGACGACCCGCTGCGGCCGAAGGTCGACACCCGCCGGGATGAGCCCGATCCCGGCCGTGTTGATGTAGATGCCGTCGCCGTGGCCGGCCTCCACCACCTTGGTGTCGCCCGTCACCACCTCGACCCCGGCCGCCCGCGCGGCCGCGCCCAGCGCGTCGGCGACCCGGGTGACCGTGTCGATCTCGACGCCCTCCTCCAGGATGAACCCGCAGGAGAGGTAGGCCGCCCGGGCCCCGCTGACGGCGAGGTCGTTCACGGTGCCGTTGACGGCGAGGTCGCCGATGCTGCCGCCGGGGAAGAACAGCGGCCGCACCACGAAGGAGTCGGTGGAGAAGGCCAGGCGCAGGCCGCCGAGCGACAGGGCGGCGGCGTCGCCGAGCCGGTGCAGCACCTCGCCCCCGAACGCGGGCGCGAACACGTTCTGGACCAGTTCCGCGGACAGCGCGCCGCCCCCGCCGTGGCCCATCACGATGCGGGACTGGTCGCGCAGCGGGGCCGGGCAGGTCCAGGCCGCCGGGTCCGGAAGCGGTGCGGTGACGTCGATGGCGTCAGACAACGGAGGTCGCCTCCCGGGCCGCAGGGGTGATGTCCAGGCGCCGGTAGAGGTAGTACGCGGCGCAGGCGCCCTCGCTCGAGACCATCGTGGCGCCGAGCGGGGTGCGCGGGGTGCACACGGTGCCGAACGCCTCGCACTCGTGCGGCTTGAGCAGGCCCTGCAGGACCTCGCCGCTGCGGCACGCGGCCGGCTCCTCGGTCCGGATGCCCTCGACCGAGAAGCGGTGCTCGGCGTCGTAGTCGCGGTACTTGGCGGACAGCCGCCAGCCGCTGTCCGGGATCACGCCGATGCCGCGCCAGGAGCGGTCGGTGACCTCGAAGACGTCCTCCAGCATGGCCTTGGCGGCCGGGTTGCCCTCGGGGCGTACCGCGCGCGCGTAGGCGTTGTCGACGGTGTGCTCGCCGCGCTCCAGCTGGGCCACGGTCCGGCGCACGCCCTCCAGGATGTCGAGGGGTTCGAACCCGGTCACCACGATCGGGACCCGGTGGCGCTCGGCCAGTTCCGGGTACTCGTCGATCCCCATCACGCTGCACACGTGCCCCGCGGCCAGGAAGCCCTGCACCCGGCACTGCGGGGACCGCATGATCGCCTCGATGGCGGGCGGCACGCGCACATGGGAGACCAGCATGCTGAAGTTCGGGATGCCGAGCTTGCGCGCCTGATACACCGTCATCGCGTTGGGGGGCGCGGTCGTCTCGAAGCCGATGCCGAAGAACACCACCTGCCGGGCGGGGTTCTGCTGGGCGATCCTGAGGGCGTCGAGAGGCGAGTAGACGACCCGTACGTCTCCGCCCTCACCCCGCACCTGGAACAGGTCCCGCCCGGTCCCGGGCACGCGGAGCATGTCACCGAAGGAGCAGAAGATCACCTCGGGTCGGGAGGCGATCTCCAGCGCCTTGTCGATGACCTCCAGCGGGGTCACGCACACGGGGCAGCCGGGCCCGTGGATCAGTTCGACCTGGTCGGGCAGCAGCTGGTCGATGCCGTGGCGGATGATGCTGTGCGTCTGTCCGCCGCAGACCTCCATCAGCGCCCAGGGCCTGGTCACCGTGGCGTGGATCTCGTCGAGGAGCCGGCGTGCCAGATCCGGGTCCTGGAACTCGTCGATGTACTTCACTGCTTCCGCGCCTCCTCGCGTGCGGGCGGCAGCACCCCGCCCGCCTCCGCGGCCATTTCCCAGGGGTCGCCGAACTCCTCCTGCAGCATGCCGAGTTCGGCGAACAGCTCGAGCGTCTGCCGCGCCGACTCCTCGTCCAGGCGCTGCAGGGCGAAGCCGACGTGGACGATGGCGTACTCGCCGACCTGGAGGTCGGGCAGGTACTCCAGGCACACCTCCTTGACCACACCGCCGAAGTCGACGGTGGCCATCCGGGTGCCGTCACGTTCCTCGATGTCCAGCACTCTGCCGGGTACCGCCAGGCACATGGGCCTCTCCTCGCTGTGGGTGGTGCGTCGCCCGGCGCTGCCGGGGCGGTCGGTCAGCCGGGGGCCGCCCCGGCACGTGCGGCGACGACGAGCTGGCCGAGGGCCAGGCCGCCGTCGCCCGGCGGGACCAGGTGGTGGCGCAGCACCGTGAAGCCGTCCGCGCCAAGGGCCCGCGCGCAGGCCGAGGAGAGCGGTGAGTTGAGGAACACGCCGCCGGTCAGGGCGACCGTGTCCACTTGGTGCCGCTCCCGCCCGAGCGCGCACACGCGGTGCACGAGATCAGCGACGGCCCGATGGAAACGGGCCGCGATCAGGTCCGGTCCCGCGCCCGCGCGCAGGTCGTCGACGATCGCGGCGAGGACGGGCGCCGGGTCGGCCCGCAGCGGGCCGACCCCCGGGCCGCCGGTCTTCTCCGCGCCGCCGATCCTCTCCGGGCCGCCGGTCTTCTCCGCGCCGCCGATCCTCTCCGCGCCGCCGTCCGTCTCCGGCTCCCGTAGGGCGAACGCGTACGCGGAGGTGTCCCCCGCCGGAGCCCGCAACGCGGCGGCCTCCAGCTCGACCGCGGCCTGGGCCTCGTATCCCGCCCGGTGGCAGACGCCGGCCAGGGACGACACCGCGTCGAACAGCCGGCCCATGCTGGACGTGGGAACGCAGTTCAGGTTCCGCTCCAACTGCCGTGCCAGCACCAGGCGTTCGTCGGGCGGGCAGGCGGCCACGCAGGGCAGATCCACGGACCAGCCGAGGCCGGCGGCGCGCAGATGCGCGAGCGCCATGCGGTACGGCCGGTGCACCGCGGCGTCGCCGCCGGGCAGCGGCACATAGGCGAGATGGCCGAGTCGGGTGAAACCGTCGTAGTCCGCGAGCAGGAACTCCCCGCCCCACACCGCCCCGTCGTCGCCGTAGCCGGTGCCGTCGAAGGCCACGCCGAGCACCGGCCTGCTGCCGTCGAGTCCATGTTCGGCCATCGTGGCGGCGACGTGGGCGTGGTGGTGCTGGACGCGGGCGACGGGGCGGCCCGCCGCGTTGCGGGCGGCCCACCGGGCGGATCGGTAGGCGGGATGCCGGTCGGCGGCAAGCAGCCGGGGCCGGACGGGGGTGATCGACTCCAGTTGGGCGACAGCACGTTCGAAGGCGTGCTGGGTGGCGAGGTCGTCCATGTCGCCGACGTGGGCGGACAGCCAGGCCCGGCGGCCCTCGCCGAGGCAGCAGACGTTCTTCAGGTCGCCGCCGACGGCGAGGGCCGGACGCACGGGAACCGGAAGGGTCAGCGGCAGGGGTGCGTAACCCCGGGCCCGGCGCACGATCAGCGGCCTGCCGTCGCACACGCGCACCACCGAGTCGTCGCACGGCACATGGATGGGCCGGTCGTGGGTGAGCCAGGCGTCGGCCAGGTGCGACAGCCGTTCGAGCGCCTCCTCGTCGTCGGTGACGATCGGCTCGCCGGAGACGTTGCCGCTCGTCATGACGAGCAGTCGCGGGCCGTCGGCGTCGCCGGGCAGGCCGAGCAGCAGATGGTGCACGGGGGTGTACGGCAGCATGACGCCGAGGTCGGGGCTGCCGGGTGCGACGGCGTCGGCGGGCCGGTGGACTCCGCGCGCGGGCGTCATGCGGCGCAGCAGCACGATGGGGCGGACGGTGCCGGTGAGCAGGCTCCGCTCCTCGTCGGTGAGCCGCACCAGGTGCGCGATGTCGTCCGTGTTCCGGGCCATCAGGGCGAACGGTTTGGCCCCGCGGGCCTTGCGGCTGCGCAGCCGGGTGACGGCGCCGGGGTCGGTGGCGTCGCAGGCCAGGTGGTAGCCGCCCACGCCCTTGACGGCGACGATCGCGCCGGACGCCAGCAGCCGGCGCGCCCCGGTGACCGGGTCGGTGTCCGTGACCGGTCGCGGCGGGCCGTCGCCGTCCCGGGGGCGGAGGAGCAGCCGCAGGCGTGGCCCGCAGGCGGGGCAGGCGACCGGCTGCGCGTGGAAGCGGCGGTCGACGGGATCGGCGTACTCACGGGCGCAGTCGGGGCACATCGGGAAGCCGGCCATGGTGGTCGCCGCCCGGTCGTAGGGCACGCCCGTGACGATCGTGAACCGGGGGCCGCAGTGCGTGCAGGTGATGAAGGGGTGGCGGTGGCGCCGGTCGGCGGGGTCCGCCAGCTCCCGCAGGCACGCGGCGCAGGTGGCGGTGTCCGGTGGGATCAGGGTGCCCGCGGGGCCGTCCGTGCGGGAGGCGAGAATGGTGAACGCCGTGTCGCCCGCAGGCGGCACGTCCTGGTGGTCGACGCGCTCGACGCGGGCCAGCGGCGGGGCGTCCTCGGCGATGCGGTCGCAGAACCGGTCGACGGCGGCGGGCGCCCCCTCGACCTCCGCGACGACGCCCTCGGGGGTGTTCGTGACATGTCCCGCCAGGCCGAGGGAGGTGGCGAGGGCGTGGACGTACGGCCGGAAACCCACGCCCTGCACCACGCCCCGTACGGTGACCCTGCGGCGCAGCCGCGCCTGGACGGCGACGGCCGTCGGGGGCGGAGCGCTCACGAGCGGGACTGCGCCAGGGCGCCGGCGCGGTCCGCGTGGTCATGGGTGTGGCCGTGGGCCGGCCGGGCCATGACGGGGGTGTGCAGGGGGGCGCCGTCCGCGGCGGCCAGCGCCCGGTCGAGCAGGGCGCCGGGCCCCAGGTCCCGGCGGGCGGAGGTGAGCAGCACCTCCACACCGGGGTTGACCTGCTCCACGTTCGCACGGAACGCCGCCAGGTCGAAGGCGACGGCCTCGGCGATGTCGGTCTTGGTGACCACCACCAGGTGGGCGAGGCCGAAGGCGGTGGGGTACTTCAGCGGCTTGTCCTCGCCCTCGGTCACGGAGGCGAGGACGACGCGCAGCGTCTCCCCCAGGTCGTAGGAGGCCGGGCAGACGAGGTTGCCGACGTTCTCCACGAACAGCAGCCGGGTCCCCTCCGGCAGCCATCCCTGGAGGTGGCGGGCGAGCATGTCGGCCTCCAGGTGGCACAGCCCGTCGGTGAGGACCTGCTTGACCGGAACGCCCGAACGCGCCAGCCGTGTGGCGTCGTTCTCGGTGGCGAGGTCGGCGGTGAGCGCCGCGACCGGCACGGACCGCTCCCGGGCCAGCACCAGTTCCCGTTCCAGGAGGGCGGTCTTGCCGCTGCCCGGGCTGGACAGCAGGTTGACGACGGTGGTGCCGCGGGCCGCGAGCTCGGCGCGCAGGGTGTGCGCGGCCTGGTCGTTCTTGGCGAGCACGGCCTGCTGCAGGTCGACCACTCGGCACATGGTTCAGCGCTCCTCGGGGACGGTTTCGCGGGTGGGTGCGTGCGTCCGGGCGTCCTCCCAGTGCACGCTGACGATCTGCAGTTCGCGGCCCGACAGCAGGTCGATGGCGGCGCCGTCGCACCGCGGGCAGCTCAGCAGGGGCGGCATGCCGACGGCCCATTCGTGCGCGCACGGCTCGCAGCGAGCCCGCCCCGGGACCTCGTCGGTGACGAGTTCGGCGCCCTCCAGCAGGGTCCCGGCGCAGGCCAGTTCGAAGCAGAAGGACAGGGCGTCGGGTACGACACCGGCGAGTTCCCCCACCCGGAGCCGCACCGAACGCACCGCCGTGACGTCACCGGCCCGCTCGGCCGCCTCTTCCACCTGGCCGATCACCGCCAGCGCGATGGACATCTCGTGCATGGGTCTCCGTCCCGGCGAAGGCCGGACCCCCGCCCCGTGGGGACGGGGACCGCGTGCGCGGCCCGCCGGGAACCATTAGAGGTGAGGCACCCCGGGCCCGTGCACCGGCACGCCGTCGCCGCCCGGCGGCGTACGCCGTTCGCCGCACAGCATCTCCTCGATCAGCCGGACGGCCTCGGGGACCGCAGCGGACACGGGCGGGCTCAGTCCGACGCGCTCCTCCACGGCGGCCGGTTCGCAGCCGACCACCAGCGTGCGGCGCGGCGGTTCGGCTCCGGTTCCGGCGCACAGGGTGCTCAGCAGGGCGAGTACGGCGTCGGGGGTCATCCGGTGGCCGTCGATCGTGGCCACTTCGACATCGTCGGCGCCCATGTCGTCGTGCTCGATGACGTACAGGGTTCCGGGGGCCTCGCCGCGCGCGGTGGCGTCCACCAGGATCAGGGTGTCGTAGCCGTCGAGGAGCTGGTAGGCGAGGTGCACTCCGCGCACCCCGATGTCCACCACCTCGACGTGTGCGGGCAGTTGGCGCCGGGTGAGCGCTTGGACGGTCTCCACGCCGAAGCCGTCGTCCCCGAGGAAGACGTTCCCGATGCCGGCGACGAGGACGGTGCCGCTCATACGTGGCCCTCCAGCGGGGTGACCTCGTCGAGGCGGAAGTAGTGGAAGGTTCCCCGCTCGCGGCGGACGTCGGCGCCCGGGTCGTCGTCCACGGTCACCGCCAGGTGGACCGAGCCGTCCACGTCGTGCCGCACGGCCTCGACGGTCGCGGGGCGGCCCCGCAGGAACACGTCCTGGGCGTCGGTGCGCCGCAGCCCCGGGTTGAGCCGCACCCGGCTCCCGGGACCCACCGGCCGCCCGCTCACCACGATCCGCCCGCCCTCCGGTTCGCCGCCGGGCCCGGCCGCCGGGTCCCGCCACGGCGTGTCCGCAGGCGGCACGCCCTGCGGGTCGATCCTCGGGTGGTCCTCCAGGACGACCGGTGAGGACAGCATCACGTCGGCGCGGCCCGGTTCGCCGGTGAGGACGGGCCAGGTGTGCAGATTGCGGCAGGACGCGATCGCGGCCCGGGCCCACTCGGGGGGATCGCTCATCGACAGGAAGGAGCCGGCGCTCAGCCCCATCAGCAGATGAGTGGAGACCAGGGAGTGCGGCAGTGCCGCGCCCCGGTCGGCGCTCTCCCCGGCCTCGGGCGCCCAGACGCTGGTGTTCTCGACCACGGCGGTGAGTCGCAGGAGCGGGCAGGGCCCCTCGAGCCGGTGTGCAGACAGCCGCAGCAGACCGCGGATCTCTTCCCCCCGGCGGACCGTTCGGCCGGCGACCCGGCCATCCTCGTCGAGGATCTGTTCGTACTCCTCCCCCGCGCGGCGGCCGAAGGCGACGATGACCCCGTCACCGTCGGTGAGCTCGTCCACGGTGACGACCGCCTCGACGCGCTCCTGGGTGCCCTCGTCGCAGGACACCAGGAGCCTTTCGCCCACCCGGAGTTCGGGCATCGTCTCGAACTCGCCGTCGAGGCACGCCCGTTGCACCGTGCGCCGCCGGGCGCGCAGGAAGCGCAGCTCCACCGCGAGGGTGGCGCCGGGCCCCGGCTCCATCAGGCATTCGGTGTGCTGGAAGTCGTACTCCTCGCTGCCAGCGCCCCAGGCGGGCGGTACGAGCACCCCGCACTGCCTGCGCAGCCGGGCGCCGGGGGCGGCGGCCCGGTACGGATGGAGCGGGCAGCCCTCGAAGAGGACGGCGTCCGCCACCTTCCGGGCGAGGGCGAAGCGGGCCTCCAGCTGCGGGGCGAACACGGTCACGCTCATGGCGGTCCTTCCGGTGGTGCCGGCTACGAAGTGCGCTCGTCGGCGGACCGGACGGGTTCCGCCGTGGTGCGGGGGCCGGTGGCCTGGGCCAGGTGCGGGGGCGTGCACAACGGCTTCTCCTTGCGGACGAAGGCGCGTCTCAGTGCGTGGTAGGGGGCGTCCGGGTCGTGGAAGACGCGGTGCATCGCGGCCAGCTCCCGTTCCCTGAAGGCGGACAAGGGCTCGGTGCTCTCCTGGCGCTCCAGTGCCTCCTTCTTCGTCGCGATCCGTGCGCGTGTCCCCGGTAGCGACGCCAGCCGTGCCGCCAGCCGGCCGGCCTCCGCGGCGAAGTCCTGCGGCGCGCACTCGATCACCCGGTCGACGAGCCCGAGGCCGAGGGCGCCGGCGGCGCTCATCGGCAGCGCCTCGCGCACGATGCGGTCGGCCGCGGCGGCGCCCACCCGGCGGGGCAACGTGTACGTCCAGTACTCCGAGCCGGTGAGGCCCATCAGCCGGTAGTGCGGGTTCAGTACACAACCGGAGCGGCACCACACCTCGTCGGCGGCCAGGGCCAGCATCGCGCCGCCCGCCGCCGCGTTGCCCGCGAGTGCGGCGACCACCAGCCGGTCCGTGGTCGTCAGGACCGCCTCGACCAGGTCGTCGATGGCGTTGATGTTCGCCCAGGACTCGGCCGCCGGGTCCTCGGCCGCCTCGATGACGCCCAGGTGGATCCCGTTGGAGAAGAAGTCCCGCTGCCCGCCGAGCACCAGCACCGAGGTGGGGCGCGCGCAGGCCTGGCGGTAGGCGTCCAGAAGGCGCCGGCACTGCGTGGTGCTCATCGCGCCGCCCGGGAAGGAGAACGAGAGGAAGCCGACGCCGCCCTCCTCCCGGTAGCGGATGTCCGTCCAGGTGGGCCACCGCGCGCCCGGCGGGACGGGCAGCTCGGGCAGCGGGGGCAGCCGGTCGCCGAGGGCCTGCACGGCGGGGAGCTTGACCGAGCGCGGCTGCCCGGGTTGGCGCCGCCGTCGCAGCTCGGGGATCCACACCGCGCCGTCGCATGTCGCCCGGCAGATCGCCCCGGCCCGGGTGGCGAGCAGCTCCCCGGGGGCACCGCGCAGGCCGTTGTCGGGGTGCCCGCCGTGCAGGTACCACTCCTCGCCGAGCAGCACGTCCAGCACGCCGGGTTGCGAGTCGGCCGCGCGCAACTTGCGCAGGACGGTGTCGGTCGTGTCGGTGTCCCAGTCGATGCGCCGCACGCTCTGGTCCAGATACGGACGGGGCCGCGACGTGTCCTGGCGCACGGGTGTGTGGGTCCCGGAGGCGAAGCGCTCGACGGCGAGCAGGACGGCGGCGAGGGCCGCGTCGGCGATCTCGCCCCGGTACAGGTCGCTCTTGGACAGCGGCGGGAGGGGGCAGGCGACGGACGCCCACACGTCACCGGCGTCCATCTCCTCCTCCGCCTGGAGGACCGTCACACCCCAGCGCTCGGCGCCCTCCTGGACGGCCCAGTCGAGGGAGGACGGCCCCCGGTCGCCGACGGGCCCCGGGTGGACGATGAAGCACGGGTACGCCGCCCACACCTCGCGGGGGACCGCCGTCTTCAGCAGGGGCGCTAGAACGAGTTGGGGGGAGTGCCGCCGTACCGCCTCGCTCAGCGAACCGTCGGGCAGGGCGAGTTCCACCGCGACGGTGTGGCCGCGGTCGCGCAGTTCGGCATGGACGCGCTGGGTGAGGCTGTTGAACGCGCTGGCCACGAGCAGGATGTGCACGGCGTACTCCCGGCGGACGACGGTACGGACAGATGTGCCAGGCCATCTGCGATCGTCTGCCACAGCCGTCGGCCGCCACCGCAGACAGGCGGCAGATTCACCCGAAAGGCGGTTACCCGGGCCACCACTCGGCGGCGGGCAGGTCACGGGAACCGCACTGGAACCGCCACCGTGTGTGACGGAAGCCGGCTTCACTCGTAGGCCGCCCAAGGGACGAACCTGGGGCCGACACGGCATCACCTTTGCAGGTGACCATCAGCGGACGGCGTTCCGGACGCCTGTCCGTGGCCGGACTGATCGCCACGCGGCCCGGGCCGCCCACCCGCCTGTGCCTTCGCTCCCACTCCACGGGCAAGGGCGCCCGGCGCAGCATGAGCGAGCGTGACTCCACCCAGCTCCTGGACGGGGTCCGCCAACTGTCGGCATTGTCATCCTTGCGGTTCTGTACGGACGCCGCGCTCACCAGTTCCTCGACCTGCTCGGCACGTTCCGCGGTGGCTGAAACCACAACCATGGCACCCAGTTCTCCGGGCCGGCTCAGGCGCGCTCCCTCGTGCCGCACGCAGGCCGCCGCCGGCCGCTCGAGGAGACGGGCGAGTGACCTCAACTCGAGCCGGGCGGCGCCGTCTCGCTGCCGTTGTCGTACGGTGATCGGTCCTGGTGGTGAGCCGAGGCGCGACAGGTGTCGCCAAGGCAGGCTTGTTGTCACTTCGCGTCGGAGCCTGGCTGTGGTTCCGGCAACGCCGGTGCCGGCCAGTCACCTCGTACCGCACGATGTGTCGGGAGCTGATGGCAGACCGGACGCTGTCCCCGAAATCCAGCATGGTGTCCCGGCGTTCACCGCCGTCGGTCACAGGGCAGTGGCGGCGCGGACCAGCCCCGCGACCGCCGTTGAGCGGCTGTGTGGGGGCCAGGCGATGACCGTGGTGACGTGGGGGGCGTCGGGGACCGGTACGGCGGTGAGGTCCTCGCGCAGGCCGGTGCGGCCCGACTCCGGCACAACCGCGCAGGCCCGGCCGAGGGCGATGAGCTGGGTGAGTTGCGTGTGGTCGCGCACCTGCGGTCCGGGGCCGTCCGGGAAGGTGCCGTCAGGGCGAGGCCAGCGGGGCAGGGGCAGGTCGGGAAGGTCGGTGACCTCGGCGAGCCGCACGTGGGGGCGGGCGCTGAGAGGGTGGCCCGCCGGGAGGATCGCGACCTGACCCTCGGAGTGCAGGTCCTCGGTGTCGAAGCCGGCCGTGTCGTCGAATGGCCGATGCAGCAGGGCTACGTCGGCCCGGCCGTCGTGCAGCAACCGTGCCTGCTCGCCCGGTCCGCACAGCACGACGTCCACGGCGACGGCGCCGGGCTCTGCGGCGTAGGCGTCGAGGAGTTTCGCCAGCAGTTCACCGGAGGCGCCCGCCTTCGCGGCCAGGACCACGGCGGGGCGGCCGGTCGCCGCGAGGGCGGCCCGGCGGGTGCGCCGTTCGGCGGCCTCGACGGCGTCCAGCGCCGCCCGCGCCTCCCGCAGCAGCACCGCCCCTGCCCCGGTCAGGGCGACACCCCGGCTGCCGCGCTCCAGCAGGAGGGTGCCCAGGCGCCGTTCGAGCCCGCCGATCGCCCGCGACAGCGGGGGTTGGGCGATCCCGAGCCGCTGCGCGGCCCGGCCGAAGTGCAGCTCTTCGGCGACCGCGACGAAGTACCGCAGCTCACGTGTCTCCACCCCGCCAGCCTAACCGGGATGGCCAGGAGCGATACCCGGGCGGTATCGCCGTCCACCCAGTCGGTCTTGGACGCCCTGCCCGGCGGGGGCGAAGTATCGATGTCATGAGTGAGACGAACACCGTGAACCACCACAAGGTCGCGCTGGTGACCGGGGCCAACAAGGGCATCGGGTACGAGATCGCCGCCGGGCTCGGCGCCCTCGGCTGGTCCGTCGGAATCGGCGCGCGGAACGAGGAGCGGCGCGAGGCCGCTGTGGACAAGCTGCGCGCGGCCGGAGCCGACGCGTTCGGCGTGCCGCTGGATGTGACCGACGACGCCAGCGTGACAGCGGCGGCTCGGCTGATGGAGGAGCGGGCCGGGCGGCTCGACGCGCTCGTCAACAATGCGGGGATCACCGGCGGCGGACCGCAGGAGCCCACCACGGTCGACGTGAACCGGGTACGGGCGGCCGTGGAGACCAACGTGATCGGCGTCATCCGCGTCACCAACGCCCTGCTCCCTCTGCTGCGCCGCTCGCCGTCGCCGCGGATTGTGAACGTCTCCAGCAGCGTCGGCTCCCTCACGCTTCAGACCACGCCGGGCGCCGAGACGGGCCCCATCTCCATCGCCTACGCACCGTCGAAGACGTTCCTCAACGCCGTCACCGTGCAGTACGCCAAGGAACTGGCCGGCACCCACATCCTGATCAACGCCGTCTGCCCCGGCTTCACGGCGACCGACCTCAACGGCTTCCGGGGAGTGCGCACCCCCCAGCAGGGCGCAGCCGCCGCGATCCGGCTGGCCACCGTATCGGCCGACGGGCCGACGGGCCGCTTCTTCGACGACGAGGGAGCGGTGCCCTGGTGACGCGCTTCCGGTTCGCGCCGCCCCGGGGAGATGGCGCATGCGCGTTCAGGTACCCGGGCCGCAAGCCGGTCCCGGACCGGCAGGCGCTGTGCGGGATCCTGTTTGTGCTGCATACCGGCATCCAGTAGGAACACCTGCACGAGGTGCTGCTGGCCGAGCTGAATGCCGCCGCCCGCCTCGACTGGTCGGGGGCGGTCGTGGACTCCAGCCACGTCAGAGCGTTAAAAGGGGGCTCCGGACGGGCCCGTCGCCAGTTGACCGGGGACGGGCCGGCTCCAAGCACCACCTGATCACCGACGGCCACGGCAGGCTTCCTTGTCAGCGAACCTGGTCGCTCTTCGGCCCGATGCCTTTGATCCTGGTCGGAGTTCCGTCCGGGGCGAACGAGTGGTGGAAGGTGAAGGCGTGCGGCGCGGAGCCGTGGTCGTGGAGGTGCTCCAGCCTGGAAACCCCGTCCTGCCAGGTGGGTATCACGTCGTCGGAGACCCACCAGAACACGTAACTCGGGTGTCCTGTCCTCTCGAACCAGTCGTAACGCCTGTTCAGCGCCTCACGGTGCAGACCGGTGTAGACGGCGTCGAAGGCGGGGCGCAGGTCGGTCCAGAGTGAGAGGGTCGCGGCCAGGGCGGTGGTCTCCACCGTACGGCCCTTGCCGTACCAGGTCGGTACGGCGAACTCTCCCCATGCACCCCAGTCCGCCCCGAAGAGCATGCCCCGGTCACCGTCCGCCGCTTCAGCACGCGCGAGGTACCCGGGGTGCTGACTGATCTTCCGATAGACGGCCTCACCGCTGTCGTAGAACTCGCGCGTGAGAGGTGCGGGATCGGCGAGAGGTGACTTCAGGACGCCGAATGTGTACAGCGCAAGATGGGGCATGCGTCTCTCCCTGGTCGGGGTGCCTGGTGTGGACCCGGTTCGGTGGCTTACGCCTGGAGGCGAGGATTCGTGGGGCGTGACCAACTCATCCCGTCGCGAGTGGCTCAGCCTGAAGGAACTCCTGTGCGACCGTGGGCGATCGCCGAGGACCAGGTGAAGGTAGCTGTCTCCGCGAGCCATGTCGAAGTTGCGTTTTCCCTGTCCACGTGGCCTCTTGCACCGGTCATGCGGGGGCTGGGGCGGTGACGGGCGGGGCACGCTGCGGGTACCAGTGATCCACTCGGCCGATCGGTCCGCCCGCCATGCCCGTCCGCAGCCCCTGTCCGACAGCCCCGAGTGCTGCCGAGCGCGTGCGGTTGAAGAAGATGGCCTACGGCCACAAGACCGAGCACCGGCTGCGGGTGCGTGCACAGGTGGTGCTGCACGCTGGGCATGGACGCTCCCACGCATGCATCGCCCGGGAGACGGGCCTGCATGTGGACACCGTCCGCCGCTGGCGTGGCCGGTTCGCCCAGGCGGGCCTGTCCCGGCTGAAAAACCGTCAACCCCGCGGCTGTTCCTCCTCGTTCACACCGCTGTTCATGTCGGCGAAGACGTGCGTCGCCGGCCGGCCCAGGACGCGCTCAAGCCTTGGCAGCACCGCTTCCTGGATCTTCACCACCGGCCCCGGCTTCCGGCTGAAGCCGCCTGGGTGCTGGACCACCTGCTGCCCCGGGCCGCGGTTTGCGTCGGCTGAGGCCTACGCGATCGACGCGCCCAAGCTCGGTCACATCGGCACGCTGCTGGTCGCGCTCGCCGGTAGCGCCCCCTATGCGGCCCGCGCGTCTGCTTCCCGTGACGGATGGGCGGGGCTTCTCGCTGTGTGAGGTTGACGTGCTCGCCGGCGGTGCGGGATGCGGTCCTCGATGACCCGGCGTCGGATCAGTACCGAGTCGGGCATGGGGCCGAGTGGCATCCGACCAAGCTGGACGATCATGGTCGGAGGTCTTTACCCGGCTGGGGAAATTTCGCGATCACGGGTACGCAGCAGATAGATGCATGCGAAAGCGTCGTGCGCCCCTTGAACGCCCGCCCTGCCGGAGAACCGGGAATCTCTGGCGGACGGGTTTCTTCACACCCCGTGCGATCCGCATGCACGCGCGGGTGCCGAACGCGCGGTCATCGATGGCGCGCGGGGAAGGTGCAGCCGTACGACGGCCTCGGCTGGCAGAGGACCGGAAACCTCAACCAGCGGTGCCGTGCTGCGCCTGTCGACAGCTCCCCTTCGACGGCCGTCGTCTCACACACATCTCACAGACCTGGTGTGAGACGGCTGCCGTGATGTCTCCGATCAGGACGTCATTGCCTTAGGGACACGCCCTCCCGGACACAGTTGCCGCCCGATAGAGTCGGCACATGGTCCGGCTTCCGGGTCGACCCGGTACCCGTTCGCCCCGCCGTGCCGGCGGTGTGCGCGCACCGGCGCACGACCGCGCTCCAGGGGCGTCCGAGCAGGGACCGGGGCGAGCGGCGCGCCGTTCTCTCGCCCGCCGCGAGCAGGAGGCGGCGGGCCGGTCCCGGTCGGGACTACGCGCGGCGCTGGGCGGGCGCAGCGTCGCCGGGCAGGTCTTCGTGCTGCAGGTCGTCATCGTGCTGCTGCTGGTCGTCGCGGCGGTGACGGCGCTGCTGCTGCAGGTGCGCCACGACACCACACAGGAGGCCCGCAACCGCTCCCTCGCCGTGGCCGAGGCGTTCGCCAACGCGCCGGGCACGGTGCAGGCGCTGGGCGGCCCCGACCCCACGGCCGTGCTGCAGCCGCGGGCCGAGGCCGCCCGCAAGGCCACGAAGGTCGACTTCATCGTCGTCATGAACACCGACGGAATCCGCTACACCCACCCGAAACCGGACCGTATCGGCAAGAAGTTCGTCGGGAACATCCAGCCGGCGCTGGCAGGGGGCACCCAGATCGAGGAGATCAACGGGACCATCGGGCGGCTGGTGCAGGCGGTGGTGCCCGTCAAGGCGCCCGACGGCAAGGTCGTGGGACTGGTGGCGGCCGGTGTCACGACGGAACACGTGGGCGGCGCGGCGAACCGGCAGATGCCGCTGGTCCTCGCCGCCGCGGCCGTGGGCCTCGCCCTGGCCACGGCGGGCACGGCGCTGGTCAGCAGGCGGCTGCTGCGCCAGACCCACGGCCTGGGGCCACGCGAGATGACGCGGATGTACGAGCACCACGACGCGGTGCTGCACTCGGTGCGGGAAGGGGTGCTGATCCTCGGCGAGGACGGTGACCTGCTGCTCGCCAACGACGAGGCGCACCGCCTGCTCGGCCTGCCCAAGGACGCCGAGCGGCGGCATGTGTCCGAGCTCGGCCTCCCCCCGGAGACCGCCGCCCTCCTGGCGTCCGGACGGGTCGCCACCGACGAGGTGCACCTGGTCGGGGACCGGCTGCTGGCCATCAACCAGCGGTCCACCGACGTGGACGGCGGCCCGCCCGGCAGTGTGGCCACGCTCCGCGACTCGACGGAGCTGCGCGCCCTGTCCGGCCGGGCCGAGGTGGCGCGGGAACGCCTCAGCCTGCTCTACGACGCCGGTCTGAGCATCGGCACGAGCCTGGATGTGACGCGTACCGCCGAGGAGCTGACCGAGCTGGCCGTCCCCCGGTTCGCGGACTTCGCCAGTGTGGACCTGTTCGACGCGGTGCTGGACGGCGAGGAACCCGAGGCGGGGAACGAGCTGCGCCGTGCGGCGTTCAGCGGTATCCGCAAGGACACTCCCCTGTATGCGGTGGGCGAGCGGATCCAGTGGGTGAAGTCCTCTCCGCAGGCCGAGGGGCTGCGCGGCGCACGGGCCGTCCTCGAGCCCCGTCTCGGCGAGGCTCCGGGCTGGCTGGCGCAGGACGCGGAACGGGCCGCTCAGGTGGTGGAGTACGGGATCCACTCGCTGATCACGGTGCCGGTGCGGGCGGGGTCCCTGATCCTGGGCCTGGTCAACTTCTGGCGCTGCGAGAAGCCCGAGCCCTTCGACGCGGAGGACCTGGCCCTCGCCGAGGAGCTGGTCGCGCGCGCCGCGGTCTCCATCGACAACGCTCGCCGCTTCACCCGCGAGCACAGCATGGCGGTGACGCTGCAGCGCAGTCTGCTGCCGCGGAGGCTGCCCGAGCAGGGCGCCCTGGACATCGCCTACCGGTACCTTCCGGCGCAGGCCGGAGTGGGCGGTGACTGGTTCGACGTACTGCCGCTGTCCGGTGCCCGGGTGGCGCTGGTGGTGGGCGACGTCGTGGGCCACGGGCTGCACGCCGCGGCCACGATGGGGCGGCTGCGCACCGCGGTGCACAACTTCTCCGCACTCGACCCGTCGCCCGACGAGCTCCTCGCGTTGCTCGACGAGCTGGTCGGCCGCATCGACCAGGACGAGGCGGCCGATCCGGGCAGCGCCCCCGTCACGGGCGCGACCTGTCTGTACGCGATCTACGACCCGGTCTCCCGGCGCTGCACCGTCGCCCGGGCCGGCCATCCGCCGCCGGCCGTGGTCCGGCCCGACGGCAGCGTGGAGTTCCCCGACGTTCCGGCCGGTCCCCCGCTCGGCCTCGGGGGGCTACCGTTCGAGACGGCCGACCTGGAGCTGGCGGAGGGCAGTCGGCTGGTGCTGTACACCGACGGACTGGTCGAGGACCGGGGCCGGGACATCGACGACGGTCTGGAGCTGCTGCGCACCGCGCTGGCCGGAGCCGGACCGTCCCCGGAGGACACCTGCCGGGCCGTCCTGGAGTCGGAGCTGCCGGACCGGCCGAGCGACGACATCGCCCTGATCGTCGCGCGCACCCGGGCCCTGGCCGCCGACCGGGTGGCCGAGTGGCCGGTGCCGACGGACCCGGCGGCGGTGGGCGAGGTGCGCGCGTCGGTGACCCGGCAGCTGGCGCGGTGGGGTCTGGAAGAGCTGACGTTCACCACGGAGCTCATCCTCAGCGAGCTGGTCACCAACGCGATCCGGTACGGCAGCGCGCCCGTGCGGGTCCGCATGCTGTACGACCGCAGCCTGATCTGCGAGGTCTTCGACGGCAGCACCACCTCACCCCATCTGCGGTACGCGGCCATGACCGACGAGGGCGGGCGCGGCCTGTTCCTCGTCGCCCAGCTCACCGAGCGCTGGGGCACCCGCTACACGCCCCGGGGCAAGGTCATCTGGGCCGAGCAGCCGCTGCCCTGAGGAGGCGGCCCGCCAGGGGACGGCCCGCCAGGGGACGACCCGCCAGGGGACGACCCGCCCAACTCCCGCTCTTTACCAGGAACTTGCCCGCCGCAAGGGTGACTGCGCGCGCCACCTCTGATAGGAAACCGATAGGAAACCTTCCTAACAGTGCACGGCCCAAGTTCCCACCCCCCACCTTCACTTGGAGTCCCTGTGGTGCATCCGAACCATGCCGCGGCAGCCCCCGCCGGCACCTCGCGTCGCGCCGTCCTCGCCTTCCTGGGCGCCTCGCTGGCGGCCGTCCCGCTCCTCGACGCCCCGCGCGCCGCGGCGGTCCCCGAGGCGGCGAGGGCCGTCGGGCTCGACGACCCCGCGAAGAAGGAGATCGCCATGGAGCTGGTCTCGAGCGCGGAGAACTCCTCCCTCGACTGGAAGGCCCAGTACAAGTACATCGAGGACATCGGCGACGGCCGCGGCTACACCGCCGGCATCATCGGATTCTGCTCCGGCACCGGCGACATGCTCGACCTCGTCCAGCTGTACACCGACCGCAAGCCCGGCAACGTCCTCGCCAAGTACCTGCCGGCACTGCGCCGGGTCAACGGCAGCGACTCCCACGACGGACTGGACCCGAACTTCCCCAAGGACTGGCGCAAGGCGGCGCAGGACACGGCGTTCCAGCAGGCGCAGAACGACGAACGAGACCGGGTGTACTTCAACCCGGCCGTCCAGCAGGGCAAGGCGGACGGGCTGGGCGTCCTGGGGCAGTTCACGTACTACGACGCCATCGTGATGCACGGCGACGGGGACGACCCGACGAGCTTCCGCAACATCCGCAAGCGGGCCCTGCGCACGGCGAAGCCGCCGGCGCAGGGCGGCGGCGAGGTCGCCTACCTCAACGCCTTCCTGGACGCACGGGTGTGGGCCATGAAGCAGGAGGCGGCCCACAGCGACACCAGCCGGGTCGACACCGAGCAGCGGGTGTTCCTGCGCAAGGGCAACCTGAACCTCGACCCGCCGCTGGACTGGAAGGTGTACGGCGACAGCTACCACATCGGCTGACGACCCGTCACCGTCACTCACCCAAGGAGCGAGACGCCGAACGGCCGGAACCCGACCCGGGACCGCGCCCCGTCGTGGGTCCACGTCACCTCGACACCGTCGTCGTCGACCGTGACGTCGGCGACCGCCTCCGCCAGGGGTGCCGGGTCGGGTTCCGCGGTGAGACTCGCCAGGCACACGTGCACGGTGGTGCCGCCTGCACGGCCGGTGAGCCGGGGGACCCGGGCCCAGCGGGCGTAGGCGGTGCCGCCGGGCGCGGGCACCGGCTCGGGGCCTTCGTCCCAGCCGTACAGCCCGTGCAGCGCCGACACGACGGGCTCCTCCGGGCCGGTGGCCCAGCCGGTGTGGGCGACCCGGGCGCCGTCCGGGGCGCCGATCACACGGTGGACGCGCAGATCGTACCGTCCGCGGACCACCGTGACACTCTCCACCCTCAGGCCGGGCACCATCGGCGGCCCGGCGGCGAACACGGGCCGGTGCCAGGAGGCGGCCCAGCCCCAGCCGGCGCCGTGGCCCGCCCCCAGGGGGTGGACGCGCCGCCGTACGGTTCCCCGCCCCTCGACCTCGACGGACAGGTGGTTGTCCGGGATGTTCCCGAGGGCGGTGGGGCCGGTACGGGTGGAGTACGCCTGGCGCCCGTAGTGCGGATCGTCCTCGGCGGCGAACTCGCCCTCGTGCGGCCGCACATGGTCGCTGCCGTGGTTGTGCAGCCGTACGATCCCGTCGGCCCGGGTGGCCTGGACCAGCAGCCCCGGCGCCGGCAGGGCGAGCACCCGGTCGGCCTCCTCGGCCGGCGCGGGCTCCTCCCGCGCCGTCCACAGGGGGTGACCGGCGGGTGCCAGCAGGGACACGAACGCCTTGGACGCCCAGTACGGGGACGCCGGACCCGAGTAGGTCTGCAGGGTCGCCTCGTGCGGGCCGTGCCAGCCGAGGCTCAGCAGCCCGTCCTCGTTCAGTGCGCCGTGGTCCAGGAAGTAGCGCAGGCTGCCGCTCGCCAGGCGCCGGGAGGTGCCCGGGGTCAGCGGGGTGTGGCCGGTGAGGGCGCCCAGGCCGACGGCGGCCGACGCGGCGAACCGGTACGCGAGCGACCGGCCGAAGTGCAGCGGCGCACCGTCCGCGCCGAACATCAGCGAGAAGCCGTCCAGGTGCTCCCGCAGCCGCGCCCCGTAGCGCGCGGACGACTCCTCGTCCCCGGCGAGGTGGGCGTCGAGCACCGGGTACAGGTGCAGGGCCCAGCCGTTGTAGTGGTCGAAGGCGCGGCCGTCCCCGTCCGCGTACCAGCCGTCGCCCCGGTACCACCCCTCCAGCAGGTCAAGCGCCCGCTGCCGTGCCGCGGCCGTCTCCGCGTCGCCGCGGCCGACCGACTCCAGGAACCCGGCGACGGTGTACGGGAAGAGGTACCAGTTGTTGGGCGCGGGCGTGTGGCGCAGCGCCCCGCGCAGCCATTCCTCCGCCCGGTCCTGGACGTCCGCGTCGAGGTTCTTCCACAGCCAGGGCACGGTCAGCCGCAGCCCGAGCGCGACCGACGCGGACTCCACCATCGGCTGGCCCTGCACGTCGTGGTCGAGGATCAGCGGCCAGGACTCGGTGTCGTCGCGGCCGGGGGTGCGGGTGCCGGCGGCGAGGCCGCGCGCGTACCGCTCCAGCCAGCCGTGCGGGTCGTCGCCGGCGGCGCCCGCCACCCGGAAGGCGGCGGCGAGGAACGTGCGGGCGTAGCCCTCCAGTCCGTCGGAGCGCACTCCCGAGCGTGAGGGACGCCCGGGCAGGTGCAGCAGGGCGCAGCCCGGAGTGCTCCAGCGCCACGCGGACGCCAGCAGCCCGTCGGCGACGGCTTCCCAGTGGGCCCGCGTGTATCCGGTGTACGGGCTCGACTCGTGGTTCTCAGGGGGGAGTTCGAAGGGGGTGCCGGGGGTGCTCATGCCTGGAAGGCCAGCCTTTCGCGTCGTACGGGATGCAGGAAGCCGGCGCCGGAGGCCCAACGCGCGGTCTCGGCGAGGGCCAGGTCGGCGAGACGGCGCCACTCGTTGCCCTGGGAGCCGGCCAGGTGGGGGGTGAGGAGAACGTTGTCGCAGTCCCACAACGGGTGCCCGGGCGGCAGGACTTCGGGGTCGGTGACGTCGACGACGGCCCGGATGCGGCCTGCCACGGCGGCATCCGTGAGCGCGTCCTGGTCGACGACCGCGCCACGGGCGGTGTTGATCAGGACGGCGCCGGGGCGCATGGCCTCGATCAGTTCACGGCTGACCAGTCCCCGGGTGGTGGGCAGCAGCGGGGTGTGCACGCTGACGGTGTCGCTGCGGGCGAACAACTCGTCCAACTCGACGCGTTCCACGCCGAGTTCGGCGGCGTCGGCGTCGGTGACGTACGGGTCGTGCAGGAGGAGGTTCAAGTCGTGGGGGTGGAGCAGTTCGATGACGCGGCGGCCGGTGAGCGATGCGGACAGGATGCCGATGGTGCGGCGGTGGTTGCCGATGGTGCGGGGGGTGCGCAGCCAGTCGTCGCGGGTGCGGGTCGCGCGGTAGGCGCGGGCGCGTTCCAGGACGTGCTTGCCGGTGAGGAGGATCATCGCGAGGGTGTACTCGGCGACGGGGACTGCGTTGGCGGAGGCCGCGGAGGACACCTCGATGCCGCGCTCCCAGCAGGCGTCGGTGATGTGCCTGCGGACGCTGCCCGCGGTGTGCACGACCGCGCGCAGCCGGGGCGCCGCCCCGAGCGTGTCCTCGTCGAGCGGGGGGCAGCCCCAGCCGGTGACCAGCAGGTCGACGTCGGCGAGGACGGCCCGGGCCCGGGGTGTGGTGAAGTCGTCCAGGACGGGCGGCGGGGCGAGATCGCAGAGCGCGGCGAGCGCGTCCAGCGACTCGGGGTCGAGGACGGCCGCGGCGGCCTCGGGGGACATGGCGAGGGCGGCACGGGGGCGGAAGCCGGGGCCCGGCGTCGAGACGGTCATGTCGGTCGGAGAACTCCTGGTGGGAGGGGCTGTTCGGGGAACTCCTGCGAGAAGGGCTACTTGACGGCGCCGGCGGTCAGTCCGCTGCGCCAGAAGCGCTGCAGCAGGGCGAAGGCGAGGATCAGCGGGAGGACGGCGAGCAGCGAGCCCATGATCACCACGGGGTAGTACTCGGGTGACACGGAGGCCGAGCTGTTCCAGGTGTACAGGCCCAGGCTGACCGGATACAGGTCTTGGTCGGACAGCATCACCATGGGCAGGAAGAAGTTGTTCCAGACGGCGGTGAGCTGGAAGAGGAACACGGTCACCAGGCCGGGGCCGAGCATGCGCAGCGCCACCCTGACGTACGTGGTCAGCTCACCGGCGCCGTCCATGCGCGCGGCCTCCAGGACCTCGTCGGGCACGTGGCCCTGGCTGAAGATGCGGCCCAGGTAGACGCCGAACGGGTTGAACAGGACCGGGATGAACACGGCCCAGAAGGTGTTGACCAGGCCGGTGCCGGAGGCCATCAGGTACAGCGGCAGCGCGAGGACGGTCTGCGGGACCATCACCGCCGCGAGGACCAGGCCGAACAGCTTCTCCTTGTGCCGGAAGCGGTACTTGTCGAAGGCGTATCCGCACGCCACGCTGATCAGGGCCCCGAGTGCGGCGCCGACGACCGCGTAGAGCAGGCTGTTGAGGTACCAGCGGCCGTACTGGCCGTCGTCCATGGCGAACAGGTCGTGCAGGTTCGTCAGGAAGGAGAAGTCCTTCAGGGACAGCAGATTGCTGCCGAACAGCGCGTCCCTGGTCTTGCCCGCGGCGAGGACCAGCCACAGCACCGGCAGCAGGGTGTACAGCACGGACAGCGCGACGACGGTGTTGACGGTGGCCCGGCCGAGCAGCCGGTGGCGTGGGAGGGTGCTGCCGGCGGCGCTCATCGGGCCTCCTCGGCGGTCGTGGAGCGGCTGGTGAAGCGGGTGACGCCGTAGGACAGGGCGATGGTGCACAGCAGCAGGACGACCGAGGCGGCCGCCGCCAGGCTGTAGTTGTTGCGGGTGAAGGCCGCGTCGTAGATGTACATGCTCGGCGAGAAGCGAGAGTTGATCATCGGTGAGGACTGGCTGAGCAGCATCGGCTCGGTGAACAGCTGCAGTCCCCAGATGAGGGTGAACATGGCGACCATCACGATGGAGGCGCGCACCAGCGGCGTCTTGACCTGCAGAGCCGTGCGCACCGGTCCCGCGCCGTCGACGACGGACGCCTCGATCACCTCGCGGGGCACGGCCTGCAGGGCGGCGTAGAAGACGACCATGTTGTAGCCGAGGTTGCTCCACAGGGCGATGTTCACCATGGAGGGCAGCACGGTGTGCAGGCCGAGGAAGTCGATGGTGATGTCGGCCTTGGCGAACAGGGCGATGACGGGGCTGATGCCCGGCGTGTAGAGGTAGAGCCAGATCAGCGCCGCGATGATGCCGGGAACGGCGTGCGGCAGGAAGAGCCCGAGCTGGGCCCAGGCGCGCAGGCGTACCACGCCTGAGTCCAGCAGGAGGGCGAGCGCGAGCGCGCCGACGACCATGACGGGGATGTAGACCAGGCAGTACAGGGCGACCGTGCCGAGCCCGGACAGGAAGGTGGGGTCGGTGAGGACGGCCGCGTAGCTGCGCAGCCCGACGAAGACCGTGCGGCCGGGGCCGAAGCCGAGACCGGGGTGGTCGTCGCTGTGGAAGCTGAGGTAGACGGCGGTGCCGACGGGGATCAGGAAGACGGTGACGAGCAGGGCGAAGAAGGGCGCCATCAGGGCGGCGCAGGCGGCGAGTCGACGACGCCTGGCGGCCCTGCGGGTGCGGCCGGCGGCGGCCGGGGCGGCGGTGCGGAGCGTGGTGGCCGGGGCGTGCGGGGTGGTCGCGGTCATGGGGCATCACCTGCCTTTCGGGCGGCTCAGGTGCTGTGCTGGGTGGTGGACAGGCCCAGGGCCTTCAGGTCGGGCATGGTGCCGTCCTGAGCCGCGCGCACGGCGTCGATGAGGGTGCCCTGGCCGGCGCCGACGCGGGCGAAGGAGTCCTGCATCACTCTCCCGGTGGCGGTCATGCGGGGTCCCCAGACCCAGCCGTCGCGGATCTTGTGGGCCTCCTGCTCGAACAGGCGGTAGATGTCCTGGCCGCCGTAGTACGACCGGTCGAAGGCGGCGCGTCCCACGGCGACGAGGGCGGAGGCCGCCGGGTACTGGCTGCTGGTGCCGCTGGAGAGGCGGGCGCGCAGCGCGTCCGGGTGGGACACCTGCCACTCGATGAACTCCATGGCCGCCTCAGGGTGCTTGCTGTCCTTGGTGACGGCGAAGGTGGAGCCGCCGTGCGTGCCGACGTAGGGCCGGCCCGTGTCCCACTGGGGCAGCGGGGCGATCCGCCACTGGCCCTTCTGCCCGGGCCGCGCCTTCATCTGGGCACCTGCGTCCCAGGCGCCGCTCAGCCGGGTGAGGACCAGCCCGTTGCCGATCTGCGCGTCGGACTGCCGGCTTTCGACGGCGTTCATGAACACCACGTCGTCGTCGATCAACCGCTGCCAGTACGCCGCGGTGCGCCGGGTGGGGCCGTCGGCGAGGGAGACGTTCCACGCGCCGTGGGAGGTGTCGAACCAGTGGGCGCCCGCCTGCCAGGAGTACGCGGCGAACTGCGTGGCCCCGTCGGTGGGGAACAGCACCAGCCGCCGCTCCGGGGCTTTGCGCCTGACGGTGCGGGCCAGGGCCGCGAACTCGTCCCAGGTACGCGGTACTCGGAGTCCGTACCGCTCGAACAGGTCCGCCCGGTAGTGCATGACCATCGGCTCGACGTCGAGCGGGACGCTGAACACCCGACCTTGAAAGGTGGTCAGGCCGAGGGCCTGCGGCAGCAGTTTGGCGCGCAGGGTGTCGCTGACGAGCGCGGTGATGTCACGGGCGACGCCGTCGATGGCGAAGCCGGGGACCTGCGGGTACTCGATGGTGGCGACGTCGGGCGCGTTGCCGGCCCGGGCGGCGTTGCTGAGTTTGGCGTAGCCGCCCTGCCCTCCGGAGGGGATCTGCTGGAAGTCGACCTGGATGCGGTCATGCGTGCGATTGAACGCGTCCACCACCTCCTTGCTGCCGCGCAGGGCGGACCAGAAGGTGATGCGCGTGGTCCTGCCGGTGCCGCGCGACGGGGAACCCGCCGAGCCGCTGCAGGCGCTCACGGCCCCTGTCAGCGGTAGCGCGGCCATCGCGGCGAGCACGGATCGACGGCTCTGTCGACCAGGCATGGTGCCTCCCGCGGCTGCTGGTGTCCGTACGGACACGACCTGTTCGAGACACGGGAATCCTCACGGCCGCACAAGAAACGGTCAAGAGATCGATCAGAAGAAAATGAAACGGTCAAACGCTCATCCCACTCGTGGGGGCTCGCCGGTGGAGTCGCGGACGATCAGCGTGGGCAGCAGCTCGATGCGCTGCACCGATGCGAGGGCGAGCGCGCCGTTGCCGGAGCCGTCGAGCCGCCGCAGCAGCAGTTCGGCGGCGACGCGGCCCACCTCGCCCTTGGGCGGCGAGACGGCGGTCAGCCGGGGTGTGCCGAGTCCTGCCACCACGTCGTCGTACGCCACGACCGAGCAGTCCTGGGGGACCCGCACACCCTTCTCTGCGAGCTGCTGAACCAGCATCAGGGCGTCGACGTCGCCGTGCAGCACGGCCGCGGTGGCCCCGAGCTTGCGCAGCAGAGCGGCCAGGTCCGTCGACCCGCCCTCCCCGGCCGCGGGGGAACTGAGCGCCCAGGCCCACTCCTCGACGAGCGGATGCGCCTCGGCGACCTCGCCCAGGGCGGCCCGCAGGCTCCGCGCGGTGGGGCTGTCGTCGCGTGTCGCGAAGACGATCCGCCGGTGCCCGAGACCCACCAGGTGCTGCACGGCGAGATGGGCGCCGTACCAGTGGTCGGAGCACACCGAGTCCATCGCGTGCAGGGCGCTGCCCTTGCGGGGCCGCCGTTCCATCAGCACCGTCGGTACGCCGAGGTCCGCGAGCCACTCGTGGTCGGCCTCCTCGGCCGCCGGAGTGCGCCACCGCGGCGCGAGGAGAACACCGCGTACGCCCTCCGCCAGCGCCCGCTCCACCTGCGGGCGTTCCGCTCCGGGCACCTGCGGCGCGATGTGCAGGGCGATGCGCAGGCCGGCATCCTCCAGCGCGGTGCGGGCGCCGTGCAGGGTCTCGTAGAGGTACGAATGCCGCTCGGGCACCACCACGGCGACCGTGTCCCCGTCCGCGACGGGGGTGCCCGGCACCTCCTGAGCGGGAAGCGTCGAGCGGACCACCCCGTGACCGCGCCGCAGCTTCCCCTCTCGGGTCAGCTCCTCCACGTCCCGGCGGATCGTCACCACGGACACCTGGAGCTCGGCGGCGAGGTCCCGCACCCGCGCCGCACCGCGCGACTGCACCGCGGCCAGGATCCGCCGGCGCCTGAGATCGACCGGCTCACGCATGAGGCCTCCCGCCCTTGAATGTTCGTTTGAGCGATTCGGGGACCAGCATACGAGCGAATACGCCGACGGGCGTCGAGCCGTCGGAGTCTAGGCCTCGGCTCGCTCCAGCAGTTGAGGGCCGTTGTTCCGGACGTCGTTGACGGCCGTGGAGACAGGGCGGGCGTCCAGACGGCCGTCGGCGGGTGGGTTCAGCAGGGCGCGCAGCCGGGCCGGGTCCTGGTGCGTGGGGTCGAGCCAGGCGTCCTGGTGGCCGGGGTCGACGGCCAGCGGCATCCGGGGGTGGATGCGGCCCGCGGCGTCGGTGGCCTCCGTGGTGAGGATGGTGCAGGTCGTCCACCAGGCGGAATCGTCGTCCTCGGCCGCCGACGGGTCACGCCAGAACTCGTACAGCCCCGCCAGGGCCATGACCTGGCCGTCCTGCGGGCTGATGAAGTACGGCTGCTTGCGGGCCTTCCCCTTGCCGGTGGCCGGGACCTGCTGCCACTCGTAGAAACCGTCGGCGGGCAGCAGACAGCGCCGCCTGAGGAAGGCCAGGCGGAAGGCGGGCTTCTCGTGCACGGTCTCCATCCGCGCGTTGATCATCCTGGCGCCGATCTTCGGGTCCTTCGCCCAGGACGGCACCAGGCCCCACCGCAGCGGGCGCAACTGCCGCCGGACGGCTCCCGAGCCGCGAGGCGCGCGTTCGAGAACCGCCCACACGTCGTCCGTCGGAGCGACGTTCCAGCTCGGCGGCAGGTCGTCCCGCTCGTCCCAGTCGGTGACCCTGAACAGTCGTACGA
The DNA here is from genome assembly GCF_014905555.1 of Streptomyces sp. Y2F8-2. Taxonomy (GTDB): domain Bacteria; phylum Actinomycetota; class Actinomycetes; order Streptomycetales; family Streptomycetaceae; genus Streptomyces; species Streptomyces cynarae. Next base: position 256,071 of record NZ_BNGS01000012.1, on the reverse strand, counting down.
GGTCCTGGGGGCCACGGGTGGAGACATATCGACCGCACATACCAGACCACCCTCCGACCTGCGAAAACGCTGGATCATGCCGCATCGGCCGGCACGGTGCCCGGTCAGCGCACTGCACATTCATCACCATGCCCGCCCGGTCAGTGGGGTCCCGGGTGAGGCGCCCCGTAGGTGTCCGCCGCCTCGTTGATGCCCTTGCGCCCCAGCCGCCGGGACACCTCCAAGACTGGCAGACCGTTGCCGCTTCCACCCTCAGGAACAGCGTCGGCTTCGCGGCCCGGGCCGGCCCACTGCCCTCCCGCACCCACCCAGGGTCATCCACCGCGTGGATGACGCGGATACGGGATTCGGATCGTGCGGAGGATGGCCGCGGGCCCTCGGACAACCCATAGTCGTCCCTACCCGCACGCCGTTTGTCCGGATCAGCCGCCGGTGTGCGGCCCTCGCCTCGCCGCATGCCCTGCCCCTCGGCGCTCGTCCAAGGCATGCCTGCTCCGTAGAGAACGACCCGCTCCGTACACCATCCCCTGGAGTCGCGATGCCCGGTTCCGTGCCCCTGCCTCCCGCCGCGGTCGATGACGCCGCTCCGTCGCCCGTCGCCGTGGCGGGCCCGGCCCATCTGCTGCGCGTGGCCCTGCTGATGGCGGGCAGCTGTCTGCCGATCCTGGGGGCGGTGCTGATCGCCCCGGTACTGCCGAAGATGCAGGACCACTTCGCGTCGACCCCGGGGGCCAAGGCGCTGGTCCCCCTCGCGCTGACCGTTCCGGCGCTCGCGCTCGCGCTGCTGGCCCCGCTCGCCGGAGTGATCGTGGACCGGCTGGGGCGCAAGCGCCTGCTGGTCGTGGCGACCGTCCTGTACGCCGTGTTCGGTACGGCGCCCCTCTGGCTGGACTCGCTGGGCGCGATCATCGCCGGCCGAGTCCTGGTCGGTGTCGCCGAGGCCGCCATCATGACCTGCTGCACCACGCTGATCGGCGACTACTACACCGGGCAGCGGCGGGTGAAGTACCTGGCCCTGCAGACCATGTGCGCCTCCGCGTCGGCCACCGTCTTCTTCGTGATCGGCGGCGCCGCCGGGTCGGCGGGCTGGCGCGGGCCCTTCTGGGTCTACGCCGTGAGCCTGCTACTCGCCCCGCTGATGGCTGTCGTCCTGCCCAACCCGGCCGCCCGTGCGTCAGCCGAAGAGGCCCGAGCCGAGACGGCGGCGGTCGGCACCCGGAGGCCGTTCCCCTGGCGGCAGTGGGCGGGCATCTGTGCCCTCACCTTCTTCGGGGCGATGGTCTTCTACACCGTCCCCGTGGAGATGGCGTACCTGCTCGACGACCTGGGGGTGACGAACTCCGCCGTGATCGGCCTGGCCACCGCGATCGCGAGCGCCGCCACCGTCGGCGGAGCGGTCACCTTCGCCCGGCTGAAGCGCTCCCCGGACCCCATGCTGCCCGCCGTCCTCGCGATCTGCGCGGCCGGGTTCGGGGTGATGTTCCTCGCCGGAGGCGTCCCGCTGCTGGTCGTGGGTGCGGTGGTCAACTGCCTGGGCACCGGCATGCTGCTGCCCGCCCTCCTCACCAGCGCCATGTCACGGCTGGCGTTCGAGGACCGCGGCCGGGGCACGGGGTTGTGGATGGCGGCCTTCTTCGCCGGCGAGTGCGTCTGCCCGCTGGTCCTGCTCGCCGTGGGGTCGGCCGTCGGCGGTCTCGCCGGTGCGGTGGGCGTCCTCGGGCTGGCCGCCGCGGTCGTCGCGGCGGGAATGACGGGTGTCCGTCGCCGCGCCGCCGCGACGGACACCCGGCCGCTGCCCGAACAACTGGCCTGAGCGGGACGCCCATTGGGCCGACCACACGGAAGCCGACACGACGGGCCGCGTCTCCACCCGCCTCCGCTCGTGATGGCAGCGTTCCCGCTCGGCGGGCGGCGGCCGGTGCAGTACGTCCGCGGCGGCGCCCCGGTGCGAGGCCTCGGCGGCGCCCCGGTGCGAGGCCTCGGCGGCGCTCATGAGCGGAGACCGCGGTGGCGCTCCCGGTGCGAGGCCTCGGCGGGGCGGCGCTCCCGTCAGATCGGACGCCTCCGGCGCCGAGTCCGTGTCGCGACCGCGCCCGACCGCAGTCCGCCCGCCTCGCCCTCCGCCGGCACGACGGCGAGGCGGGCACGGGCCGGCCACCGCTGCCCGAAGGGGCGGGTCCCCCTCCCTCACGGGCCGCCGCCGCGCCGGTGTCAGAGCCGATCCGCATCCGGCTGCTTCGCATCGGGGCCCGCCAGTGTGGCGCCCACCTCCGCGGCCTTGTGCCGCAGCCAGATGTGGGCCGCGTCCTGAGCGTGCACCGGGTGCCACCACAGCGCCTCCTGTACCGGCACCGCCTCGAAGGGGCAGGGCAGGACGCGGACGGCGGCGGAGCGGACCGCTCTGCGCGCCAGGCGCTCCTGGATCATCGCCACCCGGCGGGTGCCCTCCACCATGTGGGGCAGCATCTGGAACGTCTGCACGGAGACCTCCACCCGGGGGCTGATACCGATCATGCTGAGCTGCCGGGCGGCCGGGGCGTCGAAGGGGCGCTGGTAGACGGCCCAGGGCAGCCCGGCCAGCTCGTCCAGCGTGAGCTCGTCGCCGACCTCGGGATGGTCGTCCGCCACCAGGCACAGCCATCGGTCCTGGAAGAGGTCGACGGTGGGGAAGCCGTCGATCACGCCGTGCGGCATCAGCAGTCCGTCGACGGTGCTCAGCACGGTGGCCGTGTTCTCGACGACGGACGGCGCCGGGTGCTGGAAGGTGAGCCGGATCCCGGGCGCCTCCTGGTGCACGTTGCGGGCGAGCTCGGCGCCGAACACGGCCGCCCCGTAGTCGGAGGCGAGCAGGGTGAACTCGCGGGTCTCGGCGGCCGGGTCGAAGTCGGCCTGGCTGGAGAAGACGCGTTCCAGCAAGTCGCACGCGGTGGCGCTGCGGTCACGCAGGGCGACACCGAGCGGGGTCAGTTCATAGGCGTTGCCGGTGCGCGCGAGCAATTCGTCGTCGAAATGTCGGCGCAGCCGGGCCAGTGCGGCGCTCATCGCGGGCTGGCTCAGTCCGATGCGCTCGCCGGCCCGGGTCACGTTGCGTTCCTCCAGCAGCGCGCGCAGGGCGACCACCAGGTTCAGGTCGAGTCGGGACAGGTTCACCGGGCACCGCCTAGCAACGAGAAAGCCATCCATGACGTGGATCCGACGCATTTACAGGATTGATTTCCGTGATTGGCCGATCGGGGTCAGAGTAGACCGCAACCCAGTGGGAGGACATCTCATGGCAACACTCGGGCAACCTGTCGGTCCGTTCGCGCTCGGCACGTTCTCCGCCCCGGACGGCGGGCCGTTTCCCGGACTGCTGGCTAAGGAGCGGGTGCTGGACCTGAGCAGGACCCTGGACTGGACGCCGTCCGGTGTGCGTGCCGTACTGGAGCGGTGGGAGGAGACCCTCCCCGTCCTGCAGTCCCTCGTGGACGACGACGCCCTCGGCTGGCGGCCACTGGAGGGCCTGCGGGTGCACGCCCCGGTCGAGCCGCGGCAGATCTTCCAGTCCGGCGCCAACTACCGGCAGCACGTGATCGACCTGGAGGTCGCCCACCGAGCCCCTGACGACCCCCGCACGGTCGAGGAGGCACGCGCGGAGATCGCCGCCATCATGGACCGGCGGGCCGCCGAGGACCTGCCGTACGTGTTCATCGGCCTGCCGAGCGCCCTCACGGGTCCGTACGACGACGTGGTCCTGCCCGCGTGGGCCGAAAAGCCGGACTGGGAGCTGGAGTTGGCGGCCGTCATCGCCAAGCCCGCCTACCGCGTCTCCGTCGAGGAGGCGATGGAATACGTCGCCGGGTACACCGTCGCCAACGACCTCACCGACCGTGCCACCGTCTTCCGCCGCGACATGCCGGCCATCGGCACGGACTGGCTGCGCAGCAAGAACGCACCCGGCTTCACGCCGCTCGGACCGTGGATCGTGCCGGCCGAGTCGATCGCCGACCCGGGCGACCTGCGGGTCACCCTCAAACTCAACGGGGAGACCATGCAGGACGAGTCCACCAAGGACATGCTCTTCGGGGTCGCCCGCCTGGTGTCGTACATCTCCCGGACATCCCGACTCCTCCCCGGTGACCTGGTGTTGACCGGCAGCCCGGCCGGCAACGGCCTCCACTGGGGCCGGCTGCTGCGTGACGGCGACGTCATGGAGGGTTCCATCACCGGGCTGGGCGTGCAGCGCACCCGATGCGTGCGGGAGGCGCTGTGAACCGGCACGACCCGGAGGGCGCGATCGCCGAGGCCGCCAAGGCGTACTCGAACTGGGGGCGCTGGGGCGAGGACGACGTCCTGGGCACCCTCAACTTCCTCACCGAGGACAACCGACGCGAGGGCTCCGCTCTGGTCCGGCGCGGGGTGAGCTTCTCCCTCTCGCAGCGGTTCGACATGAACGGCCCGCAGAAGGGCTGGCGGCGCCGGACCAACCCGGTGCACACCATGCTCGACACGGGCACCGACGCCTCCCTCGGCAACCAGGGCTTCCCGCACGGCTTCGGCGGCGCGGACGACGTGATCGCGATGCCGTTGCAGTGCTCCACCCAGTGGGACGGGCTCGGGCACATCTTCGACCACGGCTTCGCATGGAACGGGCGCCGGGCCGACAAGGTGGTCACCTCCGACGGCGACCTCGTCACGGGCATCGAGCACATGGCGCCGTATGTCGCGGGACGCGGGGTGCTGCTGGACGTGGGCCGAGTCGTCGGCGAGGAAGGCGAGTTGCCCGACGGGTTCGCCATCACCGAGGAGCATCTGACCACGACCGCCGAGGCGCAGGGAGTGACCGTGGGCCGCGGCGACATCGTCCTCGTCCGCACCGGTCACCTCGCCCGCGCCAGGCGCGACGGCTGGGGCGACTACGCCGGTGGGCCCGCGCCCGGTCTGTCGTTCACCACCGCCGGCTGGCTGCACGGCACCGAGATCGCCGCGATCGCCACCGACACGTGGGGATTCGAGGTACGGCCCAACGAGTTCGAGAACGCCTTCCAGCCGCTGCACCAGGTCGCCATCCCCAACATGGGCCTGCTCATCGGGGAGATGTGGGATCTCGACGCGCTCGCCGAGGACTGCGCGGCGGACGGCGTGTACGAGTTCTGGCTCACCGCCGCGCCCCTGCCCATCACCGGAGCCGTCGGCTCCCCCGTCAACCCGATAGCCGTCAAGTAGCCGGCGAGCCGCCCGGGTACGCCACGTCCCGGTCAGCGGGGGCGCACCGGGCTCCCACCACCGCACCACCCGCTGCGGGTGACCCATCAGCCCGTCCGGCCCGCACTCGTGGCGGGCGAGCCGCACCTCAGCCGCCCGAAGCCGCGCGGCCGACCTCGAGAGGTATCCCCGCCATGGCAGACAGCCGTACTCTCCCCCCGCCTCCGGCCGGAGGTACCCGCACCGTGCTCGTCGTCGGAGGAGGCGCCTCCGGCAACGCCGTCACCGTCCTCCTGCGCCGCGCCGGCACCGCCGTGGATCTCATCGAGGCCAAGCCGGACTGGAACGCCACCACCGGCTCCGGCATCACCCTGCAGGGCAACGCCCTGAGGGTGCTGCGTGAACTCGGCGTCTGGGAGCAGGTGGAGGCCTGCGGATTCGCCTTCGGCTCCGTGGGCGTGAGCGCCCCCGACGGCACCGTGCTGCACGTCGCCGAGGACATCCAGACCGGTGGCGACGACCTGCCCGCCACCCTCGGCATGCAGCGCCCCCGACTCCAGCAGATCCTCATCGACGCCGTCCGCGCCTCCGGCGCCACCGTCCGCCTGGGCATCACCGTCACAGCCCTGGAGCAGGACGCCGACGGGGTCTCGGTGCGGTTCAGCGACGGCACCGAGGGCCGCTACGACCTGGTGATCGCCGCCGACGGCCTGAACTCCGCGACCCGTGCGATGATCGGGATCACCGACAAGCCCGAACCGACCGGCATGGCCATCTGGCGGGTGGCCGCGCCGCGCCCCGAGGGCGTGGTGCGCACCGACCTCGCCTACGGCGGCCCGGCCTACATCGCCGGATACTGCCCCACCAGCCAGGACACCATCTACGCGTACGTCGTCGAGGGCTGCCGTCACCGGGAGTCCGTCGACCCGGCCGACTACGCCGCCGAGATGCGCCGCCTGGCACGGGGCTACGGCGGCGCCTGGACGGAGATCACCCGGCACATCACCGACCCTGAGAAGGTCAACTACACGTGGTTCGACCGGCTGCTGGTGGAGGGCTCCTGGCATCGCGGCCGCGTGGTGCTGATCGGTGACGCCGCGCACTGCTGCCCGCCCACGCTCGCCCAGGGCGCGGCCATGTCCCTGGAGGACGCCTCCGTACTCGCCGAGCTGCTCACCAGCGGACGGGACTGGGACGAGGGGCTGTTCCAGGCCTACTACGAGCGCCGCGTCCCCCGGGTGCGGACCGTCGTCGAGGCGTCCGTGCGGCTCGGTCAGTGGCAGCTGGACGGTGTGCGCGGCGACGTGCCGGGGCTGATCGCCCGCACGATGAACTTCCTGAAGGAGCGGCCGTGACCTCCCGCCCGTCACCCGACCGCCACCCCTCATGGAGCGCTGACGCGCGCCCCTCCCCGACCGTGGACGTGCACGCGCACGTCCTGCTGCCGGAGGTCGAGACCCTGGTGGCGGACCTGCCGGGGCTCGAGGAGGCCAAGGCGCTCGACGCCCGCCGCAACGGGCCCGACGCACTGGCCGTCAGCGGTCCGATGGTCCGCGAGCGCATACAGAAGATGACCGACGTCGGCGTGCGGCTGGCCGCCATGGACGCGCAGGGCGTGGACGTCCAACTGGTCAGCCCGTCCCCCTCGCACTACCACTACTGGACGGACGAGGAGACGGCAGAGAAGCTGTGCCGACTCGCCAACGAGGCGACGGCCGCCCACTGTTCCGCCGCACCCGACCGCCTGCGCGGGCTGGGACTCGTGCCCCTCCAGCATCCTGACCAGGCCGTGGCAGCACTCGACCACGCGCTGGAACAGGGGCTGCTGGGTGTGGAGATCTCCAGCCACGCACCCGGACGCGAACTGTCCGACCCGGCGTACGAACCCTTCTGGTCCCGGGCCGAGGAGACCGGCGCGGTCCTCTTCCTGCACCCCTTCGGCTGCACCCTCGACGAGCGCCTGGACCGGTGGTACCTGTCCAACACGGTCGGCCAGCCCACCGAGAACGCCGTCGCCCTGTCCCACCTGATCTTCTCCGGGGTGCTGGACCGCCACCCCGAACTGAAGCTGATCGCGGCGCACGGCGGCGGGTACCTGCCCACCCACGTCGGCCGCTCCGACCATGCCTGGTCCACCCGCCCCGACGCGGGCGCCGATTGCGCCCATCTGCCCAGCACCTACCTGCGCCGCCTGTACTTCGACTCCCTCGTCCACGACACCCACGTGCTGCGGGCACTGATCCGGGCCGCCGGGGCCGACCGGGTCCTGCTCGGTTCCGACTACCCCTTCGACATGGGCACCGAGGATCCGGTGGCCGCACTGCGCGCCGCCCGGCTGCCCGGCGCCGACTTCCACGCCGTGCGCGGCGGCAACGCGACAGCGCTGCTGCGCCTGCCCTGACCCCCGCACAGGAGGAGACAACCATGAGCGCACGTCTGCTCACCCACCTGCGGCACGTCGACCTGGCCGTGCCCGACTACGACAAGCAGCTCGACTTCTACTCCGGCGTCTGGGGCCTGACCAAGGTCGCCGAGGACTCCGGCATCTCCTTCCTGGCCGCCGAGGGCAGTCCCGAGCAGTACGTCGTACGGCTCCGCAAGGCCGAGGACAAGCGCCTCGACCTCGTCTCCTACGGTGCCGCGAGCACGGCGGACGTGGACACCCTGGCCGAACAACTCCTCGCGGGCGGCGTTCAGTTGATTTCCCAGCCGGGCAAGGTGGACACCCCCGGCGGCGGTTACGGCTTCCGCTTCTTCGACCTCGACGGCCGCACCATCGAGGTCTCCGCGGACGTCGAGGCCCGCCGGCACCGCAGAATCGCGGAAAAGGAGTCCATCCCCGTCAAGCTGTCGCACGTCGTCCTCAACTCCCCGGATCTCAACCGCACGCGGGAGTGGTACGAGCGCCACCTCGGCTTCCGCCTCTCCGACACCCTCAGCTCGCCGCACATGGGCGAGGTCATGCACTTCATGCGGATCAGCAACCAGCACCACTCCATGGCCATCGCGCAGGGCCCGCACACCTCCCTGCACCACATCTCCTTCGAGCTGCGCGGCATCGACGAGTACATGCGCGGCACCGGCCGCCTGCTGCGCGCCGGGGTCCGCAAGATCTGGGGCCCGGGACGGCACATGGCGGGCGACAACACCTTCTCCTACTTCTTCGACCCGCACGGCAACACCGTGGAGTACACCACCGAGCTCGAACTCCTCGACGAGGACACCTGGCACCCGCACGTCTACGACTTCTCACAGCCCGAGGTCACCGACCAGTGGGGCACCGCCAACCCGATGAACGAGATGGTCGCCAAGGAGTCGTTCAACGACGTCGACCGCGGCTGCTTCGTCGCCCCGCCGGTCTGACCGGCGAGGCCCCGGTCACCGGGGGCGCGGCGATCCCCTGTCGCCCTGACTGCCCGCCGCGCCCCCGGGCTCGCCCAGTGCCCGCCCTCCCGCCGACAGGACCCCGCCATGCGTTTCGCCACGTACGAGTACCGCAACCGACGCCAAGTGGCCGTCGTCGAAGAGGACGGCATGCTCCACCCGCTGCCCGGCGCCCGGTCCCTGACCGGACTGCTCGCCGACCTGAGCGGCCTGCCGGAACTGCTCGACGCGGGCGCCGCGGTGCTCGACGCCCCACCCGGCCCCCATGTCTGTGAGGTGCGGCTGCTGCCGCCGCTCCAGCCGCCCACCGTGCGGGACTTCGTCACCTTCGAGGAACACGTCGAGAGCGTACGGCGGTCCGTGGACGCGGCTACCGGTGTGCCGGAGCAGTGGTACGCGGCCCCGACGTTCTACTTCACCAACCCCTACGCGGTGTACGGCCCGCACGACGACATCCCCGTGCCGCCGGGGTCGAGTGTGCTGGACTTCGAGCTGGAAGTCGCCGCCGTGATCGGGAAGGAGGGCCGCGACCTGACCCCCGAACAGGCCCGCGACCACATCGTCGGTTACACGGTCTTCAACGACTGGTCGGCCCGCGACCTGCAGTCGGCGGAGATGAAGGTCGGCCTCGGCCCCTGCAAGGGCAAGGACACCGCCACCACCCTCGGCCCGTATCTCGTCACCGCCGACGAGTTGGAGCCCTACCGGGGCACGGACGGCTTCCTGCGTCTGGCGCTGACCGCCGGGATCAACGGCGAGGTCGTCGGCAAGGACCTGCTGTCCAACATGAGTTGGACCTTCGAGGAGATGGCCGCGTACGCCTCGCGCGGCACCGTCGTCCGCCCCGGCGACGTCCTCGGTTCCGGCACGTGCGGCAACGGCGGCTGCCTCGCCGAGCTGTGGGGCGTACGCGGCAGGCAGGACCCGCCGCCGCTGAAGCCCGGCGACCTGGTAACGCTCACCGTCGAAGGCATCGGCAGCGTCTCCAACACCGTGGTGGCCGGCCCAGCCCCGGTGCCGGTTCCGGCCGCCCGGATCCGCCCGCGGGAGCGACCGTGACCGACCTCCGCGCCAGGAGGCTGCTGGGCAAGGTCGTCGTGGTCACGGGCGCGGCACGGGGCCAGGGCGCCGCGGAGGCCGAGGCACTGAACCGCGAGGGCGCCCGCGTGATCGCCACCGACGCGACGGAGGCCCCCGGCTGCCGCCGCCTCGACGTCACCAGCGAGAAGGACTGGGCCCGCCTCGCCGCCGACCTGCGCGAGACGTACGGGCAGGTGCACGGCCTGGTCAACAACGCGGGCGTCACCTGGCGCGCCCGCATCGACGACGTACGCCCCGAGGACATGGCCCGCGTCCACGCCGTCAACGTCACCGGGCCGCTCCTCGGCATCCAGCACCTGGTGCCGCTGATGCGGGCGGGGGCGTCGATCGTGAACGTCGGTTCGTCGGCGGCCCTGACCGCCCACTACCCGGTCGCCTACACCGCCAGCAAGTGGGCCCTGCGCGGTCTGTCGAGGACGGCCGCCATGGAACTGGGACCGCGCGGCATCCGCGTGAACAGCATCCATCCCGGCTTCATCGAGACCGAGATGACCGCCTCCGCCGCGCCCGCCTTCCGCGAGGCCAACCTCCTCGGGACACCGCTCGGCCGCACCGGGACCGTCGACGACATCACCCCGCTCGTCACCTTCCTCCTCTGCGACGACGCGTCCTTCATCACCGGCGCCGAGATCCCGGTCGACGGCGGACTCACCGCGCACGGCGGCGCCAAGCCGATCTCGGACGCCCTGCGCGAGGACACCTGAAACCTGAGGAAAAGAGGGTGGCTGAGGCGGTGCACTACAGAACGTCGATGACGAGATGACCGTCGATACGGCGCACGTGCTGGGAGTAGCCATGCAGCCGACCGCACATGAGCCCACTGTGCCCCGCGTGCCGAGGGGGAACACCGGTTGGCGGCAGACGGTGGTCACGGGCGTCGGCAGCCGCCGCCCGCGGCGGGCGCACGGGTTGCCCCGGGCGGGGCGACCGAGGCGAAGGCCATGCGGAACAGGTCCCAGGCGGTCGCGTCACCGACCGGGGCGCTGCCGCCCTGCGCGGCTCGCATCCGCCGGTACGCGGGCTCGGTGAACGCGGTACCGGAGCGAGCCGGTTCGGAGTCGACCGGGATCACCTCCACGGACACCCCTTCCTTCCGTACGCGCCGTCCAGGGACCGACGGCCCACCCGGCGCGCGAGCGTGGTGCCGCCCGGCAGGGCCGGGGCTGGGGGTGTCCGACGACTCCCGCCGCGCGCGCGACGCGAGTTGTCGGACACCCCCTGACCCGGACGGCCCCGGCCCGACCCCGCAGCCTGCCACCCCGGCACCCCGCACGCGCTCCCGCCCCGCATACGCGCCGCACCGACTCCCGCGCGACCACCCGAACGGCCCAACGCCCGGCGCGGCCGACCCCTCCGACTCGCCCCGTTTCGGCGCGCGCGCCGGCTCACCACAGCCCCGCGCTCCGGGCCACTGACCCGACCCGGCCCGTACGCCGACCCCGCTCAGTCGCTCCCCTTGTCCCCCTCGCCCCTTCGCACCCCCGTCGGAACGGCCTCCCGTGCCCGGTCCAGTGCGTCCGCCGAGGCCTGGCCGGCGGCGCGTACCCGGTTGCGGGCGGCGACGCCCAGCGTTGCGGCGCCCGTGGCGTAGGCGCAGGTCAGTACGGCCGACGCGCGGGCGCCCGGCAGGGCCGGCTCCAGTGCCCGCAAGGCCGTCTCGTGGGCCGACCACAGGGCCAGCAGGCCGCACACCCCGGCGGCGCCCAGCAGCGCGCCACCCGCTCCGAACCGGCGCAGCGCCGCCCTGACCTCGCTCTGCACCGCGAGTATCTCGTGGCGAGCGAGCTGCGCGGTGTCCTGGGCCAGCCGCGCCGCCGCGTCGCCCACTCGGCTCCTGCTCTCCGCCGAGTCGTCGCCTTGCATCCGCATCGCTGCCGCCTCCGTCTCGTTCCGCATCGCGTTCCCGCCGGGGCCGACGGCCGTCAGTCACCTCCCCGCAGTACCCGCTCACACCGTGCCGACACGACGACGCCCCGTCCCTCTCGACGCGCCACTCACCCATCCGCGCTCAATACGCGCCTATCGCAAGAAAAGGTGTGATCGTTGTAAACCACTGCAATACGCACATCTGGTCAGTGAGGAGTTACGGTGAGCGACCCCTTGGGCGATACCGTGAGCGTGCATTCCGCGGTCGACGAGGCGTGCGCCGTGGCCGACGCCGTCCTCTACGAGGGATACCTGCTCTACCCGTACCGCCGCTCGTCGGCCAAGAACCGGGTGCGCTGGCAGTTCGGCATCCTCGCCCCCCGCGCCTGGGCCGAGGCCCACGGCCCGGTGACGCCGGGTGTCTCGGGATCCGTGGAGTCCTGGCAGCAGCAGACCGAGTGCCTGCTGCGCGCGCGGCCGGGCGCCGTGGTGCGGGTGCGCGTGCGCTATCTGCAGATGCAGCACCGAGGCGTGGAGCGACGGGACGCGGACGGTCACCACACGCCCGTGGACTCCCTGGAGACGGCCGGTACGGTCCATCTGTCCTTCGACGAGGCGATGCCGCGCGAGACCGACCTCACCGCCCCGCTCGCCGAACTCCTCGCCCACGACGCGGAGTTCACCTTCGGCGTCCCCGGCGGGGACGAGACCGAGCCCCTGCCCGCAGACGCGGGGCGCCTGGTGCGCCGCCGCTCCCCCGTCGAGGCGCGCACCACGCTGCACGTCGAACCCGTCGCAGGCGCCGACTCCTTGTACCGCCTGCGCGTCCGCACCGAGAACACCGGCCGTACGACGCCGCCCGACGCTCCCCGCGACGAGGCCCTGCGGCACTCGCTCATCGCGGCGCACACCTTCGTCGGCGGTGAGGGACTCGGCTTCTACTCCTCGATCGACCCGCCCGAGGACGTCGCGCCGTACGTGAGGGAGTGTCGCAACCTGCACACCTTCCCGGTGCTCGCGGGCCCGGAGGGGTCCGACTCGCTCGTCCTGTCGTCGCCGATCATCCTGCCCGACCACCCGCAGGTGGCCCCGGAGAGCCCCGGCGACCTGCACGACGCCGCGGAGATCGACGAGATCCTGACCCTGCGGACGCTGCTGCTCACTGACGACGAGAAACGCGAGGCACGCGCCACCGACCCGCGGGCCGCGCGGATCCTCGACCGGGTGGAGACCATGCCGCCGGAGGTGCTCGCCCGGCTGCACGGCGCCATCCGCTCCCTCGCGCCCTCCCCTGCCGCATCCCCCTCCTCCGCCTCCTAGCCGGCGGATCCGTCCCACCTCTGCGCCGCCACCGTCCCCGACCAGGAAGGCCGTAATGGACGCCATCGAGTTGCTGATGCACGACCACCGGATGGTCGAGCAGCTGTTCCGCGACTACCACGCCGCCGCCTCCGCAGCGCAGCGCCGGGCCGTGGTGGAAACCCTGGTCCGCGAGCTGTCCAAGCACGCGGCGCTCGAGGAGCTGATGGTCTACCCGCTGGCCAAGAAGGTCCTGTCGGACGGGGACCAGCGGATCCGCGAGCACCTGAGCGAGCACAGGGCGGTCAAGGAGACCCTCCTGGCCCTGGACAAGCAGTCCGGGGACGACGAGCGCACGAGCGAACTCATGGACGAGCTGCGCCGCGAGGTCGAGGAGCACATCCGCGAGGAGGAGGGCGAGTTGATGCCCCTGCTCCGCGACGCGGTCTCCGAGGAGGAGCTGTTGCGGCTCGGCAAACTGCTGGCCCGGTCCAAGCAGACCGCCCCGACCCGGCCGCACCCCAACGCGCCCGACGAGCCTCCCGCCCTGGCCTTCGCCGGACCGGTGGCCGCGGCCTACGACCGCCTTAGGGACCGACTGCAAGGGAGGCCGAGGACATGACCGTCGAAAGCGGGACCACGGAGGTCAGCCAGCAGCCCACGAGGGCTGAACAGAGGAACGGCTTCGACGAGATCCATATCCTGTGGATCTCCGAGGGCATGAGCTGTGACGGGGACACCGTCTCGATGACGGCGTCCGGCCAGCCGGCGATCGAGGACATCGTCGCCGGGCTGGTGCCCGGCCTGCCGAAGGTGAACCTGTACAACAAGGTGCTCTCCCCGAGCCTGGGCGGCGAGGACTTCCTCGCCCCGTTCCGCGCCGCGGCCCGCGGTGAACTGGCTCCGTTCATCCTCGTCATCGAGGGCTCGATCCCCAACCAGAACATCATCGAGGGCGACGGCTACTGGACGTCGTTCGGCAACGACCAGGACACCGGCGAACCGCTCACCCTCAACTGGTGGATCGACCAGCTCGCGCCCAAGGCCTGGGCGGTCGTCGCCGCCGGCACCTGCGCCACCTACGGCGGGATCCACGCGATGGCGGGCAACCCCACGGGCTGCATGGGTCTCGCGGACTACCTGGGCTGGGACTTCAAGTCGCAGGGCGCGCTTCCGATCGTCAACGTGCCGGGCTGCCCGATCCAGCCGGAGAACTTCATGGAGACCCTCACCTGGGTGCTCTACCACGCGGCCGGGTCGGCGCCGCCGCCCCCGCTGGACCACATGCTGCGCCCGCAGTGGCTGTTCGGGAAGACGGTGCACGAGGGGTGCGACCGGGCCGCCTACTACGAGCAGGCCGACTTCGCGAAGGACTACAACTCCCCCAAGTGCCAGGTGAAGGTGGGTTGCTGGGGTCCGGTGGTCAACTGCAACGTGCCCAAGCGCGGCTGGATGGCCGGCATCGGCGGCTGCCCGAACGTCGGGGGCATCTGCATCGGCTGCACGATGCCCGGGTTCCCGGACGCCTTCATGCCGTTCATGGACGAACCGACGGGCGGCACCCTCTCGTCCGCTGTGATCAGGCCCTACGGGGCCGTGATCCGGCGCCTGCGCGGCATCACCAACATGGCCGTCAACCGTGAGCCCAAGTGGCGCCACAACAAGGACAAGTTGACGAGCGGCTACGACCCGTACTGGCGCCCCGACGGGCGCAGGCGACAGCGAGAGAGAGCGAGGTAGGCACGGACATGACGGCAACCGAGGCGCGGGCCGCGGCGCGAAAGCCCGCGCAGATCGTGGACATGTCCTGGGATCCGATCACGCGGATCATCGGCAATCTCGGCATCTACACGAAGATCGACTTCGCGAACCGCGAGGTGGTGGAGTGCCACAGCACGTCCTCGCTCTTCAGGGGCTACTCCGTCTTCATGAAGGGCAAGGACCCCCGTGACGCGGGTTTCATCACCTCGCGCATCTGCGGGATCTGCGGTGACAACCACACGACGTGTTCCAACTACGCCCAGCAGATGGCCTACGGCGTCAAGCCGCCGCGACTGGCGGAGACCATCGTCAACCTGGGCGAAGCGGCCGAGTACATGTTCGACCACACCATCTTTCAGGACAACCTGGTGTTCGTCGACTTCTGTGAGGCCATGGTCAAGGCCACCAACCCGAGCGTCATGGCCCGGGCCGAGCGCACCGAGGCCCGCAACGGCTACATCCACGGCTACCGGACCATCGCCGACATCATGCGCGCCTTCAACCCGTTCGAGGGCGAGCTGTACAAGGAGGCGCTCAAGGTCAGCCGCATCACCCGGGAGATGTTCTGTCTGATGGAGGGGCGCCATGTGCACCCGTCCACGCTGTATCCGGGCGGGGTCGGCACCATGCCCGAACCGACCACGTTCACCGACTACCTCTCCCGGCTGCTGCGGGTCCTGGACTTCATCAAGCAGGCCGTGTCGATGAACGACGACGTCTTCGACTTCTTCTACGAGGCGCTGCCCGGCTACGAGGAGGTGGGCCGCCGCCGGATCCTGCTCGGCTGCTGGGGCGCCTGGCAGAACCCGGACGTCGTGGACTACCGCTACGAGACGATGAGCGACTGGGGCAAGGCGATGTTCGTCACCCCGGGCATCATCGTGGACGGCAGTCTCGTCACCAACGACCTGGTCGACATCAACCTGGGCATGCGGATCATGCTGGGCAGTTCGTACTACGAGGACTGGGTGAACGAGGAGCCGTTCGTCACCCACGACCCGCTCGGCAACGCCGTCGACATGCGCCACCCGTGGAACCAGACGACGGTGCCGGTACCGCAGAAGCGGAACTTCGAGGGCAACTACAGCTGGGTGATGAGCCCGCGCTGGTACGACAAGAACAGCGCCCAGCACCTGGCGCTGGACACCGGCGGCGGTCCGCTCGCCCGGCTGTGGTCGACGGCGCTCAACGGGCTGGTCGACACGCCGTATGTCAAGGCCACCGGACACAGCGTGCGCATCTCGCTGCCCAAGAGCGACAAGATGCCGGAGATGACGTTCGAGTGGAAGATCCCCCAGTGGAGCAACACGATCGAACGCGACCGGGCCCGGCCGTACTTCGTCGCCTACTCCGCCGCCATGGCCTTCTTCTTCCTGGAGCGGGCGATGGACCACGTCCGCAGCGGTGACACCAAGATCTTCGAGAACTACGAGGTGCCGGACGAGGCGATCGGCTGCGGCTTCCACGAGGCGGTGCGGGGTGTCCTCTCCCACCACCTGGTGATCAAGGACAAGAAGATCGCGAACTACCACCCGTACCCGCCGACGCCGTGGAACGCGAGCCCGCGGGACCACTACGGCACCCCCGGACCGTACGAGGACGCCGTCCAGGGCCAGCCGATCTTCGAGGAGAACGGCCCGGAGGACTTCAAGGGCGTCGACATCATGCGCACCGTCCGCAGCTTCGACCCCTGTCTGCCCTGCGGCGTGCACATGTACCTCGGCAAGGGCAACACGCTGACCAAGCTGCACTCGCCCATGTTCGGAGCGGCTCATGGATGACCACGCCCGGCTCGACGAAGCGGCGGTCGCGGAGCGGCTCTCCCGCCTCGACGGGCTGCTCGAGCAGCTCGAAGGCGCTCCGGGTCCGATGACCGGGGCGGCGATCGAGGCGGTGCGGACCCTGACCGAGGTCTACGGCGAGGCCCTCGCCCGCGTGCTGGACGCCGCCGACCCCGCCCTGGTCGACCGTATGGCCGCCGACGACCTCGTCGGTCATCTGCTGGTGCTGCACGACATCCACCCCGAGCCGCCCGAGGTCCGGGCCGCCCGCGCCGTCGACGGGCTGCGTCCGGCGGTGCGGGAGCGGGGCGGGGACGTGGAGCTGGCGGGCGTCGAGGAGGGGGTCGCCCGGGTGCGGCTCGCCGCCAAGGGGTGCGGATCCTCTTCGGCCTCGCTGGAGGAGGCGGTCCGCGAGGCCGTGCTCGCCCTGGCGCCCGAACTCTCCGGCGTCGAACGGGCGCCTGGTGACGACGCGAGGCCCCCCGCCTTCGTCCCGGTCGACACGCTCACCGTGCGCACGGTGTCCGCCGGAGAGCGGTCGTGACCACCGGCGCGCTGGCCCGCGTCATCCGCTCGGCCGCCGCCCGGCGGCCGGACGCGGAGCGGTGCGACCTGTGCGGCGCCGACGTCGAGCCCGAGCACCGGCACCTGTACGACACTGGGCAGGAGGAGGTGCTGTGCGCGTGCCGGCCCTGCTCCCTGCTCTTCGTGGAGGAGGAGGCGAGCGAGGGGCGGTACCGGCTGGTGCCTCGGCGCCGGGTGCGGCTGCCCGAGGTGGGCACGCGGGAACTCGGCGTGCCGGTGGGGCTGGCGTTCTTCGTACGGCACTCGGACGGCACCGTGAGCGCGCACTACCCGAGCCCCGCGGGCGCCACCCGCTGGGAGGCGGACGCGGGGGCCTGGCGCGACGTGGTCGCCCGGTGCCCCCCGCTCGCCGGTCTCGTACCGGAGGTGGAGGCACTGCTGGTGAACACCGCACGCTCCGCGAAGCACCACTGGATCGTCCCGATCGACGACTGCTTCCGGATGGTGGCGCTCGTCCGGCGGGAGTGGCGGGGCCTGTCCGGCGGCAGCCGGGTGTGGCCCGCCGTCGAGCGGTTCTTCGCGGAGCTGACCGAACAACCGCAGGACCTGGCAAGGAGCTGACGATGGGCAGGATCCGAGTAGGCAGACCGCAGGTCAAAACCGATACGCCCCGGCACGTCACCGGGCTGCACCAGGGGAACAAGGGCCCCTACCACCGGCAGCCCGGACACCACAAGGACGGCACCGCGGACGCGCGGCGCTCGACCGGGATCCACTGGAAGAAGCACAACGCGATCATGAAGATGATGCCGAGTCTCTCCCCGGGGTGAGGTACCGGTCACGGCCGCGCCCGCCGGGGCGCGGCCGCACTTACGACGAGCGAGGAGTACGGAAGATGACGGCCAGACGAGTGCTGATGGCGGAGGCGCTGATCGTGGGCGGCTTGGCGCTGACCCTGCTGGTGAGGGAGATGCCCGGAATCATGCGTGAGGTCAGGATCTGGCGGATGGTCGCGTTGCGGCACGGCTCCCGGCGCCCCCGCTGAACCATGGGCGTGCGGTGTGTCACCTGGCCGGGAAATGCCGTTCGCCCGTAATGTCCGTTCCTGTTCACGCGTCCGGCGCGGCACAACAGGAGCCCCATGACCACGCGGCAGTTCTTCGGGACGGTGTTCGCCCTCGAGTCCGCCCTCGCCGCGTTCGTGTTCGCCGTCGTCGCGATGCTGGTGTGCCTCGCCGTGGTACGACGCCGGGCGGGGGCCCGGCGCCGCCCGTCGCGCCGGCTCGAACACACCCGTCCCGAAGCCTTCTACGTCGCCGTGCTGGTCGCCGTGGCGGCCTTCCTGGTCGTCTACACGGCCCGGCAGAATCACGACGAGCACCACGCGGCGGCGCACGGCGATCCGGTCGAGGTGACCGTCACGGCGTTCCAGTGGTGCTGGCGGTTCGACTACCCGCAGGCCAGGAAGCCGCTCGCGGTGCGTGCCGACTGCCGGGCGGGAAGGCGGCCGACTCTCGTGGTGCCGACGGGACGGCCGATCAGGTTCAAGATGGCCTCACCGGACGTCATCCACTCGCTGTGGGTGCCCGATCTCCGCTACAAGCGGGACATCTTCCCGCACCACGTGAACACCGTCACCCTCACCGTGGACCGCGAGGGCCGCTGGATCGGCCGGTGCGGGGAGTTCTGCGGGGACCGCCACCACACGATGGACTTCTGGCTGAGGGCCGTCTCGCCCACGGCGTACGACAAGTGGCTGGCACAGCACGCGGGGGCGCCGGCGGGGGGTACGCCCGCATGACGACCGCTCAGGCGCCGAGCGGGTCCAAGGAGGTGCCGGCGGGGAACTGGCTCGGCTGGGCGACCAGTACCGACCACAAGCGGATCGGCCTGCTGACCGTCGCCACCTCGCTGGTGCTGCTGCTGGTCATGGGCGTCTTCGCGCTGATCATGCGCGGTCAGCTCGCCCAGCCGGAGCTGGACCTGGTTCTCCCGCACACCTACAACCAGCTGTTCACCCTGCACGGCTCGGGGATGATCTACCTGGTCATCACGCCGTTCGCCCTCGGGATCGGCGTCTATCTGGTCCCGCTGCAGATCGGTGCCCCGGCCATCGCCGCGCCCCGCACCACGCTGCTCGGCTACTGGCTCTACGTGTGCGGGGCCGTTCTGGTGCTGGTCAGTCTCGCCGCCGCCAACGGCAGCGCCAGTTCGGGCTGGTTTTCGTATCCGCCGCTGGCGGACAGCGACTTCTCCCCCGGCGTGGGGCCCGACCTGTGGATCGTCGGCGTGGTGCTCTCCACCACGGGCATGATCCTCATGGGCTGGACCGTGCTCTGGACGGCGCTGCGCAAGCGGACCCAGGGGATGACCATGCTGCGGATGCCGATCTTCACCTGGTCCATGGTCGCCAGCTGCCTGATGGTCATCGGCTCCTTCCCCTCGCTCCTGGCCGCGATGGCCCTGCTCGCCGCGGGCCGCGCCGACCCGTCCGTCTTCCACGCGAACGCGTGGAACATCGGCTACCAGCACCTGTTCTGGTTCTACGGCCACCCGGTCGTGTACGTGATGTTCTTCCCGTATCTCGGGGCGGTCGCCGAGGTGCTCGCCGTCTTCTCCGGGCGGGCCTTCTTCGGCTACAAGGGCACCGTCCTGTCCCTCCTGGTGTTCGCCGCCCTGTCGATGAGTGTGTGGGCCCACCACATGTTCGCGACCGGACAGGTGCCGAACGACTACTACTCCCTGACGTCGATCAGCCTGCTGGTCCCGGCGGGCGTGGAGTACTTCGCCATGATCGGCACGGTGCTCGGCGGCCGGCTGGTCTTCCGGACCCCGATGCTCTTCGCCCTGGCCTTCCTGCCGCAGTTCCTGATCGGGGGCCTGACCGGGATCATGGTCGGCACCCCGGTCCTCGACTACCACCTGACGGACAGCTACTTCGTGGTGGCCCATCTGCACTACGTGCTGTTCGCCGGCAGCGCCTTCGGGCTGTTCGCGGCCGTCTACTTCTGGTTCCCGAAGGCCACCGGTGTGGAGCTGGGCGAGCGCCTGGGCCGTCTGCACTTCGTGCTGCTGGTGATCGGCACCAACCTGACCTTCCTGCCGATGTTCGCCCTCGGTTACGAGGGCATGCCGCGCCGCGTCGTCAGCTACGCCCCCTTCGACGGATTCAGCCTGCTCAACCTGCTGGCCAGCTGCGGAGCGGCCGTGCTGGCGGCAGGCATGGTCGTGTTCGTCGTCAATGTGCTGTGGACGCTGCGCAAGCGCTCGCTGGGCCGCCATGTGCCCGCGTCGCCCGACCCGTGGGGTTCCAACACCCTGGAGTGGGCCACGTCCTCGCCCCCGCCGGCCACGAACTTCACGCCGGAGCATCCGGTGCCGCCGGTGCACGGCCACGCCCCGCTGCTGACGCTGCGGGAGGGGCGGACGCGGTCGGGCGGCCCGGCCGCGCTGTCCGGGGGCCAGGGGTGAAACGGCATGCGGCACCGCTCCTGGTGGCGGGGTGGGGGCTGCTCAACGGCGTGCTGCTCGCGGTCCTCGCCGTCTACGGGGAGACGGGCCTCGTCTACTGGCTGTGGGGCTCGGTGGTGGCGCTGCTCGAACTGGCCGCACTGCTCGTGCTCGGGTCCTCGGAGGCCGGGCCCGAGCAGCACACCCGCTACCGGCTGCCCCGGGGCGGCGCGGTGGCGGTCCTGCCCGCGGCGGCGGGGATCACCCTGGGCGTGCTCTCCGCCGTGTACGGCCTGTGGCTGCTGGTCGTGGCCGTCCCGCTGCTGGGGGTGGCCGCCGCCCTGGCCGTACGGGGCGCCTCGACCCCGGGCGAGGGATGAGGCGTGACCGGGCACGCGATGGCCGGCCCCGCCTGGAGCATGGCGGTGACCGGGCTGTCGGTCTCCGCGCTGGTCCCGGGCGTGGTCCGGGCCACCCGGCGGCACCCGGTGTGGCGGCGCCTGTCGCTGCCCGCGGGGGCCGCGCTGCCGTTCTTCCTCGTGCTGCACGCCGCGGTGACGCTCGCGCACTCCGGGGCTGCCCGGCCGCCGGGACCCATGGCCTGGTGGGAGGCGGCCGTGGTGGTGGCGGCGGTGTGGTTCTGGCTGCCGGTCGTGGGCACCCGGCACCGTCTGACGGACCCCGGCAGATGCCTTTACCTCTACCTGTCCATGCCGTTGCTCGACCTGCCCGCCGTGGGGCTGATCGCCGCGGGCGAGGACGCGGCGGGGCTCTGCATGGTGGTGTCCATGCTGCCGGTCGGTCTCGCGGCGCTGACGGTGACCTGGCGGTGGATCCACGCCGAGGAGGCCCGGGAACTGCGACGCACCGGCTGACCCCGGCGGGCTAGCCGCTGTGGGCCTTCTCGGCCTCCTCCGGGTCGGCGGTCACGGCCCGTACCGCCCGCATCTGCCAGTCCCCGGCGGGCAGTTCGACGCGGTCGCCGAAGTACCAGGCGCTGAGCCGGTTGCGCACCCGGTGCCGGCGGAAGAGCCGCCATGCCTCCGTGCCGTGCGCCCTGGGGCGGGGGGTGTCGCGCACCAGGATCCGGTAGGCCTCCTCGGCCGGGAGCGGTGTCCGGCCCTCGCGGTAGCCGCCCGCCGCCGTCCGCCGTACGTCCCCGGTGCCCCCTCCCTCCCGCAGCCTGCGCCGGTCCGCCTCCTGCAGCCCCAGGCACAGACGCCGCGTCGCCCAGTAGGCGAAGAGGGGCCCGACGAAGATCAGAGTGCGGAAGGCGTACGTCAGGTACTCGACCGGAACGTGGAAGACGTAACCGAGCACGTCCTGGCCCCCGGCCATCAGCAGCACCGCGTAGACGGTCACGCCCACCACGCCGAGCGCCGTGCGCGTGGGCTGGTTGCGGGGCCGGTCGCACAGGTGGTGCTCGTGGGACGGTCCCGTCAGCCAGCGCTCGAACAGTGGATAGCAGTAGAGGACCCCGAACAGCACGGCGGGCAGCACCACCCCGGGCAGGAACACGTCCCAGGCGATCGTGTGGCCGGCGACGTTCATCTCCCAGGCTGGCATCAGGCGCTGGGCGCCCTCCAGGTAGCCGACGTACCAGTCGGGCTGCGAGTCCAGCGACACCTGGTCGGCGCGGTAGGGCCCGAAGTCCCAGACGGGGTTGATCTGGAACAGGGCCGCCACCAGGGTGAGGGCACCGGCGACGGCGAAGAACAGCCCCGTCGACTTGGCGGCGTACTGGGGAAACAGCGGCTTGCCGACCGCGTTGCGGTTGGTGCGTCCGGGCTCGGCCCACTGGGTGTGCTTGAGTTGCACCACGAGCCCGAGGTGCACCCGGACCAGGAGCAGCAGCAGGCCGGGGACCAGCAGGACGTGCGCGATGTACAGCCGGGGGATGACGGCGTGTCCCGGGTACTGGCCGTCGAAGATGAAGAAGCTCAGATAGGTGCCGATGACGGGGATCGACAGCACGATCCCCTGTGAGGTGCGCAGCCCCGTGCCGGAGAGCAGGTCGTCGGGGAGCGAGTAGCCGCAGAACCCCTCGAACAGGGCCAGCAGGAACAGCGTCACCCCGATCATCCAGTTGACCTCGCGGGGGCGGCGGAAGGCTCCGGTGAAGAAGATCCGCAGCAGATGGCAGCCGATGGCGGCGACGAAGACGTCCGCTCCCCAGTGGTGGATCTGCCGGATGAGCAGCCCGCCCCGGACGTCGAAACTGATGTTCAGCGCCGAGATGTACGCCTGGGAGGCCCGGGTGCCCCGCAGCGGGGCGTAGGAGCCGGTGTACGGGGTCTCGGTCATGTCCGGGTGGAAGTAGAACGTGAGGTAGACACCCGTCACGATCAGAACGAGCAGGCTGTAGAGGGCGATCTCACCGAGCAGGAAAGACCAGTGGTCGGGAAAGGCTTTGCGCAGGTACTCCTGTGCCGGCGTCCGCAGCGGCATGCGCCGGTCGAGCACCGACACCAGGCGCTCGCCGCGGTGCTCCGCCGCACTGGACCGCTCATCCTCTGACGCCGGCACGCGCTCGTCCTCCCGGGGCAGCCGTCCGCTTTCGATCGACACAGCCGTGTCCTCTCGGGGCGCGGGCGAAACGCCTGCTGCGCCGGACGGGTGCCCGCGTCCGGCCTCCGCCGGCGGCCGGGCACGCCTGGCGGGGACCTGCGCCAATGGGTGGAAAAAGCGGTCCGGCGGGACCCATTCGCCCCGGCGGCGGTCGGTGACGGCCGGGCCCGGGGCAGGTCTCGTCACAGCACGTGTGCCGGGAGGACTCATGGCCGTGGTTTCGGAAGTCGTACGGGAGCGCCTGCGCGCCTGGGGCGTCGTCCGGGTGTACGGCTATCCGGGGCAGGGGGCCGACCCGCTGCTGGAGGCCTTCCGCCGGGCGGGCCGGGAGCCGGAGTTCGTCCAGGCACGGCACGGCGAGGCCGCCTCCTTCATGGCCTGCGGGCACGCGCGGTTCACGGACACGGTCGGCTGCTGCCTCGCCCCGTCCGGGCCAGGGGCCGTGCAGATCCTCAACGGCCTGTACGACGCCCAGCTGGACCGGCAGCCGGTGGTGGCCCTGCTCGGCGACACGCCGCGGACCGGCCCGGGGGCACGCCGGCCGCAGGCGGTGCACCTGGACCGGTTGTGCGCGGACGTGTCGGAGTCCTGCGAGGTGGTCATCTCCCCGGACCAGGCGGGGCCCGTCCTGGACCGGGCCTTCCGGACGGCGTCGGCCCGGCGCGGTGTCGCCGTGGTGATCCTGCCGGCCGACGTCCTGGACCAGCAGGCCCCGCCATCGGCCGAGGGCGCGGTTCCGCCGGACGTCCTCGCGCTCGGAGGGGGCCGGCCGCTCCTGATGCCGGAGGAGGGGGAGCTCCGCCGTGCGGCCGGCATCCTCGCCGAGGGCCGGAAGGTGGCCATGGTCATCGGGCGGGGCGCGGCGCGGGCGGGGGCGGAGGTCGAGCGGGCGGCCGAGTTGCTCGGTGCCGGGGTGGCGAAGGCACTGCTGGCGCTGGACGTTCTCCCCGACGACCTGGGGTACGTGACCGGTCCGGCGGGCCGGGTCGCCAGTCCGGCCAGCGAGAGGCTGGTGCGTGCCTGCGACACCCTGCTGCTGGTCGGGGCGGGGCCCCGCGAGGCCTGGCTGCCGCCGGGCCGGTGGGCGGTGCGGAGCGTCGAGATCAACCCGGAGGCGGGCGTGACGGCTCCGTGCCGACCGGGGGACGTGCGTCTGGTCGGCGATCCGAAGGCGACCCTGGAGGCGCTGCTGCCCCTGCTGCACCACAAGAAGAACCGCGCCTGGCGCCGAAGCGTCGAGAAGAGCGTGCGGACCTGGCACAGGAACCGGCGCGCCGAGGCCCGGCAGCACTTCGGGCACCTCATCAACCCGGCCGCCGTCGCCACCGAGCTGTCCGACCGGCTCCCCGACCGGGCGCTGCTCACGGCCGACGCGGGCTCCAGCACCGTGTGGTGGGCGCGCCATCTCCGCCTGCGCGCCGGCATGCGCGCCGCGCTCTCGGGGCACCACGCGGCCATGGGCACCGCCGTCCCGTACGCCCTGGCGGCCCGCTTCGCGCATCCGGACCGGCCGGTCATCGCCTTTGTGGGCGACGGCGCCTTCCAGATGAGCGGAATGGCCGAGATGATCACGGTCAAGGACCATCTGGAGCGGCTGTCCGGCGGCCCCCCGCTGGTCTTCTGCGTGTTCAACAACCGGGACCTCAACCAGGCGACCTGGGACCGGCGGGCGCAGACCGGCAATCCCCGGCTGAGCGGCACCTCCTCGGTCCCGGACGTGCCCTACGCCGCCTACGCCCGCCTGCTGGGCCTGGAGGGCGTCCACTGCTACCGCCCGAAGGACATCGGCGCCGCCTGGGACGCCGCTCTCGCCGCGCGGCGGCCCGTGGTCGTGGAGTTCGTGGTCGACGCGGAGACCGAGCCGCCGCGCCCCGCCGGCTTCGCTGAACAGGGCGCGCGCCGACGGATCCGCGCGCTCCTGCGAGGACGACGGACCTGAGCGGGCGGCTCTGCTGCCGCGGTTGGCTCCCTCGCCCCCGTCACGAGGAGTGTTTCGGCGGCCGGACCCAGCCCAGGGACCGCTCGACGGCCCGCTGCCAGTTCTCGTACTCCCACTCCCGCCGCTCGGGGTCCATGTCGGGCAGCCACTGGGCGGCCCGGTGCCAGTTGCGGCGCAGCACCTCCAGATCGGGCCAGTAGCCGGAGGCCAGCCCGGCGGCGTAGGCGGCGCCGAGGGAGACCGTC
Source organism: Streptomyces sp. Y2F8-2 (assembly GCF_014905555.1). Taxonomy (GTDB): domain Bacteria; phylum Actinomycetota; class Actinomycetes; order Streptomycetales; family Streptomycetaceae; genus Streptomyces; species Streptomyces cynarae. The sequence goes on along the minus strand of NZ_BNGS01000012.1, from coordinate 230,968 downwards.
TCGGCGACCATCGGCCGTACCACGGGGACGTCGAGCACATCGGCCAGGAACTGCATGAGCAGGTTGTCGGAGGTCATGCCGCCGTCCACCTTGAGCTGCTTCAGGGCGAGCCCGGAGTCCGCGTTGATCGCGTCGACGACCTCCCGCGTCTGCCAGCCGGTGGCCTCCAGGACGGCCCGGGCCAGGTGGCCCTTGGTGATGTAGGAGGTGAGGCCGACGATGACGCCGCGTGCGTCGCTGCGCCAGTGCGGGGCGAACAGGCCGGAGAACGCGGGGACGATGTAGCAGCCGCCGTTGTCCTCGACGCTGCGGGCCAGGGTCTCGATCTCGGGTGCGCTGTTGATCAGGCCGAGACGGTCGCGGAACCACTGGACCAGGGAGCCGGTGACGGCGATGGGGCCCTCCAGGGCGTAGACCGTGGGATGGGGGGCGATCCGGTACGCGACGGTGGTGAGCAGCCCGTGCCGGGACCGCACGAGGTCGGTTCCGGTGTTCATCAGCAGGAAGCTGCCGGTGCCGTAGGTGCACTTCGCCTCGCCGGGCGAGAAGCAGGTCTGCCCGAACAGTGCCGCCTGCTGGTCGCCGAGGGCGGCCGTGATGCGCACGCCCGGGAGCACCGAGCGGGCCTCGGCGTAGATCTCGGCGGAGGAGCGGATCTCCGGCAGCATCGGGCGGGGCACCCCGAAGAACTCCATCAGTTCCTGGTCCCAGGTCAGCGTCCGGATGTTGATCAGCATGGTGCGGCTGGCGTTGGTGACGTCGGTGATGTGCAGACCGCCCTCGGCGCCGCCGGTGAGGTTCCAGATCAGCCAGCTCTCGATGGTGCCGAACAGCACCTCGCCGGCCTGGGCCCGCTGCTCGAGGCCCTCGACGTTGTCGAACAGCCAGCGGATCCGGGGCGCGGAGAAGTAGGTGGAGGGGGGAAGGCCGCAGCGGTCGAGGAAGAACTCCTCCCCCGGCCGGTCCATGAGGTCCTCGACCATGGGGCCGGTACGGGTGTCCTGCCAGACGATCGCCCGTCCCAGCGGGGCCCCGGTGCGCGGATCCCACAGGACGGTCGTCTCGCGCTGGTTGGCGATCCCGATGGCGGCGACCTGTCCGGGGTCGATACCGGCGTTGGCCAGCGCCTCGGGCACCACGCGCTGCAGGTTGCGCCAGATCTCCACGGCGTCGTGCTCCACCCAGCCGGGCCGGGGGAAGTACTGCTGGTGCTCCCTCTGGGCGACCGACACCAGCCGCCCGCGGTGGTCGAACAGGATGCACCGCGTGGAGGTGGTGCCCTGGTCGATGGACACCACATACCGTTCAACCATGATCGGGCCTGCCTTCCCATGCGTCGCCGGGGTGCCCGGACCTACCAGCGGGCCGCGCCCAGGTCTCTGGAGATCGCCCGCGCGGCCTCCCGGAGCAAGGTGATCAGGGCCGGCAGGGGCCGGCCTTTGGTGTCACAGATCCGCTCCACGGGGCCGGACAGGCCGATCGCGCCCACCACCAGACCGCCGTGCCCCCGGATCGGCGCGGCGATCCCGCCCTCGCCGACGCTCATCTCCTGCACCTCGGCGCCCCAGCCGAGCTCCCGGATCTCGCCGAGTACCCGGATGAGGTCCTCCGGGAGGACCAGGGTGTGCCGGGTGTACGCCTCCAGTCCGGTCTCCAGCAGGGGTTCCACGGGCGCTGCCCCGAAGGCCAGCAGGACCTTGCCGAGCGAGGAGGCGTGCAGCGGCAGAAGGGCGCCCACGTCCAGGGTCTGGAGGGTGTCGTCCGGCCGGAAGACGTGGTGGACCACGAGCACCTTGCCCTCCAGGGGGGTGCCCAGTCGGACCGCCTCCCCGCTGCGGGCGGCCAGGGCGTCTGCCCAGTTGATGGCGCGTGACCGCAGCTCGTTCACATCGAGGTAGCTCGTGCCGAGGTGCAGCAGGGCCGCACCGAGCTGGTACTTTCCCGTCGCCGCGTCCTGCTCCACGAAGTCGACGTGCTGGAGGGTGCGCAGGATGCCGTGGGCGGTGCCCTTGGCCAGGCCCAGCGCGGACGCCACCTCGCCGAGTCCGAGCCGACGGGGGCCGGCGGCGAGCAGGCGCAAGATCGCCGCCGCCCTCTCTATGGACTGGACCGGGCCTGCCATGAAGCGATCATAGTCCCGATTCGTCCCGATTAAGGACTCGTGTTCGGTAATGCCGACCGCAGTTCATTGACCCGCATTATTTCCGTCCTTAGCGTTCCATCACGCCCGGCTCCCGGCCGAGGGCGCTGCCCGGAGGAGGAAGGCCCATGATCACAGCGCAGCTCAACGCCGCGCCGTGCGCGGAGGTGGAACACGTTTTTCCGCTGCCGTACGCGCCCAGGGCCGTCTCAGCGGTACGCCGGCGCGTGCAGGCGCTCCTCACCCGCTGGAACGTGCCCACGGACGCCGCTGACGACGTGCTCCTCGTGACCTCGGAGCTGCTCACCAACGCGCTCGTGCACGCCCTGCCCCCGGCCACGCTCAGAGTGTCGCGGACCCTGGTGGACGGACACGGTGCCGTACGGGTCGACGTGACCGACACGGGACCCGCGCGTACGTCCTGCGAGGTCGACCCGGACGAGCACGGCCGGGGCATCGACATCGTCACCACGTTGTCGGCCCGGTGCGGTGTGCACACCCACCCGGGCGGGACCAGCCGCTGGGCGGACGTGCTCGTGGGGTGAGGGCGGGCGGTCACGGCCGGGGAAACGTCGTCAGGGCCCGGGCGAGGCCCGCGGCGTCGGTGCCGATCTTGCGGTAGACGGAGGACAGCAACTGCCTCACGCCCTGCTCGGTCAGGTGCAGCTCCTTGGCCACGACCGACGCCGGGTGGCCCTGGGCGGTCAGTTCGGCGGCGGTGCGTTCCTGAGCGGTGAGGGTGTCCGACTGGGCGTAGCGCAGGGGCAGCGACGGCAGTCCCGCCGCGGACAGCTCCGCCCTGGCCCGGGTGGCGACGCCCTCCGCGCCGCAGTGGACGGCGACCTCCAGGCCCCGGTAGAGCCGGTCGGCGGCCTCCTGCACCCTCGCGCCCCGCAGCAGCGCGGCGCCGTGCCCGACCAGGGCCCGGGCCAGCTCGTACGACGCCGGCGAGCGCTCCAGCTGGGCCACGGCCTCCGCGTGGGTGTCGAGCGCGGCGGCGCCGGCGGTCACCTCGGCCTCGAGGTGCAGGGCCTGGCCGATCACGGATGCCGCGCCGAAGTCCCGGGCCCGCTTGACGGCCTCCTCGGCCAGGCGGGCCGCGCGCTGCGGGGACCTGGTGGCGAGAGCGGACGCCAGGTCGAGCTGCCAGGGGCACCAGGCCGGATTGCGCCAGGCCCGGGACTCCAGCCATTCACCGACAGCGGACAGCAGTCTCTCCGCCTCCTCGTCGCGTCCCTCCGCCAGGAGCAGTTCGGCGTACACCGTGCGCGGGTCGGGGTAGACGACGGCGTGCGGGACGGTCTCGCCGTAGCGGTGGGCGTCGGCGACCTGGCGCGCCTCGGCGGTGCGTCCCCGGGCCAGCAGGATCTGGATGAGGATGCCGATCGCGAACCACTGCGCCGGAAGCGCCTCCCGCACCCTTTCGGCGATGTGCAGCCCTTCCCGTACCAGGTCCTCCGCCTCGGCGAGGCAGCCGCGGCGGTAGCGGATGTAGCCGAGGAGGGTCTGGCCGAGCGCCAGGTGGGAGCCGCGCCAGCCCTTCGCCTCGCACTCGGCGATGCCCCGGGTGAACAGCTCCTCCGCCCGTCCTGGCTGGTCGCAGTACATGTACGTGAGCGCGACCGATACGGGCACCTCGAAGCCGCGGTCCTCCTCGGTCCAGCTCAGTCCGCCACGCAGGGCCTTCTCGGCGTACTCCAGGACCGTGCTGCGCGGCTCGCCGCACAGGAGGGCGTCCCAGGCCCTCAGCCCGAGGATGCAGCGTTCCTCCAGGCTCCGGCCGGGCAGCCGGGCCGCCAGCCGGGCCAGTCGGCGGGAGCGGGCCCGTGGATCGGGTTCGTCGGTGCGGCAGGAACTCCACTGGAAGTGGTCGGCCCGCATCCTCAGGCGGGTGCGCGAGTGCGTGGCCCGGCGCGCCTCTTCGGCGGCCACGGCCGCGGCCTGAGCGACCTGGTCGGTGTGCGCGAGCGCCTGTGTCAGCCGGTAGACGATACGGGCGCGCAGCTCGTCGTCGATCACGGGCTCGGCGAGCGCCGCACGCAGATGGCCGACGGTCGCCACCGGGTCGATCAGGAACGTCGCACCGGCGAGTTCGTGGAGCAGCGCCGCACGCTCCTCCTCGGCGGGCGGTTCGCGCAGCGCCCGGGTCAGGAGGCGCCGGGCGGCCTCGGGGGCCCCGGCGCGCAGGTGCTCACGGGCGGCCTCGCGCAGGCACTCGACCGCGTCGGCGTTGCCCTCGCAGGGGACCTCCAGCAGATGCCGGGCGGCCGCGACGGCGCCGAGTCCGGCCGTGCGGACGGCCTCCGCGGCCGCGTTGTGCAGCCCGACCCGCACGCCCGGCGGGATCGCCCGGTAGACGGTGGTGGCGATCAGCGGGTGAACGAACTCCAGGGCGCCCTCGGGGCCCTCACCCTCGGGGCCCTCGCCCTCGGCCAGGATGCGGGCGGAGCGCAGCGTCTCGACCGCCTCGGCGGCCTGCTCGGTGCCGACCACCGCGATCGCGGCCGCGAGGTCCCGCGAGATGGAGCTGCCGAGCACGGCCGCGGCCCAGGCGAAGCGGACGGTGGGCGTACCGAGTTGCCGCAGGCGTGCGAGCAGTCCGGGACCCTTGACCGCGGAGGCCAGCTCCCGCATCACGGGAAGCTCCTGACGGGTGCCCTTCACCTGGCGCCGGCCGAGCCGGATCGCGAGCTCGACGGTCTCGAACGGGCTGCCACCGGTGATCTGCCGGCATTCGTCGCGGAACGCGTCCTCGGCTTCCTGTCCCAGTTCGTCCCGCAGGATTCGCGCGACGCCGTCACCGGTGAGCGGCGCCAGGGTGTAGGGACGTCCCCCGTGGCGTCCGGTGAGGGAGCCGAACGCGGTCGCTCCGGAGGGCAGTTCCTCCGGCCGGTAGGCGACGACGATGAGCAACGGCAGGTCGTGGGCCCGCGGCGCGAAGGAGACGAGCCAGCTCAGCGACTCGTCGTCGGCCCAGTGCATGTCGTCCAGGAGCAGGACGACGGGCGCCTTGAGCACCGTCAGGCGGGTCATGACCCAGTCCAGGCCGTCACGGACCACGGTCGGGTCCGGCACCGGCGCGGCGCACTCCGCCTCCAGACCGAGGGCGGCGGCGACAACGTCGTACCAACTGCCCAGCAGTTCCCGGCGGTTCGTGTCGTCCATCGTCGCGAGGACGGGCTGCAGGAGTTGCCGGACCACGCGGAACGCCAGGCCCTGTTCGTTCTCGCCGCCCTTGCCGGAGAGCACGGTGCATCCGTGGGTCACGGCGCGGGAGCGGACTTCCGCGAGGAGGGTGGTCTTGCCCATGCCGGCCGATCCGGTGAAGGCGAGCAGTCCGCACCGCCGGGCGGGCGGGGCGCCGTCGGCCGCGTCGCACAGATCCGCCAACTCGGAGTCGATCGCCTTCAGTTCCCGGTTCCGCTCGAGCAAGTGCCGGTGGCCGGTGATCGGTTGCCGTGGTCCGTGTGCCATGTGCCCCGCCGCTTCCTGCCGTCAGCTGTCGGAAGACAGCGCTGAGCGTACGCCCTGGTGGGCGCGGTCAGAGGGCTTTCGAGGGGTACGGCGTATGGAAAGAATGAATCATGAACGACGGCGGTTTGCCCGTCCTCACCTCGGGTATTGCCGCGAACTGGGCTCCTTGCGGGAGCCCAGTGGGCGGTGCCCGTCGAGGCGCCGCCGTCACGCGGGGCGGCGCTTGCCCGTCGTACGTCAGCCCACGGGGACGGTCGCGGTGTCCGCGTAGCGCGGCACGTCGCGGGACCAGTAGTAGCAGCCGCGGATCCAGCCGGCCATGCCGTCCACATAGCCGAGGGCGGCGGGACTCGACCGGGGCCTGATCTGCTCGGAGAGCCGCTGGAACTCCCTGATGGTGCGATTGATCCTTCCGATGGCGAGCCGGACGGCCTGCGGCAGGGTGCAGTGGTGCTCCCTGGCGTAGGCCAGGGCCAGGTTGATCACGCCGCCCTCCCGCTGCTCCTTCATGGCGGAGAACAGGTCGGGTATCCACACCGCGGCGTCGGCCGACAGTCTGCGCAGTCGGCGCATGGCCGGGTGCCAGAGCTCGTCGGGGGACAGTTGGTGGGGCTGTGCGGCCTCGCACAGCGGGTAGAAGGGTTCGACGCCCGCGGTGAGGGACCGTATCGAGCCGCACAGACCGATCCGTACACGGGGAGGGTCGGTCTGGGCCACCGCCTCGTACAGCAGGCCGTGCACGTACTCGCGGCCGTGCCATGCCCAGCGGGCCGCCTGGTCCGGGGTGCAGCGCTCTTCGACCTGCCGGTGCAGGTCGGCCAGGGCGGCCCCGAGAGGCGTGGTCGGCGGCCGGCCGTCGCGCAGGATGCCGATGCTCTCGCACAGCATGGGCAGCAGCCTGCTCGGCCGGCGCCGGCCGAGCTCTTCCGCCTGGTCGTCGAAGACGAACTGGTAGGCGATCTGGTTCGCCACGATCCGTAGGATGCCGGCGTCCATGGTCGGGCTGTTGTGGGAGGCCAGTTCCGCGGGACGGGTCCGGGCGATCATCGCCGCGACTGCGGGGTCGTCGGTCAGTCCCCAGCTCCGCAACCATTCCTCGACGCCGGCCGCGGCCTCGGATTCGTGCGGATTGCGCAGTGGGGGAAACGGCATGTAGAGCTCGGACTCGATCAGTTCCTTGAGGTTTCCCGACGGATTTCCGGCATGCGGTCGGGCTGTGATGTCCTCATGCTCCACCGACATGTTCGTCACCTTCCCTTCGGCGGTTCCGCGGCGAGGATGTCGCCGTTCCGTTTGCGGGGAATTCCTGGGGGGATCGCGTGGCGGTGCCGGGCGGAATGCGTCCGACCTCTGCCGGAGGCTCAAAGGGCTGCGCACCGTCTTTGTCCGGGGTGTCGGACGCTTGCGCCGGCGGTTTCCCCGACGGCGTCTGCGACCGGGATTCGCAGATCATCTCCAGCGCCCTCGGTCCGAGGGTCGCGGCGGGGCGCGGCTGCTCGACGTGCCCGGGCAGCGGCCGCAGACGCCAGCGGCGGGCGACCGTCGCCACTGCCAGGGTGGCCTCCGCCATGGCGAAGGTGTCCCCGACGCATTTGCGGCTGCCGGCGGCGAAGGGCAACAGGGCGCCGTTGCGTACGGCCGCGGACCGCCCGGGCAGCCAGCGCTCGGGCAGGAACCGGTCGGGGTCGGGGAACGACGCGGGATCATGGTGCAGGACGTAGGGGCTGTACAGCACGGTCGTCCCCCTGGGGAGCCGGACGCCTGCGAGGTCGGTCTCCTTGGTGGTGGTCCGGGTGAAGAGCCAGCCCGGCGGATACACCCGCAGCGTCTCCGTCACCACGCCGCGGGTGTACACCAGGCGCGTCAGGTCCTCCGGGCCGGGCGGCCGCCCCTCGGCGAGCACCTCGTCGACCTCCGCGTGCAGCCGGCGCTCGGCCTCCGGATGGCGGGGCAGCAGGGCGAACAGCGAGCCGAGGCACATCGCCGTGCTCTCGACGCCGGTGAGCAGGAGCGTGATCAGCTGGTCGTGGATCTCCCGACCGGTGACCGCCGCTCCCCCACGGCCGCGCTCGGCCTTCAGCAGGCTGCCCAGCAGATCGTCGCGGGGACGGCCCCGCCGCCGTTCGTCGATGACGGAGTCGACGATCGCGTGCAGGCGGTCGAAGGCACGGCGGTAGCGGCGGTTGGCGGGCGTGGGGATCCGGAACAGGGGGGCGAGCGGCACGACCGTACGGACGAACAGGCCCCGGACGAGGGCCGCGAGGCAGTCCCGCAGCTCGGCGACGGTCGCGGCGTCCAGGGCGTCGGAAAGCAGGAAGCGGCTGGTCACCCGGGTGGTCAGGGCCAGCATCGCCCCGCTCACGTCGACCTGCTCGCCGGGCCGCCACTTGCCTAGGACGGACTCGGCCTCCTCACCCATCACCCACGCGTAGTCGGCGACGCGGGCCGCGTGGAAGGCGGGCTGGATCAGCTTGCGCTGCCGTCGGTGGTCCTCGTGGGCGCAGGTGACCAGGCCGTCGCCCATCAGCGGCCGCAGCCTGTCGTACTGCGGACCGCCCTTGTCGAAGGTACGGGCGTCCATGAGGACCCGGTGCACCAGCTCCGGGTGGCACACCAGCCAGGCGCGCTGGGGACCGAGGCGTATCTCGACCAGATCCCCGTAACTGGAAACGGAATTCAGAAAGGGCAGTGGGTTCCGGAACAGGGTGATACCGTGACCGACGAATGGGAATATGCCCGGCGCAGTCGCCACCGTCCACACTCGCCGGGTCTCGGGCAGGGAACCGCTCATCGAATACCACCTTCCGCGGTCGACACAGGAAATCGGTGAACGTTCCTCGGACGTGGAGCATGAGTTCTGTCCTGCCCAGTCCAACCCGCCGCCCGCTTCCCGCGCGCTTTTCCCGGGGGGCGCACAGGAGCACGAAGGCGCATGGGACCGGCCACTGTTGATGCCGACTACACCGACCGGCAATTCCTGCTTCTCCGGATTCGCCGCCGACTTACCCCGGCCGGGCGCCGTTCCGGGGCTGGGCGAGAGACCATGAGAAGTGACCCGGGAATGCCCCGCCGCCGGGCGCCGGGTGACATCGCACTGGTGGGAGGAGGCGGTGGGTGGTGATCACGCGAGTGCGGATGCCGCACCGGCATCTCACGCCACCGGCCAAGTCCGGGCCGCCCCGGGACGCGCCGAGGCCGCCCGGGAACCAGCGGCCCACGCCGGGGGGTCGGCAGTGGTGGATCGTTCCGCTGCTGTGGGTGGCCTTCCTGGTCGTCATCATGCTGGTGCGCGCCCCGTCGGGGACCGCGCCGGCCCACCTGACGTACAGCGACTTCACCGCCAAGGTCGGTGCCGGGCAGGTCAAGACGGTCGACATCAACGACAAGGGGGCGGTCAGCGGCAGCCTGAAGAACGGCACCAAGTTCACCACCCAGCTGCCCACCGCGCTGGGGACCGGGTCGCTGCAGCAGCAGCTCCAGGCGAAGCACGTGCAGATCACCGCCTCGCAGAGCAAGAGCGGTGGCAACCCGTTCCTGTCGTTCTTCGTCGCCTTCCTCCCGCTGCTGCTCCTGGTCGGCGCCTTCTGGTGGTTCGGGCGCCGTGCCGCGCGCTCCGTCACCGGTGGGCTCAGCGCCATCGGCCGCTCCCGGGCGAAGATCATCGAGGCGGAGCGGCCCACCACCCGGTTCGACGACGTGGCCGGATACGACGGGGTCAAGCAGGAGATCAGCGAGGTCGTCGACTTCCTGCGCAACCCCATGCGCTATGCGGCGGCCGGCGCCAAGGGACCCCGCGGCGTGATCATGGTGGGCCCCCCCGGCACCGGCAAGACGCTCTTCGCGCGTGCCGTCGCCGGTGAGGCGGACGTGCCGTTCCTGTCGGTGACCGGGTCCGCGTTCGTCGAGATGTTCGTCGGCGTGGGCGCCTCCCGGGTGCGGGACCTGTTCGACGAGGCCCGCAAGCGCGCGCCGTCGATCATCTTCATCGACGAGCTGGACGCCGTGGGCGCGCGCCGCTCGGCCAGCGGCCACATCGGCGGCAACGACGAACGCGAGCAGACCCTCAACCAGCTGCTGGCCGAGATGGACGGCTTCGACCAGTCCACCGGCATCGTCGTGCTCGCCGCCACCAACCGGCCGGAGGCGCTGGACCCGGCCCTGTTGCGCCCGGGCAGGTTCGACCGGCAGGTCACCGTCCCCCTGCCCAACCAGGCCGAGCGCGCCGCGATCCTCACCGTCCACGCCCGGGGCAAGATCCTGTCGTCCGACGTCGACCTCGACACGGTGGCCCGAGCCACACCCGGCTTCTCCGGCGCCGACCTCGCCAACCTGGTCAACGAGGCCGCCATCAACGCCGTACGGGCCGACCGCGTGCTGATCGAGCCGCACGACCTGGACGCCGCCCGCGACCGGGTCCTGCTGGGCCGTCGCGAGGCGTCCAACGCCCTGCTGCCCGAGGAGCGCCACTCGGTCGCCGTCCACGAGTCGGGGCATGCCCTGGTCGCCGCGCTGTGCGAGCACGCCGACCCCGTCGCGAAGGTCACCGTCCTGCCGTCGGGCATGACGCTGGGGGTCACCGAGCAGCTTCCGGAGGCCGAACGCCATCTGTACAGCGAGGCTTATCTGACGGATCTGCTCACGGTGCGGCTCGGCGGCCGGTCGGCCGAGCTGGTGGTCTTCGGCGAGGGCTCCAGCGGCGCCGCCAACGACCTGGCCGGGGCCACCCAGATCGCCACCCGCATGGTGCGGGACTTCGGCCTGTCCCCGGCGCTCGGCCCGGTCGGTTACGCCGCCGCGAGCCCGCACTACCTGGGTGAGACCCCGGAGGAATCGATCCGGCAGCCGTACTCGGAACAGACCCAGCGGATCATCGACCAGGAGGCCGCACGCCTGCTGCGCGAGGCCGAGGAGCGGGCGACGGGGCTGCTGCGGGAGCACCGCCGTGCCCTGGACCGGCTCGCCGGCCTGCTCGTCACCCGCGAGACCATCGACGGCTCGGCCGTCCTGGACGTCCTGAGGCAGGAGCGTGAGCAGCGGCGGGAGGCGGACGGAAGCCTTCCGGAGAGCGCGGTCGAGGATCTGCGGGCCGCGACGCCACCGGTCCGCGTGCCCGGAGAGGTTCCGGGGCGGGAAGATCAGGGCAGCACGACCGGGACCGGTGCCACCACCGGCACAGGCACAGGCACAGGCACAGGCACAGGCACCGGAGCAGGCTCCTGACGGCTCATGCGTGGAGGTCGTGCGGCACGACGATGACGGGGCAGTGCGTGTGGTGCAGCACGCCCTGGCTCACCGAGCCGAGCAGCATGCCGGTGAAGCCGCCGTGCCCGCGGGTGCCCACCACCAGACCGAGCGCGTGGGCGGAGGCCTCGGTCAGCACCTTCACGGGATGACCGCCGACCAGCTCCTGATGCAGAGCGACGTCCGGGTATGCGGCGCCGCGGTCGGCCACCGTCTCGTGCAGCAGCCGCCGGCAGTCCTGACGGGCCGCGTGCTCGTCCAGCACCCCGAGCAGCCCCGGCTGCCAGACGTAGAGCGCGCGCAGCCCGGCCCCGCGCAGGGCGGCCTCCTGGAAGGCCACGTCGACGGCGGCAGCGGAACGCGCGCTGCCGTCCACGCCGACGACGACGTACGCATCCTGATGGACGGTGTCCTGCGGTTCGGGCACGACGACCACGGGGCAGCGGGCGTGCGCCATGACGTTCAGGACGACCGAGGCGGAGAAGACGTCACGGACCCGGCTCAGATGCCACGACCCGAGGACGACGGCCGCCGCGTCGTGTCCCTGCTCCCGCAGGACCCACGCCGGATCGCCCTCGGCCGGCAGGCCGGACACCTCGATCCCCGGCTGCCGGGCCTCCACGAACGACACCGCCGCCTTGAGCACCTGCTCCCCCGCCTCCCGCAGCGCCCGGGCGCAGGCCTCCCACGAGGGCGGCGGCTCCCATCTCCTGATCCCGGCGGTGGGCAGCGTCTCCGCGTGCACCAGACGCAGGGGCACCCGGCGCAGGGCGGCCTCGTCCGCCGCCCAGGCGAGCGCCCACCGCTTGGCGGGATCGGGGTCGACACCGGCCACGATCGGCCGGTGATCATCCGGTCGGGCCATCGTCGTCTCCGGCAACCAGAACCGACGGGGTCCGGGCGCCCGTTCGCGCCCGGACCCGTCGCTCAGGCCGCGAGGGCGTGACCGGGGTGCAGCACCACCTTGGTGTAGCCCTCGATCCTCTTGTCGAACTTCTCGTACGCCTGCGGCGCCTGGTCCAGCGGCAGTTCATGGGAGACCACGAAGCTGGGCTTGGCCCGCCCCGCGATGATCAGGTCGCGCAGCTGGCGGTTGTACCGCTTGACGTTGCACTGGCCGGTGCCCATCTGCTGACCCTTCTCGAACATCCGGCCGATGGAGACCAGCAACTGGCCCCGCTTGGCGTGCTCGTCGGGTCCGCCGGGGTCGGAGGGCACGTACAGGCCCGGTACACCGAGCATGCCGGTGGGCCGCACCGTCTCCACGAGCTCGTTGAGGACGATGGCGGGTTCCTCGTGGCTGGCGTCGTGCGCCTGGGCCTGGTAGCCGACGGCGTCCACGCCCTTGTCGGTGCCCTCTCCGTTGGTCTGTTCCTTGATCTGCTCGGCAGGGTCGCCCTTGGTGAAGTCGATGGGGATGGCCCCGATCTCCTCCGCCTTGGCGAGCCGCTCGGGCACCCGGTCGACGGAGAAAACCTTCGACGCCCCGCGCAGCAAGGCCGAGTAGGCGGCCATCAGACCCACCGGGCCGGCACCGTAGACGGCCACGCTCTCCCCGGGGGACACCTGGGCGAGTTCGCATCCGTGGTAACCGGTCGGGAAGATGTCGGCGAGCAGGACGAAATCGGTCTCGAACTCCTCACCGGGTGGCAGTTTCAGGCAGTTGAAATCGGCGTAGGGCACCCGCAGCCGCTCCGCCTGACCACCGATGAACGGGCCCATCGCCACATATCCATAGGCGCCGCCGGCGAATCCGGGATTCACCGTGAGGCAGAACCCGGTCTTTCCGACGAGGCAGTTCTTGCAGAATCCGCAGGCGACGTTGAAGGGCATCACGACCCGGTCGCCCTCGGACAGGGAGGTCACGCCGCTGCCGACCTCCTCGATGATGCCGAGGTTCTCGTGTCCGAAGACGATGCCCGACTCGGCCGCCGTGCGGCCCTCGTACATGTGCAGGTCCGAACCGCAGATCGCGGTCGACGTGACCCGTACGAGCACATCGTTCGGGTGCTCGATCCGGGGATCCTGGACATCCCTCACAGCCACGCTGAAGGGCTTTTCGTAGACGACGGCTTTCACCTGCGTCACCTCCGCGTCTAACGCCGGCTGACGGCGGCGGGACGGAGCCGCTACCGGGGGAGGCACTACAGGCGTGGGCCCTCGGGCTGTGCCGTGGCCCCGTTCGCGCTCTTTCACCGCCGGTCACTTCCAGAAAACGCCCGTACGACAGGGGCCGCAACCCACGTCGGCGCGGTCCGCCGCGGGGCCCTGCGGTCAGCTCTCCCCGGCGACGGGGACCGCTTCCCGCGCGCGGGTGGAGGAGTCGATCCCGGGTGCGAGCCGGCGCAGTCGTCGCGCCGTGGCCTCGGCGCCGTCCGGCACCGAGACGGCGAGGAGGCGGAAGGGGGCGCCGGGCCGCAGGGCGACGCACACGACGGGCGCGCCGGGCCGCACCACCACGAAGTCCTCTCCGCCGGGATGGCCCCGCGTCCCGATGCACAGCGTCCCGGGGATCCACAGCCCCCGCCGGTGGTCTCCCCGCAGAGCACGCCACCAGTCCGGTTCGACGGTCACCCGGCGTACCGCGTGGAGCGGCACCCGTACGTCGCCCCGGCGGGCGGCCGCCCTTTCCCGCCACCTCAGGCGTACGACGAGTTCTTCGCCGTCGACGAGTATTCGTGCCATAACGCTTCCTCCCTTCCATTGTGACGTCCGGGAGGAATCCGCACGTTTCTCGAAACGTCTCACCATGCGAACGCTCTCTTACTCCCCATCGCGGCATCTCGTTCAATGGCTTTTCCGTCGGCTTCCGTCAGCGAGAGGAGACGCGCCGTGGGTGAACATGTTCACGTGCGCATCGGACACGGTCTGAGTGTGAGCGAGAACGGCGAACTCATCGAGTCGTCACGCTGCCGCTGTGGCGCCACCTGGACCAAGACGTACCGGGTGGACGAGGACGCGCCCGAGGAGTGACGGGAACGCGGGACCGGTTCGTCGCTCACGCGACGACAGTGCCCGTCCCGGGTACCGGCAGGCCCAGGCGGGACAGCGCACCGCTCAGCCAGGCCGTCAGGGCGGCGGCCGCCGGCACGGGCACGGCCTCCCCGGGCGCCTCGGCCCCGGCGTCCTCGCCCCCGGCGGGCAGCCATCCCGCACCGGCCAGGCGCTGCGACAGGGGCTTGAGCGTCCCGTGGAGGAGCGTCGCGGTCGCGATGGACGCCACAGTGGTGGCCCAGCCGACGGGGCCGAGCGGAGTGGAACCGAAGAACCTGCTGATGCCCGGGGTCTGGACGATCCCGACGAGCACGGCGGCCGAACCGACGGTGGCGGCGAGCACCTGGAGGTCCGCGCCGCCGCTGGTGAGGGTCTGGGCGAGCTGGGTGCCGACCACCGCGACCAGCGCCACCGTGGCGGCGCGGCGGCGCGTGCCGGTGAACCGGGCGGCCGTCCAGGCCAGGCCCGCGCCGAGCGCCGTGGTGAGCCCGCGCTGCACCATCTCCTCGGTGAGCGAGGTGCCCAGCGAGTGGTGCGGTCCTTCCCGGAGCAGGTGCTCCCCGGTGCTCTCGGCCGGCGTGCGGACGGCGATGGACAGTGCCGGGGCGAGGTCGGTGAGAAGGTTCACCAGCATGATCTGACGGGCACTGAGCGGTGAGCTGCCCGCCATGGCCGAGGCGAGCACGCTGAAGGTGACCTCGCCGAGGTTGCCGCCGATCAGGATGGCCAGCGCGGTTCTGACCGAGGTCCACATCGCCCGGCCCTCGGTGAGCGCGGTGACGATCGTCTCCAGACGGTCGTCACCGATGACGAGATCGGCGGCGGCCGTCGCCGCGGGCGTGCCGAGCCGCCCCAGGGCGATGCCGACGTCGGCGAGCCGGATGGCCGGAGCGTCGTTGGCGCCGTCGCCGGTCATCGCCACCACGCGGCCGAGCCGCTGGAACGCCTCGACGATACGGACCTTGTGGTGCGGGGTGCACCGCGCGATCACGTCCACCGTGGGCAGCAGCGCGTCGAGTTCGTCGTCGTCGAGCGCGTCCAACTCCGGCCCGGTGCAGACCTTCTGGTGCGGCTCGCCGGTGACGGAGGCCGCGATGGCCTCCGCGGTGGCGGCGTGGTCCCCGGTGAGCAGGACGGTGTGCACGCCCGCCGCGCGCAGCCGGGCGGTGGCCGGCGCGGCTGAACGGCGTACCGGGTCGGCGAGGACGACGAAGCCCACGAAGACCAGGTCCCGCACCGCGTCGTCGGTCAGTTCCTCGCCCTGCCCCAGGGTGCGTTCGGCCACGGCGAGGACGCGGCGGCCCGCGCCGGCGAGCTCCTCCGTGGCCCGGGCGAGTGCCCTGCGCCCGGCGTCGTCGAGCGCGCTCTCGGCACCGTTCCGGCGTCTGTGCGAGCAGCGGGCCAGTACGGTCTCCGGGGCGCCCTTGACGCTCAGCAGAGTGGAGCCGGCGGTGCGGCCCACCGTGGCGTGGTAGGCCCGGGACGGGTCGAAGGGCAGGGTGCCGGTGCGCCGCCAGCCGGGCGCGCCGCGGCCCACCGACACCCGCGCCCGGCGGGCCCCGGTGTCCACCGCCCGGTCGGTCCGGTGGGCCATCGGCTCGGACTGCCGGACGGCGGGGGTGGCCCGGAGCGCCGCGGACAGGATCGCCTTGTGCCGCGGGCCCAGCCGGTCGACGGACACGTTCGACTCTCCGTCGCTGACCGCGACGAGCTGGAGGTTGCCCTCGGTGAGGGTGCCGGTCTTGTCGAAGCAGAGCACATCGGCCCGGCCGAGTGCCTCGATGGTGCGCGGGTTGCGGACGAGGGCGCCCTGCTCGGCCAGGCGGCGCGCGGAGGCCAGTTGGGCGGCGTTGACGAGGAACGGCAGCCCTTCGGGGACCGAGGCGACGGCCAGGTTCACCGCGGAGGCGAGGCTCTGTGCGAGCGGGCGCCCGTGCAGCAGTCCCGCCCCGGCCACCGCCACCGCGGACGCCGTCGCCACGGGGAGGCTGGCCTTGGTCAGCGACGACAGCCGCGCCTCGACGCCGGTGACCGGTGCGGCCTCCCGTGCGGTGGCCATGGTGCGCCCCACCTCGGTGGCCGCGCCGGTGGCCACCACCACGGCGACCGCCTCGCCGGCGGAGACGGTGCTGCCCTCGTAGAGCATCGAGGAGCGCTCGGTGAGCTGCGCGGCGACCACGGGGGCCGGGGTCTTGGCGACGGGCAGGGACTCGCCGGTCAGCGACGACTCGTCGACCTCCAGGCCCTCGGCGTGCAGCAGCCGGCAGTCGGCGGGCACCACGTCCTCGGGCCTCAGCACGACGACGTCCCCCGGCACCAGCTCTTCGGCGGTGACCAGCCGCTCCACGCCACCGCGCCGCACCCGTGCCCCGACCGCGGAGCGGGCGGTCAGCTCGGCGAGGGCACGCTCGGTGCGGACCCGCTGCACACCACCGACCAGCGCCGAGGTGGCGGTGACCGCGGCGACCAGTGCGGCGTCCGCCCTGGACCCGACGGCGGCGGCCAGGGCGGCCCCGCCCGCGAGCACCGGAGTCAGCGGGTTGGCCAGTTCCTCGACGAACGCGGACAGCAGGGTGGTGTGCGGCGCGGCACCTGTCCCCGAGGGGCCTTTGGCCCGCGCGGCGGCCTCCTGCGGGGAGAGCCCGTCGGCGGACGACCGCAGCCTCTGAAGGACCCGCGCGGGCGGCATCAGATGCCAGGGCACGGTCGCCACGGAGGGGGTGACGGGGCGGGAGCAGAGTTGCCGGGCACGCCAGACGCCCAGGCTGAAGGCGATCGCCCCGGCCGTGTTGCACGCCGCCTGCCCGCGCGAGCACGCCTCGGCGGCCGGTGCCCGCAACGCCGCCACCGCGCCGATGCCGCTGCCGCCGCTGGACAGCACGGCGCTGTCCCGGTCGACCCGGCGGGCCACGCCCACGCCGGACAGGATCAGCGCGACGGACTCCAGATCGGTGCCGACCAGCAGGTCGGCGCCCCAGGCCGGCGGCTCACCGTCCCGGTGCACGCCGATGCCGCAGTCCGACGCCGCGAGCGCACGGCGGTTGCCCGACACCAGCAGCACCACCGCGCCGTCCGCCTGCAGGGCCCGCACCGACGCCACCAAGTGGCGCCCCGAGGGCACCGTCGCGTCGACGAAGCCGAGCCGCGGGTCGGTCCGGTCTCCGGCGAGGACCACCCGGATCTGGGAACGCCGGGCGGCCGCGGCCAGGGCCTGCGCGCCCGGGAGGGTCTGCGTCGCCACGCCCGCGACGGCCATCAGGCGGCGCCGCCGGGCGAGTCCCAGCACCCGTTCGCTGCCCCGGGACCGCAGCCGCTCGGCGGCCGGGCGCCCGGTGCGGCCGGTCAGCTCCAGGTCCTCCAGCGGGCCGATCACCCAGCCTTCGCCGTCGCGCCGGACCCGTGTCGGCGCGGCCGGGTCGAACAGGGCGAAGAGCCGGTCGGAGCACTGTTCGGTGTCGGCGCCGTCGAGCGGCACCAGGTCGGTCAGCTCGTAGCGCCCACCGCGCAGCACGTCCACGTCCAGCACCACGGTGTCCACCTGGCCCAGGCGACGCAGCGCACCGCGGTCCATGGCCACGACGCCGCGCAGTGCGAGGACCCTGCCGAGGCTGGTGGCGAAGCCCTCCCGCCCGGCCTCGGGAGCCTTCGGCATGCCGGCCAGCGCCACCGCGAGCGCGCGCCGCGGTCCCGCGTACGGCGCGGTCAGGGCGCCCACGGCGACGCCCGCCCCCATGGCCCGTTCGGCGTAACGTGCCGTCACGTCACGGTGGACCCGCGGCCGTTCCACGACGAGGGGCTCGGCCTGCGCATGCTCCGGTCCCGGCACCAGCCGCGGCTCCGCGTCGGCCCACGCCTCGAGGGTCGCGTTCGCCTCCCGCCACTGCGCGATGCGCTGCGCGGCGTCGAGCATCAGTCCTCCGCCGCGAGTGGCCAGGCCCTGGACGAGCGCGTTGAGCGTCGGAACCACCGATTCGGGGCGTTCCAGTTCCGTGAGGCCCGAGGTGACCAGTCTGCGCAGCCAGGGATGGCACTGGACGGCGGTGACCAGCGCCCCCGCCTCGGCCGGCAGCGGCGTCCACGGCGACAGGCGGGTGGCGATCGTGAGGAGCAGGCCCGCGACGTCCGCGGCGAGGACCGGGAGTGCGGGCCGGCTGCGCGGCGCCTCACAGGGGTGGTGCGGTTCGGGGCACCATTCGTCGTACGCGCCGGGCTCCGCGGTGGCGGCGGCCCCGTGGGCCTCGGCATGGGCGACGATCCGGAGCAGCTCCTGCCGCGACGGCGGCGGCGAGGCCAGTTCCACGACGACCCGTTCCGCCGGTGCGTTCACGCGGGCCCACAGCACCCCGGGGTGCTCCTCCAGAGCGCGCTCCACGATCCGGCCGATCCGGATGCCGCGGGGGCCGTGCACGCCACGGACCTGGATGTGGCAGCGACCCGGACGGGACCACACGTCCCGCCGGCCGAGGCCGAGCAGCGTCACGGCCGCCTCCGCGGCACCCCGGGCTCCGGCGGCCAGGCCGTCGGCCAGCGGGCCCGGCAATGGCAGGCGCGTCCCTGACAGCAGCGACATCCGTGCCACCTCCCGAGCGGGCCGGTCCTCGTACGGATCCGATCATCGCGCGCTCCCGAAGCGCCCGCCCGGCGGGCTGATCCGAACGGCTTCCCGGCTCGCAGGCCCCTTTCCCCGCCGGTACCGTCTGCCTCGGTGGGGGGCGATGTCCCGGACCCACGAACGGATGTGAACCGTGACCACGCCGAAGACCGCGCGAAAGTCCACGCAGAAGCGCTCGGTGAAGACCGCTCAGAGACGCACGGCGACGAGCACCACGAAGGTGGGGCAGCCCGCCGCCGCGCGCACGAGGCAGCGCTCCGACGCCTCGTCGGCCGCCCGTCGTCCGGTCGCCGGCCGGCCGAACGCGACGCAAACGACCACCAGACAGCCGACCACCGGACAGTCGGCGACAAGACAGTCGGCGACAAGGCCGGCGACGACAGGACAGGCGGCCGCGACACCGCCGAAGACGAGACAGACGACGAGCCGGGCGACGAGCCGGGCGACGACGAGACAGTCGTCCGCGACGCGGTCGGTCGCGCGACAGTCGTCCGCTCGACAGTCGTCCGCGACGCGGTCGGTCGCTCGACAGTCGTCCGCGACGCGGTCGGTCGCTCGACAGTCGTCCGCGAAACGGCCGACCACGAGGCAGGCGACCACGAGGCAGGCGGCTGCGAGACAGGTGACCACGAGACAGGCGACAGTGAGGCAGGCCGTCACGACTCGGCCGGTCGTGCGGCAGTCGGCCGTGAGACGGCCGGAGAGGAAACCGCCCGCCGCCTCCGGTGGGCGGACGATCACGCTGACCGTCCCCTCGTTCGGCGAGGCCGCCACCTGGGCTGTCAACGCCGTCGCGGTTCCTGTGGCCGCCGCGCGCCGGGTCCTGCCCGGCGCGCACGGCCTGCCCCTGTACGTGGGTATCGGCGCGCTGGCCGTCGCGGGCGCTCTCGAGGCGCCGGTGGCCCTGGGGCTCGGCATCGGCTACGCCCTGCTCCGGCACAAGGGCCCGCTCGCCCGGTCCTCCGGCTCGAAGTGACGGCGGACGTCGCGGACGCGGCACGGCGGGCCATCGGCCGGTTGTCCGCCCGCCGATGGCCGGTCGTCCGCCCGCCGACGGACCTTCGCCTCCCGGACACCGTGCCGTCACACCGGGCGGGAACGTTGCTCGCGTCCGCCTGCCTCGCCTTGCGTCCGTCCGCCGCGTAGCCGCGGGAGTGATGGGAAGGACGATGTGCGCCGTGTCCCTGCTCCCGCTCGACGACCTCTCCCGAACACTCCCCGCCCCCGCCCGCTCCCCTTCGTACGCGCCCCTGGCCCGCCGCGCCCTGAGCCTGGTCCCGCTCCTGCTGATCGGGGCGTGGGCGGCGGCCGACTGGCGTGCCGTGCGCGACGGCACGGCACGGTTGGTCTCCGCCGACCCCTGGTGGCTGCTGGCCGGGGTCTTCTTCACCTGCCTGGGCTGGGTGACCGCGGCGTGCGTCCGCCAGGGCGCCGTACCGGAGCGGCTTCCGCCGCTGCCGCTGCTCGCGTCCCAGTTCGCCGCCGGGGCGGCCAACCACGTGCTGCCGGCGAGCATCGGCGCCCACGCCGTCACCCTGCGGTTCCTGCAGGCCCGCGGCATCCCCCTCGCCCGGGCCACCGCTTCCCTCGCCCTGTACTCACTGGTCAAACCGATCGCGAAAACGCTGGTGCTCCTGGTCTTCGTCCTGGCGTTCCCCAAGATGCTGAGGCTCGGCCGACTCGTCCCGGACGAGGGGACGTTGCTCCTGGTGACCGCAGGGGCGACCCTCGGTGTCGGCGCGGCCGCAGTGCTCCTGACGGCCCTGCGTCCGCTGCGCCGGGCGACGCTCGGCTTCGCCCGCACCGCCCTGACCGACGCGCGGCTGCTGCACACGCGGCCCAGCCGGGTCCTGGCCCTGTGGGGCGGTTCGGCCGCCGCCCCGGTGCTCCAGGCGAGTGTGGTGGCCTCGGTCGGTGCGTCGCTCGGCCTGCCCGTGTCCTGGCCGCAGATGATCTTCGCCTTCCTTGCCGCGAGCACGGCGGCCGGGGCCGTCCCCGCACCGGGCGGCATCGGCCCGGTCGACGCGGCGTTGGTGGTCACCCTGGTCGCGTACGGCGCACCGGTGGACCTGGCCACCGCCACCGTGATCGGCTACCGGGTCCTGACGGTCTGGCTGCCGCTGCTCCCGGGCGCCTTGGCCCTCGCGGCCCTGGTGCAGCGCAAGGTGCTGTGATCCGGGGGAGAGCCGTCAGGGCGCAGCGGGTCCCCCCGTGCCGTCCCACGTTTGTCCCCCCGCCCCCCGATCACCCGTCATGCATCGGCGGGGCACCCAAGGAGCGGGAGGATGATCGCGGAGCAGGCCGTGAAACTGATCCGGCAGGCCGTGCACCACATGTGGGACCGGCTCAAGACGTACGACCTGGTCCGGCGCGGCCGTGAACTGGAGCTGATGCACCGCGCCCTCGGCTTCGCCACTCTGGCCCTGGTGACGCTGGCGCCCCTGCTCATCGTGGTGGCGGCCGCCGACCCCCTGGCACACGGGGGCTTCACGACGTGGCTGGTCGACGGCATGGGGTTGTCCGGCCGGTCCGCGCACGTGGTCACCGACATCACCACCGCGCCGCGCAAGGTGATCAGCGCGACCAGCGTGTGGGGCGGGATTCTGCTCGCCGTGTTCGGGGTGTCCTTCGGCGGGAGCGTCCAGAACGGGTACGAGCGGATCTGGAACCTGCCTCCCGGCCCGTGGCACCGCATCTGGCGCCAGGCCACCTGGCTGATCGTGCTCACCGCCTACCTCTACCAGGAGGTGCAGACACGTCTGGCGTTGCACGGATGGCTGCGGGTCGTGGCGTCCCTGGCGACCGGCGTGCTGTTCTTCTGGTGGGGCCAGCGCTTCCTCCTGGGCGGTCAGGTCCGCTGGCGACAGCTGCTGCCGGGCGCGCTCGCCACCATGGTCGGGCTGATCGGTCTGCGGGTCTTCTCCTATCTCGTCTTCACACCGCTCATCGTCAGCAACGCGGTCAGCTACGGACCTCTCGGAGTCGTCCTCGTACTGGAGTCCTGGCTGACCGGTGTCGGGTTCGTGGTCTTCGGCGGTGCGCTGTTCGGCCGCTGGTTCTGCGAACACCACTGGCGGCCGCACATCACGCACTGATCGGTCCGTCACCGCACCTGCCGCGGTTCAACCCGGCAGCACCCCGTACACGCGGTACGGCTCGGCGTCGGCCCACTTGACGTCCAGTCCGAGCCCCGGGCGTCCGGTGTCCGGTCGCAGGGCGCCGTCCGCGGGCGACAGGGTGCCGTCGAACAGCAGGTTCTCGACCCGTACGTGGTCGTGGAAGTACTCCAGGTGCCGCAGCCGTCGTACGGCGCAGAAGGCGTGCGCGGACACCGCCGGGGCGCAGTGCGCCGACAGGTCGAGGTCATGGGCCGCCGAGAGGCCCGCCACCTCCAGGACGCCGGTGATGCCGCCGCAGCGGGTGACGTCCGCCTGGAGGCAGTCCACGGCTGGACGCTCCACCAGGTTGACGAAGTCCCGCATCGTGTAGGCGTACTCGCCCGCGGCGATCTCCAGTCGCTCCGGGCCGCGCTCGCGCAGCAGGCGCAGTCCTTCCAGGTCGGCGGAGCTGACGGGTTCCTCGAACCAGCGGACGTCCCACTCGTCGTGGAAGCGGCGCGCCCAGTGGAGCGCCTCCTTGCGGCCGAGCGCTCCGTTGGCATCGGTGAACAGCTCGGGCTCGTCACCGATCGCCTTGCGCACCGCGGTCAGCCGCAGCGGGTCGCGCTCGGGGTCCCGCGAGGTCTTCAGTTTGACGCGGGGGATGCCCTGGTCCACCCATCCGGTGAGCTGGTCGGTGAGCCGGGCCGGCGGGTAGTTGGTGAAGCCACCGCTGCCGTAGACGGGCACGCGGTCGTGGTAGGCCGGGAGCAGCCGGACCAGGGGGAGCCCCAGCAGCCTCGCCTTGAGGTCCCACAGCGCCACGTCGACGGCGGACACCGCCATGGCTCCGACGCCCGGACGCCCGGCGTTGCGGATCCGCACACCCATCCGCTGCCACAGGGCCGGCGGCGAGGTCACGTCCTGGCCCTTGATCGCCGGCGCCAGCTTGGAGTCGACGAACGAGGCGGCCGACACGTCCCCGTAGGTGTACCCCAGTCCGGTCCGCCCGCCGGCGTGGACCCGGACCAGGACGACCGTGGTGGACTCCCAGTCCAGCGTTCCGTCCTGCTCCTTGCCGTCCGGGCCGTCGGTGGGCACCTCGAAGGCGTGCACGTCGACCGCGTCGATGCGGAACTCGGCCGGCGCCGGGCCGTGGGTCCCGTGGTCAGTCCCCGTGGTGGCGTCCAACGTCATGTCTGCTCCCTCGCCACGCACCTCTGCCGACACGATGAGTGACCCTCTCGGGGGACGCGTAAACGGCACGGGCGACACGGCCACCCTCACGTCGCAGGCGCCACAACCCGCACGCACGGCCGCCGCCCGGCGGTCAGCCTGCTGTCTCGGGAGGGTCGTCGGAGTCCGAGGGCGGGCGCGGGGGCGAACCGAAGCGGACCCTGATCTTCTGGAAGCCCTTGAAGGCCTCGGTGGCCGCGTACGACTGGTAGGCCCGCCGGTCGGCCGGAGTGAGCTGCACCCGGTCGGTGAACGGGGTCAGCAGGCTGCGCGGCCACAGCCGCATGATCCGGACCACGCTGACCTCGGCCGTCATGAGGAAGATCAGTGCACCGAGGTAGAGCCAGGCCAGCAGACCGAGGACGATGCCGAACAGGCCGTAGGTGGCCGTGGCGCCGCGCAGCACCTGGCTGACGTAGTAGGAGCCGCCCCACTGCAGCAGTTGCCAGGCGAAGGCGCCCCCGAGGACGGCGCCGAACAGACGGCGCAGCGGCAGCCGGCGCCGGATCAGCGTCCGGTAGACGAGCAGCAGCAGAGCCGCGTTGAGGACGATGGCCGCGGCCGCGGCGGCGACTCTGACGCCGGTCTCCAGCCGGGCGCCGAACACGCTCGCCCGCGACTCCGCGAAGGACAGCCCCGTGGTCAGGCACAGCCCGAGCGCGAGGATCGAGAGGAACAGCAGGCCCCGCAGGCGTGACCGGAACGGATCGGGGCGCGCGTGCCGTGGCACGGCCCAGATCTTGTTCAGCGCGTGCTGCGCGGCCTGTGCCACGCCCAGGGCGCCGTAGAGGCTGCCCAGCACGCCCACCACGAGGGCGACGCCGCTGCCGTGGAAGGAGTGGATGTTCTCGCCGAGCTGGTCGCCGATGACGGGGAACTCGCCGAGCGCGGAGTTCAGCACGCGTTCCCGCAGCTGGGGGTTGCCGCTGAGCAGGGTGCCGAGGACGGAGACGAGGATCAGCAGCAGCGGGAACAGCGACAGGAACGAGTAGTAGGTGAGCACCGCGGCGAGATAGGTCGCCTGGTCGTCGTAGAACTTGTACAGCACGGCGAGCGGCAGCCCCGCCCAGCGGTGGCGCCGCTGGTACGCGTCCACGCGGGCCACGACTCCCATGGTCTGCCTCGTGCGCTCCGCCGGGCACCCGCCGGCACCTCACGTCGTCCTGCTCGTGAGGATAGGTCTGGTGGCATGCACCCGCCACCGGGCGGGTGTCCGACACGACGAGCCATTCAGCCGCATGCGCGTGCGCGGCAAGCGCCGTTACGGGATCTTTGACCGCGTAATTTCCATTCGCGGCTTTTTCCCGTATCTGGAGTTGTTGCGATGACCGCACAGACGGAGCCGGCCACGCTCGTACCGGTCGAGGGGCGTCGCCACCCGGGGCGCGTGGTGGTGTCCTGGGTGACGACGACGGATCACAAGAAGATCGGGCATCTGTATCTGATCACGTCGTTCGCCTTCTTCCTGATCGGCGGGGTGATGGCGCTGCTGATCCGGGCGGAGCTGGCGCGCCCGGGCCTGCAGATCGTGTCCAAGGAGCAGTACAACCAGCTCTTCACGATGCACGGCACGATCATGCTGCTGCTGTTCGCCACCCCGACCTTCGCCGGCTTCGCCAACGCGGTCATGCCGCTGCAGATCGGCTCGCCCGACGTGGCCTTCCCGCGGCTGAACATGCTGTCGTACTGGCTGTTCCTGTTCGGCGCGCTGATCGTGATGGGCAGCTTCCTCACCCCCAACGGGGCGGCGGACTTCGGCTGGACGGCCTACACCCCGCTCAGCGGCCCCGAACGCACCGTCCAGCTCGGTGGCGACCTGTGGATCATGGGGCTGGCACTGGCGGGGTTCGGGACCATCCTGGGTGCGGTCAACTTCCTCACCACGATCGTGTGCATGCGCGCCCCCGGCATGACGATGTTCCGGATGCCGATCTTCACCTGGAACGTGCTGCTGACCTCGGTCCTGGTCCTGTTCGCCTTCCCCGTGCTGGCCGCCGCCCTCTTCGCGTTGGAGGCCGACCGCCGCTTCGGCGCCCATGTCTTCGATCCGGCCAACGGCGGGTCGGTCCTGTGGCAGCACCTGTTCTGGTTCTTCGGGCATCCCGAGGTCTACATCCTCGCCCTGCCGTTCTTCGGCGTGATCACCGAGATCATCCCCGTCTTCGCCCGCAAACCGATCTTCGGCTACATGGGCCTGGTCGGTGCGACGATCTCGATCGCCGGCCTGTCGGTCACGGTATGGGCCCACCACATGTTCGCCACCCAGGCCGTGCTGCTGCCGTTCTTCTCCTTGCTGACCTACCTCATCGCCGTGCCGACCGGTGTGAAGTTCTTCAACTGGATCGGCACCATGTGGAAGGGCTCGCTGTCCTTCGAGCCGCCGATGCTCTGGGCGGCCGGCTTCCTCGTCACCTTCCTCTTCGGCGGGCTGACCGGCGTGATTCTGGGCTCGCCGCCACTCGACTGGGAAGTCACCGACAGCTACTTCGTGATCGCGCACTTCCACTACGTGCTCTTCGGCACCATCGTGTTCGCCATGTTCGGCGGATTCAGCTTCTGGTGGCCGAAGATGACCGGCACCATGCTCAACCACCGCCTGGAGTACATCCACTTCTGGACGCTGTTCGTCGGCTTCCACACCACGTTCCTGGTCCAGCACTGGCTCGGCGCCGAGGGCATGCCCCGCCGCTACGCCGACTACCTGGCTGCCGACGGCTTCACCTGGCTGAACACCGTCTCCAGCATCGGCGCCTTCCTGCTGGGCCTGTCCACCCTGCCGTTCCTGTACAACGTGTGGAGGACCGCGCAGTACGGCGAGCGCGTCCAGGTCGACGACCCCTGGGGTTACGGCCGCTCGCTGGAGTGGGCGACCTCCTGCCCACCGCCCCGCCACAACTTCACCACCCTGCCCCGGATCCGCTCCGAGTCCCCCGCCTTCGACCTCCACCACCCCGACCTGGCCGAGGTCGACTACGCGACCTACACCGGCAAGCGCGACGTCATCGAGGCACCGGGACACCAGGAACCCCCGCGGTGAGCGCGGCACCGGACGACAGGGCACCGCACGCCGAGGGCCCCGCGCTCGCCGCCGAAGTCGAGGGTTACCTGCTCGCCCACGCCGAGTACGACAGGGCGCACCGCGAAGCCGAGGCCCTGTGCGCCCGGCTCCCCTGGCTGACGACCGCACAGGCCGAGGACCTGGTAGGCCACTACGTCAGCCAGCGTCTCGACATCACCCGTCAGACGCTGGCCACCATCGCCCGGCGCGCCCGGGAGCTGCGGGACGAGTACGAGGCCCGCTACACCGCACTGCGGCGCGCTCTGTTCAAGGCCCATGCGGCGTGCGCCTGCGCGCTCCTCGGCATCACAGGCCTGATCACGGCCCTGTGCCCCCTGACACGGTGAGCACATCTCCCGCCCCCTCCCCCTGTGACGCACGACACAGGGGGGTGAACAAGTTTTTCCCAAAGCAATGATCGATGCGGCTGGCGCCTACGTACCTCCTGCTGTACAAGCCGCTCGTGCATGGAGGCAGCATGCCCATATCCCGCAACATCGCAGGAACCCTCTTCGTGGCCGGGGCGCTGGGCCTGACTCTCACCGCTCTCGCCTACCCCGCGATGCTCGGGGTCCAGACCACGTCCAGCTCTCCGGACCGGATCATCGCCAACACCCAGTACGGCCCACTGACCGAGGCCGACCGCGACTTCGTGGTCAAGGTGCGTTCCGCGGGGCTGTGGGAGTACCCCCTGGGCGAGATCTCGTTGAGGAAGGGCTCGTCGCCGGAGATGCGGGAAGCCGGCAAGCACCTGATCGTCGGGCACGCCGGACTCGACGAGATGTGCCGCAAGATCGCCCCGGAACTGGGCATCACCCTGCCCAACCGGGCGACGCCGCAACAGCAGCAGTTCGTGGCGACCGCGGATGCGGCCAACGGCAAGGAGTTCGACTCCACCGCCGCGAACATCATGCGTGTGACCCACGGCCAGATCTTCCCTGTGATCGCCAAGATCCGTGCCACCACCAAGAACACGCTGGTGCGTCAGCTCGCCGACCTGGCCAACGACACCGTCCTGGACCACCTGACCATGATGGAGAAGACGGGCACGGTCAACTTCGACCAGGCCAACTTCCAGCAGACCACCCCGCCCAAGCTCCCCAAGGACCAGCTCACCCCTCCGCCGCCCCAGCCCGGAGAGCCGATGGTCGTCCTCACTCCGCGCCCGGACCTGAACATCAACACGGCCTCCCCCACGCCCAGCCCGTCGGCCAACTGACCTCCGCCCACGCGGCGCCGGGGGGATCGGGCCGTCAGGCGAGCGAGTGCGGCTCCCTCTCGTCCTCCGCGGGTGCCGACGGCTCTACCACCAGCATCCGGAACTGCGGCAGGGTCACCGGCTCCTCGACCTGCGCGAGCGAACGGGCGGCGATTCCCATCAGCAGCCGGGACGCGGTCATGACGGCGCGGGTCACCGCATCGACGTCGTCCACGGCCCGCCCGGAGCTCTCACGCTGCGGCATACGCCCCTTCTACCGGGCGGCAGCCGCCACCCACCCACGCGACGCCGCCTGAACGGAGTCCCCCGAGAGCGTTTCCAGCGAGCGCGCCCGGGGGACTCGTGCCAGGCTCGAACAGCGAGTGAGCGCCGAGTCGACGGGTGCCGATGACCACAGGGCCTAGGAGGTCGGGGCATGACGCGTGACAGCGCCGCGGCGGCAGGCGGGGCAGGCGAGGAGGCGGTGCGCGCCAACCTGCTCTTCGGTCCGCAACCCGACGTGGCGAAGGCGGCCGGGTACACCAACGCCCCGCCGCGCATGGGTTTCTTCACGGACACCTCCGTGTGCATCGGCTGCAAGGCGTGCGAGGTGGCGTGCAAGGAGTGGAACTCCGTACCCGAGGACGGCCTGGAACTGACCGGCATGTCCTACGACAACACCCAGGGGCTGGGCGCGGACACCTGGCGCCACGTGGCGTTCATCGAGCAGCGCAAACCGCTGGGCGGTCAGGAGCCCGGTGCCGGTCACCAGGCCGTGGACGTCTTCGACGCCGCCCGGAGCCTCGGCACCTCCGCCTCCTCCCCGGGCCCGGGAGCCACGGCCCCCACGCCCGGCTCCGCACCCGCCGACGCACCCGCCGGGGAGATCTCGCCCGTGTCCCCGGACGGACGCACCGAGCTCCGCTGGCTGATGTCCTCGGACGTCTGCAAGCACTGCACGCACGCCGCCTGTCTCGACGTGTGCCCGACCGGCTCGCTGTTCCGGACGGAGTTCGGCACGGTGGTGGTCCAGGAGGACATCTGCAACGGCTGCGGGTACTGCGTGCCCGCCTGCCCGTACGGCGTCATCGACCAGCGTCCCCACGACGGGCGGGTGTGGAAGTGCACCCTGTGCTACGACCGGCTCGGCGTCGGGATGGAACCGGCGTGCGCCAAGTCCTGCCCCACCGACTCCATCCAGTTCGGCCCGCTCGACGAGCTGCGCGAACGCGCCGCCGCCCGGGTCGCCCGGCTCCACGCCGCCGGCGTCACCGATGCCCGGCTGTACGGCGAGAACCCCGAGGACGGTGTCGGCGGCGACGGCGCGTTCTTCCTGCTGCTGGACGAGCCGGAGGTCTACGGTCTGCCGCCCGACCCGGTCGTCACCACCCGGGACCTGCCCTCGATGTGGCGGCACGCCGCGGCGGCCGCCGCATCGCTCGCGGCGCTGGCCGCCGTCAGCTTCGCCAGGAGGCCGCGATGACCGGCTCTGACGTCACCCGCGACGGCGTGGAGGGGGCCCGCCCCGGACGCGAGGCCCTCACCGGCGCGCACACCGGACGCCGACGGCGACGCCGCGGACGCGGCGAGCGGTCCATGGTGCCCGAGGCGCGGTTCTCCTC
The DNA here is from genome assembly GCF_014905555.1 of Streptomyces sp. Y2F8-2. GTDB lineage: Bacteria > Actinomycetota > Actinomycetes > Streptomycetales > Streptomycetaceae > Streptomyces > Streptomyces cynarae. The sequence goes on along the minus strand of NZ_BNGS01000012.1, from coordinate 202,295 downwards.
GTACTACGGCAAACCGATCCTCAACAAGCCGGTCTGGAAGCCCCTCGACATCGCGGGCTACCTCTACCTCGGCGGCCTCGCGGGTGCGTCGTCGCTTCTCGCCGCCGGGGGCCAGGCCACCGGGCGGCCCGTACTGGCCCGTACCGCGAAGCTGGGCGCCGCGAGCGCGGTCTCGCTCTCGCTGGCCGCGCTCGTGCACGACCTGGGGCGCCCGGCCCGCTTCGTCAACATGCTCCGCGTCCTCAAGCCGACCTCACCGATGAGCGTCGGCTCCTGGCTGCTCGCCGGTTACGCGCCGCTGACGGTGGCCGCCGCTGCCGCCGACGTGGCGGGCCGCTACCGCATGGCCGGGGCCGCCGCCACGGCGGGCGCGGCCGTCCTGGGACCGGCGGTCGCCACCTACACCGCCGTGCTGATCTCCGACACGGCGGTGCCCACCTGGCACGAGGGCTACCGCGAGATGCCGTTCGTGTTCGCGGGGTCCGCCGCGAGCGCGGCGGCCGGACTGGGCCTGGTCGGCGCCCCGGCGGCGCAGGCGGGGCCCGCGCGCCGTATGGCGGTGCTGGGTGCCGCCCTGGAGCTGGGCGCCTTCCGGCTGATGCAGCGGCGCATGGGCCTGGCGGCGGAACCGTACGAGCAGGGCAGGCCCCGTACGCTGCTGCGCGCCGCGGAGGCGCTCACGGCGGGCGGCGCCGCGCTGGCGGCCCTCGCGGGCCGGCGTCCGGACCGCCGTCTGCCGGCGGCGGCCGGCGCGGCACTGCTGGCCGGCTCGGCGGCCCTGCGGTTCGCCGTGTTCCACGCCGGGGTGGTGTCCGCCGAGGACCCCAAGTACACGGTCGTACCGCAACGGGAACGGCTGGACGCCCGCGGTCGCTGACGGTCCGGCGCCACGGCAATGCGGCCGTTTCGCCGGCCGCGCGGCGGGTACCCAGGACCAGCCGGGCCGGAAGGAGATGGACGTCATGCCCACCCGGAGCCAGGTGGTGGACCTGCTCTCGGCCGGCCTCGACTACGCGGAGGCCGGCCGGCGGCTCGGCATACCCGCGGGGCAGGCCTTCCTGATCGCGACGGGGCTGCCCGCGGACGGCGGCGACTCCCTCACCACCGCGGAGCAGCACCGTCCCGGCATGCCCCGGGAGTCCACCCAGCACCTGTCCGACCCGCCGTCCGAGAACCCCACCGGCAAGGACGCGGTGCGCCGGTGGGTCAAGCACCGCGCCGCTGCGGACAGCCAGATGCGGCGGGCCGCCGAGCAGTGGGATCTCCGCCCGGAGGGCGAGCGGGCCCCCGGTGAGGTGCACGAGCTGACCACGGTGCTGACGCGCGACCACGACCGGGTGACGGCCCTGCTGAAGCAGGTGCAGGCTCTGCCGGGCGCCAAGAAGGGCGGCTCGAAGTCCCAGCGGTCGCGCAGGGGATCCCTCGTCGGCCTGATCACCGAGGCGTTGCAGAGTCATGAGCCGGCCGAGCAGCGCCGCCTCTGGCCGGCCGTACGGGACGTGCTCGAGGACGGGGACCATCTGGCGGACCAGGGACTACGGCAGGAGCGGGAGGGTGCCGGCACCCTCGCGGCCCTGAGCGAGGCCTCCCCCGACACCGAGGAGTTCGACGAACTGGTCGAGCAACTCGTGGACCGACTGCGCCGGCACGTGGCGTTCGAGGATGCCGTGTTCGCCCTCCTGCGCGAGAATCTGCCGCAGGAGGACCGGGAACGTCTGGGGTCCGGCGTTGTACGTGCCTGGGAGGCCGCACGACGAGGAACCGAGCGGGAGGAGTAGCAGACATGGGCGTGCGCACATGGATCGACTCCTGGCCGGTCTACCGCCAGCTCAAGGGAACCGACCCGCTGGGCCGCGGGGCCGCGGCCAAGAGCGGGACCAGCGCGCGGCTCACGCCCCGGGTCGCCACCGCCGACCGGGTGGTCAAGTCGGTGTGCCCGTACTGCGCCGTGGGCTGCGGCCAGAACGTCTACGTCGAGGACGAGCGGGTCACGCAGATCGAGGGCGACCCCGACTCCCCCATCTCCCGCGGCCGTCTGTGCCCCAAGGGCGCGGCGAGCCTCCAGCTGACCACCGGCGACGCGCGCGAGCACCACGTCCTGTACCGGCGCCCCTACGGCACCGACTGGGAACGTCTCGACCTCGACACGGCGATGGACATGATCGCCGACCGGGTGATCGCGGCGCGCCGGGCCGGCTGGCAGTGGGAGGTCGACGGGACCCGCACCCGGCGCACGCTCGGCATCGCGAGCCTCGGCGGGGCGACCCTCGACAATGAAGAGAACTACCTGATCAAGAAGCTGTTCACCGCCCTGGGAGCGATTCAGATCGAGAACCAGGCGCGTGTTTGACACTCCTCCACCGTTCCCGGTCTGGGAACCTCGTTCGGCCGCGGCGGCGCGACCACCTTCCAGCAGGACCTGCAGAACTCCGACTGCATCGTCATCCAGGGCTCGAACATGGCCGAGTGCCATCCGGTCGGGTTCCAGTGGGTGATGGAGGCCAAGGCCCGCGGGGCGAAGGTGATCCACGTCGACCCGCGGTTCACCCGCACCAGCGCGCTGGCCGACCTCCATGTGCCGCTGCGCGCGGGCTCGGACATCGCCTTCCTCGGCGGGATCGTCAACTACGTCCTGAGCAACGAGAAGTACTTCCGCGACTACATCGTGGCGTACACCAACGCGCCGGTGGTGCTGCGGGAGGACTTCCGGGACACCGAGGACCTCGACGGCGTCTTCTCGGGTCTGGACGCCGACAGCCGCAGCTACGACAACAGCAGCTGGCAGTACGAGGGCACGGAGATCCAGGCGGCCTCCGGCGAGCGCGACCAGGAGTACGAGAAGCGCACCCGTGGCGGCCGCTCGGTGTCGGAGGCGGCGCGCGGTGAGGCCCACGGTGCGGGCGGCGCCGCGATCCCGGAGGGCGAGCCCGAACGCGACGAGACACTGACCCACCCGCGCTGTGTCTTCCAGGTGCTCAAGCGCCACTATGCCCGCTACACACCGGAGATGGTGGAGCGGATCTGCGGGGTGCCGCAGGACCTGTTCCGCCAGGTGTGCGAACTGGTGACGGAGAACTCCGGACGCGAGCGGACCACCGCCTTCGCCTACGCGGTCGGCTGGACACAGCACACCGTGGGTGTGCAGTACATCCGCACGGCCGCCGTGCTGCAGAGCCTGCTCGGCAACATCGGCCGTCCGGGTGGAGGCATCCTCGCCCTGCGCGGACACGCCTCCATCCAGGGTTCGACCGACATCCCCACCCTGTTCAATCTGCTGCCCGGCTACATCCCGATGCCGCACGCGCACCACAACCAGGACCTCGACGCCTTCATCGAGGCGGAGGCGGCGCACAAGGGCTACTGGGGCAACATGCGCTCGTACCTGGTGAGCCTGCTCAAGGCCTACTGGGGCGACGCCGCGACGCCCGACAACGACTTCTGCTTCGACTACCTGCCGCGCCTGACGGGCTCCCACTCGACCTACGAGACGGTGATGGCCCAGCTGGAGGGAACCTGCAAGGGCTACTTCCTGATGGGCGAGAACCCGGCGGTCGGCTCGGCGAACTCCAAGATGCAGCGCCTCGGCATGGCCAACCTCGACTGGCTCGTCGTACGCGACTTCTCCCTCATCGAGTCGGCCACCTGGTGGAAGGACGGCCCCGAGATCGAGACGGGCGAGTTGCGCACGGAGGACATCCGCACCGAGGTGTTCTTCCTTCCCGCCGCCGCGCACACCGAGAAGGACGGAACCTTCACCAACACCCAGCGCCTGCTGCAGTGGCACCACCAGGCCGTAGAGCCGCCCGGCGAGGCGCGCAGCGACCTGTGGTTCACCTACCACCTCGGCCGCATCATCCGGGAGAAGCTCGCCGGGTCGGCCGACGGGATGGACCGCCCCGTGCTGGACCTGACCTGGGACTACCCCACCAAGGGCGCCAACGCCGAACCCGAGGCGGAGGCGGTCCTCGCGGAGATCAACGGCTACGACGCCGAGGGCGACCCCCTGGCCTCCTACGAGCAACTCAACGACGACGGCTCCACCGCCTGCGGCTGCTGGATCTACTGCGGGGTCTACGCCGACGGTGTGAACCAGGCGGCCCGCCGCAAGCCGGGCAAGCAGCAGAACTGGGTGGCGAACGAGTGGGGCTGGGCCTGGCCGGCCAACCGCCGCATCCTGTACAACCGGGCCTCCGCCGACCCGGACGGCAAGCCGTGGAGCGAGCGCAAGGCGCTGGTGTGGTGGGACGAGGAGAAGGCGCTGTGGGTGGGTCACGACATCCCCGACTTCGCGAACAACAAGTCCCCTCATCACCAGCCCCCGCCGGACGCCACGGGCGCCGAGGCGCTGTCGGGCACCGACGCGTTCATCATGCAGGCCGACGGAAAGGCCTGGCTGTTCGTGCCCTCCGGGCTCACCGACGGGCCGCTTCCCACGCACTACGAGCCGCAGGACTCGCCCTTCACCAACCTGCTGTACCCCCAGCAGCGCAATCCCGTGCGGCAGTTGATGCCGACGCACCCGGACAACCGCTACCAGCCCAGCGGCGACGAGCCGGGCACGGAGGTGTTCCCGTACGTCGCCACCACATACCGGCTCACCGAGCACCACACCGCGGGCGGCATGTCCCGCTGGCAGCCCTACCTGGCCGAGTTGCAGCCGGAGTTCTTCTGCGAGGTGTCACCCGAACTCGCCGCCGAGCGCGGCCTGGAGCACACCGGTTGGGCGACGATCGTCAGCGCCCGGAACGTCATCGAGGCGCGGGTGCTGGTGACCGACCGGGTGCCGCCGCTGACCGTGCACGGCCGCACCCTGCACCAGGTCGGTCTGCCCTACCACTGGGGGCCGAACGGCTACACCACGGGCGACGCGGCCAACGAGCTGGTGCACATGTCCCTCGACCCCAACACCCATATCCAGGAGACGAAGGCGTTCGCCGTCGACATCCGGCCCGGCCGCCGTCCCAGGGGTCCCGCGGCCGTCGAGCTGGTGCGCGCCTACCGGGCCCGGGCCGGTATCGACGACCACACCGGTACGGAGGTCTGAACCACCGTCGCGGAGCTCACTTCAGTACCACCGAGTGCGAGCCGCGCGGCACGAGTTCCCCGACCACGGGCGCGCCGGGCACCTCCCCGGCGACGAGCAGGCCGCCGGAGGTCTGCGCGTCGGCCAGCAGCAGGCGGGTGTCGGCGTCCGTGTCCCCGAAGTCGGTGTGCGGGGCGACCCATTCGAGGTTGCGCCGGGTGCCGCCGCTGACGTAACCGTCCCGTACGGCTTCCCGGGCGCCGTCCAGGTAGGGCACGGCGGCGGTGTCGACCACGGCGGTGACGCCGGAGGCGCGGGCCAGCTTGTGCAGATGCCCGAGGAACCCGAAGCCGGTGACGTCGGTGGCACAGGTGACTCCGGCGGCGAGGGCGGCCCGGGATGCGTCCCGGTTGAGGGCGGCCATCGTGGCGACGGCCTGCTCGAACCGTTCGCCGGTGGCCTTGTGCCGGTTGTTGAGCACTCCGATGCCCAGGGGCTTGGTCAGCGACAGCGGCAGTCCCGGCCGGCCGGCGTCGTTGCGCAGCAGCCGCTCGGGGTCGGCGACACCGGTGACGGCCATGCCGTACTTCGGTTCCGGGTCGTCCACGCTGTGCCCGCCGCCCACGTGGCAGCCCGCCTCGGTGGCGACGTCCAGTCCACCGCGCAGCACCTCGCGGGCCAGGTCGAACGGGAGCCGGTCGCGCGGCCAGGCCAGCAGGTTCACGGCCAGCACGGGCCGGCCGCCCATCGCGTACACGTCGGACAGGGCGTTGGCGGCGGCGATGCGCCCCCAGTCGTAGGGGTCGTCCACGACCGGGGTGAAGAAGTCGGCCGTGCAGACGATCGCCGTCCCCCGGTGGGTGACCACGGCCGCGTCGTCGCCGGTGGCGAGGCCGACCAGCAGTGGGGTGTCGCCCCCGGCGAGCGGTGGCACGGTCAGCCCGGCGACCACCTCCTCCAGCTCTCCGGGCGGGATCTTGCAGGCGCAGCCGCCGCCATGGGCGAACTGCGTGAGGCGGACGGTCTCTTGGCGGGTCGGTGTCATACCTGTCTCCTGGGGCACTAGCCTGGCGAGCGGTGGAGGCGTGTGGGTGCCTGGTGGCCCTCCCGGTCTTCAAAACCGAGGTGTCCGAGGATCTCGGGCAGGCGGGTTCGATTCCCGTCCGCCTCCGCTACCCGGCTCGGGCCGGCAGCGCCGGCGCTGGTCGTCCACCCGCTCGGTGTGTCCCTGCGCGTCCAGCAGTTCCAGGAGCGGCACGGCCACCCTGCGCGTGGTGTCCAGGGCCCGGCGGGCCTCGCTGAGTGTGAACGGCTGGGGCAGCCGGCGCAGGACGTCGGCGGCCCGGGCGTCCGCTCCCGGCAGCAGCACGATGCCGTCGGCCACCGCCAGCAGCGCGCCTGCCGAGACCGCGGCGGCCACCGCCTTGCGGGTGAGCCCGAGTTCCTTCAGGCGGTCGGCCTCCGGTGCGCGGAACGGCGTCCGCGTCAGCTCGCGCCGTACGGCGTCGACGGCGGCCTGGAGGGGCGGTGGCAGTGTCGGCCGGAGGCTGCCGGGACCGTACAACCGGCCTTGCCGGTGCAGCAGTCGGGCCGGGCCCGGTGTCTCGGCGAGCGCGTCCACCAACGTCCGGTCGGGCAGGCCGAGCAGGCGCCGGGCCGCCTCGGTCGGCAGGCCCAGTTCCAGGGGGTGCTCCTCGGCGTACCGCTTCACCTCGGCGGCCAGGCGCTCCCGCAGTGCGGCCCAGTGGGCCTCGTCGACCAGCCATTCCCCGGCGACGGGCGCGGTGGGCGGCGGCACTCCCATCGCCAGCAGCTCCGAGCGGCGGACGAGCCGTCGGCGCCGCAGCTCCGCGGCACCGTCCGGGCGGCCGGTCATGGCCGCCAGTTCCGCCGCCCGTGTACGTCCCGCGCCCCGCCGGGCCAGTCGCGGCGGGCGTGCGTCGAGCACGGTCACCCCGCGCGGCATGCGCTGCCCGCCCGGCTCCCGCAGCACGGCCCGGTCCCCGACACGCAGGGGCAGGGCCCGGTTCAGGGTCAGCCGCGCGGTGTCCTCCCCCAGTGGGCGGACCGTCGCACGGACGGCGGCCGTACCGATGTGGAGGGTGACCGTGCGGGGCAGGTCGGCGACCGGTTCACCGGTGACACGCACGTCCACGAGGTCGGTGAGCAGCCAGCGGTCCGGTGTCAGCAGCACCTGCCCCCGTCGCAGGGCACCGTCCACGGAGCCGTGCACGTTGACCGCCACCCGTGCCACGCCGCTGACGGCGGACCGGTCCTCGTGCAGGCACTGCAGTGCGCGCACCTTCAGCAGGGTCGAGCCGTCGCCCGTCACCAGCCGGTCACCGGCGCGCAGGGTGCCCGCGCCGAGCGTGCCGGTCACCACGGTGCCGTGGCCGCGTACGGTGAAGGCGCGGTCCAGCCACAGTCGCACGTCCGCGTCCGCGGGCGGCACCGGCAGCGATCGTGCCAACCGGGCCAGCTGCGCGCGCAGTTCGTCCAGTCCGGCGCCGGTCACCGCGCTGACCGCCACGGACGGCACCGTGCCGAGCGAGGTGGCGGCCAGGCGCTCCACGGCGTCGGCGCGCACGGGCTCGGGGTCCGCCAGGTCGCTGCGGGTCACCGCGAGCACGGCGTGCCGTACGCCGAGCGCGTCGAGGATCGCCAGGTGTTCCTCGGACTGGGGTTGCCAGCCCTGGTCGGCGGCCACGACGAACAGCACGGCGGGCACGGGTCCGACCCCGGCCAGCATGGTGGCGACGAACCGCTCGTGTCCCGGCACGTCCACGAAGGCCAGATGCTCCCCGTCCGCCCCCAGCCGGGTCCACACGAAACCGAGGTCGAGGGTGAGCCCCCTGCGCCGCTCCTCCTCGAAGCGGTCGGGTTCCATCCCGGTCAGCGCCCGCACCAGGGCGGACTTGCCGTGGTCGACGTGCCCGGCGGTGGCCAGCACCCGCATGACGCCTACCTCCCCGCCGCCGACCGCACGGCCCCGGCCAGCCGCTCGTCGTCCTCCGGCGGCACCGTCCGCAGGTCGAGCAGGCAGCGCCCCGCCTCCAGACGCCCGACGACGGGGACGGCGCCGGTGCGCAGCGCGGCGGCGCAGGACTCGGGCAGGGACAGGGCGGCGCTGGGCAGCGTCACCCCGGGCGCGCCGCCGCCTCCCACGGTCGCCGCGCTGTCGACGGCGTGTACGTCGACGCCGTCGGCGCTCAGCGCCTTGGCGAGCTCCTCGGCACGGGCCATCAGCTGTTCGGGGTCGGCGGCGAGGGCGGCGGCCGTCGGGGTCCGCGGGCCGGTGAGCGTGGCTTCCAGGGCGGCCAGGGTCAGCTTGTCCACGCGCAGGGCGCGGGCCAGGGGGTGCCGGGAGACGGTGCGGACCAACTCCTCGTCGCCGAGGAGCAGTCCGCACTGCGGGCCCCCGAGCAGTTTGTCGCCGCTGGCGGTGACGAGTGAGGCGCCTGACCGCAACTGGGTCTCGGCGTCGGGTTCCTCGGGCAGCAGGCGGTGGGGGGCGAGCAGCCCGGAGCCGATGTCGGAGACGACCGGGACGCCCAGCGGCGCCAGTTCCCCCACATCGGCGGCGCGGGTGAACCCGGTGACGCGGAAGTTGGAGGGGTGCACCTTCAGCACGAATCCCGTCTCCGGCCCGATCGCGGCGGCGTAGTCCGCGGCGGTCGTGCGGTTGGTGGTGCCGACCTCGCGGAGCCGGGCCCCGGTGGAGACCAGGAGGTCCGGCAGTCGGAAACCGTCGCCGATCTCCACCATCTCCCCCCGGCTGATGACGATCTCCTTTCCGGCGGCGAGCGCGGTCGCGACCAGGACCAGCGCGGCGGCTCCGTTGTTGACGACGTGCGCCGCGGCGGCGGAGGGCACCCGGTCGCACAGCGCCTTCAGAGCCGTGCGCCCGCGGCGGGCCCGGACGCCGGTGCGCAGATCCAACTCGACGTCCGTGGGCCCGGCGGCCTCCAGCACCGCCTGCCGGGCTGCGTCCGACAGGGACGCCCGGCCGAGGTTGGTGTGCAGCACCACGCCGGTGGCGTTGATCACCGGCCGCAGCCCGCCTGCGGTGCCCGGGAGCAGGGCGAGGGCCGCGTCCCGCACCCGCTCGGGCGCGATGCTGCCGTCGCGTGCCTGCTCCTGCGCCCGCCGCACGGCCGCCTTCACCACGCGGGGCCCCAGCCGGCCCACGGCCTCCGCCAGGCGCGGATCGCTCAGCAGGGTGTCGGTGCGGGGAATGCGCCGTCGCGTGTCGACGGCGTCGCTTCCCCGGGGCGCGCGTCCGACGCCGGACGCGGCCGCCCCGGTCCCGTCACCGACTCCCTCCGGTGTGACCCCCTGCTCCATGCGGCCCCTGCCTCTCCGGCCCCGGCCCGGCTGTCCGGGGAAAGGGAAAACCCATCGTCTCCCAGTGCCCCCGCCCGCCCGCTCGACACGCCGGAGCGACAGGGTCCGGGGCTGTGCGCGGAGTAGCCCGGCATGCGGGCCCGGCCCCCGGGGGCGAGGCTGGAGCCATGGCCGAGCGTCGAGTGATCGTGTATCCGCCGAGCGAGAGCGGCGGCCGGCGCGTGCGCGCGGACGGTGAGATCCTCGGCACCGCCTATTCACTGCATGACTTGACGGTCTTCCTGCAGCACGCCGGGCTGGAGGGCGTGGACGAGGTGGACGTGGCCGAGTCGCCCTTGATCGAGTGGCACGGCGGTGGCCCCGAGGTGTGGGAGAGGGAACGCTGACGGCTTCAGATCGGTCGGCCCTGGCGCGCTCAGCGGTGCTAAGAAGGGAACATGAGGGTACGTTTCGGACGAGACCGGACCCAGGCGCGGCCCCCGCCCACTGGACGCGCGCGTGAGCGTCGCGGTTCTGTGCTGAACCCTCACAGCGTGGCCGGGCAGGTGTTCCTCCTCCAGATCGTGATCGTGGTGCTGCTGGTCCTGGCCGCGGTGGCGAGCGTGATGCTCCAGGCGGCGCGGGACGCGCTGGAGCAGGGCCGCCGCGTGTCGGTCGTCACGGCCCAGTCGTTCGCGAACGCGCCCGGAGTGGCCGAGGCGCTGCACAGCCGGGACCCGTCGGCGGTCCTGCAGCCGCGGGCCGAAGCGGCGCGCAAGAAGGCGGGCGTGGATTTCGTGGTCGTCACGGACACGAAGGGAATGCGTTACACGTACCCCTACCCGAAGGAGATCGGGAAGAAGTTCGTCGGCGACATCAAGCCGGCGCTGGAAGGCCGTACCGTCATCGAGCAGGCCGGTGGGCCGCCCCTTCCCGCCGGCAAGGGCACGGCCGTGCAGGCGGTGGTCCCGGTGAACGACTCGCACGGCACGGTCGTCGGCCTCGTTTCGGCGGGGATCACGGTCAAGAACGTGTCGCGCCTGTGGATGCCGCAGCTGCCGATCATCGTCGGTTCCGGCGCGGCGGCGCTGGCACTGGCCGCGACCGGGACCACACTGGCGTCCCGGCGGCTGCTGCGGCAGACGCGCGGCCTGGCCCCGGTGGAGCTGGCGCGACTCTACGAACACCACGAGGCGGTCCTGCACGCGGTGCGGGAAGGGGTGCTCATCACCACCCCCGACGGTCGGCTGCTGCTGGCCAACGACGAGGCGCGGCGGCTGCTGGGCCTGCCGGCCGACGCGCACGGGCGCCCGGTGCGGGAACTGGGGCTGCCGGAGCAGATCACACGGTTGCTGATCTCGCCGGACGCGGTGACCGACGAGGTGCACCTTGCGGACGACCGGCTGCTGGCGGTGAACAAGCGGCCCACGTTCCCGCACGGTGGCCCGGGAGGCAGCGTGGTGACGCTGCGGGACACCACGGAGCTGGCGGCGGTCTCGGGACGGGCCGAGGTGGCGCGGGAGCGGCTGAAGCTCCTCTACGAGGCCGGGTTGCGCATCGGGACGACGCTCGATGTGGGGCGTACGGCGCAGGAGCTGGCGGACGTGACGGTGCCGCAGTTCGCCGACCTCGTCACCGTCGATCTGCTGGATGCCGTGCTGCGCGGTTGGGAACCGACGGCGGAGGGATGGCGGCATCTGCGGCGTACGGCGATCAGCGGGGACCGGCAGGTGATGCCGGTGTATCCGGTGGGTGAGATGATCACGTTCTCGCCGGGAGCCCCGCAGATGCACGCGCTCCAGGAGGGCCGGGGGATGGTGGAGCCGGACCTGCGGCAGGCGCACGGCTGGCGGGAGCAGGATCCGGAACGCGCCCGCAAGGCGCTGGAACTCGGGCTGCATTCGCTGGTGACCATGCCGTTGCAGGCTCGGAACGTGCCGCTCGGTGTCGTCAACTTCTACCGGATGACGGACTCCCCCCCGTTCGAGCCGGACGACCTGTACTTCGCGGAGGAGCTGGCCGCGCGGGCGGCGGTGGCCATCGACAACGCCCGGCGGTTCACGCGGGAGCACGAGATGGCGGTGACGTTGCAGCGCAGTCTGCTGCCGCGGGGGCAACCGGAGCAGGACGCGCTCGAGGTGGCCTGGCGGTATCTGCCGGCTGCGACGGGGGTGGGCGGGGACTGGTTCGACGTCATCCCGCTGCCGGGCGCACGTGTGGCGCTGGCGATGGGCGACGTCGTCGGTCACGGACTGCACGCGGCGGCGACGATGGGGCGACTGCGCACCGCGGTGCACAACTTCTCCACGCTGGACCTCCCCGTGGACGAGGTGCTCGGGAACCTGGACGACCTGGTCGCCCGCATGGACAACGAGGAGGACGCCGCCGAGACCGCCGACGGCCACGAGGGCGAGGCGGTGACGGGAGCGAGCTGTCTGTACGCGATCTACGACCCGGTGACGGGGGCCTGCACGATGGCCCGCGCCGGGCACCCCGAACCGGTGGTGGTGCGTCCGGACGGAACCGTCACCTGTCCCGGCGTACCCGCGTCGGTACCGCTCGGCCTGGGCGGCTACCCCTTCGAAACCGCCGAGCTGCGTTTGAGCGAGGGTTCCCAACTGGTGCTCTACACCGACGGTCTGGTGGAGGAACGCGCCCGTGACATCGACGTCGGCCTGGATCGGCTGCGCCGGGCGTTGGGCGCGGCCGGGAGGCGCAGTCCGGAGGAGGCGTGCCAGGCGGTGATCGATGCGGTGGGGCCGGCGCGACCCGCCGACGACATCGCCCTGCTGGTGGCGCGGACCCGGCTGTTCCCGCGCTCGTGCGTGGCCGAGTGGGGCGTGCCGCCGGACCCGGCGGTCGTGCCCTCGGTCCGGACACGGTGCAGGGACAAGTTGCGGGAGTGGGGGCTGGAGGAGATCGGGTTCACCACGGAGCTGATCGTCAGCGAGTTGGTCACGAACGCGATCCGGCACGGCTCGCCACCGGTGTCCGTGCGGCTGCTGTACGGGCGCTGCCTGATCTGCGAGGTGGCGGACGGCAGCAGCACCTCGCCGCGGCTGCGGCGGGCGGCGACCACGGACGAGGGCGGCCGGGGGCTGTTCCTGGTGGCGCAGTTCGCCCAGCGGTGGGGGACCCGCTACACGGCCCAGGGCAAGGTGATCTGGGCGGAGCAGACCCTCCACGACGGCACGTCCGCCGCGACGGACCCCACGCCGGTCGACGTCCTCCTGGAACAGTTCGGCGACCCCGCCATGTGAGAGCGGATGTCGCCCGGGCGTCTTGCCCGACCGCAGTGACAGCGGGGTTGGCACCGGGGCAGCAGACGTCCGAGGATGACCGGGTGAGGACACCGATCAGCCGACCCGGTCTGCGGCCCTATCTGCCGTACGTGCAGCGTGCCGCGCTCCCGCACGACGGACTGACCGCCCACTTCCTCGGCACCAGCTCCGTCCTGCTGTCGGACGGTGAGACCCGTCTCCTCATGGACGGGTTCGTCACCCGGCCCGGCCTGCTGCGCGTGGCCATGGGCCGCATCGCGCCCGACCGCAGGCTGGTCCGCGCGGCCGTCGAGCGACTGGGCGTGGACGCCCTCGCCGCCGTGGTGTGCGCCCATTCCCACTACGACCACGCCCTCGACGCCCCGCTGTGGGCGCTGGAAACCGGTGCCGAGCTGGTCGGCTCGCGGTCCACCGCGAACGTCGGACGCGGTCAGGGGGTCCCTGCACGGTCGCTGCGGGTCGTCGAGGACGGCGACACCCTCACCTACGGCGGTTTCGACCTGACCTTCCTCACCTCCCTGCACAGCCCCGGCGACCACTACCCGGGCAGCATCGACCGGCCCCTGGTCCCGCCGGCCCACGCCCGGGCCTGGAAGACCGGCACCGTCTACTCCGTGCTGGTCGCGCATCCCCGCGGCCGTCTGCTGCTGCACGCCAGCGCCAACCACCGGCCGGGCGCCCTGCGCGGTCACCGGGCCGACGTCGTCTATCTGGGCATCGGGAACCTGGGCAAGCAGCCCGCCGCGTTCCTCCAGGCGTACTGGGACGAGGTCGTCAGCGCCACCGGAGCGCGGCGCGTCGTCCTCGTCCACTGGGACGACTTCTTCACCGACCTCGGGCGCCCGTTGCGCCCGCTGCCCTATCTGTTCGACGACCTCGACACGACCATGAGCCGACTGCTGCCCCTGGCGCGCCGTGACGGCGTCGACGTCGTCCTGCCCGTCGCCTGGCAGCCGACCGATCCCTTCGCCGGCCTCGGATGAGAGCTGGGGGACGCTATTCCGTCTCCGCGTCGGCCCCGTCGCGGGGCTGTCCCTCTTCTCCGCGACCGGTCTGGCCGGCGAGCAGGGGGGAGCGGGTGAGCAGCGTCACGGCGACGGCCACGACGAGTGCCCCCACGACCGACAAGATGGTGTAGACGCCGCCCCGCACCGCTTCACCGAAGACGAAGACGCCCCACAGGATGGCGACGACCGGGTCGGACATCGTCAGGCCGGGCTGGCTGGCGAGCAGCCGTCCGGCGTGCATCGCCGACTGGAGCAGGAACATCGCGCCCGCGCCGGCCACGATCATGGCGTAGAGCTGCCAGCTGCTGAACACCGCGCCGATGCCGTGGCTGAACGCGTCCGTCACGCCCTTGATCAACGCGGCGGTGAACCCGAAGGCGCATCCCGTCGCCACGCCCAGGAGGGCCGCCTTGCGGGCCCCGGCACCGGCGAGACGGGCCCACATCACCATGGCGGCGACCAGCAGCACGTTCACTCCCGAGGCGAACGCCCACCTCAGAGCGGTGGCGTGGGCGGCCGAGCCCTGCGAGGGGGACAGGGAGAACAGCAGCCCCGCCAGACCGGCGGCCATCATCACCGAGGCGCCCCATTCCCGGACGCCCAGTCGGCTACTGAACACCAGCGATGCCAGCAGCAGGGTGGCGGGCAGTTCCAGCACCAGCATCGGCTGCACCAGTGAGATCTGGCCGTTGCCCAGCGCTGCGGCCTGCAGCAGGAATCCGACGATGACCGAGAGGACGCCGGCGAACCACACCGGCCGGTGCAACAGGTGCCGTACGAGCCGCCAGCTCAGGCTCTCGCTCTCCGGGCGGTCCCGTGCCGCCTTGCGCTGCAGCACGGAGGCCAGGGCGTTCGCGATCGCCGCCAGGACGGCGAGCAGCACGCTCAGCACGGCGCGCCGCCCCCGGGTGCCACCGCCCCCGCAGCGACGATCATGTCTCCTCCACACCAGGCCGGCAGGGCTGCGGGCGCCCCACGCACTCAAGTCCACGGCGTCGAGCGGTGCCCCGCAACCGCGGAACCGCCGTCCGGGACGGGCGGCCCGGTGATCGGCGACCGCCCACCGGTCCGTGCCGCCGGCCGGGTTGACCGAGAGGGCAAGGAGTTGAACACGGCGACAACGGTTCCGCCGTCCCGGACGTCGTCCGCCTCGACGGCTGAAGGACCGGCGACCGCCCTGCCTCAGACGGAGCCGGCGTTGCTCGGCGGGTAGGACGGACGCATCGGCACCCGGTGTTCGGGGGTCGGCAGCGGCGGCAGCGCCGCCTCCTGCACCCACGCACGGAACAGGTCGTCCAGGGGCCGGGACGCGAACCGTGCGGCGTGGGCGGTGAACGCGCCGGTCGTCACGGTCCCGCCCCGGTGCACACCGGCCCAGCCGCGCAGCATCCGGAAGAACGCCTCGTCCCCCAGCACGCAGCGCACCGCGTGCAGCACCAGGCCGCCGCGTTCGTAGAGGCGGTCGTCGAACATCCGCTTGCGGCCCGGGTCGGCGAGTCGCAGGTCCTGGGGCAGCGAGGACAGCTTCCGGTGCGCCGTCGCTGCCAGTTGAGCGGCCGTGGGTCCTCCGGACCGCTCCGCCCAGAGCCATTCCGCGTATTTCGCGAAGCCCTCGTTGAGCCAGATGTGCCGCCAGTCGGCGACGGTCACGCTGTTGCCGAACCACTGGTGCGCCAGCTCGTGCGCCACCAGCCGCTCGGAACCGCGGGCGCCGTCCACGTGGTTGGCGCCGAACAGCGACAACCCCTGTGCCTCGACGGGGACGTCGAGTTCCTCCTCGGTCACCACCACGGCGTACTCGCCGAACGGGTAGGGACCGAACAGCTCCTGGAACAGGGTCATCATGGCCGGCTGGCGCGCGAAGTCCCGGGAGAAGCGCGGAAGCAGGTGCGCGGGGATGTGCGCATGCTGTGGCACACCGTCCTCGCCCGGATCGCCGAGCAGCACGGTCTGGTACCTGCCGATCGACATCCCGACGAGATAGCTGGAGGTCGGCGCGGGCTGGTCGTACACCCAGGTCGTCGTCGACGCCTTCGTCGTGCGGGTCAGCAGACGCCCGCCGGTCACCACCGAGTACGCCGACGGCGTGGTGACCGAGATCTGGTAGGACGCCTTGTCCGCCGGGCGGTCGTTGCACGGGTACCACGAGGGTGCCCCGACCGGCTGGCTCGCCACCAGCGCACCGTCCTGCAGCTCCTCCCAGCCGACACCGCCCCAGGGGGTGTTGACGGGCTTGGGATTGCCGGACCAGTGCACTTCGACGGTGAAGGCGGCACCCGCCCGGACGGGTTTGGACGGGCGGACGCGCAGCCGACCGGCGCGGTGCGTGTAGTGCGCCGCCCGGCCGTCGACCTTGACCCGGCCGACGCGGAAGTCGGCCAGGTTGAGCTGGAACTCGGTGAGCGGGGCCCGGCCCGCTATGGCGTTCAGACGCGCCGCCCCGGCGAGCCGGTTGGGGCCGGGGCGGTAGTCCAGCGTGAGCTCGTAGCGGTGAACCCGGTAGCGGGGGTCGCCGTTGTCGGGGAAGTACGGGTCTGCTTCCGCCTTCTGCTGAGGGCTCACTGGTGCGTCTGCTCCCTGCGCTGTGCTCGTACGTCGTGCCGGTGCCCCGTCCTTGGGCCCGATACAGGTCACGTCGCTCGCTTCCGGGGACGCCATGCCTCGATCGGGTTGCCCAGCCAGCGGGTGTCGTCGGGCACGGACTCCGCCGCCATCACCAGGGAGGCGGGACCCAGCGTGGTACGGGCCCCGACCGTGCTGCCGGGCAGGACGATTCCGCCAGGACCCAGCGTGGCGCCCTCACGGAGGACCACAGTATCCGTCCGCAAGATCCGGTCGTGGAAGAGGTGGGTCTGCAGGACGCAGCCCCGGTTGACCGTGGCCCCCTCCCCGAGGGTCACCAGGTCCGTCTCGGGCAGCCAGTGGCTCTCCAGCCACACTCCCCTGCCGATCCGGGCGCCGAGCCCGCGCAGCCACAGCGTCATCAACGGCGTACCCGGCACCGATCCGGCGAACCACGGCACGGCCACGACCTCGACGAAGGTGTCCGCCAGTTCGTTGCGCCAGACGAACGAGCTCCACAGAGGGTGCTCCCCTGCCCGGTGGCGGCCCACGAGCAGCCACTTCGCCACGACGGACACGGCACCGGCCACCAGCCCGGCGCACAGCAGCACCACCCCGCACAGCAGCCAGGCCCAGCCGCCCAGCGCGCTGAGCGCCGCGGCCGTCAGCACGGCGAGCCCCGCCGAGCAGATCACGGGCACGATCCTGCACAGCTCCACCAGCCCGCGCGCCCACAGCAGCCGCGTCGGCGGTTCGTAGGTGCGGCTCCGGTCGCCGTCGGACACCGCGCGCGGCAGCTTCACCGGCGGCAGACCCAGGTAGGAGCTGCCCTTCTTGGCCTTCTTCGGCGTCGCCGACAGCACACCGACCAGCCCACCGTCCGGCACGCTGCGGCCCGGTGCGGTCATCCCGGAGTTCCCGAGGAACGCCCGCCGCCCGATCTCCGCACGCCCGATCCGCACCCAGCCGCCGCCCAGCTCGTACGGCGCGGTCAGCGTGTCGTCCGCGAGGAACGCCCCGTCGCCGACCGTGGTCAGACTCGGCAGCGCCAGGACGGTCGACACCTCGGCGCCCCGCCCGATCCGCATCCCGAGCAGCCGCAGCCACACCGGAGTGACCAGCCCGGCGTACAGCGGGAACAGCATCTCGCGCGAGCGGTCCATCAACTGGGTGACCGTCCAGGCCTGCCAGCCGGTCCGGCTGTGTGTCGGATGTGTGCCCTCGCACAGCCCGAGACTCGTCAGCCGTACGGCGACCAGAAGCGACAGCGCGTACGTCAGACCGAAGGCGAGCGTCGCGGGCACCAGTGCCACGGCGGCGCCCCGCAGGACCGCGCCGAGACCGGCGGCCGGGTCGACGAAGACATGCGCCACCAGGAGCGCGGCCAGCCCCGCCGGCACCGGCAGGGCCGTCAACGCGAGGCCGGTGACGCCGTACACCGCCCGCCATCCCGTACCGCGGTGCGGACGCTCCTCGGGCCAGTTGTGCTTGGCCCTGCCGAGCTTGACGGCGGGCGCGCCCGCCCAGCGCTGACCGGTCGGGATCTGCCCGGCGACGGCCGACCCGGGCGCGACCTCGGCGCGCTTGCCGACGCGCGCGCCCGGGAAGAGCACGCTGCGCGTGCCGACCACGGCGTTCGCCCCCACCTTGACCGGCCCGATCTCCAGTACGTCGCCGTCCAGCCAGTGGCCCGCCAGGTCCACCTCGGACTCCACGGCCGCACCCCTGCCCAGCTTGAGCATGCCGGTCACCGGCGGCAGCGAGTGCAGGTCCACGTCCGCCCCGACCTTGGCTCCCAGGGCCCGGGCGTACCGCTCCAGCCACGAGCCCGTCAGCGAGGTGGCCCCGCTGAACTCGGCGAGCCGTTCGGCCGCCCACAGCCGCAGGTGCACTCCCCCGCCGCGGGCGTACCGGCCGGGCTCGACGCCCCGCAGCAGCAGCCGGGCGCCGCCCGCGGCGATCGCGAGCCGCCCCGGCGGGCTGAAGAACAGCAGCGCGCCGGCCCCCACGGCCCACCAGGAGGTGGTCGGCGCCCACGGATACGGGCCGAACCAGTGCAGGACGTTGCCGAGCGCGGTCAGCGCCACGGTCCAGCGCAGTCCCAGCACGGTGAACAGGGGGATCAGCAGGAGGAGTTGGAGTGCTCCGGCCCGCGCGGGAACGGGAGCGATCGCGCGCTGCGCCCCGTCGTCCTGCGCCGACTCCTCCAGGTGGCGGGCCAGGTCGCGCAGCCTGGGCTGCTGGTAGACGTCGAGGACGGCAGCGCTGGGGTAGCGGGTGCGCAGCCGGGTGGTGAGCTGGGCGGCGGCCAGGCTGCCGCCGCCGATCGCGAAGAAGTCGTCGGATGCGGCGGTCACCGGGATGCCGAGGACCTCGGTCCACTGCTCGGCGAGCCAGGCCTCCGTGCCGTACAGCTGGGCGGCGGGGCCCTCCAGGCCCTCCAACGGCCAGGGCAGCGCGCCCCGGTCGACCTTGCCGGAGGTGCGGGTGGGCAGGTCGTCGACGGGCGCGAGCAACGGGACGAGCGCGGCGGGCAGTTCGGCACGCAGCTTCTCGACGGCCGCCGCGTGGTCCCAGCCGTCCTGGGTGACGACGTAGCCGACGAGGAGCTGGTTGCCGCTGCGCGCGGTTCGTACGGCCGCGGCGGCGCCGGCCACCCCGGGCAGGGCCTGCAAGGCCGCGTCCACCTCGCCGAGTTCGATCCGCCGCCCGCCGAGCTTGATCTGCTCGTCGGCGCGCCCGAGGAAGATCAGGCCTTCCGGCTCGGCGCGGACGAGGTCCCCGCTGCGGTAGGCGCGTTCCCAGCCGAGGGGGACAACAGGTGCGTACTTCTCGGCGTCCTTCTCGGCGTCGAGGTACCGAGCGAGGCCGACACCGCCGATCACCAACTGGCCGCTCTCCCCCATCGCCACCGGCTGCCCGGCGTCGTCCACGACGGCCAGCTCCCAGCCGTTCAGGGGCAGTCCGATCCGGATCGGCTCCTCGCCGGTGAGCAGTGAGGCACAGGCCACCACGGTCGCCTCGGTCGGCCCGTAGGTGTTCCAGACCTCGCGTCCCTCGGTGACCAGACGCTGTGCCAGCTCGGGCGGGCAGGCCTCGCCGCCGAAGATCAGCAGGCGGACGTCGTTCAGGGCCTCCGGCTCCCAGAGCGCGGCCAGCGTCGGCACCGTCGAGACGACGGTGATCTCCTGCTCGGCCAGCCAGGGGCCGAGGTCCGCGCCGCTGCGCACCTGCGCGCGCGGTACGGGCACCAGACAGGCCCCGTAGCGCCAGGCCAGCCACATCTCCTCGCAGGAGGCGTCGAAGGCCACGGAGAGGCCCGCCATGACCCGGTCGCCGGGCCCGATCGGTTCCTTCGTCAGGAAGAGGTCGGCCTCGGCGTCCACGAACGCGGCGGCACTGCGGTGACTGACGGCGACGCCCTTGGGTTTCCCGGTCGAGCCCGAGGTGAAGATGATCCAGGCATCGTGCTCGACGCCGGGGCGGGCGGCGGGGATGTCGGACGTGCCGCCGACGGTGATCCGGTGCCCGGCGCCCACGACCGCGCGCACCTGCGCCTCACCGAACACCAACTCGGCCCGCTCGTCCGGGTCCTCCGCGTCCACGGGCACGTAGGCGGCACCCGCGGCGAGTACGGCGAGGATCGCCACGTACAGGTCGTTGGTGCCGGACGGGACGCGCACGCCGACCCGGTCGCCGAGACCGACCCCGGCGTCCGCGAGGCGCCGCCGGAGCTTGTCGACCTCGACGGCGAGGGAGCGGTAGGTCAGGCAGCGGCGGCCGTCGTCGAGGGCCGGCTCGTCGGGGTACGCGCGTACGGAGACGTCGAGGATGTCCATGAGCGTCCGCGGCGCGGCGGCGGGCGCGGCGCGGAAGCGGGCGCGGTCGCCGAACCGGGCGTGCATCTCGTCGTCTGACGGGGCGACTGCGGGGCCTTGCCGGAGGGCTGCCATCGGGTCCTCACGTGTCGTTCCCGGAGTGCTCCGGGCGCTGGTGGGCCCGCAGGGATGCCTGGGGATCTTCCGGTCCAGCTCCAAACAAGCGGTCAACTTTAGTACGTCACCGCTGAGACCAGGACGTTCCGCTGTGCAGCGGACCGGCCGGAGCCGCTCGGAATCACTTATTCCGGCGCGCCGACATGGGGATGTGTCATCGTGACGAGATATCCCCCACATCTGTCCGTGACCCGGCTGAGGACCGCGCCCGCGAGGACCGCGACCTCGCGGGCGCGGCCCTCACTCATCCAGTACGTCCGAAGGGACGTGACGTGGCGCCGTGTCGCCCGCCGGGTCTCAGTGGCGGCCGGCCGGCAGTACCTGGACCGTGTCCCCGACCGCCCGCTCACCGGTGGCGTCCGAGGGGCGGTTGACGAGGGCGCCGTTCACGGCCATCGCGGTGGACCCGCCGCCGTCGAGGTTGAGGGCCTGGACAGCGCCGAGTGACCGCATGAACTCCGCGGCCTCCCGCAGGGTGAAGCCCTCGCTGCCACCGGTCAGCCGCCCGTCCACGGTGACCAGCAGAAGCCGTCCCCGGGCGTCCACACCTGCCATGGTGCGCGGCTGGCGTACGTCGGCCCACGCGTAGCCGAAGGAGACATCCTGCGGGTCGACGGTGCCTTCCGTGGCGGCGTCGATGTCCACCCGGCCGTCCTTCACCAGCGTCGGCGCCGCGCTGACGATGCTGTCGCCGTGGCCGAGCGGGACGCGCCTGCCGCCGCTGTCGCGGACGGTCTCGTCGACGCCGATCCGCTGCCCCGGCCGGGCGTGGGCGGTGAGCCAGTCCGCGGCGGAGCCGATGCCCTGGAGCACCGTGCCGTGGGCGGGGACCCGGCCGCCGCGGGCACCCACCGAGACCACGCGTCCCTTGCCGTCGAGCACCGCCTGGACGCCTGCCCCGGTGGGCAGGCCGGTGCCGAAGGCAGGGGTGAAGAGGACGAGGTCGTCGGTCTCGTGGCAGGTGACGTCCTGCCAGGGTAGGCCGCTGGGGGTGGCACCGGGCCGTCCGCAGTCCCTGACGATGCCGGGCACCCGGTTGATGCCCTGGACGGCGTACGCGGAGCCGTCGGCCCGGGCGGTGACGGTGCTCGTCAGATCGGCGACACGGACGTGCCGGCCGCCGTCGCCGAGGACCAGGGCCGCCCGCGCGCCGGAGGCCATCGACTCCAACTGCCCGTCGTAGGCCGCGATGCCGGACTGGGTGCCCTGTACTCCGTCCGCGTCCGACGTGACGAAGAAGCCGCCGTTGACCCCGACGAGGGAGCCCAGCTTCGCGGCGACCGACGAAGTGGTCTCGCGTTGCGCCACATCGCCGTCGTGGGTGGCCTCCACGGTGCCGGTGAAGGCACGCGGGTCGATCACGGCGACGTGGATGTTCTCCACGTCGGCGGGCTGCTCCGCGTCGTACCCCGTCCAGGCGGCCGCGGCGTGGAAGCCGGCCGCCGCCACCGCGTTCGCGGCACTCTGCGCCTGCGCCTGGGTGGCGTAGGAGCCGACCCGCACGCGCAGGCCCATGGTGCCCTGCGGTGTGTCGGCATACGCCGGCCACCGGACGGTCTCCACACGCGGCTGGAAGCCGGCCTCACGCAGCCGCGCGGCGGTGGCGTCCGCCCAGGACGGCGGGCCGACCTCGGCGTCAACCGGGGCGCCGGTCAGCCGGCTGGTGACCGGACGTCTGACGGCCACGGTCCACGACGGCGCCGCACCGGCGTTCCGCAGGGTTCCGGTGCGCACCTCCACGCCCGGGGCGACCGCCTGTGTCGTCCACTCCCCGGCGGCTGGGGCGGGAGCATCGGCGTGTGCCGCGGAGCCGACGCCGAGTGGTGCGACGGCGGCCACCACGGCCAGCGTGGCGCGCAGAGTGCGGACTCGGGCGGAGGTGCGTCGTATGCCGGGCATGGGACCTCGTTCGATACGTCCGGGATGTGATGGCCAGATCCCACCCCTTCGACGCGACGGCGGGGCGACGCAGCCATGAACGGTTGCCCAAGGCGATGCGGACGTCCAGGCCCGGCAGGCGCCGCGACGCCGTTTCCGCCTGTGCCCCCGGGAGAACCCGAGGGGATTTCGGGACGACCCGGGAGACCGACCGGAGGCACGGACATGAGTGATCGCAAGGACCACCGCGGCAGCGGGTACGCGCGGGGCGTGACCCTGGCGAGCCGGGCGCCCACTCGGGCGCGGAGAGCCAGGCGCACGAGCGCACGGTGCCGGGTACGGCGAGCGCCGAGGAGGGCTACCGGACCGAGCGCGGCACCACCGCGGGCAAGCCCCTCGAAGGTGTCGAGAAGGAGGAACCAGCACGGCGGGAGCCGGACACCGGCACCCCCGACGAGCGCGGGACGGGCGGCGGCGCCACCGGCACCTGACCCGGTGGGGCGGCTCTCGGCCGGGTCACCGTACGGGAACCGCCTGCCGGCTCTCCTCCACGGCCACCGTGGTGGTGACGCTCACCAGGCACGGCCTGCGGGGCGTGGAGCCGAACCCGAACCGCACCGGCGGTTCGACCGGTGCGAGCGAACCGAGATCCTCCCCGTCGTAGACGGCCCGGACCTCGATGACAGGACGCAGATCCTTCGCCCCGTACCACTCGTACCGGCCGCCGCCCGCGCTGCCGTGGGTCCGCACCCCCAGCAACGCCCTGGCCGCCGGAGCCACCAGTACGGCCCAGGACGGGCGGGCGGCGAGCGGACCGGGCACGGCTCCGAGCAGCAGGCCCATCGGCCCTCTGCGGCCGGTGACGAAACGGAGGTCGAGCGGCGGGGCCGCGACCGTGCATTGCCCGCGGCCGGCCTCCACCCCGACCGGTACGACCCGAACCTCGTCGAAGAGGTAGGTGCCGGCGACGAAGCGCGCGGTCTGTTCGGAGGGGGCCAGAAGGACGCGGTGTCCGTCCTTCCGCTCGATCATCACATCGGTGAACGGGCCGAACGGCGACCGCACCCAGTGACCGAGCACCACCCGCATCCCCGACGACGTGCCGATCCCCGCGATCCACCCGTCGAACCGCAGCCGTACGCGCCCGTCGCGCCCCCGGCCGATGTGTGGCGCGGTCGCGCCCGGCACGCGTCACCGCTCCTTCCCGGGATGACCGTTCAGACGGCCGCACCGCCACCAGGCCGCCAGCCACCCGGCCTGCATCGCCGCATCCAGCAGATAGGTGGGGCGGATCCGGCCCCGCGGCACGTAGACGAGGTCGACGGCCAGCAGCGTCACGGCCGTGCCCACGCCCGTACGGCGTGCCTGGGCCGCGCCGCCCGGCACAGCGGGGGTGCGCAGCAGCGCCCAGCCGCTGGTGGCGAGGAGACCCGCGGTCGTCCGTTGCAGCCAGTGCTCGGTCTTGGGACCGAAGACCCACTCGAAGCTGCGCAGGTGAAGCAGGGGCCAGCCGCCACCGAAGAGATCGAACAAGCCCTGGGCCCGGGCCACGCACAGCGGATTCATCGGGACTCCTCCCGTCCGGCGGTGCGCCGGGGCAGAGGGACGCACTGCTCCCGGCCCTTCGACACCCTCGGGCCGCAGTACCCGGGCACCACCTGACAAAACACATGAGCGGACGACGGGAAACGGGCCGGGCCGGGCGCGACCGGACCGGGGCGCGACCGGGGGCGAGCGTACCGCTGTCTAGATCAGGTCCGTCCCACTGCCGCGGGAGGGCGCCCGGTTCTGATCATGTGAACGACGGCCTTCTCGATCGCGCCTTGCGTCGCCGGGACACCGAAGGCGGCCCCGTCCCCCAGCCGGTCCAGGGACGGGGCGACGGTGACGCCTTCCTCGAAGAGTTCGATCACGCGCGGGTTGATGTAGGAGGCGCGGCAGACCGCCGGCGTATTGCCCAGGTAGTCGGCGACCTCCCTGACGGCCCGGGCGATCGCCCGGCGTCGCCCGGTCTCACTGCGGGCCGCGGGCTGTGAGACCCCGAGGGCGACGGAGGCCAGGACGGTGGCGTGCCAGGTGCGGAAGTCCTTCGCGGTGACGGCCACGCCGCTGACCTCCCTCAGGTAGGTGTTGAGGTCGTCGCCCGAGACCTCGTGCCAGCTGGGCGGCTGCCAGTAGGCCAACAGCCGGTCGCCTCCCCCTCGCCGCCGCAGCAGGGAGGTGAGCGCACGGAGTATGGCGTCGTCCCCCACGGCCTGTACCAGCTCCTTGCCGTGTTTGGCCGGGTAGCTGAAGACGATGCGTCCCCCCGAGGCCCTGGCGTGCCGACGCAACAGCGTGGTCAGGCCGTAGGAGTTGTTCATGTCCGCGTAACGCTCGCTTCCTATGCGGAAGAAGCCGAGGTCGAGCAGGCGCGCGCCGGTGGCGAGGACGCGGTCCCGGGTCAGTCCGCGGAGGCTGAGGTGGGCTTCCACGGTTTCCCGCAGGCGCGGCAGCGCGTCGGCGACCTCCAGGACGTGCTCGTGTTTGCTCTCCTCCTGCTGGGCCCGGAACCTGGGGTGGTAGAGGTACTGGCGGCGTCCTGCGGCATCGGTGCCGACGGCCTGGAGGTGGCCGTGGGGATGACGGCAGATCCATACGTCCTTCCAGGCGGGGGGAATGACGAGCCCCTTGATCCGCTCGATTTCCGACGCGTCCGTCAGAACGTTCCCGGAGGCGTCGAGATACTGGAACCCCCGACCGCGGCGCCTGCGCGTGTAGCCCGGATCGCAGGGACGACTGTGACGCAGACGCACCTCATCACCCTCCACACGGCTCAATCGGCAGGCGATGGCCTCCTGACGTCCGGCCGCCGACTTCTGACGGCGTGACCGGTACCCTCATCCGGACCCGTCAGTCGCTCGCCCGGGCACCGCGCGGATTTGCCTTCGAGTGGACTTCAACCGACACACTGATCACTGCGGAATCCGACTGCGGACGGGAAAGGCGGCAGCACATGGGGACGGCGAGCCCGGCAGGGCACCCACTGCCGTACGACATCTACCGGCAGGCGATCGAGCGGGAGACGCTGCGCTTCGCCGAGGTGGTGAGAGGTGCGGACCCCGGGACCGCCGTGCCTTCGTGCCCGGACTGGACCCTGGCCGAACTCGCCCGGCACGTCGGGGCGTTGCAACGCTGGTTCAGCACACTGCTGACCCGGCTGGTGCAGGAGCCTCCGCGCAGCCGCGACCTGGAACTCGGGCTGCCGGAACACGCGCAGGAGTATGCCGACTGGGTGGCGGCGGGCGTACCCGCGGTGGCCGAGGTGCTGCGGGCCACGGATCCTCAGGCGGGGATGTGGGCCTGGGGCGTGGACCAGCATGCGCGGTTCTGGGCCCGCCGGATGCTGTGCGAGACGCTGGTGCACCGGGTGGACGCGGAGCGGGCCGTCGGCCGGGAGTCGGAGATCGACCCCGTGCTGGCGGCGGACGGGGTGGACGAGTTCCTCGTCAACCTGCCCTACGCGGGTCTCTTCGCGCCTGCGGTGACCAAGTTGCACGGCACCGGCGAGGTCATCGCCTTCCGGTGCGCGGACTCGGCCGGCGGTACCGGCGAGGAGTGGCGGGTGCGACTGGATCCGGACGGTTTCCGCCTGCTGGCACCGGCGGCAGCCGATGCGGCGCCGACCGGGGCGGTGACGGCGGGGGTCCGGGGGGAGGCGGCGGACCTCCTGCTCCTGCTCTACGGGCGGCGGTCGTACCGGGACTCCGCCTTCGACGTCTCGGGAGAGGTCGCGGTACTGGACCGCTGGTTCGCCCACACGGCGTTCTGAGCCACGCCGACGGTCCGGGCTGACCCCCATACAGGTCCAGCGAACAAACAAGGCCAATCAAGAAACAACAGGTTCCGAGTCGGGGGTCCACGGCCGCGCGTGGGATCACGCCGCGCGGCCGCCGGACGTGCGCCTGCCGCGCCGGTGGGCGATCTCGCCCAGCACGGCGTCCACCGCGATGAACGCCGCGAGCGGTATGCCGAGCAGAGGCACGAAGTAGCCGAGGACCGCGATCGCCGCCATGCAGGGCACGAGGATCTGTGGCGGCACGTGCTGCCAGGCGCCGCGCGGGATCGGCCGCCCGGACGCCCCCGCCCGGCCGCGCTGCCACCACATGCGGTATCCCCAGACGATCAGCAGGACCAGGCAGAGCGCGAGGGCCATCAGGGCGATCTGGTTGACGATCCCGAAGAGGACGCCGGTGTGCAGGTCGATGCCCCAGCGGGTCAGCTTGGCGAGGACCGGGTAGTCCGCGAAGCGCACGACGTCGGTGACGTCGCCGGTGGCCGGATCGACGGCGACCGAGTCCTGCTTCTCGGGCCAGCTGCGCTGCACCTGCTTCACCACGTACGCGGAGGTCGCGTCGGCGGGCGGGACGATCTCCACCGGGTCGCTCAGCCCCTTCCCGCGTGCCGCCGCCAGCACCGCGTCGAGGCCCACGCCGTGCTCGCCGCCGCCGGTGGCCGCCGCCGAGCCGTGGCCCGTGTGCTCGCCGCTCACGGTCGCCGAGACCGACGGGGTGGCCTGGCCGAGCGAGGTGCGCAGTTCGTCGACGTTGGCCCCCGCGTAGGTGGACCAGGTCAGGCCCGTCGCCGAGAGGAAGAAGAACCCGGCGGCGGCCCACACGCCGACCGTGCCGTGCAGACCGAGGGTGCGGCGGCGGCCGCTCGTGCCGCGCACCACGCGCTGTGAACGCCGGCGCGCGAACCACAGCGCGAGCCCCCCACCGGCTGTCACCCACAGCCAGCTGGCGGCGAGTTCGCTGTAGAGCCGCCCGTTCTCGCCGAGGTGCAGATCGCGGTGGAACTCGTCGATCCAGGTGCGCAGCGGCAGGGCTCCGGTGGAGCCGTACTGCTCCAGGGCGCCGCGCACCTTCCCGGTGTACGGGTCGACGAACACCGCGAGTGTGTGGTCCTCGGCGACGCCGGGGACGCCGGACAGCAGCACCCTGGTGGCGGCGTCCTTCGCCGGGGAGGGGCGTACGGCGGACAGCGCGCCCTCGGGGTGGGCCCTGCGGGCGGCGGCGACCTGCTCGCTGATCGGCAGCTTGCCACCGCCGACCGGGACGGTCAGTTCGTCGGCGTAGACCATCTTCTCCACCTGGAACGAGGCCGCGTACAGGAATCCCGTCAGGGCGGCTGCCAGCAGGAACGGGGCGACGAGAAGGCCGGCGTAGAAGTGCAGGCGCAGCACCAGGGGGCGCAAGGGCGCCCATCGCGAAGGTGAGGGGGTGACGGACTGCGGGGACTCGTCCGTCGTCGGCGAGGGAGCGGTGGGCATCGGCGGGCCTCTCCGGGGGCTCGTTTCTCAGCGGTGGCGGTCCAGAGGTCGGAGCGGGACAGGGCCGAGTTCCACCAGGTGCACGTGGCGTGCGTCACACGTCAGGCGCCGACGGGGCCGTGGCATGCTGGCGCGATGGGATCTCCGCGTGACCACAAGCCCCTGGCCGAGCAGGTCGAGGAACTGCTCGCCGCCGGTGGCCCGTTGCCGATCGTCGCCGCCGGTCATCCGGTGCTGCGCTCCGGCGCCGAGCCGTTCGACGGGCAGTTGGGGCCCGCGCTGCTGGCCCGCTTCGTCGAGGCCCTGCGCGTGACGATGCACTCCGCGCCGGGCGTGGGTCTCGCCGCACCCCAGGTCGGGGTGGGGTTGCGGATCGCGGTGATCGAGGACCCGGCGCCGGTCCCCGAGGAGGTCCGGGTGGTGCGCGGGCGGGTGCCGCAGCCGTTCCGCGTGCTGGTCAACCCCTCGTACGAGGCGGTCGGCACCCAGCGCGCCGCGTTCTTCGAGGGCTGTCTGAGCGTGCCCGGCTGGCAGGCCGTGGTGGCCCGGCACGCCCGGGTGCGGCTGCGGGCGCTGGACGAGCACGGGGCCGCCGTGGACGAGGAGTTCACGGGCTGGCCGGCACGCATCGTCCAGCACGAGACGGACCATCTGGACGGCACGCTCTACCTGGACCGCGCCGAGCTGCGCTCGTTGTCGTCGAACGAGGCGGTCGCGGCGCGCTGGGGCGGGCCGACGCCGGAACGGGCAGCGCGAGAACTGGGATTCACGCTGCCCGACTGAGGCTTCCGGTGTCAGCCCCGGTACGCCTCCAGCAGCCGCAGCCACACCTCGCTGATCGTCGGGAACGACGGCACCGCGTGCCACAGACGCTCGATGGGCACCTCGCCGGCGACGGCGATGCTCGCGGAGTGGATGAGTTCACCGACGCCGGGGCCGACGAACGTGACGCCGAGCAGGGTCTCGCTGTCCAGGTCGACGACCATGCGGGCGCGGCCGCGGTAGCCGTCGGCGAACAGGTTCGCCCCCGCCACCGACGAGAACTCGACGTCCACGGCGCGCACCCGGCGGCCCGCCTGCTCCGCCTCGGCCAGTGACAGGCCCACGGCCGCCGCTTCCGGGTCGGTGAAGACCACCTGCGGGACGGCCGCGTGGTCGGCGGTCGCGGAGTGGGCGCCCCAGCGGTCCGTCTCCAGCAGCGGGACGTGCGCCGCGCGGGCCGCGATCGCCGCGCCCGCGATGCGTGCCTGGTACTTGCCCTGGTGGGTGAGGAGGGCGCGGTGGTTGACGTCGCCGACCGCGTACAGCCACTCGCTGCCCGCCACCCGCAGGGTGTCGTCGACCGGCAGCCAGGAGCCGGGCTCCAGGCCGACCGTGTCGAGGCCGATGTCGCCGGTGCGCGGGACCCGGCCGGTGGCGAAGAGGATCTCGTCGGCCTCGAAGCGGTCGCCGGCGTCCGTGACGACCACGACGGTGTCGCCCTCGCGCCGTACCGACTCCACCGAGGTGCCGGTGCGCACGTCCGAGCCCGCCTCGGTGAGCGCCTCGGCGACCAGTTCCCCGGCGAACGGCTCCATGCGCGGCAGCAGGCCCTTGCTGCGGACCAGCACGGTGACTTGGGAACCGAGGGCCTGCCAGGCGGTGGCCATCTCGGAGGCCACCACACCGCCGCCGACGACGATCAGCCGGCCGGGCACGGACTGGGCGCTGGTCGCCTCACGGCTGGTCCACGGGTTGACCTCGGCGATCCCTGGCAGGTCGGGCAGCTGGGCGTCGCTGCCGGTGCACACGGCCACCGCGTGCCGGGCGGTCAGCACGTGCCGCTCGCCGTCCGGGCCGGTCACCGTGACCCTGCGCGGCCCGTCCAGCCGTCCGTGGCCGCGGTAGAGGTCGGCCCCGATGCCGTCCAGCCAGGAGACCTGCCCGTCGTCCGTCCAGTTCCCGACCTCGTAGTCCCGGTGGGCGAGGACCGCGGCGGCGTCGAGGGGGCCCTGTGCGAGGCGGGCGAGGCCGGGGACGCGGCGGGCGTCGGCGCGGGCGATCACCGGGCGGAGCAGTGCCTTGCTGGGGATGCACGCCCAGTAGGAGCATTCGCCGCCGACCAGCTCGCTCTCCACGACCGCGGTGGACAGGCCGGCCGCACGGGTGCGGTCGGCGACGTTCTCCCCCACGGGCCCGGCTCCGAGCACCACGACGTCGTACGCGATGGATTCCGTTTCCGTCATGGGGACAGTCTGGTGGGTGGTGTGCCGGGGGGCCACACGGGTAGGGCGCGGAATACGTGACCAACTGTGACAGTTGACGACAGCGGCTCGGCCCCGACATCAGGAAGAGGGATACGCCATGAGCAACACCGTGGAGCTCACCAAGGAGAACTTCGACCAGACGGTCCAGGACAACGACTTCATCCTGATCGACTTCTGGGCGTCCTGGTGCGGGCCGTGCCAACAGTTCGCGCCGGTGTACGAGAAGGCCGCCGAGGAGAACCCCGACCTGGTGTTCGGCAAGGTGGACACCGAGGCGCAGCCCGAGCTCGCGGCGGCGTTCGGCATCCAGTCGATCCCGACGCTGATGATCGTCCGTGACCGCGTCGCCGTGTTCGCGCAGCCGGGCGCGCTGCCGCAGGCCGCTCTGGACGACGTGATCGGGCAGGCCCGCAGGCTGGACATGGACGAGGTCCGCAAGGCGGTGGCCGAGCAGCAGGCCAAGGCCGAACAGAACGGAGAGTGACGGCTCCCGGCCGGGCGGTCAGAAGGGGTACGTGGCCACGTCCCCGCGCACCGTGGTCCAGCGCAGGTCGGTGAAGGCGTCCAGATTGGCCTCGCCGCCGAAGCGCGCGCCGGTGCCGGAGGCGGCGAGGCCGCCGAAGGGTGCGACGGCCTCGTCGCCCACGGTCTGGTCGTTGATGTGGGCCATGCCCGTAGGGATCCGCTCGGCCAGGTCGAGGCCGCGCGCGGCGTCCCGTGTGACGATGCCCAGGGAGAGGCCGTACGGCCCCGCGGAGGCGAGGCCGACGGCCTCTTCCGTTGTCGTGAAGGGGCGTACGGGTGCGACCGGCCCGAAGACCTCCTCCGTGTAGGCGGGTGTCGTGTCGTCGGCTCCGGCCAGCACCGTCGGCCGGTAGAACAGGCCGCGGTGCGTGCCCCCCGCCACGAGCTTCGCACCGCGGGCGGTGCTGGCCACCACCAGCCCGTGGATCCGGGCGAGTTGGCTCGCGTCGATGACGGGGCCGAGGTGCACCTTCTCGCGGTACGGGTCGCCCACGGTGAGCGTGTCGGCCTTGGCGGCGAGCCGCTCGACGTAGTCCTCGTACAGGGACGCGTGGACGAGGTGACGGCCGGTCGTCATGCAGATCTGGCCCTGGTGGAAGAAGGACCCCCAGGCCGCGCTGGAGACGACGGCGTCGAGGTCGGCGTCCTCGAGGACGATCAGCGCGGAGTTGCCGCCGAGCTCCAGGTGGACCCGTTTCAGGTGGTGTCCGCCGGCCTCGGCGATCGCGCGGCCGGCGGCGGTCGAACCGGTGAAGGAGATCACCGGGACGTGCGGGTCGGCGACCAGTTCCTGACCCACGTCGGGTCCGCCGGGAAGGACGTGCAGCAGGCCCTCGGGCAGTCCCGCCTCGGCGAACACGGCGGCCACGGCGAGGCCGCCGCAGACGGCGGTGCGCGGGTCGGGTTTGAGCACGACGGCGTTGCCGAGGGCGAGGGCCGGTGCAACGGAGCGGACCGCGAGGATCAGCGGGGCGTTGAACGGGGCGATCACGCCCACCACGCCGACGGGGACACGGTGCGTGTACGACAGCCGGGGTGCCTCCGAGGGCAGGACCTGCCCCGTCGGGTGCGACGCGAGGGCCGCCGCCTCGTAGCACTCCTGCGCGGCGACGTGCAGCTCCAAGCCGGCCTTGGCCGGGACGGAGCCGGACTCGCGGACGAGCCAGTCGCGCAGTTCGCCGGTGTGCGCGGCGAGCAGGTCGCCGGCCCTGCGGAGCACGGCGGCGCGCCCGCTGTAGGGGGTTTTCGCCCAGGCGCCCTGGGCGGTGACGGCGGCCCGGACGGCGGTCTCGACGTCCTGTTCGGAGGCGAGCGTGACGGTGCCGAGCGACTCGCCGGTGGCGGGCTCGGTGACGGTGTACTCGGCGCCCGTCAGCGGCTGCGGCTGCCAGGTCTGCGTGTCGAGCAGCATGACGGCTCTCCGATCCGGCACCGGGCGGGGCGCACGGTGCGCGTGGAGGTCCCCGTCCCGCGTGCTCAGCTCGATTCGCGGTGCACGATCCGTGCCCCGAACACCTCGTGCACCTCCGGCTCACCTCCAGGATCGCGCACCGCGCGGTCGACCAGCTCGGCGAGGTCGCGTCCGGACGGCAGTTCGATGTGGACGGTGCTCAGCCGCGGGCGCAACAGCCGGCCGAGCATCAGGTCGTCGGCGCCGACCACGGCCGTCTCACGAGGGATGTCCACGCCCTCGTCCTGGAGGGCGCGCATCAGGAGCATCGCGTACTCGTCGTTGTACGCGAAGACGGAGTCCAGGCCCAGGGAGCGCCAACGCCCGGCCAGCCGGGCGGCGGAGTCCTCCTCGTAGGCGAGCGGCAGCTCGGTGACGGTCGCGTCGGTGCCCTCCAGGGCGCGCCGCACGCCTTCGAGCCGGGGCCTGGAGAAGAACTCCAGACCGGGCTCCTCGGGCATGACCACACCCACGCGGCGGCGGCCGCGGGCCAGCAGATGGGCCCCGGCGCTGTGCCCCACCCCGTCCTGGTCCAGAAGCAGCGCGTGCGCGCCCCGGACGCGTTCGGAGCCGAGGGTGACGACGGCGCGGGCGCCGGAGCGCTTGAGGACGTGGACGCCCTCGGCGCCGAGGCCGCCGCCGGGCACGATGACCGCGACCGGCCGCAGTTCCGCCCAGGCCCGGGCCGCCTCGTCGCGGTCGAGGCCGATGCCGCCGTACTGCACGACCGTGTAGTCGAGTCGGCTGAGCGCCCACTGCAGTTCGCTCAGGAACCGGCTGTACAGCGGTCCCGCCGGCACGTTCGGCGAGGGCATGAGCACCATGCGGCTGTGTCCGGCGCGCAGGCTGCGGGCGGCCGCGTGCGGGACGTACCCCAGTTCCTTGGCGGCCTCGTGGACGCGGCGGCGGGTGGGTTCGCTGATGCGTACGGCACTGGTGTTGTTGAGGACGTAGGAGACGGTCGCGCGCGAGACACCGGCCAGGCGTGCCACATCGGCACTCGTCGGCACGGCGGGTGGTGCGGGCGACGAAGGGACGGGCTGTTTCGGTATCTGCACCATGACGTACCGCATCTTCGCAGAACGCTCACACCGCGCGTTCCCGGGGTGCGCATGTGGTCGTAACCACCCCTCCCACAAGGGAAGTTGCGCTTTCGGTGTCGCAGGGCGCGCACACAGGTTACCGTTCGGTAGAAGACGGTTCCGCGGAGGTGTCCCCATGACGTCCGACCGCATTCCGGGACCGGCGGTGTGCGCCCGCGCGCTCGCCGCCGGCGAGATGACCTCCCGGGAGCTCGTGGAGCGCACGCTGGCCCGGATCCAGGCGGCGCAGCCCACGGTGAACGCGTTCCGCGTGGTGCGCGCCGAGGCCGCGCTCGCCGAGGCCGACGCGGCCGACAGGCTACTGGCGGCCGGGGTGCGGCGGCCGCTGCTCGGGGTGCCGGTGGCGGTCAAGGACGACATGGACGTGGCGGGAGAGCCCACCGCGTTCGGCTGCCCGGGCGAGTTCCCGCCGGCGGCCGAGGACGGCGAGGCGGTACGGCGGCTGCGGGCGGCAGGCGCGGTGATCGTCGGCAAGACCAACACCTGCGAGCTGGGGCAGTGGCCGTTCACCGAGGGGCCCGCCTTCGGCGCCACGCGCAACCCGTGGAACCTCCGCCACACACCGGGCGGCTCGTCCGGCGGTTCCGCGGCGGCGGTCGCGGCGGGCCTGGTGCCGGCCGCGCTGGGCTCGGACGGCGCCGGGTCGGTCCGCATCCCGGCCGCCTGGACGCACCTGGTCGGCATCAAGCCGCAGCGGGGCCGGATCTCGACCTGGCCGAGCCCCGAGTCCTTCTACGGCATCACGGTCAACGGCACGCTCGCCCGTACGGTCGCGGACGCGGCGCTGCTCCTGGACGCGGCGAGCGGGAACCACGACGGCGAACGGCACCGGCCGCCCGCGCTCGACGTCTCGGCCGCGGCGGGACGCGACCCGGGCCGGCTGCGGATCGCGCTCTCGCTGAAGCCGCCGTTCACGGCGTTGCCGGCGCGGCTCGATCCCCGCGTACGGGAGCGGGTGCTCGCGCTCGCAGAGCGGCTCGCCGCGCTCGGTCACGTGGTCGAGGAGGCGGAGCCGCGGTACGGGCAGATCGGGCTGGCGTTCGTGCCGCGGGCGACCGCAGGCCTGGCCGAGTGGGTGCGCAACGTGCCGTCTCCGGACCTGCTCGACCGGCGCACCCGCGGCGCCGCACGCCTGGGCCGGCTGCTCGGTGGGGCCCCGCTGCGTGTGGCGCGGCGGGCGGAGGCGACCCTGCACCGGCGCGTGGGGGCGCTCTTCACGACATACGACGTCCTCCTCGCACCGACGACGGCCGCTCCCCCGCCGCGCATCGGAACGCTGGCGAACATGAACGGCTGGAACACGGACCGGGCGATGATCGCGGCGTGTCCGTACGCCTGGCCGTGGAACGTGCTGGGCTGGCCGGGGATCAGCGTGCCCGCGGGTTTCGTCGGTGACGGTCTGCCCGTGGGCGCGCAGTTGCTGGGCCCGGCGAACAGCGAGCCTCTTCTGGTGTCGCTGGCGGCCCAGTTGGAGGCGGACCGGCGTTGGGACGGGCGGTGGCCGCGGTATGCGGACGCCCTGGACGCGCCGGCGACGCAGGAGCGTGCGAACCGTACCCTGTGACCATGGATGATGCGCCGATGGTCGGCTTGATGGGACGTGTCACCGGTACCGTCGGGCCCGGGCTGGTCGGTGAGGTGATCGTCCGCGTGCGCGGCGGCGCCGAGCACTTCCTCGCGTATCCCGCGGACGGAACCGGCCGCATCGAGCGGGGCGCGGTGGTGATGGTCGTGGAGTATCTGGCGCCCCGAACCGTCTACGTCGAGGCCGTGTACGGCAGTTGAGCCCCTCTCAGCCCAGGTGAGAGGCGTAGGCGTCAAGATTGCAACAAGGTTCCGTCAGTGTCTTCACCCCGGGCTTGCGCAGGCGCAGACTCGCCTTCGTTCGGTGCCGACCCGGCACCAGGCAAAGGGGGCGTATGCCGATGGTCATCGGCGTCGTCGCGGGGGCTGTCGTCCTCGCGCTGCTTGTCATCGTTGGGATCTTCAAGCTCATGTGGCGTGTCGCGGAGCCCAACGAAGCACTGATCATCTCCGGTTCGAAGCATCGGACGGAGGGTCTCGAGGAAGGGATGGGCTTCCGCATCGTCACGGGGCGCGGCACGCTGGTCCTGCCGGGCGTGCAGGCGGTGCGCAAGCTGTCGCTCGACCTCAACGAGACGGAACTGCACGTGGACTGCGTGACCCATCAGGGCATTCCGCTGAAGGTGCGGGGCGTGGTCATCTTCAAGGTGGGCGACGACTTCGTGTCGATCGCCAACGCGGCCCGCCGCTTCCTGGACCAGCAGAAGCTGATGTCGGAGCGTGTGCACAACGTGTTCGCCGGTCACCTCCGTTCCATCGTGGGCGGGTTGACGGTCGAGGACATGATCCGCGACCGGGAGAAGCTCACCGGGCAGACCCGGGCCGCCTGCGGAACGGAGATGGAGAAGCTGGGTCTGATCGTGGACTCGCTGCAGATCCACGAGATCGAGGACCCGACGGGGTACATCCGGAACCTGGCGGCGCCGCACGCGGCGGCGGTGCAGCGGGACGCGCGCATCGCGCAGGCGGAGTCGAACCGTCTCGCCACCGAGGCGGAGCAGCAGTCGTTCGCGCGGATGGCGGAGGCGACGCGGGACAGCGAGATCCTGCAGGCCGGGTACCAGGCCGAGCGGGACAAGGCGGCCGCAAAGGCGCGCCAGGCCGGTCCGCTCGCGGATGCCGCGGCCCGTCAGGAGGTCGTGGTGCAGGAGACCCGGGTCGCGGAGCTGGAGGCGCACCGGCGCGAGCAGCAGCTTCAGGCCGATGTCCGCAAGCCGGCGGACGCGAAGGCGTACGAGAAGCGCACTCTGGCCGAGGCCGAGCGTGACGCGCGGATCTCGGCGGCGCAGGCCAAGGCGAAGGAGACCGAGCTGGCGGCGGCGGCCGAGGCGACGCGGGTCAAGACGGCCGCGGCGGCGGAGGCCGAGGCGACCAAGTCGCGTGGTGCGGCGGCGGCCGAGGCGACCCGCGCGACCGGTGAGGCCGAGGCGGCCGCGGCTCAGGCGAAGGGCCTGGCCGAGGCGGAGGCGACCCGCGCCCAGGGCCTTGCGGAGGCGGAGGCCATCAAGGCGCGCGCCGCGGCCCTCGCGGACAACCAGGAGGCCGTGGTCGCGCAGCAACTGGCCGAGAAGTGGCCGGAGATCGTCCAGGCGGGAGCGTCGGCGTTCGGCAACGTCGACAACATGGTGCTGCTCAACGGGGCCGACGGCATGGCCGACATGTTCGCCAAGGCCCTGACGATGGGCGGCACCGGCCTGGGGCTCGCCCGCCAGTTGCTGTCCTCGATGAACCAGAACGCGGCACCGGCGGCGGGTACGGCCGGGCTCAACGGGTTCGTGCCGCCGCGGCCGGAGAAGGTGGCGGTGGAGAAGGACGAAGGATGAGTCCCTCGGCAGTGAGCCGCTGAGGCACTGAGCGCTGAGGCACTGAGTTTCGGGCGTACGGGATTCGGATCCTGTACGCCCGAAGCGCGTTCTGCGGCGTGGTGCCCGGTGACCCCGGCGGGGGGCGGGCCGGGCTCCGGCTCGGGCGGCCGTGGCCTGGACGGTGACCGGGACGAGATTCCCGTCACCCCCTTGACAGGTAGTGCCGGCGTGCGGGACCGGATCCGGAGCCGGGTCGGCAGGGGTGCGCGCCGCCGCGCCGCGCGTGATGGTGATGCGGAGGGCACAGCGAGCCGCAACGGGAGTCGCGCCATGGAGTACCTCGTCACGATGACCACCCACGTCCCCGACGGCACATCGGAGGAAGCCGTCGCGGACGTCCGCGCCCGTGAGGCCGCGCACTCGCGTGAGCTCGCCGCACAGGGGCACCTGCTCCGCCTGTGGCGCCCGCCGCTCCGGCCCGGCGAGTGGCGCACGCTGGGGCTGTTCGCGGCCGAGGACGACGCCCGGCTGGAGGAAGTGCTGGCCTCGATGCCGCTGCGCGTGTGGCGCACGGACGAGGTCACCCCGCTGTCACCGCACCCGAACGACCCGTCGCCGGCGGCGCACGGACGGGCGGGTGCCCGGGAATTCCTGGTCCACTTCACTCGCTCGGCGGCCGAGGGCACGCCCGCTCGGGTGATCGAGCCGGCGAGGGAAGCGGAGGCGGTCCGTGCGCGGGAACTGGCCGCCCAGGGGCGTCTCGTACGACTGTGGCGGCTACCGGGCCAGGGGCGGGCGCTGGGTCTGTGGCGTGCCGGGGACACGACCGAGCTGGGGGCCGTCCTGGAGGCGCTCCCGCTGTCGCCCTGGATGACCGTTGAGACGACGCCCCTGAGCGAACACCCGAACGACCCGGCGCTGAACGCAAGTTGACACCGTCCCGGGAAGGATGGGTCCCGGGCGGTGGCGCGCGTCGGCGGACGAACGAGTCCCGTCCCACGGCATGAGGAGGAGTCATGGACATCGCCGGATCGGTGGCCCTGGTCACGGGTGCGAACCGCGGCATCGGCAGGGCGTTCGCCCGCGCGTTGCTCGACCACGGTGCCGTCAAGGTCTACGCGGCGGCGCGCGACCCGGAGAGCGTGACGGACCCGGACGTCACGCCGCTGCGTCTGGATGTCACCCGTCATGAAGAGGTCGCCGCGGCCGCCACCGCGGCGGGTGACGTCAGCATTGTGATCAACAACGCCGGGGTGGGCGGCTGGGGCACCAAGCTCTTCGACGGCTCCCTGGACGGCGCCCGTGAGGCGATGGAGGTGAACTTCTTCGGCACCTGGGCCGTCGCCCGCGCCTTCGCGCCCGTCCTGGCACGGAACGGGGGCGGCGCCCTGGTGAACATGCTGTCGGTGGCGTCCTGGGCGAGCCGGCCCGGCTGGCCCGGCTATGCGGCCTCCAAGGCGGCGCAGTGGTCGCTGACCAGCGCACTGCGCGAGGGGCTGCGCGACCAGGGCACCCTGGTGGTCGGGGTGCACGCGGGCTTCGTGGACACGGACCTGGCCAACTGGACGGACGCGCCGAAGATCAGCGCCGGGGACGTCGCGGAGCAGACCATGCGGGCACTGGCCGACAACCGGGTCGAGGTCCTCGCCGACGAGCGGACGAGGCAGGTCAAGGCGGCCCTGTCCCAGCCGCTCGACGACGGGACCGCGTAACGGACCGGCGGGCGGCCCGCGTCCGCGTCAGTTCCCCCTCCAGATGTTGTCGAAGGCCGCCTTTTCGATGGCTCGTCGTTGCCGTACGGCCGTCAGCTCCGTCACCGCGTCGTCGACGGCGGCGAGCACCGTCGTCACCGCCTCGTCGGTCTCCTCCGGCAGCTCTCCGGCGGGTGTCTCACGGATCCCGATGGCCGTGGCGAGAGCGGCGAGCACGGGCTCGTCCCCGGCCCATCGGTCCGCCGCCCGCTGCCGGGCGGCGGAGTCGGTCAGCACCGCCTCACCGGTCCAGGACGGCAGCAGGCGGCGGTGCTGCCGCTTGAGCAGTCCCTCGTCCTCGAAAGCGGCCAGATACGCCGAGGACAGACCACGCCCCCGACGCCAGAGCCAGTCCTCGACGGTTTCATGGGGCGTCTGCCGGACGAGTGACGCCGCGGCCTCCCGCACCAGGCGGTCGTCGGTCACCGGGGGGTCGCCCGGTACGACGAGGTCTCCGTCCAGCGTGAGCGCCCGGGCGTCCCGGAGGTCGAGCAACTCCGCTCCCGCGAGCGCGAGCGAGAGATCGCCCGGTTCGGCGGAACGGCCGGGCGCCGCGCCCAGGGCGACGATCAGCAGGTCCCGTGCAGTGGTCATGTGCGGCTCCCCGTCAGTGGCTCCGGTGGCGGTACGTCGTTGAGCGGCCGTCCCGACAGCCCGACAGTAACGCGGCTGCGTCAGTGACGGTCCGTCGAAGCCGGTACGGCGTCCGCCGTGGCGGCCCTGTCTCCCGGGGCGCCGCCCCGTACGACCGCCCGGTGGTGCGGGAAGCCGATGCGCAGGACGCCCGCGGCGAGCGCGGCGGCGAGGACCACGACGGCGGCCAGGAGCCCGGCACCTGTCCGAGGACACCGGGGCCCGCGCGGTGCGCATCTCCGACGGCGGCATCACCGGCCCCGCCTTCTTCGACCACGTCCGCCGCAGCCGCCGTCCGGTGGTCAACTCCCCCAAGGGCCAGACCACTCCCCTGCCCCCCGACCTGGTGCGGCGGCCCCTGATCGCGCCGAAGGTCTACTGGACGTGGTCCGTGGTCTGGCGTGAGAGCGAGGAGCGCGCCGCGGTACGCGCCGTCGCCGACGCCCTGGCCGAGGGGGCCGACGACCTCGGCATCCACGCGCCCGACGCCTGGCTGCCCGACGCCTGGCTGCCCGACGGCGACCCGTACAAGCGCTGACCCGGGGACGGCTCACAGCAGGAAGGCCGAGACGGCGTCCGTGAAAGCGTCCGGGGCGGCCTCATGGATGAGATGCCCGACCGGGATGGTGACCACCCGCCCGCGCGGGACCCGGCGCGCCAGTTCCGCGATGCCGTCCTGGGGGATGTGGCTGCCGGGACCGCCGGCGAGCACGAGGGTCTCGGCGGTGATCCGGCCGAGCCGCTCCAGCCAGCGCGGATCCGGCGTGTCGAGCTGCGGTCTGACCGCCGTCACCACCTCCCAGTCGAAGGTCAGGTCGCCGTCCGGCCGGGCCGGGGCGGTCGGGCGTCGCGGGCGCGGCACCGGTACGTCCTCCAGGACGAGCCGGCTCACCCGCCCCGGGCGGTCCTGGGCGAGCAGGTAGGCCACCACGCCGCCCAGGGAGTGCCCGATCAGCTCCACCGTGCCGAGGCCGAGCGCGTCCAGGAAGCCGAGTACATCGGCTCGCATCAGCTCGAGTGAGTACACACCCGGCCAGTCGCTTCGGCCGTGGCCGCGCAGATCCAGCGCGTGCACGCGCCGGTTGCGGGCGAGGTGCGGCGCCACCGCGTCCCAGCTGGAGCCGTCTTCACCAAGGGCGTGCAACAGGACGAGTGGCGGGGCATCGGGCGGTCCCGAGATCCGGCAGGCCAGCCGGACGCCTCCGGCGTCGACCGAGCAGTGGTCAGTCATTCCTGGAGGGTACGCGGCACGTCCCCCAGCGGATGCACCCCTGGCGAACGGCCCTGATCCTGGAGGGAGGGTCAGACCCGCGAAGGAGGGTGTCATGTCCGTGATGGACAAGCTGAGGCAGATGCTCAAGGGCCATGGCGAACGCACCGGTGAGGGCCACGACAAGGCGGGGCAGCCCGCAGGCGAACAGCCTCACGGCGCGCAGCCCGGTCCGGTCGACAAGGGTCCGGACGCGCTCAGGGAACAGATGCGGTCGCGGCCTGAGCAGGACAACCCGCCCCAGCCGTAGCAGGCGCCATGGCGAGTTGACGCGGCGTCACCAGCCGACCCGCTCGGCGTGCGTGCGCCGTGACGCTCTACCGTGTGCCGCGTGACTGCCTTTACCGAAGAAGACGTCCCCGGCCGCCACGGCCCCTCCGCCACCACGGAGGCCGACCCCCGTGAGGTGGGCCGGGTACGGACCGAGTACTCCCCCGCGCACGACGGCGACCCCGACCCCGGCGAGATCGTCTGGACGTGGGTGCCGTTCGAGGAGAACGACGGGCGCGGCAAGGACCGCCCGGTGCTCGTGGTCGCCCGTGAGGCGGCGGGCACGCTGCTGGCCGTGCAGCTCTCCAGCAAGCGGCACGACGGCGACCGGGAGTGGGTGCCGATCGGGAGCGGGCCCTGGGACCGGTCCGGGCGCGAGTCCTGGGTGGACGTGGACCGGGTCCTCCGGGTGCACGAGGCCGGCATGCGGCGCGAGGCGTGCGCGCTGGACCGGATGCGGTTCAACCTCGTGGTGCACCGGCTGAGGGAACGCTACGGCTGGAACTGAGCCCCGGGGTCGGGCGGCGCCCTCCGTACCCCGCGCACCGGCGCCCGGCCGGCAGCCGGTGGAACCCCCCGGCCGCCTGCGCCGGGGCGCCGCCGCCCGGGATGGGGGGTCCCTGCTCGAACGAGGTTGAGAGCTTGGGGGAGGGCGGAGGCGAAGTTCAGGACGGCCGCCGGTTCACCCGACCGGCCGAAAGGGCGCCGGGCGGCTTCCGGGCTGCTCTCGCCGGTGACCTCCAAGACCCCGGTGACCTGGCCGGTCGGCCGTACGTCCACCGCGTCCGGGCCGTACCTCCACGTCCGTGTGCGGGCGGCCTCGACCGCCGCGGCGTTGGCCGCCGTATGTCGGGCGCGCGGTGGGCCCCGCCGCCACGGATCTCCCCCGTCTGCCGCGCGGTCCCGCACAGGCGCGCGCTCACGGCGCCACCCCCGTGGGCGCCGTGAGCGCACCGTGCGACCGCTCCCCCGGCGCGGCGCCGATCTCCCCCGTCGTGCTCATGAACGCATGGTGAGCGATGCTGGTCTCACGCCGCAACAGAGTTTCGCGGTCCCGGAAACAACCTCTCGCGACTCGTGCAACAAGCGGAAAGCAGTCCGGAAAGCCCCACTGTGCACCCTTGTGCGAATCCATGGGAACGTCTTGGGTGGGACGAGCGATGCCGGTCCGGCCTCCTGGGGCCTGATCGGCGACATGGTGGAACCTCAGGAGGATCCCGACATGTCCGATTCGGTGAGTGACTGTACGGAGCACGGCTCCGCCGTCACCGAAGCCGACGTGGAGGCGCTGGTCCGCGGTATCTGTTTCAAGACCGGACCACCCCGCTCGCTCGGTGTCGAAGTGGAATGGCTCGTCCACGAGCCGCGCACGCCGTGGCTCCCCGTACCACCGGAACGTCTCGACGCGGCCTATGCCGCGCTGCGGACCCTGCCCCTGCGTTCGGCCCTCACGGTCGAACCCGGCGGTCAGCTGGAGCTCAGCTCCGCTCCCGCCGCCTCCCTCATGGAGTGCGTCGGGTCCGTCTCCGCCGACCTCGACGCGGTGCGCGCCGTGCTGCGCGAGGCAGGCCTCGCCCTCAGCGGCCACGGCCACGACCCCTGGCGCGCTCCCCGCCGCTACCTCCGCGAGCCGCGCTACGACGCCATGGAGCGCTGCCTG
Source organism: Streptomyces sp. Y2F8-2 (assembly GCF_014905555.1). Classification (GTDB taxonomy): domain Bacteria; phylum Actinomycetota; class Actinomycetes; order Streptomycetales; family Streptomycetaceae; genus Streptomyces; species Streptomyces cynarae. The sequence continues at coordinate 160,618 of NZ_BNGS01000012.1, read as the reverse complement.
GACCGTGCGGGACCCGAGGGGCGGTCCATGATGTGCTCCTCCGCCTCCGTGCAGGTGTGCCTGGACGCCGGACACGAGGAGCCGGGGCCCCTGGGCTTCGGGCGGCGCTGGCGGCTGGCGCACCAGCTGGGCGCGGTCCTGGTCGCCGCGTTCGCGCACTCCCCGCTGGCCGGGGGCCGGCCCACGGGCTGGCGCTCGACACGGCAGTTCCTGTGGACGGCCATGGACCCGGGCCGCTCCAGCGCGCCCCCGCTCGACGGCGACCCGCGCGCCGCCTGGGCCCGGCGTGTGCTGGACGCGCCGGTGATGTGCGTCCGCGACGGCAGCGGTCCGTGGCGGGTGCCGCAGGGCCTGAGTTTCCGGGCCTGGACCCGGTCCGCCGATCCGCCGGACCGCGGGGACCTGGACTACCACCTGACGACGCTGTTCCCTCCGGTCAGACCGCGCGGCCATCTGGAACTGCGCATGATCGACGCGCAGCCGGGTGACGACGGCTGGATCGTGCCGCTCGCCGTGACGGCCGCGCTCTTCGACGACCCCGAGGCCGCCGAGACCGCCTACCGGTCGGTCAAACCGCTCGCGGAGCGGGCGGGCCCCCTGCCGCCGCCGTGCAACCCTCTGTGGATCGCCGCGGCCCGCGACGGCCTGGCCGACCCCGAGCTGCACGAGGCCGCCGTCGCCTGCTTCGCGGCCGCCGCCGAGGCGCTGCCGAGGCTCGGTGCCACCGCCGACGTGCTGGGTGCCGTCGCCGAGTTCACCGACCGCTATGTGGCCCGGGGCCGCTGCCCCGCCGACGACCTGCTGCTCCGGTTCCACGGGAAGGACACCCCCTCCGGCGGGGACGACACCCGGTTCCACGGGAAGGACATCCGCACATGACCGACGAACGGTCCCCGATCGACCCCGAGATACTCCGGGAGCGCGCGCTGGACGCCCTCACCACGGCCCGCGACCGCACCGCGCTCCTGACCACCTGCGTCGACGAATCCGACCTGACGGCACAGCACTCCCCGCTGATGTCACCGCTGGTGTGGGACCTGGCGCACATAGGCAACCAGGAAGAGCTGTGGCTGCTGCGCGCGGTCGCCGGCCGAGAGGCGATGCGGCCCGAGATCGACGGGCTGTACGACGCCTTCGAACACCCGCGCGCCGAGCGGCCCTCGCTGCCGCTGCTGCCGCCCGACGAGGCCCGCCGCTACGCCGCCGAGGTGCGCGGGCGGGCCCTGGACGTGCTGGAGCGCACGCCGCTGACGGGCCGGCGCCTGACCGAGGCGGGCTTCGCGTTCGGCATGATCGCCCAGCACGAGCAGCAGCACGACGAGACGATGCTGATCACACACCAGCTCCGCAAGGGCCCGCAGGCGCTCACCGCCCCGGATCCGGAGCCGGTGGCGCCGTACGACGGCCCGTCCGAGGTGTTCGTGCCCGGCGGCCCGTTCATCATGGGCACCTCCACCGAGCCGTGGGCACTGGACAACGAGCGGCCCGCGCACCAGCGCCAGGTGCCTCCGTTCTACATCGACGCCGTCCCGGTGACGAACGGCGCCTACGCGGCCTTCATCGAGGACGGCGGCTACGGCGACGAGCGCTGGTGGAGCCCTGAGGGCTGGGCCCATGTCCGGAAGCACGGCATCGAGGCCCCGCTGTTCTGGCGTCGCGAGGGCGGGCAGTGGCTGCGGCGGCGCTTCGGCGTCACCGAGGTCGTACCGCCCGACGAGCCGGTGCTGCACGTGTGCTGGTACGAGGCGGACGCGTACGCGCGCTGGACGGGGCGCCGGCTGCCCACCGAGATCGAGTGGGAGAAGGCCGCCCGCCACGACCCTGCCACGGGACGGTCCCGGCGCTACCCGTGGGGCGAGGCCGACCCCACCCCCGAGCACGCCAACCTCGGGCAGCGGCACCTGCGTCCCGCACCGGTCGGCAGTTACCCCGCGGGCGCCTCCCCGCTCGGCGTACGGCAGCTGATCGGTGACGTGTGGGAGTGGACGTCGAGCGACTTCCTGCCCTACCCGGGGTTCACGGCGTTCCCGTACAAGGAGTACTCGGAGGTGTTCTTCGGACCGGAGTACAAGGTGCTGCGCGGCGGTTCGTTCGCCGTGGACCCGGTGGCCTGCCGGGGCACCTTCCGGAACTGGGACTATCCGATCCGGCGCCAGATCTTCTCCGGCTTCCGCACCGCCCGGGACGTGTGATGTGCCGTCATCTCGCCTACCTGGGCCCCGAGGAGCCGCTCGGCCGGCTCCTCAAGGAGCCGTCGCACAGCCTGTACCGGCAGTCGTGGGAGCCGCGGCGACAGCGGTACGGGACGGTCAACGCCGACGGGTTCGGCGTCGGCTGGTACGCCGAGGGTGATCCGGTGCCCGCGCGGTACCGCCGGATGGAGCCCATCTGGAGCGACCCGTCCTTCACCGATCTGGCGCGGGTCGTGCGCTCCGGTGCGCTGCTTGCGGCCGTACGGGACGCGACCGAAGGGTGCGCCGCGGGAGAGGCCGCGGCGGCGCCGTTCGCGGCGGGCCGGTGGCTGTTCAGCCACAACGGGGCCGTGCCCGGATGGCCGCGCTCCGTCGCCGCCCTCGCCCGGTCCCTGCCGCCGGCCGAACTGCTGTCGCTGGAGGCCCGCACCGACTCGGCCCTCGTCTGGGCGCTCGTGCTGAACCGGCTGCGCGCCGGCGACGACGGGGGGCAGGCGCTGACCGACACCGTGCTCGAGATCGCCGCGGCGGCCCCCGACTCCCGGCTCAACCTGCTGCTCACCAACGGCTCGACGATCGCGGCGACCGCGTGGGGCGACACCCTGTGGTACCTCGCCGAGCCGGGCAGCAGCATCGTCGTCGCCTCCGAGCCCCACGACGACGACTCGCGCTGGCAGGAGGTGCCCGACCGCACGCTGCTCACGGCCGACACCACCGACGTCCTGCTGACCCCGCTCAAGGACCCGCGCGACGACATGGCATCCTCCCCCACTTTCGGCTCCGTTCGAGTGGGGGCACCCCCATCACCCGAGGAGCCCCGCACGTGAGCCCGTTCCATCTCACCCGCACCCTGCCCGAGGACGCCACGGACGCCGCGCTGCGCACGGACGTCCTGACCGGCCTCACCGGCAGCCCCAAGACGCTGCCCCCGAAGTGGTTCTACGACGCCCACGGCAGCGACCTGTTCGAAGAGATCACCGAGCTGCCGGAGTACTACCCCACACGCGCCGAACGGGAGATCCTCATCGCCCGCTCCGGGGAGATCGCGGCCGCGGCCGGCGCGCGCACACTGGTCGAGCTGGGCTCCGGCTCGTCCGAGAAGACACGGCACCTGCTGGACGCGATGAGCGGACTGCACACCTACGTCCCCGTCGACGTCAGCGAGAGCGCGCTCACCCAGGCGGGACAGGCCCTGGCCGCCGAGCGGCCCGCTCTGCACGTCCACGCGCTCATCGCCGACTTCACGGCGGCCCTCACGCTGCCTCAGACGCCCGGGCCGCGGCTCGTCGCCTTCCTCGGCGGCACGATCGGCAACCTGGTGCCCGCGGAACGGGCGACGTTCATCAAGGCCGTGAGGGCCCTGATGGCACCCGGGGACACGCTGCTGCTCGGCACCGACCTGGTGAAGGACCCCTCGGTGCTGGTGGCGGCGTACGACGACACGGCCGGGGTGACGGCCGCGTTCAACAAGAACGTGCTGGCCGTCGTCAACCGGGAGCTGGGCGCCGACTTCGACCCCGACTCCTTCGACCATGTGGCGCTGTGGGACGCGGACAACGAGTGGATCGAGATGCGGCTGCGGGCGCGCACCGCGCAGACCGTGAAGGTCCCGGCGCTGGGCCTGGCGGTCGACTTCGCCGAGGGTGAGGAGCTGCGCACGGAGGTGTCGGCGAAGTTCCGCAAGGACGGTGTGAGCCGGGAACTGGCCGCCGCCGGACTGGACCTGACGCACTGGTGGACGGACCGGGAAGGGAGGTTCGCCCTGTCCCTGAGCTCGGCGCGCCCGGCCGACTGAGCCGGCGCGCGGCACACCCGCGGACACCGCGGACACCCGCGGACACCCGCGGACACCCGCGGACACCCGCGGACACCCGCCAAGGAGAGGAGCATCCGCATGACCGATCACATCTACCGGGTCACCGAGATCGTCGGCAGCTCGCCCGAGGGCATCGACCAGGCCATCCGCAACGGTATCGAACGCGCCTCGCAGACCCTGCGCAACCTGGACTGGTTCGAGGTGACCCAGGTCAGGGGCCGGATCGAGGACGGGCGGATCGAGCACTACCAGGTCGGCCTGAAGGTGGGCTTCCGGCTCGAGCACGGCGAGTAGCGGAGGGCGAGGGACGGGCGTCCGACGTCCGCCGGGGCGGGCCTCACACGTCCGCCCGGGAGGGGCCCGTCAGGTCCGCCCCTCCCGTTCCTGGGCGTCCTTCAGGTCGGCGGACGGGGACGCCCACCGGGCACGGACGACGGTGAAACCCGCTCGTTCGGCGTCCTGGCAGACCAGTTCGTCGTCATCGACGAGAACACGGACCTCCCGGCCGCGGGCCAGCTCGCGCAGCAGTTCCAGCTTGGTGACGCGGGCGGGCCTGCGGTCGCCGTTCGACCGCATGTAAAGGCGTCCCTCGGGCAGCCCGTGGGCGGCCAGCCAGTCGAGGGTGTCGCGCCGGCAGCGCGCAGGCCGCCCGGTCAGATAGACCAGCTCGCACTCCTCGGCGGTCCTCAGCGCGAGCGCGATCCCCTCGGCCAGCGGCGGATCCTGCGGCGCGGCGGCGAAGAAGGCGTCCCAGTCACGCGGTCCCGTCCGCAGGAAGCGCTGCCGGTGCGCGGTGTCGGCGAGGGTGTTGTCCAGGTCGAAGACGGCGACGGGCCTGCTGTCGTTGGTCACGCACCCACTCTAAGGAGAGCACCGCGTCGCCACCGTCAGCCGTCCGGCCGTGCGGGGGCCGGCGGCCATGCGCCCGGCGCGAGGACGCCCTCGACGTAGGCGCGCGCCACCAGGGCCGCCTTGCCGGTCACACCCCAGCGGCGCGAGAGCTGCTTGAAGTGGTAGTTGACGCCGTCCACGGTCAGTCCCACGGCGGAGGCGATCTGGCCGGTCGTGGAACCGGCCGCCGCCAGCGCGAGGATCCGGGCCTCGATCTCGTCCGCCTTGACGGGCGGGACGCCGCAGTCTTGCACCGGGGCGGGGACGTCCTCGCGGACGGGGAGCATCAGCAGCAGGTCCGGCGCGTTGTGGGAGGCCTCGCCGACCAGGTCGACGGTCATCTCGCCGCGGCGCTCGACGCCGGCCGCGGTGGTCCAGCCGACCGCGACGGTGTAACGGGACCTGCGGTGCAGCCGGATCGCCTCGGTGACGGCGCGCAACTCGTCCCTGGTCTCCGGGTGGAACAGATCGAGGATGCTGCGTCCGCGCAGGGGGCCGGCGAGTGTGCCCCACTCCCCCGCCATGGCCGCGTTGACCCGCAGGATGGTGCCGTCGGTCGTGCAGTAGGCCGTGGGCAGCGGGAGCCGGTCGAACAGGCCCAGCGCGCGGTTGCGCCAGAAGACCGCCGCGCGGCTGTCCGGCGCCGGGGATCTGGTGGGCGGCAGGGGTATCCGCTGGGGGCGGAAATCCATGCGGGTCCTCCTTCCGTCGCGGAAAGAAGCGTTCACTCCCAGTCAAGTGGCAGGGACCGCGCCGGTGCCACTCGTCACGCGAAAGAGTGAGAACATCCGGCGGCCAGGCAACCTCCCCACCACGGAACTTCGTCCTTTCAGGCGTGCGTAACTCACCTGCCTCAGTACTCCATCACGCCAGATTCTCGTACAGCAGTGGTATATGACCCAACCATGGCCAAACCTCACGTTGCGGACCGTGCGCCGGTATCGCAGGGTCAGAGGGTGAGCGCACTCTCGCCCGTCCCCGCCCCTCTGCGCACCGGGGGCGGTGCCCGTCGCATCCACCTTCCCTTCGACAAACGACTTCTGCCCGGCGCCGCGTCGGCCCTCGCGCTGTTCGCCTCCATCCGCATGGCCGGTATCGTCGCGATCGCCGTGGCGAACCACCTCACCGGCCACCCGATGCTCAAGGGTCTGGCCCACTCGTGGGATTCCCGCTGGTACCTGCACATCGCTCAGCACGGCTACGGCACCTACGTCCACATCCTTCGCAACGGTGCCGTCCAGCGGGACTGGGCGTTCTTCCCCCTGTACCCGGGACTCATCCGCGCCGTGTACACCGTCCTGCCGATCACTCCGGGCACCGCGGCCCTGCTGGTCGCCTGGAGCGCAGCCGGGGTGGCCGCGTACGGCATCTACGTGATCGGCCACCGCCTGTACGGACGCGCGGTCGCCACCGTCCTCGTCGGAGTGTGGGCCGCGATGCCGCAGTCCGTCGTCCTCAGCCTCGCCTACACCGAGTCCCTGCTGACCGCGCTCGCCGTCTGGGCGCTGTACGCGGTGCTGACGGGTCGCTGGCTGTGGGCCGGTGTGCTGGCGGCCCTGGCGGGCCTGTCCCGGCCCACGGGATTCTCCGTGGCTGCCGCGGTGGTCGTCGTCGCCGTGCACGAGATCGTCAGGCGGCGCGGCCGGGTCCCGCTCGGACTGTGGTTCGGGGCCGCCGTCGCCCCCCTCGGCTGGGTGAGTTTCGTGCTGTGGGTGGGCGCCCATATGGGTGATCTGTTCGGCGGCTACTTCACGGTGCAGCGCGCCTGGGACTCCCGCTTCGACTTCGGTGCGGGTTCGCTGCACTTCCTCAAGGGACTGCTGGTGCACGGCGGCAGGGTCGTCTACCCCCTGGCCCTGGTGATCGTCGCGGCGGCCGTCCTGCTGTTCTGCCTGCTGTGCGTCGACCGGGCGCCGCTGGCCCTGATCGTCTACGCCGGGATGCTGCTCCTGATCACGGTCGGCGGTTCCGGTCCCTACGCGTCGAAGCCGCGTTTCCTGCTGCCCGCGTTCCCGTTGCTGATCCCGCTCGCGCGGGGGCTCGTGCGGACCTGGCGGGTGCGGCCGAAACAGGCCGGTCTGCTCGGCATCGCGCTGACCCTGCTCTCCCTGACCTACGGGACGTACCTCATGACGCTCAGCCACACCCCGTTGTGAGCGGGGCACTTCACGGCTTGACGGCGACCGCCCCGAACTGCGGGACGGTGACCGCGGAATCGGAGACCGCGTCGGGCCGCCAGTGGGCGCACGAGACGAGGCCGGGGGCGAGGATGTCCAGTCCGTCGAAGAAGGACGTGACCTCCGCGCGGGTGCGGGCGGTGATGGGCGGGGTCGCGTTGTCGTTCCAGAACCGCATCGCCTCGACGTTGCCCTGCCCGCCGAGGTCGGCGTCCGTGGTGGGGTGGGTCACAACGAGGTAACTGCCGGACGGCACCGCGGACATGAGGGTGCGGACGATGCCCCGTGCCCGGTCGGTGTCGAGGACGAAGTTGAGGATGCCGAGCATCATGACGGCGACGGGGCGGGTGAGGTGGAGGGTGGCCGCCGCGCGGCGGACGACGGAGTCCGGGTCGTGCACGTCGGCGTCGACGTAGTCGGTGGCTCCCTCGGGAGTGCTGGTCAGCAGGGTGCGGGCGTGGACCAGCACGACGGGGTCGTTGTCGACGTACACGATCCGGGACTCGGGCGCGATGCGCTGGGCGATCTCGTGGGTGTTGTCCAGCGTCGGCAGCCCGGTGCCGACGTCCAGGAACTGCCGCACCCCGCGCTCGTCGGCCAGGAACCGGACCGCCCGCCCGAGGAAGGCGCGGTCCGCGCGGGCCACTTCGCGGATCACCGGGAACATCGACGCGACCTGGTCGCCGACCTTCTGGTCGATCTCGTGGTTGTCCCGGCCGCCGATCCAGTAGTTCCACACCCGGGCGTTGTGGGCCACCTGGGTGTCCACCCGGGTCGGTCCGCCCGACTGGCGCTGGTGCTCGCTCACGTCCCTCTCCCCTCGGCCTCGGCGGTGACGCGCCGCCGGCGGCCATTGTGCCGTCGCGGCGGTGCCTCGGGGGGCGGTTTCACCGCTGTCTGGCCCTTGCCGGGGCGGGTACCCGCAGGGGTGTCACGACTTTTTGGGGAGATGACTCGGATGCGCTTCCTCGGAATGCTCCTCCTCGCGGCCACCGCCGCCTTCACCGGGCTGGTGATCGCCGACAATCTGGGCGGCGGCCCGCACTACACCGTGTCGATGTTCGGTCAGAGCATCGCCACCATGAACACCCTCGCCATCTTCTGCGCCGGTCTCGCCCTGGCCCTGATCTTCGCGCTGGGCCTGGCCACGACGGTGAGCGCGGCGACGCACCGGACACGGGGCGCGCGCAGGGCCCGCCGGACCACCGTGGTCGACGATGTGGGGGGACCCGAACCCCGGCACTGACGAGAGACCCTCAACGGTTGGGCGGGGCGCTGCTGACGTCCGCCAGAGCCGAACGCGGGTCCTCGGCCGCGGCGAGGTCGCCCAGGCTGACGATGCCGACCGGGCAGCCGCTCTTCTCGACGACGGGCAGCCTGCGCACCGCGTGTCGGCGCATCAGGGCGACCGCGTGGTCGGTGGTGTCGTCGGGCGCGAGCGTCACCACGGGGGGACGGCTGCACACCGAGCCCGCGGTCGTGGCGTCCGGGTCGCCGTTCTCGGCGATCAGGCGGACCACGATGTCGCGGTCGGTGAGCACCCCGAACAGGTCGCTGTCGTACGTCACCAGCACGTCGCCGACGTTCTCGTCGCGCATCAGGCGAGCCGCCCGCGCCACGGAGGTCATCGGCTCGACGGCGACCGTGCCACGGGACATCACGTCACGTACCTGCCTGGTCATGAGAAACCTCCTGGTTCGTCGTGTCGGAGTGCGGCTCCCTGTCGGCCGCCCCGGACTCGGGACCGGCGCGCCAGCCGCTCCAGCGGTGGACGGTGACCACGACCACCGGTCCGTCCGGCGGGCTGTCCCGGTACTGGGGGTACTTCCGCCCCAGCAGGGCGAGCGCGGCGTCGTACTCGCGGCGGTCGTCGTCCTCGGACGCCTCCGGCGGCACGGCCCGGGCGCCTCCGTCCGCCCGTACCCACCACAGCCGCTCCCAGTCCTCGCCGTACGCGTCCACCAGCATGCTCACTGCCGGGTGGACGGCGATGTTGTGCAGCCGCTTCAGCTGCCGGGAGCTCTTGGGCTTGCGGTCGACGGCCATGACGATCCCGCCGTCGCCGCGCACGGCGAACACGACCGGTACGAGGTGGGGGCGCCCCTCGGGGTCCACCGTCGCCAGCCGCGCCACGCGGGCGTCGGTGAACCGTCGCCGTGCCTCGTCCTCCTCGATGCGCGGCACTCCCGCTCCTCCTCACAGTCGCGTGACACCGCCGCGGGACAGCTCCGGCACGTCGGCGGGTACTCCTTCCGGCGCTGGCGGGTACCCGGCGTCCGGCGCTCTCACACGGTCGGCCCTCGGATGCCGCCGTGCGGGAGGCCGGGGCACACTGGAAGCCCGGCCCGCGCCCCGGCCTGCCGACCGACCAGGCAAGGAGGCCGTCGTGGAATTCGACGTGATCGTGGAGATCCCCCAGGGATCGCGCAACAAGTACGAGATGGACCACGCACAGCACCGCATCCGTCTGGACCGGATGCTGTTCACCTCGACCCGGTACCCGGCCGACTACGGCTACATCGACCACACGCTCGGCCGGGACGGCGACCCGCTCGACGCCCTCGTCATCGTCGGCGAACCCACGTTCCCCGGCTGCGCGATCGAGTGCCGCGCCGTCGGCATGTTCGTCATGAAGGACGAGAAGGGCCCCGACGACAAGATCCTGTGCGTCCCGGCGCACGATCCGCGCTACGCGGGGGTACAGGACATCGGTGACGTCCCCGCCTTCGACCGGCTGGAGATCACCCACTTCTTCGAGGTGTACAAGGACCTGGAGCCCGGCAAGTCGGTCGAGGGCTCCCACTGGGAGGGGCGGGAGCAGGCGTACGCGGAGATCGAGGCCTCCCGCCGGCGCGCCTCGGAGGGCTGACGCCGCCGTGCGGAGCTCTCAGCGCCGGGCCCGCGCGCGGCCGGGCCGGGTGACGGCGAGCAGGATCAGGGCGAGGGCCTGGACCACGGCGACGACCGTGATCAGGGCCGGGATCGAGGACCCGTACAGGGCTCCGGTCAGCGCGCCGCCCACCAGGCTCGCCGCGCCGACCACGCCGGCGAAGATCCCGTACGCGGTCGCCCGCCGCCCGGAGGGCACGAGGTCGGCGACCGTCGCCCGCAGTGTGGACTCCTGCACGCCCATGGCGGCGCCCCACACCAGCGATCCGGCCACGGCGACCGTCACCGTGCGGGTGAACCCGAGCACCGGGACGGCCGCCGACAGCAGCGGCAGCACCGCGAGCACGCGGGGCCCGTACCGGTCGTAGGCCCACCCGGTGGCCAGCGCGGCGACCGCGTCGACGGCCATGGCGGCCGCGTACAGCACCGGCACCCATGCCGTGTGCGCCAGGTGCCGTTCGACGAGGTGGTAGGAGAGAAGACCGAAGGTGGTGAAGCCGGCGGTGGTGGCCGCGGTGAAGGCCGCGTAGGTCCAGAACGCGGTGGGCAGGCGGCCGTCGGGGGCCCCGGGTGCGGTCGAGGGCGGAGTGATCTCGCGCTCGTACGCCTCCGGGTCGGGCACCCGGGACCGCAGCCACACCAGCAGCCCGAGCACCGCCGCGCCGGGCAGAGCCAGCACGCCCAGTGCCGGCCCGTAGTCGCCGCCCGTCAGTGCGAGGACCCCGGCGACGGTCAGCGGTCCGACCAGGGCTCCCACCTGGTCCATCGCCTCATGGACGGCGAAGCCGCGGCCGCGTCCCGTGACCGCCGTGGCGTGCGACAGCAGGGTGTCCTTCGCCGGGGACCGCACCGCTTTGCCGACCCGCTCGGCGATCACCAGCGCGCAGGCCACCCAGAGCGTCCCGACCACGCCGAGCAGGGGTACCGAGACCACTGTGAGCGCGTACCCGGCCACCGCGAGGCCCCAGAACCGGCGCGTGCGGTCGGCGAGCGGTCCGGAGACCAGCCGCAGCCCCAGCGCGGCGGCTTCACCCGCGCCGGTGACCACGCCGACGACGAGAGAGGAGGCGCCGAGCGACGCCAGCAGCGGACCGGTGACGGAGCGGGCGCCCTCGTACACGAAGTCCGCGAGCAGGCTGACCGTGCCGAACCACACCACGAACCGCCACGGCCCCATCCGGGCCCGCGCCGGCGCCTGTCGCGCCGATGTCACACCCACTGCGCCTCCCGGATCCGGACACCGCCGAGCCGGCGCGGTGTCTGTGACGAGCACGTCGACTGCATTATCGACTACACGTGTGTCGGCATCGCCCGGCTGGGCGTCAGTGGCTGAACCCGCTCGGGTCGAGGTCGCGGGGCAGCAGCATGACGCGGTGGAGGTTGCAGGCGGCGGACGCATGGGGCGCCGGTGGCTGAGAGGCCTGGTGGACGTGCAGCGCCACGCTCACCAGACTCAGCAACAGGTCGACGTCGGTGCCGCAGTGCAGACGCACCGTGACCCAGCGTGAGCCGGGCAGGATGCGGATGGCGGTCGACTCCGCGAGGTCGCCGGAGAAACGGCGGATGGCCCCGGTGGTCAGGTGCACGTCCGCCTCGCGGTCGCCGTGGAAGTGGACGATCTCGCTGTGCGGGGTGGTGAGCGCCCGCCCCGTGCCGCAACTGGCCGGCTGCACCGTGAGGTCGGGCCAGGCGTCGAGCCGCTCCAGAGCGCGCTGGGCCAAAGTCATGCGCCCATCGTCGTCTCCTCACTCCACCGCCACCAGAGGTTGAGGGTTCCGTAACCGGGCCGTGAGGTTGGGGCTTCGGAACGGGGGTGTCCGGGGTCGCCCCCGACATGCGAGACCGCGTGAGGACGGCGTCAAAAAAGCCCGAGCGGCCGTCAGGGTCGTATCAAGGGCGGTCCGTTCGGCTCCGGGAGTGTCTAGCGTCTGCCGTATGGAAGGCCGCGACGAGGCGCGACGCGAGCCGCACGAGGTCACCGGCGGGTATGTCCCGCAGCCCGGTGAGGTCGTGTACGACCACCGCTGGGCGCGGGAGCTGCACAGCTCGGTCCGCTGCGCGGTCGCGCTGCTCGTCATGCTGCTGCTGATCGACTGGGCCTCCGGTGCCGCGGACGTGTGGCGCGCCGTCCTGTGGTGCGCGTTGTCCCTGCTCCTCTTCCTGGTGCTGTGCCCGCGGCGGGTCTTCGCGGGCGAGGGCTGGCTGGCCTCCCGCGGTCTGCTGCGCATCCGGCGGGTCCGCACCGACCTGCTGGTGTCGGTCCACTGCGTGGAGGGCGTCTCCAGACGGCTGGTGTTCCGGGACGCCTGCGGCGGCCAGGTCGAGATCGACCCCCGGGTGCTGGAGGAGAACCCCGCGCTGTGGTACCGCCTGCACGACGACGTGTGCCGCTCGGCGGCCCACGGCCTGCTGCTGTCCGACACGACCGCGCTGCACGACCTCGAGGAGAGGATCGACCGCGAGACCGCCCTGGCCGTGTTCAGGGTGTCCGGTCTGGAGTAGCCGACATGTGACCCCGGGGCGTCCCTCCGGGCGGTCGCCCGTCTGCCGGCCGTTCTTAACGGAAGCTTGACGCCTCGAGGCCCGTCATCCGTGGGCCCTCGCGTCACTCTCTGCTTACGCTGGTGCGGCCGTCCGTGTGAGGGCCGATTCCCGCACCAAGCCGCACAAGAGGCGCAAGCCGCACAACAGGAGAGCATGTCCATGGCCGCGACCACCGAACACCCCCCTGAGAGTCGATTGCGGGCGTGGATGCTGCAGGGGCTGTCCGACATGGGCAAGGGCGCCGCGCAGGGCCCGCATGCCCAGCCCGAGTCCCCGCACAAGGGCCAGCGCTGGTGGCGTGTGATGTGCCTGACCGGCGTCGACTACTTCTCCACCCTCGGCTACCAGCCCGGTATCGCCGCCCTCGCCGCCGGCCTGCTCTCCCCCGTCGCCACCGTCGTCCTCGTCGCCGTCACCCTGGCCGGCGCCCTGCCCGTCTACCGCCGCGTCGCCGAGGAGAGCCCGCACGGAGAAGGCTCCATCGCCATGCTGGAGCGCCTGCTCTCCTTCTGGCAGGGCAAGCTCTTCGTCCTCACCCTGCTCGGCTTCGCCGCCACCGACTTCCTGATCACCATCACCCTCTCCGCCGCCGACGCCTCCACCCATCTGGTGGAGAACCCGCATCTGACGGGTCTGCTGCACGGGAAGGAGATGGTGATCACCCTCTTCCTCGTGGCACTGCTGGGCGCCGTCTTCCTCAAGGGCTTCCTGGAGGCGATCGGTGTCGCGGTCGCCCTGGTGGTGACCTATCTGGGCCTGAACGCCGTCGTGGTGGCCGTCGGCCTGTGGCACGTGGTCACCGCCGGACATGTGGTGACCGACTGGAGCAACGCCCTGACCGCCCAGCACGGCAACGTGCTCGCCATGGTCGGCGTGTCACTGATCGTCTTCCCGAAGCTGGCGCTCGGCCTGTCCGGCTTCGAGACCGGTGTCGCCGTCATGCCCCACGTCCAGGGCGACCCCGGCGACACCGAGGACAGGCCCGCAGGCCGGATCCGGGACACCAAGAAGCTGCTCACGGCCGCCGCGCTGATCATGAGCGTCTTCCTGATCGCCACCAGCTTCATCACCACCGTGCTGATCCCGGCGAAGGAGTTCGAGCCGGGCGGCCAGGCGAACGGCCGTGCGCTGGCGTACCTCGCCCACGAGTATCTGGGCGGCGGATTCGGCACCCTCTACGACATCTCGACGATCGCGATCCTGTGGTTCGCGGGCGCCTCCGCCATGGCCGGGCTGCTCAACCTGATGCCCCGCTACCTGCCCCGCTACGGCATGGCCCCGCACTGGGCCCGCGCGGTGCGCCCCATGGTCATCGTCTTCACCCTGATCGCCTTCCTGGTCACCTGGATCTTCGACGCCAACGTCGACGCCCAGGGCGGCGCCTACGCCACCGGCGTCCTGGTGCTGATGTCGTCCGCGGCGATCGCGGTGACCATCGCCGCGCGCAAGGCCCGTCAACGGGGCTGGACCATCGGCTTCGCGGTCGTCTCGGCGGTCCTGTTGTACGTCACCGTCGTCAACGTCATCGAGCGGCCGGACGGTGTGAAGATCGGCGCCTGCTTCATCGCCGGGATCATCCTCGTTTCGCTGCTGTCGCGGCTGGCCCGTGCCTTCGAGCTCCGTGTGACCAGCGTGACGCTCGACGACATGGCGGAACGTTTCGTCAGGGATACCGCCAGCCGACGCATCCGCTTCGTCGCCAATGAGCCGGACCGGCGCGACCTGGCGGAGTACCGCGAAAAGATCGAGCAGATCCGGGCGGACAACGACGTCACGGCCCAGGAGGACTTCGTCTTCGTGGAGGTGACCGTCGGCGACCCCTCGGAGTTCGAGGCGGGGCTGGTCGTGCGGGGAGAGGTGCTGCACGGCCGCTACCGCGTCCTGACGCTGGAGTCGTCCTCGATCCCCAACGCTCTGGCGGCGCTGCTGCTGCACGTCCGTGACACGACCGGCTGCATCCCGCACATCTACTTCGAGTGGACCGAGGGCGGCCCGTTCGCCAACTTCCTGCGCTTCTTCCTCTTCGGTCAGGGGGAGGTGGCCCCGGTCACCCGGGAGGTGCTCCGGGAGGCAGAGCCGGACCGCAAGCGGCGACCGCGGGTCCACGTCGGCTGAGCGGGGGCCCGTCGGTCCGAGGGCCGGGGCCTTCAGGGGGCGCGCCTGAGGCGGCGGACCGTTCTCGCGTTCGAGGAGTGGCCGTGCGCCACGGACCACCGCCGCATCCTCCGTCCCACCGAGCGGCATGAGGCCGATCGGGTGACGATGGACGTGTACTGACGTGACCACGCCGCTCCCAGAAGGAGGCAGGTGTCATGACATCTCCTTCCGATTCCCCGGGCCCCGTTCCCGCACGCGGCACAGAACCGCGAACGCAACAGACACCGCGAACACAAGAGACTCCCCTGGCCGAGGGCATGGCTGCCCTGGCGAACATGGGCTGGCAGATCCTGCTCACCATGGGCCTCGCCAGCATCGCCCTGGGCGTCGTCGCCCTGGTCTGGCCGGGCGCGACGCTGCGCGTCGCCGGCGTGCTCTTCGGCATCTATCTGCTGGTCACCGGCGTCTTCCAGCTCGCCGCCGCCTTCGGCACCCACGTCGCCCGGCACCTTCGTGTACTGCACTTCATCACCGGTGCGGCCTCCATCCTGCTGGGGTTGATCTCCTTCCGGGGCCCCCTGGAGTCGCTGCTGCTGCTCGCCCTGTGGATCGGCTTCAGCTGGCTGCTGCGCGGCACCACGGAGACGGCCGCGGCGGCATCCGTCCAGGACATGCCGGCGCGCGGCTGGCACGTGGCCTTCGGCATCATCGGCGCTCTGGCCGGCATCGTGATGATCATCATGCCGTTCGCCTCGATCGCAACACTCACCCTGGTCGTGGGCGTCATGGCCATAGTCCTGGGCCTGACCGAGGTGGTCCGCGCGATCAGGACGCGCATCGAGATCGGCCAACTCGCTGCGGGCACAACCACCCAGCGGCGCCCCCTCTTCCACGCCCGCCCGCACCCCCAGCACTGATCGGCGGGGCCGGTGACCAGTGGCTTTCATCGCGAGTCGGTCGCGTTCGGTGTGCGCGCCGTCGCCCGAGCACGACCGTACGGCGCCAGTCGACTCGTACCGGAGACCGACCCGGGTCGCGGGGCCGGGGCGGCGCAGGGCACGGCGCGCCGCCCAGTGGTCACAGTCCCAGGTCGCTCAGCCCCGGGTGGTCGTCGGGTCTGCGTCCCGGTGGCCAGTGGAACAGGCGGTCCTGCGCCTGGAGGGGGAGGTCGTTGATGGATGCGAGTCGCCGGCGCATCAGGCCGTTGTCGTCGAACTCCCAGTTCTCGTTGCCGTAGGAGCGGAACCAGTTGCCCGAGTCGTCGTGGCACTCGTAGGCGAACCGCACGGCGATGCGGTTGCCGTCGACGGCCCAGAGCTCCTTGATGAGCCGGTAGTCCAGCTCGCGGCGCCACTTGCGGGTGAGGAAGGCGACGATCTCGTCGCGGCCGGTCACGAACTCCGCCCGGTTGCGCCAGCGGGAGTCCACCGTGTAGGCGAGTGCGACCTTCTCCGGGTCGCGGGTGTTCCAGGCGTCTTCCGCGAGCCGCACCTTCTCCGTGGCGGTGTCGTGGGTGAACGGCGGGAACGGTGGACGGGGTGGGTGCGTCATATGACCTCCGCGAAGGTGAGAACGGTGGTCCCCACTCGGGCGACCACGGTACGAGACCGCTGGTTCTCCCGCAGCCGCGACAGTCCGGACGCGCGCAACACCCCGCCCCACCCTTCGCTCTCACACAAGCGGAATGGTCACCTCGTCCTCGACGGGCGGGTCGAGTTCCTCGCGCCGGTTGCCGGTCGCGGCGAAACAGCGCAGCCGGACCGCCTCCGGGGTGACGTCCAGGCGCAGGAAGCTCTTGAAGAACGGCGGGCTGTAAGTGGCCGAACTCGGCGAGAAGAGCTGGGTGTAGATCTTGCGGACGGGCAGCCGGAAACGGGAGGTCCGGTCGGGGCGCCCTCCGGCGCCCAGCAGACCGGCGACGAGGCGGGTGCGCCAGGTGACCCGCGCGGGTGTCGCCTGGCTGCGGGTCGGGGGGATGCCCAGGCGCTCGGCGATGACGGCGGTCGCCTCGGCCTCGGTGAGGGTGAAGAAGCGGCGCAGCCGCAGCCGGCGTCCGTAGAGCCTGCTGTAGAAGGCGAGGGAGTCGCCGCGCAGCGGGTAGCAGCGGAAGTCCTTCTCGGTGACGTTCGCGATGGACACGCGCGGGATGGTGTGGGTGGCGTGCATGAACGCGCCGCCGCCGCCGGAGACCACGTACTGGATGGTGCGGCCGTCCACCTCCACCGGGTAGCGCTGGTAGTTGTGGATGTCTCCGCCGATCGCCGCGACATAGCGGTGGTCCGGGTCGCGGACGATGTCGTCGACTGTGCCGCCGCCGTCGATGGGGCAGGGGTGGTGCTCGCCGTCCACGTACAGCGGCGAGCCGGTGATGAGGATCTTGGGGCGGGGGCCCCGGGAGACCTCCCGTAGCCAGCGGCCCTGTTCGGCGTCGATGGTGCCGAGCAGACCGGTGTCGATGCCGACGATACGGACGGGTCCGGCGTCGATGGCCCAGTACGGGCCGGGCTGCACGGCCTGCTGCTCGGGTGCGGAGCGCAACGCGCGTGCCTCGGCGAGGCGTTGTTCGTCCTGTGCCCCCGGGCGATGCCACAGCAGGGAGCGCAGCCGGGCGCGGAGCGACGGGCGGGAGGCCGGGTCGGGGGCGAGCGGCGGGGCGTCGCAGAAGACGCTCATGAACCCGTACAGGTCCTCGTACCAGTCGTGGTTGCCGGGTATGGCGTAGATGGGTGCCCGGTAGTCCTGGTAGGGGCGGAAGAACTTGGTCCCGTAGTCGGCGGTCGCGCCGACCGGGTAGATCACGTCGCTGGCCATGACGGCGAAACTGGTGTCCTGACCCACCTTCAGGAACCCCGGCACCACGGCGTACTGGGGGTCGTCCCCCTCGCCGGTGTCCCCGAGGACCATGAAGGAGAAGCGGTCCTGGTCGTCGCGCCGGATCACCCTGTCCGCGGGCGCGCCCGCCGCCTCGCACTGTTCCGCCCAGCGGCTCCGGGTACGGCCGGTGGGGTCGCCGAACCAGGAGGCCAGCACGCCGTTGCGTGCCGCCCAGAGAGTCCTCGGGTTCAGCCAGGAGAGCTTTTCGACATGACCGGGCATCAAGTCCCGGTAGCTGCCGCGTTCTACGGCGCCCCAGCCGGCGCCCTCGGCGGTATCGCGTGAGGATTCGGACACCGGTGCACCGTAGCAATGACCGCCGGCGCACCGGAGCGGCGAGGGTGCCTCAGAGGTGCGCGTGCGGGTCCGGTGGTGCGCGCTCCGGGATTCCGACGGCCCGCTGGGCGGCCAGGGCGAGGGCGCGGCGGTCCGGCGCGCCGCCCGGCGCCAGTACGGGCATCACCCGGACCTCGGCGACGAGGTCGCGTGCCGTGAGGACCCGCCACACGGAGGTGAGCAGGGAGTCGCTGCCCACGAACGCGGGGGCGGTGCTCGCCGGGCCTGAGTCGTACCGGTAGTGGAGCCGTACCGGCTGGACGGGCGCGGCCGCGTCCAGTGCCGCCTGGAAGGCGGCGCGCCGGAAGCGGCCCTGCGCCCTGCCGCACCAGGTGCTGCCCTCGGGGAACACCACGACCGCCGAACCACCGCGCAGACCGTCCGCGATGCGGGCGACCGTGTCGGGCAGCGCCCGCAGCCGGTTCCGGTCGATGAACAGGGCACCGCTGAGGGCGGTCAGCGCACCCGCCACCGGCCACTGCCGGATGTCGGACTTGGCGAGCATCCGGCCGGGCCGCACGGCGGCGAGCAGCGGGATGTCCAGCCAGGACACGTGGTTGGCGACCATCAGCAGGCCGCCGTACGGCGGGGCGGCCCCGGTGATCCGCACCCGGACGCCCGTGGCGCGCACGACCGTTCGGCACCAGGTCCGGACGGCCCGTTCGCGCGGTGCGACGGGTATCCGGCGGACGACCGGGAAGAGCGCGAGCCCGGCGACCATCAGCGTCAGGACTGCCGCGAACCGCAGGACGGCGCGCGGTACGGCGGCCGCCGACGCCACGGCCTCCACGCAGGACTGCGGCGAGCAGGGGGCGCTGGGCATCCAGGGGCTCGCCGGGGCGGGCGCCGGCACGTGCACCTCGACGCGCCGCGGCCTGGGCACCGCGACCGGGGCCGGCAGCGTCGTCGTGCTCGCGAGCACCGGGGTGCCGCGGCGCGGTCGCAGGGCGGAGCGGACACGGGACACGTTCGTCACTGCGGTCCGGGGGGTGTTCATCACGCCGGGACGAGCGAGAGGAAGTGCCGCAGATAGCGCGCGTTGATCCGGCGCATCGACAGCAGCACGTACAGGTCGGCGACGCCGAAGTCCGGGTCGTGGGCGGGCTCCCCGCAGACCCAGGCGCCCAGGCGGAGGTAACCGCGCAGCAGCGGGGGCAGCTCGGTGTGCCCTTCCGGGGCCGGCGTCCCGGGGCGCCAGGGCAGCAGCGGCCGTACCCGGTACTCCTCGGGCGCCAGGTACTTGGCCTGCACCCGCTCCCAGGTGGCCGCGGCGAGGGCACCGCCGTCGGCGAGCGGCAGGGAGCAGCAGCCGGCCAGCCACTCGTGGCCGCCGTCCACCATGTAGCGGGCTATGCCGGCCCAGATCAGCCCGATGACCGTGCCGTCGCGGTGGTCGGGGTGGACACAGGTGCGGCCCACCTCGACGAGCCCGGAGCGGATCGGCGCGAGCGGGCCGAGGTCGAACTCGCCCTCCGAGTACAGCCGCCCGGCGATCGCGGCCCGCTCGGGCGGCAGCAGCCGGTAGGTGCCCACGACCTGACCGGTCACCGTGTCCGTCACGAGCAGGTGGTCGCAGTACGCGTCGAAGGCGTCGATGTCCAGGCCGGGCTGCGGGGTGGACAGAAGGGCGCCCATCTCCCCGGCGAAGACGTCGTGGCGCAGCCGCTGCGCGGCCCGGACGTCGGCCTCGTCACGGGCGAGGGAGACGGTGTAGCGGGTGGGCGCCAGCGGCGGTGGGGGGCTGGCGAGGGCGGAAACGCCGGTCATGGCTCTCTCCTGGTCACGGGCCTTTTCGGCGGTGCGGACGCAGACCTGAGCGGTTCGGTCTGCGCGCTCCTGTTCTTCCGATGCCGATTGGCCTGCGCGTGACCCACGAAGGGAGAGCGGGTGTGAGGTTGTTGAATGCCAGGGGTGCCCGGACGGTGCCTGGCGGGACCGGGTCTTGAGCACCACACCCGGTCCCGCCCGTCCGCACCCTGCCGGCGAACGTTCCCATCTGGGCGGCTCTACCGCCTGCCCACTTTGCGGGCGGCCCGCAGCCACTCCTTGTTCATGTTCGTGATGGAGACCAGCGGGATGCCCTTGGGGCACGCGGTGGCGCACTCGCCGGTGAGGGTGCAGCCGCCGAAGCCCTCCTCGTCCATCTGGGCCACCATGTCCAGTACGCGGGTCTCGCGCTCGGGCGCGCCCTGCGGCAGGACGTTGAGGTGGTTGATCTTGGCCGAGGTGAACAGCATCGCCGCGCCGTTGGGGCAGGCGGCCACGCAGGCGCCGCAGCCGATGCACTCGGCGTGCTCGAAGGCGTAGTCGGCGTCCGCCTTGGGCACGGGGGTGGCGTGGGCCTCTGGCGCGGAGCCGGTCGGAGCGGTGATGTAGCCGCCGGCCTGGATGATCCGGTCGAAGGCCGAGCGGTCCACGACCAGGTCCTTGACCACGGGGAAGGCGGCGGCCCGCCACGGCTCGACGTCGATGGTGTCGCCGTCCTCGAAGGACCGCATGTGCAGCTGGCAGGTCGTGGTGCGCTCGGGGCCGTGCGCGTCACCGTTGATCACCAGGCTGCACGCGCCGCAGATACCCTCGCGGCAGTCGTGGTCGAAGGCGACGGGTTCCTCGCCGGAGAGGATGAGCTGTTCGTTGAGGACGTCCAGCATCTCCAGGAAGGACATGTCGGGCGAGATGCCGTCCACCTCGTAGGTGGACATGGCGCCGTCGGCGTCGGCGTTCTTCTGCCGCCAGACGCGCAGGGTGAGCTTCATGCGTAGCTCCGCTGGGTGGGGTGGACGTACTCGAAGACCAGGTCTTCCTTGTGGAGGGTCGGGGCCTCGCCCGTACCCGTGAACTCCCAGACGGCCGCGTAGGAGAACTCGTCGTCCTTGCGGGCGGCCTCGCCGTCCGGGGTCTGGGACTCCTCGCGGAAGTGGCCGCCGCAGGACTCGGTGCGGTGCAGCGCGTCGAGGCACATCAGCTCGGCGAGCTCCAGGTAGTCGACGATGCGGTTGGCCTTCTCCAGCGACTGGTTGAGCTCCTCGCCGGTGCCGGGCACCTTGATCCGCCGCCAGAACTCCTCACGGATCTGCGGGATCCGCTCCAGGGCCTTGCGCAGACCGGAGTCGCTGCGGGCCATGCCGCAGAACTCCCACATCAGCTCGCCGAGCTCGCGGTGGAAGGAGTCCGGGGTACGGTCGCCGTCGACGGAGAGCAGCAGGTTCAGCCGGTCCTCGGTCTCGGCCAGCACCTCCTGCACGGCGGGGTGCTCGGCGGTGACGGCGTCTTCATCGGCCCGGTGCGGGTTGCGGGCCAGGTAGTCGTTGATGGTCGCCGGGAGGACGAAGTAGCCGTCGGCCAGGCCCTGCATCAGCGCGGAGGCGCCGAGGCGGTTGGCGCCGTGGTCGGAGAAGTTGGCCTCGCCGATCGCGAACAGGCCCGGGACCGTCGTCTGCAGGTCGTAGTCGACCCACAGGCCGCCCATCGTGTAGTGCACGGCGGGGTAGATCCGCATCGGCACCTCGTACGGATCCTCGTCGGTGATCCGCCGGTACATGTCGAAGAGATTGCCGTACTTGGCCTCGACGGCCCCCCGGCCCATGCGCAGAATCGCGTCCGCGAAGTCGAGGTAGACGCCCTGGCCGCCGGGGCCGACGCCGCGGCCCTCGTCGCAGACGTTCTTCGCGGCGCGGGAGGCGATGTCCCGCGGGACCAGGTTGCCGAAGGACGGGTAGATGCGCTCCAGGTAGTAGTCGCGCTCGTCCTCGGGGATCTCGTTCGGCGGGCGGTTGTCGCCCTTGGCCTTGGGCACCCAGATCCGGCCGTCGTTGCGCAGCGACTCGCTCATCAGGGTGAGCTTGGACTGGTGGTCGCCGGTACGCGGGATGCAGGTCGGGTGGATCTGTGTGAAGCAGGGGTTGGCGAAGTAGGCGCCGCGCCGGTGCGCCCGCCAGATCGCGGTCGCGTTGGAGTTCATGGCGTTCGTCGACAGGTAGAAGACGTTGCCGTAGCCGCCGGAGGCCAGGACGACGGCGTCCGCGAAGTACGTGTCGATCCTGCCGGTGATCAGGTCGCGGGCGACGATGCCGCGGGCCCGGCCGTCGATGACGATCAGGTCGAGCATCTCGGTGCGCGGGTGCATCTCGACGTTCCCGGCGGCGATCTGCCGCGACAGCGCCTGGTAGGCGCCCAGCAGGAGCTGCTGGCCCGTCTGGCCGCGGGCGTAGAAGGTGCGGGAGACCTGGACGCCGCCGAAGGAGCGGGTGTCCAGCAGGCCGCCGTACTCGCGGGCGAAGGGCACGCCCTGCGCCACGCACTGGTCGATGATCTCCACCGAGATCTGGGCCAGGCGGTGGACGTTGGACTCGCGGGCGCGGAAGTCGCCGCCCTTGACGGTGTCGTAGAAGAGCCGGTGGATCGAGTCGCCGTCGTTGCGGTAGTTCTTCGCCGCGTTGATGCCGCCCTGCGCGGCGATCGAGTGGGCGCGGCGCGGGGAGTCCTGGTAGCAGAACTGGACGACGTGGTAGCCCTGTTCGGCGAGGGTGGCGCCCGCGGAGCCGCCGGCGAGGCCGGTGCCGACGACGATGATCGTGTGCTTGCGGCGGTTGGCGGGGTTGACCAGCTTGGCCTCGAAGCGGCGCTTGTCCCAGCGCTCGTGGATGGGGCCGGAGGGGGCCTTGCCGTCGACGACCGGGTCGCCGGTCGTGTAGTTCACGTAGTCGGTCATGTCAGCTCACCACTCCGGTCATGACGCCCACGGGTACGGCGATGAATCCGGCCGTGAGCAGCAGCGCGAGGACGTTGGCGACGGTCTTCAGGGCGCGGTCGCGCCTCCGGCTGCCGACGCCGAGGGTCTGGGCGGCGCTCCAGAAGCCGTGCCGGATGTGCAGGCCGAGCGCCAGCATCGCGACGATGTAGACGACGTTGCTGTACCAGTGGGAGAAGTCGTCGACGACGTTCTGGTACGGATGTCCGGGCTGGAAGCTGCCCGGGTGCACGGTGCCGGTGGTCAGGTCCAGGACGTGCCAGACGATGAACAGGCCGAGGATGATCCCGCCCCAGCGCATGGTGCGGGTGGCGTAGCTCGCCCGCGGCCTTTTGTGCACGTACTTGCTGGGCCGGGCCTTGATGTCGCGGCGGCTGAGCTGGTAGGCGGAGACGGCGTGGGCGACGACGGCCACGATCAGGACGATCCGGATGAGCCAGAGCGTCCACTCGTAGTGCATGAACGGCTCGCCGACGGTGCGCAGCCAGTGGGCGTAGTGGTTGAACTCGCCCGCCCCGAAGTAGATCTTCAGGTTTCCGATCATGTGGGCAACCAGGTACAGCAGCATGATCAGGCCGCTGACCGCCATCACGGTCTTCTTGCCGACGGTGGAGTCCCACACGGTGCGTGCCATGGACGGCCGTCGGTCCGTCCGCGTTGCCAGTGCCATGTCACAGCACGCTAGGGCCGAATGTCCTCATCGGTCCAAGACATGGTCCGGCTCGTTTCGATAGATGCTTCCTATGATGGATGAGTGCAGTTCCAGCAGCTCCAGTACTTCGTGGCCGTCGCCGAGACCCGACACTTCACCCGGGCCGCGGAGTTGGTCCATGTCGCCCAGCCCTCGCTGTCGCAGCAGATCAGGGCGCTGGAGCGGGAGCTGGGGGCGGATCTGTTCCTGCGGGCGCGCGGCAACATCACGCTCACCGACGCCGGGGAGGCGCTGCTGCCCCTGGCCCGCCGGATCCTGGCCGACGCGGACACGGCCCGGCACGAGGTGCAGGAGCTGGTGCAGCTGCGCAGCGGCCGGATCCGCCTGGGCGCCACCCCGAGCCTGTGCACCGGCCTGCTGCCGGATGTGCTGCGCGCCTTCCACGACCGCTACCCCGGCATCCGGCTGCTGATCGAGGAGGGCGGCTCCCACGACCTCGTACGGGAGCTCGCGCGCGGCGCCCTCGACCTGGCGCTGATCGTGCTGCCGCTGCCCACCCCCTCCCCCGCCCTGACCACGGTGGAGCTGCTGCGCGAGGACCTGGTGGTGGTGTCCTCCCCGGACGCGCCCCGACCCGGCGGCGGTCGCCGCACGGTCCGGATCGCGGATCTGGAGGGCGAGCGCCTGGTGATGTTCCGGCACGGCTACGACCTGAGGGAACTCACCGTGGCGGCGTGCCGCGCCGAGGGCTTCGAGCCGGTCTTCGCGGTGGAGGGCGGCGAGATGGACGCGGTGCTGGGCTTCGTGCGGGCGGGCCTGGGCGTGGCCGTGGTCCCGCGGATGGTCGCCACCCGTTCCGGGCGCGGGCTGCGGGTGACGCCGCTGGCCCGGCCCGGACTGCACCGGACGATCGCCCTGGCCCACCGCAGCGATGTGGCACCGCCGCGTGCGGCGCGGGAGCTGCAGCGGATGCTGCTGGAGCGGTGAAGCGGTCCCCGCTCAGCCGAGCACGGCCGGCTTGAGCACCTCCTCGCACCACGTGCGGAAGGCGGTGGGTGCGGTGTCGGGCGTGCTCGGCTCGGCGGCGCCGTAGAGGCCCTGGTCGTCGAGCGCTCGCACCATGTCGGCCAGGCCCTGCGCCCAGGATTCGGTCGCGCCGTGACGCACCAGCGTCGCCCTGTGGTCCTCGGCGCTGATCCGCTGGAAGCGCACCGGCCTGTCCAGCACCTCGGACACGACCCGGGCCATGCCTTCGGGGGTCAGGTCGTCGGGGCCGACCAGCGGCACATCGGCCTGGCCGGTCCAGGAGTCGTCGAGCAGCAGCCGCGCCGCGGTCGCGCCGATGTCACCGGTGGTACAGGTGCGCAGCACCCGGTCACCGTCCGCCGCCAGGAAGAAGACGCCTCCGCTGCGCATCGACTCGGCCTGGTGCAGCAGGTTCTCCATCAGGAACGGCGGGCACAGCGCCCGGTGGTGGACACCGGTGGCCCGGATGCGGTCGTCCGTGGCCAGCGAGGCGGAGATCTGCCCCGCGTTCGCCGCCACCCCGCGTCCCAGGGTGGAGACGCCGACGACGCGTTCGACCCCCTGGTTCCGGACCGCCTCGCACAGCGGCTCGGTGAAGTCGCGGAAGTGACCCTCGACGCTGTCGGCGCCGGGCGTCGGAGGCACCAGCCAGAACACCCGGTCGGCACCGGCACACGCCTTGGCGGTGACCTCGGGGTCCGCGTGCGATCCCCGGACGACCTCCACGCGGTCGCGTACGCGCGGTGTCAGGCGCGCGGGATCGCGGACGATCACCCTGATCGGCCCCACCCCGTCTCCGGCGTCGAGGAGGGCGTCGAGGACCCGGCTGCCGATCTGTCCGGTCGGGGTGGTGACGAGAATCATGGGAATCTCCGGGAAGTACGGGTTCGGAAGACGTGATCGAGACTGCTCCCCGGCCCACCGGAACTGAAGGATCGGTTCGCTCCCGGTTGTTACCCTCGAGGCAATACCGGGAGGGGGGACCGTGGAATCACGTCCGCTGCGCTACTTCGTCGCCGTCGCCGAGGAACTCAACTTCGCCCGCGCGGCCGAGCGGCTGGGCATCTCCCCTCCGCCCCTGTCCCGTGCGATCCGCCACCTGGAGGCGGAGCTCGGTGTCACCCTGTTCGAGCGGACCACGCACAGCGTGGCTCTGACCCCGGCCGGCGAGGTGCTCCTCGCGGAGGCGCGGATCGCGCTGGACGCCCTGCAGGCCGCCGCTCGACGGGCGCAGCGCGCGGCCGCCCGGGAGAGGAAACTGGTCCTGGCCGTCAAGGCCGACGGCGACGCGGGACTGCTGGAGCCGGTCCTGGAGCACTACGCCGCCGAGTCCGCTTCGGTCCCGGTGACGGTCCGTCTGTGCGGATGGCAGGAACAGCCTCGGCTGCTGCGCCTGGGTGAGGCCGATGCCGCCCTGGTCTACGAGCCGTTCGACCGCACCGGCCTGGACACCGAGACCCTGTTGGCCGAGCCGCGCGTCGCCGTCCTCGCCGCGACGCATCCACTCGCCTCCCGGGACCGGCTCGGCCTCGCCGACCTCGACCTGCGCCCCGGCGACCTGCATCAATTCATCGACGGGATGCGGCGGGAGGGCCGCGACCTCGCCCAGCTGCTCACGCTGATCGCGCTGGGCGACCTGGTCACCCTGCTGCCCGCCTCCGTCGCCGCCCGCTACCCGCGTCCGGGTGTCGCCTACCGCCCCGTCGACGACGCGCCGCCCGCGGTCCTGGCCATCGCCTGGCCGCAGCAGTCCCGTTCGACGGCCACCGCGGCGCTGGTCCGGGCGGCCGCCTCCGTGGCCGGGACCGTACGGGCACGGGCCGGGGGCGCACAGCCCGTACGGCCGTGACGGCTCAGCCCGTCGCGTCCACCAGGGCCAGTTCGTGCAGGCGCTCCGGGGGGCCGGGGCGGGCGTAGTACCAGCCCTGGGCCGTGTCACAGCCCATCATCCGCAGCTGTTCCGCCTGGGCGCCGGTCTCCACGCCCTCCACCGTGACCGCGAGGTCGAGGCTGTGGGCCAGGGAGACGATCCCCTCCACGATCTTCAGGTCGACCGGGTCCGCCGGATACTGCTGCATGCTCTGGGTGAAGGAACGGTCCAGCTTGAGGACCCGCACCGGCAGCCGGCGCAGGTTGGCGAGGTTCGAGTAGCCGGTGCCGAAGTCGTCGAGGGCGATGTCCACCCCCATCTCGGCCAGCCGGCGCAGCGGCTTGAGCAGATCGTCGTCCGCGCCGATGAGCGCCGACTCCGTGACCTCCAGGCAGAGCGCGTCCGGCTCGAGGCCGGCCCGCTCCAGGATCTCGACGGTGTCGGAGACCAGCCCCGGATGGGTGAGCTGGCAGGGCGAGAGGTTGACGTTGATGCGCAGCGGGCCGGGCTGGTCCTGCTTCTCCTGCCAGGCACGGGCCTGCCGTACCGCCTCCTGGAGCACCCAGCGGCCCAGCGGCACGATCAGCCCGGTGCGCTCGGCGAGCGGGATGAAACGGTCGGGGCCGAGCACCCCGTGCTGCGGGTGCAGCCAGCGCACCAGCGCCTCGGCGCCGTGCACCCTGCCGTCGCCGAGGTGCACCAGCGGCTGGTACTCGATGAAGAACTCGCCCCGGTTCAGGGCCGTGGGCAGCGCCGTGGTCAGCCCGTGCCGGGTGATGGCCCGGGCGTCGGCCTCGGGGTCGGCGAGCTCGTAGCGGTTGCCCCCCGCCGACTTCGCCCGGTACATGGTGATGTCCGCGCTGCGCAGCACCTCCGCCGGGCCGCGCTCCCCGACCGGGCCCTCGACGATGCCGATGCTGCCGCGCACGGTCAGCTCACGCCCGTCGACGCTGATCGGGGTGACCAGCGCGTTCATGATGCGCCCGGCGAGCTCGTCGACTCCGCGCTCGGTGTCGGGACCGGTGGTCAGCGCCACGAACTCGTCGCCGCCGAGGCGCGCGACCATCTCGCCGGGGCCGGTCGCGCAGGCCTGCAGCCGGTCGGCGACCTCGACGAGCAGCCGGTCCCCGGCCGCGTGTCCGAGACTGTCGTTGATGGTCTTGAAGCCGTCCAGGTCGAGGTAGCACAGGCCGAACCGCCGGCCCTCCCCCGCCGCCAGGGCCTTCTCCAACCGCTCGAAGAACAGGGTCCGGTTGGGCAGGCCGGTGAGCGCGTCGTGTGTGGCCTCGTACCGCAGCCGGAGGTTCAGCAGCCGCCGCTCGGTGGTGTCCTCCATGAGCGCGAGCTGGTACTGCGGATTGCCGTCGGCGTCGCGCAGCAGGGACACCGTGAGGTTGGTCCACAGGACCGTTCCGTCAGGCCGGTAGAAGGCCTTCTCCACGTGGTAGTGGTCCCGCTCACCGCGCACCAGCTCGTCGTACAGGCGCCAGACCTGCGGTGCGTCGTCGGGGTGGGTCCACTCGGCGACGTTGCGGCCGCGCATCAGTTGCTCGGAGCCGCCGAACATGCGCAGCAGGGCGCCGTTGACCTGGAGCACGTTGCCGTCGAGGTCGGCGATGCCGATGCCTATGGCGGCGCCCTCGAAGACCGCGCGGAAGCGGGCCTCTGTGGCGTGCAGGGCCTCGGCCACCTCGCCCTGGGCCGTGAGGGCGGCTTGGGCGATGGCCTCCTGTTCGGCCAGCGTGCGCTCCTTGAGCGCCGCCGCGAACCCGGCGGCCATCGCGTGCTGCAACCGTGAGCAGCGGGTGCGCTGGGCCTCCTGCGCCTCCGGGGAGGCGTCCGGGTCGCCGCAGTAGAGCACGAGGTAGGCGTCGACGCAGTCGAGGGTGCGGCTGAGGGCCTCCGGGTCGGTGCAGTGCGCGTCGATGAGCGCCGCGCCGATCCCCTTGGCCGCGGCGGCGTCGAACGCCCTGATCCGCAACGCCTCGCTCAACTGCCGGGCCAGCGGCAGCAGTCGCTCCTCGAACTCCGGCCGGGTCAGCGACGTCGAGGTCACCGGATAGACGGCCCGGCTCCAGATCGTCGCGAACCTGCGCAGTCTGTCCTCCGGTCCACCCGGTCCACCCGGTGCCGCCCTCACGCCGAGCGCCCCACGCCGGCGAACCCCGCGAACGAAAAGGGGTCCTCGTCCTCGGGTGCCGTGTCGGGCCGCCACTTCGGCATCGGCACCAGCCCGGGTTCCACCATGTCGTACCCCTCGAAGAACCGCGCGATCTCGTCGCGCGAGCGCATGATCAGCGGATTGCGGATGGTGTTGTACACGTCGACCGCGCCGTCGGCCCGCTCCTTCGGCAGCGGGATCCCCTCGTACGAGGCGTGCGTGAGAACGAGCAGGCTGCCCGGCGCGAGCGAGTCGCGCAGCTCGGCCACCGCACCGTACGGGTCGTCCGTGTCCTCCACGAAGTGCAGTATGGCAACGAGAAGGAGCGCGACTGGCCGGTTCCGGTCTATCAGTCGTTCCACCTGAGGGCTCGACAGGATCTCCTGGGGCTTGCGCAGGTCGGCCGCGACGACGTCCGCGTGCTCGTTGCCCTGGAGGACGGCCCGGCTGTGCGCGACCGCCACCGGGTCGTGGTCGACGTACACCACGCGCGCCCCCGGGTGCGCCTGCTGCGCCACCTCGTGGACGTTGCCGAAGGTCGGGATGCCGGAGCCGATGTCGAGGAACTGGGTGACGCCCTCCCCGGCGGCGAAGCGCACGGCGCGGCGCATGAAGGCCCGGTTCGCCTGCATGATCTTGGGAAGCCCCGGCATGTACTCGATGGCCCTGCGCGCCGCTTCGCGGTCGACCTCGAAGTTGTGGGAGCCGCCCAGGTAGAAGTCGTACATACGGGCGACACTCGGCACGGAGATGTCGATGCTCCGAGGGGCCCAGGCGGGGCGCTCCATGCAGCTCTCCAAGGCATTGGCGACGGTGTAGGCGATCCGGTGTTCGAGCAGAGGCTACTGATCGTCCGCCAACGGAGCGAGTAAAAACGGAAATTGACCGTCCGTTCCCGGTCACCACGTGGTGTTTCCGTGGAGAGCGGGGGCACGCGCCGCCGCCCGCGCCAAAGGGCCCACCCCCTCCGTGCGGTGCGGAGGGGGTGGACCGGTCGTGCGCGCCTGTGTCCCGTTCGTCCGGCTTGTGTGTCCACTCCCTTCCGCGTTCCGTCGCTGACTGGGTGAGGCGGTCGATCAACCTTGGGGAGGTGTGATCACTACTTCGGCGCGCCGACCGGCTTTCCGTCGGGCGAGACGGCGTACCAGGTGCCGCCCACACCCTGACCGTTGGTGTCTCCGGGGGCCTTGTCGCCGGAGAAGGTGTAGATGGGCCAGCAGTTGACGGTCATCTGCTTGGCGCCGTCGGGGCGGGTGAAGCCCATGAGGCCCTTCTTCTGGACGCCCTTGGTGTCGTCGGCCGAGACGGGGGCGACGACGGGCCACTTCTCCAGGCAGGCGCCGGTGCAGTTCGACACCGGCTCGGGCCAGGCCTTGTCCTTCAGGAAGCGGTAGACCGTCATGCCGTTCTTGTCGACGACGATCGGGCCGAGCTTGGGGTCGTTGCGGACCGACAGGCCGGGCAGGGCGGCGCCGGCCTTCTTGCCGGTGGGCGCGGTCGCGAACCAGGTGCCCTTGACTCCCTGGCCGTTGACGTCACCGGCCTTGGTGTCCTTGGCGTACCGGTACATCGGCCAGCCGGCGATGGTGAGCTGCTTGGTGCCGTCGGATCGGGTGACCTCCCCGAGCAGGGACGTGTCGATACCGGAGGCGACGGTGGCCCCTTCGGCGGGGACCGGCGGCCACGCCTTCGCGCAGTCGCCGTCGCAGGTGGACTTCGGCGGCTCGGCCGTGTCCTGGTCGAAGCGGTAGAGGGTGAAGCCGGCGCCGTCCGTGACGATCTTGCCGAGCTTCGCGTTGTCGACGACGGCGAGCTGACCCGCGGACTGCCCGCCCGCGGAGGCGGAGGCGCTCGGCGCGGCGGTGGAGTCGGCGCCGTAGCCGTTTCCGGGGAGGGAGGGGCTGGAACCCAGGCCGCCCGGGAAAGCGGTGGCCCCCACGTTCTGGCTGCCCGTCGACTGGGTGCCGCTCTGCGAACCGCACGCCGTCGTGAGCGCCAGCACGGCGGCAGCGGTCGCCACGAGGGAGGCGCTCCGCCAGGATGTCTTCATTCTCAACTCCCGCTGTCAGCTTCGGTGTTGCAGCGTCCTCTGTGCGCCGCTGTGTGGTCATGGGTACGGGCGGGAGTGCCCGGTGTGTTCAATCGGGCCGGGAATTTCTTTCCGGAACCTGTGACGCGCTTCCGGCCACCGCCCCGGCCCGCCCCCGGCACCCCTCGCACGGATGTGCCCAACTCGGCATGGAGCGGGCGTGGTTGCCCAAAACGCCTCGAAGGCGGATCTCCTTCCTTCGAGGCAATTCGCCGGGGCCCGGGCGTGCGGGGGCGCGGCGAAGCCGATGATCTCGGTCGTGCAACGACCCCAACGGCCCCGAACGGCCCTCGTCACCCGGGGGTTGGCCCTGGTGACGCTGGCGTGGTTCCTCGTGGGCGTTCCCGCCGGGGCGGCGTCGGCCGACGCGTGCGCGTACGCCTCGACCGGCCCGGGCGGCACGGAGGCGGTGGCGGTCGCGGGCGGCGACCTCTGGCCCACGCCGCCGTGCTCCGCACCGAGCCCGAGTCCCACGCCGCCACCCGGCCCCACGCCGACCCCGACTCCGACGCCCACCCCCAAGCCGCCGCCCGAGCCCCCGCCACCTCCGCGGCCGCATCCCACACCGAAGCCCGTGCCGCCGCCCCCGCCGCGCGCCCTTCCGCCGGCCCCGCGGCCGGTCCCGAGACCCGCCCCGACCCCCGTCCGCATCCCTCCGCCCGCACCGACGCCGTCGCCGACACCCCCGCCCGGGCCGAGCCCGCACCCCGCACCGACCCCGGTGCGCTATCCGGCCTACCACCCCGTGTCCCACCCGCGGCCGCCCCACGACGGGCCGTCGCCGCTCACGTTCACCCTGCTCATCGTCGCGCCCGCGGTGTTCGCCATCGCCGCGCTGCGTCCGCGCTGATCTCTGGAGGCACCTGTTGTCGGAATGGCTTGTTCTCACCCTCGCGATGGCGGCCGCGTGCGCCGTCGTGGTCGTGGTGACCCTGGTCCGGGCCCGTACGGCCGCCGTGGACGAGGACCCGTCCGAGACCCCGGACGTGATCGAGTACATGACGATGTGGATCGGCGTGGTGTACGCCATCGTGCTGGGCCTGGCCATCGCAGGGGTGTGGGAGGCCCGCAGCGCCGCCCAGGACCATGTGCAGGCCGAGGCGCAGGCGCTGCACGAGATCTCGCAGCGCGTCCGCGTCTATCCGGCCGACGTCCGCGACCGCGTCCGCGCCGACGTCAACGCGTATGTCGGCCATGTGGTCACCACCGAGTGGAAGGCCATGGCCGATCACGGCGAGGTGACCGCCCGCGGCCAGGAGCTGTTCCAGCGGATCCGTCAGGACGTCACCGACTACCACCCGAAGACGGACTACGAGGCGCAGGCGTACCAACCGCTCGTGGACCAGGTGACGGCGGCCGACGGGGCGCGCAACGCGCGCGCCGAGTCCACCGGCTCGACGATGCCGCCGGTGGTGTGGTTCGGGTTGATCGCGGGGGCGGTGGTCACCATCGGGATGGTGTTCGCGTTGCAGATCCGGCGCACGGCCCGCGAACTCCTCCTGGCGGGGCTCTTCTCGGCGCTGATCGCCTTCCTGCTCTTCCTGATCTGGGACTTCGACGCGCCCTACAGCCGGGGCGTCTCGGCCTCCTCGGAGCCGTTCCTGGCGCTGTTCCCACAGCTGCACGGCTGACGGGCCCCGTCCCCATACGGGGGCGGGCGGCCCCCGCCCTCCACGGCTCGGGCGGACCCACCGCGTCCTCAAGCGGGCGGCCACCCTCCGCGCCCGCCCCCCTTCACCGCCCCGCCTCCCCTGAGCGGCACATTCCCGTACCCCATTCGCTCTACTGGGATCGCGCCCGGCCGCCCCCTTTCTTAGCGTTTCGGGCAACGAGGTGCATTTCCTACGCAAGCGGAACAGGTCCGCGGCACGGCTCCTCGGAGACCTGGAGGCTCACCATGCGCGCGATTCGCCTCGCCTCGGCCGCAATGCTGGGCGTCAGTGCCCTGGCCCTCACGGCGTGTACGACGGCCGTCGCCCGAGGCGGGGAGGCCGGCGCGGGCCACTCGGGTTTCTCCTACAACCTGGAACCGGCCGCGGTCGCCCCCGGCGGGCGGGTCAACCTGCCGGTGCGGGGCTGCAACCAAGACGCCAAGGTCTTCTCGGGCGCCTTCGACGACGTCACCATCCCCCGCGGCCGGAACTCGGCCACGGTCACGGTCGGCCGGAACGCTCTGCCGGGCACCACGTTCGACGTGCTGTTCCAGTGCGGCCACCAGGCCGGCCACCGACAGCTCGTCATGACCGCCGGGCGCAACGACCGCGACGAGGAGTCGCAGGACGAGGGCTCGGGCCGTGAGAACGGACGGGGCGAGGCGGAGCGGCCACAGCACGGCGTGCACGCCGGTGAGGGTGGCAGCATCGGCGGCTTCGACCTGAAGAAGACCGGCCTCGGTGCCGCCCTCGTCCTGGTCTCGGTCGGCGCGGCCTGGCAGCTTACGCGCCGCCGTGGCCGCGGCAGCACCTCCTGACCGTCACAGCGTGAACGGCGCGCCGAGACGGCGGCGCCGGGAGGGGATGGCGAATGTCTGCTTCCGGGCCGGCCGAAGGAGGAGAGAGCGGGCACCAGCGCAAACGCGCCCCGTGGGGCGTGATCGCGCTGGTGCTGCTGACGGGTCTCGCCCTGGTGCGGAACGGTTCGGGCGAGTCCCCTGTGGGCCCGCCCCAGCCCGCGAAGGCGGCAGCCCCGGCCCCCGACTCCCGCTCGGGCCCCGGCTCGGCCTCGGGCTCGGGGTCGGGGTCGGGCTCGGGGGCCGGCGTCTCGGAGACGCCCGATCCGCTGCCGTACTCCGCGGTCGAACGTGTCCACATCCCGGCGCTCCAGATCGACGCCCCCGTCATACCCGTGGGCCTGGACACGTCCGGCTGGGTGGCCGCCCCGCCGCCCGAGGATCCGAACCTGGCGGGCTGGTTCACCGGCGCTGTCTCACCCGGTGAGAAGGGCACCGCCGTGATCGTCGGCCATGTCGACAACCGTGAGGGGCCGGCCGTCTTCTACGGGCTCGGTGCACTGGGCAAGGGCCATCACATCGAAGTCCGGCGCCAGGACGGCAGGACCGCCGTGTTCGAGGTCTACGGCAACGAGGTGGTCGACAAGGCCCACTTCCCGGGTGACCACGTCTACGGGAACAAGGGGGCGCCGGAACTGCGGGTCATCACCTGCGGGGGAGAGTTCGTCGACGGGAACTACGCGGGGAACGTGGTGGTGTTCGCCCGGATGGTGGCCGTGCGCTGAGCGGGGGCCGGCCGGGACCGGCGCACCTGCCCGGCAGGGTGTTCGGGTCGACCGCCTCCTCGGCACGGTGAGGTGGTGGCCGGCGTCCAGCAGGACCGGCGGATGGTCGCGAAGTGCCGCCGCGATCTGTGAGCGGTCGCCGCCGGCGTCGTGCGAGAGGACGACGACGCCGGGGGCGACGCCGCCCTCCAGTCCCCGGCCGCAGCGGACCGGACCTGCAGATTCCGATAGCCTCGCCCATGTGACGGAACAGCACTCGCACCAGTTCGAGCGGGGCACGGACGGGCCCAAGGTCATCCTCGTCGGGGTGGACGGCTCCGACTCGTCGCTGCGGGCCGCGGCCTACGCCGGCGGTCTCGCCCGGCGGCAGCACGCGCTGCTCGCGGTCGTGTACGTGCAGCCGGTGATGGCGGCCGGGGCGGCGCTCGGGGTTCCGGTGGCGGAGACGACCGACGAGATCGCCGAGGAA
This sequence comes from Streptomyces sp. Y2F8-2, assembly GCF_014905555.1. Classification (GTDB taxonomy): domain Bacteria; phylum Actinomycetota; class Actinomycetes; order Streptomycetales; family Streptomycetaceae; genus Streptomyces; species Streptomyces cynarae. The sequence goes on along the minus strand of NZ_BNGS01000012.1, from coordinate 126,551 downwards.
CTGGTCGCCCAGATCCGTGAGGCCGCCGAGCGGGTGAAGGGCATATTCGACGTGCGCTGGGAGTTCCACACCTTCCGCGGCGACCCGTACAACGGCCTGGTCAAGGCCGCCGAGGAGCTGAAGGCGGACGCCGTCGTGGTCGGCGCGTCGGAGCAGGCCGGCCACCGCATCGTCGGCTCGGTGGCGATCCGCCTGGTGAAGGCGGGCCGCTGGCCCGTAACAGTCGTACCGTAGGGACGTCGCCGTCTTCCCTCCCCGGCGCAGCTGCGCCATCATGATCCGGCCAGTGCATTGCCGTCCGCGAAGAGGTCCGCGAAGAGGTGAGGCTCATGGCCGGACTCCGTAAGGGCGAGGGAATTCTCCGCCGCAAACCCATCGAGCACATCGACGAGACGGAGGTCGGCGAGGGCACCCGGCTCGAGCGCTCGCTCGGCCTGTGGCAGCTGACGGCGATCGGCGTCGGCGGGATCATCGGCGCCGGCATCTTCACCCTCGCCGGCACGGTCGCGAACGGCACCGCCGGACCCGCGGTCCTGGTGTCGTTCCTGATCGCGGGCCTGGCGAGCGCGACCGCCGCCCTGTCGTACGCCGAGTTCGCCGGGCTCATCCCGAAGGCGGGATCGGCCTACACGTACGGCTACGCGGTGCTCGGCGAGTACGCCGGCTGGTTCATCGGCTGGGACCTGCTGCTGGAGTACACGGCGATCGTGGCGGTGGTCGCCATCGGCATCTCCGGCTACTTCGGCTTCCTCGTCGGCGAGATGGGCGCGCACCTGCCGGCGTGGATGCTGGGAGCGCCGGGCACGGGCGCCGGACACCGGGTGGACCTGTTCGCGCTCGTGCTGTGCCTGCTGATCGCGTACCTGCTGAACCTCGGCATCCGCAACGCGGCCCGTTTCGAGACGTTCGTCGTGGCGCTGAAGATCCTCGTCGTGCTGCTGGTGATCGGTGTCGGCGTCTTCCACATCGACAGCGGCAACTACCACCCGTTCTTCCCCTACGGCGTCGGCGGCGCGTTCACGGGTGCGGCGACCGTGTTCTTCGCGGTCTTCGGCTACGACGCCATGTCGACGGCCGCGGAGGAGTCCAAGGACGCGCAGCGCCACATGCCGAAGGCGATCGTCTACTCGCTGGCGATCTCGATGGTGCTGTACGTGGCGGCCTGCCTGGTCCTGACGGGCATGCAGAAGTACCAGCACATCGACAAGGAGAGCGGCTTCTCCAGCGCGTTCAAGGCGGTCGGTCTCAGCGGGCTCGCGGACGTGATCGCGGTCGGGGCCGTCATCGGCATCCTCACCGTCATGTTCACGTTCATGCTGGGCGTCACCCGGGTGTGGTTCTCCATGTCGCGTGACGGACTGCTGCCCTCGTGGTTCGCCAAGACACATCCCACGCGTCACGTCCCGACCCGTGTGACATGGATCGTCGGGATCGCCTCGGCCCTCATCGCCGGGTTCCTGCCGATCGCCCAGGTGGCCGAACTGACCAACATCGGCATCCTGTTGGCGTTCGTCGTGGTGTGCACGGCGGTGATCGTGCTGCGCTACCGGCAGCCGGACCTGCCGCGCACCTTCCGCACGCCGTGGATGCCGTTCCTCCCCGCGGTGGGCGTGGTCTTCTCGCTCTGGCTGATCACGTTCCTGCGGTGGGAGACATGGGTGCGGTTCGCCGTGTGGTTCCTGATCGGCCAGATCGTGTACTTCGGTTACTCCTACCGGCGCTCCGAGCTGGCCAAGACCCCGCCGACCCCCTGATCAGACCCCCTGATCCGACCCCCTGGCCCGACACCCGGAAGCCCGGCGCGCCTCTCCGGTCGACCGCTCACCGCACCGTTCACCGACGAACAGCGACCGCCCACCGCACCGCGCCGTCCCGGCCCTGTCCCGGCGGGCGAAGGCGGGTTGCCATACGCCCATGACGGCCGGAAGCACCACCCCCACCACCGGGACGACCGCCGAGCACGAGCTGGCCGAGTTGCAGCGCGAGCACGGCCGTCCCCTCTTCGCGCTGCTGCTCAGGCTCTCGGACGGTGACCGTCAGCGCGCCGAGGACCTGTTGCAGGAGACGTTCGTACGCGCCTGGCAACACCCCGAAGCGCTGCGCGCGCCCGATTTCGACTCCGTGCGCCCCTGGCTGCTCACCGTCGGCCGGCGGCTCGCCATCGACGCCAAGCGGGCGCGTCAGGCCCGTCCCGCCGAGGTCGGGGACGCCGTCCCGGAGAACGCCCGCGTGATGGCCGACCACGCCGAACGGGCCGCCGCGACGCTCGACGTACGGCGGGCTGTGAAGACACTCACTCCCGAGCACAGGGAAGTCCTGGTGCAGGTGTACTTCCACGGGGCGAGTGTGGCGGAGGCCGCCCGAACCCTGGGGATTCCGCCCGGTACTGTGAAGTCCCGTGCGTACTACGCCCTGCGCGCCCTGCGCCGGGTCCTTCCGGGATACGCGGCGGACCTGCGGTGAAACCGAAGCCAGAGTCAAGCCTTCGCAAAGCGCCTTGCTGCGGACCATGGTTGAGCAATGGGCTTGCCTCATCCGTGTTGCGGACTGGGGCCCGAGTCTCGGGCGACGCGCACGCACCGGAGGAAGGCAGGAAGGGATGTTGCACAGAGGCCACGAGAGCACGGACGGCACCGACGGCGGTGAACTGACCGTTCCCATGGCATGGCTGTACGCCGAGTACATCGCGGACGAGCTGCTGCGGACCGGCGACCTGATGCCGCCGACGTCCTTCGAGTTCCGCGCCGGGCGCGACGCGCTGGCGTTGACGATCTTCCTGTCCGACACGGGTGGCGAGCTCTCCCGCATCCGCGTCGTCTCGCAACTGGAGACCTGGCTCTCGCTGACGGCGTACGACCAGCCCTGGCAGGACTGGGTGTGCGAGCGGATGGCGGAGCTGTCCGCGGAAGCGGCCCGGTCGGGCGGCCCGGCGCCGGACCTGGAGCTGGCCACGGCGGCCTGGCGCTGGCTGGAGGAGACCGAGCTGCTCGCCCCCGATCTGGACGCGGTGCCCGGCGGCGGCCCGGTGGTCGGCGAGGACGACGGCCCCAAGGTGTGGACGCCGGCCTGGCAGCTGGGACTCCCCCTGGGACATCTCGCCATCCATCTCTTCTGAAGAAGTTTTCCGGGACGACCAATCCGCCGGCCCGGCGGCTCCGAATGCCTTTCTTGGCCGCGATTCGGTAACGGCCTTGAGTGATTCGGCCGCCTGGTCCGTACCGGTGGGCAACAGCAGCACCACCCCCACCCCGCCCCCCGGCCTGAGGATTTGGTATGAGGTCCCTGGAACGCCACCGCGACGTCGGCGCCTACGCGCTGGGCGTGCTGGACGAGGCGGAAGCCTTCCGCTTCGAGGACCACCTCATGGAGTGCCCGACGTGCGCGGCGCACGTGACGGAGTTCCGCCCCGCCGCGCGTCAGTTGATGCTCTACCGGAGGGCGACCCCGCGGTCCGTGCACCCCTTCGCGGCGCCCGGGCCCCGGCTGCTTGAGCGGCTGCTCGACGAGGTGGCGACCAAGCACCGCAGCGGGCGCAGGCGGTGGCTGTACGCGGTCGCGGCGGCCGTGGTGTTCGCGGTCGGAGGGCCGACGACGGCGCTGGTCGCCGGGCACGGCTCGACGTCCACCACCGCGACGGCCATGACCGCGACCGACCCGGACACGGGCGTATGGGCGCGGATCACCGCGCACGACGAGGTCTGGGGCAGCCAGATCGACGTGACGGTCAAGGACCGGTCGGGGCCGCATCCCTGCCGGCTCGTCGCGGTCGGCAAGGACGGTTCGGAGCAGACGGTGGCGAGCTGGATGGATCCCGCGGAGGACGGTGAGCCGACCACGCTCCAGGGCGGCACGGGGATGCGGTCGGACCAGATCGACCACTTCGATGTGCGCACCAGGGACGGACAGCGCCTGGTCACGCTGAAGGCCCCCTGACGGGCGCCGCCCCCCTCTGCTCGAGCAGCCGGGAGAGTCTGCCTACTTGAGCAGCCGGGACAGTCTGCGGTCCGCCAGTGGCTTGCCGCCCGTCTGGCAGGTCGGGCAGTACTGCAGCGAGGAGTCGCTGAAGGAGACCTCACGGATGGTGTCGCCGCAGACCGGACAGGGCTCGCCGGTGCGGCCGTGGACCCGGAGTCCGGTCTTCTTCTCCGTCTTCAGACGTCCGGCGGCCACGCCGCGCGAACGCTCGACCGCCTCGGTCAGCGTCGTGCGCAGTGCGTCGTACAGGCGGTGCACATCCTCCGGCGACAGCGACGAGGCCAGCTTGAACGGGGACATCCGGGCGGCGTGCAGGATCTCGTCGCTGTAGGCGTTGCCGATGCCCGCGATCAGGCTCTGGTCGCGCAGCGCGCCCTTGATCTGACGCCGCTCCCCCGCGAGGAGCTCGGCGAGGCGCTGCTCGCCGAAGCCGTCGGCCAGCGGGTCCGGACCCAGGCGGGCGATGCCCGGCACCTGGAGCGGATCGCCGACGACGTACACCGCCAGCCGCTTCTGGGTGCCCGCCTCCGTCAGGTCGAAGCCCTCCCCGGTCTCCAGCGCGACCCGCAGCGCGAGCGGGCCCTTGCCGGGGCGGGGCACGCCGTCGGGCAGGCGGTCCTTCCACTGGAGCCAGCCGGCCCGGGCCAGGTGTGTCACGAAGTGCAGTCCGCCGGCGTCCAGGTCCAGGAACTTGCCGTACCGGGCTACGGCGGTGACCTCGCGGCCCTCGAGGGCGGTGACCGGTGGGTCGTACGTCTTCAGGACGCTGATCGCGACGGGCAGCACCCGGACCACCTCGTGGCCGACGAGACGGTCGGCGAGGAAGTCCCTGAGTGCTTCGACCTCGGGCAGTTCCGGCATGTGTCCAGGGTGCCACCCGCCACCGACGTCGCCACCCGTCGCGCCCGTCAGCCGCGTTCCTGGACCGTGAACTCGCCCCAGACGACCTTGCCGCCGCCGCGGGCCTCCACGCCCCACATGTCGGCGAGCCGGTCGACGAGCAGCAGGCCCCGGCCGGAGACCTCCGACTCGCCCGCGTCGCGGCGGCGGGGCAGGGCGCTGGAGGCGTCCTCGACCTCGACGCGGAAGCGGCGGGCGTGGCCGGTGAGGACCCGCAGGGTGACGACGGCGGTGCCTTCGGTGTGCACGAGGACGTTGGTGATCAGCTCGTCGGCGACCAGTTCGATCTCGTCGGAGCGCTCGCCGGCACCCCATGCGCGGACGGCGGCGCGGATCATGTGCCGGGCGGCGGTGAGGGCTTCCGGGTCACCGGGCGGGACGTGCCGGCGGAGGCGGTCGCCGGACCGCTGGGTGAGCCCCCGGCGCCGCAGGAGCAGCAGGGCCACGTCGTCGTCGCCGCCCCGCTCCTCGGCCACGTCGATGAGCCGGTCGGCGAGGTCGCACACATCGTCCGGGCCGGCGCAGACCAGCTCCTGAAGGGTGTGCACGCCCTCGTCGAGGTCGGCGCCCGGCTCTTCGATCAGGCCGTCGGTGCACAGCACCAGGGTCTGGCCGGGGTCCAGCTCCACCGTGGTGACCGGGTACTCCAGGCGGTCGAACTCGGCGGACAGCCCGAGCGGCAGACCGCCCTCGACGGGCAACCGCCGGCAGGTGCCCTCGGACAGCCTGAGCAGCGGGTCGATATGGCCGGCGCGGACCAGCTGCACCACTCCGGTGGCCAGGTCGGCCTCGGCGTACAGGCAGGTCGCGAAGCGTTCGGTGTCGAGTTCCTTGAGGAACACGGAGGCACGGGCCATCACGGTGGCGGGCGGGTGGCCCTCGGCGGCGTAGGCGCGCAGGACGATGCGCAGCTGACCCATGACGGCGGCCGCGTGGGTGTCGTGGCCCTGTACGTCACCGATGACGGCGCCGGCCCGGTCCCCGGGCAACGGGATCAGGTCGTACCAGTCGCCGCCGATGTCCCGGCCGAGGGCCGCCGAGCGGTAGCGGACGGCGACGTCGGCGCCGGGCACGCTGGGGATGGAGCGCGGCAGCATCGCCTGCTGGAGGCCCTGGGCGAGGTCCTTCTCCTGTTCGTAGAGCATGGCGCGTTGCAGGCTCTGCGCGATGCAGCTGCCGAGCGCGACGAGGACGTTGCGGTCGTCGGGGGTGAAGCCGCGCCGGTCGTCGTAGAGCAGGCCCATGGCGCCGATGGGGCGGGCCTGCGCGACGAGCGGCAGATAGGCGGCGGAGGTGATGCGCAGGTCCGTCAGGTGCGGCCACAGGACGGGGTAGCGCTCGGCGAACTCCTCCGGCGACTCGATGAACCGCGGGCGGAGGGTCCGTACCACCTCGCTCATCGGATAGGCATCGTCGACGCGCGTGACCCGGGTGCCGGGCACCGAGCTGCCCTCGGGGCCCTCGGCGACGATCCGGATGCGGCCCGCCTCCACCAGGCCCATGACGAGGCTGGCCGCACCCAGGTGGGTGAGGCCGTGGCTGTCCTTGAGGACGTCGATGACGTCCTGGACGGTGCGGGCGTGGGCGAGCGCGGCGGTGGTGGACTCGACGATGCTCGTCTGCCGGCGCAGCGCCTCGTCCTGGGCCAGCTGTTCCCTGCGGGCCAGGCCGTCGCGCAGCTCCTGGGTGGCGTCGCGCACGATGCCGATGATCCTGCGGGGGCGGCCCGTCTCGTCGCGCCGGATGTAGCCCTGGGTGTGGGTCCAGCGCAGGGTGCCGTCGCGGCAGCGGACGCGGAAGTAGGTGCCGTAGTTCTCGCTGCCGTCCTTGATGGCCCGGGCCACCAGGGCGTCGACGCGGCGGCCCTCGGACGGTGGAACGCGCGACCGCAGGCTCTCGGGGCGGCCGTCGTAGTCCTCGGGGCGTATGTCGAAGATCTCGTGGGCCCGGGCGTCCATGTGGAACAGCCCGGTGTCCAGGTCCCAGTCGAAGCTGCCCATGAGGTTGAGCACCAGGATCGGATCCGGGTGGGCGGGCCAGTCCTCCGGGAGTGGCAGAGTGCTCCCTCCCCGATCAACCATGGGGCCACCATGCCAGGGATTGCCGGATTCTTCGACTTCTGCCGACCAGGTCGCCCAGGGCCCCGGCCCGGCGGTCCCCGGCCCGGCGGTCCCCGGCCCGGCGGTCCCCGGGCCGGCGGTCCCCGGGCCGGCGGTCCGGTGCGGCCGTGTGGGCCGGGCCGCCGTCGTCGGGTTACGCAGGCCGAGCCGAGGTGTACACGGAGTGACGGGCTGACCGGTTCGGCCGGGGGTACCGGGTCACACTGGAGGGAGAGGAGCGGTTGCCGTGGACTGGTTCGTCGCACCGGAGTACTGGCTGAGCCGACTGGTCTTCCAGCGGGCCCTGGCGGTGGTGTACCTCGTCGCCTTCCTGACCGCCGCGCTGCAGTTCCGGGCGCTGATCGGGGAGCGCGGCATGCTGCCGGTGCCGCGGTACGTCGCCCGGGTGCCGTTCAGACTGGCGCCCAGCGTCTTCCACTTCCACTACTCGGACCGCTTCTTCGCCGCCTGGTCGTGGGCGGGGTGCGCGGTGTCGGCGGCGCTGGTCGCGGGGGCCGACTCGCTGGTGCCGTTGTGGGCGGGGATGGTGCTGTGGCTGATCCCGTGGCTGCTGTACCTGTCGATCGTCAACGTCGGCCAGACCTGGTACTCCTTCGGCTGGGAGTCGCTGCTGCTGGAGGTCGGCTTCCTGGCGGTGTTCCTGGGCAACGACGAGGTGGCGCCGCCGATCGTGGTGCTGTTCCTGTTGCGCTGGATCCTGTTCCGCCTGGAGTTCGGCGCCGGGCTGATCAAGATGCGCGGGGACGCCTGCTGGCGGAAGCTGACCTGCCTGGACTACCACCACGAGACGCAGCCGATGCCGGGCCCGCTGAGCTGGTTCTTCCACCATCTGCCGAAGCCGCTGCACCGGGTGGAGGTGGCGGCCAACCACGTCACCCAACTGGTCGTCCCGGTCCTGCTGTTCACCCCGCAGCCGGTCGCGACGGCCGCCGCGTCCCTGATGATCGTGACGCAGCTGTGGCTGGTCCTCTCGGGCAACTTCTCCTGGCTGAACTGGATCACGATCGTACTGGGCCTGTCGGCGGTCCTGTTCCCCACCACTGCCCCGAAGGTCTCCGCTGCTCCCCTGTGGTACGAGGTCCTGGTCCTGGCGGTCGGCGCGGGCCTGCTCGCCCTCAGCTACCAGCCGGTACGCAACATGATCTCCCGCGGCCAGATCATGAACCGCTCCTTCGACCCGCTGCACCTGGTCAACACCTACGGCGCGTTCGGCAGCGTCAGCCGGATCCGGTACGAGGTGGTGGTGGAGGGCACGGCGGACGACGTGCCGCGGGAGGACTCCGAGTGGCGGGAGTACGAGTTCAAGGGCAAACCGGGCGATCCACGGCACTGGCCGCGCCAGTTCGCCCCGTACCACCTGCGGCTCGACTGGCTGATGTGGTTCGCGGCGCTGTCCCCCGCGTACGCGGGGTCCTGGTTCGGCGGCCTGGTGGAACGTCTCCTGGAGAACGATCGCGACACCCTGAAGCTCCTGCGCCGCTCCCCCTTCCCCCCGGACGAGCCGCCGCGCTACATCCGGGCGCGCCTCTTCCACTACCGGTACACGACGTGGCGTGAACTGCGGGAGACGGGGGCCTGCTGGCACCGCATCTACGTCCGCGAGTTCATGCCACCGACCCGGCTGGCCGCGCCGGTGACTCAAAGGCGGTAGACGCGGGTGGCGGTGTCCTCGAAGATCTGGTGGCGCTCGTCGTCGCGGAGGCCCTGCGTCAGCACCGCCGCTGTGTCCGACACGTCCGCGTACGACGCCGCCAGCGTGCACACGGGCCAGTCCGAGCCGAACATCAGCCGGGACGGGCCGAAGGCGTCCAGGACCGTGTCGGTGCAGGGGCGCAGGTCCTCCACCCGCCAGGTCTTCCAGTCCGCCTCCGTCACCATGCCCGACAGTTTGCAGACCGTGTTCGGCAGAGCGGCGAGGGCGCGGATGCGGGACGCCCACGGCTCCAGGGTTCCGGAGGCGATCGGGGGTTTGCCCAAGTGGTCCAGGACGAAGGTGAGTGCGGGGAGCGACTGAGCCGCCTTGACGCACGCCGGGAGCTGGTGGGGCAGCACCAGCAGGTCGTAGACCAGGCCCGCGTCCGCGACGGCGGCGAGGCCTCGGCGTACGTCGGGGCGCAGCAGCCACTCGGGGTCCGCCTCGCCCTGGACCTGGTGGCGGATGCCGCGCAGATACGAGCCCCCGGGCAGCTCCCGCAGGCGGGCCAGCGTGTCCGCCACGTCGGGGCTCGTCAGGTCCGTCCAGCCGACGACGCCCGCGACGATCTCGTTCCGATCCGCCAGGGCCAGGAACTCCGGCGTCTCCTCGGCCACGGTGACCGTCTGCACCAGTACGGTGCGGTCCACGCCGACCGGGCGGGCCAGACGTTCCAGGTCCGCGATCGTGAAGCTGCGGCGGATCGGCTCGAGTTCCGGGCCCCTGATCCAGTCCTGGTCGCGGACGGAGAGGTCCCACACGTGGTGGTGCGCGTCCACGGTCACGGCAGCTCCCAGACCACCGGCAGGCCCGCGTCCGCACCCTCGGCCGAGTAGTCGTGCACCACGTCGAGCAGCTCCGCCATCCGTGCGTGCCAGGCGACGTTGACGGGCAGCTTCTCCAGCTCGGCCGGCAGACGCCCGTAGTCCCCGCACTCCAGCACGTGGAACAGGTCGGTCCCTCCCCCGAGCTCTCGGCTTCGCTCGAGCAGGGGGTACCCCCATCGCCAGATGGTCCAGGAGGTCGTTGCGGCGGCACGGATCGTGTCCGTGAGCTCCTTCGGCACCTCCCGGTGGGCGGCCTCGTACTCCTCGACGCGGTCGGCTCGGACCTTGGTGTGCAGGGCTACTCTCATCACGGCTCCTCAGTGGGCACGGGGGCGTGCGGGGGCAGGAGGCCGGCTTCTCTCAGCTCCTGCCAGAATCCGGCCGGTACGGTCGCCGCGAACTGCTCGGCGCAGTCGCGTACCTCGGCCGCCGAACGGGCGCCCACCAGTACGCTCGCCACGGCCGGGTGCGCGGAGCAGAACGCCAGGGCCGCGGCCCGCAGCGTGGTGCCGTGGCGTTCCGCCAGCGCCTTCAGGCGCAGAGCGCGGCCGAGCAGTTCCTCGGGGGCGGTCGCGTAGTTGAACGTGGCGCCCGGCCGCGGGTCGGCCAGCAGGCCGGAGTTGAAGGCGCCGCCGACGACGACCGACACCCCGCGTTCGGCCGCCGAGGGCAGCAGCCCGGTCAGGGCGCGCTGGTCGAGCAGGGTGTACCGGCCCGCGCACAGCACCACGTCCACGTCCGTCTCGCGCACGAACCGGGTCAGCATCTCGGCCTGGTTCATGCCCGCGCCGATCGCCCCCACCAGGCCCTCGGAGCGCAGTTTCTCCAGCGCCGGGTAGCCCTCGCGGAACGCCTGTTCGGCGTGGTCGTCCGGGTCGTGCAGGTAGACCACGTCGACCCGGTCCAGGCCGAGCCGTTCGAGGCTTGCTTCGAGACAGCGTCGTACGCCGTCCGCGCTGAAGTCCCAGACGCGGCGGTGGGTGGCGGGGACCGCGAAGCCGTTCGCGAGGTCGTCGCCGCCCTCGTCCGTGGGCTCAAGCAGGCGGCCCACCTTGGTGGAGACCGTGTACGCGGTGCGGGGGTGCTCGCGCAGGGCCGCGCCGAGGCGGCGTTCGGACAGGCCGAGGCCGTAGTGCGGGGCGGTGTCGAAGTAGCGGATCCCGCCGTGCCAGGCGGCTTGGACCGCGTCGTACGCCTGCTCCTCGCTCACCTCGCTGTAGAGGTTGCCGATGCCGGCGGCGCCGAAGGCCAGCGGGGTCACCTCGACTCCGCTCCCGCCGAGCGCGCTCACCGGCCCACCGGCCGCAGCCTGAGGCCCTGCATGCCGCCGTCCACGGCGAGCGCCGTGCCCGTGGTCGCGCCGGACAGGGGGCTCGCCAAGTAGGCGATGGCGCCCGCCACTTCGGTGGCCGTGACCAGCCGGCCGGTGGGCTGGCGGGCCTCCAGTGCCGCCCGTTCGGCGGCCGGGTCCGGGGCCGCGTCGAGGAGGCGGCCGACCCACGGCGTGTCGACCGTGCCGGGGTTGACGCAGTTGACGCGGATGCCCTCGCGGACGTGGTCGGCGGCCATGGCGAGGGTCAGCGAGTACACGGCACCCTTGCTGGCGCTGTACAGGGCCCGCTGCGGCAGGCCCGCCGTGGCGGCGATGGAGCACGTGTTGACGATCGCCGCGTGGGCGGACTTCCTCAGGTGCGGCAGCGCCGCTCGGGTCGTCCGGACGATGCCGAGCACGTTGACGTCCAACACCCGCCGCCACTGCTCGTCGTCGTTGTCCTCCACCGTGCCCTGGGCGCCGATGCCCGCGTTGTTGACCAGCACGTCCAGACCGCCGAGGCCGGCGACGGCGGCGGCGACGGCGGTCCGTACGGACGCGTCGTCGCCGACGTCCGCCCGGTGGGCGAGCAGCGGCTTCTCGACCTGCGAGGGGTCGAGGTCCAGGACGGCCACCTGGGCCCCGCGCTCCGCCAGCAGCTCCGCGGTGGCCCGCCCGATGCCGGAGGCCCCGCCGGTCACCAGGGCCCTGAGGCCCTCGAAGTCGCTCATGCGGCGTGCCCCTTCTTGCCCTCGATGTCGGCGGCCCAGAAGGCGCCGCCGGGGAACGTGTACTCCGCGATGGACTCGGGCCGCATCGCGGCGGAGAAGCCCGGCGTGGCGGGTGCCGTGTAGTGACCCTCCCGGATCACCACCGGGTCGAGGAAGTGCTCGTGCAGGTGGTCCACGTACTCGATCATCCGGTCCTCGGTCGTCCCGGAGAGCGCGACGAAGTCGAACATCGACAGGTGCTGGACCAGCTCGCACAGCCCGACGCCGCCCGCGTGCGGGCACACCGGCACCCCGAACTTGACCGCCAGCAGCAGGATCGCGAGGTTCTCGTTGACGCCGCCGACGCGGGCCGCGTCGATCTGGAGCACGTCGATCGCCCCGGCCTGGAGGAGCTGTTTGAAGATGATGCGGTTCTGCACGTGTTCGCCGGTGGCGACCCTCACCGGGGCCACGGCCCTGCGGATCGCCGCGTGGCCCAGGATGTCGTCGGGGCTGGTCGGCTCCTCGATCCAGTACGGGTCGAACTCGGCGAGCGCCTTGGTCCAGGTGATCGCCTCGTCCACGTCCCAGCGTTGGTTGGCGTCGATGGCGATCCGCACGTCCGGGCCGACGACGGAGCGGGCGACCCGGCAGCGGCGTACGTCGTCGGCGAGGTCCGCGCCGACCTTCAGTTTGATCTGCCGGAAGCCGTCGGCGACGGCCTGCGCGGCGAGTCGGGTGAGCTTGTCGTCGGAGTAACCGAGCCAGCCGGCGGAGGTGGTGTAGGCGGGGTAGCCCCGGGCCAGCAGGTGGGCGGTGCGCTCGTCGGCGCCCTGCTTGCCGCGCCGCAGCAGCTCCAGCGCCTCCTCGGGGGTGAGCGCGTCGGTGATGTGGCGGAAGTCGATCTGACGGACCAGCCACTCGGGGTCGGCCTCGGCGAGCAGCCTCCACAGCGGCTTGCCGGCGCGCTGGGCGGCCAGGTCCCAGACGGCGTTGACGACCGCGCCGATCGCCATGTGCATCACGCCCTTCTCCGGGCCCAGCCAGCGGAGCTGGCTGTCGCCGATCAGGGCGTGGAACACCGAGCCGGGGTCGGCGCACACCTCGTCCAGGCTCCGTCCGACCACGTGTCCGCGCAGCGCCTCGATCGCGGCGACCTGCACCTCGTTGCCCCGTCCGATGGTGAACGTGAGCCCGTGCCCCTCCAGGCCGTCGCCGGCGTCCGTGCGCAGCACCAGGTAGGCGGCCGAGTAGTCGGGGTCGGGGTTCATCGCGTCGGAGCCGTCGAGCTCGCGCGAGGTGGGGAAACGGATGTCGAAGGTGTCGATCCCTGTGATTCGGGCGGCAGTTGGGGACACGGGAGGCCTTTCGGTCCGGGACACAAGGTCGTACACGAGGGCGTACGTCGTACGGCGCTTTACGACAACGAAGCGGGTCAGTCCTGGGCACGGCCCGTCGTCACGCGGGCTATCACCAGGGCGACGAGGATGATTCCGCCGTAGATGGCCTGGATCCAGAACGACGGCACCTGGGCGAAGGTGAGCAGGTTCTGCACGACACCCAGGAGGAGCACACCGGTGAGGGCGCCGAGCATGGTGCCCTTGCCGCCGTCCAGGCTGATGCCGCCGATGACGGCCGCCGCGAACACCGTGAAGATCATGTTCTGGCCCTGGTTGGCGCTGATCGCGCCGACGTACCCGGTCTGCATGATCCCGCCGACGGAGGCGAGGAGGCCCGCGACCACGAAGACGCCGAGCATCACCCGCTCGACGCGGATACCGGCCGCGCGGGCCGCGTCCGCGTTGCCGCCGATCGGTAGTCGCACGCCTTCTCGCCGTACGCGACGTTGTCGGCGCGCACCACCATCGCGACCTTGCCCTTGTCGGGCGCCACGTCGACGGCCACCACGGGGACGCCCTTGCGTTCCGCCTGGTCGAGGCCCGCCTCGATGGCGGCGCTGTCCAGCGGGGCGACGACCAGGCCCTTGACGCCCTGGTTGAGCTCGTTGTTGATGTCGGTGATCTGCTGCGAGGGGTCGCTGTTGGAGTTGACGGTCTTGAGGGCGTCGACACCCTCGGACTTCGCCATCTTGGGCACGTAGTCGTTGTACGACTGCCAGAACGGCGAGGTCAGCAGGGGCAGGATCACCCCTACCTTGCCGGTGCCGTCGCCCCCGGCCCTCGCGGCGCCGGTGTCCTTGGTGCTCGCCGCATGCGGCGAGCAGGAGCGAGGCGCCGACGGCGAGGGCCGCCGCGCCGACGACCCGGGGCCTGTTCCGCTTCGTCAGTGTTCTGCCGGGCATCTGGCAGCTCCTCGTTGAGCGTGTTCGAGCAGATGCCCGCATACTTATCAGACCAATCCCCCGCCAGAACAGCCCTCGACGTACGTTTTCGCACCATCGGGCCGTAGTGGTCCGACCACCTTGGTGGTTAGACTGCGGCGCACCCGGTGACTGGAGAAGTGGCGTGGACGAGACAGCCCCGTACAAGGGCACCGTGACGCAGCGCGCCATCGAGCAGATCAAGGCGATGATCGCCGAGGGCCGGCTCGAGCCGGGCCAGCGCCTGCCGACGGAACGCGACCTCGCGGCACAGCTCGGGATCTCGCGCAGTTCGATGCGGGAGGCGATCCGCGCGCTCACGGTCCTCGGCGTGCTGGAGGCCCGGCACGGCTCGGGCATCTACGTCACCCGACTGGAGGCCGGGGACCTGTTGGAGACCTTCGGCGTGGTGGCCGATCTCTCGCGCGGGCAGCGCCTGGTGGAACTGCTGGAGGTGCGCCGGGTCCTGGAGTCGACGGCGACGGCGCTGGCGGCCGCCCGTATCACGGACGACCAACTCGCCGAGGTGGAGAAGCACTTGGCGGCGATGAACGCGACGGACGACCCGGAGGAGATCCTCGCGCACGACCTCGCCTTCCACCGGGAGATCGCTGTCGCGGCGGGCAACGAGACGATGGCGGCGATCCTGGAGGGCCTGTCCTCACGAACGTTCCGCGCCCGTGTGTGGCGCGGCTATGAGGAAGAGGGCGCCTTCGCACGCACCCGCCGCGAGCACGCGGCGATCCACCGCGCCCTGGCCGCGCGCGACCCGGAGGCGGCCAGGGCGGCGGCCGCCGCGCACGTCGGCGAGGTGGAGGAGTGGCTGCGCAGCCAGCTGCCCTCCTGAACGGCGGCTTTCCGGCAACGCCGGCTACCGGCGCGGCTCCGGCGGCTCGTTGTCCAGTGCCAGATCGGTCTCGACGTCGTAGCCGACCGGGCCATGACCCACTGTGGGGTGCGCCATGTCGGCCCCCAGGTCGAAGCCGGCGTCTTCCACCGCACGCTCCAGCTCTTCCTCCTCGCGACGCCGGGCGGCGTCCCTGTGGTGCTCGTTCATCCGTTGGACAAGACCCCGGACGCCGTGGTGGTGGTCCTCGGGGGCATCGGCTTCGCTCATGGCCCCCATGCTCGGCGCGCGCACGGCGTCCCGGCAACGGCCTGCGGACGGCGAGCGGTGAACTCTGCACGCTCAGGACAGGATTGTGCAGTCCTGGGCCACTGCCCCTGCCCGGAATCTGCGAGAAAGACAGCACGCACAGGGAAGGAGCGCACGTGGCCGACGCAGCGATGGGTGACGAGGTCTACCAGCCGGACGGTTCCGAGGTGCAGGACGACGCCGGACTGCTGGACGCGTCCGACACCCTGGACTACCGGGCCGGTGACCAGGCGCTGGACGAGGGGTACTCTCCCCCGGAGCGGCCCTGGGGCGTGCTGCACACCGGCGTCACCGCGGCGGAGCGGCAGCGGGGGGAGAGTCTGGACGAGCGCCTCGCCGAGGAGGTACCGGACATCGGTGTCCTGGACGGCGACGGCATCGGGGACGCCTGGGACACGGACGGCGAGCTCGTCGACGACGAGGTCGGCGATGTGCGCGCCGGACGGCTGCTCGCGCCCGACGAGGGCAGTCACGAGAACACCGAGTCCGATCTGGTCGCTTCCGACGTCGGGCTGGACGGCGCCGGCGCGTCGGCCGAGGAGGCCGCGATGCATGTGGTCCCCGACTCCGACACCTACTGACGCACGGAGGAGCCCGGGTCGCCTACTTGAGCGGGGCGAAGACGCGCTGGGCCGCGACCGCGGCACCGCCCCGGGCCCACTCCTCGAAGGGCAGCGGCCTGACCACGAGATCGCAGTCCGCGGCGGCGCCGAAGGCGTGATCGGCGAAGGTCTGCCGGATCTGGTCGGCGAACAGGTCGTAGGACGCCACGCCCTCACCGGAGATGATGATCCGTTCCGGGCCGATGAGGTTGGCGACCGAGGCCAGCGCCAGGCCCATGGCATGTCCGGCGCGGGCGAAGACGGCCCGGACGGCGGGGTCGCCGGCATGGGCGAGCCGGACCGCCTTCTCCATCGTCAACTCCGGGTCACCGGTGGCCTGGCGGGCCTGCTCGGTGATCGCGTGGGTGGAGGCGACCGCTTCGACGCAGCCGGTGTTGCCGCAGGTGCAGGTGCGGTCGGTGCCGCCCACCGGGAGGTGGCCGATCTCGCCCGCCACGCCGTGCGCCCCCGAGACCACGCGGCCGCCGATGGAGAGACCGGCGCCGATGCCGGCCCCGACGGTGACCACGGCGAACGACGACAGGCCGGCGCCGGCGCCGAACCACTGCTCGGCCACGGTCAGGGCACGGACGTCGTTCTCGATGACCGTCGGAGTGCCGGTGGCCGACTCGACCAGCTGAGCCAGCGGTACCCGGCGCCAGTTCAGGAAGGGTGAGTACTGCACGGTGCCGGTCTGGCCGTCCACGTCGCCGGAAATGGCGACCCCGATGCTGTGGATCCCCTCAGACCCCGCTGCGCCTGCCGCCGCCCGCAGCCGGTCCACCAGGCGGGCGATCGCCACCACCACGGTGCCCACATCCCGCGAGCCGAGAGCGGCCCGCCGGGACGCCAGCGGCTGAGCGGTCAGGTCGGCCAGCACGCCGATGAGTTCGTCCCCGGTGACCTTCACGCCGATGAACCGGGCACGTTCGGCCCGGACCGCGATCAGCGTCGCCGGACGGCCGTTGGCCCGCTCCACGGTGGGTCGGCCCACCTCGGCGATCCACCCGTCGTCGATCAGCGGAGTGGCCACCTTGGTGACGGCTCCCGGTGACAGCCCGGTCCGCCGCCCGACCTCGGCACGGCTCAGCGGGCCGTGCTGGAGCAGGGTCTGGAAGACCAGGGCGGCAGCGGGGGGCTGGTCGGCGAGGCTCATGGAGCGACCATACCTTTCCCAAGGAAACTAAATCAACGGGCCTGCTCATCCCGCCTGTGCACCCTCTACGCCTACCTGAGGTGCAACGGGGCACAGCGGCCTCGGACTTCCTTCCGATGACATCGGATTTCTATGAGGCAACTATGTTGACGCTGGAAGGAAACCGTGGCTACATTCGCCGCACTCCTCGTCGGAGCGGCCGGGACGGATCCGCGCCGGGGAGGGGCGTGGCCACACATTCCCCGCTGGTCCTCAGTTGTTCTCCCCTCGGTGGCGCTCCGGGACGACCACCACCGAGGGAGCTCCCACCACCCTCGATCCTCAGGCGGAAGACCGCTTGCGCTCGCGCCGAGATGGAGTACATCCATGGCTCGTCCAGCTCGACCCGTACGCCTCAGAACACTCACCTGTGCCACCGCGCTCGCGGTGGCCCTCGCCGCGCCCACCGCGTGGGCCACCACCCCGTCAGGTTCTTCCGGCACCCAGGCCTCCGAAACGACGACCGCCTCGGCCGTGGCCGCCAAGCCGTACATGGGCTACAGCACTTGGAGCCTCGAATCCACCAACTTCCCCGGCTACGGCGGGGAGAAGTGGCTCACCGAGTCCCATGTGCTTCAGCAGGCCGACGTCCTGGCCTCGAAGCTGAAGTCCCACGGCTACGAGTACGTCAACGTGGACGCCGGCTGGAACGTCGACAACGGCAAGAACGTCGCGGACGACTACGCCCGCCCGACCGCCGACCTGAAGAAGTTCCCGCACGGCATGAAGTACGTCGGGGACTACCTGCACCGCAAGGGGCTGAAGTTCGGTCTCTACCTCGCGGTCGGCCTCTACATGGACTACTACAACGACGGCAGGACGCCGATCCACAACGCGCCCGGCTGCACCACCAAGGACATCGTCTACCCGGACCTGCGCAAGACCAGCGGCTGGGACAACGTCTCCTACCAGCTGAACTTCGCCAGCCCCTGCACCACCCAGTACATCCAGTCCGTCGCCGACGAACTGGCCGGCTGGGGCGTGGACTTCCTCAAGATCGACGGAGTCGGCCCCGGTTCCTTCCAGGGCGACGACGCGCACGACAACGTCCCCGACATCCAGGCGTGGCACACCGCGCTGCAGAACACCGGCCGCCCCATCCAGTTCGTCCTGTCCTGGTCACTCAGCCACAACCAGGCCGACGTGTGGAAGGCCAACTCCAACGGGTGGCGGGTCGACACGGACGTCGAGTGCTACTGCGACACGCTGGTGACCTGGAACAACTCGGTCAAGCAGCGCTGGAACGACGTCGTCCAGTGGATACCCGACGCCGGTCCGGGCCACTGGAACAACCTCGACTCCCTCGACGTGGGCGTCGGCGCCATGGACGGCATCAACGATGTCGAGCGGCAGAGCTACATGACGCTGTGGGCCATCGAGTCCGCGCCGCTGTACATCGGTGACGACCTCACCAAGCTCGACTCCTACGGTCTGAAGCTGCTCACCAACGACGAGGTCATCGCGGTCGACCAGGCGGGCCACCCGGCCAAGCCGGTCAGCCAGGACACGCCCCAGCAGGTCTGGTACGCCCGCAACCCGGACGGCAGTTACACCGTGGCGCTGTTCAACCTCGGCAGCGGCTATGCGGACGTGACCGCGAACTGGAGCGACCTGGGCATCAGCGGCAAGGCCGCGGTCCGCGACCTGTGGAGCCACAAGAACCTGGGTTCGGTCGGCGGTTCCTTCACCGCCGACCTGCCGCCGCACGGCTCACGTCTGCTGCGTCTGACCCCGAGCAGCACCGGCACCCACCCCGGCGTCCCGCTCGCCGTGCACGGCACCGCGTCCACCGCCACCAGCGTCTCGCTCGCCTGGGACGCGGTGAACTCCGGTACCGCCACGACGGGTTACGACGTCTACGCGAACGGGACGAAGGCCGCCACCGTCACCGGCACCTCCGCCACCGTGAGCGGTCTGAGCGCGGCCACCGGCTACTCCTTCACCGTGGTCGCCCACGACGCCAGGGGCCGCGTCTCCGCACCGAGCAAGGCCGTGGCCGTCACCACGCCGGCGGCCGGCGGACCGGTCTCGTACGAGGCCGAGGCACCGGGCAACACCCTCAGCGGCAACGCGAGCGTCGCGGACTGTTCCGCGTGCTCCGGAGGCAAGAAGGTCGGCAACCTCGGCTACAGCGGATCGGTCGCCATCACCGATGTGACCGCGCCCAAGGACGGCACGTACCTGATGAAGCTCGACTACACCGACGGCTCCTCCGGCCGCACGGTCGTCGTCACCGCCGGCGGGACGTCCTTCCAGCTGCCGCTGCCCGGTACCAACGACAACAACTGGGGCCACCCGCAGTCGATCACCGTGCCGGTTCAGCTCAAGGCGGGCACGAACACGATCAGCTTCGGCAACCCCTCGGACTACGTGTCCGACCTGGACCGGATCACCCTCTGATCGTGTCCTGATCACCGTCTGATCCCCGTCCTCCGTCCGTCGGCGATCCACCCGCCCGAACACGTAAGGAGAGTGCCGTGGTGGTCACGTCACAGGGCAACCCCACGACGCCGGTCCCACCGCCGTCCGCCGCGGTGGCCACCACGGCCACCCGACCGGGCAGGCCCCGCACGGTCCGCAAGCCGGGCCGCCACACCCCGACCAGGTCGGCGGCGGCCCGCCGCCGGGACCTGCCGGCCGCCCTGCTGCTGATCCTCCCCGCCGTGGCCGGCTTCGCGGTCTTCTTCGCCTATCCGACCCTGCGCGGCATCTACCTCAGCTTCACCGACTTCCACGTCCTCACCCCGCCGCACTGGGTGGGACTGGCCAACTTCCGGGAGATGTCCGGTGACGACGTCTTCTGGCACTCCCTGCTCGTCACCGTCTACTTCGTCGTCCTGTCCGTGTGCTTCGGCACCTTGATCTCCCTGGTGACGGCGGTGGTGCTGCACCGGGTGGCCCGGTCGTCCGTCCTGCGCGGCGTGATCCTGCTGCCCTTCCTGATCTCCAACGTCATCGCCGCCCTGGTCTGGCAGTGGATGCTCGACCCGCAACTCGGCGTCGTCAACATCGTGCTCAGGCACCTGACCGGCCACTCGATCCTCTTCTTCGGCAGCGGGGGATGGGCGATCCCCTCACTCGCCGCGATCAGCGTCTGGAAGTGGATGGGCTACTACGCCCTGCTGATCTTCGCCGGTCTGCAGACCATCCCGCCGACCATCTACGAGGCGGGCCGGGTCGACGGCGCGAGCGAGGTGCAGATGTTCCGCCGGCTGACGGTGCCCCTGCTGCGACCGATCCTCGTCATGGTGGTCGTCCTGACCGTGATCAACTCCTTCCAGGTGTTCGACATCGTCCAGGTCACCACCAGGGGCGGCCCGGCGAACGCCTCGAACGTGCTTCAGATGTACATCTTCGACAAGGCCTTCCGGCAGTTCGACTTCGGCTACGCCGCCACCCTGTCACTGGCCCTGTTCGCCCTGCTCATCACGGTCACCTTCACCCAGCTGCGGCTCGCCCGCGCGGGCGAGTCCGACCTGAACTGAAGGAGGCCGACGTGGCTGTCACCCTCGCACCCGGCCGGACGGCCGTCCCGCGCCGGCCCCGCCAGGACACCCGCAGGTTCTCACCCGGCAGGATCGCGGCCTGGATCTACCTCGGCATCATCGTCGTGGCCACCCTCTTCCCGTTCTACTGGATCCTGCGCACCGCCCTGTCGAACAACTACAAGCTGGCCACCAACCCCTCCTCGCCGTTGCCGGTCGGCTTCACCTGGGGCGCGTTCGAGCGGGCCCTCGGCATCGCCTCCACCGCCGAGGCGCAGGCCCAGGGCGGCTCCGGAGCCTCCCTCGACATCGCGCTGTACCTGCGCAACTCGCTGATCTACGCGTCCGTGCAGACGGCGCTGATCGTGCTGTTCTCCGCGTGCGCCGCCTACGCCTTCTCCCGACTGCACTGGCGCGGCCGCGACCTGGTGTTCAACGTCCTGATCAGCGCCCTGATGGTCCCCGGGGTGTTCACGCTGCTGCCCAACTTCGTCCTGGTGAAGGACCTCGGCCTCACCAACACCTTCGCCGGGCTGATCCTGCCCGGTGGCCTCTTCCAGGCGTTCACGCTGTTCTTCCTGCGGCAGTTCATGCTGGGGCTGAGCAGCGAGGTCGAGGAGGCCGCCATCATCGACGGCGCCGGACCGCTGCGGATCTTCCTGCGGATCATCCTGCCGATGTCGTCCGCACCGCTCGCCACCGTGTCGCTGCTGATGTTCGTCAACGCCTGGAACGACTACTTCTGGCCGCTGCTGATCACCAACGGGCAGAACGTGCAGCCGCTGACCCTCGCGCTGGGGGTCTTCAAGCAGTCCTCGCCGCAGGCCGCACCGGACTGGGCGGGACTGATGGCCGCCGCGCTCATCGCGGCGCTGCCGATGCTGCTGCTCTTCATCGCCTTCGGCAAGCGCGTCGTCAACTCCATCGGCTTCTCCGGCCTGAAATGACCGGCTCCCCACCTCGATTGGACGACACAGCCATGCACTCCACCGATCTGGTGCTGCGATGGCCCGCGCCCGCGGCCGAGTGGACCGAGGCCGCGCCCGTCGGCAACGGCCGGCTCGGCGCGATGGTCTTCGGCGGCGCCCACCGGGCCCGGATCCAGCTCAACGACTCCACCGTGTGGTCCGGAACCCCCGGCGGACCGGCCACCGCCCTCGCCGCGGTCCGAGCGGCCGGCGCCGGACCGCGGCGGCTCGAGGAGGTCCGCGCCGCGCTCCGCTCCGGCGACCAGGACCGGGCCGAGGCGCTGCTGATGACCTTCGAGGGGCCGTACAGCCAGGAGTACCTGCCCTACGCCGACCTGTGGCTGACCGTTTCCGGCGGCGAGCGGGCCGCCTACGGCGGCCGGACCCTCAACCTCGACACCGCGGTGGCCGAGGAACGCTTCGACCTCGACGGTACGGCGGTGCACCGCCGGGTCTGGGCCGACGCCGTGACGGGCACCCTGTGCGCGACGGTGGACGCGGCGGGCGGCACCGTGGACCTGCGCGTCGAACTGTCCACCCCGCTGCGGGAGGTGCACCGATCGGCCACCGTCAGCGGGCTCACCCTGGGCGTGGAGATACCGGTGGACGGGGCGCCCGCCCACGAACCCGATGTCGCCGAACCCCTGCGGTATGCCGACGGACCCGTCGACGGCTACGACCCCTTCGGCGCGCTCGCCCTCGCCCTGAGCACCGACGGCGCAGTGACCGTCGCGGACGGCAGCCTGCTCGTCGCGGGCGCCTCGCACGTCCTGGTCACCCTCGCCAGTTCCACCAACGCCGCCCGCCACTGGCGCGGACAGCCCTTGGCGGACCGCGCCACCCACCTTGAGGCCGCGCCCCGTACGGCCGCGCACGCCGCCTTCCAGGGCGCCGAGGACCTGCTCGAGGCCCACGAAGCCGATCTGCGCGGCCTCCTCGGCGGCACCGCCCTGCGCATCGGCGGCCGGCGCGGCGGCACCCACGACGTGGCGCGCGACATCCTCAGCGGGGACGACGAACGCCTCACCGCCACCGTGCTGTTCCAGCTCGGCCGCTACCTGCTGGCCACCGCCTCCCGCCCGCACGCCGGTCCCCCGGCCAACCTCCAGGGCATCTGGAACGCCGACCTGCGCCCCGCCTGGTCGTCCAACTACACCCTCAACATCAACACGCAGATGAACTACTGGGGTGCGGAAGCCGCCGGACTCGCCGCCTGCCACGAGCCGCTGTTCGACCTGCTCGACCGGATCGCCGCCCAGGGCAGCGAGGTGGCGCGGCAGCTGTACGGCGCACGAGGCTGGGTGGCGCACCACAACAGCGACCCCTGGGGCTGGGCGCTGCCGGTCGGCATGGGGCACGGCAACCCCTCGTGGGCGATCTGGACGATGGGCGGCGCCTGGCTGTCCCAGCACCTGTGGGACCACTACGAGTTCACCCGCGACCTGGACTTCCTGCGGGAGCGGGCCTGGCCGCTGCTCAGCGGCTGCGCCGAGTTCCTGCTCGACTGGCTGGTCGACGACGGCGCCGGACACCTCGACACCCTCCCCTCGACCTCTCCCGAGAACCTGTTCCTGGATGCCGACGGCACCCCCAGGTCACTGACCCGTTCCTCGGCGATGGACATGGCGTTGACCCGGGCCACCTTCGAACGCGTTCTGAAAGCGGCCGACATCCTCGACCTGGACACCCCGTCGGCCGACGAGATCCGCGCCGCGCTGCCCAGGCTGCGCCCGCCGCGGATCTCCGCCGACGGCCGGCTCCAGGAGTGGGCCGAGGACCTGCCCGAGGCCGACCCGCACCACCGTCACCTCTCCCATCTGTCCGCCGTGCACCCGCTCGGCCTCATCGATCCCGACACCACCCCCGGGCCGGCCGAGGCCGCGCTGAGGTCCCTGGACCGCCGCGGCCCGGGCGCCATGGGCTGGTCCTGGGCGTGGAAGATCGCCCTGCGGGCCCGGCTGCGCGACGCCGCCACCGCACGCGGCCTTCTGCTTCAGGCGAGCCGCCCGCTCGACTGCGACCCCGGCGCCGACGCCCCGGTCGACGGATCCCGGTGGGGCGGACTGCTGCCCAACCTCTTCTCCACCCATCCGCCCTTCCAGATCGACGGCAACTACGGCTTCATGGCCGCCCTCACCGAGATGGTGCTGCAGAGCCACACCGGCACCCTCCACCTGCTGCCCGCCCTGCCCGCCGAGTGGCCGGAGGGCGAGGCGAGGGACCTGCGCTGCCGCGGCGGCCTCGCCGTCGACTTCGCCTGGAGCGGCGGCGCGCTCACCTCGGTCACGGTGCGTCGCCTCGCCGGCGACGACACCGAGCCGGTCCGGATCCGCCACCGGGACCGTGGCCTCGTCGTGCGCGTCCCGGCCAGGACGCAGGTCGCCTTCGACGCGGATCTGCGCCCGCGAGGGGAGCCGGTGCCGTGCTGAGCGAGCAGGATCTGCCCGAGTTGTTCTCCTACCGCAGCGCGTACCGGGAGCCCGCCGACTTCGACGTCTTCTGGAAGGACACCCTCGCCGAGGCACGTGCCCGGCAGGAGGCGACGCTGGATCTGACCCCGGTGGCCACCGGTCTGGAGACCGTGGACGTCTTCGACGCCGTCTTCCCGGGCTTCGACGGGCATCCGGTCCGCGGCTGGCTGCGCATGCCCCGGCGGCGGTCCGGACCCCTGCCCGCCGTGGTGCAGTTCCACGGCTACGGCAGCGGGCGCGGCGCACCCATCGACGACCTGCTGTGGGCGTCGGCCGGATACGCCCATCTGCTGGTGGACGCGCGCGGTCAGGGCGGCGCCTGGGCGGGCGGCGGCGGCACGCCCGACCCGGTCGGCAGCGGCCCGGCGTATCCCGGTTTCCTCACCCGCGGCATCGAGGACCGGACCACCTACGTCTACCGGCGCATCTTCACCGATGCCGTCCGCGCCGTGGAGGCGCTGCGGGGCCGCGCCGATCTGGTGGACCCGGCCAAGGTCGCCGTCGTCGGCCCCAGCCAGGGCGGCGGAATCGCACTCGCGGTCGCCGGACTCGTACCCGGCCTCGCGGCCGCGCACGTCCAGGCGCCGTTCCTGTGCGACATCCGGCAGGCCACCCGGCTCACCGACGCGGATCCCTACGCCGAGATCGTCGGCTATCTGGCCGCCCGCCGGAACCTGGTGGAGCAGACCTTCGAGACGCTCGGCTACTTCGACGGGCTCGCCTTCGCCCGCCGGGCCACCGCCCCCGCCTGGTTCTCCGCCGGGCTGCGCGACGAGGTGTGCCCGCCGGTCACGGCGATCGCCGCGTACCACGCCTACGCCGGGCCCAAGCGCTTGCGGCTGTGGGAGTTCAACGGCCATGACGCCGGCGGTCCCGAGGACCTGGCCACCGCACTGAGCGCGTTCGGCGCGCTCCTGAAGACGTCGTCCCGTCCGCCAGGGGTGCCGTCCCCCGCCCCTGCGTCCTGAAGGAAAGAAGGAACGATGAGAAAAGTGCTGCGACTGCACAAGGCCGTCGCGCTCGGCGCCACGGTCACCCTCGCCGCAGTGGTCTCCGCCTGCTCCTCCGGCTCCTCCGCCGGCGGCGGTTCCCAAACCGTCAACTGGTGGACCTGGGACGACAAGCAGGCCGCCGCGTACCAGGTGTGCGCCACGGACTTCGAGAAGGCCCATCCCGGTGTCACAGTGAAGATCAGCCAGTACAACGTGGCGGACTACTTCACCAAGCTGACCGCCGGGTTCGTGGCCGGCAGCGCGCCCGACGCCTTCCAGAACAGCGTCCAGTTCTTCCAGGCGTACGCGTCCCAGCACCAGCTGATGCCGTTGGACGACTTCATCGCCAAGGACAAGTTCGACCTGTCCCGCTTCTCGGTCGGCGTGGAGGCCTGGAAGTTCACCGACGGCAAGCAGTACGCGTTGCCGCTGGACTGGGCGGCGACCGGCATCTACTACAGCGCGGACGCGCTGGCCAAGGCCGGGTACAGCAAGAAGGACGTCGACTCGCTGACCTGGAACCCCGACGACGGAGGCACGCTGGGCAAGATGATCGCCCACATGACGATCGACGCCAAGGGACGCCGCGGCGACCAGCCGGGCTTCGACAAGGCGCACGTCAAGACGTACGGCTACGGACAGGTCGCAGCCAAGGACTTCATCGGCCAGACCACCTGGAGCCCGCTGGTGGACACCACGGGCTGGCGCCTGGGCGACAAGCCCACCTGGCCGACGGTGTTCAACTACACCGACCCGCGGTTCGTGAAGACCATGGACTGGATCCGCACGCTGACGAACAAGGGCTACGCACCGAAGATCGGTGACTTCGCCAACAGCGTCAGCGACGTGGACCTGCTGGCGTCCGGCAAGGTCGCCATGGAGAGCGCCGGCTCCTGGGAGGCCGCGACCTTCGTGAAGATCCCGAACCTGAAGGTCGGCATCGCCCCCACTCCCTACGGCCCCGACGGCCGGACGAGGGCCGTGCTCAGCAACTCCAACGGCAACAACATCTGGGCCGGCACCAAGAACCCGGACCTGGCCTGGCAGTGGGTTTCCTACATGGGCTCCGAGTCGTGCCAGTCCAAGGCTTCGCAGACGGGTACATTCTTCCCGTCGATCCCGGCCGCCATGGACTCCTCGGCCAAGGCGCTGGCCGCCAAGGGTGTGGACCTGTCCGTCTTCACCGACATGCTGAAGAACAAGGTCCTCTACCCCTCCCCGGTCTACGGCAACGGCGCCGCCCTGCAGGACGCGCTGGAGCCGTTGTTCGAGGCGTACTTCGCCGGTCAGAAGGACGACTCCGTGTTCACGGACATGCGGGACAAGAGCAGGACGCTGCTCGCGAAGAGCTGAACCACCGAAGGCAACCGGTTGTCCGGGCGCCGGACGCGGCCCACGAGCAGGGTCCGTCCGGCGGGCCGGATCCATGAAAGGACTCTGCATGCCTGACACCACCGCGCGAATCGTGACCCTGCGCGCGGCCGGCACCTCACTCGTCGTCGAGCTCGCCGAGCCGGTGCCCAGAGTCCTGCACTGGGGAGCCGACCTGGGCGAGCTGACGGAGGACGGCCTGGCGGCGCTCGCCCTGACCGGTGAGCCCGCCGTGCTGAACAACTCCATCGACATCCCGCGCCGGTTCACCGTCTGGCCCACCGAGGCGGACGGCTGGTCCGGCACCCCGGCCCACCAGGGCCACCTGGCCGGCACCGCCGCCGCACCGCGGCTCAGCCTGGCCGGGACGTCGTACCACCCGCAGGCCGAGGGCGGGGAGCTTTCCCTGGACCTCACCGACGCCGGAGCCGGGCTCGACGTCACCGTCACCTACCGCCTGGAGCCCTCCGGCGTCCTGGGCGTGCAGACGCGGATCGGCCGCCGACCGGACGCCGCCCCGGAGCCGTACGACCTCGCGCAGGTCACCACCATGCTGCCGCTGCCGCGCCGGGCCGCGGAGATCCTGGACTTCACCGGCAAGTGGAGTCGGGAGCGCTCCCCGCAGCGCCGCCCGCTGGGATTCGGCACCTACTCCCGAGAGGTGCGGCGCGGCAAACCCGGCCTGGACTCGCCCTACCTGGTGACGGTCGGCGTGCCGGGGTTCGGTTTCCGCCACGGCGAGGTGTGGGGTGTGCACCTCTCCTGGAGCGGCGACCAGCGGTATCTCGTCGAGCAGCTGCCGGAGGGCGCGGGCACCCATGCCGCGGTGCTCGGCGGCGGAGAGCTGCTGCGGCCCGGGGAGATCCGGCTCGCCCCCGGTGAGTCGTACACCACGCCGGTGTGTCACTTCACCTGGTCCGACCAGGGCCTCGACGGGCTCGCGGACCGTTTCCACACCCTGCTGCGGGCCCGTCCCGCCCATCCGCGCACCCCCCGCCCGCTGATCCTCAACAGCTGGGAGGCGGTGTACTTCGACCACGATCTGGACCGGCTGCTGCGGCTCGCCGACAAGGCCGCCGAGGTCGGTGTCGAGCGTTTCGTGCTCGACGACGGCTGGTTCCGCGGGCGCCGCTCGGACCACGCCGGGCTGGGGGACTGGACGGTGGACCCGGTGGTGTGGCCCGAGGGCCTGACGCCGCTGGTGGACCATGTGCGCTCGCTCGGCATGGAGTTCGGGCTGTGGGTCGAGCCCGAGATGGTCAACCTGGATTCCGACCTGGCCAGGGAACACCCCGACTGGGTCCTCGGCCCGGCGCGCGGCGTCGGACCGTCCTCCCGGCACCAGCACGTCCTGGATCTGGCCAACCCGCAGGTGTGGGACTACCTGCTGGGCGCGCTGGACGCCCTGGTGGACAAGTACGGCATCGCCTACCTGAAGTGGGACCACAACCGGGAGCTCCACGAGGCCGTGCACGGCGGCGCCGACCGCCCGGTCGCGCACGCCCAGGTCCTCGCGCTGTACCGGCTGATCGACGCCCTCAAGGAGCGCCACCCCGGGCTGGAGATCGAGAGCTGCGCCAGCGGCGGCGGCCGGATCGACCTCGGCATCCTGGCCCGCACCGACCGGGTCTGGGCCTCGGACTGCAACGATCCGGTGGAGCGTCAAATGATCCAGCGGTGGACGGCCCAACTGCTGCCGCCCGAGCTGATCGGCGCCCACGTCGGCTCCGGCACCAGTCACACCACCGCCCGGGTCAGCTCGGATGCCTTCCGGCTGACCACGGCCCTGTTCGGGCATGCAGGCATCGAACAGGACATCACCCGGTGCGCCCCCGAGGAACTCGCGCGGCTCACCGCCTGGGCCGCGCTCTACCGGGAACTGCGCCCCCTGCTGCACGGCGGCCGCACGGTCCGCGCCGACCTGGCCGGCGACGCGACCCTGCTGCACGGGGTCGTGGCGCACGACGGTGCCGCCGCGCTCTACTGCTGGGCCCGGGTGGCCACCTCGCCCGAGGGGCAGTCCGGACGGGTGCAGCTGCCCGGCCTCGCCCCCGAGGCCACCTACCGGGTACGGGTCCGTACCGAACTGGGGCTGCCGTCCTTCCACCAGACCTCGGGCCCGGCGTGGCTGACCACCGCACTCGACGACTGGCTCGCGCTCCCCGGTCCGGTGCTCACGGTGGCCGGACTGCCCATGCCCAACCTCAACCCGGACCAGGCACTGCTGCTGGAGGTGCGGCGGAACGACTAGGGAAAGGGCGGGTCGTTGGAGGGTGACCCTGGTGACAGGTCTCCCCCGGGCTCTCGACGTGGCGCCGCCGGCACGGCAGAGTGCTGCTCGTACTCGCCAGTACGCCCATGCGCCAACCACGCCGAGCACCGACAGGGAGCGCCCGTGACCAGCTGGGTCGGCCGGACCGCCGCCGAGATCGCAGCCGCCGTACGGGAGAAGCGGGTCACCCCGCGGGAGGTGGCGGCGGAGCACCTCTCGCGGATCGAGGAGCTGGACGGCCGCGTCGGCGCCTTCCGCCGGGTCCGCACGGAGGCGGCGCTCGCCGAGGCCGACGAGGTCGCGGCACGCGCGGACCTGGCCGATCTGCCGCTGGCCGGCGTTCCCCTGGCGGTCAAGGACAATCTGGCGGTGCGCGGCGAGTCGGCGCGCAACGGCTCGGCCGCGACCCCCGACACGCCCGCCGAGCGGGACCATGTCACGGTGGCCCGGCTGCGCGCGGCGGGCGCGGTGGTGGTCGGTCTGACCAACGTGCCGGAGCTGTGCGTCTTCGGCACCACGGAAGGGGTGCACGGGACCGCCCGGAACCCGTGGGACCTGACGCGCACGGCGGGCGGCTCCTCCGGCGGCAGCGCGGCGGCGGTGGCCGCCGGGATGGTGCCGGTCGCGCTCGGCAACGACGGGATGGGGTCGCTGCGCATCCCGGCCGCGAACTGCGGCCTCGTCACCATCAAGCCCGGCCACGGCGTGATCCCCGCGGGCATCGGCAACGGCGACTGGTTCGGCATGTCCGAGAACGGGCCGCTGGCGACGACGGTCGAGGACGCACGGCTGATGTTCGACGTCCTGGCGGGGACAGGACAGGATCACGCGCCCAGGACCGCGCCACGCAGGGTCGCGCTCTCCCTGCGCAGCCCCCTGCTCGGCGTCACGGTGAGCCGCCCGTACGCGGACGCGGCCCGGGCGGCGGGGGCACTGCTGTCGAGGGCCGGTCACGACGTGCGGCCGGACGAGCCGCCGTACCCCTGGTGGCTGGGCACGACGTCGCTGGCGCACTGGACGGCGGGTACCTCGGTGGACGCGGAGGACCTCGATCCGCGGCGGCTGGCCCGGCGCACCCGGGTGCACGCGGCGGTGGGGCGGCGTTTCGTCGGGAGCGTGCGGTCCGGTGACCGGCGCGAGCAACTGCGTCGGCTCCTCGAACCGTTCTTCGCCGCGCACGACGTGCTGCTCACCCCGGCGCTCGCCCGTCGCGGCCCGGTCGCCGATGCCTGGCACGAGCGCGGCTGGCTGCGCAACGTGCTGACGAACACCGCCTACTCCCCCATAACCCCGCCCTGGAACCTCACGGGCTGGCCGGCGATGTCGGTCCCGTTCGGCACCCTCCCGAACGGCGCGCCCTGCGCGGTGCAACTGGTGGGACGGCCGGGCTCGGAGCGGGAACTGCTGGCGGTGGCGGGCCAGTTGGAGTCCCTGGGGCCCTGGCGGCGCACCGCCCCGCTGGGCCGGGGCGGTGCCACACGCTCCGAACCGGCCGGTTGACACCCGTCCTACCGGTTGGACTTCGCGACGCTGATGTCACCGAGCGCCGACTCCGGGTCCCGCTCGATGGCCAGGTCGCCGAGGGACACGATACCCACGGGCTCCCCGTTCTCGACGACCGGGACACGGCGCACGGAGTGCTCGCGCATCAGCCGTAGCGCGCGGTCCAGTTCGTCCTCGGGGCTCACGGTGACCAGGTCGCCGCTGCACGCGCGATCCACCGTGGTCTCCCGCGGGTCCGCTCCCTCCGCGACCGTGCGGACCACCAGGTCGCGGTCGCTGACCAGCCCGCGCAGCCGGTCGCCCTCCGTCACGAGGACCGCGCCGATGTTCTGGTCGCGCATCACCTGGGCCACGGTCGCCACCGGGGTCTGCGGTCCGACCGTCACGGGTGCGGCGGTCATGATGTCGCGTACGTGCTGGGCCATCATGTCTCCCTTCGCGCAACGCTGCGGTGCCGGTCACCGCGCTCGGCCGC
The DNA here is from genome assembly GCF_014905555.1 of Streptomyces sp. Y2F8-2. Classification (GTDB taxonomy): domain Bacteria; phylum Actinomycetota; class Actinomycetes; order Streptomycetales; family Streptomycetaceae; genus Streptomyces; species Streptomyces cynarae. The sequence continues at coordinate 96,204 of NZ_BNGS01000012.1, read as the reverse complement.
CGGGTACCCGGCGAACCCGACGCCTCACCCGGCCGTTTCGGGCGATGCGCACGGGGCGTTCCGCAGAAAGGCTGCGCACCTCACGGCGGCCCGTTTCCGCGCGCCGTCCCTGGGGACTCGGTCAGCAAGCGCCGTGAGGCCCCGGTGAGATGAGGTCCGGCGCTCGAGGATGCAGAAGGAAGATGAACTGCCGTGACCGCACAGCCAAGTGAGAAGCCCGCCGTCCGCTCGCCCGAGACCGGTTGGGCGCAGGCCCGCCGCCTGCGCGACAACCGCCTGCGCACCTGTGTGCCGGCTGTCGACGACGGGAAGAGGCCCTGGCCGCGCCGCGACCCCGAGGGAAACATCGTCCGGGGCGAGGACTGAGGCCGGAGAACAGCCGGGCCATTTGGCTGCCGCGTACACGCTTCACCGACGAGGGCGTGGGTACCCAGGCGGGGCAAGCGAACGCGAGCGCGCGGCGCTTCCCCATGGGCACGGGAGGGCGTCCCCCTCCGCGGCCCGTTTCGCCGCGTGGACGAGACGCCCGGAAGGCGGCAACCACATGAGCGAGAACCCGGTCAAAGGCATCAAGGACAAGGTGGTCGACGCGCTGAGTGGCGACGGGCAGGCGGAGGGCGGCATCCCCGGCAGGCCCGGCGCCGAGCCGCCCGAGGTGGCGGAGCCCACCGAGCCAAGGCCGCCGCTGCCGCCCAAGCCCGACCAGGAGGCCCCGGCCGCGATCAGCCCGACCGGCCGCCCCACGGAAGCGGACCCGACGGCGCGGGCCCAGGGCGGCCCCTACCTCACCACCGCGCAGGGCAACCGCCTGTACGACACGGACCACTCCCTGAAGGCCGGTGAGCGCGGGCCCGTCCTGCTCCAGGATCACCATCTGCGCGAGAAGATCACCCACTTCGACCACGAGCGCATCCCCGAGCGCGTCGTCCACGCCCGCGGCGCCGCGGCCCACGGCGTGTTCCAGAGCTACGGCACCGCCGCGAACGTCACCAAGGCGGCCTTCCTCCAGCGGGACGCCGAGACACCGGTGTTCGTACGGTTCTCCACGGTGCTCGGCTCCCGGGGGTCGGCCGACACGGTGCGCGACACCCGGGGCTTCGCGACCAAGTTCTACACCGGTGAAGGTGTCTTCGACCTGGTCGGCAACAACATCCCGGTGTTCTTCATCCAGGACGCGATCAAGTTCCCGGACGTCGTCCACGCCGCGAAGCCGCACCCCGACCGGGAGATCCCGCAGGCACAGAGCGCGCACGACACGTTCTGGGACTTCGTCACCCTGCACACCGAGGCCACGTTCCACACGATGTGGAACATGTCCGACCGGGGCATTCCGCGCTCGTTCCGCATGATGGAGGGCTTCGGCGTCCACACCTTCCGGCTGGTCGACGCCGAGGGCGCCACCACACTGGTGAAGTTCCACTGGAAGCCGAAGCTCGGCGTGCACTCCCTGGTGTGGGAGGAGGCCCAGCTCATCGGCGGCACGGACCCTGACTTCCACCGGCGCGACCTGGCCGACGCGATCGAGGCGGGCGCGTATCCGCAGTGGGAGCTGGGCATCCAGACCTTCCCGGACACTCCCGAACAGACCTTCGAGGGTATCGATCTGCTGGACCCGACGAACATCGTCCCCGAGGAACTGGCACCGGTGCAGCCGGTCGGTCTGCTCACGCTGAACGCCAACCCGTCGAACTTCTTCGCCGAGACCGAGCAGGTCGCCTTCCACCCCGGTCATCTCGTGCCCGGCATCGACATCACCGACGACCCGCTGCTGGCCGGCCGCCTCTTCTCCTACCTGGACACCCAGATCACCCGCCTGGGCGGACCCAACTTCGCGCAGATCCCGGTGAACCGCCCGCACGCCCCGGTGAACGACATGCTGCGCGACGGCATGCACCAGACCGCCGTGCACACCGGGGTGGCCCCCTACCGGCCCAACTCCCTCGACGGCGGCTGCCCGTTCGTTGCCGGCACGGACGGCTCTGCGGGCACGGGCGACCACGCGTACGTCGAGGCCCCGGTGCGGATCCCCGAGGCGACGAAGTCCCGCACGGCGCCGGCGTCCTTCGCGGACCACTTCACCCAGCCGAGGATGTTCTGGCTGAGCCTGAGCCCGGTGGAACGGGAGCACCTGGTGGCCGCCTACACCTTCGAACTCGGCAAATGCTACGAACAGGCCGTCAAGGAACGAGGGCTGCGGGTACTCGCCAACATCGACCCCGAGCTGTGCGCACAGGTCGCCGCCGGCCTCGGCCTGCCCGCGCCCGAGGCCACCGTGCCGATCGTCGCGGTCGACCCCAGCCCCGCCCTGTCGCAGGTGGGCGAGACCTGGCCGCTGGACGGGCGCGTCATCGGCGTCGTCACCGACGGCAGCACCGACCTGGACGGTCTGCGCACGGTGCGGGACGCGGTGTTCACCGCGGGCATGGTGCCGCTGGTCATCGCTCCCACCGGCGGCAAGCTCGACCCGGACGGCGAGCCCATCTCCGTCCAGCGCAGCTTCGCCACCGCCCGGTCCGTCGAGTACGACGCCGTGCTGGTGGTCGGCGCTCCGGCGCCCGCCCCCGACGCGTACGGCGCACGCGACGCGAAGGCCGGGGAGCCCGGAGCCGACGGCAGCGTCGATCCCCGGGTGCTGCTGATGCTGGCGGAGGCCTTCCGGCACGGCAAGGCGATCGGTGGCTGGGCCGGCGCCGAGGCCGCGCTCCAGGCGGCCGGTGTGCCCACGGACGCTCCCGGAGTGGTGACCGCCCAGACCGGTTCCGGCGCGCTCCAGCAGATCTCCGGGCTGCTGACGAAGCACCGCGTGTGGGAGCGGTTCGCCTCCCGGGTGTGACCGTCGCCGGCCCCCACGTCGGTGTGTCGAACCGGGCGCCCCGGGGACTCGGACCGGGAGCCCGGTACTCGGAAGACCGGTGCGATCCCGCCATGCGGTGAGACCGGAGGAGCAGAACATGCGAGCACTGACCTGGCAGGGCCGACGCGACGTCCGCGTGGAGACCGTCCCCGACCCCCGGATCGAGAAGCCCGACGACATCATCGTCAGGGTCACGTCCAGCGGCATCTGCGGTTCCGACCTCCACCTGTACGAGCTCTTCGGTCCGTACATCGACCAGGGTGACGTCCTGGGCCACGAACCCATGGGCATCGTCGAGGAGGTCGGGCCGCAGGTTCGCACGCTCAAGCCGGGCGACCGGGTGGTCATCCCGTTCAACGTCTCATGCCGTGACTGTTTCATGTGCAACCAGGGCCTGCACTCGCAGTGCGAGACGACCCAGGTCCGCGAGCGCGGCACCGGCGCCTCCCTGTTCGGGTACACCAAGCTGTACGGACAGGTGCCGGGCGGGCAGGCGGAGCTGATGCGGGTGCCGTTCGGCGACAGGCTGCCCATCAAGGTGCCCGAGGGGCCGCCCGGACGACCGCTATGTGTACCTGTCCGACGTGCTGCCGACCGCCTGGCAGGCGGTGGAGTACGCGGCGGTGCCGGAGGGCGGCAGCGTGGCCGTCCTCGGCCTCGGGCCCATCGGCGACATGTGCACCAGGATCGCCCGGCACCGGGGCGCCGGTCTGGTCATCGGCGTGGACCTGGTGGACGAGCGGCTGGAGCGCGCCGCGGCGCACGGAGTCACCTGCTTCGACCTCCGCCGGCACAGCGGAAAGGACCTGACCGAGGCCGTGCGGGAGCTGACCGACGGGCGGGGGCCGGACTCCGTGATCGACGCCGTCGGCATGGAGGCGCACGGCGCGCCGTTCGCCAAGGCCGCGCAGTGGCTCACCGGTCATCTGCCCGACGCGGTGGCGCAACCACTGATGGAACACGCGGGAGTGGACCGGCTGGGGGCCCTGCACACGGCCATCGACCTGGTACGCCGCGGCGGCACCCTGTCGATCTCCGGGGTGTACGGCGGGGCCGCGAGCCCCGTGCCCCTGCTGACCATGTTCGACAAGCAGGTCCAGGTGCGCATGGGCCAGGCGAACGTCTGGAACTGGGTGGAGGACATCCTGCCCCTGCTCACGGACGAGGACCCCCTCGGCGTGGACGGCTTCAAGACGCACGCCATGCCGCTGGAGGACGCCCCCAAGGCGTACGCGATGTTCCAGGCCAAGGAAGACGGCATGATCAAGACCCTGCTCAAGCCGTGACCGCCCCGAGGACGGAACCCGAGGTGACGTACCCATGCCGACGACGGAACTGTCGACCGACGACCTGCGTGACATCGCCGAGCGGCTGACCGCCGAGGCGGACGCGCTGCGCGTGGAGCTCGCGGCGGCCGAGGCGCAGATGTCCGCCCTGTCCGCGGACTGCGACCTGGACGCGGGCGACGCGAGCGCGAAGACGGCCGCCCTCGAAAGCCTGCGCACGGACACCGAGCGCGCCCGGACGTTGCTGGACCGGATCCTCACCACCCTGTCCCGGGTGGGGGCGCCCGACTTCGGCCGGTGCACGGCCTGCGGCGGCGAGATCGGCCGCGACCGACTGCTGGCGGTGCCCCACACGGACCGCTGCATCGCCTGCGCACGGACGGGGACGGACGCCGGCATGTGAAGCCTGCGTCCGTCCCCGTCCGTGCGTCCCTGTCCCGCCCGTCCCCGTCCCGTGCGTCCCCGTCCGACGCCCGAACCGCGGCCGGCGTGCGCCCGGTACCCCAGGGGCGTCGTCAGACGTCCCGCTGCTCCAGCGGCCGTACGGCCGGGCCCTGCAGGACGCGTCCGTCGGTGTCGAAGCGGGAACCGTGGCAGGGGCACTCCCACGCCTGCTCGGCGCGGTTGAAGGCGACGAGGCAGCCCAGGTGGGTGCAGCGCGCCGACACGGCGTGCAGCTGCCCCGAGTCGTCCCGGGACACGGCGCACACATGGCCGCCGACGCGCAGTACCGCGCCGTCTCCCGGGGCGACGTCGTCGACCGAGCCGCCGCCGATGAACGGCGCCACACGATCACCCACGAAGTGCTGGGCGACCTTCGCCTGGTATTTGAGGAAGGCGGGCGCCTCCCTCAGGACCGTGCCGACCCGGCGCGGGTCGTACAACTGCGCCCACGGCGGCTCGCGCCCGTCGATCAGCGCGGACAGCAGGAGCCCCGCCATGACACCGCCGCTGAGCCCCCAGCCGCCGAAGCCCGTGGCGACGTAGGTGTGGCGGCTCGCCGGGTGCAGGAGCCCGACCAGCGGCACGGTGTCCGAGGAGTCGTTGTCCTGGGTGGCCCAGCGGTGCCTGAACTCCAGGGGCCCGAAGTGCTCGGTGGCCCAGTCGGCCAGTCGGGTGAGGTGTTCCCCTGTGTCGGAGGTGCCCGGGGTGAAGTGCTCGCCGGTGACGATCAGCAGACGCGTGCCGTCCTGGTAGGGGGTGGTGCGGATCGACCGCGTGTTCTCCTCGGGGGTGATGTACATGCCCCGCGGCGCGCGTCCGGCGTCGATCGGTGCCGTCAGCACGACCTCGCGGCGCGGCGAGAGCCGGGCGAAGAGCATCGCGCGGTCGAAGATCGGGTAATGGGTGGCCACCACGACGTCCCGTGCGGTGACCGTGTGCCCGGCCTCGGTGGTCAGACGGCAGGGCTCGCCTTCGTGGAGTCCGACCACGCGGGTGTGCTCGTACAGCTGCCCGCCGCCGCGCGCCAGCTCCTCGGCGAGCGCGAGGAGGTACTTGCGCGGGTGGAACTGCACCTGGTCGGCCACCCTGACCGCGCCCGCCACGGGAAACGGCAGATCCATGTCGGTGACGAACTCGGCGGGCAGCCCCGCCTCCCGCGCGGCCTCCGCCTCGGCGCGCAGCTCGGACACACGGTCGTGGTCCGTCGCGTAGGTGAACGCCGGTGCGGTCTCCCAGTCGCAGTCGATGCCGAGTTCGTCCACCAGCTCGGCGGCGCGGCCGATCGCCTCCAGTTGGGAACGGCCGTACAGGCGTGCGCCGTCCGCGCCCCGGGTGCGGCGCAGTCGCTGGTAGACGAGGGAGTGCAGCGCGGAGAGCTTGGCGGTCGTGTACCCGGTGACGCCCTCGGCGAGGCGTCCGGCCTCCAGCACGGCGACGCTGCGGCCGCCGCGCGCCACCTCCCAGGCGGTGCTCAGGCCCGCGACCCCGCCCCCGACGACGGCCACGTCGACGGTGATGTCCTCGGTGAGGGCCGGCCGGGGAACCCCGGGTGCCGTTTCGATCCAGTACGACGTCTGCGTGCCGGTGTGGTCACTCATGGCGCACCGAGTTCCCCGGGGCGGGCCGTCGAAGCGCGGCCGGTCAGGGCAGTGGCGTGCCGCCCGTGGCGTTGACGATCTCGGCGGTGATGTAGCTCGCGTGCTGGGAGGCGAGGAAGACGTACGCGGGAGCGATCTCGGCCGGCTGGGCGGGCCTGCCCAGGGGTGCCTGCTTGCCGAAATTGGTGGTGTCCGGGAGCGTGGCCGGGATCAACGGGGTCCACACGGGCCCCGGGGCCACCGCGTTCACCCGGATGCCGTCGGAGGCGACCATCTGCGCCAGCCCCTGCGTGAAGGTGACGATGGCGCCCTTGGTCGTGGCGTAGTCGAGCAGGTGCGGACTGGGCTTGTACGCCTGGACGGACGTCGTGTTGATGATCGATCCGCCGGGCGGGATGTGCGGCAGAGCCTTCTTGCAGAGCCAGAACATCCCGTACAGGTTCGTCCGCATCACCCGGTCGAACTGCTCCGTGGTGATGGCCTGGATGCCGTCGGACTGGGCCATCTGGTACGCCGCGTTGTTGACCAGGACATCGATGCGTCCGAACTCGGAGAGCGCCCGTTCGATCAGCCGGTCGCACTGCTCCTCGTCACGGATGTCGCAGGACACCGGGACCGCCTTGCGGCCCGCCTCTTCCACGAGACGCGCCGTCTCACGGGCCTCGCCGCTCTCCTGCTCCAGGTGGGTGAACAGGATGTCCGCGCCCTCCCGCGCGTAGGCGAGCGCGACGGCGCGTCCGATCCCGGAGTCGCCGCCGGTGATGACGGCCTTCCGGTCCGTGAGGAGGCCGCTGCCGCGGTACGACTCCTCCCCGTGGTCCGGCGGCGGGTCCATGGGGCCGGTCCAGCCCGGATGCGGCTGGTCCTGCTGGGGGAACTCCGGCTGGGGATGCTGCTGTCCGGGGTGCTGAGGTGCGTTGTCGTTCACGGTGCGCCGAGTCCCCCCGCCGGACGGGATCGACACATGCACGGACGCATCGAAACAGACGCATCGAACACATCATTCGCGCACATATATTCGACTGAGAGAGTCCCTACAGCGCCCGGTACATGACGTGCAGGCCCACCCTCCCGAACCGGGGATGGTCGTACGCGTCCGGAACGGTGCCCACGATCGCGAACCCGAGTGACGTCCACAGCGCCACCGCGGGGTTGGTCTCGACGACCGCGTTGAAGACCATGCCCCGGTAGCCCTGGGCCTTGGCCGCGGCCAGGATGTACTCGGCGAGAGCGCGGCCGATGCCCTGTCCCGCGTGGTCGGGGTCCACCATGAAACCGGCGTTGGCGATACCGGCCGCGGGGCCACCGTAGTTGGGCGTCACGTAGGCCGAGCCGACGACCGCTCCGGTGTCGTCCTCGGCGACGTACACGCGTTTGGCCGGCGCCATCCACAGGGCGCGGGCCGCCCCCTCAGAAGTGTCCGGGTCCCAGGTGTAGGTCTCCCCGGCGGCGACGATCCGGTGCCAGAACGGCCAGATGCGCGGCCAGTCGCCGGCCGCGGCTGCTCTGATCAGCATGGGCGTGAGTCTGGCACGCCCATGCCGTCAGCGATCACGACGGGGCCGACGGGTCAGTCCACACTCGGCAGGATGTGCGGCTCGGCGAGGTCGTCCTCGTAGCCGGCCAGCCGGATGGGGGCGGAACGGGCCCACACGTCCAGGCTGCCGAGCTTCTTCTCGGTACGACGGCCCCCGCGCTCCGTGCGTTCCTTGGGGCGCTGTTCGTGATGCGTCGTCTTCTCCGGTGTCACCGCGCACTCCTTATGTGTCGGGTAACCCTCAGGACGTTCCGGTCCAGTGTGCCGCTGTGCCCTCGACGTCCGGTCGGGTATGAGTCAGAAAGGTCGGACGCGGTGGCGCCGGCAACTCGTGCGGGAGCAGGCCGTGGTGACCGGCCTGTTCCAGGACGGACCGTGGGTGTGGGTAGGACCCCAATGGCTGTCCGTACACCTCAGGTTAACCAAATGAGCGGGCTCCCGCTCGATGGGGCTGAAACAAGCGTGTAACTGTCTTGAGTCGTACGGCTTCCAACGGTCGCGCTTTCCGCCGTTTTGGCGGCGTTCAACATGGTTCGCGGCCACCCGTTCGGTCCCCTCCTCGAACTGCTCACCGGTACGGCAGGTGTACGGACCGGCGCTCACGGTGCTCGGTTCAGGTCCCGTTGGCCGATACGCGAGCTCACCCTGATCCGCTGATGACCGGCAACGGACAAGCGGCCTGCGCACCGGGCGCGTAGAAGTGGGCGCGGACACGGCGCAGCCATGCCTCGACGGCCGTCTCGTCGGGCCGTTCCGGCAGCGCGGCGCGCGCCTCGCCGAAGGCGTTCTCGTAGTAGCGGAGCAGGGGCAGCGCGGCCGTCGGGTCGGCGGCGACGCGCTCCCCGAACTCGTGGTACTCCTGCGGGTTCTCCACGCGGAGGGTCAGGCGCCCGGTGGTGTACAGCTCCAGGCCCTGGTGGCAGAGCCGCTTGAGGTGGCGGGCGTGTTTGGCGGTGCGTCTGCGCGTGTCGGCGGAGAGGGAGCCGTCCGCTCGGGCCTCCAGGCGGCGGAACTGCTGGGTTGCGTAGCCGAGATAGGCGTCACGGACCCGCTTGGCGCACAGGAAGGACGCCCGGATGCCGATCAGCTCCTCGCCGAGCGCGGTGCGCACCTCGTACAACTCGTCCGGGAGCCAGACCAGTTCCGTCGCGGTCGGATTGCCGCCGAGCGCGAGCCGGCACCACTTCGCGGCCTCGTGCAGGGTGCGGTCCGGGGCGGTGGAGACGTGGGACTCCTTGGGCGGGTGCAGTCCGTGCAGCCGCTCCGTGGCCGCCGCGAACAGGCCGAGCCGGTCCACGTCGGATCCCTCGTGGGCGAGCCCGTACGCGGTCGAGCCGACGATGCCGGACAGCAGGACGTTCGGAACGGTCACGGTCGCCCGCCTCCCTTGGTTCTCACGCTGCGCCGGGACGGCCGCGGTCAGTGGGGACTCGAGGTCATGGCGGGGCGTTAACCGCAGGGGCGGCACCACGGCGAAGGGTTTTCGCACGTACGCCCCGGGGCCTCCGCCTCCGGGGCGCACGCCGTACGGGACAGGCGGTCGCTCAGGGGAACAGCGCGATCCCGAACAGGATCAGCAGGATGATGCCGACGATCATCATGACGGTGGCCCAGGTGCTGCGGTGCTTCACCGGCTCGGTGGGGCCGCCGCCGCGCGGCCGGTCCTCCGGCAGGACGCAGTCCGCCGGACGATCGGACATGTAGAACTGTTCGTCGCTCGGGTAGACGTTGCGGGGATCACCGGCGGCGCGGGGATCGATCTCATGTGGAGTGGACATGGGACCTCCTTGCGCGGTGCTCGTCGAGGACGAGTTCCCGGCCGGCGCCGGATGACGCGTCAAGGGCGCCGCGTCACCGCCTTCGGGCCGCTTCCGGGCTCACCACTTCCCCGGCGCGTAGTCCTTCAGGAAGACGCCGTACAGGTCCTCGCCCTGTTCGCCGCGCACAATCGGATCGTATACCCGGGCCGCGCCGTCGACGAGGTCGAGCGGCGCGTGGAAGCCCTCGTCCGCCAGGCGCACCTTGTCCGGGTGCGGGCGCTCATCGGTGATCCACCCGGTGTCGACGGCGGTCATCAGGATGCGGTCCTTCTCGAACATCTCCTGGGCGCTGGTGCGGGTGAGCATGTTCAGGGCGGCCTTGGCCATGTTGGTGTGCGGGTGGCCGGCGCCCTTGTAGCCGCGGCTGAAGACGCCCTCCATGGCGGAGACGTTCACGATGTAGGTGCGGCGGGCCTGCGACGCCGCCATCGCCGGGCGCAGGCGGCTGATCAGGATGAAGGGCGCCGTCGAGTTGCACAGCTGGACCTCGAGCAGCTCGATGGGCGTGACCTCCTCGACCGTCTGCACCCAGCTGTTGGTGTCGTGCAGGTCGGGGACGAGGCCGCCCGCGTCGATGGCCGTACCGGCGGCGATGCGTTCCAGGGACGCCGAGCCGGAGACCAGCGCGAGGTCGGTGACGTCCTGCGCGGTCAGCGCGCCGCCGCCGGCCACGGGCAGCGCGGCCACGGCCCCGGAGCCGAACGTGCCGATGACCTCGGCGGCCGGCAGCTCGCCCGCCGGGAGCGGGGCGGACTCGGCTGCCACGAGTTCGCTGTAGGCCTGCGGGGAGCGGCGCACGGTCTGCGCCGCGTTGTTGATCAGGATGTCCAGCGGTCCCTCGGCGGCGACCGAGTCGGCGAGCGCCACCACCTGGGCCGGGTCGCGCAGGTCGATGCCGACGATCTTCAGCCGGTGGATCCACTCGTCGCTGTCGGGCTGGGCCTTGAAGCGGCGGATCGCGTCGTTCGGGAAGCGCGTGGTGATCGTGGTGTGGGCGCCGTCGCGCAGCAGGCGCAGCGCGATGTACATGCCGATCTTGGCGCGGCCACCGGTGAGCAGGGCGCGCTTGCCGGTGAGGTCGGCCCGGGCGTCGCGGCGGGCCCGGTTCTCGGCGGCGCACTTCTGGCAGAGCTGGTGGTAGAAGTAGTCGACCTCGACGTAGCGGGTCTTGCACACGTAGCAGGAGCGGGGGCGCTGGAGTATCCCCGCGATCCGGCCGGCCTCGGTGGCCGAGGACGGCAGGATGCCCTCGGTCTCGTCGTCGATGCGCTGCGCGGAGCCGGTGGCGGTGGCCTCGGTGACCGCCTTGTCGTGGGCGGTCTTGGCGGCACGGCGCTCCTGGCGGCGGCGCTGCTTGACCGTGCGGTAGATGTGCGAGGTGGCGCGGCGCACCTTGATCGCGTCGGGGTGGTCGACGTCGAGCTTGTCCAGCTCCTCGAGCACACTGAGGCAGACGGCGAGACGCTCCGGGTCGATGCCGGGCCCGTACGCCACCTCGTCCATGGCCGCCGGGCCGTCCTGTGTCACCGTCATCGCGCTGCCGTTCCTCGCTCTCCCGCGCAGCGCTCCGACCGCGCTCGCTTTCGAACGGGGAATTTTACGGAGCGGCGGGGCGGGTCACCAAACCCGCGATGATCACTTCAGCACTTCTGGGGTCCCCCGGCTCGAAGAGCTTGCCGGAAGTTCGAGGACGAGGCCGTGGGCCGACGGCGGGGGCCCGGGGGCGCAGCCCCCGGAAACGGGACCGGTAGCGGGGGCGGCGGAGCCGGGAGGACCCCGCCGACGAGCGGGCCGCCCACCACCGCGGACACGTGCCCCGGCACCACTCGGGATGCCGGGACCAACGCGTCCGTCCCCGTTCAGATGCGGCAGGCCGCCAGCAGTGTCTCGACCTCGTCCGGGACCGCCCGGGCCAGGCGCTCCAGGTCCGGGACCGCCCGGCCGTCCGCGACGAGCCCGTAGTGGACGCGGCCGCGGTACGTGGAGATCGCCACCGCCAGGGACTGGCCGCGGGCCAGGGGGGCGAGCGGGTAGACCTCGGCGAGCGGGTTGCCGCCGAGCCTCAGCCCGAGGCTGGGCAGCGGCACGCTGGTGACCAGGATGTCGAACCAGAGCCGTGCGGCCTGGCTGACCAGCGGTCCGCCCAGCCGGTGCCCCAGCGCCGGCACATGGTCGGCGAGCAGCGCGACGGCGCCCGCGCCCCGGTTGGGCCCGGCGTCCTTGTTGCGGTCCATGGCCGTACGGACCGTCCGCAGCCGCTCCAGCGGGTCCGGATCAGCGACCGGAAGCCGTATCAGGTAGCCGGAGAGCCGGTTGCCCTGTGGGTGCGCGGTGCGCGGCCGGCGCTTGGACACCGGGATGAGCGCGCGCGGCTCGACACCCGCGCTGCCGTCGCCGCGCTCATCCAGCCAGCGCCGCAGGGCGCCCGCGACGACCGCGATCAGCACGTCGTTCACGGTGCCGCCCGCCGACTTCCGCACCCGGTGCACATCGTCGAGGTCGATGGCGACACCGGCCGTACGGCGGGTGCCGCTGGGCTCGGAGGTGAGCGCGGACGAGGAGCGCATGCCGAGGGTGGACAGGGCGACGGAGGTGCCGATGTCGAGAGCGCGCCCCACGTCGGCGAGCGTGCCGCGCAGCAGCCCCGGGAGCCTGCGCACATCGGGCAGGAGGCCCCGGGCGGGCTCCGGCGGGCGCGGCCGGGGCTCGGGCATGTCCATCGGGTCCATGACGGCGGCCGCGAGGGTCAGCGCGCGCAGCCCGTCGGCGAGCGCGTGGTGGAACTTGAACAGCACGGCGAAGGAGGTGCCGTCCTCCCCCGGCAGCACATGCGCCTCCCACGGCGGCCGGCCGCGCACCAGCGCGCGCTCCATGAGCCGCCCGGCCTCGGCGTGGAAGTCGGCGGTGGGCGCGTGCAGCCGCACATGGCGCAGGGGGTCGAAGTCGGGATCGGGCTCCCGGGTCGCGCCGCCCAGGGCGAGCGGGAGGCGCGCGGCGGCGAGGTCGCGCGGCAGGCGTACGTCCGGCAGCCAGACGTCGCGGATCCGCATGCGCAGTCCCGGGACCGCGGCGGCGCGGGCCGCCAGCAGATCCGCGGCATGGGCGCCCGCGGTCGGCGAGTGGCAGGAGAACACGCCGAGGGCACCGAGGTGCATGGGGTGCCGGGCGGACTCGATGTTCCAGAACGCCAGGTCGAGTGGTGCGAGCAGGTCAGAAGTCAATGGCTTGCCTCGCGTCGACGATGAGGGAAGCACGAGTCAACCTCCGACAGACGATTACGGTCAAGTACGATCAGGCTACGTACAGTTAACAGCGGATTAAGTCCCGCCTCGCCGAGAGAGGCGGGACTGATGTGGCGGAAGAGGTCATTTCAGCGGGGGCGGCGCGGCCTGCGGTGCCGTACCCCACCCGGACGGCCGCGCGCCGACCGTGAACTCCAGCGTGCCCAGTCGGCGCAACGCGTCCGTCGTGACGTACGTGCGTTCGTACGCCGTTCCGTCGATGCGCACCTTCTGGACGTACCGGTCGCTCTGTGACGTGCCGGGTGCGGTGACGGTCAGCTTGCCGCGCGGGTAGTACGCCCGGTCGAGCACCAGGTCGACGCGGTCGAAGACCGGGGTGGTCAGACCCCAGGTGGGATAGCCGGGCTGCACGGGGAAGAGGCCGATGGACGACAGCACGTTCCAGGCGGACATGGTGCCGAGGTCGTCGTTGCCGGTCATCCCGGTCGGGCCGTTGGTGAAGAGGGTCAGCGCCGCGTGCACCACGTCCGTGGTCTTCCACGGCTGACCGGTCGACAGATACGTGTAGGGGGCGATCAGGTCCGGCTCGTTCTGCGGGTTGTACGTGGCCGCGTCGTAGTAGGCGTACGCTCCGTGCACCCACACCTCACGTGCGGTCTTCTCCGGGTCCTTGAGCAGCGCGTCGTAGGCGAAGAAGGCGTCGAGCCGGTCATTGGCCGCCTGCCGGCCGCCGATGAGGCCGACCATGCCGGGCAGGTCCTGCGGCACGAGCCACTGGTACTGCCAGGCGGTGCCCTCGTGGAAGCCCTTGCTCCTGGCCGGATCGGCCGGTCCTGCGAAGGCGCCGGACGCCTCGCGGGCGCGGAAGAAGCGGGTCGAGGGGTCGAAGAGGGTGCGGTAGTTCCGCGACCGGGCGGCGTAGCGGGCGGCGTCCGCGGGGTGTCCCAGGTCACGTGCCATCTGGGCGAGCATGGCGTCGGCGAGCGCGTACTCCAGCGTCACCGATCCGCCGTGGTGGTAGTCGGAGTCGCCGGGCTTGGTGTAGGGGCGGCCCTTGATGTAGGGCGCGAAGCCGTGTGCGATGTACTCGCGGTTCGCCTCACGGCCCGTGTACATGGTGTCGGCGGGCGGCAGGCCGTCGGCGTTCTTCTTCAGCGCGCGGTACGCCCGCTCCTCGTACCCCTTGAGCAGCCCCTGATGATAGGCGTGGGTCAGGTACGGGGTGACGGGGTCGCCGCTCATGATGTTCGTCTCGACCGGGCCGTAGCCCCACTTGGGCAGCCAGCCGCCCTGCTCGTCGACCTTCAGCAGGGAGATCGCCATGTCGCGCGCCTCGCGCGGCGCGAGCAGGGACAGCAGCTGGGACTGGGTGCGGTAGGTGTCCCACAGCGACCAGTTCTGGAAGTACGTGAAGCCCTGCGCCCGGTGGACCTTCTGGTCCCAGCCGGTGTAGCGGCCGTCGGCGTCGCTGCCGATGTTCGGCGCGAGGAACGACCGGTACAGCGAGGAGTAGAAGGTGGTGTGCAGGGGGGTGTCACCGCCCTGGACCCGGACGTCATCGAGACGGTCCTCCCAGGCACGGCGGGCGGCCTCCCGCACGGTGTCGAACGAACGGCCGTACGTGGTAGCGAGGTTGACGTCGGCGCCGTGTGCGTCGACGTACGACAGCGCGGTGGTCGCCTCGACGGTGCGGTCCTTGGTGGTGTCGAAGGTGACGTACGCGCCGTTGCGTCCGGGCCCCGCCGACTTCGTCGCCCCCGGGGTGATCGAGTCCTGGTACCAGGTCCCGTGCGCGGTGAACGGCCGGTTGAAGCGGGTGACCGTGTAGACCGTGTACGGCCGGGTGGAGCGGCAGAAGCCGCTGCCCGTGATCTCGGTGCGCACGGTGCGGTCGTCGAGGATCTCCACCTTGGAGGACACGTTCTTGTGCAGCGCCTGGCCCGCGTTGAGCAGCACGTTCGCCTTGTCGGTGGCCGGGAAGGCGTAGCGCTGCACGGCGGTGCGCTGGGACGCCGTCAGTTCGGCGTCGATGCCGCTGTCGAGGCCGACCCGGTAGTAGCCGGGGCTCGCCTGCTCGTTCGCGTGGCTGAACACGGCCGCGTACTTGGCGTAGTCCGTCTCGGTCACGTCACCCGTCGTCGGCAGCACCGGCAGGTCTCCTCCGATGGCGCAGCCGACGCCGGAGAGGTGCACGAGGGAGAAGCCGCGGATCCGGCTCTGGGTGTGGTCGTAGCCGGTGTTGTGCCCGGTGTCCGGGGAGAACTGCACCATGCCGAAGGGCACGGCGGCGCCGGGGAAGGTGTTGCCCTCGTCCTGCGTGCCGATGAACGGGTTGACCAGACCGGTGAGCCCGCCGTCGCGCGGCTCGGCGGCATGCGCGGCCGGCGGGAGGCACAGCGTCGCGGCCACCACCGTGCTCGCGGCGGCGAGGCGCAGGCGCCGGGTGCGTCTCATCTCGGAAGACCTCCGGAGGATCGATGTCGTCGAGCACATGGTGGTGGCGGGGCGTCAGTTTCCCGGGCAGCCGGCGGGGTTGTTCCGTGACGCGTCGCAAATCAGCACCTGGTGCGCGACCCGCAGACGCGTCGTCCGGCTCGGGAACCCGGCGGGAGCGGGTGAGCAGACCGCGGTCGACATCCACGAGTCGTGGGTGAGCCGGAGCCGCCCGCGCGGGCCGATCGGCCGGCCGGCGGGCACGCTGAAGATGCGGCGGTACCCCATACGGTCCTCGTGCCGCTCGATGCCGGAGAGCTGCGACTTCACGGGATGGGGAACGAGGGTGTGCGCGCCGAGGTTCTTCCCGAGCGGCGGCCGTTCACCCGCCCGTGCCGCCCGGCGGTGCTACCGGGCCGGGGCGGTGTCGTAGTCGTTACGGGCTTGTTCGACCTCGTCCAGGTGCTCGGCGGACCATTGTGCGAGGTGGGCGAAGAGCGGGGCGAGACTGCGACCGAGTGCGCTGATCTCGTACTCGACCCGTGGGGGGACCTCCGGGTGGTACGTGCGCACGATCAGCCCGTCGCGCTCCAGTTGCCTCAGCCGCTGGGTCAGCACCTTGGGCGTGATCCTGTCGATGCGCCGCTGGAGTTCGACGAAGCGCTGACGGCCGTGGGCGTGGAGGCTCCACAGGATGGGGGTCGTCCAGCGGCTGAACACGATGTCGACGACCGGGGCGATGGGACAGGCGAGTTCGGGGTCGGTCCCGGCCGACGCCGCCCAGGTCGCTTCACCGGCCATGCGCACCCCTTTGGGATAGCCACTTTCCTGTAGGTACCTACTATACCGACGGTGTTAGCGTCCCTGTGTCTCGACAACCACCGTGAAGAAACAGGGAGTTGACCATGTTCGTAGTGACGGGGGCGACCGGCAACGTCGGCCGGGCGCTGGTGCAGATCCTGGTGGCCGGCGGCGAGCAGGTGACCGCGACGTCGCGTGGGATCTCGGAGGCCGACATGCCGGAGGGCGTCCGGCGGCGGACGGCGGACCTGACCGACCCGGAGAGCCTATGGCCCGTGTTCGACGGCGCCGATGCGCTCTTCCTGCAGAACGGCGGCCCCAGTGCGCACCTGCTGAGCCCGCGGGACATCCTGGACGTCGCCAAGGCCGGCGGTGTCGGACGGGTGGTGCTGCTCTCGTCGCAGGGGGTCGTGACCCGGCCGGAGTCGGGCTCGCACGGGGGCGTCGCCCGCGCCATCGAGGACGCCGTACGGGAGTCGGGCCTGGAGTGGACGATCCTGCGACCCGGCGGCTTCCACTCCAACGCGTACGCCTGGGCCGAGCCCGTCCGTACCCGGCGGGCCGTCGCGGCACCGTTCGGAGACGTCGGACTGCCCACCGTCCACCCGGGGGACATCGCCGAGGTCGCCGCGGCGGCGCTGCGCGAGGACGGTCATCACGGCCGCGTCCACGAACTGACCGGGCCGTCGCTCACCACGCCCCGGCAACGGGCGGAGGCGATCGGCGACGCGCTCGGCGAACCCGTACGGTTCATCGAGCAGACCCGCGACGAGGCCCGCGCGGAGATGGTGCGGTTCATGCCCGAGCCGGTGGTCGAGACCACCCTGGCCATCCTGGGCGAGCCGACCCCCGCCGAACAACGCGTCAGCCCCGACGTCGAACGCGTCCTCGGCCGCCCGCCCCGCGCCTTCGCCGACTGGGCCCGGGAGAATGTCGCCGCCTTCCGCTGACGTACCAGCCGGTGTCGGCCAGGGCCCGCAGGGACTACGACACCCGCTGCCCCTTCCCCAGCGCGATGACTCCGCCCTTCGACACCGTGTACAGCTCGGCGTCCCGCCCCGGGTTGACGCCGATCGTCGCGCCCGGGGGTACCTCCACGTTCTTGTCGAGGACCGCTCCGCGGACGATCGCGCCGCGGCCGACGTGGACGTTGTCGTGCAGGACCGAGCCCTGGACGACGGCGCCCGGGTCCACCAGGACGCCCGGGGACAGGACCGACCGCGTCACCTGGCCCCGGATCAGGCACCCGGCGCTGATGATCGACTCGCTGGCGATGCCGCCCGAGTTGAAACGGGCCGGTGACAACTGGTTGGAGTGCGTGTAGATGGGCCAGTTGCGGTTGTAGAGGTTGAAGGCCGGGCGCTCCGCGATCAGGTCCATGTGCGCCTCGTAGTACGCGTCCAGGGTGCCCACGTCCCGCCAGTAGCCCCGGTCGCGACTGGTCTCGCCGGGCACGTGGTTGGCGCTGAAGTCGTACAGCTGGGCCTCGCCGCGCTCGGTGAGCTGGGGCAGGATCGAACCGCCCATGTCGTGCACCGAGGTCTGGTCCTCGGCGTCCCGCTGCAACGCCTCGATCAGCGCCTTGGTGGTGAAGATGTAGTTGCCCATGGAGGCGAAGACGGTGTCGGGGTCGCCCGGCAGCCCGGGCGGGTCGGCGGGCTTCTCCAGGAAGCGTTCGACCGTCTGGCCGTCCGAGCCGGGCGTGATCACGCCGAAGGAGGAGGACTCCGCGCGCGGCACCCGTATGCCCGCGACGGTCACGCCCGCCCCGCCCTCGATGTGCTGTGCGAGCATCTGCCGCGGGTCCATGCGGTAGACGTGGTCGGCGCCGAACACCGCCACGTACTCCGGCTGTTCGTCGTGGATCAGGTTCAGCGACTGCAGGATCGCGTCCGCGCTGCCCAGGTACCAGCGCGGACCGAGCCGCTGCTGGGCCGGTACCGGGGTGACGTAGTTGCCGAGCAGGCTGGACATCCGCCAGGTGGTGGTGATGTGCCGGTCCAGGGAGTGCGACTTGTACTGCGTGAGCACGCAGATGCGCAGGATGTCGCCGTTGACGAGGTTCGACAGGACGAAGTCCACGAGGCGGTAGGTCCCGCCGAAGGTCACGGCCGGTTTCGCGCGGTCGGCGGTCAGCGGCATCAGCCGCTTGCCCTCCCCGCCGGCCAGTACGATTCCCAGCACCGAAGGTCCACCGCGCCGCATGCCGCCGCCCCTCTACGCCCGGTTGTGCTGCACTTTGCTGATTACTACCCCTGTTTGAGGACATCCTCGTACAGGCGGACCGTGCGCCGGGCCACCGCGTCCCAGCCGAACTCCCCCGCCGCGCGCTCCCGTCCGGCCTCGCCCATCCGCCGCGCGGCCACCGGATCGGCGAGGACGGCGTCGAGAGCACGCGCGAGGTGCTCCTCGAAGCCGTCGTCCACGTCGACCAGCAGGCCGGTACGGCCGTCGTCCACGACCTCCGGGATGCCGCCGGTGCGCGAGGCCACCACGGCGGTGCCGCACGCCATGGCCTCCAGGTTGACGATGCCGAGCGGCTCGTACACCGACGGGCAGACGAACACCGTGGCATGGGTGAGGAGCTGGATCACCTCGGGGCGCGGCAGCATCTTGGGGATCCAGTGCACGCCCTCACGGCCCCTGCTCAGCTCCTCGAACAGGTCACGGAACTCACGGTCGATCTCGGGGGTGTCCGGCGCGCCCGCGCACAGGACGACCTGGGCCGCCGGGTCGATGTGCCGCACCGCGCGCAGCAGATGGGGCACGCCCTTCTGGCGGGTGATCCGCCCGACGAACAGGACGTAGGGGCGGTCCGGGTCGACGCCGATGCGGGAGAGGACGTCCGTGCCCGGGTCCGGCCGGTACAGGGTGGTGTCGATCCCGTTGTGCACGACGTGGACCCGTGCCGGGTCCAGGGCCGGATAGCAGGTGAGGATGTCGTCGCGCATGGCGCCGGAGACGGCGATCACCGCGTCCGCGGCCTCGATCGCGGTGCGCTCCGCCCAGCTGGAGAGCGCGTACCCGCCGCCGAGCTGTTCGGCCTTCCAGGGGCGCAGCGGCTCCAGCGAGTGCGCGGTCATCACGTGCGGGATGCCGTACAGCAGCTTGGCGAGGTGGCCGGCGAGGTTGGCGTACCAGGTGTGGGAGTGGACCAGCTCACGGCCCTGGAGGGCGGCGGTCATGGCCAGGTCCACGGAGAAGGTGCGCAGCGCGTCGTTGGCGGAGTCGAGGCCGGTCCACGGCCGGTGGCGTATCACCCCGCCCGCGCCGCCCTCACCCCAGCAGTGCACGTCGAGGTCGACGAGGGAGCGCAACTCCCGGGCGAGGAACTCGACATGGACGCCCGCACCGCCGTACACGTCCGGCGGGTACTCCCGGGTCAGCAGTCCCACACGCACCCGGTACCCCCTGTCTCAGCGGCTGGTTCCCACATGGTCACCCAGATGCGGCCGTTGCGGAAGACCACCTGTGTTCACTCGCGCCCCGGCGGGCGGTCGAAGCAGCAGTCGCCGCACAGTCCGCCCGCGGGCAGCCGGTAGTAGAGGCAGCAGCTGCGGCGGCGGCCGGCGGGGTCAAGGGTGCCGGACAGGTCGGGGTGCGCGAACAGTCCCGCGGCGAGGGAGCGGGCCCGCTCCCCCACGTCCGTACGGCCGGTCTCCCGCGCCCAGCGGTCGATCATGCGGACCGTGCCGGCGAGCGCGGAGCCCGCGTTGCCCCACAACAGCCGTGCGGAGACGCCGTGGCGCGCGCTGAGGACGGCCATGAGGGGCGCGAGGTGCCCCTCACGCACGACCGCGTCGAGCGAGGCGACGGGCAGCGGGCGCACCTCGCTCAGCCAGAGGTCGTCGGGCACACCGCCCTCCGGGTCCCAGCGCAGCAGCTGGGGATCGAGGTCGGGCACCCGCCCGTACAGCGCCGCACTGCCCAGCGCGACGGACCAGATCCGGGCCGCCAGGCCCTGGTGGGCGAGGGAGGCGGCGACCCGGGGTTCCGGTGCCCGGAGACTGTGCGCGACCTTGCGGATGCGTTCGGCCAGCGGATCCGCGCCGCCCTCCGGCGGCTCGGACGCGTACGCCTGCGCCAGCGTGGGCAACGCCCCACGCGGCGGTGCTCCGGTGCGCAGGACGAAGAAGCCGCCGAGCGCGCCGAGCGCCGAGAGGTCGGGGTCGATGTCCTCGAGGTCCACAAGGTCAGTACTACCAAGCGCGCTCCGGGCTCCGGGCTCCGGGCTCGGCCTGGGGACCGGCCCGTCGGCGCCCCTCTCGGGGATGAGAGAAACGCTCTCGTACTCCATCGGCAGTATGACCCAATGGGTGCTCAGGGACGACGACGGGGAACAGCCTCGGGCGGCATCGTGTTGACCATGGAAGAAGACCGTTCGTCGCGCCGGGCCGCCCGCTCCGGCCCCACGCGAAGGAGTCGCTGATGAGCGCCCTCGCGTTGTCCGTGCTCCTGTCGCTCGTCTCCGCCGTCGCGTACGCGGGCGGGGCGATCGTGCAGGAGCAGGTGGCCGTGTCCGCGCCCGGCCGGTCCTACGCGCCGCTGCGCAGGCCGGCCTGGTGGGCGGCGGTCGTGCTGAACGGTCTCGGCGGACTGCTGCACGTGGCGGCGCTCGCCTACGGCCCCTTGAGCCTGGTCCAGCCGCTGGGCGCGCTGACCATCGTGTTCGCGCTGCCGATGGCGGCCCTGTGCGTGGGTCGCCGGGCGGGGACGACCGCCTGGCGCGGTGCCGTCATGGCGACCGTGGGTCTCGCGGTCCTGCTGTCCCTGGTCGGGGTCTCCGACACGCACTCCCTCGGCGGTGCCCAGCGGTTGACGCTGGCCCTGGTCACCGCCGGTGGCGTGATGGCGCTGATGGTCGCGGGACGGGCGACGCACCGGCATCCGGCGGTCCGCAGCGTGCTGTTGGCGGTGGCGTCCGGTGTCGCGTTCGGCATGTCGTCGGTGTTCACCAAGACGGTCGCGGTGGACTGGACCGGCGGGGTCTCCCTCGCGGACCTGCCGAGCCTGGCGGCGATAGGCGTCTTCGCGACGGCCGGTCTGCTGCTGTCGCAGGCCTCCTACCGGGGCGCGGGCCTCGCGGCACCCCTCGCCACGCTGACCGTCGTCAATCCGGTGGCGGCGGCCGCGGTGGGCATCACCCTGTTCGGCGAAACCTTCCGCTACGGCATCACCGGCACGGTGCTCGCC
Source organism: Streptomyces sp. Y2F8-2 (assembly GCF_014905555.1). Lineage (GTDB taxonomy): Bacteria > Actinomycetota > Actinomycetes > Streptomycetales > Streptomycetaceae > Streptomyces > Streptomyces cynarae. The sequence continues at coordinate 74,996 of NZ_BNGS01000012.1, read as the reverse complement.
CTGGTCTGCGGTGTGCTCGCCGCCGGCGGACTGATCCTGCTGACCACGGAGCGGATCGACGGCGATCGGCGCCCGACGGCGGTCGGCGAGGCCGTCACGGGGGCCGTGGGCGAGCCGTGGCCGAAGGCGCGGCCGGTCCCGGAGCCCGCGACGCCCGTGCGGAAGACGGTCCCGGGCGGGCAGGGCATGGTGGAGAAGGCGTACGAGGACTGGCATCCCGGCGCGTACGGCGTGCCGTCGCGCCCGTACGACCCCCTGCACACCGGGGTGTTCATTCCGGCGCCCGTCCCGGACCGGTATCGCGCTCGGGCCGGGTCCTGACCGGTCCGGTCCCGTCGGACTGCATCGGCCCGCCCGGTGTCAAACGGGTACGCCACCCGCGCGGAGATAGGCGACCGGGTCGATGTCGCTGCCGAACCCGGGCCCCGTCCGCACCTCGAAGTGCAGATGGGGACCCGTGCTGTTGCCCGTGGAGCCGGAACGGCCGATGCGCTGGCCGGCCACCACGCTCTGCCCGTCCTTGACGGAGATCGCCGACAGATGGGCGTACTGCGTGTAGCGGCCGTCGGCGTGCCGGATGACCACCTGGTAGCCGAAGGAACCGCCCCAGCCGGCACCGACCACCTGCCCGGCCGCGACGGCCCGCACGGAGGTGCCGGTCGGCACGGGGAAGTCGACGCCGGTGTGGTAGCCCTTCGACCACGCCGACCCGGCGGCGTGGTAGCGAGTGCCCGTAGCGGCGTTCACCGGGGCGACCATGGGGTGGGTGGGGGCGCTGTGGTGTGAAGGCGTCTTCCGGGGGGTCGACTTGTGGGTTCCCTCGGACGTCTTGTGGGTCCGCTCGGACGTTTTGTGAGTCGTCGCCTCGGACGTCTTGCGGGTCCGCTCGGACGTTTTGTGAGTCGTCGCCTCGGACGTCTTGCGGGTCCGCTCCGGCGTCGCCTCCGGGTGCGCCGGGGCCTTGGCCGCCTTGCCCGCCTTCGCCCGCAGGTTCAGCCGCTGCCCGGGCAGGATCAGGTCCGGGTCCGCGCCGACCGTCGTCCGGTTGGCCGCGTACAGCCCCTGCCAGCCGCCCTGGACGTGGTGGGAGTCGGCGATGCCGGAGAGCGTGTCGCCGTGCACCACGGTGTACATCTCGGTGGTGCCCGCCTGTGACTGGGGCGTGGTCTGCGGTTTCACGTCGCGCACGGAACGTTTGACGGTCGCCGGCGCGGTCTGTGATGTGCCCGGGCCGGATCCGCCCCGGGTCAGACCCGCGCGTGCGGAGCACACCGGCCAGGCGCCGGGCCCCTGTCCCTCGAGGACCTTCTCGGCCACGGCGATCTGCTGGTCCCTGGAGGCCATATCCGCGCGCCGCGCGTACGCCGTCCCCCCGTAGGCCTCCCAGGTCGACTGCGTGAACTGCAGTCCCCCGTAATAGCCGTTGCCGGTGTTGATGCCCCAGTCGCCGCTGGACTCGCAGGCGGCGACCTTGCTCCAGGTGTCCACGTCGGCCGCGTGCGCGACGCCGGTGCCGATGAGCGGGAGTGCCATGCCGGCGCCGCCCGCCGTGACGGTGAGCGAGGCGCGGTTGATCCTTGTCGGCTGATACCGGCGGTGCCGGCCGCGTACGGCCATGGAAAGCCCCCTCGACATGCGTCAGGAGGGGCAAAAGTAAACGCCGCGAACAGGCCATGACAAGACGGGGAATCGGTCGCTCCGTCGCGTCAACTGGCCGGGAATCGCGCCTGGTTGCGGCCGGCGGAGAGAACTGCCGGGGTCCGCGCGTGACGCCGGCTCCTCGGTGGGAGACCCCGGACGGCGGCGGGAGATCGCGTACGGCGTCGGGAGATTCCGGATGTGCGGCGGGTGTACCGGCGCGTCACGATGGTCACCAGGCAATACTGACCAGCACGAGCGGCACCACCCTTCGATGATGTCGTCCGGACCGAACCGGCACCGCCGATTCCAGGACCTCTAGGAGCCAACCGTTATGAGCACTTCAGCCCAGATCGGCGTCACGGGTCTCGCGGTCATGGGCCGCAACCTCGCCCGTAACTTCGCGCGCAACGGCTATGCGGTCGCCCTGCACAACCGGACCGTGTCACGGACCCATGAGCTGGTGAAGGAGTTCGGACACGAGGGCGACTTCGTGGCGACCGAGTCCGCTGAGGACTTCGTGGCGGCGCTGGAGCGGCCACGGCGCCTGATGATCATGGTGAAGGCGGGCGGGCCGACGGACGCCGTGATCCAGGAGTTCGCACCGCTGCTCGAGCCCGGTGACATGATCATCGACGGCGGCAACGCGCACTTCGCGGACACCCGCCGCCGCGAGAAGGAACTGCGGGAGCGGGGCATCCACTTCGTCGGCACCGGCATCTCCGGAGGCGAGGAGGGCGCGCTGCACGGGCCGAGCATCATGCCGGGCGGCTCGGCCGAGTCGTACGAGTCGCTGGGCCCGATGCTGGAGAAGATCTCCGCGAAGGCGAAGGACGGCGCGCCGTGTGTGACCCACGTCGGCCCGGACGGCGCCGGGCACTTCGTGAAGATGGTGCACAACGGCATCGAGTACGCCGACATGCAGTTGATCGGCGAGGCGTACCAGCTGCTGCGCGACGTCGCCGGCTACTCCCCCGCCGAGATCGCGGAGATCTTCCGCACCTGGAACACCGGCCGCCTGGACTCGTACCTGATCGAGATCACGGCGGAGGTGCTCTCCCACGTGGACGCGGCGACGGGCAAGCCGTTCGTGGACGTGGTCCAGGACCAGGCGGAGCAGAAGGGCACCGGCCGCTGGACGGTGCAGATCGCGCTGGACCTCGGCGTTCCGGTGTCCGGCATCGCGGAGGCCGTCTTCGCCCGCTCGCTGTCCGGGCACACGGCGCTGCGCGAGGCGTCGCGGGGCCTGGCCGGGCCCAAGGCGTCGCCGCTCGGCACGTCCGAGGCGGCGGCCTTCGCGGACCGGGTGGAGCAGGCGCTGTACGCGTCGAAGATCGTGTCGTACACGCAGGGCTTCCACGAGATCGCGTCGGGCAGCGCGGAGTACGGCTGGAACATCGACCTCGGTGAGGTGGCGTCCATCTGGCGCGGCGGCTGCATCATCCGCGCGGCGTTCCTCGACCGCATCCGCGCGGCGTACGACGCCCGGGCGGACCTGCCGAGCCTGCTGTCGGACGAGACGTTCGCGCAGGAGATCGCCGCGGCGCAGGACGACTGGCGCGAGGTCCTGGTGGCCGCGACCCGCCAGGGCGTGCCGACGCCGGGCTTCTCGGCGGCCCTCGCCTACTACGACGCCCTGCGCGCGGAGCGGCTGCCGGCCGCGCTGACCCAGGGGCAGCGTGACTTCTTCGGCGCGCACACCTACCGGCGGACGGATCGTGCGGGGTCGTTCCACACGCTGTGGGGCGGGGACCGGTCGGAGGTCGAGGCGTAGGGCGCAGGGCGGCTCAGAGGCCGGGCGGCTCGGGGCTTCGGGGGCGGCGGGCTCGGGGGCTTCGGGGGTGGGCGCCTCGGGGGCTTCGGGGGCGGGCGGCTCTGGGGTCGCCGGACGCCGGCGTGCCCGTCCGTCGGCGTCCGGGTACGGCAGTGGCCGCGGAGTGGCCGGAGACGGCAGTGGCCCGGTGCACGGGGGTTTCCGCCCGTGCACCGGGCCGGTGTGCTTTCCGTGTCGGGGCGTCCTACGAAAGGGGCGGCCCCGGTTCTCCGGGTTCGGGGACGGGGTCCGGGCCCGGCGGTTTCGGGATCGGCGACGGGGGCGGCTCCGGCGTGGGCACCGGCCCCGGGCCGGGGTGCGGGCGGTCGGGGCCCGGTTCGGGGTGCGGGCGGTCCGGACCCGGTCCCGGCGGCACCGGCTCGGGTCCCGGGGGCGTGGGGCCGGGTGCCGGAGGTGTCGGCTCGGGTCCCGGTGGCGCGGGTCCCGGTTCCGGGGGTGCGGGCTCAGGCCCCGGCGCGGGGCCCGGTTCGGGGGTCGGCTCCGGTCCCGGGGTCGGTCCCGGTCCGGGTGGTGGTCCCGGCTGTGCGGGATCGGGGAGCGGATGCGTCATCGTGTCCTCCAGCCAGTCGTACGTCGGCCTGGACTTGTCCCCCGGGTACCCGGGCGCCGTACGGGCACTCACCCCGTTGCGGGACGGGCCGGGGCCCGACCGGGCCACCGCGGTCCGCCGCGGCCGGCCGGGCACAGCGCACGGCGGCGCCGCCACCGGTCAGCCGTGTGAACCGTTCCGAGGGCCGCGTGAACCGTTCCGAGAACCATGTGCCGCTGCGGTGGCCGCAGCGGCGAGTCCGAGCTCCGGGCTCGACAGGACGGGGACGGTGGTCGCGGTCAGGTGCCGGGCCGGGGCCATGGACGCCTGGGCGAGGACGATCGCGTCGGCGTCGGTGACCGAGTCGGCGGCGTCGGCGATCAGGCGGAGGTAGCCGTCGGTGTCCCCGGCCTCGAAACGCGCCCATGCGTCGTCGACGAGCAGGGTGCGCGGTTCGACGTGACCTCGGCCCACCGCCTCCTCGCGCACCAGGGCGACGGTCGGCTCGAGGGTGCTCTCCAGCGCGGCTACGACGACGATCCGGGGCCCTGTGGCCACCGCGGCCGCGGCCATCGGCCGGTCCACGCGCAGCACCGGCACACCGACGTCCGCGCGCTCGGCGACCGCGCCGATGGTCGAGCAGGTGCACAGCACGGCGCGTGCGCCCGCCGCGGCGGCCCCTCGCAGGACGTCCCGGACGTCGTCGGCCACGACGCCCGGGCCGTACGCGCGGGCGCGGTCCAACAGCTCCGTCGCCACGTGGTGCGTCAGGCCGAGCCCCGGATGGGCCGCGTCGCGCAGGGTCTCGAAGACGGGGACGTGGACCGGCGAGGTGTGCAGCAGGGCGAGCGGGCCGGTGTGCGGGGTCACCCGGCGGCCACGGCCTGCGGACTGCGCTCCTGGTCCGATCCCGGTACCGGGGCGGACGGGTCGGCGCCCAGGGCCACGATCCGGTTCTCACCGTCCACGTGCACCACCCGCGGCCGCAGGCTCCGTGCCTCGGCGTCGGAGACCTGGGCGTAGCTGATGATGATCACGAGGTCGCCGGGGTGGACCAGGTGGGCCGCGGCTCCGTTGATGCCGATGACACCCGAGCCGCGTTCGCCCTCGATGACGTACGTCTCCAGGCGGGCACCGTTGGTGATGTCGACGATGTGGACCAGCTCCCCGGGGAGCAGGTCGGCGGCGTCGAGGAGATCGGCGTCGATGGTCACCGATCCCACGTAGTGCAGGTCGGCCTGGGTGACGGTGGCACGGTGGATCTTGGACTTGAACAGAGTACGCAGCACTTTGGACTCCTGAAAGACGGCTCCCTGCCTGCTTTGTGCAGGTCAAGGGCGGTCTTTACTGTACACCGGCACGCGTCGGAGTTGATGATTGTGAGGAACATCGCTTCATTCAGACGACAGGGTTCCCTGCCTGCATTTCCGTGCGAACCAGGCTGTTGTGACGCCGCCGATCAGACGTCTGCCAGGAAGACCCTCTGGGGACTGATGCTGATCAGACGCTGACTTGCTTGACGATACGTCAGTTATGAGAAGTTGGGCGCGCCGCGTGACGGTCAGGACCCCAATGACCGCCGTGACCACGCCGATCGCAGGTACGAGCGGGGGAAACACCGGGCCGGACGGGCCGAAAGCCGCCTTGCCGAGGATGAGCGACGCCACCAGCGTGACGGCGTGGGACTCAAACATGCCCTGGTCCAGGTTGTCGCCGCATTGGAGGAGCCAGCCATCGGGCCGGACTGCTGGGTCGGCTGTCCGCGGGACAACGACAGCGCCTGCGCTGCCCGCCGTCGCAGGCGTGCTCGGTGGACCGGCCGATGCTGGCACTGCTCAGCGACCGGCGGTCCTGTGCCGGCAGCCGGCCCTTCGAACGCATAAGTTGGACGTGGTTGGCACCTGTCCGTCGTACCTTCCCAGGCGCTGCTGTCACAGAAAGGGGAACCGACGGAATGCGAGCTGGAGAACCACGAAAATCCATCCCATAGAACTGTCAGACGATCATCACGCTCAGCAGCCAACGCCCCTCACGGGCTCAGTCCGCGAGGTCGGCCTTGCCGAACAGGACCGCGTAACTGGAGGGGAGCTGGCTGATGATCTGATTCAGCTCTCCGCCGGTGACAGCGTCGGCGACGGTGGTCAGGACCGCGCTGGCGTCCCACTGCGCCGTACGAGGTCGGGCATGGGTGCGCTCGGCGACCCGGCGGTAGAACTCTTCGATCCCGAAGCTTCGCGCCTGCTGCGGCGCGGCATGGTCCAGGACTTGTCCCAGCGGGCCGGGCAGCTGGGATGCGAGGTCCTTGACCTCTCCCGGGCTGATCCGTTGGGCCAGCACTTCGAGCACGGCGTTGGTGACGTCCGCGGCTTCGTCCTGGTCGTTGTATTCGCCTCGCTCGCGCACACGGGCGAGGAACCCATCGTATTTCATAGTTGACTTCCTTCTGCCTTGGTCACCGCTGGTCATGGGGGGCGCCCGGTGCGCCGTCGGGGCGGCCGGGTCCGTCCGCCGGCGCGTAGCTGCCGTTCGCAACGCCCTTGGCCCGAGACTCACGCAGGGCACGGCGCAAACGCCCGGAGCCCCAGGAACGGCCGCCCACCGCCTGTTCGAGTCGGTCGCCGCTCGTCGGGCCGGCTTCTTGGAGCGCGTGGGTCATCTGTTCGATCTCGTCGTCGAGGCGTTGTCCGGCCGTGGCGGACGTACGACTTGCCGTGCCCGCGGTGCCGGCCATCCTCGGCGAATACAGGGTGCTGCCCGGTCCGGTGCCCGGGCGGTAACGGCGGGCTCCGGCGCGCTCCTACTCCCGGCGGCGGGCGGTGCGGTCGGCGATTTCAGGACCTCGCTCACCGTCAGGCGGACCTGGTTCGCTCCCGCGTACGCCACGAAGAACGTCAGCGAGACCAGCAGGAAAAACCACCAACGGTGGGGAGTCGCGTAGCGCGTCTCCGCCGCCGTGAGGGGCGCCGACCCGGCCGCAGTGCCGGATGGGTGCCCGGAACCGCGGCGCTCGCGTCTCAGCCGCTGCTCTCGGTACTTTCACTCCTCTCGGTGATCTCGACGTGTCGCGGCTTTGCGACGTCGGCCTTGGGGACGGTGATGCTGAGCACTCCGTCCTGCATCTCAGCCTTGATCTTGTGGGTGTCCAGTTCTCCGGGCAGCCGCAAACGGTACTCGAAGGCTCCGACGCGGCGGGTGCTGCGGCGCAGGACACCCTTGCGTTCCCGCTCCTTGATCTCTCCGGTGACCACGAGTTCGGGACCGTTGGCCTCTACGTCAATGTCCTTGCTCTTCACACCGGGGAGTTCGATCTCTATGTGGAACGCGTCCTCGGACTCCGACACGTCCGCGAGTGGCGTCCACGCAACCGCGGGTGCCGCGCCCACCGTCGACTCCAGCAGGCCGCTCATCTGGTTGAGCAGTTCGTCGAACTCGACCAGGGGGTTGAGAGGGGTGGGTGCCCAGACGGGCCGTTCCTGCAGGCCGCCACCGCGGTGGCGCCGGACGGGCATGGCCATCGCCATCGCCTCCTTCTTCCTTCTCGTGATCTCGTCGTCCGCCATGCGTCATGCGAGCCATGCGGACTCCTTGTGACGTATGCGTGGGGAGACGTCCGAGTGGCCCGCGACAGCTGACGTGCCGGTGGTGCCGGGTACGGCCGAGTGCCCCAGGTGCCGGTGCACGAAGTGGATGGCCATCGCGCCCTCACCGGCCGCGGAGGCCACCCGCTTCACCGAGCCGCTGCGGACGTCCCCGACCGCGAAGACCCCGGGCAGGCTGGCCTCCAGGGTCATGCACGAGCGCCCGCGGCCGTGCCACACCTCGGGGGAGGCGCAGGCTTCCTGAGCCTCCGGCCCGGTGAGGACGAAGCCGCGGGAGTCGAGGGCGATGATGCCGGCGAGCCACTCGGTGTGAGGGTCGGCGCCGGTGAAGACGAACAGGCTCCGTACCGCGAGCCGGCGGTGCCCGCCCGTGCGGTTGTCGACCACGTCGAGCTCCTCCAGCGCTTCCTGGCCGATGACCTCGGTGACCTCGGTGTGCAGCATGACCTCCACCCGCGGATGGCGCTCGACCTGGTCGACCAGGTAGCGGGACATGTTGGCCTCAAGGCCGGCTCCTCGGACCAGCAGGTGCACCTTCGGTGCGTATCCGGCGAGGAACAGCACCGCCTGGCCCGCCGAGTTGCCTCCGCCGACGACGGCCACCGGGTCGGTGCGGCACTGCTGGGCCTCGTAGACGGTCGCCGAGTAGTGCACGCTCGTTCCCTCCAGGCGTTCGATGCCGGGCACCTGGAGCCGGCGGTAGCGGGCACCCATGGCCAGGACGACGGCGCGGGCGGCGATCTCGCTGCCGTCGGCGAACGCCACCACGTAGTGGTCGTCGTCCTTGGGATGGAGACCGGTCGCCTCCAGCGGAAGGCTGATCCTGGCGCCGAACTTGTCGGCCTGGAGCACGGCGCGTTCGGTGAGTTCGGCGCCGGAGATGCCGGATGGGAAGCCGAGCAGATTCTCGATGCGGGACGACGTGCCGGCCTGGCCGCCGGTGGCCATCGCCTCCACCACCGTGGTGCTCAGGCCCTCGGAGGCGGCGTACACCGCGGCAGCGAGGCCGGCGGGTCCGGAGCCCACGATGAGGACGTCGCCGTGGCGGTTTCCGGCGGGTAGTGACGGCAGGCCGATGAGCCGGGCCAGTTCCGCGTTGCTGGGGTTGCGCAACAGGGTGGTGTCCCGCCAGATGACGAGCGGTGTCTCCTCCGGGCTGACGCCGAAGCGGCGCAGCAGCTCCTCGGCCTCCTCGTCGGTCTCCAGGTCGATCCAGCGGTGCGGCAGCCGGTTGCGGACGGCGAACTCGCGCAGCCGTCTGGTGTCGGGCGAGTAGCGCGAGCCGATGATGCGGAAGCCGGCGCCCTGTCCGACGAGCAGCGCGCGACGGCCCAGACAGGCGCGCAGCACGATGTCCCCGATGGTGGAGTCCTGGGACACCAGGTGGCGCAACTGGTCCAAGGAGACGACAAGGACCTCGCCCGGCTCCCTGGCGACAGCGGTGTAGAAGGCCACTTGTCCGTACAGCAGGCCGAGTTCGCCGATGAAGCGACCGGGGCCGTGCACGCGCAGCACGTGCTCCTCGGGAGTGCCGTAGTCCTCGACGACGGCGACGGAACCGCTGAGGACGACGAAGAACGTCTCGCAGCGCTCCCCCTCCCGGATCAGCACGTCGTTCGGAGCCATGCTCCGGCGTTGCCCGTGCTCCGCCAGACGTGCTATCTGGTCCTCCGTGAGGCGCGGATACGCGCCGTAGATGTCCGGGGTCTCCCAGAAGGCGGCCTCGTCCGCCTTCTCCGGCACCGGTTCTTCGCCCGGCAGCGACTGGCGGCCGGACATCAGACGAACGCCTCGTGAACGTAGCACCAGCGCCAATCCTCGTCGGGCTGGAACGACTGCACGATCGGATGGGCGTCGGCAGCTGCGTGCCTGCGCGCGTGCTTGTTCGGCGAGGAGTCACAGCAGCCGACGTGCCCGCAGGTCAGGCAGAGCCTCAGGTGGACCCACGGGGAGCCGAGCATCAGACACTCCTGACACCCTTCTGGGGTCAGCGGCTTGACCGGCCGGACGAGCGCGAGGTGGGGGTCTGCATGCAGGGTCATCCGGATCACCCTTTCCGGGCGGTGATCGACTGTTCCACCCACCGGCGCAGAGCGGGGGCGGGCGCCGCCCCCGCCTGCCGGGCGACCGTCTCGCCCCGGTCGAGGATCAGCAGTGTCGGTACGGCCTGGACCCCGAAACGCTGCGACAGTCGCGGGTTCTTGTCGACGTCGACCTTGACGAGTTTGATGCGGCCGGCGAGGTCGGTGGCCACCTTCTCCAGCGCCGGACTGACCATGCGGCAGGGGCCGCACCAGGTGGCCCACAGGTCGACCACGACGGGGACGTCGGCCCGCTCGGCGACCTCGGTGAAGTCGTCGTCGCCCGCGTCCACCATCCACGGCAGGGGCTGCTTGCAGTGGCCGCACTTGGGGCGGCCCTCCGCGGCCACGGGCACCCGGTTGGTCCGCCCGCAGTGGGGACAACTGACGGTCGTCGCCTGCATCGTGCTCATGCCGCCCGCGCTCCCTTCACGTCCTCGGGCTGGTCGTAGGTGACTACCAGCTCTCCATGTTCGGCGTCGACGCGGACCGTCGCGCCGTCCTGGACGTCACCGCGCAGCAGGGCGCGCCCGACCATCGTCTCGACCTCGTGGGAGATGTAGCGGCGCAGCGGCCGGGCCCCGTACACCGGGTCGTAGCCCTGGTGGGCGATCAACTCCCGGGCCGCCTCGGTGAGTTCGACAGTGATGCGGCGTTCGGCGAGCCGGCGGCGCAGCTCGTCGAACTGCAGCTCCACGATCCGCTCGATCTGCCGCTCACCGAGCGGTTTGAACAGCACGATGTCGTCGACGCGGTTGAGGAACTCCGGGCGGAAGTGCCCGCGCAGCTCGCCCATCACCAGGGCGCGGGCGTCCGGCTTGATCTCACCCTCGGCGGTGGCGCCGTCGAGGAGGTGCTCGGAGCCGATGTTCGACGTCATGATGATCACGGTGTTACGGAAGTCGACGGTGCGGCCCTGAGCATCGGTGATGCGGCCGTCGTCGAGGATCTGCAGCAGGGTGTTGAAGACATCGGTGTGCGCCTTCTCGATCTCGTCGAACAGCACAACGGAGTACGGCTTGCGGCGTACGGCCTCGGTGAGCTGGCCGCCTTCCTCGTAGCCGACGTATCCAGGTGGTGCGCCCATGAGCCGGCTGACGGTGTGCCGCTCCTGGTACTCACTCATGTCGAGACGGACCATGTTCTCCTCGGAGTCGAACAGGGCCGCCGCGAGGGTCTTGGCCAGCTCGGTCTTCCCGACGCCGGTGGGGCCGAGGAAGATGAACGAGCCGATGGGGCGGCGCGGGTCGCGGATGCCGGAGCGGGCGCGGATGATGGCGTCGGCGACGAGTTTGACGGCCTCGTCCTGGCCGATGACGCGCTCGCGCAGGATCTCGTCGAGGCGCAGCAGCTTCTCGCGTTCGCCCTCCTGGAGACGGGCGACGGGGATGCCGGTCCAGGCGGCGACGATCTCGGCGATCTCCTCCTCGGTGACAACCTCGCGCAGCAGCCGGTTCTGCCCTTGTTTGGTGGCCAGCTGCTCCTCCTCGGCCTTCAGCCGGCGCTCCAGGTCCTGGAGGCGGCCGTAGCGGAGTTCGGCGGCGCGGTTGAGGTCGTAGGCGCGTTCGGCCTCCTCCGCCTCGTGGCGGACCTGCTCCAGTTCCTGGCGTAGCTCCTGCACGCGGCGGATGGCCTGCCGTTCGGCCTCCCACTGAGCACGTTTGGCGTCGGCCTCGCCGCGCAGGTCGGCCAGTTCCTTGCGCAGTTCCTCCAGGCGAGCTTTGCTGGCGGCGTCGGTCTCCTTCGACAGGGCCGCCTCCTCGATCTCCAGGCGGGTGACGCGGCGGGTGATCTCGTCGAGTTCGGCGGGCATCGAGTCGATCTCGGTACGCAGCCGGGCGCACGCCTCGTCGACGAGGTCGATGGCCTTGTCGGGCAGGAACCGGTCGGTGATGTAGCGGTGACTGAGGGTGGCCGCGGAGACCAGTGCGGTGTCCTGGATCTTCACGCCGTGGAAGACCTCGAGGCGTTCGCGCAGTCCGCGCAGGATGGAGATGGTGTCCTCCACGCTCGGCTCGTCGACCAGCACCTGCTGGAAGCGGCGTTCGAGGGCGGCGTCCTTCTCGATGTGCTTGCGGTACTCGTCGAGGGTGGTGGCGCCGATCATGTGGAGTTCGCCGCGGGCGAGCATCGGCTTGAGCATGTTGCCCGCGTCCATGGCCCCTTCGGCGGCGCCCGCGCCCACGACGGTGTGGAGTTCGTCGACGAAGAGCAGGATGCGTCCCTGGGCGGCCTTCACCTCGGACAGGACGGCCTTGAGTCGTTCCTCGAACTCGCCGCGGTACTTGGCGCCGGCGACCAGGGAGCCCATGTCGAGAGCGAACACCGTCTTGTCGCGCAGGCCCTCGGGGACGTCACCGCGAACGATGCGCTGGGCCAGGCCCTCGACGATGGCGGTCTTGCCGACGCCGGGATCGCCGATGAGGACGGGGTTGTTCTTGGTCTTGCGGCTGAGGATCTGGGTGACGCGGCGGATCTCCGCGTCACGGCCGATGACCGGGTCCAGCCGCCCGGACCGAGCCTCGAGGACGAGGTCGCGGCCGTACTTCTCCAGAGCCTCATAGGCCACTTCGGGGTTGGCGGAGGTGACGCGCTGGTTGCCGCGGACCTGGGTGAGCGCGCTCAGGAACGAATCCCGGGTCACGCCGTGCTCCTTGAGCAGGCGTCCGGCGGCGGTCGCCGAGCCCTCCTCGGCCAGGGCGAGCAGGAGGTGCTCCACGGACACGTACTCGTCCTTGAGGCGTTTGGCCTCCCGCTCGGCGGCATCGAGCAGGCGGGACAGGCGCTGAGTGACGAAGACCTGGCCGGGTGCCGCGCCGGGACCGGTGACCTTCGGGCGGCGGGAGAGTTCCTCGCGCACGGCCGCGCGCAGCTCCTTCGGCTCGGTGCCGGCCTGTTGCAGCAACCGTGGGATCAGACCGTCCTCCTGATCGAGAAGCGCGAGCAGCAGGTGTTCCCCGTCGACCTCGGTCTGCCCCATGCCGACGGCCGCGCTCTGGGCCTCCTGGAGTGCTTCCTGGGACTTCTGCGTGAGACGGTTCATGTCCATGGGGGTGTTTCACTCCTCGTACCGGCGCGGCGCAGGGCGGCTTCGAGCATGCTGATGCGGTCCAGCAGGTCGAGCACCAGGCCGATGGATGCGTAGTTGAGGCACAGCCCGGTGCGCAGCCGCTGGACGCGGGCAAGGGCGGCCGGTGCCGTGGGTTCGAACACCAGCCCTCCGGAGGCGTCGCGCTCGGCCTCGACCAGGCCCAGAGCGACGAACCGGCGGATGAGGTCGGGATGGACCCCGGAGCGGCGGGCCACGGTCTGCAGGGAGAGCCTGGGCACCGGCACGATCGCGTACCGGACGCGTGCCGGCGCGGGAGTTGTCAGCCGAGACGCCGGGCGCGCCCCGGCGCGTGGGTCACTCATCGTGTCCTCCTGGGGTCGAACGAGGAGACGGCGGCGAGCTCCTCGAAGAGTGCGCGCTCCCGGTCGCTGAGCCTGGACGGCACCATGATCCGGAGCTCGGCGTAGAGATTGCCGTTCGTGCCGTGCGGGTTCGGCATGCCCTCACCGCGCAGCCGCAGCCGCCGGCCGCTGGACGAGCCCGCGGGCACGCTGACCTTCGCCGTCGCCCCGCTCGGCGTGGGCACCGGAACCGTCGCGCCCAGCGCGGCCTCCCAGGGTGTGACCGGAAGCTGCACGTACACGTCCCGGCCGTCGAGGCGGAACTGGGGGTGCGGCTGGATCCGCACCCGCAGGTACAGGTCCCCCGCGGGGGCGTCACCGTTGCCCCGGCCGCCCTCGCCCGCCAGCCGGATACGCTGCCCGTCGGTGACACCCGGTGGCACGTCGACCTCGTACCGCCGCGGCTGCCCGGTGGGACCGGCGAGCGTGACGGTGCGATGACCTCCGCGGTAGGCCTCCTCGACGGTGAGCGGCAGTTCGGCCTCCTGGTCGGCTCCGGGGACACGCACCCGTCCGGCGCCCCCGAAGAACGAGCCGAACAGGTCGTCGACGTCGACGCCCTCCGCGCCGAAGCCGCTGGTGGCGTACCGGACCCGGGGGCCGTCCCCGGTGGACCAGCGGAAGCCGCCGCCGGGTCCCGCGCCGGCACCGACCCGCTCCTCCCAGTCCTCGGGGACCTTCCGGAAGTCCTCGCCGAAACGGTCGTAACGGGCCCGCTGGTCGGGGTCGGACAGGACACTGAAGGCCTCGTTGATCTCCTTGAACCGCTCCTCCGCCGCGGGGTCCTTGTTGACGTCCGGGTGGTACTTGCGGGCCAGCTTGCGATACGCCCGCTGGATCTCGTCCTTGTCGGCGTCTCGCGGGACCCCGAGAACCTCGTAGAAGTCGCGTGCCATGGCCGCTCACTCCCGCTTGGCGACGGTCACGGCGGCCGGCCTCAGCTGCCGCTCGGCCTCGCCGTAGCCGGGGCGCAGCACCTGCGCCACGGTGTTCGGTTCGGCGTCGGGGTCCTGGACCACGCCGACGACCTCGTGCCGGGAGGGGTCGAACGGGACGCCGGTCTCGGCGTGACGCTCGTAACCAAGGCGTTCGAGGATGGACACGGCCTGGTCGCGCACGGCGCGAACCCCCTCGACGATCGCCCCGGGGTCGGAGCCCGCGTGGTTCAGGGCCAGTTCGAGGTTGTCGACGACGGGAAGGAAGGCCGCGGCCGTGCGGGCGCGTTCGAGCGCGCGCTCCCGGTCCAGTTCCCTGGCGTGTCGCTTGCGCAGGTTGTCCAGATCGGCGAGAGCACGCCGCCAGCGGTCCTCGACCTCTTTCAGCGCGGCCGCGTACTCGTCCTCGACCCCGGCCGGACCGGTGGCCGCGTCGGGCCCCGGTTCGGCCTGCGTGGTCGGCGGCGCGGGCTCGGGCAGGTGGCCCTGCGGCGGTTGTCCGGCGCCTTCGGGCGGTAGGTCGGACGATCGGTCCTGGGGAGAAATCGGCATGGCCGGCACCTCAGCCCTTGTCGAACTCGGCGTCGATCACGTCTTCGTCGGCGCCGGCACCGCCCTGCCCGGCGCCGTCCGGCCCGGTGGTGTCCGACGGACCACTCGCCGCCGCGGCTTCGGCCTGGTGGGCGGCGAGCCCGGCGTAGACCTGCTGGAGTTCGGAGATCAGCGGCCTGACCTTGTCCACTCCGGCCTCGTTCTTGACCGCGTCGCGGGCCTCGGCCACCAGCATCTCGGCGCGCGCCTTTTCGTGCGCGGGCGCGGCGTCGGCCAGTTCGTTCAGGCGCTTTTCGACCTGGTAGGCGATCGCGTCGAGTTCGTTGCGGGCGTCGACGGCCTCGCGGAGTGCCTGGTCCTGGCCCCGGTTGCTTTCGGCTTCCTGGACCATGCGTTCGACCTCGCTCCGGTCCAGGTTGGAGCTCTCGCTGATGGTGATGCCCTGTTCCTTGCCGGTGTCCTTGTCGCGCGCGCTGACGTTGAGGATGCCGTTGGCGTCGATGTCGAAGGTGACCTCGATCTGCGGTTCGCCCCGCGGCGCCGGCCGGATGTCGGTGAGCTGGAACCGGCCGAGGACCCGGTTGTCGGCGGCCCGCTCGCGCTCGCCCTGGAGGACGACGATGTCGACGGCCGGCTGGTTGTCCTCGGCGGTGGAGAAGGTCTCGCTGCGGCGCACCGGGATGGTGGTGTTCCGCTCGATGATCTTCGTCATCACTCCGCCGCGCGTCTCCACGCCCAGGGACAGGGGGGTGACGTCGAGCAGCAGGACGTCCTTGACCTCGCCCTTGAGCACCCCGGCCTGGATCGCGGCACCCAGGGCCACGACCTCATCGGGGTTGACGCTCATGTTGGGGTCCTTGCCGCCGGTCAGTCGACGCACCAGGGCCTGGACGGCGGGGATGCGGGTGGAACCGCCGACGAGGATGACCTCGTCGATGTCGCTCTCGCTGACCTTGGCGTCGGCCATGGCCTGCTGGACCGGACCGAGGCAGCGCTCCACCAGGTCGCCGGTGATCTGCTCGAACGTGGACCGCATGATCGAGTCGGTGAGATGCTTGGGCCCGGAGGCGTCGGCGGTGATGAACGGCAGGCTGACCTGGGTCTGGGTGACGGAGCTGAGCTCGGTCTTGGCCTTCTCGGCCGCCTCGAACAGGCGTTGCAGCGCCTGCGGGTCCTTGCGCAGGTCGATGCCGTTCTCCTTCTGGAAGTCGTCCGCGAGGTAGTCGACCAGACGCCGGTCGAAGTCGTCGCCGCCCAGATGGCTGTCACCCGCCGTGGAACGCACCTCGACCACGCCGTCGCCGACATCGAGGATGCTCACGTCGAAGGTGCCGCCGCCCAGGTCGAAGACGAGAACGGTCTCGTGCTGCTTCTTGTCCATGCCGTACGCGAGGGCGGCCGCAGTCGGCTCGTTGATGATCCGCAGCACTTCCAGTCCCGCGATCCGTCCGGCATCACGGGTCGCGGTGCGCTGGGCGTCGTTGAAGTAGGCGGGCACCGTGATGACCGCCTCCGTGACCCGTTCCCCCAGCTGCTTGGAGGCGTCGTCGGCGAGTTTGCGCAGCACCAGGGCACTGATCTCCTCAGGCGCGTACAGCTTGTCACGCACCTTGAAGCGGGCCTCGCCGTTCTCTCCCGGGACGACGTCGTAGGCGACGGCCTTGGCCTCGTCGGGGATCTCGTCGAAGTGCCGGCCGATGAACCGCTTGGCCGAGTAGATGGTGCCCTTGGGATTGAGGATCGCCTGGCGGCGGGCCAGCTGGCCCACCAGGCGCTCGCCGGTGTCGGTGAAGGCCACGACGGACGGTGTCGTGCGGTTGCCCTCGCTGTTGGGCACGACGGACGGCTCGCCGCCCTCCCACACCGCGATCACCGAGTTGGTGGTGCCCAGGTCGATGCCCACTGCCTTGGCCATGAGGAACTCCTTCCGCGGCGGTCGACGTCCGTCGGCGACCGTTCATCCTCCGGGCCCTGTCCGCCCGGCTTCGAAACTCGTTCAGCTGGGGGCGGGGCCGCTGCGCGGGCGGCCGCCCCTGGAGGAGGCACTCCCCGTGTTCGCGCCGGCCCTGCTGTCCAGCCCGGCGACCAGCCGGACGGCCTCATCGGCGACGTCCTCGTCCACCACGACGTCGTACCGGCTGGGCTCCATCGAGCGGACCGAGGCGAAGTTCCTGCGGCCGCCCTGGGCCGCGTGCAACAGCACGCCGAGCAGCGCACCGACGACCGCTCCGAAGATCAGCCCGTACAGGGCGAGGAGCAGACCGGAGACGACCGGATTCAGCCAGTTCAGCAGCCCGAAGATCCAGCCGACGAGTACGCCGGGCAGCGCTCCGGTGGCTGCGCCGTGGAGGGCGGCCTCGCCGTACCCCATTCGACCGATCACTTGTTCGACCAGGCGCATGTCCCGACCGATGATCGCCACCTTCTCAACGGGAAAGCCCTGGTCGGCGAGGTGATCGACGGCATGTTCGGCTTCCTGGTACGTCGAGTACGAGGCAACGGCCCTGCGGGCCTGCTCGGTCATGGCCACTCCTTCCGCCGACGGACCGCCGAGCGGTCCCGACAGGTCCCAGAGTGGCTGTTCGCCCGGTCACCCCGCCTGCGCCCAGCGGGTCCAAAAGTGGCACCGGCGGTCGGTCTGCGAGGACAGGAGGCGGGACGACGATTCGGGTTCGCGGCGGGGTACCTCACGGTTCGGCCCGGCGTGAGGTAGCGGGGTTCACGGATGTTCCGAGTCCTGGTTCCCACCCGGGACGCAGGACCGACCCCTTCCTCCACTCCAGGCTGGTACGGCGCACCGCGGCGATCCTGATCCCGTGGCGACATTCGACGCGGCTGCGCGACGCTACGGGCCGGCGGCCGTACGGAGGCGACCGCCACGGCTGACCGGCCGGTGGGGTGGAGAGCGGGCCCACCTCCACCGTGCACCGCCTGCTCTCTCCGCGGCCAGGCCGTTGGGTTCAGCCGGGCATGGGGTGGTGCGCCCGGGCGAACTGCTCCACGACGGCGGCGCAGAAGGCAGGCAGGTCGGCCGGGCCGCGGCTGGTGACCAGCTGCCCGTCGACGACCACCTCCTGGTCGGCGACGACCTCCGCGCCGGCGTTGCGCAGGTCGGTGCGGATGCTGGGCCAGGACGTCAGGCGGCGACCGCGCACGGCGTCGGCCTCCGCCAGGGTCCACGGGCCGTGGCAGATCGATGCGACCGGTTTCCCGCTGGCCATGAAGTCCCTGACGAACTGCACCGCGTCGCGGTCCATGCGCAGCTGGTCGGGGTTCATGGTGCCGCCGGGCAGGAGCAGGGCGTGGTAGTCGTCGACGGAGGCGTCGGCGACCAGGCGGTCCACAGGGAAGGTTCCCGCCGCGTTGAGGTCGAACTGGCGGGCCTGGATCTCGCCGGGATGGAGCGAGACGATCTCGGTCTTCGCCCCTGCGCCCTGCAGCGCACCGCGCGGCTGGTCGAGTTCCACGCGCTCGACGCCGTCGGCGGCCAGAATCCCCACCCGCATCCCCCGCAGTTCCTGTGTCATGATGCGGCTCCCTTCACGAGTCGCTGGTTGTACGACACGAGTGGCAGGGACACCCGGCAGGGCCCGTCCGGATCCCTTTCCCGGACCGGGGACTGCAAGGCGCGGCCGAGGGTGCCCCGAGCGTGTATGCGCGCGCGACCAGCCGGAGCTGCCGTCCGGGTGGAGGACGACTTCGGTCCAGCCGTCGTCGCGGGCGTCGAGGTGCTGGTATCCGTCTGCTGCCTTGTTCATCGACACGCGCATCGAGGACTTCCTTCACCCTCTCGGCGCGCAATCCCTCATCTGCCTGCCCGAAACGGCATTCCGAATCCGAGGCCGTTGCGTGGGAGAAATCAGGCGTGATTTTCCCGGCCCAGGAGACCAGCCGCGCTGAGAGGGCAATCGCGAATCCTCGAGCATCTGCGGCGCGACCCCGGCCTCGACAAAGGCTCCCGTCTCCTTCCGGCCCCCGCCCGGCATGTCAGTTCAGATCGGTGACATGCACCGGGGCGCGACCGCTACAGCAGCCGGTCGAACACCGCGGTCACGCTGTCCCAGTGGCTGGTCTGCGGGTTCTTGACATCCGGGTACATGATTTTGAACGTCTCGGCGAGGGCGACGCTGAGACCGCCGATGATCTCGGGGTAGCGCTCTTCGGTCTCGTGGGTGGGTGTCCTGTCGAGGGGAGGGTGCGCGGCGAGCTGTTCCACGATCGGCTTCAGCTCGACCTCCTCGTCGAGCCGCCGGAACCGGTGGATGCTCTCCTGGAGGCCCTTGGTGATCGGTAGGTCCCACGGTTCGACGGTATCCCGGCCGTTGGCCTTGGCCGACGCCTGGCCGACGACCAGGAGGTCGTAGAGCTTGGCGTCGACGAAGTCGCCGTACCGCTTCAGGTCGTTCTTGTCCACGTCGAGGCCTGCGGCGGCGCGGAAGAACCTCTCGAACTTCGACACACCCATCACGGTCATGCCTCTCGCCTCCTCACCGGGAACCGGACGGCGTCGTTCGCTCCCGCCGGCGCCGCCATCGGCTGTTACCGGTCGAGATTCGCAGAGCCCGCCTGCTGAGCGCCTCCGCACCCGAGGCCGAAAAAGAACACCCCCTCCTACCCTGGCAGAGCAGCATGGAATGCGCAGGCATCCCCCGGTCAGCCGTACGGCCGTCCCTCTCGAACGCTCTCGACGCCGAACGGGCCGACCGGGCCGACCGGAAACGCGACGGCGGAAAAGCCGGCCGCGCCCCACAGGCACGGCGCCCTGACGCACATCCGGCAGACCGGCGACGGTGTCCCCTTTGCCGTGGCGGAGGCCGTCCGCACTTGTGCTCGGAGGTCCACGGAGCCCGCCGTTTTTCCGCCCGTCGGGAGCAGGCAGGGTGTGGCCCGGAGAAGGCGGAGCCCCTCACCCGTGCCACCCTGGAAACCCTGGCCGAGCGGCTCACCAGGGGTGAGGCGGAGGACCTCGCGTCCGAACTGCCCAAGCCGCTGAAGGAACCGCTGGTCTCTCCCACTCCGGAGGCCGAGCCCTTCGGACTCGACGAGTTCATCAATCGGGTGAGCAGGCGAGCAGGGGTGAGCCCGGACGAGGCCCGCGAGGGCGTACGGGCGGAGCTGACCACCCTGAGGGACGCGGTCAGTGATGGCGAGTTCCGCCACGTAATATCCCAGCTGCCCCGGGACTTCGAGGCTCTCGTCGGCGCCCCGGGCTAGAAGGAGCCATGACCGACGAGGTCGGCGCCACCATCGAGGACACGGAACCGGCCGTACTCACGGCGGCCACCGTCACACTGGTCGAGGGGCGGACGTTTTGCGTCTCGGGCAAGAGCCGGCCGCTTGAGGTCGATCACCAGAGTGCCGGCGCCCGCATCGGCCGCCCCCTCGACCGCCACACACAGTGCGGCGAGGCGGGTCGACGGGGACCGCAGCGAACCACCCATTCCGACGACGAGCGGGCGTGTCATCCTGTCAACTCCTTCAGAGCATCTCCAGGGGCGTGGGCCCGCTGGGTGGCGGGAACGCCTCGTCGAGGGCGTCGAGCGCCTCGGTGGGAAGGTGGAGGTCCACCGCGCCGCGGTTCTCCCGAACGTGGTCGGGTGATCCGGAACGCGGGATCGCGGTCACCCCCTGTTCCAGCACCCAGGCGAGTGCCACCTGGGTCGGCGTGGCTCCGAGGGCCCGGGCCACGGCATCCAGTGCCTCGACCTTCAGGAGCCGCCCCTGCTCGATCGGGGAGTAGGCCATGACCGTCACCCCGGCCTCGCGGCACCAGGGGAGAAGATCCCACTCGATGCCGCGCCGGGAGAGGTTGTACAGCACTTGGTCGACGGCCGAGGCGTCGCCACCGGGGAGGGTGGTCAGCTCGGCCATGTCGGCCACGTCCAGATTGCTCACGCCCCAGTAACGGATCTTCTCCGCCTCCATCAGGTCGGTGAATCCCGCCAGGGTCTCCTCGAGTGGCCACCGTCCCCGCCAGTGCAGCAGGTACAGGTCCAGCCGTTCCGTACGGAGCCGCCGCAGGCTGCCCTCGCAGGCAGCGACGGTGCCCTTCCGGTCGGCGTGGCCTGGCAGCACCTTGCTGACGAGGAAGACCTCCTCCCGGCGTCCGCGGAGGGCCTCCCCGACGAGTTCCTCGGTTGCGCCGTCGCCGTACATCTCCGCCGTGTCGACGACGGTCATCCCCAGGTCCACGCCCAGCCGCAGTGCGGCGATCTCCTGTTCACGCCGGGCCGGGTCCTCGCCCAGGTACCAGGTGCCCTGCCCGAGCGCCGCGATCTCCTCACCAGAGGGGAGCGCGATCGTTCTGGCCGATTCCGCAGACATCTCGGGCCTCCCGTCTGCCGCGGATCCGTGTCACGCGCACCCGCACCGGGTGCCCAGGTCCGCGCCTCCCAGACAACCGTGTCGCATGCGCCGCCGGGAGGTCAGGAGGGGCGAGCGGACTGCGCCGAGAGCTCGCCGGGACCGGGTGCGCGATCCCGCAACGCGACGACCACCGACACAACGGCGCCGCAGGAGAGGACCGTCGCGAAACCGATCATCGCGGTCTGCACGGCGAAGTGCCGCAGGGCGATGCTGAACAGGACGGAGGGCAGGCCCATTCCCAGGTACGCGACGACGAAGAACACGGCGAGGACCCCCGCGCGTGAGGCGGGCTCGGCCACTGAACCGGCACGTTCGACGCCTCCCTTGAACAGCAGCCCGGAGCCGGCTCCCGACAGGGACACGGCGACCAGGTAGAGCCAGAGCGCCGGATGGTGGAGGGCGACGGCGCACAGGACCAGCCCGACCGGGAAGACCACTGCCCCCACGGTCAGGAGCCGGGGCAGTGGGAGGCGGCCCAGCACCAGCTGGGCGGCCGCCGCGGAACCGAACATGAGGAAGGCCGCCAGGCCGACCACGAGGTGCGAGTCGGTGTGCAGGGTGCCGTGGAGCACGCTCGCCCCGAGGGAGGAGATCAGGCCGAGGATCGCGAAGGCGAAGGCGCCCAGCGCGCCGGCCGCGCCGAACGCCCGCCGGCCGCCGGGGCGCAGGACGAACCTGCTGGACGGTTGGGCCGCGGGCAACTCCAGGTCCACGGTCTCCGGGGTGCACAGCACCAGCGCCAGGCACACTGCCATGGCGAGCGTGAAGATCGCCTGGGCGGTGATCAGGGGCGCGGGAAGCCACTCGGCGGCGGCTCCGGCGACCAGGGGCCCTGAGGCCAGGCCGCCGAGGTTGGCGGCGGTGGCCACGATGCCGGGCAGCACCGAACCCGTCCGTTCCGGACGGACCTCGTGGTGGAGGTCGTGCAGGTACGTCGTCGCGGTCGAGGCCATCAGCCCCAGTCCGACACCGTTCAGGATCCTGCCCGCGATCAGCCCCGGCAGGTCCCGCCACACGATCAGTACGACCGACGCGACGATGCCGACCAGCAGCGCCGGGACGATGATGCGCCTCCGGCCGAGCCGGTCCGACAGGTGCCCCAGCCCTAGGAATGCGGCCGCTGCGCCCACGACCATCGAGGCGTACGCCACCGTGACCGTGGTCGCGCCGAAGTGGTCCCGAGCCTCGTACAGCGGCCACAGCGGGGTCGGCGCGGTGCCGAAGGCCATCAGCACGGTGAAAGCCACCGCCACGAACCAGAAGCCGGTCGTGTGCGAGGCACGGCGCCGGGCGGGGGCGCGGGGCGGCAGGTCGGCGGGAGCGGGTGCTGGAATCCGGTGGGTCGGGTCGTCGGGAGCGTCGGCTGTGGGACGGCTCAGCGGCGTCGGAACGGCAGGCAGGGGTACCCCTCCTCGGGCGGAAGCGGATGGCGCTTTCCATCCTCCTCACCAGCCAGAATCAGTGCCAACGAATGTTTTTGCTGGGCTCCAGCAATGCGAGTGATACTTCTGCTGTGGAGCTACGTCAGCTGGAGCACTTCATCGCGGTCGCCGAGGAGCTGAGTTTCACTCGTGCCGCACGCCGGCTGCACGTGGTGCAGTCAGGGGTGTCCGCCGCGATCCGCTCCCTGGAGCGCGAGCTCGGCTGCGCGCTGTTCGAGCGCACGTCGCAGCAGGTCCGGCTCACCGGGGCGGGCGCCTCGCTGCTGCCGGAGGCTCGGGCCACCCTGAACGCCGCCCAGGCCGCCCAGGACGCCGTACGCGCCGCACAGGACACGCTGCGCGGCACGGTGAACGTGGGGGCCATGGCCTCGGTCGAGGTGGTGGACCTGCCTGCGCTCCTCGGGCAGCTGCACGCGCGGCATCCGGCGATCGACGTCCGGCTGCGGCTGGCGACGGCCGGCTCGGCGGGACTGGCGCAGGCGCTGCTCAGCGGGGACCTTGACGTGGCCTTCCTGTCGCTGCCCGAACGCAAGCCCGCCGGGATCGACGCACGGGAGCTGGCCACCGTGCCGCTCGTCCTGGTGGTGAGCGCCGCCCATCCGCTCGCGCAGCGGGGAAAGGTGGTACTTGCGGACCTCGCGGGGGAGCCCTTCGTGGACTTCCCGCCGGGCTACGGCAACCGCGAGGTGGTCGACCGGGCGTTCGCGGCAGCGGGCGTCGCACGCCGGGTGGCACTGGAAGTGCCCGACATCGACATGGGGGCGGCACTGGTCCGGCACGGTCTGGGCATCGCCTTCCTGCCCGCGTTCGCCGTTGCCCGCACCCCCGGCCTGCACGTCCTGGACGTCCACGGCACCGTGCTCCGCTGGAGCATGCATCTCGGCACGTCGTCGACCCGGCGGCCCAGCTCGGCTCTGCGGGCGCTGCTCGACCTGGTCGACCTCCACGTCATCGCACTGTGACGCCCGGGCCGCGGCCCGGGCCTTCGTGTGCGCCTCACGCCATGACGGCCGCGAGGGACCGGCGATCCGCGGGTGTCACCCGGCGGGTTTCATGGCCTGGGAGAAGTCCGTTCCGAGCTGCGCCATCAGGTCGTTGAACTCCTTCTCGCTGATCGCCTCGCGGAGCACGGCCAGTACGGTTCGCACACCCCGGTCGGCCTCCTCCTCCTTGAGCATGGTGCGTTCGGCCACGCGCCGCACGCTGTCCTTGTGGCCGAACCGCTCGATGCGATCCGTGGTTCCCCGGCGCACCGCCTCCGCGAGGCCCTCGGGGAGCTCGGTGACCAGGTCCCTGGCCTCCCCCGGGCTCAGCCTGTGGGCCAGCGTCTCGAGCGTGGCCCAGGTCAGGTCCCCCGCCTCCTCCCGGCCCAGTCCGGTGCGCTCGGCGACGGTACGGACGAATTCCTGCTCATCCATGGGTCGTCCTCCTTCGCTGCTGTGTTGCGACGAACGGCGCGGACGCCCTGCAAGCCTGCCACGCCGGCCCGGCCCGCGCCCGCCCACGGACGGCGATGACCACGACTGCCCCCAGCCTGCCGTGACATGGGACCGGATCAGCACGTGTGAGCGGGTCCGGGCGTGGAAACCCGAGGGGTCCCGACTCCAGGGAGGCGTCATGGACGCCCATGTCACTGCCCAGGCAAGCCCCATCGCCACGGTCAACCCGTACACCGGTGAAAGGGTTCGTGAGTTCCCGGCGCTGAGCGACGAGGACGTAGGGCGCGCGATCGACGCGGCGCACCGCAGCTTTCCAAACTGGCGTGCCCGGTCGACGGCCGACCGGGGGGCCCTCGTGCAACGCGCCGGCCGGCTCATGAGGGAGCGCAAGGAGGAACTGGCGCACCTCCTGACCCTTGAGGTCGGCAAGCTGATCAACTCGAGCCGTGCAGAGGTCGACCTCGCGTCCGACATCCTCACCTACTACGGAGAGCACGGCCCCGAGCTGCTGGAAGAACGACCCCTGCCGGTGCCCGAGGGCACGGCCGTGCTGGTGAACGAGCCGCTCGGCGTCCTTCTCGGCGTTATGCCGTGGAACTTCCCGCTGTACCAGGTCGTCCGATTCGCGGGTCCGAACCTCGTCCTGGGCAACACGATCCTGCTCAAGCACGCGAGTAGCTGCCCCCAGTCCGCACTGGCACTCGAGCAGCTGTTCACGGATGCGGTTGTGCCGACCGGGGTCTACACCAATCTTTTCGTGCGGGGCAGAGACGTCGGGAACATCATCGATGACTCTCGAGTGCAGGGAGCGTCACTGACCGGAAGCGAGCGGGCGGGCGTGAGCTTGGGCGAGATCGCCGGCCGCAATGTCAAAAAGTCCGTCCTCGAGCTGGGTGGCAGTGATCCCTTCGTCGTGCTGGACGATCACAACCTCGAGCGCACCGTGTACGCCGCGTTCCTCGGCCGGATGGGCAACACCGGGCAGTGCTGCGTGGCGGCCAAGCGCTTCATCGCCCTTGCCGACGTCTACGACGCCTTCGTCACCGGGCTGCGTGACCGGATGAGCGAGGTGCAACCGGGAGATCCGGCCGACCCCGCCACCACGCTCGGCCCGCTGTCCTCCGAGGCCGCGGCCGAACTCCTGATGGAGCAGGTTCGTGACGCGGTGGACAAGGGAGCCACGGTGGTGCTGGGCGGCGGGCGGCCCGACCTGCCGGGCGCCTTCGTCGAGCCGACTCTTCTCACCGACGTCACACCGGACATGCGGGCCTACCGGGAAGAGCTCTTCGGCCCCGTCGCCACGGTCTACCGGGTCGCCGACGAGGACGAGGCCGTGGCGCTGGCCAACACCTCTCCCTACGGCCTGGGAGGCGCGGTCTTCGCCGCCGACCCGGAACGTGCTCGCGGAGTCGCGGACCGGCTGGAGGCGGGCATGGTATGGATCAACCACCCGACCGCGTCCCGACCGGAGCTGCCCTTCGGCGGCATCAAGCGCTCCGGCTACGGGCGCGAACTCGGCGACGTGGGCATCGTGGAATTCGCGAACCGCAAGCTCGTGCGCTACGTGGACGCCGACGCCCCGATCGAAGAAGTGCTGGGCTGACCTACGACGCCACTGCAGCGCTGCTGACACCACTCCCACAGGAGTTCCAGCGAGGCGTCAGCCGGGCCCGCCCAGCACGATCTTCCACACTCGGGTCGCCACCTGGAGGTTCAGCCGGTCCTCGACGTTCGCGAGGTCGTTGCCGCTGATGTCGCGGATGCGCTGGAGCCGATAGCGCAGCGTGCTGCGGTGGATCGCGAGGGATTCCGCGGTCTCGTCGTAGTTGCCGCCGCAGTCGAAGTACCGGGACAGGGTCTCCACCAAGGTCGCGTGGTGCCGGGAGTCGTAGTCGATGAGCTGCCCGAGCCACTCCTGTACGAACGTCTCCAGTTCCCGGTAATCGTTGCCGGGTCCCAGGATGCGGTAGAGGCCGAGCTCGTCGAAGAACGCCGTGCCGTAGCGCTCGCGGGAGTGGCGGCGCACGTCCAGGGCGCGCTGCGCCTCCTGGTAGTGGTGGGGGATGTCGTTCAGGGAGTCGGAAGGGGCGCTCACCCCGATCGTCCCGGACCGTGTTCCGGTCTCCCGGGCGAGCGCCTCGTACAGCGAGCGGGCGTGCGGCCTGTCGTCGGCGACCAGGACGACGTGGTCGGAGCGTCGGGTCAGCAGCGAGCGCATGCCCACGGCAGAGGCCGCCCGCCCCACGGTCTGTGCGAAGGAATCGTCGGCGGTCCGGTTCGACCACTGCACCACGACGACGTAGTGGCTGCGGTGCAGGTCGTGTCCGACTGCCTCGGACCGGGCGTAGGCGCTCGCCTCGTCCGTCCCTGCCAAGAGGTCGTCCACCAGCTCGCGGTGCAGCCTCAGCTCCACTTCCGCCAGATTGCGCAGGTGCGTCAGCTCCGGGGCGAGTGACGCGGCAGCGTGTTCCAGCGCGAGCACGGTGTGCTCGTCGGCCTCGTCCCGGGCATCGACCAGGGCCAGCACGCCCAGGATCTCGCCGTGCGGGCGGATCAGGGTGATCAGCCGGTCCCTTATCCGCACCGGCCCGGCCTGACGGGCGACGGCGTACAGCATTTCGTCCTGGCGCACTGGGTCCGGTTCGGGATAGGGGACGGGGCGGCTGGGGCCGGTCCAGGACCTCAGCCGACCGAAGCGGTCCTCGACCAGCACAGGTAGTCCAGTGAGCCCGTGCAGTGCGCGGGTGACAGCTTCCTCGCCGCCACCCGAGGCAGCGACGCCGGCCATGAGCGCGTGAACGGCTCGCTCGTAGCCCAGCTCGGCCACCACAGAGATCAGCTGCCGCTGGAGGGCTGTGCGTTCGTCCCTCAGTCGGTGCAGCTCCAGCGCGTCCTCGCGTCGGCGGCGATGTGCGAAAGCGACTGACAGTGCGGCAGCGGTGTGCCGGACGAGCGTGGCGAGCAGGGATCGCTCGGCCTCGGTGGGCCGGGAGCGGGACGTCACCACGAGGTAGCCGTGGAGTCCCTCAAGTCCGCGTAGCCCCAGGGCCCGACCCCAGGGCCTGCCGGGTACGGTCACGTTGCCGTCCTGCCCGGCCAGCTCCCGCACCCTCCGGCTCACGGCCGAGGCAGGCATCTGCCCGTCCCTTGGACTGGGGACCAGGTCGCCGCCCACATTGAGGTATCCGGCCTCGGCACTGTATGGCCCCGCGGCGGCTATGTGGTCCATGGCCAGGCGCAGAATCTCGACTTCGTCCAGAGTGCCGAACAGGGCGCGGGAGAGCGCGACCAGTTCGTGCAGGGCATGGTCGGCTGGGGTTCGAGCGGGCGGGCAGGGCCCTCCGCGCGCGGCCGTGGGGTCCCGCCCGGCGCTGCCCCGCGGAAGGCTGCCCTTCCGGTGGGAGTAGCGGTGGTGCAGGCTGGGCGCCTGACTGCCGACCATGGGACCACTCCGTCCCTCGAAGCCCTCAGAGAACCGCGCGGCATGTCGCGTACCCGCTCACGGGCCGGCTACCCGAGATGTGTGGATCCTTTCTCGCGTACTCGTGGGGCGACCGGACCTGTGCAAGTCATTACCCGCACCCGGGCGAGGGCGGAGTGCGGCGTCAGCCGCCGGCCACGGCGCGCACCGCCTCCTCGACCGGGGTGGACCCGCTGATCAGCTCGAGGATGCGCCCGGCGGTCCTGGGCTCGTGGAGCAGGGCTGCGAGCACCGCAGCCACGTCGTCGCGCGGCACCTGGCCGCGGTCGGTGTGCTCGGCGAGCGTGACGCGGCCGCTACCGGGGTCGTCGGTGAGCATCCCCGGGCGCAGAATCGTCCAGTCCAGTCCCGGACGGGAGGCGATGTCGGCGTCCGCCTCGCCCTTGGCCTTCAGGTAGGCGGCGAACACCGGGTCGGTGCCGGGCGGCGGCGGACTGTCCACGCCCATCGCGGAGATCACCAGAAAGCGGCGCATCCCGGCGCGCTCGGCCGCGTCGGCGAGGAGGATGGCCGCGTTCCGGTCCACCGTCTGCTTGCGGGCCGCGCCGCTGCCCGGTCCGGCGCCCGCGGCGAACAGTGCCGCGTCGGCGCCGCTGAGGTGGCCGGCCACCTCGTCCACCGAGGCGTGCTCCAGATCGCACACCACCGGTTCCGCGCCGTCCGCGCGCAGGTCGTCGGCGTGGTCCGGGTTGCGGATCAGCCCTGTGACGTTGTCGCCGCGGGCCGAGAGCAGCCGGGTCAGCCGGCGCGCGATCTTGCCGTGTCCACCCGCGATCACCATGTGCATGGGGTCATTCTTGCCACACGCGACCGCTCAGGCCGGGCTGCGGGACTGCCGCGGCAGGTCGCGTCCCGCGGTTGCCGTAAGGCCGGCGTACTCGCGCACCGCGCTGGTGTGCGAGACCACCCGGCCACCGGGTCGCGCCGCAGGTGCTCGGGGAATCGCGATCGCGATTCTGTCGTCAGGAGCGCGCGAGCCGGGCCGCGAGATACGGTGCGGTGGCGCTGCGGCGGGCCCTCGCCACCTTGGCCGGCGGACCCGCCGCGACCACCCGCCCGCCCGCGTCGCCGCCGCCCGGACCGAGGTCGATGACCCAGTCGGCGGTGGCGATCGTGGCCAGGTCGTGCTCGACGACGACGACCGTGTTGCCGGCGTCGACGAGCCGGTGCAGTTGGCGCAGCAGTAGCGCGATGTCCGAGGGATGCAGCCCGGCCGTCGGCTCGTCGAGCAGGTAGAGCGCGTGCCCGCGGCGGGCCCGCTGCAGTTCGGTCGCCAGTTTGATGCGTTGCGCCTCACCGCCGCTGAGTTCCGTCGCGGGCTGGCCCAGCCGCAGGTACCCCAGTCCCACCTCGCGCAACGTCTCCAGACTGCGGGAGGCGGCCGGGGCGGCGGACAGGAACTTGGCGGCGGCGTCGACGGACAGCGCCAGTACTTCCGCGATGTTCTTGCCGCGGTAGGTGACCTCCAGCGTTTCGGTGTTGTACCGGGCGCCTTCGCAGGTCGGGCACGGCGCGTAGGTGCCGGGCAGGAACAGCAGTTCCACCGCGACGAATCCTTCGCCCTGGCAGGTCTCGCACCGCCCTTCGGGCACGTTGAAGGAGAACCGCCCGGCCGAGTAGCCGCGCGCCCTGGCTTCGTCCGTCGCCGCGTACAGCTTGCGCACCGCGTCGAACATCCCGGTGTACGTGGCCAGGTTGGACCGGGGAGTGCGGCCGATGGGCCGTTGGTCGACCCGGACCAGCCGGTCGAACGACTCGACCCCCGACGCGTCCTGGACGTCGACCTCCAGCTGCGCCTCGTCGGGTTCCTCGGGCACGAGTCCGAGGTGGCCGCGGACGACCTCGGCGAGCACCTGCGTCACCAGCGTCGACTTTCCGGAACCGGACACGCCCGTCACCGCCGTCAGTACGCAGAGCGGTACGTCGACGGACACGTCACGCAGATTGTGGCGGGAGACCCCGCGCAGGTGCAGCCAGCCGTGCGGTGTGCGCGGGCGGTGATCGAGCGGCTGGGCGCGCCCGAACAGGTACTGGCTCGTGGCCGACTCCCGGACCCGCTCGAGACCGGCGACCGGGCCGCTGTACAGCACGCGTCCGCCGCCCTCGCCCGCGGCGGGGCCGATGTCGACCACCCAGTCCGCCCGCCGTACGACGTCCATGTCGTGCTCCACGACGAACAGCGAGTTGCCCGCCGCCTTGAGGCGGTCCAGCACGTCCAGCAGCGGTTCCGCGTCAGCCGGGTGCAGGCCCGCGGAGGGTTCGTCGAGGACGTAGACGACGCCGAACAGCCCCGAGCGCAGCTGGGTGGCGATCCGCAGGCGCTGCGCCTCGCCTGGCGACAGGGTCGTCGAGCGGCGCCCGAGGCTGAGATATCCGAGGCCCAGGTCGAGCAGTACGTCGACCCGCGCGACCAGATCGCCGCAGATCCGGACCGCGACCTCGGTCGTCTCCCCGGATCGGGCGGTCGAGGTGGTGGCGTCGGCCTCGGACCGCCCCGCGACGGGCCGCAGCAGCGCCAAGACCTCTGTGAGCGGCATCGCGTTGATCTCGGCGATGGAACGTCCCGCGAAGGTCACGGCGAGCGCCTCGGGCCGCAGTCCGCTGCCGTGACACGCGGGGCAGGGCACACTCCTGACGAACCGGAGCGCCCGTTCGCGCATCTTCTCGCTCTTGGAGTCGGCGAGGACGTGCATGACGTGCTTGCGGGCGCTCCAGAACTTGCCCTGGTAGCCGTAGTCGACGCGGTCCTCCTCCGGCTCGATGTACACGGAGGGCTGCTCGTCCGTGTACAGCAGCCAGTCCCGGTCCTTCTTCCTGAGCCTGCGCCACGGTCGGTCGATGTCGATCCCCAGGCCGCTCACGACACTGCGCAGGTTGGCGCCCTGCCAGGCGCCCGGCCATGCGGCGATCGCCCCCTCGCGGATGCTCAGCGAGGGGTCCGGGACGAGCAGGTCCTCGGCGACGTCGTGCACGACGCCCAGTCCGTGGCACTCCGGGCAGGCGCCGGCCGCGGTGTTGGGGGAGAACGACTCGGCTTCCAGCCGTGCGGCGCCGGGCGGATAGGTGCCGGCGCGGGAGTACAGCATGCGCAGCAGATTGGACAGGGTGGTGAGGGTGCCGACCGTCGAGCGCGAGCTGGGCGACCCGCGTCGCTGCTGCAGGGCCACAGCCGGTGGCAGTCCGGTGATCTCCTGCACGTGCGGTGCGCCGACCTGTTGCAACAGTCTTCGGGCGTACGGTGCCACGGACTCGAAGTAGCGCCGCTGGGCCTCCGCGTAGAGCGTGCCGAACGCGAGCGAGGACTTGCCCGAACCGGAGACGCCGGTGAAGGCGACCATCGCGTCCCGCGGAATGTCGACATCGATGTTCCGCAGGTTGTTCTCACCGGCGCCCCGGACATGCACGAAGGGGTCGGTCGCGTCCCTGTTCACCGTTCCTGATTACCTGATCGCGCCGGGAACCGCGCGACAGGCGCCGTCACCGGGCCCCGCTCCCGGGAAACCTTCGAGAGTGCTTCGCCGTTGATCCGTATGTGGGCGTGAAGGGGAGCCCCGCCGCGAGGCGACCGCCCTTCGCGCCCACTCTCGATCCGCCCCGGCCGGGGACCCCCGAACCAGTCGAAGTCTTCGCCTGTCCCCTGCCTGCGCACCTCCGGGCAGGACACCGAAGCGGGGTGTCCGGTGGCGCGGCGTGCGGTGCCGCCCGGGGTGGCGGCGCGGAGCTGGTGTTCGTGGTGGCGCACGCAACCGTGTGCCCGGTGGTGGGGCAGGTCCTGCACGGCGGAGCACGAGGAGACCTGACCGTACCGCCTGCACCTGCTGGCAGGGGCCAGCGTGTCACGCGGCGTCGGCGTTACCTCGGGGGCATCCTGTGACCACGTGCGATCGCGGGGGCAGCCGGCGATAAGGAGTCATGCGTGTGTCGTCTCAGGACGTTACGGTCGTGGCTCTTCTGGCGGATCCGGATGCGCCGACGGAGATCGCGCAGCGCATGGCCCAGATGCTTCCTGATCGGCTCGCCGACAGGTCACAGGGACGACGGTTCGACGTCGAGGTGGTCAGTGAGCCCTTCACAGCAGGGACCGAGGACCTGCCCACATTGACGCGCCGGATCATGGACCGCGGAAGTGAGGGGAACTGGGACATCGTCGTGGCCCTCACCGACCTTCCCCTGCACTCACACGGGCGCAAGCTCGTGGTGGAGCTGAGTCACGAACACGGCTTGGCGCTGCTGTCCCTTCCCGCGCTGGGGGGCTTCCGGCTGCAGACCAGGGCCCGGCAGGCCGTGGAAGAAGCCGTGCTCAGTTTGGCGGGCCCGCAGGCCACTGGGCCTGAGGGCCCTCCGGGAAGTCAGCCGCTGCGGGGGCCCTTCATCGGTCGTCTCGCGCCCATCCATCCGGGCCAGGTCGGTGAGGAGGAGATCGCCGATCTCCGGTACGTCGTCAGTGGGCCGCGCGGTTACCTGAGGGTGCTCGGCGGTATGGTCCGCGCCAACCGGCCGTGGCGCTTGGTGCCGGGCTTGTCGAAAGCCCTGGCGGCCGCACTCGCCACGGGAGCAGTCGCCACTGTGAACTCCACCATCTGGAACCTGGCCACCTACCTGAGCACGCCACGCCTAGTGATCGCCATGGTCGGGTCTGTCGGTCTCATGATCGGCTGGCTGATCGTGGACGCGAACCTGTGGCATCGAACGGATGAGGTTTCGCCGGAGGCGAGGAAGAGGGCCGCTCTCTACAACGCCTCGACGATCGTGACCGTGGGTATCGGGGTGATCGTCTGCTACGTGGGTTTGATGGTCATCAACGTGGTGTGGGCGCTGTTCATCCTCAACGACCGGGTGTTCGCCACCACGACACGAACCCCGCTGCACACCACGGAGTACTGGACCTTGTCCTGGTTCGTCGCTTCGGTCGCCACGGTGGGCGGCGCGCTGGGATCAGGCCTGGAGAGCGACGAGGCGATCCGGGCAGCCGCCTACTCCAAGCGCGAACAGGAGCGTCGCAGCGTGCTGCAGGACGACCACGGTGACTAGCGGGTGACCTCAGTCGGAGATGTGCCGTCGGTTGCTGATCGTCCGGATCCGGAGATTCCGCTGATCGGTCGGTGCGTGGTTGTTTCGCCTCGGGGGCTGACGGGGACCCGGAGGCAATGCCGCCGGAGCGCCGAAGCTCCGCCTGGCGGGCCGGCGGCACATGGTCGGTCCATCTCATCCGGGTGCACGGCCCGCAGAGGCGTGCCGGAGCCACGGACGCCGTCGCAGCATTCCGAGAGTCAGGCTCCTTGCGCCCTCTCCATCTCCGCCATGCCGCGACATCAAGGGAAGTCACCATGAAAGCAGCGGTATATGAAGGACCGCGAACGGTCACAGTGAAGGACGTACCGGACGCGAAGATCGAACACCCCTGCGACATCATCGTCAAGATCACCACCACCAACATCTGCGGTTCGGACCTGCACATGTACGAGGGCCGCACCTCGTTCGAGTCCGGCCGCACCCTGGGGCACGAGAACATGGGCCAGGTCGTGGAGGTCGGACCGGCCGTCCGCAAGGTCCAGGTCGGCGAGTACGTGGTCCTGCCCTTCAACATCGCCTGCGGCTTCTGCAAGCAGTGCGAGCAGGGTCTGACCAACTACTGCCTGACCATGCAGCCGGAACCCGCCCTCGCGGGAGCCGCCTACGGATTCGCCGACATGGGCCCCTACCAGGGCGGCCAGGCGGAACTGCTGCGCGTGCCCTACGGCGACTTCAACGCGCTGCGTCTGGGCGAGGACGCCGCCGAGCGGCAGACCGACTACGTGATGCTCGCCGACATCTTTCCCACCGGCTACCACGCCACCGAGATGGCCCACGTCAAACCGGGCGACCAGACCATCGTCTTCGGGGCCGGTCCCGTCGGGCTGATGGCGACCTACTCCGCCCTCCTCAAGGGCGCCGGCCGCGTCTGGACGGTCGACCACCAGCCCGACCGGCTGCGCAAGGCGGAGGAGATCGGGGCCATCCCGATCAACACCGCCGAGCAGAACCCTGCGGAGGTCGTCAAGGAGGCCACCCTCGGTCTGGGCGCCGACAACGGCTGCGAATGCGTCGGCTACCAGGCACACGATCCCCAGGGACACGAGGACGCCAGCCTCACGCTCAACGGCCTGATCGACTCGGTCAGGTTCACCGGCGACATCGGCGTGGTGGGCGTGTTCCTGCCCCAGGACCCCGGCGGCGCGGAGGCCCAGGGCGAGCTGGAGGCCCAGGGCAAGGTGCCGATCGACTTCGGGAAGATGTGGTTCAAGGGCCAGCACATGGGCACCGGGCAGGCTCCGGTGAAGAAGTACAACCGCGCCCTGCGGGATCTGATCGCCGGCGGGAAGGCGAAGCCGAGCTTCGTCGTCTCCCACGAGCTCAGCCTGGACGAGGCCCCCACCGCCTACGAGCACTTCGACGCCCGTGACGAGGGCTGGACCAAGGTGGTCCTGCATCCCAACGGACACGGCAACGGCCACAAGCGGTAAGAGATCCGGTGCCGCCGTGCCCCCTGCTTCCCTCGGACCGGGGGTGGCGATCTGCCCGTCCGCCGGACGGGGCTGGGGGCAATCGCCGCGCTCCGGCCGGACCTGAACCAACAACGATTGCCCGCGCTCCGGCCTGGAGGACGGACGGCGGACGCTCAGCAGTGTCCGCAGTGGCAGCACCACCTCCAGCGGCTGCGGCCGCCAGCCAGCGGGCCGTGGGGGAGGCTTCCTTGCACGAGGGCTGCCGCACCTCAACCAGGCCGACGCGACCCGGCAGGGCGTTCCGGCCAGGCGGACACCTGTGACGTGGCTGCGGGCCTTCGGGGAGGTCGTGCGATCCGGGCTCAAGATCGAGGAGACGCGGCTGGAGCCCCTGCTCGCGCTGCGCGCGGCCGCTGGGGTGGCGATCGTCGTCGGGCCGGCGCTGTGGCTGGTCTCCCCTGCGTATGCCGCGTCCGCCGCCCTCGGCGCCTACTCCGCGGGTGGGGCCACCTTCCAGCGCAGCTGGCGTCCACGCAAGGTGGTCGCGCTCGGCGCGGGCGCAGGTCTGGCGCTCAGCACCTTCGTGGGCTACCTGGCGGCGGGGCGATTCGTGACGTTCCTGCCGCTGCTGGCCGTATGGGCCTTTGCCGCGGGAATGGCGTGGGCCGTCGGATCGACTGCTGGGATCGTCGCAGCGACGACCGTGGGCAGCATGATGGTGACCATCACCTTGCCCACGAGCATCGGGCGAGCCCTGGAGCACGCCGGGATCATCGCACTCGGGGGCGTGACGCAGGCCGTGCTGATCTTGCTGTTCCCGATCCGGCGTTGGGGCGCGCATCGTGACGCGCTCGCCGACGCTCTGGCCGCAGTGGCGGACTACGCCCGCCGGTTGCGGCACGACCCGACCGCCCCGTTCGACCCGGAGCCGTTGATGACGGCCCGGGACGCGGCTGCCGTGACGCCGTCACAGGCCCGCACCCGTCCCCCCGTCCTGCACGGCCCCCGGGGACTCGCCGAGCGCATACGGCCGGTGGTCGCGGCGCTCGCCGACCCGGACGTGGGCGCCCCGGCGGAGGGACCCGGGCGGGACCGCGCGCGGGAGTTGCTCGACGCGGCCGCCGACGTCCTGGATGCGGCCGCTCGTTCGATCCGACGCGGCACTCCCGCCGAGGTGCGGCCCGGGAGCATGGACGTCCTGCGCGTCGACGAGGAGCACGAGGTGCTGGAGGGCCCCGCGCGGCAAGCCGCCGAGCGGCTCGTGGAACTGCTCGGCGAGGCGTTGGAGATCGCCGGGTGCGGCTGCGCGCCCGGGAGGACGCCCACGCCGCCCGGCCTCGCCGGCGCCCAGTTTTTGATGCGCCCGACCATGCTCCGGTTGGTCCCGGTCCTCGTCCGGACGGTCCGCCGTGAACTCCGCCGGGACTCGCCCATATTCCGGCACGCCGTCCGCCTGGCGGCGGTGGCCACGCTCGGCTATCTGATCGCCGCCCGGCTACCCCTGGGCCACGGCTACTGGGCACCCATCGCCTCGGTGATGGTGATGCGGCCGGACTTCCACCGGACGTACGCGCGTGCGGTGGCCCGTCTCGCCGGGACCCTGGCGGGGGTCGCGCTCGCCACCGGCATGGTGCGGGCCCTGGGCCCGGGCGCCCACGTGTCCGGCGCGCTGGCGGTGGTCTCGGCGGGCCTGTCGTACACGCTGATCCGGACCGGCTACGCCTACTCCCAGTGTTTCACTGCCGCGTACGTCGTCTTCCTGCTCGGCATGGGCGGCCAGGCATGGGAGCAGACGGTCCCCGAGCGGGTGGTCCTCACCCTGCTCGGCGGGGCCCTGGCGATGCTGGCGTACGTGGTGTTCCCCGCATGGGAGACGCCCAAGCTGCCGGGCCGACTTGCGGACTGGCTCGCTGCCAATGGCCGCTATGCGGCCGCGGTGCTCCGCAGCTACGCCGAACCGACCCGGGAGCATCACGCCGACATGCGCAGGGCACTGCTCGCAAGCAGGGAGGCACGTGCCGCCTGGCAGGAGGCATACGACCGCGCGAGGCAGGAACCGGTCCGCCCCAGGGGTCTGACATCGCGCGAGGCGCAGGAGGCGCAGGAGGCGCTCAAGCGGTTCGGCCGGGCGGCGATGCTCATGGAGAGCCATGTACCGCGGGCCGACAGCCGTTTCATCCCCGAGGCGGAGCGGTTCGCCGAGGCCCTCGAGGCGGACACCGAGCAGGCGGCAGTCGCCGTGCGCGAGCACCGGAACCCGGACTGGGGGCGCGTGGAGGAGGCGCTCCACGCGTGGGAGGGCGCCGCCGTCGGCAACGGGAGCCCGGTCGTGCGGCGCGAGGCGGAACTGCAAAAACAGGCCTTGGAGGACCTCGCGACAGCCGTGAGCCGCACCCCCCTGGAACGGGACGTCGGCTCTGCTCGCGAGGAGCAGCGGGTGCGGGCGGCCCTGGCTGCGGAAGGTAACGGATCAGGGCCCGCGCATCGGGGTGGGTGACGGCGCGGCGACAGAGAGCGCCGCACCTCCTGGAACGGAAAGAGTCTCCCGGCCGCGTCGAGACCGCGGCGTCAGCGGGCCGCACAGTGACAGTGGGCAGCTTCGCGGCGCGGTCCGAGCGACTGGATTTCGGCGATCTGCAGGTGCTTCGGCTTCGAACTCGATCGCCGCCTGCGCCCCTTCGCCGGCACGGTGCTCAGTATGGTCGCCCACCCCGGCGGCGCACTGGACTCGCTCACCCCGTCCCGCCCACAGGCAGCGTCATCCGTGCCGTCCGTCCTCGCCCTGGAATGACCGAGTTCAGCTTCCGCGATCCGAGACGGGGGATGATGTGCACGATGGGCGGCGCAGGACATGTCCGGTCAGCCGTCGGCAGGTGTTTCACGACTCACACCGACCCGTCGCCAACCCCCCTGACGGATGATCAGCCCGAATCACCGGGTGCGGATCCAGACGGTCTTCTCCCGGGTCCACTGGTCGAAGGCGTTGGTCGATTTCTCCGCGCCTCCGAACCCGGACTGTTTCCAGCCGCCGAAGGGTGTGGTGATGTCGCCCTCGCTGTAGGAGTTGACGGAGACCACGCCGGCCTGGACGCCGCGTGCCAACCTGAGGGCGGTGTCGAGGTCGCGGGTCCATACCGAGGCGGCGAGTCCGTATTCGGTAGCGTTCGCCAGGTGGATCGCCTCGTCTTCGGAGGCGAAGGTCTGGACGGTGACGACGGGGCCGAACAGTTCCCTGGTGAGCACGTCGCTGCCTTCGGGCGCGTGGGTGATCACGGTGGGCGGGTAGTAGGCCCCACGCTGCGGCAGGCCGTGCGGCAGCCCTCCGGTGTGAATGCGGGCTCCACCGGCCCGGGCGGCTTCCACCGCCGCCGCGACCCGGTCGAAGGCCGCCCGGTCGATCAGTGGCCCCACCTGAGTGCGAGGGTCCGCGGGATCACCGATGACCAGGCGCTTCGCGGCGATCGTGAACCGCTCCAGCACCTCGTGGGCGATGCTGTGGTGGACCAGGACGCGGGAACCGGCCGTGCAGTTCTGCCCCATCGTCAGGAATGCGGCCTCGATCATGTGGTCGATGAGCTCGTCGCCGTAGGCGAGCGCGTCGGACATCAGCACCTGGGGGCTCTTTCCGCCCATCTCCAGACAGACGCGTTTGAAGTTGCTGTCGGCCGCGTCCTTGAGGATGCGGCGCCCGGTTTCGGTGGAGCCGGTGAACGAGAGAGCGCCCACGACGGGGCTGCGGGCCAGGGCTGCGCCGGTGACGGAGCCGTGGCCGGTCAGGACCGTGAGGACCCCCTCGGGGAGGCCGGCCTCGGCGGCGAGTTCAGCCAGGTGCAGGGCCGAACGCGGGGTCGCCTCGGCGGGCTTGACCAGCAGGCAGTTGCCCGCGGCGAGGGCGGGACCGGCCTTCCACGCGGTCATGGCCAGCGGATAGTTCCAGGGCAGGATCGCCGCCACCACGCCGATCGGCTCCCGAGTCATCAGGCCCAGGCTGTCGTGTCCGGTTCCGGGTGCGATCCTGCCGAACACTTTGTCAGCCGCTTCGGCGAACCAGCGGATCGACTCGACGGCGCCGGGCACATCGCCGGTGAGGCACTCCGTGATCGGCTTTCCGGCGTCCTCGCTGTCCAGCCGGGCCAGAATCCCGGTGTCGCGTTCCATCAGGTCGGCGAGCCGCAGCAGCACCGCGGCGCGTTCCCGGACCGGCAGCTGCGACCACACGCCGGATGCGAGGACCTGCTCGGCCCGCTCGGCCGCCTTGGCGACGTCTTCCGCGCTCGTGGCGGGCACAGTGGTGATCAGCTCCCCGGTGGCCGGGTTGACGACCTTCAGCGTGGCGGGGCTCTCGGCTGCGGTCATTTCTCCTCCACCAGTTCCCAGCGTCCGTCGACCCGCCGGGCCAGTCCCCGGCGGCGCAGATCCTCGAGATAGCGGGCCATGCCGCGCTCCCCCCTCTGCCGGAACAACGGGAACACCTTCGGCAACAGGTTCGGCGCCAGCATCGCGAGCCGGACCAGACGGGACTCTCCGGTCCGGGGGTATGCCTCCAGACGGGGCTTGTCGAGCAGGGCCACCACGGCCGCCACGACGTCGGCGGGCTGCTGTGGCGGGTCCTGGAACTGCATGGAGTTCCCGCCGTCCACGGCTTCCTGGCGCAACATGCGGGTGTCGGTCGCCGACGGCAGCACCGATCCGGCCAGGATGCCCTTGCTCCTCAGGTCGAGCCCGATGGCGAGCATCGCCCCGCGCAGCCCGAACTTCGAGGCCGTGTAGATCGGAGTCTCGCCCAGCGGGAAGATCCCGCCGAGGGAGACGGTGGTGACCACGCGGGCGTCCAGGGACGCCCGCAGCAGCGGGATCGCGATCCTGGTGGCGACCAGTGGCGAGATCAGGTTGAGGGTGATCTCCTTCTCGATGCTCTCGACGCTGCGCACGTCGAAGCGTTCGGCGCTGGTCATTCCGACGTTGTTGACGAGCACGTCGAGGCGGCCGTACGCGTGGGCGACCTGATCGAAGAGGTGCTCCACCTGTGCCCGGTCCACCAGGTCGCAGCCGATGGCTGTGTGTCCGGCGCCGGGAAGCTCGGCGGCGACCTGCTTGGCACGGGCACCGTCGATGTCGACGACCACGCAGCGGGCGCCCCCGGCGGCGAAGCGACGGCACATCGCGCTGCCGATCCCACCGGCGCCGCCGGTCACCAGCATGACCTTGTCATGGAAGTCGAAGCCGCTCATGACACCGTCTCCACGTCCCGCAGGGACCGCACGCGCGGCGGTCGGCCTTCGGTGCGCCAGCCCATCTCGGCCGCGATCCTGACGAGGTGCTTCACGAGGGCCCCGCTGTCGACGTAGCCGGTGTGCCGGGGCGAGTCGACGAACTTGATGCCGCCGGACAGGTCCGGGCGGTCGGTACGGATCATGCCCCCGAATCGCTCCGCGTTCGGCAGCCGGTGCCGTGCGTCGTGGATGTGCCCGGCGATCAGCTGGGCCTGGGTGTCGAAGAGCCGGTACGCGCCGGAGTTGGTCTCGACGAAGCCGACTCCGAACAGGCCCTGGTGCTCGCGGGAGAACGACGACAGGTACAGGTCGGGGTGCTGCTCGTCGCCGAAGTACTTCTGCGCGACCGGCACCTTGTGGACGTAACCGGTGGCCAGCAGGATCAGGTCGAAGTCGTCGCGGGTGCCGTCCGTGAAGTGGACCGTCCTGCCCTCGGTGCGGGCGATCCCCGGCTTGGCGGTGATGTCTCCGTGCTGGAGGTGGTGGAGCAGCATCGAGTTGATCGTGGGGTGGGTCTCGAACAGCTTGTGGTCCGGCTTCTGCAGGCCCAGGCGCGTCGGGTCGCCGTTGAGGATCCTCAGGAGGGTGCCGAAGACCCGCTGCGCCAGCCACATCGGCAGGTGCGGCCCGTCATTGGCGATGGTGTCCACCGGCCGGCCGAAGAGGTGCTTGGGGATGAACCAGTAGCCGCGGCGCATGCTGATCACCGCGTGGTCGGCGCTGCGGGCCGCGTCGCAGGCGATGTCGCAGCCGGAGTTCCCCGCTCCCACGACCAGGACCCGCTTGCCGCGCAGTTCCTCGGCGCTGCGGTAGCCGATCGTGTGGCGGACCTCGCCGGTGAAGTTCCCCGGCAGCTCCGGGATGTTGGGGTGCCACTGGGAACCCGTGCACACCACGACCTGGCTGTGCACGGTTCGCTCTCCGTCGGTCCGGGTGACCGCCCAGGTGCCGTCGGCGTTCTTCTCGACGCTTTCGACCTCGACACCGAACTGGATGCGCTCCGTCAGCTCGTAGGCGTCGGCGAAGGATTTCAGGTACGAGAGGATCTGCCGGTGCGGGGGATAGTCTGCGAATTCGTCGGGCATGGGAAATCCTCCGAAGCCCGAGAGAGTCTTGCTGGAAATGAAATGGGCCGACTCGTACATCGGGCTGCCAGGGTTGTCGATGTCCCAGATGCCTCCGGGCCCAGTGTGCCGCTCGAGATGCGTGTACGGCAGGTCCCGCTCCATCAGGGCTCTGGCGACCGCCAGCCCGGCAGGACCCGCTCCGATCACGCACGTGTCGTACTGAACATTTCCCATGAACCAGATCCTTCTTTCCAGCCGTTCACCGCCCCATTCCTGAAGGGCTGAAGGGAACTTATTCATCTGCAATGCAACGGAAAACGGTCCGTGCGGTCAGAGAGGGGGCTCGGGCGGCCAGATGCTCGCCGCCCACGCACCGACCACGCTGCCTGCGAGGCGTCCGGCTCCGGCTGCGGTGCGCGGGCGCGGGCGCGGTTTCGCGGGCTCGGCAGAACCCGGCAACGGCTGCGCGCGGCCTACGCCGTGAACCGGTGGTTGAAGGATCGTGCGGTCGCCAGGATCGCGAGGACCAGTGCGGCGGGGATCGCGTAGGCGAGTCGGAAGTGGCCGGTGGACCCGAGGACTCCGCTGGCTGCCCCGCCGGCGAGCACACCTGTGTAGTTGAAGACGTTCATACGGGCCAGGACCGCTTCGGCCGCCCCCGGTCGCAGACGTCCGGCGGACGCGAGGCACAGGGGGACGAGTGCGGAGACCCCCAGCCCGGTGCACGCGGCGGCCAGGACCGCGTACGGCCAGGCGGGGGCGGCTGCCAATCCCGCCAGCGCCGTGGCGGTGAGCAGAGTGGCGGCACGGACCACGGCCACGGGGCCGATCGTGCGTACGAGGTGGTCGGCGCAGGCCCGCCCGGTGACGGTGCCGATCTGATAGGCCGCGTAGGCCAGGGGGGCGATGGACAAGGCGGTGTCCAGTGTCTGGTGGAGATAGAGGGTCGACCACGACGAGACCGTGGAGTCGATGACATAAGCGACCAGGAGGACAAGGCCGAACGGGGCGAGTCTCACCCACAGTCCGCGACCGAGCACGACGGACTCCTCGTGGTCGGACACGGCGAACGTCGAGTCGGTGGGAAGCGCGTGAGAGCGGACGCTCAGGGCGAGGGCCAGGACGAGGCCGGCCTGTGCCGTCAGGGTGTACTCGGCGGACCAGCCGAGGTGAGCCGTGCCCGCCGTGAGGAGAGCGGCCGCGACGCCTGCTGCGCTCCAGGCGGCGTAGAAGGAGGCGAAGATGCTCCGGCCGTAGTGGCGTTCGACGGCCGCGGCCCGGGTGTTCGCCGACACGTCGATGCACCCGAGCGCCATGCCGAACAGCCCGTAGGCCACCGCGGCCAAGGCCCGGTCGGGAGCCCAGCCGATCAGCAGCAGAGCCGCGGCGGTCGCCACGACGGCGGCCCGCATGGCGGCGACCAGCCCCAGACGTCGGATCACGGCCAGTCCGGCGAAGCTGCCGACGCCCGCGCTCAGCGCGACGGCCACGACGAGCACGGTCATCGTCAGCGGAGAGAGCGCGAGACGCTCCTTGACAGCGGGCACCGTAGTGGACACCGCGGCCACCGATGCTCCCTGGGCGGCGAACACCGTCGCCACGACCCGTCGGGCCGCCGCAAGCGGGCTCCGGCGCACAGATCGTCGCCGAGCCGGCGTCTGAAGAGGTGCAGTCATGATGAGCCTTCGTTTCTTGGGCCCTCACGCCGGTATCCCGTGCGCCACGGACGGCTGGGCGGGCGGGTTTCCGCACAAGGTAGGGAGGGCGAAAAGGCCCGGTGCAGCGCGCCAGAGGCCGAAACAGGGGCTTCGGCGGCCACGCCCGCGACAGGCGAGGCCCGGCTGCTTACAGTGAAGCGAGAAACGCCCTGGTGAGAGGGAACGCGATGCCCGATGCTCCCGCCCCGGTCACTTCTCCTGGAACGAGCCGCAGCACCTCGGCCACCATCGCGCCGAACATCCTCCGTTACCTCGCCCGGGTCGCCGGCGAGTCCGGCGTCGACCTGCAGCCGCTGCTGACCCGGGTCGGGCTGGACCCGACGGTGATGGGCTCCGCCGCCCTGCGGGTCTCCTACCGGCAGGGCAGCGACGTCATCCGCCAGGCGGTGGAGCGGACCGGGGACGAGCACCTGGGGCTGCGCGTGGGCGCGGCGCAGCACCTGACCGCGTGGGGGCTGATCGGCTTGGCCATGATGGCTGCCGACACTCTCCAGGACGCCATCGAGGCCGGCGTGCGCTATCAGAACCTATCCGGGGCGATGACGGTGTGGTCGGCCCGCTGGGAGGACGCCGGCTACGTGTTGCGCGCCGATCTGCCGGACCCCGCACTGGATCCGACCGTCGCCGTCTTCCTGATCGAGGAGGCGTACTCCAGCGTCGTCACCCTCACCCGCCTGAGCGTCGGCGCCGCATTCGCCCCCCAGGCGGTCGAGTTCGCCTTCCCCGCCCCGCGCGACACGCGCCCGTTCGACGAACTGTTCCGCTGCCCACTGCGCTTCGACGCTGCAGGCAACCGCATGGTGATCCCCGCTCGGTGGGCCCGTGCGACCATGCCGGGGCGGGACCCCATCACCTGCGCGTCGGTGCTCGACGTGCTGGAGGAACAGATGGCGTCACGGCGCGACCAGCAGGACCTGCTCGAGGTGCTGGAAATCTCCATCGCGCAGAGCCTTCCCGCCGTCCCCTCTTTCCTCGAGCAGGCCCGCAGGCACGCGTCCAGCGAACGCACTCTGCGCCGTCGCCTGGCCGAGTGCGGCACCACCTACGAGGCGATCGTCGACGGGGTGCGCCGCGAGCAGGTCGAACAGCTGTTGCGACGATCGGAACTGACGCTCCGTGACATCACACGCCAGGCCGGCTTCGCCGACGTCAGTGCACTGCGGCGGGCGGTGCGCCGGTGGCACGGAGTGACCCCGCTCGAGTTGCGCACCGCACTGCTGGAGCGGGAGGTGCCCACCGGCCGACGCCACACGTGACGCCGTCGCCGAACGCCGACCGGCAGCGGAGACCTGCCCGGAGGCCGTACGGTCTTCGAAAGCCACCGCTCCCACCCGGCGCGCCCGCGTCGAACGGCTCGCCGAAGCACTCGCCGCTCTGGCCGCCACAGCATCGCCGAGAACTTCGACGTGTTCGAGTTCGAACCGTTAGACCGCCCTGGGCCACGGCCCTGCTCACCCCTGGCGAAGGCCCTCGGCCAGGGCGGAGCGGTAGTACTCCAGCCGGTCCGCGTCCTCGTCGACGAACTCGAGAATGTCGAACACAGCCTCGACGTCTCCGGACACGGCCTCCGCATACAGCACCAGGATGCCCTCACGCACCGCGGCTACGCACTCCTCCTCCAGATCGGGGCGACCGGCCTCGACCTCGCTTCGATGCGACTCCCCTGTCACGAGGAACTCCAGCATCCCCAGGAAGTGGCCCCTGACGGAGTCGTGCAGATCCTCCCCCAGCGCCGTGAGCATCACCGGCACGGCATGCGGGGCCACCTCGAAGAGCATGCTCTGCACCTCGAGGTGGTTCTCCAGCGTGTGCCCGATGGTCTCCTGCCTGCTGCGGGCTTCCAGGAGCCTGCTGAACGACTCCGCCAGATGCGCACCCGACTGCCCGCAGCCGCAGCGCAGTGCGGACCAGTCGTGGCGTCGCAGTTCCAGGATCGATGCCCTCATCACTGCCCAATCATCCATGGTCCCTTGGGGTCGTAGATGACACTGTGGACGAAGTTGTCAGCGGGATAGTTGCCCTGGCAGGTCGTGCAGATCTCCTTCTCCTGGAGAATCTTGCCGTTCCCGTCGTCGAAGTCCTCCCGCCGGATCGCCCTGGTGAAGACGACGTCGTCCGCGTCCCAGCCTGTGTGGTCGAGGATGTTCGGCTCGGCGCAGCTGCCGTTGCCCGAGCAGCCCACCGCGATGTCCCCCGTCTTCTTGTGCACGGCGGCCGTGTAGGTACGGGACTTGGCCTTGCCCGTCGCCCTTTCCGCCGCCTCGTACCGCAGACCGGTGGCTTCCGAGATACGGTCGTCCATGTTCCAGTTGCCCTGGGCCCGGTGGACCGTGATCGTGGGCTGGAACTTGCCCTTGTTGCCTCTGGTGCCCTTGCCCGCGGCGCAGTTGTGAACGAGGGTCGACGTCTCGCCCGCCGCCACGTAGTACGTGTGCGCCGTGTCGACCGTCAGGTTGTAGACCGCCGCCTGTTGCGTCCATGCGCTGACCGCTTCGACCTGGACCCAGGTACCGGAACCCGTCTGGAGCCACTGGCCGGGCTTCAGCTCGCCGGCCTTCAGCCACTTCTTCAGGTCCGGGACCCAGAAGGGGTGGCCCGCGGTCGCCGTGACGGTGTCCGTCGCGTGGCCCTTGTCGCCGTCCGTGTCGATCGTGAGCTTGACGAGGTTCTTCGTGCCCTTGCCCTTGATCGTGTCGGTGACCTTCTCCTTCGAGGTCTTGCCGGTCGTCGGGTCGGTGGCGAGGACCTCGTCGCCCTCCTCGACCTTCTCGATCGGTTTGCGGCTGCCGTCCGCCATCACGACTTCCGTACC
The DNA here is from genome assembly GCF_014905555.1 of Streptomyces sp. Y2F8-2. Classification (GTDB taxonomy): domain Bacteria; phylum Actinomycetota; class Actinomycetes; order Streptomycetales; family Streptomycetaceae; genus Streptomyces; species Streptomyces cynarae. The sequence goes on along the minus strand of NZ_BNGS01000012.1, from coordinate 30,292 downwards.
GGGTACGAAGCTGTTGCCGCTGGCGAGAGACGCCACGTCGCCGGCGGTCGAGACGCATTCCGCCACCGACTCGGCCTCTTCGAGGACCTTCTTGCCCTTCTCCGCCGCCTTCGCGATCTCGTCCGCGTACTTCGCCGCCTTCGCCGTCATCCGTCCGGCCTTCGCCGCCCGGACCGCCGCCGCGCCGGCGCCGCCGAGGACGATGCCGCCCACGGTCGCCGCCGCCCAGGCGCAGGACTCCATGTCGCCCGTGGTGACGCAGTTCTTGATGTCGTTGAAGCCGGTGACGTCGCCGACGATGTTGCCGACCGTCTTGACGTCGTCCCAGACCTCGCCCCAGTCGACCGCGTCCGAGACGCTCTCCACGACGCTCCCGACCTGCTTGACGACCTCGTCGCGGATGGCGTCCGCGGCCTTGGCTGCATCGGCGACCACCTGGACGGCCGCGCCGACGACGATCGCCGGAAGGTTCGGGTCGGCGGTGACGATCGCCTTGCCGACGGCGATCAGCGGCTTGGTGGCCGCGAGGATCGCCGGGATCGGGTTGTGCTGCGCCGCGAAGGAGGCCGCCTGCCTGGCCTTCTTCGTGATGTAGACCTTGGCCTGGTAGGCCGCCCTGGCGGCCTGTCTCGCCTTCTCACGGGCCCACTCGGTGATGCCCGTCTTCTGGCCGACCCACTTGACGGCGTTGACCGTGGCGTCGACGACCGTCTTCAGCCCCGACTTCCGGTACACCCAGCTGGCAGCCTTGCCGACGTAGCTCAGCGCCAGCTTGAACGCCGCCCCCGGGTTGTTCCACGCCCACTGCACGCCGTGCCAGACGGACTGGGCGGTCTTGGAGACCCAGTGCGCGCCCTGGCGGAGCTTCTTGCCCGTCCAGCTCACGGCCTTCTTGCACCAGCCGCAGCTCGGCCAGTGGCCGTCCGGGTCGGTGTAGTCCAGCGGGGCGCCGGCGCCGTAGGTGTAGCGGTTCGCCAGGATCGAGGCGCCGGAGCTGTAGATGTAGGAGTCCTGGGAGTCGAAGGTGCCCGTCCCCGGGTCGTACCAGCGGGACTGCATGTCGACCTGGTCGGTGTCCGGGTCGGTCCAGCCGCCCTGGTAACCCACGTTGCCGTGCATGTCGGCCGTGCCGAGCACCCGGCCGAACGGGTCGAAGGCCGTGGACTCGTCCAGGGCGGTGGCCGCGCCGTCCGCCGCGGACATGCTGCCGACGACGTCGCCGTGCTTGTCCTCCAGCGTCAGCCGGGCCGCACCTCCGCTCTCGGCGATCGACAGGAGTTCGTCCGCCGCGCCGCGGCCGTACGTGGAGTTCTGGTCCTTGACCGGGTCGGGTGCGAAGCCGGCGTAGGAGAAGTCCACGCCGTTGCGAGCCGCGACACGGTCCAGCGAGTCGTACGTGTACTGCGTTCCGGACTCGCCCGCCTTCACCAGCCGGTCGAAGGCGTCGAAGGTGAAGTCCTCCTTCAGACCGGAACTGGTGCGCGACGCGAGCGTGCCGCGTGAGGTGTAGTCGTACGTGTAGTCGCCGTCGGACAGCAGCCGGTTGCGCTCGTCGAAGGTGGCGGTCTTGCCGCCGTTCTTCACACGGTTGCCGCTGTCGTCCCAGCCGTACGCCGTCGTCGTGCCGCCGGCCGTCCAGGAGGTGAGGCGGCCGGCGTAGTCGTAACCGTAGGTGTTGGTCCCGGCCTTGGCGGTGCCCGTCGTGGTCTTCGACGTCAGCCGGTCGTCGGTGTCGTAGCCGTAGTCGGTCGACGCCATCGTCTGGCCGGCGCTGTTCTTCAGCGTGTCGGTGTCGAGCCGGCCCAGGTCGTCGTAGGTGAAGCTGCGGGACTGGCCCGCGCCGTAGTCGACCTTCTTGACCGCGCCCGATCCGTCGTAGGTGTAGCTCTGCCGCACACCGGTGAGCGGGTCGGTCGCCGAGGTGAGCTGCTGCTTGGCGTAGCTGAAGCTCGCGGTGCCGGCCGCGTCGGTGCGGCTGGTGAGCAGGCCGTCGCTGTCGTACTGGTACGTGGCGTCGCCGGACGGGCCGGTCGCCTTCAGCAGTGAGCCCCGGTCGTCGTACTCGTAGGTGTCGTCGCCCTTCGGTGAGGAGGCCTGGACCAGCCGGCCCGCCGGGTCGTACCGGAACCGCTTCTCGGGGGTCGTCACGTCGGCACCCGTGCCGGTCTCGCGAACCAGTTGCCCCGCCTTGTCGTACTCGCGCTCGCGGACCACGTTGCCCGGCGCGGTGAGCTTCACGGGCTCGCCGTCGGCGTCGTACGCGGTCGTCCAGGTACGGGCTGCCGGGGACGGGTCGCGATCGGTCGCCGGCTCGATCACCGACTCGGCGAGACCGAGCGTGTTGACGGTGTAGATCGTCGAGTTCCCGCGGCCGTCCGTGTAGCGGGTGCGGTTGCCGAGCGCGTCGTAGCCGAAGGACGTGGTGATGGACTTGGTGTCGGAGACCGGCTCGGTCTGGGTGGTCAGCCGGTTGAGGGCGTCGTACGTGTACGTCGTCGTACGGTTCAGCGGGTTGGTCGACGTGACCAGGTTGCCCGCCTTGTCGTAGGTGTAACTGACCTTGCGCAGCTGGCTGTTGGCCGGGTCCAGGTCCTGGTCCTGGACGAGCTGGCCGAGCTGGTCGTAGATCTTCGCGGAGGTGCGGCCCATGCCGTCCGTGCGGCGCACCTCGCGGCCCGAGGCGTCGTAGCCGAGCTGGGTGACGGCGCCGCTGGGCTCCTGCAGTCTGGTCAGCTGGCTGAGGCTGTCGTAGGTGAACTGGCTGACGGCGCCGCTCGGCGCGGTCTGCTTCACCACGTTGCCCGCGTCGTCGTACTCGTTGCGGGTGGTGAAGGCGCCGGGCTGCGGCTTGCGCTCGATCTGGGTGGTGGTGACCGGGCGGTCCAGGTCGTCGTAGGTCGTCTCGGCGCGGGCACCGCTGGGGTCCGTGACGGACAGCACCTCGCCGGTACGGGTGTACGTGTACTTCCACTGGCCCCGCTCGTCGCCCGTGCCGACGGGCACGTCCTTGACGGTGAGCCGGTTCTGGCGGTCGTACTGGAACTTGGTCACGCGGCCGAGCGGGTCGGTGCTCTCGGTGAGGTTGCCGAGCGCGTCGTAGGTGTTGGTGACGGTCGGGGCGACGGTCTGCGTGGAGCCCGGCGCGGTGTAGGAGGGCGCGGTCGCGGTGGTCACGCGGCCCAGCCGGTCGTAGGCGGTGCGGTTGACGTTCCCGAGCGCGTCGACCGACTCCGTGACCGCACCGAAGGTGTCGTAACCGGTGAAGGTGGTCGGCCGCGAGGTGGCGGGCGTGCCGCCGCCGGACTCGGTCTGCACGGCGGGCGCGGTGACGGAGACCGCCCGGCCCAGCTCGTCGTAGCCGTACTCGGTCTTGTTGCCCGCCGGGTCCGTCTTGGAGGTGGTGAGCCCGCGGTCGTCGTAGGTGTAGTCGGTGGTTCGCGAGTCGGTGCCGTTCTCGACCGTCTCGTGAAGGACGTTGCCCGCGTCGTCGTACTCGTAGCGGACGGAGTCGCCGCTGACGCTCACCGGCCAGGGGACGTTGGACGGGGAACCGCTGGAGGCGGTCGTCAGCACGTTGCCGGCGGGGTCGTAGGTGTACGTCGTGCGGCGCGCGAGTCCACCCGGGTCAACGACCTCGGACTTCACCCGGCCGACCGGGTCGTAGGTGTACTCGGTGACGAGCTTGCCGCCCGCGGTCGTCTCGGTGAGGACGTTGCCGGCGCCGTCGTAGGTGTCGGACTCCACGACGATGTCGCGCTTGGTGCCGTCGGGGTTGTGGAAGTCCTTGAGCGTGATCGACTTGACCAGGTCGTCGCCGTAGTACTGGTACATCAGCGAGCGGCCCATCGAGTCCGTGTGCCGGGCCAGCCGGCCGCCCATGTCGTAGGCGTACGACTGCAGGACGGTGTAGCTGTCGTCGCCGCCGTCGTCGTCCCAGTCGCGCAGCCGGGTCTCGGCCAGCATGTTGCGCGCGGTGTAGACGTAGTCGAAGTGGTTGCCGTTCGCGTCCACCATGGACGTCTTGTTGCCGAAGACGTCGTAGGTGTACGAGGTCTCGTTGCCCTCGGCGTCGGTGACCAGCTCAGGACGGCCGTGGTCGTCGAGGCCGAAGGTCATCACCCGCGCGGCGTCGCCGCCCAGCAGGTCGCTGATCTCGGTGCGCACCACGTTGCCGTCGGCGTCGTAGTCCGTGGTGGTCCGCTGCTGGTGCCTGCCGGAGGTGACGGCGTTGGTCGCCGCCGGGTCGGTGAGGGTGTGGACCCGGGAGAGCTTGTCGTAGGTGAACGTCGACGTCGTTCCGGCCGGCTGGGCGTCGGTGACGACGGTCTCGGTGAGCTTGCGGCCCAGTGCGTCGTACGTGTACTTGGTGACGCCGCCGGACGGGTCGGTCACCCAGGCCAGGTCGCCGTTCTTGTAGTACTGGTAGCGGGTGATCTTGCCGCGTGGGTCGGCGGTGGTGAGCGGCAGGCCGGTGGGCGTGTTGCCGCCCCCGATGGCCGGCTCGGTACCGGTCGTGTACGTGTTTCTGGCCGTGCCGCCGTCGGGTGCCGTCTGGGTGAGCAACGCACCGCTGGTGTTGTACGTGTACTTGGTGAGGTAGCGGTTGTCGGTGGGGCCGGTCGAACGGCCGTCCCGGGTCTCGGACGGCTGGTCGGCCCGCAGGTCGAAGTCGCCGCTCGGCGTCGGGTAGGTGGTGTACGAGGTCTGGCAGTCGCCGGCCGAACGGCAGGTCGTCCGGCTGGTCACGTTGCCGCGGTCGTCGTAGCCGAGGGTGACCTTGTCGCCGTTCTCGCTGGTGATCCCGGTCTGGAAGCCGTTGTCGTCGTACTCGAAGGAGCGGATGGCGACGCCGTCGACCGGGTAGCGGATGAAGTCCGGGCCGTCGCCGCCGTTACCGGGCGGATTGGTGCAGAAGGCCGGGTCGCCCGGGTCGGGCTGGGTACAGACCTGCCCGGGGTCGGTCGGCGACGGGGACGGGGCCTTGGTGACGGACTCCCGGGCGCCGAGCGCCATCGGCTCGCCGTAGCGCAGCAGCCGCGAGGACAGCCCGTCGTACTCGTAGAAGTACGGGGCGTCCATCGGGTCGCGCACCTCGACGGTGCGGCGCAGGTCCTTGTCGTTGCCGAAGACAGCGGGCGTGCCGATCTTCCACGTGCCGCCGTTGCGGTCGGTGTACTCCTGGACGCGGTCGCGGTTGGTGTCGTACTGGACCTCGGAGGCGATGCGGCCGCTGGGCAGCGTCGTCTTCGTCAGGACGTCGGCGGTGCGTCCGCCCTCGCGGTAGTGGGCGGTGACGGCCGCCGTGCCCAGCGGGTGGTGGTAGACGGCGACGTCGTCGACGGTGCCCGCGAAGGACTTGGCGGCGGTGGAGCCCCAGCCCGGCCAGGAGGCGGGGGTGGTGGCGTAGGCGGCGCCGATCTGGTTGTAGGTGAGGTTGGTCTGCAGCGGCTGCTTGCCCGTGAGGGTCCCGGAGAGCTTGCCGTCCAGATAGAGGCTCTGGGTGGAGCCGGACATCGACAGCGCCGCGTGGTGCCACTGGCCGTCGTTGACGTTCTTGGTCATGTCGGTGATCGGCCCGGCGGTGCCGGTCCAGAACTGGCCGCGGAGCTTTCCGTCGGTGCCGACGTACAGCATCGGGACACCGGTGCCGGGCGTGGTGCCCCAGGCCTTGTCCTGGTACCCGACGAGCGGGCCGCCGACGCCGCCCGCGATCGTCTTGAACCACACCTCGACCGCTGCGTCACGGCTCTTCTTCAGCGTGCCGGCGGGCAGGTCGACGCGTGAGGTGGTGCCGTTGAAGGACGCGGCGGTGCCGGGGTCGCCGGTGATCGCACCGGCGGCCTTCAGGGTGACGTTCTGGTAGGTGCCGCGGTCCTTGCCGAGGTTGGCCTCGTTGGCGCTGTTCGCCGCGGTGCCCTCCTCCTCGCCCAGGCGCCAGTAGGACTCGGGGCGGGAGTCGAGCACGGTGGTGGCGTAGTGGCTGCCGGTGCCGTAGCCGTACTGGGTGCAGCCGTTCAGCGGGTCGCAGACCTTGTCGAGCAGATCGCCGGTGTAGCTGTACGTCCAGGTCAGCGGGGCACCGTCGACGGGGGTCGTCTGGACCCTGGTGACGTGCGCGCCGGTCCAGGTGAAGGTCAGCGAGCGGGAGGTGCGGTTGTTCGTGGCGGTCGCGAGCTTGCCGGCGCTGTAGGTGTAGGTGACCGAGTTGGAGTACGCGTCGGTGATCTTGGCCAGGAGACCGGTCGTGCTGAAGTCGTACGTCGTACCGGACTTGTCCTGCAGCGCGTAGGTGTCGGCCGTGGAGTCGAAGGTCAGCTTGGCGAAGCGGCCGGGCGGCGGGGCGTACGTCCCGTCGGCGTTCTTGCCGAAGCGGACGTCCTGGCCGTCGGGGTAGCGGATGACGACGTTGCCACTGCCGTCGTCGTCCGGCGTGAGCCGCATGTCGAAGCGCGTCGTCCAGCCGGCGCCGAAGGCGAGGTCACGCCGCGGGTCGAGGCTGTTGTAGGTACGGATGAGCGTCAGGTCGGGACCGACGCCGGCGAGGGACGCGTCGGTCGCGCTGGAGGTGAAGTTGCCGACGTTGGGGTCGAACTCCTTGCCCTGTGCCTGAGAGAGCCGCGAGGTGATCTCGGGCTGCGGAACGGCGGCGACCAGCGCCACCTGCTGGGTGGGCACCTCGTTGGACGCGTCCTTGACGAAGCCGCGCCACAGATAGGTCTTGCCCCACTTCAGCCGGCCGGAGGGCACCGGGTAGGCCGAGCTCGTCTGGTAGGCGGAGGTCGTGCAGGCGGTCGGCTTGCCGTCCTTGTCCGCCTCGCAGATCTCGAACTTGTACTGGAGCGAGGAGCCGGGGGGCGCGTCGATGTCGACGCCGGCCGCCCACAGCTGCGGGGTCAGGGTCTGGGCCTGGTAGCCGTTGGGCGGGAACTGCTCCTTGACCACCGGCGCGATGTCGAAGACCTGGATGGTCAGCCGGCCCGGCGGCACCTGCTCGTCGGTGAAGACCTTGCCGCCCTGACGCACCATCGTGAAGTCGAGCATGTAGACGCCCGGCGGGAGCGCCTTGATGGTGGCGTCGACCGTCGCCTTGGCACCGTGGGCCACGTTGCCGGTGAGGTTGCCCGCACGCTGCTGCGTGACCAGCTTGCCCTTCTTGTCGTAGGCGCGGTAGGCGAGGTAGTAGGTGGACGGTGTCCAGGTCTCGGCGCCCTTGTTGGTGACGGCGACCTTGACCTGCCCGGCCTGGTTCTGCAGTACCGGCGGGTCGGGGACGGGCTTGGGGAAGCTGTAGGAGGCGTTGTACGGGGAGTGCGTGACGTACAGCTTGGGCGGGTTGGCCGAGGCGTGGCCGGTGAACTTCTTGAACGCGAGCGAGTCGGTGGCCGAGGCCCGCAGGGACAGGCCGTAGTTGGCCTGGGTGCCGTTGACCCAGCGCTGCACCAGGTCGCGGCCGCCCTTGCCGAGGTCGAACAGCTCACCGGCGGTGGGGCAGGCGGACTTCGACTGGCCGAAGCCTATGTAGCCGTAGGCGAAGGACTTCGACGCGAGGGCGCCGCCGACCGAGGGGCCGGGGTAGGCGGTGCCGGTGCCGGCGGTCCACGACTGGGTCACCGGGTGGACGGAGACGGAACGCGGCTTGCAGGAGGCCGAGTCGAAGTTCACGACCTGCAGCTGCACACCGAAGATCTGGTGGTACCTGAGCTCCTCGTCGAGGCCGGGGAAGCCGAGGTAGGCGGCGGAGGCGCCGTCCGGGCCCTTGCCGACCTGCAGTTCGCTGGAGCCGACGACGGAACCGCCGCTGCGGACCGTCATGGAGGTGGAGGCGGACGTGGTGTCGACGGAAGGGTCGATGTGGACGGGGTAGGCACGGGCGGGGTCGGCCAGCCAGTCCCGGTCGACGGTCATCTTCAGCGCCTGGCCGCCGTCCCGCTCGACGAGTTCGTACGACACGGCGTGTGAGACGGCGTGGGCGGCGTCCTCCATGAAGCCGGCCGGGATGGCGGCGCGGGCACGGCCCTTCGCGTCGGTCAGCAGAATCGATCCGCCGTCGGCTCGGGCGGTGAGGCCCTTGAGGTGGAGCGGGAAGAGGAAGCTGTTCGGGGCGGTGGCGGACTTCAGGACGAGGGTCTCCTTGACCCCGCCGGCGTGCGAGTCCAGCCAGAGGTCGGTCCCGGGGAACACCTGCTCGTAGGTGACGCGGGCACCGTCCGCGCTGCCCGCCACGGAGGCGGCGCCGCTCAGCCCGTACCCGAAGGACTCTCCGGACGGCAGGGTGACGGAGGCGAGCCGGCCGGCGTCGGCCCGGTCGGCGAAGCGCAGGGCCACGGAGTCGGCGGCGTTGGCCCAGCCGCCGTCGTCCTCGACGAGCGAGGTGTTGATGGTCCGCCAGACTCCGCGGCCGTCCCGATAGTTGATGGGGTCGGTGGAGATCTCGCTGGTGCGGGTGCCGTCCTCGTTGGCGTACGTACGGCTGCGGGCGTCGCGCTCCGAGACGATCTCTTTGCTCGTCCTGCGGTCGAAGCCCTTGATCTTCGCGGGGGCCGGGGCGGTGACCTCGACCGCGTTCTTCCGCGCCGCGGGCCGTGCGGCCGGCGGGCTCTTCAGCGGGTACTTGGCCCGCAGGGACCGCGGCGCGTCGTTGTTGCGCCCACCGCCCGCCAAATGGCTCAGCCCCTCGGCACTGCCCCAGCGCTGGCCGGGACCCTTGGCGGCGGCCGGCTCCTCGGGGAAGAGATGGATCCCGACGCCTGCGACGGCGAGCGAGCCGACGGCGATGACCGTTGCCACGGCGAGCGCGATGGCCTTGCCCCAGTGCGAACGCAGAAGCCTTGGCATGAGTAACGAGCGCGCAAGTGTCCGGTACGCCGGCACGGTCCCCCCACAGAACGAACGAATGAGCAGGGGAAGACTGTCGGATCGCCATGCCCATGTCGACTGGATGTCGAGACCATTCACCTTGGCGTGATCATTACGTGATCATTACCTTCGGAATCGACACGTGATTTTCCCGGGGAGCCCGCTGGTGGCGCCGGTTTCAGGGCGCAGGGCTCCACCGGGAGGCGACATGGGTTCTCCCTGGGGTTTCATTCGGCGTAAATGCTGCTGGAGTTCACGTGGCGTTCACTTGACGCTTCAGGGGGCGCCGAACCGCCCCCAGGTTGGTCGCCGAATTGATGTGCCGTCAATCTGCAGTGCAGGACTGACTGTTGAGACCATCCGTTTACCTTCAAGATTTTTATTGTAGATCTTTGTTCACCTGGTTGAAACGGCAGCGTTCACCGTCAGACTCTTAATGTCCATGTCATGAACCGGATTTCACCTCGCACACTCATCTCCGCCACTGCTCTGTCCACGGCCCTGGCGACCGCCCTTCCGCTCACCGGCGCACTGCCCTCCGCCCCCGCAGCGGCCGCCGTATCGCTGACCTGTGGCTCCAGCGGGGCCACCTACACGCTGGACTCCGCCGGCAAGCTCAGCAGAACCGACATGCCGGACCCGGCGGTCGGCAACGCCCTGCCCGCCGGCACCACCATCGACACCACCTGGACCGGCTACGGCCACATGCTCGCCGGCCCTGGTGCGACCTTCTACGGCATCAAGTCGGACGGGCTGTACTACAGCCACCGGATCAGCTCCAGCAACACCTGGGACGTCCACCACCGCAAGATCAGCTCCAGCTTCGCCCAGTTCAGGGCCGCCGACCGGATCGACGACATCACCGTCGACCGCGGCGGCTACATATGGACGCTCTCCGGTGCCACCAACGACCTGCGCTGGTACCGCTACGACGCGACCGCCAACGAGTTCGTCGAGGGCAGCGGCAAGATCGTCGACATGGGATGGAACTACGACGCGATCTACGCGGGCGACCGCGGTGTCATCTACGGCCGTGACGCGACCGACGGCAAGCTCTACCGCTCGCGCTACGACTACACCAGCCAGCGCTGGATCGAACGCCATGTGCTGGAGTCCGCCGCCGACTGGAGCGACACCAAGTTCATGCCGTCGTACGGCGGTGACACGCTGTTCCGCGTCAAGGGCGGCGGCGCGGTCGCGTACTACCGCTTCGACGAGGACACCCGCGACTGGCCCGTCTACAACAAGCAGGTCGAGGCGTCCGGCTGGGCCGGTTACGTCTCGGTGTCGGCGGGGCCCGACGTCTGCAAGCTCAACGTCAACCACACGCCCGCTGCGACGCCGGTGCCGCTGCAGTCGTACACCCCCAACTCGGTCATGCAGGCGTCCGACGGCAAGCTGGAGCTCGCCTACACCGACAACATCGGCCGCCTGGTCCACGGCCGCACCGACCCGGCCGACATCAACGGCGCCCAGTGGACGGTGATCTCCGGCCAGGAGGCCTTCACCGGCCGGCCCTCGCTGTCCGCGCACACCGACGGCCGCGTCGTCGTCACCGCCCACAACACCTCCGGCAGCGTCTGGCAACGCAACCAGACCGCCGTGAGCAGCGCCGACTGGGGCAACTGGATCGATCTGGCCGGCGCCATGCAACAGGACGCCGTCACCGGCAAGACCCCCACCGGTCTGATGACCCAGTTCGCCGTCGACGCGAGCGGCAAGCCCTGGTACCGCATCCAGCAGCGCGCCAACGTGGACTTCATGGGCTGGATGCCGCTCTCGGGCAGCGGCTTCACCGGCCCCCTCACCGCCGTCACCGTGCGCGACGGTATCCAGATCTTCGGCAGGAAGGCCGACGGCACCCTCTCCACCGCCCTGTTCAAGGAGGGAGGCACGCTCTCGGCGTGGACCGGAATGGGCACCCAGGCCATCACCGGCACGCCGTCCGTCATCGTCTACCCCGGCTACCGCATGCGTGTCTTCGCCACGGACGCGAGCGGCAACGTGGTCACCACCGCGCAGACCGCCGAGGGCGGGGCGTACGGAGCCTGGGAGACCCTCGCCGGCATCACCGCGCAGGGCTCCCCCAGCGCCGTGGTCTCCCCGCTGACCGGCCTCACCGAGGTCGTCGTCCGCGGCGCCGACGGCTACGTCCACAACACCGGCGAGACCGCACAGGGCAGCGGCGCCTGGCGCGCCTGGCAGCAGGTGAGCTTCGAAGCATCGGCCACCGAGCCGACCGCCTTCACCTACACCAACCCCACCGGTCCGACCTGGGCCTACACCTTCCGTACCGCCGACAACCAGACCCGCATCTACCAAGTCCAGCAGACCTCTTCGCTCAGCGCGATGCGCGCCGCGGCCGACGCGCCGGACTTCCAGGGCGGCAAGCTGCCCACCCCGCCGGCCAAGTGATCACACCGTAGAGGAGGCCGTGGCGGCCCGACGGCCGTCACGCCCCGCCTCCACCGCCGCCCGCTCCGCCCCGCCTCCTGCCGCGCTGTCGGCACCGGGACGGGGCGGGCCGGCGGCGGTCTGCTCACGGCCAGGTCCCCCGTCGCGGGTCCGCACCGCACCAGAAAGGTCTGCACCGCCGTGTCCCGGCTACGCCTACGCGCCCTCGGCGCCGCCCTCGTCACCCTGCCCCTGATCCTCCTCGGAGCCGTCGCTCCACCCGCCGCCGCCGGAGGTACCCAGCCGTCGGCCGACGGCCTCATCGGGACCGAACAGATCCTGTTCCGCTCCGGAACCGCCGGATACGGCTGTTTCCGCATCCCCACGATCGTCCGTACGAAGGCGGGCACACTGCTCGCCTTCGCCGAGGCCCGCCGCTCGCCCTCCTGCGCCGACCGGGGTGCCATCGACATCGTCGTCCGTCGGTCCACCAACGGCGGCCGCACCTGGGGCCCCATCCGCGTGGCGCTCGCCGGCAGCGACACCGATCCGGAGACGCCCTACACACGCGGCAACCCCTCACCCGTCGCCGACCTGCGTACCGGCGACGTCCACCTGCTCTCCACGTCGGAACCGGCCGAGCCGGGCGGCAAACGGCTGCCTCGAGTCCAGCGCAGCACGGACGACGGGCTGACCTTCGGCGCACCGAAACCGCTGCCGCGGCTGGCGGACCCGCAGGACGGCTGGTTCGGCACCGGCCCCTCGCACGGTATCCAGCTCAAGCGCGGCGACAAGGCAGGCCGGCTGGTGGTGGGGGCGTACGAGTCCCCACCACGGCCCGGTCAGGACCCCCAACTCGTCGGTGTGCTCTACAGCGACGACGGCGACGAGTGGTTCGCGAGCGCCACGGCCGACTCCGCCGGGCCCGGGATGGAGCCGGGCGAGCCCACCGTCGCCGAACTCGACAACGGGAACGTCTACATCAACGCCCGCAACAACAACGGCTCCTCGTCCGGGCACCGTACGCACGCCGTCAGCACCGACTCGGGCGCGACCGTGCCCGCGCAGCAGGTCGTGCCCTCGCTGACCACGCCCGAGGTGCAGGCGTCGGTCCTGGCGCTGGAGCAGACCTACCGGGCCACGCCCGGCGACACGCTCGTCCTCTCGGCGCCCTCGCACCCGACGGACCGCCAGAACATGCGGATCCGCTACTCCACCGACCGCGGCACCACCTGGCACGACGCCGCGCAGATCAACGCCAAGCGGGCCGGGTACTCGGACCTGGTCGAGCTGACCGACGGCGAGATCGGCCTGGTCTACGAGGGCGGCGACGGCTTCTCCGCGGCCAACATCTACTTCAACCGCTTCACCCCGGCGGCGGCCGGCGTGCCGGGTACCTTCACCGGCGCGGTGCACCCGCAGGCCTCCCGGGCCGCGGGCCGCACCACCCCGGACAGCACGCCGAACGCGAACGACGCCTATCTCACCGGGAGTTCGACGCTCGCGGGCGGCCGCTGGGGCCAGGGGCTGGCCCTCGACGCCACCGGTGAGTACGCCGACGTGCCGTACGCGCCGGGAATCGACCCGGGCGACGGCGACTTCACCTACTCGCTGTTCTTCAGGTACAAGGCGCAGCCCGGTGAGACCCAGCAGAGGGTACTGCTGTGGGCCTACGGGTACGGCGCGACGAAACCGCAGGTGTGGGTGCGTGCCCAGCCCGGCCAGAACCGGCTGTACGCCTGGGTGCAGGGCACCGGCGGCACCGCCTCCGTCGCACTGACCGACCCCGGTCCGTCGACCGCCTTCGGCGACGACGCCTGGCACCATCTGACGCTGGTGCGCAACGGCGGACGGATCACGCTCTCGGTCGACGGCACGTCCTCGGCGCAGGCCGGCGGGGTGGCCGGGTCGGTCAGCGCGGACCGCGTCGATGGTGTCGACGGTATCCGGCTCGGGGCCAAGCCCGACACCGCGGCCGGTGACCCCTTCACCGGCGGCCTGGACGAGTTCCGTGTGTACCGCAGCGCGTTGACGGATGCCCAGCTCGCCGAGTTGCGTACGGCGAACGCGGCCCCTTCCGTGGACGGTTCGCTCGGTGTGCGGCTGCCGTTCCAGGTGGTCGACACGGCCGATGTGCCCGCGCTGGCCTCGGTCGCGATCGAGGACGACGTCTCGGGGCACTGCGCCGACGGCACCCTTCTCGGCGGGGTGCCCGGTGAGGTGGCCGGCCGGATCGGCAAGGGCGCGATCTCGGTCTCGGCGTCCCGGCCTGGCGTCGAGGTCCCCTATCTGCCGGCCCTCGACGTCGGCTCCGGCGACTTCACCTACGCCCTGTGGTTCCGGCACACCCTGACCGAGACCGACGCGAACGCCGCGCTGTTGTGGGCCTACGGCTCGGTCTCCGGCGCGCCCTCGCTGTGGGTGCGCGCGCAGCCGTCCCAGAGGCGGCTGCTCGCGTGGGCCGAGACGCCCGCGGGTGCGGTGCAGGTGGCGCTGACCGACCCCGGACCGTCGGCCGCCTTCGGGGACGGCGCCTGGCACCTGCTCGCGGTGAGCCGGAGCAGTGGCACCCTGCGACTGAGCGTGGACGGGACCACGGCCGCCGAGACGACCGGACTGTCCGGCGCGCTCACCTCCGCGGCGACACCGGAGGGACTGCGGGTCGGCTCCAAGCCGGGCAACCTGGATGTGTTCACCGGCTCCCTGGACGAGGCCCGGCTCTACAAGCGGGCGCTGACGACGGACGAGCTGACGAGGATCGCGCAGTCCGCCGTCGGCTCCGGGGGCGGCTACCCGGCCGACAGGCCCGCCCTGTCGTGGTCGATGGAGAACGGCCACACCGAGGCACACCAGGTGGTCAGACCGGCCGCGGGCCCGGCGACCCCCGATTCGTCGGTGCACTGCAACCACGCCTTCGTACGGGGCGGAGCCCGGCCCGCGACCTCGGCGGGCGGCGGCCGGTTCGGCGCCGGGCTCGCGCTGGACGGCACGGACGACTCGGTCGAGGTGCCGTACGGCGCGGACGAGGCCCTCGGCTCCCGTGACTTCACCGTGGCGACCTGGATGCGCTACTCGGCGAGCCAGACGAGCGCCAACCAGGTCGTCCTCTGGGCGTACGGCATCGGCAGCACCGATCGGCAGCTGTGGCTGCGGGCCCAGCCGGGCCAGGACCGGCTCGCCGCCGTGCTGCAGACGGACACGGGCACCACCACCGTCTACGCCGCCGACGGCAGCGCGGCCTACGCCTTCGGTGACGGCGCCTGGCACCATGTGGTGCTCGAGCGCACGAACGGAAAGCTCAGCCTGTCGGTGGACGGTGGAACGCCCGGCGAGGCCGCGGCTCCGGTCGGCTCGGTGACGTACGAGGACGGCTTCGCCGTGCTCGGTCTCCATCTGGGGGCCAGGCCGGACGGCTACGACCGGTTCAAGGGCTCCCTGGACGAGTTCCGCCTGGTGCGGCGCGCGCTGACGGCGGATGAACTGACCGCCCTGCGCACGTCCAACACGGACACCGGGACCGCCACCACCGTCCGGCTCTCCTTCGAGACGCTGTCGCCTCAGCCGTACGCCCGGATGTGAGCCGGATCCGCCGGACCTTCTCAGGAATGCGCAATCGCCGCCGGTCGAGCGGGCGAGGCCCGCTCGACCGGCGGCGGGGCACTGGGTTCACAGCCTCAGCCCGCGGCTGATCGCGAAGTACCTCCACGGTCGCCTGGGACGTGGCAGCGCCCGGCAAGCCGCACTGTGCCGGTCACGGGAGGCGCGTTTTGGCCAGTACCCGGCTCCTTCCGGCCACGACCTCGGGCCGCAGCAGGTCGGCGAGCGTCTCGGCCGGCAACAGACCTCGTTCCAGGACGAGTTCAGCGACTCCGCAGCCGGTGGCGAGGGCCTCCTTGGCGATCTCGGTGGCGGCCGCGTACCCGATGTGCGGGTTGAGGGCGGTGACCAGGCCGATGGAGTTCTCCACGCTCGCGCGCAGCGCCTCGGTGTTGGCGGTGATGCCGGAGACGCAGCGCCCGGCGAGGGTGAGGCAGGCGCGCTCCAGGTGCGTGATGCTCTCGGAGAGGGAGTGCAGGATGATCGGCTCGAAGGCGTTGAGCTGGAGCTGGCCGGCCTCGGCGGCCATCGTGATGGTGACGTCGTTGCCGATCACCTCGAAGGCGACCTGGTTGACGACCTCCGGGATCACCGGGTTCACCTTGCCCGGCATGATGCTCGAACCGGCCTGCACGGGCGGCAGGTTGATCTCGTTCAGCCCCGCGCGCGGCCCGGAGGACAGCAGGCGCAGGTCGTTGCAACTCTTGGACAGCTTGACCGCGATCCGCTTGAGCACGCCGGACATCTGCACGAAGGCGCCACAGTCCTGAGTGGCCTCGACCAGGTTGGCCGCGGTCACCAGCGGCAGATCGGTGATCTCCGAGAGGTGGCGCCGCGCGGACTCGGCGTATCCCGCTGGAGCGTTGAGCCCGGTGCCGATCGCCGTGGCACCGAGGTTGATCTCGTGGATCAGCTCCACCGCCTCGGCGAGTCGGCCGCGGTCCTCCTCGATCATGACCGCGTATGCGGAGAACTCCTGGCCCAGCGTCATGGGCACCGCGTCCTGCAGCTGGGTGCGGCCCATTTTGAGGATGTCGCGGAACTCGACCGCCTTGGCGGCGAAGGCGTCCTGGAGCACGGACATGGCCCTGAGCAGACCGTGCACCGCGCACACCGTCGCGATCTTGACGGCGGTCGGGTAGACGTCGTTGGTGGACTGGCCGAGGTTGACGTCCTCGTTGGGGTGCAGGTGCCGGTACTCACCCTTCCGGTGGCCCAACAGCTCCAGGGCCCGGTTGGCGATCACCTCGTTGGCGTTCATGTTCGTCGACGTGCCGGCACCGCCCTGGAGCACGTCGACGACGAACTGGTCGTGCAGCTTGCCGTCGCGGATCTCCCGGCAGGCCGCGACGATGGCGGCCGCCTTCCTCGGTTGCAGCAGGCCCAGTTCCTCGTTGGCGAGGGCGGCGGCCTCCTTGACGGCGGCCAGGGCGTCGATCAGGTGCGGGTAGGCGGAGATCAGCGTCCCGGTGATGGGGAAGTTCTCCGTGGCGCGCAGGGTGTGGATGCCCCAGTACGCCTCGGCGGGCAGGTCCCGGTCGCCGAGCAGGTCGTGCTCGCTGCGGGTGGCTTCGGCGGTCATGGCGGTGCGGGCCTTCTCTCGGAGCAGGTTCAGGCGTGGGGTACGTGGGTGCGGCAAGCAGCGAAACCGGGGGGAGAGATGTGGAGACCGAGGACCACACCGCAGCCGACGGCCATCGGTCGCCCCGGCGGGCGTCCCCCGGGGAGAGAGGCGGTGAGGAACTGCGGGGACGTCCCACGACCGCTTCCCGGAAAGTCCCCGCAGTGTCACCGCCGTCGGCGTCGGCTCAGAGCAGCTTGTCCTTCGCCTTGTAGTAGGCGCCGCCGAACGGCAGGAACCAGGCGGTGCCGTTGTAGAAGGGGACAGGGACCTTCGGGAAGCCGAAACCGCGCAGCGGGTTGGCCTCGGGCTTGCCGTCCATCATCTCGGCGACCGCGCGGCCCATGTACGTGGCCATCTGGACGCCGTGACCGCAGTAACCCATGGAGTAGTACAGGCCGTTCACCTCGCCCGCGTGCGGAACGCGGTCCCAGGAGAAGCCGACCATGCCGCCCCACACGTAGTCGATGCGCACCCCGGCCAGCTGCGGGAAGATCTCGGTCATCTCCCGCTTCAGGATGTCTCCGCTCTTGATGTCGGAGGCGGGGTTGGAGGGGGCGAAGCGGGCCCGGCCGCCGAAGGCGAGGCGGTTGTCCGGCGTGAGGCGGACGTAGTGGCCGACGTTCTTGTGAGCGACCAACAGACGGCCGTTCGGGATGAGCTCCTTGGCGCGCGCCTCCCCCAGCGGCTCGGTGACGATGATGAAGCTGCCGACGTTGATCAGCCGCTTGCGGAACCACGGCATCGACTTGTCGGTGTAGGCGTCCGTCGCCGCCATGACCTGCTTGGCACGGACGGTGCCGTGCAGGGTCTCCACCAGGAAGCCGCCGCCCGGCAGGCGGGTGAGACCGGTGGCGGCGTTGCGCTCGTGGATCTCGGCGCCGGCCCGCTCGGCGGCCTCGGCCAGGCCGCCGACGAACTTGCCCACGTGCAGGCCCGCGCTGAGCGGGTCGAGCAGGGCGCCGTGGTAGTAGTCCGAGCCGAGCTCGGCTCGCAGTTCGCCCTTGCTCAGGACGACCGTCTCGTGGCCGAAGTTCTCGGCCAGGTCGCGCTGCTTGGCCCGCAGGCCCTCGAAGTGCTGGGGCTTGCAGACCAGGCCGAGGCGCCCGGAGCGGTTGAAGTCGCAGTCGATCTGCTCCGTCTTCGTGAGGCCCTCGACGACGTCGACCGCCTCGCGGAAGGCGTTGTACAGCTCGAGGGCGCGCTCCTGGCCGTAGCGCTTGCGGGCCTCGGCGGGACTGATGGTGATGCCCTGGGTGCACATGCTGCCGTTGCGCCCGGAGGCGCCCGAACCGACCTTGTCCTTCTCGACGAGGACGACCCGGGCACCCTTGCGGGCGGTGTGGTAGGCGGTGGACAGCCCGGTGAGGCCGCCGCCGATCACCACCACGTCCGCCTCGTCGGGCAGGTCCTTTCCGGATCGGTCGGGCAGGGTGGGGGCTGTGTCCAGCCAGTAGGGGATCTGCTTCATGGCGTGCGTCCTGTCGTGTTCTCTGTCCTGTGTCGCCGTTCGGCCGTCGCTCAGCAGCCGAGAAGCTTCGGCAGGCCCGACAGGTCGGGCAGCTCGTCGTAGGGCTGGTAGTCGGCGCTGCCGGGGCGGCCGTAGCGGTTGATCCACACCCGGCGCTTCAGACCGAGGTCGCGGGTCGGGATGTGGTCGTACTCCCAGCCCTGGGCGGTGTGGATGACCTGCGAGGGCTCGACGCCCATGGTCCTGAACGCGTGCTTGAAGGTCTGCCGGTCCGGCTTGTAGGCGCCGGCCTGCTGGGCGGTGATGACGTAGTCGAACTCGACGCCGATGTTCTTGACGTTCCGCGCGATCAGGTTGTCGTCGCTGTTGGAGATGATGGCGATCTCGTACTTGGTCTTCAGCGCGCGCAGGGCCTCCGGGACCTCCGGGAAGGGGCCGAAGGTGGGGACGGCGTCGACGAGGGCCTCGCCGTCGGACTCGCGGTACTCCAGGCCGTGCAGACGCATGGCGTTCTTCAGGCTGGAGGGCAGGATCTCGTGGTAGGGACGGTAGGCCTCCAGGACGGCCTGGAAGCGCATGACGCGGAAGTCGTCGAGGAACTCGTCGACGTCCAGGTTGTCCAGGTCCAGGCGGCCGGAGTCGCCGAGGATCTTCAGGGTGGTGGGGCCGAGCTGGAAGTCGATCAGGGTGCCGTAGGCGTCGAAGGTGACGATCTCTCGCATGGTGTTCAGCCTCGATTCACAGTGTCAGCAAGGGGAGGTGGTGGCTTCAGACGACGCGTTCGCCGGGGGTGACGATCGCGTCGAGTGCGGCCAGATCGGCCGTGTCGGGGATCCAGTCGGCCGCCGCCGCGTTGGCGGTGACCTGCTGGGGGGTCATGGCGCCGCAGATGACGGAGCCGACGGCGGGCAGGGCCGCCAGTCCGCCCACGGCGACCTGGAGGAGGGACAGGCCGCGTTCGGCGCCGTACGCGGTGAGCGCCTCCACGCGGTCGAGCGCGGCGTCGGTGAGCCAGCCCTGCCGCCAGGACAGGCGGCTGCCGGGCGGGGGAGCCTCGCCGCGGCGGTACTTGCCGCTGAGCAGGCCGTTGGCCAGCGGGTAGTACGGGAGGAGACCGACGCCGTGGCGCAGGCAGGCGGGGATCAGGTCGTTCTCCGCGCTGCGGTCGAGCAGGTGGTAGCGGGCCTGGGTGGACACGAAGGCGCCGGTGAGCTCCTCGGCCGGCAGGTTGGAGCAGCCGATGTACCCGACCTTGCCCTCGTCGACCAGTTCCAGCAGGGCGGCGATCGTCTCCTCCAGCGGGGTGACGCCGTCCGGCTCGTGGTACTGGTACAGGTCGATCCGTTCGGTGCCGAGCCGGCGCAGGGACGCCTCGACGGCGTACCGGATGTAGGGGCGGGCGCCCCGCCGGCCGTACAGGTCGGCCTCGCGCCCCATCTCCATGCCGAACTTGGTGGCCAGGACGACATCGTCCCTGCGCCCCTTCAAGGCGGCACCCAGGAGCCGTTCGCCGTCGCCGCGCGAGCCGCCCCGTTCGCCGGACCCGCCGTACATGTCGGCGGTGTCGAACAGGGTGATCCCGGCGTCGAGGGCCGCGTGGACGACCGCCTTGGTGCCCTCCTCGTCGAGGCGGGAGCCGAAGTTGTTGCCTCCGAGGCCGACGACGGAGACGGTCGGTCCACGTTCGCCCAGGGTGCGGTACCTCATGACCGGCTCCCGAACCCGATGCAGACGTTCTTGGTCTGCGTGTAGCTCGCCAGGGCCTCCAAGCCCTTCTCCCGGCCCCAGCCGCTGTGCTTGTAGCCGCCGAAGGGCAGCTCGACCCCGGTGCCGACGCCGGTGGCGTTGACCGAGACCTGGCCTGCCCGGATGCCCTCGGCCAGGCGCATCGCCTTGTCGATGTCGCGGGTCCAGACGTAGGAGGACAGGCCGTAGGGGCTGTCGTTGGCCATTTCCAGGGCCTCTTCGGCGTCGTCGAACTCGATGACCGTGACGACGGGGCCGAAGATCTCCTCCCGGGCGCAACGGGCCTGGTTGGTGAGGCCGGTGAGGACCGTCGGCTGGACGTAGTACCCGTCAGCCAGTTCGGGGTCGGACGGGGCGCCCCCGCCGACGCGGACCGTCGCGCCCTCCTGCCGTGCCAGGTCCAGGTAGCCGAGCACCCGGTCGCGCTGCCGGGCGGCGACGAGCGGACCGATGTCCGGGTCGGTGAGGCCGGGGCCGACGCGCAGGGCGGCGACCTTCTCGACGAGCCGGTCGAGGAACTCCTCGGCGCCGCGCTGCAGGAGCAGCCGGGTACCGGCCGAGCACATCTGTCCGGCGTTGCTGAACGAGGCGCCCATGATCGCCTTCAGTGCCAGGTCGTAGTCGGCGTCGGCGAAGACGATGAACGGCGACTTGCCACCCAGTTCGGTGACGGAGGGCACCACGTTGGCGGCGGCGGCCTGGGCGACCTTGATCCCGGTGGGCACCGAGCCGGTGAAGGTGACCTGGTCGATGTCCGGGTGGCCGGCGAGGGCCGCGCCGGTCTCGCCGTCGCCGGGGACGACGTTCAGCACGCCCGGTGGGAGACCGCACTCCAGGGCGATCCTGCCGATCTCCAGCGGGGTGAGGGGCGCCTCCGGGGACGGCTTGAGCACCACCGTGCAGCCTGCCGCCAGTGCCGGGGCAGAGCCCCGAGCGGTGTTCTGGAGCGGGTAGTTGAACGGGATGATCTGGCCGGAGACACCGATCGGCTCGCGGACGGTGTAGTCGATCAGACCGGGGCCGAGCGGGATCGTCGTGCCGCCGAGCTTGTCCGCGACCCCCGCGTAGAACTCGAAGTAGCGGGCGGCGGCCTCGACATCGGCCTTCGCCTGGCCGAGCGGCTTGCCGACGTCCTGGCTCTCCAGGCGGGCCAGCCGTTCGCCCTGGTAGCGGATGGCCTCGGCGATCCGGTACAGGATCCGGCCCCGGTCGGCAGCGCGCATCCGGGCCCACTGGGGTGCCGTGAACGCCGCGCGGGCGGCGGCCACCGCCCGGTCCACGTCGGCCGGACCGGCCAGCGCCACCTGGGCGATGGCCGTCCCGTGGGACGGGTCGAGGACGGTGAAGGAGCGACCGTCGGCGGCGGGGGCCTGCTTGCCGTCGATCAGCAGCTCGGTCAGTTCGAGTGCGCCCGTCATGGCCGGATCTCCCCCAGCACCTCGCCGAAGATGACGACCTCGTCGCCGGGGCGCACCGTGCGGATCCGACGCACCCAGAGCACGATGCCGTCCTGCGGGGCGCTGACCTCTTCCAGCGTGTTGCCGTAGTGGTCGGTGATGGTCGCGATCAGATCGCCTTCCTTGCAGGTCTCCCCCGGCTCGGCGCGGGCGACGAAGAAGCCGCCGGCGGCGGAGCGGGCGAAGGTGCCGGAGACGGTTGTGTAGGTGTCCCGCAGCTCGGCCTCGCCGTCGATCATGCCGAGGCTGCGCAGGATGTTGCGGATCGAGTTCATGTGGTGCCCGACGTTGGTCTCGCGGTACGTGGCGCCACCGCACTCGATGGTGATGGCCGGCTTGCCGGCCGCGAGAACGGGGTGGCGGACCGTGCCGCCCCACTTGCCGCCCTTCCAGACCAGCTCGTGCCCGGCGGCCAGGGCCAGGTCCGTCGCCAGGTCCTCGTAGCCGCCCTGGAGGATGACCAGCGGGGCGATCTCGCCGTAGGCGCCGCCGGTGTGCAGGTCGACCACGGCGTCGACGGCGGGGACCACCTGCTCGACGAAGGTGGCGGCCAGACGCTGCGAGTACGAGCCCTCCGCGTCACCCGGGAAGATGCGGTTGAGGTTGAGGTGGTCGATGCCGCTCGCGCGGGCGGCCGCCTCGAACGCCGGGGTGTTCATGCAGGGGATGCCGACGACGGTGCCCCGCAAGGTGCCCGTGTCGATCTCGGCGAGGACGCGCCGGATGGCCTCCTGGCCGTCGTACTCGTCGCCGTGCACGCCCGCGTCCACGCACAGGACCGGGCCGTCCTGGGCGCCGTTGACGACGATCAGCGGAATGCCGAGGTCCACGCCGTAGGTGCTGGTGCCGACCGGGATGAGGCCCTGGGCGCGCTCGCCCGGGGCGACGGTCAGCGGACCGATGGAGTACATGTCGTTCCTTTCAGAAAGCATGTGCGAAAGCAGATGTCAGAGGCGGGCGGACGCCTCGGCGAGGGTCTCCGCAAGGGTGTCGGCGATACGGTCGAGAAGGGCGCGGTCGCTGATGAGCGGGGGCGCGATCTGGACCAGCGGCGCGGAGCGGTTGTAGACGCGGGCCAGGAGCCCGGCCTCGCGCAGCCGGCGCGGGATCAGGTCGGCGATCAGGTCGGTCCGAGCGCTGTCGCTGAAGCCGCCGTCGTCGAGGTCGCCGACGAGTTCGCAGGCGTAGAAGAAGCCGGCGCCCCGGACGTCACCGACGATTCCGAGGTCCGCAAGGGAGGCCATCCGTCGCGCCAAGTGGTCCTGGAGGCCAAGGACGTTGTCCAGGATCCGGTCCCGCTCCATGATCTCCAGGCTGCGCAGGGCGATGGCCGCGCTCAGCGGGTGCCCGGCGAAGGTGTAGCCGTGGTTGAGGACCGCGCCGGGCTGGTTGATGACCTCGACGACGCGGTGGCTGACCAGGGTTGCCCCCATGGGCGCGTAGCCGGCGGTGATGCCCTTGGCGACGGTGACGATGTCCGGACGGGCGCCGTACCGGTCGCCGCCGAACCACTCCCCCAGCCGCCCGAACGCGGTGATGACCTCGTCGGCGACGAGCAGGAAGCCGTAGCGGTCCGCCAGGGCGCGGAGTCCCTGCCAGTAACCGGTCGGCGGGGTGATGCAGCCTCCGCGGTTCTGCACCGGCTCGGCGATGAGCATCGCGATCGTCTCCGGGCCCTCGGCCAGGATCGCGGCCTCCAGCTCGGCGAGCAGGTGGGAGGTGTAGGTCGCGTCGTCGGTGTACTCGGGAGCGAGGCCGAAGCGGTTGGTGTTGGACACGAACCGCGTCTCGATGGCACCGGGGCCGTACGGCTCGCGCAGCCCGGGGTCGTCGGTGAGCGACAGGGCGCCGATGGTCAGCCCGTGGTAGGCGCCGCGCCGGGCGATGGCCTTCACCCGCCCCGCTTCGCCCCGCAGGGCGTGGTACCGGCGGGCGATCTTCCAGGCGGTCTCGACGGCCTCGGCGCCGCCGCCGGAAAAGAAGGTGTGCTCAATGTCGACGGGCGCGATCCGGGACAGCCGTTCGGCGAGCTCGATCGCCGCCGGGTGGGCGGAGGCGGACCACAGTGGGCTGAAGCACAGCTCGCGCAGTTGCTTGTCCGCCGCCTCGGCGAACTCGCGGGCGTAGGTGTGGCCGAGCTGGCAGCAGTACAGGCCGGAGAGGCCGTCGATGTAGCGCCTGCCGTCGGCGTCGTCGACGTACGGCCCTTCGCCGCGCCGGACGACGAAGAGATTCTCGCCGTCCGGCCCGAGCGAGCCGTTCGGGGTCATGTTGAGGAGCAGGTGTCTGGCCGCGGTGGCGGACATCTCCCCGGCGGGGGTGCGGGTGCTGGTGGTCATGACGCGGTCTCACTTCCGGCGGGCAGGCCCACACCGGGCTCGGTCGGCAGCAGGCCGTCCTGCTGTCCGGAGCCGCTGAGCCTGCGCACCACGGCGACCAGGGCGAGGGCGACGACGGCGATCCCGATGAGGATCGCGCTGACGGCCGTCACCGACGGGTCGACGTCGTACTGGAGGACGTTGAACACCTGGACCGGCAGGGTCACGGTGTCGACGGAGGACAGGAACTGCGCGATGAAGAACTCGTCGAAGCTGGTGATGAAGGAGAAGATCGCGGCGGCGACCAATCCGGGCATGGCCAGCGGGAAGGTGATGCGCCGCGCGACGGTGAGGCGACTCGCGCCCATACTGGCGGCCGCGTCCTCGAGGCGTTCGTCGATGCCCTTCAGCGTGGCCATGAGGATCATCACCGCGATCGGTGAGGCGAGCACGGTGTGGCCGAGGGCGATGGCGATCGGGCTGCCGAGCATCGAGGCCGGTTCGAAGAGCAGGAACAGGCCGAGCGCCATGACGACCTGGGGGATCACCAGCGGGGCCAGGACCAGGCCGTAGACCGCCGTCCTCAGCGGCAGCTCGCTGCGGACCAGGGCCGTGGCCGCCGTCAGGCCCAGGAGGAGGGAGAAGACAGTGGTCAGGCAGGCCACCAGAACGCTGAGCGACAGCGCGGCCGGCCACTTGCTGCCGTCGGCGAACAGCACCTTGTACCAGTCGAGCGTCCAGGAGGACGGCGGGAAGGAGCCGAAGGCGTCCTTGCCGAAGGAGGTGACGACGATGACGACGATCGGCAGCACCAGGAAGAGCAGGATCAGCGTGGACAGCACCGTGAGAGTGATGCGTCCGGCCAGGGTGGAGCGCAGCTCGGTCATGACCGCGCACCTCGGTTCCGGTACGCCTCGCCCGCCGATTTCAGCAGCCTGAGCAGCAGCAGTCCGGCGAAGGTGAGCAGCAGCAGGATGATGCCGAGCGCCGAGGCCCCGTTCCACTGGTCCTGCTTCATGACCTGGGTGTCGATGAGGGAGGCGACCATGGTCTGCTTCGGACCGCCCATGAGGGCGGGCGTGATGTAGTAGCCGAGGCAGAGGATGAAGCACAGCACGCCCGCGTTGATCAGGCCGGGAGCGACCAGCGGCACGTAGACCCGGCGGAAGATGGTGATCCGGCCGGCGCCCATGCTGGCCGCGGCGGCCATCAGCCGGCGGTCGATCCCCTTCATGACCGCGTACAGCAGCAGCACGGTGTACGGCAGCATCACGGAGGTGGTGCCGATGACGACTCCCAGCTCGTTGTAGAGCAGCTGGAAAGGGGCGCCGGGGACATGAAGTGCGGTCAGAGCATTGTTCACGACGCCGTGTTCACCGAGCAGGATGATCCAGCCGTAGGTGCGCACGAGAGCGCTGATGAAGTGCGGGACGACCACGATGACCATCACCAGCCCCGCCCACAGGGGCTTGAGCCGGGACACCGCGGCAGCCAGGACGAAGCCGACGACCAGGCTGAGCAGCGAGGTCTCGGCGGAGATCCGCAGGGTGGTGAGGAGGATCTCCAGGTTGGCGCCCTGGAAGACGTCGGTGTACCAGTGGAGGGTGAAACCTCCGCTCTCGCCCTTGAGGCTCAGCATCAGCGTGCTGAAGATCGGGTAGACGAAGAGGATCAGCAGGTAGAGGACCACGGGTGCGGCGTTGAGCAGGCTGAAGCGGGTGCGGCGGTCGGACAGCGCGCGGCCCAGTCGTTTCCTGCGGGGCACCGGGGCGATGGAGCCCGGTGCCGGAGCGAGTACGGCCACCGTCCTCACCCCCCGTCTTCCGTGTCGGCGAACACGCTGACGTTCGAGGGGTCCGCGGCGAGGTCCACGCGCTCGCCGAGGGCCGGGGCGCGACCGGCGGGCAGTTCCAGCCGTACGAGGTCGGTCTCCTCGCCACCGAGGGGCCGTACGGTGACCCGCACGAGGGTGCCGACGTAGGTGACCGTCTCGACGGTCCCGGTACAGAAGCCGGCGCCTGCGGGACACAGGAAGAGCCGGCCGGGCTGGACCGCCGCGCGCACCCGTGCGCCGCCCGGGGCGGTCTGCGGGCGGGCCTTGAGCAGGCCGCCGGTGTCGAGGCGTACGAGCACATGGTCGGTGGTCTGTTCCTCGACGCGGCCGGGGAGGAAGTTCGCCGCGCCGAGGAAGTCGGCGACGAAGGGGGTGCGGGGGCGCTCGAAGAGCTCCTGCGGGGTGTCGAACTGGTCGATCCGCCCGTCCCGCATGACCGCGATGCGGTCGGAGAGGACGAGGGCCTCTTCCTGGTCGTGCGTCACATAGATGACGGTGAGGCCGAGTTCCTGCTGGATGCGCTTGATCTCGGTCTGGAGCTGGTCGCGCAGCTTCTTGTCGAGGGCACCGAGCGGCTCGTCCATGAGGATCACCGGGGGCCGGTAGACCAGGGCCCGGCACAACGCGACGCGCTGCTGCTGGCCACCGGACAGCTCACGCGGCCGGCGGCGGGCCATCTTCGACAGCCCGGCCATCTCCAGCGTCTCGCCGACCCGGCGGCGCTGCTCCGCCTTCGGCACACCGCGCAGTTGCAGCGGGAAGGCGACGTTCTCCCACACCGTCATGTGCGGGAAGAGCAGGTACTGCTGGAAGACGAAGCCCAGGCCGCGCTTCTGCGGGGCCAGGCGGGTCACGTCGTTGCCGCCGACGACGATGCTGCCGGAGTCCGGCTCGCAGAACCCGGCAATCATCATCAGGGTGGTGGTCTTGCCGGAGCCGGAGGACCCCAGGAAGGTGACGAACTCACCCGCCGCGATCTCCATGGAGACCTCGTCGACGGCCGTCACTCCCCCGTACGTCTTGCGAAGTCGCGTCACGGACAGGGGCTTGCCGCTGCCGGCCAGCGCCGTGGTGGCGGCCGGCGACAGCTCGGGCATCACGTGGGTCTCAGGCATGCGTCCACTCCTGCCAGCGCTTGGCCACCACGTCGTCGTTCTCGGCCCACCACTCGACGTCCATGTCGAAACCGGTCTTCAGGTGTTCCGGGGAACTGCCCAGGTTCGCGGCGATGGCCGGGGAAAGCTTCTTGTAGGCGGCGGGAACCGACGGGGCCATCGGGTACAGCTCGGCGTACGCCGCCTGCACCTCGGGGCGCAGCGCGAAGTCGATGAGCTGGTATGCGGCGTCCAGGTTGGCGGCGCCCTTGGGGATGCCGAAGGCGTTGCTCTGCCTGCGGGCGCCGTTCCACTGGTAGGCGAGCGGCGAACCCTGCTTGATGAGGGCGTCGAGGCGGCCGTGCCAGACGTCCGAGGCGACGACCTCCTTGCGGCCGAGCAGGACGCCGGGGAGGGCTCCGGTGTCCCAGTACTTCTTGATCGATCCCTTGATGTGGTCCAGGGACTTGAAGGCGCGGTCCAGGTCCAGGGGGTACAGCTTGTCCAGCGGCACCCCGTCGGCGAGCAGGGCGAACTCCAGCACGGGCCGGTCCGCGTCCAGGCCCTGGAGGGCACGGTCGCCAGGGAACGCCTTTACGTCCCAGAAGTCGGCCCAGGAGGAGGGTTTCTTCCCGCCCCAGACGTCGGTGCGGTACGCCATGACGCTGGCCCAGTAGTTCTTGCCGATGGCGTTGGGGGTGATCAGGGTCTTGGCGATGCCGGCGTTCTTGAAGTTCTTCAGCCGGTCGTAGTCCAGGTCCTCGGTGGCGCCCTCCTTCTTGAAGCGCAAGAAGTCGGACATGGAGTCGTCGATGACGTCGAACTGCGGGCGGCCCTGCTGGATCTGGGCGAGCATCTGCGCGTACTGGATGTTCACCACCTCGATCCGGATACCGGTCTCCTTGGTGAACGGCTCGTAGATCGCCTTCTGGTTGGCGTCGCCGTACGTGCCGCCGCTGTCGCGGACGACCAGCGTCTTGGAGTTCTTGCCACCGCCGGCGGCGACGGACCGGCTGGTGCCGGTGCCGCAGCCGCTGAGGGCGCTCGCGGCGGCGACACCCGCCGTGACCCCGCCTATTCCGCGCAGGAACAGTCTGCGGTCGATCCGGGCATCTTTCATCGTGTGCCTCCTGATGGGCTGGCCGAGGGGAGCGGCCGGGGGAACGTGGGTAGGGGGCGGCTGGGAGGGTGTCTAGGGGCGGTGATCCGTCTCGTCGGGTGCGGCGCCCAGGCCGGGGGTCCGTAGGGTGTCGTGTCGCCGGGCCGTGTCGGGGTTCCACGGGACGGCCAGGGCGGCCAGCTCGTCGCCTTGGGTGACGGTGAGGCCGTGCATGGCGTAGAAGATCCGCCCGTCGGCCGGGGCGTGGACCGTGTGCTCACGGCCGTCGGCCGGGTCGACGATGCGGCCCAGGAGGTCGCCCTCCGCGACTTCGTCGATGACGTCGGCGTCGAAGGAGAACTCCGGGTACCACAGGCCGGTGGCCTCGGCGGTGACTCCGGCGGACCAGACCCACTCCCGGACCGGCGTCGGGTCGGAGTCGTCCGGGTCCAGCACGCCCAGGTGGCGTAGTGCCCGGAGCAGGCCGTCGACGCGGCGGCGGGCCGTGGCGCCGTCACGCTGTCCGAGCTCGCCCACCTCGACGAGGACCGCCGAGATGCCCCGGCGGGCGGCGGCCGCGTGGCTGTTGCCGCCCTCGGCCTTCAGGCCGAGGATGACGTCCTCGACACCGAAGGACCCGGCCAGTTCGGCCGTCGCCTTGTCGAGGTCCGGGTCGCCGGTGAGGCGGTAGCCGACGAAGTCCCGCAGAACCTGGTCGATGCCGCCGCAGTGCAGGTCGACGTAGACGTCGGCGCCGTCGACGAGGTGGGCGAAGAGCCAGGCGGCCAGGCGCTCGGTGGGGCCGCCGCCGGGGTCGCCGGGGAAGACGCGGTTGATGTTCACGCCGTCGACCGGGGAGACGTTGAGCCGCCCCTGGTACACGGCGGGAGGGTTGGCCACCGGACAGACGATCACCTGTCCGCGCACGTCGCCGGGTTCCAGTAGGGCCGTCAGGCGCGCGGCGGCGTCGATGGGCGTGAACTCGCCGCCGTGCACACCCGCGGTGATGACGACCCGGGGGCCGGGGCGGGTGCCGTTGACCAGGGTCAGCGGGATGTCCACGGTGAGGGTGCCGAGGTCGGCCCGGACGGTGCCGCGGGCCTTGGTGCCGGGCCGGGCATCGAGGGAGCCGACGGAGAGGGTGGTGTTGTTCATGGTCATGCCTCCGTGCGGCCGACGGTGGAGATGAAGTCGACGGGCTGCGGCGAGGCGCCGTCCAGGGCGAGGTCGGCCGCGATGTCTCCGAAGGCGGGCGAGAGCTTGAAGCCGTGGCCGGAGAAGCCGGCGAGCAGGATCACGTTCTCGGCGCCGGGGAGTGGGCCGACCAGTGGACGGCTGCTCTCGGTGTAGCCCTCCATGTAGACGGAGAGGCGGGTCGGATCCGGGTGCAGATCCGGCATGTGACGGCCGATCAACTCGCTGAAGATCTCCAGCTCCTCCGGCTGCACCGTCCGGTCCAGCTGGTTGGGGTCGCCCGCAAGCCGGTGCAGGGCGCGGGAGAGACCGAGCTTGACGGAGATGCCGTCCGGGGACGGCAGGCCGTAGCAGTGCGTGGGTGCCGTACGGATGAAGGCGGGGCGCTCCTCGCCGAACCAGGCGTCGGTGGTGGGCACGTACCAGGCGCTGACGAGGCGGCGGACCTCCACGTCCCACGGCAGGTCGGGCAACAGGTCGTTGACCCAGGGACCGGGGGTGACGACGGCGGTGTCGAAGCGTTCGCTGCCGGCGTCGGTGCGGACCTCGACACCGTTCGCGACGGGGACGATCTCCCGGACGGTGGTGTAGCGGTGGATCACGGCGCCCAGCTGCTGGGCGCGGCGGGCGGCGGTCTGGATGGTCAGCTCGGGGCGGATGAAGCCCGCGCGGCGGTCGAGCACGGCCGCGTCGCCGTCCTCGATCCGGTACTGCGGGAAGCGCTTGGCGAGCGACTCGGCGTCGAGCACCTCGTGGTCGAGGTCGTGCTCCGCGATGGACTCCAGGACGGTGGCCATCTGATGGTGCTCCGTCGGGCCCATGAGCAGACACCCGGTCAGGCGGCGCAGCTCGCGGCCGGTGTCCTGCTGGAGCTGCTGCCAAAGGGCGTCGGCGTGCTTGAGCAGCGGGACGTAGCGGGAGTCCTCGAAGTGGGCGCTGCGGAAGATCCGGGTCTCGCCGCCTGCGGCGCTGCGGTCGTGGCCCGGGGCGAACCGGTCGTAGCCGACGACCTCGGCGCCGCGGGCCGCCAGCCGCCAGGCGGCCTGGCTGCCCATCGTTCCGACGCCGACGACGGCGACACGCTTCCTGGCAGCTGACACAGGACTTTCCTTTCGTATCGCCGGGGCGCATGCTGGCCCCCCGACGTGAGGCTGTTCGATTCGAGGTGGTTTGGACGGGAGCCGGGCCTTTCGGAAGCCCGTGCCTCGCACCGTCGCGTCTCGGAGTTCCGGCTCACATCGTCGGGATCTCCGGCGAGCCATGCCACATTGTGGAACGCTGTGCTAGAATCTGGCACAGAGAATGGCAGTGGCCCAGAGGGGAGTCAAGAGGGTGTCCAGCAGTAATTTCGAGGATTAACAGGGGGAAACCGGATGGAAATGAAGAGCGTCACCAGGTCACTGCGGATCCTGGAGGCGGTCGCCCAGCATCAGCCGGTCACCGTCGGGGAGTTGACGAAGCTCTTCGGACTTCCGAAGTCGACGGTGCAGCGCACCCTGGTCACGCTCAACGAGGCGGGGTGGCTCCGGGCGAACCGCAGGGACACCACCCGCTGGGAGATCGGCGCCCGTGTCCTCGCCGTACGGCCCGCCGCCCTCCAGGGATCCAGCC
>NZ_BNGS01000011.1 GCF_014905555.1 Streptomyces sp. Y2F8-2 | reverse complement strand
AGGGCACCGACAGCGCCTGGGAGGCCATCAAACAGACCCCGCAGACCCTCGCCGAGGGCGTGCGCGACAGCCTGGGCGAGAAGGCCGGCCACCGCGCCCACCACGCCATCGACAGCCGCATCGACGGGCATGAGGCGTCGGGGAGTGAGGGCCGGGACGGCTCGGGCGACGGTGACGGGGACTCCGGCTCGTCCGGGAGCGATGGGGATTCGGACTCCTCCTCGAACAACTCCTCCGACTCGTCCTCCAGCTCCTCGTCCTCCGATTCGTCCTCCAGCTCCTCGTCCTCCACAGATTCGTCCTCCGCCGGCTCCCACTCCGGCTCCGACGGTTCCGACTCGTCCGGGTCGGACTCCTCGCCGTCGACGCGTTCGGACAGCGGCCCGGGCACGAACATAGGCGGCGGGATATCCGCCGACACCGGGGGCACCCACGTCGGCACGCCCGATCTGGGTGCGGGCCCCGACTCCGACGGCTCCGGCCCGGGGACCGGGCAGAACCCTTCCACCTCGGACATCCCGACCCCGAGGCATACGACGTCGCTGTCGGACTTCGACGACCCCTCCCCCGGCACACCATCACACAGCGCCCCGGACGCCACCGGCTCGCCCAACGCTCCCAGCACGTCAGGCCCCACCGGCACCAGCGGCGGCTCTTCCCCGTCCGGTATCTCCTCACCGACACCGCACGCCGCACCCAGCCGCGCCTCCTCCAGCGGTACGGCATCCCCGGCGGAAGGCGGCAGCGGCGGCGGAATCGGCACGTCGATCGACAGCCTGGCGGCCAGCGTCCCCACCCACTCCGGTGCCGCACCCACACCGACGACGAGTGATCCGTCCCCTGCGGCCACCGGTGGCGGGGGCCGTGTGGATGGCGTCTCGGCCATCCCGACGCCTCCTGTCGCGCCTTCCACGACGGGCGGCGTGGCCGGTTCGCACCAGGGCGGGAGTACGTCCGGCAGCGCCTCGCCCGCAGCGACCCCGAGCAGCCCGACCGCCAACTCGGGTGCGGTGAGGGCCGCTTCCGCCAGTACCTCCGGCACGGCTTCCCCCACAGGAACCGGACCTGCCTCCACCCCGAGCCCCACGTCTCCGACGACACCCCGGAGCGCCCCGAGCCCGACGGCGGACGGCCGGGCATCCGGAACGGCGGACGGCCGGGTATCCGGCACGGCGGACAGCCGAGCATCCGGCACCGCGGACAGCCGGGTATCCAGCACGGCCGACGGACGCGTTTCCGGAACAGCGGACGGCCGGGCATCCGGCACGGCCGACGGACGCGTTTCCGGAACAGCGGACGGCCGGGCATCCGGTACAGCAGACGGCCGAATACCGACCCAGCGCACGCCCGGGAGCACGACACCGGGCGACGGCACCACGCCGCGCAACCCGCCTGGTACGACGCCTGGTGACCGCACGTCACCTCGCGACACCCCCGGCACGAGGCCGGGCGACGGGACCACACCCCGCAACACGACCCCGGGCGACGGCACCACACCCCGCAACACCCCCGGTACCACCCCGGGGGACCGCACCGCACCCCGCAACACCACGGACCCGGCTGGCAGCACCCCTACCCGTACTCCGGGCCAGAACCCGAGCACGAGCACCCCGAATCAGAACCCGTCCCAGTCGTCGCCCCCCAGAACCAACCCGCCCTCCACGAGCACCTCCACGACGACGCCCCCCACCTCGAGCGGCACCGGGTCCGAGCGAGGATCGACACCGAGCAACGGCACCTCGGACTCCTCGACACCGAGCAGCCGTACCCCGAATTCCTCAACCCCGCCCGGCCCCGCCGACAGCCCCACCGCCCAGAGCACACCCGGCACCTCCGGTGCCCAGAACCGGCCGGGCACCGACACCGGCTCCGCCCCCACCAGGCCGCCCCAGGAGCCCGCGGGCAGCACGCCCCGCACCCCCAACGCTCCACAGCAGCCTGCCGCACAGCCGAACACGCCGTCGCAGAACGCACCGTCCAACAACCCGCAACAGCAACAACACCACCAGGTGACGGCGATCCCGATCCACACCCCCGTCCACACCCCGAGCGCCTCGGCCTCACCGTCGCACTCGGCAGGGCCTGCCACGCCGCACCACCCGGGCTCCCCCCAGGCCACTCCCGGCACCCCGAACCACCAGCAGCACCCGCAGCAGGACAGCCTGGAGGACATTCGCTCCGACCTGGACCACTACCCGGGAGGCCTGTCCGAACCCGACCCCGCCGACCAGCAGGCACTGGTCGACGCGGTGCCGCACAACGAAGACGGCACCCCGCAACGCTTCCCGGACCCCTTCGGTCACTGGTCCCAACTCCAGAACGACGGCGGCAACACCGTCCCCGGACGCAGCAACAACTGCGCCGACTGCTCCCGCTCGTTCCTCGAGACCTGGTACGGAAATCCCCAGGTCTCGGCGCCCCGCACCCTCGACACCGACGAACACGGCAACCCCGACGTCTGGTCCCCCGAGAACAACGCGAACGACAACCAGATCCGCTGGACGGGCGCCGCCCACACCTACGCCGGCCCCGGTGGCGACCCCGACACCGCCAACAACATCGCCAACACCCTCCAGCAAGCCGGTCACGGCTCAGCGGCCATCGTCCAGGTCGACTGGCCCGGCGGAGGCGGCCACGCCTTCAACGCCGTCAACCACCACGGCGACATCGTCTGGATCGACACCCAGACCGGACAGGTCAGCCACGACCCCATTCACATAGACAACGCCGAGCACGTCTGGCACATCCCGCTGGACGCCGACCGGAACCCCATTCACCCCGCTCAACCCGACACCGACACCTCCCACCAGGAGACGGACACACACCAGGAAGGCGCCGACACTTCCCACCAGGATCCGGACAACTCCTCCCAGGCAAACGGGAGCCCCGAGGCCACGGAGCCGAACCCGTCGGACGGAACCCCGGACAACGTCCCCGGCAAAACCCCGGACCACCCCGAAACCACTCCCACCGCGGAAAAAGAGCCGTCACTCACCACCCCCGACGGCCACACCGAGGACAGCCCGACCCACGCGGACACGCCGAAGTCCGAAGAAACCTCGACTGGTCGCCCGTCCGACAGCACTCACAGGCCGGACGCCAACCCAACGCACACCAGTGGTGGCAGCAGGGACGGGAACGCAAGCGATCGAGAGCCCCTTGCGCGGCACGGCGCGCCGGAAACGAACAGCGGCACACAAACCGACGACAGGACCACGCACAGCGGTCGGACCACCGATACAGCCCCTGAACAGCACACGTCTTCACCGACCAGCCGTCCCGGTGATACCCCGTCCAGCCCCGCAGGCACAGACCATGTGAAGCCCGAGGATCCGGCGGGCACACAGCCGGGCGCCGATTCCAGCGACCCCTGGCACGACGAAGGGGACGGCATCGATGACGGAGAACACTCCGCTGCGCCTCCCGAGAGTTCGTCGCCGTACGAGGAGAAACAGCCGGAGAATCACCAGCACTACGGCATGCTCGGTGACCAGGCACAGCGAGACCTCCGGGACCGGGACGTACACCAAATTGATCAAGAGCGCGTACACGATTACCTGGAAACCCTGGCGAACAATCACAACGATCAGTTGCGCCACCTGCTCGAGGGCAGCGAGAACGGCACCACTTGGCGCCGCAGCGACTTGATGCAGCTCCCCGGATTCGGAGACCTGACGCGCGGGCAGCAATTGGCGACTGTCGCTGTTCTGGCACGGCTGAGCATCCACTTTCATACAAACCAGGGAGTCGGAGCGAGTCCATATGCGCGTGAGGGCGAGAACTCTGCTTACAAATGGCGGGAAGACGCAGAGCGCGAGCCGCTCCGACAGCGCGATGTTCTCCGGCAAAAGAACTACGACGGCGTCGACAACCACAACTCGTCGCGTGCCGCCGGGGTGCGTGCAAAGTCGGACTTCTCCAACGTGGAGGGTTCTGACAACAAGAGCAGCACCCCCGCTCAGCGCACGCGGCACTACCTCGACGAGAAGTACGGCGAGAGCGTGGCCGAACAGGTGGTCGCGGCAACCAGCGACATGAAGCCCGACTTCTCCGGCCGAAACTTTGCCGTTATCGAGGTGTTCGATCCGCACACGCAACAAACACACTACGTGGCTGATAGTTCATTCAGCCACGCCGGACCACGTCCGGCGCACTCGGAACCACATATAGGCGGCTGGATAGAACGCCTCAACGAAGACCGCGCAGCTCAGGGGCAGAAGCCCCTTGACGTGCTGCACATGTACACGGAGCGGGAACCATG
The DNA here is from genome assembly GCF_014905555.1 of Streptomyces sp. Y2F8-2. Taxonomy (GTDB): domain Bacteria; phylum Actinomycetota; class Actinomycetes; order Streptomycetales; family Streptomycetaceae; genus Streptomyces; species Streptomyces cynarae. The sequence continues at coordinate 357,902 of NZ_BNGS01000011.1, read as the reverse complement.
TGGACACCCTTCTGAGTCTCCGGGCCACGCCGACTGCTCAGGGTACATCCTGAAGTACCTGCCCAAGGACATGCCGGTAAGCTATGCAACTGGATACCGGAAGGGCGAGCAGGTCGTTCCCTTCACCGACCCCAAGGGGCGAGAGGGCGTGAACACCCCGCGCCAGGCAATGGATGCGGACTTCCAGCATCATCTCAACAGAGTGGCAGACATCCTCAAGGCATACGCTGTCCCGGCGCCCGCGTCGGATTCCTAGAAACGACTCGAGGTATGAGCACATCCGTCCCCGGCCCGAACGAGGTCTCCCGCGAGCTCGCCTTGGACCGCGCACTGTGGTGGATCGACAGGCCACGTGACAGCAGTGCTTGGTTGTGGATCGGCGGCAAAGAAGGGGCCGGCAAGACCGAACTGCTTCGGGAGATCTCAGAGCGGCAGTCCGATGCGCTCTTCTTCGATTGTGCCGGCATGCAGTCGGAGGAGATCGCTCGCAAGCTGGCTGATTTCCTTGGTGTTGCCGCACTCGATACCTATGGCCGCAATTTTGCGGAGGCGGTCGCCAGGATCACCACAGGACCGGTGGTGATCCTGGCAAATACCCAGTGGGCAGGAACTCTCCGCACCACGCGCGAGCCGGAACGACTCATGCATCAGGTGGTGCAGACGCTCATCAGGAATCACAGGCGCAGCGTGCGGATGCGGCTCCTGATCGAGGTCGAGGACACAGCGCAAGCGATGGCGGCTCTGGGCGGCCGCGAGTTGACATTGCGAGGCCACAATGACCACCACGCGTCCCCGACCGACACCGCAAACCCGGTCGAGGCCGCAGCCTTCCGTGCCCTCGCATTGTCCGAATCCCGGGCCGTCCCGCTGCCCGTCTGGCCAATTCTGTGCGCGGCCCAGGGACAGAACGTCCCCGTCGAGCAGTTGGAGCGGCTGGCAGCATCGCACTCAGCAGACATACTGAAGGAAGACAGCGCAGGCTCCGCCTGGTCGAACGTCGCTTTCCGTCGCGAGGCCGTGGCCCAGGTGTGGCGCGAGACGGTCTCCCAGGAAGAAGCGGAGCGCTTTCATGTACAGGTGCTCTCCGCGTTGCGGTCGGCGGGACCGACGTCCGCAATCCATTGGTACGTACATCGTGCGGCAGCCGGCCACGCCGCCGCGGCCGGAGACCTTGAGTCTCTGCTCGACGACGCGCCCACTCTGGTAAAGGTCAGCCATCACAGCCTGTTCGAGGCATTCGAAGCCGCTCACCACAACCGCGCCGTCCCCCCGGCAAGTCTCGCCGCCAACCTGTACTACCTCGCCGAACGCGGTGTCTGGCCCTCCGCACACGGCGAGTGGCTGGCTCTTCTGCACCACTCTCTCCTCAATCGGGGACCATCGGGCAAGGCCTTGGCCGATCGACTTCTCGCCGCTGTCGACACCTCCACGTTGCCATGGCACACCCTGTGGGCACACGGCACCGGTCCCGGGCTCGCCACCACGGACCGCTTGGTCAAGCGGCCGACTGTACGCTCGCTACGAGTGGTACAGGCTGATTCGGGCCCTTTGGCCATTGCCACGGATGGGCAGGGAAACAGCGAGGTGTGGCATCTGGACAGCGGGGACCCCGCTGTCGACCCCGGTGACGCTCCCATGGCGCCTGAGTCTGTCGCGGCGGATCAGGGCCTTTCGGGATGGAGGCCTGCTGGAGCGGCTGAAGGGCACGTGGACCTACCTCGTATGCCGCGTCATGTACGACGTGCCGTTCGTGTAGGTGACCGTGCTGTGATGTCGTCCACTGACGGGGTCTTCGCCGTTGCCATCCGCTCGGCGGAGGCGGGGGCCCAGTCAGGCATTCTGAAGAGAATGCTGCGTACGGCGGCCAGACTGGGAACCGCCCCTCTTCCCGCCAACGTGCTGGGAGCTTCCGCCGAGTGGTTCGAAAACGTATGGGGCGCAGCCCGGGTCAAGCGGGTCGCCCAGGACGCACTGCCCTCGAGCCTCTCCGATGGGGACGCACGCCAGTTCTTGACCGAGGTCGGCTTCCCTCATGTGAGCGGCTTCCTGGAGCTTGAAACCCGGGATCTGACCGCTGCCGGTCTGACGGAGGTCTCCGATTCTCCAGTCGGCCAAGGGTCCGGATTTCTGCTGGGCACCTGGCAAGGAGCACAACTGCTTCTGGACGGGGCCAGTGGGAAGGTCCTGCAGGACGGGTCATCCGGAATCAGTGATCCTTTGGCCGGGAGTTCGCTGCGACAGTTCGTCACCATGGTCCGGCTCTACTACTGGTGGTTCGCCTCCGACTGGCCCATCGAAGATGCTGAAGCCGACCTGCGCTCGTGGCTTGCCCGCATCGACCCCGACGCCTACTCGGCCCAGTGCTGGCAACGTGTCTTCGAGGACTACAACTTTGCTGATCGGCAATGAACCGGTCGGACAGCAGGCTGACGGGGCGAAGACAAGACCCCGACATGCATCCTCATCTCAGGCAAGCTGCGCACGATCCCCTCCACAGGCCCGCATCCGCCGGCCAACGCGGGCAACCGGCTCACCGCCTTCTACTTGGCGCTCGTCTGCCGGGATCACCAACGACTCACAGAGCTGAGCAACGTACCGCTCTCGCTGCTGCGCGAATCCGGCGCGGTGTACGACGAGTACGTCTACGACTGGGTCGACACCCTCCAGACGTGCGCTCCCCGTCGCCTCGGACGAACCGGGCCGTAGCCGAAGCCGACTTCTACCGGCTCCACATGAAGAAGTCCGATCGACGGCCGACGGCCCCGCGCAACCGCGGTCGCTGATGGTGCGTCGTCAAGGAACATGATCCAGACTTCCGATGCCTCCGACCCTCGAACCGCCGAACTGCTCGAGGTTTGGAACCGCGTTCAGGCACATACCGAGCCCGCCGAGGCTGAACCCGTCGTGCTCGACTGCCACGCCGCCTCCTCGCCGATCCCGGTGGTGAGACAGCGCATGTGTGGGTGGCCGGGCTCGCGGAGATGGTCCCCTATCTCGCTGGTCGGCCCAGCCCTGAGGCCGAGCAGGCCGCGGTCGAGGCGCTGCTGGCCGCTGCATCGGAGTTCGGCGAGCGCAGTTGCGAACACGAAGCGCACCCGTACGAGCAGAGCCTCGGCGAGCTCGCCGAGGACGACCCGGGCTGGGCGGGGCTGCGCGCCCGGTACATGTTCGCCGATTCGCCCGGGCGGCCCCGTGGCGAGGCCGACCTGTGCCCGGCCAACATCTCCGGGATCGCCCGTGTCACCGCCGATACGATCCGCCCCTTCGCGGCCGACGGCATACCCGCGGAGGTGCCGGAGGACCACACCTCGTCGGTGGACAGCCTGTCCTCCATCCTCTGGGACTACCCCGGCTCCGACCCCGCCACAGATCTCGAGGTGAATGCAGGCGGCGTGGCCTGGCTCGCCACCAAGGGCGCGCGAGCGGGTTACGTCATCACCCAGCACGCCAGCTGCTGGTACGCCGTGTACCGGATCACGGAGCGGTCGGTCTTCGACGCGATGATCGAGGGCTTGGAGACGGTGCTGCCGATGCTCGGGGACCCCACGGCCTGCACACACGGCGACGACGAACATCCGGACCCCGAGTTCGAGTCGGCCGACATCGCCGAGATCGGCTTCAAGTTGCGCAGCCCCGGAGGCCGGTCCGAACTCCGGGACATCTTCGACACGTACCCACCCGATGCCTGGCTGTGCCCGCGCTATCTGCGCGACCTCGCCGACGAGGCACTCACAGAGTTGCGGACCGCGCACGCGTCGAAGTTCGGCGTACGCGACACCAGCGCCCTGGACAGCACCTGTGTACTGCCCGATGGAACCCTGGACATCGTCACGTTGACCACGTACGTCGTCGACGCCGACGACTTCGACGAGCATGCCGAGAACGTCGCCCTGTGGGCCGCCCGCCGACACCCCACAGCACAAGGTGCGCACGAGCAGCTCGTCCTGCTGCTTCTCGCCCTGTGGGTCACGCAGATCCGCGGCCTGCCCTACGGCGTGGGCCGTGAGGTCCGCGCGCTGCTCCGCACCGTCGATTGCGCGCCGCCGGAAGTGGCCTGCCCGCACGACGACGGCCACCCGGGCGAGGACGTCAGGCTCTGGAACAGCCGCAAGTTCGCGGCACACCTCCACCATCTGTACGCGTCCGACGTCTTCCCCGCGCCCGAAGGCACCTGGTCCGCCGACGTGTGGGGCTGTCCCCGCTTCCTCGCCGCCTGGGCCCGCGACCTCATCCTGGAGCTGAACGGCGAGTACCGGTGGATGGACCAGGAGGACGGCGAGGAGGAGAGCGTGTACAGCAGGGAGCAGTGACACACCCGCCGCGGCTTGCCTGCCCGCGGCACGTTCCGCGCGGGTCGGGCCGGCCCGGGTACCTCGTCAACGGGGAACCGCTTCGGCGCACTTGCCCCTTCAGAGCCCTTCACGCAGCTCGCTCCGGGTCCGACGGCCGCCTCCTGATCTCACTGATAACTTGCTGTTTCTGCCAGTTGACGCCATGGGGGAATCATGAGCCAGCCGCCGTTCCAGCCACCACCACAGCCTCCGCAGCCACCACCGAACCTCTCCAACCCGTACGCCCAGCCTGCCCCGCCGCAGCAGCCGCCGGGATTCGGGCCGCCGACTGCCCCTGGGCAGCCCGCGATGCAGCCCGGGCCGCCGCCGGTTCCGGGGCAGCAACCGGTGCAGGCCGGGTTGCCACCCGTTCCGGGCCAGGCTCCGGTGTACGGCGGGCCGCCGCCCGTCCCAGGTCCGCCGCCGGCGCAGCTGCCCTACCCGGTGCAGCCCGGCCCGCCGTTCCAGGCACGCCCCTTGGGACAGCAGCCGAGCGCGAGCGGTAATCCGGTCGGTGCGGTCCTCCTGGGATTCTTCGTCTCGGTCGTCGTCTCGCTGCTCTACAGCGGTCTCATCCTGGCCACGTACAAGGATCAGTCGCTCACCACGGCCAACACCCTCTACCTGGCGCACGCGCTGCTGAACGGCGCGATTGTCGGCTCCCTCGTCGGCCTGATGGCTCACCGGAGCAACGGCGCCCGCATCGGTGGGGCCGTCATCGCCGCGCTCGGCGCCTTCTTCGGCTACGTCAACGCCATCCCGCTGGTCTTCGCCTGGGAGCGGTCGCCCATGGCCCTCATGGACCTGCTGGAGGCCGAACCCTTCTTCCCGGCCAAGGCCTGGTGGACCAGCGAAGCCCACGGTGGAGTCGACTGGTTCTCCCCACTGGGCCTGGTGGTCGCGGCTGCCGCAGCCTGGGGTCTCGCGTACGTGGTCGGCAACAGGCGCGGGCAGATCTGACGGTTCGCCGGTGCCGGTCCGGGCCGCTGTCCGCGGCCCGATCGGTAGCCGGCAACAATCAACTCCCGGTCGGCTGCGAGCCGATGATGTTCCCTACACTCCTCCTCATGTCGACTTCCCCCTCCCCCACCGCCACTGTCGTGCCCACCGGCCGACGAGCCGCGCGGCGGATGATTCCCCTCGGCATCGTGCTCGCGACCATCAGTGCCCTCGTACTGTTCGGCGGCATCGTGATGACGGCTGGGCTGGGGGACGGCGGCCCGAACCCGAAGGGGATCGGGGGAATCGTCATCGGGCTGTTCATGGGCTTCGTCAGCGTCATGAGCCTGGTCACCGCCTGGTCGGCTCGGAACTCCAGCGTGAGCGTCGACCACATGGGGCTGTGGGTCGGCAACGGCAAAGCGCAGAACGTCATCCCCTGGCAGAGCCTTGCCGGTGTCGGGCTGCACTGGAGCAAGGTGGGCAAGCGCGGCGTGAAGGTGTACTCCGTCGAGCTGTGCCCCAGCGCCCCCGTCGACCGCGACGACCCGGTCCTGTGGCCCCTGGTCCGCGAAGAGGAACCCCTGCACCCCACCCTTCCTCGGCTGCGCTACCGCCTCCCTGTCCCCGCGAGCTCCCGGGTGGCCCTGGTCGCTGCGATCCAGCAGCAGGTCCCCCAGCTGTGGCTCGGCGAGACCGAGCGTGAGGCCGGCTACATGGGCGTTCCGGACCGCAAGGGGCACCGGGAGCGTATGCGCGGATCCTCGCGCTGAGAAGGGCGGCCACGGACGTCCACCGCAGCCTCAGTCACGTGCAGCGAGTCAGCCGAAGTCGTTCGTGCCGGGCGTGGGGCGGGTGCCGACGGTCTCGTCGTATGTCGGCATGTTGGTGCCGTACGAGGTGCGCGGGTCCAGCGGACCGTCGCCGGACGGGCGGCCCCCCGGGTCGAAGCCCGGGGCGGCGCCCGGGTGCCGGACGGGGTGCTGCTCGCCCCCGCGCGGGCGAAGCACCGCGGGCATCACACCGGGGGTGGCCTGCGTCGCGGTGTCCGTGCCCGTCTTCTCGAAGTCCTGGGAGACCCGCTCGTCGTTCCACTCATGGCCGTTTGCCGAGGACCTGAGATTGTCCCCGCCGGCTTGGATACGGGCGTGCAGGCCGTCGAGCGCGGGCTTCCAGCTGGTGGCGATCTCCGCCAGGGCGGGTCCGATCGACCAGCCGGTGAGTGAGGCACCCGCGGTGCCGGTCTCCTTGACCGCCTTGTCGGCGGGGTCCTTCATGGTCCGGGCCATGCCGTCGCAGGCTCCGGCGGAGGCGCGGAGTTCAGCCGGGTCGACGTCGGTGCGCTGGGACACGTGCGGTTCCTCTCAGTTCCTCGTGGCCGTTCAGAACTGCTGCTGCTTCACTCCGGGCGGGAGCATGCAAGGGGTGCGTACGGCGAAGGAGAGTTCCTGTGGCTCCGTCTTGCCCGAACCGACGGTGTCGGCAGTGACCACATAGGAGTTCTTCTTGTTGCGGGCTCTGAACACCGCCGACGCATAAGCGTTCTTGAACTCCCGGTATGAGGTGACCTCGTACCCTTGCCGAGAGAGTTCCCGGCGGAGTGTCCGCACGACGCGTGTGTGCTCCGTCACAGGGGCCGGGGAGTTGACGTAGTAGAAGAGGCTGTACCGGCCGTCCTCGGCGACCTCGTCGTTCTCCCCGATGCACGCCTCGAAATTCACCTTGGCCGTCGAGGGGGTGAGTTCGACATCGGTGAGCCGGGCCATGTACGCGGTGGAGTCCTTGGCCCATTTCACCGCGGCGTCCTTTTCCATGCGGGGCAGCGGAGCGTTCGGGTCGTCACCTTGAGACATACAGCCTCCAGTCAGGAGCAGGGCAGCGGAGACAGCCAGTACCGTGCGGAGGAGGGAGTCAAAGGCCGGATACGATCTGAGCCTCCGGTGGCAGGTCCTCCTTGGGAACCTCCGTAAGCTGCTTCCCCGCGATGACTGCTCCCTGGTTGGCGAGTAGTCCTGTTTCATCAGCCGGGAGAGGTCAGAAGCCACGCCGGCTCCCGGTCGGCCGGGCCGAGTGCCCCTCAGGGCATGGCACGTCCGCCCAAGTGGACACAAGGCAACCCCCGTTGCTCCTGCTCACTCATGAGTTCGAGGCGCACAGCCTATCCGACGGCTTCGTCGCCGGAGCGCTCCCCAACTCGGCCCGGCCGTGGCCCGTTTCGACCGATGCAGGCCAAAGCACCCGCACCGTGCCGCCGTACCGAACGACCTGTTGTTCGGATACTGCCGCCGTACCGAACGACCCCTTGTTCGACATGAGCCGCCGTATCCGAACGGCTTCGTGTTCGGACACAGTCACCCGAAGCTCAGCGCTGCTCCGACCGCCCTCCCCGGTCGGAGCCGTGGACCGGCGCATCCCGCTCGGCACGCTCGGCCTGCTCGGGGTCCCGGGCGATGCCCGTGAGCTCCTCGTCCCGGATCTCCCGGTCGGCAGTCACAGGTCGCGCACGCCCTTCCTGAGGGCGGGGGAGGGCGGGAAGTGCGGTCAGGGCGTGGGGCGATGGCGCGACGGGGCGGTGAAAGGCAGCGTCGGCGTCATCCGAACTCGCTTCGGGCCCAGTCGTCCGTGCTCTCCGAGGTGTTCGAGGAGCTGGAGCGGGCCGCGGAGGCGGTGGCTACGGCTCTGTCGGACGCCTGCGTGGTGCCCGCGGAGCTGGAACCCTCGGTGGAGGCGGTGGCCTCAGCGCCGCCTGACGCCTGCGTCGCATGGGCACCGTGTCCGGCCACCGCGTCGACACCCCGCTGTACGCGGTCCCCGACCGCCCCGCTCGCCTTCTCGGTCGCGCTGTCCACGGCATTGTCCACGTGCCCGGACACGTCGGTGTAGCCGGCGAGCGTCGAACCCTCGCCCCCGGTGACCTCGTTCTTGAGGCCGTCGACGTACTCGCCGGCCGCCGTCTTGGCGACGCCCGCCGTCTCCCCGAGGTCGATGCCGGACCGCGCGTCGAAGTAGGTCTCGATGCTCTGCCGGCCGATGTTCTGCGCCATTCCGATGGCGGCCTCTTTGGCCTTGTCCTTGGCGGCGTCGACCACCTTCTCCTGGACGAACTGCTTGGCCTGCTCCTTGATCTGCTGCTTGGCGTACTGCTTGACCTTCTCCTTGGTGATCTTTTCGAGCTGCTCCTTGGCGATCTTCTTGAGAGCGTCCATGGAGGCGTGCTCCATTGCCTTGGTGATCGCCTCCATGACCTCCCTCTTGAGCTTGTCGAGCAGCTCCCGGACGATCACACGCGTGGCCTGCGTCGCGCCCAGCCCGCCGATCTCGGACAGTCCGAAGGTGAAGGGCGCCGACGCCTGCGCGGCGATGATCTCCAAGGCGAGGGCGACCAACTGCGCGATCACGGACAGCTTTGCCGTGAGGACCGCCACCGCGGCCGCGTCGAAGGCGAGGGCGATCACTTCGCACGCGGTCTTCGCGTCGGGGATGTATCTGTCCTCGCCGTTCGCGCCGGTATAGGCACCCCAGGACTTGCTGAATCCGTCGACGGCCGTGCCTACGTTGGCGGCGACGACGGTGCGGGCGAAGCCTTCGCCCTGCGTCTCTATGTCGTCGAGCGCCTCGCCGAAACTCCGCCAGGCTTCCGCGACCTCGTGCAGTGCTTCTTCGTCGGCCTCGGGCCAGCTGTAGCCGAGGAGGTCGAGCACCCAGACGAGCTCGCTGGGCAGTGTGAGCGACATGCCAATAGCCCCGTATGTGATTAGATGTGGCCGGAAATTCCGTTCAGCAGGTCGCTGTTCGACGCATCCGATCCGTCGTAGTCACGTGCCATGTCCTGCAGGTTGTGCCCGATTTGCTGGAGCCGTTTCGCAAGACTTTCCATCGATGTGAGGATTCCGTCGCGAATCGGGGTGTAGACCTGGCCGAAAAGCTCCCCGAAGTCCGCGTCCTCCCAGGGCTCCCCCAACCCTTCGAGGGTGTCCTGAAGCCCTTTGGAGGCTTTCGAGAAATCACCTCCGAGGTCGACGAAGTTCTGCCCCTGATTCCGGAGCACGGCCGTGTCGACGTCAAAGGTTTCGAACTCCATCGCTCTCCCCCGGGTTCCCCGTTGCTGCAGTTCGCATTGCACGACAGGCCGATACCTTAGACTCCTCGCGCACGACCCAGCCAGCCCGTCAGTCAAGAGATCGTCAAGTCGCCCGGGGGGAACCGACAGTGCTGACAGCACAGCCGAGTTACAGCAGTACAGGGAGCCTGTGGGCGGGAAGACTCCTCGGGTTGGGACTGCTCGTCGTGGCTGCGGTCGTCGCCGCGTTGACCATTCCGGAACTGCGCAGCGAACTCGCCGGCGAGGGCACCGACGGAACCCTCACCGTCTCTTCATGCGAAGCACACACGAAGACCCACTACGGCACGCACAGGCGCACCACGGAACTCAAGTTCAGTTGCACCGGGACCTGGACCGCACAACACGGTGGGGCGACCCACCAGGACGTGACGGTGCAGACTTCGTCGCGTTTCGAGACCGGGACGAAAATCCCCGTTGTACAAGTGGACGACACCTTCGTGCAGCCGCAGGACCGGGATCCCGGAAAGGACGCCGCGATTCTCGCGTTCTGCGTCTCCTTGCTGGCATTCGGCAGTTACTGCCTCCTCACCGGCTTCGGCACACGCAACGGCCCCGGTTTCACGGCCTCCTGGCAGCGCCTGCCGGCCGCGACCGTGACCGGCCCCGTCCTGGGCGGCGTCTTCGCCGTGGGCGTCCTGGCAGCGCTCGTATGCTCATTCGCCCTGTGACGCCCGCATCTCCATCCTGAGGAACCCTCAATGACCCAAGTACACGGGAACGCCGCGACGAATGCCTCCGCATCCGGAGACCGGATGCGCCTCGGCCGCCTCATCGGTGCGGGCCTGATCCTCGTGGGCCTCGTCCTCCTGGCCCTCGGCGCCTTCCTCGGCCCCTACACCTACGCCACGTCCACACCGGGCAAGCTCACCGTCGAGACCTGCACCGTCGACTACAAGTACCGGAGCACGTCGAGCAGTTCACGGAAGAAGACCAGGACCAGGTGGTGCTACGGCACCTTCACCGCCGACGACGGCAGCGTCAAGGACCTCAACGCCGAACTCAAGAGCGACGCCCTGTACCAGCGCGGCCACATCCTCGAGGCCCGCAGGACCGGCGACACCTCCTACCAACTGGACCACGGTTGGGTCGGCGCCATCGCCGTCGGATGCGCATGGTGGTTCGGCGCCCTGATCCCCCTCGCCGTCGGCCTCCTCGGCGCAGTCACCGGCTTCTCCTCCGGGCAGTCGGCGAGCCAGGCCCTGCTGCGCACCACCGTCATACTGGTCGCGGTGGGCGTTGTCGGGTTCGCCATCAGCCTGCTGGTGACGTTCTTCACGTGACGGAGGCCCCCGGCGCGCGTCTGTCGTCCACCCGCCCTTCTGAGGCGGCGCTCCCCGCGCATGCGGGGATGGCCCCTCCTGCTCCGCCGGCCATGCCGACGGTGTCGCCGGCGAGGCACGCCGGGTTGTGCTGCTTGATCGAGTGTGCTTAGTTTTCCGCCTCATGACCATGACACGGAGAACGATCCTCAAGGGGCTGGCCACGGCCCCGTTCGTCGCAGCCGCCGGCAGCCTGACGGTCCCCACCGTCGCCGAAGCGGCCACGATCGACGCGGGACAGTTCAGCCTCAGCAGCCGATCCTCCAACAGTTACGGCGAGTTCGCCGATCTGACCGCCGGTCTGGCGACCAAGCTGACCAAGGTGGACGCGACGGCCGTCATCGCCGACACCAACCGCAACGCCACCCACCTCACCAGCGCCCCCAGCACCGTCGAGGCGTTCGCGACCGGATTCGCCTGGGACAGCGCCGACCAGGCGGTGGACTACTGGATCCCGCAAGGCGTCACGACCAGCGCCGACGCCTACGGCAACGGGGTCTACCCGGCAGGCGGCAGCAACAGGGTCGTCCTCGTCTCCTGGTACTTCGAGACCGACCCCGACGACGACGGCGTCGACGAGTACGCGCTCGACAAGGGCCTGAGGCTGACGTTCGTCGACTACACCACCGCCGGCACACCGACGTACCGGCACGTCCTTCTCGTAGAGCCGGTCATGACCGGCACCGGGGAGTACTCCTTCAACCCCATCCACAAGCATGCCGGCGGCATCATGTGGTACGGCAACCTGCTCTATGTCGTCGACACCTACAAGGGGTTGAGGGTGTTCGACCTGAACACCCTCTTCAAGGTCGCCACCACTCAACCGGATGTGTGCGGACTGCACACCGACGGGTCGTACTACGGCTATGGGTACCAGTACGTCCTGCCGCAGAGCTACGCCTACGACAACGCCGGGAAGTACCTGCGCTACACCACGATCGGGCTCGACCGGGCCAGCAGCCCCGACAGCCTGGTGGTGAGCGAGTACTCCCTGTCCGGGACCGTCGACTACACAGACGGCACCTTCAACGGCACGGGCCCCGGTACGACCACACCCAAGGTGGTCCGCTGGAACCTCGACTACACCGACCGGCAGATCGCCTCGCTCACCGCGTCAGAAGCTGTCACCGTCGCCCAGCAGAAGATTCAGGGAGTGGTGTCGCGCAACAGCAAGCACTACCTGTCGACGAGCGCCGGCACGTCCACGAAGGGTTCACTGCGCACCTTCAACTCCGGCGACTCCACCGCGACCACCGTCTGCGACCTGGCCATCGGCTGCGAGGATCTCAGCTACCACAGCAGTGGCGCGTCCGGCTGGGCCTACAGCGAGTCCGTCATCTGGAACCTGAGCGAGTACGTCGGCAAGAGGTACGTCTACGCGGTCCACGCAGACGGTTCGTAGCCGCGTTGGGGGACGGCCCGAAGCAATCGCTGTCCCCATCCGGCTGCATCCGGTTGGTGGCCACGACCCCGTCCGGGCCGGGCCGGAAGCACACCCCGAGCGGGGTCGGCGCACTGGAAGCAGACGGGGCCTGCTGAGCGGAGCCCGCGGGCAGATGCCCGATCGGCCTCTGCGGCCTGCCGGCTGCAGGCGGTGCAGGCGGTGCAGGCGGCTGCAGCAGCCGACAGGGCCGCCCTGCACCGACAACCTGCCGGCGCGCAGTTGCGGCCCCCATTCCGCGGGAGCTCAGCGTCGCGGTCGGGTTCCGCTCGTCGCCGCGCGCGAGGAAGAGCGACCCCTGACAGCGTCCCGCGCCGAGCCATGTGCACGGCTCCGGCGCGGGCACGTGCCCCGGCGTGTGCGGTTCAGGGAGATGTCACTGGCATGTCAAGTGCCTACTGGCCTACGCTGAGCAAGAACGTTCCTTCCGCACGGGGTGAGGGCCGGCCAACCGGCTCCGGGAAAGGCGACGATGAACCAACCGGTCGATCCGAGGCTGGCCTATGCCCAGGTATCGGCACCAGCCACGACCGCTGCACCGCAGCCTGAGCCGTCGCCCTCGCCGGGCCCTCCGCCCACACCCCCGCCGGCCTCGCCACCGGTCTGGGGCGGCGATCCGGACGTCGGCGTCAGCTCGTCCTTCCTCCGGGCCAGGGCCGGCGTGTGCGACAGCACGTCCGAGATGCTCCGCAAGACGCGGGGCGCGGCCGAGGACGCCGACGGCGACCTGGCGAAGGCGGCGCCCGGATGGTCGTTCGTCGACAGCATCGACGACATGCAGCTCCGCTGGGAGGGCCTGCTCAAAGTCGTCACGGACCGCTTGGCCGAGGCCTCCCAGAACTTCCGCGACGGCGCGGACGCCTACGACCGGAACGAGCTCGCGACCGCCTCGCAGTTCGCCGACCCGCACGCCCCCAACCCGTTCGGCTGAGCCGGAGGCAGCAGCACCGTGGTCACCTTCCACCAACTCATGGAACTCGACGCGAACGCGCTGGAGACGTTCGCCGACAGGTGGAACGCCATCCACCGCAAGATCGACGAAGCCCGTACGGAGTTCCACGACGGCGTGGTCCAGAAGCTGCACCAGGACCACTGGCAGGGCGAGGCCGGTCAGCGGGCGCAGGTGTTCTGCGACCGCGTGCAGATGGACATCGACGCCCTGGACAAGGAGGTCAGGGGGCTGCGCGACTTCATCGACACGGAGGTCGACGGAGCCAAGGGCACCGGCGGGACCAAGGGTTTGCAGGCACTCCAGCGCCAGGCCCAGGAGATCCAGCAGGAGGCCCTGGAGCAGGGCATGACGGTCAGTGCGGACGGTCGGATCGAGTTCTGCGTCGTCGACGACCCGGACGACCCCGAGGTGCACGAGAACTACGAGAAGCACCAGAACACCGCTGACCGCCTCCAGGAGCGGCTGAACAAGGTCCTCGGCCAGGCGAGCGAGGAGGACGAGTGGCTGGCCAAGAGCCTGAAGGTGGTCTTCGGCACGGCCCACAACTTCGAGAGCGAGAACCGGAAGTTCGCCATCGAGGAGCCGGACGCCAAGGACCACAAGGTCCGCAACCAGCTGAACAACGTCGGCGCGTACTTCGCCACGGTCAAGGGCTGGCCCACGGCGGCCGGACTGATCCAGCACTACCTCGACTGCAGTGGCAAGACGGTCGAGGTGGAACCGCAGACCATGATGGATCAGATCCCGGCTTTCCAGTCGGACGTCGACGACACGTTGCGCAAGGACGTCCACGGCCGCCCGGACGGCCCGTTCACGACCGAGTGGAAGTCCACCGCTCCCAATCCCGCGGACGGGGACAGCAGCACGGAGTGGTACTACGCGCTCAACCACTTCCAGTACCGGCTGACCGGCTACGTCCACGACGGGGAGGTCACATACCGGGTCGAGGTCAAGAAGCGCTACGACTGGGGCATTCCCAGCGAGCACCGCGCCAACGCGACCGGGGGCTGGGGGCCGGCCAGCATGAACCTGGAGCAGGCAGACATCGCCCACCTCAACACGGTGGGCATGGGCCGGGACTTCGATGTCGTCGGCACCTCTGACGAGATGACGTCCTGCGCATGACCGGCGGGCACACCCCCAGCAACGACGCTCGCAGGGACTCGGACCCGGACCCGGACCCGGACCGTGACTGGGACCGGGACCCCGCCCCGACAGCCGAGCCGACCCCTGGCCGCCGCGGAGCGGTGAGGTCAGTACTACGGGTCGTACTGTGGCTGGCGGCACTGGCCGCCGTCGCGTTCACCGTCGTCGTGGTCTACGGCTTCATCAGACTCGACCACGACATCGACCACCCGCAGGACGGCTTCTCGGGCTGGCAGTGCGCTAGCCAGTCGGGGACCTGCGATCGGTGAACCCGGCCGGGCGGGTGGGCCAGGTCTGCCGTCCCATGACATCGGTTCTTCGCCGTCAGGCCTGACCGCATCTCACCCCCAGGGACGGCCGTAGGACACCGGCCGCCGGTGCGTGCCACTCTCGCCCTCGCAAGGCACTGGCCACTGGACGGCGTCTGCACCAGGACACACCCCGCTTCCACTGGGGCTCCGGTGCGCCGGATCAGCGTCGCGGGGGTGGGACGATGCCCTGACTCAGCGCCTCCAGAGCCCGGGCCTGCTCCTTGGTCGCCTCGACTGCAGCCATGGAGCCGTCGGCGAAGTGCAGGTCCACGCGTTCCGACAGCGATGTGTGCCGGATGACGACGTTCCGGAGCTGTCCCGGCAGGATCTCGCCCAGACGCCGGGCCTCCCTGAGCGGCGTTCCGGGCGGGACCTTGCCGAACAGGGGCACCTTCTTGGTGGAGACCGTGCACATCAGCAGGATCCTGCGGTCGGTGAAGACCATCAGCGCCCGCTCATTGTCGTAATCCGTGCGCGAGGTGTCGGGTCCGGTGCGCACAGCGATCGCGAACTGGCCGGCCATGCTCTGCCATCCACCCGTGAGACCGGCCCCGCGCACGATACGTCGGAGCCTGCGGATGATGCCGAAGTCGAGGTTCTCGACGGCATCCGCGGCCGAGAGGGCACCTTCGAAGGCGCCCTCCACCGCGCCCCGCGTGCCCGTCCACTGCTTGCCAGTCCGCAACTCGCGAGGCAGGGGGCGGCGGATCAGATCGCTCAGCTTCACTTCGACGATGCCGAGCAGCCGCTCATGCGGCTGCAGCGACAATGCGATCAACGGCACAGGGGAACCGCCGCCGAACAGGCGCGGCTCGAAGACGGGCTGTGGCGGACCGTACTGGCCGGCACTCATCCGAAGTCCTCCTCGATCCGTGTCTTCGGCACACGATACGGGGCCTCGTTCTTGCGCCCGTCGAACTGACCGGTCACGGCGTCGATGGCGGGGTCCTTGTTCAGTCCGTCCGTGACGGCGCTCGTCGGCACCCAGGACTGCCCCGATGCCGCCTGCGATGGTGCCTTTTGCGGCGCCATACACGGCCTTGGTGCCCCTGGCGGCCGCGAACTCCCCGAGGTTCTCCATCGACGGGGAGCGGACCAGGTCCTTGAGCCGGTTGCCGGTGACCTGCTCCAGCATGCCCATCAGCCCGGTGGACTCGAGCGCCGCCTTGACAGGGCTGTCCAGATCTACGTCCAAGCCGTCCACGACGGGATTCTCGATCTTCGGCAGTGGGATCAGCGGCTCGTCGACGAAGTCCCGCGTCCACTTGTACGCGTCGCCGACCTGTTGGAAAGTGCCGCCGCTCACTGTCCGCCCCCGAAGGCGGCCTGGATGTGCACGTCCTGACCCTCGTAGTTCATCGCGGTGTCCTGGAGACCTCACAGGTGTCGCGAAGGATCTCGAGCAAGTCGGCAAAGTTGTCGTGCTCGGCCTGCAGGTGCTCGCGTTACGCCTCGTAAAGGTTGTGTGCGTTCGGCAGCTTGCCGAAGTCGGTCGACGAGAGCGGCACCGACTCCAGCCTCGGCCAGATCCGCGCGACCTGCTCAACCTGGGCCTGGATGACGTTGTCGTACGACTTCAGCGCGCCCGGATGAACCCGACATCCCTGATCCCCCGATGGGCGACGCCGGTCGGTCGATGATCTCGGTCTCCAAGGAGGCGAAGCACCTCTCGGCGACGGCGTTGTCGAGACATAAGCCGGTGCGGCCGCTAGAAGGCCGGATCCCCCACCTCAGAAAGCCGCGCAGGCTGCCGTGGACTCGTAAGTCAGTCAGCGACGCGCGCGCCGATGGCCCGGGCGCGGCGGCGGGCTTCGGGGCTGACGCCTTTCCGGCGAGGGGAGCTTCGGGGATGCCAGGCGGCGGAATCGACCACGTAACTGAGCGACTTCAGCCCCGGCCGGGCCACCACACAGGCGAACCGAGGGTCGCCCGCGTACCAAAGTTCCTCCTGGAAGCCTTTGCGCGCGACGCGGTCCCACAGCTTCAACAAGTTGCCCGGCTCCTTGGGCGACACTGTCTTCTCGGGGCGGTCCGGATCAGGCAAGACGAAGACGGCGGACTTTCCTTTGAGCCGCACGGCGTCCGGCTGCTGCTGCCAGGGGTAAACGGTGAGGATACGTCGCAGCAACCAGACCTTCTTCAGGCGTCGTACCGCCATGGCCACCAGATATCCGGTCACTGCCAGCGGCAGGGTCATGAAAGCGGCCGCCCAGACGGGAAGCATGACCACCGTAATGGCAACCAACGCCCACCACAGCGCGGACCAGCCCACGATCTTCGACACTTGCAGTGCCACCCACCGCACCAATGCACGGGCGGTGCCCGGAGCCTCCCAGGCGACAGGGCCTTCGTAAACCCCCGAGTTTTTGCTCACGTTCATGCCGTCATCCAAAGTCGGCGGTGATGCGGTCAGCGATGCCGTCTCCGCTACCGTCGTCATTGCCACGTGCGGCGCGCTCGATCCCGGGCATGGGGTCGGTGAAAGACACGGTGTACGCGATCGCCTCCATCAGGTCCCGATAGTGCTTGCGAGAGCCGACGGCCGTGGTGCTCAACGTAAGGACGGCCAGCTGTACGCCCGACGGCGCGGCGATGTAAAGATTGCACTGGTACAGCTCCTGTGCGGGCATGCTGGCGAGGGCAGGCATGGTGACCATGGTGTCGGACACCGCACCAGGTCGACCGCCCGGCAGGGTCAATAAGGCGACGTTTTCTGTGCACTCTCGTAGTGAGACCGCTCGGACCACCGTGAGCTTGGGCGGTGCCCATTCGATGTCACGCAGCGCCACAGTAACCACGGAGACGGCCGACGAACCGTCGTCGGCGCGGTGCATGCCGAGCGAGCAGCCGATGATGCCCTCGCGCTGCATCTGTCGCACCATGTACCGCACGTCACGCAACGCGCCCGCGTAACGTTCGCGTTCCGGCTCGGGCGCGCAGTCGGCGATGAGCGCCATGACGTGGTCGAGCTGCGCCTCGTACTCCGAGCCGGGCTCGGCGTCAAGGGCGTCGAGTGGGAGGTCGACGTACCCACCAGGCAGCGCGTACCAGATCTTCGCACTCGGGTCTCGGGCCGAGTCATCTATTACCAGCCGTAGCGGGGTGTTCATGGTCTTCTGCGTCATCCGAACAGCCTCACTGTGTTGCCGATCAAACTGGCCGCGGCAGGGCCGTCGAACAGGCCTGCCCTCCCCGTGTCGATCGCGGTGGCCGCCCCCTTGCCGTCGTTCAGCCCGTCGATGTTGTCGGCCGCGAGTCCAAATCCGGCCGTGCCGACGCCGGCCACCGGTGAGGCGAAGTCCATAGCCGTCTTGAGCCCCTGGCCGCCGCCGACGGCCCGTACAACCAGGTCTCCGACGGGGTTCGCACCCGAGGTCATGATCCTCCCGGCAGCGGTGACGGTGTCGTCGGCGAAGCGCCCGAGGAACTGCCCGGTGCTCACCGCCTCGGATGCGAAGCGCGTCGACTGGACAGCGCCGTTGAGGCCACGTGACACAGCCCCGATGCCCGGCACTGCACCAAGGAAGTCACCAGCGAGCCCCACTGAGTTCTCCCAGAAGTCCGCGTCGAACTCACCCTTGGTGAACCCGTCCTTCAGCGAGGCCCGCACCTGTGGGTCGGAGAGCCTTGATGCCATCGTGGCCACGCTCAGCGCACCCGCGGCGAGCAGCATGGCAATCCCGAATGGCCCGGTGCACAACAGCGCAAGCAAACCTGCCACCGCACCAAGCACACCAAGAATGTTGGTGAGATTGTCACCGATCCAGCCCAGCGCCTTGCTGAGCCACCCCGGTTCCTCCGGCGCCAGGTCCTTCGTGGAGTCCTGCAGCTTCTTCGCGAGGTCCCGCGCCTCTGCCTCGTGTGTCCCCTCCAGTTCCCGCGCCTTGCGCATCACGTCGTCGAGGGCGCCCTGCGCTTTGTTGACCGCCGTGACGGCGTCGTTGAGCCGGGCGGTGGCTGCGTTCAGGCGGGCCTGCGCGGCCTGCAGCTCAGGGCCTTCCTCAAAGGTCTGCCCCGCGAGCTTCAGGTCGGGATCCTGCTTGGCCGCCTCGTGGCGGGAGTTCGCAGCCTTCAGCTCACCCTTGTGGTCGGCCGCCTCGGCGTCATACTTGTGCGCCAACTCCCTGCGGCCGGTCAGGCCTCCGTGCCACGCGCCGAGGTGGCCGGCAGCGAGAGTCAGGGACCTGTGGGCGTCCTTCATGTACTTCGGCAGGTCACCGTCGAGGGCCTCGCGGAAGCCCACAGCGGCGTCGCCCTCCCAGAAGCTGGATTCGCCGAGCAGCCTGTCGATCTTCTGGTACGCAGTTTGTAGTGCGCTCGCCGAATTCACGAGCTGGATGCGGAGCTTCTCGACTTCCCCCGGCTCCCCCGGCACGGGATTCCACCCGAGGTTCACATACGGATTCTGTGCCATCGCAATCACCTCCCCGCAGCCGCGGCGCGCTTGAAGCTCTCCTCCAGGGAGGTTTCAACTTCGCGGTAGTTGTCCGTATTCTTCTGGAGGCCTTCGGTGAGCTTGGCGATGCGATCCTTGATCTGCTCGTTGCCGTACTTCCACCGCTCCTGGAACGTGTCGCATGCCTCGTCCAGCTCCGGCGTCCCGATCTGGTCGGCTCGCACGTGCTGCAGGGCGGTCCGCACCTGCTCAAGGCAGTCGTTGGCTTCCTTGAGGTCCTTGGTGAAAGCGGCGAGCTGATCAATGTCGGTCTTGAAGTGGTCACCCACGCAGGCCTCCTGTTGCGTGTCGACGGTCGCATCGGCAAACGACACGGGCAGTTGAATCGACCGATCATGCCACGGCTCGGCACCAACTCCGCACAAAAGCCGCCAAGTTGGCTTGGGCCGACCTCCCCCCGACTGGACCGCCCGGATCCCGCGACTGGGCACCAGCCGTTACTCAACCGGTCGTCGCAGTTCCGGCCTCCCACCATGCGGGGCGGATCCCGCGCCTCAACAGGCGCCACCTGCGAAGCACTGTCGGCGATCGCGCGGACCCCACCCCTGTTGCAGCACGGTCGATCACTGCAGATGGTCACGGAAGACGCTCGACGCAACGTGACTGAACCCTGCACGGGCCGGTCCGGCGCTTGCTGTCGCGTACAGGGATTAGGTCAGGGACGCAATCGATCATCCACGCGGTTGCCCGCCCACCGCTGTAGTTGCTCGCGCGTCAACCGCTTGCACGAATCCGTTCGGTCGGGATGGCAGCCACACGTCGGCGGATCAGACAGCCAGGCTCGTCAGCCAGATCAGCAGGGCGCCTGCACCGTCCGACACCACCATTGCCAGGCTGGCGAGGGAAACGAAGGACAAGCGGCGCGCCATCGTTTCGCGCGCTGAAGCGCCAGAACTCCGTTGCTCGATCTCTCTTGGGGAGACTACCTGGAAACCTTGCGGTCGACCTCGGTCGGTTCGCCGCAGCGAGGATGGGCGTGCCGCTGCGGGCACTGAGCAGGGCGGCGGGTACGGGACCGGCCGGGCGGGCGCCGCAGCCGCTCATCGGCTTTGTGGGCAACCTCGGCGCCTGGCCTACCAGCCGCTTCCAGCCCGCCTCGCCGCGCGACCGGTGGGAGTCCCGCACCTGCCCCCAGAATGCTTCACAGCTGCCAGCCACGGCTATGGTGCCGGGCTGCCGCACCCTTCTTGCCCGTCCCTCGCTCCCCCTGCCGCTCAGCTTGCTCCCTGTCGATCTCCTTCTGGTACTCGTCCAATTGCCGTTGGCCCTGGGCTTCTGCAGCCCGGCGCTCTTCAGCACTCATCTGCTCGTACGCACGCCTTCCCAGCGTGGCGCTCTCTTGCAGCGCCTCCCGGTAGGCTCCCGTCCGCATCGCTTGGCGCAACCCGACCCTGCCGGTCAGCACTTCGCGGGCCATCTCCCGCAAGGTTTCGTCTCCGCTACCCGCGAGCCTCTGCAGCGACTTGCGCAACGCCCGGGCCCGAGCCGGGTCCTTGGCGATGTCGAGGAATTCGTCGTCTCCGACCTCGCGTTCATCCATGCGCACTGCTCCTCACGTGGGGTTGCTGGACGGGCGCTAGAGTAGCTGGCGGCTGTAGAGCGGAAGCATGTTGACGGGGTGAGGAATGACGTTCGAGGTCAAGCCGGATGATCTTGATGGGTACAGCCGCCAGGTGGAGCGTGCAGCTGAAGACGTACATCAGGCGCAGGAGTACATCAAGAAGTACGGCGATATGGGGGCAGTCACCGGGCAGGGGCTGTTCCTATGGGCGACCGGCATGCATGCGCAGGCAATGGACGGCGTCAACAACGTGGTCACCCGACTTCACGGTCTCCTGACTGCCAGCGCAAAGGAGCTGTCGAAGTCCGCAGAGTACTACCGCACAACCGACCAGGACCAGGCGTCAAAGCTCGACGCCACCTACCCGCCGAGCAAGCGCTGACGCACCTGGAGACCTCACTCACATGAGTTTTACGGACGCTGTCGAACCTGTCACTCACCTCAAGGCACCAAGCCAGCCTGAGGAGTTCTCCAAGGGAATTGTCGGTGACACTGTCAGCACGGTGAGCGACTTCCTCAGCCCCAGCGAATGGGCGCTCTCGACGATTGAGTTCGTCTTCGGCTTCAATCCTTTGGAAGAAGCCATCGCCTGGTTCACCGGTGACTGGGAGTCGTACGTCAAGTGCGGTGAGATGTGGGCAAACACCGGAAAGCTCGCCAAGGACGTAGCAACGAACCTGAAGTCCGGTAACAGAGAGCTGGACGCGACGTGGAACGGCAATGCGGCCGATGCCGCCTACGTCTACTTCAATGAGCTGGCGAAGAAGATCGACTCCCTGGACGGGGACCTGAAGGAGCTTCAGAGCGCCTACAAGGAGGTCGGCCTCGCTGTGGCCAGGGGCGCGGACCTCATCAAGGGCCTCCTTGAACAACTGGCGGATGAGGCAATCATCGCGGAGGTCGAGCTCGCGGCGGGCACACTGCTGGCCGAGACGGGTGTGGGTGCCGTCGTGGGCTATGCGGCTGCTGCTCTGGAAATCGCCGAAATGATCAAGACGTGGGGGCGTATCACCGAAGCGTACAGTGCCGCCCAGCAAGTCGTGGATGTGGCCACGACCGCCAGCGGGTTGGTGGTCGGCAGGCTCAGCGTCGCCCTGAACAGCTTTCCCGAGCCAGGGAAGAGCTATGACAATCCCGCGGTGTAGCCGCCCTCAGCTCAGGAGCCAGGCCAGCAGTGTCAGGAGGAGGCAGACACCAGCACCGGCCAGGCCTCCGCGAACGAACCACTTTCGCACCATGCCGACCCTGGTTCCTGACACCGCCCGGGTGATCAGGGCCACTTGCATCCCGCTGCGGGGGAACATGCCTGTGGCGGCGAACGCCATGCCGAACGCCGCCACAAGCCAGCCGAGGAAGAACATGGCGATCCACCGGGTCGTCTCACCGAAGCCGACCTTCACGTAGCCGCCCCCAGCCTGCTGCACGGAAACCCTGTTACCCGGTTTCACCTTCGCCCGGATGCTCGCCTGATCGTCGATGACCTTGCCGTCGTCGGACCTGAAGGTCCCCCCGCATACCGTGGTGTCGCCGGAGCTGCGGCTACCTTGTTTGACCCAACAGCGCTCCACGGTCAGAGTGCCATGGGTGCCGACGACGCCGGCCGCGTGGGACGCGTTGTAAAGCCCGACCCCGAAGATCACCAGAGCGACAGCGAAGAACAGTCCCCCGAGAGCACGGCCCATGACGCCAGGTTGGGGGAGCGTCGTGATCGGTGCGAGCGGCGTCAATTCCGGCTGCGTCACTACGTGCCCTCTCCCATGTCGTACTTCTCGACCAGCTCACGGTCGCACCTCGTGCCGTCCCTCGGCACCGACTTCACACTGCACCGACCGTGTCGCCCTCTGCCATACGGCCCAAGTAAACCAAGACGCCGGCCCGGCGAGCAGTCCGGGTGTGGAGAACCCGTGGGCGGAAGGCCAAGAACGGACTTCCGCCCACCAGGAGCGTTGCTGTTCGGCCGAGGGTTCAGCCCCGGAAAGCCCCCTGAGGCTGGTGCATGCCAGCTGCCACAGCCGAGTGCTTGCGCCGGCCCCACATTGCAAGTAGTGCACCGCCGATCAGGAACACCAAACCCCCGCCGGCAGCGGCCAGACCCGTCATCCACAGCCCCTGCTCCAGCGGCGCGTTCTTGGTCTTCGGTGTGCCGTCCGGAGCCGCCAGGTGCACCTTGCCTTTGTACGCCACCGGAGCCGTGGTGTCCTTGGGGGGCGAGGCAGCGGCCTTCACCGCTGCGGCCGCGTTGATCGGTCCGTAGCCGAGCAAGGCGCTGCCTCCACCCGCGGGGTGATGGGCGGTTGCGCTCAGGATGTCGTTCGCTTGGGCCGGGGTCAGCTTCGGGTTCTTCGCGTGCATGAGGGCCACGACACCGGCGGCCAGTGCACAGGCCGGCGAGGTGCCATCGACCGTCTCGTAGCCGCCGGTGTTCGTGGCGCTCGTGATGCCCACGCCAGGTGCAGCCACGTCGTTGTAGGTATGCACCGTGGAGAAATCGGCATGCCCGTTGCCGGGTTTGGTGGCGGCCACCGAGATCACGCCCGCGTAACCAGAGGGGTACTGGGCAGCGTTGAGCCCGTCGCCGTCATTGCCGGCCGAGGCGAGCAACGTCACCCCCGCGCGCAGGGCATAGGCCACGGCCCGGGTCTCTTCGGCGTCAAAGCTCAGGAACGTGTCATTACTGCCGAACGACATGGAGATCACGTCGGCTCCGTGGTCGACCGCGTACCGAATGCCTTTGGCGACCCGGCCCTGGCCCTGCTTCATGGCTTCTTCCTGCTCCTTCTCACCAGCCTCCGGAGAGTCCTTGTCGGAGGTGACGCGCACAGAGAGGATTTTGGCCTTCGGGGCCACCTTGAGGACGTCAGAGGCCATGGCGGTCCCGTGCTGCCCCCACTTCGAGTCCCCCGGCTCCAGCCCGTCCTGGCGGTAGTCGGGCCCGGTGGTCACTTTGCCTTTCAGCGCTGGATGGTCGACGTCCACGCCACTGTCGAGCACCGCGACAGTCACTCCCTGGCCCTGGCTAAGCCGCTGCGCTGCCGACAGGCTGAGTGCCTGCCCTTCCCAACCAACTGGCGTACTCGCAGCCTGTGCGGGCCCTGTGGCCAGGGTGCACATCAGACCGGCGAGGGCAACCGCGGTGCCGGTCGCGCGCATGGTCCCGAACTTCACTGCGGGTCTCACCTCTCCAGGTCCCCGATGTTGGAGTAGAAGATCTTGCTGAGGGCGTCGGCCTCAGCCATCCAGGGCATTTTGTCCTGGCCGTTCCCGTCGTACTTGCCGTATTCACCGGGCAGGTCGCCCGTCGTACGGCCGTCGACCGCGCCGGTGGTGACGGCGATGGCATAGGGGGAGTTGTCGCCCAGACCGGTCCCGCCCATACCGTTGCGCCGGTTCGCCTGCCACTTCGCCGCGAGCGTCCCCGGAACTTTCAGCGGCACCACGGCAGCGTCAGGAACATCTTCGCTCTCCTGGTCGTGGAGGTACTCGCCCATCTCCTGCGCTGCGGTTCCTGGGGGCAGCACGATGATGGCGACCGTGGCGACCATCTCACCGCTGAGATCGACGTACGTAGCCCGCAGCACGGCCTTGCACCCGAGCTTCTCAGCCCTCTCCTTGGTCTCCCCGCTGAGCCCTTCGGCGCACGAGGTGTCCTGGGAGATGCCCATCCGGTTCCACTGCGCCGCCTTCTTGTCCGACACCTTGCCGTAGCCGGACGCGTCGCCGACGGTCGCCGGGAAAAGGTTCTCGGCGGTCTCGTTCCGCCAAAGCACCGGCCCGTATGCCTCGGAGTTGGGCACCTGCTGCTGATGGTTGTTGTACGCATGAGCTGCCAGCGCTCCGCCGCCCAGCATGCCGAGTACGCCGAACACGCCGAGCAGACCCCCGAAGACCTGTCGGACAGTACGGCCTCCACCCGAAGGGGGGACTGGTGGCGTCCCGGACACAGGACTCCCAACCGGATAGTAGGCCCCGTGCTGAGATGGCCCCGGCTGAGCGGAAATGCCGGCCGGGTTCACCCCTGGAGGTGCCGTCGGCATCGGCGGCGCAGGACTCGCTCCCTGCCATTGCTGCTGCCAACCACTCTGCGGGGGCGGCTGCCCATACGGATTACCGCCTCCGGGCGGCGTGGGGTAAGACATGGGTTCCCTCTCACAGGCCAATCTGCGAGGAAGCACGCTGGGCGAGTCGGGCCTCACGTGACAGAGCCCACATCTCAACCGACTCGCACCCCAGATTGCTACGAGGCCCAACTACAGCCTGTCGCATACCTCTTGGCGCCCTCGCGAATCTCACGACAGCTTATGACCTTCGCAGACGCAAGTATCTTCAGCTCCGTAGAGCTCATATAACGATCTCGTTGAAGACCCTGACCGATCATGCCCAATGCGACGACTCCATCTGACCGAGCCGGTGCTACCGCTAGGCCGCAGCAGTCGCACTTGCCCAGCATCACCGCCGATCGCGCGCACGCCGCCCGTGTGATCGACATCCACTCACTGGACTGCTACATCATGGGGCGGCGGAGTACGACCACTGCGGCTAAGAAGCAATCGACTCCAGCAGGTTGGCGATCCAGCCCAGGACACCGACAACGAGGCAACCGACGGTACCGAAGCCCATTCGCTGGGCCACCTTCTCGCGCCGCGAAGTATCCCGGCTCCGATGCGCCTTGCCCAACTTGGGGGGCCTGATCACCAGGTACGCCAGCCAGCAGAGAGCGGCCGCAGCAAACCCGACCTGCCACAGCTCCCCCACGACACCCTTGATCCCGGCTCGCTGAATCGTCTGCGGGTCAAGCCCCTGCCGTGCGTCGAACTCGGTGCCGTCCGGGTAGTCATGCCCGGTGTCCTCGAGGTGGACATAGACGGCATCGTCGGCGCTGCCACCCTCCGGAATGAATTTCCCGTAGCAGGAGATGTCAGAGTTCTTACGGCTGTCGTTCGTGTCGTAGCACCTCTCCACCCTGTAGGTGCCTGGCGTGCCGTAGAAGCCCGCGGAAAGAGCGAGATCGGTGGTCGCGGTGACCGCCCAGAAGGCGGCGACGAACGCGGCGATGACGCCGCAAATCCAGAGGATCACCCGGGTGACGGGGCCTCGGGTAGGAGAGATGGTCATGGGGAGCCAGTACTCCAGCAGCCTTTCGTGATCTGGCCTCGTCAGAGGCGTCGCGCGGGGGGGTGGGTGACACGATTGGAGGGCCACCACTCCGGCCGGCGCCATCCAAAGTCGCTCCCAAGCTGAGACGTGCCCTGACAGAAGTGACTCGACCCGTGTCGCTCGCAACCGGCTGCGAGACAATCGCGGAGCGGCTCACCGCTCTCGGAGAAGAAGCCGACTCCGCCCGGCTCCTGCAGACGCATGCCCTTCGCCACGGGCGGCCCGCAGCGCTGCCCGCGAGTCAGGCCACCACGAGCTTTGAGCTGGCGCCCGCTGCCAACACATTTCATTGCGTCCCCGACTTGGCCATTTCGGGGGAAAGACTCACATACGGGCTGGCCCCTGCAACTACGCTGAGCACGCCGACACCTCCAGCTACCCAACGCCACATAATATCCAGATCAAGCGTCAGTACTGCAGCGCAGACAGTGGCCACGAAACAGAGACCGAGAAACAAGGGAGAAATGGACAGTGGCCACTTGGCGCGCGGATCGAATAGCCTGAGAAGGTGATTCCTCTGCACAGAAGAACTGAGCTTTTCAACAGAGGAACCGACGTTTCTCAACGTCTTTACCCCGTCGACATTCAGCATTCCGTGAATCACCCAATCGCTGTCGAAGACCAGCGCAGCCGGCGTCCTCTCCGCAGAGAAACGCCGAGCCTGCGATCCCCGCCGGGCATCCCAGCACAGCCAAAGCGGCTGACCCTCCATTTCCGTTGGCAATCCATAATCGGAAATGTCCGTTAGGAAGTGTATCCACCCAGCATCAGTCTGGATCTCAAGGTATTTGCCGTTGCTCGGCTCCCCGCGCCCCCCGGCACGCTCGTGATGGTACTTACCAGTCCTGACGTACCGCCCTCGAACGGCCTTGTCTCGATCACTCAATCGGGAGAATGCGCGAAATCCGTGCTTCCTCGAAACAGCGTTCAACACGACCGAAACGCCGAGGATCCACAAAGTAATGCAGCCCCACCGGAGATACGCCGGCATCACTTCCCCACGCAGTTCCGTTCCTAGTTTGCGGTCATCTCCCGCCACAGCTCCCAATCGTGGCTCACTCGGGGCATAGAGGACTTCCACACGATCACCAACGTTCAAGCGATCGTATGTTTCTGCTCTAACGGTGGCGTGTACGGATTCACCTTTTGTGGCATCAGGCAGCTGAACCACTACAGTTGCTACATAGGGGTCCTTACCGCTGCGTGAAAGTTGGCGCACATCACTTACTTTTTCCACTGGCACCAATGAAAACTCAGCGCCAGCATCATAGAGACGCTGGACCAGTTCTGACCGTTGCGGCATCCCTGCTGCCAGCGCAACAATGCCGATAATCGCCGTACAGACGCCCACACCCCATAGAAGGGTTCGCTGCTGCTGCCTTCTTCGTGACGGTAGGACACGTGGCAAATCGGCCGAATCGGTGGCGCTGGACCAATTCGCCTGCACCGTCTCAGAGAGCTCTGCCGCGACGACCTCACTGAATGGCTGCCAACCCCCTGCGCGCCGCTGGCGCGCAGCGAGCAATAGCAGGCAGACCAGCGTACAACCCAAGGCCACCAGAATCGCTTTCCGGCGGAGGTCCGGTTCCCTGGAAAACAGCCATAGCACTGGCACAAAAGTGACCACCAAGCAACCTAGGCCAGCACAAAGTGTCTCAGTCGTGCGAGATCCTGTGACGCCCACTGAACGACTCCCCGTCAGCACTAGCCGAAATCCTCGCGAATCCGATCCGTTGCCGACTGGTGGTTCCCCTCGACGCCCCGCTTGGCGGCTTTCTGAGCTTGTCCTGCGCTCTTGTCCACGTCACCGAACCCGTCCTTCGCCGTGTTGGCGGAAACTCCTCCCGCTACGGGAGTAGAACCGCCGAAGGCGGCGTCAATTCCTGCCTGCTGGTGCTCTGGACGATCCACGTTGTAGGCGAAGTCACTGTCGTTTTTCAGACCTCGAGCCATGTCGTCAAAGCCCCTGTCCACCGCCCTTGCCCCGCCACCGAGTCCTCCGGCAGCCCCTCCGGTGACAGCGGTGACGACTTCTTGTCTGATGTCGAAGTCCTCACCCTTGCGTAGAGAGTCCAGGTAGTCTCCGGAGACCCCTCCAGCCGCACCGCTCACCATGCCGCCGACAATATCGCCTGCGCCCAGCGCGTTCACGGCCTTGCCGGCGGCAGTGCCAACGGTCGCACCAGCCAAGCCGCCGATCATGTTGGTCCCGACTTCCCAGCCCTTACCGCTCAGCTGACTGGTAACCATGCCACCCACGGTGCCACCAGCCCAGTTGAGCACTCCCTCAGTAAGGAGCCTCCCCACTTTGCCCATGTTGTAGAGCTTCTCGAATGCGGTCGCGATCAACCGCAGGAGCCTGCCCATCCGACCCGCAGCTTCCAAAGCCCTGGTAACCAACATGGTGACTCGCGCTGTCCCAGCGGCGGCTGACACACCCAGGGTAAGGAATGACATACCTACCGAGACACCAATGGAGATCCCAATCTCCAAGTAGATTTCGTGGACTTCCTCGTTTACCTCACGAATACACTTGGCGGCATCCTCAAGACCTTTGGCAGCCTCGTCAAAGTCTTTTGTGGCGTCCAGTACGGCAGCAGCGAATTCCTCCCAATGGGCCTCGAAAGCATTCGCCGCCTCGCCACGCCACGTATGTCCGACCGTTCTCTTGACTTCCTTGTCCAGGTCCTTGATGAGGCCCTCGACATCGGATTGCAGCTTACGCCACGCCTTGGCTGCTGTTTCCAAGTCTTCCGGGCGACCACCGGGATTGATGACCTCGATACCGAGTTCGATGATCTCTTCAGCCGCCGACTCGTCGCCGCTCACCGGTCACTCTCCGAGTGCTTCCCGAAGAGGACAGCCAGATCATTGTCGGTGACCTCGGTGTTCCTGTTCACCTTACGCAAGGCATCTGCAATCTTGTCCAGGTGCTCATGCACAACCTTCATGGCGCTGGCAACGTCCGAGGAGTAAGCGATATAGGCGGACGTGACCTCCGCGGACTCAGTCAGGACGCCGAATCCGTCAGTGATCGCCTCTTCACCTGTCTTCTCCTGGAATTCCTTGAGGTAGGCCCTCAAGTCATATGCCTGCAGCTCAAACTTGCGGGCCAGTTCCCTTCCCGCTCCGGGTTCGTAATACGAGGTACCATCGTCAGCCATCTACTGTCCTGATCTTGATGATGAGAGTGATGCCGGCCGCGAGCGATGAACGGAACCGGCTACTGGCCTGAGTGTGAGGTCGTTTGTATGTCAGGGTCGGGATGCTGCGCTGGTCATCTCTTGCGAGCGTGGTGGCTTTTGTGGTGGGGCGACCGTCGACCTGAGAGGCCTCCCCGATCAGTCCTTACCGGACCACCCGATCCAACTCCCCCAAGCCATCAGCCCGGCGCAAGATGAGCCACCCGGGGAGATCTCTTGTTCCATCGGAAGTCGGCAAGTAACCGTACTCACGAGCCACCTGTAGAGCTCGTGTCGCCCCCAACTGACGGAAGTAGCTGTTGTGAATCTCTACCCGCCCGTCCCGGTGCCGCCACAGCGTTCCGCTGCTTTGCCGCCCCAGCAGAATCGGTGTCCTGCCGTTGAACAGCCCCCTCAATTGGTCCTCCAACCAAGGTAGGTCAGTCGAAATTTCCCGCACCACCCGCTTGCGATCCAGCCACATACGCCGCCGCCAGCGAAAACGACGCCCGCTTCCGGGCATCCCTGGGGGATCGAGATCCCACACCACACAGAAAGGAAGAAAAGCCAGATACAAGCAGAGCACGATGGCGTACGGCGCAAGCCAGACACCCCTAATACGGGGAACCACAACCACTGAGTGGCGTAGCGAACGCGCGAGGTCACTGGGGACTTCGGGGGTCGCGCACCATGAATAGTGTCTGCTGTGACTTCCAAGGTTCTTCTATTCGGCGTATGGGTTGGGGTGCTGTGGCGGCTGTATAGGAGAAGCAGGGCGCCCGTATCCCTGGTCGGGGGGTGCCGTGAGGAATGACTGTTGGGCCGTCGGGTACGTCGCCTGCTGAGGTGAATAAGCCGTGTTCTGCGTATGTGAGCCACCGTTCCCGATGCTGGAGCGGCCGCGGGTTACCGCAAAGAGGACGGCGACGGCGGCAAGTACGACTCCCATGCAGATAACACCGACGAGAAGGACGATGGCACCCATTGAGGAGATCCCTTCTTGCTCTAGGGGTGGTTCACTAAGCTGTCGTTTTCGCCGACATGCCGTCGGCCAGCGGATCCGGCCGATCCACTCCTGAGTTCTTTCGGCCACTTCAGCACACACAGCGGTAGTCACTCCTGCAAGCGGCGGCCAATCTCCCTGACGAGCGTTGCAGCAACGCTGCCATCACCACGCATACGGCGCGCAGGCAAGAGAGCCCAGAACCAGCTGCCACCCAGCTCTGGGTCGCCAATCCTGGAGAGCGCCATGGAATGCTTACGACTCGCGTGTACCTGAACCATTAGCCGAAGTCCGGGCAAATCCAGGCTGTTGCCCAAGCATGGTTGCCTGAACTTCCAGGATTCCTCCACGGCTGCTGGACCGTGTGCTGCTTCTACTGCCCTTGGTGCGGCGGCTGCTGGGCGTAGGGGTTGGGGTGCTGCGCGTTCTGTCCTGGAGGCGCGGGATATCCCTGGTTGGGGGCTGCGTTGGGGTACGGCTGGTGGCCCGTCGGGTACGGAGGCGGATAGCCCGTACCCTGAGGGGGGACCCCGCCGCCGGAGCCGGGGCCGCCGTTACCTCGGTTGCGACGGCTGCGGATTACCGCGAAGACGATCGCGATGACAACCACGACGGCTGCGATGCCGGCGATGAGGAAGATGCTGCCAGAGGAGGACTTCTTCTCTTCCTTGGCCGGAATCGTGCCGTCGTTACCCTTCGAGGCGCTGCCGGACTGAGTGGACGTGGAAGGCGAGGCCTGGGCGAGAGGGCCTTCTTTGGGGCCGGCGGGGATATTCATCGTCAATGCCTTGTACGGGCGGATGATGCCGTAGCCGTACTTCTCGTCTGGCGCCTTCTTGACATCCTGATTGAGGAAGGTTGCCGACTTGATTAGGCGGTTGATGACCTGGCCTGCGGTCAGGTTGGGGTACTTGGCGCGGATGAGTGCTGCCGTGGCGGAGACGTATGCGGTTGCGTCGGAAGTACCATCAGCTTCTGCATAGCCATTGGAATGACCCGTGTCCGCCCGGACAATGTTCACTCCTGGAGCAGCCAATGTCACTCCGTCACCGTAATTGGAGTCAGACCAGATCTTCAAAGACTCATCAACAGCACTCACCGCCACCACGCCGGGGAGTTTTGCTGGATAATCCAAGCCGGCGTTTCCGTCATTTCCCGCACCGGCCACGACAACAGCGTCGTGCTGCTGAGCATACTTGATAGCCTTTGCCGCTTCCGATCCGGGACGGGCAGAGGAATCAACAAATGACAGGTTGATTACCGATGCTCCGTGATCCACTGCATACCGAACCCCAGATGGCCATCCCTCACCTGCGCCGTCATCTCCGGTCTTAATCGGCAGAATCTTGGCCTTGGGCGCCAAACCGATCACGCCTGCAGAATTGTTTGCTCCGTGCCCATGGCCAGCAATGAGACTTGCCATGCCGGTGCCATGACCATCAGTGTCGTCTTGGGCGTCTCCGCCACTCCCCCCAGTGAAGTCCTTCCCCTTCAACACCTGTCCAGTCAGGTCAGGGTGATTACCGTCCACTCCACTATCGACGACAGCAACCGTGACCCCTTGCCCCTGTGACTCTGTCCAGACTTTCTTGAAATCGATGACGTCAATGACCCACTGCTTGTCTCGGACGTAGTCCGCTGAGGCAGTAGGAGCCGAAGTGAGGAGCAAGGCTCCCGTCAGTGCCACGACACCTGTCGTGGACCAGACTCGCTTGAAACCCAATTCCTTGCTCCTCACTCAGACTTGGCTGGTGCCCCAGCCTTCACACCTGGGCAGACGGCGACTTTCCGTCTGGCCCCTCTTGCGTACTTACTCGATGGTCCGCGGCACGTTGCGGTTGCGGTCCTCTTCCGAAATCCAGGTCTCTTCGTCCTCGACCAAGTAGTCGGGACGGTCGCCCTGGGCATTCCCCTTCTCGGACCGTCGACCCTTGCCGCCCGCTCCGCCGGCTGCGCCGGCCTGCGTTCCGCCTCGGCTGCCGTGCAGGCCTGCCCCGCCGCCGGCACCCTTGCCAGCGCCCTTGGCCGCACCGACCACTCCACCACGGGCTCTCGCGAGGGCTCCACGACCGCCAGCGCTGGCACCGCCTCGGCCAGCTGCGCCGGCTCCGCCACTCATGCCACCCATACCGGCTCGGCCTGCTGTACCGCGGCCTGTTGCCGCGCCACCAGCCAAACCACCGCGTCCGGCTACAGCTCCGATCCCGCCAGCGGAACTGCCCGCAAGGCCCGCAGCCCCACCAGGCACCCTGATGCCTGCGCTCTGTGCACCACCAGTACCGAGGCCGCCACCAGCACCGACGCTTGCTCCGCCAATGCCCGTGCTGGGACCATTCCCAGTCAAGCCGGGGGAGATACTGTCCACGTTCGTCCTGGCCGTCGGGAGCTCTGACGACTTGGCTGTCGGGAGCTGCGAACCTCCGGCGATGCCCGGGTCACGAGGCACCGCAGGGGCCGGCTTGATACTTGTAGTTGGGCCTGCGCTCCACGGCTTGTTAGCCACCCGACCCGCACTGGGTCCCCCCGGCGAAGCGCTCGGGATTGAGATTGGCGGAGGCATTGCCACGTTGTTGTTCGGCGGACTGACGCTTCTTTCGTTTTGGTCAACCCACTTGTTTTTGTTAAGATTCTGCGTATAAACCTTGTAGTTGGTCGCCAGCTCCTCCATCACAGCAACCGCCTGCAGCTTTCGCTCCATCCCCAGCGACAGGTTCTTCTCGTTCGCCTTGGCGACGGTGTCGGCGCTGGCGCCCGCGGCCAGGTCCTTCATCGCCTGGGCGTCGTCGCGACCGTCGTCGTTCATTTTGTCGCCGGCGCTCTCGAGCTTGGACGGTTCGTGGATGTCCTGCATCCTGGTCTTGGCGCTATCGAGGTCGGTGCTGATCGCAAAAAGTTGCTCTGCCGTGAAGTTGGCGTACGCAGCTCCATTCCGAATCTGGACACCGATCTCGCCAGCCCTGCGCTTAAAGGCTTCGGCGGCCTGACCTTCCCAGTGTTCGAGGACGTCGTCTACGGCCTTTTGGAGGTCCCCGGCGATGCTGCCCTTGGCCGATTCCGTGTCCACGGCACCGGCCTTGCCGTCGCCGTCACCGCCGGAAAGGATCTGATGAACGCTCTTCCAGTGATCGCCAACCGTCGAGATTGTTCCGGGATCGGAGTCCAGGATCATCTTGCGCAGGCCGTTGACCGAGTACTCCATGAAGTCCGTCTTGAAGGCCTTGCGGTCGATGGCCTTGCCATGGCGTTTGACCGTGTCGGACTCAATTAGACGGTCATGCTCTTCCTTCTTCTCTGCCTTCTCTTCCTTTTCCCGCTTCTGCTGGGCCTGCATGCCGGCCGGGGTGTCCTGATAACGATCAGCCACGGCTCACTCCCCTCGTCAGTGTTTTTGCCGAACTCGACTACCTAGGAAGCCAACTTGCCCTTAGTAGAGCCACCCGAGTCTCCCCCCATGCCGTGCTTGATCTCGTGCTCCTTGTTGTTGTACCTGTCCCGAACCTGCGAAGTTTTGGTGCTGAAGTCGTCGATCAAGCCGTGGAGCTTCTCGATGATCGCTTCGATCTTGGTCTTCATTTCCCTATGGGCCGCGTGCAGCTCTGCGGCCTCGTGGAACACGCAAGAATCCCCGGTAGCCTGGCCGAACGCGTTCGCCGGGATTTCCGTGCTGTACTTCGACGTGGTGCCGGCCTTGTCCATGTCGTCCAGCAGTCTCCAGAGCCTGCGGATGACCTCATCCAGCGCGCTCAGATCGACACGCATTCCGTTGCTCATACCCCGTTGTCCTCTCCCCTGTTATTAAAGTTCTCAGCACCCGCTCGGTGCTCAAGCCGCCCAGTGATCGCCGGACCGACCGGCCGAATGCACGACCGCGCCACCCCGCCGACTCCGCCAGTCCCGCACAGCCACCCCGCACCCCGCGGCCGTAAGAACCAGGATCAGTCCCGTCCCCAGCACATAAATCGCCGTCCGGCGTTGCCGTTCCGCCTCGCTCTCCCCCATCGTCACCGCCATCGGAATGACTCCGCCAGGCCCGGCCTTCACCGGCGGGTCCGGAGTCGGGGACGAGCCCGGTGTCGAGTCGTCCGACAGTGCCGCGACCGGGTCGACGACCCCCCACCCGATGAAGCGGTTCGGACCACGCCCCGGCCGCTGAGCCGTTTGCTCGATGCGGGTGGCGATCTGGGCCGCCGTCCAGTTCGGGTGCTTCTCCTTCAGCAGGGCCGCCACGCCCGCGACGTACGGGGCCGCGAAGCTCGTGCCGTCGGCGGTGCACTGGCCCCCCTTCGGGACCGTGGAGACCATGCCGACGCCCGGTGCCGCGACGTCGACGAAGTCGCCCGCCTGTGAGAAGAAGGCTCGTTCGTCGTTGCGGTCGGAGGCCGCCACCGCCAGGACGCCCGGGTACGAAGCCGGAAACGTGTCCGCGGATGCACCGTCGGCTCCGTCGTTGCCGGCGGCGGCGACGATCAGGGCGCCCGCATTCACGGCCGCTGCCACCGCGCTCCGCAGGGTCGGGTCGTCCTTCTTGTTCGCGGTGTCCGACGAGATGTTGATGACGTCCACGCCCTTGGCGACCGCGTCGCGGATCGCCGAGGCCATCGTCCCCGAGTTGCCCTGCTTGTTCTCCCCGCCCGTGTAGCGGAGAGAAAGGATCTTGGCGTTCGGAGCGATGCCCTCGAAGCCCGTGCCCTTCATCGGGCGAGCCGCGATGATGCCCGCCACCCGCGTGCCGTGGCCTTCCAGGTCCTGGGTGCCGGAGCCGCCGACGTAGGACTTGCTGCCTGACGCCACGGCTGCGCTCAGCTGGCGGTTGGAGCTGTCCACTCCCGTGTCGATCACCGCGACCGTGACGCCCTTGCCCGTCGCCTGTGCGCGCAGCTGGTCCAGGAGGATCCGCTGGAGTGACCACGGCGTCGACTTGATGACGGGGCCGCCGAACGTGCACTCGCTCGTGGCCGTGTCGCCGGATCCGGGGTCCGAGTCGGTGAGGTGGGTGGGCGCCGCCACTTGGGCCGGGGCCGGGGCGGCCAGTGCCGACGTACCCGGTGCGAGGCAGATTCCCGTGGCTGCGAGCACGCCGAAGGCCCGCCGTACGGCGGCGGTTCCAGCGGTGCGGCTACGCGAACGAGCGGTCGTGCCCCGCATGTTCAGGTCCCCCATGTTCACGCCCTGAGGGCTCTCTTGCTTCCTTGCTTCCTTCGAAGCTTGGTCATGTGTACGTAGATGAAGATGCGCCGACGCGTGTGAAGATTCCAGGGATTTACCGTGCACCGGCCCCGGACAAGGGCTCGGCCCAGCGGACGCCGTGGCGTCGGCTGGGCCGATTCTCCTCATCTCATGTCCCTCGGGCCGCCGACGGCTCAGCCCCAGGTCGAGGCGTTGCTCTTCTCGGTGGCCTGGTAGTTCTCGGCCGCGTTCTGCAGAGCCGCGGCGATCTTCAGCAGCGTCGCGTGCAGGTCCGCGGCGGTCTTGTCCCACTCGCGCTGCTTGCGCTGGTAGCCCTCCTGGGCCTCGCCTTCCCAGGTGTTGGCGACGCGCTTGACCGCGGCCTCGAGGTCGTCGAGCTGCTGCTTGATACGACCGGCGGTGGTGCGCACGTCCGAGGACGCGTTGGTGATGGTGGCGTAATTTACGAGGATGCCCGACATCGTCGTTCCCTTTCAGGAAGAGTCGAAGGAAATCGGTGGCAACCGGTCACAATCGGCGGCAACCGGCGACCACCGCGGAAAGTGGTGAAGAGCTCTGGAGAGCAGGAAGAGTCGAGTCCTGAGCGTTCGGCTCAGCCGAAGTCGGACATGATCTTGCTGATCTCGGAGTTCTGCTGCTCTTCCGACGCGGAGTAGTTGCTCCGCGTGGAGTCCACGGCTTCCTTGATGTCGTTGAGGATGTCGCTCATCCTCTTCGCGTCCGCGTTCCAGCGTTCCTGCAGCTGGTGGTAGGACTGGGCCGCCTGGCCCTGCCAGCCGCCCGCGATCTGGTCGATCACTCCGTTGAGGCGGCGGATCTCGCCCTGAAGCTGACCGTTCACGGTGTTGATGTCGCCGGAGAGCTTGGTCAGTTCATCTTCTGTTACCCGGAACTGGCCGGCCATGTTGAACCTTCCCCCATGTCGTCGTTGATCCGGGAAACCTGCACCAGTACCCGGAGAAGCGGCCCATCCGTGAGCGCTGAAGGCACTCTATCGTCCGGCCGTCACACATCCACAAGCAAGGCCTAGGCGTTACAGGGTTCACACAGTTGAGCGATGATCCTGTGATCCACTACGGCCAAGTAGCGTGTGTTTTCGGCCAGTTGGCCTGTCACTGACTCTGCGGCTGCGCCGCGCTGCCGGTGTCCAGGGTGGGGCCCTTCGGGATGAACGTCGCCCAGGACTGCGGCACGACCGCGGGGTTGGACACCTTCTCGTAGCCCAGCCGGGTGCGCGCCTTGTCCGTCTCGCTCGCCCCCTCCGACGAGGAACTGGCGTCGCCCGAAAGGGACGAGCCGGTGCCGCCGCCCTGCGCGGCGCTGTCGTTGTTCGACGGCAGGGAGTAGCGCAGACCCGTGTCCGTCAGCAGATACGTCGCACCGCCTCCCTGCGCCGTCCCCGTGACCTCCTGGAAGAGCAGCCCGGAGCCGGACGAGACGTAGGCGCTCAGGGAATCCGCGACGACCTTCTTGGGGTAGGCCGTCCCGGCCCAGGCGGCGAGCTGCGGCTTCCGGTCCTCGCCGATGGTGCCGTTGTAGACACTGCACGAGGTGGTGCGGGCCTCCTCGGTCGCCGTCGCCGCGGGGTTGGCCTGCCGGGGAACGGTCTGGGGCCAGCCCTTGTCCGCGTAGAAGGTGTCCGCCTGACCGCCGTTGGCCGCGATGATGTCCGGGGTGTCGACCCGGATGTCGCTGATCGTGTTCGTCCCGTACGCCAGCTTGGCGGAGGGCGCACTCTTGAGCAGGCTGGCCACGAACGGCGTGATGGCGGCGACCCGGTCCCGCAGGACGACGTAGTACTGGATGCCCTGCGCGTCCTGCGCCTTGAGCACCCGGCCCACCGTCCGCGCGTCCTGGGGGAGCCCCGAGACCGAGGTCGTCTGTCCGGCGGACGGAACCTCCGGGAAGGTGATGACCCCGCCTTCGTTGAGGGTGTGCAGCCACTGCTGGCTCACCGGCTGTGGCTTGGCCGTGGTGCCGATGACCGCGGCGCGCAGCTGCTCCATGGTGGTGCTGTCGAGCCCCGAGGGGCCGCCCAGCAGGAAGGCGTTGCCCTTGCCGTCGACCAGGTACTCCCGTGCGGTCTTGGGGTCGACGACGTACAGCGCCTCGCTCGCGTCGACCTTCCCCTCGTTCCCCAGCGTCTTCGCGTCGTCGGCGTCGAGGACGAAGACGGCACGGTCGATGGCGTCGTTCGAACCGGGGGCCGGCCGTTCGCACACCGCCCAGGTCTTCGCCTTCTCCGCGTCCGCCGCGGCGGGCAGCCGGTCGGGGGCGTACGGGATGCCGAGGGTCGCGCCGTGCGGGATGCCGCTCTTGTCGATCTCCTTGCCGGGAACCTCGATGACGCTGCCCTTGCCCTTGTCCAGGAGGAGCTTGGCGGAGGCGTAGTTGAGGACGGGGTGGAGTGTCGGGATCTCCTTGCCGTTCGTCGCCTTGTCCTTGAGGACGACGTAGCGCGTCGTGGAGTCGCTGTCGACGATGATGTACTCGCCGGGAGTGTCCCAGCCCGCCGGCGCCGACGGCTTGATCACGCCCCAGGCGATGAAGCCCACCACCAGCACGACGCCCACCGCGAGGCTGGGCATCACCGTCTGCATGGGGCGCGGCGCGCCTTCGTCCGAGCCCCCCGGCGATGGCGCCAGGAACGCCGCGACGGTGCGCTTGCGAGCGAACGTGTAGGCAGCGAGCTCATCGCGACGCTTTGCCATGGTCCCCAGGTCTCCCGTTGTGTGATGCTCGACGTGCTCGGTTGTGGTGCTCGGTTGCGGTGCTCGATCCAGCTGTGGATCCAGCTGCTCGATCCAGCTGCGCGACCTCAACTGCTCGATCTCAACTGCTCAAGGTCTACTGCTCGATGGAACTGCCGGACGGAGCTGCTCGATGTGCTCGAAGGGCCGCCTCGGCCGAGCAGGCACTTACTATGCCCTGTGCCGTCGGGCGACGTTCCATCAGGTACGTGGCGGGCCCCGCATCTTCACAGAGCCTCAACCCCTGCGCCCCACCATGCGCGGCCGGTCCGTGAAAGGCTGGCCACCTGGGGTTTCGGTGTCCCCTGTGTCCGCCCGCGTGCAGCAGCGGGTACCGTGAGCCACTCGCATGGATGATGTGGGCCATCGGTGCCCCTGGCCGGTCGCCGGGATCTCCAACAGAGGATCTCCGCCCGACATATGGCCACTACTTCGCGAAAGGGATGTCCCGGGGGATGACCAGCGCTACGAGCACTCGGCGCGGAGGCCGCGCACAGCAGCAACAGGACGGTCCGGGCCGCAGACGCGGGCCGGCTCCGGCCCCCGCCGCCGCGTCGCCGCGCATGCTGCCCAGCCCGGGCGGCATGGGCCCGCTGCGGCTGCAGCAGCTCATCCTCGTGGAGCTCGCGGCGGCCGTCATGCTGGCCGCCTGGGCCGCGGACGCGTCCTGGCTGCTGGCCCCGGCCGGTGGGGTGGCGGCGCTGCTGCTGCTCCTGGCGGTCCTGCGCCGGGGCCGCCGCCCGCTGCCCGAGTGGTACGAGACGACGCGCGCGCTCAGGCGCCGCCGGCGCGATGCCAAGCTGCCCGTCCCTCCCGGCACGGACCCGTTGCTGGCCCCCACCGTCGAGTGCGACCCGGCCCTGCGGACGTACCGCTTCGTGTCCCGCGACGATCGCTCGATCGGCATGATCGGTGACGGGACCTTCCTGACCACCGTGCTCTTCGTGCAGCCGGCAGACCAGCCGCTGCGTCCCGAGTCCGCGGGGCGGCAACTACCGCTGCACCTGGTCCAGGAGGCGCTGGAGGTCGACGGGATCCGTCTGGCGTCCGCACAGGTCGTGCAGCACACCCAGCCGGCGCCCGCACCGCATCTGCCCCCGCAGTCGGTCGCCGCGCGGTCGTACGGCCCCCTTCAGGCGCAGACGGGTTCGCCCGCGCTCCGGCTCACCTGGGTCGCCCTCAAACTCGACCCGGAGCTGTGCCCGGAGGCGGTCCAGGCACGCGGGGGCGGCGTTCCCGGGGCGCAGCGCGCACTGCTTCGGGTGGCGGACCAGCTGGCGAGCCGGCTGGCCGGGGCCGGCTTCCAGGCGACCATCCTGGACGAGACCGAGCTGGTGCAGGCGCTCGCGACGTCCAGCTGCCTGAACCCGCGGGCCAACGCGCAGCACGCCCAGGACGGGCGCTCCCCCCAGCGGCGCACGGTCGAGTCGGTACGGAGCTGGCGGGTCGACGACCGGTGGCACACGACGTACTGGCTCTCCCGCTGGCCTCAGTTGGGGAACGGGGGTGTGGCGCTGCCCGAGCTGATCACGCGGTTCACCTCGCTCCCGGTGCTCGCCACGACGTTCAGCGTGACGCTGGGCAAGGCCGGCAGCCGGGGCGTCTCCCTGGCCGGGCATCTGCGCGTCACCGCCCGTGGGGACAGCGAACTCGCCGAGGTCGCCCGTGAGTTGGAGCGGGCCGCGAGTGCCGCGAAGGTCGGTCTGGTCCGCCTCGACCGGGAACAGGTCCCCGGAGCCCTCGCCACTTTGCCGCTCGGAGGTACGTACTGATGTCCCACCCCG
The DNA here is from genome assembly GCF_014905555.1 of Streptomyces sp. Y2F8-2. GTDB lineage: Bacteria > Actinomycetota > Actinomycetes > Streptomycetales > Streptomycetaceae > Streptomyces > Streptomyces cynarae. The sequence goes on along the minus strand of NZ_BNGS01000011.1, from coordinate 318,263 downwards.
CCACGGCCACGGACCCGCGGCAGCACGGCCGGGCCACCGGACGCACGCCGGCGCACGTGGCCTCGCCCACCGACACCGGCATGATCCCCATCATCCGGCAGCCGGAGTCCCCGCAGCAGCAACGGCGCATCTTCAGCCCGGGTTTCGGGCTGCGCGGCCCGCGCCGGAACCGCCATGTCGTCACCGTCGACGAGCTCGCGGCCATCAGCATGCCGATCGGCGACGATGGCGTGATCATCGGTACCGACCCGGAGTCGCAGCCGGCCGTGCTCGGCCTGTCCCGTCCCACCCCCTTCGACGTCGTGCTCGTGGGCGGCCTCTGGCTCGCCCAGGTGCTCGCGCTGCGTGCCGCCGCGACGGGGGCGCGTGTGGGCGTCGAGACGGGCCGTCCGCAGGCCTGGCAGCAGTTGGCCCAGGTCGCGGGTGGCGGCCAGCAGTGTGTGACGGTCTATCCGGTCGGACGGGTGCCCGCGCAGGGACCCTCCGTCTCGAGCCCGGTGGTGTTGATCCGGGACTGCGGCGTTCGTCCGCCCCGCGGGCGGGTCACCTCCCTGCCGTGGCAGGCCGTGGTGACGGTGCTGCCGTTCGTCGGCGAGCACGCGCCGCGTTGGCTGGCCCAGGCCCAACTGGTCGGAATCCAGCGCATCTCGCCCCAGGAGACCGAGATCGTGCGCGACACTCTGGGCATTCCGGACGAGCATCTCCAGCTGCTGCCCACGCTGTACGACGGCGTCGCCCTGTGGTGCACCCGTAAGCATCGAAAGTTCGTCATGACCGAGCCCACCGATGCGGAGACGGGCCTGCTGGGCGTGGCCCGCCGTATGGACTGACGCGTCGTCCGACGGTTCGTCCGACGGCTCGCCCGGCGGCTCGTCCGACGTCTTGTCGTCCCCGGATCGCGGTGCCTGCCGGTCGGGTCGACAGTCACTTTTCCGTACCGCGATCCAAGTGATTAGTCTCTTCTGGTGATGCGGTGACGATCGCAGCCGCGTGGGAATCGCCACTCGGTCCGCCCGGCCGCGACGACGACCAACTCAGCAGCAGTGGCTGACCAGGAGGCAAGCAGTGAACAGCGATCGGTCCGAGTACAACGGCGGCAGCCCGTCCTCGGACGGGGACGATCAAGACGTGGACCTCACCGGCGAGTTCGAAATCGTCTACACCCCTCCCGCCTGGTACGCCCAAAGCACGCAGGGTGGTTCCACGGCCGGCGGACAGCGCGACGCCGGACCGGCCGCGCCGCCTCCGCCGCCCGGCCCACCCGTCGGACCGCCCACGGGACCCCCGGGCGGCCCCGCACCGCAGCCTCCCGCACCGCAGCCTCCCGCACCCCAGGCGACCGCGCCGGCACAGCCGTACACCCAGGGTGCTCCGCAGCAGCCCGCGCAGGGCGTGCCCGGGGCGAGCCAGAACAGCACGGGTGGCTACGGCTTTCCGCAGCCGCAGCCGCAGTCCGCTCCCAGCACCCCGCAGACGGCGGGAGGCGCGCCGGCGCCCGGCGCATACGGCTACCCCCAGCAGACGGGAGCGGGCGCACCCCAGCAGGGCCAGGACACGTCGGTCGGTCACGGACAGCCTCAGCCCCAGGCGCCGGCCCAGCCTCCCGCGCCCGGCTTCCCCGTGCTGCGGCCGGTCGACGAGGACGCCCAGGCCGCCCCGCCCCAGGCCGCTGCCCCGGCGGCCGGAGCTCCCCAACAGCCCGCCCCCGCACAGCCGCTGCCCGCGCAGTCGGTGCCCGAGCCGTCGACGGCGGAGCTCAACCATGCCGCCGCCGACGCCGAGGCGGCGAGGCTGTTCGGCGGAGCCGACGACGACGAGAAGCCGGAGGAGGGGCGGAACGACCAGCCGGAGTCGGGTGACTCCGCCGGATCCGAGGTCTCCGGTCCGGAGGGCGACGAGACGGCGGACGCCCGTTCCGAGGCGGAATCCGCCGCGCGGACCGATGCCGAGGCCCCGTCGGCGACCGGGGAGGCAGAGCCGGAAACAGAGGCGGACACGGAGCCGGCGCCCGCCGCTCCCGAAGCCGCGCCCGCGCCCGCCGCGCAGGGGCAGCAGCCACAGGCGGCGCCCGCTGCACAGGCCCCCGCCGCGCCCCAGGCCGGTCAGCCCTCGGCCGGTCAGCCTCCGGCCGGTCAGGAGCTTCCGCCGCTGCCCCAGGGCTACGTGCCCGCCCAGGGGGCACCGCAGCAGGCAGGGCAGCCGGACCAGCAGGCCGCGGCGGCAGCCGCGCAGGCCGCCGGATACGGCTACCCGCAGCCGCCCGCCCAGCCGGTAGCCGGGCAGCCCGGGTACCCGACGCCTCCGCAGGGCACGTTCGGCCCGGCTCAGCCTCCCGCGTACCCGGCCCAGCCTCCCGCGTACCCGGCGCAGGGCGGGCACCCCGCACCGGGGGACCCGCGGCAGGCGCCCCAGCCCCCGCAGCCGCAGCCGCAGCCGCAGGCCGCCGGATACGGTTACCCGCAGTCGCCGGCCCAGCCGCTGCCGCAGCAGCAGCAGCCCGGACCGGTCGGTTACGGTTACCCGCCCCAGCAGGCGGGCTACGGCTACCCCCAGGCCGCCCCGCCGCAGCAGCCCGCGCCCCAGCAACCGGCTCCGCCCCAGCAGGCCGGCTACGGCTACCCCCAGGCCGCCCCGCCGCAGCAGTCCGCGGCCCAGCAACCGGCTCCGGCCCAGCAGCAGCCCCCGGCACAGCCGCTGCCGCAGCAGCAGGCGCCCCAGCAGACTCCCGCTGCGCCGCCCGCCCCCTACGGCAACCAGGGCTGGACCGCCCCGGTCGGCCCCCAGGCGGGACCCGGCGCCCCCCAGCAGCAGGCCGCACCCGGCACGCCGCTCGGCTACAACGCCGCCGTGGAGCTCTCCTCCGACCGGTTGCTGCGCCATCAGCCGAAGGCGCGCAAGAACAACACGGGTCCGTCCCGTTTCAAGTTCGGCGCCAAGAAGGAGGAGGCCGAGCGGCAGCGGAAGCTGGAGCTGATCCGTACGCCGGTGATGTCCTGCTACCGGATCGCGGTGATCAGCCTCAAGGGCGGCGTCGGCAAGACCACGACGACCATGTCGCTCGGCGCGACGCTCGCCACCGAGCGCCAGGACAAGATCCTGGCGATCGACGCCAACCCGGACGCCGGCACCCTCGGCCGACGGGTGCGGCGCGAGACGGGCGCCACCATCCGCGACCTCGTCCAGGAGATCCCGCGGCTGAACAGCTACATGGACATCCGCCGCTTCACCTCGCAGGCGCCCTCGGGGCTCGAGATCATCGCCAACGACGTGGACCCGGCGGTCTCCACGACCTTCAACGACCAGGACTACCGTGCCGCGCTCGACGTGCTGGGCCGGCAGTACCCGATCATCCTCACGGACTCGGGCACCGGCCTGCTCTACAGCGCGATGCGCGGAGTCCTGGACCTCGCCGACCAGTTGATCATCATCTCCACGCCCTCGGTGGACGGTGCGAGCAGCGCCTCGACGACGCTGGACTGGCTGTCGGCCAACGGCTTCGCCGATCTCGTCCAGCGGTCGGTCACCGTGATCTCCGGTGTCCGCGAGACCGGAAAGATGATCAAGGTGGAGGACATCGTCGCGCACTTCGAGACCCGCTGCCGCGCTGTCGTCGTGATCCCCTTCGACGAACACCTCGCGGCGGGCGCCGAGGTGGACCTCGACATGATGCGTCCCAAGACCCGCGAGGCCTACTTCGACCTCGCCGCCGTCGTCGCCGAGGACATCGCCCGTACGCAGCAGGGCTTCGGCAACCCGAACCTGCACTTCCAGCAGCCCCCGCAGGGATACGCAGCCCCGCAGCAGCCGCAGCAGCCCTACGCCCAGCCCGGCGGCGCCCCGCAGCCGGGGCAGGGCTGGCAGCAGCCCCCGCAGCAGCCCGGACCGGGGCAGGGCTGGCAGCAACAGCAGCCCGGACCGGGCCAGAGCTGGCAGCAGCAGCCGGCCCCGGACCAGAACCCGCAGCAGCCCCAGCCCCCGCAGGGCGCCGTGCCGCCCGGCTGGACGCAGCAGTAGCGAACGGGCCCGCAACGCCGGAGGGCCGGCACCGTCACGGTGCCGGCCCTCCGGCGTTCGCGTAGTACGTCGCGGCGCGAGCGCACTCGTCCCCGGTATCGCTCCGGGAGCACTGCTTCAGCACTACTTCAGGTCGAACTCCCCGTCGCGCGCCCCGAGTACGAACGCCCGCCACTCCGCCGCGGTGTAGCGGAGCACCGTGTCGGGGTCCGCGGAGTTGCGCATCGCGACGGCGCCGCCCGGCAGGTAGGCGATCTCCACCCGCTCGTCCTGGGGACCCTCAGGGGAGCCGACCCACTCGACGCCGCTGATGTCCATGGCGTACAGCGCTTCCTTCTCCTGCTCGGTCGCCACCGGGTCCACTCCGTTCCACCGACCTTACGGACAAGGGGGATTGTACAACTGGGGGCGGCGACGGGGGGTTTGAGCGAACGGACGCGGCCGTCGTTCTCAGGCGGGGTGTCCGGCCGCCGCGATCAGTTCACGGCAGCGCTTCACGTCCTCCGCCATCTGCGCCAGCAACCCGTCCAGCGAGTCGAACCTGGCCTGGCCGCGGACGAACGCCAGGAAGTCGACGGCGACGTGCAGCCCGTACAGATCCAGTCCCACCCGGTCGATGGCGTACGCCTCCACGGTGCGCTCGGTGCCGTCGAACTGGGGGTTGGTCCCGACGGAGATCGCGGCCGGCATCGCCTCGCCCTCGACCTGGAGCCAGCCGGCGTAGACGCCGTCGGCCGGGATCGCGGTGTGCGGGAGCGTCTCGACGTTGGCGGTCGGGTAGCCGAGGTCGCGGCCGCGCTGGGCGCCGCGTACCACCACACCCTCCACCCGGTGCGGACGTCCGAGGATCTCGCGCGCGCCCTCGACGTCGCCCTCGGCGATCAGCCGGCGGGTCAGGGTGGAGGAGAAGGGCTCGCCGCCGCCCGCCTCACCGGTCACGTAGAGATCGACCACCTCTACCTCGAAGTCGTACGTCTTGCCCTGCTCGGCCAGGAACTCCACGTTGCCGGCGGCCTTGTGGCCGAAGCGGAAGTTCGGGCCCTCGACGACGGCCTTGGCGTGCAGCTTGTCCACCAGCACCTTGACCACGAAGTCGGCCGGCGAGAGCCGGGAGAACTCGGTGGTGAAGGGCAGGACGAGGACCGCGTCGACACCCAGTTCGGCGCACAGTTCGGCGCGGCGGTGGTGCGGGGCGAGCAGCGGCGGGTGGCTGCCGGGGCGCACGACCTCGCTGGGGTGCGGGTCGAAGGTCACGACGACCGAGGGAACGCCCAGCTCACGGGCGCGTTCCACGGCATGCCGGATGATCAGCTGGTGACCGCGGTGGACTCCGTCGTAGGAGCCGATGGTGACGACGCTGCGCCCCCAGTCCTCGGGGATGTCCTCCAAGCCACGCCAGCGCTGCACTGTGACCGCTCCTCGTCGAACCCGTGTCCGTCTCTGCCTTGTACGCAGGTCTAAGGGTGCCATGCCGGGCGGCGTCGGCCCGCATCGGCATGGGGGCTGTGACGGGCGGCACGTCGTATCAAGGGAGGCGGCGGGCAGATCACGGGGGGTGGACGGCGGTCAGGCGCCCGCCGTGCGCGACCTGTGGCACCGGCCGGGACGATCGTGCGGTGAACGCGCCCCCTTCCGCTCCCTCGGTTCACTCCGAGCGCCTGCTCCCCGGGGTGAATAGATACGGGCGGATGGATACACCTCTGTGAGGGGGAACCGAGGGGGGACCGTGGAGCGGCGACCGGCATCCCGCGATCGCCGCTCCACGGGCAGGCACGGCGTACGTCAGCCGAACACGGCCACGCTCTTCGCCTTCCCCCGGTGGGCCTCCACGAGCGCCAGGAGGCGGTCTTCGGGGCCGAAGACGGCGACGGGGCCCGCGCCCGCGTACTCGTCGGGCATCTCCAGCCGCACGCCGTTGGCGAGCAGCCGGGCCCGCTTGGCGTCCACGTCCCAGCGCGGGAAGGCGGCCGCGGCGGCCTCGGCGATCGGCATCACGGTCAGCTCCTGCTGGAGCTGCTCCAGGGTGCGGGCGGCGTCCAGCTTGTACGGCCCCACCCGGGTGCGGCGCAGGGCGGTGAGGTGGCCGCCGACGCCCAGGTCCGCGCCGAGGTCGCGGGCGAGGGCCCGGATGTAGGTGCCGGACGAGCAGGCCACGGACACCAGCAGGTCGAGCACCGGGGTGCCGTCCTCGGCGACGGCGTCCCGGACGTCGTACACCGCGAAGGACGAGACGGTGACCGGCCGGGCCGGGATGTCGAAGTCCTCGCCGTCCCGGGCCCGCTTGTACGACCGCACGCCGTTGATCTTGATGGCGCTGACCTTGGACGGCACCTGCATGATGTCGCCGGTCAGCTTGGCGATCCCGGCGTCGATGGCGTCCCGGGTGACCTTGGAGGCGTCGGTGGAGGAGGTGACCTCCCCCTCGGCGTCGTCCGTGACCGTCGTCTGCCCGAGGCGGACGGTGCCCACGTACTCCTTCTCGGTCAGGGCGAGGTGCCCGAGGAGCTTGGTGGCCTTCTCCACGCCGAGGACGAGGACGCCGGTCGCCATCGGATCGAGGGTGCCGGCGTGGCCGACGCGACGGGTCCTGGCGATCCCGCGCATCTTGGCGACGACGTCGTGCGAAGTGAAGCCCGACGGCTTGTCGACGATGACGAGGCCGTCGGGCGTGGTGTGCTGCTGGGTCATTCGGCGGTGTCGTCCGTCTCGTCGTCGGAGCCGGGCTTCCGGTACGGGTCGGCCTCACCGGCGAACGACTTGCCCGTGGCCGCCTCGCGCACCTTCGCGTCGGAGGCGCGCGCCTTGTCGAGGAGGTCCTCGATCGTCCGGGCGGTGTCCGGGAGGGCGTCCGCGACGAAGGTGAGGGTCGGGGTGAACTTCACGCCGGCGGCGCGTCCGACCTCGGAGCGCAGGATGCCCTTGGCGCTCTCCAGGCCGGCCGCGGCGGCCTTCCGCTCCTCGTCGTCCCCGTACACGGTGTAGAAGACGGTCGCCTCCCTCAGATCGCCCGTCACCCGGGTGTCCGTGATGGTGACGTGCGAGCCGAGCCGCGGGTCCTTGATCCCGCGCTGCAGCTTCTGGGCCACCACCTCTCGGATGAGGTCCGCCAGCCTCTTAGCCCGCGCGTTGTCGGCCACTGGTCCGTCTCCCTGTCTTTCCTGTCTGTGTTCTTCGGTCAGTCGTCAGTCGTCATCGCCGTGGAGGCGCCGCCTGACGGACAGCAGCTCCACCTCGGGGCGTCCGGCGACCAGCCGCTCGCACCGGTCGAGTACGTCGGTCAGGTGCCCCGCGTCACCGGAGACCGCCGCGAGCCCGATGACGGCCCGCCGGTAGAGATCCATGTGGTCCACCTCCGCGGCGCTCACCGCGTACTTGCGCTGGAGCTCGGCGACGATCGGGCGGACGACGGAACGCTTCTCCTTCAGCGACCGTACGTCGCCGAGGAGGAGGTCGAAGGACAGGGTCCCCACGTACATGTGTGTCCGGATGACCCGCCGGTACGGGATCGGTGGCCCTGCCGTCGGTGTGGGCAGGGACACGAAAACCGTACAACGAACCCTGCGGGCCACTCGACGGGATTGTTCTCGCCCCCGCCGCCCTTGCCCTTCCCTTCCTCCAGGGGTTCCGCCCCTTCAACCCCACCGGGGCTTCGCCGCGGACCCACGCGGGGACCAGGACCCCAGAACCCTCACCGAGCACCGCTTCCCTGCAACCCGCCGCGACTCCGCCACAGACCCTGCCGGGGACAGCGTCCCGCCGGGGCACCACCCTGCAAGCCACCAGGGCTCCCCCTGGGACCCGGGCCGGGCTTCGCGCTCCGTACTCGGGCGGGGACTACGTCCCCAGCACCCCTCACGGAGCACGCTCGATAAAACCGCTGCGGCTTCGCCCCAGGTCCCGTCCCGGGGGGGGAGCCCCCCGACCCCCACTCCTGAAACGCCGGAGTGCCTGAATTCAGGGCCCCTGCTCGAAGAGCCCGGGGGGTCATGGGACGAGGCCGCAAGGGCCACAACGGGGGCCGGGGGCAGCAGCCCCCAGAGTCGGGAAGGGAAGGGGGCGGCGGGGGCGAGAACCCCTCACCGCCCGGCTGCACGCGACCGCCGGCCGACGGAACCGTGGTTCCGTCGGCCGGCGGTGAGCCCGGGATTACGCCCGCGGCTTCTCGCGCATCTCGTACGTCGCGATGACGTCGTCGACCTTGATGTCGTTGAAGTTGCCGAGGTTGATACCACCCTCGTAGCCTTCGCGGATCTCGGTGACGTCGTCCTTGAAGCGACGCAGGCCCTCGATGGTGAGGTTCTCCGCGACCACCTTGCCGTCGCGGATGAGGCGGGCCTTGGTGTTGCGGCGCACCTCGCCCGAGCGGATGAGGACACCGGCGATGTTGCCCAGCTTGGACGACTTGAAGACCTCGCGGATCTCCGCCGTACCCAGCTCGACCTCTTCGAACTCCGGCTTGAGCATGCCCTTGAGGGCCGCCTCGATCTCCTCGATCGCCTGGTAGATGACCGAGTAGTACCGGACGTCCACACCCTCGCGCTCGGCCATCTGCGCCGCGCGGCCGGCCGCGCGGACGTTGAAGCCGATCACGATGGCGTCGGAGCCCATCGCCAGGTCGATGTCGGACTCCGTGACCGCACCGACGCCGCGGTGCAGGACGCGGATGTCGACCTCTTCGCCGACGTCCAGCTGGAGCAGGGAGGACTCCAGGGCCTCGACGGAACCAGAAGCGTCACCCTTGATGATCAGGTTCAGCTGCTGGACCTCGCCGGCCTTGAGCACCTTGTCCAGGTCCTCCAGCGACACGCGGCGCGTGCGCTTCGCGAAGGCCGCGTTGCGCTCACGGGCGGCACGCTTCTCGGCGATCTGACGGGCCGTACGGTCCTCGTCGACCACCAGGAAGTTGTCGCCCGCACCCGGGACGTTGGTCAGGCCCAGGACCTGGACCGGCGTCGACGGGCCGGCCTCGGCGACGTTGTTGCCGTTGTCGTCGAGCATGGCGCGCACACGACCGTAGGCGTCGCCCACGACCATCGTGTCGCCGACCCGCAGCGTGCCTCGCTGGACGAGGACCGTCGCCACGGCACCACGGCCGCGGTCGAGACGGGACTCGATCGAGATGCCCTGCGCGTCCTGGTTCGGGTTGGCCCGCAGGTCGAGCGAGGCGTCGGCCGTCAGGATCACGGCCTCCAGCAGCGAGTCGATGTGCAGACCCTGCTTGGCGGAGATGTCGACGAACATGGTGTCGCCGCCGTACTCCTCGGCCACCAGGCCGTACTCGGTCAGCTGACCGCGCACCTTGGTCGGGTCGGCACCCTCGACGTCGATCTTGTTCACCGCGACCACGATCGGCACGTCGGCCGCCTTGGCGTGGTTGAGCGCCTCGACCGTCTGCGGCATGACGCCGTCGTTGGCCGCGACGACCAGGATCGCGATGTCGGTCGACTTCGCACCACGGGCACGCATGGCGGTGAACGCCTCGTGACCCGGGGTGTCGATGAACGTGATCTTGCGCTCTTCGCCGTTGACCTCGGTCGCGACCTGGTAGGCACCGATGTGCTGGGTGATGCCACCGGCCTCGCCCGCGATGACGTTCGTCTTGCGGATAGCGTCGAGCAGTCGGGTCTTACCGTGGTCGACGTGACCCATGACGGTCACCACCGGCGGACGGACGACCAGGTCCTCCTCGGAGCCCTCGTCCTCGCCGAACTCGATGTCGAAGGACTCGAGCAGCTCGCGGTCCTCCTCCTCCGGGCTGACGATCTGAACCGCGTAGTTCATCTCGTCGGCGAGGAGCTGCAGCGTCTCGTCGGAGACGGACTGCGTCGCGGTGACCATCTCGCCGAGGTTCATCATGACCGCGACGAGGGACGCCGGGTTGGCGTTGATCTTCTCCGCGAAGTCGGTGAGCGACGCGCCGCGGGAGAGACGGATGGTCTCGCCGTTGCCGCGCGGCAGCATCACGCCGCCGACGCTCGGGGCCTGCATGGCCTCGTACTCCTGGCGCCTCTGCCGCTTCGACTTGCGGCCACGGCGCGCGGGACCACCCGGGCGACCGAAGGCGCCCTGCGTGCCACCACGGCCACCGGGACCGCCGGGACGGCCACCGAAGCCGGGACGGCCACCGCCGCCACCGCCGGGACCACCCGGACGGCCGGCGAAGCCACCGCCGGCGCCACCGCCACCGGGACCACCGGGACGACCGGCGAAACCGCCACCGCCGCCGCCACCGGGACGGCCGGCGAAGCCGCCGCCACCCGGACGACCGCCGCCGCCACCGGGACGACCGCCGCCACCGGGACCGCGGCCGCCGGGGCCGCCGCCGGGACGCGGGCCCGCAGCGGGACGCTGCGGCATCATGCCCGGGTTCGGACGCGGACCGGCGGGGCCGCCGCCGGGACGGGGACCGCCCTGCGGACGCGGCATCGAGCCCGGGGTCGGGCGCGGACCGCCCGGAGCCTGCGGACGCGGACCGCCACCGGCCGCACCCTGCGGACGGGGACCGCCCTGGCCCGCGGCCTGCGGACGCGGACCGCCGCCGGGAGCGCCGGGACCACCCGGACGCGGGCCCTGCGGACGGGGCGCCTGCGGGCGCGCCATGCCGGTGGAGCCACCGGAGGTGAAGGGGTTGTTACCCGGACGCGGACCGGCCGGACGGGCACCCGGACGCGCGCCGGTGCCACCCGGACGCGCGGCGCCGGGACGAGCGCCCTGGGCACCGCCCTGGCCCTGCCCCTGACCGGGCGCGGCCGGACGTGCGCCGGGCTTGGGTGCGCCGGGACGAGCACCCGGGCGCGGGCTGGGAGCGGCCGGAGCCGCCGGAGGCGCCGTGAACTCCGGGGCACCCGGAGCCGGGGACGCCGGAGCGGGCCGCGGCGCGGGCTTGGGGCCCGGCGTCGGGCGCGGACCCGGGGCCGGAGCCGCGGGCTTCTCGGCGGCCGGGGGCTTGGGGGCCGCCGGACGCGGGGCAGCCGGACGTGCGGCCTGCGCCGGGGAGGGCGAGGCCGGCTTCGCCGGGGAGGCCTTGCGCGGGGCGGCGGACTTCGCGCCACCGCCGTTGCCCTGCTGGAGGGCGTCGGTCAGCTTGCGTACTACGGGCGCTTCGATGGTCGAAGACGCCGAACGGACGAATTCACCGAGTTCCTGGAGCTTGGCCATGACGACCTTGCTCTCCACACCGAACTCCTTGGCGAGTTCGTAGACCCGGACCTTAGCCACTTCGCTCCTTTGAGGTCCGGGTTGAAGCCGGACCGTCGCTAGTTCATGGGCGTACTCATCGCGTACTCATCGAGTGCTCATCGCAATCTCGACCTGCTTTCGACTCGCGAGGTACCAGGACCGCACAGGGATCCGTGCGGCACGTCTTACGGTGTTGCCTGCCCAGCTGGCTGCTGCTGACAACTGTCTTCCTGCTCGACGTACTGGCGCAACGCCTTTGTGTCGAGCGGACCCGGGACGCGTAGCGCCCGCGGGAACGCCCGGCGGCGGATTGCCAGGTCGAAACAGGACAGTGCGGGGTGCACGTACGCACCCCGGCCGGGCAGCGTACCGCGAGGATCGGGGACGCAGGCGTCCTCGACCGCCACGGTGCGCAGCAGTTCGATCTTGGCCGCTCGCTCCCGGCACCCCACACAGGTGCGTTCAGGGCATGCTCCGGCGTGCGTCCGGCCAGACACGGTTAAGTCTACCTCCCCGCGCCGACCTCACCCCTTCGGGGCAAGAGTCGAACAGCTGCTGCACACAAAACTGTCGTGATCTCAGCGTCGCACGGCCGGGATCTATTCCCGGCCGAGGTCACGCGCCTCAGGCCTGCCTCTCGGCGGGCTGTTCGGTGTCGGGGCGGATGTCGATCCGCCAGCCGGTCAGCCGGGCCGCCAGACGGGCGTTCTGCCCCTCCTTGCCGATCGCCAGCGACAGCTGGTAGTCGGGGACCGTCACGCGCGCGGAGCGGGCCGCGAGGTCCACGACCTCCACCTTGGTGACACGGGCCGGGGACAGGGCGTTCGCCACCATCTCGGCCGGGTCGTCGGACCAGTCGACGATGTCGATCTTCTCACCGTTCAGCTCGCCCATGACGTTGCGCACACGGCCGCCCATGGGGCCGATACAGGCGCCCTTGGCGTTCAGACCCGAACGGGTGGACCTGACGGCGATCTTCGTACGGTGACCGGCCTCACGGGCGATCGCGGCGATCTCCACGGAGCCGTCGGCGATCTCCGGCACCTCGAGCGCGAACAGCTTCTTCACCAGATTGGGGTGGGTGCGCGAAAGAGTGACGGACGGACCGCGCACGCCCTTCGCCACCCGGACGACGTACGAGCGGATGCGCTTGCCGTGTTCGTACGTCTCCCCCGGCGCCTGCTCCTGCACCGGCAGGATGGCCTCGAGCTTGCCGATGTCGACGAGCACGTTCTTCGGGTCGCGGCCCTGCTGGACCACTCCGGTGACGATGTCGCCCTCGCGGCCCGCGTACTCGCCGAGCGTCGCGTCGTCCTCGGCGTCGCGCAGACGCTGCAGGATGACCTGCTTGGCGGTGGTGGCGGCGATGCGGCCGAAGCCCGACGGGGTGTCGTCGAACTCGCGCGGCTCCTGCCCCTCCTGAAGATCCTCGGGATCCTCCTTCGCCCACACGGTCACATGGCCGGTCTCCCGGTCGAGCTCGACGCGCGCGTGGCGGCGGCTTCCCTCGGTGCGGTGGTAGGCGATGAGGAGGGCCGCCTCGATCGCCTCGACCAGCAGGTCGAAGGAGATCTCCTTCTCCCGTACCAAGCCCCGCAGGGCACTCATGTCGATGTCCACGGCTACGCCTCCTCCTCTTCCTTCATGTCCTTCGTGTCCTTGCGGCTGAACTCCACCTGGACCCGCGCCCTGGCGATGTCGGGGAAGGCGAGTCTGCGGGTGGTGGCCTTGCGGCCCTTCACACCGGGCACCTCGAGGTCGACACCGTCGTCGTCGACCTGCTGAATCCTGGCGACCAGTTCTCCGCCCTCCGCCAGCTGGAACCTCACCAGCCGGCCCAGGGCCCGTACGTAGTGCCGGTGTTCCTGGAGGAGGCGCTCCGCGCCCGGGGTTCCGACCTCGAGGGTGTATTCGCCCTCGCCCATCGCGTCCGTCTCGTCGAGCTTCGCCGAGAGCGCGCGGCTCACATCGGCGATCTGGTCCAGGTCGGCACCGGTGTCGGAGTCGACGACGACGCGCAGCACACGCTTGCGCCCGACGGCGTCCACCGCGATCTCCTCGAGATCGAGCCCCTGGGATGTGACGAGCGGTTCCAGCAGTTCTCGCAGCCTCTCGCTCTGGGTGGTGCTCATCCGGGTGACTCCTCGGCCGCGTGTGCTGTTGTGGGATGGTCGCTGTCAGGTCAAAGGGTATCCGGTCCAGGAGGGTGATGCCGTCCACCTGGGCCGCACGGCGAACGGCGGTCCGGCGGGCGCCACGCGCGCGTGCGCGCTGTCGAGCCGAGCCGATGGCAGGCACGGGCGGGGTACGCGGGTACGGTGATCATCGGGCTCCCGCCCATTCGTCGGGCTCCCGCCCATCCGTTCGTACCGAAGCCCCCGAGGACGGTCTGCCGTGCCCCTCCCCCCGCCTGCACGCGCCCCGCTGCGCAGAAGGAGCCTGTTCGCCTCGGCCGCGGGTGCGGCGCTGCTGGCGGGCTGCTCCGGCGCCTCCGATTCGGGCGCCACGGGCGGCAGTCCGGCGGCCGCCGACCGGGCACGCGCGCGTGCGGCCCGGGACAGCGAGGCACTGGCGGCGCGGTACGCGGCGGTCATCGACGCCCATCCGGACCTGGCGGCGCGGTTGCGGCCACTGCGGGCGGAGGTCGTCCGGCACGCACAGGCGTTCGGCGGCGGGGCCGGCGCCTCGGCGTCCCCCTCCGCCGGCTCGGCCGGCGCCTCCGCGTCCCCCTCGGCCTCCGCCTCCCCCGTACCGGCGGACGCCAAGTCCGCACTGGCCGGTCTGGCCGCGGCGGAGCGCGCCCTGGCCGACCGGCGCGGCAGGGCGTTGCTGGAGGTGCCGGGCGAGCTGGCACGGCTGATGGCGTCCGTGGCCGCGGCCGGGGCCGCGCACGCGTACCTGCTGACGGAGGGCGGAAAGTGAGCACGAGCAGCACCGGCACACCGACGCCCGTGAGCGACGAGCTGACGGCCCTGCGCGCCGCCCTGCGCGCCGAGCACGCCGCCGTGTACGGCTACGGCGTCGTCGGCGGCCGCATCGAGCAGGCGCGGCGCGCGGAGGCGCTGGCCGCCTACGACGCCCACCGCGCCCGGCGGGACGAACTGGCCCGGGCGGTACGGGACCTGGGCGGCACGCCGGACGCCGCCGCGGCCGGGTACGCGCTGCCGTTCCCGGTCCCCGACTCCGCCGCCGCCGTGCGGCTGGCCGCCGAGCTGGAGGAGCGGGTGGCCGGGGTGTACTCGGATCTGGTGCGGGCCTCGACGGGTGCGCGGCGCGGCTTCGCCGCCGGGGCGCTGCGGGAAGCCGCGGTGCGGGCGGTGCGCTGGAGCGGCGAGAGCGTAGCCTTCCCTGGTCTCGCCGAGCGGGCGGCGGCCACCCCCACCCCGTCGGCGACACCGCGAACCTGACGCGTACGCGCTCGACCGTACGCGTGCGAAGCCGACCTGGAAGGGAACAACTCGCGCATGGCTTTCGAACCGCCGCAGCGCCTGGTGAGGGCGCTCGGCGAGACGCAGCGGGACGGTGGCGCCGACTGGCTGGGCAGGCTCCCGGAGCTGGTCCGGCGGGCCGTCGGTCTACGCGAGTTGACCGTGGAGCGGGTGCAGGCGCCGGGCGGCCGCAGCAGTCTGGTGCTGCTGGTGCGGCGGGCCGACGGGACGCCCGCCGTGCTGAAGCTGGTACCGCCCTGGGCCCGTCCGTGCAGCGAGCGGGCCGCGCTCGTGCGGTGGGACGGCTTCGGGGCCGTACGGCTCCTGGATGCGGACGCCCCGGACACCTCGGACGCCGGGGAGGGCGTGCTGCTGCTGGAGCGCCTGCACCCGGAGATGTCCGTGCGGTCGCTGCCGGAGGCGAAGGCCCTGCTGGAGGCGGCCGGCACGCTGCGGCGGCTGTGGGTCGAGCCGCCCGCCGCCCACTCCTTCGAGACGGTGGCCGCACGCACGGGACGGCAGGCCGAGGCGATGCGCAGGAGCGCGGAGACGGACCCGGAGGCGGCGCCGCTGGTCGAGGCGGCGCTGGCGGCCCGTGAGCAGCTGCTCGCCGCCCCGCCCGAGGAGCGGCTGCTGCACGGCACCTTCCGGCAGAGCAAGATCCTCGCCGGGGAGCGGATGCCGTGGCTCGCGGTGGGTCCGGACCCGGTGGTGGGCGAGTGCGCCTTCGACCTGGCCAGGCTGGTGCGCGACCGGGTGGAGGACCTGATCGCGGCGCCCTCCGGAGCGGCGATCACCCGCCGCCGGGTGAAACGGCTCGCGGAGTCCCTGGACCTGGACCAGGAGCGGCTGCGCGGCTGGACGCTGTTCCGGGCGGTGGAGTCGGGAGTGCGGGCGCGCCGGGTGGGCCGCCCGGGGGACGCGGAGCTGTTGCTGGAGTTCGCGAGCTGGCTCTAGACGAGGCGGGCCGACAGCCCCCTCGCCCGCCCCGGTCAGCCGTACCGAAGGCCCGAACGGCCCTGCGCCGGGCGCCTTTCGTCTCCGCCCCTCGCACTGCCGGCGGCGTACGGTCGGGATCAATCTGGCCCGGATCGGCCGCGGACTGCCGACGGCCGTGCGACGCCGGCCCCACGCGCAGAGGTGATCGGGTCGCAACGCCCGCGGCCGGGCGTCAGGGGGTGCGCCGACGAAGGGTGGCGGCCGCGAGTGCCAGGGCGGCCAGGGCGGAACCGGCGATCACCGAGAGGTCGCGGACGAGGTCGGCCGTGCCGGTGGTGCCCGCGGCGGCCCGGCCCAGGGCGTCGACGGCGTAGGAGAGCGGGAGGACGTCCGAGGCCCAGCGGAGCGGCTGCGCCATGTGCGCCCGAGGGACGAACAGCCCGCACAGCAGCAGCTGCGGGAAGACCACCGCGGGCATGAACTGCACGGCCTGGAACTCCGTCCGGGCGAAGGCCGACACGAACAGCCCCAGCGCCGTGCCGAGCAGGGCGTCCAGCACCGCGACCGTCAGCAGCAGGCCCGTCGACCCGGACACCGTCAGCCCGAGCGGCCGCAGGCTCACCCCCGTGACCGCCAGCGCCTGGACCACCGCGAGCAGGCCGAAGGCGCAGCCGTAACCGGTCAGCAGGTCCAGCTTGCTCAGCGGCATCGTCATCAGCCGCTCCAGCGTCCCCGAGGTGCGCTCGCGCAGGGTCGTCACCGAGGTGACGAGGAACATGACGACGAACGGGAAGATGCCGAGCAACGCGGGGGCGACCCGGTCGAAGGCGGCCGCCGAGTCGAACATGTAGCGCAGCAGGACCACGAGCAGGACCGGGACGAGCAGCAGCAGGGCCACCGTGCGCGGGTCGTGACGCAGCTGGCGCAGGATGCGGCGTGTGGTGGCGCGGCTCGCCGAGGTCATCACGGCCCGGTCTCCTCGTTCTCGTGGGGCTGGGTCCCGTGGTGCTGGGTCTCGCGAGGCGCGACGTCCTCTATCAGGCGGAGGAACGCCTGCTCCAGGTCGGCGGTTCCGGTGCGGTCGCGCAGCGCGTCGGGGGTGTCGTCGGCGAGGAGCAGGCCGTCGCGCATCAGCAGCAGCCGTCCGCAACGCCCGGCCTCTTCCATGACGTGGCTGGAGACCAGCAGCGTGGTGCCGTCCGCCGCCAGGGTGCGGAAGAGCTGCCAGAGCTGGTTGCGCAAAACGGGGTCGAGGCCGACGGTGGGCTCGTCGAGCACCAGCAGCGGCGGGCCGCCGAGCAGGGCGGCGGCGATGCCGGTGCGCATCCGCTGGCCGCCCGAGAGGGAGCCGACCGCCTGGTCGCGCTGCCGTTCCAGGTCGGTGGCGGCGATGACGCGTTCGACGTCCGGTTCGGCATGCAGCAACGCGGCGAAGTACCGCAGGTTCTCGGCGACCGTGAGGTCGGGGTACAGGGCCGGGCTCTGGGTGGCGTAGCCGACGCGTCCGCGCAGCCGCCGGGATCCAGCCGGCTCACCCAGGACGGTGACCGTACCGGACGCGGTGATCTGGGTGCCGACGATGCTGCGGATGAGTGTGGTCTTGCCGCAGCCGGAAGGGCCCAGCAGGCCGGTGACCGTGCCTCGGGGCACGGTGAACGAGAGGCCGCGGAGCACCTCCCGGCCGCCGCGGACGACCCGCAGCCCACGGGCCTCCACCGCCGGGGGCCGCAGGCCGCTGCGGTACGGCGCCGGCACGGTGGGGGCCCCTCCTGCCGGTGGCCGGGTACGCCCGTGCCGCAACCGGGCGGGGCCGAACCGGAACGGGTGCCGGCCGGTCGTGTCGGACACGGGCGTCCTCCGGGTGATACGGGTCCGCAGATGCTTGGCGTGCGGGCCTCATCCTGCCGGACGCACCTGCCCGTCCAGTAGGGACAGGTGACGCCCGCCATGGGCTGGTCGGCCCTGGCGGGCGCCCTGAGGCACGGATCAGGCGGTGAGGCGGGCGATCGCCTCGTCCACCGTGAGTTCCTCGCGCTCGCCCGTCCGGCGGTCCTTGAGCTCGACGACGCCCTCGCCCGCACGACGCCCGGCCACCAGGATCTGCGGCACGCCGATCAGCTCGGCGTCGGTGAACTTCACGCCCGGCGAGACACCGGCCCGGTCGTCGACCAGGACGCGGACACCGGCCGCCGCCAGCTTCTCGGAGACGTCGAGCGCCAGCTCGGTCTGCAGGGCCTTGCCGGCGGCCACCACGTGCACGTCGGCCGGGGCGACCTCCTTGGGCCAGCACAGGCCCTGCTCGTCGGCGGTCTGCTCGGCGAGCGCGGCGACCGCGCGGGAGACGCCGATGCCGTAGGAGCCCATGGTGACGCGGACCGGCTTGCCGTTCTGGCCGAGGACGTCGAGCTTGAGGGCGTCGGCGTACTTGCGGCCGAGCTGGAAGATGTGGCCGATCTCGATGGCGCGGTCCAGCTTGAGCGCGGTGCCGCACTTCGGGCAGGGGTCGCCCTCCTGCACCACCACGACGTCCACGTACTCGTCGACCTCGAAGTCGCGGCCGGCGACCACGTTCCGGGCGTGGGTGTGCGCCTTGTTGGCGCCCGTGATCCACGCGGTGCCCGGCGCCACGCGCGGGTCGGCGATGTAGCGGACCTTCTCCAGGCCCTGCGGGCCGACGTAGCCGCGGACGAGGTCGGGCCGGCCCGCGAAGTCGGCCTCGGTGACCATCTCGACGCCGGCCGGGGCGAAGTGCGCCTCGACCTTGTCCATGTCGACCTCGCGGTCGCCGGGGACGCCGACGGCGACGATCTCGCCGTCGACCTTCACGAGGAGGTTCTTCAGGGTGGCCGAGGCCGGGACGCCGAGGGAGGCGGCGAGGGTCTCGATGGTGGGGGTGTCGGGGGTGGGGATCTCCTCGGCGGCCGGGACACCGGAGGCGTCGACCGGCTGGAGCGCGTAGGTGATCGCCTCGGTGTTGGCGGCGAAGTCGCAGTTCGGGCAGTCCGCGAAGGTGTCCTCGCCGGCGCCCGCCGGGGCGAGGAACTCCTCGGACTTGGAACCGCCCATGGCGCCCGCGGTCGCGGCGACGATCCGGTAGTCGAGGCCGAGGCGCTCGAAGACGCGCTGGTAGGCCTGGCGGTGCAGGGCGTAGGACCGGGCGAGGCCCTCGTCCTCCAGATCGAAGGAGTACGAGTCCTTCATCAGGAACTCACGGCCGCGCAGGATGCCCGCGCGGGGCCGGGCCTCGTCACGGAACTTGGTCTGGATCTGGTAGAGGATCACCGGCAGGTCCTTGTACGAGGACGCCTGGTCCTTCACCAGCAGGGTGAAGATCTCCTCGTGGGTGGGACCGAGCAGGTAGTCGCCGCCCTTGCGGTCCTTCAGGCGGAACAGCTCGGCGCCGTACTCGTCCCAGCGGCCGGTCGCGTCATAGGGCTCGCGGGGCAGCAGGGCGGGCAGCAGCACCTCCTGGGCGCCGATGGCGTCCATCTCCTCGCGGACGATCCGCTCCACGTTGGCGAGGACCTTCTTGCCGAGCGGCAGCCAGGTCCACACACCGGCGGCCGTGCGGCGGACGTAGCCCGCGCGGACCAGCAGCTTGTGGCTGAGGACCTCGGCGTCGGCCGGGTCGTCGCGCAGCGTCTTCGCCATCAACTGGGACATGCGCTGGACCGGTGCGTTGGCCATGGTTCTGGTACTCCTGCCGCGTAAGGGTGATGGCTAGGAGGTTAGCCGGGCTTGCCGTGCGGGTGGAAATCCGTTAACGGCGTCGCAGGGGCAGCGGGGCGCCCATCACCGCGTACGGTTTCGGCGCGCTCGGGAAGAGGACCTGCCGCGCGAGATCCACATAGCCCAGCGAGTGGTACAGGCCGCGGGCCGGGCTGTCGGTGTCGATCGCGGAGAGGATCGAGCGGGGCTCGGTGGCGCCGTCGGTGATGGTGGTGATCAGGGCGCGGCCGATGCCGCGGTTCTGGTACCGCGGGTGGACGTGCAGCTCGGTGATCACGAACGAGTCGTCGAGCCAGTCGTCGTGGCCCTGGGCGCGCAGATACGGTTCGACGACGGTGGACCACCAGTGCGCGCGGTCGTTGGGCATGCCGTACACGAACCCGACGAGCCGTCCGTCCGCGGTGGTGGCGCCGAACGCGCGGGCTGCCGGGTAGGTCATGTGCCGCAGCACGATCTGGCGGCGTACGGCGACCTCGTCGGCGCCCAGCCCGAACGCGAGGGCCTGGACGGCGAGCGCCTCGTCGACACGGGCGGACAGGTCCAGGGGGCCGATCACGACGTCGTCGACGGTACGAGGCATGGTCGTGAGCCTACAGGGGTACGCGGTGGGGCTCGGCTGCGGGCCGTCTGCGACGTGCCCTTCAGCGCCCGGGGTCCCTGCGGCGCGCTCAGAACAGGACGCTCATGAACGCCCCGACCTCCTGGAAGCCCACCCTGTGGTACGTCCGTCGCGCGGGGGTGTTGAAGTCGTTGACGTACAGGCTCACCACCGGGGCCACATCGGTCAGCGCGTAGCGCAGCACGGCCGCCATACCCGGTGCGGCCAGGCCCATCCCCCGGTACTCGGGGGCCACCCACACCCCCTGGATCTGGCAGGCCAGTGGGGTCGCGGCACCGATCTCCGCCTTGAAGACGACCCTGCCGCCGTCGTCGAGGCGGGCGAAGGAGCGGCCGGCGCCGACCAGTTCGGCGACCCGTGCCTGGTAGAGCAGCCCTCCGTCGCCGGCCAGCGGGGAGACGCCGACCTCCTCGGTGAACATCGCCACGCACGCCGGCATGATCGTCTCCATCTCGTCCTTGCGGATGCGGCGGACGTGCGGATCGGGGGCGATGTCGTCGGGCATGCGGTCGGTGACCATGAGCGGCTGGTGGGCCCGGACCTCGCGGGCGGGGCCCCAGCTCGGCTCCAGCAGCCGCCACAACTGGGCGGTGGACTCGGCGGGGCCGACGATCGAGGAGCAGCGGCGGCCGGTGCGCCGGGCGCGGTCGGCGAAGGCCCGCACCGCGCGCGGGGTGGCACAGATCGGGACGAGGTTGGCGCCGGCGTAGCACAGCGAGGTCAGCATGCCGTCCTCGTACCAGCCCCACATCTCCCCGCCGAGGCGCCAGGGATCGAGGCCCGCGACATGGACGCGGGACGTCACGAAGGCGTTCGCGACGGGGTCGCGGTCGAGGACGGCGAGTGCGGCGTCCAGGTCACTCGGTTCGAGGACCCGGGTGGTCGTCTGCGTCAACACGTGCGGGAGCCTCACCCTTGGGTCTGCTGATCTCCGCACTGTACCTGCCGCGCCTGGACGGTGCCCCCCGGTGGGGGTCTGCTGTGGCTTTTGGGACCGCCGTGACTCACTGCCGAGCGGTGAACCCTATGAAGGCCTCCCAGGACGCGAACGGGATCATGAGGGTGGGGCCGGTTTCGGGGGTGTGCTTGGAGTCGCGGATGTGGATGGTGGCGGGGACCGTGGCGACCTCGACGCACTGGCCTCCCTGTCCGTCGCTGTAGCTGCTCTTGATCCATTTCAGCCTGGACAAGTCTTCGACGTTCATGTCTCCCCCAGCAGCTTTTCCACGAAGGCCAACGATTCGCGTGGCGTCAGAGCTTGTGCACGCAGGACGCCATATTGCTCTTGGAGCTCCCTGACGGTCCCGCGATCGGTGAACAGGCGGCTGTGTTTGTACGCCTCCACGTAGGCGATCCTGCGCCCTTCCTTCGTCTCGATCAAGGTGAACGGGCCGGTGAGTGCGGCATGTTCTTCACGGTCGGTCGGCATGACCTGGATCTCCACATGCCGTCGCTGCCCGATGAGCAGGATCTGTTCCAGCTGCCCGCGTGTGACCATCCGCCCTCCGAGGCGCCTGCGCAGGACCGACTCCTCGATCACGAAGCTGGTGGTGGGCAGCGGCTTCCTGGAAAAGAACTGTTGTCTGGCCAGACGGGCCGACACGCGCTGTCCAATCGTCTCCTCATCCAGCACAGGGCGGTGCATGGTGAAGACCGAGCGCGCGTAATCCTCCGTCTGCAACAGGCCATTGACGACCCTCGTGTCGTACACATGCCACTCCACCGCCTCCCTCTCCAACTTCGCCGCGTCCCGGAAGAACGGCGGATACTGCGCCCTCTCCATCTCCTCGACCAACTCCAGCAACACCCCGTGCGCCCCGAGCACTTCGTCCGCCCGCGCGATGAACTCCGCCGACGGGATCCGTCTCCCCTGCTCGAACGACGCGATGGTCGACTCGGAGTAGCCCGTCCGCGACCCCAGTTCGGCCCGCCCCATCTCCGCTGCCGTGCGCAACCTCTTCAACTGCCGTCCGAAGATGTGCGGTACGCCCGTCCCCTGTTCCTCGCTCATGCACCCCTCACCGCTCTCGCGCAGCCGTGGTCACGGCTCGCCGCGCGTACAGACGCGACCCTCCCGCGTACAACCCGCGGTGGTCCCGGCTGAGCCCCTGTCCAACGCTACGCAGAGTGCGCGACGGTGAGCGGTATGAAGTCGGCAAGCTCCTCCAACTGGCATATTCAGAACCGCACCGCGCCCGCACACGAGTTCGCCATGCGGTTCACGTCCACTCCGCGCGGCGCGCGGCTCGCCAGGCGTCTGGTGTCCCACCGTCTCGACGAGTGGGGGCACCCCTACGACGGCCCCCTCAACGAGACCGTCACGCTCATCGCCTCCGAGCTGGCCGCCAACGCCGTACGGCACGGTCATGTGCCGGGGCGGGACTTCCACGTACGGCTCACCGAGACGCCGGAGGTGGTGCGTCTGGAGGTCGCCGACACCCGTACGGAGCGGCTGCCCGAGTCCCGGCCTCCGCAGGACCCGGCGAACGACGAGTCCGGACGTGGGCTCCTGCTCGTGGAGGCGCTGGCCGATGTGTGGGGTGTCCTACCGCGCAACCCCGGGAAAGGCGTCTGGGCGGAAGTACGACGGAGTCCCGCCACCGACGGGTGACGGGACTCCGGGAAGAAGAAGCGGTGCTCAGCCCGCGACCGACACCGACGGCTCGCCGGAGGCCGCGCCGTCCTTCTGCATCTGCTCGGCGAGCTTCATGGCCTCCTCGATGAGGGTCTCCACGATCTTCGACTCGGGCACGGTCTTGATGACCTCGCCCTTGACGAAGATCTGGCCCTTGCCGTTGCCGGACGCGACGCCGAGGTCGGCCTCGCGGGCCTCGCCCGGGCCGTTCACCACGCAGCCCATGACGGCGACGCGCAGCGGCACGTCCATGCCGGTCAGGCCCGCGGTGACCTCCTCGGCCAGCTTGTAGACGTCGACCTGGGCGCGCCCGCAGGACGGGCAGGAGACGATCTCCAGGCCGCGCTCGCGCAGGCCGAGGGACTCCAGGATCTGGATGCCGACCTTGACCTCCTCGACCGGAGGCGCGGACAGGGACACGCGGATGGTGTCGCCGATGCCCTGGGACAGCAGCGCACCGAAGGCGACCGCCGACTTGATCGTGCCCTGGAAGGCGGGACCGGCCTCGGTGACGCCCAGGTGCAGCGGGTAGTCGCACTGGGCGGCGAGCTGCCGGTAGGCCTCGATCATCACGACCGGGTCGTTGTGCTTGACGGAGATCTTGATGTCCCGGAAGTCGTGCTCCTCGAAGAGGGACGCCTCCCACAGCGCGGACTCGACGAGCGCCTCGGGGGTCGCCTTGCCGTACTTCTGGAGCAGCCGCCTGTCCAGGGAGCCCGCGTTGACGCCGATCCGAATGGGAGTGCCGTGGTCCTTGGCGGCCTTGGCGATCTCCTTGACCTTGTCGTCGAACTGCTTGATGTTGCCCGGGTTGACGCGGACGGCGGCGCAGCCGGCCTCGATCGCGGCGAAGACGTACTTCGGCTGGAAGTGGATGTCCGCGATCACCGGGATCTGCGACTTCTTCGCGATGGTCGCGAGGGCGTCCGCGTCGTCCTGCGTGGGGCACGCGACACGGACGATCTGGCAGCCCGACGCCGTCAGCTCCGCGATCTGCTGGAGGGTGGCGCCGATGTCCGACGTACGGGTCGTCGTCATCGACTGCACGGACACCGGGGCGTCTCCGCCCACCGCCACAGGTCCGACCTGGATCTGCCGGCTCTTCCGGCGCTCGGCGAGCTTGGTCGGAACGGACGGCATGCCGAGTGAAATCGCAGTCATCTGCTGTGCAACCCCAAGTTGTGGATCAAGGTGCGGTCCCGGAAAACGGCGGGCTCCAGGCTCCGAGATTACGCCACGTACATGAACGCGGAGACACAGCATCCCAGGAGTCCACCCGATGGTGGTCCCGGGTGTGGCGGCCGTCCTCGCCACGATCAGGGCCACCCGGGGGCGTCAACCGGTCGGGGCGTAGGCGTTGGCCTGGATCGAGTACAGGTCGGCATAGCGGCCGCCGAGCAGGACCAGTTCCTCGTGGGTGCCCGCCTCGATGAGTCGGCCGTGGTCCAGGACCAGGATCAGGTCGGCGCCGGTGACCGTGGAGAAGCGGTGCGAGACGATCACGGTGACCGCGCCGGTGCGGGTGGCCAGGTCCCGGGCCCGCTGCATGTAGCGGGCGAAGATGGCGTCCTCGCTGGGTGCGTCCAGGGAGGCGGTCGGCTCGTCGAGGACGAACAGCAGCGGATCGGGCCGCATGGAGGCGCGGGCGAGCGCGGTCTTCTGCCACTGGCCCTCGGAGAGGTCCACACCGTCGAACTCCCGGCCCAGCTGGCTGTCCAGCCCGTCGGGCAGCCGGGCCACCAGCGACTCGGCGTCGGCGGCACGCACCGCCTCGGCGATGCGTTCGCGGTCCTCGACATGCGCGAGGTCGCCGAGCCCCACCGCCTCGGCGAAGGAGGTGTGCAGACGGCCGAAGTCCTGGAAGGCGGCGCTGGAGCGGGAGCGCCAGTCCTCGGTATCCAGTTCGGCGAGGTCCCTTCCGTCCACCGTGATGCGGCCGCTGTCCGGGCGGTAGAACTTGGCCAGCAGCTTGACCAGGGTCGTCTTGCCCGACCCGTACTCACCGACGATCGCGACCACCGAGCCCGCGGGCAGGGTGACATCGACTCCGTCCAGGGCGAGCCGGTCGGTGCCGGGGTAGGCATAGCTGACGTTCTCGAAGGCGATGCCCGCGCGCAGTACCTCGGGTGCCTTCTCGCCGCCCCGGACCCGGGCGCGGTCGGCCGTGACCCAGTCGCGCAACCACAGGTACGGTTCGATGAGCCGGCTCGCACTCGCCGTGTCGGTGGCCCGGACGACGGCGAAGTGCACGGACTCACGCAGGTTGTTGGCCACCGCGACGGTGAGCACGATGTCACCGACCGTGCCGTGGCCGTGCGCCACCCGGTGGGCGACGAGCGCCAGTCCGGCGACGAAGCCCGCGGTGAACAGTCCCCATCCCGACATCTTCCACACCGCGGCGCTGATCCGTGCCCTGGCACGTCCGCGCATCGCCTCGTCCCAGGCCTCCTGCTGGAGCCGGGCCAGCCGGGGTCCGGATCCCGCCACCCGCAGTTCCTTGCCCGCCGAGGGCGAGGTCGCCAGCTCGAACAGATGCCGCTGCAGCCGGAACGCCTCCGCCGTAGCCGTCTCCGCCTCCTTCACCGCCCGCAGGCCGCGCTGGTCGAACCACAGCGGTACGGCGGCGAAGGCGAGCAGGAACAGCAGCCAGGGGTTCATGGTGCCCAGCAGCACCAGCGCGACGATCACCTCCACCACGTTGAACACCGCGTCGACCGAGGCCCACAGGCTGTCGGCGATGCCCCAGGCGGAGTTGCGGACGACGGTGACGCGGTCCAGGAAGTCCGTACGCTCCAGGTGGTCCAGGCCCTCGACGGTGGCGATGTCCCGGTGGATCTGCTGCAAGAGGTCGGTCAGCCCGACCTTTTCCACCAGCAGGATCCGCAGGCTCCCCGTCGCGCCGCGGAAGAGGGAGGTGACACCGTAGGTGAGCGCCGCACCCAGGGCGGCTGCCACGGCCGGGCCCGCGTGGTGGGCGAGGGCCGCGTCGACGGCCTCGCGCAGGGAGAGAGCGGAGGCGGCGACGGCGGCAACGGAGGCCGTCCGGGCCGCCAATAGGCCCCCCGACCAGCCGTGGCTCCTTCCGCCAGGACAGTCGGAAGAGTTCGGCCCACAGGGCCAGATAGCGCTTCACTCAAGCTCTCCGTCCTCGATGCGGTCGTCGAAGCCGGCGACGAAGCGCTCGGCCTGGATGGCGAACATCTCCGCGTAGGAGCCGCCGAGGGCCATCAGTTCCTCATGGGTGCCCGACTCGGTGATTCGGCCGCCGTCGAGCACGACGATGCGGTCGGCCTGGCGGACCGTGGACAGCCGGTGGGAGATCAGCACGACGCTGCCGCTGCCCCGGTGCGCGGTCAGCCGGGAGAAGACATCGAACTCGGTGCGCACGTCCAGGTGCGCGGTCGGCTCGTCCAGCACCAGCAACCGGGCTCCGCTGCGTACGGCATACAGCGCGCGGGCGAGCACCACCTGCTGCCACTGGCCGCCGGAGAGGTCCACCCCGCCGGTGCGCGAACGGGCCACCGGGGTGTCCCAGCCGTGGGGCAGCCGGCCCAGCACCTCGTCAAGGCCCGCGTCTCGGGCGGCGGCTTCGGCGCGGGTGAGGTCGGGGGCGGTGCCGTCGGCCTGCCCGAGGGTCACATTGTCGGCCAGGGTGAGGTGGTAGCGGACGAAGTCCTGGAAGACGACCGAGATCCGGCGGTGCCACTCGGCCGGCCCGAGCTCGGCGATATCGGTGCCGTCGGCAGTGATCCGGCCGGCGGTGGGTTCGTACAGCGAGGAGAGCAGCTTGATCAGAGTGGACTTGCCGGCGCCGTTCAAGCCGACGACGGCCAGCAGTTCGCCGGGACGGATTTCCAGGTCCAGACCGTCGAGGACCTTGCGCTCGGTGCCGGGGTAGGTGAACTCCACCTGCTCGAAGCGGACCAGGGGAGCATCCTTGGGTCGGCTTGCGGGGGCCGCATCGGCCGGGGCGGCGGGAGCCCCGAGCTCCTCATCCAGCTTCCGGGCCGCCTGAAGAACCGGCAGGGCACCGAGGCGGTTGCGCCAGTCGAGGCCGTCGAGTGCGGTGAACACCGACCAGCCCGCCGCGAACACAGCGGTCTCGACCGCCACCGTCGTCGTGCCGTGGGCGGCGTCCAGAGCCACCGGCACATAGGCCGCGACCAGGCCCAGCACCGTCAGGGCGAGTCGGCCCCACTGCCGGTTGAGATCGCGCACGCTCGCCGCCCAGGCGCGGTCGAACATGCCGTGGATGTGGTGCTGCTCGCGTTGCAGCCCCCACTCGGCGAAACCGAAGACACGCACCTCCTTCGCCTCCGCCGGCTGGGTGAGCACCTCCTGCCACATATGGGCGCGACGTCCGTGCGGGACACCGGCCAGCCACAGACGGATGAAGGCCAGGCCCTGCCGGTACCCGACGGACCGGGCGGCGACCGCGGCGAGGAGCACGACCGGGACCAGCCACCAGGCATAGCGGGCGAGCACCAGGCAGGAGGCGGTGATGCCCAAGATGCGGACGAACTCGCCCAGCTGCGCCAAGGCGCCCTGGCCAGGAGTGCGTTCGGTCCAGTTGTCCGGGTCGGCGCGGGCCAGCCGGATCTGCTTTTGGACCTCCGGCCGCTCCAGGGCACCGATGGTGGGGCTGCCTGCCGCGAGCCGGGCGATGCGCGCCCGGTGCGCACCGTCCATCCGGGCCTCGGCGACGAATCGCAGCGGCTCCGCCAGCGCGTCGACCACATGCCCGGCGAGCAGGACCGCGCCGAAAGCGAGCAGTGGCCCCAAGGCGACGGCGAAGACCTCGCCGCTGCTGCTGGTGCCGAGCCGCGAGACCAGCAGCGCCATGGTGACCGCGGTCGCGGCGGGCACCATGGCCTCCGCGATCTTCAGCAGAACGAACCCGACAAGTAGCGGACCTCCGGTGTCTCGTAGTGGTCGCAGAAGCATCCATCGCTCACGAACGGTCAGCCCCACAGCGCCTCCGACAGGCCGGGAAGGCTCCCGATGCTTGTGTCGAACACCTTCCGCCGCAAGTCGTTTACGGTGACTGCAGGCCGGACACGGCAGCTCCGGTTCGTGATCTTCGCCGTCGGCGGTCATGTGGTGGCGGCTGCGGTGACCTCGTTCCAGCGGCGGTGGCAGGTGCCGCGCGGCGTCGTACGCAAAATGCGTGCTCTTCACTCGCGTGAGTTACGCAAGGGAAGAGCACGCACATGGTCATCGCAACAGAAGTGACCGTTTGCTAGCTGATCTTGACCGGGTTAACGACATCCGCGATCAGCACCAGCAGGGTGAAGCAGACGAAGATCCCGGCGACCACGTACGCCACCGGCATCAGCTTCGCCACGTCGAAGGGTCCCGGGTCGGGGCGGCGCAGCAGCTTGGCCAGGTTGCGGCGCAGCGACTCCCACAGGGCACCCGCGATGTGCCCGCCATCCAGCGGGAGCAGCGGAAGCATGTTGAACAGGAACAGGGACAGGTTGAAGCCCGCGACGAGCATGAGCATCATCGCGATCTGCTGGGACGGCGGGATGTCGAGGGTGAAGACCTCGCCGCCGACCCGGGCCGCGCCGACCACGCCCATCGGGGAGTCCGGCTGGCGCGGGGCGTTGCCGAAGGCCGCGTCCCACAGGCCGGGGATCTTGCCGGGCAGGGAGACGATCGACTCGACGCCGTTCTCCATCATGTCGCCCATGCGCTGCACGGACTGGTCGAGGGACTGCTGCACGATGCCGGTGGCCGGGGTGAAGCCGAGGAAGCCGGCGTAGACGTACTTGCCCTCGACGTAGCCGCCGTTGCCGTCCGTCTTGCTGACCTGGTTCTTGATCAGATGGGCGTGCAGGTCGACCGTCTGTCCGTTGCGCTCGACGGTGATCGTGACGTCCTTGCCGGGGTTGGCGCGGATGTCGGACTGGAGGGTGGACCAGTCCTTCACCTGCTTCCCGTCGAACCCGACGATCTTGTCACCCGGCTTCAGTCCGGCGGCCAGGGCGGGCGCGGCCGGGTCGCCCTTCTCGCACTTGGTGCGGTTCTCGCTCTGCTGGATGACGCAGTCGGAGATCTTGGAGACCGTGGTGGTCTGGGTCTGGACGCCGAAGGTCATCATCACGCCGAGGAAGACCACCACGGCGAGGATCAGGTTCATGAAGGGGCCCGCGAACATGACGATGACGCGCTTCCACGGCTTGCGCGTGTAGAAGAGCCGCGTCTCGTCACCGGGCTGCAGCTCCTCGAAGGACTGCGCCCGGGCGTCCTCGATCATCCCCCGCCACGGCGAGGTGGAGCGGGCCTCGATCCGGCCGTCGGGGCCGGGCGGGAACATGCCGATCATGCGGATGTAGCCGCCGAGCGGGACCGCCTTGATGCCGTACTCGGTCTCGCCCTTCTTCCGCGACCAGATGGTCGGGCCGAAGCCGACCATGTACTGCGGCACGCGGATGCCGAAGAGCTTGGCCGTCGACAGATGCCCGAGCTCGTGCCACGCGATCGAGAACAGGAGGCCGACCACGAAGACGACTATGCCGAGGATCATCATCAGGGTCGTCATGCACGAGCCTCCGCCGTTGCCGTCTGTGCCGTCAGTTCCCTGGCCCGGGCGCGCGCCCAGGTCTCCGCTTCGAGGACGTCCGCGACGGTCAGGGAAGTTCCCCGACGAGGGGTGCCGTGCTCCTCGACCACCCGTGTGACCGTATCCATGATGCCGAGATACGGCAGGCCGCCGTTCAGGAACGCGTCCACGCACTCCTCGTTGGCCGCATTGAACACCGCCGGGGCCGTGCCCGCGAGCTGCCCGACGTGCCGGGCGAGTCCCACCGACGGGAACGCCTCGGTGTCGAGCGGGAAGAACTCCCAGGTCGACGCCTTGCTCCAGTCGAAGGCGGGTGCTGCGTCGGGCACCCGTTCGGGCCAGCCGAGTCCGATGGCGATCGGCCCCCGCATGTCGGGGGGCGTCGCCTGCGCCAGGGTCGATCCATCCGTGAATTCCACCATCGAGTGGACATACGACTGCGGGTGTACGACAACCTCAATGCGATCGAAGGGAATGTCGTACAGCAGGTGCGCCTCGATCACTTCCAGGCCCTTGTTGACGAGGGTCGCGGAGTTGACCGTGATGACCGGGCCCATGGCCCACGTGGGGTGGGCGAGCGCGTCCTTGGGCGTCACGTTCGCGAGCTGCGCCTTGGTGCGGCCTCGGAACGGCCCGCCGGAGGCGGTCACGACGAGTTTGCGCACGTCGGCCCGGGTGCCGGAGGCGAGGGCCTGGAACAGGGCGGCGTGCTCGGAGTCCACCGGGATGATCTGGCCGGGCTTGGCCAGGGCCTTCACCAGCGGGCCGCCGACGATGAGCGACTCCTTGTTGGCGAGCGCGAGCGTGCGGCCCGCCTCCAGGGCGGCGAGGGTGGGCGCGAGGCCGATGGAACCGGTGATGCCGTTCAGGACGGTGTGGCCATCGGAGCCGGCGAGCTGCGTGGCCGCGTCGGGTCCGGCGAGTATCTCGGGGAGTGTCTCCCCCGGCCCGTACTGTGCGCTCAGGGCCTCCCTCAGGGCCGGTACGACGTCCTCGCGGGCGACCGCGACCGTGCGCACGCGCAGTCGGTGGGCCTGCTCGGCGAGCAGTCCGACGCGGCCGCCGTTGGCGGAGAGCCCGGTGACGCGGAACCGGTCGGGGTTGCGCAGCACGAGGTCGATGGCCTGGGTGCCGATCGAGCCGGTGGAGCCGAGGATCACGACGTCCCGCACTCCGTCCACGGGGTCGAAGACGAGATGGGGGTCGGCAAGAGGGGCTGGGCTGTCGCTCATCCCTCCATTGTGGCCGTAGGCGGTGCGCGAGCGGTCAGGGTGTCCCTCTCTGGGCGGTGGCGTCGACGGGTCCGTCCGGCAGCCGGCCCGCTCGCTCTGGGACGAACCTCTGGCAGATTGCCTCGTCGCGCGATGCCCGAGTACCGAGATCGAGTTCCTGTACAGCGCGAAGAACACCTCGGACCGCGCACAGTCGGTCGAGGACCTGGACGCACTGCTCGACTGGACACCGCTGGACGACCGCGCACCGACGCGGGCACGGGCCGTACAGCAGGAGCTCACCGCGAAGGGATGCCACCGCTCGGCGGGCGCGGTCGATCCGCTGGTCGCCGCGACCGCCGAGCCGCAGGGTCTCACCGTGCTGCACCATGACAACGACGTCGAGACCATCGCTTCGGTGACCGGCCGGCCGACCCGGTGGCTGATGCCCCCGGGCAGCCTGTAGCCGTAGGTCACCGGATGGGACGGTGGACGTTCTCCTTGCGGGACGGGCCGGGTGCCGCCTCCGCGATCCACGGGCCGTCGCCGGACGGGTCGATGACCCCCTGCTCCAGCCACTCGTACGTGCCGGTCAGCACGCCCTTGACCACCTTGCGGTCCAGGTCGTCCGTGTTGGTCCACAGGCGGTCGAACAGTTCGTCGACGCGGATGCGGGACTGCCGGCAGAAGGCGTCGGCCAGCTGGTAGGCCTCGCGGCCATGGTCCCCGGTCCTGCGCAGGTGCTCGGCGCGTACGCAGGCCGCGGCCATCGCGAACAGCTCGGCGCCGATGTCCACGACCCGGCCCAGGAAGCCCTGCTTGGTCTCCATGCGACCCTGCCAGCGGGACATGCCGTAGAAAGTCGAGCGGGCCAGCTTGCGGGCGCTGCGCTCGACGTAGCGCAGGTGCGCGGAGAGGTCGACCTCCCGGCGGAACTCCCCGAACGCGCCCGGCACCTGCCCCTGCCCGGCGACCAGCTTCGGCAGCCACTTGGCGTAGAAGACGCCCGCGTTCGCGCCCGCCCTCGCCTTGTCGGACAGGGACTTCTCCGGATCGATCAGGTCACCGGCCACCGACAGGTGGGCGTCGACCGCCTCCCGCGCGATCAGCAGGTGCATGATCTCCGTGGAGCCCTCGAAGATGCGGTTGATGCGCAGGTCGCGCAGCATCTGCTCGGCCGGCACGCCCCGCTCGCCGCGGGCCCGGAGGGATTCCGCCGTCTCGAAGCCGCGCCCGCCCCGGATCTGGACCAGCTCGTCGGCCATCAGCCAGGCCATCTCGGAGCCGTACAGCTTGGCGAGGGCGGCCTCGATACGGATGTCGTTGCGGTCCTCGTCGGCCATCTGGGACGACAGGTCGACGACGGCCTCCAGGGCGAAGGTGGTCGCCGCGATGAAGGAGATCTTCGAGCCGACCGCCTCGTGCAGCGCGACCGGTTTGCCCCACTGCTCCCGGGCCGCCGACCACTCGCGGGCGATCTTCAGGCACCACTTGCCCGCGCCCACGCACATCGCGGGCAGGGAAAGCCGGCCGGTGTTCAGCGTGGTCAGGGCGATCTTGAGGCCCTGGCCCTCCTCGCCGATGCGGTTGGCCGCCGGGACGCGCACGCGGTGGAAGCGGGTGACGCCGTTCTCCAGGCCCCGCAGACCCATGAAGGCGTTGCGGTTCTCGACGGTGATGCCCTCGGAGGCCGACTCGACGACGAACGCCGTGATGCCGCCCCTGTGGCCCTCGGACTTCGGCACCCGCGCCATGACGACCAGCAGATCGGCGACGACGCCGTTGGTGGTCCACAGCTTCACCCCGTCGAGGACGTAGTCGTCCCCGTCGGGGACGGCCGTGGTGGCCAGGCGGGCGGGGTCGGAGCCCACGTCCGGCTCGGTGAGCAGGAACGCGGAGATGTCGGTGCGGGCGCAGCGCGGCAGGAACGTCTCCTTCTGCTCCTGCGTACCGAACAACTTCAGCGGCTGCGGTACTCCGATCGACTGATGCGCGGACAGCAGCGCGCCGATCGCGGGGCTCGCGGAGCCGACGAGGGCGAGCGCCTTGTTGTAGTACACCTGGGTGAGGCCGAGACCGCCGTACTTCGTGTCGATCTTCATGCCGAAGGCGCCGAGCTCCTTGAGCCCGGTGATCGTCTCGTCGGGGATCCGGGCCTCGCGTTCGATCCGGGCGCCGTCGATGTGCGTCTCGCAGAAGTCGCGCAGCTTGGCGAGGAACTCCTCGCCGCGCTGCACGGCCTCCTCGGCGGGCATCGGGTGGGGGTGGATGAGGTCGAGCCGGAAGCGGCCGAGGAACAGTTCCTTGGCGAAACTGGGCTTGCGCCAGTCCTGCTCGCGCGCGGCCTCCGCGACCTGGCGGGCCTCACGCTCGGTGACCGTCGGCTTGGTCGGCTTGGGAGTGGGGGCTGTTGGTGCGGTCATGAGGCTCACCTCGCCGCGAATCGGGATGTTTGGGGCGTACACCGCTCGAGGGGCCGTACGGCGACCATGGGTGCCGTACGGCGATCTTGCGGGCGTACGTTACTGACCGGTGCTACTCGATCGTTGGTACCCCGATCCGGGCAAGGTCACCAGTCCTCGCGCAGCGACCGGCCGCGGAAAAACGCTCAGCCGGCGCCCGCCGGGTACATCTCGGTGTCAAGTCGGCCGACTCCCTCGAAGTCCTTGCGCCGGGGGGCCTTCTGGGGGGACGGTTCGGATACGCCCGTTCGGTGGCCGTCAGGAGCCGGTGGGCCCGACTGGCCGCTCGGTGAATCCCGTTTGGCTGTCGAAGCGCTTCGACAAACTATGGACAGCCCACTTCACGTCAAGCTACTGTCGATCCACCCTTACACGTCCTTGTTCCACGACGCGCGCACTGTCGAAGCGCTTCACTCACGCTTGGAGAGCTGGATGGTCACCCTCGCCGAGGTCGCCCAGCACGCCGGAGTGTCGGCGAGCACGGTGAGCTATGTCCTCAGCGGCAAGCGGTCCATCTCCGCGACCACCCGGCAGCGGGTCGAGCGGAGCAT
This sequence comes from Streptomyces sp. Y2F8-2, assembly GCF_014905555.1. Taxonomy (GTDB): domain Bacteria; phylum Actinomycetota; class Actinomycetes; order Streptomycetales; family Streptomycetaceae; genus Streptomyces; species Streptomyces cynarae. Next base: position 284,931 of record NZ_BNGS01000011.1, on the reverse strand, counting down.
CCGGGAGCTCGGCTACCACCCGAACGCCGGGGCGCGCGCCCTGGCGAGCAACAAGTCGAACATCATCGCGCTGATGGTCCCGCTCCGCACCGACATGTACGTGCCGGTGATGATGGAGATCGCCATCGCGGTGGCGACCACCGCGCGCGCTCACGGGTACGACATCCTGCTGCTCACCGGTGAGGAGGGCCCGGACGCGGTGCGCCGGGTCACGGGCAGCGGCCTCGCGGACGCCATGATCCTCATGGACGTCGAACTGGACGACGAGCGGCTGCCCCTGCTGCGTGAGACGGACCAGCCGTCGGTGCTCATCGGCCTGCCCGCCAGCACCTCCGGACTGACCTGTGTGGACCTCGACTTCGGGGCGACGGGCGCGCTGTGCGCCGAGCACCTCGCGGGCCTCGGCCACCGTGACATCGCTGTCATCGGCGAGGCGCCCGCCGTCTACGAACGGCACACCGGCTTCGCTGAGCGCACCCTCGACGGCCTCAGGTCCCGCTCCCGTGAGCTCGGCCTCAGGGTGCTGCACCGCCCCTGCGAGGGCGGGTACGACGCGATGGCCGTGACCCTGGCCCGGATCCTCGACGAGCGGCCGGGGACCACCGGGTTCGTCGTGCAGAACGAGTCCGCGGTCGAACCGCTGCTCGCGCTGCTGCGCCAGCAGGGCCGGGCCGTCCCCGAGGACGTCTCGGTGATCGCCGTCTGCCCGGACCAGGTGGCCACCCAGGCGTCGGTGCGGCTGACGTCCGTCGCCATCCCCGCGCAGGAGATGGGCCGGCGCGCCGTCGAACTGCTGGTCGCGAAGCTGGACGGCCACGGCACGGACGAAGTGGTCCTCCTCGCACCGGAACTCACGGTCCGGGCGAGCACCGGCCCGGCGCCGTCCGCGCCCTGACACCACAGCTCCACGCCCACGGCCGCAGGGGCACCCCACGCCGTACTCCTCCCAGGCGCCTGCCGTTCCCGGCGCCCGAAGTTCCAGGCAACCTTCCTGTCTGCACTCCTCCAGGAGCACCCCACCGTGAATCAGCCTGCCGAAGCCCAGCCCAAGGTCAGCCTCGCCCAGTCCTCCCCCACCGTGGGCACCTTCCGTGAGCGGGACGGTGCGCTGGAGTGGAGCGGACGTCAGGAGACCGTACGCATCGAGCCGTGGGGGCCGGACGCCGTCCGCGTGCGGGCCCGGCTCGGCGGTCCGGTCCTCGACGGGCTGCCGGGCGCCCTGCTCGACCAGCCGCCGGCCGCCGGGAGCACCGTCAAGATAGAGGAGGGGCGGGGGCGGCTCACGGTCGGCGCGCTCACGGTGGACGTGGACGCCGAGGGCCTGATCCGCTTCCTGCGCACGGAGGACGGCGGCGAGCTGCTGGCCGAGGAGCGCGCCCACTTCTGGTGGCCGGGCCCGCGCCTGTACACGGCCGTCGGCAACGGCCACCACCGTCTGGAGCAGCGTTTCGCCGCGTACGACGACGAGAGGCTGTACGGCCTGGGCCAGCACCAGCACGGGCGGCTGGACCAGAAGGGCCTGGTCGTCGATCTGGTCCAGCGCAACGCCGAGGTCTCCGTCCCGGTGCTGACCTCCAGCCGCGGCTACACCCTGCTGTGGAACAACCCGGCGATCGGCCGTGTGGAACTGGCGGGCAACGGCACCCGCTGGGTGGCCGACTCGGCCCGCCAGATCGACTACTGGATCACCGCGGGCACCCCGGCCGAGGCGCAGCGCGCGTACAGCGCGGTCACCGGCCGCACCCCGATGCTTCCGGAGTGGGCGGCGGGCTTCTGGCAGTGCAAGCTGCGCTACCGCACCCAGGACGAACTCCTCGCCGTGGCCCGGGAGTACAAGCGGCGGGGCCTGCCGATCGACGCGATCGTGTGCGACTTCTTCCACTGGACGCACCTGGGCGAGTGGAAGTTCGACCCGAAGGAGTGGCCGGACCCGGCGGCGATGGTGCGGGAGCTGGACGAGCTCGGCATCAAGCTGGTCGTGAGCGTCTGGCCGTCCGTGTCGCCACTGAGCGAGAACCACCCGGTGATGGAGCAGCGCGGCTACTTCATCGGCACCCAGTACGGGCCGATGGCGCACGCCGACTGGCCCGACAAGGAGGTCGCCTCCACCGTCCAGGTCGCCTTCTACGACGCCACGAACCCGGACGCCCGGGAGTTCGTGTGGTCACGGGTGAAGGATAACTACCTCGACCCGTACGGCATCAAGGCGTTCTGGCTGGACGCCTGCGAGCCGGAGCTGAAGCCCGGCTTCCAGGAGAACCTGCGATACTGGGCGGGCCCGGGCCTGGAGGTCGGCAACATCTACCCGGCGGAGAACGCCCGCACCTTCTACGAGGGCATGCTCGCGGCCGGTGAGACGGACGTCGTCACCCTCAACCGCTCGGCGTGGGCGGGCAGCCAGCGCTACGGCGCCGCCCTGTGGTCCGGCGACATCGGCACCGACTTCGCGACCCTGCGCCGCCAGATCGCGGCCGGCCTGAACACCGCGCTGTCCGGGATCCCCTGGTGGAACACGGACATCGGCGGCTTCCACGGCGGCGACCCGGACGACCCGGCGTACCGGGAGGTGATGGTCCGCTGGTTCCAGTTCGGCGCGCTGTCCCCGCTGATGCGCCTGCACGGCTTCCGCGACCCGGGCATGCCGCTGGGCCCGGAGATGACCGGCGGCCCGAACGAGGTCTGGTCGTACGGCGAGGAGGTCTACCCGGTCCTGGAGAAGTACCTGCGGCTGCGCGAGCGCCTGAAGCCGTACGTGCTGAAGGTGATGCGGGAGGCCCACGAGGAGGGTCTGCCGGTGATGCGGCCGCTGTTCCTGGAGTTCCCCGGCGACCGGGCGGCCTGGTCGGTCGACGACGCGTACCTCTTCGGCCGTGACCTCCTGGTGGCCCCGGTGCTGGAGGCCGGCGCCACGACCCGTACGGCCTACCTCCCGGCAGGCTCGCGGTGGACGGACGCGTGGACCGGTGAGACGTACGAGGGCGGTACGGCCGTGACGGTCGACGCCCCGCTGGACCGCATCCCGCTGTTCCTGCGGGACGGGGCGCAGCTGCCGATCGCTCAGTAGCCGCCCCGGACGCGGACGTGCGGCCGGTCCCGTAGGGGAGGGACCGGCCGCACGCTCATGCGCGGGGGCGGCTCAGCTGCTGCTGACGCTCTCGCTGTTGGTGACGAAGTTCAGGCCGCCGGACGAGGACGTGATCTCGAAGCCGAACTGCAGGTCGCCGATGGTGACGTTGCCGAACCAGCCCTTGGTGTCCTTGATCCACTTCAGGATCGGCAGGATGTCGACCGTGCCGGAGCTGGAGTTGGAGCTGCGGACGAACGAGAACACGTCGTTGGAGCCGTTGTTGCCCTTGTAGACGGCCCAGGTCGAACCGCCGAGGGTCACGGTGCCCTGCGAGGTGCCGAGCGGGCCGACGGCTCCGGTCTTGTTGACCCAGAGCATGATCTCGTAGGCGTGGTTGGTGTCCCAGATGTCGTACGAGGTGTTGTACGCGCCGGACGACGGCACCGTGACGTTGTAGCTGCTGGACAGCGAGGAGAGCGAGGTGATCGACTTGTTGATCACCTTCTTGGCGTTCGGGTAGGACTTGATCCCGCCGGTGTTGGGGTGGTCCGCCCACACGCCCCAGTTGGTCCCGGAGTTGGCCCAGATGCACTGGCTGCCGGCGCCGGAGCCCCAGATGTTGTTGTAGAGCGTGTAGCCGTTCAGTGTGGTGCTGCCCCACTGGTCGCAGGAGTTCCACACGGCGGCCTGGGCGGGGGCGGAGGCGATGCCGACGGTGGCGCCGAGCGCGAGCGCGGGGGCGATCAGCGCCTTGGTCAGCCTGTTCAGCGTGCGTATTGCCATGGTGTCCCTTCCATGGGTGGGGGGAATTGCTGCTGGTCCTGCGGCCCCGTGGTGAGGACGCAGTCTTCGCCGGCGACGAGGTCGAGCGGGGTCGCGCCGGCGGAAGTCCTGAGGTCGACGCGGCAGCTGCGGGTGGGGCGCAGTACGGCCGTCGTCCGCTCGGGGCTCCAGATGAGGTCGAGTTCGGCGCCGAACCGGGTGCGGACGCCGAGGAGCCGGCCTCGGGGGTGGGCGGCGGGCAGCGCGGGGAGCAGCACCAGCCGGCCGGGCGTCGACTGGACGAGCGCTTCGATGAGCACGGCCGGGAGCGCGTGGGCCGCGTCGGCGTTGTAGACGTCGAGGTGCGGGTAGTGCGCGCTCATCAGGGAGGCGTGGAAGTAGTCGCCTGCCAGTACCTGGCCGAGGGCGTGCGCGACCCGGGCCGCGTCGCGCAGACGTGCGGCGACGAGCGCGTGGTGCAGGTGGCCGTGTGCCGAGTCGTTCTCGGCGCCGCGCAGTTCGAGCGCCCGGTGGGCGGCCGCGGCGAGGCCGGGCGTGTCATAGGGGTTGATCTCGTCGAGCGGCCACACGCCGTAGAGGTGGCTGAGATGGCGGTGGTCGTAGGTGTCTTCCAGGTCCGGCCAGGCCCATTCGGCGAGGGCGCCGTCGGCGTTGACGCGGTGCGGCGGGAGGCGGTCGGCGAGGGCGCGCCAGTCCTCCGCCCGGTCCGGGTGGTAGGCGGCGGCCGTGAGCAGGGCGTGCCGGGCCGCCGAGAGGTCCATGGCGGCGTTGATCGTGCCCCAGCTCGCGTTCGCCGGACGGTTCTCGGGCGAGTAGGAGGGGACGACGACGAGCCGTCCCTCCTCGTCGGTGCGGGTGAGGAAGTCCTCGTAGAACGCGGCGACTTCGGCGAGGACGGCGGCGGTGCGGGGGTCTCGCCTGCCGTAGGTCTCGTCGTGGTCGACGAGCGGCTTGAGCAGCCAGTCGGCGCCCGCGGTCCACAGGTGCAGCGGGTACTCCCGGCTGAAGTGGTACGCGTAGCCGGACTCCCCGTCGGTGTGCGCGGGGGCGACGACACCCCGGGCGCCGTGGACGGCGCGGGCGTTCTCCCGCCAGTGGTCGAGTTGGCCGTGGATCAGCGCCGCGTGGGCTTCTGTGACCTCGGGCAGGGCTCCCGCCGACGCGGAGGCGGTCTGCAGGTTCAGGTTGGCGTCGGTGGTGAACGCACCGGACCACGCCGTGTTCCAGTCGCCGGTCCACAGGCCGGTCAGGCGGGGCGGGAGCATGCCGCTGGAGCTGAGCAGGTGGTAGCGGCCGGCGGCGAAGAGCCGCTCCAGAAGGGCGGCGCTCGTGGGGCGCCGGAGGAGCTCGCTGCCGGGCAGGGCGCGTTCGGCGGCGTCCGCGTCGAGGTCGAGGGTGGCACGGAGGTAGGCCGGACGGTGGAGCGCCAGATGGCGGTCGAGGAGTCCGGCGAAGGGTTCCTCGGACGGCAGCAGGGCACGCAGGGCACGTGCCTCCGCGAGGGCGTCCAGTTCGCCGGTGTGCCGGTGCACCCGGGTCAGCAGCAGGACCGACTCGGCGTCGGTGATGCGTACGCCCTGCGGGGCGAGGACGGTCGTGCCGCCGGTGACGACGGCCAGCGTCACGCCGGTGTAGGCGCGGTCGCTGCCCGGGTAGCGGGCGCGCAGGGTGAGGAGGGCGCCCTCGGCGGTGAGGGCGGTGCCGTGGCCGACGGCCAGGTGGCGTGGGGCGCCGGGCAGCCGGTGGTCGAGGGACAGCTCGAGTACCGGTCCGGGGGCGGTCACGTACTGCACGATCACGTCGTCCGCGCGCGAGACGAAGACCCGGCTGCACCAGCCCGCGCACCCGGCCGTCATGACGCCCGTGGTGAAGTCCACCGACCGCCGGTAGTCGCGTCCCTCCCCCGCGGGCCGCCGCAGCCGCGTCTGGAACGCCGGGTGGAACGGCTGCACCCACTGCAGCTCCCGCCCGTCGGTGAAGTGTTCGGCGGCGGCGGTCTCGCCCGCGAGCAGCCGGTCCTGGAGGTCTGCGAGCCGGGAGGCCAGCTCGGGCGGCCGTGCGTGTTCGCTGCCGTTGGGGCGCACGAGGGCATGGTGCGTGACGATGACCCGGTCGTCGTTCGGATCACCGAACGCCATGGCGCCATGTCGGCCGTTGCCGCTCAGGAAGGCGTCCTCCCAGCGGGCGGCGGGACGGGGCTCCCAGGTTCCATGCATGACTTCACCGGTCATGGGCGCAGCACCGCCACTCCGTATCGGCCGAGGGTGAGGGTGTCCGTGACCGTCCCGCCGGTGAGCAGGTCGTGGTGGGGGCCCGGCACCGTGACCTGGACCGGCTCGCGCCGGTGGTTGAGCACGAAGAGCAGGTCGCCGCGCCGGACGGCCTCGACCCCGATGGGCAGATCGTCGAGCACGGGCCGTGCGCCCGCGTCGGCGACGATCCCCGCGAGCAGGTCGCGCAGCGCGTCCGGTTCGGGGAGCGTGGAGAGGTACCAGGCGCGGCCGGTACGCAGGACGGCGGGGAGTCCGTCGAGTTCGCCGCCCTTGTAGCGGGCGGCCACGGCGTCCGGATGTGCGGCCTGGAGTTCCTCGGACCACAGCGTGCCGCGGAAGCCGCCTCGGGGGCCGTCGCACTCGACGGTCTCCCCGGCGTCCAGCGGCCACCACTCGTGCAGGGTGCCGATGCCGAAGAGGTGCCGCAGCCATGGGTCCATGCCGCCGGGCCGTATCCGGTCGTCCTCGTCGGCGACACCGGTCAGGAAGCCGCAGACGAGGGTGCCGCCGCCGCGGACGGAGTTCGGCGTCATTGCGTCAACCCTTCGTGGCGCACCAGGACACCCGGCGGAGGAGCCGTCGGCTGCGGTGTCTCGAGTGGAATGAGCTGAAGCGGCGGTGACGGCGGAGGGAAGGGTGAGCACGCTGAGCGGGCCCTCCACAGTCGAAGCGCTTCGATGTTGCTGCGAGGTTAAGTGAACACCTGGGGGCGCACAAGGGTCGCTTCCAAGATTCCTCCCAGGCGCGGAGACACCGGTCGAGCGGGTTGGAAAGGCTTGGAATCACGGTGAGGAAACGGAGTTGTCGTGTCTGGGTGTCTTGACACGCGCCCCGAAGGCGAATGAGCATCGAAGCGCTTCGAAAGCGCCCGTCGCTCGACCTCCGAAGGATCACCACGTGACCGCACAGACGCCACCCGCGCCCTCTTTCCGTGATCCGCAGCTGCCGTTCGCTAAGCGCATCGACGACCTGGTGGCGCGGCTGACGCTCGATGAGAAGATCGCGTTCCTGCACCAGTTCGTGCCGGCCGTCGAGCGCCTCGGCATCGCCGCGTTCCGCACCGGCCAGGAGGCCCTGCACGGAGTGGCGTGGATGGGCCCGGCAACCGTGTTCCCGCAGGCGATCGGGCTCGGCGCGACCTGGAACGACAACCTGGTGCGCCGGGTCGGCGAAGCGGTCTCCAAGGAGGTCCGCGCGATGCGCGCCCGCGACGAGCGCGTCGGCCTCAACGTCTGGTCGCCCACGGTCAACCTGCTGCGCCACCCGTTGTGGGGCCGCAACGAGGAGGGCTACTCGGAGGACCCGCAGCTGACCTCGGCGATCGCGACGGCGTACACACGCGGTCTGCGCGGCGACCATCCGACGTACTGGCGCACCGCCCCGGTCCTCAAGCACTGGCTCGCCCACAACAACGAGACGAACCGCGACACCACCTCCTCCTCGGTCCGTCCGCGCGTGCTGCACGAGTACGACCTGCGGGCTTTCCGTGAGGCCGTTCAGGCGGGCTCGGTGGCCGGGGTGATGCCCGCCTACAACCTGGTCAACGGCCGCCCCAACCATGTCTCGCCGTATCTGCGCGAGCACCTGCGCCGCTGGAGTGACCAGGAGTTGCTGGTCTGCTCGGACGCGGGCGCGCCGTCCAACCTGGTCGACTCCGAGCACTACTTCGACACGCACGAGGAGGCGACGGCCGCGGCGGTCCGGGCCGGCGTCGACAGCTTCACCGACCACGGCACGGACAGCTCGACGATCGTCGCGCGGATCAAGGGCGCACTGGTGAAGGGGCTGCTGAACGAGGAGGACATCGACCAGGCGGTGCGCCGGCAGCTCTCGGTGCGGTTCCGGCTGGGCGAGTTCGACCCGCGCCTGGACCCGCATGCGGGGACCCGGGACTTCGACACCCCGGCCCATCGGGCGCTCGCCCAGGAGGCCGCCGAGCAGGCGGTCGTGCTGGTGAAGAACGACGGCCTGCTGCCCCTCGCCGACGGTGTGCGCGTCGCGGCGGTCGGGCTGCTCGCCGACGAGTGCAAGCTCGACTGGTACAGCGGCACGCTGATCCACCGGTCCACGCCTCTGGAGGGCCTGTACGAACGTTTCGGCGCCGATCGCGTGGAGTTCGCGGAGGGTGTGGACCGGGTACGTCTGAAGACCTCCGCCGGTGCGTATCTGCGAGTGCCCGTGGCCGACGCCGACGACGAGGTGCGCGGCGCGGAGGGCGCCCTGGACCCGGCGCTGCTGCAGGGCCGCACGGACCTGCCGCCGCTCACCGCCGACGAGCACGGCAGCGAACTCGCGCTGATCGACTGGGGCGAGGGCCTGCTGACCTTCCGCGCCCCCGACGGGCGGTACCTCTCGGTCGCCGACGACGGGTACGTCCGCGCGTCCGCGGACCAGCCCGGCGGCTGGGTCGTCCAGGAGACGTTCCGCCTGGAACCCCATGGCAGCGGTCACCTCCTGAAGCACCTCGGGACGGGCGGGTACGTGTCGGTCGCCGCCGACGGCGTGAAGGTTGCCGAGGACCAGAGGGAAGTCTTCGAACTGGAGGTCGTCGAGCGCGGCGAGGAGGCGGTCACCCGGGCGGCCGCGGGTGCCGACGTGGTGCTCGTGTTCGCGGGCAACGACCCGCACCTGAACGGCCGCGAGACCGAGGACCGTACGACGCTGCGCCTGCCCGATCACCAGGAGCGGCTGCTGCGCGCGGCCCGCGCGGCGAACCCGCGCACGGCGCTGGTCCTGGTGTCCGCGTACCCGTACGCGGTCGACCCCGCCGAACTCCCGGCCGTGCTGTGGACGGCACACGGCGGCCAGGCCGCGGGCACCGCGCTGGCCCGGGTTCTGTCCGGCGACGTCTCCCCCGCGGGCCGTCTGCCCCAGACCTGGTACGCAGACGACGCGGACCTGCCCGATCTGCTCGACTACGACGTGATCGGCAGCCGTCAGACGTACCTGTACTTCGAGGGAACGCCGCTGTTCCCGTTCGGGCACGGGCTGTCGTACGCGTCCTTCGCCTACGGCGACCTCGCCGCCCGGGTGGAGGACGGGCGAGTGGCGGTCTCCTTCACGGTGACCAACACGAGCACACGGGCCGCCGACGAGGTCGCCCAGGTGTACACCCGGGCCGTCGATCCGTCGGTCCCGCGTCCGCGCCGCGAGCTGGTCGCCCACCGGCGCGTGCACCTGGCGCCCGGGGCCTCGGCGGAGCTGGCCTTCGAGGTGCCGCTCAGCGCCTTGGAGTTCTGGGACGTGGCGCACGGGCGGTGGCGGCTCGAACCGGGCCCGTACGAGATCCTGGTGGGCGCGTCGAGCGAGGACATCCGGCTGCGGACGACGATCGAGCCGCCCGGTGAGCCGGCCGGACCGCGTCCGGTGCGCGAACGCGGGCTGGAGGCCGCCGACTTCGACGAGCAGCGGGGCACGCTGATCGTCGACCGCACGAAGGAGTCGGGGGACTCCGTGGCACCGGTGGAGGGCAGGACGGGCGAACTGCTCTTCCGTCGCTGCGACTTCGGGGACGGCGTCACGGGCGTGACGGCGCAGCTCGCGGGCGAGGGGACCCTCGAGGTCCTGTTGGACGGTGGCGATCCGTCGGCCGAGCTCACGCTCACCGCGCCCACGGGACCGTACGACTACACCACCGTGGACGCCGCCTTCACCGCCTCAGGTGTGCACGACGTCCGCCTCAGGCTGCGCGGCCCGTTGCGGCTCGCGCGCGTCGGCTTCTCCGGTTGAGGGTCCGGACCAGGCCGACGCAGTTCGGCCGGTCCTGGACCTCCGTCCTGCAGCCACGTGGACGCGCCAGTGGGAGGCAGCGGGGGGTGTGCGGCTCAGGTGGTGTCCGGTGATCGAGGTCTGGCTGGGCACTTCCTCAGGTTCGGCGGCCGCCTAGAACTGTGCCGATCAGGACCTCGGCCGCCCCAGGATCGCCTGCTAGCCGCCCGGCGTCGCGGATCTGCTCCTCGTCCAGGGCCCCGGCCTTCGCCAGCTGGATCGCCTCGTGGATGCCGTTTCCGTCGCCGTGCGCGAGCATGACGAAGAACCAGCGCACTGCCTGCACCAGGTCCGGCGTGGTTCCGAAGCCATCGCGGTACCAGCAGGCGGCAGCGTTCATCGCTCCCGTGTGCCCGCGCTCCGCCGCCCAGACGTACCAGCGCAGCGCCTCCTCGTCCCGGTCCATTGCCGACAGCCGGTCGGCGAGGACGGCACCGGCCGCGACGATCCCCGCGCGTGCGGCAGTCTCCAGCAACTGCAGGGACTCGTTGGGGTCGTCAACCAACTGGGCGAGGTTGAACATGCCGTAGGCGTCCCCGCCCTCGGCGGCCGCCCGGAACAGCTCTGCGGCATGCGCGCGGTCCTCTTCGACGCCGAGCCCCGTCACCAACATGTGCCCGTAGGTGCGCTGTCCGGCCGGAAGCCCGGCCTCGGCCGCCGCGCGGGCGTAACGCACGGCCATGGGTAGGGCCGACTCGTCGAAGTACTCCAGGTAAATCCCGGCGAGCAGCGCGGCGGCCTCCGCCGACCCGCCATCCGCCAGCGGCACCAGCTCGACGGTCACCCGGGTCGCCAGCTCTGCACCCTCCGCGCTGCCCTCCATTGCGGCCCGGACGAAGGCGTGCCCTGCGGCCACCCAGTCCCCGGCTTCGGCTGCCCTTCGACCTTCCTCCAGCTGCATGCGGAAACGTTATGCCATCATCCGGTGGTCATGCTCGGAGCCATAATCGAATCGCCTTCGCTCGACCGTCACCCAGCAGGGCCGTTTCCCGGAACAAGGCCGGGACGGTCCCGACCACAGCATCGATGGTCAACTCGTCGAAGCCCGCTTGATCACGTAAGTTCCGGAAGGCCAAGGCGAACTGGGCTCGCGGCCACATCGTCGGGGTCAAGAGGGCGTTGGACGTCGCGGCATGGCCCCCGGGGCGTTGTCTCGCCAATAGCGCGCGCTTTGTGCTGGGATCGTCTCGCCCCTCTGGGTGCCTGCCACGACGGGCCTCGATCCTGAGATCGTCAAAACGGTCTTCACTGCCTGGCAGTCGCCTCGTCAACCGCTGCTTCAGCAGTGCACGAGTCGCGTCAGAGCCACACCAGCGCGACAATTTCGTTGATAGGGCGACGCACCGGACGAACCGCTCAGGTGGGGGAGGACGGTACAGGATGCAACTTCTTCCGACTACCAGACTCCGCAGTACCGCAACGGTCGCGGCAGCCAGCGGGCTTCTCCTGGCGGGCCTCACCGCCGCCCCCGGTGCTGGTGCGGAAGCGGCGACCGCCGGGGGTCCAAGCGGCGACAAGGCCCCGTACACGACGTGCTATGTGGACGGCCAAAGCTTCGGCGAAGGCACCCCCGTCGGGAGCGGTCCGCTGAAGTGGCAGTACTCCGGGACCCCATGGGCCGGCGCTCGTTACGACCGCTGCAAGAACACGGTCACTCTCTACTACGGCGGCTACAAGGCCCCCGCCTGGTACCAAGTCCGCTGGAGCCTCTCGCCTCAGCAGACCTTGGACACGTACAACACCCAAGGGGCCGGGGCGCGTCACAAGACGATGGTTGCGTCACACGCAGACAACACCACCAGCTACACGTTGCAGGTGCGGGCATGCAGCGGGACCCTCTGCACTCGATGGTCTCCCCTCATCATCCTGTCGTACTACCCCTGACAGGTCGGCGACGGAAGCCGGACGGCTTGTGGGAGATCGCGGAGCCGTTGATCCCGGAGCGACGAACACAGCCGCAGGGCGGTGTTCCCGCCCTGTTCCCACAACCTCGCGAGAACCAGCCGAAATTCAACCGTTGCAGCAGGTCAGGACAGTGGTGTACGCCGACGGCCGGAGCCCCCGCACAGCGGGCTCCGGCCGTCGATCAAGCAGGTGGGGTCAGAGGGCGAGGCCCGTCAGGACCAGCACCCGCTCGTAGGTGTAGTCCTCCATCGCGAACTTCACGCCCTCGCGCCCGACACCGGACAGCTTGGCACCGCCGTAGGGCATCTGGTCGGCGCGGTAGGACGGCACGTCACCGATGACCACGCCGCCGACCTCGAGGGCGCGGTGGGCGCGGAAGGCGACCTGGAGGTCGTGGGTGAAGACGCCCGCCTGGAGGCCGTACTTGGAGTCGTTGACCGCGTCGAACGCCGCGGCCTCGCCGTCCACCTTCTGCACCGTGAGGACGGGCCCGAAGACCTCCTCGCAGGAGATGGTCACATCGGCGGGGACGTCGGTGAGGACGGTCGGCGCGTAGGAGGCGCCGTCCCGCTTGCCACCGGTGAGCAGCGTGGCTCCAGCGTTCACCGCCTCGTCGACCCAGGACTCCACGCGCTTGGCGGCGTCCTCGCTGATCAGCGGGCCGACATCGGTCGCGCCGTCGGAGGGGTCGCCGGTGGCCTGGGCCTCGACGGCGGCGACGATGCGCGGCAGCAGCCGGTCGTACACCGAGGCGTCGGCGATCACGCGCTGCACGGAGATGCAGGACTGGCCGCCCTGGTAGTTGGAGAAGGTGGCGATGCGGTTCGCGGCCCGGTCCAGGTCCTCGTCGCTCGCGTAGTCGGCGAGCACGACGGCCGCGCCGTTGCCGCCCAGTTCCAGCGTGCAGTGCTTGCGCGGCACCGAGTCCATGATCGCGTAGCCGACCTTCTCGGAGCCGGTGAAGGAGATGACCGGCAGGCGCTCGTCCTGGACGAGGGCGGGCATGCGGTCGTTGGGGACCGGCAGGATCGACCAGGAGCCGGCGGGCAGCTCGGTCTCGGCGAGCAGCTCGCCGATGACCAGGCCGGACAGCGGGGTGGCCGGGGCGGGCTTGAGGATGATGGGGGCGCCGGCGGCGATCGCCGGGGCGACCTTGTGGGCGCACAGGTTCAGCGGGAAGTTGAAGGGCGCGATGCCGAGGACGACGCCCTTGGGGAAGCGGCGGGTCAGCGCCAGACGGCCCTGGCCGCCGGCGTCCGTGTCGAGGCGCTGGGCCTCGCCGCCGTTGAAGCGGCGGGCCTCCTCGGCGGCGAAGCGGAACACGGAGACGGCACGGCCGACCTCGCCGCGCGCCCACTTGATGGGCTTGCCGTTCTCGGCGGAGATCAGCTGCGCGATCTCCTCGGTGCGCTCCGCGAGCCGCTTCGAGACGTGGTCGAGGGCGGCGGCACGGACGTGGGCCGGGGTGGCGGCGAACTCGTCGCGCACGGCGTACGCGGCGGCCACGGCGTCCTCGACCTGCGCCTCGGTCGGGACACTGACCTTGCCGACGAGCCGGCCGTCCCACGGCGAGGTGACGTCGAAGGTGGTCTCACCGGTGGCCTGGCGGCCGGCGAGCCAGAAGGCGTGGGTGGAAGTCATAGCGTTCAGTCCCGGCCCTTCCGAGGTTGGCTGGTGCTTGGGGGGTGCGTGGTCCACGGTAGGGCCGGGATGTCCGGGGGTCGTTTGTCCGGGGAGTAGCACTGCCCGGGCGGGCTTCTACGCAATGTACAGCGGGGCTCCGCGCAGGGCCGTACGGCGGTGCTGCCGTACGGCGGTGGCGTCACTCCCCCGCCGCTGCCGTGGCCTTGAGCGCGAGCCACAGTTCCATCCGGACGTCCGGGTCGTCCAGGGAGCGGCCCAGGATCTCCTCGACCCGGCGCATCCGGTAGCGGAGCGTGTGGCGGTGGACGCCGAGGTCGGCCGCCGCCGCGTCCCACTGGCCGTGGCGGGACAGCCAGGCCCGCAGCGAGGCGACCAGGTCGCCGCGGCCCGTCGCGTCGTGTTCGCGCAGGGCGCGCAGCAGTCCGTCGGCGAAGGCGCGTACGGCGTCGTCCTGGAGCAGCGGCAGCACCGATCCGGTCGCCAGTTCATCGTGCTCGACCAGCGCCCGGCCGCGCCGCCGGGCCACCGAGAGCGCCTGTTCGGCCTGTTTGTAGGCGGCAGCCGCGGCGATCGGCCCGGCGGGCGCCGACATCCCGACCACGAGTTCGCCCTCGTCGGTGGCCGACTGCTCGCGGGCGGCGGCCCGGGCCGCCTGGACCGCCGGCGCGTACTGCCGGCAGGCGGCGACGGCGGCGCCCCCGTCGGCGGCGAGGATCACGAGGCGGGCCTCCCCCTCGGGCACGACGAGCACGGCCTCGCCGGTGCGGGCGGCGGCGGACTCCACGGTCTCCGCGAGCCCTTCCAGGGGGTCGCCGTCCGTGTCGGCCGCCGCGAGCACGGCGGCGGTCGGCTGCGCGGTCACCACGCGCGCGTGCCCGTCCGCGTGCGCCCGGGCGGCCGACGCGGACGCCGACTCGGCCACGATCACCCGGAAGGGCGCGTCCAGGAGGTCGCCGTACAGGTCCCCGGCCACGGCGCGGGCGTGGTCCGGCTGCCCGGCCAGCAGCATGCGCAGCACGGCCCCGCCGATCCGCTGCTCGGCGGCGTGCAGGGACCGGGAGCGTTCGGTGGTGAGGGTGAGCAGGGCGATGGCGGAGTGCACGGCGTACCGCTCGGCGGTGCCCAGCGGGGCGGCCGTGCCCACGGCGAGCGCGGCGCGCGGGCGCCGGCCGGTGCCGAGGGAGTGCAGTTCGACCCGGTCCTCTCCGTTCGCCTCTCCGCTCGCCCCGCCGACCACGGACGTGGCCGGCGCGGACCGCTCCCGCAGGCGCTCCACGTCGGCGGTGAGCCGTGCCGCGCGCCGTCCCGCCCACTCGGGCGCGGCGGCGACGACTGCGCCGGAGGCGTCGTACAGCGCGGCCCAGCCGTCGACCTGGGCGGCGAGCGCGGCAAGCAGTCCCTCCGGGCCGTCGCTGAGGGCCTGCCTGGTCAGCTCGCGCTGCGCGGCGAACCCCGCGGTCACGGCCCGGTACTGGTCGGCGGCGAGCGCGGCGGAGACGGCCTTGCTGATGGCGAGGAACGGGGTGCGGCGCGGCACCTCGAGCAGCGGGAGCCCCTCCTCGCGGGCCGCGTCCACGAGGGCCTCGGGTACCTCGTCGTAGTTGACGCCGACGGCGAAGCCGAGGCCGACCACGCCCGCGCCCACCAGCCGCTTCACATAGCGGCGCATGGCCTCGGGGTCCTCCGCGTCCAGCTTCAGCGCGGTGATCAGGAGCAGTTCGCCGCCCTCCATGTAGGGCACGGGGTCGGCGAGTTCGCTGACGTGTGCCCAGCGGACGGGGACGTCCAGGCGGTCCTCGCCCGCGCGCACGGTCAGCTTGAGCGCGGAGTGGTGGACGAGCGAGGCGAGGGTGAGGGGCATCGGGCCTTCGGATCCTGTGTCGTCTCGGCGATCGGTGCGATCATCATGTGATCGTTGTGATCCTTTGGCCGCCGCGTATGAACGACCTATGCCGATTCTGCCTCACCGTAAGGTCGGCGCGTGCCCTGATCCCCCTCAGTTCCGTAGATCCACCAGCAGCGGCGGGGCGTGCTCGCCCTTCACGTTCGTCAGGGAGAGCACCGCGTGCCCCGGCGGCACCGCGTGCGCCAGTTCGGACGCGGACCACCGCTCGCGCTCGACCTGGCGGACGGTCACCGCGCGCGCGGTCGGCGCGTGGCCGGTGATCACCCGGCGCAGCATGTGCAGGGCCTTGCCCGCCGGGGTCTCCGCGATGATCTGCCGATCGGTGACGTCCCGGGTCTCGGTCCACTCCTTGCCCCACACCTCGGCGAAGTCCTGGCCGTCCCAGGGGGTGAGGCCGGACAGCGCCATCCGGCACCCGGTGGCGCCGAGCAGGGGCCCGCGCAGCGGTCGGGGCACGTCGTCCAGGGTGCGCAGGGTGAGGACGACACCGGCGTTCGCGGACCTGAGCCGCTGGATGCCGCGGACGGCATCGGGGGTGACGACCCCGCTCGCGTCGTCGAGGAGCAGGCAGGCGAACAGCGACCGGTCCTCGCGGGCGGCGACACTGGCCGTGAACTGGGCGAGCACCAGTCGCGCGAGGATCCGCGAGGCGTCGGCGTGGCCGCGCTCGGGCAGGTCGATGCGGACCCGCACCGGGTGGTCGAGGGCGCGCAGGGAGAACGGCCGGGTCTGCCCGGAGGTGTCGAAGAACTGTGCGAAGGCCGGCCGGTCGAGCAGCGCGACCCGGTCGGCGAGGACGCCGCCGACGTCGCCGGGGTTCCGGGACTGGCGCTCCCGGGCGTCCAGTTCGCGCAGCAGGGCGTCCTGCCCGGTGTCCTTCAGGGCCTTGCGCAGGGCGGCGAGGGGCCCGGGGGCGCCGTCGAGGAGCTGGCGCAGCTCCGGTACGGACGGGAAGCGGCCGTGGACGGCCCGGTAGGGCCCGAGGAGCTGGGCGAGGACGGTGGTGGAGCGGCGGCTGTCCCCGCCGGGGTGCGGGTCGGCGAGGTCGCCGACGAGCGCCTCGGCGAGCACGGACGCCGCCTCGTCCGGGTCGGTGGTCCCGCCGTACAGGTCCAGGTCGTACACGGATTCGGGGTGTCCGACGCGTACGACGACGTCGTAGGCGTCCGCCGGTCCGAGCCCGGCGCCGGCCGCCCCGACCACGACGACGGCGGCCCGCCCGGTGAGCGCGTGCAGGCACAGCGACTCGGCGAGCGGCCACACCAGCGAGCTGGTCTTGCCGGACCCGGCTGGCCCCACGGCGACCAGGGAGGTGGCGAGCAGGTCGGGGCCGAGGGCGAGCCCGCTGCCGCGGTAGGCGTAGGGGTTGCGGGGGTCGTCGACGGTGGTGCCGAGCCGGACCTGGCCGGTGAACAGGTCGTGGCGGGCGAGCCGGGCGGGCAGGTCCCGCTCCCCGGAGGGGTGCGGGCAGGCGGCGGCGCCGTCCTTGAGCACCGCTCCTGTGAACGTGGCCAGGTCGTGCCGCCCGCTGAGCACGCCCTGCCAGGCGCGGGTGATGCGGGCGTGGTCGACGTCGCGCATCAGCCCGGAGTGCGCTTCGGCGGCGAGCCGGTCGGCGGCCTCGTGCGCCCCGGCGGCGCGGAGCTGGTTGAAACGGGCGGGGTCGTCCTCGGGTGCCGGGGGCTTCTCGGCCTCGGGGGTGGCGGGGCGCCAGGCGGGCGGTCCGAAGCGGCGCCAGACCTCGCCCCAGCGGCCGAGCTTGCCGACCGTGAGCATGATGGCGAGGGCGATCACCGTGTAGTAGCCGTACCAGAGGACGGCGTTGCCGACGCGGTCGTTGCTGTGCCGCCAGGAGTCGGGGGTGAAGAGGTCCAGCGGTACCACCCACCAGCCGCCGAGGTAGCCGTTCCACAGCAGCGACCAGATCAGCCAGCCGACCAGGAAGGCGATCAGCGCTCCGCTGAGCAGCTGCCGTGTCGGGATCCGCTCCGGTTCCTGCTCGGGCCGTGGCCGGTGCCCGAAGCGCCACACGCCGGGCAGCGCGGGCGGGCGTGGCGCCCGCAGCCAGGCCAGGAACGCCGAGCCGTCCGGCCGCGGCGGCAGCCCGGGGGCGTGCGCCGGGCGGGGCGGCACCGGGGGCGGCCCCGCCGGACGCGGCACGGGATCGGCCCGTGTGCTGCGTGCGTCCTGCGTTCCGTCGCTGTCCATCGCCTTCGCCCCCTGACCAGCCGCTCCGTCCACCATCAGCGAGTCAATCTAACGTCCCCGCAAGGGGAGTTCACCGCATACGCGACCGGGTGTCCGATGACGCGTCCCCTTCCGTGGCGTCCACCGCTATGTCCACGGCGGACAAGCGGGCGCGCGCAAGGCGCCCACATGGAGCATGCCCACCCTCCGCGGCCCGTCTTAGCCTGCGAGAAAAGAAGGCAAGCGTCCGAAAAACACCTTCGTCGACACGACCGTCGACATGCCGAACGCAAGATCATCAGGGAGCCCCCATGACCGCACTTCCGCAGGAGCGTCGCGTCGTCACCGCCATCCCCGGCCCGAAGTCGCTCGAGCTGCAGGCCCGTCGCACCGCCGCGGTCGCGCAGGGCGTGGGCTCCGTGCTGCCGGTCTTCACCACGCGCGCGGGCGGCGGGATCATCGAGGACGTCGACGGCAACCGGCTGATCGACTTCGGCTCCGGCATCGCCGTGACGTCCGTGGGCGCCTCCGCGGAGGCCGTCGTACGCCGGGCCTCCGCCCAGCTGCAGGACTTCACGCACACCTGTTTCATGGTCACGCCGTACGAGGGCTACGTGGCCGTCGCCGAGGCGCTGGCCGAGCTCACGCCGGGTGACCACGCCAAGAAGTCGGCACTGTTCAACTCGGGCGCCGAGGCCGTCGAGAACGCGGTCAAGATCGCCCGCGCGTACACCAAGCGCCAGGCGGTCGTCGTCTTCGACCACGGCTACCACGGCCGCACGAACCTCACGATGGCGCTCACGGCGAAGAACATGCCGTACAAGCACGGCTTCGGCCCGTTCGCGCCCGAGGTCTACCGGATGCCGATGGCGTACGCCTACCGCTGGCCGACCGGCCCGGAGAACTGCGGCCCCGAGGCCGCCGCGCAGGCCATCGACCAGATCACCAAGCAGGTCGGCGCGGACAACGTGGCCGCGATCATCATCGAGCCGGTGCTCGGCGAGGGCGGCTTCATCGAGCCGGCGAAGGGCTTCCTGCCCGCGCTGCGGAAGTTCGCCACGGACAACGGCATCGTCTTCGTCGCCGACGAGATCCAGTCGGGCTTCTGCCGCACCGGCCAGTGGTTCGCGTGCGAGGACGAGGGCATCGTCCCGGACCTGATCACCACCGCCAAGGGCATCGCGGGCGGCCTCCCGCTCGCCGCTGTCACCGGCCGCGCCGAGATCATGGACGCCGCGCACGCGGGCGGCCTGGGCGGCACCTACGGCGGCAACCCGGTCGCCTGCGCGGGCGCGCTCGGCGCGATCGAGACGATGAAGGAGCTCGACCTCAACGCCCGGGCGAAGGAGATCGAGGAGACCATGAAGGCCCGCCTGACGGCGATGGCCGAGAAGTTCGACGTGATCGGCGACGTCCGCGGCCGCGGCGCGATGATCGCGATCGAGCTGGTGAAGGACCGTACGACGAAGGAGCCGAACCCGGAGGCGACCTCGGCGCTCGCCAAGGCCTGCCACCAGGAGGGCCTGCTGGTCCTGACCTGTGGCACCTACGGCAACGTGCTGCGCTTCCTGCCGCCGCTGGTGATCGGTCAGGACCTGCTCAACGAGGGACTGGACATCATCGAGCAGGCGTTCGCACGCATCTGACCACCAACGTCAGGGGGTGTGAAGAAGGTGTGCGAGGTGGATGGCGGGACCCGATTCGGACTGTCGGAGCGGTTTTCCCTGCCGTAGGTTCTACCCAGATGAGAGATACACCCGCCCACAGGGGACTGTGGGCGGCACTGGGCCGGGGCCTCCCCAGCTTCGACCTGGTCGTGCCCTCGCGCACACAAGGAGCCTTCGGCTCCGGATCTCCTCATGATCGGACGGCCGCACGCCCCAAACCCCCCGGGGCGGGCGGCAACCCGGTCACTACGGCCGCCCCGGAACCACCCCCCCTGTTCCGGGGCGGCCGTTCCGCGTTCTGCCTCACCCGTTCAGGGGCCAGGCATCCCAGATCAGGTCCAGGCGGTGGTACGCGTCGTCGAACCACTCGTCCTTCAGGGGGACCGTCACGGTCACCGTGGTCAAGGACGTCGAGGCGTCCTCGACGGTGACGCGGCACCGCTCGCCGTCCCCGTCGCGTTCGACGAACAGCCGGGGGCCCCGTGTGCCCTCACGCCAGGCGATGTCCCGGCCGGCGTCCAGCGCGTCCAGGGCCTGCTGCCACTGCCGCAGGTCCTCGGGCAGGAGCCAGGCAGCGACACTGCCCCGCACGAACGGTGTGTCCACCAGGAACTCCCCGGTCAGTGCAGGCGTCGCGTCCGGATCCCTCTGCGGCTCCATACCCGTGATCCTGAGCACGACGCTGTTGCCCTCGCCTTCCAGGCGCATCAGGTCGATCGGCGCATCGGCCATTCCAGCCTCCCCCACTCGAGTGCTGCTCCACACTAACCGCCGCCACCGACACCGGGCGGGACCCGACCACGGCGGCCCGCCCGATGGGAAAATGTCCGATGTGTCGTCGCCCCGAGAACCCGCCCCCCACCGCAGGTGGCCGGCCTGCGTCCTGGCCACCGCCGTCCTCCTCTTCCTCCTCGTCACCTGGCAGGTCGTCGCTCATGGGCCGCTCGCGCGGGCGGACCGGCGGCTGAGCGGGGACCTGGTCCGACCCGACCGGGTCTCCGGGGCTCTCGCCGCCCTGGGGAACGTCTCCGTCGCCGTCCCGGTCCTCGCCGTGGTACTCGCCTGCGTCGCCTTACGTGCCCGGCGCGCCGGTACGCGGCGGTGGTGGCTGCCGTCCGTCGCCGCGGCCGTCCTGATGGCCGTCGTCCCGGTGGTCGTCATCCCGCTCAAGGACATCGTCGCCCGGCCGGGCCCACCCCTGATGAGCCCGGCCATCGGCTTCTTTCCCTCCGGCCACACGGCCACCGCCGCCGTCGCCTACGGTTCTGCGGCCCTCGTCCTGTGGCCCTGGCTGCGCACTGCGTACGCCCGCCGCGGCGTGCTCCTCGCCTGCCTCGCCCTCAACCTCGGTGTGGCCTTCGGCCTGGTCCGCCACGGCTATCACTGGCCCCTGGACGTCGTGGCCAGTTGGTGCCTGTGCACCGTGCTGCTGACCGGGCTCGCGGTGTTCCTCGCCCGACACGACAGACCGTAGGGGTCGGCGGCAGGTCCTCAGCTGTCGAAGCCCAGGCCCAGTCTGTCCATGGCCCTCAGCCACAGATTGCGCCGCCCCGCGTGCGCGTCCGCCCGCGCCAGCGACCACTTCGTCAGCGCGATGCCCGTCCAGGCGAACGGCTCGGGCGGGAACGGCAGTGGCTTCCTGCGGACCATCTGCAGTTCCGTCCGCTCGGTGCGCTCCCCCGCCAGCAGGTCGAGCATCACCTCCGCGCCGAAGCGGGTCGCGCCGACGCCGAGGCCCGTGTAGCCGGCCGCGTACGCCACTCGCCCCTGGTGGGCCGTGCCGAAGAACGCCGAGAAGCGCGAGCAGGTGTCGATGGCCCCGCCCCACGCATGGGTGAAGCGGACGCCCTCCAGTTGCGGGAAGCAGGTGAAGAAGTGCCCGGCGAGCTTGGCGTACGTCTCCGGACGGTCGTCGTACTCGGCGCGCACCCGGCCGCCGTACGGGTAGATCGCGTCGTAGCCGCCCCACAGTATGCGGTTGTCGGCCGAGAGCCGGAAGTAGTGGAACTGGTTCGCCGAGTCCCCGAGGCCCTGGCGGTTCTTCCAGCCGACCGAGGCCAGCTGGTCGGCGGTGAGCGGCTCGGTCATGAGCGCGTAGTCGTAGACCGGAATCGTGTACGAGCGGACGCGTCGCACCAGGTTCGGGAAGACGTTCGTGCCGAGCGCGACGCGCCGCGCGCGCACCTCGCCGTACGGGGTGCGGACGGCCATGCCGGCGCCGTACGGCTTCAGGGTGAGGGCGGGCGTGTGCTCGTGGATGCGGACGCCGAGCCGCAGGCAGGCCCGCTTGAGGCCCCAGGCGAGCTTCGCCGGGTGCACCAGGGCCACGCCCCGGCGGTCGTACAGGCCCGCCAGGAAGGTCGGCGAGTCGACCTGTTCCCGTACCGCGTCCGCGTCCAGGTACTCGACGCCGTCGGCCAGGCCCCGGCGTTCCATCTCCTCGTGCCAGTCCTTCAGTTCCCACGCCTGGTACGTCTCGGTCGCCACGTCGATCTCGCCGGTGCGCTCGAAGTCGCAGTCCAGCGAGTGGCGGGCGACCGCCTTCTCGATCTCGTCGAGGTTGCGGGCGCCCAGTTCCTGCAGCTTGTGGATCTCGTCCGGCCAGCGGGCGAGGCCGTTGGCCAGGCCGTGGGTGAGGGAGGCGGCGCAGAAGCCTCCGTTGCGGCCGGAGGCGGCCCAGCCCACCTCACGGCCCTCCACCAGCACCACGTCCCGCCCGGGGTCGCGCTCCTTGGCGATCAGCGCGGTCCACAGTCCGCTGTAGCCGCCGCCCACGACCAGCAGGTCGCAGGTCTCGGCGCCGGTGAGCGCGGGCTCGGGGCCGGGCCTTGCGGGGTCGTCCAGCCAGTACGGGACCGGCCGGGCTTCGGAGAGGGATCTCGTCCAACGGGTCATGGCGCTCGGGGCCATGATGTCAACTCCCTACGGAATCCAAGGAACGGAGGACTACGCCTTCTGACGCCTTCTGCGGTTGCCGACGGTCATGGACGCCAGCACGAACAGGACGGCGACGATGAACATCGTCGTGCCGATGACATTGATCTGGACGGGCGTTCCGCGCTGCGCCGAGCCCCACACGAACATGGGGAAGGTGACGGTGGAGCCCGCGTTGAAATTGGTGATGATGAAATCGTCGAAGGACAGTGCGAAGGCCAGCAGCGCGCCCGCGGCGATTCCGGGGGCGGCGATGGGGAGCGTGACCCTCAGGAACGTCTGCGCCGGGCCCGCGTACAGGTCCTGCGCCGCCTGTTCCAGCCTCGGGTCCATCGACATCACGCGGGCCTTGACCGCGGTGACGACGAAGCTGAGGCAGAACATGATGTGCGCGATCAGGATGGTCCAGAAGCCGAGCGATGCGCCCATGTTGAGGAACAGGGTGAGCAGCGAGGCCGCCATGACGACCTCGGGCATCGCCATCGGCAGGAAGATCAGCGAGTTCACGGCGCCGCGCGCGCGGAAGCGGTAGCGGACCAGCGCGAAGGCGATCATCGTGCCGAGGACCGTGGCGCCGAGCGTCGCCCACACGGCGATCTGGAGGCTGACCGCCAGCGAGCCGCACATTCCGGCGACGCCGCACGGATCCTTCCAGGCGTCCATGGAGAACTGCTGCCACTCGTAATTGAAGCGGCCCGTCGGCTTGTTGAAGGAGAACACCGTGACGACGACGTTCGGAAGCAGGAGATATCCGAGCGTCAGCAGTCCGGCGACGACGACGAGATGGCGCTTGAGCCAGTTGAAGAAGGTCATCTCTTAAACCAGATCCTCCGTGCCGGACCTGCGGATGTAGACCGTGACCATGACGAGGATCGCGGCCATCAGGATGAAGGAGAGGGCTGCGGCCTTCGGATAGTCGAGGACGGTCAGGAACTGTGTCTGGATGACGTTGCCGACCATACGGGTGTCCGTGGAGCCGAGCAGATCGGCGTTCACGTAGTCGCCGGCCGCCGGGATGAAGGTCAGCAGGGTGCCGGAGACCACGCCCGGCATCGACAGCGGGAAGGTGACCTTCCGGAAGGTGGTGAAGGGCCGGGCGTACAGGTCGCCGGCCGCCTCGTGCAGGCGCGGGTCGATGCGCTCCAGCGAGGTGTACAGCGGCAGGATCATGAACGGCAGGAAGTTGTACGTCAGTCCGCACACCACCGCGAGCGGGGTGGCCAGCACGCGGTCGCCGGAGGTCCAGCCGAG
This sequence comes from Streptomyces sp. Y2F8-2, assembly GCF_014905555.1. Classification (GTDB taxonomy): domain Bacteria; phylum Actinomycetota; class Actinomycetes; order Streptomycetales; family Streptomycetaceae; genus Streptomyces; species Streptomyces cynarae. The sequence goes on along the minus strand of NZ_BNGS01000011.1, from coordinate 261,546 downwards.
CCAGTTGGTGGCGTCCAGGACGTGCAGGGTGTTCAGGGCGCCGACGACCGGGCCGCCGTCCGCGAGGATCGTCTTCCAGGCGAGCGTACGGATCAGGAAGCTGGTGAAGAACGGCGCGATCACCAGGATCATGATCAGGTTCCGCCAGCGGCCCGCGCGGAAGGCGATGAGGTACGCGAGCGGGTAGCCGAGGAGCAGACACAGCAGCGTCGCGGCTGCCGCGTAGAGGACGGACCGCACGAACTGCGGCCAGTACGCGGACAGCGCGTCCCAGTAGGTGGCGAAGTGCCAGGTGACCTTGTAGCCCTGCTCCAGGGAGCCCGTCTGCACCGACGTGGACGCCTGGTAGACCATCGGCAGCGCGAAGAAGACCAGCAGCCACAGGATGCCGGGCAGCAGCAGCCAGTACGGCGTGAGGCGGCCCCGTCTGCGCGGGGGCTTCTGCTTCTGGGGAGCGGTGGGCGCGAGGGGCGGGGGCGCCTCGGTGACGGCGGCCATCAGGCGGCCACCTCCTCTTCCGGCTCCACGGTCTCGACGCCGGCGTCGCCCGTCGTCCCGGCAAGCAGGGACTGAGCCGCGTCGAGGCCGAAGGTGTGGGCCGGGTTCCAGTGCAGGACGACCTCCGCACCGGGCACCAGACGGGGGTCGCGGTCGATGTTCTGGGCATAGACCGCGAACTCGGGGCAGACCGGGCTGTCGACGACGTACTGGGTGGAGACGCCGATGAAACTCGCGTCGGCGATCCTGCCGGTGATGCGGTTGCGGCCCTCGGGGACCTCGCCCGCGTCGTCGGCGTGGGTGAGGGAGATCTTCTCCGGGCGGACGCCGACGAGCACCTTCCCGCCGTTTCCGGTGGGCGCGGAACAGCGCGCCTCGGGGAGGGTGAGCCTGCCGCCGCCCGCCTTCAGAACGATCTCCCCGCCGTTCTTGGCGTCGACCTCCGCCTCGATCAGGTTGGAGGTGCCGAGGAAGTTGGCGACGAACGTCGTCCGCGGGTTCTCGTACAGGTCGGTGGGCGAGCCGAGTTGCTCGACCCGGCCCGCGTTCATCACGGCGACCGTGTCGGCCATCGTCATGGCCTCCTCCTGGTCGTGCGTGACATGGATGAAGGTGATGCCGACCTCGGTCTGGATCCGCTTGAGCTCCAATTGCATCTGGCGGCGCAGCTTGAGGTCGAGGGCGCCGAGCGGCTCGTCCAGGAGGAGCACCTTGGGGTGATTGATCAGCGCACGGGCCACGGCGACGCGCTGCTGCTGCCCGCCGGAGAGCTGGTGCGGCTTCTTGCGCGCCTGTTCGCCGAGCTGCACCAGCTCCAGCATGTCCTCGACCTGCTTCTTCACCGACTTGATGCCGCGCCGGCGCAGGCCGAAGGCGACGTTCTCGAAAATGTCGAGGTGCGGGAAGAGGGCATAGGACTGGAAGACCGTGTTCACGGGGCGTTTGTACGGCGGCAGGTGCGTGACGTCCTGGTCGCCGAGGTGGACGGTGCCGCTCGTGGGCTCCTCCAGGCCGGCGATCATGCGCAGGGTCGTGGTCTTGCCGCAGCCGGAGGCGCCGAGCAGGGCGAAGAAGGAGCCCTGCGGCACGGTCAGGTCGAGCGGGTGCACGGCGGTGAAGGAGCCGTAGGTCTTGCTGATGCCCGTCAGGCGGACGTCGGCGCCGGTGTCTGTCGTGGTGGTCATCGTCGTCACGCCCCTGTGAGCTTCGCGAACTTCTCTTCGTAGGCCGTCTCTTCCTTCTGCGTCAGCGAGCGGAAGGCGTGGGACTTGGCGGCCATGGCCTTGTCGGGAATGATCAGCGGGTTGTTCGCCGCCGACTCGTCGATCTTCGCGAGGTAGTCCTTCACGCCGTCGACGGGGGACACGTAGTTGATGTAGGCGGCGAGCGCGGCGGCCTGCTCGGGCTCGTAGTAGAAGTCGATGAGCCTCTCGGCGTTGCTCTTGTGGCGCGCCTTGTTGGGGATCAGCAGGTTGTCGGTCGACGTCATGTAGCCGCTGTCCGGGATGACGTAGTCGACGTCCGGGCTGTCCGCCTTGAGCTGGACGACGTCGCCGCCCCAGGCGACGCAGGCGGCCAGGTCGCCCTTGGTGAGGTCGGACGTGTAGTCGTTGCCGGTGAAGCGGCGGATCTGGCCCTTGTCGACGGCCTTCTGCAGGCGGGCCAGCACCGCGTCGAAGTCGTCGTCGGTGAACTTCGCGGGGTCCTTGCCCATGTCGAGCATCGTCATGCCGACGCTGTCGCGCATCTCCGACAGGAAGCCGACTCGGCCCTTGAGCTTGGGATTGTCGAGCAGGTCGGACACCGACCTGACCTCGATGCCGTCCAGGGCCTTCTTGTTGAAGGCGATGACCGTGTCGATGCCCTGCCAGGGGTAGGAGTAGGCGCGGCCGGGGTCCCAGTCGGGGCTGCGGAACTGGGCCGACAGGTTGGCGAAGGCGTGCGGCAGGTTGGACGGGTCCAGCTTCTGCACCCAGCCCAGGCGGATCAGCCGGGCGGCCAGCCAGTCGGTGAGGACGATGAGGTCGCGGCCGGTGTCCTGGCCCGCGGCGAGCTGCGGCTTGATCTTGCCGAAGAACTCGTTGTTGTCGTTGATGTCCTCGGTGTATTTGACCTTGATCCCGGTCCGCCGGGCGAACGTGTCGAGCGTCGGGTGGTGCTTGCCGCTGTCGTCCACGTCGATGTACTCGGGCCAGTTGGAGAAGTTGACGACCTTCTCCTTCGCCGAGAAGTCCTGCGTGGACGTGCCGCCCTGTGTCTTGCCGGCCGGCGGGATGCCGCAGGCGCTCAGCGCCCCCAGGCCGCCCACAGCGAGCACACCGCCCGCGGAGGCGCGCAGCAGCGAACGGCGGGTCAGGGCGGCCCTGCCGCTGCGGAAACTGCGCCGCATGGCGGCCACTTGGGCCGGGGTCAGGCGGTCGGGCTCGTACTGCTCCATGCGCGTGGTGCCCTTTCGGAGGTGGTGGCCTTTGGGGAGGGTGTGCGGCCGCGGGTCGGGCGGCCCGTCTGCTAGCGGTCCCCGAAGATCGTGCGGTGCCAGTCCTTGCGGGCCACCGCCGTGTTGTCGAACATGACGTGCTTGATCTGGGTGTATTCCTCGAACGAGTACGCGGACATGTCCTTGCCGAAGCCCGAGGCGCGGTAGCCGCCGTGGGGCATCTCGCTGATGATCGGGATGTGGTCGTTGACCCAGACGCAGCCCGACCTGATCTCGCGGGTCGCGCGGTTCGCCCGGTAGACGTCCCGCGTCCAGGCGGAGGCGGCGAGGCCGTAAGGGGTGTCGTTGGCGAGCCGGATGCCCTCGTCGTCGCTGTCGAAGGGCAGGACGACCAGCACGGGCCCGAAGATCTCGGACTGGACGATCTCGCTGTCCTGGGGTGCGTCGGCGATCAGGGTGGGCCGATAGTACGCGCCGTCCTTGAGGTCGCCCCCGGGGGCCTCCCCGCCGGTCACCACGCGCGCGTAGGCACGCGCCCGGTCGACGAAGCCGGCCACACGGTCCCGCTGGACGTGCGAGATCAGCGGGCCCAGATCGGTGCCGGGAGCGAACGGGTCGCCGAGCCGGACGGTCTCCATGAGGGCGGCCGTCCGCGCGACGAACTCCTCATAGAGGGGCCGTTGCACGTACGCGCGCGTGGCGGCCGTGCAGTCCTGGCCGGTGTTGATGAGGGCGCCCGCGACCGCGCCGTGCACGGCGGCCTCCAGGTCCGCGTCGTCGAAGACGACGAAGGCGGCCTTGCCGCCGAGTTCCAGGTGGAGGCGCTTGACGGTCGCGGTGGCTATCTCGGCGACGCGCCTGCCGACCGTGGTCGAACCGGTGAAGGAGGTCATGGCCACGTCGGGGTGACCGACGAGATGCTCGCCGGCCTCCTTGCCGGAGCCGGTCACGATGTTGATGACACCGTCCGGGATGCCGGCGTACGTGGCGGCCCGCGCGAAGAGCAGGGAGGTCAGCGGGGTCGGCTCGGCCGGTTTCAGGACGATCGTGTTGCCCGCGGCGATCGCCGGGAGGATCTTCCAGGCGGCCATCTGGAGGGGGTAGTTCCAGGGCGCGATGGAGCCGATGACGCCGATGGGTTCGCGACGGACGTAGGAGGTGTGGTCGCCGGAGTACTCACCGGCGGACTGCCCCTGGAGGTGGCGGGCGGCACCGGCGAAGAAGGCGGTGTTGTCGATCGTGCCGGGTACGTCGAACTCCCGCGTGAGCTTCAGCGGTTTCCCGCACTGGAGCGATTCGACGCGGGCGACGTCCTCGGCGCGGTCGGCGAGGACGGCGGCGAAACGGTGCAGCGCGTCGGAGCGTTCGCCCGGGGTCGCCGCGGACCACTCGGGGAAGGCTGCGCGGGCTGCGGCCACGGCACGGTCGACGTCGTCGGTGCCGGCCAGTTCGTAGGTGTACACCTCGGTGCCGGTGGACGGGTCGATCACCGAGTGCGTACGGCCCGAGGTGCCCGTGGCCGGCCGGCCCGCGATGTACTGCGCACCGTCCGCGAAACGTTCCTGTACCTCGTCCCGCATCGTCGGGCGGGTGTCGGCGTCGCCGGCGTTGCCGGGGTTCTGCATGTCGCTCTCCTCCGCCGCCGGCCCCGCGTGCGCTGCAGAGGCCGGCGTAGCTTCGGCTCGATGTGAGTGCCGATCCTGACAGAGGGAGGGGAGGCCAACAAGTGATTCCGTTGTTGCCTTTTGGTTACGCGACGGAATCTGTCGACCAGGTGTCGAGTGCGGCCTATAAAGGGGGGACGGAATGTCAGTGGTGCCTGCCAGACTCGGCGGCATGGAGAAGATCGGTTCTTGGGACGCCCTGATCGGGGAGGTCCGCGCGGGGGCGAGGATCAAGTACCTCCACTTCTGGGGGCACCGGCCGCGCGGGGACGGGCAGATCGGGGCGAGCTGCCTCAGCCAGTGGTGGCCGTCGCCGTTCACCGTGGACGGCGTGGAGTACGCGACGGCGGAGCACTGGATGATGGCGTCGAAGGCGCGGCTCTTCGACGACGCGGAGGCGGAGCGGAAGGTGCTTCAGTCGCCGGAGCCCGCCCTCGCGAAGAAGGCGGGACGGCTGGTGCGCGGCTTCGACGAGGCCGTATGGGAGCGCGAGCGGTTCGGCATCGTGGTCGAGGGCAGCGTGCACAAGTTCGCCGCGCATGAGGAGCTGCGGGACTTTCTGCTGGGCACCGGGGAGCGTGTGCTCGTCGAGGCGAGCCCGCTGGACCGGGTGTGGGGCATCGGGCTCGCCGCGGACGACGAACGGGCGGCGGATCCGGAGCGGTGGCGGGGGCCGAACCTTCTGGGGTTCGCGCTGATGGAGGCGCGGGAGCGGCTGGCCGCGGGTCAGGGGGTGTCCGATGACTCAGCCGGCGGCGCCCGTCACCAGTGAGGTCGAGTAGCCGTCGTCGGTGCCCGTCCACGGGTCGTCGCCGCTGTCGTCCGGGACGGCGAGGAGGACGATGAGCAGGACGGCGCTCAGGACGAAGCCGACCGCTCCGCAGATGAGGCCGGCCAGGGCCATGCCTCCGTTCGTCGCCTCCCCTCGGCCCGCCCTGCGGCGGCCGATGATGCCGAAGATCACGGCGAGCACACCGACGATCAGGGCCACCGGCCAGAGGCAGAACAGGACGAGGGAGATGACGCCGAGCACCAGCGAGGCGATCCCCATGCCGTTGCTCGGCGGGAGGGGCATACCGGGCCAGCCGTAGCCGGCGCCCTGGGAGCCGTAGGGCGCGCCGTACCCCGGATGTCCGGTGTACTGGGGAAAGCCGTACGGCACCTGCCCCGGCCCCTCGGGCCCGATGGGGGGCGGCGGTACGGGGCCGTCCTGGGCGGCGGGCGAAGGAGCGAAGGGGTTGCCGGGGGCTGCGATGCCGGGGCCCGGAGCGGCGTACTGAGCGGCGTACGGAACGGCCCTGCCGGGTCCCGGAGCGGCGTACGGGCCGGCCCAGGGTCCCTGGGGCGGGGTGCCCGGCAGGGCGGGGCCCGGCGGCGGGACGGCCGTGGGCCGGGCGTGCCCGGAGGGGGCACCGCCGCCGGAGGCCACGGTGCCCTGGGGGTCGACGGGGGGCGCCCACGGGTCGGGGGCGGACTTGTCGAGCCGTACGCCGGAGGGCTGATCGGCGGGGGTGGCGGACGCACCCGGTATCCAGCCGCCCGCACCGTCCGGGGCGCCCGGCGCCTGTCCGCCCGCCACCCTGTCCGTTCCGTCCGTCCCGTGGCCCGCGGAGGCCCACCCGTCCGGAGCCGTGTCCTGAGGTGTTCCCGGGCGCTGGGCGTCGTCGGACATGCGTGGGTCCCCCTCTGTCGAATGTCCCGTCATGCTACGGCCGCGTCTCCCCGACGTCGGTCCGCGTCCTACGATGATCCCGCACGTCACCGATCAGCCGATCACCCGCGTCCCGGCCGAGCCGTGGCTCCACCGCCCGGCGCCGGGACGCCGTTCCCGGGGAGGGACCTTGACCGACCACCGCGACGCTCCCGCCGTGCGCGATCTGCACGCCTTCATCGCCGGACTGCCCAAGGCCGAACTGCACGTGCACCACGTCGGCTCCGCCTCCCCCCGCATCGTCTCCGAACTGGCCGCCCGCCACCCCGACTCCAAGGTGCCCACCGACCCCGAGGCCCTGGCCGACTACTTCACGTTCACGGACTTCGCCCACTTCATCGAGGTGTACCTGTCGGTCGTCGACCTGATCCGGACCCCCGAGGACGTCCGCCTGCTGACGTACGAGGTCGCCCGTGACATGGCTCGCCAGCAGGTCCGCTACGCGGAGCTGACCATCACGCCGTACTCGTCCACCCGCCGCGGTATCGACGAGCGCGCGTTCATGGACGCCATCGAGGACGCCCGCAAGGCCGCGGAGGCCGAGTTCGGGACCGTGCTGCGCTGGTGCTTCGACATCCCGGGCGAGGCCGGGCTCGTATCGGCCGAGGAGACGGTCCGGCTCGCCACCGACGACCGGCTGCGTCCCGAGGGGCTGGTCTCGTTCGGGCTCGGCGGTCCCGAGGTCGGCGTACCGCGGCCGCAGTTCAAGCCCTACTTCGACCGGGCCATAGCGGCGGGCCTCCACTCCGTTCCGCACGCGGGCGAGACGACCGGGCCCGAGACGGTCTGGGACGCGCTGAACGAGCTGCGGGCCGAGCGCATCGGGCACGGCACCAGTTCCGCCCGCGACCCGAAGCTGCTGGCCCACCTCGCCGAGCACCGCATCCCGCTTGAGGTGTGCCCGACCTCCAACATCGCCACGCGCGCGGTCCGCTCGCTCGACGAGCACCCCATCAAGGAGTTCATGCGCGCCGGTGTCCTCGTCACCGTCAACTCCGACGACCCGCCGATGTTCGGCACCGACCTCAACAGCGAGTACGCGGTCGCCGCGCGGCTCCTCGACCTCGACGAGCGTGGTCTGGCCGCTCTCGCCAGGAACGCGGTCGAGGCGTCGTTCCTCGACGACGCCGGCAAGGCGGCGCTGTCGGCCGAGATCGACGCGTACACCGCCGCCTGGCTGGCGCCCTGACGGCCCGGCCGTCTCCCGGCCGCCACCCCCGGCGGGCCGCTGCGCGGCGCCGCACCGTCACAATGAGCCCCATGCGTACCGTGACCGCCGTGGCCCATCGCGGCGACCCCTACCGTCACCGTGAGAACACGATCGACTCGCTGCGTTCCGCGCTCCGGCGTGGCGCGGACGCGGTGGAGATCGACGTACGGCTCACCCGGGACGGTGTGCCCGTGCTGCTGCACGACGGGACGCTGAAGCGTCTGTGGGAGCAGGACCGCCCGCTCGCGGCGCTCTCCGCGGACGAGGTGCGGGGCCTGACGGCGGGCGGTGTGCCGACGCTGGCGGACGCGCTCGCGGCGACCGACGGCAGCCGGGTGATGATCGACCTGCCGGGCGGCCCCTCGTCCCGGGCCGTACGCCGGATCGTCGACATCGTGCGGGACTGCGGGGCGGCGGAGCGCGTGTACTACTGCGCGGGAGCCGAGACCATGCTGGCGGTGCGCGCCGCCGACCCCACGGCGGAGATCGCCCTGACCTGGACGACCCTCGCCCCGCCGCGGCCCGCGCTGCTCGACGCGGTGCGCCCGCGCTGGCTCAACTACCGCTTCGGCCTGGTCGACCAGGACCTGGCGGCCCGGGTGCACCGGGGCGGCCATCTGCTGTCCGTGTGGACGCCGGACACCCGCCGCTCGATGCGGCGCCTGCTCGCGACAGGCGTGGACTCCATCACCACCAACCGCATCGACGCGCTGCATGCGCTGCGCCGGCCCGCGGGCGGCTACACGCGCGAGCGCTGAGGGACCGTGGCCGGGTCGGCCGGGAGGGAGCGGGTGGCGTACTGGGGCACCGGTGCGGTGTCCTCGCCGTTGTCGCGGACCAGGCCGTAGCGGATCGCGCCCCGGGCGGGCCCGGTCATGACGTCCTTGTGGACCTCGTCCCAGCTGGACGGGAAGACGATCAGGCCGTAGTCGCAGCCCCGTTCGTTCTGGGTGAGGGTGACGGAACCGTCCAGGTAGAAGTACTCGTTCTGCCACATCTGCTGGGTGCCGGCCGGCAGGACGGCGTACCCGATGGCCGGTCCGCCCATCCCGGTGGCGTATCCGTTCGGGCTGCCCGGCAGCGGGTCGTCCATGCGGCGCCCACCACCGGACGCGACGTGGAACAGCTTGCCCTCGAGCCCGGTCCAGGTCGGCATGACCAGGGCGCCGGGCCGGTTCTTCGGGGAGATCTGCCAGCGCACCAGGACGTATCCCCGGCCCTTGAGCATGACGCTCTCCCCGCGGTGCTGCAGGACGGCCTTCGGACCTCCGCTGCTGGTGATCCCGGATTCGGGGCGGTGCGGCAGCGCTCCCGGCGGGATGTTCGCGGGGGGCGCGCTGTCGACGGAGTCGACGACGGTGCCGTACAGGTCCACGGTCCTCGACGGTGCCGGGCTCGCCGTCGAGGGGGAGGGCAGGAGGCTCGGCGGGGTGTGCGCGGGCGGGCGGGCCGTGCTCGCCGCGGTGGGTGCGATCCGAGGGGCGGGCGGCGCCTGTGGCGTTCGGGTCACGACGTACGCGCCGCCCGCGGCGATCGTCGCGCCCGCCGTGACGACGACGGCGGGCTTGGTGAGCGCGCCGAGCACCTTGGCGGACCAGCCGACGGAGACGGCCGCCACGGACGTCTTGCCGCCCAGCGCCAGCGACAGGGCGAAGCCGGCCGGGACGGGGACGAGCGCGATCCCGGCGAGCAGCCGTTCGGCGGGCACGACGGCCTTCTCGACCCCGGCGCAGACCGGACAGCCGCGGATGTGCCGGGCCAGCCGCTTGCGCCACACGGAGCCGGGACGGCCGTCCCAGCGGGCGGTGACGGCGGCCAGCTCGGGGCAGGCGCCCTCCAGCGCCCGTACGATGCCGCGCGCCACCTCCAGGCGCGCCTTCATCCGCTGCACCCGGACGGCGGCGTGCTGGCGGCTGATGCCGACGGCGGCGGCCAGCTCCCGGCGGGTGAGTTCGCCCGCGACCTCAAGCCACCACAGCGACAGCAGCTGCCGGTCCTCGTCGTCGAGCCAGCGCACCGCCTCCGCGACCTCGCGCCGCTGTCCCTCCAACTGCAGGCGCAGCACCGTGAGTTCGGCGAAGTCGGCGGCCCGGTCCCCCGCGTCCCCGGCCAGCGGCTCGGACGTCCTGCGGCGCGCCCGCTCCCGTATCTGCCGCATGGCGATGGCGACCAGCCAGGAGCGGAAACTGTCCGGATCGCGCAGGGCGCCGATGTTGCCGACGGCGCGCAGCATCGTCTCCTGCACGACGTCGTCGACGTCGGCATGGCCGTTGAGCGCGCGGCCGACGATGTTGTAGACGAGCGGCAGCCAGCCCGCGACCAGCTCGTCCAGCGCATGCCGGTCACCGGCCTGCGCCGCCGCGATGGTGGAACGCCACTGCCGGGTGTCCACGTGCGTCCCCTCCCTGGTCGTCGTACCGCCCTGCGGACGTACAGCCTCAGCCACGGCCGGGATCCACGGGACGGGCGGTCCACGACGGCTCACGGCGAAACGCCGGATGTCCGTCGATACCGGGACGGGCCATCGGTCGTGGCCGGCGGTGGGGGCGGGTGCGGTCGCCGTGCCCATGCCTCACGCGGTTCGCTCCTGTGCGTCGGGATCCGGGGCGCTGAGGGAGACGGAGGGGCGGGGGCCGGGATAACAGTTTTTCGGGCGCGACGCGGACCACACGCTCCCGCGCTCCCGTGCCGGGCCGGCTCCGTCCCCTAGGGGCGCCCCCCGGCCCCATGCCCGGGGCCGTGCCCTCCTTCGAGAGGATCCCCCACCGCCTGAAGGGTCCGCAGGATGATCACCGACATCCCCTCGATCAGGGAGCATCCCATGCAGTCACGTCCGACCGCCGTCGCCCTCGCCACCGCCCTCACCGTGAGTCTGACCGCCCTCCCCCTGGCGGGAGTCGCCTCCGCCCACTCCGCGGCCGCGGCATCCGCGGCACGGATGATCCCGGCGTCCGCGACCGAGGGACCCGACACCGAGGCGCTGCGCGCCGCGATCGCCGGGCTGCCCGACCACGACGCCACCGCCGCGCTCATCCGCGTGGGCGGCAAGGGCAGTTGGCGCGGCGTCGCGGGGGTGCGCGATGTCCGGACGGGGGCGCCGGCGTTGGACGACGCCCGCTTCCGGGCCGGTTCGGTGACCAAGGTAGTGACCGCGGCGATCGTGCTGCAGCTCGCCGCCGAGGGGCGGATCGGCCTGGACGGAACCGTGCAGCAGTATCTGCCCGGGCTGCTGACCAGGGACTTCGAGCCCATCACCGTACGGCAGTTGCTCAACTACACGAGCGGACTGCAACCGGGAGCGTCCCTCGGGGAGACGGTCGAGGAGGGATACGCGCACCGCTTCGAGACGCTGACACCACGTCAGGTCGTAGCGGCCTCGGCCGCCAAGGGCCCGGAGTTCGCGCCTGGCACACAACAGGACTACTCCAACATCCACTACACCGTCCTCGGCATGCTGATCGAGAAGATCACCGGCGACTCGTACGCGCACCAGGCGGCCGTACGGATCTTCCGGCCGCTCGGCATGCGGAACACCTCGTTCCCGAACGGGTCCGATCCGCGCATCCACGGTCCGCACAACCGCGGATACGACTGGATCGACGGCAGGCTGGTCGACGTGACCGACTGGAACATGTCCGACCGGTGGGCGGCCGGCGACATGATCTCGACGACCGCCGACCTGGAACGGCTGCTGGTGGCGCTGTTCCGCGGCCGCGTCGTGCCCGGACCGCAGCTGAAGGAGATGTTCACGCTCCCCGACGTGCCGGGGGCGCGGTACGGGGCGGCGCTGGAGCGGTTCGAGCTGAACGGCAGGGTGATCTGGGGCAAGACGGGCTCCCGCCCCGGCTACGCCACGGTGATCGCCGCCACCCGCGACCTGTCCCGGACCCTCGTCTACTCCGTCAACGCCACCGACGCGAAGGGCGACGGCGCGGCCGTCGCGCAGCGGTTCGGGTTCCCCGCGTTCAACCGCTGACGTTCGTCCCGGGCTCCCGCAGCCGGCGCTCCCGGCCGCGCCATGGGCGGCCGGGTCGGGGCAGGTGGATGGGGCAGGGGCGCGGGCGCAGACGGCCGGAGGCCGGGGCCCGGACCGGAGCCCGGGCCGGCCATCTCGCCCGCGGCGGCGCCCGGCGCCGCTCTCCCGGCCGGCCTCCACCGCCCACGGACGGCCGTCCTGTGCGGGCCCCCGGCCCCGCCGCTCTCGCCCACCGTCGCCCGGCCACGTGCGGGCCGCGCTCGGCCTGACGCCTTCCGGGCAGGCCACGGCCCCGGGCGGGAACCCTCGCCCGGGGCCGTGCGTTCGCGCCGCCCGGAGGCCTACGCGTCGAGCGACGTCATCACGTGCTTGATCCGCGTGTAGTCGTCGAAGCCGTACGCCGACAGGTCCTTGCCGTAGCCGGACTTCTTGAAGCCGCCGTGCGGCATCTCCGCGACCAGCGGGATGTGCGTGTTGATCCACACGCAGCCGAAGTCGAGGGCCTTGGACATACGCATCGCGCGCGCGTGGTCCTTGGTCCACACCGAGGAGGCGAGGGCGTAGTCGACGCCGTTCGCGTACTCGACGGCCTGCTCCTCGTCGGAGAACGACTGCACGGTGATGACCGGGCCGAAGACCTCGTTCTGGATGATCTCGTCGTCCTGCTTGAGGCCCGAGACGACGGTCGGGGCGTAGAAGTAGCCCTTGTCGCCGACCGGGTGGCCGCCGGCCTCGACCTTGGCGTGGGCGGGCAGGCGCTCGATGAAGCCGGTGACCTGCTTGAGCTGGTTCGGGTTGTTCAGCGGGCCGTAGAGCACGTCCTCGTCGTCCGGCTGCCCGGTCTTCGTCTCGGAGGCGGCCTTGGCGAGCGCGGCCACGAACTCGTCGTGGATCGACTCGTGGACGAGGACGCGGGTGGCGGCCGTGCAGTCCTGGCCGGCGTTGAAGAAGCCCGCGACCGAGATGTCCTCGACGGCCTTGGCGATGTCGGTGTCCTCGAAGACGACGACCGGCGCCTTGCCGCCCAGCTCCAGGTGGACGCGCTTGAGGTCCTTGGACGCGGACTCGGCGACCGACATGCCGGCGCGAACGGAGCCGGTGATGGAGGCCATCGCCGGGGTCGGGTGCTCCACCATCATGCGGCCGGTGTCCCGATCGCCGCAGATGACGTTGAAGACGCCCTTGGGCAGGATCGAACCGATGATGTCGGCGATCAGGACGGTGGACGCCGGGGTGGTGTCCGACGGCTTCAGCACGACGGTGTTGCCCGCCGCGATCGCCGGGGCGAACTTCCACACGGCCATCATCATCGGGTAGTTCCACGGCGCGACCTGCGCACAGACGCCGACCGGCTCGCGGCGGATGATCGAGGTCATGCCCTCCATGTACTCGCCGGCCGAGCGGCCCTCGAGCATCCGGGCGGCGCCCGCGAAGAAGCGGATCTGGTCGATCATCGGCGGGATCTCCTCCGACCGGGTCAGCCCGATCGGCTTGCCCGTGTTCTCGACCTCGGCCGCGATCAGTTCCTCGGCGCGCTCCTCGAACGCGTCAGCGATCTTCAGCAGGGCCTTCTGCCGCTCCGCGGGCGTGGTGTCGCGCCAGCCGGGGAAGGCCGCCGCGGCGGCCGCCATCGCGGCGTCGACGTCCGCCTGCCCGGACAGCGGGGCGGTCGCGTACGCCTCGCCGGTCGCGGGGTTGACCACCTCAGTGGTCCGTCCGTCGGCGGCGTCTCGGTATTCGCCGTCGATGTAGTTGCGCAGACGACGCAGCTCGGTGCTCACTGCGGGCCCTCCAAGTTCGGGTGTCCAATCGCTGAGACACCCACCCTAGTCCGAAGGCCGACGTTTACAACACCCTCGATTGCGCCAGTACTGCGAAATCCGCAGACTTGGATCACAGAAACAACGAATTTCATCGATCCTGCCTTGCGGAACTGTCGATACGTCGTGCACAGTGAGGTCGTGGCCAGTCGAAGCGCAGACCAGAGGGACTCCCGCGAGTCCAAGAACGGCACACCCCAGCTGGACGCCGTCTCCCTCGCCATCGTCGAACAGCTCCAGGAGGACGGCCGCCGGCCGTACGCCGCGATCGGCAAGGCCGTCGGCCTGTCGGAGGCGGCGGTACGCCAGCGCGTCCAGAAACTGCTCGACCAGGGCGTGATGCAGATCGTCGCCGTCACGGACCCGCTCACCGTGGGCTTCCGCCGGCAGGCGATGGTCGGGGTGAACGTCGAGGGCGACGTGGAGTCCGCGGCCGACGCGCTGGCCGCGATGGACGAGTGCGAGTACGTCGTGATGACCGCGGGCTCCTTCGACCTCCTGGTGGAGATCGTCTGCGAGGACGACGACCACCTGCTGGAAGTCATCAACAAACGCATCCGGGCCGTCCCGGGAGTGCGCTCCACCGAGAGCTTCGTCTACCTCAAGCTGAAGAAGCAGACCTACATGTGGGGAACCCGATAGCCGTGAGTACCAAGGACCTCAGCAAGACCGCGTACGACCACCTGTGGATGCACTTCACCCGCATGTCCTCGTACGAGAACGCGCCCGTCCCCACCATCGTCCGGGGCGAGGGCACCTACATCTACGACGACAAGGGCAAGCGCTACCTCGACGGGCTCGCCGGTCTGTTCGTGGTCCAGGCGGGCCACGGCCGCACCGAACTGGCGGAGACGGCGTTCAAGCAGGCCCAGGAGCTGGCGTTCTTCCCGGTGTGGTCCTACGCCCACCCCAAGGCCGTCGAGCTCGCGGAGCGGCTCGCCGACCACGCGCCGGGCGACCTGAACAAGGTCTTCTTCACCACCGGCGGCGGCGAGGCGGTCGAGACCGCCTGGAAGCTCGCCAAGCAGTACTTCAAGCTGGTCGGCAAGCCCACCAAGCACAAGGTCATATCCCGCGCGGTCGCCTACCACGGCACCCCGCAGGGCGCCCTGTCCATCACCGGCCTGCCGGGCCTGAAGGCCCCCTTCGAGCCCCTGGTTCCGGGCGCGCACAAGGTGCCGAACACCAACATCTACCGGGCCCCGATCTTCGGCGACGACCCGGAGGCCTTCGGCCGCTGGGCCGCCGACCAGATCGAGCAGCAGATCCTCTTCGAGGGCCCGGACACGGTCGCCGCGGTCTTCCTGGAGCCGGTGCAGAACGCCGGCGGCTGCTTCCCGCCGCCGCCCGGCTACTTCCAGCGGGTGCGCGAGATCTGCGACCAGTACGACGTACTGCTGGTCTCCGACGAGGTCATCTGCGCCTTCGGCCGCCTCGGCACGATGTTCGCGTGCGACAAGTTCGACTACGTCCCGGACATGATCACCTGCGCCAAGGGCATGACCTCGGGCTACTCCCCCATCGGCGCGTGCATCGTCTCCGACCGCCTCGCCGAGCCGTTCTACAAGGGCGACAACACCTTCCTGCACGGCTACACGTTCGGCGGCCACCCGGTCTCCGCCGCGGTGGGCCTGGCCAACCTCGACCTGTTCGAACGCGAGGGCCTGAACCAGCACGTGCTGGACAACGAGGCCGCGTTCCTCTCCACCCTGCAGAAGCTGCACGACCTGCCGATCGTCGGTGACGTCCGCGGCAACGGCTTCTTCTACGGCATCGAGCTCGTCAAGGACAAGGCGACCAAGGAGTCCTTCGACGAGGAGGAGACCGAGCGCGTCCTGTACGGCTTCCTGTCCAAGGCGCTGTTCGACAACGGCCTGTACTGCCGCGCCGACGACCGCGGCGACCCGGTCGTCCAGCTCGCCCCGCCGCTGATCTCGAACCAGGAGACCTTCGACGAGATCGAGCAGATCCTGCGCGCCACCCTCACGGAGGCATGGACCAAGCTGTGACCCGTCGATGCGGGGTTCATCCTCCCGGATGATCGGCAACGGCCCCGGGCCACCCGTTCGAGTGAGAAACGGGGGTCCGGGGCCGTTCGCTGTCCGGGCTCACGGGTTCCGCCTGCTTAGCGTGCGAGGTGACCGATCGCCCTTGCCATCGTTCGCCCGAACGGGTCCCCCGGACGGGGATCGGCACGGGAAAACGGATCAGAACCGAGGTGTACGCGATGGTGGCCCCGCCGGACAACGACGTGCTCTGGGCACGCGCCCTGCACTTCCAGCACAACGGCTCACCCGCGCTGCGCGGGGTCTCCCTCGGGGTGCGCGAGGGTGAGATCCTGGCCGTCACCGGCCCGCGCGGCAGCGGCAAGACGACCCTGCTGCAGTGTCTGGCGGGGCTGCTGCCCGCCCAGCAGGGCGAGGTCTGGTTCAACAGCACGCCCGTGCACACCATGGGCCCGATCACCCGCGAGAGGCTGCGGCGCGACCGGTTCGGCTGGATCGACCCGGTGCCGATGCTGGTCCCCGAGCTGAACGCCTGGGAGAACGCGGCGCTGCCGCTTCTGCTGCGCGGCACCAGCCGCCGCCGCGCCAAGACCGCCGCGCTCGAGTGGCTGGAACGCCTCGACATCGGCGACAGCGCCCGCAAGCGCCCCCATGAGCTGACCCAGGCGCAGCGGCAGCGGGTCGCCGTCGCCCGGGCGCTCGCCACCTGCCCGACCGTGCTCTTCGCGGACGAGCCAACCGCCTCCCTGCACCGCGCCGACGGCGCCCAGGTGCTGCGCACGCTCACCACGGCGGCCCGCTCACACGGCATCACCGTCGTCATCGCCACCCACCCGGCCCAGGCCGCGGGCCTCGCCGACCGGACGGTGTCGCTGCTGGACGGGCGGCGCGTGAACACCGTCCACCTGCCACCGGTTTCCGAGACGGAAGGCCGTCAGACGTGCTCGCTCTCCGCCTAGCCCGCGGGGCGCGCCCCCTGGTCCAGTTCCGCCGGCTCCTGGTCGTCGCGGCCTCCGCGGGCACGGGCTTCCTGCTGCTGTTCACGCTGGGGTACGCGCTGGGGCACCCGGAGGCGGCGGACGGCTCGACACTGCGGCTCGCCTGGTGCCTCGCGCCGATCGCGGCCACCGTGTACCTCGCGGTGGCCGTGGCCCGCACGGACCCCGGCACCCGTCCACGGTCCGGTCTGGCGGCGATCGGCCTCGGCCCGGCCCGGCTGATGGCCCTTTCGGCGACCACCACGGCCCTCACGACCTCGCTCGGCTCGCTGCTGGCCCTGCTGGGCTTCCTGCACTTGCGCGGCGACCCGACGGGGATGCCGTTCGACGGCGCGGCGTCGGACCTCCTCGCCGCCGACCAGCCCCTGCCCGTCCCCGCGGCGCTCACGCTGCTGGCGCTGGTGCCGTTCACGGCGTCCGTGGCGACCGCGGTGGCGCTGCGCCCGCGAGGCGAACGGCCACCGCGCCGCGGCGACGCCGACACCGAGGCCGACGACTCCCCCGAGATGCCGGCCGAGGATGCGGTACCAGAGCCTCCCACCGCCCCCGAGCCCACCCCCGGCGGCCTGCCCTGGGGTGTGGCCGCGCTCGCCGCGGGGTTCGCCGTCGAGGCGCACGCGAGCCGGCCGGGCCCGGCGCCGAGTGCTCCGCTGCCCGGCGGGCTCACGGGCGGGCCCGTGGCGGTGCTCGCGGGCTGGGCGCTGACCGCTCTGGGGCTCGCGCTGGCCGGCCCCGCGCTGACGCATCTGTGCGGGTGGCTGCTGCAGGCGGTGCGCCCGGGTGCCGTGCGGCTGCTGGCCGGGCGCGGTCTGCAGGAGGAGGCACGGCGGATCGGCCGGCCGCTCGGGGTGGTGTGCGCGGTGGCTTCGGGTTTCTACGCCATGGCGGCGCTGTACGCCGACACGCGCCCGTCCCCGGGACCGCTGACGACGCTGGGCGCGGCGGTGGTGGGGGGCTGCGCGGTCGCGGCCTTGGCGACGGCCGCGGTCGAGGCGAGGCAGGCGCGTACCGACACGGTCGCCGCGCTGGTGCGGCTCGGCGCCCCGGCCACCGTGCTGCGCACCGCGGCACTGCTGCGCGCGGGCGCTCTGGCGGTGGTGTTCACGCCGCTGACCTGGGTCGTCGCGGAGCTGGCGGCGATGCCGCTGACGGGCTGAGAGCATCCCGGAAGGTTTTTTCGCGAGCGGCGATGAGTTTCGCATCGGCGCGCGGTCCATCTCTGCGTACGGCTCATCCGCCACGTTGAAAGAGAGGCCGCCCATGTACCAGCAGATGATCTTCGTGAACCTGCCCGTCGCCGACGTCGAGACGTCGAAGAAGTTCTTCACGGAGCTGGGCTACGCCATCAACCCGCAGTTCACGACGGACGACTGCGCCTGCGTCGTGATCAGCGACACCGTCATCGCGATGCTGCTGAGCCACCGGCACTACGCCAACTTCACCAAGAAGGAGATCGCGGACGCCACCAGGACCAGCGAGGTGCTGCTGTGCCTGAGCGCCGAAAGCCGCGAGAAGGTCGACGAGTTGGTCGACCGGGCGGTCGCCGCGGGCGGCACGGAGTCCGGCGAAAGGCAGGACTACGGCCACATGTACGGCCGTGCCTTCGACGACCCGGACGGTCACACCTGGGAGGTCATGTGGATGGACCCGGCGGCGGTGCAGGGCTGAGCACACGCAGGTGAACGGGGGTACTGCGACGGCGGGTTGAGAACGGTTCTGCGGGTTTCAAACACATGGCCGGTTAATGAGCAGGCAAAGACGACCGTCATGCCGGACATCGGCGTTGACAGCACTTAGCTACCGCTTATAAACCTGTGAGCCTCTCGGGGATGTTGTGACGACAGCGCAACATCTCCCGAACCCCCCGCAGTTGCGCATCCCGTGAAGGGCAATCGTGTCCATATCCTCCCGCACCGCTCGAACGGTGCGCATCCTCGGCGTCGCTTCGGCCTCCGCCGCGCTCGCACTCGGCGTCGCCGGCAACGCGCTCGCCTGCAACATCCGTGACTTCTCGGCCGTCGCCTCCTGCGACAGCGGGAAGGGCAGCATCACCGTCACCGACAAGGACGCCTCGCGCAAGGAGGCGACCGTCAGCGTCTACCTGGAAGAGAACGGCGCGGACGCGAAGAAGGTCGGTGAGAAGACGGTCACCGGGTCCAAGGACGGTGCGATCGTCACGTTCTCCGAGGACTGGGCGGCGAACGCCAAGTACCGCGTCCACATCGACGTCGAGGGCATCCTCCACCAGGACCTCGACATCCTGACCACCCCGTCGACGGCCTGCGCCACCTCGGAGACCACACCGCCGGCCTCCGAGTCCACCCCGCCGGCCTCGGGCACCCCGACCCCGTCGGCCACCCCGTCCGCGTCCGCCACGCCGTCACAGGCGGAGAGCACGGCCCCCGCCACGACCGGGGACAACTCCCCCTCGCCCGCGGCGGGCAGCTCCAACCTCGCCGAGACCGGCGCCGGCTCCAACACGCCCATGATCGCCGGTATCGCCGGCGGCCTGGTCGTCATCGGTGGCGGCGCGGTGTTCTTCGGCATGCGCCGCCGCGGCAGCGCATCGAAGGGCAACTGACGCCTCCGCGCCCGTACGCATCGACGGCCCGCCCCTTCTGCCGGGGCGGGCCGTCGTGCGTGCCGCACATCAGTCCGGCTTGCGAACCATGAACACGTCCACCGGATCCTCGCTCTCCACTGTGAACCCGTGCCGCTCGTAGAGCCGTCGGGCGGGACTGCCCTGGAGCACGTTCAACCGGACCAGGACACCGCGGGAGTCACACCGCTCCAGCAGCTCGCGCAGCACGCCCGAACCGATGCCGCTGCCCTGAAGATCGGGCGTCAGGTAGAAGTGCTCGAGCCAGTGGGCGTCCTCGGCCGGTCGCAGTGCCACGCAGCCGGTGAACGCGCCGCCCACCTCGATCACCCATGTGTGGGCCGGGTCGAATCGGTCCCGCAGCCGCTCCCGCACCCGCTGCTCGTCGTACCGTCCGAGCCGTTCCAGGTCCGCCCGCATCACCACGGCACGCAACTCGACCACTGCCTCGACGTCCGAAACCGACGCCGGGCGCATGTCCCACTCCGCCATGATCGCCACCCTAGGTGGCGGACGCGCCTGCGAGCACCACGATTTCCGCTGCGTCGAACACGACCCCGACCTCGTCCCCGGCTTCCGGCGCCGACCGCAGCGGGCAGGCCGCCTCCAGTGCGGGGGCCTCCTCCGGTTGCAGGCGTACGGCGACGTGGGTGCCGCGGAACGTCCGGGCGGTCACGGTGCAGCCCAGGCCCTCGGTGGGGTCGGTCAGCCGTACGCCCTCGGGACGCACGAGCAGCGTGCCGGGCCCCTGCGGGGAGCCTTCCGGGACCGGCAGCTTGCCCCACGGGGTGTCCGCGGCCTCACCGGCGACGGTCGCCTCCACCACGTTGTCGAAGCCGAGGAAGCGCGCCACGAACTCGTTCGCGGGCCGCTGCCACACCTCGAGCGGCGTACCCGACTGGGCGATCCGCCCGTCGCGCATCACCACGACCCGGTCGGCGAGCGCGAAGGCCTCGCCCTGGTCGTGGGTGACGGCGAGCACGGTCGTGCCCAAGCGGCCGAACAGGTCGCGCAGTTCGACGACGAGCCGCTCGCGCAGGGACCGGTCGAGCTGGCCCAGCGGCTCGTCCAGCATCAGCAGCCGTGGCCGGGGCGCGAGGGCGCGGGCGAGCGCGACGCGCTGCTGTTCGCCGCCGGAGAGCTCCGACACCGCCCTGCGCGCGGCCCCCGGAAGTCCGACCAGGTCGAGCAACTCCGCTGTGCGTGCCTCCCGTTCGGTACGCGCGGTTTTGTGCATGCGCAGCCCGAAGGCGACGTTCCCGCCGACGTCCCGCTGCGGGAACAGCTGATGGTCCTGGAACATCAGGCCCACCCCGCGCCGGTGCGCGGGCACCCCGTCCAGGTCACGGCCGTCGAGGAACACCCGCCCCCCATCGAGGGGTTGCAGCCCGGCCACCGTCCGCAGCAGCGTCGACTTGCCGCTGCCGCTCGGCCCGAGCACGCACACGATCTCCTGCTCGGCGACCTCGAGGTCCACTCGGTCGAGCGCGGTGCGCCCGTCGAAGCGCACGGTCGCGCCTTGCAGCGTGAGCATCGTCAGAACTCCCCCGTCCGATCGGTCCGCAGCCTCTCCAGGACGCCCAGCGCCACCGCGCACACCACCATCAGAATCGTCGACAGGGCCATCGCCTGCCCGTAGTTGAGGTCGCCGGGCCGCGCGAGCAGCCGCGCCACGGCCACCGGCAGCGTGGGGTTGTCGGGCCGCGCGATGAACACGGTCGCCCCGAACTCGCCCAGCGACACGGCGAACGCGAACCCGGCCGCGATCAGCAAGGCGCGCCGCACCATCGGCAGATCGACCTCGCGCCACACCCGCCACGGCGACGCGCCGAGCACGGCGGCCGCCTCCCGCAGCCGTTCGTCCACGGCCCGCAGCACCGGCAGCATGGTGCGCACGACGAAGGGGGCGCCCACCAGCGCCTGCGCGAGCGGCACCAGGATCCAGGAGCCGCGCAGGTCCAGCGGCGGTTTGTCGAGCGCGATGAGGAAGCCGAACCCGACGGTCACCGCGGACACGCCGAGCGGCAGCATCAGCAGCGCGTCGAAACCCCGTACGAGCCGGCCGGCGTCCCTGCGGGTGAGGGCCGCGGCGGCGAGCGAACCGATCAGTACCGCGATGAGGGTGGCCGCGACGGCGTACTGGAGGGAGTTCACGATGGCGTCGACGGGCGGGACGAGGAAGGTGCTGTCGTCGGTGCGGGTCAGCGCCTTGTAGTAGGCGAAGCCGGGCACGTCGAGCGAGCGCTGGACGAGGACGGCGAGCGGCAGGACGAGCAGGAGGGCGACGGTCGCGAGGACCGCGCCGAGCAGCGCCCACTGTGCGGCCCCGCGCGGCCTGCGCGCCGTGCGCGACGGGTCGACCAGCTTCAGCGCGCTCTCCCGGCGGCGCACCGTCCAGGCGTGCACCCCGAGGATCGCGCCCACCGCGGCGAACTGGACGATCGTCAGCACGGCGGCGGTGGACAGGTCGAAGATCTCCGAGGTCTGCCGGTAGATCTCCACCTCGAGGGTGGAGAAGGTGGGGCCGCCGAGGATCTGCACCACTCCGAAGGAGGTGAAGGTGAACAGGAACACCATCAGCGCGGCGGCGGCCACCGCCGGTGCGAGCGCGGGCAGCGTCACCGTCCGCCAGGCCGTGAGCCGGGAGGCGCCGAGCACGCGCGCGGCCTCCTCCTGGCGGGGGTCGAGCTGCGCCCACAGCCCGCCGACCGTGCGGACGACGACGGCGTAGTTGAAGAAGACGTGGGCGAGCAGGATGGCCCACACGGTGGTGTCGAGCCGTACGCCCCACAGGTCGTCGAGGAGTCCGCCGCGCCCCACCAGCGCCAGGAAGGCGGTGCCGACGACGACCGTGGGCAGCACGAACGGGACGGTGACGACGGCGCGCAGCACGTGCCTGCCCGGGAAGTCATAGCGCGCGAAGACGTACGCGCCGGGCAGCGCGATCAGCAGGGTCAGAGCGGTGGACGCGAGCGCCTGCCAGGTGGTGAACCACAGCACGTGCCGCATGTCCGGCTCGGCGAGCACGTCCACGACCCGCCCGAGCCTCCACACCCCGTCCGCCTTCAGACCACGTGCGACGATCGCGGCGACGGGGTAGGCGAAGAGGACCGCGAAGAACGCGACGGGCAGGGCCATCAGCCCGAGCCGCGCCGCGTTCCCCCGCCTGCGTGGGGTCACTTCAGTACGAGCGACGTCCACGACTTGACCCATTGGTCACGGTTGGCGGCGATCTTCGTGGGGGCCATGGTCTCGGGGTCCTTGGCCGCGGGCCCGTACTCGGTGAACTCCGCGGGCACCTTCGCTCCCTCGACCACCGGGTAGACGAACATGTTGAGCGGCATGTCCTCCTGGAACCTCCTGCTGATCAGGAAGTCGAGGAACGCCTTGCCGCCCTTGGTGTTGTGCGCGTTGCTCAGCAGACCGGCGAACTCGATCTGGCGGAAGCAGGTGCCGGTGGCGACACCGGTCGGCGCGGTCTTGGGCCGGGGGTCGGCGTAGACGACCTCGGCGGGCGGCGAGGAGGCGTAGGAGACGACGAGCGGCCGGTCGCCCTTGGCCTTCTTGCCGCCGGCGGAGCCGGAGAACTCCTCGTTGTAGGCCTGCTCCCAGCCGTCGACCACCTTCACGCCGTTGGCCTTGAGCTTCTTCCAGTAGTCCGGCCAGCCCCCGTCGCCGTACTTCGCGGCGGTGCCGAGCAGGAAGCCGAGGCCGGGCGAGGACGTGGAGGCGTTCTCGGTGACGAGGAGGTTCTTGTACTCGGGCTTGACGAGGTCGTCGAAGGACGCCGGCGGGGTCAGCTTGTGGTCGGCGAAGTACTTCTTGTCGTAGTTGACGCAGATGTCGCCGTAGTCGATGGGCGTGACCCGGTGCTTGTCCCCGTCCAGCCGGTACGGGGAACCGACCTGGTCGAGGCCCTTGGCCTCGTACGGCTGGAAAAGGCCGTTGTCCAGCGCCCTGGACAGCAGGGTGTTGTCGACGCCGAAGAAGACGTCGCCCTGCGGGTTGTCCTTGGTGAGGATCGCCTTGTTGACGGCCTGGCCCGCGTCGCCGTCCTTGAGGACCTTGACGGTGTAGCCGGACTCCTTCTCGAACGCCGCGATGACGCTCTTGGAGGCGGCCCACGAGTCATGGCTGACGAGGGTCACGGTCTTGGAGTCGCCGCTGCCGTTCCCGCTTCCGGAACCGGACGACCCGCACGCGGACAGCGTGACCATGCCCAGTCCGACGGCCACGGCCGCCCACTGCTTACCGGTGATGCTCAACTGGATTCCTCCTGGGGGTGACCAGGAAGAGACGCGGCCCTGCCCCGGACCTCGGGGGTCCCGGGCAGGGCGCAACAGCTCGAGTGAAGACCGAACTCCCTACCCAGAATGACCTGGGCGAGGTTCAGAGGGTCTGCGGTCGCTACCGCACTCTCAGCGCTGTGGCGCTCCCCTGTCGGAATATGAAGATGTACGTACTGACTGACGGCCCTCAGACTACCGCTCGGTGGCGGCGAGCTGACCGCACGCCCCGTCGATCTCCTGACCCCGGGTGTCCCGGATCGTCACCGGCACACCGTGGGCGGCGATCGCCTCGACGAACGCCTTCTCGTCCTCGGGGCGGGAGGCGGTCCACTTGGAGCCGGGCGTCGGGTTCAGCGGGATCAGGTTGACGTGCACGGGCTTGCCCTTGAGCAGCCGGCCCAGCAGATCACCGCGCCACGCCTGGTCGTTGATGTCCCGGATGAGGGCGTACTCGATGGACAGCCGGCGTCCGGACTTCTCGACGTAGTCGAACCCGGCGTCGAGGACCTCGCGCACCTTCCACCGCGTGTTGACGGGGACGAGGGTGTCGCGCAGCTCGTCGTCCGGGGCGTGCAGGGAGATGGCGAGACGGCACTTGAAGCCCTCGTCGGCGAACCGGTGGATGGCCGGCACCAGTCCCACGGTGGAGACGGTGATGCCGCGCTGCGAGAGGCCGAGCCCGTCCGGCGCGGGGTCGGTGAGGGCGCGGACGGCGCCGACGACCCGCTTGTAGTTCGCGAGGGGCTCGCCCATGCCCATGAAGACGATGTTGGACAGCCGCGCCGGGCCGCCGGGGATCTCGCCGTCGCGCAGCGCCCGCATGCCGTCCACGATCTGGTGCACGATCTCGGCGGTCGACAGGTTGCGGTCCAGGCCCGCCTGGCCGGTGGCGCAGAACGGGCAGTTCATGCCGCAACCCGCCTGCGAGCTGATGCACATGGTGACCCGGTCCGGGTAGCGCATCAGCACGGACTCGACGAGCGTGCCGTCGAACAGCCGCCACAGCGTCTTACGGGTGGTGCCCTGGTCCGTCGCCAGATGCCGGACGACCGTCATCAGCTCCGGCAGCAGCGCCTCCTGGAGCTTGCCACGGGAGGGCGCGGGGATGTCGGTCCACTGCTCCGGGTCGTGCGCGAACCGCGCGAAGTAGTGCTGCGAGAGCTGCTTGGCGCGGAACGGCTTCTCGCCGATCGCGGCGACCGCCTCCTTGCGCTCGGCGGGCGAGAGATCAGCGAGATGCCGCGGCGGCGTCTTGGCTCCGCGCGGCGCGACGAAAGTGACTTCTCCGGGCTTGGGCATGGTCCTCCCAGTGTCTCAGATCCACTGGTGTGGCCCGCGACCGAAGATGCACGGGGCCGCGAGGGCCGGTTCGGTCTCCTGCCGCCGGCCCGTGTGCTCCGTCAGGTGGTGGCGGTGGTGCGGATGGCCGCGATGTCGAACTGGAGGCGGACCTTCTCGCTCACCATGGCGCCGCCCTCGGCGAGCCTGGCGTTGTAGGTCAGGCCCCAGTCGGAACGGTTGATCGTGGTGGTGCCGTCGAAGCCGACGCGCTCGTAACCGAACGGGTCCGTCACATGGCCGATGTAGGTGAGCTCCAGGTCCACGGGACGGGTGGTGTCCTTGATGGTGAGGTCACCGGTCATGCGGTAGACGTCCCTGCCCGCGAGGTGCACAGCGGTACTGGTGAAGATCATCCGCGGGTAGGTCGCGGAGTCCAGGAAGTCGCGGCCGACCAGGTGCGCGTCGCGTTGCTCGACACCGGTGTCGACGCTGGCGGTGAACAACGCGATGTCGGCACGGGAGCGGGCCGGGTCGCGGCCGTCGAAGTAGAGGCGGCTGTCGTACTGCGTGAAGGCGCCGCGCACCGTCGTCACCATGGCGTGCCGCACGGAGAACCCGATCCTGCTGTGCGCGGGGTCGATCATCCACTCGCCGGTGAGCGCCTGCAGGGCGGGATCAGGCAGAACGCCGGCACCGGTATGCGCCGGGGCGGCGGGGCTCAGTGGGGCACCAGGGGCCACGGGTGCGGCGGGAGCCGCCGCGCGTCGGAGTGGAGAGCTGCGGCCGAAAAGGTTCATGACGCATGTAGTTATGTCAGGTGGACCGGCGCCCGCAAGGGCTGGTCAGGAAACCCGACCCTTCATCGGCAGACCTTCACAGGTGGGCGCATCCGCTGGGTGTCGACATGGCAGAGGGGCCCACCGCCCTGTGGACGACGAGCCCCGTGCCGGGACAGCGCAGGTCAGGCCGACCCGACGAAGATCACCATCAGCAGCCACACCACCGGCGCCGTCGGCAGCAAGGAATCGAGGCGGTCCATGATGCCCCCGTGGCCCGGCAGCAGCGTGCCCATGTCCTTGATGCCCAGGTCTCGTTTGATCATGGACTCGCCGAGGTCGCCGAGGGTGGCGCTGGCCGCGACCGCGAGCCCCAGCAGCAGGCCCTGCCACCAGGAACCGCCGTCGATCAGGAACTGCATGCACAGGGCGCCCGCGCCCATCGCGAAGGTGACCGCCCCGATGAGACCCTCGCGAGTCTTGCCGGGACTGATGCGCGGGGCCAGCTTGTGCCGGCCGAAGCGCCACCCGATGGCGTACGCGCCCGTGTCGCTGACGACCGTCAGGAGCAGGAAGGTCAGCACGCGCTGCGGGCCGTCGCCGGCCGTGAGCATCATGGCGACGAACGTGGCCAGGAACGGCACGTAGAAGGCTGCGAAGACGCCTGCCGTGACGTCCCGGAGGTAGCCGTCCGGCGGTTCCGTCATGCGCCACACCAGGGCCGCGAGCGAGGTCAGCGCCATCGCCACCCAGGCTCCCTCGGCGCCCCGCACATACCCGGCGACGACCATCGCCGCGCCGCCGACCGCGAGCGGCACCAGCGGCGCCTTGATGCCTTTGCGTTCCTCCAGCCGCTTCGTCAGCTCCCACAGGCCCACCACCACGGCGACTGCTATGACGCCGACGAACACGGCCTTGACGATGAACAACGAGGCGACGATCACGACGCCGAGCCCGACGCCGACCCCTATGGCCGCGCCCAGGTCACGGCCCGCACTCTTCTTCTGAGGTGCGGCTGCCGGCTGCGGGGCGTCGGGCATGGGCTCCGTATTCTGCGGCGCCGCCCACGGGGACGGCACCTGCGGCGTCTCGTCGCGGAACAAGGGGCCGCGTCGACGGGCGGCGACCCCCCGGTCGTCATCCTGGTCTCCGCCGGGCGCGGGTACCTCGGGCACGATGGGCATGGGGCGAGTCTGCTGGGCGTCATGCGCATCGTACGCGGGACCCGCCGGGCCGACGCCCTGGCCAGGCCCCTGCTCGGTGGGCCCCCAGTACCCGGCCTGTGGCGGCGCCCCCCAGGAAGAGTCGTTCATCAGACCTCGAGGAGCTCCGCTTCCTTGTGCTTGAGCAGCTCGTCCACCTGCGCGACGTACTTCGCGGTGGTGTCGTCGAGCTCCTTCTCCGCACGGCGGCCCTCGTCCTCGCCGACCTCGCCGTCCTTGACGAGCTTGTCGATGGCGTCCTTCGCCTTGCGGCGCACGGAGCGGATCGAGACCTTGGCGTCCTCGCCCTTGCCCTTGGCGACCTTGATGTACTCGCGGCGCCGCTCCTCGGTGAGCTCGGGGAACACCACACGGATGATGTTGCCGTCATTGCTCGGGTTGACGCCCAGGTCGGAGTCGCGGATCGCCTGCTCGATGTTGCGCAGTGCGCTCTTGTCGAACGGCGTCACCACGGCCATACGCGGTTCCGGCACCGAGAACGAGGCCAGCTGGTTGATCGGCGTCGGTGCGCCGTAGTAGTCGGCCACGATCTTGTTGAACATCGCCGGGTGCGCACGACCGGTGCGGATCGCGGCGAAGTCCTCCTTGGCGACCACGACGGCCTTCTCCATCTTCTCCTCGGCCTCGAGGAGGGTCTCTTCGATCACCACTTGCTCCTGCGTGTCTTGAGTAGGCCCGGCAACGGTCCTCATCGGTCTGCGGCCGGCTGCGTCGCGTCTTCTTCCTGCACGGTTCCCGACCGGCAGGACATTGTCCATCCCTCGGTCAGGGTCCCTCGCCCGGACGGGGTTCACCCCCGACGGGTCTGCCTCCGGTCACTCCCGGCCGCCTTGGTCACCCACGAGTGTGCCGATCTTCTCACCCTTGACCGCCCGGGCGATATTGCCCTCAGCCAGCAGCTCGAAGACGAGGATGGGCAGCTTGTTGTCCCGGCACAGCGTGATCGCGGTCATGTCGGCGACCTTCAGATCGCGGGTGATGACCTCGCCGTAGCTGAGCGAGTCGAACTTGACGGCCTCGGGGTTGGTCTTCGGGTCGGAGTCGTAGACGCCGTCCACACCGTTCTTACCCATCAGCAGCGCCTCGGCGTCGATCTCGAGGGCGCGCTGGGCGGCGGTCGTGTCGGTGGAGAAGTACGGCATGCCCATACCGGCACCGAAGATGACCACGCGGCCCTTCTCCAAGTGACGCACGGCGCGCAGCGGGATGTACGGCTCGGCGACCTGGCCCATGGTGATGGCGGTCTGCACGCGCGAGTCGATGCCCTCCTTCTCCAGGAAGTCCTGGAGGGCGAGGCAGTTCATGACCGTGCCCAGCATGCCCATGTAGTCGGAGCGGGCCCGGTCCATGCCGCGCTGCTGGAGTTCCGCGCCGCGGAAGAAGTTGCCGCCGCCGATGACGACGGCGATCTGGGATCCGTCGCGCACCACGGCGGCGATCTCACGGGCGATGGCGTGCACCACGTCCGGGTCGACACCCAGTCCGGTGCCGCCGGAGAACGCCTCTCCGGACAGCTTCAGCAGGAACCGGCCGCGAACTTTGCCGTCGTCGCTCTTCTCGGCCTTGGTGGTCATGGAGATCTCCTCGTGGTGCACATACGAAGAAGGCCATTGCCGGTGGGGCGTGTTTCGCATCCCATGCGCGGCAATGGCCTCCTCGTCAGATCTGCTGTCGTCCGCCACACGCGTGTGCGGGTCGGCCTACGCGATTGCGCAGACGACTGCTTTCGACCCTACCGGGGTCGCGCGTCGATCGCGGTCCGGACTCAGATGCCGACCTTGATGCGCGTGAAGCGCTTCAGGGTGACACCGGCCTCTTCCAGGACCTTCTGGACGGACTTCTTGTTGTCCAGCGCGTAGGGCTGGCCGAGCAGCGTGGCGTCCTTGAAGAAGCCGTTGAGGCGACCCTCGACGATCTTCGGCAGGGCGGCCTCGGGCTTGCCCTCGGCGCGGGTGGTCTCCTCGGCGATGCGGCGCTCGGACTCCACGACCTCGGCCGGGACGTCCTCCTTGGAGAGGTACTTCGGCGCGAAGGCGGCGATGTGCTGGGCGACGCCCTTGGCGACCTCGGCGTTCGGCTTGTCGAGCTCGACGAGCACACCGATCTGGAACGGCAGGTCGGGCATCGTGCGGTGCATGTACGCCGACACGTAGCCGTCGGCGAACTGCGCGAAGCGGTCGAGGACGATCTTCTCGCCGAGGTTGGCGTTGGCCTCGTCGACGAACGCCTGCACGGTCTTGCCGGGCTCGATCTCGGAGGCGAGCAGGGCCTCGAGGTCGGCCGGGGAGGTCTTGGCGACGTGCTCGGCGATCGCCTGGGCGACGGCCTGGAACTTCTCGCCCTTGGCGACGAAGTCGGTCTCGCACTTCAGCTCGACGAGGACACCGGAGGAGTTGTCGTCGGCGATGATGGAGACCACGGCGCCGTTCTCGGCGGAGCGGCCCTCGCGCTTGGCGACGCCCTTCTGGCCCTTGATGCGGAGCGCCTCGACGGCCTTGTCGACGTTGCCCTCGGCCTCGTCCAGCGCCTTCTTGCAGTCCATCATGCCGGCGCCGGTGAGCTCACGGAGCTTCTTGACGTCGGCGGCGGTGTAGTTCGCCATGATTCTGTGAATCTCTTCTCGGAGTTCGAAGTCTCGAAGCGGCGGCCGCCGACCCGGGGCGGGCGGCCGCCGAAGATCTACGGGCTACGGAGATCTGCTGCCGGTGAAGATCCGCCGATGCGGATCCGTCGGCCTGAAGCAGATCTAAGGGCTGCGGATGAACGGCGGGTGGCGCTCACGGCGCCGCCCGCCCTCACATCAGCCGAACGGCCCTGAAGTTCAGGCCTGCTCGCCCTCGGCGGCCGGAGCCTCCGCAGCCGGAGCCTCGGCAGCCGGAGCCTCGGCGGCCGGAGCCTCGGCCGGCTTCTCGGCCTCGGCGGCGGGGGCCTCCTCGGCCTTCTTCTCGCCCTCGAGCAGGTCACGCTCCCACTCGGCGAGCGGCTCGCCGGCGGCCTTCTCGCCCTTGCCCTCGGCGGCCACGCCGGAACGGGCGATGAGGCCCTCGGCGACCGCGTCGGCGATCACACGGGTGAGCAGGGTGACGGAGCGGATCGCGTCGTCGTTGCCCGGGATCTTGTAGTCGACCTCGTCGGGGTCGCAGTTGGTGTCGAGGATGGCGACGACCGGGATGTTGAGCTTCCGGGCCTCACCGACCGCGATGTGCTCCTTCTTGGTGTCCACGATCCAGACGGCGCTCGGCACCTTCTGCATCTCGCGGATACCGCCGAGGGTCTTCTCCAGCTTGGCCTTCTCGCGGGAGAGGACCAGGAGCTCCTTCTTGGTCAGACCGGAGGACGCGACGTCCTCGAAGTCGATCTGCTCGAGCTCCTTCAGGCGCTGCAGACGCTTGTAGACGGTCGAGAAGTTGGTGAGCATGCCGCCCAGCCAGCGCTGGTTGACGTACGGCATGCCGACGCGGGTGGCCTGCTCGGCGATGGCCTCCTGCGCCTGCTTCTTCGTGCCGACGAACATGACCGTGCCGCCGTGGGCGACGGTCTCCTTGACGAACTCGTAGGCGCGGTCGATGTACGACAGCGACTGGAGCAGGTCGATGATGTAGATGCCGTTGCGCTCGGTGAAGATGAAGCGCTTCATCTTCGGGTTCCAGCGACGGGTCTGGTGACCGAAGTGGACGCCGCTCTCCAGCAGCTCCCGCATCGTGACGACGGCCATGGCCGTTCTCCTTGTGTTTTCTCGGTTGTCCCTGACGCCCGCGTGCGCCGTGCCGCGAAGGACCGAGGAGGCGCTGACACCGGCCCGTGAGGGCCCGTTGTCGGGGCGTGCGAAGTCGACCCGGTGACCCGGATCGCCACAAGAAGTGTACGGGACCGCCGGGGCGGCGGGTGACGCCGCTGTCCACAACCGGGCAGTTGTCCACAGGTTCCGGCAGGCCCGGCCCGTCCTCCGGCACGGTACTCCCATGCGAACGAAACGATCTGTGCGGACATGGCCGACGGCACTGCTGCTGGTCACGGCCGGGGTCCCGGCCTCGGCAGCGTGGGCGGGCGGCTGGCCTTCGGCGGCGGTGCCGATGCCGGCCCGCGGACCGTCGGCAGCGGTGCCTGCGGCGGCCCGGGGACCCTCGCCGGGGACGCCTGCGCCGGACCCCGGCAGCTCGGTGCCGGCCGTGGGCCGACTCTGGCCGGTGGGTGTGCGCCCCATGGTGGTACGGGGCTGGGAACCCCCGGCGACTCCGTACGGCCCGGGCCACCGCGGCGTCGACCTGGCGGCAGCCGCAGGCGATCCGGTACGAGCGGTCGCCGCCGGGCGGGTGACGTTCGCGGGCCGGGTGGCGGGACGGGGCGTGGTCTCGGTCGACCTGACGGGCACCGGCGACCCACCCCTGCGCACGACGTACGAGCCGGTGCGCGCGTCGGTACGGGAAGGGGACGAGGTGGCCCCGGGCGACGTCCTGGGCGTGCTGGAACCGTCGACGGCCCACTGCCCGGGCCCCTGCCTGCACTGGGGCCTGCGCCGAGGGGACACGTACCTGGACCCGCTGTCGCTCCTGCCACCGTGGCTGCTGCATGCGGGGCCGTCTCGGTTGCTGGCCGTGGAGGGGGTGCCTGTGCCGGAATCGGTGTTTGTGCCGGTGCCGTAGGTGGGGCTGTGGGCGGGGGCTTGGGTGGTGGGGGTGGGGAGGGAGGGGGGAGGGGGAGGCCCCCCCAAGGAGTGAAATTCAGCCCCGAACGCCGCGCAGCGTCATCGCCACCGCCACCTCCGTGATCGCCGCCGGATCCTCCGCCGCGCCCAGTTCGATCCGCCGTACCGCCGCGTCGACCACGCCTTGGAGCAGCATCGCGGCCAGTCGGGGTTCGCGGTGGCCCATGTCGCGCAGGGCTTCGACGATCATCGCGACGAGCCCGCCGTGCGCCGCCCTGATCTTCTCGCGGGCCCCGGCGTCGAGTTCGCTGGCCGAGATGGCCACCACGGCCCGGTGGCGCCGGTCCCCCACGAGCGCGAGCTGCTGTCGTACGTACGCTTCGATCTTGGCCTCGGGGCCTTCCGCCGACGCCATCGCGGCTTCGACCTCCGCGGCCCACACGGGGAAGTCGACCGCGCAGAGTTCCTCGACGACGGCCGCGCGGGAGCGGAAGTACTCGTAGACGGAGGAGCGGGCGAGGCCCGTGCGCTCGGCGAGGGCCGGGAAGGTCAGTGCCTCCGTCCCTCCCTCGGACAGCAGGGACCGTGCCGCGTCCAGCAGGGCGGCTCGCTGCATCGACCGGTGCTCGGCCACGGAGGCCGCTCGAATCCTTGGCACGTCCCCCACTGTACGGACGGACCGCCGGTGACGGCAGTCACTCGCGCCACACGCGCCGTTGACGGGATCGCGCCTCAGCGGCCGAAGGCGGCCAGCTTGGCGCGCAGCTGCAGGACCGACTTCGTGTGGATCTGGCTCACGCGGCTCTCGGTCACGCCGAGCACGTTGCCGATCTCGGCGAGGGTGAGTCCCTCGTAGTAGTAGAGCGTGACCACGGTCTTCTCCCGCTCGGGCAGCGTGTTGATGGCTCGGGCCAGGAATCTCCGCAGTTCCCGGTCCTCGGCCACCTCGACCGGGTTGTCGGCGGCGGTGTCCTCCAGCGTGTCCATGAAGCTCAGCCCGTCGCCGTCCTCACCGCCCACGTGCAGCAGTTCCTCCAGGGCGACCACGTTCGCGAGTGACAGCTGGCTGAAGACGGCATGGAGCTCCTCCACGCCGATGCCCATCTCGGCGGCCACCTCCGCCTCGGTCGGGGTCCGCCTCAGGCGCGCCTCCAGGGTCGCGTACGCCCGCTCCACGCTGCGCGCCTTCTGCCGTACCGATCGTGGGATCCAGTCCAGCGCCCGCAGTTCGTCGATCATGGCGCCCCGGATCCGGGTGATCGCGTACGTCTCGAACTTGATCTCCCGGTCGATGTCGAACTTCTCGATCGCGTCGATCAGCCCGAAGACCCCCGATGACACGAAGTCGGCCTGGTCCACGTTGGCCGGCAGGCCCACGCTCACCCGGCCGGCCACGTACTTCACCAACGGTGAGTAGTGCAGGATCAGCTGCTCCCGCAACCGCTCGTCCCCCGTCTCCTTGTACGACCGCCACAACTCGTCGAGCGTCGAGGGAGCGGGCGGGCGCACGCTGCCGCCGTCACGGGCGGCTGGGGGGTGCGCCGCCCGGTCGGACCCGGAGGTGTGCTGGGGCATTCGTTGCCTTGTGCCGTTCTGCCGTGAACTGGTGATGCCTGGGGAGCTGTCGGTCTGGTGTCGAGATGGCCTGTCTGAGTCGGAACCTCGTGAGCGTAGCGTGACTGTGGTGTCGCAGTGTGCGAAGGGCAGCGGATCACCCGTGCGCGAACGGGCCGTGTGGGGCGGTTGCCGCGGGTGCCGTGGTAGCCCTCTGTGATCGCTGGAAAGGGTCAACTGCGGGAAACGCCAAGGCTGTCGGGGGTCGCCCGGACGGCCGAAACACGCTCGGTCAGCACCAGAGGTGATCTTGTCGACTGGCTGTGATGGCCTGGCGTGTCAACTTCCAGCCATCGCCGTGTCGTTCGACGAATCCAAGTGATCGGAGTTCGTACAGTCTCCCGACCGCGTCGTCCTGGGTCGTCTGCGCGCCGCGGGCGATCTCGGCCGCGGACGCGGTGCCGCGTGCGGGCAGGGCGGCCAGGATCCGTCGGGCGGCGGGTTCCAGCAGGTCGCGGGGCAGCACGGGGCCCCGTCGGTCCGGGGCCAGTTCGCCCATGTCGCCGACCAGTTCCACGACGTCGGCTGCGTCGGTGACGAGCAGGGCTTCGCCGCGCAGCAGTTCGTGCACGCCGGCCGAGAGTCCGCTGGTGACGGGTCCGGGGACGCCCATGACGAAGCGGCCGAGCCGTTCGGCGGCACGCGCGGTGACCAGGGAGCCGCTGCGGTGGGCGGCCTCGACGACGACGGTGCCGCGGGTGAGTGCGGCGATGACCCGATTGCGGACGAGGAACCGGCTCGGTGTCGGATGTTCCCCGGGCGGCAGTTCCCCCACGACCAGCCCCTGTTCCGCGATCCTGCCGATCAGCCGGCTGTGTCCGCGTGGGTAGGGCCGGTCGACGCCGCAGGCGAGGACGGCGACGGTGGCGCCGCCGGCCCCGAGGGCGCCCCGGTGGGCGGCGCCGTCGACGCCGTAGGCGCCCCCCGACACGACGACCCAGCCGCGTTCGGCGAGGTCGGCGGCGAGGGTGGCCGTGATGTGTGCGCCGTACTCGGTGCAGGCCCGTGCGCCGACGAGCGCGACGGACTTCAGGGCCCACATCCGCAGACTGGGGTGCCCTCGCACCCACAGCCCGATGGGGCGGGCGTCTCCGAGGTCGTCGAGCTGGGCCGGCCACTCGGCCGTCCCGGGGCACACGAACCTCATGCCGGCGTCTCGGGCGGCTGCCCAGTCCCGCTCCGGTTCGGCTCGTGCGGCGCGCGCGAGCAGTCCCGCCCACCGTTTGTCCGTGACCCCCGGCAGCCGCCTGCCGCCTTCGCGCAGTCGTCGGGCCAGCTCTTCGGGGCCGCGTTCCCGCAGCCAGCGGCCGGCCACCTCGTCTCCGGGTTCGATGATCCGGGTGAGGTAGATCCGGGCGAGGGATGCGGCGTCGAGGGTGCTGTCCTCGTTCACGCCGATGCTCCGATCGTCATCGGCACGCCCCGAGGAACGCCGGTGCGCAGTTGCAGGGCCAGGGCGACGTCCGTGGCGTTGGGCCGGTCGTGGCCCACGAGGTCGGCGATCGTCCAGGCCACGCGGAGCACGCGGTCGAGTCCCCGGGCGGTGAGCACGCCCCGTTCGAGGTTGCGCTCGGCTTCGTCCATGGCGCCGGGCGCGGCGTGCCAGCGGCTGCGCAGTTCGCGTCCCGGCACTTCGCTGTTGGTCCGCCAGGGGGTGTCCGCCAGGCGTGTCGCCGCTCGCTGCCTGGCGGCGTGGACCCGGTCGGCGACGGTCGCGGTGGTCTCGCCTCGGGCTCCGCGGTCGGTGAGTTCGGCCCGGGTGACGGGGTCGACCTCGACGCGCAGGTCGACCCGGTCGAGGAGGGGGCCGGAGAGCCGTGCCTGGTAGCGGCGGATCGCCGAGGATGGGCACTCGCAGTGGGTGTCGCGCCGGGAGAAGCGTCCGCAGGGGCAGGGGTTGGCGGCGAGCACCATGAGGAATTTCGCGGGGAACCGTACGACACCGGCGCTGCGGGCGATCACGACGTGCCCGGACTCCAGGGGTTGCCGCAGGGCGTCGAGGGCGTGGCTGCTGAATTCGGGGGTTTCGTCCAGGAAGAGGACCCCTCGGTGGGCGAGTGACACGGCGCCGGGCCGGGCGACGCCTGGGCCGCCTCCGACGAGGGCCTGCATGGTGGCCGAGTGGTGGGGGGCGCAGTAGGGGGCGGTGTCGATCAGGGGTTTGCCGGGTGGGAGCAGGCCGGCCACGGAGTGCACCGCCGTGACTTCCAGTGATTCCTGTCTGCTGAGTGTGGGCAGGATGGCGGGCAGCCGTTCGGCGAGCATGGTCTTGCCGGCGCCGGGCGGGCCTTCGAGGAAGAGGTGGTGGCCGCCGGCCGCGGCCACCTCGACCGCGGTGCGCGCCGAGTTCTGGCCCACGACGTCGGCGAGGTCGTGGCCGGTGTCGTGCTGTGCGGCGCCCACGCTGTGCATGCCGGTGGCGGCTCCGGTGCCCGGGACGCGCAGGCCGGCGAGGAGGGGATCGGGGCGGCCCTGCACGTCCGGCTCCTCGTCGGGTACGGGCTCGTCGGCGAGGACGGCGATCAGTTGCCGCAGGCTGCGGACGCCGAGTACGGACACGCCGGGTACCAGTGAGGCTTCGGCGGCGGCGCATTCCGGCACGACCACTTGTTCGTAACCCGCGTCCGCGGCGGCCAGGACCGCGGGCAGGATGCCGCGGACCGGCCGGACCCGTCCGTCCAGGCCGAGTTCGCCGATCATGACGATGTCGGCGAGCACCCTGGGGTCGATGCGTTCGGCGGCGCCGAGCACCGCGCAGGCGACGGCGAGGTCGAATCCGCTGCCGGCCTTGGGCACGGAGGCGGGGCTGAGTCCGACGGTGAGCTTTTTCTGGGGCCATTCGCCGCCCGAGTTGACCACGGCGGCCCGGACGCGGTCCCGGCTCTCCGTGAGGCTCTTGTCGGGCAGGCCGACAAGGGTGAATGCCGCGACGCCTGGTTCCAGGTCGGCCTGGACCTCGACGACCACGCCTTCGACGCCGACCAGTGCCACGGAGCATGTGCGTGCGAAGCCCATGTCAGGCCACCCCTCGCGCGTGCTGGACGGCGGGTGCGCCGCGCTGCGGGAGCAGGACGCCGATGAGGTCGATGCGGACGCCTCCCGGTGGGGCGCCGCCGTGGGCCTGGATCCAGCGTTCGGCGAGGTCGCGCAGCCGCTGCGCCTTCTGGGGGGTCACGGCGGCCATCGGGTGCTCGAAGGAGCCGCCCCTGCGGGTCTTCACCTCGCAGACGACCAGGACGTCGCCGTCCCTGGCCACGATGTCGATCTCGCCGCTTCTGCCGTCGCGCCAGTTGCGCTGCAGGATGGTCATTCCGGCGGCCGTGAGGCGCCGGGCGGCCACGTTTTCTCCGTACCGGCCGAGTGCGTTGCGTGCCTGGTGTGTGTTCATGTCGGCACCACCTCCGGCGCCAACCGTCACGCATCGGGCTCCACCGGATGGATCTTGGTGGACTACTCGGCGGTTGTGGAGAACTCCGTCACCCACACGGGTGCGTCACGGGCGTGTTGCTCAGCCGCCCGGCAACTCCAGGTCGCTCTTGTTCAGCTCCTCGATGTTCACGTCCTTGAATGTGAGGACGCGTACCTGCTTCACGAAGCGGGCGGGGCGGTACATGTCCCACACCCAGGCGTCCGCCATGGACACCTCGAAGAACACCTCGCCCTGGACCGAGTGCACCTGCATCTCGTAGTCGTTGGTGAGGTAGAAGCGCCGTTCGGTCTCGATCACGTATTTGAACAGACCGACGACATCGCGGTACTCCCGGTAGAGCTTGAGCTCCATCTCGGTCTCGTACTTCTCGAGGTCCTCGGCGCTCATGGCATGTTCCCCTTCAGCCGTGCGATCCCCCCATTGTGCGCCACTCCTGTGAGGCCCTAGACGATTTCCGTGTCCAGGGTCACAGGTTCGGCGGGAGGACCTTCGTCGAGCAGTGTGCGCAGCAGCTCGGCGAGTCTCTTCGGATACACCGTCTCATGTGCCGCGGCCAGTTCCCCGCACGTCCACCACCGTGCTCCCGCGACGCTGCGCTTTTCCAGTTCCGTGAGGTTCGGCGCGGCCGTGGCCGTCTGGGTCGTACGGGCCAGGTAGTACCACTCGTCCTGGTTCCAGCGGCGGCCCGCGAACGGGAACGAGCACCTGCGACGCCACAGTACGGGGCCCAGGTCGACCTGCGTGATACCGGTCTCCTCGGCCACTTCCCG
Organism: Streptomyces sp. Y2F8-2; assembly: GCF_014905555.1. Taxonomy (GTDB): domain Bacteria; phylum Actinomycetota; class Actinomycetes; order Streptomycetales; family Streptomycetaceae; genus Streptomyces; species Streptomyces cynarae. The sequence goes on along the minus strand of NZ_BNGS01000011.1, from coordinate 224,599 downwards.
CAGCGCGGCCTGCTCGCGCGTCTCGTCGCCCTCGACACCGCCGCCGGGGGTGAACCACCAGTCGTCCGCGGGGTCCTCCGGCTCGTGGCCGTGCAGCAGCAGGATGCGGTCGTCGGGGTCGAGCAGCACCACCCGGGCCACTTTGCGCGGCTCGTCGGCGCCCGGCTCGTCGGGCGAGGCGGGCGCGGGCGAGGTTGCCTCAGCGGGCACGGGCCGGCTCCGTCCGCACCGCGGTGCCGCGCCCCCGTCGCGCGAGCCCCGCGATCGGCCCGTAGGCCGCGCCTCCCAGTACCAGCACCGCTCCCGCCACGATCACGCCGAGGATCAGCCGCAGCGGCCCGGGCGACGAGAGGGCGCCCAGTGTCTCGAAGCCCGTCGGGCGGGCCAGCATGCCGTTCATCGGCCACACCACGGCGTCCACACGGGCGTCCACCGCGTTGCGCGGCACCGTGCCGTTGAAGGCCTCGGTGAGGTGGGCGGAGGAGTCCAGGGAGCCGCTGCGCTCGTCGCCGAGCACGAACAGCCGGTCCTTGGGGACCGTGATCGTGGGGATCGTCTTGTACTCGGCGGGCTCGCCCTTGGCGAGGTAGGACTCGTCGATCTGCTTGCCGTTGACGGTCAGCTTGCCGTCGGTGCAGCAGCCGACGGTGTCGCCGCCGACCGCCACGACCCGCTTGACCAGCGGCATGTTGCCCCAGGCCGTCTGGCGGAAGACGACGACGTCGCCGCGCTTGACGTCGGCGCCGTCGACGCGCTGTGCGAGGACCCGGTCACCGGCGGCGATGGTGGGCGACATGGAGTTGGTGGGCACGGTGTAGGGCCGGTAGACGATCGCGCCCCAGACGAACCCACCGAGGAAGAGCACACAGCCGAGGGCCACGGCCAGCCCCGACAGCCTGCTGCCGAGCCGTCCGCGGCCCTTGTCCGCACGACCAGTCCCGCTCATTCCCACAGCTCCCAGGTCGGAGAATCGATCCCGCGGCCACAGCCGGGCCGCGGAAGATCGGCGATCTGGGACGGCACCCTACCCGGCGGTACCGCTGCCGGAAACCCGCGGGTTTCCGTCGGTAAGGCGCGCGGTGAGGCGGCGCCTGCGCCACATCACCAGCGGCACGGCGCCGATCAGGCCGAGGGCGGAGGGGGCCACCGTGTTCAGGCCCTGGTCGAAGGTGTCCGGGATCGGCAGCGTGTCCCAGCGGGTGGGCGGCCAGGCGATCACGATGGCGCGGCCCACGACGTTCCCCGCCGGCACGAAGCCCCGGTACTTGTCCTGCTGGTGGTAGCGGGAGTCGAGCGAGTTCTGCCGGTGGTCGCCCATGACCCAGATTTTGCCCGGGGGAACCGTGACCTTGAACTGGCCGCCCTGGTCGTCGACGCTGCACGGGGTGTTGCCCGGGTAGACGTACGGCTCGTTGAGCGGCTTGCCGTTGACCAACAGCGGGCCGGTGTTCTTGCACTCGATGGTGTCGCCGGCGACGCCGATGACCCGCTTGATGAGGTCCTTCTCCTCGGCGGACGGCATCAGGCCGATCCAGCTCAGCGCCGTCTGCAGGGCGTTCGGCGTGCTGGTGGGCTCGCCCGCCAGCCAGTTGTCCGGGTCGTGGAAGACCACGACCTCGCCGCGCGAGGGCTTGGAGCCGAACCACGGGGTCAGCTTGTCGACGAGGACGCGGTCACCCTGCTGGAGGGTGTTCTGCATCGAGTCCGAGGGAATCGAGAACGCCTGCACCAGGAACGTCTTGATCAGCAGCGCGAGCACCAGCGCGATGCCGATGAGGAGCGGAAGTTCCTTCCAGAAGGAGCGCTGCTTCTTGGGGCCGCCGCCCTGTCCGCCGCTCTCCTGCGCGCCGTGCGCCGGGGAGTCACTCCCGGTGCCGACGTGCTCTTCCGCGGCCGGGGCAGCCGCCTCGTCGGGTCGCTCCGGCCTCTCCTCGGGACCCTCGTGTCCGGACCGTGCGCCGACCGCCAAATCCCCCACATCCACTCCTCACTCCGTACCGCCGCCGGCGCCCCTGTCGACGCAGGCCCACCACTCCCATAACGAGCGGGAGTTCCGCAGGGCTCGGGAGGGGGATCAATCCGTATCGATCCGCGGAGGCCACCCTATGCGACGGACCTGGTGCGCCGACCGCACCGCCCGGCACCGACGCGTAAGTGTCCGGCTCCTTCAATCGGGTCCAGTGCCCAATGGGCCAGGCGATAACCATGGCGCGGCCCACGACGGACTCCTCCGAGACAGTACCGCCGTACGGCTCGTTGCGGTGGTAGCGGGAGTCGGCCGAGTTGGCCCGGTGGTCGCCCATCACCCACAGACGGCCCGGTGGCACGGTCTCCGAGAACGAGAAGTCCGAAGGTTTGTTCCCCGGGTGAATGTACGGCTCATTCAGCGGCACGCCGTTGACCGTGACCCGCCCTTGCGTGTCGCAGCACTTGACGGTGTCTCCGCCGACCGCGACGACCCGTTTGATGAGGTCCTTGTCGTTGTCGGACGGCAGCAGGCCGATCCAGGTGAGCCCTTCCTTGACCTGCTTGACGACGATGGGGTCGTTCTTCTGGGGCGTCTTCTCGCCCGCGAGCCAGTCGCCGGGGTCCCGGAAGACGACGACGTCCCCGCGCTGCGGCTTGGAGCCGAACCACGGGGTCAGCTTGTCGACGAGGACGCGGTCGCCGATCTGGATCGTGTTCTCCATGGAGCCCGACGGGATGACGAACGCCTGCACGAGGAAGGTCTTCAAAACGAGCGCTATGAGGACGGCGACACCGACGAGGAGCGGTATCTCCTTGACGGCGGAACGCCTCCTCTTGCGCTTCACCTTGCGCTGGAGCTTGCGCCGCTCGGCACGGCTGCGTCCGGTGGGGGCCGAGCCGACGGCGCGTCGCGCGCCGGTGGGCAGCAGGTTCTGCGTGGCGGTGTCGGACGGCGCACCGCGCGGTTTGCCGCGGTTACCCATGCGCACCGCCCGCTGTCTGCGGCGGGTTCGTCTCCGGGACGCTCGCGCCGGGCGCGGGCACGCGCGCGTAGGCGCCGGGGCGGGTGATGTGCCTGAAGTGCGCGGAGGGCCAGATCACCCAGTCGGCCCGGCCGATCACCGCGCTGACGGGGACCATGCCGCCGCCCGGCGAGCCGAGGTGGTCCCGGGAGTCGCTGGAGTCCCTGCGGTGGTCGCCGAGGACGAAGAGCGCGCCCTCGGGCACGACGACGTCGAAGGGGACGTCGGACGGACTGTTGCCGGGGTACAGAAACGACGACTCGTCGACCGACCGGCCGTTCACCTCGAGCCTCCCCTCCTTGTCGCAGCAGACCACGTGGTCTCCCCCTACACCCACTACCCGTTTGACGTAGTCGGCGTTCCCGAAGTACCCGGTGCCGTCGAACACGACGACATCTCCCCGCTGCGGCTCGGATCCGAAACGGTACGCCAACTTATCTACGAGAACGCGGTCCCCGATCCTCAATCCGCGCTCCATGGAACCGCTCGGTATGTCGAACGGCTGCATCACAAACGTGCCGAGGGTGAGGAGGAACAGCAGGCAGACCAGCACGGTGAGGGTGATCCGGCCCCCGGGTAGCCAGTCGGCGACACGGGACCGCAACGCGAAGCGCGACCGCTCCTCCGGCCCCCTTGTGTCCGAGGTCTCCTCGGGCTGAGCGGGGTGGGAGGAGCGGTCGCGCTCCACGTGCTGTGCTTCGGTGTCCATCGGGGCCAGATGCTATCCGGCCCCCTTGTGAACTCCCTCAGGCGCTCAGTTCTCGCGCTTCTCCTTGATCTTCGCGGCCTTGCCGCGCAGGTCGCGCAGGTAGTACAGCTTGGCGCGACGGACGTCACCGCGGGTGACGAGCTCGATCTTCTCGACGATCGGGGTGTGCACCGGGAAGGTGCGCTCGACGCCGACGGAGAAGGAGACCTTGCGGACCGTGAAGGTCTCGCGCACGCCGGAGCCCTGGCGGCGGATCACGACGCCCTTGAACTGCTGCACACGGGAGCGGTTGCCCTCGATGACGCGGACGTGGACGTTGACGGTGTCACCGGGACGGAAGGCCGGGATGTCGGAGCGCAGCGACGCGGCGTCGACGGTGTCGAGCAGGTGAGACATTTCGTCTGCTTTCTTCGCCGATGCCACAGGTCATCGGCGGTACGTAGTTTTTTCGGCAAGAGAGTGGTGGCCGTCGTCGGGGCGGGCGTCGTGTCCCCCTGTGGCAGGGGCGCACGCCGGACGGCGGGCAACAGCGCACTATTCTTCCATGCCGTCCGGCCTGCGCCAAAATCGGCCGTGGGGCTTGCCCTCCGGGTCCGGCGTCCAGCCCAGGATGGAGAGCATCTCGCGGTCCTTCTTGTCGAAGGCGGCGGGCTCGCAGCGCTCGATCAGGTCGGGCCGGTTGGCCGTCGTGCGCTTCAGGGCCTCGTCTCGGCGCCAGCGGGCGATCTTCCCGTGATGGCCGCTGAGCAGCACGTCGGGGATGCCCCGGCCGCGCCAGGCGGGTGGCTTGGTGTAGACGGGGCCTTCGAGGAGGTTGGCCATCGCGCCGGGGGCGAAGGAGTCGTCCCGGTGGGACTCGGCGTTGCCGAGGACACCGGGCAGGAGCCGGGCCACCGCCTCGGTGATGACGAGGACGGCCGCCTCACCGCCGGCGAGGACGTAGTCCCCGATGGACACCTCGTACACCGGCATCCGGGTGGCGTACTCGTCGACGACGCGGCGGTCGATGCCCTCGTAGCGGGCGGGGGTGAAGACCAGCCACGGGCGCTCGGAGAGTTCGACGGCGAGCTTCTGGGTGAAGGGGCGGCCGCTGGGGGTCGGCACGATCAGCGCGGGCTCGTGGGAGCCGGTCTCGTAGCCGTCGGCGAATATCTCGTCCAGGGCCTCGCCCCAGGGCTCGGTCTTCATCACCATGCCGGGGCCGCCGCCGTACGGCGTGTCGTCGACGGTGTTGTGCCGGTCGTACGTCCAGGACCGCAGGTCGTGCACATGGACGTCGAGCTGTCCACGCGCGCGTGCCTTGCCCACGAGGGAGACGTTCAGCGGTTCCAGGTACTCGGGGAAGATCGTGACGACGTCGAGTCTCATGCGCCCTCGTCCCTCGACGAGACGATCTCGGCGCGGTCGTCGATCAGCCCGGGCGGGGGGTCGATGACGGCCCGCTGCTGCTCGAGGTCGATCCGAGTGACGATCTCCTGCACGAAGGGGATCATCACCTCGGTCCCGTCCGGGCGCTCGACGACGAACAGGTCCTGTGTGGGCAGGTGCGAGATCTCGGTGATGCGGCCGACCTCGACACCGTCCTCGGTCACCACGTCCAGGTCGATGAGCTGGTGGTCGTAGTACTCGTCCTCGCCCTCGGGCAGCTCGTCGGGGTCGACCTCGGCGATCAGCAGGGTGTTGCGCAGCGCCTCGGCGGCGTTGCGGTCCCTCACCCCCTCGAAGCGGAGGAGCAGGCGGCCGCTGTGCACCCGGCCCGTCTCGATGGTCAGCGGTCCGGCCGAGGCGGGGTCGGTGGCCAGTACGGCGCCGGGGGCGAGCCTGAGTTCGGGCTCATCGGTACGGACCTCCACGGTGACCTCGCCCCTGATCCCGTGGGCGCGGCCGATCCGTGCGACTACCAGCTGCACTGTGCTTGATCTCCTGTCATACGACTACGGGCCGGGGACGGCCCAGTGGCCCTCCCCGGCCCGAGCCGGTGCTGCGTTGGTTCAGCGAACGTGGTCCACGTCGACGAGGTCGACCCGGACGCCGCGGCCGCCGATGGCGCCCACGACGGTGCGCAGAGCACGTGCGGTGCGGCCGTTGCGGCCGATCACCTTGCCGAGGTCGTCGGGGTGGACCCGCACCTCGAGCACACGCCCGCGACGCAGGGTGCGCGAGGCCACCTGCACATCGTCAGGGTTGTCGACGATGCCCTTCACGAGGTGCTCGAGAGCCTCCTCGAGCATGCTCAGGCCTCGGTCGACTCAGACGCAGAGGACTCGGCCGGGGCCTCGTCCTTCTTCTCGGCCTTCTTCTTCTGGGTGATCGCCTCGCCCTTGCCCTCGTCCTCGCCGCTGATGGCCTCGAACGACGGACGCGCGGCCTTGGTCTCCGGCTGCAGCAGCGGCGCCGGGGCGGGCTCGCCCTTGAACTTCTGCCAGTCGCCGGTCTTCTTGAGGATGGCGAGCACGGGCTCGGTCGGCTGAGCGCCGACGGAGAGCCAGTACGCCGCACGCTCGGCGTCGACCTCGATCACCGACGGGTTGTACGTCGGGTGGTACTTGCCGATCTCCTCGATCGCCCGGCCGTCACGGCGGGTGCGGGAGTCGGCGACGACGATGCGGTAGTGAGGCGAACGGATCTTGCCCAGACGCTTCAGCTTGATCTTGACTGCCACGGGAGTGGGTTCTCCTGGATTTGACGTGGTTGGGCACGGCGAAGTGGCCGCGTGGGGTTGCGGTACCCGAGTGCCCGATGGACGCGTCAGCCGGAGGAGAGAGGGGTCCTGTGCGGCTGTCGAGTACAGCTAGCCATTGTGCCATACCCTGCGGGTCGCTTCTGGCCGAGGGGGCGGTGTGCACGGGTGCGGACATGCCGAAGAGGCACCCGGCGCCGGGGTCCCCCGGGCGTTGGTCACGCCACCCGGCGCTCACGGATGCCTGAGCAAGCGAGGTACGGCCGCCACGAGCAGCCGTCGGCTCAGCTTGCCGCCGCTCCCACCGGCTCGGGGATGCGGAAGGGTTTTCCGCAGCCGCCGCACACGATCGGGGCCTGGGCCAGGACCGAGGGGACCACACGGACGTTGCGGCCGCAGTCGCAGACCGCCTTGACGCGGACGCCGCCTCCGGAGGAGCCGTGGCGGGCGGCCGGGCCCCGGAACGTGCGGGCCGTGTCGGCGGCCGTCGCCTGCGAGTGGGCCTTGAGCGCGCGCTGGAGCCGCTCGATCGTCGGGCGGTAGCGCCGCTTCGCCTCGGGGTTGAGCGTGACCAGGGAGAAGCCGCTGCTCGGGTGCGGCTCCTCGGGGTGGTCCAGGCCCAGCTCCTCGGCGATCGCGAGGAATCTGCGGTTGTGGTAGCGGCCGGCACGGGAGGTGTCGCGCACTCCGCGCGCGGCGGCGATGCCGTGGACTGCTTCATGGAGCAGTCGCTCGAAGGAGAGTTCGTGCCCGCAGGCGGACGACGACTCTCCGATCAGTGACTCGGGCGCGGCAAGATCGGGCAGCTCGGGGTGGTACCGCTGAATGTCGGCCCACGCCTGCGCCAGCTCTGCGGCGAGAACAGGTGGTGTCGTGCTCACGTAATGACAACGAGCCTGAGGCCCCCCGTGTTCCTATTCCGGGGCATCCCAAATAATTTGCACGTACCAGTCAGTTGCCGCTGATGCGTCCTGACGAGGGCGGGTGCGCCGAACTGCGGAGAAGCCGCACAGCTCATCCCAAGGTGGTGCGTAGCGACGCCTACGGCCCGGCGCGTAGAGGAACTCCGCACGCCGGGGCTGCTGTGGTCCTCGGATACGCAAGAGGCGTTTCGGCCGCTCTCGGCCCACCGTCCGCTGTCTCAGTAAGCGCGCGCAACGACGGCGACGTTACCGGGTGCGTCGTCGGCGTCGGGAACCGACCCGTCCTCGGCGACCAGACACCGTACGGTCACCGCGTGCTCGGCCAGCCCGGCCTCGCCGTCCTCGCCGAGCACGGCCCACGGGATGCGCGCCCAGCATCCCGCGGCGGCCGCCTCGACGGCCTCCTCGATCGTGGACACGTCCGCCGTGCGGGACTCCCGGCGCTCCCGCGACTGCTCCAGCAGCAGCGCCTGGTCCTCCTCGAGGATCCCGGGCAGCATCCCGGCGAGCGCGTCGACCGGGATCGGCTCCTTGCCTCCGGGGATCCGGCGGACCAGCATCGCGGTGCCGTTCTCCAGGTCACGCGGCCCGATCTCGACGCGTACGGGCACGCCCTTGAGCTCCCAGTCGACGGCGCGGCGGCCGAAGGGGGTGTCGGTGCGGTCGTCCACGTGGACGCGGAGGCCCGCCGCCCTCAGCCGGTCGCCGGTCTCGCGGACCGTGGCCAGAACCGTCTCATCGCCCTTGATCGCGAGCACGACCACCTGGACCGGGGCGAGGCGTGGCGGGACTCGCAGACCGTCGTCGTCGCCGTGCGTCATCACCAGGGCGCCGATCATGCGGGTGGTGGAGCCCCAGGAGGTCTGCCAGACGAGTTCCTGTCTGCCGTCCTTCGCCAGGTACCGCGTGTGGAACGCCCTGGCGAAGTTCTGGCCCAGCTCGTGGCTGGTGACCATCTGCAGGGCCTTGCCGTCCCCCATCATGCTTTCGAGGGTGAGGGTGTTGATCGCGCCGGCGAAGCGCTCCCTGGCCGTCTTGCGGCCGGACACGAAGTCCGTCGCGAGGGCGTTGCGCAGAAAGTCCCCGTAGACGTCGCGGTGGATACGGGCCGCGAAGTCCCGGGCCTCCTCGTAGGTGGCGTGCGCCGTGTGGCCCTCCTGCCACAGGAACTCGGAGGTGCGCAGGAAGAGCCGCGGCCTGAGTTCCCAACGCACCACGTTGGCCCACTGGTTGATCAGGAGCGGAAGGTCGCGGTAGCTCTGGATCCACTTGGAGAAGTACTCGTTGATGATGGTCTCGGAGGTGGGCCGGACGACCGCCGGCTCCTCCAGTTCCTTGCCGCCGCCGTGCGTGACCACGGCGAGTTCGGGCGCGAAGCCCTCGACGTGTTCGGCCTCCCTCGTCAGATACGACTGGGGGATCAGCAGCGGGAAGTAGGCGTTCTGAGTGCCCGTCTCCTTGATGCGGGCGTCCATCTCCTGCTGCATCCGCTCCCACAGCCCGTACCCGTACGGTCGGATCACCATGGTGCCGCGCACCGGCCCGTTGTCCGCCAGTTCGGCCTTGTTCACGATGTCCTGGTACCAACGGGGAAAATCCTCCGCCCGGGGCGTGAGGACGGGCGCCTTTGCCATGGCGCGATGGTACGGGGGCACGCGTGTGCCCGGTGCATCATTTTTCGCCCGGGGGCGGACCAGGGGCGCGCGGACGGCGCACACCGAGTACCCCACGACCCCTGGACGCCACGACGGGCGCGGAGTTTCCTGGCATACGGAGGCCATACGGGGGCCACGGGGGCCGAGTGCGAGGGCACGTCACGGGGGACGGCATCGTCAGACAGCGGCAACTCACGGCGGATTGGGGCGCTTTCGATGACACCTACGCCCGTGCGGCAGCACCTTTCCCACGCGGGCGCGGTTCCTCGCGTGGACCGGGGTGCACGCGCGCGTGACTGGGCGGAGATTCAGGAGCGGATGCTGGTGCCGCTCTACGAGGCCGTCTACGAGCGGCTGGAAGTGGGTTCCGGGACGCGGCTGCTGGGGCTCGGATGCGGTACGGGGCTGGCGCTGCTGATGGCCGCGTCCCGGGGCGCATCGGTCACCGGCGTGGACTGCGGGGCGTGCGAACGACTGGCGCTCGCGCGCGAGCGGCTGGGGCCCGCGCCGTGGGGCACGCGCGCGTGTGCCGGTGCCCGGATCGTGGAGGGCTCGCCACGGGACGCGGCGCCCGCAGCCGATGAGCCGGCATACAACCTGGTGACCGCGTTCGAGCCGATCGGCTGTGCGGCCGGTGACGCCGAGACCCTTGAGGAGCAGCTGGTGGCCGCGGCGCCGTTCACGGAGCGCGGGACGCCGGTGGTGCTCGCCGGATGGGGTCCGCCGGAACGGTGCAGCACCGCGTCCGTCCTGCGTGTCGCCGCCAAACTGGCCGATCCGGAACGTGGCGGGGGCGGTTGGCGGCCGGCCCGGCGCGACGATCTGGAGGAGGCCGCGCAGCGCTGCGGGCTCAGGCCGGACGGGTCGGGGCGGGTCGCCTGCCCCTTCGGATACGCCGACATGGACAGCGCGCTGCGGGGGATGCTGTCGACGGGGTTGTTCGACGCGGCCATCGACACGACGGACCAGGAGCAGGTCGACAAGGAACTGGCGGAGGCGCTGCATCCGCACCGGCGTGCGGACGGCACGGTGTGGATGCCGAACGTCTTCCGCTACCTGATCGCACGCATCCCCTAGACGACGCGCCGGGGGCGCCCCTCCTCAGAGGGGCGCCCCCGGCGTCGTACGAGTCGAACGAGTCGTACGCGTCGAACGCGGGTCAGCCCATGAACTTCTTGAACTCGTCCGGCAGCTCGAACTCCTGACCGCTCTGCTGCGGCAGGCCGAAGGCGCCCCCGCCCTGCGCCGCGGCGGCGCGGCGAGCGGCCTCCTCCTGTTCCTGCTGCTTGCGCTTCATCGGGTTGCCGGAGCGCTGCTTGCCCTTGGCCTTCTTCTGCTGCTTCTTGGCACGGCCGGGGCCGCCGCCCATGCCCGGGATCCCCGGCATGCCGGGCATGCCGCCGCCCTGGGCCATGCGGGACATCATCTTGCGGGCCTCGAAGAACCGCTCGACGAGGTTCTTCACCGCGCTGACCTCGACACCGGAACCCTTGGCGATACGGGCGCGGCGCGAGCCGTTGATGATCGTCGGGTCCTGGCGCTCGCCCGGGGTCATCGACTTGATGATCGCGGCGGTGCGGTCGACGTCGCGCTCGTCGATGCTGTTGATCTGGTCCTTGATCTGGCCCATGCCCGGCAGCATCCCGAGCAGCTTGGAGATGGAGCCCATCTTCCTGACCTGCTCCATCTGGGCCAGGAAGTCGTCCAGGGTGAAGTCCTGGCCCTTCTTGGACGCCAGCTTCGAGGCCATCTTCTCGGCCTCTTCCTGGCTGAACGTCTTCTCCGCCTGCTCGATCAGGGTGAGCAGGTCACCCATGTCGAGGATGCGGGAGGCCATCCGGTCCGGGTGGAAGGCGTCGAAGTCGTCGAGCTTCTCGCCGTTCGACGCGAACATGATCGGCTTGCCGGTGATCTGGCGGATCGACAGGGCCGCACCACCGCGGGCGTCACCGTCGAGCTTGGAGAGCACCACACCGTCGAAGCCGACGCCGTCACGGAAGGCCTCCGCGGTGTTCACGGCGTCCTGGCCGATCATGGCGTCGACGACGAACAGGATCTCGTCGGGCGAGACCGCGTCCCGGATGTCCGCGGCCTGCTGCATCATCTCCTGGTCGATGCCGAGGCGGCCCGCGGTGTCCACGATCACGATGTCGTGGACCTTCTGCTTCGCGTGGTCGATGGAGTCCTTGGCGACCTTGACCGGGTCGCCGACGCCGTTGCCCGGCTCCGGTGCGTAGACGGCGACGCCGGCGCGCTCGGCGACGACGCTGAGCTGGTTGACCGCGTTCGGGCGCTGGAGGTCGGCGGCGACCAGGAGCGGGGAGTGCCCCTGCTCCTTGAGCCACTTGCCGAGCTTGCCCGCGAGCGTGGTCTTACCGGCGCCCTGCAGACCCGCGAGCATGATCACGGTCGGGGGCTGCTTGGCGAAGCGCAGGCGGCGGGTCTCGCCACCGAGGATGGTGACCAGCTCGTCGTTGACGATCTTGAGGACCTGCTGGGCGGGGTTCAGCGCCCGGGAGACCTCGGCACCGAGGGCGCGCTCCTTGACGTTCTTGATGAAGGAGCGGACCACGGGCAGGGCCACGTCGGCTTCGAGGAGCGCGATGCGGATCTCACGCGCCGTGGCGTCGATGTCCGCCTCGGAGAGCCTGCCTTTTCCGCGGAGGCTTTTGAAAGTCGCGCTAAGGCGGTCGGAGAGGGTGTCGAACACGGCGGCGTCGGTCCTCGGGGTCGGGGTCGTCTTGGGCTGCCCTCCAGGGTATCCGGCCGCGCGGGGAAAACGTCCCCGCCCGCCGACCTCACCCCCGCAGCGTCCCCTCCAGGGCCCGTGCCACCGACACCGCGTCCTCCGCCGGCAACGGCGCGCCCGTGCCCGTCGTCACATAGAAGGCGTCCACGGCGTTGGCGCCCAGCGTGGAGACGTGGGCGCTGCGCACCCGCACCCCCGCCTTCTCCAGTGCCCGCCCGATCCGGAACAGCAGCCCCGGTGCGTCCTGGGCGCGGACCTCGATCACCGTCGCGTGGCGGGAGGCCGCGGGGGCGACCGTCACGCGCGGCGGCGGGGGCACCACGCCCCGGCGGCGCGGGTAGGCCGCGTCGCGCTCCGCCAGGCGGGCCGAGATGTCCAGGGAACCGTCCAGGGCGCGTACGAGGTCGGCGCGCAGCCGGGCCGCCTGGGGCAGGGAGCCGTACTCCGCAGCGACCCGCCAGTCGAGCAGCAGCACCGAGCCGTCCATGCCGTCCGGCAGGTCCTGGGCGCGCAGCTCGGCGGTGCGGACGGTGAGGCGGTGCATGGCGAGCACCCCGGACACGGCGGGCAGCACGCCCGGCTGGTCCGGCACGGCGATGAGGAGTTCCACACCGAGGGGTTCCGGTTCGCCGGACGGCTCCTCGGCGGGCGGCTCGGTCTGTGCGCGCAGTGCCAGGACCGGGCCGCCGGTGCGGTACGCCTCGACCGCGAGCCGTTCCTGCTCGGCGGTGGGCGCGGCGGCCTCGGGGTCGGCGGGCTCGTCGCCGGCCAGTACCGCGGAGACCCGTTTCACCAGGTCGGTCACGAGCGCGCTGCGCCAGGTCGACCATGCCGCGGGTCCGGTGGCGAGCGCGTCCGCCTCGGTGAGGGCGTGGAGCAGCTCCAGGGTGCTCTGGGAGCCGACGGCCTCGGCGACGGAACTGACGGTGGCCGGGTCCTCCAGGTCGCGCCGGGTCGCGGTCTCGACGAGGAGCAGGTGGTGGCGTACGAGGGTGGCGAGGACGGCGACGTCGTCGCGGTCGAAGCCGATGCGTCCGGCCACGTCACGCGCGATGGTCTCGCCGGCGAGGGAGTGGTCGCCGGGCCAGCCCTTGCCGATGTCGTGCAGGAGCGCGGCGACCAGGAGGAGGTCGGGGCGGCCCACGCGGCGGGTCAGCTCGGAGGCGCGCACGGCCGTCTCGATCAGGTGCCGGTCCACGGTCCACAGGTGCACGGCGTTGCGCTGCGGGCGGCAGCGCACCCGCTCCCAGTCGGGCAGCAGGCGGGTGATCAGGCCCTCGGCTTCCAGGGCCTCCCAGACCTCGACGGTCGGGCGGCCGGAGCCCAGCAGGGTGACGAGCTGCTCGCGCGCCTCGGCGGGCCAGGGCGTGGGCAGGGGGCGCGCGGAGCCGGCCATGCGCCGCACGGCGTGCAGGGAGAGCGGGAGGCCCGCCTGGGCGGCGGCAGCGGCGGCGCGCAGCGGGAGCACGGGGTCGCGTTCGGGGCGCGCGGCGCGCGCGAGGACGACTTCGCCGTCCTGCTCCACCACGCCCTCGGCCAGGGGGGACCGCTCGGCGACCGGCTTGCCGCCGCCCAGCATGGCGCGCAGCCTCGGCCGTACGGCGCGCGAACGCAGCACACGCCCCACTTCACGCCACGTGACGTCGCTCGCATACGAAATGACGCGCGCCGCCTCGTACACCTGCCGCAGCAGCGTGTCGGCGTCCAGCAGGCCCAGCTCGGCGGCGACCTGGTCCTGCTCCTGCAGTGCCAGCCGGTCGGTGGCGCGTCCGGTGGCCAGATGCAGCGCGTCGCGTACGTCGAGGAGCCTGCGCCGGGCGTCGGCGAGACCCTCGCGCGGGGCGTCCGCGAGCCAGGAGGCGGCGACCGCCCGCAGGGCCGTGGCGTCGCGCAGCCCGCCCCGGGCCTCCTTGAGGTCCGGTTCCAGCAGGTACTGCAACTCGCCCTGCCGCTCGGCCCGCTCGGCGCACAGCTGCTGGAGTTCGGGGAGACGTTTCGGCGCCTGGTTGCGCCAGTCGGCCAGCACGGCCGTCCGCAGGCCCGCGGTGAGCCCGAGGTCGCCCGCCAGGTGCCGGGCGTCCAGCAGGCCGAGCTGCACCTTGAGGTCCTCACCGGCGGTCTTGCGGGCCTCCGCCGGGGTGCGCACGGAGTGGTCGAGGGCCAGACCGAGGTCCCACACGGGGTACCAGATGCGATCGGCGAGGGCGGCGACCGCCTTGCTGTCGCTCCCGTCGTGCAGCAGGAGCAGGTCGAGATCGCTGCGCGGGGACAGCTCGCCGCGGCCGTACCCGCCGACGGCGACCAGGGACACACCGCGCACTCCCTCGGCGCCCGCGGCGAACAGCTCCGCGAGCCAGGCGTCCGTCAGGTCGGACAGGGCGGCACGGCGCGGCGGCCCGGACTGCGCCCCCTCCGTGAGGAGGCGCAGCCGGGCCGCCGCGTAGCCGCTGGGTCCCGAGCCCTCTGCTTCCGTACGTGCGTCCGTACTCGTCACCCAGCGACTCCTGTTCCGTGCGTGTCTAGAGCGCGTCGGGTCCGCGCTCGCCGGTCCGGACCCGTACGGCCGTCTCGACCGGGATGGACCAGACCTTGCCGTCACCGATCTTGCCGGTGCGGGCCGCCTTGACGATGACCTCGATGAGCTGTTCGGCGTCGTCGTCCTCGGCCAGCACCTCGATACGGATCTTGGGTACCAGGTCGACCGTGTACTCGGCGCCGCGGTAGACCTCGGTGTGTCCCCGCTGCCGACCGTAGCCGCTCGCTTCCGTGACCGTCAGTCCGTGGACCCCGAAGGCCTGGAGGGCCTCCTTGATCTCGTCGAGCCGGTGCGGCTTGACGACGGCGGTGATGAGCCTCATGCGTCCACCTTCCTGGTCTCCGTGGCGGCCAGGGCCGAGGCGACGGTCCCGGCGACACCGCCACCCGCGCCGCTGAAGTCGTATGCGGTCTCGGCGTGCTCGGCCTGGTCGATGCCCGAGACCTCCTCGTCCTCGGTGACCCGCATGCCGATGGTCTTGTCGAGGAGGAAGGCGAGGACCGCGGAGACGACCAGGGAGTAGGCGAGCACCGCGCCGACACCGGCGCACTGCTTCCACAGCTGGGTGAAGCTGTGGTCCCCGTAGAAGACGCCCGTGGCGGTGGACTGGCCCTTGCCGGTGGCGAAGAAGCCGATCAGCAGGGAGCCGATGATGCCGCCGACCATGTGGACGCCGACGACGTCGAGGGAGTCGTCGTAGCCGAACTTGAACTTCAGGCCCACGGCCGCGGCGCAGGCGACACCGGCGATGGCGCCGACGGCGATCGCGCCGAGCGGGGAGACCGCACCGCCGGACGGGGTGATCGCGACCAGACCGGCGACCGCGCCGGAGGCGGCTCCCAGCGTGGTGAACGCGCCGTGGCGGATCTTCTCGTAGGCGAGCCAGGCCAGCATGGCGGCGGCCGTCGCGACCTGCGTGTTGACGAACATCAGCGCGCCGACGCCGTCGTCGTTGCCGAGCCAGGAGCCCGCGTTGAAGCCGAACCAGCCGAACCACAGCAGACCCGCGCCGAGCATGACCAGCGGAAGGCTGTGCGGACGCATCGGGTCCCTCTTGAAGCCGACGCGCTTGCCGATGACGAGGATCACGCCGAGCGCCGCCGCACCGGCGTTGATGTGGACCGCGGTGCCACCGGCGAAGTCGATCACACCGAGCTTGAAGGCCCAGCCGTCGGAGCCCCAGACCCAGTGGGCGACCGGGACGTAGACGATCGTGAGCCACAGCGCGATGAACAGCGACCAGGCCGAGAACTTCACGCGGTCCGCGAGGGCGCCGCTTATCAGGGCCGGCGTGATGATCGCGAACATCATCTGGAAGACCATGAACACGAAGATCGGGATCGTGTAGCCGGGCCAGAGCTCGGTCAGGCCGATCTTGTGGAGGCCGAACCAGTCGGAGTCCCAGCCGATGAAACTGTTGTTCGTGCCGAAGGCAAGGGAGAAGCCGTAGAGCACCCACAGAATGGTGATGATGCCCATGCTGATGAAGCTCATCATCAGCATGTTGAGGGTGCTCTTGACGCGGACCATGCCTCCGTAGAAGAAGGCCAGGCCCGGGGTCATGATCAGCACCAGGGCTGAAGCGATGAGCATGAAACCTGTGTTGGCGGACGACAGCTTGGGTGCGTCCGCCGCAAGCGTGATGGCGGCTGGTGCCATCGGCGTCTCCTCGTCGGTTGGTACGGCCCCGTGCGGGCGAAGCCGGAGAGCGGTCCGGTCATGAGGGCGTGGGGGTTATGGGCCACGAGATTGACGCAGCGCCGTTTCGGTCGAAGCCCCTCGATGTTTCACCGCAGTGACGAAGGCGCCCGGCGTGTTACGCGTTGATGAACTGCCGGATGCCGGTCACGCTGATCGTTATCGTGGCGCAACCTTCAGATGGTGGGCAGCACGGCCATCGGCCGAATCACACAGCAACCATCAATTGAGCAACCCCCACGGCGAGCAACCACGTCCGCGAGAGCGGCGCCGGCTTAGGCGCAAAAAGGTGTCCGGCCGCGGCGGCCATCCGATGACCTGGCATGGGGGGAGCCGAGTCGGGCGGTTCGGGATGGCGGCCGCGGCCGGAGTCCCAGGGGCCTTCTGGCCCTGGGAGCCTGGGGCTCGGGGAGGATTCAGACCGCTTCGGCGGTCTCGGGCAGATGGGTGGCGAGGTGGTCGGTGAGTTCGACGATCTCCGTGAGATCACCGAAATCGCGTACAGCCGTGTCGACGGTTTTTCGAATACGAGTGTTGACACGTTCCGAGCGCACTTTTTTGGCGACCTCCAGGGCCCGCTTGGTGAGCACCGCGCTCTGCTCGGGTTCGCGCTGGAGAAGATGCACGGTGGCCATGCCGATCAGGTTGAGCGCGTACGACCGCTGATGCTCGCTGTCCTCGGCGAACCGGTCGACGGCATTCCGCATCAGGGGCTCGGCGAGGGAGGCGTAGGTGGGGCTGCGGCCCGCCACATAGGCGAGGTCACGGAAGGAGTGGGAGTTCTCCGCGTACAGCTCGGCCTCGGAGAAGAAGCGGATCCAGTCGGGGTCCGGCTCGTCCCAGTCCTCGGCGTCGGCGAAGGTGTCCTCGGCCATCCGGACGGCACGCTTGCACCTGCCGGGCTGTCCCATGTTGGCGTAGGCGCGGGCCTCCATCGCATACAGCATCGCCTGGGTGCGCGGGCTCGCGCAGTCACGGCTGCCGTACTGGGCGAGGTGGATGAGTTCCAGGGCGTCCTCGGGCCGGCCCAGGTGGATCATCTGGCGGCTCATGCTGGAGAGGATGTACGAGCCGAGCGGCTTGTCGCCCGCCTCCTTGGCGGCGTGCAGGGCGAGCACGAAGTACTTCTGGGCGGTGGGCTGCAGCCCGACGTCGTAGCTCATCCAGCCGGCCAGTTCGGCCAGCTCGGCGGCGACCTTGAACAGGCGCTTGGCGGTGGCCTCGGGCTGCGGCTCCTGCAGCAGGTCGGTCACCTCGTGCAGCTGGCCGACGACCGCCTTGCGGCGCAGTCCGCCGCCGCACTGGGCGTCCCACTTGCGGAACATCACCGTGGTGGTCTCGAGGAGGTCCAGCTCGGGCTGGGAGAGCCGGCCGCGGGCGCGCCCGGACGGCTGCGGGGGCGCGGTGCCCTCGCGCGGGGAGGCGGGGCTCGGCACCAGCCAGCGCTGCACGGGCTCGATGAGGGACGGGCCCGCGGACAGGGCCAGCGAGGTTCCGAGGAAGCCGCGCCGCGCCAGCATCAGGTCGCTGCGCGAGAACTCGCTGATCATGGCCACGGTCTGCGGGCCCGTCCAGGGCAGGTCGATCCCGGACACGGAGGGTGACTGGTGGGCGGGGCGCAGTCCGAGGTCCTCGACGGCGACGACACAGCCGAAGCGCTCGGAGAACAGCTCCGACAGGATCCGCGGGATCGGCTCGCGCGGGTTCTCCCCGTCGAGCCAGCGGCGCACCCGGGAGGTGTCCGTGGAGATGTGGTTCGCGCCCAACTGGCGCGCCCGGCGGTTCACTTGACGCGCCAGCTCGCCCTTGGACCAGCCGCTGCGCACGAACCACGAGGCGAGCAGCTCATTGGGGCGCTTGTCAGCGTTCGTTGCGCTTCCGTCACTGCCGCCCACTGGAACGCCCCCATCCCTCAGACCACTTGTCGCTGTGCGCGCCAAGCACTACCAGAATGCCGGTGCCCACGGTCCCGCGTCCGGCGGTTCTCACCCCTCGGACGGGAACCGACTTGCCTCCGGCATACCCACGAGTGCATGAGTCCCCAGGAACCGTGCACTCAAAGTAGTCCTACGATCACCCGTCCAGCCATGGCGTACACAGAAACGCCACCATTCGCCACCCCTTCGAATGAACCAAGGGCAGGCTCCGCACGATTCACTTGACACATGACAGCCGGAATCGGGTGGAGGCGTGCACTCACCGGCGCGCACGGACCGCGCACCACCCCGGGATGCAACCGGGCGCTGCCCGGAGCCCCGCAGAGACGACCGACGGGCCGGAACTCAGAGTCACATTCCGCTTTCATGGCGTAACCACCGGCGCGCTGGACCCGTTGGAGGGGGCATGGGCTTCACGATCGGCGGCACGCGGGGCATCCGCGACATCCGCTCCGGTGCTCGGCGCCGGGGCCGCTCGTCGGAGTGCACGGCCGTGGCCGAGTACACGGGACTGTGGGGCTGGGACGTGGTGCCCGGCGCACGGGCGGTCGCCGGGCAGTGCTCCTGCGGCAAAGCGGACTGCGGCGCGCCCGGCGCGCACCCGCTGGACTTCGCGCCCGTCGTGGGCGCCGGCGCGACGCTCGGAGAGGTGACCGAGACCTGGGCCGAGGTGCCGGGCGCCGCGGTGATGCTGCCGGTGGGCCGGGCGTTCGACGTGATCGAGGTCGCCGAGTCGGCCGGGCGGCGCGCCCTGGTCAGGCTGGAGCGCATGGGCCTGCCGCTCGGCCCGGTGGCGGCGACGCCGGAGGGTCGCGCGCACTTCTTCGTCGCCCCCGGGTCAGCCGCGGAGCTGCCGGACCTGCTGTACCGGATGGCGTGGGACGACACCGCCCTCGACCTGCACGCCCTGGGCCCCGGCGCGTACATCACGGCCCCGCCCTCCGACCGCGGCGGCCTCGGCCCGGTCCGCTGGCTCCGCTCCCCCGCCCTGGACTCCGCGACGAGCCCCCCGGCGGCGCGCCTGCTGATCGGCACGCTGGCGTATGTGGCGCATCGCTCACCCGTGTAGGCCGGCCGGTTCGAGAAGGCCGGCTCCCCCGATGCGGAAGGGCCCCGTTCCAGCTGCACCATGGAACGGGGCCCTTCCTTCCTACGGTCACGCACGCACCGCGTGCGTCGGCGTGCTCAGTCCCCGATAAGCGCATCCACGAACGCTTCCGGCTCGAACGGCGCCAGGTCGTCGGCACCCTCGCCGAGGCCGACCAGCTTCACCGGTACGCCCAGCTCCCGCTGGACCGCCACCACGATGCCGCCCTTGGCCGTGCCGTCGAGCTTGGTCAGCACGATGCCGGTGATGTCCACGACCTCGGCGAAGACACGGGCCTGGACGAGACCGTTCTGCCCGGTCGTGGCGTCCAGGACGAGCAGCACCTCGTCGAGCGGGGCGTGCTTCTCCACGACGCGCTTGACCTTGCCGAGCTCGTCCATGAGGCCGGTCTTGGTGTGCAGGCGGCCGGCGGTGTCGATGAGCACGACGTCGTAGCCCATCTCCTTGCCCTCCTTCACCGCGTCGAAGGCCACGGAGGCCGGGTCGCCGCCCTCCGGCCCGCGCACGGTGTAGGCGCCGACCCGCTCGCCCCAGGTCTGCAGCTGGTCGGCGGCGGCGGCACGGAAGGTGTCGGCGGCGCCGAGGACGACGGTGCGGCCGTCGGCCACCAGGACCCGGGCCAGCTTGCCGGTGGTGGTGGTCTTGCCGGTGCCGTTGACGCCCACGACCATCACGATGCCGGGCTTGCTGGACTCCGGCTCGGTGCGGACCGTGCGGTCCATGTCGGTGCCGACCAGCGTGAGCAGCTCCTCGCGCAGCAGACTGCGCAGCTCCTGGGGCGTGCGGGTGCCGAGCACCTTCACACGCTCGCGCAGCCGCTCGACCAGCTCCTGGGTGGGCTGCACGCCGACGTCGGCGGTGAGCAGCGTGTCCTCGATCTCCTCCCAGGTCTCGTCGTCGAGGTGTTCCCGGGACAGGAGGGTGAGGAGCCCCTTGCCGAGCGCGTTCTGCGAACGGGACAGACGGGCGCGCAGGCGGACCAGACGGCCGGCGGTGGGCTCGGGGATCTCGATCGGGGGCGCCTCGACGACGGGCGGCTCCTCGACGGCGACGGGAGCCCCACCGCCCGGAAGATCCACCTCCTCTATCGTCCGGCGTTCCTCGTCGCGCGGCGTCTCGGCCTCGTCGCCGACGTGCGGCTCGGCCGGAGGGGCGGTGAGGTCGGGCGTCGTCGGGGGCGGCGGGGGCAGCGGCTTCCGGCGCCGGCTGCCGACGATGAGCCCGCCGAGCGCGCCGAGCACGACCACGGCGATGACTACAGCAAGGATGACGGTTTCCATAACGCGTCCAGTATGCGCGACCGGGCACCGCCCCGTTCGGCGGCGGCTCCGGGGCTGCACACCCTGGTTGTCTGACGACCCGTCAGTTACTCTCCTCCCCGCACACCCGCCCGGCGAAGGTGAAGGGGGCCTTGTCATGGCCGTATCGGTCGTACGGTTCAACCTCGTCGAGCCCGGTGCGACCCCCGCCTCACTCCGCGCCCGCTACCGGGCCGCGGTGGAGATGGCCGCGTACGCCGACGACCGGGGGGTCACCACCGTGCAGACGGAGGAGCACCACGGGGCGGCGAACAACTGGCTGCCGTCGCCCTTCGTCTTCGCCGGTGCCGTGCTCGGGGCGACCCGACGGCTCACGGTCACCGTCTCGGCGGTGATCGGGCCGCTGCACGACCCGCTGCGGCTGGCCGAGGACATCGCCGTGCTCGACCTGATCAGCGGCGGCCGGCTGGTGACCGTCGCCGGGATCGGGTACCGGCCCGAGGAGTACGCCTCCTTCGGTGTCGACTTCGAGCGCCGCGGAAGCCTCCAGGACGAGCTGCTGGAGACGGTGCTGAGGGCGTGGACCGGTGAGGAGTTCGCCTACCGGGGCCGTACCGTGCGGGTCACCCCGCGCCCGTACACGCAGCCGCACCCCCTGTTGCTGGTCGGCGGCTCCTCGAAGGCGGCGGCCCGCCGCGCCGCCCGGCTGGGCCTGCCGTTCTTCCCGAGCGCGCACCTGCCGGAGCTGGAGGCCTACTACAAGGAGCGGCTGGCGGAGTACGGCAGGGAGGGCTGGACGATGATGCCCGCGGAGAGGACGCCGCTGCTGCACCTCGCGGAGGATCCGGACCGGGCATGGGCCGAGTACGGGCAGCACTTCCTGCACGAGGCGCGGACGTACGCGTCCTGGCAGTCCGGCGGCCGTGGCGTCCGCTCGGCGGTCAGGTCGGCGGCCACGACGGTGGAGGAGCTGCGGGCGGAGGGCGTGTACCGGATCGTGACGCCCGAGGAGTGCCTGGGCCTGGACCTGGACAGCCACGTCCTGCATCCGCTGGCCGGCGGGATGCCGGTGGACGAGGGCTGGCGCAGCCTGCATCTGTTCTGCGAGAGGGTGCTCCCCGGGCTGGAGAGCTGAGCCTCGTGCACAGGGGACCGGCAGAACACCGCCGCCCGGCTCGGGCAGTGGCCGAGCCGGGCGGCGGGAGGGTCCGAGGAGAGGGGCAGCGGGGACTTGGCCCTTCTCCTCGAGTTCGAGGAGCCTCTTGTCAGGCTCAGCCCATCTCCTCCAGCGCCTTGCCCTTCGTCTCCTTCACGAACTTCAGGACGAACGGGATGGAGAGCGCGGCGAAGACCGTGTAGATCACGTAGGTGCCGGACAGGTTCCAGTCGGCGAGCGACGGGAAGCTCGCGGTGATGGCCCAGTTGGCGATCCACTGTGCGGCGGCGGCCACACCCAGCGCGGCGGCGCGGATCCGGTTCGGGAACATCTCGCCGAGCATGACCCAGACGACCACGCCCCAGGACAGGGCGAAGAAGAGGACGAACACGTGGGCGGCGATCAGGGCGACCCAGCCCTGGGTGCTCGGCAGCTTGCCGTCGACCAGGTGGAAGGAGAACGCCCAGGCCTCCAGTGCGAGGCCGACGGCCATGCCGATGGAGCCGATGAGCGCGAGCGGCTTGCGGCCGATGCGGTCCACGAAGATCATCGCGATCACGGTGCCGACGATGTTGATGATCGAGGTGGTGAAGGAGTAGAAGAACGAGTCCGTCGGATCGACGCCGACCGACTGCCACAGCGTCGAGGAGTAGTAGAACGCGACGTTGATGCCGACGAACTGCTGGAAGACCGACAGGCCGATGCCGATCCAGACGATCGGCTTGAAGAAGAAGCCGCCGCCGAGCAGGTCCTTGAAGCTGGACTTGTGCTCGCTCTTCATGGCGTGCTCGATCTCGGCGACGCGGGCGTCCAGGTCGGTGCTCTGGCCCTCGACCTCGGCGAGGATCTCCCGGGCGCGCTCACGCCTGCCGACGGAGATCAGGAAGCGGGGGGACTCGGGGATGGCGAAGGAGAGCAGGCCGTAGAGGACGGCCGGGACGACCATGACGCCGAGCATGACCTGCCAGGCCTCCAGGCCCATCAGCTTGCCGCGCTGGTCGCCGCCGGCGGCGTTGAGCAGGCCCCAGTTGACCAGCTGCGAGATGGCGATGCCGACGACGATCGCGGCCTGCTGGAAGGAGCCGAGCCGGCCGCGGTAGGCGGGCGGGGCGACCTCGGCGATGTAGGCGGGGCCGATCACGGAGGCCATGCCGATGGCGAAGCCGCCGATGACGCGCCAGAGGGCGAAGTCCCACAGCGCGAAAGGCAGGGCGGAGCCGACCGCGCTGACGACGAAGAGGACCGCCGCGATCTGCATCACCCGGATGCGGCCGAGGCGGTCCGCTATGCGGCCTGCGGTGGCGGCGCCGACGGCACAGCCGATCAGGGCGATGGCGATGACCTGGGCCAGCGCTGCGGAGCCGATGTCGTAGCGGTCCCGGATGGCCTCGACGGCGCCGTTGATCACGGAGCTGTCGTAGCCGAAGAGGAAGCCGCCCATCGCGGCGGCCGCCGCGATGAAGATGACGTGCCCGAGATGATCGGGGTGAGCCGTACCGGCTCCCGTCCTGGATGCCTGCGCTGTGCTGGTCAACGTGTACTCCTCGAGCCACCGGCAACGCTGCCGGGGGTGGGTGAGCCCTCTCGGGTATGGCCGGCGTTGCAAGTACCCGGGGAGCACTCGTTAACGCCGCTCATATCTGAAGGTAAAAGCAACGTTGCAGAGACTATGCCTTCAAGTTTCGAAGTCAATACCGCAAGTCTGTGACCTTTACGTCATGCGCAGGAGAGGTTGCGTTCAAGTGTTGAAGATGTGAAAACGTGCCGGTGGCAACTGGTGTAGGGAGCAGCCTTCTAGTGGAGCCGCTGCGAGATGACCTTCGACACACCGTCGCCCTGCATCGAGACGCCGTACAGCGCGTCGGCGACCTCCATCGTCCGCTTCTGGTGCGTGATCACGATGAGCTGCGAGGTCTCCTGCAGCTCCTGCATGATGCGGATCAGCCGCTGCAGGTTGGTGTCGTCGAGCGCCGCCTCGACCTCGTCCATCACGTAGAACGGGCTGGGCCGGGCCTTGAAGATCGACACCAGCAGGGCGACGGCCGTCAGCGACCGCTCGCCGCCGGAGAGCAGGGAGAGCCGCTTGACCTTCTTGCCCGGGGGCCGCGCCTCGACGTCCACGCCGGTGGTGAGCATGTTGTCCGGGTCGGTCAGGATCAGCCGGCCCTCGCCGCCGGGGAACAGCCGGCTGAAGACGCCCTCGAACTCGCGGGCCGTGTCCCGGTAGGCCTCGGTGAACACCTGCTCGACGCGCTCGTCGACCTCCTTCACCACCTGAAGCAGGTCGGCGCGGGTCTTCTTCAGGTCGTCGAGCTGCTCGCTGAGGAACTGGTGGCGCTCCTCCAGCGCGGCGAACTCCTCCAGGGCGAGCGGGTTGACCTTGCCGAGCTGCTGGTAGGCGCGTTCGGCGGCCTTGAGCCGCTTCTCCTGCTCGGCACGCACGAACGGGCGGGGCTGGTTGCGCGGATGCTCCGGGTCCTCGGGCAGCTGCTCGCCCTCGGCGGGCGGGGACGGCGGTACGAGCTGGTCGGGGCCGTACTCGGTGACCAGGACCGTCGGCTCGACGCCCAGCTCCTCCAGCGCCCTGGTCTCCAGCTGCTCTATGCGCAGCCGTTTCTCGGCGCCGAGCACCTCGCCGCGGTGGACGGAGTCGGTGAGCTTGTCCAGCTCCGCCTTGAGGTCGCGGCCGTGCGTGCGGGCCGCCGCCAGCTCCTCCTCCCGGCGTGCCTTGACCGCCTCGGCGGCGGCGCGCTCGGCCTCCGCCCGGCTCAGGGAGACCTCGACATGAGCGAGGAGCTGCCGGGCGCCGGAGGCGACGGCCTCGGCGACGGCCGCCTCGTGGCGCAGCCGGGCCCGACGCTGCTCGGCACGTGCGCGTGCCTCACGTTCGGCGCGGGCGGCCCGGTCCAGGGAGTCGGCGCGTCCGGCCAGGCCCTTGACGCGCTCCTCGTGGGTGCGGACCTGGAGGCGGGCCTCCATCTCGGTCTGCCGCGCGTTGGCGCCGTCGGCGGCGAGGCGGTCGCGTACGGAGGTGTCGGGCTCCTCCTCGACCGGCATCTCCTCGGCGACGGCGAGCCGCTCGGCGAGTTCCTCGACCTCCTGCAGGGCCGCCTCGAGCGCCTCCTGAGCGCGCGCGGCGGCGGCGGTGCTGCGCTCGGCCTCCCCGGCGGCCCCGCGCGCCTGCCCGGCGAGCCGACCCAGCTGCTGGGCGACCTGGGACTTCTCCCGCTCGGCGGCCCGCCGCCGCTCCCCCAGCTCCTCGACGAGCGCGGCACACTCCTTGCGCCGCTCCCCCGCGAACCGCTGCGCCTCGGCCAACTCCTCGCACCGCACGGCGAGTTCCTCCAGCTCGGCTGCGGCCTCGTCGACCGAGGCCTGCACCTCCAGCAGGCTGGGCGCCCCGGCGGACCCCCCGTGCGCGAGGTGCGCCCCGAGGAGATCGCCCTCGGCGGTGACGGCGGTCAGCTCGGGTCGCGCCCCGACCAGCTCCTCGGCGTCCTCGAGGGTGCCCACGACGACGATGCCGCGCAGCAGCCGGCGTACGGCGGGCATGAGGTCGGCGGGACCGCGGACGAGATCGGCGGCGAAGGGATGCCCGTCGGCACCGCCGCTGTCGCGCACGTCCGCCGGCTCCTGAGGCGCCCCCGCCACCAGCAGCGCCGCCCGTCCCCCGTCCTGCTTGCGCAGCAGGCGAAGCGCGTCGGCGGCCGAGGCCGGGTCCGTGACCGCGAGGGCGTCCGCCGCCGTGCCGAAGGCCGCGGCGAGGGCGGCCTCGTGGCCCGGGGTCACGGTCAGCAGTTCCGCGGCCGGGCCGAGCAGGCCGGCCAGGCGGTCCTTGGCGTTCAGCAGGGCGCCGGTGCCGTCCTTGCGGCGCAGGCCCATGGCCAGGGCCTCGTGCCGGGCCTGGGTGGCGGCGCGCCCTCGTTCGGCCGCCGTGGCCGCCTCGCGTGCGGCGGTCAGGGCGGCCTCCGCCTCGGCGAGCGCGGCTTTGGCCGTCTCGTGCCGCTCGGCGAGGTCCGCGTCGCCCGCGTCCAGCCCGTCGACCTCGGCCTTGAGGGCCTCGTACTCCTCCTGGGCGGCGACGGCGCGCTGCTGTGCCTCGTCGCGCGCGGCGGCCAGCCGGTCGATCTCGGCCTGGGCGGCGGCTGCGCGTGAACGGGCGGCGCCCACCTGCCCGTTCAGTCGGGCGAGCCCTTCACGCCGGTCCGCGATGGCGCGCGCCACGTCCTTCAGGCGCCGTTCCTCGAGCGCCAGTTCGCGCTCCAGCTCGGCGCGGTGCGCGACCGTGTCCTCCAGCGCGCGCTCGGCGGCCTCCAGGGCCGCTTCGAGTTCGGCCTCCTGCTCACGGATGCGGGCGGCCTCACGCTCCATGTCCTCGGGGTCGCGTCCGCGCCGCTCCTCCGGCGGCTGGGAGGTGGCGCTCTTGACCCGGGCGTCGGCCAGCGAGATCGTGCCGCGCACCCGCTCCGCGAGCTGTGACAGCTCGTACCAGGTCTGTTGGGCCCGTTGCAGACGCGGCGTCAGCTGCCGTACCTCGTCCTCCAGGAGCGCCTCACGCTGCAGGGCCTTCTTCAGCTCGGCCTCGGCGGCGTCCTTGCGTTCCTTGAGCGCGGCCTCGTCGGCGATCTCGGCCTTGAGGGCCTCCCGGAACCGTACGAGGTCGTCGGCCAGCAGGCGCAGCCTGGCGTCGCGCAGGTCCGCCTGGATCACGGCCGCCCGGCGGGCCACCGCCGCCTGCCGGCCGAGCGGTTTCAGCTGGCGGCGCAGCTCGTCGGTGAGGTCCTGGACGCGGGCGAGGTTCGCCTGCATGGCGTCCAGCTTCCTGAGCGCCTTCTCCTTGCGCTTGCGGTGCTTGAGGACGCCCGCGGCCTCCTCGATGAAGGCGCGGCGGCCCATGGGGTCGGCGTGCAGCACGGAGTCGAGCTGGCCCTGGCCGACGATCACGTGCATCTCGCGGCCGATGCCGGAGTCGGACAGGAGTTCCTGGATGTCGAGGAGGCGGCAGGTGTCGCCGTTGATCTGGTACTCGCTGCCGCCGTTGCGGAACATGATCCGCGTGATGGTGACCTCGGAGTACTCGATCGGGAGGGCACCGTCGGAGTTGTCGATGGTCAGCGACACCTCGGCGCGGCCGAGCGGCGGGCGGCCGGTGGTGCCGGCGAAGATGACGTCCTCCATCTTGCCGCCGCGCAGCGACTTGGCTCCCTGCTCGCCCATGACCCAGCTGAGCGCGTCCACGACGTTGGACTTGCCCGAGCCGTTCGGGCCGACGACGCACGTGATGCCCGGCTCGAACCGGAGCGTGGTCGCCGAGGCGAACGACTTGAAGCCGCGGAGGGTCAGGGCCTTGAGGTGCACGCCGCTGGACTCTACCGTCCGGGTCTGTCTCACTCCATGAACCCGCGGTTTCACCCCTGAACGGGCAGGGCACACCATCCGTTAAAGACAGCGAAGGGGTGCACGGGGGCAAGAAAGAAGGGACGCCGAGGCGTCCCTTGCAATTCTGACAACATCAGCGGTGGGTACGGGCAGCCCGACCACTGCATGTGCCGTGGCGTGATGCAGTGATCAGGTGAGCGCAGGCTCCGCCTGGTGTGCGTCGACGCTCTCCATGATCCTGTCATGAGAAGCGGCAGCCGAGGACAGCGCGTCGTTCTCCGCCTGGATCCGTCCGAGCTCGGCTTCGAGTTCCTGGACGCGCTGCTGAAGCCGTCGCATCTCGGCGAGGAGTCGCGGGTCGGAGCCGCCGACGTAACCGAGAAGCGCCTTTGCCATGATGGATGGTCCTCCACAATGAGTGACCGACCGATGCGGTGTGGGTCGTGAGGGATTCGCACCCGCGGTGCCCGGCATGGTGAGTTCTACGCCGTGCTTCCATGCCAAACAGCTAAGGTGCGCGGGGCTTTCAGCGTCTCACCAAAAAGTTTGACGGTCAACACGATCACGCCCTGCGCTGGCGGGCAACCCAGGGGCGCGCGGCCCTGAGCGGGCGGCGCTGCGGCACCTTCGGGCCCCTGCGGGCGTGGAGATCATCCTTACCCGCGGAGCCTGCCACGACAAGCGGTTCTTGGCAACCACCAGCACCTTTCCGCTCGGGGCAGATGCCGGTGGCACGTCCCTGCCCTTCGCGGCGGGGGTCTTCGGGCTCCGGCTCAGCGGATTTCGAAGCCGTCGTAGCCGCCGCGGGGCGTGTCCCAAATCTCAGTGACTCCGTCCACACGCCCGGGTGTGTCGTCGCCCCGGAGCCACTCCAGCAGACGCTCGCACCCCTTCCGCGGCCCCTCGGCGACCACCTGGACCCGTCCGTCGTCCAGATTGAGAGCAAAACCCTTCAGGTCGCCGATCTCCAGCGCCTTGGCCCGGGTGAACCAGCGGAAACCCACCCCTTGGACACGTCCGCGCACCCACGCGACCAGCCGTGCGTCGTCGTTCATGGGTGCACGCTAACCGGCCAATGTCCCTCCCGGCACATCCGTCCCGTGCGCGATGCGGTACCGTCCCCACCCATAACTCTCACGTGAAACTCACACGATCGTGTGAGTTGCGCCGACCGCAAGACCAGGAAGGCCAGCAATGGGACGCCACCGACGCTCCGCCGCCGGACGCGCCGCCACGGGGGGCCGCGCCAAGAGGGTCACAGAGAGCTACGACATTCCGCCGGAGCGCTACGGCCCGGAGAACCTCTACGGCTTCGCCGCGGTCCTGGAGGCCGAGCGGCGCGCGACCCGCTCGCACCGCAGGAAGAAGGCCCCGACGCCGGTGCGCACGGGCCTGCTGGGCGTCTCCGCCGCCGTGGCGCTGGGCACCGTGGCGGTCGCCACCGGGGTGCTGCCCGGCGGGAACCACTTCTCGGTGAGCGGTGACTCCGGCGATGTGCAGGCCGGCGGCACCACCCCGTCGGGCTTCGCCACCCAGCAGGGCGGCACGAGCGGCACCGCGGACTCCCGAGGGTCCTCGTCCACCAGCCGTGACGCCGACCGCTCGCCCACACCGGCGGCGACCGCGACTCCCTCCGCCCCCTCGGCGTCCTCGGCGGCGCCGACGACCCAGCCCACGCAGACACCGTCCCCCACCGCGACAGGGAGCACGGCGACGACCGCGCCGCCGTCCGAGCAGCCCACGAAGAAACCGGGGACGATCCCGGCCCAGAAGGTGACCTCCGAGGCCGCCGCCGAGGCCGAGGTGCTCAAGCTGGTCAACCAGGAGCGGGCCAAGGTGGGCTGCTCCCCGGTGACCCCGAACGGCCCGCTGCGCAAGCTGGCGGAGGCGTTCAGCGAGGACATGGCCGCGCGGAACTTCTTCGACCACACCGACCTCGACGGCAAGGACCCGTGGCAGCGGGCGGCCGTGCTCGGCATAACGGACCTGGGCGGCGAGAACATAGCCCGCGGCCAGGCCACCCCGCAGGACGTCATGGACGCCTGGATGAACAGCCCCGGCCACCGGGCGAACATACTGAACTGCGACTTCACGACGCTGGGTGTCGGAGTGCACTTGGGTTCCGGCGGCCCCTGGTGGACGCAGGACTTCGGCTACTGACGCACTCCTGTACGGCCACAGCCGTACCAGCCGAACGCTCGTGCCCCCGCCCGGAGTGTCCGGGTCGAGGGCACGGCTGTGTGCGGGAGGTTCAGGCGGCCGCGCGGCCGAGCGTGAAGACGCGTGCCGCCTCCGCGACGCGGCGGCCGAGGTGCCGGGCGGTGGCGATGTCGGCCTTGTGGACGGCCTCCGGACCCTCGTCGTTGTTGGTCTGGGCGGCGGCACCGGCGAAGACGCCGAGGCGGTTGAGGTCGTGCTCGGAGCCGGTGCTCACGTTCCAGCCGGGGTGCAGACCGAGGTTGACCCAGTTCATGCCGTGCTGCGCGGCCAGGATCTGGAAGAACTGCAGGGTGTGCAGCTTGTCGCCGCTCTTGGACCCGGAGTTGGTGAAGCCGGCGGCCAGCTTGTCCTTCCAGTCCTGCCCGAACCACCGCTTCGAGGACGCCTCGGCGAAGACGTGGAAGGCGCCGGACGCGGTGCCCATGTAGGTCGGCGAGCCGAAGACGATCGCGTCCGAGGCGTCGAGGGTCGCCCACTGCTCTTCGGTGATCTCGTCGACCTTGATCAGGTGGACCTGGGCGCCGGCGTCCGCGGCGCCGTCCCGTACGGCCTCCGCGAGGACGGCGGTGTGGCCGTAGCCGGAGTGGTAGGCGATGGAGACAACAGGGGTGGTCACGGTTCGCTCTCCTCAGAGGTCATGAAACGGCGGCCACGACGGAGTGCGCAGCTCACCGGCGGCAACTCAAGGAAAGCACTAACTTTTGGTTAGTGCAACCTGGTGGTTAGCGCTGCGCTCGCGTACGCTGGAAACATGAACGGCACCCAGGAGCGCGCGGAGGAACAGGACCTCGCCTACAACGTGTTCGCCAAGGCATGCCCCTCGCGCGGCACGCTGGAGCACGTCACGGGCCGCTGGGGCGGACTCACGCTCGGCGCGCTGTACGAGGGCTCGATGCGCTTCAACGAGTTGCGCCGCCGGGTCGACGGCGTGAGCGAGAAGATGCTGTCCCAGACCCTGCACGCCCTGGAGCGCGACGGCCTGGTGCACCGCGAGGCCCAGCCGACCAACCCGCCGCGGGTGGACTACGAACTGACCCCCCTGGGCCGCGAGGTCGCCGAGCGCCTGCTGGCCCTCATCCACTGCGTGGAGGGCCGTATGGACGACGTCCTGGCGGCCCGCGAGCGTTACGACGAGACGCGCGGCGCCCTCTGACAGCTCGGGCAGAAGTAGCTGGAGCGGTTCATCCAAGGGCGGCGGCGCAGGGGCGTTGTGCAGCGCCGGCAGGGCTCGCCCTCGCGGCCGTACGCGTCCAGCGACCGGTCGAAGTAGCCCGACTCACCGTTGACGTTCACGTAGAGGCTGTCGAAGCTGGTGCCGCCGACGGCGAGGGCCGCGTTCATCACGTCCCTGATGTGACCGAGGAGTTCCGCGGTACGGGGGCGCGTGAAGCCGGCGGTGGGGCGCTCGTAGTGGATGCGGGAGCGCCACAGCGCCTCGTCCGCGTAGATGTTGCCGACGCCGCTGATCAGCGACTGGTCGAGCAGGGCCCGTTTGATGGTGGTGCGCTTGCGGCGCAGTGCCTGGTGGAAGGCCTCGTCGTCGAAGAGCGGGTCGAGCGGGTCGCGGGCGATGTGCGCGATGACGTCGGGCAGCCCGTCGGGGGCGGTCTCGTGCAGTGAGAGGCCGCCGAAGGTGCGCTGGTCGACGAAACGCAGCTCGGTGGCGAGGGCGTCGTCGAAGCGGACCCGGATCCTGAGGTGCTTCTCGTCCGGCGCCTGGTTCGGCTGGACGAGGAGCTGACCGCTCATGCCGAGGTGGGCGAGGATCGCCGTGCCGGTGGTCTCGACGGGGATCCAGAGGTATTTCCCGCGGCGGCTGGGGGTGCCCATGCGTTGCCCCTTCAGCCGGTGCGCGAAGTCGTCACCGCCGGCCAGGTGACGGCGGACGGACCGCGGGTGCAGCACCTCCGCCTCGGCCACCGTCCGGTGGGCCACCCAGCGCTCCAGCCCGCGCCGCACGACTTCGACCTCGGGCAACTCGGGCACGGACTCCTCCGGAGGGGTGAACAGGGGGCGACGTCCGCAGCGTACCTCTTGGTCCGGAACGGGTGACGCCCCGTCCGGAACGGCGGGACGGAAGCGCGCCGACGGCCGGTGCGTACCGGCGCGGAAGGACGGCGCGACGCGCACGGGAGCGGAGGCAGGCCGTACCGCTCGCCCGGCGGGGTATCGCCTCAGCGCTCCTGGCGCGACGCGCGGACGTCGCGGACCTCGCGGACGTCGCGGACCTCGCGGACGTCGTCGCAGCGTCTTCGGGCGTTCCGAAGCGTCTGCGGGTGTTCCGAAGCGTCTGCGGGCGTTCCGAAGCGTCTGCGGGCGTTCCGAAGCGTCTGCGGGCGTTCGAAGCGTGTTCGGGCGTGTCTGTCAGCACGCCTCCCGGCCGGGTCGTTCCATGAAACGGCCCCTGCCCCGGCGCAGATGCCGGGGCAGGGGCCGTGACGAAGGAATCAGGCCGTGGCCGTGTCGCTGGCCGGAGCCGTGGCGGCGGTCTCGGTGGTCCCGTCGGGGGCCCCCGCTTCGGCCGCCGCCTTGGCACGCTCGTCCGCAGCGGCGCGGATGGAGCGCCAGGCCGACTCCGCGGCCTGCTGCTCCGCCTCCTTCTTGCTGCGGCCGGTGCCGGTGCCGTACGAGACGCCTCCGACGCGGGCGGCAGCAGTAAAGGTCTTCTCGTGGTCCGGGCCGGTCTCCGTGACCAGGTACTCGGGAACGCCGAGCCCCTCGGTCGCGGTCAGCTCCTGGAGGCTGGTCTTCCAGTCCAGGCCGGCGCCGAGATTCGAGGACTTCTCGATCAGCGGGTCGAACAGGCGGTGCACCAGCTCCGCCGCCGATTCCAGCCCCTGGTCGAGATAGACAGCACCGATCACCGCTTCGAGGGTGTCGGCGAGGATGGACGCCTTGTCCCGGCCGCCCGTGCCCTCCTCGCCCCGGCCGAGCCGGATGAAGGAGCCGAGGTCGAGCCCGCGGCCCACCTCCGCCAGCGCACGCGAGTTGACCACCGCGGCCCGCAGCTTGGCCAGCTGGCCCTCGGGCAGGTCGGGGTGGGTGCGGTACAGCGTGTCGGTGACGACGAGACCGAGCACGGAGTCCCCGAGGAACTCCAGGCGCTCGTTCGTCGGCAGACCGCCGTTCTCGTACGCGTAGGAGCGGTGGGTCAGCGCACGCACCAGAAGGGCGGACTCGACCTTGTAGCCGAGCCGCCCTTCCAGAAGCGTGTGGGACGAGGCTGTGTTGTCCGCCTTATTCCTGGCGTTTGGGTCCGCCTTGGCGTCAGACATCAGACCTCTCACCAGCCGCTCAGACCTCGAGGACCTGGCGCTTGTTGTAGGTGCCGCACGACGGGCACGCGATGTGCTGCTGCTTGGGCTCGTGGCAGCGCTCGCACGCGACCAGGGTGGGGACCGCAGCCTTCCACTGCGACCGGCGGTGGCGCGTGTTGCTGCGCGACATCTTCCGCTTCGGAACAGCCACGGCTACTTCTCCTGCTTCTCGTCGACGCCCGCTTCGGCGCCGCTCGTATCGTCCTTGTCGCCACTCTGGGATGAGTCGGCGAATCCCTGCAGTGCCGCCCAACGGATGTCGACGGCGTCGTGGTGGTGGTCCGGGTCGTCCGCGAGCCGCACCCCGCACTCGGAGCACAGGCCCGGACAGTCTTCCTGGCACACCGGCTGCATCGGCAGTGCGAGCACCACCGCATCGCGCAGCAGAGGTTCGAGGTCGAAGAGTCCGTCCTCGAGGAAGAACCTGTCCTCGTCGTCCTCGGCGTCGTCGCCCGGTTCCGCGATCACACGGCCCCGGTCGTCGGCGTCAGGGTACGAGAACAGTTCCTGGAAGTCCGCTTCGAGCTCCAGCTCGACCGGCTCCAGACACCTTACGCACTCCCCCTCGGCCGTGGCACGGGCGGTGCCCGTGACGAGCACCCCTTCCATGACCGACTCCATACGGAGTTCGAGCTCCACCGGGGCGCCTTCCGGCACTCCGATGACCCCGCGGATACCGAAGTCCTTGGGGGCGTCGACCGTGCGGGTCAGGCGCTGCAGCGCACCAGGCCGCCGACCCAGCTCGTGCGTGTCGAACACGAGGGGGTTGCGGTGGTCGAGGCGGGCGTTCAGGGCCATTCCTGCTTTCGGTCTTCGAAGCTCGGGGGACGCTGCCCTCCGGTGTTCCCGGGCAGCGGTGATCGCGGACGTCTACGAAACAGCGTGTGCGTACGCGCGACCGAAGAGCCAGGATACTGGACCTTCCGCTCTCGGCCCAATCCGGTCCGCCCGAAGGGGTTCCGGGCCGCGTGCGTCGAAGCGCTCAGTGACCGCCGCGTTCCTGTTCGTAGGCCCGCAGCTGCTCGGCGCTGATCATGCTGGTGTCGAAGAGGCTGGTCTCGTCGAGGGCGCCTGTCCCGCCGTATCCCTGCCGGCTCTGCCCCTGGTCGTACGCGGCATGCTGGTGCTGGTCGTAGGCCCCGGCCTGCGGGTAGGCGGCGTACGGGTCGGCCTGCTGGTAGCCGTAGGCGTCCTGCTGGGCGTACGTCTGCTGGTAACCGTACTGGTCGGGCTGCTGGTAGCCGTACGGGTCCTGCGCCTGTGCGTACGCCGGCTCCGTCTGCTGGGCCGGGATCGCAGGCGCCGGGTCCGGGGTGTCGGCGAGGGCCGCGAGGTCGGCGAGGTAGTCGGCGTCGCTGGTGTGCCGGACGGTGCTGGTGTCGCCGGCCAGCGCGCCGAGGTCGTCGGTGGCGATCCGGCCGTGCAGCTTCTGGCGGCCCTTGCCGACGGCATCCAGGGTCTTGGCGAGGACGGCCTCGAAGGCGCCTAGCTTGGCGTCCACGTACGCGTCGGCGTCGCGGCGCAGAGTTTCCGGGTCGTGGCTGCGCTCGGGGGCGTCCTCGTCCTCGTAACCGTTCTCGTCCAGGCCGGGGCCGGTGCCGAGGAGCTTCTCGCGGCCGCGGCCGACCGAGCCGAGCGTCTTGGTGAGGACGACCTCGAAGTTGGCGAGCTTGGAGTCGACGTAGTCGTCGGCCTCGGCGCGGATCTCCTCGGCCTCCTGGCGGGCCTCGGCGAGGATCCGGTCGGCCTCCGCCTGGGAGCGGCGGGCGACCTCGGTGTCGGAGATCAGGGAGCCGCGCTGGGCGTGCGCGCTCTCGATGATCCGCTCGGCCTCCTGGCGGGCCCGCTCCACCATCTGCTCCCGGTCGCCGATGAGCTCCTGGGCCTCGGCCAGGGAGTCGGGCAGCGCCTGGCGGACCTCCTCGAGCATCGAGAGCAGTTCGGCGCGGTTGACCACGCACGACGCCGACATGGGCATGGACCGGGCGCTGGTGACCACCGCGACGATCTCGTCGAGCTTCTTCTGCACGTCCACCGTGTGCTCGCCACTCTCTACGGATGTGTTGGAGACGGACGGATCGACTGTACGGCCACTGCCGCACCACCCGACACCGGATGAGGGCCCGTCAGGCTCTCGGGGGTCCCGCCCGGGACCGCTCAGTCCTTCTTCAGGCGCTGGTCGAGGGCCTGAAGGACGATCGGGGGCACCAGGTGGGAGACGTCCCCGCCCCAGGCCGCGACTTCCTTGACGAGCGAGGAGGACAGGAAGCTGTAGGTGGGGTTGGTGGGGACGAAGAGGGTCTCGACACCCGAGAGGCCGTTGTTCATCTGGGCCATCTGCAGCTCGTAGTCGAAGTCGCTGACGGCGCGCAGGCCCTTGACGATGGCGGGGATGTCGCGCTGCTTGCAGAAGTCGACGAGGAGGCCGTGGAAGGACTCCACCGTGACGTTCCCGAACTCGGCGGTGACCTGGCGGATCAGGTCGATCCGCTCGTCGATCTCGAACAGGCCCTTCTTGGCCTTGTTGATCATCACCGCCACGTACACCTCGTCGTACAGCTTGGAGGCGCGGGCGATGATGTCGAGGTGTCCGTTGGTGATCGGGTCGAACGACCCGGGACAGACGGCGCGGCGCACTTGTGATCCCTCGCTCTCCGGTCCGGTCATCGTGCGTCTTCGCACGTAGAGGCGGCGCGACCGTACCAAAACGTGCCCTCGCCGTAGCGACGGGCCCGGATCGCGTCGAAGCCGTCCGGCCACCGGAATTCCCCGCCTCTGGTGCTGCGCTCCACGGTGACGAGGGCGTCGGCCGCGAGCCAGCCCCCCGAGCGGAGTGTGAGCAGAATCTCGCGAAGATCGTCGTCGGACACGGCGTACGGCGGATCGAGGAAGACGATGTCGTACGGGTCCGCCGGCGCCGATGTCCGGATGATCTGTTCCGCTTTGCCCGCCCTGACTTCGGCGCCGGGCAGGCCGAGCGCTCTGACGTTCTCCCGGACGGTGCGGGCGGCGCGGGCGTCGGCCTCGACGAGGAGGGCGTGGCCGGCGCCGCGGGACAGGGCCTCCAGGCCGACGGCGCCGGAACCGGCGTACAGGTCGAGCACCCGTTCGCCGTCCAGCGGGCCACCGAGGAGGGCCTGCCAGGTCGAGAAGAGGCCCTCGCGCGCCCGGTCGGAAGTGGGGCGGGTTCCGTGCCCGGGCGGAACTGCAAGCCGGCGCCCGCCGGCGCGACCGGCGATCACGCGGGTCATCTCTTCGGTCCTTGTCGGTCTTGTCGGTCTGCGTGCGGTGACGTCTTCAGTCTCTCAGCCATGTCCGGCGCCGAGCACGCGCGCCCCGGGAGCGACGGGGTCAGCCCTTTTCCAAGTACTGCTCCCTCTCGTCGTCCAGCAGTGCCTGAAGTGCCGTGCGCAGCCCGGGCAGGTGTTCCAGGTCCGGGTCGGCCGCCACCACCGCCGTGGCCTCCTCACGGGCCTGGGTGATGATCTCCTCGTCATCGATGACGGCGAGCATGCGCAGGGAGGTGCGGGCGCCGGACTGGGCCTGGCCGAGGACGTCGCCCTCGCGGCGCTGCTCGAGGTCGAGCCGGGAGAGTTCGAAGCCGTCGAGCGTGGAGGCGACCGCGGTCAGCCGCTGGCGGGCCGCGCTGGCCTCCGGCATCTCGGAGACCAGGAGGCACAGCCCGGGCGCCGAGCCCCGCCCGACCCGGCCGCGCAGCTGGTGGAGCTGCGAGACCCCGAAGCGGTCGGCGTCCATGATCACCATCACGGTGGCGTTCGGGACGTTGACGCCGACCTCGATGACCGTCGTCGCGACCAGGACGTCGGTCTCGCCGGCGGCGAACCGGCGCATCACCGCGTCCTTGTCGTCGGGCTGCATCCTGCCGTGGAGGACCTCGACCCGAAGGCCCTTCAGCGGCCCCTCGGCGAGCAGGCCGGCCACGTCGAGCACCGCGAGCGGCGGTCGCTTCTCCGCCTCGTCCTCCGGCGACTTCCGCGCCTTCCCGGGGTCTTCCTCCTCGTCGCCGATCCGCGGGCACACCACGTACGCCTGATGCCCGCCCGCCACCTCTTCCCGGACCCGCTCCCAGGCGCGCGCCAGGAAGTGGGGTTTGTCCGCGGCGGGCACCACATGGCTGGCGATCGGCGACCGCCCGGCCGGAAGCTGGTCGAGGACGGAGGTCTCCAGGTCGCCGAAGACGGTCATGGCGACGGTCCGGGGAATCGGCGTGGCGGTCATCACCAGCAGGTGCGGTGGCTGCTTGCCCTTGCCGCGCAGTGCGTCGCGCTGCTCCACCCCGAACCGGTGCTGCTCGTCCACCACCACCAGCCCGAGGTCGTGGAACTGCACCTTGTCCTCGATCAGGGCATGGGTGCCGATCACGAGCCCGGCCTCCCCGGTGGCGAGATCGAGCAGCGCCTGCCGTCGCGCGGCCGCGCCCATGGACCCGGTGAGCAGCACCACCTTGGTGGCCTGCTCGGCCCCGCCGAGCATCCCCGACTCGGCCAGCTCGCCCATCATCTCGACGATCGACCGGTGGTGCTGCTGGGCGAGTACTTCCGTGGGCGCGAGCATGGCGGCCTGCCCGCCCGCGTCGACGACGGCGAGCATCGCCCGCAGGGCGACCAGGGTCTTGCCGCTGCCGACCTCGCCCTGGAGCAGCCGGTGCATCGGGTGCTCCGTCGCCAGGTCGGCGAAGATCTCCTTCGAGACCTCCTGCTGGCCTTCGGTGAGCGTGAAGGGCAGGCGCTCGTCGAAGGCCGCCAGGAGGCCGTCCGGCTTCGGTCTGCGGGCCACCGCCGGGAGTTGGGTGTCCGCGTGGCGGCGGCGGGCCAGGGCCACCTGGAGGACGAACGCCTCGTCCCACTTCAGGCGGGAGCGGGCGTCGGCGATATCCGCCTTCGTGTGCGGGCGGTGGATCTTCAGTAGTGCCTCGGGGAGGGAGATCAGGCCGCGGCCCGCGCGGAGCGACTCCGGCAGCGGGTCGATCGCCTCCTGGGCGCTGGGCAGCACCGTCTGCACCGCCTTGGCGATCTTCCAGGACTCCAGCTTGGCCGTGGCCGGGTAGAGCGGGATCAGGGCGCCCGCCCAGCTGTCCACCGCTTCGGCCACGTCGTCGCCGCGCAGCAGTTCGTAGGCCGGGTGGGCGAGTTGGAACCTGCGGTTGAAGACCGAGACCTTGCCCGCGAACAGCGCGCGGGTGCCCGGCAGGAGTTCCTTGTGGGGCTTGTGCACGCCGTTGCCGAAGAAGACGAGTTGGAGGCGGCCGCTGCCGTCGGTGATGGTCACCTCCAGGCGCTGGCCCTTGCCGCGGGGGGCCTTGGCCGAGGCGAACGTGTGCAGACGGGCGTCGGCGACCTGGGCGACCACCGTGACGTGCTCGTCCATGGGGAGGTCGGCGAGGTGGGTGAGCTGTCCGCGCTCCTCGTATCTGCGCGGGTAGTGGTGGAGCAGGTCGCCGACGGTGTGCAGGCCGAGGTGCTCGGCCATCACCTTCGCGGTGGCGGGGCCGAGCACTGACTTCAGTGGTTGTTTCAGCGGTTCTTGCAGTGCGGGCACGAGATCCATTGCACACCACGGCACCGACAATGCCGTATACGTCTTGCAAAACCGCTGGTCAGCGGGGTGGTTCCGGGCCTACGATGGCCCACCCCCGGCTCGCTCCGCGGTCACCGCCCCACCGGGACCGCCCGACCCCGCGCCGTCGAACGTCCCCCACCCGCGGCGCCGTGACGATGGATTCCCAGACCTCACAGTCCTCACAGGCCTCACAGTCACCCACGTCGGCCCATACTTTCCAGGTCGACCTGCGTGGTCTGGTGGACCTGCTCTCCCATCACCTCTACTCCAGCCCCAAGGTCTACCTGCGCGAGCTGCTGCAGAACGCGGTGGACGCCATCACCGCCCGCCGCGCCGAGCAGCCCGACGCGCCCGCCACGGTCCGGCTGTACGCGGACGGCGGCGCGCTGCGCGTGGAGGACTCGGGCATCGGGCTCACCGAGTCCGATGTGCACAACCTCCTCGCCACCATCGGGCGCAGCTCCAAGCGGGCCGACTCGGCCGCCGGGCTCCAGGAGGCGCGCTCCGACTTCCTCGGGCAGTTCGGCATCGGCCTGCTGGCGTGTTTCGTCGTCGCCGAGCGCATACGGGTCGTCAGCCGCAGCGCCCGTACGCCGGATGCGCCGCCCGTGGAGTGGACGGCCGCCGACGACGGTTCGTACGTCGTGCGCACGCTGCCACCGGACGCCCGGCCCGAACCCGGCACCACCGTGCACCTGGTGGCGCGCCCGGGTGCCGGCGACTGGCTCTCCGCGGACCGGGTTCGGTCCCTGGCACGGGACTTCGGGTCGCTGCTGCCGTACGACGTCCGGGTCGGCGACGAGCCGGTCACGGATCTGCCGGCGCCCTGGGACCGCCCCCACCCCTCCCCCGCCACTCGCAGGACGGCCCTGGCGCGCCACTGTCACGACCTGTTCGGCTTCACCCCGCTGGACTCCATCGACCTGGACGTGCCCCTCGCGGGCATCCGGGGCGTGGCGTACGTGCTGCCGACCGCGGTGAGCCCGGCGCAGCGGGCGGGTCACCGGGTGCACCTGAAGGGCATGCTGCTGACCGAGCGGGCCGAACAGCTGCTGCCGGACTGGGCGTTCTTCGTGCGCTGCGTGCTCGACACGGACAGTCTGCGGCCCACGGCGTCGCGCGAGTCGCTGTACGAGGACGAGACCCTCGCGGCCGTGCGCGACGCCCTCGGGGAGCGCATCCGGTCCTGGCTGACCTCTCTCGCCGCCGGTGATCCCGAGCGGCTCGCCGCGTTCCTGTCGGTGCACTACCTGGGCGTGAAGTCGCTGGCGCGGCACGACAAGGAGATGCTGCGCACGATGCTGCCGTGGCTCCCCTTCGAGACGACCGACGGGCGGCTGTCCCTGGAGGAGTTCGCACA
This sequence comes from Streptomyces sp. Y2F8-2, assembly GCF_014905555.1. Taxonomy (GTDB): domain Bacteria; phylum Actinomycetota; class Actinomycetes; order Streptomycetales; family Streptomycetaceae; genus Streptomyces; species Streptomyces cynarae. Next base: position 185,343 of record NZ_BNGS01000011.1, on the reverse strand, counting down.
GCGGCACCCCGTCGTGCACTTCACCCGGACGGTGGAGGAGTACCGCCAGGTCGCGCCGATCGCGTCCGCGCAGGGCGTCGGGGTGGTCAACGGCGGCTACACGTACGACAGCGAGCTGATCGAGGCGCTGCCGTCGGTGCGTCCGGGCACGGCGGTCGCCGAACTGGACGCGGACACGGTGACCGCGCACCTGGACGCGGTCGACCCGGCCGAGGAGCTGGCGCTCGCCGCTTTCCTGGCGGCGGCGCGCGCCAAGCTCGACCCGCTGGGCTGCGACGTCGTGCTGCGTGCGTTCCACCCGCTGTCCGTGCCCGCGCTGCACCTGGACGACCGGGAGGCGCGCCACGAGCAGGCACGCGCCGAGGCCGAGGAGCAGGCCGACGAGCTGTGGGCGGGCATCCTGGGCTCGCTGCGGGGCAGTGCTCCCCGCGCGCGTCTGGTGCTCAACCACCTCAACCCGCTGGTCCGCAGGATCAGCTCCCTGAAGGATACGGAGCTGATCGGCACCGCCACGGAGTCGCTGTACGGGCAGGCCCTGCTGATGGCCCAGCGGCCGCTCAGGCCCGCGGACTCGGCGCTGCTGAACCGTGCCTTCATCGGCCTTCTGGAATGGGCCACCCACACCGACTCGCCCAAGGACGGCTTCCGATGAGCCAGGTCATGGACTTCGACGCGCTGCGCCAGGCGATGGCGGACAACTACGAGCAGCCGGAGGGTCCGGCGCGCAACGCGCGCGCGGAGCAGCTGCTGGTGGAGGCGGAGAAGCTGGGCATTCCGCTGGCCGTGATCGAGGCGCTCGGACACCAGCTGAAGGTCTACAACTACAGCTCCGAGAAGGACAAGATGTTCGTCCCGTTCGCGCGGCTGCTGCGCATGTGGGACGAGCGCCCGGAGGACTTCGACGAGTACGAGTCCCATTCGCTGCACTGGGTCTTCAAGTGGGTGTCGGCGGGCATGCTGGGCCAGCCGCACATCCCGCTCGCCTCCATCGAGAAGTGGCTCGGCGAGATGGAGCACCGCTACCGGCTGGCCGGATACTCCGAACGGGCCGTCCGGAGCGCCGAGTTCAACATCGCCTCGCACGTCGGGGACCTGGAGCGGGCCGAGCGGGCGTACGCGGCGTGGCTGGCCGCCGACCGGGACGCGATGGCCGACTGCCACGCGTGCGAGCTGCACGACCAGGGCTGGTGGCAGTCCCGCACGGGCGAGGACGAGCGGGCGCTTCAGTTGTGGCGGCCGGTCCTGGAGGGCGAGCACGTCTGTGCGCACGAGCCGCACGCCGTCCTCGCCTCCTCCCTGCTGCCGCTGCTGCGGCTGGGCCGCCTGGACGAGGCGCGGGCGCACCACCTGCGCGGGCTGCGGCTGGTGCGGGCCATGGAGAGCATGCGCTCCTCGTACGCGGACCATGTGGAGTTCTGCGCGCTGACCGGCAACGAAGCGCGCGGCCTCGAACTGCTGGCCGAGCGGCCGGCGTACTTCACGAACTCCGGGGATCCGCGCAGCAAGCTGAACTTCCTCGCCGTGGTGACGCTGCTGATGGACCGGCTGGTCGAGCGCGGGCTCGGCGACCAGGTGGTGCCGGGCCCGGCGGGCCGGGAGTGGACCGCCGGGGAACTCGCCGTCCACGCGCGCGGGGAGGCGCTGGCGCTGGCCGCCCGCTTCGACGCGCGCAACGGCACGCCGTACGTCGGGGAGCGCGCCCGTGAGCGCATGGACCGCCGCCCGCTGGTGGACCGGCTGCCGCTGGGCGTGCGCGCGACGCGCCCGGCACCGGTGGCACCGCCCCCGCCCGCCCCGCGGGCCGAGGAGCGGGACCTCGCGGACCTGCTCGCCGAGGCGCGGCGGCTCGCGGACGCCCTGGACCCGGCCGCCATGGACGCCTGGGCGGCGGTGGCGCGTGCCGCTCGGGGCCGGGAGCTGGACCCCCGGGACCAGGCGGACCTCGTCGACCACGAGGCGATGAGCCGGGGCCCGGAAGGTGTCGGACTGTTCGAGCGGGCGGCCGAGTTGTACCTGTTGGCGGGCGACCCCGGTGAGGCGCTGGCGGCACGCGCGCGTGCGGCCTTCGTCCGCTCCCTGACGGGCCGGCCGGACGAGGCGCTCGAGACGGTCACCGCGCTGCGCGAGGAGGCGCTCGCCCTGTTCGAAGCGGGCGGGACGGGGGTGCGGCAGACGGCCGCCGTGCTCGTCGGGCGGGCCCGCGTCCTGATGAACCGGCTGCACGAGGACGGCGGCGACGCCGGGGCCGCGGAGGAGGCCGCCCGGGAACTGCTGGCGTTCGCGGGGCCGCACACCGCCGATCGGCACCTGGCGTATCGGGCCGCCGAGGCCAAGGCCATGCTCGGGGAACTGGCGCTGGACGCCGGGGACCCGCAGGCCGGGGCGGAGTGGCTGGCCCGGGCGGCCGAGGAGTACGTCGCGGCCGGCCTGCCGTGGTTCGCGGTGGAGCACGAGGCGCGACTGGCCGGCATCGCCCGGCAGCTCGGTGACATGGAGTCGGCCGAGCGGGCGGCCCGTGCGGCGCTGGAGCACGGCCGGGGGCACCTGGAACCGGCCGGGCAGGCGCAGCTGCACCTTCAGGTGGCGGAGGTGCTGGCGGCGTCGGGGCGGGTTCCGGAGGCCGCCGGGCACGCCCTGGAGGCGGCGCACTGGGCCGACGAGGCGGGCGAGGGCCCCACGCTGGGCGCCTGGGCGCGGCACCAGCTGGGCGGGTTCCTGCTGCGGCAGGGGCGCTTCGCGGAGGCGGCGGAGGTGCTGGAGTCGGCGCTGCCCGACCTGACCGTCGAGACGCACGGCGACGGGGCGATCGTGCAGACCCAGTGGTGGCTCGGCGACTGCCACACGCAGCTCGGTGAGCACCGGGAGGCGGCCGAGCGCCGGCTGCGAGCCGCGGAGATCGCCCGGCACTGGCCGGACCAGCGGGACCACGCCATGCTGGCGCACCTGGCCGCCGAGGCGCTGGGCCGCGCGGACCTGCCGGCGGAGGCGGACCGGGCGTACGCACGCGCCGGTGACCTGTGGCGCGAGCTGGGCAACACGCCGGGGCTGATACGCGCGCTGCGCGCCCGGGCGTGGCTCGCGGCGGGCGGGGAGGCGGGCCTGGACGCGGGGCGGGAGCTGATGGCCGAGGCGGCGCGGGAGTGCGCAGCGGCGGCGGACGCCACGGCGGACGACGACGCGCGCGCCCGGCTGATCATCGAACTCGGCCATACGCACCGCCAGTTCGGCGAGCTGGTCGCCCGGTCGGTCGATGACGGCGCGGACGAGGAGGCGACGCACGCGGCGTTCGAGGAGGCGCTGAGGCACCTCACGGAGGCGATCGCCGCCTTCGCGTCCCTCGGCGCGGGCGCCCTCGGTCCCCGCACGGCCGCGGAACTGGCCGCGGGTTGGCTCGAGGCCGACCTCGGGCGTCCCGACGAGGCGTCGGCACGCGCGCGTGCGGTGCTGGCGGCCTACGAGGAGGCGGACGCCGACGCGGAGACGGCCGAGGCCCGGCGCGCGGAGGCGGAACGCCTGCTGGAAGTGGCGGCCACCCGGCAGGACGGGTGACGGTCGCCGCCGGGCGTCCGCCTCCTCGGGGAGGGGCGCCCGGCGGCGCTCCGGATCACTCCACGCCGATCAGCAGCAGCGGCCCCTGGCGGCCGCCCCGGTAGACCACCGTGTCCACCGCCAGGTACGACTCGCGCACCCGCGCCTCCAAGTGCTCCGCGACGGCTTCCGGAGCCTCGTCGGCGAGGACCAGGGTGACCAGCTCGCCGCCCGCCGCGAGCATGCGGGTGAGGACCGTCTCGGCCGTCGCCGTGACCTCGGAGCCGATGACCACGACATCGCCGTCGATCAGGCCGAGGACGTCCCCGGCCTGGCAGATGCCGGCCATCGTCCAGGACCGCTCCGCCGCCACGGTCACCTCGGCGTACCGGGTCGCCCCGGCCGCCGACGTCATCGCCACGACGTCCTCGTCGAAGCGCCGCTCCGGCTCGTGCACGGCCAGCGCCGCGATGCCCTGCACCGCGGACCGGGTCGGGATCAGCGCCACGCGGACGCCCTCGGTGCGGGCCTGCTCGGCCGCGGCGGCCGCGGTGTGGCGCAGGTCGGCGTCGTTGGGCAGCAGCACGACCTCGTGCGCGTGCGCCCGCCGTACCGCCTCCACCAGCTCCCCGCTCGCCGGCGGCTCCCCCGGGCGGGCGAGCACGGTGGTCGCCCCGGCCTCCTGGTAGAGCCCGGCCAGGCCCTCGCCCGGCACCACGGCCACCACCGCCCGCTGCACCCGCTCGCGCGGCGGTCGCCCGGCGCCCGCGGTGTGCGCGTCATCGGCGCCGAAGTGGGTGATCCGGATCCGGTGCGGCCGCCCGGCCTCGATGCCCGCCTCCACGGCGGCGCCCGCGTCGTCGACGTGGACATGGACGTTCCACAGCCCGTCCCCGCCGACCACGACCAGCGAGTCCCCGAGTGCGTCGAGCCGCTCCCGCAGCCGCGCCACGGCCGCGTCGTCGGCATCCAGGAGGTAGATCACCTCGTACGCGGGCCCGCCCCCGTCGGCGGAGCAGTCCCCGGGCCCCTGGCGGGGCACGGCGGTCCTGGGGTCCGGCACGCGCGCGTGGCCGCCGGAAACGGCGGCCGCCGCCTCCAGGGCCACCCGGGGCGCCTCGCCGGTCAGCGACTCCACCAGCGCCGCGAGCACCGCCACCAGCCCCCGGCCGCCCGCGTCGACGACTCCGGCGCGCTCCAGGACCGCCAGCTGTCCGGGCGTCGCCGCCAGGGCCGCCCGCGCTCCCTCGTAGGCCGCCCGTGCCACGCTGCCGCAGTCGCCCTCGGCGCCGGTGACCGCGTCCGCGGCGGCCGAGGCGACGCTGAGCACGGTGCCCTCCACGGGATGCGCGACGGCCTGGCGCGCGGAGTCGGCGGCCTGCCTCAGGGCGAGCCGCAGCCCCTGCGCGTCGGCATGGGCCGTCTCGCCGTCGGCGGCGAGCACCTGCGCCATGCCGCGCAGCAGCTGCGCGAGGATCGTCCCGGAGTTGCCGCGGGCCCCGATGAGCGCGCCGTGCGCCATGGCCCGTACGGCGTCGGCGAGCGCCGGCCGCCCCTCGCTGCCGGCGGCGCCCGTCTCGTAGCCGGCGAAGACCGCCTCGACGGCCGCCGCAGCCGACTCCACGGTCAGATACAGGTTGGTGCCGGTGTCTCCGTCGGCCACGGGATAGACGTTGATCGCGTCGATCTCCTCGCGCGCCCGCCCCAGCGCCTGAAGGGCGAGAGAGCACCAGGAGCGCACCGCGAGAGCATCCAAGGGCTGCGGCACCTGCGCCACCTGCGCCTCCTTCAGCTGCTGGACGTGGGAGGCAGCGTAGACCCACAAGGGGTCCGGGCCGGAAGAGGGCCGGGGGGACGCCCGTGGTCGGACCGCCCACAGGGCCGCGAGGAGGTGCGGCGGGGCCGTGGTAGTTTCGTTCTACGGGCGCAGCCGATGTATGCTGCTCCGGTTGCCCGATCCAGGTCGGGTGTTTCCCCTGGCAGCGCCACTCAGATCATGCGATCTCGATCCCGGCATGCCGGGACCATAACCGTAAGTGCATCTGAAGTCTTTGGAGTGACCCGTGGCTGCCAACTGCGACGTCTGTGGCAAGGGGCCGGGCTTCGGCAACAACATCTCGCACTCGCACCGCCGTACGTCCCGTCGCTGGAACCCGAACATCCAGCGCGTGCGTACTGTGGTCGGCGGGACGCCGAAGCGCGTGAACGCTTGCACCTCGTGCATCAAGGCCGGCAAGGTCTCGCGCTGACGTCCAGTTAAGCGCGCGGCCACCGCTGGTTCGCTGCACTGAGCCGGTCCACCTCGGTGGGCCGGCTTTTTGCTGTGCCCGCGCGGGCGATGCCTGCCAGAATCCGCCGCATGCGCTTCGGCATCCTCGGCCCCCTCGACGTCCGCACCGAGGACGGGACCCCGCTCGACGCCGGCGGCCCCCGCCCCCGGGCGCTCCTGACCCTGCTCCTCCTCGACGCCGGGCGGACGGTGTCCTACGAGCGCCTCACCGACGGCCTGTACGGCGACGAGCCGCCCGCGGGAGCCGCAGGCGCCCTCCAGTCGCAGATCTCCCGGCTGCGCAGGCGGCTGGGCCCCCACGCGGAGATCGAGACGGCCCCCACCGGCTACCGCCTCGCCGTCTCCCCCGACACGGTCGACGCGCACCGTTTCGAACAGCTCGCCCGCGAAGGCTCCACGAGCCTCTCCGGCGGCGACCACCGCGCGGCGGCCGCCGTGCTGCGGGAGGCGCTCGCCCTGTGGCGCGGCTCCGCGCTCGCCGACCTTCCCGACGCGTCGGCCGAGCGCACCCGGCTCGAGGAGCTGCGGCTGGGTGCCCTGCAGGACCGTGCCGAGGCGGACCTCGCCCTCGGAGCCGGCTCCGACCTCGTACCCGAACTGCGCGCACTGCTCGCCGCGCACCCGCTGAGCGAACGTCTGTACGAGCTGCTGATGCGGGCCCTGCACGCGACCGGGCGGCCCGCCGAGGCGCTCACGGTCTACGAGCAGGCGCGCCGCACCCTCGCCGACGAACTCGGTGCCGACCCCTCGCCCGGGCTGTCCGCCCTGCACCAGGAACTGCTGCGCGGCACGGGTCCCTCCCGGGCCGCGCGCGTGCCGACCCACCTGACCGGCTTCGTCGGCCGCGCCCCGGAACTGGCCCGCATCCACGATCTGCTCACCGCGCCCGGCACCCGCCTGGTCACGCTCACCGGCCCGGGCGGTGCCGGCAAGACACGGCTGGCCACGGAGGCGGCCCGCCGGCACCCCGACGTCCACTTCGTCGAGCTGGCCCCGCTCACCGACGGCTCCGCCGTCCCGTACGCCGTCCTCACCGCGCTCGGTGTGCGCGACGGCTTCCGCGGGCCGGCCGTGGACGCCACGGACCGGCTGCTGGCCGCCCTGGAGGACCGTGAGCTGCTGCTGGTGCTCGACAACTGCGAGCACCTCGTCGAGGACGCCGCACACCTCGCCGCGCTGGTCCTCGCCGCCTGCCCCGGCGTACGCGTCCTGGCGACCGGACGCGAGGCGCTGGGCATCACCGGCGAGGTGCTGTGTCCGGTGCCGCCGCTGCCGCCGGAGCACGCCGAGCGGCTGTTCCTGGACCGGGCCCGGGCGGTGCGGCCCGGTTTCGAGGGGCACGCGCGCGTGGCGGACGTCTGTGCCGCGCTCGACGGGCTGCCACTGGCCATCGAGCTGGCCGCGGCCCGGCTGCGCACCCTGACCCCGGACGAGCTGGCCGACCGCCTGGACGACCGGTTCCGGCTGCTGTCCCGGGGGGACCGCACCAAGGCGCCCCGGCACCGGACGCTGCGCGCGGTCGTGGAGTGGAGCTGGGACCTGCTGGACGACGAGGAGCGGGAGCTGGCCCGGCGGCTGTCCGTGTTCTCCGGCGGCGCGACCCTGGAGGCGGTGGAGGCGGTGTGCGACGTGCCGTTTCCGGAGGACCTCATGGCGTCGCTCGCCGAGAAGTCGTTCCTGGAGGTGGCCGAGGGGCGCTACCGGATGCTGGAGACCATCCGCGCGTTCACCGCCGAGCACCTTGACCGGGCGGGAGAGCGGGAGCGGCTCAGGGACGCGCACGCCGCGTACTACCTGCGCCTGGCCGAGCGGGCGGAGCCGTACCTCCGCAGTGGGGAACAGCTGCCCTGGCTGGCCCTTCTCACCGCCGAGCACGGCAACCTGGAGGCGGCGCTGCGCCACCTCGTGTCCACCGCTCCCGCGGACGCCCTGCGTCTGATGGCCGACCTGTCCTGGTTCCGCCGGCTGCGCGGGCCGCACGGCGAGCAGGTTCCCCTCGCCCGGGCGCTGCTGGCGGCCGTCGGTGACGAACCGCCCGAGCGACTGGCCGAGGAGTACGCCCTGTGCGTGATGAACACGATCACCGGACGCGGCGACGACCCGGCCGAACCCGAGCGCATCGCGCGGGTCTCCACGGTCATGCGCGCTCTCGACGGGCCGCTGCAGCGGCCGTCCGCGATGGTCCTGTGGGCGCTGGTCGGGGGCCCGCTGCTGTCCGCCGACACGGAAGCCCGGGCCGTCCAGGTCGGTGACGCCCCCTGGGGCCGCGCCGTGCTGGACCTCGGCCTCGCCTACCAGGCGCTGTTCTCGGGTGGTGCCGCCGCCTCGGAGGCCGCCTTCACCCGCGCCCTGGCCGGTTTCCGTGCCACCGGCGACCGCTGGGGCATGGCCAACTGCCTCGATCCGCTGGGAGCCTTCGCCGACTGGCGCGGCGAGTACGAGCTGGCCCTGGAGCTGCTCGACGAGGGCCTGGCGCACGCCCGGGAACTTCAGGCCCCGGAGGAGACCGCGGACCTGCTGCGTTCCCGGGCGACCGTGCTGCTGCACCTCGGCGACTTCGCGGAGGCGGCCGCCCAGTTCGAGCAGTCGGCCGCCCTCGCGCACTCCGCGGGCGCCCCCGACAAGGTGGCCGGCGCCCGGCGCGGCCTGGGTGACCTGGCCCGGCGGTCCGGTGACACGGCGCACGCGCGCGTGCGGTACGAGAGGGCCCTGGAGGCTTGCGCGGCCAGCTGGTTCAGCGCCGGTGAAACCGTCCGCATCCTCATCGGGCTCGGCCGCACGGCCGCCGCCGAGGGCCATCCGCAGGAGGCCCGCGACTGGCTGGCGCAGGCCGCCGATCTCGCCGCCGGGCAACCGGGTGTGCTGGAACTCGCGGAGACCGCCGAGGCGTTGGCGTCGATCGCGGAGTCGCCCGAGCGTGCGGCCGTCCTCCTCGGCGCCGCCACGGGCCTGCGGGGAGCATCGCTGCTGGGTGACCCCGAGGTCATGGGCATCCGCCGGGGCACCCGCGCGAAGCTGTCCCCCGAGGCGTACGAGAAGGCCTTCGAGGAGGGCCGGCGGCTGCGGTCAGCGGCGGTCAGCGAACGGTAAGGGCACGGTCAGCGGCTCCGGCGACGCTCCTCGCCATGACGAACACACACCGCCTCGGCCACCTGAACGTCCTCGTCTCCGGCGCCAGCGTCGCCGGACCCGCGATCGCGCTGAACCTCGCCCGGTACGGCGCCCGCGTCACCGTCGTCGAGAAGGCGCCCGCCCTGCGCGGCGGCGGCTTCGCGGTCGACTTCCGCGGACACGTGCACCGCAGGGTGCTGACCGCGATGGGCATCTGGGACGACATCCACGCCCACCAGACCCACATGGGACGGCCGACGGTCGTCGGCCCCGACGGCAGCCCGCGCGTCGATCTGCCGTCCGAGATGATGAGCGGCGACGTGGAGATCTTCCGCGGCGACCTCGCCCGGATCATGTACGAACGCACCAAGGACCGTGTGGAGTACGTGTTCGGCGACTCCATCGCCACGCTCGACGACACCCCCGACGGCGTCGACGTCACCTTCGAGCGCGGCGCCCCTCGCCGTTTCGACCTCGTGGTCGCCGCCGACGGCCTGCACTCGCACACCCGGCGCCTCGTCTTCGGCGACGAGTCCCGCTACCTGCGCTTCTTCGACCACTACGTGGCCGGCTTCGACATCCCCAACCACCTGCGCCTGGACCGCACCGGCCGCCTGTACAGCGAGCCGGGCCGCGCGGTCGTCATCGGCAACTACGACGGCGACCCGGACCGCGCGGGCGCCCTGCTGGTCTTCCGCTCCGAGCGGCTCGCCTACGACCGCCGGGACATCGCCGCGCAGAAGCGGATCCTCACCGAGCGGTTCGCGGGCATGGGCTGGGAGGCCCCGGCGGTGCTCAAGGCGCTTGAGGACGCCGACGACCTGTACTTCGACGCGATCGCCCAGATCCATGTGGACCGCCTCACCAAGGGACGCGTGGTGCTGCTCGGGGACGCCGGGTACGGGGCCACGATGGGCGGCATGGGCACGGGCGTGGCGGTCGTCGGCGCGTACGTCCTGGCCGGTGAACTCGCCCTCGCGGGCGGCGACCACCGCAGCGCCCTGGCGGCCTACGAGGCGAGGATCCGGGACTTCGCCAAGGGCTGCCAGAAGACCTCCGGCAACGCGGGCCCGTTCTTCGCCCCGGCCACCGAGCGGCGGATCCGCACCCGGGACCGGATGTACCGGCTGCTGAGCTCCCGGCCTCTGGCGAGCTTCTTCAAACGGCTGACGGAGAAGTCGGCGACGGCCATCGAGTTGCCGGAGTACCCGTTGTGAGACCCCGGCTGCTACTCGATGTCCGAGAAGTGGTCCCAGCCGCCCTTGCTGGTCCACGGCGCCCCGTCGACCGTCACCTGGGGCAGCGCCGACGGGTTGAGGACCTCGCCGATCACCTTCCAGCGGGCCGGCAGCTTCACGTCCGGCGGGAAGGTGGCGACGATCGCGTGGTCCTCGCCGCCGGTGAGCACCCACTGCAGGGGATCCACGCCCACGGCCTGCCCGATGTCGTTCATCTGGGAGGGGATGTCGATGGCGCCGGAGCGGATGTCGATCCGCACCTTGCTCGCCTCCGCGATGTGCCCGAGGTCGGCGATGAGCCCGTCGCTGACGTCGCACATCGCGGTGGCGCCGAGCCCTGCGGCGGCCGGACCCGCGTGGTACGGCGGCTCGGGGCGCCGGTGCGCCTCCACGAACGCGCGCGGCGAACGGAAGCCGCGGGAGAGCACCGCGTACCCGGCGGCGGACCAGCCGAGCCAGCCGGTGACGGCGACCACGTCGCCGGGCTGGGCGCCGGCCCGGGTGACCGGCTCCTGGTTGCGCAGGTCGCCGAGCGCGGTGATCGAGATCATGATGGTGTCGCCGCGTACGACGTCGCCGCCGACCACCGCCGCGCCCGCGACCTGGCACTCGTCGCGCAGGCCGTCCATCAGCTCGGTGGGCCAGGTGGCGGGCAGTTCGGCGGGGACGACCAGACCGAGCAGCAGCGCGGTCGGCACGGCGCCCATGGCGGCGATGTCCGCGAGGTTCTGCGCGGCCGCCTTGCGGCCGACGTCGTACGCCGTCGACCAGTCGCGGCGGAAGTGCCGGCCCTCCAGCAGGATGTCGGTGCTCGCCACCACCCTGCGGTCGGGCGCGGCGACCACCGCGGCGTCGTCGCCGGGGCCGACCCGGACCGCCGGGGTGGTGGTGAGCCGCGAGGTGAGCTCCCTGATGAGCCCGAACTCGCCCAGCTCGCCCACGGTGCCCTTCATCGTCGTACGTCCCCTTCTCTTGCCTTCCGCGCCCGGTCGCGAGCCCTCATCGTCCTCGGTACGGTCGTCTCGACCGTCACCTTGTGCCGCCGGTGTCGCCCGGCGCTCACGCCACAGCCCCCGCGGGTCTCCCCTCGGCGAGCGACGACGCGGTACCGTGGCGTCCCTTCTCTCCACATGATCCTCGTGGCCGCCCTGGAGGTTCCGTGGTACAGGCGTACATCCTGATCCAGACGGAGGTCGGCAAGGCGTCGACCGTCGCCGAGACGATCAGCAAGATCCCTGGGGTGATCCAGGCCGAGGACGTGACGGGTCCGTACGACGTCATCGTGCGCGCCCAGGCCGACACCGTCGACGAACTCGGCCGCATGGTGGTCGCGAAGGTCCAGCAAGTGGACGGCATCACCCGCACCCTGACCTGCCCGGTGGTCCACCTGTAGCCCCCGTCTACGCTTGCCCGGTGAACATCCTGCGTCACCGGCTGCTCGGTCTGCCCGCTCTCACCCTGCTGATCGCCGCCGTGGGCTGCACCTCGAGCGACGCACACCCCTCGGCCGCGGTTCCCAGCCCGGACGCGAAGGTCGCGAAGCTGTGCCGGAACCTGGACGAGGTGCTGCCGCGGAAGGTGGGCGGCCAGGGCCGGAACGACCCCGAGCCCCGGTCCGCGCTGACGGCGGGCTGGGGAAGCCCGGCGATCATACTGCGCTGCGGGGTGGAGCGGCCCGCGGAGATGTCGGACCCGGACGCCGACGGTGTGGAGGTCAACGGGGTGGGCTGGCTGCTGCAGAAGGAGAACGACGGGTCGTTCCGGTTCACGACGACGCTGCGGCAGGCGTATGTCGAGGTGACCATTCCCAAGGCGCGGACGGCCGGGGGCGCCGGACCGCTCGTCGATGTGGCCCCTGCCGTCAAGAAGGCGATCCCCGAGGGGATCGCCTCCTGAGAGCGGACGGGACACGGGCTCCGAGCCGTACGGTCCTCAGCGCAGCCCGGTCGCGCGGTCCAGCGCCGCCTGGATCAGGCGGTCGACCAGTTCGCCGTAGGAGATCCCGGTCGCCTGCCACATCTGCGGGTACATCGAGATGGGCGTGAACCCGGGCATGGTGTTGATCTCGTTGATCACGAACTCGCCCTCCTCCGTCAGGAAGAAGTCCGCGCGGACCAGCCCTTCGCAGGACGCGGCCTCGAACGCCGCCACCGCGAGCCGCTGCACCTCGGCGGTCTGCTCGTCGGTCAACGGGGCGGGCACGATGCCGGGCGTGGAGTCGATGTACTTCGCCTCGAAGTCGTAGTAGGCGTGCGTGTCCGGCGGCGGGATCTCGGCCGGTACGGAGGCGCGCGGGCCGTCCTCGAACTCCAGGACGCCGCACTCGATCTCGCGGCCCCGCACCGCCGCCTCGACCAGGATCTTCGGGTCGTGGCGCTGGGCCTCGGCGATCGCCTCGTCGAGACCGGAGAGGTCCTCGACCTTGGTGATGCCGATCGACGAACCCGCCCGCGCGGGCTTCACGAACAGCGGCCAGCCGTGCTCGCCGGCGAAGTCGACGATCTTCTTGCGGGCGGCGGACTCGTCGCGCTGCCACTCGCGCGGACGGATCACCACGTACGGGCCGACCTTGAGCCCGAACGAGGCGAACACCCGCTTCATGTACTCCTTGTCCTGGCCGACGGCCGAGGCGAGCACGCCCGAACCCACATAAGGGACGCCGGACAGCTCCAGGAGACCCTGGAGGGTGCCGTCCTCGCCGTAGGGGCCGTGCAGCACGGGGAAGACCACGTCGACCTCGCCCAGCGCCTTGGGCACCGAACCGGGCTCGCTGTAGACGACTTCGCGGCTCGCCGGGTCGACGGGCAGGACGACGCCGCCCTCCTGGGACTCCGCGAGGTCCTCGACGCTGGGCGTGCGGCGTTCGGTGATCGCCATGCGCTCCGGCGCATCGGCCGTGAGCGCCCAACGGCCGTCCTGAGTGATGCCGATCGGCAGGACGTCGTACTTCGTCCGGTCGATGGCGCGCAGCACCGCGCCGGCGGTGACCACGGAGATCCCGTGTTCGGAGCTGCGGCCGCCGAAGACGACGGCGACACGCGGCTTGCGGGGCGGCTGCCCAGGGCTCTGGAGGAGGTTCTCGGTGCTCATATCGCGTTGAGAGTACCCGTAGGTAGTGCCCTGGGTCAGCGTGCGCCCCGCAGGCGAACGATCAAAAACGGGGCGGGATCGCTCAGCGTCGTTCGGGCTTCGCGCTGCGCGACATCAGTTCCTTCAGAGCGACCACTGGGGGCTTGCCCTCGTGGACGATGCCGACGACCGTCTCCGTGATCGGCATGTCGACACCGTGCCGGCGGGCCAGATCCAGCACGGACTCACAGGACTTGACCCCCTCGGCGGTCTGCCGGGTGACCGCGATGGTCTCCTGAAGCGTCATGCCCTTGCCGAGGTTGGTGCCGAAGGTGTGGTTGCGCGACAGCGGCGAGGAGCAGGTCGCGACCAGGTCGCCCAGCCCGGCCAGCCCCGAGAACGTCAGCGGGTCGGCGCCCATGGCGAGCCCGAGCCGGGTCGTCTCGGCGAGGCCGCGGGTGATGAGCGAGCCCTTGGCGTTGTCGCCGAGGCCCATGCCGTCCGCGATGCCGACCGCCAGACCGATGACGTTCTTGACCGCGCCGCCGAGTTCGCAGCCGACGACGTCCGTGTTGGTGTACGGACGGAAGTACGGCGTGTGGCAGACGGCCTGCAGCCGCTGCGCGACGGCCTCGTCGGTGCAGGCCACCACGGCGGCGGCGGGCATGCGCGCGGCGATCTCACGGGCCAGGTTGGGCCCGGTGACGACGGCGACGCGCTCCGGGACGACCTTGGCGACGTCCTCGATGACCTCGCTCATCCGCATGGCGGAGCCGAGTTCGACGCCCTTCATCAGGGAGACGAGGATCGTGTGGGGCGCGAGCAGCGGTGCCCACTCGGCGAGGTTCCCGCGCAGGGTCTGGGAGGGGACCGCGAGTATCGCGAAGTCGGCGTCGCGCGCGGCCTCGGCGGGGTCCGTGGTGGCGCGCAGATTTGCGGGGAGTTCCACGCCCGGTAGGTAGTCCGGGTTCGTACGGGTGGAGTTGACCGCCTCGACGAGTTCGGCGCGGCGCGCCCAGAGGGTGACCTCGCACCCGGCGTCGGCGAGCACCATGCCGAACGCCGTCCCCCACGATCCCGTTCCGAACACGGCCGCCTTGACCGGCTTGCTCACTGGCCCTGCCCCTCCTTCTCCCGCACCGTCTGCTGTGCGGCGGCCCGGCGGCGCTGCTCGATGCGCACCTCGCGCGGGTCGTACGGCTTCTCGGGCGCCTTCTCGCCGCGGATCTCCTCCAGCTGGCGGGTGATGGCGGCCATGATGACCTCCGTCGCCTCCTTCAGGAGGTCGGGGGACATCTCCTTGCCGTAGAAGCGCGTGAGGTCCACGGGCGGGCCGGCGAGCACATGGTGCGTCTTGCGCGGAAAGAGGTTGGGCTTCTTGGCGTAGGGCGGCAGCAGCTCGTTGGCGCCCCACTGGGCGACGGGGATGACCGGGCACCTGGTCTGCAGGGCGACGCGGGCGGCGCCGGTCTTGCCGGTCATGGGCCAGCCGTTCGGGTCGCGGGTGAGGGTGCCCTCGGGGTAGAAGGCGACGCACTCGCCGCGCTCCACGGCGTCGATGGCGGCCCGGAAGGCGCTGAGCGCGTCCGTGGACTCCCGGTAGACGGGGATCTGGCCGGTGCCGCGCATCGCGGCGCCGACGAATCCCTTCTTGAAAAGGCCGCTCTTCGCGAGGAATCGGGGAACGCGCCCGGTGTTGTACTGAAAGTGGGCGTAGGCGAAGGGGTCCACATGGGAATTGTGGTTCACCACGGTGATAAATCCACCCTCGGCCGGAATGTTCTCCATTCCGCGCCAGTCCCGCTTGAGCAGAACCACCAGCGGCGGTTTGCAGAGGACCGCTGCGAAGCGGTACCAGAAGCCGATTCTGCGGCGGGGCACGCGGACACCTTCCTCTAGGGACCCGGCACGAGGGGCCTGGCGCTTGGCTGTGGGCCGCACAAGTGTCGCCCCAGGCCGCCCGTCTGTCGAGAACACCGTACGCCCGCCTGTCTCCGACGACCGCGCTGCATGCGGCTTCGCACATGTTCTCCAAGGGGGCGGGAGACAATGGGCGCGACGAGGACAGGGACGGAGCGCTCGTGCAGTGGACTGTGGTCGTACCCCTAAAGGCCTTGGCGCGGGCCAAGAGCAGACTCTCGGACACCGCGGCGGACGCGGTGCGTCCGGGGCTGGCGCTCGCCTTCGCGCAGGACACGGTGGCCGCGGCGCTGGCGTGTGCCGCGGTGCGTGATGTGGCGGTCGTCACGGACGACCCGGTGGCCGGGCGGGAGCTGGCGGCCCTGGGCGCCCGTATCGTCCCGGACGAGCCGGCGGGCGGGCTGAACGCCGCGCTCGCGCACGGGGCCGCCGCCGTACGGGCACTGCGTCCGCGCGGTGCGGTGGCGGCGCTCAACGCGGATCTTCCGGCGCTGCGGCCCATGGAATTGGCCCGGGTCCTTGACGCGGCCGCGGAATTCCCGCGCGCCTTTCTGCCGGACGCCGCCGGAATCGGTACGACGCTGCTGGCCGCGGCCCCCGGCGGTGAATTGCGGCCGTCTTTCGGCCCTGATTCCCGGGCACGGCATCGGGCGTCGGGAGCGGTGGAACTCGACCTCGACGAGGTGCCTTCGGTACGCCAGGACGTGGACACGGGCGACGACCTGCGCGCGGCCCTGTCCCTGGGCGTGGGCCCGCGCACCACGGCGGCTACGGCCCGGCTGCTGATTCCCGGGCAACCGGGGGGCTGACGGACGCCTGCGGCGCGTGCGCGGTACGGCGGGCCCGTGACCGGGTGCGTCCGTGACGAACGGCGGCACGCCGTCCACATGCCGTCCACACGCCGTCCAGTGGAGAGCGGCCGCTCGGCAGGCGAGGCCGGCGCTCGTGCGACGCACGGACGCGGATGGTGCGCCGAAGCGGAGCCGGCGGCCCTCTCCTCGGTGCCGTCCGAACCGGCAGTGCGGTCGGGCCGCCGCCACTCGGCGCCGGGCGCCTCGGCGCCATCACAGCGGGCGTCCAGGGCGCGTCGGCGCTCAGTCCCGCCTTCGTGCCCCTGCCGCCGGGCTCGGCGCCCACCGGCGCCGATAGGCTGCGGTCATGCAGGCGACCGCGTACACCTACGACCCCGACAGCCACACCGGGCAGGTGCTGCTCGACGACGGCACCCCGGTCCCCTTCGACGCGGCGGCGTTCGACGCCGGCGGGCTGCGCCTGCTGCGGCCGGGGCAGCGGGTGAGGGTCGAGATGGAGGGCGAGGGTGAGGGCCGGCGGATCACGCTGGTGACCCTGCACACCTTCTGAACACACCGCGGGCCGGGCTCCTGACGGGAGCCCGGCCCGGCGCGTGAGTGCCCTGCGCCCCGGTTACCTGCGGGCGGTGGTCTTCTTGGCGGTGGTCTTCCGTCCCGTGGACTTCTTGGCCGGAGCCTTCTTGGCCGGGGCCTTCTTCGCCGCCGCCTTCTTGGTGGTGGTCTTCTTGGCCGTGGTCTTCTTGGCGGCCGCCGCGGTCTTGGCGGGCGCCTTCTTGGCCGTGGTCTTCTTGGCGGCCGTCGTGGTCTTCTTGGCGGGCGCCTTCTTCGCCGCGGCCTTCTTCGTGGCCGCCGCCGTGGTCTTCTTCGCCGCCGCCTTCTTGCCGACGGCCTTGGCGATGGTGGGCGGCGCGCCGGACAGGCTGCCCTTGGGCGCCTTCTTGACGGCGACCTCACCACCGCGCGGGAGCTTCTTCGTGCCGCTCACCAGGTCCTTGAAGCCCTGGCCCGCACGGAAGCGCGGCACGGAGGTCTTCCTGACCCGAACCCTCTCGCCGGTCTGGGGGTTGCGGGCGTAACGGGCCGGACGCTCGACCTTCTCGAACGAACCGAAGCCGGTGACCGAGACCCGCTCGCCCGCGACGACAGCGCGGACGATGGCGTCCAGGACATGATCGACAGCATCGGCGGCCTGCTGGCGGCCACCCAACTTGTCGGCAATCGCTTCTACGAGCTGCGCCTTGTTCACGTCTTCCCCTTCGGAGACATCGCCGGAACGAAAGTGTTCAAGCTTTTTCGCACGTTAGGCAGATATATACCGCAAATCAAACACGAAACGGGCTTATCACCCTTGTGCCGCAACAGACTCGGCCGCCTCAGACTTCCTCTTCGGGGATGCGCTCCTCGTCCAGGTCGCCCATGAACCACTCCAGACGCCGGGCCGCTTCGGCGGGATCGTGCTTGGCCGCGGCCGTGATGACCAGCAGCTTCCGGGTCAGCGCCATCCGTACGCCCTCCGGGACTTGCAGTGTGCGCACCCTTGCATGCGCTTCCTTGAGTTGGCCCGCGACCGCCGTATAGAGCTGGAGTTGGCCGTCGTTGTCCATGCACAGATTGTGCCATCTGGGGCGAGTTGTCGCCCCCGCTGGGGGCAACTGCCGCGCCCCGGAGGCTCTCCGGGCGTCTCGGCACATCGCGGTGTCACGATGCGGGTACCCAGGCAATGACCTCTGTAACTGCGGTAGTTGATGACCAACGCGGCGACCCGCGGACCCTCCCCGGGGCAGATACGGCTGTACCCCCAACCGTCCACGATTGGGGGTACAGAGCGGTCCTGCGATGGCCGAAACCAGCTCTTGCGCGAGGGCCGGGCGTCAGACCTGTGTCAGACCTGGAGCGTCCGCGGCTTGTAGGAGGGGCGGCGCGTCTCGTACGCGGCGATGTCGGCCTCGTTCTGGAGCGTGATGGAGATGTCGTCGAGGCCGTTCAGCAGCCGCCAGCGGGAGTTCTCGTCCAGCTCGAAGGCGGCGGTGATGCCCTCGGCGCGAACCTCACGAGCCTCAAGGTCCACAGTGACCTCAGCAGTGGGGTCCTTCTCCGTGAGCTCCCAGAGCGCGTCAACGATCTTCTGCTCGAGGACGACCGTGAGCAGGCCGTTCTTGAGCGAATTGCCGCGGAAGATGTCGGCGAAGCGGGAGGAGATGACCGCCTTGAAGCCGTAGTTCTGCAGCGCCCAGACGGCGTGCTCACGGGAGGAGCCGGTGCCGAAGTCGGGGCCGGCGACCAGCACCGTGGCGCCCTGCCGCTCGGGGCGGTTGAGCACGAACTCCGGGTCCTTGCGCCAGGCCTCGAACAGCCCGTCCTCGAACCCGTCGCGCGTGACCTTCTTGAGCCAGTGGGCGGGGATGATCTGGTCGGTGTCGACGTTGCTGCGGCGCAGCGGGACGGCCCGGCCGGTGTGCGTGGTGAATGCTTCCATGACTCTCAGACTCCAGCGGGCGTACGAGTGTCGGCGTCGGACAGGTCGGCGGGGGACGCCAGGTGACCGAGGACGGCCGTGGCGGCGGCGACCTGCGGCGAGACCAGGTGCGTCCGGCCGCCCTTGCCCTGCCGGCCCTCGAAGTTGCGGTTGGAGGTGGATGCGGAGCGCTCGCCCGGGGCCAGCTGGTCCGGGTTCATGCCGAGACACATCGAGCAGCCCGCGTGCCGCCATTCGGCGCCGGCCTCCTTGAAGACCACGTCCAGGCCTTCGGAGACGGCCTGGAGACCCACCCGCGCGGAGCCGGGAACGACGAGCATCCGTACACCGTCGGCGACTTTGCGGTCCTTGAGGATCGCGGCGGCGGCACGCAGGTCCTCGATACGGCCGTTGGTGCAGGAGCCTACGAAGACGGTGTCCACCTTGATGGAGCGCAGCGGCTGTCCGGCCTCCAACCCCATGTACTCCAGGGCCTTTTCGGCGGCCAGGCGCTCCGAAGCGTCTTCGTACGAAGCCGGGTCGGGGACCGACGCCGAAAGCGGCGCGCCCTGGCCGGGGTTGGTGCCCCAGGTGACGAACGGCGAGAGGGAGGCCGCGTCGATGTGGACCTCGGCGTCGAATTCGGCGTCGTCGTCGGTCCGCAGCGTCTTCCAGTACTCGACGGCGGCGTCCCAGTCGGCGCCCTCGGGGGCGTGCGGACGGCCCTTGAGGTACGCGAAGGTGGTCTCGTCCGGGGCGATCATGCCCGCGCGGGCGCCCGCCTCGATCGACATGTTGCAGATGGTCATCCGGGCCTCCATCGAGAGCTTCTCGATGGCCGGGCCGCGGTACTCCAGGACGTAGCCCTGGCCGCCGCCGGTGCCGATCTTCGCGATGATCGCCAGGATCAGGTCCTTTGCGGTGACGCCCTCGGGCAGCTCGCCGTCGACCGTGATCGCCATGGTCTTGGGGCGGGCCAGCGGCAGCGTCTGCGTGGCCAGCACGTGCTCGACCTGCGAGGTGCCGATGCCGAACGCCAGCGCGCCGAAGGCGCCGTGCGTGGAGGTGTGCGAGTCGCCGCAGACGACCGTCGTGCCGGGCTGGGTCAGGCCCAGCTGCGGGCCCACCACGTGCACGACGCCCTGCTCGACGTCGCCCAGCGGGTGCAGGCGGACGCCGAACTCCGCGCAGTTCTTGCGCAGCGTCTCCAGCTGGGCGCGGGAGACGGGGTCCGCGATGGGCTTGTCGATGTCGAGGGTCGGGGTGTTGTGGTCCTCGGTCGCGATGGTGAGGTCGAGCCTGCGCACCTGGCGGCCGCTCTTGCGCAGCCCGTCGAAGGCCTGCGGGCTGGTCACCTCGTGCAGCAGGTGCAGATCGATGTAGAGGAGGTCGGGCTCGCCCTCGGCGCGCCGGACGACATGGTCGTCCCAGACCTTCTCCGCGAGTGTCCTACCCATCGCTTTCCCTCCGGTCGGCAAAGAGTGCACCGACCCAACTAGAGATCCTGGGGTGGCGGCGCCCGTACCCCTGGTTTGCGGGCGTGTGCCGCCGGGCCCGATGGTCCGCGGGCCGCCGTGACATCAAGGGTGGCGCGTTCCACGAAAAATTGAACTTGCGTTTCACAGAGTGAGACGTGAGTATCGTTGCATGGACAACAGTAGCGGCGTCGGCGTTCTGGACAAGGCGGCCCTCGTCCTGAGCGCTCTGGAGTCCGGTCCGGCCACCCTCGCGGGCCTGGTCGGCGCCACCGGACTGGCACGACCCACGGCGCACCGCCTCGCCGTGGCGCTTGAGCACCACCGCATGGTGGCGCGTGACATGCAGGGCCGTTTCATTCTCGGCCCCAGGCTGGCCGAGCTGGCCGCGGCGGCGGGCGAGGACCGCCTGCTGGCGACGGCGGGCCCGGTGCTGACCCACCTCCGCGACGTCACGGGCGAGAGCGCGCAGCTCTACCGACGCCAGGGTGACATGCGCATCTGTGTGGCCGCGGCAGAACGCCTGTCCGGCCTCAGGGACACGGTCCCGGTCGGCTCGACGCTCACCATGAAGGCGGGCTCCTCGGCACAGATCCTGCTGGCCTGGGAGGAGCCCGAGCGGCTGCACCGCGGACTGCAGGGCGCCCGCTTCACGGCGACGGCCCTGTCGGGCGTGCGGCGCCGCGGCTGGGCCCAGTCCATCGGCGAGCGCGAGCCGGGCGTGGCGTCCGTCTCCGCGCCCGTACGCGGCCCCTCGAACCGCGTCGTGGCCGCGGTGTCCGTCTCCGGCCCCATCGAGCGCCTGACCCGCCACCCGGGCCGTATGCACGCCCAGGCGGTCATCGACGCGGCCGCCCGCCTCTCGGAGGCACTCCGCCGCTCGGGCTGACCATGCAGTACGTCCCCGGGGAGGGCCCGCCTCAACGCCGCGGCAGGCCCCTCCCCGGCGGGGCGGCTCAGGAGGCCCGCAGCCGGTCCGCCGCGCGGTCGCCCCGGCGGCCGACCGGTACGAGGCCCGTGGCCTTGGCCAGGCCGTAGGCGGGCATGTTCATGCAGATCGCCTCGTGAGCGCCGGCCGGCACGACGTACGTCTCCTGCCAGATGCCGACCTTGCCCTTCCCCCGCGCACCCGCCGATTGAAAGCGGCCCAGGCAGGCCGGCGCCGCCGGCACCCGCGTACGACATGCTGGTGGCCGCGATCGTCACACTGTCGCGGCTCGGTTACCCCTGCGCCCTGGAGGACTTGGAGCCCTACGCCCGCGCGATGCAGCGGATCGCCGTCACCGACCTGGACGTTGTGGAGCGCTACGAGACGCCGGACGAACAGGTGGAGGCCGCCGTGACACTGACCGTGCTGTACGAGCCGGTGTTGCTGAGTCTGCGCCGGCTGGCGGAGGCGGAGGAGTCACGCCGCCGGTGTGGCGGGAAGTGAGCCACGCACAAGAGCCCTCCCGAGGGAGGGCCCTTGTGACTGCGTACCCCCGACCGGATTCGAACCGGCGCTACCGCCTTGAGAGGGCGGCGTGCTAGGCCGCTACACAACGGGGGCGAGGATCATGCGTTTCCGCAGATCAGCTGGTCTACCTGGACTCGAACCAAGACTAACTGAACCAGAATCAGTCGTGCTGCCAATTACACCATAGACCAAAGGTGGTTTAGACCTTTCAGTACCCCCGACCGGATTCGAACCGGCGCTACCGCCTTGAGAGGGCGGCGTGCTAGGCCGCTACACAACGGGGGCCCATGTGATCCTGGAAGGATCCGTACCCCCGACCGGATTCGAACCGGCGCTACTGCCTTGAGAGGGCAGCGTGCTAGGCCGCTACACAACGGGGGCTTGCGGATGAGATCCGCGGGTGCAGATGAGCTCTGCGAGCTGGCCTACCTGGACTCGAACCAAGACTAACTGAACCAGAATCAGTCGTGCTGCCAATTACACCATAGGCCACTGGAACGCAAGCCCCTGAGGGGATCTTGTTCTAGTTCTACGCTGCTGGGTTCCGGCCTTCCGGCCCGCTCCCCGCGGCGCAGGAAGAACATTACCTGAAGGTGGACGGCGCTCCAAAACGGGTATCGGCGCGGAGGATCGCGGGGAGTTCGGCGAGGGACGAGATCCGGCGGGGGCCCTCGGTGGCGTCGCCGCTGATGAACGCGGTGTCACGGCAGATCCAGACCGACAGCAGACCCGCCTCGGCGGCGCCCCGCCCGTCGATCTCCGGATGGTCGCCGACGTACGCCACCTGGTGGGGGGCGAGCTCCAGGGCGTCGCAGGCGGCGCGGAAGGCCCGGGCGTCCGGCTTGGAGACGCCCAGCTCGGCGGCGCACAGCACGGCCTCGAAGCGGTCGCGGACGCCGAGAGTGCGGAGCTTGTGCTCCTGGACGTGGACGCTGGAGTTGGACAGCACGGCGTGTCGGTGGCTGGCGGCGAGGGCGTCGAGGACGGGCAGGACGTCCGGGAAGAGCGCCCAGGCGGCCTCGTAGTGCTCCCTGTACCGCCGGAACCAGGCGTCGGCCTCGTCGTCGGTCAGGTCCCTCCCCAGAAAGACCCGCACCCGGTCGCGCCGCTGCCCCTCGAAGGAAACCTCCCCCGCCGCGTACCGCGCCCACTGCGCGTCGGTGATCTCCCGCCAGCGGGCGAGGGCCTGCTCGACGGTCGCGAAGCCGTCCAGCTGGCCCTCGGCGGCCAGATGGGCACGCATCCCGGCACGGTCGGCGGTGGTGTAGTCGAAGAGGGTGTCGTCGACGTCCCAGACCACGGCCCGAATACTCATGGTGCGACAGTAACTCGGACCGGTGACGCCTCTGTCGTTTTCCAGGGATCGGTCACCCGCAGATGTCGTAGCGTGGTGGAACCGACGAGCGAGAGACCGAGCCACAGCCATGACCGAGTACCGCGTCCAGTTCACCGTCGAGGCCCGTGCGACGTACGACGGCCTGCCCGCGGAGCGCCGGGCTCAGTTGGACAAGGCGCTGCGCATACTGGCCCGTGACCCGTTCCACAAGACGGCTACCGCCCAGCTCGGCCCGGACGAGCATCTGCGCAAGGCTTACGTGGCTCCCGGCGTCGTACTCGAGTACATGGTGGCGGGCGCGATCATGGTCGTCGTCGTCCTGGAGATCTTCGATGAGAGCCACTACCTGATCGACGAGAACGACGCCGCCTGACGTACGCCGAAGGGGCGGCACCCGGAGTCCGGGTGCCGCCCCTTCGGCGTGCTCACGCTGCCAGCTTCACCAGCGCCGCGTCGATGCGCGCGATCGTCTTCTCCTTGCCCAGGACCTGCAGGGACTCGAAGAGGGGCAGGCCGACCGTGCGGCCGGTGACGGCCACGCGGACCGGCGCCTGGGCCTTGCCGAGCTTGAGGCCGTGCTCCTCGCCGGCCGCCAGCACGGCGTCCTTCAGCGACTCCGGGCTGCTCCAGTCGGCCTGCAAGAGCTTGGCGCGGGCCGTGGTCAGCAGGGCGTCGGAGCCCTCCTTCATCGCCTTGGTCCAGCTCGCCTCGTCGAACACCGGCTCCGGGAGGAACAGGAAGTCGACGTTGTCGGTGATCTCCGACAGGACCTTGACGCGGGTCTGCGCGTGCGGCGCGATCGCCTGCCACTTCGCCTCGTCGAAGTCCTCGGCCGCCCACGGGGCGAACGGGGCCTTCAGCCACGGCCGGCAGCGCTCGGTGAAGTCCTTCACGTCGAGCAGCCGGATGTGGTCGGCGTTGATCGACTCGGCCTTCTTCAGGTCGAAGCGGGCCGGGTTCGGGTTCACGTCCGCGATGTCGAAGGCGGCGACCATCTCCTCGATCGAGAAGATGTCGCGGTCGGGTGCGAGCGACCAGCCCAGCAGGGAGAGGTAGTTGAGCAGGCCCTCGGGGAGGAAGCCCCGCTCGCGGTAGAGGTTCAGCGACGACTGCGGGTCGCGCTTCGACAGCTTCTTGTTGCCCTCGCCCATCACGTACGGCAGGTGGCCGAACTCGGGCACGGCCTTGGCGATGCCGAGCTCGATCAGCGCCTTGTACAGGGCGATCTGCCGCGGCGTGGAGGAGAGCAGGTCCTCGCCGCGCAGGACGTGGGTGATCTCCATCAGGGCGTCGTCGACCGGGTTGACGAGCGTGTAGAGGGGAGCGCCGTTGGCGCGGACGATGCCGTAGTCCGGCACGTTCTCCGGCGTGAAGGTCAGCTCGCCGCGGACCAGGTCGGTGAAGGTGATCGGCTCGTCGGGCATCCGGAAGCGGACGATGGGCGTGCGGCCCTCGGCCTCGTACGCCGCCACCTGCTCGGCGGTCAGGTCCCGGCAGTGCCCGTCGTACCCGGACGGCTTCCCCGCGGCGCGCGCGGCCTCACGGCGGGCGTCCAGCTCCTCCGTGGTGCAGTAGCAGTGGTAGGCGTACCCGCCGTCCAGGAGCTTCTTCGCGACGTCCTTGTAGAGGTCCATCCGCTGGGACTGGCGGTACGGCGGGTGGGGGCCGCCGACCTCGGGGCCCTCGTCCCAGTCGAAGCCCAGCCAGCGCAGCGAGTCCAGAAGCTGGACGTACGACTCCTCGGAGTCGCGGGCCGCGTCCGTGTCCTCGATGCGGAAGACGAACGTGCCGCCGGTGTGGCGGGCGAACGCCCAGTTGAACAGGGCGGTGCGGACCAGGCCCACGTGGGGGTTGCCGGTCGGGGACGGACAGAAACGTACGCGGACGGAGCCGTTAGCCACGCTTGATCACCTTGTTGGTGAGAGTGCCGATGCCTTCGATGGTGACGGCGACCTCGTCGCCGACGTTGAGGGGGCCGACCCCCGCGGGGGTGCCCGTGAGGATCACGTCGCCGGGGAGCAGCGTCATGGCCTCGGAGATGTTGACGATCAGATCCTCGATCGGGTGGATCATCTCGCTGGTGCGGCCGAGCTGGCGCTGCTCGCCGTTGACCGTGAGCTGGATGGTGAGGTCGCCCGGGTCGACGTCGGTCTCCACCCAGGGGCCGAGCGGGCAGGAGGTGTCGAAGCCCTTGGCCCGGGCCCACTGCTTCTCGCGGCGCTGGACGTCGCGCGCGGTGACGTCGTTGGCGCAGGTGTAACCGAGGATCACGTCCTTGACGCGCTCGCGCGGGACCTCGCGGCACATGCGGCCGATCACCACGGCCAGCTCGGCCTCGTGGTGCAGCTCCTGGGAGAAGGAGGGGTAGGCGATCTCGTCGCCGGGGCCGATCACCGAGGTGGACGGCTTGAAGAAGGCGAACGGGGCCTCGGGGACCTCGTTGCCCAGCTCGCGCGCGTGCTCCGCGTAGTTCCGGCCGAAGGCCACGACCTTGTTGGGGAGCACCGGCGGCAGCAGCCTGACCTTGCTCAGCGGGACCTTGGTGCCGGAGAGCTCGAAGTCCGCGAACGGGATGCCCTTGATGATGTCGAGGACGAGCTCGTCCGGCTTGTCACCCTCGACCGCGCCGAAGGCGACGTTCCCGTCGATGGAGAATCTGGCGATGCGCACGGGATCCTTGCGCCCCTTAAGTGAGCTGGC
Organism: Streptomyces sp. Y2F8-2; assembly: GCF_014905555.1. Taxonomy (GTDB): domain Bacteria; phylum Actinomycetota; class Actinomycetes; order Streptomycetales; family Streptomycetaceae; genus Streptomyces; species Streptomyces cynarae. Next base: position 159,953 of record NZ_BNGS01000011.1, on the reverse strand, counting down.
TGGAGTCTGACGCTCCAGGCTAACTCGGCAAGGGGCGCGCACCTCGCGCTTTACGGGCGCCACGGGTCCGGTACGGGATCGGCGGGGCGCCTGCGGCGTACGGGTCGGCGGCCGCCGGCAGGTCGGCGGGCCGACGGGACGCCACCAGCCCGACGCACGGCCGGCGGGACGCCGGCAGCCCGAAGGCCGATCGCCGGGACCCGTCGGACCCGTCCGGATCGGCGCAACGCCATGGGACCCGTCCGGCTCGGCGGCCACCGCCGAACACGGGCGTCACCGGGCGGGCACCGCCGGACCCGGGCGCCACCGGCGGGCACCGCCGGACGCATGCCTGATCGGTACGCGTCGGGAGACGATCATCCGCCTGCCAGTGGTGAGCGGCCGCTCACCGGGCGCGACTCGATCCGGCACGGCATACGCGGGCGCCCCACGATGCCCTCGTCCTGTTGAGCGTGCGGCGCCCGCCGCGCGTACTACTGCGCGACGGAGGCCTGGACCGGGACCTCCATGAGGACGGTGCGCTTGGGATTGGCGGTCTGGGTGGGAAGGTCGACGGAGTGTTCCGGGGTCGCCGGCGCCTGCAGCTCCTCGGCGTCGGTGAGGTGCACCAGCGTCGTCCGCCGCGGGTTCGCTATGGTGCGGAACATCATCGTGGTCTTCACTGTTGTCGTTGACCTCGTCGTTGCGGGCGCCGGGCGGGCCTCAAGGGCCGCCGCCGGGGCGCGGGTTGTCGGATTCGCCATCCCTGTAAAGCGTCAGGCTAAACATGCAATTCCCACGCAAAGCCCTGAAGAGGGTCTGATCACCGTGTGAGTTTGCTCACTGACGGACAGACAAAAGGGGCAATCAACACCGGCAACCCCCTTCAGCGAAACGGACATTGCTCCATTGAAGCCCGCATTCCGCTCCTGATCATGGCGACTGGGACACCGGGCACGCGCCAACGCCTCGTCCCCATGTGCCCGTTATGTACGGGATCAGTTTCTACATCCCGTGACGCACCCCTCACTGGGTGTCACGGTGAGCACACGCTCGCCCGTTGGCCTTGTTGCAGATCCGGCACTGTGCTGGAATTCCACGGACCGCCGCGGTCTCGCACCGGCGCACAGGGGGCGCAACGCAGCGCCGAAGAGCGGCGGGAAGGGGGAGCCAGCGCCGGTCACTCACGACCACCCGGGGAGCGCATTCAGGGCGCCCCCCACGACGCCGACACCGTCCCACCGCTCGCGCGGAGGGGCGCCTGGTCCAGAGGTTGCGACGCTAGTGCAGGGACGTTTCAAGAGGGATGGCAGCGCTTCGGCGGAGCCGGAGCCGCACGGCGGGACCGACCGCGGTTCCTCGCCCCAGCACGCCCAGAACCCGGGACCGACACCGGCCGCCGGCGGCCCCGAGCGGCCCGGACGCACCGGCGCGCCCACGCTCGGCACGTCGACCACGCCGCCCCCCGCGCCCGCGGCACCCAAGGGCGGCACTCCCCCGATGGACGCCGGTTCACGCCTGGCGCTGCGCAACTGGCGCATCTCCACGCGTCTGGTGTCGCTGCTGGCGCTCCCCGTGGTCGCGGCGACCTCGCTCGGTGCCCTGCGCATCAGCGACAACGTGGACCAGATCCAGCAGCTCGACACCATGAAGCTGCTGACGGACATGACCCGGCAGGCGACGCAGCTCGCGGAGGCGCTCCAGGACGAGCGCGACCAGTCCGCCGGACCGCTCGCCCACGGCGCGACCCCGAGCGACTACACGGTCAAGGGCGTCCGCGACAAGACCAACCGCGCCCGCTCCGCCTTCCTGGAGGGCACCCAGGAGATCGGCGACGCCTCCGGCAGCGGCCAGCTCTCGGGCGTGCGCGACAGCATCGTCGGTATCGCGAGTGAGCTGAACAACCTCAGCGCGATACGCGCCAGCGCCTACAAGGACCCGCAGAACTCCACGCAGACGGTCGAGGCCTACCACCGTCTGATCACCGGCCTGCTCAGCCTGTCCCAGGACATGGCGCAGGCCACCAGCAACCCGGAGATGATCCAGCGCACCCGCGCCCTGGCGGCCTTCTCGACCGCCAAGGAATACGCGTCGATGCAGCGCGCGGTGATCGCGGCGGCACTGCCCGCGAGCAACACCACGTTCGGCCATCTCTCCGAGAACGACCGCCAGTACGCCCTCTCGGCCCTGGAGAGCCAGGACTCCGAGCTGGACAGCTTCCGCAGCATCTACGGCGACGGCGCCGAGGACCTGACGAAGCCGATCGACCAGGGCAGCCCGACGATCGAGGCCGCCGACCAGTACGCCGGCCGCGTGCTGAAGAGCGCCAACGGCCTGCAGTCGCAGGACAAGCGCTCGTACAAGGACTGGATCGACGACGACTCCACCAAGATCCAGCAGATGAAGAGCATCGAGGGCACGCTCCTGGAGCAGATGGAGCAGAAGGCCCGCGAGCTGAAGAACGTCTCCGAGCGAGAGGCGATCATCTCCGGTGCGCTGATCCTCCTCGTCCTCGGTGTCTCCCTCGTCGGCGCCTTCGTCGTGGCCCGCTCCATGATCCGCTCGCTGCGCCGGCTGCAGGAGACCGCGACCAAGGTCGCCCAGGAACGCCTGCCCGAGCTGGTCAAGCAGCTGTCCGAGTCCGACCCGCAGGACGTCGACACGTCCGTGGAGTCGGTCGGTGTGCACTCCCGGGACGAGATCGGCCAGGTGGCCGCGGCCTTCGACGACGTGCACCGCGAGGCGGTCCGCCTCGCCGCCGAGCAGGCCCTGCTGCGGGGCAACGTCAACGCGATGTTCACCAACCTCTCGCGCCGCTCCCAGGGTCTGATCCAGCGCCAGCTGTCGCTGATCTCCGAACTCGAGTCCCGCGAGGCCGACCCGGACCAGCTGTCCTCGCTGTTCAAGCTCGACCACCTCGCGACGCGTATGCGCCGTAACGGTGAGAACCTCCTCGTTCTGGCCGGTGAGGAGCCGGGCCGCCGCTGGACCCGCCCGGTCCCCCTGGTCGACGTGCTCCGCGCCGCCGCGTCGGAGGTGGAGCAGTACGAGCGCATCGAGCTGGCCGCGGTCCCGGCCACCGAGGTCGCCGGCCGCGTCGTCAACGACCTCGTGCACCTGCTCGCCGAGCTCCTCGAGAACGCCACCTCGTTCTCCTCGCCGCAGACCAAGGTCAAGGTCACCGGTCACGCACTGCCCGACGGCCGCGTCCTGATCGAGATCCACGACACCGGTATCGGTCTGTCGCCCGAGGACCTCGCGGCGATCAACGAGCGACTCGCCTCGCCGCCCACCGTGGACGTGTCGGTCTCCCGCCGCATGGGCCTCTTCGTGGTCGGTCGGCTGTCCCAGCGCCACGGCATCCGCATCCAGCTGCGCCCGTCCGACTCCGGTGGTACGACCGCGCTGGTCATGCTCCCGGTCGACGTCGCCCAGGGCGGCAAGAAGCCCACTCCGGGCAAGCCCGGCCAGGGTGCCCCGCACTCCGGTGGCCCGGCCGCCGCGCAGGCCGCCGCCGGCGCGGCCGCGGCCCGCCGCCAGGCGCAGCAGGGCAACCGGTCCGCCGGTGGCCCCGGACTCGACGCCGCCCCGGAGCGTGGACAGGTGGGCGCCGGTCAGGGCCCGCGCGCCGCGCTGCCCGGCACCTTCCCCGGCGGCCGCCCCGGCACCCCCGGCGGAGCGCAGGGACCCGTCTCCCCGCAGGGCCGTCCGGCCCCGGCGGGCGCGGGTACCGGAGCCTTCGGCCAGAGCGGCCCGCAGGGACTGCAGGCCGCCCAGCCCTTCCAGGAGCCCGGTTCCCGGCAGGGCGGCTTCGGTGACGGCGGCCCGGGTCTGCGCTCGGCCGGGTTCGGCGACAGCGCCCCCGTACCGCCGCAGCAACCTCAGCAGCAGCAGTCGCAGCAGCCCAAGGAGCGCGGTGGCCGTCGCCGTCCGCAGCTGCCCGGGCGTGGCGGCTCGCGGCCGGAGCTGCCCGGTGCCGGCGCGCAGCAGCGCACGCCGAGCTGGAGCGACGAGAACGCGCAGCCGCCGGTGCCGCGCGCCTCGCTGGACGCCCCGCGCGGCCACGAGGAGCCGGACGCACTGACCTCGACCTCGCCCATGCCGCGCGTCGACGACCGCCAGCAGTTCCCGCGGATCGACGACCGACAGGGCCCCGGCTCCACCTCCGAGTACCCCCGGCCGGACTTCAACGCCCCGCGCCCCGCCGCCGATGCCGCGGACAACGGGCAGTTCGTCCGCTCCGACGTGTTCGGCGCCCCGGGCGCGGGCGGCCCCACGGGCCAGTACCCGGCGGCCGGACAGGGGCAGGACACGGGCCGCTTCCCGGCACCGGGCCGCGCCCAGGGCCCGGCTCCGACGGGCCAGTTCGCCCCGCAGGGCTACGACGGCTCCAGCACGGGCCAGTTCGCGTCCCCGGGCTTCGGCAACCGTCAGGACCCGTCGTCCACCGGGCAGTTCGAGCGTCCGCAGGCGGGCGGTGACGCCTACGGCGCGCCCCGGCCGCCGGCCCCGCAGCAGCCTCAGCGTCGCCAGGAGCCCGAGGCCCTGCCGCCGGCGGCGGGCCCCGGTGACGGGCGCACGCCGCTGTACGACACGCTCGAGACGAACTGGTTCCGCGAGCGGCAGCAGGGCGGCGCCTCCACGCCGCCGCAGGCCGCGCCCCAGGCCCAGCCCTCCCCGGGTCCCCAGCGTCCGGCCGGTCCGGCCTGGCGGACCACCCCGAACGACGAGCTCGTCCGCCAGGCCGAGCGCGTGCGGCAGCCCGCCTCCGGCGGGGTCACCACCTCCGGCCTGCCGCGCCGGGTCCCGCGCGCGAACCTCGTGCCGGGCACGGCCCAGCAGCAACAGCACCACAGCGGTCCGCAGGTCTCGCGCGCCCCCGACGACGTGCGCGGTCGGCTGACCAATCTCCGACGGGGCATCGCCCAGGGTCGCCAGGCCGGTACCGGCCAGACCGGCAGCTTCCCCAGCCCCACTCACCAGCAGGAGCGTTAGTTGAGCCCGATGAGCCAGGCGGCACAGAACCTCAACTGGTTGATCACCAACTTCGTGGACAACACCCCCGGGGTGTCCCACACCGTCGTCGTGTCCGCCGACGGCCTCCTGCTGGCGCTGTCGGAGGGCTTCCCGCGTGACCGCGCCGACCAGCTCGCGGCCGTGGCCTCCGGGCTCACGTCGCTGACGGCAGGAGCCTCCCGGATCTTCGAGGGCGGCACCGTGGCACAGACCGTCGTCGAGATGGAACGCGGCTTCTTGTTCCTGATGTCCATCTCGGACGGCTCGTCCCTCGCCGTGCTCGCTCACCCCGAGTGCGACATCGGCCTGGTCGGCTACGAGATGGCGCTCCTGGTCGACCGCGCGGGCGCGGTACTCACCCCCGACCTGCGCGCCGAGCTCCAGGGCAGTCTGCTCCACTGACCGGCCCCGGTACCACCCACCTCACGAAATCACCGTCAGGCCGCCACAGTCCCCCCACCGGCCCCGTCAGACGGCTAGCCCGACCGACTTGCTGTCCCGCCCGGAGGATTCATGACCCCGCCCACCGCCTCTCACGATCCGTACGCCGAGCCGTACGGGGACGAGGGCGACCAGCCGCTGGTCCGTCCGTACGCGATGACGGGCGGCCGGACCCGGCCGCGCTATCAGCTCGCGATCGAGGCGCTGATCAGCACCACGGCCGACCCGGCCCAGCTGATGGGACTGCTGCCGGAGCACCAGCGGATCTGCCACCTGTGCCGCGAGGTGAAGTCGGTGGCCGAGGTGTCGGCGCTGCTGGCCATGCCGCTCGGTGTGGCCCGGATTCTCGTCGCGGACCTCGCCGAGGCCGGACTCGTCGCGATCCACCAGCCGGGTGGCGACGAGAACAACGGCGGCGCGCCGGACGTGACACTGCTCGAAAGGGTGCTCAGTGGACTTCGCAAGCTCTGACGGAGGGCGGGCGACCACCTCCGCGAAGATCGTGGTGGCGGGGGGCTTCGGCGTCGGCAAGACCACGTTCGTGGGCGCCGTCTCGGAGATCAACCCGCTGCGCACCGAGGCCGTGATGACCTCCGCGTCCGCGGGCATCGACGACCTCACCCACACCGGGGACAAGACCACCACCACGGTGGCGATGGACTTCGGCCGTATCACCCTCGACCAGGACCTGATCCTCTACCTCTTCGGTACGCCGGGCCAGGACCGCTTCTGGTTCATGTGGGACGACCTGGTCCGCGGCGCGATCGGCGCGGTGGTGCTCGTGGACACCCGGCGCCTGGCCGACTGCTTCCCCGCGGTCGACTACTTCGAGAACTCGGGTCTTCCGTTCGTCATCGCCCTGAACGGTTTCGACGGGCACCAGCCCTACACGCCCGACGAAGTGCGGGAAGCCCTGCAGATCGGCCCGGACACCCCGATCATCACGACGGACGCCCGGCACCGTGCGGACGCGAAGAGTGCGCTGATCACGCTGGTGGAACATGCGCTCATGGCCCGCCTGCGGTAGATCAAGTCGGCGGCACCACACGGCAGTTGTCGTGGATCACCGGGCGCCGGCTGTGGCGTTTGACACGGTCGGCCCCGGTGTTCATAACGTTTCGACAGAGAAATTCGGTGGTACCGACACACCGCGCGGTCGGTCGGTACCGCTGCGCTCACAAAAGCCCCGCCTTTTGGCGGGGCTCGCTCTTTATGACCGTTTTATCTAGGGCATCCGGCGTTCGGAATCCCGGATTCCGAGTGTTTGGAATCGCGCAGGTCGACGTGCTGGAATGCCTGAACTGCCCAGTAGTCAAAGACGTACAAGTCTCGGACAGGGCTCTGGAGACACCGCGGCACGACGTAGGTGCCGTCGCCGAGAGGTTGTTGGTCGAGTGAGGCGAAGCAAGAACGGTCCCGAGCCGTCGGCACGGGGCAACTTCACCCCGCCGCCGCGCGGAGCGGCACCCGCACAAGTGCCCGGCCCGGAGGCGACGGCTCTCCCGCCCGCGGGCAGCCGCTTCTCCCCGCGCAACTGGCGCGTGCCGACCAGGCTGAACGCGATCCTGCTCATACCCGTGCTGGTCGGCCTGGTGATGGGCGGCTTCCAGGTGAAGAGCTCGATCGACACCTGGCGGCAGGCGCGGGACGCGGAGAACACGGCCCGTCTCGTCCAGGCGTCCCTGACCTACGCCAACGCGCTCGTCACCGAGCGCGACGTCAGCGCCGCTCCCCTCCTCCAGGGCAAGGGCCAGAACGACTCGACGGTCGTCCAGGCACGCGGCGCCACCGACCAGGCCGCCAAGGTCTTCGACCAGGCAGCCCAGAACATGCCCCACACGTCGGGCCTGGAGCGCCGCCTCTCCATCTTCCGCAAGGCCGAGGCCAAGCTGCCGGCGCTGCGCCAGGGCGCCTACACCTCCGCCCTGAGCGGGGTGCAGACCGAAGAGGGCTACGTCCAGGTCCAGCACCCGCTGATGGAGTTCGCCAACGAGCTCGGTCTGGGCACCGGCAACATCACCAGCTACGGCCGGACCGTCTACGCCATCTCGCTGACGAAGGCCGCTCTGTCCCTGGAGCGCTCGATCGGTATGCACATGCTGATCAAGCCCGGCACCTCGGACACCAGCCTCGCCAAGCAGCGCGTCGCCCTGTCCTCGTACGCCTACCTCGAGGGCATCGCCGTCGAGGAGTACATCGGCGGCGGTACCCAGGCGGACGCCGACAAGCTCACGGTCCTCCAGAAGAAGATGCAGTCCGACGGTGCGGCGATGGCCCAGCAGGCCAAGGCCAAGGACCCGAGCTACGTGCCCCCGCCGTCCGACCCGACCAAGATGGTCGCGGCCCTCGCCTCGCTCCCGTCCACCGACACCACCGCCCGCGCCGCGCTCGCCCAGCAGGGCATCACGCCGCAGAACTGGTGGGCGGTCAACACGCTGAAGTTCAACGCGTACCGCCAGATCGAGTCGGACATGGCCGACAAGGCCGTGGCGGACGCCTCGGCCATCGCCGACGACGCCAAGCAGTCCGCGTTCGTCACCGGCGCCATCGTCGTCGTCGCCCTGCTCGCCGCGTTCATCATCGCCGGTCTCATGGCCCGCCAGATGAGCCGCTCGATGCGCCAGCTGCGCAACGCGGCCTTCGGGGTCGCCGAGCAGCGCCTGCCGATGCTGGTCGACCAGCTCTCGCGGACCGACCCCGGCCGTGTCGACACCCGGGTCGCGCCCATCCCGATCTCCTCCACGGACGAGATCGGCGAGGTCGCCCGCGCCTTCGACCAGGTCCACCGCGAGGCCGTCCGGCTCGCCGCCGAGCAGGCCCTGCTGCGGGGCAACATCAACGCGATCTTCACCAACCTCTCGCGCCGCAACCAGTCGCTGATCGAGGGCCAGCTGACCCTGATCACCGAGCTGGAGAACAACGAGGCCGACCCGGACCAGCTGGAGAACCTGTTCAAGCTGGACCACCTCGCGACCCGTATGCGCCGCAACGGCGAGAACCTCCTCGTCCTCGCCGGCGAGGAGCCCGGCCGCCGCTGGGACCAGCCGGTCCCGCTGATCGACGTGCTGCGCGCCGCCTCCTCCGAGGTGGAGCAGTACGAGCGCATCGAGCTGTCCGGCGTCCCGGAGGCCGAGATCCACGGCCGCGCCGTGACCGACCTCGTGCACCTGCTCGCGGAGCTGCTGGAGAACGCCACGACGTTCTCCTCGCCGCAGACCAAGGTCCGCGTGACCGCGACCCGTCTCCCCGACGGCCGCATCATGGTCGAGATCCACGACAAGGGCATCGGCCTGACCGCCGAGGACTTCGCGGACATCAACCACAAGCTGGCCAACCCGCCGACCGTGGACGCCGCGATCTCGCAGCGCATGGGCCTGTTCGTGGTCGGCCGGCTGTCCGACCGGCACGGCATCCGGGTCCAGCTGCGCCCCTCGGGCGAGCAGGCCGGCACCACCTCGCTGGTCATGCTGCCCGACGCCATCACCCACGGCGGTGGCGGCGAACAGCCGCTGGAGCGCGACGAGTTCACCGTCTCCCAGATCATCCCGCAGCAGCCCTTCCAGGGTGAGAGCTTCGACGGGCAGCCGCTGCGGACGGCGGCGGAGCTGGGCTTCGACGACAGCCGCTACACGGAGGTCCCGAACGACCTACGGGAGTTGGACCCCGTCGGCCGCTCGCTGATGCGCGAGGAGCGCCGTGCGGCCCTGGAGGCTCAGGTCCAGGGCACGAACCGGCAGCAGGAGCCGCAGGAGGGCGATCGGACCGCCCCCTCGTACCAGGACGGCTTCGAGTCGCAGCAGCCGGCGTACGGCGAGGGACAGCACGCGTACGACAACGGCCAGTCCTCGTACGACACCGGGCAGCACGCGTACGAGGAGCAGCGGGCCGCGTACGACCAGCAGACGGCGTACGCGGAGCCCCAGCAGACTGCGTACCAGGATCCGTACTTCTCCCAGAACGGCGGCCTGCCGCAGAACGACGGCTTCCCGTCCGGTGGCGGCTACCCGGAGCCCGCGTATGCGGAACAGGTGCCGGAGGGCCGTACGGCGGACCGGTCCGGCCCCGCGGAGACGTTCTCCTCCTTCGAGGAGTCGTCGTACCAGGACGACTGGCCCCAGCGGGACGACTTCCAGAGCGGCTACCGCTCCGAGTACGCTCCCGAAGCGGAATCCGCGCAGGCCGGTGACGTAAGTGAGCGGGACCGCGTAGGCTTCGACCGTCCGGGACCGGCCCCCTCCGCCGGCCACGAGCTGACCGATGCCGGACTGCCCCGCCGCGGCTCCACCGCGAACGGCACCGCCGGCCGGCCCCAGCCCGTGACCCAGGATCCGCCGGCGGCCAAGGAGACGGGCGGCGACTGGCGCTCCGCGAACGACGAGCGGTGGCAGCAGGCAGCCCAGCTCCGGAAGCCCAAGGCGGGCGGGGTCACCGCTTCCGGTCTGCCTCGACGGGTACCCAAGGCGAACCTGATCGAGGGCGCCGCGGAGGCGACCCCGCAGGGAGGCCCCCAGGTCTCCCGTGCCCCCGAGGACGTCAGGGGCAGGCTGAGCAACCTGCGCCGAGGCGTCCAGCGGGGACGCCGAGCAGGCAGTGAAACGAACGGCCAGGGCTTCGGTCCTGACAGCACCTACAACCAGGAGCGTTAGTGTGAGCCCGATGAGCCAGGCGGCACAGAACCTGAACTGGTTGATCACCAACTTCGTGGACAACACCCCCGGGGTGTCCCACACGGTGGTGGTCTCCGCCGACGGACTCCTTCTGGCGATGTCCGAAGGCTTTCCGCGCGATCGCGCCGACCAACTGGCGGCCGTCGCCTCCGGTCTGACCTCGCTGACCGCGGGTGCCTCCCGCATCTTCGAGGGCGGCAGTGTGAACCAGACGGTTGTGGAGATGGAGCGGGGATTCCTCTTCATCATGTCCATTTCCGACGGTTCGTCGCTCGCGGTTCTCGCACACCCGGAGGCGGACATCGGCCTCATTGGGTACGAGATGGCGCTTCTGGTCGATCGTGCCGGTACGGTCCTGACTCCGGACCTTCGTGCGGAGCTCCAGGGGAGCCTTCTCAACTAGAAGACGGACGGTGGGTTTGAGCGTCCCGGGGCCGTAAGGTTTCGGGACGCGGCTTCCACAGGCATGGGTGCCCGGCGCAGTCGGAGGAGGAGAGAACGTGGCAACACCCCCAGGCGGTTCGCCTACCGGCAACTGGTCCTACGGCCCCGGTCAGGGCCCGGGTCAGGGTGACCAGAACCGGTACGACTTCCCCTCCGCGCCGGGCCAGTGGCGGCAGCCGTACGCGCCGCAGGGCCCCCAGGGTCCGTCGCCGTACGACCAGCCGCCGGCACCGCGTATCCAGCCCGTGCAGCCGCAGCGCCGCTCCCCCGAGCCGGCGCCCGCCGGGTCCTCGAACAACCCTCTGGTGCGTCCGTACGCCATGACGGGCGGCCGCACCAGGCCGCGCTACCAGCTCGCCATCGAGGCGCTGGTGCACACCACCGCACAACCGCACCAGATGCAGGGCCAGTTGCCCGAGCATCAGCGGATCTGCAACCTGTGCCGGGAAATCAAGTCGGTGGCCGAGATCTCGGCCCTCCTCACGATCCCTCTCGGCGTGGCCAGGATCCTCGTCGCCGACTTGGCGGAGGCGGGCCTGGTCGCCATCCATCAGCCCGGCGGCGACGAGAACGCCGGCGGCCAGCCAGACGTGACACTGCTCGAAAGGGTGCTCAGTGGACTTCGCAAGCTCTAGCGGCGGTCCTTCCCGCTCCACCACCTCCGCGAAGATCGTGGTGGCGGGCGGCTTCGGCGTGGGCAAGACCACGTTCGTCGGCGCCGTCTCGGAGATCAACCCGCTGCGCACGGAGGCCGTCATGACGTCTGCTTCGGCGGGCATCGACGACCTCACCCACACCGGGGACAAGACCACCACCACGGTGGCGATGGACTTCGGCCGTATCACCCTCGACCAGGACCTGATCCTCTACCTCTTCGGTACGCCGGGCCAGGACCGCTTCTGGTTCATGTGGGACGACCTGGTCCGCGGCGCGATCGGCGCGATCGTCCTGGTGGACACCCGGCGTCTCGCCGACTGCTTCCCCGCGGTCGACTACTTCGAGAACTCGGGTCTTCCGTTCGTCATCGCCCTGAACGGTTTCGACGGGCACCAGCCCTACACGCCCGACGAGGTGCGCGAAGCGCTGCAGATCGGCCCGGACACCCCGATCATCACGACGGACGCCCGGCACCGTGCGGACGCGAAGAGTGCGCTGATCACCCTCGTGGAGCACGCGCTGATGGCGCGGCTTCGTTAGGCGGAGTTGCGGCTACCGGGCTGCCCCGTATGCCGCACGCCGTCTGCGGGCCGTACCTGGCTGGTCGCGCAGTTCGCCGCGCCCCTTGGGGGCGCACCCAAGGGCCCCTTCTTGCGAAGGGGCCCTCACCCTTTTCCCGGCGCAGCAAGAAGGGCCCCTCCGTGCGGAGGGGCCCTTTCAGGAACGGCTCAGGCAGCGCGGCTACGCGTGCCAGCTGTGCGGGGCGCGGAAGCCAGGTTCGCGCTCGAGGCGGCGCCAGCCCGCCTTGGCGCGGCCCCGGTGGGATGCGGTCGTGTCCGGGGTCCGGGCCGCGGCGCGGGCCAGGAGGACGGCCGTGATGGCGGCCACTTCCTCGGGCTCGGCGTGGCCCTTCTCGACGCGGATGTCAGGGTTGCTCATGGCTGTCAGTCTCCGTGAGAGAGGGGTCCGCGGGGTTGCCGCGGTGGGTCCGCCCGGTTACTGCGGGGGGTTGCCGTGCTTGCGGGACGGCAGGTCGGCGTGCTTCGCGTGCAGCATCGCCAGGGACCTGATCAGGACCTCGCGGGTCTCGGCCGGGTCGATGACGTCGTCCACCAGGCCCCGCTCGGCCGCGTAGTACGGGTGCATGAGCTCGGACTTGTACTCCTTGACCATCCGCGCCCGCATGGCCTCGGGGTCCTCCGCCTCGGCGATCTGGCGGCGGAAGATGACGTTGGCCGCGCCCTCCGCGCCCATCACGGCGATCTCGTTGGTCGGCCAGGCGTAGGTGAGGTCCGCCCCGATGGACTGGCTGTCCATCACGATGTACGCACCTCCGTACGCCTTGCGCAGGATCAGCGAGATCCGCGGCACGGTCGCGTTGCAGTACGCGTACAGCAGCTTCGCCCCGTGCCGGATGATGCCGCCGTGCTCCTGGTCGACACCCGGGAGGAACCCGGGAACGTCCAGGAACGTCACCAACGGGATGTTAAAAGCGTCACACATCTGCACAAAACGCGCAGCTTTTTCACTGGCCTCGATGTCGAGCACACCGGCGAGCGTCTGCGGCTGGTTGGCGATGATGCCGACCACCTGGCCGTCCAGCCGGCCCAGCGCGCAGATGATGTTCCGCGCCCAGCGCTCGTGGACCTCGAGGTACTCGCCGTCGTCGACGATCTCCTCGATCACCTTGGCCATGTCGTACGGCCGGTTGCCGTCCGCCGGCACCAGGTCGAGCAGGACCTCCGAGCGGCGGTCGACGGGGTCGGTGCACTCCACCCGCGGCGGGTTCTCCCGGTTGTTCTGCGGGAGCAGGGAGAGGAGGTAGCGCACCTCGGCGATGCAGGTCTCCTCGTCGTCGTACGCGAAGTGGCAGACACCGCTGGTCTCGGCGTGGACGTCCGCGCCGCCCAGGCCGTTCTGCGTGATCTCCTCGCCGGTCACCGCCTTGACCACGTCCGGGCCGGTGATGAACATCTGCGAGGTCTCACGGACCATGAACACGAAGTCCGTCAGGGCGGGGCTGTAGGCCGCGCCTCCCGCGCACGGGCCGAGCATCACCGAGATCTGCGGGATGACACCGGAGGCCTTGGTGTTGCGCTGGAAGATACCGCCGTAGCCGGCGAGCGCGCTCACGCCCTCCTGGATACGGGCGCCCGCACCGTCGTTGAGGGAGACCAGCGGCGCCCCGGCCGCGATGGCCATGTCCATGATCTTGTGGATCTTGGTGGCGTGGGCCTCGCCAAGCGCGCCGCCGAAGATGCGGAAGTCATGGGCGTAGACGAAGACCGTGCGGCCCTCCACCGTGCCCCAGCCGGTGATCACACCGTCGGTGTACGGCTTCTTCGACTCCAGGCCGAACCCGCTCGCCCGGTGCCGGCGCAGCTGCTCGACCTCCTGGAAGGAGCCGGGGTCCAGAAGCAGTTCGATGCGCTCCCGGGCGGTCAGCTTGCCCTTGGCGTGCTGCGCCTCGGTCGCCTTCTCGCTCGGGCCCGCGAGCGCCTGCTTGCGGATCTCGTGCAGTTCGGCGACCCGCCCGCGCGCGTCCGCGGGCTCGCTCCCGGAATCCACAGCCTCGTCCAAAACGGTCATGTAGCGACCTTACGAAGTCCACCAAGGAAAGCTCGCCGTCGACTCCGTACAGTCTCAGGCCCGTTTTCCTGGTAACCCTGAACAGAATACAGCCCGGATGCAGCCGTTCTGACTGCCCAGAGGGCCTCGGCGTTGTCGGCCTCCCACAAAGCGGGGGACGCAGAGTGATCACACCTTGGTGGGCGGCACATGCCATCCCCCGGGTGACGAGGGGCCTCGAACGGCCGTAGGGGACCTGCCCACGGTACCGGTCGGCCGAAGCCGGCGCGCCGCCGCGCCTCCGTGGGCGACACGGACGCGATGACGTTGAAAGTCGAACGGAATAGGTTTACCGTCTCTTCTGTTGAGCTCGTTGAATCTTAAACAGCTTCGAGCCGCGGCCTCCCTCCGGGACCGCGATCCGTCCCCCAAAGGAGCACGTCATGAGCATCTTCAGCCGCAAGAACGGCAACGAGACCGCACCGGCCGCCGCAGTGAGCCCGGACCTCGCCGCCCTGACCGGCGAGTACACGCTGGACCCGGCGCACAGCGCCATCGGGTTCGTGGCCCGGCACGCGATGGTCACCAACGTCAAGGGCAGCTTCAAGGACTTCACCGGCACCCTGCACCTGGACGGCTCGGACCCGTCGAAGTCCACGGCTTCCATCGACGTGAAGATGGACAGCATCGAGACCGGCTCCGCCGACCGCGACAACCACCTCAAGAGCTCCGACTTCTTCAGGATCGACGAGCACCCGACGATGACGTTCCGCTCCACCCGCGCGGAGGCGCTCGGGGGCGACGATTACCGGATCACCGGCGACCTCACGATCCTCGGCACGACCAAGCCGATCACCATCGACCTGGAGTTCAACGGCGCGGCCAAGGACCCGTTCGGCAACGAGCGCGTCGGCTTCGAGGGCAAGGCGGAGATCCTGCGCTCCGAGTGGGGCCTGACCTGGAACGCGGCCCTCGAGACGGGCGGCGTGCTGGTCTCCGACAAGATCAAGCTGGTCTTCGACATCTCGGCGATCAAGCAGGCGTGACCTCGCCGGAACCACCGCGAGCGCCCGCCCTCCCGGACCGGGAGGGCGGGCGCTCGCGTCTTCTCCCGACCTCTGCCGCGGTCAGAACCCTCCGCTGAAGTCCCCGCCGCCCCCGCCGAAGTCGCCTCCCCCGCCGAAGTCCCCTCCCCCGCCGTCGCCGAAGCCGCCGCCGAAGTCCCCGGGGTCGAAGTCGGCGCCCGAGACGTCGCCGCCCTCGTACCCGCCGAAGTCGCCGTAGCCGGTGCCGTAGTCGGCGGCGTACGAAGGGGTGGCCATCATGCTGCCGAGCAGCGTGCCGACGAGCAGGCCGGGCAGGAGGCCGCCGCCGAAGTAGCCGCCCGCCCAGGGGCCGTAGGCGGGGCCGGCGTCCCAGTACGGACGGCGGCCGTACTCCGTGTCCACCTCGCGGATCATGGGGTCGCGGCCGTCGGCCAGACGAGCCTGGTCGGCCGCGCAGACCGGGACCTCGCGCGGGGCCCCGCCCGGAGGCGTCCAGATCGCGTCGGCGACGGACGGGCCGTGGCGCGGGTCGAAGAAGCAGGGCGCCCGGCGCTCGGGCAGTGGGCGGCCCTCGCGGCGGGCGGCGAGCGTCGCCAGCGCGAACCGGCCGTCCTCCAGGGCCTGGGTCACGGCCTTCACGTCCTCCGGGCGCCGCGCCGCCGTCATGGCCGACTTCGCCTCCTCGTACGCGTCCAGGGCGCGGGCGTAGTCCGCGCGCATCGCGTCGTCGGCGCCGGGCTCCCCCGGCCGGAAGTCGAGGCGGTCGAGTTCCTCGCCGAAGGCGGTGATGTCCTCGTCCACCACGACCCGCAGCTTCTCCAGCGCGGCCTGCTGCTCCTCCTCGCGCCGGCGCCGGCCGCGCCGTACGAGCATGTAGGCGCCGGTGCCGCCGAGCACCAGGACCACGGCGAGCATGATCAGCGCGGTGGACGACGCCCCGTGGTTGCTGCGGGAGGTACCCCAGGTCGAAGGGGCGTGTCCGCCGACGTTGGCGAGGGCACGGTCGGTGAAGTCGTTCAGCTGGGCCGTGGCGCTCTCACCCTGGACACTGGTGACCAGGTTCCGCACGGCACTGTGCCCGAGGACCGAGGAGTCGGCGCGGGCGTCGAAGCGGTCGCCGAGACGGACGCCGTACAGGCCGGTGATGCCGGTGGCCGTGCGCAGGTCGGCGAAGAGGTCCCGGGTCGGGTAGTCGGCGGGCAGGACCACGAGGAAGACCGGCTTGCCCGCGTCCTCGATCTTTTTGGCGAGGGCGTCGGCGTCCGCGACGGACAGCTGCCGGGAGGCGGCCGGATCCACGTAGACAGGACCGCTGCGGAGCGCCTGTGCGATGGCGGAGACGTCCGTGGCGGCCTGGGCGCGGGGCGCTCCGGTGGACAGCACCGTGAGCACGGCCATGAGCAGGGCGACCAGCGGTACGACCAGTCCTCGACGGAGCACGGCGTTCATACTTCGAACCTACCGGAAGGCGCCCGAACCCGGAGTTCGGTGCGGGTGGGCGGCAACGCACCGCCCACCCGTACCGGGTTTCCGTCAGGCCGCTGCCCGGTAGGCCCGCGTCAGCTCGGCCACGGCTGCCGCGTACCTGCCCGTCAGCAGCAGGTGGTCGGCGTCGGCGAACGGTTTCGCGATGGCCGCCGTCATCGCGGACCCCGCCTTCTGCTGGACGAGCAGCCGGGCCCGGGTGACGATCTCGCGTCCGGCCCGGTCGGAGCCCGTCCTCTCGGCCGCGGCGGCCGCGAGCGCGAGCGCCTTCAGGGTCGCCGTGCCTCCCTCGGGGACCGCGGTCAGCGTGGTGAGCCCCCACCCGTACGGGAACTGCGGATCGTACGAGGCGTCGCCGACGTTGATCGGCAGCTGGTTCTCCGACCTCGGCCAGGTGACGGGGAGCTGCCCGGTGAAGGGCCGCCTGCCGTAGAGGACGTCCGCCACACCGTCGCCCTCGGTGCCCGGCAGCCAGGACGCCACGAGCGCGTCGATCTCGCCGAGCCGGTCGCCGATGATCTGCGGGCGCCCGGAGACCATGAGCACCGCGCACTTCATGGCCCCGCACACCTTGTCGACGGCGGCCTGGTCGGCGGCGGACAGCCGCAGGTCGTGGCCGTTGCCGACGTCACCGACACCCTCGGCGTAGGGGGTCTCGCCGACGACGACCACACCGACGTCGTAGCCGTTCGTCGGTGCCGAGGCGTCCTTGGAGTAGGTGATGGCCGTGTCCGGCGCGGCCTTCCGCATGCCCTGGAGGATGGTCGTGCCCTGGGTGTGGGTGCCGGAGGCGCCCTGCCAGGTGAGGGTCCAGCCGCCCGTCTGGTTGCCGAGGTCGTCGGCGTTGGAACCGGCGACGTACACCTTCTGGTTCTTCTTCAGCGGCAGCACACCGTGCGCGTTCTTCAGCAGCACCTGGGACTCGGCGGCCGCCTGCCGGGCCACGGCCCGGTGGGCCGCCGAGCCGATCCGCGCGGCACCGGTGGTGTCGGCGTAGGGGTGCTCGAAGAGCCCCAGCCTGAACTTCTGCGTGAGGATGCGGGAGACGGCGTCGTCGATGCGCCGCTCGCTGATGCGCCCGGCCTTCACCTCGTCGACGAGTGTCGTGCGGAAGTCCTTGTACGTGTACGGCACCATCATCATGTCGACACCCGCGTCGACCGCCGAGCGGACGTGGGACGCGTAGTCGCCGGGGAGCTGGTCGATGGCGTTCCAGTCGCTGATGACGAAGCCGTCGAAGCCCATACGGCCCTTGAGCACACCGTTGATCATGTCGCCGCGGGCGTGCATCTTCACAGGGCCCTGGCCGTCGCCGACGATGTCGAGCGAGGAGTACGACGGCATGACCGAGCCGATGCCGCGCTCGACGGCCGTCTTGTACGGCGCCAGGTGGACGGCCTCCAGCTGCTGCCGGGTGACCGTGGTGACGCCCTGGTCGATGGTGTAGGAGCCGGTGGTCGACGAGCCGTACGCGGTGCCGCCGTCCCCGACGAAGTGCTTGGCGGTGGCGAGCACCTTGTCGTCGCGGCCGAGGTCGCGCCCGTCCGGCCGTCCCTGCAGGCCCTGGATGATCGTCTCCATGGACCGCACGAGCGCCGGGTCCTCGCCGAAGGACTCGTAGGAGCGGCCCCAGCGTTCGTCACGGGTGACGCACAGGCAGGGCGCGAAGTCCCAGGGAACGCCGGTGGCGCGTACCTCGGAGGCGGTCACCGCCCCGGCCTTCTCGGCCAGTCGGGGATCTCTGGTCGCTCCGATGCCGATGTTGTGCGGCATGATCGTGGCGCCGGCGAGGTTGTTGTGGCCGTGTACCGCGTCCACGCCGTAGATCAGCGGGATCTGGAAGCGGGTGGCCTGCGCCTGGAGCTGGAAGCCGTCGATCATCTTCGCCCAGGCGTCGGGGGTGTTGGGCGTGGGGGTGGAGCCGCCGCCCGAGAGAAGTGAGCCGAGGGCATAGGTGGCGATGTCGCCCTGGTCGGTGAGGGCGGCGCGCTCGGCCTGGGTCATCTGGCCGGCCTTCTCCTGAAGGCTCATACGGGAGAGGAGGTCCGCGACCCGCTTCCTGATGGGCAACCTGCTGTCCAGGTACGGCAGTCCGTGGGCGTCGATGACCACCTGGGGTGTCTCGGCCGGCGCCTTGGCTCCGGTGACCGTGAGCTTGACCGGGATGGTCTCGGCGGGCTCGGCGGACCTGTCCTTCAGGGTGGGGACCTGGATGGTCCGGGATGCGCCGGAGGCGGTGCCCGCGGGGAAGGTGAGGGTGCCGGAGACCGCGGTGTAGTCCTTGCCGGGCTCGGCGCTGCCGCCGCCCGTCTCGTACCGCACGGTCACGGGCTCGTCGATCGGAGCGGAACCGGTGGTGGCGACGGTGACCCTGACGGTCGCCGTTCCGCCCTCCTTCACCGGGTGGACGGGGGCGTCGGTGGTGACGGAGGCGCGCAGCGACTGGTCGGCCCTGCCGTACAGCTCCACGTCGTCCATCGCGAAGTGGCCCTTGACTCCGGCCGGCAGGGTGAGGGCGTAGCCCCACATCTGCGTCAGGCCGAGGACGTGGTCGATTCCGCCGACCGGCTGGTAGTCCGTGCGATAGGTGAAGTCGGTGAAGGGGATCTCGATCTGTTTCCAGCCGGTGAAGTCGTCGGTGAAGGAGGTGGTCCACAGCTCCGACGCCTCGCCGTTCGCGCCGCCGTCCTTGATCTCGAAGGCGATCTTCTTGCCGTTGTCCTGACCGTCCCACCAGAAGCGGATTCCCTTGTGGGAGGACCAGTCATGGGCCGGCCGGTCCGCGGCGAAGTCGTGGGTGAAGCCGCCGTAGCCGCTGATGTCGTAGCCGCCGGTGAGGACCTTGGCGCCCTCGGGGGCGTCGGCGCGGTCGGCGAGTTGGAGCGTGGGCGGGTCGTCGCTGTCGCCGCCCCAGGTGAAGATGCCCTCCGCCGGCTGCTGGGCGAAGGGCACCTCGCCCTCGAAGCGGTCGACGGGGACGGGCGTGGGGGCGGGGTCGTCGGCCGCGCGCGCCGACGCCAGGGGGATCAGGGCGGTGAGCAGGGTGGCGGAGGCGAGCAGGGCGGTTCTTCGCATGGACGGACCTTCCCTCGACTCATCAAGTCGTCATGGTTCACTCATGACTTAGATCACGCCGTGAGTTAACTAGCGCCCCGGGCACCCGTCAAGAGTTCACGTCAGAAGGGCCGCAGACGCAACTCCCTTCTGAATCCGTCCCTTTGTCGCTTCAGATTCTGAACGCGCACCCCCTTGACGTGTATACGAAGCCGTCATTTACTCACGCCTCGCACGCCCCCATCCCCCACCTTCAGAAGGGCGGCGCTCCATGAACAGACACAGGCGCACGGTCCGGCTGCTGCTCGCCGGGCTGCTCACCGCCGCCGGGTTCGCGGCGGCCACGCCGGCGCACGCGACCGGTGAACAGGTCACCGTCTGGCTCACGACGACCGACGACTCGGGCGGGCGCCATGTGGTGCGGGGTCTGCAGCCGCAGACGCCGTTCGCCTTCCAGTCCGGAACCGGTGGCAGCGGTGAGAACATCACCGTGGACGAGAACACGCGCTACCAGACCTTCACCGGCGGCGGGGCGTCCTTCACGGACACCGCGGCCTGGCTGATGAACAGCAGCGGGGCGCTCACGCAGGCGACGCGGGACGCGACCATGCGGAAGCTGTTCTCGCCGACGGACGGGATCGGCCTGTCGTTCCTCCGCAATCCCATGGGCGCCTCCGACCTGGCGCGCTACGGATACACGTACGACGACGTGCCGGCCGGTCAGAGCGATCCGTCGCTGGCGAAGTTCTCCATCGCACACGACCTGGCGGACGTGGTGCCGCTGACGAGGCAGGCGCTCCAGCTGAACCCGCAGCTGACGGTGATGGCCTCCCCCTGGACGGCGCCCGCCTGGATGAAGGACAGCGGGCAGTTGGCCGGAGGCTGGCTGAAGGCGGAGGACTACGGGGCCTACGCCTCGTACTTCGTGAAGTACCTCCAGGCCTACCGGGACCAGGGCATACCCGTCTCGTACGTCACGGCCCAGAACGAGCCGACGTGCTGCTCGGGCTATCCGTCGATGAGCTGGAACGCGTCCGGGCTCGCCTACTTCACGAAGAACGAACTGCTGCCGAAGCTCCAGGCGGCGGGTCTGACGACGAAGGTGCTGGCGCACGACTGGAACTGGGACACGTACGACTCCTACGCCGCCCAGACGGTGGACGACGCGGCCATCCGCTCGCACCCGAACTTCGGCGGGATCGCCTGGCACGGGTACGGGGGTGACGTGACGAAGCAGACGGCCGTCCACAACCGGTACCCGCAGCTGGACGCGTTCGGCACGGAGCACTCGGGCGGCACCTGGATCGCGAACCAGCAGCGCGAGGACATGCTCAACATCGTGGACTACACCCGGAACTGGGCGAAGTCCGTGACGAAGTGGTCGCTGGCCGTCGACCAGAACATGGGGCCGCACAACGGCGGCTGCGGCACCTGCACCGGGCTGATCACGGTGCACAACGGCGACGGTGCGAGCGGGACGGTCGACTACACGATCGAGTACTACACGATGGGGCATCTGACGAAGTTCGTACGGCCGGGCGCGCAGCGCATCGCCTCGACGGCGTCGTCGTCCGTGCCGAACGTGGCGTGGCGGAACCCGGACGGTTCGAAGGCACTGATCGCGTACAACGACGGCACGTCGGCGAAGACGGTGACGATCGACTGGGGCGGGCAGCACGCGACGTACTCGTTGCCCGGGAAGACGTCCGCGACGTTCACGTGGTCGGGTGCGCAGTCGGGCGGCGGCGACCGGTCGGGGGCGTTCGTGGGGCCGGCGGGCAAGTGCCTGGACGTGGCGGGGGCGTCGAATGCCAACGGCACGGCCGTGCAGCTGTACGACTGCAACGGGACGGCCGCGCAGCAGTGGACGGTGAAGACCGACGGGTCGATCCAGGCACTCGGGAAGTGCCTGGACGTGACGTCCGGGTCGACGGCTGACGGGGCGAAGGTGCAGTTGTACGACTGCAACGGCACGGGAGCGCAGCAGTGGTCGTACAACTCGTCGACGGGTGACGTGGTGAACATCGCGGCGAACAAGTGCCTGGACGTCACGGACAACTCGTCGGTGAACGGGGCGCGGGCGCAGATCTGGTCGTGCACGGGTGCGGCGAACCAGAAGTGGCGGTTGCAGTAACCCGCCGATGCCGGGCCGAGTGCTGCTCGCAGCCTCGGCCCGGCATCGGCGGCCCCGGGAGCTACTCCGCCGGTTCCACGCCGGCCCGGAGCAGGCCGTATGTGTATGCGTCCTCCAGGGCCTGCCACGATGCCGCGATCACGTTCTCCGCCACGCCCACCGTGGACCATTCGCCCTTGCCGTCCGACGTGGAGATCAGGACGCGGGTCGTGGACTGGGTGCCGTGCACGCCCTCCAGGATGCGGACCTTGTAGTCGACCAGGTCCAGGGCGGCCAGCTCCGGGTAGATCTTCTCCAGGGCCACGCGCAGGGCGCGGTCCAGGGCGTTGACCGGGCCGTTGCCCTCCGCCGTGGCCACGATCCGCTCGCTCTTCGCCCACAGCTTCACCGTGGCCTCGTTGGCGTGCGTGCCGTCCGGGCGGTCCTCGACGATCGCCCGCCAGGACTCCGTGCGGAAGTAGCGCAGGGGCTTGCCCGCCACCTCCTCGCGCAGCAGGAGTTCGAACGACGCGTCCGCCGCCTCGTAGGTGTAGCCCTTGAGTTCGCGCTCCTTGACGCGCTCGACCACCCGGCCCACCACCTCGCGGTCGCCGCCCAGGTCGATGCCCAGTTCCTTGCCCTTGAGCTCCACCGAGGCGCGGCCCGCCATGTCGGAGACCAGCATCCGCATGGTGTTGCCGACCAGTTCCGGGTCGATGTGCTGGTACAGGTCCGGATCCACCTTGATGGCCGAGGCGTGCAGGCCCGCCTTGTGGGCGAAGGCCGAGACGCCCACGTACGGCTGGTGGGTGGAGGGGGTGAGGTTCACGACCTCCGCGATCGCGTGGCTGATGCGCGTCATCTCGCGCAGCCGGCCCTCCGGCAGCACCTTCTTGCCGTACTTCAGCTCCAGGGCCGCCACCACCGGGAACAGGTTGGCGTTGCCCACCCGCTCGCCGTACCCGTTCGCCGTGCACTGCACGTGCGTCGCGCCGGCGTCCACCGCCGCGAGGGTGTTCGCGACCGCGCAGCCCGTGTCGTCCTGGGCGTGGATGCCGAGCCGGGCACCCGTGTCCGCCAGCACCGTCGAGACCACAGCGTGGACCTGGGCCGGCAGCATGCCGCCGTTCGTGTCGCACAGGATGACCACGTCCGCGCCCGCCTCGGCCGCCGTACGCACCACCGACTTGGCGTACGCGGCGTTCGCCCGGTAGCCGTCGAAGAAGTGCTCGCAGTCGACGAAGACCCGCCGGCCCTGCGCCCGCAGGTGGGACACCGTGTCGCGGATCATCTCCAGGTTCTCGTCGAGCGTCGTGCGCAGCGCCAGTTCGACATGGCGGTCGTGGGACTTGGCGACCAGCGTGATCACCGGAGCCCCCGAGTCCAGCAGCGCCTTGACCTGCGGGTCCTCCGCGGCCTTGCCGCCCGCGCGGCGCGTCGCGCCGAAGGCCACCAGCTGGGCGTGCCGGAAGGCGATCTCCTGCTGGGCGCGCGCGAAGAACTCGGTGTCCCGCGGGTTCGCGCCGGGCCAGCCGCCCTCGATGAAGCCCACGCCGAAGTCGTCCAGGTGCCGTGCGATGGCCAGCTTGTCCGCGACGGTGAGGTTGATCCCCTCGCGCTGCGCGCCGTCGCGCAGCGTCGTGTCGAAGACGTGGAACGAGTCGTCGAGCTCGCTGGTTGCCGTCTCGGTCATGGTCTCAAGGCTCCTGTTTTGGATCTCGGTCTTACCGGAATGACCGGTTCCACCGTCCCCCCATACTCCCTCGCGCTCCGCCCCCGGCTGAAGGTGGGCCAGGAAACGAAAAAACCTCTCGCGGGTGCGAGAGGTCTGCGCGCGGGTCGAGGACGACGGTGGCCACCCGTACCTGGTCGTACGTGGCGGTCACTGCGGACCGGCGCGCCTGCTGCCAATAATCATGGCGAACGAGAGCACGGGGGCAGTCTGGCACAGTCCGCCCCCGCGCTCACCGTCGTCTCAGGATGCGGTCGTCACGGAGGAGGACTGCCCGTCCTTCATCCGAGTGAGGTCCAGGTCCCTGGTCTCCCGCATGCTGACGTACACGACCAGCGAGACGGCCGCACAGGCCGCGACGTACCAGAAGAAGCCGGACTCGGCGCCCGCGTCCTTGAACCACAGGGCGACGTATTCCGCCGTTCCGCCGAACAGGGCGTTGGCCACCGCGTAGGGAAGCGCCACACCCAGCGCGCGGACGCCCGTCGGGAACAGCTCGGCCTTCACACAGGCGTTGATCGAGGTGTACCCGGTGACCACGACCAGGGCCAGCAGCGCCAGGCCGAGCGCCGGCCAGAAGCTGTCCGCCTGCTTCAGCAACGTCATGATCGGGACCGTCAGCAGGGTGGAGCCGACGGCGAAGGTGATCAGCAGCGGACGGCGGCCGATCCGGTCGGAGAGCCGGCCGGCGAGCGGCTGGAGGCAGGCGAAGACGATCAGCGCGGTGAAGGAGACCAGGGTCGCGGTCTGCTTGGGCAGGCCCGCGGAGTTCGACAGGTACTTCGTCAGATACGTGGTGTACGTGTAGTACGCGACCGTGCCCCCCATGGTCAGCGCGATCACCAGGAACGCCTCGCGCTTGTGCCGCCACAGCGCGCGCAGCGTGCCGCGGCCCTCGCCCGCGTCCTCGTTCTCGTCGGCCTCGGCCTCGTAGACGTCCGTCTCCAGCATGTTCCGGCGCAGATAGAAGACCACCGCCGCGCCGAGGGCGCCCAGCACGAAGGGGATGCGCCAGCCGTAGTCGTGCAGCGCGTCGTCGGACATGGTGCGCTGGAGGACGATCTGCAGGCCGAGGCCGACGATCTGCCCGGCGGTCATCGACACGTACTGGAAGCTGGAGGCGAAGCCGCGCCTGCGCGGGTCGGACGCCTCGGTGAGGTAGGTCGCGCTGGCCGCGTACTCGCCGCCCACCGACAGCCCCTGGAGCAGTCGGGCGACGAGCAGCACCGCCGCGCCGCCGTACCCGGCGACGGCGTACGTCGGCGCGATCGCGATGAGGATCGCGGAGGCGGACATCAGCGTGACCGTGAGGGTCAGCGCGGCCTTGCGGCCCCTGCGGTCACCGACCCGGCCGAGCAGCCAGCCGCCGACCGGGCGCATGAAGAAGCCGACCGCGAAGATGCCCGCGGTGTTCATGAGCTGGGCCGTGGGGTTGTCGTCGGGGAAGAACGCCCCGGCGAAGTAGGTGGCGAAGCTGGCGTAGACGAACCAGTCGTACCACTCCACCATGTTGCCGGCCGAGCCGATCCAGATCTTCTTCCAGTGCTCTCGTCCCATGGCCCGTAACGTGCCGGGCGTTCGCGGGTGCGACAAGAGCGCCTCGGGTTTCGTTCATTGCGTTCATGACGCATCCGCGGGCCGGCCGCCTGCCCCCGTGTGGGCGAAAGAGGGCCGCCCCGGAGGTGAAGTCGGGGGCGGCCCCTGAAGGGGTGCGGCGGGCGTCAGCCCAGCTTGTGCATCCAGCCGTGCGTGTCCTCGCGCGTGCCCCGCTGGATGTCGAGCAGCGCCTCGCGGAGCTTCAGGGTGACCTCGCCCGGCTCGCCGCCGGACTGCTTCCACTCGGCGGTGGCGCGCTTGACCGTGCCGACCGGGGTGATGACCGCGGCGGTGCCGCAGGCGAAGACCTCGGTGAGGGTCCCGTTCTCGGAGTCGGCCTGCCACTGGTCGATGGAGATCCGGCCCTCCTCGGCCTCGTAGCCGAGGTCACGGGCGACCGTCAGCAGGGAGTCACGGGTGACGCCCTCCAGGATGGAACCGGTCAGCTTCGGGGTGACGATCTTGTTGCCGTACACGAAGTACAGGTTCATGCCGCCGAGCTCCTCGACCCACTTGTGCTCCACGGCGTCGAGGTAGCAGACCTGGTCGCAGCCCTTGGCGGCGGCCTCGGCCTGGGCGAGCAGGGAGGCCGCGTAGTTGCCGCCGGTCTTGGCGTCGCCCATGCCGCCGGGGACGGCGCGGACGCGGTCCTCGGACGCCCAGATGGAGACGGGCTTCACACCACCCGGGAAGTACGCGCCGGCCGGGGAGGCGATGACCAGGAAGAGGTACTCGTTGGCGGGCTTGACGCCCAGGCCGACCTCGGTGGCGATCATGAAGGGGCGCAGGTAGAGGGACTCCTCACCGCCGTGCGCCGGCACCCACGCCTTGTCCTGCTGGACGAGCAGGTCACACGCCTCGATGAACGTCTCGACCGGGAGCTCGGGCATCGCGAGGCGCTTGGCGGAACGCTGGAAGCGCAGGGCGTTCATCTCCGGGCGGAAGGTGGCGACGGAGCCGTCGGGTCGGCGGTAGGCCTTGAGGCCCTCGAAGATCTCCTGCGCGTAGTGCAGGACGTTGGTGGCCGGGTCGAGGGAGATCGGCGCGTAGGGGACGAGCTGACCGTCGTGCCAGCCCCGCCCCTCGGTCCACTTGATCGTCACCATGTGGTCGGTGAAGTGGCGGCCGAACCCGGGGTTGGCCAGGATCGCCTCCCGCTCCGCGTCGGAGAGCGGGTTGGAGGAGGGCTTCAGCTCGATCGTGGGCGTCGTCATGTGTGGTTGTCCTTCACCGGTTGTCGTGACGGGCCGCGCTCGCTCCCGCACCGGCAGTGGCCGGTGCTAGGACGTCCGAGCATTCCCTCATTCCGCGGCTCCGCGTTCGATTATGGCAAGCGGGTGAGGGATGGGGGCACCCCCACGCCTTTCGGGCTGTGAGGGAGAAACGGTGTGAATACGGCCCTAGGGGTAGCACAGGGTGGGTCGATGGTGACACCCGGCGAGGGCATGGGAAAGCCGCCGGGTGCGGTTGCGACCCGGCGGCCTTGACTCAGGGGGTGAGTAGGGCGGCGGGTCAGCCGGCTACTCGTACGGCGAGCGCGTCGCCGATCTCGTCGGTCGTGCGGGCGGGCTTGCCCACGCGCTCCGCGAGGTCGGCGGAGACGGCCTCCTCGATGCGGGCGGCCTCGGCCTCGTAGCCGAGGTGACGCAGCAGGAGGGCGACCGACAGGACGGTGGCCGAGGGGTCGGCCTTGCCCTGGCCCGCGATGTCGGGCGCCGAGCCGTGCACGGGCTCGAACATCGACGGGAACTCGCCGGACGGGTTGATGTTGCCGGAGGCGGCGACCCCGATGCCGCCGGAGATGGCGGCGGCGAGGTCGGTGATGATGTCGCCGAAGAGGTTGTCGGTGACGATCACGTCGAAGCGCTCGGGCTGGGTGACGAGGTAGATCGTCGCCGCGTCGACGTGCATGTACTCGGTGGTGACCTCGGGGAACTCCTCGGCCACCTTGTTGAAGATGTTCGTCCACAGGTGACCCGCGAACGTGAGCACGTTGTTCTTGTGGACCAGGGCCAGCTTCTTGCGCGGGCGCGCCTGGGCGCGGGCGAAGGCGTCCCGGACCACGCGCTCGACGCCGAAGGCGGTGTTCACGGACACCTCGGTGGCGACCTCGTGCGGGGTGCCCTTGCGGATGGTGCCGCCGTTGCCCGTGTACGGGCCCTCGGTGCCCTCGCGGACCACGACGAAGTCGATCTCGGGCTGCCCCGCGAGCGGGGTCGCGACGCCCGGCAGCAGCTTGGAGGGCCGCAGGTTGACGTGGTGGTCGAAGGCGAAGCGGAGCTTGAGCAGGAAGCCGCGCTCCAGCACGCCCGACGGCACCGAGGGGTCGCCGATCGCGCCGAGCAGGATCGCGTCGTGCTGCTTGAGCTGCTCGAGGTCGGCGTCGGTGAGGGTCTCACCGGTGGCGTGGTAGCGCCTGGCGCCGAAGTCGTACTCCTTGGTCTCCAGCTTCACATCCTGCGGAAGGACGGCGGAGAGGACCTTCAGTCCCTGGGCCACGACCTCCTGGCCGATGCCGTCACCGGGAATCACTGCGAGATTGATGCTGCGAGACATGACGGCACCGTACTCCTCGTCCCACGCAATGACACGGGGCGTCCGCGATGCGGACACCGCTCAACATCGAGGTGCGGCGCGGCAGATGGCGCGGGGCGCCCGGCCGCACCGCACCTCGTGCGGGTGCGGCTCCCGGCTCATGGGTGCAGCCTCATGGGTGAGGGTGCGGGCCGTACGAGTGACGGCCCGGGGAGCGGAGGCGCGGCTCAGTGGCCGGTCGCGCCGCCGTTGTCCCTGCGGTCGAGGGCGCGCTGGAGCGCCGCGGCGGCGTTCTTGCGGTCGGACTCGCTCGTACGGGAAACGTGACGGACTCGGCGGCGGGCGGTCGTCTCGGCCATGGGAAATCGACTCCTTCGACATCCGGGAGTGCGGAAAGGGGTTTCGAGACCCCCCCACTGCTGAACGCGTGGGAGGTACCCCCAGCCGAGGCGGAGAGCGGTGCCGCAGGGGTTGCCTGCACGGGGCCCGGCTCACGACCGCCATTCGCTTGATCGAGCGAGACGTTCGGCTTCTACAAAAGTAAGTGAGGACCGGGCGTCTGTCTCCACAATTACTCGGACTTCCTACTATCTGAGACGGTGCAGTGGGCCGTATGAGCGTGACCTGCGAAAACCGTCGCCGACGGTCAGAGGACGTCACCGTCGCGCCAGTCGAAGACCAGCTTGCGTTTGAAGTCGAGGTCGCCCGCGGCGGCGGGGCGCACATAGGTGCAGTCCTCGTCGTCACGCAGACGGACGACACCGCGGGGGCCGAGGCCGTACAGACGGCCGCGCCAGAGCCGCCAGCCACGGGCGGCGTAGAGGGGGGCGCCGTCGTCGCTGGCGGAGAGCGCCCCGAGGTCGTAGGCGCGGTCGATGATCCGCTCGACTTCGGCCATGACACGCCCGCCGAGCCCCTGGCGCCGCACGTCGGCGCGGACACCCACGCCCTCGACGTACCCGACGCGCAACCAGCGCTTGCGGTACCGGGCACGTCGCTGGATGACGGACCCGTGTGCGGCGAGCCCCTGCTCGTCGCTGACGAGCACGTGCATCCCGCCGAGCGCGTGCTCCCAGTCGTCGTCGTCGTAGCCCCCGTCGAACGCGGCGCCGAGCAGCGCGCGCACGGCCCGGAGCTCGGCGGGGTCGAGGTCGGCGGTATGGGCGGTACGGACTCCGACTGTCACGTGATCAGTATCACTCGCCACGTCGCCTTCTCCCCGCCCGACGCCACACCTGCCGCTCCCCTGCGGGACGCCGGGCCCCGGGTCACAGCACGTCCGCGACCGCCTGGCGGAATCCCTGCGGGTCCTCTGTCCACGGCATGTGACCGGCGTCGGGCAGGACCACCCGCCGCACCATCGGCAGGACCCGTTCCAGGGAGTCGACCGCCGGACGCGGTCGGACGTCCCGGCCGCCGTCGACGATCAGCACGGGCACGTCGAGGGTTCGGCAGGCGGCGTGCAGCTCCGGAGTACCCCAGGTGCGCTTCCGCTCCTCGTTGAGGGCCCTGTTGCACTCGTCGTTGACGCCGAACCAGGGATCGGCCATGCGTCCGGCGTGCTCCAGAGCCCGCTCGCGGTCCTCGAACTCGATCGACCACTGCAGGACGGCCCGCTCCCGGTCCTCCTCACGGGTGCGCTCGGCGCGATCGGTCAACTCCCGCCAGCGCAGCAGGTTTTCAGGCTGCTCACCGAGTCTGGCGAGGAAGTTCTCACGGTACGCGGGGTGCCAGGTGTCGTCCGAGTCGATGCCCGTACCGGAGACATAGATCAGCGCGCTCACCCTCTCCGGGTGCGTCAGCGCATAGCTCAACGCCAGCTGCGCGCCCCAGGAGTGGCCGAGCAGGGCCGTGCGGTCGAGGCCGAACCGCCGTCGTACGGCGTCGAGATCTGCCACGAAGCGGGCGCTCGTCCAGGGTCCGCCGCACCGCTGCGACCGCCCGCAGCCGCGCTGGTCCCAGCGGACCACCGTGGACCGGTCCCCGAGCAGTTCCGCCACGTCCTCGAACATGTCCCACAGGCCGGGCCCGCCGTGGCACAGGATCAGCGGATCGCCCCGGCCCGACCGCGCCGCCCACAGGTGTACGCCGTCGTCGGCGGTCACCGTCCGCTCATCGATCATGCGGCCAGTCTGCCCCGGGACGCACGCGAACGGGCCGGGTCCGCACAGGGACCCGGCCCGTTCCGGCCGCCGCGGGCGTCAGCCCATGTGCGGGTACGTGTAGTCCGTCGGCGGGACCAGCGTCTCCTTGATCGCGCGGGTCAGGGTCCAGCGCAGCAGGTTCTGGGGGGCGCCCGCCTTGTCGTTCGTGCCGGAGGCGCGGCCGCCGCCGAAGGGCTGCTGGCCGACCACGGCGCCGGTCGACTTGTCGTTGATGTAGAAGTTGCCGGCCGCGTAGCGCAGCCTCTCGGCCGTGTACGCCGCCGCAGCGCGGTCGTTCGCGATGACCGAGCCCGTCAGGGCGTAGTCCGAGACCGACTCCATCTGGGTGAGCATCTCGTCGTACTTGTCGTCCTCGTAGACGTGGACCGCGAGGATCGGGCCGAAGTACTCGGTGCGGAACACCTCGTTCTCCGGGTCGCTGCACTCGATGACGGTCGGACGGACGAAGTAGCCGACCGAGTCGTCGTAGGAACCGCCCGCGACGATCGTGCAGGCCGGGTCCTCCTTGGCGCGGTCGATCGCGGCCTTGTTCTTGGCGAAGGCGCGCTCGTCGATGACGGCGCCGATGAAGTTCGACAGGTCGGTGACGTCACCCATGCTGATGCCGTCGACCTCGGCCGCGAACTGCTCCTTGAAGCCGTCGTTCCAGATCGACGCCGGGATGTACGCGCGGGAGGTGGCGGAGCACTTCTGGCCCTGGTACTCGAAGGCACCGCGGGTGAGCGCCGTCTTCAGCACCGCGCGGTCGGCCGACGGGTGGGCGACGACGAAGTCCTTGCCGCCGGTCTCGCCGACCAGACGCGGGTAGGAGCGGTACTTCTCGATGTTGTTGCCGACCGTCTTCCACAGGTACTGGAACGTCTTGGTGGAACCGGTGAAGTGGATGCCCGCGAGGTCGCGGTGCTCCAGAGCGACCTCGGAGACCTCGATGCCGTCGCCGGTGAGGAGGTTGATGACGCCCTTCGGCAGGCCCGCCTCCTCCAGGAGCCGCATCAGCAGGACGGCGGCATGGGTCTGGGTCGGGGACGGCTTCCACACCACGACGTTGCCCATCAGTGCCGGCGCCGTCGGCAGGTTGCCGGCGATGGCGCTGAAGTTGAACGGCGTGATCGCGTAGACGAAGCCCTCCAGCGGGCGGTGGTCCAGGCGGTTCCACACGCCCGGGGAGTTGGCCGGGGGCTGCTCGGCCAGGATCTGGCGGGCGTAGTGCACGTTGAAGCGCCAGAAGTCGACCAGCTCGCACGGGGTGTCGATCTCGGCCTGCTGGGCGGTCTTGGACTGGCCGAGCATGGTGGAGGCGGCCAGCGTCTCACGCCAGGGACCGGCCAGCAGCTCTGCGGCGCGCAGGATGATCGCGGCGCGGTCGTCGAAGGACATCGCGCGCCAGGCGGGCGCGGCGGCGAGCGCGGCGTCGATGGCGTCCTGCGCGTCCTGCCGGGTGGCGTTGCGGTAGGTGCCGAGGACGGACTTGTGGTTGTGCGGCTGCACGACCTGGAACTCCTCGCCGCCGCCCATGCGCTGGACGCCGCCGATGGTGCAGGGCAGGTCGATCGGGTTCTCGGCCAGCTCCTTCAGCTTGGCCTCCAGGCGGGCACGCTCGGGCGAGCCGGGGGCGTAGCCGTGCACCGGCTCGTTGACGGGGGTGGGGACCTGGGTCACAGCGTCCATGGGTTCCGTAACTCCTTGACGTGAGCGGTGTTGCGAGCGGGGGTGCGGGCTCAGCCCTTGGTGACCATCGAGCGGACGAAGAAGCGCAGGTTCGCCGGCTTCTCCGCCAGGCGGCGCATGCTGTGTCTTCCCGGGGGACACCCTCCGGACCCCCGGCCGAAGCCGCGGCACAGCCCTGTTGCCTCAGCCATGAGTGACCATGCTCCTCAGGAAGAAGCGCAGGTTCGCCGGCTTCTCCGCCAGGCGGCGCATGAAGTAGCCGTACCAGTCGGTGCCGTACGCCGTGTAGACGCGCATGCGGTGGCCCTCGGCGGCCAGGCGCAGGTGCTCCTCGCTGCGGATGCCGTACAGCATCTGGAACTCGTACTCGTCCATCTTGCGCCCGGCGCGGTGGGCGAGTTCCTGGGCGATGGAGATCAGGCGCGGGTCGTGGGAGCCGATCATCGGGTATCCCTCGCCCTCCATGAGGGTCCTCAGGATGCGGACGTACGCCTTGTCGGTCTCGTGCTTGTTCTGGTAAGCGACCGACGCGGGCTCCTTGTACGCCCCCTTCACGATACGCACGCGGCTGCCGCTCTCGGCGAGGCGGCGGGCGTCGGCCTCGGTACGGAAGAGGTAGGCCTGGATGACGCAGCCCGTCTGCGGGAAGTCCTTCCTCAGCTCCTCGTGGATGGCGAACATCGAGTCGAGGGTGGTGTGGTCCTCCGCGTCCAGCGTGACCGTCGTGCCGATGGCGGCGGCGGCCTCGACGACCGGACGGACGTTCTTGAGGGCCAGCTCGTGGCCGTCCTCCAGTGCTTGGCCGAACATCGACAGCTTCACCGACATCTCGGCGCGGGTGCCCAGCTCCAGGGGCTCCAGCCGGTCGATCAGCTCCAGGTAGGCGTCGCGCGCGGCCGCGGCCTGCTCCGGGGTCGTGATGTCCTCGCCGACGACGTCCATCGTCAGCTCCAGCCCCTTGCCGGTGAGGTCCTGGATGATCGGCACCACGTCGTCGACCGTCTCGCCCGGGATGAAGCGGTCGACGACCTGCTTGGTCACCGGGGCCGCCGAGATCAGGCGTCGCATCCGGTCGCTGCGCGACGCGGCGAGAATCACGGGACCCAGCACGGGGCACCTCCACAGAACAGGCAAGAGGCCGCGACCCGACGATTCGGGTACGGCACGGAGAACCACCGTGAAACCTAAGGATCCCTCCGATCGTCGGCCATCGACAGCTGTCACGCATCCGTGCCCTGGATCTCAGACAGGTGTATGAGCGAGATGGGAAAATGCGGGAGAATGCCCGTGTGGCGGATGTTTTCAAGGCTGGGCGCGGTGATTACCAGGAGCTCGTCGACGAGATCTCCGCACTGCTCGGCGCCCCGGCGACCCTGGAGAACCGGGACTTCGAGCTGATCGCCTTCGCCGCGTACGACAGCGAGGGCGACTTCGACGAGGCGTCCCTCGACCCGGTGCGCACCCGCTCGATCCTCACGCGCCGCTCCACGGCGGCGGTGCGGAAGTGGTTCGAGGGCTTCGGCATCGCGCGCGCCACCGGGCCGGTGCGGATTCCGCCCACTCCGGAGGCCGGCGTGTACCGGGGAAGGATCTGTCTGCCGGTACGCCATCGGGGTGTCGTCCTCGGCTATGTGTGGCTGCTGGCCGACGAGCCGGGCCCGTCCGAGGCGCAGCTGTCGGCCGCGATGGAGATCGCGGCGCGGATCGGCGACCTGCTCGCGGAGGAGGCGCAGGCGGGCGCGGAGGTGACGCGTGAGCTGCGCGCGGTGCTGACCGCGGAGCGCGGCTGGCCGCAGGACATGGCGGTGGCCGAGTTGCGGACGGCGCTGGGCGCGCGCGGCGAGGGCCTGCACACGGTGGTCTGCATCGCGCCCTGGCCCTCGGCCGACCCGGACGACGCGCCGTCGGCCCGGACGATCCCGGCGGCGACCGCGCTGTGCACGGTGCCGTGGGGCACCAGGGGTCAGAGTCTCGCGCTGCTGGTGCGGCTGCGCTCGGCGGACGTGCTGACGCCGGCGCTGACGGCGGCCACCCGGCTGCTGCGGGAGGCGGGACACCAAGGCGCGGGCTCCGCCGCCGAGGTGGCCGGCGCCCGGGGCTCCGCGGCCGGGGTGGCCGGCGCCCGGCACGGCCTCGCCGAGCTGGGCGCGGCCTGGCAGGAGGCATCGGCGGCGGCCCGAGCGGCCCTGGCGGAGCCCCGGCTCGGCCCGATCGCCCAGTGGTCCGCCATCGGCCCGTACCGCCTGCTGACGTCGCTGCCGCCGCAGGCGGCCCACGACCCGGCCGTCAGCGCCCTGCTGGCCCCCGCCCACCGCGAACTGGCCCGCACCGCCGAGGTGTTCCTGGACTGCGCGGGCCAGGCGGGACGCACGGCCACGGCCCTCGGCATCCACCGGCAGACGCTGTACTACCGCCTGTCCCGCGTCGAGCAGCTCACCGGCCTCGACCTGGACGACGGGGAGGACCGGCTGTTGCTGCACATGGCGCTGAAGGGGGCGCGGCTGGCCTGAACGGCATCGGGCGGGAAAGCCGGACATCGCCACATACGGGCCTGCGGAGCGCTAGCCTCTCGACACGGGGCGTGCGGCCCGGAAGTCGGGGGACGAGGTGCGTGACGAACGACATGGCGGCGCTGCGCCGCATGGAACGCCATCTGCTGGGCACGGCACAAGAGGCCAACTACCTGGTCGACCTGTCCAACGTGGTGCGGGACCGGGCGCTGGGCGGCGGATCGGCCCGGGAGCTGCGCAGGTTGCGGCTGGTCCTGCGGGCCCTGCGTGAATCCACGGGCGACCGGGACGTCACCGTCCACGGCATCGCGGACAACAGCCTGCTGCACCCGCGGCACGACGGGGAGTTCCCCGATCCGGCAGAGGGCGCGCTGCTGCGCGAGTGGCGGGACCGCGGTCTGATCGCCGCCATCGACAAGGCGGACCCCGATCTCCTTGACCATGCCAGGGAGCTCGGCACCAGGGTGATCAGCAGCGACAACTTCACCGGCCACCGGAGCGAGCACCCTTGGATCCAGGGCGACCGCGAACACTTCCTCAGGCCCGAACGCGAGGAGGGCGGTCGGGTCCGACTGGTCCTGCGGGACATGCGGGTCTTCGCGGACCGGGAGATCTCACGCGAGGGCGAGCGCGACACGCTCAAGGCCCGGAACCTGCTGGACTTCCAGGGCCGGCCACGCTCGAACGTGCTGGGGCGTTCCTGGCGGTGCCCGCACCCGGACTGCCGCCCCAGCCCCGCGATCCAGCGGGGCAAGGTGGTGTGCCGCACCCACCGGATGCTGTTGACGGACACCGGCCCACGCCGCCGCCGGATCCAGCTGAAGATGTTCGTGGACGGCACGTGCCACGCCTGGGAGAACATCACCGAGGGCCCCGAAGGGCAGGACCGGGAGTTCGTGCTCGGGCGCGGTCACTTCGTCCGGATCGATGAGTGCCATCTGTCCGGGGAGCGGCGGCGCCGGATCAGCAGGGAGCATCTCCTGCTGATCTGCGGCCGGGGCGCGCTGTGGGTCCTCGACACCAGCACGGCGGGCAGCAGGATGCGCACCGTCCGCCCGGGCGGGGAACCCACCGCATGGCGCGCCCTGCCGCGCCGCGGCACCGGGGCCGCCGCAGCGCCCGGCGAGCGGGCGCCCCGTGGCTTCGGTCCGGACGACGAGATCGAACTGGTCCCGGGGGTCGTGCTGCGCCGCAGCGGCCAGCGGTGGCCGGAGGAGCGCGCGGAGGGAGTCCGTGCCAAGCCGCCGAGGAGGCCGGCGGGCGGCGAGGAGTTGACGAGTCCGGGCTGAGCGAAAGCGACGGCCGGGGGGCGTACGGGCGGAGTCAAGACGGGCCACGGGTGGACCG
The DNA here is from genome assembly GCF_014905555.1 of Streptomyces sp. Y2F8-2. GTDB lineage: Bacteria > Actinomycetota > Actinomycetes > Streptomycetales > Streptomycetaceae > Streptomyces > Streptomyces cynarae. The sequence goes on along the minus strand of NZ_BNGS01000011.1, from coordinate 124,930 downwards.
GTTGGGGGGTCGGGTGGAACCGCTGCGGGAGGGCGATCCCGAACGGATCGGCGGCCACGAGTTGTTCGCGAGGCTGGGCGAGGGCGGTTGGGGGACCGTCTACTTCGCCCGGACGAGCAGGGGCCGTTCGATCGCGTTGAAGACGATCCGGCCCGCGTGCCTGGAGGAGGACCCGGAGCGGTTCCGTAAGCGTTTCGCCAGGGAGGTCGAGGCGGCCAAGGCGGTCGACCCCCGGCACACCGCGGAGGTCGTCGACTCCGACACGCGCGCGGCAGAACCGTGGTTCGCCTCCCGCTACATCCCGGGAGTCAACCTGGCCGAGGCCCTCGACCACTGCGGGAACCCGCTGCCGCAGCGCACCTGGCGGGTACTGGCGGCCGGCCTGGTCGACGCCCTGCGCAGCATCCACCGCGCCGGCCTCGTCCACCGCGACCTCAAACTCGCCAATGTCCTGCTGGGTGCCGACGGCGCCTACGTCATCGACTTCGGTATCGCCCGGCACCTCTCCCCCACCGACGGTACGACGCTGACCAGGACCGGCACCAGCCCCCGGACCACCAGCTTCGCCTCGCCCGAGCAGCTTCGGGACGAGCGCGTGGGATGGGCCGGCGACATCTTCGCCCTGGGGCTGGTGCTGGCCTACACCGCCCTGAACCGGCACCCTTTCGGGACCGGCTCACCTATGGAGATCGCCGCGAACATCGTGATCGGCAGGCCGTCGCTGGACGGGTTGCCGCCCGCGGTGGAGAAGGTGGTCCGCCCGTGTCTGGAGCCGGAGCCGGGCAACCGGCCCGGCCCGGCCGAGATCGCCGACCTGCTGGCGGCCGAGGCGTCGCCGACGGCGCAGGACTGGCTGCCGCCGGGCCTGCGCGCCAGGATCGACCAGCGGTCCCGTTTCGCCATCGACATCGACCGGCCGCTGCGTCCCGGCCGGAGCAGCCCCAGGGCGGCGGGGCCCACGCCCGCACCGGCCGCCCGGTCCTCCTCGGGACTCACGACCGACCCGACCCCGCCGGAGGCGAGGTCCGCGCCGAACGCCCGGCTGCTGCGGGAGAGGGACCTGGAGCCGGCACCGGCTGGGCAGACGGAGACGGAGAAGACCACACGACCGGCCGCGGCCGCTCCCGGCAAGAAGGACACCGCCGGCCCCGGCGACACGGAGGCCAGGATGCGGGCCTCCGCCCAGGCGGGCAACGCCGAAGCCATGCGCTGGGTCGCGGCCCACTGCAAGAACACCGGCGACCTGGAGGCGGCACTGCTCTGGTACAGGCGCGCGGCCGACGCCGGCAACGCCACCGCCGCCCGCGAGGCAGGTCAACTGCTCGAAAAGCACTTCCCGAGGCGACGGGCGGAAGTCCTGGCCCTTTACCAGAGGGCCTCGGACGCCGGCGAGCTGTTCGCGCGCACGCGGCTGACCCGACTGCTGGCCCAGGAGCAGGACAAGCCGGGCCTGGCCCCGAAGGCGGAGCCCACGACTCCGCCCAAGGCGGCCGCTGCGGCGGGTGGGAACGCCGAGGCCCCGGGTGGTGACGGAACGGCGCAGAGCGGCGGCGCCGCGGGCGTCCCGGCCCCGGTCTCCGCGGCCGAACAGGAGCTGCTCCGCCAGCACCGGACCGCCGCCATGAACGGGAAGATCAACTCCGTGCTGGCGCTGGCAGACTGGTACCGGCAGCAGAATCGCGACCAGGACGCGCTCGTCTGGTACTGGCGAGGCGCCGAGGGCGGGCATCCTCACTGCATGTTCGTGACCTCGGTGCTGCTCGCCAAGGATCCGCGACGGGAGGGCGAGTCGCTCCGGTGGTTGCGGGCGGCGGCCGATGCGGGCAACACGGCGGCGCTGCACCGCCTGGGGCAACGCGTGGAGAAGGATCGGCGCCCGGCGGACGCGCTCCGTTTCTTCCGCTCCGCCGCCGAGAAGGGACATGCGCCGTCCATACTCGAGACGGCGCGCCTTCTGGAGCAGTCGGCACAGCCGGTCCAGGCACTGGAGTGGTTCGTCCGCGCCGCTGCGAAGGGCAGCGCTGCGGCAGCCGAGGAGGCCGACCGCATCCGTGCCGAACTGCGGCGCAACGCCTCGTCACCGCCCCCTTCGGGGGAACAGTCTCCCAAGGCCGCACCGCCCCGGAAGAAGACCTCGTCCAAGGCCGCCCCCGCCTCCGGCACCACGAATCCCACCGGCGCCAAGACCCGCACCGCGACGACCGCCACCGCCACGAAGACCACTCGGCCGAACGCGTCCGTGCTGCGCAGGGAGGCCGAGCGGCACGAGCGGGAAGGCCGGCTCCACAAGGCCCTGGACAGCTATGCCCAGGCGGCGGAACAACTGGGCGACACGGCCTCCAAGCGGGATGTCGCCCGGCTGTGCCTGAGCTTGAGCGGCAGTGCCGAGAGCCCGGAGGAGCGCAGACGCTTCCGGAAGCGGGCCGTCCGGCTCTATCGGAAGCTGGCTCAGGACGGAGACCCGCAGTCGATCCGGGCGCTCGCGGAGCTCGGGTTGACCGTCGACAGCCGGGAGCAGAACACCAAGCAGTTGCAGACCCAGCTGGAGGCGCAGCTGCAGGCGGCCGGCGAGGGCAGTTCGAAGGCCATGCGCCAAGTGGCCCGCACGTACCTGAGGCTGGGCTCCGAGGAGCACGTCCAGGCGGCGCTGGCGTGGCTGCGCCGGGCCGGCGAGATGAACAACACCGGCGCCATGCTGGACGCGGCCCGCGTGTGCGAGGAGCGCGGGCAGCACCGCGAGGCCCTGGAGTGGTACTGCTGGGCCCGGGACAGCGGTGATGGGGCGGCCGTGGCGCATATCGAACGCCTGGCGGCCGACCACCCGGGCGCCGCCCTGATGACCCGCCTGTCCAGGCGACTGCGCCGCGCCTGGACCTGACGGGTCACCTCCGGGTGGCGGCCTCGATCACCTGGCGCAGCCCCTCGGTGAGCCGGTCGGCGTCGGGGGCGCTCTTCGGGTCGAAGGTCCACTGCGTGATGAGCCCGAGCATCAGGGTCGTGTAGAAGGTGCCGAGCGTGTCCACGGTCTCCTCGGGGACGTCCTCCTCGCGCACGCCCGTGAAGAAGGCCACGAAGCCGCGCGAGCCCTCCCGCTGGGCGCGCGCCAGGTGGTCGCGCAGCTCGGGCATCTGGTCGCCCATCGCCACGATCTCCACGCTCAACCGCCACAGGGAACCGGGCTCCCGCATGGTCGCGATGATGTTGGACCACACCTCCCGGAACCGTTCCAGCGAGCCGGGCTCGCCACGGATCTCCTCACTCCCCTCGAAGGTGTCGGACATCTCCTCGACCAGCGCCACATAGGCCTGTGCGAGCAGCGCGTCCTTCGACCCGTAGTGGTAACCGATCGAGGCCAGGTTGGTCCCCGACTCCCTGACGATGTCGCGCGCCGTCGTACGCGCGAACCCCTTGTCCAGCAGGCAGCGCTTGGCGCCCTCGAGCAGATCCTCACGGTGTCCCATGCGACCACCTTACCCCGATCCATACGCGTGTCCTAGACGAGCGACTTAAACGTTCGTACTAGACAAGCGTTTAAGACGCCCGTACAGTCCCTGGCATGACGAACCCGACGAGCACAACCCCGGCCGCGCCGCCCACCGGAACCCGCGCCGGCCGCCGTGAATGGACGGCCCTGGGCGTCCTGATGCTTCCGCTACTGCTGGTCTCGATGGACGTCTCGGTCCTCTACTTCGCGATCCCCGCGATCAGCGCGGACCTGGAGCCGAGCGGCACCCAGCAGCTGTGGATCTTCGACATCTACGCCTTCGTCCTCGCCGGGCTGCTGATGACGATGGGCTCGCTCGGCGACCGCATCGGCCGCCGCAGGCTGCTGCTGCTCGGGGCCGCCGCCTTCGGGGGCGCCTCACTGCTGGCGGCCTACGCCAACAGCGCCGAGACCCTGATCGCGGCCCGCGCCGTCCTCGGTATCGGCGGCGCGACCCTCATGCCGTCGACGATGGCGCTGATCCGCACGATGTTCACCGACCCCGGTCAGCGCGCGAAGGCGATCGGCCTGTGGTCGGGCGTCATGACGGCCGGCATCGCGCTCGGCTCGGTGATGAGCGGTGTCCTCGTCCAGTACTTCTGGTGGGGCTCGGTCTTCCTGGTCAACCTGCCGGCGATGGTCTTGCTGCTGGTCCTCGGCCCGTTCCTGCTCCCGGAGTCGAAGAACCCCGAGCCCGGCCGCTTCGACCTGCTCAGCGTGCCGCTGTCGATGGCGGCGGTGCTTCCGGTGGTCTACGGCCTGAAGGAGATCCCGGCCGAGGGCTGGCACGTCCAGTACGTGCTGGCGGTGACGGTCGGTCTGCTGTTCGCGGCGCTGTTCGTGTACCGCCAGCGCACCACGGCCTCGCCGATGATCTCCCCCGCCCTGTTCCGCGGCCGGGGCTTCGCGCCCGCCGTGGTGCTCAACCTGATCTCGTCCTTCGGGATGATGGGCTCGGCCTTCTTCACCACGCAGTACCTGCAGTCGGTGCTCGGCAAGAGCGCGATGGAGGCGGCGCTGTGGGCGCTGCTCCCCTCCGTGCCGATCGGCATGGCGGCGCCGATCGCCACCCAGCTGGTGCAGAAGGGCGTCAACCGCGCCTACGTCGTCACGGCCGGGTTCACGATCGCCGCGGCCGGCTACGGAATGCTCGTCCTCGCCGACACCGACTCCCTCTGGCTGGTGCTCGCGGCCTGCGGTGTCCTCGCCTCCGGGATCGTCATCGCCATCTCCCAGATGACGGACCTCGCGATGAGCGCGGCCCCGGTCGCGCGGGCGGGCTCCGCGTCCTCCCTGCTGGAGACCGGTGCGGAGTTCGGCGGCGCGCTCGGGATGGCGGTCCTGGGCTCGATCGGTACGGCGGTCTACCGCCACGAGATCCCGGCCTCGGCCCCGTCGCCGGCCCACGAGACGCTGGGCGGCGCGCTCGCGGTGGCCCACGGGATGCCGGGCCGGGCGGGAGCGGAGCTGCTGGCCACGGCGCGGGAGGCGTTCACCACCGGGATGCACGGGGCCGCTATCGCCGGGGCGGTGGTCCTGGTGGGGGCGGCGGTACTGGCGGCGACGACCCTGCGCCGGATCCCCGTACGCGACACCGAGGAGTGACGGATCAGGAAACGAGCCGGGGCCCGGCCACCCTGAGGTGGCCGGGCCCCGGCTGTCGTGCGTAGCGCTGTCAGACCAGGTTCACCGAGCGGGCGGACGTCGCGCCGATCTCCTCCGCGACCTCCGTCAGCACGTTCTGCGGCACCGTGTCGTCGACCGTGAGGACCGCGAGGGCCTCGCCACCGGCGATGTCGCGGGCCACCTGCATGCCCGCGATGTTGATGCCGGCCTCGCCGAGGATGCGGCCGACGGTGCCGACCACACCGGGACGGTCGGTGTAGCGGAGCACGATCATGTGGTCGGCGAGCGACAGGTCCACGTCGTAGTCGCCCACCGCCACGATCTTCTGGTGGTGCTTCGGGCCGGCCAGCGTGCCGGACACCGAGACCTCCTCGCCGTCGGCGAGCGTGCCGCGGACGGTGACCACGTTGCGGTGGTCGGTGGCCTCGGAGCTGGTGGTCAGGCGCACCTCGACACCGCGCTCCTGAGCGAACAACGGAGCGTTCACGTACGACACCGTCTCGTCCACGACGTCCTCGAACACGCCCTTGAGCGCGGACAGTTCGAGCACCTTGACGTCGTGCTGGGTGATCTCGCCGTACACCTCGACGTCGAGCCGGACCGCGACCTCGCCCGCGAGCGCGGTGAAGATGCGGCCGAGCTTCTCGGCGAGCGGCAGACCCGGCTTGACGTCCTCGGCGATGACACCGCCCTGGACGTTCACCGCGTCCGGCACCAGCTCGCCGGCGAGCGCCAGGCGCACCGACTTGGCGACCGCGATGCCCGCCTTCTCCTGCGCCTCGTCGGTGGAGGCGCCGAGGTGCGGGGTGCAGACGACCTGGTCGAGCTCGAACAGCGGGGAGTCCGTGCACGGCTCCTTCGCGTACACGTCGAGGCCGGCACCGGCGACGCGGCCCTCCTTGAGCGCCGAGTACAGCGCCTCCTCGTCGACGATCCCGCCGCGCGCGGCGTTGATGACGCGCACGCTCGGCTTGACCTTGTGCAGCGCCTCGGAGCCGATCAGGCCGAGCGTCTCGGGGGTCTTCGGGAGGTGGACGGTGATGAAGTCGGAGACCTCGAGCAGCTCGTCCAGGGTCAGCACCTTCACGCCCATCTGCGCGGCCCGGGCAGGCTGGACGTAGGGGTCGTAGGCGACGACCTTCATGCCGAACGCGGACATGCGCTGCGCGACCAGCGCGCCGATGCGGCCGAGGCCGACGACACCGAGGGTCTTCTCGGCGAGCTCGACGCCGGTGTACTTGCTGCGCTTCCACTCGCCGTTCTTCAGCGCCGCGTTGGCCTGCGGGATGTTGCGGGCGGTGGAAATGATCAGACCGCAGGCCAGTTCGGCCGCGGTCACGATGTTCGAGGTGGGGGCGTTGACGACCATCACGCCGGCCTTGGTGGCGGCGGAGACGTCCACGTTGTCCAGGCCGACGCCGGCTCGCGCGACGACCTTCAGCTTCTTCGCGGCGGCGATGGCCTCGGCGTCGACCTTCGTCGCGGAGCGGATCAGGATGGCGTCGACGTCGGCGATCGCGGGCAGCAGCTCCGCCCGGTCGGCGCCGTTGCAGTGGCGGATCTCGAAGTCGGGGCCGAGGGCGTCGACGGTCGCGGGCGACAGCTCTTCAGCGATGAGTACGACGGGTTTCGAGCTCACGTGAGTCCTCACATGTCCAATGCGGACGGCCGTCCCGACGGCCGCTGGCGGTGGAGGGGTGCTTGCCGCGTGGAAGACGCACGACGCTGTGGGCCTGACGCGATTGTTGTGCAGCAGTCTAGTGGCGCGGCGGGGGGCGTAATGCGCCTGCGCGGAAGGATCACCCGGACGTGGCTGGCCGGTGTGGACAACAAGAATAATGCGGCGGCGCCCCCGGCAAAGGGCACCGCCGCATCAGAGGTCACGCCTCCTCGTTCACCCACGACATCAGCTTGCGCAGCTGCTTGCCGGTGGTCTCCAGCAGGTGCTCGGAGTCCTGCTTCTTGTACTCGTTGTACTTCTTCAGACCGCCGTGGTACTCGTCCATCCAGTTCCGGGCGAAGGAGCCGTCCTGGATCTCGGCGAGGACCTTCTTCATCTCGGCCTTGGTGGCGTCGGTGATGATGCGCGGGCCGGTGACGTAGTCGCCCCACTCGGCGGTCTCGGAGATCGACCAGCGCATCTTCTCCAGGCCGCCCTCGTACATGAGGTCGACGATCAGCTTCAGCTCGTGCAGGCACTCGAAGTAGGCGATCTCCGGCTGGTAGCCCGCCTCGGTCAGCGTCTCGAAGCCCGCCTTCACCAGCGCGGCGGTGCCGCCACAGAGCACGGCCTGCTCACCGAACAGGTCGGTCTCGGTCTCCTCGGTGAAGGTCGTCTTGATGACGCCGGCACGGGTGCCGCCGATGCCCTTGGCGTACGACAGGGCCAGCGCGAAGGCGTTGCCGGTGGCGTCCTGCTCGACGGCGGCGATGCAGGGAACGCCGCGGCCCTCCTCGTACTGGCGGCGCACCAGGTGGCCCGGACCCTTCGGGGCGACCATGCAGACGTCCACGCCGGCCGGGGGCTTGATGAAGCCGAAGCGGATGTTGAAGCCGTGGCCGAAGAACAGCGCGTCGCCGTCCTTCAGGTTCGGGGCGATGGACTCCTCGTAGACCTGGGCCTGGATCGGGTCCGGCACCAGGATCATGATCACGTCCGCCTCGGCGGCGGCCTCCGCCGGGGTCACCACGCGCAGGCCCTGCTCCTCGACCTTCGCCTTGGACTTCGAGCCCTCGTGCAGACCGACACGGACGTCGACACCCGAGTCGCGCAGCGACAGCGCGTGGGCGTGGCCCTGGCTGCCGTAGCCGATGACCGCGACCTTGCGGCCCTGGATGATGGACAGGTCGGCGTCAGCGTCGTAGAACAGCTCGGCCACTTTGGGTTCTCTCCTTGAGTGCAGGTGTTGCGTCCCACCGTATGACGGCGGGCGGAACGGAAGTTTCGGGGTCTCGGAATACGGGCGGCCGGTCGTCCCCGGCCGCCCGGACACCGTCTTACGCCGACCGGTCGAGGGCCCGCAGGGACCGGTCCGTGATCGAACGGGCGCCGCGGCCGATCGCGATCGTGCCGGACTGCACCAGCTCCTTGATGCCGTACGGCTCCAGCATCTTCAGCATGGCCGACAGCTTGTCGCTGGACCCGGTGGCCTCGATGGTGACGGCCTCCGGGGAGACGTCGACCGTCTTCGCGCGGAACAGCTGGACGATCTCGACGATCTGGGAGCGCGTCTCGTTGTCGGCGCGCACCTTCACCAGAACGAGTTCACGCTGAACGGCCTGCGACGGCTCCAGCTCGACGATCTTCAGCACGTTGACGAGCTTGTTGAGCTGCTTCGTCACCTGCTCCAGGGGCAGGTCCTCGACGTTCACCACGATGGTGATGCGGGAGATGTCGGGGTGCTCCGTGACACCGACCGCGAGGGAGTCGATGTTGAAGCCGCGGCGGGAGAACAGGGCGGCGATCCGGGCGAGGATGCCGGGGGTGTTCTCGACCAGGACCGAGAGGGTGTGCTTGGACATGGTTCTTGACTCAGCTCTCTCTCAGTCGTCCTCGTTGTCGCCGAAGTCGGGGCGGACGTCCCGGGCGGCCATGATCTCGTCGTTGGAGGTGCCGGCGGCGACCATCGGCCACACCATCGCGTCCTCGTGGACGATGAAGTCGACGACGACGGGGCGGTCGTTGATGGAGTTCGCCTCTTCGATGACCTTGTCCAGGTCGTCCGGGGACTCGCAGCGGATCGCGTAGCAGCCCATGGCCTCCGACAGCTTCACGAAGTCGGGGACGCGGGTTCCCCTGGCCGCCGGGTCGACGTCCTCGGGCCCGGAGTGCAGCACCGTGTTGGAGTACCGCTGGTTGTAGAAGAGGGTCTGCCACTGGCGGACCATCCCGAGGGCGCCGTTGTTGATGATGGCGACCTTGATCGGGATGTTGTTCAGGGCGCAGGTGGTCAGCTCCTGATTGGTCATCTGGAAGCAGCCGTCGCCGTCGATCGCCCAGACCGTACGGTCCGGGGCGCCGGCCTTCGCGCCCATCGCGGCCGGGACCGCGTAACCCATGGTTCCGGCGCCGCCCGAGTTCAGCCAGGTCGCGGGCTTCTCGTACTGGATGAAGTGCGCGGCCCACATCTGGTGCTGGCCGACGCCCGCGGCGAAGATCGTGCCCTGCGGCGCGAGCTGCCCGATGCGCTCGATGACCTGCTGCGGGGAGAGCGTGCCGTTCTCGGGCAGGTCATAGCCGAGCGGGTAGGTCTCGCGCCAGCGGTTCAGGTCGTTCCACCAGGCGGTGTAGTCACCCTGGTGGCCCTCGCTGTGCTCCTTCTGCACGGCCTGGATCAGATCGGCGATGACCTCACGGGCGTCCCCGACGATCGGCACGTCGGCGGCGCGGTTCTTGCCGATCTCCGCCGGGTCGATGTCCGCGTGGACGATCTTGGCGTACGGGGCGAAGCTGTCCAGCTTGCCGGTGACGCGGTCGTCGAACCGGGCTCCGAGGGCGACGATCAGGTCGGCTTTCTGCAGGGCGGTGACGGCTGCCACGGAACCGTGCATGCCGGGCATGCCCAGGTGCTGCGGGTGGCTGTCGGGGAACGCGCCGAGCGCCATCAGCGTGGTGGTGACGGGCGCCCCGGTGAGCTCCGCGAGGACCTTCAGCTCGGCGGTGGCCTGCGCCTTGAGGACGCCGCCGCCGACGTACAGGACGGGCCGCTTGGCCGAGGTGATCAGCTTGGCGGCCTCGCGGATCTGCTTGGCGTGCGGCTTGGTCACCGGGCGGTAGCCGGGCAGGTCCATCACCGGCGGCCAGGAGAAGGTGGTCCGTGCCTGGAGGGCGTCCTTGGCGATGTCGACCAGGACCGGGCCGGGACGGCCGGTCGAGGCGATGTGGAACGCCTGCGCGATCACCCGCGGGATGTCCTCCGCCTTGGTGACCAGGAAGTTGTGCTTGGTGATCGGCATGGTGATGCCGACGATGTCCGCCTCCTGGAAGGCGTCGGTGCCGATCGCCTTGGAGGCGACCTGACCGGTGATCGCGACCAGCGGCACCGAGTCCATGTGGGCGTCCGCGATCGGGGTCACCAGGTTGGTGGCTCCCGGTCCCGAGGTCGCCATGCAGACGCCGACCTTGCCGGTGGCCTGGGCGTAGCCGGTGGCCGCGTGGCCCGCGCCCTGCTCGTGCCGCACCAGCACGTGGCGCACCCGAGTGGAGTCCATCAGCGGGTCGTACGCCGGAAGGATGGCACCACCCGGAATGCCGAATACCGTGTCGGCGCCGACCTCCTCGAGAGAGCGGATGAGGGACTGCGCACCCGTGACGTGCTCGGGCGCGGACTGCTGTCCTCCGGATCGGGGCCGCGGCTGCGGGTGATGGGCCCCGGTGGCCTGCTCGGTCATCGGCATTCTCTTCTCGATGCTGAGGGTTTTGGCGAGGTTTGGGCGTTGTTCGGCTGGTGCCTGTGCAACAAAAAACCCCTCGTGCCATGAGGCAAGCGAGGGGAGCGCGCCGGGTGTGGTCGCTGGGTCTTCCGGTTCATGCCCGGTGGGTCCCAGCTCAGCCGACGCGCTGTCCAAGTACGAGAATTCGGGTGCGCATGGCACAGACCCTCCCCCCGGCACGGCATCACTGTCAAGTGAGTGGGACGGGAGTCTCATTATGTGAGCGTAGGGCCGTCCCGCCTCCGAAAACGGCAGGCACGCCACTCGTGTACACCCCCGCGGCCCTCTCCGTGAGCTGTTCACCTACGGGGCGCCCCGGTCGGTGTCGAGGCCGCGACCGGGCTCAGCCCCTCGGGCCTGCGCGCTCCCCCACTCTCGGCTTCGCCAGAGCGGGGGGACCCCCATGCGCTCTCGACATCGACGCGCTCCTTCGGCTCTCTCACTCCGCCCGCGAAGGCCGGCTCCGCCGGACCGAGCGGCACGCGGTAGTGGCCGGAAGTGAGCGCCCTGCGCAGCCGGTACTCGTCCAGTGGGCCCGAGAATGCCATGCCCTGACCGTGCGTGCAGCCCATGGCGCGCAGAGCGACGACCTGCTCGGGCAGGTCCACCCCGTCGGCGACGGAGGTGAGGCCGAGGTCGCCCGCGATGCGCAGCAGCCCACCGGTGATCTTGTGCAACCGCGCCGACTCGACGACCCCCTCGACGAGGTTGCGGTCCAGCTTCAGGACGTCGATGGGGAGCCGGCGCAGCGCCGCGATGGCCGCGTAGCCGCTGCCGAGGCCGTCCAGTGCGATGCGGACGCCGATCCGGCGGAGGTTGCCGAGTCTGCGTTCCAGCTCCTCCAGGGAGATGCGCGGGTCGATGCCGGACAGCTCGATCATCAGGCCGCCGGAAGCCAGACCATGCCGGGTGAGCAGGGCCTCGATGGAACCGAGCGGCAGGGAGCGGTCGAGCAGCCGGCGGGCGCTCACCCGGACGGCGACGGGTACGACGAGCCCTCCGGCAGCGCGCTCGGCGGCCTGCCGTACGGCCTCCTCGAGGATCCAGCGGCCCAGCTCGGCGGCCTTGTCGCTGTCCTCCGGGACACGCAGGAACTCGTCCGGTGTGAAGAGCACGCCCTGGGAGGACCGCCAGCGCGCCCGGGCGCTGACGGACGCGATACGGCCGTCCTCGAGCGAGACCACGGGTTGGTGCAGCAGGGTGAACTCGCCGTCGTCGAGCGCGGCCCGCAGCCGGGTGGCCAGCTCGGCCTTGCGCACGACGTCCTGCTGCATCTGGGGCCTGTACAGCTCGACGCGGCCCTTGCCTGCGGCCTTGGCGCGATACATGGCGAGGTCGGCGTTGCGCAGCAGCTCACCGGCGCCGAGGCCCGGCTCGGCGAAGGCCACGCCGATCGAGGCGGCCACCCGGACATCGTTGCCGTCGATGTCGTACGGCTGGGAGAGGGTGACCCTCAGCCGGTCGGCGAGCTCGAGGATGTGCCTCTCGCGCGCGGTGCGGTCCCGGGTGCCGTCGCCGACGATGAGGGCCGCGAACTCGTCGCCGCCGAGGCGCGCGGCGGTGTCGCCCTGCCGCACCGACTCCTGGAGCCTGCGGGCGGCCTGGACGAGCAGTTCGTCGCCGGCCTGGTGCCCGATGGTGTCGTTGACGGCCTTGAAGCCGTCGAGGTCGATGAACAGGACGGCCGTGCCGCGGTCGGAGGAGCGACGGCCGGAGAGGGCCTGCTGGACGCGCTTGGTGAACAGGGCGCGGTTGGGCAGATCGGTGAGCGGGTCGTGCTCGGCACTGTGCTGCAGCTGGGCCTGCAGGCGCACCCGCTCGGTCACGTCCCGGCTGTTGAAGATCAGGCCGCCCTGGTGGCGGTTGACGGTGGACTCCACGTTGAGCCAGCCGCCGTCGCCGGAGCGGAAGCGGCACTCGATGCGGGTGGTCGGTTCCTCGGTGTGGCTGGCGGCGAGGAAACGCCGTACCTCGTGCACCACGCAGCCCAGGTCATCGGGGTGGATGAGCGCGGCCAGTTCGGTTCCGACGAGTTCCTCGGCGGGCCGGCCGTAGACGCCGGCGGCGGCCGGGGAGACGTAGTTCAGGATGCCGTCGGGCGCGGCGATCATGATGACGTCGCTGGAGCCCTGCACCAGGGAGCGGAAGTGGTTCTCCTTCTGCGCCAGTTCCTGGGTGAGGGTGATGTTGTCGAGCAGCATGATGCCCTGACGCACGACGAGCGCGAGGACGACGGCGCCCGCGGTGATGAGCACCACGCGGTCGACGCTGTGGCCGTTGAGGACGTTGTAGAGGATCCCCAGCGTGCAGACGGCGGCGGCCAGGTAGGGCATGAGCGCGGCCAGCGATCCGGCGATCGGGCGCGTGGCCCGGTACCGGTCGTGGTCGGCGTCCGGCGGGGGTGAGGCCGGATACCGGTCGTGGGCCGGTCCCTGCGGGAGCCCGGGGGCCGGGTCCTGGTCCCGGTGCCCTTCCTCGTGGCCGGCGGCCCGGGGTTCGCTCTGCCGCTGCTCGGGGACGTGTTCGTGCACCACGCGCGTGTGCTCGTCGTCCGGCATCCGGCCGGGCCGGGCGCCGACCCAGGGGGCGTAGGCGAGGAGCAGCGAGCCGGAGAACCAGCCCGCGTCCAGCAGTTGGCCGGAGTGGTAGTTGCTGTGCAGCAGCGGCGAGGTGAACAGGGCGTCGCACAGCACGGTCAGGGCGAGTGCGCCGATGGCGGTGTTGACCGCGGAGCGGTTCACCGCCGAGCGCCTGAGGTGCAGGGCGACCACCATGCTGATCAGGGCGATGTCCAGCAGCGGGTACGCGAGCGACAGCGCGGTGTGCGCCACGCTCGGCCCGTCGAACTTGGCCGCCTGCGCGAGCGCGAGACTCCACGACAGCGTCAGCAGCGAGCCGCCGATCAGCCACGCGTCGAGCGCCAGGCATACCCAACCCGCCTTGTTGGCGGGCCTTTTGGCGAGCACGAGCAGTCCTACGATCGCGGGTGGGGCGAAGCAGAGGAAGAACAGGTCGGCACAGCTGGGCGAGGGGACGGGACGGTCGAGGACGACCTCGTACCAGCCCCAGACGCCGTTGCCCAGAGCGGCCATGGCGGAGGAGAGCGCGAACAGCAGCCAGGCCGGTCGAAAGCGGCTGCGGCGGCTGCGGGCGTACAGCAGGCAGGAGACCGACGCGGTGCCGGCCGCCGCGCTCAACCCGAAGTCGCCCATGACCAGCGCGAGGGTCCGGGAGCCCCAGTCGAGCGCGGAACCGACGGCGTATCCCGCGCACACCAGGGCCAGGACGAGTTGCGGAGCCGGGTGCGCCCGGCCGCCCGGTGCCGGACGGCGGGCCGGCGGTACTCCCGGGGACCTCACCGGTCCCTCCCGGTCCGTGGCGCCGGGTCCCGCTGGGCCCGGCGTGCCGGGTGGGCATGCCTCTTGCGGTCGGCGTCCCCGGGGTGGTGACAGTGGCCGGCGTGGTGACGACGGCTGCCGTGAGCGCTGTGACCGCGTCTGCGCGCCGCGGTCCGCCAGGGTCGTCGCCCGCGGCCACGCCGCGTCGGGTCGTTCGTCCATAGGCCGTGCATCGCCCGTCGCCCCCCTCGTATGTCTGAAAATTCCGTCCCCGGCGCCGAACGGTGCGCGGCGCAGCCCTGTCGGGGACGATACACCAGTCTCGTCACTCAGGGACATAGTCCCTCTACTCTCCGTGACGACCAGGGCGAATGCGGGTACGTACCGCGTTCGGGGGACTGCGGAGCGTACCGGAAGCGGACCGGTGGTGCGCCGGCAGCGGTGTGTGCGCCGGTGGTGCGACCGTTGGCGGGCGCGTGCGCGGGTGGCGGCGATGGCCGGATTCGTGTGCCACGTCGGCCGTGCGCGGGGTCTGCCCCGCCCCGACGCCCGCGCCTGCCGCGCCGGTTCAGCCGCCGGTCGTCAGGACGACGTTCTCGAGGGGTTCTCCCTGCGCGAAACGGTTCAGCTGAGAGCTGAGGAGACGCTTGGCCCGGGGCCAGAACGCCGAGGTGGGGCCGCCGACATGAGGGCTGATGAGCACGCCCGGCGCATGCCAGAGGGGGTGCCCTGCCGGCAGCGGTTCGGGGTCGGTGACGTCCAGTGCGGCGGTGATACGGCGGGACTCCAGCTCGGCCAGCAGGGCCTTGGTGTCGACGATCGGGCCACGCGCCACGTTGACGAGCAGCGCTCCGTCCTTCATCCGGGCCAGGAACTCCGCGTCGACCAGGCCTTTCGTCTCCTCGGTGAGCGGGGTGACCAGGACGACGACATCGGCGTCGGGAAGAAGTTCCGACAATCGGGAGAGAGGATGCACAAGGCCGCGCGCTGTGTTGCGCTCGCGGCGCGCGACGCGCGCCACCCGCGCGACTTCAAAAGGCGCGAGCCGGTCCTCGATGGCGGCACCGATCGCGCCGTAGCCGACGATGAGGACGGACTTGTCGGCGAGCGCGGGATGGAACCCGCTCTGCCAGCGCTCCTCCGCTTGAGCCCGTACGAAGCCGGGGATGCCGCGCAGCGAGGCGAGGATCAGGGCGAGCGCGAGCTCGGCCGTGCTCGCCTCGTGCACTCCGCGCGCGTTGCACAGCCGCACGCCCGGCACGACGGACGGCAGGTGGGCGGTGATGTCGTCGACTCCGGCCGTCAGCGTCTGGATGACCCGCAGGTTCCGCATCCGCTCCAGCGGCCGGACCTTGACGTCCTGACGCTTCATGTACGGCACGGCGTAGAACACGCAGTCGGCCGGGTCGGCGGGGAAGTCCTGCCCGCCGTCCCAGTAGCGGTACTCCAGGCCCTTGGGCAGGCCCTCTATCTCGTCGGTGCGGAACGGAAGCCAAACGTCGTCGGTCATGGTCAGGAGGCTATGCCAAGGATCCGGTGCCGCATTGGTTAGTTTGGGGTGCCAGCAAAGGAGGACACGGCCAGGTGGAGCGCAGGACGATCGGCGCGGCGACGCTCGAAGTGGGGGCCGTGGGACTCGGGTGCATGCCGATGAGCTGGGGGTACTCCACCTCCCGGCAGCGGGGCGACGAGTCGCTGCGGACGGTGCACCGGGCGCTCGACCTGGGGATGACACTGCTGGACACCGCCGACATGTACGGGCCGTTCACCAACGAACTGCTGGTGGGCCGGGCCCTGAAGGAGCGGCGCGCCGAGGCCTTCGTGTCGACCAAGGTGGGGCTGCTGGTGGGCGAGCAGCACATCGTGGCCAACGGCCGCCCCGGCTATGTGAAACGGGCCTGCGACGCGTCGCTGCGCCGTCTGCAGACGGACGTCATCGATCTGTACCAGTTGCACCGCGCCGACCCGGAGGTGCCCGTCGAGGAGACCTGGGGCGCGATGGCGGACCTGGTGCGGGCGGGCAAGGTGCGGGCTCTGGGGCTGTGCGCGGTGGGGGTGCGCGGCGGGCGGCGGACCGGGACCCGGCGGTACGACGGAACGATCAGGCAGCTGGAGCGGGTGCAGCAGGTGTTCCCGGTGAGCGCGGTGGAGGCGGAGCTGTCGGTGTGGTCGCCCCAGGCGCTGGACGCGCTGCTGCCGTGGTGCGCGGCGCGCGGCGTGGGCTTCCTGGCGGCCATGCCGCTCGGCAACGGCTTCCTGACCGGCACGCTGACCCCGGGCGAGGGTTTCGAACCGGACGACCTGCGCGCCCGGCATCCCCGTTTCACGGCGGAGATGATGGCGGCGAACCAGCCGATCGTGGCGGGCCTGCGCCGGGTGGCGCACCGCCACGGCGACGCCGTCACCCCCGCCCAGGTGGCCCTGTCCTGGGTACTGTCCCAGGGCCCCCACGTGGTCCCGGTCCCGGGCGCCAAACAGCGGCGGTGGGTGGCGGAGAACGCGGCGGCCTCCGTGCTGCGGCTGACCCCCGAGGACCTGACGGAACTGGCGGGACTGCCCGCGGCGCAGGGGTCGTGGGACTGAACGGGCCCCGTACCGCGTGCCCGAATGGGACGGTCGGTGGAGGGAAGACCGGCGGTGGGAACCCCAGGGGTGTCCGAGGCGTAGGTAAGGGAGGAAGGCCCGTGGCGGAGGGACCTGGATGGTGCGACGTCGAGTGGTGACGGCCGTGGTGGCCGCGACCGCGCTGCTGGCGGTCGGCTGCTCCTCCGGTGGCGGAGGCACACCGGGTGGTGGCGAGAGTTCCTCGGCCGGCTCGGCGGCGCCGTCGGCCTCCGGGCGGACCGCCGAGGAGACACCGCCGGCCAAGGGGTCGGTGCGGGTGGTGCGCACAGTCGCCGATCGCCTCAGGACACCCTGGGGCCTGGCTGCACTGCCCGGCGGCGGGCTCCTGGTCTCCTCCCGGGACGACGGGACGATCACCCGGGTCAACGACAGGACCGGCCGGAAAACGCTCCTGGGCACGGTGCCGGGCGTCGCCGCCGACGGCGAGGGCGGTCTGCTGGGCATCACGCTCTCCCCGGACCACTCCTCCGACCACCTGGTCTACGCCTACCTGACGACCGACTCCGACAACCGCATCGTCCGCATGCTGTACGACCCGCGGAAACCGGCCGGTGAGCAGCTCGGCGCACCGGACACCGTGTTCAAGGGCATCCCGAAGGGCTTCATCCACAACGGCGGCCGTATCGCGTTCGGCCCCGACGGCATGCTGTACGCGGGCACCGGCGAGTCGGGCGACCGGGGTCTGGCCCAGGACCGGAACTCGCTGGGCGGCAAGATCCTGCGTATGACCCCCGAGGGCGAGCCCGCCCCCGGCAACCCCTTCGGGAACTCGGTGGTCTACTCGTACGGGCACCGCAATGTGCAGGGTCTGGCCTGGGACGGCAAGCAGCGGCTGTACGCCTCCGAGTTCGGCCAGAACACCTGGGACGAGCTGAACGCGATCAAGCCGGGCGGCACCTACGGCTGGCCGGACACCGAGGGCAGGGCGAGCGACCCCAGGTACCAGAACCCGATCGCCCAGTGGCACACCGACGTGGCCTCCCCCAGCGGCATCGCCTACGCCGAGGGATCGATCTGGATGGCGGGTCTGCGCGGGCAGCGGCTGTGGCGCATCCCGCTGAAGGGCACGGAGGCCTCGGCACCCCCGCAGGCCTTCCTCACCGGCAAATACGGCCGTCTGCGCACGGTGGTCGCGGCCGGCGGCGACAAGCTGTGGCTGACCACGAGCAACACGGACGGCCGGGGCAAGCCGTCGCCCGCCGACGACCGGATCCTCGAGGTGGAGGTGTCGTAGCCGGCCGGGCCGGTTCAGCCCTGGTCGGGCTCCGGCTCGGCGGGAGCCGGTTTCGGCAGGCGTATGACCACCGTGCCCGACGCCAGGTCGATCGGGCCGCGGCCCGGATCGCCGTCCGTGACGTCCAGCCGGGTCAGTTCCAGGCGCTTCTGCTCATCGTGGGTGTGCTTGCGGCCCGGCGCGAACAGTTCCTCGAACATGTTGAACACGGCGCCTCCCTGGGGCCTCTCGTCAGCGTAAGCCTCAGCCTGCGGCCTGGACAGGGGGCGCCTCCGCCGGGAACAACCGCAAGCGGTGCGCCACCGCCGCCGCCTCGCCCCGCCCCGCGACACCCAGTTTCGCCAGGATGTTCGACACGTGGACGCTGGCGGTCTTCGGGGAGATGAACAGCTCCTCGGCTATCTGCCGGTTGCTGCGGCCGATCGCGACCAGGCGGAGCACGTCCCGCTCCCGGTTGGTCAGGCCCAGGGACTCCGCGGGATCGAGCGCGGCCGGTTCCGGGGCGGGGGTGAGGGTGAGGCGGGCGCGCCGGGCGAGCAGGGCGACCGAGTCGGCGAGCGGCCGGGCACCGAGGTGGTCGGCCACCGCCCCGGCCAGCCGCAGCAGCTCGGCGGCCCGCTCGCGCGCGTCCTCGTCGCCGCCCGGGGCCAGCAGGGACTCGGCGAGCCGGTGCCGGACCCGGGCCAGGTCGTACGGGCGGTCCAGGGCCTCGAAGGCGGTCACGGCCTCCGCCCAGACGTCCGGGGTGGCACGCCCCTCGGCGCGCAGCAGCTCGGCGCGGACCCAGCACGCGTACGCCTGCCACACCGGCACGTTCGCGGCGAGTGTCTTCGCGGTGTCGCGGATCCGCTCCAGCGTCTCGGCACGGCCCGGCTCGGCGGCGGGCAGCCCGAGCGCATCGGCCTCGGCGGTGGCGGCGGCGAGCAGCAGCGGCCAGCCGTAGCGCTGGGTGCCGGGCGGGAACCCCCTGGTCAGTGCGGTGGCGAGGGCGGCGCGGGCGTCGGTGAGGCGACCCTCGCCGGCGGCGATCCCGATGGTGACGTGCTCCAGCCTCAGCTCGTGCTGCGGCATGGTGTCGTGCGTGCCCAGGTACCCACGGGCGGCGGCCAGCTGCCGTCCCGCCTCGGTCAGGTCGCCACGGGCGAGCGCGAGGTGGGCGTGGATCGTGGCCCGGAAGGCGCGGGGCTTGGCGCTCTGGCCGACCCGCTCGGACTGGAGCCCGGCCTCCGCGGCCTCGTCCCAGCGGCCCAGGGAGTAGAGGGAATCGCCGAGGTTGCCCCACACCCAGGCCTCGGAGTCCGTCAGCCCGAGCTTGCGGGTGATCTCCAGGCCTTCCCGGAGCACCTCGACAGCCTCCCGGGAACGGCCGATGCCCTCCAGGTGGGACGGCAGGTTCACATGCAGACGGCCCCTCACGTAGGCCTCGCCGAGGGCGGCCGCCTGCTCCTTGACCTCGTAGATCTCCTCCAGCCCGGTGTCGATGTCGCCCGCGTCGACCAGGAGGCCGCCCAGGGTGAGGCGGGCGTTGAGCTCGATGTCACGGGCGCCGACCATGCGCGCGTACTCCACGGCGCGCTCGGCGGCCGAAAACGCGTCGGGGCCGGGCTCGTGCAGCATCGACCAGCCGGCGACCATGGCGAGCACCTCGGCGTGCACCTCGGAGGGCGGCAGTCCCCGCACCAGCTCCTGGGCGGTGGCGAGTTCCTTCCATCCGTCGCCACGGCCCGTGTTCTGCACGAGCCGGGAGCGCTGCACCCAGAACCAGGCGGCGCGCAGCGGGTCGGGGTCCTCCTCCAAGAGGCGCAGGGCCCGTTTGGTGATCTTCAGGGCGCGGTCCCGCTCTCCGCACAGCCGGCCCGCCACGGCCGCCTCGGCCATCAGGTCGAGGTAGCGCAGGGGTGTGATCTCCGGGTCGCGGCCGCAGGGAGGGTAGACCTCGGCGTGGTCCACGGGCCGCAGGGCCGCCCGCACGTCGTCGGGGGCGAGGTCCCACAGCTCCATCGCCCGCTCCAGGAGCCGGAGTTGTTCGGAGTGTGCGTGCCGGCAGCGGGCCTCCACCGCGGCGTCGAGGACGGCGGGCAGGGCCTTGGCGGCGTCGTGCGCGTGGTACCAGTAGCTGGCCAGGCGGGTGGCGCGCTGGTCGGCGGGGACGAGCGTGGGGTCGGCCTCCAGGGCCTCGGCGTAGCGCCGGTTGAGCCGCGAGCGCTCGCCGGGGAGCAGGTCGTCGCTGACGGCCTCACGGACCAGGGAGTGGCGGAAGCGGTAGCCGTCGCCGTCCGGGGTGGCGAGGAGGATGTTGGCGCCGACGGCGGCACGCAGGGCCTCGATGAGGTCGTCCTCGGCGAGTGAGGCGACGGCCTCGAGGAGGCGGTACTCCACGGTGGAGCCGCCCTCGGCGACGGTCCGGGCGACCCGCTGCGCGGTCTCGGGCAGCGCCTCGACACGGACGAGGAGGAGGTCGCGCAGGGAGTCGGTGAGGCCGGTGCAGCAGCCGTCCTGGGCGGCCACCGCCAGTTCCTCCACGAAGAACGCGTTGCCGTCGGAGCGGGCGAAGATGTCGTCGACCTGGGCGGGGTCCGGGTCGGCGGCGAGGATGCCGGCGATCTGGCGTTCGACCTCGGTGCGGTTGAACCGGCCCAGCTCGATGCGATGGACGGTGCGCAGACGGTCGAGTTCCGCGAGGAGGGGGCGCAGCGGGTGGCGGCGGTGGATGTCGTCGGAGCGGTAGGTGGCGACGACGACCAGACGGCCGCTGCGCAGCGTGCGCAGGAGGTAGGCGAGCAGGTGGCGGGTGGAGGCGTCCGCCCAGTGCAGGTCCTCCAGGGCCAGGACGACGGTGCGGCGGGCGGCGATCCGCTCGAGCAGGCGGGCGGTGAGCTCGAAGAGGCGGGCCATGCCCTCCTCGTCGTCCCGCGGGCCGCGGCGGGCCTCGCCGAGTTCGGGCAGCAGCCGGGCGAGCTCCTCCTCCTGGCCGGCGGCGGCCTCGGCGAGCTCCTCGGGGAGCTGGCGGCGCAGGGCGCGCAGCGCGGTGGAGAACGGCGCGAAGGGCAGCCCGTCGGCGCCGATCTCGACGCAGCCGCCGAGCGCGACGACGACGTCGCGGCGGGCCGCGGCCGCCGTGAACTCCTCCAGCAGCCGGGTCTTGCCGACGCCCGCCTCGCCCCCGACGAGCAGCGCCTGGGGCTCTCCGGCTGCGGCGCGGGCGAGCGCGTCGTGCAACGCCCCCAACTCCTCGTCGCGGCCGACGAAAACGGGGCTGACGGACCTGGTCTCCACGCCCCCGAGCATGTCACGGGGCACTGACAGCGCGGCACCGATTATCCGCTCCGCTGACGCCGAAGCGGCCGCCCCCGGTGGTTCCGGGACGGCCGCCGCGTCGGATCGGGCGAGGTCGGCGTGCGCCGGGAGCGCGGGGCCCGTGCCGCCGTCCCCGCGAGGCCGCGTGTTCACGCCGCGCGGGTGAACCCGCTCGTGCCCCGGCGGGCACTATGGGACCGGGCCTGACGGGCCGCGTCGTCGGCGGACTGCCGGCGGCGCCGGGCCGTACGGGCGAGGCGGTAGTCGTCGGCCTCGCGGATCAGCTCGGCGGAACGGATCTTGTGCAGCTCATACGCGAACATGTCAGTCCCCCTGGGAAGTTGTGGTGCGGCATCGCTTTCTGCGCTGCCTCAACCTTCGTTTCCGAGGGGGGTCCTTCGCATCGGGAAAGTTCCGCATCTTCCGGCTCGGTAGGGGCCTTAGATGCGAAGAGGGGGTCTTAGGGCCCCGGCGGGAGTGCCGAGGACGCCCCCAAGACCCCTCATATCGCGTTCCTCAACTGGCGGTCGGCAGGCCGAGCAGGATGTCCGTGTACTTCAGCACGGCCAGGAACAGGCCGATGACACCCAGTACGACACCGCCCCACGCGACCGACTTGATCCACGCGGCCTGCGGCTTCCCGGGCGCCCCGAACGCCGGCCGGGCCAGCACCACGACGCCCACGATGAGCGCGGCCAGCGCGAACAGGCCGGCCCACAACGCGGTGGCGTGCCAGGCGTCGCCGTAGACCGCCTTGATCTGCTTGGCGACGCTCGCCTGGGACGAGGTCCGCAGCTGGCCGATGAGCTGCTGGCGCGCTCCGGCCACAGTGCCGAGCCAGCTTCCGCTGAGCGAGACGAAGCCGAGCGCGGCCGAAACCACCGCCCCGGCGCCCTGGCCGATACCGGAGGGGCCCTTCGGCGCGGCCTCCTCGGAAACCTCCGTGGCCTCCGTGGCCTCCCCGGCCCCGGCCTCCCTCGCCTCGGTGGCCTCACTCGCTTCGTCGACCTTGGTGGCCTCCGCCCTCTCCTCGTCGTTCGTCGCCTCGACGCCGCTCGCGGCCTTGGCCTCGTCCACTGTCTTGGTTCCCATGCCTCGCACCGTACGGACGCTGTCTGAGAGGTCTCTTAATGATCGCTCTTGGTGATCGACTGTCGGCGATCGTCTCTTAGTGATCGGCCCGGTCGTCCTGCGCGCGTGCCGCGCTCCACTCGGGGGCGAGCACCGACCAGACCTCGATGTCCTGACGCACGCCCCGATACGGGTACACCTCGCGGAGCACCCCTTCCCGGGTCATGCCGAGCCGTCGCGCCACATTGATGCTCGGTTCGTTGGCGGACGACGCATACCACTCCACACGGTGCATGCCGCGCTCGTCAAACGCCCAGTCGACGAGCACCCGCGCCCCACGGGTGACAAGGCCCCGCCCGGCCGCCGCGGGCTCCAGCCAGCAGCCGAGCTCGCAGTTGCCGGAGGCGGCGTCGAAGACGCGGAAGAGCAGTCCGCCGACCAGCTTGCCGTCCAGCCACAGCCCGTGCAGGAAGCCGCTGTCGGCGGCGCGCTTGTCGGCGTACCCCTTGAGGATCTCCTGGGCGGAGTCCACGTCGGTGGCGTTCTCCCCGAACCGCATGTGCCGGGTGATGAACTCCCGCCCGCGGTCCAGGTGCGCGAGGAACTCCTCCGCGTGCCACGGCTCCAGGGGCCGCAGCTCGGCTCCGTCGTCACCCAGGGATATCGCGTACATCCTGTTCCCGCTCCTTCAGCAGTACGTCGACCAGGGCGTCCTCCTCCGGACGCCGCCCAGGGATCGTCACACGGCACTCGGGCGGTTCGATGCTGATCCGCGGCAGCCGGCGCTCCAGCCAGGAGGGCAGCCACCAGTTGGCGGCGCCGAGGAGGTGCATCAGGGCGGGGACGAGGAGGGTGCGCAGGACGAAGGCGTCCAGGGCGACGGCGGAGGCGAGGGCGATGCCGAACATGGCGATCACGCGGTCGCCGCCGAGCACGAAGGAGAGGAAGACGGAGATCATGATGACGGCGGCCGAGTTGATCACCCGGCTGGTCTCGGCGAGGCCGATGCGCACGGCGCGGCGGTTGTCGCCGGTCTCCAGCCACTCCTCGTACATGCGGCTGACCAGGAACACCTGGTAGTCCATGGACAGCCCGAAGAGCACCGAGACCATGATCACGGGGAGGAACGGCTCGATCGGGCCGGCGCTGCCGAGGCCCAGCAGCTCGCTCCCCCAGCCCCACTGGAAGATCGCGACGACCACGCCGAAGGCGGCGGCGACGGCGGCGAGGTTCATCGCTGCGGCCTTCAACGGGACGCCGAAGGACCGGAAGGCCAGCAGGAGCAGCACGCAGCCCAGGCCGATCACCACGCTCACGAACAGCGGCAGCTTGCCGACGATCACACTCGCGAAATCGTCGTAGCCGGCCGTCACCCCGCCCACGTACAGGTCGAGCGTGGTGCCCTTCTCGGCGCGCGGCAGCACGTCGGAGCGCAGCCGCTTCACCAGGTCGCTTGTGTGCTGGGACTGCGGGGCGGAGTCGGGTACGACGGTGAGGTACGCCGTGGTGCCGCTGCCGTTGTACGTCACCGGCGTCACGGCGGCGACGCCCTTGGTCGCGGCGAGCGTGGAGTCGAGATTGTCGAGGGCGAGCTTGTCCTCGGCGCCGCCGACCTTGCCGACCAGGGTGAGCGGGCCGTTGACGCCGGGGCCGAAGCCCTCGGCGAGGAGATCGTACGCCTGCCGGGTGGTCGACGACTTCGGGTCGTTGCCCTGGTCGGAGGTGCCCAGGTGGAGGGAGAGCGTGGGCAGCGCGAGCAGCGCCATGACGGCCAGGGCGACGGCGCCGAGCTTCTTGGGGTGGCGCTCGACGAACGCGGACCAGCGGGCCGCGAGCCCGGTCGGCATCTCGGGTTCGGGTCCGTGTTCGTAGAGCCTGCGCCGCTCGCGCCTGCTCAGGGCGCGCGGGCCGATGAAGGAGAGCAGGGCGGGCAGCAGGGTCACGGAGGCCGCGACGGTGAGCAGCACGGTCAGGCAGGCGGCGACCGCGACGCCGTTGAGGAAGCCGAGCCGGAGGATCAGCATGCCGAGCAGCGCGATGCACACGGTGGCGCCCGCGAAGACGACGGCCCGTCCGGTGGTGGCGACGGCGTTCACGGCGGCCTCGGCCACCGGGACGCCGCGCTTGAGGCTGCGGCGGTGCCTGGTCACGATGAACAACGCGTAGTCGATGCCGACGCCCAGCCCGATCAGCAGGCCGAGCATGGGCGCGAAGTCGGCGACGGTCATCGCGTGCCCGAGCAGGTCGACGCCGAAGTAGGCGGTGCCCACACCGATCAGCGCGGTCGCGATGGGCAGCAGGGAGGCGGCGAGGGAGCCGAAGGCGAGGAAGAGGACCACGGCGGCCACTGCCACGCCGATGGCCTCGGCGAGGTGCCCGCCCTGCGCCTCGGTGAGCGAGACGGCGCTGCCGCCGAGCTCCACCTGGAGCCCGCGGGTCTCGGCGGCCTTGGCGGCGCTGACGACGGCCTGGGCCTCGCCCTTCTTGATGTCCTGGGCCTCGTGGGCGAAGGTGACCGTCGCGTACGCGGTGTGGCCGTCACGGCTGATCGCGTCGCCGCGGTCGCCCTCGTAGGGGTTGGTGACGGAGGCGACGCCCGGCAGGTCCTCGATGCGGTCCAGAGTGCGGGTCATCGCCTGCTGGACGCCGGTGTCGCGCACGCTGCCGTCGGCGGTGTGCCAGACGACGGTGTCGCTGTCGCCGCCCAGGTGCGAGAAGCTCTTCTGGATCAGCCGGTAGGCGCGGTCGGACTCGGTGCCGGGGGCGCCATAGTTGTTCGAGTACGCGGAGCCCGTGACGGCTGCCGCGGAGGTGACGCCGGCGAAGGCGACCAGCCACAGCAGGACGGTGACGAGGCGGTGGCGGACACACCAGCGTGCGAGGGCTGCCACGGACGTGCTCCCTGGGGTATTTCGTGGATCTTTGCCCGGGGACAGCCGCTAAGAGAACTGAACAGCCCGCAAAGAACACATGAGCAATCCACAACACTTTCGCAGCCGGAAAAGATCGTTTGTCACTTTCGTGGCGTTACTCACGGGAATGGGACCCAAGTCACAGGACAATCCCAGCAACTCTGTCGCCGCATAAGGTTTTTGTAAGCGAACGAGGGGCAGTACACCAGGTTCGGTGCACTGCCCCTCGGGAGCGTTCCGCGCCGTCTCTCAGCTCTCGCTGACGCCGAGCTTCTGAAGGATCAGCTCCTTGACGCGGGCCGCGTCGGCCTGGCCGCGAGTGGCCTTCATGACGGCGCCGACCAGGGCGCCGGCCGCGGCCACCTTGCCGCCGCGGATCTTGTCCGCGATGGCCGGGTTGCCGGCGATGGCCTCGTCGACGGCGGCGGTCAGGGCGCCCTCGTCGGAGACGACCTTCAGACCGCGCTTCTCGACGACCTCGTCCGGGGCGCCCTCGCCCGCGAGGACGCCCTCGATGACCTGGCGGGCCAGCTTGTCGTTCAGGTCGCCCGACTCCACCAGCTTGGTCACGCGCGCGACCTGCTCCGGCGTGATCGGCAGCTCGTCCAGGGCCTTGCCCGACTCGTTGGCGTTGCGGGCGAGCTCGCCCATCCACCACTTGCGCGCGGCGGCCGCGTCGGCGCCCGCGTCGATGGTGGCGACGATCAGGTCCAGGGCACCGGCGTTGAGGATCGCCTGCATGTCGGTGGCGGAGACGCCCCACTCCTCGCGCAGCCGGTTGCGGCGCACCAGCGGCAGCTCGGGCAGCGAGGCGCGCAGCTCCTCGACCCACTCGCGCGGGGGCGCGACCGGCACCAGGTCCGGCTCGGGGAAGTACCGGTAGTCCTCGGCCTCCTCCTTGGTCCGGCCCGAGGTGGTCGTGCCGGTGTCCTCGTGGAAGTGGCGGGTCTCCTGGATCACCGTGCCGCCGCTGCCGAGCACGGCGGCGTGGCGCTGGATCTCGTAGCGGCAGGCGCGCTCGACGGAGCGCAGCGAGTTGACGTTCTTGGTCTCGCTGCGGGTGCCGAACTTCTCCGCGCCCTTGGGCATCAGCGAGAGGTTCACATCACAGCGCATCTGGCCCATCTCCATGCGGGCCTCGGAGACGCCGAGCGCCCGGATGAGCTCGCGCAGCTCACGGACGTACGCCTTCGCCACCTCGGGCGCGCGCTCGCCGGCGCCGACGATCGGCTTGGTGACGATCTCGATCAGCGGGATGCCTGCGCGGTTGTAGTCCAGCAGCGAGTGCTGGGCGCCGTGGATGCGGCCGGTGGCGCCGCCGACGTGCGTCGACTTGCCGGTGTCCTCCTCCATGTGCGCGCGCTCGATCTCCACGCGGAAGGTGGTGCCGTCCTCCAGCTGCACGTCCAGGTAGCCGTTGAAGGCGATCGGTTCGTCGTACTGGGAGGTCTGGAAGTTCTTCGGCATGTCCGGATAGAAGTAGTTCTTCCGGGCGAAGCGGCACCACTCGGCGATCTCGCAGTTCAGCGCGAGACCGATCCTGATCGCGGACTCCACGCCGGTCGCGTTGACGACCGGGAGGGAGCCGGGCAGGCCGAGGCAGGTGGGGCAGGTCTGCGAGTTGGGCTCGGCGCCGAGCGCCGTGGAGCAGCCGCAGAACATCTTGGTCCTGGTGCCGAGTTCGACATGGACCTCGAGGCCCATGACGGGGTCGTACGACGCCAGCGCGTCCTCGTACGACACCAGGTCGGTCATGGTGGTCACGGTGAAACTTTCCCTCTCAGCCCAGCAGGACGTCGTCGTCGCCCAGGCGCTTCAGCTCCCGCACGAGCAGGGCCAGGCCGGTGACGATGGCGGCGGCGGACACGGCGGCGTCGATCAGGCGCAGCGTGTCGTGTTCGAGGCGGGCCTTCTTGACCTGCTTCGCGACACTGATCGCGCCGAACGCGGTGGTGGCCATGGACAGGTACGTACCGGACTTGGACTTCTTGAAGCCCTTGGCCTTGGACAGTGCCTTACTCACAGCGACGGAGCCTCCTCGAGAAGCGGGTGCCCCCACTTTTCCACGAAGGCGGCCTCGACGGCGGCGCCGACCTTGTAGAGACGGTCGTCCCTCATCGCCGGGGCGATGATCTGCAGGCCGACGGGGAGGTTGTCCTCGGGCGCCAGACCGCAGGGCAGCGACATGGCGGCGTTGCCGGCCAGGTTGACCGGGATGGTGCACAGGTCCGCCAGGTACATCGCCATCGGGTCGTCGGCGCGCTCGCCGATCGGGAAGGCGGTGGTGGGGGTCGTGGGCGACACGATCACGTCCACCTTCTCGAACGACTTCTCGAAGTCGCGGGTGATGAGCGTGCGGACCTTCTGGGCCGAGCCGTAGTAGGCGTCGTAGTAGCCGCTGGACAGGGCGTAGGTGCCGAGCATGATGCGGCGCTTGACCTCCGGGCCGAAGCCCTCCGCCCGGGTCAGCGAGGTGACCTCCTCGGCGGAGTGCGTGCCGTCGTCACCGGTGCGCAGGCCGTAGCGCAGGCCGTCGAAGCGGGCGAGGTTGCTGGAGCACTCGCTCGGCGCGATCAGGTAGTACGCCGCCAGCGCCAGGTCGAAGGACGGGCAGTCCAGCTCGACGATCTCCGCGCCCAGCTCCTTCAGGAGCGCGACGGACTCGTCGAAGCGCTGCAGGACGCCGGCCTGGTAGCCCTCGCCCCGGAACTGCTTGACGACACCGACGCGCATGCCCTCGACGGAGCCGTTGCGCGCGGCCTCGACGACCGGCGGGACCGGGGCGTCGATGGAGGTGGAGTCCAGCGGGTCGTGGCCCGCGATGACCTCGTGCAGCAGGGCCGCGTCCAGGACCGTACGGGCGCAGGGACCGCCCTGGTCCAGGGAGCTGGAGAAGGCGACCATGCCGTAGCGGGAGACACCGCCGTAGGTCGGCTTGACGCCGACCGTGCCGGTGACGGCCGCGGGCTGGCGGATGGAGCCGCCGGTGTCGGTGCCGATGGCCAGGGGCGCCTGGAAGGAGGCGAGCGCGGCGCTCGACCCACCTCCGGAACCGCCGGGGATACGGGTGAGGTCCCACGGGTTGCCGGTCGGCCCGAACGCGCTGTTCTCCGTCGAGGACCCCATGGCGAACTCGTCCATGTTGGTCTTGCCGAGGATGACGACGTCGGCTGCCTTCAGCTTCTTGGTGAGGGTCGCGTCGTACGGCGGGATCCAGCCCTCGAGGATCTTGGAGCCGACGGTGGTCGGGATGCCCTCGGTGGTGAAGATGTCCTTCAGCGCGAGGGGCACACCGGCGAGCGGGCCGAGCTTCTCGCCGCGCTCCCGCTTCTCGTCGACGGCACGGGCCTGGGCGAGCGCGCC
The DNA here is from genome assembly GCF_014905555.1 of Streptomyces sp. Y2F8-2. Taxonomy (GTDB): domain Bacteria; phylum Actinomycetota; class Actinomycetes; order Streptomycetales; family Streptomycetaceae; genus Streptomyces; species Streptomyces cynarae. Next base: position 96,547 of record NZ_BNGS01000011.1, on the reverse strand, counting down.
CTCACGGTCGACGTGCAGGAAGGCGTGCACCTTCTCGTCGACGGCCTCGATCCGGGCGAGGTGGGCCTCGGTGACCTCGACCGCGGTCAGCTCGCCGGAGGCGATCTTCGCCGCGGTCTCGGCGGCGGTGAGCCGGATGATGCTGTTCTTGTCCGTCATGGCGGCTACTCCTCCCCCAGGATCTGCGGCACCTTGAAACGCTGCTGCTCCTGGGCCGGGGCGCCGGACAGCGCCTGCTCGGGGGTGAGCGACGGACGGACCTCGTCCGGGCGCATGACGTTCGTCAGCGGCAGCGGGTGAGAGGTCGGCGGTACGTCTTGGTCGGCGACCTCGCTGACGCGGGCGACCGCGCCGATGATGTCGTCGAGCTGGCCTGCGAAGTGGTCGAGCTCTTCGGGCTTCAGCTCCAGACGCGCCAGCCGGGCGAGGTGGGCGACCTCCTCGCGCGTGATGCCAGGCATGCAGCGATCCTCTGGGGTGAGTGTGTGTGGTTTGGACCTAGGGCCTGTCGGCACATTCCCGTCGTCCGCCCGAAGGGCGGGCCGTGCGGCGTCTGGTGCGTGCGATCGCAAGGCGCCGGAGCGTCCTCGTGGCGGAGCCACGTGGACGATTCGGCAACCCGGCTGGGGGTCCCCCCTGCTCGAAGAGCTTGGGGGAGTGCGTGCCAGGCGTCGCACGGCAGGCGGGAATGTGTCGACAGGTCCCAATCCTATGGGGCGGGGGCCGGTCGCCGTGAAACGGTTTGCCGGGCCCGCCCCTCGGCTTCGCGCCCGGGAAGGACGCCCGCCCCTCAGCCCCGGTGCCCTTCCCACGCCTCGCTGCGCAGGAAGTGGTTGTCGTACAGGTCCTGCACCTCCAGCAGGCTCTCCGGGGTGGCCTCGCCGAGGGCGATGCGCTGGAGGTGACGGAAGTACTCGAAGCGCTCGACGCCCGGGGTGATGACGATGAGCAGGTCGGCGTCCGCACCGGGCACGGCGGCGAAGGCGTGCGGCTTGCCGGGCGGGACGATGACGAGGTCGCCGGGTCCGGCGGTGACGACGTCCTCCCCGGAGAGGATGTCGGCGGCGCCGTCGAGCAGGAAGAACATCTCGGCGGAGTTGTCGTGCCAGTGCGGCTTGGCGCCGTCGGCGCCGCCCTTGAGGGTGACGCGCTGGGTGGACAGGGCGCCGCCGGTCGCGCTGCTGTCGGCGAGCAGACGGATGGTGGTGGGCGCGCGGCCGACGACTTCGGCCTCGGCCTCGCGAACGATCACGGACTCCTCGAACTTCGGCACGAACAGCGACATGTGTGACCCCCTGGTGTCGGTATCGGTGTGATCAGACGGCGAAGAGCAGGCCGGCACTGATCAGTACAACGACCGCGGTGGCGAAGTGGATCCCGAAGGCCACGGCCTTCGTGCCGCCGTGACGCAGGACTATCAGCGTGTCGAGGAACGGGACGAGTGCCACGCAGACCATGAACCAGGCCTCGGCACGAGCACCGGCGAAGGCCAGCAGCGCCAGGCCCACCAGCCCGAAGGTGCCGTCCCTGAGGCCCTTGATCGACAGGTAGGCGCCGGCTTCGCCGTGGGGGTCGGCGGGGACGCCGTAACCGGCCGCGGCGGCGGCGGGCTGGAACCAGAAGCGGTAGCCGATGAACACGCAGAGCAGGTTGAGCAGGACGGCCAGGGTGTAAGCGGTGACGGTCATGTCTCTTCTCCCCCATCGAGGTGGACCAGCGTCACTAGCGGCGCTAGCGGCAAGAGCGACACTAACAGAGCATCGACAGATTGGCTAGCATCGCTAGACTTGCACGTGTGCCCATCCAGACGCGCCGGGAGCGCGAACGAGCGGAACGCGAGCGGCTGATCGTGACGGCCGCGCGGGAACTGGCGGAGGCCGAGGGCTGGGACGCCGTCACCACCCGGCGGCTCGCCGCCGAGATCGAGTACAGCCAGCCCGTGCTGTACAGCCACTTCAAGGGCAAGGACGCCATCATGGCGGCGGTCGCGGTGCAGGGTTGCGCGGACTTGGCGGGCGAGCTGCGCGCGGCGCGTACGGCGGCCGAGGGCGCGCGCGGGGCACCGGCAGCGGTGGGGAAGGCGTACACGGACTTCGCGCGGCGACGGCCCGCGCTCTACGACGCCTTGTTCACCCACAGCGTGGACCTGCCGTTCGCGACACCGCAGGCGCTCGCGGCCCTGCAGAAGGCGTTCGGCGAACTGCTCCGGGCCGTGGAACCCGTCGCGCACGAGGGCGACGACCCGGGCCTGCTCGCGGAGACGTACTGGGCCGGGCTGCACGGCCTGGTCATGCTGATGCGCAGCGGACGCCTGCCGGCCCAGGCCCATGAGCGCCGGCTCGCCCTGCTGATCGGGCACTTCGCGGCGGGAACGAGCTGATCACGCGGCCGTCGGGTCAGCCGAGCCGCCCCGGGTCGTCGGCGGTGGCCGCCGGCAGCGCGGCCCGGGGACGCTGCCACCCGCGCACACCACGGGCCCGCAGCCACGCCGTCGTCTCCTCCGCGGGCATCGCCGCGGCGACCAGCCACCCCTGCACCGCGTCGCAGCCCAGGTCCCGCAGCCGCTCCCACGTCTCGTCGTCCTCGACGCCCTCGGCCACGACGAGCAGGCCCAGCGAATGTGCGAGGTCCACCGTGCAGCGCACGATCTCGGCGTCCTCCGCGTCCACCGCGAGCCGCGCCACGAACGACCGGTCGATCTTCAGCTCACTCACCGGCAGCCGCCGCAGATGCACGAGCGACGAGTAGCCCGTACCGAAGTCGTCCAGCGACATCTTCACGCCGTGCCCGGCCAGCCCCGCCAGCGTGTCCGCGGCCCGCTGGGGGTCCTCCAGGAGCACGTGTTCCGTGATCTCCAGCTGGAGCGCCCCCGCCGGAACCCCGTGCCGCGCCAGCCGCGCCGCGACCGACCCGGCGAACCCCGGCGTGTGGACGTCGCGCGGCGAGACGTTCACCGCGACCGGCACCGTGAGACCCTGCGCGCGCCACCGCGCCACCTGCTCGAGCGCCGTCTCCAGCACGTACTCCGTCAGGTGGGGCATCAGCCCCGACGACTCGGCGATCGCGATGAACTCGTCCGGCGGCACCTTCCCGCGCTCGGGATGCACCCACCGCACGAGCGCCTCGAGCCCGGCGACCTGCCCGTCGAAGCGCACCTTCGGCTGGTAGTGCAGCTGCACCTCGTGCGCGTCCAGCGCGCGCCGCAGATCCCCCAGCAGCCCGAGCCGGTCGGGAGTGTTCGAGTCCCGCTTGGACTCGTACACCTCCACCCCGGTGCGGTCCCGCTTCGCCTGGTACATCGCCACGTCCGCCCGCCGCAGCAGCCCCTCGGCGTCCAGCGCGTGGTCGGGGAAGACGGCGACCCCCGCGCTGGCCTCCAGGACGAGCGTGAGCCCGTCCAAGTCGAGCGGCGAGCTGAGCGCGGCGACCAGGTTGCGGGCCGCCCTCGACGCGGACGTCGTGGAGTCCGCGACGGGCAGTAAGACCGCGAACTCGTCGCCCCCGAGCCGCGCGGCCTCGGCCCCGCGCGGCAGCGCCAGCCGCAGCCGCTCGGCCACCTGCAGCAGCAGTCGGTCGCCCGCGAGATGGCCCAGCGTGTCGTTCACGGACCGGAAGCGGTCGAGGTCGATCAGCATCAGGGCGGCCCGGGCCCCGATCCGCTCGGCGTCGTCGAGGGCCGTCCAGGTGCGCTCCAGCAGCCACTGGCGGTTGGGCAGCCCGGTCAGCCCGTCGCGCAGCTGCTCCTCGGCGCGGGCACGGGCTATCCACAGGGTGGAGTCCAGGGCGATGAGCGGGATGGAGAACAGCGGCAGCAGCACCGGCACCGCGACGGCGACGACACAGACCAGCGGGGCGATGCCGAGCAGCGCGACGGCGACGAGTCCGTGCCGGACCAGGGCGGTGCGGGCGACGGTGGGCAGGCCGCCGGTGCGCGGCGCGTGCAGGTACCACAGCAGCAGCCGGGTCACGGCGAGGTACGCGACGGCGACGAGGACGACCTGGGGGGCGGCGTAGAAGGTCCAGGTGCTCGGGTCCCAGGGCGTCTCGACGGTCGGGACGCGCCCGAAGGCGGCCAGTACGAGGGCTCCGGCGCCGATGCCGAGGAGGTCGACCGCGCCGTGCAGTACGCCCTGCCGCCAGCGGCCCAGCCGGGCTGCGCCGACCAGGACGACCACGGTGAGGCTGACCATCACGGCGGGCACCCAGCCGTACAGCAGCAGGACGGCGAGGGTGAGGGCGGCGCCCGAGCCCGTGCCGCCCCACCAGCGGGAGCGGCCCAGCATGACCAGGTGGCCGACGATGACGCCGGTGAGCAGGGCCAGGGACCAGCCGACGGCCCCGGAAGGGAACAGCGCGTGGTTTTCGCCGAACGCGCGGTAGAAGCCGGCGCCGAGGACGAACCCGGCGGCCGCGACGACCACCGCCGGCAGCGCGGGCCACGAGAGGTGCCGCCCCCCGTCGCGCCCGGGCGGCCCGGAGGAACTCCCGTCGGCGAGCGCGCCGGTGCCGGGCGGCAGGGCCGGCAGCGAGGTCGTGCCCGGGGTGCTCCCCGCCGGGACTCCGGCGACGGGGCCGGCGGGCGCCCCCGGCAGGGCGCGTAGCAGGGCACACGGGCCGCCCGTACCCGCGTGCCCGGACGGCCGTACGATCCGGCGCCCCGCCCGCCAGGCGCCGGACACCCGGCGCAGGCGCAGCCGTGAGTCCGGGGCGGCGCTCTTGGTCGGTTCCATTCCCGTCCCTCTCACAGCCGGTGCCCTCGCCACGCGGCCCGATTGCCCGACGAACCGTCAACGGCACCGCGACTGAAAACCCACCACGCGTCGGGGCACGGCAGGCGCACAGCTCAACAGTAGGCCGCAGAAGGCTTTCACGGGCAGCGGTCGTCGACGGTTGCCCGAATGCGACCCGGCCACCCGTATGCATCTGATATGCGCCGAACGGGTGACCTTCAACCGCTACTCCCCGGTCGGAAGCGCGACTTCCGCAGCTGCTTCCGGCCCTCGTTCCAACAGGACGGCGAAACCGTCCTCATCCAGCACGGGGACCTTCAGCTGCATGGCCTTGTCGTACTTCGATCCGGGATTCTCGCCCACCACGACGAAGGACGTCTTCTTGGAGACAGAACCGGTCACTTTCGCACCACGGCTCTGCAGCGCCTCCTTGGCGCCGTCCCGGGTGTACTGCCCGAGCGTTCCGGTGACGACCACCGTGAGCCCCTCCAGCGGACGCGGTCCCTCGTCCTCGCCGGAACCCTCCTCCTCCATACGGACGCCCGCGGCCTTCCACTTGCGGATGATGTCGCGGTGCCAGTCCTCGGCGAACCACTGCTTGAGGGAGGCGGCGATGATGGGCCCGACCCCGTCGGTGGCCGCCAGCTCCTCTTCGCTCGCCTGGTCGATCCGTTCGATCGACCGGAACTCTCGGGCCAGCGCCTCGGCCGCCACCGGGCCGACGTGACGGATCGACAGGCCGGTGAGGACGCGGGCGAGCGGACGCTCCTTGGCGGCCGCGATGTTCTCCAGCATCGCGAGCGCGTTCTTCTTCGGCTCGCCCTGCTGGTTGGCGAAGACCGTGGCGATCTTCTCCTCGCCGGTCTTCGGGTCACGCTTGGGCAGGCCGCTGTCCTGGTCGAGGACGTACGCCTTGATGGGCAGCAGCTGTTCGACGGTGAGGTCGAACAGGTCACCCTCGTCCTTCAGCGGTGGCTCGGAAGGCTCCAGGGGCTGGGTGAGGGCGGCAGCGGCGACGTATCCGAAATGTTCGATGTCCAGCGCCTTGCGGCCCGCCAGGTAGAAGAGGCGCTCGCGCAACTGAGCGGGGCAGGAACGTGCGTTCGGGCAACGTAGGTCGACGTCGCCCTCCTTCATGGGCCGCAGCGGTGTGCCGCACTCGGGGCACTCGGACGGCATCACGAACTCGCGCTCGGTGCCGTCACGCAGGTCGACGACCGGGCCGAGGATCTCCGGGATGACGTCACCGGCCTTGCGCAGCACCACCGTGTCGCCGATGAGCACACCCTTGGCCTTGACCACGTCCTGGTTGTGCAGGGTGGCGAACTCGACCTCCGAGCCGGCCACCGTGACCGGCTCGACCTGCGCGTACGGCGTGACCCGGCCCGTACGCCCCACGCCCACGCGGATGTTGATGAGCTTGGTGTTGACCTCCTCCGGGGCGTACTTGTACGCGATCGCCCAGCGCGGGGCGCGGGAGGTGGAGCCGAGGCGGCCCTGGAGCGGGATCTCGTCGAGCTTGACGACGACTCCGTCGATCTCGTGCTCCACGGAGTGGCGGTTCTCCCCGAAGTAGGCGATGAACTGCCGTACGCCGTCGAGGTCGTCGACCACCTTGTTGTGCCGGGCGGTGGGCAGGCCCCAGGACTTCAGCAGGTCGTACGCCTCGGAGAGGCGGGTGAGGCCGTCCTTGAAGCCCTTCAGGGCGCCGATGCCGTGGACCACCATGTGCAGCGGGCGGGTGGCCGTGATGCGCGGGTCCTTCTGGCGCAGGGAACCGGCCGCCGCGTTGCGCGGGTTGGCGAAGGGTTTGTCGCCGCCCGCCACCAGCCGGGCGTTGAGTTCCTCGAACTTCTCCATCGGGAAGTAGACCTCGCCGCGGATCTCCACGAGGTCGGGGACGTGGTCGCCCTCGAGGCGGTCCGGGATCTCCGTGATCGTGCGGACGTTCGGGGTGATGTCCTCGCCGGTGCGGCCGTCGCCACGGGTCGCCGCGCGCGTGAGGCGGCCCTGCTCATAGGTGAGGTTGACCGCGAGGCCGTCGACCTTCAACTCGCACAGGAAGTGGTACGCGGAGGTGCCGACCTCCTTGGCGACGCGGTCGGCCCAGGCGGCGAGCTCCTCGTCGTCGAACGCGTTGTCCAGGGAGAGCATGCGTTCGCGGTGCTGGACGGCCGTGAACTCCGTCGCGTACGCCCCCGCGACCTTCTGGGTGGGCGAGTCGGGGGTGCGCAGCTCCGGGTACTGCTCCTCGAGCGCTTCGAGGGAACGCAGGAGCCGGTCGAACTCCGCGTCGCTGATGACGGGAGCGTCCTTCACGTAGTACCGGAAGCGGTGCTCCTCGATCTGCTCGGCGAGCTGCGCGTGCTGCTCCCGGGCCTCGGCGGGCACCGTCGTCTCCGCTTGCTTGTCGCCGGCCACCGTGTTGTCCTCCCGTTACTCTGGGTTGTCCGCGAGGGATCTCGCCGCCCGGACGCAGTGGGCGAGCACCTTGCGCGCGTAGTCCGGCGAGGCGCCCGCGAGCCCGCACGTCGGCGTGACCGTGACCGCGTCCGTGAGAAGCCCCGGATTCAGCCCCAGCCTGCGCCACAGCGTCCTGACACCCATGACGCTACCGGCAGGGTCTGACAATGGGCCGTCCGTGGACGGCACGACCCCGGCGAACAGCCGTGTACCCCCTTCGACGGCTTCCCCGATCGCCTCGTCGTCACGCTCGGTGAGCAGGGAGAAGTCGAAGGAGACGGCGGCGGCACCGGCCCTGCGCAGGAGGGCGAACGGAACGTCCGGGGCGCAGGAGTGCACCACGACCGGGCCGTCCGCGTGCACGCCGACCACGTCGCGCAGCGTGGCCTCGACGATCTGCCGGTCGACGGCGCGGTGGGTGCGGTAGCCGCTCGCGGTCTTCACCCGGCCGCGCAGGACGGCGGTGAGGGACGGCTCGTCGAGCTGGAGCACGATCCGGGCGCCGGGGACGCGCCTGTTCACCTCGTCGAGGTGGAGTCGCAGACCCTCGGCGAGCGAGCCGGCGAGGTCGCGGCAGGCGCCCGGGTCGGAGAGGGCGGCCTCGCCGTTCTTCAGCTCCAGCGCGGCGGCGAGCGTCCACGGGCCCACCGCCTGCACCTTCAGCGGCCCCTCATAGTCCTGGGTGAACTCCTCGAGCGCGTCGAGGTCCTCGCCGAGCCAGGAGCGGGCCCGCCGGGTGTCCCGGCCCGGCCGGTCCCCGAACCGCCAGCCGCTCGGCTCCACGCGCGCGTACAGGTCGACGAGCATCCCCGCGGTCCGCCCGATCATGTCCGCGCCGGGCCCCCGCGCGGGCAGCTCGGCCACAAACGGAAAGTCCTCGAAGCTCCCGGTGACGGTCTTGGCCGCCTCCCGGGCGTCCCCACCGGGCATGGAACCCACGCCGGTGGCGGCACCGAAGGTGAACTGGCTGTTCTCACTCACCCCGGCAGCGTAGGCCCTCCCGGCCGGACCGCACTCGGGGACCTCCACCGGCGGGCGCCCGGTGGCACAGCCCCGACTGGGGGCCGCGCCCCCCGAACCCCCATCGGCCCTCTGCCTCGTCCTCAATCGCCGGACGAGGTGCACATCACTACCGCCCCGGTCGCACGGTCAGGTCGTTGACCACCGCGTCCCCCGGCAGGTCCAGGCACATCAGGACCGTCGTCGCCACCGACTCGGGATCGATCCACCGGGACGGGTCGTACTGCTTGCCCTCCTGCTGGTGGACCTTGGCCTGCATCGGGCTCGCGGTGCGGCCGGGGTAGACGGAGGTGACCCGGACGCCGTTCGCGTGCTCCTCCTCGCGCAGGGAGTCCGCGAGGGCCTTCAGGCCGTGCTTGGAGGCCGCGTACGCCGACCACTCCGCGTGGGCGTTCAGGCCGGCCCCGGAGTTCACGAACACGACGTGGCCGCGTGCGGCCCGCAGCTGCGGCAGGAAGAGGCGGGTCAGCTCGGCGGGTGCGATCAGGTTGACGTTCAGCTGGTGGTGCCAGGACTTCGGGGTCAGCTCGCCCACCCGGCCCAGGTCGACCACGCCCGCGATGTGCAGCAGGGAGTCCACCCGGTCCGGCGGGCTCTGGTGCGAGAGGGCCCAGGACAGCCTGTCGGGCTCCGCGAGGTCGCCCACCAGCGTCCGCGCCCCGGGGAACTCCGCCGCCAGCTCCTTCGCCCGGCCCGCGTCGCGCGCGTGCAGCACCAGGTCGTCCCCGCGCGCGTGCAGGCGGCGGGCGACGGCCGCGCCGATGCCGGAGCCCGCACCGGTGATCACATGAGTAGCCATGCCCGCCATGCTCGCACCACCGCGTCACTGGATTCCCAGCGACTCCTCCAGGTACGCCAGCGCCCCCACCGGCTCCTCGGCGAAGAACACCAGGTCCGCGAGGGGCCTGGGCAGGAAGCCCTCGTCCTCCATGCGCCGGAACTGCTCCTTCAGGCCGTCGTAGAAGCCCGCGGTGTTCAGCAGGACCACCGGCTTGTCGGTGTGCCCGTGCTTCTTCAGCTCCAGGATCTCGGTCGCCTCGTCCAGCGTCCCCGTGCCACCCACCATGATCACGACCGCGTCGGCCTTCTCCAGGAGCAGCCTCTTGCGTTCGGCGAGGTCCCTGGCGACCACCATCTCGTCGACGCCCGCCCTCGCCCGGTCCGAGAGGAACTCGACGGAGACGCCCACCAGCCGCCCGCCGGCCTCGTGCACCCCGTCCGCGACCACCTTCATCAGCCCGACGTCGGAGCCGCCCCACACCAGGGTGTGCCCGCCCTTGCCGAGCAGTTCGGCGAACTCGCGGGCGGGCCGCGTGTAGGTCTCGGAGAGGTCGGCGGCGGAGAGGAAGACGCAGATGTTCATGCCGACCACCGTACGCGGGAAGAACCGGGTCCCCGCGAGCGCTTTTCAGGTATGGCCGAAGGACACACGATCACCATCGAGCAGGGCGACCGGCACGTGCGCGTGGTGCACGGCGGACAGGTCCTGGCGGACAGCGACCGCGCCCTGGTGCTGCGCGAGACCGGCTGTCCCGTGCGGTACTACATCCCCGTCGAGGACGTCCGGACGGACCTCCTGACCCCCTCGGACACCCACACGGTCTGCCCCTTCAAGGGGACGGCGTCGTACTGGTCCCTGCCGGACGCGCCGGACCTCGTCTGGGCGTATCCGGACCCCAAGCCGGACGTCGCCCGGATCAAGGACCACCTCTGCTTCTACGAAGTAGAGGTGTCGTGACCGATCGGCGGCGTGGTCTGCGGCAGTCTCACAGTCATGGACAAGCAGACCATCTCGCGCGACGGCACCCCCATCGCCTACGAACGCACCGGTAAGGGCCCGGCGGTCGTCCTCGTGAGCGGCGCGATGTCCACGGGCGCCACGGTTGCGCCCCTGGCCGCGCGCCTCTCGGACCGCTTCAGCGTCATCGTGTACGACCGCCGGGGCCGCGGCGCGAGCGGAGACACCGCGCCGTACGCCGTGGACCGGGAGGTCGAGGACCTGGCGGCGCTCATCGAGGCCGCGGGCGGCGAGGCATCGCTGTACGGCGTCTCGTCGGGCGGCGCGCTCGTGCTGCGGGCGGCTGCGAGCGCGCTGCCCGTTCGCCACGTCGCCGTGTACGAGGCGCCGTTCGCCGACTACGGGGAGGGCGGCGCCGAGGAGCGCGCGGAGTACACCCGGAATCTGACCGAGGCGCTCGCGGCCGGGCGGCGCGGGGACGCGGTGGAACTGTTCCTGAGGCTCACCGGCCTGGCCGAGGCGGTGATCGCGACCGCCCGCCAGTCCCCCATGTGGGCGGACATGGAGGCGATCGCACACACGCTCGCCTACGACGACGCCGTGATGGGCGACGGGCTGGTGCCCCGGGAGCGGCTGGCCTCGCTCACGGTCCCCGTCCTGGCCGTCGCGGGCGACGCGAGCCCTCCGTGGCTGCGCAGGGCGGCCGAGGCGATCGCCGAGGCGGCGCCCCGAGGCACACACCGCACGCTGCAGGGCCAGACCCACATGGTGGATCCCGAGGTGCTGGCACCGGTGCTGGCGGAGTTCTTTTCCGCGTAAACCTAGGAGGGGGTGACGCTCCGCGGCGGCTCCACAATCACACATCTCGGGCGCGTGGACGAGAAACTTCCGGTGAGCTGGCGGTTCTGATCAGCCATCACCGACTTGCACACGGGCGGACCAGACCACGCCACATCATCGGCTCCTCCACGGCGAACCAGCTCTCACGCCGGTCGGCGTCAGGAAGCGCCAGTCGCATCTCTCTCCGGAAGCCAGGACCGTGCCCTGGCACCTTCAGATGGCACAGTTCGTGTGTGATCACAAAGTCGAGCAACAGCGACGGTAGCTGCATGACGGCCCAGTGCAGGGTGATCACACCGTCCGGACCACAGGCCCCCCAGTGGTCCGGCAGATCCGCAATCTCCACCGCCTTGGCCACCACCCCTACCCGGGATTGCAGAGAGGGCAGGCGGGCACGCGTCCACGCTGAGCCTTTCTCGATGTACCAGGCAGCGATGCGGCGAGCGCCTTCGTCAGCGCTCGCGCATCGGGGCAGTTCGAGCCAGCCCCGATGGAGCCGCGCCTTTCGCCCGGCCGCCGGGGCCACCAGCCGCAGCCGGTACCGGCGGCCCAGGTACGCGAAGCTGCTGCCGCTGATCAGTTCCTTGACCGGCTCGGGCGGCCGCTCACCACGCCGTCTGATCTCCTCCGCCAGCCGGGGCAGCCTCCTGCGCACGGCCGAGGCCACATCCGCCGGGTCGGCGTCCGCCGGTACGGAGAACAGGACGTGACCGTCCGGAGTCACCTCGATCCCGAGCGTCGTCCGCCGCGGCCGCACATCGACGCGCCACCGCCACGCGGCAGGGAGCGGCAGCGCGGCGATGGCCTGCTGGACGGGAAGACTCACCCGCCACTTCTACCATTCGTCGCTGACAGCTCCGTCCACGTGAGGGCGTCTTACGAGGCCCTGTCCTCGCTGCGCCGGCCATAGCGCAGAAAGTCCTCGTGGCGCTCGACCGCCAGTTCCACCAGCAGGTTGGCCAGGGGGCCGGTCACCTCCCAGTCGACGTGCAGTTCGTCCTCCAGGAAGAGGCGCACCTGCTTGCGCACCCTCTCGCGCGCCTCTGGACGCCGTGGGAAGTTCGGGGACTGCACCTGGACTGCGAGGCAGGCCGCGATGTCCCGCGCGGCCTTGATCCGCTCCTGCGCCTTCGGCAGGACGGGCCCATCGGCCTCCGGGTAGTCACGCCCCAGCAGTCCGTGAATGGGCTGCTCGGTCCACGGGTCGAGACCGCCGGCCCCCGTCGCGTTCCCGCTTTCGGCGTCCCTCACCTCGCAGGCCAGGTTCTCCAGCGCGTCCGCCGCCTGTTCGAAGTCCTCCCCCATCCGGCGGATGACCTCTTCGAGCCGCTCGCTGAACCGCTCGTAGCGGGCTCGGTCGGCGTTCAGGCGCGCGGTGATGTGGGTGCTCAGGCGGCTGCGCAGGTACGACACCCGGGCCCGGGGGTCGCGGTTTGCCCGGACGCGCTCCAGGAAGTCGTCGGCGGTGAGCTGAACGGGCGGCACCCGCTCTTCGATCCCCGAGGCGATGATGTGCCGGGCGATGAGGTCACGCACCTTGGCCCCGTACCGCCGCGGGCTGAACTCGTCCCGACCGTCGAGCCGACGGGCCCGCGCCAGGTACTGCAACACGCCCACCTCATGCGCGAACGTCTCGTACGCCAAGGCCTCCAGACGCGGCAGTACGGCGTTGAGGGCGGTGAGGAAGCCGCGGACCCGTTCGTCGAACTCCCCGCACAGCAACGGGTCGTCGTCCAACCGGGCCAGCAGGTCCTCGCGCTCGTGCTCGTCACCGGGATCGGTGAGACCGAGCCTCCCGAGAAAGTCGGTGAGTCCTCGGTGACGGTCGGCAAGGAGGGCGTCGGCGGCCGCGTCGGCCTGGAGCCACAGGCGGTCGCGTGTGGGCTGGGGGCCGACGTGTTCCGGATCCAGATGGTCGAGCGAGAGATCCTGGTAACCGAGAACGGCCCGCAGGTGCGCCGCCTCGTACTCGGCAATGGAGCGGGCGAGTTCGGGACCCACGCCGACGTAGTCCACGACCAGGCCGAAGTCCTTGGCGGGGTAAGGCCGGTTCGTACGGGCGATGCCCTGGAGCAACCCGGCGCCCGTCAGCATCCGGTCCAGGTACAACACCTGTTCGGGCGGGGCGTCGAAACCGGTGAGCAGCATGGAGTTGACCACCATGAAGGCGATGGGCATGCCGTCGCCCGCGCTGCCCGAACCCGTCGGCGCGGCAGTGGGCCGGGGAGTGTCGTTCCAGGCACCGGTACTGGTGACCGCCCGACGCCGGTGCGTGGAGCGCCGTGCATCGGTGTTCCAGGGCTGCCTCACACCGGGATCCCGTGCCGGCACCCCCTGCTTGAAGCGCTCGATGTGGTCGTCCTGGCACCGCTTGTCCGTCCACGGTTCCCACGCGCGGTCATCTCCCCGGCGCCCCGAGATAACGGCCGCGATCTCGATGCGGGCGAGCAGGCCGCGGTAGCTCGCGAGGCGGATCAGCTCCCGTCGCTCGGGGTCCGTCTCCCGCTCCTCAGCCTCCGGGTCGTACCGGAGGGCACCGAGGGCGTCGATCCGGCGGACGAGTCGGTCCCGAGCGGCGGTCAACTCCTGCTGGTAGAGGACGGCGGCCCGCCGGGAGACCGCGACGACCTGGGCGCTGAGACCGTCCCTCATCGCGGTGGTGGCCCAGTGCCACATCATGTGCTCGGCCTTGACCCGGATGACGGACGGGGACTGGAGGATCTCCTTGCGCCGCCCGAACTTCCGCAGCGCCCGGCGGCGCCGGTCCGGATCGGCGGGGATACGCTCGTCGAACCCGGCGTCCAACCGGGCCTTGTCCAGCACCTCCAACGACACGCTCTCGGCCGCGTACCGCACGGGCACGACGGCGCGGTCACGCTCGGCGTCACGCAGCGTGTAGGTGTCGAGGAACGGGCCGAAGACCTCCTCGGTGGTCTTGTGGACCCGGCTGATGAGAGGGGTGCCGGTGAAGCCGACCATCACGGCGTTCGGCAGCATGGCCCGCAGCCGGGCGTGCTGCCAGGCGTACTGGCCCCGGTGGGCCTCGTCCACCAGGACGATGATGTCGTGCGCGCCGTTGGCCACTTGGTTGTGGACATGGTCGGTGCCGCCGGGCTCGGTGGCCAGGAACTCCTCACGCCCGTCGAAGGCGGTGTCGTCGCGGCGCGCCTTCTGCAGCATGACCAGGACGACGTCGGGCACGTCCACCGCCAGGTAACGGCGGGCCTGCCGAACGTTCCGTGACCGGTAGATCCGCTCGTTCGCGGCGGCAAGGCTGCGACGGATCTGCTTCTCCAGGTCGCGCCGGTCGGTGACGACGACGACCTTGTGCCCCGACAGCTCCGGCGTGCTGCGCAGATGGCGTACGAGGAACGCCATGGTGAGGCTCTTGCCGGAGCCCTGGGTGTGCCAGGTGAGGCCGCCGCGGTGGTGGGTCTCCTTCCCGGCGGCATGGGCTTCCCGGCGCTCGCGCAGCATGCGGGCGATCCGGTGCACGGCGCGGAACTGCTGGTAGCGCCCGATGACCTTGACGGTACGGGGCCCGCGCCCGGCCTGCGTGGTGAAGTCCCGTACGAGACTGAGCAGGTGGGCCGGGCGCAGCACACCGGCGACGAGAATCTCCTGCCCGGTGAGCTTCCGCCCCTCGGACGCGCCCAGTTCCGCACGGACGTCCTGCTCACGGGCCGGGTAGCAGGTGCGCCAGGCGGCGAAGTCGGCCGGCTCGGCGGTGACGGTGCCGATCTCGGCGTGGGTTCCGTCGGTCGCCACGAGGACCTGGGCGAACCGCGTGAACTCCGTTACGGCGTCGGCTTGGTCGGCACCGGCGTACCCGACGACCTGGCCGACGGCGGCGTCCAGCGCGATCCGGCTCTCCGGGCTCGCCAGGACGGGCGCCTTGCACTCGATGACGGCCCAGGGCAGGCCGTTGACGAACAGAACCAGGTCCGGCGTAGCCCTTGGCGGCCCTCCGCGCTCGACGCGGAACTGCGAGACCGCCAGCAGGTCGTTTCCGCGCGGATCGCTGTCGCTGCGGCGGGCGGGCTGCTCCCAGTCGACGAGGCGTACGTGCTCGGGCTGCCCCTTCCGCCAGCCCGGGAGTGTACGGGCGTTGACGCCCTCGCGGAGCATGGCGGTCACGTGCAGATTCCCGGCGACCCCACGGGAGGCGTGCGGGTCCTGTCCCTGTCCACGCCCCATGAGTCGGTCCAGGATGAACCGCAACTGCTCATTGCCAAGCCAGCGTTCGCCGTCCGGACCGGGGTTGAGACGGGAGACGGCATCGAAGAACCGCTTCTCGTAGACCACCTCCTGAAAGGAGGCACGGCCCGAGTCGGCGGGGCCGGCGGCCGGCGCGCCGGGCGGCGCCCCCTCACAGTGCGTCCACCCCATGGCGACGAGCTGGTCGATCAGAGGTTTCTCGACCAGCTCGTACTCCGGCTGCGCCATCCCCGGAACTCCCGCCCCTCGTCACTCGGCCCGCCCCTGTGCGAACAGGGGTAGGAGCTGAGTCTAGTGACCGGGACCGACAGTGGGGGCATGCAGCGAACAGACGTCCGGGACTCAGGCGGCGAGCGCGGGTGGTTCGGGCTCCGGCGAGTTGAGGCGCAACTCGAACCAGATCGTCTTGCCGCCCTCGCCGCCCCACGGGCCCTCATGCATCGCGCAGCCGCCCCACCGGTCCGCGAGCGCGTCGAGGATCAGCAGTCCGCGCCCACCGTCCGCGTGCGGCCCCACGGGCGCGGGGCGCGCTCCGGCGACCAGGGGCAGGTCCGGGCAGCTGTCGCACACGCTGACGCGCAGGACGGGATGCAGCCACTGGAGTCGGACGGATGCGGACCCCTTGGTGTGCCGTACCGAGTTGGTGGCCAGCTCGCAGGCCAACAGTTCTGCCCGACCGGTCAGTTCGTCGAGCCCATGCGCGCCGAGGACAGCCCGGAGGGTGACGCGGGCGACACCGGGGCCTCGCGGGTCGCGGGGGAAGTGCAACTCGTAGTGCCAGGGCGCGGTGAAGGCGAGGGGCGGAGGGTGCGGGACTCCGGTGAGCGGGTCGAGGCACGGGAGGAGGAGGGAGGGGTCCGGGTTCTGTTCCGTGTTGCTCACGTGGCACCTCCTAGGTGCGCGGTGGTGATGGTCAAGTGGGCTTGCGCCACAGGTGTTCCGCCTACGGCCGGTGGCTCCGCCGCATGCCTGAGGCTGATGCGGTGCACTTCCGCGCCGGGGAGCGGTGGCGCGCATCACAAAGTAGCGTTGCCATTTAACCCGTGCCAGCACTTACACCTATACGAGTTAAATCCTCAATTGGGAGTGGAGCGAAGCCCAAGGCGCCCGGCACACTGTGCGCCAGCGAGGAGGACGCATGGCACCTGGAAACGTCCCGACGATCCGTCAGCGACGATTCGGCTTGGAACTACGGCGATTGCGGGAGGCGGCCGGGATGTCCGCTCCGGCCGCAGCCGCTGCGTTGGGCACTGATCGGACGAACATCTCCAACATCGAGGCGGGCCGTTACGGCATCAGCGAGGAGCGGCTCCGCCGACTGGCGAGCATCTACGAGTGCAACGACCAAGCGCTCATCGACACACTCGCCTCGATGACGGGAGGGCGAAAAACAGGATGGTGGGACGAGTACCGGGGCAAGGTCCCGCCCGGACTGCTCGACATCTCGGAGCTTGAGCACTACGCGACTCGCCTGCGCACCATGCAGACATCCCACCTGCCGGGTCTTTTCCAGACCGAGGACCACGCCCGAGCGATGTTCGAGCTGGTCGTTCCCAAACTGCCCCGTCTGGAGGTGGAACTCCGCGTCGCTCACCGGCTCGGCAGGCAGCGAGTCATCTCCGGGGACGCACCTGTGCCTTACCTGGGCATCATCCACGAAGCCGCTCTGCGCATGCAGTTCGGCGGCAGGGACGTGGCACGAGCCCAGCTACGGCACCTCCTCGAAGAGAGCGAACGCGACAACGTAACGCTACTGACCATCCCGTTCGCCAATGGCGGGTTCCCCATGGCAGGCGAGTCGATCCTGTACGCAGAGGCAGAGAACCCTCACTTGGACACCGTCCACATGGACTCACCCGCCGGCCCGCTCTTCTTCGACCTCCCCACCCAGCTTGAGAACTTCCGCCTGCGACTGGACTTGGCCGAGCGTGTGGCGTTGACTGCGAAGCAGTCCGTGGAGTTCATCCACTTGATTCTCAAGGAGATGTAAGGGTGCATGTGTTGTCCGAGGCGGAGTGGCGCAGGTCGTCCTATTCGGGAGACGGCGGGAACAACTGTGTCGAGGTCGCCGTGATACCACACGGCATAGCCATACGCGACAGCAAGCGCCCCTCCCCAATCCTGACGTTCAATCCGAAGGCGTTCACAGCACTCGTACGCAGTGTCGCCGCAGGCCCACTCGGCCCGCCGACCGAGTGACCTTCCGACGCATCGTCAGGCGGCAGCGGCTCGCCCCCGGCCAGCGAGCAGGTCTTCCGCTACGGCTTGCTGGACGGTCCGGAGCTTGGAGATCTGGCGAATATGGGCCCGGATACGTCGCTGAATGGCGGCAACTCCCGCCACGGTCTGACGCTGGCCTTCCAACGGCACATCAGGGACTAGCAATTCGCGGATCGCAGCCTGACTGATGTTCTTCATGCTCGCGCTTGATCCTGTAGCCGCAGTCTGAATCTGCCTGCGGACGCCCAAGCTGGCCAGCGCAAGGGCGATGAACTCAGGGACGGCCGCACTCTTGTCCGGGACCAGCCGCAGTGTTTTGTCACTGAGCAGAAGTCGCGGTCCAGGATCGTTGGCCACACAGGCCAAACCGACGAGTTCTTCGGTGTTCGCACGCGTCATGAGCAAGTCGCCCGGCCGCACCTCGTATCGCTGATCGACGAGCTGAGGGTCACGAAGCACCTTGTTCTCGGTGCGATCGAACCATCCTGCTTGGACGGCGCTGACCTTGAGAACCCCCCACTCGCCCTCTCCAGCCGGAGCGTCTTCTGCGAGTGGGCTTTTACCCGACTCGATACCGGCCAGCCAGGCGCCCAAGGGCACACGGCGGGATGTCCCGAGGGCACTCGCTACGGAGGTTCCTTCAACTACCCGCAGCTTGGCCAGCGCCCGCTCCAGCACCCCGATCCGCCGCTCGAACGCGGCGTGGGCGGCGACGATGCGGTGCTGCTCTTCCAACGTAGGCAACGGAATCTCGATGTCTTCCACGAATGAGGCGCTGATCTTCACCATGCTGTCGCTGGTTCCTCGCGCCCCGGCGTGAATTTCACTGCGGACGGTGCTCGAACGCAAAACAATCTCCAGATAGGCGCCACTGCACCGGCGCTCGTCCGGAAAAAGCCGCATCATCAGATCCGGGTAGATGCACGGCACCCCATCGCTTGCGTACCGACCGACCATTCCTACGAGGTCACGTGTATTGGCACGGCTAATAAGCAGGTCACCGTCCGCAAGAAGAAACCTGCGGGCATGCTCGCTGTCAGGGACGTTTTTGAGCTGCACTGGACGGTAGCCCGTCGGCGTCAGACATCCAAGACCCAGCGTCCGAAGCCCGGTCCACTCGGGGACGTCTTTGGGGGAGTACCCATTCCTCGGACTCTTAAGAAGCACCTCCCCCAGCCGAACCTCACCCCGCATACCCAAGCTCCTTAAGCCACCGCCCCAGCTCACCCGCCGCCGCCTCGCTCTCGCCCTCAAGATCCTCCAGCGAGACCTCGTACTTCGCCGCCCACGACCGGAACGCCGCAACCAGCTCACGCCGCCCCGCCGCCACCGCCGCGTCCAGGCGGTCCGACAGCCCGGCGCCGAAGACTTCCAGGGCCACCCAGCGGGCGCCGTTCTCCTCCGCCTTGGCCAGGTCCGCCGCAGCCTTCAGGTCATTCAGAAAACGGTCGTCGAGGTCCGAACGTCGGCGGGAGGCCGCCGTACGCTCCTTGCGTAGGCGGGCGATCTTCTTCTCCAGGCGATCGATCTCGGCCGGGTCGGCGGGCTCTCCGCCTTCGACCGCATCCCCATCGGGTTCCTCCTCGTCTCCGGCAGCGCCCGCCGACACCTGCGCCGCAGCCAGCTCTGCCTGCGACTCCTTCAGCGCCGCCTCCGCCCGTGCAAGCTCCGCGTCCGCGCGCGCCACCTCCTCCAGGAACTCCGGAATCAGCGCCCGTACGACCGGCTGGTCCAGCGCCCGGCGCCGGTCCGCCGTCGTGACCGACGACTTACGGCTCTTTCGGCGGCCGGTACCGCCGTTGCCCGCGTCGTCGTTCTCGTCCTCGTCCGGCAGGACCGGGTCGACCATGTTCTCCACGGAGTCGATCCAGCCGTCGAGGACCCGGTCGTACCCGCCGGCCGCCAGGGCCTTGAGGTCGTACCGCACGGCCATCCACCAGTCGGCGACGATGCCCGCCGCCTCGTAGCGGTCCAGGACACCGACGCCCCGGACAGCCTCGGTGAAGCCCTCGACCAGACGGGCGCGCAGCGGCAGAAGGGCGTTGTGGCCGACGAGAGCCGTGAAGTGAGGCTCCTGCCGCCCCCACCACTCCTCGAAGGTCCGGCGGACCTCCGCCTCCTTCGGCGCCGCCACGTCCGGGATACGAGCCGCCGTCGCCTCGGGGCCCTCGGGCAAGAAGTCGACGTACGCCGGGTCGTCGTCCCTCGGGGCGAAGAGGTCAGTGATGTCCACCCCGTACGCGCCGAACGCCTTCGCCTTCGCCTCGACCTCCACGACCGGGACACCGCCGTACAGGTGGGCCCATACGTCCTGGGGGTCGGGCGGTGGGGAGTTGTCCACCCAGCGGCGGATGTTGAGGTTGGCGTCGGCGGCGAGCAGGGCGTCGACGTCCACGACGGCGGAGTAGCCTGGTTCCTCGCGCCACTCGCGGTAGACCGTGACGATCTTCTCGGCGTGTTCCTCGCCCAGCTCGTTCTGGTTGCGGGCCGCCCGGAACTCCCGGTCGGCGTTGATGAAGAGGACCTTTCCGGCCCGCTTGGGTGCCTTTCGGCCCGGTCTGCGCAGGACCAGGATGCAGCCGGGGATGCCGGTGCCGTAGAAGAGGTTGGGGCCGAGGCCGATCACGGCCTCGACGCAGTCGGCCTCCAGAAGCCCGACGCGGATATCGCGTTCCTTACCGCCCCGGAAGAGGACACCGTGCGGCATGACCGTGGCGGCCACGGCCTCCCGGTTCTCCTCCAGCACCGCGATCATGTGCTGTACGAACATCAGGTCGGCCTTCTTGCCGCTCTCAGGGGCGTATCCCCAGCGCATGCGGCGGCCGTGGTCCTCGTCGGCCTTGTTCACCAGTTCGGCGTCGTAGTTCAGGGAGAACGGCGGGTTCGACAGGACCTTGGTGAAGGTGTCCAGGCGGCCACCGGTGAGGTGCAGGGGCTCGGTGAGGGTGTCGCCGTGCTGGAGGTCGAACTCACGGATGCCGTGCAGCACCATGTTCATGCTGGCCATGGCCCAGGAGGGGCCGCTCTTGTCCTGGCCGTTGACCGACAGGTCGTCCGGCCCGCCGCCGCTCTCCTCCACGTACTCGTGCGCGGCGATCAGCATGCCGCCGGAGCCCGCGCAGGGGTCGTAGACGCTGTCGCCCGGCTTGGGGTCGACGAGGCGGACCATCATGCGCACGACCTCGCGGGGCGTGTAGAACTCGCCGCCGCGCTGGCCGGCACTGTCCGCGAACCGGGCCAGCAGGTACTCGTAGGCCGCGCCCAGCATGTCGGGGAACTCGAAGTCCTCGTTGCGCAGCCGGTAGAGGCTGAAGTGCCGGATGAGGGTGCGCAGTTCTTTGTCGGTGAAGCGGGGCCTGGTGCCGACGACCTCATTGAAGCTGATGTGGCTGGCGATGCCGCCGAGCTTGTCGTTGCTCTCCTGGATCGCCGCGAGCGCCTGGTCGAGGGCCTCGCCCACTCGCTCGGTGAGGGCGGAGATGCCCGGTGCGGGGCTGCCGGGGGTCGCGGGGTCGATGTGCGGGCCCTTCCACCAGCGAGCCCTCGGCGGAACGTAGAAGACGCGGGGGTATTTGTCCGGGTCGTTCGCCCGTGCCAGGGCCTTTCGCTCGTCCTTCTCCCGGTCTAGGGTCTGCGCGTAGACCCGCTTCCACTCCGGCTCGAACTCGTCGGAGGCCCGCTTCAGGAAGAGCATCCCGAAGATGAAGTCCCGGTACTCCGAGGCGTCCATCCGGCCGCGCAGGATGTCGGCGGCGGAGAAGAGATGCCGCTCCAGCTGGGGCAGGGTGATACGGGCCAAGGTGAGCCAGTCCTTCGTACGTGAGCAGTCACGGTGGTGAACCCAGGCAGCCTAGTCGGAGTGGCGGGGTCGGCGGAAACCGTTCGTCCCGGTGCTCTTCGATTACCGGCTTTCGTCCGCTCCGATGCCGAGGCTGACCAGCAGGCGCCACACATCGGACGAAGGATCGCGCTCGGCCGGATCGCAGCCGGGTGCGTGCCCAGTACGCCTGGTCCATGCGTCGTACGGCTCATTCGGCTCGGGGATGGGTTCCACCGTGAGGCCGCGGGCCGAGCAGCCGCCGTGCGGGTGCGGGCACTGCCGGACCAGTGCACGCGCGTTTCGGATCGCGGTGCCCTCCCGGCGGAGCAGGGCTTGGCCGCGTCGGCCCCCGAGGCTCTTGCCCCGGTCGCCCGACTGGGTGTCGTAGTCGGCGTACCCGTCGGCGTCGGGATGTCTGCGCAGCTTGTCGATGACGACGGCGTTTCGGCCGTTCTCGGGGCTGGTGTGCTGCTGGAAGTGGAGCAGGAGCCACAGTTCGAAGGACGGGTGGGACAGGGCCACCTGCACTCCGTGCCGAGCAGCGAGCCGCATCGCGTCCCGGATCTCCTGTGCGGTCTTGTCGCCTGAGTCGCGGTCGAAGAGCGCCCACATCTCGGCGCCGGTACCAAGCGCCGCCTCGACGACCGTCTCGACGACCTCCTTCGGTCGCAGGCCGTTGCGGTCGGGATGCGGGCAGAACCGCAGGAAGAAGCCGTTGTCCCTGGCGTAGACATCGTTGAGGAGCTTGACGTAGTCCTGCTCTGTCCTGGCCCCCTCCGTGGCCACGTACACCACACGCTGAGAGAGGTCCCGATAGGAGGCCAGGGAGCGACGGACCGCTCCGCCCGCCTGCCGCTGTCGTCTTCTGCTCACGCCGTGGCCTTCAGCCCCTCTTCGAGCAGGGCGAGCTGCCGGGCGACCTCTCCGCTGGTCAGACGGGGCACGCCCCCGTAGCTTCCCTGGAGGTAGCGGCGGACGAGGTTTTCGTCGTTGCGGACCTTGCGGGCGGCCGTGAGCGGGTACAGCTCGGTCTCCCCGGTACGGTTCTTGAGTGTGATCCACACCTGGTCGCGGTCCAGGGGCCGCTCGGCGACCGTGGGGCCGAGCAGAGTCGCGTCGTGTGTGGTGAAGACGAGCTGGGCCGAGCGCGGATTGACCTCGGGGTCCTGGAGGATACGGATGACCTCGGCGGCCAAGAGCGGGTGCAGACTGGAGTCCAGTTCGTCGACCAGGAGTGTGCCGCCCCTGTCCAGGACATGCAGCAAGGGGCCCAGGAAGGCGAACCAGGCGTGCGTGCCGAGCGACTCCTCGGTCCAGAAGTCGAGGGGCTTGCTTCCTCCGTCGGCGGCCTGGTGAAGAAACACCGGGTCGCCGGTCTCGGGGTCGACCGTGAGGTCCGCGATACCGAGGTCCGCTGCCCGTAGCCAGGTGGCGAAGCGATCCCTGAGGTCGGAGTCCGCTCCGCCGATCAGTTCCCTGGTCCAGTGGGTCCGTTCCTCCACGTCCTCACCGCCGGCGACGAGCCACAGGTTGTCCTGGAACCAGCGGTGGATCGCCGACAGCTGCGGGTGGTTCATGGCGGCGGCCACCGTCAGGAAGAGGGAGTTCGGCCGGGTGAGGCTCACATAGGCCTCTTTGGCCCCGCGCAATCCGCGGCTCGGAAACCTGATCTCGCCGCCGTCCTCAGCAGGTCGGTCCGCCTCGCGGTCGAACCACACCTGGCGGCGCCCACTGGGATAGGCGTGCAGCCACTCGGCTTCCACACGCTCGTCCGACAGTTCGAAGCCGTAGGTGTAACGGATCCGCTCGCCTCCCGTCGGCAGCAGCAGATCGGCCTCGAACAGGCTGGTGTCCTGGCGTGCACGGGGATCCAGTGTGAAGGGCTCACGGGGCACGCCGGGATCCTTGCCCCATTCGGCGAAGGACTCGCGGACGGCCCTGCGCATGAAGTGCATCGCCAGGAGCACGTTCGACTTGCCGGAGGCGTTGGCGCCGAAGATTCCGACCACGGGCAAGGTCTTCAGCTCCTTGCCGCGTGAGCGGACGCCGGTGTCCCGGGCGAAGCGGCCGTCCAGCTCCGAGGCCGCCAGCGACAACTCCATCTCGTCTCTGATCGACCGGTGGTTGGCCACGCGAAAGCTGAGCAGCACAGCGGGTGGCCTCCTTACCGGTGGGAGAGCGTCCGGTTGATCTGTTGCTTGGCGCCATTTCGTACGGGTAACCCGTACAGCAAGCTTATGACGAGCGGCGAGGTGTGGCCAGAGGACGTCAGCGCATGCTGACGGAAGGATTGCTACGGTGCGGCCAAATCAGAGAGAGGCGGCCGTCGCCCGCCGGGTCGACGCGATCGTCGCCGAGCCCACCACGCGCGTGCCGTCGTACAGGACGATGGCCTGGCCGGGGGCCACCCCGCGGACCGGCTCGGCGAAGCGGACCCGCAGTTCGCCGTCGACCAGTTCTGCGGTCACCTCCGTCTCGCCGCCGTGCGCGCGGAGCTGGGCCGTGTACGTGCCGGGACCGGCGGGGGCCGTCCCGCACCAGCGGGGCTTGATCGCCGTCAGGGCGGAGACGTCCAGGGCGGACGCCGGGCCGACGGTGACCGTGTTCGTCACCGGGGAGATGTCCAGGACGTAGCGCGGCTTGCCGTCCGGGGCCGGGGTGCCGATCCTGAGACCCTTGCGCTGGCCGATCGTGAAGCCGTACGCGCCGTCGTGCGTGCCCAGCCTGGCGCCGGACTCGTCGACGATGTCGCCCTCGGCCTTGCCGAGCCGGCGGGCGAGGAAGCCCTGGGTGTCGCCGTCGGCGATGAAGCAGATGTCGTGCGAGTCGGGCTTCTTGGCGACCGCGAGGCCGCGCCGCTCGGCCTCCGCGCGGATCTCGTCCTTGGTGGTGACCGTGTCGCCGAGCGGGAACATGGCGTGCGCGAGCTGCTTGTCGTCGAGCACGCCGAGCACGTACGACTGGTCCTTCGCCATGTCGGAGGCCCGGTGGAGCTCGCGGGTGCCGTCGGGCAGGGTCACGATCTTCGCGTAGTGGCCGGTGCAGACCGCGTCGAAGCCCAGCGCCAGCGCCTTGTCGAGCAGCGCCGCGAACTTGATCTTCTCGTTGCAGCGCAGGCAGGGGTTCGGGGTGCGTCCGGCCTCGTACTCGGCGACGAAGTCCTCGACCACGTCCTCGCGGAACCTGTCGGCGAGGTCCCAGACGTAGAACGGGATGCCGATGACGTCCGCGGCGCGGCGGGCGTCGCGCGAGTCCTCGATGGTGCAACAGCCGCGCGCACCCGTGCGGAACGACTGCGGGTTCGCGGACAGCGCGAGGTGGACGCCGGTCACGTCGTGGCCGGCCTCGGCGGCGCGGGCGGCGGCGACGGCGGAGTCGACCCCGCCGGACATGGCGGCGAGGACGCGGAGGGGGCGCTGCGGGGTGTCAGTCATAGCCCTTCAAGGGTACGGGGCCGTGGGAACCGCTGTCGGCGAGTATCCGTTGACGGTCACAGCGGGGATCACATGGGGGATCACATGGCGGACAGGGACGGCGACCGGCGGCTCGGGCGGCGCGCGCTGATCCTCGGCGGTGCGGCGGCCGCCGTGGGCACGGCCGTGCTGGCGCGGCAGGAGCTGGCACATGTGTGGTGGCGGCTGCCCGGCGTCGAGAAGCCGCGGGTGGAGGGCGCGGTCGACTTCCCCGGTGCTCGATGGCTGGCCGCGTCGCCGGCGAACCTGCGGCGCGCGGACCGGCCGGACGACTACGACATAGACCGTGTGGTCGTCCATGTCACCCAGGGCGGCTACAGCAGCGCGGTGAAGGTGTTCCAGGACCCCGGGCACGGTGCGGCGGCCCACTACATCGTGCGCCGGGACGGAGGGGTCACGCAGATGATCCGCGAGCTGGACGTGGCGTTCCACGCGGGCAACCGGGAGTACAACGAGCGCAGCGTCGGCATAGAGCACGAGGGGTTCGTGGAGCGGGCGTCGTCCTTCACCGACGCGATGTACGCGGCGTCGGCGCGGCTCACGGCTGCGGTCTGCGGGCGGTACGGGATACCCGTCGACCGGGAGCACATCATCGGGCACGCCCAGGTGCCGGGGACGGACCACACGGACCCGGGACCGCACTGGGACTGGGAGCGGTACATGCGGCTCGTACGGCGGGAGCGGGCGGCGCGGGCCCGGTAGGGCTCGGAGGCCCGGTAGGGCTCGGAGGCCGGTGTCAGGTCAGCCCCGCCGTGCGCGCGCGCTCCACCACGGGGCCGATCGCCTTCGCGACCGCCTCCACGTCCGCCTCCGTGGACGTGTGGCCCAGGGAGAAGCGCAGGGTGCCGCGGGCGAGGTCCGGGTCGGTGCCGGTGGCGAGCAGGACATGGCTCGGCTGGGCCACCCCCGCCGTGCAGGCGGAGCCCGTGGAGCACTCGATGCCCTGGGCGTCCAGCAGCAGGAGCAGGGAGTCGCCCTCGCAGCCGGGGAACGTGAAGTGGGCGTTGGCCGGGAGCCGGTCCACCGGGTCGCCGCCCAGGATCGCGTCCGGGACCGCCTTGCGGACCTCCTCGACCAGGTCGTCGCGCAGGGCGCCGATCTCGCGGGCGAACCACTCGCGTTGCTCGGCGGCGAGCCGTCCGGCGACCGCGAAGGACGCGATGGCGGGCACGTCCAGGGTGCCGGAGCGCACATGGCGTTCCTGGCCGCCGCCGTGCAGCACCGGGACGGGGCTGTACTGGCGGCCGAGGACCAGCGCGCCGATGCCGTACGGGCCGCCGATCTTGTGGCCGGAGACCGTCATCGCGGCGAGGCCCGAGGCCTCGAAGTCGACGGGGACCTGGCCGAAGGCCTGGACGGCGTCCGCGTGCAGCGGGACGCCGAACTCGGCTGCGGTCTCGGCCAGTTCGCGGACCGGCATGACCGTGCCGATCTCGTTGTTGGCCCACATCACGGTGGCGAGGGCGACGTCGTCGGGGTCGCGGGCGATGGCCTCGCGCAGGGCCTCGGGGTGGACGCGGCCGTAGGAGTCGACCGGCAGGTATTCGACGGTGGCACCCTCGTGTTCGCCGAGCCAGTGGACGGCGTCCAGGACGGCGTGGTGTTCCACGGGGCTCGCGAGGACCCGGGTGCGGGCCGGGTCGGCGGCGCGGCGGGCCCAGAACAGGCCCTTCACGGCGAGGTTGTCGGCCTCGGTGCCGCCGGAGGTGAAGACCACCTCACTGGGGCGGGCGCCGAGGGCCTCTGCGAGGGTTTCGCGGGCCTCTTCGACGGTTCGCCTGGCGCGGCGGCCCGATGCGTGCAGCGAGGAGGCGTTGCCCGTGATGCCGAGGTGCGCGGTCAGGGCCTGTGCCGCCTCGGGGAGCATCGGGGTGGTCGCGGCGTGGTCGAGGTATGCCATGGTGACGCCAATTCTAGGCCCCACCCGTTTGGTGGCCGGTGTGGCCGGGCCTCGGCGCAGCCGGACCCGGCGCCGTGGTGGCGGCGGTCAGAAGCTCCAGGAGACCGTGTGGTCCAGCTGCATGAACGTCACCAGGAGCACCAGGTCCGCCACGCCCAGGCCGAGGCCCAGCAGGGCGCGGCCCCGGCGGGTCGTGCCGCGCCACAGGGCCACCGCGGCCAGGGCGATGGCGATCGGGCCCAGCACCACGTTCAGGACGAGCAGGCCGAGCAGGCCGAGGATGAAGGACGCGACGGCCATGCCGTTCGCGTCGCGCACGCCGGTGCGGCCGGCCGGGGCAGCGGTCTCCTTGCCGTGTGCGGTGGTGCCCTTGGTTCGTACGGCGGTGAGTTGCATGACGGTCAGCTCCCGAGAGTCGAAGGACGTGCGGCGGTCTTAGTGGGCCGACGTGTGCCGGCGGCGCCCCTGCCGTTCGCGGACCGCGAAGACCACGAGCCATACGGCGATGACGGCCGCGGCGACGAAGGTGAAGGAGAGCGGGGCGTGGGCCACGGTGCCCAGGACGGTGCCCAGCAGCAGAAGCGCGGCGACGAGGAACAGCATGGGACGAGATCCCCCTTCGGGATGCCTCTCGTGACGATTCGGTGAACGGTTGTGGTTACAGTTGTTCACTGACTTCCCAGTCTAGCGCCTCCCATGGCTTTCCAATTCCAGAGAACAGTTGTTAACTGCATGGCATGAGTCACACCCTCGGCATCCGGCAGGCCCAGAAGCAGAAGACCCGGCAGGCGCTGCTGGACGCGGCGCTCGGCCTGCTGGAGGAGCAGAGCCTGAGCAGCCTGGGGCTGCGCGAGGTCACCCGTGCGGTCGGCGTCGCGCCGACCGCCTTCTACCGGCATTTCCGGTCGACCGCGGATCTCGGCGTGGAGCTGGTCGAGGAGGCCCTCGGCAGCCTCCACCCGATGATCGAGTCCACGGTCTCGGCGACCGGCGACAGCGACGAACGCATCGAGCGCGCCGTCGGGCTGATCGCCCGTCATGTGGACGCGTACCCCGCACACGTACGGTTCATCGCCCGGGAACGGCACGGTGGCGTCCAGCCGGTGCGGGAGGCGATACGCCGGCAACTCGCCCGGTTCGCCGAGGAGGTGAAGGTCGCGCTGGCCGAACACCCCGAGTCCGCCGGGTGGAGCGAGGAGGACCTGCTGATGCTCGCCGGTCTGTACGTCGACCAGATGCTGGTGACCGCTTCCCAGTTCCTGGAGGCCATGGAGGGCGCCGCCGAGGACCGGGATCGGGTGGCCCGGCTCGCCGTCCAGCGGATGCGGCTGATCAGCATCGGCCGCCACCACTGGAGGGAGTGACGGTCCACAGATCGACGTGCGCGTCTCCTGCCCGCGGTGGCCGCTTGGGGCTTGACCCACGGCGTCCTGTGACGCGGCTGTGCGGCGGGCGAACGGGGCCCCAAATAACCTTGCCGACCTGCGTGTTCGTCCCGGAGCTCAGTCCCCGCGCCGGTACAGTTCCGTGACGGAGGCCGCCGCCCGCGCCAGTTCCTCGCGGGCCTCGGGTGGCGCCAGGATCTCCAACCGGTCGGCGAACATCAGCAGTTGGCGCACCTCGCGGACGAACCCGTACGACAGCCGGGCGGTCGCCCAGGGACTCTCGCCGTCGTCCTCCGGCAGGGCGACGAGCGCGGAGGCGGTCAGCCGCTGGAACATGTCCAGGATGTCGCGGCGCACCCGGACCGTCACCTCGAAACCGCCCGGCCGCTCCTCGACCTGCCGGCGCAGCACCTCCCACGCGTCGGCGAGTTCGACACCGGGGCGCCGCCGCACCGGGTCCGGCAGCAGGGTCGCCGAGCGCACCCGGTCCGCGCGGAACAACCTGGGGGTACCGCGGCGGTCGGCGACCAGGTACCAGACACCGGCCTTCGAGACGAGCCCGTACGGGTCCACGGTGTACGTGCGCGGGGCCGTGGCCCCGCTGTGCCGGTAGTGCAGCCTGAGGCGCCGGTCGGCGAACACCGCGTCCTGGAGGGTGTCCAGGTCGACGGCGGACTGCGGGCCGCCCTTCCAGCGCGTGGCGTCGACCAGGATGCGGCGGCTGGTGGCCTCGGCGGCCGGGCGGTGCGGGGCGGGCAGCGCCGCCATCACCTTGCGCAGCGCGGAGCCGAGGGCGGCGTCGAGGCCGAGCGCGGCGTGCGCGCCCTGGGCGGCCAGGATGAACAGGGCGCGGGACTCGTCGGCGGTCAGGCCCGTGACGTCCGTGCGGAATCCGGCGAGCAGTTCGATGCCGCCGTGCCGTCCGCGTTCCGCGTAGACCGGGACGCCGGAGGCCGAGAGGGCCTCGATGTCGCGGTAGATGGTGCGCACCGACACCTCCAGCCGCTCGGCGAGTTCGTGGGCGGGGACGCGGCCGCGGGTCTGGAGCAGCAGGAGGATCGACAGCAGGCGGTCGGACTTCACCGGCACAGGATCGCGGGCACGGGTACGGCCGCGCAAATGTTGACGGAAACTGTCAGGTTATGGCGCGAGTCTCCAGTCATTCCCTCGCGGACCCGAACAGAACGGAGAGGACCATGACCTCCGAGACCGCCATGGCCCACGGCACCGGCACGACCACCGACACCATGACCGACCCCCGCCCCGTGTACGCCCGCGCCGCCGAGCAGGCCGCCGCACTGATCGAGACGGTACGCCCGGGACAGCTCGCGGGTCCGACGCCGTGTACGGAGTTCGACGTACGGACGCTGCTGTCGCACATCGTCGGTGGCACCCTGCGGATCGCCCAGGTCGGCGCGGGCGGCGACGGGATGGCCCTGCATCCCTTCGTGGACGGCGTTCCGGACGACGACTGGGCGGCCGCCTACGACGAGGCCAGGTCCGCGGTGCGGCGGGGCTGGGCGGACGACGGCCGGCTGGACGCGGCGGTGCGCGTGCCGTGGGGAGAGGCGCCGGGGCGCAGTGCGCTGTCCGGGTATGTGATGGAGTGCGTGGCCCACACCTGGGATCTCTGGCAGGCCCTGGGGCGGCCCGGTGACCTGGACCCCGAACTGGCGGAGTTCGCGCTCGCGGTGGGCCGCCTCGTCCTGCCGGAGGCGGAGCGGGGCGACGACCTGCCGTTCGCGTCGGCGGTTCCGGCCCCCGAGGGGGCCGACGCCTACGCGCGCCTGGCGGCGTGGCTGGGCCGCCGGCCGCTGGACGGGTAGGACCGGGGCCGCGGGGTGGGCCGGTGCCGCTGGTGCGGCGGGTGCCGCCGATGCCGCCGGTGCCGCCGATGCCGCCGGTGCCGCCGGTGCCGCCGGTGCCGCCGGTGCCGCCGGTACAGCCGGTACAGCCGGTACAGCCGGTGCGGCCGGTGCGGCGGGTGCGGGCTTCGCCCCCGCCGCCCTTACCCGCTCCCATCCCCCGGGGGCTTCGCCCCTTCGACCCGCCAGGGGCTCCGCCCCTGAACCCGACCGGGGCTCCGCCCCCAACCGCCTGACGGGATTCCGCCCCTGAAGCCCGGCGGGCTCCGGCCCTGAAGCCCGGCGGGCTCCGGCCCAGCACCCCTTCGGGCTCCGCACCTGCACCTCGGCCGCCATCCCCGACCCGGCGGCTCCGCCCCGGCACCCCGACCGCTGTGCCCCGTGCCCCGGTCCCGTGACAGGGTCAGGGCAGTTTGACGCGGGCCAGTTGGCGGGACTGGGCGACCAGGCGGTCGTCGGTGTCCCAGACCTCCGCGTCCTCCTCCAGGAAGCCGCCGGCGAGGTTGCGTGTGGTGATCGAGACGCGCAGGGGGCCCGGAGCCGGGCGGGAGCGTACGTGCACGGTCAGCTCGATCGTCGGTACCCAGCCGGAGATTCCCAGCTCGAAGGCGGTGGGCGGCAGCGCGTCCACCGCGAGCAGCAGGGACAGGGGGTCGGCGTCCCGGCCGTCGGCAAGGCCGAACCAGGCCCGCATCTCACCCTTCCCGGAGGGCGCGCCGAGCGCCCAGCCCAGGGTCGCGGGGTCCAGCTTGAGCATCAGTCGGTCGGTGATGGCGGAGCTGCCGGGGACCGGCGCCGGAGCGTCCTGCGGGCCGAAGCACTGCTCCAGAGGCGGCATCGCGGGCGGCCGCGCGCTCGTACGGACGTCGTCGGGGAGGGAGTCCAGGTCGCCGTAGGAGGCGAGGACGCGGATGCGCTCCACCTCGTGGCCCTCCTCGTCGAACTGGAAGAGGGACGCCTGGCCCGTGGAGAGGGTGCGGCCGGTGCGCACCACGTCCGTGCGCACGACGGCCGGGCCCGGCTGGGAGGCCGTCAGGTAGTGCGCCGAGACGGTGAAGGGGTCCGGGTGCGGCAGGGCGTCCGCGAGGGCGCGGCCCAGGACGGCCAGCAGATAGCCGCCGTTGACGGCGTTGATGATCGTCCAGCCGGCGGAGAGGTCGATGTCGTAGACGCCGGGTTCCCGTCGGGTGACCGCGGTGTCGCGGTCGAACTCGCTGTCGCCGATCGTGGCCCGCGCGGCCGGTGCGGTAGCTGCTTCTGGCATGCCAGAACCGTACAACAAGAAATTACTAAGCAGTAGCTTTGGAGGCGGCCGAGTGGGTGACGTCGCGCCGGACCTCCGCGCGACTTTCGGCCATTCTCCGGTGAGGTTTTGGCAATTTCCCGGTAAGTGTCCCCACACGTCCGTGACCGACGGCCCGCTCTCTCCCTCTCAGAGGATGTACAGCCCGTTCCGCCCGTTCACAGGAAGAGCCGCATAGCCGATGAGCCTGACCGGGACGCCGTTCCTCATCACGTCGATCGCCCTCTTGGCGGTCGCCCTCATCCTGCCTCTGCTCCTGTGGTCGCGGCTGCGGGGCCCGATGGTGCTGCGCCAGGCCGTCCGGGTGCTCATGCTCGTGTTCGCCCAGGCCACGGCGGTCACCCTCGTCTTCGTCCTGGTGAACAACGCCAACAGCCTCTACGACAACTGGTCCGACCTGTTCGGCACGGGCGACCACGTGCAGCAGGCCGCCGACCTCGGCAAGGACGGCACCGGCGGCATCCAGGTCAAGGCCCTGCCCAAGGTCAAACAGACGTTCACTCCGGCGAACGGCCCGGGCATGCGCGCGGCCGGCGGGGTGGAGGTCACCCAGCTCAAGGGCCGGGTCTCCGGCGTCGACGCCGAGGTCTACGTGTGGCTGCCGCCGCAGTACAACGACCCCGCCTACAAGGACAAGAAGTTCCCGGTGGTGGAGCTGCTGTCCGGCTACCCGGGCTCGGCCAAGGCCTGGTTCGGCTCGCTGAAGGTGCACGAGCAGCTGCTGCCGCTGATGAAGAGCGGGCAGGTGGAGCCGTTCATCCTGGTGTCGCCGCGCACCAACCTCATCGCCAAGGTCGACACCGGCTGCGCGAACATCCCGGGCGCCGTGAACGCCGACACCTGGCTCAGCATCGACGTGCCCAAGATGATCACGGACAACTTCCGCGCCCAGGCCGCCCCGGACGGCTGGGCGGCCGCCGGGTACTCCGCGGGAGCGCACTGCGCCGCGAAGCTCGTGGTCGCGCACCCCGACCGCTACCGGGCAGCGATCAGCCTGTCCGGGTACAACGACCCGATCGGCGAGCGCAGCTCGCTGGCCGCGCGGAGCGTCGCGCTGCGCCGGGCGAACAACCCGTACTTCATCCTGAAGGGCTACCGCACCCCGCCGCGGATCTCGCTCTACCTGTCCGGCGAGGACGGCGACGGCTACCAGGCGGCCGCCGCGCTGCAGGCGATCGCGAAACCGCCGACGCTGGTGCGTGCGGTGCGGATCCCGCGCAGCGCCGGCGGGCACAGCATGGCCCTGTGGCGGCCGCAGATCCCGACGGTGTTCACCTGGCTGAGCCAGCAGATGACCGGCCAGGCCACGGGGAGTCTTCCTCAGCCACATTGGACCGCCGGTTCCAAGCGCGCGGAGCTCGCCAGTGGTACCTCATCGCCATCAGGCGTAGTACGAAAGCGGTGACGACCGCGAGCCCCGAGGTGAACGGGGTCAGCGCGTCGAAACGTATGCAGAGCGCGACCATGGTGGCCCCGACGATCGCCGGGACCGCGTAGAGGTCGCGGTCCCAGCGCAGCAGCGAGGGCACCTCGTTGGCGAGGACGTCGCGCAGGACACCACCGCCCACGGCCGTCGCGAGGCCGAGGGCGGCGGACGCGGTCAGGCCTAGCCCGTAGGCGTACGCCTTCGTCGTCCCCGCGACGCAGAACAGCCCGAGGCCGGCCGCGTCGAAGACGTTGACGGCGACCTGGATGCGCTCCACCTGAGGATGGAGGAAGACCACCAGGAGGGCGGCGAGCAGCGGGGTCAGGAAGTACCCCAGATCCGTGAACGCGGCCGGCGGCACGGCGCCGATGACCACATCCCGGAACAGCCCTCCGCCCAGCGCGGTGACCTCGGCGAGCACGGCGATGCCGAACACGTCGAAGTTCTTGCGGACGGCCAGCAGGGCGCCGGAGATCGCGAAGACGAAGATGCCGACGACATCCAGCGTGTGCTGGACGGAGGGACTGAACAATTGCTGGAGCACCCTTACATTCTCACCCATCCAGCAGGGTGCACCTTACAAAGCAAGGAGAACTCCGGGTTGCGCCGAAGTTACAGCGCCGGCTTGCCCGTGGTGAAGATCCATTTCTGGAACAGGTCGTCGAGCTGCCGCCCGGAGATCCTCTCCGCGAGCCGGATGAAGTCGCCGGTGTTCGCGTTGCCGTAGCGGTGGAGCCTGGTCCAGGCGGGCAGCAGCTCGAAGAACGCCCTGTCGCCGATGCGCTCGCGCAGTGCCTGGAGCGTCATCGCCCCGCGCTGGTACACCGCGGAGGCGAACATGGTGTCGCGCTGCGGGTCGGCCACCTTGATCTGCCAGAACGCGTTGTCGGCGGGGCGGGCGTCGTACGCCGCGACGAAGGAGTCGTGCGCCGAGCGGCTGCCCTTGTGCTCGGCCCACAGCCACTGGGCGTAGGTCGCGAAACCCTCGTTGAGCCAGATGTCCTTCCAGTGCGCCACCGAGACCGAGTCGCCGAACCACTGGTGGGCCAGCTCGTGCACGATCGTCGTCTCGTTGCGGACGGCCGAGTACGCGGGCTTCGACTGGACCTCCAGGGAGAAGCCGGCCTCGGGCATGTCGTCGACGATGGCGCCGGTCTCCTCGAAGGGGTACGGGCCGAAGACCTTCGACCAGTAGTCGGTGGCCTCGGCGGTGACGGCGTACACGTCGACGCTGTTGCTGTTCTTCAGGACGGGGTCGATGGCGACGTAGATCGGGATCCCGGACGGCGTCTTCCCGGTCCGCACGTCGAACTTTCCGATGGTCGCCGTCGCCAGGTAGGTGGCCATCGGCTTGGACTCCCGCCAGTGGGTGACGGTCTGGTCCCCCTTGTCGTACGTCGATATGAGCCGTCCGTTGGAGACCGCGGTCAGGCCCTTGGGCGCCTTGATGCGGATGTCGTAGGTGGCCTTGTCGGAGGGGTGGTCGCTGGACGGGAACCAGGTGGAGGCGGCGTTGGGCTCGCAGGCGACGAAGACGCCGTCGGCGGTCTTCATCCACCCGTACTTGGAGCCGAAGACGATCGGGCCGCCGAGGGGCTGCGGGATGCCGCCGTAGGTGACGGCGACCGTGAAGTCCCGGCCCCGGGGGAGAACGCCGCGCGGGGTGATGCGGATCTCGTCACCCTGGCGCGTGAAGCGGGCGGGTCTGCCGTTCACCTCGACCCTCGTGACCTGAAGCTGCTGCAGGTCCAGGTCGAAGGAGGTGAGGCTCTGGGTGGCACGGGCCGTGATCGTCGTACGGCCGTCGAGACGGCCGGTGGCCGGGGCGTACGCCACGTCGAGGGCGTAGTGGCGGGCGTCGAAGCCGCCGTTGCCGAGCTGCGGGAAGTAGGCGTCACCGATGCCGTCGGAACCCGGGGCCGGGGCGGAGGACGCCGCGACGGCGAGGAAGGAGGCCGCCGCCGTGGCCAGAACCCCTAAGCGCGCCGAACGTGCCGAACGGGAGAGTGCCATGGAGTCATCCCTTCGAGCGTGCGCCGATCAGTCGATCGGACGGTCACGCCAGACTCTGCACTCTCCCGTTCGGTCATGTGCATGACTTTGCCAAGTTGTCATGCCTTACTTGTCGGTTGACTCCTGACGATCCGCTGCCGCGGGCTTGTCGGGAGCGGGCTCCTTCGAGGGCGCCTCGTCGGCGGTCTCCTCCGAGTCCGACTCGCCGGAGGGCGCGTCCGAGGGCGTCTCGCCGGAGGGCGCGTCCGAGTCCGACTCGCCGGAGGGCTCGTCCGAGGGCGTCTCGTCGGCGGTCTCCTCCGAGTCCGACTCGCCGGAGGGCGCGTCCGATGGTGCCTCGCCGGCGGTCTCCTCCGCGGACTCCTCGCCCGCGGATGCCGGGGTCTCCTCCGCGGAGGGTGCTTCCGCGTCCTCGGAGTGGGCGGATGCCTCGGAGGGCTCCTCCGCCGCAGCCGGTGCACCGGAGGCCTCGGCCTCGGCTCCGACCGCCGCGGCCACCGCCGCCGACGTCTCCGCGGACTCCGCCAGCACCTCGTCGGCGACCAGCTTCGCCGCCTCCTTGGCGTCGGAGAGCAGCACCGTGTCCTGCGGAGCCTGGTCCTCGAAGTTCTCCGGGTGGTGGCATGCCACCCGCTGCCCCGGCTTCAGCTCCACCAGCTGCGGCTCGGTGGTCCGGCAGATCTCCGTAGCCTTCCAGCACCGGGTGTGGAAGCGGCAGCCGCTCGGCGGCGCGATCGGCGAGGGGACGTCGCCCTTGAGCAGGATGCGCTCGCTCTTGGCGTTCTTCCGCTTCGGGTCCGGGATCGGCACCGCCGACATCAGCGCCTTGGTGTACGGGTGCATCGGCGCCTTGTACAGCGAGTCGCGGTCGGCCAGCTCGACGATCTTGCCGAGGTACATCACCGCGATCCGGTCCGAGACGTGCCGGACGACCGACAGGTCGTGCGCGATGATCACGTACGTCAGGCCCAGCTCCTGCTGGAGGTCGTCGAGCAGGTTGACGACCTGCGCCTGGATCGACACGTCGAGCGCGGACACCGGCTCGTCGGCCACGACCAGCTTCGGGTTGAGCGCGAGCGCCCGGGCGATGCCGATGCGCTGGCGCTGACCGCCGGAGAACTCGTGCGGATAGCGGTTGTAGTGCTCGGGGTTGAGACCCACGACCGACAGCAGCCGCTGCACTTCCTTCTTGATGCCGCCCTCGGGCGTGACGCCCTGGAGCCGGAAGGGCGCGCCGACGATGGTGCCGATGGTGTGGCGCGGATTCAGCGACGAGTACGGGTCCTGGAAGATCATCTGCACATCGCGGCGCAGCGGGCGCATCCCGCTCACCCCGAGGTGCGTGATGTCCTTGCCCTCGAACTCGATGGTGCCTTCGCTCGGCTCGAGCAGCCTGGTGATCAGCCGGCCCATGGTGGACTTGCCGCAGCCGGACTCGCCCACGACGCCCAGCGTTTCGCCGGCCTTGACCTCGAAGTCGAGGCCGTCGACCGCGCGCACGGCGCCGACCTGCCGCTGGAGCAGGCCCTTACGGATGGGGAAGTGCTTCTTGAGGCCGGTCACCTTCAGCAGGGTCTCGCCGGGTGCGGCGTCCTTGGTGAGGGTGGCACCGTCGCTCTGCGCAGGAATCGTCACTGCCGCGTCCTTGGAGTTCTCGCTCACAGCTTCGGCGCAATCTCTTCGGTCCAGATACGCTCCCGCTGCTCCTGCGACATGTGGCAGGCGGCCCAGTGCCGGCTGCCGACCTCGGTCAGCTCGGGCCGGACGGTGCGGGTGACGTTGTCCTTCGGGACGTCGGCGTACGGGCAGCGTGGGTTGAAGGCGCAGCCGGACGGGATGTTGATCAGCGAGGGCGGGGAGCCCTTGACCGGGATCAGACGCTCCTGCTCCTCGCGGTCCAGGCGCGGCATCGAGCCGAGCAGGCCCCAGGTGTAGGGGTGGCGGGGCTCGTAGAACACCTTCTCGGCCGGGCCGCGTTCCACGCAGCGGCCGCCGTACATCACCAGGATGTCGTCGGCCAGTTCGGCGACGACCCCCAGGTCGTGGGTGATGATGATGACGGCGGAGCCGAACTCCTTCTGCAGGTCGCGGATGAGGTCGAGGATCTGCGCCTGGACGGTGACGTCCAGGGCGGTGGTCGGCTCGTCCGCGATGAGCAGTTCGGGGTTGTTGACCAGCGACATCGCGATCATCGCGCGCTGGCGCATACCGCCGGAGAACTCGTGCGGGTAGTTGTCGACCCGCTTGTCCGGCTGCGGGATGCCCACCCGGTCGAGCATCTCGATCGCCCGTTTGCGGGCGGTCTTCTTGTCGACGTCGTGGTGGATCCGGTACGCCTCCACGATCTGGTGGCCGATCGTGAAGTACGGGTGCAGCGCGGACAGCGGGTCCTGGAAGATCATCGCCATCTCGCGGCCGCGCATCTTGCGCACCCGGTCGGGGTCGGCGGACAGCAACTCGGTGCCGTTCAGCCAGATCTCGCCGGAGATCTGCGCCTTGCGCTTGCCGTACTGGCCCGTGGTGTGCAGGCCCATGATGCCGAGCGAGGTGACGGACTTGCCGGAACCCGACTCGCCCACGATGCCGAGGGTCTTGCCCTTCTCCAGCTGGAAGCTGAGCCCGTCGACGGACTTCACCAGACCGTCGTCGGTCGGGAAGTGCACCTTCAGGTCGCGCACCTCCAGGAAGGAGGTCGGCGCCGGCGAGGAACTCGTGGGTTCACCCACGGCTGCTCCGGTCTTGCTGAGTTCGCTCATGCGAGCCTCACTCGGGGGTCGATCACGGCGTACAGGAAGTCCACCACGAGGTTGGCGACGATCACCGCGAGCGAGGTGATCAGGGTGACGCCCAGGATGAACGGCAGGTCCTGGTTCTTGATGGCGTCCAGCACCTTCTGGCCGAGACCGGGCAGGCTGAACGTGGTCTCGGTCAGGACCGCGCCGCCGATGAGGGCGCCGAGGTCCATGCCGAGCATGGTCAGGATGGGCGTCATCGTGGAGCGCATGGCGTGCTTGCCGATGACGACCTGCTCGGTCAGGCCCTTGGCGCGGGCGGTGCGGATGTAGTCCTCACCGAGGATCTCCAGCATGGTGGCGCGGGTGATCCGGGCGTACATCGCCGCGTACAGGAAGGCCAGCGTGATCCACGGCAGGATCATGCCGCCGAGCCAGCCCGTGAAGCTCTGGCCGATGGACACGTACTCCGCGTCGATCCAGCCCAGTCCGTAGCTGAAGATCGCCAGGCTGAGCAGGCCGGTGAAGTAGATGGGGAGCGAGACGCCCGCCAGGGCGACGACCATGGCGCTGCGGTCCCACACGCTGCCCCGCTTCAGGGCGGAGAGAACACCCGCCGCGACACCGAAGACCAGCCACAGGACGGCGGCACCGAGCGCCAGTTCCAGGGTCACCGGGAAGCGGTCGGTCAGCACCGGCCAGACGGCCTGCTCGCTGCGGAAGGAGTAGCCGAAGCACGGCGCGGCGCAGTGGGTGACGTCACCGCCGGCCGCGTAGGTGCGGCCCGCGAAGATGCCCTTGAAGAAGTCCCAGACCTGGACGTAGACCGGGTCGCTCAGACCCAGCTTCTCCCGCACCGCCTCCACGGCGGCGGGGTCCGCCTGCTTGCCCACGAAGCTCGTGGCGATGTCGACGCCCGCCCACTTGGGGACGAGGAAGAAGATGCTGAAGACCACCAGAATGATGACCACCAGCATCACTGCGGCGGCGATCAGCCGCCTGATGAGGTAAGCGAGCACAGCTAACGGCCCGCCGCGGACCGCGGGCCACCGGTGGTCCTCCGGTGGCCCGCGGTCACGCCGCGCCGGCCTTCACCTGCCTTTCGTGCCGTACGGCGGGTGTGCCGGGTTACTTCGTGGACTTCAGACCCAGGTTGACGAAGTCGTACTCACCGCTGTACGCGTTGGTGGTGTACACGTTCGCCAGCCGGTTCGAGCGCCAGTTGATGAACTTCTCGAAGACGAAGGGCAGGTAGTAGCCGCCCTCCATGACCTTGTGGTTGATCTCCGTGGCGATCTGGGTCTGCTGCGCCGGGGTCGTCGCCTTGGTGTACTGGTCGAACAGCCCGTCGATCGTCTTGTCCTTGATCAGGGCGTAGTTCTGGTTACCGCTCTCGTTGATGTACGAGCTGTCCCACAGCGGCAGGCCGTAGCCCTGCACGGACGGGAAGTCCGGGCCCCAGCCCATGATGATGATGCCGTAGCCCTTCTTCTTCACGTTGTCGGGGCTGCCGATGATGCCGGTGGTCTGCGAACCGTCGTACTGGTCGATCTGGGCGTTGATGCCGATCTTCTTCAGCGACGCCTGCAGGGACTGGGCGGTGGCCACCTCGACCGGCTTGTTGTTGCGGACGGCGATGGTGGTGCTGAAGCCGTTCGGCTGGCCGCAGGCCTTCAGCTCCTCCTTGGCCTTGGCGACGTTGCCGTTCTTGTTCGCGCCGGCGAGGCCGAAGGGGTCGTACTTCTGGCCTTCGGAGCCCGGCACGGACGGCGGCAGCATGTTGGTGCCGATGTCACCACCCGCGATCGGGCCACCGCGCGCGGTCTGCAGCGACACGTGGTCCGCGCCGTAGATGACGGCGTTGCGGCAGTGGATGTTGTCGAACGGCTTCACGCTCTGCGGGAAGGTCGCGTAGCGGATGTAACCGGAGACCGGGTTGTCCAGGTTGCCCTTGTGCTGCTTCAGGGCGACGGTACGGCCCTGCGGGGACATGCCGGTCTGGTTGAGGTCCAGGTCGTAGTCGCCCGCGATCAGGCGCTGGTCCATGTCGTTGGCGTTGGTGAAGAACTTGATGCTGATCTTGTCCGGGTACGCCTTGCGGACCGGGTCCGAGGACTGCTTCCAGCTGGCGTTGCGGACGAGGACGAGGTCCTTGCCCGGGTCGTACGACTGGAACTTGTAGGGACCCGAGGAGAAGGGGCGCAGCGCGTACTTGGACTTGGTGTCCTTGTCCTGGCGCACCGGGGACGCCGAGGGCAGCGCGATCATCTGCAGGAAGTCCGAGTTGGCCTCGGG
The DNA here is from genome assembly GCF_014905555.1 of Streptomyces sp. Y2F8-2. GTDB lineage: Bacteria > Actinomycetota > Actinomycetes > Streptomycetales > Streptomycetaceae > Streptomyces > Streptomyces cynarae. Next base: position 57,106 of record NZ_BNGS01000011.1, on the reverse strand, counting down.
CAGGTGGAAGACGACCGTCTTGTCGTCGGGCGTGTCGATCGCCTTCAGGCCCAGGTGGTCCGCCGAGGAGTCCTTGTAGGGGCCCTTGTACGCGTTCTTGGGGTCGAGCACGTTCTTGAGGTAGACCGGACCGCCCGACAGGACGTCCTGCGCCCACTGGCGCTCGATACCGTACTTGACGTCCTTGGAGGTGATCGGCTTGCCGTCCTCCCAGGTGAGCCCGTCGCGCAGGGTGAAGGTGTACGTCTTGCCGCCGTCGGACACCTTGCCCATGTCGGTGGCGAGGTCGGGCTGCAGCTCGGCGCCCGCCTTCCCCGGCTCGGTCTTGTAGGTGACCAGCTGACGGCTGTAGTAGCGCATGAAGTTCCACGCCATGCCGTAGTAGCCGCGCGTGGTGTCCCACGAGTCGGCGTCCTGGGCGCTCGCGAACTTCAGCTCGCCGCCCTTCTTCACCATCGAGGCCTGAGCGACCTTGTCGTTCGCCGCGTTGAAGCCGGCCGCGCCGTCCTTCGAACCGCCGCCGTTGTCACCGCCGCCGCACGCCGCCGTGGTCAGCAGCCCGGCGACCACGACGGCAGCGGCCATGGCCTGCTTGCGCCGCCCTGAGGTGCGTTGGGTAGTCACGATCTCGGATCCTCCGAATAGATGAGAGACCCCGTGCATGTGCCACGGGTCGCTGGGGGTACGGCAGTTCAGCGGGAGCCCTTGGGGTCCAGCGCGTCGCGCACGCCGTCGCCGAAGAGGTTGAACGCAAGGACGGTGATGAAGATCGCCACACCGGGGACCACCATGTACATGGGGTCCGAGTCGTAGTAGTCGATCGCGTTGGAGAGCATCTGTCCCCAGGAGGCGGTCGGCGGCTTGACGCCCACGCCGAGGAAGCTGAGGGCCGCCTCGGTGAGGATGTTGGTCGGGATCATCATCGTCGTGTACACGATGATGGGCGCCACGAGGTTGGGCAGCAGTTCCTTGAAGAGGATGTAGAACCGCCCGGCGCCCAGGGAGCGGGCCGCCTCGACGTACTCGCGTTCACGCATCGACAGCGTCTGGCCGCGCACGACGCGTCCGACGTAGGGCCAGCCGAAGAACCCGATGACCAGGATCATCACGAAGACGCGCACGCCCGTGCCGGTCAGGCCCAGCAGCTGGGTCGGCATCACCGAGACCAGCGCGATGATGAACAGCAGCTGGGGGAAGGCGAGCAGGCCGTCCATCACCCGGCTGATGACCGAGTCGACCCAGCCTCCGAAGAAGCCGGCGAGGATGCCCAGCACGGTGCCGAGGACGACCGCGACCAGCGCGGAGGCGAAGCCCACGAGGAGCGAGATCTGCGCGCCGTAGACGATACGGGCGAAGATGTCGCGGCCGTTGACCGGTTCGACGCCGAGGAGGTGGTCACCGCTGATACCCCCCAGGGACCCCGTGGGCGTTCCGAACAGCGGGTCGATCAGGTTCTCGTGGTACGCGTCGGGGTCCTGCCCGACCAGGCTGGTGATCAGCGGAGCGAGGACCGCGACCAGGATCAGCAGCAGGACAACGATGCCACCCGCCAGGGCGAGCTTGTCCCTCTTGAGCCGCTCCCAGGCGATACGGCCCAGGGAACGCCCCTGGACGGCCTTCGCTTCGGCGCTGGCTACGGCCGCTTCCTCGGCAGCACTCGCGGCCGCTTCCGCAGTCGGCTCGTGCAATGGTGCCGTCATCTGGCAGGGACCCCTCTCAACCGGCGGTGGCCGGCCCGCACTTGCCGCGGTGGCGGCATGAATCAGTCCGTCGTACACAGGGGCGAACCCCTTGAAGCGGGAGTCTTCAACGCTTCGGTGATCAGTGGCCAGACTTGACAATGAAAGGATGCATAAACGTGATGCGGACTGGGGAGATCCGTTATCCGGACAGCTGGTAGCGCGGTGCGGACGCAAGCAAATGGGGACACTTCACGCGAGAGAGGGACCATCCACCTTCATCTACGCGCGAAGAAGAGCTCCGGGCACCGAACCAGGTCCTCCGCCCGGGAAGTGCGGACGTCAGTACGCCCCGCGCACCGGCGGATAGCCGTAGCCGCCCGCCACGGGGGCCGGTGCCGGGGCGTGGGCCTCACGGTCGTAGAACGGGCGGGAGTTGACGCGCAGCCACATCGCCACCGGGTCGTCCTCGTCGGACAGCGCGACCGTCGACACCGGCAGGCCCTCCGGGACGGCCGTGACGGACTGCTGCATCATCGCCCGCACCGAGTCGACGGCGGGCGGTGAGGTGTCGTAGACGTCCAGGCCGATCGCCAGGTACGGGGCGCCGAGGGCGGGTTGCACCCAGGCGCGGCGCAGGGAGCGCACGGCCGGCGTGCGGTGGGCGTTCTGGGTGAGCAGGGCGTAGAACTGCGGAATCTCGATGGCCGGTTCGGACAGCCTGAGGGGGCCCGCGGGCTGGTGCTCCAGGCCGGCGGCGATGCGGCGCAGGTCCAGCCAGGGGATGCCGACGCCACCGCCGGGCGCGTGCGGGTTGAGCCAGAGGCCGTAGTGGCCGGGGTAGAGGGCGCGGGCCGCGTCGGCGCCGTCGATCACCTCGTAGGAGCGGGTCCAGCCGCTGGCCGAGAGCTCCTGTGCGGAGGTGACGCACGGCGCGTAGCCGTGGCCGTCCACTTCCATGGTCGCGTACTGGGCGTCGGGCGAGCCGGCCTGGCCGTGCCACAGCAGCATCCAGACTTTGCCGGTGGACGGGGTGGCGAGCGCGCGCAGGAGCGCCTCGTAGGCGTCGTAACGCCCGGGCGTCACCTGGCGCAGCATGTGTTCGACCTGGCCGGCCGTGGTGCCGCTCGCGCTCACCCCGCTCACCCTTTACCGCCCCTTCGCCGACGATGTGCTCCGCATATGAAACCAGGTTAGGCGGGTCCGCTGACAGCCGGTGCGCGGTGGCTGTCCCCGGCTGTGGGCCCTACGAGCTCGGGGCTTGCCGCCGGTGGACGGGTGCAGGTTCGTCGTGGCTTGTCGCTCCCACGCGGCGGAGCCGCATATCGACACGGCCCCGCGCCCCTTCAGGGCGCCCCTGACGGGCGCCCTGCTCAGTACCCCTGCTGGTAGAACGGCCGGACCTTCTCCCTCATCCAGTCGGCCACCGGGTCCTGGGCGACGTCCAGGAGGACCAGGTTGACCGGCCACTTGACCGCCACCTTGGCCAGGGCGCGGCCCAGGGCGTCCATGGGGAGGGTGCGGAGGTCGCCCTCCCACTGGGAGAGCTCCACGCCGACGAACAGCACCGGGTCCGCCGTCTCCACGGCGGCGAGGCAGCGGCGTGCCGTGAGGACCACGCCGGTCGCCGTGAACTCGGCGGACGCGGCGGCGAGGAAGTCCACCGGGTCGTCCTGCCAGTCCGGTTCGAAGAGTCGGACGCGGCCGCCGGTCGTGGGGCCGTCCAGCGGGGTGCGTCCGACGCGGCACAGTTCGGCCACCGCCTCCGGAGGCAGGGGTATGCCGACCACGCCGCCCGGGTTGACCGCGATGCCGACCTGCGGGGGCAGCCCGCGGGCGAACTCGGCGGCGGGCGCGATGGTGTACGACATGTGGGCGCCGGCGGCGTGGCGGAACTGCTCCTCCGAGCTGAACACCGGGACGTATGCCTGGCCCTCGATCTCCAGTGTGGGCAGGTCGAGGGGGCCGCTGTGCGGGCCGCCGCCGTTCGGCAGCGGCACCCACAGGAAGCTGCGGCCGAGCACCTCGACGATCCGGCCGCCCGCCGAGGGGATGCCGAGCGAGGCGGAGAGCACCTCCTCCAGCTCGTTGCCCGGCCATCCGCCGTGCGGATGGGGGTGAGCCTGTGCCGGGAAGTCCGCGGGAAGGTCCGCCGGGATGTCCATCTGCCTACCGCCTGCCGAGTACCACTGGTGTGGCGAAAAGGCTAACGGGTGCGCGGGCACCGCGATTCATTCCGCTCCTTCCGCCCGGTCCGCGAAGTCGATCCGGCGCAGCACGTCCGCCGCGTCCCGGTCGAGCAGGACCGCCGAGCCGCAGCCCTCCGGGAGCCGGCCCCGCTCGACGGCGCGCAGCAGATGACGGGTGGCGCGGCGGTGGCGCAGGAAGGCGTACCGGGAGACGCCTCGGCCCCGCTCGCGCTGGCCGTCCAGGGCCGTGTCGGGGGTGACGTCGAGCACGAGCAGATGCAGCGTGCCGCCGCGGCGCCGGGCCTCCCGGGCCAGCCAGGTGCGCACCCAGGTCTGGGTGCCGCAGTCGTGCACGACGACTCCGCTGCCCGCGCGCAGGGCCCGGCGCAGGCCCGCGTAGTGCGCGAGGCGGACCAGGGGGCGGTAGACCCCGTACGGCAGGAAGCGAGCCAGGCGCGCGTCCCAGCGGTCGCGGGTGTCCTGGGAGTCGACGCGGGCGCCGCGCACCGTGCGCCGCATGAGCGTGGACTTGCCGCTGCCGGGCAGGCCGGTGACCACGACGAGGTCGCGGGCGCCGAAGGTGAGCCCGTACGGGCTGTGGCCCCCTCGGTCGCGCAGGTCGCGGACCACGGGCGCCGGCACCGGCGCGCCGGCCTCCCGGCCGGCCTGCCGGGCCGGGGCTCCGGGCTGCCGGGGTACCGCGACGCCCGTGCTCATGGCGTACGCCGTCGTCCTGTTCACCGTGATCGTCCTCCCTTGCGGTCAGGAAGTCCCATCCCCGCCGAATGTAAAGAGAAGGTAATGGACGGTTTCTCCCGATGGCGTTCGCGTACTGCCACAAGCCGGTCACAGATACGTCCGGAAGCCGGTCACGGGGGCGGTCCCGGGCCGGATGCCCACGCGGCCTGCCACGATCGGGCGAGGCGTGCAATGATGTGCGCGCCAACTGCATACCGGCCGCTTGAATCCGCGCGGGAGAGTTCCGGGGACGTACGGGGTACGTACGTGGGCCCGGGCGCCGAAGGAGCAAGTCCCTCCCTTGAATCTCTCAGGCCCCGATACCGCGCGGGCGAGGCACATCTGGAAAGCGGGCCGCTTCTCGGTGGCTCCACCCAAGGTGCAAGCCGTGACGACCCGCCGTGCGGGCGTTCACGGCGAACCTCTCAGGTTCCGATGACAGATGGGGAGGACCGACCTCGCCCTCCCCCACGCTCGAATTCGCTCGCGCGGGGGGACCCACGCCCTGGGAGCACAACCGATGAGCAGTAGCCCCCTGCGCCGCACCGCGCTCGATGCCCTGCATCGTTCGCTCAGCGCGACGATGACCGACTTCGCCGGCTGGGACATGCCCCTCAGGTACGGCTCCGAGCGCGACGAGCACGTCGCCGTCCGTACCAAGGCGGGGCTGTTCGACCTCTCGCACATGGGCGAGATCACGGTGACCGGGCCCGAGGCGGACCGGTTCCTCAACCACGCGCTGGTCGGCGACATCGCCTCCGTCCGCGTGGGCCGGGCCCGCTACACCATGATCTGCCAGGAGGACGGCGGCATCCTGGACGACCTGATCGTCTACCGGCTGGCCGACGCCGAGTACATGGTCGTCGCCAACGCCTCCAACGCCCAGGTGGTCCTCGACGCGCTGACCGAGCGTGCCGCGGGCTTCGCCGCCGCGGTGCGCGACGACCGGGACGCGTATGCGCTGATCGCCGTCCAGGGCCCCGAGTCGCCCGGCATCCTGAAGTCCCTTACCGACGCCGATCTCGACGGCCTGAAGTACTACGCCGGCCTGCCCGGCACGGTGGCGGGCGTCCCCGCCCTCATCGCGCGCACCGGCTACACCGGCGAGGACGGCTTCGAGCTGTTCGTCGCGCCCGAGCACGCCGAGAAGCTGTGGCAGGCGCTGACCGAGGCGGGCGCCCCCGCCGGTCTGGCCCCCTGCGGGCTCTCCTGCCGGGACACGCTGCGCCTGGAGGCGGGCATGCCGCTGTACGGGCACGAGCTGAGCACCTCGCTGACGCCCTTCGACGCCGGGCTCGGCCGGGTGGTGAAGTTCGAGAAGGAGGGCGACTTCGTGGGGCGTGCCGCGCTGGAGGAGGCCGCGGCCCGTGCTCAGGAGAACCCGCCGCGCGTCCTCGTCGGCCTGGTCGCCGAGGGCCGCCGCGTGCCGCGGGCCGGGTACCCGGTCGTCGCGGGCGGCGAGGTGATCGGCGAGGTCACCTCCGGGGCGCCCTCCCCCACCCTGGGCAGGCCGATCGCGATGGCGTACGTCGACGCCGCGCACTCCGCGCCGGGCACGCCCGGGGTCGGGGTGGACATCCGGGGCAGCCACGAGCCGCACGAGGTCGTGGCACTGCCGTTCTACAAGCGCCAGAAGTAGGCACTCGGCGGACAGGTGACGTGATCCCGCGCACCTCCGCCGTGCTCACGCACGTCTCCAGCAGTACTCCCCTCACCACCACTCCCCCGCGTACAGGAGAATTCAGGCCATGAGCAACCCCCAGCAGCTGCGCTACAGCAAGGAGCACGAGTGGCTGTCGGGCGCCGAGGACGGCGTCGCGACGGTCGGCATCACGGAGCACGCGGCGAACGCGCTCGGCGATGTCGTCTTCGTCCAGCTCCCGGAGGTCGGTGACACCGTGACCGCGGGCGAGACCTGCGGCGAGCTGGAGTCGACGAAGTCGGTCAGCGACCTGTACTCCCCGGTCACCGGCGAGATCACGGAGGTCAACGAGGACGTGGTCAACGACCCGTCGCTGGTGAACTCCGAGCCGTTCGAGGGTGGCTGGCTGTTCAAGGTGCGCGTGTCCGAGGAGCCGGCCGACCTGCTGTCCGCCGACGAGTACGACGCCCACATCGCCGGCTGAGGAGCGCACCCGCAGATGACCGTTCTGAACACGTCCCTGCACGAGCTCGACCCGGAGGTCGCCGCAGCGGTCGACGCCGAGCTGCACCGTCAGCAGTCCACCCTCGAGATGATCGCCTCCGAGAACTTCGCCCCGCTGGCGGTCATGGAGGCGCAGGGCTCGGTCCTCACCAACAAGTACGCCGAGGGCTACCCCGGCCGCCGCTACTACGGCGGCTGCGAGCACGTCGACGTCACCGAGCAGATCGCCATCGACCGGATCAAGGAGCTGTTCGGCGCGGAGTACGCCAATGTGCAGCCCCACTCCGGCGCCTCCGCCAACCAGGCCGCCCTGTTCGCGCTGGCCCAGCCCGGCGACACCATCCTCGGCCTGGACCTGGCGCACGGCGGCCATCTGACCCACGGGATGCGGCTGAACTTCTCGGGCAAGCAGTTCGACGTGGTCGCCTACCACGTGGACGAGTCCGGCCTGGTCGACATGGCCGAGGTCGAGCGGCTCGCCAAGGAACACCGCCCGAAGGTGATCATCGCGGGCTGGTCGGCGTACCCGCGGCAGCTGGACTTCGCCGAGTTCCGCCGGATCGCGGACGAGGTCGAGGCGTACCTGTGGGTGGACATGGCGCACTTCGCCGGTCTGGTCGCGGCGGGCCTGCACCCGAACCCGGTGGAGTACGCCGATGTCGTCACCTCCACCACCCACAAGACGCTGGGCGGTCCCCGCGGCGGCATCATCCTCGCGAAGAAGGACTTCGCGAAGAAGCTGAACTCGTCCGTCTTCCCGGGCTTCCAGGGCGGCCCCCTGGAGCACGTGATCGCGGCCAAGGCGGTGTCCTTCAAGGTCGCCGCGTCGGAGGAGTTCCGCGAGCGCCAGCGCCGTACCGTCGAGGGCGCGAAGATCCTCGCCGAACGGCTGACGGCCGCCGACGCGCGCGAGGCCGGCGTGAACGTCCTGACGGGCGGCACGGACGTGCACCTGATCCTGGTCGACCTGCGCGACTCGGAGCTGGACGGGCAGCAGGCCGAGGACCGCCTGCACGAGGTCGGCATCACGGTCAACCGCAACGCCGTCCCGAACGACCCGCGCCCGCCGATGGTCACCTCGGGCCTGCGCATCGGCACGCCGGCCCTGGCGACCCGCGGCTTCACGGCCGAGGACTTCGCGGAGGTCGCGGACGTCATCGCCGAGACGCTGAAGCCGTCCTACGACGCGGAGGGGCTGAGGGCCCGGGTCAAGGCCCTGGCCGAGAAGCACCCGCTGTACCCGGGTCTGAACAAGTAAGTCGCCTTCTGCGGGGCACCGCGCACACTGGGAGTACCGGCGTGCGCGGTGCCCGCACCCCTGTACCACCCCTTTTTGCACCACCCCCGTAGTGAGGAGTCACCCGTGGCCGTCTCGGTCTTCGACCTGTTCTCGATCGGCATCGGCCCGTCCAGCTCCCACACGGTCGGCCCGATGCGCGCGGCCCGCATGTTCGCCCGCCGGCTGGGCCACGAGGACCTGCTGGCGTCGGTGGCGTCCCTGCGCTGCGAGCTGTACGGCTCCCTCGGCGCGACCGGCCACGGTCACGGCACCCCGAAGGCGGTCCTGCTGGGCCTGGAGGGCGCCTCCCCGCGCACGGTGGACGTCGAGACGGCCGACGAGCGGGTCGAGGCGATCAAGGCGCAGGGCCGTCTGAGGCTCCTCGGCGAGCACGAGATCCCGTTCTCCTTCGACGACGACCTGGTCCTGCACCGCCGCAAGGCGCTGCCGTACCACGCCAACGGCATGACGGTGTGGGCGTACGACGCCGAGGGCAAGGAGCTGCTCTCCAAGACGTACTACTCGGTCGGCGGCGGCTTCGTCGTGGACGAGGACGCGGTGGGCGCCGACCGCATCAAGCTCGACGACACGGTCCTGAAGTACCCCTTCCGCACGGGCGACGAGCTGTTGCGGCTGACGAAGGAGACGGGCCTGTCGATCTCCTCGCTGATGCTGGAGAACGAGCGGGCGTGGCGTTCGGAGGAGGAGATCCGCTCCGGGCTGCTGGACATCTGGCGGGTCATGCAGGCGTGCGTGGCGCGGGGCATGTCCCGGGAGGGCATCCTGCCCGGCGGCCTGAAGGTGCGCCGCCGCGCGGCCGTCACCGCCCGCCAGCTGCGCGCCGAGGGCGACGCGACGGCCCGCGCGATGGAGTGGATCACGCTCTACGCGATGGCGGTGAACGAGGAGAACGCGGCCGGCGGCCGGGTCGTGACCGCCCCCACGAACGGTGCCGCGGGCATCATTCCGGCGGTCCTGCACTACTACATCAACTTCGTGCCCGGCGCGGACGAGGACGGCGTCGTGCGCTTCCTGCTGGCCGCCGGAGCGATCGGCATGCTCTTCAAGGAGAACGCGTCCATCTCCGGCGCCGAGGTCGGCTGCCAGGGGGAGGTCGGCTCGGCCTGCTCCATGGCGGCGGGCGCGCTGGCGGAGGTGCTGGGCGGCACCCCCGAGCAGGTGGAGAACGCGGCCGAGATCGGCATGGAGCACAACCTCGGTCTGACCTGCGACCCGGTCGGCGGTCTGGTCCAGATCCCGTGCATCGAACGCAACGGCATGGCCGCGGTGAAGGCGGTCACGGCGGCCCGGATGGCGATGCGCGGCGACGGCTCGCACAAGGTCTCCCTCGACAAGGTCATCAAGACCATGAAGGAGACCGGCGCGGACATGAGCGTCAAGTACAAGGAGACGGCTCGGGGCGGGCTCGCGGTGAACATCATCGAGTGCTAGGGAAGTGGGCTCTGACCAGCGCGTCCCAGGTGTCCACCAGCAGCGTGGCGAGGTCGTCGGCCCATTCCTCAGGGTGGTCGGCGCGCGTGGGCCACGATGTGCGGTGACCCCGCACCGCGGGTTCGAATCCCACGCCCTCCGCAGGGGGTGTGGCCCCTGACCAGCAACCATGGTCAAGGGCCGCCTGGCTTGCCGGCCTCGGGCGCTGTCCGTGACCGACCACTCTTGTCCGGTGTTGACCGCCCCCACCGGCACGCATCAGGCACGGGGCCGACAGGGCCGCCTCGGCGTGTCTGTTGGCCTCGCGCACAGTGCAAGGTGATCGAATAGGGCATGGCATCGTCCTGGACCGGTAAGCGGGTGCGCCTGCGCGCTATTGAGCCCGATGACTGGACGGCGTTCGCGCGCTTCGCGGACGATGACGGGCGGCGAGTGGGCCGGTTGGAACTGCCGCGGTCCGCCGAGAGCTATCGTGCCTGGGCGAAGGAGCAGGCCGTTGCCGAGTACGGTGACGACCGTTTCCGGTTGGCGATCGAAACGACGGCCACGCGGGAGTTGGTCGGCGCGGTCGGCTCAGATCGCACCGGTCGCTGTTCGGGCTGGTTCGAGTGTGATGTCATGATCGGCGCCGACCACCGGCGCAAGGGCTACGCGGCGGAAGCCGTCGTGCTGTTGCTGCGCTTCATGTTCGCCGAGCGGCGCTATCACAAGTGCCTGGCGGCGGTTTTGGCCCACAACGAGGCGTCGTTGGCACTTTTTCGCCGGCTCGGCTTCATCGAGGAGGGGCGCTTGCGGGAACACGTCTTCTTCGCCGGCGGGCACCACGACCTTGTCATGATGGGCGTGCTCGCCGACGAGTTCGACCGGCGACACACGGTGAGCGTGCCGTGAACAGATCGTCCGGGCGCGTGCGGAACGGTACTCGGACTTGAACGACGTTCGCTGTTGAGCCGGCCGGGCCGTCCGCGGCGCGACCTTGCCACTGCCCTCGGCTGCCGCGTCAACCGTCACCCTGCTCGATGTCCAGATGGATCGGACCCCGAAGAACGGGGCTGCGCCGGTACGGCGGCGGGTCGGCGACCAGCCTGGGGCGGTCGAGCCGGCGTACCAACTCTGTCAGCGCGATCTGGGTTTCCCGCCGGGCCAGCGGGCCGCCGAAACACAGGTGGATGCCGCTGCCGAACCCCAGGTGCTGGTTGTCACGTCGGTCCGGGTCGAAGCGGTCCGGATCGTGGAAGCGCTTCGGATCGCGGCTGCCTGAAGCCAGCATGAGCATGATCTGCGAGCCCTGGGGGATGACGGTGTCTGCGACGGTGACGTCGCTGTACGCCACCCGCCAGGGAATGATGTGCACGGGGGGCTCGTAGCGCAGCAGCTCCTCGACCAGCGGCACGACGAGGTCCGGTTCGTCGCGCAGGCGCTGCAGTACCCGCGGGTGGCGCAGCAGCGTCAGCATGCCGTTGGTGATGAGGTTGACGGTGGTCTCGTGGCCGGCGACGAGCAGCAGTCTGGCGGTGGCGACGATGTCGGCGTCGGCCATCCGGCCGTCGGGCCCGTCGTCGTTGGCCAGCCGGCCCAACAGACCGTCGCCCGGCCGGCCGTGGCGCTGTTCCACCAGTTCGCCGAGGCGCTGGCGCAAGTCCTTGCGGGCCTGTACGCCCTTGTCCAGTTTCTCCTTCGGGTCGGTCTCGGGGTTGTAGTCGACCGAGTTCATGATGTCGTTCACCCAGCGGTGGAACCTCGGTTCGTCCTCGCGTGGCACGCCGAGCAAGTGACAGGTCACGGTTACCGGGAGCGGGAAGGCGAAATCGTCGACGATGTCGATTCGCTCCTTGCCCGTGAAGTCGTCGATCAGGCTGCCGACGGTGGCGGTCAGGTCGCTTTCCATGCCGGTCACCAGCCCCGGGGTGTGCGGGGGGCCGAAGTGGCGCATCGCCATGCGCCGCAGGCGATCGTGCTCGGGCGGGTCCATGTGGATGAACGACGACGTGGCCCCTCCCTCGACCGGGGGTATCGGATGCGACAGATTGCGCAGGTCGGAGCTCAGGTGCGGGTCGTTCAGCGTGTCCGCGATCTCACGATAGGTACTGATGACGTAGCTGCCGTCCTCCTGCAGAGCCACCGGCGTCTCGCGCAACTCGGCATACAGCGGGTACGGGTCGGCCCTGGCGGAGTAGTCGAAGATGCGTTGCAGTGTGCCGGGCGTCTCGGTCGTGGTCGTCCGGCCTTCCGCCTGCCGATGCTGGTGCACGGCGCGGCGCTCGCCCGGTTCATCGCCGGTGACGACCACGGTGGCGCCCTGAGCGAGCAGGGTGGGGCCGGGGAGGTCGACGGGAACCGGTTTCATGTCGGCCGGCTGGTCCGGCGTGGGGCAGGAGGGCGGGAAAGGTGCGGCCGTCTCGATCAACCGTCGGTAGTGGTTCAGCCACTTGGCGTTGTTGAAGCTCACGGCAGCCGTGACGCGGCCCCGGTAGCCGTATGCGGTGACGAAGCGGTGGTCGTCGAGCGATCCCTGGGTGACGGCCACCTCGTCGGCGAAGGTCGGCACGCCGACGGACTTGATGTTGACGCCGAACTGGATCGACCAGAACAACGGGACGGACACGTGTGGCCGGCGGTCCTGAGGGGCGCTGACCATGTTGTGTGCCGCGACCTCTGCCTGCTCGACGGCGTTGGCCCAGTGCTCCATCGAGATGAGCCGGTTTTCGTAGAGGGGGTTCGGGCAACGCGCCACGTCTCCCGCGGCGAAGACGTCGTCGGTGACGCGGCCATCGATGCCGAGGGCGCGGCAGCCGGTGTCGCAGGTGATTCCCCATACGCCCGCCGCCAGTCCCGACTCCCGCAGCCACTCGGTGTTGCGGACACTCCCGAGTGCCACCACCGCCACATCGGCGTCGACCGTAGTGCCGTCGTCGAAGTGAGCACGGCGAAACCGTCCCTGCGCGTCGCCCTCCAGCCGGGCGACCTTGACACCGCACCGTAGGTCGACGCCGTGAGCGCGCTGCATGTCGGCCGCAACCTCGCCGATCATGGCGCCGAGCGCCCCGACCAGCGGGGCCGGCGCGAGTTCGGCGACGGTCACCGGGATGTCCCGCTCGCGGCAGACGGAGGCGATCTCGGAGCCGGTGAATCCCGCACCGATGACCAGCACCCGGGAGGGCCCGGCGGCGAGGGCCCGCTGCAGGCTCTCGGCATGCTCGCGTGTACGTACGACGAACACTCCGTCCAGGGCCGCCTCGGACTCGACGCACCACGGCCGGGCCCGTACCCCGGTGGAGATCAGCACCCGGTCGAAGGGAATCTCGCGTCCGTCGGCGAGACGCACGTGGTTCGTGGCGAGGTCCAGCCCGCTGGCGGGGACGCCCAGCAGCCACTCCGCATCGATGCCGCGACGGCGGGGCAAAGTGGTGCCCCCGGCCGGCACCCACCCGGTCAGTACTTGCTTGGACAGGGGAGGCCGATCGTAGGGCTCGCCCAACTCGTCACCGATCATGGTCAACGATCCGGTGAAACCCTCGTCTCGCAGAGCCTCCGCGGCCCGCAGCCCCGCCAGCGAAGCCCCGACAACCACGATGCGGCCTTCGCGCTTGAACGCACGCAGGTTGTCGGCGCTCGTCATGACGGCGACACCTCCGCCGGTGCGTGCCGCGCCTCCATCCGGTCGACCAGGATCGCCTGGACCGGGCAGGCCGCCGCGGCGCGGAGGACCTGGTCGCGCTGGGCGTCGTCGGGGTTCGGGTCGTACATGAGCGCTTCCTCACCATGCACCCCGAACGCCTCCGGAGCCAGGAACGCGCACTGCGCATACCCCTCACATCGGGAAAGATCAACGACAACTTTCACCCCGACCTCCACAGGGAGTGGGAGCTGCAGACCCTCACGTTGAGGCTTTGTCACCGAAGGGGGGACTGCCCCGGCCGCGCACGGTGGCACGCAGGTGCAGGCCGGGGGTTGCGAGACCTTCGAAGGTGGTGACCCGGTAGCCGGGTTCCGGGCCGTCGCTCAGGTGGTAGCGGTGGGCGGTCTGCGCGGTCAGGACCGTGAGCACGGCCATGGCCAGAGCAGCTCCCTCGCAGCTGTGGGGCCCGGTGCCGAAGGCGAGGAAGACCCCGGGTTTCGCCCGAGAGCACGAATCGTCGAGCCAGCGTTCGGGGCGGAACCGGTCCGGATCGGGGTGTTCCCGTGCGTCGCGGTGGGCGGTGTAGGGGCATACGAGAACGGTGGACCCGGCGTTGATGGTGTAGTCGGCGAGCTGGGTCCGCCGCGGGGCGCGCCTGGTCAGCAGCCAGCTCGGGGGCTGTAGCCGGAGCACTTCGCGTACCACTGCCCGAGTGTATTGCAGGCGCTCGAGGTGGGTGCTGGTCGTCGCGGCCGCGTCTGCGGGCAGGAGGGCGGCTTCGGCCGCGATGCGGTCCGCGGCCCAGGGGTGGCGGGCCAGGTGAAGCAGGATCCATCCGGCTGCCCGGGAAGGTGTCTCGAAGGTGGCGACGGTGATTCCGGGCAGAGTGTCGAGGATGGCCCCTTCCGACAGTGCGCCGTAGCGGCAGGAGGGGCGGAGCATCTGTCCGAGCACGTCGTCACCGAGCCGGCCCGATGAACGGCGCCGGCGGACGATGGGCCGCAAGGCGTTGATGAAGGCGACCTGTTGCCGGGTGCGGAACCGCCGAGCCGGTGTGGGGACCCAGCCCGGCCATACCCAGCGCGTGGGGCGAACGAGCACCTCCCGGGCCACGAAGAGCTGCCGGGCGAAGGGCAGCAGGGTGGGAGCGTCTTCGGAGAAGAGGTAACGCACGCCGACCTCCGCCAGGACCGACCGGAGCAGAGGCAGAATCTCCACGTCCCGGCCCGTGGGCCACTGGTCGGCAAACCGAACGGTCCCGGACGCGATCTCACCGATCCGGGCCGCAACCGCCTGCGGGCGCAGCCCCCGCATACGGGCGGCGCGCGCGTGCGCACGCTCCTCGGACGTCGGCGCGCCGCCGGCCCGCTTCAACGGCGGGAAGAGGGGTGAGGGCGGCTTGGGGAAGTCCTGCGCACGGTGCAGGACTTCTTCACACGGCCCGGCCGTGGCGGCTACGTAGACACCCGACTCCAGCTGCCAAACGTCCCCGCACTCGTCAGCGCCACGGCGCGCCATGGCCAGCCGGTCACGGCTCCAGGCCGCAAAGTTGCCTTCGGGCAACCGCGGCGGCTCATTCACCCGGCCCATGAGATCGCCCCTGACGCTCATACCTGGGCCGATATCGGCAGCACGGCCGGGAGCCGACGGGCGCCCGAGGCGCCCGCAGCGACGTCACGCCTTGTCGGCGGACGTACCCCAGTCGTGGGCCCCGTACGCACCGTAGTTGCGAGTGAACGACAACTTGGCGAGCAGCTTGGCGATCATGATTCACTCCTCTCGCCTGTCTTCAGTGCCACATGTGCTATATGTGCTATTTTTACACATTTCATGGATCAGAGCGTCGGCGTGGATATAAGGCGCGTGCTTGCGTGCCGGGCCCGCAGCCGGCCAGCCCCACCCCCAGCCCGAAGAGGCTGCGCCGGCACTCCGGGTGTGCGCCCGCCCGTGCCGGATGAGGACGGCGGTCACCGCCAGGGGCAGCTGCAGCCACGCCCCAGGAGCTTGCCGGGCTTCGGTGCGCGTGGCGAGGCGTGGCCTGTGATCAGCCGCCCCCGCCGTCGGCCTTGCCTCCCCGAGGAGCGCCGGCCCGAGTGGACGCAGAGCGCGGCGGGCCGGTGATCAGAAAGCCCACGAGCGAGGTCACAGCGCCGACGGCCTCGGCGATCGCGCTGCCGGTCCTCTTCGGCCCCCAGAACGGCTCGTACATGTTCGGCAGCGGACCGAGAGCGCCCACGTTCACGTATCCATAGAGCAGCACGGCGCCCAGCGCGGAGACGGACACCAGGAACGCGAACACCCACACCGGCCGCCGGCGACCGAGCAGCAGGACCAACAGCGCGGCCAGCGACGCCACGGCGGCTTCGAGGCGAAACAGCGTTCCCTGGCTGATCTGCCGCCCGACCACATCGTAGGGGGCGGCGAGGTCGGCGTGCACGTAGGCGTCCACGGCCAGTGCGGCCGCAGTCACCACTTGGAGCAGCACCCGGATGACCGTGTGGCGGCGCGGGCGGTCGCCGTGTCCGGGAGCCATGGCTACTGCCCGACCGCGTTTGCTGCGGCCCTGCCGGGCGCCGGGGACGCCGGGCCGTTTCCGCCGACCCGGAGGTGGGTGTCCATGGCGAGTTCCTTGTGCTTGTCGATGGGACTCGGACCCCGGTCAGGGCCGGGCCGAACTGCTGGAGCGCGCAGTGGCAGCGGTCCGCACGGCGAGTGGCAGGAACCGCAGTCCGGCGCGGGCGCCCCGCGGGAATTCAACAACGTGCACGACCATGTTTCGGGGCCTCCCTTCCGGGACGAGACTGGCCCAAGTTCCCGATCACGCCAACGCCGACACTCGCCCCGCACGGGCCATCACCTGGTCGGGCGAGGATGTGCCCGGTGCACGCTCCAGGTCGATGTTTCTCCTGAACCTTGCGGCCGACGCGCTCCTGCGCTTCGTCCGGGGGCTACCGCACGGTAACCACCTTCTCCTACGCTGCCGCCAACTCGGTGACGACGAAAGGGAGTTGGCCCATGCGTGTGGTGAGACGGCTGGCGGCGCTGCTGGGTGCCGCCGCGATGCTGATGGTGGTGCCGGGGAACGCCCGCGCGGCGTCGCCCACGTTCGCGGACGCGACCACGATCGGGACGCACAACGCGTACGAGAAGGACAAGTACACCTACTTCGCTCAGGCCCTCGACTCGGGGGCCTCACTTCTGGAACTGGACGTCTACACCGACAGCATCAGCAAGCGCTGGCGGGTCAGTCACAGCAATCCGTTCGGCGACGACAACAACTGTGAGGCCGCGAAGAGCCCGAGCGAGCTGTACAGCAAGAACCGCAACCAGGACCTCGGCAGCTGCCTCGACAACATCGCGGCCTGGCACCAACTGCACCCCGACCACCGGCCGATCGTCTTCAAGGTGGAGATGAAGAACGGCTTCAACAACAACGGCGGCCTCGGACCCGACGAATTCGACGCGCTCGTGCAGCAGAAGCTCGGCAGCATCGTCTACAAGCCGTCCGACCTGCTCGGCTCCTCCTACTCCACGCTCGACGCCGCCGCGAAGGCGAACGCCTGGCCGTCCCGGGACTCCCTCAAGGGCAAGGTCCTCTTCGAACTCATCCCCGGTACGGTCGAGATGAACAACCCGTTCGACCACTACTGGACCGACCGGGAGTACGGCGACTACCTGCGCGACCTGTACGCCGCCGGGAACATCTCCAAGGCTCAGGCCTTCCCCGCGGTCCTCGGCGCGGCCTCCGGCGACCCGCGCACCAGCCGCTACGACGCCTCCATCCGCCCGTGGTTCGTGTTCTTCGACGGGGACGCGGCGACGTACGTCAACAACGGCTACGACACGTCCTGGTACGACACCGGCCACTACATCCTGATCATGACGGACGCGGCCGGCGTCGCCCCGGCGATCTCGTCCACCGACCCGACGGACGCCGAGGTCGCGGCACGCCTGTCGCTGCTCGCCCACGACCATGCCAGTGTGATCACCTCCGACTGGACGGCGAAGTCGGCGTCGATCCTCAGTTCGGCGGCCGACCGGGGCTGACGCCCGAACGCAGGGGGCATACCACCCGTACAAAGGTGACAACAGGCATCGATCCGTGCCGATGCCTGTTCCCCCCACCACCTCCAGGGAGCACCCATGCTGCGAGGCATCGACGTCAGCGCGTACCAGTCCTCCGCGTACGACACGGACGGCCTCTCGTTCGTCTTCATCAAGGCGACGGAGGGGCGTTCGTATGTGAACCCGAAACTCTCCGCCCAGACGAAGACCGCCCGGGACGCCGGTTGCGTGGTCGGCTTCTACCACTTCCTGTGGCCGGGTGACATCACCGCCCAGGCCGAGTACTTCGTCGGCAAGGCTCCGGAGGGGGCGGGCGATCTGCTCGCCTTGGACTGGGAGACCACCGGCGACGGGACGCACGCGAGCAACGCGGAGAAGGACGCCTTCATCCGCAAGGTGAAGCAGCTCCGCCCACACAACCGCGTGCTGCTCTACACCAGCCGCCACTTCTGGCTGACCATCGACACCACGTCCTACGCCGGGGACGGCCTGTGGATCGCCGACTACGTCACCGCGGGCAAGCCCCGGATCAAGGCCCCGTGGCGCTTCCACCAGTACACGTCGGACCCGGTGGACCAGAACGTGGCGAACTTCTCCAGCAAGGCGGCGCTCAGGGAGTGGGCCGGGGACGCCTGACCGACCCCGGCCCGCCGGTCCGACGAGGCGGCGGCTACGCGCGGAACTCCGCGGAGCGCTCGGGCGACGCCTGCTCCAGTGCCTTGGTGACCTCGTCGACGCCGGCACGCAGGCCGTACACCGGCGTGCCGGGCTGCTGGCGCCAGGAGTCGTCGATGCCGCCCGCGTCCACCGTGTCGAAGCCGAGCTCCTCGATCAGGTCCCTGACCTTCGCCTTCGCCGACTCGTCGTCACCCGCCACCGGGAGCGCCATGCGGTCGGGGGCGCCGGCCGGGCGGGGGCGCTCCAGGATGTCCTGGGCGTAGGTGCCGTTGAAGGCCTTGATCACGGGGTGGCCGATCTGCCGTTCGGTCCAGCGGCTCTCGGTGAGGCCCTCGTCCTCGATCGCCGCGATCCTCCCGTCCCGCTGCTGCGGGTAGTAGTTGCCGGTGTCGATCACGGCGACCCCCTCGGCCGCGCCGTCCAGCAGCCCGGACGGCAGGTCCGGTACGGCCTTCACCGGGATCGTGATCACCACGACCTCGGCGTCGCGGGCCGCCTCCTCGACCGTGACGGGTGTCGCGCCCGTCTCCTCGGCGAGTGCGGTGAGCGTGTGCGGGCCGCGGGAGTTGGCGACGGAGACGTCGTGGCCGAGGGCGGTGAGCCGCCGGGTGAGGTTGCCGCCGATGTTGCCCGCGCCGATGATGCCGATCTTCATGGCTCGTCTCGCCCTTCCGGGGGTCGGTGTTCGTGCAAGCGTCTGCCGGTAGCACCAACCCCGCGGACACGTCGGGCCATTCCGGCTCGCGGCGAACGGGTGACGTCGGATCGGCACGGCACCGGCCCACCGCACGACCTGGATCGCGGCGGTTCCCACACCGCTGGAGGCGCCGATGATCAGCAGCCGGTGGCTGGGGACCATGCCCGCCCGTTCCATCAGCGCGCCGTACGCCGTCGTACGGGTGAGCCGGACGGCGGCCGCCGTGACTGCGTCGACCTCGGCCGGGCGCGGCAGGAGCGCGCTGTGGGGCACCACGATCCGGTCGCCGTGGACGCCGTGGGCGCTGAGCTCTTCGCGGCGCTGCGGGCGAGCCACGGCGACCCGGCGCACCCCTGGACGGTCCAGGAACTCGGTGCCACGGGCGGCCCGTCCCGGGGTGGCCTTCGCCTGCCGGTTCGTCGCGCTGGTGGGCGAGCCGCCGCTGACGTGTCTGACGTGGTGGCGCATGACGACGGCAGGCCGCCTGCTGCGGACCGACGGCCTCTCGCTCCCTCAGGTGGCGCAACGGACCGGGATACAGCTTCGAGTTCGCCTTCACCAAGGCGTTCAAACGGGAGCTCGGGGTGGCACCCGGAGCAGTACCGCAGGCGTGCTTCCTAGGCCTGCTCCCGAAGCAGGGCGAGTGTTCCCTCCAGCTCCTCGCGCAGTACGGCGCCGGCGGCCTCCGGGTCCCCGTCCGCCACGGCCCGCACGAGGGCCGCATGGGTGTCGTCGCCGGTGTTCGCGTCCTGGTCGCGCAGGCCGGTCAGGGACAGCATGGTGACGAGGCACTCCCTGAGCGCGGGGGTGAAATCGGCGAAGAGGTCGGCGAGTACGGCGTTGTGGGCGGCGGCGACCACCGCGGTGTGCAGCGCGATGTCGGCGTCGACGAACGCCGCGTCATCGGCCGCCGAGGCCGTGCGCCGGCGCTCCAGCGCCGCCTGGATCGCCGTGATGTCGTCGGGGGTGCGGCGGTGCGCGGCCAGGCGGGCCGCATGGACCTCGACCGCCATGCGGACCTCGTAGACGTCCGTCACCGCTGCCCGCCGCAGCCGGGTGGGCCAGTCCTCGACGGGCTCGGTGGCGATGACGAAGACGCCGGAGCCGTGGCGGGGCTGCACCAGGCCGGCGCCGGCGAGCGCGCGCAGCGCCTCCCGGACCGTGGAGCGGCCCACGCCGAGCTCCTTGGCGAGCGTGGTCTCGCCGGGCAGCCGGGTGCCGACCGGCCAGTGGCCGCCGGCGATCTGTTCACGCAGCCGGTCCGTGGCCTGTTCGACCAGCGGGCTGGGGCGGAGGGCGCCGAGCGGCATGTCACGTCACCAACTTGTCCGAGGAGTACGGGGGTTACCGGAGATTCTCACTTGTCTGAGGAGCTGAGCAGTGGATAGCGTACCGGCATGACGCTCTGCGGTCTCCTTCTTCTCGGCTGCCGCGGCGGGGTTTGATCGCGACCGGCGCCCCGCCGCGGGGTGCCGTGCTGCCGGTCACCGCCCGACCGAGCCGAAGGCAGCAGCAGACGATGACCACCGCCCACGAGACGCCAGTGTGGAATCCCCAGCGTCCCGGCCCCATGCCGTACCACCGCTACCGCCCCTTCCACGAGCGCGTGCACGTCCCCGCCGGGGACAGGGACTGGCCCTCCGCCCGCCTCGAGCGCGCACCCCTGTGGGTCCCCGTCGACCTGCGCGATGGCAACCAGGCGCTGGCCGAGCCCATGGACACACCCCGCAAGCGCCGATTCTTCGACCTGCTCGTCGCCACCGGGTTCAAGGAGATCGAGGTCGGCTACCCGTCCGCGAGCCGCACCGACTTCGACTTCGTACGCCATCTGGTGACCACGGGTGCCGTCCCGGACGATGTCACGCCCGTCGTGTTCACGCCCGCGCGCCCCGATCTGATCGACACGACGTTCGACGCGATCGAGGGGCTGCCGCGGGCTGTCGTGCACCTGTACATCGCGACTTCTCCGGTGTGGCGGGAGGTGGTGCTCGGGCGGGACCGTGCCGAGGTGTGGCGGACCGTGCGGGAGGCGGCGACGTACATGGCGCGGCGGGCGGGGAGGATGCGGTCGTCGTACATCCGTTTCCAGTTCTCGCCAGAGACCTTCAACCTCACCGAGCCGGACTTCGTCCTCCAGGTGTGCGACGCGCTGACCGAGTTGTGGGACGCGAGCCCCGACCGGCCGGTCACCCACAATCTTCCCGCGACCGTCGAGATCGCCACGCCGAACGTCTACGCCGACCAGATCGAGTACATGCACCGGCACCTCGCCCGCCGGGACGCGGTGATCCTGTCCGTGCACCCGCACAACGACCGCGGCACGGGCGTCGCCTGCGCCGAACTCGCCGTCCTCGCCGGTGCGCAGCGCGTCGAGGGCTGCCTCTTCGGCAACGGAGAGCGCACCGGCAACGTCGACCTGGTCACCCTCGCTCTCAACCTCTACGCACAAGGGGTCGACCCGATGCTCGACCTCCGGGACCTCGACGCGGTCCGCGAGACGGTCGAGCACTGCAACCGGCTGCCGGTCCACCCGCGCCACCCGTATGCCGGCGACCTGGTCCACACCGCGTTCTCCGGCACGCACCAGGACGCGATCAGCAAGGGACTCGACCATCAGGCGCGCGTGGCGGCCGAGTCGGGGGTGCCCGAGAGCGAGGCACCGTGGGCGGTGCCGTATCTGCCGATCGACCCGGCCGACGTGGGGCGTTCGTACGAGGCGGTGATCCGGGTCAACTCACAGTCGGGGAAGGGAGGTGTGGCGTATCTGCTGCGTATGCACGCGGGTGTCGACCTGCCGGCCCGAATGCGGCCCGACTTCTCGCGTGTCGTCCAGGAGGCCACGGACGACAGCGGGCGGGAGGCGACAGCGAAGGAGGTGTACGAGCTGTTCCGGGCTGCCTATCTCGATGACGGCGAGGTGCGGTTGGCCGCCTGGTCCACCCACCCGGCCGCCTCCGGCACGCACCGTTTCGTCTGCACCCTCGAGACCGACGACCGCAGCGGGGACCACGAAGGCACCGGCAGCGGTCCTCTGACCGCCTTCGTCGACGCGCTCGCGGGTGCCGGCCACACCGTCGAGGTGTTGGACTTCGCCGAGCAGCCGGGTGTGGACGGGGACGCGGTCGCCTACGCCGAGTGCCGGGTCGACGGCATCACGGTCTGGGGCGCGGGCCGGGACAGCTCGCCCGTCGCGGCGTCGGTCCGGGCCGTGCTCTCCGCGGTGAACCGGGCGGCGAACCGATGACGGAGGTGCTGCGGGCGGAGGGCGTCGATGTCGTACGGGACGGGCGGCCGATCCTCCAGGAGGTGTCCCTGACCGTCCGGGCCGGCGAGCACTGGGCCCTGCTCGGCGCGAACGGCGCGGGCAAGTCCACCCTGCTCGGCCTGCTCGGGGCCCTGATCCACCCCACCCGGGGCACTGTGGACGTCCTCGGGCGCCGTCTGGGGCGCGTCGACCTGCGGGAGCTCAGGTCCTCGGTGGGTCATGTCAACCCGCGTCATCCGCTGAGCTCGCCGCTGCGGGTGCGGGACGTGGTCCTGACCGGGCTGACCAACTCCGTCGAGCCGGTCCCCCGGTGGCGGCCGGCACCGGAACAGGAGGAACGGGCCGCTGAGCTCATCCGCACCCTCGGACTCGCCGACCACCGTGAGGCGCGCTGGCCCACGCTGTCCCAGGGTCAGCGCGGCCGGGCCCTGATCGCCCGCGCGCTCATGCCGCAGCCCCGGCTCCTGCTGCTGGACGAACCGGCCACCGGTCTCGACCTGCCGGGCCGGGAGCAGCTGATCGGCGCGCTGGAGGAACTGCGCCTGGCGCATCCGCGTCTGGCGACGGTCCTGGTCACGCACCACCTGGAGGAGCTGCCACAGGGCACCACGCACGCCGTGCTGCTGCGCGAGGGCCGGGTGCTGGCCCAGGGTCCGGTCGCCGAGGTACTGACCGACGACCAGGTCGGCAAGTGCTTCGACCTGCCGCTCAGGCTGGAGCGCCGGGACGGGCGTTGGAGTGTACGGGTCAGCCGCCGCACCTGACGAAGGCGGCGCCGGCCCGCGAGGACCGGCGCCGCCCGTATCGCGTCACTTGCTCAGGTGGGCCCAGAACTCGTCGAAGGACAGGACCTTGTCGCCGTCGAGGTCGCGGGACTTGATGATGGCCTCGGCCACGGCCTCGGTGACGTTCCAGTCGCCCTCCTGAGCCAGGGCGGTCTTGAACTCGGCGGCGGTGATGAAACCGTCACCGTCCGCGTCGATCCGCGCGAAGTGCTTGCGTGCTTCCTCGATGTCCGCCACCGGTCCGCCCCTTTTGTGTCGCGTTCGTTCTTCGTGTCGTCGTACTGACGCAGGTCAGACTAACGGTCCGCGCGAGCCCTCAGTGCGGCGACCACCCAGGCGAACTCCTCCTGGTGCGGCGGCCGGGGCTGGTCGTTGACGAGGGACAGCAGTTCGCGGTAGCGCGCGACCCGCTCGTCGAAGGCCGCCTCCATGCGTTCCAGCACAGCGGCCCGGTCGGTGTCT
The DNA here is from genome assembly GCF_014905555.1 of Streptomyces sp. Y2F8-2. Taxonomy (GTDB): domain Bacteria; phylum Actinomycetota; class Actinomycetes; order Streptomycetales; family Streptomycetaceae; genus Streptomyces; species Streptomyces cynarae. Next base: position 34,052 of record NZ_BNGS01000011.1, on the reverse strand, counting down.
CCGAGCAGGTCCCGCAGCACGGCGTCGGCCTCGGGCGCCTCGGGAGTGATGCCCCGCTCCCGAGCCCCGCCCGCCAGTTCGACGAGTCGTTTGGCGAACCACAGGGACGCCCCGGCGGGGACGTCGGGCCCCCGGTCGGCGGCGTTGAACTCGGCCGCCCTCCGCATCTGCGCCCGGAACTCCGGGTCCTGCATCATCTCGGCCAGCTCCACCCAGGCGTCGACCTGCTCGGGCGTCGGGTCATCGGGCAGGTCGGCCGCCGTGCGCCGCATCCGCTCCCGGATCTCCGGGTCCACGGCGTCCAGCCCGTGGAGCATCTCGTCCACGAACTCCTCCACGATCCTCTGCCGCTCGGCCGCCGACAGCCGCGCCAGTTTGTTCATGAGAGTCATCTCCTCCGCACTCGAGCCCCGTCGTGCCACCGTCGACAGCACCGCCCTGGTCACCTTCAGAGCCCGGATCTGCGCGTCCAGGGCCGCCACGTGCGCGGCCGCCACCTCCGCGACCGTCCGCTCGCCCGCCAGCACTCCGCGCACGTCTGCCAGGCCGAGGCCCAGCTCGCGCAGGGACCGGATCAGCTCCAGGCGCGCCACGGACGCGGCGTCGTACAGCCGGTAGCCGCCCGCGGAACGGGCCACCGGGGGCAGGACCCCCTCGTCCGACCAGTAGCGGATGGTGCGCACGGTCAGTCCGGTGGCGCGGGCCAGGTCGCCGATGGTGAAAAGGCCGGTGCCGTCGTCGATCACGTCTGCGAGTCTGGGCCTTCCAGTGGGTGGAGACTCAAGGAGCGTGCGGTGGCGGTGGCGGAGAGTCTGCGGGCCGTCCTGGACGCGGCGGCACGGTGATCACGCCTGGAACGCCCGCAGCGTGCGGGCGTTCCAGGCGGCGGGGTACCTGCCGGTCGGCGCGGAGGCGCTGCTCCTCGCGCTTGAGGGGCCTTGCACTGTGAGCCCCCCGACCCGGGCGGGCACCGTGCAAGGACCCCTCAGGGCGGCGTCAGCGGAAGACGCCCGTGTGACCGAGCGAGTAGCGGCCCGGCTGGGGGTAGACGGCGAGGCCGTGGGGACCGCTGCCCACCCTGATCCGGGCCAGCTCCCGGCCGGTCTCCGTGTCGATGGCGTACACCTCGGAGTTGTAGCGGCCGGACAGCCACAGCACCTTGCCGTCCGCCGAGACACCGCCCATGTCGGGGCTGCCGCCGCCCGGCAGGCGCCACTTCTTGGTCAGCCGGTTCTCCTTGAAGTCGAAGACGGAGACGGTGCCCTCGCCCCGGTTGGAGATGTACATCTCGCGGGAGTCGCGGCTGACGTACAGTCCGTGCGCACCCTTGCCGGTGGGCAGGAAGGACGGCTCGGCGAAGGTGTCGCCGTCCAGGATCCACATGCCGTCGGCGACCATGTCGGCGATGTAGAACTTCCTGCCGTCCGGGGAGACCTTGACGTCCTGCGGCATGGCACCGCGGTGCGGCAGCCTCTGCTGGCCGATCACCTTCATCTTCTCGGTGTCGACCTTGAGCAGTTCACCGCTGAACTCGCAGGAGACGACGAAGTAGCGTCCGTCCAGCGAGAAGTCGGCGTGGTTGACGCCGTAACAGCTCACCGGCACGGCCTTCTTCACCTTCATGGTGTGCGCGTCACGGAAGACCAACTGGCGGTCCTTGGAGGCCATCACCACCGCGTACTTGCCGTCCGGTGTGAAGTACAGGTTGTAGGGGTCGTGGACGGCGACCGGCTTGCCCGCCTCGCCGGTCCTCGGGTCGATCGGGGTGAGGGAGTTGCCGAGGTCGTTGTTGACCCACAGCGTCTTCAGGTCCCAGGAGGGCACCACGTGCTGGGGCTGGCGGCCGACCCGGATCGTCTCGATGACCTCGTAGGTCTGCGGGTCGATGACGGAGACGGTGTTGGAGTTGGTGTTGGGTACGTAGACCCGGGACCGGAAACCCTTGACCACCGGGGAGAGCCGCCCCGGGCGGTCGGCGGCGTAGACGTCCTTGGGATCGAGGACGGGCGGCATGCCCGGCAGCCCGTGGACCTGCGGCTGGGCGCGCCGGACGGGGGCCTTGGAGGCGGTGTCCTCGTCCTTCTTGTGGGACGATCCGCTGCTGCAGCCGGCCAGCACGGCGAGGGCGGCGCCGGCGATCAGTACGCGCGTGACGGTCGAGGGATGCATCAGCTCAGCAGCTCCGTGGTGGTCACCGCGGCGAGGCCGCGGTCTTTGAGGGCGTGCAGGATGTCGGGGACGGCGGCGACCGTGTCCGGGTACCCGAAGTGCAGGCTCACCACCGATCCGTTGCGGATGTCGTCGGTGACCTTGCGGGTGACTGCGGCGGCGCCCGGCGAGGTGTAGTCGAGCGAGTCGACGTCGTACGACAGGATGTGCGGATAGCCGGCGCGGCGGGCCAGGCGTTCGACGAGCGGCGTGGCGCGCTGCGCCCGGGACGGGCGGAACCAGGCGCCGATGCCTCCGGTGAGGTGCCGCAGCCGCTCGGCGCATCCCTTGATCTCGGCGAACGCCTGCGGCTCGGACATGGTGTTGATGTCGAGGTGACGCAGGGTGTGGTTGCCGAGGTCGTGACCGCCCTCGAGGATGCGGCCGGCGACCTCGGGGTGCGCGTCGAGCCAGGTGCCCACCGCGAGGACGGTGACCTTGGCGCCCGCCTTCTCGGCCGCATCGAGGATGGCCTTGGCGTAGGAGGGGTCGCCCTGGCCGTGGAAGGTGAGCGCGACCAGGGGGCGGTTGCGTGGACCGCTCGTGATCTGGGCGGGCAGACCCGGGAAGGAGCGTGGGACGGGTGCCGCGACCGGGGCGCGCGATCCGGTGGCAGAGCGCGGGGTTCCGGTGGCGCGGGACGGGAGGGCCCGGTGGACGACGGTGTCGCCCGGGGAACAGGCGGCGGCGAGGGCACCGGCGGCGGCGAGCCCCGCGCCCGCGCGCAGTGCCGCGCGGCGGCCGGGCGCCGTGCGCGCGGTGTCCGTCTCGCGGTCGGTCCCGCGGTCGGTCTCCGGGTCGGGCGAGGAGGGAGGGACGGGGGTGGTCACTCTCCCCATTTAAGGACGGGTTGATGTCGAAATCGACGATTTGACCTTTTCCTGGAAGGGGCGGGTCGCGGTCACCGGTCGGCGACCCGCATCTCGAACCAGGTGGTCTTGCCGCGCGGCAGCAGGTCGACGCCCCAGCGGTCGGCGAGTTTGTCGACGAGGAACAGGCCACGGCCGCTGAGGTCCAGTTCCTGAACGGGCATCAGGCACGGCAGTCCGCGGGAGGGGTCGCGGACCTCGACGCGGATCCAGCCGCGGCGTCGGCGCATCCGTAATCCGAAGACACGTGCGCCGGTGTGGCGTACGGCATTCCCGACGAGTTCGGAGACGAGCAGGACGGCGTCCTCGGTCATGCGCGGGCCGAGCCCCCACTGTCGCAGGATCACGACCTGGGCGAGCCTGCGCGCGATGGCGGCGGATTCGGGCCGGGACGGCAGCGGCACATCGGCCTCGGCGGGGTTGCCGTACAACTCCAGTGCCTTGAGCGCCTGTTCGTCCTCGATCGCAGGCGACCAGCGTGCCGCGGTGGCACCCCCGTGCCGCCGCGGCGGCTCCATACCCTCCAGCCCCGCCATGGACCCATCATGGCCGTCCGGAGGGGGGCTCGGGGTCGTTACGACGGAATACGCCCCCCGGAAGCACACATTCCTCACCATTCGCCCGGCATATGCCAGTCGCAATCCGAAGGCCGTCGCACCCCAACTGGCCTGCGAGAACGAGCCAGTTGGGGGCAATCGCCGGGTGAGGTCGGCGCGACAGTCTTAAGGTTGCCTTAAGGCTTCCATAATCCGCCCCATCGGGGGACACGGAAACGGACGTGGCGTCAACTGCGGGTACATCAGCGGGACTTGCTGAACAACCCTCACGTTACGCCTTCCAGGCGGGTCCTCAAACGAACTTCGCCTTGCCCGGCCCCTCCTCCACGAAGCTGCGCATCCCGCGCTCGCGGTCCTCCGTCGCGAACAGGCCCGCGAACCAGTTGCGTTCGACCGCGAGACCGGTCTCGATGTCCGTCTCGAGACCCGTGTCGATCGACTCCTTGGCCGCGCGCAGCGCGATCGCCGGGCCCTGGGCGAGCTTCGCGGCCCAGGCGTGCGCCTCGGCGTACACCTGCTCGGCCGGGACGACCCGGTCGACCAGGCCCAGCGTCAGCGCCTCGTCCGCCTTCACCTGGCGCCCCGTGAAGATCAGGTCCTTGGCCTTGGACGGGCCGATCAGCCGGGCCAACCGCTGCGTGCCGCCCGCGCCCGGGATGAGGCCGAGCAGGATCTCCGGCTGCCCGAGCTTGGCGTTCTCGCCGGCGATGCGGTAGTCCGCGCACAGCGCCAGCTCGCAGCCGCCGCCCAGGGCGTAGCCGGTGACGGCGGCGACGACGGGCTTGGGGATGCGGGCGACGGCGGTGAAGGAGTCCTGCAGGGCGCGGGAGCGCAGGACCATCGCGGTGTGGTCCATGCCCTGCATCTCCTTGATGTCCGCACCCGCCGCGAACACCTTCTCCCCGCCGTAGAGGACCACGGCGCGCACGTCGTCGCGGCGCGTGACCTCCTCGGCGAGCTCCTTGAGCCGGTCCTGGGTGGCGACGTCCAGCGCGTTCATCGGCGGGCGGTCCAGACGGAGGGTGCCCACGCCCTCGGCTACTTCGAGATGCACAGTCATGGGACGAGGTTAACGGTGACTAACGACAGCGGGCCCGGTGTGCTCGCTCACAGCGGCACACCGGGCCCGGTCACTGCGGATCGGCCGTTACTTGATCCACTGGTCCCAGGGCATGTTCCAGCCGTTGAGCCCGTTGTCGGGCGCGACCGTGGCGTCGTGGGAGTTCTTCACGATGACGACGTCACCGAGCATCGAGTGGTTGTAGAACCAGGCGGCCGCCACCGAGCTGTCGTAGCCGCCCTTCACATCGCGCAGGCCGACGCAGCCGTGGCTGGCGTTGTAGTTGCCGAAGGCGTCGCCGCCCCAGTAGTTGCCGTGGATGAAGGTGCCGGAGTCGGTCAGGCGCTGGGCGTGCGGCACGTCCTTGATGTCGTACTCGCCCCCGTAGCCGACCGTTTCGCCGTTCATCCGCGTCACCACCTGGCGCTCGCTGATGACCATCTGGCCGTTCCAGGTGTCGTAGCCGGGCTTGCCCGTGGTGACCGCGAGGGTCTTGACGACCTTGCCGTCCTGCTTGACGACCATCGTGTGCGCCTTGGCGTCCACGGTGGAGACCTGGCTGCGGCCGATGGTGAAGCTCACCGTCCTGACCTGCTCGCCGTAGACGCCGGGGCGGCCCTCGACTCCGTCCAGGTTCAGGTTCACGGTGACCTTGGTGCCGGGCTTCCAGTAGTCCTTGGGCCGGAAGTCGAGGCGGTCGTTGCCGAACCAGTGGCCGCGGACCTCGACGGCGGGCTCGGTCTTGATGGTGATGGCCTTCTCGACGTCGGCCGGGTGGGTGATGCCCCGGCTGAACCGGATCGAGAACGGCATGCCGACGCCGACGGTGGAGCCGTTGTCGGGCGTGTAGACGCCGACGAAGGTCTTCTTCGGAGTGAGCGTGGTGAACGAGGAGTCCGCGGTGGCGGCGAGGCCCGACGCGTCCTTGGCGACCGCGTGGACCTTGTACGTGGTGGCCGCGGCGAGGTGGGTCGACGGGGTCCAGGAGGCACCCCCGCCGGTGATGGTCCCGGCGATCTCGCGGCCCTTGGGGTCCTCGACCCTGACCTGGGTGAGTGTGCCCTTGGCCGCGGTCACCTTGAGGGCGCCGCCGGTGTCCACGCCCTTGGCGCCGTCCTTCGGGGCTATGGTGACGACGGCCTGCGACTGCTTGGCCGCGGCCTTGCCGGAGTCCTTGCCCTTGGCGTCACCGCCTCCCCCTCCCCCACCGCATGCGGTGACGGTGAGCAGGAGGGCACCGAGTATCAGCGCCGAGAACCTCTTGCCGCCACGTCCCCGCGCACCGGTCGACGCGCCCGATATGGGTCGCCCGTTCACGTTCCCTCTCCCCTCGCACGGCCTGATCACCTCAGGCCCCCCACTGCGCAGCGCGTCCCGCACGCGCATTGCGCAAATCAATCACACGCCACGGCCCGATGACTCCCCGCCGCTGTCACTGTTCAGTCCCAACTCGGGACCGCGCGAAGGGGCACCGTCGACTGCCGGATGCGCCCCCTGACGTGCCCCTGAACCGGCCTGTCGCCCTTTCAGGTGATCGCGGGCCACATCTTCGTTCCATAGCACTTGATGCTTGTCACCGGCCTGAGGTTGCGCGGCGGTGGCCGAAGGCGTGGGCGAAAGTCCGTTTCGATGCTCGAAACGCCGAATACTCCCGCCGACACCGGTCCGTTCAGGATGGGTCGACGGCCCCGCCCGCTGTCCAGTCGCTCCAGCTCATGTTCCACCCGCCCAGCCCGTTGTCGGGAGCGACCTGCTTGTCGTCGCTGTGCACGACCTCGATGACGTCGCCGACGAGGCTGTGGTCGAAGAACCAGCCCGCCGGGGTGTCGGAGCCGCCGCCCTTGACGTCCTTCAGGCCCACGCAGCCGTGGCTGACGTTGCTGTGCCCCGGGGCCTCCGGGGCCCAGTAGTTGCCGTGGACGAAGGTGCCGGACTCGGTCAGGCGCATGGCGTGCGGGACGTCCGTGATGTCGTACTCGCCGCCGAAGCCGACCGTGCGGCTGTTCATGCGGGTGACCGGGAGCATCTCCATCACCACCATCTTCCCGTTGTACGTGGTGGTCTTCGGGGCGCCCGCGGTGATCGGCACGGTGGCGAGCAGCCGGCCGTCGCGGCGGACCCGCATCGTGTGCCGGGCCGCGTCCACGAGGGAGACCTGGCTGCGCCCGATGGTGAAGGCGACGGTCCGGTACTGCTGTCCGTAGACCCCGGGCGCGCCCTCCACGTCGCGCAGCCGCAGGGTGACGGTCACGCGGGTGCCCGGCTTCCAGTAGTCCTCGGGCCGGAAGTCGAGGCGGTCCCTGCCGAACCAGTGCGGGCGGATCTCGACGGCGGGCCTGGCGGTCACACGGATCGCGCGCTCGACGGCGGCGCGGTTCTCGATCTGCCGGTCGAACTGAACGGACACGATCATTCCGGTGCCGACGGTGGAGCGGTCCTCCGGGGTGACGTACCCGATGAACCGCTGCTCCGGGACGTAGGTCGTGAACGTCGCGTGACGGGCCGAGCGGCGGCCGCCGCTGTCGCGGGCCACCGCGTCGACCGTGTACCGGGCGGCGAGGGCGAGGCGGGGGTCGTCCGGCTCCCAGACGGTGCCGTCCGCCGAGAGACGGCCGGGGACCACGGACTGCCGGGCGCCGAGGGACCTGACGACGGTCACCGACTCCAGGCGGCCGCTCGCCACCCGCACCCGCAGCCGCCGGTCGGCGGGCACGGCCCTGCTTCCGTCGTCGGGGGAGATCCGGATGAGGTCCGCGGGCGCCGGGTTCTTTCCGAAGACGCCGTCGAGTCCATGGCCGGTGCAGCCGGCCAGGAGGGCCGCCCAGGTCAGTGCCGCGACCAGTGCGGCGCCCGCGCGCCGCACGCGCGTGTGTACGTGCGTCACGACGATCTCAACGACCCGGCCGCTCCCGGGAAACGTGAGTGCGAGCCGCGCACTGGGCAGAACAGGGGGGAGGACGACGGGATCAGGTACGCGGCCGGGACGCCGTGCACCCGTTTTCCCGTCGTTCCGCGAGCCGCGGGAGGCGTGTACGTGTCCAGCGCAGCCGAGCAGGAGGCAGTGCAGGAGGAGCAGGCGGGCGAGGGACGGTCCGCGCGCTCTGCCGCCGTGCTGAACGGCAGGCGGCGCCCGGTGCCCACGGTGCCCGTGTGGCCGGGTGCGCCGACCCCGCTCGGGGCGCGCTTCCGGGCCGGCCCGGACGGGGTCGCGGGCACCAACTTCGCGCTGTGGGCGGGGGGCGCGGAGGCGGTCGAGCTGTGCCTGTTCGACGGCCCGGGTCCGCAGAGCCGGGAGACCCGGGTCCGGCTGACCGAACTGACGCACGAGATATGGCACGGTTTCGTCCCGGGCGTGATGCCGGGGCAGCGGTACGGCTACCGGGTGCACGGCCGCTGGGACCCGTGGACCGGTGCCCGCTGGAACCCGGCGAAGCTGCTCCTCGACCCGTACGCGCGCGCGGTCGACGGGGAGTTCTCCCTGCCGCCCGAGGTGTACGGGCACGTGCGGGACTGGCCCGACCAGCACGTCGCCGACACCGTGCGCGACGACCGGGACTCCGCGCCGCACGTCCCCAAGGGCGTCGTGGTGCACGATGACGACGACTGGGCGGACGACCACCGCCCGAAGACGCCGTGGGCGGACTCGGTGATCTACGAGCTGCACGTGCGCGGCTTCACGCGCCTGCACCCGGACATCCCCGAGGAGCTGCGCGGGACCTACGCCGGCCTCGCGCACCCGGCGGCGATCGAGCACCTGGTGAAGCTGGGCGTGACAGCCGTGGAGCTGCTGCCCGTGCACCAGTTCGCGCACGAGGACCACCTGTTGCGCCGTGGCCTGAGGAACTACTGGGGCTACAACTCGATCGGCTACTTCGCCCCGCACGCCGCCTACGCCTCCACCGGCACGGCCGGCCAGCAGGTGGGCGAGTTCAAGCGCATGGTGAAGGCGCTGCACGCGGCCGGGATCGAGGTGATCCTCGACGTTGTGTACAACCACACCGCGGAGGCGGGCGAGCTGGGTCCGACGCTGTCGCTGAAGGGCATCGACAACCGCGGCTACTACCGGTTGCAGTCCGACCCGCGCCGCTACGCGGACTACACCGGCTGCGGCAACACCCTGCACGTGGTGCAGCCGCAGGTGCTGCGCCTGATCACCGACTCGCTGCGCTACTGGGTGACGGAGATGGGCGTGGACGGCTTCCGCTTCGACCTGGCGGCGGCGCTCGCGCGGTCCATGCACGACGTCGACATGCTCTCCCCGTTCCTCGCGGTCATCGCCCAGGACCCGGTGCTGCGCCGGGTGAAACTGATCGCGGAACCGTGGGACGTGGGCTCGGGCGGCTACCAGGTCGGGGCGTTCCCCCCGCTGTGGACGGAGTGGAACGACCGCTACCGGGGCGCCGTACGGGACTTCTGGCGGGGGGCGCTGCCGGACGTGCGGGACCTCGGCTACCGCCTGTCGGGGTCGAGCGACCTGTACGCGTGGGGCGGCCGCCGCCCGTACGCGTCGGTCAACTTCGTGACCGCGCACGACGGTTTCACCCTGCGCGACCTGGTGTCGTACGAACGCAAGCACAACGAGGCCAACGGCGAGGGCAACCGGGACGGCTCCGACGACAACCGCTCCTGGAACTGCGGCGCGGAGGGCGACACCGACGACGAGCGGATACGGGCGCTGCGGCGCCGGCAGCTGCGGAACCTCCTGACGACCCTCCTGCTCTCGACGGGCGTGCCGATGCTGGTCGCGGGCGACGAGATGGGCCGCACCCAGCGCGGCAACAACAACGCCTACTGCCAGGACAACGAGATCGGCTGGGTGGACTGGACCCTGGAGGCCGACCCCGGCTGGCGGACGCTGCTCGACCTGACGTCCCGTCTGATAGCGCTGCGTCACCGCCATCCGGTGCTGCGTCGCCGGGCGTTCTTCTCCGGCCGACCGCAGGCGGCGGACGGCTTGAGGGACCTGGCGTGGTTCACGCCCCACGGGGCGGAGATGACGGAACGCGACTGGTACGCGCCCGCCGCGACCCTCGGCATGTATCTGTCCGGCCGGGACATACCGGGCCGGGACGCCCGAGGCGCACCCGTGGTGGACGACAGCTTTCTCGCGGTGCTGCACGCCGGGGACCGCCCCGTGAGCTTCGTGCTGCCGGGGCCGCCGTGGGCCGAGCGCTACGAACTGGTCGTGGACACCTCCCGCGAGGAACAGGCGGAGGCCCCGGGGACGGAGTACCGGGCGGGCGCGACGGTGACGGTGCCGGCCCGGGCGGTGCTGCTGCTGAAGGTCGCCGGCTGAGGGCCCGTCCCGGGCTCTGCCGCCGTCAGCCCAGGATCCCCCGGTCGTAGGCCACCGCCACCGCCGCAGCGCGGTCGTTGACGCCGAGTTTGGCGTACAGGTGGCTGAGGTGGGTCTTCACGGTGGCCTCGCTGATGAACAGTTCGCGGGCGATCTCACGGTTGGAGGTGCCCTTCGCGACCAGGGCGAGGACCTGCCGTTCGCGGGCGGAGAGGGGCTCGCTGCCGGGGGCCGGGGAGCGGACGGCGGAGACCAGACGGGAGGCGACGCCAGTCGGCGGGGTGCGGGTAGAACGTCGCGTACAGCTCCAGTGCCTCGCGCACCGTCAGTTTGGGCTGCAACTCGCTCTGCTGGAGCTGGGCACCGAGCACGCGGGAGACCTGCTCGTGGTCGGCGACGGGGTCCAGGCCGGTGACCCGGACGCGGCCCGCGTCCGGGACCCTCAGGCCCTCGACGCACTCGACGGTGGTGGTCTTGCCGGCGCCGTTCGGGCCGAGGATCCCGAAGATCTCGCCCTCCTCGACGGCGAAGGAGACGCCGTCGACGACGGCCCGGCCGCCGTAGGACTTGCGCAGAGCGTCGACTTCGACAACGGGTTGCCCGGTCGTCCGGGTCATGCTGGTCATGCTGGTCATGCATCGAGGGTCCCGGGCGGACCGGGTCCGGCACATCGGCCGTCCCGCTCGAAGGGATCAACCGATCGGCTGACCGGGTGATACGACCGCGTGACCGCCAGATCGTACGGCCCCTCGAACACCCAGGTCGTAGGACCAGCGGTGGACCTCGGCCGGGCCGAAACTCGGTGGGCAGTGTCAGTGCCGATCCGTAGGCTCGCACTGATGCCGACGACACGTGCAACCACCAGCGACCGTTCCGCCGTCCGCACCCTGCTGCGCCTGTGGCCGTATGTGCGCCCGGTGCGGCTGCGGCTGTTCACGGCGGCGTTCGTGGCGATCGTCGCCTCCTGTGTGGGGCTCGTCATCCCGCTCGTCCTGAAGTGGATGGTGGACGGCCCCGTCACCGACCGGGACCCGGCGGGGGTGTGGCTCGGCGCGCTGTACCTGCTGCTGCTCGGGATCGCCGAAGCCGGGCTGTTCGGGGTGCGGCGGTGGCTGGTGGCTCGGCCGCTGTCGCGCGTCGAGGCGGAGATGCGGGCGGACCTGTACCGGCATCTGCAGCGGCTGCCGGTCGCCTTCCACGACCGGTGGGCGTCCGGGCAGTTGCTGTCCCGGGGCACGACGGATCTGATGCTGCTGCGTCAGTTCCTGGCGTTCCCGCTCACGTTCCTGCTGGTGAACGGCGTGACGATCCTGGTGGGTGTGGTCATCATGCTGCTCCAGGACTGGACCCTCGGACTGGTCGTGCTGGGGCCCGGCATCCCGGTCGTCGTGATGTGCTGGGTGTTCGAGCGGCGGTACGCGCTCGTGGCGCGGCGGGCGCAGGACCAGGTGGGCGACCTGACGACCGTGGTCGAGGAGAGCGTGCTCGGCATCCGCATCATCAAGGGGTTCGGGCGGCACCGCAGCCAGGCCCGGGCGTTCCGGGAGCTGTCGCGGACGCTGCGCGGGACGGAGCTGGCGAAGGCGCGGCTGCTGGCGGCGATCTGGGCGGTCATCGTGACGCTGCCGGAGGTGGCCCTCGGGGCGGCGCTGGTCGTCGGGGCGGTGCAGGTCGCGGACGGCGGGCTGTCGGCGGGAACGCTGGTGGCCTTTCTCTCCACGGCTCTCGCGCTGCGGTGGCCGGTGGAGTCCATCGGCTTCCTGCTGGCGATGAGCCAGGAGGCGGCGACGGCAACGGAGCGGTACTTCGAGGTGATGGACGAGGAGCCGGAGGCCGACCTGGCTGCGGGCAGTCCTGCCGTTGGGGGGATGGGGGTCCCCCCGCTCGAGCGAAGTCGAGAGGGGAGGACGGTGGGCGCGGCAGCGTCTCGGACCGCCGAGCTGCGGAACCGACCCCCGGCCGGCACCAGCACCGAGCAATCCGACGGCCTACGGTTCGACAACGTTTCCTTCCGCTACCCCGACGCACCGACCGGCTCCAAGCCGATCCTCGACGGCATCGACCTCCACATCCGTCCCGGCGAGACCATGGCCCTGGTGGGCGCCACCGGCAGTGGCAAGACCACCCTCACCGCGCTCATCCCCCGCCTGCACGAGGTGACCTCCGGACGCATCACCCTCGACGGAGTCGACATCACCGCCATGTCCCGGGAAGAGCTCCGCTCCAAGGTGGCCGTCGCGTTCGAGGAACCCACCCTCTTCTCCGCCACCGTCGCCGCCAACGTCCTCATGGGCGCCCCCGACACCGCCGGCGAGAAGGAACTGGAGCGCGCCCTCGCCGTCGCCCAGGCCGACTTCGCCCACGCCCTCCCCCAGGGCACCCGCACCCAGGTCGGTGAGCAGGGCCTCAGCCTCTCCGGAGGGCAGCGGCAGCGCCTCGCGCTCGCCCGCGCCGTCGTCGGCAGCCCCCGCTTCCTCGTCCTGGACGACCCCCTCTCCGCCCTCGACGTGCACACCGAGGCCGCGGTCGAGGCCGCCCTGCGCCGCGTGCTCGACGGCACGACGGCCCTGGTCGTCGCGCACCGCCCGTCCACCGTCCTGCTCGCCGACCGCGTCGCCCTGCTCTCCGGCGGCCGTATCGCCGCCGTCGGCACCCACCAGGAACTGCTGCGCGGCAACGCCGAGTACGCCCATCTGATGTCCGGAGACCCCGCACCCTCCCAGGACAGCGAGGAGGTCCTATGACGGCGCCCACGACGACCGCGCCGAACGACGAGGAACAGGACCGGGAGGGACCCGCCCCGGACCCCGCCGCCTCCGACGACCCCTTCGACCGCGACGCCCTCCCCACACCCCCGGGAGCCACCGCCGCGCTGCTGCGCTCGCTGCTCGCCCCGCTCAAGGCCCGAACGGCCCTGACCTGTGTCCTGCTGCTGCTCCAGCAGGCGGCGGTGCAGGTGGGCCCGCTGCTGGTGGCGTACGCCATCGACCGCGCCGTACCGGCGTTGCGCCACGGCGACCACGGCCCGCTGATCGCGGTGGCGGTCGGCTACCTGCTGTCCGCCGCTGCCTCCGGCGTCCTGCAGTACGCGTTCACGATCGCCTCCGCCCGCGTCAACCAGGATGTGCTGCTCGATCTGCGCGGCCGCATCTTCCGCCACGCGCAGGCGCTGAGCATCGACTTCCACGAGCGCTACACCTCGGGCCGGCTGATCTCGCGGTCCACGACGGACGTCGAGTCGCTGCGCGAACTGCTCAGCGAGGGCCTTCAGGAACTGGTCACGGTCATCCTGTCGTTCGTCTACATCTCGGCGATGCTGCTCTGGCTCGACCTGGGCCTCGGCGCGGTCGCGGTGGCCTCCCTGGTGCCGCTGTACGGGCTGGTCCGGCTCTACCGGCGCCGGGCGGGACGCGTCTTCCGCAGGCGGTCGACCGCGATCGCCGCGGTGATCGTGAAGTTCGCGGAGACCATGAACGGCATCCGCCCGGTGCGCGCGTTCCGCCGGGAGGAGGCCAACGACGCCGACTTCGGCGTCCTGAACCGGCGGCACGAGCGGACCAACGGCGACGCCCTGCTGGAGATGGCCCGCTATGTCACCGGCTCCCGGCTGATCGCCAACTCGACGGTGGCCGGAATCGTGCTGTGGGGCGCGTACCGGGTGGCGGAGGGCTCCCTCGCGCTGGGTGTCCTGGCGGCGGCGGTGCTGTATCTGCGGCGGCTGTACGACCCCATCGACCGGCTCGGCATGTTCCTGAACTCCTACCAGTCGGCCGCGGCCTCGCTGGAGAAGATCGCGGGGCTGCTGGCGCAGACGCCGTCCGTGCCGGAGCCGGCCCACCCGAGCGGGCTCCCGCCGCTGAAGGGCGACCAGCCGGGCCGCGAGGTGGTCTTCGAGGAGGTCCGCTTCGCGTACCGCACGGGCGGCGAGGTGCTGCCGCGCTTCTCGCTCACCCTGCCGGCCGGGCAGACGGTGGCGGTGGTCGGCGCGACCGGCGCGGGCAAGTCGACGCTCGCCAAGCTGCTGGCCCGTTTCTACGACCCCACCGACGGCCGCGTCCTGCTGGACGGCGTGGACCTGCGCGACCTCGCGCTGCCCGACCTCAGGCGCGGAGTGGTCATGGTGACCCAGGAGGCGTTCCTGTTCTCCGGGACGGTCGCCGAGAACATCGCGATCGGCCGCCCGGACGCGACCCGCGAGGAGATGGAGCGGGCGGCGAAGGCGATCGGCGCGCACGACTTCATCGCCGCGCTGCCGGAGGGCTACGACACCGACGTCCGCAAACGCGGCGGCCGGATCTCGGCCGGGCAGCGGCAACTCGTCGCGTTCGCCCGGGCGTTGCTCGCCGACCCCGCGGTGCTGATCCTCGACGAGGCGACCAGCTCCCTGGACGTCCCCGGCGAACGGGCCGTGCAGCGGGCGATGGAGACGGTGCTGCGGGGCCGTACGGCCGTGGTGATCGCGCACCGGCTGTCGACGGTGGAGATCGCCGACCGGGTGCTCGTGATGGAGGGCGGCCGCATCGTCGAGGACGGCAGCCCGGCGGAACTGATCGCGGGGACGGGACGGTTCGCGGATCTGCACCGGGCCTGGCGGGACAGCCTGGCGTGAGCGGAACGGCGAGATCGGCGAGAACCGGAAGAACGGGGAGACGGGACGATGATCGACGCGTACGAGGATCCCGGGAAGCCCGACTGCCGTGACGGCTGGCGGTATCTGTGGTGGCTGGTGACCCGGCAGCCGGGGCGGTCCGTCGCGGGGGCGCTGCTCGGCAGCGTCTGGATGGTGCTGATGGCGGCGACGCCGTACCTGATGGCCCGTGCGGTCGACGAGGGTCTTCGCCGGGGTGACACGGGCGCCCTCGCCGGATGGTCCACGGCGCTGTTCGCGGTGGGCGCGTTCAACGCGTGGCTGAGCATCATGCGGCACCGGGTGATGACCCGGGTGCGGATGGACGCCAACTTCCGCACGGTGAAGGTGGTCGTGGGGCACGCGGTCCGGCTGGGGGCCGCGCTGCCGCGGCGGGCCGGGGCCGGTGAAGTGGTCACCATCGGTGTGAGCGACGTGCAGACGATCGCCGGCGCCCTGACCGTCGTGGGCCCCGGTGTCGGCGCGGTCGTCGCCTATCTGGTGGTCGCAGGGCTGTTGCTGTCGGTCTCCGTGCAACTCGCCGCGGTGGTGGTGCTCGGCGTGCCGGTGATCGCCCTGATCGTCGGACCGCTGATGCGGCGCCTGCAGGACACGGAGGCGGAGTACCGGGAGCGGCAGGGTGTGCTCACCGCCCGGATCGGCGACCTCGCGGGCGGGCTGCGGGTCCTCAACGGCCTCGGCGGCAAGGGGCTGTTCGCGGACGCCTTCCGCCGGGACTCCCAGCGGCTGCGGGAGCAGGGATACCGGGTCGGGTCGGTGACCAGCTGGATGCAGGCGCTCGGGGTGGGGCTGCCGACGCTGTTCCTCGCCGTCGTGACGTGGCTCGCGGCGCGGCTGGCCGCCCGGGGGGACATCACCGTGGGTGAGCTGGTGGCGGTGTACGGGTATGTCGCCGTGATCGTGCGCCCGGTCGCGGCCTTGATCGACTGGGGTTACCAGGTCGGCCGGGGCGTGGTGGCCGCCCGGCGCGTCGTACGGCTGCTGCGGATGGAGCCGGAGCCGGACGACGGCACGCGCGACGCTCCCCCGGAGCCGTCCGTGCTGCACGACCCGGAGTCCGGGGTGCGGGTGGTGCCGGGGCGGCTGACCGCCCTGGCCGGGGCACGGCCCGCGGACACCGCAGCGGTCGTCGACCGCCTGGGGCGGTACGTCCCGTCGGAGGCGACCTGGGGCGGGGTGCGCCTGGACGACATCCCGCTGTCACAGGTGCGGGAGCGGATCCTGGTCGCCGACAACGAGGCCGACCTGTTCGCCGGCACGCTGCGCGAGCTGGTCGCGGGCGCCCGGCAGGCGGAGGACGTCGATGACGCGGCGATCGGCAGGGCGGTGCACGCCGCTGTCGCCGACGACATCGTGCAGGGCCTGCCGGACGGGCTCGGCTCGGCGATCGACGCGCAGGGACGCAACCTGTCCGGCGGCCAGCGGCAGCGCGTCCGGCTCGTGCGGGCGCTGCTCGCCGACCCCGAGGTGCTGCTGGCCGTCGAGCCCACGTCGGCGCTGGACGCGCACACCGAGGCGGCGGTCGCAAAACGGCTGAGGGAGGCGCGCGAGGGCCGTACGACCGTGGTGACCACCACCTCCCCGCTGGTCCTGGACCGCGCGGACACCGTCCACTACCTGGTCGACGGCAAGGTCGCGGCCACCGGGAGCCACCGGCGGCTGATCGAGGCGGAGCCGGGCTACCGGGCGCTGGTGGCGCGGGACACCGACACCGCCGATGCCGAGGAGGTCGTGGCGTGAACCGGGGACATCTGCCCGTGGCCGAAGCCGTCGACGTGCGGCGGGCCGCCGTACGGCTGGTGCGGGCCGACGGGCGGGCCTTCACCGCCGTACTGGTCCTGAACGCGGCGGCGGCCGGGGCCGGGCTCGCCGGGCCGTGGCTGCTCGGGCGGATCGTCGACGAGGTCCGGTCCGGGGGCGGCGTCGGTGCGGTGGACCGTCTGGCGCTCGGCATCCTGCTGTGTTCGCTGGCACAGTTGCTGCTGTCGCGCTGGGCCCGGTACGTGGGGCACCGCTTCGGGGAGCGGACCCTGGCCCGCGTGCGCGAGGAGTTCGTCGACCGGGTCCTCGCACTGCCCGCGTCCGTGGTGGAGCGGGCCGGCACGGGGGACCTGACCGCGCGCGGCACCGCCGACGTGGCCACCGTGGGCACCACGTTGCGCGACGCCGGCCCCGAGCTGCTGATCAACACCGTGCAGGCGCTGTTCCTGCTGGGCGCGGTCTTCGCGCTGGACCCGCTGCTCGGCGCGATCGGCGTGTTCGCCCTGCTGCCCATCTGGTGTGTGCTGCGCTGGTATCTGCGCCGGGCCAGGGACGGTTACCTCGCCGAGGGCGAGGCGAACTCCCAGGTCGCGGAGATCCTGGCGGCGACGGCGTCCGGGGCGCGCACGGTGGAGGCGTTCCGGTTGCAGGAGCGGCGGATCGTGACGAGCCGGGACGCGCTGGACGTCTCCCGGCGCCGGCGCCTGTACACGCTGTCCCTGCGGTCCGTGTTCTTCCCGGTGGTGGAGGTCTCCTATGTCCTTCCGGTGGCCGGGGTGCTGCTGGCCGGCGGGGTGCTGCACGCGCACGGGGTGATGAGCCTGGGGTCGGTGGTGGCCGCGGCGGTGTATCTGCAGCAGTTCAGCTCACCGCTGGACGAGATCCTGATGCGGGTCGAGCAGTTGCAGAGCAGCGGTGCGTCCTTCGCCAGGGTGGAGGGGCTCGCCCGGGCCCCGCAGGCCGACCCGGAGGGCACGCCGGCCGTCCCGGCGGACGACCGGATCGACGTGACGGACGTGCGCTACGCCTACGACCGCGGGGGTGAGGTGCTGCGCGGGGTGGACCTGTCCGTGCGGCCGGGGGAACGGCTGGCGGTGGTCGGCCCCTCCGGCGCCGGCAAGACCACCCTGAGCCGGCTGCTGGCGGGCATCGACGCGCCGACCGGGGGCTCGGTGACGGTGGGCGGTGTGCCGGTCGCGGACCTGGGGCCGGAGCGGCTGCGCCGCCAGGTGGTCCTCGTCACCCAGGAGCACCATGTCTTCCTCGGCACGGTCCGCGACAACCTGCTCGTCGCCGAACCGTCGGCGACGGACGAGCAGTTGTGGGCGGCGCTCGCCGCGGTGGGCGCCGACGACTGGGTGCGGGAGCTGCCGGACGGCCTGGACTCCGGGCTCGGGCCGGCCGGGAGCCGCACGGACGGCTCACAGGCCCAGCAACTGGCCCTGGCCCGGGTGGTGCTGGCCGACCCGCACACGCTGATCCTCGACGAGGCCACGGCCCTGCTGGATCCGACGACGGCCCGCCACACGGAGCGCGCGCTGGCGGCGGTCCTGAAGGGCCGCACGGTCATCGCGATCGCCCACCGCCTCCACACGGCCCACGACGCGGACCGGGTGGCGGTGATGGAGAACGGCCTCCTGACGGAACTGGGGACGCATGAGGACCTGGTGACGGCGGACGGGGCGTACGCGGCGCTGTGGCGGACGTGGCACGGGGACGGCAGGTCCCCGGCCGCCGGGTGACGGCACCCGGAGAAGCCGGACAACATACCGCCACCGGCGCCCTGTCGGATCCTGAGCGCCCGAAGACGCGTCCGGTACACCGGATTCGGTGTGCGCCGCGAGCCGCTGCGCAATCATGGCCCTGCGGGTCGAGACGAGGAGGGCCGCGTGGCACGAGTGGTCGTGGTGCATGGAGTGGGACAGCAGTTCCTCGGGCGCAACTCCCTGCGTGATCCGGTCGCCGCGGCACTGGCCGACGGAGTGGAACTCGCCGGCGCGGCCGACGGCTTCGGCCCGCAGCTCGTGGATGTCGCCTTCTACGGGAACGTCTTCCGCGCACCCGGCGCCAAGGGCGACGGTGGTCTTCCGCAGCGTGCGACCGACCTCGACGACCCGTTCGAGATCGAGCTCCTCGACGCCTGCTGGGCCGCCGCCGCGCAAGCCGAACCCGACCGGGTGCCGCCCCCGGAGGGCTCCGCGGCGGGCAGCAAGGCGCCGACCCCGCAGACGGTGCAGCGGGCGATGAACGCGCTGCTGCGGTCGCGGTTCCTCTCCACCGCGGTGGCGGAGCGGTTTCTGCTCGGTGTGCTGCGCCAGGTGCGCCGCTACTTCACGGAGGAGCCGGTGCGGGCGCGGGCCGTCGCGGCCGTGGCCGCCCGGATCGAGGCGGACACCACGGTGCTCGTCGGTCACTCCCTGGGCTCGGTCGTGGCGTACGAGGCGCTGTGCGCGCATCCGCACTGGCCGGTCCGAACGCTGGTGACCCTCGGTTCTCCCCTGGGCATGCCCAAGCTCGTGTTCGACCGTCTGCGGCCGTCGCCGGAAGCGGGGCGAGGCCACTGGCCCGAGGGCCTCGAGAGCTGGGCCAACGTGTGCGACCGGCACGACGTGGTCGCCTCGGTGAAAGAGCTCGCCCCGTGGTTCACCCCGCCGGCCGCCGACGGTGAACGCCCGGCCGGGCGGTCGGCACCGGAGATGCTGGACGTCCTGGTGGACAACGGCTGGAAGGTGCACGACCTGCTGCGCCATCTGACGGCCCGGGAGACGGGAGAGGCGATCGGCAAGGGCCTCGGGACCGTGCGGTGAGCACCGGCGGCCCACGGCGCCATGTGCTGGCCTTCGGCACCGAGCGGTACACGCACGAGGAGCTGCCCGCGTTGCCGGGCGTGGTCGAGGACCTCCCCGCCGTCATCGGCTCGCTGGCCGGTCTCGGCTACGAGTCGGCGGCGGTCTTCCCTGAGGGACTGCTCAATCCGCGGGGGCCCGATGAGGTCGTACGGCCGATGCTCCGCTGGCTCGACGAGGCGTTCGAGGACGGCGACACGCTGGTGATCTACTTCAGCGGTCACGGCCAGGAGGAATCCGGACACCACTACCTCCTGTGCGCCGACTCCGAGACGGGCCCGGCGGAGCTGCGGATCAGTGCCTTGCCGGTCGGACGACTCGTGGAGTTGCCCGCGCTGAAGGGCGTGAGCCGTCTGCTGCTGGTGCTCGATTCCTGCTACGCGGGAAGGGGCGCGGTCGACGCCCTGGAGCAGGCGGTACGGGCGAAACTCGCCGTGGCCGACGCACCGGGTGCCGATCACCGCTTCCTCAAGGCGTTCGGGGTGCTGTGTGCCGCCAGGATCCTTCAGGAGGCGCGCGACGGGGTCTTCAGCGCGGCGCTCTCCACGGTGCTGACCGATGAGGCCCGGCTCGGCAACCGCGCCAGTCACATCAGCCTGCCCGAGCTCGTGAGGGGGCTGAACGCCGAGTTCCGCCGCCGGGGCGTCGAGCAGCGGGCCGACTGGGCCCAGTTGTGCGACGACACGGTGGAAGGCGACCTGACCACGGGTTTCTTCCCCAATCCCTACTACGTGCCGCAACTGCTCGTGGAGGGACGCGAGTTCGACCTCGCCGAACAGCGCTTCTTCGTCCGGCGGCTGGGGCTGCGCACGCAGTCGGAACTGGCCGAGCAACGGCGCCGGGACGCCGAGCTGATGGACCACTTCTCCCCGCGCGGGACCGGCAGACAGACCGTCAACGAGGTCGGCCACTACTTCACCGGACGCGGCCGGGTGCTCGAGCGGCTGGCCGGCTGGCTCAGAGGAGAAACCGAACGCCAGGTGCGTGTGTTCGTGGTGACCGGGCCTCCGGGCGTGGGCAAGTCGGCGGTCCTGGGGCGGCTGGTGGCCCTCTCGGATCCACGGGTGCGCGAGACCATACCCGCGGACACCGTGTCGGCGGGCGCCCGACTGCCCGTCGGGGTCGTCACGGTCGCGGTGCACGCCCGGTCCCTCACCCTCGCGCAGATGACGGCGGCCCTGGCCGCGGCCGTCGAGGCGCCCGAGCCGACCGCACGGAGCCTGCGCGAGCGGCTCGCCTCACTGGACACCGTCGCCACGATCGTGGTGGACGCCCTGGACGAGGCAGGATCGTCCCAGGGCGAGGAGCGGCAGATCGCCCAGTTCCTCGGCCGGCTGGTGGCGGACGCCCCCAAGCTGCGGCTCCTCATCGGCGTCAGGCCGCACATCGTCGGCACCGTCGTCACCGGCGTCCGGCAGGCGGAGGTCATCAACCTCGCGGACCCCGCCTGGACGGACCCCGACGACCTGGTCATGTACGCCGAGCAGCTGCTGCGCGCTCCGCACGGCCCGGGCAGCGACACCGGGTTGCCCGCGGAGCACATCAACCGCATCGCGACGCACATCGCCGCCTCCAGCCACCCCCTGTTCCTCGTGGCCCGGCTGGTCGCCCGTGCCGTGGCCACCCGCGGGGCCGGGGACGCCCCCGGCCCGGCGGAGCTTCCCGCGCCGGTCCGGGAGCACAGCCCGGAGGCCGCCGTGGGCCGGGCCTTCACCTGGGCGCTGGAACTGCAGCTCGGCCGGGAGGAGGCCGCACACGTACGGACGTTGCTGCTCCCGCTGGCCTACGCGGAGGGCCAGGGCATGCCGCTGTCGCAGATCTGGTCGGTCCTCGCGTCCCGCCGGCCGTCCGAGGCCGCGCGGACCGCCGAGCGGCTGCTGCACCTGCTGCGCAGCGATGTCGTCGGACCGTACGTCGTCGAGGCGGTCGACGACGAGGGCCGCTCCGTCTACCGGCTCTACCACCAGTCCCTCGCGGACAACCTGAAGAAGGACGCGCCTGACGACGTCTGGGCCCGCTGGTACCGGCGGCTCCTCGGCACCGTTCCCCGGACCCCGGACGGCCGCCGCCTGTGGCGCCAGGCCGACCCCTATGTGCTGCGCCATCTGCCGGCCTGCGCGGCGGGCGCCGGGCTGCTGGAGGAACTCGTCGGCGACGCCGAGTTCCTGGTGTACGCCCACCCGGTCGGGCTGACGCCGCTGCTGCGCGGTCTGCAGTCCGAGTCCGCACGTCTCGCCGCCGCCGTCTACCGGGCGCACCTGGAGCAGCACCGGGGACTGGAGCCCGAAGAGCGCCGCCATGTCCTGAGCTGCGACGCGGCCAGGCACCGGTACGACGCCATGGTGCGGAATCTGAACCGCGGCGGCCGTCACCAGCGCTGGAAGCCGCTGTGGGCGGCCGCGGGCCGGCCCCCGGCGGCGCTGTCGCCGCAGCTGGTGCTGGAGGGGCTGCCTGCTCCGGTCGTCGCCGTGTGCCACGCGGAGCTGGAGGGCCGCGGCGTCGTCCTCGGGGCCGAAGGGCACAAGGTACGGGTCTGGGGCGCGGAGACCGGCCTGCCGCTCGGTGAGTTCGAGTACGGGGAGCAGGAGCGGGTCAGCGCGTTGGCGTGCACGACGGTGGACGGACACAGCACGGTGGCCGTCGGCACGGAGGACGGCACCGTGTGGCTTCACGACCTGGTCACGCACACGGTCGTCGCCGCGCGGGGGCACAGGGCACGGGTGACCGGCCTGGTCTGCACCGCGCTGCAGGGCGACCCGGTCGTGGTCAGCGCCGACGCGGACGGCACGCTGAGGACGTGGGACCCCGCCGGCGGGGCGTCCCTGCCGCATACCCTCACCCTCGGGGCCGGTTGCTCCGGTGCCCTGGCCGGTGCCACGGTGCGCGGACGGCCGGTGGTGGTCGCCGGTGACCGGCTGGGCGCGCTGCACGTCTGGGACCTGACGTCCGGAGACTCCCGCTCCTCGGATCCCACCGACTCCCGTACCTGGAAAGCCATGGACCACCGCCCGTGGGACATCACATACTCCCGGCCCTCCAAGGCACCGCGGCAACGGTTCGCCATCCGCGCGGTGTCCTGTGCCGTCGTGCACGGGCAGCCGGTCGCCGTGACCGCGGACGGCGCGGGCGTGCGGCTGTGGGCGCTGACGACCCGGGGGCCGATGGAGATCTCCGCTCGGTTGCCGGCTGTGCAGGCGACCGGCGTCGCCTGCATCAGCCTCGACGAATGGGCCGTCGCCGTCATCGGGGCCCGGGACGGCTCCGTACACCTGCTGGACCTGGCACTGCGCGAAACCGTCGCCTCCTCCGGGTCCGCGACTTCCGGCGCGGTCCTCGCGGTGCACGGCTTCGGCACGCTGGGCGTCGCCACCGCCGTCGTCGGGACCGAGGACGGCTCGGTCCGGGTGTGGGATCTCGCCCTGGCTCCCGGCGGATCGTGGGAGGGGCACAGCGCACCGATACGCGCGGTCGCCCTCAGCCACTACCGGAGCCGGCCGGTCGTGGTGACCGCGTCCGAGGACACGACCCTGCGGGTGTGGGACATGGCCACGGGCGCGCCCGCCGCTCCCGTGGTCACCGACGGCATCAGCCTGTTCATGGCGCTGGCCGCGGGACGGTCGCACGACCGTGCCCTGGCGCTGACGAGTTCGGCGAACCGCCCGGCGGAGGTGTGGGACCTGACGACCGGCACCACCATGGACCATTTGGCGCCGTGCTGGGCCACGGCGGTCGCGGTGAGCACGGTGCAGGACCGTGCCGTCGCCGTCACCGCCGACCATCTGCACCGGCTGCGTGTCCGGGATCTCGAGACGGGTATGGCCCTGTTCGGCCTGCCGGGCCACACGGCACGCGTGACCGCCCTGTGCGGCACGGTCGTGGCGGACCGTCCGGTCGTGGTCTCCGCCGCCGAGGACAGGACGGTCCGCCTGTGGTCCCTGGTGGACCAGCGCGAGGAGTCCTGTCTGGCCTGTCTGTTCCCGCCCGTCGCACTCGCCTGCGTGAGCCTCGGCGACCGGCCCGCCGTGCTGATCGCCTTCGAGGACGGCACGGTGCGGATCTGGGACGGTCACCGGGATTCCGTCCTCCTGCGCCACCCGGGCATCATCACGGCCCTCGCCTGCACGGTCGTCGACGGCCGCCTGGTGCCCGCCACCGGAGGCCGGGACGGCGCGGTGGCGGTGTGGGAACCGGACCACGGGGAGTGGCCGGAGCTTCCCCCTCAGAACCCGGCGGACGTGTTCTCCACACCCGCCCGATCGCCGGTACGCGGCCTTGAGTTCGGGCCGGGGGGCCGGCTTGTCGTCTGCGTGGACCGGGACGTCTACGTCTTCGGAAGGGCCCGTGACGCGGCGCCCGACGGGGATCTCCCCCAAGTCCCCGGGTCGGGCCACGAACTGCCACCGCGTCCCGTATCCGCCCAGGAGCCCGGACACATATCACCTCCTCCCCGAACCTCTGGAAAACGATCCGTATATCGGACGTGACCAACCGGCCAACGAACGATTTCCGGCCAACCTCTTGATGCGATCCTGACAACTTCATCGCTCTCTGCCACGCTTCCCACGGCCCCTCCACAGCAACCCCACAGCTTCGACCGCTGTGCCGGGCCGAGGCACCCTTCACGCACTGCGCACCCGCACCTGGTTCCGC
Organism: Streptomyces sp. Y2F8-2; assembly: GCF_014905555.1. GTDB lineage: Bacteria > Actinomycetota > Actinomycetes > Streptomycetales > Streptomycetaceae > Streptomyces > Streptomyces cynarae. Next base: position 10,157 of record NZ_BNGS01000011.1, on the reverse strand, counting down.
GTTCCGCCCCTGTTCTGCCCGGACGGCCCACCCTCCGTCCGGTCTCCCCTGGCCGCGCGACCCGCGGCCACGCAGAAGGAGTCAGTGTTGAGAAGCAGTTCCTCTCGCAGACGCACCTCCCACACCCCCTCCCGCCGCGCCGCCGCCGTCGCCCTCGTCGGCGTCTCGGCCCTGCTCGCCGCCGCCGTCCAGTCGGGCGCCGCGAGCGCCGCCCCGGCCGGCCCCGCCGCCGGGAAGTTCGACCCCGCCCACGCGGCCATGAAGCTCTCCCCCTCGCAGCGCGCCGAGCTGATCCGCGACGCCGACGCTGCGAAGGCGGACACCGCCAGGGCGATCGGCCTCGGCGCCCAGGAGAAGCTGGTCGTCAAGGACGTCGTCAAGGACGGCGACGGGACGCTCCACACCCGCTACGAGCGCACCTACGCCGGCCTTCCCGTCCTCGGCGGCGACCTGGTGGTCGACACCGGCAAGTCGGGGACGCCGCAGAAGGTCGTCAAGGCCACGCAGGCCGCCCTCAAGGTCGCCTCGCTGACCCCCGCGATCGCCCCCGCGAAGGCGGAGACGCAGGCGCTGTCCGTGGCCCGGGCGGCGGGCTCGAGCAAGACCTCCGCCGACAGCGCGCCCCGCAAGGTGATCTGGGCGGCGAGCGGCAAGCCGGTGCTGGCGTACGAGACGGTCGTCGGCGGCTTCCAGGACGACGGCACGCCCAACGAACTGCACGTCATCACCGACGCCGCCACCGGCAAGGAGCTGTACCGCCACCAGGGCGTCGAGACCGGCATCGGCAACACCCAGTACAGCGGCCAGGTCACCCTGACCACCACGCAGTCCGGGTCGACGTACACGCTGAACGACGGCTCGCGCGGCGGGCACAAGACGTACAACCTCAACCGCGGCACCTCCGGCACCGGCACGCTGTTCTCGCAGTCGAGCGACACCTGGGGCAACGGCACCACGTCCAACGCCGCGACCGCGGGCGCCGACGCGCACTACGGCGCGGCCGTCACCTGGGACTTCTACAAGAACGCCTTCGGCCGCAGCGGCATCAGGAACGACGGCAAGGCGGCCTACTCGCGGGTCCACTACGGCAACGCGTACGTGAACGCGTTCTGGGACGACGGCTGCTTCTGCATGACCTACGGCGACGGCTCCGGCAACGCCGACCCGCTGACCTCGCTCGACGTCGCCGGGCACGAGATGAGCCACGGCGTCACCTCCAACACCGCGGGGCTCAACTACAGCGGCGAGTCCGGCGGTCTGAACGAGGCGACCAGCGACATCATGGGCACCGGCGTGGAGTTCTACGCCAACAACGCCTCCGACCCCGGTGACTACCTCATCGGCGAGAAGATCGACATCAACGGCGACGGCACCCCACTGCGCTACATGGACAAGCCCAGCAAGGACGGCGGCTCCGCCGACAGCTGGTACTCCGGCGTGGGCAACCTCGACGTCCACTACTCGTCGGGCGTGGCGAACCACTTCTTCTACCTCCTGTCGGAGGGCAGCGGCGCCAAGGTCATCGGCGGGGTGAGCTACAACTCGCCGACGTCGGACGGGCTCCCGGTCACCGGCATCGGCCGGGACAAGGCGCTGCAGATCTGGTACCGGGCGCTGACCACGAAGTTCACCTCGACCACCAACTACGCCGGCGCCCGTACCGGCACGCTCGCCGCCGCGGGTGAGCTCTACGGCACCACCAGCGCCGAGTACAAGGCGGTGCAGGACGCCTGGGCGGCCGTAGCGGTCGGGTCGCGCTCGGGCGGGGGCGGCGGCGGTGGCACGTCGTACGAGAACACGACCCCGGTGTCCATCCCGGACAACGGACCCGCCATCACATCGTCGATCACCGTCTCCGGCAGGACCGGCAACGCGCCGAGCAACCTCCAGGTGACCGTCGACATCACGCACACCTGGCGCGGTGACCTCGTGATCGATCTGGTCGGTCCCTCGGGCACCTCCTACCGCCTGAAGAACTTCAGCTCCTCCGACTCGGCGGACAACGTCAAGGCGACCTACACGGTCAACGCCTCCTCGGAAACGGCCAACGGAACCTGGAAGTTGAAGGTCCAGGACCAGGCGGCTCAGGACGTCGGCACCCTCAACAGCTGGAAGCTGACCTTCCCGTAAACCGCCCCCGAGCAGCGCGGAGAGGGCACCGTCCCCGAGGTGGGCCACCTCGGGGACGGACCCGTTTACATGCCCGCAACGTTCACCTGCGAGTCGACTTTCGGCCAACATCACTTCGAAGTCCTGACATGTACGCGACCGCATGTCACGCTTCCACCGCTGCCGCACATGCACCGCAACTTCACGACCGATCCGGTCGGTAACCCCACGCCGACCGGAATCCCCCACAGAAGGAGCTTGTGTGACTCCCCGCTACGCGCGTCACCAGCGCACCACGCTGGCCATCGCCACCGCCGTCGCCGCCGGAGCCCTCCTCACCACGGGCCTGACCGCGAACGCCTCGGCCCAGACCCAGGCCGCCTCCGCCGGCCAGGCGCCCCTCGCCGCCGCCCCGACCTATCTGTCCGCCGCGGCCCGCACCTCGCTCATCGCGAAGGCCGAGGAGAACGCCACCGAGACCGCGCGGCAGATAGGCCTCGGCGCCCAGGAGAAGCTGGTCGTCAAGGACGTCGTCAGGGACGTCGACGGCACGGTCCACACCCGCTACGAGCGCACCTACGCCGGCCTTCCGGTCCTCGGCGGCGACCTCGTCGTCCACTCGAAGTCCGGCAGGACCGAGGGCGTGACCAGAGCGAGCGGCGCGGCCATCAAGGTGGCCTCGCTCAAGCCGCAGATCGCCCCCGCCAAGGCCGAGAAGCAGGCGCTGACCGTCGCGAAGGCCGCGGGCTCGGACAAGACCGCCGCCGACAGCGCGCCCCGCAAGGTGATCTGGGCGGGCAGCGGCAAACCCGTCCTCGCCTACGAGACGGTCGTCGGCGGCCTCCAGGACGACGGCACCCCGAACCAGCTGCACGTCATCACCGACGCGGCCACCGGCAAGAAGCTGTACGAGTACCAGGGCATCGAGACCGGCACCGGCAAGAGCCTGTACTCGGGCACGGTCACCCTGAACACCACCCTGTCCGGGTCGACCTACCAGCTGTACGACACCACGCGGGGCGGCCACAAGACGTACAACCTCAAGCACAGCAGCAGCTCGTCCACGGGCACCCTGTTCACCGACTCGGACGACGTCTGGGGCACGGGGACGGCCTCCAGCTCGTCCACGGACCAGACGGCCGCCGCCGACGCCGCCTACGGCGCCCAGGTGACCTGGGACTTCTACAAGAGCACCTTCGGCCGCAGCGGCATCAAGAACGACGGCAAGGCGGCCTACTCCCGCGTCCACTACGGCAACGCCTACGTGAACGCGTTCTGGGACGACAGCTGCTTCTGCATGACCTACGGCGACGGCTCCGGCAACACCCACCCGCTCACTTCTCTGGACGTGGCGGGTCACGAGATGAGCCACGGCGTCACCTCCAACACCGCGGGGCTCAACTACAGCGGCGAGTCCGGCGGTCTCAACGAGGCGACCAGCGACATCTTCGGCACCGGCGTGGAGTTCTACGCCAACAACGCCTCCGACCCCGGTGACTACCTCATCGGCGAGAAGATCAACATCAACGGGGACGGCACCCCGCTGCGCTACATGGACAAGCCCAGCAAGGACGGCGGCTCCGCCGACTACTGGTCCTCCGGCGTCGGCAGCAAGGACGTGCACTACTCGTCCGGTGTCGCCAACCACTTCTTCTACCTCCTGTCGGAGGGCAGCGGCGCCAAGACGATCAACGGCGTCAGCTACAACTCGCCGACGTCCAACGGCTCCACGGTCACCGGCATCGGCCGCGCCAAGGCGCTGCAGATCTGGTACAAGGCGCTGACCACGTACATGACGTCGACGACGAACTACAAGGGCGCCCGCACGGCGACCCTGAACGCGGCGTCCGCCCTGTACGGCTCCGGCAGCACCGAGTACAACGCGGTGGCGGCGGCCTGGTCCGCGGTCAACGTGAACTAGCACGCACGCCGACACGGCGGGCCCCGGCGGGAAGGTCACGCCGGGGGCCGCCCTAGGCTGGGCCCATGTCCTTCACCTACGAGGATGTCGGCGCCACCCGCGAGCCCGGCCACTGCCCCGAGGGCTTCCGCCCCCTGCACGTCCGTGCTCGCATCGGCGAGGGCGAACAGGTGTTCCACAGGGCCGCCGAGGCGGTCCTGACCTGGGAACTGCACCGGGCGATCGGCGTCGGAGTCTCGGTCACCGAGGACAGGGCCGCCCCGGGGGTGGACGTCACCATCACCCTGGCCGGCATGATCAAGGCCCCGTGCCGCGTGGTCTGGACGCTCGAGGAGCCCCGCCGCGCCGGCTGGGCGTACGGCACGCTGCCGGGCCACCCGGAGTGCGGCGAGGAGTCCTTCGTGGTGGACCGCACGGGCGACGGCACGGTCTGGCTGACGGTCAACGCCTTCAGCCGCCCGGCGAAGTGGTACTCCCGGGCGGGCGGTCCGGCGGCGCGGGGCTTGCAGCACGCCTATGCCCGACGGTGCGGGGCTGTGCTGCGGAGGCTGTGCGGGGATCCGGACGAGTGAACCGTGCGGCCGCGCGGTCGGTTGCGCGCAGCCGCACGGTCGCCGGCCCACGATCTGCCTGTTCGGCGCTCCCTCGGGCGGCCCCTACCGCATCAGCACCCCCGCCGCCCCCACCACGTCCTCCGACGGCACCGTCACCAGGCCCAGTTCCGCGCTCGACGCCAGCAGCCGGTGCGACGGCAGGATCCGGACCGTGTAGCCGAACGGGCCCGTGCGGTCCAGGGACAGGGGTCCCTCGTACAGCCAGCGGCCTTCGGTGTCCGGGCCGCCCGCCGGTTTCAGCGGCACCGGTGTCGCGTCCTCCAGGCGGTCCTCCATGTCCACACGGCCCGCCACCGCCTGCACCTCCACGTCGTCCGGCCCCAGCTCGCCGAGGCCGACCCGGACGCGGAGCGCCAGCGTCGTGCCCAGTTCCGCCGTCTGAGTCGTGGCCGACGTCTCGACGTGGTCGACCGTGACCGACGGCCAGGCGGAGCGCACACGCGCCTTCCAGCCCGCCAGCTCCCGCGCCGCCTGAGGTGTCATCGACCGGTGCGCGTGGGCCGCCGGGGTGTACAGGCGCCCCACGTACTCCCGGACCATCCGGCCCGCCAGCACCTTCGGGCCCAGGTGCATGAGGGTCTGGCGGACCATCTCGATCCAGCGGTCCGGCAGCCCGCCCTGGCCCCGCTCGTAGAAGCGCGGCGCCACCCGCTGTTCCAGCAGCTCGTACAGCGCCGCCGCCTCGAGGTCGTCGCGCCGGTCCTCGTCCGTGCCCGCGCCGTCGGCGGTGGGGATCGCCCAGCCGAAGTCCGGCTGGAACCATTCGTCCCACCAGCCGTCGAGCACCGACAGGTTGAGGCAGCCGTTGAGCGCCGCCTTCATCCCGCTCGTTCCGCACGCCTCCAGCGGGCGCAGCGGGTTGTTCAGCCACACGTCACAGCCCGGGTAGAGCTTCTGCGCCATCGCCATGCCGTAGTCGGGGAGGAACACGATGCGGTGGCGTACGCGTGGGTCGTCCGCGAACCGGACCAGCTCCTGGATCAGGCGCTTTCCGCCGTCGTCGGCGGGGTGGGCCTTCCCGGCCACCACGATCTGGATCGGGTGTTCGGGGTGCAGCAGCAGTTCCATCAGGCGGTCGGGGTCGCGCAGCATCAGCGTCAGACGCTTGTACGACGGAACGCGGCGCGCGAAGCCGATCGTCAGGACGTCCGGATCGAGGACGCCGTCGATCCAGCCCAGCTCCGCCGTTCCGGCGCCACGCTGCCGCCAGGACGCGTACAGCCGCTCCCGGACCTCGAGGACCAACTGCTCGCGCAGCACCCGGCGCAGGTCCCAGATGTCCTGGTCGGGGATCTCCGCGATCGCGTCCCAGCGCTCGCGACCGCCCTCCGTCATGGCGTCCTCGGTGCGCTCGGCGCCGATCTGCCGCGCGCCGAGCCGGAACACCTCCGGTGCCACCCAGGTCGGCGCGTGCACCCCGTTCGTCACGGACGTGATCGGCACCTCGTCGGCGTCGAAGCCCGGCCACAGACCCGAGAACATCTCCCGGCTGACGTTGCCGTGGAGGAGGGACACCCCGTTGGCGCGCTGGCCGAGACGGAGGCCCATCACGGCCATGTTGAACAGGTTCGGTTCGCCGCCCGGGTAGGTCTCCATGCCGAGCCGCAGGATCCGTTCCACGTCGATGCCCGGCAGCTCGGCGTCCGGGCCGAAGTGGCGGGCCACCAGCTCGCGGTCGAAGCGGTCGATGCCGGCCGGGACGGGGGTGTGGGTGGTGAAGACCGTGCCGGCGCGCACGGCTTCCAGGGCGGAGTCGAAGTCGAGGCCGCCCTCGCACAGTTCCGCGATCCGCTCCAGTCCGAGGAAGCCCGCGTGCCCCTCGTTGGTGTGGAACACCTCCGGCTCGGGGTGGCCGGTCAGCCGGCAGTACGTGCGCACGGCGCGCACCCCGCCGATGCCGAGCAGCATCTCCTGCAGCAGCCGGTGCTCGCTGCCGCCGCCGTACAGCCGGTCGGTGACGCCCCGCTCGCCGAAGTCGTTCTCCTCCACGTCCGAGTCGAGCATCAGCAGTGGTACCCGGCCCACCTGGGCGAGCCAGACACGGGCCTTCAGACGGCGGCCGCCGGGCAGGCCGAGGGAGACCTGGGCGTGGGTGCCGTCCGGCTCGCTCAGCGGCGTGAGCGGCAGCTCGTGCGGGTCGAGCACCGGGTAGTGCTCCTGCTGCCAGCCGTCGCGGGAGAGCGTCTGCCGGAAGTAGCCGTGCCGGTACAGCAGGCCCACGCCGATCAGCGGGACGCCGAGGTCGCTGGCCGCCTTCAGATGGTCCCCGGCGAGGATGCCGAGCCCGCCCGAGTACTGGGGCAGCGCGGCCGTGATGCCGAACTCGGGCGAGAAGTAGGCGATGGCGGCGGGGAGGCCGGAGGACCGGTCCTGGGACTGGTACCAGCGCTCGCCGGTGACGTAGTCGTGCAGATCGTCGGCGGTCGCGGTGAGGCGGCGCAGGAAGCGGCGGTCCTCGGCCAGTTCGGCGAGCCGGGCGGGTGGCACGCCCCCCAGCAGCCGCACCGGGTCACCGCCCGAGGCGGCCCACCGCTCGGGGTCGACGGACTGGAAGAGGTCGCGGGTCTCGGCATGCCACGACCAGCGCAGATTGCGCGCCAGATCGCTCAGCGGCTGGAGGGGTTCGGGGAGGACGGGACGTACGGTGAACCTGCGGATGGCCTTCACGAATTCCACCTTCACGGAGGACGTACGTAGCGTCTCCGACGGTACGCTGCGCTCCGCCGTGAGGGCGACGGCGGCTGCGCGGGTTACCGCCGGGTTCGTAGGCACCCGGGAGTGCGGCGGCCGTCGCCGGGGGCTCCGGCCCCGTACCCCCGATCGGCCTGAACGGCCTCGTCCCCAAGGGCCGGGCGGGCTGGTGGCACCGGACCCGGCTGCGCCGCGGACCCGTAGCTCTCCATGCGAGCCGACCGAAAAACAACGCAACTTTTACACATCCGCCATCCACCGATATGGCCGATTCCCCACGCATAGGCGACCTTGTGGCGGTTCGCCCTCGCACGAGAGGCTTCAGGCGGCGTACCGGTCGTGAACTGCGGCCGGGCCGCGCCGAGTTGGGAGGGGAACTCGAGTCATGGCACGGATGAGAAAGGCGCGTCTGCGCTGGGCGGGCGGTCTGACCACCATCGCCACGGTCGCGGCGCTCGCGGCCGTCGCACAGCCCGCGCAGGCCGCCCCGGAAGGAACCGTCCTCGGCGCCGGTGCTCCCGGCGCCGTCAGCGGCAGCTACATCGTGACGCTCAAGGGGGGAACGGAGGCCCTGTCGGCCGCCGGCAAGGGCATCGCCGAGAAGTACGGGGCGAGAATCAGCCACACCTACGGCAGCGCGCTCAACGGCTACGCGGTGACCGTCGACGAGCGGCAGGCCCGGCGTCTCGCGGCCGACTCCCGCGTGGCCTCGGTCGTCCAGGACACCCGGGTCGCACTCGACCACTACCAGAAGAACCCGCCCTCATGGGGCCTGGACCGGATCGATCAGCCGAACCTGCCGCTCGACAAGGGCTACACCTGGCCCGAACCGGCGGGAGCGGGCGTGACGGCGTACGTCATCGACACCGGCATCCGCATCTCGCACAAGGACTTCGGCGGCCGGGCGACCTACGGCTGGGACTTCGTCGACAACGACGCGACCGCCCAGGACGGCAACGGACACGGCACGCACGTGGCCGGCACCATCGCGGGCACCACGCACGGGGTGGCCAAGCAGGCCGAGGTCGTCGCCGTGCGCGTCCTCGACGACAACGGCTCCGGTACCACCGCGCAGGTCATCGCGGGCATCGACTGGGTGACCAAGCACGCGAGGAAGCCCGCGGTGGCCAACCTGAGCCTGGGCGGCTACGCGAACGCCCAGCTGGACGCGGCCGTGCGCAACTCCATCGCCTCCGGCGTCACCTACGCGGTCGCCGCCGGCAACGACGGGCTCGCGGCCGGCCTGTACTCCCCGGCCCGGGTCGATCAGGCCATCACGGTCGGCGCCAGCGACCGCAAGGACGCCCGGGCGAGCTTCTCCAACTGGGGTCCGAGCCTGGACCTGTTCGCCCCCGGCGTGGCGATCACCTCGGACTCGAACACGAGCGACACCGGCACCGCCACGCTCTCCGGCACATCGATGGCGACACCACACGTCGCAGGCGCCGCCTCCCTCTACCTGGCCCGCCATCCCAAGGCCACCCCGGCGGACGTGAGCCAGGCCCTCGTACGGCGGGCGGTCTCCGGGAAGATCAAGGGAGCGGGGATCGGGTCGCCCGACAGGCTGCTCCAGGTCGACAATCCTTGACCCCCGGTTAACCGGACACGCGTACGCTGACCGGCCTCGCCCCTTGTCACGGGCGGGGCCGGTCCTCTTGGCTGTACTGAATGCGGCCGGTCTTGAGCGTAGACATACGCGTGAGTAGTTAACAAAGTGCCGGAATGCCCACCCGTACTGCGGGAAGGCTCCTCCGGTAACCCCGCCGGCCCACCTTCCGACACCCCATCCGCCCGGACATGTTGACGCGGACAGGAGCGGTCATGCCCCCGACGCACCACTCGCCGGCACCCCCGGCACCTGGCACCAACCCCGCACGACACACCGACGCCGGTCCCCCCGCCCAGCGGCAACCCGCCTCGGACGCGGGGCCGAGCCCGGCGCCGGACACCGGCCCCGTCCTCGGACGCATCCCCATCCTCGACGTGCGCCCCCTCGTCCTCGGTGGCCGACGTCCGGCCAAGGCCGTGGTCGGTGAGGAGTTCGAGATCTCCGCGACGGTCTTCCGCGAGGGCCACGACGCCGTCGCCGCGAACGTCGTCCTCACCGACGCCGAAGGCCGCCGGGGACCCTGGACACCGATGCGTGAACTGGCCCCCGGCACCGACCGCTGGGGCGCCACCGTCTCTCTGCCGAGTGAGGGCCGCTGGACCTACGTCGTGGAGGCGTGGAGCGATCCGGTCAGCACCTGGCGCCACCACGCGGGGATCAAGATCCCGGCGGGGATGGACACCGAGCTCGTCCTGGAGGAGGGCGCACGGCTGTACGAGCGCGCGGCCACCGGCGTCCCCGAAGGCGAGGACGGGCAGGGCGTGCTGCCGGCCGCGGCCCGTGCCCTGCGCGACACCGGCCGCCCGGCCGCCTCCCGCCTCGCGGCTGCGCTGACTCCCGAGGTGGATGCGGTGCTGGCGCGGTATCCGCTGCGTGAACTGGTGACGGTTTCGGATCCGTTGCCGTTGGTGGTGGAGCGGGAGCGGGCGTTGTTCGGGTCGTGGTACGAGTTCTTCCCGCGTTCGGAGGGGACTGCGGAGCGGCCGCACGGGACGTTCCGTACGGCGGCGCGGCGGCTGCCGGTGATCGCGGGGATGGGTTTCGATGTGGTGTATCTGCCGCCGATCCATCCGATCGGGACGACGTTCCGCAAGGGGCCCAACAACTCTCTGTCGGCGGGGCCGGGGGATGTGGGGGTGCCGTGGGCGATCGGGTCGTCTGAGGGCGGTCATGACGCGGTGCATCCGGATCTGGGCTCGGTCGAGGATTTCGA
>NZ_BNGS01000010.1 GCF_014905555.1 Streptomyces sp. Y2F8-2 | reverse complement strand
TTTCCTCGGTGCTTTCCGGCCTTTCGGCCTTCCGGCTTTGTCGACTTTATCAGATCCCTCAGTCACCTTCGGGGGCTGATGCCCAGTCAACCGGGCTTGTCCTCCCGGCCCTTGGGCCGTTCCGACGAGTGAGACTTTAGCGGATTCTCGGCTCCCGAGCTAATCGGGGGCTTCGTTCCTACATTCCGAAAATACGCACACCAATAAACACGACGATGTGGCGCCGATTATCGGTGGGTACCTGCGGAGTGGCTGCCCGGGGACCGACCGGAGTCGGCGCTCACGTCGGGCAACCCGGAGAACACTACGGATCGGTCCGGTACGTGTCAACTCGGCCCCGCGCCCCTTGCATCGGGTCCCGGTGGGCGTACCCTCGATGCCATGACTTCGCGTACGTGCAACCAGCTGTGGTGGGCCGCCTGACGGCGGCCGGACTCACGTATGCGCTCAACGGCCGCCGCCTCGGCGGCCGTTCTCGTATCTCCCTCCGGATCTCCGAGGGGCGGCCGGCCGAAGGCGGCGGCCCCGACCAGGAGGTGGAGTGAGATGACACGGGTCTTCAGCGGGGTCAAGCCGACCGGACACCTGACGCTGGGAAACTACTTGGGGGCCATCCAGCGGTGGGTGGACGTCGACCAGCACCGGGCGGACGCGCTCTTCTGCGTCGTCGATCTGCATGCCTTGACCGTGGACCACGATCCGGCGCGGGTGCGCAGGCTCAGTCGGCAGGCGGCGACGCTGTTGCTGGCGGCCGGGCTCGAGCCGGAGCGGTGCACCTTGTTCGTGCAGAGCCACGTAGACGAGCATGCGCGGCTGTCGTACCTGCTGGAGTGCGTGGCCACCGACGGCGAGATGCGGCGCATGATCCAGTACAAGGAGAAGGCCGCGCGCGAGCGGGCGCGGGGTGGGAGCGTACGGCTGTCCCTGCTGACGTATCCCGTGCTGATGGCCGCGGACATCCTGGCGTACGCAACGGACGAGGTGCCGGTCGGGGACGACCAGACGCAGCACGTGGAGCTGGCGCGGGATCTGGCCGTGCGGTTCAACCAGCGCTACGGGCACACGTTCGTGGTGCCCCGGGCGACGCCTCCAAAGATCGCGACCCGCGTCATGAACCTTCAGGACCCGATGTCGAAGATGGGCAAGTCCGATGACTCCGGTCCTGGGATCGTCTATCTGCTCGACGAGCCGGACGTCGTACGGAAGAAGGTCATGCGTGCGGTGACCGACAGCGGGGCGGACGTCGTCTACGACCCGGAGGCGCGACCCGGCGTGGCCAATCTCCTGGAGATCCTCGCCGCCTGCTCCGGGGGTGATCCCGAGGAGTTGAGCGGCGCGTACACGTCGTACGGCGCCCTGAAGAAGGACACCGCGGAGGCCGTGGTCGAGCTGCTGAGGCCGGTGCAGGAGCGGCATCGGGAGTTGTGCGCCGATCCCGCGCATGTGGAGGACGTGCTGCGCGACGGTGCGGAGCGGGCGCGGGCGGTGGCCCGGCCGACCGTGGATGCCGCCTATCGCGCGATCGGCCTGCTGCCGGCGGCTTCCGGGGTGCGGGAACCCGTGGTGAACGCGGCTCGGTAGAGCGCGCGATCCCGGGCATGGGGAGGGTCGGCGTCACTGAGGGGGGCGGGTTCGCGCGCGTGGTGACCACGGAGGAGGACGTGCGCGGGGCGGGGTGACCCGCACCCGCCCCCGGGGGACGTCAGTTGTTGCCGGAGGCCAGTTCGCGGCTGCGGTCGCGGGCGGCTTCCAGGGCGGCGATGAGGGCGGCCCGTACGCCGTGGTTCTCGAGTTCGCGGATGGCGTTGATGGTGGTTCCCGCGGGCGAGGTGACGTTCTCGCGGAGCTTGACCGGGTGCTCGCCGCTGTCGCGGAGCATCACCGCCGCGCCGATCGCGGACTGGACGATGAGGTCGTGGGCCTTGTCACGGGGCAGGCCGAGCAGGATGCCGGCGTCGGTCATGGCCTCGACCAGGTAGAAGAAGTACGCCGGGCCCGAGCCGGACAGCGCGGTGCAGGCGTCCTGCTGGGACTCGGGGACACGGAGGGTCTTGCCGACGGCGCCGAAGATCTCCTCGGTGTGGGCCAGGTGGTCGGCGGTGGCGTGGGTGCCGGCGGAGATGACGGACATGGCCTCGTCGACGAGGGCGGGGGTGTTCGTCATGACGCGGACGACGGGGGTGCCGACGGCGAGGCGGGCCTCGAAGAAGGAGGTGGGGATGCCGGCGGCCCCACTGATGACCAGACGGTCGGCGGGAACGTGGGGTGCGAGTTCGTCCAGGAGCGTGCCCATGTCCTGGGGCTTGACCGTGAGGATGAGCGTGTCGGCGGACTTCGCGGCCTCGGGGTTGGTGACCGGGGTGACGCCGTAGCGGGCGCGGAGCTCTTCGGCCCGCTCCGGGCGGCGGGCGGTCACCAGGAGGTCGGCGGGGGCCCAGCCGGCTCGGATCATTCCGCTGAGCAGGGCTTCGCCGATCTTGCCGGTACCGAGGACTGCGACTTTCTGGGTCATGGTGGTGGGGCCCTCCGGGGTGCGTCGTCCTTCGGTCATCCTCGCACCGGGGAGGGTGCGCTCGGCGGGGTGTCCGGTGGGCGGGACGGTGGCTGTGCGTGCCGTGCCGCGCCGCCCCGGGCACGACTGCCCGCGGCTAGTGCCGCCGGGCCACGATCAGTAGCACGTCGTAGACCTCCTCGACACGGCCGTCCGGGAAGGTCTTGAGGAGGTGGTCCCGCTCCTCGGCGAGGAAGGCCCTGGCGCGTTCCTCGCCGCCGACCAGGAAGATCGAGTGGCTGCCGATGTTGGCGAGGTGGGTGTCGACGGGGACCGTACGGCTCCAGCGGACGACGTGGCGGGCGTGGGCGGGGATCTCGGGGGCGCCTTCGAAGGCGAGTTCGGTACGGGTGGTGCCGCCGGCGCCGTTCTTGGTGGCCTTCTCGGTGCCGAAGAAGCGTTTGATGCGGTCCGCCTGCTCGGTGATCCAGGGGACGTCCTGGGCGTCCATGTTCCACCACAGTGCGAGCGCGCCGCCCGGCCGCAGGACGCGCAGGGCCTCGGGGACCGAGCGGGCCGGGTCGGTCCAGTGCCAGGACTGGGCGTAGGTGAGGACGTCGATGGAGGCGGTGGCGAGCGGGAGGGCGTTGCCGTCGCCGCGCAGGAGCGGGACGTCGGGGAGGGTGCGGCGGAACTGGTCGGCCATGCCGGCGCCGGGCTCCACGGCGAGTACGTGCGCGCCGCGTGCCTTGAGCAGGGTGGTGGCGATACCGGTGCCGGCGCCGATGTCGGCCACGCGGGCGCCGGCGAGGGGGCGGTCGGCGAGGTCTTCGAGAGCGTCGAAGAGGGCGGGCGGGTAGGAGGGCCGGTTCGCGGCGTACTGGGCGGCGGCCGCGTTGAAGGAGTGGGCGCGGGCGGCTCGGGAGGGCGCGGTCATACGCCCATGGTGGCCGGGAGGCGGCGGCCGGGGCAGCGGGTTTACGCGGCGTTGGGCGAGGCCCGGGTCAGGAACGGCGCCGACGGGAGGGGTTGCCGGTGCGGCGCGAGGTGCGCTTCTCGTGGGCGGCGCGGGCCTGGTCGTACTCCTCGCGGTGGAGTTTCTCGCCGGGGGCCTCGGTCAGGGAGCGGAAGAAGTAGGCGAGGAGGGAGCCGACGAAGCCGATGGTGAGGAGGCCGCGCAGGGAGGACTGGCGCTCGGGGTCGGGGCGCTTGGTGAAGGCTCCCCAGGTGTGGCCGAACGCGAGTGCGCTGCACACGGCGAACATGACCACGACCAGGAACGTCACCGGTGCGCCGACGTCGGCGATGCTCAGGCCCTGGTAGGCGAAGCGCAGGACGAGGCAGGAGATCGCCGCGGCGGCGAGGGAGCCGACGGACACGGCGATACGGCGGACCGTGTAGCCGCCGTCGTGATCCACCCAGGTGGTGCCGAAGAAGCGGATCGGTTCGGGGCGGGGGCCGCCCTTGGGGGTGTCCGGAGTGCCGTTGTCGTCGCTCACGCGTCGATTATCACTCCGGCGGTGGGCGGGCCCCCGCGGCGGGACGGTCAGCCGCAGCGCGGGGCTACGTAGCCGTCGCTGCCGGTGTTCACATACGCGTCGGAGACGTACTCGCCGCTGTCGATGTTGTCCCATATGTTGCTCGTGCCATACGGACCGGTCACCGTCGTGCCCGGCGTCTGGCAGTAGATCGGCACCTTGGCACCCTCGGGCAGGACCCGGACGATGGTGTAGCCGGTGCCGGGGCCGCTGCGGACGTTGAGCCGGACTCCCGGGGCGACCGAGTAGTAGCGCAGAGCCATCGCCGTGACGGCCTGCTGCTCGGTGTCGCGCTCGGCGTCTTCCACGTGGTCGACAGACATGGACATCCTCCCCCTCGAGCCCCATGACTGTCATGGGGTCCGTTGATTCCCTCGTGTCACACCTTCAAACACACATGTATGACGCGCACGCGGAGGCTGGCAAGCCGCCTCGGTCTCGTACGAGTCATCGACTAGGCTCCGTGCGTCGCGCGCGCGGACGAACAGCACGGGGGTGGTCCATGACGCCACAGCGCAACACCGGAGCGGGCGCGGAAGCGGAACTTCCCGAGTACGCCGGTAACTACCGTCTGGACTCCTGCCTGGGCTCCGGCGGCATGGGCGTGGTGCACCTGGCCCGCAGCGCCTCCGGGATGAAGCTGGCGGTGAAGGTCGTCCACGCCGAGTACGCCAAGGACCCCGAGTTCAGGGGCCGTTTCCGGCAGGAGGTGGCCGCGGCCCGGAGGGTGAGCGGTGCCTTCACGGCGCCCGTCGTCGACGCCGACCCGGAGGCCGAACGGCCCTGGATGGCCACGCTCTTCATCCCCGGACCGACCCTGTCCGACCATGTGAAGCGGAACGGGCCCATGGTCCCGGCCCAGTTGCGCCGGCTGATGGCCGGGCTCGCGGAGGCGCTGCGCGACATCCATCGGGCCGGGGTCGTGCACCGGGACCTGAAGCCGAGCAACGTGCTGCTCGCCGAGGACGGCCCCAAGGTCATCGACTTCGGCATCTCCCGGCCGACGGACAGCGAACTGCACACCGAGACGGGCAAGTTGATCGGCACGCCGCCCTTCATGGCGCCCGAGCAGTTCCGGCGGCCGAGGGAGGTCGGCCCGGCCGCCGACGTCTTCGCGCTCGGGTCCGTGATGGTGCACGCGGCCACCGGGCGGGGGCCGTTCGACTCGGACAGTCCGTACATCGTGGCCTACCAGGTGGTGCACGACGAACCGGAGCTGGCCGGCGTACCGGAGGATCTGGCGCCGCTCGTGCTGCGGTGCCTCGCCAAGGAACCCGAGGACCGGCCCACACCGGACGAACTGATGCGGGAACTGCGGTCGGTGGCGGCCTCGTACGACACCCAGCCGTTCATACAGGCGCAGCGGGCGGGCGACAGCGACGTACCGAAGTCCCCGGCCGGCCCCGAGAAGCCGCGGCCGCGGCTGAGGGGGCGGCTGCGCAAGCGGACGGCCCTGGCCGCCGGGGCGCTCGGTCTGGTGGCCGTCGGCGCGTTCGCCTCGATTCCCCTGCTGGGAGACGGCGGGCCACGGCGGGCCACCACCCGGTCGGCCCCGGCGGACGGATTCCACCAGTGGCAGACGCCTCCGGTTTCCGGGGGCACCAGTGCGCCCCACTGTTCTTACGGGGCGGGGAAGCTGCTGTGCGCACGGTCAGGGCTCGTCTATGCCCTCGATCCGGCCGACGGCACGCTGCTGTGGAGGCACGGCGTCGCCACGGCGCTCAGGAGCGGGCCGCCGGCCCTGTCGGGCGGCCTGGTGCAGCCGCTGCTGGGCGAGGGACGGCGTATGGAGGCGTTGGACCCCGTTTCGGGCAGGACTCGTTGGCAGCGCGGCGTCCCGTCGTACAACGGATTGCGGTCGGCCGGGGGCATGCTGCTGATCACCGGTAAGGACGGCACTGTCACCGGCGTCGACAGCGCATCGGGCGACACGAAATGGCACCGGCGGATCCCCGGCCAGAGCATGCCCCTGTTCAGCTCGTTCCCAGCAGACCCGGCGGCGTACGCGACGAGCGTCTCCGATGACGGGAGCATCACGCGCGTCACCGCGGTGGATCCGGTGACCGGCGACGTGCGGTGGGACGCCCGGCTCAGCGGGCAGCTCGAACCCTTCGCCTCCAAGGACGGCTCCCTCTTCTTCCTCTCCCTGGGCGCCTACGGGGAGACGAGAGCGGTCGTCCGCTACGCCCCCGGTTCCGGATCGGCGCGCCGCGTGTCCCTGACCATCGCGCTGGACGGCGCGCGCGCGACCGTGCACGGAACCGTCGTCTACCTCCTGGCGGCGGGCGGTGCGCTGAAGGCCGTGGACCTGGACACGCGGAAGGAACTGTGGCATCTGGAAACATCCGTGAGCCGCGGCTCGGCGCCCGTCGTGGCCGATGGGCAGGTGTACTTCACGGCGGCCGACGGGCGGCTCATAGCCGTCGACGCCCGTGACGGGAAGCTCACCGGTCAGACCCGGCCACGGCTGGGCCCGAGCTCGGACCGGGTCATGGCGGCGCTGCCCGAACCCCTGGTCGTCGACCACCACGTCTACGCCGCCGCCCCCGACGGCACCGTCTTCGCCGTCGACGGACGCGACCCGGCTCGCTGGTAGGACGCGAAAGGGCCGCCCGGCGGCGGGCGGCCCTTTGCGGCGTTCCTGGAGTGAGTCCTCAACGGCTCCTGGAGTGAGTCCTCAGCCCAGCTTCGTCACATCGCGCACCGCGCCCTTGTCCGCGCTCGTCGCCATCGCGGCGTACGCGCGCAGTGCCGCGGAGACCTTGCGGTCGCGGTTCGCGGGGGCGTAGACGCCGTTCAGCGCGGCACGGCGGGTGTCGAGCTCCTCGTCGGAGACCAGGAGCTCGATCGTGCGGTTCGGGATGTCGATGCGGATGCGGTCGCCGTCCCGCACCAGGGCGATCGTGCCGCCGGAGGCCGCCTCCGGTGACGCGTGACCGATCGACAGGCCCGATGTGCCGCCGGAGAAGCGGCCGTCCGTGATCAGCGCGCAGGCCTTCCCCAGGCCGCGGCCCTTGAGGTACGAGGTCGGGTACAGCATCTCCTGCATGCCGGGGCCGCCCTTGGGGCCCTCGTAGCGGATGACGACGACGTCGCCCTCCTTGACCTGCTGGGTGAGGACCTTCTCGACGGCCTCCTCCTGCGACTCGCAGACGACCGCAGGGCCTTCGAAGGTCCAGATCGACTCGTCGACGCCCGCGGTCTTCACCACGCAGCCGTCCTCGGCCAGGTTGCCCTTGAGCACCGCCAGGCCGCCGTCCTTGGAGTACGCGTGCTCCGCGGAGCGGATGCAGCCGTTCTCGGCGTCCTCGTCGAGGGCCTCCCAGCGCTCCGACTGGGAGAAGGCCTCGGCCGAGCGGACGCAGCCGGGGGCCGCGTGCCACAGTTCCACGGCCTCCGGGGAGGGTGATCCGCCGCGGACGTCCCACGTCTTCAGCCAGTCCGCGAGGGACGGGCTGTGGACGGCGTGCACGTCCTCGTTCAGCAGGCCCGCGCGGTGCAGCTCGCCGAGGAGGGCGGGGATGCCGCCGGCGCGGTGCACGTCCTCCATGTAGTACGTGCGGTTCTTGGCGACGTTCGGGGCCACCTTCGCCAGGCACGGCACCCGGCGCGAGACCTGGTCGATCTCCTCCAGGCCGAAGGGGACGCCCGCCTCCTGGGCCGCCGCCAGCAGGTGCAGGATCGTGTTGGTGGAGCCGCCCATCGCGATGTCGAGGGCCATCGCGTTCTCGAAGGCGGAGAAGGTGGCGATGTTGCGCGGCAGGACCGTGTCGTCGTCCTGCTCGTAGTAGCGGCGGGTGAGGTCCATGACCGTGCGGGCCGCGTCCACGTACAGCTGCTTGCGGGCGGTGTGGGTGGCGAGGACCGAACCGTTGCCGGGGAGAGAGAGGCCGATCGCCTCGGTGAGGCAGTTCATCGAGTTGGCGGTGAACATGCCGGAACAGGAGCCGCAGGTCGGGCAGGCGTTCTCCTCGATGCGGAGGATGTCCTCGTCGGAGACCTTGTCGTTCACGGCGTCGGAGATCGCGTCGACCAGGTCCAGGGTGCGGACGGTGCCGTCGACCAGGGTGGCCCGGCCGGACTCCATCGGGCCGCCGGAGACGAAGACCGTCGGGATGTTCAGGCGCAGGGCGGCCATCAGCATGCCCGGGGTGATCTTGTCGCAGTTGGAGATGCAGACCAGGGCGTCGGCGCAGTGGGCCTCCACCATGTACTCCACGCTGTCCGCGATCAGGTCGCGGGAGGGCAGGGAGTACAGCATGCCGCCGTGGCCCATGGCGATGCCGTCGTCCACCGCGATGGTGTTGAACTCGCGCGGGATGCCGCCGGCCTCCTGGATCGCCTCGCTGACGATCCGGCCGACCGGCTGGAGGTGGGTGTGGCCCGGGACGAACTCGGTGAAGGAGTTGGCGACGGCGATGATCGGCTTCCGTCCGATGTCCGCACCGGGTACACCGGAGGCGCGCATAAGGGCGCGGGCGCCCGCCATGTTGCGGCCGTGGGTGACTGTGCGGGACCTCAGCTCGGGCATCGTCGCTCGCTCCTTCGGAGAGTTCCACCAGGGAGCCTGGCGGAGTTCTGGCTCACGTCGAGCGTACGCCGGTGCTCCAAGGGACGGACACGATGTCCGGAATGCGGGACGTGTGTCTCAGGGCCGTCTTCGGTCCTCGGCCGGGCCGGAGCCCGCTCACCGGCCGGATACCCGCACCGCCGACGCCAGGTGCAGCCGGGTGAAGGCGAGGGCCTCCGCGAGGTCGGCCTCGCGCTCGGCGCCGGACATGGCGCGGCGGGTGTTGACCTCGATGACGACGTAGCCGTCGAAGCCGCCCAGAGCCAGCCGCTCCAGGACCTCGGCGCAGGGCTGTATCCCGCGGCCGGGGACGAGGTGCTCGTCCTTGTTGGAGCCGTTGCCGTCGGCGAGGTGGACGTGGCCGAGGCGGTCGCCCATGCGGTCGAGCATCTGCAGGGCGTCCGTGCGGGCCGTCGCGGCGTGACTGAGGTCGATCGTGAAGTGCCGGTAGTCGTCCTTCGTGACGTCCCAGTCGGGGGCGTACGCGAGCATCTCGCGGTCCCGGTAGCGCCACGGGTACATGTTTTCGACGGCGAACCGCACATCCGTCTCGTTCGCCATGCGCCAGATGCCGTCCACGAAGTCACGGGCGTACTGGCGCTGCCAGCGGAAGGGCGGATGGACCACGACGGTGCCGGCGCCGAGCTTCTCGGCGGCCGCACGGGCCCGCTGGAGCTTGACCCAGGGGTCGGTGGACCACACCCGCTGTGTGATCAGCAGACAGGGGGCGTGGACGGCCAGAATGGGGATCTGGTGGTAGTCGCTGAGCCGACGCAGCGCCTCGATGTCCTGGCTGACCGGGTCGGTCCACACCATGACCTCGACCCCGTCGTACCCGAGGCGCGCGGCGATCTCGAAGGCCGTCGCCGTCGACTCCGGGTAGACGGAGGCCGTCGACAGCGCGACCTTCGCATCCGGGATGCGCACCGCTGGTTCTGCCACGAGGGACAGGGTACGGGGTGCCTCCGGCGGTTGGGCCGGGAGTGGGGGGTGGGGGTGGCCGAGGTCACTAGGGGGTGCCTTGCGGGTCAGCTCGGCGTCACGAGCCGTGGCCCCTCGCGACCGCGCGGCGGATCGGCAGCGGTCACAGTCCCGCGCCCTTGTGGGGGCACCCACTGCTCACACCGGGCCGATGTGGAGATCCGCTGCTCACACCGAGCCCATGCGGTGGGACCCCCGGCTCACACCGAGCCCATGCGGTGGGACCCCCGGCTCACACCGAGCCCATGTGGTCCAGCCTCCGCAGGATCACTCCCTCCCGCAGTGCCCAGGGGCATATCTCCAGCGCCTCCACGCCGAACAGGTCCATCGCCGCCTCCGCGACCAGCGCCCCGGCCACCAGCTGGCCGGCACGGCCGTCGGAGACACCCGGGAGCTCCGAGCGCTGCACGGCCGTCATCCCGGCGAGCTGGGGCACCCAGCCCTCCAGTGACTCCCGCTTCAGTTCGCGCTGGACGTACAGGCCGTCGGCGGAGCGGGCCGCCCCGGCGAGGCGGGCGAGCTGCTTGAACGTCTTGGAGGTGGCGACGACGTGGTCGGGCGGCCCGAAGCGGCTGAACTCGCCGACCGTTCGGGCGATCTCGGTCCGTACGTGGCGGCGCAGCGCCCTGACGTCCTCGGGGTCGGGCGGGTCGCCGGGCAGCCAGGCGGCGGTCAGCCGGCCGGCGCCCAGCGGCAGGGACACCGCCGCGTCGGGTTCCTCGTCGATGCCGTAGGCGATCTCCAGGGAGCCGCCGCCGATGTCGAGGACGAGGAGTTTGCCCGCGGACCAGCCGAACCAGCGGCGGGCGGCGAGGAAGGTCAGCCGGGCCTCCTCCTCGCCGGTCAGCACCTGCAGCCGGACGCCCGTGGCGTCCTCGACCCGGGCCAGGACGTCGTCGGCGTTGCCGGCCTCGCGCACCGCGGAGGTGGCGAACGGCAGCAGGTCCTCGACGCCCTTGTCCTCGGCGGCCTGGAGGGCGTCCCGGACGACGGCGATCAGCCTGTCCACGCCCTCCTGGCCGATGGCTCCGTCGCCGTCCAGGAGTTCGGCGAGCCGCAGCTCCGCCTTGTGCGAGTGCGCGGGCAGGGGGCGCGCGCCGGGGTGGGCGTCCACTACCAGCAGATGCACCGTGTTCGAACCCACGTCGAGGACACCGAGTCTCATGTACGGAACGCTACTGCCAGTGCGGGGATCTGCCGTCCCCGAAGCGGTCCGGGGCCACTTACTCTGGAGGCGTGCCAAAGACGAAAAAGGCGAAGACCGACAAATCCTCCACGGGGCCGAAGGATTCTTCGCAGGCGAAGGCGTCCCCGTCGAAGAAGGCCCTGAAGATGGCGAGGAAAGCGCTGAAGGCGAGTGACGAGAAGGGGCTCGACTTCGCGCGCGCGTGGGTGGAGTTTCCGGATCCGGCCGACGACGAACAGGTCTTCCGCTGCGATCTGACATGGCTGACCTCGCGCTGGAACTGCATCTTCGGAAGCGGCTGCCAGGGCATCCAGGCGGGCCGCGCGGACGACGGGTGCTGCACTCTGGGGGCGCACTTCTCGGACGAGGACGACGAGAAGCGGGTGGCCGAGCACGTGGCACGGCTCACCCCGGAGATCTGGCAGCACCATGACGTGGGCATGGAGACGGGCTGGGTCGTGGAGGACGACGAGGGGTCCCGGCAGACCCGCCCGTACCAGGGCTCGTGCATCTTCCAGAACCGGCCCGGGTTCGCGGGCGGCGCGGGCTGCTCGCTGCACATCCTCGCCCTCAGGGAGGGCCGCGAGCCGCTGGAGACCAAGCCGGACGTGTGCTGGCAGCTGCCGATCCGGCGCACGTACGAGTGGATCGACCGGCCCGACGACACCCGGGTGCTGCAGGTGTCGATCGGTGAGTACGACCGCCGGGGCTGGGGTCCGGGCGGCCACGACCTGCACTGGTGGTGCACGTCGGCGACGTCGGCGCACGGCGCGGGCGACCCGGTGTACGTCTCCTATCGGGCGGAGCTGACCGAGCTGATGGGCAAGGCGGGGTACGACCGCCTGGCCGAGCTGTGCGAGCAGCGCCTGGCGTCGCAGCTGCCGCTGGTGGCACCGCACCCCGCGGATCCCGTGGCCTGACGGTACGGACAAGGCGGCCTACGAGGCCGGGCTCGGGGCGCCGCTGTCGGTGGGCGGCGGGCTCGAGGCCGGCGGGTCGGAGGGCGACGGGCCGGACGTCGGCGGGTCGGTCGGGGTCGGGTCGCCGGGGGTGGGGTCCGAGCCGGGCGGCGGACCGGTCGGTGAGGGGTCGGACGGGACGGTCCGGGTGGGGGTGGGGCGCGGCTCGGACGGGCCCGCCGCGCCGTGGCCGTCGATCGAGACGACGGCGCCCGCCGGGGCCACCGCCACCTGCGCGTGCCACGGGCCGGAGGGCTCACGGAGGTGGTCGACGTAGACGCGGATCGTGGACGACGCGCCGGGGTCGAGCGTGCCCGAGGACTGGCTCATGTACAGCCAGGAGGCGCCCGACGTCGCGGACCAGTGGACCGGTGAGCTGCCGGACGCGGTGAGGGTGATCAGGGTGGTGGTGCCGTCGTTGCGGGCCGTCACCGCCAGGCGCCCCTCGCCCGGGGCGCCCGTCGACACGCCGATGACCTCGACGGAGACGTCGGGTGTGCGGCCGTCCTTGCCGGGGAGGCGGGCGCCGGGCCTCGCACTGGCGTTGCCCGCGTTCTCGTACCCGCCCGCGCCCTCGCCGCCGAGCGGCGCCGTGCCCTGCACCTCGCGCGCGGTGGCGGGGCGGCCGTCGGCGGCCTCACCGGTGAGGGGGCCGCGGTAGGCGGCCCACAGGGCGAACACCGGGGCGGCGACCACGGTGGCGACGACGGTGGTGGTGACGGCACGCGCGCGGAGGCGGTCGCGGCGGGCCGCGTGGTCCTTCGGGTCCATGGGGAAGCCGCGCCGGTCGAAGCGGGGGGCACCGCCACGCGCGCGTGCGGCGCGCGTCATCGAGGTGTGCAGGGCCGCGCGCGGGGCCTGAAGTACGGGCAGCGCGGCGGGGGTGACGCTGGTGCCGGGCCAGGTGCCGGGAACGGCGCGCTCGGCGGTACGACGGCAGCGCGGGCAGTCGTCGACGTGGCGGACGAGTTCGCGGCGCAGGGCGGCGCTGAGGACGAGCCGGTGGTCGCCGGTGAGACGGGCGACGCCCGGACAGGTGCCGGTCTCGACGACGGCGAGGGCGGCGCGGGTGCGCTCCACCTCGCAGGCGGCGGCGGCCAGCAGCTCCCGGGTGGCGGTGGGGTCCAGGCCGAGCACGGCGGCGACCTCACGGGGGGCGAGCTGGTGGCGTACCGCGAGTTCGAGCGCCTCGCGCTGCTCGGGGGTGGTGCCGGCGGCCTCCGGCCAGGCGAGCTGGGCGAGCTCGCGGCGGCGCCGCTCCTGGGTCTCGTCGGCAGGCTCGGGGGTGGTGCCGAGGGCCGCGGCGGCGCGCCGGTCGGCGGCTTCCTTGTGCGCGCCGAGGTCACGGCCGCGCCCGGCCCTGCGGTGGCGCCGGGCCTCGGCGAGGCGGCGCAGGCAGGACCAGCGGGCGAGGGCGTAGAGCCAGGCGCGGTGGTCGTCGTGGGACCGCGGGCCGCGGGTGCCGCGGCGCTCGGCGAGCGCCAGGGCGTCCGCGAGGGCCTCGGTCGCCGCGTCGTGGTCGCACAGCACGGACAGGCAGTAGGTGAACAGTCCGTCCACGTAGGGGTCGTAGCGCGCGGGCAGGCGCTGCGCCGGGGTGCGGGGGGTCGCGCCACGGGGCGCGCTTCCCCGCTGCCGCGCGTCGTTGCGCGCCGGGTGTGCGCCGGCGGCGTGCGTCGAGATCTCCGGCCTGCTGCTCATCACCCGTGCGACCGTAGGCGGCGATGACCGGCACCTTCTTCCCCCTTGAGCACTTTTACTCCGTACGGGTGAAACGATCCCTCATAAGGGGACAGGAACGATGTATTCCGCAGCTTGGGGGGCGCGCAGGGCAGCGGGGCGCCGGGGTGTAGGACCGCCCTGCCGAAGCTCCCCTCCCGGCTGCCGTGCGACCGGTTGT
The DNA here is from genome assembly GCF_014905555.1 of Streptomyces sp. Y2F8-2. Lineage (GTDB taxonomy): Bacteria > Actinomycetota > Actinomycetes > Streptomycetales > Streptomycetaceae > Streptomyces > Streptomyces cynarae. Next base: position 351,868 of record NZ_BNGS01000010.1, on the reverse strand, counting down.
CAGTGGCCCCCGCTACGGTTTCGACCATGGCTGCCCGTACGAAGACCTCCAAGGACCGGCCGTCCTACCGCTGCACCGAGTGCGGCTGGCAGACGGCCAAGTGGCTCGGCCGCTGCCCCGAGTGCCAGGCCTGGGGGACGATCGAGGAGTACGGCGCGCCCGCCGTGCGGACGACGACACCGGGACGGGTGACCACCTCCGCCCTGCCGATCGGCCAGGTCGACGGGCGGCAGGCCACCGCCCGCCCCACCGGCGTGCCCGAGCTGGACCGCGTCCTCGGCGGCGGACTCGTGCCGGGCGCGGTCGTGCTGCTGGCGGGCGAACCCGGCGTCGGCAAGTCCACGCTGCTGCTCGACGTCGCGGCGAAGGCGGCGAGCGACGAGCACCGCACGCTGTATGTCACCGGCGAGGAGTCCGCGAGCCAGGTGCGGCTGCGCGCCGACCGCATCGGAGCCATCCACGACCACCTCTACCTGGCGGCGGAGACGGACCTCGCGGCCGTCCTCGGCCACCTCGACGCGGTCAAGCCGTCCCTGCTCGTGCTCGACTCGGTCCAGACCGTCGCCTCCCCGGAGATCGACGGCGCGCCCGGCGGCATGGCCCAGGTGCGCGAGGTCGCCGGGGCCCTGATCCGCGCCTCCAAGGAGCGCGGCATGGCCACGCTCCTGGTGGGCCACGTCACCAAGGACGGCGCGATCGCGGGTCCGCGCCTGCTGGAACACCTGGTGGACGTCGTCCTGCACTTCGAGGGCGACCGGCACGCACGCCTGCGCCTGGTCCGGGGCGTCAAGAACCGCTACGGCGCCACGGACGAGGTCGGCTGCTTCGAGCTCCACGACGAGGGCATCACGGGCCTCGCGGACCCCAGCGGCCTGTTCCTGACCCGCCGCGACGAGCCGGTCCCCGGCACCTGCCTCACCGTCACCCTGGAAGGCCGCCGCCCCCTGGTGGCCGAGGTGCAGGCACTGACCGTCGACTCGCAGATCCCCTCCCCGCGGCGCACCACGTCCGGCCTGGAGACCTCCCGCGTCTCGATGATGCTCGCCGTGCTGGAGCAGCGCGGCCGGATCAGCGCCCTGGGCAAGCGGGACATCTACTCCGCGACCGTCGGCGGGGTGAAGCTCTCCGAGCCGGCCGCCGACCTGGCGGTCGCACTCGCGCTGGCGAGCGCCGCGAGCGACACCCCGCTGCCCAAGAACCTGGTGGCGATCGGCGAGGTCGGCCTCGCCGGAGAGGTCAGACGGGTCACGGGCGTCCAGCGCCGCCTGGCCGAGGCCCACCGCCTGGGCTTCACCCACGCCCTCGTACCGGCCGATCCCGGGAGGATCCCGCCCGGGATGAAGGTGCTGGAAGTGGCGGACGTGGGGGACGCGCTGCGGGTCCTGCCCCGCTCCCGTCGGCGAGAGGCCCCGCGGGAGGAGGAGGACCGCCGGTAGACTTTGCCCTGGTCTCGCCCGTCCGTACGAACCGAGTGTGCGACACGGGAGCGCCCCAGAACCTGCGACCGGAGGAGTGCAGTGGCAGCCAACGACCGGGCAGCAGCTCCCGGAAAGTCCGGTGGGAGTGCCGGTTCCGATCGCCTGATGCGCGCCTCACTGAGCGCCGTGGCTCCTGGCACGCCCCTGCGTGACGGACTGGAGCGCGTCCTCCGCGGCAACACCGGCGGTCTCATCGTGCTCGGCTCGGACAAGACCGTCGAGGCGATGTGCACGGGCGGTTTCGTCCTGGACGTGGAGTTCACGGCCACCCGGCTGCGGGAGCTGTGCAAGCTGGACGGCGGCCTGGTGCTCTCCTCGGACCTGTCGAAGATCCTGAGAGCCGGCGTGCAGTTCGTCCCGGACCCCACGATCCCGACGGAGGAGACGGGCACCCGGCACCGCACGGCGGACCGGGTGAGCAAGCAGGTCGGCTTCCCGGTGGTCTCGGTCTCCCAGTCGATGCGCCTGATCGCGCTGTACGTCGACGGGCAGCGCCGGGTCCTGGAGGACTCGGCGGCGATCCTGTCCCGCGCCAACCAGGCCCTGGCCACCCTGGAGCGGTACAAGCTCCGCCTGGACGAGGTGGCCGGGACGCTGTCCGCGCTGGAGATCGAGGACCTGGTGACGGTCCGGGACGTCTCCGCGGTGGCGCAGCGGCTGGAGATGGTGCGCCGCATCGCCACCGAGATCGCGGAGTACGTGGTCGAGCTGGGCACGGACGGCCGCCTCCTCGCCCTCCAGCTCGACGAGTTGATCGCAGGCGTGGAGCCCGAGCGCGAACTGGTGGTCCGCGACTACGTGCCGGAACCGACCGCGAAGCGTTCCCGCACGGTCGAGGAGGCGCTGGCCGAGCTGGACGCGCTGAGCCACGCGGAGCTCCTGGAGATGTCCACGGTCGCCAAGGCGCTGGGTTACACCGGCTCCCCCGAGGCGCTCGACTCCGGGGTGTCCCCGCGCGGCTTCCGCCTGCTGGCGAAGGTCCCGCGGCTGCCCGGCGCGATCATCGACCGCCTGGTGGAGCACTTCGGCGGCCTCCAGAAACTGCTCGCGGCCAGCGTGGACGACCTGCAGACGGTGGACGGCGTGGGCGAGGCCCGGGCACGGAGCGTACGCGAGGGCCTGTCGCGGCTGGCGGAGTCCTCGATCCTCGAACGGTACGTCTGACCGACGGCTGAGCCGGGGCCGGGGCACTGTGCCGCGCACGGCACCCGGCGGTCGGGGTTGCCGTACTCGCGGGCCGGGGCCCGCCACGCCCAGCTCGTCCCGAGGACAGGCGCTAGTCCTTCGCCAGCACGAACGACGTCTGGGCCTTCGGGAAGCCGGGGACCTTCGCCTCGACCAGGTAGGTGCCCGCCGGCGCGGAACCCGCCGGGGGTGTCGCGCAATTCGGCGCGCTGTGCTTGCGGTCCCACTTCACGGTGTAGGTGACCTGCTCGTTCGCGGGCACCCGGAACAGCGCACCGCCCGAGCCGCCGGGGCAGTCCGCCGAGGTCCAGAAGGCGCTGCCGCCCCCCGCCTGAGTGATCGTCAGCACCGCGTACTTGGGGCCGAGGTCGACCTTGCAGTCGCCGCCCGAGGTGTTCTTGGCGATCAGCTGGAAGGTGGGGGTGTCCCCGGGCTCGTAGGTGTTGTGCAGGCTGCGCAGTGTCAACTGCACCGCGCCGGATGCGCAGTTGGGCAGCGTCGCCCCACCACCTGCGGGGAGCTGGTCGGCGGAGGAGGAAGTGCCGCCGCTGCCACCGACGTTGACCCCGTCGCCCGCGCCACCGGATCCGGCGCCGCCCGTCCCGCCGGAGGCCCCGGAGCCCGACGACCCGGAGGACCCGGAGCCGTCGCCACCGCCCGACTCGTCACGCCCGCCCGGGCGTTGGCTGATCGCGGGCCCCGTACCGGACGGGCCCGGCGTGATCGACGACGTGGGATGCTTGCCGTTCGAGCCGTCCGCCTTGTTCTTCCCGCCGCCGGAGGAGGAGGTGACCGCCCACACGACGAGCAGCACCAACAGGGCGACCACGGACAGCACTACGGCCCTCCGTCGCCAGTAGATGGAGGAGGGAAGCGGCCCAACCGGATTGCGCAGAGATCCCACGGCGCAAACTGTACGAGAGATCTCCCCCACACCTGGCCCCACCCGCCGCCCGGGCCACAACTTTTCCGGATCATCATCTCGGAGAACCGCGTCCGCCGAGCCGGCGAACTCTCCGGAGGGTGCCCTCACCCACGGACACCGAGCCCGACCGCCGGAGCCCACGAGAGGCCATCCCGGACAAAACCACCCCGAGCCGGTCCCCCACCCGACCACCCCCGGCATGGCAGGATCGACTACGCCATGACTGCACCCACCACCCCCGCCACCGCCACCGCCCCCGCCCCCGCCCAGACCGACGACACCCCCGGCTCCACCGCCACCGGCCAAGCCCCCGGCACGGCCCTGCACGGCCCGGTCATCGCCTGGTTCGAGCAGCACGCCCGTGATCTCCCGTGGCGGCGCCCGGAGGCCGGGCCCTGGGGCGTGATGGTCAGTGAGTTCATGCTGCAGCAGACGCCGGTCAACCGTGTTCTGCCCGTCTACGAGCAGTGGCTCGCCCGCTGGCCCCGCCCGGCCGACCTGGCCAAGGAACCCCCCGGCGAAGCGGTCCGCGCCTGGGGCCGCCTCGGCTACCCCCGCCGCGCCCTCCGCCTGCACGGCGCCGCGGTCGCCATAACGGAACGGCACGGCGGCGACGTCCCCACCGACCACGCCCAACTGCTCGCCCTGCCCGGCATCGGCGAGTACACGGCCGCCGCCGTCGCGTCGTTCGCGTACGGCCAGCGGCACCCGGTGCTCGACACCAATGTGCGCCGGGTCCTGGCCCGCGCGGTCACCGGCGTGCAGTACCCGCCCAACGCCACCACCGCCGCCGAGCGCAGGCTCGCCCGGGAGCTGCTGCCGGACGACGAGCGCACCGCCTCGCGCTGGGCCGCCGCCTCCATGGAACTCGGCGCGCTGATCTGCACGGCGAAGAACGAGAACTGTCACCGCTGCCCGATCGCCACGCAGTGCGCCTGGCGACTGGCCGGGAAGCCCGAGCACGACGGTCCGCCGCGCCGCGGGCAGACGTACGCGGGCACGGACCGTCAGGTGCGCGGCCGGCTGCTGGCCGTACTGCGGGAGGCCGTGGGCCCGGTACCGCAGTCGGTGCTCGACCGCGTCTGGGACGACCCGGTCCAGCGCGCCCGCGCACTGGACGGCCTGGTCTCCGACGGCCTGGTGGAGCCCCTCCCGGGCCGCCTCTACCGCCTGCCCCTCACCTGACCCGTCCGAGCGCCCCGTTCGCCGATTTCACAGCCGACCTTTGGTCCCGTCACAGCAACACCGGCGCCACATCACAGCCTCCGACCCCCTACCCACCTGACAAATCACCCCATACTCGCCCCAACTCCCGCCTGCCTTTACCCCGTTCCTACGCCTGTTACACAACCGACGGACAGCCGAGTGCTCTCCGCAGCCTGGAACGGACAACGCCGTGACAACTCGTCCGTAACTTCATATGCGTGCCGCCGACAGTGCGGCACCCGGGCTCGGGACGAGCCCGCTCGAAGTTGTGAGGAACCGGCCGGGCTGCGGGGCGCAGCCGGACCACAGGTCGGAAAACGGGGAACGGAGGCGGTTGGAATGGCGCACGGCGAGGTGCTCGAGTTCGAAGAGTACGTACGCACCCGGCAGGACGCGCTGCTGCGCAGCGCGCGCCGGCTGGTCCCCGACCCGACCGACGCCCAGGACCTGCTGCAGACCGCGCTGGTGCGCACGTACGGCCGCTGGGACGGCATCGCGGACAAGCGGCTGGCCGACGCCTACCTGCGCCGCGTCATGATCAACACGCGGACCGAGTGGTGGCGCTCGCGCAAACTGGAGGAGGTCCCCACCGAGCAGCTCCCGGACGCGTCGGTGGAGGACTCCACGGAGCAGCACGCCGCCCGTGCCCTGCTGATGGACGTCCTGAAGGTGCTCGCTCCCAAGCAGCGCAGCGTCGTCGTGCTGCGACACTGGGAGCAGATGTCCACGGAGGAGACGGCCGCCGCCCTCGGCATGTCGGCCGGTACGGTCAAGAGCACGCTGCACCGGGCGCTCGCCCGGCTCCGGGAGGAGCTGGAAGCCCGCGACCTGGACGCACGCGCGCTGGAGCGTGAGGAGCGGGAGCGTTGCGCCGCCTAGGTACGGGGGTCATACGGCTCAGCGGAGCCCTGAAGGCGGTGACGGCGGCGGTGGCCGCGGTCACCGCCCTCGGGCTTTTCGTCTCCGCCTGCGCCACGGGCGGCGCGGGCGCCCGGGACGAGGGCCCCGCGGGCAGCGACCCGGTCATCGCGGGTGCCGCCACGCCGTCGCCGTCGCCCACCACCAAGGAGCCCACGCGCGCCGAAGTGGTGAAGATCGTCAAGGACGACCCTCAGGTCGCCAAGGTGGTCAAGGAGGACCTGAAGCCCTGCGTGGCCGACGAGTACCCGGTCGACGTGTCCTACGGCGACCTCACCGGCGGCGATGTCGACGACATCGTGGTCAACGTGATGACGTGCGGTGACGCGGTCGGGATCGGCTCGTACGTGTACCGGATGAAGAACCACAGGTACCAGAATGTGTTCAAGGCCGAGGAGCCGCCGGTCTACGCGGAGATCGACCGCGGCGACCTGGTGGTGACCCAGCAGATGTACGAGAAGGGCGACCCGGTGTCGTACCCCTCCAGCGAGGAAGTGATCACCTTCGACTGGAGGACCAGCCACTTCACCGAGATATCCCGCACACGCAACGAGTACAGCAACGCCGTGGGCAACAGCGGCACCCCCGCCCCCGCCAAGAACTGACACCTGACCCCTACTGAGAGCAGCGGATGGCAGAGCAGACACACGTCCTGTTCGTCGAGGACGACGACGTCATCCGCGAGGCCACCCAGCTCGCGCTGGAGCGGGACGGCTTCGCGGTGACCGCCATGCCCGACGGCCTGTCGGGCCTGGAGGCGTTCCGCGCCCGCCGCCCCGACATCGCCCTGCTGGACGTGATGGTTCCGGGCCTGGACGGGGTCAGCCTGTGCCGGCGCATCCGCGACGAGTCGACCGTGCCGGTGATCATGTTGTCCGCGCGGGCCGACTCGATCGACGTGGTGCTCGGTCTGGAAGCGGGCGCCGACGACTACGTGACCAAGCCCTTCGACGGCGCCGTGCTGGTGGCGCGCATCCGTGCGGTGCTGCGCCGCTTCGGGCACGCGAGCGGCGCCGGCCGGGCGGCCGAGGACACCTCGCCCGGGGACGACGGGGTGCTCACCTTCGGTGACCTGGAGGTCGACACCGAGGGGATGGAGGTCCGGCGGGCCGGGCAGCCGGTGGCCCTGACGCCGACCGAGATGCGCCTGCTGCTCGAGTTCTCGTCGGCGCCCGGCACCGTACTGTCGCGCGACAAGCTGCTGGAGCGCGTGTGGGACTACGGCTGGGGCGGGGACACCCGTGTCGTCGACGTCCATGTGCAGCGGCTGCGCACCAAGATCGGCCAGGACCGGATCGAGACGGTCCGCGGTTTCGGCTACAAGTTGAAGGCGTGAGCGGGGACAGGAGCATGCGGGGGATCATCGGCCGCCTCGTACCCGAGGACGCGGCCATACGCACCGGTCTGAGATGGAAGCTCAGCGCGGCGATCGCCCTGGTCGGGGCGCTCGTCGCGATCGCGTTGAGCCTGGTCGTGCACAACGCGGCCCAGGTGTCGATGCTGAACAGCGCACGTGACCTCGCCTACGAGCGCATCCAGGTGGCGCAGCGGATGTACGAGTCCGGGCGCACCCAGACCTTCGGGACCAAGATCGACGATCCGGCCATCCCGCGGGACCTGCTGGAGAAGGTCATGCAGGGCAGGCGCGCCACCTTCGCGTCCTGGGACCGCAACGGGGTGCCGGACACCTGGGCCGCCGTACCGCTCAAGGACGGCCAGGTGCTGTCCCTGCACATCCGCACGGACCGCAGCGTCGGGGTGATCAAGGACCTCGACCAGGCCCTGATCATCGGTTCGATCGCGGTGGTCCTCGGGGGCTCCGCGCTCGGCGTGCTGATCGGCGGGCAGCTGTCGGGCCGGCTGCGCAAGGCGGCGGCCGCGGCGAACCGGGTCGCCAAGGGCGAGACGGACGTGCGCGTACGGGACGCGATCGGTGGTGTCGTACGCGACGAGACGGACGATCTGGCGCGGGCGGTGGACGCGATGGCGGACGCGTTGCAGCAGCGGCTCGAGGCGGAGCGGCGGGTGACGGCGGACATCGCGCACGAGCTGCGCACACCGGTCACGGGTCTGCTCACGGCGGCGGAGCTGCTGCCGCCGGGCCGCCCCACCGAACTGGTGTTGGACCGGGCGAAGGCGATGCGCACGCTCGTGGAGGACGTCCTGGAGGTGGCCCGTCTGGACGGCGCGTCCGAGCGGGCCGAGCTGCAGGACATCATGCTGGGTGAGTTCGTGACCCGGCGGGTGGCCGCGAAGGAGCCGGACGTCGCGGTCAGGGTGATCCACGAGTCGGCGGTCACCACGGACCCGCGCCGTCTGGAGCGGGTGCTGTTCAACCTGCTGGCGAACGCGGCCCGGCACGGCAAGCCGCCCATCGAGGTGTCCATCGAGGGCCGGGTGATCCGGATACGGGACCACGGGCCCGGCTTCCCCGAGGAGCTGCTGGCCGAGGGCCCGAGCCGGTTCCGTACGGGCCGGTCGGACCGCTCGGGCCAGGGCCATGGCCTGGGGCTGACGATCGCGGCGGGGCAGGCGCGGGTGCTGGGCGCCCGGCTGACGTTCCGCAACATCCGGGCGCCCGGGGTGCCGGAGCATGTGCCGGCCGAGGGGGCGGTGGCGGTGCTGTGGCTGCCGGAGCACGCACCGACGGACACGGGCAGCTTCCCGATGCTGCCGCTGTCGGGAAAGTAAGGAGCGGGACCGGGAGGCCGCAGGACCGGGGCCGGCAGCAGGACGGGGAGGAGCCGGCTAGCTCCACTCCTTCTCGAAGTCCAGACCGCCCTCGCGGCGCTGGGTGAAGGAGAACCAGTTGCCGGAGTCGTCGCGGAAGAGCGCCTCGGTGCCGTACGGCCGCTCCTGCGGCTCCTGGAGGAACTCCACGCCGCGGTCCTTGAGCCGCTTGCAGTCGCCGTGGATGTCGTCGGTGGCCAGTACACCTGCGCCGAGAGCGCCCTTGGCGATGAGCTTCTTCATCATCTCGGCGGACTCGGGGTCCATCGCCGGCGGCCCGGGCACCATGAGCGTCAGCTCGACGTCGGGCTGGTCCGGGGCTCCCACGGTGAGCCAGCGCATGCCGCCGTCGCCCATGGTCATGTCCGTGCGGACCTCGAGGCCGAGCTTCTGCGTGTAGAACTCCTTGGCCCGGTCCTGGTCGAGGACCCAGACGGTGGTGATGGCGAGCCCCTTGATCATGGTGTGCTCCTGGAGGTGGGAGGTGCGGTGTGCGCTGCCACGGTAAGCAGCGGACCCTTCACCCCGCTTCTCCGGAATTGCTCTGCTCGCTCCTGCGGAACCCGCCCGCCCAGAGCATCGCGTAGCACCCGGGTATGAGCGCGGCGCCGCGGCCGACGTGCTTGGCGCGGTACTCGCTGGGCGTGAGCCCGGTCCAGGCCTTGAACCGCGCCGAGAACGTCCCGACGCTGCTGAACCCCACGAGATGGCAGATCTCGGTCACGGACAGATCGGCGGTGCGCAGCAGGTCCTCGGCGCGCTCGATGCGCCGGTGCGTCAGATACTGCCGCGGCGTCTCGCCGTACGCCTCCTTGAAGGCGCGCAGGAAGTGATACCGCGAGTACCCGGCACGGTCCGCGACGGCCTCCAGATCGAGCGCCGGGTCGGCCCAGTCCCGGTCCATCAGATCCTTGGCCAGCCGCAGCTGCCGCATCTTGTCCACGCCCCCGATGCTGCCACGCGGCACCGACAGGGCGGCGGGGGCGAGACTCGCCCGGTGCGCCCGTCCGCGCGCCGAAAGACCCCCGGGCGCACGCACCCGGGGGCCTCGGGCCGGAGCCCGTGCCGGTCAGACGGCCTCTGCAACCGCCGGCGGCACATCCGCGGCGTCCCCAGCCGCGGCCCCGGCCTGCTTGTCGGGTCCTGCTCCCCGCAGCGGGACCTCCTTCACGAACACCGCCGCAGCCAGCGCGAGCACGGCCACCACCGCGCCGAGCAGGAACGCCGAGTGCGTGCCCGCGGACACCGCGTGCTGGTACGCCTCCCGCGCCGCCGCCGGCAGCTTCTGAAGGCTCTTCGCGTCCAGCTGCGCCGACTGCTCGGTGATCTTCGACCCCAGCGCACCGGCCCGCTCGGCCATCACGTGCTGCACCCGGTTGTTGAACAGCGCACCCATGATCGCGACGCCGAAGGAGGAGCCCAGCGTCCGCGCGAGGGTCGTGGTCGACGAGGCGACACCCATGTCCCGCATCTCGACGCTGTTCTGCGCCACCAGCATGGTGACCTGCATCAGGCAGCCCATCCCGGCACCCAGCACGGCCATGTACACACCCGAGGTGAACCGGCTGGTCCCCGTGTCCATCTGCGACAGCAGGAAGAGGCCCGCGATCATCAGCACGCTGCCGACCACCGGAAAGACCTTGTACCGCCCGCTGTTGGTGGTGACCCGCCCCGCGATCATCGACACCACGAGCATGGCGCCGAGCATCGGCAGGAGCAGCAGCCCCGAGTTGGTCGCGGACGCACCCTGCACGGACTGCTGGTACAGCGGCAGGAACAGCGTCGCACCGAACATCACGAACCCGGTGATGAAACCGATCGCCGACATCAGCGAGAAGTTCCGGCTGCGGAAGATGTGCAGCGGCACGACCGGCTCGGCGGCCTTCGTCTGCCAGAACACGAACCCGACGAGCGCGGCGACACCGATCCCGATCAGCTCCATGATCCGTGCGGACGTCCACGCGTACTGGGATCCGCCCCAGGTGGTGACCAGCACGATCGAGGTGATGCCGACGGTCAGCAGGGCGGCGCCGAGGTAGTCGACACGGGCCTGGGAGCGCTTCTTCGGCAGGTGCAGCACGACGCTGATGGCGGCCAGTGCGACCACACCGAGCGGCAGGTTGATGTAGAAGGCCCAGCGCCAGCCCCAGTTGTCGGTGATGGTGCCGCCGACCAGCGGACCGCCGATCATCGCGAGCGCCATGACGCCCGCCATCATGCCCTGGTACTTGCCGCGCTCACGCGGCGGAATCAGATCACCGATGATGGCCATGACGCCGACCATGAGACCGCCGGCGCCGAGGCCCTGGACGGCCCGGAAGCCGATGAGCTGGCCCATGTTCTGCGCCATGCCGCTGAGCGCGGAGCCGGCCAGGAAGATCACGATCGAGGTCATGAACGAGCCCTTGCGCCCGTACATGTCGCCGAGCTTGCCCCACAGCGGCGTGGCGGCGGCGGTGGCGAGGGTGTACGCGGTCACCACCCACGACAGGTGTTCGAGGCCGCCCAGCTCGCCCACGATGGTCGGCATCGCCGTGCCCACGATCATGTTGTCGAGCATCGCGAGCATCATCGTGATCATCAGCGCGAGCAGGACGACCCGTATGCTCCGAGGTTGTTTCTCACTCTTCTCACCGTCAGCGGCCGGTGCCGCGCTGTCCGCCATGGTCCCCAGACTCCCCTTGGTACTGCCTGCCGCCCGGCTACTTACTTGTCGCCCGGCTAGTTCACTATTCTCGGGGAAGATAGCCCCGTAACTAGCCGTGCGTCAAGTAAGTTTCGTAGGCTCGGCCAGGAGGCCTGCACACAGGCTCTGCGGGAGTGCGAGGAGTACGAGGATGGGCGGCACCACCATGGAAGGCACCAAGCGGCAGCGGCGCGGGGACACCCGTCAGCGCATCCAGGACGTGGCGCTCGACCTCTTCGCCGAGCAGGGCTACGAGAAGACCTCGCTGCGGGAGATCGCCGAGCGCCTGAACGTCACCAAGGCCGCGCTCTACTACCACTTCAAGACCAAGGAAGAGATCCTCGCCAGCATCTTCGAGGACCTGACCCGCCCGATCGACGAACTGATCGAGTGGGGCAAGGCGCAGCCGCACACCCTCGAGACCAAGCAGGAGGCGCTGCGCCGCTACAGCGAGGCACTGGCCGGCGCGGCCCCGCTCTTCCGCTTCATGCAGGAGAACCAGGCCACGATCCGCGAGCTGAGCATCGGCAACCAGTTCAAGGACCGGATGCTGCAGATGCGCGACATCATCCGGGACCCGGACGCCTCCCTGACCGACCAGGTCCGCTGCGTCAGCGCGCTGTTCACGATGCACGCGGGGATGTTCGTCCTGCAGGAGGTCGAGGGCGATCCGGAGGACAAGCGCAGGGCGGTGCTGGAGGTCGCGATCGACCTGGTCACGCAGGCCCACTCGGGTGAGGGGACGGCGTAGGGAGGGCCCGGGCACGCCTCAGACGGCCACGCCCCTGCCCCTCAGGTAGGCGACGGGGTCGACGGCGGATCCGTAGTGCGGGGTCGTCCGGACCTCGAAGTGCAGATGCGGGCCGCTGGAGTTGCCCGTGTTGCCGGTCAGCCCGATGCGCTGACCGGTGGCGACGGCCTGGCCGACCCTGACGTCGATCCGTGAGAGGTGGGCGTACTGCGAGTAGGTGCCGCCCGCATGCCTGATGACGACGGCCTTGCCGTACGCCGCCCCGTCCCCGGCGCCGCCCGCTCCCGCCTTGACGACGGTCCCGGCGTGCGCGGCGACGACGCTCGTCCCGCTCGGCACGGCGAAGTCCTGCCCGCTGTGGGCGGACTGCCACATGCCGCCGGCCTGGTTGAAGCCGGCCGTGAGCGAGTAGCCCCTGACCGGATGGACCCAGGACGCGGCGCTCACCGCGCCGCTCCCGGCGGCGGCCGCCACACCGGCCCCCAGCACGGCTGAAGCCCCGGCACCGGCGGCCAGCACGGCCAGCCGGGCACGCATCCGGGACGTACGGAAGGAGGAGGGCATGACGCTCTGAGACATGGAAACCTCGGGAAGCAGGCGACTTGACCGTTTCTTGGTACAAGTCATCCCTCTCGATTACCAAACGTGCGATCTACGAGGACATGCCGTACTCGCGGCGAAATCGCCCCATCCTGGGCGCCTCACTGGCGGCCGGCCGCTACTAGGCGCCCTCGTACCAGACCCTCCCCCTGTGCGGCATGTCACCCGGCGGGCCCGCTAGGCTGACCCACCGTCACGGACCGAGCACGGGGGAGCAGATGGATCCAGCGGCCCTGGGCGTCAAGGTGGCCTCCAGCGTGGTCACCCCGCTCGTGAAGCGGCTCTTCGTCACGGAGGGGCCCGGCGCCGGGCTCGTCGACAAGCCGGTGCGCGTCTCGCAGTTCGTCTCGTTCCGCGGCGAGAAGCGCGCCCTCGCCGAGAAGGAGCTCAGCAAGCTCGCCGCCGAGCTGGTCAGGCGGGCCGTCACCGCGGAGGGCGAACGCCCGCTGCCCGAGGACGAGACACCCGCCGTCGTCCTCGCGCTGGCCACCACCCTGCATGCCCTCGGCGACCTCAACATGACCGACGTCCAGGCCGTGCGACTGGGTCCCCAGACCCTCGCCCTGCACCTGCGGGCCGCCAGCGGCACCCCCGACCGCGACCTCTCCCTCGACGCCACCCTCTTCTACGAGCGCGTCCTGGAGATCGCCTGCCTGCACATCCTGCACTTCTTCACACAGCGGTCCACCTTTGTCCCACGCACCCTCGTCGAACAGACCCGGCGACAGGCCGAGATCATCGCGAAGATCGACGAGCTGATCGCCCGCACCCCGCCCACCGGCGGCACCGACCCGGCCTTCGACCAGCGCTACCTCGCCTATGTCGCCACCAGGCACAGCCACCTGACCATCTACGGAATCGATCTCGTCAACTCCCCGGAGCGCTGGCCCCTCGACACGGCCTACCTCAGCCTCCAGGCACTGCGCCCGGACGACGAGACCGACGCCCGTATCGCCACCGCCTCCGCGGCCCTGTCCGCCGACCAGGCCCTCACCGGTCACGACCGGGTCCTGCTGCGCGGGGTCGCCGGCTCCGGCAAGACCACGCTGGTGCAGTGGCTCGCGGTGACGGCGGCCCGCGGTGAGCGCGGCGACCGGATCCCGTTCGTCCTGCCGCTGCGCACCCTCCTGCGCCGCCCCGGCGGGCTGCCGGCGCCCGACGCCTTCCTGGACGCCGTCCGCGTCCCCTTCCACGCCACCCAGCCGCCCGGCTGGGCCGACCGGGTCCTCACCGCCCGCCGCGCGCTCCTGCTCGTCGACGGCGTCGACGAGATCCCCGAGCGCGAACGGGAACGCACCCGGCGCTGGCTGCGCGAACTGCTCGACGTCTACCCCGGCAACCAGTGGCTCGTGACCTCGCGCCCCTCCGCCGTGCGCGAGGACTGGCTCGCCGCCGACGGCTTCACCGAACTCTCCCTCGCCCCCATGGGCCGCGACGACGTCGCCGCGTTCGTCCGCCGCTGGCACACCGCGGCCCGCGTCGGCGCCCCCGACACCGACCGCCTCGACGACTACGAACACTCGCTCCTGGACGCCGTACGCACCAAGCCGGACCTCGGCCGGCTCGCCACCAACCCGCTGATGTGCGGGCTGATCTGCGCCCTGCACCGGGACCGGCGGGGGTATCTGCCGCACGGCAGGCAGGAGTTGTACGAGGCGGCCCTGTCGATGCTGCTGGCGCGGCGCGACGAGGAGCGGGACATGTTCGTCCGGCAGGACGGCATCCACCTGACCGAGGCCCCGCAGATCCAGCTGCTGCAGCGCCTGGCGTACTGGCTGATCCGCAACAACCAGTCCGAGATGGACCGTGAGCGCGCGGAGCGGATCATCGCCGACGTGCTGCCCTCGCTGCCGGCCGCCGCCTCCCAGGGCGATGCCGGACAGATCCTGCGCCACCTCCTGGTCCGCAGCGGGCTGCTGCGCGAACCCGCCCCCGGTACGGTCGAGTTCGTCCACCGCACCTTCCAGGACTACCTGGGCGCGAAGGCGGCGGTCGAGGACGGGGACTTCGGGCTGCTGGTGCGGGGCGCCGCCGACGAACAGTGGGCGGACGTGATCCGCATGGCGGTGGCGCACGCCCGGCCGCGGGAGAGGGCCGAACTGCTGGACGACCTGAGCGCCTCCGCCGACCGGGTCCCGGCAGCGGCCGCGACGCGCATCCGGCTCCTGGCGCTCGCCTCACTCGAACACGCGACGGAACTCGATCCCCGTGTCCGCAGCCGGGTGGAGTCCGAGGCCGCCGCGCTCATCCCGCCCCGTACGACGGCGGAGGCCCGAGCCCTCGCCGAGGCCGGCCCCCTCGTCCTGGAACTGCTTCCGGGCCCGGAGGGGCTGACGGACGCGGAGGCGAGGGCAGTGGCCATCACCGCGTCGCTGATCGGCACCGAGGCGGCCATCCCGGTACTGGCCCGGTTCCGGTCGCATCACGCCCTGTCCGTGCGGGCGCAACTGACGTGGACCTGGCACCGCTTCCACACCGAACGGTACGCGGAGGAGGTGATCGCGCATCTGCGGCCCAAGGGCCTGTACTTCGCGGCGCACTCGGCGGCCGAACTGCGCGCTCTGCGGGACCTGGGCGGGCCGTCCCTGCTCCAGATCGTCGGCGACATCGGCTCGGACGACATCCGGGCCGCACTCCGCCCGGACCAGGTGCGCAAGCTGGTCGTCCGCGACAACCGCGCATTGCGGGACCTGAGCTGTCTCTCCGATCAGGGGCGGCTGAACGAACTGGATCTCGGAAGCCTGGACCCGGACGTCGACGATCTCTCGCCGCTCGCGGAACTGCCGATCACCCTGCTGTCGCTGCACGGCAACTCCCGTCTGGGGACGCCGGACGCACTGGCCCGGCTCGGGCCCACCGTGACGGGGCTCGACCTCAGTATCCGGCTGCACGGCGACTCCCTCGACGCGGTCCTCCCCCGGGACCACCCCCTGGAATACCTTCGGCTCTCCGAAAAGGCACTGCGGTTCACCGGACTGCGCGGGCTTCGGCACCTGCACACGGTGAAGAGGCTGAGTCTGGCCTCCCTTCCGAAAGAGCTTCCCCCGGAGGACTTCGAGGAGATCGCCGCCCTGCCGGCCCTGGAGGATCTGCGGCTCATCTGGAATGCCACCGGCTGGGAAGCGGGCCCCGTTCTGCCCCGGATCACCCGGCTGCGGCTGAACATGTTCACCGGGACCGAGGACCTCTCGAAACTCCCCACGCTCTTCCCCGGAGTGCAAGACCTCACCCTTCGCCTCGCCCCGGACGTGTCCGGCCTCCCGGATCACGTACTGGATCTTCTACCGATCCGGCCCGTCATCGAACGCACCGACAGCGTGCTGTGACCGCACACGGAAAAGGGGCTGCCCCGGGACCGAAGTCCCGGGGCAGCCCCTTTCCGTCTCACCCCGGCAGGGGTCAGTCCTTGCTCAGGTTCGGACCGCCACCGGCCGCCTGCTCGATCGGCGGAACGTCCGGCAGAGCCGACTTCTCCTCACCACGGAAGGTGAACTTCTGGGCGTCGCCCTCGCCTTCCGTGTCGACGACCACGATGTGGCCCGGACGCAGCTCCCCGAAGAGGATCTTCTCGGACAGCGTGTCCTCGATCTCGCGCTGGATCGTGCGGCGCAGCGGCCGGGCGCCCAGCACGGGGTCGTAGCCCTTCTTCGCCAGCAGCTCCTTCGCGGACTGGGCGAGCTCGATGCCCATGTCCCGGTCCTTGAGCCGCTCGTCGACCTTGCTGATCATCAGGTCGACGATCGCCAGGATGTCGTCCTGCGTCAGCTGCGGGAAGACCACCACGTCGTCGACGCGGTTGAGGAACTCGGGCCGGAAGTGCTGCTTGAGCTCGTCCGACACCTTGTTCTTCATACGCTCGTAGTTGGTCTTCGTGTCGCCCGCGGCGGCGAAGCCGAGGTTGAAGCCCTTGGAGATGTCCCGGGTGCCGAGGTTGGTCGTCATGATGATGACCGTGTTCTTGAAGTCCACGACCCGGCCCTGGGAGTCGGTCAGGCGACCGTCCTCCAGGATCTGCAGCAGCGAGTTGAAGATGTCCGGGTGGGCCTTCTCGACCTCGTCGAAGAGGACCACCGAGAACGGCTTGCGGCGCACCTTCTCCGTCAGCTGGCCGCCCTCCTCGTAGCCCACGTAACCGGGGGGCGAACCGAAGAGACGCGACACCGTGTGCTTCTCGCTGAACTCCGACATGTCGAGGGAGATCAGCGCGTCCTCGTCGCCGAACAGGAACTCCGCCAGCGCCTTGGACAGCTCGGTCTTACCGACACCGGACGGGCCGGCGAAGATGAACGAACCACCCGGACGCTTGGGGTCCTTCAGGCCCGCACGCGTACGGCGGATCGCCTTCGACAGCGCCTTGACGGCGTCCACCTGGCCGATGACCCGCTTGTGGAGCTCGTCCTCCATGCGGAGCAGGCGGCTGGACTCCTCCTCGGTCAGCTTGAAGACCGGGATGCCCGTGGCCGTGGCCAGCACCTCGGCGATCAGCTCGCCGTCGACCTCGGCGACGACGTCCATGTCGCCGGCCTTCCACTCCTTCTCCCGCTTGGCCTTCGCGGCGAGCAGCTGCTTCTCCTTGTCGCGGAGGGAAGCCGCCTTCTCGAAGTCCTGGGAGTCGATCGCGGACTCCTTGTCCCGGCGGACGGCCGCGATCTTCTCGTCGAACTCGCGAAGGTCCGGCGGCGCGGTCATCCGGCGGATGCGCATCCGGGAACCGGCCTCGTCGATCAGGTCGATCGCCTTGTCCGGCAGGAAGCGGTCCGAGATGTAGCGGTCGGCCAGGGTGGCGGCCTGGACCAGGGCCTCGTCCGTGATGGAGACGCGGTGGTGCGCCTCGTAGCGGTCGCGCAGGCCCTTGAGGATCTCGATGGTGTGCGGCAGGGACGGCTCCGCGACCTGGATGGGCTGGAAGCGGCGCTCCAGGGCCGCGTCCTTCTCCAGGTGCTTGCGGTACTCGTCCAGCGTGGTGGCGCCGATGGTCTGCAGCTCACCGCGGGCCAGCATGGGCTTCAGGATGGAGGCCGCGTCGATGGCGCCCTCGGCGGCACCCGCACCGACCAGCGTGTGCAGCTCGTCGATGAACAGGATGATGTCGCCGCGGGTGCGGATCTCCTTGAGCACCTTCTTCAGGCGCTCCTCGAAGTCACCGCGGTAGCGGGAGCCGGCGACCAGCGCGCCCAGGTCGAGGGTGTAGAGGTGCTTGTCCTTGAGGGTCTCGGGCACCTCGCCCTTGACGATGGCCTGCGCCAGGCCCTCGACGACCGCCGTCTTGCCGACGCCGGGCTCGCCGATGAGCACCGGGTTGTTCTTGGTACGGCGGGACAGCACCTGCATGACCCGCTCGATCTCCTTCTCGCGCCCGATGACCGGGTCGAGCTTGGACTCACGAGCGGCCTGGGTGAGGTTCCGGCCGAACTGGTCCAGGACGAGAGAGGTCGAGGGCGTGCCCTCGGCCGGGCCGCCCGCGGCGGCGGTCTCCTTGCCCTGGTAGCCCGACAGCAGCTGGATGACCTGCTGGCGGACACGGTTGAGGTCTGCTCCGAGCTTGACCAGGACCTGGGCGGCGACGCCCTCGCCCTCACGGATCAGGCCGAGCAGGATGTGCTCCGTGCCGATGTAGTTGTGGCCCAGCTGAAGGGCCTCGCGGAGCGACAGCTCCAGGACCTTCTTGGCACGGGGGGTGAAGGGGATGTGCCCGGACGGGGCCTGCTGGCCCTGGCCGATGATCTCCTCCACCTGCTGGCGGACCGCCTCGAGCGAAATCCCGAGGCTCTCCAGGGCCTTAGCGGCGACACCCTCACCCTCGTGGATCAGGCCCAGGAGGATGTGCTCGGTGCCGATGTAGTTGTGGTTGAGCATCCGGGCTTCTTCCTGAGCCAGGACGACAACCCGCCGCGCGCGGTCGGTGAACCTCTCGAACATCGTTAATCGCTCCTCAGAGCGGTCAGGCAGTGGGGGGAACTTCCCCTCCCTGTCCTTCCGCAGCTTAGTCCCGCAAGCGGGGACCGCTCATTCCAACTGCCGACACCGTCGATGGCCTCCTGACCCCGAACGCCGACATCTGCTCCAACCCGATGGTGCGAGACGATGTTCCCGCAGGCCAGGCAGATACCCCACTCGCCAGTACGCCGATGGCGAACGTGAGACAGCCTCTCCCGCGAAACGCCCCCTCCCACTAGGGATGTCTTACCCGCCGACACCGACACTCCATGCCGCGCGCACCGTTTCCCTCCGCTACGGGCGAACATCCTTGCGCCGCCGGACACCCCCGTACGCCCCTTTTTTCGGCACTCGGCGCAATCGATCGGCCACCCAGCGTAACCCGGCGCCGACTCGGGCGGTTGCTTCGTACATGGTCCACACGGTCCTCCCGGCGCCCCCGCCACGAAGGCCACTCGATCCCGGCACGAGCGCCACGGTGCGTCAGTGGTACGAGCACGAGCTGGGCTGGGCGACGGCGCCCGGAGAACCGGTGCGGTTGGTCACCGGGGTGCGTTTCGACGTGCTGGAGGTGCCCGCGGAGGCCGGTTTCGCCGCGCTGAGGCATCTGGGGCCCGCGTCGCCGGTCGCGTTGTGTGCCGGGCGGATGCGACTGCTGGTGGCGGCGGGCAGCGCGGAGGAGCTGCCGGGGCTGCTCGACTGGCTGGAGTGGGGGGCGCTGGCCCTGGACCTCACGGTCACCGGCGCGGGCGGGCGGACGGAGGCGCCGCTGCCGCCGGGATGGCCGCCGGCTTCGGTGCCGGACCCGGCCGGCACCCCGGATTCCCGGCCGCTTCCCCTGGACCGGGCCGTTTCACAGGGGGCCGCTGTCTGGCTGCGGCCCCCCGAGCCGGGGTGCGAGGTCGAACAGGTGCTGCCGACGCTGTCGGCCGTGGGGGGCGGTGGGGGCGCCCCCGATCTGGTACGGCTGGTCGACACGGTGGCGACGCAGTGCCACCGGGTCCGGCTGCGGCGCGCGTGCGCTCAGCCCATCGCCTTCTCGTAGGCCTCGCGGATGGTCGCCGGAACACGGCCACGGTCGTTGACCTCGTAACCGTTCTCCTTCGCCCAGGCGCGGATCTGCGCGGTGTCCTGGCTGCCACCGGAAGCGGCCGCACGGGCCTTTCCACGCCCACCCGAAGCACGGCCTCCGGTACGACGGCCGCCCTTCACATACGGCTCGAGAAGGCTGCGCAGCTTGTCCGCGTTGGCGGTCGTGAGATCGATCTCGTACGTCTTGCCGTCCAGTGCGAACGTGACGGTCTCGTCCGCCTCGCCACCGTCGAGGTCGTCGACAAGAAGGACCTGAACCTTCTGTGCCACCGGATTTCCTTTCATCGATAACTTCGGGGCCGAGGGTCTGCGGCCGGTGCCGCCCGTTTCGCGTCCCCTGTTATATGCAGTACTGCAGTACGTCGGAAAGCAAACCGCTTTTGCCGGAAAAACACAAACCCCCCGGGAGAGACCGACGGGCGGCCGGGAGACCGGAAACATGCGCGTTTCGGACATAGGGAACCTGGGCAACGTCTTCAGGCTGTAGCGCGGTCTGAATAGTCCCCTGGGATCGCCCGGCGATCACAGATGCAGAAGCATCCGGCTGTTGCCCAAGGTGTTCGGTTTCACTCGTTCGAGACCGAGGAACTCCGCCACGCCCTCGTCATAGGAACGCAACAGCTCGGCGTAGACATCCTGGTCGACGGGCGTCTCGCCGATCTCCACGAAGCCGTGCTTCCCGAAGAAGTCGACTTCGAAGGTGAGACAGAAAACCCGGCGAACGCCGAGCCACCTGGCGGTCTGCAGCAACTTCTCCAGCAACTGGTGACCCACGCCCAGGCCCCTGGCCTCGGGCATCACCGCGAGAGTGCGGACTTCCGCCAGGTCCTCCCACATCACGTGCAAGGCGCCGCAGCCCACGACCTCGCCGTTGTCGTCGCGTTCCGCGACCCAGAACTCCTGGATGTCCTCGTAAAGCGTGACGGTCGCTTTGTCGAGCAGGATGCCGCGGCGGACGTAGGAGTCGAGGAGGCGGCGCACCGCCGGGACATCGCTCGTCCTGGCCCGTCGGACAGTGATGGCTTTTGTGGTGGCTTCGGGGCGCTTCGCTGGCATGAGCGGACGCTATCGCCCGGTGTCGCCCTCCGCCGAGGCGGGGTTGTTCTCCTCTGGCGTCCCGGCCGGGTTCTCGGGGCCCGTTTCGGCACTCGGGGGCTCCGGGGTGCTCTCCGGGCCCTGCACGATGCGCATCGCGTCACGGAGTGCCTGTCTCTGTTCGTCGCTCATCATCCCGAAGAAGGCGACAAGCGCGGCGGCCGGGTTGTCGCTCTGCGACCAGGCGTCGTTCATCAGGGCGGCCGCGTAGGCGGCGCGGGTGGAGACCGCCTCATATCGATAGGCCCGGCCTTCCGCTTCCCGGCGGACCCAGCCCTTCTGATGGAGATTGTCCAAAACGGTCATCACCGTGGTGTAGGCGATGGACCGTTCCTGCTGAAGGTCTTCCAGGACTTCTCGAACGGTCACCGGGCGGTTCCACTTCCACACCCGCGTCATGACCGCGTCTTCGAGTTCTCCCAATGGGCGAGGCACGCTTAGCACAATAGTGGGAGAAGTCGCCAATGGCTTGCGGGACGTGCACTTGCGCGGCAAACCACAACAAAAAGGGCGTATGACTCCTAAACGCACTCAGGGCATGAGTCGTACGCCCGGTGGCACGGGGTGCCACCCGGAAGGCCCGAGGGCCGCAAAGGGTGTCAGGCGTCGCCGTCCACGGACTTCCGGGGAGCGCTTTCCGCGTGCGCGAGGGCCGCGTCGACGGCGGCGTCCTCCTTGGCCTTGTTGGCGCCGCCCTGGGTCTTCACGATCACCCGGATGAGCCCGATGAAGAACACGGCCATGACGACCGGGGGCACGAGCGCGGAGACGTAGTCCATGCGTCAAGAGTAGCCAGGGGTGTCCGAAGGATCCCGGTCGGGTGGGCGTCACCGGATTGCGCCCGATCCAGGGCCTGTCGGTTCGACCGGCCCTAGCCGGCCGCGAGCTGCCCGCGGGAGTGGGCCGGGGGGCTCGGCCTCCGCTTCGGCGGGAAGACCTCGCCGGGGGTCGGGATCGGGCGGCGCGTCGGGCGCGGGGCCTGCGGCTCACGGCGGGGAGCGGGCTTCTCCGGCTTGCGCTCGGGCTTCCGCTCGGGTTTGCGGGTCGGCTCCTCCGGCCGCTCCTCCTCGCTCGCACGGCCGCCGGGAAGCGCCGTCAGACGCGCACGGCAGACGGGGGCCGCGGCCCCGCGGGGAGCGAGGTGCGCGCGCCCCCCGGGCTCGGCCGGTGCCGAAGCCCTCGCACCGGGCGTGCGTCGCGACGGGTCGAACGTCGCCTGTTGGGGCACCAGGGCCCGGCAGCGGTCGAGCAGGGCGGCGGCCAGGGGGGTGCCGCGCAGGGCGCGCAGCGCGGCGAGGTCGTCCGGGGCAGGGCGGTAGCCGGCGCGCAGAGCGTCCTGGAGGAGCGTGAGATAGCCGCCGGCGGCGCCCGGGAGGGCGGCGCGGTAGCGGGCGAGGTCGGCCAGCAGGAAGGCCCTCAGACGGTCCCCCTCACGCACCGCCGCGTCGACGGACTCGGCGAGGCGGAGGCAGTCCTGGACGTCCTCGGCGGAAGCGGTGCGGGGGTTCAGGGCGAGGGCGAGGGCGCGGCGGAGCACGCGCAGCTCCTCCGCGCCGAAGGCCAGGGCGCCTCGGGATCCGTGTGGCGTGGGCATGCGGGGACGCTACCGCTAATCGGACAAAACGGATCTCTCCGGGTGCCGTGTCGCTATGGGGTTCCCCCAGGTGGGGGCGCGGGTGCGCCTATTCGCCATTGAGCTGTTCGCCTTTCGGCGGGTGCCGCCTCGCGGCTCGTCGCGCCCACGCGGCGGAGCCGCACATCGACACGGCCCCGCGCCCCAGGAGTGCGCTCAGCCCCCCATACGTGAAACGTTCCGTTCGTACACCAACCGCAGGCCGATCAGTGTCAGCCACGGTTCGTGTTCGTCGATCACCGCCGACTCGCCCAGGACCATGGGAGCCAGACCGCCCGTCGCGATGACCGTGACGTCGTCCGGGTCGTCCGCCAGTTCTCTGGCCATGCGGGTGACCACGCCGTCCACCTGGCCCGCGAAGCCGTAGACGATGCCCGCCTGCATCGCCTCGACCGTGTTCTTGCCGATCACCGCGCGCGGCCGGGCCAGTTCGATCTTGCGGAGCTGGGCGCCGCGCACCCCCAGGGCCTCGACGGAGATCTCGATGCCGGGGGCGATGACGCCACCCGCGTACTCGCCGCGCGCCGAGACCGCGTCGAACGTCGTCGCCGTGCCGAAGTCCACCACGATCGCCGGGCCCCCGTAGAGCTCGACCGCCGCGACCGCGTTGATGATGCGGTCCGCGCCGACCTCCTTGGGGTTGTCCATCAGGATCGGCACGCCGGTCTTGATGCCGGGTTCGACCAGGACGGCGGGGACGTCGCCGTAGTAGCGGCGGGTCACCTCGCGCAGTTCGTGCAGGACGGACGGGACCGTCGAGCAGATCGCGATGCCGTCGATGCCCTCGCCCAGGTCCTCGCCGAGGAGCGGGTGCATGCCCATCAGGCCCTGGAGGAGGACCGCCAGCTCGTCGGCCGTGCGGCGGGCGTCGGTGGAGATGCGCCAGTGCTCCACGATGTCCTCGCCGTCGAACAGGCCGAGGACGGTGTGCGTGTTGCCTACGTCGATGGTCAGCAGCATGGGGCCCTACCTACTCCGCCGCTCGCAGGTCCAGGCCGATGTCCAGGATCGGGGAGGAGTGCGTGAGCGCGCCGACCGCCAGGAAGTCGACGCCCGTGTCCGCGTACGCCTTGGCGTTCCCCAGGGTCAGGCGGCCCGAGGCCTCCAGCAGGGCGCGGCCCTTGACGATGGCCACCGCCTCCTCGCACTCGGTGGGCGTGAAGTTGTCCAGGAGGATCAGGTCCGCGCCCGCGTCGACGGCCTCGCGCAGCTGGTGCAGGGTGTCGACCTCGACCTCGATCGGCACGTCCGGGAACATCTCCCGGACCGCCTGGAAGGCCTGGACCACGCCTCCGGCCGCGACGACGTGGTTGTCCTTCACCAGGGCAGCGTCCGAGAGGGACATGCGGTGGTTGACGCCACCGCCGCAGCGGACCGCGAACTTCTCCAGGGAGCGAAGGCCCGGCGTCGTCTTGCGGGTGTCCCGTACGCGGGTCTTGGTGCCCTCCAGGGCGTCCGCCCACGCGCGCGTGGCCGTCGCGATGCCGGACAGGCGGCACAGGATGTTCAGCGCGCTGCGCTCGGCGGTGAGCAGGTCCCGGGTGCGGGTGGTGACGGTCAGCAGCTTCTGGCCGGCCTCCACCCGGTCGCCGTCGTCCACGTGGCGCTCCACCTCGAACTCGTCGGTGCACACCACGGAGATGACGGCCTCGGCGACCCTGAGGCCCGCCACGACGCCCGCCTCGCGCGCGGTGAAGTCGCCGGTGGCGACCGCGTCCTCGGGAATCGTCGCGACCGTCGTCACGTCCACGCCGTGGTCCAGGTCCTCCTGGATGGCGACGCCTGCGATGTCCTCGACCTCCACCGGGTCGAGTCCGGCGTCGGCCAGGAGCTGGGCGAGCGCGGGGTCGAGCCCGCACTCCAGGTATTCCTCGTCGCCGTCCGCGC
The DNA here is from genome assembly GCF_014905555.1 of Streptomyces sp. Y2F8-2. Classification (GTDB taxonomy): domain Bacteria; phylum Actinomycetota; class Actinomycetes; order Streptomycetales; family Streptomycetaceae; genus Streptomyces; species Streptomyces cynarae. The sequence goes on along the minus strand of NZ_BNGS01000010.1, from coordinate 327,745 downwards.
CGCAGGCGCAGCCGTCGCCGCAGCCGCCGTTGGAGGCGAGAGGGAGGTCGGGGGTACTCACTTCGGTCACTGCTCCTGGGGACGCTGGAAGGTCGGGGGGAAGTCTGCGGTGTCCGTGGTGTGCACGGCCAGCGATCGGTCCGGATTCAGCCGTACGACGATGTGGCGGCGCCAGTTCGCGTCGTCGCGGTCGGCCCGGTCCTCGCGCCAGTGGCAGCCGCGGGTCTCCTCGCGCAGGAGGGCGGCGGCCACCAGGACGCGGGCCACGCACAGGAGGTTGGTGGCCTCCCAGGTGTCGACGCCGGGCTCGGCGGTCTTGCCGTTCTCGTGGAGGGCGTCGCGGGCCTCGGTGTGCAGCCGCTGGAGCTGGTCGTCGGCCTTGGCCAGGGATTCGGCGGAGCGCAGCACGCCCGCGCCCTCCGTCATGATCCGCTGGATCGCGAAGCGGGCCTCGGGGCCGAGCAGCGGGTGCGCCGGCTTCTCCGAGTACGGGACCGGCTCCGGCACGCGCGCGTGGAGGCCGTTCTCCGTCTGGTCCCGGGCGATGTCGGCGGCGATGCGCTCGGCGTAGACCAGGCCCTCCAGGAGGGAGTTGGACGCGAGCCGGTTGGCGCCGTGGACGCCCGTGCAGGCGACCTCACCGCACGCGTACAGGCCCGGCACGGTGGTCCGGCCGTGGGAGTCGGTGCGCACGCCCCCGGAGGCGTAGTGGGCCGCGGGGGCGACCGGGACGGGCTCGGTGACCGGGTCGATGCCGTTGGCGCGGCAGGCGGCCAGGATCGTCGGGAAGCGGTGCTCCCACATCTCGGCACCGAAGTGGCGGGCGTCGAGGAACATGTGCTCGGCGTCCTGCTCCTGCATCCGGCGCATGATGCCCTTGGCGACGATGTCCCGGGGCGCGAGCTCCGCCAGCTCGTGCTGACCGACCATGAAGCGCACCCCGTCGGCGTCCACCAGGTGGGCGCCCTCGCCGCGGACCGCCTCGGAGACCAGGGGCTGCTGCCCCTCCGCGTCCGCGCCGAGGAACAGCACGGTCGGGTGGAACTGCACGAACTCCAGGTCACTGACCTCGGCGCCGGCGCGCAGGGCGAGCGCCACGCCGTCGCCGGTGGACACCGAGGGGTTGGTGGTCGCGGAGAAGACCTGGCCCATGCCGCCGGTGGCGAGGACCACGGCGGGCGCGTGCACGGCGCCCACGCCGTCGTGCTGACCCTCGCCCATGACGTGCAGGGTCACGCCCGCGGTACGGCCGTCGGCGTCCGTGAGCAGGTCCAGGACCAGCGCGTTCTCGATCGTGCGCAGCCCACGCGCGCGTACCGCCTCCACCAGCGCCCGGGAGATCTCGGCGCCGGTCGCGTCGCCGCCCGCGTGCGCGATGCGGCGGCGGTGGTGGCCGCCCTCGCGGGTGAGCTCGATGCCGCCCTCGTCGTCGGTGTCGAAGTGCGCGCCGGTGGAGATCAGCCGCCGTACGGCGTCGGGGCCCTCGGTGACGAGGATGCGGACGGCCTCCTCGTCGCACAGGCCCGCGCCCGCGACCAGGGTGTCGTCCAGGTGCTGCTCGGGGCTGTCGCCCTCACCGAGAGCCGCCGCGATGCCGCCCTGCGCCCAGCGGGTGGAGCCGTCGTCGAGGCGCGCCTTGGTGACGACGACCGTGTTCAGGCCGGCGGCGTCGCAGCGCAGCGCCGCGGTGAGACCGGCCACGCCGGAACCGACCACCACGACGTCGGCGGGGATGGACCAGCCCGGGGCGGGCGCGTGCAGTCGTATGCCTGTGCCGGTCACGAGGCGGCTCCGTGAGGGTCGACGGGTTCGGGTGCTCCGAAGGAGAGCGGGATGTTGTCGATCAGCCGGGTCGTCCCGACCCGGGCGGCGACGGCGAGGACCGCCTCGCCGGTGAAGTCGTCGGGGACGTCGGTGAAGTCCGACGGGTCGACCAGTGCCAGGTAGTCCAGGACGAGTGGCGGGTCCAGCTGGGCGGCCTCGTCCAGGACGAGCTTCGCGGCGGCGCGGACGGCGGCGGGACCGCCGGGCGCGGCCTTGGCGACGGCGTGCGCGTCCGCGGCGGCACGCGACTCGCCTATGGCGCTCAGGGCCTCGGCACGCGCGTGCGTCGCGGGCACCTCCAGGGCACGCGCGCGCAGCGCCTCCTGGGCGGCGTGCCGGTCGCGGCCCGCGAACAGGGCACGGGACAGGGCGAGCGCGGTGTGCCGCTCCTGGGGCGAGAGGTAGCGGTTGCGGCTGGACAGGGCCAGCCCGTCCTCCTCGCGCACGGTGGGCACGCCGACGATCTCCACGCCGAAGTTCAGGTCCCGCACCATCCGGCGGATCAAGGCGAGTTGCTGGGCGTCCTTCTGCCCGTACAGGGCCACGTCCGGTCGGGTGAGGTGGAGCAGCTTGGCGACGACGGTGAGCATGCCGTCGAAGTGGCCCGGGCGGAAGGCACCTTCCAGGCGCTCGCCCATGGGGCCGGCGGAGATCCGCACCTGGGGCTCGCCGCCCGGGTAGACCTCGTCCACGGACGGGGCGAACACCACGTCCGCGCCGGACTGCTCGGCGACCTTCAGGTCGGCGTCCAGGGTGCGCGGGTAGCGGTCGAGGTCCTCGCCCGCGCCGAACTGGAGCGGGTTCACGAAGACGGTGACGATCACGAGGCCCTTGCTGCCGACGTGCTTGCGCGCCGCCCGGATCAGGGTGGCGTGGCCCTCGTGCAGAGCGCCCATGGTCATCACGACGGCGGTGCGTCCCGGCACCGCGTGGTGGTCCTGGACGTACCGCAGGTCGTCCACCGTGGGAGCGAGTTCGAAGGGGCGGCGGCTCATCGGTCTTCCCCGTTCTCGGGCAGGTCGGTGCCGTCGGCGAGGACACCGAGCAGGTCCTCGGCCAGCTCCGGCTTCAGCAGTCCGTGGGCCAGGGCCCGGTCGGCGGTGGCGCGGGCCATCGCCAGGTAGCCGGCGACGGTCTGGGGGGCGTGCCTGCGCAGCTCCGAGACGTGCGCGGCGACCGTGCCCGCGTCTCCGCGCGCGACGGGGCCGGTGAGCGCCGCGTCGCCGGAGCGCAGCGCGTTGTCCAGGGCGGCGCCGAGCAGCGGGCCGAGCATGCGGTCGGGGGCCCCGACGCCCGCCGCGCGCAGCAGCTCCATGGACTGGGCGACCAGGGTGACCAGGTGGTTGGCGCCGAGGGCGAGGGCCGCGTGGTACAGCGGGCGCATCTCCTCGGCGACCCACTCGGGCTCACCGCCCATCTCGATCACCAGGGCCTCGGCGGCCAGCCGCAGCTCCTCCGGCGCGGTCACCCCGAAGGAGCATCCGGCCAGGCGCTGGACGTCCACGGGCGTGCCGGTGAAGGTCATCGCGGGGTGCAGGGCGAGCGGCAGGGCCCCGGCGCGCAGGGCGGGGTCGAGCACGCGCGTGCCGTACCGCCCGGATGTGTGCACGAGCAGCTGGCCCGGACGTACGGCCCCCGTCTCGGCGAGGCCCTCCACGAGGCCCGGCAGGGTGTCGTCCGGGACGGTCAGCAGGACCAGTTCGGCGCGCTCCATCACCTCGGAGGGCGGCACCAGCGGCACGCCCGGGAGCATCTGCTCGGCGCGCCGTCTGGAGGCGTCCGAGACCCCGGAGACGGCGACCGGGCGGTGCCCGGCGAGCTGGAGCGACGCGGCGAGCGCGGGGCCGACCCGGCCGGCTCCGACCACGCCCACGGTGAGCCGCGCGGGGCGGTCCTTGGGGTCTGGCTGCTGGACTGTACTCACTCGACGGTGGCCTTCCCGTTCCAGTCCGCTCTGGGTACCGGACGATTTCTCGTCATGTTAACGCGATTGGGGGGCGAGGCGGCCGGTTGTCCACAGGCTGTGGGTTCCCGCAGGTGGTGGCCGGTATGGAAATCGGGGTGCCGCGGGGGCGGGCGCGCGGGATGATCCCGGGATGAGGACGAGGGCGGAGGGGGACATGGCGCGAACGGCTGAACAGGTCGCCGGAGAGCCGGCTCGGGAGGGCGGGGAAGACACGGCGGAGTCACCCGAGGAGCTGCGGCGACGGCTGCGGGAACGCCGGATCGCCGCCTACCGGGGCGCGGGGCGCGTGCTGGCGCGGCCGGGGTTCCTGGGGACGCTGCGGGAGCGGCTTGCACTGCTCGACGGCGCGGAGGGCCTGCACGACCTGGACCAGGCCGGGGACATGTACGGCACGGGGATCGTCGAGGCGCTGGAGGAGAAGGTCGCCGGGCTGCTGGGCAAGGAGGCCGCCGCCTTCTTCCCGACCGGGACCATGGCCCAGCAGGTGGCGCTGCGCTGCTGGGCCGGCCGCACCGGCGACCGGACGGTGGCCCTGCATGCGCTCGCCCACCCCGAGGTGCACGAGCGGAAGGCGTTCAGCGAGGTCAGCGGGTTGCGCCCGGTGCGCGTGACGAGCGAGCCCCGGCTGCCGACCGCCGAGGAGGTGCGCGACTTCGAGGAACCCTTCGGGGCGCTGATGCTCGAGCTGCCCCTCAGGGACGCCGGTTTCGTCCTGCCCTCCTTCGAGGAGCTCACCGAGCTCGTCGAAGCGGCGCACGAGCGCGACGCGGTGGTGCACTTCGACGGCGCGCGCCTATGGGAGACCACGGTCCACTTCGACCGTCCGCTGGAGGAGATCGCGGGCCTCGCGGACAGCGTCTACGTGTCGTTCTACAAATCTCTCGACGGGTACGGCGGCGCGGCGCTCGCGGGCCCCAGGACCCTCGTCGACGAGGCGAAAACCTGGCGGCACCGCTACGGCGGCGCGGTCTTCCAGCAGTTCCCGACGGTGCTGTCGGCCCTGGCGGGACTGGAGCGGGAACTGCCCCGGCTGCCGGAGTACGTGCGCCACGCGCGCGTGGTCGCCGCCGCCCTGCGCGAGGGGTTCGCGGCGGCGGGACTGCCGTGGGCGCGGGTGCACCCCGACCCGCCGCACACCCACGAGTTCCAGGTCTGGCTGCCGTACGACACGGACGTCCTCGCTCAGGCCGCCGTCCGCCAAGGCGAGGAGACGGGGACGCTCCTGTTCGCCAACCCCTGGGACCGCGGCGGTCCGGGCCTGGCCTTCACCGAGGTCTACGTACGCGCCGCCGCCCTGGAGTGGACGGCGGACGACGTGAAGAAGGCGGCGGTGGAGTTCGTGGAGCGGCTCCCGGGTGTCGACGCGTCCGTTTGACGGCCTCCGTCAAACAAGGGCGGCTCTGTCAGTGGCGGGGTGCACCATGAGGCCATGAGCGTGGACATCGACATCAGCGGGCTGCGGCCGGAGAGGGTTTCCGTCGTGCCCTCTCCCCTGGCCGAGCTCAGCATGGCGCTGCACGCACTGGCCGAGCCGGGGCACCATCCGGGCCTTCAGGGATGGGTGACGGGCGTGACAGCCCGGCTCGACCCGCACCTGGCCGACCGGATGTGCGAGGCCGACTTCCTGTGGCGGACCACGTTCTCGGACCTGTTCCTGCCCTACGCGGGCATCCCGGGCCGCGCGGCCCTCCCCGGTGCCACCCTCACCGAGGACATGGACCTGCTGGACAAGCTCAGCGACGAGCAGTTCGTGGACGCGGCCCTGGAGTTCACCTGCGCCACGTGCTACAGCACGCCCGGCCCGACGGCGCTCTCGGACGCCGGGCTACGGGGGCGCGCCCTGGAGCTGGCCGCCGCGCGAGGACCTCGCCAACTGCGCTTCACCGAGCGGCTGCTGGCCGACCCACCGCGCACTCGGGCCTGGCTGCGGCAGTTCCTCCAGGACTGCGACGAGGCGTTCTTCGCCGACGCCTGGTCCCGGCTGCGCCACCAGCTCGCCGCGGACGCCCGCCACAAGACGGACCTGCTGCGGCGCAAGGGTCTGGCGGAGGCGCTGGCGGCCGTTTCGCCCGCCGTGACGCTGGACGAGACGAAGGCCAGGATCCTCGTGGACAAGCTCGGTGAGGGCCGCACCACCACCGGGGACGGCGGCCTGCTGCTCGTCCCGACGAGCCTCGGCTGGCCGCATCTGATGGTCCTTCACCGCCATGGCTGGCAGCCCGTGCTGCACTACCCGGTGGCGTCGCCCGAGCTGTCGGCGCCGCCCTCGCTGGAGCAGCTGACCCTGCGGATGACCGCCCTGTCCCACCCGGTGAGAATGCGCATCTGCCGCCATCTGGCCCGCAGCGCGTACACGACGAGCGAGCTGGCGCAGGCGCACGGGATGACCGCCCCCGAGATATCCCGGCACCTGGGCGTCCTGAAGAAGGCCGGTCTGATCACCACCCGCCGCCGCGGCCGGTACGTCCTGCACCAGATGGACGTCACGGCGGTGGCCCGGCTCGGCAGCGACTTCCTGGAGGGCATCCTCAGGTAGGCGCGCACCGGCCCGGGGCCGGCCGCAGCTCAGTGGTGGCTCAGCCGTGCCCGCCCGCCCGGACGAGCCCCGTCTCGTAGGCGAGGACGACCACCTGTACCCGGTCCCTGAGCCCCAGTTTGGTCAGGATGCGACCCACATGGGTCTTCACGGTCGCCTCGGACAGCACCAGCCGGGCCGCGATCTCGCCGTTGGACAGGCCCTGGGCCACCAGCACCATGACCTCGCGCTCGCGGTCGGTGAGCCGGTCCAGCTCCTTGTGCCGTGGCTCGGTGCTGCCGCCCGGCAGCATCGGTGCGAACCGGTCGAGCAGGCGACGGGTCGTGGACGGCGCGACCACCGCGTCGCCGCTGTGCACGGCGCGGATGGCGGCGAGCAGTTCGCCGGGCGGCACGTCCTTGAGCATGAAGCCGGAGGCGCCCGCCTTCAGCCCCGAGAACGCGTACTCGTCGAGGTCGAACGTGGTGAGGATCAGCACCTTGGGCGGGTTCGGGTCCGCACAGATACGGCGGGTCGCCTCCACGCCGTCCAGCTTCGGCATGCGCACGTCCATCAGCACCACGTCGACCTCGGTCGAACGCAGCACCTGAAGGGCCTCCACGCCGTCACCCGCCTCCGCGACGACCTCCATGTCCGGCTGGGCGTCCAGCACCATCCGGAACCCGGTGCGCAGCAGCACCTGGTCGTCGACGAGCATCACGCGGATCGGCATGGCGGGGGTCCTCCGGTCGGGTGTCGGGCGGGCTGGGGCGGGCACGTGTCAGTGGGCCGGTTTCAGCGGAAGCAGGGCACTGATGCGGAAGCCTCCTCCTGGGCGGGGGCCCGCGTCCAGGGTTCCGCCGACCATGCCGACGCGCTCCCGCATGCCGATCAGACCGTGGCCCTGGCCGTCGAGGCCGCCCTCCTCGTAGAGCTCGTGCGGGGCGCCCTTGCCGTCGTCCTCGACGAGCAGTCCGAGGCCGTCGTCGAAGTACACCAGGCGCACGCTGGCGCCCGCGCCCGGCCCCCCGTGCTTGCGGGTGTTGGTGAGCGCCTCCTGCACGATGCGGTACGCGGTCAGCTCCACGCCGCTGGGCAGCGGGCGCGGGGTGCCCTCCACCTTGAAGTCGACGGGCAGGCCCGAGCTGCGGCACTGCTCGACCAGCTCGTCGATCTGTTCGACGTCGGGCTGCGGGACGTACTCGCCCTCCTCCTTGTGCTCGCCGGTGCGCAGCACGCCGAGCAGACGGCGCATCTCGGCGAGCGCCTGACGGCCGGTGGTGGAGATCGTCTCCAGGGCCTTCTTCGCCTGGTCGGGGGCGGTGTCGAGGACGTAGGCGGCGCCGTCGGCCTGCACCACCATCACCGAGACGTTGTGTGCGACCACGTCGTGCAGCTCGCGGGCGATACGGGCGCGCTCGGCGGCGACCGCGACCTTGGCCTGCGCCTCGCGCTCCTTCTCGAGCCGGGCGGCACGCTCCTCCAGCTGGGCGAAGTAGGCGCGCCGGGTGCGCAGGGAGTCGCCGAGGACCCAGGCGAGCGCGAAGGGCACGGTCTGGAAGACGGCTATCGCGATGTTGCCGAGGGCGCCGGAGTGGTGCTCCGGCCAGCGGATCGTGGCCAGGGTGCCCGCGCTCAGGCCGGCGATCAGGCCCACGCGGGAGGCCCAGCGGGCGCCCAGAGCGGCGACCGTGTAGATGATCACCAGCATGGCGAAGTCGGCGATCATCGACTGCTCGTCCAGGACCAGCTGGGCCAGGCCCATGCCGGCGGCGACGATCAGCATCTTCTCGGGCATACGGCGGCGCAGCGCGACGACGAGGCAGAGCACGGCGGAGACGGCGAGCCCGACCGGGAGCGATCCGTGGTGGTCCGGCGCCCCGTTGAGATTCGTCAGACTCACGCAGGAGAGCCCGAACAGGACGACGGCCCAGAAACTGTCGACCCAGGTGGGATGCCTGCGGAGGAAGTCATAGAGGCGCTGCACGTAACCCAGAGTAGGGAAACGCGCAGGGTGCGGGGGTCAACCGGAGGACCGATCCGTGACGGACACACGTACTCCGCAAGGTGGATACCTGCCGGCACCCCTTGGTCGGAGATGCCTGGCGAAGATGCGCCTAGCCTGACCCCGTGGACCAGCGGCTGAGCGGTGAGTGGCGGGGATGGCGGGCGGCGGCTGAGGAGGCGCTGTACGGGGCGGACGGGTTCTACCGGCGGCCCGAGGGACCCGCCGCGCACTTCCGCACGTCCGTGCACGCCTCGCCGCTGTTCGCCGTGGCCGTGGCCCGGCTGCTGTGCCTGGTCGACGAGGCGCTGGGGCGGCCGGCCGAGCTGACCTTCGTGGACATGGCGGCGGGGCGGGGCGAACTGGTCGCCGGAGTCCTGGACGCGCTGCCCGGGGACGTGGCCGCCCGCACGCGCGCGTGCGCCGTGGAGGTCGCCGGCAGGCCCCGGGGCCTGGATCCCGGGATCGAGTGGCTGGCCGAGCCACCGGAGAAGATCACCGGGCTGCTGTTCGCGAACGAGTGGCTGGACAACGTGCCGGTCGAGGTCGCGGAGGCGGACGCCGACGGTGTGCCCCGGCTGGTCCTGGTCCGGCGGGACGGGACGGAGCGGCTCGGGGAGCCGGTCACGGGAACGGAGGCCGCGTGGCTGGAGCGCTGGTGGCCGCTGTCCGCCGAAGGGGCCAGGGCCGAGATCGGCGCGCCGCGGGACAGCGCGTGGGCCGCCGCGGTCGCCACCGTGGACCGCGGGCTGGCCGTCGCCGTCGACTACGCGCACAGGGCGGAGGCCCGGCCGCCGTTCGGGACGCTCACCGGGTTCCGCGCGGGCCGGGAGTGCGCTCCCGTGCCGGACGGCTCCTGCGACATCACGGCGCATGTGGCCCTGGACGCGTGCGCCCTGCCGGGGGCACGCCTGCTGACCCAGCGTGACTCGCTGCGAGCCCTCGGGATCACCGGCGCACGCCCCCCGCTCACCCTCGCCTCCACCGACCCCACCGCGTACGTACGCGCCCTCGCGCACGCCGGAGCCGCCGCCGAACTCACCGCGCCCGGCGGCCTCGGCGACTTCGGCTGGCTGCTCCAGCCCGTGGGCATCCCGGAGGCGGCCCTGGCAGGACTCGAAGGCTCGTAGGCCACGAAAGCTCGTAGGCCACGAAGGCTCAAAGGGCTCGACGGCCACGGGGCTCGGCGGCCGGGAGGCCTCGAACGGCCGGAAGGCCTCGACGGCCTCGAACGGCTCGGGAAGCTACTTGTCGATGTCCCCGACCACGAAGAACATCGACCCCAGGATCGCCACCATGTCCGCGACCAGCGTGCCCGGCAGCAGCTCGGTCAGCGCCTGGATGTTGTTGTACGAGGCCGAGCGGAGCTTGAGCCGGTACGGGGTCTTGTCGCCCTTGCTGACCAGGTAGTAGCCGTTGATGCCGAGCGGGTTCTCGGTCCAGGCGTAGGTGTGGCCCTCGGGCGCTTTGAGCACCTTGGGCAGGCGCTGGTTGACCGGCCCGGGCGGCAACTCGGCCAGCCGGTCCAGGCACGCGTCGGCCAGGTCCAGCGCGTTGTGCGTCTGCTCCAGCAGGCACTCGAAGCGGGCCAGGCAGTCGCCCTCCTGCCGGGTGACGACCCTGAGGGTGTCCTGGAGTTCCCCGTAGGCCAGGTACGGCTCGTCCCGGCGCAGGTCGAAATCCACACCGGACCCGCGCGCGATCGGCCCGCTGACGCCGTACGCGTGCACGGTCTCCGGCGCGAGGACGCCCACGCCCCGGGTGCGCCCCCGGAAGATCTCGTTACCGAGCACCAGGTCGTCGAACCGGTCCATTCGGGAGCGCACGTCACGGACGGCGGTACGCGCGCGTGCGGTCCATCCGGCCGGAAGGTCCTCCTTGAGCCCGCCGACCCGGTTGAACATGTAGTGCATGCGGCCGCCGGAGATCTCCTCCATGACGTTCTGCAGCTCCTCGCGCTCCTGGAACGCGTAGAACACCGGCGTGATGCCGCCCAGCTCCAGCGGATAGGAGCCGAGGAACATCAGGTGGTTCAGGACCCGGTTCAGCTCCGCGAGCAGCGTGCGCATCCAGACGGCGCGCTCGGGCACCTCCATGCCGAGCATCCGCTCGACGGCGAGGACCACGCCCAGCTCGTTGGAGAAGGCGGAGAGCCAGTCGTGGCGGTTGGCCAGCATGATGATCTGGCGGTAGTCGCGCGCCTCGAACAGCTTCTCCGCACCGCGGTGCATATAGCCGATGACCGGCTCCGCGTGCCTGATCCGCTCGCCGTCCAGCACCAGCTTCAGCCGCAGCACACCGTGCGTGGACGGGTGCTGGGGCCCGATGTTGAGCACCATGTCGGTGCTCTCCGCGGCGCCGCCGATCCCGACCATGGTCTCCGTCGTAGGAGTCATGGACACAGTGTCTCGTACGTACGCTTGCGCCATGGAAACGGGGACGGTGAAGACGGACGGGGAGCCCCTCTGGACAGGTCTGCCACCGGGGCTGCTGAGGATGCGGCGGATGCTGCTGGTGGTGTGGCTGGGGCTGGGGACCGTTGTGGTGGCGCTGCTGCCGGGGCTGCTGGCCGGGCCGGTGTGGGCGCTGTTCGCACTGCTGCCGCTGGCCGGGCTGGCCTGGGGCTGGGTGCTGCTCGGCCGCAACTGGCGCTCCTGGCGGTACGCCGAGCGCGCCGACGACCTGCTGATAAGCCGGGGCGTGCTGTGGCGGGAGGAGACGGTGGTGCCGTACGGCCGCATGCAGCTCGTGGAGGTGACCTCCGGTCCCGTCGAACGGCACTTCGGGCTGGCGAGCGTCCAGCTGCACACGGCCGCCGCCGCGACGGACGCCAGGATCCCGGGGCTGCATCCGGCCGAGGCGGAGCGGCTGCGGGACCGGCTGACCGAGCTGGGCGAGGCCCGATCGGCGGGGCTGTGAGCGACAGCGGGGCACAGCCCGGCATACCCGAGGGGCAGCGAGGTGCCGAGCGGCGGCTGCATCCGGTGACCCCGCTGCGGCGCGCCTGGGCGCCGGTCGCCGTGGTCGTCGGCTGGGCCGTGCACGACCCGAACCAGGCCCAGGAGCAGCTGGCGAAGCTGACGGCGACCGCGCTCCTCACCGGGCTCGCGGTCCTGGTGCCGGCCGCCGCCCTGTACGGCTTCCTCAGCTGGTGGTTCACGCACTTCTCGGTGACCGACACCGAACTGCGCATCCGCACGGGCCTGCTCTTCCGCCGTACCGCGCACATCCGTCTGGACCGGCTGCAGGCCGTCGACGTGAGCCAGCCGATGCTGGCCCGCCTAGCGGGTGTCGCCAAGCTGAAGCTGGATGTCGTCGGCACCCACAAGAAGGACGAACTGGCCTATCTCGGCCAGGGGGAGGCGCGGGCGCTGCGGGCCGAGCTCCTCGCCCGCGCGGCCGGCTTCGCCCCCGAGACGGCGCACGAGGTCGGCGAGGCGCCGGTACGGCGGCTGCTGCACGTGCCGCCGGGCGACCTGGCCGTCTCGCTCCTCCTCATCGGCGCCACCTGGGGCTCGCTGCTTGGCGCCCTGGTCGTGCCGGCGCTGGTGTGGCTCGGCACGCACAGCATGGGGGCGGTGCTGGCCGCCGGGGTGCCGTTGATCGGCGGCGCGGCCACCAGGTCGGCGGGGCGTTTCGTGCGCGCGTACGACTGGACGGTGGGCGAGTCGCCGGACGGGCTCCGTATCGACCACGGGCTGCTGGACCGGTCGCACGAGACGGTGCCGCCGGGGCGCGTGCAGGGCGTACGGATCGTGGAGCCGCTGCTGTGGCGGAGGCGCGGTTGGGTCCGGGTCGAACTGGACGTGGCGGGCTCGTCCAACTCGGTGCTGGTGCCGGTCGCCCCGCGCGCGGCCGCCGAGTCGGTGATCGCCCGGGTACTGCCCGGGGTGGCGGTGCCGACCTCCCCGTCCCGGCCGCCGCGGCGCGCGGCCCGCTGCCTGCCGGTGTGGTGGCGCGGCCAGGGACTGGCCGTCACCGAGACGGTGTTCGCCGCCCGGGGTGGCCTGCTGCGGCGCACCCTGTCCCTCGTCCCGCACGCCAAGGTGCAGAGCGCACGGCTGACGCAGGGGCCGTGGCAGCGGCTGTGGCGGGTCGCCGACGTGCACCTGGACACCGGCGCGAACAAGACGGTCACTGCGCGCCTCAGGGACGCCGAGGAGGCGGCGGCGCTGTTGTACGCGCAGGCGGACCGGTCGCGCACGGGGCGGCGGGACGCGCGGCCGGACCGGTGGATGGCCTCGTAGGCGACAGCGCCACCACGTGACGAGGGACGACGTGAGGAGTGAGCACGTGACGACGTGGGGGCGGCGGCACTGGTGTGCCGCCGCCCCTCATCACGCCCTGGCGGGTTCAGGAGGCCGCGGTCCGCAGCCCCTGCACGTCGATCCGCTCGGTCTCGTCGTGCGCCGTCAGGTCGATGACCTGTCCGACGGCGCGCGCCTCGGGGTCCGCGGACTTGAAGCCGGACTCGGACTCCGCCTTGTGCACCGCGAGTGCCTCCTGGCCGACGACGTCCGCGAGGTCCTCGTTCTGCACGGACTCCAGGCTCTGCCGTGACTTGGTGCCGAAGAAGTCGAACCCGCCCTCGACGGCCGGGCGCGGACGCGGGGCCGACGGTACGACGGCCACGGCGGTCGGCACCGTGAAGTGGCCGGTGGTGTGGGCCGACTGGGCGGCGGGGGGCTGGGGCTGCTGTTCCGTCGAGGCGGCCGGGTGCTCCTGCTCGGCGGCCGGCTCGCCCTCGGTCTCCGCCCCGGTGCCGGCCTCGGGGGCCTCCTGGGCGTCGGAGGCGTCGGGGTCGGCGGAGGCGCGCTCGCCGCCGTCGTCATCCGGGCCGTCCTTCGTCGGGGAGTCCTTCCCGCTCGCCGCCCCGGCGTCGGCGTCAGGCTCTTCGGCCACGCCCGCGGCACCGCCCCGGGCAAGCCGTGCCAGCGCCTCGTTGGCCGCCGCGAAGAGCGCCGGTCCCTCCGGGGAGAACGCCCGGGGCGCGGACGGCGCCGGCCCGGCGTCCCCGGCCGGCTCGGTGGCGGGCGCCTCAGCGACCGGCGCGGACAGCTCCGGCGCAGCGGGCGCGGCCTCGATCGCCAGCCGGCGGCGGCCCTCCAGGGCGCTGGCGCGCTCCGTCTCCGCTGTGGCGTACCGCCGCAGCAGGGCGGCGTGCTCGTTGCGGAGATTGGCCAGTTCCGTGCGCTTGGCGCGGAGCCTCTGCTCCAGTTTGGCGCGCAGTTCGCGCGACTCCTCGAGGTCGGTCTCCAGCTCGGCGACACGCTCCTCGTGACGCCATTCGTCGCTCGCCCGCGCGCGCGTGAGGTCGGCGACGCGTTTGCCCGCGGCCAGATCCCAGCGGCGCATGACGACCGAGCCCAGGATCGTCGTGACCGCGGCACCTGCGGCCAGCACACGGAGCACCAGCGGCTCCGTGAACAACCAGGGCCCCACGGCGCAGACGACCGAGACGCCTGCGATCACCGAAGGAGGCAACAGCCTGTGCAAGGGTGGGGAATGACGGTGACGTCCACGTGGCATGGCCAGAAACTTACCGCGCGTAGGCGAATGATGGTGCCACGCCCGGTAAAAATGCGGCCACACCGCAACGTTCACACAGTCCCACCGCCATCGGAATGGGAACAGGCGGCTTGCGAATCCGCGCGATTCCCTTCGGCGCCGATACGCCGACGATCTTGCCAGTGGTCCCGGGGGCAGGTATCGACCGCCCTGCCAGGCCCTTCCCGTGGCACGGCAGTCGTCTTCCCGGGGCCGCCGGGACCCACTTTCAAGATCATTCATCGGGAGGCCGTGATCCCGATCTCCCGCCCGGGCTCCCGCGCCCGAAAGCGAGTCAGGTGAGCTCGACCCGCCCGTCTTGGGATTGCGCGGAATTCCCGTCCGAGCCGCCGCCTATTCGGCCGCTCAGCGGTCGCTGAGCCGCCCGCTCAACCACTGCAACGCGGCCGGGATCTCGCGCCGCCAGGTGTTGAAGTTGTGGCCGCCGCTGTCGAGGATGATCGACGAGATCCGGGTCGACTTCCTGGCCTTCACCGCGTCTATGAACTGGAGCGTGGACTTGTAGTCCTTCTCGCCGGCCTTGCTGCTCGTGACGAGCAGTGAAGTGTCGGGAGCCTTCAGGTGCTTGATGCACCACATCAGGTCGGCGCGGTTCTCCAGGTCCTTCTTCCCGCCGAACAGGTCGCCCGTGGTCGGGTCGACCGCCGCCTTGTAGTACGGCGACAGACCCGCCCCGGCGGCGTACGTGAGCGGGTGGTGCATCGCCATCTTCAGCGCGCAGTAGCCTCCCGTGGAGTCGCCGATGATGCCCCAGCCGTAGGGGATCGGTCCCACCCGGTAGTGGGACCGGACCGCGTAGGGGAGGTCCTTCCCGAAGAACGTCTCCGTCTGCGGTCCACCCGGGATGTCCGCGCATTCCGTGTCCCGCGGCGGCGCGACGGTCGGGCGCATCATCACCAGGATCATCGGCTGCATCTTGCCCTTCTTGGCCAAGTCCTGCGCCGTCTGCGGGTAGTGCAGCCCCTTGACGAGCGCCGCGGTCGTCCCCGGGTAGCCCGTGAGGACGACGGTCACCGGGAACGTCCTCGCGCGGTACTGCGGCTGGAAGTACTCGGGCGGCAGGTACACCAGTGCCGATGTGGCGATGTGGGAGCCACTCCCCGTTATGGCGACCTTCTGGATCTGGCCGCCGATCTGCGGCTTCCCGCCGCCCGGCACGGGCACCGTCTGGGTGCCCATGACCTGGAGGGGCCCGCCGCCCGACCCCGCGGTGCCACCGGCGAGGACCACGCCCTGCTCGTTCTCCTGGCCGAGCAGATCCGCCCAACTGGCGTAGAAGCCGAAGGTCTGGTTGGCGAACAGCCCGAGGGACGCGAAGATCGACAACTGAGTGGCGAACAGCAGACCGACCCGTCCACTGACGGCCCGCCAGTTCCGTCGTGCCAGACGTGGCCAGTACCACACCGTGCCGACGAACAGCAGCACGGCGAACACAATCGCCAGCGCCAGCACCTTGTTGCTCGTGAGACCCATGGGCTCTTTCCTGCCTGCGCTTTCCATACGGCCGCGGGGCCCGCCCCCGCGGTTTCGCCGGCCCTTGCCCCAGACTTTCCATCGGCTTTGAACCAGCTTTGTGATGGGGAGTGAACCTCTCTCCCCGAGACACCGTCCTAGAGGGCGCAATGTCGCCGGATGCCCCGATCGGCACCGGGCTCAAGGTCTCTCGCAGAACTACGGGATGCGATGTCTGTCAGGATAGATGGGGAAAAGTCTGGTGAGGTTCCGGAGCGATCACGTGTGGTGCGACGCATACTCCGCGGCCCGCGTCCGGAGGCCGTGCCCACGCTGATCGCCAGGGCCTGCACCCTCGTGGGAGTCCTGGACATCGCCGGTGGCGTGTTCCCCCGCTTCCGGCACAGCCGTATGCACCGCATGGCCGAGGTGCTGCCCGGCTCGTTCGGGCCCTTCGCCGCGGCCCTGTCCCTGAGCGCGGGCGTCCTGTTGCTGCTCCTGGCCCACGGGCTGCGCCGGCGCAAGCGCCGGGCGTGGCGCGCCGCGGTACTGCTCCTTCCGGCGGGCGCCGTGTCGGAGTACGTCTACCGCCACTCGCTCATCGGCGTGCTCATCGCGGTGGCCCTGCTGGTGCCGCTGCTGCGCCACCGAAGCGAGTTCGCGGCCCTGCCCGACCCGCGCAGCCGCTGGCGCGCACTGGCCAACTTCATCCTCATGGGCGCCGGTTCCGTGGGTCTGGGCCTGGTCATCGTCAGCGTCCACGCGCACCGCATGGTCGGCGACCCGAGCCTGTCCGACCGCCTCGAGCACGTCCTGTACGGCCTGTTCGGCTTCGAGGGCCCGGTCGACTACACCGGCAACACCTCCTGGACGGTGGGCTTCTCGCTCGGCGCGCTCGGTCTGATCACCGCGATCACCACGATCTACCTGGCGTTCCGGCCCGAACACCCGGCCGCCCAGCTCACCGAGGAGGACGAGGAACGGCTGCGCGCCCTGCTGGACAAGCACGGCAGTCGTGACTCCCTCGGCCACTTCGCACTCCGTCGCGACAAGGCGGTCGTCTTCTCACCGAGCGGCAAGGCGGCGGTGACGTACCGCGTCGTGTCGGGCGTGATGCTGGCGAGCGGCGACCCGATCGGCGACGTGGAGGCGTGGCCGGGCGCCATCGAGCGGTTCATGGACGAGGCCAGGGTGCACTCCTGGACGCCCGCGGTCGTGGGCTGCTCGGAGACGGGCGGCGAGGTGTGGACCCGCGAGACCGGCCTGGACGCCCTCGAACTGGGTGACGAGGCGGTGGTGGACGTCAAGGATTTCTCCCTCTCCGGGCGCGCGATGCGCAACGTGCGCCAGATGGTGAAGCGCATCGAGCGCGCCGGTTACGAAACCCGGGTACGGCGCATCCGTGACCTCGGCGAGGGCGAGTTGGAGCGCATACGACGGGCGGCCGAGGACTGGCGCGGTACGGACACCGAGCGCGGCTTCTCCATGGCGCTCGGCCGTGTCGGGGACCCGGCCGACGGTGACTGCCTGATCGCGACGGCCCACAAGGCCGACGCCGAGGCGGGACCTTACGGCGACCTCAAGGCCGTCCTGCACTTCGTCCCCTGGGGCACGGACGGGGCCTCCCTGGACCTGATGCGCCGCGACCGCTCGGCCGACCCGGGCATGAACGAACTGCTGATCGTGGCCGCGCTCCAGGCCGCCCCGAAGTTCGGCATCGAGCACGTCTCGCTGAACTTCGCGATGTTCCGCTCGGCGCTGGCCCGCGGCGAGAAGATCGGTGCGGGGCCCGTGCTGCGGGCGTGGCGGGGGCTGCTGGTCTTCCTCTCCCGTTGGTTCCAGATCGAGTCCCTGTACAAGTTCAACGCCAAGTTCCAGCCGCGCTGGGAGCCGCGCTTCATGGTGTACGCCTCCACCCGCGACCTGCCGCGCATCGGCTTCGCGGTCATGCAGGCCGAGGGCTTCGTGAACCTGGCCCTCCCCCGCGTCCTGCGCCGCACGCCCCGGGCACCGCGCCCGTGCGCGCACGGCTTGGCGGAACGCGGAGTACGGACCCCCAGCCGCGCCTGACAAGCCCCAACAGGCCCGGTCGGGGCCCCGATCCCCCCGGGCCTCACCAGGCCGTCCCCGGAGCCCGGCCGCAGCCGGCCCACCGTGGTGGTCACCCGCCCCTGGAGCCGGGTGCGGTGGCTCGGCCCGTCTTTGCCACGCCCCCGACGCCGAGCTGATCCGAAAGACAGGTCCCGGGGGCCTACGCTGAACGTATGAGCACGAAGAGTGGGCGGGGCCGCGTGGCCGGTCTTCCGGTGTGGGACCGCTGTGCGGTCATGGGGGTCGTCAACGTCACCCCCGACTCCTTCTCCGACGGCGGCCGCTGGTTCGACACCACCGTCGCCGTCAAGCACGGCCTCGACCTGGTCTCCGAGGGCGCCGACCTCGTCGACGTCGGCGGGGAGTCCACCCGCCCCGGCGCCACCCGTGTCGACGAGGCGGAGGAGCTGAGGCGGGTGATCCCCGTCGTGCGCGGCCTCGCCTCCGAGGGTGTCACGGTCTCCGTCGACACCATGCGCGCCAGCGTCGCCGAGCAGGCCCTCGCCGCCGGTGCCGCCCTCGTCAACGACGTCAGCGGCGGACTCGCCGACCCCGCGATGATCCCGGTCGTCGCAGCCACGGGCGCCCCGTTCGTGGTCATGCACTGGCGCGGCTTCCTCCAGGGCGGCAACGTCAAGGGCGTCTACGAGGACGTCGTCACCGAGGTCGTGGACGAGCTGCACGCGCGCGTGGAGGCCGTCCTCGAGGGCGGCGTCGCCCCGGACCGCATCGTCGTCGACCCCGGTCTCGGGTTCTCCAAGGACGCCGAGCACGACCTGGCCCTGCTCGCCCGCCTCGACCGCCTGCTCGGCCTCGGCCACCCCCTGCTGGTGGCCGCCTCCCGCAAACGGTTCCTCGGCCGCGTCCTGGCCGGCCCCGAGGGCGCACCCCCGCCCGCACGGGAGCGCGACGCCGCCACGGCCGCCGTCTCCGCACTCGCCGCGCACGCCGGCGCCTGGGCCGTGCGCGTGCACGAGGTGCGCGCGACGGCGGACGCCGTACGCGTCGCCCGCGCCCTGGAGGACGCACGCACGAGCGGAACACCCGAAGGAGCCCGGTGAGCACCGCCCACACCGACGTGGAACAGGTCGAGCAGGCCAACACGGCCTTCTACGAGGCCATGGAGCGGGGCGACTTCGAGGAGCTGTCCTCGCTCTGGCTCACCCCCTCCGACCTGGGCGTGGACGAGGAGTACCACGACCCGGCCGACACCGGCGTGGTCTCCTGCGTCCACCCCGGCTGGCCCGTGCTGACCGGACGCGGCGAGGTCCTGAGGTCGTACGCGCTGATCATGGCGAACACCGACTACATCCAGTTCTTCCTCACCGACGTCCATGTCTCCGTGACCGGCGACACCGCCCTCGTGACGTGCACGGAGAACATCCTCAGCGGCGGCCCGTCCCCCGACGGCGGCGAGGAGCCGGGTCCGCTCGTCGGTCAGCTCGTGGTCGCCACGAACGTGTTCCGCCGCACGTCCGACGGCTGGAAGCTCTGGTCGCACCACGCCTCCCCCGTGCTGACCGAAACCAGTGACGACGAGGAGGACGACTCCGTCTGAGGGGTGGACGGCCCGCGCGAGTGGGTAGGCGGCCTGAAGTGGTCGGAATCACCTACTCCTGGGTATGGGCGGCTACCTGGCCATGAGCCACCGTGTTCCCCAGGGGAAACGCCCGACGAAACTTTCTGCCGGTGCTGTCGGCGCGCGCCCTCGTGGCCGACGCTGTCATTGCTCGCAGGTAGATTCGTTCGAGGCCGGTGTACCGTCCGCACCCGGTGAGAATCGGCCGCTACCGACGATTGCAGGAGTGATTCGCGTGGATCGTGTCGCGCTGCGCGGCCTGAAGGCCCGCGGGCACCACGGCGTGTACCCCAAGGAGCGCGAGGAGGGCCAGACCTTCATCGTCGATCTCGTCCTGGGCGTGGACACCCGGCCGGCCGCGACCGACGACGATCTGACGAAGACGGTGCACTACGGCGTCGTGGCCGAGGAGGTCGTCGCCGTGGTCGAGGGGGAGCCCGTGAACCTCATCGAGACGCTCGCGGAGCGCATCGCACTGTCCTGCCTGAAGCACGCCCCGGTCCAGGAGGTCGAGGTCTGCGTCCACAAGCCGGACGCCCCGATCACGGTCCCCTTCGACGACGTGACCGTCACCATCACCCGGAGCCGAGTATGACCGCCTTCTTCGCCGGGGGTCAGAGCGACCCGACCGTCCAGCCGGTGCCCGCCTCCGTCGTGGAGAAGGTGGACGCCGCCGACACCACCCTGCAGAACCCGAAACGGGCCGTGATCTCCATCGGCTCGAACCTGGGCAACCGCCTGGAGAACCTCCAGGGGGCGATAGACGCCCTGGAGGACACGCCGGGCGTCCGCGTCAAGGCGGTCTCGCCGGTGTACGAGACCGAGCCGTGGGGCGTGGCCCCCGGCAGCCAGCCGGCGTACTTCAACGCGGTGGTGGTCGTGAAGACGACCCTGCCCCCCTCCTCCCTGCTGGAGCGGGCGCACGCCGTCGAGGAGGCCTTCCACCGGGTGCGCGACGAGCGCTGGGGGGCCCGCACGCTGGACGTGGACATCGTCGCGTACGCCGACGTGGTCTCCGACGACCCGGTGCTCACGCTGCCCCACCCGCGCGCCCACGAGCGGGCCTTCGTCCTCGCGCCGTGGCACGACCTCGACCCCGAGGCCCAGCTGCCCGGCCGCGGCCCGGTGGCACACCTGCTCGACGCCGTCACCCGCCACGGGGTCACGCCCCGTGCCGACCTGGAACTCCGGCTGCCCGAGTAGTCGTTAAGGTCTACCGGGCCGGGGCCTCCCGGATCACCGCCCCGTGCGACCGACGGCCGGGCCGACGAAGGGACATCGTGAAAGAGCTGCGCGTCAGGACGCTGGTGGCGGTGTTCGTGGTGGCCGGAGTGCTGTCCTGGGCGGGCGCCCGCCTGTGGGACGCCGTGGGCACCCTGCCCCGGGTCCCCCTGGCCGCGCCCGTCGTCCTCGCCCTGATCGCCGTGGTCCTGCTGGCCACGGCGCTCTCCCTGCGCGCCCGCCTCAAGGCCCAGCGGGAGCGCCGCCAGGACGCGAAGGGCGTCGACCCGCTGATGGCGGCCCGCGCGGTCGTCTTCGGCCAGGCCAGCGCCCTGGTCGCGTCCCTGGTCGCCGGCATGTACGGCGGCACGGGCGTCTTCCTCCTGGGCTCCCTGGACCTGCCCTCCCGCCGCGACCAGGCCATCTACGCCGGCTTCTCGGTCGTCGCCGGCATCGCGGTCATAGCGGCCGCCCTGTTCCTGGAGCGGGTCTGCAAGCTCCCCGAGGACGACGACCACAACGGCAACGACGGCAACACGGCGCCCGTCTCCTGACGGTCGGCGCCACGGGCGCCGAGGGCGGTCAGCGCGCCAGTATCAGGCTCATCGCCTCGGCGCGTGTCGTGGCGTCCCGCAGCTGGCCGCGCACGGCCGACGTCGTCGTCTTGGCGCCCGGCTTGCGGATGCCGCGCACCGACATGCACATGTGCTCGGCCTCGATGACGACGATGGCGCCCCGGGCCTCGAGTAGGCGCATGAGCGAGTCGGCGATCTGCGTGGTGAGTCGTTCCTGCACCTGCGGCCGGCGAGCGAACACCTCGACGAGACGCGCCAGCTTCGACAGGCCGGTGATCTTTCCGCTCTCGGCCGGGATGTAGCCGACATGGGCGACACCGTGGAACGGCAGCAGGTGGTGCTCGCAGAGGGAGACGATCTCGATGTCCTTGACCAGGACCATCTCGTCGTGGCCCAGATCGAACGTCGTCGTCAGTACGTCCTCGGGCTCCTGCCTGAGCCCGGCCAGAAGCTCCCGGTACGCCCGCGCCACCCTGCCCGGGGTCTCCCGCAGCCCCTCTCGGTCCGGATCCTCCCCGACCGCGATGAGCAACTCCCTCACGGCGTTCTCCGCACGCTTCTCGTCGAACTCGCCGATCGTGCTCTCGCCGTTCAGCGTCACCGGGTCGGTCATGTGGTGCCTCGTTCCTGCGCCTGTGACGCGCACGGGTCGCGCGTCTCATCCGCGGCCCTACCAAAACCGGCCGCGCCCCCCAGGCTAGAACCCTGGGGGGCGCGGCCGAAATTCCGGGGCCGGTGGGACCCGTGTTCAGCTCTCGCGGCGGTCCTCCGGAGACGCCTCCGTGGAGGAGACGGACTCCGCGGCGTTCGCGATCGCCGGCGTCGCGCCGTTCGCCCCGTTCGTCAGTGCGAGCTCCTTGGGGGAGAGCACCGGCGGGCGGGTGGACGGCGTGCGGCGCGAGGAACCGGTCCAGGCGGGCCGCGGCGGGCGCTTGACGATCGGGGCGAAGATCTCGGCGATCTCCTCCTTGCCCAGCGTCTCCTTCTCCAGCAGCTGGAGCACCAGGTTGTCGAGGACGTCGCGGTTCTCGACCAGGATCTCCCAGGCCTCGTTGTGCGCCGTCTCGATGAGCTTCTTGACTTCCTCGTCCACCAGCGCGGCGACCTCTTCCGAGTAGTCGCGCTGGTGAGACATCTCACGGCCGAGGAACGGCTCGCTGCCGTCGCTGCCGAACTTGATCGCACCGAGGCGCTCGGTCATGCCGTACTGCGTGACCATCGCGCGGGCCAGGTTGGTGGCCTTCTCGATGTCGTTGGCGGCACCGGTGGTCGGGTCGTGGAAGACGAGCTCCTCGGCCGCGCGGCCGCCCAGCATGTAGGCCAGCTGGTCCAGCATCTCGTTGCGGGTCGTGGAGTACTTGTCCTCGTCCGGGAGGACCATCGTGTAGCCGAGGGCGCGGCCGCGGGACAGGATCGTGATCTTGTGGACCGGGTCGGAGTTCGGCGAGGCCGCCGCGACCAGGGCGTGGCCGCCCTCGTGGTACGCGGTGATCTTCTTCTCCTTGTCCGACATGATCCGGGTCCGCTTCTGCGGGCCCGCGACCACGCGGTCGATCGCCTCGTCCAGCATCCGGTTGTCGATCAGCTTCTTGTCGCTGCGGGCCGTCAGCAGCGCGGCCTCGTTCAGGACGTTGGCGAGGTCGGCGCCGGTCATGCCGGGGGTGCGGCGGGCGACGGCCGACAGATCGACGTCCGGGGCGACCGGCTTGCCCTTCTGGTGGACCTTGAGGATCTCCAGACGGCCCTGCATGTCCGGGCGGTCGACCGCGATCTGACGGTCGAAGCGGCCGGGACGCAGGAGGGCCGGGTCGAGGATGTCGGGGCGGTTGGTGGCCGCGATGAGGATCACGCCGCCCTTGACGTCGAAGCCGTCCATCTCGACGAGCAGCTGGTTCAGGGTCTGCTCGCGCTCGTCGTGACCACCGCCGAGGCCGGCGCCGCGGTGGCGGCCGACCGCGTCGATCTCGTCGACGAAGACGATCGCCGGGGCGTTCGCCTTGGCCTGCTCGAACAGGTCACGGACCCGGGAGGCACCGACACCGACGAACATCTCGACGAAGTCGGAACCCGAGATCGAGTAGAACGGGACACCCGCCTCGCCGGCGACGGCACGCGCCAGCAGCGTCTTACCGGTACCCGGCGGGCCGTAGAGCAGCACGCCCTTGGGGATCTTCGCGCCGACCGCCTGGAACTTGGCCGGCTCCTGCAGGAACTCCTTGATCTCCTGGAGCTCCTCGACCGCCTCGTCCGCACCCGCGACGTCCGAGAACGTCGTCTTCGGGGTGTCCTTGGTGATGAGCTTCGCCTTCGACTTGCCGAAGTTCATCACCCGGGAGCCGCCGCCCTGCATCTGGTTCATCAGAAACAGGAAGACGACCACGATCAGGACGAAGGGCAACAGGGAGAGCAGGATGCCGACGAAGGGGTTCTGCTTGGACGGCGAGACCGTGTAGCCCTTCGGGATCTGCTTGTTCTGGTACTTGTCCTGCAGGGTGTTGGCCAGGGTCACACCCTGGTCGCCGATGTAGCTCGCCTGGATCTTGGAGCTGCCGTCGACCTTGACGCCGTCCTTGAGCGAGACCTTGATGACCTGCTCGTCGCCGGTGGTCAGCTTGGCCGAGTCGACCCTGTTGTCATTGATCGCCTGGACGACCTTGCCGGTGTCCACCGTTTTGTAGCCGCCTGAAGAGCCGACGACCTGCATCAACACGACCACGGCAAGGACGGCCAGCACGATCCACATGACCGGCCCACGGAAGTATCGCTTCACGTCCATCCATACGGAGCGGTGCCGCCCCGTCCCTCCTGCCATAGTGAGTTTGATAAAAACAGTTCTTCCGACGGTACCCCAGGATCGCCACCCTCAGCCGCAGGGGACTACCGGCAATACCGCCCACGCATCTCCAACGGCGCGAAACCCGTTGTGGTTCCCGAACGTCTTACAAAGACCGGAATCCGCGCGCCCGGCCGCCGCGCGGGCGGCCGGGCGCGCCGGGCCACGGAGGGTTCAGCCGCCGTAGACGTGGGGCGCGAGAGTACCGACGAACGGGAGGTTGCGGTACTTCTCCGCGTAGTCGAGACCGTAGCCCACGACAAATTCGTTCGGAATGTCGAATCCGACCCATTCAACGTCGATGGCGACCTTGGCGGCGTCCGGCTTGCGCAGCAACGTGCACACCTTCAGCGACTCGGGCTCGCGGGAGCCGAGGTTGGAGATCAGCCAGGACAGGGTCAGCCCGGAGTCGATGATGTCCTCGACGATCAGGACGTGCTTGCCCTTGATGTCGGTGTCGAGGTCCTTGAGGATCCGCACGACGCCGGAGGACTGCGTTCCCGCGCCGTAGGAGGACACGGCCATCCAGTCCATCGTGACGGGGGTGGACAGCGCCCGGGCGAGGTCGGCCATGACCATCACCGCGCCCTTGAGAACGCCGACGATCAGCAGGTCCTTGCCCGCGTACTCCGCGTCGATCTTCGCGGCCAGCTCAGCCAGCTTCGCGTCGATCTCTTCCTTGGTGATGAGCACCTGCTTGAGGTCGGCACCCATGTCTTTCGCGTCCACCCGCATCACTTTCGGTCGTCCCGCCGCTTCGATTGCTCGCGCGCGTCCGGTGGCGCCGTGCCGCCGTCGAGGGCCGACCGCGGCCGGTCACCCGCGCGGCGGCAGCCGCATGGCGGCTACTGCCCTCGCGGCCTGCCCGCGCTCTTGCTCGCGACAGCGGCGCGCCCCTTGGCCCGCCCGCGTGGCTGACCGACCCCCCGAGGGGCGGCCGGGCGCCTCCCGCAGGGGGCGTGTTCTCAGCCTTGCCGAATCACCAGTCTGCCACCCTGCCGCTGAGCGACGACTTTGCCCGGGAGATTGATGGCCCCCTGACCCCGCCAGCCGGTGATCAGCCGGTCGACCTCCTCGATGTGCCGGGCGAAGAGGGACCCGGCCGGGGCGCCCGCCTCGATGGCGGCGCGGCGCAGGATGCGGCGGCGGACGGCGGGAGGCAGGGCGTAGAGCTTGGCGCACTCCAGGAGCCCGGAGGCGTCGCGGACGGAGGCCTCGGCCTGGCTGGCCCAGGCGTCGAGGGCGTCGGCGTCGTCGCGGGAGAGCTGCGCCGTGCGGGCGAGGGCTTCGACGACGCCTTTGCCGAGCGCCTTCTCCAGGGCGGGCAGGCCCTCGTGGCGGAGCCGGGAGCGGGTGTAGGCCGGGTCGGTGTTGTGGGGGTCGTCCCAGACGGGCAGCGACTGGGTCATGCAGGCCTTGCGGGCGGTCTGCCGGTCGATGTGGAGGAAGGGGCGGCGGTAGCGGCCGCCGGACCCAGAGACCGCGGCCATCCCGGACAGGGAGCGGATGCCGGAGCCGCGGGCGAGGCCCAGCAGGACGGTCTCGGCCTGGTCGTCGCGGGTGTGCCCGAGGAGGATCGCGGTCGCGCCGAGGCGGTCCGCCGCGGCGTCCAGGGCGGCGTAGCGTGCGTCGCGGGCGGCGGCTTCGGGGCCTCCGCCACGGCCGACGGTGACGGCGACGGACTCGACGGGGTCCAGGCCCAGCTCGCGCAGGCGCAGGACGACCTCGGCGGCGCGCAGGTCGGAGCCGGGCTGCAGGCCGTGGTCGACGGTGATGCCGCCGGCACAGATGCCGAGCTTGGGTGCTTCGAAGGCGAGGGCGGAGGCGAGCGCCATGGAGTCGGCGCCGCCCGAGCACGCCACGAGCACGAGCGGCGCGGACGGGCGCTCGTGGGGCGGACGGCCGATCGTCACGTGCTCTCTCGGCCGCTCGGCGGTCTGCTCGGTCAGGATGTCGTGGAGGACGCGGCGGACCGCCAGGCGTATCGCCGCGACCGCGGGATGGGGACCCATGTCCGGTTCCCTTCATGAAGTTGTGTCGGGGGGTGAGCCCGAAGCCGGTCACTCTGAGTGTGTAGATGGTGACAGAAACGGGCCGTTCCCCGAGCATTGCACGCCTGTCCCAGGCTCACGGTCCCTCGGAAGGGTGATTGGCGGAGCGTTGACCTGCCGACGGCCGGATTACTTCACTCCGGATTCATGGCTCTCACTCCGGGTTCACGATTCCGCCCTGCGGTGCACCCGTGCGACCCAGTCCGCCGGTTTGGCGATCTCCGCCTTGGTCGGGAGGGTGTTCGGGGAGGTCCACACACGGTTGAAGCCGTCCATGCCGACCTGCTCGACGACCGCCCGCACGAACCGCTCGCCGTCGCGGTACTGCCTGAGCTTGGCGTCCAGGCCCAGCAGCTTGCGCAGGGCCAGGTCCAGACGGGAGGCGCCCCTGGCGCGGCGCTGCTGGAACTTCTCACGGATCTCGGCGACGCTCGGCACGACCTCCGGTCCGACGCCGTCCATCACGAAGTCGGCGTGTCCCTCAAGGAGCGACATCACCGCGGTGAGCCGGGCGAGGATCTCCCGCTGGGCGGGGGTCTGCACGAGTTCCACGAGGGAGTGACCGTCGTCGCCCTCCTCGCCCTCCGGGCGGCCCCCGGCGAGCGACTGGACGGCCTCCCTGATGCGCTCCAGGACGGTCATGGGATCGATGTCGGTCTCCCCGAGGAACGCCTGGATCTCGCCCTCCAGGTGGTCGCGCAGCCAGGGCACCGCGGTGAACTGCGTGCGGTGCGTCTCCTCGTGCAGACAGACCCAGAGGCGGAAGTCGTGCGGGTCCACGTCCAGCTCCCGCTCGACGTGGACGATGTTCGGCGCGACCAGCAGCAGGCGGCCACCGCCGTTCTCGCTCGCGGGCAGCTCGCGGGTGGGCGGGGCGAAGGTCTCGTACTGTCCGAGCACCCGGCTGGAGAGGAACGACAGCAGCATGCCCACTTCCACGCCGGTGACCTTGCCGCCGACGACGCCGAGGACGGCCCCGCCGGGCGTGCTGCCGCGGCGCTGCGACATCTTGTCGAGGAGGGGCTTGAGGATCTCCCGGAACCCGGCGACGTTCGCCCGGACCCAGCCGGGGCGGTCGACGACGAGGACCGGGGTGTCGTGCACACCCTCTTCACCCATACGAGTAAAGCCCCGGACATGTTCCTCCGAGGCCTTCGCGTGGCGGCGCAGCTCGGCGACGACGGCCCGGGCCTCGTCGCGGCTCACTTCGGGGCCCGGCCGCACGAGCCGGGTCGCGGTCGCCACCGCGAGATTCCAGTCGACCATCCCAGGAGATCCGGCACCACCGATGCTCGTCATGTGTCAACGGTACGTGAGCACTGCCGCCGGGGGCAGGGTCGAAAGAGCTCGGCCGGGGCTGCGCCTTGGTCGGGCCGTGCCCGGTGGGGGTGGGCTGTGCCCACCCTCCCCCGAACTGCTCGGCAGGACGACTGCCCACAGCGGTCGTCAGCGGCAGCCGCAGGACGCCAGGGTCGCCGCCGTGTGGTCCAGGGCCGTTCGCGCCGTCGTCTGGTCCATCGAGCCTTCCGTCAGGAACGCGAACGCCAGGAGGTGGCCGTCCGCGTCGACCACCGTTCCGGCGAGCGTGTTGATGCCGGTCAGGGAGCCCGTCTTGGCGCGTACCAGGCCCACGCCGGAGTGCTCGGCGGCGTCCGCGTAGCGGTCGCTGAGGGTGCCCGTGAAACCCGCCACCGGCAGACCCGTGAGGACGGCGCGCAGCTCGGGGTGGGACGGGGAGGCGGCGGCCGCCAGCAGGGCCGTCAGCAGGTCCGCGGTGAGCTTGTCGTCGCGGTCGAGACCGCTGCCGTCGTGGAACTGCGAGCCGCCGACCGGCAGGCCCAGCTTCTTCAACTGGGCGGAGATCGCCGCCGCGCCCCCGTCGAAGCTCGGGCTGCCGCCGGTGGCGAGGGCGGTCTGGCGGGCGAGGGCCTCGGCGATGTCGTTGTCGCTGTTGGTGAGCATCCGCTCGACGACCGCGGACAGGGGCGGCGACTGGACGGAGGCCAGCGCCTCGGCGCGCGCCGTGGCCTTCGCCGGGCCGGGCTCCGAGGTCTTGACGCCGTGGCCCTGGAGCAGTCGGGCGAACGCGCGGGCCGCGTCGGCCGCCGGGTCCGTGCCGCGCGGGGCCGGCCCGCTGGAGGTGTCGTCCGTGCGGCTCTCGTCGGCCATCAGGGCCGTGACCGGGGCCAGGTTGTCGTTGACGCCGATGGGGTGCAGGGCCGGGCCCGTGAACAGGGAGGCGTCGTAGGAGAGGGTCACCGAGGTCAGGTGGCGGGTCTTCAGGGCGGCGGCGGTGTCGTCGGCCAGGGTGCGCAGGCTCGCCCAGCCCCCGGTCTGCTTGCGGGCGGTCAGCGTCGGGTCGCCGCCGCCGACCAGGACCAGGTGGTCACCGCCGGGCTCCAGCACCGCGCGCGTGGTGAAGCGGTGGTCGGCGCCCGCCGCGGAGAGGACGGCGACGGCCGTGGCGATCTTCGTGGTCGAGGCGGGGGTCAGCGCGTCGTCCACGCCCTTGGCGTACAGGCGCTTCCCGGTGGCCACGTCGACGACCGCGGCGCTGCGCCGGGTGCCGAGCGAGGGGTCGCGCAGGAACGGGTCGAGTACGGCGGCGAGGGGCTTGCCCTCGGGGGCGGACTTGGTGGTGGCGCCGCCGAGGGCGACGAGCACGGAAGCGGCGCTAGGGGCGGGGGCGGGCGCGACCACCGCCGTACCGGCCCCGTGATCTGCGCCACCCCGGCGGTCCCACGCTGTGGCGAGGTCGCGCTCGGCCGTACGCTGGCCGGAGGAGTCCCAGGGACCGGCGGCGGTCGCGGCCCCGGCCGCGAGCGCGAGGCCCACGGTGGCGGCGACGGCCGCCAGCTGCGGGGTCGTCAGCCTCCCGTGGGGTGGGCGTACGGTGCGCGCGACCCGCGCGACGTACGGTTTCGCCACCCTCGTGATTCGTGTCACACCGGGTCGGGCGGTTGCGGCGATCCGCCGGGCGCGGGGCTCCACGGCCTGGGTCATGCGCGTGAGGTGCGGTTTCACGGCCTGCGCGACCCGTGCGAGACGTGGTCCCGCGGCCCGCCAAGGACCCAGCTCCGGCACGACCACCAGCCCCTTTCGCGATCACACTCCTGCGTGAGGGACACTTAACCACCAGAACTATGTGCTGATCATGGAGGAGCCACCGGTGGAGTTCGACGTCACGATCGAGATCCCGAAGGGTTCGCGGAACAAGTACGAGGTGGACCACGAGACCGGTCGTATCCGCCTCGACCGTCGACTCTTCACCTCGACCAGCTACCCGGCCGACTACGGCTTCGTGGAGAACACCCTGGGTGAGGACGGCGACCCGCTGGACGCTCTGGTCATCCTGGAGGAGCCGACCTTCCCCGGCTGCCTCATCAAGTGCCGTGCCATCGGCATGTTCCGGATGACGGACGAGGCGGGCGGCGACGACAAGGTGCTGTGCGTGCCGGCGTCCGACCCGCGCGTGGAGCATCTGCGGGACATCCACCACGTCTCCGAGTTCGACCGCCTGGAGATCCAGCACTTCTTCGAGGTCTACAAGGACCTGGAGCCCGGCAAGTCCGTCGAGGGCGCCGACTGGGTGGGCCGCACGGACGCCGAGGCCGAGATCGAGCGCTCGTTCAAGCGGTTCAAGGAGCACGGCGGTCACTGACCCCTCCCGACCTCCAGCGGGCCGCGTGACCCTTCCGGGTGACGCGGCCCGCTGACGTAGGTGCGCATACTGGGGCGCACGGGAGGTACCCACGGGACACACGCGCACGGAAGGGCGAGGCGGAAGCAGGTGGCGGAGCCGGACGGGGTGGGCCGCAAGCCGCGGTCGGACGAGGCGAGGGGCGTGTTCGCGCCCGACGGGCGGGGCGGGAGCGAATCCGCCACGACCCTGGCCTTCCCCGTCCCCGCGAGCGTGGGCGCGCCGGCGGCGGTCGGCGGCGAGTCGTCCACGACGTCGGAGTTCGCGATCCCCGAGGGCCTGGACGTACCGGCGGCCGGTGCCGACTCCGAGACCACGTCGGAGTTCGCCCTCCCGGAGGGCCTCCAGGTCCCGCAGCCGCCCGCCGCCGAGCCGGACGGGTCCGCGTTCAGCCCGCCGAGCACGTACAGCGCCCGCAGCGCCCCGGCGGCCTTCACGCCGCCCTCCGGGATTCCCGCGGTGCGGCTCACCAAGGAGGCGCCCTGGCAGGACCGGATGCGCGCGATGCTGCGCATGCCGGTGACCGAGCGGCCCGCGCCGGAGCCCGTGCAGAAGATCGGCGAGTCGGGTCCCGCCGTGCCGCGCGTGCTCGACCTGACCCTCCGGATCGGCGAACTGCTGCTGGCGGGCGGCGAGGGCGCCGAGGACGTGGAGGCGGCGATGTTCGCGGTCTGCCGGTCCTACGGCCTCGACCGCTGCGAGCCGAACGTCACCTTCACCCTGCTGTCGATCTCCTACCAGCCGTCCCTGGTGGACGACCCCGTGTCGGCCTCGCGGACGGTACGCCGCCGGGGCACCGACTACACCCGCCTTCAGGCCGTGTTCCGGCTCGTGGACGACCTCACCGATCCGGAGACCTCGATCTCCCTGGAGGACGCCTACCGGCGGCTCGCCGAGATCCGCCGCAACCGGCACCCCTACCCCGGCTGGGCGCTGACCGGAGCCAGCGGGCTGCTCGCCGGTGCGGCCTCCATGCTCGTCGGCGGCGATCCGATCGTGTTCGTCGCGGCCGCGCTGGGCGCCATGCTCGGCGACCGGCTCGCGTGGCTGTGCGCGGGCCGCGGGCTGCCGGAGTTCTACCAGTTCATGGTGGCCGCGATGCCGCCGGCCGCGATCGGTGTCGCGCTCACACTGGCCCATGTGCCCGTGGCCGCCTCCGCGGTGATCACCGGTGGGCTGTTCGCGCTGCTGCCCGGCCGGGCCCTGGTCGCGGGGGTGCAGGACGGGCTGACCGGCTTCTACATCACCGCCGCGGCGCGCCTGCTGGAGGTCATGTACTTCTTCGTGGGCATCGTCGCCGGCGTCCTGGTGGTCCTCTACTTTGGGGTGAAGCTGGGCGCCGAACTCGACCCGAACGCGGCCCTGCACCTGGC
Source organism: Streptomyces sp. Y2F8-2 (assembly GCF_014905555.1). Lineage (GTDB taxonomy): Bacteria > Actinomycetota > Actinomycetes > Streptomycetales > Streptomycetaceae > Streptomyces > Streptomyces cynarae. Next base: position 296,992 of record NZ_BNGS01000010.1, on the reverse strand, counting down.
CGAGCGGCCGGTCGTGCAGATCGCGGCGTCGATGCTGCTCTCGCTGACCTTCGCCGTACTGCTCCAGCAGGAACGGTCCACCGTGCTGTGGGTGACCCTCAACGGCGGCGTCGCGTGGAGCGTGTACGGGGCGCTGCACTACCCGGGCGGGCTGTCGCCGGTCGCCTCCACGGCCGTCGCGGCCGGGCTGGTGGGACTGTTCGGGCAGTTGCTGTCGCGCTACCGGTTCGCGTCCGCGCTGCCGTACACGACCGCGGCGATCGGGCCGCTGCTGCCGGGCTCCGCCACGTATTTCGGGCTGCTGTCGATCGCCCAGAACAACGTCGACAAGGGCCTGGTGTCGCTGGCCAACGCCGTTTCCCTGGCGATGGCCATCGCGATCGGGGTGAACCTGGGGTCGGAGATCTCCCGGCTGTTCCTGCGGTTCGGGTCCGCCGGGGGGCGCCGGGCCGCCAAGCGGACTCGAGGGTTCTGAGCACCGCCGGGTGGTGAGCGCCGGGGAACGCGCGCGCCCCTAGTAGCCCTGGTTGTACGGGTACTGCTGCTGCGGCTGCTGGTACTCCTGCGGCACCTGCTGCCCGTACTGCTGGGGGTACTGCTCCTGGGCGTACTGGTCCGGGGCGTACTGCTCCTGGGCGTACTGCTGCTGCGGGTACTGCTGGTAGTCGTAGCCCTGGCTCTGGTTCTGGTTCTGGCCCTGATTCTGGTTGCCGTACTGCTGCGGGTACCGGCGGTCCGGGGAGATGCGGCGCAGTTGGGTCGTCGCGTCATCCATGACCGGGGGCCGGGACTGATTCTGGGCCTGGGGTCGGGGCTGGGGTTGCGGCGCGTTCTTCTGCGACTGGGAACGCGCCCGCAGGAACTCGATGACGATCGGGATCACCGAGACGAGGACGATCAGGATCAGGATCAGCTCGATGTTCTTGTGGACGAACGCCACGTTGCCCAGCCAGGAGCCCAGCAGCGTGACGCCCGCGCCCCACAGGACGCCGCCGATGACGTTGAACACCAGGAACGAGCGGTACTTCATGCCGCTGACGCCGGCGATGATCGGCGTGAACGTGCGCACGATGGGCACGAAACGCGCCAGCACCAGGGACTTCGGACCGTGCTTCTCGAAGAACTCGTGCGCCTTGGTGACGTTCTCCTGCTTGAAGAGGCGGGAGTCCGGGCGCCTGAAGAGCGACGGGCCGACCTTCTTGCCGAACATGTAGCCCGCCTGGTCGCCCAGGATCGCGCCCAGGCAGATCAGGCCGATCGCCCCCCACAGCGGGAACTTCATCGTCCCCGCGGTGATCAGCAAGCCGCAGGTGAACAGCAGCGAGTCACCCGGCAGGAAGAAGCCGATGAGCAGGCCCGACTCGGCGAAGACCACCAGGAGCAGACCCCAGATGCCGAAGGTGTCGAGCAGGTGATTCGGATCCAGCCAGCTCGGTCCGAGGGCAAGCGACATCACGGTTCCGGGCTCCTGAAGGGTGAGGGGACGTACCTGCGGCGTCCTGGGGCGGCCGTCACGCAGGCACTGGCCGGACAAAGCTATCAACGCACAGTGTCCCCGGCAGGTTCCCCCGGTGTCCCCGCAATGCACTGTGCGAGAACTGGGTCACAGCTGTGCCGCCCCCTCATCCCCCTTGTCCGCTCAGCCCTCGTGGTGGGCCGCGTTCGCCACGATCGCGTCCCTGAGGTGCTCCGCGAGGCCGGGGCGCATGGAGTCGTAGTACGCCCTGAAGCGCTCGTCGGAGACGTACATCTCGGCGAAGCACCGGTGCATCTCGTACGGGACCTCGAAGTACCACCTGCTGATGTGCTGACGGTGTTCCTCGGCCAGCTCCATCGCGCGCTCGCCGGTCGGCGGTTCCCCGGCGGTCATCAGGGCGACGTAGCGCTCCTCCCAGGCGTCGACCTCGGCCTTGATGCGCTTCCAGTCGTCCTTGGTGTAGCGGGCGGCGCGGCGCTGCGACTCGGCGTACGCCTCCGTACCGCCCCAGCGCTGCTCGGCCTCCTCGGCGTACTGCTCCGGGTCCTTGTCCCCGAAGACCTCGAACCTCTCCTCTGGCGTGAGGTTGATCCCCATCTTGTGTGCCTCCATGGCGTGCTCCACGGCCGCCGCCATCTTCCGCAGCTTCTCGATCCGGTCCGTCAGCAGCGCGTGCTGGCGCCGCAGGTGCTCCTGCGGATCCGTGTCCGGGTCGTCGAGCAGGGCGGCGACCTCGTCGAGCGGGAAGCCGAGTTCTCGGTAGAACATGATCTGCTGCAGCCGGTCGAGATCGGCGTCGCTGTAGCGCCGATGACCGGCGTACGTGCGCTCACTGGGTGTGAGCAGGCCGATCTCGTCGTAGTGGTGCAGCGTGCGCACGGTCACACCGGCGAAGCCGGCCACCTGGCCCACCGAGTAGCTCACTTCCGCTCCCTTCTGGGTACGTGCCTCAGCCTCGGCCCTCACGTCGCGTGAGGTGCAAGGGGATACGCCTGCACCCGGACGGAACCATGATTCGTTGAACCATCGAGACCGGCGACGAGGAAACCGACGCGTCGCCGGTTCCGCCTACGCGATGGGAGACGCGACGCCATGCCGCTCCACACTGGTCCGGGTACGCCCGACGAGCGTCCGAGGTCGATGAACCCCTTCTACGGGGAGGCCAATCCGGTCGTCGAGATGACCGAGGCGCCGCCCAGGCACCGGCTGCCCGCCGGCCCGATGCTGCCCACGACCGCCTACCAACTGGTCCACGACGAACTGATGCTGGACGGCAACTCGCGGCTGAACCTCGCCACCTTCGTCACCACCTGGATGGAGCCCCAGGCCGGCGTGCTGATGAACGAGTGCCAAGACAAGAACATGATCGACAAGGACGAGTACCCGCGCACCGCCGAGTTGGAGCGCCGCTGCGTGGCGATGCTCGCCCACCTGTGGAACGCACCGGACCCGGAGGCGGCCGTCGGCTGTTCGACGACCGGGTCCAGCGAGGCGTGCATGCTCGCCGGGATGGCGCTGAAGCGGCGCTGGGCGCGGCGCAACGCGGACCGCTACCCGTCCAGAGACGCCCGCCCGAACCTGGTGATGGGCGTGAACGTGCAGGTCTGCTGGGAGAAGTTCTGCAACTTCTGGGAGGTCGAGGCGCGCCAGGTGCCCATGGAGGGCGACCGGTTCCACATCGATCCGCAGGCCGCGGCGGACCTGTGCGACGAGAACACGATCGGGGTCGTCGGCATCCTCGGCTCCACCTTCGACGGGTCCTACGAGCCGATCGCGGAGCTGTGCGCGGCTCTGGACGCCCTCCAGGAGCGCACCGGTCTGGACATCCCCGTGCATGTGGACGGCGCCTCCGGGGCCATGATCGCGCCGTTTCTCGACGAGGACCTCGTGTGGGACTTCCGGCTGCCGAGGGTCGCGTCGATCAACACCTCGGGGCACAAGTACGGGCTGGTCTACCCGGGCGTGGGCTGGGCGCTGTGGCGGGACGACGAGGCCCTGCCGGAGGAACTCGTCTTCCGCGTCAACTACCTGGGCGGCGACATGCCGACCTTCGCGCTGAACTTCTCCCGGCCCGGGGCCCAGGTGGCCGCGCAGTACTACACCTTCCTGCGGCTCGGCCGGGAAGGGTACCGGGCGGTCCAGCAGACCACGCGGAACGTGGCGCGGGGCCTCGCCGAGCGGGTGGAGTCGCTCGGCGACTTCCGGCTCCTCACCCGCGGCGACGAGCTGCCGGTGTTCGCCTTCACGACGGCACCGGACGTGGAGGCGTACGACGTCTTCGACGTCTCGCGGCGGCTGCGCGAGTACGGCTGGCTGGTGCCCGCGTACACCTTCCCCGCCAACCGGCAGGACCTGTCCGTCCTGCGCGTCGTGTGCCGCAACGGCTTCTCGACGGACCTGGCGGACCTGTTCCTCGAGGACCTGACCCGCCTGCTGCCCGAACTCAGGCGCCAGCCGTACTCGCTGACCCGTGACAAGAAGGCGGCCACGAGCTTCCACCACTGAGCCGCCGCTCGCCGACCCGGCTCACCCCGCCTGTGCCAGGGCCACCAGTTCGAACGCGGTCTTCCCGTCGAGGGACTCCCGGATGATGTCCGCGTGTCCCGCGTGCCGGGCCGTCTCGCGGATCAGGTGGAGCATCACCCAGCGCATCGAGACCCGCTCGTCCGGCGGGAACCAGGGGTCGTTCGGCAGCGGGAAGGTGTCGTCGAGGCTCGGCACGGCGCGGATGAACGCCTCGGTCCCGGCCGCGACCTCCTCCCAGTACGCGAGCTGCGAGGCGACCGTCTCGCCGTCGAGGAGCTGGAAACACTCGTGCCAGTTCGACTCGTCCCGCTTGACCGCGGGGGGCTCCCCCTTGGCCCGGGCGATCCAGCTCTGTTCGACCTCGACGACATGCTTCAGCAGCCCTCCCAGGGACAGCTCACTGGCGCTCGGGCGGGTCCTGGCCTGCTCCTCGGTCAGCCCCAGCACCGCCCGGCGGATCCCGCCGCGCTGCTCCTCCACGAACGACAGGAGCGCCCCTCGCTCGTCTCCCTGCGCCTCGGCTCGTACGTGCGTGACCATGGCTGCCGCCTTTCGCCGATCCGGTTCTTCCTGACACCTGAGACGCTACGGGCCCTTGCGGTCAGCTTCTGTCCGCAAGGGCCCGCCACCTACACGGAGACCTAGAAGGGGAACGCGCTCCGCCCGTGCTGGATCGAGATCCACTTCAGCGTGGTGAAGGCGTCCAGCGTCGTCTCACCGTTCAAACGGCCGATGCCCGAGTTCTTCTCGCCGCCGAACGGGACCAGTGGCTCGTCGTGGACCGTGCCGTCGTTCACGTGGAACATGCCCGTGTCGATCTGCTGGGCGAAGGCGACCCCGCGCTCGACGTCGGAGGTGTGCACGGCGCCGCTGAGGCCGTACGGGGTGTCGTTGACGAGGCGGACCGCCTCCTCCTCACCGTCGAAGGGGATGAGCAGCGCGACCGGGCCGAAGATCTCCTGCCGCAGGATGGGGGAGCCGGCGGGGACGTCCGTGAGGACGGTCGGCTCGACCAGGTTGTCGGTGGTCGCGCCGTGCACCAGCGCCGTGGCGCCCTCGGCGATCGCCTGCTGCACCACACCGGTGATCGCGTCCGCCTGCGAGGAGTTGATGACCGGGCCGATGACGGTCTCCGCGTCGCGCGGGTCGCCCGCCTTCAGCGACTTCACCTTGGCGACGAACTTCTCGGTGAACTCCGCCAGCAGCGAGCGGTCCACCAGGACGCGGTTGGCGGCCATGCAGACCTGGCCCTGGTGCACGTACCGGCTGAAGACGGCGGCGTCGACCGCGTAGTCGACGTCCGCGTCGTCCAGGACCACCAGCGCGCTGTTGCCGCCGAGTTCCAGGACCGAGCGCTTGAAGTGGGCGGCGCAGACGGTGGCGACATGGCGGCCGACCTTGTCGGAGCCGGTGAAGGAGATCACCTTCGGGATCGGGTGCTCGAGGAACGCGTCGCCTATCTCCGCTATGTCGGTGATCACCACGTTGAGCAGTCCGCCCGGGAGCCCCGCGTCCTCGAAGATCCTGGCGACCAGGGAGCCGCCGACGACCGGCGTGTCCTGGTGCGGCTTGAGGACGACGCCGTTGCCGAGTGCGAGCGCGGGGGCGACCGACTTGATCGCCAGCAGAAACGGGAAGTTGAACGGGCTGATCACGCCGACGACGCCGACCGGCACGCGGTAGAGACGGTTCTCCTTGTTGTCGACGGGCGAGGGGAGGATCTTGCCCTCCGGACGCAGCACCAGCTGGATCGACTCGCGCAGGAACTCCTTGGCGAGGTGCAGCTCGAAGGCGGCCTTCAGCCGGGTGCCGCCCAGCTCGGCGATGATCGCCTCGGTGATCTCGGCCTCGCGCTCCTGAAGGAGCCCGAGCGCCTTCTCGAACACCGCGCGGCGTGCGTAGGGGTTGGTGGCGGCCCACTCCTTCTGCGCGGCCGCGGCGGCCCGGTAGGCCTCGTCGACCTCCTCGACCGTGGCTATCGTGATCGACGCCAGCTTCTCGCCGTCGTACGGGTTGAAGTCGATGATGTCCCAGGAGCCGGTGCCCGGACGCCACTCACCGCCGATGTACTGCCGAGCCAGATCGGTGAAGTAGGACGACGACATGTGATCCCTCAATCCCTTTGCAGCCGAAGCAGACACCCGTTTCCGCACCCGCGCTCACGTCACGGCCTGATCGGGCGTCATCGTACTTGCGGCGACCGCAAGTTGGGGGCTGCTGGGGATACTCCCGGGAGGACTCTCAGGAAAGCTGGAGCAGCCCCCGCAGCAGATCGCGGCTTTCGTCCGGGCCGGGGCTGTCCTGCTGCAGCTCCTTCATCGCGGCCTCGTACTGGGTCACGTCCTCGCGTTTGTCCAGGTAGAGCGCGCTGGTGAGCTGTTCCATGTACACCACGTCGGACAGGTCGGACTCGGAGAAGCTGAGGATCGTGAAGGAACCGCTCTCGCCGGAGTGCCCGCCGAAGCTGAACGGCATGACCTGCAGCCGTACGTTGGGGCGCTCGGAGATGTCGATCAGATGCTGCAGCTGGCCGCGCATCACCTGCCGGTCGCCATAGGGGCGGCGCAGGGCTGCCTCGTCGAGGACGACGTGGAACTGCGGGGCGTTCTCCGACACGAGGTACTTCTGCCGCTCCAGGCGCAGCGCCACCCGGCGGTCGATGTCCTCGGTGCTCGCGCCCTTCATGCCCCGGGAGACCACCGCGTGCGCGTACGCCTCGGTCTGCAGCAGGCCGTGCACGAACTGGACCTCGTAGGACCGGATCAGATGCGCCGCACCCTCGAGGCCGACGTACGTCGGGAACCAGTTGGGCAGGACGTCCGAGTAACTGTGCCACCACCCCGCGACGTTGGCCTCCTTCGCGAGGGAGAGCAGGGACGTGCGTTCGGCCTCGTCGGTGATCCCGTACAACGTCAACAGGTCCTCGACATCCCGCGTCTTGAAGCTCACCCGTCCCAACTCCATGCGGCTGATCTTCGACTCGGAGGCGCGGATCGAGTAACCGGCCTGCTCCCTGGTGATGCCGCGCGCCTCCCGCAGGCGCCTGAGGTGGGATCCCAGCAGAATGCGCCGCACCACCGAACCGCTCGAGTCCCCAGCGCTCACTTCGTCAGCCTCCCCAACGTCCTTCAGATCGCGCAGTCTGCCACTAAAACACTCCGAGCTGTACTCGTGCGGTTACAGAAACGGAAAGGAGACAAAGATGAGGCGCAGGGGGAGATGAGCGAGGGCAAGCAAGAGGGAAGAAAGTGGCTGAAGAAATAAGGGGAAAGCGGTACGGGAGGGGCCAATTCCGGCGCGTGCACGTGCATCTGCCCTTGCATCTGCTTGGCTCATCCGAAACCATGGTTCCGCGCCACCGCTGCATCGCCACGACCGCGAACACCCGGGAGTGCCTCGCATGGGGACGAATGGATCGACCATGCTCGAGCCCTTACGGCAGGGACTTCCGCCGCTCGATCCCGCGGCCGTGTCCAGCGCCGCCTCCTGTGCCCTGCCCGCCCGCCTCGAAGCGGTGCGCGAGGCACGGCGGTTCACCCGGGCCACGCTGGGGCAGTGGGAGGTGGGCGAGCGTTTCGACGACGTCTGCCTGGTGGTCTCCGAACTCGTGACCAACGCCCTGCGCCATGCCCTGCCGGCCTCCGCCGTGCGTGCGGGTGAGCAGGACCCGCCGGTGCGACTGCACCTGATGCGCTGGACCACGCGCCTGGTGTGCGCCGTGCGCGATCCCAGCCACGACAGTCCGGTCGCGGGCGACTCGGAAGACTTCTCGGCCGAGTCGGGCCGCGGGCTGTTCCTCGTCGAGTCGTTCGCCGACAGCTGGGGCTGGCACCCGCTGGCGGGCACGCTGAGCGGCAAGGTGGTCTGGGCGCTGTTCCGGCTGTCACCGGCACAGATGCGCCCTGAGTGATGTCCCGCGGCGCTTTCGATTGCCCGGGTTCTACGCGTGTTACACGCCTGCGGCGCCGCACGTCGCCGCAGGCGTCCGCTTGTTGCGTACGCGCGCGTTTCGACGCACCACTGAACCGGCCCTGTCGCGACGGGAGACGTCGACCGCTCCCGTGAGCCACCCGGGGTGCACGCCGGTCCGGCGTGTCACGCGATCAGATGGTCGAACTCGCCGTCCTTGATGCCCAGCAGCATCGCCTGGATCTCCGCGCGGGTGTAGACCAGCGCGGGCCCGTCGGGGAAGCGCGAGTTGCGCACCGCCACCTCTCCCCCGGGCAGCCGGGCGAACTCCACGCATGACCCCTGGGAGTTGCTGTGCCGGCTCTTCTGCCAGGCCACTCCCTCCAGCTCTGTCGCAGCCATGCCGTTGTACACGTCGTCCACGTCGCACACGTCGTGGTCCACAGGTCGCTCCCCGGGTGGTGCAGTGGCTGGTATGGCCATTGATACAGCGGTCAACTGCCCCGGATCATAACCCCGTTCACGTGCAGATGCAGGAGCAGATGCACGTGCACGCGGGGTGGTCCTGCGGTTACAGCTTTTACAGTTCCTTGACTACGCCACGACCGCGGTCTGGTTACAGTCGGTCGAGCGTCTGCCCCAGAGCTCGCATCACATGCGAGCTCCAGCCCCCGTGCATGATCTTCCGCGCCATCATCTGTGCCGGGTCGTCCGGGTCGAACCCTTCGTGCACTAGGAAGAGACGCGTTCCACGGCCTTCCTGTTCCAATGTCCATGTGATGGTCCAGTCCGCGCGGTTGGCGGGGTCGGCGTCGGCCCAGCGGACGCGCAGCATCCGTTCGGGCTCGAAGGCGAGAACCCGCACCTCGACGGTGCCGGAGAAGCGCGCATTGGGCCGCGGCACCGAGGCCATCGTGTAGCGGTGACCGACCTCGAGCCGGAAGTTCTCGCTGCCGGGCATCTGCCACTGGGCGAGCAGGGCGGGCTCGGTGAGCGCGCGCCAGACCTTGGCGGGCGGGTGCGGCAGGAACTGCTCGACACGGACGGTGGTGAGATCATCGTCGTCTGCGGTGCTCATGGCTGGTCATCGTCGGGCATGCGGTCGAGCAGATCGCCGAGGCCCTTCAGCGCCTCGCGCCAGAACCGCTCGTACGGATGGAGCCAGTCCTGCACCTCGGCGAGCGGCGCGGCCTGAAGGCGGTAGATGCGCTGCCGGCCGGAGCGCTGCTCGGCCACGAGACCGGCCTCGCGCAGCACCTTCAGATGCTCCGACAGACTCGGGCGACGCATGGCGAAGTGGTCGGCCAGAGCCTGGACGGGCTGCGGCCCCTTCTCCCGCAGCAGGCGCAGCACCTCGCGGCGCGTGCCGTTGGCGAGCGCGGCGAAGACGCGGTCCTCGGCGGTGGTGCCCGCCCCGGCCCCGGGGGTGGTCATGGCGGTCTTCCTATCCGTGAGCCTCCGTCAGCAGCATCAGACCGTTGCCGTCCGGGTCCCGGAAGGACGCCATCCGGCCCCAGGGGAGGTCGTCCGGGCCCTGCACGGAGACCCCCGCCTCGGCCAGACGGGCGCAGTCGGCGTCGACATCGGTCGTGACCAACATGATCCCCCGGGCGCTGCCGGGCTCGAAATCGCCCATTCCCGGCCCGGAGAGCGTGAAGACGGTCTGGGCACCCTCGGGGGCGACCTGGAGCCAGCGCCCCTGGGGCACGTCCAGGTCCACGGTGACCTGGAACCCGAGGACGTCGGTGTAGAAGCGCAGAGCGCGGTCCTGGTCGGTGACGGGGAGGGTGACGAAGGAAGCGTGCGTGATGGTCATGGACGGACTTTAGGTAGGAGATCTCCTACCCGTCAAACGTAGGGGATCTCCTACCTATGGGGGTCGCCGATGTCCTGGTAGCTTGCCAGCGGCCGTCCCCATGACGTCATCGGCACCCCTGGGAGACTTCAGTGACCACGGCGACCCAAGTCACGCGTCGGCAGGCCCGCGTCACACTCGCGGCCGCGGGCTGTGCGGCCGCGCTCCTGCTGACCGGCTGCAGCGACTCCGGCGCCTCGGGCGACGGCGCGTCGGCCACGCCCGGCGCGTCCTCGTCCTCGTCCTCGGCCTCCGCGGACAGCGGCGGGAACTCCACCTCCCAGGCGGGGAAGGCCGGGAAGCTGGAGGGGAGCTGGCTGGCCACGACCGGCGGCAAGGCCGTGGCCCTGGTGATCAACGGCAGGCAGGCCGGGCTCTTCGCGATGGGCGGGACCGTGTGCAGCGGCACCGCGGGCGAGGAGGCGGGCATGCAGATGATCCACCTCAAGTGCACCGGCGGCAGCAAGGGCCGCAGCACCGGCATGGTCGACTCCGTCACCTCCGGCAGCATGAAGGTGACATGGGAGGGCGGCGTCGGCACGGAGACGTACACCAAGGCCGAGGGCGGCACGCTCCCGAGCGGGTTCCCGACGGCGAGCCTGGGGTGACGCGCACCGCGGCCGGCGGTTCGAGCCGCTTCCGCCCTGTCGTCGGCCCCGCACGCGCGGCCTGCCCCGGCCCCGCAGCCGGCTCGTTCCGCCCGCGCCCGGGAGGCAGGAGCAAGGCATACGGGACGAATGGCGGCAAGCGCCCCCGACGGCGGCCGCGGTAAGCGGAGGGCGCGCAACGGGAGCCCGCACGCCTACGTGATGATCCATGAGCACCATCACGAACCAGAGGAGCCCGATGCGCGCCCTTCCCGTCCGTCTCGCCGTCACCGCCTTCGTGGCGGCCCTGGCGCTGACCGCCTGTGACAGCAGCGGCCACAGCGGCAGCGCCGACAAGAGCGGCGACAGCGGCAAGAGCAAGAACACCGCCGAGTGCACCCTCGGCATCAAGGTCGGCCCCGCCAACGCCGCCACCACCGCCGGCGACACCGGCGACGTCCCGGTCACCCTCACCAACGACGGCAGCCGTCCGTGCGCCTTCGACGGCTTCCCGGGCATCGAGCTGACCGGCGGCGACACCGGCTGGAAGGTGCCCGACCAGGAGGGCGCGAACCCGGAGAAGGTGACGCTGCAGAAGGGCGACACCGCGACCTTCACGATCACGTATGTGCGCGGGAAGGCCGGCGGCACCGACAGCGCCGCGGCGAAGAACGTGAAGATCACCGTCCCGGGCGCCGGTGACGCGCACAGCTACCCGTGGTCGTACGGCGAGGTCGCGCTGAAGGGCGGGAAGACCCCGGACGCCTCGGTGAGCCCGATCCAGGTCGCGGGCGACTGACGCGACCGTTCAGGGGAGCCGGGGCCGCCCCGTGACCTGGGCACGGTCGGCGGCCGCGGCCCCCTGCTCCCATCCGGTCGCGTCGCTGACGCCGCGCAGCCGGGTGGTGACCGTGTCGGGGAACATCTCTTCCATGCGGTCGGTGACGGCGACGTCCCGGGCGGCGAGCACCGGCAGCAACTCGCCCTCGCCGCCGGTCACCTGGCCCTCGGCCTCCTCGGCGGCGGCCCGGAGCCGGTCGCCGATGCGGTGCGCGTACGCGGCCAGGAACGACTGCCGGAACGTCTTCGTGCGCTTCCGGCCGCCCTTGCGCTGTGCCGCCTCCGCCTTCGTCATCGCGGCGGTGGCCTGCACCAGCAGCGAGGTGTAGAGGAGTTCGACGGCTTCGAGGTCGGGTTCGAATCCGACGACCGTGGAGAAGCCGAGCGCGTCGTGCCACACGGCTCGACAGCGGTTCGCGGCGGCCACGGCGTCCAGGAGCACCGCCTTGGCCGTCTCGTACGGCGGATCGACGCCTATGCGGCAGGCGCCGGGCGTGTCCCCGGTGTGCGTACGGGCCGCGAGCAGCGCCTCGTCGATGCTGTGCCGCGCCATCAGCTCCTGTGCCTTGGCGCTGAGCGCCTCGGCCTCCTCCGGGTATCCGGTAGCCTCCGCCTTCGCGAGCAGGGCGCGGATGCGGGTGAGCATGCGGGACTCCGGCTGCCGCGGGGCGGCGGAGGGCCGAGGCTCGTCGAGGGGTTCGAGGGCGGGCAGGCGGAGCAGCAGCCGGTACAGCTCCAGGACTGCGGTGGCGTGGGAGAAACGGTCGGGGCCGCGCCGAGAGCCGCCGTCGGGTTCTCCGAGTTCCTGCAACTGGGCGGCCCAGCGCGGCGTGGGGGCGGGCCGCTGTCCTGCCTCGTCGAGGATCAGCTGCGACACGAGCCGTACGTGCACCTCCTCCAGTCGGCGGCGCACGACGCGGACGACGTCGGCGGGCTGCCAGCCGCGCCGCCAGGCCGCCGCGACGAACTCCTGACCGCGCCGGGCGAGTTCCCCGTCGGCCGCGGGGTCGGGGGCGAGCAGCGAGGCGCCGGTGTCGAGGGCGGCGTCGTTGTCGTCGTAGAGGGCTGCCCGCAGGGCGCGGTCCACGGTGGTCGGCGTACTCACACGGTCGATCGTGACATGCGTGGACGCCGGTCGATTGTCAACTTCGGGTTGACACTCCCCACTGTCAACTTACGGTTGACACATGACGGTGAATCCCTACATCTCAGCGAACCTGCGTCTCGACGACCTCATCGACGCCATCAAGAAGGTCCACACCGACGCCCTGGAGCAGCTCCAGGACGCCGTGATCGCCGGGGAGCACCTCGGGGACGTGGCCGACCACCTGATCGGCCACTTCGTGGACCAGGCCCGGCGTTCGGGCGCCTCCTGGACCGAGATCGGCAAGAGCATGGGCGTCACCCGGCAGGCGGCCCAGAAGCGCTTCGTGCCCAAGGAGTCCGCGGACCTCGACCCCAGCCAGGGCTTCAGCCGCTACACCCCCCGCGCCCGGAACGTGGTCATGGCCGCGCACAACGCGGCGAAGGAAGCCGGCAACGCCGAAACCGTCCCCGCCCACCTGGTGCTGGGGCTCCTCAGCGAGCCGGAGGCGCTCGCCGCCAAGGCGATCACCGCGCAGGGCGTCTCCCTGGACGCCGTGCGCGAGGCGGCCTCCGCGGCACTCCCGGCCCCCGCCGAGGAGGTCCCGGAACTCGTCCCCTACGCCCCCGCCGCGAAGAAGGCCCTGGAGCTGACGTTCCGCGAGGCTCTTCGCCTCGGCCACAACTACATCGGCACCGAGCACATCCTCCTCGCGCTGCTCGAGCTGGAGAACGGCGAGGGCCCGCTCAGCGGTCTCGGCATCGACAAGGCGGCGGCCGAGGAGAACGTCAGGAAGGAGCTGACCGAGATCACCGAGGCCCTCAAGGCCCGTGAAAAGAAGGACTGAGAGCGCGTTTCCGCAGGTCATAGCCATTGTCAGACCCCCCTGCCACACTCGCAGCATGACCGGGCGCTGGGCTCTCGCTCCGGCCGGGGACGGTGGCGTGGAAGTCGCCGCCCTCGGCCCGGACGGGTTGCTCGCCGGGCCGGTGGTCAGGGAGGAGGACCTCGCCGGGGCCGTGCGCACGCGGCCCGAGGTCACCCGGTGGGTGTGGCGGTCCACCGCCGACGTCCAGCCACGTCTGCTCGCCACGGGGGTGCGAGTCGACCGGTGCTACGACGTCGAGGCCGCCGAGGCCCTCCTCCTCGGCCACGAGGGACGCCTCGGCGAGCCCCGGTCGGCCGCAGCCGCGCTGGCCCGGCTGCGCGGCGGCCCCGTGCCGCCCGATCCGCCGCCGCGCTCCGCCGAGCCCGGCTCGCAGTCCTCGCTGTTCGAGCCGAGCCCCGTCCACGTCCCCCTGAAGGACCTGGTCGAGGTCTACGCCGACCAGCAGCGGCGGCACGACACCGCCACGCACCCGCACCGCATGCGGCTGCTCACCGCCGCGGAGTCGGCCGGCATGCTGGTGGCCGCCGAGATGCACCACGCCGGCCTGCCGTGGAGCGCGGACGTCCACCGCGAGGTGCTGCACGAACTGCTCGGCGAGCGGTACGCGGGCGGGGGCGAGCCCCGGCGCCTGGCGGAGCTGGCCGACGAGGTGTCCGCCGCCTTCGGCCGCCGTGTCCGTCCCGACCTGCCCGCGGACGTCGTCAAGGCGTTCGCCCAGGCGGGGATCAAGGTCCGCTCCACCCGCCGCTGGGAGATCGAGTCCGTCGACCACCCCGCCGTGAAGCCGCTCCTCGAGTACAAGAAGCTGTACCGCATCTGGGTCGCCCACGGCTGGTCCTGGCTCCAGGACTGGGTGCGCGACGGCCGCTTCCGCCCCGAGTACCTGCCGGGCGGGACGGTCACCGGCCGCTGGGTCACCAACGGCGGCGGCGCCCTGCAGATCCCCAAGGTGATCCGGCGCGCCGTGGTCGCCGACCCGGGCTGGCGGCTGGTCGTGGCCGACGCCGCCCAGATGGAGCCGCGCGTCCTGGCCGCGATCTCCCGCGACCCGGCGTTCATGGAGGTCGCAGGCCGCGACGACGACCTCTACCAGTCGGTGTCCGACCGGGCGTTCTCCGGCGACCGCGCCCAGGCCAAGCTCGCCGTGCTCGGCGCGATCTACGGCCAGACCTCCGGCGACGGCCTGAAGAACCTCGCCGCGCTACGCCGCCGCTTCCCCAAGGCCGTCGCCTACGTCGACGACGCGGCCCGCGCCGGCGAGGAGGGCCGCCTGGTGCGCACCTGGCTGGGGCGTACGTCGCCGCCGGCGGCCGGGGCGTCCGACGACGCTGCGGAGGAAGCGGGCATTCCGCAGGAGGACACGGCAGCGGCCCCGCCCGACGAACCCCAGCAGTGGATGCCGGGGTACGCCTCCACCAACTCCCGCGCCCGGGGCCGCTTCGCACGCAACTTCGTGGTGCAGGGCAGTGCCGCCGACTGGGCGCTGCTGATGCTCGCCGCGCTCCGCCGCGCCTGCGCGGGCCTCGCCGCCGAGTTGGTCTTCTTCCAGCACGACGAGGTGATCGTGCACTGCCCCGCGAAGGAGGCGGAGACGGTGGCCGCGGCCATCCAGGAGGCGTCGGACCTGGCGATGCGGCTGACGTTCGGCGAGACACCGGTACGGATCCCGTTCACGACGGCGGTGGTGGAGTGCTACGCGGACGCCAAGTGAGGGCGGTGCGAACCGAGGCGCCGAGTGGCGGCACCCGTCCGGTCTCACCCCTCCGCCAGCAGTTCCCTCAGCTCCCCCGCCACCGGACTGTCCGTGCCCTCCAGGGCCGAAAGGGCCGCCTCCCACTGCCGGCGGGCCTCCTCCGCGTCGCCCTCCGCCCGGCGCAGCAGGCCCCGCTGGTGGCGGGCGAGCCCTTCGGTGTAGCGGTCACCGCGCCGGGCGGCGAGGCACAGCAGCACATCGCACTCGTGCGCGGCCCACCCGGCGTCCCCCCGTTCCCGCAGCGCCCGCACCAGGCCCAGCCGGGTCTGGGACTCGCCCTGCCAGTGGCCGTGCCCGCCGAGGATGCGCAGGCTCTCCTCGAAGTGGGGTACCGCGGCGTCCGGTTCGCCGAGCGCGAGATGCGCGAAACCCATGTTGCAGTGCGCGGAGTGACGGACGATCACATGGCCGATCCGCTCGCCGATCTCCAGGCTGCGGCGGTGGTGGTCGATGGCGCGCCGCGGGTCCGTGTGCTCGTACAGGTTGCCGAGGTTGCTGTAGGTGATGGCCTCCTGCATCGGGTCGTCGAGCACACGCGCGTACTCCAGGCACTGCCTGAGCGCCGCACCGGACTCCTCGTACCGCCCGAGGACCCCCAGCAGCAGCCCCCGGTTGTTCAGGCCACGGCACAGGCAGGAGAGATCGCCGAGCCGCCGCCAGATCTCCAGCGCCTCGTCCAGCAGGGCGAGTGCGTCGTTGCCCCGGCCCTTCAGGAACTGCACCCCGGCCATGTCCAGCAGCGCGTACGCCTCCGCCGGCGCGTCCCCGAGGCTTCGCGCCCCGCGCAGGGCGGCGCGCACCAGCGCCTCCGACTCGGCGACGCGGCCGCGGCGCTGCAGCGGGGAGGCGATCATGCGGACGAGCAGGGGCACATGGGCGGAGGTGTCCGCGTGCCGTTCCACGAGCGCGACGATGTTCTCCAGTTCGAGAACGATCCAGTCGGCGGCGGCCTCGGCGGAGCCGAAGGCGGGCACGGACGCCACGTCCGCCGTGTGCGTCCGGGGCTGTGAGGGGGTCGCCCGGAGCCGGTCCGTGCGCTCGGTGCCCGGTTCGACCAGCGCATCGAGGGCGCGCGTGGCCATCGCGGCGTACCAGCGCAGGGCGATCTCGGCGCCGGAGCGCTCCGGCTCGACGCCCTGTTCGCTCGCCACGGTCTCATGGGCGAAGTCCCGCACGAGGTCGTGCGGCGCGTAGCGGCCGTAGGCGGTCTCCTCCAGCAGGGCGACGTCGACCAGGCGGTCGAGGGCGGCCTCGGCGCGGCGTTCGTCCGTGCCGAGGAGGCGGGCGAGGAGGGACACGCCGTAGCCGGGCAGGTCCAGGGCGCCGATCCGGGCGAGGGCGCGTGCCGCGTCCCGGTCGGCCTCGCGGTCGGAGGCGCGCAGCGCGTCGTGTGCGACGGCGAGCGAGCGGCGCACGCTCAGATCGTCGTACTCCAGATGGTGCAGCCGCCCCTCGGTGGCGGCGAGTTGACCGGCCAGCATGTCAGGGGTGAGCGCGCGGCGGGCGGCGAGCCGCGCGGCCACGATGCGCAGGGCGAGCGGAAGCCGGCCGGCGAGTTCGACGAGCGGGTGCCCGGCGTGCAGCCCGTCCCGGCCGGAGACCGCGCGCAGCAGGGCCGCGCTGTCCTCGTCGCTGAGCGGGGCGAGCGGGACCCGGTGCGCGCCGTCGAGCGCGGTGAGCGGGGAGCGGCTGGTCACGATCACCGCGCAGCCCGGGCCGCCGGGCAGCAGCGGACGCACCTGGGCTGCGTGCGCCGCGTCGTCCAGCACCATCAGGGTGCGGGTCGGGGCGAGCACCGAGCGGAGCAACGAGGCGGCGGCGTCGGGGTGTTCGGGAATGCGGTGCGACTCGGCGCCGAGGTCGCGCAGCAGGGCGGCGAGCGCCTGCTCGGGGCTGAGCGGGGTCATGCCGGGGGTGGCGCCGTGCAGATTGACGTAGAGCTGACCGTCGGGGAAACGTTCCCGCAGTTCATGCGCCACATGCAGGGCGAGCGCGCTCTTGCCGACCCCGGCCATACCGCTGACCACGGCGATGCCGGGCGCGTCGCGTTCGGCGGCGAGGAACCGCAGCAGGTCTTCGCGGACGGCTTCGCGGCCGGTGAAGTGCGCGGGCGCAGGCGGGAGTTGGGCGGGCCTGGGCGCTTTCGTACGGTCGGGGCCCGGGTCGTGGTCGGCGTACGGGTCGTCCGCCCGCGGACCGTCCTGCCCCGTCCCCTCGCCGCTCCCGGCCTGCCCCTCCCGGAGGACCTCCAGATGCGCCTTGCGCACCGCAGCGCCGGGCTCGACGCCGAGTTCCTCGATGAGACGCGCCCGCAGGTCGCGGTGGACGGCCAGCGCCTCCGCCGGGCGGCCGGTGCGGTGCAGGGCCAGCATCAGCAGCCGGTGGAACCCCTCCCGCAGCGGATGCTCGGCGACCAGCGCGGCCAGCTCCGGCACGAGGCTCCCGAACCGCGCCCCGCCGAGCTGCAGTTCCGCGTCGTACCGCCACTCCAGGACGAGCAGCCGCGCCTCCTGGAGCCGCTGCACCAGCGCATGCGCCCCGGTCTCGTGAGGCAGCCCGCTGAGCGGGGTGCCGCGCCACAGCGCGAGCGCGGCGGACGCCTCGCGCAGGGCGCCCTCCCAGTCCCGGGCGGCGTGCGCGGCGCGGACCGCGATCAGGTGCTCCTCGAAGACGCGCACGTCCAGCTCGCCCTCGTCGACGCGCAGCAGATAGCCGGGCGGCACGGCGCGCAGCCGCTCCGGTCCGTCGTCGCCGAGCAGGCGGCGCAGCCGGGTGACGTGGTTCTGCAGGGACGCCTGCGCGGACACCGGCGGCGCACCGCCCCACAGCGCGTCCTTCAGGGCCTCGACCGAGACGACCCGGCCGGGCTCCAGCAGCAGCGCGACCAGCAGGGCACGCACCTTGCCGCTGCCGATCGTGCGCACCTCGCCGGCGGCGCCGTACACGACGGGCGGACCCAGCAGTCCGAACCGCAGCCCGTCCCGCATCGCCGCCCCGTCGCCCTTCTTCCCCCTGGCTCACGGCTTCGCTCGAGCAGGGGAAACCCGATGGCACGCTCGCCGTGCCTCGCCTCACCGTGCGGCACGACCGCCGCGTAACGCCTGATCGCGCGGCCCGACCGCCGCGTCCCGCCGCCGGATCGCGTCGACGGACGGCGCGTTTCCGTCGGACCGGGCCACAACTTCTCGTGGAACGGGCCAGCTCACGGCTTCCTCGTCAGCCGTTGGCCCCATGTTAGCGATCTGTTGGCGTGGCCTGATGTGATCCTTTCATCGGATCTGGCCCCGACGGCGCGCGCGTTCACGCGTAGCTCGGGGGAGTGTCGCCGCCGTGGCCGGATCCGGGATCGCACGAGGACCCGGTCGGCAGAGGTGAACGACCGGGTCCTTCGTCGTCTCCGCGAGCACGGGGGCCGCCTCCATGGAGTGCGCCTGCCCACCCCCGCACGGGCTACTCCTCAGGCGTCCCGCAACCGGCACGTCCCGCCCGACCGGGGCTCCTGGGTCATCCGGGGGTTTCGGGTCATCCGGGGATTCCGGGTCATTTGGGGATTCCAAGTCATCCGGGCGTCCCGGATCGTCCGGGAACCCTCAGATGACCGGCGGTCATCCGGGGGTCCCGGATCGTCCCGGAACCCTCAGATGACCGGCGGCCGGCCGAGCCTGGTGAGCCGCCACACCGTGCGCCAGCGCATGGGCCGCCGTGCGCCGCCGGAGGTCCGCAGCCCCTCCACGAACCCACCGAACCATGCCTTCAGCCCGCCGACCGACCGGGTGCGCAGGACAGTGACGGCGATCCACACCCCGAGGTGGACCGGAATGAGGGGAAACGGCAGCCGCCGCCGTACGAGCCAGACGCGGTTGCGGGCCGTGACGCGGTGGTAGACGGCGTGCCGGGCGGGTGAGGTCTTCGGGTGCTGGAGCAGCAGCTCCGGCGCGTACAGGATGGTCCACCCGGCGTCGGCGGCCCGCCAGGCCAGGTCGGTCTCCTCGTGCGCGAAGAAGAACTCCGCGGGCCAGTCGCCGGTCTCGGCGAGCATGGCCATGGACAGCGCATGCCCGCCGCCGAGGAAGCCGGTCACCTCCCCGCCGCGCATCGGGTCGGCGGCCCCGACCCGGGGCACGTGCCGCTGCTGGGTCTCGCCGTGCTCGTCGGCGATGCGGAAACCGACGATGCCGAGCCGAGGGTCGGCGGCGTACAGGTCCCGTACGCGGCGCAGCACGTCGGCGTCCACGAGCAGCCCGTCGTCGTCGAGCTCCACCACGACGTCGACGTCCCCGAACTCCCGCAGCCGGGCGAGGGCCACGTTGCGGCCGCCGGGGCAGCCGAGGTTCTCGTCGGTCTCGACGCAGGTGACCTCGCCGGGGAGGTCCAGGCGCTCGGCGAACTCGGGCAGCGGGCAGCCGTTGCCGACGATCACGATGCGGGAGGGGGCGAGGTCCTGCTTGGCGACGGACCTGAGGAGCGCGTCGACCTCGGCGGGCCGGTTGCCCATGGTCACGACGGCGACGGCGATCCTGGGCCCCTGCTCCTGCTGCGGCCGCGCCTGCGACACCACACCCACCCCATTCCCACCGACGACTGACCACGCGATGCTAGCCGTTCACCAAGAGGACGCCCGATGTCCGCCGGTTCTCCCCGCACCGGACGGTTTTCCGGGGCGTACGGGGCGGAAGGGGGCACGCGGGCGCCCGGCGCCCCTCCCCCGGGCCCGCATGTACGCTGGCCGCAACCGCGCGCAGCGCAGCGCACCACAGCAGCACGAGCGAGAACACGAGAAACACGAGAAAGGGGACGGAGGACCGGAGCCCGCCGCGGACCGTGACTCCCACCGCCCATGCCGTCCAACCCCCGGGCCGGGTCGCCCAAGGAGATCTCCAGCCCGAGCAACCCCCACGTCAAGGAACTCGCCGCCCTCCGCCGTCGGCGCAGCAGGCAGGCCGCCGGAGTGACCCTCGTGGAGGGATACGAGGAACTGGACCTCGCGCTGCGGGCCGGTGTGCGCCCCCGTGAGCTGTACTTCTGCCCCGCGCTGACCGGCGGGTCCGACCCGCGGAACGTGGTGGCCCGTGCGGCCGAGCGCGGCGCCGCCCTGTACAGCCTCAGCAGGCAGGCGTTCGACAAGGCGGCCTACCGCGAGGGCCCGGACGGCTGGCTCGCCGTCGTCCCGGACATCGAGACCGACCTCTCCCGCATCCAGGTCGACGACCGGTCCCTCTTCCTGATCTGCGAGAGCGTCGAGAAGCCCGGCAACCTGGGCTCGATGCTGCGCACCGCGGACGCGGCCGGAGTGACCGCGGTCATCTCCGCCAACCCGGTGACCGACTGGGGCAACCCCAACGTGATCCGGGCCAGCAAGGGCACGGTGTTCGCCGTCCCGATCGCCTCGGCCGACTCCGAACAGGTCATGCGCTGGCTGTCCGACCACGCGGTGAACGTCGTCGCCACCACCCCCGACACCGACGTCCTCATGGCGGACGTCGACATGACCGGGCCCACGGCGATCCTCGTCGGCAGCGAGAAGTACGGCCTGTCGGACCGGTGGCTGGGAGGCAGCCACACGAAGGCCAAGATCCCGATGTTCGGCCAGGTGGACTCGCTCAACGTCGGGGTGTCGGCGGCGCTGTTCACCTACGAGGCCGTACGGCAGCGGATGGCGTCGGGCCGACGCTGAGCCCGGGGGGCGAACGTCCCCTCGGTGAAGCGGAGTTCCGCCCACCCGCCCGTGGTCCCCGCCCGCCGGTACACCTGTGCGCCCGGCCCCGGGACACGGCGATGCGCTACCGGTGGGCAACTCGACTCCGCTGCACGAGCGTTCCCGATCCCCCCTCGCAGAAGAGGCACCCCCGCCGCGGTGTCCTAGGTGAAAACTTTAAACATCTGTGGCCTGTGAAACTGGTGAAGATCAGCGAGTCGGAAGTAGTATCAGCCGCTTCTCGTCAAGCATCCCCAGCATCTTCACTCATCGGGAGACCTGAGTGTCCTCTGCCCACAGAGGCGGGAATCACCGCCGCCGGGGCCGGATAGCCGTTCGCGCCGCTGCCGCCACCCTCTTCCTCGGTGGCGCCGGCGCGTTCCTCATGGCGCCTGCCAACGCGGCGCCCCTGCCGACGGACATCGGCGTCCAGGGCCACGACAGCGTCGGCAAGTCGCAGCTCAAAGCCCGCGTGCACGGCGCGCTCACCGCACCGGCCGCCAACACCCCCGCCAGCCTGCGCCCCGCCGCGAGCACGGGCACGGCGTCCAGCACCAAAACCAGCCCGACGCCGCAGCCGTCGGCTTCCGGCACCGCCAGCCCGCAGATCATCGGCGGCACGACCACCAGCATCTCCACGGCCCCGTGGATGGTGCAGCTGTGGTACTTCGACGACAAGGGCACCAGCGACACCAGTGACGACGTCGGCTTCTTCTGCGGTGGCACCGTCGTGTCGCCCACGAAGATCCTCACCGCCGCGCACTGCGTCTCGGGCTACGACTGGCACAACAACGGCGCCATCATCTACGGCACCGCCCAGCTGCCGACCACCGACCCGTCGACCAACACCACCGACTACCACGGCGGAACGGTGGCGGGCGTCTGGCGGCAGTGGAACGATTCTTCGTTCCAGATCACCGCGAACGGCACCGCCGTCAACGACGTCGCCGTGCTGACGCTGCCCGACCCGATCAGCGCCCAGCCGCTGCCCATCACCACCTCCGACGACACCACGTCGTACAAGGCGGGCACCCAGGCGCAGATCTACGGCTGGGGGCGCACCAGCTCCACCAGCCAGGACATCTCGCAGACCCTGCGCAAGGCCACCGTGCCGGTGAACGGCGACTCGACCTGCTCGAGTTTCTACGGCAGCGACTTCGTCGCGGGTGCCATGACGTGCGTCGGCGATCCGGCCACCGGCTCCGACACCGGCACCGTCGCCACCTGCAACGGCGACTCCGGCGGCCCGCTGGTCGTGAACGGACGCGTCGTCGGCGTCGTGTCGTGGGGCGTGCAGGACTGCGTGGCCAGCG
Source organism: Streptomyces sp. Y2F8-2 (assembly GCF_014905555.1). Taxonomy (GTDB): domain Bacteria; phylum Actinomycetota; class Actinomycetes; order Streptomycetales; family Streptomycetaceae; genus Streptomyces; species Streptomyces cynarae. Next base: position 275,064 of record NZ_BNGS01000010.1, on the reverse strand, counting down.
GCTCGTACAGCGTCTTCACCAAGCTGAGCTCGTACGTCGGGGCGACCGAACCGCGCATCGACGACACCGACCTGAGCGGTGACGGTCGCGCGGACATGTTCGCGATCGCCTCCGACGGCCAGGGCTACGAGTACGACTCCCGCGGCAAGTCCTTCGCGCCGCGGATCTCGCTCGGCGACTGGAGCGGGGTCAACCTGGTGCGCCAGGCCGACCTCGACCGCGACGGCTACGCCGACCTGCTGGTCCGCACCACCGACGGCACCCTGTACTGGCAGCACCTCAACCTGTCCACCGGCGACACCGACGTGACCAAGCTCGGGGCCGGCTGGAACAGCATGAAGGTCATGCTCGTGCCCGGCGACCTGACCGGTGACGGCCTGCAGGACATGCTGGCCATCGACTCCAGCGGCAACTTCTGGCGCTACCCGGGCACCGGCCACGGCAACTTCGGCTCTCGCGTCAAGATCGGCACCGGCTGGGGCGCGTACGGCAGCAACGTCTTCGGCAAGGGCGACTTCACCGGCGACGGCAAGCTGGACCTGCTCGCCCAGGACTCCTCCGGGAACCTGTGGCTGTACAAGGGCACCGGCAACACGTCGACCCCGCTGGCGCCCCGCGTGAAGATCGGCTGGGGCTTCCACTACAACGCGTACGTGATGAACGGGGACATGACCGGCAACGGCCACTCCGACCTGATCGCCCGTGACAGCAGCAACAACCTGTGGCTGTACGAAGGAACCGGCGACGTCTCGCACCCGCTGGCCTCCCGCATCAAGGTGGGCTTCGGCTACGGCGGCTACCGGCTGAGCTGACCGGTACCGGCGGGGGATCGATCCCGCACCCGGACACCGGGTGAGAACGGGCCCGCATGCGTCCAGACAGGGCGCATGCGGGCCCGTTCGCGTTGATGGGCAACCGCTGCGGTGGATGGGCAACCGCTGCGGTGGAAACGAGCCTTCAGGACGGGACGCCGCCCGGCCGGACCGGCCCGCCTCCCCGTGGTCGGCCGGACGGCGAGGTCAGGCCGCCGCTGAGCAGGGGTGGAAGCGGGCCAGGTAGGCGAAGGTGGACCCGTGGCGGCCGGCCAGGTGGAGGCCGGACCCGTCGGCGAGGCGGTGCAACGTGCCGAACCAGCGACGCGGTGGACAGGGCTCGTTGTTCGGCGGTGAGCATGTGAGCCGGCAGCGGTCCGCCGACGGTGGCCTGCGCGAGTAGCGCCCGGGCCGCCAGGGCCAGTTCACCGGACGCGGCCCGCACCCGCTTCTCCAATTCCTGTGCGGCAGTGGCAGGGAGGCCCGGCGGCACCTGGTCCTGGGGCAGGGGCCAGCGCCGAGGCGTGCACCAAAGCCGTCCGGGGCGGATCGTTGCCTTGGCCGACTGCCACGAGAGTCTTGGTGATCGCAGCACCGAGTCGCTTAGCGGCGAAGCGGTTGAACAACACGTACACCGGAGCAACCACGACGTTCGTGGGACGGGTTTTCGTGCACACCCCCAGGTCGACATACTGCGACGGGAGCGACATGCGCACCGGCACTCCCTGAACGAGTCATAAGTCATGCGGGTACCGTCCGGGACGACCAACCAGCGACCTTCCGCTTTTCAGGCCGTGCCCTGGCAGACGTGGACCTGATCACACGCCGCCTCGTTGATCCCTGACGGACGTGGTTGCGCGCTGCTGTTGGCATACGGGTTGGCGTAGCCCTGTTCGACTTCTTCGGGGTGCTTTGGCACCGCTTTTCCGACGGAACCGTGCTCCGTGCGGAGTGATGCTATGACATGCCACCTTTGGTGTAATCAGAGGATATGTGCGGTTTGTCCATCAAGCTTTGTCTGTTGATCACGGTCCAGGTGACCGAGGCTGCTGGCACAGGTCGCGGGAGCGACTCTCCGAGAGGAACCCGCGGGCCCCTTCACAACATGGTTGGGACGGCGAATACATGGCTACTGAAGCGAGACCGGGGAAGGCCGGAAGAGGTGCGGGGGCATCAAGACGCCACCTGCTGACCACGGTTGCCCTGGGATCGACGTTCGCGGCACTGCCGGCACGGGCAGTCGACGCCGAGCGGGGCGCCTCGGGCGGTGGAGCGCACGGCGGCACGGATCACGACCGCAGCGGTGAGCGCGCGGGCCCTGACGGCAGGGCTGGCCGGGATGCCGGCGGGTTGGTGCGTCCAGTCGAGAGCACGACGAAGGACTGGGCTCACGTCGCGGCGGAGCTGGGCCGCGAGGGCAACATGCTGGGCAGGCTGATCTACCGGACGGCTTTTCCCCGCACCGATCTGCGTGTCGTCTCCCACGGCGTCACCGTGTCGCCGGAACTCGCCGTCGGCTCGCACGTGTCCTTCATCCGCTATGCCGACAACACCATGATGACCATGGGGGAACTGGCCGTCAGGGAGACGGAGCTGCACCGTGTGACCGGCGCGCTGCAGTCGCACGGCATCGAGCAGGTGGCCATTCACAACCACCTGCTCGCTCACTCTCCCCGTCTCGTGTGGATCCATACGCACGGGCACGGCCCGGATGCCGCGGCCCTGGCCCGTGGCCTGCGCGCCGCGCTTGCCTGCACAGGCACGCCGCCTGCCAAGTCCTCGACGACTCGTCCAAAGAAGCTGAAGCTGGACACTGCGGGTATCGACGCCGCCCTGGGCACCACAGGCACCGTCTACGGTGGCGTCTACAAGGTCGCATTCCTGCGCCGCGAGACGATCACCGAAGGCGGCTACATTCTGCCGCCCGGTTCCGGGGCGACCTCGGCCCTCAGCTTCCAGCCGGTGGGAGGAGGCCGTGCCGCAGTCAGCGGGGATGTCGCCGTGGTGGCTGGGGAGGCGCAGAACGTCTTGGACGCGCTCCAGCGCGGCGGAATCAGGATCGTCGAGTTGCACAACCATGGCATGGTCGACACGCCCCGCATGTTCTTCATCCACGTCTGGGCAGTCGATGACGCAGTGGCGATTGCGCGGGCCCTGCGCCGCGCGGTGGACGCTACCAACGCCGCACCCGCCCGTGGTAGAGAGGGCGGCGAGTAAGCGGTTGGAGGGTGCCGTGCCCCATCCATACCCGATCGTCCTTCGGCACACCCAGATCAGCCAGACGCGGCGATACGTGAAGGGGCGATCCCACCTGTCGAAGGACGCCATGCGGCGCATGGGCGAGTTCTTCGTGCCTGCGACCCCGGGGCCGATTCCGGGCCCCACTGAGACCAGAACTGAGACCGGGACAACCGCGCGGCACGTGCCCGCCGCCGTCGCCGCATCCGCTGAACGCAAAAACCCCAGCTCAGACACCGTCTGGGCTGGGGTTCGGATGGAGCCGCCTTCGGGATTCGAACCCGAGACCTACGCATTACGAGTGCGTTGCTCTGGCCATCTGAGCTAAGGCGGCGCGCTGCCCGCACTATGGTGCGATCAGCAACATCGGTAAGTCTACACAGTTTCCGAGGGTGCTCTGACCACCCCCGGAGGCGGGGCCTCCAGGGAGTGGCGCGGCGCCTACGAGCAGCGCTTTCCCTTCGCCGGTGGCGTGCCGCGGAGCAGATACGCGTCGATCGCCGAGTCCACGCACCTGCTGCCGCGGCCGAATGCCGTGTGGCCGTCGCCGTCGTACGTGAGGAGCCTGCCGGAGGAGAGCTGGGAGGCGAGGGAGCGCGCCCAGCGGTAAGGGGTGGCCGGGTCGCGGGTCGTGCCCACCACCACGATGGGTGCCGCCCCCTTCGCCTGGATGCGGTGCGGCCGTCCGGTCGCGCGCACCGGCCAGTACGCGCAGCTCAGCGATGCCCAGGCCAGCCCCCGCCCGAACACCGGGGAGGCCTTCTCGAACGCCGGGAGCGCCCTGCCCACGTCCTCCGGACCCGAGAACGCGGGCGGCAGGTCGAGGCAGTTCACCGCCGCGTTCGCGGCCATCAGGTTCGAGTACCTGCCGCCCGTGTCCCGCTCGTAGTAGCTGTCCGACAGCATGAGCAGCCCGGCGCCGTCGTGGTGCTTGATCGCCGAGGTCAGCGCCTGGCGCAGCCGCGGCCAGGCCGCCTCGTCGTACATCGCGGCGATCACTCCGGTCGTCGCCAGCGCCTCCCCGAGCCTGCGGCCGTCCGCGTCGCCGGTCGGGATGGGTGACGCGTCGAGCTTCTTGAAGAACGCCTTCAGCTTGTCGCCGACCTTCGCCGGCGACGTGCCCGGGCCGCCCAGCGGGCAGTCCGGTCGCCGGACGCAGTCCTTGGCGAAGGACTGGAACGCCGTCTCGAACCCCGCCGTCTGCTCCTCGTTGAGCCTGCGCGCGGACAGGGCCGGGTCCATCGCGCCGTCCAGCACCATCCGGCCCACCCGATCAGGGAACAGGCCCGCGTACGTGGCCCCGAGGAACGTCCCGTACGACGCCCCCACGTAGTTCAGCCTCCGGTCGCCGAGCACCCCGCGCAGGATGTCCATGTCCCGGGCCGCCTCGACCGTGGAGACATGGCGCAACAGAGCCGCCGAGTGCTGCCCGCAGCCCTCCGCGAACCGCTTGAAGGCATCCACCAGGCGGCGCGTCTCCGCCGGGCCGTCGGGGGTGATGTCGGTCTGCGCGTAGGCGTCCATCCGGGGACCGTCGAGGCATTCGACCGGTTCGCTGTGGGCCACGCCGCGCGGGTCGACGGCGACCATGTCGTAGCGGGCGCGAACCTCGGCCGGGTAGCCGACGCCCGCGTACTGCTCCAGATAGCCGACCGCCGAACCGCCCGGACCGCCCGGGTTCACGAGCAGCGACCCGAGGTGCCTGCCCTGGCCGGTGGCCTTCTTGCGGGCCACGGCGAGCCGTACGTCGCCCGCGCCGGGCCTGGCGTAGTCGCGCGGGGCCTTCATGGTGGCGCACTGGAAGCCGGGGACGCCGCAGGTGCGCCAGGTCAGCTTCTGGGTGTAGTACCGGGCCAGCGCCGACGGGGGCGACTGGGGCAGCACGGCCAGGGCCGTCTGCGCGGTCGTCGAGCCGCCGGTGGAGCAGGCCGAGACGAGCAGCGCGGCGGCGGCGAGCAGCGTGCCTCCGGTCCGCGTCGCGGGCAGGGAACGGCGGGAGTCTCGAGGGCGGCGGAGGGGGTGCAGAAGGCGGGACGGTCCGGGATTGCGCCTGGTGTGCATTTGGTGAGCGTAACCGTGCGCAACGTATTGATGCCGCACGGTGACGCAGGCACCTCTTACGAGTGAATGGTCACGTACGCGGTCGACCGACCGCACCGCCTGCCCACAGAAGAGGGAAGGGTTTCGCCGTCATCCCGCTCTGAGCGCCATCGTCATCGCCTCCACCGCCAGCAGCGGGGCCACATTGCGGTCCAGGGCGTCCCGGCACGCCGCGATCGCCTCGATACGGCGGAGCGTGGCCTCGGGTGTGCTGCCGCGGGCCAGTCGCTCCAGGGCGTCCTCCGCGTCCGTGTTGGCGAGGGCTACGCGGGAGCCGAGCTGGAGGGCGAGGACGTCGCGGTAGAAGCCCGTGAGGTCGGTGAGGGCCTGGTCGAGGCTGTCGCGCTGGGTGCGCGTTCTGCGGCGCTTCTGTTTGTCCTCCAGCTCCTTCATGACGCCCGCGGTGCCGCGCGGCATCCGGCCGCCCTGCGCCGCGCCGAGCGCTGCCTTCAGCTCCTCGGTCTCCTTGGCGTCGATCTCCTCGGCGAGCTGCTTGGAGTCGTCCGTGGCCGCGTCGACCAGCTCCTGGGCGGCCCTGAGGCAGCCGCCGATGTCGTCGAGCCGCAGCGGGAGCTTCAGGACGGCTGCTCGGCGGGCACGGGCCCCCTCGTCCGTGGCCAGCCTGCGGGCACGGTCCACGTGGCCCTGGGTGGCGCGGGCGGCGGCGGCAGCGATCTCCGGCTCGATGCCGTCGCGCCGCATGAGCATGTCCGCGACCGCCTCCACGGGCGGCGTGCGCAGGTTCAGGTGGCGGCAGCGGGAGCGGATCGTCGGCAGGACGTCCTCCAGGGACGGCGCGCACAGCAGCCAGACCGTGCGGGGAGCGGGCTCCTCCACCGCCTTCAGGACCGCGTTGGCCGACTTCTCGTTCAGCCGCTCGGCGTCCTCGACGAGGATCACCTGCCAGCGGCCGTTCGCCGGCGACGTGAACGACTTGCGGACGGTGTCGCGCATGTCGTCGGCGAGGATCTGGGTGCCGACGGCGGCGACCGTGGTGACGTCCGCGTGGGTGCCGATCAGGGCGGTGTGGCAGCCGTCGCAGAAGCCGCAGCCGGGGGCGCCGCCGAGCGCGCGGTCGGGGCTCACGCACTGCAGCGCCGCGGCGAAGGCCCGCGCCGCCTGCGTACGTCCCGCGCCGGGCGGACCCGTGAACAGCCAGGCGTGCGTCATCTTGGACGCCTCGGGCGGCGGGGTGTCGGCGGCGGCCGCGGTGACCAGGGCGTCGGCGTCCCGGGCAGCCGCGCCGAGCTGCTCGCACACCTTCTCCTGGCCCACCAGGTCGTCCCACACGCTCACGGGGACACCGCCCTTCCCTCGTACTGCCCGTACTGCCGTACAGCGCACAGCGCCCTACCGCGATCCATTGTGCGGGTCACCACTGACAACGGCGGCGGCACCGACACCCGGGGCAGGTCCGCTCAGCGGCGCCTGCCGCGTCCCCGCCCGTTCCGGCCGTCGTCCCAGTCGTCGTCCTCCCGGGGGCCGAGCAGCTCGTCCGCCAGGGTGGGGAGGTCGTCCAGGGGCGTCTCCTCCGCCCAGTCCGGGCGCGGGCGGCGGGGGCGGCCGTCGGGGTCCAGCTGCGGCAGCTCGCGCGTGCGGTCCTCGGCACCGTCCGGTCGCGGAGCCGGGCGCTCGTCGCGGAAGAAGCCGGGCGGCACCCTGTCCGCCGGCTCACCGCCGCCCGCGTCCCGTACGGGCGGCAGGACGGCCGTCTCGTCGGCGGATCCCGGCACCACGGGGGGCAGCACCGCCGTCTCGTCGGCCGCCCCCTGCGGCTCGGGCCGCGCCGGCAGCTCCGCCGTGGTCTCGGCATCGGTGTCGCGCCGCACCCGTACCGGGGGCAGGACCGCGGTCTCGTCCAGCGGTCCGCCGGACGCGTTCGTCGGCGTCACCAGCGGCGTGGGGACCGTCGTCTCGTTGTCCGGCGACGCGCCCCGTGCGGGCGCACCGGAGCCGGCGGCCGGCGTGGTGGGCGGGGCCGATGCCGCCGACGCGGCCGACGCCGCCGCCTCCGCCGCGGCCCTGCGCGCCTCCTCGGCCCGCAGCAGCGCCTCCTCGGCCTTCCGCTGCTTCTCCAGCCGCCGCTCCTCGGCCTCCGCCCGCAGCCGGGCCTCCTCCTCGGCCTCACGGCGCCGCCGCTCCTCCTCGGCCCTGCGCCGCGCCTCCTCCTCGGCCCGGGCCTTCTCCTCGGCCAGCAGCCGCGCCTTCTCCTCCTCGGCCCGCCGGCGGGCTTCCTCGGCCCGCCGCCGGGCCTCCTCCGCCTGCCGCTCGGCCTCGCGGCGCTGTGCCTCCTCCAGCTCGCGCCGCTTGCGCTCCTCCTCCTCGGCGCGCAGCTTGGCGAGCTGCTCCTGGCGCTCGCGCTCCAGCCGCTCCTCCTCGGCCTTGCGTGCCGCCTCTTCCTCGGCCTTGCGCCGGGCCTCCTCCTCGGCCTTGCGGCGCGCCTCCTCCTGCGCCTTCAGCTCGGCCTCGGACAGCGGGAGCACCTGGTCGAGCCGGGCCCGGATCACGGTCGTGACCGCCTCGGGCTCCTGCCCGGCGTCGACGACCAGATAGCGCGCGGGGTCGGCGGCGGCCAGCGTGAGGAAACCGGACCGCACACGCGCGTGGAACTCGGCGGGCTCCGACTCCAGCCGGTCCGGCGCCTCCGTGAACCGCTCCCGCGCCGTCTCCGGCGCGACGTCCAGCAGGACCGTGAGGTGCGGCACGAGGCCGTCGGTCGCCCAGCGGTTGATGCGGGCGATCTCGGTCGGGGACAGGTCACGGCCCGCGCCCTGGTAGGCCACGGAGGAGTCGATGTACCGGTCCGAGATCACGACGGCGCCCCGCTCCAGGGCCGGACGTACGACCGTGTCCACGTGCTCCGCGCGGTCCGCCGCGTACAGCAGCGCCTCCGCGCGGTGCGACAGCCCGGCGCTGGAGACGTCCAGCAGGATCGACCGCAGCCGCTTGCCGACCGGAGTGGCCCCCGGCTCACGGGTCAGCACGACCTCGTGGCCCTTGGCACGGATCCACTCGGCGAGCGCCTCGGCCTGGGTGGACTTCCCGGCGCCGTCACCACCCTCCAGGGCGATGAAGAATCCGTTCGCCGCGGGGGCGTGCTCCGGATCGTCGCCGCCGCGCAGGGCGTCGAGCAGGTCCTGCCGCAGCGGCACACCGGAGCGGTCGTCGACCTTGGCGAGCACCAGTGCGGCCACGGGCAGCAGCAGCGCGCCGACCAGCATCAGCGTGAAGGCGGCGCCGCCGTGCGCGAACACGAACCTGCCGTTCTCCATCCGGTGCGGCCCGATGGCCCCGGCCACCAGCGGCGCCACGAGCGCGCAGAGCGCGACGCACACCCGGACGACCGCGTGCAGATGCTCGGTCGTCCGTGCCCGGCGGTGCTCCTCGGCCTCCTGGTCGAGCAGTGTGTGCCCGGTGTTCGCGGCCACGCCCGCGCTGATGCCCGCGAGCAGCGCGATCAGCAGCACGCTGGTGACGTCCGGGTCGAGACCGGCGGCGAGCAGCGCCATACCGGTGAAGGAGATCGCCAGCGCGAGCAGCCGGCGCCGCGACAGCGCGGGCAGCACGCGGGGCGCCGTACGGATGCCGACGACCGTGCCGCCGGTCAGCGCGAGGACCAGCAGGCCGTACAGCACCGGGCCGCCGCCCAGGTCCTTGGCCTGCAGCACACAGACGGCGACGGCGGCCGAGACCGCCCCGGCCACGGCGGCGCAGGCCAGCACCAGGAGCGGAAGCGCGCCCGTGCGACCCTTCGCGACGCCCGCGTCCGTCCGGGGACGGCGCAGGCCCTCCAGCGGCGACCGCGCGCGCGGGGTGCGGGTGTCGGGCAGCTCCAGCGAGGAGGCCACCGACAGCGAGGCGGCGAACAGTCCGGCCGCCACATACGACGCGAGGGCCGCCTGATGCTGGCCGAACCAGGCGATGCCCGTGCCCAGCAGGTTGTTCACCAGCGCCACCACCACAAGTCCGGCAGCGGCCAGCGGCACCGCCACGAATCCCGTGCGCAGCGACAGACGGCGCAGGGCGTCCATGTGGTCCGGCAGCGGACGCACCGTCGCGCCCTCCAAGGGCGGCGCGGGCAACAGAGCGGGCGCCGCGCTCTCATGGCACACCGTCCAGAAGCGCTCGGCCACGCCGGTGACGAAGGCGGTGACCAGCAGGAGCGCGAGCGCGTTGCCCGGGATCCAGTCGATCCACAGGGGCGCGACGATCAGCAGAGCGGCCCTCACACCGTCCGCGCCGACCATGGTCCAGCGGCGGTCGAGCGGCCCCTCCTGGGAGGTCAGCGCGCTGAGCGGGCCCAGGAGCACGGCCCCGAAGAGCAGGGTGGAAAGAATCCGCGCGCCGAAGACGCTCGCGATCGCGAACGACACACCCCGGTAGCCGCCGCCGAACGACCCCTCGGCGATGGCCGCCTGGAGGACGAGCAGCACCAGGACGAGCACGGCGAGCGCGTCACCGATGCCTCCCACGAGCTGGGCGCTCCACAGGCGCTTCAGCTGCGGCTGGCGCAGCAGGGCGCGGACGGCGCGCTCGCGGGAATCTGCGACCAGGGCGTCGTCGGGGGCCGCTTGGGGGGCCGTTGGCTGCTCGGCTCGCGTCATGCATTCAGACTATCGGGAGCCACCGACAGCCCGAGGCGGCCACTCGCCATGTGCACACGGCCCGACACCGAACCGATGCCGGACCGTGTGTTTAGCGAAGGGGCTGTGAGGAACCGGTGCCCCTTCGGGCCCGGTCCTCTCCCGCGTCAGTCCTCCGCGGCACCCTTGGACGCCGCCGTCTTGGCGGCAGCGGTCTTCTTCGCCGTCGTCTTCTTCGCCGTCGTCTTCGCGGCGGTCTTCTTGGCGGCCGTCTTCTTGGCCGCGGTCGACGCCGTCTTCTTGGCCGGTGCCTTCTTGGCGGCGGCCTTCTTCGCCGTCTTCTTCGCGGGTGCCTTGGCGCGCTTCTCCGCGAGCAGCTCGAAGCCGCGCTCCGGAGTGATCGCCTCCACGCTGTCGCCGGAACGCAGGGTCGCGTTGGTCTCGCCGTCGGTGACGTACGGACCGAAGCGCCCGTCCTTGACGACGACCGGCTTCCCGCTCACCGGGTCCTCGCCGAGCTCCTTCAGCGGCGGCTTGGCGGCCGCCCGGCCACGCTGCTTGGGCTGGGCGTAGATCGCCTGGGCCTCCTCCAGCGTGATCGTGAAGATCTGGTCCTCGGACTGCAGCGAGCGCGAGTCCGTGCCCTTCTTCAGGTACGGGCCGTAGCGGCCGTTCTGCGCGGTGATCTCCTGCCCGTCGGCGTCGGTGCCCACCACACGCGGCAGCGACATCAGCCGCAGCGCGTCGTCGAGGGTCACCGTGTCCAGGGACATCGACTTGAACAGCGAGGCCGTGCGCGGCTTGATCGCGTTCTTGCCGGTCTTCGGGGTGCCCTCGGGGAGGATCTCCGTGACGTAGGGGCCGTAGCGGCCGTCCTTGGCGACGATCGGGCGGCCCGTCTCCGGGTCCGTGCCCAGCGGGCGCTCGCCGCTCGGCTTGGCCAGCAGCTCCTCCGCCAGCTCGACGGTGAGCTCGTCGGGAGCGAGGTCGGCCGGGATGTCGGCGCGCTGGTGCTGCTCGGTGTCCTTCTCGCCGCGCTCGATGTACGGGCCGTAGCGGCCGACCCGCAGCACGATGTCGTTGCCGACGGGGAACGACGACACCTCGCGCGCGTCGATCGCGCCCAGGTCGGTCACCAGCTCCTTGAGGCCGCCGAGGTGGTCCCCGTCGCCGTTCCCGGCGTCGGCGGCGGTGCCGTTGGTGCCCGCGGGGAAGCCGCTGCCCGATGCCGTCTCGCCGAAGTAGAACCGCTTCAGCCACGGCACGGCCTGCGCCTCGCCGCGGGCGATGCGGTCGAGGTCGTCCTCCATCTTGGCGGTGAAGTCGTAGTCGACGAGCCGCCCGAAGTGCTTCTCCAGGAGGTTGACCACGGCGAAGGACAGGAAGGACGGCACGAGGGCCGTGCCCTTCTTGAACACGTAGCCGCGGTCCAGGATCGTGCCGATGATCGACGCGTACGTCGACGGGCGGCCGATCTCCCGCTCTTCGAGCTCCTTGACCAGGCTGGCCTCGGTGTAGCGGGCCGGGGGCTTGGTCGCGTGGCCGTCGGCGGTGATCTCCTCGGCGCTCAGCGCGTCGCCCTCGGCGACCTGCGGCAGCCGGCGCTCGCGGTCGTCGAGCTCCGCGTTCGGGTCGTCGGCGCCCTCGACGTACGCCTTCAGGAAGCCGTGGAAGGTGATCGTCTTGCCCGACGCGCTGAACTCGGCGACCCGGCCGTCGGCGGCGGTGCCGCCGATCCTGACGGTGACCGAGTTGCCGGTCGCGTCCTTCATCTGGGAGGCGACGGTCCGCTTCCAGATCAGCTCGTAGAGCTTGAACTGGTCGCCGGTCAGTCCCGTCTCCGCCGGGGTGCGGAAACGATCACCCGAGGGCCGGATCGCCTCGTGCGCCTCCTGCGCGTTCTTGACCTTGGCGGCGTAGGTGCGCGGCGCGTCGGGCAGGTACTCGGCGCCGTACAGGTGCGTGACCTGGGCGCGGGCGGCGGCGATCGCCGTGTCCGACAGCGTCGTGGAGTCCGTACGCATGTACGTGATGTAGCCGTTCTCGTACAGCTTCTGCGCGATCTGCATGGTGGCCTTCGCGCCGAAGCCGAGCTTGCGGCTCGCCTCCTGCTGCAGCGTCGTCGTACGGAACGGGGCGTACGGCGAGCGGCGGTACGGCTTGGACTCGACGGACCGCACCGAGAAGCGGGTGTCCGCCAGGGCGGCGGCGAGGGCGCGGGCGTTCGCCTCGTCGAGGTGGAGGATCTGATCGCTCTTGAGCTGTCCCAGGGAGTCGAAGTCGCGCCCCTGCGCGACCCTCCTGCCGTCGACGCTCTGCAGACGGGCGACCAGCGACGACGGGTCCGAGGGGTCCCCCGCGCGGCCGGTGGCGAAGGTTCCCGTCAGGTCCCAGTACTCGGCGGAACGGAACGCGATGCGCTCGCGTTCCCGCTCCACCACGAGACGGGTGGCGACCGACTGGACACGGCCGGCCGACAGGCGCGGCATGACCTTCTTCCACAGGACCGGCGAGACCTCGTAGCCGTAGAGCCGGTCGAGGATGCGGCGGGTCTCCTGGGCGTCGACGAGCTTCTGGTTCAGCTCGCGCGGGTTGCGCACGGCCTGCTGGATCGCGTCCTTGGTGATCTCGTGGAAGACCATCCGCTTGACCGGGACCTTCGGCTTCAGCACCTCCTGGAGGTGCCAGGCGATGGCCTCGCCCTCGCGGTCCTCATCGGTGGCGAGGAAGAGCTCGTCGGATTCGCGCAGGAGGTCCTTGAGCTTCTTGACCTGCGCCTTCTTGTCGGCGTTGACGACGTAGATCGGCTGGAAGTCGTGTTCGACGTCCACGCCGAGGCGGCGGACCTCGCCGGTGTACTTCTCGGGCACCTCCGCGGCGCCGTTCGGAAGGTCGCGGATGTGCCCGACGCTCGCCTCGACGGTGTAGCCCGGGCCGAGATAGCCCTTGATCGTCTTCGCCTTGGCAGGCGACTCGACGATGACGAGTCGGCGGCCGCCCTGTGCGGTCTCGCTGGTCGGGGACAACTTCGCTCTTCTCTCCGGTCGACGCTGGGGCCTCCCCAGGCCTTGGTCCCGGGGTGAGGTCGCTTTCTGGCTCGCTGGTGACGCTGCGGAGTGTGACGGTACATCCCGCCCCCGTGTCAAACGGGAAAAGCCCACAACGGCCACTCGAACGGTAACCCGACTACCGGCATTCCTGCCGCCCGGACTGTCCAGCGGCCTTTTCCGGCCTGTCCGGAGCGTGATCCCCCAGTTACTCCGCCTCCGGTCGCCCGGGGACCGGGAACGGTGATGTCAGAGGCGCAGGAAGCACCACGTGCCGGCCGCGACCGCGGCCACGGCGGCGAGGCTCGCGAGCGTGGCGGATGCGATACGGCTCACACCGTCCGCCACCGGCTCACCACGGTACAGCCGGGTCGCGGTCCAGGTCAGCAGACCGCCGCCGAACAGGACGAACACCGTCCCCGTGATGATCGCCGGCCCGCTCTCCATGTCGTTTCCCTCCCGCCCGGCCGCCCCGGCTTCCCTCCACCCGACCTGCCCCGGCGACGGAGGCTGGCACGCCGGGAAAGCCTGCACGCGAACCCGGGGTGAACGCGCGGCGGACAAACCACCCCGCACGCCCGGTGCGCCCCGGCGCGACGGGCGTGCGGGCCTCTGGCCCCGGGGCCAGGGTCGGCGGCCGGTGAACGGTGGCCGGTGGCCGGTGGCCGGAACGAACTCGGCGCGAACTCGCTGCTGCGGGAGCTACCCGCCGTCCCGGCGCCCCAACCGCCGCAGCGGCCCTGAATGCCTCAGTGCCCCCAGTTCCAGTGCCCCAGCTGCCCCAGCGGCCCCAAGGGCCCCAGCACCCCGGGCGGTCCTCCGCGCCAGTACACCGGATGGTCCTGCGCGCCAGTACAGCGGCCCAGCGGCCCCACTCGGCCTCGCCGCCCGTCAGCGCGCGGGCTCCAGGAACCCCTGCTCGACCAGCAACCGGATCTGTGCGGGCGTGCGGTCGCGCAGCAGCACGGGGTCCTCGCCGACCAGCTGGGCGATGGCGTCCAGGATCCGTCCCGCGCTCAGCGTGCCGTCGCAGACGCCCGCGAAGCCCGCGCCGACCGTGTCCACCTTGGTGGCCCGGCGCATCCCCCGGTTCTGGCGCAGCACCACGTGCTCCGGGTCCTCGGCGCCGGGCAGCCCGACCTGCTCCTGAACGACTTCGGCGGCGAGCTTGAAGTGCCCGGCGAGCAGGGCCGCGTCGTCGTGCGCCCGCAGGTAGTCGACGCGGTCGAAGTGCGCACGCACCGTGTCCCCGAGCGGCTGTTCGACCGGATGCGGCCACTCCTCGACCGTGATCGAGGGCTCGGCCGCGTCGGTCCTGCGCAGGGCGATCCAGCCGAATCCGACCGCGCGCACCTTGCGCGCCTCGAACTCGTCCAGCCACGCGTCGTACCGCGCCTGGTACTCGGCCGCATCGCCACGGTGGTCCCCGGCGTCCCTCAGCCACAGCTCGGCGTACTGCGTGATGTCCTGCACCTCGCGCTGCACGACCCACGCGTCGCAGCCGCGCGGCACCCACGACCTGAGCCTGTCCTGCCAGTCCTCCCCTTCCACGTGCTGCCAGTTGGCGAGGAACTGCGCGAACCCGCCCTCGTTCAGCCGCTCCCCCGCCCCCTGAACGAGCGTGCGGCACAGATCGTCCCCGCCCATCCCGCCGTCACGGTAGGTGAGCCGGGCGCCGGGGGAGATCACGAAGGGCGGGTTCGAGACGATCAGGTCGAACGTCTCGTCGTCCCGGACCGGCTCGAAGAGCGAACCCTGGCGCAGATCGGCGGCCGGGGCGCCGGACAGCGCGAGGGTGAGTGCGGCGATGTGCAGGGCGCGCGGGTTGACGTCGGTCGCGGTCACGCGCGTGGCGTGCTGGGCGGCGTGCAGCGCCTGGATCCCGGAGCCGGTGCCGAGGTCGAGTGCCGAGCCGACGGGGGTCCGTACGGTGATGCCGGCGAGGGTGGTGGAGGCGCCGCCGACCCCTAGGACGACGCCTTCGTCGCGGCTGCCGATGCCCCCCGCGCCTCCGACGGCACACCCGAGGTCGGAGACGATGAACCAGTCCTCGCCGTCCGGTCCGCCGTACGGCCGCACGTCCACGGTCGCGGCGACTTCGCCCCCACCGGTGCGCACCAGCCAGCCGGCCTCCAGGCAGGCGTCGAGGGGCAGGACGTCGGCCACGCGCGCGTGGAGCACGGGCTGTTGCAGCAGGAACAGCCGTACGAGTGTCTCCAGCGGTGTGTCCCCGCGCGTCGCCCGGAGTGCGGGGACGGTCTCGCTCCGCGCGAGCGCCGCGTACGCGGGCGCTCCGAGCAGGTCGAGCAGCCCGTCGGCGGTGAAGGAGGCGTCGAGCAGGGCGTCCCGCAGCCGTGCGGCGACATCGGTGCGGTCCAGGGAGGGCAGGGTGCGACTGGGGGTACTCACGCCCCCATTGTGGCGTGCGGGCGGACTCAGCCCGCAGTCGCCGAGGCCGTAGCGGTCGCCTTCTTGCAGCTCGCCTGCTCCGCGATCGCCTTCTTGACGTCGCCCTGTTCGAGGTTCTTCAGCGCGGTGGTCCCGCTCTGGTTCTGCTTCTCCAGCTCGGTCATCTGGGCCGCGATGTCGTGCAGCCCGGACGCGAACTTGCCCTGGTCCTTCGTATTGAGCGCGTCCACCTTCTTCTTCAGGTCGGCGTAGGACGCGGAGAGGTTGTTCAGGGTCTTGACGGCGTCCTGCTGCCGCTGCGCACCGCCGTCGACACCGGGGGGCGCTCCGGCGTTGTTCAGGGCGGTCGCGAGCGCCTTGTAGCCGTCGGACATGTCCTGGAAGGCCTGGGAGTCGGTCTTCTGGATGGTCTGAGGCGGGTTCGTGGTGTCCGAGGCCGCCTTCGTGATCGCGTCGTTGGCGGCCTTGATCTTCGCGTTCTGCGCCGGCACCGCGTCGCAGACCTGCTTTGCCCAGGAGGCCAGCTTTTCGTCGGTCTGGCTCTTGCCACCGCCTGTGCAGGCCGACAGCGCCAGTACCAGCACCGCACCGCCGGACACTGTGGTCGCGAGCTTCTTGTTCACCGGATTGGTCCCTTCCATGGCTCTCTCGGCCCGGAAGATACACGCCAATCGGGCGACACCCGGAGGCCGAATATCACCTATGGGTGCCATTACCACCTTTTGCGCCAAGCGAGAGAAGGCTCACGAGAGGGCCCCGCACACGGACAAGGGCGGGCGCACGGCCTCTCGAGGAGCGCCGTACGCCCGCCCGTGTGCCCGTATCTGACCAGGCGTAAGAGCGGGGTGCCGTCCAGCCGGGCTACGACACCACCGCCGGATCAGCGGGCTTGGACACCTTCTCGGCGTTGTCTTCGTCACCCACGGCGATCCCGCGCCGCTTGGACACGTACACCGCGAGCACGATCACGACGAGCGCGAGCACCGCGATGGCGATCCGCACGCCGATGTTCCTGTCGCTTCCGTAGGAGAACTTGATGACCGCGGGCGCGATCAGCAGCGACACCAGGTTCATCACCTTCAGCAGCGGGTTGATCGCCGGGCCTGCGGTGTCCTTGAACGGGTCGCCGACCGTGTCGCCGATCACCGTCGCGGCGTGCGCCTCGCTTCCCTTGCCGCCGTGGTGGCCGTCCTCGACGAGCTTCTTGGCGTTGTCCCAGGCGCCTCCGGAGTTGGCGAGGAAGACCGCCATCAGCGTGCCGGTGCCGATCGCGCCCGCGAGGTAGGCGCCGAGCGCTCCGACGCCCAGCGTGAACCCGAGGGCGATGGGCGCCATGACGGCGAGCAGACCGGGCGTGGCCAGCTCCCTGAGGGCGTCCTTGGTGCAGATGTCGACGACCTTGCCGTACTCCGGTTTCTCCGTGTAGTTCATGATCCCGGGCCGGTCGCGGAACTGCCGCCGCACCTCGAAGACCACCGCACCGGCCGCCCGCGACACCGCGTTGATCGCCAGCCCCGAGAAGAGGAAGACGACCGCCGCGCCGACGATGAGGCCGACCAGGTTGTTGGGCTGCGAGATGTCCATGACGAGGCTCATCGGCCCGCCGTCACCGACCTTCTCGCCCACGTCCTGGGCGGCCGTGGTGATCGCGTCCCGGTACGAGCCGAAGAGCGCCGACGCCGCGAGAACGGCGGTGGCGATCGCGATGCCCTTGGTGATCGCCTTGGTGGTGTTGCCCACGGCGTCCAGATCGGTGAGCACCTGCGCGCCCGAGCCCTGGACGTCGCCGGACATCTCGGCGATGCCCTGTGCGTTGTCGGAGACCGGGCCGAAGGTGTCCATGGCGACGATCACGCCGACCGTGGTGAGCAGGCCCGTGCCGGCCAGCGCCACCGCGAACAGCGCGAGCATGATCGACGTACCGCCGAGCAGGAACGCCCCGTAGACGCCGAGACCGATCAGCAGCGCCGTGTAGACGGCCGATTCCAGACCGACGGAGATACCGGCGAGGACCACGGTGGCGGGACCCGTCAGCGAGGTCTTGCCGATGTCTCGCACGGGACGGCGGCTGGTCTCGGTGAAGTAGCCGGTCAGCTGCTGGATCAGGGCGGCGAGCAGGATGCCGATGGCGACAGCGACGAGCGCGAGGATCCGCGGATCGCCGCTCTTGGCACGGACCGCCGCATCGGCGACGCCCTTGAGGGCGGCGTACGACGACGGCAGGTAGGCGAAGACGGCCGCCGCGACGAGCCCCAGCGAGATCACCGCGGAGATGAAGAAGCCCCGGTTGATCGCGGACATGCCGCTGCGGTCGGCCCGGCGCGGGGCCACCGCGAAGATGCCGATCATCGCGGTCACGACCCCGATCGCGGGCACGATCAGCGGGAACGCCAGTCCCGAGTCGCCGAACGCGGCCTTGCCCAGGATCAGCGCGGCGACGAGCGTGACGGCGTACGACTCGAAGAGGTCGGCAGCCATCCCCGCGCAGTCGCCGACGTTGTCGCCCACGTTGTCGGCGATGGTCGCGGCATTGCGCGGATCGTCCTCCGGAATGCCCTGCTCGACCTTGCCGACCAGGTCGGCGCCGACGTCGGCGGCCTTGGTGAAGATGCCGCCGCCGACACGCATGAACATGGCGATCAGCGCGGCGCCCAGACCGAAGCCCTCGAGGACTTTCGGGGCGTTCGCCGCGTAGACGAGCACCACACAGGAGGCGCCCAGCAGACCGAGCCCCACCGTGAACATGCCGACGACACCGCCTGTGCGGAAAGCGATCTTCATCGCCCGGTGCGAGACGGCGGTGAGGTCCTTTTCGGGCTCACCCTCCGCCGGGGTCGCCTCGCGCGCCGCCGCGGCGACGCGCACATTGCTGCGCACGGCGAGCCACATACCGATATAGCCGGTGGCCGCCGAGAACGCCGCACCGATCAGGAAGAACACCGACCGTCCGACGCGCTGATTCCAGTCGTCCGCGGGCAGCAGCAAGAGCAGGAAGAACACGACCACGGCGAATACGCCGAGCGTGCGCAACTGCCGGGCCAGATAGGCGTTCGCGCCTTCCTGGACCGCGGCCGCGATCTTCTTCATGCTGTCGGTGCCCTCGCCGGCCGCGAGCACCTCGCGCACCAGGATCCCGGCCACCACGAGGGCCGCCAGCGCGACGGCCGCGATGACCACCACGATCATGCGGTTGTCGTGGGTCAGGACCGCGGCCGCGAGAGCTGAGGGGTGGTCAAACTGTTGAGGGGTAGAAAGCCCCGCCATTCGTCCTCCTTGACGCTTGGGCTGAGCTCAAGATGTGGACGGATTGTAGGTACCGGAACCTGATCAAAACAGTGCGCGGTAAACCGATCGAGACGTCACCTGCTCTTCAGGAAAAGATCGCACACCAGCCACAGAACCCGAAAGTGGTAACGCACCAAAACCATTGACGAGATGGACTCTTGATCAAATTATCGCGCTATTGATCGTGAATTCATTCACGTGAAGCGGTTCACTAATTACGATACGACTTTACAAAAAGAAGGGCCCTGCACAGGCAGGACCCTTCCGGAGAAGTCTTCGAGCTTGAAGGAGAAACGTGCCGTCAGGCGGGGAACGCGACGGCGCCGGGCGGCGTGGTCGGCCAGCTCATTCTGATCATTCCGCCGTTCTCCCCGGTGGTGACCTCCACGTCGTCGACGAGGCCACTGATGACCGCGAGGCCCATCTCGTCCTCCTCGGCCTCCGCCTCCACCTCGACCGCGTCGGCACCCGCCGGGTCGTCCCCGGGCACGATGTGCGGCGCCTCGTCGCCGACCTCGATGGAGAACTGTTTCTCCTCCTCGGTCAGCAGCACTCGCACCGGCGCCGAGATGCCGTTGCTCTGGTGCAGTCCGACGGCCCGGGAGCAGGCCTCCCCGACGGCGAGCCTGACCTCGTCGAGTGCGGCCTCCTCCACCCCGGCCCGGCGCGCCACCGCCGCCGCCACGAGCCGGGCGGTCCTGACGTGTTCGGGCAGCGCGCTGAAGCGGAGTTCAACGGTGGCCATGCATCCCCCTCAGAACTTCGGGCGTGCGGTCGGGGGGCCGGGCCGTACTGGCCCGCACCCCCCGCTCTTGCTTCTGCCGTCCGGGCACCACGGCCCGGAAGCGGGGTCAGTCGGTGGCCGACACCGCTTCCTCGACCGAGGTGTGAATCGGGAACACCTTGGTGAGGCCGGTGATGCGGAAGATCTTGAGAATGCGCTCCTGGTTGCACACCAGGCGCAGGGAGCCCTCATGGGCTCGAACACGCTTCAAGCCGCCTACCAGCACGCCGAGCCCGGTGGAGTCGAGGAAGTCCACGCCCTCCATGTCGACGACGAGGTGGAAATTCCCGTCGTTCACCAGCTCGACCAGCTGCTCGCGCAGCTTGGGCGCGGTATATACGTCGATTTCGCCACCGACCTCGACGACCGTACGATCGCCGACGGTACGGGTCGACAGGGACAGGTCCACGGATCCTCCAGCACCTTGCTATCGAGCGGTCGCCCCTCGGGCACCTCGGCTTCAGCCCCCGGGACGGTTCGCCAGCCGCGATGGCATTCAATCACTTACCGGCAGGCGTGTACGACGCCTTGGACCCATTGTCCGTCACGCCAGTGACACACTCGGTGCCGATGGCCAAGAATCACCGATCCGATCGACCCACGACGAGCCCCGTGTCCCGCCTCTCGCCGGGCACGGTGCTGGACCGGCTCGCCTCGGGTCCGAGCCGAGCTGCGCGCATCACTCATACGGAGCACTTGCCCCCGCGAGAGGGTCGCCATGCCGTCTGGCCGGACCGGATCCGTGCCGAGGTCGTCGCCGCCGTGCGCCGCGCGGGCATCGAGCACCCCTGGGCCCACCAGGCGCTCGCCGCCGAGCACGCCCTGGACGGCGACTCGGTGGTCGTCGCCACGGGCACCGCGTCGGGTAAGTCGCTCGCCTACCTGGTCCCGGTGCTGTCGCGGCTGCTGGACGGCGCCGAGGCTCCGAACGGCCGGGGCGCGACCGCCCTGTACCTCGCCCCCACCAAGGCCCTCGCGGCGGATCAGTGTCGATCGGTGAAGGAACTTTCACATCCTCTCGGCACGGCGATCCGCGCAGCGGTCTACGACGGCGACACGCCGCCCGAGGAACGGGAATGGGTACGCCAGTACGCCAACTACGTCCTCACCAACCCCGACATGTTGCATCGCGGCATATTGCCCTCCCATCCGCGCTGGTCCTCCTTCCTGCGCGCCCTGAAGTACGTCGTCATCGACGAGTGCCACACCTACCGCGGCGTCTTCGGCTCCCACGTCGCCCAGGTGCTGCGCCGGCTGCGCCGCCTGTGCGCCCGCTACGGCGCCTCACCCGTCTTCCTGCTGGCCTCCGCGACCGCCGCCGAGCCCTCGGTGGCCGCCCGCCGCCTCACCGGCCTGCCGGTCGTCGAGGTCGCGGACGACGCCTCCCCGCGTGGCGAGCTGGTCTTCGCCCTGTGGGAGCCGCCGCTCACCGAGCTGCACGGAGAGCGGGGCGCGCCCGTCCGGCGCACGGCCACCGCCGAGACCGCCGACCTGCTGACCGACCTGACCGTGCAGGGCGTGCGCTCGGTCGCCTTCGTCCGCTCCCGCCGCGGCGCCGAGCTGATCTCCGTGATCGCCCAGGAGCGCCTGGCGGAGGTCGACCGCTCCCTGGCCCGCCGCGTGGCCGCCTACCGCGGCGGTTACCTTCCCGAGGAGCGCCGCGCCCTGGAGCGGGCCCTCCACTCCGGGGAACTCCTCGGCCTCGCCGCGACGACCGCCCTGGAGCTCGGCGTGGACGTGTCCGGGCTCGACGCCGTGCTGATCGCCGGGTACCCGGGGACACGCGCGTCGCTGTGGCAGCAGGCGGGGCGCGCGGGCCGTGCCGGGCAGGGGGCCCTCGCGGTGCTGGTCGCCCGTGACGACCCTCTGGACACGTTCCTCGTCCACCATCCCGAGGCCCTCTTCGACCAGCCGGTGGAGTCCACGGTCCTCGACCCGGACAACCCCTACGTCCTCGCGCCGCACCTGTGCGCGGCGGCGGCCGAGCTGCCGCTGACGGAGGAAGACCTGGAACTGTTCGGTCCCGCGTGCGTGGACGTGCTGCCGCAGCTGGAGGCCGCGAAGCTGCTGCGCCGCCGCACGAAGACCTGGCACTGGACGCGCCGGGAGCGGGCCGCCGACCTCACGGACATCCGCGGGGCGGGCGGGCGCCCGGTCCAGGTCGTCGAGGCCGGCACCGGTCGGCTGCTCGGCACGGTCGACTCGGGCGCCGCCCACACGACGGTCCACGAGGGCGCGGTCCATCTGCACCAGGGCCGTACGTACCTGGTGCGGTCGCTCGACCTGGAGGACTCCGTCGCCCTGGTCGAGGAGGCCAACCCGCCGTACACGACGGTCGCCCGCGACACGACCTCCATCTCCGTCCTGGAGACGGACGTGGAGATCCCCTGGGGCGAGGGGCGGCTGTGCTACGGCTCCGTCGAGGTCACCAACCAGGTCGTCTCCTTTCTGCGTCGGCGTGTCATCACCGGTGAGGTGCTGGGCGAGACGAAACTCGACCTCCCTCCTCGCACGCTGCGCACCCGCGCCGTGTGGTGGACGGTCACCGAGGACCAGCTGGACCAGGCCCGGATCGGCCCGGAGATCCTCGGCGGCGCGCTGCACGCGGCCGAACACGCCTCGATCGGCATGCTTCCGCTCTTCGCCACCTGCGACCGCTGGGACATCGGAGGCGTTTCGGTGCCGCTGCACCCGGACACGCTCCTGCCCACGGTCTTCGTGTACGACGGCCACCCGGGCGGCGCGGGCTTCGCCGAGCGCGCCTTCCACACGGCCCGCGCCTGGCTGTCCGCCACCCGTCAGGCCATCGCGTCCTGCGAGTGCGAGGCGGGCTGCCCCTCCTGCATCCAGTCCCCCAAGTGCGGCAACGGCAACGATCCGCTGCACAAGAGGGGTGCCGTACGCCTCCTCACGGTGCTGCTGCGCGGGGCGCCCGAGGAGGCGGCGAGCGGTCCGGCTGCGGCGCCCTCGGCTCCGCCGGCCCAGCCCTCGCCCTGACCTCGGTGGTGAACGGCCCCGCGGCCGACGCCGCCGTGACGTCGGAGACCGCCCCCACGAGGGCGCACCGCACGAGCCTGCTTCCCTGGGCCCGGGCCACCCGGGCCGCCGTGGCGCACGCCTTGCCGCCTCCGTCCATCCAGTGGTCCGCGGCCGCGAGTGCGGCGAGGTCGGCCGCACCGGCCGCACGGTGCCGGGCCAGCACGACCTCGCCCTGGGCCAGCAGGACGCCGAACACGGCACACATCGCGCCGAGCAGGCACACGACCCAGACGGTGGTGGTGCCGCGATCCGAACCAGCAGCCGCCGCACGGGCATGGAGGGCCTCCAAGAGCCTCCGTACGGCGACCGGTTCACGCCCCCTCACTGCTTCACCCCCACCGTCTCCTCCGCCAACGCCACCGCTTCGTGACGCAGTTCGAGAGGGAACACATCGGGGCCCGGGGGATGCGCCACGACCAGGACGCGTACCAGATCGCCCTGTCGGCTCACCGTGATCCTCGCGCCGTCCGGAGCCGCCTGCCGGGTCGTCTCCCGCACCACGCCCGGCGGCTCCTGCCGAGCCGCCGCCCGGGCCCCCGCGCGGGCCGCGTCCACGCACCGGATCTGCGCGGACGCGGCCGACAAGGCCCAGACGAGGGCCATCGCGAAGAGCACCAGAGCGGGCAGCACGACCGCGGTCTCGGCCGTCACGAAGCCCTGGTCCCGGCCCCGGCCCGCTCCCGGGCGGGCCCTCACGCCGTCACATCCGGACACTGAGCGCGCGTTTCACGATCGCCTGCAGTTCCGCGCTGACCTGCCCGCTCGTCAGCACCTTGTAGAGGACCGCCGCGAAGGCCACCGCGGCGATGATCCCCACCGCGTACTCGGACGTGACCATGCCCGCGTCCTTGCGCACCACCGCCCGCAGCCGGCGCACCAGCGCGCGCACCCGGGCTCGTACTCGTACCGCCTTGCTCATATCAACCCCCGTGAGGTTCTCGTTGTCGTCTGGTCGTTCACGTGGCCGTTTGCCGGTCGTTCTCTGTCCGGCCGCGGCCTTTCTCCGGTCCGTCCGTCCGGTCCGTCCGTCCGGTCGGTCAGCCGTCACCGGATGTCATGCACCCTCATCTCCCACCTCCTCCCAGCAGCCCTCCCGCCAGCCCGATCACCACCGGCAGCACCCCGACCGCGATGAACGCGGGCAGGAAGCACAGCCCCACCGGGGCGGTGACCAGGACGCCCGCGCGGCGCGCCCGCGCCGTCGCCCCTCGGGCCCACTCGGCCCGCGCCTGAGCCGCGAGGCGCCCGACCGGTGCGGCCGCCGGGGCACCGGAATCGCCGGCCCGTTCAAGGAGCCGCGCCAGTGCTCCCGCGCCGGGGAGCGTGGCGAGCCGCTGCCACGCATCGGCCGGTTCGCCCCCGAGCCGCACTTCGGCCGCGCCCCGCGCCAGCCGCTCCCCGACCGGCCCCGCCAACGCCTCGCCCACCGCCTGGGCCGCCGACACCGGGCTCGCCCCCGCCGCGATGCACGCCGCCAGCAGGTCGGCGGCCAACGGGAGCTGACGGGCGGCCACGGCAGGGTCGTACTCCTCGGTGCTGCGGTCGCGCTCCTGCCGGGCCCGCCACCGCGCCAAGCCGAACCCGGTGACCAGTCCGGCCCCCAGCCCCACGAACCCCCCGATCACCACCCAGCCGGCACACAGCGCCCCGGCGACCGGCAGCCACCGCCGCACGGCATCCCGCACCTCGGCCCGACCCAGCACTCCACCCGGCCCCCGCTCGCGCGACCGCTCCTGCGCCGCACGCGCACCCGGACCCGCACCCGCCAGGACCGCATCCACTCGCCGCCGCACTCTCCGCTCCCGCCGCGCGACGACGAGTGTCCGCGCCGGCCACCACAGCGCCAGCACCGCGCACAACATCCCCAGCCTGTGGACAACGCCCGCGCTCACGCCGCCTCCGCCCCGCGCACGATCCGCAGCGCCCACCACAGCCCCGCCCCCTCCAGCACGCCACCGGCCACCAGGCACGCCAGCCCCGCCCCGGTGTGCAGCAGCACGTGCAGCGGGCGTGCGCCGAGCGCGGTGCCCAGCAGCAGTCCGAGGACCGGCAGCCCGGCGAGCAGGACCGCCGTCGACCGGGCGCCCGCCAACTGCGCCTGCAGATCGGCTCGTTGGTCGCGCTCCGCACGCAGTGCCGCTTCCAGCCGGTCCAGCCCGGCCGCCAGTCCCGCGCCCCGGTCCACGGCCACCCGCCAGCACGCGGCGAGCCCTGACAGCCCGTCGGCCCCCGGCTGCCGTGCCGCGTCCGCGAGCGCGCCTGGGACGTCCCCACCGAACCGCGCAGCCGCCAGCACCGCCGCCTGGGCCTCGCCGAGCCCGCCGGAGTCACGAACCGCCCGCAGCAGTGCCTCGCCCGGCTGACGCCCGGCGCGCACCTCCCCGGCGAGCGCTCCGCACAGCGCGATCACCCCCTCGCCCCGCGCTTCCCGTGCCTGCCCCGCCTCCCGCGTCCGCCGCACCCGGCGCAGCACCGGCACACCCACGGCTCCGGCCACCAGGGGCAGAAGAGATGTCCCGAGCAGCGCGATCACCACGCCCACCGCCACCGACCACCACTCCACGGGCAACCGCCGCGCCCGGAGCAGGAACCGCTCCCAGGGCGGCGGACCGCCCCGCGCCGCGGCGCCACCGCCCGCGAACAGCAACCGGGCGCGGCGGGCCGTCGTGTCGGGGCCGCTCACCATCCAGGCCGCCGCACCGGCACACACCAGGCCCACGCCGAGCGCCAGATGACCGATCCCCGGCGCACTTCCGGCCGCCATCTGCCCGAGGCCCGTCCCACCGACTGCCATCCGACCGACCGCGCTCACAGCACCTCCACCTCACTGCCCCCGCTTCCGTCCCTGAGCAGCTCCCGCAGCCGCTCCCATCCGCGCTCGCGCGTGAATGCCTCCGGTCCCCACCGCAGCGCGGGCACCGTCGCCACGAGCCCGGACGCGTCCCGCTCCAGCACATGCACCTCCGCGATCCGGCGCCGCCCGGTCCGGTCGCGCACGAGGTGGATGACCACCGACAGCGCGGCCGCCAGCTGGCTGTGCAGCGCGGCCCGGTCCAGGCCCGCCGCCGTGCCGAGCGCCTCCAGCCGGGCGGGCACCTGGGCCGCCGCGTTCGCGTGGAGCGTGCCGCAGCCGCCTTCGTGGCCCGTGTTCAGCGCGGCCAGCAGGGACACCACCTCGGGCCCGCGCACCTCACCGACGACGAGCCGGTCGGGTCTCATGCGCAGTGCCTGCCGCACCAGGTCCTGGAGCTCGACGAGCCCCACGCCCTCCTGGTTCGCGGGCCGCCCCTCCAGACGCACCACATGCGGGTGGTCGGGGCGCAGCTCAGCCGAGTCCTCGGCGAGCACGATCCGCTCGGCCGGCCCCACCACGCCCAGGAGCGCGCTCAGAAGCGTGGTCTTGCCCGAACCGGTTCCGCCACTGATCACATAGGAGAGCCGGGAGGCGATCAGCGCCCGCAGCACCCGGTCCCCGCCCGGCGGCACCGTGCCGGCCGCCACGAGTTCGTCGAGGGTGAACGCCCGGGGCCGTACGACCCGCAGGGACAGGCATGTCGAGCCGACCGCGACCGGCGGCAGCACCGCGTGCAGACGGGTGCCGTCCGGCAGGCGGGCGTCGACCCACGGCCGGGCGTCGTCGAGCCGCCGGCCGGCCACGGCGGCCAACCGCTGCGCGAGGCGCCGTACGGCCGCCGCGTCCTGGAAGGACACCTCCGTCAGCTCCAGGCCGGCACCCCGGTCCACCCACACCCGGTCCGGCGCGGACACCAGGACGTCGGTCACGGACGGGTCTGCGAGCAACGGTTCCAGAGGGCCGCTGCCGACCAGTTCGGACCGCAACTGCCGGGCCGCGCCCAGGACTTCCGCATCCCCGAGCACCCGCCCCTGTTCGCGCAGCGCCTGCGCCACGCGCGCGGGGGTCGGCTCGGCCCCGCTCTCGGCGAGCCACTGCCGCACTCCGTCCAGCAGCCGCGTCCGCTCGCCGGACCCCACCACACCGGTACCCGCGTCCGCCCCGGCACCGTGCCCCGCCGTACCTGCCGCCGAGCCCCAGCCCGTGGTCATACGGGGTCACCCGCCTCGGCCAGCGCCCGCTCCCAGAAGGCCGAGCAGAACCGGGCGAGCGACCCCCGCGCCGCTCCCCCGGGCGGTACCGAACCGTCCGCCGGGGGTGTCTCGTACGGCACCTCGCCGACCAGCGGCAGCCCCAGCAGTCGCGCCACCTCCCGGTCGTCCAGTCCGGGCGTGTACGGCCCCCGTACCGCGATCCGCAGATCGCCGAGGACCATGCCGACCGCGGACGCCACCCGCCGCGCGGCCGCGACCCCCCGCAGTTCTCCGGGGACCACCAGGATCCCGACGTCCAGCTGCGCGAGGACCTCGGCGACCCCCTCGTCGACACGGCGCGGGAGATCGACGACGACAGCGCCGCCGCGTCGCCGGGCCGCGGCGAGGACCGCGCGGACCGCCTGGGGCGGGACGGCCACGGTGTCGCCGCGGTCCCAGCTCAGCACCCGCAGCGCGTGCACCTGGGGTAGGGACTCCTCCAAGGCGCCGCTTCCCACCCGCCCCCGGGAGGCGGCGAAAGCCGGCCAGCGCAGCCCTTCCGTGGTCTCCCCGCCGAGGAGTACGTCGAGTCCGCCGCCCAGCGGATCCGCGTCCACGAGCAGGGTGCGCCTGCCCTCACGCGCGGAGGTGACGGCGAGGGCGCAGGCGAGCGTGGAGGCGCCGGCCCCGCCACGCCCGCCGATCACGCCGACGGTGAGCGCGGGCCGGCCGACCCCCTCGGCCACGTCGGCGATGCGGTCCACCAGCCACTGCTCGCCGTCCGGCAGCAGCAGGACGTGGTCGGCGCCGATCTCGACGGCGCGCCGCCAGACCCCGGGATCGTCCTGATCCCGGCCGACCAGCACCACTCCCCGTCTGCGCGCGGCCCCGCGCACCCGGCGCGCCGCGTCGTCGCCGACCAGGACCAGGGGTGCCGCCTCCCAGCCGCCCCGTTGCCCGGGCACTCCCGGGTGCACCTCCGCTCTGGCGCCCGCGGCCGCGCACAGGCGCAGCAGGTCGTCGAGGAGCTCGGCGTCCTCGGTGACGATCAGCGGTCCGCTCCGCCGCCCCTCGGCGGCGGCCGGTCCGTCGTGTGTGATGGCTCCCGCCACGGTTTCCAGCCCCCTTCGCTGCTTCCTTCGGGCGCGTCCGCGGACCTGTGCGGCCCGCGCTTCCCGCCCGTGTGGAGAGCCGGCAACCGGCCTCCATATGACCGGCCGATACGAGCCGGCCATACGCGCCCGACAAACGGAACCGGCCGTGCACGGGCCATGAACTGGCTGCCGTGAACCGGCGGGAACTCGCCGTCGGCCGGACGCGCTGGAATCAAGGTGCGGCGATCCCGGAAATCGTGTGGATCTTGGTCGATAACTGTGGACAACTCAGCGGTTGTGAATATCGCCTTCACCCATACCGGTGAGGGCTCGGCGGCAACCGCAGAGCAGCGACGGGACTACTGAGCGTCACAGATCATGGACATGATCAATCGCGCACCGCAGGACCACCACTGGGCCGCGGAATGGCGTCGAAAAACAGAAAAACCCACCCGGACATGCGACGACCCCCGCCGGGGGGGAGAGCGGGGGTCGTCCCCACGGCCGACTCGGGGGGGGAGGAGTCGGGCCGGGTTAGCACGGTCGCGAACGATCCGTGACTTCCATGGTGTACCCGAGAGCCCTCTCAGGCAAACCCACACGCCCCACCTTACGCCGAATGGTGGGCCCCTATGCTCAGGCCCGTGGAAAACCACTCCTTGCCCCGCACAGCGGCCTTCTTTGACCTGGACAAGACGGTCATTGCGAAGTCGAGCACTCTCACCTTCGGCAAGTCCTTCTACCAAGGCGGACTGATCAACCGCAGGGCGGCGTTGCGTACCGCATATGCCCAGTTCGTGTTCCTGGTGGGCGGCGCCGACCACGACCAGATGGAGCGGATGCGGGAGTACCTGTCCGCGCTGTGCCGCGGCTGGAACGTCCGGCAGGTGAAGGAGATCGTCGCCGAGACGCTCCACGACCTGATCGACCCGATCATCTACGACGAGGCCGCCTCCCTCATCGAGGAGCACCACGGAAGCGGGCGCGACGTGGTGATCGTGTCCACGTCGGGCGCCGAGGTCGTCGAGCCGATCGGCGAACTGCTCGGCGCGGACCGGGTGGTGGCGACCCGGATGGTCGTGGGCGACGACGGCTGCTTCACGGGCGAGGTGGAGTACTACGCCTACGGGCCGACGAAGGCGGAGGCGGTCAGGGAACTGGCGGAGTCGGAGGGGTACGACCTGGCGCGCTGCTACGCGTACAGCGACTCGATCACCGACCTGCCGATGCTGGAGGCCGTCGGCCATCCACACGCCGTGAACCCCGACCGGGCGCTGCGCCGCGAGGCAGTCGCGCGAGGATGGCCGATTCTCGACTTCCACCGCCCGGTGCGACTGAAGCAGCGGTTGTCGGTGCCGCCGCGCCCCGCGCTCCTCGCGATGGCGGCGATAGGCGCGGCGGCGGCCACAGCAGGACTCGTCTGGTACGCGAGCCGGCGCCGCGCACCCCTCCTGTGAATCTCCGGACGCCCCGGAGAAGCACATTCCCGCCCGGTTCGCACCTCTTTGAACGTAAAAGTAAAGAACTGCATCAAGGGCTTCCGCTTGTCCGCGCCCTGGAGTACAAAGGGGTTAACGGCCCGCGAGACCAAAGGACATCCGAAAGGATCACCTTTTAAACGCAATTGGCCCCACGGACCGAGCATGAACACCGGGCACCCACGCGACGTCGACCCGTCGATTACGGGCCAGCCGCACCAGGTGACGGGCAAAGTTCCCGACCTGATGGGCGACCATCGAGGACGCTTGGTAACTCGGTGAACATGCCAGCGGCGGTACGAGACTTCGTACCGCCGCAACCATTGCCGAAGGCCCCCGAGGGGGCCTTTTCCCGTGCCTAGGCGGCCCCGCGCTGCAGCGCCTCGCAGACCGCCGTCGACTCGCGTACGCCGAGTTCGACCGCCTTTGCACAGTGGGCGATCCAGGCCGCCATGCCCTCCGGGGTGCCGGACACGTAGCCGTCCAGAGCGGCGACGTAGGCGGCCCGGCCCAGTTCCGCGTGGCCCACCTCCGCCGGGCAGATCGCCTTGGGGTCGAGTCCGCTCCCCACGAGGACGATGCGCTGCGCCGCGCGGGCGACGAGACCGTTGTGGGACACGAAGGGACGCAGGGCGAGCAGTTCGCCGTGCACCACGGCGGCGGTCACCAGCGCGGGCGCGGAACTGCCCGTGATGATCAGCTCGGAGAGTCCCTCGAGGCGGCCCGAGACCTCGGCCGCGTCCGGCAGCGGCAGCTCGACCAGCGGCTCGTCGACGCCCTCACCGTCCTGCCGGGGGCGCCCCACGCGTGGGTCGGGATCCGCCGCCGCCACCAGATGCAGCCGCGCGAGCACCCGCAGGGGGGACTGCCGCCAGATGGACAGCAGCTGCCCCGCCTCGGCGGTCAGCCGCAGCGCGGCCCCGACCGTACGGGCGCCGTCGTCAGCGCTGAAGTCGGTGCGCCGCCGCACCTCCTCCAAGGCCCAGTCGGCGCCGGACAGCGCGGCCGAGCCGCGCGCGCCACGCAGCGCCGCCTCGGAGGTGATCTCATTGCTGCGGCGCCGCATGACCCGGTGCCCGTAGACCCGGTCCACGGCCTTGCGCACGGATTCCACGGACTCGGCGACCCCGGGCAGCGCCCCTAGGGCCGCCAGCGGGTCGGCGGACGCACCTGTCGTACTCATGGGTACGACCCTACGCACCCCGGGCCCCCTCCTTCGAAGGGGTGGTCTTCTTTCCACAGGCCTGCCACGGACAGCTACCGCAACGCTACGCTTCGTGAATATGAAAATTGCTTTCGTCGGGAAGGGCGGCAGCGGCAAGACCACCCTGTCCTCCCTGTTCATCCGCCATCTCGCCGCCGCCGGGGCGCCCGTCATCGCCATCGACGCGGACATCAACCAACACCTCGGGCCCGCGCTCGGGCTCGACGAGGACGAGGCCGCGGCGCTGCCCGCCATGGGCGAGCGGCTTCCGCTGATCAAGGACTATCTGCGCGGCACCAATCCGCGGATCGCCTCCCCCGAGACGATGATCAAGACCACGCCCCCCGGGGAGGGGTCGCGGCTGCTGCGCGTGCGCGAGGACAACCCGGTCTACGACGCCTGCGCGCGTCCGGTGGAGCTCGACGGCGGCACCGTCCGTCTGATGGTCACCGGCCCCTTCACGGACGCCGACCTGGGGGTCGCCTGCTACCACTCCAAGACGGGAGCGGTGGAGCTGTGCCTGAACCACCTGGTGGACGGCCGCGACGAGTACGTGGTGGTCGACATGACGGCGGGCTCCGACTCCTTCGCCTCTGGCATGTTCACCCGCTTCGACATGACGTTCGTGGTCGCCGAGCCGACCCGGAAGGGGGTCTCCGTCTACCGCCAGTACAAGGAGTACGCGCGGGACTACGGGGTCATCCTGAGGGTCGTCGGCAACAAGGTGCAGGGCACGGACGACATCGACTTCCTCCGCGCCCACGTGGGTGACGACCTGCTGGTGACGGTGGCGCACTCGGACTGGGTGCGGTCCATGGAGAAGGGCCGCCCTCCCCGGTTCGAGTCCCTGGATGACGCGAGCCGCCGCTCCCTTCGCGTGCTCCAGGCGGCCGCCGACGCGACGTACGAACTGCGCGACTGGGAGCGGTACACACGCCAGATGGCGCACTTCCACCGGAAGAACGCGACCAGTTGGGGAAACGAGCGCACGGGTGCGGACCTTGCGGCCCAGATCGACCCGGGCTTCGTGCTCAGCGAGGCCCTGACGGCCGCGGTGTGAGCGACGGCCGCCCCGTCTACCGCTTGGCCGGTGGTGCCCCCGGCACCCCCCTCGGTGCCGGGGCAGGTGACGAGGCCAGGAAGCTTTCCCAGCCCTCGGCAGGGGCCTGCCCCACCTTCAGGGTGCGCAGTTTCTCCAGGACCTGCGGGTCCTGTGCGTCCAGCCAGTCGACGAGTTGGCGGAACGAGACGCAGCGCACCTCGGGCTCGTTGCAGACGTGCTCCACGACCTTCTGGACGGCACGCATGTAGGTGCCGCCGTTCCAGGACTCGAAGTGGTTGCCGATGATCAGGGGCGCGCGGTTTCCGTCGTACGCCCGCCGGAAGCCCTGGTAGAGGCCGTCCCGCATCTGGTCGCCCCACTCCTCGAACTTGTCGGGGTCGCCCTGGGTCTGGGTGCCCGACTGGTTGACCATGAAGTTGTAGTCCATGGTCAACTGCTCGTAGGTGTGTCCCGGGAAGGGCACGAGCTGCATCGACAGGTCCCACAGCCCTTCCTTCTTCTTCGGCCAGACCTGCTCGTCGACGCCGGAGGTGTCGTAGCGGAAACCCAGCTCACGGGCCGCCTTCATGAAGTTCTGCTGCCCCTCCAGACACGGGGTGCGGCCACCGATGAGCTCCTTGTCGTAGTCGAAGGGAAGCGAAGGCTCCTGTTTCAGGCCGGAGTTCGTCTTCCAGGACTTCACGAACGCCTTGGCCTGGGCGATCTCGTCCTTCCACTCCTCCACGGACCACTGGCCGACCCCGCCCTCGGGGCCGCAGAAGTGTCCGTTGAAGTGAGTACCGATCTCATTGCCCTCGAGCCACGCCAGCCGCAACTGCTCGACGGTGTCCTTGATGCCCTTCTCGTCGTTGAAGCCGATGTCCGAGCGGCCCGGCGAGTGCTGCGGCGGCCGGTACAGGTCGCGTTTCTCCTCGGGCAGCATGTACACACCGCTCAGGAAGAACGTCATCGTCGCGTTGTTGGCCCTGGCGACCTCGCGGAAGTGCGAGAAGAGCTTCTGGCTGTCCTCACCGGCCCCGTCCCACGAGAAGACCACGAACTGCGGGGGCTTCCGACCGGGCCTCAGCCGCTCGGGTCTCGGCAGATGCGGCTGGGCGCCCGTGTAGGCGGTGGAGCCGTCGCCGATCAGGCGGACCGCGCTGCCCGGAGCCCCGGCACCGGCACCGGCCCCCTTCCGCGGACTCTGCTCGGAACGGGCCGGTCCGAGGGAACAGCCGGCCAGCGCGGTGGCGCAGGCGGCGGCCAGGGCGAGGCCCGTGGCGGTCCTGCGGGAGGAGGTTCCGGTTCTCGGGGTGGCGGTTCTCGGGATGGCGGTTCTCGGGGTGGCGGTCATCTTCCCCCCACCTTCTTCCTTCGGTCGGGCCACGCTGAGCAGGTGTGGTGCTACGCGGCAGACGCAAGCGGAAGCCCGTGCCCCCGCGCGGCCAAGCCAAGGTCGCACGGAACACGGAAGGAATTTGTATGACAAGCCGATGAAATAACCGCTCCACCCTTTTGAGTGATTAGATGCCCCATTTGCCCCTATATCAGATACCTTTCCTTTACCGTCCATTACGATCCATTTACCGAAGCAGTGAGACATCCCGCCGCTTACGCCGTGACCCACGGCCGCGCCCGACCCCTGGCCCCAGCCGGGGCCACCATTCCGCGACCGCGCCGCACCGGAGGAGACGGGACCATGCCCGCCTGCGTCCCCGCCCGCGCCACCGACTCGACTCGGACGAAGCGCGTACACCCGCCCCACAGCCCCCCGCCCGCCCCGCCCCGCCGCTTCCGCGTCGCGGGCGCCGATCTGTCCGCCTCCCTCGCCGTCTTCCTGATCGCCCTCCCCCTGTCCCTGGGCATCGCCCTCGCCACCGGCGCCCCGCTCCAGGCCGGCCTGGTCGCCGCGGCCGTCGGCGGTATCGTCGCCGGCCGGTTCGGGGGCTGCCCGCTCCAGGTCAGCGGCCCCGCCGCCGGCCTCACCGTGGTCACCGCCGACCTCATCCACCGCTACGGATGGCGGACGACATGCGCCGTCACCGTCCTCGCCGGCCTCGCCCAACTGGGTCTCGGCTGCCTGCGCGTGGCGCGCACCGCGCTCGCGGTGAGCCCGGCGATCGTGCACGGCATGCTCGCCGGCATCGGCGCCACCATCGCCGTCGCCCAGTTGCACATCGTGCTCGGCGGCACCCCGCAGAGCGCCGTCCTCGACAACCTCCGTGCGCTGCCCGCCCAGTTGGCGCACCTGCACCCGGCGGCCGTGTCGGTGAGCGTGCTGACCCTGGCCCTGCTCCTGGCCTGGCCACGGCTGCCCGGACGGACCGGGCACCTGCTGCGCCGGGTCCCGGCTCCGCTCGTCTCCGTGGCGGGCGCCACCGCGACCGCCTCGCTCGCCGGGCTGACCCTGCCCAGGGTCGACCTGCCGTCCTGGAGCAGCCACGCCCTGGCCGGACTGCCCGAGGGCCCGGCGCTCGGCATCGCCACCGCCGTCCTCACCATCACCCTGGTGTGCAGCGTGCAGTCCCTGCTCGGCGCCGTCGCCGTGGACAAGCTGGCGGCCCGGCGCCACCCCCACCTCGGCCGCTCCGACCTGGACCGCGAGCTGCTCGGACAGGGCGCCGCGAACATCGCCTCCGGAGCGCTCGGCGGACTGCCGATCGCCGGCGTCGCCGTGAGAAGTACGGCGAACGTCAACTCCGGAGCGATCAGCCGCAACTCCACGATGCTGCACGGCGTTTGGGTGGTGGTGGCCACGCTGCTGATGGTCCCGGTGCTCGAGCTGATCCCCCTCGCCTCGCTCGCCGCACTGGTGATGGCCGTCGGCATCCAGATGGTGTCCCTGCACCACATCCGCACGGTCACCCGGCACCGAGAGGTGCTGGTGTACGCCGTCACCACACTCGGCGTCGTCCTCCTGGGCGTCCTCCAGGGCGTGGCGCTGGGCGTGGCAGCCGCCGTCGCCGTCGCGCTGCACCGCCTCACCCGCACCCGCATCACCCACGAGCAGCGGAAGGGAGTCCACCACGTACACGTACGAGGCCAGTTGACGTTCCTCGCGGTTCCCCGGCTCAGCCGGGCACTGCACCTGGTGCCCGCCGGGGCGGAGGCCGTCGTGGAGCTGGACGGGTCGTTCATGGACCACGCTGCGCACGAGTCGCTGCAGGACTGGCAGCGCACCCACCGCGCGCGGGGCGGCACGGTCGCCCTGACCGGCCGGGACGGCTTCCCGGTCGCGATGCCCTCGCTGAGCTCGGCCCGGGCCGACTCGGGCGGGGAGTCCGCCGGGCCGTCGGCATGCCGGTGCCGGCCCTGGACACCGTGGCGCAACCACCAGTGCGAACGCCCACCGACCGCGACCACAGGCGGTGGCCCGGAGACGCCGGGCGAGGCCACCGGACCGAGCGGGCGGCAACTCGCGCACGGCATCAGCGCCTTCCAGCAGAACACCGCCCCGCTGGTGCGCGGTGAGCTGGCCCGTCTCGCGCGTGAGGGGCAGCGACCGTCGCACCTGTTCCTGACCTGCGCCGACTCCCGGCTCGTCACCTCGATGATCACCTCCAGCGGGCCCGGCGACCTCTTCGTCGTCCGCAATGTCGGCAACCTGGTGCCGCTGCCCGGCGCGGAGAGCGGGGACGATTCGGTGGCGGCCGCCATCGAGTACGCGGTGGACGTGCTCAAGGTGCGCTCCATCACGGTGTGCGGGCACTCCGGGTGCGGCGCGATGCAGGCCCTGCTCACCTCGGACGCGGACGGCGCCCAGACCCCGCTGAGGCGGTGGCTGCGGCACGGGCTGCCCAGCCTGGAGCGTATGGCCGACGACGAGGGGCCGTGGGCCCGGATCGCCGGGCGTGAGCCCGCCGACACGATCGAACAGCTGTGCCTGACCAATGTGGTGCAGCAGTTGGAGCATCTTCGGGCGCACGAGTCCGTGGCCCGGGTGCTCGGCGAGGGCACGCTGGAACTGCACGGGATGTACTTCCACGTGGGCGAGGCCCAGGCGTATCTGCTGGCCCCGTCCGAGGGCGGCGACGACGTCTTCAGCCGAGTGGGGGCGGCCGGGGACCTGCGCCACCCGGCGTGACACGGCGGTGGTGCGCGGCGCGGACCGGCCCGGTCCGGTCCGCGCCGCGCACCACCGTGACGACACCCTTTCCTGGCCCTTCCGGATCCCCTCCGGCCCCTTCCGGATCCCCGCTGGGCCCCTCCGGGCAAGTGTGAGATGCGTCGCCGTACGGACCCGCCGTGTGAACCGGGCGGGCGGCCCGCACGTGACCTGGGGCAGAACGTCCGGCCGCGGACCGCGACAGGTCTAAACCATTTTCCGGTCGGCCCTTGTCACCGAGCCCTCCGGTCTGGTGAGCTGTGGCCTGGGACACAACGGACACCCTGGGAAAGGGAGATGTCGTGAGCAACGAAAGCCTGGCCAACCTGCTCAAGGAAGAGCGCAGGTTCGCGCCCCCCGCCGACCTGGCCGCACACGCCAACGTCACGGCAGAGGCGTACGAACAGGCCAAGGCTGACAGGCTCGGCTTCTGGGCCGAGCAGGCCCGCCGGCTGACCTGGGCCAAGGAGCCTTCCGAGACGCTGGACTGGTCGAACCCGCCGTTCGCCAAGTGGTTCAAGGACGGCACACTCAACGTCGCGTACAACTGCGTCGACCGGCACGTCGAGGCGGGTCTGGGCGACCGCGTCGCCATCCACTTCGAGGGCGAGCCCGGCGACAGCCGCTCGATCACCTACGCCGAGCTCAAGGACGAGGTCTCCAAGGCCGCGAACGCCCTGCTCGAGCTGGGTGTCCGCAAGGGCGACCGGGTCGCCGTCTACATGCCGATGATCCCCGAGACCGCGATCGCGATGCTGGCCTGCGCCCGCATCGGCGCCGCCCACTCCGTCGTCTTCGGCGGCTTCTCGGCGGACGCGCTCGCCACCCGCATCCAGGACGCCGACGCGCGGGTCGTCATCACCGCCGACGGCGGCTACCGGCGCGGCAAGCCGTCCGCGCTCAAGCCGGCCGTCGACGACGCCATCGCGCGCGTGGACAACGTCGAGCACGTGCTCGTGGTACGCCGCACCGGCCAGGACGTCGCCTGGAGCGAGGGCCGGGACGTCTGGTGGCACGAGCTCGTGGACCGGCAGTCCGCCGAACACACGCCCGAGGCGTTCGAGGCGGAGCACCCGCTGTTCATCCTGTACACCTCCGGTACGACGGGTAAGCCGAAGGGCATCCTGCACACCTCCGGCGGTTACCTCACCCAGGTGGCGTACACCCACCACGCCGTCTTCGACCTCAAGCCCGAGACCGACGTGTACTGGTGCACGGCGGACGTCGGCTGGGTCACCGGGCACTCCTACATCGTCTACGGGCCGCTGGCCAACGGCGCCACCCAGGTCATGTACGAGGGCACGCCCGACACCCCGCACCAGGGCCGCTTCTGGGAGATCGTGCAGAAGTACGGGGTCACCATCCTGTACACGGCGCCCACCGCGATCCGCACCTTCATGAAGTGGGGCGACGACATCCCCGCGAAGTTCGACCTGTCCTCGCTCAGGGTGCTGGGTTCCGTCGGTGAGCCGATCAACCCCGAGGCCTGGATCTGGTACCGCAAGCACATCGGCGGGGACCGCACGCCGGTCGTGGACACCTGGTGGCAGACCGAGACCGGCGGCATCATGATCTCCCCGCTGCCCGGCGCGACCGAGGCCAAGCCGGGCTCCGCGCAGCGGCCGCTGCCCGGCATCTCGGCGACGGTCGTCGACGACGAGGCGAACGAGGTGTCGAACGGAGGCGGCGGTTATCTGGTGCTCACCGAGCCGTGGCCGTCGATGCTGCGCACCATCTGGGGCGACGACCAGCGCTTCATCGACACCTACTGGTCGCGGTTCGAGGGCAGGTACTTCGCCGGTGACGGCGCCAAGAAGGACGACGACGGCGACATCTGGCTGCTCGGCCGCGTGGACGACGTGATGCTGGTGTCCGGGCACAACATCTCCACCACCGAGGTCGAGTCGGCCCTCGTCTCGCACCCGTCGGTCGCCGAGGCGGCCGTCGTCGGCGCGGCGGACGAGACGACGGGCCAGGCGATCGTCGCCTTCGTGATCCTGCGCGGTACGGCCGCGGAGACCGAGGACCTGGTGGCGGAGCTGCGCAACCACGTGGGCACCACGCTCGGCCCGATCGCCAAGCCCAAGCGGATCCTGCCGGTGGCGGAGCTGCCGAAGACCCGCTCCGGCAAGATCATGCGGCGCCTGCTGCGCGATGTGGCGGAGAACCGCCAGCTCGGCGACGTCACTACGCTGACGGACTCGACCGTGATGGACCTCATCCAGGCCAAGCTCCCGGCCGCACCGAGCGAGGACTGAGAATCCGGACCTCGACGGGGCGCTCGGCAGTACGCCGGGCGCCCCGCCGTCACGCCCCCCTTCGCACCACCCGGGAGCACCGGAGTGCAATGATCAGGTAAAATGGCGGTTCCCAGGTGTGCCGGGAAGTCTGGTCGGCAAGCGGTCCTCACGTCTGTGACGGCCGTCCGTCTGCCGTACCGACCCGGAGGTCCCCACCGTGGCAGCGTCCCGCACCCGCACCTTCCTCGGACGCCTGTCCCTGCCCGAGCGCACCTTCGTCGCGGACGCGCTGCGCACCGAGACCGTCGGCGGCGTACTGCTCCTGCTCGCCGCGGTGGCCGCCCTGGTGTGGGCGAACACACCCGGCCTCAGCAGCAGCTACGCGAGCGTCGGCCACTACCGCCTCGGCCCCGCCTCCCTCGGCCTGAACCTGTCCGTCCAGCACTGGGCCGCGGACGGTCTCCTCGCGGTCTTCTTCTTCGTCGCCGGGATCGAACTCAAACGGGAGCTGGTCGCGGGCGATCTGCGCGACCCCCGCGCCGCCGCCCTCCCGGTGGTCGCCGCACTGTGCGGCATGGCCGCGCCCGCACTCGTCTCCACCCTGACCAACGCGGCCGGCGGCGGGTCCTTCGCCGGCTGGGCCGTCCCCACCGCCACCGACATCGCCTTCGCACTGGCGGTCCTCGCGGTCATCGGGACCTCCCTGCCCTCCGCCCTGCGCGCCTTCCTGCTCACCCTGGCCGTCGTCGACGACCTGTTCGCGATCCTGATCATCGCGATCTTCTTCACGGACGGCCTGAACTTCGCGGCCCTCGGCGGCGCCGCCGCCGGCCTCGTCGTGTTCTGGGTGCTGCTGCGCAAGGGAGTGCGCGGCTGGTACGTGTACGTGCCGCTGGCACTGGTGATCTGGGGACTGATGTACAACAGCGGCATCCACGCCACCATCGCCGGTGTGGCCATGGGGCTGATGCTGCGCTGCCACCGGCGGGAGGACGAGGAGCGGTCCCCCGGAGAGCACATCGAACACCTTGTACGCCCCCTGTCGGCGGGACTCGCGGTGCCGCTGTTCGCCCTGTTCAGCGCGGGAGTCGCGGTCTCGGGCGGGGCGCTCGCGGACGTGTTCGCCCGGCCGGAGACGCTCGGCGTCGTGCTCGGCCTCGTCGTCGGCAAGACGGTCGGCATCTTCGGAGGTACGTGGCTGACCGTCCGCTTCACCCGGGCCTCGCTGAGCGAGGGCCTCGCGTGGGCCGACGTGTTCGCGGTCGCCTCCCTGGCCGGTATCGGCTTCACCGTCTCGCTGCTCATCGGCGAACTCGCCTTCGACGGCGATCCGGCGCTGGGGAACGAGGTGAAGGCCGCCGTCCTCACCGGATCGCTGATCGCGGCCGCCTGCGCGACGGTGCTGCTGAAGATGCGCAACGCCAAGTACCGCGCCCTGTGCGCGGAGGAGGACCGCGACGACGACCTGGACGGCGTCCCGGACGTCTACGAGGAGGACGACCCGGGATACCACCTGCGCATGGCCGAGATCCACGAGCGGAAGGCCGCCGAGCACCGCAGGCTCGCGGCACTGAAGTCGGCCGGGCACGGCACGGACGCCGGTCCGCCTGCCGCAGGCGCTGACGGCGCGCTTGCGGAAGTGGCGGGCAGGGCAAGCGAGGAGAACGAGCGTCCGGCATGATCTGACACATCACCACACTCCGCAGCGTCCGCGGAGCCCGTAC
Organism: Streptomyces sp. Y2F8-2; assembly: GCF_014905555.1. Classification (GTDB taxonomy): domain Bacteria; phylum Actinomycetota; class Actinomycetes; order Streptomycetales; family Streptomycetaceae; genus Streptomyces; species Streptomyces cynarae. The sequence continues at coordinate 235,833 of NZ_BNGS01000010.1, read as the reverse complement.
GCAGAGAGCAGGGAGATCGCGATGAGCGCACCCGACGGCAGCCCGGTCGGCGCCGAACGCAGCATCGGCCAGCTGTTCGCCTCGGCGACGACCGAATTGTCCGCACTGGTGCACGACGAGATCGCACTGGCCAAGGCCCAGCTCAAACGGGACGTCAAGCGCGGCGCGATGAGCGGCGGCGCCTTCTCGGCCGCGGGAGCGGTCCTCCTGTTCTCGCTGCCGATGCTGAACTTCGCGCTGGCGTACGGCATCCGGACGTGGAGCGGCTGGAACCTGGCCGTCTGCTTCCTGCTCTCCTTCGGCGCGAACGTGGTGGTCGCCGGCCTGCTCGGGCTCATCGGCCTGGTGTTCGCGAAGAAGGCGAAGAAGAGCAAGGGCCCGCAGAAGGTCGCCGCGTCGATGAAGCAGACCGCCGGCGTCCTGCAGAACGCCAAGCCGCACCCGCGTGAGCCCCAGCAGGCCGCCAAGGCCGTCGAGCCTGTGGCACGCTCGTCCTCATGACGGACCCCGCCACCCCTTCGGCGCAATCCCCCTCGGTCGTACGACTTGACGTCCCCGGCGGAAAAAAGGTGACGCACCGGGACGTAGCGGCCAATGGCGCACGCTTCCACATCGCCGAACTGGGCGACGGACCGCTGGTCCTGCTGCTGCATGGCTTCCCCCAGTTCTGGTGGACCTGGCGGCACCAGCTGGTGGCGCTGGCCGACGCGGGCTTCAGGGCCGTGGCGATGGACCTGCGCGGGGTGGGCGGCAGCGACCGTACGCCGCGCGGTTACGACCCCGCGAACCTGGCGCTCGACATCACCGGGGTCGTGCGGTCCCTGGGCGAGCCCGACGCCGCGCTCGTCGGCCACGACCTGGGCGGCTACCTGGCCTGGACGGCGGCCGCCATGCGTCCCAAGCTCGTACGGCGACTCGCGGTCGCCTCGATGCCGCATCCGCGGCGCTGGCGCTCGGCGATGCTCGGTGACGTCAGGCAGTCCTCCGCGAGTTCCCACATCTGGGGACTCCAGCGGCCCTGGATCCCCGAGCGCCGGCTCACCGCCGACGGTGCCGCTCTGGTGGGGCAGCTGATCCGGGACTGGTCGGGGCCGCGGCTGCCGGACGACGAGGCCGTGGAGGTGTACCAGCGCGCCATGCTCATCCCGTCGACGGCGCACTGCTCCATCGAGCCGTACCGCTGGATGGTGCGCTCCCTGGCCCGGCCCGACGGCATCCAGTTCAACCGCCGCATGAAGCGGCCCGTACGGGTCCCGACCCTGCACCTGCACGGCTCGCTGGACCCGGTGATGCGGACCAGGAGCGCGGCCGGGTCCGGCCAGTACGTCGAGGCGCCGTACCGCTGGCGGCTGTTCGACGGTCTCGGGCACTTCCCGCACGAAGAGGACCCCGTGGCGTTCTCCTCCGAGCTGATCAACTGGCTGAAGGACCCCGAACCCGACCGCTGACCCGCCGCCCGCCCATCCGGAATCGGCCTGCCTGCCGGAACGCCGACGGGCCCCGGCCGGCGACGCAGCGCATCCGCCCGGTATCCGGACGAGAACGCCTGTTCCACGAACGGCCACATGCCCGCCGCATAGGCCAATTGGGCGCCCCGGAAACGGTTATCGACCTTGGAGCGGGGGCAGACGTCCGGGTATGGGCTGGACGCACGACTACAGTGACGTAGCACGCAACCGCCGCTCGGCCACCGCGCCGGGCTCCCACCAAAGGGGCACCCCGCAACTGGCGGGCACCGACACCCAGGTGGGGATCCCCCGCATTCTGCGCCGCCGGGCCCGCTGGGTCTCGGTCCGCCTGCGCCACCCGCGCGGCTGAGCCGGCGCCCGTCCACGGCACACGGACGCTCGGCCCGCCGGGCCTCACAGGGCGCAGCTGTCGCTGTCCACCTGCTGGTTCGCCGTACGTCCCTGGGCGATGTCCTCACGGACCTCGTCCGCCGTCAGCGCGTACCCCGTGTCGGCGTCGTCCAGGGACTTCGCGAACACCACCCCGTAGACCCTGCCGTCGGGGGTGAGCAGCGGGCCGCCGGAGTTGCCCTGACGGACGGTCGCGTACAGCGAGTACACGTCGCGGCGCACCGTGCCGCGGTGGTAGATGTCGGGGCCGTTGGCCGTGATGCGGCCGCGGACACGCGCGGGCTGGACGTTGTACGACCCGTTCTCCGGGAAGCCCGCGACGATCGCGCCGCTGCCTCCGGTCGCGTCCTTGGACGCGAACTTCAGCACCGGGGCGTCCAGGTCGGGCACGTCGAGTACGGCGATGTCGCGCCGCCAGTCGTACAGGACGACCTTCGCGTCGTACTTCCGTCCTTCGCCGCCTATCTGGACGGTGGGCTCGTCAACGCCGCCCACCACGTGCGCGTTGGTCATCACACGGCGGTCACCGAAGACGAAGCCGGTGCCTTCGAGGACCTTGCCACAGCTCTGCGCCGTGCCCATCACCTTCACGATGGAGCGCTGCGCGCGCACGGCGACCGCGCTCCTGGCGAGGGCCGGGTCGGGCGGCTGGACCTCGTTGATGGGTTCGTTCGCGAACGGGCTGAACACCTGCGGGAAGCCGTTCTGCGCGAGGACCGAGGAGAAGTCCGCGAACCAGGTGCCCGCCTGTTCGGGCAGGGCGCGGGAGACGCCGAGGAGCACCTTGGAGCCGCGCACCTCGCGGCCGAGCGTCGGCAGCGTCGTACCGGCCAGGGCGGAGCCGATCAGCCAGGCGACCAGAAGCATCGCCACCACGTTGACGAGGGCGCCGCCCGTGGCGTCCAGGGCGCGCGCCGGCGACCAGGTGATGTGTCTGCGCAGCTTGTTGCCGAGGTGGGTGGTCAGGGCCTGGCCGACGGAGGCGCAGACGATCACCACGACGACGGCGACGACGGCGACGGTCGTGCTCACCTCGTGGTCGCCCGTCGCCCGGTCCCACAGGAACGGCAGGAGATAGACCGCGACGAGACCGCCGCCCAGGAAGCCGATCACCGACAGGATGCCGACGACGAAACCCTGGCGGTAGCCGACGACCGCGAACCAGAGGGCGGCGACCAGCAACAGGATGTCCAGCACGTTCACTGCTTCAAGCCTCGCCTCGCCTCGTCACGTTCCGGTCGCCGTCGTCCGGCCGGGGACACGGCTCACCACGCGGCGGCATGGCGGCACGCCGCTCCCCGGGAAGACACAGCACGGGGGTCACCTTGTCATGCGCGCCAGTCGAGCGGGACCTGCTTGTCGCGGTCCCAGGGTCGCTCCCAGCCTGCGTAGTGCAGCAGGCGTTCGATGACGCCGGCCGTGAAGCCCCAGACGAGGGCCGATTCGACCAGGAATGCCGGACCTCGGTGGCCGCTGGGATGGACCGTGGTGGCCCTGTTGGCCGGGTCCGTGAGATCCGCCACGGGCACGGTGAACACCCGCGCCGTCTCGTTCGGATCCACGACACCCACCGGGCTCGGCTCGCGCCACCAGCCGAGGACCGGTGTCACGACGAAGCCGCTGACCGGGATGTAGAGCTTGGGGAGCACGCCGAAGAGCTGCACCCCGGCCGGGTCGAGCCCGGTCTCCTCCTCGGCCTCCCGCAGGGCCGCCCGCAGCGGTCCCTCACCCTTCGGGTCGCCGTCCTCGGGGTCGAGAGCGCCACCGGGGAACGAGGGCTGCCCGGCGTGCGAGCGCAGCGAACCGGCGCGCTCCATGAGCAGCAGCTCGGGGCCGCGCTCGCCCTCGCCGAACAGGATCAGCACGGCCGACTGGCGCCCCGCGCCGTTCTCCGGCGGCAGGAAACGGCTGAGTTGGAGGGGCTCGACGGTCCGCGCGGCCCGTACGACCGGGTCGAGCCAGTCCGGCAGGCCCTCCGTGCTCAGCCGCAGCCGCCCGCCGTCCGTGTGGTGCCTGTGGCCGGTGTTGCTCGCGTGCGTCATCGCCACCCCCGTTCTGCCGAGTCCAACGCCCGCGGCACAGCGGATCGTTCCGCACGTCCCTCGTGCGGGTGTCGCACCTCGCGGCCCGCCGCGACACGTCCCTCCGCCGGGTGGCGTGCCGCACCGCGCACGGCCGTCACGCGGCACCCAGCGGCGGGGCCGCCTTTCCGCCCGCGTCCAGGTACGCCTGCGGGGGCTTGAGCCGCTGGCCGGGGAAGCCGCCCTTCTCGTACTTCAGCAGCTTCCTCGCCTTCTCCGGGTCGGTCTCGCCCTCCCCGAAGGCCGGGCAGAGCGGGGCGATCGGGCAGGCACCGCAGGCCGGCTTGCGGGCGTGGCAGATGCGGCGGCCGTGCCAGATGACGTGGTGCGACAGGTCGGTCCAGTCGCTCTTGGGGAAGAGCGCGCCGACGGCCGCCTCGATCTTGTCGGGGTCGGTCTCCTCGGTCCACCGCCAGCGGCGCACCAGCCGCTGGAAGTGCGTGTCGACGGTGATGCCGGGGCGGCCGAAGGCGTTGCCCAGCACCACGAAGGCGGTCTTGCGCCCGACACCGGGCAGTTTGACGAGGTCTTCGAGGCGGTCGGGGACCTCGCCGCCGAACTGCTCCACCAGGGCCTTGGAGAGCCCTATCACCGACTTGGTCTTGGCCCGGAAGAACCCGGTCGGGCGCAGGATCTCCTCGACCTCCTCCGGATTGGCCGCCGCGAGGTCCTCCGGGGTCGGGTACCTGGCGAAGAGCCCGGGGGTGGTCTGGTTCACCCGGAGATCCGTCGTCTGCGCGGACAGGACCGTCGCGACGATGAGCTGGAAGGGGTTCTCGAAGTCGAGCTCCGGGTGAGCGTACGGGTACACCTCGGCGAGCTCGCGGTTGATACGGCGGGCACGGCGGACGAGGGCGGTGCGCGACTCGCTCGTGGGGGGCTTGGCGGCGACGGTCTTCGCGGGGACGTGCTTGACGGCGACGGTGCCGTCGGCTGCGACGACCTCGGCGTGGGCGGGTTTCCGGGGGGCCCTCTTGGCCGGGGCCTTCTTCGCGGAGGCCTTTTTGGCGGGGGCCGTCTGCTTCGCCGGGGCGGTCTTCTTGGCGGGGGCCGCCGCAGAGGCCGCCTTCTTCGCCGGGGCGGCCTTCTTGGTGGGAGCGGTCTCCTTGGCCGCGGCGGCGTTCTTGGTGGCGGCCGTGGTCTTCCCGGTGGCCGTCTTCGCGGCAGGGCGCTGCTCCGGCGCCTCCTCGGGCGCCTCCTTCGCCGTCTTTGCCGTTTTCCTTCCGCCGCCAGGGCTCTGTTCGCCCATGGCTGAATCGCGACGTGCAGCCACCCGTCCAGCTCCCTTGGCCTGCGCTCTCACCGGCGATTTGGACACCCGGCCAGCCTAAGGCCCGGCACCGACATCCGCCCCGCACCCGGAAGATCAGCATCCAATTGGGCCCCTGCCGCGTACCCCGGCCCATCGGTGCGGCATCCTTGTGACAGATCACACTGTTAGGACCGTCCGGCAAAATGGGGAACACGGTCCCCTGGTATCCGGGGGAGCAAGATCCCCTGAGCAGGTCGACAAGGAGAGAACTCGTGGACGACGTTCTGCGGCGCGCCCCGCTCTTCGCGGCGCTCGATGACGAGCAGGCCGCGGAGCTCCGCGCCTCCATGAGTGAGGTGACCCTCGCCCGCGGCGACTCGCTGTTCCACGAGGGCGACCCCGGTGACCGCCTGTACGTGGTCATGGAAGGCAAGGTCAAGCTCCACCGCACGTCCCCCGACGGCCGCGAGAACATGCTTGCGGTTCTCGGCCCCGGTGAGCTGATCGGCGAGCTGTCGCTGTTCGACCCGGGCCCGCGTACGGCGACGGCCACCGCGCTGACCGAGGTCAAGCTGCTGGGCCTCGGCCACGGCGACCTCCAGCCGTGGCTGAACGCCCGGCCCGAGGTGGCCGCGGCGCTGCTGCGCGCCGTCGCCCGGCGGCTGCGCAAGACCAACGACCAGATGTCCGACCTGGTCTTCTCGGACGTGCCGGGCCGTGTGGCCCGCGCCCTGCTGGACCTCTCGCGGCGCTTCGGCGTGCAGTCCGAGGAGGGCATCCACGTCGTGCACGACCTCACGCAGGAGGAGCTGGCCCAGCTGGTCGGCGCGTCCCGCGAGACCGTGAACAAGGCGCTGGCGGACTTCGCCCAGCGCGGGTGGCTCCGCCTGGAGGCGCGGGCCGTGATCCTGCTGGACGTGGAGCGGCTGGCGAAGCGGTCGCGCTGACGCTCGGCCTCGGCCTAACGGTCCGGGTCCCGTCTCTCGGTGAGGCGGGGCCCGTTGTCGTTTCCTCTACCGGGGCTGCCGCCGCAGAGACCCGCGCACGCGCGAACGGCGGAGCACGCGCGCGTGCACGGCGCCGGAACCCCGCGCCCCGGGCTCAGATCAGGCCGTGCTCCCTCAGGTAGTCCAGCTGAGCCCGCACCGACAGCTCCGCCGCCGGCCACAGGGAGGGGTCCACGTCCGCGTACACATGGGCGACGACCTCGCTCGGGGTGCGGTGGCCGTTCTCGACCGCCGTCTCGACCTGAGCCAGGCGGTGGGCGCGGTGGGCGAGGTAGTACTCCACGGCGCCCTGGGCGTCCTCCAGGACCGGCCCGTGGCCCGGGAGCACCGTGTGGACGCCGTCGTCGACCGTGAGCGACCTGAGGCGGCGCAGGGAGTCGAGATAGTCCCCCAGGCGGCCGTCGGGGTGCGCCACCACCGTCGTACCGCGGCCCAGGACGGTGTCGCCCGTCAGTACGGCCCGGTCGGCCGGGAGGTGGAAGCACAGGGAGTCGGAGGTGTGGCCCGGCGTCGGCACGACCCTCAGTTCCAGGCCGCCGACCGTGACCACGTCCCCGTGGCCCAGTCCCTCGTCGCCCAGGCGCAGCGTGGGGTCCAGGGCGCGCACCTTCGTGCCCGTCAGCTCGGCGAACCGGGCGGCGCCCTCCGCGTGGTCGGGGTGGCCGTGGGTGAGCAGGGTGAGCGCGATCCGCTTCCCGGACTTCTCGGCCGTGTCGATCACGTTGCGCAGGTGGCCCTCGTCGAGCGGTCCCGGGTCGATCACCACCGCCTGCTCGGAGTCCGGCTCGGCGACGATCCAGGTGTTGGTGCCGTCCAGGGTCATCGCCGACGCGTTGGGCGCGAGGACGTTCACCGCGCGCGCGGTGGCCGGGCCGGAGAGGACCGCGCCGCGCGGCCGGCCGGGGAGGGCTGCGGCGTCCGTCATGCCAGGGCACCTTCCGTCGCATGGGTCGCGTGGGTCATCCGGGCGCCTGGCCCGTCGTGATGTGCTTGGTGAACTCGTCGTGGCCGGGCCAGGACAGCACGATCCGGCCGTCCTCCAGGCGGGCCGTGGCCAGGACGGGGGTCAGGTCGCGGCCCGGCGCGGCCTTCAGCGCCTCGGCGGCGGTCGCGCAGCCGGTCAGCTGGCGCAGGGTCGCGATGGTGGGCGGCATCATCAGCAGCTCGCCCCTGTCGTACGCGGCCGCCGCCTCGGCGGGGCGGATCCACACGGTGCTGTCGGCCTCCGTGGAGGCGTTGCGGGTGCGCTGTCCCTCGGGGAGCGCGGCCACGAAGAACCAGGTGTCGTAGCGGCGGGGCTCGAACTCCGGGGTGATCCAGCGGGTCCACGCGCCGAGCAGGTCGGAGCGCAGGACCAGCCCCCGGCGCTCGAGGAACTCCGCGAACGACAGGTCGCGGGCGACCAGGGCCGCGCGATCCGCCTCCCAGTCGGCGCCCGTGGTGTCGCCGACGACCGTGTCCGGGGCCGGCCCGGCGAGCAGCACGCCCGCCTCCTCGTACGTCTCCCGTACGGCGGCGCAGACGATGGCCTGCGCGGACGTCTCGTCGACGCCGAGGCGCTCGGCCCACCACGCTCGCGTGGGACCCGCCCAGCCGATCCTCAGGTCGTGGTCGCGCGGGTCGACGCCGCCGCCCGGGTAGGCGTACGCGCCTCCGGCGAACGCCATGGAGGCGCGTCTGCGCAGCATGTGGACGGCGGGTGCGCCGCCGTCGTCCCTGAGGAGCATGACGGTGGCCGCGCGCTTCGGGGTGACCGGGGTGAGCGTGCCCTCCGCGAGCGCGCGGATCCGCTCTGGCCACTCCGGGGGAAACCACTGCCCATTCGCCATGGGCGGAGGCTATCCCGTAGTGAGCGGATGTTCGAGAGGCAACGATCGCCCGCCGGGGGACATCGTCCTCGCCCTCTCCAGGACGTCATCGCCCTCGCGTGGTCGGCGAGGGTCGGTCACGCCTGCGTCAGCTCCACCTGGATCTCCACCTCGACCGGCGCGTCCAGCGGGAGCACCGCCACGCCGACCGCGCTGCGGGCGTGCACGCCCTTGTCGCCGAGGACCTCGCCGAGCAGTTCACTGGCGCCGTTGACGACACCGGGCTGGCCCGTGAAGTCGGAGGCCGACGCCACGAAGCCGACGACCTTCACCACGCGCGCGATGCGGTCCAGGTCGCCCGTCACGGACTTGACCGCCGCGAGCGCGTTCAGCGCGCACGTACGGGCCAGCTCCTTGGCCTCCTCGGCGGTGACCTCGGCGCCCACCTTGCCGGTCACCGGCAGCTTGCCGCCCACCATCGGGAGCTGCCCGGAGGTGTACACGTACGGCCCCGACTGCACGGCGGGCTGGTAGGCGGCGAGCGGCGGCACGACCTCCGGCAGGGTCAGGCCCAGCTCGGCGATCCGGGACTCGACCGCGCTCACGCCTGCTTCTCCCGCTTCAGGTAGGCCACCAGCTGCTCGGGGTTGTTCGGCCCGGGCACGACCTGGACGAGCTCCCAGCCGTCCTCGCCCCAGGTGTCCAGGATCTGCTTCGTGGCGTGGACGAGCAGCGGCACGGTGACGTATTCCCACTTGGTCATGGGGCCGACTGTAGCCGCTGTGGCCCAAGGGACACTCGGTCGGCCACCATCGTGCCCACGACCTGGCGGAAAGCCGGGCGGAACGGTGGCCGCGGCCGCCGCGCGGGCCCGGCCGGGACGGCGCAGGCGACCGGGCGGGAGGTCGACCGGGACCACCGTTGTCCACAGCCTCCCGCGTAGCCCGCGCGCGAACTGGTTAGGCTCGAGGACGTGAGCAGGCTCCAGGTCGTCAGCGGTAAGGGCGGGACCGGAAAGACCACGGTCGCCGCAGCACTCGCGCTCGCCCTCGCGACCGAGGGCAAACGCACCCTTCTGGTCGAGGTCGAGGGCAGACAGGGCATCGCACAACTCTTCGAGACGGAGACGCTTCCGTACGAGGAACGGAAGATCGCGGTCGCCCCGGGCGGCGGCGAGGTGTACGCGCTCGCCATAGATCCCGAGCTGGCGCTGCTGGACTACCTCCAGATGTTCTACAAACTGGGCGGCGCGGGACGGGCCCTGAAGAAGCTCGGCGCCATCGACTTCGCCACCACCATCGCGCCCGGCCTCAGGGACGTGCTCCTGACCGGCAAGGCGTGCGAGGCCGTCCGCAGGAAGGACAGGAGCGGCCGGTTCGCGTACGACTACGTGGTGATGGACGCGCCTCCCACCGGCCGCATCACCCGCTTCCTGAACGTGAACGACGAGGTGGCCGGCCTCGCCAAGATCGGCCCGATACACAACCAGGCCCAGGCCGTGATGCGGGTGCTGAAGTCCCCCGAGACGGCTGTGCACCTGGTGACGCTCCTGGAGGAGATGCCCGTCCAGGAGACCGCGGACGGGATCGCCGAACTGCGCGCGGCGAAGCTTCCGGTGGGCCGGATCATCGTGAACATGGTGCGGCCCACGGTCCTGGACCAGGCGGACCTCGAGCTCGCGCACGCGCTGCCGCGGACGGCCATCGCCCAGTCCCTCTCGGGCGCCGGGCTCGGCGGCGCGCGGCGCGGTGGACTGGCAGAGCGGCTGGTGGGCCCGCTGCTGAGGCAGGCCGACGAGTACGCGGAGCGGTTCGGCCTTGAGCGCGAGCAGCGTGGCGTCCTCACGCGGCTGGGCCTGCCCCTGCACGAACTGCCGCTGCTCGCCGAGGGAATGGACCTGGCGGGCCTGTACGAACTGGCCACGGAACTGCGTCAGCAAGGGATCTCATGAGCTCGGACCCGGCCCCCACGCACAACGATCAGGCCCCCGCACAGGCCGACACGGCATCCACGCACGACGACACCCGCGACGACACGGCCCACCGGCACGCCGGGGCGGCCGATCCGGCCCACGATGCCCCGTACGCCCACGACACGGGCTCCACGCGCGCGTTGAACCCGGTGCCCGTCCTGGAGATCGACCCGCTCCTCGACGATCCGCAGACCCGCATCGTCGTCTGCTGCGGCTCCGGCGGCGTCGGCAAGACGACCACGGCGGCGGCCCTTGGGCTGCGCGCCGCCGAGCGCGGCCGCAAGGTGGTGGTGCTCACCATCGACCCGGCCCGCCGGCTCGCCCAGTCGATGGGCATCGACGCGCTCGACAACACCCCGCGGCGGGTGAAGGGCATCGACGACGCCGCGGGTGGCGAACTGCACGCCATGATGCTCGACATGAAGCGCACCTTCGACGAGATCGTCGAGGCGCACTCGGACCGGGAGCGGGCGGCCGCCATTCTGAGCAACCCCTTCTACCAGTCGCTCTCGGCGGGCTTCGCGGGCACGCAGGAGTACATGGCGATGGAGAAGCTGGGGCAGCTGCGGGCGCGGGACGAGTGGGACCTCATCATCGTCGACACCCCGCCCTCGCGCTCGGCGCTGGACTTCCTGGACGCCCCCAAGCGGCTCGGGTCCTTCCTGGACGGCAGGCTGATCCGGGTGCTGATGGCCCCGGCGAAGATGGGCGGCCGCGCGGGGATGAAGTTCCTGAACGTCGGCATGTCGATGATGACGGGCGCCCTGGGGAAGCTGCTCGGCGGTCAGCTCCTGAAGGACGTCCAGACCTTCGTGGCCGCCATGGACACCATGTTCGGCGGGTTCCGCACGCGCGCGGACGCCACCTACAAGCTGCTGCAGGCGCCCGGCACGGCGTTCCTGGTGGTGGCGGCCCCGGAGCGGGACGCACTGCGGGAGGCCGCGTACTTCGTGGAGCGCCTGGCCGCCGAGGACATGCCGCTGGCCGGCCTGGTGCTCAACCGGGTCCACGGCAGCGACGCCGCCCAGTTGTCGGCCGAGCGGGCGCTCGCCGCCGCGGAAAATCTTGACGAGTCCCGCATTGTGGATCAGCAGGGCGGGAAGGCTGGACTTCGTAACGCTCCCGACACGTACGGCAGTTCAGAATCCCCCTCATCCGGAGCCTCTGGCCCCGGCGCGGACTCCCCCACCGCCACGGACCAGGACCGGAGCGTCGAGCAGCTCACCGTGGGTCTGTTGCGACTGCATGCCGAGCGTATGCAACTGCTCTCCCGAGAGCAGCGCACGCGTGACCGTTTCACCGCGCTCCACCCCGAGGTGGCCGTGGCGGAAGTGGCTGCGCTGCCCGGCGACGTCCACGACCTCGCGGGGCTACGGGACATCGGTGACCGCCTCGCGGCCAACCAGCCCGATCGGCCCGAGGAGCGCGAGGCATACGCCTGAGGACCCCGACGGTCGCCGGGACGCAGCCGAGACCGGTGTACGACCTCCGGATGCCCGGGGCGCTCGGAGGACCGAGGCAGGCATTCAGCCGTGCACGGGCCCAGGGCGCGGCAGTCGGCCTCGCCGGGCCGCGCAGGCAGGGCTGCTGACGCCTGCGCGCCGCCCGTGTCGGCGCGCCCGCCCGGTCGTGCCCCGCCGCCCGTGGCACAGACGTGCGGCCGCGCAGGCCATGACACACCCGCCCCTGGCGGCACCTTCCTTGAAGAGGGCCCTCGAAGAGGCCCGTTGAAGGACACCTGCGAAGAGACCCAGGCCGGAGTGGAAGGCACGCCGAGGGCACCATGAGGTGCCCGTTGCCCGCCGGCGTCGGGCGCCCGCCTCGGACGGTGGCCGCCCTCAGCTCACCGCCGCGTAGTTCTCGTACGTCTCTTCCTCAACGAGGGGCAGCAGGCCCGCCCCGCGCTCGTACTCCGTACGCGCGGTCTCCAGCAGGTGACGCCACGAAGTGACGGTCGGCCGCCTGCGCAGCAGTGCGCGGCGCTCCCGCTCCGTCATGCCACCCCACACGCCGAACTCGACGCGGTTGTCCAGCGCATCTGCCAGGCATTCCGTGCGTACCGGACATCCGGTGCACACCGCCTTGGCCCTGTTCTGCGCTGCTCCCTGAACGAACAGTTCATCCGGATCGGTAGTGCGGCAGGCCGCCTGCGCACTCCAGTCGGTTACCCAGCCCATACCGGCGCCGTCCTCTCCCGAATCGAGGCTCCCCCACGGCGGCAGCGGCATATTCACCGCCGCCAGTTGAGGACGTTACGGAAGGAGGGGACAGCGCAACACCCCCTTCGGGCCCAATCTTGAATGGTCCGAACGGACTATGGGTAAACGGCAGATCACCCGTGGGAGTGAGCTGGTAACGAACGTGACTTTCCGGACAGACCAGGGCGATTCAGTGGAGTCACAACGGACGCCTGGTGACACACAAGGCGAATCCGGGCACGCATCTGCCAAAAAAGTTCGGGGAACACCGGAACGATTCGGGGTCGCCGGACGTACTTGATACGTGGCCCTACTGCTGTGACAGTTGGGAGCAGCTTAGGCCAAGGCCTATACGCGTGTCCGGCGAATGAGAACGTAGGCTGCCCTCATGCCAAATATGCGCTCGGGCGGGGGGCAGTCCCCTGTGCAGCAGGCCACCAAGTTCCTCGGAGTGAGTGTGCTCGCGGGGGCTGTGATGGCCGGCATCGCGCTGCCCGCCGCGGGTGCGCTCGGTCTTGTGGCCAAGGGGTCGGTCCAGGGATTCGACGACATCCCGGCCAGTCTGAAGAGCCCCCAGCTCAGCCAGCGCACCACCATCCTGGACAGCCAGGGCGGCCAGATCGCCACGGTCTACTCGCGCGACCGCACGGTGGTGGACCTCAAGGACGTCTCGCCGTACATGCAGAAGGCGATCGTCGCCATCGAGGACTCGCGGTTCTACCAGCACGGCGCGATCGACCTGAAGGGCGTCCTGCGCGCGCTGAACAAGAACGCGCAGAGCGGCGGAGTGGCCCAGGGCGCCTCCACGCTCACCCAGCAACTGGTGAAGAACTACTTCATCGAGGAGGCCGGCGACGACCCGACCAAGGTCGCCCAGGCCACCCAGCAGACCCTCGGCCGCAAGATCCGCGAGCTCAAGTCCGCGATCCAGATCGAAGAGAAGCTCGGCAAGAAGAAGATCCTCGAGAACTACCTGAACATCACGTTCTTCGGCCAGCAGGCCTACGGCGTCGAGGCCGCCTCCGAGCGCTACTTCTCCAAGCACGCCAAGGACCTGAACCTCCAGGAGTCCGCGCTCCTCGCCGGCCTCGTCCAGTCGCCGACGCGCTACGACCCCGTGAACGACGCGGCGGAGGCCAAGCAGCGGCGCAACGTGGTGCTGCAGCGCATGGCCGACCTGCACGACATCTCGCAGGCGGACGCCGACAAGGCCAAGGCGACAGGGCTCGGCCTGCACGTGAGCCAGCCGAAGAACGGCTGCATCACGGCCGTCAAGGGCGCGGGCTTCTTCTGCGACTACGTCCGCGAGGCGTTCCTGAACGACCCGATCTTCGGCAAGACCCAGGCGGAGCGGGCGAAGATCTGGAACCAGGGCGGTCTGACGATCCGCACCACGCTCGACCCGCAGGCGCAGGACTCTGTGCAGAAGTCCATCAAGGACCACGTCAACAAGAGCGACGAGGTGGCCACGGCCGCGACCATCGTCGAGCCGGGCACCGGCAAGATCCTCGCGATGGGCCAGTCCCGTCCGTACGGCTTCGGCAAGGACGAGACCCAGATCAACCTGTCCGTGGACCGGAACATGGGCGGCGGCGCCGGCTACCAGGGTGGTTCGACCTTCAAGCCGATCGTGGCCGCGGCCGCCATCGAGGGCGGCAAGCCGGCGACCCAGGAGTACTCGTCGCCGTACTCGATGGAGTACCCGAGCCCGGTCGCCGCCTGTGACGGCAAGCAGTGGAAGAACACGGACGGCACCAAGCTCACCAACGAGAACGAGACGGAGCACGGCCCGTACCGCATGAAGGAGGCGACCGCCAAGTCGGTCAACACCTACTACGTGCAGCTGATCAGCGACATCGGCATCTGCCCGGTCATAGACACGGCCAAGAAGATGGGCTTCCACCGCGCTGACGGCGCGCCCATCGCCCAGGCCCCGTCGATCGCGCTCGGCACCCAGGAGGTGTCGCCGCTGACCATGGCGAGCGCGTACGCGACCTTCGCCGACCGCGGCACGTACTGCACGCCGGTCGCGATCGAGTCGATCACGCAGACCGTCGGCAACGAGAAGAAGTCCCTGCCGGTCCCGAAGTCGACGTGCTCGCGCGCGATGTCGGAGACCACCGCGGACACGGTCAACACGCTCCTGAAGGGCGTCGTCGAGGACGGTACCGGTACGGAGGCCGGACTCGGCAGCCGTCCCAGCGCCGGCAAGACCGGTACGACGGACTTCCGGTACGCCGCCTGGTTCGTCGGCTACACGCCGAACATGGCGGGCGCGGTCTGGGTCGGCGACCCGGCGCACAAGCGGCAGATGACCCACATCACCATCGGCGGCGTCAGCTATGACAAGGTCTTCGGTGGCCAGGTCCCGGGCCCGATCTGGCGCGACATGATGACGGGCGCGCTGGCGGGCAAGCCGGCCCCGGACTTCAACCTCGTCGACATCCCGGACGACCACGGTGGCGACAAGGGCAAAGGCGACGGACACGACAAGGGCAGGGGCAACGGCAACGGCGGGCAGCAGACGATCGGTGGACTGATCGGCGGCGCGGCCGACAACGGCGGTACCACCGGCGGACAGTTCCCGACGCCCACCTTCTCCTTCCCCGACGGCTTCATCCAGGGCACCGGAAACGGCGGCAACGGGAACGGCAACGGCGGGCGAAGGGGATAGCCCTTCATGACAGCGGGGGCGCCCCTCTCGATGAGAGGGGCGCCCCCGTCGGCGTATGCGCCCGCGAGCAGGCGAACCGGTTCAGCCGCTCGCGAGAAGCTGCTTGACCACGGCGGCGACGCGGCCGCCCTCCGCCTGGCCGGCCACCTTCGGGTTCACGATCTTCATGACCTGCCCCATGGCGCGCGGGCCCTCGGCGCCCGCCGCCTTCGCCTCCTCCACGGCCTGCGCGACGATCTGCCGCAGCTCGTCGTCGGACAGCTGCTTGGGCAGGTACGCGGCGAGCACCTCGCCCTCCGCCTTCTCCCGCTCGGCCTGTTCGGCGCGACCGCCCTGAGCGAACGCGTCGGCGGCCTCCCGTCGCTTCTTCGCCTCACGGGTGATCACCTTGGTGACCTCCTCGTCGGAGAGCTCGCGCTTCTCCTTGCCCGCGACCTCCTCCTTGGTGATCGCGGCGAGCGTCAGCCGGAGCGTCGAGGAGCGGAGCTCATCGCGCTCCTTGATCGCGGCGTTGAGGTCTTCCTGCAGCTTCGACTTGAGCGTGGTCATGCCTCTGATTGTCGCAGGTGCGGTGGGGCGGTTGCCCGTACATTTCCGGGGCGTGGTGGGCGACCGGGAGCGTCGGTGCCGATCTCAGGCGTCGCCGGGTCGGGGTCGTCCACAGGTGAACGCGGGGCGGCAGCCGGTTCTGACACGATGGTCGTATGCGCGCACGATACGGAGTACCCCTGGGAATCACGGCGGTCGCCGCCGCCGGACTGCTGTACTCGGCCGGGTTCGAGGCCCGCTCCTTCCGGCTGCGCCGGGTGACGGTCCCGGTGCTGCCCCCCGGGGCGCATCCTTTGCGCGTCCTGCAGGTCTCCGACATCCACATGGTGAGCGGGCAGCGCAAGAAGCAGCGCTGGCTGCGCTCACTGGCGGGCCTGCGCCCCGACTTCGTGATCAACACCGGGGACAACCTCTCCGACACCGAGGGGGTGCCGGAGGTGCTGGACGCACTGGGCCCGCTGATGGAGTTCCCGGGGGCGTACGTCTTCGGTTCGAACGACTACTACGGCCCCAGGCTCCGCAACCCGGCCCGCTACCTGGTGGAGAAGGCGAGGGGCCACCACGGTCTGAACGGCAACCCGCCGGTGGTCGGCGCCATCCACAACCCCTGGGAGGAGCTGCGCGACAGCTTCGACGCGGCCGGCTGGCTGAACCTGACGAACACCCGGGGCACCCTGAAGATCGAAGGCTTGGAGATCGAGCTGACGGGCCTGGACGACCCGCACATCAAGCGCGACCGGTACGCGCGCGTGGCGGGCGGCCCCTCCTCCTCGGCGGACTTCTCGATGGGCGTGGTCCACGCGCCGTATCTGCGCTGCCTGGACGCGTTCGCGGCGGACGGTTATCCGCTGATCCTGGCCGGCCACACCCACGGCGGCCAGCTGTGCATCCCCTTCTACGGCGCCCTGGTCACCAACTGCGACCTGGACGCGGACCGGGTGAAGGGCCTGTCACGGCACACGGCGGAGGGCCGGACGTCGTACCTGCACGTGTCGGCGGGCTGCGGTACGAACCGCTACACGCCGGTCCGGTTCGCCTGCCCGCCGGAGGCGACGCTGCTGACGCTGGTGGAAAGGGAGGCATCGCCCGAGGCGTAACGCCGGCCATACCCCGCCCGGACCATCCCGTATCGCCCCTTCTGCCCCACCCGCTTAGCGTGAGGGCATGATCACGCCGATACCCAAGGAGATCCCGGACCTCCCCCCGGTGCCGGGCAAGCCGACGCTGGCGCCTTCCATCGTCCCCGCCGCGGCCGTGGTCGCCCCGGTACGCCGCCCCGTAGCGGCCCGCTACCGTCTGCTGGTGGCGCTGACGGCCGCGACGGCGGTGGCCATGGACCTGGCCCTCGGCAGCCCCGCCCGGGTCCTGAGCTACTTCACCATCCAGGCCAACCTGCTGCTGGCCCTGACCTTCGCCCTGTCGGCCTGGCGGGCCCGAACGGCCCGCCACCCGCTGCCGGCGCTGATCACCGGCGGCGCGCTGTTCTACGTGCTGATCGCGGGCCTGGTCTACCACGTGCTCCTGGTGAACGAGCCGGGCCCCTTCTCGATGACGGACAGGCCCACGATCTGGTCCGCACTAGCCAACCAGGTACTGCACACGGTCACCCCGATCGCGGCCCTTCTGGACTGGCTGCTCCTGACCCGCCCGGCCCCCCTGGGCCTGCAGCACGCCACGCGGTGGCTCCTCTACCCCCTGGCGTACCTGATCTTCACCCTGGCGCGCGGCGCACTGCTCCCACCGACCGCAGACGCGCGCTACGTGTACCCGTTCCTGGACGTCGCCCACCTCGGCTACAAGAGCACCCTCGCCAACGCACTCCTGCTCGGCCTGGCCTTCTTCGGCCTGGCCCTCCTCCTGGTCCTCGCCGACCACGTCCGCCCGGACCCCACGCGCCGCCGCCGGAAAACCGGATTTCGTCTCCGGCCACCGGTGGGCTAGAGTAAACGTCGTCGCCGCGACAGCAGCGACACCGGGGTGTAGCGCAGCTTGGCAGCGCGCTTCGTTCGGGACGAAGAGGTCGTGGGTTCAAATCCCGCCACCCCGACGCCGTAGTACCAGGTCAGGGGCCTGATCCGCAGAGCGGGTCGGGCCCTTGAGTGGTTCCGGGGACCATTCTGGGAGCCAGTTGGGAGCCAACTTCGGAATCCGGCTCCCATCATCGGGCTCCATTCGTTGTCAGTGCCTGCCGCTACCGTCGCTGAGGACAGTTCTCCCTCGACCGTGAGTGGTGAGCAAGACATGGCAGACCGAGTGGCCGAGGGCGGCGCAGACCCTCGCAAGGTGTTCGTGATCCACGGACGGAACGAGCTCGCGCGCAAGGGGCTCTTCGAGTTCCTGCGCGCTATCGGCCTCGATCCAATCGAATGGTCCGAGGCCATCCAGATGACTGGCAAGGGCTCCCCATACATCGGCGAGGTCCTGGACACCGCGTTCTCACAGGCGCAGGCCGTGGTGGTGCTCCAGACCCCCGACGACGTCACCTACCTGCACGAGAGCCTCACGTACGCCGGAGATCCCGAGTGCAACCCGCAGATGCAGCCCCGACCGAACGTGCTGTTCGAGGCAGGGATGGCCATGGGCCGGGATGAGAACCGCACCGTGATAGTCGAGCTCGGGCAGGTGAAGGTCTTCAGCGACATTCACGGCCGGCACGTGATCCGCCTCGACAACTCCACGAGGAAGCGGCAGGATCTCGCGACTCGTCTACAGACTGCGGGGTGCGCCGTGCGGCTGACCGGTACGGATTGGCATGACGCCGGCGACCTCACTCCGCCTGTCCCACCAGGTGGCGGGCTTCCGCTGGGACGGAAGCTTCCGTCGTCGCAAGCAGCCGGTACCCCTCGGCTCAGTGCCCGCTACGTCGACAACGGGTCGAGAAAGATGGGGACGGTCGTGATCACCAACCACGGCCCAGGAGACGTCTACGACCTGGATGTGGAAGCCGAAGAGGAGAACAGGCTCATTACCCACAGCGAGGGTGAGTTCCCCGTCCCGAAGTTGCCCGCCGGTAAGTCGGTGCGGGTAATGAGTGCTCGCTCTCTGGGGATGGGGGCCAGCTCGTACTTCAACGTCGTCCTGACGGGGAAGACCGCCGACGGGGTGCCGATCAGGGTCGAAGAGTTCGTGGATGGGGCGTGACATGGAAATTCCGATGAGCCTGCCCCTGGACCACGACGGCTTCGTGCGTCGGGAGTGTCCCCACTGCATCAACCAGTTCAAGTGGCACCACGGACCGGCGAATGAAGAGGCCGAGCAGCAGCCGTCGCCCCCTGCCTACTACTGCCCTCTCTGTGGGCAGCCGGCGGGGCCGGACTCCTGGTGGACGCAGGAACAGATCGACTACGCCAGGGGCCTGATCGCTCCCGCCGCAGCGCGAATGGTGGAGGACGAGCTTAAGAACGCGCTCAAGCCGATCCGCAGCAAGCACGTGAAGGTCGACTTCAAGGGCACCGTGGATACTCCAGAGGTTCCATCACCCCTCACCGAACCCGACGACATGGTCATCGTGTCATCCCCCTGTCACTCGTACGAGCCGGTGAAGGTACCCGAAGACAAGTCCGGCCCATATCACTGCCTCGTATGTGGTCAAGCCTTCGCAGTCTGAACCGAGGCGGCCGCAGCGGCGGTCACGAACCACGTGTGCCCCTACACGGTGATCGCGTAGGGGCACACGTTCCGAGCATCACCCAGACATCGCCAACCGGTGGGCATCCCTGCGTGTCCGCAGGAGCTCGTTGAGCACGCGCACCGGCGACGCCGGAGACAGCGCCAGTCGGGCGTCGAGCGCCGACTCCCATTGCTCGGTCAGCCCGAACTTGAGGCGCTGCCGCATGCCTGGGGTGACGTGGGCGTAGCGCGCCGAGACCGAGCCGTCGATGTGGCCCATGCGTTCATCCATGAGCACCTTCTCGGTTCCCAGGTCCTCCATCATCGTCCGGTGGGTGTGGCGAAGGCCGTGGGGCGTGAGCCCCTTGGCTATCGGGAGCCAACAGGCGTCGGCCCGATCGCTGGCACCCCGCCCCCGTGCTGGGACACCGGGCCACGGCTCGCCGAGCAAGGGCACTGGCCGTGGCTCCTGCGGCGCCTTCTTCGGGTACCAGCCGGAGACCGCCGGCGTGAATAGCCAGGTCGCGAAACCGTTCCTGCGCCAGTGGGCGGCATGCTCCGGCACGACGCCGCCCCGCACGAACCGGAGGTCCGCGATGGCCTGCTCGACCTTTGCTCGCGTGGCCTCGGTGACGCGTTCGGGGTGGTTGAGGACGTTGGACACCGTGCCAGTTGAAACGCTGGCACGACGGGCGACGTCGACGAGCTTCGCGCCCTGGTGGCCCCCGGTACGGGCCGCGCCCTGTCCTCGGAAGACGTAGGTCTTGCCGTGGCAGGGGCACGGCTTGGGCTTCGTGCGGGCGATGTGGTTGGCGACCAGTGCCGACAGCCAGTCCATCGAGTCGATGGTGCGGTAGCTGTCGTCCTTCGGCGGGCAGCGCACCAGCTCTCCCGTGTCGAGCTCGTACAGCTGCCACTCGACCCGGACGGCTCCAGGGCGGACGAACGCGGTCTCCAGGCCGACGATCTCGCCCCAGCGCATGCCGGTGTAGCCCTTGAGGACCACGGCGACGAACTCGTCGTCGCGGCCGGAGAGCAGGGCGGCACGCTCGGCGGCCAGCAGGATGCCGAGCGCGTCGGTGACCACCTTCTCCGGACCACGGTCTCGGGAGCGGCCGGCGCGCTTACCTCGCCCGCGCCGCCGGGCAGCCGGGTTGGACGTGATCAGGCCCTCGTCGATCGCGTCCTCGAAGATCAGGTGGAGCGTCGAGCGCCAGGTCTTGACGCTGGAGGCGGCATAGAGGGCCTTCTCCGTCTTCTCCCACAGGTCGACGTCCGTACGCAGGATGCCGGCGAGCGCCTTGTCCTCGAACTCGGGGAGCAGGTGCTCCTCGATGTGGCGCTTGTAGTTCTGCATGGTCGAGGCCGCCAGGTCCTGGGCCTCGTACCAGCGGTTCGCGTACTCGCCGAAGGTCTCCTGGCCGAGGGCCGGGTCGCGCCAGTCGCCGCGACGGTACTTGTTCTCGGCCTCGGCCGCTGCCCGTTGGGCCTCGCCCTTGGTGGCGAACCTGATCGCCTTGCCGTTCTCGTCGACGACCGTGTTGTGCTTGCCGGGCGCGACCTTGTACCGGCCACGCCAGTAGTTTCCGCGCTTCTCCGCGAAACCCAAGTTCCGCTGTCCCCCTCTTGATTGTCCTCGTCTACGGCAGGTTCGATCCGGTCACGCGACAGTGCCGTACTGCTGCTGTCGACGCGGCGGGCGAGCCCGTAGGCGGGTCGTCGGAGCAACGACAGGGCGGCGACGTTGCGCGGAGCCGGTCTGCGTACCGGGCTCGGAGAGCAGCTCGGTCGCCCGCGCGGCTGTCTGCGCAGGCTGGGCCGGCCGCTCCTCGTAGAGGCGGATGATCTCGGCCAGATGCTCGGCGGTGAAGCGGTAGGCACGGCCGACCCGGGTGTGCGGTATCAGGCGCCGTCGCGCTCGGTCCTTGACCCACCAGGCCGAGCAGCCGAGGGTGTCAGCGATCTCTTCGGGGCGGTAGAGGCGGGGCGGAGGGGCGTCGGACGGCCTGTGGGGGACGGACGCGGGCGTGGATCGGTGCAAGGGGGGCGGCTCCTAGTCGCGAAGTCGGGGGACGGATGCGTGAGCGGCTCAGGTGGCGCCCGGGCCCTGCAGGAGAGCGAGGGGTGATACCTGCAGGGCTTCGGCGATAGCGACGAGGTCGTCGATATCGCATCGCCGCTTGGCGAGTTCGATGCGGGACAGCATCGTGTTGGACATAGGGCGACCCAAAGCGGAACACCGCGCGGCGAGTTGGCGCTGCCCAAGGCCGCGTTCCGTACGCAGGATTTCGATGGTGCGAGCCGCCAGCATTCCTGCGGGCCCTATTTCCAGAGATCGTGCTGCCATGGCTCCAGTTGTAGCGTGCATTCGCCGGTTTGGTTAACCGGCGATCGTCGGCTATGTTGCGCCGCGCTCAATGGGCGAGCGGGACGGTCGGGGTGCTGCGAAGGTCCGGATCCCCGAACGGGCCCCGACACCAGAGACCCTCTCTGACGTGGGGTGTTGTGTTGTAGCTTCATCGCTCGCAGGACGTCAACGGCTTCCCGATGTGATCCTTCCGGCTCGGGATGCCGGGCAACTATTTGGTCAACCGCCGATCGTGCCCTACCGTTTTCGCACCGCCCTCGCCGACTCGATTTCCAGCAGCATTTCTGCCGTGAGAGATTGCGCCGGATAGGGCTGGACTTGCGCGACCTGGGTGTGGCTATGTTGACGACACCCCCGGAAAGCGCGAGCGGCCATCAACGCACCCCGCCTCAACGGCCGGACATCCCCCGCCCTTCACGCCCGTCCCACCCCCGACCGACGGTGAACCGTGGGCACCCAGCCCACCGGTCACCGAGTGAGGACCGCCCCTCTTGGCACGAATCCGCACCATCAAGCCCGAAGCCTTCGTCTCCGAGTCCCTGGCCGCCGTCACCCTGACCGCCGAGCGCACCTTCTTCGGCCTGCTCACCCAGGCCGACGACCAGGGCCGCCACCGCGACCACGCCGCGATCATCGCCGGGCAGCTGTGGGTCCTGCGCCCCGAACACACACCTGCCGACGTCGAGAAGGACCTCGCCCAGCTCGCCGACACCAGGCTGATATGCCGCTACAAGGGCCCGGATGACAAGCGCTACCTGCACATCGTCACCTGGCGGCAGCACCAGAAGATCAACCGCCCCAGCGCGAGCCGGCTTCCCGCCTGCCCACACCACGACACGCCGGCCCGCACCGCACCCGGCGTCGGCGCCCCGACTGCGGGAGTCGGGCTCACGGAGCCCCCACCGCAGCCTCACGGAGTCCTCCGTGAGAGCTCCGGGCGAATACGCGAGCCTGCGGTGAATCCGGGCACCGATGAGGAAGTAGCAGGTCAGAGCGATTTCCGTGAGCCCTCCATGAGGCAGCAGGGACAGCTCAGTGAGGGAGCGGTGACAGCTCACGGTCCGGATCTAGGACCTAGGATCATGGATCTAGGAGATACCCCTTCGGGGGGCGCGAGCGCCCCCGCATCCGGCACCGTCTCGGCCAACCAGCTCATCGCCGAGTACGCCGTCGCTTGCGCACACCGTCCGCCCGAGAACGTCCTGGGCCATCTCGGCCGGGAGGCGCGAAAGCTGCTCCTGGAGGGCATCGCCCCCGCCCACATCCGGGCCGGCCTGGAACGGCACCGCGCCAAGGGCCTGCATCCCAGCACTCTGCCGAGCCTCGTGCACGAAGCCATGAACGCGGCCCCCGCCGCGCCGGTTGTCCACAGGGCGTGGACAAACCCCGCCGATGTCGAAGCCGCCTACGGAGGTGACCTCTGACCGCCACCCTCACCCGCGAGCCTCACCGGGTCGGCCCGCTTGCCGACCGGCTCAACGGCATCCTTGCCAGTCGCGGCATCGACCTTGCCACCGCCGCCGTCGAGGAAGGGCACGTCGAGCCCGTCACCGCGCTGGAACTCGCCGACGCCAGGATCCCCGCCCGCTACCGCCGAGCCCTGGCCGACCACCCGAAGGTCACCGCCTGGGCCGACGAGATCGCCCGCGCCGGACGCCCCGGCCCCGGCGGGCCGGGCATCGCCGAAGGCCCGTCGCTGCTGATCGCCGGCCCCACGGGCACGGGCAAGACGTACCAGGCGTACGGCGCCATCCGCACCCTGCTCGCCCGAGGGGTCCGTCTGCGCTGGGAAGCGACCACCACCGCCGACTTCCACGCGCGCCTGCGCCCCCGCGCCGGCCACGACGCCGAACGGGAGCTGCAGACCCTGGCGCGCTGCCCGCTGTTGTTCCTGGACGACCTCGGCGCGGCCAAGACCAGCGAATGGACCGAGGAGCTGACCTACCGGCTCATCAATCACCGGTACGAGCACATGCTCCCGACACTCATCACCACCAACCTTCCGATGGAGCAGCTGCGCGTCACCCTCGGTGACCGCGTCGCCTCCCGCCTCGCCGAGATGACGGAGCGCGTCATCCTCGACGGCCCCGACCGACGGCGCCGCACAGCGCCCGCCGCCTGACTGGCCGCCTCAGCGCCCTCTCCTAGCCGGGCCCGCCGCATCACCGCGCTCACACCAGCCCTGCCCGCGCCAGCCACTCGCGTAGGCGGTTGCTCAGCGCTCCGTCGATTCGCCCTTCGCCCTCAATCCTCGACGCCTTGGAGCCCCCTCCTGCCTCCTCTCAGCCCCGTCCTCCTCGCCATACGGATCAGCGGCACGCCGCTCCTCCCTGACTGGGCCACCTCCCCGGTGATGACCGTGGCGCTCCTCATCCCGCCCGTGCTGCTCGGCCTGCTTGCCGGGTGGCTGATCCGCCAGCACCGCCGCCAGCGGCATCACACCAACCGCTGGCGTGGGACCGCCGCGGTGCCGGTCGCGGCCGTGGCGGCGCTCGGCTGTACCGCCTACAGCGCGGACACCAGCTGGCGGTTCGCCGCCGACTACCTCGACATGGGCGGCACCGCCGAGCGCGTCGCGATGTTCGCCGCCGCCGAGCTGGCCCTGTTCGCCACCGCCCTGATGGCCCGGCAGAACCTAAACGGCCCGAAGCAGGCACCCGGCCTGCCCGGCACCCTCACCTGGGTCATCACCACCGTCCAGGTTCTGCCCGCCTACGCCGAGTCCGGGCCGGTCGGCGGCACCGTGCGGGCCTTCGTCGGCCCGGTCATGGCCGCGATGCTCTGGCACCTGGCCATGGGCATCGAGCTGCGCCACCGCGCCCCCGACGCCGCCTCACGCAGCCTGGCCGCCGTCCTCGTCCGCCAGGCACGCGAACGCCTCCTGGCTCGCCTCGGCATCGCCGACCAGGACGCCGATGCCGCCCGACTCATCCGCGAGCGCGCGCTGAGCGAAGCCGTCGCCCTGATCCTGCGCGCCGAGTCGATGACCGACAAGCGCGGCAGACGGCGGAGACGACGCCTGGCAGAGCGCCTGCACCAGGCTCTCGAGCGGGCCGGCGTCGACGGCGACCCGCTCCAGGACAAGCTGCTGCTGCACAAGCTCGCCACCCGCAAGCAGGCCCTCGGCCTCGCTTCCATCACGCTGCCGCCGCGCTGGGAGGTCCCGGCCTCCAACCCCGCCCGGGAATCCGGGCACAGCAGCCCGCGCGCCGGCCGCACGGCACAACTGCCGCGGGCAGAGGAAACTGCCCGCCCGCACCCGTCAGATCGGGGTGACGACGAGGTCCCTCCGGCTGCCCGCCCGCAGCCTGCCCGCCCGGAGTCCGGGCTGCCCGCACGGGCAGAAACTGAAGAGAGCCGGGCGCTCACGGGCAACAGCTCGGGCAGCCCTTCGGGCAGGCACGAGCGGAAACCGGCTGCCCGGAAGAAGCGCGACGCCAGCAAAGCCCGTGCCTCCGACGAGGTCATCCTCAAGCACGCTCGCCGCATCCATGAGCAGACCGGCAGCGTCGGACGCGACCGGGTTGAGGACGCCCTGCGCGCCGCTGGCTACACCGTCTCCAGCGACGGCGTCGGACGAGTCGTCCGCGAGTTCAAAGCCCAGCTCAAAGCCGTAGCCGGTACTGCGTCCCGCTGATCCCCGCAGCACCAGAGCTCCCAACCAGACCCCGACCCGAAGGGCCCCATGCACACCCCGCACCACGAAGACCCCGTGCCTCACAAGCAGTCTCTGCTGATCACCCCTGCCCCAGGCGGAGCAAGTTGGAGGTTCGGACACTCCCCCGTCGGGGGAGCGCCCGAACCCGAACCCGCCCCGGGGGTGGCGGGGCCCGTCCGGCGCCAGGGGGCGCCGGACGGGAAGGCTGCGACCGGGGGCGGACCGCAGCCAGGCAAGGCCAGCCGCAAGGGCAAGGCCAGGAAGGGGAAGTCGCGTCCGCGTGACAAGAAGCAGCGCTCCGCTCACAGCGTCCGCCTCAACGAGCTAGAACTCGCCGTCATCCAGTCCGGTGCCGACCACGTCGGCATGAGCGTGGCCGGGTTCCTGGCCCACTCCGCCCTGGCCGCTGCCCGCGACCAGTCCCGCACCGCGGCGGCCATCGCCACCGAGCGGGACATCCTGACTGCCCTCTTTGGTGTGCGTCGTCAGCTCGGCTGGGCGGGCGGCAACGTCAACCAGATCGCCAAGGCCCTCAACTCGGGTGCCGATGTACCGCACTTCGCCGCTGCCCTCGCCGACCTGCAGCGTGCCGCGCAGGCGGTCCAGCGGGCAGCAGACAGGGTCGCCAACGGGCAGGAGGGCGAGGCGGCTTGATCCCCCGGGTCCACCAGCAGGGCAGCAACACGCTCGGGCTCCTGCACTACCTGTACGGCAAGGGCACCCACGAGGAGCACATCGACCCGCACCTGGTCGCCTCCTTCGACGGCATGGCCCCTGACCCCGGCCGCGACCCTGCGGTCATGAAGAAGGACCTCCAGCACCTCCTCGACCAGCCCCTGTCCCTGCTCGACGCGGGCCAGCGTCCCGACACGCACGTCTGGCACTGCTCGGTGCGCGCCGCGCCCGACGACCCGATCCTGTCCGACGAGCAGTGGGGCGACATCGCCCGCCGCATGGTCGCCGCCACCGGCATCGACCCCGGCGACGGGGCCGGCTGCCGCTGGGCAGCCGTCCGGCACGCCGACGACCACATCCACATCATCGCCACCCTCGTCCGCGAGGACGGCCGCCGCCCCGACCACCACCGCTCCGGCAAACGCGCCCAGGCCGAGTGCCGGCTGATCGAAAAGGAACTCGGGCTGCACCAGGTCGCCCCCGGGGACGGCACCGCCGCCAAGCGGGCCACCAGCGCGGAGCGGTACAAGGCCGAACGCACGGGCAGGCAGCGCCCTGCGCGCGAGGAGCTGCGGGAGACCGTACGGCGCGCGGTGGCCGGCGCGACGAGCGAGGAGGAGTTCTTCGACCGGCTGGCCGCCGCCGGCCTGCTGATCCGCAAACGCGTCGCGCCCTCCGGCGACCTGCTCGGCTACAAGGTCGCCCTGCCCGATGACCGCAACGGTGAGAAGGAGCCGGTGTTCTACGCGGGTTCCACGCTCGCACCCGATCTGTCCCTGCCCCGCATCCGCGGACGCTGGACGCTTCCTGCGGAGGCCGCTTCGGCGGACGGCTCACGGCCGGAGCAGCCCGCCCTGCCGGACGTGACAGGTCCCGCGTTCGCGCGGCGCCGGGCCACCGCAGCCACCTGGCAGGCACTGCTGATCATCGACCACGGTGACGACGGTGCAGCAGCGGCGCAGATCGCCGCTGCGGGTGAGGTCCTGGACGCGCTGGCCAAGACCTCCGCCGCCCATATCCGCGCCGAGCTGCGCGAGGCGGCCTTCGTGTTCGAGCGGGCCAGCCGCTCCCACGTGAGGGCCGTACGCGGGCACGACCGCGCCCTGCGCCAGGCCGCCCGCGACCTCGTCCACAGCGGACCAGCCCTGGGCCGCGGGGAAGACGGCGCCACCGCCGCCATGCTCATCGACATGGCCTTCTTCCTCGCCATCGCCGCGGCGAACTGGCACGCGAAGAAGGAGCACGCGCAGCAGGCCGCCGCAGCTCAGCAGGCAGCTGAACACCTTCGGGCAGCCTACGAAACCGCAGCAGCCCAGCCGATGGCCGTCCTGCGGCAGCGAGGCCAGCGTCTGGCGCCGCGTGTTCGGCAACGGCACGCCGCGCTACTTCAGCAAGTGCTGCCGGAGCTGGCCGAGCGGATCCGCGCCGAGTCCGGCTGGGCCGCCCTGGCCGCCACCCTCGACGAGGTCCGGAAGGCCGGCCACGACCCGGCCGTTCTGCTGGCCGACGCCGCCCGACGACGTGAGCTCGACACCGCCGACTCCATCAGCGATGTCCTGGTGTGGCGCCTGCGCCGCAGTGCCCACCTGCCGGCACTACCCGCAAGCCCCGACGGAACGGCCACGATGGGCACTCGGCGCACCGCACCCCTCGCGCCCGTCACGCGACCGGCCACCAGCGCCGTGAACGACCCCAGCCGACGGCGCTGACCAGCGAAAAACGGGCGAAACATAGCCGACGATCGGCGGTTGGCCAAACCGGCGATCCTCCGGACCATTGGTGCCCCAGAAGCCCCACAACATGCCCTTGGCACCCTCGTCCCTACCGCAGTCGAGCGCGCGGCACCCCCGCCGCCGGCCCACGCTGAGCAACCACCCTTCCGCGAGCACCCTGCTTCTCGCAGCCCACACCTCCTTGACCAAGGCACCCGCACATCATGCCCCGAGCACCACCTGCCAGCTCACCAGCACAAACCGATCTCACGACACCACACAAGGAACCACCCATGCCCTCCTCCGTTCGCCCCGAAGTCGTCCTCCTCCTCACCAAGTTGACCTCAACCACCCCGACATCCGGACGCGCCCTTACCACCGCGACGGACGCCCGTTCACCCGCGCCGAGCGCGACCTGCTGATCACCTTCACCCCGGAGGAAAAGGCCGCCGCGATTGCGCAGATAGAGCTCGAAGACGAATGGCAGCGTGAACTCGACGAGATGAAGGACGCCTTCGTCGACCTGCTCATGAAGTACTTCGCCAAGCTCTCCCAAGGGATCCGTGGTCAGCGACGCCGTCGCCATCATGACCGACGAGGACTACGCGGAGTTCGAACGCCTGGCCGAGATCGTCACTGCGGAAGACACCCTCGAATTCCGCGCCCTGTACGAAGGAAGCTGACCGGCCGCACACCAACGGCGGCCCAATCTGCGGGTACACGAAGCCGGGCCTCCCCGACGGGAGGCCCGGCTTCAATGCGTTGGACGGGCCCTCAGCAGGCCGGAGCGCGCAGGAGCCGATCGCGCGTACTCTCCGGCAGCACCCGGCGCAGCACCGGCGCGCTGGAGCTGAGGGAGTCGGCGAACGCGGCGACGAGGTCGTGCGGCACTCTGGCGCTGAACGACGCGGCCCACAGGTAGCCCGCGCCGAGCACCGGCTCGGCCCACGCCTGCCACCCGGCCAGGGCCGCCTCCTCCGCCTCAGCCACCAGCGCCAGTGGATCGCCATCCTGGATGAGGGGCGGCACCTCGCCGAGGCGGACGTGCGAGGCGAACGTCGGATCCACCGCGCCCGTGCTGGGCTGGTCGACGTCGCGCAGCCAGCCGTGCGCCGTTACCGCGTCGAGGACCAGCTCGGGGCCACCGCATGGCAGGGCGGGCTGATTGCGGGCGTCGAGCGCGGTGAGGAAGCCGGCGAGGATCTCCCCCGGGACGTCGGGGGTGAAGTAGGCCGACCACTGGGCGAGCGGACTGCTCGGGTGGGTACGCGCGGACACTTGCCAGGCGATCGGCAGGTTCCCCAGGTGGAAGGGCTCGTCCGGCAGGACCCACTGGGCCCACCGCAGGGAGTCGGGGCTGATGTGCAGGACGGTGCTGCGCAGGACCTGACGGTCCTCCGGCGCCTCCTCCGGCTCCTGGCGCCCGCGGACGAGCGTCAGGCTCGTCCAGCCCAGGCCGGCGAGTGTGTCAGCGACGGCGTCGTAGAGGCGTCCGTCGTCACCGGCCAGGTGCCGGGGACCGACCCAGTAAGCGGACGGGACGCAGGCCGGAGCGGGTGGATCGATCGGGAAATCGGGATGCAGGTATGCCTCCAAGAGGTTGGGGGGCTGGAGCGACTCGAGCCTCTGGCTGTCACACCCGCTGGGAGGTCTCCAGCACGCGCGCGACTGCGGCAGCGACGACGTCCGCCGGTGTCTCCGTGTCGAAGGACATGTGGTAGCCGCGCACCTTGGCCGTACCGGTGACGGCGATCTTCCACCCCTCGCCGTCGGTACCAGGGCGGCCGGACGGAAACCACCCGAGATAGAAGGATCCATCCTTCGAGTTGACGTGTACGTCCGCGCGGTCGTCGACGACCAGGTGGAAGTCGTCGGCGGAGAACTGATCCATCACGAGTGTGGCCTGGCCCGGGCCGAGCAGCCATTCACGCAGCCGCAGGGCCTCGACGCTGGTGGAGAATCCGGGGCCCTGGGGTGCCGCAGTCACGAGCAATCACCTCTTTGACCTGGTGTTTTGCGAGAAGGTCGTCCAGGTTCACATGCCCTTGCGGCGCTGACCAGTCATTCGTGGATCTTTGCTGTCTGCCCCCGGCGAACTGAGACGCAGTGCGCGAGACCTCGCTGTCCAGCCGCGGAAAACGGCGTGCGCCCGGTGTGGGCAGTGCTGATAGTTGCCGCATGGATGCGATCGAGGCCGCACGCGCCGTCGTGGATGAACAGCACCCCGAAACGCGCACCGCGTTCCTGGGCGGCAGCGTCGTGACAGCCCGCCGAACGGCCACGTCGGACCTCGACGTCGTGGTCCTGCTCCACGGAGCCCCAGCCCCCTACCGGGCGAGCCTCCAGTACGCCGGCTGGCCGGTGGAGATGTTCGTTCACACCGAGGCGACGTGGCACGCCTACGTCGAACGGGAGCTGCGCAAGCGCCGGTCACCGCTGCTGTGGATGTGTGTCGACGGACTGCTGCTCTTCGACACCGACGGTCTCGGAGCCCGCCTCGCCGCACAGGCCCGGAAGCTGACCACCGCCGGACCACCCCCGGTGTCGATGGAAGAGATCGACGACCGCCGCTACGCGATCACTGACCTGCTGGACGACCTCGCGGGAAGCGACGACCAGAGCGAGCGTCTCTTCATCGCGACCGAACTGGTCCGACGCACCGGTGAGCTGACGCTGGCCATTGGCGGGTCGTGGGGTGGCGGTGGGAAGTGGCTGGCACGCCGTCTTGAGACGACCGCGCCAGGGCTCAGCACACGCCTCCACCACGGCCTACAGGAGGCACTAGACGGGAGAGCAGAGACCCTCGTGGCCGTCGTGGACGAGGTGCTCGGACAGACCGGTGGCCGGTTGTGGTTCGGCTACAAGCGTGTCGGGGCGCCCTGAGCGATCCCGCGCTGCGGACATCGCAACGTCTGTTCTTCCACATGCAGATCACTTGGCGGAGAGCAACGCCCGAGCCTCCTCGGCGCACCCCCACGACAGCGTGACGCCGGCGCCTCCGTGCCCGTAGTTGTGCACGACCACGGTGCCGTCCTCCCCCACCTCTTCCTCCACACGGACCGTGGCGCGGGTCGGTCGAGCGCCGACCCGGTGCTCCAGGACACGGGCCTCGGCGAGGCGGGGCTCGACCTCGGCGCAGCGGGCGAGGATGCCGGCCGCCGCCTTGTCGTCGGGGGCCAGATCGCCTTCGCCGTCGATCGCTGTGCCGCCCAGGACCACGGTGTCGCCGTGGGGGTAGAAGCACAGGAGGTCCGGGGAGAGGCCGGTGTCCTCGGAGAAGAACTCGGTCAGTCCGGGGTTGGTGACGACGACGTGCTGACCGCGGATGGGCCGGAGGTCGGGGTCCGGAACCAGGTCGCGCGCCCCGAGGCCCGCGCAGTTGACGATCGCCGAAGCCGGACCGGCGTCCGAGAGCGAGGTCAGCCGTCGCTGCTCGACCACACCGCCAGCGTCGCGGAGTCGGCGCAGGAGGTAGTCGAGGTAGGTGGGCATGTCGATCAGTGGCACGGTGAACCGGTAGCCCGCCGTGAACCCGGCCGGGAGTTCAGCCCGCTCGCACGGTCGGAAACCAGGCAAAGTGGTGGCCCAGTCCGGCGCGGCTTCGGCCGTGCGGGATGCTTCGATGCCACTGGTGAGCCGGACGCCCGTCGCCGGGTCCTGGGCCAGCTCCCGGAAGATCTCCAGGGACCGTTGTCCCCACTGGTCGACCTTGTCCTTCGGTTCGACCAGGTAAGGCCCCCACATCGCCCCGGCCGCCAGCGACGTGACCCCCGGCACCTGCTCGGCGATCACGTGCACCGAAGCCCCGGCCTCGGCGAGAACGACGGCCGTGGTGAGCCCAGCCACCCCAGCCCCGACAACGACAACGCGCTCCCCTGCGGTCATGACTGCGAGCCTAACGGCCGGATCACGTCGATGGGCACGTCATGCCAGGGCCGCCTGTGAGGCCGCTGCGTCGTCAGACAGCCTCATCTGTAACGCTCAAGATCAGGGGCTACTGGTCTGCGACAGGCTGTGGGCTACCTGGCCGACAGCGTTGAGAACGCCCTGCCCGAAGCTCGTGGGCGCGATCAGCACACCGAACACCAGCACGATGACCACAGTCAGCTTTTCATCGAACCGGCTCCGGGCCTCTGTGCGTCGACGGAGCCGCAAGACGATGACGACTGCCAGCAGAACCGCCACGTTGATGCTCAGAACCACCCGGCCATTCCTCCCGTACGCAACACCTCTGCCCTCCCCTTTGCATAGCCCAGACTCGACCGCGGCGGGTTTCGATCACCAGCGAATGGCGACGGGGCGCTTGTCCAATGGCTGGATCGGGGCAGATTCGCCTCCCGCACAGTGGCGTCCAAGGCCGCAGGGGCGGACGCGCCCCGATCCGGGCCTTCCGCTGCATCAACCGCCCCGCCAGACAGGTCAAGACAGCGCGGATGAACGGCGCGGAGGAGGGATGCGGTCCAGCGAATCCCACAGCGGTCGGGACCCGGCCGCCCATTCACCCAGCAGACGGCGGTCCACGAGGTGTATCCGGTGTTCCGCGCCCCAGGGGATGGCCTTGGAGGAAAAGCGGCCGTTGGTGAGCACGACAGCTACGTCCGCTCCGTGGATCTGCCGTGCGGTGCCGTTGACCTGCTGCAGGACACCGACGCCGACGGCGGAGCCGCGGTCTCCGTCCCGGCGGTGCTTGCACTGGATGGCCCAGACGCGCCCCAGGGGATCGACGGCGCGTACGTCGCAGGCGTTGTCGCCGGCACCGCCGAGCTGCTCCGCCTGGCAGCCGTCCCGTCGCATCAGGTCCCGTACGGCGAACTCGAACGCGCGGTGGTCCAGGGCGTCCAACTGGTCGTCCTGCTTCTTGGAACGGCGGGCCGGCCGGCGCCGTGCGGGACGCCGCGCCGGACGTCGGCCGCTCATCGGGCTGTCCCCGGCTCAACCGGCAGGCTGCGTTCGGCAGACCGGGCCATGGCCCTTATCGGCACAGCGACCCGCTCGCACGCCTCCATCCGTACCGCCATGAAGTAACTCAGGCTGTTGACGATCCCCGCGCAGGTTATGAGAGCACGCACCACTGACAGCGGGTCGAGATGCGATCACCTTAAGTGAACGGTTTTCGGTCAGCGCGGGCCGCAGCCCGCTGCGGGCTGGTCACCGACGACCAGGGGCTTTCGGTGCTCGCCCGACACGCTTCAGCCGTTTCTCGGCAAGCACCGGATCCGGCCGCTCCTCTCAGCGGACGCCGGCCCTCCCACCGGCACCCGTCCGATCCAGCGTGGAGTTGCGCGGGTGCGCAGGATTGAGGAACCACTTGCGCGCGGACGCCAGCCACCAGATGCCGCAGAAGGCGATGACGACGCCGACCGCGACAGGCGCGTAGTTGAAGGTGTGCGCGGTGACGGGCGAAGTCTGCGGCAGCATGAACAGCACGGTGATCAGCAGGACCCAGGCGACGGCGATCGTGCCGACGAGTAGGGACCAGGAGCCGAGGTGCCAGGGGCCGCGCTCGAACCGGCTCCCCTGGCGGAGCCGGAGGTACGTGGGGATGACGTAGGCGATGTACAGGCCGATGGTCGCGATCGACGTGACGGCCGCGTAAGCGGTGGTGTTCCACAGGTAGGGCAGGCCGAGGACGAAGGCGCCGCCAGTGGCGAGCCATACCGCGTTGGTGGGCGTCCGCGTGGCGGGGTTCAGCTGGTGCCACACCTTTGAGAAGGGCAGGGCGCCGTCGCGGGAGAAGGCGTAGATCATGCGGGAGTTGGCGGTGACGGACGCCATGCCGCAGAAGAGCTGGGCGACGATGACGACCAGCAGCAGCCACTTGCCGGCCGCGGCGCCGAGGGCGTCCATGAGGATCTGCGCCGGGGGCACCCCGGTCCCGGAGGCGAGTGCGCCGGGGTAGGACTGGATGGCGTAGGTGAAGCCGAACAGCAGGATGAAGCCGGCGGCGAGGGAGACGAGGATCGAGCGGACGATGCCCTTAGGGCCGGCGGTGGAGGCGTCGATGGTCTCCTCGGTCATGTGGGCGGAGGCGTCGTAGCCGGTGAAGGTGTACTGCGCCATCAGCAGTCCGATCAGCACCACGTAGGTGCTGGAGGAGAAGCCGGTGTTGTTGACGAACTCGCCGAAGACGAAGCCGGTCGACCGGTGGTGGTCGGGCACGAGCACCAGGGCGCCGCAGATGATGACGACGCCGAGGATGTGCCACCAGATGGAGACCTCGTTGAGGAAGGCGACGATGCGGACACCGAAGGTGTTCAGCACGCCGTGCAGGACAAGGATGATCCCGAACAGCGTGATGGTGTGACCGGGCGTGGCCGCGAAACCGAACTGAAGGTCGAGCAGCGCGTTGAGGAAGGTCGCGGCGCCGAAGTCGACGCCCGCGGTCACTGCGATCTGGCCCAGGGCGTTGAACCAGCCGGTGAACCAGGCCCAGGCGGCGGCCGTTCTCGCGGGTGCCATGCGGTGGGCCCAGAAGTACAGTCCGGCGCTGGTCGGGTAGGAGGAGCAGACCTCGGCCATCGACAGGCCGACGAACAAGGTCATCAGGCCGACGAACAGCCAGCCCCACATGATCACGGCCGGGCCGCCGGTGTTCATGCCGTAGCCGTACAGGGTCATGCAGCCGGACAGGATCGAGATGATCGTGAAGCTGACGCCGAAGTTGGCCCTGCCGGACATCGAGCGGGAGAGCGTCTGCTGGTAGCCGAGCTGCTTCAGGCGTTCCTCGTCGGAGACGCGGGAGACGTCAAGAGGCATGGGGGTGCCGTCCTTCGTGCTTAGGAGGGGTGGTGTCAGGGTGGTCAGGGGTGCCGGCGCCTTGGCGGGTTGTAAGCCCAGGCGCGGTGCCGCAGGAACAGGTCTTCGGCCTGACCGCAGTAGGCCCAGGGAAGGTGCGTGGCGTACAGGCCGATCGCGTCGAAGACCTCCGCCGCCTCGCTGTGGCGGTTGGCGAACGACAGGGCGTGTGCCAGGTAGTTGGCGTCATCGGCGAAGCAGGCGTGCGGGCCGGGCGCGCGGTAGCGCCACCAGCGTTCCA
Source organism: Streptomyces sp. Y2F8-2 (assembly GCF_014905555.1). Lineage (GTDB taxonomy): Bacteria > Actinomycetota > Actinomycetes > Streptomycetales > Streptomycetaceae > Streptomyces > Streptomyces cynarae. The sequence continues at coordinate 201,375 of NZ_BNGS01000010.1, read as the reverse complement.
GCACGGGGTCGATCTGAGGGCAGTCGATCCAGGGGTGGATGGTCAGCCCGTACGCCGTCTGGTCTCGCTCCTGACGGGATCGGTGGGCCTCGGCGATCACGACCAGGGGCAGGACCGCGATCGGCAGCCCTCGCGGGGCGATGGACGCCTGCTCCTCCGCCCACCACATCGCCTCCCCCGGCCGGCCGTGGTACCGCTGGAACAGGTAGGTGACGACCTCGTGGTGGGCCTCGCGGTTCCACGGGTCACGCTGCTTGATCTCCACCCACACCTGCCGCAGGGTTGCCCGGTCCGGTGCATGGGTCCGCAGCAACGCCAGCATCACTACCAGGGGCGCCACATCATCCGGCCACACTCCCAACGCGGTGCGGCAGGTGGCCCACGCTTCCTCCATCAGTGACCGGCCGCCGCCCTGCCCGGCGATCATCGCGCGAAGGGCCTGAACGTTCGCGAGGAGAGCCAGCGCGTGCGGCGAGCGCGGTTCCGCCTTCGCCCAGGTGTCGGCGAAACGCAGGCGAGCCCCCGCTTCGGCGAGCACCTGGAGGCGGAAGATTCGGCGGTCCCAGTCGGCACCGGTAGTGGTCAGCAGGTCTCGGGGCCCTTCCCATCGCCCCATAGAAGCGTCTTCGAGGACTCGCCGCAGCGCGTCGTCATCTCTTGCCGGGCGCATGTCAAGACCGGGTGGCCCTCCTGTCGTAGGCATCATGTTCGCTCCGGTAGTCCGCTCCTGTCTGCTTGGCAGGAGGAGGCGAAGTCGTCAGGCGGTCCGGATCTCGGTGCCGAGCGCCGCCGAGATGGCCCGCTGGTGGACGAGGCCCGTACGGACCAGCCGGGCCTCCGGGGTGAAGCAGTCGACGATGGTCATGTGGTTCGCCGCCGGGCACACCCCGCCGTCGATGATGACGTCGGGTTCCAGGCCCGAGGCGGCCAGGAAGGCATGGACCTGGTCGATGGTGATGGCCGGGCCCGGGTCGTCCGGGCCGGCGTCTCCGGAGATGTTCGCTGTGGTCGCCGCGAGAGGGACTTTCACCGCCGACGCGAGGTCCCCGAGGATGTCCGGAGCGATCGTGACCAGGGCGGGAGATCCGACTGCCGCGTGCTGGGCGGCGTCTTCGGCGTTCTTCCACGGCAGCAGCAGTGCGAGATCACCGGGCCAGAAGGCCGTCGCGAGGCGCCTGGCGTCCGGGCTGAGGATGAAGCGTTCATCACAGGAGGCGGTGGAGGTGGCCACATAGGCGAGTGGCTTGCCGCTCGGGCGGCGCTTGCCCGCGATGATGTCGTCGCATGCCCGCGCGTTGCTCGCGTCGGCGCAGACCATGTACCAGCGCCGGGTCGGGACGACGACGAGTCCTCCGGCCTCGATCGCCTGTACCGCGGCATCGAGGTCTTCGGGTCCGATGAGACGCATGGGCTACTCCTTTTCGGCTGCGGGCTGAGGCGCCGCGGCGAGAGGCGGATAGTCGAGCCACGGGTCGCGCAGAGCTTCGAGGCGGCGGCCGGCGTGGTCCGGGTGGGAAACGCGGAAGTAGGCCATCACCCTGGGGAAGGGGGTGAGGTTCCGGCCCACCGAATGCGGGACGAGGTGGTGCATGAGCAGGACGTCGCCGGGGGCACCGAGCAGAGGGACACCCCGCTCCTGGTCGACCTCTGGGGGCACCTGCTCCGTCATGCCGAGCGACCACTGGGTCCGGAACCAGTCCGCCATGGTGTAGTGACCGCCCGGCTGGTAGTGCAGCGCTCCGTCCTGCGCGCTGCACACGTCGGACAGAACGACGCCGACGAGGAGCGAGAAGGTGCGCAGTTCTCGCGGGTCGAGGTGAGGACAGGAGACCCCGTCCACGTGCATCGCCTTCTCGGGTTGCACGCCGGGGAATTCCGACTCGGGTACGCGGATCTGGATCTGGGCCGTGGCGACGGGGAGGGTGTCTCCGAGGAGGCCGGTGGCGAGTTCGGCCGCGTCCGTCTCCTCGTACAGGGCGAGGATGTCGGGGTGGTTCCCGAGTTCGGGGGCGAAGGTGCGCTGGCTGAAGGCCGGGACGTCGCTGGGCTTCAGACCGCGGTACCAGCTCCCGACCAGTGAGGTGGCGCGTTGGACGAGCGCGGGGGAGACCAGTGCGCGGCGTATGAGGACGCCATCCCGTTTGAAGGTGGCCTTCTCCTCAGGCGTGAGGGGCATGGTGCCTCCGTAAGCTCTGCGACGTGCCACGGGACGTGGCTCTGTGGATGCGGTCGAGGACGTGCGTGCTCGCGTCGAGCGCTGCGGCGAGAAGCCTGTGACCCAGCTCCGGGGTGGCGTTGCGCGGATCACCGCCGATGACACCATCGGCGGCGAGCTCGGGGTCGTCGGAGGACCAGGGCCACGTCACGCCGCGATCGAGTACGAGGTGGCCGATCGACCGGCGCCGGCCGGGGTCGGGGAACGCCTCGCTCGGCAGGAGGTCCAGCCGGACCCGATCCGGCTCAAGGGCGAGCATGAGGGCGGTCTCCAGCACTCCGGCATGCACCTCGGGCAACTCGCTGCCGATCGGGACGCGGCTGGCGGCGAGTGCGGCCGGGTGCAACACGCAGGTGGTGACGCCGTGGGAGTGGCGGAGCTGGTGGACGACCGCCTCCAGCACGCCGCGGTTGCCGCCGTGGCCATTGACGAGGAGCACGGAGCCGACCCCCGTGGAACGGATGTACTCGGCCACGAGCGTGGTGATCAGCGTCGCGTACAGGTGGAGGTCCAGCGTGATGGTTCCCGGCGCGCCGGCGTGTTCGGGCGAGAGGCCGTAGGGGATGGCCGGCCCGACCCACAGGTCGTGCCGGCCCGCTGAGTGCGCGGCCAGACGGTGCGCGAATCGCTCGGCGATGACGGTGTCGGTGTCCAACGGCAGGTGCGGACCGTGCTGTTCGATCGACCCGAGTGGCAGGCACAGGACGGACCGTTCGCCGAGCTCGGCCGCCACACTCGGGGCGGTGAGCGCGGCGAACGCCCGTCTGTTGCTGGCGGTCGTCACCTCCTGCTCCGCCGCCCGAAGCGGATCAGGAACTCGTTCTCCTCCGGGAAGGTGTCGTCCTTGCTGAAGTCCGTGAGCCGCTCCTTGACCGCGGTCTCGAATTCCGGCAGCCGGTCGCCGAAGAGGTGGGGTGCGGCGAAGGAGGTGGAGTAGAGGTAGCCGAGGATGCTCTCGGTGGTCCAGGTTCGGTGGACGGGGATCCGTGCCTCCTCGACCTGGTCGAAGGGCGACTCCTCCATGATCTCGCTGTAGGGGCGGTTATGGTGCTGGAAGGTGCCGGAGCCGGCCCGCCGTTCCTCGCCGAGGAACGTCTTGATGACGTCTCGGACGGCTTCCTTCCAGGGACTGGTGGCGGTCCAGAAGCTGCTGTCGCCGAAGATGGCGACGACACCGTCGGGAGCGACCTGATCGTCCAGGCGGGCCAGTACGGCGGCCTGGTCGAGCCAGTGGAACGCGCGGCAGACCGTGACCAGGTCTGCCTTCCAGTCGGCGGGCGGCACGAAGTCCTCGGCGGTGCTCTCGACGAGCGACAACCGCGTGCCCTCGGGGAGCTTCGGGTGCAGTGCCGACTCCGCCGCGGCGAGCATGTCGGCGTCGTTGTCGATGGCGATGATGTCGTCGAAGCGACCGAGCAGCGCCTCGGCGACCAGCCCGGTGCCGGTGCCTACGTCGAGCAGGCGTCGCGGGCCGTCGGTCCGGGTGGGGGCGGCCTGGTCCAGGGCCGCTGCGACGTCTTCGGGGATGCCGGGGCGGAACTGGCGGTAGTAGCTGGCGGTTCCGGTGAACAGGCTCATGTGGCGCTCCGTGGTGCGAGGTGCTGGATGTGGGCGGCGGCTGCCGCCAAGTCGTCGGCGACGAGCACACCGTGATCAACGAGCAGGGACTCGTCGGGGACCTGCCTTCCGCGCGAGATCCATATGGCGCGCGCCCCTGCTTCGACGGCACCCACGATGTCGCACGTCCAGTCATCACCGACGTGGATCAGGCCACTTGGCTCCGTGTGGAAGTGCTCGGTCACGGCCTGGAAGGCCCGACGGTCGGGCTTGGTGTGGCCAATGCGGCAGGACGGAAAGAAATCGCTCACCCAGGGAGAGAGGAGCGTGCGCATTCCATCGGTGTCGGCGTCGACGCAGGTCACGTTGGAGAGGGTGACGACGGTGGCTACAGAGCTGATCTGGCGCAGGGCCTCGGTCGTGCCGGGGTAGAGGCTGAACGGGGCCGGCGGCACATCGCGGGGGAACGTCTCCGCCGGCACCTGGATGGCGTCGCAGACCTCGTGCACCAGGGAGTCGGTCAGGGCCGGTCGGGTGTGGAGGCTGGAACGAAGGATCTCGCGCGTACGCGCCGGAGGGAGCGGGGACGCTTCGACAAGCCGCATCGTCAGGCCGGGTCCGTCGGCCATGCCCAGGGTGCCCCCGACGTCCACCGAGACCAGCAGTTCGGGTCGTGTCGTCACTGGGTCCTCCCCACGGTGGCCGGGAGCGCGGAGACGACGGCTTCGATTCGGGCCTGTCGGATGTCCGGGGTGGTGGCTTCCGACAGGAAGGTGAGGGCGTACCGCAGCTCCGCCTCATCGAGCGCGTCGAGTGATCGCCCTTCCTGATCGGCGGCGGCGTTGAGGTCCGGTGGGACGCTGCGCGGGCGCAATCCGTGCGGCAGGTGGAGTCGACCGTGCCAGTGCTCGCCGTCGGCCGGCGCGGGGAACTCGCTCGTGGGCCGCAGGACGGTGACGTCGTCCAGGGTCAGGATGCGTACGGGGATGGACGAGTCCGCGATGTCCAGGCTCCCGGTGAGGAAGGTGTCGTGGCCGTCAAGCCGTCGCGTCAGGCGGAGCAGGGGCCCTTCGGGGCTGTGGGTGACCGTGCCCTCGACGGGAACGTTCAGTGGGGCGCTGGGCATGCTGTGCTCCTTGGCGTGGTGCCGAGACCAGAGGCGTCCGGCAGGCGGATGTGGCCGTCTTCAGGGCGGCGCGGCATCTCGTAGAGGCGTTGGCGGCCGGGCTCCCAACGCAGCCGGTACTCGACGGCCGGAACGGCGTCGGGGTAGGCAGCGGCGAGGTGGAGGCCGGGCACGAGCGAGCGGCCGTGCGGATACACGGGGACGCCCTGGGCCTGAGCGACTGGGATGATCTGTGCTGCTCGGGTCAGTCCGCCGCATCCGACGGCGTCGAGGGTCAGGGCGCTGGGCCGTATGTACTGGATCAGGCCGACGGGGTCCTCGTCGCAGTGCGCGCGTTCGCCGACTGCCAAGGGCAGCGGGGTGGCCGCCAGAAGCTCGTAGGTGTCCGCGTCGTGGCGCGGAAGCGGGTCCTCCAGCCACCGAAGGCAGGAGGGATCGGCTACCTGTGCGAAGGCCAGGGCCACGGCCGGTGTCCAGGTGCCGACTGCGTCGACGGCGAGCGGCGCGTCGAGAGCCTGAGAGCAGCGCTCGACCGCCTGGGCCATGCGGACCGCCGCTTCCCCTGATGGGTCGGACGGATTCCGGCGAAGCCCCCACTTGGTGAAGCTCCAGCCGCCTGCCATGACGCCGGCCAGTACGTTCGGGCTGTTGATGCTGCTGAGATCCTGGGTGAGCCAGGAGGCGTACGCCGGGATCAGCGGCCGAGGTGGCGTGGTGGTGAGGAGTTCGGCCACGGTGCGCTCGGCGAGTCGGCCGTGGAGGTCCCAGACAGCGCAGTCGACCGTGCCGACCGCCCACGAGGCAACCTCATTGGGGCGCCTGCGAGCCGCAGCCCGCAGATGGTCCAGCAAGCCGGCGTGGTCAGTGACCAGCGCGTCCTTCGTCTCAGGGGCCAGTACGTCGTTCACGTAGCGTCCCACGCGTTCGCTGACCGGGCCGTACCAACCGAGCGTGTGCCCAGCGCGGACCGCGACGAAGAAGGAGTCGTCCCCGGCTGCCGTCGCCTGCCTGGCCTGGACCACGCGGAGGTCCTGGATGGTCCACGAGGTCATCGGACCACCTCGCGAGATGCCAGGAGGAGGTCGGCGGCCCGCTCGACTCCCGGCACGTCCAAGCCCATGGTGCGGGCGAGATCGCGCTGCCGCATCGGGCCGGCGGGCTCCTGCCAGCCGATGACGTCGACGGGGCGGCGGAGGCTCCCCGCCAACAGCCCCCATACAGCCGCGGGGTGGCCCAGGGTGAGGAAGAGAACGGAAGCGTGGGAACCGAAATAGTGCTCGACCTCGCAACCCTTCAGCCCCCTCGGCCAGGTGCTTGGGGCACCGAGAACCGTGAGGTCCAGCAGGTTGACGACGCGGACCCGGCACCGGTGACTGTCGCGAATACGGTCGACGGCTTCCGTGGCTACGGCAGCGGGGATGTCTCCCGCTGTCACGATCGTCAGGTCGGGCTCGTCGTCGTCGCTGAGGTGCGACCACACCGCGAGACCACGGCTCCGCTCCTCGTCCAGCGAATCTTCCGGGTGGAGCGTGCGGTTGTGCTTGCCGGTGACGATCAAGTTGACGCGGTCCATCGAGTCGAGCGCCTCATCCAGGACAGCCGCGGTACGAGTCGGGTCCGCCGGCGTCAGCACCCGGACTCCGGGTGCACCGAGGGCCAACAGGGCAGTGGCGAGGGACGGGTCGCCGTGCGTGTGGACGTTGTGCCAGCCGTAGGAAGTCAGGAGGACGTTGAGACTGGGCAGGCCCTTCGCGCCGTCGAGGCGCCGCTGCTTGATGTGCGCCACCAGCCCGCTGGTGAGCAGAGGGGCGAAGCTCTCGTACGACACGAGCAGGCCCCGTCGCCCGCTGGCGGTCCAGCCGGCGAGCCACTCCAGCAGCACCTCCTCCGCCAGCAGCTCGTGAGCCCATCGCTCACGTGCGAGGTCAGGAAGACGATTGGAGGCCAGTTCGTCGGGGCTGAGGAGAAGGAAGTCGCCTCGTCCTGCGTGCCGCCGGACTGTCCCAGTGACCGCGCTCGTGAATGAGGCAGCCTTGGGTACTCGCGGGGCATCCGGGGTGGCCGACCGCGCACGGGGCAGGGCGCACCAGCGAACCCGGGCGACTGCCTCCGCCAGGGGCCCTCGGCTGCGTCCCCGCGTGTCGAACAGATGGGAAGGCCGGTAGGAGGCAAGCCAGTCGTCGAGCTGTGACAGCTGTTGCGCGTCGGCGCGCGGGTTTGTGAGAGGTGTCTTGTGCAGAGCGGCCGTACCGATAAGCGTCTGGCCGCCGAGGGCGCCAGGGCCAGTCCATCCCTTGACGCAGCGCAGGACCAGTGCCGTGGGCCGGCCTGCGACAGTGGCCTCCAGGGCGTCCCATAGGGCGGCGTGGAAAGCTGCGTGCTCCGCCTGCGATCCGGCGGTGACGTGGACGATCCCGGCCCGCCATCCGATACCGGCGAAGTACGCCCGGAGCCGGACGTCGTCCAGTCGTCCGAGCAGCGACGGACCGCCCATGCGGAAGCCGTTCACGTGCACCACGGGAAGTACTGCGGCACCGGTGAGATCTCCGTGGGCGAGCCAGGCCGCTGCTGTCGTCGGGGTCTCGCACTCGCCATCACCGATCACAGGCACGACGACCCTGCCGGGAGCGTCGAGCGCGGCCCCTTGGGCGAAGGGCAGGCAGCCCCCGAGTCGTCCGCCGAGAAAGGCACCGGCCGGAAGCGCCGGGGTGACTTCGGCTCCCATCCCTTCCACGTCAGGGAAAGCCCGGGAGAGCCGCCGCAGGCCGCCGGCGTCCGGTCCGAATTCCGGACGCAGCCTGCCCAACTCACCTGTCACCCAGGACGCCGAGAGCTGGACCACGCCGGCATGACCGGCTCCGAGCAGCGGCACGAGGCCGACTTCCCCGTCGAGAGCCCCAGCAGCAAGGGCGAGGTGGGTCAAGGCGAAGGCGGTCCCCGGCACGGTCCCCCAGTGGCCGGACGGACGCTCCTTCACGTGTTCGGCAGTCAGCGGCTGGCTGAGCAGGACATTGTCCCGTAGGTGGAGTTGGCACACCGAGGCGTAGCAGATCGCTCTCCACAGGGCCTCGGCCAGAACGGCATCGTTCTCCATCAAGCGCCGACCAGGGTCTCGTCAGCGAAGGTGAAGTACCACAGGGGGCGATAGCACTCCCATGCCGTCGGCCGGAGCCCGGAGGGCTCCATGATCTTCTCTATCTCGGCGCGGGCGCGGAGGTAGTACTCCAGCTCCTGAGCGCCGGAGGCGCGCAGGCCGGCCATGATGCGGTTGTGGGCCTGGTAGACCTGGAAGTTCGGGAACTCGGTCACGTACGGCGCGAGGGTCTCCACGCCGGTGCGCAGTGCGTCGAGGTCGTCCAGACCCGCGATGTACGTGAACGACGTCCCGTGGCCGGCGGCGACCGCCCGCCTCAGCACTTCCGGCATCGAGGCCGTCGTCAGCACCGCCTTGCTGGCTTTCAACAGGAGGTCACGACGCGTGAAGCATTCAGCCGTGAGCCGGAGCACGAAGGGGCCTATGTCGGCAAGCTCGTCGAACGCCTGCCTGGAGTGAAGCACCGAGGTGAGGAAGCCGAGCCTGGCTTCGATGCCGTACTCGGCCAGAACCGATCGCAGGGCCCGCATGTGGTCGACGGCCGCGGGCTCCCGCTCGAAGCATCCGGTGGAGACGTTGACCTCTCGGACTTCCGTAAGGTCCCGCCTGGGGTGCTGCTCGCGCAGCGCGGCGAGGAGTTCCCGGAGGTCCTGTTCTTCCGACAGCCGAGGGTCCGCCGCTGCCTCAAGGGTGTTGGGGCAGAAGGCGCAACCCACGCAGCGGCTGCGGGCATTGGGGTTGAGCGTCAAAGCGGCGCCGCCGTCGCGGAAGTAGCCACCGACCGCCTCATCGGCGTCGATCCGCTCCACCGTGCCAACCGGGGAGTCCCCAAGCAGCAGTTGTCCATCGTCCATCAGCCGGAAAGGCGACTCCGCCGCATTCAGCGGAACGATGAGCTGCCAGGGCACGGACCGCGCGCTGTCCAGTCGCACCTGCAGGCGGGCGCGATGACGCGGTGCTTCCCCGTCGATTCCGTGGAGGTTGATCGAGGTGAGCAGGGCGTCTTCGACCGGCACCCCGTACCGCCGCGCGAGCCGCTCTACGTCCGCGAGTGTGGACGCCGTGCCCGCCTGTCCGCCGAGTAAAGCTGTCACGCGCGTGCTCCATCCATGAGGCCGGAGAGGGATAGCACGTCGGCGGAGCGCGGGGGACGCTCCGCCGACGGCTCCCAAGAGCGTGCCGTCGTAAGGCAGGACGGCGAACCACGCGCAGGGACTTCTTACGGACGTCCTGGGACGTTTTCAGCAGACGGCGTGAGTCAACGACCGTAGGTGACGCATCAGGGCGGCGACGTCCGTGAGATCGGTGAGCACGGTGCCTGCGCCGGCCGCCCTCAGCTCGTCCGCGCTGTGGACGCCAGAGGCCACGCCGATCACATGCGCGCCGGAGTGGAGGGCGGCTTGGACGTCACGCGGCGTGTCACCGATGAGGACCACAGGCGTGTCGGGCGGCGTGCCATAAGTCGCCCGTACACGGGACCGGGCGACGTCGACCAGGTCCGCCCGGTCCGTTGCGTCCGCTCCGTACGCTCCGCACTCGATGTCGACCAGACTGTCCAGTCCAAAAGCCCTGAGCTTGACATGGGCGTTCGCCCGGACGTTCCCGGTGAGGACTGAGGAAATCATGCTGGGCTCGGCCGCTACCGCGGCGAGCGCCTCACGGGCACCGGGAAGCGCCCGGCCACGACGGGCAAGATCAGCCTCACGTGCCGCGCCGGCGGCCTCTAGGGCTGGCTGGATCAACGCCCACTCCGGGGGCTCCATACCGTGGTCGCGGAACATCCCCGCGAGGATCAGCCGGTCGGTCCGGCCCTCGGTGCGGGCAGGATGGTCAGCGGTACGGCCGGCGACGCCTTCGAAGGCGGCGGCGTAGATCTCTTTGCTGACGCCGGCGTTCTCGATGAGGGTGTGGTCGATGTCCCAGAGCACGATCAGTGGCACCGGTCCAGCGTAGGCGTACGAACAGTTCCGGCCACAACCGCGTCCAGCGGGGCCATCGCACTTGCGGCCTGCTGTCATGGTCCGGTTGGCTTGCCTGAGTGAATGAGCGACTGCGTTCCGCACTCGTGCAACGGGGCCTGACGGTGGAGGAGTTGGCCGAAGCCTGCTCCGTGGATCCCAAGACCGCCAGCCGATGGATCGGTGGCCGAGTCCCCCACCGCCGGCACCGTTGGACGGTCGCGAACCTGCTTCGGGTCGACGAGACATACCTGTGGCCCGAGAACGGCCAGGGGGCTCAGCGGCTCGGCGCGGCCCGCTCGGAACTCGTCGACACCTACCCCAACCGGGCGAGCGTCCCACGCGATGTGTGGCTCTCCCTGCTTCTGGGTGCCATGAAGCAGGTTGACGTGCTTGTGTTCTCTGGCACCTTCTTCGCGCAGACGAACCCGCACATCGCGAGCATGCTCCAGGAAAGGGCGCAGGCGGGCGTGCGCGTCCGGCTGTGTTTCGGTGATCCGTACGGGGAAGCGGTGCGTGTCAGGGGCAGGGAGGAGGGCATCGGAGACACGCTCGCGGCCAAGATCAAGGCGTCCCTCACCTACTACCGCGACCTCGTCGGCTACCCAGGCTGTGAGGTGCGCCTTCACGACACGACGCTCTACAACTCGATCTTCCGATACGACGACCACCTCATGGTCAACCCGCACATCTGGGGCCAGCCGGCCAGCGCCAACCCGCTCCTCCAGCTCCGCAACACCGACGGCGGGGAATGGTTCCAGCGGTACAGCGACAGCTTCGAGGCCGTGTGGGCATCCGCGCGCCCCTGGGCGCCCGACAGGCAGGAGTAGCAACACCGTGGGCAGGACCGAGTACTACAACGACCCCAAGGCCCCCAAGGCCAACACCCTGATCCCCGCCAGCAACATGCTCGTGATCAACGACGAAGGCGCCATCCTCCTCCAGCGACGCCGCGACACCGGCCAGTGGGCCCTGCCCGGCGGAGCCCAGGACATCGGCGAGACACCAGCCCAATGCGCCGTGCGTGAGTGCGAGGAGGAGACAGGCATCGTCGCCGAGGTCATCGGCTTCCTTGGTGTCTACTCCAACCCGGAGCACATCATCGAGTACACCGACGGCGAGATCCGACAGCAGTACGAGGCCGTGTACATCGGCCGTCCCGTCGGCGGCAAGCCCACAGTCAACGACGAGGCCGATGGCGTGCGGTGGGTCCACCCGGACGAGCTGCACACGCTCGACATCCACCCGAGCATGCACGAGCAGATTGGCCACTACCTCACCGGGGCGTATCCGTACCTCGGGTGACGACTCACGCTCCCAGCTGGATGCCAGCCTCGATCGCAGCCGCCCGCACTCGATCCACGCTCGCGTGGATGTGCGGCGCGGCACGGCGGATGAAGCGGCCGACAACGCTGTCCTCGCCGTAGCGGCCCAAGATCTCCTGCAGCCGCTCTTGGTACGTCGTCCGCTGCCCGTCCGGCGTCGTGGTCATGTCGCAATAGACCAGCGCGTCTGCGAGCAGCGGATCATCCAGGAGAGGGAACTCAGCGGCCAGCTCGTCACGCAGGCCGCGCTCCTCGGCTTCCAGTAGGGCGTACGTGTGGTTCGCCACCAGCCTGACGATCCGCTCGTCCGCCGCGTGTGCGTTCCTCAGGTAGCGGGCTCCGTCCAGCGGATGGAACCCAGTCTCGACAAGCGGGGGCGCATAGCCGATGTCGTGGAGCACTGCCGCGGATTCCAGGACCTCAGCGTCGTCGCCGACCAGCGGCGCCAGCATCTGGGCACAGGCGGCAACGCCCTGCGTGTGTGCCCATCTGCGCGGAAGGCGGTCCCGCAGCAGCTCGCCAGCCAGCTCATACGCCCAGTCGACCTCTGTCGTCCCCACGCTGGGAGGATACGCAAGCAACTTCGCCGACGTCTGGTCCATTCACGGGGAAGCACGCACGCTGAGGGAGTCACCAAGGGATTTCTCGATTGCGGACGAGATCACGGCGTTCATATCCTTCCGGGCAACGCGTTGACGGAGACGAGTAGCCAGGGACCACGCGAGCAGAGAGAGCCGCCGGCAGCTGGGAAGGCGGTCTCGCGCCCCGAGGCGAAGACCCTCACCTGGAGCAAGGGATGCGCGAGTACGCCTACGCGCAGGGCGCCACGGAGATGCACACCCCCAAGCTCATGGACACCACCTCGGAGTCTGGAGCGGAGGTCTTCGAGCTCGGCTACTTCGGTCGCAGCGCCTACTTGGCCCAGTCGCCCCAGTTCTACAAGCAAATGGCGATCTCGGCCGGAATCGAGAGGGTCTTTGAGATCGGTCCCGTCTTCCGTGCCGAGCCGTCGTTCACCTCCCGGCACGCCACCGAGTTCACCGGCGTCGACGTAGAGCTGGCCTGGATCGACGGCGTCAAGGACGTCATGGGGTTCGAGGAGCGGATGCTCGCCCACGCGATCGCCAAGGTGGCCGACGCCCACGGCGAGGCCGTCCGCGAGCGGTTCGGTGTGGAGATCACGGTCCCCACGACGCCCTTCCCCCGTATCACCATGGCCGAGGCGCACGAGATCCTGCGCAAGGGCGGCTGGCACCCGGAGGGGATCAAGGAGGACCTGGACCAGGAGGGTGAGCGGAGTATCAGCGCCCATATCCGGCAGGCCACCGGCCACGAGTTCGTGTTCGTCACGCACTACCCGGTGGGTATCCGGCCCTTCTACCACATGCGGCCGGCCGACGACCCGAGCGTGACCCTGAGCTTCGACCTGCTCTGGAAGGGGCTGGAGATCACCACCGGCGCCCAGCGCGAGCACCGCTACGACGTGTTGCTGAAGCAGGCCGCCGAGAAGGGCATGCGCCCGGAGCCGATGCAGGACTACCTGAACGCGTTCCGGTACGGGTGCCCGCCGCACGGCGGCATGGGCATGGGCCTCGGACGCGTACTGATGGTCATGCTCGGCCTGGAGTCGATCCGCGAGGCCACCTTCCTCTTCCGCGGACCGAACCGGCTCACCCCATAGCCGACCACTGCATTCTGCCTACCTGTGATGTCCCCCTCTACCAGAGCCTCGTTCGCTGAAAGCATGGACGGATGAGTGTTCACGAACTGGGGCCTTGGGTGCCGACGCGCCCGGAGGACCTGGCCGCGATGTTCGCCGAAGCCGACTTCCCGTGGTGGATCGCCGGCGGGTACGCGATCGAACTCGCCGTCGGTCGCGAGCTACGCCCGCACGGCGATCTCGACGTCCTGGTCCTCCGCCGCGACCAGGCGCTTGCGCGAGAGATGCTGAGCGACTGGGACATGCACGTGGCGGACCCGCCTGGCGCGGGGCGCCTTCGTCCCTGGCGTCCGGGCGAGATGCTTGAAGTGCCCCTCCACGACATCTGGTGCAGACGCACACGTAAGGCGCCCTGGTCGGTGCAACTCATGCTGGACGAGGCCGAGGGCGCCCAGTGGGTCTCGCGGCGCAACCCAGGGGTCCGACTTCCGCTCGCGCGATTGGGGCGGAGGAGTCCGACCGGCATCCCTTACCTTGCGCCCGAGGTGCAGCTCTTCTACAAGACGAAGGCCACACGGGACAAGGACGAGACTGACTTCGAAGCGGTATTGCCGCTCCTGGACGAGTCGCAACGCGTCTGGCTAGCGGATTCGATCGCGGTGACCGCCCCGGACCATCCCTGGCGGAAACGTCTCTTGTCCGCAGACCGAACCTGAGAGGCCAGCCGTCTTCGCCGTGTCGCACGCCGATACCTCGACTGCCTGAGCCGGGCTCGCTCCGCTGCTACGGTCGCCGATATGGCGCTCTCAAGTCCCGCTACGCAGCCAGTTGATCTACGGGTGGAGCCGGTCGACGAGGTTCTTGATCGGGTTGAGCGGTGTCTCCGGGTGTCCCTACTCCCGGATTCGGTGATCCGCAAGCGTCGGACCGTCGGGGCCCGGACAGACCGTGATACGTGGATCCGGGTGGAGCGGCGCGCACACGCCCAGATCCCAGAACAGGGGTGGAACGGCACAGAGTGTGCCGCACGTCTCGAAGGCGTCGCCCAGCCCGAATGGCACGGATGTATGGTCTGGCGAGCGGGAGACGGCTCGGCGATGTGGCGGGCAGACGAGACCGAGCTCCTGCCGAGCCCTCCTGTCGGCACCGCTGTGCTGAGCCAGGCTCCGAAGCTTCCGAACGAGTGGTGGAATGCGTTGAACGCCACATTGGACGCGCCGGCGTCGCAGCCCACGAGGCGGATCGCCACGCCGGACACCGCCGCCATCACCCAGGAGCTCGTCACTGCGTCCATCCGCAGTGTTTTCCCCGAGGACTTCGACACGACCGTCGAGCGGTGGATGCCAGCCCACGCCGACCTGAACTGGGCCAATATCACCGCACCGGTGTTCAGCCTCTTCGACTGGGAGGACTGGGGCAGCGCGCCGCTGGGGCTGGACAGCGCGACATTGTGGGCGAGTTCTCTTGTGATCCCAGCCTTGGCTGATCGCGTGTGGCGGGAGCGCCGGCGCGACTTCGAGACTCGGGACGGCAAGTTGATGACGCTGTTCGTTTGCTCAAGGCTTCTTGGTCCGTACGCGCACCCTGAGGATCCCCGGCTGCGGCCAGCAGGACGCATGGCCGAGGAGGTCAGCAAGCAGCTCCAGGCCGGGTGATCGCGAGAGGTAGCTCTGCACGCCGAAGCCGGGGCATGTTCGACGGATGCTGCTCAAGATCGAAAACCGCCGATCCGGCAACAGCTACCTACCTGCGAGGGGACTGCCGCTCCACCTGCCCCAGTATGCGGCTGGCCAAGTCCATGAAGTTCGTGATCGACGGCGCTTCCACGATCAACAACCGTCCGTGGCTACTGCCGTCGTCGAAACCGCATCCTGTGTCGCGGACCAACGGTGTCAGCCAGTGGACGGTCGGGCGCTCCGCTGCGAAGTAGACAACCGGCCGCGGAGACCATGAGTGATCGGACAGGTGGCTCCGGCAGCTTGCTGCAGTGAAGCAGCCAATGGATGTAAGGGCATACGAGAGGCCCGCCACGCCGAGTTCAAGGGAGCCGAGAAGTGGTTCGGCGGTATAGCCGTCCCCGACGAGTTCGACGATCTCACTCTCGGGATGCTCGGCGACAAAGCCTGCTGGCAGGCTGTCCGGGTCGTTTGACTCCAACGCGTTGGCGATTGCCTCGAAGTCAACGTGGGTCAGCGCGGCACGGTCGACCAGGTTGGAGAGGTGTCGCTCCTCCTTGACCATGGCGACGGCTTCCTCGTGGCTCACATCGCCGATGTCCCACACTCCCCGAAAGAACCCGTATCCCTCTTCATCGATCTCGTCCTCAGGTGGCAGACCTAACGCCACATTGGCAGGAAAGCTGGGGTCAACCTCTATGTCCACGACCGGAATCACGGGCGGCTCCAAGTAGTTGTCAGCGACCTTCTACCCCACCGTAACCCTGCCCTTGGCCCATTCACATCAGTCGCTTGCACGCCTGGCTGCGCTGACGATTGCCATCGCCGCTCTCGTCTCGTTCCGGTCTGGCCCCATGGCACAGGTATCCGGCGGGCCGCCGAGGCGCGGGTCTAGAACACAGCCCGAACGCGCTCTGTACTTCCGAGCGATGGCCGGGTCGCGGGAGTAGCTGAAGCGGACGCGCAGCCAGCCTCGGGGCGCCTGCACCATGTCGCTCCGAAGCTGCAGCACAACGACTGCTCCTGGCTGCGGACATACGGAGGTCCTGTTCCTCCGTGCCAGTACCATTAGCGGCGGGTGGGGGGAGCCCTGCGTGACCGGCCTGGCAGGCGTGTTCCAGTCGCGGTCTCTGTCCGCCTGGTGCCTCTGGCTCTCCGGGACAGCTGTGCACCGACCGAGGGTCCCGGGGAGAAGTGGGACTGGGACCACACATGACGTACGACATCGCAGCTCCCGAGCCCGCCGGGATGGTCGCCTCGCTGAGCTCGCTGGGCTACTCGTTGCCGGCAGCGATTGCCGATCTCGTCGACAACAGCATCTCCGCGAAGGCACAGAACATCGACGTCGAGTTCGCCTGGGCCGGAAGCGACTCCTGGATCGCGGTCGTGGACGATGGCGACGGCATGAGCCAGGAGGAACTCGTCACGGCCATGACCGTGGCGGCGCGAGGACCGGCAACGCCTCGCTCGCCCACTGATCTGGGGCGGTTCGGGGTCGGTCTGAAGTCCGCGTCGTTCTCGCAGGCGAGACAGCTCACCGTGGCGACAGCCTGCGACGGCCAGTGGCACACGCGCACGTGGGACCTCGACGTGGTCGAGAAGTACGGCGAGTGGCGGTTGCTCCACGGGGCCGACGACGACACCGCCGCCATTCTCCAGAGAGTCCGGCCTTGCGGCGGCCGTGGCACGGTGGTGCTGTGGCGTCGGCTCAACGGCTATCACACCGTCGCTGTCACCGAGGACGACGAGCGTACCCAGAAGCAGTTCTACGCCGAGGCGACACGCACCGAGGCGCATCTCGGCATGGTCTTCGCACGGTTCCTCGTGGGAACCCGGCGACGCGCTCTAAGGGTTTCAGGAACCGCCGTACAGCCCTGGGACCCCTTCATGACTGCTCATCCCTCGGTCCAGCGGCTGCCTGCCGAGGAACTTCCCCTGGGTAACGGATCGGTGAGGGTCGAAGCGTTCGTCCTCCCGAGCGCCCACCGCCTGACTCCTGATGAGTTCAGCCATGCGGCAGGACCGCAGGGATGGCTTGATCAGCAGGGCTTCTACGTGTACCGGCGCAACCGTCTGATTCTTGCGGGGGACTGGTTGGGGCAGCGCGGGATGCGTCGCGAGGAGAAGTACAACCTCGCTCGCATATCTGTCGACATCCCGGCTGAGTCAGACGCCGAGTGGGGAGTAGACGTGCGAAAGTCCAGCGTCGTCCCGCCTGTCAGCCTACGACCCCACCTTCATCGCATCGCACGTCAGGCCCGCACGAGGGCCGCAGAGGTGCTGCGACACCGCGGCCAGGTCGCCGCACGTACACACGGCGATCCCCTGGTGTACGTCTGGAACGTACGTCGTGCGGACGGCCGGCTCACCTGCCGGATCAACCGCAGTCATCCGCTGGTCCAGGCCACGCTGAGGCAGGGAGGCGCGAACCCGGCTGACGTCCGTGCTCTGATCCGTCTCCTGGAGGAGACGGTACCCGTCGCCACACTCCGTGTGATGCACGAGACCGACACCAGCGACGATCCCGATCCCTTCGGCGGGGCGGGTCCCGCTGACGAGACTGCGACCGAGGTCGCACAGCGCATCTACGAGTCCCTTGTCTCAGGTGGCCGTTCGCCTGCTGCAGCGCGCGAACGGCTGCGCACCATGTCTCCCTTCGACCAGCTACAGGGGTTCTGGAGTACCTGAGCCTGTTGTCGGTGGTCCCCCATACTCTGCTCCATACCGTCTCAGACCAGTTGGAGGTTCCCCGTGAGCTCCACCCCCGACGAACCCCTCGCAAAGGCGAAGCGGTTGGTACGCAGCTTCCTGCCACAGGACCGGCAGCCCAGCCCGGACGAGGTGCAGATCGCGGTCAACGCGATCTTCGGCATGCTGGCCGCACAGGGGGAAACTCTGGACCGGGACCAGCTGGCCAAGGAGATCGAGGCCATGATCACGGTGTTCCAGGAGCGTTCCCTGGGACTCGTTGACCCCAAGGGGCACGAGCCCTGGCTCCCTGAGGCGAAGAACAACCGTTCCTGGGATTTCTGGGAGCGATACCGCTGGTTCCTCGAGGATGTCGAGGACCTGCCGCTTTCGGTCGTGCGACGGCTGGACCAGACCTCGGACGAGGTCTTGAGTCAACTGGAGGATCCGCGGCGGCCTGGCCCCTGGCGCCGCAAGGGGCTCGTGATCGGCCAGGTGCAGTCAGGCAAGACCGGACAGTACATCGGACTCGCTTCCAAGGCGGTTGACGCGGGCTACAAGCTCGTCGTTGTTCTCGCCGGCATCCACAACGACCTCCGGAGCCAGACGCAACTGCGCATAGACGAGGGCCTGCTGGGCTTCGACACCCAGCACCAGATGCGCTCCAACGAGAACGGGGACTCCCGCACCATCGGTGCTGGACTCATGCCGCTGCAGGGCAAGAAGCTCGACATCGCGTCTCCGACGAACAGCTCCGAGAAGGGAGACTTCGGACGCCAGGCCGCAGCCACGATCAACTTCCCGCTCGGCAGCTTTCCTGTAGTGCTCGTCGTCAAGAAGCACTGGAAGATTCTCGAGTACCTGCGCAGGTGGGTGACCGACGTGCAGGGCACCGAGGGCGAGAACGGCCGCAAGATCGTGCGCGACGTTCCGCTCCTGGTCATCGACGACGAGGCCGACAACGCGTCGATCAACACGGTCCGCGATCCTGACGACGACCCCACCAGGACAAACAGGGCGATCCGAGACCTCATCAACAGTTTCGACAGGGCGGCGTACGTCGGGTACACGGCCACTCCGTTCGCCAACATCTACATCGACCCCGACGCAGACCACGACGAGGTGGGCGGGGATCTCTTCCCGGAGAGCTTCATCCGCAGCCTCCCCTCGCCCTCGAACTATCTCGGCCCGGAGCGCGTGTTTGGACTCCAGGTGGATGACGAGGATGAGGAGGACGTGGATCCGTTGCCGCTGGTGCGTCACGTGAACGACTCCGACAGCTGGTTGCCGAGCCGGCACAAGGCCGGCGACAGGCCCCGTGGGGATCTCCCTCGGTCTCTACGTGAGGCCGTTGCGTCGTTCGTGCTCTCGTGCGCGGCTCGCCGGGCCAGGGGCCAGGTAAGGGTGCACAACTCCATGTTGGTGCACGTGACCCGGTTCACGGCTGTGCAGAGCCTTGTCCGTGAACAGGTGGAGGACCACCTGCACTTCCTTGTGGACTCGCTCCGTGACCGGTACGGGAAAGGGCCGAAGCTTCTTGCGGAGTTCCAGGAACTCTGGGAGCGCGACTTCGTTCCCACCACCGCGCACTTCCCGGCTGACGAGGCTGAACCTCTGACCTGGGAGCAGGTGTCGACGGAGCTTCTGGACGCGATCAGGAAGATCCAGGTCAAGGCGGTGAACGGCACTTCCCGGGACGCTCTCGACTACTACGACAACCGCAAGGACGGCCTCTCTGTCATCGCCATCGGCGGCCAGAAGCTGTCCCGGGGCCTCACGCTTTCAGGGCTCACGGTCAGTTACTACCTGCGCTGGGCCAACACGTACGACACGCTGCTCCAGATGGGCAGGTGGTTCGGGTACCGACCCGGGTACGAGGACCTGTGCAGGCTGTACACCACGCCTGCCGTCGAGGACGCCTACGTGGAGGTCACGGCTGCGACCGACGAACTACGCCGCGAGGTCGAGGAGATGGCCACGCTCGGTCTTACACCCCGGCAGTTCGGTCTGAAGGTCCGCTCGTCGTCGCTGGGGCTCATGGTCACTGCGGCGAACAAGATGAGGCAGAGTGAGAGGATCCTGCTCAGTTACTCCGGCGAGGGGCCGGAGACGGTGATCTTCAACCTTGCCGACCGAGCTGTGAAGCGTAACTTCAAGTCGCTCGAGGACCTGGTGCGGCACCTCGACGGCATCACGGAACCCGAAACGGCGGTCAGCGGCGGCACGGTGATGTGGCGGGGGGTACCGCCGGAAGTGGTCTCCGAGTTCGTGGCCTCCTACGAGACCGACCGCATGGCCCAGAGGGTCCGTCCCCGACTCATCGCAAAGTACATCGAACAGTGTGCCAAGGTGGGTGAGCTGGGCAACTGGACCGTCTGCCTGGTAGGCAAGTCGGCGGCCACGCACGTGGACGTCGCCGGGCATTCGGTCGGACCAGTTACGCGTGCCCCGCTCAACCCGGAGTTCAGAGCAGAGGGGCGGTACACCATCCGTCGTGTCCTCAGCCCGCGCGACGAGGGCCTCGACCTCGACGAAGCACAGCTTGAAGCGGCACGGGCGGCCGCTGGGAAGGCAGCGAAGCAGAAGGAGAAGACCTCGGTCCCGAAGCACCCGTCGGGTCCGTACCTCCGTCGTCAGCGACGTCCCGACCAAGCCCTGCTACTCATCTATCCCATTGAAGTACCGGGATCCGAGGACGACTCCCCGGAGCTGCCGCTGGTGGGCTTCCAGGTGAGCTTTCCCTACTCCCGTAACCAGTCGAAGACCGAGTACGTGGCGAACAGCATCTACCTGCAGGAGGACATCTACGCCCTCGACGAGGAGGACGAGGCGTGACGGTCACCGAGGAGGACTGGCACGAGCTTGAGCGCCCTCACGACTCGCCAGGACGCTCCAGCCGTCGGTTGCATCCGGACTCCCCGCTGGACGTGTTCCTCTCCGTCGCCCATCCGGGGGGACAGCGCATGCTGGTACTCAGGGCCGACGCCCGCTCGGCAGACCACATCGTGCGTTCGGTTGGGCGACTGCCCCGGGCGGCCGGCATCGAGATGCAGCTGAGTGCGGTGTCCCGTCTCGAGTACGAGCTCCAGTTGGTCCTTACGGCGAACGACCTCCGGGAAGTGTTCAACCCACTCGTGACCGACGTTGCCGACACCGCGCGTTCAGCGCCGGCCGCTGCCGACGCTCTGACAGCCGCCGTGAGCAGGTTCGAGCGCTGGCAGGATCTCCTGCGCACGGTTGGCACGGACGGGCTGGGAGCGGAGGCGCGGAGGGGGCTCTACGGGGAACTTCTGGTGCTTGGTGACCACCTCCTGAGCACCCTGTCCGAGACCGAGGCTGTGGAGTCCTGGACGGGACCGACAGGCGCCAACCAGGACTTCCAGCTCCCTGGAGTCGCGATCGAGGTCAAGGCCAGTGCCGCGAAGCACCCCCGCAGCGTCCGCATAGCGAGTGAGCGACAGCTGGATGACACCGGTGTCCCGCACCTGCTGCTGTGCATGATGGTGCTCGACGAACGACGGGGTGGGTCCGGCGAGAGCCTGAACCGTCGTGTGGAGCGCGTCCGGGGGCACCTTGCCAGCGCTGCTGCCAGGGCCCGATTCGACGGCCTGCTTATCCAGGCAGGTTACCTGCCCGGACATCACGATCTCTATGACGAACCTCGATACACCGTTCGTGACCTACGCTTCTGGCACGTTCGGGATGGCTTTCCCAGGCTTGTCGAGTCGGACCTTCCCGAGGGCGTCAGCGACTGCACCTACCACGTGACCGTCTCGGGGTTGGACAGCTATCTGGCGTCAGTCGACGATGTGAGCATGTTGATCGGGGGAGCCCATGAGTGAGCAGGACCTGGCCGAGTACTCCCGGAGCCTCGTCGCTGACGTTCAGGCGACCGCGGACGCCGAGGGAACGACAACTCCGGAGGCGTTCACACACAGGGTCCTGTTCGACCTGGAGAAGGCCGGCGTCGTCTCCAACACCTTCAGCGCGTACCACAAGGCCCACGGTCACGAGGTCCATGCGTACGGCATCGGAGAGGCGGGGGAGTCCTTGGACCTCTTCCTCACCGATTTCCACCTGGCCCCGCTGGAGACGAAACTCACCAAGGCCCAGACCGAAACCTCGTTCAAACGGCTGTTGACCTTCGCACGTCGTTGCCAGGAGGGCCTGCAGCAACATATTGACGAGTCCTTCGACGTGTACGACATGTGCGAGGCGGTCGAGAAGGCCCTGACCGAGGTGCAGAGGATCAGGCTCTTCCTCCTCAGCAACCGCGTCGCCACGACCGTGGAGGTCCCACCCACCCACTTCGACGGCCTCCCGGTCGTCCACGAGGTGTGGGACCTGGCGCGGCTGCACCGTCACGAGACGTCGGGATCGCTCAGCGAGCCCATCGTGGTTCCCTTCACGCCTCCGCTGCCCTGCGTTTCCGCTCCGAGTTCGGAGCGGGACCATTCCGTCGTGCTCGCTGTGATACCCGGAGAGTTGCTGGCGGAGCTGTACGCGGAGCACGGGACACGGCTTCTCGAACTCAATGTGCGTTCGTTCCTGCAGGCCCGTGGTTCCGTGAACCGAGGCATCCGGGAGACCCTGTTGCACGCGCCCGGCCGCTTCCTGGCCTACAACAACGGGATCACGGCAACGGCCTCCCAGGTCGACTTCGTGACAGGCCCGGACGGAGAGCCGACCCACATCTCCCGCGTACACGGCCTCCAGATCGTCAACGGCGGGCAGACCACGGCGTCACTCCACTATGCCCGGTCACGGGACAAGGCCGACTTGTCCCAGGTCCGGGTCCAGATGAAGTTGACGGAGGTCTCGCCCGAGCGTCTCACCGAGATTGTTCCCAAGATCTCGGAGTACTCGAACACGCAGAACCGGGTGACCCAGGTCGACTTCAGCTCGAACCACGAGTATCACGTGGCGATCCAGCGGATCACCCGTTCCCTCTGGGCTCCCGCAGCCGACGGCAGTGGTCAGGAGACCCACTGGTTCTACGAGCGGGCACGCGGCCAGTACACGGACGAGCTCGCCAAAGCCCGTACGCCTGCCCGACAACGCCAGTTCAAGAGGATCAATCCGACGAAGAAGAGGTTCACCAAGGCCGATCTGGCGAAGTTCGTCCACTCGTGGATCCAGCTGCCCCACCTGGTGAGTCGGGGTGCACAGAAGAACTTTGTCGAGTTCATGCTGCGTATCGACGAGGCGCCACCACGTGTCGACATCCAGTACTGCCAGCGGGTGATCGCAATGGCGATCCTGTTCAAGGCCGTGGACCAGGTTGCCGCCGGCCATGGAGCGGGCAGTCACAAGAGCCTTGTGACGACGTACACGATGGCGAGGCTGTCCCTGGCCACCAAGCAGCGGATCGACCTTGACCGGATCTGGCGTGAGCAGGGGATCTCCGCCGCCCTGGAAGCCGCGGTGGACGATCTGTGCCCCCGCGTCATGGAGGCGGTGACGAACCCGCTGGAGGGCAACCACGTGGGCGAGTGGGCCAAGAAGGTGGGGTGTTGGGACGCCGTTTCACGAGTGCGCTGGGCGGTCCCCGATGCCCTGGCGGCCGAACTCCTGGACCTGCCCCTGGACGAAGCAGCACTGGCCGGCGGCAGCCCGGACGCCGAGGGGGCGGTCGAGGAACTCCTGGTTGTGCCAACCGGCGAGTGGTACGCGCTGGAGCGGTGGGCCAAGGAGACGCACAACCTCGAACCCTGGCAGAGGCAGCTGGCCCAGTCCGTCGGGAGACGGATGGAGAACGGCCAAGAGGTGCCCGAGACACAAGCACTCCAGGCCCTTCACGCGCGTAGCGAGGCTCTGCGCCTGGGGTTCACTCCTGCTCAGTGATGGGACCACGCAGGTCCTGAGTCCTCGGTCAGAGCATGCCCTTCTCGACCAGGTCCCTGACAGCGTCCTCGGCCCGCCTCAGGACAATCCGTCCGTCACCGTCACTGAAGGCGACGAGATCGGAGCCCGGTGCGATGCCGGCCTCCGCCAGCAGGCCGAGCGGCAGCTCGACCCGACCCTGATCATCGACATGGAGTTCGGCTGGTTCCCGGAGCATGGGAAGAGTGTGGCACCCTCCGAGTCGAGGACGTCTACAGACTGGGAATGTGGTCATGAGTGGAGGAGGGCTGACGCCGGACCGTGGGTGGGTCGCCACTCCGGAGGGTGAGCACCTTCGCGGCCGGCGCGTGAGGGACACCAGGCCGGAGGTGGCCCTCAGGAAGGCGGTGCACCGGCTGGGCCTCAGGTTCCGCCTTCACCAGAGGGTGGCTCCCAGGTGCACGGCCGACTTCGTGCTTCCCAGATACCACGTGGCCGTCTTTGTTGACGGCTGCTTCTGGCACGGCTGCCCGAAGCACGGCCCCAAGGTGTTCCGCGGACCGAACGCCGAGCGTTGGACGGACAAGATCGAGACCAACAGGGCCCGAGACAGACGCAACACGGAAGCAGCGGAGGCCGCCGGATGGACCGTGCTCCGGGTCTGGGAGTGCGAGGTCAAGGCCAGTCCAGCGGCGGCAGCACTCATGGTTGCCGAGCGGTGTCCGGCTCCTACTCGCGTGACTGGGCAGGAACAGGCTGCCGACCGTGCGTCCCACTCAGAGCATCCGTGACCAGGTCACCCGCAGCACTTTCCCTGCCCGCGCAGTAGCTACTGAGAGGACACTGGTCACAGAGAGGATTCTTCGCGTTGCACAGGGTGCTTCCGATGAGTCGTAGCGCAGCCATGCGCAGGGGGGCCTTTTCTCCTGCACCGACGAGCTTCACCAAGTGCACCCGGCCGTCACTGAGCCGGTTGGTGCGGTCAGAGTCGCTGTCGTGCAGCCGGGCAGCGACGCGCAGCGCACTCTGTCCCACCCACAGAAGGTCGTCATCGATCAGCAGCCGGTAGAGCGCGCCCTCGGCTGGTTTCATCCCCAGGCGCTTGGGCAGCTCCTTCTGCTTCTCCTCGTCCTCGGACCAGACGCTTGACTTGCCGGCCACGGCGGTCAGCCTGTCGAGGCGCGCCCGAACGGCTGCCGTGGGGGCTGATTCAAGGAGAGTGCGCAGAGCGGACTTGGTCAGAGTCGCGTGCTCCCGGATCGTCTCGAGCATCTCGTGCATCTGACCAGGCTGCACCCGGGTTCCCGCCAACACCGCCACGACCGCCGCGTGCACTGACGACAGCTTGGGCAACTGGTACCAGTTCTCCCCGTTGCGCTGCCGTTCCGCCCAGGCAGTCAGGTCCTCGCGGGCCGTGCGCCAGCGGGGCTGGAGTCCGCCTTCCCCGGCCTGGCACCCCTCGACAGGCAACAGCACTTCCGCGGCGGCCTTGCCCAGGAGGGGTGGCACCGCGTTGCCGATCTGCCGGAAGGCGTCACTACGCGTCCCAGCGAACCTGAACCGGTCCGGGAAGGTCTGTACCCGTGCCGCCTCCCGAACGGTCAGGGTGCGGTTCTGGTCCGGATGGATGTACCAGTAGCCGTCCTTGGCGATGTGGGCGGTGATCGACCTGCTCAGGTCGTCCCAGTCAAGCTTCTTGTACTTGTCGGTGAAGTGCTCGGCGCTGTACCGCTGGAGCTCCGGGTCGATGTCCGAGTACAGGGTGTCGGAGTCCATGCTGTCGAAGATCACCCAGTCGTCCGGCCTGACCCTCCGGGTCATGTGGTCGAAGACGACCTCACGCTTCGCGCGCTTGCGCATCTCCCTGGCAAAGTCGGACAGATCTTCGGAGGGGGTGCCGTAGGCCATCTCACGCTCGCCGACACGCTCCGTGGGCACCACGGTGAGGGGAGGGAGGTCACCAATGGCGTGGCGCAGGGTGGTGCGTTCGTCCTCGGCGACCTCCTGCTGCCACTCGAACCTCTCGATGTCGTTCCTGGCCAGAAGGATGAGCCGCTTCCGGTGCTGGGGTACTCCGTAGCGCCATGCGTCGACAAGGCGTACCTGGGTTGCGTAGCCGAGCTCCTCGAGCTGCTGCTCGATCACGCGGACCACGAAGAAGTCGTCGCCGAGGCCCATGTCCGGGACGTTCTCCATGAGGACGGCGCGCGGCCTGATCCTCTTTATGACGTCCAGGTACGCGCTCCACAGCTCTTTACGGAGGTCGTGAGGGTCGCGGCCATGGTGCTCTACGAGGTGGCGGATCTTGCTCCGCCCAGCCCTGCTGAACGGCTGGCACGGCGGGCCCCCCGCCACCAGATCGATCTTCCCCTTCGCCGGCTCCAGCAGCTCCTCGAGCCTGTCACGCTCGGCTGGGTTCCCCAGGTCCATGTGCAGACTCATGCCGGGGAAGTTGGCCGCATGGGTCTCAAGGGCACGCTCGTCGAAGTCGACAGCGGCTGCAGTGGTCCAGCCAGCTCGCTGAAGCCCAAGACTCAGACCGCCTGCTCCGGAGAAGAGGTCCACGGCGAGGCGACGCCCCTTGCCGTACCCTTCGAGCCACTTTGCGAACCGCTCGGGCCTGCAGCTGTGCCGGTGCCGCGGGAGCTTGAGATAGTCGCTCCGTTCCAGGGGTACGCCATAGTGCGACTCCTGCACAGCACGCACCTCCACACCAGCGAGAACAACGAGCACCAGGAGATCACAGACGCGCTGGTGGAGGCAAGGATTCCACCACGCTGACCTCCGGAAATCCCGTGAGACCGATGCTGCGCTCTGCCGGGTACCGGCGCGAGTCCGCGCGGCCCCCCAGTCCTCGGCTTCGAACCGACGTTCTGGTGCGTTACCAGAGGCAATCGTAGAGGACAGCAGTGACAGCGTCGCTCCCGGGGCCCGGATTGGCCGGACAAGCTGGTCAACGATCCGGCGGGGCTGAAGACACGTTCGAGTCGGCCTGAACCTGTGCACGGTTTCGGCCACTTACGAGAGCCGCCCACCTAGCTCGCTGATGGGTAGTTAGTAGAATCTTGCCCGCCACACACTGCAGAACATGGCTGACAGTTGACGAGCGGGGGCATGGGTGGACTCCGAGAACGCGAAGGCGTATCTCCGGCCGCGGGCCAGGCTCATGAGCACGCTCGGCGAAGAACTGATCAGCAACGAACGCGTCGCCCTCACCGAGCTGGTGAAGAACGCCTACGACGCGGACGCCAGCCTCGTCCTGATCCGCTTCAACCCTCCCCTCGAAGAGGGTGAGGGCTCGATCGAGGTCTGGGACAACGGGCACGGCATGTCGCCGGCCACAGTGCGCGGCACGTGGATGGAGATCGCCACCCCGCACAGGCACCGGAACCCACGCAGTGAGTCAGGTGGGCGTCGCGTGCTGGGCGCCAAGGGCATCGGCCGGTTCGCCTCGGCTCGACTTGGCCATACCGCCACAATCACGACTCGGCGGGTCGATGAGCAGGAGGTCACCCTTCGCATCGACTGGGGGGACTTCACGGATGGTGACGCGTACCTGGATGAGGTTCCGGTCTCCCTGTCCACGACCACTCCGAGTGTCTTCGTAGACGGAGGCATAGCAGCGCAGACCTTTTCCGAGGTCCTCCGGGAATTTCAGTCAGCGCCTGCTACAGCCGTCGGCACGGCGCATGGCACCGTGGTCCGACTCGAGAGGCTTCGCACGGCTTGGGGCACGAACGAGATCGAGGCCCTCAAGCGTTCCCTGTCCAGGCTCCTCCCCCCGCCGCCTCCCGCCGAGCTCTCTGTGCCGGACCAGCCTGAGTTCTCGATCTACATCGACACTCCGGAGGGGCCGCTCCGCCACCACAGCGGGTTCGTTTCTGCGAGTGAGACACTGGCCCATCCCCGCTATCGCCTCGTCGGCGCCGTGGATGCCGACGGGGACGCGAGCCTGGCCATTTACGCCGGCGACGAAGAACCGGTGGAGGTCGTCCAGGACAACCTCCGGAAGGACTCGAAGAGGCCCTCATGTGGCCCTCTGAAACTGGACTTCCGAGTCTGGGACCTTGAGTCGTCGGCCATCAAGCCGCTCCTGGCACTCGACACCAGCGCGAGGAACACCAACGACGTACGGGAACTCATCCGGAACAACAGCGGTGTGGCCCTGTACCGGGACGGGTTCCGTGTGCAGCCGTTCGGGGAACCCGGGTTCGACTGGCTTGGTTTCGACCAGCGACGCATCAACAACCCGACGCTGCGTCTCTCCAACCGGCAAGTGGCGGGATTCGTCTACATCTCGGCCGATGACAACCCCGGCCTCCTGGACCGCTCGCACCGCGAAGGACTGATCGACACCCCTGAGTACGAGGAACTGAAGGCAGTCATACTCCAGGCGATTGCCAGGTTGGAGACGCAACGCTACCGGCTGCGTCGGGAACCCACTGCTCCGACGGAAGCCCCGCTCCTTGCCGGGCCGTCCGAAGGCAGGGGCCACGGGCTCTTCCAGAACTTCAACCTGGACCCGCTGCGACAGGTGGCTGCCGAGCGGCACCCAGAGGACATCATCCTCAGTCGCGCCATCGAGGATGCCACGGAGACGATCAACGAAGGCGTACGCAAGGTACAGGAGGTCATCGCCCAGTTCTCCCGCCTCGCGACGCTGGGCACCCTGGTCGACGTCGTCCTCCACGACGGACGTACCGCCCTTTCCCGCATCGGCGTGGGCCTTCGTCGTCTCGGCAAGATCACCACAAAGGTCGAGACACACGATGTGGAGTTGTCAGCTGCGCTGGACAAGCTGCGGACGGACTTCACCGCACAAGAAAGGGCTCTCGACCGGCTCTTCACTCGCATCGAGCCCCTCAGCGGACGGAAGCGTGGACGGCCCCGCCGGCTCTCTCTACACCAGAGCATTTCCGAAGCCGTTGACGTGCTGGAGTCGGAGATCACCAAGCACGGTGTAGATGTACAGATCAGCGGGGAGGACGTGATCGTCACCGCCGAGCCGGGTGACATCAGGACCCTTGTGGTCAACCTCGTGAGCAACGCCGTGTACTGGCTCTCCACAATGCCCAAGGGCACTCCCCGCGAGATCCTGATCGAGACGGAGCGCAATCACGAGGGCGAACTGGACGTGGTCGACATCACGGTCAGCGACAACGGCCCTGGGGTGCGCGAGAAGATCAAGGACCTGATCTTCGATACCTACTTCAGTGAAAAGCCGGATGGCGTCGGCCTCGGTCTCAGCATCGCAGGCAGCGTCGTGAAGGACTTCTACGACGGCGAATTGGGGCTGGTGAGCCCCGGCACCCTCTCGGGTGCGAGTTTCCGGGCACGACTGCGAAGGAGAGTTGGGTGACGTCGACCGACGTTGCGTATCGGGTGCTCATAGTCGATGACGACGCCCAGATGATCGCGGACCTTCGCGAAGTGCTGTCCGAGGAGCTCACAGACCTCGGGGAGATCCACTTCGAGTCCGAGCAGGACTTCTCCGCAGCCGAGCAGCGTTTGATTGACGAGGACTTCGACCTGGTCATCCTCGACGTCCGCGACGCCGCCGATGGCATACCCTCCGCTGCCGTCGAAGGACGCGGACACGAACTGTACGACGCCATCGCCGGCGCTCGGTGGCTGCCCGTGGTCTTCTTCACAGCTGTCCCCCAGCAGGTGCGTGACCTGGAGAAGCCTCCCCTCATCCGTGTGGTGACCAAGAACGCCTGGGACGAGGTCGCTCCCGCAGTCCGGGACGGGTTGCTCTCGGGAGTGTCGGAGTTGAGACGCCGTATCTCCGATCTCGTCGAACGCAAGGTCCGCGTTTTCCTCCGTGACGTCGTGGCCCCGCACTGGCACGAGATGGCGGGCGCTGATCCCCACGAGATCACCCCGATCATCGTCAACCGCCTCGCGGCCGAGCTCCGGGAGAACGGCCCCAGCGAACTGGGATACGCCGGGGACGGCGAGGCGGTCGCCACTGCTGGTCAACCCTCCGCTGCGCGGGTCTACTTGAAGCCGTTCGTGACCCACCACCTCACCGCCACGGACCTCGTGGTCAGCCCCGAGGGCGATTGGTGGATCGTCCTCACCCCTGCTTGCGACCTGTATGAGGACCACCCGGACGCCAACGTGGCGAGACCTCGTAAGGCCAAGGCACAGTACGTTCGCCTGGCCAAGGCTGACCGCATCTTCACCGAGGACGGCGAGGAGTCGGAGTCGCCAGCGATCGCCACATGGCTGGCCAGCTCGAAGAGCAACAGCCACAAGGACCAGGCCAAACAGGTCTTCGGGGACAAGCAGAACCGGTACCGCGCTCTTCCTGGCTACCTCGACATCCCCGACCTCTTGGTCGACTTCGAGAACGTGGTATCGGTCCCGCTCGCCGAGGCACGAACCTGGCGACGTGTCGCAACCCTCGACAGCCCGTTCTCGGAGGCGATGCTCATCGCCTACAGCCGCTCGGTGGGGCGTATCGGAACCCCGGACCTCAGCTTCGAGGACGTGAAAGTGCGGTTGGAACTCGAGAAGCCGAAGGCCAGGCACGTGCCGACGCAGGCTTCAACGTCATCAGCGAACGGCGAGATTGTGAAGGACTGAGCTTCCAGGCATTCGGACAGCGTGCGCGATCATCAGCGGAGGGTACGCCGGGCGCGGAAGCCTTGGCCCTCGTTGTGGTCACACAGGGATGCCTTGGCATAGACCTACACGCAGCCGGTGGTCACCACGCCCGGGGAGCCATCTGGGAGCCGACCCGCTCCCCGAACCCCTTCCAGGCCCCGCGACACCAACCGAGCCCACCCATCTGACCTGCGGAAACGCCATCGAGGCTGGCAGGATCACCAACCGAACCTCATTCGGGACGAAGAGGTCGTGGGTTCAAATCCCGCCACCCCGACAGTGAAGTACCCGTCAGGGGCCTGGTCCAGTGAGTGGATCAGGCCCCTGACGGGTTTCTGTAGATCGTTCGGGAGAAATCCGGAGAAGATCTTTGCCGGCCTCTCCAAGGGGGTGACTGTCCGGGCCGCGTGAAGTGTGGTGGCCGAGGGCGCTCGGGCTTGCGCTTTCGCGGCCGGCCCCGTAGACGGCCAGAAGGCTCCTGTTCGGCCGTCCGCCGCCCCAACCGCCCTTGGGATCTGGCACATGGCAGGGCCGTCGCCTCGCTCGTCGACGGCCGTCTCGATGTGGGCGCGGATGTACGGTTCACTCCCCTCAGCCACAAGAGGGGCTTCGGCAACACCGCCTCGGACAGGCGCTTGCCCAGGCCGGCATGGCGTACCCCCTCCTTCGTGGCCTGGCGAATCCCAAGGATGACCGTGCGCCGTGCCGAGCTCATCGGGGCGTGGCCTCTATCGCGTCGGGTCATTCCTCGGCAGCCTGGCGAATACGTCGGGAAGGTGTGAACGCGTACAGGTCGAGCACGCCGGGCGGGTCGGCCAGGCCGGGGCCGCCGGCGGTGATCCAGGCGGCGATGTCGGCGGTGGCGTCCGAATCGTTGACCAGCCCCAGCCACACGGGCCGACCGCCGGCCGCCCGTCCCGTGGCGGAGGGCTGGACGACCATCACGTTGGCGTGCTCGCAGGCGTCCAGGCATCCGGTTACCCGGACCTGTGCGATATCGGCGAGTGCCTGCCGCAGCCGGGCGAGTTGCTCGGCATGGTCCAGGCCGGGGATCTTTGCCGTGCCACAGCAGCAGCCGCGGCAGACGGTGACCGTGCAACGGGTCGCGCCCGCCGTGGCGGGGGCGGCTTTGCGGGGGCGGCGGCTCACAGCTCATTCCCGGCGCGGGCGCGGCGCCAGGCGCCGTCGGCCAGCAGGCGCAGGCCGTTGAGGCCGACGATGACGGTGGAGCCCTCGTGGCCGGCGACACCCATAGGCAGCGGCAGGGTGCCGGCGAGGTCCCAGAGGACCAGGCCGGTGATGAACACGGCGGCGATCACCAGGTTCTGCACCACCAGGCGGCGGGCTCTGCGCGAGAGCGCGATCACGGTGGGGATGGTGGCGAGTTCGTCGCGCACGACGACCGCGTCGGCGGTCTCCAGGGCCAGGTCGGATCCGGCCCGGCCCATGGCCATGCCGATGTGGGCGGCGGCCAGCGCGGGAGCGTCGTTGACGCCGTCGCCCACCATGAGTACCTTCCGGCCGGCCCGCCCCAGCTCCTGCACCGTGGCGACCTTGTCGTGCGGCAGCAGGCCGGCGCGCACATCCGTGATGCCGACTTCCGCGGCAAGCCGTGCGGCGGCGCGCGGGTTGTCACCGGTGACCAGCACCGGGGCGGTGCCGCTCAGGCGGCCCAGTGTGGCGGTGGTGGCGGCAGCCTCCTCGCGCAGCCGGTCGGCGATGCCCAGCACTCCTACCGGGGTGCCGTCAGCAGTGATCACTACCGCGGTGCGGCCCTCCTCTTCCAGGCCGGCGGCGAGCGTTGCGGCCGGGTGAGTGCTGCCGTTCAGCAGGCGTGCGGGGCTGCCGACCGTGATCGTGCGACCGGCCACCGTCGCCGTGACGCCGGTGCCCGGAGCGGAGACGAAGTCATCGACCAGCGGGATGTCCAGACCACAGGTGCGGGCGGCGTCCACGATGGCGCCGGCCAGCGGGTGCTCGCTGGGGTGCTCGGCCGCCGCCGCCAGCCGCAGAAGCTCCTCCTCGCTCAGGCCGGAGCCGGTCAGCGGGCGGATGTCGGTGACGCGTGGGGTGCCCTCGGTCAGGGTGCCGGTCTTGTCCAGCGCGACGGCGTCCACCTGGCCGAGTCGTTCCATGACCTCGGCCGACTTCACCAGCACGCCGTGGCGGCCGGCATTGGCGATCGCGGACAGCAGGGGTGGCATGGTGGCCAGTACCACCGCGCACGGCGAGGCGACGATCATGAAGGTCATCGCGCGCAGCAGCGTGGACTGCAGGTCGGCGCGGAACACCAGCGGCAGCACGAACAGGGCGACCGTGGCCGCGACCATGCCCAGCGAGTAACGCCGTTCGACCTTCTCGATGAACAGCTGGGTCGGTGCTTTGGTCTCGGATGCTTCCTCGACCATGGCGACGATGCGTGCGATCACGGAGTCGGACGGGTCCCGTTCCACCTTCACCCGCAGCGCGCCGGTGCCGTTCAAGGTGCCGGCGAACACCTCGTCCCCGCTCTCCTTGGACACCGGCAGCGGCTCGCCCGTGATGGTGGCCTGGTCGACCTCGCTGGCCCCGTTCAGCACCCGCCCATCGGCGCCGATCCGCTCACCTGGCCGCACCAGGATCGTGTCACCCACATGCAGCTGCTCGGAGGGCACGGTCTCCTCATCGCCGTCATCCATCAGACGGGTGGCGGTGGCGGGAGCCAGGTCGAGCAGACCGCGCACGGAGTCCGCGGTGCGGGCGGTGGCGATCGCCTCCAGCGCGCCGGAGGTGGCGAAGATGACGATCAGCAGCGCCCCGTCCAGCACCTGCCCGATCGCCGCCGCACCGAGCGCGGCGACGACCATGAGCAGGTCCACGTCCAGGGTCTTCTCCTTCAGTGCCCGCAGGCCGGCCCAACCCGGCTCCCAGCCACCGGTGACGTAGACGGCCGCGAACAACGGCCCCCACGACCACGCCGGCGCCCCGGTCAGGTACAGCGGCAGCGCGATCAGGAACAGCGCCAGCGCGGTCGCCGCCCACCGGGCCTCCGGCAGCGCGAAGATACGGGTGCGCCGTGGCACCACCGCCTCGCGGACCGCGCCGGACGGCGCCGGACGGGTGAGAGTGGAAGACATCGACACGGGGTCCTTCGCAGATCGGGGGCGGAACACAGTCCGACCCCATCACCGTAGCAGGAACGAATGAAGAGGCATTCATGTGTTCATGGAAGGTCCCCCGTACCATGTGCACATGGGTCATGGAGCCGCACCGCCAGCCGGAAGCGTCCCGCGCGGACACCTGGACGCCGCCAGCGCCGCCAAGGTCGCCACCACTCTCCAAGCACTGGCGACCCCCTCACGGCTCCTCATCCTCGCTCGCCTACGGCAAGGCCCCCTGCCCGCGACCGAGCTGGCCACCGAGGTCGGCATGGAACAGTCCGCCTGTTCCCACCAGCTGCGCCTGCTGCGCAACCTCGGCCTCGTCGTCGGCACCCGAAAGGGCCGCTCAGTGGTGTACTCCCTCTACGACAACCACGTCGCCGAACTCCTCGACCAGGCCGTTTACCACGTCGAGCACCTCCGCCTCGGCCTGAGCGACACCGTCGCCCACGCCGAGCCGGAACGGGACGAGGCGGCCCTCCCGAGCGCCTGACCACCCCGTCACCTCACCCGGAACCGGAACCGGCCTCGACGCCAAGTGCCCGGCGTGGTGACTCCACCGGCGGGTCCACGGGCGGCTCCACCGGGGGCAGCACGGGAGGCTCGGGTTCCGGCGGCTCCAGCGGCGGCTCGCACGGCGGCGGCAGCGGCTCGCACGGCGGCGGCAGCGGCTCGCACGGCGGCGGCAGCGGCTCGCACGGCGGCGGCAGCGGCTCGGGCGCTACGGACGGCGGCAGCGCCTCCGCGAGGAGACGGCAGGGTGGCTTCACCACCGCGAAGGCGGTGAAGCCACCCACCCGCACAGGACCGCGAAGGCCGTCGGCGGAGGAGTGGAGCGGGGCATCGGGAGCAACAGCCCCCGCTGTAGGGGGGATCGAGCGCCCTCGCCTGGGAACCGTTGGGTGAATGGGTGCTCTTCTCGCGCTGGCCTCGGCGGTCTGCTACGGCGCCGTCGACTTCGCCGGCGGACTGCTGTCCCGCCGGGTTCACTTCACCGTGGTCACCTTCCTCGGGCAGGTCGGCGGTCTGCTGTTCGCGGTGGTGGCCGCGGCTCTGGTGCCTGCCGAGACGGTTCGGCCCTCGGACGTGGTGTGGGGCGCCCTGTCGGGGGTGGGCAGCGGGACCGCCATGCACTTCCTCAACCGCGGGCTGAGCCGGGGAGCCATGAGCATCGTGGTCCCGGTGAGCGCCGTCACCGGGGTCGCCCTGTCCGTGCTGAGCGGCGTGTTCCTCCTGGGTGACCAGCCCACAGGGGCGGCCTGGCTGGGGATCTGCCTCACCCTGCCTGCCCTGTGGCTCGTCTCCGGTGGCTCTCGCCCCGGTCGGGGCGGGGACGGGAGGGAGGCGTCGGTGGACGGGCTGATCGCCAGTTCGGGGGTGGCCCTGCAGTACATCGGCCTCGCGCAGGCCGCCCCGGCGAGCGGTCTGTGGCCCGTGGCCGCCGGGCGTCTCGCCGCCGTCCTGCTCCTGTTGCCGAGCGCCTGGCGGCAGGCTCCCCGGTTCCGGCAGCCCGTGCGGCGGCTGGTCGAGGCGGTCCTCGTCGGGGCGGGTGCGAGCTTCGGCCTCATCCTCTATCTGTGGGCGGCCCGTCGGCAGATGATGGCCGTCGCCGTCGTCCTGGCCTCCCTGTACCCGGCGATTCCCACGGTCCTCGGGCTAGCGGTGCTGCACGAGCGGGCCACCCGGACGCAGATGATCGGCCTGGTGGGCTCGGCCGTCGCCATCGTTCTGCTCACCCTGGGGTGAGGCGGATTCACGCCCGGCGCAGCGCCACGAGCACGACCAGGAGCACGGTGGCGCCGGCGCTCGTGCCGTGCGCCACCACGGCCGCGAGGGGGAAGTGCCGTTCGGCGGTGGTGCCGCCGTGGGAGTGCCGATCGAAGGTGGGCAGCCCGGACATCCATCCGCTTGTTCACTCTTTGGGGTGGATCAGGGCTTGCGCACCACCGGGCGGAGCCGCACCACCGGGCAGGGCTTGCGCACCACCGGGCGGAGCCGCACCACCGGGCAGGGCTTGCGCACCACCGGGCGGAGCCGCACCACCGGGCAGGGCGCCCGCCCCTGAGGCGCGTCCTACGCCAGACCGGATGCGCCGAACTGAGCCGTGGCCAGGACCGTCCCGTCGGGAGCCGCCAGTCGGGCGCCCGCCAGTGTCGAGGCATCGACGGGGGCGGGGCCGGCCCAGTAGCCGTAGCCCTTGTGCAAGGAAAACTCGCCGACGCGGACCGTGCTGCCGTCGTGCCGCACCAGCAGGCAGGAGACCTTGCCGTCGTACGGCGTCCCGGAGTCGGCCAGATCGACGGACATGTAGAGCCAGCCCTGGGGGCCGGGGTGGGCGTAGATCTCGCCCGCCGTCTTCCCGAAAGCCCGGGCCGAGACCAGTGCGGCCCTCAGCATGCCCGTGGGTGCCCCGGCGGGGTTGGAGGGTCCGGCCGCAAGCTCCTCGATCGCTGTGCCGACGGCCCAGCCGCCGAACCCGAAGGCGAGGGCGAGCGCGGCCACGGCGGAGGCGACCCGCAGCCGCACCCGGCCGCGCCGGCCCTGACGCCGGATGCCGGCCTCACGGGCGCGCGAACGCCCTTCGTGCGTCGGCGTTCCCAGCGCCTGCGCGCCGTTCGTCTGCACACCCTCGACCTGCACATCTTCGACCGGCACACCCTCGACCTGGGCACCCGGGGCCTGCGCACCCGGGGCCTGCGCGTCCTCTGTCTGCACATCCTGGGCCCGCGCACCCTTCCCCTGCGCGCTTCGTGTCAGCGCCTGCGCCACCCTGGTCTCGAACCCGACCGGCGGCTCGCCGCACGGCAGCAGCCCGATCAGCCGGTCGCCGACGAGGGTGAGCTGCGCGACGTACTCCCGGCAGTCCGCGCACCGGTCCAGATGGGCGACCGCCCCGGCGCGTTCCCGGGCGGGAAGAACGCCGAGGGCCAGCTCGGCGCCGATCTCCCGCAGCTTCTCGCAGGTCACGTCACTGGGCATGGTCGCTCCCCTGGGGAGGGGCGAGGGTGGTGCGCAACTTGCCCATCGCCGTCCTGATGCGCGTCTTGGCGGTGCCCAGCGGGACGTGCTCCCAGTCGGCGATCTGCTGGGCCGTCATTCCGTAGATGCCCGCCATCACCAGGGCACGGCCCTGTTCGCGCGGGAGCTGCGCCACCGCGGCCCGCAGCCGCGACGACGCCTCGTCGGCCAGGGCGTACTGCTCGGGAGTCTCGCTGACGACGCCCAGGATCGCCTCGAGGTCGTCGGGCGCCAGCGGCTCCGGCCGCCGGGACCGGACGGCGTCGATGGCGAGGTTGTGGGCGATGGTGGTCAGCCAGGTCGTCACGGAACCCCGGCGGGAGTCGTAGATCTGCGCATGGCGCCACGCCCGTTCGAACGTCTGCTGGGCGATGTCCTCGGCGAGCTGCGGGTCCCCGGTGACGGCGACGGCGACACCGAAGACCTTGTGCTGGAACCTCCGTACGAAGGTGACGGCGAGCTCCGGATCGCCGGTGGCCAGCCCGGACAGCAGAGCTTCGTCCGGGAGACGGCCCACGGGGAACCGGAACCTCTGCATACCGGTATATACGGCCCGGTCGCGCCGAGGGATTGCCCGGCCGCGCCACGGGACTGCCCGCCCGCCACGGAAGTTCATGACCGCGTCCGTGCCGGCAGCGGGAGCCGGGCGGCGGTGCCGACGGCTCGGTTGGAGTTCATGGCGACTCCGGCTGGGCTGTTGTACGGCGTCCCCGGATCACCACCCACAGGCGACATCTGCCGCAGATGGGATCCAGTCCCACTATTCCATCCTATCGCCCATCACTTTGGGTGAAATCCGTGGTGCGCGGCCGCCATGGCCCTCGCTTCCGGTCGCCGGGCACCTGCCGCGCCGGGAGGAACGGCGAGACGGTCCGGCAGCCCGCCCGAGCGGCGACGCTTGCGATGTCAGCAACCCCCAATGGGCGTATTGTCCGGATATGGCCATGGGTGGCGGCGACGAGCCGAAGGGCACGGCTCCGGCGCCGGGCGATGCCCCCGACGGAGTGGAGGATGCCCTCGACGCGGTCCTGGCGACGACGGTGCGCCGCACCGGAGCCTCCATCGGCGGTATCTACCTGATCGAGGAGGCGGAGCCGGTGCTTCGGCTGGTGGCCGTATGCGGCATGCCTCTGGAGTTCACCGCCCCCTGGCGGCGGCTGTCGCTCACCGCTCCCGTCCCGATCGCCGACGCGATCCGCGAGGAACGGCTGGTGTGGATCGGGGACCAGAGCGACATGGCCCGCCGATACCCGCGTGTCGCGGCGGTCCTGCCCTACAGGTTCCCGCTCGCCGCGCACGCCGTGACCGGAATGCGCCGCTGCTGGGGCGGACTGGTGCTGATGTGGCCCGCCGACCACGCCCGGAGGCCCACCTCCCGCGAACGCCACCACATCACCTCCAGCGCCCGCCGTCTGGCCCGTCTCCTGGACCAGGCGTCACGCCCGCCCGCGCTTCCCGACCAGCCGCGCATCGTCTCCCTCGACACGCCGCGCCACCCCGCCCACCCCGCCCACGCCGGCCTCGTCGCCGTCGACTACGCCGAACGCCTCCCCGAGGGCGCCCTGGCCCTCGATCTCGAGGGCAGGATCACGTTCGTCACCAAGACCGCCGCCCGCCTGCTGGGCCGCGACGGCGACCGACTGCTGGGCACCCGGCCCTGGCAGTCGCTGCCGTGGATGGACGACCCCGTGATCGAGGACCACTACCGCACGGCCGTGGTCAGCCGCGCCCCCCTGTCCTTCACCGCCCTGCGCCCACCGGACCAGTGGCTGACCTTCGAGCTCTACCCGGACACCAGCGGCATCAGCGTCCGTATCACCCCTGCCGCGGAGCAGTCCGCACCGAGTACGCGTCGCCGACCGGTCATGGTGACCCCGACCGGCCGTCTGTACCAGCTCGTCCACCTGGCCGCCGCGCTCACGGAAACGGTGAGCGTGCGCGACCTGTTCGAACTGATCGCGGACCAGATCCTGCCCGCCTTCCGCGCCCAGGGCCTGGTGTTGTCGGCCGCCGACGCCGGCCGTCTGAAGATCCTCGGCTCGTACGGCTACCCGCCCGAGGTCGTCGACCACCTGGACGGGCTCACGCTCGACACCGACCTCTCCCCCGCCGGGCAGGTCCTCGCCACCGGCACCCCCGCCTTCTTCGCCAGCCCCGCCGAACTGTCCCGCAGCTACCCCGATGCGCCCCTGCTGAGCGGCAAACAGGCCTGGGCCTTCCTCCCCCTGGTGATCACGGGACGGCCGGTGGGCTGCTGCGTCCTCTCCTACGCCCGGCCCCACACCTTCTCCGCCGACGAGCGGGCCGTCATGACCTCGATGGCCGGGCTGATCGCGCAGGCCCTGGACCGCGCCCGGCTGTACGACGCCCAGCACGGCCTCGCGCACGACCTCCAGCAGGCGCTCCTGCCACGCGCCCTGCCCACCGTGGCCGGACTGGACGTGGCCGCGCGCTACCTGCCCGCGAGCCGCGGCGTCGAGGTCGGTGGCGACTTCTACGACCTGTTGCGCCTCGGCCCCACCACCGCGGCCGCCGTCATCGGCGACGTCGAGGGCCACAGCATCGCCGCGGCCGCCCTCATGGGCCAGGTACGGACCGCCATCCACGCCCACGCCACCGCCGGCGCACCCCCGGACCAGGTCCTGGCCTGCACCAACCGGCTCCTCACCGACCTGAACTCCGACCTGCTCGTCTCCTGCCTCTACGCACAACTCGACCTGGCCCGCCGGGAGATCGCCCTCGCCAGCGCCGGCCATGTTCCGCCGCTGATGTGCCACGGCTCCCACGAGGTCGGCCTGCTGGAGGTGGAGCCCGGGCCGCTGCTCGGCGTCGACGTCGACTTCCAGTACCCCGTCACCCGCGTGCCGCTCCCCGCCGACGCCCTGCTGGCCTTCTACACCGACGGCCTCGTCGAAGTACGCGGCAGCGACGCCGACCGGGCCACCGACGCCCTGGCGCGGTATCTGGCCGGCGTCCGCGACCATGCGCTGGAGGAACTGATCGACGGCCTGGTCCGGCACATCTGGCCCACCGGCCGGCACACCGACGACATCGCCGTCCTCCTGGTGCGCGTGCCCGGTGGGCATCCGGTCTCCGGTTGAGACTCCCTCCGGCCGAGATGCGCGCGTCCGGTCCAGGTGGGCCGCCGGTCACTCCTCGAGGCGGGCCGCCGGTCACTCCTCGTCCGTGGCCTCCGCGTCCGTGGCTTCCGTCGGACGGGCCCGGCCGGCTTCCGGCCGCTCGCCGCGCTGTGCCCGGATGTGCAGGACGTCGCCGATGAACAGGTCGTAGACCAGGACCCCGACCACACCGCCGACGAGAGGACCGACGATCGGGATCCACCAGTAGTCGCTGAAG
Source organism: Streptomyces sp. Y2F8-2 (assembly GCF_014905555.1). Taxonomy (GTDB): domain Bacteria; phylum Actinomycetota; class Actinomycetes; order Streptomycetales; family Streptomycetaceae; genus Streptomyces; species Streptomyces cynarae. The sequence continues at coordinate 162,126 of NZ_BNGS01000010.1, read as the reverse complement.
GAGCCGGGGAGCGTGCCGGGCAGCGCGAGGCTCTGCCAGCCCGCCACCCAGGTGAACAGGCGGGGACCGAAGTCCCGGGCGGGGTTGATGGCGTACCCGGCGTTCGCGCCGTACGACATGCCGATGGCGGCGACCGCGAGGCCGATCACGAAGGGCCCCAGGTTGGCCCGTACCCCCGTGTTGCGCAGGTCGATGACCGCGACGACGAACACGACCAGGAAGGCCGTACCGACGATCTGGTCCACGAGCGGACCCCAGATGCCGCCGTGGAAGAACGGCGCGGGGAACGTGCCGAAGATCGAGAAGCTGGCGAGCGTGTGCCCGTTCGTCTTCGGCCCCGTCATGGCGTGATCGAAGGTGTTGATCGCGTCGTGGTAGACCGCGTACACCAGCGCTGCCCCACCGAACCCGCCGACCAGCTGCGCGAACCAGTACGGGAGGACCTTGGGCCAGGGGAACCGGCGGCGCACCGCGAACGCCAGCGTGACCGCCGGATTGATGTGGGCGCCGCTGACACCGCCCGCGACATAGATGCCGAACGTCACGGCGAGGCCCCAGCCCCAGGTGATCAGGAGCCAGTCGCCGGCGCTGAGGAAGAAGGTGGTGGGGCCCGCGGTACGGCCTGATCCCGGCAGCGCGGCGACCGCCGTCGCGACCGAACCGCATCCGAACGCGACGAGGACGAACGTCCCGAGGAACTCCGCGAGGCATTCACCCAGCAGGCCCCCTCGGCGCCTGAGGCGGGAGGGTGTGAGCAGGGGCGGGATATCCACAGCCATGATGGCCCCCTCAGGGACTGTTCCGGCCGGTGATGGGCTCGTTCCCCGGCTGCGGTCGAGGACGCCGGCCGAGCACACCATGAGTATGACGCAAGGACAGCAGCCCCGCTCTTCACCGTCGTCACCGTCACCCGTGCGGGCGAGGCCCGATGCCTCACGTGCCTCTGTGGAACCAGCACCCCGATACGGCAGTCTTCCTCCTCGTGGGGGCAGGGGTTCCGCAGCAGAACGGGTCGGTTGACGGCGTCCCGCACATGGTGGTGTGCGGGGACGACGGGCTCGCGCACCGGCTGGCCGCCGAGTTGCGCGGGGTGTACGGCGAGCAGGTGACGCTCGTCGTCCCGCCCGCCGTCCGGGTCGCCCGGCAGCCGGTGGTGGGCCGTGCCCGCGCCTCGACGCTGCTCGACCGGGTCTCCGCCGCGGTCACGCGCGCGGCGGGCAACGGGAACGGCCATGGCAACGGCAACGGCAACAGTACGGACGGGCGCGCCGCCGGGTCCGGCGGCGGCCGCAGCGCCGAACCCGCCGGTTCGGTACGGATGGTGGAGGCCCCCGAGGCGTCCGAGGCCGTGCTCGCGGAGGCCGGAGTGGACCGGGCGGCAGCGCTGGCGCTCGTCTATGACGACGACGAGACCAACATCCGCGCCGCGCTCACCGCCCGCCGCCTCAACCCGCGGCTGCGGCTCGTCCTGCGCCTGTACAACCGGCGGCTCGGGCAGCACATAGAGGCACTCCTCGACCAGGCGGCGGCCCTGGCGTCCGGCGGGACCGGCGACGCCGAGGCGTTCGACGCGTCCACGACCGTGCTGTCCGACGCCGACACCGCCGCGCCCGCCCTGGCCGCGACCGCCGTCGCCGGCACCACCAAGGTGGTGCAGACCGACGGGCTGATGCTGCGGGCCGTGGAGCGCCCGCCGCCACGGCCGGATCAGGTCGCCGACCCCGGGCTGTGCACGCTGGCGTTGCTGTCCGCGACGGTCAACGACCCGGCCGGGGCCGACGGCTTCGACGGCGAGCAGGGTCCCGAACTCCTGCCGGACGAAAGTGCCGTGGCGGAGGCCACCGGACGCGGCACCATCGTGCTGGAGACCGTCTCCTACACCGGCCCGGCGCTGCCCGCCGGGCGCAGTGTCGTACCGCTCGGTTCGCTGTTCTCGCGGCGGCTGCGCTGGTCGGTCGCCGGGCTGGTGGGCTGTGTGGTGGGGCTCGCGATCGCGTCGATGGCGGTCACCGGCGAACCCCCGCTGCGCGCCACCTACTTGACGCTGCTGGACCTGTTCGCCATCGACAACCCGGCCATCGGTGAACCCGTCGGGCGGCAGATCCTGCAACTGCTGTCCTCCTTGGTCGGGTTGCTGCTCCTGCCCGTGCTGCTGGCGGCCGTGCTCGAAGCCCTCGGCACCTTCCGCAGCGGAACCGCGCTGCGCAGACCGCCGCGCGGGCTGTCCGGACATGTGGTGCTGCTCGGCGTCGGCAAGATCGGCACCCGGGTCATGACCCGGCTGCGGGAGCTGAAGATCCCGGTGGTGTGCGTGGAGGGCGACCCGGAGGCGCGCGGCCTCGCGACGGCCCGGCGACTGCGGGTGCCGGTCGTACTCGGGGACGTGACGCAGGAAGGCGTGCTGGAAGCCGCCAAGATCCACCGGGCGCACGCGCTGCTCGCCCTGACCAGCTCCGACACGACGAACCTCGAGGCCGTCCTGTACGCCCGCTCGGTACGGCCCGACCTGCGGGTCGTCCTGCGCCTGTACGACGACGACTTCGCGACCGCCGTCTACCGCACCCTGCGCGCCGCGCACCCGCACGCACAGACGCGCAGCCGCAGCGTGTCCCACCTGGCCGCGCCGGCGTTCGCCGGGGCCATGCTGGGCCGGCAGATCCTGGGGGCGATCCCGGTGGAGCGGCGGGTGCTGCTGTTCGCCGCCGTGGACGTGGCCGGGCATCCGCAGCTGGAGGGGAAGACGGTCGCCCAGGCGTTCCGCGCGGGGGCGTGGCGGGTGCTCGCCCTGGACACGGCGGCGCCGGGAGAACACGGCCGGACGCCGGACCCGGAGACGCGCCCGCCAGACCGCGCCTCGGGGCTGGTCTGGGACCTGCCGCCGACCTACGTTCTGCGCGCGGAGGACCGAGTGGTCCTGGCGGCGACGCGGCGCGGTCTCGCGGACCTGTTGGGGCGCAGGCGCCGGGAGCCGACCGGGGCCTGATCCCGTCCACGGGCGTGCCGAGGGGTGGAGCCGAGTTGTCCACAGGCCCGGACCTCGTCTGCGGGCGAGTCGTCCACAGGCTGCGGACCTCGCCCGCGGGAAGTCGGCCGGGCCAGGCACTATGGGGCCATGACTGAGAGCAACGGGTCCACCTCGCCCGAGCGCGGCGGGGACATGCCGGACTGGGAGAAGCGCTTCCGGGCGCCGCGGGTGTCACTGCCGGACTGGGCGGAGGACGCGCCGCACCGCTCGCTGTTCGTCTCCAACGCCACCGGGACGTACGAGCTGTACGCCTGGGACCGCGTCACGGGCGAGCAGCGCCAGGTCACGGACCGGGCGACCGGCACGACGGAGGGCGTGCTCTCGCCGGACGGCGAGTGGATCTGGTGGTTCGACGACACGGACGGCGACGAGTTCGGGATCTGGAGACGCCAGCGGTTCGTGCCCGGTGCCTCCGGTGCGGGTACCGGGCCCGACGAGCCCGCGGCTCCCGGACTCGAGCCGTCGTACCCGGCGGGGCTCGCGATCGGGCGGGACGGGCGGACGGCGGTCGTCGGCCGCTCGACCGACCAGGACGGTTCCACGATCCATCTCGTGCGGGCCGGCCTGGAACCGGTGGAGATCTACCGGCACCGCGAGTCGGCCGGGGTCGGCGACCTCTCCCATGACGGCTCGCTGATCGCGATCGAGCACACCGAGCACGGCGACGCGATGCACTCGGCGCTGCGCGTGCTGCGGCCGGACGGTTCGACGGTGGCGGAGCTGGACGACACCAAGGGCGGCACGGTCGAGCTGGGCCTCGAGGTCCTGGGCTTCGCTCCGGTCGACGGGGACACCCGGTTGCTCATCGGGCACCAGCGGCGCGGCCGGTGGGAGCCGCTGGTGTGGGACGTCGCCTCCGGCGAGGAGACGGACCTGCAGCTGGACCTGCCGGGTGACGTGGCCGCGGAATGGTACCCGGACGGCTCAGCGCTGCTGATCGTGCACGGTTTCGAGGCCCGCAGCGAGCTGTTCCGCTACGACCTGGCCACGCGGGAGCTGGTGCGGGTGCCGACACCGCCGGGCACGGTGTCCGGGGCGACGGCCCGGCCCGACGGGACCGTCGAGTACCTGTGGTCGTCCGCGACCGAGCCCCCGGTCGTCCGGTCCACCTCGGGCAGGGTGGTGCTGGATCCCCCCGGGATCGAGGCGCCCGGGTCGGTGCCGGTGGAGGACGTGTGGGTGGACGGGCCGGGCGGCCGCATCCACGCGTTGGTACAGAGGCCGGCGGGGGCCTCAGGCCCGCTGCCGACGGTCTTCGACATCCACGGCGGCCCGACCTGGCACGACAGCGACTCGTTCGCCGCGGGCCCGGCGGCCTGGGTGGATCACGGGTACGCGGTGGTGCGGGTCAACTACCGCGGTTCGACGGGGTACGGGCGCGAGTGGACGGACGCGCTCAAGCACCGGGTCGGGCTGATCGAGCTGGAGGACATCGCGGCGGTCCGGGAGTGGGCGGTGTCGTCCGGGCTCGCGGACCCGCAGCGGCTGGTGCTGACGGGCGGCTCGTGGGGCGGCTACCTGACGCTGCTCGGGCTCGGCACCCAGCCCGAGCTGTGGACGATCGGGATCGCGGCGGTACCGGTCGCGGACTACGTCACGGCGTACCACGACGAGATGGAGGCGCTGAAGGCGATGGACCGGACGCTGCTCGGGGGCACGCCCGAGGAGGTACCGGAGCGGTTCGAGGCGTCGTCGCCCCTCACCTACGTCGACGCGGTGAAGGCACCGGTGTACATCTCGGCGGGGGTGAACGACCCGCGCTGCCCGATCCGTCAGGTCGAGAACTATGTGAACCGGCTCGCCGCGCGGGATGCGGTGCACGAGGTGTACCGGTACGACGCGGGGCACGGCTCGCTGGTGGTCGACGAGCGGATCAAGCAGGTCCGGCTGGAGCTGGACTTCGCGGCGCGGCATCTGGGGGGTGGTGCCGTGGGTTGACCGGCCCCAGGGGCGGGCCCGCGGTGGTGGCACCGTACCGTTGAAGGCGTGTACCGGTTTCTGCTGACGCCCCGCTGGTGGGGGATCAACGTCTTCGTGCTGCTGGCCATCCCCTTCTGCGTCTTCATGGGGTCGTGGCAGCTGGGCCGGTTCGAGGCACGGGTGCACGAGCAGCGGGCGGCGAGCGAGCAGGTCACCGCGGACCGCAAGGAGGCGGCCCGGCCGCTGGCCAAGCTGCTGCCGGTGGACAAGAGGACGTCCGGGAAGCAGGTCACGGCCCGCGGGCGGTACGGCAAGCAGTTGCTGGTGCCGGACCGGGAGCTGGACGGCGAGCGCGGGTTCTACGTGCTGACCATGCTGCGGACCGACGGCGGCAAGGCGCTGCCGGTGGTGCGGGGCTGGCTGCCGGGTGACGCCGACCCCGCGAAGGCCCCGGCGCCGCCGGTCGGCGAGGTCACCGTCACGGGCGCCCTCCAGGCCCCGGAGAGCCCGGGGTCGAACGGGGTGAACGCGGCAGGCGGACTGCCGGCCGGGCAGACCGCGGACATCAGCACGGCGACGCTGGTGAACCTGGTGCCCTACGACCTGTACGAGGCGTGGATCACCCTCACCAAGGCCGACAGCGGGATGAAGGCGGTACCGGCGACGGCGCCCCAGGGGAGCGGACTGGACCTGAAGGCGTTCCAGAACCTGGGTTACACCGGCGAGTGGTTCGTCTTCGCGGGCTTCACGGTCTTCATGTGGTTCCGCCTGCTGCGCCGCGAGGTGGAGTACGCCCGCGACGCACAGCTGGGCCTCCTACCGGAAGGGCAGGGCACCGGCACGACCGGCGAGGCCGCGCCCTCGCGGGCGGCCGGCGAGGAGTCGGCCACCCGCGCGTCGACCGCAGGCGACGAAGCTGCCGACGAATCGGCCGCAGGCGAGGAAGCAGCCGGCGAAAGCCCGACGCCGGCCGCCAAGGCCTGAGGCAGGGACCGGGCGGCCTCTGAGAGCAGGTCGGGCCGGCGCGCGGGTGCCGCCGCGGGCTCAGGACCCCGCCAGCATCCCCGTGTGGTAGATCGTGCCGGCGCAGGCGTTCGCGATGGTGGTCGAGGAGCTCGCGGCGCCGGTGCCCGGGGTGAGGGATACGGTCACGCTGCCGTCGGCCACGCCGTCCTCCGTCATGAGCTGCGGTGCCGTGCCGCTGCTCTCCGGGCTGGAGCCGCCGCCGCTCGTGCTCGTGCTGTCCGAGGGGCTGGGGTCGGGTGAGGCGCCCCCGCCACCCCCGTTGCCGCTGCCCGTGGTCGGGCAGGTCTCCGAGGGCACCCAGGCGAACTTGACCTCGTACGCCGCCCCGGGCTTGAGCACCAGGGAGGAGACTTCCTGCGTGGGGTCGGGCAGGCCGGTGGCCGGGTCGCCGGTGACGTGGTTCACCACGGTGATCTTGGCGGGGTCCGCCGCGCCCTGGGTGGCCGTGGTGACGGTGCCGCTGCCCGAGACGGTACAGCTCGTGGTGGAGGTGTTGCTGACGCGGAACGTGCCGTACACCGCGCCGGTGGAGTCCGGGGCGGACGCGGTGGCGGTCGGCTGGCCGAGCTGGGCCGCGGTGCACGCGGGAGCGGTCTGCGCGGAGGCCGACGGGTTCGTGCCGGTGGCCCCCTCGGCCGCCCCCTTGCCCTTGTCCTCCTTGCCCTTCTGGCTCCCCTTGCCCGTCTCCCTGGACGTCCCGGCCGAGCCGGCGGAGCCGCTGGAGCCGCCGTCCGGGCCCTTGCCCTGGTCGGCGCTGCCCTGGGCCTGTGAGGCCTGGCCGGCGATGGACGGGTCGGCGTTCGAACCAGTGGCGTTCGAAACGTGGATGAGGGCCGGGATCGCGGTGCCGATGAACAGGGCGGCGGCCGCCATGCCGACCACGGCCTGCCGCTTGCGGGCCCGCCGGGCGGGTACCGCACGCCGCAGATGGTCGAGGCTGCCCTCACGCGGCTCGATGTCGCCCACGGCCTGATGCAGCATCCGACGCAGCGCCAGTTCGTCCGAACCGAGCCCCTCGGGCACCCCGTCGTCGCCGGCGGGCAGATCCTCGCCACCGCCGCCGGAGCCCGACCCGGCCCCGCCGCCCCCGAGCGCCGCCAGGAGCCGGTCCCGCCCCGCGCCGGGGCCGTCACCGGCACCGTCCGCGTCCCTGCCGAAGGCTTCGGAGAGGTGGTCCGCGGCGGCGCGGTCCCGTCCGGTGTCCGCACGGACGTGGTCGTCGGGGCGGTGGTTCACGGTTCCGTTCCCAGCGTGCTGCTCGTGGTCGGCTTCGAGGGCCCCTGGCCGATCCGTCGGCTCATGCCTCCCCCACTGCCTGAGCGGCGTGGGGGGACCCCCAGTCGGTTCCTGTCGTTCGTGGGAGTCGCGCCCCCAGGGGGTGGTGCGCCGCTCCTCGTACTTGCTCATGCCGATGCCCCCATGGCGACACGGAGCGCCGCGATGCCGCGCGAGCCGTACGCCTTCACCGAGCCCAGCGATATCCCCAGCGTCTGAGCCACCTGAGCCTCGGTCATATCGGCGAAGTAGCGCAGCACCAGGACCTCACGCTGACGGCGCTGCAGGCCCTTCATCGCCTTGATCAGCGAGTCGCGCTCCAACTGGTCGTACGCGCCCTCCTCCGCGCTCGCCATGTCCGGCATCGGCTTCGTCAGCAGCTTCAGGCCGAGGATGCGGCGGCGCAGCGTGGAGCGCGACAGGTTGACGACGGTCTGGCGGATATACGCGAGCGTCTTCTCCGGGTCGCGCACGCGCTTGCGCGCGGAGTGCACGCGGATGAACGCCTCCTGGACGACGTCCTCGCAGGACGCGGTGTCGTCGAGGAGGAGCGCCGCCAGACCCAGCAGGGAGCGGTAGTGGGCGCGATACGTCTCGGTGAGGTGGTCGACCGTGGTGCCGGCGACCGTGGTCTCCTCAGCGCCCTCGCGCTGGTTCGGTATGCGGGTGGGCCGCGCTGCGGGCATGGGGGCGATCACCGGCATGCCGCCGGGCGCGCCGGGCATCCGGGGGCGGCGGGGCGGACGAAGGGCCGCGCCCCTCGCCTGTACCGCGGTGAATTCGAGTACCTCTGCCACGCAAGTTGGACACGTCTGCCCCCGCCAGGGTTGTACGCGACCGGCATCACATTCGCCTCGGACAGCACATCCCTCTGCACGTCCCCTCCTGCGCCCCCCAGCGCACCGGACCGTGCGTCAAGTGCCCTCATGCGTACCAGCTCTTCCCCTATGCCCCGTGTGTGGTGGTGCCCAGCCCCCCGAAGGGCGACCGCAAAGACGCTCCCCGCCCTGCGCGCGGTTGCGGAGGGCGGGGAGTGAATCTTCGAACGCCGAGAGACTTCGATTCAAGGTCCGGACCACGGGATGGTCCGTGCAACCCACACTGATCCTACAAACGTTTCAGCCAACGGCCAGGGGTTTCCGGCCGAACTGCCGCCTGTTGGGGCTCTGGGTCGGCCGCCTGCCGGGGCTCTACGCCGTGGCGCCCAGTTCGCCCGCCACCAGCTCGGCGATCTGCGCGGTGTTCAGGGCGGCGCCCTTGCGCAAGTTGTCGCCGCAGACGAAGAGTTCGAGCGCCGTCGGGTCGTCCAGGGCCCGCCGGACCCGGCCGACCCACGTGGGGTCGGTGCCCACCACGTCCGCGGGCGTGGGGAATTCGCCCGCCTCCGGGTTGTCGAACAGGACGACACCGGGCGCTGTGGCGAGGATCTCGCGCGCCCGGTCCACCGTGACCTCGCCCTCGAAACAGGCGTGGACGGTCAGCGAGTGCGTGGTGACCACCGGCACACGGACACAGGTGACGGCCACGCGCAGCTGGGGCAGCCCCAGGATCTTGCGGGACTCGTCACGGACCTTCATCTCCTCCGAGGACCACCCGTCCTCGCGCGGCGACCCGGCCCACGGCACGACGTTGAGCGCGACGGGCTCCGGGAAGGGACCGGTGTTGTCGCCCACCACGCGCCGTACGTCACCGGGCTTGGTCCCCAGCTCCGTGCCCGCGACCAGCGACAGCTGCTGCCGCAGCGTGTCGATGCCCGCGCGGCCCGCGCCGCTCACGGCCTGGTACGAGGAGACGACCAGCTCGCGCAGCCCGAACTCGGCGTGCAGGGCGCCGAGGGCCACGATCATCGACAGCGTCGTGCAGTTGGGGTTGGCGATGATGCCGCGCGGCCGCACCCGGGCGGCGTGCGGGTTGACCTCCGGCACGACCAGCGGGACATCGGGGTCCATGCGGAACGCGCCCGAGTTGTCCACCACGATCGTGCCCAGCGCGGCGGCGATGGGCGCCCAGTGCGCCGCGACCTCGTCCGGTACGTCGAACATCGCGACGTCGACGCCGACGAACGCCTCTTCCGAGATCGCCATGACCTCGACCTCCTCGCCGCGCACGGCCAGCTTGCGGCCGGCCGAGCGCGGCGAGGCGAGCAGACGGATCTCGCCCCAGATGTCCGCGTGCTGGGACAGGATCTGGAGCATGACCGAACCGACGGCCCCGGTCGCACCCACGACCGCGAGCGTCGGCTTCGTCCCCTCATGGGGGAGCCCGGTCATCGCCCGGTGCCTCCGTAGACGACCGCCTCGTCGCTCTCGGAGTCCAGACCGAACGCGGTGTGCACCGCGCGGACCGCCTCGGGCACGTCGTCCTTGCGCGTGACGACCGAGATACGGATCTCGGAGGTCGAGATCAGCTCGATGTTCACGCCCGCGTCGGACAGCGCGGTGAAGAAGTCGGCCGTGACGCCCGGGTTCGTCTTCATCCCGGCGCCGACGAGGGAGATCTTGCCGATCTGGTCGTCGTAGCGCAGCGAGTCGAAGCCGATCGCGGTCTTGGCCTTCTCCAGGGCGTCGATCGCCTTGCGCCCCTCGCTCTTCGGCAGAGTGAAGGAGATGTCCGTGAGCCCCGTCGACGCGGCCGACACGTTCTGCACGACCATGTCGATGTTGATCTCGGCGTCGGCGATGGCGCGGAAGATCGAGGCGGCCTCGCCCGGCTTGTCCGGCACGCCGACGACCGTGATCTTGGCCTCGGAGGTGTCGTGCGCGACACCGGAGATGATGGCCTGCTCCACCTTCGTTTCCCCTTGCTGCTGTGTCTTGTGAAGGACTGGCTCGCTGCTGACCCACGTGCCCTGCAGCCCGCTGAAGGAGGAGCGGACGTGGATCGGGATGTTGTAGCGGCGGGCGTACTCCACACAGCGGTGGAGCAGCACCTTGGACCCGGACGAGGCCAGCTCCAGCATGTCCTCGAAGGAGATCCAGTCGATCTTCCGGGCCTTCTTCACCACGCGCGGGTCGGCGGTGAACACGCCGTCGACGTCGGTGTAGATCTCGCACACCTCGGCGTCGAGGGCGGCCGCGAGGGCCACCGCCGTGGTGTCCGAGCCACCACGGCCCAGCGTGGTGATGTCCTTCTTGTCCTGGCTGACGCCCTGGAAGCCGGCGACGATGCAAATGTTGCCCTCGTCCAGCGCGGTCCGGATGCGGCCGGGCGTCACGTCGATGATCCGGGCTTTGTTGTGGACCGAGTCGGTGATGACACCTGCCTGGCTGCCGGTGAACGACTGGGCCTCGTGCCCCAGGTTTTTGATCGCCATGGCCAGCAGTGCCATGGAGATCCGCTCTCCGGCGGTCAGCAGCATGTCGAGCTCGCGCCCGGCAGGGATCGGGGAAACCTGCTCGGCGAGATCGATCAGCTCGTCCGTCGTGTCGCCCATCGCGGAAACCACGACAACCACCTGGTTGCCGTTCTTCTTCGCTTCCACGATCCGCTTGGCGACGCGCTTGATGCCTTCGGCATCGGCTACGGAGGAGCCTCCGTACTTCTGCACGACAAGGCCCACGTGCGCTCCTCGCTCAGTCCGTCTCTTTCCGCGCCTGCGAGACGCAGGTGCGGTCGGCTCAGTCTATCGAGCGACCCAATTTCCCTTCCGGGGTACCGCATGGTGAGATGTCCCGCTCACGCGCGGATCATCCCGGTTTTCTTCGGACGTACGACGGCCGTACGACGGTTTTTCACCACCGCTTTCCGTCGGCACCCGAGGCCGCTCAGCACGGCATCTGCCCCACGGCCGGGACGGTACGCGAAACGTGCCGCGAGTCACAGCCCGAAGGTGCGCATCACCTTTCAAGGATGAGCGCCATGGACGCGTGACGCCCTTGGGCGCGAGGATGCCGACCCGTGACGCAGGGGTGGGCGGGAGACGTGCTGCTTGCGGCGATCGTGCTGTTCGGCGGGTGTGTGCAGTGGCTGACCGGGATGGGGTTCGCTCTCGTCGCCGTGCCCGCGCTCGTGCTGCTGCTCGGCCCCGCCGAGGGCGTCGTGCTCGCCAACTGTGCCGCGGGGGCCATCAGTGTCGTCGGGATCGCCGAGGGGTGGCGCAGGGTGCGGGCCCCGGTGATGGTGCCGTTGTGCGTCGCCGCCGTGATCACCGTGCCCGCCGGGACGTGGGTGGCCCGGCAGCTGCCGGAACCCCTGCTGCTGGCGTCCATGGGGGCGCTCGTCACCGTGGCGGTGACGCTGGTCATGCGGGGTCTGCGGGTGCCTGCCCTGCGCGGCGGCCGGGGGGCCGTCGTCGCCGGAGGCCTGGGCGGGTTCATGAACTCGGCCGCCGGGGTCGGCGGGCCGCCCGTCTCCCTGTACGCCCTGAACGCCGAGTGGAGCGTGCGGGAGTTCGTGCCGAACGCGCAGTTCTACGGCGTCGTCGTGAACGCGGTGTCCGTGGCGTCCAACGGACCGCCCCGGCTCACCGCGCCCGTCTGGGCCCTCGCCGCCCTGGCCCTGGCGGCAGGAGCCCTGATCGGCAGGGCGCTCGCCGGACGCGTGCCCGAGCGGCGCGCCCGGGCCCTCGTCCTGCTGCTCGCGCTGGCCGGAGGTCTGAGCACCCTCGGAAAAGGGGTCGGCGGGCTGGTGTGAGCGCCCGGCCCGTGTCCCCGCGGGCCTACTTCACCGACCGCAGCCCCAGCGGGTCCGCGATCTCCTCGGCCATGACCCGGCCGGCCTCCTCCGCGAGTATCTCGTCGCCGAGGTCCTGGTCGGTGTCGAGGCCGTCCAGTTCCTCAAGGGGCTGGTTCAGGCGGACGTGTGCGACCACGGACTGCAGGGCGCGGAGCGTGGCGGAGGCGGTGGCGCCCCAGTTGGAGAAGTACGAGAACTGCCACCACCACAGGGCCTCCGTGGTGCGGCCCGCCCGGTAGTGGACCATGCCGTGGCGCAGGTCCGTGATGACGTCCGCCAGGTCGTCGGAGATACGCGCCGGGACCGGGGCCTTGCGCGGCTCGTACGGGTCGAAGACCTCGGAGTAGACGTCGACCGGGTCCAGCATGGCGGCGAGCCGTTCACGCAGCTCGTCCACGTCCGGTTCCGGGCCCGGGTCCGGCTCGTAGCGCTCGTCGGGGACGATGTCCTCGTGCGCGCCGAGGCGGCCTCCGGCCAGGAGCAGCTGGGAGACCTCCAGCAGGAGGAACGGGACCGCCGAGTCCGGCTCGTCGCCCTTCGCGACCTCCGTGACGGCGACCAGGAAGCTCTCGATCTGGTCCGCGATCTGGACGGCGAAGTCGTCCGGGTCCTGCGTCGTCGCGTGCAGCGTGGCGTCAGACATCTAGGAGTCGTCTCCCCTCGAAGGCGCGGCCGAGGGTGACCTCGTCCGCGTATTCCAGGTCGCCACCCACCGGGAGGCCGCTGGCCAGGCGGGTGACCTTCAGGCCCATGGGTTTGATCATCCTGGCGAGGTACGTGGCCGTGGCCTCGCCCTCCAGGTTCGGGTCCGTGGCCAGGATCAGCTCGGTGACCGTGCCGTCGGCCAGTCGTGCAAGCAGTTCGCGGATGCGCAGGTCGTCCGGGCCCACGCCCTCGATGGGGCTGATCGCGCCGCCGAGCACGTGGTAGCGGCCCCGGAACTCGCGGGTCCGCTCGATCGCGACGACGTCCTTCGGCTCCTCCACCACGCAGATGACGGACGGGTCGCGGCGGGCGTCGCGGCAGATGCCGCACAGCTCCTCCTGCGCGACGTTGCCACAGGTCGCGCAGAAGCGGACCTTCGCCTTCACCTCGAGCAGCGCCTGGGCGAGGCGGCGCACGTCCGTCGGCTCGGCCTGCAGGATGTGGAAGGCGATCCGCTGCGCGCTCTTGGGACCGACGCCGGGCAGCCGCCCCAGCTCGTCGATGAGGTCCTGGACCACGCCTTCGTACAACGGACTGCCTTTCCTGAAGAGCTTCGGTACGGCTTCGGTACGTACGGTAGCCGGGCTCGGTTTCTTCGTACGTACGGTAGTTGGCGCTCGCCTTTCGCAGAAGGGACGGTCCGGTGGACACCCTTCCCCGGGCGACGACCGCCCGGTGGGCTCAGAACGGCAGGCCTGGGATGCCGCCGCCGAGACCCTGGGCCAGCGGGCCGAGCTTCTGCTGCTGGAGCGCCTGCGCGTTCTCGTTGGCCGCCTGGACGGCCGCGACGATCAGGTCGGCGAGGGTCTCGGTGTCCTCCGGGTCCACCGCCTTGGGGTCGATGACCAGGGCGCGCAGCTCGCCGGCACCGGTGACCGTCGCCTTCACCAGGCCGCCGCCCGCCTGACCGTCGACCTCGGTCCTCGCCAGCTCCTCCTGCGCGTTGGCGAGGTCCTGCTGCATCTTCTGCGCCTGCTGGAGCAACTGCTGCATGTTCGGCTGCCCACCACCGGGAATCACGATCAGCTCCTGCCTCGTACGGTTCGGCTTCGGATGTGCGTATGCGAGTACGGATGTCAGGGCGGGGTTTTGCCGCCTCGGCACGAGCCTACGTGGTCACCGGGGTGCGCGCTGGGGTAGCCCGTCCGGACTCGGTTCCCACCCATGGCGGCACTCTTTCGAGTGAGTTTGCCGAGCGTCGTATACCCGACCAAGGCCCCCTTCCGGGCGGAAAAGCCGCGAAACCAGGTTGCCCGCCACCCGCCCGGCGGTAGGAAGGGTGCGGCGCTTCAGCACCATGCGTCACGAGCACACTGCGGGGGTGCACGAAGTGAGCAGCGCACGTACCGCGGAACGTGCAGGGGATTGTGCATCGCGGAACGTCATAGCCGTAGGTAGGGAGTGCCGGGTGAGTCAGCCGGAGATGCAGCCCGAGGGTCCGCTCCAGGACGGGCGGGGCGACGGAGCGGCGGGGCTGCGGCCGGGCGACCCGGGCGACCCCGGTGCCCCCGGCGACCTCATGGGCCGGCCGTTCCCGCACGGCGACTGGGGGGAGCCCGCGCAGCGGCTCGACGAGCTGTACCGGTGGGTGGAGCGGCGGGCGCTGGAGACGGCGGCCTGGTACCTCGCGAACCGGGTGTGGAAACGGCGGGGGGCGCAGGTGCTGCGCGCGGGCGCGGCGGTGGGCGCCGTGTGCGGGGCCGGGCTGCCGCTGCTGGATCTGACCGGGGTGGCGGACGGGGTGGCGCCGTGGGCGTATCTGTCGCTGCTGGTGGGGGTGGCGTGTGTGGCCGGGGACCGGTACTTCGGGGTGACGTCCGGATGGATGCGGGACGTGGCGACGGCACAGGCGATCGGGCGGCGACTGCAGGCGCTGCAGTTCGACTGGGCCTCGGAGAGCGTGCGGGAAGTGCTGGGGCCGACGGAGGGGACCGCGGCGGAGGCGGCGGAGCGCTGCCTTTCGGTGCTGCGGCGGTTCTCCGAGGACGTGACGGAGCTGGTGCGGGCGGAGACGGCGGACTGGATGGCGGAGTTCCGCACGGGGTCCGCACCGCTGGCGATGCAGTCGTCGGGCGCGGCGGCGCCCCGTCCCGAGGGCACCCTGCCGGGGCGGTTCCCCCCGCCGGGCGCACGGCCCAACATGCCCCGGCAGCGGCCGCCGGAGGCCAGGTGACCACCGTGACCACCGTGACCGGGTGACCGGGTGACCGGGCCTGTGCCTACCCCGTTTTCGTGTAGGTCAGGGCCTCGCCGGTGGTCGTGTTCACGCGCTTGAGACGGCCGTCCGGGAGCAGCGTCAGCTCTGACGCGCCGCCCGGGGTGCACGACGACGCCGGCCGGCCGCCGCTGACCGTGGACGGGCCGATCCTCAGCGGGCCGTTCGCGGCGGGCTTCTCGGCCAGCTCGGCCCGGAAGACGCAGTGGTACGTGTCGCCGTCGGCGGTCAGCGACAGCACCGTGTCGCCCACCCCGCCCTGCCGGATGACCAGGCGCCGGGTGTTGTGCCCGGTGGCGTTGTCGATCGCGGCGGTCCAGGTGCCGAGGTAGGCGTCGGGGACGGCACCCGGAGAACCGGTGCCGGCCGAGACCGACGCGGACGCCGAGACCGACGCCGAGGCCGACGGGGACGGCTGCCCGGGCGTGCTCGGGCCGGGGGTCGTGGGCGCGGCGGAGGTCCGCGACGGGGTGCCGCCGCCGGTGGTGCCGGTCCCGTCCCCGCGCAGCACCGCGTACACCGAACCGCCCGCACCGAGGGCGACGACCAGGGCGACCAGGATCAGCAGGGCGGTGAAACGTCCGCTGCGCCGCGCAGGCGCCGGGTCACCGTACGCGGACGGACCGTACGGCGGCGTGCCCCAGCCTCCGGGGGCGGGCGGCCGGGGGTGCTGCGGCGGCGGCCCGAAGACGCCGGGCGGTGGCGGTACCGCGCCGTAGGGGGCGCCCGAGGCGGGGCGCGGCCCCGGGATCGTGGGAGCCGGCAGGGGTGCCGGAGCCGTGGGCGCATCCGCGGTCCCGGAAGCCCCCGCTCCCGCCCGCTCCGGACCCCCGGGCCCCTGCGGGCCCTCCGGACCCCCCGGCCTCTGCGGACCCTCCGGCCCCCCGGGCCGATGCGGACCCTCCGGACCCCCAGGCCTCTCGGGACCCTCAAGCCCTTCCCGTTCCTCCGGATCCTCCGGATCCTCCGTGTCCAGCAACCGCACCGCATGGCGCCCCAGCTGGGCGACCAGGGCGCCCGGCAGCCACGGGTCGCGGCTGCGGCCCTCGCTGAGGGTGTCGTCGGCGCCCGTGCGTTCCAGGATCTGCGCCGGGGTCGGCCGCGCGGCCGGGTCCTTGCGCAGGCAGTCCCCCACCAGGTCCGCCAGCCCCTGAGGCAGGCCCTCCAGGTCCGGGTCCTCCTGCGCGATGCGGAACATCAGGGCGTGCACCCCGCTGTTCGCGCCCCCGAAGGGAAGGGTGCCCATGGCGGCATACGCGAGTACGGAGCCCAGGCAGAAGACGTCGCACGCGGGTGTGACGCGGTCGCCCCGCACCTGCTCGGGCGCCATGAACCCGGGCGACCCCACGAGCGCCCCGGTGCGCGTGTACCCGGCGCCCGTGAGGGTCTCCAGCGCGCGGGCGATGCCGAAGTCGATGACCCGGGGGCCGTCGATGGTCACAAGGACGTTGGACGGTTTCAGGTCGCGGTGGATCAGCCCGGCGGCGTGGATGTCCTGCAGGGCGTGGGCGAGCCCGGCGGCCAGCACGCGCACGGACCGCTCCGGCAGCGCACCGTGGTCCTGCGAGACGACGGTCTGGAGGGTCGGCCCGGCGACGTACCCGGTGGCGACCCAGGGGATGTCGGCCTCGGTGTCGGCGTCCAGGACGGGCGCGGTCCAGTACCCGCCGACCCGCCTCGCGGCCTGCACCTCCTGCCGGAACCGGGCCCGGAACTCCTCCTGCTCGGCCAGCTCCCGCCGCACGAGTTTCACCGCGACCGTACGGCCCCGGTCGGAGCGGGCCAGATACACGCTGCCCATTCCGCCGGCCCCCAGCCGCGCCAGCAGCCGATAGCCCCCCACGCTCCCCCGGAGCTTGAAGCCCGGGGGGACCCCCAGTGGATCCCCGGCCCCCAGCCGTTCCATCGCCGCCTCACCTACCCCCCTGTGCGTGCGACAGCCAGAGAATAGTGCCGCCCCGGAGGGAGTCGGCGGCAGCGACGTGCACGGTTCCGTAACGGGCCGCGTCGAGGCTCCCTGCACCCGACAACCTGTCGCGGAATACCCCTGAGCGCAGACATCCCGCCCATGTCCCGCCCGACTCCGCCGCTCCTAGCCTCGCCGCATGATCCCTCAGACCGACCCCCAGGCCGGCGCCGCCGTCAAGGCCGCGGACCGTGCGCACGTCTTCCACTCGTGGTCAGCGCAGGAGCTCATCGACCCGCTCGCCGTCGCCGGTGCGGAGGGGTCGTACTTCTGGGACTACGACGGAAACCGCTACCTCGACTTCACCAGCGGGCTCGTCTTCACCAACATCGGCTACCAGCACCCCAAGGTCGTCGCCGCGATCCAGGAGCAGGCCGCGACGCTGGCCACGTTCGCGCCCGCCTTCGCCGTCGAGGCCCGTTCCGAGGCCGCCCGGCTGATCGCCCGGCACACCCCCGGCGACCTGAACAAGATCTTCTTCACCAACGGCGGCGCCGACGCGGTCGAACACGCGGTGCGCATGGCGCGCCTGCACACCGGCCGGCCCAAGGTGCTGTCCGCGTACCGCTCCTACCACGGCGGCACCCAGCAGGCCGTGAACATCACCGGCGACCCTCGCCGCTGGGCCTCCGACAGCGGTGCGGCGGGGGTGGTGCACTTCTGGGCGCCGTTCCTGTACCGCTCGCGGTTCTACGCCGAGACCGAGCAGCAGGAGTGCGAGCGGGCCCTGGAGCACCTGGAGACGACGATCGCGTTCGAGGGCCCCGGCACAATCGCCGCGATCGTCCTGGAGACCATCCCCGGGACCGCCGGGATCATGGTCCCGCCCCGCGGCTACCTCGCGGGCGTGCGCGAACTGTGCGACAAGCACGGGATCGTCTTCGTCCTGGACGAGGTGATGGCCGGGTTCGGACGCACCGGCGCATGGTTCGCGGCCGATCTGTTCGACGTGGTCCCGGACCTGATGACCTTCGCCAAGGGTGTGAACTCCGGCTATGTGCCGCTCGGCGGTGTCGCCATCTCGCCGAGGATCGCCGAGACCTTCGGCAGGCGGCCCTACCCGGGCGGTCTGACCTACTCCGGTCACCCGCTGGCCTGCGCCGCGGCGGTCGCCACGCTCGAGGTGATGGCCGAGGAGGGCGTCGTCGCGAACGCCGCCGTAATGGGCGCGCAGGTCATCGAGCCGGGGCTGCGCGCGCTGGCCGAGCGGCACCCGTCGGTGGGCGAGGTGCGCGGCGTCGGCATGTTCTGGGCCCTGGAACTGGTCAGGAACCGTGAGACCCGGGAGCCGCTGGTGCCGTACAACGCCACGGGTGAGGCGAACGCCCCCATGGCCGCGTTCGCCGCCGCCGCCAAGGCGCACGGTCTGTGGCCCTTCATCAACATGAACCGCACCCATGTCGTCCCGCCCTGCACGATCACCGAGGCGGAGGCGAAGGAGGGCCTCGCGGCCCTGGACGCGGCGCTGTCCGTGGCCGACGAGTACACGGTCTGACCGGCTGCGCCGCAGATGGGGCGCTCATGGGTCCCCCCACCGCGTAAGGTGACGTGTCTCCGGCAGGAACACGCACCCGTACGCGGATGGGGGGACCCAGACAACGATGCCCGGCAACGGCGCCGTCACTCGTAGCACCCTGCGGCAGCAGATCGCGGACGCGCTCCGCGACGAGGTGCTGGCCGGCCGGTTGCAGCCGGGGCAGGAGTTCACGGTGAAGGAGATCGCCGAGCAGTACGGCGTCTCCGCGACCCCTGTCCGCGAGGCGCTGGTCGACCTGTCGGCGCAGGGTCTCCTGGACGCCGTCCAGCACCGGGGTTTCGAGGTCCGCGCCTACTCCCTGGACGACTACCGCGGCATGATCGAGGCCCGCAGCCTGGTCACCGACGGCATCTTCCACCGCCTCATCGAGGACGGCGCCGGCACGGGCCACCGCAGGTCCGCCGCGGACGATCCGCGCCGCACCGCCGCCCTCGCCGCGGTGCGCCGCCGCGGCGAGGAGGCCGAGCGCGCCGCCACCGCCGGTGACCTGAACGTCCTCATCGGCTACGACCTGCGCTTCTGGCGCGAGCTGAGCGCCCTGTACGGCAACCCCTACCTCGCCGACTTCCTGCACCGACTGCGCGTGCAGTCCTGGGTGTGCGCGGTGCAGCACCTGCGCCGGGTCACCGATCTGAAGGGCCGGCTGTGGGCCGGGCACACCGAACTCGTCGACGCCCTCGCCCGCCGCGACCCGGCCGCCGCGCACGCCGTGGTCGCCGCGTACAACGCGCACTCCCTCGCGCTGCTGGAGCGGCTGGCCGCTCGTTGAGCACGGCGCAGGCCGCGTACGTCTTGGAGGACATGCCGGCCATCTGCATCGACCTGTCCGTCGTCGTCCCCGCCTACAACGAGGAGGAGCGGCTCGGGCCCACGCTCGAGGCGATCACCGCGTATCTGCGCGACAACGAGGGCCGCTTGGGGTCGTGGGAGGTCGTCGTGGTCGACGACGGGTCCACCGACGGCACCCGGGACGTTGTCACCACCGCCGGCGCCGGCGAGGAACGGGTGCGGCTCGCCACCTGCGACCGCAACCGTGGCAAGGGCCACGCCCTGCGCCTGGGCGTCCTCGCCACCTCCGGCCGCCGCGTGCTGGTCACCGACGCCGACCTGGCCGCCCCGATCGAGGAACTGGAGGTCCTCGACAAGGCGCTGGCCGAGGGGTACGCGGCGGCGATCGGCTCCCGCGCGGTGCCGGGCGCGACCATCGAGCGCCCCCCGAGCCGTCCGCGCCGACTGCTCGGCCGCGCCGGGAACGTGCTGATACGCCGGACCGCCGTACCGGGCGTACGCGACACGCAGTGCGGTTTCAAGCTGTACGACGGCGACCGCGCCCGCGAGGCGTTCGCCGCCTCCCGGCTGAGTGGCTGGGGCATCGACGTGGAGATACTCCGGCACTTCCGGCGCTCCGATTGGCCGGTGACCGAGGTACCGGTGCGCTGGGCGCACCAGCCGGGCTCCAAGCTCCGCCCCCTCGACTACGTGCGCACGGCGGGCGAGCTGGCCCTCCTCGAGGCCCGTTCCGTCCGCCCGGCCGACGTCCTCGCGGTCGTCGTGTTCCTGCTGATGGCGGTGGGCCTGTACGGAGGCCGCTGGGTGGACCCGGACCACCGCTACCTCCCGGACTCGATGCAGGACCAGAACCAGTGGGAGTGGTTCTTCGCGGTGACGGCCGACAACGTGGCCCACCTGCGCAACCCCCTCTTCACCACCCTCCAGGGCTTCCCCGACGGGGTGAACCTCATGGCCAACACGGTCATGTTCGGCCTGACCGTCCCCCTCGCGCCGCTCACCCTGCTCCTCGGCCCCGCGGTCGCCCTCGCCCTGGTGATGACGCTCGGCCTGGCCGCCACGGCCGCCGCCTGGTACCGGCTGATCGTGCGGCGGGTGGTACGGCACCGGGGCGCGGCCTTCACCGGCGCCGCGCTCGCCGCGTTCGCGCCTCCGATGGTCAGCCACGCCGCCGCGCACCCCAACTTCGTCGTCCTGTTCATGATCCCGCTGATCATCGAGCGCGCGCTGCGGTTGTGCGCGGGCACGCGGGTGGTGCGGGACGGGGTGGTCCTCGGCCTGATGGCGACGTACCAGATCTTCCTCGGCGAGGAGCCGCTGCTGCTCGCGTCCCTCGGCCTGGCGCTGTTCGCGGGCGCGTACGCGGTGGTGCGCCGGGACGTGGCGAAGGCGGCCCGGCGCCCTCTGCTGAAGGGTCTCGCGATCGCCGCAGCGGTGTGCCTGCCGCTGGTGGCACTACCCCTGTACTGGCAGTTCTTCGGCCCGCAGAGCTACCGGAACGTCTTCCACGGCCGTTTCACCGGCAACAGCCCCCTGTCCCTGCTCGCCTTCGCCAAGGACTCGCTGGTCGCGGGCGACGAGGCCACCGCGAACGCCCTCGCCCTGAACACCACCGAGCAGAACGCCTTCTACGGCTGGCCGCTGGTGGCCCTCGCCTTCGCGATCGTCGTACGGCTCTGGGAGCACGCCCTGGTCAAGGCGCTGGGCTTCACCGCTCTCGCCGCCGCCCTCCTGTCCCTCGGCCCGCGCTTCCGGTTCCCCCTGTCGCACACCACGGCCCCCGGCCCCTGGGCGCTGTTCGCGCACCTGCCGCTGTTCGAGTCCGTCATCGAGGGCCGGGTCGCCATGATCTGCGCGCCCGCGCTCGGCCTGCTGCTGGCGGTGGCGATCGAGCGCCTGGCGCGCACGCCGCGCCCCGGCAACCAGTTCCTCGGCCTCACGGCGGTCGCGGCCGCGCTCGTCCCGATCGTCCCGGCCCCGCTGCCGGCGGTGGAACGCGCCCCCGTACCGGCCTTCATCACCGACGGCACGTGGAAGTCGTACGTCGGCGGGGACGAGACGCTGGTGACCGTCCCGCTGCCCGACTCGGGCAACGCGGAGGCGCTGCACTGGCAGACCGCGGCCCGCTTCGCGTTCAAGCTGCCCGGCGGGTACTTCAACGGCCCCTGGGGCAGCGAGCGCATCGGCATCTACGGCGCCAAGCCCCGCTTCACCGCCGCCATGCTGCGGGACATCAGCTTCACCGGCGTGAAGCCGACCGTCGGGGACAACTGGCGGGCGCAGGCCCGCGCCGACTTCGCGTACTGGAAGGCGGGGGTGCTGGTGCTGCCGCCGCAGGAGTACCAGGACCCGTTGCGTGAGACCGTGGACAAGCTGGTGGGGCGGCCCGGTAAGTGGGTGGGCGGGGTGTGGGTATGGGACCTGCACGGCTTGTACGGCTGAGCGCGACCGGCCGCCCGCACGCCCATTACGCTTCCTGCACCACACCGATAACCCGAGGAGCTTACTGTTGGCCTGTGACCTGTGGCTGGTCCCGCTCGTCGACGTGTTGTGCCACACCCCCGACAACCCGTTCGCCGAGGAACTCGCCCTCTACGACAAGGTGCTGGGCGAGGCCGGACTGCCACCGGTGCCGGTGTACCAGTACATGCCGGGCCTGACCGGCGAGGTGGCCCCGGTCGCGGGGTTCGACTACGACGCACTGCACTTCCTGCGCCGTGCCTATCTGCTCCAGGTGTGCGGCCTGGCCGTGACCCCGGTCGACGAGCTGGGCGGCGACTACGAGCAGCTCCTGGAGATGTTCGAGTCGACGGCCCAGCAGTCGCACCTGGTGTGGCACTACGACCACGCCGGGGCCTACGTCCCGGTGGACTTCCCGCAGCCCCTGTCGAACGACGAACTCCTGGCGGGCGGCGGCCCGTTGGGCTCGTCGCAGGCGCTGCTGCGGGAGCTGGAGTTCGTGGCCCCGTCGATCGGCATCGACCCGGCGAACCCCCCGGCCGCCCCGGACCCGCCGCTCGCCCCCACGGCCCTGGAGGAACCCGCGCTTCCGGCCCCGTACGACCCGAGCCCGTTCGCCCGCGAACGCCATGTGTGGCTGGGCCTGCACGCGGCGGCGACACGAAGCCTGGCGCAGGGGTCGATGATCGTCTTCAGCTGAGGCCGGGAGGGGCTCTCGAGCGGGTGCCCCTCACCGGCTCCTTGTCAGCTCTCTACGATCCGGATCGTACGGATGCCCGTCCCGCGGTACCGGGTGGGTGTCCTGGTCAGGACGGGACGGCCGCGCGGCCACTCCACCGTGGGCAGGGCGAGGTGCAGCACGTGCGCACCGCTCCAGTCCGGCTCCAGCTTGCCGTCGTCCTCTGCTTCTGCGGCGGCCGCTGTCCGCAGGCGCTTGCCCACGGCGGTTGCCGCAGCGAAGTCGAGCGCCTCGATG
Organism: Streptomyces sp. Y2F8-2; assembly: GCF_014905555.1. Taxonomy (GTDB): domain Bacteria; phylum Actinomycetota; class Actinomycetes; order Streptomycetales; family Streptomycetaceae; genus Streptomyces; species Streptomyces cynarae. The sequence continues at coordinate 139,558 of NZ_BNGS01000010.1, read as the reverse complement.
TTGACGGACGGCAGCGCGCCGAGGTGCTCGGCGACTCCCGCCCGCTCCCGCTCGGCGGCGGCCAGGCTGAGCGCCGGGATGTACACGCGCAGGGCGGGGTCCTTCTCGGCCTCGACGACGAGCCGGGAGGCCATGCTGTTCCCCGCGCCGAGCGCGAGGGCGGCAGTGTCGTCGAAGATGACGGCACGCGGCAGCGGGTACTGGTCCTGCTCCCTCACTGGACCTCCCCGATGCGCCCGGCCTGCAGGTCGGCCCACAGCTTCTCGCCGGCCTTCTCGTCGTCCTCGGTGTAGGGCCTGCCGAGGAAGTGCTCCTCGACGTACGCCTTGGTCTCCTCGTACCGCTTGCGCAGCTCTTCCTTGGTGGGCGTGGCCCCGGCCAGCTCCGCCACGAGGTCCCGCATGCTCATCCCGCGATCCCGGGCCAGCTCCTGGAGGCGGTCTCGGACAGCGGGGTCGACCTTGATCGTGGTGTCAGCCATGAGCAGAGTATACCGTCGGTATACCGCCTCAGGGCGTTCGAGTGTGACGGTCATCAGCACTCCCGTTTCTCTGGAAGGACCCGGCGGCACGGGCGTGCGGCCGGGAGTCTGTGCGTCTACGCGGGAGCGGCCTGGCCCCGCAGCAGGGCCCATGCCAGCGCGCCGCCTCGCCGGGCGGCCTCCCGGTAGGCGGACGCCCCGGGCGTGCGCGTCTCGACCTCGACGGTCGTGACCGGTCCGACCGTCGGCGGCGCCGGGCGCTTGCGGCGCAGGCGGTTCTCGATGAGGGCGCGCGGCGAGTACACGCGGGGCGGCAGCCCGTCCGTCAGGGCCGCCCGCACCTGGGCGTTGCTTGCCCCCGCGTCCCACCACTCCTCCACCAGTGGCGCGAGCCGCAGCGCGTCTTCCGCACCGAGCGTCAGCCGGGGGTGTGCGCGGCCGAGCGAGCCGAGCAGCTTGGCGGCGAGCGCGGTGCGCTCGCTCGGAGCGGCGGGCGGGGGCGGCGGCGGGGAGGGAGGTTCTTCTTCCCCGGTCTTTTCCCCCGGAGGGGGAGCGTCCGACGGCGCGTCGGCCGACTCGCCGGAGGCCGGGTTCTGGGATTCCTCCGATTCACCCGAGGGTGGCTCGTCCTCGTACGGAGTGTCGAACACCTCGTAGACCGTGAAGAGTTGGCCCGTCGCCCGGCTCTTGTGCACCACCCGCCGCAGATACCTGGATTCCTCCAGCTCATGCAGGGCGGCGGCGATCCGCGCCCGCCCCTCCTTGCGCTGCTCCGCGAGCGTGCGGATGGTGACGCGGGCGTCGTTCGGCAGGCTCAATAGGTACGTCAGTACGCCTACCGCGCACCAGGAGATGCTGCGGTCGCGGAGAAGAGCGTTGGAGAAGACGGAAAAGGCGCGCGTGGGCGTCGTACGATGGATGCGCATCAGGTGTTCTCTCGTATCTGGACCTGGTGTCGAGCCCCCGGGTGTTGGCGCACCGCGGGGGCGTTCTTTCGCTCGGCTTGTTGGCGCGACTCTATGGGCACGCAGAGCGACGGATGCAAGCCAGAACTGGCTTTTGTCAGGCGGCACTTGGCATATTTCACTCCGGGGAGTGAAGGGCGGTGCGCAGGAGCAGCGTGTGGACCAGGTCGCCGGATGCCGTCGGCCGGTAGCGCCAACTCAGGGGCCAGGTCAGGCCGTCGAGCGCTGGGATCGGGATGTACGAGATCCGGTTCGGGCCGGCGGTGAGGCGTGTGACTCCTTCGGGCCAGGAGCGGTGGGACGTGCTGCCGACCGGGACGAGGAAGTAGACGGCACGTCTTCCGTTGTCCTCCTCGATGACGGGTCCTGGGGCTCCGCCGGTCATGCGGGCGAGACGGTCGGCGAGGGCGCGGCCCCGGTCGCCGTCGATCCGGAGGGCGTCGAACCGGACGCCGGCTTTGCGGAGTTGGATGCCCGTGGAGGGGATCCAGTCCAGGTCACTTTGCGTATTCATGCGGCCAGTTTCGACAGGCGGGGCTAGCGTCTTCCATAACTCTGTGTCGACCAATAGCAACGGTCGGAAACCGGTACGAGCGACTTGCGACCGGTTGAGTTCGGTTGAGTTCGGGGGTGACCGCAATGGCGCGGGCTGTGAACAAGGTGGAGGCGAGCGGGACGGCACATCTGGTCGCCGCCCTGGCGAAGGCGCTGCGCGAGCAGCAGCAGCTGTCGCAGGAGGAGTTGGGGAGGAAGATCGGGTACACCGGGTCGGCGGTCAGTGCGATGGAGACGTGCGCGCAGCCCGCGAGCGACAAGATGCTCGTCAAGCTGGAGGAGGCGCTCGGCGGGGGATTGGGCGTCTTCGAGAAGGCACGCAAGTACGTGCTGCTCGACAAGTACCCGCCGCAGTTCAAGGACTTCGCTTTGATGGAGGCCGAGGCAGTGACGCTGTCGTCATACCAGACCTACGTGGTCGACGGCCTTTTCCAGACGGAGGGCTATGCCCGCGCCCTGATCGGCGGCGGCTATCCGAAGCTCGCCGATGACAAGGTGGAGGAACTGGTCGAAGCGCGCATGGCGCGCAAGGCGCTCTTCGATCGCGATCCCGTTGCCATGATCGAGCTGATCCTCGACGAGTCGGTGCTTCGGCGGCCGTTCGGCAGTTGGGAGGTGCTGTACGAGCAATTGCGCTCGCTAGCAGAGGCCGCGGAGCGGGACAATGTCAGCATCCAGGTGCTGCCGTTGGAACGGGGGCTGCGCGCCGGTCACGCAGGAGCCCGCGGTGACATGAAGCTGGTGGAGACGAGAGAGCACCACCACGTGGTCTACATGGAGATCGAGGATGAAAGCGTCCTCGTCGGTGATCCCACCAAGGTGGCCCAACTCTCGCACCGCTATGCGAAGATCCGCACACAGGCTTTGAGCCCGGACGACTCACTGAGCCTCATCCAGCGGCTGGCAGGAGAAGAGCAGCGATGAGCAGCGCACTGCGGTGGTTCAAGTCGAGCTACAGCAACGACAGTGGCGGGGACTGCGTCGAGGTCGCCCAAGACGTTGACGTCATACACATCCGCGACTCGAAGAACCCCACCGGCCCCACCCTCAGGGTGTCCTCCGGCGCGTGGGGCGCATTCCTCAAGGGCGCTCGCACCCCTTGATCCCCCGGAAGGGGTGAACCGGACAGACGTGTCGCATACGGGCGGGAGCCCCAGGGCATGCCCCGGCCATGCGTCACCTTGTCATCGCCTCTGCCCTCGTGGCGGCCCTCGGGCCGGCCGCCGCCCCGGCCGCGCACGCTGTCGCCGTGCCTCCCGGGCATGTGTACTTCTGGCCGGACCCGAACCAGATGGGACCCGGCGGCGCCTGGGACTACGCACCGCCCGGGTACCGGGAGGCGGACCCCCGGGTGAAGCGGCACGCGTACTCCTTCGACTCGCACGCCTCCGTGACCGTGTACGCGATCAGCTACCAGCCCGGCGGCTGCCTGTACCGCGCGATCTACCCGGACGACTACTCCAACAACTGGGAGTGGGCGACGAAGTTCGACGGGGTCAGTGACTCCACCATGGGGTGCCAGCCGGGCTGATCCGCAGATGCGTCCGCGTACGACGGCCGTTGCCGCGCTCCTCGTCCCGGGGCTGGTCCTCACCGCCTGTGCGACGAAGGCGACCGCACCGCCCCATCCCTCCCCCGACGACGTCATCAAGGCCGCCACCCAGCAACTCACCGACGACTGTCTCGCCCGCCAGGGCCTGGTCCCGCCCCGTCCGGGGCAGTCGGCGCCCTCGTCCGCCGAGCAACGCCGCGTCTCCGACGCCCTGTTCGGTTCGGGCGAGGCGGAACTGTCACTTCGACTCCCCACGGGCTACGTGGTCCGCGCCCATACCGACGGTTGCCTCGCGGCGGCTCAGCAGCGGCTCTACGGCGACCAGCGCCGCTGGTTTCGTACGTCGGTGGTCGTGAACAACCTTCGGCCCGAGGCCGAGCAGTCCCACCGTTCCCTGGCCGAGGTCCGTTCCCGGCATCGCGCCGAGATCGCCGAGTGGCAGCGGTTGCGTGCCCATGCCCTCGCCGAGGCCACATCTCTCCTCACCGCGAAAGGAAGACCCTCAGCATGAACAAGCGTCTGGCCGCCCTCCTCGCCGCCACCGCCCTGTCCGCCGGAGCCGTGCTCGCCACCTCCGCCTCCGCACAGGCGGTGCCCTGCGGCAGCGGCAACTTCTGCGTGTGGACGGAAACGAACTTCCAGGGCCTGAAGATCGAGCACAGCGGCGACGACCACTGGTGGGAGGGGGACATGGCCTGGCACGACTCCTCGTGGGCGAACCACGGCATCTCCGGCCCGGGCGTCAAGGACCACGTGAAGGTCTACTCCGCGCGTGAGCTGCTGGGCCACGTCACCATCTGTCTGGCCCCGGGGCAGGAGGTCGGCTACAACGCCGCCGCGAACGACCAGGGCGCCTCGCACACCTGGACGACCAGCTGCTGAACAGGGTGACGCCCGCCGCACCACCTTCTCCAGATCTGTCGCACTTTCCCCGCCAGGTACCACCCCGACCCCTGCCATGCTCCCGGACGTGAGCCGATCGCCCCCCTCCGTCCGGCAGCCCGGCACGGGCACGGTGTACCGGGCGACCCTGGACGCGCTGGCCGGGTACGGCCCCCGGCGGGTCGGCGTGACCCACGTCGCCCGCCTGGCCCGCTGCAACCGCTCCCCCTACCTCTACCGGAACTGGGCCGGCCCTCAGGTCCTGATCCGGGAGAGGACGACGGGCGGGCCCGGTGTGATTCAACCCACCTGTTCTTGCCATGGGGGAAATGCCCACCTACGTTCGACGGCATGTCCCCCCACGGCCCCGCATTCCACTTCGCCCTCGACCTCGGCGCGCACGAGATGCTCAGGCGTACCCACGTCATGGAGGCCCTTGGGCCCGACTGGGACCCCGCGGTGGCGCTGCGCGGCGAGGAGGAGGCGCGTGCGCTGCTGTACTCCGGTCTGGACGCGGAGCAGCAGCGCGTCTACGACGAGCTGGTGGCGGCCGGCGTGCTCCCCGCGGGACCCGGCGATGCTGCCGCTTGATCCGCAGGCCGACATCGGCCGACGCGCCTGGGGCGTGGACTGCCCGCACTGTGACGACCGGCGCGGGTGGCGCTACATGCTGTCCAACTCCGGCAGCCTGCTGCACCTGCAGTGCCCCGCGTGCCACCACGTCTGGAACCACGAGACCCACTTCGGCGCCACCCGTTCGACGCCCTGACGCGCCCGGCTCAGCTCTGCGGCAGAGGCCAGCCGAGCTGGGCGAACAGCCCCAGGCGGTCGCTCACCGCGCGGATCTCGGTGATCCGGCCCGCGCGCAGCGTGAAGATCCAGATCGCCTCGATCTCGAATGACCGCCCGGTCGGCTCGGGCATCCGCGGGTGAGCCCCGCTGTGGACGCCCCGCTGGGTGACGCGGGCCACCACCCGATCACCCTCGCCGATCAGCTCCTCCACCCGGGCGGTGAGCGGAGCCAGCGCCTCGGACTGCTGGCGCAGACCCTCGAACGCCGCCCCCGGCTCGTCCGCCTCACCATGGATGATCTTGTTGTGGTCCACGACGTCCGCCGCCATGTACTGCGGCAGATCTTCGAGCCGGCCCTCGCTGACCGCCTCGAAGAAGCCCTGGACCACCTTCTTGCCGTCGTCCACCACTGCGCTCACAACTCCCCCCGTCCTGAGGAACGCCCCGCTCAGAAGACCGGCGTTCCCGCCTGCGTCAGCTTCCAGTTGGTGACGGCGAAGTCGGTCGGGTCGAGGGTCTTCTTCGCGGTCACGTAGTCGATCATCAGCTGGCGGATCTCGTTTGTCGAGCTGTACGCGATCGGCGCCGAGGCGATGTGCGGGTAGCCCGAACCGCCGTTGGCCCGGTAGTTGTTGACGGCGACGACGAAGACCTGGTCGTCGGCGACCGGCGCGCCCTTGTAGGAGAGGTTCTTGATGCGCGAGCCCTCGGGCTGCGCGATGTCGATCTCGTAGTCGACCCCGGCGGCGGTGTCGTACATGTAGTCCCAGAAGTTGTTGGCGTTGGTGAGGGTCGCGGTGTCGACCTTCGTGCCGGACGGGACCTGGTGGTAGTACTTCGCCGCGTACTCCAGGTAGTCCTTGAGCTGGGCGCCGGTCAGCTTCTTGCCGTAGAGGGTGTTGTCGTAGATGTAGAGCCCGGCGATGTCCTTGATCGTCACACTCCCCGCCGGGATGTCCGCGGTCCGGCTGAAGGGCGCGGCGACCGAGATCAGCGGGAGTGCTGCGTCGGCGGAGGACAGCCCGGAGGCGACCGTCGCCATCTGCACCTGGTGGATGAAGTCCATGATGGGGACGTCCTTCCAGCAGGACTCCGCCGCCGACAGGTCCGCCGTGCAGGTGCCGACGGACGTGTTGACGTACTTCACCACCAGTTCGTGGTCGGCCTCCAGGAGCCGCTTGATCTCCGGGTCCTCGTCCACCGTGTTGGGGTTGAGGGTCCGGGCCGTCTTGCTCGTCACCTTCCACCGTCCGTGGTGGAGTTCGAGCTCGAAGTCGAAGACGCTCAGCCGGTAGCCCCAGCAGTACGGCTCGGAGAGGAGGACCTCCTCGCCGGTCTCCTCGTTCTTCACCGTGTAGGAGGGGACCTCGACGTGGGTGTGGCCGACCAGGATCGCGTCGATGCCCGGCACCTGCTCCGCGACCAGGTTCGACGCGTTCTCCACGTACGGGAGTTCGTCGCCGTACGAGGACGAGCCGTCCAGGCCCGAGTGGTCCGTCAGGAACACCACGTCACAGCCCAGCGCCCGCAGCCGCGGCACGTACTTCTTCGCCTGTTCGACGAGCCCCGGGAACACCATCTTCCCGCTGACGTTGTCCTTGTCCCACAGCGCGATCCCGGGGTTGGTGAGCCCGAGGATGCCGACCTTGATGTCGGGGGCGCCGGGGACCCGGACGCACTTCACGGTGTACGGACGGAAGGCGGGCCGCAGGGTCTTGGCGTCGAGGGCGTTGGCGCCGAGCAGCGGGAAGTGACACTGGCTCTCGAACTTCCGCAGGACGTCGATGCCGTAGTTGAACTCGTGGTTGCCGAGGGCGGCGGCGTCGTAGCGCATGTGGTTCATGGCGACGGCCATGGGGTGCTTGGGCGCGTCCTTGCCGGTGATCGGGTCGACGCGGGCGAAGTAGTAGGCGAGCGAGGTGCCCTGGATGATGTCGCCGGCGTCCACGAGCAGCACCCGGTCCTCGCCCTTCGCCTCGCGCTGCTGCTTGATGAGCGTGGCGACACGCGCGACACCGACGGAGTTGCCGGCCTTGTCGCTGTAGGCGGCGTCCTTGTAGTAGTCCCAGTCGAAGACGTGGCTGTGCAGATCGGTGGTGCCGAGGACGGAGAAGGACCAGGTGCGGGGCGTCTTCTCGGGCTGGTGGTCGGCAGCCTCCGCCGTACCGCTGCCGACCGCTCCCGCGACGGCGACCGCCGCCGAGGTGACGGCCGACTTCTGCATGAACTCGCGTCTGTTCATGGGGCTGACGGGCATACGAGGCTCCTGGTTCCTGGTCTGGAGAGCGGAGAAGAACGGCACTACCCGCGTAGATGGTTCCGGTCCCTACTACCGCGCGGAACCAGGAGCAGCCCATGGGCCGGTCAAGGATGTCCATGACCGGCCCAACTGGACGGGGATGTAAGGGACTTACAGGAACGAGTTGATCTCGATGGTCTCGTCGCGGCCCGGGCCCACGCCGATCGCGGAGATCGGGGCGCCGGACATCTCCTCCAGCGCCTTGACGTAGTTCTGGGCGTTCTTCGGGAGGTCCGCGAAGGTCTTGGCCTTCGTGATGTCCTCCTGCCAGCCGGGCAGCATCTCGTAGACCGGCTTCGCGTGGTGGAAGTCCGTCTGGGAGTACGGGAGCTCCTCGACCCGCTTGCCGTCGATCTCGTACGCCACGCAGACCGGGATCTGCTCCCAGCCGGTGAGCACGTCGAGCTTGGTGAGGAAGAAGTCGGTCAGGCCGTTGACCCGGGTCGCGTAGCGGGCGATCACCGCGTCGAACCAGCCGCAGCGGCGGTCGCGGCCCGTCGTCACGCCCCGCTCACCGCCGATGCGGCGCAGCGCCTCGCCGTCCTCGTCGAACAGCTCGGTCGGGAAGGGACCGGAGCCGACACGGGTCGTGTAGGCCTTGAGGATGCCGATGACGCGGCTGATCTTCGTGGGGCCGACGCCGGCACCGGTGCAGGCACCGCCCGCGGTCGGGTTCGACGAGGTCACGAACGGATACGTGCCGTGGTCGATGTCCAGGAGCGTGCCCTGGCCGCCCTCGAACAGGACGACCTTGTTCTCCTCCAGGGCCTGGTTGAGGATCAGGACCGTGTCGGCGACGTACGGCTCGATCTTCTCGGCGTAGCCCAGCAGCTCCTCGACCACCTGGCCGACGGCGATCGCGCGCCGGTTGTACAGCTTGGTGAGGATCTGGTTCTTGACGTCGAGGGCCGCCTCGACCTTCTGGGTCAGGATCGACTCGTCGTACAGGTCCTGGACCCGGATGCCGACACGGTTGATCTTGTCGGCGTAGGTCGGGCCGATGCCGCGTCCGGTCGTGCCGATCTTGCGCTTTCCGAGGAAGCGTTCCGTCACCTTGTCGACGGTGACGTTGTACGGCGTGATGATGTGGGCGTTGCCGCTGATCAGCAGCTTGGAGGTGTCGACACCGCGCTCGTTCAGACCGCTCAGCTCGGAGAGCAGGACCGACGGGTCGACGACGACGCCGTTGCCGATGACGGGCGTACATCCGGGCGACAGGATTCCGGAAGGGAGGAGGTGGAGCGCATACTTCTGGTCACCTACGACCACCGTGTGGCCGGCGTTGTTGCCGCCCTGGTAGCGCACGACATAGTCCACCGAGCCACCGAGCAGGTCGGTGGCCTTTCCCTTGCCTTCGTCACCCCACTGAGCACCGAGCAGCACAAGTGCGGGCACGCGCGTACACCCCTTCCGGGCGGGGCATGTCCAGGGTCGGGGGCGCACGCGGAGGTTTGACCGCCGCGCGCACCGCGACCGTCGTTGGCCGCAAACCGTCGGACCGGATGCCCCGGAATAGACGAAACCCCTGACGCAATAGCGCAAGGGGCTCTTGCACAGAGATGCTACCCGAGGAAGCGAGGCAGGACCGAGGTGGCGACTTCCGACCAGCTCCTTGTGGTCATCGACCCGGTCGCCCGTCACAGCGACGGTGAGTCGGTACGGATCGCGAAAGACGTGCTCAGCGCGGGTGCGGCCACCAAGTTGTGCCTTCCTCAGGGGCCGGAGGAATTCGCCCGGGCGCTGGACCGCCGGGGGTCGCGGCGCCCGGTGGTGGTGGGCGACGACCGGGCGCTGCTGCGGGCGGTGACGCTTCTGCACCGGCGCCGTGAGCTGGGCACGACGGCCCTGTCGCTGGTGCCGGTGGGCGCCCGGCAGTCGCTGGCGCGGTCGCTGGGGGTGCCGGCGGGGGCGGTGGCGGCGGCCCGGGCCGTCCTGGAGGGGGTGGAGCGGCGGCTGGACCTGCTGGTGGACGACAGTGACGGGGTGGTGCTCGGGGATCTGCGGATTCCTCCGGTTGCGGCGCGTGAGGGGGCGGGGGCCGATCCGGTGCCGGCCTCGTCGCCGGGCTCGGGCCGCCCGTGGCTGCGGACGTGCCAGTCACTGGTGCGGACGCTCGCGGCGCGTCCGACGCGGGTGCCGTCGCCGCGGCCGGCGGCGCCCGGGCCGGCCCGGCTGCGGGTGGAGGTCGACGGCGAGACGCTGGTGGACCTGGACCAGCCGGTGGAGGGCGTGTCGGTGACGCCGGGGGAACCGGGGGTGGCCGAGGTGGAGGTACGGCCGGCCTCGGTGGGCGCGGAGGCTTCGCCGCTCCTCGCAGTGGGGCGCAGGGTGACGGTGTCGGGGGCCGATTTCCGCTATCGCGCGGATGCGGTGGTGTCGGGGCCGGTGCGGACGCGGACGTGGGTGGTGCGGCAGGGGGCGTGGGGACTCATGCTGCCCGCACGGGCGGGCGAGCTTCGGGGTGAGCCCTGACGGCCTGAGGGCGGCGGTCAGCCCACCTCCACCCTCAGACCCTCAAGCCCGCGGATCACGAAGTTCGGCTTCCGCTCCGGCTCAGCCGCAAGGCGCAGCGTCGGGGCCTTCTCCAGCAGCGCCGTCATGGACGCCGCCAGCTCGATACGGGCCAAGGGCGCACCGATGCAGTAGTGGATGCCCGCGCTGAAGGAGATGTGCGGGTTGTCCTCGCGGGTCAGGTCGAGCCTCTCGGGGGCGTCGAACACGGCCGGGTCATGGTTGGCGGAGCCGAACAGCATGGCGATCTCCGCGCCCCGCGGGATCACCGTGCCGTCGATCTCGATCTCGTCCAGCACCCAGCGCTCGAAGAGCTGGAGCGGGGTGTCGTAGCGCATCAGCTCCTCCACCGCCGAGGGGACGAGCGAGTGGTCCGCGCGCAGGGCGGCCAGCTGGTCCGGGTGGCGGAACAGCGCCCACCATCCGTTCACGGTCGCGTTGACCGTGGCCTCGTGTCCGGCGTTCAGCAGCAGTACACAGGTCGAGATCATCTCCTGCTCGGTGAGCCGGTCGCCTTCGTCGTGCGCGGCGATCAGCCCCGAGATCAGGTCCTCCCCCGGCTCCTTGCGACGCTCGGCGATCAGCTCCCGGAGGTACTCCGAGAACTCCACCGACGCCCGCACCGCCCTGTGTGCCGTCTCCTCGGACGGGCCCAGCTCGTACATCCCGCAGATGTCCGCCGACCAGGGACGCAGCTGCCCGCGGTCCGCCTCGGGGATGCCCAGCATCTCGGCGATCACCGCGACCGGCAGCGGCTCGGCGACGTCCGTCAGCAGATCGCCGCCGCCCGCCTCCACCAGCCGCGCCACCAGCTCGCCGGCGAGGTCCCGCACATACGGCTTCAGCTGCTCCACCGTGCGCGGCGTGAACGCCTTCGACACCAGGCGCCGGATGCGCGTGTGGTCCGGCGGCTCCAGGTCGAGCATGCCGTGGTCGTTGAGCGTGTGGAAGGGCTCGTGCTCGGGCGGCGGCGCGGTCCGGCCGAATTCCTCGTGCGTGAACCGGTGCTGGTACGTCCGGCCCAGCCGCCTGTCCCGCAGCAACGCCGACACGTCCGCGTGGTGCGGCACCAGCCACTGGCCGGTGGGCTCGAACCAGTGCACCCGGCCCCGCGCACGCAGCTCGGCGTAGGCGGGGTACGGGTCGGCCACGAACGCCGGGTCCCAGGGGTCGAACGCGAGAGCGGAAGGAGCTGCCATGCCCGGACGCTAACCGAGCGGACGCCCGCTGACCAGGGGGTCTCACACCGAAGGGCGGATCACCCCGGGGTCACCAGTCTTGCCTCGTACGCGAACACCGCAGCCTGGGTGCGGTCGCGCAGGCCCAGTTTCACCAGGATGCGGCTGACGTGCGTCTTGATCGTGGACTCGGCCACCACCAGCCGCTCCGCGATCTCCGCGTTCGACAGCCCCTGGGCGATGAGGACCAGCACCTCCGTCTCCCGTTCCGTCAGGTCCCCGTACGCCGCCCGGGCCGCCGGCGGGAGCGCCGGCCGGTCCGCCAGGCGGGAGAACTCCGTGATCAGCCGCCGGGTGACCGAGGGCGCCAGCAGCGCCTCGCCGGCCGCCACCACCCGTACGCCCTCGGCGAGCTGCTTGGCCGACGCGTCCTTGAGCAGGAAACCGGAGGCTCCCGCCCGCAGCGCCTGGTACACGTACTCGTCGAGGTCGAAGGTGGTCAGCACCAGCACCTTCGCCGAACCGTCCGCGGCGACGATCTCCCGGGTCGCCTCGATGCCGTTCAGCTCCGGCATCCGGATGTCCATCAGCACGACGTCCGGGGCCAGCTCGCGGACCCGCTCGACCGCTTCCCTCCCGTTGACCGCCTCCCCGACGACCTCGATGTCCGGCATCGCCCCGAGCAGCACCGAGAAGCCCTCCCGGACCATCATCTGGTCGTCGGCGATCAGTACGCGGATGGCGCCCTTCGTCACGCGGGGCCCTCCACGGCGGCCACCGGCAGGAACACCGTCACCTCATAGCCTCCGTCGTCCGTCTCCCCCGCCGAAATCTCCCCGCCCAGCATCGAGACGCGCTCGCGCATGCCCGTCAGGCCGTGCCCCGCCCCGTGCGTCGACTTGGTGAGCGTGACCTGCGGTGCCGGACCGTTGACGATGCGCAGGCCCAGCCCACCGAGCACATAGCCGATCTCCACCCGTGCCGGGGCGCCCGGCGCGTGCCGCAGCGTGTTGCTGAGGGCCTCCTGGACGATGCGGTACGCCGACAGCTCGACGCCCTGCGGGAGTTCCCGCACCGCGCCCGTGACCGCCTTGTCGACGCTCAGTCCCGCCTCCCGCACGTTCGCCAGCAGGGCGTCCAGGTCGGCCAGGGTGGGCTGGGGCGCGTCCGGGGCCTCGTAGTCCTCCGCCCGCACGACCCCCAGGACGCGGCGCAGCTCGGTCAGGGCCGCCACCGCGTTCTCCCGGATCGTGGCGAAGGCCTTCTCCAGTTCGGGCGGCGGGTTCTCCACGCGGTAGGGCGCCGCCTCCGCCTGGATCGCGACCACCGACATGTGGTGGGCGACCACATCGTGCAGTTCGCGGGCGATCGTCGTGCGCTCCTCCAGCAGGGTGCGCCGGGAGCGCTCGTGCGCGGTCTCGGTCTGCTGGGCGGTGACCTCCTGCTCGGCTTCTCGGCGTATGTGCCGGACGGTGACCGACAGCAGGGCGATCGCGGAGACCACCAGCATGGGCGGGGTGTTGGTGCCGAAGCTGTTCCGGCCGAAGAGGCTCTCGGCGAAGAAGCCGTAGAGCGCGGTGATGCCCCACATCCATGCCGCGGTGCGCGGCCGGGTGCGTATCGCCACGACCGTCACCACCACCAGGTGGGAGATGAAGCTGCCAGGCGGCCACGGCCCCGCCGTCCAGTCCGGGCTCAGGGCCGCCGAGGCGAGGGTCGCCGCCAAGGACACCCAGAAGGCTCCGACCGGGCGGACCAACGTCAGCAGCACGGGGGCCAGGGCCAGCAGACCGGTCAGCAGGGCCGTCCCGCTGCCGTCGCCGGTCGTCAAGGCACCGAACATGGCCACCAGGCCGGCTGCGACCACCACGGCGTGCCGCTTCCAGGCCGCATACGTCCGCAGGCGGCCCGGTGTCCGGCCGTCCGACGGAGCCTCGGCGCCGCCGCGGGCCAGCGGGCGGTAGGCGAAGGCGTCGTGGAACAGGTCCTGCCGCAGCCCGCGCAGGGCGTCCACGGCCAGCCGGTACTCCGGGCTGCGCGGTGTGTACGGGGTGTACGCGCCGTCCGGTGGCGTCTGCCTCTGGGTCGTCTCGGTCACGGGGAAAAGGTAGGCCCGGAAAGGGGGCGCGGTCGTCACCAGTGAGAGGGGTCCTCGGGAATCCTCCTCAAGTACTACGGGTACGGTCGGCCCCCGCCAGTCGCCCCGCGCCCGCCCGGACGTCAGTACCCCGACGGCCGCACCAGCCCCGACTCGTAGGCGAACACGGCCGCCTGGGTGCGGTCGCGCAGGCCCAGCTTCACCAGGATGCGGCCCACATGGGTCTTCACGGTCTGCTCGGCGACCACGAGGCGCTCGGCGATCTCCGCGTTCGACAGGCCCTGGGCGATGAGGGCGAGGACCTCGGTCTCCCGCTCGGTGAGGTCGCCGACGCGCTCCTTCAGCGGCGCCCGGGGCGTGCTGTGCATGCGGGAGAACTCGGCGAGCAGGCGCCGGGTGATGCCGGGCGCGAGAAGCGCGTCGCCCGCCGCCACCACCCGTACCGCCTCGGCGAGTTGATCGGCGGAGGCGTCCTTGAGCAGGAAGCCGGAGGCGCCGGCGCGCAGGGCCTCGTAGACGTACTCGTCGAGGTCGAAGGTGGTCAGGACCAGGACCTTGGGGTGCGGGGTGGCCTCGGTGATGCGGCGGGTCGCCTCGATGCCGCCGAGCTCGGGCATGCGGATGTCCATCAGGACGACGTCCGGGGCGAGTTCGGCGACCTTGGCGATCGCGTCCCTGCCGTCGACGGCCTGGCCGACGACCTCGATGTCGGGCTTGGCGTTGAGCAGCACCGTGAAGCCCTGCCGGACCATCATCTGGTCGTCGGCGATCAGTACGCGGATGGTGCTGCTCGTCATCGGTCCTCTTCTCCTGTCGGGTCGACGGGATCGCCGTCGGCCGGGGCGTCCTCGGGGCTGGGCAGGAAACACGCCACCGCGAAGCCGCCGCCGGCCCTCCCGGTCGCGAAGAGGGTCCCGCCGAGCATCACGGCACGCTCCCGCATGCCGAGCAGTCCGTGGCCCGCCCCCGGTGACGGCGGAGCCGGGCGGGTGGGCCGGGAGTTGGTGATGTGCAGCTGCAGGCCCAGCGGGAAGTAGGTGAGTTCGACGCGGACGGTGGAGCCGGGGGCGTGCCGCAGCGCGTTGCTCAGGGCCTCCTGCACGATGCGGTACGCGGACAGCTCCACACCGGGTGACAGCGGGCGCACCTCGCCGACGATCTCCGTCCGCACCTCCATGCCGGCGGCGCGGGTGTTCTCCACGAGGGCGTCGAGCCGGTCGAGGGTGGGCTGCGGGGAGTCGGGGGCGGCGCCGGTACCGCTTCCTATGCCGTAGGGGTCGGCGGGGTTCTCCGAGCGCAGGACGCCGAGGACGCGGCGCAGTTCGGTCAGGGCCTCCAGCGCGTTCTTGCGGATGCCGTCCAGGTTCTCCCTCAGCTCGGCGGAGGGGTTCTCCACCAGGTGGGGGGCGACCTGGGCCTGGATGGAGATGACCGACATGTGGTGGGCGACCACGTCGTGCAGTTCGCGGGCGATGCGGTTGCGTTCCTCCAGGAGGGTGCGGCGGGCGCGCTCCTCCGCGGTGAGCGTCGTCTGCTGAACCAACTCGGCGCGGGCCTCGCGGCGGCCGCGCAGGGCGACGCCCAGCACCACCACGGCCGCGGACAGGGCCACCGTGAGCACGCCGGTGGACTGGTAGTTCGCCGCGCCCCACAGTCCCTGGAGGACATAGGTGACCAGCATGGTCAGGACCAGCGCCTCCGCCGCGACGCGGGTGCGGACTCTCAGGGCGAGCAGCAGCAGCACGAACAGCTGGGCGATGATCCCGGCCGAGGTCCACGGCCAGGTGAAGCCGTGCGCCTCCCCGGCGATCAACGGGCCGTGCAGCGCGACCGCCCCGAGTGCCGTCGCCCCCGTCGACAGCCACCACGCCGGGATCGGCCGCCACAGGGCCAGCACCACCGCTCCACTCTGGCCGAGCCCGATCAGGTAGGCGTATCCGAGGGCCACATGGCCGCTCTCCTGGAGTTGGGGCACAGCGCCGACCAGGACACCGAACGCGGCCAGCCACACGATTCCGTGCGGCAGCCAGCGCAGCCAGACTGATGGGGGCAGCGGATCCGCCCGCGCGGTCCACAGGTCGTCGCGCAGCATCCGCAGCCCTCGCCGGACGCGGCTCCCCCCTTGCATCACGCGTCCACCCTAGGACCTGAGGTGCGGCCCGCTCCGGGGCGGTGTGACCGGACCACCCGGGAAGGACGCCGGTCGCCGCTCTGTTCGCAGGCGCGGAAGGCCGCCCAGCAGACGGTCAGGGCGAGAGCGAAGACCGGCAGCCAGGCCAGGCGGGCCGCCACCCAGGTCAGGTTGTCGGGGGTGGTGTGCAGACCGGGCAGGCGGCCGGCGAGCAGGCCCGTCGCGGTGGTCGCCATCAGGGCCGTCTGGTGCCACAGGAAGATCGTCATCGCGGAGAGGTTCGCCAGGGCCACCGCCGCCCAGGCCAGGGGGCGGCGCATCGCGCGGCGCAGCCGTTCGCGCAGCAGCAGCGCCAGTCCGCACTGCGCCAGGCCGAAGGTGACGGCGGCCAGGGTCGGCGGGTTCAGGTTGGAGACCGGTTCGCCCGGGACGCCGACCATCGACGCCGGGTAACCCGCCCACGCCACCAGCACCGCCGTCGCCGCCGCGCCGCCCGCCAGCAGCACCCGGCCCGCGCGGCGGCTCTCCAGCTCGCCCCGGGTCCAGGCCGCGCCCAGGGTGTACGGCACGAGCCAGCCCGCCGGCAGGTTCACCCAGCCCAGCCAGGACGGGCCGCCGAGGCCGAAGCGGACGATGTCCACATGGAGGACGACGGCCAGCGGCCACAGCGGGTTGAGACGCGTCAGCAGCGGGGTCGCCGCCGTCAGGGCCGCGAACACCAGCAGGAACCACAGGGGCGACAGGGCCAGCTTCACCAGGGTGTGGACCGTGCCGGCGTCCGCGCCGGTGGCGAGCAGGCCGCACGCCGCGACCGTCCACAGGATCACGACCGCCGCGACCGGCTTGAACAGCCGGGTCAGGCGGGTGCGCAGCCACTGCCCGTAGGTGACGCCCCGGACACGCGCCGAGTCGTAGCCCTTCGTCGCGACATGGCCGCCCACCAGGAAGAACACGGCCAGCGTCTGGAACACCCAGGAGATCGGAGCCAGCCACGGCATGAAGTGCAGCGGGCTCGCGGTGCGCAGCGAGCCGCCGTCCGCGACGAGGGCGGTCACCAGCCAGTGCCCCAGGACGACACCGAGGATCGCCAGGGCCCGCAGCGCGTCGACCGCGCGGTCCCGCTCGGCGGGGGTGGCCAGGTCGGTGCGGTGGGCCGCGGTGCGTATCGCGTTCAGGGTCCGCTGCCGCTTCGGGGTCCGCTGCCGCTTCACGGTCTGCTGCCGCTTCAGGGTGTGCTGCCGCACGGTCGTGTCACGCACGGGTCACCTCCGCCGTCTCGCCGAGGACGATCCGGGTCAGGTTGGTCAGGGAGGCCGAGCCCGGCTTGAAGTAGTCGCTGTGGCCGCCGTCGCCCGCCGCGAACACCCGGGCGCCGTAGGCCGGGGAGACCGGGTCCGTGCCGAAGCCGACGGTGGTGCCGAACAGGTCCGCGCGGTGGTGCGGCACGTGTGCGATCCAGTCGTCGGCGCCGCGGGCCGCCCAGATGCGGGCGTGGGTGTGCAGAGCGGCGGCGGAGTCCACGCCCGTGCCGGGGCTGCCGATCAGGACGATGTCCTGCGCGTCGACGCCGGAGCCCGCGCGGGCGCACACCACCGTGCCGTAGGAGTGGCACAGCAGGGAGATGCGGGGCGACGGGCCGAACGCGTCCCGCAGCTGCCGTACGAACCGCTCCAGGGCAGGGGCGGCCTGCGCCGCGCGGGTTGTCGTGAGTACGTCGGTGCTGAGCGTGCGGGGCGTGTCGTAGCCGAGCCAGGCGATCACCGCCGTGTCCCGGCCGGTGCTGCGGTGCAGGGCGAGCGCGGTGGCGCGGAAGCGGCCGTAGGTGTCCAGCGTGGTGTCGGAGCCCGGCACCAGGACCGCTATGTGCCGCGCCGTGGCGAGGTCGCCGAAGACCTCCGACACCCGGCCCGTGCCCCGGCCGTCGAACGCCAGCAGATCGCGGGCGGGGGCGGCCAGGGCCCGCTCCACCGCCGCCCGGCTCCGGTCGCCGTGGGCCCCCACCATGCGGGACGCCTCGGCCGCATCCGCGCGGTTCGCCTCGTACGTCCCGGTGAGCGTGGCCGCCGAGAGCGGGGCGAGCGCCGCCGGCGGCGGGGCCGGGATCCGGGGGCGCGCGGCGGCCGACAGGGGGACGACGACGGCGACCGTGACGAGGACGGCCGGCAGGGTGCGTCGGAGGCGGCCGAGGCGCCGTCGGCGAAGGCGCCGCCGTTCGTCGCCTCCCCCGTGCCCGTCCCGTGCGTCCGCGTGCGCGGCCGGGCGCCTCCCCCGAGAACCCATGACGTCCTCCCCTTCCGCCGGCCCGCTCATCGGGCGCGGTCACGGGAAGGAAGTTACGGAGCGTCACCTGTCGTCGGCGTCATGCCGCGGAGCTCACTTGGGAGGTAGCTCTCAGGTATTACGGGTATGACCGGGTCCGCCCGGGGGCGGGGCCCCGGCTACCACGCCAGTTGCGCGATCTCCTCTGCCACCACCGCGCACGCGTCCGCCGCCGGGTCGATCAGGGGGAAGTGGCCGACGCCCTCCAGGAGCGTGAGGCCGACCACCTCGCCGGCCTTCGCCGCCGCCTCCGCGTACGCCTCGGCGACCGCCTGCGGGACCACGACGTCCGTCCGGCCCTGGACCAGGGTGGTGGCGATGCCGGTGGGCAGCAGCAACGCCGGGTCCGCGTACGGTCTGCGCTCCTCGAACCGGTCCCGGCCGCCGAGGAGCTGGACCGCGGCGCCGCCGCACACCTCCAGCTTGTCGGCGACGTGGAAGTCCGCGATCGGGGCGAGCGCCACGACACCGCGCAGTGGCGCGGGGCGGTCCGTGCGCCACGGGCAGTCCGGCGGCAGGACGTGCCGGGCCGCGGCCCACAGCGCCAGGTGGCCGCCCGCCGAGTGCCCGGTGATCACCGTGCGGCGCGGGTCGGCCTGCGGCAGCGCCTCGCGCACCAGCCCGGGAAGCGCGTCGCACGCGGCCGCGACGTCGTCGAACGTGTCCGGCCAGCGGCCCGCCACCGGCCCCGTACCGCCGCCCGCACCGGACTCCGCGTCCGCGGAGCCGTCGGCCTGGGACGGGATGAGGGCGCCCCGGCGGTACTCGACGCTCGCCACGGCGAAGCCCCGGCGGGCCAGGAAGTCCGCGAACGGCGAGACGTGCCGGCGGTCGTACGGCGCACGCCACGCGCCGCCGTGCAGGAGGACGACCAGGGGGGCGAGTGGCGAAGCGCCCGCCGCCCCGGCCGGCTCGGTCTGCCGCGGGGCGTAGAAGTCGATCACCTGGTCGGGGTGGTCGCCGTAGACGGCGGTGGAGTCGGGGTCCACCGGCGGGTGCGAGAAGGCGGACGCCTCTTCGGCGGCATCGCGGGGGGCGGCGTCGTCCGGCATGCTCCAACCTCTCAGCGGCAGAACGGGATTCGTGCGCGGCGGCCGGAGACTACCGGTCGCTGGCGGGGACGGTATCAGGCGGGTGACGTGCGTCAGCACGAGGTTGTCACTCTGGGTGAGGGGCAAACGGTTCTGCCGAGCCGCCCCGGTGTGCTGTGGGGAAGGCCCCGGCCACGGGGTTCGCGGCCGGGTGGGGGGCGGGCCGCCCCGCCCCCCGTGAACCGCCCGTCAGGCCACCACCTCCGCCAGCACCCGGGCCGCCCGCTCCACGTCCCCGAACCCGACGTACAGCGGCGTGAACCCGAACCGCAGCACGTCCGGCGGCCGGAAGTCACCGACGACCCCGGCGGCGATCAGCCGCTTCATCACGTTCCCCGCGTCCGCACATCGCAGCGAGATCTGGCTGCCCCGTTCCCCGTGCGCGGCGGGGGTCAGGGACTCGACCGTGCCCGGCGGGACGTAGGCCCTCACGCACTCGAGGAAGAAGTCCGTCAGGGCCAGCGACTTGGCGCGGACCGCGTCGATGGAGACGCCGTCCCACACCTCCAGCGCCGCCTCCAGGGCGAGCATCGACAGGATGTCCGGGGTGCCGACGCGACCGCGCACGGCGCCGGGGGCCGCCTCGTAGTCGCTCCGCATGCCGAAGGGTTCCGCGTGCGAGTTCCAGCCCGGCAGCGGTGAGTCGAAGCGGTCCTGCAGCTCCCGCCGCACATACAGGTACGCCGGTGAGCCGGGGCCCCCGTTCAGGTACTTGTAGGTGCAGCCGACCGCCAGGTCGACCCCGTGTTCGTCCAGGCCCACGGGCAGCGCGCCCGCGCTGTGGCACAGGTCCCACACCGCCACCGCGCCCGCCGCGTGCACGGCGGCCGTCAGTGCGGGCAGGTCGTGCAGCCGGCCGGTGCGGTAGTCGACGTGGTTCAGCAGCACGGCCGCCGTACGGCCGGACAGCATCCCGGGGACCTCCGCCGGGGCCACCGGGCGCAGCGTGCAGCCCGTCATCCGCGCCGCCGATCCGGCGATGTACCCGTCCGTCGGGAACGTCGTCGCGTCGACCACGATCTCGTCCCGGCCGGCGTCCGTCTCCCGGGCCATCCGCACCGCCGCCACCAGCGCCTTGAAGACGTTGACACTGGTCGAGTCGCCCACCACGATCTGCCCGGCCGCGGCCCCGACCAGCGGGGCGATCCGGTCGCCGATCCGCTCCGGCGCCGTCCACCAGCCGCTCTCGTCCCAGGACCGGATCCGCAGCGATCCCCACTGCCTGCGGACGACGTCCTCCATCCGGGCCGGTACGGCGGCGGGCAGCGCGCCCAGCGAGTTGCCGTCCAGATAGACGACCGCGACGTCGGCCGCATGATCGGACACGGTGTCGAGGACGAACTCCGAGCGCTTGACGGCGAGTTCGTCGGCCGCGTCCAGCTTCTCCGCCCTGAGGGCGAGTTCCGACGGTTCAGACATGGGACCGTGCCGTCCACAGCTCGGGGAACACGCTCTTCTGGGCCCGCTTCTCCAGCCAGGCCACCCCGGCGGAGCCGCCCGTGCCGGGCTTGGCGCCCATCGCGCGCCGGGTGGCGAGGAGATGGTCGTTGCGCCAGCGCCACACCAGCTCCGCGACATCCGTCAACGCCTCGCCCAGGCGGGCGAGTCCGTCGTCCGGGTCCCCCGAGTAGACGGCCGCCCAGACCGACTCGACCTCCTCCGACGGCTCGTAGCGCTGCGAGACGTCGCGCCGCAGCACCGCGTCCGGGACGGCGTGCCCGCGCCGGGCGAGGAGCCGCAGCACCTCGTCGTACAGGCTCGGCTCGTGCAGCGCCTTCTCCAGTTCGGCGTGGACGCGGGGCGCACCGCGGTGCGGGACCAGCATGGACGCGGACTTCTCGCCGAGCAGGAACTCCATGCGGCGGTACATCGCCGACTGGAAGCCGGAGCCCTCGCCCAGGGCGGAGCGGTAGGAGTTGAACTGGGCGGGTGTCAGCTGCGCCAGGGGCCGCCAGGACGCGTTCAGCGCCTGGAGCTCCCGTACGGACCTCTTCAGCGCGTCGATCGCCACCGGCACCCGGTCCTCGCGCAGGGCGCGCGCCGCGGTCTCCCACTCGTGGACGATGACGGTGAACCACAGCTCCATCACCTGGGTCGTGACCAGGAAGACCATCTCTCCGGGGTCGTCGGAGAGGGTGTGCTGGAGGTGGGTGAGCACGTCCGCCCGGACGTAGTCCTCGTACGGGGTCGTGCCCTTGAAGTCGAGATGCGGGGTCTCGGGCTCAGAAGCCTCGGGGGAGGGAGGAGTCTGGTGAGCCTGTTGGGACATCGCTGTCTCCTGTATGTACTCCGGGTAGCGGTCCGCCCCTGCCGATGCCGGCACGGGGGCCCCGGTCCCCACAGGCATCCTGCGCAATGCCCCCGGGCACCGCAAGGCCCGCCTGGTCACAGGCGGGCCTGACACACGCGGGACGTGGGGCCTAGCCCAGGGTCTGGGCCGCCGTCGGCGAGGAGTCCTTCAGGAACTGCGAGCAGCGCTCGTACTCCTCCTGCTCGCCGATGCCGTGCGCGGCGCGCGCGAGGGCGTGCAGGGCGCGCAGGAACCCGCGGTTGGGCTCGTGCTCCCAGGGGATGGGTCCGTGGCCCTTCCAGCCGTTGCGGCGCAGGGCGTCCAGGCCGCGGTGGTAGCCCGTACGGGCGTACGCGTACGACTCGACGACCGCGCCCCGCTCGAACGCGTCGTCGGCGAGCTGCGCCCAGGCGAGCGAGGAGGCGGGGTACCGGGCAGCGACCTCGGCGGGCGCCGTACCGCTCGCGAGGAGCTCGCGCGGCTCCGGGTCGTCGGGGAGGTGCGTCGGGGGCGGGCCCCCGAGAAGGTTCTCGTGAAGGGTCATGGGATCAGTGTGCGCCATGGGCCGTGCCCGCAGGTCGCGCGCCCTCGGTACCTGCTCAGGAGGCCGGACCGGCCCCGGAACCCGCCGAACCGCGCGGCGGCTCGAGCGGTGGGGCGGTCACGGAGCAGTGCATGCGGCACTCGGGGTGGCGGCACTCGGGGGCCGGGCGGCGTACGGTCGCGAAGGCGAGCGCCGCGCCCGCCACCAGGACGCCCGCGCACAGCGGCATCGCACGGCGGAAGGCGGCGGCGAACGCGTCCGGCACGCGGTACGCCTCCGGGCCCATCCCGGTGAGCAGCGGCAGCGCGGCCACGGCGATCAGACCGGCCGCGCGGGCGGCCGCGTTGTTGATGCCGCTGGCCAGGCCGGCCCGGTCGGTGTCCACCGAGGCGAGCACGGTGGCGGTCAGCGGGGCGACCAGGGTGACCATGCCCGCGCCCATGACCAGTACGGCGGGCAGGACGTCGGCGGCGTACGCGGCGCCCTTGCCGACGCGCAGCATCAGCAGCATGCCGGCCGCGCAGAGCAGGGGGCCGACGGTGAGCGGGATGCGGGGGCCGATGCGTTCGGCGAGGGCGCCGGAGCGGGACGAGAACAGGAGCATCAGGACGGTGGTGGGCAGCAGGGCGACCCCGGCCCGCAGCGGCGAGTAGCCGGAGACGACCTGGAGCTGGAGCGCGGTGAGGAAGAAGAAGCCGCCGAAGGCCGCGTAGACGCAGAGGGTCACCAGGTTGACCGCCGTGAACTGGCGGGAGGCGAAGATGTCCAGCGGCATCATCGGGTCGGGGCGGTGCCGTTCGACGTGGATGAAGGCGACCCCGGCGGCGAGGCCCGCGACCGCGGTGAGGGCCACCGGGAGCGAGCCGCCGTGGGCCTCGATGAGGGCGTACGTCACCAGGGCGAGGGAGAGGGCGCCGAGGGAGGCGCCGAGGGCGTCGAAGCGGCGGCTGTGCGTGCCGCCGGCGGAGGATTCGGGGACGTGGCGCACGGCGATGGGGGCGCAGAGGAGGGCCAGGGGGACGTTCAGGAGGAAGACCCAGCGCCAGCCCGGGCCGGCCACCAGCCAGCCGCCGAGGAACGGGCCGACGGCGGCGCCGATGCCGCCGAAGCCGGACCACAGGCCGACCGCCCTGCCGCGGTCGTCGGGGTGGAAGGTGGCCTGGATGAGGGCGAGCGACCCGGGGGTGAGCAGGGCACCGCCCACACCCTGGAGGGCGCGGGCGACGATGAGGACCTCGGCGGTGGGGGCCAGACCGCACAGGAGGGAGGCGGCGGCGAACCACAGGACCCCGAGGACGAAGATCCGGCGGCGACCGTAACGGTCGCCGAGGGCGCCGCCGAGGAGGATGAGACCGGCGAGCGTCAGCATGTACGCGTTGACGGTCCACTGGAGCGCGGAGAGGCTCGCGTCGAGGGCGTGGCCGATGCGGGGCAGGGCGACGTTGACGACGGTGGAGTCCAGCAGGGCCATGCTGGAGCCGAGCACCGTGGTCAGCAGGATCCACTTCCCCTGCGGGGAGGCGAGCCTCACGGCGGGGGGCTGCTGCGCGGTAACCGCCATGTGGGGATCATCCCGCGTCGGGTGCGCCTGGGCCAGGTTTGCGGTGGCCGGAGGTTGGCCGGGCAGTACCCGGAGGCGCGGGTGCCGGGGGGAGGTTCCGCAGCCCGGCGGTGGCGGGTACCTCCCCCAAGCTCTTCGAGCAGGGGGTGCCCCCACCACCCACCCGTGCCGCCCTGCGGCACGACTGCCCGCAGTGGCGGCTCGGCGGCTGCAACGGCACCCCGTTGCCGTATTACTTGATCTTCGTGCCGGTCGAGCGGAGGTTCTGGCAGGCCTCCAGCACTCGCTTCGACATCGACGTCTCCGCCAGCTTGCCCCAGGTGCGCGGGTCGTAGGTCTTCTTGGAGCCGACCTCGCCGTCGACCTTCAGGACGCCGTCGTAGTTCTTGAACATGTGGTCGGCGACCGGGCGCGTGAAGGCGTACTGCGTGTCCGTGTCGATGTTCATCTTGACCACGCCGTTCTCCAGCGCCGTCAGGATCTCCTGCTCCGTGGAGCCGGAACCGCCGTGGAAGACGAAGTCGAACGGCGACTCCTTGCCGAACCGCTCGGCCACGCCCTCGTTCAGCTCCTTCAGCAGCTCGGGGCGGAGCACGACGTTGCCCGGCTTGTACACGCCGTGCACGTTGCCGAACGAGGCGGCCAGCAGGTAGCGGCCCTTCTCGCCGAGGCCCAGCGCCTCCGCCGTGCGGAGCGCGTCGTCGACCGTCGTGTACAGGCTGTCGTTGATCTCGTGGGAGACGCCGTCCTCCTCGCCGCCCGTCGGGGTGATCTCCACCTCGAGGATGATCTTCGCGGCGGCGGTGCGGGCGAGCAGCTCCTGGGCGATCGCCAGGTTGTCGGCCAGGGTCTCGGCGGAGCCGTCCCACATGTGCGACTGGAACAGCGGGTTCTGGCCGGCCTTCACGCGCTCCTCGGAGATCGCGAGCAGCGGACGTACGTACCCGTCGAGCTTGTCCTTCGGGCAGTGGTCCGTGTGCAGCGCGATGTTGACCGGGTACTTCTCGGCGACGATGTGGGCGAACTCGGCCAGGGCCACCGCACCGGTGACCATGTCCTTGCTGTACTGGCCGCCCAGGAACTCGGCGCCACCCGTCGAGATCTGGACGATGCCGTCGCTCTCCGCCTCCGCGAAGCCGCGCAGGGCCGCGTGCAGGGTCTGGGAGGAGGTCACATTGATGGCCGGGTAGGCGAACTTGCCTGCCTTCGCCCGGTCGAGCATCTCGTTGTAGACCTCGGGGGTTGCGATGGGCATCTGTCCGCTCCTTGTTGTGCGGGTTGCGTTCTGCGTGCTTACGGCCCTGACCTAGGGAGTGACGTCATCGTCGGCCCCATCTTTCCAGACGTGACCGGATGCTTCGGACACCCTGTCCAGCCTGTGGATAACCCCGTGTCCTAGTCCAGACCCAGGTCGTCCTTCGAATACGCGAACAGGTAGGGAACACCGGCCTTTTCGGCGATCGCCTCGGCGGCGCCCGTCGCCCGGTCCACGATCGTCGCGACCGCGACGACCTCCGCGCCGGCCTCCCGCAACGCCTCCACGGCGGTCAGCACCGAGCCGCCGGTGGTGGAGGTGTCCTCGACGGCCAGCACACGGCGGCCCGCGACCTCCGCGCCCTCGATACGGCGCTGCAGGCCGTGCGCCTTGCCCGCCTTGCGGACGACGAAGGCGTCGAGCGTCTTCCCCCGCGCGGCCGAGGCGTGCAGCATCGCGGTCGCCACCGGGTCGGCGCCCAGCGTCAGGCCGCCGACCGCCTCGTAGTCCAGGTCGGCGGTCAGGTCGAGCATGACCTGACCCACCAGCGGGGCGGCCACGCCGTCGAGGGTGATGCGGCGGAGGTCGATGTAGTAGTCGGCTTCCTTGCCCGACGACAGGGTCACCTTGCCGTGCACCACGGCCTTGTCCTTGATCTGCTGCAGCAGCTCGCCGCGAACGTCGCTCATGGCAGCCAGCTTAGAGCCCCGTGTTCAGGGGCTCTCAGAGCCGTCGCCAGGTCCACGTGGTCGTGGCCTCCAGCGGCTCGATGGGGGTGACCAGGCGCGGAAGGGTGTTGAGGCCGTCCGGGGGGCCGGTCTGCGGTTCCACGCACACCGCCTCGGGCTGCTCGTCGTAGACCACGACCCACTCCTCGCGGCTGGTGACCTTCAGCTCCAGCTGCCCGGGCCAGGTGAGGGTGACGTCGACGCCGCCGGGCATGCCGAAGCAGTCGTCCCAGGGGCCGGGCTTGGGGTCGACGCGGTTGCCGGTGGGCAGGTGGTCGTCGCCGCGCTCCTCCTGCCAGGCGGGGTCGAAGTCGATGCGGACGTCCTCGCCGCCGAGGCTGCGGTGGAACCAGGGGTGCCAGCCGATCTGGGCCGGGAAGGAGTCGTCGTACGTCTCCACGGACATGGTCAGCGTGAGGGCGTCCTCGGTGAGCGCGGCCAGCTGGGTGACCCGGCCGGCGTAGGGCCAGGGGGCGACCAGGTCGTAGGTGAGGACGGCCTCGGCGGGCTCGGCGCGGGCGACGCGCCAGACGCCGTCGCGGACGGTGCCGTGGATGGCGTGCGGCGGGGCGTTGAGGGGCATCTGCTGGACGGTGCCGCCGTTGCGGAACCTGCCGTCCCGGACACGACCGCACCAGGGGGCCATGGGGAAGCAGCCGAACCGTTCCCCCTGCCGCAGCAGTTCGGTCCCGCCGATACGCAGACTCCTCACGCGCCCGCCGTTCCCCGGCGCCAGCACGACTTCCGCGTCTCCCGCGGCCAACGTGATCTCGTCGATGCTCACGAGCCCGACCCTACTGGGCGGATCAAGGGGGCGGGTGGTGACGCCGGTGCGCGTACGTCAGCGCCGCCGCCGCAGCAGCCGGCCCGCCACGATCGCCGATGCCACGAGCAGGGCCGCCGCCGGGGCCGCCCAGCGGAGGGTGGCGGTGGCCGCCGCGGCTTCCGGGGGCGGGACGGGGGCGTAGCGGCCGCGCGGGGGCGCGTGGTCGACCTCCTCGGCGCTGCGGCCGATCATCGTGCGACGGGCGTGCGCCGCCTCGGCGGGCGGCTCCTCGTCGAAGGCATCGGGCGCGAGGCCGCCTTCGACCTCCTCGGCGAAGGCATCGGGCGCGAGACCGGGTTCGACCTCCTCGGCGAGGGGCTCGGGGGACGACGCGGGGACCTCGGTGTCGCCGGCCGAGGCGGGCTGCTCCTCGGGACGCGGCTCCTGTGACGGCGGTTCGGTCATGCCCCCAGGGCCTTCCTCCGCCACCTCCCCCAGCTTCTCCGCGAACCGTCCCAGCAGCCGCGTCGCCGCCGACGCCACCGGCTCCGCCGGCAGGTCCGCGATCCGGCCGTCGGCCGTGGCCGTTCCCGAGAACGTGACCGTGGTGCCGTCCTCGGCCGGGGTCAGGCGCAGGGACAGGGACAGTTTCGCCGTGCCCGTGCCGCGGGCCTCGGTGGCCTCCCCCTCCACCGCGTACGAGCCGTCGTCCCGCCCCTCGATCCGCAGGGTGCCGCGGTAGGTGATCGTGTGGCCGCCGGCGCGCACCTTCAGGCGGCCGGCGACCGGCTCCGTGCCCGTGTCCTGTTGGAGCCCGGGAATCGCGCGGGCCACCCGGGCCGGGTCGGCCAGCGCCTCGCTCAGCCGCTCGGCGGGGACCGGAACGAACACCTCATGCTCCATGTCTGACGAGCCTACCCAGCAGCGCCCGAACCGCACCCGTGCAAGACGGGATTCGCACGTCCGTGGGGCCGGGAGGCTCATTCCTGGTACCTCGGATGCACCAGCGTCGACGGGAGCAGCCCCGGCACCCGGGTGCGCGCCGCCGCCCGTGCGTCCGCCCGCAGGGCCGCCCGGGTCAGCGTGCGCAGGCACGGCGTGCGCGGGTCCAGGGTCAGCGTGGGCCGGCTGCGGGCGGCGAGCACGAACCCCCAGTCGCGCGGCGCCCGCGCCGCCCCGGCCGTACGGTCCAGGGCGCGGCCGTCGACGCGGTACGGGGTGGTACCGAGCCCCACCGCCCGTACCGTCGCCTCCACGGTCCAGAACGCGCGCGGCCGGGCGGTCACCGGCCCCGCGTGCACCACCAGCCGCCCGCCCGGTGCGAGCACGCGCCGGGACAGGCCGTAGAACTCCTGCGAGTACAGCTTCGTGCTCGCCGTGCCGCAGGGGCCGGGCAGGTCGGCGATCACCACGTCGTACGCCCCCCGGGTCTGCCTCAGCCAGCGGAACGTGTCCTCCGCATGGACGTGGACGCGCGGGTCCGCGAAGGCGTGGCCGTTCAGCGCGGACAGGGCTGCGTCCTGGCGGGCGAGCCGGAACAGTGCCGGGTCCTGGTCGACGACGTCGACCCGCCGCACCCCCGGGTGCCGCAGCACCTCGCGCGCCGCGAGTCCGTCGCCGCCGCCGAGGACGAGCACGCGCGCGTGCGGGCCGCCGCTCATCGCGGGGTGCACCAGCGCCTGGTGGTAGAGGAGTTCGTCGCGGCCGTCGACACGGAGCCGGCCGTCGAGGAACAGGTCGAGGGGACGGCCGGGGGTGCCGCCGGTCAGCACCACCTCCTGGCCGCCGGTGCGCAGCGCGACCCGTACGTGACCGCCGTACACCGCCTGGCGCGCGGCCCGTTCGAAGTCGTCGACGAGCACGGCCGCCGCGGCGAGCACGCCGAGGACGAGGAGGTTGGCCACCAGCAGCAACCGGCGTCCGCGCCGGGACAGGTCGCGCCGGAACAGCCCGAGCACCAGGGCGCCGCCCGCGACCGCGTTGACCGCGCCGGTGACCAGGGCACCCGTCAGCTGGCCGAGCTGCGGCAGCAGCAGGAAGGGGAAGGCGAGACCGCCCACGAGCGCGCCCACGTAGTCGGCCGCGAACAGGTCGGCGACCGCGCCGCCCGCGTCCTGGCGGCGGATGCGCTGGATCAGTTCCATCAGCAGCGGCACCTCGGCGCCGGTGAGCAGCCCGATGGCCAGGGAGAACGCGACCAGCAGGCAGCGCGGGCCACCCGACCAGACGCCGCCCCAGCCGCCGGTCCAGGCGAAGACCGCGTACAGGGCCATCGCGCTCAGGCCGCCGACGAGTGCGAGCGCCGCCTCCACCGCGCCGAACCCGGCCGCGGCACGGCAGCGGAGCCGCTTGGCCGCGAGCGAGCCGACGCCCATCGCGAACACCATCACCGACAGCACGACCGAGGCCTGCGTGACCGAATCGCCGATGAGATACGAGGCGAGCGCGACGAGTTCGAGTTCGTACACGAGTCCGCAGGCCGCGCAGACGAACACCCCGGCGAGGACCAGGAACCGCCCGGTGCCCGGGCCCACGGGCAGCCGCGCCTGGTTCCGGCCACCGCCCCAGGAGGCGGCAGCGCCGGGTGGTGCGGGCGCGTGCGGTTCGATCACGTCCGGAACGCTACGTCACGCTTGCGCTCAGCCTTGTCACCCACACGTGTGGCGCCGGGTCGTTCGGCACCGGGGGGTGGTGCGGCCGGGTGGGGGCTGCCGCCCCCGGAGCGTCGCTTCGGCCCGAACGGGTTCGTCCGCACACGCCGGCCGGGATGACGGTGCACGGCCATGGCTGATCGGGCGCCGATCGTCCTCACCTGCCCGACAGGACCGACTTCTCCCTGGCGTCGTCCCGTCGTTTCGTCCGCTGCCTCACCCCGACCCGGGTCCGGGTCGCCACCAACTGGCCGTCCTGCGGGTAGGCGTGCCAGGTGCGCCAGTGGACCTGGCCCTCATGACGCTGGGCCAGCATCGCCGTGAACGCGTGCGGGCTGCCGGGGAAGACGCCGGCCAGGCCGTTGGGGTGGTCGGAGACCAGGGCCAGCAGCTCCTGGGCGCGGCCGGCGAAGGAGCCGGGGGACAGCACCTCGACGCGGGCCGCGAACTCGTACTCCCAGTCGCCGACCCGCTTGGCGACACCCAGTGGCAGCGGGGTGCTGGAGCCCGCGATGCACGCCACCGTCTCCGAGCAGACGCCCCGATCCTCCTCCAGGAGCACCTGGTGGGACGCGCCGAGGAGCCGCAACTGCAGCTGCGCACCGGAGAGTTCGAGGTCGAGGGTGGCGAGCGCGGGCAGCGGCTCGCGGCCCAGGGTCCAGGCCAGATCGGCCGCACGCGTGTCGGTGTAGGAGGTGTTCAGGGTCGTGAGCATGGATCGGCTCCGCTAGCACGCAAAGTGAGAAGTGGGGATCCGGAGCACCCCGGTCGTGGCGCCGGGGACAAGGCCGGCTCAGCCAGTCGGGTAATGCTTCCGGTCGGCCCGGTGGGGAGGGACTCCTGCCGGACAGGTGTCCGAAGGGCGTCCGCGGGCTGCGTTGGTGTGTTGAGAGGGAATCATGAACTGTGGTTCCGGCAAAGCGTTTTTACCCAAGTTCGTAGGGTTTCCATCCCACGAGGGCTCCCCAGCTCAATTGTTCAACTACCGCGTGCGCCTGGAGTGTTGCGATGGAAGCCGTGCGCCCCTCCACGACGCGGCAATGAGCGCACGCCTCACGCACAGCGCCGTCAACACGCGCCCTCGCGCCCCCTCGGGAGAGGGAATCGTCGGTCCCGTGCTGACATGTGGCGCATGGACCGGGTGACCGCCGGGACGAATCCCGGCGGTCACCCGGTCCGCACGGCCGGATGCGTCCGGAGCTCGACTGCCCCGTGTCAGTTGCCTCCGCCGCATCCGCCCCCGCCGCACGAGGACCCGCACGACGACCCGCACGACGAGTGGCCTCCGCAGGAGTGGCCCCCACTGGAGTGGCCCCCGCCGCAGGAGTGGTGCCCGCCCGAGTGGTGGCCGCCGGAGTGGTGACCGCTCGACGCACCGCCGTCGGCCCCGGCCACCCACCAGCTGCCGGCCCCGGAGTCCCCGCTGCCCCCGTAGCTGCGGTCGCGCCCCCGGCCCGTCCGTGCCCGCGCCCCGGAGCGGCCCCCCGACCGCACCGCCCCCTTCTTCGAACGACGCTGTGCCGACACGAGCAGCGCCACCACAACGACGCAGACGATCGCCAGAAAAATGCCGGTGACCATGGCGCCGTCCCCCTTTCGAATCCCCCGAAGCGGCCCCCCGTGGGCGCCTCTGTCTTCCTGAGTGGTCGGGGGATGCCCGCGGCGGTGACCGGCCAAAGCAGAGTTGAGCAAGTTCTGAGGGTCCTTCAGGGATGTGCTCCGAGGCGAGACTCTTCGAGTGAAAAACCGGAGCAAGGCCACCTGACTGGCGGTTCGCTGGCCGTGAGGGCGATCCGAAAACCATACCTTCGGCTCCAGTGCTCACAGCGGCGGCGCCCGTGCACAGAGGTCGTCCACACCTGCCACAGACCACCAAGCCGAGAGGAACAGTCATGCGCCTGATCCGCTACGGTCTCGCCGCTGCAACAGTGGCGGCTTCCGCCTCAGCCATCGGCCTGCCCCTCTCCATCACGGGCTGGATGCCCCGGAGTCCCGATGCCACGCAGGTCCGCGTGGTCAGCGCCTCCGGCATCTCGCCGAGCGAGACCGAATCAGCCCAGCCGCCGAGCGAAGCCGAATCAGCCCAGCCGCCGAGCGAAGCCGAATCAGCCCAGCCGCCGAGCGAAGCCGAATCAGCCCAGCCGCCGTTCCCGAATCCGGGCCCGCAGGCATGGGCGCGTCCCTGTTACAGCTATGGAGGCCCCTACTGCGGCTGGGTGGGGACATACTGGGGCGGCTGCGACAGGGAGTGGGGCCTGAGCTTCGGAATCAAGAGTCCTTATTGGATCTGCCCCCACGACCCCCGCCCGAGCCCCTCGGACCCACCCGCTTCCTCGGCCAGCCCGAGCCCCTCGGACACGCCCAGTCCCTCGGGCACGCCCAGCCCCTCGAACACGCCCAGCCCCTCGGGCACCTCGGCCGCCGCCAGGAGCAGCAGTTCCGCCGACGAGGACGCCGAGACGTTCGACGACCAGTAGAGCGGCGGTGCGCCCCGCAGGCGGCCTTCGAACCGCCAGGCGCTCCGAGGCTCCTCCGGCCGGGTGTCACGCGGCAGAACGACGGCGGCGGAGCCAGGCCGCAGCCAGCATCCCCAGAATCATCAGCAAACCGACGGCCGCGATCAAGATGTGCTTGGCGCTCAGAAGGCCGACGCCACAGGCGGCAGCCGCCATGCCACGTGGAACAGAACCAGGGGGAACGGCGCCCCCGGGGACGAGAGTCCCCTGCTCACCCCCGCCTGTTTGACGGCGGTCCCCCTTCTGGGGCAACGGGGAGCCGGACGGGCCCCTTCCCTCGGCACCTCTATGACCATGCGGACGACCACGGTCGCCGTGGTGTTCACGGTCACCGTCGTCCTCGCCGTCGATGCAGTGTGCGGCCGGGAAGCGAAAGGCTCGCTCATGGCGGTCGAAGGCCTTCACCACGAAGACCGGGTGCACCCTGAAGAAGCCCTTGATCGCGAACTCGTACTGGGCGGTGGTCTGGGTGGGATAGTTCACGTCCAAATACGTCGAGACGGAGAAGGTGTCCCACGGTGCCGCCGGCGACCAGGACGAGGACGCCGAGCTCCCTTGCAGGACGAGAGCCTCGGGCCCGCGTCGGCCATTCCTCAGAATCGCCCTCAGTCCCTTGTCGATGAGCACCACACGGCGCCGGCTGTAGCAGTGGCGCCAGGGATTGCGGTGACCGTGGTCATGGTCCCCTCGATGGAGCCGCAGGGGGCCGGACGCGTGCCGTGCGGACGTCTGCGCAGCGACGCCGGCCGGCGGAGCCACGAGGGCGATGGCCACGCCCGCCAGTGGCGCTGCGACCCAGGGACGAAATTTCATTCGATGACCTCCACGGGTGGCGGACGCAGGCGACCGCCTGCTGTGCGGCACATCGGAATCTCAGAAGAAGGTAAGAGGAATCAATTGGTCACATCGTGGACATCCTCTTGGAGCCGTACTCCTGGTCACTCGACCGCAGCAGTCTCATGGGCCGCCTGCGCGTTCCCCGGCGGCGCGGTCGTCCGCGCACCGGGGCCGGACGTCGAAAGCCCCGGCGCTCATCCGTGAAGGCAAGTTGAGGAACTGAAGAGCTTGGGCGCAGGATGGCGGCCATGACCTCCAGCGCGCGCCCCTTCCTCAACCGCCGCCTCACCGAGTTCGGGACGACGATCTTCGCCGAGATGTCGGCGCTCGCCGTGACCACCGGGTCCATCAACCTCGGCCAGGGCTTCCCCGACACCGACGGCCCCGAGGAGGTGCGCGAGGCCGCCGTACGGGCGCTGCGCGACGGGCGCGGCAACCAGTACCCGCCGGGGCCGGGCGTCCCCGAGCTGCGTGCCGCGATCGCCGCCCACCAGGAGCGGCGCTACGGGCTCGCGTACGACCCCGACACGGAGGTCCTGATCACCGCCGGCGCGACCGAGGCGATCGCCGCGGCGCTGCTGGCGCTGCTGGAACCGGGCGACGAGGTGGTCGCCCTGGAGCCGTACTACGACTCGTACGCCGCCTGCATCGCGATGGCGGGCGGCCGACGCGTTCCGGTCACGCTGCGCCCGTCCGAGGGCGGCTTCCGGCTGGACCTGGACGAGCTGCGCGACGCCGTCACCGACCGGACCCGGCTGCTGCTGATCAACACGCCGCACAACCCGACCGGGACCGTGCTCACCCGCAAGGAACTGAGGGCGATCGCCGAGCTGGCCGTCGAGCGCGATCTGCTGGTGGTCACCGACGAGGTGTACGAGCACCTGGTGTTCGACGAGGCGGAGCACGTACCGCTGGCGACCTTCCCCGGGATGCGCGAGCGGACGGTGACCATCGGGTCGGCCGGGAAGACGTTCTCGTTCACGGGGTGGAAGGTCGGCTGGGTGACGGCGGCGCCGGGGCTGGTCGCGGCGGTGCGGTCGGCCAAGCAGTTCCTGACCTACGTGGCCTCCGGGCCGTTCCAGTACGCGGTGGCCGAGGCGCTGGCCCTGCCGGACTCGTACTTCGACGCCTTCCGCGCGGACATGCTGGCCAAGCGGGACCTGCTTTCGGCGGGGCTGGCGGACGCCGGCCTCCGGGTCTTCCGGCCCGCGGGCACGTACTTCGTCACCACCGACATCCGCCCCCTCGGCGAGAGGGACGGCTTCGCCTTCTGCCGCGCCCTACCCGAGCGGGCGGGTGTCGTCGCCATCCCGAACGCGGTCTTCTACGACCACAAGGAGGCGGGGGCACCCTACGTCCGGTTCGCGTTCTGCAAACGCGCCGAGGTGCTGGCGGACGCGACGGAACGTCTCCGCAAGGCATTCACGCGCTGACCGGCGTCGAGGCAGGGCCCTCCTCTCAGCTGCCCCTGCGCTTCCACTGCCCCCTCACGTCCACCCCCGGGCGTCGCGAACCAGGTGCTCGTGGAGCCGCGCGAGCCGGGGTTCGGAGAGGGTGCCGGAGCGCGTGGCCAGGTAGAGGGTGTTGATGGGGGGGATCTCCGGTTCCATCAAGGGAACCAGCGCCCCCGAGGCCAGTTCCGCGGCGCACAGATAGGTCGGCAGGACCGAGATGCCCGCCGACGACGCGACGGCCGCGATCACGGCGCGCAGGTCGGGGACCACCACCGCCGGCGGACTCGGTGGCGGGGCGTCGAAGACCGTGCGCCAGTAGCGGCGGATGATCGGCAGCGTCTCCGCGTACGCGATCATCGGGAGTTTCGCCAGGACCTTCAACTTCTCGGAGTCCAGGGCGTCCGCCGGGACCCCTGCGGCGACCCGGGGCGAGGCGAGCAGGGCGAACTCCTCGTCCGTCAGAGGAGTGAAGTCCACCCCGCGGCCCTGGGGCTGGATCGTGGACACCACGATGTCCAGATGCCCGCTGCGAAGGTCCTCCAGGAGGTTCGACGCCTCGCCGAGGCTGATGCGGATGTCGAGGCCGGCGGCGATGAGCTGGCTGATGGACGCCATGACCCTGGCGGTCACCAGCTCCGCCGGCCCGCCCAGGCGGATGGGACGGTTCTCCGTGGTGTCGGCGAAGTGGCGTGAAACGGCTGAGTTGATCTCGGCCATGGATGCCTCGATCTCGTAGGCCAGCGCCTTTCCCTCCGCGGTGGGTGTCGCGCCTTGCGGCGTGCGGTGGAACAGCGGCTTGCCCAGTTCGCTCTCGAGGCAGCGGATCTGCTGAGTGACCGCCGGCTGTGTGAGGCCCAGTTGCCGGGCCGCCTTGGTGAACGACCCTGTGTGGCAGACGGCGATGAAGGTCTGTAGCCATCCCAGCTGCATAGTCGTGCCGGCCCCCCAACCGGCGGTGGTCGGGGGTGTTCCGCGCTATGCGACCGCCCCCGAGCATCGGTTCGAACGATACCGTTCCGCCTCGCGGGGGCGTTCAAGTCGCTTTCAAGCCCTTGTAAAGTTACAAAATCGTATCAGCGGGGCGATGGGAATCCGCCCCGCTGACAGCCAACCCGTTTCTTTTTCAACTGGTCAGTTGGTGCTCTGAAGAATTGTCAGTTCGGCGACCTTGGCTGCTGAAGCCGGGTTCTGACCCGTCACGAGGCGGGTGTCGGCCACCGCGTGCTCGGTGAAGTTCGCGGCCTTGGTGAACTTCGCGCCCCGTTCGGTCAGGGCCGTCTCCAGGGCGAAGGGCACGACGCCGGACAGTCCCACGGCGGCCTCCTCCTCGTCGGTGAAGGACGAGACCTGCTTGCCGGCGACCAGATGAGAACCGTCCGTGAGGGTGAGGTTCACCAGGGCGGCCGGACCGTGGCAGACGGCGGCGACGACCCCACCGCGCTCGTAGACGGCCGCGGCCAGCCGCGCCAGCGCGGTCGCGTCGGGGAAGTCCCACATCGTGCCGTGGCCACCGGCGAAGTAGACGGCGTCGTAGTCGGCGGCATCGAGTTCCGCGGCGGTGGGGGTGGCGGCGAGCGCGGCCTCGTTGTCGGCCAGGAATCGGGCCGTGACGGTGTCGTCCGGCTTGATCCCGTCGCGCGGCGGCTGCCCGCCGGCGACCGACACGAACGCGATGTCCCAGCCGGCCGCCCGGAAGACCTCGGCGGGGTGGGCGACCTCGGGGACGTAGAAGCCGGTGGTGCGGCCGGTGTCGCCGAGCCGGCCGTGCGAGGTGAGGGCGAAGAGAACCTTCGGCATGTCAATCCTCCGTTGTGAGAAGTGTCCGGTGGAGCGGGGTGCGATGGGCGAAGGCGCCGATCAGGCGGTCAGCTCCGCCAGTTCGGGCAGGTACACCCGCCGCTGCCTGCGTGCGATGGCACGCTCGACGTGCTCGGGCGTGTGGTAGCCCCACCACGCCCACAGGCTCGTGGCACCCGTGTCGCGCACCGCGAGCGCGTTGGTGATGTGGTCGTCGATGAACGTCACGGCGTCCGGCGGGAGCCCGTCGGCCGCGGCGATCCGCCGCACGACCGTGCGCTTGTCCGAGCACTCGCCGACGACCTGGGCCACGGTGACGTCCAGACCGTGATGGGCCAGGATCTCCCACACGCTCCGCTCGTCCTTCGCCGTGACGATCGACGTGCCTCTGCCGCTGTGGCGGCGGAGCGGCCCGGCGATTCCCGGATACAGGGTGTGGAGGTCCAGCCACTCCGTACGCCGGCGCTCGCGCAGCGCGGCCCGTACCGCGGTCGCGCCCCGTACCAGGGCGTCGAGCCTGGGTCCCGGGATGCGGGCCGCGAGGGCCTCGAAGTCCTTCAGGCCCCGGATCGAGTCGGCGGCGGGGTCGCGGGCCACCATGAAGTCGTCCAGCAGCCGGGCGTAGGTGCGGACCGTGCGGAAGCGGGACACGAACCCGGCGGGCATGGCAGCCGCCAGTTCGGCGATCGGCTTGGCCGCGACCGTGGCCGGGTCGTGGTCGGCGTAGTGGGTGACGACAGCGCACTCGGTGAAGGCGTCGGCGATGACGCCGTCGAAGTCGAGTATCAGCAAGGTGTCTCCTCAAGGCCTCGAGGATGCGAAGGGCGCGCGCCGTACGGGGGATGGGGGCGCGCCCCGCGCGGGTGACAACGGCCGCTCAGGCCGCTGCCACCTGCTTCTTGGCGACCGTTTCGAAGACCCGCTGCATGAACCGGCCCACATAGGCGTAGTAGGAGCAGGTGATGATGTGGCCGTCGACGATCACGTCGGAGTCCACGACGTCGGCACCGGCGTTGATCACGTCGTCGCGCAGACCTATGTAGGCGCAGGCGCGACGGCCCTTGAGCACGCCGGCGGAGACCATGATCCACGGGCCGTGGCACAGGCCGGCGACGACCTTCTCGGCCGCGTCCATGGCGCGGACGAAGTCGAGGACACGGGCGTCCTGGCGCACCCGGTCGGGCGCCTCGTGGCCGCCGGTGAGGATGACCGCGTCGTAGGCCGCGGCGTCCAGCTGCTCGAAGGCGATCAGCGGCTTGGCGGTCTTGTCCATGGGCAACGGGACGCCGTACTTGCCGACGACATCGGCGCCGTTGCGGGTGGCCACGTCCACGTGCCAGCCCTCTTCGAGAAGCCGGTAGTAGGTGTAGACCACGTCGTGGTCCTGGAATCCGGGGCCGGTGATGATGACGGCACTGGGCATGAGCGTGCTCCTTCTTCGGGCGTGGTTGCTGAGTGGGCCGTTCGGTGCGGGTTCCGTCGTCCTGACCGTCCGGGCCGGCCCGGACGGTCAGGCGAGCGCGAGCGAGAGGTAGTACTGGTCCAGCGCGGGACGGCGCACGTCGCCCTGTGCAGGGGCGAGGATGTCCACCTCGCCGGTGACCACTCCGGTCAGGCCGAGCGGGATGTGGAACAGGTCCCGCTCCTGGCGCCGGTAGAACACGTCCGCACCGGCCCGGATGGAGAACGCGAACTCCGCGCCCGGGGACCGGTCCCGCAGCCGCGCCTGCGGCAGATACGTCACCGGCCTCGCCGGCAGTTCGGGCGCCTCGGTGTGGTGCTGCTCGTAGGCCGTGCCCTGCCGGTCGTAGGTGTCGCGCAGCCGGATCAGGTCGAACTTGTTGCGCGGTGCCTCGACCTCGACCAGCCACAGCGGGCCGGGGCCGATACTCCGGGAGGAGTGGAAGGCGCCGCCCCCGATGCGCAGGACCGATCCGCTGCCCACCGGGATCTCGCCCGTCAGCGTGTCGGTCACACCCTGCCCCGCGAGGCAGAGGAGATACGTCAGCTTGCGGGGGTGCACGTGCATCGACGTGGACTCGCCCTCGTCGATCTTCAGATTCCACACGTCGATGAAATCGTCGACGTAGATGCGGTACTCGAGCCCCCACGGCTTGGGGATGATCTCGTTGAGGTGGGCGTCCTCGTCCAGGCTCTCGTTTCCGATGCGGGAGCCTTTACGGACGACTTCGTTCAGTGCGGCGAAATCCCGTGGGCCCGGGTCGATTCTCACCGCCATATCGATCGGACTCAAATTCTGCGTCAGCTCGGACATGTCGATCCCCCATCGAGCATTTGAGTGTGGACTCCCGGTCCGGGAAAGGACAGTAGCCGGAC
Source organism: Streptomyces sp. Y2F8-2 (assembly GCF_014905555.1). Lineage (GTDB taxonomy): Bacteria > Actinomycetota > Actinomycetes > Streptomycetales > Streptomycetaceae > Streptomyces > Streptomyces cynarae. The sequence goes on along the minus strand of NZ_BNGS01000010.1, from coordinate 101,968 downwards.
GGCCTGAATCGGCCAAATAGCCGGGACGGTAGTCCCCGATAACCATCCCGGGGGCCCTCACTGAAGTAATGGCCCTCCCCGGATTGCTTATTTGAAGCCGCCCGGGTGCTGTTGGCACTGTTTCCTGGCGGGGCCGGGTTCAGGTCCGGTGGTGTCCGAGCCGGCCGGCCCCGCACACACACGAATGGGGGAGCACTGTGAGTACACCCACCTCCACAACCGCCCTCGGTACCACGGCGTCCGGCGGGGCGCCGGCCCAGATCGGCTCCATCGCGGTTCTCGGCTACGAGTCATGCTCCGAGCAGGACACCATCACACCGCTGGAGATCTTCAAGGGCGTCGCGCTGGTCACCAGCGGACAGATCGCGCCGTGGGAGCGGGAGGCCGCCAACCGCGAGCTCGACGTGCGCCTGGTCTCCCTGGAGCCCGGCGTCGTCAAGATGCAGATGGGCACCAACGTCGTCGCCGACTCGGTACTGAACGACGACGACCTGTTCGACATCCTGTACATCCCCGGCGGTGTCGGCTCCGGCGCGCTGCTGACCAACGACCGTGTGCACAAGCTCATCCGCCGCCACCACGAAGCGGGCAAGGTCATCGCCGCCAACTGCTCGGGCGTCGGCATCATCGCCCGCTCCGGAATCGTCAACGACGAGCCGCTGACCTGTGTCGCCGCGGTGGCCCGCGGACTGCGCGGCGAGGGCTTCAACGTGCCCCTCGGCCGCCGGATGTGGATCGCCAACACCGCCTCGCGCATCTGGACGTTCACCGGTTCCTACGGCGTGAACGGCGGTGCGGTCGCCATGGTGGCGCACTACTTCGGCCGGGAGGTCGGCACCATCGTCTCGATGATGTTCGACACCATCGGCGGCATCGGGGACGCGATCTTCGAGGAGACCGGGCCGGAGTTCTACCAGCACCCCGAGCTGGAGGAGTCCTTCCAGAACTTCTTCCAGCCGATGCTCTTCCCGCCGCTCGACGAGTCCGCCGAAGCCTGAGCGCCGACGCACCCGGGAGCCTCACATGCCCACACCGGTCGACCTCAGAGACCTCAGCTGGATCCGCGGCGCCCTGCAGACGGCGATCGCGCTGGAGCACTCCACCATGCCGCTGTACTGCGCCGCGATGTACTCGCTCGAGGTGCAGAACTACCCCTCGTACAACACCATCCGCAGCGTCCTGATGGAGGAGATGGTGCACATGGCCATCGCCGCCAACATGGTCGCCGCACTCGGCGGAAGCCCCGCGATCAAGGGCCTCAAACCGGCCTACCCCGGCACCGGCGGCCTGCCCGGCGGGGTCGCCCCCGACCTGAGGCCGCGGCTGGCGAAACTGTCCGGCGCCGCGCTGGAGTCGTTCATGCGGCTGGAAGCACCGCTGTTCCTCCTCAACACCCGGCAGCGCGGCGCCTCCTATCCCACGATCGGCGCGTTCTACGACGCCATCCGGAACGCGATCAAGCGCAACGCGGCTGCCGTCGAGCGGGCCGTACGCCTGGGCGGGCCGGCCAACCAGGTCGGCGGAAACCTCGGCTATCTCACGTTCGACAGGGACGACCCGGACCCTGTCGCCTCGTTCCTGCACGCGCTGGACATCATCACCGAGCAGGGTGAAGGCGGCGGCGAGGGCACCGTGGAGACGGCCGCCGAGACCTTCCAGAAGGAGGGCTCTCACTACGCCCGGTTCGCCGAGCTGCGCTACGGCCGGCGCTACCGGCCCCTCGACGCGGTGCCCTTCTCCCGGGAGACCGAGCGTGAGTTCTTCACCGGCGAGGAGATCGTCTGGCCGGTGGTCATCAACACCCTCGCCGTTCCCGCGGACGGCTACGAGGCGGTGCTGGCCCTCGATCCGCGCGGGCCCGAGGTGCGCAAGGAACTCGAATCGTTCGACGACGCCTACACGCAGATGATGCTCGCGCTGGACACCACCTGGAACGGCCCGGTGGAGACCTGGTGGCCCTCGCTCGGGGCCGCGGTCACCCAGATGGACCAGATGCGGGTGCGTTCCTGCTTCACGATCATGCGCAACGAAATTCCTCCGGCGGTCGTCGCACGCCTGGAGGAGCTGTATCCCAGGGAATTCCGGTCCCTCGAGCGTTACACCGATCTGGCCCGGCCGGTCTTCTACGGGCCTCGCTTCCTCAACAACGCCGCCTGACCGGCGAAAGACGCGCTTCGCCCCATCAGCCGCGCGTAACCCCTTCGAACAGGAATTCCTCATGACATTCGCCAGCGACCGGGTGACCGCGCCCTCCCGCCAGGCAACGCCGTCGCGGCGGGGCCTGTTCGCGGGGGTCGCCGCGGGCAATTTCCTCGTCCTTCTCGACACCTCCATCCTCAACGTCGCGCTGCCCGACGTCCGCTCCGATCTCCATGCGAGCCAGGCGGCCCTGCCCTGGGCCGTCGACGCCTACACGATCGTCTTCGCCGGCCTGCTCCTCGCCTCCGGCGCGGTGGCCGACCGGTTCGGTGCCCGCAGCGTCTACCGGGGCGCCGTGCTGGCCTTCGGTGCCCTGTCCCTCCTCTGTGCGGCCTCGCCCGACGCCGCGTTCCTGATAGGCGGGCGGGCGCTGCTGGGCGTCGCCGCCGCCGGAATGGTCCCGGCATCACTGGCACTGCTCGCCGGGCTGTACCCGGACCCGGCGGAGCGGGCCAAGGCCATCGGCACCTGGGCGGCAATCACCTCCACCGGTCTCATCGCGGGCCCCGTCCTCGGCGGCGCGCTCGTCGAACTGGGCGGCTGGCGGCTGGTGTTCCTGGTGAACCCGGTCATCGTGGCCGTCACGCTGCTCATGTCCCGCGGACTGCCCGGTGGGCGCCCGGACTCCGTCCGCAAGGTGGACCGGGCCGGAATCGGGCTGTCGGTCCTGGCACTGGCCTCCCTCACGTTCGGCCTGATCGACGCCGGGACCGAGGGCTGGGGGCGTCCGCTGCCGCTGCTGGCCCTGGCACTCGCGGCCGCGGCGTTCGCCGCCCTGTTCGTCGTCGAGCGCAGGGCCACCACGCCGATCCTGCCGCCCGCCCTGGTCGGACTGGCACGGGTGCGGGCGGACATCGTGGCCGGCGCCATGGCCTCGTTCATCTTCTACGGAGTGCTGTACGCGCTGACCCAGTGGATGGTCGAGGAGCGGGGCCTGTCGGCGTTGGAAACGGGCACGGCGTTCCTGCCGATGACGCTGCCGATGTGCTTCATGCCGTTGCTGACCGGCCGCCTCGTCGCCCGGATCGGGGCGCGTCGGGTGATTCTGGTCGGGCTCGCCCTGGACACAGCGGCCGGCGGAGTCCTCGCGTTCGCCTCGAACGACACGCCGCTCGCCCTGGTCATCACGGCCCAGGTCGCACTCTCCTTCGGTTCCACACTCGCCATCCCGGCGGCCACCGCGGACATGGCCATCGCCTCGCCGAAGGAGCTCGCGGCCACCGGCCAGGGAGCGTTCAACGCCGGTCGGCAGGCGGGCAGCGCGCTGGGAGTCGCCGCACTGGCACCGCTGGCCACCCTGTCCTCCTCCGGCACCGTCCTGGCCGCAGGCGGGCTGCTCGCCCTGCTGCTGGTGGCCGCGGTGCGTCCCGCGCCCACGGCGGTCTGACCCCCGTGCCCGCGGCGGTCTGCCCGGGCAGGAGACCCCGCACGGACGCGCCCGGTGCCCGGCAATCGGCGCAGGCACCGGTGCACGGCACATGCCCGCCCCACGTCCCCTCTCTCGTCCTCCCTCGGACGTCTCACTGACAGGAGTAACTCGTGACGATCACCGCGACCGCACGGCAGTTGGTCAAGCCGGGCACCGAGGCCCGCCTCGACGCCCTGATGGCAGGGCTCGAACGCAACATCCGCGCCCATGAACCCGGCTGCCTCCGCTTCGACTACGTCATCTCCGAGGACCGGCCGGGAGAACGCCTCGTCATCGAGGAGTACGCCGACGAGGCCGCCCTCGAAGCGCACAAGCACACTGCGTACCTGGCGGAGTTCATTCCCCGGCTCCTTGAGTGCCTGCTCGAACCGCCGATCCTGGAGACGTTCCGGCCCGCCGCGGACAAGGCGCCGCTGCCGGAGTCGTGCTTCCACGTCGGCGTCGTCGTGCCGGACCTGGCCGAGGCCGTCGAGCTGTACTCGCAGTGGTTCGGCATCGAGTTCACCGAGCCGGCCACCTTCGAGATCCCCTATCTGGAACAGGGCGGGCGGGGCGGCCCGGGCCGGATGACGGCCGCCTTCTCGCGCACCGCGTATCCGCAGTACGAACTCATCCAGGCGGACGGGGACGGTATCACCTCCCTCGAACACGCCGGGAAGGTCCTGTACTACGGGGTGTGGGAGAACGACATGGAGGGGCGGCTGAAGAAGCTGGAAGCCGCGGACATCAGCGTCGACGCCTACTTCCGGCCAGGACCCGGCGAGACGCCGTTCGCCCTGATCACCGGGCCCGACCTTCAAGGTGTACGGATCGAGTACGTGGACACGGCGGACCGGCCGGCCATGGACGAGTGGGTGAACACGGGCCGCTACCCGGGGCTTTCGGGACGCTAGGGGCTGACGGATGGCGCTGTACCACGTGGGTTTCGCCGTTCCCGACCTGCCGGCGGCGATGCGCGAGCTGCGTGCCGCCGCCGGCGTGGAATGGGCGGAACCGCGCCCGGGACGGATCGGTGACTGGGACTTCCGCATCGTCTTCAGCCGTCCCGGGCCGCCGTTCGTCGAGCTGGTCGAAGGCGGTCCCGGCAGCCCCTGGGACGCCTCGGCGGGACCGCGCTTCCATCACCTGGGGTACTGGACCGACGACATCGGCGCCGGTGTGCGGCGGCTGGAGAAGCAGGGTTTTCCGGCCGACTTCTCCGGATGTCCCTTCGGCCGGCCCTACGCGTACCACCATCTGGGGAGCATCGGGGCGAACATCGAACTCGTCGACGCCGTCCTCCAGCCGGACTTCCTGGCTGCCTGGCAGCCGGGGGGCGAGCCGATGGACGCCCTGCACGAACGAGCACTGGAGGAACAGTGAGTGCCAGCCCCACGCCCGTCACGCTGATCACCGGAGGGTCGACCGGCATCGGCGCCGAGACCGTACGGCGGCTGCTCAAGGCCGGTCACCGGGTCACCGCGACCGGGCGCGACGCGGACAAACTAAGGGCGTTCGCCCGGACCCTCGGCGACCCGGAGGAACTGCTGCTCCTGCCCGGTGACGCCGCCGACGCGGACGCGGTCGAGGAGGCGGTGCGGTCCACGGTGCAGCACTTCGGGCGTATCGACAACGTCATCGCCAACGCCGGTTACTCCACCCACGACTCGGTGGCGGACGGCGATCCGGAGCTGATGCGCTCGATGCTCCTCACCAACGTCCTGGGGCCGACGCTGCTGATCCGCGCGTCGCTCGAGGAGCTGAGGAAGTCCCGTGGCCGGATCGTGCTGGTCGGCTCGGTCGCCGGCCTCAGGAACGCTCCCGGGAACTTCTACTCGGTCACCAAGTGGGCTGTGCACGCCCTCGCCGAGAACACCCGCTTGCTCGTCACGGAGTCGGGTGTCGGCGTGAGCCTGATCGCCCCCGGCAAGGTCGACACGCCGTTCTGGGACACACGCGGCGGCACTCCGCCCGGCCCGGCGCTCAGCGCGGAGAACATCGCCGACGGCATCATGTGGGTGCTCGGCCAGCCGGCCGGCGTCGACGTGAACACCGTCACGATCCGGCCGACCGGGCAGGCCAACTAGGGGTATCCGAGATCACCTCTCCCTGAAGCCGACGCCCGAGCGAGAGCCCGCCGGTGCCGCCGCCCATCGCGGTGGGAAGGCCGGTACCGGCGGGAGGCCGGCTCACCGGCGGCGGTGGCGCCGAAGTCGCCCCTGGTGGCTGTGTTGCGAGACCGCGCGAAAATGCACCTCCCTGCCCGCGCGGCGCCCCGCTGCGAGCACCGACGCCCCGGCGCCCGGCGTCCCCTCCCGTCTCCCGTCCACCAGGCGGCGTGTCAGGCGTGGGAATTCGTCGGCGCGCGGACGCGCAAGGTCGCAAATCGGACATGATCGACGCATGGTTCCGGTGTGACCCACGCCAGTACCCTCCCGGCCCCCGCCGCCGAGCGCCCGGGCCACAGCGACTCCGTCCGTCCGGCCGGTGGCGGGCGGCGGCCGGCCGCCACCGCCCTCACCGCCCTCGGGCTGTTCCTCGCCGCCCGGCTGTCCGGCGTGCTCGTGCTCGCCGTCGTCGCCCGGGCGGCGGGCAAGAACCCGCTGCTCCTGCTCGGGCGTTCCTGGGACTCCGTCTGGTATCTGCGGATCGCCGCCCACGGCTACGGGTTCACCCAGTACACCCGCACAGGCGTCCACAGCGACCTGGCGTTCTTCCCGCTGTACCCGGGCCTGGTCCACGCCGTCACCACGATCTCCCCGCTCGGCGGCGGCGCGGCGGGCCTGCTGGTGTCGTGGACGGCGGCCGCGGTCGCCGCATGCGGCATCCACCGGATCGGGCTGCGGCTGTACGGCCCCGCGGTGGCCGTCGTCCTGGTCCTGCTGTGGGGTCTGCTGCCCCACTCCGTCGTGCTGTCGATGGCCTACACGGAACCCGTGATGACCGCGTTCGCCGCCTGGTCGCTGTACGCGGTCCTGGCCCGCCGCTGGGTGTGGGCGGGCACCCTGGCGGCGCTCGCGGGCCTCGCCCGGCCCAACGGCGTCGCGGTGGCCGCGGCGGTCCTCGCGGCGGCCGGCCTGGAGGTGTGGCGGCGACGCGGGCGCGGAGTTACCCACAGGCTGTGGACGGGCGCGGCGCTCGCACCGCTCGGCTGGAGCGGCTACGTCGTGTGGGTGGGCCGCCGCCGGGGCGACCCGCTGGGCGGCTACTTCACCGTGCAACGGCTGTGGGGCTCGCACTTCGACTTCGGGCGGGGCGCCCTGCGCTTCACCGAGCACATGCTGCTGCACGGCACCCGGCTGCTGTTCCCGATGGCCCTGGTGATCGTCGGCGTGAGCACCGTGCTGTTCGCCCTGCTGGTCGTGGACCGGGCCCCGCTGCCGCTCGTCGTCCACAGCGGCGTGCTGCTGCTGATCGCGCTCGGCGGCGCCGGGTTCTTCGAGTCCAAGCCGCGTTTTCTGCTGCCGGCGTTCCCGCTGCTGATCGTGGTGGCGCGGGCGCTGGTGCGAACAGCGCGAGCCCGGCCGTGGCACGCCGCGGTGGTGGCAGGCGCGCTGGCCGGGCTCTCGTTCGTCTATGGGGCCTATCTGGTGGTGCTGGCCCGATCTCCCCTCTAGTGCCCACAGGGCACTCGCCGGGGCTACTCCCCGTCGTCCTCGGGCTTCTCCGCTTCGTCGACCTCTTCCGCGAGGCCGAGCTGCTCCACGAGCCACCGGTCGAACTCGATGGCGGCCCGCACCCAGCTCACGGTCGAGGAGACGAAGTGCTCCAGGCTCACGCCCGTGCCGATCAGCATCTGCGCCTCGCCGATGAGGCGGACGGTGCCGTCGTCGTGGGTGTGGCTGTAGACCTTGGGCCACAGCGTGCGCCGGTTCCAGTCGTCGATGGACTCCAGCAGCTGCGGCTTCTCGTCGATCTTGTGGGGCCGGTCGTAGAACGTCCGCACCGAGAAGACCTGCTGATCGCCCTCGCCGCGGAACATGAAGTACGTACGGAACTGCTCCCACGGCGCGACGAGGTCACCCTCTTCGTCGACGAGGTGCTTGAGCTCCATCTGGTCCAGGAGCTGCTTCACGAGGTCCTGATCCGGAACCACGGGGCCCGCCGGCGGCTGCGGCTCGGGCTGACCCCCGAAATTCGGAATCGAGGACGGGTCGATGCTCACCGTGTTCTTCCCTTCGTACGGATTCCGCCATCCTCCCTCATGCGGGGAGGGGGGTGGCAACCCCGGACGGGTCGTGTCCGCCGGTGGCTGACATGATCTGGCCGGTCTTCCACCGTCGGGCGGGGGGCTACGGCCGGGGGGTGCGCATTGCGCTGGATCGTGTGGGGACGCCGGATCATGTGGGGCCTGTGGTGGCTGTGCACGGCGTTCGTCGTCGTGTGCCTGGTGGGGTTCGGCTGGGCCGTGTACTCGTTCACGACCGACGACGACCCGTTCCACACCATCGACAAGGTCGACTGCTCCGAGGCCGTGAAGTTCGCGGGCGCCTCGCTGCCCGACCACATGAGCGACGAGGACTGCACCTCCTACAGCCGGCTGGACCAGGACTACGACGGCAGCCGGCGTATGCCGCGGGCCGACGTCGTGGGCCGGCTGGAGAAGTCGTATCCGCGGCGGACGCCGACCACGCGGTGCCTCGAGGGAGACGAGCTGTGCCTCGACGTCGACTCCGGCCTGCCGCAGGGTGTCGAGGAGGTCCGGGTGTCCGTGGTGTACGAGAGCGGGGACACCGCTCTCGCACACCTGGAGGCCTACTCGACCTGACGCCCGGCCGGAGCCCCGGTCAGAGCGTCTTGCCCGTCGCAGGACCCACCAGCAGGCCCTCGCCGAACCGGTCCACCCGGACCGTGTCGCCGTCCTTGACCTCGCCCGCCAGGATCTCCTTGGCGAGGCGGTCGCCGATGGCCGTCTGGACCAGGCGGCGCAGCGGACGGGCGCCGTAGGCCGGGTCCAGGCCCTCCTCGGCGAGCCAGGCCAGGGCCTCGGGGGTGACCTCCAGGGCCAGGCGCCGCTCGTGCAGCCGCTTGGCCAGGCGGTCGATCTGGAGCTGGGCGATCCGCTCCAGCTCGGGCTTGGTCAGCGCCGAGAAGACGACCAGGTCGTCGAGCCGGTTGAGGAACTCCGGCTTGAAGGAGGACCGGACCACCTCCAGGACCTGCTCCTTCTTCTCCGCCTCGCTGGTGAGCGGGTCGACCAGGTACTGGCTGCCCAGGTTCGAGGTCAGCACCAGGATGGCGTTGCGGAAGTCGACCGTCCGCCCCTGACCGTCGGTCAGGCGGCCGTCGTCCAGCACCTGGAGCAGGATGTCGAAGACCTCGGGGTGCGCCTTCTCCACCTCGTCGAGCAGCACGACGCTGTACGGGCGGCGGCGCACCGCCTCCGTGAGCTGGCCGCCCTCCTCGTAGCCGACGTACCCGGGCGGGGCGCCGACCAGCCGGGCGACGCTGTGCTTCTCGCCGTACTCCGACATGTCGATGCGGACCATGGCCCGCTCGTCGTCGAAGAGGAAGTCGGCGAGCGCCTTGGCCAGTTCCGTCTTGCCGACGCCCGTCGGGCCCAGGAAGAGGAACGAGCCGGTCGGCCGGTCGGGGTCCGAGATGCCCGCGCGGCTGCGGCGTACGGCGTCGGAGACGGCCCGTACGGCCTCGCTCTGGCCGATGAGCCGCTTGCCGAGCTCCTCCTCCATGCGCAGCAGCTTCTGGGTCTCGCCCTCCAGGAGGCGTCCGGCGGGGATGCCGGTCCAGGAGGCGACGACGTCCGCGATGTCGTCGGAGCCGACCTCCTCCTTGACCATGGTGTCCTTCGTGGCCTCCTCCTCGGCCTGGGAGGCGGCCTCCAGCTCCTTCTCCACGGCCGGGATCTCCCCGTACAGCAGCTTGGAGGCGGTGTCGAAGTCGCCGTCGCGCTGGGCGCGCTCGGCCTGGCCGCGCAGGTCGTCGAGCTTCTCCTTCAGCTCACCGACGCGGTTGAGGGACTGCTTCTCCTTCTCCCAGCGGGCGGTCAGGCCCCGCAGCTCCTCCTCCTTGTCGGCGAGGTCGCGGCGCAGCTTCTCCAGGCGCTCGCGGGAGGCCGCATCGGTCTCCTTGTCGAGAGCCAGCTCCTCCATGCGCAGCCGGTCCACGGCACGCTGCAGCTCGTCGATCTCGACCGGGGACGAGTCGATCTCCATGCGCAGCCGGGAGGCCGCCTCGTCGACCAGGTCGATGGCCTTGTCGGGCAGGAAGCGGGAGGTGATGTAGCGGTCGGACAGCGCGGCGGCGGCCACCAGGGCGCTGTCCGCGATCTGCACCTTGTGGTGGGCCTCGTAGCGGCCCTTGAGACCGCGCAGGATGGCGATGGTGTCCTCGACGGTCGGCTCGCCCACGAACACCTGCTGGAAGCGGCGCTCCAGCGCGGCGTCCTTCTCGATGCGCTCGCGGTACTCGTCGAGCGTGGTCGCGCCGATCATGCGCAGCTCGCCGCGGGCCAGCATCGGCTTCAGCATGTTGCCGGCGTCCATCGAGGAGTCGCCGCCGGCGCCCGCGCCCACGACGGTGTGCAGCTCGTCGATGAAGGTGATGATCTGGCCGTCGCTCTCCTTGATCTCGGAGAGCACGGCCTTCAGCCGCTCCTCGAACTCACCGCGGTACTTGGCGCCCGCGACCATGGCGCCCAGGTCGAGCGCGACCAGCCGCTTGTTGCGCAGCGACTCGGGCACGTCGCCCTTCACGATCCGCTGGGCGAGGCCCTCGACGACGGCGGTCTTGCCGACGCCGGGCTCACCGATGAGGACCGGGTTGTTCTTGGTACGACGGGACAGCACCTGTACGACGCGGCGGATCTCCTGGTCCCGGCCGATGACCGGGTCCAGCCTGCCCTCGCGCGCGGCGGCGGTGAAGTCGGTGCCGAACTTCTCGAGAGCCTTGTACTGGCCCTCCGGGTCCGGGGTCGTCACCCGGCGTCCTCCCCTGGTCTTCTGGAACGCGTCCAGCAGCTTCTTGGCGTCCGCTCCCTGCCGGGACAGGACGTCCGCGGCGGCGCCGCCCTTCGCGGCGATGCCGATGAGCAGGTGCTCGGTGGACAGGTACTCGTCGCCGAGGTCCTTGGCGCGCTTGTCCGCGTCCGCGATCACGGCGAGCATGTCGCGGTTGGGCTGGGGCGGCGCGACGGTCGACCCGGCCACGCGGGGCAGCCCGGCGAGCAGGCGCTCGGCGCCGGAGCGCACGGAGGCCTGGTCGGCGTCCACGGCGACGAGCAGGTCGATGATGTTCTCGTTGTCCTGCCCCTCGAGCAGCGCGAGGAGCAGGTGGGCGGGGGTGAGGTCCGGGTGGCCCTCCGACACGGCCCGTTGGGTGGCCGCGTTGATCGCGTCCCGGCTCCTGTTGGTCAGCTCGGCGTCCACGTTCGCGTTCTCCTCCTGCGGGTCAGCCGCGCTCAGCTGTTGCCTTCCACTGTGACTACATCAACGTACACAAAGTTGAGTCTATTCCACTCAAGGCGACGCGCGGGAGAGGGAACGGCTAGGTTCCGGTTCCATGGCCAAGCACTCCCAGGACCCCGGCGCACCCGATGCCGAGTACCTCAGGTTCTGGCACGAAAGACACCTGTGCACGCTGACGACCCTGCGCCCGGACGGCAGCTCGCACGTCGTCCCGGTCGGAGTGACGTACGACCCCGAGGCGCGGCTGGCCCGGGTGATCACCAACAAGGCGAGCGCGAAGGTGGGACATGTGACGGCGGCGGGGCCGGAGGGAGCACCGGTCGCGGTCTGCCAGGTGGACGGGCGGCGGTGGGCCACGCTGGAGGGGCGCGCGCACGTCTCGGCCGACCCCGGGCGGGTCGCGGAGGCGGAGCGGCGCTATGCCGAGCGCTACGGCAGGGTGCCGGCGCCGAACCCCTCACGCGTGGTGATCGAGATCGCGCTCTCCCGCGCGCTGGGACGCGGCTGACCCCCAGGCCCGCCGAAGCGACTGATTTCGGCCACCGTCGGATCCGGGTGATGTCCGGAGATGTCCGCCGAAAACTGCAGCGGCGTCACCGTGTTCAGGTCACGGTGACGCCGCTGCGGGGGGAAGCACCTGAGCGATTTGTTACGACGGGGGAATCGCGTCAGGCACTGCGGGGGGTGGCTGAGATGGTCCTCACTTCCGGGCTGTCCGCCTCGGACAGCCGGTGGTCACGCTGGTCCAGGTTCACAAAGATCATTCCGTACCGGATGGCACACCGAACGGGCTGCGGCGCTCCCCGGGGCCGCCTCAGCAGCCGGTAGGCCCGCACGTCCTCGTCCTCGTCACGGGTGACGACGACGGGCTCCCCGAACACGGTCACCATCAACGAGTCACCGCTGTGGGGGATGGCGGTGGCCAGGTCGATGAAGTGCCAGCCCGAGCGGTAGGCGGTGGCCATTTCCCGGCGGAAGGACCGGTCGTCGGGCGGGGTGGTCATGAGGTCGTCTCCGGCGCGGCGAGAGGCGCGCTCGCCCCCCAACCCGTGTCCGCCGGCGTCGCGACGATCCCCGTCGGCTCACTGGCACCCCAGCCGGTGTCCAGCTTGGCGACGCCGACCGCCTGCGCCGTCCCCGCCCCGGCACCGAAGACCACGGCCGCAGAGAAGGCAACGGCAAGCGCCGATCGAAGCATTCTCTTGTACATAGTCGGCTTCGTCCTCACTCAACGAGTTTCCTTCCCCCGTGCCACCAAGACGATGGCTCATTCAGGCACGTCAATGCCACAGGGTCGATGCATCATGTTCCTGCATGTTCAGGACCCTGGGGGGTGGAGATTTGCCTAATAGCTATCCGAAAGGGACACATCCACACGCGATAACCGATCTCTGTGAGGAGGGGACACAGCTTTATGCAAGCGCGTTGAGCACCGGCCGTATCGCCCGCTCGGAGATCAAGGACGCCCCCTGCCTCCTCGAGTTCGCGTTGCTGCACCCGGATCCTGACGACGAGAACTGGTTGCGGCCGGTTCCGCCCTCCGTCGCGCTCGCCCAACGGCTGCATCCGCTGGAGCGGGAGATCCTGGATCGCCGGCGGATGTCCATCGAACTGACCGAATCCTTCGAGCCGTTCATGGCGCTCAGCGCCCTGGCCCCCGCCCCCACCCATGCCATCACCGTGCTCGAGGGCTCCGACCGGATCAACGCGGCGCTCAACCTCGCCACGGCCGAATGCCGTCACGAGGTCCTGACGGTCCAGCCGGGCGGGGGGCGCAGCGAGCACATCCTGAGGCAGGCCCTCGAGCGGGACCGGCCCCTGATGGAGCGCGGCGTGAGCATGCGCACGCTCTACCAGCACACCGTGCGCCACAGCCTGGGAACCATGGCGTACGTGGACGTCATGTCACGCGGCAAGGTCGAGATCCGCACCCTTGAGGAACTCATAGGGCGGCTCATCATCTGCGACGAGACCGTCGCCTTCGTCCCGGCGCACGACGACCAGCAAGTGGCCCTGGAACTCCGCCATCCCGGCCTCGTCAAGTATCTGATCAAGGTCTTCGAGCACCTCTGGCGCCGCGCCACCCCCCTGCGCGAGGAAGTGCCCTACGAACCCCCCCGCGACGGCATCACCGGCGTCCAGCGCTCCATCGCCAAGCTCCTGGTGGAGGGTCACGTCGACGAGGCCATCGCCCGCCGGCTGGGGATGAACGTCCGCACCTGCCGGGCCCATATCGCCAAGCTGGCCCAGGCCCTGGGCAGCGGCAGCCGCGCCCAACTCGGCTACCTCATCGCCCGGTCGGGCATCCTGGAGGAGGAGCACTGAGGCGCGAGCGTTCTACAGCCCGGTGGGGGGTTCCGGAGCGCCCGGAGCGGTGACCGGCAGCAACTCGGGCGCGTGCGGCGGACCGTCCAGGCCCGCCTGGGCGATCCTCACCCCGAGCTGCGTCCGGCTCGCCGCACCCAGGGTCTCGGACAGCCGGGCGATGTGCGCGCGGCAGGTGCGGACGCTGATGCCCAGCCGTTCGGCGACCACCGCGTCCTGGTGGCCCTCGGCGAGCAGCGCCGCGATGGACCGCTCCCGGTGGGTGATGCCGTCGATGCCCGTCTCGGGCAGCGGCGAGGTGAGCGGGATCGCCAGACGCCACAGGCGTTCGAACACGGTCACCAGGTATTCGATGATGGCCGGATGGCGCAGCTCCAGCGCGATCGTGCGGTCCGCGTTCGCGGGGATGAAGGCGACGGTGCGGTCGAAGACGATCAGCCGCTCGGGCACCTCGTCCAGGGTGCGCGCCTCGGCCGCGTCGCCCATCAGCTCCATGTAGGTGTGCAGGCCCTGGCCGTGCCGGGCGACATGCGTGTACAGGTCGCGCATGCGGACGCCCCGGCGGCGCATCTCCAGCGCCCGCGGCAGGCCCTCGGCCAGTTCGTCCTCGCGGCGGATACCGCCCGGCTGCACGGTCAGCACCTCGGTCGTGCACTGTTCCGTCGCCTCGTCCATGGCGGCGCGGATCCGCGTCAGCCCGTCCAGCACACGGATCGCCACGCCCTCCTGGGAGCCCTGCTCACGGCCGCCCAGCCCGGCGTACCATTCGACGGCCGCCACCGCCGTGCCGACCCGCGCCCGACTCGCGGAGACCTCCTCGTGCACACCGCGCAGCAGCCGGGTCATGACCTCCTGCGGGGCGGTGGGCACCAGCCAGTCCATGTCGTCGGGGTCGGGGTGCAGCAGTGCCAGCTCCAGCAGGCACGGCACCTTCGCGGCGTCGGCACGGGGCACCCGGCCACGACGCACGGCCCGGGAGTACACGCGGGTCCCGGCCTCGCAGAGCCGGTCAGCGCCGTGCGGATGCGCGTCCGTCCCGTGCCCGGCCATCTTCCACCCCTGGCTTACGACTCCTGGCTGCCGCGGCCCGCGCGACGCGGCCCGCCGGCGACTCCCTCACGCACCCGGACGCGCGCCGTCCGCACCGCGCCCCGCACGCCTTCGCAGCGCAACTATGCGCGGACCCGCCCGCCACCGCAACACGGCTCCCCCGCCACAACGCCCGCCCTTGCCCGGGAACATGCCGGTTTCACCCCACCTCCGGAACTTCCGGTGCACCAAGCTGACGGGGCCATTCACGGAACTCCTCGGTCCGGAAAGGCCGCGACCCGCACCCCCTCAGGGGCGCGGGTCGCGGGGAGCACGGTCGGGGTCCGGGCCGGCACGCCGGCCGCCGGTACCCGAAGGCGCGCTAGCGCAGGCCGATCGCGGAGCAGTCCGCCTTGTACTTCGCGGTGCAGATGTCCTTGACGGTGTAGATGCCGTCCTGGATCACCGTGTCCTTGATGTTGTCCCTCGTGAGGGCGACCACCGGCACGAGCATCGACGGGATGTTCTTCTCCGTCGGGCTGTCGACATGGTCACGGGTCAGCGCGTCGAACTCGATCGAGCGGCCCTGGACCTTGGCCACGGCCATCTCCGCGGCGTTGTTCGCCTCGTCCGGGTACGACTTGTACACGCTCATGTACTGCTCACCGGAGACGATCCGCTGCACCGCGTCCAGCGCCGCGTCCTGCCCGGTCACCGGCGGGACCTTGCTGACGCCCGCCTCCTTCAGCGCGTCGATGACGGCGCCGGCCATGCCGTCGTTCGCGGAGTAGACCGCGGCGATGTTGCTCAGCCCGACGGCCCGGATCGCCTCGGCCATGTTCGCCTTGGCGTTCTCCGGCTTCCAGTCCTTGGTGTCGAAGGACTTGACGATGTTGACCTTGCCCTGGAGCTCGCTGAGCGCGCCCTGCTTGAACTGCGCCGCGTTCGGGTCGGTGGGCGAGCCGTTCATCATGACGATCTTGCTGCTCGCGCCCTTGGCGCCGAGTGCGTCCATGAGGGCGCGGCCCTGCACCTGGCCGACCAGTTCGTTGTCGAAGGAGATGTAGGCGTCGATGGGGCCCTGGGCGAGCCGGTCGTAGGCGATGACCGGGATGCCGGCGTCCTTGGCCTTCTGCACGCCCGGGGCGATGGCCTTGGCGTCGACCGCGTCCACGAGCAGCACGTCCACCTTGTCGGCGATCATCTGGTCGAGCTGCTTGTTCTGCGTGGCCGCGTCGGCGTCGGCGTTCGCGTACAGGACCTTGCCCTTGTTGTCGGTGAGGGAGGCGACCTGCTTCTCGATGATGGGGTAGTCGAACTTGTCGTACCGCGGGTTCTCCTTCTCGGGCAGAAGGAGACCGACCGTGATGTCGTTGCCCTTCTTCGGGGTGGCGGAGCTGCTGCTGCCGCCGACTCCGTCGATGACGCCGCACGCGGCGAGCGAGACGGCCGACGCCGAGGCGGCCAGGGCTATGGCGGTACGACGCACAGCGGTCCTACGGGTGGTACGAACGTTCACATCAGGTGCCTTCCGGGCGGGGGAGCAGCGTTGCGCCCCAGGTGGCTGAAAGCCAACGCGGGGACGGTGGGCAGCGTCAAGAACTACGGGTTAACGAGATGGCAACAGGATCACTGTGCGAGTCAAGTGAAAACCAAGAGAACGTTGTGTGGGGGCCGTTTCGGCGCCTCGGTCTGACGTCGGCTCACCCCGTCACCTGGAGCGATCGGTGACTGACGCATGGTCAACCATGCGACGCTGCCCGCCACTTCGATCAGATCCTGGCAAACGTGATCCGCGTCACGTGCCGACAGGCGGGTCTCGCCGCCCTCGATCCCGAAGAGTCAGCGAAAAGCAACGTTCCCGTAGAACCTCTCCCTCGCCTCACGGGTCGCGATCACCACGCCTTGCCGTGTCCCGATCCGATCAGAGGACCGAATGAACCAAGCCAGACGAAACACGGCGAAGGGGCCCGCGGTGCTCCGCGGGCCCCTTCGCCGTGTTCCACTCAGTCCTGCTGCTGCCGCTTCGGTCGCCACACCACCAGCGCGCTGGTCTGCTGGACCTCCTGATACGGCACCAGATCCCGGCGGTAGGACGCGTGGACGGCCGCCTCACGCTGGCGCATCGCCGCCGCCGCGCCGTCGAGCGCGTCCTGAAGCTCCGCGACGCGGGACTGGAGCGCGGCGACCTGGTTCTCCAGTTCGATGATGCGCTTGATGCCGGCCAGGTTGATGCCCTCGTCCTGCGACAACTGCTGCACCTGGCGGAGCAGCTCGATGTCACGGGCCGAGTAGCGCCGGCCCCGCCCCGCGGTGCGGTCCGGGGACACGAGCCCCAGGCGGTCGTACTGCCGCAGCGTCTGCGGGTGCAGTCCGGAGAGCTGGGCCGCCACCGAGATGACGTAGACCGGGGTGTCCTCGGTCAGCTCATACGGGTTGCGTCGACGGCCGTCCATCTGGTCATGCTCCCTTCGCGGCCTGGAACAGCTCCGCCCGCGGATCCTCGTCCGCGGTCGCCTCGCGATACGCCTCCAGCGCGTCACGAGCCTTCCCCGACACGTCCTTCGGGACACTCACCTCCACGGTGACCAACAGGTCGCCGCGGGTGCCGTCCTTGCGGACCGCGCCCTTTCCACGGGCGCGCATCGTACGCCCGTTCGGCGTGCCGGGGGGCAGCTTCAGCGTCACCGGGGGCCCGCCGAGGGTGGGCACCCGGATGTCGGCGCCGAGCGCCGCCTCCGCGAACGTCACCGGGACGGTGACCGTCAGGTTGTCGCCTCTGCGGCCGAAGACGGGGTGCGGATTGACGTGCACGACCACGTACAGGTCACCGGCCGGGCCGCCCCGCTCGCCGGGCGCGCCCTTGCCGCGCAGCCGGATGCGCTGCCCGTCGGACACGCCGGCCGGGATGCGCACCTGCATCGTCCGGGACGACTTGGCCCGGCCGCTGCCCTTGCAGACCTCGCACGGGTGCTCCGCGATCAGCCCGCGGCCCTTGCAGTCCGGGCACGGGTCGGTCAGCGAGAAGCCGCCGCCCGAGCCGCGCGCCACCTGCCCGGTGCCGACACAGGTCGGGCACACGCGGGGCGTGCCGTTCTTGTCGCCGGTGCCCGAACAGGCCTTGCACGGTGACTGCGAGGACATGCGCAGCGGCACGGTCGCCCCGTCCACCGCCTCCATGAAGCTCAGCGTGACCTCGGACTCGATGTCCTGGCCGCGCCTGGGCTGCGTACGCGTGCCCGCGCCGCCGCCACGGTTGAACAGGCCCCCGAAGACGTCACCGAGACCACCGCCGAAGCTGCCCCCGGCGCCGCCCTGGCCGCCGAAGAGGTCGCCCAGGTCGAAGTTGAACGAGCCGCCCGCCCCGGGGCCGGGACGGAAGCCGCCGTTGCCGAAGAGGGCCCGCGCCTCGTCGTACTCCTTGCGCTTCTTGGGGTCGCCGAGGACGTCGTTCGCCTCGGAGATCTCCTTGAAACGTTCCTCCGCCTTGGCGTTGCCCTTGTTGGCGTCCGGGTGGAACTCGCGGGCGAGCTTCCGGTACGCCTTCTTGATCTCGGCCTCGGTGGCGTCCTTGGGGACGCCGAGGACCTTGTAGTAGTCCTTCTCGATGAAGTCCTTGGTGCTCATCCCCGACGTCCCTCCTTCCCTACGCGTTCGTGGTGTACGTCAGCCCTCGTCCGGGCCACCGTTCTCCTTGTCGTCGCCCGCCTCGCCGGTCTCCTCGGCCTTGACCGTCTGCGCTCCCGGCTGCGGCTCGGCGACGGCCACCCGCGCGGGGCGGATGGTGCGCTCGCCGAAGCGATACCCGGGCTGCAGAATCGCCACGCACGTCGTCTCGGTGACGTCCGGCGCGTAGCTGTGCATCAGGGCCTCGTGGATGGTCGGGTCGAAGGGCTCGCCCTCCTTGCCGAACTGCTGCAGACCCATCTTCGCCGCGACGGTCTCCAGCGACTCGGCGACGGACTTGAAACCGCCCACCAGTTCGCCGTGTTCCCGCGCGCGGCCGATGTCGTCGAGCACGGGCAGGAGCTCGGTCAGGAGGTTCGCGACGGCGATCTCCTTGACCGCGATCCGGTCGCGCTCGACGCGGCGGCGGTAGTTCTGGTACTCGGCCTGGAGGCGCTGGAGGTCCGCCGTGCGCTCGCCGAGCGCCTTGCGCACCTGGTCCAGCTGGGCCACCAGACCGGCGTTGTTCTCGCTTGCGTCCCCCGCCGGGGCCGCCGCCTCCTCCGAAGAGGGGGAGGCGGCCTGCGGCTCGGCGTCATCAGGGGTGGCGCCGGAGGGGACGTCGGGCTTCTCCTCGAAGCCCGGGGTCTCCTCCGTCACGCGGCACCGTCCTTCCGCTCGTCGTCGACGATCTCGGCGTCCACCACGTCGTCGTCGGCCTTGGCCTCACCGGCACCGGCCGAGGCACCGCCGGCGGCGGCCTGCGCGGCCTGGGCGTCGGCGTACATGGCCTGGCCGAGCTTCTGCGAGACGGCCGCGACCTTCTCGGTGGCGGAGCGGATCTCGGCCGTGTCCTCGCCCTTGAGCTTCTCCTTCAGCTCGGCGACGGCGGCCTCGACCTCGGTCTTGATCTCGCCCGGGACCTTGTCCTCGTTGTCCTTGAGGAACTTCTCGGTCTGGTAGACGAGCTGCTCGCCCTGGTTGCGGGCCTCGGCGGCCTCGCGGCGCTTGTGGTCCTCCTCCGCGTAGCGCTCGGCTTCCTCGCGCATGCGGTCGACCTCTTCCTTCGGGAGCGAGGAGCCGCCGGTGACGGTCATCTTCTGCTCCTTGCCGGTGCCGAGGTCCTTCGCCGTCACGTGCATGATGCCGTTGGCGTCGATGTCGAAGGACACCTCGATCTGCGGGACGCCGCGCGGCGCCGGCGGCAGACCGGTCAGCTCGAACATGCCGAGCTTCTTGTTGTACGCCGCGATCTCGCGCTCGCCCTGGTAGACCTGGATCTGCACGGACGGCTGGTTGTCCTCCGCCGTCGTGAAGATCTCCGAACGCTTCGTCGGGATCGTGGTGTTGCGCTCGATCAGCTTGGTCATGATGCCGCCCTTGGTCTCGATGCCGAGGGACAGCGGGGTGACGTCGAGGAGCAGGACGTCCTTGACCTCACCCTTGAGGACACCGGCCTGGAGCGAGGCGCCGATGGCGACGACCTCGTCCGGGTTCACACCCTTGTTGGCCTCCTTGCCGCCGGTCAGCTCCTTGACGAGCTCGGCGACGGCGGGCATACGGGTGGAGCCACCGACGAGGACGACGTGGTCGATCTCGTTGATGGAGATGCCGGCGTCCTTGATGACGTTGTGGAACGGCGTCTTGCACCGCTCCAGCAGGTCGGCCGTCAGCTGCTGGAACTGCGCCCGGGTGAGCTTCTCGTCCAGGTGCAGCGGGCCCTCGGCGGAGGCGGTGATGTAAGGCAGGTTGATCGAGGTCTCGGTCGACGAGGACAGCTCGATCTTGGCCTTCTCCGCAGCCTCACGCAGACGCTGCAGAGCCATCTTGTCCTTGCTCAGGTCCACGCCGTGGCCGGACTGGAACTGCTTGACCAGGTAGTCGACGATGCGCTGGTCCCAGTCGTCACCACCGAGGTGGTTGTCACCGTTGGTGGCCTTCACCTCGACGACGCCGTCGCCGATCTCCAGCAGGGACACGTCGAAGGTGCCGCCGCCGAGGTCGAAGACGAGAATCGTCTGGTCGTCCTTGTCGAGGCCGTAGGCGAGCGCGGCCGCGGTGGGCTCGTTGACGATGCGCAGGACGTTGAGACCGGCGATCTCACCGGCCTCCTTCGTCGCCTGCCGCTCGGAGTCGTTGAAGTAGGCGGGGACGGTGATGACCGCGTCGGTCACCTTCTCGCCCAGGTACGCCTCGGCGTCCCGCTTCAGCTTCTGCAGGATGAACGCGGAGATCTGCTGCGGGTTGAAGTCCTTGCCGTCCAGCGAGATCTTCCAGTCGGTGCCCATGTGGCGCTTCACCGAGCGGATGGTCCGGTCCACGTTCGTGACCGCCTGGCGCTTGGCGACCTCGCCGACCAGCACCTCGCCGTTCTTGGCGAAGGCGACGACGGACGGCGTGGTCCTGGCACCCTCGGCGTTGGTGATGACGGTGGGCTCGCCGCCCTCCAGAACGCTGACGACGGAGTTAGTCGTGCCCAGGTCGATGCCGACCGCACGTGCCATGGTGAATCCTCCAGCTGACTTGAGTGGAACAGGCTCAAGGATGCACGAGGGTCGGCGCGGCGTCAACAGAGCTGAGTCCCAGGGACTCAACTTTCATCCGGCACCGTTCAGCAATCGGGGAATCACCGCAGGTGGCGGGGGTGCAAAAGACGCAAGGGAAAAGAGCGAGCTTCCCCCTCATACCGTTTTGTCCCCCACCGATGATGCACCCCCCTCGCTCATGACCCACAGCCGGGCTAGCCTGCTCACCCTCCCGTCGATCTCCCGGGCGCACTCGTACAGCTCATGCCGGGGCCTGCCCCAGGGGTCCGGGACGTCGTCCTCGTCCGGCGGCACGGGTGCGGCGGTCCCCCGGCGGGCGGCCGCGGCCGCCACCAGGGCCTGGAAACCGCCCACACCCTCGCCGCCCTCGTCCGCGAGCCGCATGAACTCCCTCAGCGTGAAACAGCGCCGCATCGCCCACGGAGCGAGCCGCACCGCCGCCTCCCGGTGCTCGCGCGCGAGCCCCAGGACCAGCGCGGCGCTCGCGACGAGCTGGGCCGTGAGCGGGCGGGAGACGAAGCCCGAGCCGTCACCACCCAGCTCCTTCAGCACCGCTCTGGTCGCGTTCTCCATACTGGAGCGGTGCCACGCCTCGGTGCCGGCACTCTCCGGCCGCAGGGCGGAGCCGGCCGGAAGCCTCGCCGCCAGCAGCCGCTCGGCCAGGACCGATCGGTGCACGTTGCCGGTACAGACGAACAGGACCCGGGTCATCTCTCACCGGGCACACGGGTTCCCGCGGGAGCGGGCACACCCCGCCGGGGAACCGACGCGCGGGGGGCCGGCAGTTCCCCCTGACCATCGTGGCCGGCGGTACTCAAGGCGCTGTAGGAGCCATAGCTGCCGTAGTGACCGCCCATGGGAACCGGAGCCATGCTGAAGACCGTGCCGAGGACCCGGACGCCCACCCGCTCCAGCGACTCCGCGGCGGCGCGTACCTGGTCACGGCTGGTCCTGGCGGCGCGTACGACGAGCAGCGCACCTTGGGTGAGCGAGGCGAGCCCCACGGTGTCGGCGACCGGCAGCAGCGGCGCGGTGTCGACGATCACCACCTGGTAGCTGTCCGCGAGCTCGCGCAACGTCTCCTCCATGCGCGCCGAGGCGAGCAGCTCCGTGGGGTTCGGCGGCACGGCACCGCTTGCGAGTACCGCCAGACCGCCGGCGGCCTGTTGCATCACGTCCTCGATACGGGCCTGTCCGATGAGCACCGTGGTCAGACCGGCGTCCTGCACGAGGCCGAAGGTCTGGGCCACACACGGGCGGCGCAGGTCGGCGTCCACTAGGCAGGTGGACACGCCCGCCTCGGCGAGCGACAGGGCGAGGTTCACCGCGGTGTTGGTCTTGCCCTCACCGGGCACGGAACTCGTCACCGCGATGATCCGCGGCGGGTCGTCGACCTGGGAGAACTGCAGGTTCGTGCGCAGCTTGCGGAAGGCCTCGGCACGCTTGGAGTGCCCCTCTGCGCGCACGAGCGGCCGCTTGGGAGCGTTCTTGTCGTACGGGATGGTGCCGAGAGCGGGCAGGGCGGTGAACTCCCCCAGGCCCTCGCTCGTCTTGAACGTCGTGTCGAGGATCTCGCGCAGGGCGACGAGTCCGGCACCCAGCAGGAGGCCGCTGAGCACACCCGCGGCCAGGTTGAGCAGCGGGCGGGGCGAGACGGGGGCGGCGGGGGTTACGGCCTCCTGAGTGACCCCCAGGGAGACGGGTGAGACGGACGCGGCGTCACCCTTACGGCTCTTTCTGCCCTGCGTCGGGTCGGCCGGTTGCTTGGGCGTCTCCAGCTGCTCGACGACCGAACCGAACCGCTGCGCCACGGCGTTGGCGATGTGCGCGGCCCGGTCGGGCACGGTGTCCCGGACGGTGATGTCGATGAGCACGGTGTTGAGCGGGGCGGTCGCTGTGATCCGGGACGCCAGCTCCTCCGGCGTGGTGCGCAGCCGCAACTGCTTCACCACCGGCTCCGTCACCTGGCGGGTCGTCACGATGGCGGCGTACGACTGCACGCGCGCCTGGGAGAAGCTCTGCCCCTGGTTGAGCTGTGCGGTGTCCTCCCCGGAGCGGGTGGCGACGAAGAGCTGGGTCCTCGCCTCGTAGACGGGGGTGCTCAAGCTCGTCGCGGCGAGCGCCGCACCGACGGCGAGGACGAGACAGACCACGACGGTCGGCCAGCGTCCGGCAAGAGCCTTCAGGAATCCGTGAAGATCCAAGCTGCACCCCTCATAGAACCGAGGGAACCGCCCCTTTCGGGGCATTCCGTCCCCAATGCATGAAGCAGACCATAAGGACTCGGACAGCTGGAGGGAGTTAGCCACCCCCATGTAAGCCCATCGGGGGGAAACGGCTCCCCTACTCGGTGACTCTCGTCGCCGCCGCGCCAACAGATGGTGGTATGTCCCATTTATTCCATGTATCTAGATCCTGGTACTCACAACGTCATGACGGCCGACGCTGCAGGCCTGGCCCGGATCGAAGTCGAGGAGAGTGGAGAAGATGACAGCATCGCCGAGATGGCGGGTTGTTCTGGCATCGGCAGCATCGGCTGCCGTACTCGTCGCCGCACCGCTGGTGGGGATGCAGGCCGCCTACGCGCAGCCGTATCCGCCGACCACCTCGCCCCTGACACTGAGCGCCTACACGCTGACCGCCGGCCAGTCGGTGACCTTCCGCACGCCGCCGGGGATTTTCGCCCGGAGGCAGGCTGTCACAGTGGTGCTGGAATCACAGCCGATCGTCCTGGCCAGGCTTCGCGCCCAGGATGACGGATCGGTGACCGGCACCGTGACCATCCCGACGAGGGTCCCTACCGGCTGGCACGTCTTCCGGATCTACTCGAGCCGTCCCGACCCCAGCATCGGCGTCACCGTCTACGTGGTGGGCGGGGTGACGGAACCCACCCCGAGTCCGACCGGTACCCGGCCAGGGCGCCCCGGTGACCACCACGGGGGATCCGGAGGCGGCGTCGCCTCGGACGGACGCAACGGGTCCCATGGACACCGCGGATCCGACGCACGCACCGCATCGCAGGAACGCACCGGGTCCGGCGACCTGGCGGGTCACCGTCACCACGCGGGCCTCGCGGCGACAGGCAGTGAGAAGGCCCTGGCCTTGGGCGGCACCGCGGCCGGGCTGATCGCGGCGGGTGGCGGCACCATGCTGGCCGTGCGCCGTCGTCGCAGTTCATGACGGGGCAGGAAACCCGTACGGCACCACCACGGCGTCCCGGCACCGGCCGGGGCGCCGTGCGCTTGCCCGGGGCAGGCCGCTTGGGCGGCCGCACGTCCGTCCACCGTCGCACGCTCAGGCACGCCCTGCTGGCCACGACGGCGCTTCCGCTGGCCGGCGCGGTCTGGATCGGGCCCGCCGCAGCGCTCGCCCACTCCCAGCCGCTCGGGGATCCGCTTACGACCGCGTGGGGCACGGCGTACGCGATGGACCAGCCGGCCGGCGATGCGCCGGCTCCGCCGACGCGCGCCCGGTTCGGCCCTGCGCCCGACGGCACCGGCACGCTCGTCGCGCACGGGGGACGGCACTCCTCGCCCGCGTCACCGGCCGCCCCCGGCTACGCGGCCGGAGGACGGGACGTGCACGCAGGGCCGGCAACCGCGCACGGGGTGGTCGAGAGGTTGCGGGTCAGGGTGCTCGAGATCCTCCCCCACGACCCGAAGGCGTTCACGCAGGGTCTGGAGATGGCCGGCGGCACCCTCTACGAGGACACCGGGATCTCCGGGCAGTCGTCCGTGCGCGCGGGGCCGCCGGGGAAACCCCCGACGGTCCGCGCCGCACTGCCCGCGCCCCTGTTCGGCGAGGGGATCACTCTCGTCGGCCGGAGGCTGTGGCAGCTGACCTGGCGGGACCGCATCGCCATCGAGCGCGACGCCGCGACGCTGAAGGAGGTGCGCCGCGTCCCGTACCCGGACGAGGGCTGGGGCCTGTGCCTCCAGGGCGCGTCCCACCGGCTGGTGACGAGCGACGGCTCGCAGCGGCTGACGTTCCGCGACCCCGGCACGCTCGCGAAGACCGGACAGGTCATGGTGGCCTTGGAGGGCAGACCGGTGACGCAGCTGAACGAACTGGAGTGCGTTGGAACCACCGTCTACGCCAATGTCCTGTCGAGCGACCGCATCATGCGCATCGACTCCGCCACCGGCACGGTGACGGCGACCATCGATGCCTCGGGCCTGCTGCGCCCCGGCGAACTCGTCCCCGGCTCCGCCCTGAACGGCATCGCGGCCGTCCCCGGCACGAAACAGTTCCTCATCACGGGCAAGTTCTGGCCGAAGATGTTCCGTGTGGAGTTCGTCCCCGCCTGACAGGGGCGCACAGCGACGCAGATCACCGCATGCGCCACTACAGGGCGGCGGCATAAGTGGGTAGTCTCAGACGGACTCCATAAGTTACTGCTTAGTAAGCATTCCTTCGAGTACACAGGAAGTACTTCGGAGGAACGGAAACCGCCTCGCAGGCCCGAGGAGCCCCCAAATGCAACTCGCCGCGATCATCGTGTCGCTGGTGCTGACCGTGGTCGGCGTTGCGCTGCTCGCACGCGCCATCGGTCAGTTCGTCCGGTACTTCAGGCTCGGCCAGCCCGTGCCTGCCGGCAGCCGGACCGACAACCCCTACCAGCGCAGCGTGACCCTGGTCAGGGAGTTCCTCGGCCACACGCGCATGAACCGATGGGGCATCGTGGGCGTCGCCCACTGGTTCGTGGCCATCGGCTTCCTCACCCTCCCACCGACCATCATCAACGCCTACGGGCAGCTCTTCCAGGCCGACTGGACCCTGCCCGTCCTCGGCGGGTTCCTGCCGTACGAGATGTACATCGAGTTCATCGGCGCGATGACCACCCTCGGCATCGCCACGCTGATCGTCATCCGTCTGCTGAGCCTGCCCTCGCGGCCCGGTCGGAAGTCCCGCTTCGCGGGCTCCAAGATGGGCCAGGCGTACTTCGTCGAGTACGTCATCCTCGTCATCGGTCTGGCCATCTACGTGCTGCGCGGCCTCGAAGGCGCGCTCCACCACGTCGACCACTACGAGGCCGGGTACTTCGCCTCCTACCCGCTGGTCGTGGCGTTCAAGGGTCTCAGCCTCACCACGCTGCAGAACCTGACCTACCTGGCCGCCATGATCAAGCTGGGCACCACCATGATCTGGATGATCACGGTGAGCCTGAACACGAACATGGGTGTGGCCTGGCACCGCTTCCTCGCTTTTCCGAACATCTGGTTCAAGCGCGACTCCGATGGCGGCACCGCCCTCGGCGCACTGCAGCCGATGACCTCCGGCGGCAAGCCGATCGACTTCGAGGACCCCGGCGAGGACGACGTCTTCGGCGTCTCGCAGGTCGAGCAGTTCTCCTGGAAGGGCCTGCTGGACTTCTCCACCTGCACCGAGTGCGGCCGCTGCCAGTCGCAGTGCCCCGCGTGGAACACCGGCAAGCCGCTCTCCCCCAAGCTGCTGATCATGTCGCTGCGCGACCACGCCCACGCCAAGGCGCCGTACCTGCTGGCCGGCGGCGGCAAGACCATGGAGGGCGAGGAGAAGGCGAGCGAGGAGCAGCTGAAGGACGTTCCCGCGTCCGCCCTCGCCGAGGCCGAGCGCCCGCTGGTCGGCACCGTCGAGGAGAACGGCGTCATCGACCCGGACGTCCTGTGGTCCTGCACCACCTGCGGCGCCTGCGTCGAGCAGTGCCCGGTGGACATCGAGCATGTCGACCACATCGTCGACATGCGCCGCTACCAGGTGATGATCGAGTCCGCGTTCCCGTCCGAGGCGGGCACGATGCTCAAGAACCTGGAGAAGAAGGGCAACCCCTGGGGCCTGGCCAAGAAGCAGCGCCTGGAGTGGACCAAGGAGGTCGACTTCGAGGTACCGGTCGTCGGCCGGGACATCGAAGACCTCACCGAGGTCGAGTACCTGTACTGGGTCGGCTGCGCCGGCGCCCTGGAGGACCGCGCCAAGAAGACCACGAAGGCCTTCGCTGAACTGCTCCACATCGCGGGCGTGAAGTTCGCGATCATGGGCGGTGACGAGAAGTGCACCGGTGACTCCGCCCGCCGCCTGGGCAACGAGCCCCTGTTCCAGGAGCTCGGCATGGAGAACGTGGCCGCGCTGAACATGGCGTTCGGCGAGGACGACGAGGACCCGTCGACGAAGAAGCCGAAGTCGGCGAAGAAGATCGTCGCCACCTGCCCGCACTGCCTGAACACGATCGGCAACGAGTACCCGCAGCTCGGCGGCGACTACGAGGTCATCCACCACACCCAGCTGCTCCAGCACCTGGTCGACGAGGGCAAGCTGGTCCCGGTGACCCCGGTCGAGGGCATCATCACCTACCACGACCCCTGCTACCTGGGCCGCCACAACAAGATCTACACGCCTCCGCGCGAGATCATCGGCAAGGTGCCGGGCCTCAGGAATGAGGAGATGCACCGCCACAAGGAGCGCGGCTTCTGCTGCGGAGCCGGCGGCGCCCGGATGTGGATGGAGGAGCGGATCGGCAAGCGCATCAACAACGAGCGCGTGGACGAGGCGCTGTCCCTCAACCCGGACATCGTCTCCACGGCCTGCCCGTTCTGCCTGGTCATGCTGACCGACTCGGTGAACGGCAAGAAGAACGACGGCAAGGCGAAGGAGTCGATCCAGGTCGTGGACGTCGCCCAGCTGCTGCTCGACTCCGTCAGGACGCCGGTGGACGAACCGCCGGCGGGCACGTCGGAGGCGGACAGCACGTCCGAGCCGGAGCCCGTGAAGTAGCAGGGCCCGTACGGTCACGAGGGGCCGGGGTCGCAGGAGGCGATCCCGGCCCCTCGTCCGTGTGCCCACATCCCCGGAACCCACCGTCCCGCACTCGGCCGGTTCACCGAGCGCACGGCCCGGCCGCTGGTCCTTTCCGGTGAGGACCGGCGCGGCGGGCGGCAGGTGGCGCGCCGGGCCGCGATCCTTCGGTGAGATTCCGTTGCGAGGTGGAGAAACGCGGCGATGCACATCGTGCGGGTGAGTTACCGGGTCCCTCCCTTCCCGGGTGGACTGGAACGCCATGTCGAGTGTCTGACGCGGCGCCAGGTCGACGACGGTGACCGGGTGACGATGTCGTTCCGGCACGGCGCGACAGTGCCGGCGGGCGCCACCCGGCTGCCGCTGCGGAGGACCGCCCTGTCGCGGATGCTGGCGCCGGTGTCCGACCGGTCCGCCTTCGCAGTGGAGACCGCTGCCGCGGTCGGGCGCCTCTGCGGCGGTTCCCGGGACCACGGCGCCGACCTCGTACACCTTCACGGCGACCACATCGAGACGGCCTGGCTGGGGCCGGTCTGCCGGCGTTTGGGCCTTCCCCTGTTCCTGACCGTGCACGGAGCGCTGGCCCACCGGCATCAATGGCTTGCACGAGGGTCCTTCCGGTATGTGGAGGCATTCATCGCCCTGGGGTCGTCGACGGCTGACGATCTCGTGGCGCGCGGCGTGGACCGAAGACGCATCCTCACGATGTCCAGCGGTTTGGAGCTGTCCGCCATGCCGGGTCCTGCCGATGCCCGATCTCGTGAGCGTGGTCTGATCGTCAGCGTCGGCGCGCTGGACCCGGTGAAAAACCACGATCTGCTCATCCGCGCGTTCCACGAACTGGCGCGCGACCGGCCGGGGATGCGTCTGGTGATCGCGGGCGAAGGCCCGGAGCGGGACCGCCTCGCCCGGCTCGCGGCAGCGGGCACGGGTGTCGAACTGGCCGGTCGGCTGGACCGGTCGGAGATCTACCGGTTGGTCCGGCAGGCCGAGGTGTTCGTGCTCGCGTCGCGCAGACTGCCCGGAAAGGGTGAGGGCGTGCCCACGGCCGCCTTGGAGGCGATGGCACTCGGCACGCCCGTCGTGGTCTCCTCGAAGGCCTCACTCGATCCGGTGATCGCCGTCCGCGAGGCCTACCGGGTCTTTCCCTCGGAGTCGAAGGACGATCTGGTGCGTGTCCTGGGCACCGTACTCGACGACGAGTCGGCCCGGAACAGGATGAGTGAACTCGGGCTGCGGGCGGCCGCAGAGCTGGACTGGTCCCGGGTCGCACAGCGTGTCAACGATTGGTATCGACTGCGCCGAAACAGCGGCTCCCCCTTCATCTCCCCTGCAAAGGAGCAGACCGTTGCCGACGACCATTAACGAAATGGCCGAGCTGGTATGGAAACACCCTGCCAACCGGGGGCGCCGGGCTCAGGCCTTCGCCTCGATGGCGGGATGGCAGGCATGGAAGAGGCTGGTCGGGCGGCCACGGGAACTGTCCGTGTACGGAGGCATGTCGTTCCGCGCCTATCCCGACAGCACGCAGCCGGGTCGCTTCGTCTACTTCGGAGGGCTGCCGGACTACGCAGAGATGACTTTCATGAAGCGGTATCTCCGCCCAGGGGACGGTTTCATCGACGGTGGCGCCAATGAAGGAATGTTCACCCTGCTCGCCGCCAAGCTGGTGGGGCCGAGCGGAGCCGTCCACGCTTTCGAGGCCGTTCCCGCGTTCGTGAAACGGCTGCGGGGCAACGTCGACGCCAACTCCCTGCGCTGCGTCACCGTCCACGAAATGGCGATCGGAGCGGAGCCGGGCACCGTCTCCTTCGTCGTCAGGGGGTCGGGGTCCTGCATCTGGACCGAGGCCGACACCGGCAGCGCCGTCCAGGTCCAACTGGGCCGGCTGGACGATGCCCTGCCCGAACGCCCTTAGGCGATGGGCAAGCTCGACGTCGAGGGCTCGGAGTACCTGGCGCTCCGCGGCGCCGGCCAACTCGTCTCCCGTGGCGAGCCGGCGGTGTGGATGCTCGAACTCGTCGACAAGTTCCTCCAGCGCTTCGGATCCAGCGCGCGTGAGGTCCGCCGGTGGCTCGGTGACCACGGTTACGACATGGTGCTCTACGACCCGGACCGCAACCGGCTGGTCCCCGCGCCCGATCCGCTCTCTCCGGGGCCGAACGTGCTGGCGATGTGCCGTCGGCGGCGACAGGACGTGGAAGCGCGACTTGCCGGTGCGGTCTGACGCGGAGAAGAACGGTGCACGTGCAGACGAATCACCCGTACGACTCCCGAGTCACGGCCACCCCGCCACTGGGGCGCCGATAGCCTCGGGCGGCATGAAAATGGTTGCAATCGCCCGAAACGGATTCCGGCCTTCCTACTTTCCGGTGATGGCGCACAAACTGTACGAGCGGACGCGCTACGGGGTTCACCGGGAGCGTTCGGCAGCCACCGAATGGGCCGCCGAGCAGGCTCGGGACATGGACGTCTGGGCGCGTGGGCAGAACACCGGCCTGTGGGAGGAGTCCTTGTCCTTCGCACAGGCGATGAGCCGGGAGTCGCGACCTCGCATCGAGCGTCTTCGCACATCCGGCATCGAGTTGGGCGGTGGCGGTTCCCACGAGCTGCTCTACTTCCTCACCCGGTTGCTCACGCCTCAGGTGGTGCTGGAGACCGGCGTGGCCGCGGGATGGTCCACCACGGCCTTCCTCACCGCCATCCGCAGCAACGGAAAGGGGCACCTGTACTCGAGCGACTTCCCGTTCTTCCGCATCCCAGACCCCGAGCGTTTTGTGGGCTATCTGGTCCCGGAGCAGCTCAAAGGACCCTGGACCCTGCGGCTGAAAGGCGACCGGAGCAACCTCGATGAAATCCTCCGGCCGGGTGTCAAGGTCGATCTGGTGCACTACGACTCCGACAAGTCGCGCGGCGGGCGGGAATGGTTTGCACGCCGCATCGCGGGCCATCTCGCACCCAACGCGGTCATCGTGATGGACGACATCAACGACAACCTGTTCTTCCGCGATCGCTACGCGCTCAGCTCCCCGTTCAGGGTCTTCTCCTACCAGGGAAAGTACATCGGTGTCGTCGGCATCTGAGCCGGGTGCGTCACCGGAGTGCCGAGGCGGGGACCGGTACGTCGGCATGGCGTGTTCGGCGGGGTGCGGAGGCGCCCTCGGTCACCGGTCCCCGGTCGTGCTCACGGAGCGCATCGAACAGCATTCGACTCGACTCACCGACCGCATGCCGGCCGGTGCCCGACACGCTGCGGCATGAGAGGCGGCGATGGACTATGCGTATCTTTCTCGATGTCGGCGGCCACTACGGCGAAACCCTCGATGTCGCCCTGGACCCCCGATGGGCCTTCGACAGGATCTACTGTTTCGAGCCGGCCGAGTCCTGTCGTCGTATCCTGCGCGGCTTCCGCGACACCCGACTGGATATCGTGCCCGCCGGGCTGTCCAACAGAACCGGGAAGACGACCCTCTACGGCACGGGCCTGCTGGGGGCGAGTGTGTACGCCGACAAGAGGCAGCTCGACTCGCACGTCCGCTCAGAGACCATCGCCCTGGTGAAGGCGTCGGACTGGCTGTCGCGGAACACGACGCCGGACGACGAGATCTATCTGAAGCTCAACTGTGAGGGCAGCGAATGCGACGTCCTCGAGGATCTGCTCGACAGCGGCCTGAGCAAGCGGCTGAAGAGCGTCTATGTGGACTTCGACGTGCGGAAGATCCCCAGCCAGGCACACCGGCAGGAGACGGTCGAACGACGGCTGCGCGAGCGGAACCACCACTTCGTCACCCCGGACACCCTGTCCGGCGCCAGTGGCAGTCGCGCGGTGAGGAAGTGGCTAACGACCGTGAGCACCCCCCGGAACGCCGGAGCCCCGGCAGCCTTCCGCTACCGGCTCGGCCTTCACCGGCCGCCGTACGTCTGGGCGGCCTCGGTCGCCAGAGCGGCCCTGCCGAGGTCCGTCTACGAGCAGGCCGCCCGACGTGTCGGCGCGCAGGCGCGCAGGCGCGCCAGGGCACATGGCGGCTGAGGCGACCGGAGAGGAAGCAGCAAGCCATGGCGTTGTACAAGGGGCTTGTGCGGTGAGGTGGCTACGCGCATGCGCCAACGTTCCCCCCCGGCTGCGCGGTGCGCGCATCGGAACCGGGGCGTACATCTCGCCCCGAGCGCTCCTCCAGGAGCACTCCCGCATCGCCGTCGGACAGCGGACCCTGGTGGGCCGTCACGTGGAGCTGGTTCCGCAGGGCGGTTCCATCACCATCGGCAGCGACTGCTCACTGAACAACCATGTCGTCCTCTACGGCGCCGGCGGGATCACGGTGGGGGACGGCTGCCGTATCGCGACCGGTGTCGTCATCGTCGCCTTCAACCACGGATACGACGACCTCACCCTCCCGATCCACCGCCAGCCGATCACCGCCCGAGGCGTCGCCGTCGGGGACGACGTGTGGATCGGGGCGCGATCGATCGTGCTGGACGGGGTGACCGTCGGGTCGGGCAGCGTCATCGGAGCGGGCTCCGTCGTCACGCATGACGTCCCCGAGTTCGCCATGGTGGCCGGCAATCCGGCGCACGTGCTGCGTCGTCGCGGCGCGGCGCGGGCGACCGCGGTCGCTACACCGCGACCCGTTCCGTGACGTCGCGGTAGAGACGGCCGAGCTGGTCCAGGTTGGTGGAGAAGGCGTAGACCGCGAGAACCTTCTGTCGGACGGCGGCCAGGTCCTCGGGTTCGGGCGGGGACGCCGTCACCCGGCGCAGCCCCTCTGCCAGCGCGCCGGCGTCCGGCAGGACCAGCACGATGCCGGGCCAGCCGGACACGGCGGCCGGAATACCTCCGACCCGGGTCGCCACGACCGGGACAGCCGCGGACGCCGCTTCCAGCAGGGTTCTCGGTAGCCCCTCGTCCCTCGACGAGATGACGAAGAGGTCGGCACGCGCGTACTCCTCACGCACGTCGTCAACGCCGCGGGCGCCCAGGAACGTGACCCTGCCCGCCAGGCCGAGCCGTTCCGCGAGGGCCGTCAGCCTCGTCCTCTCCGGACCGTCACCGACGATCCGCAGCCGGGCCGCAGGAACCGTCTCGACGAGCGTGGCGAGGGCCTCCAGGAGGATGTCGTACCCCTTGGACGGTACGAGGCGGCCGACCGCGAGGAGGGACGGACCCGGTCCGCTCAGCGGCGGGCTGGTGCGGACGGGGGGATCCTCCCAGACCTGCTGAAGCCGCGGCGGCACGAGAGCGGACGGAATACCTCGCCGCGACAAGGCGTCGGCCATTGACTGGGCCACGACTCTGCGCTCGGTGGCCCGGCGTGCGAACACCAGGACGGCCCGCTCCAGAACCGCCTTCCGCCAGCGGCCGAGAGAGGCGACGGGCAGACCGAGATAATCGCCGTGAACGTCCATCAGCCATGGTCGCCTGACGATCAGTGACACCGTCCAGGCCGCCAGCCACCCCCAGGGCTCCGCGCCGTTGAGGACGACGGTCTCGCCCGCTCGGGCGGCCGCCCGAGCGAGACCCACCCCGAGACGGACGGACTTGACGACCCAGAGGAGGGACCGCGGCCCCGGGCGGCGCGGATGCCGGACGACGTGCATCGAACCGCGGTCGCACCGCAGGTGCGGTCCCGCCCAGATGCACCACGCGTGACCGAGCCGGTCGGCCAGCGCGTTCCACGACCGGAAGTCGGCGGAGTCCTCGATGTCGGGCTGCCGGTGCCCCGAGATGGTCACGACCGTGATGCGCTGCCGTTCCACCATCAGTCCCTTCCGGAGAACGCCGGCCGCCACAGCGACCGCGACAGCCAGGCGGCGGGAGCGACTCCCTGGGCGCTCAGGCACCGGAGCGTCGCGGCGAGAGTCGCGGCCACGGGCCGCGTGTCGAACACCGCAGCCCTTTCCACCAGTTCGGTCCGCGTCTGCCCGCAAGCAGGGACCCGCGCCGCCGCGACGGCCAGCGCGGCCATCCGATCGATGTCACCTTCGGGCGCCACGTACCGGTTTGCCAGCTTTCCCATGACGTCCGAGCAGCCGCCCACGTCGAAGGAGACGCACGGAACCCCGAGCGCCATGGCCTCCAGCAACACGCGGGGGAATCCCTCCTGGCGGGAGGGGACGACCAGGCAGTGCCCCTCGGCGATCGTCCGGACGGCGACGTCGTTCGGCACCCGCCCGGCCATCAGCAGCGGTTCTCCGTCCAGGCGCGGGGCCAGGGGTCCGTCCCCCAGCACCAGCAGCTCGGCTTCGGGCAGCTCACAGCGGATCCGCGCCAGCAGCTGCGGCAGGCGGTCGGCGCCGCGGAGGGGATCGAGACCGTGGACGTAGACAAAGCGGTGCGGAGCCTTGAGCCAACGCCGGACGACCGGCTGCCAGTTCGGCTCCGGCACGGAGGCGACCTGGTCCCGGAGCGCTTCGCCGTTCACGTCGTTGCAGGCGAGCAGCATCCGGTCGGGGTCGAGGCCGTAACGGTCGGCGTACTGGTCGAGGAGACGTGGCGGGCCGGTGACGACCGCGTCGACTGCCCGTCGCAGCACCCACCGGTGGACCACCCGGCCGGCGCGCTCACGCAGACCGAGGCGCGCCCCCGAGACGACGCCGGCGCCGCCCGAGGACCACAGCACCACACGCCATCCGCCCCGGAGCCGTCCGGCCAGCCACAGCAGACCCGCCAGCTTCCAGTGGATGCGGACGAAGACGACGTCGACCCGCTCGCGCCGTGCCCTGCGCACCAGCCGGAGAAACGCTCGCGCCCAGCCCGGGCCCGGGCGCAGCGGCGGCAGGTCCGCCGGGTCGCCGTACCGCACGGCGGTCGCAGTGCAGGTACGTGAGAGCGCGTCGACGAGCCCGGGGACATGTGCCGCGTGCCCGCTTCGCATCCCCGCCGTCGTGAAGAGGTACCAGACGCGCAGCTGCCCGGTGGGGGCCAGCGGTCGGGTGGAGAGCGACAGCTTTCCGGCCGGAGTCGTGCCGGTGAGGCGGAACCCCGCCCGCGCGTACAGCAGGAGCGCCGGCCTGTTGCCGGGATCGCAGTTGATCGTGACGACACCCGACGCCTCGGCGAGCAGGCGGGCAAGCATCCATGACCCGATCCCGGTGCCCTGGTGGTCCGGCGCGACCGCCACACGGTGCACATGCAGGCCGTCCGGCCGCCGCGACGCCACGAGAAACCCGACCGGCCTCCCCGCGACCATGGCCACGAGGCTCAGTCGCCCCTTGCCCGGCAGGGGGCGGGCGAAGTTCTCAAGGGCCCACGGCCGGTCGTCGTAGTGGGCACTCTGCCGGTGCACGCGTTCTTCCAGTTCCACCAGCCGACCGAGCGTGTCCTGTGGTAGATCCGCCAAGCGGCACAGTTCCGGCTCGCGCGGCGTGCTCAAGACCGTTCCCAGGCTGCGGCGCATCTCAAGTCTCCGGGTCGGGTGGTGATTTCGCTCGCCAGACTGCCACGGCGCAGGGCACGGCCCGCTCCGACGAGCCGCCCGGGAAAGCCGGTGCACCCCCACGGCGTATTCACCGCCGTTCGGTCCGACGGACGCGCGGACCGCCCGCCGCACACGAGGCCCCGCTCACCGCGGTCATGAAGCACTGAGCCGGTAACCGGAGAGCAGCCGAGGCAGTTCGGCCGGGTCCAGCCGTGACCAGGCATCGACGGCGGACAGACACGGTACGAACGTCTCGCCGCCCTGGGCGTACAGCGGGTGGTCGAAGTCGAAGAACCTCACGGCGATCCCCTGTTCGGCGAAGGCGTCCAGGTCCAGGTAGTCACGGCCGGAAGGGCCCGACAGGTACTCGTCGGCGCCCGTCGCCCGGCAGAGGCTGACGAGCAGTTCGGTGTTGGACCCCGTAGCGTCGAGCTCGGAGGCGCGGACCATCGGCACCTTGACGTCGAACTGCGCCAGCAGCCAGTCCGCGATGTCGAGATTGAGATCGGCCAGGGAACCACCGGGCGGTGCGGCGTCGATGAGCGACAGCAGGTCTCCGGCACGGTCGGCGCACCGGGTCCCGGACACCGCCTGGGTCAGCCGTCCACGGTAGCGGCGCCGCCAGGAGGGCACCTCACAGATCTGCACATCACGGATCCGCGTGCCGAACGGTGCGGTCACCGGGACGGTCAGCCAGGTGGGCCGGCCGTCCAGCAGGACCCGGTTACGGTTCTGGAAGTAGTTCTTCCGGTACGGCACGGAGTCGAGAACGACCCACAGTTCCGACGCGGCGACCTTGGCCAGGAGACCAAGCCACGGCAGGTGCTCGGGCTGGTGGATGGTGACCCTCATACAAGGACGCCTTCCAGCCGTGAGACCTCGAAGGCCTCGCCGTACCGGGCGCGCATCTCGTAACCGCGGTAGCGGGAGCGGGCCTCGACCCCTTCGATCCACTGCTCGCCGTACTTGGCGTACTCCGACTTGTGGTGACGCAGGGCCTGAAGCTTCTTCTCGATGGTGTCGTCGATGTTGATGTAGAGCTGGGGGCGGAAACCGACGTAGCTGCGCCCCGACGGGGTGATGGGCTCGTACATGACGACGGAGTTGTAGTACCGGCTCGCCGCGATGGTGGCGAGCGCGGTGTTGGCATGGGACCGGTGGGTGTCGAACGGCCAGTGCGTGAACACCATCGTAGGGCGGAAATCGTCGACCACCTTGTTGATCGACTCCACGACCGTCGAGTGGTTCTCCACGTCCTTTGCGGGGAACGACAGGACGTCGACATCCTTGACCCCGAGCGTCGCGGCGGCTTCCCGGCCCTCCTGCACCGCCACGTCCGCCTCGCGGAAGTGGCTCCCGTCGTAACTGGTGTAGTCCGAGGGGCTCATCACCAGGAAACGCACCTGTGCCCCCGCCTCGACCAGGCGGGCGGCGGTACCTCCGGCCGCCAGTTCGATGTCGTCCAGGTGAGCCCCCACGAACAGGCTGCGCTCGAACATCGGGTTACTACAGAACATCACGTCTTCCTCTCGGGAAACGATCGACGACGGAGTGCCGCGCCGGCACCGCGGGACGCCGCCGCGACGGTGGAGCCCGGCCTTCTGGGAGAACTCCGACCCACCCCACCTGCACTGCCACGACCCGGCAGCGTCGTGGCCGTCCGCCCGGTGCACGCGCTGCTGCGGCTCCACGCCGGGCCTCGCGCGGCACCTCCGCCACACCGCCCGGGCGCCCGGGACCACGGCTCCGGCCTGAGCGTCGCAGGGCGGTACCACCAGGCGGCGTCGGCGAGCCGATGCAGAGGCGCCGGTACACTCCGACGGCCCATCAGGCAGGTCGGCTCCAGCGTGCCGACCGCACGGTCCCATGACCTGCGGCCACACTGTGCCCGGTGACACCGCCGAGGACGCACACGAAGCCGCCCTTCCCGCACGGGAGAGCGCATGCGACGCGAACCCTGCCCAGGCACACCGTGCTGCTCATGGTCGGCGCCGCCCTTTCCGTGCCGCTGATCAGCGCGCTCCAGATCACGCATGTGTACCGGTACCTCGGTGTCTCGGGCACGTCCACGCCCGACGGCGCCTCACTGGCGGGCATCGAGAGCCGGGCATGGCTCGGAGCGGCGGCCGTCGCGATCGTGGTCCTGCTCGGCATGCTCCTGCCCCCCGCACTCCTCCTGGCAGGCGCCGTCGTACTGAGCCATGGGCTGGGAATCGCCGCTCTGCGCACCCCACTGGTGGGTCCACTGCTGATCAGCGACGTGTTGCTGCTCATCCACATGCTGCGCACTGCGGCACAGCAGCGCAGGGAAGCCGAACGCAACCCGGCGGTCGGCCTCTGGCTCGCGCTCTTCCTGGGGTGGTCCTTCCTGGCCACGCTCTGGGCAGGGGTGTCCGTCACCCCACTGCTACGGATCGCCGTCTACGGTGCGGTGTTCCTTCTCCTGTCGCGCGGGGGAACGGACCGGAAGCTCTTCTACCGCTGTGTTCTGTGCTACGCCCTCTGCAACCTCGTGGGCGGGGTGGCACTGGGAGGGCAACAGCGGCTTGTCGGGCTGGACATCGGTGATCCCGCCCAGACGGGCGCGCTCCTCCTGGCCGCACTGTGTCCCTTGCTCACCTCCGAACTACGGTTCCGGGGACGGTGGGTCGTCGGCGCGGCGCTCCTTTACGGGATCTTCCTGACACAGACACGCAGCGTGTGGTTCGCCACCGTCGTCCTGTTCGCCGTCTGGGCGCAGCGAAGGCTCTCGGTCTCCAGGCTGGTCCTTCTCCTGATGGGTACCGGGTTGCTGGCGTTGCAGATGCTCGACTCGGTCACGCAGTGGTTGCACCTCAACAGCTTCAGCGCGGTCATCCGCAGGGAGAGCGTCATCAACGGGCTCCGCTCCGGCCTGGAGCACCCCGTCCTGGGCAGCGGGTGGGGCCACGCGTCGTTCGCGGACCACGTCCAGGCATCCGGCTGGCAGGCCGTCCGGCAGTCCTTGCCCTACAACCTCTTCGTGAATCTTTTCGCCTCAGTGGGTCTGCCCGGGCTGCTGGCGTTCGTGTTCTTCCTCTGGGGGCTGCTTCGGCGCCTGGTACGCCGGCGTGATGCACCCCTGTTGTTCACCCTCGCCCTGCTGGCCATGTCGTTGACCGAGATGACCCTGTACTCCGGGTCGATGGCGACGCTGCTCCTCTTCATCTACTCGGGCATGGGGCTCGGCCCGGCGGGCCGGGTGACGGGAGGAACACCGGGAAGCGGATGGAAGCCACCGGGACCAGCCGACCGCGACCGCGCCCCGGCACCGGGCGGCCGCGAGGGCCGCGCGATGACGTCGGCCCCGTGCGACACGCCGGTGGCGATCGGAGGCACTGGACGTCCCGAGATTCGTACACGCCGGCCGGCGGCGCAGGGCGCCAGCGCGTGACCGTGTAGGCCGTAGAGGTGGCGCTCCGCCGGCAGACCGCACGTCGGCGTCACCACCCGGTTCTGCCCTGCAAGCATGAGCTTCCGTCGTGATCTCGTCACAGTGGCCTACCCAGCGAATGGCCAGGAACGCGGTGAGGCTGAATGGTGGTTGCCCGAGGTCGCACGAGCGACGCCGCCCCGTCCCGGATCCGCGTGATGCGGGTCATCGCCCGGATGAACGTGGGCGGTCCGGCCCTCCAGGTCTCCACGCTGATGCGCGGGCTCGACAGCGAGTTGTTCGACCACCGGCTCTTCGCGGGCTTCGTGGGCCCGGACGAGGCCGACTACGTGGAGCAGCGCGCCCCGGACGTCCGGGTCTGCCGCGTGCCCACACTGGGCCGGGCCGTACGGCCCACCGACGACCTGCGCGCGCTGTCCGAACTGACCGCCGCCATGCGCCGGTTCCGACCCCACATCGTTCACACCCACACCGCCAAGGCAGGAGCACTCGGACGTGCGGCGGCCGTGTTGGCGAGGGTGCCCGCCAGGGTTCACACGTACCACGGCCACCTCCTGCAGGGCTACTTCTCGCCGAACAAGACCCGGCTCGTGGTGCAGGCCGAGCGTGGCCTCGCGGCCGTCACCGACCGTTTGGTGGCGGTGGGATGCAGGGTTCGCGACGACCTCTTGGCCGCCGGCATCGGTCGGCCTCGGCAGTACGCCGTGGTGCCGCCCGGCACCACGGCCGCCCCCGCTCCCGGACGCACCGAGGCGCGCAGGCGGCTGGGGCTTCCGGAAGACGGCCTCGTCGTGGCCTACGTCGGGAGGATCACCAGGATCAAACGGCCTGACCGGTTCCTGTCAGTGGCCCGCGACGTGCGTCGCGCCGTGCCGAGCGTCCGCTTCGTGGTGTGCGGGCACGGAGACCTGCACGGCGTTCTGGAGTCGGCCACCGATCTTCAGGGCGCCCTTCACCTGCTGGGCTGGCGCGCGGACGTGGAGACCGTGTACGCCGCAGCGGACATGCTGTTGCTCACCTCGGACAACGAGGGCATGCCGGTCAGCCTGATCGAGGCCGGACTGGCCGGGGTGCCGGCCGTGGCGACGAACGTGGGCAGCGTGGCAGAGGTGGTCCGGGACGGGACGACCGGGCTCCTGACCCGGCCCCACACCGAAGAGCTCACCCGCCGGACCGTCAGGCTCCTCAGCGACGACCGGCTCCGTCACCGGCTCGGGGAGCAGGCACGCGCTGTGACGGCGCAACGGTTCGGGGCCGAGCGCCTGGTGCGGGACACCCACGACCTTTACGCCTCCATCGCCGCTGAGCGCGGCTGGTGGTAGGCCCTCCTACTGAAAGGTGCATACCGTTGAACGTCGTTGTGACCGGAGGGGCCGGGTTCATCGGAGCCAACCTGTGCCGCGAACTGGCCTCCCGTCCCACCGTCGGCAGGGTCGTCGCCCTGGACGACCTGAGTACGGGCAGCGCGGACAATCTCGCGGGCACGGACGTGGAGCTCATCGAGGGCAGCATCCTCGACCGCGACCTGCTCGAGGACGTGGTGGCCGGGGCCGACGCCGTGGTCCATCTGGCCGCACGGCCGTCGGTGCCGCGTTCCCTCGCGGATCCGTTTGCCAGCCATGAGGTCAACGCGACCGGAAGCGTGCGCGTACTCGAAGCCTGCCGTCGCAGCCACACCCACGTGGTCGCTGCGTCGTCCTCGTCGGTGTACGGCTCGATCACCGACCTGCCCAAGCACGAGGGGCTGCCGACCCGTCCGCTCAGCCCTTACGCCGCCAGCAAGCTGGCGACCGAGTCGTATGTGCTCGCCTACGGATCGGCCTTCGGGCTTCCGGCCCTCTCCTTCCGGTTCTTCAACGTCTACGGCCCGCTGCAGCCCGCCGGCCACGCCTACGCCGCGGTCGTCCCGGCCTTCATCGACGCCGCACTGCGCGGTCAACCGCTGACGGTCTTCGGCGACGGCCACCAGACCCGCGACTTCACCTACGTCGGAACGGTCGCCCGGGTGCTCGCCGACGCCGTCGAGCGGAAAGTCACCTCTGCCCGACCGGTCAACCTGGCCTTCGGCACTCGGGTCAGTGTCCTGGAACTCGCCCATCACCTCGCCAAGATCCTGGAGCTGGCGGTGGAGATCCGCCACGAGCCGCCCCGACGCGGCGATGTGCGCGATTCCCAGGCCGACGACGGGTTGCTCAGGAGTCTGTTCGCCGGTCTCGAGCCCGTTCCCCTGGAGCAGGGGCTGGCCGAGACCGTCCAGTGGTTCCGCTCCGTGGTGACGCCCGCATAGCAGCTCGGTCGTGCGGCGCGGCTGGAAGCGGTGCCACGGGCGTCCCGCACCGGGAAGCCGTCGGCCGGACGGCGACCGGCCGCGGAACAGGCGATGAGGCCGTCCGGCGACGGCCTCATCGCCTGTTCCGCAGGATGTTCCGGAAGGTGCCGGTGGCCTTCCCTGCTGCCCCGGCCGGGCCGGGGACGGCACCGTAGGACACCGTTCCGGGCCCGGTCGCGGCACTCAGTCCCGACGTCGGCCTGGTGAGGTGCCACAGCACGACGAACCAGGCCGCCGTGCTCAGAGCCACCAGACCCAGCAGCCCCCACGCCCAGACCAGCGTCCTGCAGGACGTGGTCGCACAGACCTGAGTGACGCCGGCCAGCATCGCGAGCTGACCGACGCCCTCGACGGTGAGGAACACGAGCCTGATCCCCGGGAATCCGAGAGCCGGGGGGAGAACCTTGGACCAGACGACCGCGCCGCGCAGTGCAGCCGCTGCGAGGATCACTACGGCGGCGGCGGACACAGTGGTGTACTCGGGGCCGTACACGACGCCGATCAGCGGATGCAGGAGACAGACGCCGGCGGTCACCGCGACCAGCCCGATTCCTCCGGCGAGCGTGCTGCAGCGCACAGCGTCACGCAGCACCGCCTCGCGGCGCCCCTGGGCTCCGGCCCGTGCCAGACGCGGATAGAGCTGTGACGCGACGGGATTCAGGAAGCTGCCGAAGAGGCGGCCCGGGGCGTTGACGACCTTCAGGTACGTCACCAGGGTGGGCCCACCGAGCAGTCCGGCCAGCAGGGAGACGCCGCTGTCCGAGGCCAGGGACACGGACCCGGCTGCCGAACTCTTCACCAGGAACGGCACAAGGCCCGGCGGCATCGTGACGGGGCCGGCGGCAGGTGGGCCGCACGTGCGGCGCACCTGCCGACAGGCGACCGCCATCAGCACGACCGTGGACACCAGGCCGCTGATCAGGGTGGCCACCAGATAGCCTGCCGTGCCGGACGTGAGCAGTGCCGCCAGCGTCACCAGGCATCCGACGGCAGCGAGCGCCACGCGGAGCGCTCCGAGCAGCGAGAGCCGTTCGGCGATCGCGAAACCGGCGGAAGCGCTGCCGGAAGGTGTGGCCGCTCCGGCTGCCAGCACGGCCGGCACGAGCAGCCAGAGCCGTTCCACGGGGACCCATCCGAGAGCTGCGGCGCCCAGCGCCGCCCCCACCCCCACGACCGTGGTCAGCAGCCCGGCCAGCACGTCCAGAGCGACGAGCCGTCGATACAACCGGGTTCCGTGACCGACGCCGCGGCGCTGCTCCATGGGGACGTACCGCTGCTGCGCGTCCTCGAGGCGCGGATCCCACAGCAGGAACCAGATCGAGGCCATGGACTGGACCAGCAGCACCTCTCCCGCCTTCGTGCTGCCGGCCAGCCGGACCAGGGTCACCGTGGTGCCGAACGACAGTGCCGCCTCGATCTGACTGGCGGCGGTGAGCGAGGAGAATGTCCGCAGATGCCGTTTCCAGGACCGGTACGGTCCCCAGCGCCCGGTCCATGGCCCCTGCGTGCTCCGGCCATGCCTCGCCGGTCGCGCTCCGGCGTCCGAGGGATCCGGCGGGCGAGCCGTCGACGGTGTGGCCCTCATGTGTCGCTGCACCTTCTCGGAGAGCGGGCCGACCGGTTCCCCGGCCCGGGCGGGAGGGGCACGTGGTCACAGGACCTCGACACGCTCACCCCGGCATCGGTTGCGCGTGTCGAACACATACGCTCCGGCCTCCTGGACGAGCGCATAGTCGAAGGCATCGTGGTCGGTGGCCACGACCACCACGTCGGCGGCCCGGATCTCGGCCTCGGTGAGCTCGACCCGAGTGATGTCCGGGGGAACGAGGTACGCGTCGGTGTGCGGCTCGGCGACGACCAACCGAGCGCCGAGGGAGAGCAACGACCGGGCGAGGACCAGCGCCGGCGACTCGCGGATGTCGCCTGTGTTCCTCTTGTAGGCCAGGCCGAGTTGCAGGACGCGGGAGCCCTTGACCGACCTGCCCCGTTCGTTCAGCCCACGAGTGATCCGCCAGACGACATGAGCGGGCATGTGGTCGTTGATGTCGTTCGCCAACGAGATGAACCGGAGGTCCTGCTTCAGCAGCCTCTTCACCTGCCACGACAGATAGGACGGGTCCACCGGCAGGCAGTGGCCGCCCACGCCGGGGCCGGGACGGAACGGCATGAAGCCGAACGGCTTGGTACTGGCGGCCTCGACCGCCTCCCAGATGTCGGCGCCCAACTGCCGTGAGACCATGGTCATTTCGTTGACCAAGGCGATGTTGACGTGCCGGTAGGTGTTCTCGAGCAGCTTGGTCAGCTCGGCGGTCCTGCAGGAGCTCACGGGCACCGTGCGCTCCACGATGTCTCCGTAGAAGCGCTCGACGCTGCGCAGCGACGCCGGGTTAATCCCGGAGATCACCTTCGGTGTGTTCTCCAGGTGCCAGACCGGGTTTCCCGGGTCGATGCGCTCCGGGCTGTAGCCGAGGTGGAAGTCGGTGCCCGCCCTCAGCCCGCTGCCCTCCTCCAGCAGGGGGCGCAGCAGGTTCTCGGTCGACCCGGGGTACGTGGTGGACTCCAGGACGACTGTGGC
The DNA here is from genome assembly GCF_014905555.1 of Streptomyces sp. Y2F8-2. Lineage (GTDB taxonomy): Bacteria > Actinomycetota > Actinomycetes > Streptomycetales > Streptomycetaceae > Streptomyces > Streptomyces cynarae. Next base: position 58,869 of record NZ_BNGS01000010.1, on the reverse strand, counting down.
GCCGGGCGTGAGGTGGGGGGCGACACTCCGACCGGCGCACTCGACGAAACTCAGGTCGGGGACACCCTCCCGCAGCGGAGTCGGCACCGTGATGACGCAGATGTCGAGTCCATCGATCCCGTCGTAGTCCGTGGTGGCGTGGAAACGTCCGCTGTCGGCAGCGGCCATGAGGCGCGCGTCGTCGACGCCCTCGATGTAGGAGTCGCAGGCGCCGAGACGCTTCACCCTCAACTCGTCGGTGTCCACGCCGACGACGGAATAGCCGACTTCGACGGCCCGCACCGCCAGGGGAAGACCCACGTATCCCAGACCTACGACGACCAGCCTGCGACCGTCCGCCTCGCTGCTCTGACGCAACGTCATCACTCCGTTTGTCGAGGGAAGTCGGCATATGCCAGTCCCTATTGACGCACGCGCATCGGTTCCGTTCGGCACATGAGAGACGATGTCCGACCGGCATCACCCTGATTCCGTAACCGGCTAGACGCGCCGAGGGGATCACAAGTCCTGACGTGGTTTCAATTTCCGGTATTCATCGCATAGGTCAACGTTGGCTCGGCAATGCGGTCGAGCTGAGCGGAACCCGAGACCCCACCACCCGACCCGGAGTGACGCCGCACATGGATCGCAGTTCGAAGTACCTGGTGACCGGCGGAGCCGGCTTCATCGGCTCCCATCTCGTGGACGCGTTGCTGGCCGATGGTCGCAGCGTGGTGGTCCTCGACAACCTCACGACCGGAAGACAGGAGAACCTCGCTCAGGCCCGGACGGACACGCGTTTCCGCTTCATCCACGGATCCGTTCTCGACGCGCCACTGGTGGACGAACTCGTAGAGGAATGCGACACGGTCATCCATTTGGCTGCCGCCGTAGGGGTCAAACTCATCGTCGATCAGCCGTTGAGGTCGTTCGTCACCAACACAAAAGGCACCGAGATCGTCATCGAGTACGCCCAGCGATACGACCGCAGGATTCTGATCGCCAGCACCTCGGAAATCTACGGAAAGAACTCCTCCGGACCGCTCGACGAGACCTCCGACCGTATCCTGGGCAGCCCGTCCGTGGCCCGGTGGTCGTACAGCACGGCCAAGGCCGTTGACGAGATCCTGGCCTGTCTGTACCACCAGGAGCGGGGGCTGCGGTCGACCGTCGTCCGGTTCTTCAACACCGTGGGGCCTCGCCAGAGCCCCGCGTACGGAATGGTCATCCCCCGCTTCGCCCGACAGGCGGTTCGCGGAGAACCGCTGACGATCCACGCGGACGGTACCCAGAGACGCTGCTTCCTGCACGTCACCGACGCGGTCGCGGCGCTGCTCCTGCTGCTGCGACACCCGGACTCGGTAGGACAGACCTTCAACATCGGCGCCGACGACGAGATCAGCATCCGCGCGCTCGCCGCCCGGATCATCGCGCAGGCCGGCAGCGTTTCGCCAGTGGAGCACCTGTCGTACGCCGAGGCGTACGGACCGGGCTTCGAGGACATGGAACGCAGGGTCCCCGACACCTCCAAGCTCCGTGCCCTGACGGGCTGGCAACCCCGGCACGGTCTCGGCGACATCCTCGCGGACGCGATCGCGGACGCCCGTGAAGAGTTGCGCGACAGCCTGCCGACCCACGTACCGAGCGCCCCGGAGCAACGTCAACCGGTCAGCGGCGAGTCCGTTGCCGAAACCGCTCTGGCGGGACGGTGACCGGCATGTACGCGACGATCTCGACGGCGGGTGCAGGCGGCGCGGCCCTGCTGCTCGGCCTCCTGCTGACCGAGCCGCTCAGACGCTTCGCCGTGCGCCACGGGATCACCGACCGCCCCAGCGCGCGCAAGGCGCACACCCGGCCGACCCCCTATCTCGGCGGTGTCGCCGTCGCCGTCGCCACCTTCGCCGCGGGTGCGGCGGCCGCGCTCGCCGGGGGGGTCTTCGACCCGGTCGTCGGTGTGCTGCTCGGCGGCGCGGCGGTCATGTGCGTTCTCGGGCTCATCGATGATCTGCGCCCGCTCGGCCCGATGGTGCGGCTGTGCGTCGAGGTCCTCTCGGCCGCGGTAGTGGTGTCGGTAGGGGGGCATCCAGACCTCTTCGGCAACACGATCGACGCCGTGCTCTCCATCGTGTGGATCGTCTTCGTCACGAATGCGTTCAACCTGCTGGACAACATGGACGGCGCCGCCTCGTCGCTGTGCGTGGTCATCGGCGGCTTCGTCTGCCTGACCGCTCCGGCCGGCGGTCCTGATGGTGTGGGCGTGCTGGTGGCCGCGCTCGCGTGTGCCTGCCTCGGCTTCCTGTTCCACAACAGGCATCCGGCACGCATCTTCCTCGGCGACGCGGGATCGCTCTTCCTCGGCTTCACGCTGGCTTCCGCCTTGGTGGTGCTCCACGACGACGTCGAGGGCCTGTCCGGACCGGCGGGCCTGCTGCTCGCCACTGTGGTGCCGACTCTGGACACGACGCTGGTGATGCTGTCCCGCTACCGGGAGTCCAAGCCGCTGCTGCAGGGCGGAACGGACCATATCGCCCATCGGTTGAGACGCCTCGGCCTCACGGTCCCTCAGGTCGTTCGGTACCTTGCGCTACTCGCCGTGGCCGGCTGCCTGTCGGGGATGTTGGTGACCCACGGGTTGCTCCCTCCCGGCACCGCGCTCGCCGCCGCCGGTGCGGTCGGCGTCGGCGCGGTGGCGCTGCTGCTCAGGATCCCCGCCGCCACGGCCGCATCCGAAGGTGGCGCGGTCACGGCGGGTACGCCGTCGAAGGACGCCGCCCGCGCTGCCGTGCCCCACTCGCGGGAAGCGAACAAGGGAACGGCGCTGTCCCCGACCGCCGGCGTTCCGGCTGCACCGCAGTGACACCCCGCAGCGGGCGGCGTCGGCCTTCCGGCGTTCGGGTGACGCCTCCCGCACGACACGCCGAGCCCTGGCAGGGCCACGGCCTCGGGCGCCGCTCAGCCTCTAGGGTGCGGACGCGCGATGATGCAAGGCCTCGTCGGCAGCGGAGGGCGGCTCGGTGACCATGGCGCGCATCTGCGAAGTGATCAAGACTCTGGACGTGGGCGGTGCCGAGGTTCTTCTGGTGGAACGCCTGCGCCGGGCGCCCCGGACCGGTCGTGACTACACCGTGGTCTTCGTGAAGGCCGCGACCGACGAATTGGCCGAGGTGCTGCGGACCTGCGGAGTGAAGGTCGTCGATCTGCGATCGTCACCGCGTCTGCTCCGCTACGCCAGACTCGTCCGTGTGGTGCGAGGACTGCGGCCCGACGTGGTCAACGTCCACTCCCCCCTGCCCGCATCGCTGCTGCGCCCCGCCGTGCGCCTGATGTGCCGCCGCCCCGCACTGGTCTCCACCGTGCATCACGAGTGCTATCGCCCGCTGACCATGCTGGTCGACCGGTGGACACGGTGGCTCGATGATCTGACGGTGGCGGTCTCACCGCAGGTGGCCACCGCTCGTACCGTCAAGGGAGCACGCCTGGTTCGCACACGCGTCCACGGAGTGGATGTCGCGGCTCAACGGTCCTGGGCTCAACGTGCGAGGGAGGTGCGCGCGGAGTTCGGGATCCCCGACGACGCCTTCGTACTGGCGTGTGTGGCCAACTTCCGCTGGCAGAAGAACCATCCCCTGCTGATCGAGGCTGCTGCCCGGGTGCTCGGTGAGCGGCCCGACGCCGTGTTCGTGCTGGCCGGTGACGGCCCCCTGCGTGAGCAGGTGCTGGCTGAGGTCGACCGGCGAGGGCTACGGGAGCGCATTCGCTATGTGGGGCGTGTGCCGGGGGCCAACCGGCTCGTGGCCGCGGTGGACGCCTTGGTCCTTTCCTCGAACCACGAGGGACTGCCCGTGGTCGTCATGGAGGCGATCGCCGCAGGGGTACCGGTGGTTTCCACGGCCGTGGGCGGAGTCACCGACCTGGTCCGCGACGGCGAGAACGGATTTCTGGTGCCGCCCCGGTCACCGGAGCGGCTGGCCGACGCCATCCTGCGCGTCATGCGCCCCGAAGTTCACGCCGCGCTCGCCGCCCGGGCTCTCGCCGACACCTCGTCGGTGGACATGGCGGCCACCGCGGCGTGGTTCGACGACGTCTACGCCACCTTGGCGGCCGGAGCCCGCCCCTGACCGTCGCGGGGTCACGGCTTCGTACGGCCCGCGGCGCGAGTACCACCGGCGACGGATGCCCCTCACTCACCCGGCCGCCATCGGGCCCACGGCGGAGCGGTGCGGGGCGCGGTCCGTCACGGTGCGCCGGGCGTCGAGCCAGGTGACGGTGCGCCGACGGCCGGGCCGGACGGGCTTCGAGCGAAGCGCCCGACCCGCTCCGCCGCGGCCCACGTCATCACTGCGCCACGGACCGCCGTTCGCCGCCGTCGCATACCGGAGAGGGCCGCACATGCACCCGCAGCGGTGTGACCAGCGGTTGGCGCCACAGCACGGGGGCCCGGTCGCTGGCCGGCTCCAGCAACTGGAGCGTCCAGGTACGGGTGCGCCGCGCCGGCAGCTCCAGGTCGAGGGTGTACACGGGATGACCGCGTTCCTTGCCGACGCCCACCGTGATGCCCTGCCCGTCGAGCGTCGCCTGGGTGAGTTGTGCGCCGGCGCTGGCGTAGTAGGAAACCAGCAACCGGTTGTCTCCGGGGCGGGTGGGGTGCCGGGGTCTGTCGCCGCGCTGGGTGACGTAGGCGGGAAGCCCCGAAGCCGGAGCCCGGTTCGTGAGATCGATCCGCGCGGTGACGAGCCGGCCCTGTGGCGTGCAGCGGCCCGGGAGCCAGCTCAGCTCGCGCTCCAGGTAGTAATCGAGCTTCCCGCCCGCGGCGTTGTTGACGACGAGGCCGGCGAAGGGGTCGGTGGTCTCCGGGAACGTACCGCTCAACGGACGGGTCGACAGGATGCGTTGCTCGTTCTCCCGTGCGCTCCACACCTTCAGCCGGCCGGCCGCGGCGTCACCGTACGCAGCCTTGACCAGCCTGGGGAGCCGTCGTGGGTCGCCGAGGGAGTCCGCCAACGTGGTGGCTGCCGTGCGCGCCACCTCGAGGAGGAACGCCTTGCGCCGCGCGTCGTCCGAGTACCGGGCGTAGCCCGTACGCTCGGTGAGGTCCAGCGCGTTGTCGGCGGTGAGCGGTGTGCCGTCGGGGAGGCGTCCGGGGCCCGTCGCCCGCAGAAGGCGGCCCAGCGTGGTGGGGTCCAGGGCGACGACTCCGTCCACCCTCTCGCCGCTTCGCTGGCGCCAGGTAGCCGACCAGATACGGGCCGCATAGGGGAAGTGCGGGCTCATGTTCGAGTTGGCCCAGTATCGAGTGGGCTCGGCCGAGGCGTAACGGGCGGCGAATTCCGCTCCCAGATCGACGGTGGGGTTGGCGCCCGACACCCTGTCGTCGTTGCCGAACGTCTCGAAGTCCAGTCGTCCCCGATCGGCGGTGACCACGGCGAAGGCCCCGGGCATGCCGCCGGTGCCGCGGGCCTCCGCGGTGTTCTGGACGACGACGAAATACCGCCGGGGGCTTTCCTCGCCCATCATCTGCGGTAGCACACGGGCGGCCATCGAAGCATCAGCCGTGACCGGGACGGTCCGGTCGAGCAGCTCGGCAAGCCGCGTGCGTACATGGTCGACCGCGGGCAGCCAGGTCGCGCGGGGCAGTCCGCCGACATCCGCGCGGGATTCGGCGGCGGCCCGAGCCGCCCGTTCCAGTGCAGGAGCCTGACCCTGGAGTGCGGACAGCAGGGATTCCAGACCGCGCTTCCGCCTGTCACCGGCGTGTTCGGAAGCGATGCGCACGAGCGGCGGCAGGACGTCATGAGTCAACCGGTCGGCGACGTCCGCCGCGCCGCGGACGGTGCTCGCGGGCCCGCCGAGGACCGGTGCCTGCGCGAAGAGATACCAGGCGGGCCCCGTGGTGAGGCGATGCGCCTGGGCGGCGTGTCCCGCCGCGGAGCTCATCGCCGCCTCCGCGTCCATTGTCCCGGCCCCTGCAGCGTTTCTCCCCGCCGCACCGGTCACCGAGTGCCGCAACGTCTCCAGCGACCGCTGCGCGGCCAGCAGCTCGGTCCGGGCGAACAGACCGGTGACCACGATCCAGCCGGCCCCGGCGATGACCAGGAAAACGACGGCCGACAGGATGTACCGGGCGCGGAGGAGGGACCTGGTCTGCCGTCGCAGGCTCCGCATCCGTGGCAAGAGCTCGTCCGTCAACGGGGCTCGGACCATGACGTCGCCATATCTTCCACGCTCCCGACATGCACTTGACTCGAACCGACAGCGCAAAGCGGCTGTCACACGCATAGATATCGTTGATGAACCCCCGTTAACGCTGTGGAACGGCCCAAATCACTGAACGGATCAATAAATCCCATTAACGGGTCGGCCGGGCTCAGCGGTGCGTCGACGACGTGCCGTACTTCAGCGTGAGCTTCGCCGATCGAGTGGAGCAGACTTCCGGGTACAGAGAGGCCGCCACCGCCGCCGGGTCACCCTGCCTGCCGAAACCCCGAGGGGACAGCGTCGTCTCCCCGATTCCACGCCTGAGGCCCCCCTTAGGGGACCCTTAGGGGATGTCACAGCTCGGCCCCAAAGCCTCCCCGTCCCCCGGTTGCGGCACGTCACCCCCCGACACCAGGTACGTTCGAAGACGTGGCTGGATTCAGGATCGGACGCGGCGGCCGGGACAACCGTGCCCCGCAAGCGCGACCGCAACACCCCCCGTACGGACAGCAGGCGCCGCAGGCCCCGTCGCACGGCTACCCCGCTGCACCTCCGCAGCAGCAGTACGGCGGGGCGGGACCCCACGGTGGCCGGCCGCAGTGGCAGGCACCGCAGAGCCACGGTGAACCGGAGTACTTCGGCGACGACGGCCGGGGCCACCCCCACACCCCGGATCCGTACGCGGCCAACACCCCGGGCCACACCCAGGCCTTCTCCGTCGGCGAGGACCCTTACAGCCAGGGCGAGACCTACCGTGCCGGCCAGGCCTCGATGCCGCCGGCCGGCCCACGGCTGCACTGGAAGGAGCTGCTGCGGGGCATCGTGCTGTCCCCGACCCAGACGTTCCTCCAGATGCGGGACTACACGATGTGGGGCCCGGCCCTCATCGTGACGTTCCTGTACGGCCTGCTCGCCGTCTTCGGATTCGACGGCGCCCGTCAGGACGCGATCAACGCCACGCTCTCCAACGCGATCCCGATCGTCCTGACGACCGCGGTGGCGATCGTGATCAGCTCCTTCATCCTGGGCGTGGTCACCCACACCCTCGCCCGCCAGCTCGGCGGCGACGGCGCCTGGCAGCCCACGGTCGGCCTGTCCATGCTGATCATGTCGATCACGGACGCGCCGCGCCTGGTCGTCGCGATGTTCTTCGGCGGCAACGCGTCCTTCGTCCAGCTCCTGGGCTGGGCGACCTGGGTCGGCGCGGGCGCGCTGCTGACCCTGATGGTCTCCAAGTCCCACGACCTGCCGTGGCCGAAGGCCCTGGGCGCGTCGGCGATCCAGCTGATCGCCATCCTGTCGATCGTCAAGCTGGGGACCTTCTAGCGTCCCTCGGCTACCGGTGTCGAGGTCGGGTTCGGCGTGGCGGACTGCAGATCCGCGGCGCCGGCCCCGACCGTCATCACATGGCCGTGGGCGACCTCGCGCTTCTTCGGATTGACGGCGACGGCGGTCGCCTGGGCGGTGAAGACCCGCGATTCCGGCGCCGGGAGCATGGGCGTGTACTTCGTATGGCCGTAGGCGACCTCCGCGACCTGCCGCCGGTTCGGTGAGGTCCGGATCTCGACGGTGTCGCCGACCTCGGCTCCGGTGAGCTTGCCCCACACCGTGTGACACGCCGGGCTGTACCGGATCGCCAGGTACATGGTGCCAGCCCACTCCCCCCGGAGCGTCCTCGCCCCGGCCCCGCATCGGGTGGTTTCGGGGTCGAGCCCGTCGCACTCCTCGCCGTGGCAGCCCGGCGGCGTCGACGGGCCCGTGAGCGCGCCCACCGTCCCTTCGGCCGCCGCGCTTCCGCCCGTACTGCCGCCGGGGTCGTCGCCCAGTGCGGCGGTCAGGAGTACGGAGGCCACGGCTCCGATCACGGTCACCAGAACCGAGCCGACGAGGGTCTGGGGGCCGTGGCCGCGTACCCAGGCACGCGTGCGGGCAACAAGGCCGGTGCGCGGGCCGGAACCGCCGCCCGGGTCAGTGGTCGTTCCGCTGTCAGGCCCCTGGGACGTGCCGTCGGGTAATGGGCCGCCCGTGCCGTCTGTCATCTCTCCCCCCTTCCGCCGTACGGCTCGAAAATCCGCCCGCCCCTCACGCCCCGTGGCACGCGGTCCCGTCCGTACCGTCCTGTCCGTACAGCCCCGTCCGTACTGTCCCGTTCCGTACGCGCCCGGCGCCCGAAAGCTCTGCCCTCGATCCCTCGACGCTACGCACGCCCCCTCGACATCCCTACCGTTTCTCCCAACTCCTGGACGCTACGGTCCCGTTGGTGCCATAAGATGGCGCCCCTGTTCAGCACCGGAGCGAGAAGGAGTGGCTGTGGAAGCCGAGTTGGCGGCCCTCGCGTCGAGCGCGGGGACGGCGGTGGTGACGGCTCTGACCACCGACCTGTGGGAGCGGGCCAAGACCTCGGTCGCCGCTCTCTGGCAGCGCGCGTACCCGGAGCGTGCCGACACGGTCGAGGCGGAACTGACGGAGACCCGCACCCTGCTGCTCGCCGACACCCAGGCCGACCTCGCGGAGGACTCGGCGCAGGAGTGGCGCCTGCGTTTCCGCCGGCTGCTCGTGACACGTCCCGACCTTGCCGAGGAACTGCGCCGCGTCCTGGCGGAGGAGCTCACCCCGTCGCTCCCCGCACAGCAGACTCAGGGCACCACCACGGTCTTCAACGCGGCCCCGACCGGCCATGCACGCGTCTACCAGTCCGCCGGGAACCAGACGATCAACGAACGATGACGGGACAGACGACTCCCCCTCCTGACCGACCCGCCGGGCAGTCCTTCTCGGCAACACCGTCGGACCAGGCCCGGACCTACCAGACCGGCCGCGATCAGACGATCCATGAACACCACCACTACGCCTCGCGCGGGTCGCTCAGGGCTGGGCTGGCGTGGTCGCTGGCGGGAGGCCTGATCCTTGCACTCGGCGCGTTCGTCGGCGTCGACCTGTGGGAACGCCATACGGTGTCGGACGCAGCGCCGGCGGGCGACGCGGAGACGTCGTCGCACGCGCCGTCGCGGAGCACCGTCCCGACGAGGTCCGGGAGCCCGTCACCGAGCGCGACAGCCACCGCGACCACGGAGACTGCGGCACCGGGCGCGTCACAGCCTGCGCTGCCGGGCAACCCGGCACAGGGCTGCACCGGCTGGAGATCGACTGACGCGTCCGACGTGCTGGTCAAGCCCTGTGCGCGTATCCAGGGCGGCCGCCTGTACATGATCGCCGAGTGGCGTACGACGTCCGGCTCGAAGTCGGTGGACGTCTACCTCTGGCTGAGGGATTCGTCGGGCAGAACCACCGTCTTCCCCGGCACGGACGAAGCCCACGGCAAGGTGTTCCCCGCCCTGCCGGCCTGGCCGACTCCGCAGTCCCGTGAGCAGTGGGTGGAGGCGGCAGTCGACACGGACCTGACGCACGGTGCGCGCTACGAGGTGTGCGTGACGGTGACGGACCGCGGCGCCCCCGCCCCGAAGATCTACAACTCGAACGTGTACGGCAGGCAGTACCAGGTGACGTACAAGTGACTCGGACGCCTACGCGTCCAGCACCTGCCCGTCCCGCTTCACCACAGGCCCGTCGACACTCCACGGGAAGTTGATCCAGTCATCGGTCCGCTTCCACACGTACTCGCACTTCACCAGCGACTGGGACTTCTCGTAGATCACCGCGGAGCGGACCTCGGCGACGGTCTCCACGCAGAAGTCGTGCACGAGTTTCAGCGTCTTGCCGGTGTCGGCCACGTCGTCGGCGATCAGGACCTTCTTGTCGGTGAAGTCGATCGCGTTGGGGACCGGGGCGAGCATCACGGGCATGTCGAGCGTGGTGCCCACACCGGTGTAGAACTCGACGTTGATCAGATGGATGTTCTTGCAGTCCAGGGCGTACGCGAGGCCGCCGGCCACGAACACTCCGCCGCGCGCGATGCTGAGCACGATGTCGGGCTGGTAGCCGTCGTCGGCGATGGTCTGCGCGAGTTCCCGGACGGCGCGTCCGAAGTCCTCGTAGGTCAGGTTCTCTCGTGCGTCGCTGGTCATGTCTCGCTCACACCTGCGTCCGGTGGAAGTTCAGGAAGGAACGGGACGGCGTGGGACCGCGCTGGCCCTGGTAGCGCGAGCCGTACCGCTCGCTGCCGTAGGGGAACTCGGCCGGCGAGGTGAGTCGGAACATGCACAGTTGCCCGATCTTCATGCCCGGCCAGAGCTTGATCGGAAGGGTGGCGAGGTTGGACAGCTCGAGCGTGACGTGCCCGGAGAAACCGGGGTCGATGAACCCGGCGGTGGAGTGGGTGACGAGCCCGAGCCGCCCGAGGGAGCTCTTGCCCTCCAGCCGCGAGGCGAGATCGTCGGGCAGCGTGATGACCTCGTACGTCGAGGCCAGGACGAACTCCCCGGGGTGGAGGATGAACGGCTCGTCGCCCTCGGGTTCGACGAGCCGCGTGAGGTCGACCTGCTCGATGGAGGGGTCGATGTGGGGGTACCTGTGGTTCTCGAACACCCGGAAGTAGCGGTCGAGCCGCACGTCGATGCTCGAGGGCTGCACCATGGTCGGATCGAACGGGTCGATCACGACCCGCCCCTTGTCGATCTCGGTCCGGATGTCCTTGTCTGAGAGAAGCACGCCCTGAGAATACGCAAGGCGCGCGGAGCCGCCACAATCGCGACGACTCCACGCGCCCGAACCGCTGGCCGCTACGGGCCCTCCGCTCCTGCCGCTACTGCTTTTGCAAGGTCACCGGCACCGCGCTGCGGAGCCGGGCGCAGCGGGGACACCGGACGAGCCGGCCGGGGCCGAGGCGCTCGGCCTGCTGCATCGGGAACGAAGCGGTGCTGAACACGTGCCCCTCGGCACAACGGACGACGGTGCGCTCCATCAAGTCCTCTGAGTCCCTTCCCCAAGAGCCTTCGTCTCACTGCCGTGACGGACGACGAAAGCCACATTACGGGATGAAAGGGACGGCCCTCCAGGCGGCACTCCGACCGCGCACGACCCCTCCGCTCCCCCACCACCGTACGCCCCAACTCCGGCCCCCCGCAGCCACATCCGGACCCTGGAACGACACAGGACCCCACGGCGCGAGCACCGGGGGTCCGGGATGAGGTACAGTGAGCAGCGTTCCAGGACCGGATCACCGGTCGGGGACTTACGCGGGTGTAGTTTAATGGTAGAACATCAGCTTCCCAAGCTGAGAGCGCGAGTTCGATTCTCGTCACCCGCTCCATGATTAAGGCCCAGGTCAGAGACCCGGGCCTTTTTGCTGTCCTCGATGATCAGACGCCGCGTGCCAGATTCGTGCCAGAAGGCCTGTCGGGCGCCTTCCGAGCTGCGGCGACCCGAGCCTTCCGGACGGTGGCGTCGAGGCCCGCGGCGACCTCCTCCTGACGCTCCTCGTCGGAGTGCTGATAGATCAGCGCCGCCTTCTCCGAGGACTGTCCCGCGCGGACCATCGTGTCCGCCCGGCTGCGCCCCTGCCTCCGGCCCGCTCCGCGCGCTGCGCCGACGCGCGCCCACATGTGGAGAGGGCTGGTGGCCATGAGTCGATCACCGCATAGAGCGGCCCACGGTCAAGGCAATGCCTCCGGCGGGGGATCAGCCGGCACCGGGATGGAGGGGGCGCCGCCGCCGACTGCGGGTCCGTAGTGGCGTGCGCAGGGAGCTCCCGTCCCGCACACCGCCGACCCAGGCGGAGCCGAGCAGACGCGGCCCATGGCGTACGGGACAGGAGCTGGGGTTAGTGGTGGGTTGAGGCGGTGCGCACCGTGCAAGGCCTCTCACGACCACTACCGCGTGCCCTTGACGCAGGTCAACGAGCTTGCTGAGCAAGCGGCTTGTTGACGCGCTCGGTCTCATCCTGCACGAGCAAGGAGAGGAGAGAGGCCACGGAGAGACCAGCTTCCGCCGGATGACGCAGTACCTTGCCTGCCTCGATGCGGTAGGTGTTCGTGCGGCCATCACGGGTTCGAGAGAGGTAACCGTCCTGCTCGAGGTCGGAGATGATGCGCTGGACGGCGCGCTCCGTAAGCCGACAACGAGCAGCGATGTCGCGGATCCGGACGTTCGAGTTGTCGGCAATGGCTGCCAGCACGCGCGCGTGGTTGGTGATGAACGTCCATCCGGTGTGAGGTTCGGGCACTCCAACCATGCCCTGCATCTTAGGGGCAGCATTGCTGAACCCAGATACATGACATACTTTTCACGTAATCGCTGACATGTTCCCGCGATGCAGCGCCACGGAAGGAGCCCGCAAGTGTCCTGGGACGAGGCCGTCATGCCAAGACTCGTGAGCAACGCTGACGAGGAGCAGTGGTCGAACCTGGCCGGCGAACCTGCCCCAGAAGCTGCATTGGATCAGTACGCATCGCGCGGTGCCTGGGTCATTGCAGCTCATGGTTCATACGACATGCATTCGGTCCCGCCTCTGGCGAACGCACTGGCCGCCGCTGCGAGAGAGCATGCAAAGGTGATCCTGGACGCATCCGGCGTTGTCTTCGCGGACTCGTCATTTCTCAATGTGCTCATTCGTACGCACAAGGCGGGCACCTTTCGAGTGGTCGCGCCACCGCAGCAGCTTCAGCGCCTGTTCGCGATCACGGGAGCCGACACCGTCCTGGAGATCCGAGAGACCGTGGACGCCGCCACCCTCTCCTGAGACTCCTGTCAAGCTCGCCGTTGGGCCTGACACCAACGGCTGACACCAACAGCCACGAACAGGGCCGAACAAGAGCGGTGCTCAGCGACCGGCGGGTCCACCCCGGGTCAGGGCTCTGCTGAGTACCAGAGGAGCCGTGATCGACCTGATAAGGATGAGGCCAGATCGCAAAGTCTGGGCCCGATACGGGCTCCGTGCGCACCATCGGCCGGCGCCCGTCGCTTGGCTCGGTCATTGAGACTCTGCCGACCTCACGTCGAACCGCCCCCTCGACCTTATTCGGCGCCCTACGTCACAGTCGGATGCTGGGCACGGGCCCACCATCAGGGACACGGCCTGGAGTTCATCATGACGGCGCCGATCAGCGATCCGCGGACGTTCTCGCGATGACGGCCTTCTACCACTGCGGTGGGCCGGAGCCTCACCGTCTTGATCTGGGCCACAGCCTGCCGATGGGGGAACCCTGGACGCCCGGATCGACCTGCGAGCATCTGCTTGTCAGCCTGTCCTACCTGCACGGGCCCGACCTTGAACGGTGTGCCCTGCCAGACGGACACGCCCGCTTGCTCTGGCTGCTACCGGTTACCGCATCCGAGATCGCGTTCCGCAGAAAGCATGGAACCGAAGCCCTGGAGCAGCTCTTCGACGAAGCCGAGATCAACCCCGTTGATCCGCGCAAGCCCGCAGTCGTCTAAGCAAGGGAAAGCGGGGCCGTCTCGGGGCCGTCAGAGGGTGCTCAACGACGACCAACGCCGACAACCACCGACAGCTAAGTCGCAGGTCGCAGCGTTGATCGATTACGTGGCCGCAGGTCGGAGACCCGGCCTTTCACTTCTTCGGCTACTGAGATAACCGCAGGTCAGAGCCCTAGGGGCCATCCTGGGCCGTCTCTGGGCCGTCATCCGCAGGCTCGTCCTCTTGGAAGACGCGATCAACGGCGGCCCGGGTCCGGGTCTCACTCGACCGGCTGCTCACCGCCGTTGCCGGGGCTTGCCACGTCCATGGAGACTTCGCCGCCCGTGGTGTTCGTATCGCCAGCGCAACCCACTAGCCCCCGCAGGGCTCAGCTCGGGGAGGTTCGTACCAGGTCGGCGTACAGGATGATGTTGTCCGGGCGGTGGCCTGCGCGCAGGTCGCCGCCGCAGGTGATGACGCGCAGTTCGGGGCGGGAGGTGTCGCCGTACACCCGCTGGGTGGGGAAGTGTCTCTTGTCCACCTGCTGCAGGGTGCGTACGGCGAAGACGGCGGTGGAGCCGTCGGCGCGGTCGACGGTGATGGTGTCGCCGGGACGCACGCGCGCCACGTTCCGCAGGACGGCGGGCCCGTTGACGGTGTCGAAGTGGCCGATGAGTACGGCCGGACCCGTCTGGCCGGGGGTGACGCCCTCCCGGTACCAGCCGATGCGGTCGGCCTGGGCGACGGACGGCACCTGGACGGTTCCGTCGGCGGCGAGGCCGAGTTGGAGGACGGGGGAGGTGTCGACGCCGGCGGCCGGGATGCGGACCCGCACGGGCGCGGATGCGGGCAGCGGAGCCGGTGAGGACGTGGGCGAGGACGCGGACGCGTGCGACGGCGGTGGGGCGGAGGCGGTGATGTTCGCTGCCGGGCCGTGTGCGGCGGGTGCCGGGGTGTCGGCGTGTACGGCGATGACCGTCATCCAGCCGCCGACGGCCAGTGCTGCCGCCGCCATGGCCGCGATCCAGCGCAGGCGGCTGCGGGAGGGCGGGGACGGGGGCGGCGCTTCCTGGGCTGGGGGCGCGTTCATCGGGGTTCCTCGGGGCTTCCTGGGCTGTGCTGGGGGGAGTCGCCTGGGGTGGACGCCGAAGGCGGGCCGCCGGTGACGACCGGTGGCCCGCCAGGTGCGGTGGTGTCGGGGGATCAGACGCTCGCGCGGCGGCGGCGCACGACGTAACCGAGGCCGGCCACACCGCCCACGGCCAGGACCGCCCCGCCCGCCAGCAGCGCGGTGTTCTGCGAGCTGCCGGTGCCCTCGGCGCCCGCGGCGACGGCGCCGGTGGGGACGACCTTGGTCTGGGTGGCCTTGGTGGTCTGGGTGGTGCCCTTACCGGCGCCGGTGCCGGTGCCGGTGTTCACGCAGCCCTTGGGCAGCTTCGGGAAGGGCGTCGTGCGCCAGGGGGAGTCGCCGCCCTGGTTGTTGTCCAGGAAGAGCGGGGAGGTGCTGTAGGCCTTCTCGATCTTCAGGCCGTTGACGGTGTCCACCGGGCGGTTGCGGTCCACGGTGGACACCGCCTTGCCCTTGCCGTCCCTCAGCACGGCCTTGGGGCCCTTACGGAGGCTGTTGGTCAGGTCGACCGTCCAGCCGCCGAAGCGGGAGGGAATGGTCTGCATCACGGTGCACTTGCCGATGACGGTGACGGTGCCGGTACCGGCGCCCGACCCGGACCCCGTACCCGTGCCGGAACCGCTGCCCGTGCCCGTCCCCATGCAGTCCTTCGGCAGGGCCGGGAACGGCGTCTGGCGCCACGGCGCCGGGTCGCCCTGGGAGCGGTCGAGGAAGAGCGGGGAGGTGGTGTCCGCGTTCTTGATCTTGAGGCCGTTGGCGAGATCCTCGGGATGGGCGCGGTCCACGGTGGACACCGTCTTGCCCTTGTCGTCCTTCAGTACGGCCTTGGGGCCCGCCGAGAGGCTGTTGGTCAGGTCGACCGTCCAGCCGCCGAAGGCGGAGGGGATGGTCTGCGTCGCGGTGCAGTGTGTGTCGGTGCCGGACTGGCCGTCGGCGGCGAAGGCGACGGCCGGCGTGAGCAGGGCGCCGGCGAGAGCGGCGGTGGCGACGGCGGCACGGAGGGTGAGGCGGTGGCGCGCGAGCACGGCAGACATGGTGATCCCCCCAGGGATGACAAGAGTGGTGAAGCGAGAAGATCGCCCCGCGGCTTTCCGTCCGGCCCCCCGGTTTCGGCCCTTGCGGTGTGCGATGCAGTTAGTGTGACTGATCACATAATCGTGATCGATACGGGAACCGTCACCGCTGTGTAACAGCGCGACGGCTCACCTCTCCGGCCGTCAACCGGCGCGTCCGGTTGATCGATGACAGCAGGAGGCTTGCCCGCTGCCGGAGCTGTTTCGCTGACATCCACCGCTGACATCAACGAGCACGGACGGCGGCTGCAACCAGCAGGCGCGTGCGGCACCGGTGCCTGAGGCGGGCCTCAGCCCGGCCGGGTGGAGAACGAACTCCTGAAGCGGGTGTCAAAGCAAGGGGGCGGTCGGTCACGCCTGCTCCTGCTCCGCAAGCTCATGCCGGTTGCCGAGGAACGCGCGGCCGCAACGTGGAGGCAGGTGCTGTACCACCATTGTGTGGGGTGATCAGCGGTCGCGTTTCCAGGCGGTCTGCAAAGACCAGTGCCTCCCAGCGGTATCGATCAGCACCACCGGCGGCCTTGGGCCGGTGAGTGAGGCTCGTACGAGCCGACCAGCACGCCCGTCTCGCGCAGCTCGCCCGGACTCCGGCGGTACGCGGGGTGGGCGGCCTGGGCCGAGTTCAGGTACGGCAGGACGGCGGTGGGAATGCCCGTGCCGTACGCCTCGCACAGGATGCCCCGGGTGAGGGTGTCGGAGATGCCGGCGGTCACGCGTGGGCTCCAGGACGGTGAGCTTCTCGTTGGGCGGCCAGGTGGTCTGCAAGCGCATCGGGCCCGATCTTGCTCAGGGCCCACAGACTGCTGGATCGGCGAGCCCCCTGCCAGAGTGGGTCATCCACAGGGGTGTGGAAGGGCAGCACGGGCATGCCGTGGGCGTCGAAGGGGCCGCGGCGTCGAGGTAACGCAGACCACCGGTGCCGCACAGACAGTGGGTACTGTTGGTGGCTGCCGCAAGGTCGGCGAGGCGCTCGGAGCGGCCTTGCCGGGTCGGGATCTCGCTGCTGTCCCGCACCTTCCCCGACCAGCCATCAGGCGTTCGCCACCGCCGGCGTCAGGCGTGCCGTGCTCCGCAGCGAACGGGAAGCGGTCAAGGCGAAAAAATCTGTGGATCTTCGCGGCAACCTCTTCGGCCTCTCGGACCACTCAGCGTTGTCCGGCCAAGTGGTCCGGTCAGATGCAACGGCTGAAAGAGAGCACAGGCATGTCCCTGGAACGAGAGCACAGACATGTCCCCGGCCCACCCACGTCATCGGTGGCGTCCCGCGTCGGCGGCCACCGTGCCGACGGCGGCGCGCGCGGTGGTCGCCCGAAGCATCGTGGCCGTCGGTTGCTCGCGCATCGGGGTCTGTGGGCAGGTCTCGCCATGGTGGTCGTGGCCGGCTCGGCTGTCGTGGTCAGCCAGGCTTCGGCGCAGCAAACCCTGGATCTGAAGAAGTGGTACGTGCTGGTCAACCGCAACAGCGGCAAGGTGCTGGACGACCGCGCCTACGCCACGAACGACGGCGCGGCGGTGGTGCAGTGGGCGCGCCACGGCGGGGCCAACCAGCAGTGGCGGTTCATCGACGCGGGTGACGGGTACTACCGGCTGCAGAACCGGAACTCCGGCAAGGTGCTGGACGACCTCGGCTGGTCGAAGACGGCCGGCTCCGCCCTCGTGCAGTGGCGAGACCACAACGGCACCAACCAGCAGTTCAAACTGGCCAAGTCGCCGGACGGCTACGTGCGTTTGGTCAATCGCTTCAGTGGCATGGCCGTCGATGTCCGCAACGCCGCCAAGGCCGACGGGGGCGACGTCGTCCAGAACCGCGACCGGGGCGGCGCCGATCAGCAGTGGCAACTCGTCCCGGCCGGGAGTGTCGGCAGCTCCGGTACGCCCACCGCGCCGGGCGGCAGCGTTCCCACCAGCCAGGCTCCGAGCGGCTCGCACCCGTCGTCGGCGCCGTCTCCCGTGGCCGGTGGCGGCAGTTCGACGACACGTTTCATGGGCAGCAGCACGGTGCTCATCGGCGGCTCGATGTCCGACGCCTCGGCGACCGCCGCGCCGTTCGACATGCGCTACGCCTATGTGCACAGCCAGCCCGCGCCCTCGTCGGACTACTACACGGCAGCGCGCTGCCACGACGATTGGTCGGGCTGGTGGGGCTGCTGGAACGGCAGCACCACGGCGCCCGGCACTTACGTGACCTGGCGGGACAGCGTGGCGGCCCAGGCGACGTACAAGGGCAGCGCGCGTCCGCAGAAGATGCTCTGGACCTGGTACTCGTTGCGCGACCTCGGGGATGCGGCAGGCGAGGGCGACGGTCCGGGCGAGGTCAAGGCCATCAACCGGCTCGATCTGCTCACCCGGTACCTGAACGACTACCGGTTCTTCCTCCAGAAGATCGGCACGTCGCACGACGCGATCGACCTCGAGCCCGACTTCTGGGGCTACGTGCGGTCGCTCGGCGATCCGCACCAGGTTCCCGCACAGGTCTCGGGCGCGAATCCGACGGATTGCGGATCGCAGGAGAACAGCGCCGCCGGACTCGCCCGCTGCCTGATCTCGATGGCGCACAAGTACGCGCCGAACACCGCCGTGGGGCTGCACCTTTCCTGCTTCGACTGGCAGACCAACACACAGGCATGCGTCAAGGACTACGCGAACCTCGGCGCGCAGAACGCCGACTTCCTGGTCACCGACGTGTCGGACCGCGACGCGGGCTGGTACGCACAGCCGGCCCACGGCGGCAGTGACCACTTCTGGACCGACCAGAAGGCCGCCGCCGCGCTGCAGTTCTACAAGACGATGGCCGAGTCCGTGGGCAAGCCGGTGGTCCTGTGGCAGATCCCCGTGGGCAACATGGCGCAGAACAACACCCTCAACCATTACAAGGACGACAAGGTGGACTGGCTCTTCGGGCACATGGACCAGGTGGCGAGCGCCCATGTCGCCGGGCTGCTCTTCGGTCCAGGGCAGCAGGAACAGACGACGGTCGAGTCCGACGGCGGAAACCTGATCAACAAGACGATCGCCTATCACAACTCGGGCGGTACAGCACTCAAGTAGGCGAAGCTGACGAAATGCGCCCCCATCTCTTCGATGGGGGCGCATTTCGTCATCTTCGTCGGGCTGAGGACTTCTCCGGTCGGCGCCGGCCATGCCGCCGTCGGTGCGGGCGCCGATCGGGGCGGCCTTGGCGAAGGGGATGATCGTGCTGACAGGTGACGGCGGGGAAGCCGAGTTCGACCGCGAGGCCGGGACAGTGCGGGCCGTCCCGGTCGATGAATGCGCCGATGTGGCGGAAGGTGAATGCGGCCCGGGACGCCGGCGCCCACACCGCGCAGGACCAGGAGCCCACCCGTCAGCCCGACAAGCCTCGCCGAGCCTCCGTCTGGTCCCCAAACGATGGGAACCCCAGCCATGCGCCGGCTGGGGTTCCTCGAGGCGGTGAGCAGCGGTCAGCGGGTGGAGGTGCCCACGCCGTAGACCGCTCGTCTACGCGCCGGTGCACCGCACCCGATCGCCATCACCGTGGATCAGGCGGGTCAGCGCTGCAGGGTGAGGACACCCGGCCGCCACGGCAGTCGGTCGTAGGGGCCGGTCGCGGTGGGGGACTTGCCCTGGTAGAGGAACTGCAGGTGGCAGGGGTCGATGGTCATGGTCTGGTCGGGGTTGTTGCGGACCAGGTCACCATGGCTGATGTCGTTGGTCCAGGTGGCACCGCTGTTGGCCTTGCCGGCGAAGGGGTTGCTCTCGCCGGCGGCCTGCGGGGTCCAGGAACCACTCAGGCTGGTGGCGGTGAACGAACGGAAGTAGCGCTGCTCGTTCGCCCCCCGAGCCTCAACGATCATGAGGTACTGGTTGTGGCCCTGAACCTTGTAGACCTGCGGCGCCTCGAACAGGTTCTTCGTCGAATCGCTCATGACCGTCGTGTACGACGAGCCGAAGTTGCCCGGGAAGTTCCCGATCGGCATGCTCGCCCGGTAGATCTTGCCGTTGTCGCCGGCGAAGAACAGGTACATGTTCTGGTCGTCGGCGATCAGGGTCTGGTCGATCGGGCCGGTGGCGGATTCGGTGCGGGGGATGCTGCCGGTGAACAGCGGCTGCGGCGCGGACCAGCCGTCGGGGTTGGTGGGGTCGCTCGACGTGCGGTAGACGAAGGGCGACGCGCCCCACTGGGACGCCAGCACCCAGATGTTCTTGGGCGCGAAGTAGAACAGTGTGGGCGCCACCGCTTTCTGGCTCATGCCGGTCTGGCCGGCCGACACCATGTCCGCCCAGTTCGTGAAGGGCTTGAACATCATCGAGCCGTACGACGATCCCGACACGCTCGACGCGTAGACCAGGTGCTTGCCGTTGTACGTCACGGTGGTGAAGTCCTTCACCGCGTCCCACCCGTTCGCCGGCTGCGCCAGCGCACCCGTCGACGTCCACCGGTATGTCGACGGAAGAGCACACGTGCCGCCCGCCGGCGCAGGCGCCGGGGTCCTGAAGTTCCAGTGCTGGTTGGCGCCGCCGCCGTTGGAGTCCCAGATCTGGACGGGGGTGCCGTTGGCGGTCTTGCCGCCGGGAATCTCCAGTGCCCGACCGCTGGCGACGTTGGTCAGCGTGTAGGAGCCGTCGCTGTTCCGGGCGGCCCGCCAGTGCTGGTTGGCGCCGCCGTTGGAGTCCCAGACCTCCGTTCTGGTCCCGTTGCCCGTCTGGTTGCCCGGCTCGTCCAGTACCCGGCCGCTGGCGACGTTGGTCAGCGTGTAGGAGCCGTCGCTGTTCCGGCCGGCACGCCACTGCTGGTTGGAGGCACCGCTGGCGTCCCACACCTGGAGCGGGGTGCCGTTGCCGTTGTATCCCGCGGGCTCGTCGAGAACGCGTCCGGCGGCCACGTCGGAGAGCGTGTAGACGGTGCCGGAGGTGATGCCTTCGGCTGGTGTCCCGCCGCTGCCCCCGCTCGGCGTGCCGCCGCTGCTGCCCAGGGCGGTGAGCACCGCGTTGTAGGCGGGCTTCTCGTTGCCGCTCGCGTCGAACAGCAGCGGGTTCTCACCGGTGCGCCAGGAGTCGCTGTCGCGGATGCCCCACACCGTGATGCCCGTGCAGCGAGCGACGTTGAGGCAGTCCTGCACGGTGTTGGCGTACGCGGTGGCGGACGCCTGGGCGATGTCGAGTTCGGTGATCTGTACGTCCACGCCGAGCGCGGCGAACTTGGACAGCGTGGCCTGGAAGCCGGCCGGCGGGCCGCCGGCGCCGAAGTGGCTCTGGAAGCCGACGCAGTCGATGGGCACACCGCGGGACTTGAAGTCCTTGACCATCGCGTAGACGCCCTGCGTCTTGGCGTCGGTCCAGTTCTCGATGTTGTAGTCGTTGTAGCAGAGCTTGGCGGAGGGGTCGGCGTTCCGGGCCGTGCGGAAGGCTTCCTCGATGAAGCCGTTGCCCAGCACGTCCTGGAAGACCGAGCTGCGGTGCTGACCGCTGCCGCCGTCGGCGAACGCCTCGTTGACCACGTCCCAGGCGTAGATCTTGCCCTTGTAGTGGGTCATCTCGGTGGTGATGTGGTTGTCCATCACACTGCGCAGGGTGTTGGCGTCGGTGAGGGACTTGACCCAGCCGGGCAGTTGGGAGTGCCACACCAGGGTGTGGCCGCGCATGCGCTGGCCGTGCGCGGCGGCGTGGCCCACGATCGAGTCGGCCGGGCTGAAGTTGAAGTTCCCGCGGGAGGGTTCGACGGTGTCCCACTTCATCTCGTTCTCCGGGGTGATCATGTTGAACTCCCGGTCGAGAAGGGTGGAGTACGTCGGGTCGCCGAACCTGCCCGAGGACACCGCCGTGCCGAAGTAGCGGCCGCTGCCGGCCGCCGCGGTGGCCAGGGTCGGTGTGCGGGCCTCCGGCGTGCGTGCGGCCAGCGCGACCAGCGGTGCGGCGGCACCCGCGGCGGCGAGGACCACGGCGGCGGCGAGCACGCGGCGGGTAGCCGGACGGCGGCGATGAGAGCGGTTCTGATCTGACAACGGCACGTCCTTCTGGCACAGCGGGCCTTGATCCGGACCCGGTTACCTGCCGGTTGCCGCCACGCACACAAAGGTTGCCGCGATCCGACGGAAGAGTTTTCACGGCCGCTGTCACCGTCCCCACCCGGTTCCACGGCGACCCGCCGGCCACCATGGAGGCCACCTACGCCGACGGGACCAACGTCGGCCCGGCCGACTGGACCCCGTACCAGCAGTGCGGGTACTTGTTCTCCCATCGAGCTGTGCGGCAAAGGGACTCACCCCTTGCCGCACAGCGGCGTTCACCGGGTCGGGACGAACCCTCCCCGGACCGACGCGGAGCCGCCCGAACCCTGCGCGTCGACGCGGTAGCCGTCGCCCGCGGAACTGCGCACGCCGGTGCCGTTGTTGAACTGGGCGGCAAACTCATAGCTCCCGGCCGGCACGGTCAGGCCCGGCTTGAGGACCCAGCGGTAGACCAGCGTGCCGCCGTCCTCCCGAGCGGTGACGGTGAAGTCAGCACTCGGCAGGGTCTCCCAGGTGCCGGTGTTCTTCACCCCGCCGGTCTGCACGATCCGCATCTCGACCGTGAGCGAGGTGAGCGGCCGGGTCGTCTTGAGGGCGAGGTTGCTCTGCGTCCAGTAGACGGTGCTGTGCGGGTCCACCGAGCCGGCCGACCACAGCGGCCCGTTCCGGCTCTCGCCGGCGGCCGGCGATGGACTGGTGGCCGGCGGAGTCGGGCGCGCGCTGCCCGGGGTGGCGGGGGCCGGCGCAACGGGGGTGGGGCGGCCCGATGTCGGGTGCGGGGAGCCGGCGGTCGGGGACGGGGTGGCAGGCGTGGTCACGGTGGCCGACGGCGACGAGTGCGCGACGATGGCGGCGACGGCGAGGCCGCCGGTCGCCAGGATGCCGGTGGCGGCGAGCCCGGCGAGCGCGACCCTGGTCCCGGACCTCGCGAACGGCCGCGCGCGGTGACGGACGGCGGGGCCGGCCATGCCGCGTTGCACCCGGGCCAGCATCCGCGCGCGGTCGGGCCGGTGCGCCTCGGCGGCCTCGCGCAGCTGACGGGCGATCTCGTCGTTCACCGGTTCCTCCTCCCTGCCACCAGGTCCCCGGCCGCTCGTGCGCCCAGTATCCTTTCCAGCTCGGCCATTCCCTTCGAGGTCTGGCTCTTCACCGTGCCGACCGATATGCCCAGCGCTGCCGCCGTGTCCTTCTCCGACAGGTCGAAGGCGTGCCGCAGCACCACGCAGGCGCGCTTGCGGAAGGGCAGCCGGGCGAGCGCCGCGCGGACGTCCAGCACGGCCGCCATGTCCGGCCCCTCCACCTTCTCGGGGCTGCGGGACCAGAACAGCGTGATCCGGAGTCGCTCGCGCACCGCGCTGCGGATCCGTCCCCGCGCCAGGTTGGCCACCACACCGCGGGCGTAGGCGAGCGGGTGGTCGGCCTGCCGCAACCGGTCCCAGCGCTGCCACAGGGCGAGCAGGGCATCCGCCGCGAGGTCGTCCGCCGCGTCGGTCTCGCCGGTCAGGAGGTATGCCAGACGGGCGAGTTCGGCATAGTGGCGTTCGAAGAATTCGTGGAACTCCGCGGACGCGTCGTCGAGGAGCATCCCTCCGTCGCCCTCTCCTGGCGATGACGTGCACGTTAGTTGCATGTTTAACAACAGGGGCGCAGCCTAACAGTGCCCGGCCCGGGATTCGAACGGCGGTCGTGCTCGGTTGCGGACCGGTGAAGGCTGTCCGGCGGCTGGTCAATGCCGGGCGAACTGGACGCCCGTCGGCTGCGCGACGTCCGGCTGCACGGCGGTGCCGTCGACGGTCAGCCGCTCCCCGTAGATGTCGGTGATCCTGACATCGGTCCCGCTCCCGGGGGGACGGCACGGCAGCACCCGACGACCAGCAGCGCCACGCGGGTGGCGCACCACAGCCTCACCATAAGGCGCAAGCGGAGCAGCCCCAGGCGGTGGGCCGGCCAGGAGCATGTCGGCCCGGGCCTGGTCGATGCTCTGCGGCTGGCCCTGACGCAACGGAGTGGGCGGGACGCGCAGGTTCGACGGCCGTGGAGAACTCCGGCGGAGGGCCGACCACAGAGTCCGCAGGCAATGGCGAATGCACGCCTGCGACGCCGTCGGCCACACCGCGAGGACGCAAGAGGCTCAGGCGTTGTACTTGGCGAAGATACGGGTGCCGGCCACCGCCGACACGACCATCAGGCCGACCACCACGCAGATGCCGGACAGGACGGAGTGCGAGCCGTAGTTTCCGGCGAAGAGTCCGCGCATGGCGTCCACCGCGTAACGCAGAGGGTTGGCGGAGCCGATGGCCTTGAGCCAGCCGGGGGCGTAGGTCAGGGGCAGCAGGATGCCGGACAGCAGCATCAGCGGCAGGGCGATGCCGTTGAGGACGGGAGCGAACAGCCATTCCGACGTCAGCTTCAGGGCCAGCGAGTAGGACAGGAATGCCAGGCTGATACCGACGAGCAGCATCATCGCGATGGCGGCCAGCACACCTCCTACCGGAGCCCGCAGCCCGAACAGCAGGGCGATGAGCACGATGACGACCGACTGGATGAACAGGGCCAGCACATCCCAGAGCACCCGCCCGAGCAGCAGCCCGAGCCGGCTCGCCGGGGTCACCCGCAGCCGTTCCAGGTAGCCGGAACGGACGTCGGGGATCAGCCCGAATCCGGCGTAGCCGGTGGCGAACAGGCCCAGTTGGACGAGCAGGCCCGGGATGTAGACCTGCCAGGCGGAGGCGCCGCTCTCGGGCAGCATCCTCACCAGCAGCGGGCCGAACAGGGCCATGTAGACGAATGGTTGGACCAGGCCGATCAACAGACCGATCCTCTTCTGTGCCACGGCCGCGGCCTCGTCGCGGAAGACGATCGCCGCGTCTCGGATCGTGTGCATCGTTGCTCCCCCTCAGGCGTGGACGGCGTCCGCGTCCCGTTGCGGACGGCGGTCGGTCATGGTCATGAAGACGTCGTCGAGCGTGGGCTTCACCACACGCAGGGACTCGACGCGGATCCGCGCGGTTTCGAGCACGCGCAGCAGATCGGCGAGGATCCGCTCGGCGTCGCGGCAGCTGACCGACAGAACGACGCCGTCCACCGTCACCTCGTGAACATCTCGGTGGGCGGCGAGCAGGTCACGGGCACGCGTCGCGTCGACGTCGACCTCGATCCGGATGGTGTCGTGGGAGATCGCGGCCTTCAGGCTCTGCGGGCTGTCCTCCGCGATGATGCGGCCCTTGTCGATGATCAGTACGCGGTCACAGAGGCTGTCGGCCTCGTCCAGGTAGTGGGTCGTGAGGAACACGGTGGTGCCGTGCTCGTCACGCAGGCGGCGGATGTGCTCCCAGACGCCATTGCGGCTCTCGGGATCCAGATTGGCGGTGGGCTCGTCGAGGAAGAGGAGCTCGGGCCCGTGGATCAGGCCGAGCGCCATGTCGACGCGACGGCGCTGGCCGCCCGAGAGTGTCTGGACGACGCGGCTCGCGAGGTCCTCGAGACCGAGCTGGACCATCACCTCCTCGGCTCGTGCTTCGGCCTCCGGGCGGGACATCCCGTAGAGGCGGCCCTGCAGGACCAGGTCCCGGCGGACCGGGGAGCCGGGCTTGGCGCCGCCCGCCTGGGAGACGTAGCCGATGTGCCGGCGCACCTTCGCCGACTCGTGCAGCAGATCGCATCCCGCGATGACGGCCGTGCCCGAACTCGGGGGGAGCAGGGTGGTCAGCATGCGCATGGTGGTCGTCTTGCCGGCGCCGTTGGGCCCGAGGAAACCCACGATCTCCCCCGCATCGACGGTGAAGTCGACTCCGGCCACCGCCTCGACCGGGCCCTGCTTGGTGGAGAACGTCTTGGCCAGTCCCTTGGCCTGGATCATGGGTAACGCCTTCCTCGGCGGATGGGGTTCGCCTCGCTGGTGCGGTGCGGCTGGTGCGGTCATGCGTGTTGTCCTTCGTTCTCGTCCTGGTCGGTCCACACCTG
This sequence comes from Streptomyces sp. Y2F8-2, assembly GCF_014905555.1. Classification (GTDB taxonomy): domain Bacteria; phylum Actinomycetota; class Actinomycetes; order Streptomycetales; family Streptomycetaceae; genus Streptomyces; species Streptomyces cynarae. Next base: position 33,231 of record NZ_BNGS01000010.1, on the reverse strand, counting down.
CCGGCCTTCCTTGGTGGTCAGTTCGGGCCAGGTGAGGGTGCCGTTCTGAATCTCGCCCACGATCTGCCGGGACCAGTCCCGCTCGGCCTCGGCCATGGTCAGGGCATATTCGAGCTCGATCACGAAGAGCCGTGGCGTCTGCCCGCTCAGCGCCTCCGCCTGCGCGCGGCGCGCCTCGTCGATCTCCTCGTCCAGGCGGGCGATGCGTTCCTGGAGGGCCTGGACGGCGCGTTCGGGTCCCAGGGCACCGAGATAGCTGACTGCGGCGAGGAAGCTGGGGTATTCCTTCACCGGGGTGCGGACAAGTTCGTCGAGCCAGCTCATGAACTCCTCACGGCCCAGCTCGGTGTGGGCGTACACGGTGCGCTCCGGTCGGCGTCCGGCACGCTCGACGCTGTGCTCGGCGATCCAGCCCGCCCGCACCAAGGACTCGACCACGTCGTAGAGCGAGCCGTTCTTGACCTTGAAGCTCGTGTCCTTGTTGCGCTCCCGCAGGGTCGCCGCCATCTCGTACGGATGCATCGGCTGCTCCAGCAGCAGTCCGAGAACTGCGAGCCCCAGCAGATTGGACACCGGCCGTCTGCGCACCGTCATCACTCACCCTCCTTGGTCGGTTACGACTAGACGATACCGACTATTCTCGGTGCGCCGACTCCGCGGAGAGTCCTCGAAGGTACTCGGCCGTGGGTCCGGAGTCCGGCGGAAGGAGGTCCGGGCGGCCGCAGTGCAGCACCCGGCCCCCGGCCGCGCCGCTCCCCGGCCCCATGTCCACCAGCCAGTCCGCGGCCGCGGCCAGATGGAGGTCGTGCTCGGCGAGGACGACCGTGTTTCCCGCGGCGACGAGTACGTCGAACGCGTCCACCAACACTTGGACGTCCGCCGGATGCAACCCGGTGACCGGCTCGTCCAGCACCACCAGTCCGGGCTGTCGCGAACCCTTGGTCAGCGCGGCCGCGAGCTTCAGCCGCTGGGCTTCCCCGCCGGACAGCACGGTGGCGCTCTGTCCCAGCCGCAGATACCCCAGGCCCGTGCGGCGCAGCGCCGTGAGTACCGGCCGCAGCGCGGGCGTGTCAAGGAGCTCCGTGGCCTCGTCGACGCTCAGGTCCAGCACCTCGTCGATGGCCAGGCCGCGGTAGGTCACCGCGAGCACCTCGGGCCCGTACCGCCTGCCGTCGCAGACGTCGCAGGTGACCCAGACGTCGGGCAGGAAGTTCATGTCCACCTGCCGGACGCCGTACCCGGTGCACGTCTCGCACCGGCCGCCTGGTGAGTTGAAGGAGAAGGAGGCCGCCGTCAGACCACGGCGGGCGGCGGCGTCGGTGCCCGCGAACAGGTTGCGGATCAGATTGAACGCCTTGGTGTACGTGGCCGGGTTGGAGCGCGGCGTCCGGCCGATGGGCTCCTGGTCGACCACGGTCGCCCAGTGCAGGGGGCCGGTCCACGCCACGTCGCCCACACCGGGTGCACGGGTGCCTTCGATGCGGGCCTGGACCGCGCCGGCCACCCCGTCGATGAGCAGGGTGCTCTTGCCGCTGCCGCTCACCCCCGTGAAACAGGTGAGTGCCCCCAGTGGGATGTCGATCCGGTCGGCCCTGACCGTCCGCACCGCGACGTCGCGCAGCGTCAGCATCCGGTCGTCGCGAACCGGGCGCCGGGCACGCCGCACCCGCCCGCCCCGCCGGGCCAGGTACTGGCCGGTCAGCGACTCCGGAACGGCCGCGACCTCCTGGGGGGTGCCCTGGGCCACCAGCCGCCCGCCCCCGCGACCGGCCCGCGGACCGACGTCGATCACCCAGTCCGCCTGGGCGATCAGCTCGGGATCGTGCTCGATCATGAGGACGGTGTTCCCGGAGCCGCGCAGCTCCTCGATGAGCTCGGCAAGCCGCGCCTTGTCGGCCGGGTGCAGCCCGGCGGACGGCTCGTCCAGGACGAACGCCACTCCCGACAGTTCGGTGCACAGCTGGGCCGCCACCCGTGCCCGCTGCAGCTCTCCACCGGAGAGCGTGGGAGCCGGCCGCGAGAGCTGGACGTGTCCGACGCCGAGCCGGACCAGTAACCGCAGCCGCGCCAGGAGCGCGGGCACGACAGCCTGCGCCGCCTCCTGCTGGGCCGGGCCCAGTGTCGCCCCGAGGACCTCACACCACTCGACGACCTCCTCGACCGGACGGTCGAGCAGTTCATGCAGTCGCCGACCGCCGAGCCCCACCGTCCGGGCGACCGCGCCCAAACCCGTCCCCTCGCACTCGGCGCAGGGCTCGTTGCGGACGAACGGCTCGTAGGTCTCCCGCACGGCCGGGCTGGGCGCGCCGGCGTACAGCCGTTCGGCCTCGGCGATCGCCCCCGGCCAGGTGCGACTGTTGCGGACACTGATCGCGGTGCCGCTCTTCTTCATGGTCGTCTCGTAGGCGATCTCCACGGCGTCCTCGCCCGTGCCGTGCAGCACCGCCTGCCGGAAGTCCCCGGGCAACTCCCGCCAGGGCAGGTCCAGATCGGCGCCGAAACGCCGGGCCAGCGCCTCGACCGTCGCCTTCTCCGGGGTACGCGCCATGGCGAACCAGGGGGAGGCGCCGGCCAGAAGCGGCAGGGCCGGCTCGGTGATCAGCAGCCGCTCCTCGGACCGCACCCGGCCGCCACTGCCACGGCACTCCGGACAACACCCCTCGGGCATGGTCGGGTTGAACTGCGCCGGCTTGAGCACGGTGCCCAGCGCGGGGTCCCAGTCCCGGCCGAGCGGTGGCAGCCGCGCGAAGGCCAGGCCGAGGTAGTCGCCGACACCCGTCACCGTGGCCATCGTCGAGCGCGGGCTGCGGGCCGGGACCCGCTGGTCGACGGCGAGCGTGGGAGGCAGCCCTTCGATGCGGTTCACCTGTGGGCGGTCGCGCGGGGTGATGAACTGGCGGACGAACGGGCTGATCCCCTCCAGATACCGCAGCTGGGCCTCGGCATGGATGGTGTCGATCAGCAGTGAGGTCTTTCCGCTGCCGCTCACCCCTGAGAACGCGACAACTCTGCCCTTGGGCACGGAGACCGTCAGGTCGTTCAGGTTGTGCGTGCGGGCACCGACCACCTCGATGGCGTGTTCCCCAGATCCCATGACACCCTCCTCGGAACCTTATATTCGGAACCGAATATAAGGGTCCGGCTATCGTTGTTCAAGCCGCTCGGTGACGGGGCTCGGCGGCGGGCGGGCCGAACCAGCGGGCGAGCGCCGCGCGGAGTTCGTCGACCGTGTCGTCCGCCGACGCCGCCCACGCGACGTAGCCGTCCGGGCGGACCAACAGCGCCTGGACCGACGGCTCGACTGCTGTCTCCCCGGTCACCACGGACACCCGGCCGGACCACGGATGCGCCGCTTCCCGCAGATCGGACCGTCCCGCGAGGTCGAGCAGCAACGGCCGGGCCGGACGCAGGAGTTCGGCCAGCGGCACCGGTCCCGTGGGCCGCCGGTTCAGCACCAACTGGCCCGCGAATCGCCCCGCCCACGGATGCGGCTGCGCCGGTGGGGCCGGGACGAACGGCGCACAGCGCACATCGGTGCCTGTGATCATCTCGGTGAAGAACCGGTTGGCCTCATCGAGGCCGAGCAGCTCCTCGACGAACCCGCGCAGCGGAGTCGTGTGCTGCTCGTCCGGGCGCATCAGGGCCAGTTGGGCCCGGGTGTTCAGCAGGACGCGTTCGGCCACCGGATGCCGTTCGTCGTGGTAAGTGTCGAGCAGTTCCTCCGAACCCCACCCGCGGACCCGGGCCGCCAGCTTCCAGCCCAGGTTGAACGCGTCCTGCAGACCGGTGTTCAGTCCCTGGCCGCCGATCGGGAAGTGCACGTGCGCCGCGTCACCGGCCAGCAGCACCCGCCCGCTGCGGTACCGATCAGCCTGCCGGCTGGCGTCCCCGAACCGGGACAGCCACGTCACCGGTTCGGTCAGCTTCAGCGGCGTGCCCCGCACGCGCGCGACGGCGGCGTTGAGGTCTTCCAGGGTCACCGGCCCGTCGTCCGCCGCCACATCGCGCCCGTACTCGATGACCACCACGCGGCCCGTACCGCCCTCCGGTGGGAAGGCGAGGACCAGGATGCCGTCAGGGGTGCGCTCCCAGCGGCGCGGCACATCGCGCTCGGGCGTGCTCACGTAGCCGATCAGGGCACGAACGGTGGGCTCCGTGCCGGGGAAGCCGATCCCGGCCAGCCGGCGCACCGTACTGCGCCCCCCGTCACAGCCGACCACGTAGCGGGCCCGCACCCGGTAGGAGCCGCGCGGCCCCTCCACGGTCACCTCCACGCCCTCCCCGTCCTGGCGCAGCCCGGTCACCTCGTGGCCGCGGCGGATCTCCGCGCCGGCCCGGCGCGCGTGCTCCGCCAGCAGGACCTCGGTACGCGACTGCGGAACCAGGGCCGTGTACGGGTGCCGGGTGTCCAGCAGGCTGAAGTTCAGGCCCTGGCTGAAGATCCCGGCGAAGGGGAGACCCTTGGCGACCTGCGTCCCGTCCAGGAAGCGGTCCAGCAGCCCGCGCAGGTCGAGTATCTCCACCGTCCGGGTGTGCAGGGCCCCCGCCCGGTCGTGGCCGGCTGGCTCCGCCAGCTTCTCGAGCACCAGGGCCGCCACCCCGCCGGCCCGCAGTTCCCCGGCCAGCATCAGGCCGACCGGGCCCCCTCCCACCACCACGACATCCGTCGTCAGAGCGGCGTCGGCCGCATTGCCGTTGTCCATCATGCGCCTTCCGTGATCGATGCAGCCGGTACGGACCACTGGGCGACCAACTCCTCCAAGTCCCTGGCGACCTGCGCCGGGGAAGGGCGGCTCAGGGCCCGGTCCTGGAGCGCCGCGGCGGCCCGCACGTACCGGTCGTCGGTGACCAGCCGCCGTACCGCAGCCTCGACGGCGTCCGGGTCCGCGTCCTTCGCGCTCAGGTGCAGTCCGGCGCCGGTTTCCGCCAACCTCCCGCCGTTCAGGTCCCGTTCGAAGGTGTCGCTCACGATGAGCTGAGGGAGTCCGCGGACGACGGCGCCCAGTGCGGTGTTGGCTCCGCCGTGGTGCACGGCCGCCGTACAGGAGGGCAGTACGGCGTGCAGCGGCACGCCGGTCACCGCCCTCACACCGGCGGGGAGTTCACCCAGCCCGGCCAGGTCCTCGGCGCGTGCGACGAGCACCACCTCCATGCCGAGCCGTGACAGTGCGTGCACCGCCCGCGTCAACGGATGGCCGCCCTGTACTCCCTCGCTGAACGTCCCCCACGTCACGCAGATCCGTTGCCGTGCGGGGGGATCGAGCAGCCAGGCGGGGACGGCCCCGGGTCTGTCCACCGGGACGAAGCGGACCGGAACCCCGGTGCCCGGTCCCAGCCGCTGGAGCTGAGGGGGACAGGGGTCGATCACGAACTCCCGTGCCGACGGCCACACGCTCCCCGGCACCTCGGCCGTCACCAGTTCACGCACGCTTTCCCGCAGCCAGGCACCGGGAGGTGTGCCGAAGAGGTCCGGCCCCCACAGGTGCCGCAACGTCGGGATGTCCCGGGCCGCCGCGACCGTCTCGGCGGCGAAGGCGACCGGCTCGTGCACCACCGCGTGCGGACGCCAGCGGTCGACGAGCGCCGCCAGCCCGTCGAGCATGGCCAGGGCGTTGTCGGCGAACATGCGGGACAGCGCGCCCGGCTCCCGGTAGCCCTCGCGGTGCCGCCGGGCGAACCCGCCGTCCGTGCTCACCCGCACCACGGTCAGTCCGAGCGCCAGCGCACCCGGCACCGTGTCCGCGTCACAGACCACCCGCACGTCGTGTCCGGCAGCGCGCAGGGCCCAGGCCAGCGGAACCATCGGAGCAAGGTGCGAGCTGGAGACGGACGTCACGAACAAGATGCGCATGAAAGCCCCTGATCCTGGACGTCGGGAGACCGCACCGACGCTAGGCAGGGCCCCTCGAGGCTGGCATGAGACCCGACCGTGTCCCCGTCTTCCAGCGCCGCTCGAGGCCGGCACGACCCCCTTACAGGAGGGTTCGGGCGCGGCGACGCGGCCGACGGCCGGACGCCGGAACCTCTTTCTGGGCTGAAGGCAGGTCGCAGTGAAGGCGATGATCTGACATGCGCGTTCTGGTCTGTTCCATTCCTCTGCTCGGGCATCTGAACCCCTTGCTCCCGCTCTCCTGGGCGCTGCGCGCCGAGGGGCACGACGTCCTGGTGGCCACGGACGAGGGCTTCGCGCCACGGGTCCTGGAACGCGGGCTGCCCGTGGCATCGCTGTCACCCGTTCCGTTGCGGGAGGTGATGGCACGGGACCGGGCCGGCCGTCCGGTGCCCCACACCGACGAGGCGGACCGGGTGTGGCGCAGCGGGCGCGGCTGGGGGCGGCTGGGCGCCCGACACCTGGCGGAGACCGTCACGTTGATGCGCCGGTGGCGACCGGACCTGCTCGTCACCGACCCCGTGGAGTACGCGGGCCCGCTGGCAGCCGCGCGCTTGGGCATCCCCTGGATCGAGCACGGCTGGGGCATCCGGCCCGTCCCGGAATTCGCCCTGGCCGCCGAGGAGGAACTCGAGCCGGAGCTCACGGCGTACCGGCTCCGCGGGCTGCCCCGGCCGACGCGTGTCCTCGACACGTGCTCGCCCAGCCTCCAGCGTCCGGGCGCGTCCGGCGAGCCCATGCGCTACATACCGGTGACCGGCCCGGCCGAGCTGCCCGCTTGGCTGGACGAGCCCGGGCGCCGTCCCCTGGTCTGTCTCACCTTCGGCAGTGTGCTGCCGTCACTGGCGCCGGACCGGATGCGAGCCCTGATGACCCGGTTGATGCACACGCTGCCCGCGCTCGACGTGGACGTGGTGGTGGCTGTCGATCCGGCGGGTGCGCAGGGGCTGCGGCCGGTGCCTCCCGGTGTGGTGTCCGTGGGCTGGCAGCCCCTGGACCACGTGGTACCGCGCTGTGCCGTCCTGGTCCATTACGGGGCGTCGGGCATGACGATGGCCGCGATGGCCGCGGGGGTTCCTCAGGTCGTCCTGACCGTGCCGATCGCCGACGCCCCGGACAACGCGCGGCGCATCGAGGCAGCGGGACTGGGCATCGCCCTGCCGGCGCTCGACCTCGACGCGGATCAGGTCGTCGCGGCCTGCCGCGCGCTGCTCACCGACCCCTCCTGGCGGTCCCGCGCCGCCCAGGTCGCCGCGGAGCAGGCCGACCGTCCGACGCCCGACCGGGTCGCGGCCGGGTTCACGGCCGCGTTCGGCTGAGCGGGAGTCCGAGGGAGAGAACGCCTACGCCGCCGTCCTACTGCCGAGGACGGCGGCGTGCCCGCACCGGGCGGGGCGGTGCCGCGAACAGCCTGGTACGGCGGCCCCGGAGTGCTCACGGAACCGCCGTACCGCCGCGGTCAGCCGGGCTTGCGGGCCACCAGGAGCCGGTCGTGCGTCATCGTGTCCAGGGGGATCACCTGCTCGACCTGGAAGCCGGTCGCCTGTGCCCAGGCCGAGATGTCGCGCACCCGGTACTCCGAGCCGCCGTCCAGGATGACGGAGCACACCAGGCTCTGCAGGTACGCCCCGGCCTCGGAGTCGTCGTCCAGCATCGCGTCGTAGACCAGCAGCGTGCCGCCCGGGGACAGGGCGTTGTACGCCTGTGCCAGCAGCCTCTTGCGGGATTCCTCGGGGTGGTCGTGCAGGACGTGCCCGAAGAGGATCACGTCTGCGCCGGGCAGGGGGTCGGTGAAGAAGTCACCGCCCACGAATCCCACCCGGTCCGTGGTTCCGCGGGCTGCCATGTGCTCCACGAACAGCGGCTCGACGCCGGGCACGTCGAAGACCGAGCCCTTCAGGTTCGGGTGGTCCAGGACCAGTTGGGCCGCGACGTTGCCGCGGGCCCCGCCCACGTCCACGAAGGTGGTCCAACGGCTCCAGTCCAGGACCCGGCTCAGTTCTGCGGCCACGAACTGGTTGAAGGTGTCCATGTGGTCGAGGAACCGTCGGGCCCGGTCCAGGTCCGGCTGCTCCTCGACCACCGCGCCCGCGGTGATGTTCTTGCCCGAGGTGGCCTTGCCGTCGTGCAGCGCGTCGGTGAAGCGGTTCCACAGCTCGTAGTGGACGCGACCGTGCTGGAGCACGGCGCCACCGATGTAGTGCGGGCGGCCCGGAACCAGGAAGTGGTCGGCGCGGGGTGTGTTGGCGTACCGATCGCCGTCGAAGGACAGCAGACCCAGCCCGACCAGCGCGTCCAGCCAGTCGCTCACGAGGTGGGAGTGCAGCCGGCCGTGCTCACGGATCTCCGCCTCGGTGCGCGGACGCCCCTGGAGGAACTCGAAGAGACCCAGCTCCAGTGCGGTGTGCAGCACCCGGGCTCGGGTGTAGGCGACGTTGAGCTGGAGGATCTCGCGGGCATCGGCCAGCGAGGGGGCCTTGGGGGTGGCGTTCGTCATCGCGTGCCTTTCGGTCGAGAGGGAGGACGAGAGGGAAGCGAGCAGCGGGTCAGAGTCGCTCGGCGATCAGCAGCCGCAGCGGCACCCCGCCCATCTGGTGCAGCTGCGGCTCCCCGAAGCCGTTGGCGGTCAGCAGGTCCCGATACGTCTCCAGCGCGTGCGACTCACCCTCGTGGGTCCAGGCCAGCATCAGCGCGGCGAACAGGTGGGGCACCGGATCGGAGGACGGGTCACGGCCGTCCGCGGTGACCGCGACGATGCCGATCCGACCGCCCGGCCGGGTCACCTCCGCCAGCCGCCGCAGCATGCACCCGGCGCGCTCGGCGGAGAAGTGGTGCAGCACGTTGGTGATCAGCGACAGGTCGTACGGGCCGCCCAGCGGCACTTCGAACATGTCACCGGGGGTGAGCTCGACCCGGTCCAGCACGCCCAGACGCTCCGCGTGCCCCCGTGAGTACTCCAGCACGTTGGCCCAGTCGACGGACCGGACCCGGGCCTGCGGGTTGCGCTGCGCCACCGTGTAGCCGTACAGCCCGTGGCCGCAGGCGACGTCCAGGATGTCCAGGCGCTCGCGGCCCGCCGCCCACGGAGCCAGCGCCTCGGCCAGCAGGTCGGCGATCAGGGGCGTGTGCGGGGTGGGGTTGCGGGCCAGGTCCTCCCAGAACGGGTACTCGGGGGTCTCGGCGTTGGTGTCCAGTACGGTTCCGCCACGCTTGACCGCGTCGGAGAGCCGGCCGAGGGCCTCCCACTCGTAGCGGCTGACCGCGAGCCGAAGGGTGTCGCCGAAGTAGCCGGGGCTGGACCGGACCAGGACCCGGTCGACGTCCGGAGCCAGCCAGAACCGTTCACCGTCCGTCTTGAGCAGTTCGACGGCGGCAAGTGCCCGCAGCAGGACGCGCACGCCCCGAGGGGGGATGCCGAGCCGTGCGGCCACGGTCTCAGCGTCGGCCGGGCCGTCCGCCATCGTGTCGAAGACGGCGAGGTCGAGCCCGGCGCACAACACTCCGGCGCGGCGCACCGCCTGGGCCATGTTCAGCAGAGTGAACTCGTCGATCGAAGAAACGGTGGTCTGTGTCACGGTTCCTCTTCCTCAGTGGTGGGTGTACGCGGTGGCCAGGGCGGCGAGTTCGCCGGCCACCCGGGCGGGGGTCGGCTGGGAGAGCATCTCGGCGCGCAGCCGCTCCGCTGCAGTACGGACCTCCGCGTCCTCCAGCAGCCTGACCACCGCGGCGCGGATGGCCTGCTCGTCCGCCTGCTCGCCGTGCAGGTGGATGCCGGCCCCCGACTCGGCGAGCGCGGCGGAGATGTTGTCCTGGTCGGCCATGTGGGAGATGGCCAGCTGGCCGAGGCCGGCGCGGATCGCGTTGAGCACCGTGCCCGAGCCCCCCTGGTGCACGATGGCGTCACAGTCGTCGAGCACCAGGTGCAGGGGAGGGGAGTCGAGGACCCGCACGTTGTCCGGGACCTCACCGAGTTGCTCACGCGACGCGGCGTCGACGGCGACCACGATCTCGATGTCCAGTCCGTGGAGCGCCCGGATGACCCGGGGCAGCAGAAAGGCCCGCTCTCCCATGATCCGGGTGATGGACCTGCCCCAGGTGAGGCAGACCCGCGGCGTCGACTTGTCCTCACGGCGCAGCTCCGGTCCAGGAGCGCGGCCGGCACCGTTGTACGGCACGTACTGCACCTGCAGCCGGGCGGGCGAGGCAGGGGGCTGGAGGCTCGGCGGGCAGGGGTCCACGGTGCGCAGGGCCGGGTCCCCCTGGACGTCCAGCCCATAGGCGCGGTACGGGTCGTAGAAGCCCGGCAGTGCGGCGAGGATCTTCTCGCTACCGGCCGAGCCGAAGAAGTCCCAGCCCCACAGGTGGCGGATCCCGGGGACGCCGAGCTCCTGGGCGGCGACGAGCCCGGGCGGGCACATGGTGTCCGCGACCACGAGGTCAGGCTTCCAGGCCCGCGCGAGGTCCATCACCGGATCGAGGTTGGCGAGCGCGGCCCGCTGCCAGGTGTCGAAGACCTGCCCACCGTCATCGGCTCCGGCCGGATCCCCGGGCTTCTGACGGGCCTTCAGTTCCTGGGACAGTGTCTTGCGGCGGATCTCCACCATGTCGATGTCGCTTCCGACCGCTGCCATGGGCAGGCCCGACCGCGTGACCAGGTCCGCCATGGAGGGCTGGGCCACCACCAGGACCTCGTGCCCCGCGGCGCGGAACGCGGCCGCCAGCGGCTGGACGATGAAGTAGTGGGTGGGCCACGGGGAGGTGGCCACCAGAACACGCATCTCCTTCTCCTCCCTATCGGGCGAGGTTCGTCAGGTCCGCCACCAGGTCGGCCGGCGACGGCTGGGTGCTGATGCCGTCGGCCAGCTTCAGCGCGGCGGTTGCATGAGCGGGATCCGACAGGAGGCGGCCCAGCTCGGCGCTCAGCAGACGCACTCCCTCCTGGGCGGCGGGAACGTCCTCGGTCATCAGGTGCCGGGCCGCGCCCGACGCGGCCAGCCGGGTTCCGTTGACCGTCGGCTCGGGACGACTGGTGATCAGCAGCTGCCGTACCCCCGCGGCCGCGGCGGTCATGCTGGTGCCGGCGCCCCCGTGGTGGACCACCAGATCGCAGGACGGCATCAGCAAGTGCAGTGGCAGCCCGACCGCCACCCGGACCCGGTCCGGCAGCGGTGCGGCCCGCAGGGCCTGGGCGGTCTGCTCGGTCACGGCGACGACGACCTCGTCGCCGACCTCGGCGGCGGCTTCCACGCACTGACGTACGAGTTCGACGACCGTGCCGCCACGCAGCGCCATGGACGTGGCGCCCCAGGTGACGCAGACGCGGACGCCGACCCGTGGCCGCAGCAGCCAGTCCGGCAGCAGGCCGGGGCCGTTGTAGGGGACGTAGCGCATCTGGTGGCAGGTCGGCCCGGCCGGGTAGCGGATGCCGGGAGCGCTGGGGTCGATCCAAGCGGAGGGCTCGGTCCTCACCTGCGCCCCGACCCGCTCGTACAGCGCGGCGTACTCCGGCAGCGGTTCGGTCCCCATGCGCCGCATCTCGATGCGCTGGAGTCCGGGAGTGCCCCACAGATGGCTGACGTTGGGCACGCCCAGGGCCGCGGCGACCACGGGTCCGGCGAGCGTGACCGCGTCGTGCACCACCAGGTCGGGCTGCCAGTACCGGGCGAAGTCGAGCAGGTCGTCCAGCATCGCCGAGGCCATGACCGCCTGCATCCGTCCCAGGTTCTCGACCAGGGCGAACTGCTCCTCGCCCAGGAGCTCCGGACGGACGGGCCAGTCGTCGGGCCAACGGCCCTGGACGTGCCAGGAGGCCCGGCTGCGGTCGTTGGACAGCGAAGCGAGATCGACGTCCCGCCCGACCGGCACACCGGGCAGGCCCGACGCGGCCACGATCGGCATCAGCCCCGGCGAACTGGCGATCCGCACCTCGTGGCCCGCGGCCAGCGCGGCCGACTCGAGCGGAACCATCGGGAAGTGATGTGAGTGCCAGGGAAACGTGGTGAACAGAATGCGCATCCGTACGGTGCCTCTCCGGTCGCGTCGGAAGAAGGTGGTGGGCCGGGCTTCGTCGGAAGGACGGCGTGCCGTGCCGCTCGTCGGACGGGGACGAACGGCGTGGGACGGCAGCACCGTTCGGCCGACCCGCGGGACTATTCCTCGTCGCTCACGACGGAGTCGCCCAGGACCGCGTCGATCCGCGCCGTCAGATCCGCCTCCAGACGGACTCCGGCCGCCTCAGCGTTGCTCAGGACCTGATCAGCGCTGGACGAGCCGATCACGGCCCCGCTGACGCCCGGGTTCTGCAGCACCCAGGCGAGGGCGAGCTGGGCCGTGGTCAGTCCCGCTTCCTCGGCCAGCGGGCGCAGTCGCGCGACCCGGTCGAGTGCGGTGTCGTCGTCCAGCCAGCGCCGCATCAGGGGGGCCCGGCCTCCCTTCGGGGCCGTAGCCCGGGAACCGGCCGGCGGCTGCCTGCCCGGCGTGTACTTGCCGGTGAGGACACCCTGCTCCAGCGTGAAGTAGCAGATCTGGCCGATGCCCAGGTCGCGACAGGTGGGGATCACCTTGGACTCCGGGACCCGCCACAGCATCGAGTAGCGGGGCATGTGGCAGATCACCGGCACGCCCAGCCGGGCACCGATGTCCGCCGCCTCGGTGATCCTTTCGACCGGCCACTCCGACATCCCGACGTAAAGGATCTTCCCGGCCCGCACCAGGTCGGAGAAGGTCCACATCAGCTCCTCGAGGGGAGTCGCCGGATCGTGGCGGTGCGCGGTGTAGACGTCGATGTGGTCGACGCGAAGGCGGCGCAGCGAGCCGTCCACCGACTCCATGACGTGTTTCCTGGACAGCCCCCGACCGTTGGGGCCGCGCCCGGTCGGCATCCCCACCTTGGTGCACAGGACCAGCTCTTCGCGGGGTGTCCCGGCCAGCGCCTGCCCCAGGAGGGTCTCGGACCGGAACATGCCGTAGACGTCCGCGGTGTCAAAGGTCGTCACACCGGCGTCGCGCGCCGCTCTGATCGAGGAGAGCACCACCTCATCGGGGGTGTCGTCCTCGGGGTACAGCAGGTTGCCGTAGACGATCTCGCTCACTGATAGGCCGCTTCGGCCAAGGCTTCGGAACTCCACAGCGACGACGCTGAGCTGCCCGGATCGAAGGCGGCTCGAGCCCTGACGGAGCCCGGGCCAGGCAAACGGAGGGCCGACCGGGACTCGAGCACGGCTCCAGTCCGAGCGCCGACGGTGGCCCGGAGCGCGCTGCCGATGCCTGCGATGGGAGAGACGTCAATGACTCAGGCGATCACGAGCAGAAAGCATCCAGCGGTACCCCCGGACAGCCACGACGGCACGGACCTGATGCGCATCAGCGAATCGGCGGCCGCGGTCGACGGCGGCCTGCTGTCCATGCGCGACTTCCACCGCTGGTTCGACGAACGCCGGAAAGCCATCCGGATGGACGTTCGTCGCATACCCTTCGCCGAACTGAAGCGCTGGAGCTTCCAGCCGGTCACCGGGAACCTGGTGCACGACAGCGGCCGCTTCTTCTCCGTCGAAGGGCTGCGGGCGCGCTACGACGGCCCGGACCCGGTCTCCTGGTCCCAGCCGATCATGAACCAGCCGGAGATCGGGTTTCTGGGCATCCTGGTCAAGGAGTTCGACGGTGTCCTGCACTGTCTGATGCAGGCGAAGGCCGAGCCCGGCAACGCCGAAGGGCTCCAGCTCTCACCCACGGTGCAGGCGACCCGCAGCAACTACACCGGGGTGCACGAAGGCAGCGCCGTCCGGTACCTGGAGTACTTCACGGACCCCGGCAAGGGCCGGCCGCTGGTCGACGTGCTCCAGTCCGAACACGGCGCCTGGTTCTACCGCAAGCGCAACCGCAACCTCGTCGTCGAGGCCGTCGGCGACGTCCCCGAGCACGAGGACTACTGCTGGCTGACGCTCGGCCAGGTCCGTCGTCTGCTCGGGGTTCCGGACCTGGTCAACATGGACACCCGGACGGTGCTGGCCTGTCTTCCCGTCGGCCCCCTCCACGATCCCGGCCACGGCGCTGCGGCGGCGCTGACCGCCTCGCTGTCCCCGCAGGCGGACGCCGCGCACACTCTGCCCGACATCCTGCGCTGGTTCAACGGGATCAGGGCGCGCAGCGAGGTGTCCCTGGAGCCGGTACCGCTGGCCGCCGTCGACGACTGGGTGCGCGACGCGGAGGAGATCCGCCACACCAGCGGCCGTCACTTCGCGATCGTCGCCGTGTCCGTCGAGGCCGGCAACCGCGAGGTCACCGGATGGACCCAGCCGCTGCTCAGCCCGCGCGGCACCGGAGTGGTGGCCTTCCTGGCCAAGCGGATCAACGGCGTCCTCCACGTCCTGGTGCGCGCCCATCCCGAACCGGGGTACGTCGACGTCGTGGAGCTGGGCCCCACCGTCCAGTGTGTGCCCGACAACCACGCTCACCTGCCTCCCGAGCGGCGACCGAGGTTCCTGGACGACGTGCTGGCCGCCCGGCCGGAACAGATCCTGTACGACGTCGTCCAGTCCGAGGAGGGCGGCCGTTTCTACCGGGCGCTGAGCCGCTACCTGGTGGTGGAGACGGACGAGGATCCCCTCGTACCCGTGGACTACCGCTGGATGACCGTGGGCCAACTGGTCACGCTGCTGCAGCACAGCAACTACTGCAACATCCAGGCCCGCAGCCTCATCGCCTGTCTGCAGTCCGTCTGGTGACCGCGGTGTCCGTGGACCGTGCCCCTCTGCGCCTGGGCCTCATGGGCTGCGCCGAGATCGCCCAGCGCCGTGCGCTGCCCTCGCTCGCCCGTGTTCCGGACTTCGTGCTCACGGCGGTCGCCAGCCGGGACCCCGGCAAGGCGGAGCTCTTCGCGCGCCGGTTCGGCGCGGAACCCCTCACGGGCTACGAGGAGTTGCTCGCCCGCAAGGACCTCGACGCGGTGTACATACCGCTGCCCGCCGCACTGCACGTGCCCTGGGCCGGCCGGGCACTCGCGGCCGGGCTGCACGTCCTGGTGGAGAAACCGGCGGCCGCGACGGCCGAGGAGGCCGCTGCGCTGACCCGCCTGGCCCGGGAGCGCGGGCTGGTGGTGATGGAGAACTTCGCGTTCCTCCACCACAGCCAGCAGGAGTCGGTCCGGGCCCTATTGGCCGGGGGAGCCATCGGCGAGGTGCGCTCCATGACGGCCGAGTTCGCGTTCCCTCCGCTTCCGGACACCGACATCCGCTACCGGCCGGAACTCGGAGGCGGCGCGCTGTTGGACGCGGGTGTGTACCCGTTGCGGGCGGCCCGGCTCTTCCTGGGTGATGAACTCGAGGTCACGGGTGCCACACTGTGCGAGGACGCCGACCGCGGAGTGGACGTCGCGGGTGCCGCGCTGCTGACCGGGCCGACCGGTGTCACCGCCCACGTGAGCTTCGGATTCCGCCACTCCTACCGCTGCGGTTACACCCTGTGGGGTTCGGCAGGACGGATCGGCCTGGACCGCGCCTACAGCGCTCCGGACGACTTCGCGCCGAAGCTCACCTGGGAGCGCCCAGGCGAGGTCGAGGTACGCCGGCTGACTCCGGACCAGCAGTTCACCACGCTCTTCCAGCGGTTCGCCGCCGCCATCCGCCGCGAGGACGTCACCGGCCCGGCACGTGACCTCGAACAGCAGGCGCGCCTGGTCGAGCAGGTCGCCACCACCGCCCGGCGTTTCCGCTGGTGACCGGTGCCCAGCCTGTGCGGAGAGCCCGGTACGAGCTCCCGCACGACCGTCGTACGAGCCCCCGAACCCCGAAGAGAAAGGTCGACCACATGGACATCTCTGGCACCGCGCGGGAAGTGAGCACCTGCCGGATGTGCGGAGCGCAGGACTGGCAGAAGGTCGTGGACTTCGGCCCCGTGCCCCTGGCGGACAGCTTTTTGGAACCCGCCCCGTCCTACGACGACGAGCCCCGCTATCCGCTGGCCGTGATCTCCTGCCGCTCCTGCAGGCTGATGAGCCTGACCCATGTCGTGGATCCCGAGGTGCTGTACCGCACGTATCCCTACACAACCTCCGATTCGGAGACCATCAAGAAGCACATGGCGCGTGTCGTCGCCGTGTGCATGGAGCGCTTCGGCATCCCCGAGGGCAGCTTCGTCCTGGAGATCGGCAGCAACACCGGCTCACAGCTCAAGGCGTTCCAGGACGCCGGGATGCGGGTCCTCGGCATCGACCCGGCCCGCAACATCGCCACGGTCGCCAACGAGCGGGGTGTCGAGACCCTTCCGGAGTTCTTCTCGGTCGACACAGCGGCCCTCGTCAAGAAGACCCACGGCACGCCCCGGCTGATCCTGGGCCGGCATGTCTTCGCGCACATCGACGACGTCGCCTCGGTCGCCGCGGGCGTGCGCGATCTGCTGGGCTCGGACAGCTTGTTCGCCATCGAGGTGCCCTACCTGGTGGACATGCTCGAGCGCAACGAGTTCGACACCATCTACCACGAGCACCTGTCGTACTTCGGCGTCGGCTCCCTGGTCACGCTCTTTCGCCGGCACGGCCTGCGGGTCGTGGACGTCGAACGCCTCGCCGTGCACGGCGGATCCATCCTGGTCTTCGTGGGCCTGGAGGACGGTGCCCGGCCGACGGCCCCCGCCGTCGACGAGCTCATCGCCCTCGAGAAGCGGAGCGGCCTCCACGAGGACGCCACGTACGAGCGCTTCGCCGAGCACGTCGAGCAGGTCACCGGTGAACTCAAGGCGCTGGTCCGCTCGCTGCGGGCCGAGGGCAAGCGGATCGCCGGGTACGGCGCCCCCGCGAAGGGCAACACCCTCCTGAACGTCTGCGGGCTCACCACGGACGATCTCGAGTTCTGCTGTGACACCACCGAGTTCAAGCAGGGCCTGGTGCTGCCCGGCACGCACATCCCGGTGCACAGCCCGGCCTACGCCAAGACTCAGGCCATCGACTACTACCTCCTGCTGGCCTGGAACTACGGGGAGGAGATCCTCGCCAAGGAGGCGTCGTTCCTGGCGAAGGGCGGACGGTTCATCCTGCCGAACCCACGGCCGTCGATCGTCCCCGCCGGGGCGTGACCGTGGCTCGGACGACGGACCACGCCAGCGTCGTCGTCACCGGCGGTGGTTCCGGCATCGGCCGGGCCACCGCCCGGGCGTTCGCGCGCCAGGGCGCCCAAGTGCTGATCGTCGGGCGGACCGCCGAGCGTCTGGCCGAGACCGCCGATGGGCATCCGCACATCCGGTGGCATGTGGCCGACCTCGTCGACCGCGAGGCACCCGAGCGGATCGTGGCGGCGGCGCTGGAGGGCACCGGCCGGATCGACGTGCTGATCAACAACGCCGGCGTCCCATGGCGGGCTCGGCTCGGTGAGATCGACCGCGAGCGGGCCGAGCGACAGGTGGCCACCAACCTGTTGGGCCCCCTCTTCCTGACGCAGAGCGCGGTACCGCACATGCCGCCGGGCGCGACGGTGGTCAATATCAGCTCCAACCCGCCCACCCGCGGCTGGCCGGCCAACTCGGTGTACGGCAGCACCAAGGTCGGCCTGGACTTCCTCACTCTGACATGGGCGGTGGAACTGGCACCGCGCGGCATCAGGGTGGTCTCGGTGGCTCCGGGGCCGACGGTCACGGCCGCCCTGACCGAGGCAAGGTCCGGCCTGCCGCCCGCCCAGCTGGACGACTTCTCGCGCGTACCGCTGGGCCGCCCCGCGCGGCCGGAGGAGATCGCCTGGTGGATCACCCAGGTGACCCGCAGCGAGGCGGGGTATCTGACCGGCGCGATTCTGCGTGTCGACGGCGGCCTGAGCGTGGGGTGACCTTCGTCGGCGCCGCCCGCCGGTGCAACCGGCGGGCGGCGCAGCCGCGCGGTGTACGGGGCGTGGCTGCGCGGGGCCCGCCTCGGCTCGACCACCAGGGTGCCCGACGACCAGGGCCTGGTGCGGGCCCGGCCGGTGTCTGTACCGGCCGACCCGCACCAGGCCCGATCTCATCGGCCTGAACGCTTCATCAGTCGTCCACCAGGGCCACGGCACGGGTCCAGCCGGCACCGGAGCCGACCAGCTTCACCGGAAGGCAGGAGACGGTGTAGCCGAAGTCACCGGGCAGGGCGTCCAAGTTGTGGAGGCGTTCGATCTGGCAGTACTCACGTCGGCGGCCGGCGAAGTGCGCCGGCCACAGCACGGAGCGGTCACCGGTCTCCTGGAACCGGCGGATCATGTCGCCGAACGGCGCGTCGAGGCTGAACGCGTCGGTGCCGATCACCTTGACCCCCAGGTCGAGCAGGAAGTCGGTGGCCTCGCCGTCGAGTCCGGTGAAGTCGGTGAAGTACTTCTCGGTCCCGACGTGGGAGGAGGCCCCGGTGTTCAGGAGGACGATGTCGTGGGGCCGGGGGGTGCGGCCGATCCGGGCGAACTCCCGCTCGAGGACCTCGGTGCGCACCGCCCCCACCGGCTGGTCCCGAAGGTCCAGCCGGATCGCCGGGCGGTGGAACCAGTCCAGCGGCATCTCGTCGATGTGGCGCGGAGTGCCGTAGGCGGCTTTCGAGCCGTAGTGCGACGGCGCGTCCACGTGGGTTCCGGTGTGGCTGGTGAGGGTGAAGGTGTCCAGCGACAGCAGCTCGCCGTCCGGCAGCACGGACGGGTCGAAGTCGATGCCGAAGTGGGCCTTCATCTCCTCACTCATGTGCCGGGCCCCTTCGGCGGGCGTGAGGACCTCGTGGACCACGGGGTCCGGCTCCCAGGCCCCGGCGTCCACGGGCGAGGACAGGTCGATGATGCGCATGGGGTCACCTCTTCGTGCTGCCCGTGCGCTCGGCACGGACGATCGGGCCAGTGGTGAACAGATCGGTGCGGACGTCCACGGGCGGATGGCCGAAGGCCACCCGATGGGTGATCTTCCTGCCCAGCGGGCTGTGCCGGATCAGGCCGGCGATGCCGGAGCGCAAGCGGTCCGCCACCGGCCCACCGGTCCCGAACATGCCCTTGGCCTGCATCGTCTGCATCTTCATCACGGCATCCACCGCGGGCATCCGGGCGTCGAGGAAGGGAGCGAACCGCTCCCGCTCCAGGCTCCCGGCGCGCAGGGCCGCCACCAGCACGGGGTGGAGTACCGCCGCGTCCTGGAGGGCGAGGTTGATGCCCTGGGCCCCCAGCGGGCTGTGGGTGTGGGCACTGTCGCCGATCAGCACGAGGCCGTCGCGCGTCCACGTGTCGGCCTTTCCGGCGTAGACGTCGAGCAGGCTCAGATCGGACAGGCTGCCGACGGACTTCTCGATGAGGTCCGCGTACTGCGGCAACGCCCTGGTCAGCTCGCGCCTGACCTCGTCGACTCCTCGGGCAGCGAGCTCCGGCCAGCTCCCGTGCGGCAGGGTCCAGCCGATCTGCAGCTTGCCGGGGTGCGAGTCGTGCACGAGGACGGGGTTGCCCTCGGTGCGATGGATACGGACATACCGGGTCTGCCGGCTCGGAGCGTCCACTTTGAACCAGAGCACGTCGTGCCCGAACGTCTCCACACGGCCGGCGTCGATCCCCGCCAGGGACCGAGTCTTGGAGAACCGGCCGTCGGCCCCCACCACGAGCCGGGCGTGGACCCTGCGCCGGCGGCCGGGGCCGCGGGCGACGACACCGGCGACCCGCCCGTCCTCCTGGAGCAGCGCACCGACCCGGTGGCCGTCCAGGAACAGGAAGCCGGGCAGTGCTCGGCACTGGGCGAGGAGTGCGTCGAGCAGGTGGCGTTGGGGGACGGCCAGCAGCCGGTCGTACGGGGCCGGCAACCGCCGGTAGTCGATGTCGAGCAACACGCGTCCGCGATCCACGAGCTGGAAGCCGTCGAGTTCGCACGCCCCGGCGGCGCGGGCCGCACTGAGCACGCCCAGGTCGTCGAGGATGCGCTGCCCGCCGGGTTGGAGGATCTCGCCGCGAAAGGCGCGGTGGAACCGCGTCGACTTCTCGAGGAGGGCGACCCGCACCCCCGAGCGCAGGAGCATCAGGGCCAGGGCGAGTCCCGCGGGCCCGCCGCCCACGACGCAGACGTCGGTGTGCAGGTCCTCGTCGAGTGTCGGCGTGCCGGGCGGTGTCGTTCCGGATTTCATGGACATCGCTCAGCCCGCCACCAGGCTCAGGCCGCCGTCGACCGTCACGACCTGGCCCTGGAGCCAGCCTGCCTCGTCCGTGCACAGCAGGCTGACGGCGTCAGCGACGTCCTCCGGCGTGGTGAGTCGGCCTCCGGGCGTGCGCGCGGTGATCGCCTCAGCGATCCCGGGCGGAACCGTCCCGTCCCCCTTGTCGACCTTGGCGGCGGCGACCGCGTTGACGGCGATGCCCCGTCCGGCCAGTTCGACCGCGAGATAGCGCACGAGGGACTCCAGAGCGGCCTTGGCCACCCCCGCCGCGGCGTACCGCGGCACGACCCGGCGGGCACCGATGCTGGAGACGGTGACGATCCTGCCCGAGCGGCCCTCCATCAACTCGGCGAGCCGTGCGGCTGCGGCCAGCAGGGGGTGCAGCGCGACGGCCAGGGAACGGTCCACCAGCGCTGGTCCGGTGGCCAGAGTCGGCGCGGGGCGGAAGTACGAGGTGTTGTGGACGAGGATGTCGAGGTGCCCGAAGCGCCGCCCGGCCTCGTCGCACAGGGCGTCGAAGTCGTCGGTGACATCGGCCTTGACGGCGTGGACCCGGCCGGGGAGGCCGGCCAGCTCCTTGAGGGCGCGCTGGGCGTTCTCTTCGTCCTGGGCGTAGTTGAGCAGGACATCGACGCCGCAGGTGCTCAGCTTCCGGGCGATGGCGAGGCCCACGCCTCGGGTGGCGCCGGTCACCAGCGCCGTACGGCCGGTCAGTGCCGGGGCTGTGGAGTGGTGCGTGGTCACGATTCGACTCCCAGAGGTCGGCAAGCGGCTCAGGCGACGCTCGAGCCGGCGGCGAGGGCCTCGTTGACCAGGGCGAGGTACTGGCCCGGGGTCTTCGCCTCGGACACGGCCTCGTCATCGAGGGCGATGCCGTACTCACGCTCGATGCGTGCGGTGATCTCCAGCAGCGCGACCGAGTCGTAGCCGAGGTCGGTGAAGGAGACGTCGACGGCCTCGGTCAGGTCCGCGCTCTCGCTCTCGCCCGCGCACTCGCGCACCACGGCGGTGAACTCTTCCCACCGCATCTGCTCTGACATGGGTACTCCTTCTGGCGTTCTCGATTCGGTGTCTCGCTGGACATGTCGGCCGTCGTCCCCGCAGCCGGTCAGGGCGCGGTCCTCAGGACGGCGGCGGCGTTGAACCCCCCGCGGCCCCTTGCCAGGACCAGGGCGACGCGCAGCGGCAGCGGCCGGGGACGACCGGTGACCAGGTCGATGGGGCAGTCGTCGGCGGGTTCGACGACGTTCACGGTGGGGGGCACGACCTGGTCGCGCAGGGCCAGCAGAGCGGCAGCGACGTCCAGGGAGGCGCCGCCGGCCGAGAGCCGCCCCGTCATGGTCTTGGGTGCGGTGACCGGCACCCCGTAGGGGCCGAACAGCCCGGCCAGGGCCTGAGCTTCAGCGCGGTCCGCCTCGCGGTCGCCCGCGGCGTCGGCGAACACCACGTCCACCTGTTCGGGCGTCAGCCCGGCGTCTTCCAGGGCCAGTTCCGCGGCATGCCGGAGCCGCGGGAGGCCGCCGCGTCCGGGGGGCGGGTCGAAGGTGGCCGCGTATCCGGCGAACGCCCCGTACACGCGCGCACCACGGGCGCGGGCCGCAGCGGCCGACTCCAGCACGAGGAGGGCGCCTCCCTCTCCGACGACCTCGCCGCGGGCATCCGCGGAGAAGGGGAGGTAGGCGCCGGCCGGGTCTTCGCCCGTGGACAGGCGGCCCCCTGCCAGGTGCGCGGTCAAGCCCCAGGGGCAGAGCGCGGAGTCCACACCGCCGGTGATCATCAGGTCGCCGCCCCGGCGCAGTTGGCGACGGGCCTGGGCGATCGCGTCGAGTCCGCCCGCCTGCTCGGTGACCAGGACCCCGCTGGGGCCGCGCAGGTCGTGGCGGATGGAGATCTGCCCGGTGTTGACGGCGTAGAACCAGGCGAACGACTGGTAGGCGCTGACGTACTGCCCACCCTTGCTCCACAGGGCCTGCAGCTCGCGCTGCCCGAACTCGAACCCGCCCGCCGAGCTCGCGGTGACGACACCTGCCGCGTAGCGGGGCAGCCGCTCCAGATCGACGCCCGCGTCGTCGACGGCCTCCTTGGCCACAGCGAGCGACAGCCGGGTCACCCGGTCGGTCTGCGGCAGCAGCCGACCCGGAATGTGGTCGGCGTCGAAGAAGTCCCGGATTTCGCCGGCCAGTCGTACCGGGTAACGGGCGGGGTCGAAACGGCTGAGCCTGCGGATGCCGCTCTCGCCCCGCAGCACCGCTTCCCACCAGGCCTTCACCGTCAGCCCGTTGGGTGCCGCGACCCCGATGCCGGTGACCACGGTCCGGTCATGGCCCGTGCCGCGTTGACGGCGGGACGCCGTGCGGGCCGCCGAGGCGGGTCCGGGAGCCGCGCTCATGACTCCTCCCGGCGTCCGGGTGCCGTCAGGACCATGGCGCTCTGGAACCCGCCGAAGCCGCTGCCCACGCTCAACACGGTGTCGACGCGCTGTTCGCGGGCGGTGATCGGGGTGTAGTCGAGATCACAGGCCGGGTCCGGATCATGCAGGTTGGCCGTGGGTGGCACCGTGTCGTGCTCGATGGCCAGCGCGCTGGCAGCCACCTCCAGGGAGCCGATGGCACCGAGCGAATGCCCGATCATCGACTTGATGGAGCTCACCGGCACCCGGTAGGCGTGGTCGCCGAGACTGCGCTTGAAGGCGGCGGTCTCATGGCGGTCGTTCTGCTTGGTGCCGGAGCCGTGCGCGTTGACGTAGTCGACGGCTGTGGCATCGAGGCGCGCCTCGTCGAGCGCGGTCCGGATCGCCTCGGCGAGCTCCGTGCCGTCAGGGCGCAGCCCGGTCATGTGGTAGGCGTTGCAGCGACCGGCGAAGCCCGAGATCTCCGCGTAGACGTGGGCGCCGCGACGCCGGGCGTGGTCGAGACTCTCCAGGATCAGCACGGCACTCCCTTCCCCGAGGACGAAGCCGTTGCGGCTGCGGTCGAACGGCCGTGAGGCGGTGGCCGGGTCGTCGTTGCGCGGAGAGGTGGCCTTGATGGCGTCGAAGCAGGCCACGGTGATGGGCGAGATGGGCGCATCGGTCGCCCCGGCCACCATGACGTCGGCACTGCCCTCCCGGATGAGCTCGACGGCGTGGCCGAGGGAGTCGAGGCCGGAAGTGCAGCCGGTGGAGATCAGCGCCACGGGGCCCTGGGCGCCGGTCGACCAGGCCACCTCGGCGGCCATGGAGCTGGGCACGAAATAGTCGAAGAGGTGCTCGACGGCGCGGGTGTGGTCGACGTACCAGTCGGAACCGCCCTCGCTCACGATGTTGTACTGGGCGTCCAGGCCCGTCGTGCAGCCGACCGCACTGCCGAGCGCCACGCCGGTGCGCAGCGGGTCGAGGCCGTCCTGGAGGCCCGCGTCGGCAACGGCCTCACGGGCACTGACCAGGGCGAACTGGGTGGCCCGGTCGAGCCGTTCGACGTCTGCGGCGTCAAGGCCGTGCCGTGCCGGGTCGAAGTCGACCTCCGCGGCGATCCGGGAGCGGAACGAGGAGGCGTCGAAGAGACTGATCGTCCGGGTGGCCGTGCGGCCGGCGGTGAGCTGCTCCCAGAACGCCTCGACGCCCACCGCCCCCGGGGCCACGACCCCGATGCCGGTGATGACGACGCGACGGTTCATCGGCCCTCACCGCCTACTGTCCCCCTGGTCATTGGTCCTCTCCTGCTGGTTGAGGCATGCCGTGTGTCCTCGACGAGGTTCCGCGAGCCCTCTCGAAACCGGCTCGAATCGTGCAGGAGTTCCGATCGGGAACAGCCCGCCGACGGGGCGTGCGGCGGGTGGTCGTCCTCGCGGGACGACCGGTTCAGCGCAGGTCGTCGCGGGCGACCTCACGGGTCCGCACGAGCAGTCGCCCACCCTGGCGGACCAGGACGTCCGTGCAGGTGCAGACCCGGTGCACGCGGGACTCCCCACCGCGCGGCGAGGAGTACACGGTGGTGTACGAGTGAACGATCAGTGAGCCGTCCTGCTGTGGCCGGACGTCGAAGACACCGGGCCAGTGGCGGTGCTGCTCCCCGGCGGCGGCGAGGGCGTCGGCGGTGCGCCGGACCGAGGCCGCCAGGGCGTCACGGCCCGAGACCGGCGCCGGCAGTGTCGGCACGGAGAACGAGGCGTCCTCCGTGAAGTCGGCGGCCCACTCGTCGGCCGCACCGCTGTCCAGAAGGTGCATGTGCCGGGCGTAGAACTGCTGAATCTCCGCGTACAGGGCGCCGAACTCCTTGGCGGAGTGCTGCGTTGTCTCGGTCTGCGTGGTCACGGTGTCTCCGTTTCATGTGGCTGCCGGGGCAACGGCGGCCGGGACCGGAAGGCACCGGCCGTCCGCCCGGGCAGCCTGGACGGAGCCGGTCGAGCCGCGTTGGAGTCGTGCTACAGCCCCGACGGGTCCCCCGCACGGCACCCGCCACGGCCCCGGCCGGTCCCCGCACGGCATCCAGCCGGAATCCAATGCGTCTCAAGTGCCGCAGCGCAACGTTGCCCGCGAGCACCGCAGAGTGACGCGTCGATGACAACAGGAGGACACAGGATGACGAGCAGCCGGCAGTACTCCGTCCGGGACGAGATGCTCATCGCGGCCCCGGCCGAGAGGGTCCGCTCGCTGGTCGACGACGTCGTCGGCTGGACGCAGTTGCACAAGCCCGCCGTCCACGCCGAGATCCTGGAGGACACCGGCGACGAGCGGCTGATCCGGCACTGGGCGGTCACCGGCCGGGATTCCGTGCGCACCTGGACGGCACGCCATACCAGCACCGCCGACGGCAGCCGGATCTCCTTCAGCCACAAAGAGCCCGAGGCCCCGTTCGCGACGCTCGACGGCTCGTGGTCGTTCCAGGAGCGGGACGGCAAGACGCTGGTGGAGATGCGCCACGACTTCACCCTGTCCGACGGCGGGGACGCCCGGGCGGAGGAGCTCTCGGCCCGGCTGCACGAGGGCAGCCGCGACTATCTGCGCACCCTCGGCCACGCCGCCGAGAACAGCGAGGAACTGGACCGGCTGATCATCTCCTTCACGGACTCCCTGTTCATCGCCGGCGACATCAAGGACGCCTACGACTACCTGTGGGAGGCCGACAAGTGGGAGGAACGCATCCCCCACATCGCCAAGCTGGACCTCGAAGAGCCTGCCCCCGGAGTGCAGTTCTTCGACATGCTCACCTCGACGCCGGACGGCTCCTCGCACCGCACCCGTTCCGTCCGGGTCACCGTCGAGCCGGACATCATCGTGTACAAGCAGACCGAGCTGCCCGCTCTGCTCGACGGGCACACCGGGCACTGGAAGTTCACGCGGACCCCCGAGGGCGTCATCGCCGAGGCCCGGCACACGGCGACCATCAAGCCATCCGCCCTGAGCATCCTCGGGGACGGCACCACCGTCCTCGACGCGCGCAAGTACCTGCGCCGGGTGCTGAGCGCGAACAGCGTCAGCAACCTGCGCCTGGCCAAGGCGTACGCGGAGGAGATCGCCGGTGTCTGAGGTCCTGACCCCGGTGCCGGCCGTGCCGTTGGACGGACTGCTGCGCCGGGCCGCCCGGCGCCGTCCCGGGCGGATCGCCGTGCGGGACGAGCGGGGAGCGACCCACTACGGCCGACTCGACGCGGAAGCCGACCGGTTCGCCCGCGCACTGCTGCGGCTGACCGGCCGGCGGCGGACGGCGGTCGGGGTGGCAAGTGTGCTTGACCCGGTGTTCGCGGCAGCGTTCCACGGCACCAGCCGCAGTGGCAACCGCATCGTGATGGTCAACCCGCTGGTGCGCGAACCCGCCCTGGAGCATGTCTTCCGCACGGCCGGCATCGAGATCGCCCTGGTGTCCGCCGAGATCGCCGGACGCCTGGCAACGGTCCGTCGGAACCTTCCGGCCCTGCGAGAGGTGTACGTCGTCGACGCGGACCGGGGCAGGCCGCTGCCCGAGCACACGCGTCCCCTCGCCGACCTGCTGGCGGAGGGTGGTGGAGGCGCGCCCGCGCTGCCTGATCCGGCCGAGACCGACCTGGACTCGGTCGTCTGTGTGCAGTTCACCAGTGGCACGACCGGGCCTCCCAAGGGCGTCCAGCTGACCCACCGGAACCTGGTGGTCAACGCCGCTCAGGCAGCGCACGCACTCGGCCTCGGCGACGAGAGCGTCTGCCTCAACCACCTGCCGCTGTACCACCTGATGCACCTCAACGCGGCGGTGTACGCGGGGGCCACACAAGTGCTGTGCCATGACCCCGACCCGGTGGCCTCGTTCACGGCGGCCGCGGATGTCGGGGCCACCCACTACTTCGGGCTGCCGGTGCGTCTGACCAGGCTGGCGGCGGACCAACGGCTGGCCTCGGTCACCGCCGGCCCGGACCTGAGGCTGGTCACGTCGGGCGGCTCGGCGCTCGCCCCCGCCGTCGCCGCACGGCTGAGGGAGCAGCTCGGTGTGCCGGTCATCCAGGGGTACGGGCTCGCCGAGCTTTCCCCGCTCAGCCACAACGACCGGCCGGAGCGGAGCAAGCCCGGCTCGGTGGGTCCGGTCGTCCCCGGTACGGAGTGCCGCGTCGTGGACATGGAGACCGGAGCCGATCTCGGCCCGGGCCGGCCGGGTGAGGTCCTCCTGCGCGGCCCGCAGTTGATGGCCGGATACCTCGGTCTGCCGGACGCGCCGGACATCGACGCCGAGGGCTGGTTCCACACCGGGGACGTCGGCTTCCAGGACGCGGACGGCTGGCTGTTCCTGGTCGACCGCATCAAGGATGTCTTCAAGGTCGACAACGAACTGGTGTCGCCGAGCGAGATCGAGCGGATCCTGCTGCACGACCCGGACGTCGCCGACTGTGTCGTGGTCGACATGCCGGACGAGTTCAGCGGTGCCCTCGTCTGGGCCGGCATCGTTCCCGCCGGCGACCGGCCGGTGGACCTGCGCCTCATCGTGTCGCGGGTCAACGCGCGGCTGTCCGATCACCAGTGCATCCGTCGCGCCGAACGGCTGACGACCGTGCCCCGCTCCCCGAACGGCAAGGCCGACCGGCGACTGCTGCGCGAGCGGCTGCGAGCCGAGGCGGCCTGACCCCGTACGACCGGCGCCCGCGCGCCGGTCGGTCCATGCCAGATCCCCTTCGTACCAGGAGAACCATCGTGGTGACCTTCATCAACAAGCTGACCGTCAACGGCGACATCGCGGAGTTCCTCAAGATCAAGGAGTCGTTGACGGAGTTCATGTCCGCCCAGCCCGGCTACCGCAGCTCGGCGACCCTGCGCCAGGTCGGCCGGCCCGACGTGTTCATCGAAATGGCCGAGTGGGACAACGCCGCCGCCCACCAGGCGGCCGTACGCAGCGAGGAGTTCCAGGCGCGGGTCAAGGGCCTCGGCGCGCTCGCCAGCGTGGAACCGGGTCTCTACGAAGTGGTCACCGAGGACGGGGCGAACCGTGGCTGACGGGGCGCAGGTACTCGTGGCGGGGGCCGGCCCGGTCGGTCTCACCGCCGCTCACGAACTGGCACGGCGCGGACTGCGGGTCCGCCTGATCGACGCGGCACCCCGGCCCGCCGCCACCAGCCGCGCCGTGGCCACCCACCCGCGCACGCTGGAGACGTACGACCAGATGGGGGTCATCGAGGAGATGCTCGAAGAGGCCCAGCAGATCAGGGCCTTCACCATGTTCAACCGGGGCCGCCGGCTGGTGCGGCTGGACGCCGACTACACGACCATGCCCACGCGCTATCCGTTCACGGCGATCATCGAGCAGGTGGACACCGAGGCGGTGCTGCGGGACGCGGTGGCCCGGCTCGGTGTGGACGTCGAGTGGGGGACGCGGCTGACCGACTTCTCCCAGGACTCCGACGGCGTGACGGTCACGCTCGAACACGCCGACGGAGCCACGGAGTCGGCCGGGGTGCCGTGGCTGATCGGCTGCGACGGCGGGCACAGCACCGTACGCAAACTGCTCGGGCTGCCCCTGCTCGGCGAGTCCAGCGAGACGTGGATGCTCGCCGACGCCCCCGTGGACGTGGACCTGCCACGCGACAGCATCTACTGGGTCCACACCGGCTCGCAGGCGCTGATGATGGTGCCCTTCAGACGCGGTGGCCGCTGGCGCCTGCTGGACACCACCACGGCGGCCCCCGGCACCGACGCCGCCGTGATCGCCGACCGTTTCACGCAAAAGCTGGGGCCCGGCCTCGGCCGGCCGGCCAAGGTGCGCACCCCGACCTGGACGTCCGTCTTCACCTTCCAGCAGCGGATGGTGCCGCGCATGGGCCAGGGGAGGGTGTTCGTCGCGGGCGACGCCGCCCACGTGCACAGCCCGGCCTCCGGACAGGGCATGAACACCGGCATCCAGGAGGCGTACAACCTGGCCTGGAAGCTGGCCCTGGTCGCCCAGGGCCAGGCGGAGCGGAAGCTGCTCGACAGCTACAGCTCGGAGCGGGTGCCGATCGGCGAGAGGCTCCTCGGCTCCACCAGGAAGGCGACCTTCCTGGTGCAGCTGAAGAACGCCTTCGCCCCGATCGCCCTCCCTGCCGTCTTCGGTGTCATCCGCAACGTCGCACCGCTGCGCAGGAAGGTGCAGCGCCAGGTCCTGGGCGGCATCTCCGGCCTCCGGCTCGCCTATGCCGACTCCCCGCTGACCCGGCCCGCGGAGACCGGCCAGGGGCCGCACCCGGGCACCCGTGCCTCGGTCGGAGCGGGCGCCGATCCGGCCGACGCCGGCTGCCTGGCGTGGGCCGAGGAACTGCGCGACACCCGCTGGACGCTGGCCGTGACACCGGACGTCACGACCGGGGCACCTGCGGCGAGCAGCTGGTTGTCGGTCCGCACGCTCGGTGACGGCACCGAAGGTCCCGGCCCTCTCGCCGACCCGAAGGGCCGCCTGCGCGCCGCCCTGGGACTCACTGCGGGCGGCTGGCTTCTGGTCCGACCGGACGGCTATGTCGCGGCACGCGGCCGGGAACTCATCGGTGCGGATCTGCGGCAGGCACTGGCCGCGGCAGGCCTGCGGGACGCGCACCGGGTCCTGCCTCGCTCCTGAACCCGCCCGGTGCCCCTCGGGGCGCCGACCCGGCCCGGCACGGCGCCCCCGCTTCCCTCCCGACGGATCAGCATGAAGGCGGAACACGCATGGACATGGGACTGAAAGACCGCACGGTGCTCGTCACGGGCGGGTCCTCCGGGATCGGCGCGGCGATCGCGCGCGCGTATGCGGCCGAGGGCGCACGCGTCGCCCTGACCTACCGGAGCGGCAGCGAGGACGCCGAACGGCTCGCCCGCGAACTCGGCGGCGTCCGGGACGCGGCCATGGCGGTGCGGTACTCGCTCGCCGAGCCGGGGACCCTGGAGTCGGCCGTCGCCGCGGTCACCGAACGCTGGAGCGGCGTGGACGTGCTCGTCGCCAACGCGGTGCGCTGGGCACCCCGGCGGGCGCCCGGCGAGCATTTCGAGGACGTCGCGGTCGGTGACTGGTGGGGCTTCCTCGACGACAATCTGGCCCCGACCCTGCGCACCGTGCAACTCGTGGTGCCCGGAATGCGCGCGCGGTCCTGGGGCCGGATCGTGCTGATCTCCTCGCACGTGGCCCTCGACGGCCATCGTGGCCAGGAGTTCTACGGCGCCGCCAAGTCGGCGCTGCATGGCTTCGCCCGCAGCCTGGCTTGGGACGTGGGCGGTGACGGAATTCTGGTGAACGTCGTGTGCCCGGGCCTGACCACCACCGACCGAGTGCTCACCGGTCTGCCCGGCGAGATCCGGCAGCGGGAGGTCCGCTCGACTCCCACCGGGCGGCTCAGCAGCCCGGAGGACATCGCCGGCACGGTGCTTTTCCTGGGGTCGGCGGCCAACGGCAACACCACCGGCCAGACCCTCACCGTCGCCGGCGGGCGGTGACCGCACGTCCTCACACTGTCCGCCCGCGTCGGGAACGCAGACGCGGGCGGATGCCGCATGTCCCCCGGCGAGGACTTCCTCCCAGTGGTCGCCCGGTCTCGCACTCAGCTGTTCCGACTGCCCGGACCGCCCGTACCGGCGCCGTCCTGGAGTTCCTCCAGCATCAGCCGCCCGGGCGTGCGACCGCCGCTCGTCGTGCCGCCGTCCAGGAAGCAGCCCACCTGCCCCAGCGCGGCCATCACCCGGGCCTCGTCGTAGTACGCGGATCCGATGTGCAGGGCGCCCAGAGCGACGAGCCCCCGCCAGACGTGCGTCAGGCAGCGGCCCACGAGGACGCCGTACCTGCTGCGCAGCAACCCGTGCATGCCCACGCTCACTCCCTCAGCCGTTTCTCCGACACGATGAACAGGACGGTTCTCGGACGGTCGCGCCCATCCGCCGCCTGAGGGGCTCCCACCACGCGCGGTTCAAGCGGTACCAGGCGACCGTCTCCGCCAGTGCGTCCCCGAAATCCCTGGCCGGTCGGTAGCCGAGCTCACGCCGGATCTTCGTGCAGTCGACCGAGTAGCGCCGGTCGTGCCCCTTGCGGTCGGTGACGTGCCGCACGCGGCTCCAGTCGGCACCGCAGGCGTCCAGAAGCAGCTGTGTCAGTTCCTTGTTGGTGAGTTCGGTGCCGCCGCCGATGTTGTAGACCTCGCCGGCACGACCACCCGTACGGACCAGTTCGATCCCGCGGACGTGGTCGTCGACGTGCAGCCAGTCGCGCACATTGCCGCCGTCCCCGTACAGCGGCACCTCACCGCCGTCGAGCAAGCTGGTGACGAAGAGCGGGATGACCTTCTCCGGGAACTGGTGGGGCCCGTAGTTGTTCGAGCAGCGGGTGACACGTATGTCCAAGCCGTGCGTTCGGTGGTAGGCCAGGGCGATGAGGTCGCTGGACGCCTTGGCCGCGGAGTAGGGGGAGTTGGGGCTGACCGGAGCCGTCTCCGGCCAGGACCCCGCGTCGATGGAGCCGTACACCTCGTCGGTGGAGATGTGTACGAAGGTCTGGATCCCGTGCCGCAGCGCCGCGTCGAGCAGGGTCTGGGTACCGGTGACATTGGTGCGTACGAAGTCGGCGGCGCCGAGAATGGACCGGTCGACGTGCGACTCGGCGGCGAAGTGCACCACCTGGTCGTGCGCCGCCATCAGGTCGTCGACCAGGGAGGCATCGCAGATGTCGCCCCGCACGAACCTGAACCGGTCGTCACCGCTCACCTCGGTGAGGTTGGTGAGGGTTCCCGCGTACGTCAGCTTGTCGAGGACGGTGACCGTCACATCGCGCACGCCGTGCGGGCCGAGCAGGGTCCGGACGTAGTGCGAGCCGATGAATCCCGCGCCGCCCGTCACCAATATGGCCTTGGTGGTCATGAGGAGATCTGCACCTCGCTGTGATCGCCGAGAACGAGCCGGTTGCTGGACGGCTTCCGCGGGGCCGGGGCCACGGTGACGCTGCGGCCGATGAGCGACCCCCTGACCCGCCGGACGCCGTCCAGTCGGGAGTCGCGCAACACGATGGAGAACTCGATCTCGCTGTCGTCGATCCGGCAGTTCTCCGCTATGGAGGTGTACGGGCCGATGTAGGAGCCGCAGATCACCACGCCGGCCCCGATGACCGCCGGGCCGACGATCCTCGAGTTGGCCACCCGCGCACCGGCCTCGATCCTGACGCGGCCGATCACCTCGCTGTCGGCGTCGACGGTACCCTCGGTGCACGGCTCGACGCCCTCGAGGACGGACCGGTTCACTTCAAGCATGTCCATGACATTGCCGGTGTCCTTCCAGTAGCCGTGGATCACGGTGGACCGCACGTCGCAGCGGCTGTCGATGAGCCACTGGATAGCGTGTGTGATCTCCAGCTCGCCGCGCCAGGACGGCTCGATGGCGCGCACCGCCTCGTGCACGACGGGGGTGAACAGATAGACGCCGATCACCGCCATGTCGCTCTTGGGCTGCGTCGGCTTCTCCTCCAGTCGTACGACCCTGCCGTCCTCGTCCAGTTCGGCGATGCCGAAGGCGGTCGGATCGGGAACACGGGTCATCAGGATCTGTGCGTCGGGCCGGTCCGTGCGGAACTCGTCCACCAGACCGGCGATGCCGCCGACCACGAAGTTGTCTCCCAGGTACATGACGAAGTCGTCATCACCCAGGAAGTCACGGGCGATCAGGACCGCGTGAGCGAGTCCGAGGGGTTTCTCCTGCGGCAGGTAGGTCACCTCGATGCCGAACTTGGAACCGTCCCCGACCGCTTCCTGGATCTCACTGGCAGTCTCTCCCACGACGATCCCGACGTCGGTGATCCCGGCCCGCGCTATGTCCTCGAGGACATAGAAGAGGACCGGCTTGTTCGCCACCGGCACCAGTTGCTTCGGCGATGTGTGCGTGATGGGCCTCAGGCGCGTTCCCGAGCCACCGGACAGAACGAGAGCCTTCATGCCATGAACGCTAAACGGACGCTCTAGAAGCCCACTCGGGCGGCGGTCGACGCCTCAGGGCCGTGCGCGCCGGTCTCCTGGCGCGCACGGCGGCCGACGGTCAGTAGCGGTAGTGGTCCGGCTTGTACGGGCCTTCGACCTCGACGCCGATGTACGCCGCCTGCTCGGGGCGGAGCCTGGTCAGCTTCACGCCGAGCGCGTCCAGGTGGAGACGGGCGACCTTCTCGTCCAGGTGCTTGGGCAGCACGTACACGCCGGTCGGGTACGCGTCGGGCTTGGTGAACAGCTCGATCTGGGCCAGCGTCTGGTCCGCGAAGGAGTTGGACATCACGAACGACGGGTGACCGGTCGCGTTGCCCAGGTTCAGCAGGCGCCCCTCGGAGAGGACGATGATCTTCTTGCCGTCGGGGAAGGTCCAGGTGTGGACCTGCGGCTTGACCTCGTCCTTGACGATGCCGGGGACCTTGGCCAGGCCGGCCATGTCGATCTCGTTGTCGAAGTGGCCGATGTTGCCGACGATCGCCTGGTGCTTCATCCTGGCCATGTCACTGGCCATGATGATGTCCCGGTTGCCGGTCGTGGTGACGAAGATGTCGGCCTTGTCGACGACCTCGTCCAGCGTCGTGACCTGGTAGCCGTCCATCGCCGCCTGCAACGCGCAGATCGGGTCGATCTCCGTGACGATCACACGGGCGCCCTGACCACGCAGGGACTCCGCACAGCCCTTGCCCACGTCGCCGTAGCCGCAGACGACCGCGGTCTTGCCGCCGATGAGGGTGTCCGTGGCGCGGTTGATGCCGTCGATCAGGGAGTGGCGGCAGCCGTACTTGTTGTCGAACTTCGACTTGGTGACGGCGTCGTTGACGTTGATCGCCGGGAA
>NZ_BNGS01000009.1 GCF_014905555.1 Streptomyces sp. Y2F8-2 | reverse complement strand
GGGCTTCCGGGTCAAGGAGATGCTGGGCGGCTTCGAGTACTGGGTGCGTGAGGGCTTCGCGTACGAGACCTGGCAGGGCCCCGGGCAGCGCGCCGCCGACCCTCTGACGGCACCTGTCCAGGACGCGGACTGCGGCTGCTGACCGACCGCCCGCCGTACCTCGGGGCGTGGGAAAACCGGGTGCGTGCGGCGCCCGCCGTCCGCATCATGGCGACCGTGCCCCGACTCCCGCAGCCCACGCCCGAAGAGCTCCGACGCGATCCGCTGCCCCTGCGCGGCCGCACCGCGCGGCTGGATCGCCACACGCCGCGAGAGCTGCTGGCCGCACCGGCTCATCGCCCACGTTGACCAGCACAAACTCGCCGACGTGCACTGCGCTTGACACGTCTCGACGACCCACCTGCGGGGCAGGACAACGAAACCGGCGGTTTTGTCGGTACGTTTGACGATTGTCACGGTCAGTCGCAGAACGGTCTTGGCTCAGGCCACCAGACGTCCGGCGTAGCCGCCATCGGCCCAGACGAGACTGATCGTGGAGAACCGTTCGCGCAGCAGCGCCAGCAGTCGGTGAGCGCCGTCGCGGTCTTGCATGCCGGCGGCGGTGACAGTCACTCAGCCCAGCGCGATTGCGGTCCACGACACCGGCGGCAGCTCGATGCTGAGCAGCCCGTCGGACAGGATCGCGCTCGGGTTCGCGTGCGGGGTCACGCGGTTCTGCTCGGTGAGTGTGTTCTTCGCATACGCATCCGGGTCGGCGAGTGTGACCGCCTCCAGAATCCGCGAGGAGCCGAGGCTGCGCACATCGACGGTGACCTGAGTGGCCTGCGAAAGCCCACGGTTGACGAGGAAGACCGCGGCCCGGTCCTCGTCGACGGTCGCGACGGCGTCGACGACGGACGCCTCGCCATGGCGTGCCGTCGTGTAGGTCGGCGCCTCGACAACGGGCCGGATCACCTCACCGGCGGCGAGCCGGCTGGTGATCGAGAACGGGTAGAAGGTCGTCTGCCGCCAGGCAGGGCCGCCGGGCTCGGTCATGATCGGTGCGATCACGTTGACCAGTTGCGCGAGCGAGGCCGAGGTGACGCGGTCGCTGTGCTTGAGCAGCGTCATCAGCAGGTTGCCGACGACGACGGCGTCCGCCACCGAGTAGACGTCCTCCAGCTGCCGGGGGGCGTGCCGCCACTCGTCGTTGACCTCGTCGGACTCATGGAACTCCTTCTGGTACCAGACGTTCCACTCGTCGAACGAGATGTTGATCTTCTTCTTGGAGCGTTTCTTGTAGCCCACGTGGTCGGCGGTCGCGACGACGGTGTCGATGAAGTAGTCCATGTCGGTCGCCGAGGCGAGGAAGGAGCCGAGGTCGCCGTCGAGCTCCTGGTAGTAGGCGTGGCAGGAGACGTAGTCGACGTGGTCGTAGGTGTGCTCGAGCACCGTGCGCTCCCAGTCGCCGAAGGTCGGCATCCAGGAGCCGGAGGAGCCGCAGACCACGAGTTCGAGGTCCTTGTCGGCCATCTTCATCGCGCCGGCGGTACGGGCGGCGAGCTTGCCGTAGTCGTCGGCGTTCAGGAAACCGGTCTGCCAGGGTCCGTCCATCTCGTTGCCGAGGCACCACATGCGGATGTTGTGCGGCTCCGGTGTGCCGTTGGCGACACGCAGGTCCGACAGCGCCGTACCGGAGGGGTGGTTGGCGTACTCGAGCAGGTCAAGGGCGGGCAGGATGCCGCGCGTGCCGAGGTTGACCGCGAGCATCATCTCGGAGTCGGTGAGCTTGAGCCAGCGGGCGAACTCGTCCAGGCCGACCTGGTTCGACTCCAGCGAATGCCAGGCGAGGTCGCGGCGGACCGGGCGCTTGTCGCGTGGGCCGACCGAGTCCTCCCAGCGGAAGCCGGAGACGAAGTTGCCGCCCGGGTAGCGGACGGTCCTGGTGCCCAGCTCCCTGACCAGTTCGACGACGTCCATACGGAACCCGTCGTCGTTGGCGCTCGGGTGTTCCGGCTCGTAGAGCCCGGTGTACACGCAGCGGCCGAGGTGTTCGACGAACGAGCCGAAGGTGCGGCGTCGGACAGGAGCGATGACGGCCTGCTTGTCGAGAATGACGTGGGCGCGGGGCAATGCAGTGGTCCTTTGCGGGTCAGGATGGGCGTGGGGCAGCGAACGCGCTACTTGACGGAGCCTGCGGTCAGGCCCTTGCGCCAGAACCGCTGG
Organism: Streptomyces sp. Y2F8-2; assembly: GCF_014905555.1. Lineage (GTDB taxonomy): Bacteria > Actinomycetota > Actinomycetes > Streptomycetales > Streptomycetaceae > Streptomyces > Streptomyces cynarae. The sequence goes on along the minus strand of NZ_BNGS01000009.1, from coordinate 391,686 downwards.
AGACTGACGAAGGCGACGAGCAGAGGGATCAGCGACAGGAACGCACCGGTGATCGGCAGCAGCAGCGGCACTCCGCTGGCGAACTCCGAGCGCCACTGCACCAGGCCCACCGTGACGGGCTGCAGTGAGGGGGTGTTGAGCATGAGCGAGGGCAGCAGGTAGTTGTTCCAGATGCCGACGAACTGGAACAGGAAGACGGTCACCAGTGCCGGGGACATCAGCGGCAGGGCGATCCGGAAGAAGGTGCGCTGTTCGCCTGCTCCGTCGAGCCGTGCGGCCTCAAGGAGTTCGTCCGGGACGGACGACGCGGCGAAGATCCGGCACAGGTAGACGCCGAACGGGCTGACACAGCTGGGCAGCAGCACCGACCAGTAGGAGTTGGTGATGTCGAGCTTGGCCATGAGCAGGAACAACGGCAGGGCGAACATCGGCGCCGGAATGAGCACCGAGGCGAGGATGACGTTGAACACGCTTTCGCGGCCGCGGAAGGTGAACTTCGACAGCGCGTAGCCGGCCATCGCGGACAGCAGGGTGCCGACGGCGGCGCCGACGAGGCTGTACAGCGCGCTGTTGGCGAGCCAGGTGGGGAAGATGCCGTCCTCGAAGCTGAACACGTTCCTGATGTTGGTGACCAGGTCGAAGTGGGAGAACCACAGCGGCGTACCGGTGTAGAGGTAGCCCGATTCCTTGGTCGAGGAGACGAACAGCCACCACAGCGGGATCAGCGTGTACAGGGCCATCAGGCCCAGCACGCCGTTGACGACGACCTTGCTCGCGATGTCGCTGCCGCGCCGGGGCGGTCGGGTCGGTCGGCCGGCCGGAATCACGCTCATGCCATCGCTCCCTTGCGCTGGTTGTACTTGAGGAATCCGAACGAGAGCACGAGGGTGATCAGCGCGAGCACGACGGACTCGGCGGCGGCCAGGTTCTGGCCGCCCACGTCCATGCCCAGGGTCGTGTTCATGATCGGGGAGAACTTCGGGTCGACGCCCGGGATGCGCGCGCTGACCAGCACTGCCGGCTCGGTGTACAGCTGCGCTGTCCCGATGATGGAGAAGACCGTGGTCAGCACCAGCGCGGGGCGCACCAGCGGGATCTTCACCGCCCACGCCAGGCGCCAGCCGGTGCAGCCGTCGAGCGCGGCGGCCTCCGTCACCTCGGCGGGGATCGTCTGCAGCGCGGAGTAGATGATCAGCATGTTGTAGCCGGTCCAGCCCCACGTGAGCATGTTCCCGATCGAGGCCGGAACCCACGACGGCGACAGGAAGTCGACGTGCATCCCGATGTGGGACAGCGGTCCGGTGAACGGCGAGAGGTCTTTCAGCAGCAGGAAGGACCACATCACCGCGGCGATCGCACCCGGCAGCGCGTACGGCAGGAAGAACGTGAGCCGGTAGGTTTTCCGCAGCCGGGCCGAGCGGGAGTCCAGCAGGAGTGCGAGCAGGAGAGCCAGGCCGAGCATGACCGGGACCTGGACGCAGCCCAGCAGCACGACCCGGACGATCGACGCGATGAAGTCGTGGTCGCTGAAGGCGTCGGCGTAGTTGGACAGTCCCGCGAACTCCGTGGTCTGCGCACCGCCGAACAGCCCGGCGCGGTGGACGGTGAAGAAGCTCTGGTAGATCGCGTAACAGATCGGCGCGACCATCATGGACAGGAAGAGCACCGCGAACGGCGCCAGGAAACCCGACGCGGTCAGCGCGTTGCGGCGGCCGGTGCGCCGCGGCCGACCGGAGGGGGAGACGCGGCGGGTGGCCGCGGGCGCCGGTCGCGGCGGTGACGCGGTCCGGGTGCTGCTGGGACTGCTCATGGAAACCTCGCTGGGCGGTTCGTCGTCAGGGAGCGGGTTCCCGCGGCGCCGGACACTGGCGGCCGCGGGAATCCATCGGGGGCTGAAGTCCCGCTGCCTCAGCCGTTGGTCACCGACAGTCCGAGCTTCTTGATCGCGGCGACCGTCGAGGCCTGGACCTTGGTGACCGCGTCCGGCAGGGTGCCCTGACCGATGGCACCGGTGAAGTCCGACTCGACCTGCTGGAAGGTCGGGCCGTTGGTCCAGGTGCTGGGCACCTGCGCGGCGGAGGCCTTGTACACGTCACCGACCTTCTGGCCGCCGAAGTACGGGTCACCCCCCGTGAGTGACGGGTCTTCCTGACCGGCCTTCGACGCCGGGTACAGCCCGCCTTCGATGCCCGTCTTCACGGCCTGCGGGTCACTGGACAGGAAATCGGCGAACTGCACTGCTTCGCGGGGCGTCTTGCACCCGGTCATCACCGAGGTGGCCGAGCCGCCGCCGCTGGCGCTCTTGCCGTCGCCGGCCTCCCAGGTCGGCATCGGGGCGACCCTCCACTTGCCGGCCTCGCCCTTCAGGTCCGACTTCAGACCGCCGGCGGCCCAGGCCGGGCCGACGAACGTCAGCACCTTGCCGGCTTCCGAGGCCTTGTTGAACTGCGGGTCCCAGGCGCTGCCGGTCTTCGACACCAGCCCCTTGTCCTTCAGGTCCTGCCAGTAGGAGGCGACCTTGCGGGTGCCGGGGTTGTCGATGCTGACGGTCCAGCTGTCTCCCTTGGCCGAGTACCAGGACTGGCCGGTCTGCAGGGTGAAGGCCGCCAAACCGCCGGCGTCGCCGAGCATGGGGCCGAACTTCACACCGGGGTCGGCGGCGGTGACCTTCTCGGCGTCGGCCTTGTACTCGGCCCAGGTGGCCGGCGGCTTGGTGATGCCGTACTTGGCGAACAGGTCCTTGCGGTAGAAGAGGACCATCGGGCCGACGTCCACCGGAACCCCGTAGATCTTGCCGCCGACGCTGGAGGAGGAGACGGCCGACGGGACGTACTTGTCCATGCCGTCGCTCGCGTACTGCGTGATGTCCATGACCGAGTTCTTCACGAGCATCGACGGGATGGTCTGGTACTCGATCTGGGCCAGACACGGGCCCTTGCCGGCGGTGAGTGCGTTGCTGATCTGGGTGTAGCCGCCCTTGGGGCCCGACGGGATCTTCTTGAAGGTGATCTTGATGTTCGGGTGGGAGGCGTTCCACTGGTCGACGATCTTCTCGTAGCCGGCCCAGCCCCAGAACTCCATCTTCACCGGCCCGGCCTGGCTCTTGTCCGCGTTGTCGGAGGTGCTCTTGGTGCTGCTGCACGCGCCGAGGCCGGCCACGAGGAGCGCCGCGGTGGTGATCGTCAGAAGTCTGCGGGTGCGTATGGTGGTGCTGTCCATGTGAGGGAACCTTCTGTGACAGGGGCTGACTTGATGGATGGCCGGTGGGCGGGCGGGCAAGGCCCGTCTACCGGCTGCTGCTGAACTCCACGCCGAACGCGGTGGTGACCGCGGCCAGGACGTGCGGTGCCGACGGGCCCGGGCCGCAGGCCGTGCTGCCGAGGCCGTGGTGGGCGTGGTCGAGGTGCAGATGGAGTCTGCCGTCGCGGACCAGGTCGTGCTGGTGGGCCGCGGCGGCCAGGGCTTCGGTGCTCCATGGACGAACTGTCAGGTCGATGACCGGGTCGCCGGTGATGAGCAGGGTGCCGTCCGGGGTGGTGATCCTGGCTCGGCGGACTTGGTGGCGGTTGCCGTTCTCCTGCGGGCGGACCTGAGGGATCTGCATCGCCGAGACGGTCGACAGGTGGCGGCCGACGCGAGCCGCGGCGCGGGAGTCGCGGTACGCCTCACCGGGACCGGGACCGAACCACTCGACTTCGGCGTCGGTGCCGGGCAGCGACATCGCGACCCCCAGTCGGGGCAGCGGCACCGACCATGGGCCGTCGGGGGTGACGACGGCTTCCAGCCGGAGCCGGGCCTGGCCCGCATCCGGTGTGTCGCAGGCCGTCCAGCGGTAGACCACACCGAGCCCGGAGGAGGACCCGGCGGCGGCCAGCCGGGCGGTGACCGTGAGACCCGACGCGTCGGGCTCGACACCCAGGACATCGTGGCGCATCCGGTGCAGTCCGGCGGCGAGCCAAGCGCCGATCTGCGGCTCGCCGAAGGCGCTGAGCAGGTCGTTGTCGATCGGGGCCCGCCAGACGTCCAGCCTCGGACCGTCGAGCTCCAGGTCGCCGAGCCGTATCAGCACCCCCGTGCGGGCGTCGAACCGCGCGGGCCCCAGTGCGATGTACCCGTCACGGGCGATCGCCGGCGCCGGAGTGAAGGGGACGGGTGAGGCGGCCGGAGCCACGACCAGCCCCTGGGCCCAGGCGATCTCGTGACCGGCCCCGGCCCAGGTCTCGTCGGCGGCGAGCACCGCGGTCACGGTCAGCCACACCTCGTGGCCGGAGTCGTTCTTGCGCGCCGCATCGAGCGCGGCGGTGACCTCGGCGGGCCATTCGACGGTCGTCGTCGCGCCCGGAGCGGTCGCGGGCACGGTCAGGCCGCCGGAGCCCACCGGCTCGCCGCCGTCCTCGACGGTCCAGCGGAAGTCCAGGTAGCCGCTGTCGCGGACGTGGTGCAGGTTGTGCACGCTGATCTGCCGGGTCGCCGGGTCGATGTGGATCCGGACCGGTTCGATGACCTTCTTGTACTCGACCAGACCCGGCGACGGCGTGCGGTCGGGGAAGAGCAGCCCGTCGGCGACGAAATTGCCGTCGTGGACCTCCTCGCCGAAGTCGCCGCCGTAGGCGTAGAACGTGTGGGGGTCCTCCTGCCCGGTGAGCCGGGCGATCCCGTGGTCGATCCACTCCCAGATGAATCCACCGGCCAGGCGCGGATGTGCCTCGATGACCTGCTGGTACTCGGACAGCCCGCCGGGGCCGGTGCCCATGGCGTGTCCGTACTCGCACAGCACGGCCGGCAGGGCGCGGCGGTGTGCGTCGTCGGCCGGATCAGCCGTCGGTGCCTCCTGGCCGCGTCCCACGGCGGCCAGCTCGTCCACACCGATGTACATGCGGGAGTACAGGTCGACGTATGCGCAGCTCGCGAAGTCGCCCTCGTAATGGATCAGGCGGCTGTCGTCGCGCTGCCGGATCCACGCGGCTGCGGCGGCCAGGTTGGCTCCGGTGCCGGACTCGTTGCCCAGCGACCAGACGATGACCGAGGGGTGGTTCTTGTCGCGCTCCACCAGCCGCTCGGCCCGGTCCAGGTAGGCCTCGCGCCACGCGGGGTCGTCGCTGGGGTTGCGCCGCCAGCCGCCGGGTTCAAAGCCGTGCGTCTCGAGGTCGCCCTCGCAGAACACCCACAGGCCGTGCTCGTCGCACAGGTCCAGGAAACGGTGGTCGGGCGGGTAGTGGCTGGTGCGCACCGCGTTGATGTTGTGCTGCTTCATGAGCAGCACGTCGGTCACCATGGTGTCCTCGGTCAGGGTCCGCCCCGTCAGCGGATGCCATTCGTGGCGGTTGACGCCCCGCAGGGAGATCGGCCTGCCGTTCACGGTCAGGACGCCGTCCACGACGGCCACGGAGCGGAAGCCGATGCGCAGCGGTATCCGCTCGCCGGCTTCGGAGACCAGTTCCCCCGTGTACAGACGCGGCTGCTCGTCCGACCAGGGCTCGATGCCGTCGATCACGTGCGGGCCGGCCGGATCGGCGGCGGATATGCCGAGCTCGGGCACGGACAGGGACACCCGGGTGGGGGCGGTGACGTCGACGGTCAGGGTGCCCTGCCCCGTCGTGTGGTCGTAGGCGGCGTGGACGAAGAAGTCCTCGACACCGCGGGCGGCCACGGACACCGACCGGAAGATCCCGGACAGCCACCACATGTCCTGGTCTTCCAGGTAGCTGCCGGACGACCACTGGTGCACGCGGACCGCGAGTACGTTCCGGCCGGGCCGCAGACCGGCGGAGACGTCGAACTCGGTGGTCAGCCGGCTGCCCTTGCCGTCGCCGAGCCGGATCCCGTTGAGCCACACGGCGAACGCGGAGTCGACACCCTCGAACCGGAGCACCGCAGCCGATGCCGGGAACCCGTCCGGAACGTCGAACTCGCGGCGGTACTCGCCGGTCGGGTTCTGCCGGGGCACCCGCGGCGGGTCGACCGGGAACGGGTACAGGATGTTGGTGTAGGCCGGGGCACCGTAGCGCGGCTCGCCGGGCAGGCCGGTCATCTGCCAGCAGGACGGCACGGCGAGCAGGTCCCAGGCGGTGTCGTCGAAGTCCGGCGCGGCGAAGTCCCCGATGAGGTCGTCCAGCCCCGACGCCAGTCGGAATCTCCAGTCGCCGTCGAGCGCGATCGTGGGCAGGTCGGAAGCGAACGCGGCGCGCGGCCGAAGCCGTCCGGTGCCCGGCGACCGGTCTTCGACGTAGGCGTTGGGGTCGAGGCCGCTCATCAGTAAAGGTGTTTCCTTTCAAAATGCCCCGTCATAGCGGGCAACGGCATGGAAGGACTGCGCCGGCGGCTCATGAGGGTGTGCCGTGGCAGGTCAGGCGGTGCCAGGTGCCAAGCGGTCGCGCCGGGCGGGACCGCTGCTGTCCCGGACGGTCAGGGTCGGGCGCAGCAGCGATACGACATTGGTCGGCGGCCGGCCCGAGTCGACGGCCCGCAGCAGCAGTTCGACGGCCTGCTGGGCCATCTCGCGTTTGGGGAAGGTGACCGTGGTCAGTGCCGGTCGGATCCGCCCGACTTGGGCGATGTCGTCGAAGCCGACGACGCTGACGTCGTCGGGGATCCGCCGCCCGGACCGGACCACCGCTTCTATGGCACCGACGGCCAGGACGTCGTGGGTGGCGAAGATCGCCGTCAGCTCCGGATCCGCCTCCAGCGCCGCGCAGGCCGCGGCGAAGCCGCCGGCGGCGTCGTCGCTGGTGCAGGCGAACACCTTGCGGTCGTCCAGCTCGTCGGGGGCGAACGCCCGGCGCAACCCCACGACGCGCGGCGTGTGCGCGGGGAGGTCGGCGACCACAGCGACGTTCCGGTGGCCGAGATCCCGCAGGTGAGACCCGGCCAGGAACCCGGCGTGCTGGTAGTCGATGGACACCACCGGGAGTGTGGTCGGCGGGTCGCCCTCCCAGGCGAACAGCGCGACCGGGAAGTTGGCCGCGGCGAGCATCGGCAGCTGCTGTTCGACGCCGTTGTCCCCGGCGACCAGCAGTGCGTCCACCGAGCGCGCGGTGAGGTTCTCCAGGTGGGCCCGGGTGTAGTCGGGATCGTCGCGCGTCGTTGCGAGCAGCAGGTTGTATCCGTGGCCGACCAGGAGGTTCTCCACCTCCTCGACCACCTCCGAATAGAACGCGTTGGCCACCGATGGCACGAACAGCCCCACTGTCGACGTGCTGCCGGTGCGGAGTGAGCGCGCCACCAGGTTCGGCTTGTAGCCGAGTTCCGCGATCGCCTTGTTCACCTTCGCCAGGGTCTCCGGCCGCACCTTCTTGCCGGACACCACGTTGGAGACGGTCTGCTTCGTGACTCCCGCCCTCGCGGCCACATCCGCCATTGTCACCACGTAGGCTCCCGAAACTTTTATCGATCCACGAAAGTGGCGTCAGCGTAGGGCGACTGTCGCAGGAGGGCAAGGCTTCGTACCGTGGCCGTGATTCAGCCGTTACGCAGCGCGGTGAGGGCGTCATGAGCAAGTCATGGCTGTTTCAGCGACTTTAAGTGCGCGGAGCATTGACGGTTCCGGAAGTGCGACAGTAACGTCCCCGCCACGCTGATCCTATGGATCGGTCAACGTGGCGGGGTCAACGTGGCGGTGTCACCCCTGGTCCACCGCGCGCAACAACACTCGATGTCACCTCGCGCTCCCGCGCTCGGTGCGTCGGGGTGGTCCTCTCGGCCGCGACGGCCCCCAACGGCCGCGGTCCGGCCGCGGTCCGGCCGCAGCATCGCGAATGCTCCGCGCCGTCTCCAGCAGGCGGCGAGCGCCTGAACAGACCTGGAGAGGTCTCGTCCTGAGGAGAGGCAGACATGATCAGACCGGCCGGCGGCGACGCCGACCCGAACCCGGCCCCGGCGCGACGCAGTTCGCGCGTGAAGCGCTTCATCGCGGCCGCTGCCGGTGCCACCATCACGGCGGCGAGCCTCATGCTCACCGGCGTCGTCCCCGCACACGCCGCCACCACCGTCCACACGTACGCACCGACGGGAGTGGGAGGCGGTACGACGACGTCCCCGGACGTGGCGTCCACCAAGTACCAGGTGCAGGTCGCCGGTACGCCCGTCCAGGCTGTCCAGTACACCGAGAACGGCCACAACTTCGACATCGCGCGCTTCGCGTCGGACTCCCGGACACCGACGATCACGGTCACGCTGCCCAGCACCACGATCGACACGGTGAACATCTACCCGGCGCGCTACTACCCCTCCAGCAGCGTCTCGGTGAGCGCGGACAAGCACACCCTGACGTTCCAGATGTCAGCGGCCGCCGGGTTGAACCAGGCGATCGTGATGGTCAACGGCGACTCGACCAACGCCACGGGACAGCCCTACCTGGCGGTCGTCAACGACCCTCTGGAGGATCCGGCGCAGCGTCCGAACACCACGAGCGCCTCGGACGGTTCCGGCGTCAACCTGCAGACCGGTGTCCTCAACTTCCAGGAGTTCGCCGCGAAGTACCTCGCGGCGCACCCGAACAGCGCGGCTCAGAAGGCTCCCGCCGCGACGACGAGCTCCATGGCCGGCAAGACCGTCAACGGCACGGCCATCCCCGCCGGTCAGCAAACCTCGGCCGGGAGCCTGGTGAGCGCGAGCAGCGTCAATGTGCGGTACCCGAAGGTGCGGGTGATGGCCGCAGGCGACGTCACGTACGCCCTGCAGGCCGCCATCGACACCATCAAAGCCAACCCCACGGCGCTCAACACGCTCTACTTCCCGAACGGCACGTACGTGTGGTCCGGTCTCCTGGTCAACGGTGTGGACGGCAGCAAGCTCAAGGGCGGCAGGCTGAAGATCTACACCGACGAAGGGGCCCTGCTGAAGAACCGCATCCAGGCGTACATGGAGGCGTTCGAGCCGGCGATCGGGATCATCAACTCGAGCAACATCGAAATCGACGGCCGCGGCGTCTTCGACGGCAACGGCGTGGCGAACTACAACGCCTCCAGCAGCGGTGATCTGCACGACGCCTACCGCAGCCAGCACCAGGGCGGCGTCATGGTCATGCACTCGTCGGACATCACGTTCAACGACACCTACGAGCGCAACGCGAAGCAGTGGAACTACGAGACCCACAGCGCCAACCGCGTGACGTTCAACAACATCAAGGCCCTCACCCCGTACCGCCAGCCCTGGATAGACGGGACGGACTTCGCGAGCGGCCAGGACATCACCGCCAACGGCGTCTTCACCCTCGGCAACGACGACGCGTTCGCCTCCGGCCACTACAACCCCAGCGACGGATTCACCCCGCTGGCCTCCGGCGTGTGGAACAACTTCCAGCTCGGCACCTCCACGGCCGACGTCCAGGGCTATGTCAACGCGGTAGCCGCCCACGACACCGTCGCCGACGATCTCGGGTTCAACAACTACCACTGGGACAACGAGGACTCGAAGAACATCTCGGTCAGCAACACGCTGAACTGGTCCGTCGCCGCCGGCAACGCGATCCGGCTCGGATGGAGTTCGTACGGATACCGGCTCACCAACTACACGTTCGACAACTTCAACTCCGTGTCGCCGTTGGCCGGCGGCATCTTCACGCACAACAGCCCCAACCCGTACCCGCGCATCCAGAGCATCGTGGTGAAGAACAGCTCGATCGACACCTCCCGGTTCACCAAGGGACCGATCGGGCTCAACGGCGGCAACGGATCCACCCAGACCATCACCGCCGACCAGCAGGCGACCTACGGGTTCGCCCCCAACCCCGACGGGTCGGGCACCGCGTACACGTACACCCGGGCCCCGATCGGCACCTTCAAGCTCGACAACGTGTGGTTCTCGCAGCAGAACACGAGCAGCACGCTGAACGGCACCACGAACGCGACGCTGAACAACATCCGCGTCGCCGGCCAGCTCGTCGAATACACCAGCCAGCTCCCGCTGACGACGAGCGGGATCGGCACGCTGACCACCACCTACACGGACGCGAACGGCCAGACCCAGAACGTCAAGGCCGGCGCCCTCACCAACGGTGACACCTGGGTGGGTGCGTGGACCGGCGACCAGACCAAGAACAACTCCACGGACCTGACCCTCATCACCCGCAACACCGGGACCGGCCTGATGGGCGAGCAGTACACCACAGGATCCGGGGACGGAAAGCTCTCCTACATCCAGTTCCCCCTCAGCAGCCTCACCAGGGCACCCAGCCAGGCGACGCTCCACCTCACCTACGTCGGCCACCGCTATTCGACGGTCCCGTCGACTGACACCGACCAGTTGCTCGTGCAACCCGTCAGCGACACCACCTGCACCGGCGGCGGCACGTCCTGCCCGATCAACACGATGACCTGGCAGAACCGGCCGAGCTTCACCGCCACGACCTCCTCCGTCGCGAAGTCGGCCACCTTCACCCTCGGTTCGACCCTCATCCCCGAGGGCGGCGGGACCCACCAGGGCAACGCCATCGACGGCCGCGACATCACCGTCGACATCACCTCCTTCGTCCAGAACGCCTATGCGGCCAACCAGTCCACGCTCCTGCTCGCCGTCTGCAACGCGGGGGGCACCAACCACGAGCTGCGCTTCGTCAGCTCCGAAGGCGCCACCGGCTCCGGAAAGCTCACCAATGGGACCGCCGAGATGGCGCCCGGGGTGACCCTGACCCCGTAGACACTCGAGGCCGGTCCGTCCCCGCGGGGCGGGCCGGCCTCAGCCGTCCGGTTCTGCCGTCGACGGCTGATCCAGCCACCGCATGTCTGACAAAGCGCTGTTGTCCACCACCGCACCCGCACCGGTGGCACCCCTGTGCCCAGTTGTCCTCACCGTCCGACAACGGAGTCGCCCCATGCCGCTGCCCGACCTTCCCCTCAACCGTCGGCGTTTCCTCACCACGGCCGCCCTCGCCGCCGGCGCCACGGCCCTGCCCGGCTTCGTCTTCGCCTCCCAGGCCGCCGCGGCCGTACCGCCCCAGGTCACCCTGCCCGACCGCGGCATCTGGGACAACGCCACCGCCTCCGCCTGGACCGACGGGTTCCTGAGCGGAAACGGCGAGTACGGGGCCGTCTACTACGGGGAGCCGACGCTCGAGAAGGTGATCTTCAATCATCACCGGTTCGTGCTGCCCAACGGCAGCCGGAGCGTCATGCCGCCGGTGATCTCCGGCAAGCTGGAGGCGGCCCGGGACAAGGCGCTGGCCGGTGACTACGCCGGGGCCTCCACGACCTTCGCAGGCGGCTGGAGCCTGCGGTGGACGCAGAGCTTCCACCCCGGCTACGAACTGCAGCTGAGCACCCCGGGCATGACCACCGTCAACGACTTCGCCCGCATCACCGACTTCCGCACCGGAGAGGTCACCCACACCTGGACCGACCAGTACGGCACCTGGAAGCGCCACGTCTTCGTCTCCCGCGCCGACCAGGTCATCGTCCACGAGCTGCTGCCCGCCACCGGCCGCACCGTGGACACCACCATCAGCGTCAACACCGCTCTTGCGGGCGTGCCGACCAGCGTGTCCTTCTCCACCACCGCCACCGTCACCAGCGGCGACGGTTACCTGAACCTGCGCGGCACCTACCCCTCCGGCGGTGCCTACGGCTACGAGGGCGTCACCCGCGTCGTGGTCTCCGGCAGCGGCTCCTCCGTCACCGCCAGCGGGCAGACCCTGGTGGTCGCCAAGGCCACCAAGGTGCTGCTGCTGACCAAGCTCGGCCGGTACGAGACCTCCACCGGCTGGAACAGCCAGCCCCTGCAGACCGCCCTCGCCGCGCTGACGGCCGACTACGCCACCCTCCTGGGCCGCCATGCCCCGAAGCACCAGGCCATGTACGACCGCTCCAGCATCGACCTGAACGTCTCCGCCGCCGACCGCCGGCTGGCCACCAGCGAGCTCATAGCCCGCCAGAACAGCAACGCGTCCGCCATCGACGTCGCACTGCTGGAGAGGATGTACGACTCCGGCCGCTATCTCTTCATCAGTTCCAGTGGCGTCCTGCCACCACGCCTGACCGGCATCTGGACCGGCACCTGGAACGGCTCCTGGGCCGACGACTTCACCACCGACGCCAACATCAACCTGCAGGTCGCCGGGGGCAACATCCTCGACCTCACCGACGCCATGCAGGGCTACTTCGACCTGATCCTCGGGCAGCTGCAGCACTGGCGCGACAACGCCACCAACCTCTACGGCGCTCGCGGCTTCCTCGCCCCGTCCCGCACCGACGGCGAGTACGGGCACATGCTGCACTTCAACAGCGGCAGCTTCCCCGGCGAGGCCTGGACCGGCGGCGCCGACTGGCTGCTCTACCCGCTTCTGGAGTACTACCAGGTCACCGGCGACAGTGCCTTCCTGAAGAACAAGCTCGGCCCGGCCCTGATGGAACTGGCCCTGTTCTACGAGGACTTCCTCACCCGCACCGACTCCAGCGGCAAGGCCGTCTTCGTCCCCTCCTACTCCATGGAGAACACCCCGACCAGCACCGGCCAGGCGTTCTCCATCAACGCCACCGGCGACATCATGGCCGGCCGGCACGCCCTCCAGGCGGCGATCGACGCGGCCAACACCCTTGGCCTGGAGCAGGGCAGCGGCCAGGGCGTGCAGCGCTGGACCGCTCTTCTCGCCAAGCTGCCCGACTACACCGTCAACAGCGACGGGGCGCTCGCCGAGTGGTCCTGGCCGGGCCTGACCGACCGCTACAACCACCGGCACGTCCAGCACCTGTACGGCGCCTGGCCGCTGCACGAGATCAACCCCGAGGACAAGCCCGACCTGGTCAAGTACGCCCGCACGGCCCTGGACAAGCGAGGCGACCAGAATTATTCCGCCCACGGCAGCCTCCACCGGGCGCTGGCCCGCGCCCGCCTGAAGGACGGCCCCGGCGTCTACGGCAACCTGCTGAAGATCTACGGCCAGAACATGGTGTGGCGAAGTCTGATGACCTCCCACAACCCCAACCTGGACATCTACAACTGCGACGCCGCCAACACCATCCCCGCCGTCCTCGGCGAAGCACTCGTCTACACCCGCCCCGGTGTCCTTGAGATCCTCCCCGCCCTCCCCGACCAGCTCACGAAGGGCACCATCAACGGCGTCCGCGGCCGCAACCGCGTCACCATCCAGTCGCTGTCCTGGGACACGGCGGCCCGCACGGCCACCGTCACGCTCACCTCCGACATCGACCAGAACATCACCTTCATCTGCCGGCGCGGCATCACATCCATCAGCACCGGCGCGACGGTCACCACGTCGTCGCTGGGCAACCACGCCCGCATCGTGTCGCTGACCGCAGGAACGAGCACCACGATCACGATCGGCCTGCTGACCGGCCCCTTCAAGCTGGTCAACCGCAAGAGCGGCAAGGTCATGGACGTCTCCGGCTCCTCCACCTCCGACGGCGGGCCCGTCATCCAGTACACGTGGTCCGGCAGCGCCAACCAACAGTGGAAGCTGCTCCCCGACTACGACGGGTCCTACCGCCTGTCCAACGTCAACAGCGGCAAGGTGCTCGACGTCCCGGGCAGCTCCACCAGCAGCGGCACAGCCCTGGACCAGTGGTCGGACGCCAACGGCACCAACCAGTGGTGGAAGCTCGTTCCGGCGGCCACCAGCGGCTACTACCGCCTCGTCAACATCAAGAGCGGGCTGTGCGCGGACGTGCAGAGTGGATCCACCGCCGACGGCGCCAAGGTCATCCAGTGGCCCGCCAACGGCGGCTCCAACCAGGAATGGCAGCCAGTGGGGCTGTGACGGCCCTGGGCACGTGAGCGGCGGCCCCGTCTCCGGCTGCAACCCGATGCACAAGGAAGGCGCGATCATCCTCGGCATCGGAGGTGACAACAGCAAGTGGGCCCAGGGCACCTTCTATGAAGGCGTCATGACCTCGGGCTACCCCTCGGACACACCCGCGGCGAACACCCGCGACACCCTGCACCCACGTCAACCTGCTGCTGACGATCGGCGTCCGCACCGAAGGGACCCTGACCTCGCGATGACACTCGCAGTCCGTTACGAACCCGCCACCTCCATCATCCGCCAGGTGTCAGCAGTGCTTGCGATGGCTTGCTCCGCAGCGCTGCTGACATCCCTCACGACGCCGACCCCGGCCTCGGCCGCGACCCAGGCGACGTACTACGTCGCCCCCAACGGCGACGACGCCAACGCCGGGACGATTACCGCACCGTTCAAGACCCTGCAGCACGCACGGGACGTCGTGCGCACGGTCAACAGCAACATGACCGGGGACATCAACGTCTATCTCCGCGGCGGCACCTACCCGGTGAGCAGCACCATCGACTTCACGTCGGCCGACTCCGGAACGAACGGCCACCGTGTCGTGTACGCCGCCTACCCGGGCGAGAAGCCGGTCCTGGACGGGGGCGTTCAGGTGACCGGCTGGAGACAGCAGAGCGGGAACATCTGGAAGGCCCCGCTGAACCGCGACGACAAGCTCCGCGCGCTCTACGTCAACGGTAAGCGCGCCGAGATGGCCTCGAAGACGATCAACTCGGCCGGCTGCTACGGGACCTACACCGTCGCGGCCGGCCAGGCTCCCTGGGCCTGGGAGTCGGGTTCGCAGTGCGACGGGGCCAAGTACAGCCTCTCCGACCTGCCGGCCATCGCGTCCAACCAGGACGACGTCGAGATCGAGTCGGCGACGACCTGGACCACGGCCATCGTGGGCGTCCGCCAGATCACCACCAGCTCGGACGGCGCCAACCGCGTCGCCCTGTTCCAGCAGCCGGGTGCGGCCATCGCCCAGGCACCGCCGTACGGCCCGTTCAAAGCCGGCGGCAGTCATACGTTCATGAACGCCTACGAGTTCCTTGACCAGCCGGGCGAGTTCTACTTCGACAAGACGAAGCACACGCTGTACTACTACAAGTCCGGCTCCGAGGACATGACCACGGCGAAGGTCTTCGCGCCGAACAACGTGTCCACCCTCATCAGGATCGCGGGCACGTCCACGACCGACCACGCCCGGAACATCACGTTCTCCGGGCTCACGGTCGAGCACTCCGACTGGAACCTGGTCAATGTCGCGGGATCCGTCTTCCGGCAAGGCCAGCAGGGCAACGCCGGCTCGACCGTGTACGCGAGGCAGAACTTCCACGCCTACAGCTACCGCAACGTCGACCTGCCGCCGGGGATCATCCAGATCGAGAACGCCGACGGGATCACCCTGCAGCGCAACACGGTGCAGCACACCGGCGCCGACGGGATCACCCTGGCCAACGACGTGACGGACTCGCAGCTGACCGGCAATTTCACGAATGACATCGCCGGTTCCGCCCTCACCGTGGGACACCCCCAGCACGTGTACATAGGGGACTACACCTCGACCAACCACGAGAAGTACCCCGTGAACGTCGAGGGCGTCTGCAAGAACATCACCGTCACGGACAACTACCTCTACGACAGCGCGGTCCTGTTCCAGGGGTCCAGTCCCGTGTCGGCGTACTTCGCCGACACCCTGGACCTGGAGCACAACCGGATCGAGAAGTCCCCCTGGGCGGGCATCACGCTCGGCTGGGGATGGTGGAACTTCGACGGTTCGTCGGGCTCCATCAATCCCGGGAACCCGACCACCACGGCGAAGAACAACACCGTCAAGTACAACGAGCTCGTCGACACGATGCAGGTGCTCGGCGACTCAGCTCCCATCTACACGCTGGGCAGCCAGCCTGGAACCGAGATCAGCAACAACTACATCCAGGGCGTTCCGGCCGGCCACAAGTACGGGATGCACCCCGACGAAGGCTCCGCCTACATCAACTACCACGACAACGTGCTTGAGGTCGACCCGAACGTGGCCTACACCATCAACTCCGGCACCTGGGGCCGGCAGCACGACCTGAGCATCACCAACACCTACGGCACCGTCAACAAGATCTTCAGCAAGAGCGTCCCGAACAGCACCATCCAGGACGTGCGCGCGTACGCGGACAACGTGTGGCCGTCACAGGCTTACGACATCGCCGTGAAGTCCGGTCTGGAGGCCGCCTACAAGGACCTCGTCCCCGAGAGCAACCTGGGCCTGCAGGACTACGCCCTGCCCGCGAGCACGTTCACCGGCAAGGGCGTGTCGTCCATCCCCGTCCGCACCATCGGTGACGCGACCAGGACGCTCTGGTTGGCTCCCTCCGGTACGACGACGTTCGCCGTCGGCCCCACCATGACGAAGGCAGCCGGAACCGCGACGACCATCAACGTCCCGCAGACAGTCGGCGACTACCGCCTCTACGTCGTGGACGCCCAGGGGAACGCATCCCCCGCGTCGAAGTCGCTCGTACGGCAGCGATGGGCCTACCTCGACGACAAGGACTCCACTCTCACCTACTCCTCCGGCTGGTCGAACTGGAACGACTCCCGCGACTTCAACGGGTCCGAGAAGTTCACGAACAGGGCGGGCGACTACGTCCAGTACGCGTTCACCGGCTCGGGCGTTCGGTATCTCGGCATGAAGCAGCCGAACATGGGGAAGGTCGACGTCTACATCGACGGCGCCCTGGCTCAGGCGGGCATCGACGCCTATGCCTCGACGGTGACGAAGCAGGTGCCGCTGTTCGAGAAGACGGATCTCGCCGCGGGCCCCCACACAATCAAGGTCGTGTGCGCCGGAACGAAGAACACGGCCTCGTCCAACACCGTCTGCGCGCTGGACGCGTTCGCCTCCGTCCCCTTCCCCGCCAAGAACGCGTACTACAAGATCCTCAACAAGAACAGCGGCAAGGCGACCGACGTCTCGGGTGGA
Source organism: Streptomyces sp. Y2F8-2 (assembly GCF_014905555.1). Lineage (GTDB taxonomy): Bacteria > Actinomycetota > Actinomycetes > Streptomycetales > Streptomycetaceae > Streptomyces > Streptomyces cynarae. Next base: position 374,974 of record NZ_BNGS01000009.1, on the reverse strand, counting down.
TCGGCCTCCGCCGGGGCGAACGTCCTCCAGTGGAACGACACCGGAGCGCAGAACCAGCGCTGGCGGTGGGTCGCTGTCGGTGACGGCAGCTACGAGATCGTCAACCAGAACAGCGGTCAGCTGCTGGACGTCACCAGCGGGTCCACCACGGACGGCGCGGCCATCGTCCAGCAGCCCGACAACAACGGTGCGAGCCAGCACTGGACACTGATCGCCAGTGGGAACGGCTACTACAAGATCAAGAATGTGAACAGCGGCAAGCTGCTCTCGGTGTCCGGCTCCTCGACCGCAGCAGGCGCTCAGCTCGTTCAGACGACGGACACGAACGCCGACAGCCAGCTGTGGCAGGCGGTGAACGTGGACTGACCCCCTCCGCGTCACGGGTCGCACACCCCACTCACCCGCCTCGGTGTGCTGCTGGGGCGGACCAAGGGGGGCGAAGTACCTGAGGGACGGTGCCGGCGGAATGCGAGCCGGCATCCTCCCCGTGAACCTCTGCCACCGCGTACTCGCGTCAGAGGTGGGAGCGACCGGCACGATCAGCCGTTTCGCCTCGGTAACGGCCTCGTAGAAGATCGAACCAGGCCGAGGTGGTCTTGCCGGTGCTGCCCCTGAGCATGCCAACGACGATCACGAAGGCGTCCCAAGGACCTGCCGTCTGCGGCGGTCGACGAGAACAGTGGTCCGGGGCTCTGCCTTGTCCGACCCATCCCGCCCCCGAGAGATGCGTCAGCGGACCGGGCACACAGGTCACGAACGAGCAACGGTCCCCGGCTACCACTGAGACACTTGCCCGCTCAGTCCGTAGCCGATCAAGCTGGTGCCTCACCAGGACGTTGGTGAGACAGGAGAGGCGCTGAGACATGCCAGCTGTTCATAACCTGCGGCGTGCGGCCCTCGCCCTCGCCGAACTGGGCTTCCGGGTCAAGGAGATGCTGGGCGGCTTCGAGTACTGGGTGCGTGAGGGCTTCGCGTACGAGACCTGGCAGGGCCCCGGGCAGCGCGCCGCCGACCCTCTGACGGCACCTGTCCAGGACGCGGACTGCGGCTGCTGACCGACCGCCCGCCGCACTCCGGGGCGTGGGAAAACCGGGTGCGTGCGGCGCCCGCCGTCCGCATCATGGCGACCGTGCCCCGACTCCCGCAGCCCACGCCCGAAGAGCTCCGACGCGATCCGCTGCCCCTGCGCGGCCGCACCGCCCTCGTCACCGGCGCGAGCCGGCGCGCCGGCATCGGGTACGCGGTGGCCCGGCGGCTGGCCGCGTACGGCGCCGGCGTCTATCTGCACCACCATGTGCCGCACGACGCGGACATGCCCTGGGGCGCCGACCGGGTCGAGGAGGTGGTCGCCGGAGTACGCGCGGCCCTCGGCGACCCGGGCGCGCCCGTGGCGGACGGCCCCGCGGACCTGTCCGACCCGGCGGCTCCCGCCGAGCTGATCACGCGGGCCGCCGAGGCGCTGGGCGGACGCATCGACATCCTCGTCGCCAACCACGCGCTCAGCGGCAGCGACGGCACCCTCGACACCATCGACGCCGCCATGCTGGACGCGCACTGGGCCGTGGACACCCGCTCGGTGCTCCTCCTGGTGCAGGCGTACGCCCGGCTGCGCTCCGGGCTGCCGTCGGGTACCCCGGGCGGACGGGTGGTGATGATGACCTCGGGGCAGGACCTCGGGGACGGCATGCCGGGCGAGGTCGCGTACGCGCTCCAGAAGGGCGCCCTCGCCTCGATCACGCGCTCGCTGTCCACGGCCCTCGCCGAGCACGCCGTCACCGTCAACACGGTCAACCCCGGCCCCGTCGACACCGATTACCTGACCGGTGACGCCTACGAGGCCGTCGCCGTGCGGTTCCCTGCCGGGCGCTGGGGCATGCCCGACGATCCGGCCCGGCTCATCGCCTGGCTCGCCACGGACGAGGCGGCCTGGATCACCGGTCAGGTCATCGGGTCGGAGGGTGGCTTCCGCCGCTGACGGCCGGACCCGGCGGAGATCCGGCCGTCCAGGCGCGATCAGAGGCGGGACAGTTCGTCCACCAGGTCGTCCAGGCCCAGTGAGCCCTGCGAGAGCGCCGCCATGTGCCAGGCCTTCGCGTCGAACGCGTCGCCGTGGCGCTCCCGGGCCTTCTCGCGGCCCAGCAGCCAGGCCCGCTCGCCCAGCTTGTAGCCGATCGCCTGGCCCGGCATCGACAGGTAGCGGATCAGCTCGCTCTCCACGAAGTCCGCGGGACGGCTGCTGTGGGAGCCGAAGAACTCGTGCGCCAGCTCCGGCGTCCAGCGCTCGCCCGGGTGGAACGGCGAGTCCGACGGGATCCGAAGCTCCAGGTGCATGCCGATGTCGACGATGACCCGCAGCGCCCGCATCATCTGGGCGTCCAGGTACCCGAGGCGCCGCTCCGGGTCGGTGAGGAAGCCGAGTTCGTCCATCAGGCGCTCGGCGTACAGCGCCCAGCCCTCCGCGTTGGCGCTGACGATGCCCACCGTCGCCTGGTAGCGGGAGAGGTCGTCGGCCACGTGCGCCCACTGTGCGAGCTGGAGGTGGTGGCCGGGGACGCCCTCGTGGTACCAGGTCGAGACGAGGTCGTAGACCGGGAAGCGGTTCTGCCCCATCGTCGGCAGCCAGGTGCGGCCCGGGCGGGAGAAGTCCGCGGAGGGAGCCGTGTAGTAGGGCGCCGCGGCGCTGCCGGGCGGCGCGATGCACGACTCGACCTTCCGCACCCGCTCGGCGAGTTCGAAGTGCGTGCCGTCCAATGCGTCGATCGCCTCGTCCATCAGCCCCTGCAACCAGGCCCGGACCTCCTCGACGCCCTCGATGTGAGTGCCGTGCTCGTCCAGATGAGCGAGCGCCACCCATGGGGTCGCGGCGCCGGGCAGGACCTTCTCGGCCTCCTTCTTCATCTCGCCGAGGAGGCGGTGGTACTCCGACCAGCCGTACGCGTACGCCTCGTCGAGGTCCAGGTCCGTCCCGTTGAAGTAGCGGGCGAAACGGGCGTAACGCTCACGGCCGACCGTGTCCGGCGCACCCTCGATCGTCGGCGCGTACACGTCGCGCATCCAGTCCCGCAGCTCCGTGACGGCAGCGGTCGCCGCGCGGGCGGCCTCGTCCAGCTCCGCACGCAGCGCGTCGGGGCCCTGCGAGGCGAAGACCTCGAACCAGCCGCGGCCCTGGCCGTCCGTGTCCGACCAGTCGGTGAGCTGCTCGATGAAGGTCGCGGTCGGGCGCGGACCGGCATGGAGCTTGCGCTCCAGGCCGAGGGCCAGGGACTCGCGGTAACCCCGCAGGGCGGCCGGCACGGCGCGCAGCCGCTCGGCGACCGCCGCCCAGTCCTCCTCCGTCGCCACGGGGGTGATGGTGAAGACGTTGCGCACGGAGTGCACCGGGGACGAGAGGTTGCTCACCGCCCTCAGGCCCTCGTCCGCGTCGTGCACGGCGAGCTCGGCGGTGAGCCGCTCGCGCAGCAGGCGCGCGCACCGGCGCTCGATGTCACTGTCCGCGCCCGGCCGGCGCTCCGCCTCGTCGAGCCGGGCGAGGGTCTCCCGCGCCAGCTCGGCGAGCGCCTCCTGGCCCGCGGGAGAGGTGTCGGGCAGCTTGCTCGAACTCTCCTTCACGCCGAGGTACGTGCCGGTGACCGGGTCGAGGGCGACGAGGTCGTCGACGTAGGCGTCGGCGACCTCCCGGGGCAGAGGGCTTGTGGTCGTGTCAGACATGCGGACAATCCTCATACGGCCGCGTGGCGCGCGTCACGTGGATTCCGCGCTCGGCTTACCTCTGGCCGCGGGTTTCGGCACGATTCACGCAGGGGTCTGACCCGGGGGCAGCAGCGGACCGCAGTCCCACTGCTGGAAGATCAACCGGGTCTCCACCCGCGCCACTTCCCGCCGTGCCGTGAACTCGTCGAGCACCAGTCGCTGAAGATCCGCCATGTCCGCGACCGCGACATGCACGAGGTAGTCGTCCGGGCCGGTGAGGTGGAAGACGGTACGGGACTCGGGCAGCGCCCGGATGCGCTCCACGAACGGACCGACCAGCTCCCGCCGGTGCGGTCTGACCTGCACCGACAGCAGCGCTTCCAGGCCGCGCCCCAGCTTCGCCGGGTCCAGCCGCAGCTGATGGCCGAGGATCACGCCCGAGCGGCGCAGCCGGGTCACCCGGTCCAGGCAGGTCGAGGGCGCGACCCCGACCTGAGCGGAGAGGTCCCGGTAGGTGGCCCGGGCGTCGTTCTGCAAAAGCCGCAGCAGATGCAGGTCCACCGGGTCCAGTACGACGGATTCGGCCATGCGCCGAACGTAACACGGGTTTCGCCGCCGTGAGCCCGGCCGGTGTTCAGTCTGCGGTCCATGGATTCCCGTACTCATGACACGCGGAACGGATTCCCCGCGGTCGGTCCGCCCGGGCGCCGGGCGCTCGCCACCGAGGCCGTGCACGCCGGGCGCGAGGACCTCGTCGCCCTGGGGCTGCACGCGCCGCCCCTGGACCTGTCCACCACCTACCCCTCCCCGGACAGCAGGGGCGAGGCCGCCCGCCTCGACGCCTTCGCGGCCGACGGCGCCGAGCTGGAGGGGCCGCCCGTCTACGCACGGCTCGGCAACCCGACCGTCGCCCGTTTCGAGACCGCGCTCGCCCGGCTCGAGGGCACCGAGAGCGCGGTCGCGTTCGCCAGCGGCATGGCCGCCCTGAGTGCCGTGCTGCTCGCCCGGGGCGCGCTCGGCCTGCGGCATGTCGTCGCCGTACGACCGCTGTACGGCTGCAGCGACCACCTCCTGACCGCCGGGCTGCTGGGCTCCGAGGTGACCTGGACCGACCCGGCCGGCATCGAGGAGGCGCTGCGCCCGGACACCGGCCTGGTCATGGTCGAGTCCCCGGCCAATCCGACGCTCGCGGAGGTCGACCTGCGGGCGGTCGCGCACGCGTGCGGCTCGATTCCCCTGCTGGTGGACAACACCTTCGCCACGCCCGTGCTGCAGCGGCCCGTCGAGCAGGGGGCGCGCCTGGTGCTGCACAGTGCCACCAAGTACCTCGGCGGGCACGGCGACGTGATGGGCGGGGTGGTGGCCTGCGACGAGGAACTGGCACGCCGGCTGCGGCAGGTGCGCTTCGCGACCGGTGGGGTGCTGCATCCGCTCGCCGGCTATCTGCTGCTCCGCGGCCTCGCGACGCTGCCGGTACGGGTACGGGCGGCGTCCGCCACCGCCGCCGAACTGGCCCGCCGCCTCGCGGCCGACCCGCGGATCGCGCGCGTCCACTACCCCCGCATCGGGGGCGCGATGGTCGCCTTCGAGGTGCACGGGGATCCGCACGCGGTGATCGCCGGGGTGCGTCTGATCACGCCCGCGGTGAGCCTCGGCAGCGTCGACACCCTCATCCAGCATCCGGCGTCCATCAGCCACCGCATCGTCGACGCCGAGGACCGCCGGGGCGCCGGGGTCAGTGACCGGTTGCTGCGGCTGTCGGTGGGCCTTGAGGACGTCGAGGACCTGTGGGCCGACCTGGAGCGGTCCCTGGGAGCGGAACACGTCGGAGGCGACCGGCGCCGCGAGGAGATGGCCGGCCGGTAGCGGGCCCGGTCCCGGCATGGGGAACGGCCCGGCGGAGTGCGCCGGGCCGTTCCCCGTCCGTCGTGCGCGGGCGCGCCGTCAGTCGCGCGTGCCCCTCGAGCCGGGCCGCTCGTACGCGTCGCCGTACGGCAGACGGGACGCAACCGGCGTCGCGTCCAGGCGGGCCGTGATGACGAGGGTGCCCTCCTCGATCTGGTAGTCGAGGGGCAGCCCGAGGCCGCGCATCGCGGCGACCATGCCCGTGTTGGACGCCTGCGTGACCGCGTAGACGTTCTCGCAGCCCGCCTCGACCGCCATCGACACCAGACGGCGGAGGAGTTCGCTGCCGATGCCGCGCCGCTGCCACTCGTCCTCGACGAGCAGCGCGACCTCCGTCTCGTCGCCGTCCCACAGCAGGTGCCCGAGGCCGACGATGCGGCCCGATCCGGTCTGCACGGCCAGGGTGCGGCCGAAGCGCGGGCTGAGCAGGTGGCCCAGATAGCGACCCGCGTCGTGGACCGGCCCGTGGTAGCGCATGCTCAGAGTGCGCGCCGAGCACCGGGCGTGCATCTCCTTCGCCGCCTTCAGGTCGGAGGTGTCCGCTCGCCGCACGGTGATCGCGTTGCCTTCCGGCAGCGTCAGCACGTCCTGGCTGCGCGGGATGCGCGGACCGAGCCGTGTGTCCAGATCCACCAGCGCGCGTGCCCGCGCGAACTCCGTCGGCGTGAACGGCAGATACGGCCGCTCCACCGTGACCACCCCGCCTTCCGGCGCCCGCAGCCGCATCACCGTGTCCTCCAGGGTGCCCTCGACGGGAGCCTCCTCCTGGGCCCGGCCGGAGCCGGGGGAGACGGCGGGCAGGGAGCGGATGGTGCACCGGCCGAGCAACTGCCGCAAGGCCAGGGGAAGTTCGGCCGCGTCCAGCGCGGTGCGCGCGGCGAGTCCGAGTACCCGGGTCGGGACGTCCACCAGGTCGTGTGCGTCGGCCCGCTCGATCCAGGTCTCGTCGCCGCCGGCCTGCGACACGGCCCGGGTGACCTCGCCGGCCTCCACGACGGCGGGCGCCCGCAGCAGGAACTCGTCGACCGTGCCGTGCGCCAGCGGGTGTGTCTGCAGGCTGAGGATGTCGATGCGCAGCCTCGCCAGCGCCGTGCACAGCGCGGCCAGCGAGCCCGGCTCGTCCTTCACCGTCGTCCGCATCCGCCACAGCGTGCTGGCCCCGTCGGCCGCGTCGGTCCCGGACGGCCCGGCCTGCTCCGCCTCGGGGAACGGCCGGGCGCCGGTATCGACCGAGGGCGGCGCATGGCCGTGGCGGCGTGACCACCATGCGTGGAACGCGGCCGTCGCCACCAGCGCCACCGCCGAGATCACGAGGAGGGCGGGGCCGTCGGGCCCGTGCCCGACCAGGTTGGCCGTCACGTCCGCCACCGCGACCGCCGTGAACAGGGCAGCGAGTTCCACGAGGTCGCGTCGCCAGTGGTGCACCGGGCGGCCGTTCTTCGCGCGCCTCACATCAGACATGTCTGGAGTCATGCAAGTACTGTGCAGGAAGGGTGTTGCGTGATCACGAACGCTTTGTGACTGATCGGTTAAGTATAGATCTGTCCCTTTTATTGCTTCTTGTACGAGATGCGTAGGCGGCGGCGACCACGATGCCGCGCACCGGGGGATGACGCCGGTGCGCGGCGCGGTGAGTGAGGGTAGCCGAAGCGGCGGGCCCGTTACTGGCCCACGCGACCCGGCTGCAGCACCTGGGTGAACAGAACAGTACCGTCCTGCTCCCGCAGACGGACCGTCAACTCACCGCTGTCGCCGTCGATGTCCACCTCACCGAAGAACTGGTAACCGCCGGCGGGGGAGACGTTCGAGGCGGTCGGCGCCTTCACGAACACCCGCTCCGGGCCGAACGTGCCGTCGAGCGCGCTCGCCGGGAACGCGCCGGCGTTGAGCGGGCCCGAGACGAACTCCCAGAACGGCTCGAAGTCGGTGAAGGCCGCCCGCGAGGGGTGGTAGTGCTGGGCCGAGGTGTGGTGCACATCGGCCGTCAGCCACAGCGTGCCCGTGATCCTCCGGTGCTTGATGAACCGCAGCAGCTCCGCGATCTGCAGCTCCCGCCCGAGCGGGGCGCCCGGGTCGCCCTGCGCCACGGCCTCGAAGTCGGGCTTGTTCTCCATGGGGTCCGGGACGACCAGGCCGAGCGGCATGTCGGCGGCGATCACCTTCCAGACCGCGCGGGATGCGGCCAACTCGCGCTTGAGCCACTCCAACTGCTCGGCACCGAGGATGCCCTGCGGGTCGACCGTCTGGTTGTCGGGCGAGTTGGCGTTGCGGTAGGTGCGCATGTCCAGCACGAACACGTCCAGCAGGGGACCGTGCCGCATGACCCGGTACACCCGGCCGTTCTTGTCGCCCGGCTGCAGCGTGGAGATCGGGAAGTACTCGCTGAACGCGCGCCGGGCGCGGGCGGCGAGCACGTCGACGCTCTTCTCGGTGTAGCGGGTGTCGGAGGAGGCGATCACCTCGCCCGGGTACCAGTTGTTGCGCACCTCGTGGTCGTCCCACTGGATGATCGACGGCACCTGGGCGTTGAACCGCTTGAGGTTCTCGTCGAGCAGGTTGTAGCGGAAGTTGCCGCGGTACTCGGCCAGGGTCTCGGCGACCTTGGACTTCTCCTCGGTGGTGATGTTCCGCCAGGTGCTGCCGTCGGGCAGGGTCTGGGTGGCCGAGATGGGACCGTCGGCGTAGATGTTGTCACCGCTGCACAGGAAGAAGTCCGGGTCCAGCTTCGCCATCGCGTCGTAGATCCGGTAACCGCCGAGGTCCGGGTTGATGCCCCAGCCCTGCCCGGCCAGGTCGCCCGACCACAGGAATCGCACCCCGCGGCGCCGCTGGAGAGGCGTCGTACGGAAGGTGCCGGTCACCGGCTCGCCGGTGCGGCGCGGGTCGTCCGGGTCGGCCAGCAGCACCCGGTAGTGGATCTGCTCGCCGGCGGGCAGCCCGTGCAGCCGCGTGGTGCCGGTGAAGTCGGTGTCCGGGCCCAGCAGCGGCCCCTGCCATCTGCGCGGGTCGCGGAACGACTCGGTCGCGGCGGTCTCGACGATCATCCGGGCCGGGCGGTCCGAGCGCACCCAGACCAGACCGGAGTGGGCGGTCACGTCGCCGGCCTGGACGCCCCATCCCGCCTTCGGGCGTCCCGACAGTGAGAACGCCGGCGCCGCGCCGAGCGCGGTGGGCAGGGTCAGGGCCGCCGAAGCGGCCAGGGAGCCGCGCAGCACGCTGCGGCGGCCGGGGAAGGGACGGTGTGACATGGGATGCGCCTCCAGGGACGTATTCCGGCCGATGGGCACCGCAACACCTACTGGTCCGCCGCGGCGCGCACGGAAACCGCAAGTGAACAACGGACTCCGGCCGCACGGTGAAGGACACGCGTCCCGCGCGCGTGGCGTCCCCCATCGCCGTACGCCCTCCCGGACATGGAGGCATGTACCGGGGCGTGTGCGCGCAACCAGCGCCAGTCGTACGCCGTCGCCGGCCGCCGTCCCGTACGCGGACGACGGACGCAGCGCCGAACCGGCTTCGGCCGCCCGCGCCAAGGACCGCCCGGCCGGGTCAGCGGCTGCCGTCCAGGATGACCCGGGCGACCAGCGCGGGGTCGTCGTTCATCGGGACGTGCCCGCAGCCGGGCAGCCGCACCAGCCGGGCCCCGGGGATGATCCGCTTGGCGCGAACGCCCTGACGGTACAGCAGCAGCCGGTCCCTGGTGCCCCATGCCACGGTGACCGGCAGCCCGGGCACGTCCTCGGTGAACTGGACGGACGTGCCCGCCCGGAGGGTCTCGGCGAACCCCTCTGCGCGGGCCAGCGCCAGGGTCTCGGCGACGACGGCCTCGGGTGAACGGCGCCCGGGACGGGCGTAGATGGTGCTCGTCAGGACCGTCCGTCCGGCCGCCGTGCGGGACAGCCGTTCCACCACCGGCAGCGGCGTGTTCCGCGCGGCCTGTCGCATCGCGGAAAGGACCGTGAACGCGTACCGGCGCTCGACGGGGGTCCAGAAACCGGCGGGCGCGAGGGCGGTGACGGACCGTACGAGCTTCTCGCGGCCCAGCTCCAGGGCAAGGAGTCCGCCGAGGGAGTTGCCCGCCACGTGCGGACGCTCGATCCCCAGCGCCTCGCACAGCGAGCCGAGCGCCGGCACCACGGTCGACAGGTCGTAGGCCAGCCCCTCCGGCAGGGCCGGGGACGCGCCGAAGCCGGGGAGGTCGACAGCGATCACGTCCCGCTCGGTCGCCAGGATGTCCACGACCGGGTCCCAGGCCTGCCGGTGGTGGCCGATGCCGTGCAGCAGCAGGAGCGGTTCGCCCGCGCCCACGCGCGCGTAGGAGACGGTCACGGTCCGTGGGCCGTGCGGGGAGGGGACGCTGAAGGAGACCGTGGCCGGCATGGTGCTGCTCCTCGTCTGGGGGCACGGACGATGTGGTAGACAGCTTGTCAGCAATTACTACCCGCGGGTAGCCCCTGGGTCGAGGCCGTTCGGCCGCAGGCGGTCCGCCGGCCATTGTGCTGCGTCAACCGCCTTGTCTCCTGGACATGGTGGGAGCGTGTCGGATGGGATGGGGCGGTGACGACCGACACCACGACCGAGGCCTTCGAACAGCACCGCCCCGTCCTGATGGGAGTGGCCTACCGCATGCTCGGCCGGGTGGCCGACGCCGAGGACGTCGTCCAGGAGGCCTGGCTGCGCTGGTCCCGCGCCGACCGCGACGCGGTGCGCGAACCGCGCGCCTACCTCGTCCGCGTCACCACCCGGCTGGCCGTCGACCGGCTGCGTCAGGCGCAGGCCCGCAAGGAGGCCTACGTCGGGCCCTGGCTGCCCGAGCCCTACGTCACCGACTTCGGCGACACGGCGCCGGACGCGGCGGACCGGGCCGTGCTCGCCGACTCCGTCTCGCTCGCCGTCCTCGTCGTCCTGGAGTCCCTGTCGCCCCTGGAGCGCGCGGTGTTCGTGCTCAGGGAGGCCTTCGGATTCCCGTTCGGGGAGATCGCCGCCACCCTCGACCGCAGTGAGGCCGCGGTGCGCCAACTCGCCGCACGCGCCCGCAAGCACGTCGACGAACGTCGGCCGCGCTACGACGTCGACCCCGCCGAACGCCGCGACCTGACCGAGCGTTTCCTCGCCGCCGCCGTCGAGGGCGACCTCAAGGGGCTGATGGAACTGCTCGCCCCGGACGCACGGCTGATCGGCGACAGCGGCGGCCGCGCCAAGGCACCGCTGCGCGTCCTGCGGAGCGCGGACAAGGTCGGCCGGTTCCTCGCCGCCGTGGCCGGGCAGCCTCCGGCGGACATGTCGCTGCGATTCCTGGAGCTCAACGGCGGTCCCGCCCTGCTCGTCCTGTCCGGCGGCAAGCCCGACACCGTGTTCCAGGTGGACGTGGTGGACGGGCGCGTCCAGTGCGTCTACGCCATCCGCAACCCGGACAAGTTGGGCTCCCTGCCGGTGGACCGGCTGCCGGAAGAGTGATCGGGGACCTCCGTACGACGACGTCCGCGAAGTCCTCGTGGCGCCACGTCCGCGAAGTCTCCGTACCACCACGCCCGTGAACGGAGGCTTCATCGACATGTCGTACGCGTCGCCCACCGCGAACGCGCTGTGAACGCTTCATGACAGATCGCACAGGAACCGCGCAGTCGGTCGAGGATTGGTCTTGACCAAGGGTGGGGGCCGCCCTATGGTCGCAGAGAAGTGCAACAACCTTTAAAAAACAAGGGCGCTTAAAGCCGCCGGGCCACGGCGATCGCGGAGGACAGGGTGGGGACCACGCAGCTGGAATCGGTGCCGGAGCCCAAGTACTGGCATCTCAAGACCGTGCTCACCGAAGCACTCGACTCCGAGTTCTCCGTGGGCGAGATCCTGCCCAACGAACGCGACCTCGCCGCCAGGTTCGGCGTCGCCCGCGCCACGCTCCGCCAGGCGCTGGAGCAGCTCGAGCTGGAGGGCCGTCTGCAGCGCCGCCGCGGGGTCGGCACCACCGTCGCTCCGCCGCGCGTCGGGGTGGCCGTGGGCGCCGAGGGGCACACCTGGCCGGGGGCGGCCGGCGACGACTGGCAGCCCACCGACTGCACGGACGTGGTCCCGCCCGCCGCGGTGGCCGACCTCCTGGAGACCGACCAGGGCGAGCAGGTGCACACGGTACGCCGCTCCCGCGTGTCGCAGGGCCGGCCCGTGGCCGCCGAGCTGCTCCACATCCCGCACTCCTCGGTGCCCGACCTCTCGGCGATCGACGCCCCCTCCGGTGCGGCACGCGCGCGTGCCGTGCTGCGCGAGCTGCAGCACCTGGTGCTGGAGGGCCGGGACCAGGCGGTCGAGCTGGGCTCGGTCAGCGCCGAGGACGCCAAGGAACTGGACCGGCTGCCCGGTGCGCCCGTCCTCGTCGTCACCACCCGCTTCCACTCCGGTGGACGCACCGCGGCCGTCTCCGTCGCGACCTACCGCGCCGACACCTGCCGCCTGACCTTCGGCGGCGACATCGAGATCCACCACGGACCGGAGCGCCGCGCCTCCTGACCGCGCCGCCGCACCCGGCAACCGGCACCGAAAGCCGCGCCCGTCGCGCCCGGCAGCCACCGTCGAAGTGTGCGCCCGTCGCGCCCGGCAGCCACCATCGAAGTGCGCACCCGTCGCGCCCCGGTCACCCGGGGCGCGACGCCGTTCGGACACCTACGGGTTGTGGGCGGGAATTCAGCGCCGCGCCGTGACCGTCCCCTCCACGGCGAACAGCTGCTCCTCCACGTGGTCCAGCGCGAGCCGCAGCGCGCCCGTCGCCACCGCCGCCTCGCCCAGCCGCGACAGGGCCACCCTCGGGGGACGCAGGCAGTAGCGGGCCAGCTCGTGGCGCAGCGGGTCCAGGACGCCGTCCAGGCCCACCGCCCAGCCGCCGATCACGACCAGTTCGGGGTCGAGTGCCAGGACGAGGGCCGCGACGTCGTGCACCAGCCGTTGCAGGAAACGGTCCACGGCGGCGCGGGCCCGCTGGTCTCCCTCACGGGCCAGCGCGAACACATCGGCCACCTGCTGCTCGTCCAGCGGCTGCAGCGGCTCGTCCGTGGTCGACAACAACGTCTCGGGCTTCGCCTCGCGGCCCAGCAGATGCAGCGCGCCGATCTCCCCGGCCGCCCCGCCGTAGCCGCGGTGCAGCCGTCCGCCGATCAGCGCACCGGCGCCCGGGCTCAGCCCGGCCAGCACGAACACCACGTCGTCGGACTCGGTGGCGGCGCCCTTCCAATGCTCCGCGACGGCCGCCGCGTTGGCGTCGTTCTCCACGAGGACCGGGCACTTGAAGGAGCGGCTGAGCCGTTCGCCCAGCCGCAGACCGGTCCATTCGGGAAGGGCCGTGCCCAGGCGCACGGTGCCGTCCGCCTCCACGATCCCGGGGGTGGCCACACCCACCGCGCGCAGCGAACCACGGGACACGCCCGACCGGCGCAGCAGCTCGGCGACCGTGCTCCGCAGCCGCTCCAGGCGCTCGTCGGCCGACGCGGACTCGTCGACCTCTTTGGAGAGGCTGCCGAGCTCACGGCCGTCGAGATCGGCGAGGAGCGCGGTCACCCGGTGCGCGCCGACGTCCAGCCCCAGCAGATGGCCCGCCTCCGCCCGGAACCGGAACCTGCGCGCGGGCCGCCCCTGCCGCCGGGCCGCGCCCTCCTCGGCCGCCGCCTCCACCACGAGCCCGGCCTCGATCAGCCCCTCGACGACGCCCTCGACCGTGGGCCGGGACAGTCCGGTCACCCGGGTGATCTCGGTGAGCGTCGCGCAGTCCGTCGCGCGCAGCGCGTGCAGTACCACGGCGGAGTTGATCCGTCGCAGCAGAGAGGGGTCCCCGCCGGTCAGCCCCACCGTCGTCCTCCCAGGTCGTGCGCGTGTTGGCCGGATCGTACTCGGGACCGCGCCCACCCGCGAGGGCCGGGCGCCGGCCGTGCAGGTCCGTGGAGGGGGCTCGCGGGTGCCGGCGGGGCGGGCGGCGGTGGTGCTGCCAGCGGGCGGACGGCGCGCGGGCGCAGGGGCCCCTGGTGCTCCGGGGCTCTGACACCGCACCAATTGTCAGTGGTGACTGGTCTACTGGACGCATGAACGTCGACGACCACCTGGCCACGATCGACCGGCTGTGTCTGCGCGAGTTCCCCGCGCGACCCGGCCGGTCGGACGTGGGGTTCGGGGGGCCCGGGTTCCACATCGCCGACTTAACGGTGAGCGTCGGACTCGGCACGGGCGACGGCGCGGCACGGGAGCGCACAGCGGAGGACTTCGACGCCTGGCGGGAAGCGATCGCCCAGCGGCTGAACGACCGGTGGGGGCAGGGACAGCGCTGGGGGATGCTGACCCTCGGCGTGCGCAGGGCGCGCGGCGAGGAGATACCGCAGCCCTGGGCGCTGCTGGGCGACCTCGTGCACGAGGTGCATCTGTGGCAGGCGGACGGCACCGGGCGGTGGGTCGCCCTGGGAGTGGCCGAGCGCGACGAGACCGACGAGATACGACTCCTCGCGGTCGTCACGGCCATAGACCCGCCCTGACCGACAGTGGCGCGGCACTAGTAGGGCTTGGTCAGGTTCATCCGTGAGTGGCGAGTCTGCCTGCCGGTGGGCGTCGTTGGGGTGGTGTGACACCTGCGGAGATGGCTGCGGTCCGGGAGGACTTGGCAGCCTTCACGGCGGAGTTGTTCGATGGCTTCTTCCGCGCCCGTGATCAGGCCTGCAGTGTGGTCGGCCCGGACCGGAGCGGGGCACACCCAGTCAGAGCTGGCGCGCTCCTCTCATAAGGGGTGAGGCCGTGGCCGTCAGATCTCGTCGGCATGGGTTTCGGTGCGGCTGCCGACGGGCGGCCTGCTGCTGGTCAGCCAGGAACGAGCGGGGCCGGCGGCGGTTTCGGTGTCGACCGTGAGATGGAGTCGGGTGCCGCCGCCCGGGGCCGGGTAGCTGCGCTGCTCGGTGCTGGCGAAGCAGTGGCGCAGGACCTCGGCGACCGCACGGGCGGTCTCGGGGGACGCCGCGACAATGCGGACTTCTGCCCGTCCGTTCGACGGCAGGGCCTCGGTGTCGGTCTTGATCGTTCTCAAGAGGGTGTGGTCCTTTCGGCTGGAGGCGGGGAGCCAGCGGGTGACGGTCTGTGTCATCGAGCGGTGCCCCTGCCTTCCTGGTTCCGGCTGTCCCGCATGCCGCGCCCGATGACGGCCTCGTTGGCCAACAGGACACCCGCCTTGAGGACGCTGCCGGGGATCGCGGCCGCGGCCATCAGCCGGGCTGCGGCAGCGGGCTCGGTCTCCGGCGGGATGACCAAGAGGTCCCAGCGGCCGACGGTGAAGGAGAGCAGGATCAGCTTGTCCGCGTCCTGTTCGGTGAACCATCCGACGTGCACGTTGCGGCCGTCCACAGGCACCTTGTGGGGGATGACGGGCCAGCGGCTGGGGTTCACGGTGACGCGGGTGATGCGGCCCCAGGGTTCGTCGAGGGCGGCCGCCAGCGGCGGAAGCTCGGCGGTCAGGTCGCGGGTGTAGGGCCACCATGCGCCGTCGAGCCGGCCTGCGAGTGTGGTCTTCAGCGTGAGCGACAAACGCACCGGACGCCCTGGGGCAACGTCGCGCGGCGTGGTGCGGTCGAGGATGGTGGTCATGGCGCGGACCTGCCCCCGGGCTGCCCGTCGGCAGCCCGGTGGTTGTTGATCGCCGGGAACGGCACCTGCGTGGAAGCTGGTACTCGAAATGCTCCCGGTCCTTTGACTCTACTCCTGCACGAGGGCCCCCAACCGTTTCGTCACCAGGCACTTTCGGGCGTACGGCTCAGGTTGGCGGCAGCTACGACGATCGGCGGCACGCAAGGTCCGGGGGTGGCGTGAGACCGCGACGGCATGGCGCGGGGCAAAGCGTGCGCCGGCATCGGTGCTGCCCCGGGGCAGTATGCGGCCGCACTACCGAGAGGGGCAGACCGCGCGAGGTTACCCGTCGGCCGTCTGGCAGCGTCCTGGAGAGCGCGTTGGTCACCGCTGCTGCTTCGTACGGGCGGCTGAGGCTTGCCGAGTGTCCGCGCCGGAGCTGACATGTCGCTGGGTCTCCTGGGGGCCGTGCCAGTCCAGGCACATCACGGTGGCGTCGTCTTCGAGCTGGCCGCCGGCCGCGTCCAGGACCGCGGACGTCAGCATCAGCGCCGTCTCCCGTGGGTGCAGATCCCGGGTCCGCTCCAGCAGGGCAGGCAGGTCGACCTTCTCCCCATGACGTTCGAGCATGCCGTCGGTCAGCATGAGCAGACGGTCACCGGGGCGCACATCGATGTCCTGAACGCGGTAGGGGTGGGGCACGTGCTCGGACAGCCCGAAGGGATGGTCCACCTCACAGGTGATCGTCTCCGCAATCCCCTCGCGCATGCGCAGTGGCCAAGGGTGGCCGGCGTTGACGAGCTGGGCCCGCCCGGTGTGGAGGTTGATACGCAGCAACTGACCGGTGGCGTGACCGTGGCTGTGGCCGGCGAGAGCCTGGTCGGCCAGGTGAGCCTGTTCGGCCAGGCCGGCTCCTGCCCGGCGGGCGCCACGCAGAGCGCTCACCAAAACCGTGGCGGCCAGGGCGGCGTCGATGTCGTGGCCCATGGGATCGGTCACCGACAGGTGAAGGGTGTCGCGGTCCAGGGTGTAGTCGAAGGTGTCGCCGCTGAGGTTTTCGGAGGGCTCCAGGCTCCCGCACAGCGTGAACTGTGCAGCCTCGCACGACAGTGACGCAGGCAGCAGCTGGTACTGGATCTCGGCCGCCAGGGTGGGGGGCCTGGAGTGTTTCCCCCAGGTGTAGAGGTCGGTGAAGCGCCCGTTGGCGATCACGACGTAGGCCAGGACGTGAGCGGCTTCCCCGATCGCATCAAGGACGTCCTCGCCGGGGTCAACCGGCAGGAGCAGTTCCAGCAGCCCGATCGCGTCCCCCCGATTCGTGACCGGCACGATCACCCGCTGTCCCCGGTCGGCCGCCTCCTGGTACGGCCGCTGGGTTCGGATCACCTTTTCGTAGACGCTGCCGAAGAGCGGGATCCGCTCCGCTTGCCCCCCTTCCGCGGCACCGGCGGTGGACAGCCGCGCCACCGCTTTCCCCGTCAGGTCCACGATGAGAAAAGAGACCTTTCGGGCCCTGAAACGCCGCCGCAGGTCCTCCGCGACCACATCGACGGCCTCCACCGGCGCTGCCCTCTCCGCTGCCGTCAGCAGCCGGGGAAGTTCACTCCGCCCACCACTCACGATCACGATCCCTTCCACCGGCCCCTGCCACCAGCTTGGGCACCGCCACGGTGAGCGTCAACGCATGCCCGTCACCAAAAGTGAAGACGGTCGATATGAGTCGGTCACAGTGCCCGCCCCAGGCGCAGCCCTCACAGCTGCTCCGGAGCGAAGCTTTACGCGGCTCCGGCCGTATCCGCCCGCTGCTGGGCATGGACGACGAACGCGACAGCGCCACCTTCGACCTCAACTTCATCAACAACGAGGTCTTCTTCGCGAACACC
Organism: Streptomyces sp. Y2F8-2; assembly: GCF_014905555.1. Classification (GTDB taxonomy): domain Bacteria; phylum Actinomycetota; class Actinomycetes; order Streptomycetales; family Streptomycetaceae; genus Streptomyces; species Streptomyces cynarae. The sequence goes on along the minus strand of NZ_BNGS01000009.1, from coordinate 357,917 downwards.
GCCTACGACTACGTGATCATCGAGGACCTGTTCGCCGAGCTCTGCGGCAGGAGGTGTACCGGCGCTCGTCCATCGGACGTCATCGCATCAACGGACAGGACCGGCGCGAACCGGCCCGCAGCGTGGAGCTGATGGGCTGACCTGCGCGGTTCACCTCCCGCTGTCTGGCACGGGCCCCTTCCGGGTCCGGGCCGGCCCGAGCCCGTCGGCTGCGGGCCTGCTGCTTCGGCGGGCTGAGCCTCGTACGTTGCGCGGTGATCCGCTTGCCCCGGAGGGAACGGCACCATACCCTCACGGGCATACCGGCCAGTCGGTATGCCCGTGAGGGTATGGGTACGTCGCGATGAGCATGCCGACGTGGCCGTCGGCCCAATCCACCGAGGGAGCAGCCCGAGATGCGCAGAGTCAACCACCAGGTGCGCCTGGCCGCACGTCCCGTGGGGGAGCCACAGCCCACCGACTGGGCGCACACCGATGAGGCGATCGGTGAGCCGGGCGACGGGGAGTTCCTGGTGCGGGTGCTCTATCTGTCGATCGACCCGGCGATGCGTGGCTGGATGAACGCGGGCAGGTCCTACATCCGCCCGGTGGAGATCGGTGAAGTGATGCGCGCCGGCGCGGTCGGCCAGGTGATCGCCTCCCGGCACTCCGGCTTCGCGGTCGGTGACCATGTGTTGGGGACATTCGGCGTGCAGGAGTACTGCCTGTCGGACGGGCTCGGCGTCACCAAGGTCGACCCCGCGGCGGCCCCCCTGCCGACGTACCTCGGCACACTCGGCATGTCGGGGCTGACGGCCTACTTCGGCCTCATCGACATCGGGCGTCCCGAGCCCGGCCAGACCGTCGTGGTCTCCGGAGCGGCCGGGGCCGTCGGCAGCGTCGTCGGCCAGATCGCCAAGATCCTGGGCTGCCGGGTCATCGGCATCGCCGGTGGCGAGCGCAAGTGCCGACTCGTGGTGGACGAGTTCGGGTTCGACGCCGCGATCGACTACCGGACCGAGGACATCCGCAAGGCGCTGCGCGAGCACGCCCCGGACGGCGTCGACGTGTACTTCGACAACGTCGGCGGCGACGTCCTGGACGCCGTGCTGCTGCGCCTGGCGCGCGGTGCCCGCGTTGTCATCTGCGGAGCCGTCTCCCAGTACAACAGCACCAAGCCACAAGGCCCCGGCAACTACATGTCGCTGCTGGTCAACCGCGCCACCATGACGGGCATGGTGGTGTTCGACTACGCCGACCGGTACTCCGAGGGAATCGCGCAACTGGCCACGTGGCGGGCGGAGGGTCGGCTGAAGTCGCTGGAGGACGTGGTGCCCGGTGGAGTGGCGGCGTTCCCCGAGACCCTGATGCGACTGTTCCGCGGTGAGAACAACGGCAAGCTCGTGCTCAAGGTCGCGGACGCGTAGGGCACAGGGGAGGAGGAAAGCAGTGAAGGCACTGACCTACCACGGCCGCCACGACATCCGCTACGAGGATGTTCCCTACCCGGCCGTTACCAGCCCCACCGACGCGGTCGTCAAGGTCACCACCGCCGGTATCTGCGGCAGCGACCTGCACATCTACCACGGCAACCCGTTCAGCCCGGAAACGGGCTACACACCTGGGCACGAATGCGTCGGTGTGGTCGTCGAGACCGGCGGCCAGGTCACCCGATTCAAGCCCGGCGACCGGGTCCTGGTGCCCGCCTCGGTCGGCTGCGCCCTGTGCCGGTCCTGCGCGGCCGGGTTCACCGCCCGCTGCGAGCGCGCCAAGTCCAGCACCGAACTCTGCTACGGGGTGAGCCCCCAACTGCCGGGCAGCCAGGCCGAAGCCCTGGCAGTGCCCTATGCCGACGTCAACCTGGTGCACCTGCCCGAGGGGATCTCCGACGAGGCCGCCGTCGTCCTGACGGACAACGCCCCCACGGCCTGGTACGGCTGCCGCCGCGCCCGAATCCAGCCCGGCGAGACCGTCCTGGTCGTGGGCCTCGGCCCGGTCGGCCTCATGGCCGCCCAGTCCGCCTTCGCCATGGGCGCTGCCCGTGTCCTCGGTGCGGACCTGGTCTCGGAACGTCGTGCCTTCGCGGCCACCTGGGGTGTCGAGCCGGTCGAGGGCGAGGACGCACGCATGGCCATACGCGAGATGACAGGCGGGCGTGGACCGGACGCCGTGGTGGAGGCCGTGGGTTCGGACGCGACGATCGAGCTCGCCCTCAAGGCCGTCCGCCAGGCCGGCCGGGTCAGCGTCATCGGGGTCAGCCAGAGCAACGCGTTTCCCTTCCACATGGGACTGGCCCAGGTCAAGGAGTTGGAGTTCGCCATCGGTCTCTGTTCGGTCCACTATGAACTGCCTCCCCTGATCGCTCTCGCCCGGGCCGGCCGGATAAAGCCAGAGGCCGTGGTCTCGCACCGTTTCGCCCTCTCCGAGGGCCCCACGGCTTATGAGCTGTTCGCCGACCGCGCCGACGGCGTTCGCAAGATCCTTCTCGACCCCGCCCGCTGACCTGGCTCCTCGGGCCCGTCTCATCGGATCCCCATCAGAAGATCTCAGGGCCCGATGAGGGAGTTCGCGGCCGACCAGCTCCTGGACGCTCAGCCGGCACCGTCGGAATCCGGTGCCGGTCCGGTGCCGACTCTCGGGGCCCGGGCCGGGCAACACAGCAGCTCCGGTGAGCTGGCGCAGGCTGCCACGCGGCGAGCATGTGATCACCGAGCTCCACCCGGCCCCGCGTGCCGTCGGCCAAGTGCTGGTGCCGGGAACTCCTGGCGCACATCGAACCGGGCTTTCTCGAGGGCCGCCGCGACGACGGCGGAGTCCATGCTCTTCGCGCGGCGGCGCACGACTCGCCGGCCGATGCGGGCACGCGGTATCAAAGGAGCGAGTAACTCCCACTCGCGGTCGGTGAGTTCATGGCGGCGTATCACACCCACCATGATCCATCACGAGGTGATCTTTGCAGACGGACCCCGGTCCCGCGCGGCGTGCCTCAGCCGTGCGAACTCCTCCGCCATCGTCGCCGCCGTCCAGTGCGCGTTGAGCCCACTCGGATTGGGCAGCACCCAGACGCGGCTGGAGCCGAGCGTCCGCTCCTGCGGGCCGACACGGGCCGTGCGGTCGTCGAAGGCCGCCCGGTACGCGGTCACCCCGACCACGGCCAGGAACTTCGGCCGCAGCCGCTCCACCTTGGCGCGGAGAATCCGTCCGCCCTCGCGGTACTCCTCTGCGGTCAGCTCGTCGGCCCGCGCGGTCGCCCGCGCCACCACGTTCGTGATCCCGAGCCCGTACGACAGCAACTCGGCCTGCTCGGACGGCTTCAGCAGTCGCGGGGTGAATCCCGACAGATGCAGCACGGGCCAGAAGCGGTTGCCGGGGCGGGCGAAGTGATGGCCCGTCGCCGCCGTCATCAGCCCCGGGTTGATACCGCAGAAGAGGACGTCGAGGCCGTCCGCGACCACGTCCGGCACCAGACGGTCGCGGGCGGCCTCCAGGTCCGCCGGGGTGAACCGGGTCAGAGGATCGCCCCCGGGGTGTACCCGGCGGCCTCCGGGCGCTGCTTCACGATCTCCTCGATGCGGCCGACGACCGAGGTGACCTGGTCGGAGGCGGCGCCCGTGAAGGACAGCTTGTCCGCCATCAGAGCGTCGAGCTCGGCGCGGTCCAGCGGGATGCGCTCGTCGGCGGCCAGGCGGTCGAGCAGCTCGTTGCGCTCGGCGCCCTGCTCGCGCATCGCGAGGGCGCAGGCGACGGCGTTCTCCTTGATCGCCTCGTGCGCGACCTCGCGGCCCACGCCTGCGCGCACCGAGGCCATCAGCACCTTGGTGGTGGCGAGGAACGGCAGGTAGCGGTCCAGCTCGCGCGCGACCACCGCCGGGAAGGCGCCGAACTCGTCGAGCACCGTGAGGAACGTCTCCAGCAGCCCGTCCAGCGCGAAGAACGCGTCCGGCAGCGCGACCCGGCGCACCACCGAGCAGGACACGTCGCCCTCGTTCCACTGGTCGCCCGCCAGCTCGCCGGTCATCGAGGCGTAGCCGCGCAGGATCACCATCAGGCCGTTGACGCGCTCGCAGGAGCGGGTGTTCATCTTGTGCGGCATCGCCGAGGAGCCGACCTGCCCCGGCTTGAAGCCCTCGGTCACCAGCTCGTGCCCGGCCATCAGCCGGATCGTCTTCGCCAGCGACGACGGCGCGGCCGCGAGCTGCACCAGCGCGGTGACGACCTCGTAGTCGAGGGAGCGCGGGTAGACCTGGCCGACGGAGGTGAAGGCCTGGGAGAAGCCGAGGTGCCCGGCGATCCGGTGCTCCAGCTCGGCGAGCTTGCCCGCGTCGCCGCCCAGCAGGTCCAGCATGTCCTGCGCCGTACCGACGGGGCCCTTGATGCCGCGCAGCGGGTAGCGGCCGAGCAGCTCCTCGACGCGGCCGTAGGCGACGAGCAGCTCGTCGGCGGCCGTGGCGAAACGCTTGCCGAGGGTGGTGGCCTGCGCGGCCACGTTGTGCGAGCGGCCGGCCATGACCAGCTCGCCGTACTCGCCCGCCAGCTTGGCGAGGCGCGCCAGGACGGCCACCGTGCGGTCGCGCATCAGCTCCAGGGAGAGCCGGATCTGCAGCTGCTCGACGTTCTCGGTCAGGTCGCGGGAGGTCATGCCCTTGTGGACCTGCTCGTGCCCGGCCAGCGCGTTGAACTCCTCGATCCGCGCCTTCACGTCGTGCCGGGTGACCTTCTCGCGCTCCGCGATCGAGGCGAGGTCGACCTGGTCGAGGACGCGCTCGTAGTCGGCGATCGCCTCGTCCGGCACCTCGATCCCGAGGTCCTTCTGGGCCCGCAGCACGGCGAGCCAGAGCTGCCGCTCCAGCCTCACCTTCTGCTCGGGGGACCAGAGCGTGGCCAGCTCGACGGAGGCGTAGCGTCCGGCGAGGACGTTCGGGATACGGGGCTTTGCGGGCGCAGCAGTCACGTGTACGGATTCTACTGGCGATTCCTGCAGGCCAGATCCACGGGCCGGTTCGGCGGAACCTACGAGACGGCCGTCACGGAAGGGCTACCTCTTCTTGTCCGCGACCTTCTTGTCCGCGACCTCGGCCAGGATGTCCCCGTGGCACAGCTCGGGTGCGCACCAGCACGCGAGGGTCTTGCCACGCAGTTCGGGGACCAGGGCCAGCAGGTCCGGACGGCCCATGAGGTGGTCCCGGTACTTGGCCATCACCTCCTCCCGCGTCCCGTCGTGCTTCTTCTTGGGCGTGTCGATCTGGAAGGGGTTGTACAGCGGGTGCTGGGGGAGGTCCCAGCCGCCCCGGGTGAGGCGGCGGCCGACGTAGACGACGTTCCTGGGCGCGTGTTCCAGCCGGGGACCGTACTCCTGAAGGCGGCCCTTGAGGTTGATCACCTTGGTGGTCACGCGCCACTCCCTCCGGTGCGGTCCGTACTCCTACACGGCCGGGCCCTCGTACGGCAGCAGGTCCGGACGCTTGGCCGGGCGGCCGTCGCCCGATGAGCGGCCGGTCAGCCGCCGCCCTATCCACGGCAGCAGATGCTGCCGGGTGAACCGGACGTCCGCGGTCCGGCGGGCGAGCCAGGTCGGCGGCGCGGTCGGCGGCAGCGGTGTGCGCCACTCCGTATCCTCCGCCTCGTACCCGAGCGTCTGCCACACGGCTTCCGCCACCCGGCGGTGCCCCTCGGCCGTCAGGTGCAGCCGGTCCACGTCCCACAGGCGCGGGTCGGCGAGCGACGGTGCGCCGTACAGGTCGACGACGAGCGCGCCGTGCCGCGCGGCCAGGTCGTCGACGCAGGCGAACAGCTCCTCCATACGGGGCCGGAAGCGCTCGAGGACGGGGCCCTGCCGGCCGGGGCTGCGCATCAGGACGAGCTGTTTGCACGACGGGGCGAGCCGCTCCACGGCTTCCGTCAGCAGCGCCCGTACGCGCCCCATGTCGCACTTGGGCCGCAGTGTGTCGTTCAGCCCGCCGACCAGCGTGACCACGTCGGCCCCCATCGCCGCGGCGAGGTCCACCTGCTCGTCGACGATCTGAGCGATCAGCTTGCCGCGCACAGCGAGGTTGGCATACCGGAATCCGGGGGTCCGTGCGGCCATCCGGCCCGCGAGGACATCGGCCCAGCCGCGGTAGGAGCCGTCGGGCAACAGGTCCGACATGCCCTCGGTGAAGGAGTCGCCGACGGCGACCAGGCTGGAGTAGGTGGGGTTCGTCTGCATGGCGCCGTAGATGCTATCCCGGCCGTCCCCATTCCATACCCACCGGTCGGTCAGCCTGCGCAGGACCGCTCGTCGCAGGCTCGCCCGCCGCCTCGGCGCAGGGCGGCGGCGAAGCCCTTGCGGTGCCCGGGGGGTTCCCGTGCCGCTCGCGACGGACGCCGCGGCGTCAGGCCGGTCGGTCGACGGGGTGCCCGGGCGTCAGGCCGGCTGGCCGAACAGCTGGCGCAGCACGTCCTCCATCGTCATCAGGCCCGCGAGGCGGCCGTCCGTGCCCAGGACCGCGGCCAGGTGGGTGCGGCTGCGGCGCATGGCCGTGAGGACGTCGTCCAGCGGGGTGGTCTCGCGCACCCGGGCGATCGGCCGCATGTCCCGCAGCCGGAACGGCACGTCCCGTGGTGAGGCGTCCAGGGCGTCCTTGACGTGGAGATAGCCGACGATCCGTCGGCCCTCGTCCACCACCGGAAAGCGCGAGAAGCCGGACTGGGCCGACAACTGCTCCAGTTGTTCCGGAGTGACGCCCACGCGCGCGTACACCACGTGCTCCAGTGGCACCACCACGTCCCGTACGGGCCGTCGGCCGAGGACCAGCGCGTCGTGCAGCCTCTCCTGCGCACGGTCGTCGATGAGCCCCGCCGCGCTGGAGTCCTTGACGAGCCGCACCAGTTCGTCGTCCGAGAACGTGGCCGCGACCTCGTCCCGCGTCTGCACCCGCAGCAGCCGCAGCAGCGCGTTCGCGAACGCGTTCACGGCGAAGATGACCGGGCGCAGCGCCCGGGACATGCCCACCAGCGGGGGGCCGAGCAGCAGCGCCAGCCGCACCGGCTCCGCCAGCGCGATGTTCTTCGGCACCATCTCGCCGAGCAGCATGTGCAGATACGTGGCCAGCGCCAGCGCGATCACGAACGACACGGCACGCCCCGCGCTCTCGGGCACACCCGCCGCGTGGAACACCGGCTCCAGCAGATGCTCGATCGCCGGCTCGGCGACCACACCGAGGACCAGGGTGCACAGGGTGATGCCCAGCTGTGCCGCGGCGAGCAGCGCCGACACGTGCTCCAGCCCCCACAGCACGCTGCGCGCCCGTCGTTCGCCCGCCTCGGCGCGCGGCTCCACCTGGCTGCGCCGCACGGAGATCAACGCGAACTCGGCGCCCACGAAGAACGCGTTCGCGACCAGCGTCAACAGACCGATCAGCAACTGGACGACGGTCACCGTTCCCCCTCCTCAAGGGTGCGCGGCGCGTGCATGAGGACCCGCGCGGCCCTGTGGCCCGATGCGTCCACCACGTCCAGCCGCCAGCCGGCCACCTCGATTCGGTCGCCCTTGACCGGTATGCGGCCCAGTTCCGTGGCGATGAGTCCGGCCAGCGTCTCGTACGGCCCCTCCGGAACCCGGAGCCCCACGCGCGCGAGCTGGTCGACGCGGGCCGAGCCGTCGGCCGAGTACAGGGCCCGGCCGACGGCGTCGAGCCCGGCCGACGCCAGGTCGGGCGTCTCGTGCGGGTCGTGCTCGTCGCGCACCTCGCCGACGACCTCCTCGACGATGTCCTCCAGCGTGGCGACCCCGGCGGTGCCGCCGTACTCGTCGATGACCACGGCGATGGTGTTCTTGCCGGAGAGCCGGTCCAGCAGCCGGTCGACGGTGAGGGATTCGGGAACGAACAGCGGTTCGCGTATCAACTGTGCGACGGACCGCAGCGGCCGCTCCTCGGCGGGCACGGTGAGGACGTCCTTGATGTGGGCGGTGCCGATGACCGAGTCCAGGCTGCCGCGGTAGACGGGGAACCGTGACAGGCCCGTCGCGCGCGTCGCGTTCGCCACGTCCTCGCAGGTCGCCTGCGCGTCCAGGGCGACGACCTGGACGCGCGGGGTCATCACGTTCTCCGCGGTCAGGTCGGCGAGGTTCAGGGTACGGACGAACAGCTCCGCGGTGTCCGCCTCCAGAGCGCCCTCTCTCGCGGAGTGCCGGGCGAGCGCCACCAGTTCCTGGGGCCCGCGCGCGGAGGCCAGCTCCTCGGCCGGCTCGAGGCCGAAGCGGCGCACCACACGGTTGGCCGTTTCGTTCAGATGCGTGATGAAGGGGCGGAACGCGCGGCTGAACCAGCGCTGCGGCCCGCCCACGCGCTTGGCCACGGCCAGCGGCGAGGAGATCGCCCAGTTCTTCGGCACCAGCTCGCCGACCACCATCAGGAACACCGTCGACAGGGCGGTGCCGATGACCAGGGCCACGGACGGGGCCGCCGAGCGGGGCACGCCCAGTGCCTCGAGGGGGCCCGCGATCAGCTTGGCGATCGACGGTTCGGAGAGCATGCCGACCACCAGGTTGGTGACCGTGATCCCGAGCTGCGCGCCGGAGAGCTGGAACGTCAGGCTCCGTACGGCCTTGAGGGCGCCTGCCGCACCGCGCTCACCGCGCTGTGCGGCATGCTCCAGCTCGCTGCGCTCGACCGTGGTGAGGGAGAACTCCGCCGCGACGAAGACACCGCAGGCCACCGAGAGCAGCACCGCCACCAGCAGGAGCAGCACTTCGGTCATCGGGTCACCTCCGTCCCAGGATCGGCCAGGGGCGCGGCGACCGCGCGATCTCGGGTACTACTGGGAGGCTCGCCCATGGACGGACGCTCACACCTTTCATGGTGGGACGGGTTCACCCCGACAGGGGGACAGCTTGGCCCCTCTATGGTAAAGGATCGGCAAAGTAGCTCCTGTGGCTCAGTCGGTGAGCGGCTTGACCCACCTCCGCCAGTGCTCCTCGGGCGCGTACCCGGCCGCCCGCCACGCAGGGTGCGCGGTCTCGTTGCGCTGCAGCACCATCGCGTCCCCGCGGCGCCCCCCGAGCCGCACGAACCGCTCCTCCGCCGCGGACAGCAGCGCCGAACCGATGCCCTGCCGCCGTCGCTCCGGAAGCACCGCCAGTCGGTACAGGTGGCAGCGCCAGCCGTCGAAGCCCGCGATCACCGTGCCGACCAGCCGGCCGTCCTCCTCCGCGAGGATCAGGGCCTCCGGGTCGCGATCGACGAGCCGCCGCACCCCGTCCCGGTCGTCGCTGATGCTCGTGCCCTCCGCGGCCACCTTCCAGAAGGCCAGCACGGTGTCCAGGTCCTCGGGCCCGGCGGCCCGCATTCGAAGATCACTCATGCGGTGATCCGATCACGCCGCCGACAACCAGATCCGGGAATTCCGGCATCCGGACGGAAGGGGACACGGGACAGAGGGCGCGGGCCGCCCCCCGAACGGCTACGCGCCGCGCAGCGCCTCGATGACCGGTGCGAACGCCTCCATTGACGGCTCCAGGACGGTCAGGTACGTGAAGCCGTACCGTTCGCGCTGCGCACGCACCTGCTCGACGATCTGCTCCAGTGTGCCGATCAGGAAGATGGGCAGTTCCAGGGCCTGTTCCGACGTCAGGTTCGGCAGGTGCTCCAGCAGGGGGCGCACGGCGGCCTCGCGGTCCTCGGTGACGACGACCCTCTGGACGAGCACGTTCAGCTCGGCGGGCTCGCCGCGGTCCGCCGCGAGCCTGCGGTACAGGCCCACACGCTCGTCGAGCTGCTCGGCCGTGATCGGCTCCAGCTGTCCCGTCGTGCTCCCCGGCACCGAGCGCGCCCCCGTGAAGGCGGCGATGTCGGCGTGCTCGGCGGTGAGCTTCAGCATCCGGTCGCCGTTGGCACCGATCAGCAGCGGCACCCGCGGTCGCTGTACGGGCCGCGGCCGGTGGTCCTCGGAGCCCAGCAGCCGGTCCAACTCCTCCACCGTGCGTCGCAGATGGTCCACGCGCTCACGCGGCGAGCCGTACGGAAGTCCCGCCTGCTCGTGCTCCGCCCGGACGTAGCCGGTGCCGAGCCCCAGTTCCAGCCGGCCACCGGTCAGCGCGTCCGTGGTCGCCACCTCGCGGGCCAGCAGCGCCGGGTTCCAGAAGCCGGCGTTGAGCACGAACGTGCCCACCCGGGGACGCTCGGTCGCCTCCGCCGCCGCGACCAGCGCCGGGAACGGAGCCGGCCAGCCGAGGTGGTCCGGGACGAGGATGACGTCGTAGCCGATTTCCTCCGCCCGCCGGCACTTGGCGCGCCACTCCGCGGCCGGTGCGGGTTCGAGCATGTTGACGCCGAAACGGAACGGACGCGGCATGAACTCTCCTCGTATCGGAGCGACTTGAGTACCCACGCGATTCCATCACTCGTGCGCGATCGCCGCCAGCACATTCATGCGCGATGCACGCAACGCCGGCAGCAGCGCCGCCACCACCCCCACGACCGCCGAACCCACCATGACGGCGACGATGGTGCCCCACGGGATCGCCAGCGCTTTCATGCCCTGCAGCGCCAGTACCCGCTGTGTGCACAGACCCCACACGATCCCCAGTGCCAGCCCGAGGACGGCGCCGAACACCGCGATCACCACCGACTCCAGCCGGATCATGCGCCGCAACTGCCTGCGGGCCAGCCCGATCGCGCGCAGCAGGCCGATCTCCCGGGTGCGCTCGACGACGGACAGGGCCAGGGTGTTGACGACCCCGAGCACCGCGATGACGATCGCGAGGCCCAGCAGCGCGTAGACCAGGTAGAGCAGCACCGCGATCTGGTTGTGCACCAGCTTCTTGTAGTCGGCCTGGTCGCGGGCCTGGACCTGCGGGTAGGGGGCGAGGGCCTTCTCCAGCCGGGCGCGCAACCGGTCCTTGGAGGTGCCGGGTGCCGCGTTCACGAAGAGCGCCGTGTCCTGCCCCTGCGGCACGTACCTCTGGAGCGTCCCCATGCCGAAGAACAGCCCGCCCCGCGTACTGAAGTTGTTCGAACCGGCCTGGTTGGTGAGCGCGCCCACCCTCAGATCGGTGCGGCGCTCGTCCGGGAACCGGACCGGGAGCGTGGCGCCGAGGCGGACGCCGTGGTCCTTCGCGAACGCCGCGTCCATGGCGAGGGCGCCGTCCGCGAGCGCGGTGGCCGAGTCGCCCCGGACGTAGGTGAGGTGGGCCACCTCGTCGAGTCGCGAGTCGAAGGCCGTGGCCGAGGTCTCGATCCGGGTGCCGTCCGGCAGCACGACCGCCACGGGCGTGTACCGCTGCCGTACGACGAGCCCGGCACCCACCGTGGCACGGACCCGGTCGGTGATCTCCTGGGGGAAGGGCTCAGGGGTCCCCGATCTGCTCTGCACGACGAAGTCCGCGCCCAGCGTCTTGTCGATCTGCTGGTCGAACGACCTGGACATGGACGTGCTCGCCACCGACATCCCGGCCACCAGCGCGAGCCCGACCATGAGGGCGGAGGCGGTGGCCCCGGTGCGGCGCGGATTGCGCAGGGCGTTGCGCTGGCTCATCCGGCCGATCGAGCCGAACAGGGCGGGAAACGCGGCCCCCAGCACCCCGACCAGCGGACGCACCAGCAGCGGGCCCGCGATCACGGTCGCGACGAGCGTGAGCACGACACCGATGCCGAGCAGCGTGGTGGCCGGCGCGGTCCTGGTGGCCCGGGCGCAGCCCGCCAGCGCGGCCAGGCCGAGCGCGCCGACGACCGCCCCCACCACCGCGCGCAGCGTCAACGGCCGGCCCGCACCGGCGACCTCGGCGTCCACGAGAGCCGCCATGGGGGAGACGCGGGCCGCGCGCCGGGCCGGCAGGTAGGCGGCGACGAAGGTGACGCCGACCCCGACCGCGTAGGCGGCGACCGGAGTGACCCAGCCGATCACCATCTCGGTGGACCTGATGTTCATGCCGAACACGCTCATCAGCCGGATCAGCCCGGCCGCGAGCCCGATCCCCGCGGCCAGCCCCAGCGTCGAGCCGACCAGGCCCAGCAGCAGCGCCTCGGTCAGCACGGACCGGCGCACCTGCCGCCGCTCGGCGCCCAGGGCGCGCAGCAGCCCCAGCTCGCGGGTGCGCTGGGCGATCAGCATCGAGAACGTGTTGACGATGAGGAAGACGCCCACGAGCACGGCGATCCCGGCGAAGCCCACCATCACGTACTTGATCACGTCGAGGAAGGCGCCGAGCCGGTCCGTGTCGGACTTGGCCTGTTCGGCGGCGGTCCTCAGGTCGTACGAGGTCGGGCCGATCGCGTCGGCGATCCGCTGCCTGAGCCGTGCGTCGCTCACACCCGGTGCCGCGTCGACGGAGATGCTCGTGGCCACGTCCGGGTGGCCCAGCAGCCTGGTCTGCGCCGTCGGGGTGTCCAGGAAGACAAGGGCCGCGCCCGGGTTGGTGGTGGTGAAGGTGGCGATGCCCGCCACACGCACCTTGAACGAGCCGGGACGGGCGACCACCGTCAGCGTGTCGCCGATCCGCACGTGCTTGTGCCGGGCGGTGTCCGCGTCCAGCAGCGCCTCGCCGGGCCCCTGCGGGGCGTGCCCGGACGTGAGCCGGACCGGGCTGTGCTTGGTGACGGACCAGTTCCTGGCGATGGTGGGGGCGCCGGTGGTCGGACCCACCGGATCGTTCCGGCGGTCGACGACCGTGATGTCCTGGACGGCGACGTCGGCATGCGCGGCGGCGACGCCGTCCACCCGGGCCACCCGGGCGGCCAGCGAGGCCGGAAGGGTCGGCGTCGCCCCGGACGGGATCCGGGACGGCAGGTCCTGGCGGGGGCTCACGGTCACGTCGGCCGCCGTGGAGGCGAAGAGCCGGTCGAAGGTCCGGGAGACCGTGTCCGAGAAGATCAGGCTGCCCGCGACGAACGCCACCGACAGCAGCACGGCCAGCGCGGAGAGGGCGAGCCGTCCCTTGTGCGCGAGGAAGCTGCGCAGCGTCGCCTTCAGCATGGTCGCACCGGTCCGACGTCCTCAGTTCTCGCGGCCGGACGCACCGTCGAAGACCGCCCGGACCGTGTCGAAACGCTTCATGCGCTCGAGCACGGCCTCGGCCGTCGGCCGCTCCATCTCGTCCACGATCCGCCCGTCCGCCAGGAACAGCACCAGATCGGAGTGCGCCGCCGCGCCCGGGTCGTGGGTGACCATGACGACGGTCTGCCCCAGTTCGTCCACGGCCCTGCGCAGGAACCCCAGCACCTCGAGCCCCGCCCGGGAGTCGAGGTTGCCCGTCGGCTCGTCCGCGAAGATCAGCTCCGGGCGGGAGGCGAGCGCCCGGGCGCAGGCGACGCGCTGCTGCTGCCCGCCGGACAACTGGGAGGGCCGGTGCCCGAGCCGGTCCCGCAGCCCCAGCGTGTCGATCACCTGGTCGAGCCACTGCGGGTCGGGCTTCCTGCCCGCGATGTCCATGGGCAGCGTGATGTTCTCGGCGGCGTTCAGCGTCGGGATCAGATTGAAGGACTGGAACATAAAACCGATCCGGTCCCGGCGCAGCCGGGTCAGCTCGCGGTCCTTCAGGCCCGTGATCTCGGTGTCGCCGAGCCACACCTGGCCCGCCGACACGGTGTCGAGGCCCGCCAGGCAGTGCATCAGCGTGGACTTCCCGGAACCGGAGGGGCCCATCACCGCGGTGAAGCGGCCGCGCGCGATGTCCACGTCGACCGAGTCCAGGGCGAGCACCGCCGTCTCGCCCGAGCCGTACGCCTTCGTCAGGCCCCGGGCGCGGGCGGCGGTCCCGTCCGCCTCCGCGTGGCCCGGGGCGTGCTCCGCTGCCGCAGTGGACAAGACGGCCTCCTTCGTCGTGGACGTCCCGACGTTCTGGTCTTCCCCGTCCCGGCCGAGCGTAATGTGATGCACCGCACACCGGGTATCCCCCCAGGCCGGGCCGGGCTCCCGGGTCGCCCTCTTGCCGGTGCTAGCAACCCGGCGCTAGCGTCGAGGTATGGCGAAGACCCAGCTGAACGTGAGGGTGGACGAGGACACCGCCCGAGCCGCCCGCGAACGTGCCCTGGAGCGCGGTATGAGCGTCAACCGGTACATCGAAGAGCTGGTGCGACAGGACACCGGGGAGGCCGGCCACACGTTCGTCGAGGCCGCCGCCGACTTCATGAAGCAGTACGAGTCCGTCTTCGCCGAGGAGTTCGGCACCGGCGGCGAGGGCTCGACCCAGCATCCCGGCGAAGGTCGTCGCTGACCGTTGAGCAACCTCAGAATCGACCTCGCCTGGCTGCTGATGGTCGCCGAACAGAAGACGCCCGGAGATCCCCAGGTCACGGACTGGGGCGCGCTCGTCGCCGCGGTCAGCCGGCACGACGCGGAGATATTCGGCGTCGCCGTCTACGACACCCCGTACGCCCGCGCGGCCGCCCTGCTCCAGCTGCTGCTGCACGTTCCGGCGCTGGAACGCTCCAACGCGCTGTTCGCGTCCGCGGTCGCCTACGCCTATCTCGTCGCCAGCGGCGTCAAGGTCGTCACCTCACCGGAACAGGTGCGGGACCTCGCCCGGCTGGTCAAGAGCGGGGACGCCTCCGTGCACGACATCGCGCAGGAGCTGCGCCAGTGGAGCCTGTGACGGCTACTCCGCAAGGCCGGGCCGCCAGGCGGTGCCCAGCACGCAGTAGGAGGTGGGCAGGGGCGGCCCCTTCTCCGGCATCAGCAGCCGCCGGTACGGGCCCAGTTCGAAACCGGCGGCCCGCAGGGCCGCCACCGGGTCCCGGGAGAGGTGGCAGCCGCCGCTGAGCGGTGGCCACACCGTGCGGTCCAGGGCCCGCTGCGCGTACCGCATCACGGGTCCGCCGCCCGCTCCGTGCTCGTAGAACCGCAGGGTGCCCCCGGGCCGCAACACCCTGCGCACCTCGCCGAGGGCCCGTGACACGTCACGCACGCTGCACAGCACCAACGACAGGACCGCCGCGTCGAAGGCCTCGCTCTTGACCGGCAGCGCCTCCGCCGCGCCCGGCACCACGTCCACCGGGACGTCGGCACGCAGGGCCGCCTCGACCGCCTTGTGCCGCAGCAGCCGCTCGGGTTCGATCGCGACGACCTCGGAGACGGTGCCCGGGTAGTGGGCGAAGTTCAGGCCGTTGCCGGCGCCGATCTCGATGACCCGGCCGGAGAGCCCGGCGAGCAACCGCTCCCGTACGGCCCCCAGACCGAGGCGCGTCTCGGCGGCGACGCTGAGCCGGGCGTAGGAGCGGGCGAAGATCGGATGGTGCACGGAGTCCCGCGGCACCGCGCGGGAGCGGACGGACCGCAGCGGCATGGGCACCTCCCGGACAGGACGGGCGTCAACCGCATTCTGCCCCGCGCACGTCCCGCGCATCCGCGCCGCACGGACCCGCGTTTCATGCCGGCCGCTGACGGACCGATGCCGACGCGAGCGTCTCCTCGCGTCGCGGACCCGAGCCGGCCCGCCGGCCTCTACGGCGCGAACCTCGACGCGAAGCTCCCGGCGTCCCACGTCCCACCCAGTTCTGGCGCCAGCCAGCCGGCGGCATCGGCCCGGAAGGCGGCGGTTGCGCGGGCCCCGGCTCCCGCGGGCAGCGCGCCGAGCAGCGGGGCTTCGGTCACCGTCGGAAGGTCCGCCAGGTTGCAGCGGGAGGCCAGGTCCGGGGACTCCGGCCAGCTGCCGATGACCACGCCCGCCGGCTCCAGCTGCCGGCGCCGCAGTTCACGTACCGTCAGCTCCGTCGCGTTCAGCGTGCCCAGGCCCGCCGACGCCACCACCAGCACGGGCGCCGCCAGCAGCCCTGCCGCGTCCGCCAGGGTGCCGCCCTCGTCGTCGAACCGCACGAGCAGCCCGCCGGCCCCCTCGACGAGGACCAGGTCGTGCTCGGCGGCCAGTTTCGCGGCGGCCTCCGCCACCTCGTGCGGCCGCACGGGCGCCATCCCGGCCCGCCGGGCGGCCGTCGCGGGCGCCAACGGTTCGGGGTAGCGGGCGAGTTCACGCCTCGTCACGGCCCCCGCGAGCCGGGCCACCTCGTCGGCGTCCCCGCGCTCGTCCGGCCGCACCCCCGTCTGCGCGGGCTTGAGCACCGCCACGGACCGCCCGGCGGCGACGGCCACCGCGGCGACGGCGGCCGTCGTGACCGTCTTGCCGATCTCCGTGCCGGTCCCCGTGATCACCAGTACCGTCATGTCACCCTTCCCGTGCCGCCGCGCACACCGCGCGCGCGATCCGTGCCACGTCCGCGTCCCCGGTCACATACGGCGGCATCGTGTAGACGAGGTCCCGGAACGGCCGCAGCCACACGCCCTCGCGCACCGCGGCCCGGGTCGCCGCCGCCATGTCCACCTCGTGGTCGAGCTGCACGACCCCGATGGCGCCGAGCACCCGCACATCCCGCACCCCCGGCAGGTCCGCCGCCTCGGCGAGTCCCTCCCTGAGGCCCGTCTCGACCCGCTTGACCTCCGACCGCCAGTCCTGGCCGAGCAGCAGGTCCACCGAGGCGCACGCCACAGCGGCCGCCAGCGGATTGCCCATGAACGTCGGCCCGTGCGCGAGCACCGGCACCTCGCCCCGCGAGATCCCGTCGGCCACCCGAGGCGTGCACAGCGTCGCCGCCATCGTCAGGTAACCGCCGGTCAGCGCCTTGCCCACGCACATCACGTCCGGCGTCACCGCCGCGTGCTCCGCCGCGAACAGCGCGCCCGTGCGCCCGAACCCGGTGGCGATCTCGTCGAACACCAGCAGCACGTCGTGCGCGTCGCACGCCTCCCGCAGCACCCGCAGATACGCGGGGGAGTGGAACCGCATCCCGCCCGCTCCCTGCACCACCGGCTCCACGATCACCGCGGCCAGCTCGTCCGCGTGCCGTTCCACCAGGGCGCGCAGATGCTCCGCGTACGCCTCCTCGTACTCCGCGGGCGGCGCGTCGGCGAACACCTGCCGGGGCAGCACGCCCTGCCACAGCTCGTGCATCCCGCCCTCGGGGTCGCACACGGACATCGGCTGCCAGGTGTCGCCGTGGTAGCCGCCGCGCCAGGTCATCAGGCGCCGCTTGTCCGGGCGGCCGAGCGAGCGCCAGTACTGCAGGCACATCTTGACCGCGACCTCGACCGACACCGACCCGGAGTCCGCGAGGAACACATGCTCCAGACCCTCGGGCGCGATGTCGACCAGGAGCTTCGCCAGCCGGACGGCGGGCTCGTGGGTGAGCCCGCCGAACATCACATGGCTCATCCGTGCCAGCTGCTCGCGCGCGGCCTCGTTGAGCACCGGGTGGTTGTAGCCGTGGATCGCCGACCACCAGGACGACATCCCGTCGACCAGCTCTCCCGAGCCGTCCGCGAGCCGCAGCCGCACCCCGCTCGCCGACTCCACGACGAGCGGCTCCTGCCGTCCGGGCATGGGACCGTACGGATGCCAGACGTGCTGCCGGTCCAGCGCCAGCAGCACGTCCACGGGCAGGTCAGGCATTGGGCGCGAGATCCGTTCCGGCACCGCGGCGGCGAACGGCGACCAGGTCCGTACGGGGCTCGTCGGCGGACGGCACCGCGGCGGAACCGCACACAGCGCCACCCTCATGGGAGCCGCATCCGGCGCTGTCGTGGGAG
Organism: Streptomyces sp. Y2F8-2; assembly: GCF_014905555.1. Lineage (GTDB taxonomy): Bacteria > Actinomycetota > Actinomycetes > Streptomycetales > Streptomycetaceae > Streptomyces > Streptomyces cynarae. Next base: position 340,385 of record NZ_BNGS01000009.1, on the reverse strand, counting down.
CCGCACCCGGCGCCCTCCTGCGAGCCGCATCCGCCCGTCGCGGCCCGGTGGCCGGGCAGGGTCACCTGGTCCGTGCCCTCCACCTCGAACCCGGCGTCCGCGATCATCTCCAGGTCCGCCTTGCCCGCCTGGCCCTCGCTGGTGAGGTAGTCGCCCAGGAAGATGGAGTTGGCCAGATGCAGGGCGAGCGGCTGCAGCGTGCGGAGGTGGACCTCGCGGCCGCCCGCGATGCGCACCTCGACGTCCGGGCACACGAACCGCACCATCGCCAGGATCCGCAGACACCGCTGCGGCGTCAGGTTCCACTCCTTCGCGAGCGGGGTGCCCTCGAACGGGATCAGGAAGTTCACCGGAACGGAGTCCGGGTCCAGCGCACGCAGCGCGAAGACCACGTCGACCAGGTCCTCGTCGCTCTCGCCCATGCCCGCGATGAGGCCGGAACAGGCCGACAGACCGGCGGCGTGCGCCTTCTGCACCGTGTCCACCCGGTCGGCGTAGGTGTGCGTGGTGGTGATGTCCCCGTACGTGCCCTCAGAGGTGTTCAGGTTGTGGTTGTAGGCGTCGGCGCCCGCCGCGCGCAGCCGTTCGGCCTGGCCGTCGGAGAGCAGGCCGAGGCAGGCGCACACCTCGACCCCCTCGTTCTGCTCCTTGATCGTCTTGATGGTGTCGGAGACCCGCTCCACGTCCCGGTCGGTGGGCCCGCGACCGCTGGCGACGAGGCACACCCGCTTGGCGCCGCCCGCGACACCGGCCGCGGCGGCCTGGGAGGCCTCGTCCGGCTTCAGCCAGGTGTACTTGAGGATGTCCGCCTTCGAGCCGAGCCGCTGGGAGCAGTAGGAGCAGTCCTCGGGGCACAGGCCGGACTTGAGGTTGACGAGATAGTTGAGTTTCACCCGTCGGCCGAACCAGTGGCGGCGCACCTTGCCGGCCGCGGCCACCACATCGAGCACGTCGTCGTCGGAAGTGGCGAGAACGGCGAGAGCCTCCTCGCGGGTCGGCGTCTCGCGCCGCAACCCCTTGTCCACCAGCGTGTTCAGCAGGTCCATGAGAGCCGATCCTGTCCTACGGGACCGCCCCTGGCCAAGGAGAGTTTGCACAACAGAGACGGTTCGACGTGTGGGTATTGCCACATCCTGGGCGGCCGGTCGTCCCGTTAGGGTCTGTGCACTGCCTACAAAACCGCGGAGGAGCCATGGCGTTCGGCTGGATCGACGAGCAGGCACAGGCACGCCGCCGGGCCGGACTGGTCCGCACCCTGCGCCCCCGCGCCGCCGACTCCCCGCTGCTGGACCTCGCGAGCAACGACTACCTGGGCCTCGCCCGTCACCCGGAGGTCGTCGAGGGCGCCGCGGAGGCGGCCCGGCGGTGGGGCGGCGGTTCGACCGGCTCGCGGCTCGTCACCGGCACCACCGAGCTGCACGGCGAGCTGGAACGCGAACTGGCGGAGTTCTGCGGCTTCGAGGCGGCCCTCGTCTTCTCCTCCGGGTACGCGGCCAACCTCGCGGCCGTCACCGCGCTCGCCCCGCACGGCTCCCTGATCGTCTCGGACGCGGGCAACCACGCCTCGCTGATCGACGGCTGCCGGCTGGCGCGCGGCACCACCCAGGTCGTCGCGCACGCCGACCCCGACGCCGTGCGCAAGGCGCTCGGCACCCGTGAAGGGCCCGCGGTCACGGTGTCCGACACGGTCTTCTCGGTGGACGGCGACGCGGCACCGCTGGCCGAACTGGCGTCCGCCTGCCGCGCTCACGGCGCCGGCCTGGTCGTCGACGACGCGCACGGATTCGGCGTCCTCGGGTCCGGCGGCCGGGGCGCCCCGTACGCGGCCGGGCTCGCGGGCGCGCCGGACGTGGTGGCGACGGTGACGCTGTCGAAGTCGCTGGGCAGCCAGGGCGGCGCCGTCCTCGGACCGGCGCATGTGATCGACCATCTGGTCAACGCGGCCCGGACGTTCATCTTCGACACCGGGCTCGCCCCGGCCGCGGTGGGCGCGGCACTCGCGGCGCTGCGTCTGCTGCGCCGCGAGCCGGAGCGCGCCGAGCGGGCCCGCACGGTGGCGGCGGCCCTGCACGCCCGTCTCACGGCCGAGGGCCATGAGACGGTGCGTCCGGACGCCGCCGTGGTCTCCGTGCGGGCACCCTCCCCGGAGCAGGCCGTACGGTGGGCGGCCGACTGCCGGGCGGCCGGGGTCGTCGTCGGCTGCTTCCGCCCGCCGTCCGTGCCGGACGGCATCTCACGCCTGCGGCTGACCGCCCGTGCGGATCTCACCGACGGGCAGGTCGAGCACGCCGTACGGGTGATCGGCGAGACGCGACCGTGAGTCGGCGAGACGGCCGTGCATCGCGCGGCACGGGGACCTGACCCGTACGCCGTCGTACGGCGGCGGTCCCACGGAAGTGCCCTTGTCGGAGTGCCCCTGAATGTGGCTCGAAATCGGCTCACTCACCGCCGATTTCCGCCGACGAACGTGGTCAGTTCAGCCCTTTGAGGAACTCCTTCCACGCTTCGGGGCTGAACGTCAGGGCCGGTCCGGTCACCTTCTTGGAGTCGCGTACGGCCACCCGTCCGGCCCAGGGACCGGGGCCCGGACGGGCGGTCTCGACGCAGTTGTTCATTCCCGTACTACGGCTGCTGCGCAACCACCGCACACCGTCGAGACAGGTGCTGGAAGGGATGTGGGGGGCTGACATGGTGCCTCCTTACGCGTCGCCGGCCAACGCGGCGATGTAATCCAACGATTCCTCGGGCGAAAGGGCGTGGATCTGAAGGGACGTGAAGGCCTCGCTGTAGGCCTGGAGGTCTTCTTTCCGCTCGAGATAGAGGCTACTCGTCAAGTGGTCGAGAACGACCACATCCAGATCGGATCTGCTCGGAAATGAGAAGATAACGAAAGGTCCGGTGATGCCGATGTGCGCCCCGGCGGTGAACGGCAGGACCTGGAGCCGTACTTGGGGCAGCCGGGCCGCCTCCAGCAGGCGCCTCAGCTGCCGCGCCATGACCCCCGGCCCGCCGATCTCCCGCCGCAGCACCGCCTCGTCCAGGACCGCGCTCAGTTCCAGAGGCGGATCCGCGCGCAGCACGTCCTGGCGGGCCAGCCGCACCTCCACCAGGGCGTCCAGCTTGGCGTCCTCCAGGGTGCCGACGGCGGCCCGGGTCACGGCCCGGGCGTACTCGGGCGTCTGCAGCAGGCCCGGCACCACGGACGTCTCCAGGGTGCGCATGCCGCTCGCCTGGGACTCCAGGCTGATGAAATCCCGGTAGGTCGGGGGCAGCACCCCGCGGTATGCGTGCCACCAGTTCTGCCGGCCCCCGCCGTCCTCCGAGCCCGCCAGCACCAGCAGCAGGTCCCGCAACTCGGGATCCTGGACGTCGTACGCGTCCAGCAGCAGGCGTACGTCCGCCGGCTTGACCCCGCTGGACCCCGTCTCGATCCGGCTCACCTTCGACTGGTGCCAGCCGACGAGGCCGGCCGCCTCCCCGCTCGTGAGCCCCGCCCGGGCGCGCAGGGCGCGTAATTCGGCGCCGAGCTTGCGGCGGCGCACCGCTGGTCCGTACTGCATGGCCGACTCCTTCCGCACGGCGCGCGGTCTCACGGCGAGACGGTAGAGGATGAGCCCGGGCGCACCCCAAACTCGCTCGGTCGTCGCAGAGTTCACCGCTTCGAGCGACAGATATATGCATATCTCGGGGGATCGGGCCCGGCAGGGCCCAGGTGGTGGCAGGCTGGCGCGCAGCACCAAGTCCGGGACCGTTACTCGTACCAACCGCTCCGTGTCGGACTCCGGTCCCGTAGGAAAGGGACGACGTCGCCATGGCAGATCATCAGGAAGCATCCGTCACTCTGCCGAGCGATCCCGCCTCGGTCTCCGCCGCCCGAAAATATGTCTCGAGCGTCCTCGTCGAATGGGGAATGCCCGGCGACGCCGAAGTCGCCGACACCGTCCGCCTGATCGTCTCCGAACTCGCCACCAACGCCGTGCAGCACACCCTCGGGCAGTCGCCCACGTTCACGGTCGACATCGCGCTCGACCGGGACGAGTTACTGCGCATCGGGGTCACCGACAGCCACCCGCGCTTCCCCAAGCGCCTGCCGGCTGCCGTGCAGCAGGACAACGGGCGGGGCATGGTGATCATCCGATGTCTGGCGGCGGAGTGCGGCGGGAAGCTGAGCGTGCGGCCCACGCGCGAGGGCGGCAAGACGGTCGCGATCGAACTGCCGTGGACGAAGCCGATGCAGCCGGTCGCGGCATCACCGGGACCGGGAGAGGCGTGAACGGTGCTCGCGCCGGGCCGCCGCGGTGCGTACCGCAGCGGAGGACCCGGCGGTCACCGGTGCCCCTCGGGCGGTTCTCCCTCGTCCGGCGCTCCGGAAGCCCGCCGCCGTGCGACGACCGCGCGCCGCACCATCCAGGGCAGGACGCGCCACAGTGCCACGCACACCAGCAGCGTGCAGGCGCCGGCCGCGATCCCGGCCACGCGGCCGAGGGACACGTCCACCACGAGCAGGACCGATCCGGTGAACGCCAGCATCAGCACGCTCATCCCGATCGTGGCCAGACGGGAGGAGACCTTCACGATGGCGGGCTTCGCGTTCTGCTGGAACAGCGACCGGTGCAGTGCGGCGGGCGCCGTGAACAGTGCCGCGGCCAGCATGGCGAGCAGGAGCGTCGTCACATAGGTGGCGCGCTGGACCGTGTCCAGGGTGGGGAAGCGCTGGGTGAAGGCCAGCGTCAGCAGGAACGCGAACAGGATCTGCACGCCCGTCTGGGTGACACGCAGCTCCTGCAGCAACTCGGCGAAGTTGCGGTCGGCACGCTCCAGGGGGGTCTCGCGTCGTGCCTGCTCGGGAGGTCGATCGGCCATGGTCATCGAGTATCCGCTTCCCCCCTCCTCACGCCCGCCCCGCTGCGTCCGTCCTCACACCTCCGTGGCAGGACGGAGGCTACCGACGGTCGCTCGTGCGGGTGACGGGCGCGGGCGTCCGCGACACGTTCGCGTGCCGCGCCTGTGGGGTTCCAGCGCCCTGTGCGCCCTTGTGCCACCTGTGCCGTGCGCGCCCTCTGCGTCAGCTGGGCTTGACGGGCTCGGTGGGCTCGAGGAGCCTGAGCGCGCCGGGGTGACGGCAGACAACCGCCGTCACCCCGCCGTACGGCCTCAGCGGACGCGGCCGTACCAGACGCTCTTCGTCCAGATCTTCTCCAGCCTGACGACCGCCCCGGTCTTCGGGGAGTGCCAGATCTTGCCCTTCCCGGCGTAGATGCCGACGTGGTAGACGTTCCGGCCCGAGTGGAAGAACACCAGGTCCCCGGCCTGCCGCTGGGAGGCGGAGATGTGCCGCGTCTTGTTGTACTGCGCCGCCGCCGTCCGGGGCAGGGTCTTGCCCGCCTTCTTGAACGCGTACAGCGTCAGCCCCGAGCAGTCGAAGCGACGCGGTCCCACGGCGCCGTACTGGTAGGGGGATCCCTTCTTGGACGCCGCGACCTGCAGTGCCTTCGTCGCCGGGGTCACGGCGGACGCGTCGGAGGCGATGCCGGGCACCGCGATGCTGCCGCCGACGGCGGCGATGGTGAGGGCGGAGGCCGTTCCGGCCCGGCCCAGCAGCGACGGGACTCGATTGAGCGCAGTCATGCGCAACCCTTCGTCAGCCGCCTGTGAAGGATGACCTGTCGGATTCGGGCTGGCGAAGTAGCCCGGCCGCTGACGCGGCTTCACCCCAAGGACCGCCCGGATCTCTCCGGCGGCCCGCCTTGCTGGGTCCTCCACTCCTGCCGATCCACTCCTGTCGACCGGTCATCCGGGCGGCGGCAGGACTCGGCGTCCGCCCGGACCGCCCCGCCGCGGTGGCGGGGGCTTGTCGTCAGGAAGGGATCTTCACCTAAAGGCGTCGGAAAATCACAACGGAATCGGGGGTTTGTGGCATTACTCACCACTCGCCCGTTCGGGTGGACAACCTTTTGTTCGAAGGGGGTTGAGAGGGCGGACGAGGCCCGGACCTGCACCGGAGCAGGTCATTGCGCCCTGGCGCTCCACACGTTGTGCGACTCCTCCGGGCCACCGGGAGGACAGAGAACTACCCAGCCGGCGGTACCCCGTTCGGCCCGCTCCGGCAACCGTGCGTCGCGCGCGGAGGGCTCACTCTCCGTCAGTCCGGGTCCGGCGGCACCGTGACGCGGGCCGCGCGGCGCTCGCCGTCGAGGACGCGGAGGGCCCGGGCGAGAGTGGGCCCGTGCAGCTCGTTCTCCCCGCGCTGGTGCATCAGCGTCAGCGCCTCGCGCAGCGCCGTCGCCTTGGTCACCAGGGCCTGGGCGGCGCGCAGACCACGGTAGGTGTCCCCGGAGTGTGCCGGGTTGATACGGCCGAGCAGGTCGACCACGTCGAGGTAACGGTCGATCAACTCCGCCTCGGCCCGGGTCAGCGCGGGCAGCGGGGGCAGTTCCGGTGGCAGCATCCGCGGCTCACCTCGCGCCGGGTGTGGTGCGCGAGGCCCTGCGGCTCGGGATGACGCGGTCGATCAGGCCGTACTCCACCGCCGCCGGCGCGTCGAAGATCGTGTCCCGCTCGATGTCGGCGGCGATCCGCTCGGGGCTCTGCCCGGTGTGCCGGACGAGCATCTCCTCCAGGCGGCCGCGGATCCGCATCAGCTCGTCGGCCTGGATGAACAGATCGGTGGCCTGCCCCTGAACCGGCTCCGGCAGGGACGGCTGGTGGATGACCATACGGGCGCCGGGCAACGCGAACCGCTTGCCGGGTGTGCCGCCGGCGAGCAGGACGGCCGCGGCGGACGCCGCCTGTCCCAGGCAGATCGTCTCCACGTCGCAGCCTACGTACTGCATCGTGTCGTAGATGGCGGCCATCGCGCTGAAGGAGCCGCCGGGGGAGTTGATGTACAGCGAGATGTCCCGGTCGGGGTCCAGGTACTCCAGGTGCATGAACTGCGCCATCACGTCGTTGGCCGACGTGTCGTCGACCGGCGTTCCGAGGAACACGATCCGCTCCTCGAGAAGCTTCGCGTACGGATCGAGGGTCCGGTGGCCGTAGCCGGTGCGTTCGGTGAACTCGGGCAGGACATGGCGGGCGGACGGTCGGTTCATGACATGCGCCTCCTCGGGCTGGCTTCGTAGAAAATGTACAGGACGTACGTTTCTATGGGTGGGAAGCATGCTGTCAGCGAAAACGGCTGCGCGACGGACCGAGCCCGCCCACGGGCCCGCTTCCATCCCGGGAGGCCGGTGGAGGCCTCGGTCTAAGCTGGACGTCATGGCCTACGAGATTCCGGTGACGCAAGCCAGGGCTGAGCTCGCCGATCTGATCAACCGCGTGGTGTACGGCGGCGAGCGCGTCGTCGTGACGCGGCACGGAAAGCCTCTCGTCGCCCTGGTCTCCGCCGCCGACCTCGAGCGGCTCGCCGAGCTGGACGCCGCGGAGGAGCAGGTGATCAGCTCGGTCTCCAGCGTCCGCGAGGCCGGCTCCGCCCCCCGCGAACGTCACCGCTTCGGCATCGCTGCGGAACACCGGCGGCCGGACGCCTCCTGACGGGGCCGACGGCCGGGCGCCTCCACGTGAGCCGGTGGCCGGGCGCCTTCACGGGAGCCGGTGGCCGGGCGCCTTCACGGGAGCCGGCGGCCGTGCGCCTCCTGACGGCGGGCGAAGGCCCCTGTAGGAGGTCCAGGGGCGATGGACGGCGTGTCGCCGGACTCGGACCCGGGCTCGGCGAGCGGTGCCGCCGGATGCGCGCTTCGGCGAGCGACCCGGCGGACTCGCGCCTGGCGTCGCCCCCCGGCGCAGTGGCCGCAGATCCCCGGTTAACGTGCCCGAAACCCGGTGCAATTAGCCTGCCCCTCCACGCCACCAGGGACTTTGCCCCGTGGCTGCGGCAACCGGGCCCCGCACGGTCCGGAGCGAGGACTGTGAGGTGGGACGTGCAACTGACCCCGCACGAGCAAGAGAGGCTGCTGATCCATGTGGCGGCCGACGTCGCCGAGAAGCGCCGGGAGCGGGGGCTGAGGCTCAACCACCCCGAGGCGGTAGCGCTCATCACGTCGCACATCCTCGAAGGCGCTCGCGACGGACGTACCGTGGCCGAGCTCATGGCCTCCGGGCGCAAGCTGCTCACCCGGGACGACGTCATGGAGGGCGTCCCCGAGATGATCCACGACGTCCAGGTCGAGGCGACCTTCCCGGACGGCACCAAGCTCGTCACCGTCCACGACCCGATCGTCTGACGGGGGAGGCCGCATGATTCCCGGAGAGATCCTGTTCGACGACGGCCCGATCGTCTACAACGAGGGCCGCGAGGTCACCCGGCTCACCGTCCTCAACGCCGCCGACCGGCCCGTCCAGGTCGGCTCCCACTACCACTTCGCCGAGGCCAACCCCGGTCTGGACTTCGACCGGGCCGCCGCGCGCGGCAAGCGGCTGAACATCGCCGCCGGGACCGCCGTGCGCTTCGAGCCCGGCATCCCCGTGGACGTCGAACTCGTCCCGCTCGCCGGAGCCCGTGTCGTGCCCGGACTGCGCGGGGAGACCGGAGGTGCCCTCGATGCCTGAGATCTCGCGCGCCGCGTACGCCGACCTGTTCGGCCCGACCACCGGGGACCGCATCCGGCTCGCCGACACCGACCTCCTGATCGAGATCGAGGAGGATCGTTCCGGCGGTCCCGGGCTCGCCGGTGACGAGGCCGTGTTCGGCGGGGGCAAGGTCATCCGGGAATCCATGGGCCAGTCCCGCGCCACCCGCGCGGACGGCACCCCCGACACCGTCATCACCGGCGCCGTCATCATCGACCACTGGGGCATCGTCAAGGCGGACGTCGGCATCCGCGACGGCCGCATCACGGCGATCGGCAAGGCCGGCAACCCGGACACCATGGACGGGGTCCACCCCCACCTGGTGCTCGGCCCGGAGACGGAGATCATCGCCGGCAACGGCCGCATCCTGACCGCCGGCGCCATCGACGCGCACGTCCACTTCATCTGCCCCCAGATCGCCGACGAGGCCCTCGCCGCCGGTGTCACCACGCTGGTCGGCGGCGGTACGGGACCCGCCGAGGGCTCCAAGGCGACCACCGTCACGCCCGGCCCCTGGCACCTCGCCCGGATGCTGGAGGCCATGGAGGGCCACCCGCTCAACATCGGCCTCCTCGGCAAGGGCAACACCGTCTCGCACGACGCGATGCTCTCCCAGATCCGCGGCGGCGCCCTCGGCCTGAAGCTGCACGAGGACTGGGGCTCCACGCCGGCCGTCATCGACGCCGCCCTGACCGTCGCGGACCGCACCGGCATCCAGGTCGCCATCCACACGGACACGCTCAACGAGGCCGGGTTCGTCGGTGACACCCTCGCCGCGATCAACGGCCGCGGCATCCACGCCTACCACACCGAAGGCGCGGGCGGCGGGCACGCTCCGGACATCATGACCGTGGTGTCCGAGCCGCACGTGCTGCCCAGCTCCACCAACCCCACCCGGCCGTTCACCGTCAACACCGCCGAGGAACACCTCGACATGCTGATGGTCTGCCACCACCTGAACCCCGCCGTCCCGGAGGACCTGGCCTTCGCGGAGTCACGGATCCGGCCGTCCACGATCGGGGCGGAGGACATCCTCCACGACCTGGGCGCCATCTCGATCATCTCGTCCGACTCCCAGGCCATGGGGCGCGTCGGCGAGGTCGTCCTGCGGACCTGGCAGACCGCCCATGTGATGAAGCGGCGGCGGGGCGCGTTGCCGGGCGACGGCCGCGCGGACAACCACCGCGTACGTCGCTATGTCGCCAAGTACACGATCAACCCGGCTCTCGCCCAGGGCCTCGCCCGCGAGATCGGATCCGTCGAGACCGGCAAGCTCGCCGACCTCGTGCTGTGGGAGCCCGCGTTCTTCGGCGTCAAGCCACAGCTCGTGATCAAGGGCGGGCAGATCGCGTACGCCCAGATGGGCGACGCCAACGCGTCCATCCCGACCCCGCAGCCGATCCTGCCGCGCCCGATGTACGGGGCGATCGGGCGCGCGCCCGCGTCCAACTCGTTCAACTTCGTGGCGCCGCTCGCCCTCGAGGACGGGCTGCCGGAGCGGCTGGCACTGGGGAAGAGGTTCGTGGCCATCGAGTCGACGCGCGGCGTCACCAAGGCGGACATGCGCGAGAACGACGCGCGGCCGCGGGTCGAGGTCGACCCGGACAGCTTCGCCGTCCACATCGACGGCGAGCTGGTCGAGGCGACACCCGCCGCCGAACTGCCCATGGCCCAGCGCTACTTCCTCTTCTGATGTCCCGGGCAGCGCTTCTCGTCCTGGCCGACGGCCGCTTCCCCGCCGGAGGGCACGCCCACTCCGGCGGGGCCGAGGCGGCCGTCCGCGCGGGACGGATCACCGGGGCCGCGAGCCTGGAGGACTTCTGCCGCGGGCGGCTGCACACGGCCGGGCTGGTGGCCGCCTCGCTGGCCGCGGCGGCCGCGCTCGGTGTCGACCCGGCCGCCCTGGACGCCGCGGCGGACGCCCGTACGCCGTCGGCCGCGCTGCGTGTCGCCGCGCGCAGGCTGGGGCGGCAGCTGATGCGGGCCGCTCGGGCCGCGTGGCCTTCCGGGGAACTGGACGCGGTGGCGCGGGAGTTTCCCAAGGGGACGCATCAGCCGGTTGTGCTGGGCGTCGCGGCTCGTGCGGCGGGGTTGGGGGCAGAGGACGCCGCATACTGCTCCGCGTACGAGAGTGTGAGTGGGCCGGCCACGGCCGTGGTGCGGTTGCTGAGCCTGGATCCGTTCGACGCCACGGCGGTGCTCGCCCGGTTGGCGCCGGAGCTGGATCTCGTGGCGCGTCAGGCGAGCGATACCGCACGTCGCGTCGTCGACGAAGGCGTCGATGCGCTGCCTGCCGCCTCCGCGCCGCTGCTGGAGATCGGTGCGGAGGCGCATGCCGCTTGGCCTGTACGTCTGTTCGCGTCATAGGAGGTGTGTCGCCCCCCGCCGCCCTCGCCCGTTCCCACCCCAGGGGGCTCCGCCCCTCCGACCCCGCCAGGGGCTCCGCCCCTTGACCCCCATCGGCCTGAACGGCCTCGTCCTCGAACGCCGGCTGATGGATGCTCGGCCCGGCTGAAAAGGGCACCGTGTATTGAGACTTGTGGAGCCGCTTCCATGCACCTTGACCACACCCACCCCGGTCCCTCGGCCCTCAGCGCCGACGCGCACCGCCCCGACGGATCCCGCCGTGCCCTGCGCATCGGGCTCGGCGGGCCCGTCGGGTCAGGGAAGACCGCCACCGTCGCCGCGCTCTGCCGGGCCCTGCGGGACGAGTTGTCGCTCGCCGTCGTGACCAACGACATCTACACCCGGGAGGACGCCGAGTTCCTGCTGCGGGAGGGCGTGCTGCCGCCCGAGCGGATCACCGCCGTCGAGACCGGCGCCTGTCCGCACACCGCCATCCGGGACGACATCTCCGCCAACCTCGAAGCCGTCGAGGACCTTGAGGACGCCGTCGGGCCGCTCGACCTCGTCCTCGTCGAGTCCGGCGGCGACAACCTCACCGCCACCTTCTCCAAGGGGCTCGTCGACGCGCAGATCTTCGTGATCGACGTCGCCGGCGGGGACGACATCCCGCGCAAGGGCGGTCCCGGTGTCACCACCGCCGATCTGCTCGTCGTCAACAAGACCGACCTGGCGCCGTACGTCGGTTCCGACCTCGCCCGGATGGCCGCCGACGCCAAGGCGCAGCGGGGTGAGCTGCCCGTCGTCCTCCAGTCGTTGCGCGGTGAGGCCGGTGTCGGCGCCGTCGCCGACTGGGTGCGGCAGCGGCTCGCCGCATGGGCGGCGTGACCACGGGGGTACGGGCCACCGCGCGGATCGTGGCCCGGGACGACGGCCGGGGCGGTACGGCCCTGCCGGTGCTGGCCGGCGAGGGGCCGCTCGCGCTGCGCCGGACGCGGGCGCGGGGCGATGAGGCGCGCGTGATGCTCGTCGGCGCGATGAGCGGGCCACTCGGCGGGGACCACCTCACCGTCGAGGCCGAGGTGGGAGGCGGCGCCCTGCTGCACGTCGGATCGGCCGCCGCGACCATCGCACTGCCCGGTCAGGCGAAGGGCGAGGCGCGTTACGACGTCCGGCTCGACGTGGCCGCCGACGGTGAACTGCACTGGCTGCCCGAACAGTTGATTTCGGCCAGCCAAAGCGAGCTGTACGTCTCCTCGCGCATCGACCTCGCGCCGGGAGCCCGTCTCGTCTTCCGCGAGGAACAGGTCCTCGGGCGCGCCGGTGAGGAGCCCGGGCGACTCACCAGCCGTCTCACCGTACGGCTTGACGGACGGCCGCTGCTCGACCAGGAGGTGGCCTGCGGGCCGGGCGCCCCCGGCGGCTGGGACGGGCCCGCCGTGCTGGCGGGGCATCGGGCACTCGGGCAACTGGTCGTCGTACGGCCCGACTTCGAGCGAACGCCGGCGACGGCACGGCCGCTCGGGGAGTGCGCGGCGCTCACCCCGCTGGCCGGGCCCGGTGTGCTCGTCACCGCGGTCGCGCCCGACGCGCTGCGGCTGCGGCGGACGCTGGACGAGGCGTTGGGCGCACTTGGCTGAAACCCGACTCTCCGCTCAACGGACAGCGCTGTACCGGTTATCGGATTGGTAAAGAAAGTCAAATACCCCCTGTTCTCAGGGAGCTCGCAGCCGAAAGGATCCCCCGTACCCATCGCAACGATGTACGGGGAGGTCCCACTTGAGGGGAATCAGACCGACGAGGCGAGCGTCCGCGCTCGGCTCAGCGGGGGCGCTCGTCACGGCGACGCTGATAGCCGGCGCCGTGGCGGCACCGTCGGCCACCGCCGACTCGCGCCACGGCCAGGACCGGGAGGCCCGGGGCGCCGCGATCGCCGCCGCACGGGCCGCCAAGGACGGGATCGACTGGCAGGACTGCCCGGCCGACTGGGGGCTGGAGAAGCCCATCCAGTGCGGCTGGGTGACCGTCCCGCTCGACTACGCCCACCCGAACGGCAAGCAGATCAGGCTCGCCGTCGACCGCATCGGGAACACGGGCACCAAGCAGGAGCGCCAGGGCGCCCTCGTCTACAACCCGGGCGGACCCGGCGGTTCCGGACTGCGCTTCCCGCGCCGGGTCACCACCAAGAACCCCGTCTGGGCCAACGTGGCGAAGGCGTACGACTTCGTCGGCTTCGACCCGCGCGGCGTCGGCCACTCCGCGCCCATCTCCTGCGCGGACCCGCAGGAGTTCGTGAAGGCGCCGAAGGCGGACCCGGTTCCCGACTCCGAGGCGGACAAGCTCGCTCAGCGCAAGCTGGCGCGGGAGTACGCGGAGGGCTGCCTGGAGCGCACCGGCCGCGCGATGCTCCAGCAGATGACCACGCCCAACACCGCGCGCGACCTGGACGTCATCCGTGCCGCGCTGGGCGAGAAGAAGCTCAACTACCTGGGCGTGTCGTACGGCACCTACCTGGGCGCCGTCTACGGCACGCTCTTCCCGGGCCACCTCCGGCGCATGATCGTCGACAGCGTGGTCAACCCGTCGCGCGAGAAGATCTGGTACCAGGCCAACCTCGACCAGGACGTCGCCTTCGAGGGCCGCTGGAAGGACTGGGAGGACTGGGTCGCCGCCAACGACGCCTCCTTCCACCTGGGCACGACCCGCGCGGCGGTGCAGGAGAAGTGGCTGAAGCTGCGCGCCACCGCGAAGAAGAGCCCGATCGGCGGTGTCGTCGGCCCGGCCGAGCTGATCTCCTTCTTCCAGAGCGCCCCGTACTACGACTCCTCGTGGGTGCCGGTCGCCACCGTCTTCAGCAAGTACGTCGCCGGAGACACCAAGGCGCTCGTCGACGCGGCGGCGCCGGACCTGTCGGACACGGCGGGCAACATCGCCTCCGAGAACGGCAACGCCGTCTACACGGCCGTCGAGTGCACCGACGCGAAGTGGCCGAAGAGCTGGCGGAAGTGGGACCGGGACAACACCCGGCTCAACAAGGACTACCCGTTCATGACCTGGGCCAATGCATGGATGAACCTGCCGTGCGCCACCTGGCCCGTCAAGCAGCAGAACCCGGTCGACGTGGGGACCGGCAAGGGCCTGCCGACCGTCCTGATCGTGCAGTCCACCCGTGACGCCGCGACGCCCTTCGACGGCGCGGTCGAGCTCCACAAGCGCTTCAAGGGCTCCCGCCTGATCATCGAGAAGGACGCGGGCTCCCACGGTGTGACCGGTCTGGTCAACCCGTGCATCAACAACCGGGTCGACACCTACCTGCTCACCGGCCGGACGGACGGCGCCGACGTGACGTGCGCGCCGCACGCCACGCCGAAGCCGTAGTACGCGGTCCTCGCCACACGCGCGCGAAGGGGCGGCCGATCCCGGCCGCCCCTTCGTCGTCCGCCGACGCGCCCTCAACTCAGCGGCAGCCGCGGGAGCTTGCGGGCCCTCTCCGCGTTCTCCGTCGCCTCCTCCGCCTTGACGACCGCCGCGTACTGGTCGACGTACTCCTGCTCGGACAGGGAGAGGATGGCGTACATGATCTCGTCGGTGATGGCTCGCAGGACGGCCTTCTCGTTCTCCATGCCGGCGTAGCGGGAGAAGTCCAGGGGCTTGCCGAAGCGGATCACCACGGGGTGGATGCTCGGGATGACCTGGCCCGGCGGCTGTGCCTCGAAGGTGCCGATCATCGCGCAGGGGATGACCGGCACCTTCGCCCTGAGGGCCATCACCGCGACGCCCACCTTGCCCTTGTAGAGGCGGCCGTCGTGGGAGCGGGTGCCCTCCGGGTAGATGCCCAGCAGTTCACCCTTGTCGAGGACGCCGAGGCCCTCGCGGATCGCGGCCTGCCCGGCCTCCTTGCCGGAGCGGTCCACCGGGATCTGACCGGCGCTGCGGAAGAACGCGGCGGTGAGCCGGCCCTTGATGCCGGGCCCGGTGAAGTACTCGGCCTTGGCGAGGAAGGTGATGCGCCGTTTGAGGATGGCGGGCATCAGGAAGTGGTCGGAGAAGGAGAGATGGTTGCCGGCGATGATGGCGGGCCCCTGAGCCGGAACGTGTTCGAGGCCCTCGATACGCGGCCGGAAGACCAGTCTCAGCAGCGGTCCGAGAAAGACGTATTTGAGCAGATAATAGAACACGGCTGGCCCCTCACTCTGCCAGGTCGGCTGCAAACCGGCGCTTTTCCCAGGTCGAGGCCAGCATCCCGAGGGTTGGCCCAGGTGCGACTGTAGTCATCTGTAACCGCCTTTGGCCGGACTCATGCCGCCCCTTTGCCGACTTTGCTGACACCCGGTCAGTCCGGTGATGCCGGCGTCGCGTCATGCGGGCATGGGCGCACCGTCGCACCTGCCTGGTTGCGCTGCTGGATCGTCCGGCATCAGCTTCTCACGGCCGTCCTCGTCCGAGTCGTCTCATGTTCGAACAACGCCGTGCGCCGTATGCCCACCGCCCTCGCCGACGGCCTCCCGCCCCCGACCGCCGCCGGCCGGCCCCGCCGGGTCGCCCGAGACCGTCGGGCCGAAGGTGCGTGCAGACCGGTCTCACCGCTTGCTGCCACCGGTCGCGAGCAGGTCGGTGACCTTCGAACAGCGCCGCGGACAGTGGCGTGCCCGCCGCTCCGCGCAGCGCAGTGCGTCACCCCTGCCGGCGCGATGCGGTCCGCCCGTGCCCGGACCGACGCCTACAGCGTCCGCCCGTGCCCGGACCGACGCCTACAGCCTCCGTCGGATTGCAGGACGGATCCTTGACCGCTGCTGCGCTCTCCACGATGCTGTGTTGCGAAATACGAGATGCGTGTCGTAATAGGCAACATCTCGATCTTCTGTCAGCCGAGGAGTGGCCATGGCTCACCAGGTCCGTGCTGTCGTCGCCCGGGGCAAGGGTGCCCCCGTCAGCCTGGAAACGATCGTCGTGCCCGACCCCGGTCCGGGCGAGGCGCTGGTCAAGATAGAGGCCTGCGGCGTCTGCCACACGGATCTGCACTACCGCGAGGGTGGCATCAGTGCCGACTTCCCCTTCCTGCTGGGACATGAGGCCGCGGGCGTGGTCGAGGCGGTGGGCGAGGGCGTTCCGGACGTGGCGCCCGGTGACTTCGTCATCCTCAACTGGCGTGCGGTGTGCGGCCAGTGCCGCGCCTGTCTGCGCGGGCGGCCGTGGTACTGCTTCAACACGCACAATGCGAAGCAGAAGATGACCCTGACCGACGGCACGGAGCTGTCGCCCGCGCTGGGCATCGGCGCCTTTGCCGAGAAGACGCTGGTGGCGGCCGGGCAGTGCACCAAGGTGGACCCGGCGGCGTCGGCCGCCGCCGCCGGACTGCTGGGGTGCGGAGTGATGGCGGGCATCGGTGCGGCGATCAACACCGGGAACGTGGGACGCGGTGACAGCGTGGCCGTCATCGGCTGCGGCGGCGTCGGGGACGCGGCGGTCGTCGGATCGAACCTGGCGGGCGCGGCGAAGATCATCGCGGTGGACATCGACGACCGCAAGCTGGCCACCGCGAAGAAGCTGGGCGCGACCCACACGGTCAACTCCAGGGAGACCGATGCGGTGGCGGCGATCCGGGACCTGACCGGCGGGTTCGGCGCCGATGTCGTCATCGAGGCGGTGGGCCGTCCGGAGACCTACCGGCAGGCCTTCTACGCCCGCGATCTGGCCGGCACGGTCGTCCTGGTCGGCGTGCCGACCCCGGAGATGCAGCTGGAGCTGCCGCTGCTGGACGTCTTCGGCCGGGGAGGTGCGCTGAAGTCGTCCTGGTACGGCGACTGCCTGCCCTCCCGCGACTTCCCCATGCTCATCGACCTCTATCTGCAGGGCCGCCTGGACCTGGACGCCTTCGTCACCGAGACGATCGCACTGGACGAGGTCGAGAAGGCCTTCGAGCGCATGCACCACGGGGACGTGCTGCGCTCGGTGGTGGTGCTGTGATGGGCGCGCGCATCGAACGGCTCGTCACCTCCGGGCAGTTCACGCTCGATGGCGGCACCTGGGACGTCGACAACAACGTGTGGATCGTCGGCGACGACCACGAGGTGATCGTCATCGACGCCGCACACGACGCCAACGCCATCGCCGCCGCCGTCGGCGACCGGCGCCTGACGGCGATCGTGTGCACCCACGCCCACAACGACCACATCGACGCGGCCCCCGCCCTCGCCGACCGTACCGGCGCCCCGGTTCTCCTGCACCCCGACGACCTGCCGCTGTGGAAGCAGACCCATCCGGACCGGGCGCCCGACGCGGAACTGGCCGACCGGCAGACCCTGGTGGTCGCGGGTGCCGAGCTGACCGTGCTCCACACGCCCGGCCACGCCCCGGGCGCCGTCTGCCTGTACACCCCGGCTCTCGGCGCCCTCTTCAGCGGCGACACGCTCTTCGCCGGCGGTCCGGGGGCGACGGGGCGGTCGTACAGCGACTTCCCCACCATCATCGACTCGATCGGTCGACGCCTCCTCGCACTGCCCGGCGACACCGTCGTGCACACCGGCCACGGGGAGACGACCACCATCGGCGCCGAAGCGCCGCACCTTCAGGAGTGGATCGACCGCGGCTTCTGACCGCCGCCTCACGGCCTCGCCCCGGTGACGTCCGACGACGTCGCCGGCGGCGAGGCCGTCGCTGCCCTGCGCCACGCCTGTCGCGCCTGCTCACCTCCGCTTTCGAGGCCGCTTCGCCGTGCGCGGAAAACGGGCCGCGGACCCGGCTCGATGCGGGCCTTGGACGCCTTGACAACGGTTCAGGGCGGCCCGCAGACTGGCGTTGCGCTAATCGCAATCCGTTTCGCTATACGCACCGAGGTGTCATGATGATTCCCGCGTGCCGTCTCGCGGATCTGCCGCGAGGCGAGGCCCACCGGCTCGACATCGACCCGCCGGTCTCGGTGTTCCACACCGATGACGGCGAGCTCTTCGCCATCGACGACACCTGCACCCACCAGGACGCCTCGCTCGCCGACGGCTGGCTGGAGGGCTGCGAGGTGGAATGCCCGCTGCACGCCTCCAAGTTCGACCTGAGGACCGGAGCGGTGGACGCCCCGCCGGCCAAGCTGCCGGTGCGGACCCACGAGGTCCTGGTCGAGGACGGCATGATCTACGTCCAGCTGTCGACCGAGGCCCCCAACCTGCCGCCCTGCATCGCCTCCCGCCTGGCCGGAGGCCCCGCGTGAGGACCGTCGCCGTGGTGGGCGCCTCGCTGGCCGGACTGTCGGCCGCGCGCTCGCTGCGGAAACGGGGGTACGACGGTCGGCTGGTCGTCATCGGCGACGAGCCCCACCGCCCGTACGACAGGCCGCCGCTGTCCAAGGAGTTCCTCGCCGGCACCCTCGGCGAAGCGGATCTCGCGCTGGAGAGGGACGACGAGGACCTGCAGGCGGAATGGGTGCTCGGCACCCGCGCCACCGGGCTCGACCGCACCGAGCGGGCGATCCGGCTCGCCGACGGCCGGGAGATCCGTGCCGACGGCGTGGTCATCGCGACCGGTGCGGCCGCGCGCACGCTGCCCGGCACCGAGGGCCTCGCCGGCGTCCATGTGCTGCGCACCCTGGACGACGCCCGCGCCCTGCGCGACGACCTGGCCCGCGGCGGACGGCTGGTGGTGATCGGCGGCGGATTCATCGGCGCCGAGGTCGCGTCCACCGCCTACGCCCTCGGCCTCGACGTCACGGTCGTCGAGGCGGCGCCGACGCCACTGGCGGGACCGCTCGGCGAGGTGATGGGCGGCATCGTCTCCGCCCTCCACACCGACCACGGCGTACGGCTCCTGTGCGGGGTGGGGGTCAAAGGGCTGAGCGGGGGCGAGCGGAGCGAGATGGGGGTCCCTCCGGACGGAGTCCGGGCCAGGGTGGACGCCGTGCTGCTCGAGGACGGCCGCAGCATCCCCGCCGACACCGTCGTCGTGGGTGTGGGCGCGCGTCCTTGCGTCGAGTGGCTCGAGGGATCCGGCGTCGAACTCGACAACGGCGTGAAGTGCGGGGCCGACGGCCGCACCAGCCTCGCCGGAGTCGTCGCCGTCGGCGACTGCGCCAACTGGTACGACCCGCACACCGGAATCCACCGGCGAGTGGAGCACTGGACGGGCGCACTGGAGCGGCCCGACGCGGCGGTGGCCACGCTGCTCGCGTACGGCGCGACGCAGCCGGGCGTGCCGCGGCCGCCGTACTTCTGGTCCGACCAGTACGGCGTGAAGATCCAGTTCGTCGGCCATGCCGCCGGTGCCGACAGTGTGACGGTCGAGGAAGGCGCTCCCGACGAGCGGAGTTTCCTGGCCGTCTACCGCAGGGCCGGTACGCCGGTCGCCGTGCTCGGGATGAACCAGCCGAGACTGTTCACCCGGTGGCGCAAGCAGTTCACCGCGGCCAGGTCTTGACACCGCTGATGCGGCCTCTCATGCTGCGTTGCATATGACACGCAGCGTTGCTTCATACACAACGCCGCCCGAAGTCGCTCTTCCCGGCGCGTGCCCTACCCTTCCACGACGTTTCCCGAGGAGTGCAGCGTGACCTCGACAAGCCTGCCGGACAGCCTGATCGCCACCCTCCCCGGCTCCTCCTACACGGACCCCGGCATCTTCGCCCAGGAACAGGAGCGCATCTTCGAGACGATGTGGTTCTGCGTCGCCCGGGCGTCCGACCTGCCCAAGCCCGGCGCCTTCCGCACCGTCGACGTGGGCCGCGAGAGCATCCTCGTCACCCGGGCCCGGGACAACTCCATACGCGCCTACTTCAACGTCTGCCGGCACCGTGGCGCCAAGCTCTGCACGGAGGAGACCGGCGAGGTCAAGCGCGCCTTCCAGTGCCCGTACCACGCGTGGACCTACGACCTGAACGGCAAGCTCGTCGCGGCGCCCAACCTCACGAAGATGCCCGACGTCGGCCGCACCGAGTACGGCCTGGTGAGCGTGGCCGTTCGCGAATGGCTCGGCTACGTCTGGGTGTGCCTCGCGGAGAACCCGCCCTCCTTCGAGGAGGACGTCATCGGCGAGGTGATCACCCGCCTCGGTGACGTCGAGTCGATCGAGCGCTACGACATCGACAACCTGGCGGTGGGCAAGCGGATCGTCTACGACGTCAAGGCGAACTGGAAGCTCATCATCGAGAACTTCATGGAGTGCTACCACTGCGCCACGATCCACCCGGAGCTGACCGAGGTGCTCCCTGAGTTCGCGGACGGTTACGCGGCCCAGTACTACGTCGGCCACGGCGCCGAGTTCGGCGAGGAGATCCAGGGCTTCACCGTCGACGGCTCCGAGGGCCTGGACCGTATCCCCGGGGTCTCCGAGGAGCAGGACCGCCGCTACTACGCGATCACCGTCAAGCCGCAGGTCTTCATCAACCTGGTGCCCGACCACGTGATCTTCCACCGCATGTACCCGGTGGCGGTCGACCGCACGATCGTCGAGTGCGACTGGCTCTATCTGCCGGGCGTGGTGGAGAGCGGCAAGGACGTCAGCCGGTCCGTGGAGCTCTTCGACCGCGTCAACCGCCAGGACTTCGACGCCTGTGAGCGCACGCAGCCCGGTATGAGCTCCCGGCTGTACGCCAAGGGCGGCGTGCTCGTGCCGAGTGAGCACCACATCGGCGCCTTCCACGACTGGGTGCACGAGCGCCTCGGCACCCGGCAGCCGGAGTAGTCCCGGCGAGGCGGGGGGCCCGCGGCCGGC
This sequence comes from Streptomyces sp. Y2F8-2, assembly GCF_014905555.1. Classification (GTDB taxonomy): domain Bacteria; phylum Actinomycetota; class Actinomycetes; order Streptomycetales; family Streptomycetaceae; genus Streptomyces; species Streptomyces cynarae. The sequence continues at coordinate 319,778 of NZ_BNGS01000009.1, read as the reverse complement.
GCGCCCGCGCGAGCACGCTCAGCCGAGGTACCCCATGCGGTGGCTGATCTCCTCGGCGCCCTTGAGGAGCACCGGAGCGAGCTCGTGCATGCGCTCCTCGGTGAACCGGTACGAGGGCCCGGAGGCGCTGATCGACGCGATGACCTGGCCTTCGCGGTCACGGATCGGCGCCGCCATCGCGTGCAGTCCGATCTCCAGCTCCTCCAGCGTCCAGGCGTAGCCCCGCTCACGGGCCTCCGCGAGGTGCTTCTCCAGCTTCGTCTTCGCGGTGATCGTGTGGGGAGTCACCTTCTTCAGCCCCGCCTCCGCCAGCAGTGCGGCGCGCTCCTTGGCGGGCAGGTGGGCCAGCAGGATCTTGCCGCTCGAGGTGGCGTGCAGCGGGGTCAGCTCCCCGACCCAGTTGTGCGCGGCGACGGCTGCGGGACCACGCACCTGGTACAGGTTGATCGCGTAGTGCTCCTGCATGACGGCGATGTTGACCGTCTCGCCGATCTCCTCCGCGAGGCGCTCGCACACCGGACGGCCCTGCTGGGTGAGGTCGAGGCGCCCCGTGACCGCGCCCGCCAGGCGTACGATGCCGAAGCCGAGCCGGTACTTGCCGCGCTCGCCCGACTGCTCCACCAGACCGCGCGACTCAAGGGCGCCGAGCAGCCGGAACGCGGTGGACTTGTGGACATCGATCTCGGCGGCCACCTCGCTGACGCCCGCCTCGCCGCGTTGGGCCAGGATCTCGAGCACACTGATGGCGCGGTCGACGGACTGCACTCCGCCGGCCTGTGAACCGTTCGTTTCGGTATCCGGACTCAAGTTGCCCATGGTGAAACTATACGCGCAGTAAACAACGACCATGCAAGTAACCTCCGGGAAACGAAGACGCTGCAAGTTGCGCGTGCCGCAACCTAGTGCGTATAGCGATACCCGTACTAGCATGCCCCGCGTATCGACGGCGCGAGCGAGCGAGACGAGGCACCATGGCTCCCCTGCATTACGACTTCGTCATCGTCGGCGGTGGATCAGCCGGCAGCGCACTGGCGAACCGGCTCTCGGCCGACCCCGGAAACCGGGTGCTCGTGCTGGAGGCGGGCCGCTCCGACTACCCCTGGGACGTGTTCATCCACATGCCCGCGGCGCTGACCTACCCGATAGGCAGCCGCTTCTACGACTGGAAGTACGAGTCCGAGCCCGAACCCCACATGGGCGGCCGGCGCATCTACCACGCCCGCGGCAAGGTGCTGGGCGGCTCCAGCAGCATCAACGGCATGATCTTCCAGCGCGGCAACCCGATGGACTACGAGCGCTGGGCCGCCGACTCCGGCATGGAGACCTGGGACTACGCGCACTGTCTGCCGTACTTCCGGCGGATGGAGAACTGTCTCGCGGCCAACCCCGACGATGAGTTCCGCGGTCACGACGGCCCCCTCGTCCTCGAGCGCGGGCCGGCGACCAACCCGCTGTTCACCGCCTTCCTCAAGGCCACCCAGGAGGCGGGCTACGCCCCCACGGACGACGTCAACGGCTATCGGCAGGAGGGCTTCGCCAAGTTCGACCGCAATGTCCACCGCGGGCGTCGGCTGTCGGCCTCGAAGGCGTACCTCAAGCCGGCGATGAAGCGGCCGAACCTCACGGTGAGGACCCGCGCCTTCGTCACCCGGGTCCTCTTCGAGGGCGAGCGCGCCGTCGGTGTCGAGTACCGGCACGGCCGTGGCGCGCCCCAGCAGGTCAGGGCCGGTGAGGTCATCCTGTGCGGCGGTGCCATCAACTCCCCGCAGCTGCTCCAGCTCTCCGGCGTCGGCAACGCCGCCGAGCTGTCCGCCCTCGGCATCGACGTCGTCCACGACCTGCCGGGTGTCGGCGAGAACATGCAGGACCACCTGGAGGTGTACGTCCAGTACGCCTGCAAGCAGCCCGTCTCCATGCAGCCGTACATGGCGAAGTGGCGCGCCCCCTTCATCGGGCTGCAGTGGCTGTTCCGCAAGGGCCCGGCGGCCACCAACCACTTCGAGGCCGGCGGTTTCGCCCGCAGCAACGAGGACGTCGAGTACCCCAACCTGATGTTCCACTTCCTGCCCGTCGCGGTCCGCTACGACGGGTCCTCACCGGCCGGCGGCCACGGCTACCAGGTGCACGTCGGGCCCATGTACTCCGACGCCATCGGCTCCGTGAAGATCAAGAGCAAGGACCCGCGCGAGCACCCCGCCCTGCGCTTCAACTACCTGTCCACCGAGCAGGACCGCCGCGAGTGGGTCGAGGCCATCCGCGTCGCCCGCCAGATCCTCAACCAGCCCGCGCTCGCCCCCTACAACGGCGGCGAGATCTCGCCGGGACCCTCCGTCGAGACCGACGAGGAGATCCTCGCCTGGGTCGCCAAGGAGGGCGAGACCGCCCTGCACCCCTCGTGCACCTGCAAGATGGGCACCGACGACATGTCCGTCGTCGACCCGCTGAGCATGAAGGTGCACGGCCTGGAGGGGCTGCGCGTGGTGGACGCGTCGGTGATGCCGTACGTCACCAACGGCAACATCTACGCCCCGGTGATGATGATCGCCGAGAAGGCGGCCGACCTCATCCTCGGCAGGGAGCCGCTGCCACCCTCCAAGGCTGCCTACTACCGGCACCGCGACGCCCAGAAGCAGGCCGGGTAGGCCTTGGGCGCCGAGGCCCTGCGGGCGCTGCTCGACCGCGTCCGCTACGAGGTGCTGCCGGCGAAGGCGACCGAGGAGAAGGTCCTCGCCCATGTCCCGCGCGACGTCGTGGTCACGGTCACGGCGTCGCCGGTCAAGGGCCTGGAGCCGACCCTCGCCCTCACCGAGCGGCTCACCGCGCACCGCTTCCGCGTCGTCCCGCACGTGCCCGCGCGGCTGCTGCGGGACGACACGCACCTGAAGGACGTCGCCGAGCGGCTGCGTGCGGCGGGTGTCGACGACGTGTTCGTGCCGGCGGGCGACGCCGATCCGCCGGCCGGGCCGTACGACGGGGCCCTGCCGGTGCTGCGCAGGCTCGGCGAGCTGGGCAGGCCCTTCGCGCACATCGGGATCACCGGCTACCCGGAGAGCCATCCGCTCATCCACGACGACATCACCATCCAGGCGATGTGGGACAAGCGCGCGCACGCCACGTACATCGTCAGCAACCTGTGCTTCGACCCGCGCGTGCTCGGCGACTGGATCGACCGGATAAGGCGCCGGGACGTCGCGCTGCCCGTGTACGTGGGGGTCGCCGGGCCGGTGCAGCGGGCGAAGCTGCTGTCCATGGCGACGAAGATCGGGGTGGGGGAGTCGACGCGCTTCCTGAGCCGGCACCCGTCGTGGTTCCTGCGGTTCGCGACGCCGGGCGGGTACGCGCCGGAGAGACTGCTCACGCGCGCGGCGGAGACGCTCACGGCGCCCTCGGCGGGCGTGACGGGCCTGCATCTGTTCACCTTCAACCAGATCGCGGAGACCGAGCGCTGGCGCCGCGCACTGCTCGAAAGGCTCGGCTGAGCCCGGACAGCCGTATACGTCGGACAGCCGTATACATCGGACAGTCGTAACAACAGCCGCGTACGAACATCGGGCGGGGCCGGAACCCCGGTGGTTCCGGCCCCGCCCGATCGGCAGGGGTGCCTCAGCGGAAGACCACCGTGCGGCTGCCGTCCACCATCACGCGGCTCTCGGTGTGCCACTTCACCGCGCGGGCCAGGACCTGGGCCTCGACGTCGCGGCCGACCGTGACGAGTTCGTCAGGGTCGAGGGAGTGGTCCACCCGGACCACGTCCTGCTCGATGATCTGGCCCTCGTCCAGGTCCGGCGTCACATAGTGGGCCGTCGCGCCGACCAGCTTCACGCCGCGCTCGTACGCCTGCTGGTAGGGCTTCGCGCCCTTGAAGCTCGGCAGGAAGGAGTGGTGGATGTTGATGGCACGGCCCTCCAGCTCCTTGCACAGGTCGTCGGAGAGCACCTGCATGTAGCGGGCCAGGACCACGAGGTCGACGTCCAGTTCCCGCACCAGCTCCAGCAGCCGCGCCTCGGCCTCGGGCTTGGTCTCCTTGGTCACCGGGATGTGGTGGAAGGGGATGCCGTAGGTCTCCGCCAGGGCCTCGAAGTCCCGGTGGTTGGAGACGATGGCGGGGATCTCGATGTTGAGGGCGCCGGTGCGGCGGCGGAAGAGCAGGTCGTTGAGGCAGTGACCGAACTTCGAGACCATGATCAGCGTCCGCGTCGGCGTCGCGGCGTCCTGGAGGGTCCAGGAGATGCCGTGGGCCTCCGCGACGGGGCCGAAGCGGTAACGCAGATGTTCCAGGGTGATGTCCGGATCGGACACATTGAAGTGGACCCTCATGAAGAAGCGGTCCTGAAGGCGGTCGTCGAACTGCTGGCTCTGCAGGATGTTGCCCGAGTTCCTGACCAGGAAGCCACTCACGGCATGGACCAGTCCGGCTCTGTCCGGGCAGGAGAAGGTGAGGACGTACTCGTCGCCGGGTTGCGGTCGAGGGGACATGCGCAGGCCTCCGTCTGATGCGTAATGCACAACGCGATGAGCAATACGCAACATAGTTGGGGCGAAGGCGGTCGGCGGTCAAGACGGGGGACGTTCCGCCCTTGTGAAAACGGCGGGACCTCTTGACGTACGTCGGCCCTTCGGTCAGGGTTCCCCCACAAGCAATTCGATGCGCGATGCGCAACGAATCGGTCGAAGGGCTCCGCGCGTGGCAGACCTGTATGTGGACGGAGAATGGCGCGAGGCGGTGGCCGGAGGTCACCGGGAGATCCGCTGTCCCGCCGACGGCACGCCGGTCGCGACCGTGTCCGAGGGGACACGCGCCGACACCGAGGCCGCGATCGCCGCGGCCCGGCGCGCCTTCGACGCAGGCCCCTGGCCGCGCACCCCCGAGCGCGAGCGCGGCGCCCTGCTGCTCCGCACCGCCGACATCCTCGAGCGCGACGCCAAGGAGTTCGCCCGCGCGGAGTCGCTCGACACCGGCAAGCGCCTGGTCGAGAGCGAGTACGACATCGCCGACGTCGTCTCCTGCTTCCGCTACTACGGCGGCATCGCCGGCACCGGCGCCGGCCGGGTGGTCGACACCGGCCGCGACGACGCCCTCAGCCGGGTCACCTACGAACCCGTCGGCGTCTGCGGACTGATCACCCCCTGGAACTACCCCCTGCTCCAGGCGTCCTGGAAGGTCGCCCCGGCGCTTCTCGCGGGCAACACCATCGTGCTCAAGCCCAGCGAGCTCACGCCCTCCACCTCGATCCTGCTGATGAAGGCGCTCGAGGAGGCCGGGCTCCCGGCCGGCGCGGCCAACCTCGTCCTGGGTGCCGGAGCGGAGGCCGGCGCGCCCCTGTCGGAGCACCCGGACGTCGACATGGTGTCCTTCACCGGGGGCCTTGAGACCGGGCGGCGCATCATGGCCGCTGCCGCCGCGACGGTGAAGAAGGTCGCCCTGGAACTCGGCGGCAAGAACCCCAACGTGGTCTTCGCCGACGCCGACTTCGACACGGCGGTCGACTTCGCGCTCACCGCCGTCTTCCTGCACTCCGGCCAGGTCTGCTCGGCCGGCGCCCGCCTGATCGTCGAGGACTCCCTGCACGACGCCTTCGTCGACGAGATCGTGCGCCGCGCCCGGCTCATCCGGCTCGGCGGCCCGTTCGACCCCCAGGCCGAGACCGGGGCGCTGATCTCCGCACAGCACCGGGAGAAGGTCGAGGCGTACGTCGCCGCAGGGCTCGCCGAGGGTGCCGTACTGCGCTGCGGCGGCGAGCGCCCCGACGACCCCGCGCTGGCGGGCGGCTTCTACTATCCGCCCACCGTCCTCGACGAGTGCCGGCAGGACATGCGGGTGGTGCACGAGGAGTCCTTCGGCCCCGTGCTCACCGTCGAGCGCTTCCGTGACGAGGACGACGCCGTCCGCATCGCCAACGACACGGAGTACGGACTCGCCGGCGCCGTCTGGACGCAGGACGCCGGCAAGGCCCAGCGGGTCGCTCGCCGGCTGCGCCACGGCACGGTCTGGATCAACGACTACCACCCCTACGTGCCGCAAGCGGAATGGGGTGGCTTCGGGCACTCGGGCGTCGGCCGGGAGCTGGGACCGACCGGACTCGACGAATACCGAGAGCCAAAGCACGTCTGGCAGAACATCCAACCCCGGCCGCAGCACTGGTTCCGCGGCTGAACGCCGAAAAGAGGTCGATCGTGACCCCCACACAGACCGAGGTGTCGCAGCGGCGCGGCACGTCCCAGGACCCCCAGGACCGGACTCCGGTCATCTCCGTGCGCCGGCTGTGGAAGGTGTTCGGGCCGAAGGCCGACCAGGTGCCGGACTCCGAGGAACTGTGCGGGCTGACCCGCCGCGAGCTCATGGACCGCACCGGGTGCACCGCCGCCGTCCGCGACGTGAACTTCGACGTGTCGCCCGGCGAGGTCTTCGTCGTCATGGGCCTGTCCGGCTCCGGCAAGTCCACCCTGGTGCGATGTCTGACCCGGCTGATCGAACCCACCGCCGGGGAGGTGGTCTTCGAGGGCGAGGACATCCGCGGCGCCGACGCCAAGCGGCTGCGGGACATGCGGCGCAGCAAGTTCTCCATGGTCTTCCAGCACTTCGGCCTGCTGCCGCACCGCAGGGTCGTCGACAACGTGGCGTTCGGCCTGGAGATCCGGGGCATGGGCAAGGCCGAGCGGACCAGGCGCGCTCTGGAGGTCGTGGAGCTGGTGGGCCTGGCCGGATACGAGAACTCCTATCCCGACCAGCTCTCCGGCGGCATGCAGCAGCGCGTCGGCCTCGCCCGTGCCCTCGCGGGCGACCCCGACGTCCTCTTCTTCGACGAGCCGTTCTCCGCCCTCGACCCGCTGATCCGCCGCGACATGCAGAGCGAGGTCATCCGCCTGCACCACGAGGTCGGCAAGACCATGGTGTTCATCACCCACGACCTCTCCGAGGCCCTGAAGCTGGGCGACCGCATCCTGATCATGCGCGACGGCAGGATGGTCCAGTGCGGCACCGGCGACGAACTCGTCGGCGCCCCCGCCGACGACTACGTACGGGACTTCGTCAAGGACGTGCCGCGCGGCGACGTCCTCACCCTGCGCTGGATCATGCGCCCCGCGCAGCCCGACGACGCACTCGACGGCCCGGAGCTGGGCCCGGACGTCGTGGTGCGGGAAGCCACCCGGGCGGTGCTGGCGGCCGAGAAGCCGGTCAAGGTGGTCGAGGGCGGCAAGCTGCTCGGCATCGTCGGCGACGAGGAGATCCTCTCCGTCGTCGCCGGGCAGGAAGGCGGTGCGTGATGGCCGTCGCCGCCGACGCGGCCGCGCCGGTCGCGACCGTACGCAGGAAGGTCAGCCGTCCCACGGTGGTGGCGGCGATCCTGATCGTCTGGGTGGTGCTGTTCGCCGTGCTGCGCGGCCGGCAGACGCTGTCCCTCGCCGCGGCCGATCTCACTGATCTGCACCGCTGGTTGAACGACGTCAACGACAGCATCGGCGCCAACCGCAACTCCAACCCGCTCTTCCTGTACTTCTTCAACGAGATCCGCCTGGTCATCGACAACCTGGTGACCTTCGTCCAGTCCCTGATCTCGCAGCCGACCGGCGGCCGCCCGGTCCCGCAGATCGGCTGGCTCGGCGTCGTCGGCCTCACCGGCTACGTCTCCTGGGCCGTGGGCAACTGGCGGGTCGCCCTGCTGGCCGTGGCCGGTTTCACGTTCTTCGGGTTGCAGGGGCTGTGGCAGGAGAGCATGGACACGCTGGCGCTCACCCTGTCGGCGGTCATCGTGGCGCTGGTCATCGGCATCCCGCTGGGCGTGTGGGCCGGTCTCTCCGACCGGTTCAACCGGATCATGACGCCCTTCCTGGACTTCATGCAGACGATGCCGACCTTCGTCTACCTCGCCCCGCTGACCCTGATCTTCCTCATCGGCGGGGCGTCCGCCGTGATCACCACGGTGATCTACGCGGCACCGCCCGCCATCCGCATCACCGCGCACGCCATCCGCTCCGTGCCCGAGACCACCGTCGAGGCGGCGGACTCGCTCGGCACGACGCGGTCGCAGCAACTGCTCAAAGTGCTGCTGCCGATGTCCAAGCGCACCGTGGTCATGGGCGTCAACCAGACCATCATGGCCGCCCTGGCCATGGTGACCATCGCCGCCCTGATCGACGCGCCCGGGCTCGGCAAGACCGTCGTCCAGGCCCTGCAGTCGCTCGACGTCGGGACCGCCTTCAACGCCGGCCTCGCCATCGTCGTCATGGCCATCGTCCTGGACCGGGTCACCACGGCCGCTGCCGCACGCACCGAGGCGGCCCGCCGCACGGGCGGCCGGTTCCTCAAGTGGCGCCGGCCGCTGCTGGTGGCCGGCGGGATCACGGCCGCGGTCCTGGTCCATCTGTCCCACACCTACGTCTGGGCGGCCGAGTTCCCCGGCAACGGCAGCACCGGCAGTCACATCGCGAGCGCGGCCGACACCACGACCACCTGGCTGCAGGACCATCTCTCGGGCCTGACCAACGCACTTCGGGACATCATCACCAACGGCCTGCTCAACCCGTTCCAGGCGCTGCTGACCGACTCCCCGTGGTGGCTCGTCGGCGTCACCCTGGTCGCGCTCGGCGCGGTGCTCGGCGGCTGGCGCGCCGGAGTGACGGCCGCCGTGTGCGTCGGGCTGCTCGTCGGCACGGGCCTGTGGTCGGACAGCATGACGACCCTCGCCTCGACCGCCGTGGCCACGGTGCTGGTCATGCTGCTCGGTGTCGCCTTCGGCGTGTGGATGGGACGCAGCCTGCTCGTGGACCGGCTGGTGCGGCCCACCCTGGACGCCGCACAGGTGATGCCGCCGTTCGTCTATCTCGTGCCGTTCCTTGCCCTCTTCGGCGCCACCCGCTTCACCGCGATCGTCGCGGCCGTCGTGTACGCGGCGCCCGTCGCCATCAAGATCATCGCGGACGGTGTGCGGAGCGTGTCCGAGTCCACGGTGGAGGCGGCCACCTCGGCCGGGTGCAACACCTGGCAGATCATCACCAAGGTTCAGCTGCCGATGGCACGCAGCGCCCTGACTCTCGCGACCAACCAGGGGCTGATCTACGTGCTGTCGATGGTTGTGGTGGGCGGCCTGGTAGGGGCCGGCGCCCTCGGCTACGACGTCGTGGCCGGATTCTCGCAGGGAGAGCTGTACGGCAAGGGGCTGGCGGCGGGGCTCGCCATCGTACTGCTCGGAGTCATGTTCGACCGGATCACTCAGGCTGCGGCGCGACGCACCAGGGCATAAGGAGCACGACACCATGGCAAGACACTGGCGAGCCGGCGCGGCCGGCCTGGCCGTCCTCGGCCTCACCCTCACGGCGTGCGCAGGGGCGAAGGTCGGCGACAGCTCCTCCGCGGGCTCGAAGTCCTCCGGCGGCAAGTGCGGCACGTTCAACCTGGCCGTCAACCCGTGGGTGGGCTACGAGGCGGACGCGGCGGTCGTCGCGTACGTCGCGCAGCACGACCTCGGCTGTACGGTCCACAAGAAGGACCTGAAGGAGGAGATCGCCTGGCAGGGCTTCGGGACCGGCGAGGTCGACGCCGTCCTGGAGAACTGGGGCCACGACGACCTGAAGAAGAAGTACATCACCGAGCAGAAGACGGCCGTCGATGCCGGGCAGACGGGCAACAAGGGCGTCATCGGCTGGTTCGTGCCGCCGTGGCTGGCCAAGGCCCACCCGGACATCACCGACTGGAAGAACCTCAACAAGTACGCCGACAAGTTCAAGACCTCCGAGTCGGGCGGCAAGGGCCAGCTGCTCGACGGCGACCCGTCCTACGTCACCAACGACGCGGCGCTGGTGAAGAACCTGAACCTGAACTTCAAGGTGGTGTACGCGGGCAGCGAGACCGCGCTCATCCAGGCGTTCCGGACCGCCGAGAAGAACAAGCAGTGGATGATCGGCTACTTCTACGAGCCGCAGTGGTTCATGTCCGAGGTGCCGCTGGTCAAGGTCAACCTGCCGGCGTACAAGACGGGCTGTGACGCCGACGCGGCCAAGGTGGCGTGCGACTATCCCGTCTACAACCTGGACAAGATCGTCAGCGCGAGCTTCGCGAAGTCCGCCGGCCCCGCGTACAACCTGGTGAAGAACTTCAACTGGACCAACGACGACCAGAACACCGTGGCCAAGTACATCGCGGTGGACAAGATGTCGGACGACGCGGCGGCCAAGAAGTGGGTCGACGCCAACCGCGACAAGGTCGAGGCCTGGCTGAAGTAGCCGAGCCCGGACGAGCAGGTCGAACACGCCCGGCGGGCGGTGCGTTCAGGTGCGCACCGCCCGCCGGGCATTGCCGTGTTTCGGGCTGTTTTCCGACGTCACGCACCCCTTGACACCCCTCCTCGGCGACAGGCACATTGAGTTGCGCAGCCTGAATCGAGTTGCGCAGACAGCAACTGAACCGGTTTCAAGTTCGGAGGTTGGGCGATGGCGGGACCCCGAGTGGTCATCATCGGAGCGGGCGTCGTGGGAGCGGCCCTCGCCGACGAGATCTCCGCACGCGGCTGGACCGAGGTGACCGTGGTCGACCAGGGCCCCCTCCCGGCCACCGGGGGATCCTCCTCGCACGCCCCGGGCCTCGTCTTCCAGACGAACCCCTCCAAGACCATGACGGAGCTGGCCCGCTACACGGTCGAGAAGTTCTGCTCCCTGGACGTCGACGGCAAGCCCTGCTTCCTCCAGGTCGGCGGCCTGGAAGTGGCGACGACGCCCGAGCGCCTCGCCGAACTCCACCGCCGTCACGGCTGGATCACCGCCTGGGGAATCGAGGCGCGCCTGCTGACCGCCGACGAGTGCGTGGAGCAGCACCCGCTGGTCGACCGCGACAAGGTCCTCGGCGGTCTCCTGGTCCCCACCGACGGCCTCGCCAAGGCCGTCCTCGCCGTCGAGGCGCAGATCCGCCGGGCCACCGAACGCGGCGTCCGCTTCCTCGCCCGCCACGAAGTCCTCGACGTGCGGCAGAGCGAGGGCCGGGTGACCGGCGTGCTGACCGACCAGGGTGAGATCCCCGCCGACATCGTCGTGTGCTGCGCCGGCATCTGGGGCCCGAAGATCGCCCGCATGGTCGGGATGAACCTGCCGCTCACCCCGCTCGCCCACCAGCTCGCCTGGACCGGCCCGATTCCCGCCCTCGCCGGCCAGACCGAGGAAGCGGTCCGCCCGATCCTGCGCCACCAGGACGCCGACCTCTACTACCGCGACCGCTTCGACGGCATCGGCATCGGTTACTACGGCCACCGCCCCATGCCCGTCTCCGCCGACGACATCCTCTCCGTGGACCAGGCCGAGCAGATGCCCTCGGTCCTGAAGTTCACCGAGGAGGACTTCGAGGACGCCTGGACCGAGACCCGGTCCCTGCTCCCCGCGACCCGCGAGGCCAAGGTCGAGGAGGGCATCAACGGCCTGTTCTCCTTCACCACCGACGGCTACCCGCTCCTCGGCGAGTCCCAGGACGTCAAGGGCTTCTGGGTCGCCGAGGCCGTGTGGGTCACCCACTCCGCGGGCGTCGGCCGGGCCGTCGCCGAATGGCTGGTCGACGGTTACTGCTCCTCCTTCGACCTGCACGAGTGCGACGTCAACCGCTTCGAGCCGCACCAGCTCTCCCCGGAGTACGTCCTGGCCCGGGACTGCCAGAACTTCGTCGAGGTCTACGACATCCTCCACCCCCTCCAGCCTTCGGGTGAGCCGCGCCCGATCCGCACCAGCCCCTTCTACGCCCGCCAGCGGGAACACGGCGCGTTCTTCCTGGAGGCGAACGGCTGGGAGCGCCCTCAGTGGTACGAGTCCAACGCGCATCTGGTCGAAGGCCGCTCCATCCCGACGCCCAACGACTGGGCCGCGCGGTACTGGTCGCCCATCGTCGGCGCCGAGGCCCAGGTCACCCGAGAGACCGTCGCCCTGTACGACATGACGGCCCTCAAGCGCCTGGAGGTGAGCGGCCCGGGTGCCGCCGACTTCCTGGAGGGCCTCGTCACCGGCAAGGTCGCCAAGTCCGTCGGCTCGGTGACGTACACCCTGCTGTTGGACCACGACGGCGGCATCCGCAGCGACATCACCGTCGCCCGCCTGGCCCGCGACCTCTTCCAGGTCGGTGCCAACGGCAACCTGGACCTCGACTGGTTCACCCGCCACCTCCCCGCCGACGGCACGGTCCAGGTCCGCGACATCACCGCCGGCACCTGCTGCATCGGCCTGTGGGGCCCGCTGGCGCGCAAGGTGCTCCAGCCCCTCACCGACGAGGACTTCTCGGCCGACGGCCTGAAGTACTTCCGCGCCAAGCGCGCCCACATCGGCTCCGTCCCCGTCACCGCCATGCGCCTGAGTTACGTCGGCGAGCTGGGCTGGGAGCTGTACACCACCGCCGACCTGGGCCAGAAGCTGTGGGACACCCTGTGGGCGGCGGCGGAACCCCTGGGTGGCATCGTCGCCGGCCGCGGCGCCTTCAACAGCCTGCGCCTGGAGAAGGGCTACCGCTCCTTCGGCACCGACATGACCTACGAGCACGACCCCTACGAGGCCGGCGTCGGCTTCGCCGTCAAGCTCGACAAGGGCGACTTCATCGGCAAGGCCGCTCTGGAGCGCCGCAAGGCGGACGTACGGCGGAAGCTGACCTGTCTCACCATCGACGACCCGCAGTCGGTCGTCATGGGCAAGGAGCCGGTGTACGACGGCGACCGCGCCGTCGGCTACGTCACCAGCGCCGCCTACGGCTACACGATCGGCAAGGGCATCGCCTACGCCTGGCTGCCTGCCGAGCTCGCCACCCCCGGCACCACGGTCCACATCGGCTACTTCGACCGGCGCGTCGAGGCGGTCGTCGCCGAGGAGCCCCTGTTCGACCCGACCATGTCCCGGCTTCGTGGCTGACCGTGGGGAAGAGGTATCGCCGGTGACCGCACAACTGCTCGACGGCAAGGCGACCGCAGCCGCCATCCGTCGCGAACTCGCCGAACGAGTGGCCAAGTCGACCGCCGCGACCGGCCGCCCGCCGGGTCTCGGCACCGTCCTGGTCGGTGACGACCCGGGCAGCCACGCCTATGTCGCAGGGAAGCACCGTGACTGCGCGCAGATCAAAGTCGCCTCCCTCCGCCGCGAGCTGCCCGCCGACGCGACCCAGCAGCAGGTCGAGGACGTCATCGACGAACTCAACGCCGACCCGGCCTGCACCGGCTACATCGTCCAACTCCCGCTGCCGCGCCACCTGGACGCGAACGCCGTACTGGAACGCATGGACCCCGCCAAGGACGCCGACGGACTGCACCCCGTCAACCTCGGCCGGCTCGTCCTCGGTGTCGACGCCCCCCTGCCCTGCACCCCGCGCGGCATCGTCGAACTGCTCCGCCGGTACGAGGTGCCGCTCGCCGGAGCGCGCGTGTGCGTGATCGGGCGGGGCATCACGGTGGGACGGCCGATCGGGCTCCTGCTCACCCGCAGGTCCGAGAACGCCACCGTGACCCTGTGCCACACCGGAACCAAGGGCCTGGCCTGGCACGTACGCGAGGCGGACATCGTCGTCGCCGCGGCCGGCTCGCCCGGACTGATCACCAAGGACATGCTGCGCCCCGGCGCGGCCGTCCTGGACGTCGGCATCACCCGCACCGAGCACGGGCTCGTCGGCGACGTCCACCCGGAGGCCGCCCAGGTCGCCGGGTGGCTGGCGCCGATGCCCGGGGGAGTGGGACCCATGACCCGGGCGATGCTGCTCGCCAACGTCGTCGAGGCCGCCGAGAGGAACGCGAACACCGTATGAACGTGCTGAACACCCCGCTGGCGGAGCTGGACCCCGAGGTCCACGCCGCCCTCGGCGCCGAGCTGCACCGACAGCAGTCCACCCTCGAGATGATCGCCTCCGAGAACTTCGCGCCCTCCGCCGTCATGGAGGCCCAGGGCTCGGTCGCGACCAACAAGTACGCGGAAGGCTACCCGGGCCGCCGCTACTACGGCGGCTGCGAACACGTCGACGTCACCGAACGCCTGGCCATCGAGCGCGTCAAGTCCCTGTTCGGCGCCGGCTTCGCCAACGTCCAGCCCCACTCGGGCGCGCAGGCGAACACGGCGGTCTTCTTCGCCCTCCTCCAGCCGGGCGACACCATCCTCGGTCTCGACCTCGCGCACGGCGGTCACCTCACCCACGGCATGCGCATCAACTACAGCGGCAAGATGCTCAATGTCGTGCCGTACCACGTCTCCGCGGCGGACAACCTCGTCGACATGGACGAGGTGGAGCGGCTCGCCAAGGAACACCGCCCCAAGATGATCATCGCGGGCTGGTCGGCGTACCCGAGGCAGCTGGACTTCGCGGCCTTCCGCCGCATCGCCGACGAGGTCGGTGCCCTCCTCATGGTCGACATGGCGCACTTCGCGGGCCTGGTCGCCGCCGGACTTCACCCGAGTCCCGTCCCGCACGCGCACGTGGTCACCACCACCACGCACAAGACGCTCGGCGGTCCCCGCGGCGGGGTGATCCTGACCAACGACGCCGACCTCGCCAAGAAGATCAACTCGGCGGTGTTCCCCGGCATGCAGGGCGGCCCCCTGGAGCACGTCATCGCCGCGAAGGCGGTCTCCTTCAAGGTCGCCGCGTCGCCCGAGTTCGCCGAACGCCAGGCCCGCACCCTGGCCGGCGCCCGCATCCTCGCCGAACGCCTCACCCGGCCCGACGCGGCAGCGGCCGGGGTGAAGGTGCTGACGGGCGGCACGGACGTCCACCTCGTCCTGGTCGACCTGCGTGAGTCCGAACTCGACGGCCGGCGCGCCGAGGACCTGCTGCACGAGATCGGCATCACCGTCAACCGCAACGCCGTCCCCTTCGACCCGCGCCCGCCCATGGTCACCTCCGGCCTGCGCATCGGCACCCCGGCGCTCGCCACCCGCGGCTTCACCGAGGAGGACTTCACGGAGGTCGCCGACGTCATCGCGCTCGCCCTCCAGCCCGAGCCGGACGTGGCCGCGCTGCGCGCCCGCACAGCGGCCCTGGCCGCCGAGCACCCGCTCTACCCGCACCTTTCCGGTCCTTCAGGAGACGTCCGATGAGCCCCCGCACCCCCGGCGCCGACCTCCCCGACCACCCCGACTGGCTGTGGCGCACCCCCGAGCCCAGGCGGTCGTACGACGTGGTGATCGTGGGCGGCGGCGGACACGGCCTGGCCACCGCCCACTACCTGGCGAAGAACCACGGCATCACCAACGTCGCGGTCCTGGAGAAGGGCTGGCTCGCGGGCGGCAACATGGCCCGCAACACCACGATCATCCGCTCCAACTACCTGTGGGACGAGAGCGCCGGCATCTACGAGCACGCCCTCAAACTCTGGGAAGGACTGGAGGAGGAGCTCGACTACCCGATCCTCTTCTCCCAGCGCGGCGTGCTGAACCTCGCGCACAGCCTGCAGGACGTCCGCGACAGCGTGCGCCGCGTCGAGGCCAACCGGCTCAACGGCGTCGACGCCGAGTGGCTCGACGCGCAGGCGGTGAAAGAGGTCTGTCCGATCGTCAACACCTCACCCGACGTGCGCTACCCCGTCCTCGGCGGCACCTACCAGCCGCGCGCCGGCATCGCCAAGCACGACTACGTGGCCTGGGGCTTCGCCCGCTCCGCGGACGCGGCCGGCATCGACATCATCCAGAACTGCGAGGTCACCGGCCTCGACGTGGTCGGCGGCCGGGTGGTCGGCGTGCAGACCACGCTCGGCCCGATCGCGGCGGGCAAGGTGGCCCTGTGCTCCGCCGGTCACACCTCGGTCCTCGCCGCCATGGCCGGCATCGAACTCCCGCTCCAGAGCCACCCGTTGCAGGCCCTGGTCTCCGAACTCCTGGAACCGGTGCACCCCACGGTGGTCATGTCCAACGCCGTCCACGTGTACGTGAGCCAGGCCCACAAGGGCGAGCTGGTGATGGGCGCCGGCATCGACGCGTACAACTCCTACACCCAGCGCGGCGCGTTCCACATCATCGAGGAGCAGATGTCCGCCGCCCTGGAACTCTTCCCGGTCTTCGCCCGGGCCCACGTGCTGCGCACCTGGGGCGGCATCGTCGACGTCAGCCCGGACGCCTCGCCCATCGTCGGCCTCACCCCGGTCGACAACCTTTACCTCAACTGCGGCTGGGGAACGGGCGGCTTCAAAGCCACCCCGGGAGTCGGCTCGGTCTACGCCCACACCATCGCCCACGACACGCCCCACCCCCTGAACGCCCCCTTCTCGCTCGACCGTTTCACCACCGGCGCGCTCGTCGACGAGCACGGCGCGGCCGCGGTGGCCCACTAGGGAGCCGAACCATGCTGCTCATTTCCTGCCCGTGGTGCGGGCCCCGCGACGAGGCCGAGTTCCACTACGGTGGCCAGGCCCACGTGCCCTACCCCGAGGACCCGGCGGCCCTCACCGACGAGGAGTGGGCGCGCTACCTGTTCTTCCGCGCCAACCCGAAGGGGCCGTTCGCCGAGCGGTGGAGCCATGCGGCGGGCTGCCGCAAGTGGTTCAACGCGGTACGGGACACGGCGACGAACGAGATCCTGGCGGTGTACCGGGTGGGGGAGGACCGCCCGGAAGCGAGTGGGCTGCGCCCGGCCGCGACGGGGCCGCGCCCGGCTGCTGCACCGCCGCGTCCGGCCACCGTCGAGCCACGTTCGGCACCAGCAGCCCGTCCGGCGTTTGAGGACGAGCCCGTTCAGGGCGACGGGGGTCTGGGGGCAGAGCCCCCAGTCGGGGTCCAGGGGGCGGCCCCCCTGCCACGCGGCGGCAGCCGCATATCGGATACGGCGGGAAGGGGCGGGGTGGGGGAGGAAAACCAGCCGTTCCGCCTCCCCACCGGCGGCCGCGTAGACCGAAGCGCTCCCCTGACCTTCGTCTTCGACGGCACCGAATACCAGGGCCACCGCGGCGACACCCTCGCCTCCGCCCTCCTCGCCAACGGCGTCATCGCGGCAGCGACCAGCATCAAACTCGGCCGCCCCCGCGGCATCTTCTCGGCCGGCGTCGAGGAACCCAACGCGGTCGTCCAGATCGAGGCCCCCTTCCCCGAGCCCATGCTCCCCGCCACGACCGTCGAGCTCTACGACGGCCTCGTCGCGAGCAGCCTCCCCGGCCAGGGCCGCCTCGCCACCGAACCCGACCCCGCCCGCTACGACGCCGTACACGCCCACTGCGACCTGCTGGTCGTCGGCGCGGGCCCCGCCGGCCTCGCCGCCGCAGCGGCGGCGGCGAACAGCGGCGCCCGCGTCATCCTCGCCGACGACCAGCCCGATCTCGGCGGCAGCCTGCTCGGCACCGGCGAACACCTCGACTGGGTGCAGGCGACGCGCGCTCGACTCGAGGCCGCTCCCGAGGTGCGCGTCCTGCGCCGCACCACCGTCTTCGGCCACTACGACGACAACCACCTCCTCGCCGTCGAGCGCCGCACGAACCACCTCGGCGCCCAGGCCCCGGACCATGTCTCCCGCGAGCGAGTCTGGCGCATCCGTGCCCGCCGCGTGGTCCTCGCGACCGGCGCCCACGAGCGTTCGCTGGCGTTCGGCGACAACGACCGCCCCGGCGTGATGCTGGCCGCCTCGGCCCGGACGTACCTCCACAAGTACGCCGTTCTGCCCGGCCGCCACGCGGTCGTGTTCACCACCAACGACAGCGCCTACGCCGCCGCGCTCGACCTGGCGGCGGCGGGAGTGGGCATCGCGGCGATCGTCGACACCCGGCCCGAGCCGGGGGAGTGGGCCGAGCGTGCCCGCTCCGCCGGGATCGAGGTGCTGGCCGGACACGCGGTCACCGGCACCGAGGGCGGGGCCCGCCTCACCGCCGTGACGGTCGCCCCGTACGGGGAGTCCGCCGGACAGCGGGAGTTCGCCGTCGACCTGCTCCTGGTCTCCGGCGGCTGGAACCCGGTGGCGCACCTGTTCAGCCAGGCGGGCGGCAAGCTCCGCCACGACGAGGCACTCGGCACGTTCGTCCCCGACAGCTGCCGTCAGGCGGTGGAGGTCGCGGGCAGCGCGAACGGGGCCTTCGACCTCGCCGCGGCTCTGGCGCAGGGCGCGGCGGCCGGCACCCGCGCGGTCGAGGCGGAGGGCTACCCCGCCGAGGCGCCGACCCTCCCGGCCGTGGCCGCCCGGCCGCACACCCCGCCCATGCAGGTCTTCACCATCCCCACCTCCACCGGCGCCCCCCGATTCGTCGACCTCCAACGCGACGTGACCGTCGATGACTTGGCGCGCGCCACGGGTGCGGGCCTGCGCTCGGTGGAGCACACCAAGCGCTACACCACGGCCGGCACCGGGGGCGACCAGGGCAGGACGGCCGGCGTCCTGGCGAGCGGCGTCGTCGCCGAACTCCTCGGTGTGGACCTCTCGGCGCTCGGCCTGCCCACGTTCCGGCCGCCGTTCACCCCCGTCTCCTTCGCCACCCTCGCCGGCCGCGACCGCGGTCCGCTGCACGACCCGATCCGCACCACCGCTCTGCACGCCTGGCATGTGGAGCACGGCGCGCTCTTCGAGAACGTCGGCCAGTGGAAGCGGCCCTGGTACTACCCGCAGGACGGCGAGGACATGGAGACCGCCGTACTGCGCGAGTGCCGCGCCGCCCGCGAGGGTGTGGCCTTCATGGACGCCTCCACCCTCGGCAAGATCGACGTGCAGGGCCCGGACGCCGCGCTCTTCCTCGACCGGCTCTACACCAACATGATGAGCACCCTGAAGGTCGGCATGATCCGCTACGGCGTGATGTGCCGCCTGGACGGCATGGTCTTCGACGACGGCACGGTCATCCGGCTCGCGCAGGACCGCTTCCTGGTCACCACGACCACCGGCAACGCGGCCGCCGTCCTGGACTGGATGGAGGAGTGGCTCCAGACCGAGTGGCCCGAACTGCGCGTCCGCTGCACCTCGGTCACCGAGCAGTGGGCGACCGTGGCCCTCGTCGGCCCCCGCTCCCGCGAGGTCCTGGGTTCGCTCGCGCCCCGACTGGCGGTGAGCAACGACGACTTCCCGTTCATGGCGTGGCGTGAGACGACCGTCGCCGGCATCGACGCCCGCGTGTGCCGGATCAGCTTCTCCGGCGAACTGGCCTACGAGATCAACGTGTCGCCCTGGGACGCCCTCGCCCTGTGGGAGGCGCTGTACGAGACCGGCGGCCCGTACGGCATCACCCCGTACGGCACCGAGACCATGCACGTCCTGCGCGCCGAGAAGGGCTACCCGATCATCGGTCAGGACACCGACGGCACGGTCACGCCGCAGGACCTGGGCATGAGCTGGGCGGTGTCGAAGAAGAAGCCGGACTTCATCGGCAAGCGCTCCTACGCTCGCGCCGACACCGTGCGCCCCGACCGCAAGCACCTCGTCGGCCTCCTCCCCGAGGATCCGGCCGCCTTCCTCCCCGAGGGCACCCACCTGGTCGCCGACAGCGAACTGCCCGCCCCGCCCGTCCCGATGCTCGGTCACGTCACCTCCAGCTACCGCAGCGCGGCGCTCGGCCGGACCTTCGCTCTCGCCCTGATCAAGGGCGGCCGCGACCGCATCGGGGAACGCCTCTACGCGCCGGTCGGCGACCGGCTGGTCCCGGTGACCGTCGCCAGCCCCGTCCTCTACGACCCCGAGGGAGCCCGCCGCGATGGCTGACACCGCCCTGACCGCACGGCAGCGCAGCCCCCTGGCGCACGCCGCCGACCGCCTGGCCGCCGCGACGCGCTCCTCCGGGGGCGCGATCCGCCTGGCCGAACTCCCCTTCCTGGCCCAGGTGAACATCCGCCTCGACGCCAAGAGCCCGGCGGCGGACGCCGTGGGTCTCGCCCTGGGGTTCCAGCTGCCCCTGGAGCCGAACACCGTGGTACGGGCCGGCGACCTGACCGCGGTGTGGCTCGGCCCCGACGAATGGCTGCTGGTGGCCCCGCCCGGAACGCAGCGGGAGCTGGAGGGCCGGATCCGCGCGGCGGCCGGGGACGAACCCGTCTCCGTCACCGATGTCTCCGCCCAGCGCACCACCCTCCTGGTCGCCGGACCCCGCGCCCGCGACCTGCTGTCCCACGGCTGCGCGCTGGACCTGCACCCGCGCTCCTTCGGCCCCGGTCGCTGCGCCCAGACGACGCTGGCGCGCACGCAGGTCGTCCTGGTCGCCCGCGACGAAGCCAGGGCCGGCTTCTGGGTGCTGGTGCGCTCCTCCTTCGCCGGCTACCTGACGGACTGGCTGCTGGACGCGGCCGTGGAATACGGGTGAGCGGCGCGGCAGGGCGGCAAGGGTGACCCGGCGGTGCCAGGCCGTCACGGGCAGGCGGCCTGGCACCGCCGCGGCATGCGTGCGCACCGCCCGGCCGCCCGCCTCTTCGAACCATGAGCACGAGAAGGGCTCACGGCCGCTCCGCACCCGGGAGAAGCACCCGCTCCACCCAGGCCCGTAACCGACAACCTCCCGCAGGGGCGCGCCAGTGCCATGCTCGGCACGCCTCTCCCACCCCACGGAGTATGGCGTGGCAATCAGCGTCTTCGACCTGTTCTCCATCGGCATCGGCCCGTCCAGCTCGCACACCGTCGGCCCGATGCGGGCGGCCGGGATGTTCGCCGCCCGGCTGAAGAAGGACGGCCTGCTCGCCCAGACCGCCGCGGTGCGGGCCGAACTGTTCGGCTCGCTCGGTGCCACCGGGCACGGCCACGGCACCCCCAAGGCCGTACTGCTCGGCCTGGAGGGCAACGAGCCGCACACGGTCGACGTCGCCCAGGCCGAACTGGACGTCGAGCGGATCCGCACCACCGGGCGCATTCGCCTCCTCGGTGCCGAGATCGGCGCCGCCCACGAGATCGACTTCGACGTCTCGAGCCAGTTGGTCCTGCACCGTCGCCGCGCGCTGCCGTACCACGCCAACGGCATGATCCTCTTCGCCTACGACGCCGACGGACTGCCGCTGCTGGAGAAGACGTACTACTCGGTCGGCGGTGGCTTCGTGGTCGACGAGGACGCCATCGGGGCGGACCGGATCAAGCTCGACGACACGGCGCTGCCCCACCCGTTCCGCACGGGGGACGAGCTGCTGCGGCTCTCCCGGGAGACAGGCCTGTCGATCTCCGCGCTGATGCTGGAGAACGAGAAGGCCTGGCGCACGGAGGAGGAGATCCGTGCGGGTCTGCTGGAGATCTGGCGCGTCATGGAGGGCTGTGTCTCCCGCGGCCTGTCCCACGAGGGCATCCTCCCCGGTGGCCTCAAGGTCCGCCGGCGGGCCGCGGCGGCGGCCCGGGCGCTGCGCAGCGAGGGCGACCCCGCGGCCCGCGCGATGGAGTGGGTGACGCTGTACGCCATGGCGGTGAACGAGGAGAACGCCGCAGGCGGCAGGGTCGTCACCGCCCCGACGAATGGCGCGGCGGGCATCATCCCCGCCGTGCTGCACTACTACCTCACCTTCGTGCCGGGCGCCGACGAGGACGGGATCGTCCGCTTCCTGCTCGCGGCGGGCGCCATCGGCATGCTCTTCAAGGAGAACGCGTCGATCTCCGGCGCCGAGGTCGGCTGCCAGGGCGAGGTCGGCTCGGCCTGCTCGATGGCCGCCGGCGGCCTCGCCGAGGTGCTGGGCGGCAGCCCGGAGCAGGTGGAGAACGCCGCCGAGATCGGCATGGAGCACAACCTCGGCCTGACCTGCGACCCGGTCGGCGGCCTGGTCCAGATCCCCTGCATCGAGCGCAACGGCATGGCGGCGGTCAAGGCCGTGACAGCCGCCCGGATGGCCCTGCGCGGCGACGGCCGGCATCACGTCTCCCTCGACAAGGTCATCAAGACCATGAAGGAGACCGGAGCCGACATGAAGGTCAAGTACAAGGAGACCGCCCGTGGCGGCCTCGCCGTCAACGTCATCGAGTGCTGAGGAAGCGGTCGGAGTGGGAAAGGGGCCGCAGCCGGGGTCACACCCCGAAAACGGCCCTCACAGATAGTCGTCGTCTCCCTGGTCGAAGAGCTCGGGGTAGGTGGACTCGTCGTCCGCCCGACGGCCGCTCTGCTGTTCGAGCCGGTGCTGACGCTCCTGGCGTGCCTGTTCCTGGGCGCCGAGGGTTTCCTCGGTCATGTCCCTGAGGTGGCCGGAGCCGTCCGCGTACCGGCCATGCTCTCGGTCGGTCATATCGGCTCACTCCCGTCATATCGGTGAGTGTCATTTTATGTCTCTTCCTCCATGCGGATCGACTCCTTGAGTTCCCTCAGGGCACGGCTGTCCCTGTTCTCGTTCATGTCCAGCAGGGCGCGTGCAATGGCGTCGAGCTTGCGCTGGATGGCGTGCTCCGCCCGCATCTCCGAGTTCTTGAGCAGGGCGAGGAGGAGAAGGGTGACCGCGGTCATCGACTCCCCGGCGAGCAGGAGCAGCTCCAGGGGCAGGTGTGCGGCGTGCGCGGCGACGAAGAAGCCGACGAAGGCCAGGCAGATCACGAAGAAGAGCGGAGAGCTCGTCAAGTTGGAGGCTCTCTCCGCCAGCTCCTCGAACATGCCGCGCTTGGGGCCGCCGCGGTGGGCGGGACTCTTGAAGGTCATGGGGGAAGGCTTACCCTGCCGCTGTTCTGGAGGCGGTGCGCGTACCGCCGACGGGTGGTGGCACCCCGGGGCGTGCACCCGGGTGGGTGAACCGCACCCCCGCACCGCACCCACCGCGCGGCGGACCTCAGTCCGCGGAACGCGCGCCCGAGGGCTCCTTGACCGCGGTGACCGCGGCCGCCAGCTCCTGGCGCAGGGGGTCGGGCGGGGCGTCGCCGTTGACGGCCGCCACCAGGTCCTCGGCGACGTTGTGCAGCTTCGTGTTGGTCTTCTGGGAGACGGTGACCAGGACGTCCCAGGCGTCCTGCGGGCTCAGCGCGAAGGACGCCATCAGTACCCCCCGGGCCAGGTCGATCACCGGCCGCGTCTGCATGGCCCGTCTGAGCTGCACCAGCTCGATGTGCAGGTCCCGCTCACTCGCCGGGTCCAGGTCCCGGTCGGGGGCCAGGTCCGGGGCGATGTGCGGGTCCCGGTCGGTGTCCTCGGGTCGCTCCTCCCGACGCGGAGGACCGTGCAGCTGCGGGATCCGCCCGTCCTGGCCATCTCCCGCGGCCGTACCGGCGGTGGAGGAGGTGTCGAACAGGGCTCGGGTGCCGGTCAGCGACAGGAGCCTGTCCACGGAGGGGCCGGTCGGGCCGAGGACGAGCGTCTTGGCGTCCGCCAGGGCCTGGCGGCGGGCGCTCAGCAGCACGTTGAGTCCGGAGCAGTCGCAGAAGTCCACACCGCCGAGATCCACGTCGACACCTCTCACCGAGCGCCGTACGGCCTCCCGCAGGGCGTCCTGCAGAGCCTGCTCGGTGTCGATGTCCAGCTCACCGGACACCACCACGGCCACCCGGTCCCCGTCCTGGTGGGTCTCGACCCGCAGGCAGGGAGGCAGGAGGTGCTGCGGCGGGTGTGCCCAGGTCACCCGGACGCCGCCGTCCGCGCTGCCGGGCTCGGGAAGTACGCATTCGTCCATGGCAGCCTCCCGAGCTCGCCCCTACCGCGTCCCCCGACCCAGGGGGTGCCCGGCGCGAACTGCCGGGCACCCCCTAGCCAGGCTCTGCCCGCCCCAGGTCATATGTCAAGAGATACACGAATTCGAATTCACCTTTTTGTATTCGTGAATCGTGGGGCCTACTCTCTATGCATGGGTGGAGCGCGGGAGCCGCATACAGGATGGACGTTCCTGACCAACCACGCGCGCGTGCTGGCGGCCATCGCCGACGACCAGAGTGTCCGCATCCGGGACATCGCGGCCCACTGCCGACTGACGGAACGTGCCGTTCAGAAGATCATCGCCGATCTCGAGCAGGACGGCTATCTCACGCACACCCGTGAGGGGCGCAGCAACACGTACCACATCCAGCCGGGCACGCCGCTGCGCCACCCCGCGGAGGCCAGCCTGACCGTCGCCGAGCTGCTCGCCCTCCTCGTCCGGCAGGACGCCGAACACAGCAGGCAGCGCCAGCAGCAGTAACGCCCCTCACCGTGGGTACTCGCAGGTACCGGTCACCGGTCACCGAGAGGAGCCCGACGTGAGCACCGAAGCAGGCAGGAAGATCGTGGTCACGGGTGCCACCGGCAATGTGGGCACCAGCCTCGTGCGGCTGCTCGCCGAGGATCCGGCCGTCGCGAGCGTCCGGGGCCTGGCGCGCCGCATCCCCGACCTCGGCCCGGACCGCGTGGAGTGGTCGAAGGTCGACCTCGCGGCGAAGGACGTCGACCTCGTACGGGAGTTCCGGGGCGCCGACGCGGTGGTGCACCTGGCGTGGGCGTTCCAGCCCACGCACGATCCGGTCGCGACCTGGCGGACCAACGTGCTCGGCAGCATCCGGGTCTTCGAGGCCGTCGCCGCCACCGCCACGGTGCCCACACTGGTGCACGCCTCCTCCGTGGGGGCCTACTCTCCGGGGCCCAAGAACCGCTCCGTGGACGAGTCGTGGCCCACGCACGGCTGGCCCGACGCCGCCTACACCCGGGAGAAGGCCTATCTGGAGAGGTATCTCGACACCTTCGAGTTCCGGCACCCCGGGATCCGCGTCGTACGGATGCGGCCCGCGTTCCTGTTCAAACGTGAATCGGCGAGCGAACAGCGCCGCATCTTCGGCGGGAAGTTCCTGCCGGGACCGCTGGCCCGCCCGGAACTGCTGCCCTTCCTGCCGGACATCCAGGGGCTCCGTGTGCAGGCCCTGCACACCGACGACGCGGCCCGCGCCTACCAGCTCGCCGTCCACACCGAGGTCCGGGGCGCGTTCAACCTGGCCGCGGATCCGCCCCTCGACGCCGAGATCCTGGGCGAGCTGCTCGGATCCCGCCCCGTACGGCTGCCCCGCACGGCCGCCCGGTCGGCGATCGCCGCGGCCTGGGGGCTGCGGCTGCTGCCCGCCTCGCCCCACCTGTTCGACGCCGTCCTGAGGCTGCCGCTCATGGACTGCACCCGCGCGCGCACCGTGCTCGGCTGGCAGCCGCGGCGGGCCGCGACCGAGGTGCTGGAGGAGTTCCTGCACGGGCTGCACGAGGGCGCCGGCGTCCCGACGGCACCGATGCAGGGCCGCAAGGTCGGCTGACACCCCGATCGGCCACCGGGGCTCACAGATCGCCCAGCGCGCCCGTTTGGGCGGTACGGATCGCGAAACTCCCTTGCATAGTCCAACGGTGCAGGAAAGGCGGTCTCGATCCATGGCCCTGACATCCCGCAACGACACGATCCCGGCCCTCGGTCGGGCGGGGACCGCGCTCGACGTGGCCGGCCTGGAGGCGGCGCTGCGCAGCGCCGTGGACGGGGAGATCCGGTTCGACGCGGGCACCAGGGGCGCGTACTCGACCGACGGCTCCAACTACCGCCAGGTCCCCATCGGCGTCGTCGTCCCGCGCGGCGTGGAGGCGGGCGCCCGGGCGGTCGAGGTGTGCGCACGGTTCGGCGCGCCCGTCCTGTCCCGGGGCGGCGGCACCAGCCTGGCCGGCCAGACGACCAACACGGCCGTCGTCATCGACTGGACCAAGTACTGCGACGCCCTGGTGTCGGTCGACCCCGACGCCCGCACCTGCGTCGTGGAGCCCGGGCTGGTCCTGGACGAGCTCAACCGCAAGCTCGCCGACCACCGCCTCCAGTTCGGGCCCAAACCGTCCACGCACAGCCATTGCGCGCTCGGCGGCATGATCGGCAACAACTCGTGCGGGGCGTCGGCGCAGGCGTACGGCAAGACCGTGGACAACGTGCGCCGCCTGGAAGTCCTCACCTACGACGGAACCCGCATGTGGGTGGGGCCGACCTCCAAGGCCGAGCGGGCGCAGATCGCCGCCGAGGGCGGGCGCCGAGCCGAGATCTACGACGGCCTCGACCGCATCGTCACCGAGTACCTCGCGGACATCCGCCAGGGCTACCCCAAGATCCCGCGCCGCGTCTCCGGATACAACCTGGACTCCCTGCTCCCGGAGAACGGCTTCGATGTCGCCAGGGCCCTGGTCGGCAGCGAGGGAACCCTGGTGACCGTACTGCGCGCCGAACTCGACCTGGTCCCCGTGCCCCCGTACCAGTCGCTGCTAGTCCTCGGGTACGAGGACATCTGCGCCGCCGCCGACGACGTACCCCACCTCCTCGAGCACTGTTCACCCAGCCAGCTCGAGGCCCTGGACGGGCGGATGGCACAGCTGATGCGCGAGGAGCACGCCTACCTGGAGTCCCTCAACTCCCTCCCGGAGGGGGACAGCTGGCTGCTGCTGCAGTTCAGCGGCGACAGCCAGGAGGAGGTCGACGAGAAGGCGCACGCGCTGCTGCGCGCGGTCGGCCGGAGCGAGAAGGAGTCCACCGTCGCGTTCTCCGACGACCCCGAGCGCGAGCAGCGGATGCTCAAGGCCCGGGAGGCCGGACTCGGGGTCACCGCGCGGCCCCCGGACGACCGCGAGACCTGGGAGGGCTGGGAGGACTCCGCCGTCCCGCCCGACCGCCTCGGCGACTACCTGCGCGACCTCAAGGGGCTCTTCGAGGAGTTCGACTACGACCACCCCTCGCTGTACGGGCACTTCGGGCAGGGCTGTGTGCACACCCGCATCCCGTTCGGACTGAGGACCGCCGAGGGCGTGGCCGACTTCCGCCGCTTCCTGGAGCGCGCCGCCGACCTTGTGGCCTCCTACGGCGGCTCCCTGTCGGGCGAGCACGGGGACGGACAGGCCCGTGGCGAGCTGCTCACCCGCATGTTCGGCGAGCGGCTCGTGGCCGCGTTCGGGGAACTCAAGGCGCTCTTCGACCCCCACAACCGGATGAACCCCGGCAAGGTCACAGGCCCTAACCCCGTCGACGGCCAACTGCGGCTCGGCTCCGCCTGGCGGCCCGCCACCCTGGACACGCACTTCGGCTACCCGGAGGACGAACACTCCTTCACCCGCGCCGTGCTGCGCTGCGTCGGCATCGGCAACTGCCGCAGCCACCACGGCGGCGTGATGTGCCCGTCCTACCGGGCCACCCAGGAGGAGGAGCACTCCACGCGAGGCCGGGCGCGGCTGCTGTTCGAGATGCTCGACGGCCACGCGGACTCCGCTGTGACCGACGGCTGGCGCTCCACCGAGGTCCGCGACGCCCTGGACCTGTGCCTGGCGTGCAAGGGCTGCAAGTCGGACTGCCCCACCGGCGTCGACATGGCCACCTACAAGGCCGAGTTCCTCGCCCACCACTACGCGGGCAGGCCCCGCCCGGCCGCCCACTACTCCATGGGCTGGCTGCCGGTGTGGGCCCGGCTCTCCCGTCTCGCCCCGGCGGTCGTCAACAGCCTGCTGCACGCGCCCGGACTGGCCGCCGCCGGCAAACGGCTGGCCGGCGTCGACGGCGCGCGCCGGGCCCCCGTGTTCGCCGAGGAGTCCTTCCTGCAGTGGTGGCGGGCGCGCGGCAGCGAGGAACCGGAGCCCGGCGACGAGCGGGCCGTGGTGCTGTGGCCCGACACCTTCAGCACCTACTTCCACCCCTCGATCGCGAAGTCCGCGGTGCGGGTCCTCGAGGACGCCGGATTCCGGGTCGCCGTACCCGGCAGGCCCGTCTGCTGCGGACTGACCTGGATCTCCACCGGTCAGCTCGCGGTGGCCAAGAAGGTCCTGCGGCACTCGCTCGACGTCCTGCGCCCGTGGATCGAGGCCGGCACCCCTGTCATCGGCCTCGAACCGTCCTGCACCGCCGTGTTCCGGGCCGACGCGCCCGAACTGATGCCCGCCGACCAGGACGTGCAGCGCCTGGCCGGGCAGTTCCGCACCTTCGCCGAACACCTCGTCCACCACGCCCCCGACGACTGGCGGCCGCCCGCCCTGGCCCGGCAGGCGACCGTGCAGACCCACTGCCACCAGCACGCGATCATGAAGTATGAGGCCGACCAGGAGCTGATGCGCCGGGCCCATCTCGACGCCGAGGTCCTCGACGAGGGCTGCTGCGGGCTCGCCGGCAACTTCGGGTTCGAGCGGGGCCACCACGAGCTGTCCATGGCCGTCGCGGAACAGGGCGTCCTGCCCTCCGTGCGCGGGGCAGCACCGTCCGGTCTGGTCCTCGCGGACGGCTTCAGCTGCCGCACCCAGATCGAGCAGGGTGGCACGGGCCGCCGGGCCCTCCACCTGGCCGAGGCGCTGGCGCTGGGCCTGGACGGACCCCTGCCCGCGGAGCTGCCCGAGCGTCTGGCGCAGCGCCCCGCGCCGCCCTCACGCCTCGGCGCCTGGGCGACGACAGCCGTCGCCGCCGCCCTGACGGCGGCCCCCACGGCGGCCCTCGCCCGCCGGCTGAGGCGGCGTACCTGACCGCGGCCATGGCGGTACAGGTGGCGGTGTGCGGGCCCGCGCAGTGCGGGGAAGGCGAGCGAGCCCTCGCGTACGAGGTGGGCCGGCTGCTGGCGGAGCGCGGGGCCGTGGTGATCTGCGGCGGGCACGGCGGGGTGATGGCCGCGGTCGCGGCGGGTGCCCGGTCGCGCGACGGCGTCGTCGTCGGGGTGCTGCCCGGGGCCGACCGTACCGGCGCCGGCCCGGACCTGAGCGTCGCGATCGCCACCGGCCTCGGGCAGGCCCGCAACAGCGTCATCGTGCACAGCGGGGACGCCGTCATCGTGATCGGCGGCTCCTGGGGCACGCTCTCGGAACTGGCCCTGGCGATGCGCCGGGGCGGCGTGCCCGTGGTCCAGCTGGGTGACGGTTGGCGCCTCGTGGACGCCGACGGGCAAGAGGTGGGGGGCGTACGGTACGCGCGCACGCCGGCGGAGGCGCTGGAGGTGACGGGCCTCTGGCCCTGACCGGCACGGCCGCCCCTGCCCGTCCCGTTCCTGGGGCTGCGCCCCCAGACCCGGCTGTCGGCCTTGCGGCCTCGTCCTGAAATGCCGGACGGGCTGAAATTCAGCCCCTCCGGCGTTTGAGGAGCGGGGGTCTGGGGGCGGAGCCCCCAGCGGGGCCGAAGGGGCGGAGCCCCCGGTGGGGCCGAAGGGGCGGAGCCCCTGGGGACGGGAAGGGTAGGGGCGGCGGGGGCGCATCAACCCCGGTGCGGCACGGCGCTCAAGCCGCCAGCACCTTCTCCAGCGCCCCGAGCGCCGACCGCAGCTCCTCCTCCGTGATCGTCAGCGGCGGCGCCAGGCGGATCGTCGAGCCGTGGGTGTCCTTGACCAGGATCCCCTCCGCCATCAGGCGTTCGCTGATCTCGCGTCCCGTGCCGATCACCGGGTCGACGTCCACGCCCGCCCACAGCCCGCGCGAACGGAAGCCCACGACGCCCTTGCCGACGAACGAGGTCAGGCCGTCCCGCAGCACCACACCCAACCGGGCGGCCCGCAGCTGGAAGTCACCCGTCTTCAGCAGGCCGACGACCGCCGAACCGACCGCCGCGGCCAGCGGGTTCCCGCCGAACGTCGATCCGTGCTCACCGGGCCGCAGCACCCCGAGCACCTCCCGGCGCGCCACCACCGCCGACACCGGTACGATCCCGCCGCCGAGCGCCTTGCCGAGCAGCAGCACGTCCGGCAGGACGCCCTCATGCTCCACGGCCAGCGTGCGACCGGTACGTCCGAGACCCGACTGGATCTCGTCCGCGATGAACAGGCACCCAGCGCGGCGGGTCAGCTCGCGGACCCCGGTGAGGTAACCCTCGTCGGGGATGACGACACCCGCCTCGCCCTGGATCGGCTCGATCAGCACGGCCGCCGTCGTCTCGTCGACGGCCGCCTCAAGCGCCGCCAGGTCGTTGTACGGGACGATCCGGAAACCCGGCGTGAACGGCCCGAATCCCGCCCGCGCCGTCTCGTCCGTGGAGAAGCTGACGATCGTCGTCGTACGGCCGTGGAAGTTCCCGGCCGCCACCACGATCGTCGCCCGGTCGGCCGGCACGCCCTTGACCTCGTACGCCCATTTCCGGGCCACCTTCACGGCGCTCTCCACCGCCTCCGCGCCCGTGTTCATCGGCAGCACCATGTCCAGGCCCGTCAACTCCGCCAGCGACTCCGCGAACTCGGCCAGCTGGTCGTTGTGGAAGGCCCGCGAGGTGAGCGTGAGCCGGTCCAGCTGACGGTGCGCCGCCTCGATCAGCACGGGGTTGCGGTGA
Organism: Streptomyces sp. Y2F8-2; assembly: GCF_014905555.1. Taxonomy (GTDB): domain Bacteria; phylum Actinomycetota; class Actinomycetes; order Streptomycetales; family Streptomycetaceae; genus Streptomyces; species Streptomyces cynarae. The sequence goes on along the minus strand of NZ_BNGS01000009.1, from coordinate 289,760 downwards.
CCGAAGTTGAGGGCGGAGTACCCGGCGAGCATGTCGAGGTAGCGGCGGCCCTCCACGTCCTCCACCCAGGTGCCCTCGGCGCGGGCGACGACCACGGGCAGCGGGTGGTAGTTGTGCGCGAGGACGGGCTCCTCGGCCTGGATCAGCTCGGCGGACGAACGCGTACGGGCGGGTGCGGTCATGAACGGGTCTCCCGGATCTCCTGGGTGCAGCACTTGATGCCCCCGCCGGCCTTGTGGAACTCGGACAGGTCGACGGGGACGGGGTCGTAGCCCTGGTCGGCGAGGCGTGAGGCCAGCGCCTCGGCCCTCGGCGCGATGAAGACATGGCGTCCGTCGGAGACGGAGTTCAGGCCGAACGCCATCGCGTCCTCGTGCGTCGCGAGCACCGCGTCCGGGAACAGCCGCGCCAGCACCTCCCGGCTGCCCGGAGAGAACGCCTCCGGGTAGTACACGACGTTGTCGTCGTCGAGGACGAACAGCGCGGTGTCCAGGTGGTAGAAGTACGGGTTCACCAACGTCAGGCTGATCACCGGGTGGCCGAAGAACTCCTGTGCCTCGCGGTGCGCCTCCCGGGTCGTACGGAACCCGGTGCCGGCCAGTAGGTACCGGCCCGTCCACACCAGGTCGCCCTCGCCCTCGCAGACGGACTCGGGGCGGTGGACGTCGTAACCGGCCGCCTTGAACCACGTCTCGTAGTGGAGGGACTCGGGGCGCCGCTCGGGCGCGTGGAAGAGGGAGCCGAAGACCCGGCCGTCGACGACGACCGCCGAGTTCGCGGCGAACACCATGTCCGGCAGGCCGGGGACCGGGTCCACGGCCTCGACGGCGTGGCCGTGGGCGCGGTAGGCGCGGATCAGCCCCTGCCACTGCTCATGCGCCAGATCCACGTCGACCGCGGTGTCGGGATGCATCCAGGGGTTGATCGCGTACTGCACGGCGAAGTGTCTGGGTTCGCAGACGAGGAAGCGCCGTCGGCGCGGCACACGGCTGTCAGGCACAGAGGGGTCCCTCCGTTTCCCGGAGTGTCGACTGAGGGTTGACACCAAGGTAGGAAGCGGTGGATACGGACGACAAGCAACGAGAGCTGCGTGTTCGCGCAGCAATGCTGCGTCTTCGGGTCGCTCAGCGCACGTCTGCTGCGTCGTCCGCGGCGCCGTCGGGCGCGGCCTGGGTCGCGCCCGCCTCAGGGCTGTCCGGGAGCAGGTGGGACAGCACCATGACGCTGATCGTCTTACGGATGAACGGCTCCGCGCGGATGCGCTCCAGCACCTCCTCGAAGTGCTCGACGTCCCTCGCCCGCACATGCAGCAGCGCGTCCGCGCCGCCGGTCACCGTCATCGCCGCCGTGATCTCCGGATGGTTGCGCACCACCTCCGCCAGGCGCCGGGGCGGCGCCGCCCCCTCGCAGTACACCTCGACGTACGCCTCCGTGCGCCAGCCCAGCGCCGACGGCTTCACCGTGGCCGTGAACCCGGTGATCACACCCGTCTCGCGCAGCCGGTCCACCCGGCGCTTGACGGCCGTGGACGACAGGCCGATGGTCGCGCCGATCTCGGCGAAACTGGTCCTGGCGTTCGCCATCAGAGCGGTGATGATCTTCCGGTCGAGCTCGTCGAACGATGCCGGCCTGCTGTTCATGCGGGCACTGTAACCAGACCCGGACCACCGCCGCGTCCGGCGCCGCGCCGCCACCGCGTCCAGCGAGAACGTCCACGCTCCGCACATGCCCACAGCTGCGGATTGCTCCTAGACTCCACCTTCATGCTGCGCGCCCTCGCCGTCGACGACGAACGCCCCTCGCTCGAGGAACTGCTCTACCTGCTCCGCGCGGACCCCAGGATCGGCAGCGTGGAGGGCGCGGGCGACGCCACCGGGGCACTGCGCCGCATCAACCGCGCCCTGGAGTCCGGGCCCGACGGCCCCGACGCGATCGACGTCGTCTTCCTCGACATCCACATGCCCGGCCTCGACGGCCTGGACATGGCCCGGCTGCTCACCGGGTTCGCGAAGCCCCCGCTGGTCGTGTTCGTGACCGCCCACGAAGGCTTCGCCGTGCAGGCGTTCGACCTCAAGGCCGTCGACTACGTCCTCAAGCCCGTACGCCGTGAGCGGCTCGCGGAGGCGGTGCGCCGCGCCGAACAGCTCAGGGAGACCACGCCGCTGATCCCGGTGCACGAGCCGGATCCCGACCACGTCCTGGTGGAACTCGGCGGCGTGACACGGTTCGTGCCCGTGGAGGACATCACCCATGTCGAGGCGCAGGGCGACTACGCCCGCCTGCACACCGCCCAGGGAAGCCATCTCGTCCGGATCCCGCTGTCCACCCTGGAGGAGCGGTGGCGCTCACGCGGTTTCGTCCGCATCCACCGCCGCCACCTCGTCGCCCTGCGGCACATCGAGGAACTCCGGCTGGACGCCGGCACCGTGAGCGTCCTCGTCGGCTCCGTCGAACTCCAGGTCAGCCGCCGGCACGCCCGCGAACTGCGGGAGATGCTGATACGCCGGACCGCGGGCTAGGGGGACGACGTGCCGCAGGACCCCGCCGAACGCCGCGTCGTCGTCACCGGGCCGCCCCGGAGCGGACGCCGCCGCGCCCTGGGCTACTACCGCCCGCGCACCGAGATCGACGAGCAGACCACCCTCGGCCACACCTACGTCCGCTCACTGATGCGCAGCCAACTCCGCACGGCTCTCGCCGTGTTCACGGTGCTGGTGCTCCTGATCGGGCCCCTTCCCCTGTTCTTCGCCGCCACCCGCACGGGCGGTCTGGAATGGGCGGTGCTCGGGTTCGGCCTCTACCCGCCGCTGATCCTGCTCGCCCGCTGGTACGTGCGCCGTGCCGAACGCAACGAGAAGGACTTCGTCCGGCTCGTCGAGGACCGCTGAGGCCGGGGCAGTGAACCAGAACTACGCCGTCCCCGCCGTCGCCCTCGTCGTCCTCGCGACCGTCCTCGTCGGCGCCTTCGGGCTGCGCGTCTCCCGCACCACCTCGGACTTCTACGTCGCCTCCCGCGCCGTCGGCCCCCGCCTGAACGCGGCCGCGATCAGCGGCGAGTACCTGTCCGCGGCCTCCTTCCTCGGCATCGCCGGACTCGTCCTCGTCCAGGGCCCGGACATGCTCTGGTACCCGGTCGGCTACACCGCCGGCTACCTCGTCCTGCTGCTGTTCGTCGCCGCGCCGCTGCGCCGCTCCGGCGCCTACACCCTGCCCGACTTCGCCGAGGCCCGGCTCGCCTCCCAGCCGGTGCGGCGGCTCGCCGGGGCGTTCGTCGTCGGCGTCGGCTGGCTGTACCTGCTGCCCCAGCTCCAGGGCGCCGGACTCACCCTGTCCGTGCTGACCCGGGCTCCCCAGCAGCTCGGCGGGATCATCGTCGCCGTCGTGGTGGTGGCGACCGTCGCCGCGGGCGGCATGCGCAGCATCACCTTCGTCCAGGCGTTCCAATACTGGCTGAAACTCACCGCCCTGCTGGTCCCCGCCCTGTTCCTGGTGCTGGCCTGGCAGGGCGACGGCGCACCCCGCGCGGCGTTCGCCGAGCCGGCGACCTTCCGCGAGCACCGCGTCGTACGGATCGACGACACCCTCGATCTGACGCTGTCCCGCCCGCTCGCCGTCACCGCCTCGGGCACCGTCGACGGCCGCCGGTACGACGGACAGCGCGCGGACCTCGCCGTCGGCACCCACCGCATCGAGCACGGCACCCGGCTGACCTTCACCCCGGGCGACCCCGTCCCCGTCGCCGAGCACGGCAGCAACGGCGGCATGTCGACCTCACTCGTCTCCGGCCGCGCGGAACGCCCGCTGTACGCCACGTACGGGCTGATCCTCGCCACCTTCCTCGGCACCATGGGCCTGCCCCACGTCGTCGTCCGCTTCTACACCAGCCCGCACGGGGTCGCCGCCCGTCGCACCACCGTCGCCGTACTCGCCCTGATCGGTGCCTTCTACCTCCTGCCGCCCGTCTACGGCGCCCTGGGCCGGCTCTACGCCCCCGAACTCACCCTCACCGGCGACGCCGACGCCGCCGTCCTCCTACTGCCCGACCGGATGATCGGCGGACTCGGCGGGGACCTGCTGGGCGCACTGCTCGCGGGCGGGGCCTTCGCCGCGTTCCTGTCCACCGCCTCCGGGCTGACCATGGCGGTGGCCGGGGTGCTCGCCCAGGACGTGCTGCCGACGCGGGGCGTACGGCACTTCCGGCTCGGCACGCTGCTGGCGATGGCGGTGCCGCTGGCGGCGAGCGTGCTGGTCGGCGGGCTCCCGGTGGCCGACGCGGTGGGCCTCGCCTTCGCGGTGTCCGCGTCGTCGTTCTGCCCGCTGCTCGTGCTCGGCATCTGGTGGCGCCGGCTCACCCCGCCGGGCGCCGCGGCCGGGATGCTGGCGGGTGGCGGTGCGGCGTTCCTCGCGGTGGCGGCGACGATGGCGGGCTATCCCGGCAGCGGAACCCTGCACGCCCTGCTCGCCTGGCCCGCGCTGTGGTCGGTGCCGCTCGGGTTCCTGACCATGGTGCTGGTGTCCCTGGCCACGCCCGGGCGGGTGCCGGCCGGGACGGCGGCGATCCTGGCCCGGTTCCACCTGCCCGAGGAGCTGCGGGCGGAGGTGACGGCGTGAGCGGCTTCCTCGCCGGGCTGTGCGTGGCCGTCCTGCCCCTGCTGGCCGCCGGGTTCTGGCTCGGCCGGCGCACCGCCCGCCCCGAGCGCCTCGGCGGGCTCGGCACCCCCGTGGAGCACGCCACCTTCCAGACCCTGCACACCGCCTCCCTGGCCGCGCCCCCGCTGCGCGCCGGGCTCACCGAGGAGACCGCCCGCAAGTCCGCGCGACGGCTGCGCTCCCTGCTCGGCACCGACGCGCTCTGCCTCACCGACCGGGAGACCGTGCTGGCCTGGGACGGCGCGGGGGAGCACCACCGCGAGGAGGTGCTCCAGCGGCTCGCGGGCCCCTTGGAGACCGGCCGCGGCGAGGCCTTCCGGCTGGCGTGCGACGCGCCCGACTGCCCGCTGCGCTGGGCCGTGGTCGCACCGCTCACCGTCGACGACCGCGTCCACGGCGCGCTGGTCGCCTGCGCCCCCCGCGAGTCCGCGGTCCTCGTCCGCGCCGCGGGGGAGGTGGCCCGCTGGGTTTCCGTACAACTGGAGCTCGCGGACCTCGACCGGTCCCGTACGAGGCTCATCGAGGCCGAGATCAAGGCGCTGCGCGCCCAGATCTCCCCGCACTTCGTCTTCAACTCGCTCGCCGTCATCGCCTCGTTCGTGCGCACCGACCCCGAGCGCGCCCGCGAACTCCTGCTGGAGTTCGCGGACTTCACCCGCTACTCGTTCCGCCGGCACGGCGACTTCACCACGCTCGCCGACGAACTCCACGCCATCGACCACTACTTGGCGCTGGTCAGGGCCCGCTTCGGCGACCGGCTCACCGTCACCCTGCAGATCGCGCCGGAGGTACTGCCGGTCGCCCTGCCCTTCCTCTGCCTCCAGCCGCTCGTCGAGAACGCCGTCAAGCACGGCCTGGAGGGCACCACTGACCAACGGCACATCGGCATCACCGCGCAGGACGCGGGCGCCGAGGCCCTGGTCGTCATCGAGGACGACGGAGCGGGGATGGACCCGGAGCTGCTGCGCCGCATCCTGGCCGGGGAGGTCAGCCCGTCCGGCGGCATCGGACTGTCCAACGTCGACGACCGGCTGCGCCAGGTCTACGGAGATGAGCACGCACTTGTCATCGAGACCGCGCCGGGGGCGGGCATGAAGATCACGATCCGGTTGCCGAAGTACCAGCCGGGGGTGCACTCGGCCGGGCGGCTGCCGGGGCCGTGAGAGCCCGTGTCCGGACTCCGGGCGCCCGAAGTCCGGACACAGTGCTCAGGGCTCCCTGTGGTTCTTCCGTCATCGGTCCACGGGCAGACCGCCCTCGGGTGGCAGACGTCGGGGCAAGCCCCACGGTTCGGGGTGCCCTCCTCTCGGTGGGCTGAGCTGTCACGCCCCGGCCAGCGAGTCGACGATTGCCAGGGCGTCGTCGACGGAACCCGCCGGGTCGTCGAGCGGGTAGAGCACGCCGCGCACCGTGCGGGAGGAGTCGAGGACGAGAGTGAGCCGCTTGAGCCGGTCCACACCCGCTGCGCGGAAGGTGGGCAGCCGCAGCGCCGCGGCCAGCTGAAGGTCGGCATCGGACAGGAGCGGGAACGCGATCCGCTCGTGCTCCGCGAAGGCGGCGAGCTGGTCGGGGCGCTGCGTGCTGACTCCGTGCACCCTCGCATCGCGTTCCGCGAAGGCCGCCATCCGGTCGCGGTAGGTGCACGACTCCAGCGTGCAGCCGCGGGCGCCCGGGATCCGGCCCCAGCCCGGCGGGTAGTCGTTCCCGCCGGGTGCGTAGGCCCCGGGGAAGCAGTACAGGACCGTCCAGGTCCGGTTGGAGACCGGGTCGACCGGCACGCCCTCCGGGCCGGCGAGTTCGAGCTGAGGGAGCCGACGCCCCACCAGGGCGTGCACGCGTCGAGTCTCCGCGGAGTCGGTCTCGCTGGTCGCCGAGAGCACGTCGTCGCCCATGACATGGCGGGCGCCCCAGTCCTGGAGGGCGACGAGGACCGGTAGCAGCCCGCGTCCGGCCGGTGTCAGGTGGTACTCGTAGCGGGCAGGATGCGGGCTGTAGAGACGCTTCTCCAGTACTCCGTCCGCGACCAGGGATTTCAGACGGTCCGTCAGTACCTTACGGCTGATGCCGAGTCCGTCCCGGAGCGCGTCGAACTGATGCGTCCCGCCCGCGACGTCGCGGATGAGCAGCAGTGTCCACGGGTCACCGACCACTGTCAGCGCCTGCGCGATCGCGCAGTCCGGGTCGCCGAGTTCTGTGTACCGCACGATCCATGAGTATAGTCAGTTCCCTAAAGAGACTCACTCGCAGGGGGGGCAGGCATGGCGACGGCGGTGCAGGGTCGGGGAGAGAAGGAGAAGCAGCCGGACGGCGCTTCGAGCGTGGTGGCGTTCTGGCGCTACTGGGGCGCCTCCACGGTGAGCGGGATCGGCGATGCCGTGACGGCGGTGGCCCTCCCGTTGCTCGCCGTACTGGTGCTGCATGCCTCGGCGTTCGAGGTCAGCCTGATCACGGCCGCCTCCTTCGCTTCGTGGCTCCTGATCGGCCTCCCGGCCGGAGTCCTCGTACACCGTCTGCCGTTGCGCGGGACGCAGGTGGCGATGGATGTGGTCCGGGCCGCTGCGGTGGCCTCGGTGCCAGTGGCCGCCACGCTCGGCGTCCTGACCCTGCCGCAGCTGATCGTCGTGGCCTTGGTAGTCGGGTTGGCGTCCGTGGTCTTCGACGTCGGCAACTCGACCTTCCTGCCCTCCATCGTCAGCAAGGAGGAGCTGACCGCCCGCAACAGCCTCACCTCGGGAACCAGGGCGGCGACCCAACTCGGTGGCCCATCCCTCGGCGGCGTGCTGGTCCAACTGCTCGGCGCGGCGACGTCGATCACGGTCGACGCGGTGAGCTACCTCGTCTCGGCCGCGCTCATGGGCAGCCTGCCGCAGGTGGCGCACCCCGCACAGGAGGGCCCGCGCCGCGGCATGGGCGAGATGATCCGCGAAGGCTGGCGGTACGTCACCCGCCACCCTGTCATCGGTCCCTGCGCGGCAGACGCGACCGCCGTCAACTTCGTCTGCGGCGGCCTGATGGCGCTCACCCCCGTCTTCCTGGTCCGCACCCTCGACGCACCGCCCGCCCTGGTCGGGCTACTCATCGCGACCGATGGCCTCGGCACCCTGGTGGGTGCGGCGCTGACGCCCCGGATCGTCGCACGTCTGGGCAGCGGCCGGGCGCTGCGCTGGGCCGCAGTGGTCTCCCCGTGCTTCGCGGCGCTGATGCCGCTGGCCGGCCACTCCGTGGCACTCGGCCTGTTCGCCCTGGGGAACGGCGGTTTCGCCGGGGCCGTGGTGGTGACGAGCATCGTGACCCGCACCTACCGGCAGACCGCCACACCCCCGGAACTCCTGCCGCGCGTGATGGCGACGGTCCGCTTCATCTCCTGGGGTGCGATCCCCTTCGGTGCGTTGGCCGCTGGAGGTGCCGCCGCCCTGTGGGGGACCCGCGCCTCCCTCGCAATCATGGCCGTGCTCTCCACGGTCAGCCCGGCGATCCTCCTGGCGAGCCCGGTCCGCCGGATGCGCGAACTCGCGTGAACGGGGGCCGCGGGGACCGCATCAAGGGTTGCGGGTGGTGACCACCATGCCGAGGGTGATCAGGCCGAGGACGACCCAGCCGAACCACAGCCAGCCGCTGCTTCCGAGTGCCACCGTGTAGGCCGTCACCACGACGAGCGCACCGACGGTGAGCACCCCCATCGCCTTCGTGGAACCGGGCATGGCAACACCCTCCTCATGGTTCGTCCTTACCCATGGTGCCCCCGTTCTGCTTGCGCACGGTGCAGACGACGAGATGAGTTCCGGACAACCAGGCGCTCGTGCCCGTCCAGGACGCGGCTTCGTAGCGGGACGGGTCGAAGCCGTAGTCCTTCGGCGGCACGTCCCTCGCGCACGCGGCGTCGGACAGGCTCTTTGCCTCGGCCAGGGTGGTGTCCGGGCCGAGCCGGGTGAAGCCGAGCACCTGCTGGTCGTGCGTGCCCGTGCAGGAGACCAGGCGGGCGACCCGCAGGGAGGGCGCGTCCAGACAGTCCCGTTTCTGCATGTCGGCGGTGTCCACGAACGGCATGCCCGGCTTGCGGTGGCCCCCGAGCGGTCCGTACACCGGCCCGTGCGCGCCCAGCACCAGACACGCGGTGCGCCGCCCGGCCGCCTCGAACCCGGCCCGGGTCGGGACGATGGCGTAACCGCGCACGTCGGCCAGCTTCTCGCGGACGTCCTGTGTGCGCTGCTCGCACGCGTCGGGCCCCTGCTGACGGGCCTCGTCCGCGGACGGGCTGGTGACGAATGCCATGACCTGCCCGTCCGGCGTCCTCTCGGAGCAGGTCGGGTCCACGGTCAGCCGCGGAGGGCCGCCCTGGAAGGGGGGCCCGGGCCAGTCGGCGACCACACAGTCACCGTCCTTCAGGGGCCGCGCGAGGCCGACGGCGTCCCCGTACGGCTTGGCCACCCCACCGCCCGACGGGTGCACAACGGCGTACCAGACCCCGCCAAGGGCGAGCACCAGGCCCAGGGCGCAGGCGAGGAGGGCGCGCAGGAGATGCCCGCGCTTGGGGTGGTGTGCCTGTCCGTTCGGCGGGGAGGGCGCGGGCGGGGGCACCGGCGGGCCGCCTGCCGTCGGGTTGTGCGAGGTCTCCGTCGGCGCGTGCGGACGCGCCCACCGCGTTCGCGAGCCCCGGACCGGGACCGGGCGGCTCGGAGCCGCGATCGCCGTCAGTGCGGCTGCCGTGTCCGCCGCCGTGATCCGCAGGGCCGGGTCCTTGACCAGTACGGCGGACAGCAGCGGCCCCAGAGCCCCCGCCCGCATCGGAGCCCGGGGCTCTTCCAGGACCACCGCGGTGATCTCGGCGAGCTGGCTGTCCCGCTCGAAGGGCCCGCACCCCTCGACCGTGAAGTACAGCGTGCAGCCCAGCGAGAACAGGTCGGCCGCCGCGGTGGGCGGCCCGCCGGTCGCACGCTCGGGCGCCAGATAGCCGGGCGTACCGACCAGCGCGGACGTCAGTGTGTACCGGGGCTCGCCCGCGTCCGGCTGCACCGAGATGCCGTAGTCGGTGAGCAGGACCCGGGCGTACGGCGCCCCGCCGCGGTCCGGCGCCAGCAGGATGTTCGCCGGCTTCACGTCCCGGTGCATGACGCCCCGCTCGTGCCCGGCGGTCAGGGCGTCCAGCACGGCGAGCCCGATGCGGGCGCACTCCACGGGGGCCAGAGGCCCGCGACGGTGGACCAGTTCCCGCAGGTCGAGCGCGCCCGGGACGTATTCCATGACGATCCACGGCAGGCCCTCGTGCTCCAGTACGTCGTGCACGGTCACCACGTGCGGATGCCCGCGCAGCCCGGCCGCGTGCCGGGCCTCGGCCCGGGCCCGGGCGACCCGGGCGGCCCGCTCCTCGATCGCCTCCACCGGGTTGCGGAACACGACCTCCTTGAGGGCGACCTCGCAGTCCAGCCGCTGGTCATGGGCGCGCCACACATGGCCCATGGCGCCACTGCCGAGCCGGTTCAGCAGGAGGTAACGACCGGCGATGGTCCGGCCCACTCCCGACTGCGGTGATCCTGATGGCATCGCGTCGCTCCCCGGTGTGATGCGGCGTTCTGGTGCGGGACGTCCGTGGGCCGACCGGTCAGGGGCTGGGCCTGACCTCTCGCGCGCCGGTGGCCGGTGCGCCGGTGGCGGGCTTGCTCGTGGCCGGTTTCCCGGTCTGCGGCGTGCCGGTCGACGGCCTGCCGGTCTCGGGCGCCGAGGTGACGGGCTTCGGTGGCTTGGACGGGGCAGGCTTGGACGAGGATGGCTTGGACGGGGAAGTCGTGGACGGGTCGGGTGGCTCGGACGGGTCGAGCGACTTCGAGGGGCCGGGCGACTTGGACGAGCCGGGCGTCTTGGAGGGGCCGGGCGCCGACGTCACGGGTGCGCTGCTCGAGCCCGGTTTGCCGGTGGTCGGTGAACCGGTCGCCCCGGGGGCCGTACCGGACGGAGCCGCGCTGCTCGACGCGGGCGGCTGGGTGGTCCTGGACGGTGAGGAGCTGCCCGAGGTGCTCGCGCCGCTCCCCGGTGGCGAGGAGGAGCCCCCTGACGCCGGGGGCGAGGACGAGCCGCCCGACGCCGGCGGGGAGGAGACCTTCCCGCTGTCGGCCGGCGTCGAGGGAGAGGCGCCGCCGCCCTTCCCGGGGGTCGTCGTCCTGCCCGACGACGGGGGAGTGGACGTCGCCCTCGTGCCGCCGCCGGGTCCGTCCGTGGTGGCGGTGGCCACCGACAGCGTGACGTACTGCCCGAACGCCAGCTCGGTGCCCGGCGCGGGATCCGAGCCCGTGACCAGGGCCTCGTCGGGCGGCGCCCCCTTCCCGGCGTAGGCGACCGCGAGTCCCAGGTCCGTCAGCCGCCGGCCGGCCTCGGCGAACGGCATCCCGGTCACCCGGGGCACCCGGTGCCGTACCCGGGCGTCGAAGGGGGAGTCGTGACCACCCGCCGTCCCGACGGGGCGGCTGATCCCGCGGCCCGGGTCGTCGACGTCGACGAGCACCAGCCGGGTCAGCGGCCGCGGCGCGGGCCTGACCGCCACCACGGAGGAACGGTCATATCCCGCCCATTTCCTGTTGCCGTCCTGGAACATGACCGAAATCCGTGTGGTGTCGCCCTGGAACGGGCGCAGCGGGTTTCCACAGGAGCATTTCACCGTGGGCTGTCCCTGGTCGTTCACCAATACGGCGATTCCGGCCTGGAGCAGCGAGTTGAAAGGGGTGGCGCTGCCCTTCTTGTAGTCGTGGTTCTGGACGAGAGTGTCGTGACGCAGCAGGACCGGTGTGAGCCGGTCGAGATAGCCGGGAATCTGCGCCTGGGTAATTCCGAGGACCTGCGCCCAGACCTTCGCCTTGCGGTCGTTCCCGGGATCGGTGAGGAATTCCTTCAGCCGCTCGACGTCACAGATCGTGGGCTGCCGGGAACCGCCGTAGAGCCCGGGGGTGTTCCCGGCCTGCAGGCCTCCGGGCACCTCCCGGATGCGGACCGTGGTGTCGTGCCCGAGACCGCTGCGCTCGTCGAAGAAGGGATTCAGCGACGGAATCCCGACGGCGACGGCCTTCACCACGAACGTCTGTGCGCTTTTTCCACAGCCGGCGACGACCAGTACCGCGGCCAGCAGAACGCCGATCCTGCGGGCCAGGGATTTCCCCGCCCTGTGCAGAGACGCACGCATTGTCATCACCGCTCCCCCCTGCGGTCCCCCCGCGCCCTGCAGAGCGGCGGCAGGGCGTCATCGCACCAGGCTACCGAATGGAGCGGTACTTCAGGCAGCCTGAAAAGAAAGGGAATTCAGCGGTGTGACGGAACTCAGCGGCCGCGTGCGTTGAGTGAGGCGAGATAGGCGTTGTACGCCTCGAGTTCCTTGTCGCCGTCGCGGTCCGCGGCCCGGTCCGTCCGCTTGGCCTGCCGCTGCTCCGACCTGTACCACTGGAACAGCAGCGCGAGCAGCACCAGCACGGACGGGACCTCGCTGAACGCCCAGGCGATGCCGCCCGCCGACGTCTGGTCCGCCAGGGCGTCGATGCCGAGCGAGGCGGGCGGGTTCCGGTAGGCGTCGACCATCGGTGTGGACGCCATCATCAGGGCGATACCGAAGAACGCGTGGAACGGCATGCCCGCGAACAGCTCCAGCATCCGCATCAGATGCCCGGGCCGGTGCGGGCCCGGGTCGACGCCCATGATGGGCCAGAAGAACACCAGGCCGACGGCGAGGAAGTGCACCATCATCGCGATGTGCCCGGCCTTGGACCCCATCAGGAAGTCGAAGAGCGGGGTGAAGTACAGCCCGTACAGGCTCGCGATGAACAGCGGGATGGTGAACGCCGGGTGCGTGATGATCCGCAGGTAGCGGCTGTGCAGCAGCATCAGCAGCAGCTCACGCGGCCCCTTGCGGCCGCGGCCCGCGGTCGGCAGGGCGCGCAGTGCCAGGGTGATCGGCGCACCGAGCAGGATCAGGATCGGCGCCAGCATGCTGATCAGCATGTGCTGCACCATGTGCACGCTGAACATGACCATGCCGTAGTCGTTCAGCCTGGTGCACATGGTGAGCAGCACGATCAGTACCCCGACGACGTACGAGAGGGTCCGGCCGGCCGGCCACTTGTCCCCGCGGCGCACGAGCCGGACGACGCCCCACCCGTACAGCCCGAGCCCGACCAGGCAGGCGACGAGGAAGAACGGGTCCGTCGACCAGACGAGCCCCCGCCCCAGCGTGAACGGCGGCAGATCCATGGTCATGCCGTGCCCGCTGTGATCCATCCGCCGGCTCCTGTTTCGTGGGGGTTGTGCGCTGTCTGTCCACAGCTGTCTGTCCGCACCCAGAGTAGAACCGCCCCCGGCCGCGGCTGCGACCGGGGGCGGCTGAAGTCCGCCGATGCGTTACAGAACACACTCCGCCTCGGCGTACCGCTCCATCGGCACCGTCTTGAGCGTCTCCACCGCCTCCGCCAGCGACACCATCACGATCTTCGTGCCGTGCAGCGCGGTCATCATGCCGAACTCGCCCCGGTGCACGGCCTCGACCGCATGCCACCCGAACCGCGTCGCCAGCACCCGGTCGTACGCCGTGGGCGTACCACCACGCTGCACATGGCCGAGGATCACCGGACGGGCCTCCTTGCCGAGCCGCTGCTCCAGCTCCAGCGAGAGCTGCCGGGCGATCCCGGCGAACCGCTCGTGCCCGTAGATGTCCTTGCCGCCCTCGTCGAACTCCATCGTGCCGCGCTTCGGCTTGGCGCCCTCCGCGGCGACGACGATCGCGAACCGCTTGCCCGCGGCGAACCGTTCGCCGACCCGGGCGGTCAACTCCTCGATGTCGAAGGGGCGCTCCGGCACGACGATCGCGTGTGCGCCGGCCGCCATGCCGGAGTGCAGCGCGATCCAGCCGGTGTGGCGGCCCATGACCTCCACGATCAGCACCCGCTGGTGCGACTCCGCGGTGGTCTTCAGCCGGTCCAGCGCCTCGGTGGCCACACCGACGGCCGTGTCGAAGCCGAAGGTGACGTCCGTGACGGCGATGTCGTTGTCGATGGTCTTCGGCACGCCGACGATCGGCAGGCCGTTGTCGGACAGCAGCCGGGCCGCCTTGAGCGTGCCCTCACCGCCGATCGGGATGATCGCGTCGAGACCCAGTTCCTCGACATGGCCCCGGGCCCGCTCCACGCCGTCCCGAAGGTGCTCGGGACGGACTCGGGACGAGCCGAGGATGGTGCCGCCGCGGGCCAGGATGCCGCTGACCGCGTCCAGGTCGAGCTTGAGGTAGTCGCACTCCAGGAGACCCTTCCAGCCGTCCCGGAAGCCGATGACCTCGTCGCCGTGGTCGGCGACGGCGCGGTGTACGACGGACCGGATGACGGCGTTCAGACCGGGGCAGTCACCACCGGACGTGAGGACACCAATGCGCATAGCCCGAACAACCTTCTCAACGTGGGCACGGGACCGGACCGCGCTGTCCGGCTCGATCCCCGCCACCCTACCGGCGGAGGGGGGCGGGGCCGCACCGTGCGTCCGCCTGCTGGACGCCCCCGCTCAGCTGTGCGGACGCACTGTCAGACGGGCTGGTTGCCGCAGGTTGGCCGGCGGGTGTACTGACCTGGGCTCCGCCTACGCAGGCTGCTGCGCGGCTGTGCCTACGCAGGCTGCTGCGCAGCTGTGCCTACGCAGGCTGCTGCGCAGCCGCGATGCGCTCGTTGCGCAGCGCCTCGTACCAGCGGTCGTCGACCGGCGGCAGCGCGTTGACGTCCAGCGCCAGCTTCAGCAGCAGGTCCGCGATCTGCGGGTTGCGCGCCAGCACGGGCCCGTGCATGTACGTGCCGAAGACGGTGTCGTTGTACGCGCCCTCCGTGCCGTCGCCCGTGCCGTTGCCCCTGCCGAGTTTCACCTGCGCGAACGGGCGGGCCGTCGGACCGAGGTGGGTGACGCCCTGGTGGTTCTCGAAGCCGGTGAGCGGGGGAAGGCCGAGGCGCGGGTCGATGTCCGCGAGGACGTCGCCGACGCACCGCTCGCCCTCACCGCGCACCGAGACCACGTCGAGCAGTCCGAGGCCCGGCTCGCGCTGCCCGAGGTCGTTGATGAACTCGTGGCCGAGGATCTGGTAGCCGGCGCAGACCGAGAAGACGATCGCGCCGTTCTCCACGGCCCGGTACAGATGCCCGTCGCGGCGCAGCCGCTCGGCCGCGAGCCGCTGCGGCCGGTCCTCGCCGCCGCCGATCAGGTAGATGTCGCCGGAGGTCGGGATCGGCTGGTCGCTGCGCACGTCGAGGCGGGCCACGTCGAGGCCGCGCTGGCGGGCCCGGCGCTCCACGACGAGCGCGTTGCCCTGGTCGCCGTAGGTGCTCAGCAGGTCCGGGTAGATCCACACCAGACGCAGCTGGTTGTCACTCATCGATGCTCGTCCTTCGTGATCAGTTGCCGACGCGGCGGCGCAGGTCCTGGAACGCGGTGTAGTTGGCGATGACCTCGATCCGGCCCGGCGGCGCGAGCTGCACGGCCTGGTCGAGGTTCTCGCAGACCTGGAAGGACTGGTTCGCGACCTCCAGGCGCACGGCGAGGTCCAGCTTGCGGTCGCCGATGACGAAGATCGGGTGGCCGGTCAGCCGCGTGTAGTCGACGTCCCACAGCCAGGAGGTGTCGGTGCCGTCGGCCGAGCGCGCGTTCACGGAGAGGATCACCGGGGTCGGCGGCGGGTCGATCAGCGAGAACGTCTCCAGCCAGCCGGCCGGGTTCTTCGCCAGCAGCAGGCGCAGGTCGCGGTTCTGGAACTGGACGACGTCGTAGCGCCCGGCCACCGCCTGCACCTGGTACATGCGCTCGAGCGCGACCTGCGGGGGCACGCCGAACACGGCCGCGACGGCGGCCGAGCTGGCGGCGTTCGCCTTGTTGGCGCGGCCCGGCAGCTGGAGGTGGATGGGCCAGGCGGAGCCGTGCGGGTCGAGGACGTGGTCCCCGGACAGCGCCCAGCTCGGGGTCGGCCGGCGGAAGCCGCACTCGCCGCAGTACCAGTCGTCCCCGGGGCGCTGCATCACACCGCCGCAGGACGGGCAGGACCAGGCGTCGTCCTTCCACATCTGGCCGGCGGCGACCCAGATCACATTGGGCGAGGAGGACGCGGCCCACACGACCAGCGGGTCGTCGGCGTTCGCGACGACGACGGCCTTGGACCCGGCCAGGCCCTCACGCCAGTTCTCGGCGAGCATACGGGTCTCGGCGGCGCGGTCGAGCTGGTCGCGGGAGAGGTTCAGCAGCGCGATGCACTTCGGGTCGGTGTCGCGGGCGACCCCGGCGAGGTACTTCTCGTCGACCTCGATCACGGCGAACTTGGCGTCCGAACCGCCCGCCAGCGCCGAGGTGATGCCGGCGGGCATGTTGGCGCCGAGCGCGTTCGAGACGACCGGGCCCGCCGCGCGCAGCGCCTCCGCGATCAGCCGGGTGGTCGTGGTCTTGCCGTTGGTCGCCGAGACCAGGACGACGTCCAGGTTCTGGGCGAGCCGGGCGAGGAGGTCGGGGTCGAGCTTCAGCGCCACTCGGCCGCCGATCACCGAACCGCTGCCGCGCCCCGCGGCGCGCGATGCCGCAGCGACCGCCTTGCCCGCGGTCACGGCCAGCTTGGCCCGCGGCGTCAGCGGGTCCGAGTTGCCTGCCATCAGTTCTCGATCCTCCTTGCGTACAACGCCGCGCCCTGTTCCGGCAACGTGTGGGCCTCAGCCTATCGAGATCCCCGCACGCCCCCGAACCGCGGCACCACCCCGGCGCCCGCGCGGCCCTGCCGACCGTACCCTTGCCGGCATGCCACATCGCACCATCCCGGGCGCCCGAGGGCGCGTCCGGCCCATCACCGTGCTCGGCGACCGCGTACTTCGCGAGCCGTGCAGGGACGTCACCGAATTCGGACCCGAACTCGCCCGGCTCGTCGAGGACATGTTCGCGACGATGTACGCCGCGCGGGGGGTCGGCCTGGCCGCGAACCAGGTCGGCGAGCCTTTGCGGGTGTTCGTGTACGACTGTCCGGACGACGAGGACGTGCGTCACCTGGGGCATGTGGTGAATCCACGGCTGGTGGAGGCGGACGGTGTGGTCATCCGTGGACCGGAAGGGTGCCTGTCCCTGCCGGGGCTCGAGGCGGGGACGGAGCGGTTCGACCGGGCGGTCGTCGAGGGGTTCACGGTGGGTGGAGAGCCGGTGCGGGTGGAGGGCACCGGGTGGTTCGCCCGGTGCCTGCAGCACGAGTGCGATCACCTGGCCGGCGGTCTGTACGTGGACCACCTGGCGGGGTGGCGCAAGCGGAGGGTGTTGCGGCAGGCCGCGAGAGCGTCGTGGGGGCGATGAGACGTCGGCGACTGGGGGCCGACTTCGGCTGGTCGCGCCCACCCGGCGGAGCCGCATATCCACACAGCCCCGCGCCCCTAAGGGCGCGCTTCAGAACCCGGGGCCTCCGATGCGGTCCCCAGCCGCAGCGAGACGGCCCCACAGCAAGTCCGCCAAGCTCCGCACCAACTCCGCCCGTGAGCACGGCCGTTCCCCGAGCCACCAGTCGCCGGCGGCGTGCATCATGCCGACGATGCCGTGGCCCCACACCCGCGCCAGTTGGTGGGTGTCCGGGCCGAGGTCCAGGCGTTCCTCGATGACCTGGGCCAGTTCCTCACCCATGCGGCGCAGCAGCGGGATCGAGTGGCGGCCGGTGTCGAAGCCCTGGTCGTTCTGCGAGCCCCCCTCCGCCGGATGCATCAGGAAGCGGTACACCTGCGGTCGTGCCTCGATCGCCGCCAGATACGTGTCCAGCGTGGACTCCACCCGCTCGCGCCGGTCCGCCGGGGCGTCCAGCGCCGCCCGCAGCGAGTCGAGCAGCGCGTCCGTGTGGCGTTTGGCGAGCGCCGCGTACAGCCCGCCCTTGTCGCCGAAGTGGCGGTAGAGGATCGGCTTGGTGATGCCGGCCTCGGCGGCGATGGCGTTCATCGAGGCCCCGGGGCCGTCGCGCAGCACCACTCGGTCGGCGGCCTCCAGCAACTCTCGCCGTCGGCGGTCGGCGGACCGCTCCTGATCGGTCCGCTGCGTGGTGTCCATCATCTCTCCCCACCCGTCCTGATTCGGTGACGCCTGCGCAAAGTAACACTGAAAGGCGAGTCGGTATCGAACGAGCTGCCGACTTGCCAAGGGGACGGCCCGGCCGGCCCGGGAGTTGACTTCTCCTACTGGCGAGTAACAGACTGCTGTTACCGCAAGTAACACGTTAGCGCAGTGCTGGAGGGGACATGGCCGAGTTCACCATGGAGCTCAACGACGAACAGAAGGAGGTCCGCGACTGGCTGCACGGCTTCGCCGCCGATGTCATCCGCCCCGCGGCCGCCGAATGGGACGAGCGTGAGGAGACTCCCTGGCCGGTCATCCAGGAGGCCGCGAAGGTCGGCATCTACTCCCTCGACTTCTATGCCCAGCAGTACTTCGACTCCACGGGTCTCGGCATCCCCATGACGATGGAGGAGCTGTTCTGGGGCGACGCGGGCATCGCCCTGTCGATCGTCGGGACCGGACTCGCCGCCGTCGGAGTCCTCGCCAACGGCACTGAGGAGCAGATCGGCACCTGGATCCCCCAGATGTACGGCGACGCCGACGACGTCAAGGTGGCCGCCTTCTGCTCCTCCGAGCCCGACGCCGGCTCCGACGTGGCCTCCCTGCGCACGCGCGCCGTGTACGACGAGGCCAAGGACGAGTGGGTGATCAACGGCACCAAGACCTGGGCGACCAACGGCGGCATCGCCAACGTCCACGTCGTGGTCGCGGTCGTCGACCCCGAGCTGGGCTCCAAGGGTCACGCGTCCTTCATCATCCCGCCGAACACGCCGGGCCTCGCCCAGGGCCAGAAGTTCAAGAAGCACGGCATCCGCGCCTCGCACACCGCGGAGGTGATCCTCGACGACGTCCGTGTCCCCGGATCCTGCCTGCTCGGCGGCAAGGAGAAGCTGGACGAGCGGCTCGCCCGCGCCCGGGAGAAGGCGAGGAAGGGCGGGGAGCGCGTGAAGAACGCGGCGATGGCCACCTTCGAGGCGAGCCGTCCCGCGGTGGGCGCCATGGCGGTGGGCACCGCTCGCGCCGCCTACGAGGTGGCCCTCGACTACGCCAGGACGCGCGAGCAGTTCGGGCGGCCGATCATCGACAACCAGGGCGTCGCCTTCCAGCTCGCGGACATGCGCACGCAGATCGACGCCGCGCGGCTGCTGGTGTGGCGGGCCTCGTGGATGGCGGTCAACGGCAAGCCGTTCACCGCTGCCGAGGGGTCGATGTCGAAGCTGTTCGCGAGCGAGACGGCGAAGAAGGTCACGGCCCAGGCGATACAGATCCTCGGGGGCAACGGGTACACCCGGGAGTACCCCGTGGAGCGCATGCACCGGGACGCGGCCATCTACACGATCTTCGAGGGCACCAGCGAGATCCAGCGGCTGGTGATCGCCCGGACGCTTTCCGGCATGCCCATTCGCTGAGGGCCCCTCACCAGGCTCTACCGGTGCTTGAGCGGCGTGATCTGCTCGATGTCGTACCGCCTCCGCAGCGCCTCGATCGCCTCGTGGTCCGGCGGGCCCCCGTCGGCGAGGATCTCCAGGAGTTCCTCGAAGTAGCGTTCGTGGTCCGGGGGCGGGGACGCCTGGAAGAACATCTTCGCCGGGGTCTCCGTCGGGTTCGCGAAGGCGTGGGGGCAGCCGGGGGGCACGACGATGACCGTGCCCGGGGTGGCGCGGAGCACCCGGCGGCCCGAGCTCGACTCCCACTTCTGCCAGTTGTCGGGGGTCCGGACGCGCGGCTCGAAGGCGAGCACGTCCAGCTCGCCCTCGAGCACGTAGAAAAGCTCCTCGCTGCGCGTGTGCACATGGGCGCCGACGTCGAAGCCCGGCGGCACGATCACCTCGAACGTGGACGCCATGCGCGAGTGCGAGCCGGTCACCTTGAACGTCACGTGCTGGGCCGGTGTCTGGACCACACGTCCCTGACCCGGCGGCACGAACAGGCCCTCGGTGGCCACTGGTCTGTCAGTCGTCGTCATGAGCCGCTCACCACGTCACGGGAAGGGCATCGGGCCCGCGGGTCAGCGCGCCCTCACGGAAGGGGACCTCATCGGGCGGCACCGCGAGCCGCAGCCCCGGCACCCGGTCCAGGAGCGCGTCCAGCAGCATCTCGGACGCCAGCCTGGCCGGCATGCCGCCCGGGCAGCGGTGCGGGCCGGAGCCGAACGCCACATGGGGGTTCGGGTAGCGCGCGAAGTCGATCGTCTCCGGGTCCGGGAAGACGCCCGGGTCGCGGTTCGCCGCCGCGTACGACACATACACCGCCTCACCCGCCCGGATCCGCACGCCCCCGACCTCCACGTCCTGCGTCGCCACCCGGGGCGGTCCCACGGCGTTGCGGTGCGGGACGTACCGCAGCAGTTCGTCGACGGCCTGCGGGCGGATCGCCGGCTCGGCCCGCAGACGTTCGGTCAGGTCCGGGCGGGTCAGCAGGAGGTGGAACATCCGGCCGGTGTGGCCGGTGACCGCCTCCGCGCCGATCTGCAGCAGCACCGCGAGGCCGGCCGCCTCGTCGAGTGCCGCCTCACCCAGACCCACGGCGGCCCCGAGCAGCGAGACGACGTCCTCGCCGGTGCCGCCCTCACGGGCCCCGATCAGGCCGGTGAAGTACGCGTTCATCTCGTCCCTGGCGCGCTCACCGGTCTTCGAGCCGTGCGCGGGGGAGAGGATGAGCCGGGTCCAGGTGCGCATGTCGTGCCGGTCGGCGGCCGGGACGCCCATCAGCTCGCAGATCAGGGCACCGGGGAAGGGGCCGAGAACCGCCGCGATGAGGTCGGCCGGAGGCCCGTCCTGGAGCAGCTCGTCGACCAGTTCGTCGAGCATGCGCCGCGCCGTCTCGCGCACCCGCTCGACGCCGCGCGCCGTGAAGGCCGCGGCGACCGAGCGGCGCGGCCGGGCAGGCTCGGAGGAGTCCGGGAAGGTGACCGCGTCCCGCTGCGGGACGACGTGCGGGGCGAGCCGGGCCGGGCGACCGTCCATGACCGGCTCACGGCCGAACCGGGGGTCGTTCGTGACCGCTCGCACATCGTCGTAGCGGGTCACGAGCCAGGCCCAGCCCTCGCCGTCGGGCCGCCCGACCCGGCTGACCGGGCCTTCGCGCATCAGCTCGGCCAGGTCCGGGTCGAGGTCCACGCCGGGCGGGCGGGGGGCGGGCCAGGGGCGGACCGGCGGCAGGATCCCGCTGCTCGTCCCCTCGGCCGCGGCGCGCCGCCTGTCGTCCGTGTCGGTGGTCATCTCATTTCTTCCCGTTCCCGGAGATGTGCCAGCGGCCCAGCGCCATCTCCGCCGTGATGCCCGGTCCGAAACCGGCCAGCAGCCCGCGCGCCGCGTGTTCGGCACCGCCCGACTCGAACAGCCGGCGCAGCGCGTCCAGGACGACGGCGCTCGCGATGTTGCCGTACTCGGTGAGGGTGGCCCGGCTGAACCGGAACGCCTCCGCCGGCACGTGCAGGAACTTGCTCAGGTCGTCCAGGATGCGCGGGCCGCCTGCGTGGACGATGTAGAAGTCCAGCTCGGAGGCGTCCCAGCCATGCTGCCTGGCCAGTCCGTCGAGTGCCGGGGCGAGCGGTTCCATCGTGGTGGGCACCCGCTTGTCCAGCAGGAAGTGGAAACCGGTGGCCCGGACGTCGTACGCGATCCACTCCTCGGTCTTCGGGATCAGGTACGAGGCGTTGCGTTCCAGCTTCACGCCGGTGCCGCCCTTGCCGCGCACGACCGCCGCCGCGACGCCGTCGCCGAACAGGCCGTTGGACAGGAGCGAGCCGACGCCCAGGTCGGTGGGCTGGTAGCACAACGAGCAGAACTCGCAGGCCACGATGAGGGCGTTGGCGTCGGGGTAGGCCGTGCAGAAGTCGTGTGCCCGGTTGATGGCCGCGCCGCCGGCGGCGCAGCCCAACTGGGCTATGGGTATCTGCCGGGTGTCGGTGCTGAAGCCCATGGAGTTGATCAGCCACGCGGTCAGCGAGGGCATCATGAACCCGGTGCACGACACGTAGATGATCACGTCGATGTCGGTGGTGAGCAGTTCGGCGTCGTCCAGCGCCCGCTGCACCACCGCGGGCACGCGGGCCTTCGCCTCGGCCTCATAGAGGTTGTTGCGCTCCTCGAAGCCCGGGTGCTTCAGGGTCTCCTCGATGGGCTGCACGATGTGCCGGGTCTTGACCCCGGTGTTCGCGATGAGCCTCAGCGCGAGAGGGAGTTGGGGATGGTCCGGGTGGCGGGAGCGCGCCAGGTCCAGCGTCTCCTCCATCGTGATCACGTGTTCCGGGACAGAAACCGCGGGCTTGCACAGAGTCGCCATGGAGCGCGCCTTCTTTCGCCTTGGCGGAGGACTCTTCGTCCCCCGGCGGAAGGGGGTTCGTCACCCGTACGCGGGTGGTCCACCCACGATCACCCGACGCAGCGGGGATATCTCGCGGTGATACTCCGATCCAGTGGTGGACGTACAGTGACGACATGTGTGCGTAAGGTCGCACAGCGTAGTGAGGAGGGGCGTCGATGACACGTACGGCCAGGGAACTGCTGGAGACGGCCGCCGAGAGGCTGGCCCCCGACCCGCACGCCAACCGGCTGCTTCCGCTGATCGCCCGCGGGGCGGCCCGGCCCGCCACCCTCGCCGCCCTCGCCGCCGAAGAGCGGGACGTGATCGCCTCCGACCGCCGCGCCTTCCGGCACCTCGCCGAGCGCTGCCGGGACCAGCCGGCGTGCACGGACTTCTTCACCGCGCTCGCCGAGGCCGAGGCCGTGGCCCAGGACCGCCTGGGCGCGTACGCCGCCGCCTGCGAGGAGGCGAAGCCGGCCGGGTACGAGCCGATGGCGGACTGCCAGGGGTATGCCGCCTACGTGGCCTGGCTGGCCCTGAACGGGGAACCGGCCGACGTCGCCCTGGCCCTGAGCGCCAACTTCGCGACCTGGGGCGACTACTGCGCGAGGATCGCGCTGGCGCTACGCCACTGCTACGGCTTCACCGACGAGGCCTGCGCCTTCTTCGACCTGTTCGCGGAGCCGTCCCCGGACCTGGACCGGAAGGCGGGCGCGGCGATCCAGGAGGCCCTGGAGGCGGACCGCCTGAACGAGGAGCGCGCCCACCGCTACGGCCGCCTGCTCCAGAGCTACGAGACCGCTTTCTGGCACGCGCTGTGGGAACTGGACGGCAAGGGCTGACGGCAGCGGCCCCCGGCCGCCTACGAACCGCTGCTGTGCGCGATGCACGCGACGTCGATCCGGTCCGCGAGTTTCGCCAGCTCGATGGCCAACGCGGCCACCGTGTCCTCGTCCAGCCCCTGGTCCCCCTCCTCCACAAGCCGCACCCATCGACCGCCCAGCCTGCGCAGCAACTTGCTCACATCGGCGGCAGCCACCTGCAAGGTCCCGCGGTCGTCGACGATCAGAGGAAGGGTCACTTCGCGGTTCACAGAGGCGATCGTAACCGTGGAACGCTCACGCCCCGTGCCACACCGTGGTGATGTTGCAGAACTCGCGGATTCCGTGCTCGGCCAGCTCGCGCCCGTAACCGGAGCGCTTGGCCCCGCCGAACGGGAAGGCCGGATGGGACGCCGTCATCCCGTTGACGTACACCCCGCCGGCCTCCAGATCCTGCACGAAACGGTCCACTTCGGTCCCGTTGCGCGTCCAGACGTTCGAACTCAGTCCGAACGGCGAGTCGTTCGCGATCGCCACCGCCTCGTCGAGGTCCGCAGCCCGGTACAGCGTGGCCACCGGGCCGAACGCCTCCTCGTGGTGGATCCGCATCTCGGGGGTGATGTCGGCGAGGACGGTCGGCGGGTAGTACCAGCCCGGCCGGTCGGGCCGCTCGCCGCCGCACAGCACCGTCGCGCCCGCCTCCACCGCGTCGTCGACGAGCTCCTCGAGGTCGGCCCGGCCCCGCTCGCTGTACAGCGGCCCGACCTCGGTCTCCTCGTCCATCGGGTCGCCGATCTTGAGCGCCTTCATTCCGGCTGTGAACCGCTCGGCGAACGCGTCGAACACGTCCGCGTGCACGATGAACCGCTTGGCGGCGATGCAGGACTGCCCGGTGTTCTGCACCCTGGCCGTCACCGCGACCTGCGCGGCCCGGTCCAGGTCCGCGGACGGCATGACGATGTAGGGGTCGCTGCCGCCCAGTTCCAGCACCGTCTTCTTGATCTCGTCCCCGGCGACCGAGGCGACGGACCGGCCCGCCGGCTCGCTGCCGGTGAGCGTGGCCGCCTTGACCCGCGGGTCGCGCAGGACCTTCTCGACCTCTCCGGAGCCGATCAGCAGGGTCTGGAAGCAGCCTTCGGGGAAGCCCGCCCGGCGGAACAGGTCCTCCAGGTAGAGGGCGGTCTGCGGGACGTTGGAGGCGTGCTTGAGCAGGCCCACGTTCCCCGCCATCAGCGCGGGCGCCGCGAACCGGATCACCTGCCACAGCGGGAAGTTCCACGGCATCACGGCGAGCACCGGGCCGAGCGGCCGGTAGCGCACGATCACCCGGGAGGCGCCCGAGTCCTTCACGTCGACGTCGGGGGGCTCCTCGTCGGCGAGCAGCTCCTCGGCGCGGTCGGCGTACCAGCGCATGGCCTTGGCGCACTTGGCGGCCTCGGAGCGGGCCTGCTTGACCGGCTTGCCCATCTCGGTGGTGATCACCCGGGCGATGTCCTGCTGGTCCTCCTCGAGCAGGTCGGCCGCCTTGCGCATGAGCAGCGCCCGCTCGGCGAACGTCGTGGTGCGATGGGTGCGGAACGCGGCCTCGGCGGCGGCGAGCCTGCGCTCGATCTCCTCCGCGCCCAGGGCGTCGTACGTCTTGAGCGTCTCGCCGGTCGCCGGGTTCACGGTGGCGATGGGCATGGCTGACCTCCTGGAAGGGCTTGCTTCGACCTTCCCGCGCGGCGGTGGCGGCCGCAACGCGGGCGGCGTTGTCCCGGTGTCATCGGACACCGCCGTCGCTCGAGTGCTCCGCGAGCCGGTCGAGAAACGCCCTCTGTGCGCTCACGATCACCTCCCGGGCCCGGTCGAGGTCGAACCACGCCACCCGGTCCACCTCCGGGAACTCCTCCAGACGCCCCGACTTCGGCGGCCACTCCATCGTGAAGGTGCCCGGCTCGATCGCCGCCGGGTCGAGGTCCGCCTCGACCGCCCAGGCCGTGACGGTCTTGCCGCCGCTCTGCCGCACCTCGCCGAGCGGGACGGCCTCCCCGTCGGGCGGCGCCAGCCCCAGCTCCTCCCGGAACTCGCGGCGGGCCGCGTCCCAGGACGGCTCGTCGGGGTCGTACTCGCCCTTGGGGACGGTCCACGCGCCGGCCTCACGGCGGGCGAAGAACGGGCCGCCCATGTGGGCCAGCAGGACCTCCGGACCGTGGTCGGTGCGCCGGAACAGCAGCAGACCCGCGCTGCGTCTGCTCCGCCCGCTCACGGCGCCACCTCGGGGTGGGCGGCCAGCAGCGTCTCCACGGTGTCGGCCTCCTCGGGGCGCTTGTCCTCCCGATAGCGCACCACCCGGGCGAAGCGCAGCGTGACGCCGGCCGGGTAGCGGGTGGAGCGCTGCAGCCCGTCGTAGGCGATCTCGACCACGAGCTCGGGCCGTACCTTCACCACCCAGCCGTTGTCCTCGACGGCCAGTTCCTTCAGCCGCTCGGTCTGCCAGGCGAGCATCGCGTCCGTCATGCCCTTGAACGTCTTGCCGAGCATCGCGAAGGAGCCGTCGGGGTTGCGGGCGCCGAGGTGGAGGTTGGACAGCCTGCCGGTGCGGCGACCGTGGCCCCACTCGGCGGCCAGCACCACCAGGTCGAGGGTGTGCACCGGTTTCACCTTGAGCCAGGACGCGCCGCGCCGGCCCGCGCTGTAGGGGGCGTCGAGCGCCTTGACCACCACGCCCTCGTGTCCGCGCTTCAGCGTCTCGGTGAGGAAGGTCTCCGCGGCGGCGACGTCCCCCGGGTCGCCCGGGTCGTGCACGAGCGTGCGCCGCACCCGCATGGGTTCGGGGACCAGCCGGGCGAGCTCGGCGTGGCGGTCCGTGAACGGCAGGTCCAGCAGGTCGCGGCCGTCCACGGACAGCGCGTCGAAGAAGACGGGGGAGACGGGGACGGTCGCGGCGGCCGTCGCGACGTCCACCCGGGAGCCGACACGCCCCGAGGTCTCCTGGAAGGAGCGCGGCCTGCCGTCCGCGTCCAGGGCGATGACCTCGCCGTCCAGGATGAACCGCTCGCCCCGCAACTCGAGGGCGGCCGAGGTGATCTCCGGCAGCCGGTCGGTGATGTCGTCCAGGGTCCGGGTGTGGATGCGTACCTCGTCGCCGTCCCGGTGGACCTGGACGCGGATGCCGTCGAGCTTCTCCTCGACGGCGCACGCACCCAGCTTCCGGACGGCCTCCGCGACCGAGGAGGCGGTCTGCGCCAGCATCGGCAGCACCGGCCGGCCGACCGTGAGCCGGAACGCCTCCAAGGCCGCCGGGCCGTCGGCGAGCAGGGCCCGCGCCACGGTCTGCAGCGACCCGGCGAGCATGACGGCCCGCCGTACGTCCGCCGGGTCGGCGCCCGTCGCCCCGGCCAGCCCCTCCACGGCGTGGGCGTCCAGCGCCCCCTGCCGCACTTCCCCGGTGAGCAGGCCGAACAGGAACCGCTGCTCCTCGGCGGTGGCCGCCGCCAGCAACGCGCCGACCAGCCTCCTGCGTTCCGCCTGCGAGCCGGTGCCGGTGACCGAGCCGATCCGGGTCAGCCGGGCGTCCACGTCCCGCACGGTGAGCGTGGCCACCTCGGCCGGCGGTACTCCCTGGTCGAGGAGCTTCCAGCCGATGCCGAGCCGCCCCTGGGGCAGGCGTCCGGCCAGATACGGGATGACGATCGGCACGTCGTCCGCGTCGGCGGCCCGGAACAGCTCGGCGAGCAGCGCGATCTTCCGGGACCGCGCCGAGGCGGCGGCGACCTCCTGGGACACATGGGCGAGCCGGCTCAGCAGCATGCAGTCATGGTGCACCTGGGGCGGCCCGCCTACACCTTCGTCCGTCCCGGTCGGCGGCGAGGTCGCCGAGATGCTGCGCCATTGACAAACGCGTTTGCCGAAACTGCAATGCAGCCATGAGTACCGATGACGTTCTCGCGGGCGTGGGCCCGAGGCTGCGACGGATCCGCAAGGAGCGGGAGGTGACGCTCGCGGCGCTGTCGGAGGCCACCGGCATCTCCGTCAGCACTCTCTCCCGACTGGAGTCGGGCCTGCGCAGGCCCAGCCTCGAACTGCTGCTGCCGATCGCGCAGGCCCACCAGGTACCGCTGGACGAACTGGTGGGTGCGCCCCCGGTGGGGGACCCGCGGGTGCGCGCCAAGCCGATCGTCCGCGGCGGCCGCACCCACTGGCCGCTGACCCGGCAGCCCGGTGGCCTCCAGGCCTTCAAGGTCCTCGAACCGCAGCGCAAGCCGGCGCCCGATCCTCGGACGCACGAGGGCTATGAGTGGCTGTACGTGCTCTCCGGAAAGCTGCGGCTGGTGCTGGGGGAGCACGACGTGGTGCTGACCGCGGGGGAGGCGGCGGAGTTCGACACGCGGGTGCCGCACTGGTTCGGGTCGACGGGGCAGGGGCCGGTGGAGTTCCTCAGCCTGTTCGGCCCGCAGGGGGAGCGGATGCACGTACGGGCGCGGCCCGCTCGTTCGTGACGCATCCGACTGTTCCCTCATGGGCAAGCGACCGCTTAGTATGCGACGAGCCCGGTCGGACAGAGCAGTCGGTGGAGGCCCCGCATGCAGGCATGGCAAGTGCACGAGAACGGTGAGCCGAGTGAGGTGATGCGCCTCGCGGAGGTGGAGCGGCCCACGCCCGGCGACGGCCAGGTCCTGCTGAAGGTACGGGCCGCCAACGTCAACTTCCCGGACGCGCTGCTGTGCCGCGGGCAGTACCAGGTCCGGCCGCCGCTGCCGTTCACGCCGGGCGTGGAGATCTGCGGCGAGACCGAGGACGGGCGCCGCGTGATCGCCAACCCTGTGCTGCCGTACGGCGGCTTCGCCGAGTACGCGCTCGCGGACGCCGCGGCCCTGCTGCCCGCCCCGGACTCCCTCGACGACGCCAAGGCCGCCGCCCTGCACATCGGCTACCAGACGGGCTGGTTCGGTCTGCACCGCCGGGCCGGTCTGGAAGCCGGCGAGACGCTGCTCGTCCACGCCGCCGCAGGAGGGGTCGGCAGCGCGGCCGTGCAGCTCGGCAGGGCGGCCGGTGCGAGGGTCATCGGCGTCGTCGGGGGCGCGGACAAGGCGGCCGTCGCCCGGGAGCTGGGCTGTGACGTGGTGATCGACCGGCGCGCCGAGGACGTCGTCGCCGCGGTGAAGGAGGCGACCGGCGGCCGGGGCGCCGACGTGATCTACGACCCGGTGGGCGGTCAGGCCTACGCACAGTCCGCGAAGGTCGTCGCCTTCGAGGGCCGGATCGTCGTCGTGGGCTTCGCCAGCGGGTCCATCCCCAGCCCGGGGCTGAACCACGCACTCGTCAAGAACTACTCGATCCTCGGCCTGCACTGGGGCCTGTACAACACCAAGAACCCGAAGCTGGTCCAGCACTGCCACGAACAGCTCACCGAACTGGCCGCCCGCGGCGCCATCAAGCCGCTGGTGAGCGAGCGTGTCCCGCTGAGCGGTGCCGCGACCGCCGTGCAGCGCGTGGCCGACGGCGTGACGACCGGCCGGGTCGCCGTCGTCCTGGAGAACGGAGCCGCCGCATGACCGACGCCGCCGAACTGCGCCGCCGTACGCAGGAGTTGCTCGCTGCCCACCCGCCGGCGACCACCGACCGCCTCGACTTCCTCAGGGCCCGCTTCGACGCCGGACTCGCCTGGGTGCACTACCCGGAGGGCCTCGGTGGCCTCGGCGCCACCCGCTCCCTCCAGGCCGTCGTCGACGCCGAGCTCGAGGCGGCCGGCGCCCCCGACAACGACCCCCGCCGCATCGGCATCGGGCTCGGCATGGCCGCGCCGACGATCCTCCGCTACGGCACCGAGGAGCAGAAGCGGCGCTACCTCAGGCCGCTGTGGACGGGCGAGGAGGTGTGGTGCCAGCTGTTCAGCGAGCCCGGCGCCGGATCCGACCTCGCCGCCCTCGGCACGCGGGCCGTCCGGGACGGCGACGACTGGGTCGTGGGCGGGCAGAAGGTGTGGACGTCCAGCGCCCACATCGCCCGCTGGGCCATCCTCATCGCCCGCACGGACCCGGACGTGCCCAAGCACCAGGGCATCACCTACTTCATCTGCGACATGACCGACCCCGGCGTCGAGGTCCGGCCGCTGCGGCAGATCACCGGCGAGGCCGAGTTCAACGAGGTCTTCCTCACCGACGTCCGCATTCCCGACGCCCGCCGCCTCGGCGAGGTCGGAGACGGCTGGCGGGTCGCGCAGACCACGCTGATGAACGAGCGGGTGTCCATCGGCGGCATGCGCATCCCGCGCGAGGGCGGCATGATCGGCCCGGTCGCGAGGACCTGGCGCGAGCGCCCCGAACTGCGCACCCACGACCTGCACCAGCGGCTGCTGGGGCTGTGGGTCGAGGCCGAGGTCGTCCGGCTCACCGGCGAACGGCTGCGCCAGCAGCTCGCCGTGGGCCAGCCGGGCCCCGAGGGCTCCGGCATGAAGCTCGCCTTCGCCCGCCTCAACCAGGAGATCAGCGGCCTGGAGGTCGAACTTCGGGGCGAGGAGGGCCTGTTGTACGACGACTGGACCCTTCGCCGGCCCGAACTCGTCGACTTCACCGGCCGGGACGCCGGCTACCGCTATCTCCGCTCCAAGGGCAACAGCATCGAGGGCGGGACCAGCGAGGTCCTGCTGAACATCGTCGCCGAGCGCGTCCTTGGCCTGCCCGCCGAGCCGCGCACCGACAAGGACGTCGCATGGAAGGACCTGGCCCGATGACGGATCTTCTCTACTCCGAGGAGGAAGAGGCGCTGCGCGCCGCCGTGCGGGACCTGCTCGCCGACCACTGCGACGCGCCAGGCGTCATCGCGCGCACCGAGTCCGGCGCCCCGCACGACCTCGCGGCCTGGAAGGCGCTCGCCGACGGAATGGGTCTCGTCGGCCTGCTGGTGCCCGAGGAACTGGGCGGTCAGGGCGCCTCGCACCGCGAAGTCGCCGTGGTGCTGGAGGAACTGGGCCGGGCCGTCGCCCCGGTGCCGTACCTCACCAGCGCGGTCGTGGCCACCGAGGCCTTGCTGGTCTGCGGTGACGAGGAGCTCCTGGGCCGGCTGGCCTCAGGCCGCGCGATCGGCGCCCTGGCGGTCGGCCTGCACACCGCTCCAGGCGCCGTGGCGAAGACCGCGAGGCTGGAGAACGGCACCCTGCACGGTGAGTTGACCGGCATAGCCGACGCCGCCGTCGCCGACGTCCTGCTGGTCCCGGCCGACGACGGTGGCCTGTACGCCGTGACCGCCGACGCGGTGACCGTCACGCCGCAGGTCTCCCTGGACCTGACCCGCCCGCTCGCCACCGTCACCCTCGACGGGGCGCCCGGCCGCCGTATCGGCGACGCTGAACCCGCCGTGCGACGGGCCCTGCGCACCGCCGCCGGACTGCTCGCTTCCGAGCAACTGGGTGTGGCCGACTGGGCGTTGACCGAGACGGTCCGCTATCTGAAGGAGCGCAAGCAGTTCAACCGTCCGGTCGGCGGCTTCCAGGCGCTCAAGCACCGGCTCGCCCAGCTCTGGCTGGACGTCGCGGGCCTGCGGGCCGCCGCACGGGCGGCCGCCGATGCGCTCGCCACTGGCGAGGACACCGACGTCACGGTGGCCGTCGCGCAGGCCTACGCCTCCCCGGTCGCCGTACGCGCCACCGAAGAGGCCCTGCAGCTGCACGGCGGGATCGGCATGACCTGGGAGCACCCGGTCCACCTGTATCTGAAGCGGGCCAAGGCCGATTCGATCGCCTGCGGTACGGCGGGAGCGCACCGCGCGGTACTCGCCGAACTGGTCGACCTCCAGTCGCCCTGATCCACCGCGCATGAAGCCCGCCCCGTCCGGGGCGGGCTTCATGCATGCGCGTGTTGACGCCTGCCCCGACTCGAGGCGCTCCTCGACGCCCACGAGAGGGTGGAGAACCACACGTTCGGCGGACACGTCAGCCGCCCGGATGAACCCTCCGCTACGCCACACTTGCGGCCGAAAGCCGCGAAGTGGGCGTGGCGGAGGAGGGTGATGATGGCCGTTTCCATCTCGGTGGTGCTGCTGCTCCTGATCATTGCGGTGATCTTCGTGCGCAACAACGCCATGAAGATCTCGCATGCCCTGGTCTGCGTCCTGCTCGGCTTCTTCCTGGCCAGTACGAGCATGGCCCCGACCATCCACCAGGGGCTCGCGGCGACCGCGCAGATCGTCAGCAGCCTGCACCCCTGACGTTCACGGACTGAACACCCCGATGCCGTCCGGGACGGGGCGTTCGGCTCCTTGGCTGGGGTGGTTGCGCACGCTCACCGTGCCCGTGTCCGACGACCGGGTGACCAGGGTCGTGGAGCCGCCGCCGTCGAGGTTGAAGCCGTCCGTGGCGCCCAGCCACCGCAGGGTCCGGGCGACTTCCTCGACGGTGAGGCCGCTGCGATAGGCGGCCGAGCCGTCCAGGGCGAGCAGCAGCAGGCGGTGGCCGCCGTCCTCGATGCCCACCGCGGTGCGCACGGCGGATGTGGTGGTGTCGAGGCCGGGCAGCGGCGTGCCGTGCCGCAGCACCGGGAAGCCGCCGACGGCGAAGCGGTACGGAACCCCGGACGCGGCCGCCACCAGCCGGTGCCGCACCTGGACCTTCTCGCCCTTGAAGAACTTGCGCAGCTGCCGCGCCCCCGCTTCACGGCCCACCAGGACCGTGCTGCCTGCCGCGATGGGGCCGCTGCCCGGATGATCGGCCGCGGCGGTGACCCGGCCGCCCCGGATGGTCACCTCGTACGAGTCCGTGCTGCACGGCCCGCCCCGGTCGGTGTCGGTCCCGCAGACGGCGCGCAGCCGCGAGACACTGCCCCAGTCCGCGGTGTACGCCCCGATCGACCCCTCAGGCAGCGCGTACTGGTTGAGCCCGCGCAGCGGCAGTCGCTCGCCCGGCGTGGTCACGGAGCCGTCCAGGGTCAGCCGGTCGAGGCGCGCGGTACGGTCCGTGCCCACGCCGAGCACGCCCTCGGTGCTCGTACCGGGCGGCAGGGCCGGCCCGAAGCGCTGCCCGCGCGGCACGGCGGCCTTGAGCGTGCGCCCGCTCGCGACCGCCGGGCCCACGGCCGAGCCGGTCGCGGGGACCCACGGATGCTGGGTCTCGGTGATGTCGAAGAAGTCGCCGTTGATGCCCGCCACCGCACGCTGTGCGCCGACGAGTTGCGAGACGGTGGCGCGGGCGGCGACGGCACGCGGATGCAGCAGGTCGACCCGTACCCGCGGATCGCGCAGGTCCACGGTGACGAGGTGGGCGCGCGTCACCCCGTGGGCCGCGGAGATGTCGAACTCGCTGTACTGGACACCCGGCGCGAGCCTCCGGGCGTCCGGCGCGGCACTGGCCGGTGCGGCCCCCGCGAGGGCGGCACCGGCCAGTGCGCTCCATGCAACCAAGGCCGTCAGTACGACTCTCAACCGTCTGTCACGACGCGTCACAGCTCCCCCTATGTCTCGTCAACTTCCGCAGGACTCGGGGGAAGTGCACCAGACGGTGATGTCCCGCGCGCTGCTCAGGCGTCGACGACGCGGGAACGGATGAGAAAACGCACTCCTTCGGGTGCTTCGAGGGAGAAGCCGCTGCCACGGCCCGGCACCACGTCCACGATCAACCGGGTGTGGCTCCACGCCTCGTACTGGCTTCTGGACATCCAGAATCCGACCGGTTCGCCGACCCCGTCGACCTCCAGTTCCGCGAGCAGCACGTCCGAGCCGCCGGTGCGGAACTCGCCCTCCGGGTAGCACATGGGCGCGCTGCCGTCGCAGCAGCCGCCGGACTGGTGGAACATCAGCGGCCCGTGGACCTCCCGCAGCCGCCGCACCAGCTCGGCGGCCGCGGGGGTCAGCTCCACGCGCGGAATCATGTCCAAGGTCACGCCACGATCCCAGCACGGGACACGTTGCAACGACGTTGCGGTCAGCCCCGGTACCCGCGCAGCTTTCGGTAGAGCGTCGCGCGGCCGATGCCGAGCGCCGCCGCCGTACGCGCCTTGTTGCCGCCGTGGCGGTGCAGCGCCTCCAGGATCGTGGTGCGCTCGGCGTGCTCCATCGGGCTGAGCGGGCGGATCGCGGGTCCGTCGCGCACGGGATCCGGCAACTCGGCCCGGCGCACCGGCCCGGACGCCCGGCGGTGCTCCGCCAGCGCCCTCACGAGATGCGCGAGTTCGGTCACGTTCCCGGGCCACGGATACCGCTCCAGGGCGCGCAGGGCGTCCAGTGCCCAGGTCAACGGCGGGCTGCCCGGTGCGGGCCGCGGGGCCAGCGCCGGCAGCAACTCCCTTATGTCCTCAGGGCGCTCGCGCAGCGCGGGCAGGGTGACCGAGCGGGCGGCCAGGGTGTCGAGGAGCCGCTGGAGACACGGGCCGGGCGGCGCGCCGGGCGTGTGGGTGACCAGCAGCGGTGCCTCGGGCTGCGCGTCGAGCAGGGTGTTCAGGGCGGCCACACCGGACTGGGCGAGCCGTTCGGCGTGGCGGAGCAGGAGAGGGCGGCCCCGGGCCAGCTCGGCGAGGGCGCGGTCGAGTTCCCCGTCCTCCGCCGCGTCGACCACCCGTGTGGCGCGCTCGCCGAGCAGCTCCCGGGCGAGCGCGGTCTTCCCCGTCCCGCGCTCACCGGTCAGCAGCAGCGGCTCCCGGGAGCGGGCCAGCTCGACGGCGCGCCCGACGGCATGGCGCCAGGGGACCGAGCAGCCGACCAGGGCGACGGCCGGGCGCGGCACCGGCGGCGGGGGATCGGCCAGCGGCTCCAGTACGGCCACGATGCCGACGACCGAGCCGTCCCGGCACACCAGAGTGATCCGCGCGGTGCACCCCGCGCCCTCGGGCAGGACGGCCTCGGCCGGCACGTCCTCCTGGTGCCGTACCGCCACCGCCGTACGCTCCAGGGACTGAAGGGACTCCGGTGCCAGCATGCGCTCCGCCGCCGCGCTGACCAGGCGGCTGAGGCCGTCCAGCGCGGCCACCGCGGCGTCCGGCCCGCGCGCCGCCCGCAGATAGGCGTCCAGCAGGACCCGCTCGGGCGGCCGTGCCCGGGCGAGCAGTTCGGCCTCCACCGCCGCGGCGGCCGCCTCCGCGAGCGCCGCTCCCGGATGCGGCGGGCACCCGCCGCACAGCTGTGACGCCACGGTCAGCGTGCCGAGCGTCTGCCCGGTCCACGGCGCCGACACCGGCACACTGACCGCCGACACGTCCTGCCACCGGTCGAGGAAGTGCTCCGGCCCGTGCACCTCGGCCCGACGCCGGATGCGCAGGGCGAGCGCCGCGCTGTTGTGGCCGACCGTGCGTTCCGACAGATCCGGCCAGGGGTCGAGCCCGGCCACGCTCCCGGTCGTCCACAGCACCCGTAGCCGCTCGTCGGTGAGCACGAGGGCCGACCGTCCGCGGCCCAGCGCGGGGGCGATCCGTTCGAGCACGGGCCGGGCCGCCTCCAGCAGCGCCGACTCCACCGGACGTACCGGATCGGCGGGCGGCTCCTCCAAGTCGTGCGGCACCCCGAAGAACCGCGCACGCCGCCAGGCGGCGACGACCTCCTCCGGCACGCCGTCGGGCAGCGGACGCCCCGACAGGAACCGCTCGCGTGCCAGACGCAGCGGGGCGAGCGCGGGGCCGGCGGGGGAGTGCTCTGTCGTGGTCACAACGCCCCCACCGTAGCGGGTTCTGTTGAACGGGCAACGACTGCCCCTGTTCCGTGCACGAGACGGCCGCAATGTCTCGTAATGAGACACCCGCACGCCCTCGCACGGGTCCACGATCATGAACGCTTGGTGTCCGTTCCCCCCATCAGGAGCGCCCGTGTCCATCGTCGTCGAGACCGACGTTCTGATCGTAGGCAGCGGCCCGGCCGGTGCCTCGGCCGCGCTCGCCCTGAGCAGCTACGGCGTGCCCAACCTCGTCGTGACCCGCTACGCGAGCCTCGCCGACACACCCCGCGCGCACATCACCAACCAGCGCACGATGGAGGTGCTGCGCGACCTCGGCGTCGAACAGGACGTCAGCCGACAGGCCACGCCGCAGCACCTCATGGGCGACACCACCTTCTGCACCAGCCTCGCCGGGGAGGAACTGGGCCGGGTGCGCTCCTGGGGCAACGACCCGCTGGTCCAGGCCGCGCACGAACTCGCCAGCCCCACCCGTATGTGCGACATGCCGCAGCACCTCATGGAGCCGGTCCTCGTGAACGCGGCCGTCGCCCGCGGCACCCGGCTGCGCTTCCAGACCGAGTACCTCTCCCACACCCAGGACGCCGACGGCGTCACGGCCACCGTCCGCGACCGGCTGCGCGGGGACAGCTATGAGATCCGCGCCAAGTACCTGATCGGCGCGGACGGCGGCCGCTCGAAGGTCGCCGAGGACGCGGGCCTGCCGATGGGCGGCCAGATGGGGGTCGCGGGCAGCCTCAACATCGTCTTCGACGCCGACCTGACGAAGTACACGGCCCACCGCCCCTCCACCCTCTACTGGGTCCTCGCACCCGGAGCGACGGTCGGCGGCATCGGCGCGGGACTGGTGCGCTGCGTGCGGCCCTGGACCGAGTGGCTCATCGTCTGGGGCTACGACGTCCAGGCGGGCGCCCCCGATCTGACCACCGAGTACGCCGAGTCCGTCATCCGCAAGCTGGTCGGCGACGACGAGATACCGGTGACCGTCAAGTCGTCCTCGGCGTGGACCGTCAACGAGATGTACGCGGAGACCTACTCCAATGGGCGCGTCTTCTGCGCCGGGGACGCCGTGCACCGCCACCCGCCGTCCAACGGCCTGGGCTCCAACACCTCCATCCAGGACTCCTACAACCTGGCCTGGAAGCTGAAGCTGGTCCTCGACGGCACGGCGAGCCCCGAGCTGCTTCAGTCCTACACCGCCGAGCGCGCCCCCGTCGGCAAGCAGATCGTCACCCGCGCCAACCAGTCCATCGGCGAGACCGCGCCCGTCTTCGAGGCGCTCGACGGGCTGTCCCCGCAGACCCCCGAGCAGCTGTGGGCCAACATCGCCGCACGCAAGGAGGCCACCGAGGCCGCCGAGAAACAGCGCGCGAAGCTGCGCGAGGCGATCGCCTTCAAGGTGTACGAGTTCAACGCGCACGGCGTCGACCTCAACCAGCGCTACGTCTCCGACGCGATCGTCCCGGACGGCACCCCCGACCCGGGTTTCACCCGCGACCCCGAGCTGTACCACCAGCCCTCCTCCCGCCCCGGCGCCAGGCTCCCGCACGCCTGGATCACCTCCGGCACGCGCACCCTGTCCACCCTCGACACGGTCGGCAAGGGCCGCTTCACCCTGCTCACCGGTATCGGCGGCGAGGGCTGGGTGCGGGCGGCGAAGGCGCAGGAGACCGAGATCGCCACCGTGGTGATCGGCCCGGGCCAGGAGTACGAGGACCCCTACGGCGACTGGGCGCGGCTGCGCGAGATCTCCGATGCGGGCGCCCTGCTGGTGCGGCCCGACGGCTTCGTCGCGTTCCGGCACGCGTCCGCCGCCCCGGACGCCCGGGAACTGCTGTCCGAGGCGTTGCGGCGCATCCTCGGACACGCCTGAACGCGGGATCATGGAAGAAGCGACGTCGTGGACGACGAGGAGCACGGCATGACCATCGAGAGCACCGCCGGACAGGACACGGTCACCGAGGAGGCCGTCGCCAGTATCGGCGCGACCGCCGACCCCCGGCTCCGCGAGCTGCTCACGGGCCTGATCCGCCATCTGCACGCCTTCGTGCGCGAGACGCGACTCACCCAGGAGGAGTGGGAGAAGGCCGTCGGCTTCCTGACGGCGACCGGGCAGACCTGCACGGACACCCGCCAGGAGTTCATCCTGCTGTCGGACGTGCTCGGCGTCTCCATGCTCGTCGAGAGCCTGAACGGCCACCGGGCACCGGGCGCCACCGAGTCGACCGTCCTCGGCCCCTTCCACATGACCGCCTCGCCGGTGCGCCAACTGGGCGACGACATGGACCTGGTGGGCAGCGGCGAGCCGTGCGTGATCAGCGGCCGGGTGCTCTCCGAGGACGGCACCCCCCTGCCGGGCGCCGTCCTCGACGTGTGGCAGGCCGACGCCGACGGCCACTACGACGTGCAGCAGCCGGACCTCCAGCCCGCGGGCAACGGACGCGGGCTGTTCACGGCCGACAGCGAGGGCCGCTTCTGGTTCCGCACCTGCGTACCGGCCCCGTATCCCATCCCCACCGACGGCCCGGTCGGCGCACTGCTACGGGCCACCGGCCGGCACCCGTACCGCCCCGCGCACATCCACTTCATCGCCACCGCCGACGGACACGCCCCCGTCACCACGCACATCTTCGTGGCCGGCAGCGACTACCTGGACTCCGATGCCGTGTTCGCGGTGAAGAAGAGCCTGGTGCAGGACTTCACCGTCACCGACGACCCGTTCCAGGCACGGGAGTTCGGGGTACCCAACCCCTTCCGGCAGGCCCGCTTCGACCTCGTCCTGGAGCGTGCGACATGACCTTCACCACCGACTTCACCTACGAGACGCGGCCCGTGCGGGTCGTCTTCCGGCCCGGCGCCGCCGTCACCGCGACCCCGGACGAGGCCGCGCGCCTCGGCCTGCGACGGCTGCTCGTGATCTCCGGCAGCCGAGGCGAGCCCACCGCACGGACGGTCGCCGACGCCCTCGGCGACGCCTGCGCGGGACTGCACGCCGAGGCCCGTATGCACGTACCGGCCGACGTCGTCGACCGGGGCGTCGAGGCGGCGCGGGCAGCCGGCGCCGACGGGTGCGTCGCGGTCGGCGGCGGCTCCGCGATCGGCCTCGGCAAGGCGATCGCGCTGCGCACCGGGCTGCCGCTGATCGCCGTGCCGTCGACCTACTCCGGTTCCGAGATGACCCCCGTGTGGGGGCTGACCGAACACGGGGCCAAACGCACCGGCCGCGACCCGCAGGTCCAGCCCCGCAGCGTCGTCTACGACCCCGAACTGACCCTCTCCCTGCCCGTACCGCTCACCGTGACCAGCGGCATCAACGCGCTCGCCCACGCCGTCGAGGCGCTGTACGCCCCCGACACCTCCCCGCTGGTCCAGCTGATGGCGGAGGACGGCACCCGGGCGATGGCCGAGGCGCTGCCGCTGCTCGTCGCGGACCCGGGCGACCTCGAGGCGCGCAGCCGCGCGCTGTACGGGGCGTGGCTGTGCGGGGCCTGCCTCGGCTCGACCACGATGGGGCTGCACCACAAGCTGTGCCATGTGCTGGGCGGCACCTTCGGGCTGCCGCACGCGGAGACGCACACGGTGGTGCTGCCCTACGTCCTCGCCCACAACGCGCCCGCGGCCCCCGAGGCGGTGACCGCGCTGCGGCGGGCGCTCGGCGCCGAGGACGTGGCGCGCGCCCTGTGGGAGCTGGGCGGGCGCCTCGGCGCGCCGCGCTCCCTCGCCGAACTCGGCCTGACGGAGCCCGATGTGACGGCGGCCGCCGCCCAGGTGACGGCCCAGCCGTACGCCAACCCGCGCCCGGTGACGGCGGACGGGGTGCGGGGCGTGCTCTGGGCGGCGTACGAGGGGCGGGCACCGGAGACCGCTGCGGCATAGGGACCTTCACGACGGCGCTCGCACCCTGTCGCAAGAACTGTCTCGTAATGAGACACCCGCGGCGGCGCGATCCGACCCAAGATCGAGAAGGGGGGGACCGCATGCAGGCGCGGCCGCTTCGGCGTGGCCCGAGCCGCCGCTCGCACGGCTGCGCCACCGTGAAGAAAGGTGAACATCATGGCCCTCTCACTGCTCCGGCGTCGGCGCCCCTGGGGCGCCTCGGCCGAGGCGGCGGGCCTCTCGCTCCCCCTCCCGCCCGGCGCGGGTGCCGTCGCACGGGAGATCGTCGACCCGATGGGCTCGCCGATGGGGTCCGCGGACGTCACGGTCACCGCCCTGGACACGCACCGCGTCGCGGCCCGTGGCACGACCGACCCGTACGGCTTCTTCCTCGCCGCGCTGCCGCCCGGCCACTACAGCCTGCTGGTCGCGGCGGAGGGTCTCAGGCCGCACCGCGAGACCGTCGAGATCGTGGCGGGCACTGCGGCGCGCACCGAGCGGATCTGGTTGCAGCCGGCCGAGGCCCAGCAGCTGCCGATGCCGGGCGGCTGGCTCTTCGACCCGCCGCACACGGCGATCCGCTTCATCGCCAAGCACGTCGGCATGGCCAACGTCCACGGCCGCTTCGAACGCTTCGACGGCGGCATCCAGATCGCCCAGGACATGACGCAGTCCCGCGTCCACGTCCGGATCGACGCCTCCAGCATCAACACCGGCAACAACACCCGCGACAACCATCTGCGGTCCGCCGACTTCCTGGACGTCGAGCGCTTCCCGTACATCGACTTCACCAGCACACGCTTCGCATACCGGGGCGGCAGCAGGTGGACCCTGCACGGTTCCCTCACGATGCACGGCGTGAGCCGCTCGGTCGCGCTGGACACGACGTACCTCGGCATGGTGAACGGCGGCTACGGGGAGGAACTGCGCTGCGCGGCCCTGGCCAACGCGGAGCTGCACCGCGAGGACTTCACCCTGAACTGGCGCTCGATGCTGGCCCGGGGCATCGCGGTGGTCGGCCCGACGGTGCAACTGGAGCTGGACGTCCAGGCGATGTACCGCACCCACGACACGCCGACGCCGCCGGAGTAGGGGCCGCGGGCGGCGGCCGGCAGCCGACGAGGGCGGCCGGATGAGGGCCCTCAGACCAGTGCGGTAGGGTTTACCTGCGCGCTCCCGCCCAACACACGGGAGCGCGACGGGACGTGGCGCAGCTTGGTAGCGCACTTGACTGGGGGTCAAGGGGTCGCAGGTTCAAATCCTGTCGTCCCGACGGTGAAGTCGGACGTTTCCGCAGGTCAGGGGCTCTCTTCGGAGGGCCCCTGACGTGTGAGCGGGAGCAATCCGGGAGCCGGCGAGAGCGAGCGCGAACCCGATGCCGTACGTTGTCGAACGCCGCCTCTTCGATGTTCCGCCGCTACCGCCGGCCGCGAACTGCGTCAGCGCGTCGTCGACGGTGGCCAGTACAGTCACGACCGCTCCCTCCAGGCCCTCGAAGTCCTCGGTCGGCTCGGCCACGTGCTCGGCGTGCCGCAGCGCCCCTGCGTGGCCGGGCGCTCGATGACACATCCGCAGCGAGAGGGGCGTCCGCCGGGGCGGACGCCCCCTTGCAGTCGCAGCCTGAACCCGAGTGGGCCCTGGCGTCACCTACGCCAGAACAGGTGGTGCATCACGCCGCTCGGGCTGGGCACGACCTCCAGGTGGAACCGGTCGAGCAGTTCATCGGGGGACTCCCACAGTGGTAGTCCGGACCCGAGCTTCACCGGCGAGACGGCCACATGCATGGTGTCGACGAGGCCGGCATCGAGGAACTGCCGGATGGTGGTGACCCCGCCGCCGAGTCGGACGTCCTTGCCCTGTGCCGCTTCCCGCGCCCGTTCGAGGACCGTGGCCGGGTCGCCGTCGACGAAGTGGAACGTGGTGTCGGAGAGCGTGAACGACGGACGCTTGTGGTGGGTCATGACGAACACCGGCGTGCGGAACGGAGGCTCCTCCCCCCACCAGCCGCGCCACTCATGGTCCTGCCAGGGCCCGCGCTGAGGCCCGAACTTGTTGCGGCCCATGATCTCGGCACCGATGTTGCGAGCGAAGTCTCGCGTGAAGTAGTCGTCGAGGCCCCGGTTCCCCCCAGGATCCGTGCGCATGGGCCAGCTCGCTGTGGCTCCGGCCCAGGCGAACAACCTCTCGGGATGGTCGTGGCCGAACGGCCGCTCGAGACTCTGGTGCTCACCGGCACCGATTCCGTCACTCGAGACGTTGAAGTTCATGACTCTCAGCAGTTGATCCACGTGTCTCCTCGTCAGGTCCCGGCATCGTGTGGCGGGGCGCCGCACATCATGACGTCGAACGGGACGTGTCCGGATCGACAGCAGCCCACAACTTTTTTCCAAGGGCTGTCGGGAAACGGCGGTGTGCCCGTGGCGGGCGCGGACGGCATCGAGGTGGCTGGGCGCCTGCTGTGCCGCCCCGACCGTCATCACCCTGCGCCACGACGCGGGACCGCGTTCGAGGGCACGGTGGCCAACGTCCACGGCGATCAGGTCATCCTTCGCGTCACCGCCCGGTAACTGCGATGGCAATAAGGGCGGTTGAGACTTATCCCCTCCCACGCCCCCCTTCCCGTCGCATAATTCACGACTTAACTTTTCGTTTGTATTGACGGCCGGTCGGGCGGCGCCTAACGTCCGATCAACATCGCGCCCCCCAACGCGACCCAGGAGATACGTGTGACCGACGTTCTCGCCGTGCTCGTCCGCGCCCCCCGGTACCGCAGACGCACAGCCGCCTTCACGACCGCCGTCCTGCTGCCGGCCGCCGCCGGTATCGCGCTGGCCTCCGCACCGAGTGCCGGCGCCGCAACCATCCCCACCACTGCGACCACCGTCGTCAACGCAGGCAGCGGCAAGTGCGTTGACGCGCGCGCCGCTGCCACCGGCAACGGCACCGCCGTGCAGCAGTACACCTGCAACGGCACAGGCGCCCAGTCCTGGCAGTTCACCGCGACCGACAGCGGCTACTACCGAATCGGCGCGGCCTCCGCGCCCGATCAGGTCTGGGACGAGACCGACGTCTCCACGGCCGACGGCGCGCCGACCCAGCTGTGGCTCTACGGGGGCGGCGCCAACCAGCAGTGGCTGCCGGTCGCCGAGGCCTCCGGGACGTACCACTTCGTCAACCGCAACAGCGGCAAGTGCCTCGACGTGCCGTCGGCGTCCACCGCCGACAGCGTCCAGTTGCAGCAGTACACCTGCAATGGCACCGCCGCCCAGTCCTTCACGCTCTCCGGCGGTGTCGCCCCGCCGCCCAACACACCGGACTTCGGCCCCAACGTCACGGTGTTCGATCCGTCGATGCCGATGTCCACCGTCCAGTCGAAGATCAACTCGGTCTACAGCACCCAGCGGACCAACGAGTTCGGCACCCAGCGCAACGCGCTGCTGTTCACCCCCGGCACGTACAACGTCGACATTCCCGTCGGCTACTACACCCAGGTCTCCGGTCTCGGCCTGTCACCGGACCAGGTGTCGATCACGGGCGGCGGCGTGCATGTCGAGGGTCACACCAGCGACGGCAACGCCACCCAGAACTTCTGGCGCGACGTCGAGAACATGTCGGTGAGCCCGAGTTCGGGAAGCACCATGTGGGCCGTCTCGCAGGCCGACCCGTTCCGGCGGATGGACGTCCACGGCAGCATGAAGCTGTGGGACGACACCCACGGCACGACCACCAACTGGTCCAGCGGCGGTTACATCGGCAACTCCCGCATCTCGGGCCAGATCAACTCCGGGACCCAGCAACAGTTCCTCACCCAGGACACCGCCATGGACGGCGGCTGGACCGGGCACAACTGGAACATGGTCTTCGTCGGCGACACGGGGGCCCCTGCGACCAGTTTTCCCAATCCGCAGTACACCACCGTCGCCCAGAGCCCGGTGATGCGCGAGAAGCCGTTCATCTACGTCGACGGCTCGGGCAACTGGCAGGTGTTCGTCCCGTCGGTGCGCACGAATGTGCAGGGCCCGGACTGGGTCAACGGGACGGCCCCGGGCACCTCGCTGCCGATCAGCCAGTTCTACATCGTCAAGCCGGGTGACACCGCGACGACGATCAACAACGCGCTCGCCGCGGGCAAGAACCTGATCGTCACTCCGGGCATTTACCACCTGTCCGCCCCGCTGAACATCACCCGGCCCGACACGGTGGTGCTGGGGCTGGGCCTGGCCACCCTGGTGCCGGGCAACGGCGTCACCGCGATCACGACCGCCGATGTCGACGGCATCGACATCGCCGGGCTGCTGATCAGCGCGAACACCACCAACTCCGACACGCTGATGCAGGTCGGCCCGGCCGGCTCGACCGCCGCTCACACCGCCGACCCCATCGTGCTGCACGACGTGTTCTTCCGCATCGGCGGCGACATCGCCGGCAAGGCCACCCGGACACTGGTGATCAACAGCAACGACGTCATCGGCGACGACCTGTGGCTGTGGCGGGCGGACCACACCAACGGCGTCGGCTGGACGACCAACCCGGCCGCCAACGGACTGATCGTCAACGGCAACAACGTCACCATGTACGGCCTGGCGGTCGAGCACTACCAGAAGTACCAGACCACCTGGAACGGCAACGGCGGCCGCACGTACTTCTACCAGAGCGAGACCCCCTACGACGTGCCCGACCAGTCCAGCTGGACCACCAGCGGAGGCGACCTCGGCCACGCCTCGTACAAGGTCGCCAACTCGGTCACCACGCACGAGGCATGGGGAGTGGGCGTCTACGCCTACCTCCGCGACAACCCCTCCGTGGTACTGGGCCATGCCATC
The DNA here is from genome assembly GCF_014905555.1 of Streptomyces sp. Y2F8-2. Taxonomy (GTDB): domain Bacteria; phylum Actinomycetota; class Actinomycetes; order Streptomycetales; family Streptomycetaceae; genus Streptomyces; species Streptomyces cynarae. The sequence goes on along the minus strand of NZ_BNGS01000009.1, from coordinate 246,591 downwards.
GAGGTGCCCACCACGCCCACGGTGAAGTTCCACAGCATGGTCACCACGGTTCTGGGTGGCGCCGGCACCATCAACCACATCATCGACAACACCGGCAACCAGGTCACTGCCGGGAACAACGTGGCCTACCTGGTCAACTACCCCTGAGTCCGGCGCAGACCATGTGACACGGGGCAGAGATGCCGCCCCGCCCGGCGGCGGCCCCTCTGCCGTCGCCCGGGCTCACCCAAGGCCGACCGGTCGGGTCGGGCGGTCGCACACTCCAGCAGTGGACCCCGGGCACCGGCTTTGCCGCTGACGGCAGCACATGCGGTGCCGACCGCAGTCTGATCCGGCGATCGGAAGACCACCGGTATCGGCACCCGACCAAGCCGGCAGGTCGCGGACCGGCCAACCCTGCACGGTGAAACGCGACGCGCGCCGTGCTGCGCCAACGCGCACCCCTCAGAGCCATGACGGGCTGTCCTGCAGAAGCCAGGCACCATGCCGGACCCTGCCGTGTCCGACAGCCGTGTCACACCACCCCTCACATCACATCAGAAGGGAACAGCCGCATGTCGACGAACGGCACCCGTCTTCGGAGCCTCGGACTCGGGCGACTCGCCACCGGGCTGGCGATGACCGTGGTGGCCTCCGGCCTGCTCTCCCAGCCTGCGGCGGCCGATCCGGCCGGATCGATCACCGGCCTCGCGGGCAAATGCGTGGACGTCGCCGGAGCAAACAGCGCCAACGGCACACCGGTCCAGCTGTACGACTGCAACGGCACCGCAGCCCAGCAGTGGACCGTCGGCAGCGACGGCACCCTGCGGGCGCTCGGCAAGTGCCTCGACGTGACGGACCGCGGCATCGCCAACGGCTCGACTGTCCAACTGTGGGACTGCTCCGGAGGAGCCAACCAGAAGTGGGTCGTCACGTCCGCCGGCGACATCGTCAACCCGCAGGCGAACAAGTGTCTCGATGTCACAGGCGGCAACTCTGCCAACGGCACCCGGCTGCAGATCTGGGACTGCACCGGTGCCGCCAACCAGAAGTGGCACGCGTCCGCCGGCGGCACCAGCCCGAGCCCGTCCGGCTTCGTGGTGAGCGAAGCGCAGTTCAACCAGATGTTCCCGAACAGGAACGGGTTCTACACCTACGGCGGCCTGGTCAACGCCCTGCGCGCCTACCCCGGCTTCGCCAACACCGGCAGCGACACCGTCCGGAAGCGAGAAGCCGCAGCCTTCCTGGCCAACGTCAGCCACGAGACAGGCGGCCTGGTCTACGTGGTGGAGCAGAACACCGCCAACTACCCCACCTACTGCGACCGCAGTGCACCCTATGGCTGCCCGGCCGGCCAGGCCGCGTACTACGGCCGCGGACCGCTGCAGCTGAGCTGGAACACCAACTACAAGGCCGCCGGCGACGCGCTCGGCATCGACCTGCTCCACAACCCCGACCTCGTCCAGAACGACGCCGCGATCTCCTGGAAGACCGCTCTGTGGTTCTGGAACACCCAGACCGGAGCCGGCTCGATCGTCCCTCACAACGCCATGGTGAACGGTGCCGGCTTCGGCCAGACCATCCGCAGCATCAACGGCACGCTGGAGTGCGACGGCCACAACACCGCCCAGATGCAAAACCGCGTGGACCTCTACCGGCGCTTCTCCCAGCTTCTCGGCGTCGACCCGGGCGCCAACCTCACCTGCTAGCCCGGCAGCGGACGGCCGGAACCACGACCCGTCAGGAAAAAGGTGGGTTCCGGTCGTTCCCCCGGCTCGGCTCTGCGACCACCTCCATGGTGAAGCGGCGCCCCCGCTCACCGACGTCTCCCCCATGCCCGGAAGGATCCTGTGAACACCCGATCCCTGCGTTCACGCCGCCTGCTTGCCGGTGCGTTCGCCGCTGCGGCGGCCTTCGCCGGCTTCGTTGCAGCACCCACGTCGCCGGCCGCTGCCGCGGCACCCGCCGGCACCCACAACGCAACGTCTGCGGACGCCACCTGCTGGGCCACGCACTACGGCTCCGAGATACCGCCCGGCTCCTTCACCTCCAGCGGCGAGGTCTTCGACCGCAACGCGCTGACCGCCGCGACGTCCCTCAGCCGCAATCCGCAGCTGCCGTTCGGAACCCTGGTCAAGGTGACCAATGTGGCCAACGGCGCATCCATCACCGTTCGCATCAACGATCGGGGCACCTTCACCTCGCCGGTGTGCCTCGACCTCACCGACGGCGCGTTCAGCCGTCTCGCGGCACTCTCGCCCGATCCCGGCCACATCGTGGTGACCGAGCAGATCGTCTCCGCCTCCGGCACCTCCGGCCCCATCCGCGGCATCGACGGCAAATGCGTCGACGTCGCGGGCGCGAACACCGCCAACGGCACCGCGGTGCAGCTGTACGACTGCAACGGCACAGGGGCCCAGCGCTGGACCGTATCCGGTGACGGGACCGTCCGAGCCCTTGGGAAATGTCTTGATGTGTCCGGCGGGTCGACCGCCAACGGCGCGACGACCCAGTTGTGGGACTGCAACGGCACGGGTGCCCAGCGGTGGCAGCACCAGGCCGACGGCGAGCTGGTCAACCCGCAGTCCGGCAAGTGCCTCGACGCGACCGGCAACAGCTCTGCCAACGGCACGCGTCTGCAGATCTGGGACTGCGCAGGCACACCGAACCAGCGGTGGTCACTGCCGTCGTAGGCACGGCTTCGGCTCGCTGCCGTCGGCCGAACGTGATGTCGCTGGGCTTGGCCGACAGGGTGGTCCCGACAGTGATGTCGGATGTTTGCACAGGTGAGGGGCTCTCTTCAGAGGGCCCCTTCACAGCATTCAGCCGGATCGCCCACTTCGTCGAGGTCCGAGTCGAGGCCACCACACGGCGGATCCGTTTGCCCAGGGTGGTCAGCGTGGCCGACGGGGGCAGGATCGTCAGCCGTTCACCGCGGCCGGCCTTCGTCCGTCCCGCTCCGGCCACGCCGGAGCGGGACGGACGGCCCATCGTCGGCTCACACCATCAGTTCTGCTGCTGTGGGCGGGTCCGCTCCCTCACGGGCACATGTGAGAGCGGCCGTTCGGGCGGCGACCGCCAGCGCGTCGCCGAGCACCGCGGGCAGTCGGTCCGTGTCCGTCGCCGCGTGCAGTGCCGCGCGTGCGGTCGCCGCCTCGGCTCCGGGGCCGCCGCCCAGCAGCCCGGCGTGCAGCAGCCGGCTGGTCAGGCCGGCCATGAACGCGTCGCCCGCCCCCACGGTGTCCACGACCTGGACGGGCACCGGCGCGATGTCCTGGCAGCCGTGTCGCCACCAGGCCCGGGCGCCGTTCGCTCCCAGGGTGAGGACGACCAGCGCCGGGCCGTTCCGTGCCCAGCGGGCCGCCGTCCTGTGGGGGTTCTCGCCCGGGTGGAGCCAGGCCAGGTCCTCTTCGCTCGCCTTCACCACGTCGCTGAGGGCGACGAGTTGTTCCACCCGTTCACGCTCCTGCTCCGCGGGGCGGAGCAGCGCGGGCCTCAGGTTGGGGTCGTAGGAGACGGTGGCCGAGGCCCGCAGGGCGTGCAGGATGCCGAAGACCTGGTCGGCTCCCGGACTCAGGGCGGTGGCGATGGATCCGGTGTGGACGTGCGCCGGCGGCCCGTCGCGCAGCGCTTCCTCGACGGCCGCCGACAGCGCCCAGGTGATGTCGAAGGTGTAGTTCGCGGCGCCCGCGGCATCGAGTACGGCGGTCGCCGTGGAGGTGGCGGCCTCGACCACGGATCCCGGTACCAGGCCGACACCGCCGGCCTCCAGGTGCTGTCGGACCAGGCTGCCGAAGTGGTCGTGTCCCACGCGGGTGGCGAGCCGTACCGGGTGGCCGAGCCTGCCCAGTCCCAGCGCGACGTTGGCGGGGCTGCCACCGGGGTGGCTGCGGCACGGGCCGTCGGGACCGGCGATGATGTCCACCAGGGCTTCGCCGATGACGAGCGCCGGGAGTCCGGGGGCTGCTGTGTCCCCGCTGCCGGCCAGGGCCCCGGACGTCGGCTCGGTGCGGGCTCGGCCGGGTCGGGGTTCGGTACTCCCGGTCACGGCAGCACCTGGATCTTGCGGCCCTTCCCGGCCTGGAACTGCCGCAGCGCCTCGGCGTAGTCCGTCAGCGGCAGCCGGTCGCTGATGAAGATCTCCGGGTCGAGGACTCCACCGGCGAACAGCTCGGCGGCGCGCTCGTAGCTGTGCAGGACGGCCATCGATCCGGTGATGGTGATCTCCTCGTTGTAGATGCGGTAGGGGTCGATGGTGGCTCGGGTCGCGTAGTCGGCGACGCCGAACTGGAGGTACGTACCCCCCTTGCCGACCCGTCCCAGGGCGTCCTGGATGGCGTGGGCGTTGCCGGTGGCGTCGATGACCACGTCCCAGCCGCGGGGGCGCACGAGCGCGTCGGCGGTGGTCACCGCGTTGCTGCAGCCGAGCGTGCGGGCGGTGGCGAGCCGGTCCTCGTTGAGGTCGACCATGTCGACGGTGGCCGCGCCGGTGCGCTTGGCGAGTTCCAGCATCATCAGGCCCATCGTGCCCGAGCCGTAGATCAGCACGTTGCTGGCGAGTGTGGAGCGCAGGATGTCGTATCCGCGTACCGCGCAGGACAGCGGCTCGATGAGGGCGGCGTCCTCGGTGCGGACGTGCTCGGGGAGCCTGACGCAGTTGGCGGCCGGGGCGACCGTGTACTGTGCCGCGCCGCCGGGGACGGAGACGCCGATGGCGTTGAAGCGTTCGCACAGGTTGCCGCGCCCGATACGGCAGTAGTGGCACTCGTGGCAGTGCAGCGAGGGGTCGACGGCGACCCGGTCGCCGACCTTGAGGTCGCGTACCCCGGAGCCCAGCGCGACGACCTCGCCGGCGAACTCGTGCCCGGGAATGATGGGCAGGGTGGGGGCGAACTCGCCCTGGAGGATGTGGAGATCGGTGCCGCACAGGCCGCAGGCCGAGACCTCGATCACCACCTGCCCGGGGCCCGGCGTGGGGTCGTCGACGGTCTCGACGCCGACCTGTCCGGGCGAGCTGATGACGGCGGCTTTCACTTGACTGCTCCAAGGGACAGGCCCTGGACCAGCTTGTCCTGGGCGGCGAATCCGGCGATGAGAACCGGCAGGGAGATGCAGACGGCGGCGGCACACACCTTGGCCAGGAAGAGGCCCTGGCTGGTGACGAAGCCGGTGAGGAACACGGGTGCGGTGCCGGCCACGACGCCGGTGAGCACACGTGCGAAGAGCAGTTCGTTCCAGCTGAAGATGAAGCAGATCAGCGAGGTGGCGGCGATGCCGGGGGCGACGACCGGAGCGACGATCCGGGCGAGGACGGTGGGCAGTCCGGCGCCGTCGATGGAGGCGGCCTCCAGAATCTCGACGGGGACCTCGGCGAGGAACGAACGCATCATCCACACCGCGATCGGAAGGTTCATCGAGGTGTAGAGGATGACCAGCAGCGCGACGTTGTCGAGCAGGCCGCTGTTCTGGGCGATCAGGTAGATCGGCAGCAGTCCGGCCACCGCGGGCAGCATCTTGGTGGACAGGAAGAAGAACATCGCGTCCGTCCACTTGCGGACCGGCTTGATGGACAGGGCGTAGGCGGCCGGGATGGACAGCACCAGCACCAGGAGCGTCGACATGAGGCTCGCCGAGAAGGAGTTGATCAGCGGCGGCCAGGGGGAGACGCCGGTGCTCGCGCCGAAGAACTCCCGGTAGCCCTGGAGGGTCAGCGGCGCCCCCAGGCTCGGTGGGTTGGTGGCGGCGTCGGATTCGCTGTGCAGTGAGGTGAGCACCATCCAGGCGACCGGGAGGAAGAATGCGACTCCGCAGAGCCAGGCCAGCAGGCCGAGCGCTCCGCGCCGGCGATGCGACGCAAGGCTCCCGGGGGTGGCGATGGTCGCGGCCATCAGCGGGTCTCCTCTCGGAGCAGGGACGAGACGGTCCGAAGCGCGAAGCTGCCTACGAGGAGGGAGCAGAGGACGACGATGACGCCTTCCGCTGAGGCCTGCCCGTAGTCGTGCGCCTGGTAGAAGGTCTCGTAGACGGTGTAGGGCAGGTTGGCGGTGCCCAGGCCGCCGCCGGTGAGCGTGAAGACGGCGTCGAAGTTCTGCACCACATAGATGCTGCCGAGCAGTGCGGCCAGCTCCAGATAGCGGCGCAGGTGGGGGAAGGTGAGGTAGCGGAAGACCTGCCAGGTGGTCGCTCCGTCCACGCGGGCCGCCTCGACGGCGTCCATGGGGCGGCTCTGCAGTCCGGCCAGCAGGATCAGCATCATGAAGGGCGTCCACTGCCAGATCAGCGATGCCTCCACGGACATCAGCGGCAGCGAGGACAGCCAGTCGGGCTGCGGCGCGGTGTCGCTGCCGAACAGGCTCCACAGCCAGGTCAGCGATCCGTTGATCAGCCCGTAGGTGGCGTTGTACAGCGCATGCTTCCACAGCAGCGCGGAGGCCACGGGCACGACGAGGAACGGTGTGATCAGCATGGTGCGGACGATGCCGCGGCCGCGGAACCGGCGGTCCAGAAGCAGAGCCAGCCCGAGGCCCAGAACCAGGCTGACCAGCACCACGGTGACCGTCAGCGCGACGGTCGTCAGCAGGGAGGAACGCAGCTGCGGGTCGGTGACCGCGTCCTTGTAGTTCTGCAGGCCCGCGAAGGCCCGGTTACCGGGGTCGAGGGCGTTCCAGCGCATGAACGAAATCGCCACGGTGCCGACGAACGGCAGCTGGGTGACCACGATCATGAAGATCAGGGCCGGGAGCAGCGGGGCCCGCCGGGCCCATGCCCCGCGGGATCGCCGTGGTGGTGCCGCCTGTTTCTCGGTCTGCGGTGCCCGGGTACGCCTGGTGAGCGAGTGAGTGAGGGTCATCGGTGTGTCTCCGCTGTGCTCCCGTCCCCCGGTCCCGCGAGGGCGGGACCGGGAGTGCGGGAACGTCGGGTGGAACGGGGAGTGATCACTTGTCGGCGTACTTGGCGGCGACCTTCTCGGCGAGCGCCTGGCCGGCCTTCAGCGCCTGATCGACACTGGTCTTGCCCGCGATGGCGGAGCTGATCTGCTGGGAGACCTGCGTGCCCAGGTCGGTGAACTCGGGGATGCCGACGAACTGGATGCCGGGGGCGGGCCGGGGCTGCACGCCCGGGTTGTTCGGGTCGGCGGACTTCAGCGCGTTCGCGGTGGCCTCGGCGAAGGCCGACGCCGCGGCGACGTACTGCGGGTTGGTGTAGGTGGAGGTCCGCTTGCCCGCAGGGACGCGGGACCAGCCGAGCTTCTTGCCCACCAGGTCCTCGTACTGCTTGCTGGACGCCCACGAAATGAACTTCCAGGCGTCGTCCTGGTGCTTGCTCGCCTTCTGCAGGCCCCAGGCCCAGGTGTAGAGCCAGCCCGAGCTCTTGGTCCGGTCCACCGGCGCGGGTGCGTAGCCCATCTTGCCGGCCACCGGCGACCCACTGGCTTCGAGCGACCCGGCCGCGGAGGTCGCGTCGTACCACATGGCGACCTTGCTCTGCTCCATGTTGTTGAGGCACTCGGCGAACCCGGACTGCGGGGCGCCGGCCTCACCGTGGGCGCGCACGAGGTCGACGTAGAACTTGGTCGCCTTGGTGAAGGCGGGGCTGTCGACCTGGGCCTTCCAGTCCTTGTCGAACCAGGTGCCGCCCATGGTGTTGACCACCGTCGTCAGCGGAGCCATCACCTCACCCCATCCGGGAAGACCGCGCAGGCAGATGCCCTTCATCCCGGGCCTGGCGCCGTCGGCCTTGGCGGCCAGGGCGGCCACCTGCTGCCAGGTGGGGTTGGCCGGCATCGTCAGCCCCTTCTCCTTGAAGACGTCCTTGCGGTACATCAGGAAGGACGACTCGCCGTAGAACGGCTCGGCGTATATCTGGCCGGACGCCGTCAGGGACTGCTGCATGGCGGGCAGGATGTCGCTCTGGTCGAAGGCGGTGTCCTTCTTCGCGTACGAGGTCAGCGGGGCGAGCCAGCCGTTCTTGGCGTAGATCGGCGTCTCGTAGTTGCTGATCGTCGCCACGTCGTACTGGCCGGCCTGGCTGGAGAAGTCCTGGGTGATCTTGTCGCGGACGTCGTTCTCCGGCAGCACCGTGAAGTTGACCTTGATGCCGGTCTCCTTGGTGAAGTTGGCCGCCGTGAGCTTCTGCAGGTCCGCCATCTGCGGGTTGTTCACCATCAGCACGTTGATGGAGTGCGAGCCGGAGCCGCCTCCGGCGCCACCCGCGCCCGCACAGGCCGTGAGCAGTGCGCCGCACATGGCCAGCGCGCCGAGCGGTACAGCGCGCCGCAGAACAGTCGGTCTCGAAATCATGATCGTCCCTTTCATGAAATGTCGGGTGTGTGCAGCGAACGGCGAGGGGGATGTGGGATCGGGCAGACGGTGGTGTTCGACTGTGCAGGCAGGGAGGTGCCGTCGGCGCGGCTCCGGCGGAGTCGTCCCTGGCGGTAGGGGGCGGGCTGAGCGGGTCAGACCCGGTGGACGCGGGGTCCCATCAGTGAGTAGCGGTGCGCCTCGGCGCTGGACAGTCCCATGTCGGTGACGATGGCCTCGAAGTCGCCCACGCCGGCGAAGCGGCAGAAGCTGCTCGCGCCGAACTTGCTGTGGTGCCCCATGAACACACGTCGGCGCGACACGGCCAGCGCCTTGGCCTTGACGTCGGCGACCACAGGATCGGGAGTGGTCAGGCCGAGCTCCCGGGAGATCCCGTTCGACCCGAGGAAGGCCAGGTCGATCACGAATCTCTCGAGCATGGCGCAGGCCCATGAGCCCACCGTGGCCAGGGTCCGAGCCCGGACACGGCCTCCGAGGAGCAACACGGTGACCTGCGGAGAGTCCACGATCGCGGCTGCGGTGGACAGCGATGCGGTGACCACGGTCAGGGGCCGGTCGCCCGGGAGCAGTGCGGCGAGGAGCTGGGGGGTGTAGCCCTCGTCCACGAACACGGTCTCCGCGTCACCGAGGAGCTTGACCGCCTCCGCGGCGATCCGGCGCTTGTCCTTGACGTGCAGGGTCTCTCGTTCGGGGAGGCCCGTCTCGAAGCCCGCGCCCTCGACGGGATAGGCGCCGCCGTAGGTGCGGCGGAGCAGGCCCCTGCGTTCCAGGACGCTGAGGTCGCGACGGATGGTCTCCGGTGCGACAGCAAGGTCGACGGCCGTGGTGGTGACCTCGACTCGTCCATGGTGACGAGCGAGCGCGAGAATCCGGCTCTGACGCTCTTCGGCGTTCATCGCACTCACCTCGCCTTCCGTACCCGGTCCGGGCACGGCGTGCCCGGTCTTGCCGCACATTTATACCAACCAGCTTTTGGCGCAAAGTGGCCCACAATGGGCTTGAAATCGCCCGATGATGCCTGATGGGATTACGTGAAACCGCAGGTCACGGCGGTGCCGTGCGTTTTGTCCCATCCAGCGTTGCCCGTGTGGACCGCCTGCGGTGCCCGGTTCGGGCGGACAGCGGACTGTGACCGATGTCATCACTGTCCGTGCTCACCCAGGCCGGGAGGGCCCGGCCGGCACGATTCGGCAGGTCTGATCGGTCCTCTGAACGATGTCGGATGCCTCGCCGGCCGGGCCCGTACGGCCGGTCCATGGATCACGCGTGCTGCGCAGGGGGAGGGCGTCGTTCGTCTGCGCGGCGCAGGCGACGGCGACGCACGGCCGCGTGAAGGGGCGCCGACAGGGCTGCTTGGTCTGAAGGACGGCGGTGACATCGCCGCTGGGCTGGAGTCGGAAGAGGGCGGAGAAGAGCTTCGACGGAGAACGAACCGACCCTCAGCGAACCGCCGCAGCAGGCGGTCGCTCGCGTACGGCGCCGTAGGCGAGGAAGTACGCCGGCACCCGATTCAGCCACCGCGAGGTGGTGAGCAGGTCGGCCATGCGCTGTGCTCGCCGGGGGTTGCTGAAAGGCGGGCGGCCCGCCAGCAGCGGTTCGATGACCCGGGCATGGGCGGTCCGCTGCAGCGCCTGGGCCGCGGCCGTGGTGGGCCGGCGGCGGCGCTGCACAGCGCGTACGTCACGCAGGCCGACCGTGCCCGCGCGCAGCGGCTCGACGAGGTGCCGTGCGGCGGCCACGGCGTCCTCCACGGCCAGGTTGATGCCGATGCCGAAAACCGGCGACATCGCGTGCGCGGCGTCGCCGATGCACAGCAGACCCGGGCGGTGCCAGCGCCTGAGGTGGTCCAGGCGTACGTCGAGCAGCTTCACCTGGTCCCATGACCGCAGCGTGTGCACACGCTCGGCGAGCCAGGGGACGGCGGCCGTGAAGTCGGCCGTGAACCGCTCCAGGCTGGCCGCACGGCGCCGGCCATCGGATCCCTTGGGGATCAGCACGGCGCACTGCCAGTACTCCCCACGGTCGATCATGGCCGTGAGGAACCGGTCGCCGACGCCTCCCACGAGCCCGTGCGGGTCGTGCTGCCGCCGCGGCAGCCGGAACCACCAGGCGTCCATGGGGCAGGGGAACCGCCGCAGCCGCAGTTCGGGCAGTGCCCTGGCCAGCGAGCCCCGGCCGTCGCAGGCGACGGTGAGGGTGGCCCGCAGCTCCCCGGTACGGCCGTCCGACGTGCGGTACCGCACCCCCGTGACCCTCCCGTGCTCCACCAGGAAGGACGTCGCCTCGGTGTTCATCCGCAGGGAGAACGACGGCTCCCGTCGGGCCTCGTCCGCCAGGAGGTCGAGCAGGTCCCACTGCGGCACCATGGCGATGTAGTTGTACGGGCCCCTCAGCGCGCCGATGTCTCCGACGGTGACCAGTGAACGGTCCCGGCCGATCGGCAGCTGCACGGTCGTCACCCGCCGTTGCGGCAGACGGGCGAACCGCTCGGCGAGACCCAACTCGTCCAACAGGGCCAGGGTCGAGGGATGCACCGTGTCGCCGCGGAAGTCGCGCAGGAAGTCGCCGTGCTTCTCCAGAACGGTGACGTCCACGCCGGACCGGGCCAGCAGCAGGGCGAGGACCATTCCGGCGGGGCCGCCACCCACCACACAGCATGTGGTCCGCTCCATCGGGTCCTCCCCCTCGGCGTGCACGGCAGCGTCACCATACTGGGGCATATATCTTCAAAGCCTGCTGAATCCGCCACACGGTCCGTGGCCACCCCAGACGTTCTGTGAAGCACTTCGACGCACTTCGGGAGACCACGATGAGCGAGCAGCCGATCCTCCTTCCCTATGCCGACCCGGCCTTCGTGGCAAACCCGTTCCCGTTCTACCGGCAGCTGCGCGAGGAGGGCCCGGTGCGGCGCGCGGTCATCGCCGGCGGCCTGGAGGCCTGGCTGGTCACGCGCTACGAGGACGGCCTCGCAGCGCTCTCCGATGCACGGCTGAGCAGCGACGTCCGCGACGCGTCGGACCCGCGTCTCCTGCAACAGCTGCCCGCGACGGAGCGCGAGTCCATGCTGCGCACCATGCTCCGGGCGGACCCGCCCGACCACACCCGCCTGCGCCGGCTCGTCTCGAAGGCGTTCACCGCGCGCCGGGTGGCCGAGCTGCGGCCCCGCGTCCAGGCCGTCACAGACGGGCTGCTCGACGCGATCGTGCAGCAAGGCCACGCGGACCTGGTCGCGGACTTCGCGCTGCCGCTTCCGGTCACCGTGATCAGCGAACTGCTGGGGGTGCCCACGACGCACCGGCACGACTTCCAGCGGTGGACCGACGACATGATCCTCCGGGGACCCGAGCCGCCGGATCCTGCCGTGGTCGACGGTGCCTGGCAGCAGATGCGCGCGTACCTGACCAAGCTTCTGGAGGCCAAGCGCGCCGACGCCGAGGACGACCTGCTCAGCGCTCTGATCACCGCGCGCGACGAGGAGCAGCGGCTGGACGAGGAAGAACTGATCGCCATGGCGTTCCTGCTCCTGGTGGCCGGATACATCACCACGGTCAACCTCATCGGCGGCGGCATCGCCGCACTGCTCGCCCATCCGGACCAGCTTCAGCTGCTGCGGGACGATCCGGCGCTGCTGCCGGACGCGATCGAGGAGTTCCTGCGCTACGACGGACCGGTCAACCCCGGCATCGCCCGTTTCGCGCGGGAGGACGTCGAGATCGCGGGCGTGAGGATCCCGCGCGGCGCCACCGTGCTGGTGGCCTCCGCCATCGCCGACCGCGATCCGGCACGGTTTCCCGACCCCGATCGTCTGGACATCACCCGTCGCGACAACGCCCACCTGGCGTTCGGGCACGGCATCCACTACTGCCTGGGCGCGCCGCTGGCCCGGCTGGAGGGCCAGGTCGCCATCGGAACCGCCCTGCGCCGCCTCCCCGGTCTCGCCCTGGCCGTCCCGCCGGACGAGCTGCGATGGAGGCCCGGCGGCCTGCGCGGCCCCGAGCGCCTGCCCGTCACGTTCACTCCCTCCCGTCCCTTCCCGGCAAGACCGGGAGGGGGCGGCGGCTGACGGTCGGCGCGGCAACCCCGAGGCGAACTCCCGTTTCGGCGGGCGTCCGCGACATCCCACTGGCTCACAGGGTCCAGCCGTGACCGCCGCTGTTGTGGGACATGGCCAGGAGCGCGGTGGTCACCACGAGGTACCGGGTGAGGCGGCCTTGGCGGAACAAGGCCGCCGACGCCCAGGCGACAGCCGTGTACCAAGGCATCGTCCACGGTGCCGTGAGCACCCAGGCGAAGGTGAGCGCGAACGGTACGGCGACGACGGCGGGAGCGTCCGCCGGGACGCGGCGGTGCAGTGCCCAGGCCAGCACGAGCATCACGACGGGCCACAGGACGCCGGTGGCGGTCGCGGCCCCACCAGGGCCCAGGAACCAGGCGCCGAACTTCTCGAACACCGCCCACAACGACGGTGTGGAGACCAGTTGGGAGGCGGCGGAGAGCGGGGCCAGGGCGTGCACGCCGTACGCGCTGTAGAGGACGGTGAGCGTCAGCGCGGCCGCGCACGTCAGCCGGGCAGCCTGTCGCCAGGATCCGGCCCGCAGCAACGGCCAGGCCAGTCCGGCGCCGAGCAGGGCGGCGCTTATCTTGACGCCGCAGGCCAGGCCGACCAGCCCCCCGACGATCAGGTCGTGGTGCCATCGGGTGGCCCTGCGGACGAAGTGGATCGCGCAGACGGTCAGACACGCGATGATGGTGTCCAGGTGCCCGCCCGCCACCAGCACGCCGATCAGGAGCGGGTTGGCGATCCACAGCAGTCCGGCCCGGACCGGATCGTCGGCCGTGCGGATCAGCAGGTAGCCGGTGCCCAGGAACGCGGCCGCGTTGGCGAGCATCAGCGCCCATATCGTCAGCCACGGCCGATCACCGCCGACGTACGCGCCGGCGGCCTGCCACCACGTGGCCACCGGCCCGTACACGGACGGGGTGTACCGCCATCCCTCGCTCACCAGATGGGCGTAGGCGCCTCCCAATTGGGCCGGGGTCGTCACATACGGATCGGCGCCGAGCGCGGCGATACGGCCGTACGCCGCGTAACTGGCCATGTCGGAGGAGCCGACCGGGGTGAGATTGGCGACGACGAGCACGGCGAGTGCGCCGGCTCCGAACAGGAGCCGTGGGTGTGGTCTCCAGCCCCGCCCGTGCGCGCGGAGCAGTCCGAGCGTCCCGAGACACGACAGCACGATGGCCGCGTAAGTGACCGCCGCGGACACGGCGCCGGGCATGGCGGGCAACCGGAGCCAGGTGATCGGCGCCCGGAGCGTGTTGTGGTTCGGCGCGCTCGCACCGACCAGCGCGAACAGTGCGATGCCCGCCACGGCCGTCCATACGGCCGCCCGCGGCCGGAACTGCCCGACGACCGTCAGCCCCGGCGAGGGAGTTGTCCGCATCCGACCCGCGGAACGCGGAGTCAGCTCGTCGTTGTCGGTCGTCACGGTCACTCGCTGAGTCGCTGTCGGGTCCTGTTCGTCCGGGACCTGAGGCGGTCGAGGGAACCGCGGGCGAGAGCCACACGGTCACCGAGATCCACATCCGGCCCGGCTTGGGAGCCTGTCAGCGGTACGCGAAGGAATCAAGCCCGAGCGTCGGCGCGGTCGCCTTCTGTGCCCGGGTTGGTCGCTGCCCCGGCTCCCAGCGCGTCATCTCGATGACACGCTGAGAGTCCGGATGCCCGGCGAGCGGCGGGGGAGTCGTCGCCGAGCCGGGCGGAGCGACGGGCGCAGGCACGGTTCACGGGAGGGGCGCCGCGGGCCGCGGCACGGGATTCGATGCGGTGATCGGGCGCGTGCCCCACGCGGCTCGATGTCCGCTTCACCCCGATAGGATGCATTTTGTGATCAGGTCAGGACGGCTCCGGCGCCGCCGCCCCCCGTACGGTGGCCGGCGGGACACCGTACTGCTGTCACCGGTGATCCTCACCGTCCTCGTCGCGAGTCTGGCGTTCGCCACTCCGAGGCAGATCGCCTTCAGCCGCCTCCTGCCCGCGGCTCCCGCGCTCGCCGCCGCGATGTGGCCCGTGCTCGCGACGGTCCTGCTGGGGGCGTTCTGCCTGCTGGTGATGATCGGGCTCAGCTTCGTCTACTCCGATCTGGGGACGCCGTACACGGCTGCCGCGATCGTCGCGGTCACGTTGGCAGCCGCGTATGCCAGCCACCTCAGACTTCAGCGGGAAGAGGCACTCTTCCAGATCCGGCTCGTCGCCGACGCGGCCCAGAAGGTGCTGCTGCGCCCGCTGCCGCGCTGCATCCAGCACGTCGAAATCGAGTCGCTGTATCTGGCAGCCCAGGAGCAGGCCCGGATCGGAGGTGACTTCTACGAGGCGGTCGACACGCCGTACGGGGTCCGGCTGCTCATCGGCGATGTGCGGGGCAAGGGGCTGTCGGCGGTGGGGGCGGCCTCTGCGGTGATCAACTGCTTCCGGGAGACCGCGTACGACCAGCCCGACCTGATGGGCATCATCCATCGCCTGGAGATCAGTCTGGCCCGCTACAGCGCCGTGACACTCGCCCAGGACCGTCCGGAGCACTTCGCCACCGCCCTCATCGCCGAGATCCGTCACGACAGCGGGCACGCCAGAATCCTCAACTGCGGGCACCCGCCACCGGTTCTGGTGCGGCAGGGGGAGGTCCAGATCCTCGAACCCAGCCTCCCCTCGCCACCCCTCAACCTCGCGACGCTCCTCGGGCACCACTACTACGTCGACACCATCGCCTTCGCCTCGGGCGACCAGATGCTGCTCTACACCGACGGCGTCACGGAGACCCGGGATCGCACCGGCACGTTCTTCCCCCTGCCGGAGTGGATGCGGCAGCACGGCCCGACGCCGCCCCGCGAGCTGCTGGACCGGCTCCATCAAGACCTGCTCCACTACAGCGGCGGGAGGCTCGACGACGACATCGCAGCCCTCGCTGTGCGCTGCCGGCACACCCCGGCTCGGGTGCGCTCCGCGTAAGGGGCGAGCGCGGTCCGGCCGTGGTGGGCACCCGGATCACTGCACCTTCGCAAGGTGGTCGGCGATGGTGGTGAGCAGCGAATCGTCGCCGGCTGCGGAGCTGTCCGCCGCCCAGCACACATAGCCGTCGGGGCGGATGAGCAGGACAGCGGCGCCCAGGTCGTCGGTGCAGGCGGCACGGACGAGGTCGACCCGTGGTGGGAGCGCGAGGTCGGCCGGGACGGCTCCGGCCAGATCGAGCAGGACGGCGTGCCCCGAGTCGAACAGCGCCGACAGCCGGGTGCGGCCGGCCTCGGTGACCAGGTCGGCATCCTGTGTGCGCTGTCCGGTGAGCGGATGCTTGCCGGGCAGTTCGTAGCGCAGTGAGAGGCCCGACATCAGTCCCGCGAGGTGCCGGTTGGCATCGGGCAGACGCAGCAGGTCGATGAAGATGTCACGCAGGGCGGACACGTCCTCGCTCGGGTCCGGAACCGCCAGCACGCGCTGCGCCGACGTGTGATGCAGGACCTGGGCTCCGACCGGATGCCGTTCGGTGTGGTAGCTGTCCAGGAGGCCGCTCGGCGCCCGGTCCTGGACGGCCGCGGCCAGTTTCCACCCGAGGTTGAACGCGTCCTGTATGCCGAGGTTGAGTCCCTGACCGCCCAGCGGCGGGTGGATGTGGGCGGCGTCGCCCGCGAACAGGACCCGGCCCGCGCGGTAGTGCTCCAGTTGCCGAGTGGCGTCGGTGAACCGGGACGCGTTGTCCACGGCACCGAGCGTGGTCTCGGGGCCGTACACGGCGTGCAGCGCCGCAGTGATCTCCTCGTGGGGGACGGGGAGGTCGCGGGTGGTGTCCGCCTGGTCCGCGCGCCCGAAGGTGAGCCGGTACCGGTCTCCGCCGAGCGGGACCAGCATGGCCCAGTAGCCGCCCGCGTGACGGGTCAGGCTGCTCATATGGCCCATCTGCCGCGGCACCAGCGACGACGCGGCGGACAGGCGGATGTCGGCGACCACCGCCTGATGCGTTCCGGGTCGGCCGGGGAACGGCAGGTCGAGCAGTTTCCGCACCGTGCTGTGGGCGCCGTCGCACGCCGCCAGGTAGCGGGCCCGCACCTTCAGGCCGTCCGCCGTCACGACCACACCGTCGTCGTCCGCCTCGATCCCCGAGACGGCGGCGCCGCGCACGACCCGCGCGCCGACGGCGATCGCCCGGTCCTCGAGCACTTCTTCGATCTCCCACTGGGGGATCGCGATCGGGAAAGGGTGCCTGGTCTGCCAGGGCGTGCAGTCCAGGGGCACGGGCAGGGCCGCGAAGTGCCCGCCCACCGGCTCACGCGGTGTGGCCCGCCCCAGCAGCGGCTCCAGCAGCCCACGCGACTGAAGCAGCTCGGCGGTACGGGGCTGGATCGCGCCGCCCTTCACCTGCTGGATGCGCTGGTGCAGCTTCTCCAGCACCAGGGTCTCGACCCCGGCCAGAGCCAGTTCGTACGCCAGCATCAGTCCGGTCGGGCCGGCGCCCGCGATGACGACCTCGGTCGTGCGCTCCGTCAACATCATCACTCCCCCTCGTTTCTCGTCTCGGGTTATATGTATACCAGGTGCAGAAATCCTCTGAGTGCAGATGTCTGATACCGTGGTGGCCGTGGACGGCAAGCCAGGGCTACGGGAACGAAAGAAGCAGCGGACGCGCACGGCGATCTCCGAGGCGGCGATCACGCTGTTCCTCGAACACGGCTTCAACCAGGTCTCGGTGGCCCAGGTGGCCGAGGCGGCGGAAGTGTCCAAACGCACGCTCTTCGCCTACTTCCCGACGAAGGAAGACCTCGTGGTGCACCGCCTCGCCGACCACGAGACCGAAATCGCCCGCGTCGTGCGGGCCCGCCCGCCCGGCACCGCCCCGCTGACGGCAGTGCGCGAGAACTTCCTCAGGGGGCTGCGCGAGCGGGACCCTTTCACCGGGCTCAACGACCATCCCGAGGTGCGCAGGCTCCTCCGGATGATCCTGGACGCGCCCTCGCTGGTGGCCCGGATGGAACGGTTCAAGACCGGCGCCGAACGCGCACTCGCTGAGGCATTGCGGGAGACGGCGGAGACTCCGGAACTCACCGCGCGGCTGGCTGCCGTCCAGATCGTCGCGGTCCACTGGGCGCTGGCCCAGGACAACGCCGAACGCCTGGCGTACGGGGAGCCGGCCGACGAGCGCTATGCGGGTGCGGTGGCTGACGCCGAACACGCGTTCGCGCTGCTCGAGAACGGATTGCGGCACCTGACCCCGCGGCAGTGAATCTCACCGGGGCAGCCCGTACACGCGGCAGGCGTTGTCGCGGCCCGTCCACGCGGCGATGCGCCGCGCGTCGGGCAGGCTCAGTTCGTCGGCGTCCACCCGGTCCTGGAGCAACTCTGCCAGACCCCGCCGGAAGGCCAGCGCGCCGAGCTGGTAGAACTCCGGGATCCCGTAGGCGTCGGAGCTGTAGAGGAGCTTGCGGAACGGGGTGATCTCGAGGGCCTCCTCAAGGATCGCCCGGGCGCGGACGGGGCCGACGTGGTGCAGGGTGAGTCCCACGTCGAGGTACACCTGCTCGAACACCGTGGCCAGGTAGGCGGCCTGACGCTGATAGGGCCAGCAGTGCAGGAGCAGCACGGCGATCGTGCCGGAGGTGCGGTGCAGCCAGTCGGTCAGACGGGTGGGGTCGACCCGATGCATCCTGATGTCGTTGTCCCCGAAGCCGGTGTGCAGTTGGAGGGGCAGTCCGAGGTCCACCGCCGTCCAGAGCAGATGCCGTACGAGGACGGGATCGTTCAGGCGGGGAGGGGTGCGGGTTTCCGCCTCGGTTCCGGCAGCCTTGCCGCCGGTTCCCGCCGGGGCCAGCCAGTTCCGTGCCGCATCCGTGACGTCCGCGTCCGAAGGCCGGCTGGGGTCCAGGTCGAATCCGGTGCGATAGGCGGCGACGGACTTCACGGCCACCGCGCGCCGCTCGTCCACGGCGTCGCACGTGGCGGTGACGAACGCCGAGGCGTACTCGTCCGGTTCCACTCCCTCTGCTGCCACGGCCTCCGCGACGGCTTCCAGGCGCACGACTTCGTACGCGGTCGCCCCCGGACGACCCGAGGCGTCGGCGAGCTCCGCGGGTGTCGTGAGGCGGTGCGGCGTGTAGCCGGTGTCGACGCAGAACACGTCCGTCCCCGCAGCGGCGATGAACCTGCGGTTCACCTCGCGCCAGCCCAACTCGGCCCGCCGTGCCAGGTACTCCGTGGCGGGAGCGTGCCGCGGCAGGTCCAGCAGGGGAGCACAGTGGCGGCGGACGGCCACGCCGACGGGGCTGTCGAACGGGGTGATGCCGCTCCCGGGCCACACGTCCCCTTCGGTGATCAACGAGTGGAACGTCTCCGGACTCGGATCGGCGGTGAGGACGCCATGACAGTGGTGATCGACGAGGGGCAGACCGGCGACGGCCTCGTGGACCGGCCCGGTGGCGGGTGCGGGTGAGCTGCTCACGGCTGGGCGGCCTCCTGGGGTGGTCGGCGGGCATCCGCTGTCGCGCCTGTGCTCAGTAGGTCGGTAGGTCAGTCGTTCAGTAGGTCAGTCGATTCAGTAGCTCTCAGGGGTTCTCAGTACTTCCACCGGTACGCCGCTGCCACGAGCTCGTCGTCGAGCCCGGCCACCGCTGCGATCTCCCCGAGGCGTACGGCGATCACGGCGTCCGCCAGGACCGGCCCCAACGCGGTGCGAAGCAGTTCGTCCTCGCCGAAGTTCCGGACGGACTCCTCGAGTGACATCGGCAGCCGGCGCACGCCCCGGGCCACCGCTTCCTCGGCGGTGAACCGTGCGGGATCTCCGGTGACCTCCTCGGGCAGCGGCGAGGACGACTCCAGGCCGTCGAGGCCTGCGGCGATGAGGCATCCGAGCGCCAGGTACGGGTTGGCGGCCAGGTCGACCGGTTTCACCTCCAGGTTCGCCGCCCGGCTGCGCATCCCCGCCGTGCCGGTGATGACGCGCACCGCGGCTTCGCGGGTCTCGTGACCCCATACGGTGAAGACCCCGGCCCACTGCGAGGGTTTGAGGCGCAGATAGCTCGCCGGGCTCGGGGCGGTCACCGCCGTGAGGGCCGGCAAGTGGGCGAGCAGGCCCGCGGCGAACGACTCCGCCGCGGAGGTCATGCCGTAGCGGCGCTCACCATGTGCGTGCAGATTCGTCCCGTCACGCCAGGCGGAGAGATGCACGTGCCCGCCGTTGCCGACGCCTTCCGCCGAGACCGCCGGTGAGAAGGAGACCTTCAGCCCATGACGCTGGGACACCGCCCGGATGGTCTGCCGTACCAGCACGCTCCGGTCGGCGGCGGCCACCGGGTCGAGCGCGCCGACCGAGACCTCGAACTGCCCGGGCGCGTACTCGGGGTGGATCTGGTCGACCTCCACGCCCTGCGCCGCGAACGCCGCGAGCAACTCGACGGCGTAGTCGCTCAGTTCGACCTGCCGGGTGGCGCCGTAGGCAGGACCGGAGGTCGCGGGGACGAACGCGTCCCCTGGTGCGGCCCCCTGCCCGACGGCCCATTCGACCTCGATGGCCGCCTTGAACGTGATGCCGTGGTCCCGAGCCGCGTCCGTGACGATCCGGCGCAGGAAGCTGCGGCTGCACGCCGGGTGCCGTTCACCCTCCTGGGTGATCCGGTCGACCGGGGCCCAGGCCCAGCCCGGCTGTCCGGACAGCACTACCAGGTGGTCCAGGTCGGGATACAGGCGAAGATCACCGTCCGGGGAGCCCAGCACGTCGGTGGAGACGATGGCGTCGTTCGCCAGGAAGGTGTCGAACACCGGGGACATTCCCACCCCCCAGGCGGTCGCCCACGCGAGCCGGGCCGTCGGGACGGTCTTCACCCGGCCGATGCCCGCGGTGTCGACGTACGCAAGGACGACGCCGTGCACCCCCCGCGCCGACAACTCCACCTCCAGCGCGGTGGCCCGCTCGACGTCACCCGGGCGCCCGCCGGGGACGGGGTCGGCAAGGGTGGTCATACGTCCTCCTCGGCGAGTCGCGGCCCAGCGCCTGCGCACCACTGGCCGTATGGGCGGTGCACCCGGCCCAGGATTGCGCACAACGGCGGTCCGGAGCAGGTCGGCCACGCTGTGTGACAGCGCAGTCATACAGTCGATCGGTTGTGCGAAAGCTCTGACTGTGCTGGGATCCGGCCGTGTCGCTGGACGCGGCGGCATCGGACCCGGCGGGCAGGGCACTGCACCCGCACGTGAGCCACCGCACGTGAGCCGCCGAACGGCTGGACGCCGGCCTCGGACCGGGACCGCGCGGGCGTGGTCAGGCGCGCGCTCGGTCCTGGTCCCGGCCGTGGGCGGCCCACAGGCCGCGGACATGTCCGATGTGACGCGTCATCACCGTCCGTACGGCCTCCTCGTCCCGTTGCAGCAGGGCGTCGAGGAGTTCGAGGTGCTCCTGGGCCGAGGCGAGCAGCCGGCCGGCCTCGACGAGCGCGGTCAGCCCGTACAGACGTGACCGCTTGCGCAGGTCACCGACCACCTCGACGAGGTGCGCGTTGCCGGCGAGGGCCAGCAGGCCGAGATGGAAGCGGGTGTCGGCCTCGACGTAGGCGATGAGGTCCCCGGCCGCCGCCGCGGTGACGATCTCCCGGGCGGCCGGGCGCAGGGCCTCCAGCGAGACCCGGTCGGCCGTCCGGGCGAGCGCCACGGTGGTCGGGATCTCGATCAGGGAGCGGATGTGGGTGTATTCGTCGAGCTGCTTCTCGGAGACCTCGGTGACTCGGAAGCCCTTGTTGGGGACGGTGTCGACCAGGCCTTCCTTGACCAGGTCGAGCATGGCCTCGCGCACCGGGGTCGCCGAGACGCCGAAGCGGGCGGCCAGCGTCGGCGCGGAGTACACCTCGCCGGGGCGCAGCTCGCCCGCGATCAGCGCGGCCCGCAGGGCGTCGGCCACCCGCTCGCGGTAACTGCTCTTCTTGCCGCCGAGCGTGGGCAGGGCGGGAGCGGGGGAGGGCGAGCTGGGGCGCGGGGCGGCCATGGTGTTTCTGTCTCCTCGAAGGATGCAATGTCACGCAGCACCAGTGTCCCAGTGCTCCGGCGTTCCCGTACCGGGCGGCTGCGGCGGGTGACTACAGCACGAACCCCGCCGGGAACGGGTCCTCCGGGTCCAGAAGGTACTGCGCCGTGCCCGTCACCCACGCCCGCCCGGTGAAGCTGGGCAGCACCGCGGGGCGGCCGGCGACCTCCGTGGTCCCCAGCAGGCGCCCTGTGAACCGCGTCCCGATGAAGGACTCGTTCACGAACTCGGTGTGCAGGGGGAGTTCGCGGCGCGCGTGCAGCTGCGCCATGCGTGCGCTGGTACCCGTACCGCACGGGGAGCGGTCGAACCAGCCCGGGTGGATGACCATCGCGTGCCGGGACAGCCGGGCGGTGGCCCCCGGCGCGTACAGGTGGACGTGGTGGCACCCGCGGATCGTCGGGTCCCCGGGGTGGACGGGCTCCTCCTCGGCGTTGATCGCCTCCATCAGCGCGAGCCCGGCCGCGAGGATGTCGTCCTTGCGGGCGCGGTCGAACGGCAGCCCGAACTCCGCCAGCGGCAGGATCGCGTAGAAGTTGCCCCCGTACGCGAGGTCGTAGGTCACCGTGCGCCCGTCGGGCAGGGTGGCCTTGCGGTCGAGGCCCACGCAGAAGGACGGCACGTTCCTGAGGGTGACGGCCTTGGCCGCGCCGCCCTCGACGGCGACCTCGGCGACGACGAGACCCGCCGGGGTGTCCAGCCGGATGGTGGTCACCGGCTCGACGACCTCCACCATGCCCGTCTCCACGAGCACGGTCGCCACCCCGATCGTGCCGTGCCCGCACATCGGCAGATAGCCGGAGACCTCGATGTAGACGACGCCCCAGTCGCAGTCGGGACGGGTGGGCGGCTGGAGGATCGCGCCGCTCATCGCCGCGTGCCCACGCGGCTCGTTCATCAGCAACTGCTTGACGTCGTCGCGGTGTTCACGGAACCACAGGCGCCGCTCGTTCATGGTCGCACCGGGGATGGTGCCGATGCCGCCGGTGATCACCCGGGTGGGCATGCCCTCGGTGTGGGAGTCGACGGCGTGCAGGACGAGTTTGCTGCGCATGACCGGCCTCCCTTCTACGCGAGCCCTGCCGCGACGGCCTTCTCCGTGGCGGCGCGCACGGCGGCCTCCTGCTCGGTCGGCAGCGGCATGCGAGGCGGCCGTACGGGACCGCCGTACCGGCCGACGACGTCCATCGACAGCTTGATCGCCTGGACGAACTCCACGCGGGAGTCCCAGCGCAGCAGTGGGTGCAACTGCCGGTACAACGGCAGCGCGGTGTCGAGGTCGCCCGCGACCGCAGCGCGGTACAACTGCACAGAGGCGCGGGGGAGGGCGTTGGGGTAACCGGCCACCCAGCCCTTGGCGCCGGCGACCGCGAGCTCCAGCAGGACGTCGTCGGCACCGATCAACAGGTCCAGCTCCGGGGCGAGTTCCGCGAGGCGGTAGGCGCGGCGGGGGTCGCCCGAGAACTCCTTGACCGCGTGGACGAGCCCCTCGCCGTGCAGCTTGGCGAGCAGTTCGGGGACGAGGTCGACCTTGGTGTCGATGGGGTTGTTGTACGCCACCACCGGCAGCCCGGCCTTCGCCACCTCCGCGTAGTGGGCGAGCACGGACCGCTCGTCGGCGCGGTAGGCGTTCGGCGGCAGCAGCATCACCGACGCACAGCCCGCGTCGCGCGCCTGCTCGGCCCAGCGGCGGGCCTCCGTCGAACCGTACGCGGAGACGCCGGGCATCACCCGGGCCCCGCCGATCGCGGACACGGCGGTCTCCACGACCCGGGCGCGCTCCTCGGGGGTGAGCACCTGGTACTCGCCGAGCGAGCCGTTCGGCACGACGCCGTCGCAGCCGTTCTCCACCAGCCAGGCGCAGTGCTCGGCGAACCTGGCGTGGTCGACGGCGAGGGTGTCGGTGAGCGGAAGGGCGGTTGCGACGAGAACGCCGCGCCAGGGGCGGTGCTCCGGGACGGTCATACGCGATACCCCATCTCGATGACGTGTGACATGTTACCGACGGTCCTCTTGCCGGCGGTCCTCTCCGGGCTCGCCGGCCAGCACCCCGAGCGGCACCGGCCGCGCGAACGGCCTCCGGACCACCGTCTCCGCGCACCCGGCGATCCCGGCAACCCCGGGCCCGCACACCCGGCCCTGGCACCAGCCCATTCCGGCCCGGGTCAGCAGCTTCACCGTCCGCAGATCACCGGCGCCCAACTCGGCGACGGCCTCCCGTACGCTCCCGGCGCGCACCTCCTCGCAACGGCACACCACGGTGTCGTCGTTGACCTGCTCGGCCCAGCGGGCAGGCGGCGCGTACGCCTTGTCGAGCCCCGCGAAGAACGCGCGCAGCGCCGCCCGGCTCCGCGCGGCGCGCTCCCACCCCCGCGGATCGGGTACGGCACCGGCGAGCCGCGCGGCGACGGACCGTCCGGCGATGTGCCCCTCGGCGAGGGCGAGCGCCGCGCCGCCGATCCCGGTGGCCTCGCCCGCCGCCCACACCCCCGGGACGCCGGTGCGCTGTTCGTCGTCGACGGCGACGCTCGTCCCGTCGATGCGGCAGCCGAGCGTTTCGGCGAGGTCGGTGTGCGGGAGCATGCCGTGCCCGACGGCGAGGGTGTCGCAGGGGACACGGCGCGCGGTGCCCGCCCGGACCCGTCCGTCGGCGTCGAGCGCGGCGACGGTCACGGCCTCCACACGGTCGGTGCCCTGCGCCTCGACCACGGTGTGCCGGGCGAGGACCCGCACCCCGTGCCGCAGCAGCCGAGCCGTGTACGCCGCCGCCTCGACCGCTTTGCCGGGCCGGCCGGCCAGGACCCCGGCGCACCGTACGAAGGCCCTCGGATCGGCCGACTCCACGAGCGCGGCGACCGTCACCCCCGCCGCCGCCAGCCCGGTCGCGACCGGAAGCAGCAGCGGCCCGGTCCCGGCCACGACCGCCCTGCCCCCCGGCACCACCAGTCCGCCCTTGAGCATGGCCTGGGCGCCGCCGGCGGTGACGACCCCGGGCAGCGTCCAGCCGGGAAAGGGCAGCACCCGCTCGTGGCCGCCGGTCGCCAGAAGCACGGTGCGGGCCCGCACGGCGACCGGCCGCTCCTGCTCGGGCCCGAGCAGGGCGTGCACGGTGAACCCCTCCGGCTCCTTCTCCACGCACCACACATGGTGATCCGCCAGGTGCCTGACGCGTCCGGCCACGAGGTGTCGGTCGAGTCCTTCGCGCATCCGCAGCCAGGTGCGCCACTGGTGGTGCAGGGCCCGCGCGCGCCGCGCGCCGAGTCCGGCGGCGGGCTGCCGGTAGAACTGGCCACCCGCCTCGGGGGCCGCGTCGACGAGCGTGACGCGTACGCCGCGCGCCGCTGCCGCGAGCGCCGCTGCGAGCCCCGCCGGGCCCGCGCCGATCACCGCGAGGTCAGTCCGCATGCCCCGTCCCCTCCTGCGTACGGATCACATCGCCCGGGCGTACCGGCACCAGACAGGCACGCTGGTTCGGCCGGTCGTTGACCCTCACCAGGCACTCGAAGCACACGCCGATCCCGCAGAAGACGCCGCGTGGACGCCCCTCGCGCCGGGTGGTGCGCCACGAGGTGATGCCCGCCGCCCAGAGCACCGCCGCGACCGTCTGACCGGGCAGCGCCTCGATCTCACGACCGTCGAAGGTCACCGTGAAGGCGGGGCCCGGCCGGGCCCGGGCCGACTCCAGGGGATTCACACGCCCTCCCGCTCGAAACGCTCCGGCCGGAACGGCCCGAGGTCCAGTTCCGGCGCCGTGCCGCTCAGCACCCGCGAGATCAACTGCCCGGTCCCGGTGGCGAGTCCGATCCCGGCCCCCTCGTGACCGCAGGCGTGCAGCAGCCCCGGCACCCTGGGATCCGGGCCGATGGCGGGCAGATGGTCGGGCAGGTACGGCCGGAAGCCGAGATAGGTGCGCATCGCCCGTACCCGCTCCAGGAACGGGAACAGCCGGATCGCGCCCGCCGCCAGCGCCCGCAGGACCGGCAGCGAGAACGACCGGTCGAAGCCGACGCGTTCACGGCTCGCCCCGATCAGGACGGGGCCCGCGGCCGTGCCCTCGACGACCGGCGAGGTCTGCAGCGCCGCCGAGTCGCTGGCCACGTCGGCGACATAGTCGGCGGCGTACACCTTGTGCCGCACCCGGAGGGGCAACGGCTCGGTGACGAGCACGAACCCGCGCCGGGGGAGGACCGGCAGGCGCACTCCCGCCAGCGCGGCGAGCTCCCCGCCCCAGGTGCCGGCGGCGTTCACCACGGCCGGGGCGAGGATGTCACCGCCGGTCGTGCGCACCCCGCGCACGGCTCCCTGCGGTGTGCGCAGCACCTCGGTCACGGTCCGCCCGGTCAGCAGGCGCGCACCGGACGCGCGGACGAGATGCGCGGCGGCCAGTGTCGGCATCACCTGGCAGTCCTGCGGGTACAGCATGCCGCCCGCGAGGTCCGGGGCCAGGTGTGGTTCCAGGTCGCGGAGCTTGTCGGCGGCGACGGCCTCCGCCTCGACCCCGGCGGTCCGCTGACCGGCCGCGAAGTCCGCCAGGGCGGTGAGTCCTTCGGGGGACGAGGCGACGACGACACCGCCCTTGGGTTCGTACTCGATCGCCGGTCCCAGCTCCTCGGCCAGTTGCCTCCACAAGCGCAGGGAGTACAGGGCGAGTTCGAGTTCGGGCCCCGGTTCCTTGTCGGAGACGAGCAGATTGCCCTCGCCGGAGCCGGTCGTACCGCCGGCCACAGGGCCGCGATCCACCAGGACGACGTCCATACCGCCGCGGGCGGCGTACAGGGCACAGGCGGCGCCCACCATCCCGGCGCCGACGACCACGACATCGCAGGTCAGTCGCTGACTCACGGTCAGTACTATGTCACATGGCTCTATGAGGGGCCAGACACGCGACGGACGCTGCCGCACAGGCGCCACGCGTTCACATCGCTCCCCGGCGCGCCACCGCCCTTGACTTGAAGCGCACTTGAAGCTGAAGAGTCCCGATCGAGCCCGCACCAGCGGGCCGCGACGGGAGGGACCACCATGAAGTACCGGACGATCGGCACCGATCCGAAGACCCGCCGCCGGGTGAGCGTGCTCGCGCTCGGCGCGATGCTGTTCGGCTCCCGGACGGACGAGAAGACCTCCTTCGCCGTCCTCGACCGCTATGTCGAGGCGGGCGGCAACTTCATTGACACGTCCGACAACTACGCCTTCTGGACCGACGACGGCCGGGGCGGTCAGAGCGAGGAACTGCTCGGCCGCTGGCGCCGCAGCCGCGGCATCGGCGACGAGATCGTGATCGCCACCAAGCTCGGCGCACGCCCGCTTGCCCCCGGCACGAGCTATGTCGACAACGCCGAGGGCCTGTCGGCGAAGGCGATCCGGGAGGCGGCCGAAGGCAGCCGGGAACGCCTCGGCGTGGACCGGCTCGACCTGCTGTACGCGCACATCGAGGACCGCACGGTGCCGCTGCGCGAGACCGTCGAGGGGTTCGCCGAACTGGTCGCGGAGGGCACGGTCGGCCTGCTCGGCGTGAGCAACCACGCCGTCTGGCGGGTGGAGCGCGCCCGCGCGCTGGCGGCGGCGGCCGGACTGCCCGGTTACGAGGTGCTGCAGTACCAGCACAGCCATCTGCGCCCGCGCACCGACATCCCCGAGGAGATCTTCCCGGACGGCAGCCTCGGCGGCACCACCCCGGAGCTGCTGAGCTATCTGCGCGCCGAGCCGGGCCTGACCCTGGTCGCGTACTCACCGCTCCTCAAGGGCGCCTACGCACGTCAGGACGTCCCGTTGCCCCGCGACTTCGACCACCCGGGCACCCCTGCGCGGCTGGCGGTGCTGCGGGAGGTGACGCGGGAGACCGGGGCGAGTGTCAACCAGGTGGTGCTGGCCTGGCAGATCGGCGGTGACCTGCCGGTGATCCCGCTGGCCGGGGCCTCGTCGGTGGCGCAGCTGGAGGAGAACCTGGCCGCGGTGGAACTGGAATTGACCGCGGAGCAGAGGGCGCGGTTGGACGCGGTGCACTGAGAGCCCCGGGATTCGGGCCTCCGAGAGGCGTCACCGCCGACGCGACCACCGGCCCGGCGCCGTCGGGGCGCCTGGCCGGCGGCCGCGTCGCTCGGGTCCGACAGCCGCTCAGGGCAGGCAGCCGATGTGGGCCAGGGCCTGCTTGAGCAGGACGCCCTGCCCGCCCGGCATCTCGTTCTGGACCACGGCCGACGCGGCCTCCTGGGGGCTGAACCACTCCAGGTCCAGTGCGTCCTGGCGGGGTCGGCAGTCGCCGGCCACCGGGACGATGTAGGCGAGGGCCACCGCGTGCTGGCGGGGGTCGTGGAACGGGGTGATACCCAGTGTCGGGAAGTACTCGGCGACGGTGAAGGGCTGCAGGGAGGGCGGAACGCGGGGCAGTGCCACCGGCCCGAGGTCCTTCTCCAGATGGCGCAGGAGGGCGTCACGGACCCGCTCGTGGTGCAGCACCCGGCCCGAGACGAGGGTGCGGCTGACGGTCCCGTCGGGCCCTATCCGCAGCAACAGTCCGATGCTGGTGACTTCACCGCTGTCGTCGACGCGCACGGGCACGGCTTCCACGTACAGGATCGGCATGCGGGCTCGCGCCAGCTCGAGCTCGTCGGGAGTCAGCCAGCCGGGCGTGGTTTCGGTCGTGTCAGGCATTGCCCGATCGTACGGTCAACACCCCGGCATCGGCCGCGTGTCTCACCAGGTCAGACGCAAGTCACACCCACGGCGTGCGGTCGGCCGCCCGCTCGGTCCGCTTTTCCGCACCGGCGAAATCAGGTCGGTGACGGGAAGGCGACGGTCGGGGAACAGGACGGGAAGGAAAATGTGGGGAACGGGACCGGAAAGCGACGTTTTCGGAACGGGCGGTCAGGAGACGATGCGGTACCGGTGCTCCGGGCGCCCCGTCGCCCCGTAGCGGAGCTCCAGACGGACCATGCCCTCCTTGACGAGGTAGGACAGGTACCGCTGGGCCGTCGCCCGGGAGACCCCGGTGAGTTCGGCCGCCTCGGCCGCCGACACGGGACCGCCGGCGGAGAGCAGCGCCTGGTGGACGAGGGTCAGGGTGGGCGCGGAGTGCCCCTTGGCCGGCACCCGCGGGACGGCCGGCGGCCGGGTCGCGCTGAACAGGGCGTCCACATCGGCCTGCTCGGTCTCGGCGGCCGGTCCCAGCGCGTGCACCCGGTGCTGGAGTTCGCGGTAGGCGGTCAGCCGCCCGCAGAGGTCCGGGGAGCCGAAGGGTTTGACGAGGTATCCCACGGCGCCCAGCTTCATGGCGGTGCGCACCGACTCGATGTCCCGGTCCGCTGTGATCATGAACGCGTCCGGCCGGGAGCCGCCCTCGTCGCCGGTGAGCCGGCGCAGCACATCGAGCCCGCTGCCGTCCGGCAGGAAGATGTCGAGCAGCAGCAGGTCCGGGTGCAGGGTGCGCACCGCCTCCAGGGCGTCGGCCACGGTCGCCGCCTCGCCGACCACCTGGAAGCCCTGGACCCGGCTCACGTACTCGCTGTGGATGTGGCTCACCCGGAAGTCGTCGTCCACGACCAGGGTTCGGATCATCAGCGGTCGCCTCCCACCGGCAACGCCGTTGTGAACAGTGCGCCCTGCGGCGCGGGGGCCGTGTCCGGCAGCGGCAGGACGACGGTGAAGACCGCGCCCGGGCCCTCGCTGACCGCGACCGTGCCACCGTGCCGCTGCACCAGCCGGTGCACCAGGGCGAGCCCCAGGCCGCGCCGGGCGGTGCCCCGCTCGGGCCGGGTCGACCAGCCGTCCTCGAAGATCGCCTCGGCGGCGCCCGGCGGGACCCCCGGCCCGGTGTCCGCCACCCGCACGGTCACATGGTCGGGCCCCTCGGTGAGGGTGAGGCGCACCTGGCGGCCGCCCGCCGGGGGCGGTCCGTCCGCCGCGGCGTCGACCGCGTTGTCCAGCAGGTTGCCGACGATCGTCAGCAGCCGGCGCAGATGCGGCGGGTCCTGGCCGAGCGCGGAGCCGTCGTCGAGCACGATCCGCACGCCGCGTTCGGCGGCGACCGTGGTCTTGGCCACGATCAGCCCGACCATCAGCGAGTTCCCGATCCGTCGGCGCACCGACTCGGTCAGTGCCTGCCCGGCTCCGGCCGATCCGACGGCGAACTCGTAGGCCGCGTCGTGGTCGCCGATGTCCAGCAGTCCCGCCAGCGTGTGCATCCGGTTGGTGAACTCGTGCTGCTGGGCCCGCAGTGCGTCGGTGAGCCCCCGCACGGAGTCCAGCTCGCGCAGCAGTCCGATCAGCTCGGTGCGGTCGCGTACGGTGACCACCGCGCCGAGTTCGCGGCCGCGCAGCGTGACCGGCATGCGGTTGACGACGAGGCAGTGCTCGTCGGTCAGGACGCTGACGTCGGTACCGCTCAGGGTGCCGTCCAGCGCACGCCGCAGCCGGCCGTCGGGCAGCACCTCCTCGAGCCTGCTGCCGAGCGCGGTGCCGAGCCCGAGCAGCCGCCGGGCCTCGTCGTTCACCACGGTGACCCTGCCGTCGGGGTCGAAGGCGACCACACCCTCCCGGATGCCGTGCAGCATCGCCTCGCGGTCCTGGAAGAGCCCGGCGATCTCCTCCAGTTCGAGACCGAAGGTGGTCCGCTTCAGCCGCCGCGCCAGCAGATACGCGGCCGCCGAACCGAGCGCGGTGGCGATCGCCGCGTACAGGCCGAAGGTGGGCAGCTCACGCCACAGCTCGCCCAGCACGTACCGCTCCGGGAGCCCCGCCGACACCTCGCCGACCAGCTTGCCGGACGGCCCGTACAGGGGAGCCTTGGCGTTGGCGGACCGTCCGGTGGCGCCCTGGTCGCTGCCGACGCGCGGACGGCCGTCCAGCACCTCGATCGGCTCGTTCACCGGCTCGCCGATGAGCTGCGGCATGGGGTGCGAGTGACGGATGCCGCGCAGGTCGAGCACGACCACGTACGACGCCCCGGAGGCCTTCCGGATGCGTTCGGCGGTGGTCTGCACCACGCCGTTGTCGGTGCCGTCCGCCATGGCCTGACGGATCTGCGGCTCGGCGGCCGTGGATTGCGCGATGGCCAGCGCCCGCTGCTCGTAGGAACGGTCGAGCTCGCCCCGCTGTGCGAACGCGAACAGCACGAAGCCGATCACGCCGGTGAGACCGAGGATGAACAGCTGGTTGGCGAGGATCCGGGCGGAGAGCTTCCCTCTGCCGCCGCGGGTGATCCGGGTACGGATGGACATCACAGGCGCCTCTTTGCCCCTGTCGTACGTCGTGCCGGGTCCGGCCCCTGCGCCGGACCCGCGTGGCGCGATTGTGCCTGATGGCCGAAATCCTGCCCACCCCCGGGCCGCTGAGCAGAATGCGCAGAACCACGTTCAACGTGCGCATCCCGAACGACGTGGGTGTCCCGGGCGCCCGTGAGCCGAACGAGCAGAACCCCGGTTAATTCAACGATCGCGAGATACGTCGGAAACAGCGACGTCACACGGGGTGGCCCCTAGCGTCTGACTTCCTCGACCCCCGAGGCCAGGAAGGAGACCGCCCCAGATGGCTTCGCGAAACGATGTCGCGACGAGCCCGGTCGCCGGCGAAACGGACCGTGACGACGCGCGCATTGAGATCTCCGGGCTCACCAAGCGATTCTTGACCCCCGCCGGTGAGGTGTTCACCGCGCTGCAGAATGTTTCGTTCACCGTGGAGCCGGGCCAGTTCTGCGCGGTGGTCGGTCCCACCGGCTGCGGCAAATCGACGACGCTGAGCATGGTGTCCGGCCTGGACCGGCCGAGCGAGGGATCGGTCAAGGTCGGCGGCCGCGAGGTGGACGGCATCACCGACGGCGTCAGCTTCATGTTCCAGGCCGACGCGCTGCTGCCCTGGAAGACCGTCCTCGGCAACGTGCTGATGGGTCCGGTCTTCCGCGGCGTCCCCAAGCAGAAGGCACAGGCCTCGGCGCGCGACTGGCTGCGCCGGGTGGGCCTCGCGGGCTTCGAGGACCGCTACCCGCACCAGCTCTCCGGCGGTATGCGCAAGCGCGTGGCGATGGCCGCGGCGCTGATCAACGAACCCAAGATCCTGATCATGGACGAGCCGTTCGGCGCCCTCGACGTGCAGACCAAGGCGATCATGTCGACCGAGCTGCTGGCCCTGTGGGAGCAGATCCGGCCGTCGGTCGTCTTCATCACCCACGACCTCGACGAGGCCGTGGCACTCGCCGACCGCGTCGTCGTCATGACGTCGAGCCCCGGGTCGGTCAAGGCGGTCTTCGACATCGACCTGCCGCGCCCGCGCGGCTCCGTCCAGGAGATCCGCTTCGAGCCCCGCTTCATCGAACTGCAGCACAAGATCTGGGACACGCTGCGCGAGGAGGTGGAGCGCGCCTACGCACGCACCGCAGGAGGTAAGGCATGACCACGACGTCCACCGCTTCCGCCGCTCCGGTCAGCGGCGGTCAGGTATCGGCCGCTGCCGCCGCCAGAAGCGCCGTACGACGCCGCGTCGCGCTGGTCTGGGCGGGCCGCATCGGCCTTGCGGTCGTCGTCATCGGCGGCTGGCAGGCGTTCACCACGTGGGGGATCGTCGACCCGTTCTTCTTCGGGCAGCCGTCGGGCATCGCCAAGCGGCTGGCCGACCTCTTCCAAAACGGCACGGAGTTCGGGTCCTTCTACTCGAATATATGGACGACGATCCAGGAGGCACTCGCCGGCTTCGCCGTCGGGTCCGTCACCGGTGTGGTCTTCGGTGTCGCGCTGGGGCAGAGCCGCTTCCTCTCCGACGTGCTCGGCCCCTACATCAAGATGGTCAACGCGATCCCGCGCATCGTCCTCGGCTCGATCTTCATCGTCGCCTTCGGCATCGGCGTGACCCCGAAGATCCTGCTCGCCGCGGTCCTGGTGTTCTTCATCGTCTTCTTCAACGCCTTCCAGGGCGTCCGCGAGGTCGACCGCAACATCCTCGCCAACGCCAAGGTGCTCGGCGCCTCGCAGATGCAGATCATCCGCCACGTCATCGTGCCCTCCGCGCTCACCTGGATCATCGCGAGCCTGCACAGCGCCTTCGGCTTCGCCATCGTCGGCGCGCTGGTCGGCGAGGTGCTGGGCGCACAGAGCGGCCTCGGCCTGGTCATCAAGACCGCCCAGAACAACTTCGACCCCGACGGCGTGTTCGCGACGATGCTCGTCATCTCGGTCATCGTGCTCGGTGCCGAGTGGCTGATCAGCAAGCTCGAGCACCGGCTGCTGTCCTGGCGCCCCCCGGCCCCGTCCGAGGCGTCGAACGCCCTCTGACTCAGTTCCTCCCCGCCCTCTCCGCTCTTCCCCTGCCCCACCCCAGAAAAGGAATGTGGCCAGCCATGTCAAGACGATCCGCCACCGTCACCGCCTCCCTCCTCACCGTCCTCGCCCTCGGCACGGCCACCGCCTGTTCCAGCGGCTCCCACAGCGGCTCCCAGAGCGTCGGCAGCTCCGGCGGCGTGCCCACGGTGAAGCTCATGGTCGGCGGTATCGACAAGCAGATCTACCTGCCCTACCAACTCGCCCAGAGCCTCGGTTTTTATAAGAAGTACGGCGTGAATGTCGAGCTGAGCACCGAGCAGGACGGCGGTGTCGGAGCCGAGGAGGCCATGGCCTCGGGGCAGGTGGACATGGCGGGCGCCTGGTACAACCACACGATCGAGTTCCAGGCCAAGGGCAAGGCGGTCGAGGACGTGGTCCAGCTCTCCGGCGCGCCGGGTGAGCGTGAGATGTGCACCAAGAAGTCGGGCGTCACCTCGGCCGCCGACTTCAAGGGCAAGACCCTCGGCGTCACCGACCTGGGTTCGGGCACCGACACCCTCACCCAGTTCCTGGCCGCCAAGAAGGGCGTCAAGACCAGCGACTTCCACCGGATCGGGGTCGGCGCCGGCTCCACCGCCATCGCCGCGCTGCAGAACGGCAAGGTGGACTGTGTGATGACGACACAGCCGACGGTCGCCGCGATCGAGAAGAAGGGCGTCGGTGCCTCCGCGATCGACCTGGCCACCACGCAGGGCGCCACGGCGGCGATGGGCGGTGCCTTCCCCGCGGCCAGTGTGCTCGCCCGCACCGACTGGGTGAACCAGAACAAGGCCACCGTGCAGAAGGTCGTCGACGCGCTCGTGGCCACCATGCATTGGATCAACACGCACAGCGCGGCCGACATCGCCGACAAGCTGCCTCAGTCGTTCGTGCAGAACCAGCTCGTGACCAAAGCCGACTACATCGCGGCCCTGACCGAGGACAAGGGCCAGTTCCTCCCGGACGGCATCATGCCGGCCGGCGGTCCGAAGACCTCACTGGCGACGGAGAAGTTGGTCGGCAACGTGAAGGGTTCGGTGGACCTCAGCAAGACGTTCACCAACGACTTCGCCATCCAGGCCAACAAGACCGAGGGATTCAAGACCACCACGACCCCCGCGGGGGCGGACGGCTGAGCCTGCCACCGACACGACGTCGCCCCGCCTGACCGCACCAGCGGCAGGCGGGGCGGTGCCATGTCACACTGCGGCCGAGTCGCTCCCGACGTCGCGTCGCGAGACCGCCAGGTAGGCGACGAAGCCGAGGATCGCGACCGTCCACGACAGGGTGACGGGACCCAGACCCCAGTCCAGCCCGCCGCGCTTGTGGGGCAGGGCCATCCAGTCGGCGATCGACGCACCGAGCGGGCGGGTGATGACGTACGCGGACCAGAACGCGACCACCGGGCCGAGCAGACCCCCGCGGTGGGCGACCGCCGGCACAGAGATGGCGACGGCGTACAGAGCGACGGACCCCAGGTAGCCGAGGCCGATCGTGGCGCTCAGGTCGCCCGCGGCGGTGCCGAGCGCGAACGTGACGAGCACGGCCGCCCAGTAGAACACCTCGCGGCGCCGGGTGGAGATGCTGTGGATGGACAGGGTCCGCTCGCTCGCGTGCCACAGGGCGAAGACGGCGGCCAGCGCCACCAGGAACAGCGGCGTCGAGAGCGTGTAGGGCACGCCGAGACCCACGTGCAGGACGTCGGCGGCCATCGTGCCGAACACGCTGACCATGACGATGGCGGTCCAGTAGACCCAGGCCACGTACCGGCGAACCGCGAACTGCAGCACCAGGGCCCCGACCAGGGCGAGGGCGCCGAGGCCGACCGCGGGGATCGGGCCGAGCAGACGGGCCAGGTAGTCGGAGGCGGTCTCGCCCATTCCGGTGGTCAGAACCTTGATGATCCAGAAGTAGGCGGTGACTTCCGGCACCTTGTTCGCCGTCCGGCGTATGCGGGGGTGGGCGTGCGGCCGGTCGTCCAGGACGTGCTCTGTGCTCATGGCATGCACGATGACATGGGGAACTGCTGATTCCACAGGCCTCTTTGCCATTGTTTTGGATCTTCTGGTGCAGGCGTTGCCGCAGAGGCCCGGCAGCCGCTGAGCCGCCCCTCCCTGAGGGGCGGCGGCTGCTCACGATGCCGGAGGCGTCGGGAAATCCGTCACGAAGGTGCACGGCACGTTGATCGGTCGGCGCGGGCCCGGGTTCCCTCCCGAGGTGGTGCAAGTGCCCTCCTGCACCTGTCCGTTCGCAGTCAGCACGGAGACATACACGACGGCATCCCTCTCTGCCGGCGTGGCGTCGATGACGTCGCAGTTGTCGATCGGGCGTACGGTCCCGCCGCTTCCGACGGCTGCGGCGGGAGTCGCCGGTCCGACCGCCATCACGAGCGCGAGCGAGGCGAGATTGCCAGCCTTCCGGTACCTCTCGCGCGCCAGCGGTCCGAGAGAGAAGGGCGTCCTGCTTTCACGGCTCATCCATGGGCTCCTTGTCGAACGGTTCCGGGTGGCCCCCCGAAGCCGCACCCGCCCACGCGGCGGCCCTCGGCACGCCCTGCCGGGCGGGCCCGTATATCAGCTGGTCGGACCACCCGATTGCCTCCGGTCGGGGGAGCCACCAGGCGTGAGACGCGTCCCTCTCACTCTGCGGACCACCCTCTTGACGCGGGCCGGAGCCGGATCGACACTCCAAGGGAGATTTCCTAGTGGACAGGTAGGGAAACAATGGGGCGCCTGAGGCCGGTCATCAGCCGTGTTCGTCGCACGCGCCGGCAGTCCCTCCTGCTGACCTCCCGCCGCCACATCGATCTGCTGCGCGTCTGCAGCGCGAGCAGCCGCCGGCGCTGAAACCGGCCGAGCCGCGCCGCGCCCCGCCGCCCCGCGCCGTTCGCGCCGTTCGAGCAGGGGAGCGCCGCCTGCCCGCGGGCCACCGCCCCCGCACCCTCGCGTCCCAGAACCCCGGGAGAGACATGTCCGCCCATGCCCTGACCGCACTCCCGTCCGCCCAGCCGGTCCCCGCCTTCCGCGGCCGGATCGGGTGCGACGCCCGCAGCGGCCACTACGCCGTGCCGCGCCGCTACCGTCTCCACCTGTCGCCGGCGTGTCCGCACTGTCTGCGGATTGCCATCACGCACAGCCTGCTCGGCCTCGAGGACGTCTGTCCCGTCACGCTGCTGCCCGCGGTGCCCGACGGACCCGGCGGCGAGTACTCCGCGCTGCGTCCGCTGTACGAGGCCAGCGCCCACCGCTATCCCGGAGCCGCCCTGGCGCCGGTGCTCAGCGACGACTGGTCGGGCCGGATCGTCAGCACCCACGCTCCGGACATCATGCGCGACCTGGCGCGGCACTTCGGCACGGACCACCCCGCGCTGTATCCGCAGGGGCTGGACGCCGAGATCGACGGTGTCCAGCGACTGTGCGAGCAGGGCATCGACGCGGCCGCCCAGCGCGCCGGACGCGTCGATGCCGACACGGAGGAACGGGACGCCGCGCTCACCTCGCTGCTGTACACCCTGCGGTCACTGGAGGGACGGCTCGCCCGTCAGGAGTACCTGTTCGGCGACCAGCTCACCGCAGCGGACGTGGAGTTGTGGGTCAGCCTGGTGCAGCTCGACACCGTGCACCGCTGGCACCTGGACGCCACCGCGGTGCACCGCATCGCCGACCACCCGCACCTGTGGGCGTACGCCCGCCGGCTGGCCGCCCACCCCGCCTTCGGTCCGCACCTCGACCACGCCGGCATCGCCCGACGGCACCACGCGCACTGCCGGGGACTGGAGGCCGCGGGCGCCGCCGTGCAGATCCTGGACTGGGCCTCGCACATCCCCAACGGCGCGGCCACCCACACCGGTTGAGCGGGAGAACGGCGCCGCCGAGCACGTATCACCTGCCGGACGCACGTTGACATCGCTTGCGGCGCCTGTATTGACTTACGGCCAGAAAGGTCATGAGCGTCAGCGACAAGCCCTGGCTGGCTGACCGGCAACCCTCGCACCGCGGTGGGGTGCCCCAGGTGACGACCCGACCGGATGACGTTTCGGTAAGCGCGTGGCCCCCGGGCCGGAAGAACGACGGAGACAGTGATGTACGCAGCCTCGAGGACAGCCGCAGTGCGGCTCCGCGGCTGCGTCCTGCTGTGCGCCAACCGTTCCGTCGACCTGCTCCGCGTCAACAGCGCACTGTGTACCACCCCGGGCTCTGCCCGCTGTCACGGCTGACGGCGTTCTGAATCCCTGACGCGCACCGCCGCCACGGTGCGCCCTCGTTCCGTCCCGTCCCCGGTGCACTGCGCTTCACCAGCCTCGTCACGCCGCGGCCCCGTGCCGCCAAGCGGTGGCGTGGCGCGCCGCCCGGGGCGTCCGACTCCGCTGGAGCCTGTCATGAGTGAACCCCCCGGAGGCGTCGTGTCCCTCGCCCCGGCGCCGCCCGACGAAGACACCGCGGCCAAGCCCCCCGCGTCCCAGCGGGTTCTGCCCCTGCGCCGGCCGGGCCGCTGGATGGCCACGGCGGTCGTGCTGGTCCTCGTGGCCCAGTTCGTCCACGGCCTGGTGTCCAACCCGTTCTACCAGTGGGACCGCTTCGCCTACTGGTTCCTGCGCCCCACCATCCTCGACGGGCTGCTCATCACGCTCGAAGTCACCGCGCTCAGCGCCGTGTCGGGCCTGCTCGGCGGCATCGTGCTCGCACTGGCCCGGCTCTCGAAGAGCCCGGTCCTGCGTGCGGTGAGCTGGACCTACGTGTGGGCGCTCCGCTCCATACCGCTGATCGTGGTGCTGATCTTCCTCTACAACTTCAGCGCCCTCTACAAGACGTTGAGCGTCGGCGTGCCCTTCGGCCCGGCGTTCTTCAGCTTCGACGAGTCAAAGCTCGCCACCGACATGGTCGTCGCCGTCGTCGGACTGAGCCTGAACGAGGCGGCGTACGCGGCGGAGGTGGTCCGCGGCGGCATCCTCTCGGTCGACCAGGGCCAGCACGAGGCGGCCGCCGCCCTCGGTCTGCCGAAGGGCCACCAGTTCAGGCGGATCGTCTTTCCGCAGGCCCTCAGGTCCATCACCCCGAACTACGTCAACCAGCTGATCGGCCTGGTCAAGAGCACGTCACTGGTGTTCTACGTGTCACTGCTCGACCTGTTCGGCTCCGCGCAGACCATGGGCAGCACCTACCCCGGCGACATCGTGCCGCTGCTGCTGGTCGTCACCGTCTGGTACCTGATCCTGACGAGCCTCGTGTCCGTCGTCCAGTTCTACGTCGAGCGGTACTACGCCCGCGGCGCCACCCGCGCGCTGCCGCCGACCCCGTTGCAGAAGCTCCGCACCGGTCTCGCCGATCTGCGGGCCCGTGCGCGCAGGGAGGCCGCCGTATGACCACCGACACGCTCCAGACCCGCCCCGCCGCCATCCAGGTGCACGACGTGCACAAGGCGTTCGGCGCCCACCAGGTGCTGCACGGCGTGGAGTTGACCGTACGACCGGGCGAGGTGACCGTGATCCTCGGCCCGTCCGGCTCCGGCAAGTCCACCCTGCTGCGGGTGATCAACCACCTGGAGAAGCCCGACCGCGGCTATGTCAGCGTCGGTGGCGAACCCATCGGCGTGCGCCGACACGGAGACCACCTCAAGGAGCTGAGCGAGCGGGTCATCCTGGGCCAGCGCAGCCGCATCGGATTCGTCTTCCAGAACTTCAATCTCTTCCCGCATCTCACCGTGCTGGAGAACGTGACAGCGGCGCCGGTGGCGACCGGCAAGCTGACCAAGCCGGAGGCCAGGAACCTCGCCCTGGACCTGCTCGGCCGCGTAGGACTCGCCGACAAGACCGGCGCCTACCCGCGTCAGCTGTCCGGCGGCCAGCAGCAGCGCGTCGCCATCGCCCGCGCGCTCGCCCTGCGGCCCGGCGTCATCCTCTTCGACGAACCCACCTCGGCCCTCGATCCCGAACTCGTCGGCGAGGTGCTGGCCGTCATCAAGGACCTGGCCGGCGGCGGCACCACGCTGGTCATCGTCACCCACGAGATCGGCTTCGCCCGTGAATGCGCCGACCGGGTGATCTTCATGGACGACGGCCGGATCGTCGAACAGGGACCGCCTGCCGAGGTCCTCGACAACCCGCGGCACGAGCGGACCCGGGACTTCCTGAGCAAGGTGCTCTGAACCCGCCGGTTCCGCGTTCCGCGTTCCGCTCCAAAGCCTCCCCCCCCACGCCACCACCGCCATCGCTCACCGAACAAGGACAACCATGCCCACTCTCAGTCTCCGCACCCGACTCCTGCGCGGCCTCACCGCGGGCACCGCCGTCGCCTCCCTCGCCGCCGGACTCGCCGCATGCGGGGGCAAGAGCGACGCCGCCACCAACACGGACACCGCATCCTCCGGCACCCTCACCGTGGGGCAGCTCTCCAACGGCGCCGCCACGCAGACCGCCCTGAAGGTGTCCGAGGTGAAGTCCCTCAACGCCGAACTGCCCGCCGCCATCCGCAAGAGCGGCAAGCTGGAGATCGGCATCGGCGCCCTGCCCTCCGGCTTCGCACCGCTGGCATACGTGGGCAGCGACCAGAGGACCCTCACCGGCGCGGAACCCGACTTCGGCCGTCTGGTGGCCGCGGTCCTCGGCCTCAAGCCCGAGCTGAAGAACTTCACCTGGGAGAACCTGTTCGTCGGCATCGACAGCGGCAAGGTCGACGTGGCCTTCTCGAACGTCACCGACACCGAGGAGCGCAAGAAGAAGTACGAGTTCGCCTCCTACCGGCAGGACAACCTGGCCTTCGAGGTGCCGAGGACGAGCGCCTGGAACTTCGACGGGAACTACGAGAACCTCGCGGGCAGGACCGTATCGGTCGGCTCGGGCACCAACCAGGAGAAGATCCTCCTGGAGTGGAAGGCGAAGCTGGCCAAGGAGGGCAAGAAGCTCACCGTCAAGTACTACCCGGACCGCAACGGCACCTACCTGGCGCTGTCCAGCGGCAAGATCGACGCGTACTTCGGCCCCAACCCCGGTATCGCCTACCACGTCAGGCAGGTCGCGAACACGCCCCAGGCGACCCGCAACGCGGGCGAGTTCTCCGGCGCCGGCGAGTCCCTGCAAGGCCTGATCGCTGCGACCGCGAAGAAGGACAGCGGGCTCGCCAAGCCGCTCGCCGACGCCGTCAACCACCTGATCGAGAACGGCCAGTACGCCAAGTGGCTGGCCGCCTGGAACCTGTCCAACGAGGCCGTCGCCAAGTCCGAGGTCAACCCGCCCGGGCTGCCGCTCGACAACTCCTGACGGAAGGGATTCCCGGAGTGCGGAACAGACGGCGGGGCAGGACCGTTGTCGTTGAGACGAGCTGCGCGCCACGACGGCCGTGAGGACGGAGGTGCAGGACGTGACCCGTACCGTGCACGCCCGCGCCCTGAACCCGTCCCGCCGTCCGCTTCTGCACTCCCGGGCCCACATCGACCTGCTGCGCGTGGCCGGCGCGCTCTGTTGCTCCTGACCGTCCCCAGCCTTCGGCCGGGTGTACTCCCCATCTCGCTGCGCTCGCCCCCGGCCGCGCCCGCTCGCGACGGCCGGCGTTCTCGTACGGACTTCAGGAAGGC
Source organism: Streptomyces sp. Y2F8-2 (assembly GCF_014905555.1). Taxonomy (GTDB): domain Bacteria; phylum Actinomycetota; class Actinomycetes; order Streptomycetales; family Streptomycetaceae; genus Streptomyces; species Streptomyces cynarae. The sequence continues at coordinate 206,385 of NZ_BNGS01000009.1, read as the reverse complement.
ACCCACTCGTGTCCTCGACTTCCCCTTCCCCTCTGCACCTTGCCCTCGCCCTGGACGGCACCGGCTGGCATCCCGCCTCCTGGCGCGAGCCCGTGGCGCGGCCCCGGGACCTGTTCACGGCCGGATACTGGGCCGACCTGGTCACCGAGGCCGAAGAGGGTCTACTCGACTTCGTGACCATCGAGGACGGGCTCGGACCCCAGTCCTCGCACTTCCTCGACCCGGACGAGCGCACCGACCAGGTTCGCGGACGCCTGGACGCAGTGCTCATCGCCTCCCGTGTCGCGCCACTGACCCGGCACATAGGGCTGGTGCCGACCGTGGTGGCCACCCACACGGAGCCGTTCCACATCTCCAAGGCGATCGCCACTCTCGACTACGTCAGCACGGGCCGTGCGGGCCTGCGCGTGCAGATCACCGCCCGTCCGAACGAGGCCGCCCACTTCGGCCGCCGTACGATCCCCCGTATCGAGGCCTACGACAGCCCGGACACACAGGAGGTGGTGACCGACCTATTCGACGAGGCCGCCGACTACGTCGAGGTCGTCCGGCGCCTGTGGGACAGCTGGGAGGACGACGCGGAGATCCGGGACGTCGCCACCGGCCGCTTCATCGACCGGGACAAGCTGCACTACATCGACTTCGAGGGCAAGTACTTCCACGTCAAGGGTCCCTCCATCACCCCTCGACCGCCCCAGGGCCAGCCGGTCGTCACCGCTCTCGCCCACCAGACCGTCCCCTACCGGCTGGTGGCCCGCCAGGCCGACATCGGCTACGTCACCCCGCACGACGCCGACCAGGCCCGGGCGATCGTCGCCGAGATCCGCGCCGAGCAGGAGACGGCGGGCCGGGCCGAGGAGCCGTTGCACGTCTTCGGCGACCTCGTGGTCTTCCTGGACGACGACCCGGCCAGGGCCGTGGCCCGCAAGCAGCGCCTGGACGACCTCGCCGGATACGAGTACACCAGTGATGCCCGCGTCTTCACCGGCACCCCCGCCCAACTCGCCGATCTCCTCGAGGAGTTGCGGTCCGGAGGACTGACCGGCTTCCGGCTGCGCCCCGCGGTCGCCGGCCACGACCTCCAGGCCATCACCCGTGGCCTCGTCCCCGAGCTACAGCGCCGTGACGCCTTCCGCCGCGCCTACGAGTCCGACACCCTGCGCGGACTGCTCGGGCTCGCCCGCCCCGCCAACCGCTACTCCGCAGCCGTCACCGCCTGAGCCGGAGGGACGTCACCACCATGACCAAGCCGCTGAAGCAGATCCACCTGGCCGCCCACTTCCCCGGCGTCAACAACACCACCGTGTGGAGCGACCCGAAGGCCGGCAGCCACATCGAGTTCAACTCCTTCGTCCACTTCGCGCGCACCGCCGAACGCGCCAAGTTCGACTTCCTGTTCCTCGCCGAGGGCCTGCGCCTGCGCGAACAGGGCGGGGAGATCTACGACCTGGACGTCGTGGGCCGCCCCGACACCTTCACCGTGCTCGCCGCCCTGGCCGCCGTCACCGACCGGCTCGGCCTGACCGGCACCATCAACTCCACCTTCAACGAGCCGTATGAGGTGGCCCGCCAGTTCGCCAGCCTCGACCACCTCTCCGGCGGACGATCGGCGTGGAACGTCGTCACCTCCTGGGACGCCTTCACCGGCGAGAACTTCCGCCGCGGCGGCTTCCTGCCGCAGGAGGAGCGCTACTCCCGGGCGAAGGAGTTCCTGGCCACCGCGAACGAACTCTTCGACTCCTGGCACGGCGACGAGATCCTCGCCGACCAGGCCACCGGCACCTTCCTGCGGGACGCCAAGGCCGGCGCCTTCGTCCACCAGGGCGAGCACTTCGACATCCACGGCCGGTTCAACGTCCCGCGCAGCCCGCAGGGCCGCCCGGTCGTCTTCCAGGCGGGCGACTCCGAGGAGGGCCGCGAGTTCGCCGCCTCCAGCGCCGACGCCATCTTCAGCAGGCACGCCACCCTGGAGGCGGGCCAGGCCTTCTACGCCGACGTCAAGGGCCGTCTGGCCAAGTACGGCCGCGCACACGACCAGTTGCTCATCCTGCCCGCCGCGACCTTCGTCCTCGGCGACACCGACGCGGAGGCCGAGGATCTGGCCCGCGAGGTGCGCCGGCAACAGGTCAGCGGTGCCACGGCCATCAAACACCTGGAGTTCGTCTGGAACCGGGACCTGTCGGCCTACGACCCGGACGGCCCGCTGCCCGACATCGACCCGAACGTGAGCGAGGAGCACATCTCCCGCGGCCGTGCCCAGGTGCGCATGTACCGCGACCCGCTGGCCACCGCCCGCGAGTGGCGGGAACTCGCCGCCGCCAACAACTGGTCCATCCGCGACCTCGTCATCCACACCGGAAACCGGCAGACCTTCGTCGGCTCCCCGTCCACCGTCGCGAAGACCATCAACGAGTTCGTGCAGGCCGACGCCTCCGACGGCTTCATCCTGGTCCCGCACATCACCCCCGGCGGCCTGGACCCGTTCGCCGACCAGGTCGTCCCGCTGCTGCAGGAGCAGGGCGTCTTCCGCACCGACTACGAGGGCACGACCCTGCGCGACCACCTGGGCCTCGCCCACCCGGACACCGGTGTGCCCAGGGAGCGAGCGGCGTCGTAAGCGTGCCGTCCGGCGGGTCACTCCTTCCAGTCGAGCTGGTCCTCGGGAGTGCCCACGCTCCGTCCGTACGCCACCGCTTCGGCGCGGCCGTGGGCATCGCCGCGCCGATAGCGGAACACCTTCCCGGCGAAGACGACCACCCGGTCGTCCCCGACCACGAAGTCCGAGTACCAGCCCATGTCCGGCTCCAGCGCCTCAGCCAGGGCCTGCGAGAGGGCGGTCGCCTGGGAGTCGTCCGTCTCGAACTCGACGAAGGTCCAGGTGGACGGCTGCCCGTCCCGCGCACTTCCCGAGACGTCGATGCGGCTCACCTTGCGGATGCGCAGGCCCTCCGGCTCGAACACCGCACCGGTGCGCAGACTTTCGCCGATGACATATCCGTTGATCACAGCTCGCCTCGCCCTCTCCGACCACACCGACACCGACCACGCCGACATCGACCACGCCGACACCGACCACGTTAGGACCCGGTACTGACAACGGGGTGGTCAGCCGAGCATGCGCGACCGCCCCGGCCGGATCGGATCCGGCCGGGGCGGCTGTCACGCGGACAGGGCTGCCGTCTTACGCGAGCGACGTCAGCGCCTCGTTCCAGGTCGCCGACGGGCGCATGACCTCGGCGGCCTTCGCCGGGTCGGGCTGGTAGTAGCCGCCGATGTCGGCCGGCTTGCCCTGAACGGCGATCAGCTCCTCGACGATCTTCTGCTCGTTCGCGGCGAGCGTCTCGGCGAGCGGGGCGAACGCCTTGGCCAGCTCGGCGTCGTCGGTCTGCCTGGCCAGCTCCTGCGCCCAGTACAGGGACAGGTAGAAGTGGCTGCCGCGGTTGTCGATGCCGCCGACGCGACGGGTCGGGGACTTGTCCTCGTTGAGGAAGGTCGCCGTGGCGCGGTCGAGTGTGTCGGCCAGCACCTGGGCACGGGCGTTGCCCGTGACCTTCGCGTACTGCTCCAAGGACGGCACCAGGGCGAAGAACTCACCCAGGGAGTCCCAGCGCAGGTAGTTCTCCTTGACCAGCTGCTGGACGTGCTTCGGGGCGGAGCCGCCGGCGCCCGTCTCGAACAGGCCGCCGCCCGCCATCAGCGGGACGACCGACAGCATCTTGGCGCTGGTGCCCAGTTCCAGGATGGGGAACAGGTCGGTCAGGTAGTCGCGCAGCACGTTGCCGGTGACGGAGATGGTGTTCTCACCGCGGCGGATCCGCTCCACGGACAGCTTGGTCGCCTCGATCGGGGAGAGGATCCTGATGTCCAGGCCCTCGGTGTCGTGTTCGGGCAGGTACTGCTTGACCTTGGCGATCAGGTTCGCGTCGTGGGCGCGGGTCTCGTCCAGCCAGAAGACGGCCGGGTCGCCCGTGGCGCGGGCGCGGGTGACGGCCAGCTTGACCCAGTCCTTGATCGGGGCGTCCTTGGTCTGGCAGGCGCGGAAGATGTCACCGGCGGAGACGGTCTGCTCGATGACCACGTTGCCGTTGCCGTCGACCAGGCGGACCGTGCCCGTGGTCGGGATCTCGAAGGTCTTGTCGTGGCTGCCGTACTCCTCGGCCTTCTGCGCCATGAGGCCGACGTTCGGAACCGAGCCCATGGTGGCCGGGTCGTAGGCGCCGTTGGCGCGGCAGTCCTCGATGACGGCCTGGTAGACGCCCGCGTAGCTGGAGTCCGGCAGCACCGCGAGGGTGTCGTGCTCCTGGCCGTCCGGGCCCCACATGTGGCCGGAGGTGCGGATCATGGCCGGCATGGAGGCGTCGACGATCACGTCGGACGGGACGTGCAGGTTGGTGATGCCCTTGTCGGAGTCGACCATGGCCAGGTCCGGGCCCTCGGCGAGCTCGGCGTCGAAGGAGGCCTTGATCTCGTCGCCGTTCGGCAGGGCCTGAAGGCCCTTGAAGATGCCGCCCAGACCGTCGTTCGGGGTCAGACCGGCCGCGGCGAACGTCTCGCCGTACTTCGCGAACGTCTTCGGGAAGAAGGCGCGCACCACGTGACCGAAGATGATCGGGTCGGAGACCTTCATCATCGTGGCCTTCAGGTGCACGGAGAACAGGACGCCCTCCTCCTTGGCCTTGGCGACCTGCGCGGTGAGGAACTCGCGCAGGGCGGCGACCCGCATCACGGAGGCGTCGACGACCTCGCCCTCGAGGACCGGCACGGACTCGCGCAGCACGGTGGTCGAGCCGTCGTCGCCCTTCAGCTCGATGCGCAGCGAACCGGCCTCGGAGATCACCACGGACTTCTCCGTGGAGCGGAAGTCGTCCACGCCCATGGTCGCCACGTTCGTCTTGGACTCGGAGGTCCAGGCGCCCATGCGGTGCGGGTGGGTCTTGGCGTAGTTCTTGACCGAGGCGGGTGCGCGGCGGTCGGAGTTGCCCTCGCGCAGGACCGGGTTCACCGCGGAGCCCTTGACCTTGTCGTAACGGGCGCGGATCTCCCGCTCCTCGTCGGTCTTCGGCTCGTCCGGGTACTCCGGCAGCGCGTAGCCCTTGCCCTGCAGCTCGGCGATGGCCGCCTTCAGCTGCGGTACGGACGCCGAGATGTTCGGCAGCTTGATGATGTTGGCCGCGGGGGTCTTGGCCAGCTCGCCGAGCTCCGTGAGGTCGTCGTTGATCCGCTGGCCCTCGTCCAGGTACTCCGGGAAGACCGCGAGGATGCGCCCGGCCAGCGAGATGTCGCGGGTCTCGACGGCGACGCCCGCCTTCCCGGCGTAGGCCTTGACCACCGGCAGGAAGGAATACGTCGCCAGGGCCGGGGCCTCGTCAGTGTGCGTGTAGATGATGGTCGAGTCAGTCACCGGGTGCTCCGCTCCACGTCTGCAACATTGCTCGACATCAAGATATCTCGTACGCGGACCCCGCTCGACAGTGGCCTGCGCCACGGACACCCCGATGTCCGATCAGGACGCTCCTGCGACCTCGCGCTCGATCCACCGGCAGATCACGTCCACCACATAGGCGTGCTCCGCGCGGTTCAGTTCCCGCCCCTTGGGGATCGCGTGCCAGCGCTGGAGGCAGGTACGACAGCAGGTCGCGGTCGCGTGCTGGGCGACGAAGACCGGGTGGCCCCGGTAGGGGGTCTGCCTGCCGTCCTTGTACGGTTCGGCCGGCGCCAGACGCTTGGCGACGAGGTCATAGGCGTGCCACCGGATCGTGGAGGGGCCCTTGAGCCGGGCGGTGGCCAGGTCGCGCCCGCGCAGGTGGAACTTCGCGCGGAACGGATGGCGCGCGACGGCGTCCAGCTTCTGGTCGAGCGAGTGGGCCGTCGGAGCCGGAGCCGGAGTCGGGGGGTGGGGGTCTGGCGAGGACATCATGCTCCTTCGAGCATAGAGCCGCCGGTTCCCCGACTCCGGGCCGCCGGGGCTAACCGGCCTCCGACACCCTGTCCCCGCCGCTGCGCTGCGACGGGATGACCACCGAGCCCTGCTGGAGCGCCACCGTCCGCGTCGGCGCCGGAATGCGGATGCCCTCGGCCCGGTACCGCTTGTGCAGGCGCTTGATGAACTCGTGCTTGATCCGGTACTGGTCGCTGAACTCGCCGACGCCCAGGATCACCGTGAAGCCGATCCGGGAGTCGCCGAAGGTGTGGAAGCGGACGGCCGGCTCATGGTCCGGGACCGCTCCGGTGATCTCCGTCATCACCTCGGCGACGACCTCGGTGGTGACCTTCTCGACGTGCTCGAGATCGCTGTCGTAGGCGACGCCGACCTGGACGAGCACGGTCAGCTGCTGCTCGGGACGGGTGTAGTTGGTCATGTTCGTCTTGGCGAGCTGACCGTTGGGGATCACGACCAGGTTGTTCGAGAGCTGGCGCACGGTCGTCTGCCGCCAGTTGATGTCCACGACATAACCCTCCTCACCGCTGCTCAGCCGGATGTAGTCGCCGGGCTGGACCGTCTTGGAGGCGAGGATGTGGACGCCCGCGAACAGGTTGGCGAGGGTGTCCTGCAGGGCCAGCGCGACCGCCAGACCGCCGACGCCCAGGGCGGTGAGCAGCGGCGCGACGGAGATGCCCAGGGTCTGCAGCACCACCAGGAAGCCGATGGCCAGGACCAGGATCCGCGTGATGTTGACGAAGATCGTGGCGGATCCCGCGACCCCGGAACGGGACTGCGTGACCGTCCGTACCAGGCCCGCGACCACCCGGGCCGCGGAGAGGGTGACCACGAAGATGAGCAGCACGGTCAGGGACTGGTTCACGTGATGCTGGACCGTGCGCGTCAGCGGGAGCACCGCGGCCGCGGCCGCCGCGCCGCCCGCGATCGCCGCCCACGGCACCACCGTGCGCAGGGCGTCCACGATCACGTCGTCACCGCTCCAGCGGGTGCGCTTGGCGTGCTTGGCCAGCCAGCGCAGCAGCGTGCGCGACAGGAACGCCGCCAGGAGGCCCGCGGCCAGGGCGATCCCGCCGAGAATGAGGTCGTCCAGGGTCACGGCGCGGTTCACCGGTCACCTCCCGCGTGAAAGGAAAGGCCCCGGGGCCGGAAGTGATGAATCGTCACCTTGCCACCTGCTCGAATCACGGATTGCACGATCGCGTCCGGACAGGTGTTCGCTGTCCGGAGTGAGGATTCATCCTGCCGCATGACGGTGACGTCCCCTCACCGGGACGTCGGGAAGCGGCCATTGGCGTCGCGGCGTGCGCGCGGGGGTCACATGTCCGAGAACGATCCGTGCCGCCCCGCGCCCGCAGCGAAACGCGCGGCGCCCTGAAGGCCCTGAGCCAGTACGTCCATGCCGTGCCGGAGTTCGACACGCAGGGCCGCCCGCTCGTCCAGCCCTTCCTGGTCCAGTACCGAGGCACGGTCGCCGCGCAGGCAGGCCTGGGGGAAACGGGCGATCGCGGCGGCGAGTTCCTCCGCCTCGGCGCGGGCATGCCCCGTCGGTACGACCCGGTTGGCGAGCCCCATCTCCCGGGCCTCACGGGCCGGCACCGCACGGCCCGTGAGGATCATGTCCATCGCCCGGCTGGTGCCGATCAGCCGCGGCAGCCGGACCGTCCCGCCGTCGATGAGCGGCACGCCCCAGCGGCGGCAGAACACTCCGAACACCGCGTCCTCCTCGGCCACCCGCAGGTCGCACCAGAGCGCCAGTTCGAGACCTCCGGCCACGGCGTGCCCCGCGACCGCCGCGATCACCGGTTTGGACAGCCGCAGCCGGGTCGGGCCCATCGGACCGTCGCCGTCGTCGGCGACCCGGTTGCCGCGCCCGGTGCCGACGGCCTTGAGATCGGCGCCCGCGCAGAAGGTCCCGCCCTCGCCCCAGAGCACCGCCACCCGCGCCTCCTCGTCCGCCTCGAACTCGCGGAACGCGGCGGCCAGTTCGGTGGCCGTCGGCCCGTCCACCGCGTTGCGGGCCTCGGGGCGGGAGAGGACGACCGTGAAGACGTGTCCCTGACGTTCGACGCGGACCGGCATCGGCTGCCCCTCTCGGACGGCTGTGGGGAGGACGGGGGAGAGGACCCTGACGTTACTCCCCGGTACGGCCCGCGTCCCCCGGTCAGATCACCCTGAGCCGCACCAGCGCCCCCAGCGTCAGCGCCCCCGGCAGCAGCGGCAGCCACACCGTGATGATGCGGTACGCCAGCACCACCGCCGTCGCCACGGCCACCGGGCCGCCCGCCGCGACCAGGGCGACCACCAGGGCCGCCTCCACCGAGCCGATGCCGCCCGGGGCGGGCACCAAGGCGACCGCGACCGTCGCCGCCAGATACGCCACCGCCATGTGCACGGGCGCCACCGGAAGCGACAGCGCCCGCCCCACGGCGGCGAGCCCGGCCGCCTGCAGTGTGGGAAAGGCCAGCGAGCCGCCCCACAGGGCGAGCGCCCGGGCCGGACGGGTGTGCACCGAGCGGGCCTCGGAGAGCGCCGTACGCAGGAAGGACCACATCGCCGTCCGCACCCTTCGGACCAGCAGGAGCACCGAGGTCGCCACGCACACCACCCCGGCCGCCGCGATGAGGAGCGGCCCGGTCGCCGAGGCCGGTAGGAGACCGCCGAGGTGGAGGGCGTCCGGGAAGGCGACCAGCAGCACCAGCAGCAGGCCGACCCGGGTGACCGACTCGGCGAGCAGGTACAGCGCGAGCGCCGCCGAGGAGCGGGCGAGCGGCACCCCGCACACCGTCATGAACCGCAGGTTGACCGCCCCGGCGCCGAGCCCCGTGGGCAGCAGGTGGTTGGCGGCGCCCGCCGCGAACTGGGTGGCGAGCAGCCGGCGCACCGGCAGCCGCTGCACCACTGCCCCCTGCCGGGTCAGGGCCGCCGCGACCCAGGTCAGGCAGGTGGCGCCGACGGCGGCCACCAGCCACGGCCACTCGGCCGCCCGGAGATGGCCGAAGCCCTCCGCGAGCACCGAGCGGTGCCGCACAGCCACCACGGTCACAAGGACGAGCGGGAGCAGGCAGAGCACCTGGCGGACCGGAACACGTCTGGGGAGTCCCTGAGGGAGACGCAGGACAGTCACACCGGCAGAGGGTCTCCGCACCGCACCAACACGAGGTTGCGTGCGCGAGGACGGCGGCTGACACGCCGGGCAAGGCACGGGACGGCCCGCGCGCCGCTCATTGACCTCAACGAAGCTCGAGGTTCTACCGTCATTCCCATGAGCATGGAGACCACCGCCTGGCAGCAGCTGCACAGCGTCATGACCGCGCAGGCGGAACACCGCCCCTTCGCCCGCGCCACGCTGCGCCGCATCGGCGCGTTCGCGCGCCCGCACCGGCGCCGCATCGCGCAGTTCGTCGTGGTGAGCGTGCTGACCGCACTGCTCGCCGTCGCCACCCCCGTGCTGGCCGGCCGCGTCGTGGACGCGATCGTGTCGCACGGCGACCGCGGCACGGTCGTACGGCTGTCGACTCTCATCGCCCTCATCGCGCTCGCCGAGGCGGCGCTCGGGATCCTCGGCCGCTGGCTTTCGGCCACGCTCGGCGAGGGTCTCATCCTCGATCTGCGGACGGCTGTGTTCGATCATGTGCAGCGCATGCCGGTCGCGTTCTTCACACGTACTCGTACGGGAGCGCTCGTCAGTCGTCTCAACAACGACGTCATCGGCGCCCAGCGGGCCTTCAGCAACACGCTGTCCGGGGTCGTCGGCAACGTGGTCACGCTGCTGCTCACGCTCGCCGTGATGCTGACCCTGTCCTGGCAGATAACCCTGCTCGCGCTGGTGCTGCTGCCGGTCTTCGTGGTCCCGGCCCGGCGGACGGGCCGCCGCATGGCCCGGTTGCAGCGGGAGGCCGCGGGCCTGAACGCGGCCATGGGCACCCGGATGACCGAGCGGTTCTCCGCGCCGGGCGCCACGCTGGTGAAGCTCTTCGGGCGGCCCGCGGAGGAGTCCGCCGAGTTCGCGGCGCGAGCCCGGCGGGTACGGGACATCGGGGTGCGTACGGCGATGGCGCAGTCCGCGTTCATCACCGCGCTCACCCTCGTCTCGGCCCTGGCACTCGCCCTCGTCTACGGCCTCGGCGGCTGGTTCGCCCTGCGCGGTTCCCTTCAGGCGGGCTCGATCGTCTCCCTCGCCCTGCTCCTCACCAGGCTCTACGCGCCGCTCACCTCTCTCGCCGGGGCGCGTGTCGAGGTCATGAGCGCCCTCGTCAGCTTCGAGCGCGTCTTCGAGGTGCTGGACCTCCAGCCGCTCATCGAGGACAGGCCGGACGCCCGCAAGGTCCCCGACGGGCCGGTGGCGGTGGAGTTCGAGGGCGTCTGCTTCGCCTACCCGGCTGCCGACAAGGTCTCCCTCGCCTCCCTGGAGGAGGTGGCGACCCTCGACACGCGCGGCGGCGCCGAGGTCCTGCACGGTGTCTCCTTCCGCGCCGAACCGGGGCAGACCGTCGCCCTCGTGGGCTCCTCCGGCGCCGGCAAGTCGACCATCGCCGCCCTGCTGCCCCGGCTCTACGACGTGGACGAGGGCGCCGTCCGGGTCGGCGGCGTCGACGTCCGCGACCTCAGCGCCGCGTCGCTGCGCGCGACCCTCGGCATGGTCACGCAGGACGGCCACCTGTTCCACGACACGGTCCGCGCCAACCTGCTGCTGGCCCGCCCGGACGCCACGGAGGAGGAGCTGTGGGACGTGCTGCGCCGCGCCCGCCTCGACGACCTCGTGCGCTCCCTGCCCGACGGGCTCGACACCGTCGTCGGCGAGCGCGGCTACCGCCTCTCCGGCGGCGAGCGCCAGCGTCTGACCATCGCGCGCCTGCTGCTGGCCCGGCAGCGCGTCGTCATCCTCGACGAGGCCACCGCCCACCTGGACAACACCTCCGAGGCGGCCGTCCAGGAGGCCTTGACGGAGGCGCTCGAGGGCCGCACCGCCGTCGTCATCGCCCACCGCCTGTCCACCGTGCGGGCCGCCGACCTGATCCTCGTGGTCGAGTCCGGGCGGGTCGTGGAGCGGGGCACGCATGAGCAGCTCCTCGCGGCGGGCGGCCGGTACGCGGAGCTGTACCGGACCCAGTTCGACAGGACGGTCCCGCCGATGGAGCCGCGGACGGAGACAACGGGGCAGACCCGGCCGGACACCGCGGCGGAGGCCGTGGCCTAGGGCCTCTCGTTCGGATGACGCCGGGCTGATCCAAACGAAAGACCCCAGGACCGTCGGGGTTCCAGGGGCCGGTGCCGGGAGCCGTCGCGGTGGGCGCCCGGCCTGCCGTGACCGTAGCGTTGAGGAGCGGGCACCAGGGGAGGGGCGGGAAGGGAGACGGTGACGATGCCGGACATCGACTACGCGGCCCTGTTCGCCGCCACACCGAGCCCCTACCTGGTGCTGGGAACCGACCTGGTCATCGTGGAGGTCAACCAGGCATACCTGGACGCGACCCGGCGGACCCGCGAGGACCTGATCGGACGGCACGTCTTCGACGCCTTCCCCGACAACCCGAGCGACCCCGGCGCCGACGGGGTGCGGAACCTGAACGCCTCGCTGCACCGGGTCCTGATCACCAGACAGCCCGACACCATGGCGCTGCAGAAGTACGACATCCCGATCATGGGCCGCCCCGGGATCTTCGAGGAGCGGTGGTGGTCCCCGATCAACACGCCGATCCTCCGGCCGGACGGCAGCGTGGGCGCGATCATCCACCGGGTGGAGGACGTGACCGCGTACATCCAGACCCACGGCGTGGGTCACTGGGGGATGACGGCCAAGCTCACCGAGCGCGAGGCGCTGGAGGCCGAGCTGTACGCGAGGGCGCGCGAGCTGCAGCGGCTGAGCGAGGAGCTGCGCCAGGCGCACCGGCGGGAGCGCGTGGTGGCCCTCACCCTTCAGGAGGCCATGCTCCAGTCCCCCGACCTCGCCCACCACGAGAACGTCGCCGTGCGCTACCTGCCCGCCACCGGATCGCTCAACGTGTGCGGCGACTGGTACGACCTGGTCGACCTGCCCGACGACCGCTTCGCGGTGGCCGTCGGCGACGTCGTCGGCCACGGCCTGGAGGCCGCCGCCGTCATGGGCATGCTCCGCAGCGCGCTCAGCGCGGCCACCCGTGCCCTGGAGCGGCCCGCCCAGGCCCTGGAGGTGCTGGGCCTGTACGCCCGCTCCGTCGAGGGCGCGCTCAACACCACCGCCGTCAAGGTGATGGTGGAGCCCCGCAGCCAGCTGCTCATCTACAGCAGCGCGGGTCACCCGCCACCGGTTCTGGTCCATCAGGACGGCTCCTGCGAGATGCTGGACCGGGCCACCGACCCACCGCTGGGCGCCCGGCTGCAGCATGTGCCCCGGCCGCAGGCGGGCCAGACCTACTTCCCCGGCGACACGCTCATCCTCTACACCGACGGGCTGATCGAACGCCGCGACCAGAGCATAGAAGCGGGCCTGAACCGCCTGAAGGACGTCCTGTGTCGCCAGTGCTCCCTCAGCCCGGAACGCCTCGCCGACGCCCTGCTGGCCCGGCTGGGCGTGGCCGGTGGAGCCCGCGACGACATCGCCCTGGTCGTCGTCCGGCTGTGACCCCCTTCGCCCGAAAGCCTGGCGGAGGGCGGCGCGGACGGCCCTGTGTCGAGAGGGAAGGACCGGGTACTCAGACGGGCACGGAAGGGCTGCCCGGGAGCGACGGCACCGGGCACTGCCCGGGACGGCAATGGAGTGGTCATGACACAGCACGGGGATCACGCGACCCCTGCCCGGCGATCGGAGGTGCGTGAACTGCGTCCGGCGACGACGAATTCCGAACTGTCCGGCCTGGGGGAGCGGCAACTGCCGCACGACCGCCACCAGGCGATCCTCGAGGCGACCAAACGGGTCGGCGCCGTGCTCAAGGGCAAGGGGCACGCGTTCGCGCTGGCCGGGAGCGTGGCCGTCTACGCCCACGGCGGCAGCCAGAACCTGCAGCACGACGCCGACTTCTGCGTGCGGCCCGAGGACGCCGAAGCGGTGGCGGACACGCTGAGCGAAGCCGGTCTGACCGTCTACCGGCCGCCGGAGGACTGGCTGCTCAAGGCCAAGTGCTTCGACCAGGACATCGACGTCATCTTCGAGCTGGCGCACCGGCCCGTCACCACGGACATGCTCTCCCGGGCACAGGAGCTCTCCGTCGCCTCGGTGCGCATGCCCGTGCTGTCCCCCACCGACCTGCTGTGGAGTCTGATCGCCGCCTTCTCCGAGCACCACTGCGACTTCGGCGCGGTGCTGCCCGTCGCCCGCGCGCTGCGCGAGAAGGTCGACTGGGAGCGGGTGCGGCAGGACTGCGGCGACGAACCCATGCCCGCCGCCTTCTTCTTCCTCCTCGAACGCCTGAACGTCATCTCTCCGCGCAAGGAGGCACCATGACCCAGCACGGCGGAGAGCAGGCACCACCCGGTGCCGCACCCGCTCTGAACACGGAGTACCGCGTCGCCCACCTCCTGGAGCACCTGGCCGGGGGGCACCCCGGTGAGCTGGGGGTCCGGGTCGAGGTGCGCGGCGAGGCGGTGCTGCTGACCGGCACGGTCGCCTCCGCCCAGTGCCGTGACGAAATCCTCGGTATGGTCCGCGAGGAACTGGCCGGCATCCCGGTCCACTACGACATCGTGGTCGCGGACACCTCGTCCCCCGACCATGCGGAGGAGCTCACATGATCCGTGTGGCAGCCGTCGGGGACATCCACATGGGAGCCGACAGCCAGGGAGTGCTGCGGCCGGCGTTCGAGTCCCTGCCCGAGTGCGCGGACCTGCTGCTGCTGGCCGGGGACCTCACCCGCCACGGCACGCCGGAGGAGGCCCGCGTGGTGGCCCGGGAGGTCCAGGACCTCGGGGTCCCGGTCGTGGCGGTGCTCGGCAACCACGACCACCACGACGAGCGTCCGGACGAGGTCACCGCCATCCTCCGGGACGCCGGGGCGCGGGTCCTCGAGGGAGAGGGAACCGTCGTGGAGGCCGGGGGCTCGCGCGTCGGCGTGGCCGGCACCAAGGGGTTCTGCGGCGGATTCGTCGGCCGCAGCGCCGGGGAGTTCGGCGAGCCGCTGATGAAGGAGTTCGTGCGGACCTCGCGCCGCTCGGCCGACGCCCTGCGCAAGGCGCTGGAGGAGCTGGACGGGCAGGGCTGCGACGCCCGGATCGCCCTCACCCACTATTCACCCGTGCCGGAGACCCTGGCCGGCGAACCCCTGGAGATCTATCCGTTCCTCGGGACCTATCTGCTGGCCGAGGCGATCGACACGGCCGGCGCGGACCTCGCGGTGCACGGGCACGCGCACGCCGGCACGGAACACGGCATGACCACCGGCGGCGTCAAGGTGCGCAATGTGGCCCAGCCGGTCATCGGGCGGGCCTTCCGCGTCTACCACCTGCGGACGCGGGAACCGGTGGGCGCCGGCGCCGCCGACTGAGCACCGGCCCCGGGGCCTCTCTGCCCGCCGTCCGGGGGCAGGCCGCACGACACCCCCGGACCGGCAACGGCGCCGGCAGTCCCGCCCGGGGCGGGCGCCGCTGCCGTGCCGTGCTACGACTTCGGTCGGCGGCCCGTCGTCCGCGTCATGGTCTCCGGTCTCTTGCGGGAACCGGTCGCCATCTCCTCGGAGTCGAGTATGTGTTCTCCATACAGGTCGTGCAGCCAGTTGGCCTGGTAGATGGTGTCGAGATAGCGCTCGCCGAGGTCCGGCGCGATGGCGACCGCGGTGAGGTCCCGGGTGTCGTGCCGGGACAGCCAGTCCAAGGCGCCGCTGACCACCGTCCCGGTGGAGCCGCCGAAGAGGAACCCGCGCCGGGCCAGCCGGTGGCAGGCACGGATGGTGTCCGCCTCCTCGACCCGGATCACCTCGTCGACGTACGACTCGTCGAGCAGCGGCGGGCGCATGCTCATGCCGAGGCCCGGGATCATCCGGCGGCCCGGCTCACCGCCGAAGGCCACCGATCCGACGGCGTCCACCGCGACGATGTGCACCGGCCGGTGCCACTGGCGGAAGTAGCGCGCGCAGCCCATCAGCGTCCCGGTCGTGCCCGCCCCGACGAACAGCACGTCAAGGCGCGGGAACTGGGAGGCGATCTCCGGAGCCGTCTTGCGGTAGTGCGCGCGCCAGTTGCCCGGGTTGGTGTACTGGCTGAGCCACACGTACCGGTCGTCGGTGTCGCACAGCGCGCGGACGTACTCGATCCGCGCGCCGAGGAACCCGCCGTTGGCGTCCAGGTCGGAGATGATGTGCACCTTGCTGCCCAGGGCCTCCATCAGCAGCCTGGTCGACAGGTTGCAACGCGAGTCCGTCACACACAGAAACCGGTAGCCCTTGCTCGCGGCGATCATGCTGAGCGCCACGCCCAGGTTCCCCGACGAGGACTCGACCAGTATCGAATCCGGCGTCAGGAGGCCGTCTCTCTCGGCGGCTTCGACCATCTCGGTCGCGGCCTTCAACTTGATCGAACCGGCGAAGTTGAAGCCCTCGCACTTCAGATAGAGGGGGCGGCCGAAGATCGACCGCAGGTCGACGTACAGCTGGCTCTCGTTGAAGGCATGGGGAGCGGAGATGACAGGCACGGTGGCCTCCTGATGCCAGGGCTGAGGGATGCCGTCAGCCGTAGCGGCGCAGATCGTGGAAGAAGTGGTCGATGAGGTGGAGGTGTCCGGAGCGCGCCACTTCGTCGTAGACGTACTTGCCGACGGCGAGGTCGAGGACGCCGAGTCCGAACGGCGAGAAGATCACCGTCCGGTCGTCCGGCAGGGTCACCCGTCCGGTCATGACGTCGTCGAGGGTGCCGTCGAGGAAGTCGCGGCCGCCCGTGAGCTGCTCGGTCAGATGGGGGGAGGTGTCGGCTTTCAGACAGTGCTCGACGTCATCGACGACGTTGGCGGACGCGAGCAGGACCTCGGGGGCGAGGTCGCGCAGGGACACGTGCAGTACGAGGGGGTGGTGCGTGAACCAGGCCGGGTCGGTGACGTGGGGCTTACCGGCGACGGTGGCGAAGACGACCAGGTCGCTGGAGCGGATCAGCGCCTCGGCGCTGTCGTGGACCGTGACCTCGCCGGTCGCGCCCGCCTGCTCCAGGTAACCGCGGAAGCCGGCCGTGCTGTCGGCGGCCAGGTCGTGCAGGCCGATCGAGTCGAAGGTCCAGCCGGTGCCCGCCAGGAAGGTGTGGATGTAGCGGGCGATCAGGCCGGTGCCGAAGAAGCCGACCCGCCTCGGGCGGGACCGGCCGCGGCTGAGCCGGTCGGCCGCCAGCGCCGCGGACGCCGCGGTCCTGGTGGCGCTGATGATGGAACTCTCCAGGCAGGCGAACGGATAGCCGGTCTCGTGGTCGTTGAGGATGAGCACCGCGGAGGCCCGGGGCAGTCCGGACGAGACGTTGGCCGGGAAGCTGGAGATCCACTTCATGCCGTCCACACGGTTCGGCCCGCCGATGGAGGCCGGCAACGCGATGATCCGGGAGGAGGGGCGGTCGGGGAAGCGCAGGAAGTAGGACGGGGGATTGACCGAGTCCCCGGCGCCGTGCAGCCGGTAGGTGGCCTCGACCAGGTCCACGACCTGCTGTTCGCGCCCGTCGAGTGCCTGCCGCACCTGCGCGCCGGGAATCACCGCGAAGGTGGGCGTCGCCGTGTGGTCGGGCGTGGGCTGGGCGGCGGGGGACGACAGAACGGTCATCGCCGGGTCACCTCCGGGCTCGGGCAGCAGTCGGCCAGGCGGCGGGGCTCGGCCATGGCGACCAGCACCTGTCGGTCCCCGGAGTAGGCCTCCCTGCTGTGGGCGGTGCGGATGTTGTCGACCAGCATCACGTCGCCCGCCTGCCAGGGCTCGCGACGCGTGTGCTGCTCATAGGTGGCGTTGAGCAGATCGACGATGTCCTCTCCGATGGGACTGCCGTCTCCGAAGCGGGTGTTGAACGGCAGCCCGTCCTCCCCGTACTCGTCCACCAGGTACTCGCGCACCTCCGGCGCGAGCGTCCATTCGTTGAGGAAGGCGATCTGGTTGAACCAGCAGCGCCGTCCGGTGACCGGGTGCCGCACCACGGCGGCGCGCCGCTGCCGGGTGCGCAGCGAGCCGTCGGGCAGCCAGTCGGTGTCGATGGCGTTCTCGCGGCAGTAACGCTCGATGGCGGCCCGGTCGTCGGTGCCGAACGACTCGGTCAGGGACGCCCCGATCTCGTCGTTGTAGCTGCGGGTGAGCAGCCAGCCCTCACGCTCGAACCGCTCGCTGATCTCGGCGGGCAGTGCCCGCAGTACCTCTTCCGCGTCGGCCACCGCGGTCGCCCCGCCCTGATCGGGCGCGGTCAGGCATGCGAACAGCATCAGGCCGGGGCACTGGAGGGTGTAGCTCAGCTCGTGGTGCATGCACATCGGCTGGTTGGCCGGCCAGGTCGCGGAGGAGTACAGCCGGGGGCCGTGGGTCTGCCGGGGCGCGAAGGCCTCCCGCTCCGTCATCAGCTCCCCGGCCAGCGCAGTGAAGACGGCGCCGACCCGCTCCGTCTCCTTCAGCCCCAGGCCGCGGACGAGCAGTGCGCCGTGCTCGGCGACCCGTGCGCGCAGCGCTTCCCGGTTCTCGGCCGCCCAGCTCACTGCGTCACCGGGGGCCTCGATGCGCAGGATCGGCGGTTTGCCCGGCTGCAGTGCCACTTCGGGCAGTGAGGCCAGGGACGATGACGACATCTCTGTTCTTCCTTTCGGTTGCCCCGCATGGAGGCTGATGGAGAGGCAGGGGCTGACAGGGGAGGTGGGGCTGACGGAGCGACAGGGACTCATGAGGAGGAGAGAAGTTCGGTCGCGCCCAGAACGGCACCTGCCGCCGCGTCCGGGCGGGTGCGCGGGAAGTAGTGGCCGCCGTCGGGCAGTTCCAGCAGCTCCACGTGTTCGGCCAGCAACTGCCAGTCGCGGTACCGGTCGCGGTGGTCCGCCGTGTTCGGGTCGTCGGCGGCGACGACCACGGTGACGGGCACGGACAGCCGCACCGGGGGCGGGGCTTCCAGCGCGTCGGCGAAGTAGTGGTGCGCAGCGATGCAGTCGTGCCGGTAGGCGGCGCCGACGTGCTCGGCGTGCTGTGCGCTCAGCTCACCCAGTTCGGTGTAGCCGCTGTCCGCGCTCAACCGGGCGGCGATCTCGACGTTGCTCCGCTGCGTCAGCTCGGTGACGGCGGCGCGCCGCTCGGCCGCCGTGCCGAGCAGCTGGGCGCCGAGGAACACCCGTGGCACGTCCACTCCGCGCTCCCGCAGTCTCCTCGCCGTCTCCAGCGCCGGCGCGGTGCCCGAGGAGTGGCCCCACAGCATGACCCTGGTCAGGCCACGCCCGGTGAG
The DNA here is from genome assembly GCF_014905555.1 of Streptomyces sp. Y2F8-2. Lineage (GTDB taxonomy): Bacteria > Actinomycetota > Actinomycetes > Streptomycetales > Streptomycetaceae > Streptomyces > Streptomyces cynarae. Next base: position 188,102 of record NZ_BNGS01000009.1, on the reverse strand, counting down.
CTCGGCGACGACCTGCTCGGCCACCTGGGCGATCGGCGCGAACGGCTCACTGGTGGCGGCCAGGTCGTGACCGGGCAGTTCGACGGCGTACACCGCGGGCCCGCCGTCCGCCAGGGCACCGGCCATCGGACGGAAGTTGACCGCGTTGCCGCCCGCGTACGGGAAGCAGACCAGCGCACACTGCGGCACACCGTCCGGTTGTGACAGCGGTTGCAGCAGCTCCGTGCGCTGGAGGGCGGTGCCGTCGAGGAGGGCGGCGAGATCGGCGAGCACCGGGTGCCGGGTGATGTCCTTCAGGGACACCGCGCGGTCCAGGGCGATGGTGAGCTTGACCGCCGACAGGGAGGTTCCGCCGGAGTCGAAGAAGTGGTCCTGCCGGCCGATCCGGTGCTCGGGGACGCCCAGCAGCTCGGCCCAGGTCGCCGCCAGCTTCCGCTCGGTCGGGGTGCGCGGGGCACGGTCCTCCTCCCCGGCCCGGTCGGCGTCCACGGCCGGCTCGGTCCGTTCCGCGAGCGCGGTCAGGGCCTTCCGGTCGATCTTGCCGTTGGCGGTCAGCGGCAGGCTGTCCTGCCAGTGGAAGGCAGTCGGGACCATGTAGGCGGGCAGGACGGCGCCCAGCGCCTCGCGCAGCTCCTCCGTCTCCAGGCGCCGGCCGGTGTGGAAGGCGATCAGGTGTGTGCTGCCACCGGCCAGTTCGGCGGTGACCACCGCTCCGTCGCGCACCCCGGGCACCCGCAGCAGCGTGTTCTCGATCTCGCCGATCTCGATGCGGAAACCGCGGATCTTGACCTGGTTGTCCCGGCGGCCCAGGAACTCCAGCTTGCCGTCGGGATGCCAGCGCCCCCAGTCGCCTCCGAGGTAGAGGCGCTCGCCGGGCCGGTACGGATCCCGCAGGTACGCCTGGCGGGTGCGCTCGGGATCGTTGACGTATCCCCGCCCCACGCACACCCCGGAGAACGCGATCACCCCGGGGGCGCCCAGCGGCACCAGCGACAGATGCTCGTCGACGACGTAGACGCGCACGTTGCTGACGGGACGCCCGAGCAGTACCCGTTCGGGCACCCGGTGAAGGACCTCGTGGTTGGTGTCGTCCGAGGTCTCGGTCAGCCCGTAGGCGTTGAGCAGTCTGATGCCTGGCTGGATCGCGAACCAGCGCTGCACCAGTTCCCGTTTCAGGGCCTCACCGGTGACCGACACACACGTCAGGTCCGGCAGCTCGCGGGGATGCCGCTCCAGATACGACACCACCACCTCCAGATAGGAGGGCACGACCTGGACCACCCCGACCCGGCCGCGGACCAGGGTGTCGACGAACCGCTCCACATCCACGACCACGTCCTGCTCGACCAGCAACGTCCGCCCGCCGACCAGCAGCGCGGACAGCAACTGCCACAGCGAGATGTCGAAGCACTGCGGCGCCGTCTGCGCCACCACCCGCCCCTGGCCGATTCCCAGGTCCTCGATCTTGGCGTGGAGGTGGTTGAGCATGCCCGCGTGCTCGCACATCGCCCCCTTGGGCTCGCCGGTGGAGCCGGAGGTGAAGTAGATGTAGGCGAGCTGGCCGGCGCTCACCTTGACGCCGAGGTCGTCCTCGGCGTGCTCCTCCGCGTACGCCGTCTCGACCAGCAGCTTCTCGACGCCCGGCAGTGTGGCGAGGGCCTGGTCGAGGGTGTGGGTGCTGCCGGATTCGGTGAGCACGAGCCGGCATCCGGCACGCGACAACGTCGTCCCGATACGGCCCGCCGGGAAGTGCGGCTCGATGGGCAGGTAGGCGCCTCCGGCCTTGAACACCGCCAACACCGACGCCAGCCAGTCGAGATCGCGTTCCGTGACCACCGCCACGACGTCCTCCCGGCCGAGTCCACGAGCCAGAAGGGCCCGTGCGAGCCGGTTCGCGCGCGCGTTCAGCTCCGCGTACGTCCACGTGCGGTCGCCGTGCACCGCGGCCACCGCCTCCGGGTGGGCCCGCACCCGCTGCTCGAACAGCTCGTGCGCCCGGATGTCGGGCAGGGCCCGGTGCGGTCCGGCCAGTCCTTCGAGCTGGTACAGCATCTCCTCCGCCGACAGCAGGCTCTGCCGCGCGTGTCCGGCGTCCGGGTCGGCCGCGATCAGCCGCAGCGCGGTCAGGTGGTAGCCGCCGATCCGGGTCGCGCACTCGGCGTCCAGGACGTCCGTGCGGTACCGCAGCCGCACCACCGGCCGCCCGCCCCGGTCACTGAAGCCCACGCCCAGCACCGCGTCGTCGGCCGGCCCGTGCCCGGCGCCCGTGGGGTCGAACACGACCTCGTACGACGGCTCGGAGAGCCCCAACTCCCGGCGCAGCGCGTCCACCGGGAAGTCCCCGTGAGCCAGCACCTCGGCTTCGACACGGTGAGCGCCGAGCACCAGTTCGCGCCACGACCCGGGGGCGACCGTCAGACGGCACGGCAGCGGCCCGCCCGCCGCTCCGGCGGCATAGCCCGTCACCACCTCGCGCTCACCCGACAGCGCGGCCAGCACCTTGGCGTGCGCCGCCAGCAGCACGGAACTCACCGGCACCCGCAGCACGCCGGCCAGCCCGCGCACCGCTGCGGCGATGTCGTCCGGCAGCACCGTCTCCTGCTCTGCCGTACCCGCCACCGGCTCCCGCACCCAGCGGGGTACCGCGGTGAAACCACCGGCGGTCAGCACGCCGCGCCAGTACTCCCGGTCCGCTTCCACGAGCGCTCCCATCGATCGGTCTTCCTGAAGTTCCTCAACTCGCCGTCGTGGCGGCGGCGCCGTTCGCCGAGGGCGTGCCTGTCGCCGTCGTCGATCCGCTGCCGTCGCCCGGCGCAGGGGACAACTCGACGGCCGGGTTCCCGCCCCACAGGGCGTTCGGGGGGACTTCCTCGCCCTTCATGAGGAAGGAGTCGGGAGCCAGGACGGCGCCGTCGCCCACCGTCACGCCGTAGTGCACATGGGCGCCGACCCCGAGGGTGCAGCCGGCACCGAGCGCGGAGTGGTCGGACTTGAAGGTGCCGTCCTCCTGCGAATGGCACTGGATCTTGGAGCCGGCGTTGAGCGTGCAGTCGTCGCCGATGGCGGCGAGCATCCGGTCCGTCACATACAAGCCGTCGTCGAAGACCCTGCGCCCGATGCGCACCCCCAGCAGTCGCCAGATCACGTTCTTGAAGGGGGTTCCGTTGAAGACGTTGAGGTGTGCGGACGGCACCTTCCACAGGCGCTCCTGGTACCAGAAATCCGGGTCGTAGATGGAGCACAACTGGGGACGGAGCGGACGGAACAACGTGAAGCAACGCTCCACCAGGATCCAATAGAGCGCGGTGAATGCGAGCGTGAGTGCCAGATAACCGGAGATCACCACGTAACCCAGCACTCCGTACAGGTCGACGGAGGCGAGAGCGATCGCCGTGAGCACAAAGGTGTGCAGCCAGCGCACGAACAGGAACAGCGCCATCGAGCGGAGGTTGTAGCGGTTCTTGGCGGACAGTCGGCGACGCAGCTCTTCCCCGGTTCTGAGATGGTCGAACCGGGTGTCGCGCTCCACCGTCCGCGGAATCTCGAAACAGGGGGAGCCGAGCAGTCCGACGCCTTCGCGGACCTTTCCGTCGAGCGGGACCATGACCTTCGTGGCGAGCAGACAGTTGTCGCCCGTTCTCGCCCCCGCCGGATACACGATGTTGTTTCCGAGGAAGTTGCGTGCGCCGATCGATGCCCGGGACACCCGGAAGGACGTACTGGAGAAGTCCGCATTGAGGATGGAGAGCCCGTCGGCCACCATTGTGCCGCTGCCGACCGTCGCCATGTACGGGGTCTCGTGCTGTACTTCGGTGCCGAAGTTCGACCCGGTCTGCTCGACACGGGACAGGTTGTATCCGAGGCCGAGCAGGTAAGGGACGATGTAGGAACTGTCACCGAACAGCCAAGCGAAGAACTTGATGTTCGTCATACCGGAGACCGCCCGGAACGCCGCGTACTGGAAGCCGTAGAGCGGATACACCTTGTCGGGCTTGACGGCCAGGTGCAGCAGACGCGGCACGGTGAACACGGCGGCGAGACCCACCACGACGAAACCGAAGAACAGCCCCAGTGACAGCAGCAGCGTGTCGACGGCGAACTCCGTCGTCAGGATGCCGACGTCGTCCGGGTTCAGCCGGTCGTCGAGCACGGGGATCCAGGTGAAGAGCATGTACAGACCGCCGACCGCCAGCGGGATGTACAGCAGAAACAGCTGGAGCAGGCTGACGACGGCGAACCAGGCCCGGCGCGGCGTGCCGCACCTGGCCGGCGCGACCCTGACGTGGTCGATGTCCGTGCGCTGGGCCGGTGACCCGTGATGGCGCTCGCCCGCCGGGACGGTCTGCCCGCGGTACAGGGCGGACGCGTGGCCGAGCTGGGCTCCGTCGCCCATCGACGTGTCGATGTCGAGCACGGTCTTCGAGCCGATGTACACGTCCCGGCCGAGCGTGATGCGGCCGGTCTGGATGCGTCCGGCGTGCGCCCGGTAGCAGAGGAGAAAGGCGTCCTTGCGGATCACGGATCCGGCGCCGATCGTGAGCAGGTCGGTGCAGACCGGCACGGACCGGGAAAGGATCGTGACGCCCTTGCCGATCCGTGCGCCGAGCGCCCGCAGGTACACGACGTACAGCGGATTCCCGACGAAGAGGATCATCGGATTGGTGTGGAGCAGCGCCTTGACGATCCAGAAGCGCAGGTAGGTCAGGCTCCAGACGGGGAACTCACGGGGTTTCCAGCGACCGATGAGAACCCATTTGGCGACGATCGGGAACGCGCACAGGGTCAGGAAGCCGAGGCCGCCGAAGACGACCGAGCGGAGATAGACGTCGGCCACGCCCGAACCGTCGGAGACCCAGTCGTAGCCCTCGGCCGCGACGAGTCCGGTGACCAAGGAGTAGCCCAGGAAGAACAGCAACTGGACTGCGCCGCACAGGACGTAACGCGGCGTACTCCCCGGAGCCGGAGCCGGAGCCGGAGCCGGAGCCGGCGTCCGTGCCGGTGGTGTCGCCGGCGTGGGGGAGTCGGAGGGAGCCGGTGCGGCGTCCGCGAGGGCCGCCGCCAGAGAGCGGACCGTGGGGTTGCGGTAGATGTCCTTCATCGAGACGGACGGAAGGTCCGGGCGCTTCCTGACCCGTGCGCAGAATTGTGCCATCACCAATGAATTGGCACCGAGATCCTCGAAAAAATGACTGTCGAACGATACGCTTTCGACGTCGACGTCGACGACTTCGGCCAGAACTTCGGCGAATTTCCTCTCGGTGTCCCTCGCCGGGTCGGCGCCGCCGCGCCGGGCGATCGCGGGTTCGTCCTGACCGAGGACGAGCGCCTCGGCAGACTTGTCTACCATTCAAGCTCCTTGAGGAAATCCGACAACCACCGGCCACAGGTGACCGGTCCGGTGCCTTCCGTGCTCGGCAGTGCCCGGATCGAGCAATCCGGAAGCCACGGTGTCGCGCACTCTTATCTGATCACGGCTCCACGCGCTTCAGTTTGTGTCGGACATACTCAAGTTGCCACTCGTATTCGATCGCGATGAAACGACAGTGGCGCTGAACAGGGCAGTGTTCCTTGTCCCGTACCCCGGTGGGGTGAGTGACAAGTCACCCGTATGGGTGTTCACCCTGGCGGGGCGTGGCAACGGCGCCGAGTGACCCCTCCGATCCGGGCGCGTGCAGGTAATTGCGCAATCATGACAGCGTCGTCATACGGCCGACGGGTAGGATCACGCTGCCGGAGAAATCGGAGACACCATGACGCGAGTGGGAGGGCGGGGTGCGGGCCCTGCAGCGCCGCGCAGTGTGGACGTGGCACGTCTCGCGGGTGTGTCGCAGAACCGGACGCGGAGCCGGCGCCCGCGAGTGATCCACCGGTCGAACTCGTCGTCCGCGCCTCCACCGCCCGCCCTCGGGCCCTCGGGGGTGCCTGAACGGCCAAGCGCTAGGTGGCGGGGTCCTGCGCGTGTCCGCCTTCGTCGGCGGGGTGGGACGCCTGGGCGAGCAAGCCGGTCAGGGCCGCGCACTGGGCCGGGCCGATCAGGCTCACCAGGACCTGGGCGAGGGCGGGGGTGTTCTCCGCGAGCAGCCGCCGGCCCTTGTCCGTGAGGGTGAGCGCGATACCGCGCCGGTCGCCGCAGACCGACTCACGGGTGACGAGGCCCATGTGGTGCAGGCAGCCGACCTGGTAGGTCAGCCGTGTCTTCGGACGGCCGAGGAGTTCGGCGATCCGCGTCATGCGCAGCGTGGTGCCCGGCTGGTCCGCGAGCAGGCACAGCACCAGGAACTCGTCGTGCGAGACACCGAGGGTCTTCTTGACGTGCGCGCGCAGCTGCTGCTCGATCGCTCCGGTGGCGGCCACGACCCGCATGTAGGTGCGCAGCTCGTCCGGCAGCAGGCCGCTGCCGTCCGTCGACGCGTCGGCGGACGAGGCGGCGGGAGCGGAGTGATCGGCCATGGCACCAGGATAACAGTGTTCCAAATCTGAACGATCTCGCCACCGAGCGATGGTCCAAATTCGAATCACCTGCTACGGTGCTGTTCAAATTTGGATGAGATGGTGGCCGTCCCTCCCGGCCACCCTCCGCTGTCAGGAGATCCCCATGACCACCGCTGCCGTCGAAACCGGCCTCTTCGCGCTCGACTCCGCCGCCTCCACCGTCGCCCTGAAGCACAGGACCATGTGGGGCATGGTCACCGTCAAGGGCACCTTCACCTCGGTCACCGGCCAAGGAGAGGTGCGCCCGGACGGCACCGCCACGGGCACCGTCAGCCTGGACGCCGCCTCCCTGGACACCAAGCACGCCAAGCGCGACGCGCACCTGCGTTCCGACGACTTCTTCGCCGCGGACCAGTTCCCCGCCATCGTCTTCGAGGTCCTTGACGCCACCCGGCGTGGCGAGGACACCGTCACCGTCCACGGTCGGCTGACCGTACGCGGCATCACCCGGCCGCAGACCGTCACCGCCACCGTCACCCAGGCCGGACCCGACGCGGTCACCCTCACCGCCGAGTTCACCGTGGACCGCGCTCAGTTCGGTCTGACCTGGAACCAGATGGGCATGATGCGTGGCCTGACCACCGTCGACGCCACCCTGCGCTTCCAGCGCACATCCGCGTGAGGACAGACGGGCTACCGGGCTGCGCCCTCCGACGTGACGCGCAGGACGATCTTCCCGCGCACGTCTCCCGACTCCAGCAGGCGGTGGGCTGTCGCCGCCTCCTCCAGAGGCATGGTGACGACGGCCGGCGGACGCAGTGAGCCGTCGGCGAGCAGCCGGCCGACTCCGGCCGCGGCCTCGGCGAGTTCGGCGGACGTCGCATGGGAGATCGTGAACCCGGTGACCGAACCGTCCTTGAGGTAGAGCGCTCCGGTGGGCAACGGCGGCCGGGTCCTCATCCCGGAGAACACGACGATCCGCCCGCGCCGGGCGAGCAGATCCACGGCGGTGTCCAGGTCGTTGGCCGCCGACGTGTCGAGGAACAGGTCCGCGCCCCCGGGACACGCCTGCCGCAGACGCGGGAGAACGTCGGCTTCGTGGTGGTCGACGACCTCCGCCGCGCCCAGCGCACGCACGCGCCCGGCGTCACGGGCGCTCGCGGTGGCGACGACGCGGGCACCCGCCCGGGCGGCCATCAACGTCAGGGCGCTGCCGACGTTCCCCCCACCGCCCAGCACGACCACGGTCTCCCCGGCGCGCAGCCGCCCGTGGGTGAACAGCGCCAGATGGGCGGTGGCCGCCGGATGCGCCACCGCCACGGCGGTGCCGGGATCGACGCCCGCGGGCAGGTGGTAGAGCCGGTCCGCCGGCACCACGACCTGCTCGGCCGCGGCGCCGGAGCGCCCCGCGTGCCCCATGCTGTTGCACCACACCCGGTCGCCGACGGTGAACCCGGGGGCTCCCGGCGAGGTCTCGGTCACCGTACCCACCAGATCGCGGCCTACGACGAACGGCCAGGGGACCGGGGTCCGCCAGGCGCCGGAGCGGACGAACGTGTCGACCTGGTTCACGGCGGTCACCTCGACGTTCACCAGGACATCGGTCGGTCCGGGCCGAGGTGCGGGCAGATGGCCGCAGCGGATCGCCTCCGGGCCGCCGAACTCTTCGATGTAAGCAGCGAACATGGCCCGGATTCTGGCAACTCCCGCAGGGCACGCCCGCGCACCGCGCCAGCCGGGGCGGCCGAAACCCGAAGTGACCCGGCACCGGCACGGTGAAGAGCCGGCACATCGCCGGGCACAGGCCGCGTCATCCCTCCACCCGGGCCGCTCCTCCGGAGCGGTCGGTCACCGTGACCACGGCGACGAGAGCGGCCAGCAGCAGTCCGGCGACGAGCGCCGGTGCCGGGGAGCAGGCGGCCGCCAGGACCGCGACCGCGCAAGCGGGGAACAGAAGCCGTTCGAGCCCACCGCGTCGGTGCGGCCGGACATGGACGGCCCACACCGTGATCAGGAAGACCGCCGCCGGGACGGCGACGGCCGCGCCCGCCGCCGGGTCGGAGACATCGGTGCGCCGCGTCACCAACTGGGCGTACGCCGCCAGCCCGGCTCCCGAGGCGGTCGCCGAGGCGAAGATCAGGTAGTGGCCGTACGCCCAGATGAACCTTCTGCGGTGGGCCTGGTGCGTGGTGGCGAGCAGCGTGTGCGCCGGGCGGGCGAAGTACAGCCACCACATGGCGAAGACCATGAGCAGACCGCCCGCCGCCAGGGCGTACAGCGCCCACGCGCCGTGGTGGCGGTCGAACGCGTCCCGTACCGCCGTGGTGGCGGCCGCGACGGACTCACCGAGCACGATGAGGGTGAACAGTTCGTAGCGCTCGGCGATGTGATGCGGGTGCCACGGCGTCATACCGGCGGACTGCGCCCACACCGGGACGGAGACCTCCGCGACGATCATCACGATGATGCCGGGCAGCCGCGCCGGTGCCGGAACGAACAGCAGCCCCACCCAGCCGACCTGGCAGGCCGTCACCCCTGTCGCGAACCGCAGAGCGGTCCGCCGCCGGCACCGATCCGATCGGGCCGCCCGCAGCCACAGAGCGGCCAGCGTCACACGCAGCACCACGTATCCCAGTGTGATGACGCGCAGATCGCCGTCCGCGAACGCCCGGGGCACGCCGGCGGCGAGAACGAGGGACCCGGTGATCTGGACGAGCACCGTCAACCGGTAGGGGACGTCGTCCGGGTCGTAGGCGGAGGCGAACCACGTGAAGTTCATCCACGCCCACCAGATCGTGAAGAAGACCAGGGCGAAGCGCAGGCACCCGCCGGTGTAGTCCCCGGCGGTCACCGCCGTGTTCAGGCTGTGGGACGCCTGGGCCACCGCGATGACGAAGCAGAGGTCGAACAGGAGCTCCAGGGACGTGGCGGTCCGGTGCGGCTCACCCGGGTCCCGCCCCGGCATGCCGGTGCCCGGCCCCCGCCCCCACCGCATCGGCCTGTGGGGACGGGAACCGGGGATGCGGCTCAGCGCGGGGCTCCCGGAGCGGCTTCCCCGGCTGTTCATCGTTCTCCTCGTCGCTCGTCGCTCGTCGCTCGTCGCTCGTCGTTCGTCGTTCGTCGCTCGTCGTCGGGTCGGCGCCCGGCGTGGGCCCCACGCGACGCGGCCGGATACCGCGCGCCCGGTGCGGTGCGGTGCGGTGCGGTGCGGTGTGGGCGGTGCGGTGTGGGCGGTGCGTTCCGTTCAGGAGCGGACCAGGGGGGTGTCGACCAGGTGCTCGGCCAGGAACCAGGCCTGTAGCTCGCCGGTGCGGATCACCTGCGAGACCAGCAGGTCGTTGGTGCCGTCGTCGCCCAGCTCGGCGGTGCGGGCGGCCGCGTCATGCGCGTCCGCGAGGATGGCCTCGTGGGCCTCCAGCAGCCGGGAGAGCATGGCAGGGACCTCCTCGACGCCGTCCGGCGGACGCGGAATGGAGGTGATCTCCGCGACGTGCCGGGGGTCGCCCACCGCGACGCCGCCCAGGGTCTGGACCCGCTCGGCGATCGTGTCGACGAGTTCCAGCTGTTGCTCCGCGTGCTTGTCCAGGAGCAGGTGCAGCTGGTAGAAGGTCGCGCCGCGCAGGAGCCAGTGGTGCTTCTTGTAGAGGCTGTAGAGGATCTGCGTGTCGGCCAGTGTCTTGTTCAGGCGCTGGCAGGAGTACATGCGCGCGTCGTGGGACAGCGCGACGGGGAATTGCTTGACGGTCCCGAACTCCTGGATGACCTCGCCCTTCTGATGCAGCCACGGCTGGCTGCTCGTGGGATGGGAACCGGTGGTCATGACGTGCCTCCTGCGATGCGGTGCCGTGAATACGTGGCCGACGTTAGGCGGGGGAACGGGGGACGGGTTGCCCGGGAGCGCACGATGAGGTGCCGCTGAGCGCACCGAGTCCCTGGTGGGGCCAGGGGCGCCGGGGTGTCACTCGCTGCCGGCCGTGAGCCTGGCGACGACGCCGTCGAGGTCGATGTGACGGTGCTCGGTACCCGGCGGCACCATCGTGTCGGCGCGTCGCAGAAAGGCCGTGACCGCCCGGATCCCGGCCTCCAGGACCGCCGCCCCGGTCCGCGTCCTGAGCAGGATGCGGAGCGTGTCCGGGTGGCACCGGTGCGGCGGGATCACCACCACCTCCCCGATCCCCGCGGACCGGCGAACACCGTCCGCGAGGAGCGAGCGGGCGAACACCCAGTCGACGGAGGGGACGCCGGGTGCGCCCAGGGACAGGCGCACGGCATACGGGTCGCTCATGTCGTAGCGGAGCTCGGCAGGGAGCGGTATCGGCGGTTCGTCGGCCACGGAGACGATCATCTCGGTCCTGTGGACGACCGACCTCTCGTCCTCGGTACCGGGGAGAGGGTGTCTCATGGCGCCCCCTGTCTACGACTGTGCGTGCGGTTGCGTTCGTCAGCGCGGGATCTGACGGTGGACGGTTCGTCAGCGCGGGATCTGACGTGGATGGTGCCGATCACCGTAGGGCAGGCCCGGGAGAGCCTCTTGCCGAGGAGCGCACGGGGTGTGGTCCGACGGAGAACCCCGTGCGGCACTTCGGCTCGGACCGTGCGGCGCCCGTCACTCGGCGCCGCGGTCGGGGGTCCGCCGGGCGCGGCGGTGTTCGGTGGTCCAGTAGAGGAGTGCCAGGACCGGCAGGGCCGCACCGAGGACGCTGACCGCGCCCCAGCCGCCGGCGCGGTAGGCGATCGAGCCGAGCTGGGAGCCGAGGGCGCCCCCGAGGAAGAAGGTGGCGATGAAGGCCGAGTTGAGGCGGGCCCGGGCGCCGGCGTCCAGTTGGTAGACGGTGTGCTGGCCGAGGATCAGCGTGGTCTGGACGGCCATGTCGAGGAGGATCGCGGCCAGGGCGATCAGCACGACGCTGTGCCCGCCGAAGCCGGCGAGCGCGAAGGCCAGCGCGGCGGCGGCGAACGCGGCGCCGGTCATGCGCCGGGTCAGCCCGTGGTCGGCCCAGTGCCCGGCCAGCGGGGCGATGGCCGCACCGGCGGCTCCGACGAGGGCGAAGATGCCGACGCCGACGGGGGAGTAGTGGAAGCGGGGGCCGGTCAGGACGTAGGAGACGGTGGTCCAGAAGGCGCTGAAGGCGCCGAACATCGCCGCCTGGTACAGGCCGCGGCGCAGCAGCGCGGGATGCCTGCGCACCAGTGCGGCGGTGGAGCGCAGCACGTGGTGGTACGGGACGGTCGTGGTGGGGGCGTGCTTGGGCAGCGCGGCCCGCAGGGCGACGGCCAGGAGGGCCATCAGGACGGCGGAGCCCAGGTAGACGACGCGCCAGCCGGCGACGTCGGAGACCAGGCTGCTCAGGGTGCGGGAGAGCAGGATGCCGGTGAGCAGACCGCTCATCACCCGGCCCACGATCCGGCCCCGGGCGTGGTCCGGGGCGAGGCTCGCCGCGAACGGGACCAGGATCTGGGCGACCACGGACGTGGCACCGCTGATCAGAGAGGCGGCCAGCAGCATCGGGAACCCGGTCGCCAGGCCGGCCGCCACCAGGGCGAGGGTGGTGACCGTCAGGAGGACGGTGATCAGGCCGCGCTTCTCCAGCCGGTCGCCGAGCGGCACCAGGAAGACCATGCCGATCACATAGCCGACCTGGGTGAGCGTGATCAGTGTGCCCGCGGTGGCCGTGCTGATGTGGAAGACGTCCCGCAGGGACGACAGCAGCGGCTGCGCGTAGTACAGGTTGGCGACCGTCATGCCGGAGGCGACGGCCAGCAACGCGATCAGCCAGCCCGGCACACCGTGCGCGGGTGCGGCGCTGGTGACCTTGGACGGAGTCCGGACACCGGAGGACTGGGACACGGGGACCTTCTTCGGGACGGGGAGCCGGCGGGACCGGCTCGGAAGGACGCCTGGCGGTGATCGAGCAGCTTCCTCGGTGCTCTCACGGGGGCGTCAGCGCTCGGCCGCGTCGTTTGCTTCCCCATCCGTCGTGATGGTTCGGAATGGCGGTCATCTCGTTAGCAGATGACCGCCCGCGAGGCCCGTCGACCGGCCTAGCGGTTCCGTACCGGATGCCCGCTCATGACCGAGACCCGGTTGAAGGCGTTGATGGTGACCGCCACCCAGATCACGGCGGAGATCTGGTCGTCGGTGAGGACCTCCCGGGCGGTGCCGTACGCGGCCTCCTGCCTGGTGGTGTCGGCGGGGTTCGTGGTCGCCTCGGCGAGCGCGAGCGCCGCGCGTTCGTCGGGTGTGAACAGTTCGGTGTCCCGCCAGGCCGCCAGCACGCCGAGGCGTTGTGGGGTCTCACCCGCGCGCAGGGCGGCGTTCGTGTGTACGTTGAGGCAGTACGCGCAGCCGTTGATCTGCGACACGCGCAGATTGACCAGTTCCACGAGCGTCCGGTCGAGCCCCGCCTCGGCGGCGACCGCCCGCACGGCTTCGGAGGTCCGCACCAGCGCCTGATAGGCGGCGGGGCTCTGCTTGTCGATGAAGATCCGCTGGATCGCGGACCCGGTCGTGTGGGTGCTCAACCTGGGACTCCTTCGGGGGCCGCCGTGGGCTCCCTCATCTGTTGGTGTGCGCGGTGCCGTCGCCTATCATCGGGCGTGGTAGTTGAATATAGAACAAATTAGGCGGCTGGAAGGCGGTCCACGGTGAGCAATGTCGAGACGAAACCGGTGGAGCTGCGGTGCGGCGCATCGGTGGACGGCGAGCGTTCGGCCACGACGCCACGGGTCGACGTACTGACCTCGCGCGATGTGCCTCTGGGCGGCCCGCGGGCGATGACCGTGCGGCGCACCCTGCCGCAGCGTGCCCGGACCCTGATCGGGGCCTGGTGCTTCGCGGACCACTACGGGCCCGACGACGTCTCCGAGACGGGCGGCATGGACGTCGCCCCGCATCCTCACACCGGGCTGCAGACGGTGAGCTGGCTGTTCAGCGGCGAGATCGAGCACCGGGACAGCCTGGGCAGCCACGCGTTCGTACGGCCGGGCGAGCTGAACCTCATGACGGGCGGGTACGGCATCAGCCACTCGGAGGTCTCCACCCCTCGGACCACGGTCCTGCACGGCGTCCAGCTCTGGGTGGCGCTGCCGGACGAACACCGCGACACCGCACGGGACTTCCAGCACCACGTGCCGGAGCCCGTACGGATCGACGGGGCCGGGATCAGGGTGTTCCTGGGCTCCCTCGCCGGGGCCACCTCGCCGGTGCGGACCTTCAGCCCCCTGCTCGGCGCCGAGATCGTCCTCGAGCCCCACGCGACCGTCACGCTCGCCGTGGACCCCGGCTTCGAGCACGGCCTCCTCGTCGACCAGGGCGACGTCCGCCTCGCGGATGTCCTGCTGCACCGCGCGGAGTTGGGCTATGCGCACCCGGGCATCGACACGCTGACGCTGACGAACGAGTCGGACGGCATCGCACGGACGGTGCTGCTCGGCGGAACTCCCTTCGAGGAGGAGATCGTCATGTGGTGGAATTTCATCGGGCGGAGCCACGAGGATATCGTCAGGGCCCGCGAGGACTGGCAGAACTCTTCCGATCGCTTCGGCGCCGTCGAAGGATATCCGGGAGACCGTCTTCCGGCCCCTGTCCTGCCGAATGCCACCATCACTCCGCGCAGGAATCCGCCGCGTCACTGACGCCAATCCGAAAGGCACCCCATGAGCCAGCCTTCCGCCAATCCGGTCGTCGAGCGTGTGGACGCCAGGAATCGCTACGAAATACTCGTCGACGGCAAGCGCGCCGGGCTGACCGCCTACCGTGACCGCGACGCGCAGCGCGTCTTCTACCACACCGAGATCGACGACGCCTTCGCGGGACAGGGCCTGGCCTCCCGGCTCGTCCAGGAGGCGCTCACCGACGTACGGGAATCCGGTAAGCGGATCGTGCCCGTCTGCCCGTACGTGGCGAAGTTCCTCAAGCGGCACGAGGAGTTCGCCGACCTCGTCGACCCGGTGACGCCCGACGTCCTGCGGTGGCTGGAGACCGAACTGGGCTGACCCGCCACGCCCCGGCTGCCGGCTGTCCACGGCCGGCGGCCGGCTGTCCGGGCGGCGCACACCTCTGGTCCCACAGCGCACACTGCCCGTGTTCCCCTCGCACCGCGGCCGCCTCCGCGGTTAGTGTCCGAGCAGTCGAATTCCACCGCCGTGGCGTTCCCCGCGAACGGCCACGCAGCGACGGGCCGAATATCCCGCACACGTTCGATGCCGGATACGGCCGTCGCCCGGTCAATTCCCGCCCCCACACGAACGAGGTGTCGTTGTGGAGCGATGGACAAGGCGCGAGGACGAACGGCTGCTCACCGGGAAAGGCCGGTATGTCGCCGATATTCACGTGCCGGGATGCCTGGACGCCGCATTTGTGAGAAGCAAACGGACGTACGAGGCCGACGCGTCACGGACGTACGACGCCGGTGCGGACCGTTCCCACGACGCCGGCGTGCCGAGCGAGTCACGGGCCCCGCGCGTGCTGTTCGAGGTCTGGGCCCCGCCGCCCCGGCTGCTGGTCTTCGGCGCCAACGCCCACGCCGCCGCGGTGAGCCGGATCGATGCCCACCTCGGCTACCACGTCACGGTCTGCGACGCCCGGGCCACCTTCACCACACCCGAGCGCTTCCCGGACGCCGACGAGGTCGTGGTCGACTGGCCCCATCGGTACCTGGCGGCCACGGAGACCGATCACCGGACCGTGGTGTGCGTGATGACGCACGACGCGAAGTTCGACGTCCCCGTCCTCGCCTAAGCCCTCGGCCGCCCCCTGGCCTACATCGGAGCGCTCGGCTCCCGCCGCGTACAGGCACGCAGGCGGGAGGACCTCTCCGCGGCCGGCGTGTCGCCCGACGCCCTCGCGCGGTTGCACGCGCCCCTCGGTCTCGACCTCGGCGCGTCGACACCCGAGGAGACCGCCGTGTCCTTCGCCGCGGAACTCATCGCCGTACGCTCCGGACGCACCGCCCGCCCGCTCTCCCTGCTGGACGGGCCCATCCACCCGACCGCCACCGGAGACCGCCCCGGCGCCGCCGACGCCCGGTGCGCTGCCGGAACCGACCTCGTGCGCTGACGGTCAAGTGCCGCTCACCCGCGCTCACTAACGTCGTCCGGGCGCGACGCGGGCGCCGCCGTGCCCGCGTACGGCCGCGCCCGCCCCCGAGCAGGAATCCGAGGAGTGCCATGGCCAAGCAGACCATCGCCGAACAGTACGTCGACCTGCTGGCCCGGGCCGGTGTGCGCCGTATCTACGGGGTGGTCGGGGACAGCCTGAACCCCGTGGTCGACGCCGTCAGGCGGCACGACGCCGTCGACTGGGTCCAGGTCCGCCACGAGGAGGTGGCGGCGTTCGCGGCCGGGGCGGAGGCCCAGCTCACCGGGCGGCTCGCCGCGTGCGCGGGCTCCTGCGGACCGGGCAACCTCCATCTGATCAACGGTCTGTACGACGCCCACCGTTCGATGGCGCCGGTGCTCGCCCTGGCCGCACACATCCCCAGCGGTGAGATCGGCACGGGCTACTTCCAGGAGACGCACCCCGACCGGCTGTTCGCCGAGTGCAGCCACTACTCGGAGCTGATCTCCTCGCCCCGCCAGATGCCGCGCGTGGTGCAGACCGCCATCCAGCACGCCGTCGGCCGGCGCGGCGTCTCCGTCGTGGCCCTGTCCGGCGACACCGCCGCCGAGGACTCCCCGGACGCCGCTCCCGAACTCGCCATGCCCCTGGATCTGCCCGCCATCCGCCCCAGCGACCAGGAGATCGCCCGGCTCACCGAGCTGGTGGACGCCGCCGAACGCGTCATGGTGTTCTGCGGGCGCGGCGTCGCGGGCGCCCACGCCGAGGTGATGGCCTTCGCCGAGAAGGTCAAGGCACCGGTGGGTCATGCTCTGCGCGGCAAGGAGCACATCCAGTACGACAACCCGTACGACGTCGGCATGTCCGGGCTGCTCGGCTACGGAGCCGCGTACGAGGCCATGCACGAGTGCGACCTGCTGCTGCTCCTCGGCACCGACTTCCCGTACACCGACTTCCTGCCCCGCCATGTGCGCACCGTCCAGGTCGACGTGCAGCCCGAGCGGCTGGGGCGGCGCACCCAACTCGACTTCGCCCTCTGGGGAGACGTCCGCGAGACCCTGCGGTGCCTGATCCCGGCGGTGCGGGAGAAGCACTCGCGCCGGTTCCTCGACCGGATGCTGGAGCGGCACGCCCATGCGCTCGAGGGCGCAGTGAACGCCTACACCCGCAACGTCGACAGGCACACCCCGATCCACCCCGAGTACGTGGCCTCGGTGCTCGACGAAGAGGCCGCCGACGACGCGGTGTTCACCGTGGACACGGGGATGTGCTGTGTGTGGGCGGCGCGTTACCTCACACCGAACGGCCGTCGCCGCATCCTCGGCTCCTTCGTGCACGGCTCGATGGCCAACGCGCTGCCCCAGGCCATCGGCGCGCAGTTCCTCGACCGCGGCCGACAGGTCGTCTCCCTCTCCGGCGACGGCGGGTTCTCCATGCTCATGGGCGACTTCCTCACACTCGTCCAGTACGGGCTGCCGGTGAAGGTGGTCGTCTTCAACAACTCCTCCCTGGGCATGGTCGACCTGGAGATGATGGTCGACGGACTGCCCCCGCACGCCACGAGCTACCCGCGCACCGACTACGCGGCGATCGCCACCGCGGCCGGGGCGCGCGGCATCCGGGTGCAGAAGCCCGCCGAGGTGCGCGACGCGCTGCGCGAGGCGTTCGCCCACGAGGGACCGGCGCTGGTCGACGTCGTCACCGACCCGGCGGCGTTGGCCGTCCCGCCGAAGATCACAGCCGAGCAGATCAGCGGCTTCGCGCTGTCCGCGAGCCGGACGGTCCTGACCGGGGGCGTCGGACGCATGGTCCACCTGGCCCGGGCCAACCTGCGCAACGTTCCCCGCCCGTGACACCGAGCGCCCAATACCCCGGCCCTGAGCAGGCCCCCAGCCCGCCACCGAGAGATGATCCCCGGGCCCGCTCGGAGACCGTGGCCCGCTCAGAAGTCGTAGCAGACGTAGGCTCCCTCGGGCTGGCGGGCGATCCGGTCCGAGCCCCAGCAGTGGAGCATCGGCCCGACGCGGTACAGGGCGGCGCCACCGGCCAGCAGGACGAGGACGGCGAGCACGGCGGTCACGATCCGCATGACGGCCATCCGCCGTACGAGCCACCAACCCCCGGCGACCGCAAGCGTCCCCAGCCCGAGCATGACGGCCGACATCGGGGCGGTGTTGTTCTGGATCCCGGGAAAGCGGTCCGGGTGTGCCACGTGTTGGACGGCGGCGAAGGCGAAGAAGAACAGCAGCAGCCCCAGCAGCAACAGTCCGACGGAGCCGACCCCGCGGCCGACGGCCCGGCCCCGGCTCCGTGGGCGTCCGGGCGCCTCGGCATCGTCCGCGCGCACGAGCCGCCGGTCGAGGACCGCCCGCAGCCGGTCCACCTCCTCCGGGTCCGCCACGGCCCGCTTGGGCAGGACGGCGAAGCCGACGGCGGACTTGTCGGCACTGAGAAGCACGAACAGTTCCGGAGTCTCGACATAGCGCGAGTAGAGGTGCCAGTCGTGGCCGGCCGAGCTGTGCGCGGTGGTGAGCCGGACCCCGGTGTCGTCGACCGTCCCGCTGATGTCCCCCTGCCGTTCGGCGAGCCGGTGGAGGCGGCGCGCCTGCAGCCACGGCACCGCAGTCCTGAAGGCGACGAAGACCACCACTCCCGCATACAGCGGCCAGGGTGTGTCCCGGTGGCCGGAGCCGGCCGCCGACAGCAGGGCGCCGACGGTCGCGACCGCCACCGTCCAGATCAGCACCCGGCGCTGGAAGCGTCCCGCGCCGGTGCTCCTCGCGCGTGCGCGCAGCGCGGACGCCAATTCGCCGACGGTGGGCCGGTAGGCCAGCTCCACCGGTCTCTCGGCGACTGCGCCCGTTTCGCGGCCCTCGGCCATGTCCCCTCCCCGGTTCGATGATCAACCGGATCGTAGAGGCTTTTTCAGCCGCTCCGGCGACCTGTCGGCGGTCGGCACCCTACGTCATCGGCCGCTGCACCAGGCTCGGACCTGGGCACTCCAGCGAACGCGGCAGCTCGGATCACCCTCTGCGGCTGAACTACCAAGCCTGCTCCGCCCGATCCGGCACGACCGGTCCCGAACCGGCCGCGAAGGCGTGGGTGACCTCCGGCAGGGTGCCCGGGACGATCAGCGCGCGGGCCCGCTCCTCGTGGCGGCGGTCGGTGACCGTGAGGCGGCTGTGGTGCTGGGCGAGGTGTTCCGCCCAGGAGGCCACCAGGTAGTTCTCGACGAACCGCTCCGGGTCGTGGCCGTCCTGGTAGAGACCCCACTCGAGGGCTCCCGTACGGCGCCTGGACCGGGCGACATGGCTCATCCGGTCCGTGAACTCGGCGCGGTGGTCCGGGGCGACCCGGTAGACGACCGATACCAGCACCGGGCCGTCGGCCTCTCCGGGTTCGAACACCAGCGGGGGAGCGGGCCAGTGGTCGGACAACGAGGGGTCGATTCCCTCGGCGTCGTGCAGCGGCCACCGCCGTACGCTGGCCGCGCTCAGCAGCATCACGGCGCCTGCGACCAGGAGGGCGGCCGTCAGCCCGAGCCAGTCGGCCACCGCGCCCCACAGGGGTGCCGCCAGCGCCTGACCGCCCTGGAAGACCAGGAGGTAGACGGCGAGTCCGCGCGCCCTCACCCAGCCCGGAAGCCGCGTCTGAACCGCCGCGTTCAGGGTGGACAGCACGCCGATCCAGGCGAGGCCCGCGGGCAGCAGGGCGATGGTCACCAGCCAGGGCGCCCGAACCGTGGCCAGCACCGCGAGCACCGCGGCGAACACCAGCGCGCCGGCGGCGAGCGTGCCGTTCACACCCAGTACCCGCTGGATGCGCGGCAGTGCGAAGGCCCCCGCCACGGCACCCACGCCGACTGCCGTCAGCAGCAGCCCGTATCCGCCCGAGCCGAGGCCCAGGGAGCGACTCGCGCTCAGCGGCAGCAGCGACCACAGTGCGGCGCCGCCGGGGATGAACAGGGTCGTGCGCAGCAGCACCCGACGCACGCCGGGCGCGTTCCAGACGTAGCGGCGCCCCGCGTTCAGGGCGGCCGGCAGCCGCTCGTTCCCCGCGGTGGGCAGGGCCGTCCGCGGACGCTGCCACAGCACGAGGACAGCCGCGATGCCCAGGTAGGACACCGCGTTGAAGGCGAAGACCCACCCCGCGCCCGCCGCCGCGACCACCGCCCCGCCGAGCGCCGGTCCGACCGCGCGGGCCAGGTTCATGTTCACCGCGCCCAGCGCCGCCGCCTGACCGAGCCGCCGGCGCTCCACCAGCTCCGGCTGGATCGCCTGCCAGGCCGGGCCCATCAGCGCGGTGCCGCACCCCAGGAGGAAGGTGAGGGCGAGCAGCGCCGTCGGTGTGAGCGCGTCCGTGAACGCCAGCACGGCCAGCGCGCCGGAGACCGCGAGCATGGCGAACTGCGCGACGAGCAGCACCGA
This sequence comes from Streptomyces sp. Y2F8-2, assembly GCF_014905555.1. Classification (GTDB taxonomy): domain Bacteria; phylum Actinomycetota; class Actinomycetes; order Streptomycetales; family Streptomycetaceae; genus Streptomyces; species Streptomyces cynarae. The sequence goes on along the minus strand of NZ_BNGS01000009.1, from coordinate 168,185 downwards.
ACGGCGGTCGAACCGGTCGGCGACCACCCCGGAGGGCAGGGCGAGCAGGACCACCGGCAGGCTGGAGGCGGTCTGGACGAGAGTCACCAGAGCCGCGTTGTGCCCGATGAGCAGCCACTGTGCGCCCACCGTCTGCATCCAGCTGCCGATGTTGGAGACCAACTGGGCGATCCACAGCGCCCGGAAGACGCGCGCAGCGAACGGCGCCCAGGGGGAGTCGGACATCGAGGGGCCGGGTGTTGACGGAGCGGCGCTCATGCTGGTCCTGACCGGTGCGGAGTGCGGGAGGAGTCGGGGAAGTGCGGGAGGAGTGGGGGCGGACATGCCGCGCCAGGTGGGGGTTGCGGGACGGGCGGCGCTCAGGACTCCGGCCGGGTCCAGGCGGCGCCGGCGGCCGAGAGGCGGTGAGTGACCACGGAGGTGAGCGCGAGGAGCAGCAGCGCCAGGCCCAGGGTGAGCACGAGGTGACCGTGCAGCAGCAGTCCGGTTCCGACGAGGGCGCCGAGGAACATCGCCAGCACGGACAGGATCCGGCGGCCGGGCCGGGGTGCCGCACCGCCGGCCGGGGTGGAGTCCGCGGCCAGCCCCGTCAGGGTCAGCGTCAGTACGGTCGTGGTGAGATCCGGGACGCCCAGGCGCCGGGCGACCGCGTTCTGCAGGCCCATGCCGAGCCCCAGGAACACGATCAGCGTGTACTGGACGGTGGTGGTGACACGGCCGTCGGCCACCGCGGCGACCGCCACCGTGACGGCGACCAGGACGGTCTGCACCGCCGTGGTCGTCTTCAACAGGTGGCCGCGGTGCGTCGCGAACCGGGTTCCGAGTCTGCCGCCCGCGAGCGCGCCCAGGAGGAAGGACGTGAGCGAGACCACCGAGGCGAGCGCGGAGAGGTTCGCGGCACCCGCGAGCGCGAAGCCCAGGAACACCACGTTGCCGGTCATGTTGGCGACGAAGACGTGGCCGAGCCCCAGATAGCTCACCGCGTCGACCAGGCCGGTGACCACCGTGAGGGTCAGCATCAGGGGAGGCAGCGGACCGTGACGTTGCTCTCCCCGCGGCGCCAGCGTGTCGAGCGCGTCATTCAGCAGTCTGCGCATACTGCTTCCTTTCCGGGACGGTCGGCGGGCGGTGCAACACCAGCCGGGTGAGCAGGCCGCTCGCCGGGCCGAGCACGATCGCGGGGAGGACGACCCGGAGCGGCCAGGGCGTGACGCCCAGCGCGTGGTCGAGGGACCACCGGCCGGGCCCGGTGAGGGCCAGCGCGGCGGACACGACGACGAGGACCAGCGGGTACTCGTAGCCGTCGTTCTGAACCCACAGTCCCTTGCGCCACTTGACGGTGCCGGCGACTGTCATCACGCCCATCGCGGCCATCGCGGCCAGCGGGGTGAGCAGCCCGGCGGTCAGGAACAGGCCGGCCCCGATCTGACTGGCCCCCGCGACGACCGCGGTCAGCCGGCCGCCGCGGAACCCGTCGTGGCGGAACTCCTCGGTTCCGTCGGCCAATCCGTTGCCTCCGAGGCGGAAACTCACCTTCTGCACCCCGTGCCCGGCGATGAGGAGACCCACCACCAGCCGGAGGACCAGCAGTCCAGTATTCATCGTGTTCCTGCCTGTTCCCGACCTTCCCGTGTCTTCCCCTGCGGACGGGTCAGCCGGCGGCGTGGGCGCCGATGATGGACTGCGCGTAGACCATCCCGAGACCGTAGGTGCCGCCGTGCTCCTTGACCACGTCGCCCACGGCGGCGTACGTCTCGGTGCGGGCCCAGTCGCGCTGGAGCTCCAGGAGCACCTGCACCCAGGTGACCGGGACCGCGCCGGCCTGGATCATGCGCTGCACGGCGTGTTCGTGGGCCTGCGGGGTGACGCCGCCGGAGGCATCGGTGACGACGTAGACCTCGTAGCCCTGCGCGAGCGCGGAGAGCGTCGGCAGGACGATGCAGACCTCGGTCCACAGACCGGCGATGACGAGCTTCTTGCGGCCCGTAGCCTTGACCGCCTCGACGAAGTTCAGGTCCTCCCAGGCGTTCATCGTGGTGCGGTCGATGATCTTCTGCTCGGGGAAGACCTCGGCCAGCTGCGGCATGATCGGGCCGGAGAAGGACTCGGCGGCCACGGTGCTCAGCACGACCGGGACGTCGAAGGCCTTGGCGGCCTTGGCGAGGCCCACGGTGGAGTTGATGATGGCGGTGCGGTCCCCGCTGCCGGTGCCGAAGAACATCTGCGGCTGGTGGTCCACGAACAGCACCGCGCAGTTGTCCGGGGTGAGCAGGTCGGGGCTGGGGGCAGCGGTGACCTCGGCGATGTTGACCATGAGAGTGCCTTTCCATGAGAGAGACGCGGACGGGCGTCCGTGTCGGGCAGGCGCCGTCCCGTGGACGGGGCCTGTGGTGGGGGTGGTGTCCCGGGAGGGGCGGCTCTGGGGCCGGGCCCCTCCCGGGAGCTCTAGAGGACGAAGCAGGGGTCGAACGGGGTGTCGGCGCCGGCCGGGGCCAGACCGCGCCGGACGCGCCACTCGCGGTGCCGCTCCGACTCGGCGACGGCCTCGCCGAGCGCCTGTGCCTGCCGGGCGCCCGCGAGTCCGCGCCCGGACGCCTGGTAGCCGCCGAAGTGCGCCACCGGGCTCCATGCGGGGCTGATGGGCGGCAGTTCCTCGTCGAGGCCCTCGTACTCGGCGGCGGCGTACACGATCCGGCCGCCGGTGACCGTGAGGAGCGACTCGATGTGGGGGATGACCGGCTCGGGCGCGGTGAAGTAGTCCTCGGACAGCACCGCCAGGTCGGCGTAGCAGCCGGGGCGCAGGACGCCCTTGACGTCGTCCTCGCCGGTCAGTTGGGCGCCGGCGCGGGTGAACATCTCCAGCGCGGTCTGCCGGTCGACCTGGTTCGTCCACGGGCGCAGCGCCAGGTCACCGACCGTGCGGCCGCTGATGAGCCAGTGCAGGGCGACCCAGGGGTTGTAGGTGGAGACGCGGGTGGCGTCCGTGCCGGCGGCGACGGTCAGCCCGCGGTCCAGCATGGCGCGGATCGGCGGGGCGTCCGCGGCGGCGCCGGGGCCGTAGCGGCGCAGGAACGCCTCGCCCTGGAACGACAGCCGGTTCTGCACGGACATGGCTCCGCCGAGGGCGGCGACCCGGTCGAGGCTGTCCGGCGAGACGGTCTCCGCATGGTCGAACAGCCACCGGTTCCCGGCCGGGAAAAGCCCTTCCGCGGCCAGCTTCTCGAACACCTCGAGGTCCCGGCGGATGGTGTGGTCATACGTGGCGTGCAGCCTGAATCCCCAGCCGTTCTCCATGAGGAGACGGACCGCCTTCTCGAAATCCGCCTCGTAATCGGGCCCGAGTTCGGGACGCGGCTGGGCGAAGTTCTCGAAGTCGGCGGCCGCCCAGGTGAGATTCTCTCCCGCCCCGTTCAGCCGCAGCCATTCGTCCCCGTCCTCGGGACGGGCGATCTCGATCCAGCGGGTGAGGTCGGCTATCTCCTGCCCGGCCGTCTGCGGGAAGAGGTGATAGGCGATGCGCAGCGACAACTGACCGGCCTTCGCCAGTTCGATGACGGTGCTGTAGTTGTCGGGGAAGTTCTGGAACCCGCCGGCCGCGTCGATGGCCGAGGTCAGTCCGAACCTGTTCAGCTCGCGCAGGAAATGGCGGGTCGAGGTCTTCATGTCCTCGCCCTGGAGCACCGGCGCCTTGGCCAGCGTCGAGTACAGGATGAGGGCGCTGGGCGCGGCCAGCAGCATGCCCGTCGGTTCCCCGTCGCGGCCGCGGACGATCTGCCCGCCCTTGGGGTCGGGCGTGTCCCTGCCGTAGCCCGCGGCCTTGAGCGCCGCCCGGTTGAGCACGGCCGACTGGTACAGGTGCAGAACGAACACCGGGGTGTCCGGGGCCGCGGCGTTCAGTTCCGCCACGGTCGGCAGCCGCCGCTCGGCGAACTGCTCGGCCGACCAGCCCCCCACCACCCGCACCCACTGGCCCTTCGGGGTGCGAGCGGCCTGCTCACGCAGCATCTCCAGGCCCTGACGCAGGCTGCGCACCCCGTCCCAGCGCAGCTCCAGTACGTAGTTGAGCCCACCGCGGATCACATGCAGATGGGCGTCGTTGAGGCCCGGGATCACCCGTCGCCCGAGCGCGTCCACCACCTTGGTGGCCGCGCCGATGTGCGGAGCCACGTCCCTGTCGCCGCCCACGACCGTGATGACGCCGCCCCGGACGGCGATCGCCTCGGCCTGGGGGCGGTTCGGGTCTCCCGTATGGACCTTGGCGTTGCGGACGACGAGCTCCGCGGCATCGTCGGTGGCTCGGGGAACCAGTCCGCCGACCGGCATTGCTGACATGTGAGTACGACCCTCTCCGGGACTGAACGGATGCGATGTCCGCTGTGGTTGACGTCGGCGGACGAAGAAGAGCGGAAACAGCGCGTGGACGTCAGCCCGATTCCACGGGCGGACAGCGACCGCTCGGCCACCACGCTAGGCCCGGTGCAAGCCGTCGTGTGTCCTCTCAGCGCACGACGGTGTTCCTCACAGCGCACCGGGATGCGCAGGTCGCCTATCGGCGGCTGAAGCCGGGGCGACGCCTGTGCGCTGTGGGCACAACAGTCGTGCGCTCCGGGGCAATCGCGGCCACCGCAGTGGTCCTACGGTGACCGTCAGCGGCACCGGAGTGGTCAGCACGAACCGGGTCGTTCGCCGGCAGGGCCGGCGTCCCCCAACGCAATCCGAGGAGTTTCCATGTCCGATGCCGTCGCGCCGGTCCAGCCGGTACTGGAGCCGGCCGCAGCCGAGTTCGCCGAGGCCACCGCCAATCCGCCGTACCTGTTCGACCTGGCCCCGGCAGAAGGGCGCAAGGCCGTCGACGAGGTGCAGTCCGGGGACATCGACAAGCCGGCGGTCGACGAGGAGTGGATCACCGTCCCCGGCGGCCCGACGGGCAGTGTCCGGGCGCGCATCGTCAAGCCCTCCGGGGCCACCGGAACGCTCCCCGTGATCATCTACATCCACGGCGCGGGCTGGGTCTTCGGCAACGCCCACACCCACGACCGCCTGGTGCGCGAACTCGCCGTCGGCGCGAACGCCGCCGTCGTCTTCCCCGAGTACGACCTGTCGCCCGAGGCCCGCTACCCGGTCGCCATCGAGCAGAACTTCGCGGTCGCCCGCTGGGTCGTGGAACAGGGCGCGTCCAAGGGCCTCGACGGCTCCAGGCTGGCCGTCGCCGGCGACTCCGTGGGCGGCAACATGACCGCCGCCCTGACTCTGATGGCCAAGGAGCGCGGCGGCATCCCGCTGGTCCAGCAGGTGCTGTTCTACCCGGTCACGGACGCGAACTTCGACACCGGCTCCTACCACCAGTTCGCCACCGGCTACTTCCTGCGCCGGGATGGCATGCAGTGGTTCTGGGACCAGTACACGACCGACGAGAGCGAGCGCGCCCAGATCACCGCGTCCCCGCTGCGCGCCACCACCGAGCAGCTGAGGGACCTGCCCCCGGCCCTGGTCATCACCGCCGAGGCCGACGTGCTGCGGGACGAGGGCGAGGCGTACGCCAACAAGCTGCGCCAGGCCGGGGTTCCGGTCACCGCCGTGCGCTTCCAGGGCATCATCCACGACTTCGTGATGCTCAACGCGCTGCGCGGGACCCACGCGGCCGAGGCCGCGATCACCCTGGCGGCGCGGACCCTGCACGCGGCCCTGCACACCGCCTGAGGTCGAGGGGACACGCAGGCAGGCCCACTTCCACCGCCGCCGCGTGGAAGACCGGGCCGCCCTCGGCGCTGGTGGCCGGCGCGGACGAGGCGATCAGCCCGGAGGCGGAGTGCTTCGGCGCGCAGCGGGCCGGCGCGGCCATCGTCGAGCTGGAGGGTGCGTCGCACGCGGTCGCCGTCTCGCGGCCCGAAGAGGTCGCCGACCGGATCCGGGACGCGGTCCGCGCGACGAGCTGACCGCCGACGCGGACGGCCGCGCGGACGCACTCCCCGCACCGCGTCCGCGCGGCCCCACCACGATCGAGTGGTGGGGCGGCCCAAGCCACCCGACACTGGAGAAGTGACCGGTCCCAGTGGCCTTGCACCGGCGGCAGACGGCAGTACGGACGGCACATGGGCGGCATCGGCCGCGTCGTCCGCATGGCGGGCATCGGCCGCACCGGCTCGGCCGGCATCGGCTGTACCGGCTCGACCGGCATCGGCGGCATCGGCCGCATCGGCTCAGGAGACGACACTGTGACTTCCTTCTCACCCGGCTTCCAGGGGCGCGGACGGCGCCTCGCGGACCGGCTGCCGCCCGGTCAGTACCCGACCGAGTCCTTCCCCGTGCTGTCGGCGGGCCCCACACCGAGGGTCCCCACCGAGACGTGGTCCTTCACCGTGACCACGGAACTCGGCGCCACCCACAGCTGGACCTGGGACGAGATGATGGCCCTGCCGCAGCAGGAGACGACCCACGACATCCACTGTGTGACGCGCTGGTCGAAGTTCGACACGCAGTGGCGGGGCGTGCCCCTCGACGCCTTCCTCGAGGACGTGGAGACGGCCGCGGACTACGCCGTCGTCAGCAGCTACGGCGGGTACACCACCAATCTCCCGCTGGAGGGCCTCCTCGACGGCAAGGCGTGGATCGTCCACACCTACGACGGCCATCCGCTCTCCCCCGAGCACGGCGGTCCGGCGCGACTGCTCGTACCGCACCTGTACTTCTGGAAGTCGGCCAAGTGGGTGCGCGGACTGACGCTCACGCACGAGGACGAGCCTGGCTTCTGGGAGAGCGTCGGGTACCACAACTACGGCGACCCGTGGCGCGAACAGCGCAACTGGGGAGACTGAGCATGGGCATCGCCTGGCGCCGCGCCCGGCTCCTCGAGCGCCGTTCCCAGACCGCAACCGCCCGGTCCCTGGTCCTGACGGTGCCCGGCTGGCCCGGCCATCTGCCCGGTCAGCACGTCGACGTACGGCTCACCGCCGACGACGGCTACCAGGCCGTCCGCAGCTACTCCCTGGCCGCGCCCGCCGACGGCGACCGCATCGAACTCGGCGTGCAGGCCGTTCCCGACGGGGAGGTCTCGCCCTACCTGGCCGACGGCCTGCCGGTGCGCGCGGAGGTGGAGGTACGCGGCCCGCTCGGCAACTGGTTCGTCTGGCGAGCCGAGCAGACCGAGCCGACGCTCCTGGTGGCGGGTGGCTCCGGTGTCGTCCCGCTGACGGCCATGGTCCGCGCCCACCGTGCGGCACGCTCGCGGGGCCCCCTGCACCTGCTGTACTCGGTGCGCAGCCCGGAGGACGTCTGGTACCGCGACCACCTGGCCGACGACGACCCCCTCCTCGGCGTCCGCATCGTGTACACACGGCAGGCCCCGCCCGGCAGCGTGCGCCCGCCCGGACGCATCACAACGGCCGACCTGGACGAGGCGACGGCCCGTCTGAAGCCGGCAAGTCCCGTCTACGTCTGCGGGTCCACCGGCTTCGTGGAGGCTGTCGACAACCTGCTGATCGACAGTGGGCGAGACCCCGTCACGATCCGCACCGAGCGCTTCGGATGACCCACCGACCCCGACCGCACGGGAGGTCCTCATGGCAGACGCCACCACCCACCTCGACGGCAACTGCCTCGCCGGCCCGCTCTCGGAGATCCTCTCGGTGGAGCCCACCACGGCCTGGTGGCGGTGCCCGGAGTGCGCGCGGTCGGGTCCGCTCGCCGAACTCCACGTCTACGGGCCCGAACCGGGCCTGACCGCCCGCTGCCCCGGCTGCGCGCACATCGCCCTCCGCCTGGTCAGGGAGGGCGAACACATCTGGCTCACGATGGGCGGGGGCACCGGTGCGTTCCGCTTCTCCACCAGTTCATAGCCGTTCCGCTCTTGCTCCGGGCCGGCCCCGAGGGTACGTCAGGGGCCGTCGGCGGGTGCGACCAGGCGCAGCACGTGTGGGTGAAGCGAGTGAATGGTGTCGCTTGTGAAGCCTGTTCGTGGAGATGCCGCAGAAACCGCGGATGAGGCACTCGTGGACACCTATTGTGTCCTTTATGCGTGCAATTATCGTCAACCGTTACGGTGGCCCGGAGACCCTGGAAGTGGCCGAGACCGACGACCCCAAGGTCGGACCCGACTCGGTGCTCGTACGAGTGAAGGCCGCCGGGGTCAACCCGGTGGACTGGAAGATCGTCGCCGGCTACCTCGACCCGATCATGGACGTCCACTTTCCCCTCGTGCCCGGATGGGACGTCGCGGGCGTCGTCGAGGCGGTCGGCCTGGACGTTCCGGAATTCTCGGTCGGCGACGAGGTCTTCGGGTACGTTCGCAAGGACGAAGTACAGCACGGCACCTATGCCGAGCTCGTCGCCGCGCCCGTGCGTACCCTCGCGCGCAAGCCCGCGTCGCTGAGCTGGCAGCAGGCGGCCGGCGTCCCGCTGGCCGGGCTCACCGCCTGGCAGTCACTGGCCCGGGTGGGGGTCGCCGAGGGCGACACGGTCCTGGTCCACGCGGCGGCCGGCGGCGTCGGCTCCTTCGCCGTGCAGATCGCGGTGGCGAAGGGGGCCCGGGTGATCGGCACCGCCGGCGAACACAACCACGACTTCCTGCGCTCCCTGGGCGCGGAACCCGTCACCTACGGCGACGGCCTGGCCGACCGGGTACGGCGGCTGGCGCCGGAGGGCATCGACGCGGCAGTGGACTATGTCGGCGGTGACGCGGTCGCCGTCTCGGAGGAACTGCTGAAGGACCGCTCGCGCCTCGCGTCGATCGTCGACCCGGCGGTCACCGAGCACGGCGGGCACCACGTCTGGGTCCGGCCCGACAGCGCGGACCTCGCGAAGCTCGCTCGACTCGCCGACGCCGGCCAGCTCGATGTCCACGTCGCGCACGCCCTGCCGCTGGCCGAGGCCGCCGAGGCGTTCCGTCTCAGCATGAGCGGCCGGACCCGCGGCAAGATCGTGCTCGAGGTCGGCTGATCAACTGCCCCTGGCATGGCCCGCGGCAGCGCACGGGGACCCCCGGCGGCTGCCGCGGCGGCTGTGCCGCACGACCTCCATCCGACTCACGGCAGGGCCGTCCATGGACGGGCGGCTCGGCCCCGTCCGCGCACGGAAGGGTGGCGTACCGGGCCTGTTCCCGACGTGGGATGCAGCGGTTCGCCGCCCTCGCCGTGACGCCGCACACTGGTTCATAACCCGCTGAGGAGCCGGCCGACAGGTTCGAGGCGGGGCGCTGACGCAGGCAACCGGAGACCGGTTCGGGCCGTGTGGGCCATAGGCAGACCGCGGTCACGCACCTGCCGCACGGGGACGGCGGGTGCGAGTGCACCCAGCGGAGGATTCCATGCACGTGGCTGTGATGGGGCAGGGCTATGTCGGAGTGACCGGTGCGGTGGAGCTGACCTTGCAGGGGCACCATGTCACCGGCGTAGAGCAGAACCCGGCCCGGCTGCGCGGCCTGCGGGGAGGGCATGTCCCCTTCAGCGAGCCGGGGTTGCAGCAGGCGCTGTCGGCGGCCCTCGCCACCGGGCGGCTGTCCTTCACCGGCGGACTCGGGCCACCCCATCGACATCGGCCCTTCGACGTCGCCCTCATCGCGGTGGGGACACCGCCCGACGGGCACGGATGGGTGGATCTCTCACAGGTCCGCACCGCCCTGGACGCCGTCCTCCGGCTACGGCCCGCCCCGCGTGTGGTGGCGGTGAAGTCCACCATCCCGCCGGGCACCAGCAACACCCTCGCGGCCGCCCACCCCGGGCTGCGGGAGCGATACGTGCACAATCCGGAGTTCCTCAGCCAAGGCAGCGCGCTGCGGGACTGGGCCTGCCCCGCCCGCATCGTCGTCGGCCTGTGGTCGCACGATCTCCTTCCGGCGCTCCGCGACCTCTACGCGGGACCGGCCTGCGAGTGGGTGGTGACCAGCCCCACCGGCGCGGAGATCATCAAGTACGCCGCCAACGCCTTCCTGGCCACCAAGATCAGTTTCGGGAACGAGATAGCCCGCCTGTGCTCTCTGCCGGACGTCAACGTCGACCACGTCATGCGCGGCATCGGCGCCGACCCGCGCATCGGGCACGCCCTGCTTCAACCCGGCCTCGGGTTCGGCGACCACTGCCTGCCCAAGGACACCGCCGCCCTGGCCCGCTGGGCGGCCACCCTGGGCGTGCCCACTCCGCTGCTGGACGCCACCATCGCCGTCAACCGGGACCAGCCCCAGCTCGTCGTCCGGACGCTCCAGAGCGCACTGGACGGACAGTTGCCCGACGCGGTCGTCGCGGTGCTGGGGCTCCGATACCAGCCCTGGAGCGACGACCTGCGCGCGGCCCCCAGCCGCAACATCGTCCCCGCCCTGCTCGACCAGGCGGCCGAGGTCCGCGTCTGGGACCCGGCCACCGGCAAGGACGACATCGCCGCGCTGTTCCCCGGCACCCGCCCCGCGGACTGCCTGAGCACCGCCGTCCAGGGAGCCCACGCGGCCGTCATCCTGACCGAGTGGCCGGACATCGTGGAAGCGGACTGGCGGATCCTGAGCGGCCTGCTCACCGAACCCCGCCTGATCGTGGACGGCAAGAACTGCCTACCGCCCCGGCAACTGCTGAGCCTGCCCGCCCGCTACCACTCGATCGGCTCCCGCCCACCCACCACCGAGCCCACGCCCCGGCCGGCCCTGAACGACCCGACCTGAGACCCCCGCCGCTACGGCTCCTGACGGACGGGCCGACGTGGAGCGAGCCGTCGGTGGTCGGCTTCCGCATGTGCATGGTCCCGGTGCCTCCGCACGTCAATGCGGCGTTCTCATCGGCGCCGACACGGTGGTCACGGCACGCTGCGAGGACTGGCTCAAGCGGAGCTGACCCGAGGCGCCGCAGCGGGCGTCTCAGGCGGGCCGTGCAGCTCGTCGATCCCTGCGCTGTGCGAGTTCCTCCTCATCGACGAGGGCGATCATGGGCCGGCCCGGTTTGCACAGCATGGTGACGATGAAGCGGAGCGGGGTGTCTTCCCTGTTGTTGCCGTCCTGGTAATGGATGACGTCGCCGCCGGGCTCCCAGAACGTTTCACCTGCCCGAACGACGCGCTCGGGTTCGCCTTCGATCTCGAAGCGCATCTCCCCTTCGAGTACGTACCCGAAGGCCGGGCCGGGGTGGCGGTGGGGCGGGGTGCCGGGGTCCCCGGGAGGGAAGGCGACGAGAAGGGTCATGACCTCGGCACCTTCAGGGATGTTCGGTGGATTCGCCGTCTGCAGCACGGTGAAGGCGGTCTTCCACGCCTCGGAACGCCGCTGCTGGTCCGTACCGTTGGGCGACTCGCTCGACGACACGCCTCGTCTCCTCTCGTCAGCGGAGGACCGGACGGCCCTCCGATCTGCGACACCTGGCAGGTGACCGAGTAGGCAGCATTTGACGTCAAGCACTTGAAGTGGCGGAGACTCGCCGCACGGCAGCAACCGGAAGCGTCGACGGGGCTCTGTGCGCTGCCGTCAGTCGAAAGGCCCTCTCAGCGCACCCGCAGAACGTCGAGCGCGGTGAGTGCAACGTGTAGTTCGGTGCGCTGTTCGCCGGACTCCAGGTCGCAGTCGAGTATCCGCTCGATGGTGCGCAGACGCTGGTAGACGGTCTCTCGGGACAGACCGCCCGAGCGGGCCGCCACCGTCTTGTTGCCTGCCGCGTCCAGGTAGTGCCGCAAGGTGGTCAGCAAGTCCGTGCCGTGGCGGGCGTCGTGGTCGGCGAGTCGCCCGAGCCGGCGTTCGGCGTAGTCCTGGATCCGGGTGTCTTCGCGGAGTGCGAAGAGGAGGCGGCGCAGGCCGATGTCGGACCGTTCGTGGTAGGAGCGTCCGGGCGGGAGCGGCTGGTCGGGCTCGGTGGCTTCCGCCACACGGGTCGCGTCGCGGAAGGAGTGGGCGACGCCGGTGAGGTCTGTCGCCTCGCTGCCCGTACTCACAGCTGTCCCCGGCAACAGGTCGAGTGCGGTACGGCTCAGGTGTTCGACAACGGGCCGCCATGGCTGCTCCGGGCGCAGGGACAGGAGGATGCCGAGACGGGTCGGTCCGAGGAGGCCGACGAGGGCCTGTGATCCCCTCTTCCTCAGCTCCTCGGAGAGGAGTTCCTCCGCCTTCGTCGTGTCGTCCTCGCGGGGGACGTCCACGAGCACGGCGAGGAAGCGGGACCCCTTCGTCGGTACCCCCAGCGCGGTGACCCGGGCTTCGACGTCCGCAGGCGAGCGGTGGCGCTGTTCGACGAGGTCGCGCAGGACGCTGCGATGTGCGGTGCGTTCCCAGGGTTCGGAGTGGGTGAGGCGGGCGATGGTGAGGGCCATCGCGGTCCTCTCCAGGACGGTGACGTCTTCGGGGCCGAACGGGCCGGAGGCCGAAGGAGCGGCCGGGCCGGGCGGTGTCGGGAGCATGGCCACCCTGCCCCAGCGTTCGCCCTGGTACTCCACGGGGGCCGCGAGCCAGCTCTCGGGGCCGGAGACGGTGGTGTGGTCGGCGGGCGGTGTCGCTCGGGAGCGCTGTTCCCAGTCGGTGAGCGCCACCTCGACGGTGTCGCCGGAGGGCTGGCAGATCAGTGCCTGGTGGACCAGGTTTTCCAGAACGACGGTGTGGCCGCTCATCTCGGCGGCGGCCCGTACGACGTCCTCGGGTCCGGCGCCGCGCAGGGTGAGGGCGGTGAACGCCTCGTGGACGCGCTGGGTCCGCCGCATCGCATCGGCCTGGCTGCCGAGGATGAGGGCGTGGACGACCTGAGTGACCTCCAGGAAGTTGACGTCCCTGGCCAGGGTGATGAGGGGTAGGCCGCGGGCCCGGCAGGCGTGGGCCAGGGCGTCGGGCGGACGGTGGTAGCGGCGGACCAGTTCGATGACCAGGGCCGCGGCGCCGATGTCGGCGAGTTCGTCCACATAGCGCCGTACGCCGGCCGGTTCGTCGGGGAGAGGCATGCCGGTCGTCAGTACGAGTTCGCCGCCCTTGAGGAAGGAGGCGGGGTCGGTCAGCTCCGTGATGTGGACCCAGCGGACGGGCCGGTCGAGCCGTGCCACGCCGGTGACGACCTGGGGTTGTCCGGCGGCAAGGACGGGGAGGGCCAGGACGTCGGCCACGGTGATCGGGCGGCCGACGGTGTCCAGGTCGCGGCCCGGCACGCAGGCGCCGGCGCTGCCGGCGCCGGGCCCTGGAGCCGTGTGGGGGTTCTCGCTCACGGTGCCTCCATGGGGCCCCCGCTCGAGCGGAGCCCGAGAGCTCGGGGGAGTGCCCCGTCACTCTGACAAGCGTCGCTGACCTGCGCAAGGGCCCGGAGACGGCGGGCGCGGGGCGGACGGGCGGAGCATGGCGCCAGGTGCGCTTGACACAACGTCCGGATACGGCGTCGCGGCCGGACAGATCGCGGGTTGGGGCGGTCCTGGTCCACGGACATGCTCGGGGAGACCGGAGCAGACCGACGAACACGCCGGGAGACGAACATGACCGCACTGTCGCCGCACCTTCGCCAGGCCACGCCCGTGGTGGCGGTCCGGGGCGAGGGCGTCCACCTCTACGGCGAGGACGGCCGCCGCTACCTGGACTTCACCGCCGGCATCGGCGTCACCAGCACCGGGCACTGCCACCCCAAGGTCGTGGCGGCGGCTCAGGAGCAGGTGGGCACGCTCGTCCACGGCCAGTACACGACGGTCATGCACCAGCCCTTGCGGCGGCTCGTCGACAAGCTCGGCGAGGTGCTGCCGGCCGGCCTGGACAGCCTGTTCTTCACCAACTCCGGCAGCGAGGCGGTCGAGGCGGCCCTGCGGCTGGCCCGTCAGGCCACCGGGCGGCCGAACATCCTCGTCTGCCACGGCGGTTTCCACGGCCGTACGGTGGCCGCCGCGTCCATGACCACCTCCGGCACCCGCTTCCGCTCCGGTTTCTCCCCGCTGATGAGCGGCGTCGTCGTCACCCCCTTCCCGTCGGCCTACCGCTACGGCTGGGACGAGGAGACCGCGACCCGCTTCGCCCTGAAGGAACTCGACTACACGCTCCAGACGATCTCCTCGCCCGCCGACACGGCCGCGGTCATCGTCGAGCCGGTGCTCGGGGAAGGCGGATACGTGCCCGCGACCCAGGCCTTCCTCCAGGGCCTGCGCGAGCGCGCGGACCGGCACGGCTTCCTGCTGATCCTCGACGAGGTGCAGACGGGCGTCGGCCGCACCGGCCGCTTCTGGGGCCACGACCACTTCGGCGTCACCCCGGACATCCTGGTCACCGCAAAGGGCCTGGCCAGCGGGTTCCCGCTGTCCGGCATCGCCGCCTCCGAGGAGCTGATGACCAAGGCGTGGCCGGGCTCGCAGGGCGGTACGTACGGCGCCAACGCCGTCGCATGCGCGGCTGCCTGCGCCACCCTCGACGTCGTACGCGACGAGAAGCTCGTCGAGAACGCCGAGGCGATGGGCAAGCGGCTGCGCCAGGGGCTGGAGGCCGTGGCCGACCGGACACCGGGCATCGGCGACGTACGCGGCCTCGGGCTCATGCTCGCCACCGAGTTCGTCACCGAGGACGGCAGCCCCGACCCGGAGACCGCAGCGCGTGTGCAGCGGGCCGCCGTCGACGAGGGACTGCTCCTGCTGCTGTGCGGGGCCTGGAACCAGGTCGTGCGCATGATCCCTGCGCTCGTGATCGACGAGACGGCGGTGGACGAGGGTCTCCAGGCGTGGGCGACCGCGGTGGAGGTCGGCACATCGGGCGCGGCACGGCGATGACGGACACCACCACGGCCCTGGAGCCGCTGGTCGCGCGGCTCGCCGAGACCGCTCCGGGCCTGCGGGTGGAGACCGGCCCTGGCCCCACCGGCCTCTACGCCTACGACGCCTCCAACTACCGGGTCCCGCCGCGGGCCGTGGTCTTCCCCCGCAGCGACGACGACGTGGTCGCGGTGCTGCGGGCCTGCCGGGACGCGGGGGTCCCGGTCACCGCGCGGGGCGGCGGCACCAGCATGGCGGGCAACGCCGTCGGACCGGGCGTCGTCCTGGACTTCTCCCGGTACATGAACCGGATCCTGGACATCGACCCGGTGGCGCGCACCGCGCGCGTCCAGGCCGGAGTGGTCCTGGACGCGCTGCGCAGCGCGACCGCCCTGCACGGGCTCACCTTCGGCCCCGACCCCTCCTCGCACAGCCGCTGCACCCTCGGCGGCATGATCGGCAACGACGCGTGCGGGAACCGGTCGGTGCGGTACGGACGTACCAGCTCCCACATCGAGGCGCTGGAGATCGTCACGGCCGACGGCGTGCGCGCCGTCGCGGACCGCACCGGCCTGCGCGCGGCCGACCCGAACGACACGGACGCGGTCCAGCGCGTCGCCCGCGTCGAAGCGGACGTACGCCGCCTGATCGACGCCAACCTGGCGCCGATCCGCACCGAGCTGGGCCGCATCCCCCGCCAGGTGTCCGGCTACCAGCTGCACCACCTGCTGCCCGAGCACGGCTTCGACATGGCCCGCGCGCTGGTGGGCACCGAGGGCTCCTGTGCGGTCGTCACCGCCGCGACGGTCCGCCTGGTGGCGACCGCACAGGCTTCCACGCTGCTGACACTCGGATACGACGACGTGGTCGACGCCGCCGAGGACGTCCCGGAGATCCTGCGCTGGAATCCCACCGCAGTGGAGGGCATGGACGAGGCGATCGTCGCCACCATGCGCGCCCGCCGCGGTCCGGACTCCGTGACCGGACTGCCCGAGGGGCGGGCCTGGCTGTACGTCGAACTCGACGGTGACGATCAGGCGGCGGTCGACGGCCGTGCCGCCGAACTGCTGCACGTTCTCAAGGCGCAGGGCCGGATGACCGGTGGGCGGGTCGTCCAGAGCCCGGTCGAGCGGCGCTCGCTGTGGCGGGTCCGCGAGGACGGGGCAGGGCTCGCCGCCCGTCTGGTGGACGGCGGGGAGTCGTGGCCCGGCTGGGAGGACGCGGCGGTCGCGCCGGAGAACCTGGCCGCCTACCTGCGGGACTTCCGCAAGCTGCTCGCCGCTCACGGGTTGACCGGGGTGCTGTACGGCCACTTCGGCGCGGGCTGTGTCCACGTGCGCATCGACTTCGACCTGGCCACGGACACCGGCCGGGCGGCCGCGCGCCGCTTCCTCGGCGAGGCGGCCACCCTCGTGGTCTCGCACGGCGGCACGCTGTCGGGTGAGCACGGTGACGGGCGGGCCAGAGGCGAGCTGCTTCAGGTCATGTACAGCCACCGGATGATCGGGGCGTTCGCCGCCTTCAAGGAGATCTTCGACCCCGAGGGTCTGCTCAACCCCGGCGTCATCGTGGCTCCGGCGCGGCTGGACGCCGATCTCGCGCTGCACGCGCCCGAGTTGCTGCCCGTCGAGACCCTTTTTTCCTTCCCGCACGACGAGGACGGCTTCGCGGGCGCCGTACGCCGCTGTGTCGGAGTCGGTCGATGTCGCAGCGACACGGGCGGCGTGATGTGTCCCAGCTACCGGGCCACGGGGGAGGAGAACGCCTCCACACGGGGCCGGGCCCGCCTCCTCCAGGAGATGGTGCGCGGCGGGACCGTCCAGGACGGCTGGCGCTCTGCCGAGGTGCGCGACGCCCTCGACCTGTGCCTGTCCTGCAAGGCGTGCTCCAGCGACTGCCCGGTCGGCGTCGACATGGCCACGTACAAGGCGGAGTTCCTGCACCAGCACTACAAGGGCAGGATCCGGCCCCGTTCCCATTACTCGCTGGGCTGGCTGCCCCTGACGTCAACCCTCGCCGGATACGCCGCTCGCCCGGTCAACGCGCTGCTGCGCGGACCGGTCGGCAAGCTGCTCGCCCGCCTCGGAGGCGTGACCACGAAACGCCGCATCCCCGCCTTCGCCTCCCGGCGCGCGCTGCGCCGGGCCCTGCGCACGGCGAGGACGGGGGAACCGGCGAAGGCCTTGCTCTTCGTCGACAGCTTCACGCGCGCCTTCCGTCCCGAGGTGGCCGGAGCGGCGAGCCGCGTCCTCGCCGACGCCGGAATCCCCTGTACGGCGGAGGACGACCTGTGCTGCGGTCTGACCTGGGTCAGCACCGGCCAGTTGTCCGTCGCGCGCCGCATCATGGCCCGTACCGTCGCCCGCCTGGACAACGGCGACGACCGGCCCGTCATCGTGGCCGAACCCAGTTGTGCCGCAGCCCTCAAGCGAGACGTGCCCGAACTCCTCGGTACCCCGGCGGCCCGTCGCGTCGCGTCCCGCGTCCACACCTTCACCGGAGCCCTGACAGACCTCGCCGCGCCCGGCTGGGCGCCGCGGGGGCTGCCGGACGACGTCGTCCTGCAGACGCACTGCCACGAATACGCCACCTTCAAGGGCCGCCACCCACGCGACCTGCTGAGCCGCCTCGGTGTGCGGAAGGTCGAGGAGGCCGAGGGCTGCTGCGGACTCGCCGGCAACTTCGGCTTCGAGGCCCAGCACTACGACACCTCGATGGCCGTCGCCGACCTGGCCCTGAAACCCCGTCTGGACGGCATCGACCAGGACAGGCGGGCCGTCGTCGTGGCCGACGGCTTCAGCTGTGCCACCCAGATCGACCACCTCGCCGGTGACCGGGGCATCCGCGCCCTGCACCTGGCGGAACTGCTCGACCCCGCCGATCAACCAGGAGAGACGTCATGACCGACACACCCACGCAGTTGTTCATCGGCGGTGCCTGGGTGGACGCCGCGGACGGCGCCACCATGCCCGTCGACGACCCCGCTACAGGCGAGATCCTCTGTCACGTCGCCGACGCGGGGCCCAAGGACGCGCGGCTCGCGGAGGACGCGGCCGTGCAGGCCCAGGAGGAATGGGCCCGTACGGCACCGCGGGTACGCAGTGAGATCCTGCGGCGCGCGTACGAGATCATCCTCGAGCGCACCGACGAGCTCGCGCACCTGATGACCGCCGAGATGGGCAAGCCGCTGGCCGAGGCCAGGGGAGAGGTGGCGTACGCGGCGGAGTTCTTCCGCTGGTTCTCCGAGGAGGCCGTCCGCATCGACGGTGGCCTCGCCACCCTGCCCGACGGCCGCAACCGCATGCTGCTCTGCCGTCGCCCGGTCGGCCCCTGCCTGCTGATCACCCCGTGGAACTTCCCTCTGGCGATGGGCACCCGCAAGATCGGCCCGGCGGTCGCCGCGGGCTGCACGATGGTGCTCAAGCCGGCCCCGCAGACCCCTCTGTCCAGCCTGGCGCTCGCCGCGATCCTCAAGGAGGCCGGACTGCCGGACGGCGTGCTCAACGTCGTCACGACGTCCCGTGCGGGGGAGGTGTGCGAACCGCTCCTGCGCGGTGGGCGTATACGCAAGCTCTCCTTCACCGGCTCCACGCAGGTCGGGCGGCTCCTGCTGGCCCAGTGCGCAGACACGGTCGTACGGACCTCGATGGAGCTGGGCGGCAACGCGCCGTTCATCGTCTTCGAGGACGCCGACCTGGACAAGGCCGTGGACGGCGCGATGGTGGCCAAGATGCGCAACATGGGCGAGGCGTGCACGGCCGCGAACCGTTTCTTCGTGCACCGGTCGGTGGCGCAGGAGTTCGGGCGGCGCCTCGCCGAGCGCATGGGCGCGCTGGTGGTCGGCCCCGGCACCCGGGACGGCGTCGATGTCGGACCGCTGATCGACAGGGCCGGACGTGCCAAGGTCGAGGAGCTGGTCGCCGACGCGGTGCAGCGCGGTGCGCGGGTGCTCGTCGGCGGCCGCACTCCCGAGGGCCCCGGCTGCTTCTACCCGCCGACCGTGCTCACCGATGTGGCCCCTGACAGCCGACTGATGGACACGGAGATCTTCGGCCCCGTGGCGGCGATCCTCACCTTCGACGACGAGGGCGAGGTCGTCCGCCGCGCCAACGACACCCCCTGGGGACTGGTCGGTTACGTCTTCACCGAGGGCCTCGACCGTGCCCTGCGCGTCAGCGAGCGCCTAGAAGTGGGCATGGTCGGCCTCAACACCGGCCTCGTCTCCAACCCGGCCGCGCCGTTCGGCGGCGTCAAGCAGTCCGGGCTCGGCCGCGAGGGGGGCCGGGTGGGGATCGACGAGTACCTGGAGTACCAGTACCTGGCGGTGCCCGTGCGATGACGGCGGCAGTCCTGCCCTGACATTCGCCACTTCGCACGCCGCGCGGGCCGCCCCGCGCCCGGCCGAACAGTCCTCGAGGCCGGGCCCGGGGGGCGGTCGGCTCGCGTCTCTCGTTCTCAGCGCAGGTGGCGGGCGGTGATTTCCGCCGCGGTCTCGGTCACCAGACGGCCCAGCTCTGCCAGTCGGCCGGGTTCGAAGCGGGCGTCGGGCAGGGAGACGGCCACGGCGGCCAGGGGTACGCCGTCGCCGTCCAGGACAGGGGCCGCGATGGCACAGACCCCCTGGAGGTACTGGTTGTGGTTGACGGCGTATCCCCGGTCTTTCACCCGGCGGAGTTCCGCGCGCAGCTCCACCGGGTCGGTGATGGTCTCCTCGCCGTAACCCTCGAGCGTGCCCGCCGTGAACTCGTCGACCTCGGACTTCGGAAGGTGGGCGAGAACCGCGTGGCCGGTGGCCGTGGCGTGCAGGGGTGAGGTGTCGCCGATGGCGTGGAAGGTCCGTACCGCGTGGTCGCAGTCCACGCGGTCCACCACGACCATGCCCTGCAGGGCGTCGGGCACGGAGAGGTGGATGGTCTCGTTCAGCGCGTCGCGGAGCCGGATCATGGGCTCGCGGGCGGCGGCGAACAGGCTGGATCCCTGGAGGGCGGCGGGCCGTACGGCGAGGACACGGGCGCCGATCTCCCAGCGGGTGGTGTCCCTGCGGTTCGCCCGGAGCCACCCCGCCTCGTTGAGCGTGACCAGGGTGCGCTGCACGGTCGATTTGGGCAGGCCGAACAGCTTCGTCAGCTCTCCCACGGTCACGGGCTGGTGCTTGGCGACCGCCTCCAGGATGCGTAGCGACCTGGTGACGCTCTTCATCTCCATGCGGTGCCCCCGTCAGTTGCGCGGCTTCGTGGTGCTCACCCTCTTGACCCCCTTCCGGAGTCGCAGGCATGATCGTGCCGGATTCTAGCACGCTGTTCCACAATATGGCATGGGTTGCGCACAGGGCTGGGCTTGCCGTGGGCAGTGCCCAGGGTCGGCCCCCACGCCGGCGCGTGCGAGCCGACCCTGGCCGGCGGAAGGCTGTCGGATGCGGGAAGGCTGTCGGACCCTGCCCTTCCGCTCAGGCGCCCGTCAGGCGTCCGGTGATCTCCGTGACCGCGTCGGAGACGAGGCGACCCCACTCGGGCACCCGGTCGGCGGCGTACCGGGAATCGGGCATCGAGATGGCCACGGCGGCCAGCGGTGTGCCGCTCTCGTCGAGCACGGGCGCGGCGAGGGCGCAGACGCCCGGCCGGTACTGGTTCCGGTTGACCGCGTAGCCGTCCGCGCGGACCCGGTCCAGCTCGGCGCGCAGCTCGTCGGGGTCGGCGGGGGTCGTGTCGCTGAAGCGCTCCAGCCCCCGGGCGATGAGTTCCTCGATGTCCTGCTTCGGAAGGTGGGCGAGGACGGCACGCCCGGCGGCGGTGGCGTGCAGGGGTGAGGTGGCGCCGATGGCGTGGAAGGTCCGTACGGCGTGGTCGCAGTCCACGCGGTCCACCACGACCATGCACTGGAGTGCGTCGGGTACGGAGAGGTGGATGGTCTCGTTCAGCGCGTCGCGGAGCCGGATCATGGGCTCGCGGGCGGCGGCGAACAGGCTGGATCCCTGGAGGGCGGCGGGCCGTACGGCGAGGACACGGGCGCCGATCTCCCAGCGGGTGGTGTCCCTGCGGTTCGCCCGGAGCCACCCCGCCTCGTTGAGCGTGACCAGGGTGCGCTGCACCGTCGACTTCGGAAGTCCGAAGAGCTTCGTCAACTCCCCGACGGTGACCGGCTGATGCTGGGCGACCGCCTCCAGGATCCGCAGTGACCTGGTGACGCTCTTCATTTCCATCCGGTTTCCCCCTGTTAATCCTCGAAATTACTGCTGGACACCCTCTTGACTCCCCTCTGGGCCACTGCCATTCTCTGTGCCAGATTCTAGCACAGCGTTCCACAATGTGGCATGGCTCGCCGGAGATCCCGACGATGTGAGCCGGAACTCCGAGACGCGACGGTGCGAGGCACGGGCTTCCGAAAGGCCCGGCTCCCGTCCAAACCACCTCGAATCGAACAGCCTCACGTCGGGGGGCCAGCATGCGCCCCGGCGATACGAAAGGAAAGTCCTGTGTCAGCTGCCAGGAAGCGTGTCGCCGTCGTCGGCGTCGGAACGATGGGCAGCCAGGCCGCCTGGCGGCTGGCGGCCCGCGGCGCCGAGGTCGTCGGCTACGACCGGTTCGCCCCGGGCCACGACCGCAGCGCCGCAGGCGGCGAGACCCGGATCTTCCGCAGCGCCCACTTCGAGGACTCCCGCTACGTCCCGCTGCTCAAGCACGCCGACGCCCTTTGGCAGCAGCTCCAGCAGGACACCGGCCGCGAGCTGCGCCGCCTGACCGGGTGTCTGCTCATGGGCCCGACGGAGCACCATCAGATGGCCACCGTCCTGGAGTCCATCGCGGAGCACGACCTCGACCACGAGGTGCTCGACGCCGAGTCGCTCGCCAAGCGCTTCCCGCAGTACCGGATCGAGGACGGCGACGCGGCCGTGCTCGACCGCCGCGCGGGCTTCATCCGCCCCGAGCTGACCATCCAGACCGCCGCCCGCCGCGCCCAGCAGCTGGGCGCCGTGATCCACCGCTACACCACCGTCCGGGAGATCGTCCCCGTCGCGAACGGTGTCGAGGTCCGCACCGACGCCGGCAGCGAACGCTTCGACACCGCCGTCGTCACCCCCGGTCCCTGGGTCAACGACCTGTTGCCCGACCTGCCGTGGGACGTGGAGGTCCGCCGCCTCGTCAGCGCCTGGTACGTGCCCACCACCGACGCCTGGTTCGGCGAGGAGCGCCCCGCCTTCATCCGTACGGCACCCACGCACTGCTACGGCCTGCCGTCCCCGGACGGCATCTCCGTCAAGCTCGGTCTCTCCCGCGCCCTGCACCGGCTTGCGGGCGACCCCAACCAGCTGGACCGGACGGTGCAGCCGGAGGAGCTGGAGATCTTCAGCGAGTTGATCGGCCGTCACATGCCGGATCTGCACCCGGATCCGACCCGCCTCTCCGTCTACATGGAGGGCTACACCGAGAGCAGCCGTCCACTGGTCGGCCCACTCCCCGGCGCCGAGAACGTGATCCTGCTCGCCGGCTTCTCCGGCCACGGCTTCAAGCTCTCGCCCGCCTTCGGAGACATCGCGGCCGACCTCGCCCTGGACGGCGCCTCGCCGCAGCCCGTCGACTTCATCTCCACCGTCGGCCGCACGGAGGCATGACCATGAACAACACCACCCTCTCCGTCGGCTCCCTCGATGCCCGGCCCGGCACCAAGGCCCGCGGCACCGTCCGGGCCGACCTCGGCACCCTCACCGTGGACATCCCGCTGACCCTGGTCAACGGCACCCGCCCCGGCCCCCGGGTCGTCATCACCGCGGGTGTGCACGGCGGCGAGTTCACGCCCATCGACGCCGCCGCGCGCCTGACGGCCCTACTGGAACCCGGCGACGTGCGCGGACAGGTGATCGTCTGTCCGGTGGCCAACCCTCCCGCCGTGTACCAGGGGCGGCTCAACGTCTCCCCGGTCGACGGCGTGAACATCAACCGCGTCTTCCCCGGCGACCCCGGCGGCGGCCCCACCGAGCGCCTGGCCGCCTGGCTCTTCGCCCACCTCGTCGACGGCGCCGACGTCTACGTCGACCTGCACTGCGGCGGCATCGACCAGGTTCTGCGGGACTTCGTCGGCTACCGCCTCACCGGCGACCCGGACCTCGACAAGGCGACGGCCGAACTGGCCGGGTCCTTCGGTGTCGAGGACGTCATCCTCGGCCTGAAGGCCGAGGGCGGCAACAGCCACGCGGCCGCCGCCCGCCGGGGCATCTCGGCGGTCCTCGTCGAGGTGGGCGAGCTCGGACAGCGTGACGGCGCCACGGCCCGCCGCCGCGTCGACGGCCTGCTCCGGGCACTACGCCACCTGGGCGTGCTGGACCCGGACGACTCCGACCCGACGCCGGTCCGGGAGTGGGTCTGGTCCGCCGGAGTCACCGCCGAGGCCACCGGCCTGTGGTACCCGGAGTTCTCCTTCGACGCCGACGTCATCGACGAAGTCGCGGAGGGCGACCTCCTGGGCCGCATCGTCGACCCGGCCGACGGCCGTGAGCACACGGTCCACGCCCCGGCCGACGGGCGGATCTTCTACGCCATGCACGGCCTCACCGTCACCCAAGGCGACGAGCTGGCCGCCCTGGCCGTCCCGTGGAACCCCGACACGGCCCGGCGACACGACACCCTACGGACCCCCGGCCTGGGCGCCGCACCCGACGAGACGGATCACCGCCCCTAGACACCCTCCCAGCCGCCCCCTACCCACGTTCCCCCGGCCGCTCCCCTCGGCCAGCCCATCAGGAGGCACACGATGAAAGATGCCCGGATCGACCGCAGACTGTTCCTGCGCGGAATAGGCGGGGTCACGGCGGGTGTCGCCGCCGCGAGCGCCCTCAGCGGCTGCGGCACCGGCACCAGCCGGTCCGTCGCCGCCGGCGGTGGCAAGAACTCCAAGACGCTGGTCGTCCGCGACAGCGGCGGCACGTACGGCGACGCCAACCAGAAGGCGATCTACGAGCCGTTCACCAAGGAGACCGGTATCCGGATCGAGGTGGTGAACATCCAGTACGCGCAGATGCTCGCCCAGATCCAGCAGGGCCGCCCGCAGTTCGACGTCATCGACGACTCCATGTCCGACTTCTTGCGCTTCAAGAAGGAGGGCGCCACCGAGGACCTGGACTACGACCGGCTGAAGAACTTCAAGAACGCCGGCATCGCCAAGACCCTGATCACCCCCAACGCCATCGGCAAGAACTACTGGGCCAGCGTCATGGCGTACCGCACCGACGTCTGGGGCGGGAAGAAACCCTCCTCCTGGGCCGACTTCTGGGACGTAAAGGCGTTCCCTGGCGACCGTGCCCTCCAGGGCCTGGACGCGGACCGGCCCGTGCTGGAGTTCGCCCTGCTCGCCGACGGGGTGCCGCTGGACAAGCTGTACCCCCTGGACCTGGACCGCGCCTTCAAGTCCCTGGACCACATCAAGGGATCGATCAAGAAGTACTGGGACACCGGAGCCCTCCCCGGCGTCCTGCTCGGCCGCAAGGAGGTCGTCGCCTCGGACGTCTGGCACGGCCGCCTCGACGCCCTCATCAAGCAGGGTTCGCCGCTCGCCTACCAGTGGAACGGCGCCCGCAGGCAGAGCAACGCCTTCGGCATCCCCAAGGGCGCCGCCAACCTGGACGCCGCATACCAGCTCATCGACTTCGCGCTGCGCCCCGAGGTGCAGGCGGCGTACGCCGAGCTGTACCCGATGGCCCCGTCGGTTCCCGCCGCCTACAAGAAGCTTTCCCCGGCCATCGCCGCGAACCTGGGCAGTTCCCCGGAACACCTGAAGACCGGTTTCGACATGGACGTCGAGTGGTGGGCCGAGAACGACGACGTGGTGGCCAAGCGCTGGCAGGAGTGGACGCATGCCTGAGACCCACGTGATGCCCGAGCTGTCGCCGGCCGCCACCACGGCGCTGGCCGGCAGCGGCAAGCCCCTGTCCGTGACGCGACTTCGCAAGACGTACGGGGGAGTGACGGCCGTCGACGAGGTCTCCATGGAGATCGCGGCGGGTGAGTTCGTCACCTTCCTGGGGTCCTCCGGCTCCGGCAAGACCACCACCCTGATGATGATTGCCGGGTTCTGCGAGCCGGACTCCGGCAGCATCGTCGTCGGCGGCAACGACGTGACCCGCCTGGCCCCGCAGAAGCGCGGCCTGGGCTTCGTCTTCCAGCAGTACCTGCTCTTCCCGCACATGACGGTGTGGGAGAACGTCGCCTTCCCGCTGCAACTGCGCGGTGTGCCGAAGGCGGAGCAGCGCCGCCGGGTCGGCGAGACGCTGGAGATGGCCGGGCTGTCGAAGATGGCCCGCCGCCGGCCGCGTGAGCTGTCCGGTGGCCAGCAGCAGCGCGTCGCGTTGTGCCGGGCCCTGGTCTACCGGCCCCCGGTGATCCTCATGGACGAGCCGCTCGGTGCCCTCGACAAGAAGCTGCGCGACCAGCTCCAGACCGAGATCAAGCGCATCCAGCAGGAACTCGGCCTCACCGTCATCTATGTGACGCACGACCAGGAAGAGGCCCTCGTCCTCTCCGACCGCATCGCGGTCATGCGGGACGGGCGGATCGACCAGTTCGACACCCCGCAGGAGCTCTTCGAGCGCCCCCGCACCCCCTTCGTCGCCGACTTCCTCGGCGCGGCGAACTTCCTCCCCGGCCGCGTCGAGGAACAGACCACCGACCATGTGCTCGTACGCCTCGACACCGGCGGCCTGCTCAAGGCCCGCCCGCAGACCGCCCCGGGCGGCGCACGGGTGCGCGCGGCGGTCCAGCCCGGCCGGCTCTTCCTGTGTCCCGCAGGCGCCGGCTTCTGTACCGGGACCGTCGAGACGGTCACCTACGTCGGCACCCTCGTGCGGGTCACCGTACGGCCCCTCGGTGGCGAGGAGACCGACCTCGTACGGCTGGAACTGCCCGCCGGTCGCGCCCCGGCCCTCGGCGAGCGCGTGGACCTCGCCGCGGACCCCTCGAACGTCAGCGTGTTCGCCGACACGGAAGACGGGGGGTGAGGACGGTGGCCGTACTCGCTCCGGCACCGGGCTCCATCGCCCCGGTGCCCCGCAGGAAACGACTGGGCCGCGCGCTGTCCGACCGCCGCACCCGCTTCAGCCTGCTCAACGCCGCACCCGTGGTCCTCTACCTGCTGATCCTCTTCGTCTACCCGATCTTCAGCACGCTGATGCTGAGCCTCAAGGGCGAGAGCGGAGGTTTCACCCTCCACTGGTACACCGACGTCTTCCAGGGCGCCAACCTGGAGATCCTCCTCACCACCCTGCGGATCTCCGCCGAGACCTCGCTGCTCAGCCTGGTCGTCGGCTTCGTCCTGGCTGCCGCGGTGTCCCGGCTCAAGCCCCTGTGGGCGGGGCTGGTGATGGTCATCGTGGTCGTCCCGCACTTCATCAGCGCTCTCGTGCGCACCTACGGCTGGATCATCCTGCTCGGTGAACACGGCGTCGTGAACAATGCTCTGACCGCACTTCATGTCCCCGGCGCCCCTTTCCAGCTGCTCTACAACGAGCTGGGAGTCGTCATCGGCACCACCTCCGTGATGCTGCCGTACACCGTGCTGCTGCTGTACGCGGTCATGAAGGGGATCGACCGCCGGCTGATGGCCGCCGCGGCCAGCATGGGCGCCGGCCGGATCACCATCTTCCGCCGGGTCTACGTGCCGCTGGTCGCTCCCGGCCTGATCAACGCGGGCGTGCTGTGCTTCATCCTCTGCCTCGGCTACTACATCACGCCCGCCCTCATGGGCGGTCCGAAGCAGACCATGGTCGCCTCCCTCATCGACACCCAGGTCATGAAGCAGGACCAGTGGAACGGGGCCTCGGCGCTCGGCATCATCCTGCTGCTGCTCACCTTCGCCGGACTGCTGCTGCTCAGGCTGCTGAAATCGGCGGGCGAGGCGTACCGGAACCGAGGTGCGCGGTCATGACCGAGCTGCGCTCCACCCTGGCCGGACGCATCACTCTCACGGTGCTGTCCACGCTGATCCTGCTCTTCCTGGTGCTGCCGATCGTCGTCATCGTCGTCACCTCCTTCGGCAAGGACGCCTTCGGCTCCTTCCCGCCGTCCTCCTGGACGCTCGACTGGTACAAGGTGCTGTTCGCCGACGGCAGCAAGTGGCCGGCCGCGCTGTCGCTCAGCGTTCTGGTGGCCTGCCTGACCACTGTCTTCTCCCTCCTCCTGGGCCTGACGGCGGCCACGGCCCTGGTCCGCAGCGAGCTGCCGCTGAGGACGGCGGTCTACGGCCTGGTCCTGGCCCCGCTGGTGATCCCCCAGGTCGTCATGGCGCTCGGCCTGTTCCTGCTCTTCGAACCGGCCTCGATGCTCGGCAGCCCGATCGCCATCGCCCTCGGCCACACCGTGCTCGCCTCACCGATCGCGGTGATGATCCTCATGGCCACGCTGAAGGGCATCGACGAACGCCTCGAGGACGCGGCCGCCAGTATGGGCGCGAGTCGCCTCACCGTCGCGCGGCGCATCACCTTCCCGCTGGCCATGCCCGGATTGGTCGCCGCCGCGATCTTCTCCTTCATCACCAGCTTCGACGAGTTCTTCATCGCGCAGTTCCTGTCCTCCGTCGACACCGTGACCCTGCCGGTCCAGGTGTTCAACGTCCTCCAGTACGACGTCGACCCGTCGGTGACGGCCGTCAGCGCGATCCTCATCGGGATCGCCGTCGTCGCCCTCGCCCTGGTCGCCGTGGTGCGCAGGCTCAGCGGCTCCGGACAGCAGGACGGCCTGCTGCCGACCGAGCCCGGTGTGGGCCTGCCCGCCGGAAGTGAGACCGCGTCATGACCACCAGCACCCGCACCCCCGCCGGGGAGATGTCCGCCACCGCGGCCAGACACCTGCTCCTCAACATGACCCCGAACGGCTCGCTCGGGCCGGACGGCGAGAATCTCTTCGTCGTCCGGCGCGGCGAAGGGCCGTACGTCGACGACGCCGACGGCAGGCGCTACATCGACGGCCTCTCCGGCCTGTACTGCTGCCAGCTCGGCCACACCTACGCCCGCGAGTTCGCCGAGGCGGCGGACAAGCAACTGCGCGAGCTGTGCTTCAGCCCACTGTGGTCCGCCTCCGCCCACCCGGCGGCGATCGAGCTCGCCGAACGGCTGTCCCGGATCGCGCCCGTCGACATTGAGCACACCTTCTTTTCCGGCGGCGGCGCCGAGGCCGTCGAGACCGCCTGGAAGATCGCCCGCCGGTACCACGCCCTGCGGGGCGAAGCGGGGCGGGTGAAGGCCATCGCCCGGCGCGGCGCCTACCACGGGCTGACCATCGGCGCCCTGTCGCTCACCGACGACCCCGGGCTGCGCGAGCCGTACGGCCCCGGTGCCATCGAGACGCGGTTCGTGTCCAACACCAACCGCTTCGGCCTCGCTCCCGAGTACACCGACGACGCGACCTACACCTCCCACCTGCTCGCCGAGCTGGAGGCCGCGATCCTGGCCGAGGGCCCGGAGACGATCGCGATGCTCATCGCCGAGCCGGTGCAGAACCGCGGAGGCTGCATCACCCCGCCGACCGGTTACTGGCAGGGACTCCGCGCCCTGGCGGACCGCTACGGCTTCCTGCTCGTCGCCGACGAGGTCATCACCGCGTTCGGGCGGCTGGGGGAGTGGTTCGGCGGCGACCGGTACGGCGCCCGTCCGGACATCGTCACCGTCGCCAAGGGCATCACCGCCGGCTACGCGCCCATGGGGGCAACCCTGGTCAGCCACCGCGTCGTCGAGGTCATCAACCAGCCCGGCGCGGTCCTCAACCACGGCTACACCTTCGCCGGGCACCCGCTGAGCGCGGCCATCGCCCTGCGCAGCCTGGAGATCATGGAGCGGGACCGGATCCTGGACAACGTCCTTGGCCTCCAGGACCACTTGGCGCGACGGATGGCCTCCCTTGCGGACCTCGGAATCGTCGGTGACGTCCGGGGCGCCGGCTTCTTCTACGCCTGCGAACTCGTCGGCGACCTCGACGACGGCGGCTTCAGCGACAGCGCTCGGACCGACCTGATCGCCGACCTGATCCCGCGCCGGCTGCGCGAGGCCGGGCTCCTGGCCCGCGTCTACAACCGCTCCGCGCCGCTGGTCCAGATCGCGCCCCCGCTCATCAGCGACCGCGCCCTTCTCGACCGTATCGCCGACACCCTTGCGGAGACCCTCGCCGAGGCGTCCGCCCGCCTCTGACATCTGCTTTCGCACATGCTTTCTGAAAGGAACGACATGTACTCCATCGGTCCGCTGACCGTCGCCCCGGGCGAGCGCGCCCAGGGCCTCATCCCGGTCGGCACCAGCACCTACGGCGTGGACCTCGGCATTCCGCTGATCGTCGTCAACGGCGCCCAGGACGGCCCGGTCCTGTGCGTGGACGCGGGCGTGCACGGCGACGAGTACGACGGCCAGGAGGCCATCCGGCGCGTCCTCGCCGAGATCGACACGGGCACCTTGCGGGGCACCGTCGTCGGCATCCCCTGCATGAACACCCCGGCGTTCGAGGCGGCCGCCCGCGCGAGCGGCATCGACCACCTCAACCTCAACCGCATCTTCCCGGGTGACGCGGAGGGCTCGTACTCGCAGCGTCTGGCCGCCACCTTCGTCGAGCAGGTGGTCCCCGCCGTCGACGCCGTGGTCGACCTGCACACCGGCGGCGCCTACGGCGAGATCGCCCCGCTGGTCATCCTCCAGGGCGGCTACGAGGACCTGGCGACGGACCTGGCCCTGGCCGCCGGGCACGAGCTGGTCTGGAAGGGCGGCAAGTGGGGCGGCACGGTCCGCCACCCCGTTCTCGCGGCCGGCAAGCCGGCCATCACCATCGAGTGCGGTGGCGCCACGTACCGCGAGACCAACGTCGGGCACCACATGAACTCGATCCGCAACATCCTGCGCAGCCTCGGCATGATCGACGGCGAGGCCGAGCTGCGGGACACCTACACAACCGTCTCCGGCACCTTCGCCCGCTCCGCCGCCGGCGGCTTCTTCGTCGCCCGCGCCGAGCCGGGGGAGACCTGCAAGGAAGGCGATCTGATCGCGACCATCACCGACCACTACGGCAACACGCTGGAAGAGGTCAGCGCCCCGCAGGACGGCATCGTGCTCTGGGTGCGTCGGATCCGCACGGTGCGCCCCGGCGACGAGGTCGTCATCTTCGGCGAGGTGCTGGGGGAGATCCGGCCATGACGGGCGCACTCGAACTGACCGAGCTGCTGATCGACGGCAAGCAGGCCCCCGCCGCCGACGGTCGCTCCTTCACCGTCCTCGACCCGTCCCACGGGACGGCCATCGCCCAGGTGGCGCTGGCCGGTCCGGCCGACGTGGACCGGGCGGTGGCCGCCGCCCGCGCGGCGTTCACGGCACCCCAGTGGGCCCGGATGCGCGCTGCCGACCGGGGCCGGATCCTGTACCGGATCGCCGAGGCCATCCGCTACCAGGGCGAACGGCTGGCCCGCCTGGAGAGCCAGGACGTCGGCAAGCCGCTCGGCCAGGCGAAGGCCGATGTCGAGGCCGCCGCCCGCTACTTCGAGTTCTACGCGGGGGTCGCGGACAAGCTCGGCGGCACGACGATCCCGCTCGGCCCCGGTCTGATCGACTACACCGTCCGCGAGCCGATCGGTGTCTCCGGCCAGATCATCCCGTTCAACTACCCGCTCCAGAACACCGCTCGGGGCTCTGCCCCGGCACTGGCGGCAGGCTGCACGGTGGTGCTCAAGCCGTCCCCGGAGGCGCCCCTCACCCCGCTGGAGATCGGCAGGATCGCCCTGGAGTGCGGTCTCCCACCGGGCGTGCTGAACGTCGTCCCCGGCGACGGCGAGACCGGCGCGGCCCTCGCCGGCCACCCGGACATCGACCAGGTCACCTTCACCGGCTCGGTGCCCACCGGGATCAAGGTCGCCCAGGCCGCCGCCGCCAACGTGGTGCCCTCCGTCACCGAACTGGGTGGCAAGTCGCCGTTCATCGTCTTCGCCGACGCCGACTACGACCTGGCACTGAAGGCGATCATGGGCGCCTCGTTCAGCAACGCCGGACAGATGTGCTCGGCCGGTACCCGGCTGCTCCTGCAGCGCGGCGCCGAGGAGTTCCTCGACCGGCTCGTCGAGAAGGTCGCCGCCCTGCGCGTCGGCCCCGGCCTCACCGACCCGGACATCGGTCCGCTCGTCGCCGCCCGGCAGCGCGACCGGGTGCTCGGCTACCTGGACCTGGCACGGCAGGAGGGCGCGACGGTCCGCGTCGGCGGGGGCGCCCCGTCCGACCCCGAACTGGCTGACGGGTACTACGTCCAGCCGACGGTCCTCACCGGCCTCACCAACCAGGCCCGTTGCGCCCGGGAGGAGATCTTCGGCCCCGTCGTC
Source organism: Streptomyces sp. Y2F8-2 (assembly GCF_014905555.1). Taxonomy (GTDB): domain Bacteria; phylum Actinomycetota; class Actinomycetes; order Streptomycetales; family Streptomycetaceae; genus Streptomyces; species Streptomyces cynarae. The sequence goes on along the minus strand of NZ_BNGS01000009.1, from coordinate 137,204 downwards.
ACGGTCATCGAGTTCGACGACGCCGAAGAGGCCCTGGAAATGGCCAACGACAGCCCCTACGGCCTGTCCTCCTACGTCTGGACCCGCGACATCGACAAGGCGATGCGCCTGGCCGAGGGCATCCGGGCAGGCCAGGTCTCGGTCAACGCCACCGGCGTCGGCACCGGGGTCGAGCTGCCCTTCGGCGGCTACAAGCACAGCGGCTGGGGCCGGGAGAAGGGCTTGGAGGCCCTGGCGAGCTACACGCAGACCAAGAACGTCTGCATCGGGTTCGGGAGCCGGTCATGAGGTACCGCACCCTGGGCGAACGTGGACCGACCGTCTCCGTCGTCGGCCTCGGAGGCAACAACTTCGGCTCCCGCCTCGACGAGGAGGGCACCAAGGCGGTCGTCCACGCGGCCCTCGACGCCGGGATCACCCTGTTCGACACCGCCGACATGTACGGCGGGTCCGGCGAACGGGGCGGCTCGCGCGGCGACGGCGAACGGCTCCTGGGTGCCGCCTTGAAGGGGCGCAGGGACGATGTCGTCCTGGCCACCAAGTTCGGCATGGAGATGGGGCGCGAGGCCGACCTGTACGGCCGGCGGGGCGCCCGCCCCTACATCCGGTACGCCGTCGAGGCGTCCCTGCGCCGGCTCGGCACCGAACGGATCGACCTGTACCAGTACCACGAGCCGGACGGCGTCACCCCGCTGGAGGAGACGATCGCCGCCCTGCTGGAACTGGTCGACGAGGGCAAGGTCGGGTACATCGGCTGCTCCAACCTGCCGGCCGAGGAGCTCACCGGCGCCTTCGTGTCCACCCAGGCCCGCTACCACCTGCTCGACCGCAGCGCGGAGAACGACCTGATCCCCGCCTGCCTGCGCCACGGCGTCGGTCTCCTCCCGTACTACCCGCTGGCCAACGGCCTGCTCAGCGGCAAGTACCGCCGCGGCGAGGCTCCCCCGCCCGGCAGCCGCCTGTCCTGGCGGCAGGGCTGGCTCACCGACGCCGCGCTCGACCGCGTGGAGGCGCTCACCGCGTACGGCGCCGAACGCGGCCTGTCCCTCCTCCAGGTCGCCGTGGGCGGACTGGCGGCCCTGCCCGCCGTCGGCTCCGTCATCTGCGGCGCCATGACCCCCCAGCAGGTCACCGCCAACGCGGCGGCGGCCGACTGGATCCCCGACACGGCCGATCTGGCCGCACTCGACGCGATCGTCACCCCCGGCGAACGCGTCGTCTGAAGCCACCACCTCCCCTTGCTGACACTGTGAATCGAGGCTGAACACCATGCGAGAGATCGTCACCTTCGACGCCTACGGCACCCTGATCGACTTCCAGCTCGGCCCCACCACCCTGAAGATCCTCGGCGACTCCGGCCGCCTGGACCTGGACAACCTGGACGTCGACGAGTTCCTCGACGACTTCCGCGTCATGCGCTTCCAGGCCGTCCTGGAGGCCTACCGTCCCTACCACGAGATCCTGCCCTCCAGCCTGAAGAACGCCATGCGTCTGCACGGCCTGGAGTACCGCGAGTCCGACGGCGAGGCCCTCGTCGACGCCGTCCCCACCTTCGGCCCCTTCCCGGAGGTCCCGGAGGCCCTGCGCGCGCTGAAGACCAAGTACGAGATCGCCATCATCTCCAACAGCGACGACAACCTGATCGCGCGGAACGTCAAGAACATCGGCGTCGAGTTCGACTACGTCATCACCGCCCAGCAGGCCGGCGCCTACAAGCCGGACCGGCAGACCTTCAAGCACGCGTTCAGGACCATGGGCGTCGAGCCCTCGCAGGTCATCCACACCGCCCAGGGCTGGGAGTACGACCACATCCCGACCCGCGACCTCGGTCTGAAGCGCCGGGTGTGGATCAACCGCTACGGCCGCCCCGGCAGCGCCGACTACCAGCCCTACGACGAGCTGCCCGACCTGTCGGGCCTGCCGAAGCTTCTCGGCTGCTGAGCGACGGCCGAACGGCGACACAGGACAGAGAACACGACAGGACGCACGCCATGAAGCAGATCCCCTACTGGCTGGACACAGCCCCCACCCTGCCCGACCGATCCGGAAAGGACCTGCCCGACGAGGCGGACGTGGTGGTGATCGGCGGCGGCCTCACCGGGCTGTCCACCGCCTACCACACCGCCCGCAAGGGTGCCCGGGTCGTCCTCGTCGAGAAGGACAAGGTCGGTTCGGGCGCCTCCGGGCGCAACGGCAGCATGTGCACCCAGGGCATCACCATCAGTCCCGCCGAGGCCCGCAAGCGCTACGGCCAGGAGCGCGCCCTCGAGCTGTACAACGCCTTCCGCGAGGCGGTCGACGTCGTCGAGGGCCTCACGAAGACGGAGCAGATCGACTGCGACTTCAACCGCTCCGGGCGCCTCGGCCTGGTCTGCAAGCCCCAGCACTTCGAGGGCCTGCGGGCCAAGCAGCGCGACCTGGCCGAGAACTTCGGCCACGAGACGGTCGTCCTGAGCAAGGGCGAACTGCGAGCCGAGCTCGGCTCGGACTACTACCACGGCGCCCTGCTCGACCCGCTCAGCGCGGGCCTGCACGTGGGCAAGTTCGTCGGCGGCCTGGCCGAGGCCGCCGAGCGGGCCGGCGCCGAGATCCACGAGCGCAACGCCGCCACCGGTCTCACCCGCCTGCCGGGCGGCGGCTTCCTGGTGGAGACCCTGCACGGCACCGTCCGTGCCAAGCAGGTCATGGCGGCGACGGACGCCTACACCGACAAGTCGATGCCGTGGTTCCGCAAGCGGCTGATCAACGTCGGCAGCTTCATCATCGTCACCGAGCCGCTGGGGGAGGCGCGCGCCAAGGAGCTCATCCCGAACGGCCGTCTGTTGGTCGCTCACAAGAACGTCGGCCACTACGTCCGCCTCACGCCGGACAACCGCCTCGCCTTCGGCGGCCGGGCCCGCTTCGCCCCCTCCAACCCCGCCTCCGACATCAAGAGCGGAGACATCCTGAAGCGGGAGATGACCGAGATCTTCCCGCAGCTGGCCGGGGTGCGCATCGACTACGTGTGGGGCGGCATGGTCGGCTTCTCCTGGGACCGCGTTCCGCACGCGGGCGAGGTGAACGGCCTGTACTACTCCATGGGTTACTGCGGTCACGGCGTCCAGATGGCCACGTACATGGGCCGCGCGGTCGCCGAGATGATGGACGGCAAGCCCGAGGCCAACCCGCTGCGCGGTTTCGGCTTCCCGAAGGTCCCTGTCCCCTTCTACAACGGCACCGCCTGGTTCCTGCCGTTCGGCGGCGCCTACTACAAGGCGAAGGACAAGCTGCTCTGAGCCGACGCCGACGGCGGTGACACTGCGGGGACTTTCCGGGAAGCGGTCGTGGGACGTCCCCGCAGTTCCTCACCGCCTCTCTCCCCGGGGGACGCCCGCCGGGGCGACCGATGGCCGTCGGCTGCGGTGTGGTCCTCGGTCTCCACATCTCTCCCCCCGGTTTCGCTGCTTGCCGCACCCACGTACCCCACGCCTGAACCTGCTCCGAGAGAAGGCCCGCACCGCCATGACCGCCGAAGCCACCCGCAGCGAGCACGACCTGCTCGGCGACCGGGACCTGCCCGCCGAGGCGTACTGGGGCATCCACACCCTGCGCGCCACGGAGAACTTCCCCATCACCGGGACGCTGATCTCCGCCTACCCGCACCTGATCGACGCCCTGGCCGCCGTCAAGGAGGCCGCCGCCCTCGCCAACGAGGAACTGGGCCTGCTGCAACCGAGGAAGGCGGCCGCCATCGTCGCGGCCTGCCGGGAGATCCGCGACGGCAAGCTGCACGACCAGTTCGTCGTCGACGTGCTCCAGGGCGGTGCCGGCACGTCGACGAACATGAACGCCAACGAGGTGATCGCCAACCGGGCCCTGGAGCTGTTGGGCCACCGGAAGGGTGAGTACCGGCACCTGCACCCCAACGAGGACGTCAACCTCGGCCAGTCCACCAACGACGTCTACCCGACCGCCGTCAAGATCGCGACGGTGTGCGCGGTGCACGGTCTGCTCAGGGCCATGTCCGTGCTCCAGGACGCCTTCGCCGCCAAGGCGGTCGAGTTCCGCGACATCCTCAAAATGGGCCGCACCCAGCTGCAGGACGCGGTGCCCATGACGCTGGGCCAGGAGTTCTCCGCATACGCGGTCATGATCGAGGAGGACCGCGGCCGACTCGCCGAGGCGGTGGAGCTGATCCACGAGATCAACCTCGGTGCCACGGCGATCGGCACCGGGCTCAACGCTCCAGCGGGATACGCCGAGTCCGCGCGGCGCCACCTCTCGGAGATCACCGATCTGCCGCTGGTGACCGCGGCCAACCTGGTCGAGGCCACTCAGGACTGTGGCGCCTTCGTGCAGATGTCCGGCGTGCTCAAGCGGATCGCGGTCAAGCTGTCCAAGAGTTGCAACGACCTGCGCCTGCTGTCCTCCGGGCCGCGCGCGGGGCTGAACGAGATCAACCTGCCGCCCGTGCAGGCCGGTTCGAGCATCATGCCGGGCAAGGTGAACCCGGTGATCCCGGAGGTCGTCAACCAGGTCGCCTTCGAGGTGATCGGCAACGACGTCACCATCACGATGGCCGCCGAGGCCGGCCAGCTCCAGCTCAACGCCTTCGAGCCGATCATCCTGCACTCCCTCTCCGAGAGCATCACGCACCTGGAGCGCGCCTGCCTCACCCTCGCCGGGCGCTGCGTCTCCGGCATCACCGCCAACACCGAGGCGCTGCGCGCGAGCGTGGAGAACTCCATCGGCCTGGTCACCGCCCTCAACCCGCACATCGGGTACGCGGCCGCCACCGAGATCGCCAAGGAGGCCCTCGCCACCGGCTGCGGAGTCGCTGAACTCGTCCTGGAACGAGGTCTGTTGCCGGCCGAGACGCTCGCCGACCTGCTGCGGCCCGAGGTCGTGGCCGGAAGGAGCCGGGTACTGGCCAAAACGCGCCTCCCGTGACCGGCACAGTGCGGCTTGCCGGGCGCTGCCACGTCCCAGGCGACCGTGGAGGTACTTCGCGATCAGCCGCGGGCTGAGGCTGTGAACCCAGTGCCCCGCCGCCGGTCGAGCGGGCCTCGCCCGCTCGACCGGCGGCGATTGCGCATTCCTGAGAAGGTCCGGCGGATCCGGCTCACATCCGGGCGTACGGCTGAGGCGACAGCGTCTCGAAGGAGAGCCGGACGGTGGTGGCGGTCCCGGTGTCCGTGTTGGACGTGCGCAGGGCGGTCAGTTCATCCGCCGTCAGCGCGCGCCGCACCAGGCGGAACTCGTCCAGGGAGCCCTTGAACCGGTCGTAGCCGTCCGGCCTGGCCCCCAGATGGAGACCGAGCACGGCGAAGCCGTCCTCGTACGTCACCGAGCCGACCGGAGCCGCGGCCTCGCCGGGCGTTCCACCGTCCACCGACAGGCTGAGCTTTCCGTTCGTGCGCTCGAGCACCACATGGTGCCAGGCGCCGTCACCGAAGGCGTAGGCCGCGCTGCCGTCGGCGGCGTAGACGGTGGTGGTGCCCGTGTCCGTCTGCAGCACGGCGGCGAGCCGGTCCTGGCCCGGCTGGGCCCGCAGCCACAGCTGCCGATCGGTGCTGCCGATGCCGTACGCCCAGAGGACGACCTGGTTGGCGCTCGTCTGGCTCGCCGAGTAGCGCATCCAGGTCGCCACGGTGAAGTCACGGGAGCCGAGGGCCTCGTCCGCGCCGTACGGCACCTCGACCGAGTCGTCCGTGCCGTCCAGCGCGAGCCCGGCGCCGAACCGGCCGCCGCCCGCCGAGGTCGCGGGCCGGGCTCCGCCCCGTACGAAGGCGTGGTTGCAGTGCACCGACGAATCGGGGGTCGCCGGGCCCGCGGCCGGTCTGACCACCTGGTGTGCCTCGGTGTGGCCGTTCTCCATCGACCACGACAGGGCGGGCCTGTCGGCCGGGTAGCCGCCCCCGGAGCCGACGGCGGACTGCGCGATCCTCGTCAGCTCGTCCGTCGTCAGCGCCCGCTTGTAGAGCCGGGCCTCGTCCAGGGAGCCGGTGAACACATCCAGGTTGCCCGGCTTGGAGCCGACCCGCAGTCCCTCCGGTGTCGCCGCGGAGGTGAGCGCGCCGGACAGTCCGGTCGTCTCGGCGGCCGTGGTCCCGTCCACGCTCAGTCGCAGGGTGCCACTGCTCCGGCTCACCGCGAGCAGGTGCCAGGCGCCGTCCCCGAAGGCGGCCGACGGTCCGGGGTCGGTCAGCGCCACCTGCACCGCACCCGCGGGCGTCTCGGCCCACGCGAGCAGCCGCCTCTGGGACGGCTGCGCGCGCACCCACAGCGAGGGCGCGCCGGAGACCGAGCCGTAGGCCCACAACAGCGCGGCGTTCGCGTCGGTCTCGGTCAGGGTGTGCCGGAACCACAGGGCGTAGGTGAAGTCGCCGGAGCCGACGTCGAGGGCCGGCAGATAGGGGACCTCGACGCCAGGCCGGGACGCCGAGACCGAGATCGCGCCCTTGCCGATCCGGCCGGCCACCTCACCGGGCACCCCGCCGAGAAGGGTGCCGTCGGCGCAGTGCCCCGAGACGTCGTCCTCGATCGCGACCGAGGCCAGCGCGGGCACATCGGCCGTGTCGACCACCTGGAACGGCAGCCGCACACCGAGCGAACCGTCCACGGAAGGGGCCGCGTTCGCCGTACGCAACTCGGCGAGCTGGGCATCCGTCAACGCGCTGCGGTACACACGGAACTCGTCCAGGCCGCCGGTGAAGGGGTCACCGGCCGCGGTGTCGGGCTTGGCCCCGAGCCGGATACCGTCGACACCATCGACGCGGTCCGCGCTGACCGACCCGGCCACCCCGCCGGCCTGCGCCGAGGACGTGCCGTCGACCGAGAGCGTGATCCGTCCGCCGTTGCGCACCAGCGTCAGATGGTGCCAGGCGTCGTCGCCGAAGGCGGTCGACGGACCGGGGTCGGTCAGTGCGACGGAGGCGGTGCCGCCGGTGCCCTGCACCCAGGCGTACAGCCGGTTCTGGCCGGGCTGGGCACGCACCCACACCTGCGGTTTCGTCGCGCCGTACCCGTAGGCCCACAGCAGTACCCTCTGCTGGGTCTCACCGGGCTGCGCCTTGTACCTGAAGAACAGCGAGTAGGTGAAGTCGCCGTCGCCCGGGTCGATTCCCGGCGCGTACGGCACGTCGGCGTACTCACCGGTGGCGTCGAGGGCCAGCCCCTGGCCCCAGCGGCCGCCCGCGAGCGTCGAACTCCCGGTGAGATAGGCGTCGTTCGCGTTCGGCGTGCTGTCCGGGGTGGTGCGGCCCGCGGCCCGGGAGGCCTGCGGGTGCACCGCGCCGGTGAAGGTACCCGGCACGCCGGCCGCCGCCGGGGTGAAGCGGTTGAAGTAGATGTTGGCCGCGGAGAAGCCGTCGCCGCCCTCGTAGACCAGGCCGATCTCGCCGTCGGTCAGCTCGACCAGGTCCGAGTACCCGGCCCGCTTGGCGTTGATCTGCGCGGCGTCGTGCCAGGTGGTGCCGCGGTCGGTGGAGTAGCGGATCCGCATGTTCTGGCGGTCCGTCGGGTGCGAGGGCGCCGAGAGGACGAGCGTGTCGCCGGGCGTGGCCCGGTAGGTCTGCTCCAGCGCCAGGACCGACGCCTGCACCTCGGGCGTGGTCAGCGAGGGCACGACCTGCTGCGCGGGCACGGTCGCGCCCGAGTCGGTGCTGACGGCGTGCGTACGGTGCCCGGACGAGGAGCCGTTGTTGTTGCGGGCGTTGATGTAGACGTTCCCGTTGTCGAGTTCGGCGACGGTGGGCTCGCCCGGCTCCATCCCGGGCCCGGCGGAGTCGGCCGTGGCGCTCGCGAACCACTCGTCGCCGTCGTCGCTGTAGAGCACACCGACGAGTTGGGGGTCCTGACCGGGCCGTGGTGGGGACTCGTACGCCCCCACCACCAGCCGGCCTGCCTTGTCGCCGCGCTTGAGCTGGATACCGTGCGAGGGGCCGGTGCCGAACCAGCCGTCCTGCGGGTCCGCCAGCCGCGGCAGCGGTTTCGGTGCGCCGAAGGTCAGCCCGTCGTCCGTGCTGCGCTGGACTCGAGGCAGCCGTTTGCCGCCCGGCTCGGCCGGTTCCGACGTGGAGAGCAGGTGGACGTCGCCGGTACGCAGGTCGGCGACGGGTGAGGGGTTGCCGCGTGTGTAGGGCGTCTCCGGATCGGTGTCGCTGCCGGCGAGCGCCACGCGGATGGGGCCCCAGGTGCGGCCGCCGTTGGTGGACCGACGGACGACGATGTCGATGGCACCCCGGTCGGCGCAGGAGGGCGAGCGGCGGGCCTCGGCGAAGGCGAGCAGTGTGCCCGCCTTCGTACGGACGATCGTGGGGATGCGGAAACAGCCGTATCCGGCGGTTCCGGAGCGGAACAGGATCTGTTCGGTCCCGATGAGGCCGTCGGCCGACGGCTGGGTACCTCCGGCGGCGGCGGGTGGAGCGACGGCTCCGAGGAGGATCAGGGGCAGGGTGACGAGGGCGGCGCCGAGGGCGCGTAGGCGTAGCCGGGACACGGCGGTGCAGACCTTTCTGGTGCGGTGCGGACCCGCGACGGGGGACCTGGCCGTGAGCAGACCGCCGCCGGCCCGCCCCGTCCCGGTGCCGACAGCGCGGCAGGAGGCGGGGCGGAGCGGGCGGCGGTGGAGGCGGGGCGTGACGGCCGTCGGGCCGCCACGGCCTCCTCTACGGTGTGATCACTTGGCCGGCGGGGTGGGCAGCTTGCCGCCCTGGAAGTCCGGCGCGTCGGCCGCGGCGCGCATCGCGCTGAGCGAAGAGGTCTGCTGGACTTGGTAGATGCGGGTCTGGTTGTCGGCGGTACGGAAGGTGTAGGCCCAGGTCGGACCGGTGGGGTTGGTGTAGGTGAAGGCGGTCGGCTCGGTGGCCGATGCTTCGAAGCTCACCTGCTGCCAGGCGCGCCAGGCGCCGCTGCCCTGTGCGGTCTCGCCGGTGTTGTGGACGTAGCCGTCGGCGCCGCGGACGACGACCTCGGTGAGGCCGGTCAGCGGGGAGACCACGGCGCTGGGGGAGCCCTGCGCGGTGATGCCGGCGAGGGTCTCCCAGGCTCCGTACGCCCCGCCCTCGGCGGTCTGCGCGGTGGTGACCACGTTGCCGCTCGCGTCCGTGGCGAAGACACGCATGCGGTAGCCGGGGTAGACGATGACGGACGGCGTGCCGGTGATGGCCTGGGTGCCCATTCCGGTCCACGCCGAGAGCGTGCCTCCCTCCTTGAACAGGGCGGTGGAGAGGGTGCCGTCGGCCTTCCTGCCGAAGATCTGGATACCGTCGCGCACGGTGACGGCGGTGAGGGGGCCGGTGAAGCCGCTGCCCGAGAGCGGCATCCAGCCCATGAAGTCCACGTTGGCGCGCTGCTGGATGCGGTACCAGGGCTTGCCGCTCGCGTCGACGGCGAACTGGGTCATCAGACCGGTGGGGGTCTTGCCGGTGACGGCGTCCTGTTGCATGGCGCCGGCCAGATCGATCCAGTTGCCCCAGTCGGCGCTGCTCACGGCGGTCTGGTTGCGTTGCCAGACGCTGCCGGAGGTGTTGTGGGCGGTGACGACGACGCGGCCGTCGGTGTGCGCGGACAGCGAGGGCCGGCCGGTGAAGGCCTCCTGGCCGGAGATCACCGTCCACTGGGCGCCGTTGATGTCGGCCGGGTCGGTGCGGCCGTGGACCAGGCGGCCGATGTTGTCGGTGTAGGCGAGCTCCAGCTTGCCGTCGGACGCCTGCATGACCGAGTTGGGGGTGTACGACTGCAGCGGCACCGGCGTCGCAGCGGGCGTGTGGTTGACGTTGAGCTTGCAGACGTCGGGCCCCGCCGACACCGAGACGTAACCGGCCCAGCCGGACGCCTCGACCTGCTTGTTGTAGACGGGCCAGTCGCGGGTGTCCTCGTCGAAGCGGTAGTACGCGACCGCGCCGCCGCCCTTGACGCGGAACAGCGTGTCACCGCCGTACGACGGCATGAACTTGGTGTCGCTCCAGTCGGCGGCGGACTCCAGCACATGGCGTTCGATCCAGCGCTGGCTGGTGTAGTCGTAGCGCGAGCGGTAGAGCTTGCCGTCGGTCGCGTCACGGCCGTAGATGACACCGCGGTCGCCCGCGTAGATCGCGTCGTAGTTCCATCCCATGTCGACGATCTTGCCGCTGCCCTCGACGAACTCGTTGGCGGTCGCGTCGTAGCGGTACCAGCGCAGGTCGTTGGTGGCACCGGAGAGCGTCCATATGTAGCCGCCGCGGTCGACGGTGATGTCGTCGATCCGGTCGGCGGCCCTGAACTGGGCGAAGCTGGAGCTGATCTTGCGGTGGTGGACGTCCCAGGTGTTGCTGGAGCTGATCCGGTGGCTGTAGTACAGCCCGTCCGACTTGATGCCGTAGAAGGTCGCACCAGGGCCGGCGAGCATGTGGCCGTAGCCGGTCCAGGTGGTGTCGATGGTGGTGCCGGCGGGCAGGGCGTTGCCGACCGCCGGGTCCGGCATGTCGGTTCTGCTGAGCTTGCCGGCGGAGTCCAGCGTGTAGGTGGCCCCGCTGGAGCCACAGGTCAGCGATACGGCGGCCGCTGCGGGGGCGGAGGGCAGTGCGCCGGTGAGCGGAAGGGCGGTCGCCAGGGCCGTGGACAGAGCAGTGGCGGAGATGAGTGTGCGAGGTGAAATCCGGTTCATGACATGGACATTAAGAGTCTGACGGTGAACGCTGCCGTTTCAACCAGGTGAACAAAGATCTACAATAAAAATCTTGAAGGTAAACGGATGGTCTCAACAGTCAGTCCTGCACTGCAGATTGACGGCACATCAATTCGGCGACCAACCTGGGGGCGGTTCGGCGCCCCCTGAAGCGTCAAGTGAACGCCACGTGAACTCCAGCAGCATTTACGCCGAATGAAACCCCAGGGAGAACCCATGTCGCCTCCCGGTGGAGCCCTGCGCCCTGAAACCGGCGCCACCAGCGGGCTCCCCGGGAAAATCACGTGTCGATTCCGAAGGTAATGATCACGTAATGATCACGCCAAGGTGAATGGTCTCGACATCCAGTCGACATGGGCATGGCGATCCGACAGTCTTCCCCTGCTCATTCGTTCGTTCTGTGGGGGGACCGTGCCGGCGTACCGGACACTTGCGCGCTCGTTACTCATGCCAAGGCTTCTGCGTTCGCACTGGGGCAAGGCCATCGCGCTCGCCGTGGCAACGGTCATCGCCGTCGGCTCGCTCGCCGTCGCAGGCGTCGGGATCCATCTCTTCCCCGAGGAGCCGGCCGCCGCCAAGGGTCCCGGCCAGCGCTGGGGCAGTGCCGAGGGGCTGAGCCATTTGGCGGGCGGTGGGCGCAACAACGACGCGCCGCGGTCCCTGCGGGCCAAGTACCCGCTGAAGAGCCCGCCGGCCGCACGGCCCGCGGCGCGGAAGAACGCGGTCGAGGTCACCGCCCCGGCCCCCGCGAAGATCAAGGGCTTCGACCGCAGGACGAGCAAAGAGATCGTCTCGGAGCGCGACGCCCGCAGCCGTACGTACGCCAACGAGGACGGCACCCGCACCAGCGAGATCTCCACCGACCCCATCAACTATCGGGACGGCCGCGGAGTCTGGCGGACCATCAACACCTCGCTCGTCGAGGACGACGGCGGCTGGGCCAACGCCGCCGACTCCGTGGCCCTGCGCTTCGCCGACCGGGCCGACGCCGGCCGGCTCGCCTCCGTCACCCTGCCGTCCGGAGAGTCCTTCGGGTACGGGCTGAGCGGCGCCGCCTCCGTGGCGGGCAGCGCGGACGGTGCCCGCGTCACCTACGAGCAGGTGTTCCCCGGGACCGACCTCTGGCTGGACTCGCACGCCGGCGGGGTCAAGGAGACCCTCGTCCTGAAGTCCGCCACCGCCCCGAACAGCTTCCTCTTCCCGCTCCACCTCAAGGGCCTCACCGCCCGAGCCGACGGCGGATCGATTCTGCTGACCGACGCGAAGGGCCGTGCCCGCGCCGCCATCCCGGCCGGCTTCATGGAGGACGCCGCCCACGCCGTCTCACACGCCGTGTCGTACGAACTCGTCGAGCGGGACGGCGGCCAGGCGCTGAAGATGACCGTCGACCGGGACTGGCTGGCCGACCCCGCCCGTGCCTACCCCGTCCACATCGACCCTTCCGTCGACACCACGTCCGCCTCCACCTCCATGACGGTCCGCAGCGGCGGTTCCGTCGTCGGCTCCAGCGAACTGCAGGTCGGCAAGGGCCCGGACGGCGCCTCCGCCGCCTACCTCGGCTTCCCCGGCCTCGACGAGGAGCTCAGGTACCACCAGATCTTCGGTGTGCAGCTGCAGGTCGTGAACTTCGACTCGGCCTCCTGCAAGCCGCGTTCCGTCTCCGTCCACCCGGTGACCCAGTCGTGGACCGCCGGCACCGGCACCGCCTACCCCGGCCCCTCGGTCGGCGGCGCCCTCGCGTCGAAGTCCTTCGCCTACGGCTACATAGGCTTCGGCCAGTCGAAGTCCGCCTGCCCCACCGCCGGTGAGCTGTTCGACCTCGGCAAGGGCGGCCGCGACCTGGTGCAGCGCTGGGTCAACGGCACCCAGGCCAACTACGGCCTGTCCCTGCGGGCCTCGGCCACCGACTCGCTCGCGTTCAAGAAGTTCACCGGCCACGCCTCGGCCAACCCGCCCAAGCTGTACGTCACGCACTCCCCGTACAACGCCTCCTACAGCTTCCCCAAGCCCGTCCCCGACCCGCCGGTACTGCAGAACCAGGCCGGGCAGGTCAAGGTCGCCGTCACCAACAAGGGCGCCGAGACCTGGACACCGTCCACCTACTACCTCGCCTACCGCGCCTACGACAAGAAGGGCAAGCTGGTCACGCAGCAGCGTGCGGGCAACCTCACCGGCAACGTGGCCCACGGTGCCAAGGCGACGGTCGACGCCACCATCAAGGCGCTCCCGCCGGGCGTCTACATGCTCGACTTCACGATGGTGCGTCAGGGCGGCAAGGTCTTCACCGACGAGCAGGTGCCGCCGGGCCGGCTGACCATCCAGGTCTTCGACATCGCGCCGGTGGTCAAGGAGCAGTTCCCGCCCAACGGCTACCAGGCCCAGACCCTGACCCCGCAGCTGTGGGCGGCCGGCGTCGACATCGACGCGCCCCCCGGCTCCTCGCTCCAGTACAAGTTCGAGATCTGCGAGGCGGACAAGGACGGCAAGCCGACCGCCTGCACGACCTCCGCCTACCAGACGAGCTCGGCCTACCCGGTGCCCTCCGGCCGGCTGAAGTGGGGCAAGACCTATCTGTGGCGCGGCTTCGTCAAGGACGCGTCCAACGAGGTGCCCACCCAGCAGGTGGCGCTGGTCGCCGCCGTTCCGCAGCCCGAGATCACCTCGCGGCTCTCTCAGGCACAGGGCAAGGAGTTCGACCCCAACGTCGGCAACTTCACCTCCAGCGCGACCGACGCGTCCCTCGCCGGCGTCGGTCCCGACCTGACGCTCATCCGTACCTACAACAGCCTCGACCCGCGGCGTGACCTCGCCTTCGGCGCCGGCTGGACGACGCGCTTCGACATGCGGCTCACGCCGGACGACGACGGCAGTGGCAACGTCGTCATCCGCTACCCCGACGGCCAGGACGTCCGCTTCGGCAAGAACGCCGACGGGACGTACGCCCCGCCGCCCGGCCGCTTCGCCAAGCTGACCTTCGACTCCACGGCCGACACCTACGCGCTGCAGGACAAGTCCGGTACGACGTACGACTTCAGCACGACCGGTCTCCTGGCCAAGATCACCGACGCGTACTCCAACTCGGTCACCTACACCTACAGCGCCGGCAAGCTCGCGACCGCCACGAACAACCGCACCTCCCGCTCGCTGACCTTCACCTGGACCGGCGCGCACGTCACCAGGGTCCAGACGACCCCCGTCGACGGTGCCCCGCTGACCTGGACGTACAGCTACACCGGCGATCTGCTCGACAAGGTCTGCGACCCGCTGAACGGCTGCACCCAGTACGGCTACGGCACCGGCAGCCACTACGCCACCACCGTGCTCGACTCCCGCCCCGAGTCCTACTGGCGCCTGGGCGAGGAGGAGGGCACCGCGGCGAACAGCGCCAACGAGGCCAACCTCGGCAAGGACCGCGGCACCTACCAGAACGTCACCCTGAAGGCCGCCGGTGCGATCACCGGCGACCCCGGCACCGCCGCGTCCTTCAACGGCACCACCTCACGCGTCGACCTGCCCGCCGGCACGCTGAAGAAGAGCCGTGACGCAGCGGTCGAGGTGTGGTTCAAGACGATCGCGGGCGGCGTCGGCGGCCCGCTCGTCGGGTACCAGGACAAGGCCTGGGGCACCACGCCCGGCACCGGTGTCCCGATGCTGTACGTCGGCACCGACGGAAAGCTCCGCGGCCAGTTCTGGACCGGCACCGCCGGGCCGATCACCGACATGACCAAGAACGTCAACGACGGCCAGTGGCACCACGCGGCGCTGTCGATGTCCGGCTCCACCCAGAGCCTCTATCTGGACGGCAAGCTCTCCGGGACCCTCACGGGCAAGCAGCCGCTGCAGACCAACCTCACCTACAACCAGATCGGCGCCGCCTACGCCACCACCCCCGCCTCCTGGCCGGGCTGGGGCTCCACCGCCGCCAAGTCCTTCGCGGGCACCGTCGACGACGTCGCCGTCTACCACCACCCGCTGGGCACGGCGGCCGTCACCGCCCACTACCGCGAGGGCGGACGCACCGCCGACGTCCTGACGAAGACGACGCTGCCCAGCGGCCGCATCGCCTCCGAGGTCCAGTACGACACCAACCGCGACCGCGTCCAGGAGTACACCGACCGCAACGGCGGCACGTGGAAGATCGGCACGCCCGCTGTCTTCGGCAACGACAAGGACCTGCGCCGCACCGTCGAGGTGCGCGACCCGATGGACGCCCCGTACTTCTACGAGTACGACGGGCTGTCCTCGCGGCTGCTGCGCTACGGCGAGCCGATGGCGCTCGGCGCCCGGGAGTCCGTCACCAAGGCCCCGTCCCCGTCGCCGACCGACCCCGGGCAGGTCTGTACCCAGCCCGACCCGGGCGACCCGGCCTTCTGCACCAATCCGCCCGGTAACGGCGGCGACGGCCCGGACTTCATCCGCTACCCGGTCGACGGCGTCGCCATCCGCTCCTTCGAGTACGACGACAACGGCTTCCAGACCGGGATCACCAGCGAGAACGGCGACAAGGTCACCCTCGGCTACGACGACCGCGGCAACGTGACCAGCCGGACGACCTGCCGTTCGGCCGGCGACTGCCAGACCTCGTACACCACCTACCCGACGCCGAGCGGCGACTTCGACCTGCGGGCCGACCAGCCGTCCGAGACCCGGGACGGCCGTTCGACCGGCCCCACCGACAACCGCTACCTCACCAAGTACACGTACAACACCAGCGGTGCGTTGCTCACCCAGACGGCACCCGACGGCGGCACGGCCAGAAACACGTACACGACCGGTACCGAGCCGGCCATCGGGGGCGGCAACACGCCCACCGGCCTGCCGCTCACCACCGCCGACCCACGCGGCAAGATCACCCGCTACCAGTACTACAAGAACGGCGACCTGGCCTGGGTGACCGACCCGTCCGGCGGCGTCACCAAGTACACGTACGACGCACTGGGCCGCAAGCTCACCGAGACCGTCGTCACCGACGCCCAGCCGGCCGGAACGACGTCGACGTTCACCTACGACAAGCTCTCCCGGGTCCACACCCTCACCGACCCGGCGGCGACCAACGCCGTCACCTCCGGCAGGCACCAGCAGCGGACCACCACGGACTACGACGCCGACGGCAACGTGGTGCGCACCGAGATCAGCGACCTGCTGGGCGGCGACGCCGCGCGGGTGATGACCTTCGGCCTCGACGACCACGGCCGTCCTGAGCTGGTCACCGACGCCGAGGGCAACGAGACCTCGTACACCTACGACGTCTTCGGCAACAAGACGTCCATGGTGGACGCGAACGGCAACCACTTCGACTACGTCTACACCGCGCGCAACATGCTGGCCGAGACCCGGCTGCGCGACTGGGACGACGACGGCGGCGACGACAGCTACACCGTCCTGCAGTCGTACGCCTACGACATGGGCGGCCGGCTGGCCCGGCACACGGACTCGATGGGCCGCTCGCTGATGTACCAGTACTACGGCGACGACCTGGTCAAGTCGATCACGCTCAAGGACTTCCACAACCCCGACGGCACCAAGCGCGACATCGTCGTGGAGTCCGACACCTACGACGGCGCCGGCAACGTCCTCACCGAGACGACCGCGGGCGGCAAGCTCGTCACCGAGTACACCTACGACCCGGTCGGCCGGGTGAAGTCCGAGGTCGTTGACCCGGGTGGACTCGCGCGCCGCACGACGTACACCTACGACCCCGCCGGCAACGTGCTGACGACCGCCTCCAGCGGTTCCCCGTCCAACGTCCCCTGGCCGGTGAGCGTCAGCGGCGACTCCGTCCGCTACGAGTACGACGACGCGGGCAACGTCCTTCACGAGACGGTCGAGAACGGCACCGACTCGCGAACCACCGACTACACCTACGACGACCGCGGGCTCACCACCTCCAAGACGGACCCGGCGGGCAACAAGACCGAGTACGGCTACGACGAGCTGGGCCGGGCGGTCTCCGTCACCGCGCCCGCCGTGCAGACCGAGTCCGGCGGCGGCACGCCCGCCACCTCGCGGCCGACCACCTTCACCGGTTACGACACCTTCGGTGCGGTCACGGAGTCGGTCGACGCGCTCGGGAACGTCAACCGCACCGCCTACGACCGGCTGGGCCGCGTGACCACCGCGACCGCGCCCTCCTACACCGCGCCGGGCTCCACGCAGACCGTCGCCCCGACCGTCACCAACACCTACGACGCGCTCGGCAACCTCACCGAGAGCACCGACCCGCTCGGCCGCGTGACCAAGTTCCAGTACGACCGCCAGAACCGGCTCACCGTCAAGGACGTGCCCGTCGGCACGGGCGACGAGCGGGGCCAGTGGAAGTACACGTACACCCGTACCGGCGAGGTGCTGTCCGTCACGGACCCCAGCGGTGCCCGCGCCGAGACGACCTACGACGACCTGGACCGCCCGGTCACCACCACCCAGATCGAGCGCAAGCCGCAGCCCGGCGCCTTCACCACCCGCAACGAGTACGACGACGCGGGCAACGTGGTGAAGCAGACCGCGCCGAGCGGCGCCGTCAGCCAGTTCACCTACGACAGCCTCAGCCAGCTGACCAGACTGCAGGAGCCCAGCGGCGCCGTCACCCAGCTCGGCTACGACGCCTCGGGCCGCGAGGTGCGCCGCACGGACGGCATGGGCCGCACCTCCGCGAAGATCTACGACCAGCTCGGCCAGCTCGTCCAGGACCAGGACCTGGACCCGGCCAACAGCCAGCTGCGCAAGGTCAGTTACACCTACGACAAGGCGGGCAACCTGGTCACGTCGACCAACCCGCTGAACCGTACGACGACGTACACGTACGACGCCCTCAACCGGCTGACCACCCAGACCGAGCCGGTCTCCGACACCAAGTCCATCACCACGTCCTTCGGCTACGACGCGCTCGGCAACCGCACCCGCTACACGGACGGCCGCGGGAACTCGACGATCTACACCGTCAACACGCTCGGTCTCGCCGAGTCGGTGATCGAGCCGGCGACCGATCGCGACCCGTCCCCGGCAGCCCGTACCTGGACGACCGCGTACGACGCCGACGGCGAGCCCGTGAAGCTCACCGCGCCGGGCAACGTGGTCCGCGAGCGCGAGTACGACAAGGCGGGGCAACTGGTTCGCGAGACCGGCACGGGTGCCGACGTGACGACCCCCGAGAAGCGGTTCCGGTACGACCCGGCGGGCCGGCTGGTCCAGGCCTCCTCACCGAAGGGCGACGACACCTACGAGTACGACGACCGGGGCTCACTGCTGAAGGCGACCGGCCCGTCCGGCGACGCCACGTACCAGTACGACAGCGACGGCCTGCTCACCAGCCGCACCGACGCGGCCGGCACCGCGAGCTTCAGCTACGCCAAGCAGCAGCTCACCTCGGCGACCGACCCGCTCACCGGTGTGCGGCAGAGCTACACCTACGACGGATCGGGCGCGGTCAAGAAGGTCGACTACGGCGCGGGCCAGTCCCGCAGCTTCACCTACGACGACCTGGGCCGGCTCGACACCGACACGCTGAAGAACAGCGCCGGCCAGACGATGGCGTCGACCGACTACGGCTACGACACCGACGACCGGCTGACGTCGAAGACCACGACGGGCACCGCCAAGGCCGGGACCAACACCTACGGTTACGACTACGCCGGCCGCCTCACCTCCTGGACGGCCGGCGGCACGACGACGGCGTACGGCTGGGACGACAGCGGCAACCGTGTGAAGAACGGCGGCAAGACCGCCACCTTCGACGAGCGCAACCGGCTGCTGTCCGACGGCGACTACACGTACGACTACACCTCACGCGGCACGCTCGCGTCGCGCACCAGTTCCGGTCTGAAGGAGGACTTCACCTTCGACGCCTTCGACCGGCTGGTGAAGGCGGGCGAGTCCGGAACGCAGTACACGTACGACTCGCTGGACCGTGTCGCGGCTCGCAACGGCGTGGACTTCTCCTACGCCGGCTTCGCACCCGACCCGGTCAAGGACCAGAACTCCACGTACGGCCGCGGCGCGGCGGACGAACTCCTGTCGATCGCCGAGAGCGGAGGTGCGGCCCGGCTGACGCTGGAGGACAAGCACGGCGACGTCGTCGGCAGCATGTCCGCGGCGGACGGCGCGGCCACCGCCCTGGACGAGTCCACGGCCTTCGACCCGTTCGGCCGGGTGCTCGGCACGGCCGACATGCACGGCAACGTGGGTTACCAGGGCGGCTGGACCGACCCGGACACCGACCAGGTCGACATGCAGTCCCGCTGGTACGACCCGGGGACGGGCACCTTCGACTCCCAGGACTCCTACATCTACAGCTCCGGCGCCTCGATCCTGGCGAACCGCTACACCTACGGCGCCGGCGCCCCGCTGGACTACACCGACCCGGACGGCCACTGGCCGAGCTGCGGCTGGTGCAAGAAGGCCGTGAGCTGGACGGGCAAGAAGCTCCGCCAGGGCGCGCACTGGGTCTCCAAGACCGCCCAGTCCGTCTGGCACGGCGTGCAGTGGGCGTGGAACAACCCGGGGGCGGCGTTCAAGCTGGCGCTGAGCTACGTCGGCAAGGCTGCCAGCTGGGTGTACCGGAAGTCGGGGCTGAAGACGGTCGTCGACGCCACGGTCAACGCCGTCAAGTGGGTCGGCCAGAAGACGGGCATCACCGAGTGGGCCCGTGAGAAGGCGAGACAGGCCGCCAGGGCGGCCTACCAGGCCAAGGTCTACATCACGAAGAAGGCCAGGCAGGCGGCCTCCTTCGCGGCGCAGCACAACCCGATCCCGGCGATCCTCGCGGCCACCAAGCCGCTGATCGCCGTCGGCAAGGCGATCGTCACCGCCGACCCGAACCTTCCGGCGATCGTCGTCGGCGCGGCCGTCCAGGTGGTCGCCGATGCAGCCAAGGCCGCGGACGCCATCCGCGACGAGGTCGTCAAGCAGGTCGGGAGCGTCGTGGAGAGCGTCTCGGACGCGGTCGACTGGGGCGAGGTCTGGGACGACGTCAAGACGGTCGGCAACATCGTCGGCGACGTCACCGGCTTCAACGACATCAAGAACTGCGTCACCACGGGCGACATGGAGTCCTGCGCCTGGGCGGCGGCGACCGTGGGCGGCATCGTCCTCGGCGGCGCCGGCGCGGCGGCGGTCCGGGCGGCGAAGGCCGGACGGATGACGGCGAAGGCGGCGAAGTACGCGGACGAGATCGCGAAGGCGGCGGAGAAGGGCAAGAAGGTCCTCGAAGAGGCCGAGTCGGTGGCGGAATGCGTCTCGACCGCCGGCGACGTGGCGTCTCTCGCCAGCGGCAACAGCTTCGTACCCGGTACGGAAGTCGTGATGGCGGACGGCAGCCGCAAACCGATCGAGAAGGTCGAGGAGGGCGACGAGGTCCTCGCCACCGACCCGACGACCGGCAAGACCTCGAAGGAGAAGGTCACCGACACGATCAAGGGCAAGGGCACGAAGAACCTCGTCAAGCTCACGATCGACACGGACGGCGACAAGGGCCACGCGACGGACACCGTCACGGCGACCGCGGGCCACCCCTTCTGGGTCCCGGACCTGAAGAAGTGGCTGAAGGCCGGCGAGCTGAAGCCCGGCCAGTGGCTCCAGACGGGTTCCGGTACCTGGGTCCAGGTCGAAGCGGTCAGCGCATGGACGCAACAGGCGGCGGTCTACAACCTGACGGTCGACACGGCGCACACGTACTACGTGGCGGCGGGCGAGACGTCGACCCTCGTTCACAACTGCGCCGCGGGCAAGGGCACCAGAGGCAACAAGGGCAAGTTCCAGCCCACGATCACGGTCCACCGGGCCCAGGGCAACTGGAACATGGACGACCGTATCTCGGAAGCCACCGGTCTGCGGTACGAGGCGGCGGAAAGGGCGACGGGCAAGGCCAAGTCCCGTACCTACACGGCCGCCGTGCACAAGAAGACGGGGGACATCGCGGTGGGCTGCTCGGGCAACGGCAGCTGCGCCGAGCCGAACATCCTCGACCACACAGGCTGGGACGCGGACGACGTCGTCTTCACCAGGGCGATCCGGCGGGAGGACTTCGACGACGGGAACGGCAAGATTCTCCAGGAGAAGGAGATCTGCACGACCTGCCAGGGCAACTATCCCGCTGACAACTTCGTCCACAGTGTCATCTACGACCCCAAGGGACCATGGATGATTGGGCAGTGATGAGGGCATCGATCCTGGAACTGCGACGCCACGACTGGTCCGCACTGCGCTGCGGCTGCGGGCAGTCGGGTGCGCATCTGGCGGAGTCGTTCAGCAGGCTCCTGGAAGCCCGCAGCAGGCAGGAGACCATCGGGCACACGCTGGAGAACCACCTCGAGGTGCAGAGCATGCTCTTCGAGGTGGCCCCGCATGCCGTGCCGGTGATGCTCACGGCGCTGGGGGAGGATCTGCACGACTCCGTCAGGGGCCACTTCCTGGGGATGCTGGAGTTCCTCGTGACAGGGGAGTCGCATCGAAGCGAGGTCGAGGCCGGTCGCCCCGATCTGGAGGAGGAGTGCGTAGCCGCGGTGCGTGAGGGCATCCTGGTGCTGTATGCGGAGGCCGTGTCCGGAGACGTCGAGGCTGTGTTCGACATTCTCGAGTTCGTCGACGAGGACGCGGACCGGCTGGAGTACTACCGCTCCGCCCTGGCCGAGGGCCTTCGCCAGGGGTGAGCAGGGCCGTGGCCCAGGGCGGTCTAACGGTTCGAACTCGAACACGTCGAAGTTCTCGGCGATGCTGTGGCGGCCAGAGCGGCGAGTGCTTCGGCGAGCCGTTCGACGCGGGCGCGCCGGGTGGGAGCGGTGGCTTTCGAAGACCGTACGGCCTCCGGGCAGGTCTCCGCTGCCGGTCGGCGTTCGGCGACGGCGTCACGTGTGGCGTCGGCCGGTGGGCACCTCCCGCTCCAGCAGTGCGGTGCGCAACTCGAGCGGGGTCACTCCGTGCCACCGGCGCACCGCCCGCCGCAGTGCACTGACGTCGGCGAAGCCGGCCTGGCGTGTGATGTCACGGAGCGTCAGTTCCGATCGTCGCAACAGCTGTTCGACCTGCTCGCGGCGCACCCCGTCGACGATCGCCTCGTAGGTGGTGCCGCACTCGGCCAGGCGACGGCGCAGAGTGCGTTCGCTGGACGCGTGCCTGCGGGCCTGCTCGAGGAAAGAGGGGACGGCGGGAAGGCTCTGCGCGATGGAGATTTCCAGCACCTCGAGCAGGTCCTGCTGGTCGCGCCGTGACGCCATCTGTTCCTCCAGCACGTCGAGCACCGACGCGCAGGTGATGGGGTCCCGCCCCGGCATGGTCGCACGGGCCCACCGAGCGGGGATCACCATGCGGTTGCCTGCAGCGTCGAAGCGCAGTGGGCAGCGGAACAGTTCGTCGAACGGGCGCGTGTCGCGCGGGGCGGGGAAGGCGAACTCGACCGCCTGGGGGGCGAATGCGGCGCCGACGCTCAGGCGGGTGAGGGTGACGACGCTGGAGTACGCCTCCTCGATCAGGAAGACGGCGACGGTCGGATCCAGTGCGGGGTCCGGCAGATCGGCGCGCAACACGTAGCCGGCGTCCTCCCAGCGGGCCGACCACACCGTCATCGCCCCGGATAGGTTCTGATAGCGCACGCCGGCCTCGATGGCGTCCTGGAGAGTGTCGGCAGCCATCATGGCCAAGCCGATCAGCCCCCACGCGGTCAGGTGCTGCGCCGCGCCCACGCGCAGCCCCAGGTGCTCGTCCCCGGTCCGCTCCACCGCCTGGCGGATGACGTCGCTGCCCTGCCGGTAGGAGACCCGCAGGGCGGCGGAGCCCATCACCGTCGGGTCCAGCCCGACCCGGGTCAGCAGCGGCTGCAGGTCGACGCCGGACTCGCCGGCGACCCGGGCGAGGTAACGGAGGATGTTCGGCGCGATGGTGGCCGAGGTGCTGCGGCTCGTTCCAGGAGAAGTGACCGGGGCGGGAGCATCGGGCATCGCGTTCCCTCTCACCAGGGCGTTTCTCGCTTCACTGTAAGCAGCCGGGCCTCGCCTGTCGCGGGCGTGGCCGCCGAAGCCCCTGTTTCGGCCTCTGGCGCGCTGCACCGGGCCTTTTCGCCCTCCCTACCTTGTGCGGAAACCCGCCCGCCCAGCCGTCCGTGGCGCACGGGATACCGGCGTGAGGGCCCAAGAAACGAAGGCTCATCATGACTGCACCTCTTCAGACGCCGGCTCGGCGACGATCTGTGCGCCGGAGCCCGCTTGCGGCGGCCCGACGGGTCGTGGCGACGGTGTTCGCCGCCCAGGGAGCATCGGTGGCCGCGGTGTCCACTACGGTGCCCGCTGTCAAGGAGCGTCTCGCGCTCTCTCCGCTGACGATGACCGTGCTCGTCGTGGCCGTCGCGCTGAGCGCGGGCGTCGGCAGCTTCGCCGGACTGGCCGTGATCCGACGTCTGGGGCTGGTCGCCGCCATGCGGGCCGCCGTCGTGGCGACCGCCGCGGCTCTGCTGCTGATCGGCTGGGCTCCCGACCGGGCCTTGGCCGCGGTGGCCTACGGGCTGTTCGGCATGGCGCTCGGGTGCATCGACGTGTCGGCGAACACCCGGGCCGCGGCCGTCGAACGCCACTACGGCCGGAGCATCTTCGCCTCCTTCTACGCCGCCTGGAGCGCAGCAGGCGTCGCGGCCGCTCTCCTCACGGCGGGCACGGCTCACCTCGGCTGGTCCGCCGAGTACACCCTGACGGCACAGGCCGGCCTCGTCCTGGCCCTCGCCCTGAGCGTCCGCTCTCACGCGCTTCCCACCGACTCGACGTTCGCCGTGTCCGACCACGAGGAGTCCGTCGTGCTCGGTCGCGGACTGTGGGTGAGACTCGCCCCGTTCGGCCTTGTCCTCCTGGTCGCTTATGTCATCGACTCCACGGTCTCGTCGTGGTCGACCCTCTATCTCCACCAGACACTGGACACCGCCTTGTCCATCGCCCCCCTGGCCTACGCGGCCTATCAGATCGGCACCGTCACCGGGCGGGCCTGCGCCGACCACCTCGTACGCACGATCGGCCCCGTGGCCGTGGTCCGTGCCGCCACTCTGCTCACCGCCACGGCGCTGGCGGGATTGGCAGCCGCCCCCGCCTGGCCGTACGCGGTCCTGGCCGCCGCGTGCACCGGGCTGGGGGTCTCCGCACTCGTCCCCCTGTGCCTCGCGTCCGCCGGACGTCTGCGACCGGGGGCGGCCGAAGCGGTCCTGGCCCGTATGAACGTCTTCAACTACACAGGTGTGCTCGCCGGCGGGGCAGCCAGCGGAGTCCTCGGGTCCACCGGCCACTTCCGACTCGCCTACGCGATCCCCGCCGCACTGGTCCTCGCGATCCTGGCGACCGCACGATCCTTCAACCACCGGTTCACGGCGTAGGCCGCGCGCAGCCGTTGCCGGGTTCTGCCGAGCCCGCGAAACCGCGCCCGCGCCCGCGCACCGCAGCCGGAGCCGGACGCCTCGCAGGCAGCGTGGTCGGTGCGTGGGCGGCGAGCATCTGGCCGCCCGAGCCCCCTCTCTGACCGCACGGACCGTTTTCCGTTGCATTGCAGATGAATAAGTTCCCTTCAGCCCTTCAGGAATGGGGCGGTGAACGGCTGGAAAGAAGGATCTGGTTCATGGGAAATGTTCAGTACGACACGTGCGTGATCGGAGCGGGTCCTGCCGGGCTGGCGGTCGCCAGAGCCCTGATGGAGCGGGACCTGCCGTACACGCATCTCGAGCGGCACACTGGGCCCGGAGGCATCTGGGACATCGACAACCCTGGCAGCCCGATGTACGAGTCGGCCCATTTCATTTCCAGCAAGACTCTCTCGGGCTTCGGAGGATTTCCCATGCCCGACGAATTCGCAGACTATCCCCCGCACCGGCAGATCCTCTCGTACCTGAAATCCTTCGCCGACGCCTACGAGCTGACGGAGCGCATCCAGTTCGGTGTCGAGGTCGAAAGCGTCGAGAAGAACGCCGACGGCACCTGGGCGGTCACCCGGACCGACGGAGAGCGAACCGTGCACAGCCAGGTCGTGGTGTGCACGGGTTCCCAGTGGCACCCCAACATCCCGGAGCTGCCGGGGAACTTCACCGGCGAGGTCCGCCACACGATCGGCTACCGCAGCGCCGAGGAACTGCGCGGCAAGCGGGTCCTGGTCGTGGGAGCGGGGAACTCCGGCTGCGACATCGCCTGCGACGCGGCCCGCAGCGCCGACCACGCGGTGATCAGCATGCGCCGCGGCTACTGGTTCATCCCCAAGCACCTCTTCGGCCGGCCGGTGGACACCATCGCCAATGACGGGCCGCACCTGCCGATGTGGCTGGCGCAGCGGGTCTTCGGCACCCTCCTGAGGATCCTCAACGGCGACCCGACGCGCCTGGGCCTGCAGAAGCCGGACCACAAGCTGTTCGAGACCCACCCCACGATCAACTCGATGCTGCTCCACCACCTCCAGCACGGAGACATCACCGCCAAGCCGGGGATCGCCCGCACCGAGGGCAGGACGGTCCACTTCACGGACGGCACCCGCGACGACTTCGACCTGATCCTGCTGGCCACCGGTTACGTCCACAAGGTGCCGGTCGCGCAGAAGTACTTCGGCGACGAGCAGCACCCCGACCTGTACCTGTCGTCGTTCTCCCGCGAGCACCAGGGCCTGTTCGGAGTCGGCTTCGTCGAGACCAACTCCGGCGCGTACCGGCTCTTCGACACCCAGGCCCAGCTGATCGCCGGGCACATCCACGACGCACGGCACCGGCTGCCGAACGCGGAGCGATTCGGGGGCATGATCCGTACCGACCGCCCGGACCTGTCCGGCGGCATCAAGTTCGTCGACTCGCCCCGGCACACCGGCTACGTCGACAGCGGGGCCCTCGTGAAGCACCTCGTCAGGATCGCGGCCGAGATGGGCTGGCGCACCGAAGGCCGACCGCCGCGCGTGCGGTCCCTGCGGGACGTGGAGACGGTGTCATGAGCGGCTTCGACTTCCATGACAAGGTCATGCTGGTGACCGGCGGCGCCGGTGGGATCGGCAGCGCGATGTGCCGTCGCTTCGCCGCCGGGGGCGCCCGCTGCGTGGTCGTCGACATCGACGGTGCCCGTGCCAAGCAGGTCGCCGCCGAGCTTCCCGGCGCCGGACACACAGCCATCGGCTGCGACCTGGTGGACCGGGCACAGGTGGAGCACCTCTTCGATCAGGTCGCCCACGCGTACGGCCGCCTCGACGTGCTCGTCAACAACGTCGGAATGACCAGCGCCGAACGCTTCGACGTGCGCAGCGTCGAGAGCATCGAGAAGGAGATCACCCTCAACCTGATCTCGCCACTGGTCGCCACCAGGATCGCGATCCCGCTGCTGCGGGCGTCCCTGGACGCCCGCGTGGTCACCACCGTCTCCCTCGGCGGGATCTTCCCGCTGGGCGAGACTCCGATCTACACGGCCTCGAAGTTCGGGCTGCGCGGGGCGATGCTCGCCATCGGGCTCGACCTGAGGAGCAAGGGCATCCTGGCCGGATCGGTGCTGCCGTCGGCGACCGACACCCGCATGTTGCGCCAGGAAGCCGTGGACGGCGGGAACTCCATGCAGTTCCAGGACCCGCCACAGCAGCCCGCCGACGTCGTGGCGGCCGTGGTGGCCCTGCTCGACAAGCCCCGTCTGGAGGCATACCCCCGGACCGGAGAGTCCCGTCTGGTCCGGCTCGCGATGCTGGCGCCGAACCTGTTGCCGAAGGTGTTCCCGTTGTTCCGGCAGAGGGGGGAGCGCGGCATGGCCCGCTATCTCGAGGATCTGCGCCGCCGGGGACTGGCCCGGCGGGTCGACGGACGCTGGGAACTGGTGGAGGAGAAATGACCGCAGCCGAGAGCCCCGCCACGCTGAAGGTCGTCAACCCGGCCACCGGGGAGCTGATCACCACTGTGCCCGCCACGAGCGCGGAAGACGTCGCCAAGGCGGCCGAGCGGGCCGAGCAGGTCCTCGCATCCGGCGTGTGGTCGCAGCTGCCGGTCCGGGAACGCGCCGCGGTGCTGCTGCGGCTCGCCGACCTGATGGAACGCGACACCGGGATTCTGGCCCGGCTGGACAGCGAGGACGCCGGAAAGCCGATCACGGAGTGCCTCACCGGCGATGTGCCCGGCGCCGTCGAGTCGATCCGCTGGTTCGCCGAAGCGGCTGACAAAGTGTTCGGCAGGATCGCACCCGGAACCGGACACGACAGCCTGGGCCTGATGACTCGGGAGCCGATCGGCGTGGTGGCGGCGATCCTGCCCTGGAACTATCCGCTGGCCATGACCGCGTGGAAGGCCGGTCCCGCCCTCGCCGCGGGCAACTGCCTGCTGGTCAAGCCCGCCGAGGCGACCCCGCGTTCGGCCCTGCACCTGGCTGAACTCGCCGCCGAGGCCGGCCTCCCCGAGGGGGTCCTCACGGTCCTGACCGGCCACGGCTCCGTCACCGGCGCAGCCCTGGCCCGCAGCCCCGTCGTGGGCGCTCTCTCGTTCACCGGCTCCACCGAAACCGGGCGCCGCATCCTCAAGGACGCGGCCGACAGCAACTTCAAACGCGTCTGTCTGGAGATGGGCGGAAAGAGCCCCCAGGTGCTGATGTCCGACGCGCTCGCCTACGGCGACGAGCTCATCGACCACATGATCGAGGCCGCATTCCTGACGATGGGGCAGAACTGCACGGCCGGTTCCCGCGTCCTGGTCCACCACAGCATCGCCCACGAGGTGCTGGAGCGGTTCACGATCGCCGCGAAGCGCCTGGTCATCGGTGATCCCGCGGACCCTCGCACTCAGGTGGGGCCACTGATCGACCGGGCGGCCTTCGACCGGGTCGCGGCGGCGGTGGAAGCCGCCCGGGCCGGTGGAGCCCGCATTCACACCGGAGGGCTGCCGCACGGCCTGCCGCAGCGTGGGGCCTACTACCCGCCCACCGTGATCACCCACGCGCCCGAAGGCAGCGACGTGCTCACCAGGGAACTGTTCGGCCCCGTCGTCACCGTCCAGACCTTCGCCTCCGAAGACGAGGCGATCCACCTGGCGAACGCTACCGAATACGGACTCGCCGCCTCGGTATGGACCCGCGACCTCGACACCGCCCTCAGGTTGGCACGCGGCGTCCAGGCCGGCGTGGTCTCCGTCAACTCCTACAGCGAGGGCGACATCACCACACCCTTCGGCGGCTGGAAACAGTCCGGGTTCGGAGGCGCGGAGAAATCGACCAACGCCTTCGACCAGTGGACCCGGGAGAAGACCGTCTGGATCCGCACCCGGTGATTCGGGCTGATCATCCGTCAGGGGGGTTGGCGACGGGTCGGTGTGAGTCGTGAAACACCTGCCGACGGCTGACCGGACATGTCCTGCGCCGCCCATCGTGCACATCATCCCCCGTCTCGGATCGCGGAAGCTGAACTCGGTCATTCCAGGGCGAGGACGGACGGCACGGATGACGCTGCCTGTGGGCGGGACGGGGTGAGCGAGTCCAGTGCGCCGCCGGGGTGGGCGACCATACTGAGCACCGTGCCGGCGAAGGGGCGCAGGCGGCGATCGAGTTCGAAGCCGAAGCACCTGCAGATCGCCGAAATCCAGTCGCTCGGACCGCGCCGCGAAGCTGCCCACTGTCACTGTGCGGCCCGCTGACGCCGCGGTCTCGACGCGGCCGGGAGACTCTTTCCGTTCCAGGAGGTGCGGCGCTCTCTGTCGCCGCGCCGTCACCCACCCCGATGCGCGGGCCCTGATCCGTTACCTTCCGCAGCCAGGGCCGCCCGCACCCGCTGCTCCTCGCGAGCAGAGCCGACGTCCCGTTCCAGGGGGGTGCGGCTCACGGCTGTCGCGAGGTCCTCCAAGGCCTGTTTTTGCAGTTCCGCCTCGCGCCGCACGACCGGGCTCCCGTTGCCGACGGCGGCGCCCTCCCACGCGTGGAGCGCCTCCTCCACGCGCCCCCAGTCCGGGTTCCGGTGCTCGCGCACGGCGACTGCCGCCTGCTCGGTGTCCGCCTCGAGGGCCTCGGCGAACCGCTCCGCCTCGGGGATGAAACGGCTGTCGGCCCGCGGTACATGGCTCTCCATGAGCATCGCCGCCCGGCCGAACCGCTTGAGCGCCTCCTGCGCCTCCTGCGCCTCGCGCGATGTCAGACCCCTGGGGCGGACCGGTTCCTGCCTCGCGCGGTCGTATGCCTCCTGCCAGGCGGCACGTGCCTCCCTGCTTGCGAGCAGTGCCCTGCGCATGTCGGCGTGATGCTCCCGGGTCGGTTCGGCGTAGCTGCGGAGCACCGCGGCCGCATAGCGGCCATTGGCAGCGAGCCAGTCCGCAAGTCGGCCCGGCAGCTTGGGCGTCTCCCATGCGGGGAACACCACGTACGCCAGCATCGCCAGGGCCCCGCCGAGCAGGGTGAGGACCACCCGCTCGGGGACCGTCTGCTCCCATGCCTGGCCGCCCATGCCGAGCAGGAAGACGACGTACGCGGCAGTGAAACACTGGGAGTAGGCGTAGCCGGTCCGGATCAGCGTGTACGACAGGCCCGCCGAGACCACCGCCAGCGCGCCGGACACGTGGGCGCCCGGGCCCAGGGCCCGCACCATGCCGGTGGCGAGCGCGACCCCCGCCAGGGTCCCGGCGAGACGGGCCACCGCACGCGCGTACGTCCGGTGGAAGTCCGGCCGCATCACCATCACCGAGGCGATGGGTGCCCAGTAGCCGTGGCCCAGGGGTAGCCGGGCGGCGATCAGATAGCCGAGCGTGGCCACCGCCGCCAGGCGGACGGCGTGCCGGAATATGGGCGAGTCCCGGCGGAGTTCACGGCGGACCGTCCGGACGAGGACCGGGACCAACCGGAGCATGGTCGGGCGCATCAAAAACTGGGCGCCGGCGAGGCCGGGCGGCGTGGGCGTCCTCCCGGGCGCGCAGCCGCACCCGGCGATCTCCAACGCCTCGCCGAGCAGTTCCACGAGCCGCTCGGCGGCTTGCCGCGCGGGGCCCTCCAGCACCTCGTGCTCCTCGTCGACGCGCAGGACGTCCATGCTCCCGGGCCGCACCTCGGCGGGAGTGCCGCGTCGGATCGAACGAGCGGCCGCATCCAGGACGTCGGCGGCCGCGTCGAGCAACTCCCGCGCGCGGTCCCGCCCGGGTCCCTCCGCCGGGGCGCCCACGTCCGGGTCGGCGAGCGCCGCGACCACCGGCCGTATGCGCTCGGCGAGTCCCCGGGGGCCGTGCAGGACGGGGGGACGGGTGCGGGCCTGTGACGGCGTCACGGCAGCCGCGTCCCGGGCCGTCATCAACGGCTCCGGGTCGAACGGGGCGGTCGGGTCGTGCCGCAACCGGCGGGCGTAGTCCGCCACTGCGGCCAGAGCGTCGGCGAGCGCGTCACGATGCGCGCCCCAACGCCGGATCGGGAACAGCAAGATCAGCACGGCCTGCGTCACGCCCCCGAGTGCGATGATCCCGGCGTGCTCCAGGGCTCGCCCGATGCTCGTGGGCAAGGTGATGGTCACCATCATGCTGCCCACGGTCGTCGCTGCGACGATCCCAGCAGTCGATCCGACGGCCCACGCCATTCCCGCGGCAAAGGCCCATACGGCCAGCAGCGGCAGGAACGTCACGAATCGCCCCGCCGCCAGGTAGCCCACGAAGGTGCTGAGCGCCAGACCTGCGCCCGCGCCGAGCGCGACCACCTTGCGTGGACGCCAGCTGCGCTGGAAGGTGGCCCCACCCGCGGAGTAGGCGCCGAGGGCGGCGGACGCGGCATACGCAGGGGAGACCAGCCACAGCGCCGGCCCGACGACGATCGCCACCCCAGCGGCCGCGCGCAGCGCGAGCAGGGGCTCCAGCCGCGTCTCCTCGATCTTGAGCCCGGATCGCACGACCTCCCCGAAGGCCCGCAGCCACGTCACAGGTGTCCGCCTGGCCGGAACGCCCTGCCGGGTCGCGTCGGCCTGGTTGAGGTGCGGCAGCCCTCGTGCAAGGAAGCCTCCCCCACGGCCCGCTGGCTGGCGGCCGCAGCCGCTGGAGGTGGTGCTGCCACTGCGGACACTGCTGAGCGTCCGCCGTCCGTCCTCCAGGCCGGAGCGCGGGCAATCGTTGTTGGTTCAGGTCCGGCCGGAGCGCGGCGATTGCCCCCAGCCCCGTCCGGCGGACGGGCAGATCGCCACCCCCGGTCCGAGGGAAGCAGGGGGCACGGCGGCACCGGATCTCTTACCGCTTGTGGCCGTTGCCGTGTCCGTTGGGATGCAGGACCACCTTGGTCCAGCCCTCGTCACGGGCGTCGAAGTGCTCGTAGGCGGTGGGGGCCTCGTCCAGGCTGAGCTCGTGGGAGACGACGAAGCTCGGCTTCGCCTTCCCGCCGGCGATCAGATCCCGCAGGGCGCGGTTGTACTTCTTCACCGGAGCCTGCCCGGTGCCCATGTGCTGGCCCTTGAACCACATCTTCCCGAAGTCGATCGGCACCTTGCCCTGGGCCTCCAGCTCGCCCTGGGCCTCCGCGCCGCCGGGGTCCTGGGGCAGGAACACGCCCACCACGCCGATGTCGCCGGTGAACCTGACCGAGTCGATCAGGCCGTTGAGCGTGAGGCTGGCGTCCTCGTGTCCCTGGGGATCGTGTGCCTGGTAGCCGACGCATTCGCAGCCGTTGTCGGCGCCCAGACCGAGGGTGGCCTCCTTGACGACCTCCGCAGGGTTCTGCTCGGCGGTGTTGATCGGGATGGCCCCGATCTCCTCCGCCTTGCGCAGCCGGTCGGGCTGGTGGTCGACCGTCCAGACGCGGCCGGCGCCCTTGAGGAGGGCGGAGTAGGTCGCCATCAGCCCGACGGGACCGGCCCCGAAGACGATGGTCTGGTCGCCCGGTTTGACGTGGGCCATCTCGGTGGCGTGGTAGCCGGTGGGAAAGATGTCGGCGAGCATCACGTAGTCGGTCTGCCGCTCGGCGGCGTCCTCGCCCAGACGCAGCGCGTTGAAGTCGCCGTAGGGCACGCGCAGCAGTTCCGCCTGGCCGCCCTGGTAGGGGCCCATGTCGGCGAATCCGTAGGCGGCTCCCGCGAGGGCGGGTTCCGGCTGCATGGTCAGGCAGTAGTTGGTCAGACCCTGCTCGCACTGCTTGCAGAAGCCGCAGGCGATGTTGAAGGGCAGGACCACGTACTCGCCGACCTGGACCTTGCGGACGGCCGGTCCGACCTCCACGACCTGGCCCATGTTCTCGTGCCCCAGGGTGCGGCCGGACTCGAACGAGGTGCGGCCCTCGTACATGTGCAGGTCCGAACCGCAGATGTTGGTGGTGGTGATCTTGACGATGATGTCGCAGGGGTGTTCGATCTTCGCGTCCGGTACGTCCTTCACTGTGACCGTTCGCGGTCCTTCATATACCGCTGCTTTCATGGTGACTTCCCTTGATGTCGCGGCATGGCGGAGATGGAGAGGGCGCAAGGAGCCTGACTCTCGGAATGCTGCGACGGCGTCCGTGGCTCCGGCACGCCTCTGCGGGCCGTGCACCCGGATGAGATGGACCGACCATGTGCCGCCGGCCCGCCAGGCGGAGCTTCGGCGCTCCGGCGGCATTGCCTCCGGGTCCCCGTCAGCCCCCGAGGCGAAACAACCACGCACCGACCGATCAGCGGAATCTCCGGATCCGGACGATCAGCAACCGACGGCACATCTCCGACTGAGGTCACCCGCTAGTCACCGTGGTCGTCCTGCAGCACGCTGCGACGCTCCTGTTCGCGCTTGGAGTAGGCGGCTGCCCGGATCGCCTCGTCGCTCTCCAGGCCTGATCCCAGCGCGCCGCCCACCGTGGCGACCGAAGCGACGAACCAGGACAAGGTCCAGTACTCCGTGGTGTGCAGCGGGGTTCGTGTCGTGGTGGCGAACACCCGGTCGTTGAGGATGAACAGCGCCCACACCACGTTGATGACCATCAAACCCACGTAGCAGACGATCACCCCGATACCCACGGTCACGATCGTCGAGGCGTTGTAGAGAGCGGCCCTCTTCCTCGCCTCCGGCGAAACCTCATCCGTTCGATGCCACAGGTTCGCGTCCACGATCAGCCAGCCGATCATGAGACCGACAGACCCGACCATGGCGATCACTAGGCGTGGCGTGCTCAGGTAGGTGGCCAGGTTCCAGATGGTGGAGTTCACAGTGGCGACTGCTCCCGTGGCGAGTGCGGCCGCCAGGGCTTTCGACAAGCCCGGCACCAAGCGCCACGGCCGGTTGGCGCGGACCATACCGCCGAGCACCCTCAGGTAACCGCGCGGCCCACTGACGACGTACCGGAGATCGGCGATCTCCTCCTCACCGACCTGGCCCGGATGGATGGGCGCGAGACGACCGATGAAGGGCCCCCGCAGCGGCTGACTTCCCGGAGGGCCCTCAGGCCCAGTGGCCTGCGGGCCCGCCAAACTGAGCACGGCTTCTTCCACGGCCTGCCGGGCCCTGGTCTGCAGCCGGAAGCCCCCCAGCGCGGGAAGGGACAGCAGCGCCAAGCCGTGTTCGTGACTCAGCTCCACCACGAGCTTGCGCCCGTGTGAGTGCAGGGGAAGGTCGGTGAGGGCCACGACGATGTCCCAGTTCCCCTCACTTCCGCGGTCCATGATCCGGCGCGTCAATGTGGGCAGGTCCTCGGTCCCTGCTGTGAAGGGCTCACTGACCACCTCGACGTCGAACCGTCGTCCCTGTGACCTGTCGGCGAGCCGATCAGGAAGCATCTGGGCCATGCGCTGCGCGATCTCCGTCGGCGCATCCGGATCCGCCAGAAGAGCCACGACCGTAACGTCCTGAGACGACACACGCATGACTCCTTATCGCCGGCTGCCCCCGCGATCGCACGTGGTCACAGGATGCCCCCGAGGTAACGCCGACGCCGCGTGACACGCTGGCCCCTGCCAGCAGGTGCAGGCGGTACGGTCAGGTCTCCTCGTGCTCCGCCGTGCAGGACCTGCCCCACCACCGGGCACACGGTTGCGTGCGCCACCACGAACACCAGCTCCGCGCCGCCACCCCGGGCGGCACCGCACGCCGCGCCACCGGACACCCCGCTTCGGTGTCCTGCCCGGAGGTGCGCAGGCAGGGGACAGGCGAAGACTTCGACTGGTTCGGGGGTCCCCGGCCGGGGCGGATCGAGAGTGGGCGCGAAGGGCGGTCGCCTCGCGGCGGGGCTCCCCTTCACGCCCACATACGGATCAACGGCGAAGCACTCTCGAAGGTTTCCCGGGAGCGGGGCCCGGTGACGGCGCCTGTCGCGCGGTTCCCGGCGCGATCAGGTAATCAGGAACGGTGAACAGGGACGCGACCGACCCCTTCGTGCATGTCCGGGGCGCCGGTGAGAACAACCTGCGGAACATCGATGTCGACATTCCGCGGGACGCGATGGTCGCCTTCACCGGCGTCTCCGGTTCGGGCAAGTCCTCGCTCGCGTTCGGCACGCTCTACGCGGAGGCCCAGCGGCGCTACTTCGAGTCCGTGGCACCGTACGCCCGAAGACTGTTGCAACAGGTCGGCGCACCGCACGTGCAGGAGATCACCGGACTGCCACCGGCTGTGGCCCTGCAGCAGCGACGCGGGTCGCCCAGCTCGCGCTCGACGGTCGGCACCCTCACCACCCTGTCCAATCTGCTGCGCATGCTGTACTCCCGCGCCGGCACCTATCCGCCCGGCGCCGCACGGCTGGAAGCCGAGTCGTTCTCCCCCAACACCGCGGCCGGCGCCTGCCCGGAGTGCCACGGACTGGGCGTCGTGCACGACGTCGCCGAGGACCTGCTCGTCCCGGACCCCTCGCTGAGCATCCGCGAGGGGGCGATCGCCGCATGGCCGGGCGCCTGGCAGGGCGCCAACCTGCGCAGTGTCGTGAGCGGCCTGGGGATCGACATCGACCGACCGTGGCGCAGGCTCAGGAAGAAGGACCGGGACTGGCTGCTGTACACGGACGAGCAGCCCTCCGTGTACATCGAGCCGGAGGAGGACCGCGTCGACTACGGCTACCAGGGCAAGTTCTGGAGCGCCCGCAAGCACGTCATGCACGTCCTCGCCGACTCCAAGAGCGAGAAGATGCGCGAACGGGCGCTCCGGTTCGTCAGGAGTGTGCCCTGCCCCGCGTGTCACGGCAGCGGACTGCGGCCCGAGGCGCTCGCCGTGACCTTCGCGGGACGTTCCATCGCCGAGATCAACGCGATGCCGCTCACAGAGGTCTTGGCGCTGCTGCGGCCCGTCGCGGGGCGGTCCGAGGCCGACGCCACCACCTCGACCGCCCGATCCGGGGAGACGACCGAGGTCGCGGTCCGGATCTGCGGCGATCTGGTCGCGCGGGTCGACGTACTGCTCGACCTGGGCCTCGGATATCTCAGCCTCGGGCGCCGCTCGACGACCCTGTCGCCAGGCGAGGCGCAGCGCCTGCGGATCGCCACCCAGCTGCGCTCGGGGCTGTTCGGCGTCGTCTACGTCCTCGACGAACCCTCCGCGGGCCTGCACCCGGCTGACGCGGAACCGCTGCTGGACGTGCTGGACCGCCTCAAGGCGGCGGGCAACTCGCTGTTCGTCGTGGAGCACGACATGGACGTCGTACGGCGGGCGGACTGGGTGGTCGACATCGGCCCCGCCGCGGGCGAGGGCGGCGGACGCGTGCTGTACAGCGGCCCGGTCGCCGGTCTCGAGCGGGTCCGGGAGTCGGCCACGAGCCAGTACCTGTTCGGGCGCGCCCAGCCGCTCGATCACCGCCCGCGCACACCGCACGGCTGGCTGCACCTGCGCGGGGTCTCCCGCCACAATCTGCGTGACGTGTCCGTCGACGTACCGCTCTGCGTACTGACGGCGGTGACGGGCGTGTCCGGTTCCGGAAAGTCGACGCTGGTGACGCAGGTGCTCGCCGAGGTCGTCCGCGGCCACCTCGGACTCGTGCCCGAGGAACCCGACGAGGCGCAGCTGGAGGTCGACGTCCAGGACGCGTCGGGGGTCGAGTCGTTCGACCGGCTGGTCCGGGTCGACCAACGGCCCATCGGCCGCACTCCCCGGTCCAACCTGGCCACGTACACCGGGATGTTCGACGCGGTGCGCAAGCTGTACGCGGCGACGGACGAAGCCAGGGCGCGCGGCTACTCGGCCGGGCGGTTCTCCTTCAACGTGCCCGAAGGGCGGTGCGAGACCTGCCAGGGCGAAGGATTCGTCGCGGTGGAACTGCTGTTCCTGCCCGGCACCTACGCGCCGTGCCCGACCTGCGAAGGCGCCCGGTACAACACCGAAACGCTGGAGGTCACCTACCGCGGCAAGAACATCGCGGAAGTACTGGCGCTGTCCGTCGACGCCGCCGCCAAGTTCCTGTCCGCCGCCCCGGCCGCCTCCCGCAGTCTGGAGACGTTGCGCGAGGTGGGACTGGGGTACCTGCGGCTGGGCCAGCCCGCGACGGAACTCAGCGGCGGTGAGGCGCAACGCATCAAACTGGCGACCGAACTGCAGCGGGCCCGCCGCGGGCACGCGCTCTACCTGCTCGACGAGCCGACGGCCGGGCTGCATCCCTCGGACATCGCGCTACTGCTGCGCCAACTGCACCGGCTCGTCGACGCCGGCAACACGGTCGTCGTCGTCGAGCACGACCTGGCCACGATCGCCACCGCCGACTGGGTCATCGACCTCGGTCCGGGCGGCGGCGACGCGGGCGGGCGGGTGGTCGCGGCGGGTCCGCCGGCCAAGGTGGCGAGGGCCCGCCGCAGCGCCACCGCACCGTATCTCGCGGCCCGGCTCGCGCGCTCCTGACGACAGAATCGCGATCGCGATTCCCCGAGCACCTGCGGCGCGACCCGGTGGCCGGGTGGTCTCGCACACCAGCGCGGTGCGCGAGTACGCCGGCCTTACGGCAACCGCGGGACGCGACCTGCCGCGGCAGTCCCGCAGCCCGGCCTGAGCGGTCGCGTGTGGCAAGAATGACCCCATGCACATGGTGATCGCGGGTGGACACGGCAAGATCGCGCGCCGGCTGACCCGGCTGCTCTCGGCCCGCGGCGACAACGTCACAGGGCTGATCCGCAACCCGGACCACGCCGACGACCTGCGCGCGGACGGCGCGGAACCGGTGGTGTGCGATCTGGAGCACGCCTCGGTGGACGAGGTGGCCGGCCACCTCAGCGGCGCCGACGCGGCACTGTTCGCCGCGGGCGCCGGACCGGGCAGCGGCGCGGCCCGCAAGCAGACGGTGGACCGGAACGCGGCCATCCTCCTCGCCGACGCGGCCGAGCGCGCCGGGATGCGCCGCTTTCTGGTGATCTCCGCGATGGGCGTGGACAGTCCGCCGCCGCCCGGCACCGACCCGGTGTTCGCCGCCTACCTGAAGGCCAAGGGCGAGGCGGACGCCGACATCGCCTCCCGTCCGGGACTGGACTGGACGATTCTGCGCCCGGGGATGCTCACCGACGACCCCGGTAGCGGCCGCGTCACGCTCGCCGAGCACACCGACCGCGGCCAGGTGCCGCGCGACGACGTGGCTGCGGTGCTCGCAGCCCTGCTCCACGAGCCCAGGACCGCCGGGCGCATCCTCGAGCTGATCAGCGGGTCCACCCCGGTCGAGGAGGCGGTGCGCGCCGTGGCCGGCGGCTGACGCCGCACTCCGCCCTCGCCCGGGTGCGGGTAATGACTTGCACAGGTCCGGTCGCCCCACGAGTACGCGAGAAAGGATCCACACATCTCGGGTAGCCGGCCCGTGAGCGGGTACGCGACATGCCGCGCGGTTCTCTGAGGGCTTCGAGGGACGGAGTGGTCCCATGGTCGGCAGTCAGGCGCCCAGCCTGCACCACCGCTACTCCCACCGGAAGGGCAGCCTTCCGCGGGGCAGCGCCGGGCGGGACCCCACGGCCGCGCGCGGAGGGCCCTGCCCGCCCGCTCGAACCCCAGCCGACCATGCCCTGCACGAACTGGTCGCGCTCTCCCGCGCCCTGTTCGGCACTCTGGACGAAGTCGAGATTCTGCGCCTGGCCATGGACCACATAGCCGCCGCGGGGCCATACAGTGCCGAGGCCGGATACCTCAATGTGGGCGGCGACCTGGTCCCCAGTCCAAGGGACGGGCAGATGCCTGCCTCGGCCGTGAGCCGGAGGGTGCGGGAGCTGGCCGGGCAGGACGGCAACGTGACCGTACCCGGCAGGCCCTGGGGTCGGGCCCTGGGGCTACGCGGACTTGAGGGACTCCACGGCTACCTCGTGGTGACGTCCCGCTCCCGGCCCACCGAGGCCGAGCGATCCCTGCTCGCCACGCTCGTCCGGCACACCGCTGCCGCACTGTCAGTCGCTTTCGCACATCGCCGCCGACGCGAGGACGCGCTGGAGCTGCACCGACTGAGGGACGAACGCACAGCCCTCCAGCGGCAGCTGATCTCTGTGGTGGCCGAGCTGGGCTACGAGCGAGCCGTTCACGCGCTCATGGCCGGCGTCGCTGCCTCGGGTGGCGGCGAGGAAGCTGTCACCCGCGCACTGCACGGGCTCACTGGACTACCTGTGCTGGTCGAGGACCGCTTCGGTCGGCTGAGGTCCTGGACCGGCCCCAGCCGCCCCGTCCCCTATCCCGAACCGGACCCAGTGCGCCAGGACGAAATGCTGTACGCCGTCGCCCGTCAGGCCGGGCCGGTGCGGATAAGGGACCGGCTGATCACCCTGATCCGCCCGCACGGCGAGATCCTGGGCGTGCTGGCCCTGGTCGATGCCCGGGACGAGGCCGACGAGCACACCGTGCTCGCGCTGGAACACGCTGCCGCGTCACTCGCCCCGGAGCTGACGCACCTGCGCAATCTGGCGGAAGTGGAGCTGAGGCTGCACCGCGAGCTGGTGGACGACCTCTTGGCAGGGACGGACGAGGCGAGCGCCTACGCCCGGTCCGAGGCAGTCGGACACGACCTGCACCGCAGCCACTACGTCGTCGTGGTGCAGTGGTCGAACCGGACCGCCGACGATTCCTTCGCACAGACCGTGGGGCGGGCGGCCTCTGCCGTGGGCATGCGCTCGCTGCTGACCCGACGCTCCGACCACGTCGTCCTGGTCGCCGACGACAGGCCGCACGCCCGCTCGCTGTACGAGGCGCTCGCCCGGGAGACCGGAACACGGTCCGGGACGATCGGGGTGAGCGCCCCTTCCGACTCCCTGAACGACATCCCCCACCACTACCAGGAGGCGCAGCGCGCCCTGGACGTGCGCCGCCACTCCCGCGAGCGCTACGGCACGGCGTTCTTCGACGAGCTCGGCCTCTACCGCATCCTGGGACCCGGCAACGATTACCGGGAACTGGAGACGTTCGTACAGGAGTGGCTCGGGCAGCTCATCGACTACGACTCCCGGCACCACGCGACCTTGGTGGAGACCCTGTCCCGGTACTTCGACTGCGGCGGCAACTACGACGAGACCGCGGAATCCCTCGCGATCCACCGCAGCACGCTGCGCTATCGGCTCCAGCGCATCCGCGACATCAGCGGCAACGACCTCGCGAACGTCGAGGACCGGCTGAACCTCCAGGTGGCGACCCGAGTGTGGAAGATCGTGCTGGGCGGGCCCGGCTGACGCCTCGCTGGAACTCCTGTGGGAGTGGTGTCAGCAGCGCTGCAGTGGCGTCGTAGGTCAGCCCAGCACTTCTTCGATCGGGGCGTCGGCGTCCACGTAGCGCACGAGCTTGCGGTTCGCGAATTCCACGATGCCCACGTCGCCGAGTTCGCGCCCGTAGCCGGAGCGCTTGATGCCGCCGAAGGGCAGCTCCGGTCGGGACGCGGTCGGGTGGTTGATCCATACCATGCCCGCCTCCAGCCGGTCCGCGACTCCGCGAGCACGTTCCGGGTCGGCGGCGAAGACCGCGCCTCCCAGGCCGTAGGGAGAGGTGTTGGCCAGCGCCACGGCCTCGTCCTCGTCGGCGACCCGGTAGACCGTGGCGACGGGGCCGAAGAGCTCTTCCCGGTAGGCCCGCATGTCCGGTGTGACGTCGGTGAGAAGAGTCGGCTCGACGAAGGCGCCCGGCAGGTCGGGCCGCCCGCCGCCCAGCACCACCGTGGCTCCCTTGTCCACCGCGTCACGAACCTGCTCCATCAGGAGTTCGGCCGCGGCCTCGGAGGACAGCGGGCCGAGCGTGGTGGCGGGGTCGGCCGGATCTCCCGGTTGCACCTCGCTCATCCGGTCACGCAGCCCGGTGACGAAGGCGTCGTAGACGTCGGCAAGGGCGATGAAGCGCTTGGCCGCCACGCAGCACTGCCCGGTGTTGCCCATCCGGCCGAGGAACGCGGCGTACACGGTGCGCTCGAGGTTGTGATCGTCCAGCACGACGAAGGGATCACTGCCACCCAGCTCGAGGACGGACTTTTTGACATTGCGGCCGGCGATCTCGCCCAAGCTCACGCCCGCCCGCTCGCTTCCGGTCAGTGACGCTCCCTGCACTCGAGAGTCATCGATGATGTTCCCGACGTCTCTGCCCCGCACGAAAAGATTGGTGTAGACCCCGGTCGGCACAACCGCATCCGTGAACAGCTGCTCGAGTGCCAGTGCGGACTGGGGGCAGCTACTCGCGTGCTTGAGCAGGATCGTGTTGCCCAGGACGAGGTTCGGACCCGCGAATCGGACGACCTGGTACAGCGGGAAGTTCCACGGCATAACGCCGAGAAGGACGCCGAGCGGCTCGTTCACCAGCACGGCCGTGCCCTCGGGCACCGGCAGGGGTCGTTCTTCCAGCAGCTCGGGGCCGTGCTCTCCGTAGTAGGTGAGGATGTCGGACGCGAGGTCGACCTCTGCACGGCTCGAGTTGATCAGCTTGCCGACCTCAAGGGTCAGGAGGTGCGCCAGTTCCTCCTTGCGCTCCCTCATGAGCCGGCCGGCGCGTTGCACGAGGGCCCCCCGGTCGGCCGTCGACCGGGCACGCCAGTTTGGAAAGCTGCGGTGCGCCGCGTCGATCGCGCGCCCTACGTCCTCGTCGCTCAGCGCCGGGAACTCACGAACCCTTTCACCGGTGTACGGGTTGACCGTGGCGATGGGGCTTGCCTGGGCAGTGACATGGGCGTCCATGACGCCTCCCTGGAGTCGGGACCCCTCGGGTTTCCACGCCCGGACCCGCTCACACGTGCTGATCCGGTCCCATGTCACGGCAGGCTGGGGGCAGTCGTGGTCATCGCCGTCCGTGGGCGGGCGCGGGCCGGGCCGGCGTGGCAGGCTTGCAGGGCGTCCGCGCCGTTCGTCGCAACACAGCAGCGAAGGAGGACGACCCATGGATGAGCAGGAATTCGTCCGTACCGTCGCCGAGCGCACCGGACTGGGCCGGGAGGAGGCGGGGGACCTGACCTGGGCCACGCTCGAGACGCTGGCCCACAGGCTGAGCCCGGGGGAGGCCAGGGACCTGGTCACCGAGCTCCCCGAGGGCCTCGCGGAGGCGGTGCGCCGGGGAACCACGGATCGCATCGAGCGGTTCGGCCACAAGGACAGCGTGCGGCGCGTGGCCGAACGCACCATGCTCAAGGAGGAGGAGGCCGACCGGGGTGTGCGAACCGTACTGGCCGTGCTCCGCGAGGCGATCAGCGAGAAGGAGTTCAACGACCTGATGGCGCAGCTCGGAACGGACTTCTCCCAGGCCATGAAACCCGCCGGGTGACACCCGCGGATCGCCGGTCCCTCGCGGCCGTCATGGCGTGAGGCGCACACGAAGGCCCGGGCCGCGGCCCGGGCGTCACAGTGCGATGACGTGGAGGTCGACCAGGTCGAGCAGCGCCC
Organism: Streptomyces sp. Y2F8-2; assembly: GCF_014905555.1. Classification (GTDB taxonomy): domain Bacteria; phylum Actinomycetota; class Actinomycetes; order Streptomycetales; family Streptomycetaceae; genus Streptomyces; species Streptomyces cynarae. The sequence continues at coordinate 95,917 of NZ_BNGS01000009.1, read as the reverse complement.
GCAGAGCCGAGCTGGGCCGCCGGGTCGACGACGTGCCGAGATGCATGCTCCAGCGGAGCACGGTGCCGTGGACGTCCAGGACGTGCAGGCCGGGGGTGCGGGCAACGGCGAACGCGGGCAGGAAGGCGATGCCCAGACCGTGCCGGACCAGTGCCGCCCCCATGTCGATGTCGGGCACTTCCAGTGCCACCCGGCGTGCGACGCCCGCTGCCGCGAACGCCCGGTCGACCACCTCGCGGTTGCCGTAGCCCGGCGGGAAGTCCACGAAGGGCTCCCCCGCGAGGTCCGCAAGTACCACCTTTCCCCGCTGCGCGAGCGGATGGGCGGCGCTCACCACCAGGACGAGCGGCACGGTGGCCAGCTCCCGTGCGTCGATCCCGGCGGGCTTGCGTTCGGGCAGCGACAGGAAGGCCACGTCAAGGTCCCCGCTGAGCAGCGCCTGCGCCAGTCCCGCCGAGCCGGCCGTCGCCAGCCGCAGCCGGACGTCGATCGCCGGATGCCGCGCGTGCAGCTGCCCGAGGAGCGCAGGCAGGTCCACCACCTCGACCGAGGCCATGGCCCCCACGTTCACCGTGCCGCGCAGCGTGTCCTGTGCGGCGCGTACGGCGTCCTGGGCGGCCTGGGCGGCGTTCAGGGTGGCCCGAGCCTCCGGCAGCAGCGAGGCGCCCGCCCCGGTGAGCCGGACCTGCTGCGACGTGCGCTCGAACAGCGCGCAGCCGAGCTCGCGCTCCAGGGAGCGGATCGCGGCGGACACCCCTGACTGCACCACGTGCAGCCGGCGTGCGGCACGAGTGAAACTCAGCTCCTCGGCGACCGCGATGAAGTGCTCCAGCTGACGTAGCTCCACAGCAGAAGTATCACTCGCATTGCTGGAGCCCAGCAAAAACATTCGTTGGCACTGATTCTGGCTGGTGAGGAGGATGGAAAGCGCCATCCGCTTCCGCCCGAGGAGGGGTACCCCTGCCTGCCGTTCCGACGCCGCTGAGCCGTCCCACAGCCGACGCTCCCGACGACCCGACCCACCGGATTCCAGCACCCGCTCCCGCCGACCTGCCGCCCCGCGCCCCCGCCCGGCGCCGTGCCTCGCACACGACCGGCTTCTGGTTCGTGGCGGTGGCTTTCACCGTGCTGATGGCCTTCGGCACCGCGCCGACCCCGCTGTGGCCGCTGTACGAGGCTCGGGACCACTTCGGCGCGACCACGGTCACGGTGGCGTACGCCTCGATGGTCGTGGGCGCAGCGGCCGCATTCCTAGGGCTGGGGCACCTGTCGGACCGGCTCGGCCGGAGGCGCATCATCGTCCCGGCGCTGCTGGTCGGCATCGTCGCGTCGGTCGTACTGATCGTGTGGCGGGACCTGCCGGGGCTGATCGCGGGCAGGATCCTGAACGGTGTCGGACTGGGGCTGATGGCCTCGACCGCGACGACGTACCTGCACGACCTCCACCACGAGGTCCGTCCGGAACGGACGGGTTCGGTGCTGCCCGGCATCGTGGCCACCGCCGCCAACCTCGGCGGCCTGGCCTCAGGGCCCCTGGTCGCCGGAGCCGCCGCCGAGTGGCTTCCCGCGCCCCTGATCACCGCCCAGGCGATCTTCACGCTCGCCATGGCAGTGTGCCTGGCGCTGGTGCTGTGCACCCCGGAGACCGTGGACCTGGAGTTGCCCGCGGCCCAACCGTCCAGCAGGTTCGTCCTGCGCCCCGGCGGCCGGCGGGCGTTCGGCGCGGCCGGCGCGCTGGGCGCCTTCGCCTTCGCGATCCTCGGCCTGATCTCCTCCCTCGGGGCGAGCGTGCTCCACGGCACCCTGCACACCGACTCGCACCTCGTGGTCGGCCTGGCGGCCTTCCTCATGTTCGGTTCCGCGGCGGCCGCCCAGCTGGTGCTGGGCCGCCTCCCACTGCCCCGGCTCCTGACCGTGGGGGCAGTGGTCTTCCCGGTCGGGCTGGTCCTGTGCGCCGTCGCCCTCCACCATCCGGCGCTCTGGCTCTACCTGGTCGCCGTGTCCCTGTCGGGAGCCGGCTCCGGGCTGCTGTTCAAGGGAGGCGTCGAACGTGCCGGTTCAGTGGCCGAGCCCGCCTCACGCGCGGGGGTCCTCGCCGTGTTCTTCGTCGTCGCGTACCTGGGAATGGGCCTGCCCTCCGTCCTGTTCAGCATCGCCCTGCGGCACTTCGCCGTGCAGACCGCGATGATCGGTTTCGCGACGGTCCTCTCCTGCGGCGCCGTTGTGTCGGTGGTCGTCGCGTTGCGGGATCGCGCACCCGGTCCCGGCGAGCTCTCGGCGCAGTCCGCTCGCCCCTCCTGACCTCCCGGCGGCGCATGCGACACGGTTGTCTGGGAGGCGCGGACCTGGGCACCCGGTGCGGGTGCGCGTGACACGGATCCGCGGCAGACGGGAGGCCCGAGATGTCTGCGGAATCGGCCAGAACGATCGCGCTCCCCTCTGGTGAGGAGATCGCGGCGCTCGGGCAGGGCACCTGGTACCTGGGCGAGGACCCGGCCCGGCGTGAACAGGAGATCGCCGCACTGCGGCTGGGCGTGGACCTGGGGATGACCGTCGTCGACACGGCGGAGATGTACGGCGACGGCGCAACCGAGGAACTCGTCGGGGAGGCCCTCCGCGGACGCCGGGAGGAGGTCTTCCTCGTCAGCAAGGTGCTGCCAGGCCACGCCGACCGGAAGGGCACCGTCGCTGCCTGCGAGGGCAGCCTGCGGCGGCTCCGTACGGAACGGCTGGACCTGTACCTGCTGCACTGGCGGGGACGGTGGCCACTCGAGGAGACCCTGGCGGGATTCACCGACCTGATGGAGGCGGAGAAGATCCGTTACTGGGGCGTGAGCAATCTGGACGTGGCCGACATGGCCGAGCTGACCACCCTCCCCGGTGGCGACGCCTCGGCCGTCGACCAAGTGCTGTACAACCTCTCCCGGCGCGGCATCGAGTGGGATCTTCTCCCCTGGTGCCGCGAGGCCGGGGTGACGGTCATGGCCTACTCCCCGATCGAGCAGGGGCGGCTCCTGAAGGTCGAGGCACTGGATGCCGTGGCCCGGGCCCTCGGAGCCACGCCGACCCAGGTGGCACTCGCCTGGGTGCTGGAACAGGGGGTGACCGCGATCCCGCGTTCCGGATCACCCGACCACGTTCGGGAGAACCGCGGCGCGGTGGACCTCCACCTTCCCACCGAGGCGCTCGACGCCCTCGACGAGGCGTTCCCGCCACCCAGCGGGCCCACGCCCCTGGAGATGCTCTGAAGGAGTTGACAGGATGACACGCCCGCTCGTCGTCGGAATGGGTGGTTCGCTGCGGTCCCCGTCGACCCGCCTCGCCGCACTGTGTGTGGCGGTCGAGGGGGCGGCCGATGCGGGCGCCGGCACTCTGGTGATCGACCTCAAGCGGCCGGCTCTTGCCCGAGACGCAAAACGTCCGCCCCTCGACCAGTGTGACGGTGGCCGCCGTGAGTACGGCCGGTTCCGTGTCCTCGATGGTGGCGCCGACCTCGTCGGTCATGGCTCCTTCTAGCCCGGGGCGCCGACGAGAGCCTCGAAGTCCCGGGGCAGCTGGGATATTACGTGGCGGAACTCGCCATCACTGACCGCGTCCCTCAGGGTGGTCAGCTCCGCCCGTACGCCCTCGCGGGCCTCGTCCGGGCTCACCCCTGCTCGCCTGCTCACCCGATTGATGAACTCGTCGAGTCCGAAGGGCTCGGCCTCCGGAGTGGGAGAGACCAGCGGTTCCTTCAGCGGCTTGGGCAGTTCGGACGCGAGGTCCTCCGCCTCACCCCTGGTGAGCCGCTCGGCCAGGGTTTCCAGGGTGGCACGGGTGAGGGGCTCCGCCTTCTCCGGGCCACACCCTGCCTGCTCCCGACGGGCGGAAAAACGGCGGGCTCCGTGGACCTCCGAGCACAAGTGCGGACGGCCTCCGCCACGGCAAAGGGGACACCGTCGCCGGTCTGCCGGATGTGCGTCAGGGCGCCGTGCCTGTGGGGCGCGGCCGGCTTTTCCGCCGTCGCGTTTCCGGTCGGCCCGGTCGGCCCGTTCGGCGTCGAGAGCGTTCGAGAGGGACGGCCGTACGGCTGACCGGGGGATGCCTGCGCATTCCATGCTGCTCTGCCAGGGTAGGAGGGGGTGTTCTTTTTCGGCCTCGGGTGCGGAGGCGCTCAGCAGGCGGGCTCTGCGAATCTCGACCGGTAACAGCCGATGGCGGCGCCGGCGGGAGCGAACGACGCCGTCCGGTTCCCGGTGAGGAGGCGAGAGGCATGACCGTGATGGGTGTGTCGAAGTTCGAGAGGTTCTTCCGCGCCGCCGCAGGCCTCGACGTGGACAAGAACGACCTGAAGCGGTACGGCGACTTCGTCGACGCCAAGCTCTACGACCTCCTGGTCGTCGGCCAGGCGTCGGCCAAGGCCAACGGCCGGGATACCGTCGAACCGTGGGACCTACCGATCACCAAGGGCCTCCAGGAGAGCATCCACCGGTTCCGGCGGCTCGACGAGGAGGTCGAGCTGAAGCCGATCGTGGAACAGCTCGCCGCGCACCCTCCCCTCGACAGGACACCCACCCACGAGACCGAAGAGCGCTACCCCGAGATCATCGGCGGTCTCAGCGTCGCCCTCGCCGAGACGTTCAAAATCATGTACCCGGATGTCAAGAACCCGCAGACCAGCCACTGGGACAGCGTGACCGCGGTGTTCGACCGGCTGCTGTAGCGGTCGCGCCCCGGTGCATGTCACCGATCTGAACTGACATGCCGGGCGGGGGCCGGAAGGAGACGGGAGCCTTTGTCGAGGCCGGGGTCGCGCCGCAGATGCTCGAGGATTCGCGATTGCCCTCTCAGCGCGGCTGGTCTCCTGGGCCGGGAAAATCACGCCTGATTTCTCCCACGCAACGGCCTCGGATTCGGAATGCCGTTTCGGGCAGGCAGATGAGGGATTGCGCGCCGAGAGGGTGAAGGAAGTCCTCGATGCGCGTGTCGATGAACAAGGCAGCAGACGGATACCAGCACCTCGACGCCCGCGACGACGGCTGGACCGAAGTCGTCCTCCACCCGGACGGCAGCTCCGGCTGGTCGCGCGCGCATACACGCTCGGGGCACCCTCGGCCGCGCCTTGCAGTCCCCGGTCCGGGAAAGGGATCCGGACGGGCCCTGCCGGGTGTCCCTGCCACTCGTGTCGTACAACCAGCGACTCGTGAAGGGAGCCGCATCATGACACAGGAACTGCGGGGGATGCGGGTGGGGATTCTGGCCGCCGACGGCGTCGAGCGCGTGGAACTCGACCAGCCGCGCGGTGCGCTGCAGGGCGCAGGGGCGAAGACCGAGATCGTCTCGCTCCATCCCGGCGAGATCCAGGCCCGCCAGTTCGACCTCAACGCGGCGGGAACCTTCCCTGTGGACCGCCTGGTCGCCGACGCCTCCGTCGACGACTACCACGCCCTGCTCCTGCCCGGCGGCACCATGAACCCCGACCAGCTGCGCATGGACCGCGACGCGGTGCAGTTCGTCAGGGACTTCATGGCCAGCGGGAAACCGGTCGCATCGATCTGCCACGGCCCGTGGACCCTGGCGGAGGCCGACGCCGTGCGCGGTCGCCGCCTGACGTCCTGGCCCAGCATCCGCACCGACCTGCGCAACGCCGGCGCGGAGGTCGTCGCCGACCAGGAGGTGGTCGTCGACGGGCAGCTGGTCACCAGCCGCGGCCCGGCCGACCTGCCTGCCTTCTGCGCCGCCGTCGTGGAGCAGTTCGCCCGGGCGCACCACCCCATGCCCGGCTGAACCCAACGGCCTGGCCGCGGAGAGAGCAGGCGGTGCACGGTGGAGGTGGGCCCGCTCTCCACCCCACCGGCCGGTCAGCCGTGGCGGTCGCCTCCGTACGGCCGCCGGCCCGTAGCGTCGCGCAGCCGCGTCGAATGTCGCCACGGGATCAGGATCGCCGCGGTGCGCCGTACCAGCCTGGAGTGGAGGAAGGGGTCGGTCCTGCGTCCCGGGTGGGAACCAGGACTCGGAACATCCGTGAACCCCGCTACCTCACGCCGGGCCGAACCGTGAGGTACCCCGCCGCGAACCCGAATCGTCGTCCCGCCTCCTGTCCTCGCAGACCGACCGCCGGTGCCACTTTTGGACCCGCTGGGCGCAGGCGGGGTGACCGGGCGAACAGCCACTCTGGGACCTGTCGGGACCGCTCGGCGGTCCGTCGGCGGAAGGAGTGGCCATGACCGAGCAGGCCCGCAGGGCCGTTGCCTCGTACTCGACGTACCAGGAAGCCGAACATGCCGTCGATCACCTCGCCGACCAGGGCTTTCCCGTTGAGAAGGTGGCGATCATCGGTCGGGACATGCGCCTGGTCGAACAAGTGATCGGTCGAATGGGGTACGGCGAGGCCGCCCTCCACGGCGCAGCCACCGGAGCGCTGCCCGGCGTACTCGTCGGCTGGATCTTCGGGCTGCTGAACTGGCTGAATCCGGTCGTCTCCGGTCTGCTCCTCGCCCTGTACGGGCTGATCTTCGGAGCGGTCGTCGGTGCGCTGCTCGGCGTGCTGTTGCACGCGGCCCAGGGCGGCCGCAGGAACTTCGCCTCGGTCCGCTCGATGGAGCCCAGCCGGTACGACGTCGTGGTGGACGAGGACGTCGCCGATGAGGCCGTCCGGCTGGTCGCCGGGCTGGACAGCAGGGCCGGCGCGAACACGGGGAGTGCCTCCTCCAGGGGCGGCCGCCCGCGCAGCGGCCCCGCCCCCAGCTGAACGAGTTTCGAAGCCGGGCGGACAGGGCCCGGAGGATGAACGGTCGCCGACGGACGTCGACCGCCGCGGAAGGAGTTCCTCATGGCCAAGGCAGTGGGCATCGACCTGGGCACCACCAACTCGGTGATCGCGGTGTGGGAGGGCGGCGAGCCGTCCGTCGTGCCCAACAGCGAGGGCAACCGCACGACACCGTCCGTCGTGGCCTTCACCGACACCGGCGAGCGCCTGGTGGGCCAGCTGGCCCGCCGCCAGGCGATCCTCAATCCCAAGGGCACCATCTACTCGGCCAAGCGGTTCATCGGCCGGCACTTCGACGAGATCCCCGACGAGGCCAAGGCCGTCGCCTACGACGTCGTCCCGGGAGAGAACGGCGAGGCCCGCTTCAAGGTGCGTGACAAGCTGTACGCGCCTGAGGAGATCAGTGCCCTGGTGCTGCGCAAACTCGCCGACGACGCCTCCAAGCAGCTGGGGGAACGGGTCACGGAGGCGGTCATCACGGTGCCCGCCTACTTCAACGACGCCCAGCGCACCGCGACCCGTGATGCCGGACGGATCGCGGGACTGGAAGTGCTGCGGATCATCAACGAGCCGACTGCGGCCGCCCTCGCGTACGGCATGGACAAGAAGCAGCACGAGACCGTTCTCGTCTTCGACCTGGGCGGCGGCACCTTCGACGTGAGCATCCTCGATGTCGGCGACGGCGTGGTCGAGGTGCGTTCCACGGCGGGTGACAGCCATCTGGGCGGCGACGACTTCGACCGGCGTCTGGTCGACTACCTCGCGGACGACTTCCAGAAGGAGAACGGCATCGACCTGCGCAAGGACCCGCAGGCGCTGCAACGCCTGTTCGAGGCGGCCGAGAAGGCCAAGACCGAGCTCAGCTCCGTCACCCAGACCCAGGTCAGCCTGCCGTTCATCACCGCCGACGCCTCCGGGCCCAAGCATCTCACCGACTCGATCATGCGGTCCACGTTCGAGCAGATCACCGGCGACCTGGTGGAGCGCTGCCTCGGTCCGGTCCAGCAGGCCATGGCCGACGCCAAGGTCAGCGAGAGCGACATCGACGAGGTCATCCTCGTCGGCGGTTCCACCCGCATCCCCGCCGTCCAGGCCCTGGTGCGTCGACTGACCGGCGGCAAGGACCCCAACATGAGCGTCAACCCCGATGAGGTCGTGGCCCTGGGTGCCGCGATCCAGGCCGGGGTGCTCAAGGGCGAGGTCAAGGACGTCCTGCTGCTCGACGTCACCCCCCTGTCCCTGGGCGTGGAGACGCGCGGCGGAGTGATGACGAAGATCATCGAGCGGAACACCACCATCCCGGTGCGCCGCAGCGAGACCTTCTCCACCGCCGAGGACAACCAGCCGGCCGTCGACATCGTCGTCCTCCAGGGCGAGCGCGAGCGGGCCGCCGACAACCGGGTCCTCGGCCGGTTCCAGCTCACCGACATCCGGCCGGCGCCGCGGGGCGAACCGCAGATCGAGGTCACCTTCGACATCGACGCCAACGGCATCCTCAACGTCAGCGCGCGCGACAAGGACACCGGCAAGGAACAGGGCATCACCATCAGCGAGAGCTCCAACCTGGACCGGAGCGAGGTCGAACGCATGGTCCAGGAAGCCGAAAGCAACCGGGGCCAGGACCAGGCACTCCGCGAGGCCGTCGACGCCCGCAACGAACTCGACGCGATCGCCTACCAGGTCGAAAAGCGCCTGAACGAACTGGCCGACGCCGCGCCCGCGCACGAAAAGGCGCGCGCCGAGATGCTGGTGGCCGAGGCCCGCGACGCGGTCAAGAACGAGGCCGGAGTGGACAAGGTCAGGCCGCTGATCTCCGAACTCCAGCAGGTCTACGCCGGGCTCGCCGCCCACCAGGCCGAAGCCGCGGCGGCGAGTGGTCCGTCGGACACCACCGGGCCGGACGGCGCCGGGCAGGGCGGTGCCGGCGCCGACGAAGACGTGATCGACGCCGAGTTCGACAAGGGCTGAGGTGCCGGCCATGCCGATTTCTCCCCAGGACCGATCGTCCGACCTACCGCCCGAAGGCGCCGGACAACCGCCGCAGGGCCACCTGCCCGAGCCCGCGCCGCCGACCACGCAGGCCGAACCGGGGCCCGACGCGGCCACCGGTCCGGCCGGGGTCGAGGACGAGTACGCGGCCGCGCTGAAAGAGGTCGAGGACCGCTGGCGGCGTGCTCTCGCCGATCTGGACAACCTGCGCAAGCGACACGCCAGGGAACTGGACCGGGAGCGCGCGCTCGAACGCGCCCGCACGGCCGCGGCCTTCCTTCCCGTCGTCGACAACCTCGAACTGGCCCTGAACCACGCGGGCTCCGACCCCGGGGCGATCGTCGAGGGGGTTCGCGCCGTGCGCGACCAGGCCGTGTCCATCCTCGAACGCCTTGGTTACGAGCGTCACGCCGAGACCGGCGTCCCGTTCGACCCCTCCCGGCACGAGGTCGTCGGCGTGGTCCAGGACCCCGACGCCGAACCGAACACCGTGGCGCAGGTGCTGCGCCCCGGCTACGGCGAGGCCGAGCGGCAGCTGAGGCCGGCCGCCGTGACCGTCGCCAAGCGGGAGTGAGCGGCCATGGCACGCGACTTCTACGAGGTTCTCGGGGTCCCGCGAGACGCCGACAAGGACGAGATCCAGCGGGCGTATCGCAAGCTGGCCCGCAAGTACCACCCGGACGTCAACAAGGACCCCGCGGCGGAGGAGCGGTTCAAGGAGATCAACGAGGCCTTCAGTGTCCTGTCCGACCCCGACCAGCGGGCCCGTTACGACCGTTTCGGCGAGGACTTCCGGAAGGTCCCCGAGGACTGGGAGGAGCGGGTCGGTGCCGGCGCGGGACCCGGCGGCGGCTTCCGCTGGTCCACCGGGGACGGCCCCCGGGTCCGGTACGCCACCAGCGGCTTCGGCGCGGAGGGCGTCGACGTCGACGACCTGTTCGGCTCGTTCTTCGGGGGCGCCGGACGGGTGCGTGTCCCCGGAGCCGACCAGGAGGCCGAACTGCCGCTCACCGTCGAGGAGGCCTACCGCGGAGGTCATCGCACCGTCACGCTCGCCGGTCCCACCGGGCAGCCGCGGCGGTACGAGGTCGACGTGCCACCGGGTGTCACCGACGGGCAGCGTATCCGGCTGGCGGGCGAGGGCGGCCGGGGCAACGGTGACGCCCCCGCGGGGGACCTGTACCTGCGGGTGCGGATCCAGCCGCACCCCCAGTTCCGCCTCGACGGCCGGGACGTGTACGTGCAGCTTCCGGTCACACCCTGGGAGGCCGCGCTGGGCGCGACGGTTCCGGTGCCCACGCCGAGCGGGGCGACGGCGAAGGTCAGCGTGCCCGCGGGCTCGTCCAGCGGCCGGCGGCTGCGGCTGCGCGGTGAGGGCATGCCGAACCCGCACGGCACGAACGGCAATCTCTACGCCGAGCTCCGGATCATGGTGCCGTCCAGGCTCAGCGACCGGGAGCGCGCACTCTTCGAGGAGCTCGCCGCCGTCTCCTCGTTCGACCCCAGGAGGACACGATGAGTGACCCACGCGCCGGGGCGCGCCCGGCGTCTCGGCTGACAACTCCCGCGCCGGCACGCGTCCGGTACGCGATCGTGCCGGTGCCCAGGCTCTCCCTGCAGACCGTGGCCCGCCGCTCCGGGGTCCATCCCGACCTCATCCGCCGGTTCGTCGCTCTGGGCCTGGTCGAGGCCGAGCGCGACGCCTCCGGAGGGCTGGTGTTCGAACCCACGGCACCGGCCGCCCTTGCCCGCGTCCAGCGGCTGCGCACCGGGCTGTGCCTCAACTACGCATCCATCGGCCTGGTGCTCGACCTGCTGGACCGCATCAGCATGCTCGAAGCCGCCCTGCGCCGCGCCGGTACGAGGAGTGAAACACCCCCATGGACATGAACCGTCTCACGCAGAAGTCCCAGGAAGCACTCCAGGAGGCCCAGAGCGCGGCCGTCGGCATGGGGCAGACCGAGGTCGACGGGGAACACCTGCTGCTCGCGCTTCTCGATCAGGAGGACGGTCTGATCCCACGGTTGCTGCAACAGGCCGGCACCGAGCCGAAGGAGCTGCGCGCGGCCGTGCGCGAGGAACTCTCCCGCCGCCCGAAGGTCACCGGTCCCGGCGCGGCACCCGGCCAGGTCTTCGTCACTCAGCGCCTGTCCCGCCTGCTCGATGCCGCCGAGCGGGAGGCCAAACGCCTCAAGGACGAGTACGTGTCCGTGGAGCACCTCCTGCTCGCCCTGGCCGAGGAGGGCTCGGCGACCGCCGCCGGACGCCTGCTCAAGGAGCACGGCGTGACCCGGGATTCGTTCCTGAGCGCGCTCACCCAGGTCCGCGGCAACCAGCGCGTCACCTCCGCCAACCCCGAAGTGGCCTATGAGGCTCTGGAGAAGTACGGCCGCGACCTCGTCCTCGAGGCTCGGTCCGGGCGGCTGGACCCGGTCATCGGCCGTGACGCGGAGATCCGCCGCGTCACCCAGATCCTCAGCCGCAAGACCAAGAACAACCCCGTCCTCATCGGCGATCCCGGCGTCGGCAAGACCGCCATCGTCGAGGGCCTGGCCCAGCGCATCGTTCGCGGTGACGTCCCCGAGGGCCTGCGCGACAAGACGGTGTTCGCTCTCGACATGGGCTCCCTGGTCGCCGGCGCCAAGTACCGCGGCGAGTTCGAGGAACGACTCAAGGCCGTCCTGTCCGAGGTGAAGGCCGCCCAGGGACGCATCCTGCTCTTCGTCGACGAACTCCACACCGTCGTGGGCGCGGGCGCCGCCGAAGGGGCCATGGACGCGGGCAACATGCTCAAGCCGATGCTCGCCCGCGGCGAACTCCACATGATCGGCGCCACCACCCTCGACGAGTACCGCAAGCACATCGAGAAGGACGCCGCCCTCGAACGCCGCTTCCAGCAGGTGCTGGTCGACGAGCCGAGCGTGGAGGACACCATCTCCATCCTGCGCGGACTGCGCGAACGCCTCGAGGTCTTCCACGGCGTGAAGATCCAGGACACCGCACTGGTCTCCGCGGCCACCCTCAGTCACCGCTACATCACCGACCGGTTCCTGCCCGACAAGGCCATCGACCTCGTCGACGAGGCGTGCGCCCGGCTGCGTACCGAGATCGACTCGATGCCCGCCGAACTCGACGAGATCACCCGCCGCGTCACCCGCCTGGAGATCGAGGAGGCGGCCCTGTCGAAGGAGACCGACGCCGCCAGCAAAGCTCGCCTGGAGGAACTGCGCAAGGAACTGGCCGACCTGCGCGGCGAGGCCGACGCCAAACGTGCTCAGTGGGAGGCCGAACGGCAGGCCATCCGCCGCGTGCAGGAGCTACGCCAGGAACTGGAGCAGGTCCGCCACGAGGCGGAGGAGGCCGAACGCGCCTACGACCTCAACCGCGCCGCCGAACTCCGCTACGGCCGCCTCCAGGACCTGGAGCGCCGGCTGAAGGCCGAGGAGGAGCAGCTGGCCACCAAACAAGGGCAGAACCGGCTGCTGCGCGAGGTTGTCACCGAGGAGGAGATCGCCGAGATCGTCGCCGCCTGGACCGGCATCCCCGTCGCCCGTCTCCAGGAGGGCGAACGCGAGAAGCTGCTGCGCCTCGACGAGATCCTGCGCGAGCGCGTCATCGGCCAGGACGAGGCCGTCAAACTCGTCGCCGACGCCATCATCCGCGCCCGCTCCGGCATCCGCGACCCGCGCCGCCCCATCGGCTCGTTCATCTTCCTCGGCCCCACCGGCGTCGGGAAGACCGAGCTGGCCAAGACCCTCGCGGCGGCCCTGTTCGACTCCGAGGAGAACATGGTCCGTCTCGACATGAGTGAGTACCAGGAGCGGCACACCGTCAGCCGGCTCATGGGCGCACCACCTGGATACGTCGGCTACGAGGAAGGCGGCCAGCTCACCGAGGCCGTACGCCGCAAGCCGTACTCCGTTGTGCTGTTCGACGAGATCGAGAAGGCGCACACCGATGTCTTCAACACCCTGCTGCAGATCCTCGACGACGGCCGCATCACCGATGCTCAGGGCCGCACCGTCGACTTCCGTAACACCGTGATCATCATGACGTCGAACATCGGCTCCGAGCACCTCCTCGACGGCGCCACCGCCGAGGGTGAGATCAAGCCGGACGCCCGCGCCCTGGTGATGGGCGAGCTGCGCGGGCACTTCCGCCCGGAGTTCCTCAACCGCGTCGACGACATCGTGCTGTTCAAACCGCTCGGTGAGCGGCAGATCGAGCGGATCGTGGAGCTGCAGTTCGACGAGCTGCGCCGCCGGCTCGCCGAACGCCGCATCACTGTCGAACTCACCGAGGCGGCCCGGGAGTTGATCGCCCACCAGGGCTACGACCCGGTGTACGGGGCCCGGCCGCTGCGCCGCTACATCTCCCACGAGGTCGAGACGATGGTCGGGCGCGCCCTGCTGCGCGGTGACGTCCAGGACGGCGCGACGGTCCGCGTCGACGCCGAACATGGAGAGCTGGTAGTCACCTACGACCAGCCCGAGGACGTGAAGGGAGCGCGGGCGGCATGAGCACGATGCAGGCGACGACCGTCAGTTGTCCCCACTGCGGGCGGACCAACCGGGTGCCCGTGGCCGCGGAGGGCCGCCCCAAGTGCGGCCACTGCAAGCAGCCCCTGCCGTGGATGGTGGACGCGGGCGACGACGACTTCACCGAGGTCGCCGAGCGGGCCGACGTCCCCGTCGTGGTCGACCTGTGGGCCACCTGGTGCGGCCCCTGCCGCATGGTCAGTCCGGCGCTGGAGAAGGTGGCCACCGACCTCGCCGGCCGCATCAAACTCGTCAAGGTCGACGTCGACAAGAACCCGCGACTGTCGCAGCGTTTCGGGGTCCAGGCCGTACCGACACTGCTGATCCTCGACCGGGGCGAGACGGTCGCCCGGCAGGCGGGGGCGGCGCCCGCCCCCGCTCTGCGCCGGTGGGTGGAACAGTCGATCACCGCCCGGAAAGGGTGATCCGGATGACCCTGCATGCAGACCCCCACCTCGCGCTCGTCCGGCCGGTCAAGCCGCTGACCCCAGAAGGGTGTCAGGAGTGTCTGATGCTCGGCTCCCCGTGGGTCCACCTGAGGCTCTGCCTGACCTGCGGGCACGTCGGCTGCTGTGACTCCTCGCCGAACAAGCACGCGCGCAGGCACGCAGCTGCCGACGCCCATCCGATCGTGCAGTCGTTCCAGCCCGACGAGGATTGGCGCTGGTGCTACGTTCACGAGGCGTTCGTCTGATGTCCGGCCGCCAGTCGCTGCCGGGCGAAGAACCGGTGCCGGAGAAGGCGGACGAGGCCGCCTTCTGGGAGACCCCGGACATCTACGGCGCGTATCCGCGCCTCACGGAGGACCAGATAGCACGTCTGGCGGAGCACGGGCAACGCCGGAGCATGGCTCCGAACGACGTGCTGATCCGGGAGGGGGAGCGCTGCGAGACGTTCTTCGTCGTCCTCAGCGGTTCCGTCGCCGTCGTCGAGGACTACGGCACTCCCGAGGAGCACGTGCTGCGCGTGCACGGCCCCGGTCGCTTCATCGGCGAACTCGGCCTGCTGTACGGACAAGTGGCCTTCTACACCGCTGTCGCCAGGGAGCCGGGCGAGGTCCTTGTCGTCTCCTTGGACCAGTTGCGCCACCTGGTGTCCCAGGACTCCACCATCGGGGACATCGTGCTGCGCGCCTGTCTGGGCCGTCGCGCGCTGCTCGTCGGACAGGGCGCCGGCTTCCGCATCATCGGCTCGCGCTACTCGCCCGACACCAGACGGCTGCGCGAGTTCGCCGTCCGCAACCGGCTGCCGCACCGCTGGATCGACCTGGAGACCGACGAGGAGGCCGAGGAGCTGCTGCGCCGCTTCGGCGTCAGCCCGGAGGAGACACCGCTCGTCATCTGGCGGGACACCACCCTGTTGCGCAACCCCAGCAACGCGGAACTGGCCCGGCTCATCGGCCTGCCGTCACTACCCGCCGGAAACCGCCACGGCGACGTCCTCATCGTGGGCTCCGGACCCGCCGGCCTCGCTGCCGCGGTGTACGCCGCCTCCGAGGGCCTGAGCACCACGGTGGTGGAGGCGATGGCCACCGGCGGCCAGGCCGGCACGTCGTCCCGCATCGAGAATCTGCTCGGCTTCCCATCCGGCATCTCCGGCGCCGAACTCACCGAACGCGCCGTGCTCCAGGCCGACAAGTTCGGCGCCAGGATCAGCCTTCCGCTGGAGGCGACCGGTCTCCATCCCAAGGACGACGACCACTACGTGGTGGCGTTCGCCGACGGCAGCGAGATCGCCGCCCGCGCCGTCGTCCTGGCCATGGGTGCCCGCTACCGCCGGCTCCAGGTGCCCGGCATCGAACGCCTGGAGGGAACGAGCGTGCACTACTCGGCGACCGTCTACGAGGCCCAGCAGTGCCGCACCGACCCGGTGGCCGTCGTCGGCGGAGGCAACTCGGCGGGCCAGGCGGTGCTGTTCCTCGCCGGATACGCACCGAAGGTGCACCTGCTGGTCCGAGGAGCCGGCCTTGAGGCCAACATGTCCCGCTACCTGGTCGACCAGGTCGAGCGCCATCCGCGGGTGGAGGTCATGCTGCACACCGAGGTCACCGAGGTCATCGGCCAGGAAGCGCTGGAGGAGCTCGACGTGGTCGACAACCGCACGGGCGGGCACCGCCGGCTCGCGGTACGGAGCCTGTTCGTCTTCACCGGCGCCGACCCTCACACCGAGTGGCTCGCCGGCATCATCGCCCTCGACTCCCGCGGCTTCGTCCTCACCGGGCCGGAGGCTCAGGAAGCCTGCGCCTCCCCCGAGGTGTGGCACGGCCGCGGGCGCTCGTGCATGACCCTGGAGGCCAGCCTGCCCGGGGTCTTCGCGGTCGGGGACGTCCGCAGCGGCTCGGTGAAGCGGGTGGCCTCCGCGGCCGGTGAGGGCGCGATGGCCATCCACTTCGTGCACCGGCACCTGGGGCACTCGGCCGTACCCGGCACCACCGGCACGTCAGCTGTCGCGGGCCACTCGGACGTCTCCCCACGCATACGTCACAAGGAGTCCGCATGGCTCGCATGACGCATGGCGGACGACGAGATCACGAGAAGGAAGAAGGAGGCGATGGCGATGGCCATGCCCGTCCGGCGCCACCGCGGTGGCGGCCTGCAGGAACGGCCCGTCTGGGCACCCACCCCTCTCAACCCCCTGGTCGAGTTCGACGAACTGCTCAACCAGATGAGCGGCCTGCTGGAGTCGACGGTGGGCGCGGCACCCGCGGTTGCGTGGACGCCACTCGCGGACGTGTCGGAGTCCGAGGACGCGTTCCACATAGAGATCGAACTCCCCGGTGTGAAGAGCAAGGACATTGACGTAGAGGCCAACGGTCCCGAACTCGTGGTCACCGGAGAGATCAAGGAGCGGGAACGCAAGGGTGTCCTGCGCCGCAGCACCCGCCGCGTCGGAGCCTTCGAGTACCGTTTGCGGCTGCCCGGAGAACTGGACACCCACAAGATCAAGGCTGAGATGCAGGACGGAGTGCTCAGCATCACCGTCCCCAAGGCCGACGTCGCAAAGCCGCGACACGTCGAGATCACCGAGAGGAGTGAAAGTACCGAGAGCAGCGGCTGAGACGCGAGCGCCGCGGTTCCGGGCACCCATCCGGCACTGCGGCCGGGTCGGCGCCCCTCACGGCGGCGGAGACGCGCTACGCGACTCCCCACCGTTGGTGGTTTTTCCTGCTGGTCTCGCTGACGTTCTTCGTGGCGTACGCGGGAGCGAACCAGGTCCGCCTGACGGTGAGCGAGGTCCTGAAATCGCCGACCGCACCGCCCGCCGCCGGGAGTAGGAGCGCGCCGGAGCCCGCCGTTACCGCCCGGGCACCGGACCGGGCAGCACCCTGTATTCGCCGAGGATGGCCGGCACCGCGGGCACGGCAAGTCGTACGTCCGCCACGGCCGGACAACGCCTCGACGACGAGATCGAACAGATGACCCACGCGCTCCAAGAAGCCGGCCCGACGAGCGGCGACCGACTCGAACAGGCGGTGGGCGGCCGTTCCTGGGGCTCCGGGCGTTTGCGCCGTGCCCTGCGTGAGTCTCGGGCCAAGGGCGTTGCGAACGGCAGCTACGCGCCGGCGGACGGACCCGGCCGCCCCGACGGCGCACCGGGCGCCCCCCATGACCAGCGGTGACCAAGGCAGAAGGAAGTCAACTATGAAATACGATGGGTTCCTCGCCCGTGTGCGCGAGCGAGGCGAATACAACGACCAGGACGAAGCCGCGGACGTCACCAACGCCGTGCTCGAAGTGCTGGCCCAACGGATCAGCCCGGGAGAGGTCAAGGACCTCGCATCCCAGCTGCCCGGCCCGCTGGGACAAGTCCTGGACCATGCCGCGCCGCAGCAGGCGCGAAGCTTCGGGATCGAAGAGTTCTACCGCCGGGTCGCCGAGCGCACCCATGCCCGACCTCGTACGGCGCAGTGGGACGCCAGCGCGGTCCTGACCACCGTCGCCGACGCTGTCACCGGCGGAGAGCTGAATCAGATCATCAGCCAGCTCCCCTCCAGTTACGCGGTCCTGTTCGGCAAGGCCGACCTCGCGGACTGAGCCCGTGAGGGGCGTTGGCTGCTGAGCGTGATGATCGTCTGACAGTTCTATGGGATGGATTTTCGTGGTTCTCCAGCTCGCATTCCGTCGGTTCCCCTTTCTGTGACAGCAGCGCCTGGGAAGGTACGACGGACAGGTGCCAACCACGTCCAACTTATGCGTTCGAAGGGCCGGCTGCCGGCACAGGACCGCCGGTCGCTGAGCAGTGCCAGCATCGGCCGGTCCACCGAGCACGCCTGCGACGGCGGGCAGCGCAGGCGCTGTCGTTGTCCCGCGGACAGCCGACCCAGCAGTCCGGCCCGATGGCTGGCTCCTCCAATGCGGCGACAACCTGGACCAGGGCATGTTTGAGTCCCACGCCGTCACGCTGGTGGCGTCGCTCATCCTCGGCAAGGCGGCTTTCGGCCCGTCCGGCCCGGTGTTTCCCCCGCTCGTACCTGCGATCGGCGTGGTCACGGCGGTCATTGGGGTCCTGACCGTCACGCGGCGCGCCCAACTTCTCATAACTGACGTATCGTCAAGCAAGTCAGCGTCTGATCAGCATCAGTCCCCAGAGGGTCTTCCTGGCAGACGTCTGATCGGCGGCGTCACAACAGCCTGGTTCGCACGGAAATGCAGGCAGGGAACCCTGTCGTCTGAATGAAGCGATGTTCCTCACAATCATCAACTCCGACGCGTGCCGGTGTACAGTAAAGACCGCCCTTGACCTGCACAAAGCAGGCAGGGAGCCGTCTTTCAGGAGTCCAAAGTGCTGCGTACTCTGTTCAAGTCCAAGATCCACCGTGCCACCGTCACCCAGGCCGACCTGCACTACGTGGGATCGGTGACCATCGACGCCGATCTCCTCGACGCCGCCGACCTGCTCCCCGGGGAGCTGGTCCACATCGTCGACATCACCAACGGTGCCCGCCTGGAGACGTACGTCATCGAGGGCGAACGCGGCTCGGGTGTCATCGGCATCAACGGAGCCGCGGCCCACCTGGTCCACCCCGGCGACCTCGTGATCATCATCAGCTACGCCCAGGTCTCCGACGCCGAGGCACGGAGCCTGCGGCCGCGGGTGGTGCACGTGGACGGTGAGAACCGGATCGTGGCCCTGGGCGCCGACCCGTCCGCCCCGGTACCGGGATCGGACCAGGAGCGCAGTCCGCAGGCCGTGGCCGCCGGGTGACCCCGCACACCGGCCCGCTCGCCCTGCTGCACACCTCGCCGGTCCACGTCCCCGTCTTCGAGACCCTGCGCGACGCGGCCCATCCGGGGCTCGGCCTGACGCACCACGTGGCGACGGAGCTGTTGGACCGCGCCCGCGCGTACGGCCCGGGCGTCGTGGCCGACGACGTCCGGGACGTCCTGCGAGGGGCCGCCGCGGCGGGCGCACGCGCCGTGCTGTGCACCTGCTCGACCATCGGCGCGGTCGCCGAGCGCGCGGACGTCGGTGTGCCGGTGCTGCGCGTGGACCGGCCGATGGCCGCGGCCGCGGTGGCCACAGGGCCCCGGATCGTCGTCGTAGCCGCGCTGGAGAGCACCCTCGAGCCGACCGTCGCCCTGGTGCGCGAGGAGGCGGTGGGCCGAGGTCACGTCGAACCGCGCACCCTGCTCGTCGACGACGCATGGGCGCGTTTCGAGGCCGGGGACACCGACGGCTACCTCCGCCTGATCGCCGACGCCGCCGACTCGGTCACCGACGCCGACGCGATCGTCCTCGCCCAGGCGTCCATGGCCCCGGCCCGGCACCTGACCGCGACCACCGTCCCCGTCCTGTCGAGCCCGGAGCTCGGACTCGCCGCTGCGGCCACCGCAGCGGCACATGGTTCTCGGAACGGTTCACGCGGCCCTCGGAACGGTTCACACGGCTGACCGGTGGCGGCGCCGCCGTGCGCTGTGCCCGGCCGGCCGCGGCGGACCGCGGTGGCCCGGTCGGGCCCCGGCCCGTCCCGCAACGGGGTGAGTGCCCGTACGGCGCC
The DNA here is from genome assembly GCF_014905555.1 of Streptomyces sp. Y2F8-2. Taxonomy (GTDB): domain Bacteria; phylum Actinomycetota; class Actinomycetes; order Streptomycetales; family Streptomycetaceae; genus Streptomyces; species Streptomyces cynarae. Next base: position 76,644 of record NZ_BNGS01000009.1, on the reverse strand, counting down.
CGGGTACCCGGGGGACAAGTCCAGGCCGACGTACGACTGGCTGGAGGACACGATGACGCATCCGCTCCCCGATCCCGCACAGCCGGGACCACCACCCGGACCGGGACCGACCCCGGGACCGGAGCCGACCCCCGAACCGGGCCCCGCGCCGGGGCCTGAGCCCGCACCCCCGGAACCGGGACCCGCGCCACCGGGACCCGAGCCGACACCTCCGGCACCCGGCCCCACGCCCCCGGGACCCGAGCCGGTGCCGCCGGGACCGGGTCCGGACCGCCCGCACCCCGAACCGGGCCCCGACCGCCCGCACCCCGGCCCGGGGCCGGTGCCCACGCCGGAGCCGCCCCCGTCGCCGATCCCGAAACCGCCGGGCCCGGACCCCGTCCCCGAACCCGGAGAACCGGGGCCGCCCCTTTCGTAGGACGCCCCGACACGGAAAGCACACCGGCCCGGTGCACGGGCGGAAACCCCCGTGCACCGGGCCACTGCCGTCTCCGGCCACTCCGCGGCCACTGCCGTACCCGGACGCCGACGGACGGGCACGCCGGCGTCCGGCGACCCCAGAGCCGCCCGCCCCCGAAGCCCCCGAGGCGCCCACCCCCGAAGCCCCCGAGCCCGCCGCCCCCGAAGCCCCGAGCCGCCCGGCCTCTGAGCCGCCCTGCGCCCTACGCCTCGACCTCCGACCGGTCCCCGCCCCACAGCGTGTGGAACGACCCCGCACGATCCGTCCGCCGGTAGGTGTGCGCGCCGAAGAAGTCACGCTGCCCCTGGGTCAGCGCGGCCGGCAGCCGCTCCGCGCGCAGGGCGTCGTAGTAGGCGAGGGCCGCCGAGAAGCCCGGCGTCGGCACGCCCTGGCGGGTCGCGGCCACCAGGACCTCGCGCCAGTCGTCCTGCGCCGCGGCGATCTCCTGCGCGAACGTCTCGTCCGACAGCAGGCTCGGCAGGTCCGCCCGGGCGTCGTACGCCGCGCGGATGCGGTCGAGGAACGCCGCGCGGATGATGCAGCCGCCGCGCCAGATGGACGCCACCTCACCGAGGTCGATGTTCCAGCCGTACTCCGCGCTGCCCGACGCGATCTCGTGGAAGCCCTGCGTGTACGACACGATCTTCGACGCGTACAGCGCCTGCTCCACCCGGTCCGCGAAGGCCGCCGCCTCGGACGTGCCGAGCGGCGACGCCTTGGGCCCGGCCAGGCCCCGCGACGCCTCGCGCAGCGCCGTGTGCCCGGACAGCGAGCGGGCGAAGACGGCCTCCGCGATGCCGGACACCGGAACGCCGAGGTCCAGCGCGATCTGCACCGTCCAGCGGCCGGTGCCCTTCTGCTCCGCCTGGTCCTGGACCACGTCCACGAACGGCTTGCCCGTCGCCGCGTCCACGTGGGAGAGCACCTCCGCCGTGATCTCGATCAGGTACGAGTCCAGGCGGCCGGTGTTCCAGGTGCGGAAGATCTCCGCGATCTCGGCGGGGGAGTAGCCGGCGACGTCGCGCAGCAGCTGGTACGCCTCGCCGATCAACTGCATGTCGGCGTACTCGATGCCGTTGTGCACCATCTTCACGAAGTGCCCGGCGCCGTCCGGGCCGACGTGGGTCACACACGGCGCGCCGTCCTTCGCCTTCGCGGAGATCTTCTCCAGCATCGGGCCCAGCGACTCGTACGACTCGGCCGAGCCGCCCGGCATGATGCTCGGCCCGTGCAGCGCGCCCTCCTCGCCTCCGGAGATGCCGGTGCCGACGAAGTGGATGCCCCGCTCCCGCAGTTCCTTCTCGCGGCGGCGGGTGTCCGCGAAGTGCGCGTTGCCGCCGTCGATGATCATGTCACCGGGCTCGAGCAGCGGTGCGAACTCCTGGATCACGGCGTCCGTCGGCCCGCCCGCCTTCACCATGATCATCAGGCGCCGTGGCCGCTCCAGCGCCGCCACGAAGTCCTCAGCGGACTCGGTCGCCACGAAGTCGCCCTCGTGTCCGAACTCCTTCACCAGCTCATGGGTCCGTGACACGGTCCGGTTGTGCAGGGCGACCGCATAGCCGTTGCGCGCGAAGTTACGGGCGAGGTTGCGGCCCATGACCGCGAGACCCGTGACGCCGATCTGGGCTGAAGTGCTCATAACGGTTGGCTCCTAGAGGTCCTGGAATCGGCGGTGCCGGTTCGGTCCGGACGACATCATCGAAGGGTGGTGCCGCTCGTGCTGGTCAGTATTGCCTGGTGACCATCGTGACGCGCCGGTACACCCGCCGCACATCCGGAATCTCCCGACGCCGTACGCGATCTCCCGCCGCCGTCCGGGGTCTCCCACCGAGGAGCCGGCGTCACGCGCGGACCCCGGCAGTTCTCTCCGCCGGCCGCAACCAGGCGCGATTCCCGGCCAGTTGACGCGACGGAGCGACCGATTCCCCGTCTTGTCATGGCCTGTTCGCGGCGTTTACTTTTGCCCCTCCTGACGCATGTCGAGGGGGCTTTCCATGGCCGTACGCGGCCGGCACCGCCGGTATCAGCCGACAAGGATCAACCGCGCCTCGCTCACCGTCACGGCGGGCGGCGCCGGCATGGCACTCCCGCTCATCGGCACCGGCGTCGCGCACGCGGCCGACGTGGACACCTGGAGCAAGGTCGCCGCCTGCGAGTCCAGCGGCGACTGGGGCATCAACACCGGCAACGGCTATTACGGGGGACTGCAGTTCACGCAGTCGACCTGGGAGGCCTACGGGGGGACGGCGTACGCGCGGCGCGCGGATATGGCCTCCAGGGACCAGCAGATCGCCGTGGCCGAGAAGGTCCTCGAGGGACAGGGGCCCGGCGCCTGGCCGGTGTGCTCCGCACGCGCGGGTCTGACCCGGGGCGGATCCGGCCCGGGCACATCACAGACCGCGCCGGCGACCGTCAAACGTTCCGTGCGCGACGTGAAACCGCAGACCACGCCCCAGTCACAGGCGGGCACCACCGAGATGTACACCGTGGTGCACGGCGACACGCTCTCCGGCATCGCCGACTCCCACCACGTCCAGGGCGGCTGGCAGGGGCTGTACGCGGCCAACCGGACGACGGTCGGCGCGGACCCGGACCTGATCCTGCCCGGGCAGCGGCTGAACCTGCGGGCGAAGGCGGGCAAGGCGGCCAAGGCCCCGGCGCACCCGGAGGCGACGCCGGAGCGGACCCGCAAGACGTCCGAGGCGACGACTCACAAAACGTCCGAGCGGACCCACAAGACGTCCGAGGGAACCCACAAGTCGACCCCCCGGAAGACGCCTTCACACCACAGCGCCCCCACCCACCCCATGGTCGCCCCGGTGAACGCCGCTACGGGCACTCGCTACCACGCCGCCGGGTCGGCGTGGTCGAAGGGCTACCACACCGGCGTCGACTTCCCCGTGCCGACCGGCACCTCCGTGCGGGCCGTCGCGGCCGGGCAGGTGGTCGGTGCCGGCTGGGGCGGTTCCTTCGGCTACCAGGTGGTCATCCGGCACGCCGACGGCCGCTACACGCAGTACGCCCATCTGTCGGCGATCTCCGTCAAGGACGGGCAGAGCGTGGTGGCCGGCCAGCGCATCGGCCGTTCCGGCTCCACGGGCAACAGCACGGGTCCCCATCTGCACTTCGAGGTGCGGACGGGGCCCGGGTTCGGCAGCGACATCGACCCGGTCGCCTATCTCCGCGCGGGTGGCGTACCCGTTTGACACCGGGCGGGCCGATGCAGTCCGACGGGACCGGACCGGTCAGGACCCGGCCCGAGCGCGATACCGGTCCGGGACGGGCGCCGGAATGAACACCCCGGTGTGCAGGGGGTCGTACGGGCGCGACGGCACGCCGTACGCGCCGGGATGCCAGTCCTCGTACGCCTTCTCCACCATGCCCTGCCCGCCCGGGACCGTCTTCCGCACGGGCGTCGCGGGCTCCGGGACCGGCCGCGCCTTCGGCCACGGCTCGCCCACGGCCCCCGTGACGGCCTCGCCGACCGCCGTCGGGCGCCGATCGCCGTCGATCCGCTCCGTGGTCAGCAGGATCAGTCCGCCGGCGGCGAGCACACCGCAGACCAGGGCGAGCACCGTGCCGGTGATGCCGTAGCGGAAGGTTTCGCCGAACAGGGTGATGCCCACCGCGGCCGCCGCCACCGGATTGACGACGGTCAGCGTGGCGAGGGGTGCCGCGAGGCCCGCGCCCCGGTAGGAGGCCTGCGACAGCAGCAGACCGGCCGTCGCGAAGACGCCTATCGCCGCCAGGCTCGGCAGGTCCGCGAGGGAGACCCCGCCGGTCCAGTCCACCGCGACCGTCTTGGTGAACACCGACGACATGCCGAACGCGACACCGGACGCCACCGCCAACAGCACGCTGCGGACCGCCGGATGCCGGTGCGTCGCCCGTCCCGCGACCATCAGCGCCATCACGCCACCGGCGGTGACCAGGGCCAGCGTCAACCGCTGGGCACCGCCGAGGGAGTGCGTGTCGGAGACCCCGACCAGGGACAGCAGGACCGCGAGACCCACGGTCGCCATGACGGCACCGCGCCAGGCGGTCGTCCCCGCCCGGCGACCCACGCACAGGGCCGCCATCGGCAGCGCGAACACGATGGTCAGCGCGCCCAGCGGCTGGACCAGGCTCAAGGGGCCGTAGGCGAGCGCCGCCACGTGCAGCAGTCCGCCGAGACCGTTCAGCACGACCGCCGCCCACCAGGCCGGCCTGCGCAGCGGCGCGTAGGACCGGCCGGGCGCGGACACGGCCACCTGCTCCTGCACGATCGCCCCGCCCGCGTACGCGACGGCGGAGACGAGCGACAGGAGCACGGACAACGCGAGGGCGCTCATCAGCGACTCCTTCGCGTGGGGCCGGAGCGGGCGGCCCGGCGCGACGAACGGTCTTCTTCCATGGTCAACACGATGCCGCCCGAGGCTGTTCCCCGTCGTCGTCCCTGAGCACCCATTGGGTCATACTGCCGATGGAGTACGAGAGCGTTTCTCTCATCCCCGAGAGGGGCGCCGACGGGCCGGTCCCCAGGCCGAGCCCGGAGCCCGGAGCCCGGAGCGCGCTTGGTAGTACTGACCTTGTGGACCTCGAGGACATCGACCCCGACCTCTCGGCGCTCGGCGCGCTCGGCGGCTTCTTCGTCCTGCGCACCGGAGCACCGCCGCGTGGGGCGTTGCCCACGCTGGCGCAGGCGTACGCGTCCGAGCCGCCGGAGGGCGGCGCGGATCCGCTGGCCGAACGCATCCGCAAGGTCGCGCACAGTCTCCGGGCACCGGAACCCCGGGTCGCCGCCTCCCTCGCCCACCAGGGCCTGGCGGCCCGGATCTGGTCCGTCGCGCTGGGCAGTGCGGCGCTGTACGGGCGGGTGCCCGACCTCGATCCCCAGCTGCTGCGCTGGGACCCGGAGGGCGGTGTGCCCGACGACCTCTGGCTGAGCGAGGTGCGCCCGCTGCCCGTCGCCTCGCTCGACGCGGTCGTGCGTGAGGGGCACCTCGCGCCCCTCATGGCCGTCCTCAGCGCGCGCCACGGCGTCTCCGCACGGCTGTTGTGGGGCAACGCGGGCTCCGCGCTCGCCGGCACGGTCCGCATGATCGACCGCTGGGCGCGGGAGACCGGCCGTACGGACGTGGGGGAGCGGGCCCGCTCCCTCGCCGCGGGACTGTTCGCGCACCCCGACCTGTCCGGCACCCTTGACCCCGCCGGCCGCCGCCGCAGCTGCTGCCTCTACTACCGGCTGCCCGCGGGCGGACTGTGCGGCGACTGCTGCTTCGACCGCCCGCCGGGGCGCGAGTGAACACAGGTGGTCTTCCGCAACGGCCGCATCTGGGTGACCATGTGGGAACCAGCCGCTGAGACAGGGGGTACCGGGTGCGTGTGGGACTGCTGACCCGGGAGTACCCGCCGGACGTGTACGGCGGTGCGGGCGTCCATGTCGAGTTCCTCGCCCGGGAGTTGCGCTCCCTCGTCGACCTCGACGTGCACTGCTGGGGTGAGGGCGGCGCGGGCGGGGTGATACGCCACCGGCCGTGGACCGGCCTCGACTCCGCCAACGACGCGCTGCGCACCTTCTCCGTGGACCTGGCCATGACCGCCGCCCTCCAGGGCCGTGAGCTGGTCCACTCCCACACCTGGTACGCCAACCTCGCCGGCCACCTCGCCAAGCTGCTGTACGGCATCCCGCACGTGATGACCGCGCACTCGCTGGAGCCGCTGCGCCCCTGGAAGGCCGAACAGCTCGGCGGCGGGTACGCGCTCTCCAGCTGGGCGGAGCGCACCGCGATCGAGGCCGCGGACGCGGTGATCGCCGTCTCCGGCGCCATGCGCGACGACATCCTCACCTGCTATCCGGCCCTGGACCCGGCACGGGTCCACGTCGTGCACAACGGGATCGACACCACCCTGTACCGGCCGGACCCGGGCACGGACGTCCTCTCCCGCATCGGCGTCGACCCGGACCGCCCCTACGTCCTGTTCGTCGGGCGGATCACCCGCCAGAAGGGCGTGCCCCATCTGCTGCGCGCGGTGCGGCACATCGACCCGGCGGCCCAGGTCGTCCTGTGCGCGGGCGCGCCGGACACCCCCGAGATCGACCGTGAGTTCCGTGACCTGTTCGAGGAGCTGAGCAGGGGCCGTGAGGGCGTGCACTGGATCCCCAAGATGCTGCCGCGCCCCGAGGTGATCCAGCTCCTCACCCATGCCACGGTGTTCGTCTGCCCGTCGGTGTACGAGCCGCTCGGCATCGTCAACCTGGAGGCCATGGCGTGCGGCACCGCCGTGGTGGCCTCGCGCACCGGCGGCATCCCGGAGGTCGTGGACGACGGCCGTACCGGCCTGCTGGTCGACGTGGACGACGGCTTCGAGGAGCACCTCGCGCGTGCTCTCGACGCCGTCCTCGCCGATCCGGTGGCCGCGCGGCGGATGGGCGAGGCCGGACGGGAGCGCGCGGCGGGGGAGTTCGGCTGGGACGCGGTGGCCCGGCGCACGGTCCGCCTGTACGAGGATGTCCTCAAACAGGGGTAGTAATCAGCAAAGTGCAGCACAACCGGGCGTAGAGGGGCGGCGGCATGCGGCGCGGTGGACCTTCGGTGCTGGGAATCGTACTGGCCGGCGGGGAGGGCAAGCGGCTGATGCCGCTGACCGCCGACCGCGCGAAACCGGCCGTGACCTTCGGCGGGACCTACCGCCTCGTGGACTTCGTCCTGTCGAACCTCGTCAACGGCGACATCCTGCGCATCTGCGTGCTCACGCAGTACAAGTCGCACTCCCTGGACCGGCACATCACCACCACCTGGCGGATGTCCAGCCTGCTCGGCAACTACGTCACCCCGGTACCGGCCCAGCAGCGGCTCGGTCCGCGCTGGTACCTGGGCAGCGCGGACGCGATCCTGCAGTCGCTGAACCTGATCCACGACGAACAGCCGGAGTACGTGGCGGTGTTCGGCGCCGACCACGTCTACCGCATGGACCCGCGGCAGATGCTCGCACAGCACATCGAGGGCGGGGCGGGCGTGACCGTCGCGGGCATACGGGTGCCGCGCGCGGAGTCCTCCTCCTTCGGCGTGATCACGCCCGGCTCGGACGGCCAGACGGTCGAACGCTTCCTGGAGAAGCCCGCCGACCCGCCCGGGCTGCCGGGCGACCCCGACACCGTCTTCGCCTCCATGGGCAACTACATCTTCACCACCAAGGCGCTGATCGAGGCGTTGCAGCGGGACGCCGAGGACCAGACCTCGGTGCACGACATGGGCGGTTCGATCCTGCCCCAGCTCACCGAGCGCGGCGAGGCCCAGCTGTACGACTTCAGCGCCAACCACGTGCCCGGCGAGACCAGTCGCGACCGGGGCTACTGGCGGGACGTGGGCACCCTGGACGCGTACTACGAGGCGCACATGGACCTGATCGCGGAGCGCCCGGCCTTCAACCTCTACAACCGCAACTGGCCCATCTACACGCACTCCAACCAGTTGTCACCGGCCCGTTTCAACTCGGGCGGCATCGCCAGCGAGTCGATCATCAGCGCCGGGTGCCTGATCCGGGGCCAGGTGACGCGGTCGGTCCTGTCCCCGGGCGTCCTGGTGGACCCGGGCGCCGTCGTCCAGGGCTCGGTCCTGCACGACAACGTCCACGTCGGCCGCGGCGCGATCGTCCGCGGAGCGGTCCTCGACAAGAACGTGGAGGTACCCCCGGGCGCGACGATCGGCGTCAACCCGGGGCGGGACGCCGAGCTGTACACGGTGTCGAAGGGCGGAGTCATCGCGCTGGGGAAGGGGCAGCGGGTGTCGTAGTCCCTGCGGGCCCTGGCCGACACCGGCTGGTACGTCAGCGGAAGGCGGCGACATTCTCCCGGGCCCAGTCGGCGAAGGCGCGGGGCGGGCGGCCGAGGACGCGTTCGACGTCGGGGCTGACGCGTTGTTCGGCGGGGGTCGGCTCGCCCAGGATGGCCAGGGTGGTCTCGACCACCGGCTCGGGCATGAACCGCACCATCTCCGCGCGGGCCTCGTCGCGGGTCTGCTCGATGAACCGTACGGGTTCGCCGAGCGCGTCGCCGATCGCCTCCGCCCGTTGCCGGGGCGTGGTGAGCGACGGCCCGGTCAGTTCGTGGACGCGGCCGTGATGACCGTCCTCGCGCAGCGCCGCCGCGGCGACCTCGGCGATGTCCCCCGGGTGGACGGTGGGCAGTCCGACGTCTCCGAACGGTGCCGCGACGGCCCGCCGGGTACGGACGGGCTCGGCCCAGGCGTACGCGTTGGAGTGGAAGCCGCCGGGTCGCAGGATCGTCCACTCCAGGCCCGACTCCCGTACGGCGTCCTCGATGGCGCGGGCGACGCCCCCGTGCGAGCCCGACTCCGGCCGGGTCACGACCCCCTGCGACGAGAGCAGCACCACCCGTCCGACACCGCCGGCCTTGGCGACGTCCAGGATGTCCCGCGGGCTCAGCAGGTGCGCACTGGGGCCGCCGTTCTGCAGGAAGAGCGCATCGGCGCCGTCGAACACGGGCCATAGGCTCTCCGGGTCGGTCAGGTCCGCCGTCCGCCGCCGGACGCCCTCCGGCATGTCGGCCTCCGAGATCCCACGCGACGTCGCGGTCACCTGCTCGCCGCCGGCCACCAGGATCTGCACCAGCGCCCGGCCGACGTTGCCGGTCGCCCCCGTCACTACGAACATGGTCAACTCCCTGTTTCTTCACGGTGGTTGTCGAGACACAGGGACGCTAACACCGTCGGTATAGTAGGTACCTACAGGAAAGTGGCTATCCCAAAGGGGTGCGCATGGCCGGTGAAGCGACCTGGGCGGCGTCGGCCGGGACCGACCCCGAACTCGCCTGTCCCATCGCCCCGGTCGTCGACATCGTGTTCAGCCGCTGGACGACCCCCATCCTGTGGAGCCTCCACGCCCACGGCCGTCAGCGCTTCGTCGAACTCCAGCGGCGCATCGACAGGATCACGCCCAAGGTGCTGACCCAGCGGCTGAGGCAACTGGAGCGCGACGGGCTGATCGTGCGCACGTACCACCCGGAGGTCCCCCCACGGGTCGAGTACGAGATCAGCGCACTCGGTCGCAGTCTCGCCCCGCTCTTCGCCCACCTCGCACAATGGTCCGCCGAGCACCTGGACGAGGTCGAACAAGCCCGTAACGACTACGACACCGCCCCGGCCCGGTAGCACCGCCGGGCGGCACGGGCGGGTGAACGGCCGCCGCTCGGGAAGAACCTCGGCGCGCACACCCTCGTTCCCCATCCCGTGAAGTCGCAGCTCTCCGGCATCGAGCGGCACGAGGACCGTATGGGGTACCGCCGCATCTTCAGCGTGCCCGCCGGCCGGCCGATCGGCCCGCGCGGGCGGCTCCGGCTCACCCACGACTCGTGGATGTCGACCGCGGTCTGCTCACCCGCTCCCGCCGGGTTCCCGAGCCGGACGACGCGTCTGCGGGTCGCGCACCAGGTGCTGATTTGCGACGCGTCACGGAACAACCCCGCCGGCTGCCCGGGAAACTGACGCCCCGCCACCACCATGTGCTCGACGACATCGATCCTCCGGAGGTCTTCCGAGATGAGACGCACCCGGCGCCTGCGCCTCGCCGCCGCGAGCACGGTGGTGGCCGCGACGCTGTGCCTCCCGCCGGCCGCGCATGCCGCCGAGCCGCGCGACGGCGGGCTCACCGGTCTGGTCAACCCGTTCATCGGCACGCAGGACGAGGGCAACACCTTCCCCGGCGCCGCCGTGCCCTTCGGCATGGTGCAGTTCTCCCCGGACACCGGGCACAACACCGGCTACGACCACACCCAGAGCCGGATCCGCGGCTTCTCCCTCGTGCACCTCTCCGGCGTCGGCTGCGCCATCGGAGGAGACCTGCCGGTGCTGCCGACGACGGGTGACGTGACCGAGACGGACTACGCCAAGTACGCGGCCGTGTTCAGCCACGCGAACGAGCAGGCGAGCCCCGGCTACTACCGGGTCGGCCTCGACAGCGGCATCGACGCCGAACTGACGGCGTCCCAGCGCACCGCCGTGCAGCGCTACGCCTTCCCGGCCACCGACAAGGCGAACGTGCTGCTCAACGCGGGCCAGGCGCTGCACAAGAACGTGTCCTCCAAGGTGGAGATCCTCGACGACCGCACCGTGCGCACCGAGATCACGGGCAGCGGCTTCTGCCGCTCCACCCGGCCGTACACGGTCTACACGGTCACCCGCTTCAACCGGCCGTTCACCGCGCACGGGACCTGGTACCAGGACTCGATCACCCCGGGGGCGACGAAGTCGGCGGGGCCCGGACGCAACGGCGCGTACGTCACCTTCGACACCACCAAGGACCGCACCGTCGAGGCGACCACCGCGCTGTCGTACGTCGACGCACACGGCGCCGACGTCAACCTCGCTACCACGTACGGCCGTTCGTTCGACACCGTGCGGGAGGCCGCCCGCCGTGCCTGGGAGGACCGTCTCGATGACGTCCGGGTCCAGGGCGGTGACACCCCCCTGCACACCACCTTCTACTCCTCGCTGTACCGGTCGTTCCTCGCGCCGAACATCGGCAGCGACGCCGACGGCCGCTACACCGGCTGGGACCAGAAGGTCCACCGGGCGCAGGGCTTCACGTACTTCCAGAACTGGTCGCTGTGGGACACCTACCGCACCCAGTCCCAGCTGCTGTCCCTGCTCGCGCCGCGCGAGGCGCGCGACATGGCGATCTCCCTGCTGAAGGTCGACGAGCAGGGCGGCTGGCTGCCCAAGTGGGGCTACGGCCCGGTCGAGACGAACATCATGAGCGGCGACCCCGTCACCCCGTACCTGACCCACGCCTATCATCAGGGGCTGCTCAAGGGGTACGAGGAGCGGGCGTACCGCGCGCTGAAGAAGAACGCCGACGGCCTGCCGCCCGCCGACACCATGTACACGGGCCGTGAGGCGAACCGCGAGTACATCGCACACGGCTTCGCGCCCTACATCAAGGGCCGCCCCTACACCAAGCCCGGCGACTCCGACTACCACCACGGCGGATCGGTGACGCTGGAGTACGCGCTCGCCGACGCCATGCTCGCCCAGATGGCACGTGACCTGGGACACCCCGCGGACGCCGCCCGCTACGCCGCCCGGTCGCGGAACTACCGCACCCTCTTCGACCCCTCGACCCGCTTCTTCCGCGCCCGCGAGGCGTCCGGCGCCTTCGCAGGACCGGCCGATCCGGCCAGGAGCAAGGGCTTCCACGAGGGCACCGCCTGGCAGTACCAGTGGCTCGTGCCGCAGGACCTGCCCGGCATGGTCGGCCTCATCGGCGGCCGGCAGGCGGCCAATGACCGGCTCGACGCCTTCTTCGCCTACGACGCGCTGCTCAAGGACCCGGAGAAGACCGCACGTGAGGTGTGGGTGCACGGAGCGTACGCCTACTACGACGCGGCCACGTACAACCCGCAGAACGAGCCGGACCTGATCGCCCCCTACACGTATCTGTCGACCGGTCAGCCGTGGAAGACCACGGACGTGGTGCACGCGGCGCTGACCCTCTTCACCAACGGCCCGACCGGGATGACCGGCAACGACGACCTCGGCACCATGTCCGCCTGGAACGTGCTGTCGTCCATCGGCCTCTTCCCCGTGCAGCCCGGCTATCCCACCTGGGGTCTGACCACCCCGGTCTTCGACCGCGTCGACCTGGTGCTCGACCGGGCGTACTACCCGCGCGGCAAGCTGACCGTCACCGCACCCGGCACGTCACAGAGCGACCGGTACGTCCAGAAGGTGCGCATCGACGGAACGGCGTACGAACGCACGTACGTCACGACGGACGCGTTGCGCCGACTGGGCACGCTGGAGTTCACGGTCGGCGCGCGGCCGTCCGGGTGGGGTACGGCACCGCAGGCCGCGCCGCCCCCGCTGAAATGACCTCTTCCGCCACATCAGTCCCGCCTCTCTCGGCGAGGCGGGACTTAATCCGCTGTTAACTGTACGTAGCCTGATCGTACTTGACCGTAATCGTCTGTCGGAGGTTGACTCGTGCTTCCCTCATCGTCGACGCGAGGCAAGCCATTGACTTCTGACCTGCTCGCACCACTCGACCTGGCGTTCTGGAACATCGAGTCCGCCCGGCACCCCATGCACCTCGGTGCCCTCGGCGTGTTCTCCTGCCACTCGCCGACCGCGGGCGCCCATGCCGCGGATCTGCTGGCGGCCCGCGCCGCCGCGGTCCCGGGACTGCGCATGCGGATCCGCGACGTCTGGCTGCCGGACGTACGCCTGCCGCGCGACCTCGCCGCCGCGCGCCTCCCGCTCGCCCTGGGCGGCGCGACCCGGGAGCCCGATCCCGACTTCGACCCCCTGCGCCATGTGCGGCTGCACGCGCCCACCGCCGACTTCCACGCCGAGGCCGGGCGGCTCATGGAGCGCGCGCTGGTGCGCGGCCGGCCGCCGTGGGAGGCGCATGTGCTGCCGGGGGAGGACGGCACCTCCTTCGCCGTGCTGTTCAAGTTCCACCACGCGCTCGCCGACGGGCTGCGCGCGCTGACCCTCGCGGCCGCCGTCATGGACCCGATGGACATGCCCGAGCCCCGGCCGCGCCCGCCGGAGCCCGCCCGGGGCCTCCTGCCCGATGTGCGCAGGCTCCCGGGGCTGCTGCGCGGCACGCTCGCCGACGTGGGGCGCGCTCTCGACATCGGCACCTCCGTCGCCCTGTCCACCCTCGGCATGCGCTCCTCGTCCGCGCTCACCTCCGAGCCCAGCGGCACCCGCCGTACGGCCGGTGTCGCCATCGACCTCGACGATGTGCACCGGGTGCGGAAGTCGGCGGGCGGCACCGTGAACGACGTGCTGATCGCGGTCGTCGCGGGCGCCCTGCGGCGCTGGCTGGATGAGCGCGGCGACGGCAGCGCGGGTGTCGAGCCGCGCGCGCTCATCCCGGTGTCCAAGCGCCGGCCGCGCACCGCGCACCCACAGGGCAACCGGCTCTCCGGCTACCTGATACGGCTTCCGGTCGCTGATCCGGACCCGCTGGAGCGGCTGCGGACGGTCCGTACGGCCATGGACCGCAACAAGGACGCCGGGCCCAACCGGGGCGCGGGCGCCGTCGCGCTGCTCGCCGACCATGTGCCGGCGCTGGGGCACCGGCTGGGCGGACCGCTGGTCAGCCAGGCCGCACGGCTCTGGTTCGACATCCTGGTCACCAGCGTGCCGCTGCCCAGCCTCGGGCTGAGGCTCGGCGGCAACCCGCTCGCCGAGGTCTACCCGCTCGCCCCCCTGGCCCGCGGCCAGTCCCTGGCGGTGGCGATCTCCACGTACCGCGGCCGCGTCCACTACGGGCTCGTCGCGGACGGCCGGGCGGTCCCGGACCTGGAGCGCCTGGCCCGGGCGGTCCCGGACGAGGTCGAGACACTGCTGGCGGCCTGCCGCATCTGAACGGGGACGGACGCGTTGGTCCCGGCATCCCGAGTGGTGCCGGGGCACGTGTCCGCGGTGGTGGGCGGCCCGCTCGTCGGCGGGGTCCTCCCGGCTCCGCCGCCCCCGCTACCGGTCCCGTTTCCGGGGGCTGCGCCCCCGGGCCCCCGCCGTCGGCCCACGGCCTCGTCCTCGAACTTCCGGCAAGCTCTTCGAGCCGGGGGACCCCAGAAGTGCTGAAGTGATCATCGCGGGTTTGGTGACCCGCCCCGCCGCTCCGTAAAATTCCCCGTTCGAAAGCGAGCGCGGTCGGAGCGCTGCGCGGGAGAGCGAGGAACGGCAGCGCGATGACGGTGACACAGGACGGCCCGGCGGCCATGGACGAGGTGGCGTACGGGCCCGGCATCGACCCGGAGCGTCTCGCCGTCTGCCTCAGTGTGCTCGAGGAGCTGGACAAGCTCGACGTCGACCACCCCGACGCGATCAAGGTGCGCCGCGCCACCTCGCACATCTACCGCACGGTCAAGCAGCGCCGCCGCCAGGAGCGCCGTGCCGCCAAGACCGCCCACGACAAGGCGGTCACCGAGGCCACCGCCACCGGCTCCGCGCAGCGCATCGACGACGAGACCGAGGGCATCCTGCCGTCCTCGGCCACCGAGGCCGGCCGGATCGCGGGGATACTCCAGCGCCCCCGCTCCTGCTACGTGTGCAAGACCCGCTACGTCGAGGTCGACTACTTCTACCACCAGCTCTGCCAGAAGTGCGCCGCCGAGAACCGGGCCCGCCGCGACGCCCGGGCCGACCTCACCGGCAAGCGCGCCCTGCTCACCGGTGGCCGCGCCAAGATCGGCATGTACATCGCGCTGCGCCTGCTGCGCGACGGCGCCCACACCACGATCACCACGCGCTTCCCGAACGACGCGATCCGCCGCTTCAAGGCCCAGCCCGACAGCGACGAGTGGATCCACCGGCTGAAGATCGTCGGCATCGACCTGCGCGACCCGGCCCAGGTGGTGGCGCTCGCCGACTCGGTCGCCGCCGAGGGACCGCTGGACATCCTGATCAACAACGCGGCGCAGACCGTGCGCCGCTCCCCGCAGGCCTACAGCGAACTCGTGGCAGCCGAGTCCGCCCCGCTCCCGGCGGGCGAGCTGCCGGCCGCCGAGGTCATCGGCACGTTCGGCTCCGGGGCCGTGGCCGCGCTGCCCGTGGCCGGCGGCGGCGCGCTGACCGCGCAGGACGTCACCGACCTCGCGCTGGTCTCCGGCTCGGCGTCCCTGGAACGCATCGCCGCCGGTACGGCCATCGACGCGGGCGGCCTCGTCCCCGACCTGCACGACACCAACAGCTGGGTGCAGACGGTCGAGGAGGTCACGCCCATCGAGCTGCTCGAGGTCCAGCTGTGCAACTCGACGGCGCCCTTCATCCTGATCAGCCGCCTGCGCCCGGCGATGGCGGCGTCGCAGGCCCGCCGCACCTACATCGTGAACGTCTCCGCCATGGAGGGCGTCTTCAGCCGCGGCTACAAGGGCGCCGGCCACCCGCACACCAACATGGCCAAGGCCGCCCTGAACATGCTCACCCGCACCAGCGCCCAGGAGATGTTCGAGAAGGACCGCATCCTGATGACCGCCGTCGACACCGGGTGGATCACCGATGAGCGCCCGCACCCGGACAAGGTGCGCCTGGCGGACGAGGGCTTCCACGCGCCGCTCGACCTCGTCGACGGCGCGGCCCGGGTATACGATCCGATTGTGCGCGGCGAACAGGGCGAGGACCTGTACGGCGTCTTCCTGAAGGACTACGCGCCGGGGAAGTGGTGAGCCCGGAAGCGGCCCGAAGGCGGTGACGCGGCGCCCTTGACGCGTCATCCGGCGCCGGCCGGGAACTCGTCCTCGACGAGCACCGCGCAAGGAGGTCCCATGTCCACTCCACATGAGATCGATCCCCGCGCCGCCGGTGATCCCCGCAACGTCTACCCGAGCGACGAACAGTTCTACATGTCCGATCGTCCGGCGGACTGCGTCCTGCCGGAGGACCGGCCGCGCGGCGGCGGCCCCACCGAGCCGGTGAAGCACCGCAGCACCTGGGCCACCGTCATGATGATCGTCGGCATCATCCTGCTGATCCTGTTCGGGATCGCGCTGTTCCCCTGAGCGACCGCCTGTCCCGTACGGCGTGCGCCCCGGAGGCGGAGGCCCCGGGGCGTACGTGCGAAAACCCTTCGCCGTGGTGCCGCCCCTGCGGTTAACGCCCCGCCATGACCTCGAGTCCCCACTGACCGCGGCCGTCCCGGCGCAGCGTGAGAACCAAGGGAGGCGGGCGACCGTGACCGTTCCGAACGTCCTGCTGTCCGGCATCGTCGGCTCGACCGCGTACGGGCTCGCCCACGAGGGATCCGACGTGGACCGGCTCGGCCTGTTCGCGGCGGCCACGGAGCGGCTGCACGGACTGCACCCGCCCAAGGAGTCCCACGTCTCCACCGCCCCGGACCGCACCCTGCACGAGGCCGCGAAGTGGTGCCGGCTCGCGCTCGGCGGCAATCCGACCGCGACGGAACTGGTCTGGCTCCCGGACGAGTTGTACGAGGTGCGCACCGCGCTCGGCGAGGAGCTGATCGGCATCCGGGCGTCCTTCCTGTGCGCCAAGCGGGTCCGTGACGCCTATCTCGGCTACGCAACCCAGCAGTTCCGCCGCCTGGAGGCCCGAGCGGACGGCTCCCTCTCCGCCGACACGCGCAGACGCACCGCCAAACACGCCCGCCACCTCAAGCGGCTCTGCCACCAGGGCCTGGAGCTGTACACCACCGGGCGCCTGACCCTCCGCGTGGAGAACCCGCAGGAGTACCACGAGTTCGGGGAGCGCGTCGCCGCCGACCCGACGGCCGCGCTGCCCCTGCTCCGCTACTACGAGAACGCCTTCGGCGAGGCGCGCGCCGCGCTGCCGGAACGGCCCGACGAGACGGCCGTCGAGGCATGGCTGCGCCGTGTCCGCGCCCACTTCTACGCGCCCGGTGCGCAGGCCGCTTGTCCGTTGCCGGTCATCAGCGGATCAGGGTGAGCTCGCGTATCGGCCAACGGGACCTGAACCGAGCACCGTGAGCGCCGGTCCGTACACCTGCCGTACCGGTGAGCAGTTCGAGGAGGGGACCGAACGGGTGGCCGCGAACCATGTTGAACGCCGCCAAAACGGCGGAAAGCGCGACCGTTGGAAGCCGTACGACTCAAGACAGTTACACGCTTGTTTCAGCCCCATCGAGCGGGAGCCCGCTCATTTGGTTAACCTGAGGTGTACGGACAGCCATTGGGGTCCTACCCACACCCACGGTCCGTCCTGGAACAGGCCGGTCACCACGGCCTGCTCCCGCACGAGTTGCCGGCGCCACCGCGTCCGACCTTTCTGACTCATACCCGACCGGACGTCGAGGGCACAGCGGCACACTGGACCGGAACGTCCTGAGGGTTACCCGACACATAAGGAGTGCGCGGTGACACCGGAGAAGACGACGCATCA
This sequence comes from Streptomyces sp. Y2F8-2, assembly GCF_014905555.1. Lineage (GTDB taxonomy): Bacteria > Actinomycetota > Actinomycetes > Streptomycetales > Streptomycetaceae > Streptomyces > Streptomyces cynarae. Next base: position 59,313 of record NZ_BNGS01000009.1, on the reverse strand, counting down.
CGAACAGCGCCCCAAGGAACGCACGGAGCGCGGGGGCCGTCGTACCGAGAAGAAGCTCGGCAGCCTGGACGTGTGGGCCCGTTCCGCCCCCATCCGGCTGGCCGGCTACGAGGACGACCTCGCCGAGCCGCACATCCTGCCGAGTGTGGACTGACCCGTCGGCCCCGTCGTGATCGCTGACGGCATGGGCGTGCCAGACTCACGCCCATGCTGATCAGAGCAGCCGCGGCCGGCGACTGGCCGCGCATCTGGCCGTTCTGGCACCGGATCGTCGCCGCCGGGGAGACCTACACCTGGGACCCGGACACTTCTGAGGGGGCGGCCCGCGCCCTGTGGATGGCGCCGGCCAAACGCGTGTACGTCGCCGAGGACGACACCGGAGCGGTCGTCGGCTCGGCCTACGTGACGCCCAACTACGGTGGCCCCGCGGCCGGTATCGCCAACGCCGGTTTCATGGTGGACCCCGACCACGCGGGACAGGGCATCGGCCGCGCTCTCGCCGAGTACATCCTGGCCGCGGCCAAGGCCCAGGGCTACCGGGGCATGGTCTTCAACGCGGTCGTCGAGACCAACCCCGCGGTGGCGCTGTGGACGTCACTCGGGTTCGCGATCGTGGGCACCGTTCCGGACGCGTACGACCATCCCCGGTTCGGGAGGGTGGGCCTGCACGTCATGTACCGGGCGCTGTAGGGACTCTCTCAGTCGAATATATGTGCGCGAATGATGTGTTCGATGCGTCTGTTTCGATGCGTCCGTGCATGTGTCGATCCCGTCCGGCGGGGGGACTCGGCGCACCGTGAACGACAACGCACCTCAGCACCCCGGACAGCAGCATCCCCAGCCGGAGTTCCCCCAGCAGGACCAGCCGCATCCGGGCTGGACCGGCCCCATGGACCCGCCGCCGGACCACGGGGAGGAGTCGTACCGCGGCAGCGGCCTCCTCACGGACCGGAAGGCCGTCATCACCGGCGGCGACTCCGGGATCGGACGCGCCGTCGCGCTCGCCTACGCGCGGGAGGGCGCGGACATCCTGTTCACCCACCTGGAGCAGGAGAGCGGCGAGGCCCGTGAGACGGCGCGTCTCGTGGAAGAGGCGGGCCGCAAGGCGGTCCCGGTGTCCTGCGACATCCGTGACGAGGAGCAGTGCGACCGGCTGATCGAACGGGCGCTCTCCGAGTTCGGACGCATCGATGTCCTGGTCAACAACGCGGCGTACCAGATGGCCCAGTCCGACGGCATCCAGGCCATCACCACGGAGCAGTTCGACCGGGTGATGCGGACGAACCTGTACGGGATGTTCTGGCTCTGCAAGAAGGCTCTGCCGCACATCCCGCCCGGCGGATCGATCATCAACACGACGTCCGTCCAGGCGTACAAGCCCAGTCCGCACCTGCTCGACTACGCCACGACCAAGGGCGCCATCGTCACCTTCACGCAGGGGCTGGCGCAGATGGTCGCCTCCGACGGCATCCGGGTGAACGCGGTGGCCCCGGGGCCCGTGTGGACCCCGTTGATCCCGGCCACGCTCCCGGACACCACCAATTTCGGCAAGCAGGCACCCCTGGGCAGGCCCGCCCAGCCGGCCGAGATCGCTCCCGCGTACGTCTTCCTCGCCTCCCAGCACGCGAGCTACATCACCGCCGAGATCGTCAACGCCACGGGCGGCACGCCACTGCCCTGACCGGCCGCGCTTCGACGGCCCGCCCCGGGGAACTCGGTGCGCCATGAGTGACCACACCGGCACGCAGACGTCGTACTGGATCGAAACGGCACCCGGGGTTCCCCGGCCGGCCCTCACCGAGGACATCACCGTCGACGTGGCCGTCGTCGGGGGCGGGGTCGCGGGCCTGAGCACCGCCTGGGAGGTGGCGCGCGGCGGCCGCAGCGTCGCCGTGCTGGAGGCCGGACGCCTCGCCGAGGGCGTCACCGGGTACACGACCGCCAAGCTCTCCGCGCTGCACTCCCTCGTCTACCAGCGACTGCGCCGCACCCGGGGCGCGGACGGCGCACGCCTGTACGGCCGTTCCCAACTGGAGGCGATCGGCCGCGCCGCCGAGCTGGTGGACGAACTCGGCATCGACTGCGACTGGGAGACCGCACCGGCGTTCACCTACGCGACGGACCACGACCGTGTGTCCGAGCTGCGCGCCGAGGCGGAGGCCGCGCGGGAGGCGGGGCTGCCCGCCGAGTTCGTCACCGACATGGATCTGCCGTTTCCCGTGGCGGGCGCGGTCAGGGTGGCCGACCAGGTGCAGTTCCACCCGCGCAAGTACCTCCTCGCGCTCGCCGAGGAGCTGGCGCGCGGCGGCGGGCAGCTGTACGAGCACACCCGCGTGGTCGGACTCCACGAAGGCGAGCCCTGCCGTCTGACCACCGAGGCCGGGCACACGGTCACCGCACGGGACGTCGTGGTGGCCACCCATTACCCGATCTTCGACCGCGCGATGCTCTTCGCCCGGCTCTCGCCGCGCCGCGAGGTCGTGCTGACGGCACCGATCGACGCCGGACGCGCGCCGCGGGGCATGTACATCACCCCCGAGGAGAACACGCGGTCGATCCGCACCACCCCCTACCAGGACGGCACGCGTCTGCTGATCGTCACCGGCGAGCACTTCACCCCGGGCACCTCCGACACAGGGGAACACCTCACCCGACTGGCCGACTGGGCCACCGAGCACTTCGGGCCCCTGGAGTTCAGGCACCGCTGGGCCACCCAGGACAACGACTCCTCGGACACCGTGCCGCTGGTCGGGCTCCTGCACCCGGCGAGCCGCCACACCTACGTCGCCACGGGCTTCGGCGGCTGGGGGCTCAGCGGCGGTGTCATGGCGGGGCTCCTGCTGTCCGCGCTGATCGACGGGCGCGAGCCGCCGTGGGCGCAGTTGTACGACCCGCGCCGGGTCGGCACGGTCCTGAGGGAGGCGCCCGCCTTCCTCAAATACCAGGCGAAGGTCGCCCAGCACTTCGTGGGTGATCGTGTGGCGCCGTTCATCGGCGGCGGCTCGGTCGACGACGTCGCCCCGGGAGACGGCGCGGTACTGCGCGTCGGCGGCCATGTGTGCGCCGTGTCCCGGGACGACTCGGGGCAGCTGCACGCCGTGTCGGCGCGCTGCACCCACCTGGGCTGCCTCGTCGCCTTCAACCGCGCCGAGCAGGCGTGGGAGTGCCCCTGCCACGGTTCCCGCTTCGACACCGACGGACGCGTCCTGCAGGGCCCGGCCGTACGGCCGCTGGAGCAGCGGGACGTCTGACGACGCCCCTGGGGTACCGGGCGCACGCCGGCCGCGGTTCGGGCGTCGGACGGGGACGCACGGGACGGGGACGGGCGGGACAGGGACGCACGGACGGGGACGGACGCAGGCTTCACATGCCGGCGTCCGTCCCCGTCCGTGCGCAGGCGATGCAGCGGTCCGTGTGGGGCACCGCCAGCAGTCGGTCGCGGCCGATCTCGCCGCCGCAGGCCGTGCACCGGCCGAAGTCGGGCGCCCCCACCCGGGACAGGGTGGTGAGGATCCGGTCCAGCAACGTCCGGGCGCGCTCGGTGTCCGTGCGCAGGCTTTCGAGGGCGGCCGTCTTCGCGCTCGCGTCGCCCGCGTCCAGGTCGCAGTCCGCGGACAGGGCGGACATCTGCGCCTCGGCCGCCGCGAGCTCCACGCGCAGCGCGTCCGCCTCGGCGGTCAGCCGCTCGGCGATGTCACGCAGGTCGTCGGTCGACAGTTCCGTCGTCGGCATGGGTACGTCACCTCGGGTTCCGTCCTCGGGGCGGTCACGGCTTGAGCAGGGTCTTGATCATGCCGTCTTCCTTGGCCTGGAACATCGCGTACGCCTTGGGGGCGTCCTCCAGCGGCATGGCGTGCGTCTTGAAGCCGTCCACGCCGAGGGGGTCCTCGTCCGTGAGCAGGGGCAGGATGTCCTCCACCCAGTTCCAGACGTTCGCCTGGCCCATGCGCACCTGGACCTGCTTGTCGAACATGGTCAGCAGGGGCACGGGGCTCGCGGCCCCGCCGTACACCCCGGAGATCGACAGGGTGCCGCCGCGGCGTACCAGGTCGATGGCCGTGTGCAGGGCCCCCAGCCGGTCCACTCCCGCGTGTTCCATCAGTGGTTGCGCCACCGCGTCGGGCAGATGACCGGTGAGCCACTGCGCGGCCTTGGCGAACGGCGCGCCGTGCGCCTCCATGCCGACGGCGTCGATCACGGAGTCCGGCCCCCGCCCGTCGGTCAGCTCCCGCACGGCCTCGGTCAGGTCCTTTCCGCTGTGCCGGCGGAGGTCGAAGCAGGTGACTCCGTGCGCCGCGGCGCGCTCCAGCCGCTCGTCCACCAGGTCCACGCCGATGACCAGACCGGCGCCCCGGTGCCGGGCGATCCTGGTGCACATGTCGCCGATGGGCCCGAGGCCGAGGACGGCCACGCTGCCGCCCTCCGGCACCGCCGCGTACTCCACCGCCTGCCAGGCGGTCGGCAGCACGTCGGACAGGTACACATAGCGGTCGTCCGGGCGGCCCCTCGGGCACCTTGATGGGCAGCCTGTCGCCGAACGGCACCCGCATCAGCTCCGCCTGCCCGCCCGGCACCTGTCCGTACAGCTTGGTGTACCCGAACAGGGAGGCGCCGGTGCCGCGCTCGCGGACCTGGGTCGTCTCGCACTGCGAGTGCAGGCCCTGGTTGCACATGAAACAGTCACGGCATGAGACGTTGAACGGGATGACCACCCGGTCGCCCGGCTTGAGCGTGCGAACCTGCGGCCCGACCTCCTCGACGATGCCCATGGGTTCGTGGCCCAGGACGTCACCCTGGTCGATGTACGGACCGAAGAGCTCGTACAGGTGGAGGTCGGAACCGCAGATGCCGCTGGACGTGACCCTGACGATGATGTCGTCGGGCTTCTCGATCCGGGGGTCGGGGACGGTCTCCACGCGGACGTCGCGTCGGCCCTGCCAGGTCAGTGCTCGCATGTTCTGCTCCTCCGGTCTCACCGCATGGCGGGATCGCACCGGTCTTCCGAGTACCGGGCTCCCGGTCCGAGTCCCCGGGGCGCCCGGTTCGACACACCGACGTGGGGGCCGGCGACGGTCACACCCGGGAGGCGAACCGCTCCCACACGCGGTGCTTCGTCAGCAGCCCGGAGATCTGCTGGAGCGCGCCGGAACCGGTCTGGGCGGTCACCACTCCGGGAGCGTCCGTGGGCACACCGGCCGCCTGGAGCGCGGCCTCGGCGCCGGCCCAGCCACCGATCGCCTTGCCGTGCCGGAAGGCCTCCGCCAGCATCAGCAGCACCCGGGGATCGACGCTGCCGTCGGCTCCGGGCTCCCCGGCCTTCGCGTCGCGTGCGCCGTACGCGTCGGGGGCGGGCGCCGGAGCGCCGACCACCAGCACGGCGTCGTACTCGACGGACCGGGCGGTGGCGAAGCTGCGCTGGACGGAGATGGGCTCGCCGTCCGGGTCGAGCTTGCCGCCGGTGGGAGCGATGACCAGCGGCACCATGCCCGCGGTGAACACCGCGTCCCGCACCGTGCGCAGACCGTCCAGGTCGGTGCTGCCGTCGGTGACGACGCCGATGACGCGCCCGTCCAGCGGCCAGGTCTCGCCCACCTGCGACAGGGCGGGGCTGGGGTCGACCGCGACGATCGGCACGGTGGCCTCGGGCGCGGGCAGGCCGAGGCCGGCGGCGACCTGTGCGCACAGCTCGGGGTCGATGTTGGCGAGTACCCGCAGCCCTCGTTCCTTGACGGCCTGTTCGTAGCATTTGCCGAGTTCGAAGGTGTAGGCGGCCACCAGGTGCTCCCGTTCCACCGGGCTCAGGCTCAGCCAGAACATCCTCGGCTGGGTGAAGTGGTCCGCGAAGGACGCCGGCGCCGTGCGGGACTTCGTCGCCTCGGGGATCCGCACCGGGGCCTCGACGTACGCGTGGTCGCCCGTGCCCGCAGAGCCGTCCGTGCCGGCAACGAACGGGCAGCCGCCGTCGAGGGAGTTGGGCCGGTAGGGGGCCACCCCGGTGTGCACGGCGGTCTGGTGCATGCCGTCGCGCAGCATGTCGTTCACCGGGGCGTGCGGGCGGTTCACCGGGATCTGCGCGAAGTTGGGTCCGCCCAGGCGGGTGATCTGGGTGTCCAGGTAGGAGAAGAGGCGGCCGGCCAGCAGCGGGTCGTCGGTGATGTCGATGCCGGGCACGAGATGACCGGGGTGGAAGGCGACCTGCTCGGTCTCGGCGAAGAAGTTCGACGGGTTGGCGTTCAGCGTGAGCAGACCGACCGGCTGCACCGGTGCCAGTTCCTCGGGGACGATGTTCGTCGGGTCCAGCAGATCGATACCCTCGAAGGTCTGTTCGGGAGTGTCCGGGAAGGTCTGGATGCCCAGCTCCCACTGCGGATACGCGCCCGCCTCGATCGCGTCGGCCAGGTCGCGCCGGTGGAAGTCAGGGTCCGTGCCGCCGATGAGCTGGGCCTCCTCCCACACCAGGGAGTGCACGCCGAGCTTCGGCTTCCAGTGGAACTTCACCAGTGTGGTGGCGCCCTCGGCGTCGACCAGCCGGAAGGTGTGGACGCCGAAGCCCTCCATCATGCGGAACGAGCGCGGAATGCCCCGGTCGGACATGTTCCACATCGTGTGGAACGTGGCCTCGGTGTGCAGGGTGACGAAGTCCCAGAACGTGTCGTGCGCGCTCTGTGCCTGCGGGATCTCCCGGTCGGGGTGCGGCTTCGCGGCGTGGACGACGTCCGGGAACTTGATCGCGTCCTGGATGAAGAACACCGGGATGTTGTTGCCGACCAGGTCGAAGACACCTTCACCGGTGTAGAACTTGGTCGCGAAGCCCCGGGTGTCGCGCACCGTGTCGGCCGACCCCCGGGAGCCGAGCACCGTGGAGAACCGTACGAACACCGGTGTCTCGGCGTCCCGCTGGAGGAAGGCCGCCTTGGTGACGTTCGCGGCGGTGCCGTAGCTCTGGAACACGCCGTGGGCCGCGGCGCCGCGGGCGTGGACGACGCGCTCGGGGATGCGCTCGTGGTCGAAGTGGGTGATCTTCTCGCGCAGATGGTGATCCTGGAGCAGGACGGGCCCGCGCTCACCGGCCTTCAGGGAGTGGTCCGTGTCGTACAGGCGGTTGCCCTGCGCGGTGGTGAGGTAGGGGCCGCCCTGGGCCCGCGCCGTCGGGTCCGCTTCCGTGGGGCGGCCGGTCGGGCTGATCGCGGCCGGGGCCTCCTGGTCGGGCTTGGGCGGCAGCGGCGGCCTTGGCTCGGTGGGCTCCGCCACCTCGGGCGGCTCGGCGCCGGGCCTGCCGGGGATGCCGCCCTCCGCCTGCCCGTCGCCACTCAGCGCGTCGACCACCTTGTCCTTGATGCCTTTGACCGGGTTCTCGCTCATGTGGTTGCCGCCTTCCGGGCGTCTCGTCCACGCGGCGAAACGGGCCGCGGAGGGGGACGCCCTCCCGTGCCCATGGGGAAGCGCCGCGCGCTCGCGTTCGCTTGCCCCGCCTGGGTACCCACGCCCTCGTCGGTGAAGCGTGTACGCGGCAGCCAAATGGCCCGGCTGTTCTCCGGCCTCAGTCCTCGCCCCGGACGATGTTTCCCTCGGGGTCGCGGCGCGGCCAGGGCCTCTTCCCGTCGTCGACAGCCGGCACACAGGTGCGCAGGCGGTTGTCGCGCAGGCGGCGGGCCTGCGCCCAACCGGTCTCGGGCGAGCGGACGGCGGGCTTCTCACTTGGCTGTGCGGTCACGGCAGTTCATCTTCCTTCTGCATCCTCGAGCGCCGGACCTCATCTCACCGGGGCCTCACGGCGCTTGCTGACCGAGTCCCCAGGGACGGCGCGCGGAAACGGGCCGCCGTGAGGTGCGCAGCCTTTCTGCGGAACGCCCCGTGCGCATCGCCCGAAACGGCCGGGTGAGGCGTCGGGTTCGCCGGGTACCCGGCGGCCGAGCGCGGTGACCGGCACCGCAGCGTTGCGCGAAGGGAGACATGATGGCCCAGCACGTACGCGACATCATGACCGCCGCACCCGTGACGGTCGGACCGCAGACCCCGGTGGCGACCGTGGCCCAGGTGATGCGCGACCAGAACATCGGCGCGGTCCTCGTGACGGAGGGCGACCGGCTGCGCGGGCTGGTCAGCGACCGCGACCTGGTGGTCCGCACGGTCGCGGAGGGAGCGGACCCGCGGGAGACCACGGTGGATCGCGCGTGCAGCGGCGACCTGGTCACCGTGAGCCCCGAGGACGAACTGGACCGCGCGCTACGGCTGATGCGCGAGCACTCCGTGCGCCGTGTCCCGGTCGTCGAGAACGGGGAGCCCGTGGGTATCGTGTCCCTCGGCGACCTGGCCATCGAGCGGGACCCGGAGTCGGCGCTCGGTGACATCAGCGTCGCGAAGTCCAACCGGTAGGACGGGTGTCAACCGGCCGGTTCGGAGCGTGTGGCACCGCCCCGGCCCAGCGGGGCGGTGCGCCGCCAGGGCCCCAGGGACTCCAACTGGCCCGCCACCGCCAGCAGTTCCCGCTCCGAGCCCGGCCGTCCCACCAGTTGCACCGCGCAGGGCGCGCCGTTCGGGAGGGTGCCGAACGGGACCGACATCGCCGGCCAGCCCGTGAGGTTCCAGGGCGGGGTTATGGGGGAGTAGGCGGTGTTCGTCAGCACGTTGCGCAGCCAGCCGCGCTCGTGCCAGGCATCGGCGACCGGGCCGCGACGGGCGAGCGCCGGGGTGAGCAGCACGTCGTGCGCGGCGAAGAACGGTTCGAGGAGCCGACGCAGTTGCTCGCGCCGGTCACCGGACCGCACGCTCCCGACGAAACGCCGCCCCACCGCCGCGTGCACCCGGGTGCGCCGGGCCAGCCGCCGCGGATCGAGGTCCTCCGCGTCCACCGAGGTACCCGCCGTCCAGTGCGCCAGCGACGTCGTGCCCAGCCACCAGGGGTACGGCGGCTCGTCCGGCCGCACGTCGTGACCGGCCCTCGACAGCAGTGCCCCCGCCGCCCGGGCCGCGTCCGCGTACGGGCGGCTCACCGTGACGCCGAGCAGGGGGCTGCGCAGGGAGAGCGCGACCCTGCGTGGCGCGGTCCTGGGCGCGTGATCCTGTCCTGTCCCCGCCAGGACGTCGAACATCAGCCGTGCGTCCTCGACCGTCGTCGCCAGCGGCCCGTTCTCGGACATGCCGAACCAGTCGCCGTTGCCGATGCCCGCGGGGATCACGCCGTGGCCGGGCTTGATGGTGACGAGGCCGCAGTTCGCGGCCGGGATGCGCAGCGACCCCATCCCGTCGTTGCCGAGCGCGACCGGCACCATCCCGGCGGCCACCGCCGCCGCGCTGCCGCCGGAGGAGCCGCCCGCCGTGCGCGTCAGGTCCCACGGGTTCCGGGCGGTCCCGTGCACCCCTTCCGTGGTGCCGAAGACGCACAGCTCCGGCACGTTGGTCAGACCGACCACCACCGCGCCCGCCGCGCGCAGCCGGGCCACCGTGACATGGTCCCGCTCGGCGGGCGTGTCGGGGGTCGCGGCCGAGCCGTTGCGCGCCGACTCGCCGCGCACCGCCAGATTGTCCTTGACCGCCAGGGGAACGCCGGCCAGCGGCAGATCGGCCAGGTCCGCGCGTGCCGCGACCTCGTCGGCCTCGGCGAGCGCCGCCTCCGTGCGGACCCGGCGGAAGGCGCCGACGCGGCCGTCCAGCTCCTCGATCCGCGAGAGGTGCTCCGCCGCCACCTCCCGCGGGGTGACCCGCTTCTCCCGTACGGCGGCTGCGATCTCGGCGGCGGTCCGGCCGACCCAGCTGGTCACGGGCGCTCCCTGTCGGTGCTCGGCGTGGTTGGCGCATGGGCGTACTGGCGAGTACGAGCAGCACTCTGCCGTGCCGGCGGCGCCACGTCGAGAGCCCGGGGGAGACCTGTCACCAGGGTCACCCTCCAACGACCCGCCCTTTCCCTAGTCGTTCCGCCGCACCTCCAGCAGCAGTGCCTGGTCCGGGTTGAGGTTGGGCATGGGCAGTCCGGCCACCGTGAGCACCGGACCGGGGAGCGCGAGCCAGTCGTCGAGTGCGGTGGTCAGCCACGCCGGGCCCGAGGTCTGGTGGAAGGACGGCAGCCCCAGTTCGGTACGGACCCGTACCCGGTAGGTGGCCTCGGGGGCGAGGCCGGGCAGCTGCACCCGTCCGGACTGCCCCTCGGGCGAGGTGGCCACCCGGGCCCAGCAGTAGAGCGCGGCGGCACCGTCGTGCGCCACGACCCCGTGCAGCAGGGTCGCGTCGCCGGCCAGGTCGGCGCGGACCGTGCGGCCGCCGTGCAGCAGGGGGCGCAGTTCCCGGTAGAGCGCGGCCCAGGCGGTGAGCCGCGCGAGTTCCTCGGGGGCGCACCGGGTGATGTCCTGTTCGATGCCTGCATGCCCGAACAGGGCCGTGGTCAGCCGGAAGGCATCCGAGCTGACCCGGGCGGTGGTGTGACTGGTGCCGGAGCCGACGTGGGCGCCGATCAGCTCGGGCGGCAGCAGTTGGGCCGTCCACCGCTGGATCATTTGACGCTCCACCGGATCGTTGCAGTCCGAGGCCCAGACCCGGTCGGTGCGGGCCAGGATGCCGAGGTCGATCCGGCCGCCGCCGCTGGCGCAGCTCTCGATCTCCAGCCCGGGGTGGCGCTCCTTGAGGGCGTCGATCAGCCGGTACAGCGCGAGGACCTGGGCGTGCGCGACCGGGCGGTCGGCGCCGCCGTGCACGGCCTCGTGGAGCTCCCGGTTGTGGTCCCACTTCAGGTAGGCGATGCCGTACTTGTCCACCAGGGCGTCCAGCGCGCCCAGCAGGTAGTCCCACACCTGCGGGTTGGCCAGATCCAGGACGTGCTGGTGCCGGGAGGACGGTCCGACGCCGCGCGCCGGGCCGAGGACCCAGTCGGGGTGTTCCCTGGCCAGGTCGGAATCCAGGTTGACCATCTCGGGCTCGACCCACAGCCCGAACTCCATGCCGAGCGAGCGCACATGGTCCACCAGCGGCGTCAGGCCCTCGGGCCACACCACCGGGTCCACCGTCCAGTCCCCCAGCCCGGCGTGGTCCGAGCGGCGCCCGCGGAACCAGCCGTCGTCGAGCACGAAACGCTCGACACCGACCTCGGCGGCCTTGTCGGCGAGCCGCAGCAGCCGGTCCAGATCGTGGTCGAAGTACACCGCCTCCCAGCTGTTGAGGATCAGCGGGCGGGGGGTGCGCGGATGGGCGGGACGGGCCCGCAGCAGGGTGTGGAAACGGTCCGCGAGCCCGTCGAGGCCCTGGTCGGACCAGGTGAAGTGACACACCGGCGTGGTGTACGACTCACCGGGGGCGAGCCGGATCTCCCCGGGCCGCAGCAGCTCTCCGCCGCCGAGCACCGCGGCATGGGTGCCCGCGCCCTCCGGCAGCTGCTCGACGAGATACCGCTGGTCGCCGCTCCAGGAGAGGTGCACACCCCACACCTCGCCGTGGCGGAAACCGAACCCCGGCACGCCGACCGTCACCAGGTAGGGCGAGTCCAGGCCGGGTTTGCCGCGCCGCACCTCTCGGGAGTAGGTGCCGAATCCCAGCGGGCGGCGCTGCGGGGAGCGCTCCCGACTCCACTTGCCGGTGAAGTCCAGGATCTCCGCGGCCCGGCGCGGCAGCGGCAGCATGGTGGTGACCTGCGCGAGGTCGTACGGCTCCGGGGCGGCGTCCGGTCGGCGGCCGATCCGCGTCTGCACGCCCAGGACGCCGGAGGGCTCCAGGCGGTAGGTGACGGTGACGTCGAGCCCGGCTCCGGCGTCGGTGAGGTCCAGGGAAAGCTCCCCGCCCTCGGCCTGCGGGTGGTACGACGTCCCGGCCAGGCTGAGCCGCGGTGCGGCGGCGGTGCCGGCCAGGTGGCCCTGGTGGGCCGGGGTGCCGGACCAGCCGTCCGCCTCGGTGGGCCAGACGGTGAACCGGCGCGGGATGTCGATGGAGTTGTTCAGCACGGCGGGCTCACCGGTCAGGGCGAGCGCCGCCAGGCCGTCCTCCGTCAGCTCGCCCAGGTCGGCTCCCCAGTGCAGGACTCTGGGCACCGGCTCGGCGAGCTCGACGACGAGTGAGGTGCCGGCCGCGCGCAGGGTCACGATTCGCGCGGTGGTGTCAGGCATGCAGAGTCCTTTCATGGATCCGGCCCGCCGGACGGACCCTGCTCGTGGGCCGCGTCCGGCGCCCGGACAACCGGTTGCCTTCGGTGGTTCAGCTCTTCGCGAGCAGCGTCCTGCTCTTGTCCCGCATGTCCGTGAACACGGAGTCGTCCTTCTGACCGGCGAAGTACGCCTCGAACAACGGCTCCAGCGCGTCCTGCAGGGCGGCGCCGTTGCCGTAGACCGGGGAGGGGTAGAGGACCTTGTTCTTCAGCATGTCGGTGAAGACGGACAGGTCCACACCCTTGGCGGCCAGCGCCTTGGCCGAGGAGTCCATGGCGGCCGGGATCGACGGGAAGAATGTACCCGTCTGCGAAGCCTTGGACTGGCACGACTCGGAGCCCATGTAGGAAACCCACTGCCAGGCCAGGTCCGGGTTCTTGGTGCCGGCCCAGATGTTGTTGCCGTTGGAGTTGCTGAGCACGGCCCTCGTCCGGCCGTCGGGGCCGTAGGGAGTGGGGGCGATGCCGACCTTCAGGTTCGGGATCTTCACGAAGGTCGCGGCCTCCCAGGAGCCGGCGCTCTCCATGGCGACCTTGCCGGACGCCAGCAGGTCCACGTCGCTGACGCTGTTGGCGAAGTCACCGATCTTCGGTGCGTAGCCCTTGTTCGTCAGCGTGCGGATCCAGTCCATGGTCTTCACGAACCGCGGGTCGGTGTAGTTGAACACCGTCGGCCAGGTGGGCTTGTCGCCCAGGCGCCAGCCCGTGGTGTCCACCAGCGGGCTCCAGGTGGTCTGGCCGATGAAGTCCTTGGCTGCGACCTGTCCGTAGCCGTACGTCTTGACGTGCGCCTTGTCGAAGCCCGGCTGGTCGCCGCGGCGTCCCTTGGCGTCGATCGTCATGTGGGCGATCATCTTGCCCAGCGTGCCTCCGTCGTCGGGGTTCCAGGTCAGCGAGTCGACGTCCTTCTTGCTGTACCCGGCCTTGGCCAGCGCGTCCGCGCTGTAGTAGATGCCGGTCGCCGCCCAGTCCAGCGGCAACGCGTACTGCTTGCCGTCGGTGAACTTCCAGGCCTCCACGCCGACCGAGAAGCGGGACAGGTCGAACTTGTCCTTGGCGATGAAGTCGTCCAACGGCATCAGCTGGTGCTGGGACGCGTACGCCTGGAAGAACTGGACGCTGTTCTGGAAGGCGTCGGGCGCGCTGCCGGCCACGAACCCGGCGGTCAGCTTGGTGAAGTAGTCCGCCACGTTGTACTGGCTGATCTTCACTGTGACACCGGGATGGGCCTTCTCGAAGTCCGTGGCGCACACCTGGTACGCGGCGGCCTGCTTGTCGTCCCAGGTCCACCAGTTGACGGTTTGGGAACCGCCGCCGGCGGAGGAGCCGGAGGAGCAGGCGGAGACCACTGCGGCGAGGGTGACCGTGGCGCCGAGCGCGACGGCCTTGTGCAGTCGCAGCACTTTTCTCATCGTTCCTTCTTTCCTTCAGGACGCAGGGGCGGGGGACGGCACCCCTGGCGGACGGGACGACGTCTTCAGGAGCGCGCCGAACGCGCTCAGTGCGGTGGCCAGGTCCTCGGGACCGCCGGCGTCATGGCCGTTGAACTCCCACAGCCGCAAGCGCTTGGGCCCGGCGTAGGCGTGGTACGCGGCGATCGCCGTGACCGGCGGGCACACCTCGTCGCGCAGCCCGGCGGAGAACCAGGCGGGGGCGGTGGCCCGGCGGGCGAAGGCGAGCCCGTCGAAGTAGCCGAGCGTCTCGAAGGTCTGCTCCACCAGGTTCCGGCGGGCGGCCAGATAGCCGACGATCTCGGCGTAGGGATCCGCGTCGGTGAGCCGGGTGGCCTGCCGGATGTCGCACAGGAACGGCGCCTGGACGTGCGCGGCCGCGAGGCCGGGTACGAGTCCGGCGACCGCGAGTGCGATTCCGCCGCCCTGGCTGGGGCCGACGACGGCGACCTTGGCCGGGTCCACCAGATCGGCGCGGCCCCGCAGCGCCTCCACGGCGCGGACGGCATCGGTGAAGATGCGCCGGTAGACGTAGGTGGTCCGGTCCTCGATGCCGCGGGTGAGGAAACCGGGATACGCCGGGCCGCTGCCGACCGGGTCGGGCGTGCCGCCGCCGCCCGCCCAGGCGCCGCCCTGACCGCGCGCGTCCACCAGCAGATGGGCGTATCCGGCCGACGCCCACAGCAGGTCGTCGATGGGTGCGCCGCGCCCGCTGCCGTAGCCGTGGAACTGCACCACGGCGGGCAGGGGTCCGGACCGCCGCCGGGGCATGCGCAGCCAGCCGCGGACCGGATGCCCGTCGAAGCCCGGGAAGACGGCGTCGAAGACGTCCACGGTCTCCAGACCGGTGGCCACCGGGGTCAGATCCAGCGTCGCCTCCTGCCGGGCACGTGCCTCGGCGAGGGTGTCCTTCCAGAAGACGTCGAAGTCGGCGGGCTCCCGGTACGCGCTGCGGTAGGAGAACAACTCGGGCAGATCCTGCTCGCTCAGCACGGCACCGGCTCCCCTCGCGGGCGCAGATCCGCGTCGAAGGCGACCTGCGTCCTGGCCGGGACGCGCACGACGAGGCCACGGTCCCGGTGGCGGATCCGGACCGGCTCGGTGTCGTCGCCGGCGAGGCGACGCACCGTGACCGAGGTGAGCGCGCCGCCGCTCCAGGCGAAGTCGACGGCGAGGCCGCCGCGGCAGCGCAGGTCCCTCGCCTCGCCCTCCGGCCACTCGGCGGGCAGGGCGGGCAGCAGGTGGAGGGTGCCGGTGTGGCTCTGCAGCACCATCTCGGTGAGGGCGGCCATGAAGCCGTAGTTGCCGTCGATCTGGAAGGGCGGATGGGTGGAGAAGAGGTTGGGCAGCAGTCCGCCCCACCGGGATCCGTCGACCGGGGCGTCGGCGCCGGGGTCGCAGTCGAGCGGGCGGCTCGCCTGAAGCAGAAGGCCGCGTGCGGTGGCGGCGTCGCGCAGCCGGGCCCGCAGGGCGATCTTCCACGCCCAGGACCAGCCCATGGCGCCCGGGCCGCGGCGGTCCAGGGACCTCAGCGCGGCCTCGGCCGGCCCGGGGGTGGTGTCGGGATCGATGAGGCCGAGCGGGTGCACGGCGGACAGATGGGAGAGGTGACGGTGGTGCGGGTCGGCCTCGGGCAGGTCCTCGGCCCACTCCTGGAGCCGGCCGTCGGCGGAGATCCGCGGCGGGCGCAGCCTGGGCAGCGCGGCGCGGATCTCGTCGGCCGACGGGGTGTCCAGGTCGAGGATGTCGGCCGCTTTCAGAACGCGTTCGAAGGTGGCCCGGGTCAACGCCATGTCCATCGCCGAGGAACGGGTCAGTGACCTGGGGGTGCCGTCGGCATCCAGGAACAGGTTCTCGGGAGAGGTCGAGGGGAGGGTGTCGAGGTGTCCGGCGCCGTCGTCGACCAGCCAGTCGAGCAGGAACTCGGCGCAGCCGCTGAGCAGCGGCCAGGCCCGCTCCCGCAGGAAGTCCAGGTCGCGGGTGAACTCGTAGTGGTCCCACAGGTGCTGGGACAGCCAGGCGCCGCCCATCGTCCAGATCGCCCACGAGGGGTTGCCGTGCCCCATGCCGACCGGCAGCGCCCAGCCCCAGGGGTCGCTGTTGTGGTGCGCCACCCAGCCTCGTGCGCCGTACAGCTGCCGCGCCACCTCGCTGCCCTGGGCGGCGATCCGGTCGAGCAGGTCGAACAGCGGCTCGTGGCAGGCGGCGAGTCCGGCGGCTTCCGCACCCCAGTAGTTCATCTGCGTGTTGATGTTGAGGGTGTAGTTGGACGACCAGGCGGGGCGCAGGTCGGCGTTCCAGATGCCCTGGAGGTTGGCCGGGGGACCGGCGTGCGGGCGGGAGGCGGTGGCCAGCAGGTAGCGGCCGAGCTGGAACAGCACGGTGGCGGTGAGGCGTTCGTCGTCCCCGCTGAGGATGTCGCGCGCCACGTCGTGGGTGCCGCCGCGCCGGCCGCCGATGCGCAGGGCGGTGCCGCCGAGGAGGCCGCGCAGATCGGCTTCGTGGGCCTCGAGCAGGTCCTCGGCGCCCTGGAAGGCGGCGTGCGCGGCCGTACGGGGCGCGGCCTCAAGGTGGGTGGCGCGGTCCGCCAAGGGCTGTCCGCGCCAGTGGCGGGCGGCGTTGGTGGAACTGGCGAGGGTGACCAGGACGTGCGAGGCGCCCGCGACGAGCAGGCTGCCGTCCGCGACGGTCACTGCGCCGTCGGTGCTCAGGGCGAGGGCGAGCGCGCCGAAGGGGTCGTAGCCGTCGACGGGTCCGTCGGCATACCGCAGGGGTTCGGCGACATCGGGTTCGTGGGCGGGCGCCCCGTCCACCGGTATCTCCACGCCCAGGGTGAGCCCGCTGACGGTGGCCGATCGGTGCACCTCCCGCAGCGGGGTGGACAGTTCGACGCGCAGGTCCACGGTGCCGCCCGCCGCGTCCACCGTCGCGCACAGGGTGCCCGTCACGGCGTCGGCCCAGACCCGGCGGTGCACCGCCGTACCGTCGAGGTCGAAGCGTTCCTCGGCCACCGCGGTGTCGAGGTTGAGGGTCCGGCCGCCGTAGGCGGCCCGCTCGCCGCCGGAAACGGTCAGCCACAGGTCGGCGTAGGGCAGGTACTCCTGGCTGTACGGCCCCTCGAAGGTCATCAGCAGCGCCTCGGCCCGGTCCTGGTCGCCGGAGCGGAGCGCGGCGCGGACCTCCTCGAGCCGCCGCGGTCCGGCGCCGGCCGCTCGGACCGCGGCGAGGGCGGTGGCCGGTCCGCCGGGGGTTCCGGACCACACGGTGGAGTCGTTGAGCTGGATCCGGGCCCGGTGGGCGCCGCCGAAGACCATCGCGCCGAGCCGGCCGTTGCCGACGGGCGCGGCCTCGGTCCACTCGGCCGCGGGCGCGGGCCATCGCAGCACCAGATCGGTGGAGTGCATGGCTGTGTCGTCCAATCGAGGTGGGGAGCCGGTCATTTCAGGCCGGAGAAGCCGATGGAGTTGACGACGCGCTTGCCGAAGGCGATGAAGAGCAGCAGCATCGGCAGCGCCGCGATGAGCGCGGCGGCCATCAGTCCCGCCCAGTCCGGTGCGGCCTGCGGCGAGGACTGCTTGAAGACCCCCAGCGCGAGGGTCAGCGGCTGCACGTTCTGCCCGTTGGTGATCAGCAGCGGCCAGAAGTAGTCGTTCCAGGCGTTGACGAACATCAGCAGCGACACGGTGGCGAGCGGTGCGGACGACATCGGCAGGATGATCCGCAGGAAGATCCGCAGCGGTCCGGCGCCGTCGATGATGGCGGCCTCCTCGACCTCGCTGCTCAGCCCCAGCATGAACTGCCGCAGGAAGAACAGCGTGAACGCCTGGAAGAGGCCACCGGGCAGGATCAGCCCGGCGAAGGTGTTGGTGAGGCCGAGGTCCTTCACCAGGACGAAGTTGGGCAGCAGCGTGAACACCCCGGGGACCATCAGGGCGCTGATCAGGACGTTGAACACCAGGTCGCGGCCGCGCCAGTGCAGTCGGGAGAAGGCGTAGGCGGCGCACGCGGAGAACAGCACGATCAGCGCCGTCTGCACGGACGCGTAGATCAGCGAGTTGCGCAGGTACAGCGCGATGTCGAGGGAGGCTCCGGAGCCGCCCTGGGCCTGCGCCTCGGCGGTGGAGGCGATGCCGAGGGCCCGCTCGAACGCGCCCCAGGTGAAGCCGACCGGCAACGGCGAGGAGGGGTTGGTGGCCAGCTTGTAGTTGTTCGACAGGGCGGTGCGCAGGATCCAGTAGAACGGGAAGAGGGTGGCCACGACGATGATGCCGAGGTAGATCCAGGCCGCGATCCTGCCGGGTGAGAACCTGCGGGTGTCCTGGCGGGGCCGGCGCGGGACGGCCGTCCGGCCGGGTGCGAGGGTGACAGCCACGTCGGCCTCCTTCAGTTCAGGTCGGACTCGCCCGCGCGGGCGAGCCGCAGCTGGGTGAAGGTGACCGTGATGAGCAGGGCGAACAGGGCCAGTGACAGGGTGGCGGCGTAGCCGAAGTCGAACTGCCGGAAGGCCTTGTCGAAGATGTACATCTGAAGCACGTTCGAGGCGTTCGCCGGGCCGCCCCTGGTGGTGACCTGGACGATGTCGAACACCTGGAAGGAGTTGATCACGGTCAGGACGACCACCATGACGAGGATCGGTCGCAGCAGGGGCACCGTCAGCCGGCGGAACATCTGCACCTCGCTCGCGCCGTCGACCCGGCCCGCCTCGTAGATGGTCGGCGGGATGGTCTGCAGACCGGCGAAGATCAGCAGGGCGTAGTAGCCCATCCACTTCCAGACGCTGATCGCGGCGAGTGAGGGGATCGCCCATCCCCCGCTGCCGAAGAAGAGGATCGAGTGGCCGGTCAGGTGCCTGAGCACGATGTTGACGACGCCGAGTTGCGGGTCGAGCATCCACTGCCAGACCAGGGCGGCGATGACGTTGGAGATCAGGAAGGGCAGCAGGATCACGCCGCGCAGGACGGACGACCGGGCCACCCGGTGCAGCACCACCGCCGTCACCAGGGAGATCAAGGTGCCGAAGCACACGGACAGGACGACGAAGTAGACGGTGACGAGCAGGGAGTGCCAGAAGACGTCGTCACCGGACATCTCCCGGAAGTTGGCCAGTCCCACCCAGTGCGGCGGGGTGAGGACGTGGAAGTCGGTGAAGCTGAGGTAGATGCCGCGCAGGGTCGGATAGGCGAAGAAGACCGCGAAGCCGGCCACGGCGGGGAGGATCAGCAGCAGGGCGGCCGGCAGGTCCCGGCGGCGGGCCGCCGCCGACCTGGTCGGGGTGTGGCGGCCCGGCTTGCGGACCGTGCGGGGCCTGCCCGGTCGGGTGGCCGTGGTGGCCACCGCGGCGGACGGCGGTGGGACCGGCGTCGTGGGGTTGCCCTGTGACGTGACCACCACGGCACTCTCCTTACGTGTTCGGGCGGGTGGATCGCCGACGGACGGAGGACGGGGATCAGACGGTGATCAGGACACGATCAGAGGGTGATCCGGTCCAGGTCGGACACGTAGTCCGAGGGGTTGCCGAAGCTGATCGTGTTCGTGCCCGCCTTGAGCTGAACCGGCACGGTGATCGACTGCGGGTGGCCCCAGTTGTTGTCGTTGGTACCGGGCAGCGGCAGCTGGAAGGACGTCCCGCCGGCGGTGACGACGACCGTGCGGCCGGAGGAGCCGTCGGTGTAGTCGAGCTTCATCAGGTACGTGCCGTCCTTGGGCGCGGTCACATCGGTGATGGCGACCGATCCGCTGTAGCCGAGGTTGCCGACCTTCTTGCCTCCGGAGCACGCGGAACAGTCCGCGACGCTCGCGTTGCCGCTGAGGGTGTTGCCCGGTGCCTCGGCCTCGTACGAGACCGGTCCGCCGGCCGCCGGCGTGGTGACGGCCACGGCCTTGCTCGGTGCGGAGACGCGGCCCCTGGCGTCGTGGGCGACCACGGTGAAGGAGTAGCCGGTGGCCGCGCTCAGACCGCTCACGGTGGCGGAGGTGCCGGTGACGGTGGCGGCCTTCGTCCCGTTCGCGTAGACGTCGTAACCCGTCGTGGCGGTACCGGAGTTCACCGCGTCCCAGGCGAGCGAGACGCTGGTGGCGGTGGACGCGGTGCCGTGCACGGCGAGCGGGACGCCGGGGTGGGTGCCGGTGCTGCTCGGGGTCAGACGCAGCAGACGTGAGCCGTGCGGCGGCAGGTCGGCGGTGAAGGAACCGCCGACCGAACCCAGGTTCTTGTGGCTCCACAGGTCGCGGACCGCGGCCTTGCCGCTGATGCCCAGGTCGCTCCAGTTCGCGGTCACGTCCGCATAGCCGCTGCCGAGGTTGAACAGCGCCACGGTGTAACTGCCGTCCGGGTTGCGGGCGTACCAGACCTGCTGGGGCGTGTCCTGGCTGACCGGCTTGGCCGGGTGGCCCGCCTGGTCGACCGCGATGACCTCGTCGTTGGTGAGCAGCTTCAGACCGTAGGAGTCGAGCTTGGTGAGGTCGTCACCGATGTACAGCGGCGCGGACTCGATGGCCCACAGCGTCATGTAGCTCTGCCGCTCGACATCGTTGATGCCGTCCATGGCGCCGACGCCCACGTCGAGGGAGTCGAGGTTGTTCCAGTGGCCCGGACCGGCGTCGGGTATCCACTGGACGACGTCGTTCCAGCGCTGCTTGACCGAGTTGTTCCAGGTCACCAGCGTGTCGCAGTAGCACTCGACGTCCGTGTCGACCCGCCACCCGTTGGAGTTGGCCTTCCACACGTCGGCCTGGTTGTGGCTGAGTGACCAGGACAGGACGAACTGGATGGGGCGGCCGGTGTTCTGCAGCGCGGTGTGCCACGCCTGGATGTCGGGGACGTTGTCGTGCGCGTCGTCGCCCTGGAAGGAACCGGGGCCGACTCCGTCGATCTTGAGGAAGTCCACGCCCCAGCCGGCCAGTTCGTCGGCGACGGACTGGATGTACTGGGTGGTGCAGGGGCTGGCGAAGTTCAGCTGGTAGGAGACGTTGTCCCAGCCGCTGGTCTTGCGCAGGTCCGGGTAGACGATGTCCTTGGTGGTGCAGCCGGGCGCGTTGTGGATCGGCGTCCTGCCGTCGTTGTAGTAGTCCATGTAGAGGCCGACCGCGAGGTAGAGACCGAACTTCAGCCCCTTGCGGTGCAGGTAGTCCCCGACGTACTTCATGCCGTGCGGGAACTTCTTCAGGTCGGCGGTCGGGCGGGCGTAGTCGTCCGCGACGTTCTTGCCGTTGTCGACGTTCCAGCCGGCGTCCACGTTGACGTACTCGTAGCCGTGGGACTTCAGCTTCGAGGCCAGGACGTCGGCCTGCTGAAGCACATGGGACTCGGTGAGCCACTTCTCCCCGCCGTAGCCGGGGAAGTTGGTGGATTCGAGGCTCCAAGTGCTGTAGCCCATGTACGGCTTGGCGGCCACGGCCGAGGCGGTCGTCGTTTCGGAGGCCTGGGTGCCGGAAGAACCTGACGGGGTGGTGGCCCACGCGGTGGGCGCGGCGAGGGCCACCGCGAGCGCGGTGGCACAGGTGAGTGTTCTGAGGCGTACGGGTCGAGCTGGACGAGCCATGGATGTACTCCATCTCGGCGCGAGCGCAAGCGGTCTTCCGCCTGAGGATCGAGGGTGGTGGGAGCTCCCTCGGTGGTGGTCGTCCCGGAGCGCCACCGAGGGGAGAACAACTGAGGACCAGCGGGGAATGTGTGGCCACGCCCCTCCCCGGCGCGGATCCGTCCCGGCCGCTCCGAC
The DNA here is from genome assembly GCF_014905555.1 of Streptomyces sp. Y2F8-2. Lineage (GTDB taxonomy): Bacteria > Actinomycetota > Actinomycetes > Streptomycetales > Streptomycetaceae > Streptomyces > Streptomyces cynarae. The sequence goes on along the minus strand of NZ_BNGS01000009.1, from coordinate 38,020 downwards.
GAGGAGTGCGGCGAATGTAGCCACGGTTTCCTTCCAGCGTCAACATAGTTGCCTCATAGAAATCCGATGTCATCGGAAGGAAGTCCGAGGCCGCTGTGCCCCGTTGCACCTCAGGTAGGCGTAGAGGGTGCACAGGCGGGATGAGCAGGCCCGTTGATTTAGTTTCCTTGGGAAAGGTATGGTCGCTCCATGAGCCTCGCCGACCAGCCCCCCGCTGCCGCCCTGGTCTTCCAGACCCTGCTCCAGCACGGCCCGCTGAGCCGTGCCGAGGTCGGGCGGCGGACCGGGCTGTCACCGGGAGCCGTCACCAAGGTGGCCACTCCGCTGATCGACGACGGGTGGATCGCCGAGGTGGGCCGACCCACCGTGGAGCGGGCCAACGGCCGTCCGGCGACGCTGATCGCGGTCCGGGCCGAACGTGCCCGGTTCATCGGCGTGAAGGTCACCGGGGACGAACTCATCGGCGTGCTGGCCGACCTGACCGCTCAGCCGCTGGCGTCCCGGCGGGCCGCTCTCGGCTCGCGGGATGTGGGCACCGTGGTGGTGGCGATCGCCCGCCTGGTGGACCGGCTGCGGGCGGCGGCAGGCGCAGCGGGGTCTGAGGGGATCCACAGCATCGGGGTCGCCATTTCCGGCGACGTGGACGGCCAGACCGGCACCGTGCAGTACTCACCCTTCCTGAACTGGCGCCGGGTACCGCTGGCTCAGCTGGTCGAGTCGGCCACCGGCACTCCGACGGTCATCGAGAACGACGTCCGTGCCCTGACCGTGGCCGAGCAGTGGTTCGGCGCCGGCGCCGGCCTGTCGTCGTTCGCCGTGGTCACCGTCGGGGCCGGCATCGGCGCCGGTCTCTCCATCGGCGGCCGCGTGGTCTCGGGGGCGCACGGCGTGGCGGGCGAGATCGGCCACCTCCCGGTGGGCGGCACCGACCGCACCTGCACCTGCGGCAACACCGGCTGCGTCGAAGCGGTCGCCTCCACCCACGCGATCACCGAGCAGGCCCGCCAGGCCACCGGTGACCCGGAGTTGACGATGGAGAAGGCGGTCCGGCTCGCCCATGCCGGCGACCCCGCCGTCCGGGCCGTCTTCGCCCGCGCCGGACATGCCATGGGCCTGGCGCTGGCCTCGGTCGCCAACCTCATCGGCCCGGAACGGATCATCATCTCCGGTGAGGGCGTGGCGTCCTACGACCTGTTCGCCGACCAGATCCGGCAGACCTTCGCCGATCACGCCTTCGGCGCCGCCGCGGACTGCGATCTCGTGGTCAGGCCGCTGCCCTTCGAGGAGTGGGCCCGGGGCGGTGCCGCGGTCGCGGCCCAGCGCGTCTTCGCCCCGCTCAAGTAGGCGACCCGGGCTCCTCCGTGCGTCAGTAGGTGTCGGAGTCGGGGACCACATGCATCGCGGCCTCCTCGGCCGACGCGCCGGCGCCGTCCAGCCCGACGTCGGAAGCGACCAGATCGGACTCGGTGTTCTCGTGACTGCCCTCGTCGGGCGCGAGCAGCCGTCCGGCGCGCACATCGCCGACCTCGTCGTCGACGAGCTCGCCGTCCGTGTCCCAGGCGTCCCCGATGCCGTCGCCGTCCAGGACACCGATGTCCGGTACCTCCTCGGCGAGGCGCTCGTCCAGACTCTCCCCCCGCTGCCGCTCCGCCGCGGTGACGCCGGTGTGCAGCACGCCCCAGGGCCGCTCCGGGGGAGAGTACCCCTCGTCCAGCGCCTGGTCACCGGCCCGGTAGTCCAGGGTGTCGGACGCGTCCAGCAGTCCGGCGTCGTCCTGCACCTCGGAACCGTCCGGCTGGTAGACCTCGTCACCCATCGCTGCGTCGGCCACGTGCGCTCCTTCCCTGTGCGTGCTGTCTTTCTCGCAGATTCCGGGCAGGGGCAGTGGCCCAGGACTGCACAATCCTGTCCTGAGCGTGCAGAGTTCACCGCTCGCCGTCCGCAGGCCGTTGCCGGGACGCCGTGCGCGCGCCGAGCATGGGGGCCATGAGCGAAGCCGATGCCCCCGAGGACCACCACCACGGCGTCCGGGGTCTTGTCCAACGGATGAACGAGCACCACAGGGACGCCGCCCGGCGTCGCGAGGAGGAAGAGCTGGAGCGTGCGGTGGAAGACGCCGGCTTCGACCTGGGGGCCGACATGGCGCACCCCACAGTGGGTCATGGCCCGGTCGGCTACGACGTCGAGACCGATCTGGCACTGGACAACGAGCCGCCGGAGCCGCGCCGGTAGCCGGCGTTGCCGGAAAGCCGCCGTTCAGGAGGGCAGCTGGCTGCGCAGCCACTCCTCCACCTCGCCGACGTGCGCGGCGGCCGCCGCCCTGGCCGCCTCCGGGTCGCGCGCGGCCAGGGCGCGGTGGATCGCCGCGTGCTCGCGGCGGGTGCGTGCGAAGGCGCCCTCTTCCTCATAGCCGCGCCACACACGGGCGCGGAACGTTCGTGAGGACAGGCCCTCCAGGATCGCCGCCATCGTCTCGTTGCCCGCCGCGACAGCGATCTCCCGGTGGAAGGCGAGGTCGTGCGCGAGGATCTCCTCCGGGTCGTCCGTCGCGTTCATCGCCGCCAAGTGCTTCTCCACCTCGGCGAGTTGGTCGTCCGTGATACGGGCGGCCGCCAGCGCCGTCGCCGTCGACTCCAGGACCCGGCGCACCTCCAGCAGTTCCACCAGGCGCTGCCCGCGCGAGAGATCGGCCACCACGCCGAAGGTCTCCAACAGGTCCCCGGCCTCCAGTCGGGTGACGTAGATGCCCGAGCCGTGCCGGGCCTCCAGCACGCCGAGGACCGTGAGCGCGCGGATCGCCTCCCGCATCGAACTGCGCGAGATCCCGAGCTGTGCCGCGAGGTCGCGTTCCGTCGGCAGGCGCTGGCCCGGCTCGAGCCGGCCCTCGGCGATCATCGCCTTGATCTGCTCGATGGCGCGCTGCGTCACGGTGCCCTTGTACGGGGCTGTCTCGTCCACGCCACTTCTCCAGTCACCGGGTGCGCCGCAGTCTAACCACCAAGGTGGTCGGACCACTACGGCCCGATGGTGCGAAAACGTACGTCGAGGGCTGTTCTGGCGGGGGATTGGTCTGATAAGTATGCGGGCATCTGCTCGAACACGCTCAACGAGGAGCTGCCAGATGCCCGGCAGAACACTGACGAAGCGGAACAGGCCCCGGGTCGTCGGCGCGGCGGCCCTCGCCGTCGGCGCCTCGCTCCTGCTCGCCGCATGCGGCGAGCACCAAGGACACCGGCGCCGCGAGGGCCGGGGGCGACGGCACCGGCAAGGTAGGGGTGATCCTGCCCCTGCTGACCTCGCCGTTCTGGCAGTCGTACAACGACTACGTGCCCAAGATGGCGAAGTCCGAGGGTGTCGACGCCCTCAAGACCGTCAACTCCAACAGCGACCCCTCGCAGCAGATCACCGACATCAACAACGAGCTCAACCAGGGCGTCAAGGGCCTGGTCGTCGCCCCGCTGGACAGCGCCGCCATCGAGGCGGGCCTCGACCAGGCGGAACGCAAGGGCGTCCCCGTGGTGGCCGTCGACGTGGCGCCCGACAAGGGCAAGGTCGCGATGGTGGTGCGCGCCGACAACGTCGCGTACGGCGAGAAGGCGTGCGACTACCGATCGGCGGCAACGCGGACGCGGCCCGCGCGGCCGGTATCCGCGTCGAGCGGGTGATGCTCGGCGTCTTCGTGGTCGCGGGCCTCCTCGCCTCCGTCGGCGGGATCATGCAGACCGGGTACGTCGGCGCGATCAGCGCCAACCAGGGCCAGAACATGATCTTCACGGTGTTCGCGGCGGCCGTCATCGGCGGCATCAGCCTGGACGGCGGCAAGGGCACCATGCTCGGCGCCCTCACCGGTGTGCTCCTCCTGGGTGTCGTGCAGAACCTGCTCACCTTCGCCCAGGTGCCGTCGTTCTGGATCCAGGCCATCTACGGCGGAATCATCCTCGTCGCCCTGGTGATAGCCCGCGTGACGACGGGCCGTGCCCAGGACTGACCCGCTTCGTTGTCGTAAAGCGCCGTACGACGTACGCCCTCGTGTACGACCTTGTGTCCCGGACCGAAAGGCCTCCCGTGTCCCCAACTGCCGCCCGAATCACAGGGATCGACACCTTCGACATCCGTTTCCCCACCTCGCGCGAGCTCGACGGCTCCGACGCGATGAACCCCGACCCCGACTACTCGGCCGCCTACCTGGTGCTGCGCACGGACGCCGGCGACGGCCTGGAGGGGCACGGGCTCACGTTCACCATCGGACGGGGCAACGAGGTGCAGGTCGCCGCGATCGAGGCGCTGCGCGGACACGTGGTCGGACGGAGCCTGGACGAGGTGTGCGCCGACCCCGGCTCGGTGTTCCACGCCCTGATCGGCGACAGCCAGCTCCGCTGGCTGGGCCCGGAGAAGGGCGTGATGCACATGGCGATCGGCGCGGTCGTCAACGCCGTCTGGGACCTGGCCGCCCAGCGCGCCGGCAAGCCGCTGTGGAGGCTGCTCGCCGAGGCCGACCCCGAGTGGCTGGTCCGTCAGATCGACTTCCGCCACATCACCGACGCGCTCACCCCCGAGGAGGCGCTGGAGCTGCTGCGGCGCGGCAAGCAGGGCGCCGACGAGCGCACCGCCCACCTGCTGGCCCGGGGCTACCCCGCCTACACCACCTCCGCCGGCTGGCTCGGTTACTCCGACGACAAGCTCACCCGACTCGCCGCGCAGGCCGTCGCCGACGGCTTCCGGCAGATCAAACTGAAGGTCGGCGCGGACCTCGCCGACGACGTACGCCGCTGCCGGGTCGCCCGCTCCGTCGTCGGCCCGGACGTGCGGATCGCCATCGACGCCAACCAACGCTGGGACGTGGACGAGGCGATCACCTGGACCAAGGCGCTCGCCGAGTTCGACCCGTACTGGATCGAGGAGCCGACCAGCCCCGACGACATCCTGGGCCACGCGGCGATCCGCAGGGCCGTGGCCCCGGTGAGGGTCGCCACCGGCGAACACGTGCAGAACCGCATCATCTTCAAACAGCTCCTCCAGGCCGGGGCGATCGACGTGCTCCAGATCGACGCGGCCCGCGTCGGCGGCGTCAACGAGAACCTCGCGATCCTGCTGCTGGCGGTCAAGTTCGGGGTGCCGGTGTGCCCGCACGCGGGCGGCGTCGGGCTGTGCGAGCTGGTCCAGCACCTGTCGATGTTCGACTTCGTCGCGCTCTCCGGGACGACCGAGGACCGGATGATCGAGTACGTGGACCACCTGCACGAGCACTTCCTCGACCCGGTGGTGATCCGGGAGGGTCACTACACGGCACCCGCCACGCCGGGCTTCTCCGCCGCGATGCGGCCCGAGTCCATCGCGGAGTACACGTTCCCCGGCGGCGCCTTCTGGGCCGCCGACATCGAGGGCAAGAAGGGGCACGCCGCATGAGCGACTTCGAGGGCCTCAGGGCCCTGGTGACCGGCGGGGCCTCCGGCATCGGGCGGGCCACCGCGGAGCTGCTGGCGGAGCGCGGGGCCCAGGTGGCCGTCCTGGACCTCGACCCCTCGCAGGTCGAGAAGCCGCTGCTCGCCCACCGGGCGGACGTCGGCGACGACGCGTCCGTACGGACCGCCGTCGCCGCCGCCGTCGCCGGCCTCGGCGGTCTGGACGTGCTGGTCAACAACGCGGGCATCGGCGCCCAGGGCACGGTGGAGGACAACGACGACGAGCAGTGGCGGCGGGTGTTGGACGTCAACGTGCTCGGCATCGTCCGGACGACCCGAGCGGCGCTGCCGCACCTGAGGAAGTCCGCCCACGCGGCGATCGTCAACACGTGCTCCATCGCCGCCACGGCGGGCCTGCCGCAGCGGGCCCTGTACAGCGCCAGCAAGGGTGCCGTGTACTCGCTGACCCTCGCCATGGCCGCCGACCACGTCCGCGAGGGCATCCGCGTCAACTGCGTCAACCCCGGCACGGTCGACACGCCGTGGGTCGGCCGCCTCCTCGACGCGGCCCCGGACCCGGCCGCCGAACGGGCGGCACTGGAGGCCCGCCAGCCCACCGGCCGGCTGGTCACGGCCACCGAAGTGGCGGGCGCCATCGCCTACTTGGCGAGCCCCCTGTCCGGCGCGACCACGGGCACGGCGCTCGCCGTGGACGGCGGCATGCAGGGCCTCAGGCTGCGGCCGGTGGGCCGGTGAGCGCGCTCGGCGGGAGCGGAGTCGAGGTGACCCCGCTGGCCTTCGGCGCCGCCGGCATCGGCAACCTCTACAGCGAGGTGAGCGAGGAGCAGGCGTACGACGCGGTCCAAGCCGCCTGGCACGGCGGGATCCGCTACTTCGACACCGCCCCGCACTACGGCCTCGGCCTGTCCGAACGCCGCCTCGGCGCGGCCCTGCGCGAGCACCCCCGCACCGCGTACACGGTCTCCACCAAGGTGGGCCGCCTGCTTGAGCCCACGGACGAGGGCGGCGACGACCTCGCGAACGGCTTCGCGGTCCCCGCCACCCACCGCCGCGTCTGGGACTTCAGCGCGGACGGCGTACGACGCTGTCTCGAAGCAAGCCTCGAACGGCTCGGCCTGGACCGGGTCGACGTGGTCTACCTGCACGACCCGGACGACCACGCCGAACAGGCGTTCCGCGAGGGCTACCCGGCGCTGGAGAAACTGCGCTCCGAGGGCCTGGTGGGGGCGATCGGCGCGGGCATGAACCAGGCCGAGATGCTGACCCGGTTCGTGCGCGAGACGGACGTGGACGTGGTGCTGTGCGCGGGCCGGTACACCCTGCTCGACCAGCGCGCCCTGACCGGGCTGCTGCCCTCGGCGGCCGAACGCGGGGTGTCGGTCGTCGTCGGCGGCGCCTTCAACTCCGGCCTGCTGGCCGACCCGCGGCCGGGCGCCACGTTCAACTACGCGACCGCCCCCGAGGAACTGCTCGGCCGCGCTCTGCGCCTGAAGGCGCTGGCGGAACGCCACGGCACCACGCTGCGGGCCGCGGCCCTGGCGTTCTGCTCCGCGCACCCGGCCGTGGCGAGCGTACTGGTGGGCGCCCGTTCGGCGGCCGAGGTACGCGACTGCGCCGAGCAGTTCGCGGCGACCGTACCGGCCGGATTCTGGCAGGAGCTGAGAGAAGCCGGCCTCCTGCCCCCGCACGCCCCCGTGCCCACTGAGGAGCCGTGATGAGAGTAGCCCTGCACACCAAGGTCCGAGCCGACCGCGTCGAGGAGTACGAGGCCGCCCACCGGGAGGTGCCGAAGGAGCTCACGGACACGATCCGTGCCGCCGCAACGACCTCCTGGACCATCTGGCGATGGGGGTACCCCCTGCTCGAGCGAAGCCGAGAGCTCGGGGGAGGGACCGACCTGTTCCACGTGCTGGAGTGCGGGGACTACGGGCGTCTGCCGGCCGAGCTGGAGAAGCTGCCCGTCAACGTCGCCTGGCACGCACGGATGGCGGAGCTGCTCGACGTGGTGCACGACTACTCGGCCGAGGGTGCGGACGCGGGCCTGCCGGTGGTCTGGGAGCTGCCGTGACCGTGGACGCGCACCACCACGTGTGGGACCTCTCCGTCCGCGACCAGGACTGGATCAGGGGCCCGGAACTCGAGCCGATCCGCCGCAGCTTCACGATCGCGGACCTGGAACGTCTGGCCCGCCCGGTCGGCGTGGACCGCACCGTACTGGTGCAGACGGTCACCGTGGCCGAGGAGACGCCGGAGTTCCTGGCCCTGGCGGATCGGAACGAGATCGTCGCGGGCGTCGTCGGCTGGACGGACCTGACGAGCCCCGACGTGGCGGACACGCTGGCCCGCCTGCGGGAGCTGCCCGGGGGCTCGTATCTGCGCGGCATCCGCCACCAGGTCCAGGGCGAGGCGGACCCCGAGTGGCTGCTGCGCCCCGACGTACGCCGAGGCCTCGCCGCCGTCGCGGACGCGGGCCTGGTCTACGACCTGCTGGTGCTGCCCCACCAGCTCCCGGCGTGCGTCAAGGCGGCTCAGTCGCTCCCCGCACTCACCTTCGTCCTGGACCACTTGGGCAAACCCCCGATCGCCTCCGGAACCCTGGAGCCGTGGGCGTCCCGCATCCGCGCCCTCGCCGCTCTGCCGAACACGGTCTGCAAACTGTCGGGCATGGTGACGGAGGCGGACTGGAAGACCTGGCGGGTGGAGGACCTGCGCCCCTGCACCGACACGGTCCTGGACGCCTTCGGCCCGTCCCGGCTGATGTTCGGCTCGGACTGGCCCGTGTGCACGCTGGCGGCGTCGTACGCGGACGTGTCGGACACAGCGGCGGTGCTGACGCAGGGCCTCCGCGACGACGAGCGCCACCAGATCTTCGAGGACACCGCCACCCGCGTCTACCGCCTTTGAGTCACCGGCGCGGCCAGCCGGGTCGGTGGCATGAACTCGCGGACGTAGATGCGGTGCCAGCAGGCCCCCGTCTCCCGCAGTTCACGCCACGTCGTGTACCGGTAGTGGAAGAGGCGCGCCCGGATGTAGCGCGGCGGCTCGTCCGGGGGGAAGGGGGAGCGGCGCAGGAGCTTCAGGGTGTCGCGATCGTTCTCCAGGAGACGTTCCACCAGGCCGCCGAACCAGGACCCCGCGTACGCGGGGGACAGCGCCGCGAACCACATCAGCCAGTCGAGCCGCAGGTGGTACGGGGCGAACTGGCGCGGCCAGTGCCGTGGATCGCCCGGTTTGCCCTTGAACTCGTACTCCCGCCACTCGGAGTCCTCCCGCGGCACGTCGTCCGCCGTGCCCTCCACCACCACCTCGTACCGGATCCGGCTGACGCTGCCGAACGCGCCGTAGGTGTTGACCAGGTGCAGCGGGTCGAAGGAGCGGTTCATGATCTGGCCGCGGGAGATCATGTTGCGTACCGGCTGGTAGCTGAGGGCGAGCAGGCCCGCGCCGACCGCCAGGACCAGGACCTCGTACCACAGGGGAGCAGCGGAGACCTTCGGGGCAGTGGTGGGGAACAGGACCGCCGACAGGCCCAGTACGATCGTGATCCAGTTCAGCCAGGAGAAGTTGCCCGAGAGGACCAGCCACAGCTGCGTCACGATCATCAGGGACGCGGCGGCCGTCGCGACCGGCTGCGGGGTGAACAGCAGGACCGGGACGACCAGTTGGGTGACGTGGTTGGCCGCCACCTCCACCCGGTGCAGCGGCTTCGGCAGATGGTGGAAGAACCAGCTCAGCGGGCCCGGCATCGGCTGCGTCTCGTGGTGGTAGTCCAGGCAGGTCAGCTTCCGCCAGCAGGCGTCCCCGCGCATCTTGATCAGCCCGGCGCCGAACTCCAGGCGGAACAGGATCCAGCGCAACAGGAACAGCACCACGATCGGCGGCGCCACCTCGTCGTTGCCCAGGAACACCGCCAGGAAGCCGACCTCCAGCAGCAGCGACTCCCAGCCGAAGGAGTACCAGGTCTGGCCGACGTTGACGATCGACAGGTACAGCAGCCACGGGATCAGCCACAGCACCATCCCCGCCCACAACGGCACCAGCGAGTCGGCCCCCGCGACCAGCGCCGCCGACACCGCGCACCCCGCCCACGACCAGGCGGCGAAGAAGCGGTCCGAGTAGTGGAAGTGGAAGACGCTGGGCGCCAGTCTGAACGGCACCCGGGCGACGTACCGCGGCACCGGCAGCATGCCGCGCTCCCCGATCAGCGCCCGGAACTGCAGCGCGGCGGTCAGGAAGGCGACGAGGTACACCACCGCCAGGGCCCGCTGGAAGACCAGTCGGCTCAGCCAGTACTCCGGTGCGACGAACCAGTCCACGGCAACCGCTCCTCTCCCTCCAGTGTGACCCGGTACCCCCGGCCGAACCGGTCAGCCCGTCACTCCGTGTACACCTCGGCTCGGCCTGCGTAACCCGACGACGGCGGCCCGGCCCACACGGCCGCACCGGACCGCCGGCCCGGGGACCGCCGGCCCGGGGACCGCCGGGCCGGGGACCGCCGGGCCGGGGACCGCCGGGCCGGGGCCCTGGGCGACCTGGTCGGCAGAAGTCGAAGAATCCGGCAATCCCTGGCATGGTGGCCCCATGGTTGATCGGGGAGGGAGCACTCTGCCACTCCCGGAGGACTGGCCCGCCCACCCGGATCCGATCCTGGTGCTCAACCTCATGGGCAGCTTCGACTGGGACCTGGACACCGGGCTGTTCCACATGGACGCCCGGGCCCACGAGATCTTCGACATACGCCCCGAGGACTACGACGGCCGCCCCGAGAGCCTGCGGTCGCGCGTTCCACCGTCCGAGGGCCGCCGCGTCGACGCCCTGGTGGCCCGGGCCATCAAGGACGGCAGCGAGAACTACGGCACCTACTTCCGCGTCCGCTGCCGCGACGGCACCCTGCGCTGGACCCACACCCAGGGCTACATCCGGCGCGACGAGACGGGCCGCCCCCGCAGGATCATCGGCATCGTGCGCGACGCCACCCAGGAGCTGCGCGACGGCCTGGCCCGCAGGGAACAGCTGGCCCAGGACGAGGCGCTGCGCCGGCAGACGAGCATCGTCGAGTCCACCACCGCCGCGCTCGCCCACGCCCGCACCGTCCAGGACGTCATCGACGTCCTCAAGGACAGCCACGGCCTCACCCACCTGGGTGCGGCCAGCCTCGTCATGGGCCTGGTGGAGGCGGGCCGCATCCGGATCGTCGCCGAGGGCCCCGAGGGCAGCTCGGTGCCCGGCACCCGGGTCACGCGCGTCGACGATGCCTATCCGATGAGCGAGGTGGTACGGACCCTCCGCCCGCGGTTCATCGAGTCGCCGGAGGAGTTCGCCGAGCGCTACCCCGTCCTGTGGCCGCACCTGACGGACCTGCGCATCACCTCCGCCGCCTATCTGCCGCTCGTCGCGCAGGCCCGCCCCATCGGCGCCATGGGCCTGCTCTACGACGACCGGCGCGGCTTCACCCCCGACGACCGCAACGTCCTCGTCGCGCTCGGCAGCTGCATCGCGCAGAGCCTGCAACGCGCCATGCTCTACGAACAGGAGAAGGACCTCGCCCAGGGCCTCCAGCAGGCGATGCTGCCGCGCTCCATCCCCAGCGTGCCCGGCGCCGACGTCGCCGTCCGCTACCGCTCGGCGGCCCTCGGCCGGGACATCGGCGGCGACTGGTACGACCTGATCCCGTTGCCCGGGGACCGGGCCGGCGCCGTCATCGGTGACGTACAGGGCCACGACACCCACGCGGCCGCCGTCATGGGTCAGCTGCGCATCGTCCTGCGCGCCTACGCCGCCGAGGGCCACCCGCCCGCCACCGTGATGGCCCGTGCCTCCGTGTTCCTCAAGGAACTCGACACCGAACGCTTCGCGACCTGCCTGTACGCCGAGGCCGACCTGGCCACCGGAGTGGTGCAGCTGGTCCGCGCCGGCCATATCGACCCGCTGCTCAGGCTGTCCGAGGGCACCTGCCGGCGGTTGCCCGTCGAGGGCGGTCTGCCGCTCGGGCTGTCCGCCGAGTTCGACCGCCTGGAGTACCCGGTCACCACGGTGGAGCTGGACCCCGGCCAGACCCTGGTGCTGTGCACCGACGGCCTGATCGAAGAGCCGGGCGCCGACCTCGACGAGGGCGTGCACACCCTTCAGGAGCTGGTCTGCGCCGGCCCGGACGATGTGTGCGACCTCGCCGACCGGCTCATCGACGTGGCCGAGGAGCGGGGCGGCGACGACGACGTGGCCCTGCTGCTCCTGCGGCGCCGGGGGCTCACCCAGCGGTCCGGCGACCGCCTCCGCCGGCACGTCCCGCCCGGTGACCCGGAAGCCCTCACCGCCGCCCGGCACATGATCCGCGCCGCCGTCCGCGCATGGGGTGCCGGCGAGCGCTCCGACGAGATCGAACTGGTCGCCGACGAGCTGATCACCAACGTCCTCGTGCACACCGAAGGCACCGCCGTCGTCACCCTGCGGGTCCTCACCGGCCACGCCCGCCGCTTCCGCGTCGAGGTCGAGGACGCCTCCAGCGCCCTGCCCCGCCGCCGCGACGCGGGCGAGTCGGAGGTCTCCGGCCGGGGCCTGCTGCTCGTCGACCGGCTCGCCGACATGTGGGGCGTGGAGGCCCGCGGCGGCGGCAAGGTCGTCTGGGGCGAGTTCACGGTCCAGGAACGCGGCTGACGGGCGCGACGGGTGGCGACGTCGGTGGCGGGTGGCACCCTGGACACATGCCGGAACTGCCCGAGGTCGAAGCACTCAGGGACTTCCTCGCCGACCGTCTCGTCGGCCACGAGGTGGTCCGGGTGCTGCCCGTCGCGATCAGCGTCCTGAAGACGTACGACCCACCGGTCACCGCCCTCGAGGGCCGCGAGGTCACCGCCGTAGCCCGGTACGGCAAGTTCCTGGACCTGGACGCCGGCGGACTGCACTTCGTGACACACCTGGCCCGGGCCGGCTGGCTCCAGTGGAAGGACCGCCTGCCCGACGGCGTGCCCCGCCCCGGCAAGGGCCCGCTCGCGCTGCGGGTCGCGCTGGAGACCGGGGAGGGCTTCGACCTGACGGAGGCGGGCACCCAGAAGCGGCTGGCGGTGTACGTCGTCGGCGATCCGCTCCAGGTGCCGGGCATCGCCCGCCTGGGTCCGGACCCGCTGGCCGACGGCTTCGGCGAGCAGCGCCTCGCCGAGCTCCTCGCGGGGGAGCGGCGTCAGATCAAGGGCGCGCTGCGCGACCAGAGCCTGATCGCGGGCATCGGCAACGCCTACAGCGACGAGATCCTGCACGCCGCCCGGATGTCCCCGTTCAAGCTGGCCTCGTCGCTGTCGCCGGAGGATGTGCACCGCCTGTACGACGCACTGCGCACGACGCTGACCGAGGCGGTCGAGCGTTCGCGCGGCGTGGCCGCCGGACGTCTGAAGACGGAGAAGAAGACCGGACTCCGGGTCCACGGCCGCACCGGCGAGCCCTGTCCGGTCTGCGGCGACACCATCCGTGAGGTCTCCTTCAGCGACTCCTCGCTGCAGTACTGCCCGACCTGCCAGACGGGCGGCAAGCCACTGGCGGACCGCAGACTGTCCCGGCTGCTCAAGTAGGCAGACTCTCCCGGCTGCTCGAGCAGAGGGGGGCGGCGCCCGTCAGGGGGCCTTCAGCGTGACCAGGCGCTGTCCGTCCCTGGTGCGCACATCGAAGTGGTCGATCTGGTCCGACCGCATCCCCGTGCCGCCCTGGAGCGTGGTCGGCTCACCGTCCTCCGCGGGATCCATCCAGCTCGCCACCGTCTGCTCCGAACCGTCCTTGCCGACCGCGACGAGCCGGCAGGGATGCGGCCCCGACCGGTCCTTGACCGTCACGTCGATCTGGCTGCCCCAGACCTCGTCGTGCGCGGTGATCCGCGCCCATACGCCCGTGTCCGGGTCGGTCGCGGTCATGGCCGTCGCGGTGGTGGACGTCGAGCCGTGCCCGGCGACCAGCGCCGTCGTCGGCCCTCCGACCGCGAACACCACGGCCGCCGCGACCGCGTACAGCCACCGCCTGCGCCCGCTGCGGTGCTTGGTCGCCACCTCGTCGAGCAGCCGCTCAAGCAGCCGGGGCCCGGGCGCCGCGAAGGGGTGCACGGACCGCGGGGTCGCCCTCCGGTAGAGCATCAACTGACGCGCGGCGGGGCGGAACTCCGTCACGTGCGCCGCGCACGTCGGGCACTCCATGAGGTGGTCCTCGAAGCGGAAGGCTTCCGCCTCGTCCAGCACGCCCAGCGCGTAGGCGCCGACGTCGCGGTGGCGTTCCAGGGACCTCATACCAAATCCTCAGGCCGGGGGGCGGGGTGGGGGTGGTGCTGCTGTTGCCCACCGGTACGGACCAGGCGGCCGAATCACTCAAGGCCGTTACCGAATCGCGGCCAAGAAAGGCATTCGGAGCCGCCGGGCCGGCGGATTGGTCGTCCCGGAAAACTTCTTCAGAAGAGATGGATGGCGAGATGTCCCAGGGGGAGTCCCAGCTGCCAGGCCGGCGTCCACACCTTGGGGCCGTCGTCCTCGCCGACCACCGGGCCGCCGCCGGGCACCGCGTCCAGATCGGGGGCGAGCAGCTCGGTCTCCTCCAGCCAGCGCCAGGCCGCCGTGGCCAGCTCCAGGTCCGGCGCCGGGCCGCCCGACCGGGCCGCTTCCGCGGACAGCTCCGCCATCCGCTCGCACACCCAGTCCTGCCAGGGCTGGTCGTACGCCGTCAGCGAGAGCCAGGTCTCCAGTTGCGAGACGACGCGGATGCGGGAGAGCTCGCCACCCGTGTCGGACAGGAAGATCGTCAACGCCAGCGCGTCGCGCCCGGCGCGGAACTCGAAGGACGTCGGCGGCATCAGGTCGCCGGTCCGCAGCAGCTCGTCCGCGATGTACTCGGCGTACAGCCATGCCATGGGAACGGTCAGTTCACCGCCGTCGGTGCCGTCCGTGCTCTCGTGGCCTCTGTGCAACATCCCTTCCTGCCTTCCTCCGGTGCGTGCGCGTCGCCCGAGACTCGGGCCCCAGTCCGCAACACGGATGAGGCAAGCCCATTGCTCAACCATGGTCCGCAGCAAGGCGCTTTGCGAAGGCTTGACTCTGGCTTCGGTTTCACCGCAGGTCCGCCGCGTATCCCGGAAGGACCCGGCGCAGGGCGCGCAGGGCGTAGTACGCACGGGACTTCACAGTACCGGGCGGAATCCCCAGGGTTCGGGCGGCCTCCGCCACACTCGCCCCGTGGAAGTACACCTGCACCAGGACTTCCCTGTGCTCGGGAGTGAGTGTCTTCACAGCCCGCCGTACGTCGAGCGTCGCGGCGGCCCGTTCGGCGTGGTCGGCCATCACGCGGGCGTTCTCCGGGACGGCGTCCCCGACCTCGGCGGGACGGGCCTGACGCGCCCGCTTGGCGTCGATGGCGAGCCGCCGGCCGACGGTGAGCAGCCAGGGGCGCACGGAGTCGAAATCGGGCGCGCGCAGCGCTTCGGGGTGTTGCCAGGCGCGTACGAACGTCTCCTGCAACAGGTCCTCGGCGCGCTGACGGTCACCGTCCGAGAGCCTGAGCAGCAGCGCGAAGAGGGGACGGCCGTGCTCGCGCTGCAACTCGGCCAGCTCGTGCTCGGCGGTCGTCCCGGTGGTGGGGGTGGTGCTTCCGGCCGTCATGGGCGTATGGCAACCCGCCTTCGCCCGCCGGGACAGGGCCGGGACGGCGCGGTGCGGTGGGCGGTCGCTGTTCGTCGGTGAACGGTGCGGTGAGCGGTCGACCGGAGAGGCGCGCCGGGCTTCCGGGTGTCGGGCCAGGGGGTCGGATCAGGGGGTCTGATCAGGGGGTCGGCGGGGTCTTGGCCAGCTCGGAGCGCCGGTAGGAGTAACCGAAGTACACGATCTGGCCGATCAGGAACCACACGGCGAACCGCACCCATGTCTCCCACCGCAGGAACGTGATCAGCCAGAGCGAGAAGACCACGCCCACCGCGGGGAGGAACGGCATCCACGGCGTGCGGAAGGTGCGCGGCAGGTCCGGCTGCCGGTAGCGCAGCACGATCACCGCCGTGCACACCACGACGAACGCCAACAGGATGCCGATGTTGGTCAGTTCGGCCACCTGGGCGATCGGCAGGAACCCGGCGATGAGGGCCGAGGCGATCCCGACGATCCATGTCACACGGGTCGGGACGTGACGCGTGGGATGTGTCTTGGCGAACCACGAGGGCAGCAGTCCGTCACGCGACATGGAGAACCACACCCGGGTGACGCCCAGCATGAACGTGAACATGACGGTGAGGATGCCGATGACGGCCCCGACCGCGATCACGTCCGCGAGCCCGCTGAGACCGACCGCCTTGAACGCGCTGGAGAAGCCGCTCTCCTTGTCGATGTGCTGGTACTTCTGCATGCCCGTCAGGACCAGGCAGGCCGCCACGTACAGCACCATCGAGATCGCCAGCGAGTAGACGATCGCCTTCGGCATGTGGCGCTGCGCGTCCTTGGACTCCTCCGCGGCCGTCGACATGGCGTCGTAGCCGAAGACCGCGAAGAACACGGTCGCCGCACCCGTGAACGCGCCGCCGACGCCGTAGGGGAAGAACGGGTGGTAGTTGCCGCTGTCGATGTGGAAGACGCCGACACCGATCACCAGCAGCACGACGAGGATCTTCAGCGCCACGACGAACGTCTCGAAACGGGCCGCGTTGCGGATGCCGAGGTTCAGCAGGTACGCGATCAGCAGGCACAGCACGAGCGCGAACAGGTCCACCCGGTGTCCGGCGCCCGTGCCCGGCGCTCCCAGCATCCACGCCGGCAGGTGCGCGCCCATCTCGCCGACGAGGAAGCCGAAGTAGCCGGAGATGCCGATGGCGACCACCGCCACGATCGCCGTGTACTCCAGCAGCAGGTCCCAGCCGATGAACCAGCCGGCGTACTCGCCGAGCACCGCGTAGCCGTACGTGTAGGCCGATCCCGCCTTCGGGATGAGCCCGGCGAACTCGGCGTACGACAGGGCGGCGGTCGCGCTCGCCAGGCCCGCGATCAGGAACGACACCAGGACCGCGGGTCCGGCGGTGCCGTTCGCGACCGTGCCGGCGAGGGTGAAGATGCCGGCGCCGATGATCCCGCCGACGCCGATCGCCGTCAGCTGCCACAGGCCGAGCGAGCGCTCGAGCCGGGTGCCCTCGCCGACCTCCGTCTCGTCGATGTGCTCGATGGGTTTGCGGCGGAGAATTCCCTCGCCCTTACGGAGTCCGGCCATGAGCCTCACCTCTTCGCGGACCTCTTCGCGGACGGCAATGCACTGGCCGGATCATGATGGCGCAGCTGCGCCGGGGAGGGAAGACGGCGACGTCCCTACGGTACGACTGTTACGGGCCAGCGGCCCGCCTTCACCAGGCGGATCGCCACCGAGCCGACGATGCGGTGGCCGGCCTGCTCCGACGCGCCGACCACGACGGCGTCCGCCTTCAGCTCCTCGGCGGCCTTGACCAGGCCGTTGTACGGGTCGCCGCGGAAGGTGTGGAACTCCCAGCGCACGTCGAATATGCCCTTCACCCGCTCGGCGGCCTCACGGATCTGGGCGACCAGTTCCTCGGCGATCTCGTCGGTCGTCTCCGCCACCGGAACCCCGAGCGCCGCCCCGGCCGCCATCACCGGCTGCACGTACACGACCGCGAGCAGCGCGTGCTGCCGCCGGGCGAGACCGCCGGCGTAGGCCGCGGCCCGCAGCGACGAGTCGGAGCCGTCCACCCCGACGAGGATGACCTTGGGCCCGTCCGTGCCCCGCTCGAACTGGTGCGAGTGCTGTTCCGTCACATGGGCGAGGCTATCGGAATCTGCAGGTCCGGTCCGCTGCGGCCGGGGACTGGAGGGCGGCGTCGCCCCCGGCGTCGTCGTCCTCTCGCACGACGCCGGCGGCGACCGCTCACAGATCGCGGCGGCACTTCGCGACCATCCGCCGGTCCTGCTGGACGCCGGCCACCACCTCACCGTGCCGAGGAGGCGGTCGACCCGAACACCCTGCCGGGCAGGTGCGCCGGTCCCGGCCGGCCCCCGCTCAGCGCACGGCCACCATCCGGGCGAACACCACCACGTTCCCCGCGTAGTTCCCGTCGACGAACTCTCCCCCGCAGGTGATGACCCGCAGTTCCGGCGCCCCCTTGTTCCCGTAGACGTGGTCACCCGGGAAGTGGGCCTTGTCGACCACCTCGTTGCCGTAGACCTCGAACACGGCGGTCCTGCCGTCCTGGCGCCGGACTTCGATGTGATGGCCCTTGCCCAGTGCACCGAGCCCGTAGAAGACGGCCGGCCCCTCACGGTTGTCGACATGGCCGACGATCACGGCGGTGCCCTTCTCACCGGGTGAGACAGCGCCGGTGAACCAGCCCGCCAGGTTCGGATCCTCGGGCGGCGGGGCGGCCACCCAGCCGGACGTGTCCAGGCCCACGGGTATGACGGGGGCGTCGATCTGGAGCGCCGGGATGTGGACACGTTCGACCGCGGAGTACGGCAGCGGATCGGGCGTCTCCGAGACGCCGGCCCCCGAGCCCGACCCCGACCCCGAGCCCGAGGCCGAGCCGGGGCCCGAGCGGGAGTCGGGGGCCGGGGCTGCCGCCTTCGCGGGCTGGGGCGGGCCCACAGGGGACTCGCCCGAACCGTTCCGCACCAGGGCGAGACCCGTCAGCAGCACCAGCGCGATCACGCCCCACGGGGCGCGTTTGCGCTGGTGCCCGCTCTCTCCTCCTTCGGCCGGCCCGGAAGCAGACATTCGCCATCCCCTCCCGGCGCCGCCGTCTCGGCGCGCCGTTCACGCTGTGACGGTCAGGAGGTGCTGCCGCGGCCACGGCGGCGCGTAAGCTGCCAGGCCGCGCCGACCGAGACCAGGACGAGGGCGGCACCGAGGCCGGTCTTCTTCAGGTCGAAGCCGCCGATGCTGCCACCCTCACCGGCGTGCACGCCGTGCTGTGGCCGCTCCGCCTCGCCCCGTCCGTTCTCACGGCCCGAGCCCTCGTCCTGCGACTCCTCGTCGCGGTCGTTGCGCCCGGCGGTCATGACGAGCTGTCGGTGGCCGGCCTGGTGGCCGCACTGGAACAGCACGTCGAACGTGGTGCCCGGCAGAGCGTTCCGGCCGACCGTGACCGTGGCCGAGTTCCGGCCGCGGGGGATGGTGACGTCGTCGAAGGCGCCCGAGAAGACCTTGGCGTCTTGGTTGCAGCCCCGCACCGGCAGGTTGACCCGCCCGCCGGGGGCGACCGCGGCCGGTTCCAGGTTGTAGGAGAAACCCGAGTGGCCCGCGCCGGCCTCCCCGCCTCGGGCGACGGCCGTCGTACACGCCGTGAGGGCCAGGGCACTGACGCCCAGCATTGCGGCCGAGGCGAGGCGAATCGCGCGCATGGTGAGCCTCCAGGTCTCCGAGGAGCCGTGCCGCGGACCTGTTCCGCTTGCGTAGGAAATGCACCTCGTTGCCCGAAACGCTAAGAAAGGGGGCGGCCGGGCGCGATCCCAGTAGAGCGAATGGGGTACGGGAATGTGCCGCTCAGGGGAGGCGGGGCGGTGAAGGGGGGCGGGCGCGGAGGGTGGCCGCCCGCTTGAGGACGCGGTGGGTCCGCCCGAGCCGTGGAGGGCGGGGGCCGCCCGCCCCCGTATGGGGACGGGGCCCGTCAGCCGTGCAGCTGTGGGAACAGCGCCAGGAACGGCTCCGAGGAGGCCGAGACGCCCCGGCTGTAGGGCGCGTCGAAGTCCCAGATCAGGAAGAGCAGGAAGGCGATCAGCGCCGAGAAGAGCCCCGCCAGGAGGAGTTCGCGGGCCGTGCGCCGGATCTGCAACGCGAACACCATCCCGATGGTGACCACCGCCCCCGCGATCAACCCGAACCACACCACCGGCGGCATCGTCGAGCCGGTGGACTCGGCGCGCGCGTTGCGCGCCCCGTCGGCCGCCGTCACCTGGTCCACGAGCGGTTGGTACGCCTGCGCCTCGTAGTCCGTCTTCGGGTGGTAGTCGGTGACGTCCTGACGGATCCGCTGGAACAGCTCCTGGCCGCGGGCGGTCACCTCGCCGTGATCGGCCATGGCCTTCCACTCGGTGGTGACCACATGGCCGACATACGCGTTGACGTCGGCGCGGACGCGGTCGCGGACGTCGGCCGGATAGACGCGGACGCGCTGCGAGATCTCGTGCAGCGCCTGCGCCTCGGCCTGCACATGGTCCTGGGCGGCGCTGCGGGCCTCCCACACCCCTGCGATGGCCAGGCCCAGCACGATGGCGTACACCACGCCGATCCACATCGTCATGTACTCGATCACGTCCGGGGTCTCGGACGGGTCCTCGTCCACGGCGGCCGTACGGGCCCGGACCAGGGTCACCACGACCACGACGGCGCACGCGGCCGCCATCGCGAGGGTGAGAACAAGCCATTCCGACAACAGGTGCCTCCAGAGATCAGCGCGGACGCAGCGCGGCGATGGCGAACACCGCGGGCGCGACGATGAGCAGGGTGAACGTGAGCGGCGACGGCCCGTCGTGGGGCGGCCGCGGGTGGGACACGGGGTGGTAGGCCGGATAGCGCACCGGGGTCGGTGCGGGGTGCGGGCTCGGCCCGGGCGGGGGTGTCGGCGACGGCGTCGGTGCGGGCGGAGGGATGCGGACGGGGGTCGGGGCGGGTCTCGGGACCGGCCGCGGGGCCGGCGGAAGGGCGCGCGGCGGGGGCGGCGGCACGGGCTTCGGTGTGGGATGCGGCCGCGGAGGTGGCGGGGGCTCGGGCGGCGGCTTGGGGGTGGGCGTCGGAGTCGGGGTCGGCGTGGGGCCGGGTGGCGGCGTGGGACTCGGGCTCGGTGCGGAGCACGGCGGCGTGGGCCAGAGGTCGCCGCCCGCGACCGCCACCGCCTCCGTGCCGCCCGGGCCGGTCGAGGCGTACGCGCACGCGTCGGCCGACGCCGCCCCGGCGGGAACGCCCACGAGGAACCACGCCAGCGTCACCAGGGCCAACCCCCGGGTGACGAGGGCCGTTCGGGGCCGTTGGGGTCGTTGCACGACCGAGATCATCGGCTTCGCCGCGCCCCCGCACGCCCGGGCCCCGGCGAATTGCCTCGAAGGAAGGAGATCCGCCTTCGAGGCGTTTTGGGCAACCACGCCCGCTCCATGCCGAGTTGGGCACATCCGTGCGAGGGGTGCCGGGGGCGGGCCGGGGCGGTGGCCGGAAGCGCGTCACAGGTTCCGGAAAGAAATTCCCGGCCCGATTGAACACACCGGGCACTCCCGCCCGTACCCATGACCACACAGCGGCGCACAGAGGACGCTGCAACACCGAAGCTGACAGCGGGAGTTGAGAATGAAGACATCCTGGCGGAGCGCCTCCCTCGTGGCGACCGCTGCCGCCGTGCTGGCGCTCACGACGGCGTGCGGTTCGCAGAGCGGCACCCAGTCGACGGGCAGCCAGAACGTGGGGGCCACCGCTTTCCCGGGCGGCCTGGGTTCCAGCCCCTCCCTCCCCGGAAACGGCTACGGCGCCGACTCCACCGCCGCGCCGAGCGCCTCCGCCTCCGCGGGCGGGCAGTCCGCGGGTCAGCTCGCCGTCGTCGACAACGCGAAGCTCGGCAAGATCGTCACGGACGGCGCCGGCTTCACCCTCTACCGCTTCGACCAGGACACGGCCGAGCCGCCGAAGTCCACCTGCGACGGCGACTGCGCGAAGGCGTGGCCGCCGGTCCCCGCCGAAGGGGCCACCGTCGCCTCCGGTATCGACACGTCCCTGCTCGGGGAGGTCACCCGATCCGACGGCACCAAGCAGCTCACCATCGCCGGCTGGCCGATGTACCGGTACGCCAAGGACACCAAGGCCGGTGACGTCAACGGCCAGGGAGTCAAGGGCACCTGGTTCGCGACCGCGCCCACCGGCAAGAAGGCCGGCGCCGCCCTGCCCGGCCTGTCGGTCCGCAACGACCCCAAGCTCGGCCCGATCGTCGTCGACAAGAACGGCATGACGGTCTACCGCTTCCTGAAGGACAAGGCCTGGCCCGAGCCGGTGTCGAACTGCACCGGCGCCTGCCTGGAGAAGTGGCCCGTCGTCGCCCCCGTCTCGGCCGACGACACCAAGGGCGTCCAGAAGAAGGGCCTCATGGGCTTCACCCGCCCCGACGGCGCCAAGCAGATGACCGTCAACTGCTGGCCCATCTACACCTTCTCCGGCGACAAGGCCCCCGGAGACACCAACGGTCAGGGTGTGGGCGGCACCTGGTACGCCGTCTCGCCCGACGGAAAGCCGGTCGGCGCGCCGAAGTAGTGATCACACCTCCCCAAGGTTGATCGACCGCCTCACCCAGTCAGCGACGGAACGCGGAAGGGAGTGGACACACAAGCCGGACGAACGGGACACAGGCGCGCACGACCGGTCCACCCCCTCCGCACCGCACGGAGGGGGTGGGCCCTTTGGCGCGGGCGGCGGCGCGTGCCCCCGCTCTCCACGGAAACACCACGTGGTGACCGGGAACGGACGGTCAATTTCCGTTTTTACTCGCTCCGTTGGCGGACGATCAGTAGCCTCTGCTCGAACACCGGATCGCCTACACCGTCGCCAATGCCTTGGAGAGCTGCATGGAGCGCCCCGCCTGGGCCCCTCGGAGCATCGACATCTCCGTGCCGAGTGTCGCCCGTATGTACGACTTCTACCTGGGCGGCTCCCACAACTTCGAGGTCGACCGCGAAGCGGCGCGCAGGGCCATCGAGTACATGCCGGGGCTTCCCAAGATCATGCAGGCGAACCGGGCCTTCATGCGCCGCGCCGTGCGCTTCGCCGCCGGGGAGGGCGTCACCCAGTTCCTCGACATCGGCTCCGGCATCCCGACCTTCGGCAACGTCCACGAGGTGGCGCAGCAGGCGCACCCGGGGGCGCGCGTGGTGTACGTCGACCACGACCCGGTGGCGGTCGCGCACAGCCGGGCCGTCCTCCAGGGCAACGAGCACGCGGACGTCGTCGCGGCCGACCTGCGCAAGCCCCAGGAGATCCTGTCGAGCCCTCAGGTGGAACGACTGATAGACCGGAACCGGCCAGTCGCGCTCCTTCTCGTTGCCATACTGCACTTCGTGGAGGACACGGACGACCCGTACGGTGCGGTGGCCGAGCTGCGCGACTCGCTCGCGCCGGGCAGCCTGCTCGTTCTCACGCACGCCTCGTACGAGGGGATCCCGCTGCCGAAGGAGCGGGCCGACGGCGCGGTCGACGTGTACAACACCATCCGCAATCCGCTGATCATGCGCTCGCGCGACGAGATCGCGCGGTTCTTCGAGGGGTACGACATGGTGGAACCCGGGCTGGTGCCGATGCCGAAGTGGCGGCCCGACACGGCACCCGAGGACGAGGACCCCTTTTCGTTCGCGGGGTTCGCCGGCGTGGGGCGCTCGGCGTGAGGGCGGCACCGGGTGGACCGGGTGGACCGGAGGACAGACTGCGCAGGTTCGCGACGATCTGGAGCCGGGCCGTCTATCCGGTGACCTCGACGTCGCTGACCCGGCCGGAGTTCGAGGAGCGACTGCTGCCGCTGGCCCGGCAGTTGAGCGAGGCGTTGCGGATCAGGGCGTTCGACGCCGCCGCGGCCAAGGGGATCGGCGCGGCGCTCATCGACGCGCACTGCACCGACCCGGAGGCCCTCAGCCGCACCCTCGACTGCGTCGACGCCTACCTCGTGCTCTACTGCGGCGACCCGGACGCCTCCCCGGAGGCGCAGGAGGCCCAGCGCACCCGCTGCTCACGGTTGCAGCACGCGATGGCCGCCGGGTTCGCGGCGGCGCTCAAGGAGCGCACGCTGGCCGAACAGGAGGCCATCGCCCAAGCCGCCCTCACGGCCCAGGGCGAGGTGGCCGAGGCCCTGCACGCCACAGAGGCCCGCTTCCGCGCGGTCTTCGAGGGCGCCGCCATAGGCATCGGCATCGCCGACCTCGACGGCAACGTGCTCCAGGTCAACGGCGCCCTGCTGCGCATGTTCGGCGGCTCCGAGCAACTGATGCGCGGCCGCAACGTCGCCGAGTGGACCCACCCCGACGACGCACCGCAGGTCTGGCGCCTGTACGACGAGCTGGTGCGCGGTGAGCGGGACCACTACCACGTGGAGAAGGCCTTCTACCGGCCTGACGGAACGGTCCTGTGGACCAACCTCACGGTGTCCCTGCTGCGCGACGCCGACGGCAATCCGCAGTACCAGCTCGCGCTCATGGAGGACACCACCGAGCGGCGGCTGCTGAACCTCCGGCTGCGGTACGAGGCCACACACGACGCGCTCACCGGCCTGCCCAACCGGACCCTGTTCTTCGAGCGGTTGGAGAAGGCCCTGGCGGCGGGGGAGGGCCGGCGGTTCGGCCTGTGCTACCTCGACCTGGACGGCTTCAAGACCATCAACGACAGTCTCGGACACGCGGCCGGGGACCGGCTGCTCGTCGAGGTCGCCGACCGGCTGCAGGCCTGCGCGACCGGCCCCGGCGAGATGGTCGCGCGCCTCGGCGGCGACGAGTTCGTGGCGCTGACCACCGGTCCCGACACCGAGCGCGGAGTCGACGAGCTCGCCGGGCGCATCATGAACGCGCTGGTCACCCCGATCAGCGTCGACGGGCGTGAGCTGACCGTGCGCGGCAGCATCGGCATCGTCGAGGGCCCGGTCGGGGAGCGCGGCCCGGCGGAGGTGCTGCGCAGCGCGGACATCACCATGTACCGGGCGAAGTCGGCGGGGGGCAACCGCTACGAGCTCGCCGACCCCGAGGCCGACGCCCGGGCCATCACCCGGCACGGGCTGACCACGGCGCTGCCCACGGCCCTGAACCGGGGCGAGTTCTTCATCGAGTACCAGCCGCTGGTGCACCTCGGCGACGGCAGGGTGCACGGCGCCGAGGCGCTGGTGCGCTGGCTGCACCCGCAGCACGGGGTGCTCGGCCCCGACCGTTTCATCCCGCTCGCCGAGCGCACCGGGCTGATCGTGCCGCTGGGCCGCTGGGTGCTCCAGGAGGCGGTACGGCAGGCCCGTGCCTGGCAGGAGAAGCAGGACCAGCCCGGCCCGCTGCGCATCAACGTCAACCTCTCGCCCTGCCAGCTCACCCATCCGGGGCTGGTCTCCGACACCGTCGAGATCCTGGAGCGGGCCGGCCTCGAGCCGGACGCGCTCTGCCTGGAGGTCACGGAGTCGGCGCTCATCGGCGCGGACGACGATCTGCTCAAGCCGCTGCGCCGGCTGGCCGAGATGGGGGTGGACATCGCCCTCGACGACTTCGGCACCGGCTACTCGAACCTCGCCAACCTGCGCCGGCTGCCGGTGCGGGTCCTCAAGCTGGACCGTTCCTTCACCCAGAGCATGCAGCAGTATCCGGCGGACCCGGTCGACCTGAAGATCGTGGAGGGGATCGTCTCCCTGGCCCACAGCCTCGACCTCGCGGTCACGGTGGAGGGCGTGGAGACCGGCGCCCAGGCGGAACAGCTGCGGATGATGGGCTGTGACACGGCCCAGGGCTGGTACTACGCCCGCCCCGGCCCCCCGGAGCGCCTGCACGAACTGGCCCTGGTGGACGCGACGGGCTGAGCCGTCACGGCCGTACGGGCTGTGCGCCCCCGGCCCGTGCCCGTACGGTCCCGGCCACGGAGGCGGCCGCCCGGACCAGCGCCGCGGTGGCCGTCGAACGGGACTGCTGCGGCCAGGCGATGGCCAGGACCGCGGGCGGCGCGTCGTCGACGGGGCGGTAGGCGACACCCGGACGCGGGTAGCGGGCGGCGACGGAGGCGGGCAGCAGGGTGACCAGGTCGCCCAGCGCGATCAGCGTGAGCAGCTGGGCGAGGTCGCGGCCCTCCCGCCGCATCCCGTCGATGAATTGATGCAGGTCGCCGGGGCGCAGGTCGAGGTCGGCGAGGCCGAGCCGGTCCCGGGAGGCGAGTGGATGCGTCGCGGCGAGGACGGCGACGCGCGGCTCGGCCAACAGGGTCTCGGTGTCCAGGCCGGTGCGGTCGAACGGCTCGTAGACCAGGGCGGCATCGGCCTCACCCAGGCGCAGCAGCCGAGGCTGTTCCTGCCATCCGCACAGACGGACCGTCACCGGGACCGAAGCGGACTCGGCGGCGTAGTGCTCCAGGACCGGCTCCAGCAGTCCCGCGTCGCCGTCGGCCTTGACGGCCAGGACCAGTTTCCTCTCCCGGGCGGCCGCGCGCTGCGCCCGTCGAGCGGCGGCCTGCAGGGCGTCCAGCGCGATCCGCGCCTCCGCGAGGAGCACCTCGCCGGCCGGGGTCAGAGCCACGCTGTGCGTGGTCCGCTCGAACAGGGTGACACCGAGCTCCGCCTCCAGGTGGCGGATCGCACGGGACAGGGGCGGAGGGGAGATGCCCAGCCGCTCGGCCGCGCGGGCGAAGTTGAGTTCCTCGGCGACGGCGACGAAGTAGCGCAGCGGACGTGATTCCACGGTCCCCCCTCCCGGTATTGCCTCGAGGGTAACAACCGGGAGCGAACCGATCCTTCAGTTCCGGTGGGCCGGGGAGCAGTCTCGATCACGTCTTCCGAACCCGTACTTCCCGGAGATTCCCATGATTCTCGTCACCACCCCGACCGGACAGATCGGCAGCCGGGTCCTCGACGCCCTCCTCGACGCCGGAGACGGGGTGGGGCCGATCAGGGTGATCGTCCGCGATCCCGCGCGCCTGACACCGCGCGTACGCGACCGCGTGGAGGTCGTCCGGGGATCGCACGCGGACCCCGAGGTCACCGCCAAGGCGTGTGCCGGTGCCGACCGGGTGTTCTGGCTGGTGCCTCCGACGCCCGGCG
This sequence comes from Streptomyces sp. Y2F8-2, assembly GCF_014905555.1. Taxonomy (GTDB): domain Bacteria; phylum Actinomycetota; class Actinomycetes; order Streptomycetales; family Streptomycetaceae; genus Streptomyces; species Streptomyces cynarae. Next base: position 11,863 of record NZ_BNGS01000009.1, on the reverse strand, counting down.
CCGACAGCGTCGAGGGTCACTTCCGCGACTTCACCGAGCCGCTGTGCGAGGCGGTCCGGAACCAGGGGGTCGAACGCGTCGTCGGCGTCTCCACCCTGGGACGCGGGGTGGCGGCGAACGCGGGGCAGATCTCCGCCTCGCTGGCCACGGACGACCGCATCCGGGCCACCGGTGTCCACCACCGGGCGCTGTGCCCGCCGTTCCTGATGGAGAACCTGCTGCACCAGGCCGAGTCGATGCGCAGCGGAGGCGTCTTCTTCCTGGCGGCGGACGGTGACCGGGTGCTGCGCACCTGTACCACCGGTGACATCGGCGCGACCGCGGCGCGGCTGCTGCTCGACGACTCCTGGACCGGCCAGGCCGATGTGCCGCTGGTCGGCCCCGACGACCTGACCCCCGAAGGCATGGCCCGGGTCGTGTCCGAGGTGCTGGACAGGCCGGTGCGCTTCCAGCGGATCAGCGCCGAGGACCACAGGGCGACGCTGGTGCGTCACGGCGCGACCGAATCCTGGGCGCAGGGCCTGGCCGACATGGTGCGAGCGCTCGACGACCAGGGCCTCTACGGCGCCGCCGAGCCGAGCACGCCCGACACCGCACCCACCGCCTTCCGCACGTGGTGCGAGGAGGTGCTCAAGCCGGCCGTGCTCGGCTGAGCGGGGACCGCTTCACCGCTCCAGCAGCATCCGCTGCAGCTCCCGCGCCGCACGCGGCGGTGCCACATCGCTGCGGTGGGCCAGGGCGATCGTCCGGTGCAGTCCGGGCCGGGCCAGCGGCGTCACCCGCAGCCCGCGCCCGGAACGGGTGGCGACCATCCGCGGGACCACGGCCACGCCCAGGCCCGCCCGCACGAAGCCCAGCACCGCGTCCATCTCGCCGCCCTCCACCGCGAAGACCGGCTCGAAGCCCTCGGCGCGGCACGCCGCCACGGTGAGTTCCCTCAGGTCGTAGCCGTGCCGGAACATCACCAGGCGCTCGCCCTCCAGATCCGCGATCCGGACCGTGCGGCGACCGCCGCCGGGTCGGGGCGCGTCCGGGGAGGACACCACCACCAGGTCCTCGCGCAGCAGCTCCACCGTGGTCAGGGCGGGGGAGGGGGTGGGCAGCGGCAGCACGATCAGCGCCAGGTCGAGGGCGCCGCGCGCGAGCTCCCGTACGAGGTCGTGGGAGCCGCCCTCCTCGATCAGCAGCCGGATGCCGGGGTAGCGGTCGTGGAAGGCGCGCAGCACATCCGGCAGCAGGCCGGTGCACAGGCTCGGGGTGGCGCCCAGGCGGATCCGGCCGCTGCGCAGCTGCACCAGCTCCTGCACCTCGTGCCGGGCCGTGTCCGCGTCGGCCAGGATCCGGCGGGCCAGGGGCAGCAGCGCCTCCCCGGCGTCGGTGAGCGTGATGTTGCCGCGCGCCCGCAGGAACAGATCCGCCCCCAGCTCCCGCTCCAGCGCCCTGATCTGCTGCGACAGCGAGGGCTGGGCGACATGGACCAACTCCGCGGCCCGGGTGAAGTGTCGGGTCTCGGCGACGGCCACGAAGTACTGGAGCTGCTGGAACTGCACTCATCCATCATAGGAAGCATCTATCGAAACGAGCCGGACCATGTCTTGGACCGATGAGGACATTCGGCCCTAGCGTGCTGTGACATGGCACTGGCAACGCGGACGGACCGACGGCCGTCCATGGCACGCACCGTGTGGGACTCCACCGTCGGCAAGAAGACCGTGATGGCGGTCAGCGGCCTGATCATGCTGCTGTACCTGGTTGCCCACATGATCGGAAACCTGAAGATCTACTTCGGGGCGGGCGAGTTCAACCACTACGCCCACTGGCTGCGCACCGTCGGCGAGCCGTTCATGCACTACGAGTGGACGCTCTGGCTCATCCGGATCGTCCTGATCGTGGCCGTCGTCGCCCACGCCGTCTCCGCCTACCAGCTCAGCCGCCGCGACATCAAGGCCCGGCCCAGCAAGTACGTGCACAAAAGGCCGCGGGCGAGCTACGCCACCCGCACCATGCGCTGGGGCGGGATCATCCTCGGCCTGTTCATCGTCTGGCACGTCCTGGACCTGACCACCGGCACCGTGCACCCGGGCAGCTTCCAGCCCGGACATCCGTACCAGAACGTCGTCGACGACTTCTCCCACTGGTACAGCAACGTCGTCTACATCGTCGCGATGCTGGCGCTCGGCCTGCACATCCGGCACGGCTTCTGGAGCGCCGCCCAGACCCTCGGCGTCGGCAGCCGGAGGCGCGACCGCGCCCTGAAGACCGTCGCCAACGTCCTCGCGCTGCTGCTCACGGCCGGATTCATCGCCGTACCCGTGGGCGTCATGACCGGAGTGGTGAGCTGACATGACCGACTACGTGAACTACACGACCGGCGACCCGGTCGTCGACGGCAAGGCCCCCTCCGGCCCCATCCACGAGCGCTGGGACAAGCGCCGCTTCGAGGCCAAGCTGGTCAACCCCGCCAACCGCCGCAAGCACACGATCATCGTCGTCGGCACCGGCCTCGCCGGCGGCTCCGCGGGCGCCACCCTCGCCGAACAGGGCTACCACGTCGTCCAGTTCTGCTACCAGGACTCCCCGCGCCGCGCCCACTCGATCGCCGCGCAGGGCGGCATCAACGCGGCGAAGAACTACCGCAACGACGGCGACTCGATCCACCGGCTCTTCTACGACACCGTCAAGGGCGGCGACTTCCGCGCCCGCGAGTCCAACGTCCACCGCCTGGCCCAGATCTCGGTGGAGATCATCGACCAGTGCGTGGCGCAGGGCGTGCCCTTCGCCCGCGAGTACGGCGGCCTGCTGGACACCCGCTCCTTCGGCGGCGTCCAGGTCTCCCGCACCTTCTACGCCCGCGGCCAGACGGGCCAGCAGCTCCTGCTGGGCGCCTACCAGGCGCTGTCGCGGCAGATCGCCGCCGGGAACGTCGAGATGCACCCGCGCACCGAGATGCTCGACCTGATCGTCATCGACGGCCGGGCCCGCGGCATCGTCGCCCGCGACCTGATCACCGGCAGGATCGACACGTACTTCGCGGACGCCGTCGTCCTGGCCTCCGGCGGCTACGGCAACGTCTTCTACCTGTCGACGAACGCCATGAACTCCAACGCGACCGCGATCTGGCGGGCGCACCGGCGCGGCGCCTACTTCGCCAACCCCTGCTTCACACAGATCCACCCGACCTGCATCCCGCGTACCGGCGACCACCAGTCCAAGCTCACCCTGATGAGCGAGTCGCTGCGCAACGACGGCCGGATCTGGGTGCCCAAGGCCAAGGGCGACAACCGCCCGCCGAACGAGATCCCCGAGGACGAGCGCGACTACTACCTGGAGCGCATCTACCCGTCCTTCGGCAACCTGGTCCCGCGGGACATCGCCTCCCGCGCCGCGAAGAACGTCTGCGACGAGGGCCGCGGCGTCGGCCCCGGCGGCCAGGGCGTCTACCTCGACTTCGCGGACGCGATTCTGCGCATGGGCCGGGGGGCCGTCGAGGCCAAGTACGGCAATCTCTTCGACATGTACCGGCGGATCACCGACGAGGATCCGTACGAGGTGCCGATGCGGATCTACCCCGCCGTGCACTACACGATGGGCGGCCTGTGGGTCGACTACGACCTGCAGACGACGGTCCCGGGCCTGTTCGCGATCGGCGAGGCCAACTTCTCCGACCACGGCGCCAACCGCCTCGGCGCCTCCGCGCTGATGCAGGGCCTGGCCGACGGCTACTTCGTCCTCCCGGCGACCATCAACGACTACCTGGCCCGCAACCCGCACCGGGCCGATGAAGACGCCGTCACCGCCGAGCACCCCGCCGTGCAGGAGGTGCTGGCCGAGACCGAGGACCGGCTGAACCTGCTGCTCTCCGTCGACGGCGACCGTACCCCGGACTCCTTCCACCGCGAGCTCGGCGAGCTGATGTGGGAGTTCTGCGGCATGGCCCGCAGCGACTCCGGTCTGCGCAAGGCCCTGGAGCGGATCCCGCAGATCCGTGAGGAGTTCTGGCGGCGGATCAAGGTGCCCGGCACCGGCGAGGAGCTCAACCAGTCGCTGGAGAAGGCCAACCGCATCGTCGACTACCTGGAGCTCGCCGAGCTGATGTGCCTCGACGCGCTGCACCGCACCGAGTCCTGCGGCGGCCACTTCCGCGAGGAGTCCCAGACCCCGGACGGCGAGGCCGCCCGCAAGGACGACGAGTTCTCCTACGCGGCCGTCTGGGAGTTCACGGGTACGGGCGAGGCCCCGACCCTCCACAAGGAAGACCTGGTCTTCGAGTACGTCCACCCCACCCAGCGGAGCTACGCATGAAGCTCACCCTGCGCGTCTGGCGGCAGAAGAACGCCGACGCCGACGGCGCCATGTCCACCTACGAGGTGGACGGCATCTCGCCCGACATGTCCTTCCTGGAGATGCTGGACGTCCTCAACGAACAGCTCATCCTCTCCGGCGAGGAACCCGTCGCCTTCGACCACGACTGCCGCGAGGGTATCTGCGGCGCGTGCAGCCTGGTGATCAACGGTGACGCGCACGGCCCCGAGCGCACCACGACCTGCCAGCTGCACATGCGGTCCTTCGAGGACGGCGACACCATCGACGTCGAGCCGTGGCGGGCCGCCGCCTTCCCCGTGGTCAAGGACCTGGTCGTGGACCGCTCGGCCTTCGACCGGATCATCCAGGCCGGCGGCTACATCACCGCTCCGACCGGCTCCGCGCCAGAGGCCCACGCCACCCCCGTGCCCAAGGCGGACGCCGACTACGCCTTCGAGCACGCCGAGTGCATCGGCTGCGGCGCCTGCGTGGCCGCCTGCCCCAACGGCGCGGCGATGCTGTTCACCTCGGCCAAGATCAACCACCTCAACGTCCTGCCGCAGGGCGCGCCCGAGCGCGAGACCCGCGTACTGGACATGGTGGCCCAGATGGACGAGGAGGGCTTCGGCGGCTGCACCCTCACCGGCGAGTGCGCCACCGCGTGCCCCAAGGGCATCCCGCTGGTCTCCATCACGAACATGAACAAGGAGTGGCTGCGGGCCGCCCGCAAAGTGGGCAGGCGGTAGAGCCGCCCAGATGGGAACGTTCGCCGGCAGGGTGCGGACGGGCGGGACCGGGTGTGGTGCTCAAGACCCGGTCCCGCCAGGCACCGTCCGGGCACCCCTGGCATTCAACAACCTCACACCCGCTCTCCCTTCGTGGGTCACGCGCAGGCCAATCGGCATCGGAAGAACAGGAGCGCGCAGACCGAACCGCTCAGGTCTGCGTCCGCACCGCCGAAAAGGCCCGTGACCAGGAGAGAGCCATGACCGGCGTTTCCGCCCTCGCCAGCCCCCCACCGCCGCTGGCGCCCACCCGCTACACCGTCTCCCTCGCCCGTGACGAGGCCGACGTCCGGGCCGCGCAGCGGCTGCGCCACGACGTCTTCGCCGGGGAGATGGGCGCCCTTCTGTCCACCCCGCAGCCCGGCCTGGACATCGACGCCTTCGACGCGTACTGCGACCACCTGCTCGTGACGGACACGGTGACCGGTCAGGTCGTGGGCACCTACCGGCTGCTGCCGCCCGAGCGGGCCGCGATCGCCGGGCGGCTGTACTCGGAGGGCGAGTTCGACCTCGGCCCGCTCGCGCCGATCCGCTCCGGGCTCGTCGAGGTGGGCCGCACCTGTGTCCACCCCGACCACCGCGACGGCACGGTCATCGGGCTGATCTGGGCCGGCATAGCCCGCTACATGGTGGACGGCGGCCACGAGTGGCTGGCCGGCTGCTGCTCCCTGCCGCTCGCCGACGGCGGTGCCCTCGCCGCGGCCACCTGGGAGCGGGTGCAGGCCAAGTACCTGGCGCCCGAGGAGTACCGGGTACGGCCGCTGCTGCCCTGGCGCCCCGGGACGCCGGCCCCGGAAGGGCACACCGAGCTGCCCCCGCTGCTGCGCGGTTACCTCCGCCTGGGCGCCTGGGTCTGCGGGGAGCCCGCCCACGACCCGGACTTCGGCGTCGCCGACCTGTACGTGCTGCTGTCGATGCGCCGGATCAACGCGCGCTATCTGCGGCACTTCCTCTCGCTCGTCCCGGCGTGATGAACACCCCCCGGACCGCAGTGACGAACGTGTCCCGTGTCCGCTCCGCCCTGCGACCGCGCCGCGGCACCCCGGTGCTCGCGAGCACGACGACGCTGCCGGCCCCGGTCGCGGTGCCCAGGCCGCGGCGCGTCGAGGTGCACGTGCCGGCGCCCGCCCCGGCGAGCCCCTGGATGCCCAGCGCCCCCTGCTCGCCGCAGTCCTGCGTGGAGGCCGTGGCGTCGGCGGCCGCCGTACCGCGCGCCGTCCTGCGGTTCGCGGCAGTCCTGACGCTGATGGTCGCCGGGCTCGCGCTCTTCCCGGTCGTCCGCCGGATACCCGTCGCACCGCGCGAACGGGCCGTCCGGACCTGGTGCCGAACGGTCGTGCGCGCCACGGGCGTCCGGGTGCGGATCACCGGGGCCGCCCCGCCGTACGGCGGCCTGCTGATGGTCGCCAACCACGTGTCCTGGCTGGACATCCCGCTGCTCGCCGCCGTGCGGCCCGGCCGGATGCTCGCCAAGTCCGACATCCGGCAGTGGCCGGTGGCGGGTGCGCTGACCGCCCTCAGCGGTGCCCTGTTCATCGACCGGAACCGGCTGCGGGCGCTGCCCGACACGGTCGCCCGCATCGCGGACGGTCTGCGCGGTGGTTCGGCGGTCGTGGTGTTCCCCGAGGGCAGCACCTGGTGCGGCAGGGCGCAGGGCCGCTTCCGGCGCGCCGCCTTCCAGGCGGCACTGGACGCGGCCGCGCCCGTCCAGCCGGTACGGCTCCACTACCGGTACGACTCAGGCCCGGCGAGCACCGCCCCCGCGTTCGTGGGCAGCGACTCCCTGCTCACCTCCGTGTGGCGGGTCCTCACGGCACGCGACCTCGTCGCCGAGGTCCGGGTGATGCCCGTACTGGCGCCGGGCGGCGCGCCGGACCGCCGCGCCCTCGCCCTGGCCGCCCAGCGGGCCGTCGGAATCCCGGAGCGCGCACCACCGGACCCGCACGCGCACCTCTGAGGCACCCTCGCCGCTCCGGTGCGCCGGCGGTCATTGCTACGGTGCACCGGTGTCCGAATCCTCACGCGATACCGCCGAGGGCGCCGGCTGGGGCGCCGTAGAACGCGGCAGCTACCGGGACTTGATGCCCGGTCATGTCGAAAAGCTCTCCTGGCTGAACCCGAGGACTCTCTGGGCGGCACGCAACGGCGTGCTGGCCTCCTGGTTCGGCGACCCCACCGGCCGTACCCGGAGCCGCTGGGCGGAACAGTGCGAGGCGGCGGGCGCGCCCGCGGACAGGGTGATCCGGCGCGACGACCAGGACCGCTTCTCCTTCATGGTCCTCGGGGACACCGGCGAGGGGGACGACCCCCAGTACGCCGTGGTGCCGGGGTTCCTGAAGGTGGGTCAGGACACCAGTTTCGCCGTCATGGCCAGCGACGTGATCTACCCGGTCGGCGCGACCGCCGACTACGGGACCAAGTTCTTCCGCCCCTACCAGGACTACCGGGCACCCATCTACGCCATACCCGGCAACCACGACTGGTACGAGGACCTGTACGGGTTCATGAGCGTCTTCTGCGACGCCCCGCCGCTCGCCCCCGACCCGGCCTCCCGCCCGTCGCTCCGCGCCCGGCTGCGCTCCCTGCTGTGGCATCGCCCGGGGGCACAGGACGAACAACGCCTCGCCGAGGCACGCGCGTTGCGCTCCGCACCCGAGCAGCAGGCCGTGCAGCCCGGCCCGTACTGGGCCATCGACGCCGGACCCGTCCGTATCGTCGGCATCGACACCGGTCTGCTCGGCACCATCGACGCCGAACAGGGCCGCTGGCTACGGGAGGTCTCCCGGGGCCCCCGCCCCAAGATCCTCATCACCGGCTCGCCGCTGTACGTGGACGGCGAGCACCACCCCTGCCCCATCGACGGCGGCGGCACAGTCGACGACATCGTCCGCGACCCGGACCACCGCTATGTCGCGGCGATCGGCGGAGACATCCACAACTACCAGCGCTACCCGGTGGAGGTGGACGGCCGCACCATCCAGTACGTGGTCTCCGGCGGCGGCGGCGCGTTCATGCACGCCACCCACACCATCCCGCGCGTGTCCATCGCGAACGTCACCGAGAAGGACTTCCGCTGCTACCCGCTGCGCGGCGACTCCCTCGCCTTCTACAGCAGGCTCTACGGACGCCGGCTGCGGCTGCGCCGCTTCTTCACCCTCACCGAGGCCGAGGCGACCGCCGTCATCGCCGAGCGCCTGGGCATCCCCCCGACCCGCAGCCAGGCGACACCCGCGCGGGTCACCTGGCGCACCCGCCTCGTCGCCGGTCTGCTGGGCGCCGGAGGGCGCCCCGACCGGACCTCCCGTTTCCGGCTGCCCGTCCGCAAGATCTACACCCAGCTCTTCTCGCCGAGTTCGGCCACTTACAGCCCGCCGTTCTTCAAGAGCTTCCTGCGCCTGGACGTCACCCCGGAGGCGGTCCGGCTGCGCTGTTTCGCCGCGACCGGCAACCGGCGCGAGGAACTCGACCCGCCCGTCGAGGACGAGGTGACCATTCCGCTTGTGTGAGAGCGAAGGGTGGGGCGGGGTGTTGCGCGCGTCCGGACTGTCGCGGCTGCGGGAGAACCAGCGGTCTCGTACCGTGGTCGCCCGAGTGGGGACCACCGTTCTCACCTTCGCGGAGGTCATATGACGCACCCACCCCGTCCACCGTTCCCGCCGTTCACCCACGACACCGCCACGGAGAAGGTGCGGCTCGCGGAAGACGCCTGGAACACCCGCGACCCGGAGAAGGTCGCACTCGCCTACACGGTGGACTCCCGCTGGCGCAACCGGGCGGAGTTCGTGACCGGCCGCGACGAGATCGTCGCCTTCCTCACCCGCAAGTGGCGCCGCGAGCTGGACTACCGGCTCATCAAGGAGCTCTGGGCCGTCGACGGCAACCGCATCGCCGTGCGGTTCGCCTACGAGTGCCACGACGACTCGGGCAACTGGTTCCGCTCCTACGGCAACGAGAACTGGGAGTTCGACGACAACGGCCTGATGCGCCGGCGACTCGCATCCATCAACGACCTCCCCCTCCAGGCGCAGGACCGCCTGTTCCACTGGCCACCGGGACGCAGACCCGACGACCACCCGGGGCTGAGCGACCTGGGACTGTGACCACTGGGCGGCGCGCCGTGCCCTGCGCCGCCCCGGCCCCGCGACCCGGGTCGGTCTCCGGTACGAGTCGACTGGCGCCGTACGGTCGTGCTCGGGCGACGGCGCGCACACCGAACGCGACCGACTCGCGATGAAAGCCACTGGTCACCGGCCCCGCCGATCAGTGCTGGGGGTGCGGGCGGGCGTGGAAGAGGGGGCGCCGCTGGGTGGTTGTGCCCGCAGCGAGTTGGCCGATCTCGATGCGCGTCCTGATCGCGCGGACCACCTCGGTCAGGCCCAGGACTATGGCCATGACGCCCACGACCAGGGTGAGTGTTGCGATCGAGGCGAACGGCATGATGATCATCACGATGCCGGCCAGAGCGCCGATGATGCCGAAGGCCACGTGCCAGCCGCGCGCCGGCATGTCCTGGACGGATGCCGCCGCGGCCGTCTCCGTGGTGCCGCGCAGCAGCCAGCTGAAGCCGATCCACAGGGCGAGCAGCAGCAGCGACTCCAGGGGGCCCCGGAAGGAGATCAACCCCAGCAGGATGGAGGCCGCACCGGTGATGAAGTGCAGTACACGAAGGTGCCGGGCGACGTGGGTGCCGAAGGCGGCGGCGAGCTGGAAGACGCCGGTGACCAGCAGATAGATGCCGAAGAGCACGCCGGCGACGCGCAGCGTCGCGCCCGGCCAGACCAGGGCGACGACGCCCAGGGCGATGCTGGCGAGGCCCATGGTGAGCAGGATCTGCCAGCCCATGTTCGCCAGGGCAGCCATGCCCTCGGCCAGGGGAGTCTCTTGTGTTCGCGGTGTCTGTTGCGTTCGCGGTTCTGTGCCGCGTGCGGGAACGGGGCCCGGGGAATCGGAAGGAGATGTCATGACACCTGCCTCCTTCTGGGAGCGGCGTGGTCACGTCAGTACACGTCCATCGTCACCCGATCGGCCTCATGCCGCTCGGTGGGACGGAGGATGCGGCGGTGGTCCGTGGCGCACGGCCACTCCTCGAACGCGAGAACGGTCCGCCGCCTCAGGCGCGCCCCCTGAAGGCCCCGGCCCTCGGACCGACGGGCCCCCGCTCAGCCGACGTGGACCCGCGGTCGCCGCTTGCGGTCCGGCTCTGCCTCCCGGAGCACCTCCCGGGTGACCGGGGCCACCTCCCCCTGACCGAAGAGGAAGAAGCGCAGGAAGTTGGCGAACGGGCCGCCCTCGGTCCACTCGAAGTAGATGTGCGGGATGCAGCCGGTCGTGTCACGGACGTGCAGCAGCAGCGCCGCCAGAGCGTTGGGGATCGAGGACGACTCCAGCGTCAGGACGCGGTAGCGGCCGTGCAGCACCTCTCCCCGCACGACCAGCCCCGCCTCGAACTCCGAGGGGTCGCCGACGGTCACCTCCACGAAGACGAAGTCCTCCTGGGCCGTGACGTCGTTGTCCGCCCGGATCTGCTCGATCTTTTCGCGGTACTCCGCCAGGTCGCGCCGGTCCGGCTCATTGGCGACGAAGCGGATGCGTCGGCTGGCGGTATCCCTGACGAAACGTTCCGCCATGTCGTCGAGCGTCACGCTGGTCACACGGAGCTCGAAGGCACGGGCCAGCCGCGACAGCAGCGAAACGAGGATGATCCCGGCGATGAAGCAGGCGCCGATCTTCACACCGTCCGGCCGCTCGATGACGTTGACGACGGTGACGTACAACAGGACCGCCGAGACGACCGCGAAGCCGATGGTCCAGCCCCGTTGACGGGCCTTGCGCGCGGCGATGGTCACCGCGATCGCCGCGGACGACATCAGCACCAGGACGCCGGTGGCGTAGGCGCCGCCCTGGGCGTCGACGTTGGCGTCGAAGATCCAGGTGACCAGGAAGGCGATCAGGGTGAAGACGATGACCATGGGGCGCACCGCGCGGGCCCAGTGCGGGGCCATGCCGTAGCGGGGCAGGTAGCGGGGCATCAGGTTGAGCAGCCCGGCCATGGCGGAGGCGCCCGCGAACCACAGGATCGCGATCGTCGAGATGTCGTAGAGGGTGCCGAATCCGCCGCCCAGATACTCGTGGGCGAGGTACGCCAGCGCACGGCCGTTCGCCTGGCCGCCCGGCTCGAACTCCTTCGCCGGGATCAGCACGGTGGTGATGAAGCTGGTGGCGATCAGGAAGACGCTCATGATCAGCGCGGCGGCCGTGAGCAGCTTCTTGGTGTCCCGGATCCGGCCTGCGGGCCTGTCCTCGGTGTCGCCGGGGTCGCCCTGGACGTGGGGCATGACGGCGACACCGGTCTCGAAGCCGGACAGGCCGAGCGCCAGCTTCGGGAAGACGATCAGTGACACGCCGACCATGGCGAGCACGTTGCCGTGCTGGGCGGTCAGGGCGTTGCTCCAGTCGGTCACCACATGTCCGGCGGTGACCACGTGCCACAGGCCGACGGCCACCACGACGGCGTTCAGGCCCAGATAGGTCACCACCAGGGCGACCGCGACACCGATCGCCTCCAGGAAGCCCTTGAGGAAGACGGCGCCCAGCAGTGCCACGAGGAAGAGGGTGATCACCATCTCCTTCCCGTGCAGCAGACCCGTCAGATGCGGGTTCTCCACCAGATGGGTGGAGGCGTCGGCGGCGGAGAGGGTGATGGTGATCAGGAAGTCGGTGGCGGCGAAGCCGAGCAGGGTGAGGACGAAGAGCTTGCCCTGCCAGAAGGAGAGCAG
>NZ_BNGS01000008.1 GCF_014905555.1 Streptomyces sp. Y2F8-2 | reverse complement strand
ACAGCGTCCTCGCTGTGTTATTTCAAAGGAACCTCGACCATCGGAATCATCCGACGGACGGGGTATCAACATATCTGGCGTTGACTTTTGGCACGCTGTTGAGTTCTCAAGGAACGGACGCTTCCTTTGTACTCACCGGAGAGACTCACTCTCTCGGCTTTCCTCCGGGCGCTTCCCTTCGGTGTTTCCGACTCTATCAGATCTTTTCTCGACCCGATTTCCTCGGTGCTTTCCGGCCTTTCGGCCTTCCGGCTTTGTCGACTTTATCAGATCCCTCAGTCACCTTCGGGGGCTGATGCCCAGTCAACCGGGCTTGTCCTCCCGGCCCTTGGGCCGTTCCGACGTCTCCGACTCTAGCGGATCTCTCCGGCGATTCCCAATCGAGCGGATCGGGGTCGCCGTTCCCAATCAAATCCAATTTCGGGCATGCCGAAATCGACCCGGCTGGGAGATCGTGCTGAGTGGTTTGTTGCCGCTGATGCGGCGGAGGTGCTGCCGCAGAACCGTTACGGCCCCGTGGCAACCCGAAGAACTTTACGGATCGGGGGGTGGACTGTCAAGCCTCCCCACCCTGGCACCGCGTCAAACCTGCGGGCGGCGTCAGTCCAGGTCGCTGAGGCGGCCGCCGGCGTCCGGCTGTGCGTCTTCCACGCGGCGCAGCAGGCGCGTCAGCACGTCGCCCAGGACCGTGCGTTCCTCGGGCGAGAGGTCCTGGAGGAGGTCTTCCTCGAACCCGGAGGCAAGGCGCATCGCCTCCAGCCACTTCTCACGGCCCTCGTCGGTCAGCTCCACGATGACGCGGACGCGGTTGGCCTCGTCGCGCTCCCGGGTGACCAGCCCCTCGCCGACCATGCGGTCGATGCGGTGGGTCATCGCGGCCGGCGTCAGACCGAGCCGCTTGGCCAGGTCGCTCGGGCCCATGCGGTAGGGGGCGCCGGAGAGGACGAGGGCCTTGAGGACCTCCCAGTCGGTGTTGCTGATGCCGAGCGCTGCGGTCTGGCGGCCGTAGGCGACGTTCATGCGGCGGTTGAGCCGGGACAGCGCCGAGACGATCTTCTCCACCTGCGGGTCCAGGTCCCGGAACTCGCGCTGGTAGGCGGCGATCTGTTCGTCGAGGGTCGGCTCGCTCACGCCGGGGGTGTCACCCATGGGCGCAGTATGACACGCGGCCGCTTGGCGTTGAACTCCTTGAAGGTGTACTGTTTAATCTCGAAATTTAGCTTCGAAGTCTTCAGGGTTAACCGCTTCAGAGGGTAAGACCTCGGGCTCTCGGCGGCCCGCTTCTCAAGGAAGGTGAAAGTGACCAGGGCGATGGGCGCAGCGATGCGCCGGATCCACGTGGGTAACGCACTCAGCGCGTTCGGTCTCGGCTTCACCGTCCCCTATCTGTACGTCTATGTGGCGCAGGTGCGGGATCTCGGTGCTGTGACGGCGGGTCTCGTACTCGCCGTCTTCGCTGTGGCCGCGCTGGTCGTGCTGCCGTTCGCCGGGCGGGCCATCGTCCGGCGCGGCCCGCTTCCGGTGCTGCTCGCCGCCCTCGTCATGGCCGCGGCGGGCTCCCTGAGCCTGGGTGTCTCGTCCGGCGCGGTGAGCGTGCTGCTGTCGGCGGCGCTGCTCGGGGCCGGGCAGGCGGTGATGCAGCCGGCGCTGGCCACGATGATCGTGGACTGCTCGGTCGCTGAGACGCGGTCGCGGGCCTTCGCGGTGCAGTTCTTCCTGCAGAACCTCGGGCTCGGGGTCGGTGGGCTGATCGGCGGGCACCTCGTCGACGTGTCGCGGGCGGCGTCCTTCACGCTGTTGTTCGCGATCGAGGCGGCGATGTTCCTCCTGCTGGTCGTGGTCATGGCGACGGTGCGGATGCCGCGGGCGCCGAGGATCGAGGAGACGGCGCCGCGGGGCGACGGGGCGAGCTGGAGGCAGCTGCTGGAAAACCGTGCCATGGTGCAGCTGTGCGTGCTGGGCTTCGTGCTGTTCTTCGCGTGCTACGGACAGTTCGAGTCGGGGCTGAGCGCGTACGGCGTGGAGGCGGCCGGGATCTCGACGTCCGCCCTGGGTACGGCGCTGGCGGCGAACACGGCGACCATCGTGGTGGCACAGTTCGCGGTGCTGAAGTTCGTTGAGCGGCGCAGGCGGTCGCGGGTGATCGCGGCCGTGGGACTGATCTGGGCCGTGGCGTGGGCTGTCGCGGGATACGCGGGGCTGGGTCACGGCAGCCGGGAGATGGCGACGGCCGCGTTCGTGTCGACGTACGCGCTGTTCGGACTCGGTGAGGCGATGCTGTCGCCGACGGTCGCGCCGCTGGTGGCGGACCTGGCGCCGACGGGGATGGCGGGGCAGTACAACTCGGTGTTCGCCCTGGTGAAGCAGTTGGCGCTGGCGGTGGGGCCCGCGGTGGGTGGTCCCCTCGCGGCGGCCCTGCCGGGACCCTACGTCGTGACGTTCCTGCTGTGCTCGCTGGGCATCACGGTGCTGGCGGTGCGGCTCGGGCGGCTGCTGACGCCGGCGCAGAACCGGCCGTCGCTGGGCAGGAGCCGGGTCGTGGCCCAGGGGGGTACGTCGGCGGAGCCGGCGTCGGCGCGCACCTGAGCGCCCCTGCCCGGGGAACTCAGCCGTCGGCCTTCGGCAGGGCGAACTCGCACCACACCGCCTTCCCACCCCCGGGCGTCCTGCGTGACCCCCAGCTCGACGCGATCGTGGCCACGATGGCGATGCCCCGGCCCGCCTCGTCCGCGGGTTCCGCACGGCGGCGCCTGGGGAGGTGGTCGTCGCCGTCCGTGACCTCGATGATCAGACGGCGGTCCGTGCGGCGCAGGCGCAGCCGCATGGGCGGCGTGCCGTGCTGCAGCGAGTTGGCGACCAGTTCGCTCGCCGCCAGCACCCCGTGATCGTGCAGGTCCGCCGGGAACCGCCAGCTCGTCAGCACACCGGAGGCGAACGCACGCGCGCGTGGCGCCGCCTCCACCCCGCCCAGCAACTCCAGTGCGGCGTTGCGGAACAGCTCGCCGTCCGGTCCCGTCCGGGCCGGGTGCTGGAGGACCAGGACCGCCACGTCGTCGTCGTGGCCCGCCGTGACACCCGCCGAACGGAGCAGGCGGTCGCAGATCACCTGGGGTGTGCCCGTGGCGCCGGCGAGCGCACCCGCGAGAGCCGCGATGCCTTCGTCCAGGTCGGCGTCCCGGCGTTCCACCAGTCCGTCGGTGTAGAGGACGGCCGTGGATCCCGGTGCCAGCGGTACCGAGCCGGAGGTGTGCATCCAGCCGCCCGTGCCGAGGGGCGGGCCCGTGGGTTCGTCCGCGCGCAGGACGTTGCCGCTCTCGTCGCGGACCAGGATCGGGAGGTGGCCGGCCGAGGCGTACACCAGCCGGCCCTCGTTCGGGTCGTGGACGGCGTAGACGCAGGTCGCGATCTGGTTGGCGTCGATCTCCGTGGCGAGGCCGTCGAGGAGCTGGAGGACCTCGTGCGGGGGCAGGTCCAGGCGGGCGTACGCGCGCACCGCCGTGCGCAGCTGGCCCATCACCGCAGCCGCGCGGACGCCCCTGCCCATGACGTCGCCGATCACCAGCGCGGTGCGGCCGCCGCCGAGGGTGATCACGTCGTACCAGTCTCCGCCGACCGCGGCCTCGGTGCCGCCGGGCTGGTAGGTGGCGGCGATGCGCAGGTCGTCGGGTTGTTCGAGTTCCTGGGGCAGCAGGGATCGCTGGAGGGTCACCGCGGTCCGGCGCTGCTCGCGCTCGCTGGCGCGCAGCCGCTCGGCGGCGTCGGCGTGGTCGGTGACGTCGGCCGCGAAGACGAGCACGCCCCGGGACTTGTCGTCGGGTGCGTCCACCGGGGTGCAGGTGAAGGTGTACGAACGGCCGCCGGGCGCCTTGCGGGACTTGACCGTGCGCGGCTTGGAGCTGCGCAGCACCTGGTCGAGGAGCGGGAGGAGCCCGAGTGCCTCCAGCTCGGGCAGTGCCTCGCGCGCGGGTTCGCCGACCGGGCGGGCGCCGAAGGCCGCCGTGTAGGCGTCGTTCACGTAGGCGACGCGGTGGTCGGGGCCGTGCACCAGGGCGACGAGGGCGGGGATGCGGTCGAGGACCTCCCGCGCCGGCAGTTCGTCGAGGGCGGGCACGCTCGGCGTGTCGTCGGTGAGCCGCTCGGCGCGGGCCACGGGCACGGAGCCGTCCCGCCGGTCCGGTGAGACCGCGTGGTCGGTCCGCGCTGCGGCGCGGCGCTGCGTTCCGGGGAGCCGGGCGCTCCAGCGCGTGAAGTTCACCGATTCCTTGCCTCGTCGTTGTCGTCTCCGGCCGGCTCCGGATCCGGGCGGGGTCCGGGGGGCCAGTCCCCGGGGGTGCGGCGCTGTGGGGAAAGCCTGGTGGGTGCGTCAGGGCGAGGGTCGGCCCGCCCAGCTCGTGGACCAGTCTGGCCGACCGGACCGACATCCGTCAGACGTCGGTGTTTCCGGCGGAGTTCCTGGGTCCGCTCAGTTCGACCCCTTCGGGTCTGAAGAATGCTTTCCACCGGCGGCCAGTTCGAACTCCGCACGGGGATGTTCGAGTGAACCGAGCGACACGATCTCCCTCTTGAAGAGGCCTGCCAGCGTCCATTCGGCCAGTACGCGAGCCTTGCGGTTGAAGGTGGGCACCCTGCTGAGGTGGTACGTGCGGTGCATGAACCACGCGGGCCAGCCCTTGAGCTTGCGCCCGTAGACGTGGGCGACCCCCTTGTGCAACCCCAGGGACGCCACCGAACCGACGTACTTGTGCGCGTACGTCTCCAGGGGTTCGTCGCGCAGCGCGTGCACGATGTTGTCGCCGAGCACCTTGGCCTGGCGCAGCGCGTGCTGGGCGTTGGGTGCCGTCTCCCTGCCGGGCTCCTCGGCGGTGACGTCGGGGACGGCGGCCGCGTCTCCCGCGCCCCACGCGTGCGTGACGCCGTCCACGGTCAGCTGCGGGGTGCACTTCAGGCGTCCGCGCTCGTTCAGCGGCAGGTCGGTCGCGGCGAGGATCGGGTGCGGCTTCACACCGGCGGTCCACACGACCGTACGGGTCGGGAAGCGGGAGCCGTCGGAGAGGACGGCGACCCGGTCGGCGCAGGACTCCAGGCGGGTCTCGAGGCGCACGTCGATGTTGCGGCGGCGCAGCTCGGTGACGGTGTAGCGGCCCATCTCCTCGCCGACCTCGGGGAGGATGCGGTCGGAGGCCTCCACGAGGATCCACCGCATGTCCTCGGGCTTGACGTTGTGGTAATAGCGGGCGGCGTAGCGGGCCATGTCCTCCAGCTCGCCCAGCGCCTCCACGCCGGCGAAGCCGCCGCCCACGAAGACGAAGGTGAGGGCCGCGTCGCGGATCGCGGGGTCGCGGGTGGAGGAGGCGATGTCCATCTGTTCGATGACGTGGTTGCGCAGGCCGATGGCCTCCTCGACGGTCTTGAAGCCGATGCCGTGGTCGGCGAGACCGGGGATGGGGAGGGTGCGCGAGATGGAGCCGGGTGCGAGGACGAGTTCGTCGTACGCGATCTGTTCCGCCTGCCCGGTCTCCTCGCCGGCGAGCGTGGAGATGGTGGCGATCCGCTTGGCGTGGTCGACGGCCGTGGCCTCGCCGATGAGGACGTGGCAGTCCGGGAGGACGCGGCGCAGCGGGACGACCACGTGGCGCGGCGAGATGGCGCCGGCAGCCGCCTCCGGCAGGAACGGCTGATAGGTCATGTAGGGGTCGGGCGAGACCACCACGATCTCCGCCTCGCCGCGGCGGAGTTCCGCCTTCAGCTTCCGTTGCAGGCGCAGCGCCGTGTACAGGCCGACGTAGCCGCCGCCGACGATGAGGATGCGCACACACTTCGGGTGTTCGGGGGGCGTCGCCCGGTGGAATGCAGCCGTCACCTTCCCATGAGGCACCCGGCGCCCGAATTTGTCCACAGGCCCGGCAAATTGTGTGACGGGACGGACGGGTGGGGCAGGGTTGGCCGAATCACCGGCATGCGGAGAATCACCGCAGGTCAGCATGGGTGTGAGCGGTTACTGCGAGGGGTACGAAGGGGGCGAATCCGGCCGGTACTCCGATCGGGGGGCGACCCGCCCGGAACGCGCCCCTTCTGAATTGACTCCCGCTCAACTATGTTCGTCTCTTGACGGGGTGTAGGGGGGATGCGCTCGCGGGTCCGCGACGGACGGGCCCGGTCACGTACGACGCCTGTTCCGTACGCTCCGGTTTCCGATAGCGGGGAGAGTCTCCGGGGGGAGACGTCAGGACCGGGGGAACACTCATGCACATTCAGGACTCTCATTGGTCGTCCGTGTCCGCCGTCGCGGCGGCGGGCACGGTGAGCGCGGCGGTGGACAACGGACGCGGGGATGCTGCGCGGACGACGCCGCTGCGTGTGGATGCACAGCGCAATCTGGAGCACGTACTGCGCGCGGCACGCGAGGTCTTCGGCGAGCTGGGGTACGGCGCGCCGATGGAGGACGTGGCGCGACGCGCGCGGGTCGGCGTCGGCACCGTGTACCGGCGCTTCCCGAGCAAGGACGTCCTGGTGCGGCGGATAGCCGAGGAGGAGACCTCCCGGCTGACCGAGCAGGCCAGGACGGCGCTCGGTCAGGAGGACGAACCGTGGTCGGCGCTCTCGCGCTTCCTGCGCACATCGGTGGCCTCGGGCGCGGGACGGCTGCTGCCGCCGCACGTGCTGCGGGTGGGGGTCGTCGAGGAGGGCACGGAGGAGTCCGACGCGGGGTCGGTGGACGGGGCCCGGGTGCCGCAGCAGCGGTCCGAGTCGTCCACCGAGCTGCGGCTCGTGGAGCAGCGGTCCGCGCCGGAGCCGGACGACGCCGGAGCGGCGACGCTGCTGGAGGTCGTCGGGCAGCTCGTGGAGCGGGCACGCGCGGCGGGTGAACTGCGGCCGGACGTCACCGTGTCGGACGTGCTGCTGGTGATCGCCACGGCGGCGCCCTCACTGCCGGACGCCGCCCAGCAGGCGGCGGCCTCGGCGCGGCTGCTGGACATCCTCCTGGAGGGCCTGCGGTCCCGCCCGGTGTGAGCCGGACCGACCGCCGCACCGCCCAGGGACGACCGCCGCGAGCGCCGCCGGGCCCCAGGGACCCGGCGGCGCTCGCGGATCGGGCGGAGGCACGGTTCACCCGTCGGCACGGCCCCTGACCTCCCGACTCACCGGGGGCCGCCGGCTCAACGGACGGGGTGGTCCGCGGACGCCACCGCCAGCTCTCCCAGCACGTCGTCCGGGGTGAACTCCGTGCCCCTCGCCCGCTCCACGTCGAACCGGGCCCGCCCGAGCGCCTTCAGCGCGGCCGCCTCGGTCCGCTCAGCCTCGACGCGGTCCGGCTCGGGTCGTACGGCGTTCGGCAGGCGCCACCGGTCGGCCGCCGCGAGCAGCCGGACCGCGCGGGCATGCTCGCCGAGGGCGGCCAGGGCGTTCGCCGCGATGTCCACGAGCCCCGCCGTCACCGACTCAGCGCACCCGCTCTCCACCGCATGGCGCAGCGCATCGGCGAGCTTGGGCAGTCCGTGGCACGGCCCGGACTCGGCGATGGTGACGAGCGCGTCGATGCCGTTCAGCGCGGCGATGAACTGCGGCGGCGGCGCGTTCCGGACGGTCTCCACCCGCGCGCTCTCGCACAAGGCGCGCGCCCGGAGGGTTTCCCCGTCGTCCAGCGCCATCTGCGCGCGCAGCAGGCTCACGTACCCGCGGGCGTCGTGCACCCCGTACCGGTCGGCGGCGTCGCTCGCCTCGTCCAGCGCCGCCTGCGCGTCCGCCCGTTTGCCCTCCCGGTAGGCGATCTCGCCGAGCCGGGCGAGCAGGAACGGGGACTCCGCGTACGCCCCCACCTCGTGGGCGAGCCGCAGTGCCTCCTCGTACTCGCCCTTCGCCTCCTCGAAGGAGCCGCGCCCCATCGCCGCCTCCCCGACCGCGCTGGACACCTGTGCGCTCATCCAGCGGTCGCCGACGCGACGGCTGAGCGTGCGCAGCTCGGTCAGGTCGCCGTCCACGTGGTGCAGACCGCCCGGGGAGTCGACGAGCATGTGCGCGCGGAACATGAGGGCCACGCCGGTCTCCCAGTCACCGCCGTAGCGGCGGCAGTTGGCGAGGATGGCGTCCATGGCGTGCCGGACGTCGTACGACTCGCCCAGATGGAACACGGTCAGCGCCCAGAGCATGCCGGGAAACCGGGCCGCGTCCGGACCGCCCCGCTCGAAGGCCGCCCGGACCCGGGCGGTGTACCGCCGGGTCCGTTCGTCCCGCATCGACTCCGACGGCCGTGATTCCACGACGAAGAACAGGTGCAGCATCCGCAGACGCATCCGCAGGGAGTGCAGGGGGTGCCGCTCCTCGGCGGCGGGCCGGGCGAGGAAGGCGTCGACGTGGTCGATCGCGGCGAGTTCGTCGAGGACGTCGGTGGAGGGACGCCTGGTCGCCGCTGCCGCCGACGCCGACCACGGCGGGGAGCCGGCCGTGGCACCGGCATCCAGAGCCGCTCCCAGGCGCAGCACCCGCTCCGTCCATTCGGTGCCCTCCCGCCGGAAGTTGCGCAGCCACCAGAACCAGCCCGTGGCCAGCACGACGGCGCCGGCCTCCTCCTCGTCACCGGCGGCGATCGCGCGGTACAGCGCGGCCCGGATGTTGTCGAGTTCCGTCTCCAGGCGGCGGATCCACGGCAGCTGCCCCGCGGAGCGCAGCTTCGGTTCGGCCTCCTCGACGAGCGCCCGCACCCACGCCCGGTGCCGGCGCTCGGCGGCGGCGCGCAGCTCGGGGGCCTCGGCGGCGCGCTCGGTTGCGTACTCGTGGATCGTCTCCAGCATGCGGTAGCGCATGCCCGTACCGCCGTCCCCGTCGCCCGGGCTCGCGACGACCAGGGACTTGTCGACGAGCGCCCCGATCAGGTCGGCGACCGGGCCGGTGCACACCGCCTCGGCGGCGGCGAGGTCCCAGCCGCCGGCGAAGACGGAGACCTCGCGCAGCACCGTGCGCTCCCGTTCGTCGAGCAGGTCCCAGGACCAGTCGACGACCGCGCGCAGGGTCTGCTGGCGGGGCAGCACCGTGCGGCTTCCGGAGGTGAGGAGACGGAAGCGGTCGTCGAGACGGTCGGCGATCTGCCGGGGGGTCAGCAGCCGCAGGCGGGCGGCGGCCAGCTCGATGGCCAGGGGCAGGCCGTCGAGACGGCGGCAGATCTCGTCGACGGCCTCGGGGTCGTGAACGGCGTGCGGGTCGGGGCGCACGGCCGCCGCACGCTCGAGGAAGAGGCGGTGCGCGGGATCGGGCGGCAGGGGCTCCACCGGGCGGACCGACTCGCCGGGTACACCCAGGGGTTCACGGCTGGTGGCGAGGATCGTGAGGCCCGGGCAGTGCGTGAGCAGCGTCTCGGCCAGCTCGGCCGCCGCGTCGATCACATGTTCGCAATTGTCGAGGATCAGGAGTTCGCTGCGCGGGGCGCAGTACTCGATCAGCAGGGCGACCGGGTCGTCCTGCGGCATCGCCAGCTCGTTGGTGATCAGCACCGTCTCGCGCAGCCCGAGGGCGCTGACCACCGCGGCGGGGACCGCCTCCGGCCGGTCCAGCGGGGCCAGCTCGGCCAGCCACGCCTGCGGCAGCCCGGCGGCGGCTTCCTCGGCGAGACGGGTCTTTCCGGAGCCGCCCGGCCCGGTGAGGGTGACCAGGCGGGCCCTGTGGAGGTCCGAACGGATCGCCTCCAGTTCGAGTTCCCGGCCGACGAAGGAGTTCAGGCGGGGGCGGAGGTTGCCGGTGCGGGGGGCCGTCGGTGGCTTGAGCGGGGCGGGTGGCTGCGGGGAGCCCGGCCCGGGGGTCTGGGCGGTGGGCGGCGCCGAGGTCTGAGCGGATGTCTGCGGGGAGACCTGGGGGGAGATCCGGGGGGACAGCAGCTCGGCGTGCAGGGACTGGAGTTCGGGACCGGGGTCGGTGCCCAGGCCGTCCGCCAGGGCCCGGCGGGCGCGTTCGTACGCCGCGAGGGCGTCGGCGCCGCGGCCCATGGCGCGCAGCGCGCGGATGAGGAGGGCGTGGAGGGGTTCGTCGTACGGGTGCGCCGTCGTCAGCTCCGTCAGCTCCGGTACGACGTCCGGGGCTCGGCCGAGGCGCAGTTCGGCCTCGATGCGGGCGCGGGTCGCCGTCAGGCGCAGGGCCTCGGGGCGGGCGGCGGCGGTGCGGTCGGGCAGGTCGGCGAGGGCGGGGCCGTGCCACAGGGCGAGGGCCGTGCGCAGATCGCGGGCGGCGGTGTGCGGGTCGCCGTCGGTGAGGGCGGTGGTGCCGCGCTGGACGAGATCCTCGAAGACGAAGAGGTCGACGGAGTCGCGGCCGGCGTCGAGACGGTAGCCACCGGGGGCGGAGGCGACGGCGGTCCGGCCGAGGGTGCGGCGCAGGCGGGCGACGAGGGCCTGGAGCGCGGCGGGGGCGTCGAGCGGGGGGTCGTCCGGCCAGATCTCGTCGATGAGGGTCTGGGGGGTGGTGGTGCGGCCCGGGCGGAGGGCCAGGGCGGTGAGGAGGGCGCGGAGCCGGGGGCCGCCGAGGGGGACGGGGGTTCCTTGGTCGTCCTCTGCTTGGGCCGTGCCCAGGATTCTGTACCGCACCGGGTCATTGTTACGGGGGGTGGGAGGTGGGGCACGGGGTTTGTGGGTCCCTGGGCTGCGGATGCCGTGATCGGGTGCCCGCCGTCGCCTGCCCACAGGCGCGCCGTGCCCTACGCCCCAGCCCCCAGCGCCCTTCCCCGGGCCGAGATCCCCGCCGGTACCGCGCGTGCCCTTGCCGGGGTTCCCGTCCAGCAGGTGCCTCGGCGGGACAGGAGGCGGCGGAGCCAGAGTTCCAGGGAGACCAGGTCTGCCAGGCCGTCCAGGGGGAGGGGGGCGCCGTCGGCCGCCGCGCGTACCGCCTTGCGGACCACTCTGGCCTCCACCAGGCCCGCCTCCGCCAGCAGGGGGGCGGCGAAGAGGTCGACGAGGGAGTTCGCGGCGAGCCTGAGGCCCGCGCGGGTCGCGGCTGCCGAGGAGCCGTGGGAGGGGGTGCCCCAGCCGGGCGGCAGGCCGCCGACGCCCGCGCCCTCGAGGACCGTGCGCAGGATCGCCGCCCGTGCCCCCGGCTGCACCCGCAGGGTCTCGGGAAGCGCGCGGCAGGCGCGCACGACCTGGTTGTCCAGGAACGGGGCGTGCAGCCGCTGGGAGCGGATCTCGGCGGCCTGTTCCAGGACGCGGAGGTCGGTGGCGTGCCTCGCCAGTGCGGCACGCGCGCGGTGGTCGCCGGGACGCTGCCCGGGGCCGACGTCCGGCCGGCCCGCGGCACCCTGGAGGCGAACCGATACTTCAGCCAGCGCCTCACCGGTCAGCCAGCGGGCCGCCGGCCCGGGTCTCGCCCAGGTGAGCGCGGCGAGCGACGCGCCCACGGCACCCCCGGGCTCCTCGAACCGCCGCCGCATCAGCCGGTCGGCGAGTGCGTCGACGCCGGCCCGGTACGGCGTGCGGGACAGCTTGCGGGCCGCGCTGTACACGCGCGCGGGGACCATCACCGAGCCGTCCGCCTTCGCGAGCGCGGCCATGGGTCGCACCAGGTGGCGGCGCTTGCGGTCCATCAGCAGGTCGGCGAGTCGGGCCGGGTGCGCGTCGAGGACCTGCCGGGCGCCGTAGCCGGTGAAGTGGTCCGCGCTGCCCGACGCGAGACGGGCGCGGTGCCGGGCCGCCGTCACCAGGGAGGGGCCCGGTTCGTCCGTCAGTGGGCCCTCCAGGTCGGCATAAGGGAGCACTTCCTCTCCGCCGGTGACCACCACATGGTGCAGCCGGGGGTTGGCCGCGAGCGTGCCGGCCCGCTCCAGTTCGGCCTCGCGGCCCATGACGGCGAGGTCGTTGAAGGTGACGGCGAGCAGGCGTTCGCCGGCGCCGGTGCCGTGGCCGAGGATCGTGCCGGGCATGCCCGGCAGTCCGGCCGCGAGGAGGGCCAGGGTGCCGGATGCGGGGCCGCCGGACAGGTCGGCTCCGATGCCGGGGACGGGCATTCCGCGCGCGGCACGGCGTTCCGCGGGTCCCATGCCGGGCACCGGCCCGGGGTCGAGGTCGGCGCTCGGGACGTGCCGGGGTGCCGACAGACGCGCTCGTACGGCCTCGACCAGGGCGTCGCGCACCGCGTCCACCGCGTCGGCGGGGTCCGCCGGGGGCGCCGCGACCGCGAGGGAGGCGACCGGTTCGTACCCGGCGATCTCCCGGGCCCCCGCACGCAGGATCAGCGCGTGCCCCGGCGGGATGCGTCGTACGCCGTCGTACGGGGTGGAGTGGTGCAGCGCTGCCGGTACGTCGGGGGCGGCGAGCAGGGCCGCCAGGTGCCCGAAGTCCAGGTTGGCCTCGATGAGGTCGGCCAGCGGGAGCGCGGCGGTCGCGTAGGCCGTGCCGCCGGCCCAGGGGGTGTAGAACACCGGCCGGGCGCCCGCGAGGTCGCCGCACACAGTGATCCTGCGGCCGACCTGGACGACGGCCGTGTAGCTGCCGGACCAGGCGGTCAGATGGCGCAGCGCCCCGCCCCGGGCGGCGAACAGGGCGACACGCAGCTGCTCGTCGGATGCGCCGCAGGTGCCCAGGACCGCGATCCGGGTCCGCGCGTCGGCCTTCACGACGCGCACCTCGTCGGGACGCCAGTCGCCGACCGCCCACAGCGGATCGGGGTCGCCCCACAAAAGTTGGGAGCCGACCGGGTGCACGGTCTCGCCGTCGTAACCGGTGGCGCCGGCCGAGCCGGGCTCGACGGCTCCCGCGGCGGTGCTGCTCCATCCCACCAACCACCGCATCGACGCCTCCACAGGCTGTGGACAACCAGTGCACCGTACGAACGGCTCCATGCTGCCACGAAGAATGGGCCCCGGAGGGTGCAAGCCACAGCTCGTGCGCCCCGTAACGCGCCCGTGGAGAGCGGTCCCCGAGCCGGTGAACTTCCGCGCGACCCACGGCCGTCGGAGACACGACGAAGGAAACAGCGACGTGAATGCGCCCCCGTAATGCTCCCCGA
Organism: Streptomyces sp. Y2F8-2; assembly: GCF_014905555.1. Lineage (GTDB taxonomy): Bacteria > Actinomycetota > Actinomycetes > Streptomycetales > Streptomycetaceae > Streptomyces > Streptomyces cynarae. The sequence continues at coordinate 435,399 of NZ_BNGS01000008.1, read as the reverse complement.
AAACGCCGTTCGCGCCCTCAAGAGTCGTGGTCGGGGCCTTGGTGGCGGTCGAAATCCACCATCGGTTTTCGGCCAAATCGGCAGCGGGCGGCCAGGCTTGGGCACGCTCCGTACAGGCCCTGGGCAACGCACGGTCCGGGAGACGGACTTCGCCCCCCGGACCGGTCCGCCGCCCGCGGGGATGAAGGCGGCGGTGTCCCCCAGCCCACTGGATCCAGTACAGCGGGCCGACCCACGCACGGCCCATGGAACCGCCCCCGCGGTGGCCGGAGAAGAGCGCACGGACGGGCGCACGGCCACACAGCGGGAGCACGTGGCGACACTCCGTACATAAGTACGGACCACAATCCCGCCAACCGGATTTACGCCCCTTAACGCATGGGATGCGGCGAACTACGCTGGGTTTACGAATGCCGCGCGGTTATGCCACCGCTGCGGCAGCCGTCTGTGTCGAGGGGTGGCGCATGTCCAGGGAGCAACGCGGGCCGAACGAAAAGCTCGGCGCCGTTCTCGCCCTCGCGGGAATCAGCAACGCAGGACTCGCCCGGCGCGTCAACGATCTTGGCGCCCAGCGCGGGTTGACACTTCGCTACGACAAGACCTCGGTGGCGCGCTGGGTGTCGAAGGGCATGGTGCCGCAGGGTGCCGCGCCGCACCTGATCGCCGCGGCCATCGGCCAGAAGCTCGGCCGCCCCGTACCGCTCCACGAGATCGGTCTGGCGGACGCGGATCCCGCACCGGAAGTGGGCCTCGCCTTCCCCCGGGACGTAGGACAGGCGGTGAGATCGGCGACGGAGCTCTACCGCCTCGACCTCGCCGGGCGCCGGGCCGGCAGCGGCGGCATCTGGCAGTCGTTGGCCGGATCGTTCGCAGTGAGCGCTTACGCGACCCCTGCCTCCCGCTGGCTGATAACACCGGCCGACAGTTCGGTGGCCCGCGACCCCGTCCCGGGCGAGGGGTCCGGGGCGCCGATCAAGGTCGGCCACAGCGATGTCCGGAAGCTCCGCGAGGCCGCGGAGGACGCGAGGCGCTGGGACTCCAAGTACGGGGGCGGCGACTGGCGGTCGTCGATGGTGCCGGAGTGCCTGAGGGTGGAGGCGGCGCCGCTGCTGCTCGGGTCGTACTCCGACGAGGTCGGCAGGGCGCTGTTCGGCGCGGCCGCCGAACTCACCCGGCTGGCGGGCTGGATGGCCTTCGACACCGGTCAGCAGGAGGCCGCCCAGCGCTACTACATCCAGGCGCTGCGCCTCGCGCGCGCGGCGGCCGACGTGCCCCTCGGGGGCTACGTCCTGGCCTCCATGTCGCTGCAGGCGACCTACCGCGGCTTCGGTGACGAGGGCGTCGACCTCGCCCAGGCCGCCCTGGAGCGCAACCGCGGCCTGGCCACCGCCCGCACCATGAGCTTCTTCCGCCTGGTCGAGGCACGCGCGCACGCGCGCGCGGGTGACGCACAGGCGGCCGGCGCGGCCCTGAAGGCCGCCGAGGGCTGGCTGGAGAGGGCCCGCGACGGCGACAACGACCCGTCCTGGCTCGGCTTCTACTCCTACGACCGCTTCGCCGCCGACGCCGCCGAGTGCTACCGCGACCTCAAGGCCCCGCGCCAGGTCCGCCGCTTCACCGAACAGGCTCTGTCGCGGCCCGGCGAGGAGTACGTGCGCTCGCACGGCCTGCGCCTGGTGGTGTCGGCGGTCGCCGAGCTGGAGTCGGGCAACCTGGACGCGGCCTGCGAGCAGGGCGTGCGGGCGGTGGAGATCGCCGGGCGCATATCGTCGGCCCGCACCACCGAGTACGTACGGGACCTGCTGCACCGGCTGGAGCCGTACGGCGACGAACCGCGCGTGGCGGAGCTGCGGGAGCGGGCGCGGCCGCTTTTGATGGCTCCGGTCTGACGGCGCGGCCGCAGGGGGCGCCGCCCCGGGTTTGAAGGCATTGTCAGTGGCGCAGTGCACTATCGAAACCGGGAGGTGGAGCAGGTGCGGGAGATCGCCTACGACTGCGACGTGCTGGTGATCGGTGGCGGAATAGTCGGCCTGTCGACGGCGTATGCGATCACGCGCGCCGCGCCGGGCACGCGGGTGACCGTCCTGGAGAAGGAGGCCGGCCCGGCCCGCCACCAGACGGGACGCAACAGCGGGGTCATCCACAGCGGGATCTACTACCGACCCGGCTCCCTGAAGGCGCGGTACGCGGTGGGGGGTGCCGCCGAGATGGTCAAGTTCTGCGCGGAGTACGGCATCGCTCACGACGTCACCGGCAAGCTGATCGTCGCGACCGAGCGGGATGAGCTGCCGCGCCTGCACGCACTGGTGCAGCGCGGCCGGGAGAACGGCATTCCGGTACGGGAGCTGGGCGCCACCCAGATACCGGAGTACGAGCCGGAGGTGCAGGGGCTCGCGGCCATCCACGTGGGCACCACCGGGATCTGCGACTTCGTGGCGGTCGCCCGGCAGCTCGGGGAGGCCTCGGGCGCGGAGATCCGCTACGGGGCGGAGGTGGTCCGGATCGACCGGCGCGCCTCCCTGGGGGTCGCCGTACGCACGGGTGACGGGACGGTTCTCCGCGCGCGTGTGCTGGTGAACTGCGCCGGGCTGCACTGCGACGAGGTGGCCCGGCTGACCGGGGACGACCCCGAGGTGCGGATCGTGCCGTTCCGGGGCGAGTACTACACGCTGCGCCGGCCCGAGCTGGTGCGGGGGCTGGTGTATCCGGTGCCGGATCCTGCGTTTCCGTTCCTCGGGGTGCATCTGACCCGCGGGATCGACGGAGAGGTGCACATCGGGCCGAACGCGGTGCCGGCACTGGCCCGCGAGGGGTACGGCTGGGGGGTCGTACGGCCTCGGGAGCTGGGCGCGACGGTGGCGTGGCCGGGGTCGTGGCGGATCGCGCGTCGGCACTGGCGGTACGGGGCGGGGGAGCTGCGGCGGTCGGTGTCGAAGGGGGCGTTCACCGAGGCCGTGCGGAGGTTGCTGCCCGCGGTGCGGGAGGACGACCTCGTGCGGGCGCCTGCCGGGGTGCGGGCGCAGGCGGTGCTGCGGGACGGGACGCTGGTGGACGACTTCCTGATCCGGGAGGGGGCGCGGGCGGTGCACGTGCTGAACGCGCCGTCCCCCGCGGCCACCGCTTCGCTGGCGATCGGGCGGGAGGTGGCGCGGCGGGCGCTGGTGGTGCTGAGGCGGGACTGAGCGGTGCCCGGGCCGCGCCGCCACGGTTGGTTTCGCCCCCGCCGTCCCTGCTCTTCCCGTCCCTGCTCTTCCCGTCCCTGCTCTTCCCGTCCCTGCTCTTCCCGTCCCTGCTCTTCCCGCCCCTGGGGGCTCCGCCCCCAGACCCCCGTCGTCCTGCGGCCTCGTCCTCGAACTCCCCAGGCTCTTCGAGCAGGGGGACCGGACCCCCAGACGGGCGGGCTGGTTCCAGCTGACCAACCCCTAAAATTGATCCCACTGTGTCTGACTCCCTCAACTTCGCTCCCGAAGATTCCCAGCTCACCCCCGGTGGCGGCTCAGGTCGTGGCGCCGGCGCGTCCATTCGGCACGCCCGGGCGAAGGGGGAGCCCCGGTTTCCCGACGGGCCCAAGGCCGATCCCGCCGGGTCGCATTTCGAGCGGCGGATCCGTAGCTTCCAGCCGCGGCGGAGCCGGGTGACGGCCGGGCAGGCGGACGCGCTCCAGCGGCTGTGGCCCAAGTGGGGGCTGGACATCGACGGGCAGCGGGTCATCGACCTCGCCGAGCTGTTCGGGAACAGCCGCCCCGTCGTGCTGGAGATCGGTTTCGGCATGGGTGAGGCCACCGCGGAGATGGCCGCCGCCGACCCCGACACCGACATCCTCGCCGTCGACGTGCACACCCCCGGCCAGGGCAACCTGCTGGCCCTCGCCGACCGGGCCGGACTGACCAACATCCGCGTCGGCAACGGCGACGCGATCATCCTGCTCCGCGAGATGCTCGCCCCCGACTCCCTCGACGGGCTGCGCGTCTACTTCCCCGACCCCTGGCCCAAGAAGCGCCACCACAAGCGGCGGCTCATCCAGCCCGACTTCCTCACGCTCGCCGCGAGCCGTCTCAAGCCGGGCGCGCTGGTGCACTGCGCCACGGACTGGGAGCCGTACGCGGAACAGATGCTGGAGGTGTTCACCGCACACCCGGGGTTCGAGAACACCCAGCCCGGCGGCGGATACGCGCCACGTCCCGACTTCCGGCCGCTGACCCGTTTCGAAGGGCAGGGTCTGGACAAGGGTCATGTCGTGAACGACCTGCTCTTCCGGCGCGTACCGCACCGCGACCAGCCCACCGCCGAAGACTGAGCGTCCGCACGTCCGTTGGACACCGTCGCGGGCGGCTCCCCGTCTCGTTAGGGTCGATGCCGTGGCCACCTTTCCCTCGTACCCGACTCACCCGGGCGGTGACGCCGCCGGCTCGTTCGGGCACCCGCACTGGTGGCAGAGGCGGTGGGTGCGATACGGGGCGCTGACCACGCTCCTCGCGCTCTCCGGGCTCGTCATCCTGGCCCTCGTACGGCAGCAGACCGGGACCGAGGGCTTCCTGGTCGGGCTGGGCCTCGCGGTCCTCCCCGTGCCGCTGCTCATCGCGGCCTTCCGCTGGCTGGACCGGGTGGCGCCGGGACCCTGGCGGAACCTGATCTTCGCTTTCGCCTGGGGCGCGTGCGCCGCCGCGCTCATCGCGATCGTCGCCAACAGTTTCGCCACCCGGTGGATAGCGACCGCGACCGCCGATCCACACAGCGCCGACACGCTCGGCGCGACCGTGATAGCGCCGATCGTGGAGGAGTCCGCGAAGGCCGCGGCCGTGCTGCTGGTCTTCCTCTTCCGCAGACGGGACTTCACCGGAATCGTCGACGGAGTGGTGATAGCCGGCGTCACCGCCACCGGTTTCGCCTTCACCGAGAACATCCTCTACCTGGGCACGGCCTTCGGCACCGACCAGATGAGCGGGGGAAGCGGGCTGGCGTCCGTCACGGCCGCGACCTTCTTCGTCCGCGTGGTGATGTCGCCCTTCGCGCACCCGCTGTTCACCGTGCTCACCGGCATCGGCTTCGGCATCGCCGCGCTGTCCGCGGAGCGCCAGCACGTCCGGCGGGTGCTGACGCCGCTCTGCGGGCTGCTGCTCGCGATGGGCATGCACTCCATGTGGAACGGGTCGTCCACGTTCGGCCAGTACGGGTTCTTCGCGGTGTACGCGTCGTTCATGGTGCCCGCGTTCGGGCTGCTGACCTGGCTGGTCATCTGGACGCGGCAGCGGGAGCTGCGGACGGTGCGTGAGGAGCTGCCCGCGTACGTGGTCGCCGGGTGGATGGGGCCGGTGGAGCCGTTCGTGCTCGGTTCGATGCGGGCGCGGCGGCTGGCCCGTGAATACGCGAGGCAGCACTTCGGGAAGGACGCGGCGCGGTCGGTCGCGCGGTACGAGGCGTACGCGACGTCCCTGGCGTTCCTGCGCCACCGGGGGCGCAGGGGCCGCGCGGGCGCCGATTTCGTCGTACGGGAGCGGGAGTTGCTGACCGAGCTGTGGGCGCGCCGGGAGGTGGCGCGGCCGGCGCTGGCGTATGCGGCACGGGCGACGGCACCGGTGGCTCCGCCGGTGTGGCCGGGGTACGGGCACGTGACCTTCCAGGGCCCGCCGCAGTACGGCCCTGCGATGCCGCAGTACGGCCCTGCGATGCCGCAGTACGGCCCTGCGGTGCCGTATCCGGAGTACAACCCCTATCGCTCCTAGGAGTTGGCGCCGGCTCGGCACCACCCGATTCCGCCGTCTGCCGTGCTACGCCGACGCCTCCGTCAGCTTCGCCACGTCCTCGTCCGTCAGCGTCAGGTCCGCCACGGCCAGCAGCGCCGGCAGCTGCTCCACCGTCCGCGCCGAGGCGATCGGTGCCACGACCGTCGGCTGGGCCGCCAGCCAGGCGAGCGCCACCGTCGGGATCTCGGCGCCCCGGGCCTCGGCGATCTCGTCCAGGGCCGTCAGGACCCGCTGTCCGCGCTCGGTCGCGAGGTGCTTGGCCGCGCCCTCCGCGCGCGCCGACTCCACCGTCGTCCCCGGCCGGTACTTGCCGGTCAGGAAGCCCGCTGCCAGCGCGAAGTAGGGAACCGCCGCGAGCCCCGCCCGGGAGGCGAGGTCCTGCAGCGCACCCTCGTAGGTGTCGCGCGAGACCAGGTTGTAGTGCGGCTGCAGTGCCACGTACCGCGCCAGGTTCTCGCGGTCCGAGAAGTCCAGGGACTCCTGGAGGCGCTCGGGGGAGATGTTGGAGGCGGCGACGGCGCGCACCTTGCCCGCCTTCACCAGCTCGTCGAGCGCGCCGATGATCTCCTCGACCGGCACCTCCGGCTTGTCGTAGTGCGTGTAGTAGAGATCGATGTAGTCGGTGTCCAGACGGCGCAGGGACGCGTCGGCCGCGGCCTTGATGTTGGCGGCGGTCAGGCCCTGGTAGTCGGGGTGCTGGCTGACCTTGGTCGCGATGACCACGTCGGAGCGGTTGCCGCGCGCCTTCACCCACTTGCCGATGATGGTCTCGGACTCGCCGCCCTCGTTGCCCGGCACCCAGGCCGAGTACGCGTCGGCCGTGTCGACGAAGTTCCCGCCCGCCTGCGCGTATGCGTCGAGGACGGCGAAGGACTGTGTCTCGTCGGCGGTCCAACCGAAGACGTTGCCGCCGAGGGACAGCGGGAAGACCTCGAGGTCGGAAGAACCCAGCTTGCGAAGAGAAGTCATGCCCTGTGTCAACGCCCGGACCAGGCCGGTGTCTTCCGGGAAGCCCGCAAAGATCTTGCAAACGAACGCGCTCGTGGCGGGGGTGGGGTCAGGGGTTGAGGCCCTTGCCGCGCAGCCAGGCCAGCGGGTCGATCGCGGCGCCGCCGTCGGGGTGGACCTCCAGGTGCAGGTGCGGCCCTGTGACGTTGCCGGTCGCGCCCACTCGGCCGATGACGTCGCCCGTGCTGACCTTCTGCCCGACCGTGACGCTGATCGACGACTGGTGGCAGAACCACAGCTCGGTGCCGTCGTCGAGGGTGAGGATCGTGCGGTAGCCGTACGAGCCGGCCCAGCCCGCCTCCGTGATCGTGCCGCTGTGGACGGCCTTGATGAGCGTGCCGGTGGGTGCGGCGAAGTCCAGCCCGGTGTGGAAACCGGAGGACCACATGGCACCGGCGTCGCCGAAGTGGGAGGTCAGGGTGTAGGAGGAGGTCGGCAGCGTGAACTGCCGGGCGAGAGCGGCGAGCCGCGCGGCCTCCTCCGCCTTCTTCTTCTCGGCGGCGGCCTTGGCCTGCGCGTCGTCCTGCGCCTTGGCCGCCGCGGCGGCGGCCTTCTTCACCGCGGCGTCCTCGGCGGCCTGCGCCGCTTCCTGCGCGAGCCGGTCCTGCTGGGATTCGGCCTGCTGCATGATCCGGGCGCGCAGCGCCTCGCCCGCGCCCTTCGAACCGGCGGCGTCGGTGGCATCGCGGGCGTCGGTCCGGCCGACGCTGCTGAGAGCGGTGGCCGAGCTCTCGGGGGCGCCGGAGTCGTCGCCGATGAGCGCCTTGGCGGATTCCGTGACCGAGGAGAGGTCCGGCAGGGATATGGACACCGGCGGCTTGCCGGACTGCGCGGTGGCCATGCCGCCCGCGCCGACGGCGGCGATCACACCGACGCCGAGGACGGTGGAGCTGCGGGCGAGCCCGCCCCCGCGCTGCTTGACGACGCGGTGCCGACCGCGGACGGGGCGGATGGAGTCCTCGGTGGGGTTCCACTCCTCCCAGGGGCCCTCGTCGATACCGGGGGCGACGTCGAGCGTCTGAGTACCGTTCGGGGCGAACGAGGTGCTCTGGGCAGGCCGGTTGAACGCCACGTGGGCGCACTCCTTTCCTTCCGTCTCGCCTACCGGGTTAGCTGACGGGTTCGGAGCAGGAAGGTCTCCTACGCGCGTATACCGGCCGTGCGACACGGCGGTATCCGCGTGATTCACCCCAAGGTGGTGGTTCCCCGGCTCCCTCGCGGGATTCGGCAGGCGCGCACGGAGCCGCCTTCGGTGACGGCTGGGACGACCGCGCTGCGTTATCGAACGTTAATAGACCCGGGGCCCGGATTCCAAGCCGTTCAGGCAGATCCGTTCATGCCGCTGGCCAGGACTTACGTGGCCCGAACGGCGGAAATCGGGCGAGTCGCCCCCGTCCCAGTGACCTCACAGATATTGACAGCATGTCAGTTGTTATGCGGAATGCCACGACTCACTCACTCTTCGTGATCGCGCTCAGAGGGCGTCCGGGCCGGCGCACGGCCAGCAGCGCCATGTCGTCCGTGCCGCGGCCACCGGTGTGCCGGGCGACCTCGCGCGTGACGGTGCTCAGCAGGGCGCCGGGGCTGGGGAAGACCCGTCCGGCGAGGCGGACGGCGGGGTCGTAGAACCGGCCGTGCGCGTCCCGTGCCTCCGAGACGCCGTCGGTGTGGAGGAGCAGCGTCGAGCCGGGCGGGAAGTCCCACTCCTCCACCCGGTCGGGCCAGACGCCGAGGTCGCCCATGCCGAGCGGCAGCGCGGGCTCGCGGGCCTGGAGTTCTCGCAGGGAACCGTCCGGGAGCAGGAGCAGCGGGGCGGGGTGGCCGCGGTTGACGATGCGGACGACGCCGGAGCCGTGCGGGATCTCGGCGAGGACCGCGGTGGTGAACCCCTCGTACACGTCGGGCCCCTCGCGTCCGGCGCGGTCGCGTGACAGCGCCCGTTCCAGGCGCTGGGCGACGGCCTCGAGCGTGGGCTCCTGCTCGGCGGCCTCCCGGAAGGCGCCGATCACCACGGCCACGGCGGTCACGGCATCCATGCCCTTGCCGCGTACGTCGCCGACGACGAGCCGTACCCCGTGCGGGGAGTCCTGGACGGTGTACAGGTCCCCGCCGATGAACGCGTCGGCCTGAGCGGCCTCGTAGCGGGCGGCGATGTCCAGCCCACCGATCCGGGCGGCGGGCTCGGGCAGCACCGCACGCTGCGCCGCCTCGGCGATCTGGCGGGCGGAGGCGAGGCGGGCGACGTTGCGGCGGACCAGCACGTTGATGAGGACGGCGAGGGCGGCGACGGTGACGACGGTGGCCACCTCGGTGACCTCGCCCGCCTTCCCGAGCACGCCGAGCCCGAGGTGGACCCCGAAGACCACGACGACGGCCGCCGTGCCGGTGAGGACGGTGCCGCGCAACGAGAACAGGGGCGCGGCGACGAGCGGCGCGGCGGTGAAGAGGGGGCCGGCCGTGTAGTCGGACGGGGCGAAGAGGTCGAAGCAGACTCCGGCGACGATCAGCAGCCAGGGCAGGGCCCGCAGAAAGGCCCGCGCGTACGAGATCCGCCGCTCCTCGGCCTCCGTGACGGCCTCCGCCTCGGCCCCTGTGTACGCCGAAACCGCAACGGTCCTCGCACCGGAGGCGGGGACGGGGGTGTCGGGGTCGGGCATGGAGGCTCCGGCGGCTCCGGCAGCTCCGGCAGCTCCGACGAGCCGGCCGGGTCGGCCGGGTCGGCGGTCCTCGCGGTCGGGCAGACGCCCGCCGGACCGGTTGCTGCGGTCGGGGAGACGCCCGCCCGACCGGTCGTGACGGTCGGAGAGACGCCCGCCCGACCCGTCCTGGCGGCCGGAGAGAGGCCCGCGCGACCGCTCGTGGTCCTCGGCCCTCTCCTCACGGGGCCCCTCGGGCCCGCGCCGCTCGTCCGGATCTTCCTGCTCCCATGACCACCGCTCGCCTGCTTGCTGCACCACCCGTCCAGGCTTCCCGGAAGGGCGGCGGGGGGCGACCGCTGTGGGCCGGGCGGAGTAGCCGCCAGTGGGTGAAAGAGGGCCGGGGAAACACCGAGGGCCGGAGCCCTTTCGGACTCCGGCCCTCGGCCTTCAGTAGCGGGGACAGGATTTGAACCTGCGACCTCTGGGTTATGAGCCCAGCGAGCTACCGAGCTGCTCCACCCCGCGTCGGTGATTCCAGTGTACGCCATGCGCGCGACAGGTAGCGCACGGGTTTCGCCCCCATGCCTCCCACCAGCGATTTCCGGCCGTACGCGGAGCTGCTCGGCCCCCCTTCGAGGCCGTCAGGACCGGGCGGCCGGGGGCAGCAGATGGGCGTTCGGGGCCTTGGCGCGGTCCTCGTACTCCGGCAGCAGCACCACGTCCACGCCGGCGGCCGTCAGCACCGCGTTCCCGTCAGCCGACGCGACGAACGTGTCCGGTTCCCGCCAGGCGGTCACCACCCGTCGTACCCCCGCCTCGATGATCAGCCGGGCGCAGGGCGCGGGCCGGGACGCGCGGCGGGAGCACGGCTCCAGACTGCTGTATACCGTCGCGGAGGCCAGCCTCGGATCCGTCGGGTCCAGCTTCGCCAGCGCCGCTTCCTCGGCGTGCACCACCGGGTCGCCGCCCTCCCGGGAGTGTCCCCGCGCAAGTTCCGTGCCGTCCGCCGCGACGACCACCGCGCCGACGCTGAAGGCGGTCTCCGACGGCGGGCAATGGGCCGCCAGTTCGCAGGCCACCTCCAGCCACCGCCGGTCCGCGGCCGAGGCGAGCCTCCCGGTGCCGGGCGCGGTGGGCACGTACCGCATCAGCACCACGTCCCCGACCGCGCGCGTCTCCACCAGCCGCATCCGCCCCGGCGGGTACGCGCCGTGCCCGAACATCCGCGGGGCGTCCGGCTCCCCCACGAACAGCGGCGCCACCACGAGCTGCACCTCGTCCGCGAGCCCCTGCTGGAGCAGTCGCGTGTGCACGCTCCCGCCGCCCTCGACCATCAGCCGCCGTACGCCCTTCACGTCCCCGAGGTGGTCGAGCACGGCCCGCCACTCCACCTCCGGCCCGAGCGCGACCACCTCCACGTCCGCCGGCAGCAGACCGCGCAGCCGCCGGGCGCCCTTGTCCGTCGTGTAGAGGGTCTTCGCGCCGCCCGTGTGCCAGAAGCGGGCCTCGGGATCGAGGTCCCCGGACGCGCTGACCGTGACCTTCAGCGGATACTCCGGCAGCCCGGCGGCGAGGCGGGCCGCACGCCGCTCGGCCGAGTAGACCAGCAGCCGGGGGTTGTCGGTGCGCAGCGTGCCCGCGCCGATGAGGATGGCGTCGCTGCCCGCCCGCACCTCGTCGACCCGGTCGAAGTCCTCCGGGCCGGACAGCAGCAGCCGTTCGGGCCCGGTGTCGTCCAGGAAGCCGTCGAGGGAGACGGCGGCGGACAACAGGACGTAGGGGTGGGCCATGGCGGCGCTCCTGGGTTCGGGACGATCCGGCGAACGAGGCAACTTGGTTCAACTTTTAAACAATAACTACACTGTCAGTATGACGACCCGCTGGCTCACCCCCGAGGAACTGCGTGCCTGGCGCTCGTACCTGGCCGCGTCGTGGCTCCTGGAGGACGCGATCGACCGGCAGCTCCAGCAGGAGGCCGGCATGCCGCACCTTTACTACTCGGTCCTGGCCAACCTCTCCGAGGCGCCCGACCACCGTATGCGCATGACCGATCTCGCCGAGGCGCTGAAGATCACGCGCAGCCGGTTGACGTACGCGGTCACCCGGCTGGAGAAGGACGGAACGGTCCGCCGGGAGGGCTGCCCGACCGACAAGCGCGGCAGCGTCGCGATCCTGACGGAGGACGGCAGGGCGCTTCTGGAGCGTACGGCGCCCGGTCATGTCGAGACCGTCCGCTCGGCCGTCTTCGACCACCTCACCGAGGAGCAGGTGGCCCAGTTGGAGGCCATCTGCTCCCGGATCACGGAGGCGCTCCAGCAGGACGAGGAGCGGTCGGCGTGCGGCGAACTGCCGTGGCGCCGGCGTTCGTCCACGCCCTGACTCAGGCGGCGCGCGACGGGCGACGGGCGACGGGCGACACAGGAAAAATAGTTGCTTGAAATTTAAAGCAGGGATAGAGTCTCGGCCGAGGTTGTGCTTCAAATCTGAAGCATGAGGCCGAAGCGCGAAGCGCATCCTCCGCACCCGCCATCGTCGGCCAGGAGAAAGACGACAGCCATGCGCGACGCACACGAGACCGCCCCTTCCCGTGACACCGGTGACACAGCCGACCCGCACACAACCGCCCCGCACACGGCGGGGCTGCCCGCAGCCGCCCTGGCCGTCCCCCTCCCCGCCAACGACCTGGCCGGCGCCGTTCTTCCCGCCGGCGAGCTGCTCGCTGCCGACCTGCCCGGTGCCGACCTTCCGGCCGCCACGGTCCGCACCCGGGTGACGGTCCCGCTCCGCTTCGGCGACGGCTACACGGTCACCGCCGACCTGGTCACCTTCCACGGCCTGGCCGACGGGCAGGAGCACGTGGCCGTGGTGCTCGGCGAGCCGGCCGCCGGGCGGCCGCCGCTGGTGCGGCTGCACTCCGAGTGCCTGACCGGCGACGTCTTCGGCTCGGCCCGCTGTGACTGCGGCCCCCAGCTGCGGGAGGCGGTGGAGCGCATCGCCGAGCACGGCGGCGTCCTGCTCTACCTGCGCCAGGAGGGCCGCGGCATCGGCCTCTACAACAAGCTCGACGCCTACGCTCTCCAGGACCAGGGCCTGGACACCTACGAGGCGAACGCCGCGCTCGGCCTGCCGGAGGACGCCCGCGACTACACGGCCGCCGCACAGATGCTCCGCGCGCTCGGCATCGACGCCCTGGACCTGCTCTCCAACAACCCCGACAAGGCCCGGCAGCTGCGCGACCTCGGTCTCACGGTCACCCACCGCGTCCCCACGGGCGTCTTCACCACGGCCCAGAACGTGCGCTATCTGCGCGCCAAGGTGGTCCACACCCAGCACACGCTGCCGCTCACGGAACTGACGGCGGGCTGAAAGGGAGGGACGTTCCCGCGCGCACGGGCGCAGAAGTCCGTGGCTGTGTGATCCAGGACACTCCGGATGCGAATGGCCTGGCCGCTCCTTCACCGCCCGGCCGCTGAGCAGCACAAACGCAGAAATCCGGCCGGAGCACTACACTGGCCGCCACATTGACACCCGCGACTCTAGGAGACACAGGACCGTGACGGCCATCGTCGACGAGCTCATGTGGCGTGGGCTGATCGCCCAGTCCACTGACGAGGACGCACTGCGCAAGGCTCTCGCGGATGGCCCCGTCACGTTCTATTGCGGCTTCGACCCCACCGCGGCCAGCCTGCACGTCGGCCACCTGGTGCAGGTGCTCACCCTACGCCGACTCCAGCAGGCGGGGCACCGGCCCCTGGCCCTCGTGGGGGGCGCGACCGGCCACATCGGCGACCCGCGGCCGACCGCCGAGCGCACCCTGAACGACCCGGAGACCATCGCCCAGTGGGTGACCCGGCTGCGCGCGCAGATCGAGCCGTACCTCTCCTTCGAGGGCGACAACGCGGCGACCATGGTCAACAACCTGGACTGGACCGCGGGCCTGTCCGTGATCGAGTTCCTGCGGAACATCGGCAAGCACTTCCGGGTGAACAAGATGCTCACCAAGGACTCGGTCGCCCAGCGCCTGGCGTCCGAACAGGGCATCAGCTTCACGGAGTTCAGTTACCAGTTGCTCCAGGCCATGGACTTCCTGGAGCTGTACCGGCGGTACGGCTGCACCCTCCAGACGGGCGGCAGTGACCAGTGGGGCAACCTCACGGCCGGTCTCGATCTGATCCACCGCCTGGAGCCGCACGCCGAGGTGCACGCGCTCGCGACGCCGCTGATGACGAAGGCGGACGGCACCAAGTTCGGCAAGACGGAGACCGGCACGCTCTGGCTCGACCCGGAGATGACCACGCCGTACGCGTTCTACCAGTTCTGGCTGAACACGGATGACCGGGACATCTCGCGGTACATGCGCATCCTCTCCTTCAAGTCCCGCGAGGAGTTGGAGGAGTTGGAGAAGGTGACCGCGGAGCGACCGCAGGCCCGTACCGCGCAGCGTGCGCTCGCCGAGGAGCTGACCACGTTGGTTCACGGCGCCGACCAGTGCGCTGCCGTGATCGCCGCGTCGAAGGCGCTGTTCGGGCAGGGTGAACTCGCCGAACTCGACGAGGCGACGCTGGCGGCCGCGGTGTCCGAGCTCCCGAGCGCCAAGGTGAGCGAACTCGGCCAGATCACCGATCTCTTCGCGGAGGTCGGCCTGGTGGCGAGCAAGTCGGCCGCCCGCCGCACCGTGAAGGAGGGCGGCGCCTACGTGAACAACGTCAAGGTGACCTCCGAGGACGCGGTGGCCACGGCCGACCAACTGCTGCACGGTCGCTGGCTGGTGCTGCGCAGGGGCAAGAAGAACCTGGCAGTGATCGACGTCGCCGGAGCCTGAGGCAGCCCGGGAGACGGAAGCTCATCTCATCCGTGGGCGGGAGGCGTACTTCCCGCCCACGGAACCGGGGTTACGGCAACCGCCGGGCAAGCGAGCCGGCGGCATCTGCCCTCGCACGGGCGGACACATGAGGCTCACCGCACCGCGCGTCGCGCCGTCCTGGTGGACCACAGCAGGGCCAGCAGGCTCGCGACGTGCACCGGGGTGAGGGCGCGGAGGACGCCGTGCCTCCGGCCGACGAGGGCGAGCAGGGTTCCGGTGGTGGAGCCCGCCAGCGCCAGCCGGACGCAGCGCCGGGAGACCTCGCGGGCCGCGGTCACCGCGCGCAGGATGCGCCAGGCGTCCCGAAGACCGTCCGCGCAGACCAGGTCCGCCGACCAGGAAGCCTCGGCGCCCGGCGCGTCGGGCACCGCGACCGCGATGTCCGCGGCGGCCAGCGCCTCCGCGTCCGTACCGGAGATCACCAGGACGCCCTCCCCGTGGTCCCGCAGCGCGCACACCCGGTCGGCGAGGCGTTCGCGCCCGCCGACGATCTCGTCGGAGGGGCACAGGAGTTCACGGATGCGCTCGTCCTCGGTGAGCACCACCCGCGCTCCGGTGGCGCGTGCGGCGGCCAGCACCGTCACGGCGGGCGGAGCCGGCCGCCCGCCCTCCGTCACCAGCACCGCGGAGTCGACGACCACGGCGGAGACCACGTCGAGCAACCGCAGCGCCGACGGGTCCAGCGGTACGACACCACGCCGCGCCAGCTCACGTCCGACCGTGGCGGCGAAGGCCTCCCGCCCGTAACGGGCCGCCCGGGGGACGGCGGCGAGCAGGGCGTCCGCCGCGCGGCCGGTACTGCCCGTCAGCGCGAACACCGCCGCCGCGGTGAGCGGGGCGGCCGGCGCCAGCCGCGCCTCCCACCACTCGACGGGACCGGGCGGCCGTGCCCTGCCGCGCAGATGCCGCACCGGCCGGGTGTGCGGCACACACGCGGGGCCCGGGCACAGGTCCCTCTCGCGCCGCTCCCACACCTGACGCCGGGCGCGGATCTCGCGAAGCAGCAGCATCCGGTTCGCCGCGTCGACGGCCGGCATCCCGATACCGCCGTACAGCCCGCCCACGACGGCGCCGGCCAGCGACAGCAGCAGATCGGTCTCCAGCGGTCCGATACGGCGCACCAACGGTCTGCGCAGCCCCCGCTCCAGCTCCAGCGCCGCCACCGCCACGGGCACCACCCGGGGCAGCGACGGCAGCCCGAACACCCTCCGGACCACCCCGGCGGCCACCGCCGCGCAGTCGACCAGCAACTCGGCCGTCACCGCCGCGACCGGCGCGTCGTCGCCCGGGGTGACCGGCTGCGCCCAGGGGAAGTCAGCGTCCCGCACGCCCTGGGCCTTCTCCACCGCCCTGACCGTGTTCAGCAGGCGGTCGACCCCGACGCTGCGCTCGTCGAACGACAGCAGCACCTGGCCGGTCACCGCGTTGACCTCGGCCCACCGCACCCCGCTCAGTCCGCGCAGCGCCCTGGTCACCCCGCCGGTCAGCCGCTCCCGAGTGCGGCCGCCGCGATCGAGCCCGCGCACCTCGATATGCGCACGCCCGTGCGAGGCCCATACATGACGGGTGTGCCGCCGCGGATGGAGATCGGCCAGTACACGCCCCGCCCGCACGGCCCGCCCGGGAACCCCCGTGGCCGCCGAGAGGCCCTGTCGGACCGCCGCCACCGCGACCCGCCCGCTCCCCTCGGCCGCACGCAGCCCGGTCCTGGCCGCCACCGGCGCCACCCGCCCGGCGGTACGGGCGCCCGCCGCGCCGAGGGACCACGCCCCGCTGACCCCGGCACGGGTCACGGACGCCAGGGAGGACACCAGACTTCCGGCCACCACGTCCGGGTACCCGCAGGGCTCACGCTCTAATGCCGCTCGCCGGCCGCCACCGGGACGCTTCTGCTCGTCGTCTCTGCTCGTTCGGCTCTGCTCGTCGTCTCTACTCGTCGTCCGTGGCGGCGGTCATCTCCACATCCAGCACGCCGTCGTTCTCGAACAGCTCGGACGTCAGCCTCCAGCTCAAGCAGGACGCGTGCGGCCGGGTCGGTGCTGCCGGGCAGCCGGTCGACCTCGACCTGCAGGATGCGGAAACCACGCCGGGTGCAGATCTCCATCAGCCGGGGCAGCAGGGCCGTTCCGGTGCGGTAGCTCATGCGCAACTCGAGGACGGACGGCGCCCGGTCCGGCACGAGACGTGCGGCGAGCAGGGGATGGCCCCGTACGACGAGGAAGTGCAGGGCCGTGAGATGCTCCCGCACGGCCCGGAGAACGAAGCGGCGCCCGCCCCGGCCGAAGCCGAACCGGACGCCGCACGACAGGCCGGAGGGGCGTGCCCCTCGCCTGCGGACCGTAGGCCCTGTGGGACTCGAACCCACAACCAATGGATTAAAAGTCCACTGCTCTGCCAATTGAGCTAAGGGCCCTCGCGATGTTGCCTCCCCGAGCATAGCCCGACGAGGCCGTATCTCCGATCGGGTATCGGGGAGGCGGGCCGGAAGTGTTCGCTGTGGGTGGCATGTGGGTGGGTCTCGGGGCGGCCGTGCGGGTGGCCGGTGGGGCTACGGGTCGGCCGGCTCGGGGGCGCCGCTTGGGGTCTCCTCTGCTCGAGCGGAGCCGAGAGCTTGGGGAAGGGCGGCCTCGCGGATGCGGGTGCGTTCGTGGTCCGGGTTCAGGAACCAGTGGCGGGCCGAGGCCAGCCACCAGGTGGCCGCGAAGCCGAGGACGACCAGGACGGCGACCGGGGCGTAGTTGAACGTCTCCCAGGTGACCGGGGAGACCTGCGGGAGCATGAAGAGGATCGTGATCACGACGACCCAGGCCACCGAGATCACGCCGATCGGCTGGGACCAGCGGCCCAGGTGCCAGGGGCCGCGATCGAAGGTCCCGCCCCGGCGGACCCGCAGCAGGGTCGGGATGACGTAGGCGATGTAGAGGCCGATCACCGCGATCGACGTCACGGCCGCGTACGCGGTCACGTTGATCAGGTACGGCAGGCCCAGGGCCAGTGCCCCGATCGCCGCCAGCCACACCGCCGCCACGGGGG
Source organism: Streptomyces sp. Y2F8-2 (assembly GCF_014905555.1). GTDB lineage: Bacteria > Actinomycetota > Actinomycetes > Streptomycetales > Streptomycetaceae > Streptomyces > Streptomyces cynarae. The sequence continues at coordinate 418,111 of NZ_BNGS01000008.1, read as the reverse complement.
TGCGCGTGCGCGGGCTGACCGTGTGCCACACATGCGAGAACGGCAGCGCCCCGTCACGGGAAAAGGCGTAGATCATGCGGCTGTTGGCCGTCACGGACGCCATCCCGCAGAACAGCTGCGCGCCGATCACCACGAGCAGCAGCAGCTTGCCCGCGCTCGCTCCGAGGGCGTCCAGCAGGATCTGCGCGGGCGGCGCGCCGGTCGGGGACCGGAGTTCCTTGTCGTAGGACTGGATGGCGAAGGTGAAGCCCAGCAGGAGGACGAAGCCGGCGATCCAGGAGGTCCAGATGGAGCGGACGATGCCCTTCGGCCCCGCCGTGGACGCGTCGTGCGTCTCCTCCGTCATATGGGCGGAGGCGTCATAGCCGGTGAAGGTGTACTGGGCCATCAGCAGACCGAGCAGGACCACGTAAGTGCCGCTGCCCCAGCCCGTGTTGTTCACGAACTTCGTGAAGACGAAGGACGCCGACCGGTGGTGGTCCGGTACGAAGGCCAGCGCGCCGACGATGACCGCGACCCCGAGCACGTGCCACCACACACTGACGCTGTTGAGGATGGCGACGATACGGACGCCGAAGGTGTTCAGCAGGCCGTGCAGGAGCAGGATCGCCGCGAAGAGCAGAACCGTGCGGCCGGGGGTGACCTCGAAGTCGAACTGGAGGTTGAGGTACGCGCCCAGGAACGACGCGGCACCGAAGTCGATGCCCGCCGTCACGGCCACCTGACCCAGCACGTTGAACCAGCCGGTGAACCAAGCCCAGGCCGCGGCCGAGCGCGGCGGCGCCAGGCGGTGGGCCCAGAAGTACAGGCCCGCGGAGGTCGGGTACGCCGAGCAGATCTCGGCCATCGACAGCCCGACGAACAGCGTCATCAGGCCGACGGCCACCCAGCCCCAGGTGATCACGGCGGGGCCGCCGGTGTTCATCCCGAAGAGGTAGAGGGTCAGGCAGCCGGAGAGGACCGAGATGATCGTGAAGGAGACCGCGTAGTTGGAGAACGCCGACATCCGGCGCGCGAGAACCTGTGTGTAGCCGAGCTGGGCCAGCCGCTCTTCGTCCGACAGCCCGCTCGCTCTGACGTCATCTGTCATGCCCCCAGCGATTCCCTCGTCAGGGGCGTGACATGCGTCACCCGATGACTTGAAACCGACGGCCGGAAAAGGGGCTGCCGCCGTGGTGCGCGGAAGGGCCCCCCGTACGACGGAAAGCGGAAGGGCCCGCACGACGGGAAGTCGTACGGGCCCTCCAGGTTCACTCGGCGTCAGCCGTTGCGCTTCCAGCGCGGCTTGTCCTCGCGGCGGCCGAACGAGCCGGTGCCGCGGTGGTCGTCACGACGGCCGTAGGGGCGGTCGTGGCCGCCGGAGCGGAAACCGGGGCGGTCGCCCTGGCGGTCCCGGTTGAACGGGCGGTCGCTGCCACGGTGCCCGCCGCGCTCGTCACGCCGGTCGAAGGGGCGCCGGTCGTTGTCACGACGGAAACCACCACGGTCGTCACGTCGCTCGGACGAACGACGGTCGTTGTCACGGCGGTCGCGGTCGAACGGGCGGCGGTCACGGTCGTTGTCGCGGCGGAAGCCACCGCGGTCGTCGTCACGGCGGAAACCACCACGGTCGTCGTCACGGCGGAAGCCACCACGGTCGTCACGCCGGTCGAACGAACGACGGTCGTTGTCACGGCGGTCGCTGTCACGGCGGTCGAAGCCACGGTCGCGGTCACGGCCGGCGAAGCCGCGGTCACGGTCGAACGGGCGCCGGTCGCCGTCGCGGCGGAAGCCGCCCCGGTCGTCGCGCCGCTCGAACGAACGGCCGCCACGGTCGTCGTCCCGGCGGTCGAAGCCACGGTCCCGGTCACGGTCGAAACCACGGTCCCGCTGGAAACCGCCGCGCTCCTCCCGGCGTTCACGCCGCTCGTACGACGACGAACCGGCCGTACGCTCCGCGCGCTCGCCCTGTTCGGCGCCCTCGCCGCGCTCCGCCTCCCTGGCGGTCCGCCGCTCCGGCACCGAGACCTCGGCCGGCGCCTCGACGCTCTCCGCCGCCGCGGCTGCCACCGCCGCCTCCGGGTCCTCGCCCCGCTCCCGCGCGGCCCGCGCGACGAGGCGGTCGGCCTCGTCCCGCAGTTCGGCCGCACGCCGCGTCGCCCGCTCCAACTGCTTGGTGAGCTGCGCGACTTCCCGCTCGGCCTGCTGCGCGGCCATCCCGGCGGACTCCGCCTGGACCTCGGTCATCGACCGGGCGCCGGTGATCTCGGCGACCTCCGGGTCGAACGCGGCCCCGCCCTGGATGATGTGGCGCGAGGCGTCGACGCCCGCGTCCTCCATCAGCCGGAAGATCTGGCGCCGCTGGTGCGGCAGCGAGAGGGAGACCACCGTGCCGGTGCGGCCGGCACGAGCCGTGCGGCCGGCGCGGTGCAGGTAGTCCTTGTGGTCCCCGGCGGGGTCCACGTTGAGCACCAGGTCGATCCCGTCGACGTGGATGCCGCGGGCGGCGACGTCGGTCGCGACGAGCACGTTGACGTACCCGTCCTTGAAGTCGGCCAGCGTCCGGGTGCGCGCGCCCTGGGTCATGCCGCCGTGCAGCGCGTCCGCCTTCACCCCGGCGTCGCGCAGCTGTTCGGCGACACGGTCGGCACCCATCTGGGTGCGGACGAAGATGATGGTGCGGCCCTTGCGGGAGGCGATCGCGGCGGTGACCGGGGCCTTGTCCTTGGGCTTCACGATGAGGATGTGGTGCGACATGGTCGTCACCGCGCCCTGGGCGGCGTCCACCTCGTGGCTCACCGGGTCGTTCAGGTACCGGTCGACGAGGGTCTTGATCTCGTTCTCCATGGTCGCGGAGAACAGCATCCGCTGGCCGCCCGCCGGGACCTGGTCGAGCAGCTCGGTGACCTCGGGCAGGAAGCCCAGGTCGGACATCTGGTCGGCCTCGTCGAGGACGGCGATCCGCACGTCCTCGAGGGAGCAGGCGCCGCGGTTGATGATGTCGCGCAGCCGGCCGGGCGTGGCGACCAGGATGTCCACGCCGCGTTCGAGGGCGTAGATCTGGTTCGCCATGGAGGTGCCGCCGCAGACGACCTTCATCTTCAGCCCGAGCACGTCGCCGTAGGGCTGCAGCGCGTCCGCGACCTGCATGGCCAGCTCACGGGTCGGGGTGAGGATCACGGCCCGGGGCTTCTTCTTCTCGGTGTGCCCGCCGGCCAGGGTGGCCAGGGTGGGCAGACCGAAGGACAGCGTCTTGCCCGAGCCGGTGCGGCCACGGCCGAGGATGTCCTTGCCGGCCAGGGCGTCCGGGATGGTCGCGGCCTGGATCGGGAAGGGGACGGTGACGCCGTTCTGCGCGAGCTTGCGGACGACGCCCTCGGGCAGGCCGAGGTCGGAGAAGGTCGCCTCGGGAGCGGTGTCCTGGGCCTCAGCGGCCACAGAGGTGCCTTCGGTGTTCTGGGAGTCGTCCGCGGACAGGACGATGTGCTCGGTACCGGCAACAGACATGCGAAATGTGAACCTTCCGGAGTTCTGGCACGTGCCCAAACATCCGTGAAGTCGCATTCGACCGCCTCGATGCGGTCCGGCCACGGCTAGGGAGAGTACGCGCCACACGCGGCGCGTCTTCAAGGCGCCGGGCAAATGGGATCAAACGATCTACCAAGATACGCACCTCGACCCGCCGAAAGCAAACCGATCCACGCCCCCTCCGGGTGACTCTCGCCACAGGCACCAGGGCCCTGGATGCCGACCCTGGATGCGGACACGCCTATACCGCCGGGATTCCCGCTCGCGGCGCCGGTTCCCGCTGCGTCAGCTGCGTGGCCTGCCCGGGCGCCGAGGACGACGGCTCCGCGGTCGTCGGGGTCGGCGACGGCGGGTCCGGCCGGCTCGTCGGCGTCGGATCGACCGGAGTCTGCGTGGGGTCCGGCTCCCCCACCGTCGGCGCGGGCGGCACCGCACCGCCGCCCCCCTTGCCGGGCCCTGACGTCTCCTTGGCGGTCGGCCCGGTGTCCTTCGACCCGCCGCCCTTGGACGCCGACGCGGAGGGCGGCGCGGAGGACCCCCCGGCCCCGGACCCGGCCGGCTTCGGCGATCCCGCCTTGGCCGCCGCTCCGGCCAGACCCGCGTCCGCGCCCCCGCTCGTCGCCGAACCCCCGTCCGGTGCCGCGCCGCCGTGCCGCCCCACCGAAGGCGCCTGCGAGGGAGCGCCCGCGTCGTCCCCCACGCTCATGCAGCCGGTGGCGGCGGCGAGGGCCATGACCGTGGCGGCCAGACGGACGGGTACGTAACTGGCGCGCACGGGCAGCCACCTCCGGGGCATACGAGAAGTCAGCCTGCCCAACTCCCGCCGCCCGCAAGAGGACACGCGCCGCGCGGCGGCAACATCACCCGCCCGAGGTCACCTGTACGCAAGGACGCTCGACGGCCACCGCGGACATCGCTCCCGGACGTCACCCGCACCGGAGCACACTCCGTCCCGCGTCACCCGTGCCCCACTCGCACGCCTTCCCGCGTCACCCGTGCCCCGCCCGCACGCCCTCCCACGTCACCCGTACCCGAGCGAGTGCAGGCGGGCGTCGTCGATGCCGAAGTGGTGCGCGATCTCATGCACCACCGTCACCTCGGTCTCCGCGACCACGTCCTCCCGGGATTCGCACATCCGCAGGGTCGGCCCCCGGTAGATCGTGATCCGGTCCGGCAGTACGCCCGCGTACCACTCGCCGCGGTCCGTCAGCGGAGTGCCCTCGTACAGCCCGAGCAGCCCGGGATCGTCCGCGGGCGGCTCCTCCTCGACGAACACCGCGACGTTGTCCATGAGCCGCGTCAGCTCCGGCGGGATCCGGTCGAGCGCCTCGGCGACCAGTTCCTCGAACTCCTCGCGCGTCATCTCCAGCACAGGGCCATTGTCCGGCACGACACCCCGACCGGTGCGGTTCGACCGCCCCCGTATCCGTTGATCCCCTCCGCATATCCACTCAGCAACCTGGGCATACGGGACCAATGGACCGCGTCCCCACAGCAGCTCTGAACCGCGTTCGAAGGGCGCCCTCCACCCTCGCCCGGTACTACCGCTCACTCCGCCCGCACCCGGCCGCCGAACTCGTCCCGCAGCCCCACCCCTGGCTCCGGGCCCTCGGCATGGTCGTCGTGGTGCTGCTGGGCGCCTGGCTCGGCCTGTTGATCGTGGGCGATGTGCGCGTCCCGGTGGGCCCCATGAACACCACGATGACCCTGCGTCCCTCACTGGCCGGGGGCACGAAGATCAACATCTCCCCGCTCGGCGCCCTGGAGCTGAGCAGCCACCAGGCGCCCGTCCGCCTGGACGTCAACGTCGACCAGCTCGACCCGGGCCGCTCCCAGGAACTGGTGGACCACCCGGAGCGGATCTCCGGGCTCCAGCAGGAGATCACCGCCGACGTCGAGCACGGCACGCTCGACCTCGCCGTGCGTTCCTGCGTGGCCGTGGTCGCCGGCGCCACCGCGCTCGGCCTGGCGGTCTACCGCCGCCCCCGGCGGGCCCTCGCGGCCGGCGGACTGGCGTTCACCCTCCTCGGCGCCTCGGGAGCGACGGCGTACGCCACCTGGAACCCCGAGTCGGTCCTCGAGCCGAAGTTCTCCGGCCTGCTCTCCTCCGCCCCCTCCCTGGTCGGCAACGCGCGCAGCATCGTCACCGAGTTCGACGTCTACCAGCAGGAGCTGGCGCGCCTGGTGACGAACGTGACGAAGCTCTACGACGTCACATCCACCCTCCCCGCCTACCAGCCGGACCCGACGACGATCCGGGTCCTGCACGTCTCCGACATCCACCTCAACCCGGCGAGCTGGAAGATCATCGCCTCGCTGGTCGAGCAGTACGACGTCAACGTGATCGTCGACTCCGGCGACACCATGGACCACGGCACGGCGGCGGAGAACCGCTTCCTGGACCCGATCGCCGACCTGGGCGCCCCCTACGTCTGGGTCCGCGGCAACCACGACTCCCTCACCACCCAGCGCTACCTGGAGCACATGAAGAACGTGCACGTCCTGGACGACGGCAGGGCGGTCAGCATCGCCGGCCTGCGCTTCGCCGGTATGGGGGACCCGCAGTTCACCCCCGACCGGTCGGTCACCCCGGGCGGCGACCGCGCGGAGGAACTGGCGGGCGCGCGCCTGGCCACGGCCCTGCGCGACCAGAAGGCCGCGGGCAGGCCCGTCGACATCGCGATCGCCCACGAGCCGACGGCCGCGCGCCAGGTGGACGGCGATGTGCCGCTGGCCCTCGCAGGACATCTGCACCACGAGGGGATGGAGATCATGAAGTACGGCACCCGGCTGCGCATCGAGGGGTCGACGGGCGGCAGCGGCCTGCGGGCGGTCGAGCGCCAGTACCCGGCCCCGATCGAGGCCTCGATCCTCTACCTGGACCGGGACACCCGCCGTCTGCAGGCCTGGGACGAGATCAGGCTCGGCGGCCTGGGGCAGACGACGGCGGAGGTGACCCGTCACCTGGCCAAGGAGAACCAGCCGGGCGGGAGCCCCTCGCCGGGCACCACGCCCCCGAGCACGCCCCCCGCGAGCCGCTCCGGCGCGACCCCGACGCCGAGCGCCCCCTAAACGGTTTTGGCGAACCCTCCTCCCATCCCATATGCTTCTCACGTCCCCGACGCGCTGAGAAGCGCCCAGGCGGGCCGATAGCCCTCATCGTCTAGCGGCCTAGGACGCCGCCCTTTCAAGGCGGTAGCACGGGTTCGAATCCCGTTGGGGGCACGCACCACCCTGTGCGACACTGTCGTACGCAGCGCTTGGTCCTGTGGAGCAGTTTGGAGTGCTCGCCACCCTGTCAAGGTGGAGGCCGCGGGTTCAAATCCCGTCAGGACCGCTGAGGTTTCACCCGAAGCCTCGTGGCTGGGTAGCTCAGTTGGTACGAGCGTCCGCCTGAAAAGCGGAAGGTCGCCGGTTCGACCCCGGCCCCAGCCACCGCACCGAAAGCCTCGTCCTCCGGGACGAGGCTTTCGTCGTGAGGGGCCGTCGGCGGCGTCCCGACCGGTCGCTTGGCATGTCCCGGCTGGCCGCCTTGGCATGTCCCGTTCCGGGCGCTACGTTCTGGCTGGTCCAGGCAGCGACGGGGAAACTTGAGCCGGGGGCGAGTGCCATGCAGGACACGGAACTGGAGAAGACGCGGGCCCGCTACGGCCTGCTCGCGGTGATCATCAGCAACGTCGCCATCGCCGTCGTGGCGATCTTCGGCGTCTGGCGCCTGGACGGCGACAAGTCGGTGATGGTCGGTGTGCTCACCGCGGCCTTCACGGCGGTCAGCAGCATGACCACCGCGTACCTGGGCATCAAGGCCGTCTCCAACACGGCGAAGGCCATGGCGACCCGGGACCTGCCGGCAACGGCCACCGCTGCGCAGCAGCAGAACCCGTAGCGACCGGGCGGCTGCCACGGGACGGACAGGCCGCGCCGGGAACGGCCCGCGGCAATTCGTTAGCCACGAATTTCACCGAGGTGAGATCCTGGACCGCGTATGTCTACGCATCCCGCCTCCGCCCTCGGCACCCTCGCCCCTCGCCTGACCGAGCTCTCCCTGCGCGACGCGCACCGGCTCGGCCGCAGGCTGGAAGGCGCGCGCAAGATCCGCAAGCCGGAAGCCCGGGCCGCCGTACTCGCCGAGATCGAGGCGGAGGTCGCCAAGGCCGAGGCGCGGATCGGCGAGCGCACCGCCCGCGTACCCGCCGTCACCTACCCCGAGCAACTCCCGGTCAGCCAGAAGAAGACCGAGATCGCCGACGCCATACGCGACCACCAGGTCGTGATCGTGGCCGGTGAGACGGGCTCCGGCAAGACCACCCAGATCCCCAAGATCTGCCTCGAGCTCGGCCGGGGCGTGCGCGGGATGATCGGCCACACCCAGCCCCGCCGTATCGCCGCCCGCACCGTCGCCGAACGGGTCGCGGAAGAGCTGGACACCCCCCTCGGCGAGGCCGTCGGCTGGAAGGTCCGCTTCACCGACCAGGTGAACCCGGACGCCACCTTCATCAAGCTGATGACGGACGGCATCCTGCTCGCGGAGATCCAGACGGACCGCGAGCTGCGCGCCTACGACACGATCATCATCGACGAGGCCCACGAGCGGTCCCTCAACATCGACTTCCTGCTGGGCTACCTCGCCCAGCTCCTCCCCCGGCGCCCGGATCTCAAGGTCGTCATCACCTCGGCCACGATCGACCCCGAGCGCTTCTCCCGGCACTTCGGCGACGCGCCGATCGTCGAGGTCAGCGGCCGGACCTATCCGGTGGAGGTGCGCTACCGGCCGCTGTTGGAGGAGGACTCCGACGACGCTGACCGGGACCAGATCACCGCGATCACCGACGCCGTCGAGGAGCTGATGGCCGAGGGGCCCGGCGACATCCTCGTCTTCCTCTCCGGCGAGCGCGAGATCCGCGACACGGCGGACGCGCTCACCAGGAAGCAGTACAGGTTCACGGAGATCCTGCCGCTGTACGCCCGGCTGTCCCACGCCGAACAGCACCGCGTGTTCCAGCCGCACACGGGCCGCAGGATCGTTCTCGCGACGAACGTCGCCGAGACCTCCCTCACCGTCCCGGGCATCAAGTACGTCATCGACCCGGGCTTCGCCCGGATCTCCCGGTACAGCCACCGGACCAAGGTCCAGCGACTGCCCATCGAGCCGATCTCGCAGGCGAGCGCCAACCAGCGCAAGGGCCGCTGCGGCCGGACCAGCGACGGCATCTGCATCCGGCTGTACAGCGAGGACGACTTCGTCGCCCGCCCGGAGTTCACCGACGCCGAGATCCTGCGGACGAACCTCGCCTCCGTCATCCTCCAGATGACCGCGGCCGGGCTCGGCGACATCGAGAAGTTCCCGTTCATCGACCCGCCGGACCACCGCAACATCCGCGACGGCGTGCAGCTCCTGCAGGAACTGGGCGCCCTGGACCCCACGCAGAAGGACCCGCGCAAGCGCCTCACCGAAACCGGCCGCAAGCTCGCCCAGCTGCCGGTCGACCCGCGCCTCGCACGCATGGTCCTGGAGGCCGACAAGAACGGCTGCGTCCGCGAGGTCATGGTGATCGCCGCCGCCCTGTCCATCCAGGACCCGCGTGAGCGGCCCGCCGACAAGCAGACCCAGGCCGACCAGCAGCACGCCCGCTTCAAGGACGAGACGAGCGACTTCCTCGCCTATCTCAACCTCTGGCGCTACATCCGCGAGCAGCAGAAGGAACGCGGCTCGTCCTCCTTCCGCCGGATGTGCAAGCAGGAGTACCTCAACTTCCTGCGCATCCGCGAATGGCAGGACATCTACACACAGCTGCGCACGGTCGCCAAGCAGATGGACATCCACGTCAACGAGGACGACGCCCCGGCCGACCGCATCCACCTCTCGCTCCTCGCCGGTCTGCTGTCGCACATCGGCATGAAGGACGTCAAGGAGGGCGCGAAGAACGAGTACCTGGGCGCCCGCAACGCCAAGTTCGCGATCTTCCCCGGCTCGGCCCTGTTCAAGAAGCCCCCGCGCTTCGTGATGTCCGCCGAGCTCGTCGAGACCTCCCGCCTCTGGGCGCGCGTCAACGCCAAGATAGAGCCCGAGTGGGTCGAGCCGCTCGCCGGCCACCTCCTGAAGCGGACCTACAGCGAACCGCACTGGGAGAAGGACCAGGCGGCCGTGATGGCGTACGAGAAGGTCACGCTGTACGGCGTCCCGATCGTCGCGCAGCGGAAGGTGAACTACGGCCGGATCGACCCGGAGGCCAGCCGCGAGCTGTTCATCCGCAACGCCCTGGTCGAGGGCGACTGGCGCACCCACCACAAGTTCTTCGCCGACAACCGCAGGCTGCTGAGCGAGGTCGAGGAGCTGGAGCACCGCGCCCGGCGCCGGGACATCGTCGTCGACGACGAGACGCTGTTCGACTTCTACGACCAGCGGGTGCCCGAACACGTCGTCTCCGGCGCGCACTTCGACTCCTGGTGGAAGCGCAAACGCCATGAGCAGCCCGACTTCCTCGACTTCGAGCGCGAGATGCTCATCAACGAGAAGGCGGGCGCGGTCACCAAGGACGACTACCCCGACTCGTGGCGCCAGGGCCGGCTGAAGTTCCGGGTGACGTACCAGTTCGAACCGGGTGCGGACGCGGACGGCGTGACCGTCCACATCCCGCTGCAGGTGCTCAACCAGGTCACGGACGAGGGCTTCGACTGGCAGATCCCGGGCCTGCGGGAGGAACTGGTCACGGAACTGATCCGCTCCCTCCCCAAACCGATCCGCCGCAACTACGTCCCGGCGCCGAACTACGCGAAGGCGTTCCTGGAGAAGGCGGTGCCCTTGCAGGAGCCGCTGACCACCACGATGGCGCGTGAGCTGAAGCGGATGGTCGGGGTGCCGTTCGAGCCGGAGGACTTCGACTGGTCCAAGGTGCCGGACCATCTGAAGATCACCTTCCGGATCGTTGACGAGCGGCGCCGCAAGCTGGCGGAGGACAAGGACCTCGAGGCCCTGAAGCTGCAGCTGAAGCCCAAGGCGCGCAAGGCGCTGTCGCAGGCCGCGGCGGCCACCGCCGAACGGCAGGGCGGGGAGTCCCTGGAGCGCACGGGCCTCACGGACTGGACGATCGGCACGCTCACCCAGGTGTTCGAGACGCGCCGGGCCGGGCAGCCGGTCAAGGCGTTCCCGGCGCTGGTCGACGACGGCGACACGGTGTCCGTACGCCTCTTCGACACGGAGGCGGAACAGGCCGAGGCCATGTGGAAGGGCACGCGCCGGCTCATCCTGCGCAACATCCCGGTGAACCCCGCGAAGTTCGCGTCCGAGAAGCTGACCAACCAGCAGAAGCTCGCCCTGTCCGCGAACCCGCACGGCTCGATCCAGGCCCTGTTCGACGACTGCGCGATGGCGGCGGCGGACAAGCTGATCGGGGACTTCGGGGGACCGGCGTGGGACGAGGAGTCGTACCGGAAGCTGTTCGACAGGGTGCGCGCGGAGATCGTCGACACGACGGTGCGCACGGTCGCGCAGGTGCAGCAGGTGCTGGCCGCCTGGCAGGCCTGTGAGCGCCGCCTGAAGGTGGTGCGCAGCCCTGCCCTGCTGCCGAACCTGGCGGACGTACGGGCGCAGCTGGACGCCCTCGTGAAGCCCGGGTTCGTGACCGAGGCGGGGATACGGCGACTGCCGGACCTGATGCGGTACCTGGTGGCCGCGGACCGCCGCCTCCAGCAGATGCCGACGAACGTGCAGCGGGACACCACGCGCATGGACAAGGTCCGGGAGATGCAGGACGAGTACGCGTGGCTGCTGGAGCAGTTGCCGCAGGGCCGTCCCGTGCCGTCGTCGGTGCGGGACATCCGCTGGATGATCGAGGAACTCCGGGTCAGCTACTTCGCCCACGCGCTGGGCACGGCGTACCCGGTGTCGGACAAGCGGATCGTGAAGGCGATCGACGCGGCGGTGCCGTGACGACGCGGGCACGAAGGGTGAGTTCGACCAGGGGCTCACCCTCCTGTACAGTCTCTTCTCGCAGCGCAACGCACGAAAGCGCCGCGAGACCTGGTCCTGTGGAGCAGTTTGGAGTGCTCGCCACCCTGTCAAGGTGGAGGCCGCGGGTTCAAATCCCGTCAGGACCGCATCAGCGAAGGCCCGCATCCGGCAACGGACGCGGGCCTTCGCCATACCCCCCGGGCACGACACCACCAGCCGAGCCGGAGACCGCGCCGCGGCGCAGCCGCAACGGGGGCCGGTCGGCAGCGGGCGGAAGGGGTTCGGGGTGGAGCCCCGTGGCGGCATCTCAACGCCGGTCCGCCACCGCCGACGGCACCCCTCGCTCTCCCGAGCGGCAGCGCCAAGCGGCAGCGCCCCGTGCCTTGACGGAGTCACTTTCCCTCGGTACCCCAGAAGTCAGGGCTCCCTGAGTGCGGGCGGCCCCGGGGAGGTGGCGTATGGCGGCGTCCGTTCGGCACGAGACCGGCGCTCTGCTCCGGGCCCATCTGTCCGCCGCCGCCGGGTACCGCCATCTGACCCGGCACTGCCCCATCTGCCACCACCTGCTGCGCCTGGCCATGGAACCCGTCCAGCGCGGCGAGGAGGCTCCGGAGACGGCCCCGGAGGACGACAGCGCCCCCGAGAGTGCCACGACCCTCTGACAAACCCGGGGGTTCATCCCGCGCCGGCGTGGGCACTCCTGGACGTGCGGCCGCCCAACAGCCGCCGCTCAGTGGGCTGTTCCCTAGCAAAGACTCCGCACCCGCAACAAGGACTCTGGCATGTGACGGGTGTCACCGCACCAGTTTCGGGGAGCGCCGCCCTTACCCCCCTCCTACAAAGGGTCAATTTAATATGTGCAATTGCACCCTGCCCTGAGGTGACCCACAGCGGTTCCGACACCCCTCCCCAGACCGCGACAAGGCCGCTCACAGCCCGGCCCCGCACACCCGGTCGGCGCACAAAAAAGATCGCGCTGGACCCGGCGGAGTCCAGCGCGATCTACGACGCACCCTTGTCGTGCCTCTATTGACCTCGGGCGTGAGTCCTGTTGGGGCAGAACCCGCGTCGCTTGGAGCTGTTGTCCCGGACGTCACGGCAGGTGGGGGACCTGCCTGTATGTCCGGCTATGCGATTGTTCAGGCCTCGCTGCGCTGCTGCGGGATGCCCGCGAGCAGGGCGCGGACCTCGGCCTCGCGATAGCGGCGGTGCCCGCCGAGCGTACGGATGGACGTGAGCTTGCCGGCCTTCGCCCACCGCGTGACCGTCTTCGGGTCGACGCGGAACATGGTGGCGACCTCAGCCGGGGTCAGCAGCGGCTCGGCATCAGGGGTGCGAGCGGTCATGAGCGGCCTCCTCGGGAGAACCGAACCTTCTCGGTTCTTTCCTCTAAATTCTGCACCTTGACCCGCGTTGCCCGAAATGGCGGACGCGAGTCGAGTCGGTTATAGGACGAACGGCTTGTCCTCGGCACTACAACTACACCATCTGTCCAGCCGCGTAGGCCAAACCGATGGAATTGCCCTCCCAGGTGTTCATCAGCGACGGAAGCCGATGGACCATGCCATAGCGGACAGTCACGCCACTGTGACGAACAGTCACAGGACGATCAGGAGTCACGAGACCCCCCAAAGCGTGCAATGCTGAGTTTCCGCCCAGATGTGGGCAGAAGGAGCCTCCCCCGGGCTCCTTGTCCTATTTTGGCATGAGGAGGGCCGTAAGACGCAAGGTCCTTGTAAGTGCCGTCCGTCACGCTTGGCGGCATAAGCCCGGATCGGTCGCTACGTCCTCCGCCCCGATCCCGCACCTACCTGCGGTACGTCAACCATGGGCCAAGGGTTTCGACTTCACCATGTCTCGCGGGTCACAATTCGAGCAACGGTTCACCAGAGCCCCGGCTGAGGGACCGCCCTCAGTTCGCCGACCGGCGCTCCCGTACGGCCCGCCAGCGCTCCACCAGCCGCCCGTACGCCTCCCCGGCCGCCGCCCCGTCCCCGTGCCGCAGGGCCTCGACGCCCTCGGCGACGTCCGCGGCCGAGTGGTCCGCGTCCAGCTCGGCGGCCGGCAGGACGTGGACCAGCCCGCCGTAGTCCAGCTCGACCAGGGACCGAGGGTGGAACTCCTCCAGCCACCGCCCGACGTCCACCAGACCGTCGATGAGCGGTCCCTCGTCGATCGTGTCCCTCAGCGTCCTCAGCGTCCGCGCGACGCGCCTGCGGGCCTGCACCATGGGCGTGCGGTAGCGCAGCAACGGGGGCACCTCGCCGGTCCCCTTCTCGTACCTGCGCTCCTCGTCGGAGACCAGCACGAACCAGTTCAGCGGAACCTGCCAGGTCGCGGTGCGGATCCAGGGGCGCGCGTCCGGGTTCCGCTCCCGCCAGCGCTCGTAGTCCTGGGCGGCCTGGCGGCGCACGACGGGCGGCAGGACCGCGTCCAGGACCGGCGCCGGCAGCTCCTCGGGCAGCTCCCCCAGCGCCTGCCAGCCGCGCAGCCGGGTGCGCCAGGGGCACACGCACAGCACCCCTTCGACCTCGGTCACGAAGGCGTCGTCGCTCTCGTGCACCGGCACCGCGACCGGCGGCGTGGGCAGCAAGTCGGCCAGGGAACGGCGCAGTTCGTCCTGGTACGAGGGGCGGTCGGGGCGGCGGGCGTAGCGGGCCCAGTGACTGCGCTCCGGCTCCGGGAAGGCGGCCAGCGGCTCGTACACGCGCAAGTAGGACGCGTACGGGACGATCACCGAGGACACCTTGGGCACACCTGCTCCCTCCCCACCGGAACCCAACCCGAACCCGCCCGGGCACCGGCCCGGCCGAGGTGGAAAACCCTTGCAAATCGTCCCACGAACCCGTCCGGGCGTACTCCGAGGGAGGGTGATCCTCGGCACTGCGCGCAACGTGGGCGCCCGCACGCTCTACGCTCATGCCCACGGGCCCCGCCACCCGCACGGGACCCTCCCCCAACCGCCGCTACTCAACCGGGAGTCACCACCGTGACCGACGTAACCGGCGCACCTGCTGATGTACTGCACACCCTGTTCCGCTCGGATCAAGGGGGTCATGAGCAGGTCGTGCTCTGTCAGGACAGGGCCAGTGGCCTCAAGGCCGTCATCGCGATCCACTCCACCGCTCTGGGCCCCGCCCTCGGCGGCACGCGCTTCTACCCGTACGCGAGCGAGGAGGAGGCCGTCGCCGACGCGCTGAACCTCTCGCGCGGGATGTCGTACAAGAACGCCATGGCCGGGCTGGACCACGGCGGCGGCAAGGCCGTGATCATCGGCGACCCCGAGCGGATCAAGAGCGAGGAGCTGCTGCTGGCCTACGGCCGTTTCGTGGCCTCGCTCGGCGGCCGGTACGTCACCGCCTGTGACGTCGGCACCTATGTGGCCGACATGGACGTGGTGGCCCGGGCGTGCCCCTGGACCACCGGCCGCTCTCCCGAGAACGGCGGCGCGGGCGACTCCTCGGTGCTCACCGCGTACGGCGTCTTCCAGGGCATGCGGGCCTCCGCCCAGCACCTGTGGGGCGACCCGACGCTGCGCGGGCGCAAGGTCGGCATCGCGGGTGTCGGCAAGGTCGGGCACTACCTGGTCGAGCACCTGCTCGAGGACGGCGCCGACGTGGTGATCACGGACGTACGGCCGGACGCCGTGCGCCGTGTCACCGACGCGCACCCCCAGGTCGCCGTCGCCGCCGACACCGCTGCCCTCATCCGCACCGAGGGCCTGGACATCTACGCCCCGTGCGCCCTGGGCGGGGCGCTGAACGACGAGACGGTGCCGGTGCTGACGGCGAAGGTGGTGTGCGGCGCGGCCAACAACCAGCTCGCGCACCCGGGTGTGGAGAAGGACATCGCGGACCGCGGGATCCTGTACGCGCCCGACTACGTCGTCAACGCCGGCGGTGTCATCCAGGTCGCCGACGAGCTGCACGGCTTCGACTTCGACCGGTGCAAGGCGAAGGCGGCGAAGATCTTCGACACCACGCTGACGATCTTCGCTCGTGCGAAGGAGGACGGCATTCCGCCGGCCGCCGCGGCCGACCGGATCGCCGAGCAGCGGATGGCGGAGGCGCGCGGACGGTGACCTTCCCCAGGGGGGCCACCCGGGTTTGACCGGTACCCGCCGAGGGAGGGTTTGAGAGGACTCTCACTTTCCTCGGCGGGTCGTCGGCCAATAAGTGGTTAAAATCGGCCGTGACCAGCGAGGACAGGGCTCCTCGACGGTCATGGGCACACGCCCGTCCTGCGGGCGACGTACCGTATGGGCGTGGGCTCAGGTACCGTGGAAGCCCTACGGGCCGGTCTCTCTGCGGAGAGCCCGTTCCGGATCATGAACGCGTGTCAAGACTCTGGGGCCGTCGAGCCCCGTCGTTGAGGGGGTCGAGCCATGGGGCGCGGCCGGGCCAAGGCCAAGCAGACGAAGGTCGCCCGCCAGCTGAAGTACAACAGCGGTGGGACGGACCTCTCACGCCTGGCCGAGGAGCTGGGCGCATCGACGTCGAACGCGTCGCCGAACGGCGACCGGTTCGAGGACGATGAGCACGACGACGATCTGTACGCACGGTACGCCGAGCTGTACGCGGACGACGACGAGGACGAGCAAGACGAGTCGTCCTCTCGGCACCGTCGCGGCGCTTGACCCTGCACTGAGTTTTCACCCGGTCCGTGGCCCTGGCCACGGACCGGGTTCTGTGCTGTCGGCAGGGTCTCAGCCGGCGTAGTCCCCGACCAGGGCGGCACCCGTTTCGTGCTCGCCCCGCTCGGTGATCTCGCCGGCGACCCATGCGTCCACGCCGCGGTCGGCGAGGGCGGCGAGCGCGACGTCCACCGACTGCTCGGGGACGACCGCGATCATGCCGACGCCCATGTTCAGGGTCTTCTCCAGCTCCAGGCGCTCGACGTCGCCGGTCTTCCCGACGAGGTCGAACACCGCAGCGGGCGTCCAGGTCGAGCGGTCCACCGAGGCGTGCAGGTGGTCGGGGATCACGCGGGCCAGGTTGGCCGCGAGTCCACCACCGGTGACGTGGCTGAACGCGTGCACCTCGGCGGTGCGCATCAGGGCCAGGCAGTCCAGCGAGTAGATCTTCGTGGGCTCGAGCAGCTCCTCGCCGAGGGTGCGGCCGAGGTCGTCGATGTGCTGGTCGAGGCCGAGCTTCGCCCGGTCGAGCAGGACGTGCCGGACGAGGGAGTACCCGTTGGAGTGAAGTCCGGAGGACGCCATGGCGATCAGCGCGTCACCCTCACGGACCCGCTCGGCGCCGAGGAGCCGGTCGGCCTCCACGACGCCCGTACCGGCGCCCGCGACGTCGAAGTCGTCGGGACCCAGCAGACCCGGGTGTTCGGCCGTCTCGCCGCCCACCAGGGCGCACCCTGCCAGCACGCAGCCCTCGGCGATGCCCTTCACGATCGCGGCGACCCGCTCGGGATGGACCTTGCCGACGCAGATGTAGTCGGTCATGAACAGCGGCTCGGCGCCGCACACCACGATGTCGTCCATGACCATGGCGACCAGGTCGTGGCCGATGGTGTCGTAGACGCCCATCCGGCGCGCGATGTCGACCTTGGTGCCGACGCCGTCGGTGGCGGAGGCGAGCAGCGGACGCTCGTAGCGCTTGAGGGCGGAGGCGTCGAAGAGGCCGGCGAAGCCGCCGAGGCCGCCGAGGACCTCGGGGCGCTGCGTCTTCTTCACCCACTCCTTCATGAGCTCCACGGCGCGGTCGCCCGCTTCGATGTCGACGCCTGCCGCCGCGTAGGAAGCACCGGTTTGGGTCTCAGACATTGCCTGGGATCTTTCGGGTTGGTGGCTGGGTCTTCCGGGGGACTCCCCCGGACTCCGGGGGACTCCCCCCGGACCCTCTGGTCTTACGGGCGACGGATCGCGTCGGTCGCGGCCGTGGCGGCGGGACCGGCGGCCAGCTCGGTCTCCAGCAGCTGCTTGCCGAGGAGCTCCGGGTCGGGCAGCTCCATCGGGTACTCGCCGTCGAAGCAGGCGCGGCACAGGTTCGGCTTGGCGATGGTGGTCGCCTCGATCATGCCGTCGATGGAGATGTACGCCAGGGAGTCGGCGCCCAGGGAGCGGCCGATCTCCTCGACCGACATGCCGTTGGCGATCAGCTCGGCGCGGGTGGCGAAGTCGATGCCGAAGAAGCAGGGCCACTTCACCGGCGGGGAGGAGATCCGGATGTGGACCTCGGCGGCGCCCGCCTCGCGCAGCATCCGCACCAGGGCGCGCTGGGTGTTGCCGCGCACGATCGAGTCGTCGACGACGACCAGGCGCTTGCCCTTGATGACTTCCTTGAGGGGGTTCAGCTTCAGGCGGATGCCGAGCTGGCGGATCGTCTGCGAGGGCTGGATGAAGGTCCGGCCGACGTAGGCGTTCTTCACCAGGCCGGAGCCGAACGGGATGCCGGAGGCCTCCGCGTAGCCGATCGCGGCGGGGGTGCCGGACTCGGGCGTCGCTATGACCAGATCGGCGTCGACGGGCGCCTCCTTGGCGAGCCGACGGCCCATCTCGACACGGGAGAGGTACACGTTCCGGCCGGCGATGTCGGTGTCCGGGCGGGCCAGGTACACGTACTCGAAGACACAGCCCTTGGGCTTCGCTTCCGCGAACCGGGAGGTGCGCAGACCGTTCTCGTCGACGGCCACGAACTCGCCGGGCTCGATCTCGCGGACGAAGCTCGCGCCGACGATGTCGAGCGCGGCGGTCTCGGAGGCGACGACCCAGCCGCGCTCCAGCCGGCCGAGGACCAGCGGGCGGATGCCCTGCGGGTCGCGGGCCGCGTAGAGGGTGTTCTCGTCCATGAAGACGAGCGAGAAGGCGCCCTTGACCTGGGGCAGGAGCTTGGGGGCCGCCTCTTCGACGGTCAGCGGCTTGCCGTCGTCGTCGACCTGGCCCGCGAGGAGCGCGGTGACGAGGTCGGTGTCGTTGGTGGCGGCGACCTGGGTGGCGCGGCCGTTCTCCTTGGGGAGGTCGGCGACCATCTCGGCGAGCTGCGCCGTGTTGACCAGGTTGCCGTTGTGGCCGAGCGCGATCGAGCCGTGCGCGGTGGCGCGGAACGTCGGCTGGGCGTTCTCCCAGACGGAGGCGCCGGTGGTCGAGTAGCGGGCGTGACCGACCGCGATGTGACCCTGGAGCGAACCGAGGGAGGTCTCGTCGAAGACCTGGGAGACCAGGCCCATGTCCTTGAAGACGAGGATCTGGGAGCCGTTGCTCACCGCGATACCCGCGGATTCCTGACCCCGGTGCTGGAGGGCGTAGAGCCCGAAGTACGTGAGCTTTGCGACCTCTTCGCCCGGAGCCCAGACACCGAAGACGCCGCACGCGTCCTGGGGGCCTTTCTCACCGGGGAGCAGATCGTGATTGAGTCGACCGTCACCACGTGGCACGCCACCGAGTGTAGGCGAGATCGTGCACTGGTCCGAATCCGGTCATCGATGCCGCACGCCGTGCGCAGTGGCCGGACGCTCGTGGTCGGCGCTCGGAGACCGCGCTGGCGCCCTTGTCGTTTTCGCTGGTCAGCGCGGCGCTGCGGTGGTCGGGCGGGGAGGTCCGCGGACGGCCGGAGAGCTTGCTCAGCGTCTCGCCGGTGTCTGCGAGTGAGCCGTCGCACATCTTGCGGATGGGCGCCCCGGAACGCTCTCCGTGAAGTGACCGAGGCGTACCGTCGCCCCCGCCTCCACGACGGCCTCACGCCATCAGGGGAAGCAGCCCGCTCAGGTCGGCCCGTTCGCCGCTCGCGCTGACCTTGGCGTCGGCGAGGGCCGTGTCCCAGCTCGTACGGCCGGTGGCGAGCCGGACCCAGGTCAGCGGGTCGGTCTCGACGACGTTGGGCGGGGTGCCGCGGGTGTGCCGGGGGCCTTCGATGCACTGCACGACGGCGTACGGCGGGACGCGCACCTCGGTGGAGGCGCCGGGCGCCTTCACGGCGAGCGCGTCGGCGAGCAGCCGGGTCGCTGCGGCGAGGGCCTGGCGGTCGTAGGGGATGTCGAGGCCTGGGACGGCGGCGTTCAGGTCGTCGGTGTGGACGACGAGCTCGACGGTGCGGGTGACCAGGTAGTCGGCGAGCGGCATGGCGCCCGCGGTGGTGTCGAGCAGCCGGGTGCCGGGGTGTGCGGCGAGGAGTTCCGAGAACTCCTTCTCTATGCCGGCGAGGTAGCTGTCGAGGTCGGGGTTCTGGGCGGCGAGTGCGCGGGTGGTGTCCGCGATGGCACCCGAGTTGGCGGAGGTCGCGAAGGGCCAGTCGAGGACGGTGGCGTTCTGCGCGGCGGGTTCCGGCCTGCCGAGGAACCGCCCGAAGGCCGAGAGGGCCATCCCGATGTGCGCGGCCAGTTCCCGTACGGTCCAGTCCCCGAGCCGGGTGGGCAGCGCGAGTCGTTCGGCCGGGAGGGTGCTCACGGCCTCCCTCACGTTCCCGAACTGCGCGAGAACGGCGGCGCGGGTCTTGACGGGGTCGTAGGTCCGAGTGCGCTTCTTGGCCGGGGGCATGGCGCCGAGCCTAGTGGGCGCGGGAGGCGGAGGCGGGGGGACGCGGGAGGCGGAGGGAACGCGGGAGGCGGAGGGGGTGAGGGAACGCGGGAGGCGGAGGGAACGGCGGACGTGAAGGGAACGCGAACGGCGAAGGCCCCGCCCGTCGACCGGGTGGGGCCTTCGCCGTCGTACGACCGTCCGGCGTGCGGCTTACGCCAGCAGCGCCGGAATGGTGCCCTCGTGGGCCTCGCGCAGTTCGGCCAGGGTCAGCTCGAACTCGCCCTGGACCTCGACGGTCTCCCCGTCCACGACACCGATACGGGTGGCCGGCAGGCCGCGCGCGCCGCACATGTCGTTGAAGCGGACCTCCTCCGAGCGCGGCACGGCGACGATCGCGCGCCCCGCCGACTCGGAGAAGAGGAACGTGAACGCGTCCAGGCCGTCCGGCACGATCAGCCGCGCGCCCTTGCCGCCGAGCAGGGCCGACTCGACCACGGCCTGGATCAGACCGCCGTCGGACAGGTCGTGCGCGGAGTCGATCATGCCGTCGCGGGAGGCGGAGATCAGGATCTCGCCGAGCAGGCGTTCGCGCTCCAGGTCGACCTGCGGGGGCAGGCCGCCGAGGTGGTCGTGGATCACCTGCGACCAAGCCGAACCGCCGAACTCCTCACGGGTGTCGCCGAGGAGGTACAGCAGCTGGCCCTCCTCCTGGAAGGCGACAGGGGTGCGCCGGGCGACGTCGTCGATGACGCCCAGCACGGCGACCACCGGGGTCGGGTGGATGGCCGCCTCGCCCGTCTGGTTGTAGAGGGAGACGTTGCCGCCGGTCACCGGGGTGCCCAGCTGCTGACAGCCGTCCGCCAGACCGCGCACGGCCTCCGCGAACTGCCACATCACCGCCGGGTCCTCGGGCGAGCCGAAGTTCAGGCAGTCGGAGACCGCCAGCGGCTTGGCGCCCGTGGTCGCCACGTTGCGGTACGCCTCCGCGAGGGCCAGCTGCGCGCCCGCGTACGGGTCGAGCTTGGCGTAGCGGCCGTTGCCGTCCGTGGCGATGGCCACGCCGAGGCCGGACTCCTCGTCGATGCGGATCATGCCGGAGTCCTCGGGCTGGGCGAGGACCGTGTTGCCCTGCACGAAGTGGTCGTACTGCTGTGTGATCCACTTCTTGGACGCCTGGTTGGGCGAGCCGACCAGCTTCAGGACCTGGTCCTTCAGCTCCTCGGACGTCGCCGGGCGCGGGAGCTTGTTCGCGTCGTCGGCCTGCAGCTCGTCCTGCCAGGACGGGCGGGCGTACGGGCGCTCGTAGACCGGGCCCTCGTGTGCGACCGTGCGCGGGTCGACGTCGACGATCTTGCCGCCGTGCCAGTAGATCTCCAGGCGGTCCCCGTCGGTCACCTCACCGATGACGGTGGCGATGACGTCCCACTTGGCGCAGATCTCCAGGAAGCGGTCGACCTTCTCCGGCTCGACGACCGCACACATCCTTTCCTGCGACTCGCTCATCAGGATCTCCTCGGGGGAGAGCGTCGAGTCGCGCAGGGGGACGTCGTCGAGGGTGACGCGCATGCCGCCGGAGCCGTTCGAGGCCAGTTCCGAGGTCGCGCAGGACAGGCCCGCCGCGCCCAGGTCCTGGATGCCGACGACCAGCTTCTCCCGGAACGCCTCCAGGGTGCACTCGATGAGGAGCTTCTCCTGGAAGGGGTCGCCCACCTGCACGGCGGGGCGCTTGGAGGGCTTGGCGTCGTCGAAGGTCTCGGAGGCGAGGATGGAGGCGCCGCCGATGCCGTCGCCGCCCGTGCGGGCGCCGTACAGGATGACCTTGTTGCCCGCGCCGGACGCCTTCGCGAGGTGGATGTCCTCGTGCCGCATCACACCGATGGCACCGGCGTTGACCAGCGGGTTGCCCTGGTAGCAGGCGTCGAAGACGACCTCGCCGCCGATGTTGGGCAGGCCCAGGCAGTTGCCGTAGCCGCCGATGCCGGCGACGACGCCGGGGAGGACCCGCTTGGTGTCGGGGTGGTCGGCCGCGCCGAAGCGCAGGGGGTCGACGACCGCCACCGGGCGCGCGCCCATCGCGATGATGTCGCGCACGATGCCGCCGACGCCCGTGGCCGCGCCCTGGTAGGGCTCGACGTAGGAGGGGTGGTTGTGCGACTCCACCTTGAAGGTGACGGCGTAGCCCTGGCCGACGTCCACGACACCGGCGTTCTCGCCGATGCCGACGAGCAGTGCGTCGGACTCGGGGGCCTTCTCACCGAACTGGCGCAGGTGGACCTTGCTGCTCTTGTAGGAGCAGTGCTCGGACCACATGACCGAGTACATGGCGAGCTCGGCGCCGGTCGGGCGGCGGCCCAGGATCTCGACGATCCGCTCGTACTCGTCCTTCTTCAGGCCGAGTTCGGCCCAGGGCAGCTCGACGTCGGGGGTCGCGGTCGCGTGCTCGACCGTGTCCAGAGGCGTCCTGCTCATGCGGTGACCAGCTTCTTGAGGATCGAGGTGAAGAACGGCAGGCCGTCGGTACGACCGGTGCCGATCAGCGGTTCGACGGCGTGCTCGGGGTGCGGCATGAGGCCCACGACGTTGCCGGCCTCGTTGGTGATGCCCGCGATGTCCCTCAGTGAGCCGTTGGGGTTGAAGTCCAGGTAGCGGAAGGCGACCCGGCCTTCGGCCTCGAGCTTGTCGAGGGTGTACTCGTCGGCGACGTACCGGCCGTCCATGTTCTTCAGCGGGATGTGGATCTCCTGGCCGGCGTCGTAGTCGCTGGTCCAGGAAGTGTCCGCGTTCTCCACCCGCAGCTTCTGGTCGCGGCAGATGAAGTGGAGGTGGTCGTTGCCGAGCATGGCGCCCGGGAGGAGGTGGGCCTCGGTGAGGATCTGGAAGCCGTTGCAGATGCCGAGGACCGGAAGGCCCGCCTTCGCCTGCTCGATGAGGGGCTCCATCACCGGCGAGAAGCGGGCGATGGCGCCGGCCCGCAGATAGTCGCCGTAGGAGAAACCGCCGCACAGGACCACGGCGTCGACCTGCTTGAGGTCCTTGTCCTTGTGCCAGAGGGCGACGGGCTCCGCCCCTGCGATACGGATCGCGCGCTGGGTGTCCCGGTCGTCGAGGCTCCCCGGGAAAGTGACGACGCCGATACGGGTGGTCACTTCGAGGCCTCCGCCACTTCCTCCACCTTGACGGTGAAGTCCTCGATCACGGTGTTGGCGAGGAAGGATTCGGCGAGATCATGGATGCGGGCGAGCGCGGCGTCGTCGACCGGCCCGTCCACCTCGAGTTCGAATCGCTTTCCCTGACGTACGTCGGAGATGCCGTCGAAACCGAGGCGCGGCAGTGCGCGCTGCACCGCCTGGCCCTGGGGGTCGAGGATCTCCGGCTTGAGCATGACGTCGACTACGACGCGTGCCACTGGCACTCCCGGTGTGTGGTGCTGAGCAGGTTCCTTCAGACTACCCGCACACAATTTCTACTCGCGTAGATTCGTAGCATCCTACGTGATCGCCGTCACGATCGTGTATCGACGCGGTGGCCCGCACGGAAAATCCTCGGAAAAACCGCGAGAGAAGGATGCCGGGGCATTGCATGCGGACACGCGGAGGTATTCAGTCTCTCTTCACAATGCATTGCCGGGCACTGTACAAAGGAAAAGGCAATAGCCGATACTTTGCCCAATTACTGCCGGACAGTCGACACCTCCCCGACATCCGCCGGACGACCGCGCACCTCATCGTCGCGCACGTCATGGCCTGCCTGTGATGGCGGAGGTGCCGCGCGAAGGGACCGATATTCGTGGCGCAGCGTGTCGTGGTCACTCTCTTTGACGACATCGACGGCTCAGAAGCGGCGGAAACGATCGTCTTCGGACTGGACGGCAAGTCGTACGAGATCGACCTCAATCAAGCCAATGCCAAGAAACTGCGTAAGGCGCTGGAGCCGTACGTGGAGGCCGGGCGGAAGAAGGCCAAGTCGGGCCGGGCGTACACGCACACGGCCCTGACCCCGGACCCGGCCGCGGTCCGGGCGTGGGCCCGCTCCAACAAGCTGGACGTGCCGCCGCGGGGGCGGATCCCCAAGAAGGTGTACGAGGCGTTCGCCGAGGCGCAGTAGCCGCGCAGGCTCGGCAGGGGTTTCGGGTGCCGTTGGCCGAGCGGGGCCCGGTGGCGGGGTGCCGCCTCGGGGCTCCGCCCCGGGCCACGAGTGCTGTTCGTCATGGGGGTCGCCCTGGGGTTCGCGTTGGGGTCCTGGGACGCTGGCCCTCGCCCCGTCGGAGCCCCATCCGGGCCCGTACGCAACCGACTTGCGTTGCACCCCTGGTGATCAGCTAGAGTCTGAGCACGCCGAGGGGCGAGGCCGGAAAGGCCGAGGCCCGAGCGTCACGCGGGTGTAGTTCAGTAGCAGAACACCCCCTTTCCAAGGGGGAGGCGCAGTGTGCAATCCCTGTCACCCGCTCTACGAGACCGGTCGGACCACCCTTGTGGATCAGGTACGCTGGTGCTCGCACCGATCGGCGGCTGTGTCTTTCACAGTCGGCGGTCGAGGGCAATGCGGACGTAGCTCAGTTGGTAGAGCGCAACCTTGCCAAGGTTGAGGTCGCGAGTTCGAGCCTCGTCGTCCGCTCCATACGAGGAAGGCCCCGGTCAGTCGATCGGGGCCTTCCTCGTTTGGCTTTCCGAGTCTTCTGACATTTGTCACGCGGACTGATGACACAGCGCACTGCTGCCCCTCCCCGTCGACGACGACGCTGGATGTCGTGAACACCAACCAACGCGAGCACGTGATTGAGGTCACTGATCTGCGGCGCGTGTACGGGGGCGGCTTCGAAGCCGTGCGCGGCATCACCTTCTCGGTGGGCCGCGCCGAGGTCTTCGCCCTGCTCGGCACCAACGGCGCCGGCAAGACGTCCACCGTCGAACTGCTCGAGGGCCTCGCCCCTCCGGCCGGCGGACGCGTGCGGGTCCTGGGCCACGACCCGCACGCGGAGCGGGCCGCCGTCCGGCCCCGGATCGGTGTGATGCTCCAGGAGGGTGGCTTCCCCTCCGAACTGACGGTCGCGGAGACCGCACGGATGTGGGCCGGCTGCACCAGCGGTGCCCGGCCCGTGGGCGAAGCCCTGGAGCTGGTCGGACTGACCCGGCGCTCCGGCGTACGCGTCAAACAGCTGTCGGGAGGTGAGAAGCGGCGCCTGGACCTGGCGCTCGCACTCCTCGGGCGCCCCGAGGTCCTCTTCCTCGACGAACCGACGACCGGCCTGGACGCCGAGGGCCGCCAGGACACCTGGCGGGTGGTCCGTGAACTGCGGGACGCGGGGACGACCGTCCTGCTGACCACGCACTACCTCGAGGAGGCGGAAGAGCTCGCCGACCGGCTCGCCGTCCTCCATCAGGGCCGCATCGCCGCCTCGGGCACACCGTCCGAGGTCACCTCTACCCAGCCTTCCCGGGTCTCCTTCGAGCTGCCCGAGGGCTACTTCCTCGGTGACCTGCCCCCGCTCGCCGACCTGGGCGTGACGGCACACGAGACGGCTGGCCGCACCGTCCGCCTGCGGACCGACGAACTCCAGCGCACCGCCACCGCCGTCCTGCTGTGGGCCCAGCGCGCCCGGGTCGAACTGCGCGCCCTCGATGTGCGGTCCGCATCCCTGGAGGAGGCGTTCCTGCACATCGCCAGGACGGCCGCACCGCCGCCGGACCGCACCGGCCCACAGCACGACGCGACGAACCGGACGACGGAGGCCGCGGTATGAGCACCCTCGCGACCGTCACAGCAACCAGATCGAGCAGCGGACCCGCCCGTGCCAAGCGGCTCCGCGCCCTCGCGCGCGCCGAACTCACGCTGCTGGGCCGCAACAAGAGCGTGATCATCACAGCACTGTTCGTCCCGCTGGCGCTGCCCTTCAGCGTGCGGCCGGCCGTCAGGCAGATGGACCTCAAGGCCGAGGGTCTGACGATGGGCAGCGTGATGGTGACGGCCGCCATCGGCTTCTCGATGCTGTTCGCCGTCTACAGCTCCCTCGTGAACGTCTTCGTCGCCCGCCGGGAGGAGTTGGTGCTCAAGCGCCTGCGCACCGGGGAGCTCGGCGACGCCGAGATCCTGACCGGCGCCGCGCTCCCCGCGGTCTGCGTCGGCCTCGGCCAGTCCGTGCTGCTGGCGGTCGGCTGTGCGGTGTTGCTCGACGCCGGAGTGCCGCGTGCCCCGCATCTCGCCGCTCTCGGACTGTTGTCGGGCCTCGTCCTGTGCGCGGCACTCGCCGCCGTCACCGCGAGTTTCAGCAGGGCCGTCGAGAGCGCACAGGTGACAGCGCTGCCGATGCTGTTCGTCTCCCTGCTGGGCTCGGGCATCACGATCCCGACGGAGCTGCTGCCCGACCGGATCGCGTCGGTCTGCGCACTACTGCCGCTCTCCCCGGCGATCCGGCTGGTCCGCGGCGGGTGGAACGGCGGCCTGTCGGTGTACGACACTCTGGGCGCCGTCGCGACAGCGGTCGCCTGGGTGGTGGCCGCGGTGTGGGCCGTACGACGGTGGTTCCGCTGGGAACCGCGGCGCTGACCGACGCCGCGGTGCGGACGCGTTGGCACGAAGGGGGACGAGACGGGTGATCGCAGGAATACGCGCATGGCAGCGCCGTACCTGGCACGACCGCAGCAAGGCCGCCCGCGTCGAATTGCAGAGCATGATCGTATGGCACTGCTCGGTGTGGATCTTCTCCGTGAGCTGGCTGGGGCTGCCACTCGTCTCAGACCTTCACCACGACCGGACGGCGCTGGCCGTCGGAGGGCTGCTCCTCCTCGCCAACGCCCTGCAGTGCGCGGCGGCGAACCGGCTCCTGAGGCCGGTGCTCGACCACTACCTCGATCGCTCCGCAATGCCCCCGCGCACCCTGTGGACACCGGCTGCCCTGCTCGCCCTGGCGCTGGCGCCCGTTCTCGTGCTGCACGCACTGGACGCGGCCGCCCCGGCGACCTGCTTGCTGGCCCTCGACGCCGTGCTGCTGCCGTTCGGGATGCTGTACGCACTCGTCGTCCCCATGAGGGTGTTCGTTCGGCGGTCCGCCGCGTTCGGGGGCGTCCTCATGGTGACGACCGCGCTCGTCCGCATGGACACCACGGAAGCGGTGACCACGGGTGTCATGACCGCCTTGGCGGTCGGCTTCTGTCTGCTCACCTCGCGCTGCGGCGCATGGACCCTGGCGGTGCTGTGGGAGGCGGAACGGGCCCGTGAGATCGAGGCCCGGCTCGCCGTGGCCGAGGAACGGCTCCGCTTCGGCCGCGATCTGCACGACGTGATGGGGCGCAACCTGGCCGTGATCGCGCTCAAGAGCGAGCTCGCCGTGCAGCTGGCGCGGCGCGGCCGGCCGGAGGCCCTGGAGCAGATGATCGAGGTGCAGCGGATCGCGCAGGAGTCGCAGCGCGAGGTCCGCGAGGTCGTGCGCGGCTACCGTGAGGCTGACCTGGCAGCCGAACTGGCGGGAGCCCGGGGCGTGTTGGCCGCCGCCGGGATCGACTGCACGGTGAGCGGGCCGACCGCCGGGCTGCCCGCGCCGGTGCAGTCCGCGCTGGCCTGGGTCGTACGGGAGGCGACGACGAACGTCCTGCGCCACGGGGATGCCCGGCACTGTGCCGTGTCCCTGCGAGCGACGGACGAACGGATCGTGCTCCGCGTCGAGAACGACGGGGCACCGGACGGAGAGCCGGGAAGGGGGTCGGGACTTGTGGGACTGCGCGAGCGACTGTCGGAGATCGGTGGGACTCTGCGGGCCGGATCCGCGGGACCAGGGGTGTTCCTGCTGACCGCGGAGGTTCCGCTGCCGCCCTCCGCGCCGTCGGCCGCCGTCCCCGGCGGTGTGAGCGAGGTCGCCTCATGACGTCGGTACCGCACGTGCGCCTGCTGCTGGCCGATGACGAGCACCTGATCCGGGGAGCCCTGGCCGCGCTGCTGGCGCTGGAGGAGGACCTGCTGGTGGTGGCCGAGGCCGCGACGGGGCCCGAGGCCCTCGCCATGGCACGGGCGCACCGACCGGACGTGGCCGTGGTGGATCTTCAGATGCCGGGTGCGGACGGTGTGAAGGTGGCCACATCCCTGAAGGCCGAGCTGCCGGACTGCCAGGTGTTGATCGTGACCAGTCACGGGCGGCCCGGGCATCTGAAGCGTGCGCTCGAGGCGGGGGTGCGCGGCTTCGTACCGAAAACCGTCAGCGCGCAGCGGCTCGCCGAGATCATCCGGACCGTGCATGCGGGAAACCGCTACGTGGACCCCGAGTTGGCCGCCGACGCCATCGCCGCCGGGGACTCCCCGCTGACCGCCCGGGAGGCCGAGGTGCTGGAGTACGCGGCCGACGGGGCGCCCGTCTCGGAGATCGCCGAGCGGGCCGCTCTCGCGGAGGGCACCGTGCGGAACTACCTGTCGTCGGCCGCCTCCAAACTCGGCGCCGAGAACCGTCATGCCGCAGTGCGTCTCGCACGGGAGCGAGGTTGGGTATAGTTGGCTTCGCGCAGCGCGCAGTGCGGACGTAGCTCAGTTGGTAGAGCGCAACCTTGCCAAGGTTGAGGTCGCGAGTTCGAGCCTCGTCGTCCGCTCCAGAAAGAAGCCCCCGGCCCAGGCCGGGGGCTTCTTCGTGTGCCTCGGGATGCGTCCGGATGCTCCCGGCCGCCGTCAGGGCCCGGCCGAGTGCCGGGCCCTGGATGCGGTCGGCCGGGTCGGTCAGGACCAGCGGACGCCCGTCAGGCGTTCGTACGCCTCCACGTACTTCGCGCGGGTCGCCTCCACGATGTCCTGTGGCAGCGGCGGCGGGGGCTGCTCGCTCGTGCGGTCCCAGCCGGAGGCCGGGGAGGTGAGCCAGTCCCGCACGAACTGCTTGTCGAACGACGGCTGGGCGCGGCCCGGCTGCCACTGGTCGGCCGGCCAGAAGCGGGAGGAGTCCGGGGTGAGGACCTCGTCGGCGAGGACGAGGGTGGCTCCGTCGTAGCCGAACTCGAACTTGGTGTCCGCGAGGATGATCCCGCGGTCGCGGGCGATGTCGCGGGCGCGGCCGTAGACGGCGAGGGTCGCCTGCCGCAGCTGGGCCGCGGTTTCGGCGCCGACCTGGCGGGCGACCTCCTCGTAGGAGACGTTCTCGTCGTGCTCGCCGACCGCGGCCTTGGTCGCCGGGGTGAAGATCGGGGCGGGAAGCTCCGAGCCGTCGACCAGGCCCTCGGGCAGGGCGAGACCGCAGACGGTGCGGGACTCCTTGTACTCGGCGAGGCCCGAGCCGGTGAGGTAGCCGCGGGCCACGCACTCCACCGGGACCATCTTCAGGGACTTGCAGACCAGGGTGCGGCCGGCCCAGTCCGCGGGGGCGCCCGGCGGGAGTTCGGTGCTCAGGATGTGGCTCGGGACCAGGTCCCGGAGCAGGTCGAACCACCAGAGCGACAGCTGCGTGAGGATCCGGCCCTTGTCCGGGATCTCGGTCGGCAGCACCCAGTCGAATGCGGACGTACGGTCGCTGGCGACCATCACGAGGTCACCCGCCTCGTTCTGGTACAGATCGCGCACCTTCCCGGTGTGCAGATGCACCAGTCCCGGCACCTGGACGGGTTCGGGCTTTTCGACGAATCCGGACACGGTCCCTCCCCGTGGTTCTCTCCCAATGGCTCGATTCTCCCCCATGACGGGAGCGAGCCGGTCCGCGGGGCCGGGGAACGGTGCGTTCAGTCCCGTTTGCAGATGCGGTCCAGGAGGTTTGCTGTCGCCTGCTGGACACGAGGATCGACGTGGCCGGGGCGGTCCAGCGCCGGGGACCACGCGAACGTTCCGGACGCGAAGACCAGGGCGCCGGAAGGGGCACGGTAGAGGGAGGTCTCCTGGTGACGCGGGACGCCCTCGCCGTCTCGGTACGGGGAGTGGGCGAGCAGGATGCGACCCTCGTGGTCGGGCAGCGGGGCGCGCGGGAAGTAACGGTCCGCCTCCCCGGCGACCATCCCGTCCAGCTTGTCGCCCTCCTCGGCGCCGGTCCCCTCCCACAGCCAGTGGTCGGCGTTGCGGACCACGAGAGGGTGGGGCTCGGGCACCCGGCCCGCGTACTGGATGCCGATGAGCTCCTGCTCCGCACGGTCGATTTCCCGCCACAGAACCGGCTTTCCGGGGCCGCGCCGCTTGCGGCAGGTGAGCAGGCGGTCGGGGACGCCGGACGGGGACGGGCCGAGTTCCACCTGCCAGTACATGGTGTTGGCGGAGAGGAAGACCAGCGAGGTGCCGTGCTCGCGGGCGAGCTCCACGGTGCGGCGCATCTGTGCCGACCAGTACTCGTCGTGGCCGGGGAAGACGAGACCGCGGTAGCGCGTGGGGTCGACGCGGCCGGCGTGCAGATCGCGGGCGTCGGCGTAGGCGAGGTCGTAGCTGTACCGCTCGGCCCAGCGGATGAAGTCGTACGCGTGACCGACGTGCAGGGGCAGGCCCGCGCCGGCGTACGGGCGGTCGAAGGAGACCGTGGTGGCGGCGTCGGCCTCGCCGAGCAGCCGGCCGCCGTCGTCCCAGGCGTGGTAGAGGCTGGCGCCGGTGCGGCCGTCCTCCGGGTAGAGGTTGTACGCCTGCCAGGTGATGTCCGGGAGCAGCAGGAGCAGATCGGCCGGACGGGAGTCGCGGACGGTGAACGGGACGTGGGAGCGGTAGCCGTCGGCGGTGGTCAGCACGGCGACATAGGCGCCGACACTCCAGTACGAAGGGATCTGCAGCCGCCAGGACAGCCACCAGTGATGGCAGGAGACCGTGCGGTCCGCGGTGAGCGGTGCCGGCTGGACGATGCCCGAGAGACGGGGGCTCGTGGTGATCTTGGCCGCTCCGTCGCCGTTGTAGTGCCCGATCCGGTACACGTCGACGGCGAACTCCTGGGGCGGGTCGACGGTGATGTGGAAGTCCAGGGCCTCGCCCGGGGCGACGGCGCCGGTCGAGGTGAAGCCCTTGATCTGGCGGTGGACGTCGTCCGCGGAGCGGGGGCCGCTGGTGCGGGGGGCCGGGATCCGAGCCCCTTTCTGGCCCTGGGCGGGGACGTGGGCCGGGGCCGGGTCCACGTACCAGGGGACCACGTGGCCCGTGTCGTCGAAGTACGTCTCACTGCCCCTCAGCCAGGGAACGGGACCCTGGCCGAAAGGATCCGTCACGGCGTGCGCGAGAGCACCCGACTCCCACCGGCGGATGTGTTCCGACCCCATGCGTGTCCCCTCCCTCGTCCCCCGTGAGCCGTCGTAAGCCCTTACCGAGTACGCGATCGGTACCCAGCACATCACATAACGCACCCACTCCGTCACCGTTCGTCGCGAATTGACGTGAACGGAATGGGATTCTGCGGCCAGGGGTCGGGCTTGCGGAACGGGGCGGGTGGCGTTTCCCCAGGTCGGCGGGGGCCGGCGCGGTTCCGGGCCACGCGGAGCGGTCGTCAGACCGGGGGCTGGTCGTCGGATCAGGCGGAACGGTCGTCAGACGGGCGGATCCCGTCCTCGGACCAGCCGAAGTGGTCGTGGGCTCAGGCGGAGCGGTCGTCGGCTCAGGCGGAGCGGTCGCCAGACCGGGCGCCATCCTGTTCCTCGGACAGCGGGAGTGGTCGTCAGACCAGGCGCACCGGTTTCTCGGGGCGTACGCCGAGGTTGCGGAGCCAGGTGCGCAGCGGGGTGGGGTCGCCCTCCTCGACGAGCGTGCGGACCCGGGGGGAGAGGTCGGCCGCGCGTTCGCCCCTCACCAGGAGGGAGGGACCGTCCAGCCAGTCGAGGCCCGGTGCCGCTCCCGCCGTGTCCATCGCGGCGCAGCACACCACCGCGGCGACGTGGTCGACCAGCAGTTCGCGGCCGGTGCGGGGCGGCTGCAGCGGGAACAGCGGCAGCATCCCGGCGGCGTCCCACACCGCACGGTCGGGCCCCGGTCCCTGTCCCCCGGCGCCGCCGGGTACCGCCCCGGCCGCCTCCTCCCGCGCCATCTCGGCGCTGAGCCCGGCGACGAGCGCGGCGGTCCGCACGCCGGCGACCGCGTCGTCGTCGGGAACGTCGGCGGTTTCGTCCCCGGCGCCGTCCTCGCCCGGGAGACGTATGCCGTCGGACCCGCTCTCACCCGTGGCCGTGCCGCTCGCGTTCCCACCCTCACCCGTCGGCGTGCCGCTCGCGCCGACGGCCGGGCGGACCGTCAGGTACTCCAGGACCCGCTCCAGCGTCGGTCCGCCGGCGTCGGGGGCCGTGTCGCGGTGGGCGTGACGGACGCCCAGGGCGTCCAGGACACGGTGCAGGCGGGCCGCGTCCGTGCGCCACTTGCGGTCGACGACCTCGTCCGGGTACTCCTGCCAGTCCACCGGCGCCCATTCGGGGCCGGACTCGGCCGGTCCTCCGTGGAAGAGGCGGGCCGCGAGCAGGGACGCGGCCTCGTCCACCAGGCCGGGCTCCTCGAGCAGGTCACAGGCCGGCCGCTCACCCAGCCGCGAGGTGAAGCCCTCGGCCAGCCGGTCCCGGCGCGACAGCTCCGTGAGCGCCGCGACCACGCCCGCGTCCAGGCGCGAGGGCCAGCGGCCCATCCGCCAGGCCGGCAGCGCGACCCGGGTCAGCAGCCGGTCCCAGCCCGCGTACGCCAGCCCCACCTGCTCCTGCGCGACGATCCGCACCCCGTAGTCCACAGCCTGTGCACGCTCGGCCGCGGCCGCGGCCACTCCCCGTTCCATCTCCTCCGCATGCCCGCGGCAGCTGCGCAACAGCAGTCGCGCCACCCAGCCGACGCCCGCAAGCACCGTACGGATCACGGGCCCGTGCGCCGGCGCCGACGTCACCGCCACCGCGGCGTCCAGCCCGCGGACGAAGCGGCGAGCCGCCGCTATGTCAGGGTGCGCCGACGGTCCCGTACCGGCGACGACCGGGGCGAGGACCGCGCGCAGCTCGCCCACCCGCATCCACCACAGGAACGGCGAGCCGATGACGAGCACGGGCGCGGTCGCGGCGCGGTGCTGCCGGGGGGCCGACAGGCCCCGTATGCCGCGGGCGCCGGATATCTCCTCCCCGGGCGGCGGACACGGCGGTCCGTGGGCGGGGTGGGTGCGGTCCTCCAGCCAGCTGTCACAGTCCGGAGTGAGCGCTATGGCGGACGGCGCGGGCACGTCGAGGCGGTCGGCCAGGTCTCTGACCATCCGGTAGAGATCGGGTGCCGTGTCCTCCGCAATCGGGACCGTCGGGCTCATGGCCGGGCGGGCGCGGGCGATCACGAGGGCGATACCGGCGGCGCAGAGCAGGACCACCACGGCGATGCAGGTCACGATCCAGCGGGCGATCCCCCAGCGCGCTCCGACGAGGTGACCCGTGGCGCCGCCGACGAGGAGCACGACGGCGACGGCCGCGGGCAGCAGGGCGACGGCCAGCGCCCGGCTGCGGATCCGCAGCACGGCCAGGGCCCGTGAGCGCGCGGCCTGCGCGCCCGCCTCCACACCCATACCGGTCACGACCTGACGTCACCCCCTCCGACCCGCCTCTGCCCGGAACGACCTGTGCCGTGACGGTCTGCGTCACGGAAGTCGCCGCCGGATGCCCGTGCGTTGCTCACTCCCCCACTGTGGCACCCGCCACTGACATCGCAATGCCGGTGGGCCAAGTGCCGGAACTCTTGCGCCGCACCCTAGTTGGGGCTCCGGCCGTCGTCAGCCGGACGGGACACCGCTCACTCGATGGAATGGCTTTGGGGAAAGGTGGCTGACGCAGGGCGACGGCCAGGCCAGGATTCCGCCCGGTCGGCGCCGAGCCTCCGCGCGACACCACCGCATGGACACCACCGCATGACACGGGCCCCGCATCCTGAGACGGATCCGGGGCCCACGGGGTTCATCGCCCGGCGTCACCACGGCGCGGACGCGCCGAGGTCGGACGCCGGCCTGTCAGATGCCGGTGCCCGCGGCCTTCGCCGCGATGTCCGTGCGGTGCTGGGAGCCCTCGAGTCCGATGCGCCCCACCGCCGCGTACGCCCGACGGCGCGCCTCGGTGAGGTCCGCGCCGGTCGCCGTGACGGACAGCACGCGGCCGCCCGCGCTCACCACCGCGTCGCCCTCGCGCCGGGTGCCGGCGTGCAGCACGTAGGCGTGCGGGGCGTCCTGGGCCGCCACCTCGTCGAGCCCGGTGATCGGGTCGCCGGTGCGCGGGGTGCCCGGGTAGTTGTGGGAGGCGACGACCACGGTGACGGCCGCGTCGTCGCTCCAGCGCAGCGGCGGGAGGTCGGCGAGGGTGCCGTTCGCGGCGGCCAGCAGCACACCGGCGAGCGGGGTCTTCAGCCGGGCGAGGACGACCTGGGTCTCGGGGTCGCCGAAGCGGGCGTTGAACTCGATGACCCGTACGCCGCGCGAGGTGATCGCGAGCCCCGCGTACAGCAGCCCGGAGAACGGCGTGCCGCGGCGGCGCATCTCGTCGACGGTCGGCTGCAGAACCGTCTGCAGCACCTCCTCGACCAGCTTCGGGTCGGCCCACGGCAGTGGCGAGTACGCGCCCATGCCGCCGGTGTTCGGCCCCTCGTCGCCGTCCAGGGCGCGCTTGAAGTCCTGGGCGGGCTGGAGCGGGACGACCGTCTCGCCGTCGGTGATCGCGAACAGGGACACCTCGGGACCGTCGAGGAACTCCTCGATGACGACACGGTCGCAGGCGGCCGCATGGGCCTTGGCGGCCTCGAGGTCGGCGGTGACGACGACGCCCTTGCCGGCGGCGAGGCCGTCGTCCTTCACGACGTACGGGGCGCCGAAGGCGTCGAGCGCCTCCTCGACCTCCTCGGCGTTCGTGCAGACGTACGACCGTGCGGTGGGGACACCCGCGGCCGCCATCACGTCCTTGGCGAAGGCCTTGGAGCCCTCGAGCTGCGCGGCTTCCCCGGAGGGGCCGAAGACGGGGATCCCGGCCTCGCGCACGGCGTCGGCGACCCCTGCGACGAGCGGCGCCTCCGGGCCGACGACGACCAGCCCGGCGCCGAGCTCGCCGGCCAGCGCGGCCACGGCCTGTCCGTCCAGGGCGTCGACCTGGTGCAAGCGGGCCACCTCGGCGATACCCGCGTTGCCGGGGGCGCAGTGCAGTTCGGTGACGTCGGGGTCGAGGGAGAGGGAACGGCACAGGGCGTGTTCGCGGGCGCCGCTACCGATGACGAGGACCTTCACGGGGTCAGCCTAACGGGCGCAGGCGAGTGACCTTGTGGGGGCCGCCGAAGAGGGGCGGGACACGGTTTTGTGGGTTCCTCCCAGGAGCCACCGCTCTCCGTGCTCCCGCACCCCCTACTCGTTCGAGAACTCCTCGACCACCGTGGCCCCGAGCTCTCTGACGATCAGTTCGTGGCCGGAGAGGGCCGACTCGTCGAGGTCGGGGTCGTCGTCCTCCGGCATGTCGTCCTCGGGGGCGACCACGTGGCGCTCCGGTGCGGGGGGCGCGGTCGGTGCGGGGGCGGGCGCCGGCGGGGCCGGGGCCGGGGTCGCGGGCGCAGCCGGACGCGCCGCCGGGGCCGGCTGCTGCGGTGCGGGACGGGGCGCCGACGGGGCGCCCGAGCCATAGCCACCGCCCCCGCCGGACGGATAACCGCCGCCGCCGAAGCCGGAGGTGGCCGGCGGTGCCGAGCCGCCCGAGGGGTCGACGATCGCCTCGATCTTCCACTGCACGTTGAACTGCTCGCCCAGCGCCTGCCGCAGCACGTCCTCGCTGCCGCTGCTGAGGAAGTTGTCCCGGGCTCCGGCGTTCACGAAGCCGACCTGCAGCGTCGTCCCGTCGAATCCCGCGACCTGCGCGTTCTGGCTGAGCAGGATCCAGGTGAAGCGGCGGCGGTTCTTCACCGCCTCCAGGATGTTCGGCCACAGCGCGCGGGGGTCGAGCCCGCCGGGAGCCGGTGCGGCGGCCGGTGCGGGAGCGGAGGCCGCCGGTGCCGGCGCGGCTGCGGACGCCGCCGGTCGCGTCGGCGCGGCCGGGGCCTGCCCTCCGCCCGCGGGCGCCGCCGTGGGCCACCCGCCGGGCCGTCGGCCGCTGCCCGCCGCGGCAGCGGTGGGCCAGGCGCCGGGACCGGCGGAAGCAGGAGCGGCCTGAGGCCCTGGCTGAGCGGGAGCGGGAGCCGTCGGCGGCGCCTCGGCGGGCGGTGCCGACGGTGCCATCGGTGCAGGCGGTGCCGGAGCGGGCGCCGCCGCACCGTCGTACGCACCCGGCCCCGACGCACTGCCCGCACCCGTACCAGCACCTGCGCCTGGGCCCTGGGCCCGCACCGCCGCCCGGGCCGCGGCCGGACCACCGCCGGGCGGCACGGCAGGAACGGACGTCGCCCCCGCGCTCGCCCCGCCGTGCACCTCGGGACCGGGTACATACCCCATGGCGGGGGCCGCGGCGCCGCCGGAGAAGTTGACGCCGCGCTCCAGGCGGTCCAGGCGGACCATGACGGAACGCTCGTCCCCGTATGCGGCGGGCAGCAGCACCCGTGCGCAGATCAGCTCGAGCTGCAGACGGGGCGAGGTGGCCCCGCGCATCTCGGTCAGCCCCTCGTTGACGATGTCGGCGGCGCGGCTCAGCTCGGCCGGGCCGAAGACGCCCGCCTGGGCCTGCATGCGCTCCAGCACGTCGGCCGGGGCGTCGATCAGCCCCTTCTCGGCGGCGTCGGGCACGGCGGCGAGGATGACGAGGTCCCGCAGCCGCTCCAGCAGGTCGGCGACGAACCGACGGGGGTCGTTGCCCCCCTCGATCACGCGGTCGACGACCTCGAAGGCGGCGGCCCCGTCGCCGGTGGCGAAGGCCTCGACGACGGAGTCGAGGAGCGAGCCGTCCGTGTACCCGAGCAGCGACGTGGCCATGGCGTACGTCACACCGTCGGGGCCCGCGCCCGCGAGCAGCTGGTCCATGACGGACATGGAGTCACGCACGGACCCGGCGCCCGCCCGCACGACCAGCGGCAGAACCCCGTCCTCGACGGGGATCTTCTCCTTCTCGCACACCTCGGCGAGATAGTCCCGCAGCGTCCCCGGCGGCACGAGCCGGAACGGGTAGTGGTGCGTACGCGACCGGATGGTCCCGATGACCTTCTCGGGCTCGGTGGTCGCGAAGATGAACTTGAGGTGCTCGGGCGGCTCCTCGACGACCTTGAGCAGCGCGTTGAATCCGGCCGACGTGACCATGTGGGCCTCGTCGATGATGTAGATCTTGTACCGGCTGCTCGCGGGCCCGAAGAAGGCCTTCTCCCGCAGGTCGCGGGCGTCGTCCACACCACCGTGGCTGGCCGCGTCGATCTCGATGACGTCGATCGACCCCGGTCCGTTCCTCGCCAGGTCGCGGCAGGACTGGCACTCGCCGCACGGTGTCGGCGTGGGACCTTGCTCACAGTTCAGACAGCGGGCCAGGATCCGCGCGCTGGTCGTCTTGCCGCATCCGCGCGGCCCGCTGAACAGGTACGCGTGATTGACCCGGTTGTTCCGCAGCGCCTGCTGCAGCGGGTCGGTGACATGCTCTTGCCCGATGACCTCGGCGAAGGACTCCGGGCGATAGCGGCGGTACAGCGCGAGAGACGACACGCTTACGAGGTTATAGGCGCCCACTGACAAAGCGCCCGGCCCGAGTCACAGCCCGGCCACAGCCCCCGGCGCCCGCCCCTGGGCACCGGCCCCGGACGCGAAAGACCCCCCACGCACCCGCCAGAGCCAACCTACCCTTGCTGCCTTCCGGCCCTGGGGGAGTTCAGTCAGATAGCGCCGCGTGAGGGGCTGAGCCCCAGCCTACCCGATCGCCGGGGCCCGAACGAGTTCGCTAGCACTCCCCGGCGTCATGTAATGTTTCCGGCGGAGGATTCGCCTAGAGGCCTAGGGCGCACGCTTGGAAAGCGTGTTGGGGGCAACCCCTCACGAGTTCGAATCTCGTATCCTCCGCACTCGCCCGCCAGGGCATGACGAAGGCCCCGACCGGTTCGCCGGTCGGGGCCTTCGTCGTGTTCCGCGCCGGTCGGGGTCTTCCCCGTCCCTGGGTTCGCAGGGTGGACGCGGCTGCCCCGCCCCTTCGTCGGGCGGGGCAGCCGGTGGTGGGGAAGGTCAGGGGACCGACTTGTAGGTGTTGCTGGCCCACAGGGCGCCGCCCGCGCCGGGGCCGCCGCCGCTCTTGTAGACGACGAAGTTGCCGTCGCTCTGCATGAGGGCGTAGGCGCCGGAGTGGCCGTAGGTGTGGGTGGACCACAGGGCGCCGCCGGTGCTGGGGCCGCCGCCGCTCGTGTAGACGACCAGGTTGCCGTCGCTCTGCATGTACATGTAGGCGCCCGCGTGACCGTAGGTGCCGGTGGACCAGATGGCCTTGCCGTCGCGCGTGCGGTACATCACGACGTTGCCGTCCGACTGCACCACCAGGCGGGTGTACCGGGTCTGGGTCCACCAGCCGCTGTTGAGCTTCTGGCCCGACTTGATCGTCGTCGAGCGCAGGTAGGTGCCGTCCGCCCAGAGCGACCCGCCGGTGCCGGGGCCGCCGCCGGCGCCGTACACCACGAGGTTGCCGTCGTCCTGAAGCAGGAGGTAGGCGCCGGAGTGGCCGTAGGTGTGGGTGGACCACAGGGCGCTGCCGCCGGCGGTGTAGACGACCAGGTTGCCGTCGCTCTGCATGTAGGCGTACGCACCCGAGTGGCCCGAGGTGTGGCTGGACCAGATCGCCGGGCCGTTGCCCGCCGCTCCCGTCTTGAGGTAGGCGACCAGGTTGCCGTCGCCGCCCATGGACAGCGTCACGTTCGCGCTGCTCAGCCGCTGGCCGGAGGTCAGCTTCTGTCCGGGCTGCAGCGCGTTGACGGAGTTCGGTCCCCCGGCGAAGGCGGCGGTGCCGTTGGGGGTGCCGAGGCCCGTGGGGCCGTCGTAGCCGGATCCCGCGGTGCACAGATAGGCGGGTGAGCAGGTGCCGTTGGACCCCGTGGTGACGTCGTTCAGCGCCGCCGCGTGGCCGTAGAGGTACGAGGAGGGGTAGCTGTTCGCGGTCGGGGTGCCCGCGAGGGCGTAGGTGGCCGCGACGATGGGCGAGGATGCGCTGGTGCCGCCGTAGACGTCCCAGCCGGAGGCCCCGTAGGTGTCGTAGACGGCGACGCCGGTGGCCGGGTCGGCGACCGCCGAGACGTCCGCGACGCTGCGACGGGAGCAGCCGGTGTCCGACTGCCAGGAAGGCTTGGCCTCGACCGCGGAGCATCCGGACCCCGTGCCGTCGGCGCTGTCGGTGGACCAGACCGACTCGCTCCAGCCCCGGGAGGTGCTCGCGCGGACGAGCGAGGTGCCGCCGACCGCCGTGACGTACGGGGAACTGGCCGGGTACTCGGCGCCGTAGCCGCCGTCACCGGCGCTGACCGTGATGGCGACGCCGGGGTGGTTGAAGTACTGGACGTCCGCGGTGGTCTGGCTCGGGTCCTCGGTGCCGCCGAAGGAGTTGGAGACGTACTTCGCGCCGAGGGCGACGGCCTCGTTCTCGGCCGTGCCGAGGTCGGACACGCTGGGGGAGTTCGCCTCGACGAGCAGGATGTGGCACTGGGGACAGACGGCGCTGACCATGTCGAGGTCGAGGGATATCTCACCGGCCCATCCGGCGTCCGCACTCGGGTAGGCGGTGCCGCCGGTCTGGTCGACCTTGCGGAAGCAGCCGTTCGCGGTGGTGCAGGGGGGAAGGCCGTACTGGGATCGGTAGGTGGCGAGGTCCGACTCGGCGGTGGGGTCGTCCATGGCGTCGACGATCGCCACGGTCCGGCCCGAACCGGCGGTGGAGGACGGCAGGTTGTAGGCGCTCTGCAGGTCCGAGGGGCCGTAGCCGGACGGTGTGGCGTTCGGGCTGAGCGTCATGTGCTGGACGATGTCGGTCCTTGCCTCGGCGAGGCACGCCATGTGACCCGGCTTGGTGGCGTGGGCGCACAGGTGCTTGACGTGGGCCGCCGCGGTGGCCGAGGCCGCGGACGCGGTCGCCGTGAGCGGTCCGCCGGCCAGGAGCGCGGCGGCGGACAGCACAGCGGCCGCGACGGAGCCCGCCCGGCGTCTGCGTCTGCTGCCCGGCTGCTCCGGTGTCGCGTGTTCGGCGCTTGAGCGCAAGGAAGTGCCCTTCTGTGTCGTGCCGATGAAAGGGACTGGTCTGGGCTGGTCCGACCGTGACCGTCGGACGGGAGAGCTGCGTCGGTACGACCGCGCTCCGGGGGGTTCCGGGTTTCTGGATTTCCGGGTTTCTGACTGTTTGTCAGGCAACACTGCTTCCCTGTCCCCGCCCTCGCCGGTTCCCGCACGCTCGCACAGGCGAGTTGACGGACCGGAAACACTCGCAGAAGTCTTCCGGCCCACTGGCCCGCGGTCCGGTGAGTGAGGGAGGCCGCTGGCGGGACGCTATCCGGGCGGTTCGTCCAGAAACAATCAGGCGATGGTAAATCCTTGATCAGAGCCGGGTGCTCGCCGTTCATCGGCTTCCCGAAAACGTGCGGAGTCCGCCCCCAGCCGGAGATGGTCGCCAGTCCGGCGATACCGGCGGCGTAGACGATCACCGCCGTGACGCTGTCGACGCCCATCCGGGCGTACCGACGGCGAGGCCGGAAGACCAGGCCCGCCATGCAGACGACGGTGAGGATGATGCCGAGCGCGGTGAGATAGACGTCCGTGTGGTGCGCCGCCGGCAGTGCGGGCTTGCCCGATATGAGGCCCGCGAGCAGGAACAGGACGGGCAGGAAGGCGTTCCCGCCGAAAATGTCGCTGCCGGCGAGCCGGTAGTCGCCGAGCTGGGTGGAGGCCAGGCCGGTGCTGATCTCGGGCAGGGCGGTGGCCACGGCCGGCACGGTGGCGCCGAACAGCGCGCCGCTCAGTCCCTGCCGAGCGAAGAACTCCTCGCCGCTGCGTTCGATGACCACACCGGCCACCAGGGTCGCCAGGGCAGAGACGGAGAACACGAGCGTGGCACGTGCGGTGCTCACGCCGCGGTCGCCGGCCGCCTTCTCCTTCTTGGCCCTGGAGTGGCCACGCGGTTCGGGCCGGCTGTCGGGGGCGTCGCCGCCCTCGCGCCACGGCAGACCGTGCCCGGCCCGGTTCAGCAGCACCAGGCCGATCACCCACAGCGCGTCGATCGCCACGGACGCCGGGGCCAGGCCCGCGGCGTGCAGCTCCGGGGGGAGCCGAGTGCCCATGCGGCACCCGCCGGGGGACGCGCCGCGGATCGCCGGCCGGCCACGGCCGTCGAGGAGGGGGGAGGCGGGCACGGTTCGTCGGCGCCGAGGTGGCGCGAGGGGGGCGACAGCTCGTCGGAGTGGCTGAGTTGGGCGCCCTGAAACGGGCTGAGCGGGGTACTCGCGCACACCGGACGGTCGGGGCGCCAGGGCACCGGCCGATCACAGGAACCGATACGGATGGGTGGTGATCTCCGTGACGAGCACGCAGCCGCACTACGCCGGACGCGACCACAGCGTGAACCGCTCCGGTCAGGAGCCGGTGAGTGAGCTGGTGCAGCGGGCCTCGCAGCAGTTGACGGAGTTGGTGCGTGGCGAACTGAGGCTGGCGCAGGCGGAGATGAAGGAGAAGGGCAGGCGCTACGGCAAGGGCGGCGGGCTGTTCGGCGGCGCCGGAGTCGTCGGCCTGCTCACCCTGCAGGCCCTGGTGGCCACGGTCATCGCGGCCCTGGCGGTGCCGCTGCCGGTGTGGGCCGCCGCCCTGATCGTCACCACGGCGCTGGGCGTCATCACTGCGGTCCTGGCCGTGACCGGGAAGAAGCAGGTCGGCCGGGCCTCGCCGCCCACACCCGAGCAGACGATCGAGAACGTGAAGGCCGACCTGGCCGAGATCAAGGAGAGTGCGCACCGATGACCAAGCCGACTCACGACGAGCGGACCACCCAGGGCACGGAGGAATTGCGCGTACAGCTCGAGCACAGCCGGGAGGAGCTGGGGCAGACGGTGGAGGCGCTGGTGGCCAGGACCGATGTCAAGGCCCGCGCCCAGGAGAAGGCGGCAGAGGTGAAGGAGCAGGCCGCGGCGAAGGCGGCCGAGGTGAAGGAGCAGGCCGCAGTGAAGGCGGCCGAGGTGAAGGAGCAGGCCGTGGTCAAGGCGGCCGAGGTGAAGGAGCAGGCCGCGGCGAAGGCCACCGAGCTGAAGGCCAAGGCCGCCGGTGTCGCGCATCAGGTGCAGGACAAGCTGCCCGACACGGTCAGGGACAAGGCCGCCCGTGCTGTCGGCGAGGCCCGCGCGCAGGCGTCACAGGCCGGGCGGGTGTGGGAGGAGAGGGCGCCCGAGCCGTTGCGGCAGAAGGCGGCCCAGGGCGCCCGCGCGGCACGGGACAAGCGCACCGTGCTGCTGGTGGCCGCCGCGGGCGCCGTGACGCTGTGGCTGGCCCGGCGCCGCGCAGGCCGTGGCGGGGGCGCCCGCTCGTGATGGCCCGCGGTCGGCCCACGGGGGAGCCGGGCCGTCCAGGCCCTGTCGTCACCGGTGGGGCGCGGATGCGTCGCGCGCCGCGTGGCGGTCGGGGCCGGGCGGCAGGA
This sequence comes from Streptomyces sp. Y2F8-2, assembly GCF_014905555.1. Taxonomy (GTDB): domain Bacteria; phylum Actinomycetota; class Actinomycetes; order Streptomycetales; family Streptomycetaceae; genus Streptomyces; species Streptomyces cynarae. Next base: position 375,753 of record NZ_BNGS01000008.1, on the reverse strand, counting down.
ACACGACCCCGCGCCCCGAAGCGCCGCCCTACGCGGTTCCCGGCTGCGGCTGCGCCCGGCTTCCCCGGCTGTCCAGGTCACCCGCCCAGGGGCAGCATGGAGATACCGGAAGCCTGATTCAGGCGTGGATCGACGGCGGTACAGGGCGCCATGCCGCGCCGGCAGGCGGAGGGAGGTCCCGATGTCAGCCGAGCCCTTCAAGGTGGACGGCGACGAGTCCGGCCCCGGGCACCCCCGGCGGACCGGCCTGCTGGACGTGCTCAGTGTCGCGGCGGTGGTGCTGGACGAGAGCGGGCGCATCGTGTTCTGGAGCCCGCAGGCCCAGGAATTGTTCGGCTACACCCCGCAGGAGGCGCTCGGGCAGTTCGCGGCGCGGCTGCTGGTCGACCCGGAGCACTTCCAGACCGTGCTGAGCCTCTTCAGCGAGGTGATGGAGACCGGCCGGAGCTGGGCCGGTGCCTTCCCCGTCCGGCACAAGGACGGCGACACCCGGATGATGGAGTTCCGCAACATGCGGCTGTGGAACGACCGCGGGGAGATCTACGCCCTGGGGATCGCGGCCGACCACACCATCCTCCAGCGTCTGGAGACCGACCTGGCGCTGTGCGAGCGGCTGGTCAACCAGTCCCCGATCGGCCTCGCCCTGATGGACCCCGACCTGTGCTACCTCCTGGTGAACCCCGCCCTGGAGCGCATCGACGGCATTCCCGCCGAGGAGCACATCGGCCGGCATCTGCGGGAGACCGCGCCCTTCGCCGACGTCGACACCGTCGAGTCCGCCCTGCACCAGGTGCTGGCCACCGGCACCCCCCTCCTGGACCAGTACCACGTGGGCCGCACCCCCGCCGACCCCGAGCACGACCATGCCTGGTCCCTCTCCTTCTACCGCCTGGAGGACCCCGGCGGGCGCGTGCTCGGAGCCGCCACCTCGGTCGTCGACGTCACCGAGCGGCACCGCGCGGCCACCGAGGCGGACCGGGCCCGGCGGCGCCTCGCCCTCATCGCCGACGCCTCGGCCCGCGTGGGCAACACCCTGGAGGTGGAGCAGACCGCCCGCGAGCTGGCCGAGGTCGCCGCGCCCGAGCTGGCCGACGTGGTCGCCGTGGACATCCTCGACTCGGCCCTCGCCTTCCGCCGCACCGGCAAACTGGACAGCGGTCCGGAGCTGTTCCGCGCCCTGGCCCTCAAGGCGGCCCATGCGACCGTGGCGCTGCGCGCCGCCGACTCCCCCGGCGACCTCGCCGCCTACGACGGCGACCGGCTGGTCACCCTGTGCGTGCACACCGGCCGGCCGGTCCTGGTGCGCCACGTGGGCGAGCACGATCTGCGGCGCATCGCCCGCGACCCCGAGGGCACCACGCTGCTGGCGCGCGCCGGGGTCCACTCCTACCTCGCGGTGCCGCTGATCGCGCGCGGCGAGGTGCTCGGCGCGCTCGACCTCAAGCGCACCCGCAACCCGCTGCCGTTCGACGAGGACGACGTCATCCTGGCCACCGAGCTGGCCGGACGGGCCGCCGTGGCCATGGACAACGCCCGCTGGTACCAGAGCGTCCGCAACACCGCCCTCACCCTCCAGCGCAGCCTGCTGCCCGACCACGCCCCGCACCACACCGGCCTGGACCTCGCCACCCGCTACCAGCCCGCCCAGACCACCAGCGAGGTCGGCGGGGACTGGTACGACGTCATCCCGCTGACCGGCGACAAGACGGCGCTGGTCGTCGGCGACGTCATGGGCAACGGCATCGACGCCGCCGCCACCATGGGCCGGCTGCGCACCGCGACCTGCGCCTACGCGGACCTCGACCTCGCCCCCGAGGTCGTGCTCCAGCACCTCGACAAGATCACCTGCGATCTGGAGCACTACATCGTCACCTGCCTGTACGCGGTGTACGACCCCCACCTGAAGCTGTGCCGTATCGCCAACGCGGGACACCTGCCGCCCGCGCTGGCCCGCGCCGGCCGTGCCCCGGCGTTGCTGAACCTGCCCAGCGGGGCCCCGCTCGGCGTCGGCGGCATCCCCTTCGAGACCGCCACCACCGACCTGGACCCCGGTGACCTGCTGGTCCTGTACACGGACGGCCTGGTGGAGACCCGCCACCACTCCATCGACGACCGTCTGGACATGCTGCTCGCCCTCCTCGACCAGCCCCAGCGGCCCCTGGAGGAGACCTGCGACCTCCTGCTGCACGGCCTGCGCCACCCCGACGACCACGACGACGTCGCGCTCCTCGTCGCCCGCGCCCAGTAGGGCACGCGGACCGGCCGAACGGTCGAGGGGGTCCGCCCAACCGGAAGAGGCATGGAAAAGGGCCCCGGCTGAGGTCAGGTCGGCCGGGGCCCCTTCACCGGTCGCGTCACGGTCGCCGGGGCTCCCGCACGACCGCCACCTCGCCCGGTTCCACCGTCACCGAGCCGGGCGCCGGCTTGCCCGTCAGCAGCTCCACGGCGTCCTCGGCGACGGTCACCCGCGCGCCGCGGCCCGTGTGGTCGATGACGAACAGGTAGTCCGCGGACGGACCCCGCCGCCGGACGACCTCCACGCCCTCCGGGGCGGTCCGCACCGGCTCCACGCCCGCCTCGGTGCGGATGCGGGTCAGCAGGGAGCCGAGGGTGTCCGGGTCGGGCCGGGTCGCCAGGTACCAGGCGGTGCCCTCGCCGTGCGCGTGGCGCGTCACCGCGGGCACGCCCTTCAGGGGGCCCTCCTCGTACGACGACACGGCCTCGGCGCCCTCCAGGCGCAGCCGCTCCGACCACAGGGTCGCCGTCCCGCCGCCGCTCAGCGGCACCGACTCGTCCGGCAGCAGCGGGAACAGCTCGTCCGACCTGACGCCCAGCGCCTCACGGAAGGCCCCGGGGTAACCGCCCAGCCGGACATGGCAGTTCTCGTCCACCGCCCCGCTGTGGAAGCCCACCGCGAGGGTTCCGCCGCGCTCCGCGAACCCGGTGAGGTTCGCCGCGCCCGCGTCGTCGACCAGGTAGAGGCTGGGCGCCAGGACCAGGCGGTACGGCGACAGGTCCGCGTCGGGGCGGACGAAGTCGACGGCGACGCCCGCGCGCCACAGCGGCTCGTACCAGGCGCGGACCAGCTCCTCGAAGCGGACTTCGGCGCTGGGCTGGGAGGGGAGTTCCAGGGCCCAGCGGGCGTTGTAGTCCCAGACGATCGCGACCTCGGCGGTGCCGGTGCTGCCGCGCACCTCCGCGAGCGCCTTCAGGTCCGCGCCCAGGCGGACCACGTCCCGCCATATCTGGCTGTCCGTCCCCGCGTGCGGCAGCATCGCCGAGTGCCACTGCTCGGCGCCCGCCTTGGAGGCCCGCCACTGGAAGTAGGCGATGCCGTCGGCGCCGTGGGCGACGTGCGCGAGGGCGTTGCGGCGCAGCTCGCCCGGGCCCTTGGCGCGGTTGACGGGCTGCCAGTTCACGGCTCCGGTGGAGTGCTCCATCAGGAACCAGGGCCCGCGCGCCAACGAGCGCATCAGGTCACCGCTCAGCGCGATGTCGATGTGCGACTCGGGGTCCGTCGAGCGGAGGTAGTGGTCGTTCGAGACGACGTCCAGCTCCGGGACCCAGCGCCAGTAGTCCAGCGCATCGAAGCTGAAGTTCACCATGAAGTTGGTGGTGGCCGGGATCGAGGGGGCCGCCGCGCTGAGCACGTCCCGCTCCGCCGTGTACAGCGCCAGCAGCTCGTCGGAGCAGAAGCGGCGCCAGTCCAGCTGGTGGGCCGGGTTGGGGACGGCGCCCGTCGCGCGCGGGGGCAGGATCTCCTCCCAGTCGTAGTACCACTGGCTCCAGAAGGCGGTGCCCCAGGCGTCGTTGAGCGCCGCGAGGTCGTCGCCGTACTTGGCGCGCAGCCAGCCCCGGAAGGACGCCGCGCTCGTGTCGCAGTGGCACTCGGCGTTGTGGCAGCCGTACTCGTTGTGGACGTGCCACATCGCGACGGCCGGGTGGTCGGCGTACCGCTCGGCCAGCTTGCCCGCGATGCGCAGGGCCGCCGTCCGATAGGCGGGACTGGACGGGCAGAAGGTCTGCCGGCTGCCGTAGGACAGGGTGCGGCCGTCGCGGTCGACGGGCAGCGCCTCGGGATGGGCCCGGAAGAACCAGGCCGGCGGGGCCGCGGTGGGCGTGGCGAGGTCGGCGGCGATGCCGTTCTCGTGCAGCAGGTCGAGGATCCGGTCCATGCGTGAGAAGTCGTACACGCCCTCGACGGGCTCCAGCAGCGCCCAGGAGAAGATGCCGACGCTGACCATCGTGACCCCGGCCTCGCGCATCAGGCGCATGTCCTCGGCCCAGACCTCCTCGGGCCACTGCTCGGGGTTGTAGTCGCCGCCGTAGGCGATGCCGGGCAGGGACAAGCTGCGCTTCATCGGGCGCCCCTCGTGAGGAGACGGCGGGTCGTGGCCACGCCCCACGCGTCCAGGGACAGCAGACGGTCGCTGGAGGCCATCAGGCCCCCGGTGGCCTCGACATGGGCGGCCCAGCGTTCGCGGGTCTCCACGGCCGGACGCGCCATCAGGCAGTCGGGGTCGTTGATCCAGAGGCGGCCGTGCTGCCACTGGCGTGCCCGGCCGGTGAACTCGGCGGAGTCCTGCCCGGGCTGGCTGAAGTCGTCCGCCTCCGGGCGGCGGTGCGGGGCGGTGTCGGGGCTGACCCGCATCGCGTCGAACAGGCCGATGGACGGCAGGATCGGCGCGCCGCAGCCCAGCAGGTAGGCGTCCGGGCCGATGGCGTCACGGATCAGGGTGATCCCCGCCCGGTACCCCGTCAGCGGGTCGGCACCGGAGTGCCGTACGCCGTCCAGGGCGCCCGCGTAGAGGAAGTCGACCTTGAAGTAGTCGTAGCCCTCGCTGCGCAGGGTGGCGAAGACGTGCGTCAGGTACGCCGCCGCAGCCGGGTGGGTGGTGTCCAGGGCGTACAGGTCGTGGCCCCAGTTGTGGCCCGCGTGCACGGGCGCACCCTCGGTGTCCCGGACCAGCCAGTCGGGGTGGGCCGTGGCCGGCTCGCTGTCCGGGGCGACCAGGAACGGCGCCGTCCAGATGCCGGCCCTGCGGCCGCGCGCCCGGATCGTGTCGGCGATGCCGGCACGGGAGCGGAAGCGGCCGGAGAGGGTGAGCCAGTCACCGAGGGCGCTCTGGTAGCCGTCGTCGATCTGGACCACGTCGACGGGCAGGTCCAGGGTGTCCATCGCCCGCAGGTTCTCGTGGATGTCGTCCTCGGTGACCTCGGTGAAGTACTCGTACCAGGAGCACCACACGGTCGGCGCGGGGCGCGGCGGCGCCACGCCGAGACCGTCGGCCCACTCGGCGAGGACGGACTGGACGTCCGGGCCGGTCAGCTCCTGCACCGGCCCGTCCGCGCTCACCTCGGCGCGGTCGCCGTGCACCTCCAGCCGGATGGAGGGCACGGCGCGGTACGGGACGGTCGCCGCCCACAGCCTGACCGGCGTGCCGTCGCCCGGGTCGAGCGCCAGCAGCCCCTCGCCCTGGAAGGCGTCTGCGGGGACGGTGCGGCCGGGGCGGTAGCAGACGGTCGCCCAGTTGTCGTTCGCCGGGCGGTGCGGCTTCTCACCGAGGGCGTAGGCGCCGCTCGGGCTCCAGGACTGCCAGCCCTCCTCGTGGACCCGCGCCCGGGCGAGGTCCACGGGCACGGAGGCGAGCGGCGTGAAGGGGTGGTGCACAGTGCGTCTCTTCTCGGAAAAAAGGGTCGGTCAGCCCTTGTTGGCGCCCAGGGTCAGGCCGCTGACGAACTGGCGCTGGAGCACGAAGTACACGATCAGCGTGGGGATCGCGGTGAGCAGGGCGCCGGCGGCGACCAGGTTGGGGTCGGTGAAGTACTGCCCGGACAGGTTGTTCAGCGCCGAGGTGATCGGCATGTTGTCGCCGGTGGAGATCAGCACGATGGCCCAGAAGAAGTCGTTGTAGATCCAGATGGACAGCAACGTCGCCAGGGCCGCCATCGCGGGCTTGCACAGCGGCAGAACGATCTGCCAGTACATCCGCCACACCGACGCGCCGTCGACCAGCGCGGCCTCGGTCAGCTCGTGCGGCAGCATCCGCATGTAGTTGCTCAGCACGAAGGCGCAGAAGCCGGACTGGAACGCCACGTGGATGAGGACCAGACCCAGCGCGGAGTCGTACAGCTTGCCGCTGACCGTGATGCCCGGCAGGTCGATCAGCAGGTACATGCGGTACAGCGGGGTGATGATGACCTGCTGCGGCAGCAGGTTGCCCGCCGTGAAGACCAGCAGCAGGGCGATGTTGAAACGGAAGTCGAAGCGGCTGACGTAGAACGCGACCATCGACGACAGCAGCAGCGTCAGCAGCACGGCCGGGACCGCAATGATCAGCGTGTTGCCGAAGTAGTGCATCATGTCGGACTGCTCGAACGCGTTCGTGAAGTTGTCGAAGCTCAGCTTGTCCGGCCAGGAGACGTAGCCCTTGGTGCTGGTCTCCGAGTACGGCCGCAGGGCCGCGAAGACCGCCCACAGCAGCGGTCCGAGCCAGGCGAGCGAGGTGACGACGAGGAACGCGTGCAGCAGGACCCGGGCCGGGCGGAGGGGGGTGCGCTGCTTGGCGACGAGCGCGACGGTGGGGGTGCTCATGCGCGCCGCTCCTTCCGGAAGGTCGCGATCAGGTACGGGATGATGACCGCGAGGGAGATGACCAGCAGGACGACGGCGATCGCGGAGCCGTATCCGATCCGGCTGGACTCGCCGATGATGTTGTTGGTGATCAGGATCGACAGCAGCTCGGTGCCCTGAGCGCCCTTGTTGAAGACGAACACCAGGTCGAAGGCGCGCAGGGCCTCGATGATGGTGACGACCAGGACGACGGTGTTGGTGGGCCGCAGGGTGGGGAAGATGACGTTCTTGAACGTCTGCCACTCGTTCGCGCCGTCGAGCGCGGAGGCCTCCCGCAGGGACGGGTCGACGCCCTTCAGACCGGCCAGGTAGAGGATCATCATGTAGCCGGTGTGCCGCCATGAAGCGGCGACCAGGACGGCCCACAGGTTGAGGTGCGGGTTGCCGATCCAGTCGATGTAGTGGCCGGGCTTGTTGGCCCCGACGAGGCTGTTGATCAGGCCGGTGTCGGGGTTGTAGACGAGCTGCCAGACGAACCCGGTGACCGCCAGCGACACCACGACCGGCAGGAAGAACGCCGTCTGGTAGATGCGGGTGAAGCGGATCTTCTTGTCCAGTTGCACGGCCAGGAAGAGCCCGAACGGGGTCGGGATCAGGATGAGCACGACGAACCAGATGATGTTGTGCTCGACGGCCGGCCAGAACTGCGGGTTGTCGGTGAACAGCTGCTTGAAGTTCTGCAGCCCGACCCACTTGATCGAGTCGAACCCGATGCCGTCCCAGGTGGTGAAGGCCAGTGCGATCGAGGCGAGCGCCGTGACCCACACCAGTGCGACGTGCAGGATCGTGGGAACGCCCGCCATCAGACCCAGGGTGACGCGGTCGCGGCGGGTGAGCAGGCGGTTGTGTCCCTGCGGGGCGCGCTTCTTCTTCTGGGCGGGCGCGCCGCCCGGAGGCGGCACGGCGGCCGCCTCCGGGTTCTGGATACCGGTTTCGGTGCTCATGAGGACGCGAAGATCGTCTTCTTCTGGCGCTCGATGGACGACAGGATGCTGTCCACGCCCTTGGGGTTACGGACGAAGTTCTGCAGCGCGGGCTGCATCACCGTGGAGGTGAAGTCCGGGCGGCTGTCGCGGTCCATGAACTGCGTCAGGTTCTTGGCGCCCGAGATCATCGTGTACGCCTTCTTCTGCAGCGCCGTGTACGAGGAGGTGTCGGCCTTGCTGGAGGCGGCCACCACGCTCGGGTCGGACTTGAGGTAGATCGCCTCGGCCTCCGGGGTGCCCAGGTACTCGAGCAGCTTCACGGCACCCGCGTGGTTCTTCGGGCTCTTGCTGAGCATGAACCCGTCGGTCGGCGCCTCGACGGTGTCCTGGCCGTACGCGGAGTTGATCTCCGGGAAGGCGAAGAAGTCGAGGTCGTCCACGTCGGCCTTGTTGGTGAACTGCTGCGCCACGAACGAGCCCAGCAGGTACATGCCCGCCTTCTTGGACACCAGGGTCTGCGCGGCGTCCTGCCAGGTGCGGCCCACGGCGCCGTCCTGGTGGTAGGGCAGCAGCTCGGCCCAGTGGTCGAAGACGGCCTTCACCTTGGCATCGGTCCACGACTCCTTGCCCGCCATCAGGGACTTGTGGAAGTCGTAGCCGTTGAGGCGGAAGTTGATCTGGTCGAAGGTGCCCATCGCGGGCCAGGCGTCCTTGTCGCCGAACGCGATCGGGACCAGGTTGTCCTTCTTCATCTGCTTGCACAGCGCCACGAGTTCGTCCCACGTGGTGGGGACCTTGTAGCCGTGCTGCTGGAAGACGCTCTTGCGGTAGAAGATCGCCCACGGGTACGTGTACAGCGGAACGAAGTAGTACTTGCCGTCCTCGCCCTTGCTGAGCTGCTTCATCGCGTCGGGGAAGTTCCCGCCGATGGTCTGCCACACGTCGTCGATCGGGGAGGCGAGACCCTTGGCCGCGAAGAACTGCATGCGGTAGCCGGCGAACCAGGTGAACACGTCGTCCGGCGTGCCCTGCAGGTAGGAGTTGATCTGCTCCTGGAACGTGTTGTGGTCCTTGGTGTTCACCGCGACCTTGATGCCCTCCTTCTTCTGGAAGGCCGCGTAGATGTCGGCGAACGCCTTCTTCGGCACCGCGTCCGAGGAGTTGGAGCCCAGGCTGACGGTCTTGGAGTCACCACCCGAACCACTGCTGCCGGCGCAGGCGCTCAGCAGCGGAACGGCCGCGCTCAGCGCTGCGGCGCCGCCTATCCCGCGCAGCAGGGTGCGGCGGCTCGGGCCGGGAAGGGACAGACCGGAGGGTGAGTGATGCATTGACGGCTCCTGAGGGCAGTGGGTCCCGGCTGGCTCCGATCGAGGGGTCAGAAACGATCAGAATCCAACTTGACCAAACATCGTGGGCGTCATAAGACGCGAATGTCCGCTCATACGTCAAGAGCCACCGGGGGCCGTTTTTGAAACGTGACCGACACGTCTTTGATCGGTAGCGCTTACACCGGGCCACCTCAAGGACAGCTTCTGGCAAAGAAAGTAAACAGGTTCACACAGCACTTATCGACGGGCCACGGTGGATCCGGTGGTTCCGCTAGCCGATCCGCACCGTCTTCGAGACCGTGACCTGGTCGATGTCGCTCGTGCGGACCGTCGCCCTCATCGTCCACCGGCCCGGCAACGGGAGGTTGAGGGTGTCGGTGGCCCAGTAGCCGCCCCGGTTGGTCAGCCTGGCGTCGAGCGGGCCGACGTCGCGGCCCTCGAGCGTGAAGGTGAGCCGTAGTTCCGGGACCGTCGCGATGCCGCCGTCGGGCCCGAAGATCAGCGCCTGGACACCGTTCTCGCCCACCCGGCCGGGCGTCAGCTCGATCTGCACCTTGCCGTGCCCGCCGGGGGTGCCCACGTCGAAGGGGATCACCGTGGCGGAGCCGAGGGGCGGTTCGGCGGCGGCCGTCGACGCCGCCGCCTCCTCCGCCGCCCGGCCCGGCTGGGTGCCGGTGAGCAGGGTGGTGAGCGCCAGGACGACCAGCCCGAGGGAGATCTCGGCGAGCACGGAGCGGCGCAGGGCCTGGAGGTGGGGCGCGCGGGCGCCGTCTCCCGGCGCGGGACCCGCCGGTGGGTCCCGAGGGTCTGTGTCCGTGTCCGTGTCCGTCCGCACGTCCACGGCGTCCCGTACGCCCTGTACGCCCCCTGCGTGCGAGGCGTCCTGCACGCGCGCGGCATCCCGTACGTGGGCGGCGTCGGCGTCCCCCGAGGCGGCGCCCACCGTCTCCGGCACCCGCTCCGGCGGTGCCGCCGGAACCTCCGCCGCCGGAACCGCGAGCCGTGCCGTGAAGCGGCGGGAGCAGGCCGCCGCCGTGAGCAGCAGGACGACCCCGGCCAGCTTGGCGACGAGCAGCCTGCCGTACGGCGTCGAGGTGAGCGCGTCGAGGGAACCGAGGCCCCGCCATGACTGGTAGGCACCGGTGGCGGCCAGGACGGCCACCGCGGCGAACGCCAGCCGCGAGAAGCGGGCGACCGCGGGGGCGGGCAGTTCCCCGGGCGTCCGTTGCACCACCGTCACCAGGGCCGTGAGCCCGCCCAGCCACACCGCCATCGCCAGCAGGTGCAGCACGGTCGAGGTCATCGCGAGCGGCACCTGGATCCCGGCGGACGCGTGCTCCGCCACCGCCCAGGTCAGGGCCAGCGCGAGCGACAGAAGGCTCACGATCGCGAACCGGAGACGGCCGGAACCCGCCGTGCCACGCCCGTCGGCCGGTGCGCGCAGCACCCCGGCCCGCGCCGCGACCGGTGCCGCCACCGCCAGCAGCGCCACCCGCACGAGCAGCGCGAGACCCGGGCGGCTCGTCGCCGTCTCCCGCAGCACCGTGAGGTCGAAGGCCGCCGCCGGGCCGCTGCCGCGCTCGTACGGACCCCGGAGCAGCAGCAGGGCGAGCGTGGCCGCGAGCAGCGTCCACCAGCCGCCCACGACCAGTCCGCGCGGCGCCGCCACGCCGGTGACCATCGCGAACGCGGTGGCGCCGAGCAGCAGTGCGAGGCCGCCGTAGGCGATGTAGCGGGCCGTGTTGTACAGCGCCGTGGAGGCGGCGTCCTGGACCTCGTCGTCCGGCAGGGCGGCCGTGGTCGCCGAGCGCTTGCCGACGGAGAAGGTGAGCGCACCGGAGACCGGATGACTGTCGGCCGACACCACCCGCCAGGCCACGATGTACGTGCCCTGCTTCAGGTCCGGCAGCGTGACCCGCGCCGTGTCCGAGCGACCGTCCGCATGTTCCTGTTTGCCGGTGTGCACCCGGCGGTTCTCCGGATCGAACACCCGGATGGAGTTGTCCAGCAGACCGACCGACTCGGTGAAGGTGAGGGTGACGGCCTCCGGCGCCGTCTTCAGCACACCGCCGTCCGCCGGGTCGGTGCCCTTCAGCGCGGCGTGCGCGGAGGCCGAACCGGCACCCGTGAGGAGCAGCAGGGGGGCGACGAGCAGGACGAGGGCGAGGTGCCGCAGCCGCCTCCCGTGCCGGTCCGCGCCCCGACTCCCCCCGTCCACATGTCCTCCGCCCACGTCACGTCTCCCGTATCGCCGGTTCCGGGTCTCGGTTACGTACGGACGCGGCGCGCCCTGTTCTCATCGGCGGGTGGCGTGATCCCGGCCGCCGAAGGCCGAGTCGCCCATCATCTCCGGGAGCCGTGTCACCAGGTGGGCCGGGCCGACACCCCGCCGTCCACCACCAGGTCGTGGCCCGTGATCCAGGAGGCGAGGGGCGAGGCCAGGAACACACAGGCGTCGCCGATGTCCTCCGGGCGCCCCAACCGGCCGGACGGCGCCGCCTGTTGCCAGCGGCGCACGCCTTCCGGCCAGTCCTCCGCCAGGCCAGGCCGGTCGACGAGGCCGGGGGAGACGGTGTTGACGCGGATGCCGTACGGCCCGTACTCGAGGGCCGCCGAGCGCGCGTGCATCACGACGGCCGCCTTGGAGGCGCAGTAGTGGGCGTGCAGCGGGGCCGGATGCGTGGCCTCGACGGAGGCGATGTGGGTGACGGTGCCGCCGCCCGCGCCGCGCATCACCTCCACGGCCGCCTGCGTGCACGCGAACACGCCCGTGAGGTTGGCGTCGACCACGGCCCGCCACTCGGCGGCCGTCATCCCGGCCAGCCCCTGCACCGGCTGCACCCCCGCGTTGTTGACCAGCGCCGTCAGCCGCCCGCCGCCCCACTCGGCGGCCTCGGCCACCAGACGCCGGCATTCCTCCTCCACGGTCAGGTCCGCCCGGAGCACGACCGCCCGGCCCCCCGTGTCCCGGATGCGGGCGGCCACCTCGTCCGCGGCCCCGACCGACGTACGGCAGTGGACGGCGACCACGGCACCCTCCTCGGCGAACCGCAGCGCGATCCCGCGCCCGATGCCGCCGCCCGCCCCCGTCACCAGGGCCACCTGCCCTTCCAGCAGCCCGCTCACGGCCGGCACAGCTCCGCGATCCGGGCCGCCTCGGCCGGGTAGCGCGCGGTGAGTTCGGCCGCGTCGCCGTGCTCGTACGCCTCGTCGGTGAAGCCCGGCGCCATGGTGCACCCGAAGAGCGTCCACGAGCCGCCCGCGGCGACCCGGCCGCCCATCCAGGTGCCCGCCTCCACGGTGAACTGCACGAACTGGCCGCCGAGGACGTCCGGGCCGAGTACGGCCGTGCGGGCGCCGCCGTCCGGGGCGAGGAGCAGCAGCTCCAGCGGGTCGCCGAGGTAGTGGTGCCAGACCTCGTCGGCCGGGAGGCGGTGCAGGGCCGAGTAGCCGTCGGGGGCGGCGGTCAGCAGGGCCACGATGGCGGTGCCCTCCGGCCGCCCGTCCGCCCGGGCCGGTCCCGTCCAGGTCCTGCGGAACAGCCCGCCCTCACGCGGGATGGGCTCCAGTCCGTAGTGGGCGATGAGATCGTCAGGCGTCACGGCAGCAGGCTAGTGCCGCGCCGGCGTCGCGCCCCGGCTGCGGTCCCCGCGCCGCCGGGCGACCATCGGGTCATGGACGTCACCCTTCACCTCGCCCAGGATCCCGAGGCCGACGCGCTCCTCGGGCGCAGTCCGCTCGCCGCGCTGATCGGGATGCTGCTGGACCAGCAGGTTCCGATGGAGTGGGCGTTCAAGGGACCGTGGACCATCGCGCGACGACTGGGCACCGACGACCTCGACGCGCACGACATCGCGGCCCAGGACCCGGAGGCCTTCGCGGAACTGCTGTCGCGCAAGCCCGCGGTGCACCGTTACCCGGGGTCGATGGCACGGCGGATCCAGCAGCTGTGCCAGTACCTCGTGGAGCACTACGACGGGGCCCCCGAGGCCCTGTGGGCCGACACCGACAGCGGACGGGAACTGCTCGGGCGGCTCCAGGACCTGCCCGGCTTCGGCAAGCAGAAGGCGCAGATCTTCCTCGCGCTGCTCGGCAAGCAACTCGGCGTACGGCCCGAGGGGTGGCGGGAGGCCGCGGGTCCCTACGGAGAGGCCACGTCGTTCCGGTCCGTGGCCGACATCACCGGGCCCGAGTCACTGGCCAAGGTCCGGGCGCACAAGCAGGAGATGAAGGCGGCGGCGAAGGCCGCGAAGGGCAATCGGTAGCAACCGGCAGGCGTCAGTCGGTCGGACCGTCCGGGGTGGCGGGGCGCCCGCACCCGTTCCCAGCATGGATCATGACCGACGCACCGACCGGGCCCCCTGGTGGCCCGGAATACGACGACCGTCACGTCCACGCCGCACGCGGCACGCACGCGACGAGACCGGCGTGGGACCTGCAGGAGCCGCCCTTCGAGGGGCCGTTGCACGTCCTCGCCCGTACCGCCTGGCAGGTCGTGCTGCTCACCGGTGTCGCGTCGCTGATCCTCGGCGTCCTGGTCCTCGTCTGGCCGGGCCCGTCCCTGCTCGCCGCCGGGGTCCTCTTCGGCGTGTACCTGCTCGCCAGCGGTGTGTTCCAACTGGCCGCCGCCTTCGGCACCCACAAGACCACCTCGCTGCGCGTCCTGGCCTTCGTCAGCGGCGCCCTGTCGATCCTGCTGGGTCTGTTCTGCTTCCGCAGCCGCCTGGAGTCGGTCCTGCTGCTCGCACTGTGGATCGGGATCGGCTGGCTGATCCGCGGAATCACCCAGACCATGGCCGCCGCCCACGATCCGGCGGTGCCCGCGCGCGGCTGGCAGATCTTCCTCGGCGTCGTGACCTTCATCGCCGGGATCGTGCTGATCGTCTCGCCGTTCCCGACGATCGCCGTGCTGACCCTCGTCGCCGGGTGGTGGCTGGTGGCGGTCGGCATCGTCGAGATCGTCACGGCGGTTCGGATCCGTGGCGGTACGCGGCGGATCCCGCGCACCCTGTGAAGATCACATGGTGATTCAGTGATGATCACATGGAGAACGTCAACCACTCGCCCGGCCGGTACACCGTGCGAGCGGTTCTCGGGTCCGGCACGATGAAGGACGTGCGTCCGACGGGGAGATGACCCCATGTGAGCCACGCACCGCACCCCCCACGCACCGCTCGGCGGTATGCCTGGCTCAGGGTGCTCGTGGCGCTCGTCAGCCTCCTCGTGGCAGGCGCGTACACCGAGGCGGTGGAGGCCGACTCCGCCCCCGCGTCCGCGGTCCAGGCGTGCGACGCGGACTACGACGTCCTCGCGCCCGCGCCGCGGACCGCGACCCTCCAGGGGCCCCGCACCGTCACGCCGCTGCGACCGGGGCCGCAGGCCGCCCCCGCGCCGTCCGGCCCGGACGACCTGCCTCCCGCCCCCGCCCGGACGTCGCGCTCGGCCGCACTGCACGCCCTGCGCACCGTGGTCCTGCGCTGCTGACAGGTCCGGCCCGCCCGGAACCGTCACACCACCAGCAACGCGAGGAACCCTTACATGCTCATCGACCCCTACGCGGTCCTGCACGCCCTGGTGCGCGCCGAGGCCCTGCGCAGCACGAAACCGAAACCGGAACCCGAGCCGGAGCCCGACGCGGTGGACCCGTCCACCCCGGCGATCCCGCCGGAGCGGGACCGCGAGCGACGGCCGTGGACCCGTCCGCATCCGTGACCCATGACAGCGGCCGCCCCCGGCGGGGCGGCCGCGCCACTTCCCGCACACATAGCGAACCCTCTCCCTTTTTGCCCCGTTTACCGCATCTTTTCCGAGGGCGCACTCCGTCGCCATGGCTGCGCCCGGAACGTGTCGACCGGTAGGCTTTCCGTGTGATCTTCAAGCGCATCGGAAACGGCCGGCCGTACCCCGACCACGGCCGGGAGAGCACCCGGCAGTGGGCGGACGTCGCGCCGCGCCCGGTCCGCCTCGATCAGCTGGTGACGACCAAACAGCAGCTCGACCTGGAGACCCTGCTCGCCGAGGACTCGACGTTCTACGGCGACCTCTTCGCGCACGTCGTGAAGTGGCAGGGCGACCTGTACCTGGAGGACGGCCTGCACCGCGCGGTCCGCGCGGCGCTGCAGCAGCGCCAGGTGCTGCACGCACGGGTGCTCGAACTCGACTGACTCCTCCGCGAGACGGCCCCTGGGCGGCCCCGGTCCGCTTCCGCCGTCCGCGGGCCGTACGGACGCCTGTTGACCCTTTCGGGTTGGACTCCGGGCGTCTGATGATCATCTAGTAGGCATTGCTGCCCGGGCGCACTACGCTGCGCCCATGAGCATGCTGACTCCCCCTGGCATGGGTGGCCAGTACCGGATCACGGGGGACAAGTACCCGCGGATGCGCCCGCCCCGGCGCCGCGGCAGGCTCGTGGTCGCCATCGTCGCCTCCGTGGCCGCCATCGGGCTGATCGGCTGGGGAACCCTGCAGCTCATCGACGTCTTCACCGGAGGCAGCGGCAGAACGTCGGCGTCCGGCCCCAAGGCGGACTGCGCCGGCAAGGTGAGCGCGTCGCCCGCCGCCGCCAAGGCCCTGCCGGAGCCGGGGCGGATCACGGTCAACGTCCTCAACGCCACGGAACGCAGCGGCCTCGCCAAGGAGACCGCGGACGAGCTGAAGAAGCGCGGCTTCCACATCGGCACCGTGGGCAACGCGACGCAGCAGTACGACAAGAAGGTCAAGGGCGTCGGGATACTGCTCGGCCCGAAGGCCTCCCTGCACAGCGCGCTGCCGGTTCTCGCCACCCAGCTGGCGGGCGCCGACCAGCGCACGGACGCCCGCACGGACGCGTCCCTCGACCTGATCCTCGGCGACGGCTTCAAGTCCCTGACGGCCAAGCCGGACGCGGACAAGGCCCTGGCGGCCCTGACGAACCCGACGCCGACGGCGTCGCCGGGCAGCACCGGCAAGAAGAGCTGCTGAGGTTCTTCCGGGCCCGGCCCCGGCCCCGGGCAACCGCACCGGCCGCCGTCCCTGGTCCCCGGTTCCGTGCGGTGCGGCCGTGCGGCCTCGTGCGGAGACCGCACGGCCGGTCCGGGGCTGTTCCGGGGCCGTGCCGCCCCTACGTTCCCTACTCGGCCGCCCCGTACAGCCGGTCCCCGGCGTCCCCGAGGCCCGGAACGATGTAGCCGTGCTCGTTCAGGCGCTCGTCGACCGCGGCCGTCACCACCGTGACCGGCGTGCCCGCCAGTTCGCGTTCCATGACCTCGACGCCCTCCGGAGCGGCCAGCAGCACCACGGCCGTCACATCGTCCGCGCCGCGCTTGATCAGCTCCTGGATCGCCGCGACGAGCGTGCCGCCGGTCGCGAGCATCGGGTCCAGGACGTACACCTGCCGCCCCGAGAGGTCCTCCGGCATGCGTGTCGCGTACGTGGAGGCCTGGAGGGTCTCCTCGTTGCGGATCATGCCCAGGAAGCCCACCTCGGCGGTCGGCAGCAGCCGCACCATGCCGTCCAGCATGCCGAGCCCGGCGCGCAGGATCGGCACGACCAGCGGGCGCGGACGCGACAGCTTGACGCCGGTGGTCGTGGCGACCGGCGTCTCGATCTCGATCGCCTCGGTGCGCACGTCCCGCGTCGCCTCGTAGGCGAGCAGGGTGACGAGTTCGTCGGCCAGCCGACGGAAGGTCGCGGAGTCGGTGCGCCGGTCGCGCAACGTGGTGAGCTTGTGGGCGACCAGGGGGTGGTCGACGACATGGAGACGCATGCCCCCACAGTAACCGGGCCACCGCGTCCGTCCGGACCTGGCATCGAACCCCCCATCAGAGGGAAAGTGGGAGGAACGGAACAGGGGTGGTGTGACGATGCCGGACCAGGAGTCCCCCGACGAGCCGGAGGCACAGGAGTCGGACGCCGAGCGCAGGCGGCGCCGCGCCAGGTTCCTGCGTGAACTGGCGGAGGCACGGGAGCTGCGCGCCCGCGTCCAGCCCCGCCGCGCCAAGGCCGCACGGCTGCGTCACGCCATGCGTATGCGCACCTTCCGCTGGTAGCGACGCGGCCGCCGCGGGGGTGGTCGTGCGGCCACACCGGCGAAGGCCGCGTACGATCCGCAGGTGGCGGCAACGAGTGCGCTGGTGAGTGGACCGCTCTGCTCGAGTGCTCGCGATCAAAACAGCCAGACACAGGGAGCCGAAGACGTCCCCTGAACGCCTTGTTTCTGCCACGATTCCGAGTGGGTGGGGCTCGGAGCCCAGCTCTCTCCGCCCAGAACCTCCGCCGGGGGGACCCCCAACCGGCACACCTATGACCAGTGGGAGAGTCACGGTGTACTTCGCCGCACTGCTCGCGCGCACCGAAGACGGGTGGGAAGCGAGCGACACAGAGCTCGACGATGTGGAGACGCTGTCCGACCTGGCCGACCTGGCCCGGGAAGCCTCGGCCGACGACGACACGGTGCTCGTCCTGATCGAGCAGGAGGACGCGTGGTTCGGCGTCGTCCGCGTGGACGGCGAGGACGACCCTCGTATCTACGTCTCGGACGCCGCTGCCGCAGCCCGCAGTTCGTACGGCGAGATCCTGCTCACCGACGAACTGCTCGGAAGGGAGCCCGGCGACGACGGTCCGGACCTGGACTCCCTCGACCTCGACGGCACGGAGGACGGTGAGCCCGAGGACGCCGACGACGAGGACGCGACCGGTACGGACGCCGCCGTGCCGCACGGCCCCGTGGGAGACAGCGAGATCCTCGACGACCTCGGTGTCTCCGAGAAGGAGTTGCGCGCCCTGGACGCCGACGACGCGCTCAACGCGATCGCCGAGGCGCTGGGTGCCTCGGAGGTCCTGGAGACCGTCCGCTAGGTGTGCGGGTGACCGAGGACCGGGCGCCGGCCCCCGACCCGGTGCGCGACCGCTGGCGGGCCGCCATGCGTCTTGCCCTGGACGAGGCGGCGCGGGCCGTCCAGGGCGGTGACGTGCCCGTCGGTGCCGTCGTGCTGTCCCGGGACGGCTCGGTGCTGGCCACCGGTCACAACGAGCGCGAGGCGACGGGCGATCCGTCGGCCCACGCGGAGATCGTCGCGCTCCGCCGGGCCGCGGCTGCGCTCGGCGAGTGGCGGCTGCCCGGCTGCACGCTCGTCGTCACCCTGGAGCCCTGCACCATGTGTGCCGGCGCGGTGCAGCAGTCCCGGGTGGAGCGGCTGGTCTACGGTGCGCGCGACGAGAAGGCGGGCGCGGTCGGGTCGCTGTGGGACCTGGTGCGCGACCGGCGCCTGAACCACCGCCCGGAGGTGATCGCCGGTGTGCTCGCGGACGACTGCGCACGGCTGCTGACGGACTTCTTCCGGGTCCGCTGAGCCCCGCCCCGGGCGATGCCCGGAAACGGATTTCAGACCACGGCCCACCTTGGGGTAGGGTCTCCCTCGGTAGCGTGTCCGAGCGGCCGAAGGAGCTCGCCTCGAAAGCGAGTGTGGCGCAAGTCACCGAGGGTTCAAATCCCTCCGCTACCGCTGAAGAAGGGCCCCGCCGTCGGTGGGGCCCTTCGTCGTGTGCGCCGGTCGTGCACAAGGGGTAGCACGCGCCTCGATCTGCGCAGGGGACCGGACGTATCCATGCGGCACGAAGCCCCGGCGTGCCGCTCAGTGCGCCGGGGCTTCGGCCCGCCCCCTGGAGCGGGGCGGCGGCCTCGGGGGAACAGGGCGCCGTCCCCTCCCATGAGGACACGGGCGTCGGGGCCGCCTCGCGGCTCGGGGACCTCGCGGTGCGGGTCCCAGCCGGGTCCGGTCACCCGGTCCGGTCCTCCCTGCCCTCCCGGCCCTGCCGGTCCGGTGGGCTCCTCTCCATCCTCCGGTTTCACGAGGCCCCGGCAACCCGGCCGAACGGCCCCTCCCCCCGGGCCATTGGTCCCGAAGTCCCCGTACGGACAGGAACGGGTGAGGACATGGTGCATACGTGATCTTTTGCGAAGCCCCGAACACCTGGCCGGGTTACACTCACCCGCGGCGAACCGGCCCCTCGGGGCGGAAGAGACGGGGGAGGCCACGGTGGCGGTACCGGGAAAGAAGATCGCGTTCTACGTGCTCGTGGTCTTCGTGCTTTATGTGATCATCACCGATCCGGCCAAGGCCGCCGACTACGTGCAGATAGGGTTCGAAGGCATCTCGAGCGCCGCCAAGGCCATCGGCCACTTCATGACCTGGCTCGCCGACGGCGCCAAGTAAGGCCCCCTCAAGGCCCCGCACGAACCGCCGGCCGGCGGCCGCCGCCGTTGCCGTACCCCTGGGAGCACCCGTGATCCGCCACCTGGTCCTCTTCAAGCTCAACGAGGGCGTCCAGCGCGACGACCCGCGCGTCGTGGAGGGCGTCCGCGCCTTCGAGGCCCTCGGCGGCCTGATCGACGAGCTCCGCTTCTGGGAGCTGGGCTGGAACATCAGCGACCGCCCCGTCGCCCACGACTTCGCGATCAACTCGGCGGTGGACGACACGGACGCCCTCAAGCGCTACCTGGAACACCCGGCGCACCAGGCGGGCGTCGCCCTGTGGCGCGAGTTCGCCACTTGGGTGATCGCCGACTACGAAATCTGAGCGACACCGCCCACCGATTCCGGGCGACACAAGCGACGGAGCCCTCCACCGGAACAGTGGAGGGCTTTCCTGCGTCTTGTGCCCCAATCTCTGCCCCCGCCCCTCTCTCAACACGGAGTTATGCGGTGCTTGCGCACAGTGTCCATTTCTTGTGATGCTATGACCGCTTTTGACGGTGAGTTGACAGATGCGTTGACGGATGAAGAGGTGGCGTTGACCGTGTCGGCCAGTACTGCGCCGCCCCAGGAGGACGAGGCTCCGGCCCCGTCCTCCGACCGGCATCCGGCATCCGGCACGGACCCCGCCCACGCCCACGCGACCGAACCGACCCCCGGCCCCGATCCCGCCCCCGCCCACCCACAGGAAGCCGCCAGACGCCGCGGCGCCGACACCCGGGCCCTCACTCAGATGCTCTTCGCCCAGCTCAAGGAGCTGGAACCCGGCACCCCGGAGCACCACCGCGTGCGTGGCGCGCTCATCGAGGCGAACCTCCCCCTCGTCCGCTACGCCGCCGCCCGCTTCCGCTCCCGCAACGAGCCCATGGAGGACGTCGTCCAGGTCGGCACCATCGGCCTGATCAACGCCATCGACCGCTTCGACCCCGACCGCGGCGTGCAGTTCCCGACCTTCGCGATGCCCACCGTCGTCGGCGAGATCAAGCGCTACTTCCGCGACAACGTCCGCACCGTCCACGTCCCGCGCCGGCTGCACGAGCTGTGGGTACAGGTCAACAGCGCCACCGAGGACCTGACGACGGCGTACGGACGCTCCCCCACCACCGCCGAGATCGCCGAGCGGCTGCGCATCTCCGAGGACGAGGTGTTGTCCTGCATCGAGGCGGGCCGCTCGTACCACGCGACCTCCCTCGAGGCCGCCCAGGAGGGCGACGGACTCCCCGGCCTGCTCGACCGGCTCGGCTACGAGGACCCCGCCCTCGACGGCGTCGAGCACCGCGACCTCGTACGGCATCTGCTCGTCCAGCTGCCCGAGCGCGAGCAGCGGATCCTGCTGCTGCGCTACTACAGCAACCTCACCCAGTCCCAGATCAGCGCCGAACTGGGTGTCTCCCAGATGCATGTGTCAAGGCTCCTGGCGCGGAGCTTTGCGCGTCTGAGATCCGCAAACAGGATCGACGCATAACTCACGCGAGCGAATCACCCGCAAGCGCCCTTCCCGACAACTCTGCGCTGAAAAACCCTCAGAACCCTTCCAACCAGGGCGCATTCGCGTTTCACATGTCGACATGTCACTACAGCGTGTTGCCGACATGTGACATTCTTCCGGGAGCGCGTTTGCCGCGGCCTCGCGACCGGTATTTCAGGGGAGGCTGCGTTCCTACGACGGGAGCGTCCGCCGCGACCGTCCCGCGACCCAAAGGGGGTGGCATGTCCGCAGACCAGGGCAGCTCGAAGGTGCTCACGCTCATGCAGAGCGACTCCGCGCCCGACGTGCTCCAGGACCTTCAGGCCCCTCAGGACCTCCCGGGTGCCGAGACCCTTCCCGCCCAGGACCTCCCGGGCGCCGAGGCTCTTCCGGCCCCCGAGGCCCCGGACCTTCCGTCCACGGAGGGCATCGACACCCGCACCCTGTCCCGCTCCCTGTTCCTGCGGCTCGCCGCACTCGACGAGAACAGCCCGGAGCGTGCCTACGTCCGGGACACGCTCATCGAGCTCAACCTCCCGCTCGTCCGGTACGCGGCGGCCCGCTTCCGCAGCCGTAACGAACCGATGGAGGACATCGTCCAGGTCGGCACGATCGGCCTGATCAAGGCGATCGACCGCTTCGACTGCGAGCGGGGCGTGGAGTTCCCGACCTTCGCGATGCCGACGGTCGTGGGCGAGATCAAGCGGTTCTTCCGGGACACCTCCTGGTCGGTGCGGGTGCCGCGCCGCCTCCAGGAGCTGCGCCTGGCCCTCACCAAGGCCAGCGACGAGCTGTCGCAGAAGCTGGACCGCTCCCCGACGGTCACCGAACTGGCCTCCGCGCTGGGTGTGTCGGAGGAGGACGTGGTCGACGGCCTCGCGGTCGGCAACGCCTACACGGCGTCCTCGCTGGACTCCCCGACCCCCGAGGACGACGGCGGCGGCGAGGGCTCGCTCGCGGACCGGCTCGGCTACGAGGACTCGGCCCTGGAGGGTGTGGAGTACCGCGAGTCCCTCAAGCCGCTGCTGGCCAAGCTGCCGCCCCGTGAGCGGCGGATCATCATGCTCCGCTTCTTCGCGAACATGACGCAGTCGCAGATCGGCGAGGAGGTCGGCATCTCCCAGATGCACGTCTCCCGCCTCCTGACCCGCACGCTGGCACAGCTGCGGGAGGGCCTGATCTCGGACTGAGCCACCGCGCAGCCCTCGGCGGTGGCGCGCTGTCGTGCGCTGCCCTCCGTCCTGGCCGGCCTGCGTCGCAGCGACTCGTCGACGGCACAGGCCGACCGGTACCCGCTTGAGACGGCGGCCTGCTTCGGGAGCGGGTCGTCGGTACGGTGCGGAACATTCGGCGGCACCGCTGGTTCACCGGGGCCTCGGCCGCAGTGGCCGCGTCCGCGAGCGGCCCGCGACCGACGGGACGGACGGCACCAGGTGGACGGGGCAGGCCCGTGTGCCACACCGGGGCTTCCGAATTGACGGACTGTCAGCCACACTGGCGCGATGCTTCCAGCGACGTGGTTGCGGGGCCGTCAGGGGCTCGTGGTCGGGGCGTCGGCGGTCGCCGTCTGCCTGGGCGGGATTCTGGCCGCGGGTACCGGCGGCGCGGACGGTGAGGCATACGTGGCGGTCGGCCCCGCGGGCGGCGGCCCTCCGGCGTCCGGTCCGGCGGTGGCGCCGACCGGGGACGTGACAGTAGCCCCCCTCGACGGGCCGTCCGGGACCGGGACCGCCGGGAACAAGACCTCCGGGACCAGGAGTCCGGGCATCCCGGACTCCCGCGCAAGCGCCTCTGCGGCAGCCGGTGACGGCCCGGCCCCGAGCCCGACAGCCGTGCGGGAAACGGCCGGTGCGGCCATCCAGACCGGCACCGGTACCAAGTCGCCCGCGCCCGGCCCCGTTTCACCCTCTCCCACGCCGACCACTCCTCGCCCCACACCGAGTGGACCCGCGGTGCTCACCGCGGGCCGACCCGAGCGGCAGCCCACCGACCACCGCTGGTGCGAGAACGTGACCGTCCTCTTCCGCAACACCGGCGGCACCCCGGTGCGTTCGGGCACGGTGACCCTCGGAACGCACGTCATCGGGGCACTCGGGACCGACTGGGCGACGATGGAGTCCACGGAGGCGCTGCCCGCGCCGATCGCCGCCGGGGCGTCGGTGAAAGGGACCTGGACGGTGTGCGTCGAGGCCATGGGGGTCCCCCCGCGCGAGCGAAGTCGAGCGTGGGGGGGGGTACCGCTCGGGATGCACGTCGAGACGCGGGACGTGACCGTCCGGTGGATGTAGCGGAGGTGCGGGCGTCGGCCTACTTCAGCGCCAGCCAGGCCACCGCGGCGACGATCGCGACGGCGACCACGACGCCGACGATCAGGCCGATGCGGGGGCCGGCCGGAGCGGCCGCCTGCTGCCGGCCCTGAGGGGCCGCCTCGTCGACGAACGCGCGGAACATCTGCGTGCTGCCAGCGGGGTCGTAGTTGCCCTGGGGGCCCTGGGTGTTAGCCATGGCCCCGGACCCTAGCGAATACGTGGGGTACTGCCCAAGTGAGGGTTCTGTGAGTGGCTCCGTGCGGGGGCCTGCCGCGAGGCCGTTCACAGCCGTGCCACAGACAGGCACCCCCCGCCACCTGCACATTTACTTTCGCCAACGCTTGCCTTTGCCAAGTTTTTAGCCCGGAGAGACTCGTTTCATTTGCCTGCAGCAACCAATCTCCTTATGGTTGCTCCAGGCAACGATGAGAAGGAGGTGCCATGGCCGAGCGAGCGCAGTACGAAGAGCTGGCGCGTCAGCTCAGCGCCTTCGGCGCCGTGAAGCGAGACCTCGGGCGCTGCCTGCCGCCCGACTGCCCCGGCGGTTCCGCCGCCGTGCTGACACTGCTCGGCCGCCACGGCGACATGCGCATGAGCAAGCTCGCGGAGCTGCTCGCCGTCGACATGTCGGTCACCAGCCGTCACGTCGCGCACGTCGCGGATCGCGGCTGGATCGAGCGCCGCCCGGACCCCGCGGACAAGCGCTCCCGCATCCTGCGTCTGACGGCGCCCGGCCGTATCCAGCTCGACGAGCTGTCCCGGCGCACCGCCGCGCTGCTCGCCGACCGGCTGAGCGACTGGTCGGAGGACGACGTCGGCCGCCTCATCCAGCTCATGGCACGGCTCAGGGAGAGCTTCGGCGACTGCCGTTCCACTCCGCGGCTCGCGCAGGCCGCACCCGCGACGGAATCCGTTGCCCACCAGACCACCCGTACACCCGCAAGCACGTAAGTAAAGGAAGCCCATGGCAACGACCACACCAGCCGGTGTGCGGGCTCACGCCAAGCACGGGGGAGGCTCCCCGGACGGCGCTCCGATGACGCACCGGCAGATCATGGAGGCCCTCTCCGGGCTTCTGCTCGGCATGTTCGTGGCGATCCTGTCGTCCACGATCGTCACCAACGCGCTGCCGCACATCATCGGCGACCTCGGCGGCGGCCAGTCCGCCTACACCTGGGTCGTCACCGCCTCGCTGCTGGCGATGACCGCGACCACCCCGCTGTGGGGCAAGCTCGCGGACCTGTACAGCAAGAAGGCGCTCGTCCAGATAGCCCTGATCGTCTACGTCCTGGGCTCGATGGCGGCCGGCCTGTCGCAGAACCCGGGAATGCTGATCGCCTGCCGAGTCGTGCAGGGCATCGGCGTCGGCGGTCTGTCCGCGCTGGCGCAGATCGTCATGGCCGCGATGATCTCCCCGCGTGAGCGCGGACGTTACTCCGGCTACCTGGGTGCCACGTTCGCCATCGCCACCGTCGGCGGCCCGCTGCTCGGCGGTGTCATCACCGACACCTCGTGGCTGGGCTGGCGCTGGTGCTTCTACGTCGGCGTGCCCTTCGCGGTGATCGCGCTGATCGTGCTGCAGAAGACCCTGCACCTGCCCGTGGTCAAGCGGGAGGTCAAGGTCGACTGGGGCGGCGCGTTCTTCATCGCCGCCGCGGTCTCGCTGCTGCTGGTCTGGGTGACCTTCGCCGGTGACAAGTACGACTGGCTGTCCTGGCAGACGTACACCATGGTCGGCGGTTCGATCGTCCTCGGTGCGCTGTTCGTGCTGATCGAGACCAAGGCGAGCGAGCCGATCATCCCGCTGCGGCTGTTCCGCAACCGCACCATCACGCTGGCGTCGCTCGCCTCGCTCTTCGTGGGTGTCGCGATGTTCACCGGCACGGTGTTCTTCAGCCAGTACTTCCAGCTCGCCCGCGACAAGTCCCCGACGATGTCGGGTGTCCTGACGATCCCGATGATCGGTGGCCTGTTCGTCTCCTCCACCGTCTCCGGCCAGTTCATCACCCGCACAGGACGCTGGAAGGCGTGGCTGGTCAGCGGTGGTGTGCTGGTGACGGCCGGCCTGGGCCTGCTCGGCACCATCCGGTACGACACGGCCTACTGGAAGATGTCGATCTTCATGGCCCTGATGGGTCTCGGCATCGGCATGATGATGCAGAACCTGGTGCTGTGCACCCAGAACCAGGTGGCGCCCTCCGACCTCGGCTCGGCCAGCTCCACGGTCACCTTCTTCCGTTCCCTCGGCGGTGCGGTCGGCGTCTCCGCGCTCGGCGCGGTGCTCTCCCACCGGATCACCCACTACATCACCGACGGCATCAGCACCCTGAGCCCGAAGTACCAGGCCGCCCTGGCCGGCTCGAGCTCCACGGACAGCATCCCGGACCTGGGCAAGCTGCCGGTCCCGCTGCGCACGCTGCTGGAGAGCGCCTACGGCCACGGCATCGCCGACGTCTTCCTGATCGCCGGCTGCCTCGCGGCCGTCGCCTTCCTGATCACCCTGTTCATCAAGGAGGTCCCGTTGAAGACCAAGGGCGCGCTGGCGCAGGCCGCTGCCGACTCGGCCCCGCAGGAGGCCCCCGCGGCGGCCACCCCGGCCGAGGCGGCCACCCCGGCCGAGGCTGCCGCGCCGGCCGAGGAGAGGGTCCCGAGCTGGGCGGTGGCGAACACCGAGACCACCGGCGAGGGCACGGGCACGCAGCGCCTCGCGGCCGTCGCCACGATCGCCCGGCCGGAGGCGGCCGGTGACGGCGGTGGCATACCGGTCCGCGGCTTCGTCCGCGGCGGCGAGGGCGCACCGGTCCCGCAGGCCGCCGTCACCCTGATCTCCCTCGGGGGACGGCAGCTGGGCCGGTCGGTCGCGCAGGCGGACGGTTCCTACGCGGTGCACGCTCCGGGCACCGGCTCCTACGTCCTGATCGCCTCCGCCGACGGCCACCAGCCGCAGGCCTCCACGATCGTCGTGCACGACGAGCCGGTGTCGTACGACGTCCTGCTCAGCGGCACCAGTGGCCTGAGCGGCGTCGTCCGCGCGGCCGAGACCGGGCTGCCGGTCAAGGACGCGATGGTCATCGTTACCGACGTGCGCGGCGACCTGCTGGCCACCGCCACCACCGGCGAGCAGGGCACCTTCTCCTTCGCGGAGCTCGTGCCGGGTGCCGTGACCATCGCGGTGAACGCCGCCGGGCACCGCCCGCGGGCCCTGCCCGTCGAGGTCGGCGCCACCGGAGTGACGCGGGTCGAGATCGACCTCGACTCCGGCTCCCAGGTCCAGGGCGTCGTACGGGCCCCGCACGGCCCCCTCGCGGACGCCCGGGTGACCCTGGTGGACGCGGCGGGCAACGTGGTCGGCACCGCCACCACCGGCGCGGACGGCGCGTACGCCTTCACCGACCTGGGCAGCGGCGAGTACACCGTCATCGCGACGGGCTACCCGCCGGTGGCCACCGCGGTGACCGTCTCCGGCCGCGGAGTCGACGACCACGACATCGAACTCGCCCACCCGGGCGAGTAGTCGGGGGTCCGGCTCGTGGGGGCGCGCTGTGAGCGACAAGCGCCCCCGCGGGCCGGATTTTTTTCGGCCGCCACGGGGATTTATCAAGGATTCAAGGGATTTGAGGGGAACCACGCGATGGGACTGACCGCACGGATCCGTACGCGAGACGGATGGGCCGTGTCGCACGCGGTCGTCACCGTGACCGACATGACCGGGACGCAGGTCCTGCGCGCCGAGGCCGACGCGGAGGGCGTCGTCCGGGACGCGACCGAACTCGCGCCCGGCGCCTACACCGTGATCATCACGGCGGTCGGGTACGCGCCCGCCGCCTCCAGCGCGATCGTCACCGCGAGCGGACGGGCCGAGGTCGGCACCGTGACGCTCGCCCGGCAGGGCGGCACCGAACTGCCGCCGCCCGGCCCGTGGACCATCGACCCGGCGCACTCCTCGGTGGGCGCGGTCGCGCAGCACCTCGGGATCTCCAGCGTGCACGGGCGGTTCACGGACTTCGCCGGGCGCATCGAGATCGCCCCGGACGAGGTGGAGAAGTCCCGTGTCGAGGCCGTCATCCGCGCCGAGTCCATCGACACGGGCAACGGCATGCGGGACACCCACCTGAGGTCGGCCGACTTCCTGGACGTCGAGAAGTACCCGGAGATCACCTACCGCTCGACCGGCCTGACGGCCGCGGGCGCGGACCGCTGGACGGTCCACGGCGAGCTGACCCTGCACGGGGTGGTCCGCCCGGTGGATCTGGACCTCGCCTACCTCGGCACCGGCTCCGACCCGTGGGGCGGCACCCGTGCGGCCTTCCGCGCGACCACGGAACTGCGCCGCGAGGACTTCGCGATGAACTACAACCAGATCGTCCAGGCGGGCATCGCCGCCATCGGCACCACGTTGAAGGTGGAGCTGGACATCCAGGCGGTGCAGGGCGAGTCGCTACCGTCCGCGTGACGGCGGACGGCCGTCGCCCGAGACCCGGGACACCAGATCGGTGGCCAGGTCGCGGAGTTTGGTGTTCGTGTCCTGGGAGATCCGGCGCAGGCGCTCCAGGGCGATCCGGGCGCTGACCCGCTCCTGCGCCATCAGTATGCCGATCGCCTGGTCGATGACGCTGCGGGAGAGCAGGGCGGTGCGTACGTCGGTGGCGTCGGCGCGCTCGCGTTCCACGCGCAGGGCGACGTCGACGGCCTCGGCGGTCCGCGCCGCGAAGGCACGGGCCCGGTCACGGACCGTGCCGAGCACCCCGGGCTCGATTCCGTAGAAGTTCAGTGCGGCGCCGGTGTCGCCCTCGACCGCGAGCGGCACCGCGAGAACACAACGCACCCCGACCGACAGCGCGTACTCCGTGTACGCGGGCCAGCGCGTCTCGGCGGCCAGGTCGGGGGCGTACTGCTCGGTCCCCGTCTCGGCGGCCGTGACGCAGGGGCCGGTGCCGTTCTCGTACTGGCGCAGATCCAGGCCGGTGGGCAGGGTTCCGCTGCCCGCCAGGGTCAGCAGACGGTCGCCGCGGCGGACGGTGATGCTGCAGGCGTCGCAGCCGGGCACGGCCTCTACCGCGCGGTCGGTCAAGTCCCGCAACAGCGTGTCGAGACCGCCGCTGCGCACGATCGCCTGGTCGAGCGGGTAGGGCATCTCGGGTCTCATGACATGCTTTTGTCCCCGTTTCGGCGATCAACTCCTGACCATCATGTGGTGCGGTTCGCATCGACGATGCGGCGGGCGAGGTCCCGCAGCTTGACGTTCTCCCGCTGTGAGGCGCGCACCAGGCTGTCGAACGCCTCCGTGGCGTCCATGTTCAGGCGCTCCATGAGGATGCCGGTGGCCTGGCCGATCAGGTCCCGGGTGTGCATCGCCTCGGTGAGCTGCTCGCGCACGGTCACCGAGTCCAGCGCGAGGCCGACGTGCGCGGTGAACAGCCGGCCGATCCGCGTCGCGGCGTCGTCGAAGGCGTGCGGCTTGCCGGCGTAGACGGTGAGCACGGTCAGGCGTCGCTTGTCGGCGCGCAGTCGGAGCGCGAGCGCCGAGCGCAGGCCCAGGCCGGCCAGCACGGAGCCACCCGCGTCGCTCTCGCTGTCCGCCACGCGCACGACGGGCGCGTGCCACAGGTGGTCCCAGTACGGGGCGCGGTCGCCGCCCGGCCGGGAGTCGTGGGCGGTGCGGACGACTTCGTCGCTCCAGGCGAGCGTACGGAAGTGGTTGCCGCGCTCCGCCTCGGAGATGACCGCGTGTTCGGCGCCCGGCACCAGGCGCACGGCGAGGCCGACGGCGGTGCTCATGGTGCTGTGGGGGGTGACTGTGTCGTGCAGTTGCCGAGCCGCCGCGGTCAGTGCCTCGGCCAGCTCGAAACCCCGCGGAAAATCAGGCAAATCGGAAAAGTCGGACGCAGGCACACGAACCTCTTCGGCGTGCACGGCCGTACGGCCATGCGCAGGAGAGCTCCGCAGCACATTCCCGACTGCGAGCGCAGGACGGACAGAATTTTATCTCCTTCCTGCGGGGCGATTGACGCCCGGTTGACTCTCGGCGGCGCCCCTTTCGGAGCGGCGGCCGAGAGTGGTCCAATGAGGCGACAGGTCAGGAAGCGGCCTCCCTGAGCCCGGACGAACCTCTGCCAGGTGAGTGCCATGACCCATGTCCCGAGCCCGTGCCGGGTGCGCGATCTTCCCGGCCGCAGCCTGATCGTCCTGCCCCAGGAGATCGACCTGTCCAACTCCCCCGCGCTGTGCGCCGCCATCACGTCCTTCGCCGGGGCGCGCGCCACCCGGCTCAGCGTGCTGATCCTGGACTTCACCCGCACCGGCTTCATGGACTCCCAGGGCGCCCGCCTCGTCCAGGACGTACGGTCCCGGCTGCCCGCGCGGGTCGGGGTACGGGTGGTGGCGGCACCGCTCGGCGTCCCGAGCCGCGTCCTGGAGCTGACCGGGGTGCGGCGGGACGTGCCCGTGTACGACAGCCTGGCGGAGGCGTTGGAGTCCTGAAGCCGACGTGCGGTCGTAGGCACGACAGGGTCAGCCTCGGCACGGCCCGGTGCCTCTAGGCTGCGGGCATGGCACCGAACATCGCGACCAACACCGACGTGTCCCTGGACGAGTTGCTGGACTTCGTGCGTCCCCGTCACCGCGCGATCCTGCTGACCCGCCGCGCCGACGGCAGCCCCCAGGGGTCGCCGCTGACTTGCGGCGTCGACGACTCGGGGCGGATCGTCGTCTCCACGTACCCGGACCGCGCCAAGACCCGCAACGCCAAGCGGGACGAGCGGGTCAGCGTCATCGTGCTCAGCGACGACTGGAACGGGCCCTGGGTCCAGATCGACGGCACGGCCGAGGTCATCGACACGCCGGACTCCGTCGAACCGCTCGTCGAGTACTACCGCAACATCGCGGGCGAGCACCCGGACTGGGACGAGTACCGCCAGGCCATGGTCAAGCAGGGAAAGTCGATCATCCGGATCACCCCCGTGCGCTGGGGCCCCGTGGCGACGGGCGGCTTCCCGGCCCGCCTGGTCTCCTCCGAGGACTGACAGCCTGCGTACAGGCCCTTGGGTCCAGGGACGGCCCTACCCACGGGCGACCATCGCCTCGATCCCCGCGATGAGCGTCTCCAGCGCGAAGGCGAAGTCCCGCTCGCGCATCTCCTCCACCGTGTCGCCGCCGCGGGCCTGCATGAGGTCCGCGGACCGGTGCACGACCTCGCCGAGATCGGTGCTCTCGGTCACCGCGCTCATGGCGTGGCGGAAGTACTCGTCCTGGCTCAGCCCGGCCGCCGCGCAGCGCGCGATGAAGTGACCCTCGATCGTGCCGAAGCCGTACACGAACTGGAAGACCGCCGAGATCGCGCCCATCCGGCCGTGCGCCGGCAGCCCGGTCAGCCGGATCACCCGCTGCACGGCGAGCGAGAAGGCGACCGCGTTCGGGCCGATGTTGAGGAAGGTCCCGGCGAGCGGGGACAGCCAGGGATGGCGCACCAGCAGCGCCCGGTACTCGGCGGCGAGATCCCGCAGCTGGTCGCGCCAGTCCTCGCCGGTGTCGCCGGACGGCAGCCGTACCTCCCCGAAGGCCGCGTCCAGCGCCAGCTCCAGCAGGTCGTCCTTGGTGTCCACGTACCAGTAGACGGACATCGCCGTCACGTCGAGCTCGGCGGCGAGCCGCCGCATGGAGAACCTGGCGAGCCCCTCGGCGTCCAGCAGCCGTACGGCCGCCTCGGTGATCCGCTCCCGGTCCAGTCCCGAGGGCTGCCCGCCCCCGCGCCCGCCACGGCGCGCCTTGCCCTCCAGCCAGACGCTGGTCCGCTGGGCTGCCTTCACCATGGCACACCTTTCCCGACATTCCGCTCCCAGGCGACCACCACCTCCCGAGTCTTCCCGCTCCGCCCGACGCAGCAACGCCGCCGCGTCTCACGGTGAGTCGCGTGAGACGCGGCGGCGCAAAAGCGGTGGGCCGGGCGTGGGTGCCCGGCCCACCGCTCGGTGCTGGAGCCGTCAGCTGCTGCTCGAGCCGCCGCTCGTCTTCTGCGTGAGGTCGTAGAAGGTGGCCGAACCGACCGTCACCTTCTTGAAGTTCTGCTGAACCCACGAACTGATCTGCGACGCGACATCGGAACCGCCGTTGCTGCCCCCGCCGCCGAAGCCGCCGCCCGAGATGAAGTAGTGGACCCTTCCTTCCGCCACGTACTTCTGGAACTGGGCCGGCGTCGGGGACGGGTCGCTGCCGTTGAAGCCGCCGATCGCCATCACCGGGTCGCCGGTGGCGAGCTGGTAGCTCGCGGCGTTCTGCGAACCGATGGACGCCGCCACCCAGGTGTACTTGCTCGCGTCCGTCTCCAGCAGCGTCTTGGCCGCGGAGCTGACGTTCGCCCCGTTGAGCAGGCCGCCGATGCCGCCGCCACCGCCCATGCCGCCGTCACCCGTGCGCCCGCCGCCGGGGAAGCCCTGCCGGCCGTTCTGGCCCTGCGTGGTGCCGTTGCCCTGCTGCCGGCTCTGGCCCGGCATACCACCGCCCGGGAATCCACCGGTGCCGGTGCCGCCGCCGGGGAAGCCCTGCCGGCCGTTCTGGCCCTGCGTGGTGCCGTTGCCCTGCTGCCGGCTCTGGCCCGGCATACCGCCGCCCGGGAACCCGCCGCGCGTACCGCCACCGCCCGGGCCGCCGCGGCCGCCGAAACCCATGCTGCTCGCGCCCGCCGGACCGGCCGTGACGATCGACCCGGTGTGACCCTGGTTCACGGTGGTGAGGGTGTACGCGGTCGGACCCGCGAGCGCGGCCACGAAGCCGAGACCCACCGCCGCGAGCGCGAGTTGCCGTCCGAGCCGGGCCACGAAGACGAGCCCCAGGGCGGCCACCAGGCCGCCGACGAGGACGAGCCACTTCAGCCAGGGCAGGTAGTCCGGGGTGCGGTTGAGGAGCACGTACCCCCAGGCCGCGGTCGCCGTGGCGGTGGCCGCCAGCGTGAGCGACGCCCACGTCCTCGACCGCTCCTCCCACAGGACCGTGACGCCCATGCCGACCAGGGCGGCGATGTAGGGGGCGAGGGCCACCGTGTAGTACTGGTGGAAGATGCCCGCCATGTAGCTGAAGATCACGGCGGTCATCAGCAGCGAGCCGCCCCAGGCGAGGAACGAGCCGCGGACCAGGTCCGTGCGTCCCGCCATGGGGGTCCCCCCGCTCGAGCGAAGCCGAGAGTGGGGGAGGGTGAGCACCAGGCCCGCGACGAGCAGGATCAGCGCCGCAGGGAGCAGCCAGGAGATCTGGGAGCCGATCTCGGAGTTGAACATGCGGTCCCAGCCGGTCGCGCCCCACTGGCCGCCGTTGCCGCCGCCACCGCCGCCGACGCTGCCGGTCTCGTCGCCGTTGATGCGGCCCAGGCCGTTGTAGCCGAAGGTCAGCTCCAGGAAGGAGTTGTTCTGCGAGCCGCCGATGTACGGGCGGGAGGACGCCGGCCACAGCTCGACGATCGCGACCCACCAGCCGCCGGAGACGACCAGCGCGACGGTCGCGAGGCCCAGTTGCGCGAGTCGTTTCCTCAGCCTCACCGGCGCGCAGACACCGTAGACGAGCGCCAGCGCGGGCAGGATCAGGAAGGCCTGCAGGGTCTTCGTCAGGAAGGCGAAGCCGACCGCGACGCCCGCCCACACCAGCCACTTGGTGCGGCCGTCCTCCAGGCCCCGGATGACGAAGTAGACGGTGAGCGCCATCAGCAGCGCGAGCAACGCGTCCGGGTTGTTGAACCGGAACATCAGCGCCGCGACCGGGGTGAGCGCGAGCACCGCGCCCGCGATCAGACCGGCCGCCGGGCTGAACCTGCGCCGGACGGCCGCGTACACCACGGCGACCGTGAGGACGCCCATGACGACCTCGGGGACGAGGATCGCCCACGAGTCGAGGCCGAAGATCCTGACCGACAGGGCCATCGGCCACAGCGAGGCCGGGGGCTTGTCGACGGTGATGGCGTTGCCCGCGTCCAGCGAGCCGAAGAAGAACGCCTTCCAGGACTTGCTGCCGGCCTGGACCGCCGCCGAGTAGAACGAGTTGGCGTACCCGGAGGCGCTCAGGTCGTACAGGTACAGCAGCCCCGTGGCGAGCAGCAGGCCGAGGAACGCGGGGCGCGCCCAGCGGGGGTCCTCGGGCCGGCCGCGCCAGAGTCTGCGCATGAGCGGCTGCCGGGGCTCACCCGCTCCGGGGGCGGGGGCCGGTGGCGTGGCGGGTGTCCGCGGGGGAGCGGTCGGGGGCGGTCCCCAGGCATGGGGGGCCGCACCCCCCTGGTGGGCCGACTGTTCGTAGTGCGTGGTCATCGGAGGTCCCTCGGGTCGGTGTCCTGCGGGCGCACCGGCTGCAGCGGCACGGTGGCGTCCCTCCAGGGGGTGCGGTCCGCGTCGGCACCGGCGCGGAAGGGGGTGGTGTCGTACTGGGTGTCGTACTCGGTGCCGTACGAGGACTGCGGCGCCGCGTGGCGCTGGGGCAGCGGCGGAAGCGGCTGGTACACGGGCGTCCCGGGGGTGTGACGCCGGTGGGGCACCTCGGCCTGGGGTGTCGGGGTGTCGAAGCGGCGGTCCGGGAACACCCAGGCCCGGAAGAGCAGGAACCGCAGCACGGTCGCCGCGAGGTTGGCGGCGATCAGCACCGCCAGCTCGGTGGAGTGCGCCGGGTTGCGAGTCGCCGCGTTCAGGGCGGCGAGGGAGCCGCTGGTCAGGGCGAGGCCGATGCCGAAGACCACCAGGCCCTGCGCCTGATGGCGGACGGCGCCGCCCCTGCCACGGACGCCGAAGGTGAGCCGGCGGTTGGCCGCCGTGTTGGCGATCGCCGAGACCAGCAGGGCGAGCGCGTTGGCGATCTGCGAGCCCGAGAACTGCCGGAAGACGCTGTAGAGCAGCAGATAGAACAGGGTGGACAGGCCGCCGACCACGCAGAAGCCGACAAGCTGGCGGGCCAGGCCCCCCGGCACGTCTCTGAGGTCGCGGTCGCGCGGATCGTCACCGAACGGCCGGGCCAGCCGGTCCAGCGGCAGCGAACCGCCGGCCAGCGCCTTGCCGATGCGCCAGACGCCCTTGAGGTCGTCGGTCGCGGTCTTCACGATGTTCACCGTGGAGTTCGGGTCGTCGACCCAGTCGACCGGCACCTCGTGGATGCGCAGCCCCGCACGCTCGGCGAGCACCAGCATCTCGGTGTCGAAGAACCAGCCGGTGTCCTCCACCAGCGGCAGCAGCACCTGGGCCACATCACGGCGGATCGCCTTGAAGCCGCACTGCGCGTCGGAGAACCGGGCCTGCAGCGAGCCGCGCAGGATGAGGTTGTAGGCGCGGCTGATGAACTCGCGCTTCGGGCCGCGGACCACTCGGGAGCTGCGGGCGAGCCGGGAGCCGATCGCCAGGTCGGAGTGACCGGAGATCAGCGGCGCGACCAGCGGGAGGAGTGCGTTGAGGTCGGTGGACAGGTCCACGTCCATGTAGGCGAGGATCGGGGCGTCCGAGGCGGACCAGACGGTCCGCAGCGCCCGGCCGCGACCCTTCTGCTCCAGCCGGAAGGACCTCACCTCGCCGATCCGCTCCTCCAGCCGCGCCGCCACCTGCGGGGTGGTGTCCGTGGACGCGTTGTCCGCGATCGTGATGCGGAACGCGTACGGGAACGTGCGCTTGAGGTGTTCGTGCAGTCTGAGCACACATGGCTGGAGGTCCTTCTCCTCGTTGTAGACGGGGATCACTACGTCCAGGACAGGCGTACCGGCTCCTGCGGCCGGGAGGTGCTCCCGCGCCGGCAGGGTGCCGGGAGAAGAGTCGGTTCGCATGGAACCGACTCTTCTCAAGCGCCCTGTCGCACCCGTGTGGTGGCGCTGTGCTGTGCCTGTGAGTGCTGTTGCCAGGCCGTTTCGGGGGCCGGTGAGGGCACGCGCGGGGTCGGCGCCGGCAGGTGCACGGTGAACACCGTGTGCCCGGGGACGCTGTCGACGGTGACGGCGCCACCGTGCGCGGTCGCCACGGCCTGCACGATGGCGAGCCCGAGCCCGGTGGAGCCGGTGGCCCGGGAGCGCGCGGAGTCACCGCGCGCGAACCGCTCGAAGACGTGCGGCAGCAGATCGGGCGGGACGCCCTGCCCGTCGTCCTGGACGTCCACGCACAGCCACGGTCCGCGCCGCTGCACGCGTGCGGTGACGGTCGTGCCGGGTGGGGTGTGGGTCCGGGCGTTGGCGAGCAGGTTGACGAGCACCTGTTGCAGCCGCGCGGCATCCGCCGACACGAGCGCGGGCTCGTCGGGCAGTTCGAGCCGCCAGTTGTGGTCGGGGCCCGCGGCGCGCGCGTCGCTGATGGTGTCCACGACGAGCGGGACGAGGTCGGTCTGCTCGAACTGAAGCGGGCGGCCGGCGTCGAGCCGGGCGAGCAGCAACAGGTCCTCGACGAGGAGGGTCATGCGCCCGGCCTCGGACTCGATCCGTCCGAGGGCGTGCCGGGTGTCGGGGCCCTGTTGCTCGCGTCCCCGTCTGGTCAGCTCGGCGTACCCGCGGATGGAGGCCAGCGGCGTGCGCAGCTCGTGACTGGCGTCCGCGACGAACTGCCGTACCCGCATCTCGCTCTGCTGCCGCGCGTGCAGGGCGCCGTGGACGTGGTCGAGCATGCGGTTGAGGGCGGCCCCGACCTGCCCGACCTCGGTGTGCGGATCGGTCTCGGACTCCGGGACCCGCTCGTTGAGGGTCACCTCGCCGGTGTGCAGCGGGAGTTCGGAGACACGGGTGGCCGTCGCGGCGACCTTGCGCAACGGCCGCAGGGCGATCCCCACGAGCACGGAACCGGCGATACCGGCGGCGACGAGGCCGGCGGCGGTGACGCTGACCTCGACGATGATGAGGGTGTCGATGGTGTTGGTGACGCCGCTGGTGGGCAGGGCGACGTAGAAGTTGCCGTGCGCGCCGGTGACGTACTTGGCGCGGTAGTCCCCGAGCCCCGGGAGCGTGACGGTGTGCACCTTGCCGTCACGGGCGACGGAGCCGAGCGCGGAGGCCTGCGCCGGGGACAACTCGACGGCCTTCATCCGCTCGAAGCCGGAGCTGCTGGAGGAGACCTCCTTCTTGATGACCGCCCTCGTGACGGCACCGGTGGAGTCCGTCTGGGCGGCCACGGTGTCGGATTGCGCCGGTCCCTTGGTGATGAAGTCGTCCAACCTGTCCTGCGTCGTCGCGGTGCCGGAGGAGTTCCCCGCCGTACCGCCGTTCAGGCTGCCCGGGCCGCTCGGATGACCGTTGCCGAGGCCGGACAGGCTCCCCCCGGGCGGACCCGAGACACCCTTGCCGACATCGGCCACCTGCCCGTCCAGCTCCCCGTACAGGTGCTGCCCCAGCGCGATGGTCGTCACGGTGCCGATCACGGCGCACACCACGGCGATCAGACTGACCGCCGAGACGACGAGCCGCGTCCGCAGCGTGCGCGGCTGTCGTCCTCGCCTCTGCGTACGCGGCCGTCGTCGCGTGCTCATGACGCCGCGGGTTTGATCATGTAGCCGGCGCCGCGCCGGGTGTGGATCATCGGCTCGCGGCCCGCGTCGATCTTCCTGCGCAGGTACGAGATGTAGAGCTCCACGACGTTGGCCTGGCCACCGAAGTCGTACGACCACACGCGGTCGAGGATCTGCGCCTTGCTCAGCACGCGCCGCGGGTTGCGCATCAGGAAACGCAGCAGCTCGAACTCGGTGGCGGTGAGGTGGATGTTGTCCCCGCCCCGGGACACCTCGTGGCTGTCCTCGTCGAGCATGAGGTCCCCGACGACCAGCACCGAGTCGGAGCGGCGGTCGGCGGCACCGGACCGCCGGATCAGCCCGCGCAGCCGGGCCACGACCTCTTCCAGGCTGAACGGCTTGGTGACGTAGTCGTCGCCGCCGGCCGTGAGCCCCGCGATCCGGTCCTCGACGGCGTCCTTGGCGGTGAGGAACAGCACCGGCACGTCGGGCAGTTCGCGCCGCAGCCGGCCGAGGACGGTCAGGCCGTCCATGTCCGGGAGCATCATGTCGAGCACGACGGCGTCGGGCCGGAACTCGCGCGCGGTCTGAACCGCGCCCTGTCCGTCACCCGCGCTGCGGATCTGCCAGCCTTCATAACGAAGGGCCATGGACAGCAGTTCGGTGATCGACAGCTCGTCGTCCACCACCAGCACTCGGACGGGGCTCCCGTCCGGCCTCAGCAGTTCGGTGCGCCCCTGGGGCGAGGTCGTGGTCATGGTGGAGACCTTGTCGGGGTCCTCTGAGAGCGCCCTTTCACGAATCTGTGATTTTCCTGAGAACCACACAGGCACCTCTCAGGGAACTCCTGGGCAGATCCGTTGACCCGGCGTCAGGACGCCGACACACGACGGCTGGCGGCGACCGTCCCGCTCACTCACGCGCCGGAACCCGCTCGAACGTATGGCTCCGCTCGACCTTGGCGACGTGCACGGTGTACGCCTCGTACCACTGGGCGCGCCCGCGCTTCTGGGCGGCGCGGTGCTCCAGGTCGCTCCGCCACTCCTCGATGGCGGCCAGGTCCCGGAAGTACC
Organism: Streptomyces sp. Y2F8-2; assembly: GCF_014905555.1. Classification (GTDB taxonomy): domain Bacteria; phylum Actinomycetota; class Actinomycetes; order Streptomycetales; family Streptomycetaceae; genus Streptomyces; species Streptomyces cynarae. The sequence continues at coordinate 338,349 of NZ_BNGS01000008.1, read as the reverse complement.
CGACCGTGATCCCCAGGCCGCCCGGCGTCCGGGCCTGGTCCATCCCGAGGAACCCGGGGATCTCTTCGACGAGTTCCTCCAGCCGCTCGGCCGTGTCCCCGTACCCGTCGGCGTCCTCGGTCCGCACGGAGGTGAAGACGACGGCGTAGTAGGGGGGTTCATGGGCGGTGACAGGCGCAATGCGGTGATCGCTCATGTCGCCACGATCGGCCACGGCGGCACGGGCGTCCAGCCCTTTTCCGAACGGGATCCGAAACGGGATCCGACCCAGGATCCGAACCGGGATCCGAGCAGGGCCCGAGCTGGACCCGAGCTGGACCCGAGCTGGATCCGAGCTGGGACCAAGCGGGGGCCAAGCGGGGGCCGGCTGTCGGCCGACAAGGGAGCGGCTGTCAGAACAGCCCGCCCTGCACCCCCGCCTCCCCCACCTCCCGCACCGGCACGGTCACCTCGTCCCGCTCGGCGCCCGTCAGCTCCCACCCCGTCATCAGCCGCGTGTCCAGCACCAGGACCCCGCGCCGGGTGGCGAGATGAAGATCAGGCCCGGCGGCCGCCAGCACACCGCCGCTCACTCCTGCACCCGCCACCAGCTCGCTCACCACACCGTCCATCCGGGGCAACCCCTCCAGCCCGAACACCCCGCCGTGGTCGACGGCCAGGAACGGCGCCCGCTCCAGCGACTCCGGCCAGCCGCCGAGCGACACCGCCCGCGCGTGCACCTCCGCCAGCTCCGTGACCCGCTCCCCGGCCGGCGGCAACGCGGCCCGCACCGCCCGCTTGTCGGCGTACGGGATCCGGTCGGGCACCCGGAGGGCGGCCCGCAGCAGCTCCTCCGCGCGCCGCGCCGCCATCAGCGGCCCGCACCCCAGCCAGCTGAAACAGACGGCACCCTGCTCCAGCAACCGCGCGGAGCCCCGCTCGGCCGCGGTGATCCCGACCTTGACCATGCCGGGCCCGAACCAGGCGAGATAGACGCGGTACGGCCGCGGATCGTCGGCGAAGGTGTCAGCGGCGACGGAATGGGCCCGGTCGAGGCGGGAGCACTCCTCACACCGCCCGCCCGTACTCCGCCCGGCCACCACGGCCCGCGCCGCACACCCATGCCCCCGTGCCCCCACACACCGGCGCACACCCCCCGCGACCACCGCGAAGGCCACCCGCTTCCCCCGCTCCAGCGCACTGCGCCGCCCCCCTTCCCACGCCAGCACGGGGCCGCCCTCACCCCACCGCAGCCCCGCGCATCTCCACACCTGAGTCATCACCGCCGAGAGTAGGCGCCACCACTGACAGCGCGCCCTGAGAGATCACAACGGCGCACGCCCTTGGGCCGCCGTCCCGGCCGGACGGCACACCCCGGCATGCCGGGCTCCTCAACATCCTCAGGGCGTACCCGCTCATCCCGGGGACTCGCTTGCTCCGCTCCGGCGCGCGCCGACGGAATCACTCGGTTGCATCCGACCCTGCAACCTTCCGCTGAGCGCAGGGAGCTGTTGGCCCGTCATGTCTCTGAGCCGGCGACCGCCGACCCTCGGTCGCCGAGCGCGGGCGGGAGGGCCGACGAGGTGCTCCCGGGGGGAGGCCACGGTTCGCGCGGGTCGGGCTGTAGCGCCGCCAGCGTGAACACGCCAAGGCATCGCTTGATTACGCAGCGTGTCGACTCGGGTCGACAGCGAGATGGGGCTGCGAGAGCATGGACGGGACCGAAAGGCCGGCACCCACTGGTGGGGTACGGCCGTCATCGGATACGGAGTCCATGCGCAGGAAGCCGTCCGGGAGTCCTCCCGGCCTCACGGCTCCGGACGGTGAGACCGCGCTGTTCGGGCGTGGAACCCCAGCACTCATTCGCGCCCGTCCCCGTGTGTTCGAACCTCCCACACCTGCACGTGGTTCCGTATGCCCCAAAGGGAAGGCAGAACAGTGAACACACGTTCTCGTCTCGCAGCCCTCGCCCTCTCCTCACTGGCACTCGGCTCGCTGCCCCTCATGGCCGGGCCCGCCCAGGCAGCGACGCCCAAGGCCACGTGTCATGTGACACAGGACGCCCAGAAACCCGACCGGTTCAACGTCATCGGGACCGGACTCACACCAGGAGCGGACGTCAGCATCAGCCAGGGAACCACCACAGCCTTCATGAGGGCGTCCGCCGACGGTGGGCTCACCGGCACGCTCACGGTCTCGCAGCAGGGCGGGCCCGTGACCCTGCAGGAGGAGGGCGGACCCAAGCTCTCCTGCGGCTCGGTCAAGCAGGCGGAGGAGCAGCAGACCCAGGACCAGTTCGCCAAGGGCTACAAGGACGGCTTCAACCTCGCCAAGGCGACCTGCAAGGCTCAGGCACCGCAGGGCGTCACCGCAGTGGACCCCAACTACGAGAAGGGCTTCAACGCAGGGGCGGCGGCAGCGATCGCCAAGTTCTGCTAGCAGGCCCACGAGAGCCGGCCACACATCCGACGCCCGTCGGCGTCGCAGCCCCTGAGTGAGCCGGTGAGGAGTCGGCCGGTGGTGCGCCGGACACCGCGCGAGACGCGACGGGCGCACCACCGGTCCGACCCCGGGCTCGGCGAGCCGGACGAGGAATCGGGGGCGAGGCGAGTCGGACGCCGACGGCCGAGACCCGGTTCCGACCGCGCTGATCTCATCGGCTGACGCCAGAAGCCCCCGGGAAGATCCCAGAGGGCTTCTGATCTATGCGCACTCGGCAGGATTCGAACCTGCAACCTTCTGATCCGTAGGCGCGTGCACGTTGCGCGCAGCTTCCGCGCACCTGCATTTTCACGCTGGTGATCCACCATCGCGGACCAACGCACATCCGTGATCGTGCATCGGTGTATGTGGTTGTTGATGTCAGATGTTGATGTCAGGTGTTGATGTCAGGGCGTCGGGTGCTTCTGCTGGTCAAGTCACCATTGGCAGAAGTTGCCGTCACTTACGGCTGCGACGGCTGGTCCCGTCGGCCGGGGTCGTCACCGATGAGGATGACTGAGGTTGTCGTACCACTGGTGGTCGTGCCAGTGCCAGCCGCCCCCGCCGCCTTTGGCCCTCACGGTGAAGCACTCGCTGCTGCCGTCCGCCGACACGGCGGCGTAGTTCGGGTTGCCCGAGTACTCCGCGCGCCAGCAATAGGTCCCTGCGACAGTCGGCCGGAACGGCGGGGACGTCGCGGTGGCGGTGGTCGACGACGTGGCGGTCAGCGGCCGTGGGCCTCCCACCGCGGTGCCGCCGCTCGTGCAGCTTGTCGCCGGCGGACCGCAGACGAAGAAGGTCACCGTCGCGCCGGACGCCGCAGGGTTGCCTTCCTGGGCGTTCCCGGTCACCGTCGCGCGGTCGACGACCGTGGTGCCGACCTGGAGCCTGGTCCTGGAGGGGGTGGTGACGATGCTCGGCGGGGACGTGTAGCTGATGGTCACCGAGGGAGTGCCGGTGGGGTTGGCGACCGTGGAGACGTTGCTGGCGCTTGCGAAGGCGAAGCTGGAGCCGCCGCCCCCGCCGGCACCGGCGTTGGTCCCCGTACCGCCGCCGCCCCCGCCCCAAAAACCGGCGCCGCCTCCGCCGCCACCGGCCGCGAACGAGAAGTTGCCACCGCTGCCACCGGCACCCGGTGTTCCGCTCCCACCGTTGGAGGGGGAGCCGGCGGAGCCCCCGCCGCCCGTTCCTCCGGACGTGCACGTTCCACCGGTGCCCGGCCCGGCACCGCCGGTCCCGGTGCCATCAGTGCCGGGGTTGCAGTAGGCGAGCCCGACACCACCGGCGCCACCGCTCAGGGACTGGTTGCCTCCACCACCACCCCCGCCGCCTGCACCCACCAGCCAGCGCGGGTCCGCCGAATCACCGGTCAGCATGCAGCCGGACGAGGTCGCTGAGCACGTGCGGAGGTCGGACTCGCCGCCGCCCGCCCCACCGCGGGTGGTACCACCGGGGCCTCCGCCCACTCCGACCTCGACGTACAGCGTGCTGCCGGGGGTGACCGGGACGTCGGCCGTCACCTGCGCGCCCGCGCCTCCGGCGCCGCTCGAGGAGGCACCGGCTGCGCCGTCGGTGACCACATGGATGCTGGTCACTCCGGAGGGCACGGTGAACGTGTCTTCACCGGTGGTGGTGTACGTACAGGTGGGCGGCGGCCCGCTACTGAAGACCCCGTTGGTCCCGCACGGACTCTGTGCGGACGCCTCCTGCCCCGTCATCCCCACGACACCGAGCGCCAGAGCCACGGCAAGCGCCGCGGCCGGCGCCCGGCCGCGCAGGCCGAACGCCCTTGCCCCACCACCATCCTTGTGATGCATCGAACCTCCCGAGGGACACGGCCACCTGTAGCCGCGTCTCTGACGTACCGTCAGTAAACCAAGGGAGGACTATTGTCCCCACGCGCCGCGCTGACCGGTGCAGCCATGCGGCCGAGCCGGTGCCTCGGGGCACACTGGACACGACAATCTTCATGGGCCCCCTGCCGTCCGATGGTCAGAAAAGTCAGAGGTCCTGTGGATCACTCCACAGGACCTCATCGGCCGGCGAGTCGGAGCCGGACACCGAGGAGTGATCAGCGTTTCCGTCCGCGTTGACGTCAGAGGCCCCCTGGGATCATCCCAGGGGGCCTCTGATCTATGCGCACTCGGCAGGATTCGAACCTGCAACCTTCTGATCCGTAGGATCGGGCTGGCTGTTGGGCGGGGGCTCCGCCTTCCTCTCGGCTGACTGCGGCTAGTCGTTATCAACAGCCTCTGTGTGCCGTCGTTGCCGTCAGGGTTGCCGTCAGCTCTGCGCGGTGGCACCGGTTCGTTCTGTACGGGTTCAAGGCGGCTCGCTCCGCTCGAACGCCGGACGTTGCGGGCTGGTCCCAAGGCTGTCCGAGTTGCCAACCAACGTGCGGCCCCTGATCATGCTCGAAGCCAGACCGCTCAGGCCACCGGCCAAACGCGTTCCGCCGACCTGCTCGTTCTCTGCTACGCCTCAAAAAAACTATGGAAAATGAAGTCGAACTCGCACTCGTCAGGATTTTCTCGCACAAGGGCGGATCTGACAGCAGTTTCAGTTCGATATTCATCACAAAAGGCCTGCGCCGCCGTCAATTTATCACCCACAATAGACTCAGGGTAGTAGTCTTCGATCGCACCACGCTCAAGCACGTAGATTTTCTCGTCGCGCAACGACGAGATCAGAACGCTCTTCGCCTCCGCAATATCGCTACTGGGCGGGTCCTTAAGAAGGCTCGTTCGCAGATCGCGCGTCACAGCGCGCGTGAAGAAGTCTTCTATTTTCTGCTGCACATCAGGCCATCCACATTTCCCCTCCAGATGCTGTTCCCAAGCTCGCTTCGCATCTCGCCAAAGTTCCTTCATGGCAGGAGCGTCGCGCAGCTTCCGGGCTTGATTGTTAGACAGTTCGCCAGCTTCTGGAGTATCCTCGGCAATAGCGGCACCAACCAACTGCATGAGATGTTGTTGTTTTTCTACGCAGCCCTCACTGGCGCCCAACTTGTTGAAGCCTTCTGCAATAGCGTCAAGGTCAGCAAGAACAGCCACCGAGACACCAAAACGCTGAAAAAACTCTCGATACCTGGCAATACTAGCCTTTCCATTCACGCGCGCAATAGCCACAGATCTCTTGTCGAAATCCCAGTCTGGATTAAGTGTGCGGGCAACATAAGGAATCAAGATGTGATCACTGTCACCTTCGACAAGAAGCACCCTGTCAGAGAAGAAGGCGGCATCATTGTTCTCTTGGCGAATCATCTGAAACTGATCTTTCGCCCTAAAGTGCGACAGGTCCACCGGATAGGCCACAGATGCCGGCGGAGTCACCGTTCGATCCTTCGCAACCTTGACAAAGGTTCCAGTCGCCTGCGGACTGTAAAAAGCAGTGGAATGAGTGCTCACGAGGACATGATTGTCTTGTGCGAAGACTCGCAGGGCCTCGAAAAGCTGACGCTGAGCACGGGGGTGCAGGAAAAGCTCAGGCTCCTCAAACAGGAGCAAGTAAGGGCGCGGCTTGGCTTCCGAAGAGTCGCCACGCAGTGAGGTTCGCAATTCCGCGTAAGACCTGAGAATAGCGAAAGTTACAGACCTGCGCAGACCATCACCCTTACTCTTGAAGGCTCCGCGCACTCCGTCATCAACCGTGATTGTGGCATTCGAGAGTACGCTCCGAAGGTCGGGCGGCGGGATTTCGATGCTCACGGCAGTATCGGGAAATGCTGCTTGAAGATTCCCCTGCACCAATCCCTCAATCTGGCGAACCTCATCAAGTCGTTCATCGACGACTCGCCCATCCGACAGCACCTCCGTATTCAGATAACTACGGAGCTGGCCAAATAGCGTATCAACATTTGACAGTTGCGGCTTAATTTGCTCAAACAGGATGCCCAGCAGTTTTCCGAAGGAAGCACTCTCGGAAGTTTTTAGGTCATCAGATAGCTCTTTAACTGCTGGAATATAGATCACTTCCGGCAAGAGTGCTTGAATGGATCTTTCCATTCCAGTAGGAAGGTCTACGTCACCCTTCGTTCGCTCAGCAGGTGAAAGGTTGGCAGCCAGTCCGGCGATTGCGTCTTTCACCTCTTTTTGGGTCGGCCTCTGCGAGATACTCTCACGCAACTCGGGAAAGGCGTATAGTGCGCTTTCCCTCAACTCGTCTCCTCGCTTTCCGGCAACAAGCTCCTGCACAGAAGAAGGCCAGTAACGCCTATCTGCAGGAATTTCGTCAACCTGACGCAGCGCCCCTTTGCCCGGCCCTTGATAGACGCGTGAAAGTACCAGCTTGCCACCCTCGGCCACTTTTTCGATTCGGCCGCGATGCTCCTCGGCAAGGCGCGCCAGGTCTTCGTCTTTAATCTCCTCGAAGGTGACTTCAATACGCAGGCTCTTGCGGGCATCATAAAAATCAGAGTCTTTGAGAGTCGGACCACTGAAGAAGATATCGAGTGACTGCAGAATCGATGACTTTCCAGCGTTGTTCTCGCCGATGATGCAACCGAACTGAGAGATTGGGATCTGCAGATCTCGGAGTCCACGATAGTTCTGGACATGTACATGCGAGATCCGCATTGCTGTGCCTCTCATGGATCAAGGTTGCAGGCACCGTGAAGGTGCACAGGCTCGTGAGCTGACTAGCCTAGGTGTCTGAGGCTCATGTGCGTGGTGTTTTTGGTGAGTTGACATCTTCCGTCGAGAGCACCCCGGCCGGTCGCTCTGTGACAGCGCGGCCGGCGCGTGCGTACGCACGCGCTATTCCCTCGCGCTACGAACCCACCTATCCTCGCGATCACGCAACCGGGGGGTGGTCATGGCCGCAGAGGCAACGAGCTGGCAGAAGGAACAGGTCAGTCGTGCGTTCGTGCACGCCTTAGCCACGCAAGGCGGATACACGCTCTGCGACTGGAACGTGGACAAGGACGGAGTCGACGTCACCCTCCGCTCACGTGGCCTCATGGTCGACATTCAGCTCAAATGCACCCAGAGCCCGCGCACTGTGCGCAGCGGCTACAGCTTCGACCTGGACATCGAGACCTACGACAAGTTGCGTGACCCGGAGCGCTCGGCACCTGGGCACCTGGCGTTGCTCATCGTTCCGCCCGACATAGGGCGGTGGGTGACCCATGAGACCGACTCGATAGTCCTTGCCTGCCACGGGTACTGGGCTTCCCTCTACGGCATGGGGCACGCTGCTGGCAGCTCCACCACCGTGGTCCACCTTCCTGAGCACCAGGAGCTCACTGTGAAGGCCATGGGCACCATGTTCGATGCGGCGCGACGCATGACCAACGGCGCCGGTCTGGGGTTGAACTGACATGGTGGACAACTATCCGAACTTCGGTCCAGAGGAGATCCGCAGCTACTTGAAGGTCACGGGATGGGCTCCTGTATCGGGCGGGGACGTCGCCGAGCTGTGGAGCCTCCCTGGGCCGGCGGACGAAGTCGTCCTAGTCCCGATGAAGCCCGGCGCACCGGACTTCGCTAAACGGACACGGATCCTCCTCCAGGACCTGGCGAGGGTCGAGTGCGAAGAGATTCAGAGCGTCCACGATGCCATTGCCACCGTCTACCACGATGTCACCGCTCTCAGGGCCTCCCACCCTTCCCTCAGCGACGGCTCCATCCCGCTTGAGTCCGGATACGAACTCTTTGTCTCTGCCAAGCGCCTTCGCGTGGCTTCCGCTGCAGCGACCATCCGCCGCCAGGGACATTTTCGGAACTTTCCCACTCGGGCGCGTGACCAAGCACGCGAAGTTCGTCTAGGCCAGACCCGACGCGGCTCCTACATCGTGCCTATCATCAGTCAGGCACGATCTCCGGAGGATGTGTATTCGCCACATCAGGACCACATTGACGTGCAAGTGGAAGAAACTCTCTTCGATCGCCGGGTGACTGCCACCATGTCCCGCGCGCTAGCAGTGCTGGAGGAAATGGCAGGTGCGGAACGCGAACCCACCAGGAGCGAGATCAACGACTCCATTGGCGAAGGGGTCTCGTACGAACTCTGCCAGGCTCTGACCAAAGTAGTGAATACGGAGTCTGTCAGTGCACTCGACGTCTCCTTCAACTGGTCTCGCGTCGCTGCGCCACCACCTGGGGCACCAGCGCGGGTCGAGTTCAATGGCGATGCAATCGATGTCGTCGACCGCGTTTCCGAACAGCTCAAGACGAAGGTCTACACAAGTGAGCATGTGATCTACGGCGTTGTCACCGATCTCAGTCGCCATCCAGAGGACGACACCGGTCGCGTCGGGGTTCAAACACTCATTCAGCGCCGGAGTCGCACGGTATGGATGGATCTTCCGGGCAGCGACTACCACGTAGCCGTGCGCTGCCACGATGCAGGAATCCCCGTTCGTGTGCGCGGCACATTGACCAGTCCTCCCGGGGGACACGCCCGAATGAGTGTGGCTGACTTCGGACCGGACCCTTCGTTGGGAGCAGACGACGTTCTTGGTCATTGAGTCTACGCCGGTCCCCAAGAGTCCCTAAGGTGTCGCCATGACTGAAAAGCCCTTCACCAGGCGCGTGCAGCATTTGTTCGAGCACGTGTACACCTACGAGCAGATGGCTGAAAAGTCTGGCGGCACACGGAGCGCCTCTTGGTGGCGCCACGTGCAGCTAGAGCAGACCGATCAGTATAATCCACCGCCACCCAGGGACCTCCCAGGAATTGCCAAGCTCTTCGGCACTACAGTGGAGGGCGTTGCAGCGATGATCGCTCAGGAGTTTTACGGCGTCACGAAATTTCCAAATCCCCGCTCGGACAGAGAGCGCATCTTCAGCCGAGATCTCAACGCCTTGTCAGAGGAGGATGCGCAGCTAGTCCTAAAGCTGGTTAAGAGACTGGGACGTCGTCCGGATACCGAGTCAACGCAGTTGACTCCTGCTGTTAGCAACGAGGAGGCGAGAGCGTAACCCTCACCTCTCAACGCTGCCAAATAACGTGCTCTGCTCTTCTTGCCTTGCCTGGAGGTTCCGTGACTGCTGCCGCTCTCGTCCATCCTGACCGGCTGTGGTCGGCACAGGAGGTCTTGGTACAGCAAAGCCCGGTGCCGACCGCAGCCGGGGTCTACGGATGGCATTTCAAGAAGTCGCCCCATACGGCTCTGGCGTCCGGGCGGCTGCTCTACGTCGGCATAGCCCCGCGTCACATGTCAACCCGAACCAGCACGCAGAACCTTAAAAAGCGCGTGCAGTATCACTACCGAGGTAATGCGGCTGGATCAACGTTGCGACTCAGCCTCGGTTGCCTACTGGGGCTGGAGTTGCGCCGCGTCGGCAGCGGGACCCGTCTGACCTTCGGCAGGGCCGGGGAGGCCAAGCTCAGTCAGTGGATGGCCGACAACGCCCAAGTGTGCTGGCTAGAGCACGATGAACCGTGGACCATGGAGTCGGAGCTCATCGCGCAGCTCGACCTTCCCCTGAACCTCGACCAGAACCGCCACAACAGCTTCCACGGCGAGCTCAAGGAGCTGCGCGCCAAAGCCCGTGAACGTGCGCGGGCGTTGCCTATCAGCACATAGGACGTTCGGCTGACATCAACGATGGCGTACGCAGACGACCTTGAGCGAACCGTACGCGCAGGCCCGGCAAGGGCGCCCAGGCTCCAAGCAGACCGAAGCATCGAACTCCTGCAGCGGATGCCGCGAGTGCGATCAACCGAGATAGGGCCGCTCACGGTGTTCCAGGAAATGACGGATCCGGAGCTGCTGCGTGTGGTGCATCGGCAGTTGATCGACCTCCTCCGGCTGGACGAACCGCAGCTCTGTGGACTCCTCTGAGATCGCGAGCCGACCGCCGACCACCCGGGCCGTGAAGCAGACGTTGAACTGTCTGCGCACCTCGCCGTCCGAGTAGGCAATGACGTGACGCGGGTCTGTGTACGTGCCCACGAGCCCGGTGATCTCCACGTCCAAGCCCGTTTCCTCCTTCACCTCGCGGACGGCTGTTCCCGGTAGCGAGTCGGTCATCTCCATGCCGCCGCCGGGCAAAGCCCAGAGATCGTTGTCTCGTCGGCGCTGAAGGAGAATGCGTCCTTCCTCGTCAGTGACCACCGCGGACGCCGCAACGACCAAGCTGTTGGGCTTGGGGGCGTCTGGGTCGTCGTAGTACTCGGTCCGTGCCATGATCACCCTTCTTCGACAGGCGTCGCGGTCGCCCACACCGCAGCGAAGCTGTCAGCGTACGTATCGAACATGCCGCCTGCCCTACTTCGGCGCAGGTGCCAGACGGGGGCACCGTAAGCGTTCACGCCCCAGACGTGAGCGTTGACCAGTGCCTGATCGTCGGCCCTGTAAATCGAGTTGTAGAGCGTGGTGGCATGGGTCCGCACCTCGATGCCAGGTACCCCGACAAGGGGGCGGTAGTGCATCAGCGCAAGGCGGCAACGGGACTGGATGCCGTGACCGAACTTCTCTTCGTCGCCACGCTGTTGGACGTTCGAGCTGTCCGCGTCGCCGACTGCGATACGGACCGTACAGCCCTCGGCCGCTCGCTCCTTCAAGAGATCGTTGAGTCTCGGGTACGCCTCGTGCAGGAAGACGGCGGCGTACACCAACACGTCGATGTGTTCCCGGGCCTGGGTCAGCATGTCCACGAAGGTGGACACGGGGACGTCCGCCCGCTGGTCGTAGAGAGCCACAAGTTCCGGACTGACGGCGCGGGCAGAGCGTGCCTGCCGGAGCGCGGGCCATAGAGCGTGCACGTCTTCTCCTAGAATTTCCGCTGCCAGCATGGCCGTGGCCCGGCGCGGCGTACGCCCCAGATTCACCCATCGCTCAATGGACTTGGGATCGACTTCGATCTTGTCCGCAAGGGCGGCGTACGTCCAACCGCCGGCCGCCATGGCAGCACGTAACCTCTCGTTCGGCATCCCAATCTCTCCCAACACTCGGGGACGGCACTAGGGACGTTCTACCCGACGCGGGACGTCCCGAAGTGGGGTTTGTCGGTGGTTCCGACGTCCTAGTGGGCGACGGGATGCTCATCCGCATGGCGAGCAACCAGCAGACCAGGCCAGGCATCGGTGAACTGGCGAAAGACACTGCCAGTGGACGAATCGGCGTCGTCATGGGTGAGGTCGGCGCCCGGGTGCAGATAAGGCCCATCGGTGGCGGCGTCGAGTGGGACGCTCGGCCGGACAACGTGGTGGCACTGACAGCGCGGGAGGAACTGAGCGCCCGCCTCGCCATCAGGAACGGCAACAGCCGGGACGGGCTGTGATGCGCGCCATCGGCCGGTACGCGGGAGTCCTGTTCATCATCATGATCAGCGGGTCCTGTGGCCTGGTGATCGGCATGGCCCTCGGTATCGGCCAGTAGACCGGCCGCTCCGAACGGGGTGCCACCTTCCTTGGTTCCCCCTCCCCGTTCGGGGTCGGCCTTCCATCCCCCGGTCGTCATAGGCCGTGCCTCGGCGACCGATGCGGGCGCAAGTGCCAGAGCACAGCGACACTCAGGGAGTATTCGCATGACGGCAACGGCCAACGACCAGAGGACCGGCCGCGTGGTGGCTGGTGAAGAGCTGTTCGACAGCCTCACCCACTTCGTGATCGTCCACAACGGGCAGTCCCGCGAGCGGGCCGAGCGGATCGCGGACCAGGCGGTGGCCTTCGTGGTCACCGCAGCGACCGCCACCGTGCCCATGGTCCCGTCGGACGACGTGGACCTCGGTCTGCACGCGCTCATCCTGCACACAAAGGAGTACGCCGCGCTCTGCGACCGGTACGCCGGCCGCTTCCTCCACCACAACCCCATGCCGGGCGGAGGGCCCCGTGACCCGAAGAAGGTCGCCGCCTCCGCGCACGCCATGAAGGCGGCCGGGTTCATGGTCTTCGACGACCTCTGGACCGTGGACGGCACCAACCTCGCGCAGTGCGACGCGGACTGCGGCCGTCCGTACGGTCAGGCGTAGCGACACGACACAGCGACGCGGCTGGCCTCGATGCGGGGTCGGCCGCGTTGCCCGGAAGGAGAACAGACATTGTCCGGGACACCTCCCGAACTGCCGATCGTCGTGCTCGACGCACTCATGCCCAAGACTCAGCGCCTGGTCGTCAACCGCCGGGGCTCGATGGTCTGGAAGGTCGAGAGCCATCGGGGGCAGTACGCCGTGAAGGTCGGTTACCCGATCGAGGCGACGGCCGACTGGCCCGCCCAGCCCTGGACGGCACTCGCTCCCGCACGCGAAGGGGCCGTGCTGTACCGGCTCGGCTTCGATGACTTCGCGTACGGCGAATGGGAGCGGGGCACCTGGAACTTCCAGCCTTGGCGCGATGGGCCCGACCTCTACGAGTTGTGGAAGCCCTGTCGCGAGCCGGACTCTCGTATGGAACCGCGCACCAGTGTGGCCCTCGGGTGCGTAGAGGCGCTGGCCGAACTGCACGGCAAGGGCTGGGCCCACGGCGACGTGCAGCCCGCACACTTCATCTTCGGGCCAGATCGGACGCACCTCATCGATCTGGCCTTGGCACGCGGCGGACGCGTCCCCGAGGGGTACGACTTCCCCTTCCGCGGCTGCCTCGTCCACTACGAGGCGCCGGAGATCGCGCGCAGCGTGCTCGCGACCGGAGAGGCAGAGCCTACGCAGGAAGCCGACATCTATGCGCTCGGCGCCTCCCTGCTCATCTCCGCCACGGGCCGGCGGGCTGTCGAGTATCCGGACGACGCACCGCGCCCCGAGCAGAGAAGGGCAGTGGCAAGCGGCAAGCGTCGGCCCGTCAAGGTGGATGGCGTGTTGGGCGAACTGATCGACGCCATGCTCAGCCCGGCGCCCGAAGACAGGCCCACGATCTACGAGGTCGGTAAGGCCCTGAGCTGAACCGTAGACCCACGAACTAGAAGACCGGACCACCCCTCAGCCTGGACAGCATTCCGGGTGGTCCGGTCGCGGAAGCCCTGATCAGGACCCCGGTGCCGATGGTACCGGGGTGGTTGGCGTGCTCGGATTCGGGTGGTGCCACAACCCCGGCTCCTGGTTGTCGAGTTGGAGAGGGGTTCTGACCTGAGCCACCGAAAGTCAGCCACGACGGCGGGTGCGCCGGACGAGCACCCGTCACGTGTGTTTCCAGCAACCACCCGCCGGTCTCAGCCAAGGGAACGGGCCAGGGCCTCGTCTTCACCACCAAGAACGGGACCCCCATCGAGCCTCGCAACCTGAATCGCTCCTTCGACGCTCTGTGCGTCCGTGCCGGCGTCCGCAAGGTCCGCTTTCATGACCTGCGCCACACCTGCGCCTCGCTCCTCCACGAACAGGGCGCCGACGCTCGCATGATCATGGAAGTCCTGGGCCACAGCTCCATCCGCGTGACCATGGACATCTACACCTTCGTACGGCTCGACTCCCAGCGCTCCGCCTTCGACCGCGTCGGGGACGCGCTCAGGGATGACGGCAACGATCCGGACGATGACGACGGCGCGGCCGGTCTCCCGGTGGCCATCTGACCCACCCCGTATCGCCCTCGAAGGCGGTTGCCGTCAAACACTGCCGTCAAGGCAAAAGCCCGAGGCCCTGTGGATCACTCCACAGGGCCTCTGACGTGCTGCGCACTCGGCAGGATTCGAACCTGCAACCTTCTGATCCGTAGTCAGATGCTCTATCCGTTAAGCTACGAGTGCTTGTTCTGTTTTCGTCTCCGCTCCCGGCCCTTCCGGCCCGCTCGCGGCGACAGGAAGAACATTACATGACTGCCGCCGCCATGTGAAATCCGTTTGCCCTACCCCTTGTGACCTGCGGAAATGCCCTGCTCGGGTGGATCCCGGGGCGGCTCCGGGGGCGGGCCTGGAGCGGCTCCCGGCGCCTGTCCCGGAGACAGCGAAGCCCCGGTCGCGGGGACCGGGGCTTCGGTGATCGAGCGCGGAGGCGGAGGGATTTGAACCCTCGATGGGCTTTAAGGCCCAAACCGCATTAGCAGTGCGGCGCCATAGACCGGACTAGGCGACGCCTCCAGCACAACCGCTCACGCGCGAGCGCGAGTGCTGCGTGCAGATGATGACACAGCCGAGCGGGGTGTCACCAATCGGCTCCCACGGTACTAGGCGGAAAGCCCGCAGGGCAAAGCACTGGGCCGCATCGGGCCCCAAGGAGTCATATCGCCCGCCACCAGGGCCCATGGGCGTCTCCCATTCCCCGGGCTTGGCCTTCACGGGCATCCGCCGGCACGCTCCGCAACCGCTCCACTCCGCTGCCGTTAGGCAGGGCATGGACCACTTCCGCCTTCGCCGCCGTCCTCTCCTCCTCGGGGCCCTCGCACTTCTCCCTCTCACCGCCGTGGTCGGCCCCGCGCACGCGCACGGTCAGCGCCCGGCCCCGCACGGTGACCGGCTCCTCGTCACCGTCCGCCATACCGGGGGCGCCGACGGGGTCTACGTGCTGCGGTGCCATCCGGCAGGAGGCACCCACCCCGCCGCCGGCCGCGCGTGCGCCGTGCTCGAGCGGCGGACCGTCTGGGGGCGGGACCCCTTCGCCCCGGTGCCGCCGCACAGGCACTGCACCTTCCAGTACGGCGGGGCCGCCACCGCGCACATCACCGGGAGGTGGGCCGGGCGGCCGGTCGACGCGTGGTTCGACCGCGGGGACGGGTGCCGGATCGCCCGCTGGGACGCGCTGGTGCCGCTCCTGCCGCACGTTCGTTCGTAGCGAGCGACGGTGCCGGACCCCCCGCGCGCGGCTACCTGCGCGGTCACAGCTTCTGCGTCACTTCCGCGTGCGACCTCCCTCTCATCCGGCGCCGCGGGCGCCAGGACTGCCCGTAGACTCCCTCGCGTGACACGCAGCGGGCCGGTTGGCAAGATGGCCCTCGCGGTCGGCAAGGTGCGGTAACAGGGAGGAAGCGTCTCGTGAGCAGCAGGCCATCCCGAGGCGCTGCTCGCCTCGCTGCCATACTGGACGCGCTCCCCGACGCATTGGTGCTGGTCAACGCCAACGGCACGGTCGTCAACGCCAACACCATCGCGCTGGAGGCCTTCGAGACGCCCGGGACCGCGCTCGTCGGGCGCGGGCTGCTCGATCTGCTGCCGCAGTTCGACTCGCGGCTGATCCCCGGCTCCATGCGGCGCCCCGACTCCCTCGACCCGCGCGGACAGACCAAGCCGACCCGGATGATCGCCCGGCGCACGGACGGCACCGAGTTCCCCGTCGAGGTCACGAGCGCCAACCTGGAGGACGGTCGGCAGGCCTACGACGGCTACGGCTACACCGGCGACGAACTGCTGATGCTCGTAGTCCGCGACCTGTCCGGCACCGTCGACACCGAGGCCGAACTCGCCCGCTCGCAGCGGCAGACCGAGATGATCCTGCGTGCCGCGGCCGAGGGCGTGGTGGGCACGGACACCGACGGGCGGATCGTGCTCGTCAACCCGGCCGCCGCCCAGATCCTCGGTTACCGGGCAAGCGACCTCGGCGGCAAGGAGCTGCACACCCTCGTCCTGCACTCCCGCGACGACGGCTCCCCCTTCCCGTACACGGAATCGCCGCTGTACGACACCCTGCGCTCCGGGCGCAAGCACCGGGTGCGCGGGCAGGTGCTGTGGTCGAAACCCGGGGACAAGGTGCCGGTCGACCTGACGACCTCGCCGGTGCGCGACGGCGACCAGATCGTCGGCGCCGTGATGACGTTCACCGACCGGCGGCCGTTCGACACGCTCGTCGCGGAGAAGGACGAGGCCGCCAAGCAGCATCAGGAGGAGCTGGAGCGGGTCGCCAAGGAGCACCGGGAGGAGCTGGAGCGGCTGCGCAAGGAGCACGCCGCCGAGCTCGCCGAGCTGCGCGAGCGTCACGCGGAGGAGATCGCGGCCGGCGAGGAGCGCTACGCCGCCCTCGGCGAGCGCGAGAAGGACCGCTACGAGGCGCTGACCGCCCGGCACGACCAACTGCTCGCGGTGCTCGGCCAGTCGCTGCGCGGTCCCCTCGACGAACTGCGCGGTGAGCTGTCCAAGCTCGCCGCCGACGACGCCGGCCAGCTGTGGCCGGAGGCCAACCAGGTGCTCCACCACCTCGCGGCCGGTTACTCGCGCATCACCACGCTCATCGACAACGTCCTCGGCTACCAGCGGCTCGACGCCGGCGACGACGACCTCGTACGGACGACCGTCATGCTCGACGCGGTGGTCGCCGCCGGTGTCGACGGCGCCGTCGAGCTGATCGGGCCCGGCCGGGTCCAGTTCGCGGTGCACGCTCCGCCCATCGAGGCCGAGGTCGACCCGCAGCGGCTCGCGCAGGCGCTGGCGCATCTGATCGCGGACGTGGCGGGCGTCGACTCCACGGGCAACGCGCCGGTCTCGGCGGGCGGTTACATGGACAACACCGTCGTCGTGGCGGCAGCGCAGCGCGGCGAGGTCGTACGGATCGAGGTGCGCGGCCCGTACGCCGGGGGAGACGCGGTGCACCAGCCGATCGTCGGCGGCATCGTGCGCGCGCACGGCGGTGTGCTGCAGACCCACGAGGTGCCGGGCATGAGCGGCAGCGCGTACGTGCTCGAAGTGCCGCTCGGCGGCGGTGCCGGCGCGGTCGCCGCGGCCCCGGCGGAGCCCGCGGCCGGGACCCCGGCGGAGGGGGCCGGGACCGAGATCGCGCTGCCCGAGCAGGATGAGCAGCAGAGCGGCGGACGGCGGCGCGCTCGCCGGTCGTCCGTGGACGCGTTCCTGGAGAGCGAGGTCGGCGACTCCTCCCCCGCCCCGTCCGACACGTCCGTGGCGCCCACCGGGCGGCGTCGGCGGCGTGCGGCGCAGGAACCCGCCGCCGAGGCCGCGGTCCCGGCGCAGGCGACCGGCGGCGACGACGCCGAAGCTGCCGGAGGTACGGGACGCCGGCGCGGTCGGCCGAACCTCGCCGAGGACGTGGCCGAGGGTTCGGTGGTGACCGCCGCCGAGCACGCCGCGGGAGCCCCCGCCGCGGCCAGCGGACTCGGCGGAACCGTGCCGCCGCAGGGCGTGCCGGCGCCCTCGGGCCGCCGGGCCCGCCGGGACACCGAGCAGCAGGCGCTGCCGGCCGCGCTGCCCGCAGCCTCCGGTACGCCGTCCCCGGGCGAGGCCCCCGCGCCCACCGGACGCCGTCGGCGTGCCCTGGCTGCCGCGAACGAGCGTGCCGCCGCCGCGGACGCCGCTCCCCGCACGGTGTTCGCGCTGCCGCCCGCCGAGGCGGACCGCACGCCGGAGCAGAGCACGGCCGCTGCCGTCCCGGCCGACGAGGGCCGCCATGACGCCGTGCCGCACGACGCCGCCGAGGAGCACACGCCGCCGCAGCCGCACCCGGTGTCCGCGCCCACGGGCCGCCGCCGCGCCCGCCCGGCCGCCGAGCCGGGGCAGCCGCAGCCGGCCCCGGACGGCGCCTCCGCCACCGGGACACCGCCTCAGGGTGTGCCCGCGCAGATGACGCCCGGCGCCCCTGCCGAAGGGGTTCCCGGGCAGGAGGGCCCGCAGCCCGTCCCGGCGCAGGGAGCGCCGACCGCTCCGGCCGCGCAGGGCGGACCGGCGCTGCCCGGCGGGCCGCTGCCGGCCCAGGCGGCGCCCGGTCAGCCGGTCCCGGCCCGGCCCGGCCCCGCCGTCCAGCCCGTGCCCATGGCACCGGGCCGACCGGTGGTGGCCCCGGGGCAGCCCATGGCCCCGGCTCAGCCGGTCCCCGCCGCCATGCCCGCCCAGCCCGTCGCGGGACAGCCCGGCCGGCCCCCCGTCGCACCTCAGCCCGCGGCGCAGCCCCAGCCCCAGCCCGGCCCGCAGGCGACGCCGAACGCGGCGCCCACGGCAGCCGCCCCGACCGCCGGCGCCCCGGTGCCCTCGCAGGCTCCCCCACAGGTAACCCCCGGCATCCCGGTGCCCCCACAGGCTGCCCGGCCCGCCCCGGGCACCGCCGTGCCCCCGCAGGTCCCCCAGCCCGCTCCCGGCACCCCGGTGCCCCCGCAACCGGCTCAGCAACAGCCCCAGCACTGGCCCGGTTCCGGTGACACCGGTGCGGGCATGCCCGCACCGCAGGCGCCGGGGACCACCCCGTCCGCGGGCACGCCGCTGCCGCCGGAGCAGCAGCGCACGCCCCAGCCGCGCCCAGCCCAGCCACTGCCCGCGGAGTCGGCCGCCCCTTCCGACTCCCCCTCGCCCCAGAGCCGCGCGATCAGTGTGCGCACGCTCGGGCAGGGGGTGCCCTTCGCACGGCAGGCGACGCAGGCGGGGGTCCCGCCCCGCCCGTCTGCGCCGACGCCTCCCCCGCACGCATCCAACGGTTCCGGCCGCCGTCGCAAGCTCGGCACGCCTCCTGAGCCGGCCGGTGAGCGCCCGGAGGCGACAGCGCGCCCGCACCCGCAGCCCGTGTCGGCTCCTGTCCCGCCCCAGCCGTCCCTGGCCGGGCAGTCCCGCCTGGCCCCGGCCACCGAGGGCGCAGGACGGTCGTACGCCATAGGGGCCCCGGACGAGAACGCCGACGAAGGTCCCGAGCCGCTCGACGGTCCCGGCGGTGCCGTGGAGGTCGCCGACCAGCCTCAGCTGCAGCCGATGGACGACGAGCTGCCCCCGGAGCCGCTCGACAACCCGCGCCGGCTGCTCGTGTGGCCCGCGCCGGACGTCACGACCCAGCAGGCGCTCAGCGACCGCGGCTACCGGCCCGTCGTCGTCAACTCCCGTGAGGAGGTCGACGCGCAGATCGCCGCGTTCCCGGCGGCGCTCTTCGTCGACCCGCTCACCGGCCCGATCACGCGCACCGCACTCCAGTCGCTGCGCCAGGCCGCGGTGGCCGCGGAGGTCCCCGTCATGGTCACGGCGGGGCTCGGGCAGGCGACACGGGAGGCGGCGTACGGCGCCGACCCGGCCGTCCTGCTGAAGGCGCTCGCCCCGCGCGACTCCGAGCAGCACCCGCCGCGGGTGCTGCTCATCGAGGAGCACGCGGAGATCGCCCTCGCGCTCACGGCCACGCTGGAGCGGCGCGGTATGCAGGTCGCGCGGGCCGCGTCGGACGCGGACGCGGTCACGCTGGCCGCACAGATGCGGCCGAACCTGGTGGTGATGGACCTGATGCAGGTGCACCGCCGCCAGGCCGGGGTCGTCGACTGGCTGCGCGCGAACAACCTGCTCAACCGCACCCCCCTCGTCGTCTACACCGCCGCAGTGGATCCCGCCGACCTGCCGCGGCTGGTCTCGGGCGAGACGGTGCTGTTCCTGGCGGAACGCTCGACGAGCACCGAAGTGCAGGACCGGATCGTGGATCTGCTGGCCCGCATCGGTACCAACTGAGGTCGGGTCTCAGCCCGAAGTCGGCACAAAGGCGCTGTTTCACGTGAAACAGCGCCCCGGCCGCCGTACGTCCGGCGTCAGATCCGCGTGACGTCCAGCTCGCCCGCCGCGTACTGCCGCCGCAGTACCTTCTTGTCGAACTTGCCGACGCTCGTCTTGGGTACCGCCTCGATGATCGTCCAGCGCTCGGGCAGCTGCCACTTGGCGATCCCGCGTTCATCGGCGAGGAAGGAGCGGAGGACCGCGAAGTCGGCCGTGGCGCCCTCCTTCAGCACCACGGTGGCCAGCGGCCGTTCGCCCCACTTCTCGTCCGGGACCGCGACGACGGCGGCCTCGGCGACCTCCGGGTGAGCCATCAGGGCGTTCTCCAGGTCCACCGACGAGATCCACTCGCCGCCGGACTTGATGACGTCCTTGGCGCGGTCGGTGAGGGTGAGGAAGCCCTCGGGGCTGATGGTGCCGACATCGCCGGTCTTGAGCCAGCCGTCCTCGCTGAACTTGTCTGCGGGACGCAGGGGTTCGGCGTCCGGACCGTTGTAGTAGGCGCCGGCGATCCACGGGCCACGCACCTCCAGTTCACCCGCGGACTCGCCGTCCCAGGGGAGCCGCTCGCCGCCGGGGCCGGTGAGGCGGGCCTCGACCCCCGCGGGGAAGCGGCCCTGGGTGAGCCGGTAGGTGAACTCCTCGTCCGTGCCGACGGCGTGGGCGGGCGGACGGGCCACCGTGCCCAGCGGAGACGTCTCGGTCATGCCCCAGGCGTGGCAGACCCGCATGCCGAGCTTGTCGAAGGCTTCCATGAGGGAGGGCGGGCAGGCGGAGCCGCCGATGGTGACCTGGGTGAGGGAGGAGACGTCGCGGGGCCGGGAGCCGAGCTCGGCGAGCAGGCCCTGCCAGATGGTGGGGACGGCGGCGGCGTGCGTGGGCCGCTCCTTCTCGATCATCTCGGCGAGGGGGGCGGGTTGCAGGAAGCGGTCCGGCATCAGCATGTTGACGCCGGTCATGAAGGTGGCGTGCGGCAGGCCCCAGGCGTTGACGTGGAACTGCGGGACCACGACGAGCGAGGTGTCCTGGTCGGTCAGGCCCATCGACTGGGCCATGTTGACCTGCATGGAGTGCAGGTAGATCGAGCGGTGGGAGTAGACGACGCCCTTGGGGTCGCCGGTGGTGCCGGAGGTGTAGCACATGGAGGCGGCCTGGCGTTCGTCGATCTCGGGCCAGTCGAACGTCGTGGGCTTGCCCGCGATCAGCTCCTCGTACTCGTGCACCTGGGCGCGCGCCCCGTCGAGGAGGGAACGGTCGCCGGGACCCGACACGACGACGTGCTCGACCGTCGGCAGCTTCGGCAGCAGCGGCGCGAGCAGCGGGAGCAGCGAGCCGTTGACGATGATCACGCGGTCGGCGGCGTGGTTGGCGATCCACACCAGCTGCTCGGCGGGCAGGCGGAGGTTGAGCGTGTGCAGGACCGCGCCCATGGAGGGGATCGCGAAGTAGGCTTCGACATGCTCGGCGTTGTTCCACATGAGGGTCGCGACCCGGTCGTCGCCCCGGACGCCGAGGTCGTCACGGAGGGCGTGCGCGAGCTGCACCGCGCGGATCCCCGCCTCGGCGAAGCTGCGGCGCTGCGGCTCGCCCTCGCCGGTCCAGGTGGTGATCCGGGACGTCCCGTGCACCAGCGCTCCATGCACGAGGATGCGGGTGACGGTCAGCGGTACGTCCTGCATGGTGCTCAGCACGGAGTCCTCCCGGGCGTCATTGCCTACGCGGCAGTAGGGGTTGCGCTGATTCTGCGCACATACCGAGCGGTATGTCACTAGGCCCCGGGATGATCGATCAAGGCCTCGGCCACCCGCCACCCGCGATCGGCGACCGGCCATCGGTCATAGGCCACCAGCCACCGGCCCTCAGCGCACCGGCGCGAGTTCGGGATCCTCGCGGAGCTTGCCCAGGGCGCGGGACACCGCCGACTTCACCGTGCCGACGGAGACACCGAGCACCTCGGCCGTCTGGGCCTCGCTCAGATCCTCGTAGTACCGCAGGACGACCATCGCCCGCTGGCGTGCGGGCAGTTTCATGATCGCGCGCCACATCGCGTCGTGCAGCGCCTGCTCTTCGGCCGGGTCCGCGGCGGGCAGGCCCTCCGGCTCGGGCAGCTCGTCACACACGAACTCGTCGACCTTGCGCTTGCGCCACTGCGAGGTCCTCGTGTTCAGCAGCGCACGGCGCACGTACCCGTCGAGCGCGCGGTGGTCCTCGATCCGGTCCCAGGCGACGTACGTCTTGGTCAGCGCGGTCTGCAGCAGGTCCTCCGCGTCGCTGGCGTTGGCGGTGAGCGACCGGGCGGTGCGCAGCAGCACCGGCTGACGGGCCTTCACATACGAGGAGAACGACGGGAACGGAAGGGTCTGCCTCGCCGGCGTGGCGGCGTCCGAAGCGCTGGTGCAGACGGGTGAGGTCATGGCTCCACGCTAGGAGCGCGCCCCTTGCGGCGGATCGGCCGCAGGTCCCGAAGACGCCTCCCCCTCAGGTTGTAGGCGGGGGGCTGCCCCCACCTCCTGGAGGTGGACGAGCGGGCGCGAACACCTGAGGGTTCACCCCTGAGGGATGGCTACGGCAGGAGCAGGCGAGCCGCGCGCGTACGGCGACCGTACCGGGCGAACGGCCCGCGCGGCCCGCGCCGCTCATCGGTCCGCCGTCAGGATCAGGCCGGAGGTGGGGACGCCGGTGCCCGCGGTGACCAGGGTCCGGGCGGCGCCGGGTATCTGGTTGACGGCCGTGCCGCGCAGTTGCCGTACGGCTTCCGCGATGCCGTTCATGCCGTGCAGGTACGCCTCCCCGAGCTGCCCTCCGTGGGTGTTCAGCGGCAGCGTCCGCGCGGCCGCGAAGTCCGCCGCCGTGCCCCGCTCGCAGAACCCGAACTCCTCCAGCTGCATCAGCACGAACGGCGTGAAGTGGTCGTACAGGATGCCCACGTCGATGTCCGCGGGGCCCATTCCCGACGTGCGCCACAGCTGGCGGGCCACCACGCCCATCTCCGGCAGGCCGGTCAGGTCGTCCCGGTAGAAGCCGGTCATCTGCTCCTGGCCGCGCCCCGCGCCCTGGGCGGCGGCCGTGACCACCGCGGGCGGGTGGGGCAGATCGCGCGCCCGTTCCAGCGAGGTGACCACCAGCGCCTGGCCGCCGTCCGTCTCCTGGCAGCAGTCGAGCAGCCGCAGTGGTTCCACGATCCAGCGGGAGGCCGCGTGGTCGGCGAGGGTGATGGGCCGGCCGTGGAAGTGGGCCGCCGGGTTCGTCGCCGCGTACGCGCGGTCGACGACGGCCACATGGCCGAACGCCTCCGGTGTCAGACCGTACGTGTACAGGTACCGCTGGGCCGCCATCGCCACCCAGGACGCCGGGGTGAGCAGCCCGAACGGCAGCGACCAGCCCAGCGCGGCCCCCTCCGCCGACGGCTCGCGGTGCTGCACCCCGGAGCCGAAGCGGCGGCCGGAGCGCTCGTTGAACGCCCGGTAGCAGACCACGACCTCGGCCACCCCGGTCGCGACCGCGAGCGCGGCCTGCTGGACGGTCGCGCACGCCGCCCCGCCGCCGTAGTGGATCCGGGAGAAGAAGGACAGCTCGCCGATGCCGGCGGCCTGGGCGACGGTGATCTCCGGGCTCGTGTCCATCGTGAACGTGACCATGCCGTCCACGTCCGCGGGCGTGAGCCCCGCGTCGTCCAGCGCCGCCCGCACCGCCTCCACGGCCAGCCGCAGCTCGCTGCGCCCGGAGTCCTTGGAGAACTCTGTGGCACCGATCCCGACGACGGCGGCCCGCCCGCCGAGGGTGTCCCTCGTCCGTATGCTCATCCGGCATCCCCGTTCGGGACGGTCACCGTGACCGTGCCGGTGACGTGCCGGCCGATGCCGTTGGCCCCGACCACCCTCACCGTGGCCGTGTCCCCGTCGACCTCCTCGACCGTGCCGGTCAGCACCATCGTGTCCCCGGGGTGATTGGGCGCGCCGAGCCGGATGGCGACCCTGCGCAGGACGGCCGCCGGGCCGAAGTGGTCCGTGACGTACCGGCCGACCAGCCCGTTGGTGGTCAGGATGTTCATGAAGATGTCGGGGGAGCCCTTCTGCCGGGCCAGCTCGGCGTCGTGGTGCACGTCCTGGTAGTCCCGGGAGGCGATCGCACCGGCCACGATCAGCGTGCGGGTGATCTCGATCTCCAGCGGCGGCAGCTCCGTCCCCGCGCGCAGCCCCCTCATGGCTCCACCCCACGGCCGCCGTCGGCGCGGAACACCGGAAGCTCCAGTTCCTCGTCGTATCGCTCGAACACCAGGCGTACGGGCATGCCGATGCGCACCTTGTCGTAGGGCACCCCGGTCACGTTGCTGACGATCCGGACGCCCTCGGCCAGCTCGATCAGGCCGACCGCGTAGGGAGGGTCGAAGGCCGGGAACGGCGGATGGTGCAGGACCACGTACGAGTAGACCGTGCCCGCGCCGCTCGCCTCGAACGTGTCCCACTCCGGGGAGCCGCACGTGTTGCACCCCGGCAGCCAGGGGAAGCGCGGGGTGCCGCAGTCGCCGCACCGCTGGATCAGCAGCCGGTGCCGGGCGACGCCCTCCCAGAAACCGGCGTTGTCCCGGTTGATCACCGGGCGGGGCCGTCTGGTGGCGGGCTCGGCGCGGGCGGGCTCGGCGCGGGCGGGTTCGCCGGCAGGCGCGTACTTGAGGATCCGGAACCGATGCGTCCCCACCGGTTCGCCGTCCACGCGCACGTCCATCCGCGTCGTCACGAAGTACCCCGTGCCGAGCCTCGTGCGCTTCTGGTCCGAGACCGACTCGATGACCGCGTCGAACGTGACCTCGTCACCGGGGCGCAGCGGCCGCAGGTACTCCTGTTCGCAGTCGGTGGCGACGACGGAGGTGCAGCCCGCCTCGTCGAGCAGGGCCGACAGCTCGTCGTACTCCTGTGTGCGCCCCGTGTGGCCGGAAAGGCCGCTCATCGTCCACACCTGGAGCATGGTGGGCGGGGCGATGGCGTCCGGGCCGGTGTACGCGGGGTCGGCGTCGCCCATCGCCTCGCACCAGTGCCGGATCATCGGCGCGTTGACCGGGTCCTTGCCGACGCCCGCGACGACGGCCGGCCGGCCCTCGTACGCCTTGAGCCGCGTGGCGAAGTCCTCCTCGAGCCGCATCGTTGCGGGCCTCCCGGATCTGGTGGCACGGTGGGTGCGAGACTTTCTGACTGTCCGTCAGATATCGGCGAGCTGTCAAGGCCGCCGCCTCTTGCGACCGAACTCTTCAGGGCACCGATTGCGTGATGGGAGCCTTCCGGGGCAGCCGGGACGCGACGGCCGGAGCGGAGGGGGTCGGATGTTCGACGGTTTCGAACTGACACGGCGCGAGGGGGACGGGGCGAGGCTGCTGGTGCGGCACGGCGGCAGCGGCCCGGCCGTGCTGCTCCTGCACGGCCATCCGCGCACCCATGCGACCTGGCACCGGGTCGCTCCGCTGCTGGCCGCCGCCGGTCACACCGTGGTCTGCCCGGACCTGCGGGGCTACGGCCGGTCCTCCAAGCCCCCGACCGACCCGGAGCACCGTCCGTACTCCAAGCGCGCCATGGCCCGGGACTGCCTGGCGGTGATGCGCGGCCTCGGACACGAGCGTTTCGCCGTGGTGGGCCATGACCGCGGCGCGTACGTGGCCACCCGTCTCACCCTGGACCACCCGGAGGCGGTGTCCGCGCTGAGCGTGCTGGACGCCGTCCCCATCGGGGAGGCGCTGGGACGCTGCGACGCGGCGTTCGCCGCGAGCTGGTGGCACTGGTTCTTCCTGGGACAGACCGACAAGCCCGCCGAGCGGGTCATCAACGCGGACCCCGACGCCTGGTACCGGGCCACCCGTGAGCAGATGGGCGCCGAGGCGTACGAGGACTACCACCGCGCCATCCACGATCCGGCCACCGTGCACGCCATGTGCGAGGACTACCGGGCCGGACTCGGCGTCGACCGGGAGCACGACGACGCCGACCGACGGGCCGGCCGGCGCGTCGCCTGCCCGTTGCAGGTGCTCTGGGCCACCCGCGACGACATGGCCGAGCTCTATGGCGACGTGCTCGGCGTCTGGCGCGGCTGGGCGGGCGACCGGCTGGAGGGCGGCCCGGTCGACAGCGGGCACCACATGGCCGAGGAGGCGCCCGAGGCGCTCGTCACCGCGCTGCGCGCCTTCTGGCGGGCGCACCAGAGCTGACCCGCCCCGGAAAACCACCCACCGGCTCACCACCCCTGGAAGCCGCCCAGCCGCCTCGAGGAGACGTCCCTGAGCCTCCTGCAGCATCCCGGAGACCTCCTGGAGCCTCCTGGAGACTCCCGGGGGACCGCCGCCCCCCTTCCCATTTTCGAACAGACGTACGAACATGGGGGCATGGCCACCACCGACCGGCAGGCCACCACCCTGGCCCTGGCCCACGCCCTGTCCGCCGCGGAGCGCGGGCTGGCGGTGATCCCGCTGTCCCGTACGAAACTGCCGGCCCTGCGTTCCCCGCACCGCGACCACCCCGACCCGACGGCACCCGTCTGCCACGGCGCATGCGGCCGTTTCGGACACGGGGTGTACGACGCCACGACCGACCCCCGCCGCATCCGCGAGCTGTTCGCCGCCGCGCCCTGGGCCACCGGCTACGGCATCGCCTGCGGTCTGCACCCCCACCACCTGATCGGCATCGACCTCGACACCAAGTCCGGCACCGACTCCTCGGCGGCCCTGCGCGAACTCGCCCTGCGCCATCTGTTCACGATCCCTGCGACGGTGGTCGTGCTCACCCCGAGCGGCGGCCGCCACCTGTGGCTGAGCGGCCCGCCGGACGTCGTCGTACCGAACTCGGCGAGCCGCCTCGCACCCGGTATCGACGTCCGGGGCGCCGGCGGCTACCTGGTCGGCCCCGGCTCGCGCACCGACCACGGCATATACAGCACGGCACCGGGCACCGCCCAACTGCCGCCCGCACCCTGCCCGCCCGCCCTGCTGCGCCTGCTCACGCCCCCACCGCGCCCGCGCCACGCCACGCCCTCGTCGGCGGGCCGGCACGGCCAGGGCCTGGTCCAGTTCGTCCTCGCGGCGCACGAGGGCCAGCGCAACACCCGCCTGTTCTGGGCCGCCTGCCGGGCCTACGAGAACGGCTTCGGCCCGGACCTGGCCCCCGCCCT
Source organism: Streptomyces sp. Y2F8-2 (assembly GCF_014905555.1). Lineage (GTDB taxonomy): Bacteria > Actinomycetota > Actinomycetes > Streptomycetales > Streptomycetaceae > Streptomyces > Streptomyces cynarae. The sequence goes on along the minus strand of NZ_BNGS01000008.1, from coordinate 311,480 downwards.
CCTCGACGCGGCGATCCGCACGGGCCTCACCCCACGCGAGGCCCGCTCGACCCTGGCGTCGGCCGCACGGATGGCGGCGCAGCGCCCCTGAGACGGTTCGAGGCGGTGGTGAGAGGTGCACCCCGGTCGTCGCCGCGCGCCCGGCGACAAGGGGAAGCCCCGCCCTCGTGCTGTGCGAGGGCGGGGCTTCCAGCCGGGTCCGGGCCGCTGCTCACTGCCTGACGGTGAAGTACTGCCAGGCGCCCCAGGTGGTGAGGTTGGTGTTGTCCTTACTGCTGTGGACATACTCCGCAGCCACGCGGAACCTGCTGTTCACGGCATTGGTGAGGGACATCTGCTGGCTCCCGGTGCTGGTGGAACCAAGGGAGGCGCAGGGAGTGGTGCTCTGCGTGTGCCAGGCGCCGCTGTAGTACCGCTGCACGCGGTAGACAACGCACTGACCGGCCTTGTCGGGTGTGACGGTGACGGCGAGCTGCTCCTTGGCGGTCTGGTGGTACACGCGGTAGAGGGTGCCGCTGTAGGACATGCTCGTGTAGTAACCGGACAGTTTCTCCGAGATCGCCACATAGGTGTCCACGCTTCCGGCGACGGTCCTCGGGGAGTACTGGTAGTCGCCGGCGAACACCACGCTGAACGTGGTGTTGTGGGCGAGTTTGTAGGACGCCGTCAGATTGCCGTGGGAGTCCACCGTGCCCGACTTCACCAGGACCGCCTTGCCGCCGTACGGCTGGGCGTAGATCGCCACCGTACGCAGGTTGTAGGTCGTGCCCAGGTGGGCGGTGACCTTCGCGTACTGGCCGTATGTGTACGTCGAGCGGTCGGTGGCGATGGTCAGGGACGTGGCGGCCCGGGACACCAGGACGGTGACGGTGCGGCTGCCCGCCGTGTGTGAGACGTCGCCGCCGTAGGTCACCTTGTAGGTGTTGGCGCTGCCGGTCTGCGGGGTGTCCGCGAACCTGAACGAACCGTCCGCGGCGACCTTGGCGTCGGCGAGTGCGACACCGGACGGGTGGGCGAGGTCGGTCTTCGTCACCTTGACGACCTGACCGGCGGCGAACGGCCAGCCGGAGAGCTTGCCGAAGACCGTCAGTGTGCGCGTGCGGATGGCGGTGGCCGGAGCCGTCACAGTGACCGAGGTGGTCAGCTTGGAGACCTGCACGAGACCCGCGGTGCTCGCCGTCTCGTGGGTCTCGTCCCCCGCGTAGCTTGCGGCGTAGGTGTACGTACCCTCCGCCGGCGGAGTGTCGCTGAAGGTGAAGGAGCCGTCCGCAGCCGTCGTCACATCGCGCAGCGCCGCTCCGTTCCGCGTGAGGTGCACGAGCCGGCCCGGGGCAAGCGCCGCGGTCGACGTCAGCGTGCCGCTGACGGTCAACGGCCGGCCCGGGACACCCGTGTTCGGGGCCGTGAGGTTGAGCGAGGTCGCCGCCTTGGGCTGCGGAGCGGGGGGCGCCGCCTCGCTGACGACCAGGCCGCTCACCGTCTGCGTGTCGGCGCTGTCTCCCGTGGCCCCGGAGAAGGCGACGAGTGCGCTGGACGTCAGCGTCGGTGTCGCGTCCAGTACCTGCGTCCCGTCGATCCAGACATACACATGGCCGGCGTCCACCTGGACGTCCACCTGGTGCGTGCCCTGGCGCAGGGAGGTGCTGAGTTTCGCGACCGACTGGTAGTCGATCGTCGAGGAGTCGGCCGAACTGGAGCCCACACCCGCGAAGTTCTGCGTCCGGAGCGTGTTGTTCCAGCCGGTGCCGAACGCGATCACCACGCCCGGCCGCCCCGCGACACCGAGGCCGCTGCCGGCCGCGCCCAGTGCCGAGGCGGAGTTCTGGGCGGGGTCGAGGAGCGAGAGCGTCATTCCGGTTCCACCGCTGCCAGGACCGAACTTGGCGGTGAAGGTGGCCCGAAGGCCGTCGGTGCGGAGCGGCTTGGTGTACACCGCCGTGCCCGCCTGGTTGCCGGTGGCCGGGGTCAGCTGGACGCTGCCGTCGTCGGCGGCCACCGCCGAGCCGTTGGCCTGCCACAGCCCGTCCTTGGCCGACGTGGTGGTGGCGGTGCCGGTGCCGGTGCCCTTGACCGACACGTACATGGCGCCCTGGGCGCTGCCGTTCGCGTCGACCCCGGTCCCGGTGACTTCGTAGGAGGCGCTCATGTCCGAGGCCGAACGCGGAGTGAACGTCACGCTCTGCACGGCGGTCTGTTCGGGACCGATGACCAGGCCCTCGGACAGCTGCATCGGGCTGTTGAAGTCACCCGTCGGCGCCTTGGCCTTGGTCACCGTCACCGGGATGTTGCCGGTGTTGGTGAGGGTGAAGGAGAGCGATTTCGAGCTGCCGATCGGGACCGAGCCGAAGTCGAGCGAGCTCGTGGAGAACTGCAGGTGCCCCTGTCCCGTGATGGCCGTTCCGTTGACCGGCACGCTCAGATTGTGCGCCTCGCCGCCGCTGCTGCTGCTGATCACCAGTGCGTCGCTGTCGTCCTGGCCGCCGACCGGCGTGTAGGTGACCGAGAGCACGAACGAACCGCCGGCCGGCACGACCGTGCCCGCACTCGGCAGACCTGCGGCGGTGAACGGGCCGGTGGGCGAGTCGATCGAGTCGATCGTCTCCGCTTCGGTGCCCGTGTTGGTGATCTGCAGGTTCAGCGTCGAGGAGCTGCCGGTGGGCACGTCCCCGAAGTCCACGGCTCCCGGCGCCGCCCCGAGACCGGGCCTGGTGCCGACGCCGTGGAGTGCGAAGACCAGCTTCTGGCCGTCCGACAGGTTCGCGGTCAGCGTGCCGTTGATGCCGCCGGTGGTCGTGGGAGTGAAGCTGATCGGCACATCCAGGGTGGCATCCGTCGCCAGCGCCTTGGGCTGCTCGGCCGTGGGCACGGCGGACGGGTCGACCGAGAACGCGCCGGAGGCCTTGAGTCCGGTGATGCTGACGTCCTGCGTGGCTGTCAGCTTCATGGCGGCCGAGCTGCTGCTGCCCAGGCCGACCTGGCCGAAGTCGAGCGAGGCCGCGGTCAGGGCGGTCCTGGCCGGGCTGCCGAAACCGTAGAGCACGCCGTCCCGCGTGCCGACGTACACCTTGCCGTCGTTGGTGGTCGGAGTGCTGAACTTCGTCGCCGTGCCGATCGGGGCGGACCACAGCAGCGGCAGCAGGCCGTTGCCGTCCGGAGTGGGGCTGTAGGCACGCAGGGTGCCGTCGGCCCCGGAGGCGTTGCTCGCGGAGACCATCCACACCAGGGCACTCGAGTCGTCCGTGCCGTTGGACGTGACGACGGGAGAGCCGCTGGTGTAACCGAAGGTGTCCTGGCTCTGGCCGGTAAGGGTAAGCGCGGGCGTGCCGCCGTTGCGTACGCCGTACTTGAGCGCCCGCAGCGGACCGTAGCTGCCGACGACGTAGACATAGCCGCCGTCGCCGCCCCAGAACGCGGGGTGCCCCCACATCCCCTGGTAGGGACCGGACACGCTCACCGCGGCGTCGCCGCCCGAGGGTCCCTGGCCCATGCCACCGAGGTTGTCGCGGTCGAGCAGGAACACCCGGCCGTCCTTGCCCTGCTGGACCAGCAGATGGGGGTGTTCGCTGGTGCCGAAGCCGTCCGGCAGCGCCATCGGGGCGCCGGAGGAGATGTCCTGGTCGTTCAGGTCCAGGGTGGAGGCGTCGCTCGGGCTGAAGAAGTCGGCCGTGCTGAGGCTGTTGTCCGCGTTGACCTGGAGGCGGACGACGGACTCGGCCAGGGTTCCCTGCATGGTCTTGCCCGGCCCGGGGGCCGGGCTGATGCCGTTTCCGGTGCTGAAGAAGATCCGGCCGGAACCGTCGGAGACCAGGCCGCCGCCCGACTGCCAGATGCCGGCGCCACCTGTGCCGGTACCGGTCACCGAGGCCCACATCGAGGTGATGCTGTGTTCGGTGGTGCTCACGCCGACCACGTAGCCGCGGTACGGCCACGCGTCGCAGTGGCCGCCGAAGCCCGCGTAGACGACGCCGTCCATCAGCAGCAGGCCGGGGCGCTGCTGCTCGTAGTAGGCGTCGAAGCTGGCGCCGGGCTCATTGGCGGGGCTCCCGCCGATGGTGACCGGCCACCCGGGGAACTCGGCTCCGGACGCCGGATCCACCGCGTGCATCAGCCACTTCGGGTGGCGGTGCGTGGAGGTTCCGTCGTCGACCTTGGTGGTGAAGTAGAGGGCGTTGGTGGCGGGATCGTAGACGGGTGTCGCGGTCGCCCCCACGTTGGGCACCAGGTCACCGCAGCCGATCGCGGAGGCCGGCCACGCCGGTCCGTAGTTCTTGCTCCACTTGATCGCACCGGTGGTGCGGTCGAGGCCGTACACGGTGTTGCTCTCGGTGACCGCTATCACCTGGTCGCCCAGCACCAGCGGCTGGGCGTATATCTGCCCGTCCAATTTGGTGGCGAAGAGCCGGCCGAAGGCGGACGACTGGACGACCGCCGGGGAGAGCCCTGCTTCCTTCTGGTCCCAGTTGGTGCGCAAGTTGTCGACGCCCTGGGTGGTCTGGTCGGCCTGGGCCGACTGTACTGCCAGACCGATCGTCGTACCGATCAGTGCCGCACCGGCCACGGCGGCGATGGCGGAGAGCCATCTGCGTCGCCGGTCGCGGTGGCGGCCGCGGCGTACGGGCGCGAAAAACCCGGCCAAACCGGGACCTCCTCTGGTGTTCGCACCCGGAGTGGTCACAGGCACGGCGCGAAACGTAAAGACCAAGTGGCTGTTCTTACCATCGAATGATCGATTTCCACACCACTTGCACACACTTCGTTCTAAGATCGTCATATGCGCGGCGCGGCCCCGTCGCACCGGTGAGCTCGTCCCGTTCCCTTACGGCGACGGGCGGTCGGGCCTGCCGTTCCGCGACGGCCTGGCGTTCGAGACGCTGGTCGGGCCGCCGGCCTGACGCCCGACGAAAGCGCCGTGGTTCCGGTTCCCCGCGCGTTCTGAACCCGCCAGGGTTCAAGTCGACGACTTGAGCCGACTCACCAGCGGTAGAGCCACTGGGCCTGCGTGACCCAGGGCTCAAGGTGATCGTGGAGCTCGATGGCAGCGGAGGAAAATGCCTCAGCGGCCCGCTATGTCACCGCACCCTCTGCCGCAGCATGCCGTAGGGCCCGGTTGATCGAACTCCTGAAGCGGTGCTCAGGAGCGGTTGCGCAGGGTGGAGCGGAGCCAGCGGGCGAGCTCGGCGAAATCGTCGTCAGTAAGGGCTGCGACCGGGTCGACGCGGTGCAGCAGCGACTGCCCTTCGTGCTGCGCAGAGACCCAGAGGCGGTCCATATCGCTGATCTCGTCATCGACCCAGATGAACGAGCGGTGGCCGGCCCACGCGACAAGATGGCGGGTCTTCCAGTGCAAACCGCCCGCCTACGCCCTCTGGCGCCGACTGCCGAGCAGCTGACAGCAGTTCCGGCCAGGCGGTTCCGGGCCCCATGAAGTGGCCGTCGTCCACTGCGAGGGTTTCCGCCGCGGGCCAAGCCGGGTGATGTATCAGGTAGTCCACCCCTTGATCTCCGTCGAAATTGCGGTAGACGACGTAGATGGTGTGGCCGGAACGCAGGGGCACGCTGAACACCGGCCACTCGTGGTCGGCGGACAGTGCGCGGTAGAACTCCATGGCCGCGTCCCAGTCGGCACCGAACGCGGCTCGTTGCGCGTCCTCGCCACGCAAGCAGGTACCGAGGTGCACCGGCCAGAACAAGGGCTCGTCCAGATAGGCGCTCCCCTTGACCAAAGAGCCGCCTTCGTATCCCAGGATCTCGAGCACCCGAGGATCATGGCACGAGGCACGGACACTCCTACCTCCACCAGGTCAGCGCCCGAACCGGCCGCAAAAGCTCGCAGCTTCCCAAGATGATGGCCTACCGCCGATCTTGACCTCATCGGCCCGCTTCCCCCCAACCAGGTATCGGACCGATCACGGGTTGATGGTGTCAAGCATCGTCGTTCAGTACACCGATCTCCTGAGGACCAGCGACTACGACCTGTGGAGCCGGTTGCGGGAACTCCTGAGGGGCCAAGGAGTCGGTCCAGACCGGACGATCGTCGCCGACCTCTTGCAGGAGGGCCCCGATCACGAGGACGGCCAAGTCATCTCCGAAGACGGCAGGGTCTACAGGTTCACCCTCTTCTATGACCAAGCAGCAGAGCACGGCGCGCGCAGCGCCTACCTCCACGGCTGGACCGACATCACCGATTCCTGGCGGATCGGATCGCCGGCTACCCGAACGGCAGACGCCTTCGCTTGGATGTCTTCGCCCACCGAGTCGGGTTGACCGTCGGCGCCGGGGCGGTCATCCGCCGGCCCGGCTGAGTGTCTGACAGAAGGTACGCGTGCCCCATCCGTGCCCGAACGTGCGGGGAACCACGGTAGCGAGCGGGCAGCGGACAGCGGAACGGCCCCTGACCGTATTGCCTGGTCAGGGGCCCTTCCGGCCTGGCGGTGGGTGTGGGATTTGAACCCACGGTGGCTCGCGCCACGACGGTTTTCAAGAGCGTCGCCATGGCGTCTTCTGTACCTGCTCTGACCAGCGCACACGCCATAGTGGGATCGCTTTCATGGCCGCTTGGCCCACACATGGCCCACAGGTCGCCGACTTGCGCCCTAGTCCGAGTCCGACGACGTGGATCGGCCCGTGCGACCTGAGCCGCTGCTGGCCATGAGTACGAACTTGGCCGCTCCCAGCATGATCGCGGAGATGACGCGGACCCAGCGGGGGCCGCCGAGAGTCCCCCAAACGACGCAGACGAAGCCACCCAGGGCGAGGGCAAGAAGACCGAGCGCAAGGAGGATTTCCACAGCCTCATGCTCGCAGTGCGGGTGTTCCGCGACTGTCCTGGCCATGTCACGACCTGGTACCGGTGGCGCGAAGGCTAAAACGGCGTTCTACAACACGCTTTCCAACTGTCCGCACGGCCGTACGGGGACGTTCACCAGGGTTCAAACGGCAGGTCAGAGCAAGCGCGCGTATTGCGATGAACAGTGGCGGCCGGCGGCGCACTGGACAGAAACCAGGACAACGCTGGAACCCAGATTTTCGTCCTTGCCTATGCCCCTCTAAGATCGTCGCGGGCCGGACACGGGGGCAGGTCGCATGGATCTCTTGGGGCAACTGGTAACGATCGCTGCAGTGTTGCTGGGTGGACTGGTCACGCACTACACGAACCATGCGATGGAGCGCCACCGGACGCGGTACACGATGCTGACGCGGTGGGATGAACGGAAGCTAGACGCGTACGCCGAGTACATCGACCGCGTCCGAAGCTGCATTTACGCGGCCGTCCTGGTCTACGAGACCAGGCAGGGGATGCGGACCGTCGAGCAAACCGAGCAGGAGCTGACGGAGGCCCTGGTCGAAGCCGGGGTGTGGCGTGGCCGGGCGTTCGAGCGAATCATGTTGCTCGCTGAGGATGGGGTGATCGAAGCCGCTCACAACCTGAACGCCACCGCCCACGCCATCGACTGGCGAGCGCGAGGCGTGACGAACGGCCCCCTGGAAGACTGGCGCGCGCTGCACAGGAAGGTATTCCAAGAGATCAACCGCTTCCACGAAGCGGCGCGGAAAGACCTTGGCGTCAGCGGAAGCTTCCAGGGGGACGAACATGGTGCGAAGGATCTGATTCTGCCCAGCACCCGCCAGGAATCGGACGGCTGATCAGTCTCCGAGGTAGCGCCACGCATCGAAGCTCGCGAGAACTTCAGCGCGCGCGCCGATTACAGCCATACGTGCGGACCGCTCGCCCTCATGAACATGGGCCTCTTGGCTGGTCACCTGGCCCGGCCACTTCCGGTAGAGAAGTCCGGTCTCAGCGCTGAACCAACCACGGGAAACGGCGTTGAGTGCCAACAGGAGTCCTGTGTCTTCCGACGCTGGCAGCGCCATCCAACCGCCGACGGCAAAGAGTAGATCCCGCCGCACGCAGAGCGTCGCGGGGTGAACCTGAGCGCGGTAGCCATGTGCTTTCCAGTGCTCCAGAACTGCACCGCGCTCGATGGGTCCGGCCGGCGGGTCCTGGTCAAAGCCGACGGTGGACCCGTCCGGCAGCAGATCCAGAACTCGGCACGTGGCCCAGCCGACCCCGGTTTGAGAGAGGGCGGCAATGTCGCGCGCGAGCGTGCCCGGCGTCAACATGTCGTCCGCGTCGAGAACCTTGACGAACTTGCCCTCAACGCGGGCGAGCCCCATGGTCCTCGCCATAGCCGCGCGACCGGCCCGCCCCTGCGCGAAGCTCACTCGCTCGTCATCCGGCACGAACGGCGCAACAGCGTCAGTCTCGCCGTCTTCCTGAATGACCCACTGCCAGTCCCACCCGTTGGGCATTTCCTGCTCAACGAGCGACTTGTACGCGTCCGGCAAGTGCTGAGCACCCGGCGCGTGTACGGCCGTGATGACGGTGATCGTCTCGCTCATGCGTCACCACCGAGCCAAGGGAGTCGTGAACTCCAGAACAGTGCGGTCCCCAGGCAATGTCACTTCAGCCACCTCCACGACACGGCCGCCCGTGTCGATGCTGGTCTTCCGTAGAACCATGACCGCGACGCCCGCAGTCAACCCCAGCTCTTCAGTCTCCTCTATCGTGGGCGGCCGGGCGGTCACTCGCTCGATGACGCGGTCTAGCTCGATGCCCACGGTAAGAAGCTGATTCTGTGTGCCCCCGGGCCACGGTTCCTTGTTCTGGTCGAGTAGATCAGGGTTGGCCGCCGCCGTCTCGTACACAAGCCAGGACCGGCTGACGTTGAACGGTGCGTCTTCCTCGCGGTATCGGGTTCTGTACACACGTTCGAGCATGCGGGTGCCGACTGGGACGCCGAACAGCTCTGCTAGTTCCTCGTCCGCTTCGCTCTCGCCGTACTCTGCGCTGAAGACCAGGTCAGAGACTGTCAGGCCCGTGTCGTGTTCAGTGGCTCCGGTTCGCCGACGCTCTTCCAGAGGATCACGGGCCCGGTCCTTCTCCCACTGGTGACGCTCATTGGTCCGGGTCACCATGCGGCGAGTCTTGCGGACGACATTGCCGCGACCGTGCTGCTTCTCGATCAGCCCTTCCGCCTGCAACACGCCGAGAGCCTGTCGCAAGGTTGGCAGGCTCTTACGGAACTCCTCCACAAGCTTGGTCTCTGCCGGCAGGCGCTCGCCTGGGCTCCACTCACCTGCACGGATGCGCTGTCGCAGATCGTCCGCGATGCGCTCGTAGGCCTTGGCCATTGGATCTCCACCGTTCCTGAATTGGCGCGCCCCCTCAAGGTAACTCCTCAAGAGGAGTTGAGGACAGGAGGTCCTGTCTTCCTGTTGTTCCCGGAGGAAAGCCCGCGAGGGTGAACGAAGGAAGCGCCGGTTCCTTGAGAACTCAACAGCGTGCTTTGAGATCGACAGGGCGCTACGCCCCTGTCGCCGGGACGGCCGGGTGATGACCGTCGGGCCCCGGTTATCCAGCCGTGAGGGCGCGAGATCAGATCTCGCCCGGGGTGCTTGGCCTGCCGCGACCTGCGGCTTTGGCTCTTACGACCGGATGCGGCCGCACTCCCGGACAAGGACAACGCGCCGCATCCGGTCTCCCTATCTCGACGCAGTCAGAGGAGAGGCCCACCATGCGTATGCGCACCTTCGTCGCCTGGCGTGGGCAAGCACCGCCTTGACCGCTTGCAGCCCGAGCACCTGGAAAGCCTGTACCGCCGTATGCAGGCGAACGGGGAGCGCAAGGCCGCGCCGCAACTTCCATGCCCCCCGGCTGACTGGCTCTACCTCGGTGCGATGCAGTCCGCGAACGCCGTCCGCCCCGGCGTGGATATCAAGTCCACGATGGGCTACGCCCGCTGGCTCGGGTTCGGCACCGGCACCATGGCCTACCTGCCGGATGCCGTGCGCGCGCTGGTCGTGAGCAAGCCGTGTCCGGTCCGGGCCGCATCTCAGGCCACCATGGTGCCCGCACCGGTCGGGGGCGGTGAGTGCCGCCACCGCACGCCCGCCTACCTGGAGCGTGGCATCGCCATGGCGGAGCAGCGCATCACAGACGCTCGCGAAGCGGTGCACGCCACCGTCTACCGCACCTTCCTCGCTGTGCTGTCCACCCACGGCCGGTGCGGCTGCCTCACCGACGCCCACGTCGCCCGGCTGTTCTCCGCCGCGCAGGCCAAGGGCGAATCGCCCCGGCACTGCACCGACGCGTGGAACAACGCCCGCACCAGGTTGGGACTGTGACCATGTCCGACGACGAGAAGACTCCGGCCCGCCAGATCATCACCGACTACGCGCAAGCGCACTTCCGGTACTTCCGCACCATCGACGGGACCGTGTACGCGCAGAAGAACGGGCACCCCGTCGCCCGGCCCATCCGCTCCCAGGGCACGACCGGGAGCCACCGACAGGAACTCATGGTCGGCCTCTTCAAGGACGGGGTCGGCGTGTTCAACGGCACGGCACTCAAGGAGGCGTTGGACTTGATCGAAGCACTCGCGCTGAGCGAGGACGTGCAGCCCACCCACATCCGCGTCGCCCCCGGCTTTGACGGTGCCACCTGGCTCGACCTGGGCCGCGACGACGGCAAGTCCGTCCGCATCCACCCCACCGGCTGGGACATCCTCACCCCCGACCCACAGGAAGTCTGCCGGCGGCGCACCCAGCTCACCGGAGAACTGCCACTGCCCGCCCGGGACACCAACGGCAAGGGAATCGACCTCCTGCTGCGCCTGTGCAACTTCGCCAGCGCCGAGACCGAGTGCCTCGCCCTCGCCTGGCTCATCGGCTGCCTGGAGCCGTCCGTGCCCGTCCCCGCACCGTTCCTCACCGGGCCCCAGGGAGCGGGCAAGTCCACCGGCGGCCGGATGCTGGTGCGGATCATCGAAGGGATGAGTGGCGACCTGCGCCGGCCACCGAAGGACGAGGAGAACATGATCACGGCCGTCGCCGCCGGATGGGTCACCGCCCTGGACAACCTCTCCCACCTGCCCCCCGACCTGTCCGACCTCATGTGCTGCATCGTCACCGGCGCCGAGAGCATCAAGCGCGCGCTGTTCACCGACGGCGACGTCGTCCGCTCCCGCTACCGGCGCCCCATGCTCCTGACCGGTATCGACGTCGGCGTCATCCGTCCCGGACAGGCGCGATCCCCCCAAGGACCCACTCCCCTGAAAACGGGGCCCAGAGCCCCGCCATGACCGAAGCCTCCAAGGAGTCGACCGTGGCACGCCCCCAGATGCTCAAACTCCCCGAAGTCCTCGACGAGATCGGCATGAGCCGCGCCGCCTTCTACCGCATGCGCGCCCGCGGCCAAGCCCCCCGACTCCGCAAGCTCCCCAACGGCCAGGTCCGCGTCAGCCGGGCCGACCCACCGAGTACTGCGACGTCTGGGAGCGAGCGCGCAAGGCGGTGCTGTCGCCCAGCGAGGTGAAATCGGAACTCGCCGCTGTGCCGTACTCACTCCGCCACGCCGGCGTCTCCCTCTGGATCAAATCAGGCGTGGACCCCGCAGAGGTCGCCGCGCGTGCCGGCCACAGCATCGCAGTGCTGTACCGCTTCTACGCAAAGATCCTTAAGGGTGGCCAGAAGCACTCCAACGACCTGATCTCCCGCGCACTCGACGAGGGCCACGGTTCCTGATCCTGGCCCACGGATGGCCCATACGTACTGGTCAACGGTGGGATACGCGCGAGAAAGGGTGAGACAGGTCGAACGGGAAAGGGGTGCTCCGGAGACCGGAACACCCCTTCTGACCAGCACCTAAGCTGACCTGCGTGCGGTGGGTGTGGGATTTGAACCCACGGTGGCTTGCGCCACGACGGTTTTCAAGACCGTTCCCTTAGGCCGCTCGGGCAACCCACCTCGCCCCGGCCCGCCTGGGGCGGAGCGGGCTACAGCCTACCGGCCTGCGGCCTCGCGCGGGGCTTGTGGTCCACACGGGGTCCACTGACTGTCTTCCACGCTCGAGGCCGCCCGCTGGGCAGTGTCTGATCTGCCCCTGCCACCGACGTCCGGGTCACCGTCGGCTCTGGCAGCCGCAGCCGCTTGCGGCCTTCGCCTCAGCGACGGTAGCCGTTGGATCGGCGGCCTGCTCGCCGGATGTGCAACAAGCACTGACGCCGCAGCAAGCGGCGGCTGCCGAGGAGCCGTTTGCCTCTGTCGCGCTGGTGGGCTTGACGGCGCGGACGACGGCAGAGTGCATGCCGTCGGCAACCGGGTGGGTGGGAGTGATCTCAACGTCCATGAAGCCGGCCGCCTCCAGTCCCCGGCGGTATTCGGCGAACGACAGGGCACCGGCGATGCACCCGACGTAGTCGCCGCGCTCGGCGCGCTGCTCGGGCGTGAGGCTGTCGTCGGCGACCACGTCGGAGACGCCGATGCGACCGCCGGGCTTCAGGACGCGGAAGGTCTCGGCGAACACGGCGGGCTTGTCGACGGACAGGTTGATCACGCAGTTCGAGATCACCACGTCGACGGTGTTCGCGGGCAGCGGGATGGACTCGATAGTGCCCTTCAGGAACTCGACGTTCGTCGCGCCCGCCTTCTCCGCGTTGGCCAGGGCCAGGGCCAGCATCTCGTCGGTCATGTCCACCCCGTACGCCTTGCCGGTGGGGCCGACGCGTCGAGCGGAGAGCAGGACGTCGATGCCGCCGCCGGAGCCCAGGTCGAGGACGCGTTCGCCCTCACGCAGTTCTGCGACGGCGGTCGGGTTGCCGCAGCCGAGTGACGCGGCAACCGCCTCAGCGGGCAGTGCGTCGCGCTCGTCGGCGGCGTACAGGGTCGAACCGAAGTTCTCGTCGACCTCGACCGGCTGCGGCCCGCAACAGGCGGCGCCCCCCTCGGTCACCTTCACGGCCGCCGCGGCATAGCGCCGGCGGACGGTTTCACGCAGGTCTGTGGACTGCTCGCTCATGACTCACTCCCGGGTGACGGGGCATGACGGTGCCCCCGGAACGGCCTGTATTGACGTTCGTTGATGCAACCTTGCGCCTTGAATCGAAAAACGTCAACATAGAGGCATGTCGAAACAAGAGCTTGAGCTGATCGGGCAGGAAACCGCCTGCTGCGCTGGGCTGTCCTCGCCGCTGGATGAGGACAAGGCGGCCGAGCTGGCGAAGGTGTTCAAGGCTCTGGGCGATCCGGTCCGGCTACGGCTGATGTCGATGATCGCCTCGCGCGGTGAGGGCGGCGAGGTCTGCGTGTGTGAGCTGACGCCGGCCTTCGAGTTGTCCCAGCCGACGATCTCCCACCACCTCAAGCTGCTCCGGCAGGCCGGGCTCATCGACTGCGAGCGGCGCGGGACCTGGGTGTACTACTGGGTGCTACCCGGTGTCCTGGACCGGCTCGCCGCATTCCTGACCGCGCCGCAGACCGCCGGAGCCATCGCGTGACCGCGCCCCTGAGTCGACGGCTCGCCGCTGAAGCCGTGGGAACCGGGCTGCTGGTGGCAGTGGTGGTCGGCTCCGGCATCCAGGCCACCGAGCTGTCGCGCGACGTGGGCGTGCAGCTGCTCGCCAACTCCCTCGCCACCGTCTTCGGACTGGGCGTGCTGATCGCCGTGCTCGGGCCGGTCTCCGGCGCGCACTTCAACCCGGCCGTCACCCTCGCCGCCTGGTTCACCGGCCGCAACAAGGCCGATGGCCTCACCCTGCGAGACGTGGCCGCGTATGTGCCCGCACAGATCGCCGGGGCCATGGGCGGGGCGATCCTGGCCGACGCGATGTTCGCCAAGCCGCTGGTCGAGTGGTCCACGCACGACCGGTCCGCCTCTCACCTGTGGCTCGGTGAGGTGGTCGCCACGGCCGGGCTGATCCTGCTGATCTTCGGACTCGAACGCATCGGCAACGCCTCCCTCGCACCGGTGGCCGTGGCCTCGTACATCGGAGCCGCCTACTGGTTCACCTCCTCCACCTCCTTCGCGAACCCGGCAGTGACCATCGGCCGGGCCTTCACCGACACCTTCACCGGAATCGCCCCTGCCTCCGTCGCCCCGTTCGTCGCCGCCCAATTGGTCGGAGCCGTGCTCGGGCTGGGCGCCGTCATCACCGTGTACGGCCGTCCCGCCCCCGCCGGGGACAAGGTCGTCGTCCCACACGGCGAACCCGAACTCGCCTCCTCCTGACCCACTCCGCTCTCCCGGAAAGACGCCTGCCATGAGCACCCCCGCCCCGCGCCCCTCGGTCCTGTTCGTCTGCGTCCACAACGCCGGCCGCTCCCAGATGGGCGCCGCGTTCCTGACCCACCTGGGCGGCGATCAGGTCGAGGTCCGCTCGGCCGGCTCCGCCCCCGCCGACGCGGTCAACCCCGCCGTGGTCAAGGCAATGGCGGAGGTCGGCATCGACATCTCCGCCGAGACACCCAAGGTCCTCACCACCGAGGCGGTGCAGTCCTCGGACGTGGTGATCACGATGGGCTGCGGAGACACCTGTCCCGTTTTTCCCGGCAAGCGGTACTTGGACTGGCAACTGGACGACCCGGCGGGCCAAGGAATCGACGCGGTGCGGCCCATCCGGGACGAGATCGAACAGCGCGTGCGCGGCCTGCTCACCGAACTTGGTATCCCAACGGCGGCATGAAGAACTGCGGGTTTGTGTGGGCCCACCCGGCGAGGTACGAGTTCTTCCCTCTCCTGACGTGATCGGCGGCGGTCATGGCCTGGGTAGTGAGAGGCACCCCTTCTGACCAGCAGGTCTATGACCTGCGGAGGCGGCGGGATCCGAACCCGTGGGGACGCTTTCGCGTACTCACGTTTTTCAAGACCGTTCCCTTAGGAGACCGTTCCCTCAGGCCGCTCGGGCGACCCGCCTCGCCCCGGTCCGCCCGGGGCGGCGGGACAAGCCCACCGGTCCCGGGCCGTGCTCGTCCGTGCCGCCTGGCGCACCGTGCGGCTCAGTTGTCGCCGACGCGGGAGCCCAGGGTCACTTCCGCCGTGTGGGGCCTGCCGTCGCGCTGGTAGGTGATCGTCACCTTGTCGCCGGGCTTGTGGGTCCAGATCTCGCCAATCAGGGTCGGGCCGCTGTCGATCACCGTGTCGTCCAACTTGGTGATCACATCGCCCGGCTTGAGGCCCGCCCTGTCCGCGGGGCCGCCCGACTCGACCGCGGCGGAGCCGCCCGTGCTTTGGTCGGTGATCTTCGCGCCGCCGGAGGAGTCGTCCAGCGAGACCGAGGCGCCGATCTTCGCGTAGACCGGCTTGCCCGTGGCGATCAGCTGCTGGGCGACGTACTTCGCCTGGTCGATCGGGATCGCGAAGCCAAGACCGATCGAACCGGACTGGCCGCTGCTGCCGAACCCGCTGTTGTTCGTCGACTGGATCGCCGAGTTGATGCCGATGACCGCGCCCTGGGCGTCCAGCAGGGGACCGCCTGAGTTGCCCGGGTTGATCGAGGCGTCCGTCTGCAGGGCGCTCATGTAGGACGCCTTGCTGCCGGAGCTGCCGTCGCTGGAGGCCACCGGACGGTGCTTGGCGCTGATGATGCCCGAGGTCACCGTGTTCGACAGGCCGAAGGGCGCGCCGATGGCGATCGCCGGATCGCCGACCTCCACCTTGTCCGAATCGCCGAGGGCGAGCGGCTTGAGGTCCGACGGGGCGTTCTTGAGCTTGATGACGGCCACGTCGTAGCCCTGCGCGTGACCGATGATCTCGGCGTCGTACTTCTTGCCGTTCGGGAACGTCGCCGTGAGCTTGCCGCCGTCGACCGCGTCGGCGACCACGTGGTTGTTGGTGACGATGTGGCCCTGCTTGTCGAAGACGAAGCCCGTGCCGGTGCCGCCCTGGCCGTTGGTCGACTCGGCCTCGATGGTGACCGTGCTCGGCAGCGCCCTGGCGGCCACGGCGGCGACCGTGCCGTTGTCGTGCCTCACATCGCCGCCGCTGGTGGCCGCGGAGACCGTCGTGGAGCCGCTGGAGTCGTCGTCCTTGGCCAGCTGGTAACCGATGCCGCCACCGACGCCGCCCGCCACCAGCGCGGCGACGAGGATCGCGGCGACCAGACCGCCACGCCTGTTCTTGGGCTTCGGGGCGGGGTTCTCGTACGGGGCGCCCCAAGGGCCGCCCGCACCGGTGCCGCCCGCGTACGCGGGGGTGGCCGGCGGAGGCGGCGGCCAGCCGGACTGGGGGGCGGAGGAGGCCACGGGGTGCCCCGGCGGCACCGGCGGGAGCTGCGCGGTCGGCGCACCCTCCGGCTGCGGTGCGCCCTCGGGCCTCGGCGGCTGCGGGGCACCGTGCCCGAGCGGTGCGCCCCCCGCGGGCGGAGTGCCCCCCGCGCCCGGGGTGCCTGCGGAAGGCGCCTGCCCTTCGGGGGCCTCACCCGGCGCGGAAGCAGGAGCGTCCACCGGCACAGGAGGTGCAGACGGGGCCGGGGGTACCGCAGTGCCCTCGTTCTCGGTGCTCACAGCTCTTCTCCTCGTTCCACGGCTGTCTTCTCGGTCGCACTCGGCCGCACTCGCACACCCGCGCGCGGCGCCGGGCGCTCCCAGCTGTGCGTGTCCCTTTGTACGCCGTCAAGCTTTTCCCACCGGACGTCAGGGCACCATAAGCGGTGGCTGTGGGTCCGTGGCCATCCTTTATATCGGACCGGTGCGAACAAAAATCTGCATTCCCGACACCTCGCCGATTCCGTCACCCCGCCCTCCGGTCCCACGTGTACCCCGCGACAGTGGGACGATGACGCGGTGACCCACGCACGACAGCACCAGGTTCAGGTCGTCGCCCACCGCGGGGCCTCCGAGGACGCCCCCGAGCACACCCTCGCCGCGTACAGGAAGGCGATCGAGGACGGTGCCGACGCCCTCGAGTGCGATGTCCGGCTGACCGCGGACGGACACCTCGTCTGCGTCCACGACCGGCGCGTCAACCGTACGTCCAACGGACGCGGCGCGGTCTCCGCCCTGGAACTCGCCGACCTCGCCGCGCTGGACTTCGGCTCCTGGAAGAGGAGCGACGAGGAGCCCGACTGGGAGCACCGGCCGCAGGACCCCGAGGACACCTCGGTGCTCACCCTGGAGCGGCTGCTGGAACTCGTCGCCGACGCCGGGCGGCCCATCGACCTGGCCGTCGAGACCAAGCACCCCACGCGCTGGGCGGGGCAGGTCGAGGAGCGGCTGCTGCTCCTGCTGAAGCGGTTCGGCCTGGACGCCCCGGAGTCCCCGGACAAGTCACCGGTACGGATCATGAGCTTCTCGGCGCGGTCACTGCACCGGGTGCGGACGGCCGCGCCCACGTTGCCGACGGTGTACCTGTTGCAGTTCCTCTCGCCCCGGCTGCGGGACGGGCGGCTGCCGGCCGGTGTCCGGATCGCGGGGCCCTCGATGCGGATCGTGCGCACCCACCCCGCGTACATCCAGCGGCTGAAGCGGGCCGGACACCAGGTGCACGTGTGGACCGTGAACGAGCCGGAGGACGTCGACCTCTGCCTGGAACTGGGCGTCGACGCCATCATCACCAACCGCCCGCGCGCGGTGCTGGACCGGCTCGGTCGCTGAGCGGGGTCGACCTCCGCCACGGAACGTTTCTCCCCCGGGACGCCCATATGGGATGAAACCAGCCATGGTGATGACAGGGAGTGCACCGGCGCGTTCGGTCCGTGTTCGATCGTGTCGAGTGCATCACTCGGCGTGTACGGACGGTTTCCGGCCCGGTCACGCGGGGCATTCACACCGTGGCGTGGGGCGAAGGAGGTCTCGGGGGTGGCGTTGGTGGTGGCACAGGAGGTGCCCACGTCGTCGAGCATGGCCGTACCCCATGGTCCTGCGGGCGTGGGGGAGGCAAGACACCGGATGCGCGATCAGTTGCGCACGGGTGGCATGTCGGAATCGGTCATCGACGATGCTGTATTGATCCTTTCGGAACTGCTCAGCAATGCGTGTCGGCACGGCAGACCACTCCGCGACAGCTTGACGGCAGACGGGGACGTGCGCGCCGCATGGCGTGTCGACACCTCGGGACGGCTCACGGTCGAGGTGACGGACGGAGGCGGCCCGACCCGCCCGGTTCCGGCGACCCCCTCGGTGACCGCGCACGGCGGCCGGGGGTTGAACATCATCAGGGCGCTGGCCAAGGACTGGGGCGTACGGGACGACGCCCACGGCGAGGTCACGGTCTGGGTCGTCGTCCAGGACGACACCGACACGGCCCGCCGCAGCGAGGACTTCGCCTCACGCGTCACGGCACCGGCCGTCTCGCAGATACCGGGCCTGGACTTCGAGGACGCGTTCGACGACCTGGACTGAGGTGGTCGGGGACGCGTACGACGACGGGACCGACGGGGTCGAGGACGCGTACGACGACCGGGAGTGAGCCGTCCAGGGGCGTTCGGCGACCGGGAGTGAGCCGTCCGGGACGCGCTCGACGACCACGAGTGGGCTGACCCAGGAGGCGCTCGAAGACCAGGAGCGAACCGGTCCGGGTCGCTCCCCACGACCCGGCACTGAACGGTCCAGGACACGTTGGGCGACCACGACTCGGGCCGCCGGCGACCGGTCCGCCGGCCCGGGGCCGCCCGGCAGCCCCGCCTAACCGGCACCGCCCCACCCGGCACCGCCTCCACCCGGCACCGCACAGGCCGATCCCGCGCCCGGCCCGAACCGGCAGACGCGCACGGTACGGACCGCCGGCGAACCGCCGCATGCCCCTCCCCACCCCCCGATCCGCGTACCGCCAGGTGGACCCTCCGGTGCGTTGTCCACAGGATCCCGTCGGGCGTCGTACGAACGGCTAGGCTCGCGACCGTACGAAACGAGCCGTAACCGGGAGACACCCACGATGGCCAAGAAGCGACCCCAGACCCAGGCCAAGCGCCCGCAGCCCACGGACGGTGCCCGCGCCGATGGGGACGTCCCGGTCGTCGGCGGCCGGGAGCCCTGCCCCTGCGGCAGCGGCCGCCGCTACAAGGCCTGCCACGGCCGTGCCGCCGCGCACGCGGTGACCGAGCTGGTGCAGCGCCCGTTCGAAGGACTGCCCGACGAGTGCGACTGGGTGGCGCTGCGCGAGCTGGTGCCTGCGGCGACCGTCGAGCTGAAGCTGCGGGAGGAACTCCCCGAGGGCGTCCCCTCGGTCACGCTCGCCACGGTGCTGCCGATGGCATGGCCGGCGCTGCGCCGCGACGACGGCTCGATCCTGCTCGGCCTGCAGAACGACACGGCGTCGGGCGACATCAGCCGCGACCTCGCCGACACCCTCCAGCGTGCCCTCACCGCCGAGCCGGGCACCCCGATCCAGGGCCGCCGGCCGCCCGCCGACGGCCCGCGCCTGCAGGACCTGCTGGACCCCGAGGGCCCCTTCGAGCCGGTCGTGCACAGCGGCTTCGAGTTCTGGGTCCCGGACGCGGAGAACACGACGCCGGAGGTGGCCGCCTCCC
This sequence comes from Streptomyces sp. Y2F8-2, assembly GCF_014905555.1. Taxonomy (GTDB): domain Bacteria; phylum Actinomycetota; class Actinomycetes; order Streptomycetales; family Streptomycetaceae; genus Streptomyces; species Streptomyces cynarae. Next base: position 292,179 of record NZ_BNGS01000008.1, on the reverse strand, counting down.
TGGAGCGGGCCAACGCCGCGGCGATCCCCACCGTCCGCCTGACCGGTGTGGACGCCGCGTACTGGTGCCAGACCCCCGAGAAGAACCACCTGCGGTGGGTCATGCCGCACCCCGAGGAGCGGCTTCTGGACGCTCTCGCGCGGCTGCACGCGGCCGGCGGGTCGAGCCTCGGCGAGGGCACGCGCCTGGTCGGCTCCTTCCGGGCGCACGGGCTCACGGTGCCGGTCTGGGACCTGCCGAGCGACATGGGCGCGGAGGACGTGGAGAAGCCGGCGGCCGAGTTCGCCGAGCGCCTCGCGACCGCGCTGGCCTCCGACGCGCCGCTCACCGCGGACGAGCGCCGGGCCCGCGGCGGACTGACCAACCGACAGGTGACCCTCAGCTGACGCGCAATCCCGGCCCGGCCACCCGGTCGGGCCGGGCGGACACCGACCAGGGCCCGACCTCAGGTGACTCCTGTCACAAGCCCCCGCTGCGACCGGCCAATCCGTGTCCGAATAGCCGAGATCGAATTTGCGAACCGCCGATCTCTTGTTACCGTTCCAGTAGCCCGGTTGCTGGTGCATCCCCCGTCGCCAGCAACCGGGTCTTTCCATGTACGGGTAGGTGCGGCGCAACAGGCCGCGAGATCAACTCCCGCACGAGAACAGCGAGTTACTCCGTACGAGGCCGGTGAGTCACTGCCGTACGGAGCGGTGAGTCACTGCCGCACGAGATCAGTGAGTCACTGCCGCACGAGATCGGCAAGTCGCTGGCGGACGAGATCGGCAAGTCGCTGCCGGACAGGACCGGCGAGTCACTGTCCGCCCGCGGCCACCTGGTCGCTTCCCGAGCGCAGCAGCAGTGGTCCGCCCCCGTCGCTCCGGGAGAACTCCGCGACCGCCGAGTAGGCGCCCATGTCGCCCGCCACCCGCTGACGTGGCGTGTCACAGACCGCCGGGTCGTCCGCGGCGTCCACCGCGCAGTGCATCTGCACGCTGCGCCCGCCCGGCGCCATGAAGCTCAGGACCCCGGTCAGCCTCGCGCCGGTGGCGTTGCGGTAGTAGGTGCGCGCCCAGGTGTCCCGCCCCTGCGTCAGCACACACGTCTGCGCCTCGATGCCGTCGCCGGAGGAGAGTTGAGGGCCGCAGCGGGCGGCGGTGGCGAGGCCGAGGCCCAGCAACCGGGGGCGGGAGGGGACCGCCCGCTTCCCGTCCTCGTGCGCGGGCGGGCGGAGCGCGGCCTGGTCCGCCTCGCCGACCGGCCCGGCGGACGCCACGGCGAGCGGCAGCGCGATGACGGCCACCACCACGCCCAGGAGTGCGAGCAGCCGCTTCCTGCCGGACTCGGGCCGATCGTCGGCCCGCGCGCCCGCCTGCATCCCCCGTTTACCGTGTCCCCCAGGACGAATCAGCATGAGGCCGAAGATATCGGCCGATCACGGGCGCCCGGTCCCTCGCGCGCCCGACACCCTCAGAACTCGGGCGCGCTCACACCCGTACGAGTGAGGACGTCCACGACCGCGTCCACCACGGCCTCCACGTCGGGCACCCAGGGGGAGGCGGAGCCGGGCAGCGGTGCCCGCTCCCAGCGGATGCCACCGTGTCCGGTCTCGGACGGGGGCAGTGCCAGATAGCCGCCCTCGCCGTGGAAGCGCAGCGAGCCGGGGACGAAGTCCTTGGCGTACAGCAACTCGCCGAGCTGCTCCATGGAGTACGGCGCCACGAGGATCGCCCAGCGGTGCGGCGCCGCCACGACCGGGCCGAGGCGCATGCCCTTCCGGTCGAGGGCCGCCAGGGCGCGCGAGGCGGCGAGGGCGGGCAGGCTCACCGCGCAGGGCGCCTGGCCCCCGGTGGCCAGCACGATCGGCGCGGACGGCCGGTTGGTCCACCACCAGCGCACCATGCGCTCGTCGGTGGTGGCCGCCAGCAGCCCGGGGTCGAACGGGTGCGCGCCGGGCACCGTGCACTCCGGGTCGGGACACCCGCAGCGGGCACGCCCCTGCGGGTCCGGTGCCACACCCGGGAGTACGGGCCACTGCCATTCGGTCGCGAAGGTCAGGGCCGCGCTGATCAACTCAGGCCTCCCGTCGTTCCGCCTGGACAGGAGCCTGCGTCGCCTTCCGAGGATCTCGCGCATGAGCGCTCGTTCCTTTCCGTTGCACGCCGGCAACACCGAGGGCCATCACGTCATGTGTCGATCATGTGTCGATCACTTCACTGTGCGTACCTGCTGGCGCATCACACCCCTGTCCTGGACAAGGGGAACCCCTATGGGCCGAGCGTTGGCTGCGTCCGCGTCCATACTGCGCCCACCACGAGCATGGGCATGGCGTGGGGTGGCGACGCATGGCGTTTTGCCGTCCCGCTCTTACTCGCCGCCTCCACCACGGGAGGATGGGGCTCGGCCGTCGGTGGTTATGACGCCCGGTTGCGGTGCCAGGTTCCGGGTGGCCCCCAACCACCCCTGGCCTTCACCGAGTACGTACCCATCACGACCGTTGTGACGCTCCGTTGAACTATGCCAGTCGACCGCAATACAGCGGTCCTTGAGGCTATTTTAAGCCAACTTTGCTGCGCCGTAAGGGGGGAGAACCTGCATCCCGGACACCAGGAATCCCAGCAGGACAATGCTGGACATCCCCTCCTGAGTGCGTGTACATGTGGAGCCTCCGCTAGCGGCGCAGATTGACATGGGGGTTTGCGATGCTATCGAGCGATACGCTCCGGCCCGAAAGCCGGACGACATGAACGCCCCTCACCCTCCGAAAGTGGCCGGAATCGATTCAACGGTTCCCCCGCCCACCCACACTGTCGCGCCGACGCCTGCCGCCACGGAAGCCCCCTCGGCCGCCCCTCCCGCCTCCACCGACCCTTCCGGCCCCGGAGCGCTCCTCCAGGACCGGCTCGCCGCCTGGGTCTCCGATCTGACGACGCTCCACGAACTGACCGAACGCCTGGCCCGCACCGGCTCCCTCGCCGAAGCGCTCCAGGAAATGCTGCGCGCCGGAGCCGCCCTGGTGGGTGCCCGGCGCGGTCTCGTCGTACTGGAACCGCGCGACGGACTCGGCCCGGACACCACGATCGGCCTCGGCCTGGGGCGCGCCGACCTCGGGCACATCGAGACCGTGCCGCGCAGTTCCCTGTCGTACGGCAGGATCCTCGACGGACTGCCGGGCGGGGAGCGCGGGATCGCCGAGCCCGACCTGTTCTCGGAGGACGGGCTCGACCCCCGCCACCGCGATGTGGCCGCCCGCCTCGGCTACGCCGCGAGCTACGCACTCCCCCTGTCCACCGAGGCCGCCGGCCGCCTCGGCGCCGCCGTCTGGCTGTACGACGAACCGGCCGAGCCGGTCGAACGCCAGCGCCACCTCGTCGGTCTGTACGCCCGCTACGCCACCGAGCACCTGGCCCGCATGGTGGAGATCGAGCGCACACGCGCGTGCATGGCGACGATCACCGAGGAGCTCCTGCCCGCCCGGCTGCCCCGCATCCCCGGCGTCCAGCTCGCGGCACGCCGCCGCACGAGCCCCAGCGGAGGCGGCGACTGGTACGACGCGCTGCCGCTGCCCGACGCCGCGCTCGGGCTCGCCGTCGGGTCCGTCACCGGTTCGGGGCCGGGCGCGGTCGCCGCGACGGGCCGGCTGCGGGCCTCCCTGCGCGCGTACGCCGTGATGGAGGGCGAGGACCCGGTGGCGGTGCTCTCCGATCTGGAGCTGCTGCTGAGACTTACCGAGCCCGCCCGCTCGGCCACCGCCCTGTTCGCGTACTGCGAGCCGGCGCTGCGCAAGCTGACGCTCGCCGGGGCCGGGCACAGCCCCCCGCTGGTGATCGGCCCCAGACGCACCGAGTTCGTGGAGACGTCGCTGTCGGCGCCCCTGGGCATGCTGGCCTGCTGGGAGGCGCCGAGCATCGAACTGACCGCGGAACCCGGCGAGACCGTGCTGCTCTACACCGACGGTCTGCTCCAGCGCACCGGCGACCCCATGGACCGTGCCTTCGCACGGCTGCACGCGGCGGCCACGAGCGTGCCGAGGCCGCTGCGCATCGACCCGGGAGCGGTCGCCGACCACATCCTGCGGACGGTGCTCCCGGACGGGCTCGGCGAGGTCGACAGCACGGAGGACGTGGTACTGCTGGCGGCCCGCTTCGAGTGAGCAGCCGGCCACGCCGGGTGACGGCCTCTTCCTGCCCGGGCCCTCTTCTGTACGACCGTACGATGGGGGATGGCCCAGTGCCGTATCCAAGGAGGATGACCGTGGCGGACGAGCTCACGCCTGAAAGGCCGGAGACCCCGGAGCTTCAGGACGAGACCGAAGAGCCCATCAAGCAGCGCAAGAACGGCCTGTACCCGGGTGTGTCCGACGAGCTGGCCGAGAACATGAAGTCGGGCTGGGCCGACACCGAGCTGCGCGACCTGGAGCCGATCGCCCAGGCCGCCGAGACCGCCGCCCGCCGCGCCGCGCTGTCCGCGCGCTTCCCGGGCGAGCGTCTGGTGGTCCCCGCGGGCAACCTGAAGACCCGCTCGAACGACACGGAGTACCCCTTCCGCGCCTCCGTCGAGTACGCGTACCTCACCGGCAACCAGACCGAGGACGGCGTCCTGGTCCTGGAGCCCACTTCCGACGGCCACCGGGCGACCCTCTATCTGCTGCCCCGCTCCGACCGGGAGAACGGCGAGTTCTGGCTCTCCGGCCAGGGCGAGCTGTGGGTGGGCCGCCGCCACTCGCTCACCGAGGCGGAGAAGCTGTACGGCATCCCGGCCTCGGACGTGCGCGAGCTGCCCCAGAAGCTGAAGGAGGCCACCGGCCCGGTCCGCGTGGTGCGCGGGTACGACGCGGGCGTCGAGACCGCGCTGCACGACAAGGTCACCGCCGAGCGGGACGACGAGCTGCGGGTCTTCCTCTCCGAGATGCGCCTGGTGAAGGACGCGTTCGAGGTCGGCGAGCTGCAGAAGGCGGTCGACTCGACCGTGCGCGGCTTCGAGGACGTGGTGAAGGTCCTCGACAAGGCGGAGGCGACCTCCGAGCGTTACATCGAGGGCACGTTCTTCCTCCGCGCGCGCGTGGAGGGCAACGACGTGGGCTACGGCACCATCGCCGCGGCCGGACCGCACGCCTGCACGCTGCACTGGGTGCGCAACGACGGCCCGGTCCGCTCGGGTGACCTGCTCCTGCTGGACGCGGGCGTGGAGACGCACACGTACTACACCGCCGACGTCACACGGACCCTGCCGATCAACGGCCGCTTCAGCGAGATCCAGAAGAAGATCTACGACGCGGTGTACGAGGCCCAGGAGGCCGGTATCGCGGCGGTGAAGCCGGGCGCCAAGTACCGCGACTTCCACGACGCCGCGCAGCGGGTGCTCGCCGAGCGGCTCGTCGAGTGGGGCCTCGTCGAGGGCCCGGTGGAGCGGGTCCTGGAGCTGGGCCTGCAGCGCCGCTGGACCCTGCACGGCACGGGCCACATGCTCGGCATGGACGTCCACGACTGTGCGGCCGCGCGGACCGAGACCTATGTGGACGGCGTCCTGGAGCCCGGCATGGTGCTCACGGTGGAGCCGGGCCTGTACTTCCAGGCGGACGATCTGACCGTCCCGGAGGAGTACCGCGGCATCGGCGTCCGCATCGAGGACGACATCCTGGTCACCGAGGACGGCAACCGGAACCTCTCGGCGGGCCTGCCGCGCCGCTCCGACGAGGTCGAGCAGTGGATGGCGTCCCTGAAGGGCTGACACGCGAGCGACGGGAGCCGAAGGGTCGGGTACCACCGGGGTGCCCGGCCCTTCGCATGGGGGCCCCTCGGCCTGGTTCCGCGGGCCGGGCACTCACCGCGCTCACCGGGCGAGTGCGTCCACCGAGGTGCGGGGCCACAGCGGCCAGCCCTGGTGGCGTGCCTGCTCCCGCATGACCGGGTCGTCGCCCACGACGACGGCGTGGCCGGTCATCCGCAGCAGCGGAAGGTCGGAGACGTGGTCGCCGTAGGCCGTGGACGCGGACAGGTCCAGCGCGCGACGGGCGGTGAGCGCACGCACCGCCTCGGCCTTGGCCTCACCGATCATGGGCCGTTCCACCTGCCCGGTGTACCTTCCGTCCACCGTCTCGGGATCGGAGCAGAGCACGATGTCCGCGTCGAGGTGCCGGGCGATGGGCGCGAGAGGCGCGCGGAAGGAACCGGACACCAGGACGACGAGGTCGCCCTCTCGCTGGTGCCGGCGCAGCGCGCCCACCACGTGCTCGTTGAAGAAGGCGCCTGAGGCGAGCTCGGCCCGGAACCAGTCCTCGGCGAGCCGGGAGACCTGCCGGGCGTCGGCGCCGGCGTACGAGGCGAAGTAGGCGCGGTTGGTCTCCGCGCGCGGCACGCCGGCCGCCGTCATGGCCTTCAGCCGCTGCCGCTCGTGCCGGTACACCGACGGCGGATGCCCCTCGGCGGCCAGCCGGTACTCCAGGAACCGGAACATGCTGGTGACGTTGATGACCGTGCCGTCGACGTCGAAAAAGGCCGCTGAGCGCGGGGATGTCGATGCCATGCGAGTGGGGCCCTCCGTGATACGTGAGGCGGGTGCGGCACACCGGGGGACGCCCGCCCCGTGCGCCCTCTTCCGTTGGGGGAGCGGCCGGGCGCACGGGGCGGGCGCCGGTCAGCCGGCCGCCGGGGGTCCGGCCGACTCGGTGGGGACGCCGTCCACGGGCAGCAGCCCGCGCTCGGCGAAGACACGCTTGGCCGTGCTGAGAGCGTTGAAGGTGCGGGGGAAGCCGATGAAGGCCAACCCGTGCACCAGCGCGCCGACCACCTCCTTCGGGGTCAGGCCCGCGTTCAGCCCGAGTCCCAGGTGGAAGGCGAACTGCCGATCGGTGTCACCGAGGGCGGCGAGCATGGCCAGCGTCACCAACTGCCGCTGCCGGTCGTCGAGTCCGGGCTGCCCGTACAGGTCCCCGAAGACGAACTCGGCCACGAACCTGCCCATGTCGGGGGCCACGTCGGCGAGTGAGGTGAAGATGGCGTCGCCCTTGTCGCCGAGCGCCTCGAGCCTGGCCTGTCCCCGTTCGAAGCGCGGGTTGCCGCGCTGCTCGTCACGGATGTCACGCGTCATGCGACGGGCTCCGCGTGCCGCGCGGTGAACTCCAGCACCCGCTGCCAGGCGTCGGCGCTGATGTCCTTCCACTCCTCGGAGCCGCCGTCGAAGAAGGAGTGCGGGGCACCCTCGTAGACCTTGTACTCGTAGGTCTTGCCCGCACCGTCCAGCTTGTCGCGGAAGGACGCGAAGTCCTCCTGCGTGGTGGCGACATCATTGCCGGCGAGCAGCAGGAGCAGCGGCGCCGAGATGTCCTTGAGACGGTCCTCGACCAGGCCCGGCAGACCGTAGAAGCCGATGGAACCGGCCAGGCCCAGGTCGGCGCCGGCGAGCCGCCAGGAGTGGCCGCCGCCGAGGCAGAAACCGACGGAGAAGACGGTGATGCCGGGGTTCTTCCCGGTGAGGAACCCGATCGCGGCATCGGCGTCCTCGGCGACCCGGTCCGGCACCAGCTGCTTGAAGTGCGGCTGCCACTCGAAGTCGTCGCCGCGCGGCCCGAGTCCGGCCGTGCGCCCGTAGTAGTCGAGGACGACGGCGGCGAACCCGGCCTCGGCGAACCGGCGGGCCAGCTCCTGGTAGTAGGCGTGGACGCCACGGATGTCCGGCAGGATCACGACACCGCGACCGTTCGGCTCACCCGGCTGGGCATGGAAGGCGGTGAACGCCGTCCCGTCCGCGGAGGTCAGCTCGATCAGTCCTTCCTCGGCCACACTGCCGGGGTCGGCGACGGCGGGGGGCCTGCTGTCGGTGCTGTGGCACATGGATGTTGGCCTCTCTTCGATGGTGATGTGCGAAGGACCCGGGGGCCGTTCAGGCCGTGCGCACGGCACCGCGGGGGCGGCCGGCGACGCTGATGGCGCAGGTCAGGCGGGCCGTGCAGGAGCGCCTGCCGGAGCTGTCGCTGATGACGATCTCGTAGGTGGCCGTGGTGCGCCCCTCGTGGAGCGGCCGGCACACACCGGTCACCGTGCCGCTCGCCACCCAGCGGTGGTGGGTGCAGGACAGGTCGAGGCCGACCGCACGGCCTCCGGGTCCGGAGTGCAGGAACGCGGCGACGGATCCCAGCGTCTCCGCCAGTACGGCGTTGGCCCCACCGTGCATGATGCCGACGGGCTGGCGGTTGCCGTCGACGGGCATGGTGCCGATGACCAACCCGGGCTCGCAGCGGACCAGCTCGATGCCCATTTTCGCGACGAGCTGCTCCTGGCTGAACTCGGATGTCACGGCCCACGGCCCGAGACTGACGACGGTCATGGCGACCTCCCCCTGATGCGGAACTGGAATCCGGGTCCGCGAACGCCTTCGACGTTAGCCAATTCACCGTCGGCCCCGAAAGCCCGACAGCTGGTGGTGTGCAGGGTGGTGTTGACAGTAACCGCATGAACCGACTCTCCTTCGTCCGGCTCGATTCGGCTAGTTTCATGAGGACCGAGAAGTGCCCGCTGGGCCCGTCACATGGGAGTTGGCCTTGCCTGAAAAGGTGCCTGCAAAGGAATTACTGCTCGACTCGGTCGACGACTACCTGGGACCGGCCGAAAAAAGATTCTTCGGTTCCGGTTTCCGGCGCGTTTCCTATCGCTACGACAAGGTGGAGGTGACCCCCGGCCCGGGCGCGCGCGCCGATCTGGCCGGGCGGATGGACGTCGTCTATCCGGGCGACTGGTCGACCAAGGCTAAACACGGCGACCTGCGCCCGCACTTGAGCACCGTCGACGGCGTGATCATCGCCGTGCACCTGAGCGAGGTGACCCTCACCCACACCCTGGGCCTGACCCCGGAGAGCCGGCGCGCCGGCCGGGTCCTCGAGGTCCGGATCAAGGCGGGCACCACGCCCGACGAGGACCTGACGGGGCTGCCCGTACGGACGACCCTGCTCGGCAGCGCCCCGGTCCCCGGAGGGGACGGCGACACGGTGTCACGGCTGGAGACCCGGGCGGGCGCGATGCGGGTGCGCACTCAGCTCCGCCACCCGAGAGACGTCCATGCCACGGGCAGCCCGGCGCAGGCCGCCTACGCCTCCCCGGAGGAGTTGCTCGGTCCCGCGGACCGGCAGTACTACGGGACCGGCTTCGCCGCCCGCACGCAGAGCGTCCGCAAAGTCGCGGTGGATGTGGCGAACGCCCGTGCGGAGGCCGTCGTCGATGTGGCCCAGGAACCCGGCACCGTGCTCGCGACGGAGGGCACCGAGGGTATCTACCAGCCGTTCCTCGGCCTGGTCGACACGTTCGTCACCAGCCTGCAGCTCGGTCAGATCCTGCTGTACGAGACGGACGGTGTCTCCCGGGGCGCCAGCAACACGCTGTGGATGCGCACCACGGCGATGACGGCAGGCGTGGAACCCGACCCCATCCGCTACGAGACCCCGCTGAGCGTACGGCTCGAGAACAGCGCCCTGTTGCAGCGGGACGACGAGACCTGGCGCGCCGCCGACATCGTCGGCGATCTCGCCGGAAACACCGTGCGCTGTTCCGTGGCGCACCGGCTGCCCGGCTGAACCGGCGGACGGGGCGACGGTGCCGCGACTCCGCCGACCGGCGCCGGAATGGTCCTTCGGTCTCGGCCTTCCGGCCCCGCCTTCGGAATCCTCCTCGCACCGGAACAGCCCTCAGGAATCCACCTTCGGCTTCCGCATCGGATCCCGCCGCCGGCTTCCGCCTTCGGACACCGCCTTACTGGCTGCACTTCCGGTTCCACTTTCCGGTTCCATTTTCTGGTTCCACTGCCTGATTTCTCCTCCGGATTTCGTCCCGACCGTCCAAGACATCTCACGGGTGGCCCGCGCCGCCGCAAAACAGGAGCCTGCCATGCGTATCGCCATCTCCGGAACCTATTCCTCCGGGAAGACCCTCACCTCGTACGCACTCGCCCACTACGTGGGCGTCCCCCGCACCCGCGCCCGCACCATGCGCGAACTGCTGCCGGAGGCCGTGCCCGGAAAGACCCTGGAGGAGTGCACCGCGGCCGAGCTGATCCAGCTGATCGTGCGCCGTCACGTGGACCGGGCCGTGCACGAGAGCCGGTTCGAGGGCTCGTTCATCTCCGACGGCTCCTCGCTGCAGGAGTGGATCTACGGCGCGGTGCGCGTCATCGTCGGCATCAACCCCAATGACTCGGTGCACCTGGGGGAGTTGGAGAGTGTCGAGCGCACCCCCGAGATCCAGGTGTTCGAGGCGGTGATGGAGCAGCTGGGCGTCGCCTTCAAACAGCATGTGAAGAAGACGTACGACGCCTTCGTGCACCTGCCGAACGAACTGGCGCTGGCCGCCGACGGACACCGCCCGGTCAACGAGCGCTTCCGCTCCATGGCCGACCGACGACTGCTCGAGGTCGCCTCCGAACTCGGCATCCCCGCCCATGTGGTCGGGGGCTCCGTCGCAGAGCGGCTGGTGGAGATCGCACGGATCTTCGACCTGCCGGCGCTGATGACGCCCGAGGAGGCGATCGCGCGGGCGGAGGCCGAGTACCAGTCGCTGGACATGCGCATAGAGTCCGACCGGGCCTCGGTGATCGTGCGATGACGGCCCGGGCCGCAGTCCTCGCGGGCATCGGCTCCGCCGTCCCGCCCCGTGTGGTCACCAACCACGACCTCGCCGGCCGTATGGACACCTCCGACGAGTGGATCCGTACCCGCACGGGCATAGCCGAGCGGCGCGTGGTCGATCCCGGCACCGCCACCAGCGACCTCGCGATCGCCGCCGGGCGGCGCGCGCTCGACTCGGCGGGCGACCCGGGCGTCGGGGCGGTCGTGATCGGGACCGCCACACCGGACCACCCGTGTCCCGCGACCGGGCCCATCGTCGCCGCCGGGCTCGACCTCGGCACCGTGCCGGCCTTCGACGTCGGTGCCGTCTGCTCGGGCTTCCTGTACGCCCTGGTCACCGGCGCCGGACTGATCGCCGCCGAGGCGGCCGACAGTGTGCTGGTGATCGGCGCCGATGCCTTCACCACCATCGTCGATCCCCACGACCGCACCACCGCCCCGATCTTCGCGGACGGCGCGGGCGCCGTGGTCCTGCGCGCGGGCAGCCCGGACGAGCCTGGTGCCCTGCGGGAGATGCTGCTCGCCAGCGACGGATTGCAGGCCGACCTGATCCGTGTCGCCGCCGGCGGCTCCCGTCAGCGCAGCCACCACACCGAGGCGCTGCGCGAGGACCTGTACCTCACCATGCGCGGCGGCGAGGTGTTCAAGAACGCCGTCCTGCGGATGACGGAGTCATCACGGACCGTTCTCGCCCGCACCGGCTGGTCCACGGCCGACGTGGACCTCCTCGTCGGCCACCAGGCCAACGTGCGCATCCTGCACGCCGTGGCCGAACAGCTCGGCGTCGGCCTGGAGCGGGCGTACGTGAACATCGGGCACACCGGCAACACGGCCGCCGCCTCGATCCCGCTGGCCCTGGACGACGCGGTCGGCGAGGGCCGGCTGCACGCCGGCGACAAGGTGCTGCTCACCGCCTTCGGCGCGGGCACGACCTGGGGCGCTGTCACCCTCACCTGGCCCGACCGTCTCAGCCGGGCCGGCGCGCCCGCAACCAGCGCAGCCTGATCACGATCCGTCGACACCGTCACTTCGCGCCCCCGATCCGGATCTGCCGCCACCACACCGGAGGCGGCCCGATCCGACCTGCCGACACCCTCCACACCGGCACGCCGCACGATCCAGACCACCGGTCCCCCGGCACTCAGCCCGGCGCCCGCACACCACTCATCCCCGCCTCACCGATCCACGCAAGCCCCGGAGCACGCCTCCGAGGAGGGAGTACGAGATGCCCGTCACGGCTTATCCCGGACTGGTCGCGTTCATAGCCGAGAAGGCCGAGGTCCCCGTCGAGGAGATCGACCCCGAGAAGACCCTGGAGGACCTCGCGCTGGACTCGTTGACCTTGATCGAAATCGCCCTGTACATCCAGCGCGAGTACGGCGTCGAGGTCCCGGAGGGCGATCTGGCGCTCGGCCAGAAGCTGTCCGAGTGGGCCTCCTACCTCGACGAGCGGGTGGGCCGATGAAGGCCGTCGTCACCACCGCCGTCGGCGTGCCGGACGTGCTGCGCCTCACCGATCTGCCCACTCCCGCCCCCATCCCCACCGAGGTGCTGGTCAAGGTCGCGGCCGCGGGCGTCAACCCCGTCGACTGGAAGATCCGCGCCGGGGTGTTCCCGACCGGCGCACTCGGCGCCCCGCCCTTCGTCCAGGGCTGGGACGTCGCCGGGGTCGTCGAGTCCGGACCGCGGGTGACCCGTTTCCAGCCCGGCGACGAGGTGTTCGGTCTCGTCGGCTTCCCGCGCCCGGGCGGGGCGTACGCGGAGTACGTCACCGCTCCCGCCCGGCAGTTCGCCCGCAAGCCCGCGGAGCTGAGCTTCGAGGAGGCCGCCGCGCTGCCGCTGGCCGGGCTCACCGCCTGGCAGACGCTCGTCGAGACCGCGCACATCACGGCGGGCGACCGGGTGCTGGTCACCGCGGCGGCAGGCGGGGTGGGCCATCTGGCCGCGCAGGTCGCCCGGGCCCACGGTGCCGAGGTGACCGGCACGGCCAGCCGCGCCAAGCACGACTTCCTGCGCGAGGTCGGCGTCGACCACCCCGTCGACTACACCACGGGCCCCTTGCACCACACGGTCACCGGCCAGGACGTCGTCCTCGACCTGCTCGGCGGCGACCACAGCTTCCAGCTGCTGCGGACGCTGCGCCCGGGCGGGCTGCTCATCACCGTGATCGGCCATGTCAGCCCCGAACTCGCCACCCTCGCGGCGAGTCTCGGCGTGCGGGTGACGGGCTTCCTGGTGGAGCCCGACCACGCCGGCCTGGAGGAGCTGGCCCGTCTGGTCACCGAGGGCCGGCTGCGGGTGCGCGTGGACCAGGTCTTCCGGCTGGCCGATGCCGCGAAGGCCCACGAGTACGGCGAAGCGAACCGCACCACCGGAAAGATCGTGCTGGTCCCATGACGTCCCCCACCGCCTCCGCCCGGACCCCCGGACGCCGTGCCCGGCGGGCACTGCGTCCGGGGGGCGGGCTCCCGGACCGCCTGGTCACGGTCTTCGCCGTGGCCGCGGGGCTGGCCGTGGCCAACATCTACTATGCGCATCCGCTGCTCACCGCGATCGCCTCCGCGTTCGGGGTCGGCAGTACCGCCGCATCGCTGGTGGTCACGGCCTCCACGGCCGGCTACACCCTCGGCCTCGCCCTGCTGGTGCCGCTCGGCGACATGGTCAACCGGCGTCGGCTGCTGGTCGCCCTGATGCTCGTCACCGCCGTCACCCAGGCGGCCTCGGCCGCCGCGCCCTCGGTCACCGCGCTGGTCGTGCTGTCCGGGCTGATGGCGGTGACGGCCGTCGGCGCCCCGCTCCTCGTGGCGTTCGCCGCCGCGCTGGCCCGCCCCGAACAGCGGGGGCGGGTCACCGGCCGGGTGATGAGCGGGGTGCTCGGCGGTGTTCTGCTCGCCCGGACCGGCGCGGGTCTGCTGGCGCAGTGGACCGGTAGCTGGCGCTCGGTGTTCGCGGTGGCGGCGGTGGGCATGCTCGCGCTCGCGGCGCTGCTGTGGCGGCTGCTGCCCGACCTCGAACCCGCCGAGTCGCTCGGCTACCGGTCCCTGCTGCGCTCGGTGGCGTCGGTGCTCGGGCAGGAGCCGCTGCTGCGGCTGCGCTGCCTGTACGGCTTCCTCACCTTCGCCTCCTTCAGCGTCTTCTGGGCCTCGGCGGCCTTCCTGCTGGCGGCGCCCCCCTACCGGTACGGGGAAGCGCTGATCGGTGCCTTCGGGCTGCTGGGCGCAGCCGGGGCGCTGGCCGCGCGGGCCACCGGGCCCCTGGTGGACCGGGGCCGGGACCGGCTGGCCACCACCTTGCTGTACGTCATGAACCTGGTCGCCTGGGCACTGCTCGCACTCGACGGCGGCCATCTCCTGGCGTGTCTGGTGCCCGGCGTCCTGCTGCTCGACTTCGGGGTGCAGGGGGCTCAGGTCACCAACCTAGGCGTCCTCTACCGGCTGCGTCCGGAGGCCCGCAACCGGATCACGATGGCCTACATGACCGCCTACTTCCTGGGCGGCGCGGCGGGTTCGGCGCTGTCGGGCGCCGTCTACTCCGCCGCGGGGTGGGCCGGTGTGTCCGCGGCGGGCGGCGGCCTGGCGGCCCTGGTGCTGCTGCTCTGGGCTTTCGAACAACTGCGCGCGAGGGCCACGTAGTCGGCCGACACGACCCTCCTCTCTCGTACCTGAGTCCGCTTCACCTGAGTCCGCTTCACCTGAGTCCGCTTCACCCGAGTCCGCTTCACCCGAGTCCTGCCACCCCCGAATCCCTCTCGTATCCGACCTCGTCCCCTCTGGTCGAAGGAGTTCTCGTGCCCACTCGTCCGACGGGTGCCGTACGCTCCCGTCCCGTCCTCACCCTCATCGCGGTCTGCGTGTCCTGCGGGTTGCTGCCCGCCTCCCTGACCGGTACCTCCGTCGCCCTGCCCGATCTCGGCGCCGATCTGCACGCGTCGCTGGTGACCGTGCAGTGGGTCGTCAACGCCTACAACCTCACCTTCGCGAGCGTCATGCTCGTGGCGGGCTCCCTCGCCGACCTGCTCGGGCGGCGCAGGATGTTCACCCTGGGGCTCGCCGTCTTCGTCCTGTGCACGGCCGGTTGCGCCCTCGTCTCCGAGGTGGTGCTGATCGACGTGCTGCGCGCCGTCGCCGGCGTCGGTGCGGCGATGGTGCTCACCGCGGCGACGGCCCTGCTCGCCCAGGCGTACGACGGCGAGGCCCGGGCCCGCGCCTTCGGGTTCCTCGGCTCGTCCTTCGGTCTGGGTCTCGCGCTGGGACCGTCCCTGTCCGGCCTGCTGGTCGGTGCCTGGGGCTGGCGCTCGGTGTTCCTCGCCCACGCCGCCGTCGCCGCGGCCGTGCTGCTGCTGCGCCCGCTGTTGAACGAGTCGAGCGACCCCGAGGCGACCGGCGTGGACTACCCGGGGGCGACCACCTTCAGCGGTGCCCTCTTCGCGCTCACCCTGGCCCTGGTCGAGGGCCCGCAGATGGGCTGGGCGCATCCGCTCGTCCTCGGGCTCGCCGTGGCGGCGGCCCTGCTGCTGGTGACGTTCGTGCGCATCGAGAAGCGCCGGGCGCGGCCGATGCTGGAGCTGTCGCTGCTGCGGGAGCCGAAGTTCGTGGCGGTCAGCCTGATGCCGGTGTTGCTGGCGTTCGGCTTCGTGTGCCTGCTGGTCTTCCTGCCGTCCTTCTTCATCGGCGTCAACGGCATGAGCTCGCAGCGCGCGGGTCTGACCATGCTGCTGCTCAGTGGCCCGGTGCTGGCCCTGCCGATCATCAGCGGTCTGCTCGCCCGCAGGTTCAGCGCGGCCGTGCTGCTCGGCGTCAGCCTGCTGCTGGTGGCGGGCGGCGCGGCCTGGCTGACCGTCCTGAACCGGGGTTCCGACACGGCCTCGCTCGCCGGGCCGCTGCTCGTCATCGGCACCGGTGTCGGCATCTCCTTCGGCCTGCTCGACGGCGCCGCGGTCGGCTCCGTGGACGCGAGCCGGGCGGGCATGGCGGCCGGCCTGTTCAACACCATGCGGCTGACCGGTGAGGCCGTCGCCATCGCCGGAATGGGATCCGTCCTCGTCAGCATCACCCAGCACAACCTCCGGCACCCGAGCGCCTGGCACGGCGGCGTCGGGGAGCTCGCCAACCGTGTCGTCCAGGGCGAGATCGGCTCGGTCGCGGACCGGGTGCCGGCCGCGCAGCGCGCCGCGTTCACCGCATACGTCTCGGACGCCTACACCTCCGCCCTGCACACGGTGCTGTGGCTGCTCGCCGCGGTGTGCGCCGTGGGCGCTCCGCTGATC
Organism: Streptomyces sp. Y2F8-2; assembly: GCF_014905555.1. GTDB lineage: Bacteria > Actinomycetota > Actinomycetes > Streptomycetales > Streptomycetaceae > Streptomyces > Streptomyces cynarae. The sequence continues at coordinate 276,319 of NZ_BNGS01000008.1, read as the reverse complement.
GTGCTCATGCTGCGCCGCCCCGCGCCCGCACAGCGGGCCGCCGGGGCCGAAGCCCGCGACGCCAAGGAACCGATCACGATGGGAGAGACCTCATGAGCAAGCCCGACTCGAGGCCCGTGCTGGTCGTCGGCGCGGGCCCGGTGGGCCTGACGGCCGCGGCCGAGCTGGCCCGGCGCGGGATCCCGGTGCGCCTGGTCGACAAGGCCGCCGAGCCCAGTCCGCTGACCAAGGCCCTGATGGTGTGGCCGCGCACGCTGGAGGTGTTCCGAGGGCTGGGTGCCGCCGCGTACATCGACAAGCACGGCCTGCCCGTGCACTCCTTCCGCTACAACTCGGGCACCGAACCGATCTGCGACATCGTCTTCGGCGACCGCACCCGCCCCATGGTGATCGTCCAGCCGGACGTCGAGGAGCTGCTGCGTGAGGCGCTGCACGGCGCCGGCGGCAAGGTGGAGTGGCGCACCGAGCTGACCCGCCTCAGCCAGGACTCCGACGGGGTGCTCGCGACCCTGAGGGGGCCGGACGGCGAGGAGCACACCGAGGAGTTCGCCTACGTGGTCGGCGGCGACGGCGCGAGCAGCACCGTGCGCAAGTCGCTGGGCTTGGAGTTCAAGGGGGCGACGTACCCGAACCTGTTCATCCTGGCCGACACCGCGATCGACGGTGACCTGCAGAGGGATTCCGTGCACTACTACTGCACGGAGAACGGGATCATGGTGCTCGTCCCTCTCTACAACGGCCGGTTCCGGGTGTTCACCGCGGGCCCACCTGGGATGAAGCCCGAGGACCTGACGCACGAGGTGCTGCAGGACTTCGTCGACAAGCGGGGTCCGGGCGGCCTCAAGCTGTACGACGTCTCCTGGCAGACCACGTTCAGCATCCACGCCCGGCACGCCGAGCGGTTCCGGGCCGGCCGGGTCTTCCTCGCGGGCGACGCCGCGCACATCCACAGCCCAGCGGGCGGCCAGGGCCTCAACACCGGTGTGACGGATGCCCACAACCTCGCCTGGAAGCTGGCGCTCGTGCACCGCGGCGCGGCCGCGCCGGCCCTCCTCGACAGCTACGGCAGCGAACGCGCGGCCGTGGCCCAGGCCGTGGTGCGGCAGGCCGAGGTGCAGACGAAGGCGTGGATGCTCGACAAGCGCTGGCAGATCCTGCTGCGCGACGTCTCCGCGCGCCTCGCCGAACGCACGGGCGTCTTCGACCGCTACTACTCGCCGTGGCTCGCGGGCCTGACCAACCACTACCCGGCGGGCCCCGCCGTCGAGGAGGACCGCAGCGGGCGGCTACGGCGGCCGCGCCACCGCAACGGCCATCTGGTGGCGGACGCCGCACTGCGCGAGTCGCTGCCGATCGACCGCTACACGCTGCTCGTCACCCTCCCGCGCTCCGGCGCACAGCCGTCGGAGCTGACGGAGCTCCAGGCGGCGTACGGGGACCTGGTCACGGTCCGGCAGAGTCGCGGACCGCGCTTCTCGGCCGTTCTGGTCCGCCCCGACCACTACGTCGCCGCCCAGGACTCCGCACCGGACCTCGGGCGGATCCACCGCCATCTGGCCGGGCTCGCGGCTCCGGCGGCGGACGGCACCCGCAAGAACCTCAGCACGGAAGGACACACCGCATGACCAGGAACACCTCCCAGACCGTCCAGGAGTTCTTCAACCGATTCGGGTCGGGCGACCTGCCCGGACTGCCGGAGCTCTTCGCCGAGGACGCCGATCTCGTGGTGGCGGGCGCCGCGACCGTCCCGTGGACGGGGCACCTCACCGGCCGACAGGAGGTGGAAGGCTATTTCCGGCGGTTCGTGGAAGCGGTCCAGACCCAGCGGTTCGACGTCGAGCGGATCGCTGTGGACGGTGAGGACGCCATCGTCCTCGGTGAGTTCACGCACAAGGTGCTCTCGACGGGGAAGCCGTTCTCGGGGCCGTTCGCCATCCGGATCACGGTCCGTGAGGGGCTGATCCGGCGCTACCAGACGTTCGAGGACAGCTACGCGGCAGCGATCGCCTTCTCCGAGGACAGCTGACCCGCCTCCGCACCCTCGGCTCGCTCCCCGCGCGGCCGGTCCGGTTCAACCGGGCCGGCCGCGCGGACAACCGGTCGAGCGTCCTGCGCCGTCGGCATGGGCAGGAAGGCCGGCAGGGTCAGCAGCGCGGGCAGGACCGGCCGTAGCGGGACGAGCAGACCCGGGAACCTCCGGCGAACCCCCTCCGTGCACGCCGGGGTCGAACGCTCGGAAGTCGTCGCCCGCTACGCCGCCACGGTCGCCTCGTCAGAGGACAGCGTGCCCTCTCCTCCCCCCTCCTTGCCCGGCCGGTCCGTCTCCTCCGGGCCGACCGCGGCGAAGAACCGGTCGAGCTTCTCCCTCGTCTCCGGCATGGTCGGCATGTGCAGGACCAACTGGACCTCGTGGTCCCCGGCGAGTTCCCACTCGTGAACGTCGAAGCTGAGCGTCCCGACCTTGTCGTGGACGAGTCCCTTCGTTCGGCTCTTCATGGGTTCCAGCACTTCATGGCTGCTCCACAACCGGGCGAACTCCGGGCTTCTCTCGTTGAGTTCGTCGAGTACGCGCTCGATCTCGGGCTGGCCGAAGCAATCGGCCACATCCGAGCGGAAGCGGGCGACCGTGCTGCGGGCCAGCGCGTCGGCGCCCGCATAGCGGCTGCGGCAGGTGTCGTCCGTGAAGAACTCCACCAGGATGTTCCCGCCCGGCCCGGAGAACCCCAGGAACTCGGCCACCGCGGAGTTGGCCGCCAGGATGTTCCAGCAACGGTCCCGTACCAGCGCCGGGTTGGGGAACCAGTGGTTCACGATCTCTGCCAGACGCTGCGGATCGTCGGGACCGCCGTCGGCCCCCTGTCCGACGTCCGGTGTCTTGAGACCCGCCAGCCGGTAGAGGTAGATCTCCTCTGCGGGATTGAGCCGGAGGGCTCCACTGATCGCGCCCAGCACCGATTCCGAGACGTTGATGTCCCTTCCCTGTTCCAGCCAGGTGTACCAGGAGGTACCGACACCGGCGAGGACGGCGACCTCCTCTCTGCGCAGTCCGGGGGTACGACGGCGGCCCGATGCGTTGAGCCCCACATCGGCCGGGGACAGTCGCATACGTCGTGTCCGGAGAAAGTGAGACAACTCTTCAAGTTGACGCTTTCTGCGACCTGTAGTCATGAATCCCGAGGCTCTACGAAGGGCAATACCCAGTCAAGCAAAACCTTCACCAAGAATGGCCTGTTGTGGTCGTTACAGCACCACAGAAGCAACAAAAGTGCAGGTCAGATGCCAGAGGGGACTCGCAGGAACCTTCCTGCGTGGCCGATTCCCGCCCTCGACAAAGACGGATTTCAGACTTCCGCTTGCGTCGCTGCGGACGTTACCCCGGGAAAAGAACGAGCGGAATTCTAATTCGCTTTTCAACCAGTCCGGAAGTCGGACGCCGTCGAGCCGGAATGTGTGACTTACAGCACGTCCGGCAGGACCCTACACCGCCATCAGCGGAGAGTCGTTGCGCCACTTGAGGATCTTGTCGAAGCTCACCACCGCGCCGCCGCGGCCCGGCTTGTTGCCGATGTGCACATGGTCGGCGAGTTCCTCGATGAGACCCAGGCCACGGCCGTGCTCGGCGTCCGCGCGCACCGGGCGGGTCACCGTACGAGGTCTGCCGGCGGGGAAACCCGGGCCCGAGTCGGCGACTTCGATGCGGCACTTCTCGCCGTCGAGGTAGGCCGTGACCCGGTACGCCTCCGACACACCGCCGTTCGCGGTGTCGCCCCCGTGTTCGACCGCGTTGGCGCAGGCCTCGGTGAGGGCGATGGAGAGGTCGTAGGAGATGTCCGGATCGACGCCCGCGGTCTCCATCGTGCCCAGCAGGAGCCGTCGGGCGAGCGGCACGCTCGCAGCTTCGCGCCGCAGATGGAGTGACCACCAGATGCTCATGCTCCAGCCTCCTGGCCGCGGCTCGACATACCGTTACGTATTGCCACGCCTGCCGGGGGGCAATCGCCCGATTGTCGACTTCCCGCTCGTTCGGCGGATGCGCCGGGGCAGGGGTCGGGTGTATGCGGCGACGACTCGAGGACGGGCCACCAGAACGTGATCTTCCGGATCACTGTTCTGATTACCACATTTACGTCATCTTGCGGACCTGCTGTACGGCCCCGCCGAAGCCGGTGGGATGATGAGGCCGCCATGAGTGCCCCCCACCCGCGCACGGCGCGCACCGGATGCGATCTCCGGATTCTGCGGGCCGCGGTGTTCGCCGCGGTCTGCGTCGTGCTGGCCGCGGCCGGGCACGGGCTCGCCTCCTGCGCCACGGTCCCGCTGTGGACCCTGGGCGCCGGCCTGCTCGGCATGTTCGCCGTCGCCGCCCTGCTCGCCGGGCGGGAGCGCTCGCTGCCTGGCATCGCGGCGGTCCTCGCGGTGGGACAGGTCGTGCTGCACACGCTGTTCGGGCTCGGGCAGCACTCCGGCGCCATGGCGTCCAAGGCGATGTCCACGGCCGACGCCGCCCTCGTGGCCCGGGCCGCGCACCTGATGTGCGGCGCCACCGCGGCGACGATCTCCCCCGCACACGCCCAGAAGATCCTCTCCGACGCGCGCCTCGCCACGGCGGCGGACACGGCCGCCGCGCACCACCCGGCCGACGCCCTGTCGGCCGCCGGCTCGTGGTGGTCGGTCCTGCCGTCCCTGCCCATGCTGCTCGGGCACGTCCTCGCGGCCGTCGCCGCCGGGTGGGTGCTGCGCCGTGGGGACATGGCGCTGCTGCGGCTCATGCGGCTGTCGGCGCACGGGGCCGCAGAGGGGGCGCTCGTACGATCCCTGCGCTCGTCGTTCGCCCTCGCGCACGCCCTCCTGGCCGGGCTCCCCGGCGCGCCCGACGCAGGGCCGCGCGCCCCGCGCACCGTCTTCCTGCTGCCGCCGAAGCCGCGGACGGCCACGCTGCAGCACACGGTGATCCGGCGCGGACCGCCCTCCGCCACTCCGTTCGTCCTCGTTGCCTGACGCGACCGCACCACTCCACCCGTCCGTACGGAAGAGGCTGCCGTCGCGCGGCACGCGCGCGTGCCCACACAGGAACCGGCCACGGCCGCGATCACCCCTGCACACGCGCATCTCTCGTCGTCAACGGACTCTCACTCGAAGTGGAGTGGTCTCAAGCCATGAAGGCCATCAAGGGTTCCCTGAAGGGCTCCCGCATCGCCGTCGCCGGTGCCGCCGCCGCATCGGCCGTCCTCGTCCTGTCCGCGCCCGCCTTCGCGCACGTGACCGTGCAGCCGGAGGGTCAGGCCGCCAAGGGCGCTTACGCGGTCGTCGACTTCAAGGTCCCGAACGAGCGGGACGACGCCTCGACCACCAAGCTCGAGGTCAGCCTCCCGACCGACCACCCGCTGGCCTCGGTGATGCCGCAGCCGGTCGACGGCTGGAAGGTGCAGGTCACCAAGTCCAAGCTCGCCAAGCCGCTCACGATGCACGGCCGGCAGATCAACGAGGCCGTGTCCAAGGTCACCTGGACCGCCACCGGCAAGGGCATCGAGCCGGGCTACTTCCAGAAGTTCCCCCTCTCGGTCGGCCAGCTGCCCGAGAACACCGACCAGCTCGTCTTCAAGGCCCTCCAGACGTACTCCGACAACGAGGTGGTGCGCTGGATCGAGCCGAAGAAGGAGGGTCAGGAAGAGCCCGAGAACCCCGCCCCGGTGCTCGAGCTGGCCTCCGCCTCCTCCTCCGGCCACCACGGCTCCACGGCCGCGGACGCCTCCGACACCACGTCCGCCGCCAAGGACACCGCCGGCGACGCCGCCTCCGGCGGCACCGACACCACCGCCCGAGTCCTCGGCGTCGTCGGCATCGTCGTCGGCGCGGCGGGCGTGGCGTACGGCGTCCTGGCCGGCCGCCGACGCACCACCGACGCCTGAGCACCACCTCGCCTTCGGGCATGCGCAGGGGTCGTACGGCACCGCGGCGACGCGACACGTACGGCCCCGGCGCACCCGTAAGCACTGACATCTGGGACATTTCTCTATGCGCACCAAGAAGACGTTCGCAGCGGCCGCGCTCCTCGCCACCGCCGCGCTCACCCTCACCGCCTGCGGGTCCGGCGACAGCGGCGACAAGCCGGTCGCCGTCGTCTCCGCGGAGCCCGGCTCCGACAAGGCCGGAACGGTGCTGGACCAGCCGTTCGAGAAGCCGGACCTCGTCCTCACCGACACCCAGGGCAAGAAGTACGACCTCCGCGAGCAGACCAAGGACAAGCCGACGCTGATCTACTTCGGCTACACGCACTGCCCCGACGTCTGCCCGCTGACGATGAACAACCTCGCCGTCGCCAAGAAGGAGGTGGACCGGAGCAAGCAACTGACCCAGGCACAGAAGGACTCGCTGCGCATCGTCTTCGTCACCACCGACCCTGAGCGCGACACCCCCTCGGCGCTCGGCACATGGCTCAAGGGCATCGACCCGTCCATCGTGGGCCTGACCGGCGACTTCTCCACCATCCAGGCCGGCGCGCGCACCCTCGGCATCAGCATCGAGCCGCCGAAGAAGGACAAGGACGGCAAGATCGTCTCCACCCACGGCACCCAGGTCATCGCGTTCTCGCCGAAGAGCAACGGGGGTTACGTGGTCTACGGCCAGGACGCCACCGTCGACGACTACATCCGCGACATACCCAAGATCATCAAGGGGGAGAACCCGTGAGCCGCCGACTCGGCGGCCCCGCCGCGATGCTGGCGGCGGGGATGATCCTCGCCGGCTGCGGCGGGCTGGTGCTCGTCGGCTGCGGCGGCTCGGGCGGCTCCTCCACCAAGCCGGAGCTGAAGGTCACCGGCGCCTACATGCCCCAGCCCGTCACCGTCGACATGGCGGCCGGCTTCTTCACCGTCACCAACTCCGGCGGCGCCGACACCCTCACCTCCGTCACCAGCGGCCTCGCCGGTGACGTCACGCTGCACTCCACCGAGGGCGGCGCCATGGAGGAGGAGAAGTCGTTCGCCGTGCCCGCGCACGGCGAGCTGGACTTCGCCAGCGGTGGCAACCACCTCATGTTCGAAAAGCTCACCCGCAAGCCGAAACAGGGCGACAAGGTGTCCGTACAACTCCACTTCGCGAAGTCCGGAACGGTCACCGTCGAGATGCCCGTGAAGCCGGCGACGTACAACCCGAAGACCGGCCACTGAGGGAGGCACCACCGTGACGCAGGCCATCGCTCCCGGCGGGCGCGCCGTCCCGAGCACCATCCGTACGGCGTCCCGGCGCACGGTCCGCATCCGTGCGGCCCGCCTGCTGCTGACGCTGCTGCTCGCCGTCGCGGGCGGGCTGTTCACCGGGGCCGCGCCCGCCTCCGCGCACGCGGCACTGCTCGGCAGCGACCCCGCGCAGGGAGTGGTGGTCGACAAGGCGCCCACCCAGGTCACGCTCACCTTCTCCGAGCAGGTCGCGTTCTCCGACAGCTCGCTGCGCGTCCTCGACCCCCGGGGGCAGCGCGTCGACACCGGGAAGCCGACCAACCTCAGCGGCACGACCTACGGCGTACAGCTGCGGCCGGGGCTCCCGGGCGGCACCTATACCGTCACCTACCAGGTGGTGTCCGCCGACAGCCACCCCGTCTCCGGAGCCTTCACCTTCTCCGTCGGCGCCCCCTCCGCGACCACGGTCTCCGCCTCCGGTCCGACCGTGGGCGGCGGGGTCGTCGGCACCCTCTACGGGATCGGGCGGTACGTCTCCTACGCCGGGTACATCGTGCTGATCGGCGGAGCGGCCTTCGTACTCGCCTGCTGGCAGCGGGGCGCCGGGGTGCGGGCCGTGCAGCGGCTCGTCGTCTCCGGGTGGGTGGCCCTCACCTCGGCCACCCTCGCGCTGCTGCTCCTGCGCGGCTCGTACACCGGCTCGGGCAAGGTCGCCGACATCTTCGACCTGTCCCTGATCGGGCAGGTGCTGCAGACCAAGGCGGGGGCGGCGCTGGTGTCCCGGCTGCTGCTGCTCGCGGCCGCGGCGCTGTTCATCGCGGTGCTGTTCGGCGCCTATGTGAGGCGGGACGCGGAGGAGGCGGCCGCCGAGGCGGATGCCGGGGAGGGCGCCCCGGATGCGGATGCCGGGGAGGGCGCCGTCGATCCGTCCGCCGAGAAGCGGGACCTCACCTTCGGGCTCGCCATCGGCGGAACCGTGATCGCGGCGGGGCTCGCGGCGACCTGGGCGATGGCCGAACACGCCTCGACCGGCATCCAGACCGGCATCGCGATGCCCGTCGACGTCCTGCACCTGCTGGCGGTCGCCGTCTGGCTCGGCGGACTCGCCGCGCTGCTCGTCGCGCTGTACCGGGCGCCGTCGATGGGGGCGGCAGCCGTGCGGCGCTTCTCGCGCCTCGCGTTCGGCAGCGTCGTGACGCTGGCCGCGACCGGGGTCTACCAGTCCTGGCGCCAGGTCGGCTCCTGGTCGGCGCTGACCGGGACGGCATACGGGCAGCTGCTGCTCGTGAAGGTCGGCCTGGTCGCCGTCCTCATCGGCATCGCGTGGATCTCGCGGCGGTGGACGGCGCGGCTGACGGACGCTCCGGCCGACGTCGCACAGGACACGGCCGAGAAGAAGCGGGCCGCGGTCGCGACGCAGGCATCGACATCGGCGTCGGCATCGGCATCGGCGTCGGCATCGGCATCGGCGTCGCACGAGCAGACGTCGGCGGAGGCGAGCGGGCCGGAAGTCTCCCGCGCGGAAGGCGCCTCCCGTCCGGCCGCAGCGTCCGGCACGGCGTCCGCGGGGTCCGGTGACTCCGAGCGTGCCGCCCAGCTCGCCCGGCAGCGGGCCGCCGTGGCCGCCGCACGCGCCAAGCGGGTCCGGGACGCCGACCCCGTCCGTACCGGGCTGCGGCGCTCCGTCCTCGCCGAGGCGGCCGTCGCCGTCGTCCTGCTCGCCGTCACCACCGCACTGACCACCACGGAGCCCGGGCGCACGGAGGAGGCGGCCAAGGCGCTCACCGCCTCCGCCACCTCGCAGCGCTCCGGGTCCCTGTCGCTGGAGATGCCCTTCGACACGGGCGGCCAGGACGGCAAGGGCACGGTGCGGCTCACCCTCGACCCGGCCCGCGTCGGCGGCAACGTGCTGCACGTCTACGTGACGCGCCCGAACGGCAAGGCCTTCGACGTCCCGGAGGTGAAGGTCGCCTTCACGCTTCAGGCCAAGGACATCGGACCGCTGCCGATCGCGCCCGACCACGTCGCCACCGGCCACTGGTCGGCGAGCGGTGTCCAGATCCCCATGGCGGGCGACTGGAAGATCGAAGTGACCGTGCGGACCTCCGACATCGACCAAGTGACCGTGAACAAGAACGCGCAGATCGGCTGAACCCCACGATGGCTGACCAGTCCACCGACACCACCACCCCCAGAGCGGCCATCACACGGCGACGGCTCCTCGGCACCGCGGGCGCCACCGGCCTCGCGCTCGGGGCCGCGGGCGGGGCCGCCGGGTACGCCGCCGCGCCCGCCGAGAAGAGCGCTCCGCTGACCTCGCTGGGCGCGGACCGAGTGATGTTTCACGGGAAACATCAGCCCGGCATCACCGACGCCCTCCAGGCCCGCGGCCACCTCGTCGCCTTCGACCTGGCGGCGGGCGCCGGCCGCAAGGAGGCCGCCGCACTGCTGCGCCGCTGGTCCACCACCGCCGAGCGGCTGATGGCGGGGGAACCGGCCGCGCACGACGACACCGACGTCGCCCGTGACGCCGGCCCCTCCTCCCTGACGATCACCTTCGGCTTCGGACACAGCTTCTTCTCCCGTACCGGACTGGAGAATCAGCGCCCGGACGCCCTGGACCCGCTGCCCGACTTCTCCTCCGACCACCTCGACAAGTCCCGCAGCGAGGGCGACCTGTGGGTGCAGATCGGCGCCAACGACGCGCTCGTCGCCTTCCACGCCCTGCGCGCGATCCAGAGGGACGCGGGCGGCGCGGCCCGGCTGCGCTGGCAGATGAACGGCTTCAACCGCTCGCCGGGCGCGACCGCGCACCCCATGACCGCCCGCAACCTCATGGGCCAGATCGACGGCACCCGCAACCCCAAGCCCAGCGACGCCGACTTCGACCAGCGCGTCTTCGTGCCCGCGTCCGGTGACCCGGCGTGGATGGCGAACGGCTCCTACGCCGTCGTACGCCGCATCCGCATGCTCCTCGACGACTGGGAGAAGCTCTCGCTCAAGGCCCAGGAGGAGGTCATAGGCCGCCGCAAGTCCGACGGGGCACCGCTCAGCGGCGGCACCGAGACCACCGAGATGGACCTGGAGAAGACCGACGCCGACGGCAAGCTGGTCGTCCCGATCAACGCCCACGCACGGATCACCCGGCCCGACCAGAACGGGGGCGCGGCGATGCTCCGCCGCCCGTTCTCCTACCACGACGGTTTCGACGCGGACGGGACACCGGACGCGGGCCTGCTCTTCATCTGCTGGCAGGCGGATCCGCTGCGCGGCTTCGTGACCGTGCAGCGCAAGCTCGACCGGGGGGACGCGCTGTCGCAGTACATACGCCACGAGGCGAGCGGTCTGTTCGCGGTGCCGGGCGGCGCGGCGAAGGGGGAGTACGTGGGGCAGCGGCTGCTGGAGGGATAGGGCCTGTCTTCTTCGGATCAGGTCGGCTCGGGCAGGCCCTCGATGGGGTGCCCTTTCCCCGGCTGCGAGCCGCGCGTCGGCACGGCGCATTAGGGTGAGGGCATGCCAGCCAGCTATGCGTATCTCGGTCCCGAGGGCACCTTCACCGAGGTCGCCCTCCGTACGCTGCCCGAGGCCGCGACCCGTGAGCTCGTCCCGATGGTGTCCGTCCCGGCGGCTCTCGACGCCGTCCGCAGCGGCGAGGCGGAGGCCGCCTTCGTGCCGATCGAGAACTCGGTGGAGGGCGGCATCACCACCACGCTCGACGAACTGGTCGCCGGCGAGCCGCTGATGATCTACCGCGAGGTGCTCCTGTCGATCACCTTCGCACTGCTCGTCCGCCCCGGCACGAAGCTCTCCGAGATCAAGACGGTCACCGCACACCCCGCCGCCCAGCCCCAGGTGCGCAACTGGCTGAAGGCCAACCTCCCGGACGCCGTCTGGGAGTCGGCGGCGTCGAACGCGGACGGCGCCCGCCTGGTCCAGGAGGGCCGCTACGACGCGGCGTTCGCAGGTGAGTTCGCCGCCGCCCGCTACGGCCTCGAGGCGCTGGAGACCGGCATCCACGACGCGGAGAACGCGCAGACACGGTTCGTGCTGGTCGGCCGGCCCGCCCGGCCGGCGGCACCGACGGGCGCGGACAAGACCTCCGTCGTGCTGTGGCAGCGTGACGACCACCCCGGTGGGCTGCGCGACCTGCTGGGCGAGTTCGCCGTGCGGGGCATCAACCTGATGCTGCTCCAGTCCCGCCCGACGGGAGCCGGCATCGGGAACTACTGCTTCTGCATCGACGCCGAGGGCCATATCTCGGACCGCCGGGTCGCCGAGGCGCTCATGGGGCTGAAGCGGATCTGTCTGCAGGTGCGGTTCCTCGGCTCGTACCCGCGGGCGGACATCGAGCCGGACGCCGTGCGGGCCCCGCTGCCGGGGACGTCGGACGACGAGTTCGCCTCGGCTGCGGACTGGGTGGCGCGCTGCCAGGACGGCCGGTTCTAGCGTCTCGTCCTACCTGCAGATTTTCGTTGTCCACAGAAGTTATCCACAGGCGCCCTTCTCGATCTGGGGACAAGTCGACAGCACGGCATCAGTGAGTCGACAAATCGCTCTACGGACCCCCCGGCCGTCCATCCTCGCGTAGGCCACAGTTGTCCACCTGTTTCTTTCGATCAACCCGTTGGGGCGACCTCTTTCCACCCGAAAGTGCGGATGGCGGTGGTTTGAACCAGGAATTCGACGCCCCTCGCAGAGCTTTCGGAATGATCACCTCCAGTGTCCACAGATCTTCCGCACAGCCTGTGGATAACCCTTCGGGGCTTGTGGACGCCTGTGGACGAGCGAACCCGAAATCCAGGCCAGCTCAAGGAAGTCGCGTCAACGATTCCTGGACGAGTTGCCCCTTTCCGGCGACCGGCGCTCGTTCATTGACACCTGCCGTGATTGCCCCATAACGGAACCATGCCCTGCGGATCGGAATACGCGGTCGTGTCCCGGAACTCCGCACCGGTAGCCTTGAGGGGTGATTGACCTTCGCCTGCTCCGTGAGGACCCCGACCGTGTTCGCGCCTCCCAGCGCGCCCGTGGTGAGGACGTCGCGCTCGTCGACGCCCTCCTCTCCGCCGACGAGCGGCGCAGGTCGTCCGGCGTCCGCTTCGACGAACTCCGCTCCGAGCAGAAGGCGCTCGGCAAGCTGATCCCCAAGGCCACCGGCGACGAGAAGGCCGAGCTGCTGAAGAAGGCGAGCCAGCTGGCCGCCGACGTCAAGGCGGCCGACGCCGAGCAGAACGAGGCCGATGAGGAGACCAAGCGGCTCCTGCTCCAGTTGGGCAACCTGGTCCACCCGGACGTCCCGGTCGGCGGCGAGGAGGACTTCGTCGTCCTGGAGACACACGGCACCATCCGCGACTTCGCCGCCGAGGGCTTCGAGCCCAAGGACCACCTGGAGCTCGGCGAGGCGCTCGGCGCGATCGACGTGGAGCGCGGCGCGAAGGTCTCCGGCTCACGCTTCTACTACCTGACGGGTGTCGGCGCCCTGCTGGAGCTGGCGCTCGTCAACGCGGCCATCGCGCAGGCCACGGAGGCCGGGTTCACCCCGATGCTCACGCCGGCCCTGGTCCGCCCGCGCGCCATGGAGGGCACGGGCTTCCTCGGCCAGGCCGCCGAGAACGTGTACCACCTGGAGAAGGACGACTTCTACCTGGTCGGCACCTCCGAGGTCCCGCTCGCGGCCTACCACATGGACGAGATCATCGACGCGGACAAACTGCCGCTGCGTTACGCGGGCTTCTCGCCGTGCTTCCGCCGCGAGGCCGGCACCTACGGCAAGGACACGCGGGGCATTTTCCGCGTGCACCAGTTCGACAAGGTCGAGATGTTCTCGTTCATCGACCCCGAGGACGCCGAGAACGAGCACAAGCGGCTCCTGGAGTGGGAGAAGCAGTGGCTGACCTCGCTCGAGCTTCCGTTCCAGGTCATCGACGTGGCGACCGGTGACCTCGGCGCGTCGGCGTCGCGGAAGTACGACTGCGAGGCCTGGATCCCGACCCAGGGCAAGTACCGCGAGCTGACCTCGGCCTCCAACTGCGACACCTTCCAGGCGCGCCGGCTGGCGGTCCGCATGCGCGACGGCAAGAAGGTGCAGCCGCTGGCGACGCTGAACGGCACGCTGTGCGCCGTACCGCGCACCATCGTGGCGATCCTGGAGAACCACCAGTTGGCCGACGGCTCGGTGCGGGTGCCCGAGGTCCTGCGCCCCTACCTGGGCGGCCGGGAGCTGCTGGAGCCCGTGGCCAAGTGAGCATGGGCGAACATGCCGGTTTTCCGTCCACGTTTCCCTACAAGCTGATAGCGACCGACCTCGACGGGACGCTCCTGCGCTCCGACGAGACGGTCTCCAAGCGGACACGTGAGGCGCTCGCCGCGGCCACCGCGGCGGGCTCCGCGCACATCGTCGTCACCGGGCGCGCGGTCCCGTGGACGCGCCCCGTCCTCGACGACCTCGGCTACCGGGGTCTCGCCGTGTGCGGCCAGGGAGCGCAGGTCTACGACGCGGGCGAGCACCGTCTGCTGACGTCGGTGACGCTGGACCGGCAGATAGCGGGTCTGGCCCTGGCCAAGATCGAGGCGGAGGTGGGCCCGCTGCTGCTGGCGGCGAGCCGGGACGGCCTGGAAGGGGAGGTCCTGGTCGGCCCGGGCTACCGGGTCCATGACGGGCCTCTGCCGTACCAGCCGATCAAGGACGCGGCGGACCTGTGGTCGGCACCGCTGAACAAGGTCTACCTCCAGCACCCGACCCTGAGCGACGACGAACTCGCCGAGGCGGCGCAGCAGGCCGCCGGCGGTCTCGTCGGGGTGACCATGGCGGGCAAGGGCATCGTGGAGATCCTCCCCCTCGGCCTGAGCAAGGCGACGGGTCTGTCCCTGGCGGCACGCCGCCTCGGTGCGAAGGCCGCGGAGACGATCGCCTTCGGCGACATGCCCAACGACATACCGATGTTCGCGTGGGCGGCCCACGGTGTGGCCATGGCCAACGCGCACACGGACCTCAAGGAGGTCGCGCACGAGGTGACGCTGACCAACGACGAGGACGGCATCGCGGTGGTGCTGGAGCGGTTGCTGGGCTAGGGCCTGGCTTTCGGATCAGGTCGGCGTCGCGGGGTCCCTGGTCGAGCGTCCGGGAAGCCGGACTACGCGACTTTTATTCACTGGCGCCCGATTCGGCGAACGGGCACAGTAGTCATGTTCGCGACGCCGGATCAGGCCGACGCCACGTTCTGGGAGAGGAGCTTGGCGATGTCCATGCACGACAGTACGCCGAGCTCCCGGCAGGGCAGCCCGCGGCGGGCTCCGGAGTAGTTACCGCTCCGTCGAGTCCGCCCCGCACGGGGAGCTGCCCGGGGCGGCCGCTTCGAGCACGCGAGCACCCTCGCGTGGGCCGCCCACCCGGAGGATTGGCCGAGTGGAAAGGCACCGGCTTGCGCAGTGTTCGATCACAAGCAAGTCGTGGTCGGGGTCAACCCCCCGCGCGCGTTCGATCCGCGCATCCTCCGCAGAACCTGATCGCTACCGCCGCCGCCACCTGCGGCGCCGGGCCTTGCTGAAGAACCAGCCGGCGGGCGGCTCGTCCGAGCGCCACGGCTGGGGGGCGGGCGCCTCGTTGCGCCAGCGCGCTGCCAGCATCCGGGCGCGCGCGGACGGTTCCCTGGTCGATGCGGACCGTATGAAGTCCTCGTCGAACTCGACGCCGTCCCAGGTCTCCCCGGCCTCGTCCGCAGTCATCCCCGGTCCTTTCCGCTGCTGTGCGTCCCCTTTGCCCAGTGTGCCGAGGCAGGTGTGAAACCCCTGTCAAAAAAGGCTTCGAAAAGAGAAAGAAGACCGGGGCCCCGCCGAGGCCCCGGCTCCAGCCACGCAGGCACTGTCACTCCTCGCCCGCAAGCGTCAGCGACCGCAGCTTCTGCCCCGCGTACCAGGTGGCGGCCACGGTCACCACGATCAGCAGGACCGTGGCGGTGGGCAGCCCCACGTCCGAGGTGACCAGGGAGCTGTCGGAGACCTTGTGGGCCACGGCCAGCGACCACTGCTGGACGCTGAGCGTGCGCGCCCCGGAGACCAGCGAGCCGAAGAGCGCCTCCCAGACCAGCGCGTAGACCAGGCCGAACACCACCGCGTGCCGGCTCACCGTGCCGAGCAGCAGGAACAGCGCGGCGTAGGCGATGGAGGAGACGAGCGCCGCCACGGTGTAGGCGACCGCGATCTGCTGGCCGTTGCCGTTGAGGATCATGCCCGCGATGAACGTGGGCAGCGCGGAGAACGCCATGGTGACGGCGATCGCGACGATCAGCTTGGTGAAGATGATCGTGGACCGCTTCACCGGCTTGGCCAGCAGGTACACCACCGAGCCGTCGTCGATCTCGGGCCCGATCGCGCCGGTGCCCGCGATCACGCCGATGATCGGCACCATGGTCGCGAGCGCGAACCCGCCGAGGAGGTCGTGGGCGACCTGGTCGTCGGCGCCGGTCAGCGCCCGGACGACCACCGAGATCACGATCAGCAGGCCCGGCAGCGCGCCGAGAATGAGGGCCCGGCGGCGGCCGAGCAGGCCGCGGTAGGTGAGCCGGGCGACTGTGGGGTCGTACATCTTCGGCCTCCTACGCCGCGACCAGATACGAGAAGACGGACTCGAGGGACTCGTCGGACGGCGAGACCGTGAGCAGCCGGATGCCGTGCTCCCGCGCGACCTTCGGCAGCAGCGTCGTGAACCGGCCGAAGTCGATCGCCTGGATGCGCAGGGCGCCCTCGGTGAGGTCGACCTCGATACCGGACGTCGACGGGTCGGCGATCAGCGCGGCGGCGAGTGCCCGGTCGTCGCTGGAACGCACGAGGTAGCGGTGCGGGCGGTCGGTCATCAGGCGGCGGATCTTACGGAAGTCGCCGCTCGCCGCGTGCCGTCCCGCGACGATCACCTCGATGTGCGAGGCCAACTGCTCGACCTCTTCGAGGATGTGGGAGGAGAACAGCACGGTGCGGCCCTCGGCGCCCATACGCCGCAACAGCTCCATGAGTTGCATGCGCTGACGCGGGTCCATGCCGTTGAACGGCTCGTCGAGCAGCAGCAGCGACGGGTCGTGCACCAGGGCGGACGCCATCTTCACGCGCTGCCGCATGCCCTTGGAGTACGTGGAGATCTTCCGGTCCTGGGCGTACTCCATCTCGACCGTGGCAAGGGCCCGCTGGGCGGCCTGGGCGCCGAGTCCGTGCAACTCGGCGTTGGCGACGACGAATTCGCGGCCCGTGAGGAAGTCGTACATCGCCTCCCGCTCGGGGACGATGCCGATGTGCCGGTAGATCTCCTCGTTGCGCCACACCGGCTGTCCGTCGAGGGTGACAGAACCGGTGGAGGGAGCGAGGAAGCCGCCCATCATGTTGATGAGGGTGGACTTCCCCGCGCCGTTCGGGCCGAGCAGGCCGGTGACTCCGGGGCCGATGGTCATCGTGACGTCGTTGACGGCGACCACGTTGCCGAACCAGCGGGAGACGTGGTCGATGGTGAGCGTGGTCACAGTCCGACCTTTCGGTAGCGGCGCGTCAGCAGGCCGTAGCTGCCGGCGATGAGTCCGAGGACGACGAGGAGGAAGACGACTCCCTGCGCGGTCGAGGGTCCGTGTCCGCCGGGGAAGGACGAGTTCGCGCCGAGGAAGGCGGTCTGCACCCCGTCGATGAGGGTGATGGGCGAGAACAGGCCCATCCACACCGGGGCCGTGGAGCTGCCCGAGTGGACCTCCGCTATCGCCTGGATGGTCGAGACGGCTCCGTAGGAGATGGTCAGGACGGCGATGACGGCGGCGATACCGAAGCCGCGCCGGGGCGTCGCCGCCGCGATGACGAGGCTGATTCCGGAGAACAGCAGGGAGAGCAGGGCCACGGAGACCAGTCCTTCGGCGAATCCCTTGGTCTGGTGGGCGAAGTCCAGCTTGGCGAGCAGAGCGCCCACGTAGAGGACGAGCAGGGGCGCGGCCGTCAGGATGAACATCGCCGAGGCCAGCGCCGCGTACTTGGCGCGGACGTAGTCGGCGGTCTCGATGGGGCGGGAGAAGTACAGCGGAACGGTCTTGAAGCGCAGGTCGCGCGAGACCGCCTGGGGTGCCTGCGAGGCGACGTAGAGGCCGATGACGGCCTGCATGATGATCGCGTAGCGCGTGTACTGGACGGGGAGGTCCTTGGCGGTGGTGGCGACCGCGACCGCGACCATGATCAGCGCGGGAGCGCACATCACGACGAACAGCAGCATCGGCAACACCTTGGACTTCACCGAGCGGCCGAGGCCGTAGGCGCCGCGCAGGGACTGCGAGTAGAGCGAGCGGCGGGCGTAGGCGCGGCCCAGGCGCGGGCCGTCGTACGAGCGGTAGCCGATGTTGTGGATCCGGGTCTGTTCGGCCTCGTGGGCCAGGGGCTGCTCAACCGCCATGACCGACCGCCTCCTTCCGCTCGGCGTCGCTGTCCTTGAAGACCTCAGCGATGTGGTGCCTGCGCTGCTCCATACGGACGAGGCCGAGACCGAGGTCGGCGACGACGTCCCGGACGAGGTCGTACGTCTGCTCGCCCTCCGCGGTCAGCAGCAGGATGTGGCCGGAGCCCGGCAGGCCGCTGCCGTCCTCGGTGGTCACCCCGCGCGCGTGGAGCGCGTCGCGCACCGCGCGGGTGCCGTCCGGGTGCTCGTCGGAGTCGGTCACCTCGATCGCGAGGGTCGTGGTGGTCTGGGTGAAGTCCCGGGTGGAGCTGGACCGCAGCAGCTTGCCGCCGTCGATGATGACGACGTGGTCGCAGGTGCGCTCGAGCTCGCCGAGCAGGTGGGAGGTGACCAGGACCGAGATGCCGAAGTCGGTGTGCACGCGGCGGATCAGGCCGAGCATCTCGTCGCGGCCGACCGGGTCGAGACCGTTGGTCGGCTCGTCCAGGAACACCAGCTGCGGGTCGTGGACCAGGGCCTGGGCGAGCTTGACGCGCTGCTTCATGCCGGTGGAGTAGCCGCCGATGGGGCGGTAGCGCTCCTCGTACAGGCCGACGTGGCGCAGGGTGTCCGCGGTGCGCTCGCGGGCGGCGGCCGGAGGCAGGCCGGACATGCGGGCCATGTGCACGACGAACTCGGTGGCCGACACGTCGGGCGGCAGGCAGTCGTGCTCGGGCATGTATCCGACGCGCTCGCGGATGGCGCCGCCCTTGGTGGCGACGTCGAGGCCGAGCACCTCGGCGCGGCCCTCGGTGGCGGGGGACAGACCCAGCAGGATCTTGATCAGAGTGGACTTGCCGGCTCCGTTCGCTCCGACGAGTCCGGTCACGCCGGGTCCCACGTCCACGGAGAGCCGGTCAAGCGCGGTCACCCTCGGGAACCGCTTGCTCAGGCTTTCGGTCGCGATCACAGTCACGACATCGACGGTAGTGACGCCGGCCACTGCCGTCGTCAGACCGCAGAGCTGTATGGGGGTCCGACTCGAGTATTACGGGCCCGTAAGGGTCACCCTCAGGTCGAACGGCGACGAGCGCGGGACGGGCGGCGCATTGTCCACATCACGAGGGTTTTCCACAGACTGCGGGGCCGCTGTTGACGCCACCTCTAACAACTGCGACATTCGCCGGGTGTGACGGGACACACCAGGTGCCAGTGACGCAAGAGGGGGACGAGTGGCTGTCACGGGGGCGCGCGAGCGCCGGGTGCGGACGGGCGGGATCGAGCTGTGCGTGGCCGAGCTGGGCGACCCGGCGCGGCCCACGGTGGTGCTCGTGCACGGCTACCCGGACAGCAAGGAGGTCTGGTCCGAGGTGGCGCCACGCCTCGCCGACCGCTTCCACGTCGTGCTCTACGACGTCCGCGGCCACGGCCGGTCGACGGCGCCGAAGCCGCTGCGCGGCGGTTTCACGCTGGAGAAGCTCACGGACGACTTCCTGGCGGTCGCCGACGCGGTCAGTCCCGGCCGGCCGGTGCACCTGGTGGGGCACGACTGGGGCTCGGTGCAGGGCTGGGAGTTCGTCACCGCCGGGCGTACCGAGGGCCGGGTCGCGTCGTTCACATCGATGTCGGGGCCGTCCCTCGACCACCTCGGACAGTGGATCAAGCGGCGGGTCCGCCGGCCGACCCCCCGCCGCGTCGGCCGGCTGTTGGGCCAGGGCGCCAGGTCCTGGTACGTCTACCTGCTGCACATCCCCGCCCTGCCGGAGCTGGCCTGGCGCGGACCGCTCGGCAGACGCTGGCCCGGCATCCTGCGGCGCGCCGAGCGGCTGCCCGGCGGCGACTACCCGACCCCGTCGCTCCCCTCGGACGCGGCCAACGGCGCCTGGCTGTACCGGGACAACGTACGGCCCAGGCTCCGCCACCCGCGCCCCGACGCGTACGCGCACGCGCCCGTACAACTCATCACGCCGCTGGGGGACGCGTTCCTGTCGGAGCACCTCTACGACGAACTGGAGTGGTGGGCACCGCGGTTGACCCGCCGCACGCTGCCCGACAAGCACTGGGTCCCGCGCACACGGCCCGACCAAGTGACGGCCTGGATCGCGGAGTTCGTGACCGCCGTGGAGAACGGCCGGTCTGTGGCCGTGGGAAGCGGGCGGTACGCGGAGCGGTTCGGCGGGCAGCTCGTGCTGGTGACGGGTGCGGGCAGCGGCGTCGGGCGGGCCACGGCGGTCGCGTTCGCCAAGGCCGGAGCGCGCGTGGTGGCGGTCGACCGAAACGGCGAAGCTGCCGCCAGGACGGCCGAGTTGGCCCGGCGAGGCGGTGCTCCGGAGGCCTGGGCCGAGATGGTCGACGTCTCCGACGAGCAGGCGATGGAGAAGCTCGCCGAGAAGGTCGCCGCCGCATACGGGGTGGTGGACGTCCTGGTGAACAACGCCGGAATCGGTCTGTCCGGCTCCTTCTTCGACACCACCGCCGAAGACTGGCGCACGGTCATCGACGTCAACTTGTGGGGTGTCATTCACGGTTGCCGGTTGTTCGGCAAGCAGATGGCCGAGCGCGGTCAGGGCGGCCACATCGTCAACGTCGCGTCGGCGGCCGCGTACCAGCCGTCGAAAGTGCTGCCGGCCTACAGCACCTCCAAGTCGGCCGTCCTGATGCTCAGCGAGTGCCTGCGTGCCGAGTTGGCCGGGCAAGGCGTCGGAGTGTCGGCGATCTGTCCCGGCTTCGTGCACACGGACATCACATCGACCGCGCGGTTCGTGGGCGTGGGCGCGAAGGAGGAGAGGCGACTGCAGAAGAGGACCAACCTGTTGTACGGACTGCGTGGTTACCGACCGGAGAGGGTCGCCGACTCCGTTCTTCGCGCGGTGGTCCGCAACCAGGCGGTCGTACCGGTCACCCCGGAAGCACGCGGTGCGCGGCTGTTGTCCCGGATCGCGCCTGGGGTGTTGCGCGCGATCGCACGGATCGATCCGCCACTGTGACCAGATGGAAAGGGAGTTGGCGAACCGTCAGTCCTTCACAGGCCGGTTGGGCAAGTCGACTGATGATCCACCTACTTGGCGAACGTCCCCAAGAAGCCGAGCAGTTGTCCACAGAGTCGGCAATTTCCTTGTGGAAAACCCGTGTTGGTTGTGGATCAAACATCGGGAACGAAATCAAGTGCGTGATCCCCGTCTCTCCAGCAGTCTGGAAAGATGACGGGAAGGAATGACGACAGACGTACCGTGAAGGTGTCGAAGTACCTCTCGAAGCACCTGCGGCACCAGCCGGACCGCATCGGGATCAAGCTGGAGGACGGCGGCTGGGTGGAGATCGACACGCTGCTCGCCGCGGCGGCCGCCCACGGCTTCCCGATCACCCGCGAGGAACTGGACCGGGTGGTCGCCACCAACGACAAGAAGCGCTTCGCGATCGAAGGCACCCGCATCCGCGCCAGCCAGGGCCACAGCGTCGACGTCGACCTGGGACTGCCCCCGGCGACCCCGCCCGCGTACCTCTACCACGGGACCGTGGACCGCAACCTGGACGCGATCCGTGCCGAGGGCCTGAGGCCCATGAGCCGGCACGATGTGCACCTCTCCCCGGACCGGGAGACCGCCACCCGCGTCGGCGCCCGCCGCGGCCGACCGGTGGTGCTGGCCGTGGACGCCGGCGCGATGCACCGCGACGGCCATGTCTTCCACGTCAGCGAGAACGGGGTATGGCTCACCAAGGCCGTACCCCCGCAATACCTGCGTTTCCCAGAAAAACACTGACCCGTGGCTGCGATTCCCGGGCCTTTCCGATCAATCTCGGCTCGACCACTCCCCGGCTCCCTTACGCTCGAGGCATGAGTCTGCGTCTGAGCACCGTGATCCTGCCGTACGTCCGCTGGCACCAGGGCGGGCGTTCCGCCTGGGAGCGTGCGGAGCAGCTCGGGTTCCACACCGCGTTCACCTACGACCACCTGTCGTGGCGGTCCTTTCGCGACGGCCCCTGGTTCGGAGCTGTGCCGACGCTGACGGCTGCGGCCGCCGTCACCGACCGGCTGCGCCTCGGCACCCTGGTGACCTCGCCGAACTTCCGGCACCCGGTCACCCTCGCCAAGGAGCTGATCTCCCTGGACGACATCTCCGGCGGCCGGATCACGCTGGGCATCGGCGCGGGCGGCACCGGCTTCGACGCCACCGCGCTCGGCCAGGAGCCGTGGTCCCCGCGCGAGCGCGCCGACCGGTTCGGCGAGTTCGTCCCGCTGCTCGACCGGCTGCTCACCGAGGACTCCGTCACTTACCAGGGGACGCACTACTCCGCGCACGAGGCGCGCAACATCCCGGGCTGTGTGCAGCGCCCCCGGCTGCCCTTCGCGGTCGCCGCGACCGGCCCGCGCGGCCTGAGGCTCGCCGCCCGCCACGGTCAGGCATGGGTGACGACCGGTGACCCGAAGCTGTACGAGACCGGCACCCCGGAGGAGTCGCTGCAGGCTCTGCGCGCGCAGACCGAGAAGCTGGCCGACGCCTGCGCCGCGGTCGGCCGTGACGTGGCGGAACTCGACAAGGTCCTGCTCACCGGCTTCACCCCGGACCGCGGCCGTCCGCTTCAGTCCCTGGACGCGTTCGTCGACTTCGCCGGCCGGCACGCGGAGCTGGGCTTCACCGACATCGTGGTCCACTGGCCCATCCCCGACTCCGACTTCGCGGCGGACGAAAAGGTCTTCGAGCAGATCGCCCTGGAGGCCCCGGCGCAGCTGGGCTGAGCATGACGCGACGTGACGGCGCTGGTGAGCAGTGTCACCACTCAGGTGTGCGAGGTCTCGCACGACCGTGCGGGCATATGCGCCAGAATGGGCCGGTGACCTCAGCGACCCGACAGTCCGAGACCCCGGCCTCCACCCTCCCGCCCCGGCTGATCGCGACCGACCTCGACGGCACTCTGCTGCGTGACGACAAGTCGGTCTCCGAGCGGACCGTCGCCGCGCTGGCCGCCGCCGAGGCGGCCGGCATCGAGGTGTTCTTCGTCACAGGTCGGCCCGCCCGCTGGATGGACGTCGTCAGCGACCACGTCCACGGTCACGGACTGGCGATCTGCGGCAACGGCGCGGCCGTGGTCGACCTGCACGGAGGCCCCGGCACCCACCGCTTCGTCAAGGTCCGCGAGCTGGCCCGGGAGAACGCGCTCGACGCCGTACGGCTGCTGCGGGACGCCGCACCCGGCACGGTGTACGCCGTCGAGCAGACGTACGGCTTCTATCAGGAGCCGTCGTACCCGAAGCTGCACATGGAGATCCCGGACCTGCTCGCACCCGCCGAGGAACTGCTGGCCCCGGACGCCCCCGGCGCCCGCGAGCCGGTGCTCAAGATCCTCGCCTACCACCCGCATCTGGACCCGGACGCCTTCCTCACCCTGGCCCGCCTCGCCGTCGGCGACCGCGCCACCATCACCCGGTCCAGCCCCAGTGCCCTGCTGGAGATCAGCGGCCCGGGCGTCTCCAAGGCGAGCACCCTCGCGCTGTGCTGCGCCGAGCGCGGCATCTCCCACGAGGAGGTCGTCGCCTTCGGCGACATGCCGAACGACGTGGAGATGCTCACCTGGGCGGGACAGTCCTACGCGATGGGCAACGCCCACCCGGACGTGATCGCCGCCGCGTCGGGGCGGACCGTCGCCAACAACGACGACGGCGTGGCCGTGGTGATCGAGCGGATCCTCGCGGACCGGGCGTAGGTCGGCGGCGGTCGTAGATCGCCAGGAACGTCCATCGGACGGCGATTCCCTCGCGTACGGCTCTCAGATTCGTACGCCCCGTGCCGTCAGCCACGGCACCGGATCGATGCCCGACCCCCATTCCGGAGTCACCCGGACCTCGAAGTGCAGGTGCGGACCGGTCGAGTTGCCCGTCGTGCCGGACTGGGCGATCCACTGGCCGGTGGCCACCGGTTCTCCCTGGTCGACGGTGACGGCGGCGAGATGGGCGTACTGGGTGAAGTAGCCGTCCGGGTGCTGGATGACGACCTCGATCCCGAAGGCGCCGCCGCACGCCACCCGCACCACCTTCCCGGCGCCGACGGTCCGCACCGGTGTCCCGATGGGGACCGCGAAGTCCTGGCCGGTGTGCCGGTGCGCCCAGTGGCCGCCTCCGCTGCCGAACGGAGCGGAGAGTCTGTACGACTCCACCGGCGCCTCCCAGGCGCGGCGGGTCCTCTGCCGCGGCCGGCCCAGATGGACGGCGCCCCGGCACGATCCCGCGGCGGCGGTCGCATCTGCCTGCCTCTGCAGGACCCGTCGTGCCTCCTCCAGCTTCGCCTGAACGGTCCGCCTTCTGTCCGCCAGTTCGGCTTTCCGCTTCTGCAGCCGCCGTGACTGCGCCGACGCCTCGGCCAGGTCCGCGGCGAGACGGTCCTCCACCCTGTGGATACCGACGACCGCGTTCGCGTCGGCGCCATCCGCTCCGGCGAGCGAGTGCTGACTTCTCAGCAACTTCAGCGTGATGTCGGGGAGGAGCGTCTGCGGCACATTGGGGGGAGTCACGCTCTGGTGGTACCGGGCGCGCGCGACCAGGCCCGGATCCTTGCGGAGGGCCGCGCCCACCCGACGTTCCCGTATGAGGAGTCTCTCGTCACGCCGCGCTCGGGCACGCTGCTTCTCGGCTTCCCGGAGCCCGGTCTCGTACTGCCGCTCCACCACGGCGGCTTCGTCGTACAGCCGCGCCAGCCGGATGGCGGCGGAGGAATCGGCGCCGTCGCCCACCGTCGTGCCCCCGGCCACAGCGGGCCAGGCCGGAAGCGTCGTGAACGCGGACATCGCAACGGAAACGAGCAAGGCTCGCCGACAGGTTGAATGCATGTCAACGATCGTGACCCGTGTCGCGGGCGCAGTCCTGTCGACGTCCTACGGCTGGGGGAACGGGCGGCCACGGATGGCCCAGCGGCGTCCCTCATCCGGCTCCCAGCAGGTCCCCCCGGGCCTCCCGCTCGAGCATCTCCCGCAACGGCCCCTCCACCGCCGCCAGCTCGCCAGGGCCACCCCGCTGGACCACGCGGCCCTCCGCGAGGACGATCACCTCGTCGACCCCCTCAAGTCCGGCCAGCCGGTGGGTGATCAGCAAGGTGGTACGACCCTCGGTGGCGGCGAGCAGATCCGCGGTGAGCGCGTCCGCCGTCGGCAGGTCGAGATGTTCCGCGGGCTCATCGAGGATCAGGACGGGGAAGTCGGCGAGCAGGGCCCGGGCCAGGGCCAGCCGTTGCCGCTGACCGCCGGACAACCGGGCGCCGTACTCGCCGATCAGGGTGTCCAGGCCGTCGGGCAGCCCCTCCGCCCAGTCGAGGAGCCGGGCCCGCGCGAGCGCGTCCCGCAGTTCCGCCTCGCTCGCGCCCTTCCGCGCGAGCAGCAGGTTCTCCCGCACCGAGCTGTCGAAGAGGTGGGCGTCCTGCGCGCAGAGTCCGACCAGGCGCCGTACGTCGTCGCCGTCGAGCGCGTAGGCGTCCGTGCCGCCCAGCGTGTACGAGCCGGCGTCCGCGTCCAGGAACCGCAGCAGGACCTGCGCCAGGGTCGTCTTGCCCGCGCCCGAGGCGCCGACCACGGCGACCCGGTGGCCCTGTTCGAGGGTGAGGTCGAAGCCGCTGAGCGCGTCCCGCCGCTGCCCGTCGTACCGGGCGGTGAGCCCCTTCAGAACGAGCGGGAAGGGCGAAGAGGGAGCCGGTTGCGGCTGCTCGGGTTCGCGTACGGGCTCCGGAGCGTCCAGCACCTCGTGGACGCGCTCGGCGCTCCGGCGCACCCGCTGGCGGTGCTGCACGGCGAGCGGCAGCCCCAGGACCGCCTCGAACGCGGCCAAGGGCGTGAGCACCAGGACCGCCATGACCACCCCGTCGAGCCGCCCCTCGGCGACACCCTGTGCGCCCACGAGGGCGGAGGCCGCGACGGTCAGCCCGGTGACCAGCGCGGTGAGCCCGTCACCCAGCGCCGTCGCGGTGGCGGCGCGGGAGGCGATGCGGGTCAGCACGGCGTCGGCCTGCCGCGTCTGAGCGGTCCGCGCCGGCAGCGCACCGGCGACCGTCAACTCGGCCGTTCCGGTCAGCAGATCGGCCACCCGGGTCGCCAGTACACCCCGGGCGGGCGCCAGCCTCCGTTCCGCCCGGCGTGCCACGGCC
Organism: Streptomyces sp. Y2F8-2; assembly: GCF_014905555.1. Lineage (GTDB taxonomy): Bacteria > Actinomycetota > Actinomycetes > Streptomycetales > Streptomycetaceae > Streptomyces > Streptomyces cynarae. The sequence continues at coordinate 250,622 of NZ_BNGS01000008.1, read as the reverse complement.
CCCGTCACCAGGGGCACCCCCACCGCGGCCGTGAGCAGCCCGACGGCGAGGACGGCACCGGCCTCGGGCAGCAGCCAGGCGGTGAAGCAGACGGAACCGGCCGACACGACGAACGCGGCTCCCGCGGGCAGCAGCCAGCGCAGCCAGTAGTCCTGCAGCGCGTCCACATCGGCGACCAGCCGGGACAGCAGATCGCCCCGCCGGATCGCGCGCAGCCCCGCCGGAGCCAGCCGCTCGAGCCGACGGTAGACGGCGACGCGGGTGTCGGCCAGCATGCGCAGGACGGCATCGTGGGACACCAGCCGCTCCGCGTACCGGAACACGGCCCGTCCGATCCCGAACGTCCGCGTGGCCGTCACGGCCACCATCAGATACAGCACCGGTGGCTGCTGGGAGGCCCGCGAGATCAGCCAACCGGAGGTGGCCATCAGCCCCACCGCACTGCCGAGCGCGAGACTCCCGAGCACCAGGGCGAGGGCGAGCCGCCCCCGACGGGGGCCGGCCATGGCACGGACGCGGGCGAGCACGCCACCGCCCCTCGCCGGGGACGGGACGGGGGCCGGCTCGGCTTGGGCAGGTGGCGTGCCCGCCGACTCCCGGCGCGGCAGCGGCTCGGAGCCGGTCCGCGCGAGAAGGCTCGACGGGGTGTACTGCTCCGCCTCCAGCCGCACCACCCGGTCCGCCAGCCCCAGCAGTGCCGGCCGGTGCACCACCAGGAGGACCGTCCGGCCGACGGCGAGACGGCGCACCGCTTCCACGATCTCTGCCTCGGTCGCTCCGTCCAGGGACGCCGTCGGCTCGTCCAGCAGCAGCACCGGTCGGTCCGCGAGGAACGCCCGCGCCAGGGCGAGCCGTTGCCGCTGCCCCGCAGAGAGGCCCGAACCGTCCTCGCCGAGCACCGTGCGGATCCCCTCGGGCAGCGCGTCCACGAACGGAAGCGCCCCGGCGTCGGCCAGCGCCCTCCGTACCGCTGTGTCGTCCGCGTCCGGTCGCGCCAGCCGTACGTTGTCGGCGATCGTGCCCGCGTACAGATGAGGCCGCTGCGGCACCCAGGCGATCCGTGAGCGCCACTCCTCCAGATCGGCCGAGGCGAGATCGGCTCCCCCGACCCGTACGCGCCCCTCGGTGGGCGGCACGAATCCGAGCAGGACGTTCAGCAGGGTCGACTTACCCGCTCCGCTCGGTCCGACGAGAGCCACCGTTTCACCGGGCGCGACCGTGAGCGACACGTCGGAGACCGCGGCGGACGACCGCCCGGGATAGCGGACGGTCACCTCCTCGAAGACGATCGGCCCGTCCGGGACGCGCCGCTCACCGGAGGCCGGTACCGGCGTCTCCAACACCGCGAAGATCTCCTCGGCCGCGGAAAGCCCCTCGGCCGCCGCGTGATACTGCGTCCCCACCTGCCGCAACGGCAGATACGCCTCCGGAGCGAGCACCAGGATGACCAGCCCGATGTACAGGTCCATGTCGCCGTGGACGAGCCGCATACCGATCTCGACTGCGACGAGCGCGACCGAGATCGTGGCCAGGAGTTCCAGCGCGAAGGACGACAGGAAGGCGATGCGCAGCGTCCGCATGGTCGCCTGCCGGTACTCGCCGGTGATCCGCTTGATCGACTCGGCCTGGGCCTTGGCGCGGCCGAACACCTTGAGCGTCGGCAGTCCGGCGACCACGTCGAGGAAGTGGCCGGACAGGCGCGACAGCAAGCGCCACTGACGGTCCATCTGGGACTGTGTCGCCCAACCGATCAACATCATGAAGAGGGGGATCAGCGGCAGCGTGCCGGCGATGATCGCCGCCGACACCCAGTCCTCGGTGACGATCCGCGCCAGCACCGCCACAGGCACCACCACCGCGAGCCCCAACTGCGGCAGGTAGCGCGAGAAGTAGTCGTCGAGGGCATCGACTCCCCGTGTGGCCAGAGCGACCAGCGAACCGGTCTGCTGCCCGCTGAGCCACCCGGGACCGAGGGCCCCGGCTCGCTCCAGCAGCCTCGCCCGCAGTTCCGACTTCACCGCCGCGCTCGCACGGTGGGCGGAGAGTTCGGTGAGCCAGGACACCAGGGCACGTCCGACCGCCACGGCCGCCAGAAGCAACAGAGAGGTGCGGAGTTCGCTGATCGCATGGTGGTGCTGGAAGGCGCCGACCACCACCTCGGCAATCAGCATCGCCTGGGCGATGACCAGAGCCGCGCCGATGGCACCCAGGCCGACGACCGCCCCGAGGAAGAAGCGTGTGGCCCGCGCGTAGCGGAGCAGTCGTGGATCGATCGGTTTCACGTGAAACATGCCCTTCGGTCCGGGCGGGGTGTTTCACGTGAAACACCCCGCCCCGCCAGATTCAGTGCACGGCACCGGTGGACGTGTCGACGGCGATGTGCTGGGTGCCGATGCGCTTGCGGAACACCCAGTAGGTCCAGCCCTGATAGAGAAGGACGATCGGCGTGGCGATCCCGGCACACCACGTCATGATCTTCAGGGTGTAGGGGCTCGATGAGGCGTTGCTCACCGTCAGACTCCAGTCCGCGTTCAGCGTGGACGGCATGACGTTCGGGAAGAGCGTCAGGAACAGCATGGCGACCGCGGCCACGATGGTGACGCCGGAGAACGCGAACGACCAACCCTCGCGCCCCACCTGGTTGGCCACGAGCGCCGCGACGAGCGCGGCCACGGCCACGACCAGGGCGATCAGGCTCTTGCCGTCCCCTTGGTCGATCTGCGTCCAGGCGAGGAAGAGAAGCGCCAGCCCGGCGGTGACCAACCCGACGCCCAGGGCCAGCTTCCGAGCCCGCTGCCGGATGTCCCCGACGGTCTTGAGTGCCGTGAACACCGTCCCGTGGAAGGTGAACAGGGCCAGCGTGACCAGGCCGCCGAGCAGCGCGAACGGATTGAGCAGATCCCAGACGTTGCCCACGTACTCCAGGTGCTGGTCGATCTTCACACCCCGCACGATGTTGGCGAAGGCCACACCCCACAGGAAGGCCGGGATCAGGGAGGTCCAGAAGATCGCGTTCTCCCAGTTCCGCTGCCAGTTCTCCTCGGGCCGCTTCGCCCGGTACTCGAAGGCGACACCGCGCACGATCAGACAGACCAGGATGACCAGCAGCGGCAGGTAGAAGCCGGAGAAGAGCGTGGCATACCAATCGGGGAAGGCGGCGAACGTGGCGCCGCCCGCACTGAGCAGCCATACCTCGTTGCCGTCCCAGACCGGACCGATCGTGTTGATCAGTACCCGCCGCTCGGGGCGGTTGCGGGCCAGCAGCTTGGTGAGGATGCCGACCCCGAAGTCGAAGCCCTCCAGGAAGAAGTAGCCGATCCAGAGGACCGCGATGAGGACGAACCAGACGTCGTGAAGTTGCATGGTGTGAGCGCTCCCTCGGCCTAGTACGAGAAGGCCATCGGCTTGTCGGCGTCCCTCGAGTCGCCGCCGAGCCTGGTGGGCGGGTTGAGATCGGACTCGGTGAGCTCGGGCGGTCCGGCCTTGACGTACTTCGTCAGCAGCTTCACCTCGACGACGGCGAGGATCGCGTAGAGCACGGTGAACACGGTCATCGACGTGATGACCTCGCCCTGGGAGACACCGGGGGAGACGGCGTCACGGGTGCGCAGCACGCCGTAGACGACCCACGGCTGACGGCCCATCTCGGTGAAGATCCAGCCCCAGGAGTTGGCGATGAGCGGGAAGGCGAGGGTCCAGATCGCGATGCGCCAGTACCAGGTGGTGAGCGTCGGGCCGAGTGCCTTGTTCCTGAACAGGACCAGATGCGGCACCTCGTCCTCACCGACCCGCAGATGCTGCGGCAGCAAGAACTTCTTGCGGGTCAGCCAGAGCCCTGCCAGGCCGATGGCGAAGGACGCCATGCCGAAGCCGATCATCCAGCGGAAGCCCCAGAAGGTGACGGGGATGATGGGGCGGTAGTCGCCCGGGCCGTACTTCTGCTGTTCGGTCTTGTTGGTGTCGTTGATGCCGGGGACGTACGAGGTGAAGTCGTCGTCGGCCAGGAAGGACAGCAGACCGGGAACGGACAGTTCGACGGAGTTGTGGCCCTTGCTGACGTCGCCGTAGGCGAAGATCGAGAACGGCGCCGAGTTCTGCCCGTCCCACAGGGCCTCGGCGGCGGCCATCTTCATCGGCTGCTGCTTGAACATGACCTTGCCGAGGACGTCCCCGCTGACCGCGGTGAGCAGGCCGGCGATGACGACGGTGACCAGTCCGAGCCGCAGCGAGCTCTTCATCACGGGGACGTGCTTCTTGCGGAGCAGGTGGTAGGCGGCGATACCGACCATGAAGGCGCCGCCGGTGAGGAAGGACGCGGACAGGGTGTGGAAGACCTGGGCCAGCGCGGTGTTCTGGGTGAGGACGTGCCAGAAGTCGGTGAGTTCGGCGCGGCCCTTCGCCTTGTTGATCCGGTAGCCGACGGGGTGCTGCATCCAGGAGTTGGCCGCGAGGATGAAGTACGCCGACAGGATCGTGCCGATGGAGACCATCCATATGCAGGCCAGGTGGAGCTTCTTCGGCAGCTTGTCCCAACCGAAGATCCACAGCCCGATGAAGGTGGACTCGAAGAAGAAGGCGATGAGGGCCTCGAACGCGAGTGGGGCACCGAAGACGTCGCCCACGAAGCGGGAGTAGGCGGACCAGTTCATGCCGAACTGGAACTCCTGGACGATGCCGGTCACGACGCCCATCGCGATGTTGATCAGGAAGAGCTTGCCCCAGAACTTCGTCGCCCTGAGGTACCTCTCCTTCTCCGTGCGTACCCACGCGGTCTGCAGGCCGGCCGTCAGCGCGGCGAGCGAGATCGTGAGCGGGACGAACAGGAAGTGGTAGACGGTGGTGATGCCGAACTGCCATCGCGCCAGGGTCTCCGGCGCCAAAGCTATGTCCACGTCGTCCTTCTCCTTACGTCGCCGCGGTCACGCGGAATTTGCCCTGTTTGCCCCACTCATCATGGGAACAATCGGGCCCGCTTGTGAACGCGTTCACATTCACAAGCAATTATGGCGCATGGCGGTGGCAAGGCGGAGGGGTGGGGGTCCCTAAACGGGGACTGTTCGGCATCTGGCACAATCCCGCGCCGCCCCGGGCCCCGCGCCACTCGCGCGGGACCAGGGACTCGTCCGGGCCGACCCGAAGGACGCGATCTAGAGCTCCTTGTGGAAGCCCTCCGCGACCTTCATGAAGATGTCGTTCGCCTCGGCCTCGCCGATCGTCACGCGTACCCCCTCGCCCGGGAAGGGCCGCACGACCACACCCGCCTGCTCACAGGCCGCCGCGAAGTCCACCGTGCGCTCCCCCAGCCGCAGCCACACGAAGTTCGCCTGCGTCTCGGGCACCGTCCACCCCTGGGCGCGCAGCGCGTCCACCACGCGCGTGCGCTCGCACACCAGCGAGCCGACCCGGCCGAGCAACTCGTCCTCCGCGCGCAGCGAGGCGATCGCCGCCTCCTGCGCCAGCTGGCTGACACCGAACGGCACCGCCGTCTTGCGCAGCGCCGCGGCCACCGGCTCATGCCCGACCGCGAAGCCGACGCGCAGCCCGGCGAGGCCGTACGCCTTGGAGAAGGTGCGCAGCACGCACACGTTCGGCCGCTTGCGGTACAGCTGGATGCCGTCCGGCACCTGGACGTCGCGGACGAACTCGCGGTACGCCTCGTCGAGCACGACCAGCACATCGTCCGGCACGCGGTCCAGGAAGCGCTCCAGCTCCTCCCCGTGCACAACGGTGCCCGTCGGGTTGTTCGGGTTGCAGACGAAGATCAGCCGGGTCCGGTCGGTGATCGCGTCGGCCATCGCGTCCAGATCGTGCACGTCGCCCTCGGTCAGCGGCACCTGCACCGATGTGGCACCACTGATCCGCGTGATGATCGGGTACGCCTCGAAGGACCGCCAGGCGTAGATCACCTCGTCACCCGGGCCGCTCGTGGCCTGCAGCAGCTGCTGCGCCACACCGACCGAGCCCGTCCCGGTCGCGAGATGCGACTGGGGCACCCCGAAGCGCTCCGACAGCTCGCTCATCAGGCCCGTGCACGCCATGTCCGGGTAGCGGTTGAAGGACGCGGCCGCCGTGGTCACCGTCTCCAGAACGCCCGGCAGCGGGGGGTACGGATTCTCGTTGGAGGACAGCTTGTAGGCCACCGGGCCGCCGGCCGCGGCAGGCTTGCCGGGCTTGTAGGTGGGGATATCCTCCAGCTCGGCACGCAGCCTCGGGCTCGTCTCGCTCACCGCAGTCCTCCTCGCGCACACCACCGGCTCGTGACCGCCACCGGCGTCCAATGCTTCTCACCTTATGAGGATTCGGGGCCGCTGCGAATGGGCTGTGGACAACCGCTCCGTCCCGTGTGGATCACGGCATGGACGGGGGCCGTACGGATGCGGAGGGATGGCCGCCGTACGGATGCGGGCAGGGGGCCGTGCGGATCCGGGCGGGCCGCCGTACGGACCCGGACGGGCCGCCGTACGGACCCGGACGGGCCGCCGTACGGACCCGGACGGGCCGCCGTACGGACCCGGACGGGCCGCCGTACGGACCCGGACGGGCCGCCGTACGGACCCGGACGGATCGCCGTACCAACCCGGACAGATCGCCGTACGAACCCGCGCGCATCACCCCGCACGAAGGCGCGTGAATCCGGGGGCGCGTCGCCCCCTGTCGCACGCGCCGGTGGCTCACGCCGTGGCGCGCATCCCCCGTGAAGGTGAGTTGAGACCTCTTCGCAATACGGCCACCTCGACAGGCCCATGCGGGCCGTCACGTCATCTATTGACCTTAGATCGTTCAAGTCCCTTGCATTCCCAGGCACTTGAGTGTTTTTGATCATGCAGAAACGTACCTGTCAACGGGTGCATATGCGTCCGCACTACCCCACCACATGAGCCCTACTATCGGCTCGCCATGACAGCAGCAGGGAAGCACCAGGTGAGCCGGGCGGAGACCTCCCGCCGAGGCAGCCGGCCGGGCCGGGCGGGCATCAGAGACGTGGCCGCCGCCGCCGGGGTCTCCATCACGACCGTCTCCGACGCCCTCAACGGCAAGGGCCGGCTGCCGGACGCCACCCGACGCCACGTCCGCGAGGTCGCCGACCGGCTGGGCTACCGCCCCTCGGCCGCGGCCCGCACCCTCCGTACCGGCAAGTCGGGCCTCATCGGCCTGACCGTGACGACGTACGGGGATGAACCTTTCACCTTCACCGAATTCGCGTACTTCGCGGAGATGGCCAGGGCCGCCACCTCCGCCGCGCTCGCCCGGGGATACGCCCTGGTCATCCTGCCCGCCACCTCGCGCCACGACGTCTGGTCGAACGTCGCCCTGGACGGCACGGTCGTCATCGACCCCTCCGACCAGGACCCGGTGGTCAGCGAGCTGGTCCGGCAGGGGTTACCGGTCGTCTCCGACGGCCGCCCGGCCGGCTCCCTCCCGGTCACCGCCTGGGTCGACAACGACCACGAGGCCGCCGTCCTCGGCATCCTCGACCATCTGGCGGAGGCGGGCGCCCGCCGCATCGGGCTGCTGACCGGCACCACGACGGACACGTACACGCACCTGTCCACGACCGCGTACCTCAACTGGTGCGAGCGGGTCGGACAGGACCCGGTCTACGAGGCCTACCCGGCACACGACCCGTGTGCGGGCGCCGTCGCCGCCGACCGGCTGCTGGCCCGCCCGGACCGCCCTGACGCGGTCTACGGGCTCTTCGACCCGAACGGCACCGACCTGCTCGCCGCGGCCCGCCGCTACGGCCTGCGCGTTCCCGACGACCTGCTCCTCGTGTGCTGCAGCGAGTCCGCCGTGTACGCCAACACCGAGCCTCCCGTCACCACGCTCTCCCTCAAACCGCGCCGGATCGGCACCGCGGTGGTCCAGCTCCTCATCGACGCCATCGAAGGTGTCCGGCCGGAGCAGCCGGTCGAGCAGGTGATACCGACAGAACTGATCGTGCGTACATCGTCCGAGCGACGCCCGCCCCGCACCACGGTCAGCCCGCCCCGGTCGCCCGAACAGAGGTAGCCCGCAGGGGGCCCGCGGGTGACGCACCAGTCGCCCGCGGGCGCCCGACGACCGGGACACCGACGGGAAACCCCCGCCCATTTAGGGCGAATGCCGCGGTGAACTGGAGGGCTTCCCCGATTCACCACCCCTGGGTCATCACATGGCGCGATCCGCATTCCTATGATGGGCCCACGACACCGCGGGCCGCTGCGACCAGGCAGTCCGATGCGGTGCAGATGCGGCGCGATGGTGGAGGGGTCGATGACTCAGGGGGCCGGTCAGGGACCCGAGGTGGAGCGGACGGCGACGTTGCGCGACTTCCGGGTGCCCGCGTACGTCCACGAGGCCGGTCCGTACGCGCAGAGCACGCCCCACGACCAGGTCACCGGACCCGTCGCCGCCCCGGAGGCCTACCCCCACGGCTACTCCGACGAGTACACGCCCACCGAACGGGACCTCCCGGTCGTCAACCGCGGTGACACGCTCCAGGCGAACGTCGCTCCCACGTCCGCGCCCGCCCCTCAGCCCGCGGAGGGTCCCGGTCCGCTGTTCGTCGTCGGGGACGTGCACGGCTATCTCGACCAGCTCGTGGCGGCGCTCCAGGAGAAGGGCCTCATCGACGCCCAGGGGAACTGGTGCGCGGGCACGGCGCGGCTGTGGTTCCTCGGCGACTTCACCGACCGCGGGCCCGACGGCATCGGCGTCATCGACCTGGTGATGCGGCTGTCCGCGGAGGCGGCCGCGGCCGGCGGCTACTGCAAGGCGCTCATGGGCAACCACGAGCTGCTGCTGCTCGGCGCCAAGCGGTTCGGCGACACGCCGGTCAACTCCGGCGCGGGCACCGCCACGTTCCAGGCGGCCTGGCTGCTCAACGGCGGCCAGAAGACCGACATGGACCGCCTGCAGGACCACCACCTGCAGTGGATGGCCCGCCTGGACGCGGTCGAGGAGGTCGACGGACACCTGCTGGTCCACTCGGACACCACCGCCTACCTCGACTACGGCGACTCCATCGAGGCGGTCAACGACACCATCCGCGAGACGCTCACCCGCAACGACGCGGACGAGGTGTGGGACCTCTTCCGCAAGTTCACCAAGCGCTTCTCCTTCCGCGACGAGGGCGGCGCCGACGCCGTACGGTCCCTGCTGGACACCTACGGCGGCAGGCGCATCGTCCACGGCCACAGCCCCATTCCCTACCTCCTCGGAGAAGTCGGCTCGGAGGACGGCGAGGACAGCACGGGTCCGGTGGTCGAAGGGCCGCACATCTACGCGGACGGACTGGCGATCGCGATGGACGGCGGCGTGACCATGGCCGGAAAGCTGCTGGTCCAGCAACTGCCGTTGGATATCTGAGCGTTCCCCGGACAGACATCACCCCGACGGAGGACCGCGCGGAGGAGCGCAGGCCGGGGCCATTTTCCGGAAACCCCCTGTCACCGCGCGCCGTCACCGCTCTACCATCGGCTTATCCGTAGCAGGCTCCCCTCCGTTTCTGCCCGACGGCTCGTCAGCATGCCGAGCCCCAAGCCCTACGGAGCATCGGGGGATGCACATGAACAGCGTTCCGCAGCACCTGCTGAGCGAGGACCGCCAGGACTACGAGCGGATCCTCGATGAGGCGCTGCGCTCCGCACCACACCGCCCGGATCTGGCCGCTGTGGGTCAGCGGCTGAACCCCGAACAGTTGCGCACCATGGCGCTGAACGCCACCGCCCTCATCACCGCGGCGGCGGCCACCGAGTACCAGCACTACGTGATGGTCCGCGAGGAACTGCGCCGGCCGGCGCCGTCCACCCCGATCGTCCAGGACAGCACCTCCGGTTCCCCGGAGGCGGACCTGGACGCCCTGGGGCTCGCGGCCACCGTGGGAGAGGCCGCCGCGAGCGCCGGGACCGGTGCCGTCATCGCGGTCCTGGCCCCCTTCCTCGCGGGCGCCGCCGCCGCGATCTTCCTGCTCGTGGGGTACATCCTCAAGATGGTCAATCCCGATCAGGCGTTCGCCCGGACCCTCCTCACCACGGGGTGGGTCTTCGGCGCGGTGACCGCGGCGTCGATCCTGGTCGCCGCGATCGGCCTGCTGCTCACCGCCCTGCGCAACAGCTCCTCGGCACAAGAGGCGGACGCGTCGGGCACGTTGGCGACGGAGGTGTCCCGGGCCAGGGATGCCTGGCACGAGGCGCTGCTGGAGCGCGGCATCCTGCCGTTCCTCCGTGAGGCGCTCAGCGACCCGGGCACGGCCGCGATGACCCGGAAGGCACCGGAGGCGGCCGCCGGCCGTATCCCGCACCTCGGCTACGACCGTCCGGGGTTCAGCAGCCCCGACAGCGGCCCGGCCACCAGCACGCGCCCCAGCTTCACCAGCCCCGACTTCACCAGCCCGGACTTCGGGGGGCCGGAGCACACGCCGGAGTGACGGACCCGGTCGACGTCCGGTCGCCACCGAAGTTCGCAAGGCCGGGGCGCCCGCTGGCATCTCCAGCAACAGTAGGGATCTTGACGTGGACAGGTGGCATCATGCCGCTTCCGTCACCACGATCCGCGCTCGAGCGAGAGTGAGTCGGGCCCTCCGGCCTGCGCAGCGACGGCGCAGGCCGGAGGCACCGCATGACGGAACGCCGGCGGCACTGCCAGGTCAGTCGGCGATCGGCAGGTACACCCGGTTCCCCGCCTCGGCGAACTCCCTCGACTTCTGTGCCATGCCCTCCTCGATCTGCTCCCGGCTGCCACCGTGTTCGCGGCGGATGTCCTGGGAGATCTTCATCGAGCAGAACTTCGGCCCGCACATCGAGCAGAAGTGGGCGGTCTTGGCCGGCTCCGCCGGGAGGGTCTCGTCGTGGAAGTCGCGGGCCGTGTCCGGGTCGAGGGCCAGGTTGAACTGGTCCTCCCAGCGGAACTCGAAGCGCGCGTCGGACAGCGCGTCGTCCCACGCCTGCGCACCCGGGTGCCCCTTGGCGAGGTCGGCCGCGTGTGCGGCGATCTTGTAGGTGATGACGCCGGTCTTGACGTCGTCCCGGTTGGGCAGGCCGAGGTGCTCCTTGGGCGTGACGTAGCAGAGCATCGCCGTGCCCCACCAGGCGATCATCGCGGCGCCGATGCCGGAGGTGATGTGGTCGTACGCCGGCGCGATGTCCGTCGTCAGTGGCCCGAGCGTATAGAACGGAGCTTCATCGCAGATCTCCTGCTGAAGGTCGATGTTCTCCTTGATCTTGTGCATCGGGACGTGTCCCGGGCCCTCGATCATGGTCTGTACGTTGAAGCGCCTGGCGATCCGGCCGAGTTCCCCCAGCGTGCGCAGTTCCGCGAACTGTGCCTCGTCGTTGGCGTCCGCGATGGAACCGGGCCTGAGGCCGTCGCCCAGCGAGTACGTGACGTCGTAGGCCGCGAGGATCTCGCACAGCTCCTCGAAATGCTCGTAGAGGAACGACTCCTTGTGGTGGGCGAGGCACCACGCCGCCATGATCGAGCCGCCACGCGAGACGATGCCGGTCTTGCGGTTCGCGGTCAGCGGTACGTACGGCAGACGCACCCCCGCATGCACCGTCATGTAGTCCACGCCCTGTTCGGCCTGCTCGATGACCGTGTCCTTGTAGATCTCCCAGGTCAGTTCCTCGGCCTTCCCGTCGACCTTCTCGAGGGCCTGATAGAGCGGCACCGTGCCGATCGGCACGGGGGAGTTGCGCAGCACCCACTCGCGCGTGGTGTGGATGTTGCGGCCGGTGGAGAGGTCCATGACCGTGTCGGCGCCCCAGCGGGTCGCCCAGGTCATCTTCTCGACCTCCTCCTCGATGGACGAGGTCACAGCGGAGTTGCCGATGTTGGCGTTGACCTTCACCAGGAATCGCTTGCCGATGATCATCGGCTCGATCTCGGGGTGGTTGACGTTGGCCGGGAGGACCGCACGGCCTGCCGCGATCTCCTCGCGCACCACCTCCGGGGACACGTTCTCCCGGAGGGCGACGAACTCCATCTCCGGTGTGATCTCCCCGCGGCGTGCGTACGCCAGTTGCGTCACCGCCTTGCCGTCGCGGCTGCGGCGCGGCTGACGCGGCCGCCCCGGGAACACCGCGTCGAGGTTGCGCAGTCCGCCCCGAGGCGAGGTGTGCTTGATGCCGTCGTCCTCCGGGCGGACGGGACGGCCCGCGTACTCCTCGGTGTCGCCGCGGGCAGTGATCCAGTTCTCCCGCAACGGGGTCAGGCCCCTGCGGACGTCGGTCTGAACGAGTGGATCGGTGTACGGGCCGGAGGTGTCGTACAGCGTGACCGACTGCCCGTTGGTGAGGTGCACCCGACGGACCGGCACCCGCAGATCGGGGCGTGAGCCCTCGATGTACGCCTTGTGCCAGCCGATGGACGGTCCGGCCTCCTGGGACTGTTCGCTCTGAACGGAGGCAGGCGTGCGTACGTCCTTGTTGGTCATGAGACCTACTCCCTACGCCGGCATTACCCGGTAACAGGTTCAGCGGTCGACGCAGCGGTTTCCGCCCGCCGATGTTCCACGTGAAACATCGCGTCTGCGGAGGTCAGCGCCCTCTCAGCCCGGTGCTCCGAGCTCCCGCGTGTGCAAAGGTCCTCCCACGCTAGCGTCTCTTTGCGCGAGCTGAACAGTGGGCCTCATACCTTCTTGCGATGATGCCTAGGTGACCACGACACAGCATCCGCCCCCGTACCCACCGCCCGACCCGTCCCATGGCCACGGCCACGGCCCGGGCGACGCGCATGGCCATGGGCCGAGCGGCGGGCACGGGCAGGGGCCGAGCGGGCACAGCCACAGCCACAGCCACAGCCATGGCCCGGCGGCCCCCGTGTCGCGGCACCTGCGCGGAGTCATCGCCGCGATCCTCATTCCCTTCACGGCGGCCGTGGTCGTCGGTCTCGTCGTGCTGTGGCCCGGCGGAGTGCCGTCGCACAAGCGCACCGGTGTGGGATTCGACCGGCAGACCCAGCAGGCCACGGTCACCAGGGTGGTGCAGGTGGACTGCAAGTCCGTGAACGCCTCGGGTGACACCCCGACCGGCGACACCTCCACAGCCGAGGGCTCCTCAGCCCAGCAGCAGTCGACCGGCACCTGCAAGAAGGCGACGGTGCGCGTCGACACGGGCAAGGACCAGGGCCGGACCTTCACGGAGATCGTCCAGCCGGACCAGTCACGACAGCTGCATCAGGGCGAGAAGGTCGTGGTCGCGTACGAACCGTCCGCCCCCAGGGACCTGCAGTACTCGGTGGCGGATGTGAACCGCAAGGTCCCCATGGCACTGCTGGCCGGCATCTTCGCCATCGCCGTGGTGGTCGTGGGCCGGATGCGCGGTGTGATGGCGCTCATCGCACTGGCCGTCAGCTTCCTGGTGCTGAGCCTGTTCATCCTGCCGGCGATCCTCCAGGGCTCGAACCCGCTGCTCGTGGCCGTGGTCGGATCCAGCGCCATCATGCTGATCGCCCTCTACATGTGCCACGGACTCTCGGCGCGCACCTCGGTGGCGGTGCTCGGCACGCTCGTCTCCCTGTCCCTGATCGGTGTGCTGGGCTCCCTGTTCATCGGCTGGGCCGCGCTGACCGGCAACACCGACGACAACACCGGCCTGATCCACGGCCTGTACCCGGGTATCGACATGAGCGGCCTGCTGCTGGCAGGCGTCATCATCGGCTCGCTCGGCGTCCTCGACGATGTGACGGTGACGCAGACATCGGCGGTCTGGGAGCTCCACGAAGCGAACCCGTCGATGGGCTGGCGTGGTCTGTACCGTGCGGGCATCCGCATCGGCCGCGACCACATCGCGTCGGTCGTCAACACACTCGTCCTGGCGTACGCGGGTGCCGCTCTGCCGCTGCTGCTGCTGTTCTCCATCGCGCAAAGCAGCGTGGTCACCGTTGCCGACAGCGAGCTGGTCGCGGAGGAGATCGTGCGCACGCTCGTCGGTTCGATCGGCCTGGTCGCCTCCGTCCCGGTGACCACGGCACTGGCCGCCCTGGTGGTCTCGGCCGACCGCTCCGAACGCTCCGAACGCTCCGACCGGTTCGCCGCTCCGGTCGCCGTGCCGGCCCGCGGTGGGCGCGGGCGGCGCCGCAAGCACTGAGGGCGCCCAATCCACGGGGGAGGCACCGCAGAAGCGTTACGGCACCCACCGCGCCCCTCACAGCTCCGCGAGGAACCGTTACAGCACCGAAGCGCGGCCTCAGCCCGCGCTCTGCTCCTCGGCCAGGATCCGGTCCAGCGCCTCGTCAAGATGTGCGTCGAAGTCGGCAAGGGAACCCTCCTGACCGAGCGGCACCAGCTTGTCCGTACGGTCCAGGAACGCGACCAGCGGGACCGCCCCGGACCGGAACAACGCCCGGTCCGCGCCCACCTGGAGCCGGATCAGCACATCGCCGAAGGTGTCCGGCTCGGCGGGCGCGATGTGCACATCTCCGTCGCCGCACGGCCTGCCCACTCCGTCGACCAGCAGCTCGCGACCGAACGCCCACGTCACGGGCGCATCCCCGGGCAAGTGGAAGGTCAGCCGCACGGCATAGGGATCACAGGTCTCGTAACACAGCTCCACCGGAATGCGGAACGAGAGCTCCTCCGAGACGAGAAAGCTCATCATCACCTCTGCCTGTACCGACTCGCGCATCGTCTACCCCGTCAGTAGCCGTGGACTGGCCAGGAAGCATCCCCTGACACCTGCTGGAAGTTTGCTGAACGTGCATGGCAGATCACAAGGAGTGAGTTTTCAGATGCTGATAGAGAGCGCGAGTGTCCCGAGCATCCGTCCGATCTCCTCCTGAAGTCGGCGCGCCACCGGCAGCAGCCGATCGGCCTCACAGGACGGCAGGGAGATCGCCATCGTCGCGGCCGTAGACCCCACGGTCAGGGGAATCGCGGCACAGACCGCCCCGAGCGCGTACTCCTGGCGCTCGATCACGGGTTCTGTGCGTTGCAGGCGCTCCAGTCGCCGGAGGAACACGCGCTCGTCATGGACGGTGTACGGCGTGATCGCCCGAACGGGGTAGCGGCTGAGGTGGTCTCGGCGGGCCTCATCGTCGAGCTGGGACAGCAGGCACTGGCCGATCGCATGGGCGTGCCCGGTCTCCCGGAAGTCGGCCCACTCCTCCACCGCCGGGTTGCCGGGGGTGTCGGCGACGCCCAGGACGTCGATCTCGCCGTCGCGATAGACCGCGTAGTAGACGGGGACACCGATGGAATCACGCCATTGTGCGAGCGCGTCGTCCACCATGCTGCGACGTTTCTGCTGGGCTGCGCAGGCGCTCAGTCGCTCGGCCGCCTCACCGAGGAAGAACAGGCCCTTCTCGCGGCGCAGATAGCCCTCGTGAGTCAGGGTGCGCAGCAGGTGGTAGGCCGTGGGGAGCGCCAGGCCGACCTCGCGGGCCAGTTGCTTGGCAGTGGCCCCGTACGGGCGTCCGGCGACGGCCTCCAGCAGACGCATCGCGCGCTGTACGGATCCGATCAGGGTGGTGGAGGTCGGTTGTGCGGGCGGGAGCCGGGGGTGTGCCTCCGCCGGTGAGGTCCGTCGCTGTGCGGGCGGAGCGGTTGAGTCTGCGGATGCGGTACCAACCGTGGCCAAAGATCACTCCCGGAACGCGAGGGCGGCCTCCCGTGCGGGGACACGAGAGGGGATGCGCCGCGCGCGGGGGCTCCCGTGCGCGAGTTCCGGACTTTAACGGTCCGTCACCGCGGTCCGACGGCGTCGCCGGGAAAACTTCCCTCCCCCGAGGGAACGTCCTGTTCCCTGTTACCGCTGGGCCCCCGCCTCATGGAGCGCCTCCCCGTGACGCGCCCCTCCGTCTTGGCGCGCTCCGGACGACTCACCAGTCTCCGCGGGATGTGGTGCTCGACATGAACTTCCGTACGACGTAGATGAGTCCGCCGACCAGCGCGACGAAGAGCAGCACCTTGAAGAGCAGTCCGATCACGAAGCCGATGACGGACGCGATCACGCCGCCGAAGACGACCAGGGCGATGACCGGCACCGCGACCCACTTCACCCACCACGGCAAACCCGCGAAGATCTCTCGCATCGCCCTTGTCCTTGTCTCTCGGCGTCTGTGTGCGTCTTCGGGCCCGCGTCCCGTCCGACGACGGCGCTTGCGGGTCCTTCGATGTCCTGCCCTCGATGCTAGGGCCGCCGAGGGGAGCGGCGGGCGCCTCGCATCCCTCGTCCTCCCCTGATTCCTCCCCTGAGGGAACCCCTAGACGGGCCTCAGCTCTCGGGCGGAGAGAACACCACCAGCACCCTCAGGTCCTCGGTGATGTGGTGGAACTTGTGAGGGACTCCGGCGGGCACATAGACGACGCTGCCGCGCCCGACCTGAGTCGTCTCCATGCCGACGGTGATCGAGGCGCGTCCGCTGACGACGAAGTACACCTCGTCCTGCCGGTGCGGCTTCTGCGGGTCCAGTTCGCCCGCGTCGAGCGCGTACAGGCCGACCGACATGTTCCGCTCCCGCAGGAACTGCAGGTACGCACCCTCGTTGGCGGCGCGCTCCGCCTCCAGTTCGTCCAGCCGGAATGCCTTCATCGTCCTTGTCCGCCCTTGCTCGGTGCTCACCTGTGATCCGGTCTGCCACGATCAGACACATGAAGAATTTCGTAGTCAAGACGATCGCCAACGCCGGGGCCCTCGCCGTCGCCGTCTGGCTCCTGGACAAGATCACCCTCACGGGTTCGAGCACCGGCCGGAAGATAGGCACGCTCATCGTCGTGGCGTTGCTGTTCGGCCTGGTGAACTTCCTGGTGAAGCCGATCGTGAAGGTGCTGACCTTCCCGCTGTTCATCCTGACGCTCGGGCTGATCACGCTGGTCGTCAACGCGCTGATGCTGCTGCTGACCTCATGGCTGGCGGGCAAGCTGGACCTGAGCTTCCATGTCGAGGGCTTCTGGACCGCCGTCCTGGGCGGCCTGATCATCTCGATCGTCTCCTGGGCCCTGCACGTCGTGCTGCCCGACGACAAGGACTGAGTGAGCCGCATGACCTACCGCGTCTGTTTCGTCTGCACCGGCAACATCTGCCGTTCCCCGATGGCCGAGTCCGTCTTCCGCGCCCGCATCGAGGAGGCCGGTCTCGACGACCGGGTCGAGGTCGACAGCGCCGGTACGGGCGGCTGGCACGAGGGAGACGGCGCCGATCCGCGCACCGTGGCCGTCCTGGAGGAGAACGGCTACGGCAGCGATCATGTCGCACGGCAGTTCCAGCCCTCCTGGTTCTCCCGCCTGGATTTGGTGATCGCCCTGGACTTCGGGCACCTGAAGGCCCTTCGCCGCCTCGCGCCCACCCCCGAGGACGCGGCGAAGGTACGGCTTCTGCGCTCCTACGACCCGGCGGCCGACGGCGATCTCGACGTACCGGACCCGTACTACGGGGGGATGGACGGCTTCGAGGAGTGCCTTGAGATGGTGGAGGCGGCGAGCCTCGGCCTGCTCGCCGCGGTACGCGAGAAAGCGGAGGGACGGGCAGCATGAGCTCAGGGGATGCCGGCACGGCCGGCGCGGGATACGGCGACGGCACGCGCGCGGTCCGCGCGGGGCTGCCCGAGCCGGTCAAGCACGAGCCGACCCTGCCGGGTCCCGTCTTCGCCGCGCACTACCACCTGCCCGGCGAGCCGACCGGTCCGTACGCCTACGGGCGGGACGAGAACCCCACCTGGAGCCGTCTGGAGCACGCCATCGGCGAGCTGGAGGCGCCCGGTGAGGACGGCGTGGAGACACTCACCTTCGCCTCCGGCATGGCCGCGATCTCGGCCGTCCTGTTCTCCCAGCTGCGCGCGGGCGACACCGTGGTGCTGCCCGCGGACGGCTACCAGGCGCTGCCGCTGGTGCGCGAGCAGCTCACGGCGTACGGCATCGAGGTGCGTACCGCGCCGACCGCCGGTGACGCCCAGCTCGGCGTCCTCGACGGCGCGAGGCTGCTGTGGATCGAGACCCCCTCCAACCCGGGACTGGACGTCTGCGACGTGCGACGGCTCGTCGAGGCGGCGCATGCGCAGGGCACCCTCGTCGCCGTGGACAACACCCTGGCGACCCCGCTCGGCCAGCGGCCCCTGGAGCTGGGCGCCGACTTCTCCGTGGCCAGCGGCACCAAGATGCTCACCGGGCACGGCGACCTGCTGCTCGGATACGTGGCGTCCCGGAACGCCGGGCTGATGACCTCCGTACGGCGCTGGCGCAAGATCGTCGGCGCCATTCCGGGTCCCATGGAGGCCTGGCTGGCGCACCGGTCGCTGGCCACGCTCCACCTGCGCGCCGACCGGCAGACTGCCAACGCGCTCGCCGTCGCCGAGGCGCTGCGCGGCCGGCCCGAGGTGACCGGGCTGCGGTATCCCGGCCTGCCCGACGACCCGTCCCACAAGGTCGCCGCGCAGCAGATGCGGCGCTTCGGGTGTGTGGTGTCGTTCGCGTTGCCCACACGCGCGCGTGCCGAGCGTTTTCTGGACGCGCTGCGCCTCGTCGACGACGCGACGAGCTTCGGAGGGGTGCGGTCCACCGCCGAGCGGCGTGGGCGCTGGGGCGGTGACGCGGTGCCGGAAGGCTTCATCCGGCTGTCGGTCGGCGCCGAGGATCCCGAGGACCTGGTGACCGATGTGCTCCGTGCGGTGGAGGAGTCGGCGCGCTGACCGCGAGCCGGCCACCGGTGACCGCCGGGGCTACGCACCTCGGGGGAGCCGGTCCGCCGACCAAGGATGCCCTTCTACGTTCGACGGACGGTCCGAGCCTCCCCCCTCATGGCTCGGACCGTCCCGGTTCCGCGCGCAAAGAACCGCGCGACCAAGGCTAGTTGACTCTGTGTCAGTGTCCAATCACAGTAGCGACAGAAACCTATCGACTTATTTATAGTTGGGCGCGTCCGGGGGTGCGGGAGCGGAGGGAGCACCATGGATCTGGCCCTGCTGCGCACCTTCGTGACCGTGCACCGGGCCGGCTCGTTCACCCGCGCCGCGGCGCTGCTCGGCCTCTCCCAGCCGGCGGTCACCTCCCAGATCCGCACGCTGGAACGGCAGCTCGGCCGTCCCCTTTTCCTGCGGCAGGCTCGCGGGGTGACGCCCACGACCATCGGCGACGAACTCGCCCACAAGGCCGCGCCCCATCTCGACGCCCTGGTGGAGATCGCAGAGACCGGGCTCGACGAGCAGGTGTCGCTGCGCACCCTGCATCTCGCCGGTCCGCCGGAATTCACCGCAGAGCGCGCCCTGCCCGCGCTGGCGGAACTGACCGGCGACGACGGCCAGGGGCTGGCCCTGCGCGTCTCCTTCGGGACCGCGGACGAGGCGCTGGAAGGGCTTGCCGCCGGGCACCACGATCTGGCCATCACCACGGCCAGGCCGCGTGGTGCGCTGCTCACCGCGACTCCGCTGTGCGACGAGGAACATGTCCTGGTCGCCGCCCCGCGCTGGGCGTCCCGCATCGGACCCGGCAGGCTGCGCCGCAAGGGCGCCTACGCGCTGGAGAACCTTCCGGTGGTCGAGGTGCACGAGTCGCTGCCGTTCGTCTCCCGGTACTGGGCCTCCGTCTTCGACTCCCGTCCGGCCGCCGCCGGCACGGTCATCGTCCCCGATCTGCGCGCCGTACTCGGCTGCGCCGCCACCGGTGCCGGGCTCGCCGTGCTGCCGCGCTATCTGTGCGCCTCTGCACTGGAGCGGGGTGAGGTGGTGGCCCTGCACGAACCCGCGGTTCCCCCGCTGCGGACCTACTTCCTCGTGGTCCGGACCGGGACGCTTGCCATGCCGCCCATAGCCCGGGCCCATGATTGGTTGCTGCGGGCTGCGGCCGACTGGGGCTGAGTGACTACGGTGTGTAACGAAAATGCGGGCGACGGTGACCAGGGTCGGCGACGGCTGTAGACGCCCCCGCGTGCATCGCCCGGTGTTCAGCTGGGATGGGGTGCGATGTGCGGCGGGCGATGTTTCACGTGGAACATGCTGGGCCACATTTCTCCCATGACCGTTCGTCCCGTGGTCAAGCGCACCGCCCGCGCCATCCTGCTGGATGGTGACGATCTCATCCTGATCAAGCGGACCAAGCCCGGCGTTGATCCCTACTGGGTCACTCCGGGTGGCGGGGTCGAGCCGTCCGACACGACCGTCATCGACGCGCTGCACAGGGAAGTCGACGAGGAACTCGGTGCCAAGATCACCGATGTCGTGCCCTGCTTCGTGGACACGGTGGAGCACATCGGTGAAGGCGGCGGCCCGACCGGCGTGAAGGTTCAGCACTTCTTCGTCTGCCGTCTGGAGTCGATGGACGAGCGCCTTCGGCACGGTCCCGAGGTCGAGGAGCCGGCCGGTGAGTACGAAGTCGTGCGGGTGCCGTTCACCCGCGTGGGCATCGCCTCGGTCCATCTCGTTCCGCTGTCGCTGCGGCATTACCTGGACGGGAACATCGAGGGCGTACGAGCCATGCACGCGCCAGACCTGGGCTGAGTGCCGGGACTGACGTTTCACGTGAAACGTCTGGCCCTGTGCTGTGCGGTCGGGTGAGAGGTGGCCAAAAGCATGTGTGTTACGCCTCAAACCGGTGGACGCCAGTGGCTCATGTCAGACAGCCTGACCAGCGTGTCGACACCTGCCCTCGCCGCTCTGCCCATTCGCCGTCTGACCCCCCGCGACCTCCATGCCTGCGCCGACTTGTCCGAGGACCGTGGTTGGCCCCGCGAGGAACACAAGTGGGGCCTGCTCCTGGCCGCCGGGAAGGGATACGGCATCGACGATCCCGAGGGTGGGCTCGTCACCGCGTGTGTCGTCACCGAGTACGGGTCCAGCTACCGTCCCGATCTCCGCGCCGTCGGCATGGTGCTCGTCGCCGAGCGGCACGCGCGCCAAGGCGTCGGCCGCCGGCTGATGCGGCATGTGGTCGCGGAATCAGGCACCGTCCCGCTCACGCTGTACGCGACCCCGTACGGCCGCCCCCTGTACGAGGAGCTGGGCTTCAAGGCCATCGGCAGCTCCGAGATGGTGCGTGGGCACTTCACGGCCGGCGGACCGTCCCTCACCGTCTCCACCCGTCCGGCCACCGGGGAGGATCTCGCCACCCTCGTCCGGCTCGACGAGGAGGTGTTCGGCGCCGACCGGACGCACATGATCACGCGGTTGCCCGCGTTCGCCGACCAGTTGCGGGTCGCAGAGGAGAAGGAGCGGATCATCGGTTACGCGGCTGCCTGGCCCAACATGGACACCCATGTCGTGGGTCCCCTCGTCGCCCGCGACACGGAGACGGCGAAGGCGCTCGTC
This sequence comes from Streptomyces sp. Y2F8-2, assembly GCF_014905555.1. Taxonomy (GTDB): domain Bacteria; phylum Actinomycetota; class Actinomycetes; order Streptomycetales; family Streptomycetaceae; genus Streptomyces; species Streptomyces cynarae. The sequence continues at coordinate 229,412 of NZ_BNGS01000008.1, read as the reverse complement.
GCCTCCCTGGCCGCGCACACCGACCGCCCACTGCGCACGGATGTCGATGTACGGCACGAGGGCCTGCTGACCTGGTTGAAGGAGCGGGGTCTCGCCTCGGCGGGCATCAACGCGGTCATGACGTACGGCATCCCGGATCTGCCCGGCGACTGGACCCGGCGTTTCGCCCCGCTGACGGTGGCGGCGGGCTGAGCAGAGCCGCACGGCGCGACGCGTGCTCCCGGGTGCCGGGAAGCATACGCCGCGCTCGCAGGCGCTCAGTGGCGCACTGCGGTGCGCCGTTCGCTGGGCGCGGCGCCCACCACCATCGTGCTCGCGGCCGTCTCCCGGCGCTCCAGTGCCGCGGAGAGGAACGCCAGCAGCAGGGCGGACACAGCGAGGACGGCGCCGACCCAGTTGGGGGCGGTGTAGCCGAGTCCGGCGGCGATGACCAGGCCACCGAGCCAGGCCGACAGGGCATTGCCGAGGTTGAAGGCACCGATGTTCGCTGCCGAGGCGAGGGTGGGAGCGCCGTGCGCGTGATCCAGTACCCGCTTCTGCAGGGGCGGCACGGTCGCGAACCCGAGGGCGCCGATCAGCACGATCGTGACGGCGGCGAGCGTCTTGGTGTGCGCGGTGACGGTGAACAGCGCGAGCACGAGGGCGAGACCGCCCAGTGACACGTACAGCATCGGCATCAGGGCACGGTCCGCGTACTTGCCGCCGATGAGGTTCCCGCCGACCATGCCGAGGCCGAAGAGAACGAGCAGCCATGTGACCGAGCTGTCGGCGAAGCCGGTGACACGGGTCATCATCGGCGCGATGTACGTGATGGCCGCGAACACACCGCCGAAGCCGAGCACGGTCATCGCCATCGCGAGCAGCACCTGCGCGTTCTTGAAGGCGGCCAGCTCATGGCGCAGATGCACGCCCTCGGGCCTCGGCATCTCGGGCACGAGCTTCGCGACCCCCAGCAGCCCGACCACACCGAGCGCGGCGACCAGCGTGAAGGTGACCCGCCAGCCTGCGGACTGTCCGACGAGTGTGCCGAGCGGGACACCGACGACGTTGGCGATCGTGAGACCGCTGAACATCATGGAGATGGCGCCGGCCCTCTTCTCCGGTGCGACCAGATCGGCGGCGACCACCGAGCCGATGCCGAAGAACGCGCCGTGGGCCAGAGAGGCCACCACCCGACCCACCAGCATCAATCCGAAGACCGGGGCGACGGCGGACAGCAGATTGCCCACGACGAACAGGCCCATCAGAAGCATCAGCATCCGCTTGCGGGGGACCCTGGTACCTAGCGCCGTCATGATCGGAGCGCCGAACATCACTCCCAGGGCATAGCCGGTCACGAGCAGCCCGGCGGTGGGGATGGAGACCCCGAAGTCGCTCGCGACCTGGGGCAGCACACCCATGATCACGAACTCTGTGGTTCCGATCCCGAAGGCTCCGATGGCGAGAGCCAGAAGAGCGAGGGGCATGGAGGACACCTTCTCAACGTTTGCTGGAGCACCTTGCACGCTTCGACAATAATTGCAGACGCGCTATATATGCAAGCGCGGTCTATTGCGGCGGTGCTCTACCCTGGTGGTGAGCTGCTCCGAAGTGGAGGACAACGCCATGTCAGCGACGGACCCCGCGCTCACCGCCCTCGCCCAGGGCTGGTGCGCCCTCTCCCTGCTGCACGGGAGGATCGAGGCCCACCTCGAACGCGCGCTCCAGGCCAAACACGGGCTGAGCGTGCGGGAGTACTCCTTGCTGGACGTACTCAGCCGTCAGCACGACGGCGAGGGGGGACATCTCCAGATGAAGCAGGTCGCCGACGCGGTGGTCCTCAGCCAGAGCGCCACGACCCGACTGGTGACCAGACTCGAGGACCGCGGTCTGCTCTCGCGGTATCTGTGCCCCACCGACCGCCGCGGCATCTACACCAACGTCACCGAGGCCGGCCTCAAGCTCTTGGAAGAGGCCCGTCCCACCAACAACGCCGCCCTGCGCGAAGCCCTCGCCGAGGCGGCGAAGAAGCCGGAACTGGCACCACTGGTCCGCGTCGTCGAGTCCTTGGACGTACCTGCCTAGCCATCCGCTCCCGGCCACCCGGCACCCTCGAAGCGGCCCTAGGGTGCAGGCATGGGAGAACTCGACATACGGCCCGCCGTCGCGGGCGACGTCCCCGCGATCGTCGCCATGCTCGCCGACGACCCGCTCGGCGCCCAGCGTGAATCACCGGACGACCTGACGCCCTACCTGCACGCCCTGAAGCGGGTGAGCAGCGACCCGAATCAGCACCTCGTGGTCGCCGTACGCGACGGCCGGGTAGTGGGCACCCTCCAGCTCACCATCATTCCCGGACTGTCCCGCATGGGCGCCACCCGCTCCATTATCGAGGCCGTCCGCATCCATGCGGACGAACGCGGCAGCGGCCTGGGAACACAACTCATTGAATGGGCGGTCGACGAATCCCGGCGCCACGACTGCCAGTTGGTCCAGCTGACCTCCGACGTCACCCGCACCGATGCCCACCGCTTCTACGAACGCCTCGGCTTCCAGGCGTCGCACGTGGGCTTCAAACGGCAGCTCTGACACCGCTCACCGGGAAGGGCCTGTTTCACGTGAAACAGGCCCTTCCTGACCCTCAGCGGGACCTACCGGATCCCTCTCCACCCGTCCGGGTCCACACCGCCGGGTACCGGAGCACCCTGCTCGTACGGCTGGCGCGTGAACACGAACGAACCGAGGTCCAGGTGGCTCACCGATCCGTCCGCCCGCCGTACCGCTTTCAGAACCTCCCCCGCGTAGTAGCCGTCCAGTCCCGTCCAGGTGCCGTCCTCGTTGGGCCGCAGACGCGCTCGCCGACCCACTCCGGACAACGGCTCCAGCGAGACACCCCCATCGGCCGTCAGCCGCAGGACGAACCCCTGCGTGCCCCAGTACCACTGCCCCACCAGTTCCAGCACCGAACGGTCCACATCGGACAGCGGCCGCCACGGCTCGGGGATCCGTGGCTCCGCCTCCGCCACGATCCCCACGAGGTCGGCGGCAAGGGAGGAGACAGCCGGCCCCGACGTGCAGTTGGCCAGCACGACGGCAGCCACGTCATCCTCGACGCTCAGCGTGAGATCGGCCAGGAACCCGGGCAGGGAACCGGAATGCCCGATCAGGAGACGGCTGTCCCGGCGCTGAAGCCGCAACCCGAGACCGTACGCGGAACCCGCGACCACATCCGACGCCTCGGGCGGCGCGGCAGGCTTCCGCATCTCCCGAACGGACTCCGCACTCAGCACCCGCTCGTCACCCTGCGCCAGGAAGACAGCGAAACGGGCCAAGTCGCCGGTGGTCGACCACAGTTGTCCGGCCGGAGCCATCCGTCCGAGATCCTCGGCAGGCTCCGGCAGCATCACATCCGCCCACGGATGCACCGCCCACCCGCCCGCATGCGGTGCCTGCGACCGGCCGCCGGTCCGGAGCAGCCCCAGCGGCTCCAGCACCTCACGCCGCAGAACGTCCTCCCACGGCGCCCTGCGCACCTGCTCGACCAGCGCGCCCAGGAGCGTGTAGCCGGGGTTGGAGTAGTGGAACCTGCGCCCGACCGGGTGCCGCAAGGGATGCTCGCCCAGCACGTCCGCCAGCTCGGGCCGCAGCGTTCCCGGCGTCCGTTCCCACCACGGGCCGGGCGACTCCGCCGCGAGACCACCGGTATGCGCGAGCAGATCGGCGATGGTCACCTCCCCCACCCCTGTGCCGGGCAGATGCTTCTCCAGCGGATCGCCCAGATCCAGAACCCCCTCGTCACGCAGCCGCAGGACGAGAACCGCTGTGAACGTCTTGGTGATGGACCCGATCCGGTACTGCACGTTCTCGTCCGGAGCATGGCCGTCCACGCAGGATCGTGCACCGTGCCACACCGTCCGCCCACCGCGGACAACAGCCGCCACCAGTGACGGCGCCCGCCCATCGGCCTGCGCCACGGCGATCCGGTGCAACAGGGCCCGGCGCGTTGTGGGAAGCAGCTCTTCCTGAGATGTCGTCATGGCCCCAGTCCACCCGCCACGGCATCCCGCGTCGAGCCCATTTCCACCGAGATGGCACTTCTTCAGCGGAACGCTTCGAGGACTTGTGCGGTGATGGCAGGCAGACCGGCCGGACGGGTCGTGTCCACTGTGATGTTCGCTCTCGTGCAGCCGACCCGGCACGACCGGCGATCTCTTCGACACCGTCAGTCGTGAAGCGAAATCCGAGACCCTGCAAGACGACGGATCAGGTCTGTGCCATGTCGACGAACCGCGAGTAGTGGCCCTGGAAGGCGACCGTGATCGTCGCGGTGGGGCCGTTACGGTGCTTGCCGACGATGATGTCCGCCTCGCCGGCGCGCGGCGACTCCTTCTCGTAGGCGTCCTCACGGTGCAGCAGGATCACCATGTCGGCGTCCTGCTCGATCGAACCCGACTCACGCAGGTCGGACACCATGGGCTTCTTGTCCGTCCGCTGCTCCGGACCACGGTTGAGCTGCGACAGCGCGATCACCGGCAGCTCCAGCTCCTTGGCCAGCAGCTTCAGGTTTCGCGACATCTCGGAGACCTCCTGCTGCCGGCTCTCGGAGCGCTTCGAACCGGACTGCATCAGCTGCAGATAGTCGATGACGACCAATTTCAGATCATTGCGCTGCTTCAGACGACGGCACTTCGCCCGGATCTCCATCATCGACAGGTTCGGCGAGTCGTCGATGTAGAGGGGCGCGGCCGAGACGTCCGGCATACGACGCGCCAGCCTGGTCCAGTCCTCGTCCGTCATCGTGCCCGACCGCATGTGATGCAGTGCCACCCGAGCCTCGGCGGACAGCAGACGCATCGCGATCTCGTTGCGGCCCATCTCGAGCGAGAAGATCACACTGGGCAGGTTGTGCTTGATGGCAGCCGCTCGGGCGAAGTCCAGAGCCAGCGTCGACTTACCCATCGCGGGACGCGCGGCGATGATGATCATCTGGCCCGGGTGCAGACCGTTGGTGAGCTGGTCCAGATCGGTGAAGCCGGTCGGCACACCGGTCATCTCCCCCGACCGTGAGCCGATCGCCTCGATCTCGTCGAGCGCCCCCTCCATGATCTCGCTCAGCGGAAGGTAGTCCTCCGCCGTGCGCTGCTCGGTCACCGCGAAGATCTCGGCCTGAGCGCTGTTGACGATCTCGTCGATGTCGCCGTCGGCCGCGTACCCCATCTGCGTGATGCGCGTACCGGCCTCCACCAGGCGCCGCAGTACTGCCCGCTCGTGCACGATCTGCGCGTAGTACTCGGCGTTCGCCGCGGTCGGCACGGTCTGCACCAGCGTGTGCAGATACGAGGCACCGCCGACCTTGGTGATCTCACCGCGCTTGGTCAGCTCCGCCGCGACCGTGATGGGGTCGGCCGGCTCACCCTTCGCGTACAGGTCGAGAATCGCCTGGTAGATCGTTTCGTGTGCCGGCCGGTAGAAGTCATGGCCCTTGAGGATCTCCACGACATCCGCGATCGCGTCCTTGGACAGGAGCATGCCTCCGAGGACGGACTGCTCGGCGTCCAGGTCCTGCGGCGGCACCCGCTCGAAGGCGGCGCCGCCCCCGTCCCACGTGCCGCTGTCCGGCCCTCTGTCGTGCTGCTCGTCACGGCCCCGGCCGCCCTCGCCGCGTCGGCGGGAGGCGGGGACACGATCGCCGGGGCCGCTGTCGGCCCACTGATCGTCCAAGGGCTCGGAAATGCTCACCGGGCCGCCTCCTCCCGTCCGCCGCGCGGACCTCGCCGTGCACCCCAGTTCTAGGGCACGACACTGACAAAGCGAGAAGCCCAGCTCCGGTTCAGACGCGTCGGCCGGGCGCGTTGTCCGAGGACGGAGAGGGAGTGGGCGCCGGACCACGTTAGGCCCCTGGGCACCGTCAGCCAATCTGGTTATCCACAGGCCATGTGGACGAGAGGCCCAACGCTGTGGACAACTCCGCGAAACCTGTGCACGACACGGTGGACAGCTCTGTGAACAAGCCCTCAGCTGATTCCTGAGAGCCCATCTGACCTGGGGATTTCCCGTCCACCGCTTGTGCAGAAGAAAAACTTCCCCAGTCGGATCAAGATCGCCGCCGAGCGTGGACAGCGCGGCGGAACACAGCGTCTACAGTAAGGGACAGAAGCCCGTTGCAGCTCTTACCTGTGGACGATTAGATTGGTGGTCATGACACAGGCTCCCGCGACACCCCGCGCCCTTGGACGTCGGCACGACCGGGAGATCGTCGCACTGGCCGTTCCGGCCTTCGGCGCACTCATCGCGGAGCCCCTCTTCGTGATGGCCGACAGCGCGATCGTCGGCCATCTCGGCACCGCGCAACTGGCCGGCCTCGGCGTCGCGTCGGCGCTTCTCACCACCGCCGTCAGCATCTTCGTCTTTCTCGCCTACGCGACCACGGCCGCGGTCGCGCGCCGCGTCGGCGCGGGCGATCTACGATCCGCCATCCGTCAGGGCATGGACGGCATCTGGCTGGCGCTGCTGCTGGGAGCGGCCGTCATCGCCGTCGTCCTGCCCACGGCGCCCGGCATCGTGACCCTCTTCGGCGCGTCGCCGACCGCGGCCCCATATGCCACCACGTATCTGCGGATCTCAGCACTCGGCATCCCCGCGATGCTGGTGGTGCTGGCCGCCACCGGCGTCCTGCGCGGACTGCAGGACACGAGGACACCGCTGTACGTGGCGGTCGCGGGCTTCATGGCGAACGCCGCCCTCAACGCGGGGCTCGTCTACGGCGCGGACCTGGGCATCGCCGGATCCGCGTGGGGCACCGTCGCCGCACAGTGCGGGATGGCGGCCTCGTACCTGTACGTCGTCGTCCGCGGCGCCCGTCGGCACGGCGCCTCGCTACGACCCGACGCGGCCGGGATACGTGCCTGCGCACAGGCGGGGGCACCGCTGTTGATCCGTACGCTCTCGCTGCGAGCGATCCTCATGATCGCAACGGCCGTCGCCGCGCGGCTCGGGGACGCCGACATCGCCGCGCACCAGATCATCCTGTCACTGTGGAGCCTGCTCGCGTTCGCGCTGGACGCTATCGCCATCGCAGGGCAGGCCATCATCGGGCGCTATCTCGGCGCGGACGACGCGTGGGGCGCCCGCGCAGCATGCCGCCGCATGGTGCAGTGGGGCATCGTCGCCGGCCTCGTACTCGGACTGCTGGTGCTCGTGGCCCGGCCGCTGTTCCTCCCGTTGTTCACCAGCGACTCCGCGGTGAAGGACACGGCACTGCCCGCCCTGCTGATGGTGGCACTGTCCCAGCCCGTCTGCGGGATCGTCTTCGTTCTGGACGGAGTCCTGATGGGTGCGGGAGATGGGCCGTACCTCGCCTGGGCCATGGTCGTCACCCTGGCCGTCTTCTCACCCGTGGCCCTGCTCGTCCCCACGCTCGGCGGCGGACTCACCGCCCTCTGGGCGGCGATGACGCTGATGATGATGATCCGCATGCTGACCCTGTGGCTGCGCGCCCGCTCCGGCCGCTGGATAGTGACGGGCGCGACGCGCTGATCGTTTCACGTGAAACGTGCCCCGGTGACGACTCCGCGCACTGGAAAGGGGCCGCACCCGTCAGGGTGCGGCCCCTTTCAGAGCTGCTCAAGCCGAGCGCAGCGATCAGGCCGCGACAACCTCGATGTTGACCTTGGCGGCAACCTCGGGGTGCAGACGCACGGACGTCTCGTGGGCGCCCAGCGTCTTGATCGGCGCACCGAGCTCGATGCGGCGCTTGTCGACCTCGGGGCCACCGGAGGCCTTGATCGCCGAGGCGATGTCGGCCGGGGTGACGGAACCGAAGAGACGGCCGGAGTCGCCGGAGCGGACGGCCAGGCGGACCTTCACGCCCTCGAGCTGGGCCTTGACCTGGTTGGCCTGCTCGATGGTCTGGATCTCGTGGATCTTGCGAGCGCGACGGATCTGCTCGACGTCCTTCTCGCCACCCTTGGTCCAGCGGATCGCGAACTTCCGCGGGATCAGGTAGTTGCGGGCGTACCCGTCCTTGACGTCGACGACGTCGCCCGCGGCGCCGAGGCCGGAGACCTCGTGGGTGAGGATGATCTTCATGAGTCGGTCACCCTTCCTTTAGCGCGCGGTGGACGTGTAGGGCAGCAGCGCCATCTCACGGCTGTTCTTGACGGCCGTGGCGACGTCACGCTGGTGCTGCGTGCAGTTGCCGGTCACGCGACGGGCACGGATCTTGCCGCGGTCGGAAATGAACTTCCGCAGCATGTTCGTGTCCTTGTAGTCCACGTACGTGACCTTGTCCTTGCAGAATGCGCAGACCTTCTTCTTCGGCTTGCGCACAGGCGGCTTCGCCATGGTGTTTCTCCTGTGTGATCAAGAAGTGTGGGGTACGGCCCGCCTAGAAGGGGGGCTCGTCCGAGTAGCCGCCACCGCCGCCGGAGCCACCGCCCCAGCCGCCGCCCTGGCCGCCACCGCCCTGGCCGCCGGCGGGAGCGCCGGTCGCCCACGGATCGTCGGCCGGAGCACCGCCCTGACCGCCGCCGGGGCCGCCGCCCCAGCCGCCGCCCTGGCCGCCACCGCCGCCGTAACCGCCCTGGCCACCGCGGCCGGCGGTCTTGGTGACCTTGGCCGTGGCGTTGCGCAGGCTGGCGCCGACCTCGTCGACGTCGAGCTCGTAGACCGTGCGCTTGACGCCCTCACGGTCCTCGTAGGACCGCTGCTTCAGCCGGCCCTGCACGATGACGCGCATGCCTCGCTGGAGCGACTCGGCGACGTTCTCCGCCGCCTGACGCCAGACCGAGCAGGTCAGGAAGAGGCTTTCGCCGTCCTTCCACTCGTTGGTCTGACGGTCGAAGGTGCGGGGAGTGGACGCGATGCGGAACTTCGCGACCGCCGCACCGGACGGGGTGAAGCGCAGCTCGGGGTCATCGACAAGGTTGCCGACGACCGTGATGACGGTCTCGCCTGCCATGGGGGAACCTCTCGGCGGGTTTGCTGCTGGCTGCTGGTGCTGCTACTCGTACTCGAATCCCGGGATCAGCTGAGCGGGAGGCTCAGTGGGTCTCGGGACGGAGGACCTTGGTCCGGAGGACCGACTCGTTCAGGTTCATCTGGCGGTCGAGCTCCTTGACGACCGCAGGCTCGGCCTGCAGGTCGATGACCGAGTAGATGCCCTCGGGCTTCTTCTTGATCTCGTAGGCGAGACGACGACGACCCCAGGTGTCGACCTTCTCGACCTTTCCGCCACCGTCACGGACGACGGAAAGGAAGTTCTCGATCAGCGGGGAGACAGCACGCTCCTCGAGATCGGGGTCGAGGATGACCATCACCTCGTAGTGACGCATGTGGAACCCACCTCCTTTGGACTCAGCGGCCACGGTCGTTCCGTGGCAGGAGGGTTGTGATGCGTACGCAACCGTGCCTGTCAGTAAATCAGCCACCACTGACAATCGGAGGCCAGTCGACGGTTGACCAGGCTGTGCCTGGGCAGACACCGGTGCAGACGGTACAGAGTACCCGCACACGTGCTTCCGGTTGAAATCCGGCCCCGGAGGCCGTCAATCTGTACACATCGGGTGTGTATGGCGCTACGATGCGCCGCCTTCCGCAGGAGGTGCCCCATGGCACAGGTATTGCGACCCAACACCACCGGTTCCCTCTTCGCCACGGACGGCAAGGCCCACCCCGTCCAGGACACCCTGCTCGCGGTGACCCTGGTGCTCGGTGTCACGGCCTTCGTGACGGCACTGGTGTCCAAGGACCTGCATCTGATCAGCTCCTGGACCGGCCTGGTGGGGATCTTCACCGGCGCCTACGGGCAGTACATCTCCGTGACGACCCGAGAGCGCTTCGGCCTGATCCTGGGGCTCGGTGCCTCGGCCGTCGGCTTCTTCCTGGGCATGGCCCACGGCGGTCTCTTCGGCGGGATCGTCGGCCACTGACCGTCGGGCCGCGGTGCGGCCCGGCGGGGCCGTGAGGCGACCCGCCGGACGCACAGGTTGCGTAGGGCCAGTCGGGGCGCTCGCGGGGCGCAGTAGGCTTCGGCGCGAGAGCCGGAGCCCCTGTACCCATGGGGACACACCAGCCCGAGGAGCGCCCCGAATGAGCCTGACCCTGAGGACGATCAGTCGCGAGCAGCATCTGGCATACATCCAGAGCCTGCCGGCGGCGAGCCACATGCAGGTTCCGGCCTGGGCAGACGTCAAGGCGGAGTGGCGCTCCGAGAACCTCGGCTGGTTCGACAAGAGCGGTGAACTGGTGGGCGTCGGTCTGGTGTTGTACCGGCAGCTGCCCAAGATCAAGCGCTATCTGGCCTATCTGCCCGAGGGTCCGGTGATCAACTGGTTCGCGCCGAACCTGGAGGACTGGATCCAGCCGATGCTCGCGCACCTGAAGCAGCAGGGCGCCTTCTCCGTGAAGATGGGCCCGCCGGTGATCATCCGCCGGTGGGACGCGGAGACCATCAAGAAGGGCATTCAGGACCCGGACGTCAAGCGGCTGCGTGACCTGGAGGCCGACTTCATCGAGCCGCGCGCGTTCGAAGTCTCCGACAAGCTGCGCCGGATGGGCTGGCAGCAGGGCGAGGACGGCGGCGCCGGCTTCGGCGACGTGCAGCCGCGGTACGTCTTCCAGGTGCCGCTCGCCAACCGGTCCCTGGAAGAGGTCCACAAGAACTTCAACCAGTTGTGGCGCCGCAACATCAAGAAGGCCGAGAAGGCGGGTGTCGAGGTGGTCCAGGGCGGCTACCACGACCTCGAGGAGTGGCAGCGCCTGTACGAGATCACCGCGGTGCGCGACCACTTCCGGCCCCGCCCGCTGTCGTACTTCCAGCGCATGTGGACGGCCCTCAACAGCGAGGACCCCAACCGTATGCGGCTGTACTTCGCGCGGCACAACGGTGTGAACCTCTCGGCGGCGACGATGCTGATCGTCGGCGGCCACGTCTGGTACTCCTACGGAGCCTCCGACAACATCGGCCGTGAGGTGCGGCCTTCGAACGCGATGCAGTGGCGGATGCTGCGCGACGCCTACGCGCTCGGTGCCACCGTCTACGACCTGCGCGGCATCTCCGACTCGCTGGACGAGACCGACCACCTCTTCGGCCTGATCCAGTTCAAGGTGGGCACGGGCGGCCAGGCCGCCGAGTACCTCGGCGAGTGGGACTTCCCGCTCAACAAGCTGCTCCACAAGGCGCTCGACATCTACATGTCGCGCCGCTGACGCCGGAGCCCCGCGCCGGGCCGCCCGAGCGGCCCGACCAGCCCGTCGGTCCGGCGGATCCGTCACAATTCCCTCGCAGACCTCTGACACACGGCAGCCACGAGAAAGGTTCCGGGACCGGCCATGGCGCTCACGCTCTACGTCGACACCGCGCGCTGGCGGGCACACCACAAGCACGTGCAGGAGCAGTTCCCGGGGCTCGTCCCCGTCTGCAAGGGCAACGGCTACGGGTTCGGCCACGAGCGGCTGGCGGAGGAGGCCACCCGCCTGGGCGCGGACATGCTCGCCGTGGGCACGACGTACGAGGCGGCCCGGATCAAGGACTGGTTCGGCGGAGACCTGCTGGTGCTGACGCCGTTCCGGCGGGGCGAGGAGCCCGTGCCGCTGCCGGACCGCGTCATCCGCTCGGTGTCGTCCGTGGACGGCGTGTACGGGCTCGTGGGCGCCCGGGTGGTCATCGAGGTGATGTCCTCGATGAAGCGCCACGGAGTCAGCGAGCAGGAACTGCCGCAACTGCACGCGGCCATAGAGAACGTGCGCCTGGAAGGCTTCGCCATCCACCTGCCGCTGGACCGTACCGACGGCTCCGACGCCGTGGAGGAGGTCATCGGCTGGATGGACCAGCTGCGCGCGGCCCGGCTGCCGCTGCACACGATGTTCGTGAGCCACCTCAAGGCCGATGAGCTGGCCCGGCTGCAGCAGCAGTTCCCGCAGACCCGCTTCCGGGCCCGCATCGGCACCCGGCTGTGGCTCGGGGACCACGAGGCCACCGAGTACCGCGGGGCGGTCCTGGACGTGACGCGTGTGGCCAAGGGCGACCGCTTCGGCTACCGGCAGCAGAAGGCTGCCTCCGACGGCTTCCTGGTCGTCGTGGCGGGCGGGACGTCGCACGGGGTGGGCCTGGAGGCCCCCAAGGCCATGCACGGCGTGATGCCACGCGCCAAGGGAGTGGCCCGGGCAGGCCTCGCGACGGTGAACCGTAACCTGTCGCCGTTCGTCTGGGCGGGCAAGCAGCGCTGGTTCGCCGAGCCGCCGCACATGCAGGTCTCGATCCTGTTCATCCCGGCGGACGCCACGGAGCCGAAGGTGGGCGATGAGCTGGTGGCCCATCTGCGGCACACGACCACGCAGTTCGACCGGCTCGTCGACCGCTGACGACAGACCCGGAAGCACGACGAAGGCCGTACACGTAGCTCGTGTACGGCCTTGTCCGCGACGGCCTGGCGCCGGTTCGATCAGCGCGAACCGTCGTCAGCCGGTTGCCCGCCGCGGCTGCCCCAGTCCACCTGCGGCCCCTCGAAATGCGCGGCGTGCCGCGGAGGATGAGCGGCGGCTCCGAGCGCGAAGACGTCCGGCGCACCGTCCAGTACGCCGCCGGACGGATCGTCGTCGCCGGCCCGGCGCACCGTGTCCCGTTCCGGCAGGAAGATGTCGCGTACGACGACGGCGCACAGGTAGAGCGTCCCCAGCAGGTGGACGGCGATGGCGAGCTGGTACCCGTCCGTCGGCAGGCCCTTGTGGGCGTCTCCGCTGGTCGTGTACGCGAGGTAGAGCCAGATTCCCAGGAAGTAAGCGACCTCGCAGGCCTGCCAGATCAGGAAGTCCCGCCAGCGCGGCCGGGCGAGTGCGGCGAGGGGGACCAGCCACAGCACGTACTGCGGCGAGTAGACCTTGTTGGTGAGGATGAACGCGGCGACGATCAGGAAGACGAGCTGGGCGAAGCGCGGGCGGCGCGGAGCGGTCAGCGTCATCGCGGTGATGCCGACGCAGGCGAGCACCATCATGATCATCGCGTAGGTGTTGGCGGTGTCCGCGGTGATGTCGATGTTGAACCAGCGCGAGACGAACAGGAAGACGGACCCGAAGTCCACCCCCCGCTCCCGGCTGAAGCGGTAGAACTTGGACCAGCCCTCCGGGGCGAGCCACATCACCGGCAGGTTGACCACGAGCCACGCGCCCACGGCGCCCAGGACGGCGGTCCCGTACTCCCGCCACCTGCCCGCCCGCCAGCACAGCACGAGGAGCGGTCCGAGCACCAGGAACGGGTAGAACTTGGCGGCCGTGGCGAGCCCCACGAGAACGCCGAAGGCAAGGGCCCGGCCACGTGACCACATCAACATCGCGGCGGCCAGCAGGGCCACGGCGAGCAGGTCCCAGTTGATGGTCGCGGTCAACGCGAAGGCGGGCGCGAGGGCGACGAGAAGGCCGTCCCAGGGGCGCCTGCGGTGGATGCGGGCGGTGCACACGGCGATGACCGCCGCGCACGCCATGAGCATTCCGGCGTTGACCATCCAGTAGGTCTGCTCGCGGGCCTGGATGCCGCCGCCGCTCGGAGTCATCCAGGAGGCGACCTCCATGAACACACCGGTGAGCACCGGGTACTCGAGGTAGTCCATGTCGCCCGGGAGCTTGTCGAAGTAAGGCACGAGCCCGTCGGCGAAACCGCGCCCCTGGTAGAGGTGCGGGATGTCCGAGTAGCAGGCGTGCGTGTACTGCGAGCTGGCGCCGAAGAACCAGCCGCTGTCGTAGCAGGGCAGCTTCTGGACCATGCCGAGGGCGAACATGCCGATCGCGACGAGCGCCACGATCCGCACGGGCGTCCACCAGGACGTCCCGAGCAGGGAGCGTCGTCCGACGGGCCCGCCGATCAGCTCGCTGCCGGCCGCGGCGACCTCGTCTTCCCTGGTCGGCCGCACCACATCCGGCTGGGGCACGCTCACGCGCGTCGTCTCTGCACTGGGCATGAGGCTCATCCTGCCGCATCCGGCCAGGAAAACGCCGAGGGCCGCCACACCTGGTCGGTGTGACGGCCCTCTTTGGGCGATGTTTCACGTGAAACGGAGTGTTTCACGTGAAACACGCTCGGTGACGCCTACCCGTTCGGCCCCGCGAAGATCCCTCCATTGCCGTTGCCCCGGGTGTTCCCGCTGCCGGTTGACTCCGTCGGCGAAGAGGTCACTCCGCCCGTGCCGCCCGCGTCGGTGCCGCCGGGGCCGGTTCCGCCGCTCCCGTTGCCCCCTCCGTTGCAGGGGCTGTTGCCCCAGAAGCCGCAGGTGTCGCTCGGCGAAGGCGAGGGCGAGATCCGCGACGGGCTCGGTGACGCGCTCGGCGACGGGCTCCGGGTGACGCTCTGGGTGGGCGTGGGGGTCACGCTCGGGCTGGGGGTGTCGTTGACGACCGTGCCGATGGGCTCCGGCGTGGGGAACGACTTCGCGGGCTGACCCTTGAGCGCCTGTTCCATGTAGTCGTGCCAGATCTCGGCCGGGAACGAGGCACCGTGGATCTCCTTCTGGCCACCTGTTCCGTACATCTCCAGGAATGTGCGGTTCTTGTTGGACTCGTTGTCGTCCATGCGGAACATGCTGATCGCGGTGGACAGCTGCGGCGTGTACCCGACGAACCAGGCGGACTTGTTGCCGTCCGTCGTACCGGTCTTGCCCGCCACGTCGCGCCCCGTCAGCTTCGCCGCGGTACCGGTGCCCTTGTCGACCACGGTCTTCAGGACGTCCGTGACGTTGTCGGCGACCTTCGCGGTGAACGCGTCCTTGGCCTGCTTGCGGTGTTCGAAGACCGGCCCGTCCTTGCTCTTGACGAATTCGACCGAGTAGGGATCGTTCTGCTTCCCGCTGGCCGCGAAGGTGGCGTAGGCACCGGCCATGCGGATCGCGCTCGGGGAGGAAGTGCCGATGGAGAACGAGGGATAGTTCGAGCTGGCGAGGCTGCCCTCCAGGATGCCGGCGTCCAGGGCGGTCTGCTTCACCTTGTCGAGGCCGACGTCCATGCCCAGCTGCACATAGGCGGTGTTCACCGAGAACTGCATCGCCTCACGCAGGTCGATCTTGTAGTCCGGCGGGTCGCCCACCGACTCGTCGCCGTCGTTCGTCTGCAGCCACTCCTGGCCCTTCTCGTTCTTCCAGACGTTCCTGTTGTACTCCTTGATCTTCAGCTTGTTCTTACCGCTGTAAATACTCTTCGGTGAGACGACGGTGCGCTCGTCCTGGGCCTGCTCGGGTCCGAGGTCGGGGTTGCGGACACCCCACTTCATCGCCGCCGCCAGCACGAACGGCTTGAACGTCGACCCCACCTGGGCACCGGTCGCGTCGGCGTTGTTGGTGAAGTGCTTGGTCGCGTCCTCACCACCGTAGATCGCCTTGATGGCACCGGTGCCCGGATCCACAGAAGCCCCGCCGAACTGGACGAATTTATCCGTGTTCGGGCGCAGGTTGGGTTTGATGTTGGCCTTCTGGACGTTCTTGACCGCAGCCTCGAGCTCGTCGACCTTCTTCTTCTCGAAGGTCGTGTGGATCTGATACCCGCCCTGCTGCAGCTTGTCCTGGGTGATGTGGGTCGTGCTGCTGTGGGTGACCAGGTAGCTGTTGGCCAGGTCGACGAGATAACCGATCTGGCCGCTCAGCCGGGTGTTCGACCGCGGGTTCTGGACCTGCGGAAGCGTCGTGTACTTGGCGCGCTCCGCGGCGCTCAGATGCCCGTACTGGACCATCTTGTTGAGGGTGTCCTGCATCTGCAGGGTGGCACGCTTCTGGTTTGCCTGGGGGGTGGCGTTCTTCGGGTCGATGGACGTGGCGCCTGCCGGGTCGTAGTACGTGGCGCCCTTGAGCATCGCCGCCAGGAATGCGCACTCGCCGGGGTCCAGATCGAGGGCGGACTTGTTGAAGTACGCGTGCGCGGCGGCCTCGATCCCGTAGGCGTTCCGCCCGTAGTACGCGGAGTTCAGGTAGCCGGCCAGGATGTCGTCCTTCTTGACGGTGGCCCCCACCTTGATCGCGATGAAGATCTCCTTGAACTTCCTGGAGATCGTCTGTGACTGGTCGTCCAGCCTCGCGTTCTTCACGTACTGCTGGGTGATGGTGGAGCCACCCTGGGTCTGACCGCCCGTGGCCATGTTGAAGACGGCCCGGGCGATGCCCTTCGGGTCGACGCCGCTGTCGGTGTAGAAGGTCTTGTTCTCCTGGGAGATGACCGCCCACCGCATCGCCGCGGGAATCTGCGAGAGGTTGACGATCTGCCGGTTGGTCTCGCCACCCGTGGCGACCATCTGGCTGCCGTCGGCCCAGTAGTAGACGTTGTTCTGGGACTGCGCGGTCTTGGCGACGTCGGGCACGCTCACCATCGCGTATCCGACGCCCGCCACCGCCACCAGGCTCCCTATGAAACCGATGAACAGCCCGGTGACCAGTTTCCACGAGGGAAGCCAGCGTGCAGCGCCGTACTTGCCGGCGCGCGGGTAGTCGATGAAGCGCTTCTTGGCCGCAGCCGCGCCCCTGCCTCGGCCCGGGCCGTCGGCCGCTCTGCGCCTACCGCCCGCGTTTCTCTGGGCCGCCCGCCGGGCCTCGGCTCGGCCGCCGTACGGGCGCTCCTCACCTCCCGCTCCATAGGGGGCGGACGGAGACCCGGTGGCGCCTCGCGGTGCCGCGCGGCGGCCGGGGGACGCCGACTGGCCGCGTCGGGCCGCGGCACGTCCGCCTCCCTGCGGCTGCGGCGGTTTGCGACGGTGCTCGCTCATCGAACGATTACTCCTCGGGCAGGCGCACCTTTGCGCGCCTGGAAACGGCGGCTGGTTTCCGGTCCCCCCGAAGTACGGATGCGGTCGTTTCGGCATTCACCCGTACTGCACCGAGGACGAGGACGTCCCCCATAGGTCACTCGGTTCCCGGTGGTCTGCATGCCGCACAGACTACGCACCGCCAAAACCGACCGAGGTCCGAACTTCACCCCAAAACAGGCAACTTGCGTCCTACGAATCGGTGATGTGACCCCGTTCACCGTGCCCCCTCTTGTCGCGCTCGGAGAGGCGTTCTATCGTCGTGATGTATCGAGTCGATACATCAGCGCGACATAAGGACCGTGCGGACGAGTCAGCGACAGGAGGGAGGCGCACATGAGCCGGCGTTCCGGGATCCTCGAGTTCGCCGTCCTCGGCCTGCTTCGCGAGTCCCCGATGCACGGCTACGAGCTGCGCAAACGGCTCAATACGTCACTGGGTGTATTCCGCGCGTTCAGCTACGGGACGCTCTACCCCTGCCTCAAGACGCTGGTCGCCAACGGCTGGTTGATCGAGGAGTCGGGGAGCGCCTCCGACGACGCCGGCGCCGTTCCGCTCGCCGGGCGGCGCGCCAAGATCGTCTACCGGCTGACATCCGAAGGCAAGGAGCACTTCGAGGAGCTGCTCTCCCAGACGGGACCCGACGTCTACGAGGACGAGCACTTCGCCGCTCGTTTCGCCTTCTTCGGACAGACGTCCCGTGACGTGCGCATGCGCGTCCTGGAGGGCCGCCGCAGCCGACTGGAGGAGCGCCTGGAGAAGATGCGTGCCTCCCTGGCGCGCACCCGGGAGCGCCTCGACGACTACACCCTCGAGCTCCAGCGCCACGGGATGGAGTCCGTGGAGCGCGAAGTGCGCTGGCTGAACGAGCTCATCGAGAGCGAGCGGGCCGGACGGGACCTCAGGGGTCCCACTGCCGACGGCTCCGCTCCTGACAGCACATCTGGAGCGACGGGCGGCCTGCCCCGGCACCGGGACAGCACCCGGCCGGATCCGTCCGACGACACCACCACGTGAGGCCCGGTCGGGGCCTCACACGTACACACAGGGAGCAACCGGAATGGGTTCGGTTCGCGTAGCCATCGTCGGCGTGGGCAACTGCGCCGCATCGCTGGTGCAGGGAGTCGAGTACTACAAGGACGCCGACCCGGCGTCCAAGGTCCCGGGTCTGATGCACGTCCAGTTCGGCGACTACCACGTGCGTGACGTCGAGTTCGTCGCCGCGTTCGACGTGGACGCCAAGAAGGTCGGCCTCGACCTCGCGGACGCCATCGGCGCCTCGGAGAACAACACCATCAAGATCTGCGACGTCCCGTCCACCGGCGTGACGGTCCAGCGCGGCCACACCCTCGACGGTCTCGGCAAGTACTACCGCGCCACCATCGAGGAGTCCGCCGAGGAGCCGGTCGACGTCGTCCGGGTCCTCAAGGACAAGCAGGTCGACGTCCTCGTCTGCTACCTGCCCGTCGGCTCCGAGGACGCGGCGAAGTTCTACGCCCAGTGCGCCATCGACGCCAAGGTCGCCTTCGTCAACGCCCTTCCGGTCTTCATCGCCGGCACCAAGGAGTGGGCCGACAAGTTCACCGAGGCCGGCGTGCCGATCGTCGGTGACGACATCAAGTCGCAGGTCGGTGCGACCATCACGCACCGCGTCATGGCGAAGTTGTTCGAGGACCGGGGCGTGATCCTGGACCGCACGATGCAGCTGAACGTCGGCGGCAACATGGACTTCAAGAACATGCTGGAGCGCGACCGCCTGGAGTCCAAGAAGATCTCCAAGACGCAGGCCGTCACCTCCCAGATCCCCGACCGGGACCTCGGCGAGAAGAACGTCCACATCGGCCCGTCCGACTACGTGGCCTGGCTCGACGACCGCAAGTGGGCCTACGTCCGCCTCGAGGGCCGTGCCTTCGGCGACGTCCCGCTGAACCTGGAGTACAAGCTCGAGGTCTGGGACTCCCCGAACTCCGCGGGTGTCATCATCGACGCCCTGCGCGCCGCGAAGATTGCCAAGGACCGCGGCATCGGCGGTCCCGTGCTGTCCGCGTCCTCGTACTTCATGAAGTCCCCTCCGGTCCAGTACTTCGACGACGAGGCCCGCGAGAACGTCGAGAAGTTCATCCGGGGCGAGGTCGAGCGCTGACGTCGCTCCCGTGCTCGTGCGGGGTCCCCGGGTCTGTGCCCGGGGACCCCGCACGTATGTGAGGCTGTGCCCCATGTCCGTCGTGCGCGATCTCCGCGTCCTCCTGCACTTCAGCGGCTTCCGGCGCCTGCTCGCCGTACGACTGCTGTCCCAGGGGGCCGACGGCGTCTACCAGGTCGCGCTCGCCACGTACGTGGTCTTCTCCCCCGAGAAGCAGACCTCGGCCACCGCCATCGCCTCCGCCATGGCCGTGCTGCTCCTGCCCTACTCCCTCGTCGGCCCCTTCGCGGGGGTCCTGCTGGACCGCTGGCGGCGCCGCCAGGTCTTCCTCCACGGCAACCTGCTGCGGGCCCTGCTGGCCTGCGCGACCGCCGTCCTGATGGTGAGCCATGTACCGGACTGGCTCTTCTACGTCTCCGCGCTGTGCGTCACCGCGGTCAACCGTTTCGTCCTGGCCGGCCTGTCCGCGGCGCTGCCCCGGGTGGTCGACGCCGAACGCCTGGTGATGGCCAACTCGCTCTCGCCGACGGCGGGCACGCTCGCCGCCACCGCGGGCGGCGGACTCGCCTTCGCCGTACGGCTGGTGATCGCCGACTCCGATGCCGCGGTGGTGCTGCTGGGTGCACTCCTGTATCTGGGATCGGCCCTCGCATCGCTGAGCCTGGCTCCGCGAGCGCTGGGACCGGACGGTGACGCGGTGCAGCCACGTCTTGGCGCCGTGCTGGTCGGCACCACGCGGGATCTGGTGGCCGGTGTACGGCATCTCACGGCACCCCCGCGCCGGGAGGCCGCCTGGGCGCTCACCGCGATGACCCTGATGCGGTTCTGCTACGGCGCGCTGCTCGTCCTCCTGCTCATGCTCTGCCGCTACGCCCTGTCCGCGAACCCGCGCCAGGGGCTGGCCCTGCTGGGACTGGCGCTGGGCATCTCCGGGGCCGGGTTCTTCGCCGCGGCCGTGGTGACGCCGTGGGCGGCGGGGCGTCTCGGTCCCGGACGCTGGATCGCGGTGTGCGCGGGGTCCGCCGCCGTACTGGAGCCCTCGCTCGGCCTGCCGTTCGCCACGGGACCCATGCTGGTGGCCGCGTTCGTCCTCGGGCTGACCACACAGGGCGCGAAGATCTCCACTGACACGATCGTTCAGTTCTCGGTCGACGACGGCTTCCGCGGCCGGATCTTCTCGGTCTACGACGTGCTCTTCAACGTGGCCTTCGTCGGCGCGGCCGCGGTCGCCGCCTTGATGCTGCCCCCTGACGGCCGATCAGCGGCTTTGGTCGTCATGGTCGCCGTGGTCTACGCGACAGCTGCATTGTCTATGTCCCGCTTTGAGCGCCAGTAAGTGTCACATCAAGGCTACGGAGCACCAGGCGAGTTCAAGGTTGTCAGTGCAGACCTGTAGCTTACGGGCGTCTTATTTCGCGCAATGCGCACCCGCGTTCGAGGGGGACCCCGAAAGTGACCACTCCGCCGCCCCAGGGCACGAATCCGTACGCCCAGCAGCCCACCGTGCCCATGGGGCAGCAGCTCGGCCAGCCGGGAGTCGCGCAGCAGCCGTACGCTCCGCAGCAGCCCTATCCGCCGCAGCAGACGTACCCGCAGCAGCAGGGATACCCGCAGCAGCAGCAGCCGTATCCCCCCTTCCCCCAGCAGCAGGGTGCCCCGGCGCCGCTGCCGCCGCAGGCGGGGCCCGGCAAGCGCGCCAGCAAGAAGGCGATACGGATCATCGGCGCCATCGTCATCGCCGTCATCATCGGCGTCATCAAATTCGGTGCGGGCTGGTTCCTGACCCGCGACGACGCGGAGACGACGTCGGTGGGCTCCTGCATGCACAACGACGGCACGAACTCCAAGCCCGACCTCAAGGACGTCGACTGCTCCTCGAGCAACGCCCAGTACAAGGTCGTCCAGAAGTTTGACGGCACCAGCGATGAAAACAAGTGCCAGGGCGTCAAGGACGCGACGATCTCCTACATTCAGTACGGCGGCGGCCACGACGTGGTGCTCTGCCTGAACGAGCTCAAGAAGTAGATCGACCCACGGCACGCACGAAGGGGCGATGTTTCACGTGAAACATCGCCCCTTCGTGCGTGCCGTGGTGGCGTTCCGGGGTCATGTTTCACGTGAAACATGACCCCGTTCCGTCATCCCTCACCCTGCTCGGCCCACCATTCCTTGAGCGCGGACACCGCAGCGTCATGCCCCATCGGGCCGTTCTCGAGGCGCAGCTCCAGCATGTGCTTGTACGCCCGACCGACCACGGGCCCCGGGCCGACGCCCAGAATCTCCATGATCTGGTTGCCGTCCAGGTCGGGGCGGATCGCGTCCAGCTCCTCCTGGTCCTTGAGCTGGGCGATGCGCTCCTCCAGGCCGTCGTACGCACGGGAGAGCGCGGCCGCCTTGCGTTTGTTGCGGGTCGTGCAGTCCGAGCGGGTCAGCTTGTGGAGACGCTCGAGGAGCGGGCCCGCGTCACGGACGTACCGGCGCACCGCCGAGTCCGTCCACTCTCCCGTGCCGTAGCCGTGGAAGCGCAGGTGCAGTTCGACCAAACGGGAGACGTCCTTCACCAGCTCGTTGGGGTACTTCAGCGCCGTCATCCGCTTCTTGGTCATCTTCGCGCCGACCACCTCGTGGTGGTGGAAGGAGACACGGCCGTCCTTCTCGAAACGGCGCGTCTTCGGCTTTCCGATGTCATGCAGCAGCGCGGCGAGCCGCAGCGCCAGATCGGGTCCGTCCTGCTCCAGCGCCATCGCCTGCTCCAGGACGATCAGCGTGTGGTCATAGACGTCCTTGTGCCGGTGGTGCTCATCACGCTCCAGCCGCAGGGCGGGCAGCTCCGGCAGGACGTGATCGGCGAGCCCCGTCTCGACCAGCAGCGTCAGCCCCTTGCGCGGGTAGGCGGACAGGACCAACTTGTTCAGCTCGTCCCGTACGCGTTCGGCGGAGACGATCTCGATGCGCCCGGCCATCTCCTTCATGGCCGTGACGACCTCGGGAGCCACCTCGAAGTCCAGCTGAGCCGCGAAGCGGGCAGCCCGCATCATCCGCAGTGGATCGTCCGAGAACGACTCCTCGGGGGTCCCGGGGGTGCGCAGCACCCGGGCGGCGAGATCGTCGAGCCCCCGGTGCGGGTCGATGAACTCCTTCTCGGGCAGCGCGACGGCCATCGCATTGACCGTGAAGTCGCGCCGGACCAGATCCTCCTCGATGGAGTCGCCATACGACACCTCGGGCTTGCGCGAGCTGCGGTCGTAGGCCTCCGACCGGTACGTCGTCACCTCGATCTGGAAGCGTTGGACAGCGTCTCCGACGCGGGCGTCCTTCTGAGCCCCCACCGTGCCGAAGGCGATCCCGACCTCCCATGTGGCGTCCGCCCACGGCCGCACGATCTTCAGGACGTCCTCGGGACGGGCGTCCGTCGTGAAGTCCAGGTCGTTGCCGAGCCGCCCGAGGAGGGCGTCCCGCACCGAGCCACCGACCAGAGCGAGCGAGAAGCCCGCCTCCTTGAAGCGGCGGGCGAGGTCGTCGGCGACAGGGGAGACCCGCAGCAGTTCGCTCACGGCGCGCTGCTGCACCTGACTCAGGGCACGGGGATTGTCTGCGTTGGCGTTCGGCACAACAGAAAAGGGTACGTGTCCCGGGCGATGGCGGGCGCCCGCATTAAACCGTCGCGAGCGTTCCGTGAACGACCGTAAACAGTCAGTCGCGGCCGGCCTTCCCCGTCCCGCCATGACGGGACGGCCCCGCTCCCTTTCCGATCTTGTGGTGCGGACCGCGGCACTTCCCTTCCGCGCACATCGTTACCATGCGGGGACGCACATTCCGACGACCACTGACGACGAGGGACGGGCGAGCGCGTGGCCGAGGCGGCAGACTTCCAGGGGATGAGTTCCTCACCTGCCCGCCGGTGGCTCCGGCGTACCGGAGCGCTGCTCGCGGGCGCACCCCTGCTGGCCGGCCTCCTGCAGCTGCC
This sequence comes from Streptomyces sp. Y2F8-2, assembly GCF_014905555.1. GTDB lineage: Bacteria > Actinomycetota > Actinomycetes > Streptomycetales > Streptomycetaceae > Streptomyces > Streptomyces cynarae. The sequence continues at coordinate 206,552 of NZ_BNGS01000008.1, read as the reverse complement.
CGCCGGCCCGGACGCGCACGCCGCCGTCAGGAGCGCCGCGGTGGAGGCCGGCAGCTCCCGAGCGGTCACTGTCTCCCTCGACTCGCTCAGCCCCAGCGTGCCGACCGACGGCGACACCCTCACCGTCTCCGGCACGGTCACCAACAACGGCAGGCAGGCCGTCACCGACGCCCACGTGGGCCTGCGCGTCGGCCAGGAGCTGACCAATCGCGCGTCCATCGACAGCGTCGCCCGGCGCACCGGCTACCTGCCGGGCGTCGACGGCACCGAGGTCGGCGGCAAGTACGTCGAGAAGTTCGCCCAGCTCGCGCCCGGTGCCACCCAGGAATTCAGCATCTCCGTGCCCGTCAAGGAGCTGGACCTCGGCTCCGACGGGGTCTACCCCCTCGGCGTCTCGCTCTCCGGCCAGACCGCCGCGCAACCCTACGAGCAGGTACTCGGCATCCAGCGGACGTTCCTGCCCTGGCAGCCCGACAACGCCGCCAAGACGCAGACGACGTTCCTGTGGCCGCTGGTCTCCGATGCCCACATGACCGCGGAGACCCTCCCCAACCAGCAGCAGACACCCGTCTTCCAGAACGACGACCTGGCCAAGGAGATCTCCCCGGGCGGCCGTCTCTCGCAGCTCCTTTCACAGGGCAGGAACCTCGACGTCACCTGGGTGGTCGACCCCGACCTGCTCGCCTCCGTGGACGCGATGGCGGGCAGCTACAGCGTCAAGGGCGACGGCGACAAGGTCACGGCGGGCAAGAGTCAGGCGGTCGCCAAGCAGTGGCTCGCCGACCTTCAGAAGGCGGTCCAGAACAAGGAGGTCGTCGCTCTGCCCTACGGCGACCCCGACCTGGCCTCGCTCGCCCACAACGGCAAGAACGTCACCGGCTCCCTCAGCCACCTCAAGGACGCCACGGACGTCGCCGCGAGCACCGTGGAGACCATCCTCCACGTGAAACCCGACACCGACTTCGCCTGGCCCGTGGACGGCGCGATCGACCCCTCCATCATCAAGGTCGCCACCTCGGCCGGCGCCGACAAGGTGATCGCCCGCAGCGACAGCCTCCAGGAGACCCGCGGCCTGTCCTACACGCCCACCGCCGCTCGCCCCATCGGGGGCGGCACCACGGCGGTGGTCTCGGACGACGGCCTGTCGAGCGCGTTCGACGGCGACATGACCTCGGCCGCGAGCTCCACCCTCGCCGTGCAGGATTTCCTGGCTCAGAGTCTGATGATCAACCTCGAGGAGCCGGACAAGCAGCGCAGCATCGTGGTCGCTCCTCCGCGGATGCCGTCCTCGAGCCAGGCCCAGTCGATGGCGGAGGCGCTGACGGCCCTGCAGGGCAGCCACTGGTCGGAGTCGGCCGATCTGTCGGTGGCCGCCAAGGCCAAGCCGGACCCGGATGCCACGACGAAGGTGCCGGCCGCGTCCCGCTACCCCTCCTCGCTGCGCAGGCAGGAACTTCCGCGGTCCGCGTTCGCGCAGATCGAGAACACGCAGGACAAGCTCGACAGCTTCAAGGTGATCCTGACCGACCCCGCACGAGTGGTCACCCCCTTCGGGCGGGCCATAGACCGCTCGATGTCCACCTCGTGGCGCGGGCACGCCTCCGAAGCCTCGGCCTTCCGCCAGGGCGTGGAGTCATACCTCGACGGGCTCACCGATCAGGTGCGGCTGATCGAGAAGTCCGAGACGAAGCTCTCCGGCCGCAGCGCGACCATCCCCGTGACGGTGCAGAACAATCTCATGCAGGGGGTCGACCACCTGGTCCTGCGCCTCACCTCCCAACAGCCGACGCGTTTGAAGATCGGCAACGGCCCCTACTCCGAGCAGCCCATCTCCGTCTCGGGCGGGCACAGCCAGTCCGTGAAGTTCACCACCACGGCCAACGCCAACGGACGGGCCGCGGTCGTCGCCCAGCTGTTCACCGAGGACGGGCAGGCGTACGGCCCTCCGATCACCTTCGACGTGAACGTCACCGAGATCACTCCCACGGTGATGCTCGTCATCGCCGGTGGTGTCCTGCTGCTGGTGCTCGCCGGGTTCCGCATGTACACCCAGCGCAAGCGCCTGACCGCACGGCAGGCCGAGGAGGACCGGCAGGACGACCCGCAGCACGCGGACGACGGGGGTCTGAACAAGGCCGCCGACGCCGCCGTAGACACTGGGGACACCGCAGGATCCGCAGCGGCACCCGCACAGGAGTCGGACACGGAGACCGGGGCAGACGACCCGGAGCACCCGAGTGACCCGGGGCCGGACACCGCACCGGAAAGCACCGACCCGTCCGGGACGGGTGAGAGAGTGGACCGTTGAGCGATGTCGTGGCCAAGGGCCCGGGGACAACGAGGTGGGGTAACCATGAACGCGCCGTACGACGGTGACCGCGAGCAGGGCGCCGTGGGCAGCTCGGGCTACCCCGAGGGCCCGCCACCGCACCAGCCCGATCAGGTACCGCCGCAGCCCCCGGCCGACATGTACCTCCATGACGCCTACCACCAGGACCCCTACCAGGCGCACGACCTCTCCGCTCAGGACCCGGTGGCCGAGGCGCTCTACGACCGCGCGGCGCACCCCCCGCCGCCCCCTGGCCCGTACCAGCCGCAGCAGCCCTTGTACGCCCAGCCGCCGACTCCGGAACACACCCCCGACCCTCGCGTGTGGGCCCAGCCGCCGGCGCCCGAGCCGGAGGGACCGTCGCAGTACCTGCCGTACGGCGACGACGCCCGCACCACCCAGTTCGTGGGCGTCGACGACCTCGTCACCCAGGCCGGCCAGGAGCGCCACGAGCCGGACGCCTTCGCGCACCTGTTCAGGGACCAGCAGCAGGGCGGCGGACAGCCGTCCGTGCGGCAGCCGTCCGTACCGGGCCCCGCACCGGCTCAGGGTCCGGCCGGGCCGTACCCGGCACCGGCCTACGCCCAGGCGTCCCCGCAGGAACGGACGTACGCCGCCCCTTCAACGGCCGCCGACGCGGCACCGGCGGCCGCGCCCGAGGCCACCGCCGAGCCCGCCGCGCCACCCGCGCCCGAAGGGAAGAAGGGCGGGCGGGCCTCGAACCTGCTGAAGTCCAGCGCCGTGATGGCGGCGGGCACGATGGTCTCCCGGCTCACCGGGTTCATCCGCTCGGCGCTGATCGTCTCGGCGCTCGGCGTCGGCCTCCTCGGCGATACCTTCCAGGTCGCCTACCAGCTGCCGACGATGATCTACATCCTCACCGTGGGCGGTGGCCTCAACTCCGTCTTCGTGCCGCAGCTGGTGCGCGCGATGAAGGAGGACGAGGACGGCGGCGAGGCGTACGCCAACCGGTTGCTGACCTTGGTCATGGTGGCGCTCGGTGGGCTCACCGTGGTCGCGATCCTGGGGGCGCCCTACCTGATCCGCCTGCTGTCCGACTCGGTCGCCAGCGACCCGGCGGCCAACGAGGTCGGCGTCACCTTCGTCCGTTACTTCCTGCCCTCGATCTTCTTCATGGGCATCCACGTGGTGATGGGTCAGGTTCTCAACGCGCGGGGGAAGTTCGGCGCGATGATGTGGACCCCGGTCCTGAACAACATCGTCATCATCGTGACGCTCGGCGCATTCATCTGGGTGTACGGCAGCGCGGCGAACTCCGGGATGAAGGTGACGAACATCCCGCCGGAGGGGCAGCGGTTGCTCGGAATCGGCGTGCTGCTCGGCATGGTCGTACAGGCCCTGGCGATGATCCCGTACCTGCGCGAGACCGGTTTCCGGCTGCGGCCGCGCTTCGACTGGAAGGGCCATGGCCTCGGCAAGGCCGCGACGCTCGCCAAGTGGACCGTCCTGTTCGTCCTCGCCAACCAGGCCGGCGCGCTCGTCGTCTCACAGTTGTCCACCTCGGCGGGCAAGCACTCCCCGGTCGACGGCACCGGCTTCGCCGCCTACGCCAACGCCCAGCTGATCTGGGGGCTCCCGCAGGCGATCATCACCGTCTCCCTGATGGCGGCCCTGCTGCCGCGCATCTCGCGCTCGGCGGCAGAGGGCGACGGCGGAGCGGTCCGCGACGACATCTCGCAGGGCCTGCGCACCACGGCCGTCGCGATCGTGCCGATCGCCTTCGGGTTCGTCTCGCTGGGCATCCCGATGTGCACCCTGATCTTCGGCTCGTCGGGCACCAGCGAGGCCACCAACATGGGTTACATGCTGATGGCCTTCGGCCTCGGCCTCATCCCGTACTCCGTGCAGTACGTCGTCCTCCGCGCCTTCTACGCGTACGAGGACACCCGCACCCCCTTCTACAACACGGTCATCGTGGCCGCTGTGAACGCGGGGGCCTCAGCCGTCTGCTACTTCGTCCTCCCGGCCCGCTGGGCCGTGATCGGCATGGCGGGCTCCTACGGCCTCGCGTACGCGATCGGCGTCGGTGTCGCCTGGGCCCGACTGCGCAAGCGGCTGGGCGGCGACCTGGACGGCGCCCGGGTGCTGCGGACGTACGCACGGCTGGGCATCGCCTCGGTGCCGGCCGCGCTGCTGAGCGGAGCGGCCTGCTACGAGATCGGCCACACGCTGGGGCAGGGGGTGGTCGGCTCGCTGGCCGCCCTCGTCGGCGGTGGCGCCCTGCTTCTCGGCGTCTTCTACGTCGCCGCACGCAAGATGCGCATCGAGGAACTCAACTCAATGGTCGGCATGGTCCGCGGGCGCCTGGGGCGCTGAGGCGGGGGTACGCGCACAACCATTGTCCGCCGCCGTGTGTCGTGCATAGCGGCGGACTGTGGGCACAATTGGTTTCTGCGTCGGACAGCGCGCAACGGATGGGGAGGCAGGTACGACGGTGGCGGAACGGAGCACGGCTGCCGTCGACGTGGCAGACAACAGCGGTGACGAGCCGCTGACCGCCAAGGCGGACCAGTCCACGTCCGACGGGGTGGCCCAGGACCGGGAGCGGGACACGGACAGCGACGAGCCGCAGGGGAGCGGCGGGACCGAGCGTCCCGGAAAGGCCTCACCACCGGAGCTGCACAGCGGCCACAAGCTCGCCAGACGCTACCGTCTCGAGGAGTGCGTCACCCGTCTGGACGGATTCAGCAGCTGGCGTGCGATGGACGAAAAACTCCGCCGCGCCGTCGGCATTCATGTTCTTCCCTCGGACCACACCAGAGCGCGTTCCGTGCTGGCCGCGGCCCGTTCCTCGGCGCTGCTGGGCGATCCGCGATTCGTGCAGGTCCTGGACGCGGTCGAGGAGAACGACCTCGTCTATGTCGTGCACGAATGGCTGCCCGACGCCGTCGAACTGACCACGCTGCTCGCCACCGGACCGCTGGAAGCCCACGACGCCTACCAGATGGTCACCCAGGTGGCCCAAGCCATGGCCGCCGCCCACCGCGAGGGCCTCTCCCATCTCCGCCTGAACCCCGGCACCATCCTGCGCACCTCCTCGGGCCAGTGGCGCATCCGCGGCCTCGCGGTGAACGCCGCCCTGCGCGGCATCAGTTCCGACACCCCGCAGCGCACCGACACGGAGGCCATCGGCGCGCTCCTGTACGCCGCCCTCACCCAGCGCTGGCCCTACGAGGACGACGCCTACGGTCTGTCGGGGCTGCCCAAGGGCGTCGGCCTGATCGCCCCCGACCAGGTGCGCGCCGGCGTACACCGCGGTCTGTCCGAACTCGCCATGCGGGCGCTGGCCAACGACGGTGCCACCGCCTCCCGCCACGAGGCCCCGTGCACCACGCCCGAGGAACTGGTCAAGGCGATCGGTGAGATGCCCCGCATCCGCCCGCCGGAGCCCTCGTTCACAGCGCCGCCCGACTACCAGCGCACGACGTACCAGCAGGGCACGTACGGCCGCCCCGCGGCCCACCCGGGCATCACCCAGCCCGTACCGGCCCCGCCGCCCCCGCTGCAGAGCCGCACGGGCAAGGCCCTCAAGTGGGCGGTCTCCGCGCTGCTGATCGCGGCCCTGGGCCTGGGCAGCTGGCAACTCGCGGAAGCCCTGATGAACCAGGGCAAGAAGTCGGACAACACGAACCAGACGCATACGACGGACGGGAACGACAAGAACGGCGGCATCACGCCCAAGCCGCTCACCCAGATCAAGATCCAGGGTGCGCAAGAGTACGTCGCGAGCGGTGACGCGCAGGCCCCTGAGGATGTCAAGAACACGTACGACGGGGACAGCTCCACATACTGGCGGACCAAGCGCTACGAGGACGGCCCGAAGCTGGCGCCCTACAAGCCCGGTGTGGGCATCGTCTATGACCTCGGCTCCCCCAAGGGGATCATGGCTGCGTCCATAGGGCTCCGTTACCCGGGCGACCACACGACCGTTCACCTGTATGCCACGGACTCGCTGTCCCCCTCCACAGGGATCGCGGGAATGAGGGAGATCGGAACCGCCACCACGAGCGGAACCTCTCTCACGGTGAAGGCGACGAAGACGCTCAAGACGCAGTACGTCCTGCTGTGGATCACCGATGTTCCGATGGCACCGAGCGACGGCTACAGCGGTGCGGGCTACAAGCAGGCCATCACCGATGTGAAGTTCACCGGCTGAGCATCATCAAGGGGGGAGGGGTCCGATGGCGGATGGCACCGCATACGACGATGCAAGCGATCAGGACCTCCTCGCCCGTCACGTGGAGGGCGACCCCGACGCCTTTGGTGAGATCGTCCGCCGGCACCGCGATCGACTGTGGGCCGTGGCGCTGCGGACGCTTGGGGACCGTGAGGATGCCGCCGACGCCGTTCAGGACGCTCTGGTTTCTGCCTACCGGGCGGCCCATACGTTTCGGGGCCAGTCCGCCGTCACGACCTGGTTGCACCGGATCACGGTGAACGCGTGCCTGGACCGCGCCCGTAAGGCGGCCTCCAGGAAGACCTCTCCCGTGGACGACACCGAACGGCTGGAGCAGCTCCTGGAGCCGCATGAGTCGGCCTCGGCGCCGGCCGAGCGGAATGATCTGCACCGCCAGCTGCTGGAGGCTTTGAGGACTCTGCCTCCGGACCAGCGTGCCGCGCTCGTCCTCGTGGACATGCAGGGCTACCCGGTCGCGGAGGCCGCCCGCATCCTCGATGTGCCGACGGGCACGGTGAAGAGCCGCTGTGCCCGCGGTAGAGCCAGACTGCTGCCGCTGCTCACCCATCTGCGCGCGGAGGGCGGCGGCGAGGACGTCAAGAAGTCGGGCGGTGGACGGAACCGGGTTCAGGGGGCATCCGTCCCACCCGCAGCAGGACCACATGACGCAGGGCCAAGCGATTCAGCTGCTGTGAAGGGCGGAGGTGGGCGAGCGTGACATCCACGACCGATATGGCCGGGCATCCGGACGTCGAGGAGCTCTCCGACCTCTGCGAAGGTCTTCTGCCGCCCTCCCGTGTGGAGGACGTGCGGCGGCATCTGGACGAGTGCCCCCTGTGTGCGGACGTCTACGACTCCCTGGGGGAGATCCGCGGACTCCTCGGCACGCTTCCGGGCCCGCCCCGTATGCCCGACGATGTGGCGAGCCGTATCGATGCCGCGCTCGCCGTGGAGGCGCTGAGGGACGTCGCGGCACCAGCGTCGGCACCCGAGAGCGCGAGTGTCGGTTCCCCTGAACTCATTGCGCATGTTTCACGTGAAACAGCGCCCCCTGCCGCCACTGACCGCCCTTCGGGCCATGCCCGTGCGGCCACCGGACCGGGCCGCGCCCAGCGCACCCGTCGCGGCCGCCGCAGGACCGTCGCCATGGCCGCCGTCTTCACAGCTGCGGCCGTGGGTCTGGGCGTCCTGCTGGTGCAGACGCTGGGCGGCGACACGGGGAAGAGCACCACGGCCAGGCCGCAGCACACCGACGCCGCGCACACCTACTCCGCCGGCACGCTGCAGAGCCAGGTCACCAACCTGCTCGCCGGGAAGACGGACGAGGGCGGCTCCGCCAGTGCCAAGCCCTGGGGCGTCCAGTCCGAACCCGGCACGGCCGGATCTTCAGGCATGCGGCCGAACAAGACACTCCAGGACACCACTGTCAACGTGCCGACCTGCGTACAGCAGGCCATCACCACCGACGAGAGCGTCCTCGCCGCCGACAAGGGCGTGTACCAGGGGGTCCTCGTCTATCTCCTCGTCACCCCCGACGCCTCCGACAGCACGAAGGTCACGGCCTACATCGTCGATGCGGCCTGCGTGAAGCAGGCCTCGGGGTCCCCCGGCAAGGTGCTGTTGACGCACTCGTACGCCCGCTCCTGAGGTTTCGCACCCCGGACCGGTTCCTATCCGGGTGTCATTGGGAACTGTGTGCGGTGCCGCGTCTCCGTGTGCCCGGACACACCGGGAATGCGGGCCCCTTAGGATCCGTTGGGTGGGGTGAGAGCGCCGAGCGAGGCTCCCACCGGCAGTAGGCAGCAGCAGTCTCCAGAGACGAGGAATCAAGCCGTGAGCGACGTCCGTAACGTGATCATCATCGGCTCCGGGCCCGCCGGTTACACGGCGGCGCTCTACACCGCGCGCGCGTCGCTGAAGCCACTGGTGTTCGAGGGCGCCGTCACCGCGGGTGGTGCGCTCATGAACACGACCGAGGTCGAGAACTTCCCCGGCTTCCAGGACGGCATCATGGGCCCCGAGCTCATGGACAACATGCGCGCGCAGGCCGAGCGCTTCGGTGCCGAGCTGATTCCGGACGACATCGTCTCCGTCGACCTCACCGGTGAGATCAAGACCGTCACGGACACCGCCGGCACGGTGCACAAGGCGAAGGCCGTCATCGTCGCCACCGGCTCCCAGCACCGCAAGCTGGGCCTGCCGAACGAGGACGCCCTCTCCGGCCGCGGAGTCTCCTGGTGCGCCACCTGTGACGGCTTCTTCTTCAAGGACCAGGACATCGCCGTGATCGGCGGCGGCGACACCGCGATGGAGGAGGCCACCTTCCTCTCGCGCTTCGCCAAGTCCGTCACCGTCGTCCACCGTCGTGACACCCTGCGGGCCTCGAAGGCGATGCAGGACCGCGCCTTCGCCGACCCGAAGATCAAGTTCGTGTGGGACAGCGAGGTCGCCGAGATCAAGGGCAACCCCAAGCTCGAGGGCCTGACGCTGCGCAACCTGAAGACGGGGGAGCTCACCGAGCTGCCGGTGACCGGCCTGTTCATCGCGATCGGTCACGACCCGCGCACCGAGCTGTTCAAGGGCCAGCTCGACCTCGACGAGGAGGGCTACCTCAAGGTGGACGCCCCCTCGACCCGCACCAACCTGACCGGTGTCTTCGGCGCGGGCGACGTCGTCGACCACACCTACCGCCAGGCGATCACCGCCGCCGGCACGGGTTGCTCCGCCGCCCTGGACGCAGAGCGCTACCTCGCCGCCCTCGCAGACAGCGAGCAGCAGGCCGAGCCCGAGAAGACCACCGTCTGACCCCCGTTTCGCCATCGCATCACCGAGGTAAGGAGCCCGCCGTGGCAGGCACCCTGAAGAACGTGACCGACGCCTCCTTCGAGGAGGACGTCCTCAAGAGCGACAAGCCCGTCCTGGTGGACTTCTGGGCGGCATGGTGCGGCCCCTGCCGCCAGATCGCCCCGTCGCTCGAGGCGATCGCCGCCGAGTACGGCGAAAAGATCGAGGTCGTCAAGCTCAACATCGACGAGAACCCGGCGACGGCCGCCAAGTACGGCGTCATGTCGATCCCGACCCTGAACGTCTACCAGGGTGGCGAGGTCGCCAAGACCATCGTCGGTGCCAAGCCGAAGGCCGCGATCGTTCGCGACCTCGAGGACTTCATCGCCGAGTAGACGGCGAGGCGCCGAACGAAGCCGCCGAGTGAGGTGGCAATGTTTCACGTGAAACGCGTAGGGGCCGACCTTCAGGGGTCGGCCCCTACGCATGACCCCGGCTACAGAGGCCGCAGTGCCGGCTCCTTCTGCACGGCTCCCAGCAGACGGTCCAACGCCAGCTCGACGTCTTCCTTCCAGGAGAGCGTCGAGCGCAGTTCCAGCCTGAGCCGAGGGTACGTCGGGTGCTGCCGTACCGTCTTGAATCCCACGGCCAGCAGATGGTCGGCGGGCAGCAGGCACGCCGGCTCCTTCCAGCGTGCGTCGCCGAAGGCCTCGATCGCCTTGAAGCCCCGACGCAACAGATCCTTGGCAACCGTCTGAACCATCACCCGGCCAAGCCCTTGGCCCTGGTAACCGGGCATGATGAAGGCGGTCATCAGCTGGACCGCGTCCGGTGACACCGGGCTCGTAGGGAAGGCCGTGGAACGCGGGACATAGGCGGGCGGCGCGTACAGCACGAAACCCACCGGTACGTCGTCCACATAGACCACCCGGCCGCAGGAACCCCAGTCCAGCAGGACGGCGGAGATCCAGGCTTCCTTTTCGAGCGCGGACGTGCCGGCCTTTACCGCCGCCTCTCCGCTGACGGGGTCCAGTTCCCAGAAGACACACGCGCGACAGCGCTTGGGAAGATCCGGAAGGTTGTCCAGCGTGAGCGGTACGAGCCGACGCCCCATGAAGGCAGTTCCTCGCTTCCTTCGCCCGCAGCACTGCGGGCGGCTGTCAGAGCGCTCCGCTCCCTGAGCAGGCTGCCGACGAACCCGCCGACCGCTCCCACACTCAGGCCCGCGGTCACCAGTCCGGTACGGCTCATGGTTCGCATGGCCTCCGCCTCCCCGATCAAGGTGCCGTCAGGTGGATGCGCCATACCCGAACGCATCGTATCCACGTTGGTGATTCGATCGATACTGCCTGAAAGCAAAGAGCGGGCCGTGTTCCGGTACACACCGGACACGGCCCACCCGGAGAGTCGCTGGTCCGCGACCGGCTTCACCCGGACGGCTCAGTCCTCCGGCTCCTCGGCATCGCCGTCCTGCAGGCTCTTATGCAGGACCGGCCCCTCGCCCGGGGCAAGCGTGCTGAGGATCCGCTCCAGATCCTCCATCGAGGCGAACTCGACGGTGATCTTGCCCTTCTTCTGTCCGAGGTCGACCTTCACCCGGGTCTCGAAGCGATCCGAGAGCCGCGTCGCCAGATCGCTGAGCGCCGGGGAAACCCGGGTACCGGCACGTGGCCCCTTGGAACGCGGGGCACTGCGCGGCCGGGACCCCATGAGCGTGACGATCTCCTCGACAGCGCGCACGGACAGCCCCTCGGCCACGATGCGGTGCGCCAGCCGGTCCTGCTCCTCCGAGTCCTCCACGGACAGCAGCGCCCGGGCGTGTCCCGCGGAGAGCACCCCGGCGGCCACCCGACGCTGCACCGCCGGCGACAGCTTCAGCAGCCGCAGGGTGTTGGACACCTGGGGACGCGACCGGCCGATGCGGTCGGCCAGCTGGTCGTGGGTGCAGTTGAAGTCCCTCAGGAGCTGGTCATAGGCGGCGGCCTCTTCCAGCGGGTTCAGCTGCGCTCGGTGCAGGTTCTCCAGGAGGGCGTCCAGGAGCAGCTTCTCGTCGTCCGTGGCTCGCACGATCGCCGGGATGGCCTCCAGGCCGGCCTCACGGCAGGCCCGCCAGCGCCGCTCGCCCATGATGAGCTCGTAGCGCGCCGGGCCCACCTGCCGTACCACGATCGGCTGGAGAAGGCCGACCTCCTTGATGGAGGTGACGAGTTCGGCGAGCGCGTCCTCATCGAACACCTCACGCGGCTGCCGTGGATTCGGGGTGATGGCGTCGAGAGGCAGCTCGGCGAAGTGGGCACCGATCGGCGACGCGGTCGTTTCCACCGCGCCCTGCACGGACGTGTCCTCGGTTTCACGTGAAACAGTCGACAGCGTGGCCACTTTCGCGGCCGCCACTCCCCGTTCCGTCGTCAGGACAGGCGCCGCCGGTGAGGCGGGTGCACCGCCGCCCCCCGCCCCTTGAGCCGTCGCCTTGTCCCCTGTCGGGGCAGCAGGGATCAGTGCGCCGAGACCACGGCCCAACCCCCTCCGTCGCTCGCTCACTGAATCCCCTCCACCATGCTCTGTTCCGTCCGCGCGCTGACATGGGCGTGCTGTGCGTCGTAGTGGACGCCGACACCCTTCAGCGCGATTTCACGTGCCGCCTCAAGATACGAGAGGGCACCGCTCGATCCTGGATCGTAAGTCAGCACCGTCTGTCCATAGCTCGGCGCCTCGGAAATACGGACCGAGCGAGGAATGCTAGTCCTCAGCACCTCGTCGCCGAAGTGGTTGCGCACCTCTTCCGCGACCTGGGATGCCAGACGCGTCCGGCCGTCGTACATGGTGAGCAGGATGGTCGACACATGCAGGGCCGGGTTGAGGTGCCCCCGTACCAGATCGACATTGCGAAGCAGCTGCCCCAGACCCTCCAGCGCGTAGTACTCGCACTGGATCGGGATGAGCACCTCCTGCCCGGCGACCAGGGCGTTGACCGTCAACAGGCCAAGAGAGGGCGGGCAGTCGATGAGGATGTAGTCCAACGGCTGCTCATAGGCTTGGATCGCCCGCTGAAGTCTGCTCTCCCGGGCCACCAGGGACACCAGCTCGATCTCCGCACCCGCGAGATCGATCGTGGCGGGAGCGCAGAAGAGACCTTCCACATCAGGGACGGGCTGGACGACCTCCGCGAGCGGCTTGCTCTCGACCAACACGTCATAGATGGACGGGACTTCGGCGTGGTGGTCGATCCCCAGCGCGGTGGACGCATTGCCCTGCGGGTCCAGGTCGATCACCAGGACGCGGGCGCCGTGCAGGGCGAGGGAGGCGGCGAGATTGACGGTCGTCGTCGTCTTGCCCACACCGCCCTTCTGGTTGGCGACCACAATGACCCGGGTCTGCTCGGGCCGCGGCAGTCCTTCGCCGGCACGACCCAGTGCCTCCACCGCAAGTTGGGCAGCACGACCGATGGGAGTGTCGTCCATCGGGGGCGGTGTTTCACGTGAAACATCGTCCCCCATCGACTCGGTACGGGGACCGGGGACCGGATCGGTCATCGGTCCCGCGATGTTGGCGTCGGACCGCAAGGATTCACTCTCCTCGACATCAGGCTCGCAATGAACAGAGCCTCCCATGCCTTCGGGGTTGTGAACCAGTGAGGTCTGGTCTTCTGTGGAGAAATCCACCTCTGTGGACAACTCCGTACCCTCCACGGGGGACACCTCGCTATGAGTGGACCGTTTTCCGAGCGATCGGAGAGGCTTACGTTCGCGGGGTTCGGCCGCAGCCCGGCCGCGACTGATGATGCCGTGCAGCAGTGAGCGACGTTTCACGTGAAACACGATGCACAGCAGCCGCGGCCGGGCCCCCGCGACACTCCGAGATGCGTAGGTTTGGCAGCTTGTGTGGCGTACCGCCCACACTCAGACCAGATCAGACAACCGCCAGATCAACGACGTCGGCGTGCCCGCCCCGTCCGGGCCGCCTTAGCCCGCTTGGCCGCGAACCGCACCCCACCGGGGCTCTCCCCGACCTCGACCCGCACCACGGTCGACGGCGGGTCCACGATGCCCTCCCCTACATGGAGGATGGACGTCTCCACCGCACCGAGCTTGGCCAGAGCGGTGGCCGCACTCTTCAGCTCCTCTTCCGCGGTGTCGCCCTTGAGGGCCAGCATCTCCCCGTAGGGACGCAGCAGCGGAATGCCCCAGGTGGCCAGACGGTCCAGCGGAGCCACCGCCCGCGCGGTCACGACATGGACCGGCGGAATCTTGCCCATGACCTCCTCGGCGCGACCGCGAACGACGGTCACATGATCAAGGCCGAGCAGCTCGACGACCTCGGTGAGGAAATTGGTGCGCCGCAGCAGCGGCTCGAGCAGCGTGATCTTCAGGTCTTCCCGGACGAGCGCCAGCGGAATGCCGGGCAGGCCGGCGCCCGAGCCGACATCGCACACCGTCACCCCCTCGGGGACGACCTCCGAGAGCACCGCGCAGTTCAGCAGGTGCCTCTCCCACAGGCGGGGCACCTCGCGCGGGCCGATCAGCCCTCGTTGCACGCCCGCCTCTGCCAGCAGCTCGGCGTACCGGACCGCATCCGCGAAGCGATCACCGAATACGTCACGTGCCTGTTCGGGCGCAGGGGGGAGCTCCGCTGCCTCCGTCACGGGGACCGTCCTTCCGTACCGCATCAGCGCGACCAGCGCCGATCACCAGAACTACCAGGCTGACAAAGTTCGGCCCCGTCTGCGCTACAGACGGGGCCGGAGAGACGTACGGACCGATTCAGGCGGGCAGCACGACGACGAAGCGCTGCGGCTCCTCGCCCTCGGACTCGCTGCGCAGGCCCGCGGACTTGACCGCGTCGTGCACCACCTTGCGCTCGAACGGCGTCATCGGCTTGAGCTTCACGGGCTCGCCCGAGCTCCTGACCTCGGCCGCCGCCTTGGCGCCGAGTTCGGAGAGCTCGGCGCGCTTCTTGGCGCGGAAGCCCGCGATGTCGAGCATCAGGCGGCTGCGGTCGCCGGTCTCCCGGTGCACGGCCAGGCGCGTGAGCTCCTGGAGCGCCTCCAGCACCTCACCGTCACGGCCGACCAGCTTCTGCAGGTCACGGCTGCCCGTGTCGCTGATGATCGAGACGGACGCGCGGTCGCCCTCGACGTCCATGTCGATGTCGCCGTCGAGATCGGCGATGTCCAGCAGACCCTCGAGGTAGTCCGCCGCGATCTCACCCTCCTGCTCCAGGCGGGTCAGGGTGTCTGCACCCTCGGCAGCGGCGGAGGTGGTGCCTTCCGTCACGGGATGGACTCCTTCTTACTTCTTGGACGGGGACTTGGGCCGCTGCGGACCCTTGCGCTGACCGGACTGGGCCCGGCTACGGGCGCCATTGCCGGGCTGCTGCGTCGTCTTCTTGGCGGCACCGGCAGGCTTGGTGTCCTGCGGCTCATCGGCCTTGTCCAGCGACGGCGAGGAGGACGTCGGCTCGGAGCCCCCGGCCGGCTTGGCCCCACCGGACTGGCGCTGCGCCTTGCTCTGCCGCTTGGGCTGCTGACGCTTCGGGCCGGCGGCACCGGCGGCCGTCGTAGCGTCATCGGCGGTGGCGGCGGCCGTGACCTCGCTCTTCACCACAGTGCCGTCGGGCTGGGCCGCGAGGCCCGCCTTGGTCAGACCGTTGATGAACTTGCGCTCGAACTCGTTGCGGTCGCGGCCCTTGGCGACGATCGCCTTGACGATGGCCTTCTCACTCCGCCGGCGGATCTTGCCGTGGTGCGTGACGTGCTTGTACAGGCGCTCCAGGTAAGCGGCCTGGGCCTTGGAACCCGGGGTCGGGTTGTTGTGGATCACGTACATCTGCTGGCCCATGGTCCACACGTTGGTGGTCAGCCAGTAGACGAGGACACCGACCGGGAAGTTGATGCCGAAGACGGCGAACATGACCGGGAAGACGTACATCAGCATCTTCTGCTGCTGCATGAACGGCGTCTTCACCGTCGTGTCGACGTTCTTCGTCATCAGCTGGCGCTGCGTGTAGAACTGCGACGCAGACATCAGGACGATCATGACCGCGGTGACGACCCGGACGTCGGTCAGTGAGGCGCCGAGCGCGGCGACCTTGTCCGCGCCGTCCGTGAACTTCGCGGCAAGCGGGGCGCCGAAGATGTGCGCCTTACGGGCGCTGGCAAGCAGCGGGTCGTTGATGACACCGATCGTCTTGCCCGTCGCGATGCCGTTGAGCACGTGGTAGAGGGCGAAGAAGAACGGAGACTGCGCCAGGATGGGAAGGCACGAGGAGAGCGGGTTGGTACCCGACTCCTTGTACAGCTTCATCATCTCTTCGGACTGACGCTGTTTGTCGTTCTTGTAGCGCTCCTGGATCTTCTTCATCTCGGGCTGGAGCGTCTGCATGGCCCGGGTCGCCTTGATCTGCTTCACGAAGAGCGGGATCAGGCAGATACGGATAAGGATCACCAGGGACACGATGGACAGGCCCCAGGCCCAGCCCGTGTCGGCGCCGAAGATCGCGCCGTACACCTTGTGGAACTGGACGATGACCCACGAAACGGGTGTGGTGATGAAGCTGAAGAGGCTGGCAATCGTGTCCACTAATCATGCTCCTTGGGCATGGGACGAGGTCTCTGCGGCCGGGCTCGAAGGGAGATTCCCCGCGGTGGCCGGTTCGGCGGCGGAGGGCCCGCCCTTGCGTGCACGCCAGGCGTCACGCAGCATTTCGTGCCACCGCGGACGCTTGCGCGGCGGGACATGGTCCACACCGCCGAGCGACCACGGATTGCACCGCAGGATGCGCCAGGCGGTCAGTGCCGTGCCCTTGATCGCACCGTGCCGGTCGATGGCCGTGTAGCCGTAGTGGGAACACGACGGGTAGTACTTGCAAACGGGCCCTAGCAGCGGACTGATCGTCCACTGGTACAGCTTGATCAGAGCCAGCAGCGGGTACTTCATCGCGCGCCCCCTCCTCCCAGCAGCCGCTGCAGGGCGGCATCCAGGTCTCGGGCCAGCTGTGCATGGTCGGCGTCACCCGCACCGGGCAGCGCTCGTACGACTACCAGGCTACCGGGGGGCAACAGGGCCACTCGGTCACGCATCAGATGGCGAAGCCTGCGCTTCACCTTGTTGCGTACGACCGCTCCACCCACGGCCTTGCTCACGACGAAACCCGCACGCGTCGGGGGAGCGCTCTCCCCAGGCGCGTGCGGGTCCGTGGCACCGCTACGTAGGTGGACGACGAGAAGCGGGCGTCCGGCCCGGCGTCCTCGGCGTACCGCGGTCGCGAAGTCCTCGCGCCGCCTCAGCCGATGCTCGGTAGGCAGCACGTCATGACCTGTACGCGATCAGGCGGACAGACGGGCGCGACCCTTGCTGCGGCGGGACGCCAGGATGGCGCGGCCGGCACGGGTGCGCATACGCAGCCGGAAGCCGTGGGTCTTCGCGCGACGACGGTTGTTCGGCTGGAAGGTGCGCTTGCTCACTCGGGGGCTCCAGTAATGATTCGGTGGGTGGCGGGGTGTCGCCTGGCTGTCACCGTGCGCCCACGAGTAGCTCGCATTACGCCCGAGTGCACCGCTTCCCGATCACCGAAATGTGCCCTGGTCGGCACACTGGTACGTGATCTGTGCCCATCGGAGGCAGGCGGCAGCAGCCATCGACAACTCGACCTGGTTACGGTACGCGGGGCTGCGCCATCCGGTCAAACCGGTGGCCGGTCGGGGACACTTGTCCACAGGCTGGGGACAACAACTTGAACCGCACGGGCCGCCCTGACTACCGTGACTGGACTCCGATTCGTTCCCTTATCCCTGCCCGAGCAGTTTTGCTCCCGACCTGACCGAACCGATTCACATCCCGACCCGTCCCGCAACCACACGTTCGTGGGACCTGTGAGAGAGCGTGCCCTGTGGCTGACGTACCCGCCGATCTTGCCGCAGTGTGGCCGCGAGTACTCGAGCAGCTCCTCGGTGAGGGCCACGGGCCGGGCGTCGAGGCGAAGGACGAGCACTGGATCAGGCGCTGCCAGCCGCTGGCGCTGGTGGCCGACACCGCCCTGCTCGCCGTTCCGAACGAGTTCGCGAAGGGTGTCCTCGAGGGTCGGCTGGCGCCGATCGTCAGCGAGACGCTGAGCCGTGAGTGCGGCCGCCCGATCCGTATCGCGATCACCGTCGACGACTCCGCGGGCGAGCCGCCCGCCCCGCCCGCCCAGTCCCGCTACGACGAGCCCGAGCTGCCCTCTCCGCAGGGCCGCGACGCCTATGACGGCGGCGGCTACGAGGGGTACGGCCGTCACCGTGCCGACGACCACCGCGACCACCGCGACCACCGCGCGGGCCGCCCCGACCAGCGTCCCGGCGACCAGCTCCCGCCCGCCCGCGCCGACCAGCTCCCGGCCGCCCGGCCTGCGTACCCGGGCGAGTACCAGCGACCTGAGCCCGGCGCCTGGCCGCGCCCCACCCAGGACGACTACGGCTGGCAGCAGCAGCGGCTCGGCTTCCCCGAGCGCGACCCGTACGCGACACCGGACTACCGTGCGCAGTCCCTGGACCGGTCGCCGTACGAGCAGCAGCGCTCGGACTACGACGGCGGACGACCCGACTACGACGGCGGACGCCCGGATTACGACAGCGGGCGCTCGGAGTACGACAGCGGGCGCCCCGACTACGAGCAGCAGCGGCCCGACCGCCGTGAGCTCCCGGAGCCGCCCTCCGGCAACGGCCATGTGCACAGAGGGGGCCCGGTCGGCCCGAACCTGCCCACGACCGGCGCCCCCGGTCCGCTGGCCGCGCAGCCCGCGCCGGCGACCGGGCCGGGCGAGCCCACCGCGCGCCTGAACCCCAAGTACCTCTTCGACACGTTCGTGATCGGTGCCTCGAACCGCTTCGCGCACGCCGCCGCCGTCGCCGTCGCCGAGGCACCGGCCAAGGCGTACAACCCCCTGTTCATCTATGGGGAGTCCGGGCTCGGCAAGACGCACCTGCTGCACGCGATCGGGCATTACGCGCGCAGCCTGTACCCCGGCACGCGCGTGCGGTATGTGAGCTCGGAGGAGTTCACCAACGAGTTCATCAACTCCATCCGCGACGGCAAGGCGGATGCCTTCCGCAAGCGCTACCGCGACATGGACATCCTGCTCGTCGACGACATCCAGTTCCTGGCGCAGAAGGAGTCGACGCAGGAGGAGTTCTTCCACACCTTCAACACCCTCCACAACGCCAACAAGCAGATCGTGCTGTCCTCGGACCGGCCGCCCAAGCAGCTGGTCACCCTGGAGGACCGGCTGCGCAACCGCTTCGAGTGGGGACTGATCACCGACGTCCAGCCGCCGGAGCTGGAGACGCGCATCGCGATCCTGCGCAAGAAGGCGGTACAGGAGCAGCTGAACGCGCCGCCGGAGGTGCTGGAGTTCATCGCCTCCCGGATCTCGCGCAACATCCGCGAGCTGGAGGGCGCGCTGATCCGCGTGACGGCGTTCGCGTCGCTCAACCGGCAGCCCGTGGACCTGGGCCTGACGGAGATCGTGCTCAAGGACCTGATCCCGGGCGGCGAGGACACGGCCCCCGAGATCACCGCGACGGCCATCATGGCCGCCACCGCCGACTACTTCGGGCTGACGGTGGAGGACCTGTGCGGCACCTCGCGCGGCCGCGCCCTGGTGACCGCACGGCAGATCGCGATGTATCTGTGCCGTGAGCTGACCGATCTGTCGCTGCCGAAGATCGGCGCGCAGTTCGGGGGCCGCGACCACACGACGGTGATGCACGCCGATCGCAAGATCCGCGCGCTGATGGCGGAGCGGCGCTCCATCTACAACCAGGTGACGGAACTGACGAACCGCATCAAGAACGGCTGACAGAACGGCTGACGCGGTCGGCACGGGCCGGCGCGGACGGTCCTACGCCTCCGCAGGCGCCCCGGGGCAAGACCCCGGGGCGCCTCCTTTTGCGTTCCCCTCGGGCTCAGGGCGGCTTGCCCGCGCCCCGGCCCACGGATGCCCTGCGACACCCGCTGTTCGATTACCTCCCGGGTTACGGCCACTCTCCACAGATCCGGTGACTTTCTTCCGTCCACATCCTGGGGACCGCGGAGTTGTCCAGATCGTGTCCACAGGGGGTGCGGGGGAAGAACCATCAGGCCAGCTCACCGGCTTGTGGATTCGTGGACGGGGAATCTCCACAGTCTGTGGACGAGGAGAAGATCCACAGGCTGTGCACGGGGTTGTCCACCGGCCACCCACAGGCTGAGGCGGGTTGTCCCCAGTGATCCCCAGCTTCTCCACAGTCCTGTCCACTGTTCGGCAACACGACGCGCCTCCTCACCGACCGGAGTGAAAGGCGTCACACCAAGGTGCTGGGTTGCCCTGTGGGAAAGGCGTGTAAAGCTGGGGACGGCACTGGGGAGAAGTGCCCCGAGGCTGTGCACGGGGTGTGCAGAACTTTCCGTTCTCCACAGAGACCCCTGGTTGTCCACGGGCTGCGCCCACAGGCCCCGTGGACAAAATTCCGCCTCCGACCTGGGACAACGCGGTTATCCACGGTTTCCACAGGCCCTACTACTACTCCCAACTAGAGAGACCGGGGAATTCGCTTGGAAGCGGGGTCTGTGCACAACTCGCCCTCCGGCTCCCGACTGCCCCTCGTCACGACTTGACCCCGAGAGGCACCTACTGTCAGTGGGGTGCGTCAGACTGGTCCCCGGTGTCCTTCCCCTCACCGGGACCCACGACACCGAGTCAGACGACGAAGGCCAGGCAGGGCGAGAGCGCCGGCAACAGCAGGAGGCGGCTTACGGTGAAGATCCGGGTGGAACGCGACGTACTCGCGGAGGCAGTGGCCTGGGCGGCGCGCAGCCTCCCGGCCCGTCCGCCGGCGCCTGTCCTCGCCGGCCTGCTGCTGAGGGCCGAGGACGGCCAGCTGAGCCTGTCCAGCTTCGACTACGAGGTCTCCGCGCGCGTGTCCGTGGAGGCGGAGGTCGAGGAGGAGGGCACGGTCCTCGTCTCCGGCCGCCTCCTCGCCGACATCTCACGCGCACTCCCCAACCGTCCGGTGGAGATTTCCACAGACGGTGTACGGGCGACGGTGGTCTGCGGCTCCTCCCGGTTCACCCTGCACACACTGCCTGTGGAGGAGTACCCGGCGCTGCCGCAGATGCCGAACGCGACGGGCACGGTCCCCGGCGAGGTCTTCGCCTCCGCCGTGCAGCAGGTCGCGATCGCCGCCGGCCGTGACGACACGCTGCCCGTGCTGACCGGTGTGCGCATCGAGATCGAGGGCGACACGGTCACGCTGGCCTCCACCGACCGCTACCGCTTCGCGGTCCGCGAGTTCCTGTGGAAGCCGGAGAACCCGGAGGCGTCCGCGGTCGCCCTGGTGCCCGCCAAGACGCTCCTGGACACCGCCAAGGCGCTGACCAGCGGCGACAGCGTGACCCTGGCGCTGTCCGGCTCGGGCGCGGGCGAGGGCCTGATCGGTTTCGAGGGCGCCGGGCGGCGGACGACGACCCGCCTCCTGGAGGGCGACCTGCCGAAGTACCGCACGCTGTTCCCGACGGAGTTCAACTCGGTCGCCACCCTGGAGACCGCCCCCTTCGTGGAGGCCGTCAAGCGCGTGGCGCTGGTGGCCGAGCGCAACACCCCGGTGCGGCTGAGCTTCGAGCAGGGCGTGCTGATCCTGGAGGCCGGTTCCAGCGACGACGCACAGGCTGTGGAAAGGGTCGACGCCCAGCTGGAGGGCGACGACATCTCGATCGCCTTCAACCCGACCTTCCTGCTGGACGGCCTGAGCGCGATCGACTCTCCGGTGGCCCAGCTGTCCTTCACGACGTCCACGAAGCCCGCGCTGCTGGGCGGCAAGCCGGCCATCGACGCCGAGGCGGACGAGGCGTACAAGTACCTGATCATGCCGGTGCGTCTCAGCGGCTGACGGTCGTCCACAGTCCCCTGGGGTCCGGTGGATGACGGGTCCCAGGGGGAAGCCGCAGGTGGGACCACGTATGAGCGCGTATGCCCACAGCTGTGCGTGACCGTCCGGGTTTAGGCTCGGACACGGGTACGAACGTGCCCCACACGCCACACAGCGACCTAAGGAACAACTGATGGAGCTCGGTCTCGTCGGCCTCGGCAAGATGGGCGGCAACATGCGCGAGCGGATACGCCGCGCCGGCCACACCGTCATCGGATACGACCGCAACCCGGACCTTGCCGATGTCCACAGCCTGGAAGAGCTTGTGGGCAAGCTGAAGGGCCCGCGTGTGGTCTGGGTGATGGTCCCGGCCGGTGCCCCGACCCAGTCGACGATCGACGAACTGGCCGAGCTGCTCGAGCCCGGTGACGTCGTCGTGGACGGCGGCAACTCCCGCTGGACGGACGACGAGAAGCACGCCGCCGAACTCGGCATCAAGGGCATCGGCTTCGTCGACTGCGGCGTCTCCGGCGGTGTGTGGGGCCTGCAGAACGGCTATGCGCTGATGTACGGCGGCGACCCCGAGAACATCGCCAAGGTGCAGCCGATCTTCGACGCGCTCAAGCCGGAGGGGCCCTACGGCTCGGTCCACGCGGGCAAGGTCGGCGCCGGCCACTTCTCGAAGATGGTCCACAACGGCATCGAGTACGCGATGATGCAGGCCTACGCCGAGGGCTGGGAGCTGCTGGAGAAGGTCGAGTCCGTGGAGAACGTCCGCGAGGTCTTCCGCTCCTGGCAGGAGGGCACCGTCATCCGCTCCTGGCTGCTCGACCTCGCGGTCAACGCCCTGGACGACGACGAGCACCTGGACAAGCTGCGCGGCTACGCCGAGGACTCCGGCGAGGGCCGCTGGACCGTCGAGGCCGCCATCGACAACGCGGTGCCGCTGCCCGCGATCACGGCGTCCCTGTTCGCCCGCTTCAGCTCGCGGCAGGACGACTCCCCGCAGATGAAGATGATCGCCGCGCTGCGCAACCAGTTCGGCGGCCACGCCGTAGAGAAGAAGTAATCCACAGGGCCGCACGGCGGTCCACAACCCTGGGGGAGGTCGGCGAACGACCATGCACGTCACGCATCTGTCGCTGGCCGACTTCCGCTCGTACGCCCGGGTCGAAGTCCCGCTCGACCCGGGCGTCACCGCCTTCGTCGGCCCCAACGGCCAGGGCAAGACGAACCTCGTGGAGGCGGTCGGCTATCTGGCCACCCTCGGCAGCCACCGCGTCTCCTCCGACGCCCCCCTCGTCCGCATGGGCGCCGAGCGCGCCATCATCCGGGCCGCGGTGCGCCAGGGCGAGAGACAGCAGCTGATCGAGCTGGAACTGAACCCCGGGAAGGCCAACCGCGCCCGCATCAACCGGTCCTCACAGGTCAGGCCCCGGGACGTACTCGGCATCGTACGGACGGTGCTGTTCGCGCCCGAGGACCTCGCACTGGTCAAGGGCGATCCGGGCGAGCGGCGTCGTTTCCTGGACGAGCTGATCACCGCGCGCTCCCCGCGCATGGCCGGCGTCCGCTCCGACTACGACCGGGTCCTCAAGCAGCGCAACACCCTGCTGAAGTCGGCCGCGCTGGCCCGCCGTCACGGCGGCCGCTCCATGGACCTGTCCACCCTCGACGTCTGGGACCAGCACCTCGCGCGCGTGGGCGCCGAACTGCTCGCCCAGCGCCTCGATCTGATCGCGGCGATCGGGCCGCTCGCCGACAAGGCGTACGAACAACTGGCGCCCGGCGGCGGCCCGGTCGCCCTGGAGTACAAGCCGTCCGCGCCCGGTGAGGCACACACGCGTGAGGCCCTCTACGAGCAGTTGACGACGGCGCTCGCCGAGGCCCGCAAACAGGAGATCGAACGCGGCGTCACCCTGGTCGGACCGCACCGGGACGACCTGCTGCTCAAGCTCGGCCAGCTGCCCGCGAAGGGGTACGCGTCCCACGGCGAGTCCTGGTCGTACGCGCTGGCGCTGCGCCTGGCGTCGTACGACCTGCTGCGTGCGGAGGGCAACGAGCCGGTGCTGGTCCTCGACGACGTCTTCGCCGAGCTGGACAGCCGCCGGCGCGAGCGGCTGGCGGAGCTGGTGGCGCCCGGGGAGCAGGTCCTGGTGACCGCCGCGGTCGACGACGACGTACCGGACGTACTGACGGGGACGCGGTACTCCGTGTCCGACGGCACCGTGGAGCGCGCATGAGCACCGACGAGCCCACACCGAAGAAGGCGCCGGAGCTGTCCGGCGTGGACCTCGCGCGCGTGGCGCTGCGGGCCGCGAAGGAGCAGGCACGTGCGCGGGGGGAGGCGGCGCAGCAGAAGAGGCAGGCGCGTAGCGGCGGCCTGCGCTCCGGCGCGCGCGGCGACCGCCGCGACCCCATGTCGCTGGGTGCGGCGATCAACCGGCTGATCGCCGAGCGCGGCTGGGAGACCCCGGCCGCGGTGGGCGGGGTGATGGGCCGCTGGCCGCAGATCGTCGGCGAGGACCTCGCCCGGCACTGCGTTCCGCAGACGTACGACGAGGACGAGCGGGTCCTGGTCGTGCGGTGCGACTCCACGGCGTGGGCGACGCAGCTGCGCCTGCTGGCGCCGCAGCTGGTGGCGCGGCTCAATGAGGACCTGGGGCACGGCACGGTGCGGCTGATCAAGGTCCAGGGCCCCGGCGGTCCCGCCCGCCGCTTCGGCCCGTTGCGCGCGCCGGGGAGCTCAGGGCCCGGGGACACCTACGGGTGACAGACATCACACAAAATTCGTCTGCGGCAGGGGGCGACGGCTCTTTCGGTGTGCCCGGACGCGGTCGCGAACACCGGTCTCACTCCCACGTAGCCAAGGGTTGACAGCCGGAAGCGCTGAGTGCCGCTCAGAGCCTCCTGGAGCCCCGCTCCGCATATGGGGAGTCGGGCGAGACCGGTTGAGGGCGGCACATGCGGACTCAGGTACCGGCAAACCCCCATCACTGTCGGCGCTACCGGTAGACTGGAGGACAATCCCGCCCCGAACGTGGGGACCGTCCGGGAAAAGCTGAGCAACGCTGATCAAGGCTTACCAACGCAACATGCCGCAGCCGCTCCGGCAACCCGCCGACGAGCCCGGCTCGTGCTGTGCCAGAAAGGGCGCTTCGTGGCCGATTCCGGCAACCCCAACGAGAACATCCCGTCCACCGACGCCGGCCTGAACGGCGCGGAGGCCGCCTTCAACGGCGAGGTCACCGCGTCGTACGACGCCAGCGCCATCACCGTCCTCGAGGGTCTTGACGCGGTCCGCAAGCGACCCGGCATGTACATCGGTTCGACCGGTGAGCGAGGACTGCACCACCTCGTGTACGAGGTCGTCGACAACTCGGTCGACGAGGCGCTGGCCGGTCACGCGGACACGATCGACGTGACGATCCTGGCCGACGGCGGCGTGCGCGTCGTCGACAACGGCCGTGGCATCCCGGTGGGCATCGTCCCCTCCGAAGGGAAGCCGGCCGTCGAGGTCGTGCTGACCGTGCTGCACGCGGGCGGCAAGTTCGGTGGCGGCGGCTACGCGGTCTCCGGCGGTCTGCACGGCGTCGGCGTCTCCGTCGTGAACGCCCTGTCGAGCAAGGTGTCCGTCGAGGTCAAGACCGACGGCCACCGCTGGACGCAGGACTACAAGATGGGCGTCCCGACGGCCCCGCTCGCCCAGCACGAGGCGACCGACGAGACCGGGACCTCGGTCACCTTCTGGGCGGACCCGGACATCTTCGAGACCACCGAGTACTCCTTCGAGACGCTCTCGCGGCGCTTCCAGGAGATGGCGTTCCTCAACAAGGGCCTGACGATCAGGCTCACCGACGAGCGCGAGTCGGCGAAGGCCACCTCCGGTGCGGACGAGGCGGGTGCCGACGAGAAGGACGAGGTCAAGACCGTCACGTACCACTACGAGGGCGGCATCGTCGACTTCGTGAAGTACCTCAACTCCCGCAAGGGAGACGTGGTGCACCCCTCCGTGATCGATCTCGAGGCCGAGGACAAGGACAAGAGCCTGTCCCTCGAGGTCGCCATGCAGTGGAACAGCGGTTACAGCGAGGGCGTGTACTCCTTCGCCAACATCATCCACACCCACGAGGGCGGTACGCACGAAGAGGGCTTCCGCGCCGCGCTGACCTCGCTGATCAACAAGTACGCGCGCGACAAGAGGCTGCTGCGCGAGAAGGACGACAACCTCACCGGTGACGACATCCGTGAGGGTCTGACCGCGATCATCTCCGTCAAGCTGAGCGAGCCCCAGTTCGAGGGCCAGACCAAGACCAAGCTCGGCAACACCGAGGCGAAGACCTTCGTCCAGAAGGCGGTCTACGAACACCTGAGCGACTGGCTCGACCGCAACCCGAACGAGGCAGCGGACATCGTCCGCAAGGCCATCCAGGCGGCCACCGCGCGTGTGGCGGCGCGCAAGGCTCGCGACCTCACCCGCCGCAAGGGCCTCCTGGAGACCGCGTCGCTGCCAGGCAAGCTCGCCGACTGCCAGTCGAACGACCCGGCCAAGTGCGAGATCTTCATCGTCGAGGGTGACTCCGCCGGCGGCTCGGCCAAGTCCGGCCGCAACCCGCAGTACCAGGCGATCCTCCCGATCCGGGGCAAGATCCTGAACGTCGAGAAGGCCAGGATCGACAAGATCCTGCAGAACCAGGAGATCCAGGCCCTGATCTCCGCCTTCGGAACGGGTGTGCACGAGGACTTCGACATCGAGAAGCTCCGCTATCACAAGATCATCCTGATGGCGGACGCCGACGTGGACGGCCAGCACATCAGCACCCTCCTGCTGACCTTCCTGTTCCGCTTCATGCGGCCGCTGGTCGAGGCCGGGCACGTGTACCTCTCCCGTCCTCCGCTGTACAAGATCAAGTGGGGCCGGGACGACATCGAGTACGCGTACTCGGACCGCGAGCGCGACGCGCTGATCGAGATGGGCCGGCAGCGCGGCAAGCGGGTCCGTGAGGACTCGATCCAGCGCTTCAAGGGTCTCGGCGAGATGAACGCCGAGGAACTGCGCATCACGACCATGGACCAGGAGCACCGCGTCCTCGGCCAGGTCACCCTCGACGACGCCGCCCAGGCCGACGACCTGTTCTCGGTCCTGATGGGCGAGGACGTCGAGGCACGGCGCGCGTTCATCCAGCGCAACGCCAAGGACGTCCGCTTCCTCGACATCTGAGTCGGTCTCAGCTGACCGCACCAGGAAGGATCCTCACCAGCAATGACCGACGAGAACATGCCTGTGACGCCTGAAGAGGGCGGCGAGAGCGGCCTGCGCGTCGAGCCCGTCGGGCTCGAGACGGAGATGCAGCGCTCGTACCTCGACTACGCGATGTCCGTCATCGTCTCGCGCGCGCTGCCCGACGTGCGCGACGGTCTCAAGCCCGTGCACCGCCGCGTCCTGTACGCGATGTACGACGGCGGCTACCGGCCCGAGCGCGGCTTCTACAAGTGCGCCCGCGTCGTCGGCGACGTCATGGGCAACTACCACCCGCACGGCGACTCCTCCATCTACGACGCGCTGGTCCGCCTCGCGCAGCCGTGGTCGATGCGGATGCCGCTGGTGGACTCCAACGGCAACTTCGGCTCTCCGGGCAACGACCCGGCGGCGGCGATGCGCTACACCGAGTGCAAGATGGCGCCGCTGTCCATGGAGATGGTCCGTGACATCGACGAGGAAACCGTCGACTTCACGGACAACTACGACGGCCGCTCCCAGGAGCCGACGGTCCTTCCGTCCCGCTTCCCGAACCTGCTGATCAACGGATCGGCCGGTATCGCGGTCGGCATGGCGACCAACATCCCGCCGCACAACCTGCGGGAGGTCGCGGCGGGTGCCCAGTGGTACCTGGAGAACCCCGAGGCCTCCCACGAGGAGCTGCTGGACGCGCTCATGGAGCGCATCAAGGGCCCCGACTTCCCGACCGGCGCGCTCGTCGTGGGCCGCAAGGGCATCGAGGAGGCCTACCGCACCGGCCGCGGCTCGATCACCATGCGCGCGGTCGTCGAGGTCGAGGAGATCCAGAACCGCCAGTGCCTGGTGGTCACCGAGCTGCCCTACCAGGTCAACCCGGACAACCTCGCGCAGAAGATCGCCGACCTGGTGAAGGACGGCAAGATCGGCGGTATCGCGGACGTCCGCGACGAGACGTCGTCGCGCACCGGCCAGCGCCTGGTCATCGTGCTGAAGCGCGACGCGGTCGCCAAGGTCGTCCTGAACAACCTGTACAAGCACACCGACCTGCAGACGAACTTCGGCGCCAACATGCTGGCGCTCGTCGACGGCGTGCCGCGCACCCTGTCCCTGGACGCGTTCATCCGCCACTGGGTGACGCACCAGATCGAGGTCATCGTCCGCCGTACGCGCTTCCGGCTGCGCAAGGCCGAGGAGCGCGCGCACATCCTGCGCGGCTTGCTGAAGGCCCTGGACGCCATCGACGAGGTCATCGCCCTGATCCGGGCCAGCCAGACCGTCGAGATCGCGCGTGAGGGCCTGATGGGCCTGCTCGAGATCGACGACATCCAGGCCAACGCCATCCTCGAGATGCAGCTGCGGCGCCTGGCCGCCCTGGAGCGCCAGAAGATCGTCCAGGAGCACGACGAACTCCAGGCGAAGATCAACGAGTACAACGAGATCCTCGCCTCCCCGGTCCGCCAGCGCGGGATCGTCAGCGAGGAACTGGCCGCGATCGTCGAGAAGTACGGCGACGACCGGCAGACCAAGCTGATCCCGTACGAGGGCGACATGTCCATCGAGGACCTGATCGCCGAGGAGGACATCGTCGTCACGGTCACCCGCGGCGGCTACATCAAGCGCACCAAGACCGACGACTACCGCGCCCAGAAGCGCGGCGGCAAGGGCGTGCGCGGCACGAAGCTCAAGGAAGACGACATCGTCGACCACTTCTTCGTGTCGACCACGCACCACTGGCTGCTGTTCTTCACCAACAAGGGCCGCGTCTACCGTGCCAAGGCCTATGAGCTGCCCGACGCCGGCCGGGACGCGCGCGGCCAGCACGTGGCCAACCTGCTGGCCTTCCAGCCGGACGAGGCGATCGCCGAGATCCTCGCGATCCGCGACTACGAGGCCGCGCCGTACCTGGTGCTCGCCACCAAGGGCGGCCTGGTCAAGAAGACGCCTCTGAAGGATTACGATTCGCCCCGTTCCGGCGGTGTCATCGCGATCAACCTCCGTGAGACGGCGGACGGTTCCGACGACGAACTGATCGGGGCCGAACTGGTCTCGCCCGATGATGATCTGCTTCTGATCAGCAAGAAGGCACAGTCGATCCGGTTCACGGCGACCGACGAGTCCCTGCGCCCGATGGGCCGCGCCACCTCGGGTGTCAAGGGTATGAGTTTCCGTGAGGGCGACGAGCTGCTCTCGATGAATGTTGTTCGACCCGGTACGTTCGTGTTCACTGCCACCGACGGTGGGTACGCGAAGCGGACCGCCGTCGACGAGTACCGCGTCCAGGGCCGCGGCGGCCTCGGTATCAAGGCCGCCAAGATCGTGGAGGACCGCGGCTCGCTCGTCGGCGCGCTGGTGGTCGAGGAGACCGACGAGATCCTCGCCATCACACTGTCCGGCGGTGTGATCCGTACGCGGGTCAATGAGATCAGGGAGACGGGCCGTGACACCATGGGCGTCCAACTGATCAACCTGGGCAAGCGCGATGCCGTGGTCGGTATCGCTCGTAACGCCGAGGCGGGACGCGAGGCGGAGGAAGTCGACGGCGACGTGGCCGTGGACGAGACCGCGGAAGGTGCCGCGACCACCGGCACGGACGAGGGTGAGGCGCCCTCGGCCGAGTAGCACGAGGAGTGAGTCAGCGTGAGCGGAGCCACGGGCGCCGGATCGACCGGTATGGACACGGACGGCGGCGGCCGTGGCTCCGCCGCGGACGCGACAGATCCGCACACGACGAATCTGAAGGCGATCAAGCCGCCCGCCACCGACTCGCCCTCGCCCGACCCGCAGCAGAAGCCCGGCTCCGGCTCGGCCGGAACCGGCGCCGCGCAGCCCGCCCCCGGCGCGCAGCCGGCCGCGTCCCCGCTGCCCGGAGAGCGCCGGCAGCAGCAGCCCGCGGGCCCCTACCACCCGCCGCAGGCCTACCAGCCCCAGGCTCCCACCGGTGCCGTACGGCGTCCCCGTACCGGGGCGGGCACGATGCCCCGCACCCGCAAGGCACGCCTGCGCGTGGCCAAGGCCGACCCGTGGTCGGTGATGAAGGTCAGCTTCCTGCTCTCCATCGCGCTCGGCATCTGCACGATCGTGGCCTCCGCGGTGCTGTGGATGGTCATGGACGCGATGGGCGTCTTCTCCACGGTCGGCGGCACGATCTCGGAGGCCACCGGCTCGAACGAGTCGAACGGCTTCGATCTGCAATCGTTCCTGTCCCTGCCGCACGTCCTGACGTTCACCACGATCATCGCGGTCATCGACGTCGTCCTGGCGACGGCCCTCGCGACGCTCGGCGCCTTCATCTACAACCTGTCGGCCGGCTTCGTGGGCGGCATCGAACTGACGCTGGCGGAGGACGAGTAGACACCGCCCTCGCGCTCTCGCGGAGGCCCGGGAGCCCGCCCGCCGGGTATCGATTTTGGGACTTCCCACCTGGTGCGCTAATCTTCAGGGGTCAGCGCGCGGGAGACACACCGCAGAGCGCGGCGGGGCTATAGCTCAGTTGGTTAGAGCGCATCCCTGATAAGGATGAGGCCACAGGTTCAAATCCTGTTAGCCCCACCAGCGAGAAGACCCCCGGTCCACAGGACCGGGGGTCTTTTGGTGCCGCCGGTTGACACCAATGGCCGGGGCCGCGGCAGGTGGCGTGGAGGGGGGCACCGCTCGTCGGCTGCATCGCCCCAGGCAGAGCCGAACAGACGCGGTCCACAGTGCGCCGGTGGACGGCGTACGGGATGGGAGCTGGGGAGGGTGGTGGGTCAGGGGAGCCGGGACCCCGCTCTGCGGCACCTGCAGCTCATCCCCCGCAGAAGTAGGCGTACGGCGCCACGGAGACGCCCTCTGCGACGGCGCGCTCATCGTCCTCGCCGGCTGCCGGATCGAGGTCGCGTGCCCACAGCGAGTGCATGGACCACACGCTGAAGCCGGCGTGGAAGTCGTGACCGATGTCGGAGGGGGTACTGGTGTACCCCCGAGCATGGAGATCGGACACGACGTCATCGAGGAAACGGTGGGTCAGCTGGATTCCGTCGAGCTGCGCTTCGGCATTTCCGCCCTCGCCGCTGTAACTGATTTCAACGAGCTCGACTGTGCCGTCCGCCGCATAGGTGATCACCAGCATCGGCGAAGTGTTGTAGACGGCGCGCTCGCCTCCGGGGCCGTGATGTGGCAGTCCGACGCGCTCTTCGACGTGCGGGCGGTGGTCGCCGATCTTGACGAGGTCGACACCACGTCCCGGGATGATTTCCATGCCGCCATGCTGCCAGCCGAGCGCAGGCCCGGTTGGCCGGTGTCGACGGTCGCCTGTGATCGATCTGATGAGCCGGGGGGCTTTTGGCCTCTACGGGGGAGGCCGCGTCCGGGCGGTCTGTGCCTGCGCAGACGCAGTCGGCGGTGTACGCCTTCCTCCGGAGGAGGCGTGCCGGGGCATGGAAACGCCCGACCGCCGGCGACGGGGGATGCACCGGCGATCGGGCTATGGCCAAGGGTAACAAGGTCATTTGCGCGGCGGGGGGCGACTGCTCGACGGCGACCCGGGGTTGTGATCCGGATCACTGTCAGTCGCACGGGGGGTCGTACGAGAGGCGGGGCAGATACTCCTGCCATTTCTCCGGCGTCAGAACGCCCCGCGTGGTCGAGCAGATGCGGCGGACGGCCTGGTCGACGTCCAGGTTCCACAGCCGGACGGTGTCCGCGCCGCTCGACACCCCGAGCAGGTGACTGGCGGGGCTGAAGGAGAGGAAGTTGCCGGTCTTGGCGTTGGGGCTCATCGACTGGCCGATGGGGGAGGCCTTCTCCGGGTCGGTCAGGTTCCACAGCCGCACGGTGTTGTCGTTGCCACCGCTGGCCAGCCGTTGCCCGTCCGGGCTGAACGTCAGTGACACGACCGCCTCGGTGTGGCCGGTGAGGGCGGTGCCCAGCCGGGTGGTGTGGAGCGGGTCGGTGACGTTCCACAGCCGGACCGTGTCGTCGTCGCTGCCGCTGGCCAGTGTGTGGCCGTCCGGGCTGTAGGCGAGCGTGTTGATCGGGCCCAGATGCCCGGTGAGCGGCGAGCCGAGCGAGCGCGGGCGCCTGGGGTCGGTGACGTTCCACAGCCGCACGGTGCCGTCGGCGCTGCCGCTTGCGAGGGTGTGGCCGTCGGGGCTGTAGGCGAGGGCGTTGACGTAGCCGGCATGGCCGGTGAGGGGCTTGCCGAGGCGGCGAGGGTGGGCCGGGTCGGTGATGTCCAGCAGCTGGATGGTGCGGTCGTCGTAGTCGACGGCCAGTGTGTGCCCGTCGGGGCTGAGCGCCAGCGCGTCGGCGCCCGCGTACCGGGTCCGCAGCGGGACGGGCGGGCCGTAGGAGACCGGATGGGCGGGATCGGCGACGTTCCACAGCTGGACCGTGTTGCCGGTCCCCGTCAGGACGGCGAGGGTGCGGCCGTCGGGTGAGAACACCAGCGACCGCAGGTCACGCTCCCCGGTCGTGAAGGGCTTGCCCAGTGCCACGGGCCGCTCGGGGTCCGTCACGTTCCACAGCCGGATCCTGCTGTCGCCCGCGGCCGTCGCGAGGACCTTCCCGTCCGGGCTGAACGCGCCGATCCGGCCGATCATGTCCGACCTCCGTATCGACCACAGCCGTACCTTGCTGTCGCCGCTGCCGGTGGCGAGGGTGTGCCCGTCGGGGCTGAAGCCGAGGGCGTACATCTCGCCGCTGCTGCCCGCGAGCGGTTCACCGACCTGCGACGGATAGGCCGGGTTGCTGACGTTCCACAGGGTCGCCGTGCTGTCCGCGCTGGCCGCGGCGACCAGGGACCCGTCCGGGCTGAAGGCCACGGACCACACCGGGCCGGTGTGGCCGGTCAGGGGCTCGCCGAGGGAGCTGGGGTTCCGCAGGTCGGTGACGTTCCACAGCCGGACGGTGTCGTCCGCGCTGCCGCTGGCGAGGGTCCTGCCGTCCGGGCTGAAGGCCACGGAGTGCACGGTATGGGTGTGGCCGGTCAGGGGCGCGCCCAGGGAGTGCGGGTTCCGCGGGTCGGTGACGTCCCAGAGCCGGACCGTGGTGTCGTCGCCACCGGACGCCAGTGTCTTCCCGTCGGGGGTGAACGCGATGGACCGTACGGCGTCGGTGTGGCCGGTCAGCTTGGTGAGCGAGACCGGATGCCGGGGGTCGGTGACCTTCCACAGCCGGACGGTGTGATCCTCGTCGGCGGTGGCCAGCGTGTGCCCGTCCGGGCTGAAGGCGGCCAGGAAGATCGTGCCGTCGTGGCCGTTCAGGGGCTCGCCCAGCGAGCGCGGGTGCCGGGCGTCGGTCACGTCCCACAGCCGTATCGTGCCGTCGTCCCCGGCGCTGGCCAGGGTGCGGCCGTCCGGGCTGAACACCGCGCTGCTCACCCAGCTCGTGTGGCCCCTGAGGGGCTTGCCCAGGGGGCGCGGGCGCGCCGGGTCCGTGACGTCCCACAGCCGGACGGTCCGGTCGTAGCTGGCGGTGGCCAGGGTCCGCCGGTCCGGGCTGAACGAGGTCAGGTAGACCGCGCCGGTGTGGCCGAGCAGCGGCGTGGCCAGCGGCGCGTTCACGATGGAGATCAAGCGGCTGTTGGTGCCCTCGTCGTCCGGTCGCAGGCGGTGGGCCACGACGTCGATCTGGGCGGACAGCGACGGATCCGTGGACTGCACCCGGTCCGCTTCGGCGACCACCTGCTCGAACACCGCGTCGTCCCGCTGCTGCCACGCGACCACCGACGAGCCGATCGCCAGCAGCGCCAGGACGACCAGCGCCGCCACGGCTCCCCGCCGGAGCCGGACGGTGCGCTTGCGCAGCCGGACCGAAGCGGCCAGGAACTCCACCGCGCTGCGGGTGAGGAAGGTGTCACCCGAGGACTTCGCCCAGGTGTGCGCCTGCTCCAGCCGAGAGCCCCGGTACAGCAGCGCGCTGTCGCGGCGGGAGTCCTCCCAGGCCCTGCCGTCCTCCTCCAGCCGCTGGCGCAGCAGGTTCCCGTTCCTGTCCTCGTCGATCCAGTCGCGCAGGCGTGGCCAGGCGTGGAGCAGCGCCTCATGGGTGATCTCCACGGTCTCTGCGTCGAGCGTCACCAGCCGGGCGCGAACCAGCGCTTCGAGCGACTCCTCCGTCTTGCCGGGGTCCGTCGACTCCTCCGCCAGTTGCCGCCGGGTCCCCCGCCTGCGGGTGGCCTGGGTGTCCTCGCCCAGCCGGACCAGCCTGAGCAGGAGCAGGCGCGCGGCCGTGCGCGCCGCCGGGTCGAGACCGGACCAGGCCCGCTCGGCCGTCGCCGCCACCGCTCCCTGGATCCCGCCGGCCGCGCGGTAGCCGGCCAGCGTCAGCCGGCCCGCCTTGCGCCGCTGCCAGGTGGCGAGCAGGGCGTGCGAGAGCAGGGGCAGCACGCCCGCGTCGTGCGCCCCGCGCGGGCCGTCGACGCCGACCTCCCGGACGATCAGCTCCGCCAGTCCCGGTTCGAGTTCGAGCCCCACGGCCCTGGCCGGACGCGACACCGCTTCGCGCAGCTCCGCGGTGGTCAGCGGCCCCAGCACCATGTGCCGGTGCTGGAGCGCGTCGGCCAGTTCGGGATGTCCGAGGCACTGCTCGTAGAAGTCGGCGCGTATGCCGAGGACCACGAGCACGGGGGCGAGGTCACCGGGGGCGGCGGGCGAGCACGCGGCGTGCAGGAGCCGGACGAACGTGCGCCGGTCGGCCTCGTCCGGGCAGAGGGTGAACGCCTCCTCGAACTGGTCCACGATGACGACCGGGCGAGTGGCGCGGGACGTCTCGCGCCGCGCCCAGGCCGCGACGGCCTCCCGCACCGCGTGCTCGAAGCGCCCGGTGCCGGGCTCTTCGGTCTCCGCTTCCTTTTCGGCGGACAGGACGGGGGCGAGCTCGGGGATCCGACGGGTCAGCTCCGCGAGGGGGTCGCCGCCCGGTACGAGTTGCAGCACGTCCCTGTCCCGGCCGCCGCGCAGGGCGGGCACCAGACCGGCGTTCAGCAGGGAGGACTTCCCCGCTCCCGAGGCGCCCACGAGCATGACCAGGCCGCCGGTCCGCTCGGCCGCCTCCAGCTGGCCGACGAGGGCGGCCGTCCACCGCTCCCGGCCGAAGAACCACCGGGCGTCCTCCCGACGGTAGGGAGCCAGCCCCCGGTACGGGCACACGCCACCGGGGACGGCCGGGGCGTCGGCGGAGGAACGCTCCTCGTCCTCCGCCTCCTCCTCGGACGCCGGGGGGCGGTCGCCGACCGGGTCGGCCACCGCGCGCTCCCACAGGCGCTGCCACTGGGCGAGGTCGTACAGGCCGGTGGACACCGGTGCGGGCCGTGAGCGCCGTGCTTCGGGGATCAGGACGTGCAGCACCGCCGCGAGGGCGGCGAACTGGGCGGGCACGTTCCTGGCCCGCCGCCAGTCGCTGATCCGCTGCGCGGACACCCGCACGGGGCGCCCTCGTTCGTCGACCCGCTGAAGCCGGACGACCGCCTCCGCCACGCGTTTGAGGGGAGGGTTGCCGGCCTCCTTGTACAGCAGGGCGAGACGTTCCGCGAAGGCCGTGCGTGCTCCCGAGTCGGAACTCAAGGTCCCCACCCCTTACTTCCACCGCACCTGACGTCCGGACCGGAAAACTCACCTTATACGGCTGACCTGCGGTTAAGTCGCCCGGACCGTACCGGAATCTCCTCGCTGACGGCATCAACTGGCAGGATCCACTGCGCGGGAGCGAACCGACCGCGCGGTGCCCGGACAGGCCACTGGATCGGCGCTCGGCGAGACGGCGTGCGCTGCCGCACGTCCGCGACGCACGCACGTCCGCGACGCGCCCCGCCTTTCCTCGACCGCGCCGGTACGGCTCGGCTCGACGCCACCACCCGGTTCGGCACCGGTCTCCACGAGGGGAGGGACCGGTGCCGGACGGTGGGGCGCGGAGAAACGCCTCCCGCTTGCACCCGAGTGTCCCGGGCTGCCGTCATGGCCGCCGTACGCCGCCGTCCGCCGCCGCACGCCCCTGGATAACTGACGGTCCGTCAGTTACGGTCTGCCCTGCCGTACCGTTTCCGAAAGGGTGGGTGCAGTGCAGACACGTCCGCCAAGTCCCCGGCCGCCGGGCACCCCACGGTGGGTCGCGATGTACCACCAGCCGTCCACGGCCGCCTGGCGGGTGGCGGCGGAGTCGCCCCACCGCTCAGCCGTGCTGTACGCGGTCGGTGAGATGACCCAGACCGCGCGGGCGCGCGGAGACGACGTGACGGTCGCGGTGTGGGGCCCGAAGGACGGCGCCTGGCATCTGTTCGACGCGCCGGGGGGCACGACCGCCTCGGCACCGCTTCCGCGCCCTGCCCGGAGCAGCGCGGAGCCGGGCAAGCTCGCCGAACGCATGGCCGACCGCCGCCACCAGGTCCTGATGACCGGCCTGAGCAAGGCAGGGCTGTACGACCTCGCGCAGGAGGACACGGAGGCCCTCCGGGAATTGGTGGAGCGGCTCGACGAGCCCACGGTGCGTCGCGTCGCCCACTGGCTCGCCGCTGCCGGCGGCCAAGGGGCGTCCGTCTGACGACTCCCGCCGGGCGCGCGACGCCCGAAGCCCCGACGACCCGGGCCCCAGGCCCCTCGGTCCGGCACCGCCTCGCACGCGGAGCGCTACGGTTGCCTCTGTGCGGACGGAGAGAGAGGCGGACCGGATGAGCAGTACCGTTGCGGAGGCCCTGGTCACCCTGGGCCGCCGGTATGTACGGGACGCTCCGGGCTCGTTCGGCAAGGCGCTTGTGGCCGCCCGGTTCCTGAACCCGCATCTGCGGGACCACCCGCGCCGACGGGTCGTCGAGACCCGCTTCGGTGCGCGGTTCGCGGTCGACACCCAGGACCTGATCCAGCGGTACCTGTATCTCTTCGGGGTGTGGGAGCCGCACATGACCCGCTGGATCCAGCGCCGGTTGAAGCCGGGAGACGGCTTCATCGACGTCGGGGCCAACATCGGCGTCTTCAGCGTGCTGGCCTCACACCTCGTGGGCGATCGGGGACAGGTGGTGGCGATCGAGGCATCGCCGGAGTTCCACCACCGTCTGGTGCAGCAGGCCCGGCTGAACGGGTGCCGGAACATCCGGGCCGTGAACGCCGCCGTCTCCGACGCGCCCACCACACTGACCTTCGTGCTCGCCAGCTCGCGCAACATGGGCGCGAACAGCATCGTCCCGTACGACGGGCCCGCCGAGTCCACCTTCGAGATCGACGCCCTGCCGCTGCCGGAGCTGCTCGATCCGCAGGAGATCGCGAACGCCCGCGTGATCAAGATAGATGTGGAGGGGGCGGAGGGCGGCGTCGTCCGCGGACTGGCGCCCGTGCTGGACAAGCTCCGGCCGGACGCGGAGATCACCGTGGAGGTGACCCCCGAGCGGATGGCCCGACTCGGCGACCGTGCCGAGGACTTGATGCGCACCATGTCCGATGCCGGCTTCCACGCCTACCGGCTGGCCAACGACTACGCGGCCGAGAGCTACCCGCGAGCGCTGAGCGGGACG
Source organism: Streptomyces sp. Y2F8-2 (assembly GCF_014905555.1). GTDB lineage: Bacteria > Actinomycetota > Actinomycetes > Streptomycetales > Streptomycetaceae > Streptomyces > Streptomyces cynarae. The sequence continues at coordinate 169,644 of NZ_BNGS01000008.1, read as the reverse complement.
CCCGGGGTGGCGGTCCGCCTGCGGGGTCCGGTCGTCGAAGAGACCGATGTGGTCTTCTCCCGGGTGGACGCCGAGACCTTGCCCTGACGCGCGCGTCGCGTCGCGTCGCGCCGCGTCCCGGCAGCGGGAGTGCGGCCGGGTGGTGCTTCCGGGCATCCGGCCCCTGGGGGCGGATGGTGGTGGCGGGCGCGCGGGGCTGGGCCCCGGCGGTGCTTCCGGGCACGCGGGACCTGGGGCAGACGGTGTTGCCGGGCATCCGGTCCGATGGTGGTGGCGGGCGCGCAGGCGGGGCCCCGGCGGTGCTTCCCGCACGCGGGGCCTGGGCCAGACGGTGTTGCCGGGCATCCGGCCCCTGGGTCACATGGTGCTCCCGGGCGCGCGGGGCCTGTGCCAGACGGTGCTTCCGGGCGCCAGGGTCCCGCGGTCAGGTCGTGCTTCCGGGGCTCGGGTACCGCCAGCCGCAGGACGCCAACGCCCTGGCCCTTGCCTCCACCACCGCCATACGCCGCTCCCGCTCGGCGGGATCGACATGCGAGGCCTGGACCGTGGCCTGCCCCTGCCACTTCCGGTACAGCAGCCCCACCTCCCGGGAGAACCAGCCCCGGCTCACGGCGTTCAGCGCGAGCAGCAGGCCCGTGTCCTCGGACGCCGGCAGCGCCATCCAGCCCCCGAGCGCCATCAGGAGATCGCGCCGGACGCAGAGCGTCGCCGGGTGGACCTGGGCGCGGAAGTCGTTCGCCTTCCAGAAGTCGAGGACCGCGCCGCGTTCGACCGGCCCGTCCACCGGATCGCCGGGGAAGCCGGCCGTCGAGCCGTCCGGCAGGAGGTCCAGCGCGCGGGACGTGGTCCAGCCGAGGGCGGGGTCCGCCTCCAGGACGGCCAGGTCGCGGGCCAGGGTGCCCGGCGGGAGCTGGTCGTCGGCGTCCAGCACCTTCACGTACGCGCCGTCGGTGTGCGCCAGGGCCATGGTGCGGGCGACGCCGGGCCCACCGGGCCGGCCCTGACGGAAGGTCACGCGCTCGTCGTCCGGGACGTACGGGCGGACGTCGTCCGTCTCCCCGTCCTCCTGGATCACCCAGTGCCACTCCCAGCCGTCCGGAAGCCACTGTTCGCCCAGGGACTTGTACGCCTCCGGCAGGAACCGGGCCGACGGGGCGTGGACAGCGGTGACGACGATGAGGCGCCCGCTCACGGCTGCGCTCACCACCTTTCCAGGGGAGTGACGAAGACCAGCTCCGTGCGGTCGCCGGGCAGTGTGACGTCGGTGATGTCCACGACGCGGCCACCGGTGTCGTACGAGGTCTTGCGGAGCAGGATCACCGGCGTCCCGGGCGGAAGTTCCAGCTCCTGCACCTCTTCGGGCGTCGGTGGACGGGCGGTGAAGCGCTCCTCGATGCGGTCGACCTCGATGCCGACCGTGCGGAGCTGGTTGTGTGTGCCGCCGGGCCAGGGCTCGTTGGAGTCGTCCAGCAGGTCCGGATTCCCCGCGACCACGTCACGGACGAGGTAGGAGGTCACCAGGCTGAACGGGGCGGTCTCGGCCGCGCAGCGCGTCCGGTAGGTGCGCTCCAGCAGGACCGTGCCGTCCGGGACGCCGAACGCGTCCGCGAGGTCCTTGGGCGCCTCCGTCTCGCGGTACCTCGCGACGAACACGAGGTGGTGCGACGGGAGCCCGGTGTCGTGCTCCGTCGCCCCGGTCCGCGCCCGAGTGGCCAGCGGCTGCCGGGCGCGGTCCTTCTCCCACTGGTGCCGCCCGTTGTGGCGCACCACGAGCGTCCGCTGACGCCGTACGCGGGTTCCGTGGCCGTGCCGTCCGTCCATCAGCCGGTCGTCCGCGATCAGCTCGTACGCCTTGGGCACTGGTGCTCTCACCGATCCGTCGGGGGCCCTCCAGGCCAGCCTAGGACTCCTCAAGAGCTCCTGACGACTCGGGAAGGGGCACGGGCGCGGGTCAAGGCGCCGGTGCCGGAAGACGAGCACACGGCAGACTGCCCGGCACCTGGGAGCAGGTGCCGGGTCGTCTGCCGTCGGCGTGTACGCAAGTCGCCTCGGTGGGTCCCTGGGTTTCTTCGGGTCCCTGAGTCTTCGGGTCCCTGAGTCTTCGGGTCCCTGAGTGTTTCGGTCCCTGAGCGTTTCTGTCTGAACGTCGTCCGCGGATCCGTCAGCTGCGCAGCAGCACGGTCGGCTCCTCGAAGGGCCGTGGTACGGCGTGGGAGCGGAGGGCTTGGTGGGTGAGGGGCGTGCCGGCGGCGGTGGCCGGGGACGGGCGGTGGCGGCAGGAGGGGGAGGAGCCGTGGGCCTCCGCCCTGATGCGCTGCTTCATCGTGGGGGGCAGGGACTGGGCGAGGGCCCGGTGTCCGTGCGCCGGCCACGGCAGCGTCACCTGCGGGCCGGAGGTGCGCGCCGACTGCGGCTGTGGTACGGACGCGGCAGCGGCCGTGGTGGCGTTCGTGGTGGCGAATCCGAGCGCGGCGCACAACGCCAGGAAGGCGGTGACGACGGCGGTCCACAGCTTCATGACCTTGTTCCGGGCCATGACCCCTCACTTTCGGGTTGGGCGATTTGCGTACTTTCCTCATGATGTGTATGAGGGCTCCGAAGTGGTGGACCGACGCCCGTGCCGCGTCGATCTTCGGATGAACACCACCCGGATGGGCGCACGGGGTCGCACAAGGCCGAAAAGGGCCGGAAATCAGTGGTGGAGGGCGGTGGACGTCACACACCGTGAGGTCCGCTCACCCGCGGATCGTCAGCGGTGAGGTCCGGTCGTACTGCGCTGCGCCGGGCCGGAGTTGAGCGCCGGCTCAGGTCACCGATCGATATCGCTCGGTGTGTATAGTCGGGCGCCAGAGGTCCCCTACGTCAAGGAAAGACGAGGTCGCGCGGTGAAGAAGCTTCTCCTGGTCGCACTGGCCGCCATCGGCGGGCTCCTCGTGTACCGCCAGATCCAGGCGGATCGCGCCGAGCAGGATCTGTGGACGGAGGCGACTGACTCCGTGCCCACGGGTTCGTGAGTTCCGACAGACAGCAGTTCAGAGCAGACCCCGGCCGCCGACGCGGTCGGGGTTTTGTGTTGCTTTCTCCAGGGACTTCCCGACGCGCTCCTGCCCGTCAAGGGATCGATTGCTGCCGCGTTGCTGCCGCAAGCGCCGTTCCTCGGGGTGAGCATTTCGGCCGCTCCTCGGTGATGCCCTGATGCCCTTGTGGCCGGCGGGGCAGGATGGGCGAACGGCCCGGTCCGGTCCGGGGCGGCATACGGCCAGAGGGGGCGCGGGATGTGGTGGCGCACGGAAGCGCGGCGCGTAGCGCGAGGGCGCAGGCTCACGCAGGCGCACGCGGTGGTGGCCCTGTGCACAACGGCCGCGCTCGGTGTCACCCCGGCGCTCCCCGCGCGAGCCGCCCAGGCCGCCCCGGCGGCAGACGCCACGCCCGCCCCGTACGCCTTCGCGTCCGACGCCGGAACGGTCCAGGGCGCCACCGGCACCACCGACGCCGCACGCCTTGAGCCCGGACACACCTACCGGAGCACCCTCCCCGCGGTCGGCAAGCTCTACTACCGCCTGGACCTCGACGCCACCACCAACGCCTACGTCTCCGCGACCGCCGTCCCCCGGGCCGGCGCCCAGGTCTCCGCCTCCGACGGCCTGCGCGTCTCCGTCCAGGACGCCGACGGCACCACCTGCTCCTCCGGCACCACACACTTCGGCCCCACCCAGAGCCCGCACCCCGTCGCCGCGTGGGCCGCCCGCGAGACCGGGCCCGGCAGCTACGGGTGCAAGGACGCCGGGGTGTACTACGCGGTCGTCGAACGGCGCGACCTGTCCGGCTCCGCGACCGGCGCGTGGGACCTGGAGCTGGACTACGTCTCCGAACCCTCCCTGCGGCAGCCGGACGCCACGGCCACCACACCGCCCGGCGCCTGGAACTCCGCGACCCCCGACGCCCTGCTGGGCGACCCCGTCCGGCGCCCGGGCGGGGCCGGCTTCGCCACGGCGAGCGCTCTGGGCCAGGGCGTCTGGCAGGACGCGATCCGGCCGGGGCAGACCCTCTTCTACAAGGTGCCCGTCGACTGGGGCCGGCAGCTTTCCGCCACCGCCGAGCTGGGCAGCTCCCCCGGCGACTCCCCCGGTGACGGCTACGTCGGCACCGCTTTGGCCATGGCGCTGTACAACCCCGTACGCGGCCACGTCGACGACGCCACCACCGGGTACAGCGGTGCCCAGACCTCGGCGGCCCTCACCCCGCTGCCGCCCGTCGCCTACGCCAACCGCCACGCCGCCGGTGAGCGCACGAGCGGTATGCGGTTCGCGGGCTGGTACTACCTCGCCGTGCACCTCGGCGCACCCGTGGCACAGCGGTTCGGGAACGGCCCGTTCGGCCTGACGCTGCGCGTGCGGGTGGGCGGGACGGCGACATCCCCTCCGGCGTACGCAGGGTGGTCCGCGCCGCGTGATGTGTTCCGGGTGACGGCGGCCGACCGGGAGGAAGCCGTGGTGGGGACGCCCGGAGGCGGCGGGGGAGAGGGAACGGCCGCAGCCGGGTACCGCGATTCCCACACCATGACGGCGGTCGCGGTGGGCGGGATCGGCACCGGGACCGCCCTGGTCCTGGTGCTCGCGGTGTGGACGGCCGCCGCGCGGCGGCGGGCGCGCAGCCGATGGGCCGCGTGACCGCCGCTCAGATCCGCAGCAACGCCCAGAATCCGACCGCGTAGCACAGCAGCGCGAGGAGCAGGACCAGCACGGCGACCTTCGCGGGCGGGCCGGGGCGCCGGGCGGCCGCTCGCCTGCCGTGCCGGGCGACCCGCTGCGGCTGCGTGGCGGCGTGCGGGGAGGGGACGCCGTGGGCCCGGAGGTGTTGCTGTACGGCGACCGCCGGGGTTGCCGCGGGCGCCGTGGCGGAGGGCACGCGGGTGGGGTCGTGGTGCGGGGCGTGGGCCGGGGCCACGGTCTCCGTGGGCGGTGTCGGCGGCCGGGCGGGCGGCCGTGGCACCACGGGGACCGCCTCGTGCGGCAACGGCAGCGGCGGCGGCAGATGGAAACTCCCGGTGTCCGACATGGCGGACGGCCGCGAAGGCGGCGCCGGGTCGGACGTCGGGGTGGCGCCGGACGTCGGCGTGGGGCCGGCCGTCGGGGTGGCGCCGGACGTCGGCGTGGGGCCGGCCGTCGGGGTGGCGCCGGACGTCGGCGTGGGGCCGGACGTCCACCTGGTGTCGGACGTCCACGTGGTGTCGGGCATCGGTTCCGACGCGGCCGAAGGTGCAGGACAGGGCGACGGCGTCGGATCCACGGTGGGTCTGGGCGGTACGACGAGGGGAGCGGCCAGGGGCCGTACGGCGGGGGGAGGCGGCCCGGGCGTTGCGGTGCCCGAAACCCCGGGCCCGGCACCGGCCGTCCCCGCACCGGTCGTCGGGGGCGCCGTGGTCGGCCGCGGTGGTATCGAACCGGTCGCCGGCCACGATGCCGAGACCCGGTCCGCCGACACCCCGTCCGCCGACACCCCCCCGGCCGCACCGCCCGCCCCCGCGCGCACCGGCCCGTCGGGCCCGAACCCCGGCGGAAGCGGCCCGAGTTGGTCGAAGATCTCCACCTGCTCCGCGTCGGGCCCCGGCTCCGGCAGCAGCTCCACGGCCGTGGCAAGCGCCTTGCGCGCCCCGGTCGCCGTACGGAACCGCGCGGCCGGATCCGGCTGCACCAGGTTCGCGACGACCTCCCAGAGCGGCCCGGGCACGCCCTGTGGCGCCCCCGGCGTCCCGTTGGCCGTGAAGTACTCGACCAGCGCCTTGGCGTCGGGCTTGGCACCCTGCAGCAGATACAGGGCGACCAGTCCCACGGCGAACAGGTCGGCCGGGAAGTCCGGCTCCGCGCCCAGCAGTTGCTCCGGAGCGAGATAACCGGGCGTGCCCACCACGTAATCGGTCTCCGTCAGCCGTGGCTCGCCCAGCCGCATGGCGATGCCGAAGTCCGACAGCCGCAGCCGGGGCCGTGCCGTCCCGGTGGCCTCCAGAAGGATGTTGGCGGGCTTGATGTCCCGGTGCACGACCCCCTCCGCGTGCACGGCCGCGAGCCCGGACAGCAGCTGGTCCAGCAGGGTGCAGACGAAGGGCGGGGGCAGCGGCCCGTAGTCCCCGACGAGGTGGACGAGCGAGCCACCGGCGACCAGGTCCATGGTGAACAGCACCTTGTCGTCGTCCGCGGCCCAGCTCGCGGGCGCCAGCACATGAGGGTGGTCGATGCGCAGTGCCTGCTCGCGCACGAACCTCAGCAGGGAGTGGGCGTCGCTCTGCTGCAGCACCTTCGCGGCCACATAGCGGCGTCGCCGGTGGTCCCAGGCGCGCCAGACCGCACCGACTCCCCCGCGCCCGATGGGATCGATCAGTTCGTACCGCCCGGCGAAGACCTCACCCATGGTCGTACGTCGCTCCCCCTCCCGGACGGCGACGAGGACCCCCGCGCACCCCCCGGCGCGAGAGTCCCCGGCGGCAAAGGCGTCGGCTCAGTTCTGGTGGGACTGGTAGTGGGCGACCGCGTCGGAGGTGCGGCCGGCGCCGTACACCCGGAGGAACTCTGCCAGTTCCGGATGGCTCGGGGCGAGGGTGTCCGCCGCCTCGATGATGTCCCCGGCCGCCGCCACCGAGCGCAGCAGCGACTGGATCTCACGGACCACCCGCTTCACCGTGGGCGCGCCAGAACTGTTCGTCGTCTGCGTGGTGTTGCTCAGCACCGAACCCCCCTGGGACTTCTTGATCTCCTCCATGCGCTCGGTCGCCTCGGCCGCGCTGACGCTGCCGTCCGACACGTGCGCCGCCAGCTCCTGCAGCAGCTGCACCCGCTGGACCACCGCCGGGTTGCCGATCTTGGCCCGCTGACCGCTCATCAGCTGTGACAGCATCGGGGCGGACAGTCCGAGAACCCCCGCGAGCCGGGCCTGGTTGAGCCCGAGATCCTCGATGAGCCTACGGAAGAGCGCCCCCAACGGCTCCCCGTACCAGTTCCGCTGCAGCTCCCGCGCTCTTGCGGTGGCTTCCTGCTGTGCGGCGTCCATTGCGTCTCCCCATCGCTTCCCCAAAAACCGTGGTTCGCTGTAGCGAACCACGACGAGCATCTTACGGAGAGTGGTTGTCCACGGGGACCCCCATCTTTTTGTGAGATACCGGCCAGGACCCGGTACGCTGGTCCGCAGCGCCCGGCGGTCCGTGTTCCACCGCCCGGACGTCTCTTCTCGGGGCCTTAGCTCAGTTGGTAGAGCGCTGTCTTTGCATGGCAGATGTCAGGGGTTCGACTCCCCTAGGCTCCACACTCGAAACCGGTCGGACGCCGCGTCGCGGCGATCGACCGGTTTTGCGTGCGCCGTGACTCCGGTCACAGACGGAATTTGCAATCTTTGCGATCCATAGCGCGAACAACCGGCGAAGGCCGGGCTCCTCGAGGTCTCCCTCCGAGGGTCCGGCGGCCATCGGCCCTCCATCGGGGCGCGCGAACAGTCCTTGTACCACCTGGTAGGTCCCGGCGTGCGTCATCGTGGGCGTGCTCCGAGTGAGCGAAGTCTCCACGGAACGTGCACACCAGAAGCGTTGCAAACGTCATCACGGAGCGGAGAGGTGAATGCCCGCCCTCGTTCCACGTGAAACAGCGCCGTGGGGCAGGGGAACCCTCACCTTCCCCTGCCCCACGGCGTGATGGCAGCCCACAGCAGACCAGGCTGACTCAGCGGCGGTCGTCGCCGTCCGTGGAGTCCTCCTCGGCCTGCTTCGCCTCCACCTCCGGGTCCAGCGCGCTGGGACCGCTGCCGTCCACCGACGACAGCCGCTCGCTCTGCGGGACCTCGGTCGCGGCAGGCGGTTCGACCAGCCAGTCGGGGTTCGCCTGCTTGTCCCACCACTTCCAGGCGGCGAAGGCGCCGCCCGCCGCGAGGCCCAGCAGGGCCAGCCCCTTCGCGACGCGGCCGGCCCTGGCCCGCCGCCGCTGTCGGCGCACCAGCTTCTCGATCTGCCGCGGCGAGATCTGACCGCGCAGCGCGGCCAGCGCCGCCGCTCCGCGGGCCGCCGCCTCCTCCCGCACCGGACCGGCCGCGGCGACGGCCTGTTCGATCTTCGGACGGGAGTAGTCGGCCGCCTGGCGGGCCGCCTTGCGGGTGCGGGTCGCGGCCTGGTCCACTGCCGGCGGCACATGCGCGCGGGCCTGTTCCAGGCGCGGGGCGAGATGGGCGTCGTACTGGACGCGAGCCTGTTCGGCGGCCTGCGACACCTTGGGCGCGAGACGGACACGCGCCTCGTGTGCGTAGTGCGCTGCCTTGTCCTTGGCCGTGTCGGCGTAGGGCGCCACCACTTCCGCGGCATGCAGCACGCTGTCCTTCGCCGAACCGGTCGCGGCGCGCACGCTGTCGATGCGGGTCACGGGGTTCCTCCTCCTCGGTGGCGTACGGTAATTCGACTTTCCAGCCTTTTACGGATCATGCCTGTCGAACAGCACCCGGGCATGCGAGGAACGGCATCCGGGTCATGCGGTCCCAAGCGGACGACCGCGGTCGTGCCCGGGCGGACGACGAGAGACGATCACGCGCATCAGCCGATCACGTGCAAGAGCGGATGAATACGGAGTAACAGGAGCTTGTCCCCGACAATGCCACGGATCGTCCGGCCGCGCCCTCGAGACAGGACGACTCGACCCGTTTTCCACACGCCCGCAGCCGCCACCGGCCGCGCGAACCGTCCGCCGTCCGCCCTCGCGCCCCAGCAGCATCACCAGAACCACCGACCGATCTTCCCCCGGACGTGGTCGCCGGACGACGCGGAGGGTGTGGCGTGCGAGGATCAGGGGGTCACAAAGGACAACGGAAGGCAGATCGTGGCTGAGCAGCTCTACGCCACCCTGAAGACCAACCACGGCGACATCCTGGTCCGGTTCTTCCCGGACCACGCCCCCAAGACGGTCAAGAACTTCGTCGAACTCGCCAAGGGCGAGCGTGAGTGGACCCACCCCGCCACCGGCGAGAAGTCCACCCAGAAGCTCTACGACGGCACGGTCTTCCACCGGGTGATCAGCGGCTTCATGATCCAGGGCGGTGACCCGCTGGGCAACGGCACCGGCGGTCCCGGCTACCAGTTCGAGGACGAGTTCCACCCGGACCTGCGCTTCGACAAGCCCTACCTGCTGGCCATGGCCAACGCCGGCCCGGGCACCAACGGCTCGCAGTTCTTCATCACGGTCGCCCCGACGGCCTGGCTGAACCGCAAGCACACGATCTTCGGTGAGGTCACCGACGCGGGCAGCCAGAAGGTCGTGGACTCCATCGCCACCACCCAGACCAACCCGCGCACCGACCGCCCGGTCAACGACGTCGTCATCGAGTCGGTCGTCGTCGAGACCCGCGAGGGCTGACCCCCGCAGGGCACCCCGCACGAGGGAACAAAAGCGCCCCGCCCATCCGTAGAAGGAGGGGCGGGGCACCCCGTCGTACGGAGAAGTGAGGGACCTCATGGACCAGGCGCCAGGCAGCCCGCAGGGCCCGCAGAACCAGGGCCCGTCCGAGGCCCGGGAGCTGCCGGTCTGCTACCGGCACCCGGACCGCGAGACGGGCATCCGCTGCACCCGCTGCGAGCGCCCCATCTGCCCGGAGTGCATGGTCGACGCCTCGGTGGGCTTCCAGTGCCCCGAGTGCGTCCGCACCAGATCCGGCACGGGCCACGCCCCGGCCGCCTCCCGGCCGCGCACCATCGCCGGCGGCAGCGTCACCGCCGACCCGCGGCTCCTCACCAAGATCCTCATCGGGATCAACGTCGCGGTGTTCATCGCGGTGCAGGTACGCCCGTCACTGCTGAACGACCTATTCCTCATCGGCGCCTGGCCGCCCAAGCCCTTCACACCCACCGAAGGCGTCGCGGGCGGCGAGTGGTACCGCATGGTGACCTCGATGTTCACCCACCAGGAGATCTGGCACATCGCCTTCAACATGCTCAGTCTCTGGTGGCTCGGCGGACCTCTGGAGGCAGCCCTCGGCCGTCTCCGCTACCTCACGGTCTACTTCGTCTCCGGGCTGTCGGGCAGCGCCCTGGCCTATCTGCTGGCCTCCCCGACCACGGCCACGCTCGGTGCCTCCGGCGCCATCTTCGGCCTGTTCGGCGCCACCGCCGTCCTGATGCGCCGCCTCAATTACGACCTGCGGCCGATCATCGCCCTGCTGGTGATCAACCTGATCTTCACCTTCAGCCCGGGGATGCACATCTCCTGGCAGGCCCATATCGGAGGCCTGGTGGCCGGCGTGATCAGCGGCTACGCCATGGTCCACGCCCCGCGCGAGCGGCGGGCCCTCGTGCAGTACGGGGTGTGCGCGCTGGTGCTGGCCGCCGTGGTCGTCATGACACTGCTGAGAACAGCTCAGCTCACCTGAGTGGCGGATGTGCACAGGCCGTAGCCCGGGGTTGTACCCAGAGTTGTCCACAGCCTGGCCCGGGATCTTGTGCATGCCGCGGGGAACGCAGGTGCCCCCTGTCACCGACCGGAGTTTTCCCAGGTGGGACAGGGGGCGAACAGGTTTGCGGGGGCCGGTGATTCCGTCATACCGGCGTCAATGCCCGACGGGTTATCCACAGATCGTCGTTCTTTTTCCACTGGCTGCACGGCTTGTGGACAGAGCTGTGGATAACTCGGCGTGCAGCTGTGGGCAGAGCCGGCGCCGACGGGCGTGAGGCCCCTACTTCCACTGGGTGGAGACGCCGAACCCGGCGGCGATGAACCCGAAGCCCACCACGATGTTCCAGTTGCGCAGGGCGTGGATCGGCAGCGACCCGTCGGTCACGTAGAAGACGACGATCCAGGCCAGCCCGATGAGGAACATGGCCAGCATGACCGGTGCGACCCAGCCGCGGTTCTCCAGCTTGATGGCCTGGGCCTGCTTGGACGGCGGGGGCGTGTAGTCGGCCTTCTTGCGGATACGTGACTTCGGCACGAGGGTCTCTCCTGTCGATGCGCTGCGTCGCCGCGCAGGGAACTGGGGCTGGCTCCGGGGCAGCGTACAAGGGGACATGAGCGCTCGCCCGGGCGTCCGTTAGCGTAGTGCTTCCGCGGCGCCGAAGGAGATAAGGGTACGTGAGCGATACGGCCGACTCCCCCGGGACGGGTTCCGGTCCCCCGGATGCGGGGACCCCGTCCGTCCGCACGCGCCGATTCCGGCCCGTGCGGGTGCTCACCGTGGGCGTCTTCGCACTCGCCGGTCTTCTGTTCATGACGAGCTTCAACACGGCCAAGGGCACCAACCTCCGCACCGACACCTCGTTGCTGAAGCTGTCCGACCTCATCCAGGAGCGCAGCCGCAAGAACGCCCGGCTCGACGAGTCCGACGCCGCCCTGCGCTCCGCCGTGGAGGCCCTGGCCAAGCGCACCGGCGGCACCCCGAGCAAGGCCGAGCAGGACCGGCTCGCGGCGCTGGAGAAGAACGCAGGCACCCAGAAGCTCACCGGCAGGGCCGTCACCGTCACCCTCAACGACGCCCCGCCGAACGCCACCGCCAAGCTCCCTGGCTACCCGGAGCCGCAGCCCGACTACCTGGTGATCCACCAGCAGGACCTCCAGGCCGTGGTGAACGCGCTGTGGCAGGGCGGCGCCCAGGGCATCAAGGTCATGGACCAGCGGCTGATCTCCACCAGCGCGGTGCGCTGCGTCGGCAACACCCTGATCCTCCAGGGCCGCGTCTACTCGCCCCCCTACAAGATCACGGCCGTCGGGGACCCGGACAAGCTGCAGAAGGCGCTCGCGGACTCGCCCGCGATCCAGAACTACATGGTGTACGTCAACGTCTACGGCCTCGGCTGGAAAGTCACCGAGGACGGAACGGTGACTCTTCCCGGCTACTCCGGCACAGTGGACCTGCACTACGCCAAGCCCGTGGAATAGAGGCCGCTGCCGCTGGGGGGATCCGTGCCGGTGCGCGGGATCGTCAGGACCGTCAGCGAACTGTGCATCACCGTGGGTGCCGTCATCGTGTTGTTCGTGGTCTACGTGGTGTTCTGGACCGGGGTGAAGGCGGACGGCGCGATGAGCGACCAGATCGGCCAGTTGCAGAAGCAGTGGGCGAAGGAGACGGTGCGCACGACCGCCGCGCCGACGAGCGCCGCGAGCCCCGGCAGTCCGGGGCCGTATGCCCAGGGCCGGCCGTTCGCCGTCATGTACGTCCCCCGGTTCGGTTTCACGTGGAACAAGCCCGTGCTCGAGGGCACCGCCGTGGACACCCTGAAGAAGGGGCTGGGCCACTACAAGGGCGCTGCCCGGCTCGGCCAGGTGGGCAACTTCGCGGTCGCCGGCCACCGGCGTACGTACGGCGATCCCTTCAAGGACTTCCCCAGGCTGCGGCCCGGCGACTCTGTGGTCCTCACCGACGGCACCACCTGGTTCACGTATCGGATCGACAAAGGCCCTTACAAAACGGTGCCCTCCGACGTTGAGGTGATCGACCCTGTGCCACGTACGTCCGGGTACACGCGTCCGGGACGCTATCTGACGCTGACCACGTGCGATCCCGAGTGGGGTCACAGTCACCGGCTGATCGTCTGGGCGCACCTGGATTCCACACAGCCTGTGGAGGCAGGGAAACCGGCGGCTCTGCGCCAGTAGTCTGGTGGCGTACGGCGTGAGTCTGGTGCCGTGGTGAGACGGAAGGGACGGCATGTACGGCTGGATCTGGCGGCATCTGCCGGGGAACGCGTGGGTGAGGGCACTGATTTCCGTCGTGCTGGTCCTGGCCGTGGTGTACGTCCTGTTCCAGTACGTCTTCCCGTGGGCCGAACCGCTGCTGCCCTTCAACGATGTGACGGTGGACAACCAGTGAGTGCGCGCATTCTCGTCGTCGACAACTACGACAGCTTCGTCTTCAACCTGGTGCAGTACCTGTACCAGCTGGGCGCCGAGTGCGAGGTGCTGCGCAACGACGAGGTGTCGACGGCGCACGCCCAGGACGGCTTCGACGGCGTCCTGCTGTCCCCCGGGCCGGGCACCCCCGAGGAGGCGGGCGTCTGCGTCGACATGGTCCGCCACTGCGCGACGACGGGCGTCCCGGTCTTCGGTGTGTGTCTGGGCATGCAGTCGATGCAGGTGGCGTACGGCGGTGTCGTCGACCGGGCGCCGGAGCTGCTGCACGGCAAGACCTCGCTGGTGGAGCACGAGGGCAAGGGCGTCTTCGCGGGGCTGCCGTCCCCCTTCACGGCGACCCGCTACCACTCCCTGGCCGCCGAACCGGCCACCGTCCCGGCCGAGCTGGAGGTCACGGCGCGCACGCACGACGGGATCATCATGGGCCTCAGGCACCGGGAGCTGCGGGTGGAGGGTGTGCAGTTCCACCCCGAGTCGGTGCTGACCGAGCACGGGCACCGCATGCTGGCCAACTGGCTGGTGGAGTGCGGTGACGAGGGGGCCGTGGCGAGGTCGGCGGGGCTCGCCCCGGTGGTGGGCAGGGCCACGGCGTGACCGCGCTGCGCCCCGAGCGCGAGACCGGCGCCACCTACGGGGACGCCGCGGAGCAAGGGTCCTCGTACGGGCAGCAGCCGTACGGGGACTTCGGCGTGTGGCAGGGGCAGGAGCCGGGCGCTCAGTGGCAGGGCGCCGGGGAGTACGGGCAGCAGCCGCCGCAGCAGACGTACGAGCCCCAGCAGGGGTACGACGCGACGGCGATGCTCCCGTCGTACGAGGAACCGCGACCGGCACCGGCTCCCGCGTACGACGAGCCGCCGCCGGTGGACAACGAGACCGTCGCGCTGCGCGCCTCGGACATCGAGGAGGCGCGGCGGGCCGCGAACCGCGCCGCCGAGGCCGCTCCGGCGCCCGGTGGCCGTGCCGCGCGCCGCAAGGCGGCCCGGAAGCACGGGCGGCGCGGGAGCGGGCCGCAGACGCCCGAGAAGGCCGCGGAGGCGCCCGCTCAGGCGCCGCGCTCCCGCGTGGAGGCCCGGCGGGCGGCGAGGGCGCAGAAGCCCGGTGCGGCGGTCGTGGCGAGCCGGGTGGTGGGCGAGCTGTTCATCACCACCGGTGTGGTGATGCTGCTGTTCGTGACGTACCAGCTGTGGTGGTCGAACGTGCGGGCGCACCAGGAGGCGGGCAGCGCCGCGCAGCACCTCCAGCAGGACTGGGCGAGCGGCAAGCGGGAGCCGGGGGTGTTCGCGCCGGGGCAGGGCTTCGCCATCCTGCACATCCCGAAGCTGGACGTGGTGGCGCCGATCGCGGAGGGCACCAGCAAGACGAAGGTGCTCGACAAGGGCATGGTCGGGCACTACGGCGAGGGCAGCCTGAAGACGGCGATGCCGAGCGACAAGACCGGCAACTTCGGGCTCGCGGGGCACCGGAACACGCACGGCGAGCCGTTCCGGTACATCAACCGTCTCCAGCCGGGCGACGCGATCGTGGTGGAGACGCAGGACGAGTACTACGTCTACAAGATGACGTCGATGCTGCCGGTGACGTCCCCGGCGAACACCAGTGTCCTGGACCCGATCCCGAAGGGCTCGGGCTTCACCGCACCGGGCCGCTACATCACTTTGACCACGTGCACGCCGGAGTTCACCAGCAAGTACCGGCTGATCGTGTGGGGCAAGATGGTCGAGGAACGGCCGCGCAGCAAGGGCAAGCCGGACGCGCTCATTTCTTAGGACACGTGCCCTTTCGCGGCGCACGTGGAGGCACAGGCACGTGGAACAGACGGAGCGGATGCAGTGGGAGTGACCACCGACCAGGACGAGCAGACCGACGCGCCGTCACCCGGCCCCGGCACCTCCTCGTCCGCACGGCGGCGCCGCGGGCGCGGCCGGATCGCGCTGGCCGTCAGCGTCTTCGGCGAGCTGCTGATCACGGCGGGCCTGGTACTGGGCCTGTTCGTCGTCTACTCCCTGTGGTGGACGAACGTCATAGCGGACCGCAGGGCCGACCATCAGGGCGACAAGGTGCGCGACCACTGGGCGGCCGAGAAGGACAGCGGCCCGGGCGCCCCGGGCGCCCTGGACACCAAGGACGGCATCGGCTTCCTGCACGTGCCGGCGATGAAGAACGGCGAGGTGCTCGTCGAGAAGGGCACGTCGACGAGCGTCCTCAACGACGGCGTGGCCGGCTACTACACGGACCCGGTCAAGGCGACGCTGCCGATGACGGGCAAGACGGGCAACTTCACGCTGGCCGCGCACCGGGACGGGCACGGGGCGAAGTTCCACAACATCGACAAGCTGAAGAAGGGCGACCCGATCGTCTTCGAGACGAAGGACGACTGGTACGTCTACAAGGTCTTCGCGATCCTCCCGGAGACCTCGAAGTACAACGTGAAGGTGCTCTCGGCGGTCCCGAAGGAGGCGGGCGTGAAGAAGCCGGGCCACTACATCACCCTGACGACGTGCACCCCCGTCTACACCTCGCAGTACCGGTACATCGTGTGGGGCGAACTGGTGCGGGTGCAG
Organism: Streptomyces sp. Y2F8-2; assembly: GCF_014905555.1. Taxonomy (GTDB): domain Bacteria; phylum Actinomycetota; class Actinomycetes; order Streptomycetales; family Streptomycetaceae; genus Streptomyces; species Streptomyces cynarae. Next base: position 154,220 of record NZ_BNGS01000008.1, on the reverse strand, counting down.
AAGGTGGACAGCGAGCGGACGCCGCCGAAGGAACTGGGCTGAGACCCTTCCTGGTGCACGGCTGAGCCCCGGTCCCCGAGAAGGGGACCGGGGCTCAGCCGTCGTGCGTGGCCGGTGCGGACCGGTCGGCCTCAGCCGCCGGTCAGTCCGCTGAAGAAGCCGCCGTCGTTGCCGCCGCCGTTGTTCCCTCCGGCCGACACCGTGGTCAGGGTGATCGTCTGGCTGTTCGGGTCGGCCTGGGTGCCCGGCTGCGGGTCCTGGTTGGTGACCCGTGCGTTGCCGTCCGTCGGGCCGTTGACCTGGATGCGGGTGAAGCCCTTCTGCTGCAGGATCTTCACGGCGTCGCTCAGCTTCTGGCCGAAGACGCCGGGGACCTGCGTCTGCTGGTTGGCCAGCTTGCCTATCTGGATGTTGACCGTCGTGCCCGCCTTGACCTGGGTGAGCACCGCGGGGTTGGTCTGTATGACCTTGCCGACCTGGTTCGGGTCGGTGGTGTCGGTGTCGACGCAGTTGCCCGGCGTCAGGTTGTTGGCCTGCAGCTGCTTCTTGGCGTCGTCACAGGACTGGTTTCTCACATCCGGCACCGTCACCGTCTGCGGGGCCGCGGCGACCGTGAGGGTTATCGTCGAGCCCTTCTCCTGATCCGTGCCGCCCGCGGGGTTCTGGTCGGTGACGACGCCCGGAGTCTGGTCGGACTCCGCCGTCTTCTGCTCGACCACGAAACCCTTGTCCTCGAGCTGGGACTTCGCCTTGGCGAACTGCAGTCCCCTCACGTCCGGCACCGCCACCTTCGGCGCTCCCGTGGACACCACCAGATTGACGGTGCTGCCCTTCTTGACCTCGGTGTTCGCCTTCGGGTCCTGGGAGCAGACGTTGCCCTTCTGCTGGTCCTCGCAGGGCTTCCTCGAGATGGACAGCTTCAGGTCCGAGTTGACCGCGAGCGTTTGCGCGTCCTTCTGGGACTGGCCGACGAAATTCGGCGCCGGCACGGTGTCGTTGCCGACCCCGCCATTGCCGTTGAAGATCCACTTGCCGATGAGGATCGCGCCGACCAGGACCAGGATGCCCGCGACGACCAGGAGGATCGTGGAGGTGTTGGACTTCTTCGGCTGGCGGCGGCGGTCCGGGCGGTCGTCGTAGCCGTAGCCGCCGTCGTCCGGGCTCATCGGCGGCATCATCGTCGTCGCGCCGGCACCGGCGTCCGGGCGCAGGGCCGTCGTGGGCTGGTTGTCGGGGTAGCCGCCGTAGCCGACCGAGCCCATCGCCGCCGTCGCCGCGACCGGCTGCCCGTCGAGGCACGCCTCGATGTCGGCGCGCATCTCGTCGGCGGACTGGTAGCGGTAGTCGGGGTCCTTGACCAGCGCCCTCAGCACGATCGCGTCCATCTCGGGCGTGATCTCGGGGTCGAAGACGCTCGGCGGCTGGGGCTCCTCGCGGACGTGCTGGTAGGCCACCGCGACCGGGGAGTCGCCGACGAAGGGCGGGCGGACCGTCAGCAGCTCGTAGAGCAGGCAGCCCGTCGAGTACAGGTCCGAACGCGAGTCGACCTGCTCGCCCTTCGCCTGCTCGGGCGAGAGGTACTGGGCGGTGCCGATGACCGCCGCGGTCTGCGTCATCGTCATGCCGGCGTCGCCCATGGCGCGGGCGATGCCGAAGTCCATCACCTTGACCTGGCCGTTGCGCGTCAGCATGACGTTCGCGGGCTTGATGTCGCGGTGGACGATGCCGTTGCGGTGGGCGTACTCCAGGCCCTGGAGGATGCCGATGGTCATCTCCATGGCGCGCTCCGGCAGCAGCTTGCGGCCGCTGTGAAGAAGCTCACGGAGAGTTGAGCCGTCGACGTACTCCATGACGATGTACGGGATCGAGACCCCGTCGATGTAGTCCTCGCCCGTGTCGTACACCGCGACGATCGCGGGGTGGTTGAGTGAGGCGGCCGACTGGGCCTCCCGGCGGAACCGGGCCTGGAAGGAAGGGTCGCGCGCCAGGTCGGCGCGCAGCGTCTTCACCGCCACGGTGCGGCCGAGGCGGGTGTCGTGCGCGAGGTAGACCTCGGCCATGCCACCACGGCCGAGCACCTGGCCCAGCTCGTACCGGCCGCCGAGGCGACGCGGCTCTTCCATAGCTTCCTACCAGCCCTCTCCGTCGGTCCCGACCACACCCGCGTGTGGTCCGGCGGTGTGCTGTCCGGGCATACGGTACCCGGCTCGCTGTGCGTGACCTGGCCACATCCGCCACCCGATACAGGACCGGTATCGCAACGTGCACCGATGTGAAGGGGACGTGACGGGGGTCACTTCTTGCTGTTGATGACCGCTTCCATGACGTTCTTCGCGATGGGCGCGGCGAGGCCGCCACCGGAGATGTCGTCACGGTTGGCCTTGTCGTCCTCGACCACCACGGCCACGGCGACAGGCGAGCTGCCGTCCTTGAGCTTGGCGAACGAGATGAACCAGGCGTACGGCTTCTCGCTGTTGTTGAGACCGTGCTGGGCGGTACCGGTCTTGCCGCCCACGGTGACGCCGGGGATCTGGGCGTTGGTGCCGGTGCCCTTCTCGACGACGGTCTGCATCATCGACTGCAGGATCTGCGCGTTCTTCTCCGACAGTGGCCGGCTCAGCTCCTGCGGCTCGGTCTGCGTGATCACGTCCAGGCTGGGCGCCTGCAGCTTGTCCACCATGTACGGCTTCATCAGCTTGCCGTCGTTGGCGACGGCGGAGGCGACCATGGCCATCTGCAGCGGCGTCGCGGCGGTCTCGAACTGGCCGATGGAGCTCAGCGCCGTCTGCGGCCGGTCCATCTTCTCCGGGAAGTTGGAGGCGACCGAGCGCACCGGCGTGTACTGCTCGGAGTCGAAGCCGAACTTCTTCGCCTCCTCCAGCATCTTGTCCTTGCCGAGGTCGGCGCCGATCTTGCCGAAGACGGTGTTGCAGGAGTACTGCAGCGCGGTCCGCATGGTCGCGTTCTCGCAGGGGATGTTCCCCTCGTTCTTCAGCTGCGTCGTGGTGTTCGGGAGGGTGTAGGGCAGCGGGGACTTGGTCTGTTCGTCCGCGCTGGTGTACAGCCCGTTCTCCAGCGCCGCCGCCGCGGTGACCACCTTGAAGGTCGAGCCCGGCGGGTAGGTCTCGCGCAGCGCCCGGTTCAGCATCGGATCGCTCGGGTCGTTCTTCTTCTGCAGCTTCTGCCAGGCCTTCGAGTCCGTGGACAGCGAGTTTCCCGCGAACGACGACGGGTCGTACGACGGGTAGGAGGCCAGCGCCAGGATCGCCCCGGTCTGCGGGTCGAGCGCCACGGCCGCGCCCTTGCCGCCGACCTTCTTCAGACCGTCGTACGCGGCCTTCTGCGCGGCCGCGTTGAGGGTGGTGACGACATTGCCGCCCTGCTGCTGCTTGCCCGTCAGCATGTTCAGGGTGTTGCGGAAGAACAGCCGGTCGTCGGTGCCGGTGAGGATGCCGTCCTCGATGGACTCCAGCTGCGTGGCGCCGAAGGCCTGCGAGGCGTAACCGGTGACCGGCGCCCACATCGCGCCGTCCTTGTAGGTGCGCTTGTACTTGAAGTCGTTGAGGCTGTTGGTGGGCGTCTCCTTGGACCCGGTGATCGGGTCGCCGTCGACGACGATGTCGCCGCGCGGCGTGGAGTACCGCGCGATCAGCACACGGCGGTTGTTCGGGTCGGTACGCAGGCTGTCGGCCTGGAGGTACTGGAGCCAGTTGTCGCGGACGAGCAGCGCGAGAACGAGGAGCCCGCAGAAGATCGCGATCCGGCGCAGGGGCTTGTTCACGGTCGGACCACCTGGGTCATCTCGGCGTCGGGGTTGGGGGCGGGGGCGGGGGCCGGGCGGCGCGCGGTGTCGCTGATGCGCAGCAGGATGCCGATCAGGGCCCAGTTGGCGATCACGGAGGAACCGCCGTACGCCAGGAAGGGCATCGTCATACCGGTCAGCGGGATGAGCCCCATCACACCGCCGGCGACCACGAAGACCTGCAGCGCGAACGCGCCGGACAGGCCGACGGCCAGCAGTTTGCCGAACGGGTCGCGGGCGGCGAGGGCGGTGCGGACGCCGCGCTCCACGATCAGGCCGTAGATCAGCAGGATCGCCATGATGCCGGCCAGGCCCAGCTCCTCGCCGAAGGTGGCGAGGACGAAGTCGGAGTTGGCGGCGAACCGGATCAGGTCGGAGTGGCCCTGGCCGAGGCCGGTGCCGAGGGTGCCGCCGGAGCCGAACGCCCACAGGGCCTGCTGCAGCTGCTCGGAGTGGCCGCCTACGCCCTGGCGGCTGAGCGTGTACTCCTTCATCGGGTCGAGCCACGCCTGGACGCGCATCTTCACGTGCGGCTCGATGCTGGCCACGCCGACGGCGCCGACCGCGGACATCAGCAGACCGAAGACGATCCAGCTGGTCCGCTCGGTGGCGACGTACAGCATGACGACGAACATTCCGAAGAACAGCAGCGACGTACCGAGGTCGGTCTCGAAGACCAGGATGAGGATCGAGATCGCCCAGACGACGAGGATCGGTCCGAGGTCGCGGCCGCGCGGCAGGTACAGGCCCATGAAGCGGCGGCTGGCCAGGGCGAGCGCGTCGCGCTTGACCATCAGGTAGCCGGCGAAGAACACCGCGAGGACGATCTTCGCGAACTCACCGGGCTGGATGGAGAAGCTGCCGACGTGGATCCAGATCTTCGCGCCGTAGATGTTGGCGCCGAGGCCCGGGATGAGCGGCAGGATCAGCAGCACCAGCGCCGCGACCATGGAGATGTAGGTGTAGCGCTGCAGGACCCGGTGGTCCTTGAGGAAGACCAGCACGGCGACGAACAGCGCGATGCCCAGCGCCGTGTACATCAGCTGGCGGGGCGCCGCGTTGCCGGCCTGCTTGATGGACTGCAGCAGCTTGGACTGGTCGAGCCGCCAGATCACCACCAGACCCAGGCCGTTGAGCAGCGTCGCCAGCGGCAGCAGCAACGGATCGGCATACGGAGCGAACTTCCGTACGACGAGATGGCCGACGCCGGCCAGCAGGCCGAGGCCGACACCGTAGCTCAGCAGGCCGGGCGGCACCTTGCTGTTGATGGCGAGGCCCACATTGGCGTAGGCGAACACCGGGATGACGACGGCGAACACCAGCAGTGCCAGCTCGGTGTTGCGGCGGCTCGGTGTGCCGATCGCGCCGATCGTGGACGTGTGGTGCGTCGACGTGTTCGTACTGCTGCTCATGGTGTGACAGGGCCCCTCACGGCTTGCTTACTGCTTACCGCACAGTGAGACGACCTTCTGCTCTTGCTCCGAGAGGCTGGGGCCGGGTGTGGGAGTGGGTGCGGTCTGGGTCTTGGACGCCGACGCCGAGGGGTTCGGAGTCGGCGAGGCCTTGGACGTCGGGGAGTTGCTCGCGGTTCCCGTGGTGCTGCCGGGCTTGGGGGTGTTCTTGGACTCCGCGGTGCGGCGTTCGACGTCCTTCCTGCACGCGGACGCCTGCACGGCCAGCTCGGAGATCTTCGACTGGGCCTGCTGCAGACCGCCCTCGGCGATGGTCGCCTTGACCTGCTTCTGCTGGTACGGCGGCAGGTACTTGAGTTCGATCTCCGGGTGGTCCTTCTCCACCTTGGACAGCGACACCCACGCCAGGTCCTGGCTGATGCCGCGGTACAGCGCGACGTGTTCACCGTTGGCACCGACGTAGTACTGCGTCTGCGTCCACCGGTAGGCGCCGTAGCAGCCGCCGCCGATGACGGCGAGCGCGAGGACCGTGTAGAACGATCTCTTCAGCCACCTGCGGCCCTTCCTCGGCTTGACGAAGTCCTCGTCGGTGTAGTCGCCGAAGCTGCCCGCCGGGATGTACCCGGTGGTGTCGCCGCTGCCGGGCGGCCCGAACTCGCCCCCGCCGCCCTGCCGGGCCGCGTGGCGGCCCAGGCCGGCGGCGCGGCCCGCGGGCGTCTGCATGATGCCGTTGTCGTGCAGGTGGTTCTGGTTCTCGGCGACCGCTCCCACCACGACCGGCGTGTCGGACAGGTGCCCGGCGAGGGTGTCCCCGGTGTCCAGGTCGAGTACGTCGGCCACGATGACCGTGATGTTGTCGGGGCCGCCACCGCGCAGCGCCAGCTCGATCAGCGCCTGCACGGTCTCCTCGGGGCCGTGGTAGCTGGCGAGGGTCTCCTCCAGCGTCTGGTGGGAGACCACCCCCGACAGCCCGTCGGAACAGATCAGGTACCGGTCGCCGGCGCGCACCTCACGGATGGACAGGTCCGGCTCGACGTGGTCGCCGCTGCCCAGCGCACGCATCAGCAGGGACCGCTGCGGGTGGGTGGTGGCCTCCTCCTCGGTGATGCGGCCCTCGTCGACGAGCCGCTGCACCCAGGTGTGGTCCTGGGTGATCTGAGTGAGGACGCCGTCCCGCAGCAGGTACGCGCGGGAGTCGCCGACGTGGACCAGGCCGAGCCGCTGACCGGTCCACAGCAGCGCGGTGAGCGTGGTCCCCATGCCCTCGAGCTGGGGGTCCTCCTCGACCATCGCCCGCAGCTGGTCGTTGGCGCGCTGCACCGCTGTGCCGAGCGAGGTGAGGATGTCGGAGCCGGGGATGTCGTCGTCGAGTGCGACGATGGTGGAGATCACCTCGGACGAGGCGACCTCGCCGGCGGCCTGGCCGCCCATCCCGTCGGCGATCGCGAGCAGGCGCGGACCGGCGTAACCGGAGTCCTCGTTGCCCTCGCGGATCATGCCTTTGTGCGATCCGGCGGCGAAGCGCAGTGAGAGACTCATGCGCACCTCGCCCGTCGGCTCCGGGTACATCCGCACGGTGCCCACCCTCCGGTCGGGAGCGCGCCGGGGCCCTGGGTGGAAGCCACCGCTGCGTGCTCGCTCCGCTCGCTCATTGTCGTACTACTTCCGCAGCTCGATGACGGTCTTGCCGATGCGGATCGGCGCGCCCAGCGGAATCGGTGTGGGGGACGTCAGCCGGGTCCGGTCGAGGTACGTGCCGTTGGTGGACCCGAGGTCCTCGACGATCCACTGGCCGTCGCGGTCGGGGTAGATCCTGGCGTGCCGGCTGGAGGCGTAGTCGTCGTCCAGCACGATCGTGCTGTCATGGGCACGGCCGAGCGTGATGGTCTGCCCCTGCAGCGCGACCGTGGTCCCGGTCAGCGAGCCCTCGGAGACGACCAGCTTGGTGGGCGCCCCGCGGCGCTGCCGCCCGCCGCCCGGCTGCTGGCGCTGCGGCGGGGGCGCCGCCTGGCGGGCGGTCTGCTGCGGCCGTGCGGCCTCGCGACGCGCGCCGCGCTGGGTGACCCGCGTACCGAACAGGTCGCTCCTGATGACCTGCACGGCCACGATCACGAACAGCCACAGTACGGCCAGGAAACCCAGCCGCATGACCGTGAGGGTCAGCTCTGACATTGCCCCCGCTTCACCCTTCGGCTTGCCTATAGATAACGGTGGTGCTGCCCACGACGATCCGCGAGCCGTCGCGGAGCGTAGCGCGGGTGGTGTGCTGCCCGTCCACCACGATGCCGTTGGTGGAGCCGAGATCCTGGATCGTCGAGGGCGTTCCGGTCCGGATCTCACAGTGCCGGCGGGAGACGCCGGGGTCGTCGATCCGCACGTCGGCGTCGGTGCTGCGCCCCAGCACCAGCGTCGGGCGGGAGATCTGATGGCGGGTGCCGTTGATCTCGATCCAGTAGCGGGTGCGCCCACCGGACGCCGGAGCGGCACCGGGACGCTGTCCGGCGGCCTGCGGGTAGCCGTATCCGCCGGGGCGCGCGCCGGGCGGCGGCGCGGACGGCATGGGCGGAGCGCCCGCCGGCTGGGCGGCGGGCGGGTAGCCGTAACCGCCGGGGCGCCCGGAGGCGCCGCCCTGCGCGGGGGCCTGCTGGTTGGTGGAGGAGGCGAGCGTACGGCTGCGCACCCGGTACAGACCGGTGTCGAGGTCGTCGGCCTTCTCCAGGTGCACCTTGATGGGGCCCATGAAGGTGTAGCGCTGCTGCTTGGCGTACTCGCGCACCATGCCGGCGAGCTCGTCGCCGAGCTGGCCGGAGTACGGGCTGAGGCGCTCGTGGTCCGGCGCGCTCAGCTCCACGATGAAGTCGTTGGGGACGACGGTACGGTCGCGGTTCCAGATGGTCGCGTTGTTGTCGCACTCGCGCTGGAGCGCGCCGGCGATCTCCACGGGCTGGACCTCGGACTTGAAGACCTTGGCGAAGGTGCCGTTGACCAGACCTTCGAGACGTTGCTCGAACTTCTTCAGGACTCCCATGGGGCACCTCCTCCGTCGTTGCCGTCCTGTGTACTGCTTACCTGGTACTGCTTACTGATCGTATCCACGCGCCGGAAAATCGGCTGGTTCCCCCCATCGGCCCTGTCGACGGGTGTCGACGCCTCCGGGTTTCCCTCCGGACGGCCCCTTCGAACACCTTCCGGGCGTACTCCTTGACGTACTCCTCGGAGCACTCCGCGGTGGTACTCCCGCCATGGATCGTAGAGGCGGCCGCAGACCAGTGTCCCGCACCCGGCTGTGGACCCCGCCGCCTCCCGGAGAGATGGGCGGGACCGGTACGAGGTTGATACGTGAACAGACACGCCTTGAGACGTTGGGGGCGGCGGGGGTGGGGCGGGGCGAGGCGGGGATGGGGTGGAGGGGTGCCGGATGTTCGGTATCTGGAATCGGGTGTCGGGTCTCCGGTGTCGGGTGCCGGGTGTCGGGTGTTCCTTGTCGGGATCGGATCCGTGGGTGGTGGTGGGTGGGGGCAGGTGTGCGGGCCGGGCCGGGCCGGGAGCCGGAGGCTCGGGGATGTCGCTGGTCGGGAGGGGGTTTCCGGGGCGGGGCCGGGGGCCCCGGGGGAAAGGGATGTGAACCGACCCTCTCCACCGTGCTAATGTTCTCGGTGTCGGAAGGCGCCGGGCCGAAAGGGCCGGAGCCGGAGGACACACCCAATGCGCGGGTGGCGGAATAGGCAGACGCGCTGGATTCAGGTTCCAGTGCCCGCAAGGGCGTGGGGGTTCAACTCCCCCCTCGCGCACAGAGAGATACCGACGAAACGGGTCTCTGCCGGTGACGGAAGTCACGGCAGGGGCCCGTTTCTCGTTGTGTTGGCGGTTGTCGGCTGTGAGACATCGCACAACTTGGTCAAGGCATACGACGGGGCCCCGGCGCGTGAGCTATCTCACATGCCGGGGCCTGTCCTTGTTGTGCTGCGGCTGCCGGGGCCGGGTCGACTGGGGGCGGCTGTGCGGCCGGTGTCAGGCCGGCCGTCGGAGACGGTCGGGGGCCGTCCGTGCCTGTCGGTGCCCGTCGGTGGCCAGGCTTTCGGTTCTCGGGTCGGGTGGCGGCGGGGGTACGGCGCCGTGGGCGTTCGCCGCCGAGGCGACGGTGTCGAGCCACTTTTTCGATCTTGCGGCGGTTGGCGGTGCCCGCCTCAGTCCGAGAAGGGGACTGCGTCAGCGGCGGACGTGTGCCAGTTGGTGACGATCGGCTTGTCGACGACGAACGAGCCGACGTTCAAGGACACCGGGTTCGGGTCACCGTTGCTGACGGAGACGATGAGGCTGTTCAGTTCCTTGCCGCCGTCCTGGTTGGTGGTCTTCGGGTTCACACCCGCGTAGACGGTGACCCCGGCGCGCAGCGTGATCTCGTGCCCCACGGACTGTTCCGCGGGCTTCGCCGCCGTTCCGTCCGATCCGAAGGCCACGACCGGCAGTGCGGCCGGCATGACGCAGGTGATGCCGGGCCTGGCCTTGCCCTTGATCAGGAAGTAGCCGCCGGCCTGGGTCTGAGAGGTCACGCTCCAGGAGATGTCGTTGGTCCCGCAGCTCTGCCCGTAGCCGCTCTTGTCTCCGCCCGTGCCGCTGCTGTTCGTACCGGACTTGCCCGACGAGGTGCTTCCCGCCACCGTGCCGCCGGAGGACTTCGAAGCACCGGAACCGTTGCCGCCGCCGGTGCCCCCGGCGTTGCCGGCGGTGGACGTCGCCGGGCTCGCCTGTCCGGATTCCGCCGAGGAGCCCGCGGTGGCAGTCGTGTTGGACGACGCGGACGGCGCCGATGACGTGTTGCCGCCCCCACACGCTGTCATCAGGAGGCCCGCGCCGAGGGCGGCGGTGACGGCAAGGGCGGTGCGCAGGCTACGGTTCATGACGGTTTTCCCTTCCAGGGCGGCAGGTACGGGACACCAGGCAGTGCGGTGCCGACGATCACCATGACGAGCACTCCCGGCCGTGGGTTCGGTGCTGTCTCACGTCCATGACGTCGCTGTCGCACCCCTGTGACACGGCTCCGACGGCCGGGCACGAACCGGCCCCGCTCCAGCTGTGAGCCACACCGTCCTTCCCAACACCTGAAGCGCCATCAGTTCTGCCTTCTGCCGGAGCACCGAAACCGCCGATCAGGCACACGCAACCCCTTGGTTACGCCGCCCTTCCCGGTGTCCGAAGGCGGAGGGAATCAGTTCTCCGTCACGCCGACCCACTCGGTGCCGCCGACCGGGTACTCGTAGACGGGACGGCCCTGACTGCCGCTGGTCGGAACGGGTTTCCGTGGTCGTCGATCCGTGTCGTCCCCTGGCGGCCACCACTGGACCACTCCGGTTCCACGTAGCAGTTCACGTCGTGGGCAGTGGCATGGGCGGTGATGTACAGCACCTCGGGATCGGACGGTGACGGGGCGCGGCACGGCTGGCTCGGCTCGGCGGATGCCGCAACGCTGTCACCGCCTGGCGTCGGCCGCATACAAGGGCCTCTTATGCCCGTGGTGCCGGGGCGGGCGGGTCGGGCGAGTCCGGCGGGCCGGGCGGGTCGGGCAGGTTGTCCAGGAAGTCGCTGGTGGGTACATGGAACAGCGATCCGGTGACCGGTGTGGAGAAGTCCAGGATCCGGTCGTGGGCCGCCGGCGGTGCGCCCAGGAACATGCGTTCCAACATGGTCTCCAGCACCATCGGGGTGCGGGCGTACCCGATGAAGTACGTGCCGAACTCGCCCTTGCCGACGGTGCCGAAAGGCATGTTGTCGCGCAGGATCTCGTGCTTCGTACCGTCGCGGTCGACGATCGTGGTCAGGGCGACATGCGAGTCGGCCGGTTTCACCTCGTCGTCGAGTTCGACGTCGGACAGCTTCCGACGCCCGATCACCCTCTCCTGGGCCTCCACCGGAAGGGCGTTCCAGGCCCGCAGATCGTGGAGGTACTTCTGCACCATCACATAGCTTCCACCCGCGAAGCGGGGATCCTCATCGCCGACCAGAACCGCCTCGCCCGCCGCCGGGCCGACCGGGTTCTCCGTCCCGTCGACGAAACCGAGCAGGTCCCGCACGTCGAAGTACTTGAACCCGTGCACCTCGTCGCACACCGTCACGGCACCGCGGAGACGTTCCATGATTTCGCCCGCCAGCGCGAAGCACAGGTCGAGGCGGGCGGCACGGATGTGGAAGAGCAGGTCACCGGGCGTGGCCACCGCGCGGTGCACGGGGCCGGCCAGCTCACGGAAGGGATGCAGCTCCGCGGGACGCGGCCCGGAGAACAGACGGTCCCACACGTCGGACCCGATGCCCGTGACACAGCTGAGCCTTCCGCTGGGCGTGGCACGGAAACCGACGGCCCGCTGCAACCCGTTCAGATCGGCCAGCAACCCGCGGACGACCGGTTCGCTTCCCGGGTCCACCGTCACCACCAGGAAGATCGCGGCCTCTGTCAACGGGGAGAGCACCGACTGGGAAACCGGCTCCGCGGAGGACTGGCTCACGGCCACACCCCTTTCCCAGGGCACGGGCGGGTTTTCACTCTAGGGCGGCCCCAACGGGTGTGCCACCGCGCAGCGGGCGGATGCCGACGCCGGACGTCGTCCACAGCCGCGGAGTTGTCCACAGGCTCTGACGCGCCTCGACGGCCGCCCTGTACGGTCGTCCGCAGTTGATGTTCACACGGCTGCATGGACAGCGGGGGAGGCGATCGGTGTGACCGAAGTCGAGACCGGGGCGGGGACGGCCAAGCCACGGCAGAAGGCCCGGATTTCCGCGGTGCGCGGCTTCGTGCGGTGGCCGGTCGAGGGCTCGCCGAAGGAGGACGGCAAGGCACTGCGCGCACGGGTACGGCGCCGGGCTCACGCGGAACTGGTGCTGGACCCCGACCGCCCGGACGCGGTCACCGCCGTCGAGGAGTCCAACCGCGGTCGCCTCCCCGAGCTCACGCCCATACGCGTCGGCAGGATGGCGGCCACACCCTTCGCGTTCCTGCGCGGCTCGGCGGGCCTCATGGCCTACGACCTCGCACGCACCCCGATGACCGGCATCCGCGCCCAGATCTGCGGCGACGCCCACGCGGCGAACTTCGGCCTGTACGGGGACGCCCGCGGCGGCCTGGTCATCGACCTGAACGACTTCGACGAGACGGTGCACGGCCCCTGGGAGTGGGACCTCAAACGGCTCGCCGCCTCACTGGTGCTCGCCGGCCGTGAGGCCGGGGCCGACGAGGACCGGTGCCGTCAGGCGGCGCACGACGCGGCCGGCGCCTACCGGCGCACCATGCGCCTGCTGGCCAGGCTCCCGGTCCTGGACGCCTGGAACGCGATCGCGGACGAGGAACTCGTCTCCCACACGGACGCCCACGATCTGCTCGGCACGCTGGAACGGGTCTCGGAGAAGGCACGGGCCAACACGAGCGGGCGGTTCGCGGCGAAGGCGACGGAACAGGTCGAGGGCGGCGGCCGACGCTTCGTGGACGCGCCGCCGGTGCTGCGCCGCATACCGGACACGGAGGCCGAGTCGGTCGCGGCGGCGCTGGAGGAGTATCTGACGACGCTGCCCGAGGACCGGCTCCCGCTCCTCGCCCGGTACGCGGTGCACGACGTGGCGTTCCGCGTCGTCGGCACGGGAAGTGTGGGCACCCGCTCCTATGCCGTGCTGCTTCTCGACCACCGAGGCGAACCGCTGATCCTCCAGGTCAAGGAGGCCCGCCCGTCGGCCCTGCTGCCCCATCTGGCCACGTCCGGGCACCCGGTGCCGGAGGTGGACCACGAAGGCCGCCGGGTCGTCCAGGGGCAGAAGCGCATGCAGGTCGTCAGCGACATCCTGCTGGGCTGGACGACGGTCGACGGACGCCCCTACCAGGTACGGCAGTTCCGCAACCGCAAGGGCAGCGTCGACCCGGCGGCCCTGGCCGCCGACCAGATAGACGACTACGCCCGCATGACCGGAGCGCTGCTGGCCCGCGCCCACAGCCACAGCGTCGACCCGCGCCTGATCTCGGGCTACTGCGGCAAGAACGAGGAACTGGACGAGGCGACCGCGGCCTTCGCCGTGGCATACGCGGACCGCACGGAGGCGGATCACGCGGAACTGGTGGCGGCTGTGCGGAGTGGGCGGATCGCGGGGGAGATGGGGGTCTGAGGGCCTGGGGGAGGGGGAGGGAGGGGGTGGGGGGGAGGGAGGCCCCCCAAGGGTGTCGATCTACCGGGCGTCCCGACCTCACCGGACCACGGCAGAGCCCCCGCGACCGTGTCTTACGCTGGTGCGGTGACGACGCCCGATGCCGAGCAGAGCCAGACCGTGTCCGAGGCCGAGGAGCCGGTTGCCGAGGGCACCGGTTCGGACGGAGCCGGGGGCACCGGTTCGAGCGGAGCCGAGGGCGCCGGTTCGAGCGGGGCCGAGGGTGCCGGGGCGCGGCCCGAGGAGCGGCTGGAGCGGGCCGTGCGGGCCGCTGAGCAGGCGTTGATCGAGTACGAGATCGCCGTGGAGACCTTCCGCGTGGAGGTCGAGAACTTCTCCCGGTTGCACCACCAGAAGCTCGGCCCCGTGTACGCGCGCCTGGAGGAGCTGGACGCGGAGATCGCCGAGGCACGGGCCGCCCGCACCCAGGATCCGGAGGACATACGCCGTGCCCATGAGGCACGGGCCCGGGTCCTGCCGATGCCGGGTGTGGAGGAGCTGTTCCACGGCTGGATGGACTCCGGCGGGCTGTTCCCGGAGGCGCAGGCCATGCTGACGGACCAGCCCGTGCGGCCTCCGCAGCGCGTGCGGCCCAGCGAGGAGGCGCGCAAGCTCTACCGCGAGCTGGCCCGCAAGGCCCACCCCGACCTCGCCCAGGGCGAGGACGAGCGCAAACGGCGGGACGAGTTCATCGCCCGGGTCAACGCCGCCTACGCCCGCGGCGACGAGGGCCTGCTGCGGGAGCTGTCCGAGGAATGGGCCGCCGGCCCCGTCCCCGAGGAGCGCCGGCCGAGTCACAGCGAGGAGCTCTACGCCCGCCTCGAGTGGCTCTCCCGGCGCAAGGAACTGCTCACGCTGGTGGCCCGGGAGCTGGAGGAGGGTGCGATCGGCTCGATGCTGCGGCTGGCCCCCGACGATCCCGACGGTCTCCTCGAGGAGATCGCGGAGCAGCTGCTGGCCCAGGTCGCGCAGAAGGAAGCCGAGCTGGAGGCGCTGCGCGGCTGAGCCCACCGCGGTGGTCGACGATGGCGGGCACGTCCGCGTCGGTGTCGGGTAGCGTCGGGGTATGCATTTCGGAGCTGGTGTGCCCACGGTCGAGGTCGCGGACCTCAAGGACGACGACTTCCTGCTGGACGTCCGCGAGGACGACGAGTGGCGGGCGGGTCACGCTGAGGGGGCGCTTCACATCCCCCTCAGCGAGTTCGTGGCGCGCTACGGAGAGTTCACCGAGGCGGCGCCGCAGGACGGCCGGGTGCATGTGATCTGCCGCTCCGGGGGCCGTTCGGCTCAGGTGGCGATGTACCTGGTCCAGCAGGGCATCGACGCGGTGAATGTCGACGGCGGCATGCAGGTGTGGGCCGCCGAGGGCCGGCCGGTCGTGGACGCCGAGGGCCAGCCCGGCGTCGTGCTGTAGTCCGGCCCCGGGAGGCCGTGCCGCAGGCCGGCCCCGGGGCGTGGGGCTTGCAGTCCGCCCCCCGGACGTCGTGCTGTAGTGCGGCCGGGACTTTTGCGAGCGGGGGTGCCGTTCAACCCAGCGGGTGCGCCGCCAGCAGGTCGCCCAGGCTCTCCTCGTGTGCCGCCGCCGGGCCGAGTGACAGCTCCAGGTGCTTGGCCCAGGCGTGGTACCGGTGCAGGGGGTAGTCGGTGTCGGCGCCGAAGCCGCCGTGCAGATGCTGCGCGGTCTGCACAACCCGCCGTACGCCCTCCGAAGCCCAGATCTTCGCCACCGCGACGTCCCCGGCTGCCGGCAGCGCCCCCGCCGTGCCGGCCGTGATCCGCCACGCGGCCTGCCAGAGTGTGGCCTCCATGGCGCGCAGGTCCATGTACCGGTCGGCGGCCTGCACCGCGACCGCCTGGAAGGTGGCGATGGGGTGGCCGAACTGTTCCCGCTTGCCGGCGTACTCGCTCGTCATCCTCAGCGCGGCCTCGGCGAGACCGAGCGCGAGCGCGCACGTCCCGGTGGTGAGCAGCAGGCGCAGCCACTCCCAGGCCCCCTCGGTGTCGAGCACATACCGGCCGGCGATCCGTGCCGACTCCAGCCGCAGCTCGGCGAGCCGCTCCCCGGTCGTGGAGAGCTGCTCGGCCAGAACGGCACCCTCGTGCGTGCGCGGCACCAGGGCGAGGACGGTGCGGCCGGAATCGTCGGTGTGGGCCGGTACGAGGATGACGTCGGCGTTGTATGCCCAGGGCACCGCCGTCTGTGTCCCCTCCAGCACCCAGGTGTCGCCCTCCTGCCGTGCCACCACCGCGAGTTCGGCGGGGTCGTGCCCGGTCCGGCCGTGTGCGGCGACCGTGAGGACCGTCTCTCCCCGGCCGGTCCGTGCGAGCAGTTCGTCCTTCAACTCCGCGCCGCCGTAGGTCTGTACGGCGACCGCCGCCGTCGTGTTCTCCAGCAGCGGTACCCGTGCGAGCACCTTGGCCGACTCTCGCAGCACCAGGCAGAGGGCGATCGGGTCGAGACCCGCGCCGCCGTACTCCTCGTCCAGCAGCAGGCTGAGCAGGTCCGCGTCGGCGAGCCGCGCCCACAGCGTCCGGTCGAAGTCGTCGGCGACGGCGCCGGCGGTCAGTGCGGGGCTGGGCACTCCGTCCGGCGCGACCCCGGCGAACACGGCCCTCGCCGCTTCGACTGCCGCCTGCTGCTCCTCGCTGAAGGTGAAGTCCACGGCCTGTCCTCCTGGCGGTCCGCTGGTCTGACGGTCCGTCAAGATAGAACACGTTCTAGAAGAAGGGAACGGTCCGGGGACAGGCCCTCCCTGGCAACGCCTGGCGAGCGGCTCCGCGGGGAACGCTCACCGGTCGAAGTCCAGCTCCACTGTCTCCGTGACCGGATGCGACTGGCACGCCAGCACATACCCGGCCTCCGTCTCCTCCGGCTCGAGCGCGAAGTTGCGGTCCATCCGTACCTTGCCGGAGACCAGGAAGGCCCGGCAGGTGCCGCACACTCCGCCCTTGCAGGCATAGGGCGCGTCGGAACGGTTGCGCAGCACCGTCTCCAACAGCGACTCGCCGTCCTGGACCGGCCAGGTGCCGCCGCGTCCGTCGAGCCGCGCGGTCACCCTGCTGTGCGCGGGGGCCGGAGCGGACGGCGTGGCCACGGCCCCGTCGTCCACATGGAAGATCTCCTCGTGGATCCGCGTCCGCGGCACTCCCAGCCCGCGCAGCGCCCGCTCCGCCGACTGCACCAGCCCGAACGGTCCGCACAGGAACCAGCCGGCGACCTCCTCCACCGGCAGCAGCACCGGCACCAGCCCGGCCAGCCTCCCCCGGTCGAGCCGCCCGGAGGGCAGTCCCGCCTGCTGTTCCTCCCGGGAGAGCACCGTGACGAGCTGGAACCGCTCGGGGTAGCGGTCCTTGAGGTCGGCGACCTCCTCGAGGAACATCGTCGAGGCCGTCGTGCGGTCGCTGCGTATGAGGCAGAACCGCGCGCCGGGTTCCCGCTCCAGGAGTGTCGTCATGATCGACAGCACGGGGGTGATGCCGCTTCCGCCCACCACCGCCGCGTACAGCCCGGGTGCCGGCTCGAGCGTGAACCGTCCTGCCGGTGTCATCACCTCCAGCTCGTCGCCCTCGGCGATCTCCTTGAGCGCGTAGGTGGAGAAGGCTCCGCCCTCGACCAGCCGCACGCCGACCCGTAGCGTGTGTGGGCCTTCTTCGTCCGGTGCCGGAGCGGGGGAGCAGATCGAGTACGTACGCCGTATCTCCCCGCCGTCGGCGGTCCGGCGCAGCGCCAGGTGCTGGCCGGGCGTGTGCCGGTACTCCTCGCGCAGTGCGGGCGGCACGGCGAAGGTCAGGGCCACGGAGTCGTCGGTGAGCCGCTCCACCGAGGCCACCGGGAGCGGGTGGAACCGGGCCATCACAACTCCTTGAAGTGGTCGAACGGCTCACGGCAGGCGAGGCAGCGGCGCAGCGCCTTGCATGCGGTGGACGAGAAACGGCTGAGCAGCTCGGTCTCGGCGGACCCGCACAACGGGCAGCGCACGGGGGCGTCCGCCTGGGCGGAGTCGGCGACGGTACGGGTGGGACCCAGGTCCACGGGCACCGGGCCCGAGGCGTGCCGTCCGCGGACGCGTGGGGGCGCTATCCCGAACTCCTTCAGCTTGCGGCGGCCCTCCTCGGAGATGTCGTCCGTCGACCAGGCGGGGCTGAGGACCGTGCGTACGACGACTTCCTGTACGCCGTGCTCGCGCAGCACCCGCTCTATGTCCACGGACATCGCTTCGAGCGCGGGGCATCCCGTGTACGTCGGGGTCAGCTCGACCTCCACCGCGTCCGTGCCGCGCACGTGGACGGACCGCAGAACGCCCAGCTCCTCCAGGGTGAGCACGGGCAGCTCGGGGTCGGGGACGGAGCCGGCGAGCCGGCGCAGTTCCTCTTCGAGGGCCGTGGCGGTCACCATGACGCTCCCGGGTGGCTGCGGTGCAGATGCTGCATCTCGGCGAGCATCCGCCCGAACGGTTCGGTGTGCAGGCCCTGCCGTCCCGCGCCCGCGGTCCACGCCCCGGTACGCGGTCCGTGGGGGACTTCGAGGGTGGCCCGGCGCAGGACGTCGCCGACCGAGTCCAGCCAGGCCCGCTCCATGCCGGTCCAGTCGGCGTCCACTCCCTCCACCGGCTGGAACATCTCTCCCGTGTACCGCCACAGCGCCTCGCACGCGCGACGCATCCGCTCATGGCTCATGTCGGTGCCGTCGCCCAGCCGCAGCGTCCACTGTTCGGCGTGGTCCTGGTGGTAGGCGACCTCCTTGACCGCCTTGGCGGCGAGGCCGGCGAACTCGCCGTCCCCGGCGGCGAGTTCGCTGTACAGGAGCCGCTGGTAGGTTGAGAAGTACAGCTGGCGGGCGATGGTGTGCGCGAAGTCGCCGTTCGGCTGTTCCACCAGCTGCAGGTTGCGGAAGGCGCGCTCCTCGCGCAGGTACGCCAGCTCGTCCTCGTCGCCCACCATGGACAGCAGCACCCGGGCCTGGCCCAGCAGGTCGAGGGCGATGTTGGCGAGAGCGACCTCCTCCTCCAGTACCGGCGCGTGGCCCGCCCACTCCCCCAGGCGGTGCGAGAGCACCAGGGCGTCGTCGCCGAGGGCCAGGGCGGCCGCGGTGTGCACGGTGACGGTCACAGGTGCTTCACCCCTTCCGGGATCTCGTAGAACGTCGGGTGCCGGTACGGCTTGTCGGCGGCCGGTTCGAAGAACGGGTCCTTCTCGTCCGGCGAGGACGCGGTGATCGCGGCGGAGGGCACGACCCAGATCGAGACGCCCTCGCCGCGCCGGGTGTACAGGTCGCGCGCGTTGCGCAGGGCCAGCTCGGCGTCCGGGGCGTGCAGGCTGCCGGCGTGGGTGTGCGAAAGGCCGCGGCGTGAGCGCACGAAGACCTCCCACAGGGGCCAGTCGGTGTTCGTCATGCGTGCTGCGCTCCCGTTCCGCTGTTGTGCTTCGCCGCGTACGCCGCGGCTGCCTCCCGTACCCAGGCGCCTTCCTCGTGGGCCTGCCTGCGCTGGGTCAGCCGCTGCTCGTTGCAGGGGCCGTTGCCCTTGAGGACCTCCCAGAACTCCGTCCAGTCGATGGGCCCGAAGTCGTGGTGCCCACGCTCCTCGTTCCACTTCAGGTCGGGGTCGGGGAGGGTCAGGCCCAGGGACTGCGCCTGGGGGACGCAGATGTCGACGAAGCGCTGGCGCAGCTCGTCGTTCGAGTGCCGCTTGATCTTCCAGGCCATCGACTGCGCGGAGTGGGCGGACTCGTCGTCGGGCGGGCCGAACATCATCAGGGACGGCCACCACCAGCGGTTCACCGCGTCCTGCGCCATCGCGTGCTGCTCCGGTGTGCCTCGGCTCAGGGTCAGAAGCAGTTCGTAGCCCTGGCGCTGGTGGAAGGACTCCTCCTTGCAGATGCGGACCATCGCGCGTGCGTACGGCCCGTAGGAGCAGCGGCACAGGGGCACCTGGTTGGTGATCGCGGCGCCGTCCACCAGCCAGCCGATGGCGCCGACGTCCGCCCAGGTCAGCGTCGGGTAGTTGAAGATCGACGAATACTTCTGGCGGCCGGTGTGCAGTTTGTCGAGCAGTTCGTCGCGGCTGGTGCCGAGTGTCTCCGCCGCGCCGTACAGATACAGTCCGTGGCCCGCCTCGTCCTGGACCTTGGCCATCAGGATCGCCTTGCGGCGCAGCGAGGGAGCGCGGGTGATCCAGTTGGCCTCCGGCTGCATGCCGATGATCTCGGAGTGCGCGTGCTGGGCGATCTGCCGGACGAGGGTGGCGCGGTAGGCGTCGGGCATCCAGTCGCGGGGCTCGATGCGCTCGTCGGCGGCCACGGCGGCGTCGAACACGGCCTCGTACGCCGTCGCGTCCGCCGCTGTGCCGTCCGCGCGGGCCGGCCGGTGCGCTGCTGCTGTCGCCATGCGGTCCCCCTGACCACTCGCCTACTCCCGACCGATCGTTCGGTCCGGTCGATTCAATGGTGAGGCGGGGCGCCGTAGGGTGTCAACCGCTGTGGACGACCCGCGGCGGCCGTCCGGCCGCTGTGCCGATCGGGCTGTGCGGGGCGGGCGGGGCTGAGTACCGTTCCGGGTGCGCATCCCCGGCGTGCTGCGAACGGGTGAGGCGAGCCGGCGGCCCGCCGCGGAAGGCAGGTGGTGCCCGGCCGGCGGTACGGCGGCGGAACCACGGCCGGAGAGCTCGGGAGACGGGGCGGGATGGACGCGTACGACAAGGGACCGGACGCCCGGCTGGGCCGGCCGGGCGACTGTGCCGACCCGGTGTCCGCCCTGCCCGAGGGCGCCATGACGGACGTCACCGAGGAGCAGCAGGAACAGAGGGACGCTGGGGGCGCCCCTTCCGCCGAAGCCGCCGCCTCCCCGGAAGGCCCCTCCCCGGACTCCGCCTTCCCGGCTCCCGCGCCCCGCACGGGTATAGCCTCCCTCTCGCTCCGCTACCAGGTCGCCGCCGCGCTGGCGCTCGCGGTCGTCGCGGTCGCCGCCTGTGTGCATCTGGGCATGGTGTTCCTGCACGTCGCGCCCCCGAACACACTTACGAAAAAACACGGCACGGTGATCGACGACTGGATCTACCCGGAGTTCGAACAGAACTGGAAGCTGTTCGCTCCCAACCCGCTGCAGCAGAACATCGACGTCCAGGTCCGCGCCGAGGTGCGCACCCGGGACGGCTCAGAGCGCACGACCGGCTGGTACGACCTGTCGGCACTCGACGGCGACGCCATCCACGGCAATCTTCTGCCGAGCCACACCCAGCAGAACGAACTGCGTCGCGCCTGGGACTTCTACGTCGCCTCGCACGACGGCGAGAACCGCCCGGCGGGCCTGCGCGGCGCCCTGTCCGAGGACTATCTGCGCCGCGTGGTGGTGGTGCGTCTCGACCGGGAGCACGCGGCAGGCCGCGGCGAGACGCTCGAGAGCGTCCAGGTCCGCTCCCGCACCACCAACGTGCCGCCGCCCAAGTGGAGCGACGAACAGGTGCCCGGCACGCCCTTGTACCGCCAGCTGCCGTGGTGGTCGCTTCCGGACGGCGAGCGGACGGGGGCGAGCGCCTGATGAACCGTGTCGCCCTGTCCGTCTCGCGCGGCATCGCCCGAGTCGCCGACGCCGCCCTCGGCCCGTACCAGACCGCGGTCGTACGCATCGGCTTCGCGGCCACCTGGCTGCTGTTCCTGCTGCGGGAGTTCCCCCACCGCCAGGAGATGTACGGACCCGACGGCCCGTGGAGCTGGGACCTGGCGCGGCAGCTCATCGCGGACAACCACGCCTTCACGATCCTGATGTGGTCCGGCAGCCAGGTCTGGTTCGAGTCCGTGTATGCCCTCGCCGTGCTGTCGAGCGCCCTCTTCCTCGTCGGATGGCGCACCCGCGCGATGTCCGTGCTGTTCATGGTGGGCGTGCTGTCGCTGCAGAACCGCAGCGTGTTCATCGGTGACGGCGGTGACAACGTCATCCACCTGATGGCGATCTACCTGGTCTTCACGCGCTGCGGACAGGTGTGGTCGCTGGACGAGCGACGCGAACGGCGCGCCCGTGCGGTACGCGCGCGTGGGGAGCGGCCCCGGCCCGACCGGGCGGGGCCCGTGCTGTGGGGTGTGCTCGGCCTCGCGCTGGCCCTGGCGACCGGCGGGGGGCGGCTCGGCGCCGGCTGGCTTGCCGTGTATTGGGGGCTGTGGGGCGTGCAGGGCCTGTGGTGGTGCGTCGTCCGGCGAGCCCCGCACGGCGAGCCCCGCATCCTGCTGGACGTCGTCGCCAACCTCGTGCACAACGCCGCTCTGCTCGTGATCATGGCTGAGGCGTGTCTGATCTACTCGACGGCCGGCTGGTACAAGATCCAGGGCTCGCGCTGGCAGGACGGCACCGCTGTCTACTACCCGCTGCACCTGGACTCCTTCTCACCCTGGCCCGCCCTGTCCGACCTGCTGTCCTCGCAGGGCACGCTGGTGTTGCTGGTGACGTACGGGACGGTCGCGGCGCAGGTCGCGTTCCCGTTCACCCTCTTCAACCGGCGCGTGAAGAACGTCCTGCTGGCGTGCATGATGACGGAGCACGCGGTGATCGCCGTGGTCCTCGGGCTTCCCTTCTTCTCCCTGGCGATGATCGCCGCCGACGCCGTGTTCCTGCCCACGTCCTTCCTGTGCCGACTGGGCGGCTGGGCGTCACGCGCGCGCGGTCGCCTGGCCGCGGGCCGTGTCGCCCGGGCGCTGCCTCGCCCGCGCCCGCACCGGCCGGCCACCGAGGAGCCGACGGAGGCCGCACAGGCAGGTTCGTCGGCCTGAGCCGCACGTAGGCTGCACAGCATGACCGACCCGTCCCGCGGCGCCACCGACCCGCTGACCACCTGGCGCAGGCTCGCCGCCTCCTGCGTGCTGCTCGACGGTTTCCACGCGCTCAAGCACGCGGCCCGCTTCCACGCTCGGGTGCCGGTCGCCGTGACCACCGACCGGGGTGCGGCACTCGCCCTGGCCGACGAGCTCGCCCCCGACGTACGGGACACCCTGGACACGCTGCTGACGGAGGTCCCCGACGCCGCGTACCGGACCCTCGTACCGCGCCCGCACCCCACCGGGGTCGCGGCCCTCGCCGAGCGCCCCTCGCGCGAGGCCAACCTGGAGACGCTGCGGCGCACGCCCCGCACCGCCCCCGTCGTCGTCCTCGACAACCCCCGCAACCTGGGCAACGCGGGCGCCGTGATCCGGCTGGCGGCCGGCTTCGGCGCGACCGGGGTGGTCACGACCGGGACACTCGACCCCTGGCACCCCACGGTGGTCCGCGGCGGGGCGGGGCTGCACTTCGCGACCGCCGTGGAGCGGCTGACCGTGGCCGAGCTGCCGTCCGGCCCGGTCTTCGCGCTGGACCCGGAGGGCGACGACATCCGCGGGCTGAAACTCCCCGACGACGCCGTGCTCGCGTTCGGCTCCGAGCGCACCGGCCTCTCCGCCGAGCTGCGCGCCCGCACCGACCACCTGGTGTCCCTGCCGATGCGCCCCCAGGTCTCCAGCTACAACCTCGCGACCAGCGTGGCCATGACGCTGTACCACTGGAGCGCGACCGGGGGCGCATCCTCCTGAGCCGTCGCCAGGGCCTACGACTCCCGGCGCACCTCCACCACCCGGAAGCGGTTCGCCACGAACGCCCCGTCGCACAGGGTCGCGTTGGCCGCCGGGTTTCCGCCCGAGCCGTGGAAGTCGGAGAAGGCGGCCGTCTGGTTGACGTACACCCCGCCGGTCAGGTTGAGCGAGAGCTGGGCGGACTCCTCCAGACAGACCTCCTCGACGGCCTGCTCGACCTCCTCCGAGGTGGTGTACGCACCCACGGTCATCGCGCCCTTGTCCCTGATCGTGCGCCGCAGCAGCTCCACCGCGTCCGTCGCCGAGTCCACCGCGACGGCGAAGGCGACGGGGCCGAAGCACTCGCTCATGTAGGCGGCCTCGGCGTCCGGCTTGGCGCCGTCGAGCTTGACGATGACCGGGGTGCGGACGACGGCCTTCGGGAACTCCGGGTTGGAGATCTCCCGTGAGGCCAGGGCGACCTCGCCGAGCCCGGCCGCCGCCTCCAGGCGCGCCTTGACGTCCGGGTTCACGATCGCGCCGAGCAGCGCGTTCGCCCGCGCGTCGTCGCCCAGCAGGCCGTCGACCGCCTTCGCCAGGTCGGCGACCACTTCGTCGTACGACTTCGGGCCGTCGTCGGTGGTGATGCCGTCGCGGGGAATCAGCAGGTTCTGCGGGGTGGTGCACATCTGGCCGCTGTACAGCGAGAGGGAGAACGCCAGGTTGGACAGCATCCCCTTGTAGTTGTCGGTCGACTCCACGATCACCGTGTTGACGCCGGCCTTCTCCGTGTAGACCTGGGCCTGGCGGGCGTTGGCCTCCAGCCAGTCGCCGAACGCCGTGGAGCCCGTGTAGTCGATGATCCGGATCTCCGGGCGGACGGCCAGTGCCTTGGCGATGCCCTCGCCGGGGCGCTCGGCGGCCAGCGCCACCAGGTTCGGGTCGAAACCGGCCTCGGCGAGCACCTGGCGGGCCGCCTGCACGGTGAGCGCGAGCGGCAGCACCGCGCGCGGGTGTGGCTTGACCAGCACCGCGTTGCCGGTGGCGAGGGAGGCGAACAGGCCCGGGTAGCCGTTCCACGTCGGGAAGGTGTTGCAGCCGATGACCAGCGCGATACCGCGCGGCACGGCCTTGAAGGTCTTGGTCAGCGCCAGCGGGTCGCGCTTGCCCTGGGGCTTGGTCCACTCCGCCGTGTCGGGTGTGCGGGCCTGCTCCGCGTACGCGTACGCCACCGCCTCCAGGGCGCGGTCCTGTGCGTGCGGGCCGCCCGCCTGGAACGCCATCATGAAGGCCTGGCCGCTGGTGTGCATGACCGCGTGCGCGAACTCGTGCGTCCGGTCGCTGATGCGCTTGAGGATCTCCAGGCACACCATCGCACGCATCTCCGCGCCCGCGTCGCGCCACGCCTTCTGACCCGCGCGCATGGCGGGCAGCAGTACGTCGATGTCGGCGTGCGGGTAGGTGATGCCCAGCTCGATGCCGTACGGGGAGACCTCGCCGCCCGTGAAGTCGTCCGTGCCGGGCTGGCCGAGGTCGAGGCGGGAGCCGAGGAGCGCCTCGAAGGCGGCCTTGCCCGCGGCGGCGTCCAGGCTGCCGTGCTCCCCGTAGGCCTTGGGGTGCTCGGGGTGGGGGGACCAGTACGCGCGCGTACGGATCGCTTCCAGCGCCTGGTCGAGGGTGGGCCGGTGCTGGGCGATCAGCTGGTGCGCGGTGAGTTCGGCGGCCATGCGGGACCAACTCCTCGTCTTGAGAGCTCTCCCTTGAGCTCGTGACCTGGGCAGGAACAGCCGGACAGGGTTAGAGTAACCGAACGATCGGTCGGGACAAGGGTGTCCGGCGTATCTGTGGACAAGGGGGTCCGCCGCATCCGTGGACACCCCCGTGCGGGAGGATCGCGCACATGACAGCACTCGACCTCAGCAGCCCCGTGGCCGTCGTGGGCACCGGCACCATGGGCCAGGGCATAGCCCAGGTCGCGCTGGTCGCGGGCCACCCGGTGCGGCTGTACGACGCCGTCCCCGCCCGCGCCCGCGAGGCGGCCGCGGCGATCGGCGCGCGCCTCGACCGGCTCGTCGAGAAGGACCGCCTCACCGGCGCCGAGCGCGACGCGGCACTCGCCCGCCTCCTGCCCGCCGAGAGCCTGGCCGAGCTCGCGGACTGCGCGCTCGTGGTGGAGGCGGTCCTGGAACGCCTCGAGGTGAAACAGCAGCTGTTCCGGGAGCTGGAGGACATCGTCGGCGAGGACTGCCTGCTCGCCACCAACACCTCCTCCCTGTCCGTTACCGCGATCGGCGGTGCCCTCAGGGGCCCGGGCCGCTTCGTCGGGCTGCACTTCTTCAACCCGGCGCCGCTGCTGCCGCTGGTCGAGGTCGTCTCCGGGTTCGCCACCGACGTGACGTCGGCCACGCGCGCGTACGAGACGGCCCGCGCCTGGGGCAAGACCCCCGTCGCCTGCGCGGACACCCCCGGCTTCATCGTCAACCGCATCGCGCGGCCGTTCTACGCCGAGGCGTTCGCGGTGTACGAGGCGCAGGCCTCCGACCCGGCCACCATCGACGCCGTGCTGCGCGAGTCGGGCGGCTTCCGGATGGGCGCCTTCGAGCTGACCGACCTGATCGGGCAGGACGTCAACGAATCCGTCACCCGCTCCGTGTGGGAGTCCTTCTTCCAGGACGTGCGCTTCACGCCCTCGCTCGCGCAGCGGCGGCTGGTCGAGTCGGGCCGGCTCGGCCGCAAGAGCGGACGCGGCTGGTACGACTACGCGGACGGCGCCGAGCGGCCCGAACCGCACACCGCGGAGAAGGCGGAGGCACCCTCGTACGTGGTCGCCGAGGGCGACCTCGGCCCCGCCTCCGAGCTGCTCGCGCTGATCCGGGAGGCGGGTATCGGGGTCCGTGAGGAGGACGAGGACCACGGCACCCGCCTGGTACTGCCGAGCGGCGGCCAGCTCGTCCTCGCCGACGGGCAGACCTCCGTGGAGTTCCGCGACGTCGTCTACTTCGACCTGGCGCTCGACTACCGCAGGGCGACCCGCATCGCCCTGTCAGCCTCCCAGGACACCTCCGCGCAGACCCTGGCCGAGGCGACCGGGCTCTTCCAGGCGCTCGGCAAGGACGTCAGCGTCATCGGGGACGTGCCCGGCATGATCGTCGCCCGCACGGTGGCCCGCATCATCGACCTCGCGCACGACGCCGTCGCCAAGGGCGTGGCCACCGAGGAGGACATCGACACCGCGATGCGTCTCGGCGTCAACTACCCCCTCGGCCCCTTCGAGTGGAGCCGCAGGCTCGGCCGCGGCTGGGCCTACGACGTCCTGGACGACCTGCACCTGCGCGACCCCTCCGGACGGTACGCCCCGTCCCTCGCGCTGTACCGCCACGCGTACGCCTCCGAGAAGCGGGAGGGCACCTCATGACCACCGCCAAGCGCGACACGTACACCCCGGAGAGCCTGCTCTCCGTCGCGGTGCAGGTCTTCAACGAGCGCGGCTACGACGGCACCTCCATGGAGCACCTGTCCAAGGCGGCGGGCATCTCCAAGTCGTCGATCTACCACCACGTCGCCGGCAAGGAGGAGCTGCTGCGCCGCGCCGTCAGCCGCGCCCTGGACGGCCTGTTCGGGATCCTCGACGAGGAGCACGCGCGCGAGGGGCGCCCGGTGGAGCGGCTGGAGTACGTCGTCAGGCGCATGGTCGAGGTGCTCACCGCCGAACTGCCGTATGTGACGCTGCTGCTGCGGGTGCGCGGCAACACCGGCACCGAGCGGTGGGCGCTGGAGCGGCGCCGTGAGTTCGACCACCGGGTCGCCGAGCTGCTCAAGGCGGCCGCCGCCGACGGGGACGTGCGCGGCGACGTGGAGGTGCGGCTCGCCACGCGGCTCGTCTTCGGGATGATCAACTCGATCGTGGAGTGGTACCGGCCCGACGGCCGCGGGATGGGCGAGCGGGAAGTGGCCGACGCGGTCGTGCGGCTGGCCTTCGGCGGGCTCCGCAAGGAGTCCTGAACGCGCCTTTTCGGTTTGACAGACGACCTGATCCAAACGAAAGACCTAGCCCTCCGGCTCCACGTCCTCCTCCTCGAACACCAGCAGTGTGCGCGTGCTGAGCACTTCGGGGATCGCCTGGAGCCGGGTGAGGACCAGCTCGCGCAGCGCCCGGTTGTCCGGTGTGTGCACCAGCAGCAGGACGTCGAAATCGCCGCCCACCAGGGCGATGTGGGCGGCGCCGGGAAGCCTGCGCAGCTGTTCGTGGACGGTGCGCCAGGAGTTCTGGACGATTTTCAGGGTGATGTAGGCCGATGTGCCCTGACCGGCGCGCTCGTGGTTGACGCGGGCCCCGAAGCCGCGGATCACCCCGTCCTCGATGAGCCGGTTGATCCGCGCGTAGGCGTTGGCGCGTGAGACGTGGACGCGCTCGGCGACCGCCCGTATGGAGGCACGGCCGTCCGCCTGGAGCAGTTGCAGGATGTCCCGGTCGATGGCGTCGAGGGGGCGCGGGGACGACGGAACGGGACTGTGCTCCGCGGGCTCGGCCATTTGTTCAGATGCCATGTACCCCCGCCTCTCTACCATGGACGTACTGCGTCCATCTCAGGGTGTGGAGAACCGTTTGTCCACAGCCTGGAGGGGCCTGTAGCCAAAATGTGCTGTCGACCGAACAATCGGTAGGTGAGGCGCATCACTCCCGTGGCGCGCCTGAAGCCGCTCCCACGAGGAGGTGCCGTCATGACGGTCATGGAGCAGCGGGGTGCCTACCGGCCGACCCCGCCGCCCGCCTGGCAGCCCCGTACCGATCCCGCACCGCTGCTGCCCGACGCGCGGCCGTACCGCGTCCTCGGCACCGAGGCCGCCGCCAAGGCCGACCCTGAGCTGCTGCGCCGGCTGTACGCCGAGCTGGTGCGCGGACGCCGGTACAACGCGCAGGCGACGGCGCTGACCAAGCAGGGCCGCCTGGCCGTCTACCCCTCCAGCACCGGGCAGGAGGCCTGCCAGGTCGCCGCGGCGCTCGTCCTGCAGGAACGCGACTGGCTCTTCCCCAGCTACCGCGACACGCTCGCCGCCGTCGCCCGCGGCGTCGACCCCGTCCAGGCCCTGACCCTGCTGCGCGGCGACTGGCACACCGGCTACGACCCCTACGAGCACCGCGTGGCGCCCCTGTGCACCCCGCTCGCCACCCAGTTGCCGCACGCCGTGGGCCTCGCCCACGCCGCACGCCTGAAGGGCGACGACGTGGTGGCGCTCGCCCTGGTCGGTGACGGCGGCACCAGCGAGGGCGACTTCCACGAGGCCCTGAACTTCGCCGCGGTCTGGCAGGCACCGGTCGTCTTCCTCGTCCAGAACAACGGCTTCGCGATCTCCGTCCCGCTCGCCAAGCAGACCGCGGCGCCCTCCCTCGCCCACAAGGCCGTCGGCTACGGCATGCCGGGCCGCCTGGTCGACGGCAACGACGCCGCCGCGGTGCACGAGGTGCTGGCCGACGCCGTGGCGCACGCGCGCGCGGGCGGAGGCCCCACGCTCGTCGAGGCGGTGACGTACCGCCTCGACGCGCACACGAACGCCGACGACGCGACCCGCTACCGCGCCGACGCCGAGGTCGAGGCCTGGCGCGACCACGACCCGATCGTGCTGCTGGAGCGGGAGTTGACGGACCGCGGACTGCTCCACGAGGACGGGATGCGGGCCGCGCGCGAGGACGCCGAGGCCATGGCCGCCGACCTGCGCACGCGCATGAACCAGGACCCGGCGCTCGACCCGAGGGACCTCTTCGCGCACGTGTACGCCGAGCCCACCTCCCAACTGATGGAGCAGGAAGCCCAGTTGCGGGCGGAGCTGGACGCGGAGGCCGCGGGACCGGAAGGAGCCGGGCGATGACGACCGTGGCCCTCAAGCCGGCCACCATGGCCCAGGCCCTGACGCGCGCGCTCCGCGACGCCATGGCGGCCGATGCGTCCGTACACGTCATGGGCGAGGACGTCGGCACACTCGGCGGTGTCTTCCGCGTCACCGACGGGCTCGCCAAGGAGTTCGGCGACGACCGCTGCACGGACACGCCGCTCGCCGAGGCAGGCATCCTCGGCACGGCCGTAGGCATGGCGATGTACGGCCTCAGGCCGGTCGTCGAGATGCAGTTCGACGCGTTCGCGTACCCCGCGTTCGAGCAACTGGTCAGCCATGTCGCGCGTATGCGCAACCGGACCCGTGGCGCGATGCCGCTGCCGATCACCGTCCGCGTTCCCTACGGGGGAGGCATCGGCGGTGTGGAGCACCACAGTGACTCCTCCGAGGCGTACTACATGGCGACTCCGGGCCTCCACGTCGTCACGCCGGCGACCGTCGCCGACGCCTACGGGCTGCTGCGGGCCGCGATCGCCTCTGACGACCCGGTCGTCTTCCTGGAACCCAAGCGGCTGTACTGGTCCAAGGACACCTGGAACCCCGAGGCGCCCGAGGCCGTCGAGCCGATAGGCCGTGCGGTGGTGCGGCGCCCGGGCCGGAGCGCCACGCTGATCACGTACGGTCCGTCGTTGCCGGTGTGCCTGGAGGCGGCCGAGGCGGCGCGCGCCGAGGGCTGGGACCTCGAAGTCGTGGACCTGCGGTCCCTGGTGCCGTTCGACGACGAGACGGTGACCGCGTCCGTGCGCCGCACGGGCCGGGCCGTGGTGGTGCACGAGTCGAACGGGTTCGGCGGTCCCGGAGGGGAGATCGCCGCGCGCATCACGGAGCGATGCTTCCACTATCTGGAGGCGCCGGTGCTGCGGGTGGCCGGGTTCGACATCCCGTATCCGCCGCCGATGCTGGAGCGCCACCACCTGCCGGGCGTCGACCGGATCCTGGACGCCGTGGGGCGCCTGCAGTGGGAGGCGGAGAGCTGATGGCCCAGGTGCTGGAGTTCAGGCTGCCGGACCTCGGGGAGGGACTGACCGAGGCCGAGATCGTCCGCTGGCTGGTGCAGGTCGGGGATGTCGTCGCGGTCGACCAGCCGGTCGTCGAGGTGGAGACGGCCAAGGCGATGGTCGAGGTGCCCTGCCCCTACGGCGGTGTGGTCACGGCCCGCTATGGCGAGGAGGGCACGGAACTGCCGGTCGGGGCACCGCTGTTGACGGTCGCCGTAGGCGCTTCCGCGGAGCCCGCGGCGGAGTCGTCCGGGAACGTGCTGGTCGGATACGGCACGTCGGCGGCCCCGGCGCGCCGCCGCAGGGTACGACCGCCGCGGCCCGGAGCACGGCCCACGGACGGCGAACCGTTCGAAGACCCTCGCACGGCTGAGCCCGCCACCGAGCGCCCGGTGCCCGCCGCCCAGCCCCCCGTGTCCGCCTCTCCACTGCAAACGCGGCGCCCCACCGTCCCGGAGCGCCCTGACGGCCCCGTCCCGGTCATCTCCCCGCTGGTCCGCAGGCTGGCCCGCCAGAACGGCCTGGACCTGCGACGGTTGACGGGGTCCGGACCCGACGGGCTGATCCTGCGGGCGGACGTGGAGGGGGCCCTGAGGACCACGGCGGCCCGCGAGGAGGCGCCGAAGACCACGGTGACCGCTCCGGCACCCGAGACGGCTCTCCTCGAACGCCCCGAGCCCCGTGCCGGTACCCGTATCCCCCTCAAGGGCGTGCGCGGTGCCGTGGCGGACAAGCTCTCCCGGAGCCGGCGCGAGATCCCCGACGCGACCTGCTGGGTGGACGCCGACGCCACCGAGCTGATGCGCGCGCGGGCGGCGATGAACGCGGCCGGCGGCCCGAAGGTCTCCCTGCTCGCGCTGCTGGCCCGCATCTGCACCGCGGCGCTCGCCCGGTTCCCGGAACTCAACGCCACCGTCGACACGGAGGCCCGGGAGATCGTCCGGCTCGACCAGGTGCACCTCGGGTTCGCCGCGCAGACCGAGCGGGGGCTCGTCGTCCCCGTCGTACGCGACGCGCACGCGCGGGACGCCGAGTCGCTGACCGCGGAGTTCGCGCGGCTCACCGAGGCCGCGCGCGCCGGGACCCTCACCCCCGCGGACCTCACCGGCGGGACGTTCACGCTGAACAACTACGGGGTGTTCGGCGTCGACGGCTCGACACCGATCATCAACCACCCCGAGGCGGCCATGCTCGGTGTCGGCCGTATCGTCCCCAAGCCCTGGGTGCACGACGGGGAGCTCGCGGTGCGGCAGGTCGTGCAGCTCTCGCTCACCTTCGACCACCGGGTGTGCGACGGCGGCACGGCAGGCGGCTTCCTGCGGTACGTGGCGGACTGCGTGGAACAGCCCGCGGTGCTGCTGCGCACCCTCTGAGCGACGGCCGGGCCCGGGCGCACGCCCTGGGGAAACGGGCCCGGCCGCCTCGCCCCTGAGACGGGTCGGTCGGCGCCGTGTCAGCGATCCTTCGCGCACGGCCGAGGTCCCCGAGGGTGGCACCGATGCATGCGGCGCCCATACTCGGGGCATGACCGCGTACCAGCCCCCGGGTGACCCACGCCGCGACGGGTACGACGCCGTCGTGCTCGCGGGCGGTGCCGCCCGGCGGCTCGGCGGCGCCGACAAGCCCGGTGTGCGCGTCGGCGGACGGGCGCTGCTCGACCGGGTACTGGCGGCGTGCGCCGACGCGGACATCACCGTGGTCGTCGCCGGTACCCGGCCCACCGCGCGCGCCGTGGTCTGGGCCCGGGAGGAGCCACCCGGCGCCGGACCGGTGGCCGCGCTCGAAGCGGGCCTGAAGCGGACCACCGCCGCGGATGCCGTCGTACTCTCCGCCGACCTGCCGTTCCTCACCGAGCGGACGGTACGACGGCTGCTGGACGCGCTCCGGGCGAGCGGCGCCGAAGGGGCGGTGCTGACCGACCCCGAGGGGCGTGACCAGCCCCTTGTCGCCGCCTACCGGACAGCGGCACTGCGCCGCGAGCTGGCACGGCTCACCACCGAGCACACCGGTCTCACCGGCCTTCCGCTGCGGCGCCTGGTCGCCGGGCTGGACCTCACCCGTATCTCCGACCCCGTCGCGTCCTTCGACTGCGACACCTGGGACGACATCGCCACCGCCCGATCACGCATCAGGGAGCATGGGCACGTGTTGGATGAATGGATTTCCGCAGTCAAGGACGAACTGGGCATCGACCTCGACGTCGACACCGGCGTCCTCCTCGACCTGGCCCGAGACGCCGCGCACGGGGTCGCCCGCCCCGCGGCCCCGCTGACGACGTTCCTCGTCGGCTACGCCGCCGCGCAGGCGAAGGGCGGCCCCGAGGCGGTCGCCGAAGCCGCCCGCAAGGCCGCCGCGCTGGCCCTGCGGTGGGCCGACGAGGACACCGCCGAGGACAGGCCGGGCGCCGGATGACCGCGCGGGGCACTGAGAGACACCTGAACACCGAGGAACGCGACATGGAGGAGGCGCTGGCCGTGGCCAACGAGAGCGGGGAGCCGAGCCGTCCGCAGGCACGCCCCGCCCGTTCACCGCAGGACCAGCACGACCGGGACCTCGAAGAGGCCCTCGCCCTCGTCCGGGACCCGGACCCGCGCGCCCCCGAGCCGGGGCCGCCCGCTGCCGGGCCCGAGGCGCGTACGCCCGAGCCCGGCCCGCGCACAACGCGGCACTCCGGCACCCAGGACCGCCCGGCGGGCACCGACGCCTCCGCCCCACCCCGCTCCCGGCACCACGCCACGCCGTGGCGCGAGGCCCGTGCCGCCGCCGAGCGCGCCGCCCGCTCCGCTCCGCGCCGCCCAGCCCTGGACGTGCCCCTCGACGCGGCACTCGGCCTGGTTCTCGCCGCGCCGCTCACCGCCCTCACCGACCTCCCCTCCTTCGACACCTCCGCCATGGACGGCTGGGCGGTCGCCGGCCCCGGTCCCTGGGACGTGCGGGAGCACGGGGTCCTTGCCGGGCACGCCGAGCCGGCACCCCTCGGCGACGGCGAGGCCGCGCGGATCGCCACCGGCGCCCGCATCCCGCCGGAGAGCACCGCCGTCCTGCGCACCGAGCACGGCCGCACCGACGACAAGGAACGGCTGCACGCCACCCGAGAACTCCCGCAGGGACAGGACATCCGGCCGCGCGGCCAGGAGTGCCGCGCCGGCGAGCACCTGCTCCCGCCGGGCACTCACGTCACCCCCGCCGTCCTCGGACTCGCAGCCGCCGCCGGTTACGACACCCTGTGCGCGCTGCCCCGGCCGCGCGCCGAAGTCCTGGTGCTGGGCGACGAGTTGCTCACCGAGGGCCTGCCCAGGGACGGGCTGATCCGGGACGCGCTCGGGCCGATGCTGCCGCCGTGGCTGCGCGCACTCGGCGCCGATGTGACGGCCGTCCGCCGGCTCGGCGACGACGCCGATGCCCTGTACGAGGCCGTGAAGTCCTCGGTGGCCGACCTGATCGTCACCACGGGCGGCACCGCCGCGGGTCCCGTCGACCACGTCCACCCCACCCTGCGACGCGTCGGCGCCGAACTCCTCGTCGACGGCGTACAGGTCCGCCCGGGCCACCCCATGCTCCTCGCGCGGATCCAGGACAGCCGGCACCTCGTCGGTCTGCCCGGAAACCCCCTCGCGGCCGTCTCCGGCCTGCTCACGCTCGCCGAGCCGCTGCTGCGCACCCTCGCCGGCCGCATGGCACCGGAGCCGTGCATGCTGCCCCTGAAGGACTCCGTCCACGGTCACCCGCACGACACGCGGCTCATCCCCGTCGTCGTACGCGCCGACCAGGCCGTACCGCTGCACTACCACGGCCCCGCCATGCTGCGCGGCATCGCCGCCGCGGAGGCCCTCGCGGTGGTGCCGCCCGGCGGCGCGGATCCCGGCCAGGGTGTGGAACTGCTCGACCTGCCGTGGGCGTTGGCGGGGTGAGGTCTCTCCGGGGCAACTCGCCTTGGGCTGATCCAGAGCGGGAAGTGTTTCACGTGAAACGTTGGGGCCGGGATGCCGTCGGGCGCCCACGCGGGGGCTCGGCGGGGCTCTTCCGTGAGGAGTAGCGTCCCCCTCATGTACGCGATCACGATTCCTGAACCCGGTGGGCCCGAGGCGCTGGTGTGGGCCGAGGTCCCCGATCCCGTACCCGCCGAGGGCGAAGTGCTGGTCGACGTGGTGGCCGGCGCCGTCAACCGGGCCGATCTCCTCCAGCGGCAGGGCTTCTACAACCCGCCGCCCGGGGCGTCCCCGTACCCCGGACTCGAGTGCTCCGGGCGGATCGCCGCGCTCGGCCCCGGCGTCTCCGGGTGGGCCGTCGGCGACGAGGTGTGCGCGCTGCTAGCGGGCGGCGGATACGCAGAGAAGGTGGCCGTGCCGGCCGGTCAGCTGCTGCCCGTGCCCGAGGGGCTGGATCTGCGGAACGCCGCCGCGCTGCCC
Source organism: Streptomyces sp. Y2F8-2 (assembly GCF_014905555.1). Lineage (GTDB taxonomy): Bacteria > Actinomycetota > Actinomycetes > Streptomycetales > Streptomycetaceae > Streptomyces > Streptomyces cynarae. The sequence goes on along the minus strand of NZ_BNGS01000008.1, from coordinate 119,998 downwards.
GAGGTGACCTGCACGGTCTGGTCGAACGTGTTCATGGTCGCCCATCTGCGCCCGGGCGAGACGCTGCTCGTGCACGGCGGCTCCAGCGGCATCGGCACGATGGCGATCCAGCTGGCCAAGGCGGTGGGCGCGAGGGTCGCGGTCACGGCAGGCACGAAGGCGAAGCTGGACTACTGCGCCGAGCTGGGCGCGGACGTGCTGATCAACTACCGCGAACAGGACTTCGTGGAGGAGATCCGGCAGGCCACGGCGGGGGCGGGTGCCGACGTCATCCTCGACAACATGGGTGCGAAGTACCTGGACCGCAACGTTCAGGCGCTCGCGGTGAACGGGCGTCTCGCGATCATCGGTCTGCAGGGCGGGGTGAAGGGCGAGCTGAACATCAACACACTGCTGCGCAAGCAGGCGGCGATCACCGCGACCTCTCTGCGGGCGCGGCCGCTCGGGGAGAAGGCGGCGATCGTGGCGGCGGTGCGGGAGCACGTGTGGCCGCTGATCACCTCCGGGGACGTGCGCCCGATCGTCGACCGTGAGGTCCCGATGAGCGACGCGGCCGAAGCCCACCGGGTGCTCGAGGAGAGCGGGCACATCGGGAAGGTGCTGCTGGTGGCGCCGTAGGCGTGGTCGTCCGGGGGTGATGGGGGCACCGGTCGTGTGCAGTGGCGGTGGCCCCGGAGGTCATTCGCGACGCAGGCGCAGGGCGAGGAGGGCGAGCGCCAGGCCGAGGCCCAGGAGGACCAGGCCGCTGCCGAGGGGAAGGATCTGGGACCCGGGCTGCGAGGCGGTGGTCTCCCGGGCGGAGCCGGCGGCGCCGTGCGAGGGGCTGGGCGAGGCTTCCACGGGGGCGGCCGCGTCGTGGGACGGCTCGATGCCGGTGGTCGGGTCCGCGGTGTCGCGGTCTGCCGGGTCCGGTGTCCGCTCCGGTGGTGACGGCGGGTCCTGATCCGTGTAGGTCGGCTCGTCGTCCTCGTCCGGTGGTTCCGGATCCGGCCGCCCGGGCCGCACCCTCCCCTCGCCGGCCCAGTTGCCGGCCCGGGAGGAGTCGGGCGAGGGATCGGCGGAGTGCGGATCGTCGGCGGGGCGTCCGGAGGCGGGTGACCGCGCGGGGCCCTGGCGCCGGTGGGGGTGGTGGGGCCTGTCGTGGCGCTGCGGCGGGGCGTGTCTCTCCGGCCTGGCGTGGTCCTGCGGCTTGTCGTGGCTCCGCGGCTCGTCCTGGTCATGGGACCGGTCGCGGCCCTGGGGCCTCTCGGGTCCGGACTGGGCTGTGTAGGCGGGTGGGGCGGACGCGGTGGGCGCGGGGGTGGGCCCGCGCGTCGGTATCGCGGATGCCGTGTGCCGGGGGGCGGCAGTGTCGTCGGCGGCCGTGCCGGACGCCGGGGTCTTCGCTGCGGGAGCGTCGGCCGCCGTGCCGGACGCCGGGGTCTTCGCTGCGGGGGCGTCCGCCGGCCGGTCGGACCTGGCGGGGACGGCGGTGGCTGTGCGCCCGGGGGAGGCGGTGTGAGGCCGCGGCGCCGAGAGGGTGTGCGCGGCGGCGAATGCGCGGGGTGGCGGAGCCGAGAGGGTGTCCTCCGGGGCGGAGGCGCCGGTCGCCGGAGCCGAGACGGTGTGCGCGGTGTCCGTGAGCGGGGCTATGGACTCGTGGGCCGGATAGGCGATTCGGGTGACGTGCGTGCGGTGGAAGGGGTTCTTGGCCCCGGCCTGACGCACGGCCCCCGTGGTGTGCGAGGCGGCACGTATGCCGTGCGCGGGCCGGAGCCCCTCCGCGGACGCGAGGGCGCAGGCGGATATGCCGTACAGACCGCAGACGGCCGTGGTGGTGAGCACCGGTGGCAGGACGGCCACGCGGAGCGTGCGGAACCTGGACGGCGGGCGAGGCCATGGAGTCACGCGAGTGACCCCCTCCCGTACTCGGGCGGCAAGATCAACGGCACCAGCGTCACACGGACCCCGGTGTCCGGCATCTCGGCCGTACGCCCTGCGCCGTACGCCCTATGTCGCCCGTCGTGCCCCTGCAGCACTGACGCGAGGCACCGAGGCCGAACTGTCGGTTGTGGGGTGGATCACTCCCCGTACCGGGCAACCTGGCTGATGAGGTGTGTCGGTGCGAGAGAATGGCGGCATGGAGATGCCGAGGAACGAACGGTCGTCGGAGAACGCCCAGAAGATCTTGGTCGTGGGCCAGGACGGGATGGCTCTCGGCGGCACCGGAGACGACGACTCCCGCGAGGTCCCGGTGACCGAACAGGTGGAGCAGCCCGCGAAGGTCATGCGCATCGGCAGCATGATCAAGCAGCTGCTGGAGGAGGTGCGCGCGGCTCCTCTGGACGAGGCCAGCCGGCAGCGCCTGAAGGAGATCCACGCCAGCTCGGTGAAGGAGCTGGAGGACGGTCTCGCCCCCGAACTCGTCGAGGAGCTCGAGCGGCTCTCCCTGCCCTTCACGGACGAGGGGATCCCGAGCGACGCGGAACTGCGCATCGCACAGGCCCAGTTGGTGGGCTGGCTGGAGGGCCTCTTCCACGGGATCCAGACCACCCTGTTCGCCCAGCAGATGGCGGCACGCGCCCAGCTGGAACAGATGCGCCGCGCCCTTCCCCCGGGAGTGGGCTCCCCCGACGGCGAGGAGGACCGCCGCACCGGCGGCCGGTCGGGCGGCCCGTACCTGTGACGCCGACCTACCTGTGACGCCGACCGTGCGAGGGGCCCGGCACCGTGAGGGTGCCGGGCCCCTGCCGTCGCATCAGAAGCGGCTCACGCCGGGTCGCCCGTCGACACCGTGAGTTCGATCACGGGCATCTTCTTCGGGTTGGCGTCCGTACCGGCCGTCGGGGACTGGCTCATGACCGTGTCCTCGCCGTAGGTGTTCTCGTCCTCGTGCGTGATCTCGTACTTCCAGCCCGCTGCCTGGAAGCACGCCTCGACCGACGTGAGGTTCTTGAAGGAGAAGTCGGGCACCCGGATCTTCTTCGGATCGACGTAGGACGTCTCCGGCTCCGTGCACCTCGTCGTCTCGATCGTCTTCGTCGTGTCCGGGCCCCTGTGGCCCGCGACCACGGTCGGGGAAGTGCTCCCACCGCCGTCGCTCCCGTCGCCCTCGTTCCCGCTGCTGTTGTTGTGCAGCAACAGTGAGGTCAGCAGGCCGACTATCACGACCAGGGCGACCACGACGGAGCCGATGACCACGGCCTGGCTGCCCTTCTGACCGCCCGTGGCGGGCGTCTGCGGGGCGAGGTGGTACGGCGGCGGGGTCGCCGCGGACTGCTGCGGCGCGAACCCGGCGTTCTGCGGGGGCGTCCGGTAGCCGCCCTGCTGCGGGTAGCCGTAGGTGGGCGACGGGACCGGACCGCCGTACGGGCCGGGCTGGTACGGCGTCTGCACGGGCCCCACGGGGGGCGCCGCCGACTGGCCGACCGGCGGGAAGACCGCGGAGCTGACGCCGGCGCCACTCGGGGTCTGCGCGCCCGGCACGATGCTCGGCGCGGCCGCCGTGAGTGACGCGGCCACCCGCAGGCATTCGTCCCGCATCGCCTCGGCGTTCGGGAAGCGTTCGTTCGGGTTCTTCTTGAGCGCGCGGGCCACCAGTGCGTCCACCGCCGGCGGCAGTGAACGGTTGATCGAGGACGGAGCCACCGGCTCCTCCTGCACATGCGCGTACGCGATCGCGAGCGGTGAATCCGCCTCGAACGGCAGCCGACCGGTGACCAGTTGGAACAGCATGATGCCGACCGAGTACAGGTCGGACCGCGCGTCCACGGCCCGGCCGAGGGCCTGCTCCGGGGACAGGTACTGGGGGGTGCCGACCACCATGCCCGTCTGGGTCATCGAGGTGACGCCGGACTGCATGGCACGGGCGATGCCGAAGTCCATGACCTTGACGACGTTGCGCTTCGTCATCATCACATTGCCCGGCTTGATGTCCCGGTGGACCAGCCCCATCTCATGGCTGATCTCCAGGGCGGCCAGCACATCAGCGGTGATCTTCAGCGCCTTGTCGGCCGGCATCGCGCCGAACTGCCGGATGTCCGCGTCGAGGACCGAGCCGAGCGGCTTGCCCTCGATGTACTCCATGACGATGTACGGGGTCGTCGTCCCCGCCAGTTCGTCCTCGCCGGTGTCGAAGACCGAGACGATGTTCGTGTGCGTGAGTTTCGCCACGGCCTGCGCCTCGCGGCGGAAACGCTCCCGGAAGGCCTGCTCGCGTCCCAGTTCGGTGTGCAGTGTCTTGATCGCGACCTGGCGGTCGAGGACCGAGTCGTACGCCAGGTGCACCGAGGCCATACCGCCCTCGCCGAGCAAGTCGCGCAGCTGGTAGCGGCCGCCGGCGAGCGCGCGCCCCGCGTACCGGCCGTGTGCGCCGTCCTGGCTCATGTTCTGCGTCCCCCATCGGCGCGGCGGCAGCAGCTGCTGGTGCTCCCGCGGCCGTGATCGATATCCGTGTTGTCGACGATCGACAGCTACTGCTCCGTGATCGACTGGTCCATTCCCGGCCAAGTGTGCCCCAGGGCAAGGACACGTCAAGCTCGGTGCCCGTTCCGTGACCGTACGCGAAAGAAGCGTCGCGGAAGCGTTACAGGGGTTGTACGGCCGGTACACGGAATTTGCACGTGGGACCCGGTACAGGGTTGGATGGCCGGTCATCTCGAATCCATCTCGGACCGGTGCCTTGCGCGGAGCCTGTAGCGTGGCCCGTCGGAGACCGTAACAACCACCGCGCAGACCGCGGGCAGAAACGACGGCGAGGACCGATGGCACAGACGCAGCGCGCCCAGGGCCCGTCCGACCCCGAGGCGAGTGGCGGCGGGATGTCGGACGCGCCGGAAACCTGGGGCAACGGCGGACTTGTCGGGGACGGCCGGTACCGGCTGACCCGCAGGCTCGGCCGGGGCGGCATGGCCGAGGTGTTCGCGGCCGAGGACGTGCGCCTCGGCCGCACGGTCGCGGTCAAGCTGCTCCGTTCCGACCTCGCCGAGGACCCGGTCTCCAAGGCGCGTTTCACCCGCGAGGCCCAGTCGGTGGCCGGGCTCAACCACCACGCGATCGTCGCCGTGTACGACTCCGGCGAGGACGTCGTGGGCGGCCAGTCGGTGCCGTACATCGTGATGGAGCTGGTCGAGGGCCGTACGATCCGCGACCTGCTGCTCAACGCCGAGGCGCCCGGCCCCGAGCAGGCCCTGATCATCGTCTCGGGCGTCCTGGAGGCGCTCGCCTACTCCCACCAGCACGGCATCGTCCACCGCGACATCAAGCCGGCCAACGTCATCATCACCAACAACGGCGCCGTGAAGGTCATGGACTTCGGCATCGCGCGCGCCCTGCACGGGGCGTCCACGACGATGACGCAGACCGGCATGGTGATGGGCACCCCGCAGTACCTCTCCCCGGAGCAGGCGCTCGGCAAGGCCGTGGACCACCGCTCCGACCTGTACGCGACGGGCTGCCTGCTGTACGAACTGCTGGCCCTGCGGCCCCCCTTCGTGGGCGAGACGCCGCTGTCCGTGGTCTACCAGCATGTGCAGGACATCCCGGTGCCGCCCTCCCAGGTCTCGGAGGGGGCGTCGCCGCCGGAGCTGGACGGGCTCGTGATGCGCTCCCTCGCCAAGGAGCCGGACGACCGGTTCCAGACCGCCGAGGAGATGCGCGGGCTGGTCCAGTACGCGCTGCAGATGCTCTACGACCAGGGCGGCCACACCGGCACCTGGAACACCGGCCCGGTGAGCGTGCACGACGGCCGGCACACCCCGGCCGCGGGCCTCGCCGGCACGGCGGTGCTGCCGCATCCGGGCGAGTCGGGCACCGCGCAGATCCCGCAGTCGATCCTGCCCGCGGGGTACGGCGCCGGGGACGACGGCGGTTTCGAGGGACACGGCAACAAGGGCAGCGGGCGCGGCAAGCTGTGGGTCCTCGCGGTGCTGGCGGTCATCGCGATCGCGGCGGGCGTCGCGCTGGCGCTGCAGCACAAGGGGGACGGCGGCGGTACCGGGCCGACGACGTCGCCGACCGTCACGAAGTCGCAGGAGGAGAAGCAGTCCAGCCAGACGCCGACGGACGAGGAGACCGCCACCACTCCCGGCGACGACTCGGACACGAGCGGCGATTCGAACTGGACGCCCTCGTACCGGCCGTCGCAGAGCTACAGCCAGGAGCCGCCGGTCGAGCCCTCGGCGACGCCGTCGCAGACGAGCGAGCAGCCGACCGAGTCGGCACCTTCTCAGCAGCAGCCGTCCTCCACGCCCACGGACGGCGGGGGCAACGGCTCCACCCCTCCGGCCGGCTCGTCGAACGGCGGCGGCGACGGCTCGGGCGGGACCCAGGGGCCCTGACGCCCCGCGGTGAAGCGTCCTCCACGCGCGCGTGGCCCGGAGACGGGCTCCACGCGCGCGTGGCTTTTTCGGCCGCGCCGAGGTCGTGCCCCAACGCTTGTTCCAGGTTCGTGCCCCAACGCTTGTAACAGGTCGTGCCCCAACGCTTCTAACAGGTCGTGCTCCACCCGTTACCAGGTGCGTGCCACGATCATGTCCCCCGGTCGTGCTCACGGGGCGGACCCGCGTACGACACCTGTGTCACTCCAGATGACGTCTTCCCGTGCTCCGGGCGGGCGGGATAACGTGCCGTTGTTCCGGCCCCCTGCAAGGCTGTGACCAGCACCTGTTCCCGACTGACTCGATTTACTTGGATTTCCAAGCAAAATCCCAGGTCAGGAGGGGTTTCACAGAAATGTGGCGCGCTGGGTAACGTGCCCCTTGCAGGGTGCTCGCCGGGGCACCTTCCACGTCTGTTCGGACGAGCCGCACCCACCCCGTGCGTCCGTGCGTTGCAGGCGGAGCCGCTCCCACCGGCCCGAACGGGCCGAGGGGAACCCAGGCACCCGGCGAACCCGGGGGCCGGACCGACGGAGGAGCACACGTGACCGTGGAGAGCACTGCCGCGCGCAAGCCGCGACGCAGCGCCGGAAGCAAGGCCGGCACCACCGGCACCAAGCGCACCACCAGCAACACGCCCAAGAAGGGCAGCGACCCCGACCTCGTCCAGTTGCTGACGCCCGAGGGCACGCGGGTCGCGAACCCCGAGTACGACCGGTACGTCGAGGACGTCACGCCGCAGCAGCTGCGCGGGCTGTACCGGGACATGGTGCTGACCCGCCGCTTCGACGCCGAGGCCACGTCCCTGCAGCGCCAGGGCGAGCTGGGCCTGTGGGCCTCGCTGCTCGGCCAGGAGGCCGCCCAGATCGGCTCCGGCCGGGCCCTGCGCGACGACGACTACGTCTTCCCGACCTACCGTGAGCACGGCGTCGCCTGGTGCCGCGGCGTGGACCCGACCAACCTGCTCGGCATGTTCCGCGGTGTGAACAACGGCGGCTGGGACCCGAACAGCAACAACTTCCACCTCTACACGATCGTCATCGGCTCGCAGACGCTGCACGCGACCGGCTACGCCATGGGCGTGGCCAAGGACGGCGCCGACTCGGCCGTGATCGCGTACTTCGGTGACGGTGCCTCCAGCCAGGGCGACGTGGCGGAGTCGTTCACGTTCGCGGCGGTCTACAACGCCCCGGTGGTGTTCTTCTGCCAGAACAACCAGTGGGCGATCTCCGAGCCCACCGAGAAGCAGACCCGGGTGCCCCTGTACCAGCGTGCGCAGGGTTTCGGCTTCCCCGGGGTGCGGGTGGACGGCAACGACGTGCTGGGCTGCCTCGCGGTGACCAAGTGGGCGCTGGAGCGGGCGCGCAACGGCGAGGGCCCGACCCTGGTGGAGGCGTTCACCTACCGCATGGGTGCCCACACCACCTCCGACGACCCGACCCGCTACCGCCTGGACGACGAGCGGGCCGCCTGGGAGGCGAAGGACCCGATCGCCCGCCTGCGCGCCTACCTCGAGGCGTCAAACCACGCGGACGAGGGATTCTTCGCGGAACTCGAGGCGGAGAGCGAGACGTTGGGAAGGCGGGTGCGTGAAGCGGTCCGTGCCATGCCGGACCCGGACCACTTCGCCATCTTCGAGCACGCGTACGCGGACGGGCATGCGCTCGTCGACGAGGAGCGGGCCCAGTTCGCCGCCTATCAGGCGTCGTTCGCGGACGTAGAAGGGGGACGGTGACATGGCCGAGAAGATGGCGATCGCCAAGGCGATCAACGAGTCGCTGCGCAAGGCCCTGGAGTCGGACCCCAAGGTCCTGGTGATGGGCGAGGACGTCGGCAAGCTCGGCGGTGTCTTCCGTGTGACGGACGGCCTGCAGAAGGACTTCGGCGAGGAGCGGGTGATCGACACCCCGCTCGCGGAGTCGGGCATCGTCGGCACGGCGATCGGTCTCGCGCTGCGCGGGTACCGGCCGGTGGCGGAGATCCAGTTCGACGGGTTCGTCTTCCCGGCCTACGACCAGATCGTCACCCAGCTGGCGAAGATGCACGCCCGCTCGCTGGGCAAGGTCAAGCTGCCGGTCGTCATCCGCATCCCCTACGGCGGCGGCATCGGGGCGGTGGAGCACCACAGCGAGTCCCCGGAGGCGCTGTTCGCGCACGTGGCGGGCCTGAAGGTCGTCTCTCCGTCCAGCGCCTCCGACGCGTACTGGATGATGCAGCAGGCGATCCAGAGCGACGACCCGGTGATCTTCTTCGAGCCGAAGCGGCGCTACTGGGACAAGTCCGAGGTCAACACGGAGGCGATCCCGGGTCCGCTGCACAAGGCGCGCGTGGTGCGCGAGGGCACGGACCTGACCCTGGCCGCCTACGGCCCGATGGTGAAGGTGTGCCAGGAGGCCGCCGCGGCCGCGCAGGAGGAGGGCAGGTCGCTGGAGGTGCTGGACCTCCGGTCGGTCTCCCCGCTCGACTTCGACTCCGTCCAGACGTCGGTGGAGAAGACCCGCCGTCTGGTCGTGGTGCACGAGGCGCCGGTGTTCTTCGGTTCGGGCGCGGAGATCGCCGCTCGCATCACGGAGCGGTGCTTCTACCACCTGGAGGCGCCCGTGCTGCGGGTCGGCGGCTACCACGCGCCGTATCCGCCTGCGCGGCTGGAGGAGGAGTACCTGCCGGGCCTTGACCGGGTGCTGGACGCCGTCGACCGCGCCCTGGCGTACTGAGGAGAGGGTCGTGACGACGATGACTGACGCGTCCGTGCGCGAGTTCAAGATGCCCGACGTGGGCGAGGGGCTCACCGAGGCCGAGATCCTCAAGTGGTACGTCCAGCCGGGTGACACGGTCACCGACGGGCAGGTCGTGTGCGAGGTGGAGACGGCGAAGGCGGCCGTGGAGCTGCCGATCCCGTACGACGGGGTGGTCCGCGAGCTGCACTTCCCCGAGGGCACCACGGTGGACGTCGGCACGCCGATCATCGCGGTGGACGTGACGGGGGGCGCCCCCGCCGAGGAGGCGCAGGCGCCCGTCGAGAAGGCGGTGGAGGAGAAGCCCGAGGCGAAGGAGACCCGGCAGGAGGGCCGCAAGCCGGTCCTCGTCGGTTACGGCGTCGCCGAGTCCTCCACCCGGCGCCGCCCCCGCAAGGCGCCCGCGGCGGCGGCCGAGGAGACCGTCTCCGTTGTCCAGGGCGACCTGAACGGGCACGGCAGGCAGGCCCGTCCGCTGGCGAAGCCGCCGGTGCGCAAGCTGGCGAAGGACCTGGGCGTCGACCTGGCGACGGTACGGCCGTCGGGCCCGGACGGGATCATCACGCGCGAGGACGTGCAGGCGGCGGTGGTCTCCGCACCGGTCCAGGAGACCCCTGCGGCCCCGGCGGCCCCGGTCGCGCCCGCTCCCGTCGTGGCGCCGGCGCCGCCGGTGACGTACGACGGCGGGCGGGAGACCCGTATCCCGGTCAAGGGCGTCCGCAAGGCCACCGCGCAGGCGATGGTCGGTTCGGCGTTCACCGCCCCGCACGTCACGGAGTTCGTGACCGTCGACGTCACCCGCACGATGAAGCTGGTCGAGGAGCTCAAGCAGGACAGGGACTTCGAGGGTCTGCGTGTCAATCCCCTGCTGCTGATCGCCAAGGCCCTGCTGGTCGCGATCAAGCGGAACCCGGACATCAACGCGTCCTGGGACGAGGCCAACCAGGAGATCGTGCGCAAGCACTACGTGAACCTGGGCATCGCCGCGGCCACCCCGCGCGGTCTGATCGTGCCGAACATCAAGGACGCGCACGACAAGACACTCCCCCAACTGGCCGAGGCCCTGGGTGAGCTGGTGGCCACGGCCCGGGAGGGCAGGACGAGTCCCGCGGCGATGCAGGGCGGCACGGTCACGATCACGAACGTGGGCGTCTTCGGCGTCGACACCGGCACACCGATCCTCAACCCGGGCGAGTCCGCGATCCTCGCGGTCGGCGCGATCAAGCTCCAGCCGTGGGTCCACAAGGGCAAGGTCAAGCCCCGCCAGGTCACCACCCTGGCCCTGAGCTTCGACCACCGCCTGGTCGACGGCGAACTGGGCTCGAAGGTCCTCGCGGACGTGGCCGCGATCCTGGAACAGCCGAAGCGGCTGATCACCTGGGCGTAGCGCAGGACGACATGCCTATGGCGAAGGGGGTCTGCCGCTGACCGGCAGCGGCAGACCCCCTCGGCGTGTGGCGGGTGTCAGCCGAGCTTGGCGAAGCCGTAGTTCAGCAGCTTCGTGGCGTCGGCGGCACGCTGGTTGATCGACGACGAGGCGAGGACCGTGCCGATGACCGTCTTGCCGTTGCGGGTGGCGGCGAAGACGAGGCAGTACTTGGCCTCGGGGCCGGAGCCGGTCTTCACGCCGATCGCGCCGCTGTAGCTGCTGAGCAGCGTGTTGGTGTTGGTCCACGGCGCCATGGTGCGGACGGTGCCGGACTTGGTGATGGTCTTCGCCGTGTACGACTTGGTCTTCACGATCGTGCGGAACGTGGAGTTCTTCATCGCGCTGCTCGCGATCTTCGTCAGATCGCGCGGCGTCGAGTAGTTGTTGCCGTTGCCGATGCCGTCGAACGAGTCGAAGTGCGTGTTCTTCAGGCCGAGGCTCGTGGCGGCGCTGTTCATCTTGCCGATGAACGACTTCACGCGCGCCGCACGCGTCGTGCCGGAACCGAACTTGTCGGCGAGCGCGTAGGCCGCGTCACAGCCGGAGGGCAGCATCAGCCCGTACAGCAGCTGACGGACGGTGACCTTGTCGCCGACGATCAGGTGCGCCTGGGAGGCGTTGTTGGCGACCACGTAGTCGCTGTACGCCTTCTGGATCGTCACCTTGGCGTCGAGGTTGAGGTTCGGCTGTGCGAGCACCACCTTCGCGGTCATGATCTTGGTGGTGGAGCCGGTGGAACGCCTGGTGTCCGCGGCCTTCGTGTACAGCGTCCCGCCGTTCGCGTTGTTCATCACGTAGCCGCCCGCGGCCACGATCGAGGGCGTGGTGACGGCCTGAGCGGGCACCGCGGTGAGGGCTCCGGTGGTGAGCACGGCTCCGGTGGTGACCACTGCCGCGACTGCCCTGCGAACTCGCGTGCCCTTAATGCCGGTAATCAAAGTTGAACGCTCCGATTGCGTCTCTGATGCCTCTGAATGCATCCAAATGCCCCTGGGGTGCGGCCAGATGACGCGGCCGCCTTCTCGTGAGACTCGTAGGTAGCACAAAAGGATGTGCGGTTGCCCGGGTGAAATCCGGGACTCGTGTGCCGAGTCCACATGGTGGACGCCCATCGGCATGCGTACGTGTTGTATCTATGATGTGCTCATGCCTGCAGCACCGTCCGTCGCCCGCGTCCCCGAGAAGATGCCCCTCAAACAACCCCCCGCCGCCGACCGTGTCTACACGCACGTCAAACAGGGTGTCCTGGAGCGCCGTTACCAGGGCGGGACGCTGCTGACCGAAGGTGAGCTGGCCGAGGAGGTCGGCGTCTCGCGGACGCCGGTGCGCGAGGCGCTGTTGCGGCTGGAGGTCGAAGGGCTGATCAAGCTCTACCCGAAGAAGGGTGCTCTCGTCCTCGCCGTCTCCGCCCAGGAGATCGCGGATGTGATCGAGACGCGCCAGCTCGTCGAGGAACACGCGGCCCGCAAGGCCGTCCCCGCCCCGCCGGGGCTGATCGAACGGCTCGAGGAACTGCTCGCCCGCCAGAAGGAGCAGGCCGCCGCCGGTGACCTGGCCGGTGCGGCGCTCACCGACCGCACCTTCCACGCCGAGATCGTGCGCAACGGCGGCAACGAGATCCTCTCCCGCCTGTACGACCAACTCCGCGACCGTCAGTTGCGGATGGGCGTCGCCGTCATGCACTCGCACCCCGACCGCATCGCCAAGACCCTCACCGAACACGAGGAGATCCTTCAGGCGCTGCGGTCAGGCGACGCCGAGGCGGCCGTGGACATCGTGCACCGGCACGTCAGCTGGTTCTCCCACCTGGCGCGGGGTGAGGTGCGATGAGGTCGGGGTCGGTGGGCTCCCGCTCCGTGTCCCTGCCCGGTGATCCGCCGGGCGGCCGGCGTGCCGTCGCCGTGTGGGCCATCGGCGTCTCGGTCTACTTCGTCGCCGTCATCTTCCGTACGTCGCTGGGCGTGGCCGGACTGGACGCGGCGGACCGCTTCCATGTGAACGCGTCCGCCCTGTCCACCTTCTCGATCCTCCAGCTGCTCGTGTACGCGGGCATGCAGATACCCGTCGGCCTGCTCGTGGACCGGCTCGGCACCAAGAAGGTGCTGGCCCTCGGGGTCGTCCTGTTCACGGCCGGTCAGCTGGGGTTCGCGTTCTCCCCGTCGTACGGGACGGCGCTGGCCTCGCGCGCGCTGCTGGGCTGCGGCGACGCCATGACGTTCATCAGCGTGCTGCGGCTCGGCACGCGCTGGTTCCCGGCCCGCCGCAGTCCGCTGGTCGCGCAGCTCGCCGGTCTGGTGGGCATGGCCGGCAACCTGGTCTCCACGCTCGTGCTCGCGCGGCTGCTGCACGGAGTGGGCTGGACGGCGGCGTTCGGCGGCAGCGCGGTCGCCGGGGTGGTCGTCCTCGTCCTGCTGCTGCTCTTCCTGAAGGATCACCCGGAGGGGTACGAGCCGGAGCCGTTCCCGCACCGCGGGTCGGCGTACGTGCGACGGCAGATCGTGGCGTCGTGGAAGGAGCCCGGGACGCGGCTCGGCATGTGGGTGCACTTCACGACGCAGTTCCCGGCGATGGTGTTCCTGCTCTTGTGGGGCCTGCCGTTCCTGGTGCAGGCGCAGGGCCTGTCCCGGGCCACGGCCGGTGAGCTCCTCACGCTCGTGGTGGTGTCGAACATGCTGGTCGGACTGGTGTACGGCCAGATCGTCGCCCGGCACCACGCGGCGCGGCTGCCGCTGGCCCTCGGCACGGTCGGGGCGACGGCGGCGGTGTGGGCGGCCACGCTCGGCTACCCGGCCGCGCATGTGCCGATGTGGCTGCTGGTCGTGCTGTGCACGGTGCTCGGGGCGTGCGGTCCGGCCTCGATGATCGGCTTCGACTTTGCTCGGCCGGCGAATCCGCCGGAGCGTCAGGGGACGGCGTCCGGGATCACCAACATGGGCGGTTTCGTCGCCTCCATGACGACGCTGCTGGCGATCGGGGTGCTGCTGGACGCGACGGGCGACGACTACACCGTGGCGTTCTGCGCCGTGTTCGTGCTCCAGGCGGTGGGGCTCAGCCAGATACTGCGGCTCCGGAAGCGAGCGGCGCGCAGGGAGCGGGAGCGGCTCGTCGCCAGCCGGGTGGAGACGGTGCACGTCCCTGCGTGAGGGCGCGCCCGGTGTGCCGGCTAGAGCGGACGACGCGGGGGCGCCAGACCCAGGACCCGGTCCTTCAGCGCCGGGAACTGCTCCCTCGTCGCCGCCACCCTCGCCGGGTCGAACTCCACCGTGAGGATCTCCTCCTCCGCGCCCGCCTCGGCGAGGACCTCTCCCCACGGATCCACCACGATCGAGTGACCCGCCTGCGGAACTCCCGCATGCGTTCCGGCCGTTCCACAGGCAAGGACGTACGCCTGGTTCTCGACCGCCCGCGCCTGGGCCAGCAGCGTCCAGTGGGACCGGCGGCGCTCCGGCCAGCCTGCCGGGAGCACGAGCGTCTCGGCGCCCGCGTCCACGAGCGACCGGAACAGCTCGGGGAAGCGGAGGTCGTAACAGGTGGCCACGCCGACGGTCGTCCCCGGCAGCCGCACCGTCACCGGCTCGGTCCCCGCACCCATCAGCACGGCCTCGCCCTTGTCGAAGCCGAAGCGGTGGATCTTGCGGTAGGACGCGGCCAGTTCACCGGAGGGGGAGAAGATGAGGGACGTGTTGTAGAGGGCGCCCTCGGGGGCGCGCTCGGGGATCGAGCCGGCGTGCAGCCACACGCCCGCGTCGGCCGCAGCCTTCGCCATCGCCTCGTGGGTCGGTCCCTGAAGCGGCTCGGCCTCGGTGCCGAACCGCTCGTAGGCGAACGCCCCGGTGGTCCACAGCTCGGGCAGCACCACGAGGTCGACTCCGGCTTGATCTCGTACCAGCGAGGCGGCTCTCCGCCTACGCGAATCGACCGATTCGTCCTCGTTCACCCGCATCTGGATCAGGGAGGCGCGCACAGTACCACCGTCCTGGTAATCGAGCCTTCTCAACGGGCCTACGATCGTCACACCAAAGCACTGCCGGGGTGCCTCGCAGCAGCGTAACTTAACGTCCCAAGACATCCGCTGACAGCCACCTCCCGCAGTACAGCCACCGACAGAGCCGTCGACCAACGACCGTGCACCGACCGCCCGAGGGGTCCCGTTCCGTGAGTCTGCATCCCACTCTCCAGCCCTACGCCGATGCCTGGACCCACTCCGTCGAAGCGATATCCGAGCTGGTGCAGCCGCTCGTGGAGGGCGAGTGGAACCGGCGCACACCGTGCCCCGCCTGGTCGGTGCGTGACGTGGTCTCGCACGTCATCGGCATGGACTGCGAGATGCTCGGCGATCCGCGCCCCATCCACACGCTCCCGCGCGACCTGTTCCACGTCACCAACGACCACCAGCGCTACATGGAGATGCAGGTCGACGTCCGGCGCCACCACACGGCCCCGGAGATGACCTCCGAGCTGGAGTACACGATCATCCGCCGCAACCGCCAGCTGCGGAACGAGTCGCGGGATCCGGGCACCAAGGTACGCGGCCCGCTCGGCATCGAGCAGACCCTCGAAGAGGCCATGCGGTACCGCGCGTTCGACATCTGGGTGCACGAGCAGGACCTGCGCACGGCGCTCGGCCGACCGGGGAACCTCGACTCCCCGGGCGCCTACATCACCCGGGACGAGCTGCTGGCCGCCCTGCCGGAGGTGGTCACCAAGGGCGCGGGCGCGCCGCCCGGCTCGGCGGTCGTCATCGACGTGCACGGCCCCGTGGAGTTCCTGCGCACGGTCCGGGTGGACGCGGAGGGGCGCGGCTCGATCGACGGCACGCCCTCGCTGGGCCCGGCGGTGACGCTGACGCTCGACTGGGAGACGTACGTCCGCCTGGCCTGCGGTCGGGTGAGCGCGGACGCCGTGGCCGACCGCATCAAGGCGGAGGGCGACCCGGAGCTGACGGCGGCGATCCTGCGCTCGTTCGCGGTGACGAAGTAGGGGACGCGGACGGACCCTCGAGCGTCCTCCTGGCGCCCCTCGGGGCCGGCTCAGTCCTCCTCCCGCTCCTTGTCCGCCAGGTGGATCACGCATACGGCCACCGCGATCAGCAGTGCCGGGTCCGCGTCCTCGCGCACGATGTCGACGCCGTACGTCTCGCGGACGTGCAGCCAGCGGCGGGAGATCTGGGCGAGCAGTTCGCCGTCGTACTCGACGGCGAACTCGCGGTCGAGGATCTTGCCGCTGACGTCGAGTTCCGTGCCGTCCGCCAGCGAGACGCGGTAGTGGTTGCGCAGCAGGGAAAGGCGCTTGCGCTTGATCGTGGCCAGCCGCTCGCCATCGCGCTCGATGATCATCGTGTCGCGCAGGGCGAACATCTTCTGGTGGATGTCGATCAGGACGCGCCCCTGCGGGTCCTTCAGCTCGAAGGTGTCCCTCAGCCGCATCGCCTTGCCGTCGACCAGGAAGACCTTGGTGCCGTGCTGGTCCTCGATCCAGTAGTCCTCGCCGATGCCGAGGAGCCGGTCGCGTACAAAAAGTCTCATACGGTCAGAGCTTCCCCCGGGGCGGGCCCGAAACGCCGCCGGTAGGCCGACGGACTGAGCCCGGTCTCAGCCCGGAGCCGGGCCCGCAGGTTGGCGGCCGTGCCGAGGCCGCTGCGCGCGGCGACCACGTCCAGCCGCTCCTCCCCGCGCTCGATCAGCCGGCAGGCCAGGGCTACTCGCTCCCCCGTCAGCCAAACCAGTGGTGTGGTGCCGAGCTGGGCGCGGAAGCGGCGGTGCAGGGTGGCGGGGCTGACCGCGGCGCGGGCCGCGAGGTCGCCGACGGTGAGCGGTTCGTCCAGTCGCTCCTGGGCCCAGGCCAGCACCGGGGCCAGCGACTCGTCCGGTATGTCCGGCACGGGCCGCTCCACGAACTGCCGCTGTCCCCCGTCGCGGTGCGCGGCGAAGACCAGCCGGCGGGAGACCGCGTTCGCGATCTCGGCGCCGTGGTCGCGGCGTACCACATGCAGGCCGAGATCGAGTGCGGAAGCGCTGCCGGAGGCGGTCAGGATGTCGCCATCGTCCACGAACAGTACGTCCGGTTCCAGCCTGACCCGGGGAAACCGCGCCCGGAAGGAATCCGCCCACATCCAGTGGCAGGCCGCTCGCCGGCCGTCCAGCAGCCCGGCCTCCGCGATGGTGAACGCGCCGGAGCAGAAGCCGACCAACCGTGCGCCCCGCTCATGCGCCCGAC
This sequence comes from Streptomyces sp. Y2F8-2, assembly GCF_014905555.1. Lineage (GTDB taxonomy): Bacteria > Actinomycetota > Actinomycetes > Streptomycetales > Streptomycetaceae > Streptomyces > Streptomyces cynarae. The sequence continues at coordinate 103,262 of NZ_BNGS01000008.1, read as the reverse complement.
GTACTGCGTCCAGGACCTTCGGGGAGCGCGGGGTGTCGGTGTCGGGCCTGTTCGGCACGATCAGGGTGTCCGCATCGTCCGCTGCCTCGAGCCCGGCGACGTCGGTGAGCGTGAAGAAGCCGTCCCGCATCCGGATCCTGGGCCCGACGGCGCACAACCGGAAGTCGTACAGCTCACGGCCGAGTTCCGGCCGCGGTAGGCCGAACACCTCGATGGCGCAGCTCATCTCGAAGGGGTTGGAGTTCTCGTCCACGACGAGCACGACCCGGTGCGGGCGCGACGCCTGAGAGGATCCTTGCGACATATGCGATTTCTAGCACTCGTACGGCGGCAGGTCACCCCGCACGATGACGGCATGGAACCCGACGCACCCATCTCCCTCACCGCGGCCCTCGCCTCCTTCGCCGAACTGTGGAGCCCGCGCATCGTCACCACCGTCAACGACTACGACGTCCGCGTCGCGAAGGTCGAGGGCGAGCACGTGTGGCACACGCACGACCACACCGACGAGTTCTTCCTCGTCCTCGACGGTGAACTGCACATCGCGCTGCGTGAGCCGGCCGGCGAACGCACGGTCACCCTTGCCAGGGGCTCGGTCTTCACGGTTCCGCGGGGCACGGAGCACAAGCCGTCCGCGCCCGCCGGGGCATCGATCCTCATGTTCGAACCCACCGGCACGATGACGGTCGGTGACCGGCACGAAGAGGTCCCCGACCACGTGGACGCGACGACCGGGCACGCCCTGGCCTGAGCCCGCCCCGTCCCGGGCATCCGCCGCCCGCGACATGGACGAGTCCCCCGCAAGCGCGGCGGGGGACTCGTGGACGGCCGTGAGGGACCGCGCAGGGGGAACCGGTCTACCGGTAGCCCTCCCGCCTGTCCTGCTCGTCGAGCTCGTCCTCGTCCCAGGAGGAGCGCCGGTCCTCGCGGTCACGCCGCGTGCCGGACCTGTCCAGGTCCTGGTCCGAGAGGTCGGAGCCGCTCATGTCGGGGTCGCGGCGCTTCCGGTCGCGGATCTCCTCGCCGCTCGTCTCACCGCGCTCGCGGTCGCGGTTCGGGCGGCGCATCTGGTCGTCGATGTCACGAGGCATGGAACTGCTCCCTTGCACTGACCCCCCTGTGTAGGACGAGCATCTCTCCGTCACGCCATGTGCGCATCCCGTAGGAGAGCTTGTACGCACAGTCACCGAGTTGTCCACAGGCCCCGCGGCATGACGAAGCCGGATGGCACTCTTGACCCATGAACGACTCCACTTCGCGTCGCGTCCGTGTCCGTGCCCCCGAGCTGATCGGCAAGGGCGGCTGGCTGAACACGGGCGGAGAGCAGTACAGCCTCGCCGACCTGCGAGGACGCATCGTCATCCTCGACTTCTGGACGTTCTGCTGCATCAACTGCCTGCACGTCCTGGACGAGCTGCGCGAGCTGGAGGAGAAGCACCGCGACACCGTGGTGATCATCGGCGTGCACTCTCCGAAGTTCGTCCACGAGGCGGAGCACCAGGCGGTGGTGGACGCGGTGGAGCGGTACGGGGTGGAGCACCCGGTCCTCGACGACCCCGAGCTCGCCACCTGGAAGCAGTACGCCGTCCGGGCCTGGCCCACGCTGGTCGTCATCGACCCCGAGGGGTACGTGGTCGCCCAGCACGCGGGTGAGGGTCACGCCCATGCGATCGCCCGGCTCGTCGAGGAACTGGAGGAGGAGCACGCGGCCAAGGGCACGCTGCGCCGGGGCGACGGCCCGTACGTGGCACCGGAGCCCGAGCCCACGACCCTCCGCTTCCCCGGCAAGGCGCTCCTGCTGCCGTCCGGCTCCTTTCTGGTCAGCGACACCACCCGGCACCAGCTGGTGGAGCTGGCGGCGGACGGGGAGACGGTGCTGCGGCGCATCGGTTCCGGCGTACGGGGCTTCGCGGACGGCCCGGCTCGGGCGGCGAGCTTCAGTGAGCCGCAGGGCCTGGCGCTGCTCGATGAGGCAACGGTGGTCGTCGCGGACACCGTGAACCACGCCCTGCGCCGACTGGACCTGGCGACCGGTGAGGTCGGCACGCTGGCGGGCACCGGCAAGCAGTGGTGGCAGGGCTCGCCGACGTCGGGGCCGGCCCGGGAGGTGGACCTCTCCTCGCCGTGGGACGTGGCGGTCTTCGGCGGCCGGGTGTGGATCGCCATGGCGGGCGTGCACCAGCTGTGGACGTACGGCCCCGCCACGGCGACGGTCGCGGTGGCGGCCGGCACCACGAACGAGGGGCTGGTGGACGGTCCGGGCGCCGAGGCCTGGTTCGCGCAGCCGTCGGGACTCGCGGTGTCGCCCGACGGGGAGCGGTTGTGGCTGGCGGACTCCGAGACGAGCGCCCTGCGCTGGGTGGACCGGGACGGCGCGGTGCACACGGCGGTCGGGACGGGGCTGTTCGACTTCGGGCACCGGGACGGCGCGGCTGAGCAGGCACTTCTCCAGCACCCGCTGGGGGTGACGGCGCTGCCGGACGGCTCGGTGGCGGTCAGCGACACCTACAACCACGCGCTGCGGCGTTACGACCCGGCGACGGGTGAGGTGAGCACGCTGGCGACGGATCTGCGGGAGCCGTCGGACGCGGTACTCGTCGGCGAGGACATCGTGGTGGTGGAGTCGGCCCGGCACCGGCTGACGCGGCTGCGGCTGCCGGAGGAGGCGGTGCAGGTCGCCGCGGTCGCGCACCGTACGCAGCGCGCGGCGACCGAGGTGACGCCCGGGAGGCTCCGACTCGACGTGATCTTCCAGGCCCCGGCGGGCCAGAAGCTGGACACGCGCTACGGACCGTCGACGCGCCTGCTGGTCTCCTCGACCCCGCCGGAGCTGCTGCTGAAGGGCGAGGGCGCCGACACGGACCTCGCGCGCGAGCTGGAGCTGAACCCGGCGATATCCGAGGGCGTCCTGCACGTCTCGGCGATGGCGGCGTCCTGCGACGACGACCCGGCCAACGAATACCCGGCGTGCCATGTCCACCAGCAGGACTGGGGCGTCCCGGTCCGCCTCACCGAGGGCGGGACGGACCGGCTGCCGCTGGTCCTGGCGGGGCTGGACGACGACCGGTAGACGGAGCCGCCCGGGCGTCCCCCGGACGGGGGATTCCCGGCACCTGAGCGTCCCCGGGCCCGAGCGTCCCCGGGCCCGAGCGTCCCCGGGCCCGAGCGTCCCCGGGCGCGGGCGGCCGCGCCCGGGAACGGGGATGGCATCGGTGGGCGGGTGTCAGCGGCGGCGCGGGCGCGGCGCCGGCTTGAACAGGGCCACCCCGGCCGCCACCAGGGTGGTGGCCGCCACCATCAGCGCCATGCTGTTCATCCACAGGCCGGTGGCGGTTGTCCGTTGTCGTCCCTTGGTCGCCGCATCGTCCCTTGAGTGCCGTACGCGGGCCAGGGCCGTACACGCCTTCTCACTTGGCTTACAGCCAGTACGGCCGGTACAGCGGTACAGCGACGGCGGTTACAGCCCTTACGGCCCTTGGCCCTCAGGGCAGTTGTTGCCCTTACACGCCGTACCCATCGGTGTAGCCGTCGCCGCGGTGGTGCCGGTTCTCCTCCACGACGGTCGTCGGGGGCGGCACGACGACCCGCCTGCGGCGGTAGATGCCGCTGAAGGTGGTCACTCCTATCAGCCCGACGATCATGAGTATGACGCCGACCAAGTGGATGTTGACGCCTTGCATGTGCCAGTCGGTCGCAAACGCGAGGATGGCCCCCACGGCGATCAGGATGATGCATCCACCCAGGCCCATGAGTCCTGCCCTCCCTGTGGGTCCGGTCCTTCCGGCCCCGAACCCGAGTACCCGGGACATCCGTGGACATGCCGGGACGATCGGCGGGCGGGCGGGAGTGTCAGCCCTCCAGAAACGCCGTCAGGGCGTTGGCCAGGAGATACGGGTCCTTCGCGCCGCACAGTTCGCGGGCGCTGTGCATCGACAGGATCGCCGCGCCGATGTCCACCGTCTTGATGCCGTGGCGGGCGGCGGTGATGGGGCCGATGGTGGTGCCGCAGGGCATGGCGTTGTTCGAGACGAAGGTCTGGAAGGGCACGTCCGCCTTCTCGCAGGCCGCGGCGAACAGGGCGCGCCCCGAACCATCGGTGGCGTAGCGGTTGTTGACGTTCACCTTGAGGATCGGTCCGCCGTTCGCGCGCGGGTGGTGCGTCGGGTCGTGCCGCTCCGCGTAGTTGGGGTGGACGGCGTGCCCGGTGTCCGAGGACAGGCACACCGTGCCGGCGAAGGCCCGCGCCCGGTCCTCGTAGGAGCCGCCCCGGGCGAACACCGAGCGTTCCAGGACCGACCCGAGCAGCGGGCCGTCGGCGCCGGTGTCCGACTGCGAGCCGTTCTCCTCGTGGTCGAAGGCCGCGAGCACCGGGATGGACGACAGGGCGGCGTCGGAGCCGGCGACGGCCGCGAGCGCCGCGGTGCCCGCGTGCACGGACAGCAGGTTGTCCATGCGCGGACCCGCCACCAGCTCCTTGTCGCGGCCCAGGTAGGCCGGCGGCTCCACCGAGTGGGTCATCAGGTCCCAGCCGGTCACGTCACCGGCGGCCAGCCCCAGCTCCTGCTCCAGGAACGCGATCAGGTCGCCGTCACGCACGTCGTCGCCCAGGCCCCAGATGGGCTGGAGGTGGCGCTGCTTGTCCAGCTTCAGGCCCTCGCTGGAGACCGAGCGGTCCAGGTGGATGGCCAGCTGCGGCACGCGCAGCAGCGGTCTGTCGATGTTCACCAGGCGCGTCGAACCGTCGCGCAGGGACAGCCGGCCGGCCAGGCCGAGGTCCCGGTCGAGCCAGGAGTTGAGCAGGGGGCCGCCGTAGATCTCCACCGCGATCTGCCGCCAGCCGTGCGCGCCGCTGTCCGGCCGCGGCTTGACCCGCAGGTTGGGCGAGTCGGTGTGTGCGCCGACGATCCGGAACGGGGTGTGCGGATCGGCGCCCTCGGGGACGTACCAGGCGATGATCGCGCCGCCGCGCAGCACATACCGGCCGCCGGACGTGCCGTCCCAGGCGTCCGTCTCCGAGACCTGCCGGAAGCCGGCCTTCTCCAGTCGTTCGGCGGCGCCTGCCACGGCGTGGTACGGCGACGGGCAGGCCGCAAGGAAGGACATGAGGTCGTCGGTGTGGCCGCGGTCGAAGCGCGCACTTGTGCTCATGGGTTCACCTTAACGACGGAGGAGGGCCCGCTCCCGGTGATGGGGAACGGGCCCTCGTAAGGGGTATGTGGAAGTGGTCCTAGAACGCGGCCTCGTCCAGCTCCATGAGGTCCAGGTCCACGCCCTCGGCGATCTTGCGGGCCAGGGTCACGCCCGGCAGGACGTTGGCCGCGAAGAACTTCGCCGCCGCGATCTTGCCCTGGTAGAACGCCTTGTCCTTGTTCGACGCGTTCGGCAGCTTCTCGGCGGCGACCGCGGCGCCCTTCAGCAGCAGGTAGCCGACGACGACGTCACCGGAGGCCATCAGCAGGCGGGTGGTGTTCAGGCCCACCTTGTAGATGTTCTTGACGTCCTGCTCGGTGGCCGCGAGGTCGGTCAGCATCAGGCCGACGATGGCCTCGAGCTCCACGGCCGCCTTGGCGAGGTGGTCGCGGGCCCCGGCCAGCTCCTCGCCGCCCTCGCCCACCGCCAGGAACTTCTTGATCTCCTCGGCGAGGGAGTTCAGCGCGGCGCCCTGGTTGCGGACGATCTTCCGGAAGAAGAAGTCCTGGCCCTGGATCGCGGTGGTGCCCTCGTACAGGGTGTCGATCTTGGCGTCGCGGATGTACTGCTCGATCGGGTACTCCTGCAGGAAGCCGGAGCCGCCGAAGGTCTGCAGCGACTGGGCGAGCTGCTCGTAGCCCTTCTCGGAGCCGTAGCCCTTCACGATCGGCAGGAGCAGGTCGTTCAGCGCGTGCTCCGTCGACGCGTCCTCGCCGTTCGCCTCCTTGACCGCGATCGCGTCCTGGACGGAGGCGGTGTACATCACCAGCGCCCGCATGCCCTCCGCGTACGCCTTCTGCGTCATCAGCGAACGGCGCACGTCCGGGTGGTGGGTGATGGTGACCTTGGGCGCGGTCTTGTCCATGAAGTTCGCCAGGTCGGGTCCCTGGACGCGCTCCTTGGCGTACTCCAGCGCGTTCAGGTAGCCGGTGGACAGCGTGGAGATCGCCTTCGTGCCGACCATCATGCGGGCGAACTCGATGATGCGGAACATCTGGCGGATGCCGTCGTGCTTGTCGCCGATCAGCCAGCCCTTGGCGGGGTGCTTGTCGCCGAACGTCATCTCGCAGGTGTTGGAGGCCTTCAGGCCCATCTTGTGCTCGACGTTCGTGGCGTACACGCCGTTGCGCTCGCCCAGCTCGCCGGTCTCGAAGTCGAACAGGTACTTCGGGACGAGGAACAGGGACAGGCCCTTGGTGCCGGGGCCGGCGCCCTCGGGGCGGGCGAGGACGTAGTGGAGGATGTTCTCCTCCATGTCGTGCTCACCGGAGGTGATGAAGCGCTTCACGCCCTCGATGTGCCAGGAGCCGTCCTCCTGCTGGACGGCCTTGGTGCGCCCGGCGCCCACGTCCGAGCCGGCGTCCGGCTCGGTGAGCACCATCGTGGAGCCCCAGCGCTTCTCGACGGCTATCTTCGCGATCTCCTTCTGGACCTCGGTGCCCTCCTCGAAGAGGATGCGCGCGAACGCCGGGCCGGAGGAGTACATCCAGATCGCCGGGTTCGAGCCGAGGATCAGCTCCGCGTAGGCCCAGATCAGGGACGGCGGGGCGGTGGTGCCGCCGATCTCCTCGGGCAGGCCGAGGCGCCAGTACTCGGAGTCCATGAAGGCCTGGTAGCTCTTCTTGAAGGACGCCGGGACCGGAGCGGTGTTGGTCTCCGGGTCGAAGACGGGCGGGTTGCGGTCGGCGTCCGCGAAGGACTCCGCCAGCTCGTTCTCCGAAAGGCGGGTCAGCTCCTCGAGGATGCTCTTGGCGGTCTCGGTGTCCATCTCCGCGAACGGGCCGGTGCCGTACAGCTTGTCGCGCCCGAGCACCTCGAAGAGGTTGAACTCGATGTCGCGGAGATTCGACTTGTAGTGCCCCATGGCGACGGCTCCGTAGAGGGATCGGCGAGGCACTGTCTCCTCGCAACTGGTTCATCTACCAACAAGTAGCTCCGATGATGCTACCCGTCGGTAATAAGAAGCAACCCCTCATGGCCCAGATGTGGCCCACTACTCTTTGGGGCATGTACGGCTACCAGAACGCGGGCGCTCAGCAGAGTTACGCCTCGGAGCAGATGCCCGGGCAGCAGATGCCGGGTGGGCAGATGCCCGGCGGGTACGGCCAGCAGCCGCCGCTGTACCCCGAGCCGTCGCCGCCGTCGCTCGCGGACGCCGTCCGTGCCTTCACCACCGGGTCGATGTCCGCGGAGGACTTCCAGCAGATCTTCGCCACGTCCAAGGTGTACTGCCCGCGCGGCGACAACCCCGGCTTCCTGGCGCTGCACAACACCCAGCAGCCGGTGATCCCGATGTTCACCTCGCTCAAGGAGCTGCGGCGGTACGCGGGCAAGGAGTCGAAGTACTTCGTGATCACCGGCGCGGAGGTGATCGACCTGCTCCCGACCGGCTACGGCTTCGTCCTGGACATGGAGGGCGAGCACCGGATGGTGTTCGATGCGAAGGCCGTCGAGCAGATGGTCGAGTTCGCCATGCGCCGGATGTATGGCTAGACGCCCGTGCTGCGCGGACGGCCGGGTGCCGTCCTGACCGGCTTCGCGCCCCTGGCGGGGCGCACCCCGAGCCCGGAGGGAATGCCCTCCGGGCTTTCTGTGTTTGGGGTGGCAGAAAGTTCAACGGTCAACTAAACTCGGACCACAAGGAGGTACCGACATGCCCGCAGTGACCGTCGAGAACCCGCTGACCCTTCCCCGTGTGGTCGCGCCCGCCGACGCGGTGGCCCGCCCCGTGCTCGGTGTCACGACCGCGCCCAGCGGCTTCGAGGGCGAGGGCTTCCCGGTCCGTCGCGCCTTCGCCGGGATCCACTACCGCCACCTCGACCCGTTCATCATGATGGACCAGATGGGCGAGGTGGAGTACGCGCCCGGTGAGCCCAAGGGCACCCCCTGGCACCCCCACCGCGGCTTCGAGACCGTGACCTACATCATCGACGGCGTCTTCGACCACCAGGACTCGCACGGCGGTGGCGGCACCATCACCAACGGCGACACCCAGTGGATGACCGCCGGCTCCGGCCTGCTGCACATCGAGGCCCCGCCGGAGTCCCTCGTCGTCTCCGGCGGCCTGTTCCACGGCATCCAGCTGTGGGTCAACCTGCCCGCCAAGGACAAGATGATGGCCCCCCGCTACCAGGACATCCGCGGCGGCCAGGTCCAGCTGCTGACCACCCCCGACGGCGGCGCGCTGATCCGTGTCATCGCCGGTGAGCTGGACGGCCACCAGGGCCCCGGCATCACGCACACCCCGATCACCCTGATCCACGCCACCGTGGCGCCCGGCGCCGAGGTCACCCTGCCGTGGCGGGAGGACTTCAACGGCCTCGCCTACGTCCTGGCCGGCCGCGGCAGCGTGGGCGCGGAGCGGCGGCCGATCCGCCTCGGCCAGACCGCCGTGTTCGGTGCGGGCTCCTCGATCACCGTCCGCGCGGACGAGAAGCAGGACTCCCACACCCCGGACCTGGAGGTCGTCCTGCTCGGCGGGCAGCCGATCCGTGAGCCGATGGCGCACTACGGGCCGTTCGTGATGAACACCCGCGAGGAGCTCCAGCAGGCGTTCGAGGACTTCCAGAAGGGGCGCCTCGGGACCGTTCCGGCGGTCCACGGGATGACGGACAGCGGGCCGCAGGGTTCCTGAAAGATCATTTCCTGACGCCGCGTCACCCGGGCGGGCCGTCCGTACAGGACAGCCCGCCCTCGGCGTGATCGGCTGGAGGAGTGCAGCTCCTCCCCGAACCCGTCCGCCGGCTCGCCGCCTGGTGCGCCGTCGTGCTGCTGGTCTCCGGGGTCGTCTGGATCGTGGCCCGGCTGTGCGGCCAGTTCCGAACGGCCGTCGTACCCGTGCTCCTCGCCCTGCTCGGGACCGCGCTGCTCGGGCCGCTGCACCGCTGGCTCATGCGGGTCGGCGTGCACCGGTCGCTCGCGGCCGGGATCACCTGTGTCGCCGTGGTGGCGGTGGTCGGCGGGGCGGTGTACATCGTCGTCACCGCGCTCGTCGACACCGGAGACCAGATCCTCGCCTCGCTCAAACGGGCCGCGAAGTCGCTCGGGCGGTACTTCGGGGCGGCCGGCACCTCGCTCGACGACCTGGCCTCCCACGCCAGGGATCTGCTGGGCAAGTTCGCGGGGACCGCCGCCTCCAACGTCATCAGCGGCGTCAGCGTCGTCGCCGAGTCCCTCGCGATGGCCGCCCTCGCCCTGCTGCTCGTCTTCTTCTTCCTGCGCGACTCCGACCGGGCCGTCGGACTGCTGCGCTCGCTCGCCCCGCACGGCACCGCCGACGCCCTCGAGGCCACGGCACGGCGCGCCTTCCAGGCCGTCGAGGGGTTCATGCGCGGGACCACAGTCATCGCGTTGATCGACGCCACCCTGATCACCGTGGGGCTGCTGGTCCTCGGTGTCCCGGGGGCGATCGGGCTCGGCGCGCTCGTGTTCATCGGCGCGTACATCCCCTACCTCGGCGCCTTCATCTCCGGTGCGGTCGCGGTGCTGGTCGCGCTAGCCGACCGCGGGCTCGTCATCGCGCTGTGGGCGCTCGGCGTCGTCATCGCCGTGCAGGTCCTTGACGGGCACGTGCTCCAGCCGGTGGTCCAGAGCCGGACCGTGCGGATGCACCCGGCGGCGGTGCTGCTGGCGCTCACCGCGGGGGCGTCGGTGGCCGGGATCCTGGGGATGCTGCTGGCCGTACCGGTGACGGCGGCGGCATCCGGCGTGGCGCACGAGCTGCGCGTGCGGTACGGGCACGGCCCTGAGGCTTCACAGGACCCGTAGGGCCGCCGGGCAGACCCGCTGCGGCGCCCACGACCCCGTGCTGCCTCGCAGGCGCCCAGTGCCGTGACTCCTACGCCTCCCCGTCCTCCTTCACCGGCTCCTCCTCCAGCTCGAACCAGATGCTCTTGCCCTCGCCCCGCGGATCGACGCCCCAGGCGTCCGCGAGGAGCTCCATCAGGACCAGGCCGCGGCCCGAGGAGGCCAGCTCGCCGGGGTGGCGCCTGTGCGGGAGGTCGTCGCCGGCGTCCGTGACCTCCACCCGTACCCGGCGCCCGGCCCGGCCGCCCGGGCCGTCGACGTCGCCGGAGACCTCGGCGACCAGCAGCGCGTCCGCATCGGTGTGCACCAGGACGTTGGTGAGCATCTCGGAGGCCAGGAGCACCGCCGAGTCGACCTGCTCGGTGGAGGACCAGTCGTGCAGCAGTTCGCGCAGCTGCTGCCGGGCGCCCGCGATCCGCTCGGGCTCGGCCTGGGCGATCGTCAGCGCCGTACGCCGTATCACCGGCAGTACCGGAGCGACCGCGCCGCCGCAGACGCCCGCCTCGCTCGCACGGCACAGCAGCACCACGGCGATGTCGTCCTCGCGCCGGTCGGTCAGCGGCCCGGTCGCGTAGTGCGAGGAGGGGCCGTGCACGGCTTGGACCAGCGCGTCGGCCAGCTCCTCCATGTCACCTTCGTGCTCCTCGAGGATGCGCCGGATACGCCGCCAGCCGGTCTCCAGGTCGTGCCCGCCGGTCTCGATCAGGCCGTCCGTGCAGAGCAGCATGGTCTCGCCGGGCTCCAGGAGGAGCCGGGTGGTCGGGTAGTCCGCGTCCGGATCGATGCCGAGCGGCAGTCCGCCCGAGGTCGGCCGCATCAGCACCGTGCGGTCCGCCATGCGGATCGCGGGGTCCGGGTGGCCGGCGCGGGCGATCTCCAGCGTCCCGGTCGCCGGGTCCACCTCCACATAGAGGCAGGTCGCGAAGCGCAGGTCGGCGCCGTCCTCGCCGTAGGTCATCCCGTGCAGGAAGCGGGAGGCGCGGGAGAGGACCGCGTCCGGGCGGTGGCCCTCGGCGGCATACGCGCGCAGGGCTATCCGCAGCTGGCCCATGAGGCCCGCGGCGCGCACGTCGTGGCCCTGGACGTCGCCGATGGTCAGCGCGAACCGGCCTCCCGGCAGCTGGATCATGTCGTACCAGTCGCCGCCCACCTGGAGCCCGCCGCCGGTCGGCACGTAGCGGGCGGCCACCGTCATGCCGGGTATCTGCGGGCCCAGCGTGGGCATCATCGACCGCTGCAGCCCGTCCGTCAGTTCCCGCTCCGTCTCGGCGGCGCCCGCCCGGGTGAGGGCCTGGGCGAGCATGCGGGCGACCGTGGTGAGCACCGAACGCTCGTCGGGCGTGAAGGCGACCGGGTGCTTGAACGCCGCCATCCAGGCGCCCATCGTGCGTCCCGCGACGGTGAGCGGCAGGAAGGCCCAGGACTGGCGGCCGAACTGCGCGGCGAGCGGCCAGGAGGCCGGATAGCGGGCCTTGTACTCCTCGGGCGAGGACATGTACACGGCGCGGCCGGTGCGGACGACCTCGGCGGCCGGGTAGTCCGTGTCCACCGACATCTGGATGAAGGGCGCCTCGTCGCCCGGCTTGTGCCCGTGGTGGCCGATGACGGTCAGCCGGTCGGCCTCGACCCCGAAGACGGCCAGCCCGTCCGGCGAGAACCCGGGCATCGACAGCCCGGCCGCGACCCGCAGCACCTCCTCCGTGGACCGCGCCTCGGCCAGCGCGCGCCCCGCGTCCAGCAGGAACGCCTCGCGGGAGCGGCGCCAGTCGCCGATGACGGGTGCCCGGGCGGCGGCGCCCGGGACGGGCTCGGTGACCTCCTGGAGGGTGCCGACCAGCTTGTACTCGCCGGTGCGCGCGTCCAGCGACGGCTTGGAGCGGCTGCGGACGACACGGACGACACGGTTGTTCTCGTCCATGATCCGCATCCGGACCTCGGCGATGGTGCCCTCGGCGAGGGCGAGCTGGACCACCCCGTCGACCTCGTTCCAGTCGACCGGGTGGAACCGGGAGCGGATCTGGGCCTCGGTGAGCGTGGTCGGCTCCGCGGGCAGCCCCACGAGCCGCGCGGCTTCGGCATCCAGGGTGACGAGCCCGGCGGAGGCGTCGTAGCGCCACATGCCGGTCGCGAGGTCGGACAGGACCTCCCCCACGGCGGGCAGGGGCTCACCAGTGCGCATTGCCCCACTGTAAGAAGAGGGGATCGGGAGGTGCCACTGAAAGTGAGCAACGGCAGATCTTGAGCGGGTTCGCGGTGATTCCGGCGCACCGGAAGAATCGGGGCGAGGCGATGTCGGGGCGGCCGGTACGCTTGATGGGTCCGGGCCGTGCCCGCCCGGAGGCGCCGGGGCGAGCGGCCGCGGCGAGACCCCGATCCTGCGAAGACTGGATGAACGACGATGCACCGGTACAGGTCCCACACCTGCGGCGAGCTCCGCGCCTCTGACGTCGGCAAGGACGTCCGGCTGAGCGGCTGGCTGCACAATCGGCGCGACCTGGGCGGCATCCTGTTCATCGATCTGCGCGACCACTACGGCATCACGCAGCTCGTCGCCCGTCCGGGCACGGCGTCGTACGAGGCCCTGGACAAGCTCTCCAAGGAGACGGTCGTCCGCGTCGACGGCAGGGTCGTCTCCCGTGGTGCGGAGAACGTGAACCCGGACCTGCCGACCGGTGAGATCGAGATCGAGGTCGGCGAGGTCGAGGTGCTGGGCGCGGCCGCCCCGCTCCCCTTCACGATCAACACCGAGGACGGGGTCAACGAGGAGCGGCGCCTGGAGTACCGCTTCCTGGACCTGCGCCGCGAGCGCATGCACCGCAACATCATGCTGCGTACGGCCGTGATCTCGGCGATCCGCCACAAGATGGCGGCGATGGGCTTCAACGAGATGGCGACCCCGATCCTGACGGCGACCTCCCCCGAGGGCGCCCGCGACTTCGTGGTCCCCTCCCGCCTGAACCCGGGCAAGTTCTACGCGCTGCCGCAGGCGCCGCAGCAGTTCAAGCAGCTGCTGATGATCTCCGGCTTCGACCGCTACTTCCAGATCGCGCCCTGCTTCCGTGACGAGGACGCGCGCGCGGACCGTTCGCCGGGCGAGTTCTACCAGCTCGACGTGGAGATGTCCTTCGTGGAGCAGGAGGACGTGTTCCAGCCGATCGAGAAGCTGATGACGGAGATCTTCGAGGAGTTCGGAGGCGGCCGGCACGTCACCTCCCCGTTCCCGCGGATCCCGTTCCGTGAGGCGATGCTGAAGTACGGCTCCGACAAGCCGGACCTGCGCGCCCAGCTGGAGCTGGTCGACATCACCGACATCTTCGAGGGCTCGGAGTTCAAGGCGTTCGCGGGCAAGCACGTGCGCGCGCTGCCGGTGCCGGACACGGCCTCGCAGCCCCGCAAGTTCTTCGACCAGCTCGGCGAGTACGCGGTGGAGCAGGGCGCCAAGGGCCTGGCGTGGGTGCGGGTCGGCGAGGACGGCTCGCTGTCCGGCCCGATCGCGAAGTTCCTGACCGAGGAGAACGTGGCGGAGCTGACGAAGCGGCTGTCGCTGTCGGCCGGTCACGCGGTGTTCTTCGGCGCGGGCGAGTTCGACGAGGTCTCCAAGATCATGGGCGCGGTCCGGGTGGAGGCGGCCAAGCGGGCCGGCCACTTCGAGGACGGCGTCTTCCGCTTCTGCTGGATCGTCGACTTCCCGATGTTCGAGAAGGACGAGGACACCGGAAAGATCGACTTCTCGCACAACCCGTTCTCGATGCCGCAGGGCGGCATGGAGGCGCTCGAGACGCAGGACCCGCTGGACATCCTGGCCTGGCAGTACGACATCGTCTGCAACGGTGTGGAGCTGTCCTCGGGCGCGATCCGGAACCACGAGCCGGACATCATGCTCAAGGCCTTCGGTATCGCGGGCTACGACGAGGAGACGGTCGAGCGCGAGTTCGCCGGCATGCTCCGCGCGTTCCGCTTCGGCGCCCCGCCGCACGGCGGCATCGCCCCGGGCATCGACCGCATCGTGATGCTCCTGGCGGATGAGCCGAACATCCGCGAGACGATCGCCTTCCCGCTCAACGGCAACGCGCAGGACCTGATGATGGGCGCGCCGACGGAGCTGGACGAGGCGCGGCTGAGGGAACTGCACATCTCGGTGCGCAAGCCGCAGGCGAAGTAGCGAGGCGCGAGAGCGGCCCGGAACCGACGGTCGGTTCCGGGCCGCTTTCGCGTGGGAGAGGCCCGGCCGGTTCGTCACCCGGCTCCGGGCCTCTGCTGCGAGGGGCGTGTCGCATGACCTCGGTGCGGTGTACGGACCTCCGCCGGCCAGAAGATCGCCAAGCTGCTCAGCGGCGACGGCACGGGTTCGGTCGCGGGCGGCGGCAACCTGGTCAACGGGACGGCGACCGACCTCGTCGCCGCGTACAACGCCGCCTCGTCGAAGAAGATCAAGACGACCGTGAACTGGAAGCCGACGCTCACCGCGGGTCTCCAGACGTCCGCGAAGAACCTGCCGACGGAACTGGCCGGCACCACCGGCGCCGGGGTCCTCTCCTAGGAGTACTAGGAGTACGCAGACGAACAGGGGCCCGGGAGCCTTTCGGCTTCCGGGCCCCTTTCGGTGTGCGGGCGCCGCTACTCCGTCTCGCCGCCGAAGCGCTCCCTGTACGCGGCCAGGTCCTCGTCGGTCAGCTTCGCGAACAGCACCGGCGGGACCGTGAAGGGCGTGCCCGGGGTGACCGCGGTGAGGGACCTGGCCTCGTCCTGCGTGACCCAGGTCGCCGTGTCGTCCTTCAGGTCGAAGGCGGCGCGCATGGCCGCCGAGGACGTCGGGATGAACGGCTCCGAGACCACCGCGTACAGGTGGATCAGGTTCATCGCGGTGCGCAGGGTGAGGGCCGCGCCCTCCTTGTTGGTCTTGATCTCCAGCCAGGGGGCCTTCTCCTCGAGGTACGAGTTGCCGGCCGACCACAGGGCGCGCAGCGCCGCCGCCGCCTTGCGGAACTGGATGGCCTCCATGTGCTCCTCGTACTCCGCGAGCAGACGGGCGATCTCCTCGCCGAGCCGCGCCTCGGCCTCACCCGGCGCGCCGCCCTCGGGGACGGAGTCTCCGAAGCGCTTGCGGGAGAAGGAGAGCACGCGGTTGACGAAGTTGCCCAGCGTGTCGGCGAGGTCCTTGTTCACCGTGGCCGTGAAGTGCTCCCAGGTGAAGGAGGAGTCGTCCGACTCGGGCGCGTTCGCCATCATGAAGTAGCGCCAGTAGTCGGCGGGCAGGATCTCCAGCGCGTCGTGCGTGAACACGCCGCGCTTCTGCGAGGTGGAGAACTTGCCGCCGTAGTAGTTGAGCCAGTTGAAGGCCTTGATCACGTCGACCTTCTTCCACGGCGCGCGGGTGCCCAGCAGGGTCGCCGGGAACATCACGCTGTGGAAGGGCACGTTGTCCTTGCCCATGAACTGGGTGTAGTGGACGTCCGCGTCCGACTCCCACCACCAGGAGCGCCAGTCGCGGTTCTCCGGGTCCTGGTCCGCCCACTCCTTGGTCGCTCCGATGTACTCGATCGGGGCGTCGAACCAGACGTAGAAGACCTTGCCCTCCGCGGCCAGGTCCGGCCAGGTGTCGGCCGGGACCGGGACGCCCCAGTCCAGGTCACGGGTGATCGCACGATCGTGCAGGCCCTCGGTGAGCCACTTGCGGGCGATGGAGGAGGCGAGGACCGGCCAGTTGTCGGCACGCTCGTCCACCCAGGCCTCGACCTCGCCGGCCAGGGCCGACTGGAGGAGGAAGAGGTGCTTGGTCTCGCGGACCTCCAGGTCGCTGCTGCCGCTGATCGCCGAGCGCGGGTCGATCAGGTCGGTGGGGTCCAGCACACGGGTGCAGTTCTCGCACTGGTCGCCGCGGGCCTTGTCGTAGCCGCAGTGCGGACAGGTGCCGATGATGTACCGGTCCGGCAGGAAGCGGCCGTCGGCGTTCGAGTACACCTGGCGGATGGCCCGCTCCTCGATGAAGCCGTTCGCCTTCAGCTCGCGGGCGATCTCCTGGGTGATCTCGCGGTTCTGCGGGGAGGAGCTGCGGCCGAAGTAGTCGAACGCCAGGTTGAAGCCGTCGTAGACCGCCTTCTGCGCGTCGTGCGCCTGCGCGCAGAACTCGTCCACCGGGAGACCCTGCTCCTTGGCGGCCAGCTCGGCCGGGGTGCCGTGCTCGTCCGTCGCGCAGATGAAGAGGACCTCGTGGCCGCGCTGGCGGAGGTAACGGGAGTACACGTCCGCCGGGAGCATGGACCCCACCATGTTGCCCAGGTGCTTGATCCCGTTGATGTACGGAAGGGCGCTGGTGATGAGGTGTCGAGCCATCGCGGGCTGCTCCCAGGTCGGTACGTGGGGTGACGACGGCCGGTTCTCGGGCCGGCTGCGCATCGTCTACGAACCTTGAAATCGTAGCCGACACGGGTACGCCGCCCGCTTCGCGTTGTGGGGCGTGAGAAGCGGGCGGCGTCCGAGGGGGCGTCCGGGGAGGTCTACGGGCGCCAGTTCGCCAGTACGCCTTCGTAGACCTCGGCGTCCGTGAGCTCGCGCGGGGTTTCACCGGCCAGGAAGTGGGACGTGTTGTCCGTCTTGAGCTTGCGGAGGTAGTCGAAGGCCTTGTTCTCCGGGTCGCCGAAGGCGATGAAGGAGAAGAAGAGCTGGGGGTGGCTCTTCGCGGCCTCGGTGAGGGACTGGGTGGCGGGGGTCTTCGCGTCCGGGGCGCCGTCCGTCTGGAAGATCACCAGGGCGGGGAGGGCCGGGTTCTCGGACTTGTCGTGGTGGGCGATCACCGCTTCCACGGCCGCGTGGTAGCTGGTGCGGCCCATACGGCCGAGGGACGCGTGGAGGGTGTCGATCTTGTCCTCGTAGTCGGCGAGGGTGAGCTCGCCGGTGCCGTCCAGTTCGGTGGAGAAGAAGACGACGGGGACCGTGGCCTCCGGGTCGAGGTGGGCGGCGAGGGCGAGGGCCTGCTCGCCGAGCGCCTGGGCGGAGCCGTCCTTGTAGTACGGGCGCATGGAGGCGGAGCGGTCGAGCACGAGGTAGACCTTGGCCCGGGTGCCGGTGAGGTGGCGGTCGTCGAGGACGGTGGCCGCGGCCTTGTAGGCGGTGAGGAGGCCGGGAGCGATGGCCTCCGGCTCGGGCTGGGGGGCGGGGGGCTCCGCCTCGGCGGTGGGCTCTGCCTCGGCCTGCGCTTCCGCCTCGGCGGTGGGCTCCGCCTCGGCTTCGCCTTCGGCGGGGGTGTTCCCACCCGCACCACCCGTGCGGGTCGTGTCTTCGGGTGCGGCTGCTTCCTGTGGGTTGGCTTCTTCGCCGTCGGCGGCTTCCTGGGCGTCTGTGGGAGCGGTGGCGGGCTGCTCGGCGGCGGCCGGTTCCGGTGCCTCTGCCTCCGGCTCGGCCTCGGGCTTCGTGCCGGCCTGCGGCTCGGGTTCCGCCTCGGCGTCCTGCCCGGTCTCGGGCGCCGTCTCGGCAACAGGTTCCTGCGCAGGCTCCGGCTCGACCACAGCCGCCGCCTCGGCTTCGGGCTTCACCTCGGCCTCTGCCTCGGCCTCTGCCTCGGTCTCGGTCTCGGTCTCGGTCTCGGTCTCGGTCTCGGTCTCGGCCTCGGCCTCCGGCCTCGTCTCGGCCTCTGCCGTCACCTCGGTGGTGGGCTCCGGCTCGGCCTCGGTCTGCGTCTTCGCCTCCGGCTCGGCCTCTGCCTCCGGCCTCGTGTCGGCCTCTGTCGTCACATCGGCGGCGGGCCCGGGCTCGGTCTCGACCTCGGCCTCTGCCGTCACCTCGGTGGTGGGCTCCGGCTCGGCCTCGGTCTGCGTCTTCGCCTCCGGCTCGGCCTCAGGGTTCGCGTCGGACTGCGGCTCGGGCTCTGCCTCGGTCGTGGGCTGCTCCGTCGCCGTCGGCTCCGGCGTCTCCGTGGCCGGCGGGTCCTCCCTGTGGGTGGGCTGCCTCGGTACCGTCACGTTGTCGAACGCCGCCGCCACCAGCTCGTGCTCCTCGTCCGTACGGCCCGAGGACTGCGCCGGTACCGTCGGCTCCGCGGTCGTCGGCGTCGGCTCCGGTTCCGTGGACTGCGCCGGTACCGTCGGTTCCGGTTCCGTCGGTCGTGCCGTCACCGTCTGCTCCGCGGCCGTCGACTGGGCCGGGACCGTCGGCTCCTGTGACCCCCGCGCGGGCTCCTCCTCGGCGGAGCGACCCTTACGTGAGCGGCCGAACGCGTTCCGCAGGAGAGTGAGAATGCCCATGTGCGCAACCCTTCGCGTGAGTTGATGCCCGTCAATCCCTGGCCAGGACGGACACGTAAGGTTAGCGGTCGAAGGCGGCGATCCCGGGTACCGTCCGAACATCGGAACCGCCGCCTGTCAATACCGCGATTCCGCCGTTACACATCCTCGGGGGCGAGACGGCTCGGCTCGCGCGGCACGCCACGCCGAGTGCCGGCCAACCCCCGTACGGTTCCATCCGGTTCACCGATCGTCCACCGCTCGGCATTGCTCCCGCACACCCGATCCCCCTGACTTCACGTCCACGTCAAGGATTCGTACAGGAAGAGTAAAGTGCGTGGGCGGTCGTGGTCTCAGTGCGGGGACGCGATCGCCCGTGCCGCCGCCACCTCCTGCCGCAGCGGCTCCAGAATGCTCTCCGCCGGGCCCGTGAGGTCGGTGCGGACCGGGACCAGTACCTCCGTCTCCCGCAGGCCCTCCGACAACTCCCGCAGTTGCAGGGTGATCTGGGCGATCTCGGCGGGCGACGGCGGCGGTGCCCCCTGTTTCACCCGTACCCGGGCCGCCGTCGTCGTGTCCACGATCCGTTCCACCGCGACGACGAGAGGCCACCAGGCGGCGGCCCGGCGGCCGGTCGGCGGCGGTTCGGTCAGGGCCCGCTGGAACTCCGTACGGATGGTGGACAGATCCCGGTACAGGCGCCGCCGCATCCGGGCGCGGGAGGCGGGGTCCGCGGTCTCCCCGAACGCCTTCTCGACATACACCGCCGTGTCGGCGACCGCGGTCGCGAGCCGGTCGCCGACACGTGTCTGCCAGCTCTCCGGCCACAGCAGATAGCCGGCCACGAGGGCGATCGCGCAGCCGATGAGGGAGTCGAGCAGGCGGGGGACCAGGAGGGCCGTGCCCAGGTGGTTCAGGATGTCGGACAGGAGCAGGATCACCGGGGTGATCGCGGCCGTCTGGTAGCCGTAGCCGCGGGGGGTCAGCGCGGGGATGAGTGGGGCGAGGACCACGAGCGTCGGCACGTCCCACCAGCCGCGCGGCACCGCGGCGAGCACAACGGCCGCCACCAGCAGGCCCGCCACCGTGCCGAGCGCGCGGAGCAGGGCCCGGGAGAAGACCGAGCCGAAGTCGGGCTTCAGCACGAAGGTGATGGTCAGGGCGATCCAGTAGGACCGCGCGACGGGGACCAGAAACACCAGGGCCTGGGCGATGCCGATGCACAGGGCGAGGCGCAGGCCGTAGCGCCAGGAGGTGCCGGACAGCAGGACGTTGCGGGCCGTTCGGTAGACGCGGACGCGCAGGGAGGCGATGGGGGTCCCCCCTGCTCGAGCGGAGTCGAGAGCTTGGGGGAGGCCGAGGCGGTCGACGATCGTGCGGGGGTCGAAGTTGTGTGCCGTGACGACCTCGGCGGCGTGGCGCAGCGCGTGGTCGAGGGCGCGGTCCGGCTCCCCGGCCGGGACCGGCAGGCCGAGGTCGAGGGGGTCGCGGCGGCCGGTGGCGATGGCGTCCGCGAGGAGCCGTACGGCGGCGGGAACCTGCTCGGGCAGCGGCCTGCCGAAGTGGTGGGCGGCCGGGGCGGCCTCCACGACCGGGGTGATCGCGTTCAACTCGGCGATCAGTCGGACCAGTTCGGGGCTGCGGCCGTGCTGGCGGGCGCGCCGGGCGAGGATGAGGTCGTAGGACTGGTTGAGGGACTGGGTGACGGCGTACCGGGCGGCGTCGTACGTCTTCGTCCCGCAGGCGCCGAGCAGGTCGGCGACCGCGCGGTAGGTGCCCGCGACGGCGGCCCGTTCGGGTACGCCCGAGCGCAACGGCCAGGAGAGCAGGGCGAGGGCCAGAACGAGCAGGCCGCCGCCGGAGAGCAGCAGCGGGGGGAGCCACCAGGGCTGCGGCAGCGGAAGTCCTGCGCCGATGACGCAGTTGAGGAGCAGCAGCAGTCCGGACACGGAGGCGACCGCGCCGATCGAGGAGATCAGTCCGGACAGCAGTGCCACGGAGGTCATGGCGGCGACGGCGAGCCAGCCCTGCCCGAACACCAGGGAGCCGACGGTGACGCCGACGGCGCCGAAGAGTTGGGGGATCGCGATGTTGAGGATGCGCATGCGGTACGCGTCGGCGGTGTCGCCGATGACGCCGGACAGGGCGCCCATGGAGGCGATGGCGCCGTAGGCGGGTTCCCCGAAGGCCAGCCCGATCGCGAGGGGCAGGGACATCGCGATGGCGGCGCGGACGGCGGCGGGCCGGTTGACGGGGGCCTGCTGGGGTTGGAGGTTCCTGATCAGCCAGTCGGGAGGGGTGAGGCCGATGGGGAACTCGCGGGACATGCCCTCATTATCGCTAATGCGTACGGGTGCCCCTTTGGGCTGTTCGGCGCTCTGTGTGCGGGCCGGACTCGTGGAGAGTGAGGTCGACGACCAGGGCGCGGTGATCGGTGTCGGCGATGTGCAGGAAGCGGGCCGAGTCCACGGAGAAGTCCGGGGAGACCAGCACATGGTCGATCTGCGCGCCGAACGGCGGGGCGGTGCGGGCGGGCCACGAGGGCGTACGGGCGTGGTCGGCGAGGCGGGCGCTGTCGCGCAGGCCGGTGCTCAGGATGCGGCGGAAGGCGGCGTGGTCCTCGGTGGCGTTGAAGTCGCCGGCGAGGACGGTCGGGCCCCCGTGACCGGCCGCCGCGTAGACGCGGAGCTCCCCGAGTTCACGGCGCCACAGCGCGAGCCGGCCGGGCAGCGGGGGCATGGGGTGGGCGAGTTGGAGGCGCACCGGGTGGCCGTCGACGACGGCGAGGGCGCCGGGCATGCCCATGGTGCCCGGCACACCGGGTGCGGGCCCGAGCGGGAACCGGCTGAGGACGACCGAGCCGTCCGAGCCGCTGCCGTCGACGGCCCTGCGGTAGGGGTAGGTGCCGTGCAGGCCGCCGAAGGCGCGCTCCAGGAGGGCGGAACAGCGGTACTCGCACTCCTCGACGAACACGATGTCCGGACGGGTGCGGCGGATCGCGGGAACGAGGGAGGGGGCGCCGCGACCGAACTCGACGTTCGAGGTCAGCACGCGGAGGCCGGCGAGCGGAGTGCCGGTGGGTTCCGCCTCGCCGCCGTACGGCTTGGTGAACCACGCGAGCGCGATGAGCGTCAGGGCGCCCCACAGCACTCCGGTGCGCCAGCGGGCGAGCAGGGTGAGGAGGAGGGCGAGGGCGGCGGGGACGAGCAGCCAGGGCAGGAAGGCGAGCAACTGGGGCACGGGGGTGACGCCGTCGGTGCCGGCGGCCCGGCACACGACGACCACGCTCACTCCGGCCAGCACGACCCCACCGCACCAGGCCCCGGCGACCTGCCCCCGGGACCGCCGCCGCACCTCGGCCTGCGGGTCCCCCGCCACGATCGTCGTCTCCACGCGCCGCCGCCTTCCCCCGGTGGACCGGATGCCCGAATCCTCCCTCAAGACGGGGAGTTGCGGGGGATTTTGCCGACGTGGAGAGGGAAGAGGCGGTGCGGAAGAGGTGCTACCGGAGAGCCGCGGGTCCACGGGAGAGCCACGGGTCCACGGGAGAGTGCGGGGCCACCGGGGAGCTACGGAACCCGTTCCGTGCGCGGTACCGTCACCAGGGACCAGATCACGAAGCCGCCGATCGCGATGGCGATGATCGACCAGATCGGGGCGTACGGCAGGAACATGAAGTACAGGATCATGTAGAGGGCCGCCAGGCCCACACCCACCCAGCGGGCCCACTCCAGGCCCTGCAGGACGCCCCACCCCGTGATCGCCACGAGAGCGCCGACGATCAGGTGGATCCAGCCCCACGTGGCGAGGCTGAACTGGTACACGTAGTCGCCGACGCGGACGTAGACGTTGTTCGTGGCGATGCCGGCGATGCCGTTCAGCACGCCGACGATGCCGCCGACCATCATCAGGACCCCGGCGAACGCCATGCCGCCGGTGGCCCACGCCGTCTGTCTGGCGTGCGGGGTGGATGCGGTGTGCTGGGCCATGGGGATGCCTCCTAGGGACGGGGCCTTCCCCCGCAGGTTCGCCCCGAGGAGGGTGCGCCGCAGGGTGAAGCGGTCCGAACGGGTGAGTGAGAACTCCCGCGGCCGCTCGGCGCGGGGGGTGCCGCCGCGGACCGCGTCAGGCCTGGACCTGCGACGGTCGCTCCGCCGGAACCGGTGCGGGCTCTTCGGACGCCCGCCGGCGCCGCACGTACCGGCCCGTGAGCCAGGCGCCCAGGGCCACCACGAGCCCGAGTCCGAGCAGCACCCAGGAGACCAGGCGCAGGGTCTCGGTGAGCGCGTCGTAGACCGCGCCGGCCGCCGGGTGCGAGACGTCCGGTGGCAGGTCCGCCAGCGTCATGCGGCGCCCCACCGCGATCGCGACCCCGAGCAGGGCCGCGCCCAGCGCGGTGCCGAGGCCGGTCGCCAGCACGGCGCGGCGGCGGCAGACGGCCACCAGGATGCCGGTCACCGAGAAGGCCACGGTGGCGACGGGAAGCCAGAAGCCCGCGAATTCGAGCACGTGGAACCCCTTCCGGAGCTTCGTCAGGTCCTGCGACTGCAGCAGCGTGATCTCGGTGTGCGTGACGGGGATGCGGCCCGCGAACGGCACATGATCGTCGGCGAGCTGCTGCTTCATGCGCTCGGTGACGGGAGCGAGGTCGAGGGTGACGGGCCCGTCGCCGCGGTCGTCGTCGTGCAGCGCGCGTATCACGGCGTCGTGCGCGCTGAGGTTCGCGGTGTCCCAGGCGGCGCGGAAGGCCTCCGTGTCCGTGAACGAGCGCACCGCGTCGTGGACGAAGGCGTGCATGGAGCCCCGCAGGGGCGGGCTGACGCGCACCTCGCGCATGATGCCGTCGGTGACGGCACCGGCGATGGCGTCGCGGACCTCGGCGTCGGAGGCGAGCGGGGCGGTGCTGGCCGCGTAGCGGTCGGCGTCCTCGATGCCGAACCTCGCCCACGCGGCGAGCACGCCGAGCGGTGCGAGCAGACACGCGAGGCCGACCAGTACGGCGGACAGGACGCTGCGAACACGTCGGGACACGCCACCAGCGAAACGTCGGCACGGACGACGCGCGAGCGGACCGCCTGCAAACGGGTGGACGGGACGGCGGAGCGCGTGACCACGGACGGGCGCGGTCCCGGCCGGCCGGGCCGGTGGGGGCCTCGGCGCCGGGCCCGCGCGACGGCGTCCGCGGACGGGTCAGCCGGCCGGGCGGCCCTCGCCGTCCGCGTGCGCGGCGTAGTGGGAGAACGTCGAGTAGCGGTAGCAGTCGAACAGGAACACGGCCAGCGCGACCACGAGCGCCAGACCCGCCGCGTGCAGCACGCTCACATTGGTCTGGATGTAGAGGAAGCCGAGCGTGATGCCCGTGAACGCGCCCCACACCGCCGCGTGCGCTCCGCGCCGAAGGCGCGGCGTCATGACGAACAGGGCGGAGCACAGCACCGTGAAGACGATCGTGCAGGCGAAGCCGAACACGAGGTTCCAGCCGGTGATGGGGCCGCCCTGGCGACGGTTGGCCGCGGCCCAGTAGCCGTAGAGGAGGCCGATGGCGAGCGGCACGGCCAGCCGTCCGAGGCGGTGCACGCGCCGGTCGAAGAGGTCCGGCGGCCGATGGGCCGGGACGAGAGCGCGGGAGGTGGTGGCGGGTGGGTGCGGGGTCCTGGATGCGGGTGCCGCGTGAGCCATGGGAGCACTCCTCTCTCCTCGCCCCTGCACACCAGGGCACACCCTGGCGGGGGCGGCGGGCAAGTCGGGATGCGAGGGCTTTCGGAGCATGTTTCGCTGGGGCTCATGAGGATCGTCCTGTTCGGCGCGACCGGGATGGTGGGCAGCCGGATCGCCGCGGAGGCGACGCGGCGCGGACACCGGGTGACGGCCGTCAGCCGCTCCGGCCGGTCGCCGGTGCCGGGGGTGACCGCGACGGCGGCGGACGCGTCGGATCCGGCGAAGGTCGCGGAGCTGGCGAGGGGGGCGGACGCGGTGGTGAGCGCGTGCGCACCGCCCCGGGACGGCACGGACCCGGAGGAGCCCTTCCTCGCGATCAACCGGGCGATCGTGCAGGGCACCCGGGACGCAGGAGTGCGGCGGCTGATGGTGGTCGGCGGCGCGGGCAGCCTGGAGGTCGCGCCCGGGGAGGCGCTGTACGACCAGCCCGGTTTTCCTGAGGCGGTCCGGGCGGAGGCGCTGACGCACGGCACGGCCCTGGACTTCTACCGCACGGTGGACGACCTGGACTGGACGTACGTCTCCCCCGCCGCCGAGATCGCCCCCGGGGAGCGCACGGGCCGCTTCCGGGTGGGAGGCGAACAGTTGCTGACCGACGCGGAGGGCCGCAGCCGGATCAGCGCGGAGGACTACGCGGCGGCGTTCCTCGACGAACTGGAACAGGGCGCCCATGTACGCGCCCGCATGTCCGTGGCGTACTGACGAATTGACGAAGCGCGCGACCGACGGACTGACGACACTGGCGAACCGCAGGCAGGTCCGGTGCGCACGAGACGAGCCCCCGACGACCGACCGGAGGAAGGCCGGAGGGAAGAGGACGGCGCCGTACGCCGGCGAGAGGACACCCCACGGCTGGGCCCGCGCGCCGGTGGCCGAGGACCCGCGCGCGGCGGACCCCGCCCGCCTGGTCCCGCTGGTGCGCGACGGCACCCTGCCCCCTGCCGCGGCCGTCTGGCCGACGACACGACGATCTTCGCGGTCCGGCCCCGCCCGTCCGTCGCCCGCTGAGCGTTCGCCGGACTCCGTCGCCCCTTTGCAGGCGCAGAGGTTACGGTGCTGACGTACATCGATGGGGGAGGGAACGATGCCCGGAACCGTGCTGCTGCTCGCGGCCTCGCCGGCGGGCAAGGGATGCCTGGTGGACGCGGCCTCCGTGCTTCCGGTGCTCGCGGCCGTCGCCCCGCCGGTGCTCTCCGGCACGGACACGGCGAACGTCGTCGAACTTGCCGACCCGCTGGAGCCGCAGGCCGTCCTCACCCGGCTGCGGGCCGCCGCGGCCGCCCCCGTCCCGCTGACGGTGTTCCTCACCGGGCAGCTCCAGCTCGACCGCCGCCAGCACCTGCCGCACCTGGCGCTGGCCCGCACCACCCCGGCCACCGTCCGCTACACCGGCTTCCCCTGGCACTGGTTCCGTGAGGAGCTGAGGCTGCGCCCGCCCGGTGCGACGACCGTGTTCGCCGATCTGCACGCGGATCCGGAGACCTGGCAGCACCTGCGCGGCGTCGCGCCCGACTGCGGCCCCGCCGTCACCCTCTACGGCCGGGTCGCCCCACCGCCCCCGCGCCGCGCGCTCGCCACCCCCACCTACATGAAGGCCGTTGCGACCCTGCTCCGCAGCGGCCACCGCCCCGACCCGGCCACCCTCCACCACCAGGCGGTGACCCGGGCCTACGCGGACGACGGCACGCGGGGGGACATACTGCTCGCCCCGTACCAGCCGCCGGCGCAGCTTCCCGTCCGGAGAAGCCTGCAGCCCGTTCCCGCGCCACCCCCTCATCCGGCCGCGCCCCCCGACCCCCACGCCGCCCTCACTGCAGCCGTCCAGGACGGCCGGCACACGGAGGCCGCCGCGCTGGCCGCACAGTGGGAACAGGCCGCGCTGCGGCAGCACGGGCCCGGCTCGCAGGAGGCGCTGCACTGGATGGAGGTCCGCGCCGACCTCGCGATGCTCGCGGGCGACGCGGGCCGCAGCTGCGAGACCTGGCTGACGGTCGCCGCCGCCCGCCTCGCGGCCGGCCAGTCCCCCGAGGACCCGGCGGTGGAGGCGGCCGTCGACCGCGCCCACCACCAGTGGGGCCGCATGACCGACGCGGCCCGCGCCCGCGAACTGGGCCCCGCCCTTGCGGAGTTGCGCGAACGGGTACCGGGGCGCCGTGAGGGAGCGCTCCGCCACGTCCGTCAGCACCTCGAGGAACTCAGGCAGTCGCAGCGCGTGCCGGGGTAGCGACCGACGGCCGCCGGAAGGCCGGGCCGCGTTCGCCGCGTACGCGACCCGGTGGGAGCCGTCGGGTCGTCAGCGGGCTCAGAGCATGCCACCGGCAAGTGGGCCGGCGCCCCCGACTCGGTCGTCGCGTACCCGGGCCGCGCGCAGCCGGTCGGCGGGCTTTCCCGCGGTCCGGTGCCCGCGCCGGGACAGCTCGGGATGGCGGTGCAGGATCCGGTGGCAGTCCGCCGGGTCGGCGAGCGGGATGTCGGCGGTGAGGTCCGGCGCGGTGCGTGCGGCGGGGGAGCTCACGGGGTCAGCGTAGGCGGCCCGGGATGTCTCCGGGGTGAGTGAGCCCACGGGGGGCCGCCTGTGCGGGGAGCGGCTGCCGGGGTTCCGCGGCCCGGGCCGGGCCCGCGTTGGCGGCGGTGACCAGGGCGGCCACGGCGACGACGGCCGCGCCGAACCCTCTGACGCGACGCGCGGATATGTGTCCGTGGTGCACGGAAGGGCGTGGGGGCACGGCAACCGACCTCGCAATGACAACCGCGGATTAAGCACGTTTAATGCCTCTTCCAAGCTAGGGGCTGGGGCGGGTGCCGGGGAAGAGGATCAGACCGGTTGGCATGTGCCGACAGAAGGTTGACGAGTAGTCAGTAACTGCTCATTGGTAAGTGGGCTTACTGGCATGATGAATCCCATGGCGGAGCGGGACGACCCGGAGACCATCGGGCGCAGGGTGCAGCGGCTGCGGCGGGAACGCGGACTGACCCAGCGGCAGTTGGCCGAGCCGGCCTACACGCCCGCGTACATCTCCACCCTGGAGGCCGGCCGGGTCCGCCCCTCCGACGAGGCGCTCAGGCATCTCGCCGAGCGGCTCGGGGTCGCGTTCGACGAGCTGGCCACCGGGCGTCCGGCCCACCTCGCCACCGGGCTGCGGCTCAGGCTCACCGACGCCCAGCGCACCCTCGCCACCGGTGAGGCCGAGGTGGCCGCCGAGCAGTACGCCGCGCTGCTGGCCGAGGCCGAGGAGCACGGGCTCACCGCCGAGCGGGCCGCCGCCCTGCTGGGGCTCGGCGAGTGCGCGATGGAGCTGGGCGACCTGGTCGCGGGGCGGCAGTACTTCGAGCGGGCCGAGAAGTGCCTGCACGACGCACCGCTGCCGGCCCGCGTCCCGGCACTGCGCGGCCGTGCCGTCTCGCACTACCTCGCCGGTGAACTCCGTTACGCCTGCTACCTGCTGGAGACCACCCTCGACGAGCTGAACCGCTCGGGACTGCACGATCCGGACGCCCTGCTGCTGCTCTACGCGAGCGCCATCGGCCCGTACATGGACATGGGAGCGCACGCCAGGGCGGCTCAGGCGGCCGAGTTCGCCCTCGCGCTGGCGTCCCAGGTCCAGGACCCGGCCCTGGTGGCCCGCATGCACCGTTCCGTGGCGCGTACGCTGCTGGCCGAGGGGCGCCTGGCCGAGGCGGACTCCAACCTCGCCAAGGCCGCCGAGCTGTACCGGCAGCTGCAGATCCGCACCGAGCTGGCCAACTGCCACTGGATGCGCGGCTATCTGTACGCGCAGAACGGCGAACTGGAGCGTGCGGAGCGCGAGTTGCGCGAAGCCCTCGCCATGCTGTCGGAGAAGCGGGCCGCCCTCTACAGCAGCCAGGTCGCGGTCGAGCTGGCGGACGTGCTGCACCGGCGCGGCAGGTCCGCCGAGGCCGCTCGGCTGCTGCGCGACGTCCTCGGTGACATCGGACCCGAGCGCGGCGCGGTGCACTCCGCCGCCGCGCACCGTCTCCTCGGCATCATCGCCGAGGACGGGCGCGACACGGAGGCAGCCGAGGAGCACTACGTGCGCGCGCTCAGCCTGCTGGAACGGGCGGGCGCCGCGGGCGACCTCGCGGACCTGTGCCGGCTGCTCGGCGATCTGTTGCGCCGCACCGGCCGGGTGGAGGCCGCCCTGGACGCCTACCGCACCGGACTCGGCCACCGCACCGCGCCCGGCACGACGACCCTCGGCCCGGCCCCCGCCCAGCCGCCGCTGTGACAGCCCTGGGCCCTGTCTACGGGGTGACGATCGGGAACCCCCGGTCCGGCCGGGAGACGTAGGAGAACAGGCGCTTGAGCAGGCCCCGGTCCCCTTCCGTCTCGATGCCGGCGAGGCCGTGGCCCGCGAGCAGGCCGAGCAGTTCGGGGCGGGTCAGGGTGAGCGTCAGTCCCGCGTGCGGCTTCGGGGTGCGGTGCAGCGGCATGCCGCGGTGGGTGAGCGCGCCGTGCTCGAGGTTGATCCGGTGGCGTCGGTCCTCGTCGATCACCACCAGGTCGATGATCAGGCGTGGCTCCTGGGCCGCGCGCGGCCCGTCGATGCGCACCGCGAGGGCGTCGAGGAGCATGCTCACGGTCAGTTCCGAGGTGAGCTCGGGCGTGTCCGGGGTGACGGCCGGGGCGCTCGCCCCCTCGCGCAGTTCCAGGGCGCCGGTCAGGTAGATGTTCCGCCAGGGCCCGTTCTCGGCGCCGTACCCGAGGCGTTCGTACACCCCTGCCAGGGTCTGCTTCGCCTCCTCGTCGCCCGGGTCGGCGAAGACGAGGTGGTTGAGCAGGGTCGCGGCGAAGCGCAGGTCACCGGCCTCCACGTACCGTCGGGCCGCCGCGAGCGTCGCCTCCGGACCGCCCGCCACCTCCACGTACCGCCGCGCGAGGGCGACCGGCGGGTGCTCCCACAGGTGGGCGGGGTTGCCGTCGTACCAGCCCAGGTAGCGCTGGTAGACGGCCTTGACGTTGTGGCTGAGGGACCCGTAGTAGCCGCGTGCGTGCCAGGCGTCCTCCAGCACGGGCGGCAGCCGCAGCTCCTCCGCGATCTCCGGGCCGGTCAGACCGCTGTTGAGCAGCCGGAGCGTCTGGTCGTGCAGATACGCGTACAGGTCGCGCTGCTCCGCCAGCAGGCGTACGACGCTCTCGTGCCCCCAGGTCGGCCAGTGGTGGGAGGCGAAGGCCACGTCGTAGCCGTCGCCGAAGAAGTCGATGGCCTCGTCGAGGTAGCGGGACCAGAGGCGGGCGTCCCGGACGACGGCGCCGCGCAGGGTCAGGATGTTGTGCAGGGTGTGGGTGACGTTCTCCGCCAGGCACAGGGCGCGTTGCTCGGTGAAGAGGAAGTTCATCTCGGCCGGAGCCTCGGTGCCCGGCGTCAGCTGGAACAGGATGCGCACGCCGTCCACGGTCTCCGTCTGCCCGGTGCGGGTGATGTGGACGGTCGGCGGGACGAGGGTGACCGTGCCGGTGGACATGGCGAGGCCGAGGCCTGTGCCGATCTGCCCGTCGGGCGCCTTCGCCAGCCGTTCGCCGTACATGAAGCCGGCGCGGCGGGACATCGCGGGCCCCGCGTACACGTTCTCGCTGACCGCGTGCTGAAGGAACCCGGCCGGCGCGAGCACCGGGACGCCCGCCTCCGCCTCGCGCGGCAGCACCCCGCGGGCGCCCCCGAAGTGGTCGACGTGGGAGTGGGTGTAGATCAGCGCGGTCACGGGCCGCTCACCGCGGTGCCGCCGGTACAGGGCGAGGGCGGCCGCCGCGCACTCGGCGGAGATGAGCGGGTCGACGACGACGACGCCGGCACGGCCCTCGACGAGCGTCATGTTGGCCAGGTCAAGGCCGCGGACCTGGTAGACGCCCTCGCACACCTCGTACAGCCCCTGCCGCGCGCACAGCTGCGACTGCCGCCACAGGCTCGGATGCGCGGTGCCGGGGCACTCCTCGTCCAGGAACCGGTACGCGTCCGCGTCCCACACCACCCGCCCGTCCCGGTCGGTCACCACGCCCGGCTCCAGGGCGGCGACGAAACCGCGGTCGGCGTTCTCGAGGTCGGTCCGGTCCTCGAAGGGCGGCAGGCCGTCACGGGGCGGGGCGTCCATGCGGCCAGCTTGGGGCCGGGGCGGACGGCGGGCCAGCGGTGGGGGACCGTTCGAGGTGCCGGGTGCCGTGTGAGCGACCGCACCGGGACGTCCCGCGCGTCCGGCCGCACTTCCGCTGAGGCCCGCTCCTAGGATGCCGGGCATGGACATGCTGATCTTTTTAATGGTGTTCGCCCTGCTCCTGGCCGGTTTCGCGGGGGTCGAGGCGAGGATCAAACGGACCGATCGCCGGATGGCCCGGGTCGAGCGGAAACTCGACCTGGTCCTCGACCGCTTGGGGCTCCACCAGGGCGACCCGGACCTGGAGCGGGTCGCCGCCCTGCTGCGGGACGGCAAGAACATCCAGGCCATCAAGGTGTACCGCGAGATCACCGGGGCCGATCTGAAGGAGGCGAAGGAGGCCGTGGAGCGGATGGGCTAGGTGCCGCGTGGCCGGGCGGCCGCGCAGGCTTTACTGCGACTTTCTTGCAAGTAGAACTCGGCTGCATGAAAGTGGGTCGCGCAGCACCCAGAGCAGAAAGGCCCCACTCCATGCCTCCGTCCTCCTCCCGGATGCGCCTGTCCATCACGCGGCAGGAGTGGGGCCGGCTGGGCGGCATGGCCGCGTTCGTCCTGGCCCTGCACGTCATCGGGTGGTTCACGCTCGTCGGGATCGTCGCGCCCGAGCACTACACCATCGGCGAGAAGTCGTTCGGCATCGGCATCGGCGTGACCGCGTACACCCTCGGCATGCGGCACGCGTTCGACGCGGACCACATCGCCGCGATCGACAACACCACCCGCAAGCTGATGAGCGAGGGGCAGCGGCCGCTGTCGGTCGGGTTCTGGTTCTCGCTCGGCCACTCCAGCGTCGTCTTCGGACTGGCGCTCTCGCTCTCGCTCGGCGTCAGGACGCTGGCCGGACCGGTCCGCGACGACAACTCCGAGCTGCACGACGTGACCGGCCTCATCGGCACGACGGTCTCCGGCA
Organism: Streptomyces sp. Y2F8-2; assembly: GCF_014905555.1. GTDB lineage: Bacteria > Actinomycetota > Actinomycetes > Streptomycetales > Streptomycetaceae > Streptomyces > Streptomyces cynarae. The sequence goes on along the minus strand of NZ_BNGS01000008.1, from coordinate 72,251 downwards.
CGTTCCTCTACGTCATCGCCGCGATCAACCTCGTCATCCTGGCCGGCATCTGGAAGGTGTTCCGGCAGATGCGGTCGGGCGAGTTCGACGAGGTGGCGCTGGAGGAGCAGCTGAACAACCGCGGCTTCATGAACCGACTCCTCGGCCGCGTGATGAAGTCGATCACCAAGCCGTGGCAGATGTACCCGCTGGGCCTGCTCTTCGGCCTCGGCTTCGACACGGCGACGGAGATCGCGCTCCTCGTCCTGGCCGGCTCGGGTGCGGCCTCCGGGCTGCCCTGGTACGCGATTCTGTGCCTGCCCGTCCTGTTCGCGGCCGGCATGTCGCTGCTCGACACGATCGACGGGTCGTTCATGAACTTCGCGTACGGGTGGGCGTTCTCCAAGCCGGTCCGCAAGGTCTACTACAACCTCACCATCACGGGCCTGTCCGTGGCCGTGGCACTGATCATCGGCACGACGGAACTGCTCGGCCTGCTCGCCGAGAAGCTCGGCCTGCACGGGGCCTTCTGGGACTGGATCGCCGGCGTCGACCTCAACACCCTGGGCTTCGTGATCGTCGGCCTCTTCTTCGCCACCTGGGTGCTCGCGCTGGTGGTGTGGAAGGTCGGCCGCATCGAGGAGAAGTGGACGGCGGGACTGGCCCGGCCGGAGCCGCAGCCGGTGGAACAGGCGGTGGAGTGAGCACCCGGACGAGCGCCGCGGGGCGGGTGCTTCTCGCGCGATTCCGCCGCCTAGCGGATCGTGTCATTCCTGATGTGGCCGAAACGTGATCGCATTCTGAACTCGTGGTGGTTTCAACGAGGTTGACAGTGTCGTCACCGTGATCGAATATGTGCTCGCGCTGGCTCATGTGACGAAAGAGCCGCTTGTTTCTCTCGACCACTTTCTTCCCGGCCACGGTCCCGGCGGCTTCGTGCTGCCCGCTGCCGTCGGCCGGGTCCGGCCCGTCAAGATGGGGGACCGAATGTCCGACACGAGACGTGTCACCGTGCGCCGTCTGCTGGGGGCGGGCGCCGCGGCGCTCACCCTCACCGCCGTCACCGGGGGTGCCGCCTGGGCCTCGGGTACGCCCGGTGGTGGCGGCTGGGACCAGGGGAGCCGCGCGTACGCGTCCGGGAACGGGCCTGGCACCGTCACCGAGGCCGACCACTGCCAGTTCTCCCTGGACGGAAACGCGTTCACCGACTCCGTCCGGGTGGACGACCAGAACCTGAAGCCCACCGAGGACGGCAAGGTCCACATCAAGGTGCGTGCCGCGGGCGACGCGGCGACCTGCACCGCCTCCCTCGCCTCGTACCGCACGCACGGCGCCACCTTCAACACGTCCGGGCTGCAGGTCTTCCACGACTTCGACTCGGTGACGGTGAAGCAGGGCGAGACCGACTCCCTCGACATCTCCGTGCCGGACGCCGGCTGCTTCGCGCAGATCGACCTCTACCGGGGCAAGGTCAAGTTCGACGGGAACCTCGGCGCGCAGGACGGCTTCGAGCACGGTGACGTGCCCAAGGGCCCGGACCGCCCGGTCATCAAGGACAAGCTGATCGCGTCCTGGAACGGCGGTACGAAGGACTGCACGGCCCAGCCGCCGAGCACCCCGGCCACCACCCCGCCCGCGTCGGCCCCGGCCACCACGCCGCCCGCGTCGGCCCCGGTCACCCCGGCGACGCCTGCCTCTCCGTCCGCCTCCGTCTCGACCCCGCCCGCCACCGGCGAGTCGAGCACGCCTCCGGCGCCCACCCCGAACGGCGGCACGTCCACCCCGCCCGGCGGCCTCGCCGAGACCGGTGGCGGCAGCACCGCGCTGCCGATCGCCGCGGGCGCGGCGGCCCTCGTCGCGGCCGGTGCGGGCATCGCGGTCGCCGCCCGGCGCCGTACGACCCGCGGTCGCGCCTGACGCCTCCGGGCGTCCGCTGAACCATCCCCGACGGGCCCGGCGCTCTCGTCCCCCGGAGAGCGCCGGGCCCAATTCTCGCGACTCGGGACCTGTCTCGGACCGTCAGCCGGTGGTCGGCGCCGACCCGGGGGCCGCCGCCGCGCCCGGAGTCGTCGACGGCGGCGGGGTGAAGCCCGGCGGCGGGGAGAGGACCACCGTCGGCTCGCCGGGCTGCGGGGCCGGCGGGGTCAGGCTGGACTTCGGGAGCTTCGGCGGTGTCGTCTCCTGGAACACCAGCGAGTCGAAGTCCACCAGGCCCGTCTGCTCCATGACCGTGATGTGGTCGAGGACGGTGTCGTTGGCCACGTCGGCCAGCTGGCGGACCAGCGTGTTCTTCGTGGTGGCACGGATGTTGGCGATGGCGGGGAAGATCTGTCCGTGCGTCAGCCGCAGGATGTTCGCGAGGTCGCTGTCGAACTGCTTGCCCGTGTCGTTGGTCAGCGTCGTCACGAATCCCTGCTGCTGGGGGCTCGGCTGGTTGGGCAGCGTGATGCCCAGCTCCGCGGCCACCTTCCGGTCGACGGCGTCGAGGTTGACGTGTCCGTTGACCAGATGCGCCCCGGCGGTGCGTACGGCCGGGGTCGTGCCCTTCTTCATGGCCAGTTCACCGGACGGGAACTCCCACAGGCCGGCCGCCCGTACCTTGACGACGAAGTCGCGGTCCGCCTCGGTGAGGGGTCCCGCCGAGGTGTTCGCGATCACGCGTGAGGGGGCGCTGGAGACCGTCTGCACTCCCAGCATCGACGGATAGACGAGCGCCGTCAGTGTCAGGGTGAGGGCGCCCGTCACGAAGAGGGTTCCCGCCGCGGTCCGCGAAATGCGCATGGCACCTCCTGGTTGTTCCAACGCCCAGGGGTACGGGTGCGACCGGAGCCGGAAACCTTTTCCACAGGCAAAATCCACGGCCCACGCTGTGGGGGCCGTCACACCGTCGATCGGCACGTCCGGCATGCCGCCGTCGGTCACACCACGGGCCGCGCGCGTCCGCCTCGGCAGACTGAGGGCGTGGCGGTCCCGGGAGGGGAGGTCGGGTGCCCGTTATGTTCGATCCGAACATCCGACAGTCGGAGCCGTCATGCAGAAGACAGAGGAACTGGCCGAGGAGGCGGAGGCGGGCGCCGCGGTCCCCGCGGCGCCCGAGCGCGTCCCCGCCCGCGGCCGGCCCGCGTTCTGGCCGCTGCTGCTGGCGGCGGCCGTCCTCGCCGGTCCGGCGCTGCTCCTGCTCGGCCGGTGGATGGACGCGCCCGCGATGCAGGCGTGGCGCACCGTCTGGCTGGCCATCACCGTGCAGGCGCTGCCCTTCCTGCTGATCGGCACGGCCCTGTCCGGCGCCATCAACGCGTTCGTGCCGGCGACGGCGTTCAGCCGGGCGCTGCCCCGCAACCCCGCGCTCGCCGTTCCGGTCGCCGGGGTCGCCGGGGCGGTGCTGCCCGGCTGCGAGTGCGCGTCGGTGCCGGTCGCGAACAGCCTGATCCGGCGGGGTGTCACCCCGGCCGCCGCGTTCGCGTTCCTGCTGTCGGCTCCGGCCGTCAACCCGGTGGTGCTGACCGCCACCGCCGTCGCCTTCCCCGGCAGCCCCCTGATGGTCCTGGCCCGGCTGCTCGCCTCGCTCGCCACCGCGGCCGTGATGGGCTGGCTGTGGCTCTGGCTCGGCAGGGAGGAGTGGCTGCGGCCGGCCGTGCGCCACACCGGTCACCGACCGGGGCACAGCCGCTGGCGGGAGTTCCGGCTCGGCTTCCAGCACGACTTCCTGCACGCGGGCGGCTTCCTGGTCGTCGGGGCCATGGCGGCGGCCACCTTCAACGTGGCGGTCCCGCGCTCCGTGCTCGACGTGTTCTCCGGCTCGACCTGGCTGTCGGTGCTGTTCCTCGCGGGGCTCGCCGTCGTGCTCGCGGTGTGCTCCGAGGCGGACGCCTTCGTGGCCGCCTCGCTCACCGGCTTCTCGCCCGTGGCGCGGCTGGCCTTCATGGTGGTGGGGCCGATGGTCGACCTCAAGCTGATCGCCCTTCAGGCGGGCACGTTCGGACGGGCGTTCGCGGTCCGCTTCTCCACCGCCACAACCGTCGTGGCGGTGGCGTGCAGCGCGCTGATCGGAGGGGCCCTGCTGTGAAACGGCCCTTCCCGGCGGTCCTGCTCGTCCTCAGCGGCCTCGGTCTGCTGCACGCCTCGCTCTTCACCGACCTGTGCCTGAGGTACGTGCGGCCGGGACTGCGCCCGTATCTGATCGCCTCCGGGGCGCTGCTGCTCGTGCTCGGACTGGCGAGCGCGGCCCTCGACCGCGGGCGGGGCAGCCACGCCGAGCACGGCGGTCACGGCGACACCGGCCACGGCCACGACCACTCCGCCGCACCCCGTGTCGCCTGGCTGCTGTTCCTGCCCGCGCTGAGCCTGCTCCTCTATGCCCCGCCCGCCCTCGGCTCGTACACCGCCTCCCGTGAGCCCGCCAGGGCCGTCGCGCAGCAGCGGCACTTCGAACCGCTGCCCGCGGCCTCGCCGCTGCCGATGACGCTCACGGAGTTCACCAGCCGTGTGCAGCAGGACCGTGCGCAGGCCATCAAGGGGCGCAGCGTCACGTTGACCGGATTCGTCACGCCGGACGAGCGAGGCGGGGGCTGGTACCTGACCCGGATCATCTTCTCGTGCTGCGCTGCGGACGCCCAGTCCGTGAAGGTACGGATCCACGGGTCCCCGGCGCTGCCGGCCGACACCTGGGTGGCCGTCACGGGCACCTGGCACCCCGGCGGGACGCTGGGCACACGGTCGGCGCCGGCCGCGCTGGACGCCGGTACCGTCGAGCGGGTGGACAAGCCGGTGAACGCGTACACGGACGACCTGCCGCTGACGCCGTCCCGCTGACGGCGTGCCGCTGAGGGGGTGCCGCTGGCGGCGTGACTGTGACGGTGTGCCGCCGAGGCGGGGAGTCCGTCGCGCTCGCCGTACACCTGGGTGAACCAACGCCCAAGCGCTGCCCATGACTTCACAACCCGGTGCATTCGCCCGGACAAACCTTCAACCAAGCTTCTCCCGGTCCCGCAAAGGGGTCTACCCGCATAGACGCTCCGGTGCTGTCATGCTCACGACCGCCTGGAATCGTGCCGGGCACCCCCACCGGGAGACTCCCCATGTCCCGAATACCGCGCCCCCTGGTGACCACCCTGTCCACCCTCGCCCTCGCCGCCGCGGGCCTGACCGTCACCACCGGCAGCGCGCACGCGCAGTCGTGCAGCCAGGACTACCTGCCCCTCCCCGACCCCAGCTGCCAGCCCGGCGCCCTCAACCCGGACGTCACGCAGGACACCATCGACTCCACGATCTGTGTCTCCGGCTGGACCGCGACCGTGCGGCCGTCGAGCTCGTACACCACCGCGCTGAAGAAGAAGCAGATCGTCGAGTACGGCTACAGCGACACCAGCACCTCGGACTACGAGGAAGACCACTTCGTGCCGCTCGAACTCGGCGGCGCGCCCAGGAGCGAGCTGAACCTCTGGCCCGAACCGCATTACGGCGACGAGACCTCGGCCGACAAGGATGTCGTCGAGAACAAGCTCAAGAAGGCCGTCTGCGCGGGCGACGTCAGCCTGGAGGACGCCCAGAACGCGATCATCACGGACTGGACGACCGCGCTCTCCAGCCTCGGCCTGAGCTGAGCCCCGGGCCTGTCAGGGCCTCTAGGCCATCCAGAAGAACACGGCCGTCATGCGCCTGTCCTCCAGGTCGCCGCCCCAGTAACCCGTGGCGCTGTGCATGAGGTTGGCCTTGTACAGGAGCAGCCGGTTGTAGCGCTGTGGCACGCGGACGTCCTCGGTGAACGCGTCCGGCGAGACGTACCGCGTGCCCAGCGCCTCGACCAGGTTCGTGTGCGGCGCCTGCACCATGTTGCCGCCGAGGACGCCGCCCGGCAGGCTCTGCCGGTAGAAGCTCGTGCCGCAGTCCTTGGGGATGTTCGGGCTGAGGTAGAGCACGGCGGCGTACCGGCACAGGGCGCGCGAGTCGGTGTGCGGGCGCGGTTCGCCCTCGTCCTTGCCGACGACCTGGACGCAGTTGTGGTTGAGGGTGCCGCCGCCGGGGGCGGTCTCCTGCCAGAGCTTCGCGGCGCCGGTCTCCTTGCGCACCAGCCGCTCGATCCGGGCGAGTTCGGCCGGTTCGAGACCGGGCATGGTGCGCATCCCCGGCCAGCTCTCCTGCGTGTACGGGTGTCCCTTGACCCAGTCGTCCTTGGCGAGACAGCGGGCCCGGACCTCGTCCACGTTCGGCAGCACGTCGTCGAGGATCCAGTAGTCGCGGCCACGGGTGGGCTTGCGGTACGGCAGGACGGGCAGACGCGGGGGTTGTGGGGGCATGCCGGTGAACCTACAGTTCGCCCCCACCGTCGTTTCTTTTCGTTCGGTCAAGCCTTCGTCAACTCAACTGGCATGATCGGCAGGCAAGTTGAGCCGGGCGTCACGGCGTCGGCGCGGCCGGGCTCGATCGGCCCGTCTCCTGCGGTGTCTCCGCCGAACTGCTGTCCGGGCTGAACACCGACATGCCCACGTACATCGCCGTGAGGAACAGCAGCGCCGCGGCGATCAGCCCGACCGCGCGCGGCCGTCCGGCGACGAACGTGCGCAGCGAGGGCCGCGCGCGCCGGTTGCCCGACGACGACCGCGGGCGGGCGGCGCGGTGGCCGGGCAGCGCGGACGGGAGTTTGTACGTCGTCGCCGGGCCCTCCGTCCGGGGCGGGACCGGCGACTGAGGGGCCGGGACCGGGATCGGTGCCGCTGCCGGGACCGGTGCCGCGGCCGGAAGCGGTTCCGGGCGGCCCCGCCAGGCGCCCGTGGCGAACCAGTCGGCGGCCTGCCGTGCCGTGGGCCGGTCCTCGGGCCGCTTGGCGAGCAGGCTCAGCAGATAGTTCTCGAAAGCGGGCGGGAGGGCGGCACCCAGCTCGCGCGGGGGTACGGGCGTCGCGTCCAGGTGCTGGTGCAGGATCGCGATCGGGCTGTCGGCGCGGAACGGAGGCCGTCCGGTGAGGAGTTGGTAGAGGACGCAGCCGAGCGAGTACACGTCGCTGGCCGGTCCCGCGGGCTTGCCCAGGGCGCGCTCGGGCGCGATGTACAGGCTCGTACCGACGATCTGCCCGGTCGCGGTGAGCGCTCCCGACGGGTCGTCCATGAAGCGGGCGATGCCGAAGTCGCCGATCTTCAGGGTGCCGCCCGCGTCGAGGAGCAGGTTGCCGGGCTTGATGTCGCGGTGCACGATGCCCTGTTCGTGCGCCACTGCGAGCCCGGCCGCCGCCTGGGCCGCGATGGCCGCGACCTGTTCGGCGGGCAACGGCCCGTCGTCGGCGAGCACCCGGGCGAGGCTGTCGCCCTCCACCAGCTCCATCACCAGGAACAGCCGCCCCTCGTGCTCCCCGAAGTCGAGCACACCGACCACGTGCGGGTGGTGGAGCCGGCCCGCGGTCTGTGCCTCGAGGCGGAAACGGGAGTCCGCGGTGGGGTCGGCGTTCCGGTCGAGCAGCACCTTGACGGCGACGGGACGGCCGAGCATCTGGTCGTACGCCCGCCAGACCTCTCCCATCGCGCCACGTCCGATGGTGGTGTTCAGCTGGTACCGGCCCGCGATCAGCACCTGTTGTTTCATCCTCATGCCGGGAGACGAATGCCGTGCGACGACTCGACCGCCGCCGGACAGGATTCCGCCAGGGCGGGTGGGGGTGGGGTGCCGCAGCGGATCACAGCCTACTGGCACGGACACACGATTCGATCACGGTCTCCCCCATCCGGTGACCACCGGGTGACGGTCCGGCCGCGCAATCCTCGCGTGTCCGACACTCCTGGCCGACCGGACCCCGGTGGGAGCGGGACCGAACGCCGGGGCGCCGGGCCCGGGTTCGTGAGCGCATCCCGTGGACACGCCGAAACCGCCCGCCCGCGGGATCGCGGGGGGCGGCGAGTGGCCGTGGTGGCGTTCGCCTGCGGTCAGCCGAGGCAGACGACGAGCAGGCAGACCTGCGACGGCGAGGTGGCCGCCGGGGACGGAGCGGTCTGCGAGGTGCCCGGGTCCGTGCCGCCGCCGGTGCCGGTGGTCGGGGAGGACGGCTGCTGGGACGTCCCCGTGGACGACGAGGAGGACGAGGAGTCCGTTCCCGACCGGGAGGGGGAGTTCGCCGTCGTGTGACCGGTGCCCGACGTACCCGTGCCCGCCGCACCTGTCGTGCCCGCCGTGTGCGTCGTACGGGTGGAGGTGGCCGTGTGCGGCTGAGCGGCCGACGGCGTGGCATGGGCCGAGACCGGCGAGGACAGTCGGGCCGGGTCGGCCGCGGGGGACTGCGCAGTGGGGGTGTGCGCTGCCCGGGGCGCGCCGGAGCCCGGGGTGCCGGAGCGGGGCGGCGCCGGACTGCTGTACAGCGACGTCGGTTCCTCCGCACCGCCGAGGGCCGACGCCTCCGGAGCCGGGGCCGCCTGGGCGCGGTCGGCGGTGTGCCGGTCCATCGAGGCCACGGTCAGACCGCCTCCGACGAGGGCGACGGCGGTCGCCACCAGGGCCTTGCGCTGGGTCTTCTTCCAGCGCGCCAGCCGGCGCCGCCGCGCGGCACGCCCTTCCGTGCGGCGCGTCGGGCCCGTGGGGTCGGCGGGCGGACCGGCGTGCGGGGCCTCGTCGACGTCCGGAGCCGCGAACTCCCATGCCGCCGTGGCCGCCGTCGCCTCCATGACCGGCGTCGCCGTGGTGGCCGGGCCCGGGACGGTGTGGCCGTCGGCGGTGACCGGGGCGATGTCGGGGGCGTAGGCACCGCATCCGGGGCACACCAGGGCGCCGTTGAGATGCCGACGACACGAGGAGCAGTAGTCCATTGCGGTCTTCCTGTGTGGGCTGGCCGCCGCCCCGACGGGCCGCGTTCGCACTTGGAATCGAACGGGTTGCCACGCTAACGGGGTTATCGAAAGACCGTGTGCAGACTGTGTGGGGCTCGTGAGGGGATTCTCCGGGGGCCTTGCAGGGGTGCCTCCCGCGCCTTGCGGCCCAGGGGGCGGTGGTGGTGAGACTGACGGTTGCGCCGGCACACTCCCGAACACCGACTGACCTGCGGGCTCAGCGTTCGAACGGCCAGGGGACCGCCGCTCTCGCGGGCCTCCCGCGACTCGACCACGCGGACCGGCATGGGGATCCGCCTGCCGACGCCCCGGGCCGTGCACGTCTGCGTCGCGCCGACCGAGTGGCCGTGACTACCTCGGCCGTATCGACGGGCTGAGCGACGGTGCGGTGCCGGCCGCGGTCCGGCTCGCCGACGGCTCGGGACGTGCCGCGGTCGGTGTCGCCGACGGTTCCCGGGTGGCGGCCGGCGGGCGGCTCGGGGTGCGGGAACCGCCGGCACGGGGAGGCGTGGTGGGGCGCCGGGTGACGCTCCGGGGCGGCGCCGACGGCGAGGGCGACGCCGACGGGCCGGCGGGCGCCGGACGACCGCTCGGGGGCGGGGGCGCGAGGGGGACCGACGGGGGCGCCGGTGTCTCGGGCGTCGTCAGGTGGAGCGGCAGGGCGACGAGGACGGCGACGGCGGCGGTCAGGCCGGCCCCGGCCGCGGCGCGGAGCAGCCGGCGGCGGGCCGCGGCGCGGCGGATCGCGCGGAAGCGGCCGGGGGGCGGGCCGAGATGGTCCGAGGGGGGCCGCAGGATCACCGCGAGGGGGTCGTCGGGTTCCAGCTCCGGACCGTCGTCAGAGCGTGTGGTCAAGGCTTCTCCTCAGGTGGACGCGGAGCAGTTCCCGGGCCGCGTGCAGGTCGGCCTTGACGGTTCCTTCCTTGCGTCCGGTCAGCACGGACACCTCCCGGATCGGCATGTCAGCGTAGTAGTGCAGCAGGATCGGGACGCGCAGTCGCTCCGGCAGCGACTGCACGAGCAGGCGCACCGAGGGGTCGGCCTGTTCGGGGTGGGGGCGGACGGCGGCCTCCGTGGTGGCACGGTGCACGGCTCTGCGCTCGCGCTCCAGCTTGCGCCAGTGGTCCCGGACGAGGTTGGCCGCGGTGACGTAGAGGAAGCCGCGGGGCTCGTCCACGGAGGTCCAGCGGGCCCAGAGCCGGGTGAACGCCTCCGAGGCGATCTCGTGGGCCGTCCCGTCGTCGTCGACGAGACGGCGGCACCAGCCGGCGAGGCGTGGATAGACGGCGGCGAACAGCTCGGACGCCGCCCTCTCACGGGACCGTTTCAACGCTCTCCATGGTCGTGGGGCAGTCGTGGGGTAGGACCCCGGGCCATCGGCGTACGTTCCGAAGGCCCGGGATCGGTAAGGGCGGTTCAGGGCGTGGACGTGGTGAGCGCCGCGAAGACGATCACGTTGTCGAGGTATCCGTCGCCGGTACGGGGACCCCCGCAGGTGATCAGCCGCAACTCCGGGCGGTTCACGTTCCCGTAGACCTCCTCCGTCGGGAAGTCCGCCTTGGCGACCGTCCGTACGGCGCTGACCGTGAACACGGCCGCCGTTCCGTTCTCCAGGCGCACCACGATCCGGTCGCCCCGGTGCAGCTCCGCGAGGTGACGGAAGACCCCGTCCCCGTAGCTGCCGACCGTGACATGGCCGAGGATGACCGACGGCCCGACCTGGCCCGGTGTCGGCGAGTGCCAGTACCAGCCCGCCCGGTCGTGTGCGGTGACCGGCGGCACCTGCACACTGCCGTCCTGCGCCAGCCCCAGCCGCATGACCGGGGTGTCGACCCCGATGGCCGGGATCCGCAGCCTGACGGGGGCCGAACGCTCCAGCGCCGGTGCCGGTTTCGCGGAGGCCGACGCGGGCGGTGGCGTACTGCCGGGACGGACGGTTCCTGGAAGGGTGGCGGAGGACCGGCCGGCCTCGTGGCCGCCGCAGCCCGCGAGCAGCGCGGCCGTCGCCGAGATGGCGAAGGCGCGCCTGGAGATCCGGGTCATGCCCCGGTCGCCCGCCGGCGGCGTACGACGTGGAGGGCAGCGCCACCGCCGACCAGCACCAGGCCGGCGCCCGCGCCGATCAGCCCGGGGGACACGGACCGGGAGGTCCCCGCCGTCACACCGGTGTCGGGCGCGCCGCTGGGGACGACCGAGACCTGGCCGCGCGCCCTCGTCGGCGCGGCACTCGGAACCGCGCTCGCGGCGGTCGGCGCAGCGGTCCGTTCCGGGGCGGCGGTCGGCGCCGCGGTCCGCTCCGGGGCGGTGGACGGGGAGGCGGTGGCCGCGGGAACGGTCGGGGAGGGGGACGCCCCGTGGGCGAACGCGGGCACGGTGCCCGCCAGCACGGCGGTGCACGCAAGTGCCATGGCGCTGAGGACAGTTCGGCGCATCGAATCGCTCTCTTTCGTCGGTCCGCCCGGGTACTGCGGCGGGCTGAATCACGGATCGAGCGGAGAGACGAGGCGGCGCGAGGACGGGTTGTAAAGAGATGGCAAAGCCGTCGGAGGGTGGCCCGGGACACGCCCACGAGGACGCGGCGGACGTCCTGCGCGACGAGGGCGAGGCGTACGCGAACAAGCTGCGCCAGGCGGGCGTTCCGGTGACCGCGGTCCGCTACCAGGGCGTCATCCACGACTTCGTCATGCTGAACGCCCTGCGTGGGACCCACGCCGCCGAGGCCGCGATCCGGCAGGCCGTCGCCGCCCTGCGGACGGCGCTTGCCGCCTGATCGGTCCGCTATCGCCGCCGCGCGGGTTCCCCGCCGGGCTCCGCGGCGCCGACCTCCTGAGCGTCCTCGGCGGCGATGCGGTCCAGCCACTCGCCGAGCAGGGTGCGCTCCCCGAAGGTCAGGGACCGCACCCCGTCGCGCATCAAGGACTTCAGGGCGACGGCGTGCACGGCGGCGTGGTGGGCGCCGGCACTCGGCCGGGCAGCGGTGTCGTCGGCCGGGGCGAGCACGGAGTCCAGCACGGCTTCCCGGACGTTGTCGGACAGACCTTCGTAGTCGGACAGCCTGCCGTCGGCCTGCGCGGCGATCAGCGTGAGCGTCACCCCCATGCCCGAGGAGTGGATCATCGTGGCGGCGGCCTCGACGCCCGTCCGAAGCCGGCCGGCCTTGGCCACCCGTTCGACGATGCGCAGCAGCACCTGGTGGGCGTCACCCGTGACCGCGAACTGCTGGCCGGGCCGCGGTTCGGTGTACAGCAGCCGGTAGAGCGCGGGATTGGCCAGTCCGAAGGCCACGTGCATGTCCCAGCCGCTCCGCAGCTGCGCCACGGGATCACCGTCCGTGTCCTGGGCCTGCTTCGCGGCCAGGTAGGACGCGTATCCGCGCCGGGCCACCTCGTCGAGCAGTCCCTGCATGTCACCGAAGTGCCGGTAGATCGTCTGCGCCTGCACTCCGGCGGCCGCGCTGACCGCACGGGTGGACACGGCCTCCCGTCCGCCTTCGGCGAGCAGGGCTGCCGCGGCCTGCAGGATCCGCTCGCGGGGCTGCGCTGTCGTCGTGTCGACCGTTGCCATACATCGACGATAACACTTGCGGTGCATCGATGATGTGTTAGCGTTGATGTGTCAGACCGGTGATCGGCGATATGACGATCGGGTGATCCACTGCCCGACGCCCTCGTCGCTCGCGAACCGACGCTTCCGAAGCCCCCCACGCCCGCGAACCGGGGTGTTCGCCCCGAGACCGAGGAGAACCGCCATGACCGTCGCGACCCGCAAGCTCGGTGCGTACGGACCGGAGGTGTCCGCCATCGGCCTGGGGGCCATGGGCATGTCCGACCTGTACGGGCCCGCCGACGACGCCGAGAGCGTCGCCACCCTGCACGCCGCGATCGACGCGGGTCTGAACCTCATCGACACCGCGGACTTCTACGGATCGGGCGCCAACGAGATGCTCATCGCCCGGGCGCTGAAGGAACGCAGGCGCGACGAGGTCGTCCTGAGCGTCAAGTTCGGCTCCCGCCGCACCCCCGACGGCGCCTTCCAGCCCGTGCCGTACGACGTCTCCCCGGCCGCGGTCAAGGACCGCCTCGCCTACTCCCTGCGGCGGCTGAACACCGACTACATCGACATCTACCGTCCCGCCCGCCTCAACCCGGACATCCCTGTCGAGGAGACCGTCGGCGCGCTCGCGGAGATGCAGCAGGCCGGCTTCATCCGGCACATCGGTCTGTCGGAGGTCGGTGCGGACACCATCCGCCGCGCCGCGGCCGTCGCACCGGTCAGCGACGTACAGATCGAGTACTCGCTGCTCTCCCGCGGCCCGGAGGCGTCCGTCATTCCGGCGCTGCGCGAGCTCGGCATCGGGCTGACCGCCTACGGCGTGCTCTCCCGGGGCCTGCTCAGCGGCCACTGGAGCGCCGCGCGGAACCTGGGCGCCGACGACTTCCGCGCCCACAGCCCACGCTTCCAGGGCGAGAACCTCGAGGCCAACCTCCGCCTGGTCGAGGCACTGGGACGCGTGGCGGAGCGCCTGGGCGCCACCACCGGTCAGGTCGCCATCGCCTGGGTGGCCGCCCAGGGCCAGGACATCGTCCCCCTGATCGGTGCCCGCCGGAGGGAGCGCCTGACCGAATCCCTCGGCGCCGCCGGCCTCGACCTGGACGCCGATGCCCTCGCCGAGATCGAGGCGGCGGTCCCCGCCGGTTCCGCCGCCGGGGAGCGCTACGCGGCCCCCCTCATGGCCACGCTCGACAGCGAACGCTGACCCACCCACCCGTAACCCACAGCCACGAAGGACGGAACACCATGACCGACAACACCACCACCACGCCCCGCGTCGCCCTGGTCACCGGCGGCTCCGGCGGCATCGGCCGCGCCGTCGTCGAGCGCCTCGCCAGGGACGGCATCGCCGTCGGCGTGCACTACGCCGGCAACAAGGCCCGCGCCGACGACACGGTCGCCGCGGTCACCGCGGCGGGCGGCCGGGCGATCGCGGTCGGCGGCGACATCGCCGACGAGCACGCCATGGCGGAGGCGTTCGACACCGTGGAGAGGGAGTTCGGCGGCATCGACGTCGTCGTCAACACGGCGGGCATCATGCTGCTGTCACCGATCGCCACGCTCGACCTGGACGACCTGGACCGGATGCACCGCACCAACATCCGCGGCACCTTCGTGGTCTCCCAGCAGGCGGCCCGCCGGGTGCGCGCCGGTGGCGCGATCATCAACTTCTCGACCTCGGTCACCCGCCTGCAGTTCCCGAACTACGGCGCCTACGCGGCGAGCAAGGGCGCGGTCGAGGCCATGACCCTGGTCCTGGCCCGCGAACTGCGGGGCAAGGACGTCACCGTCAACGCGGTGGCCCCCGGCCCCACCGCCACGCCCCTGTTCCTGGAGGGCAAGGACCAGGCCGCGATCGACAACCTGTCCAAGGCAGCTCCCCTGGAGCGCCTGGGCACGCCGGAGGACATCGCCGAGGCGGTCGCGTTCCTCGCCGGCCCGGCGCGCTGGATCAACGGCCAGGTCCTGTACGCCAACGGCGGCGTGGCCTGACCCGGCCACCTCCCCTCCCTGACGCCCTCCCGTCCCGAAGCCCTCCCCCACCCGACCGCGAAGCCATCTCTCGAGGAGAGAACTCCCATGAAGAACATCGTCGTGATCACCGGTGCCTCCAGCGGCTTCGGCGCCCTGACCGCCCGCGCCCTCGCCGACTCCGGCCACACCGTCTACGCCGGCATGCGCCAGACCGGCACCCGCAACGCGCCGCAGGTCGAAGCCGCCGCCGACTACAGCGCCCGGCACGGCGTCGACCTGCGCGCCATCGAACTCGACGTCAACTCCCAGGCGTCCGTGGACGCCGCCATCGACCGGGTCGTCACCGAGCACGGCCGCATCGACGTCCTGATCCACAACGCCGGGCACATGGTCACCGGACCGGCCGAGGCGTTCACCCCCGAGCAGCTCGCCGAGCTGTACGACGTGAACGTCCTCTCCACCCAGCGCGTCAACCGGGCGGTCCTGCCCCACCTGCGGAAGGCGGGCCGGGGCCTGGTGATCTGGGTGTCCAGCTCGAGCGTCAAGGGCGGCACCCCGCCGTACCTCGCCCCCTACTTCGCCGCCAAGGCCGCCATGGACTCCCTGGCCGTGAGCTACGCCGCCGAGCTCGCGCGCTGGGGGGTGGAGACCTCCATCGTGGTTCCCGGCTCGTTCACCAGCGGCACCCATCACTTCGCCCACTCCGGCCACCCCGCCGACAGCGCCACCGAGGCGGAGTACGAGACGAAGTACCCCGGCCTCATGGAACAGGTCGCCCAGAAGCTGGCCGCGCTGGCCCCCGAGGACGCGGACGCCTCGATGGTCTCCGACGAGATCGCCCGCATCGTCGCGCTCCCCGCCGGACAGCGGCCGTACCGCGTCCACATCGACCCCGCCGACGACGGCTCGGAAGAGGTCTCCGACGTCGCCGACCGCATCCGGCGCGAGTTCCTCATCCGTGTCGACCTCGCCGACCTGCTCACCGCGCACCCGGCGCTCGCGCCCGAGGCACCCGGCGCGGTCGTGGCGTGGCCCCCGGCTCGCAACTGACCACGAACCCCAGGCCCTGGCCCGGGGTTTGTCAGACGTTGTCGGGGAGAGCGAGCCACTCCTTCCAGGTGAGGTCGCGCCCTATGTAGCGCGGCTCGCGGAAGGGCCAGGCGTCGGCGATCCACTGCGGGACGAACGCGTCCAGGGTGCGTTCGAGGTCGGTGCCGACCTGGTCGTCCACCACCCACCAGGAGACCTCGGCATCGGCGCCGGTCTTCTCCGGCGGGTCGATGTACACACAGCCCAGCAGGGCGGTGCCGGCCTCGTCGAAGAGCGCGTAGTTGAAGGCCTTGTGCTCGGCGATCTCCCGCTCGTGGTGCAGCAGGTCGTCGCGGTCCTGGTCGTACGTCAGGGTGGCGGGAGGCCAGCCCCATGCCTCGCCGAAGATGGACCACAGCCGTTCCCGCGATCCCATGACCGCCGGGTAGTCGAGGTCCGTGTCGGCGGCGGAGATGGGGCGCAGGTGATGGCCACCGGGGAGTGGCACGCGGACGGGGTGGACGAAGTCATCGGGAAGCCAGTTCATGGACGGGGAGGCTAACTGCCGCTCCGTCACGACGCACCTTCCTCGCCGTCCTGTCGAGCGCCCCCACCTCGACGCCGGGGTCGCCACCCGTGTCAGGCCGTGTCGCGCAGAAGCTCGCGCAGACGCCGGCGGGGCCCGGGATGGGCCGTGTTGTCGTTGTGGGCGCCGGGCAGTTCGAGCAGCCCGGTGCCGAGCAGCGCACGGCCGCCCCCGTCATGCGAAGGTCGTCGCGCATCGCGACGGCTAGGATCAGGGCCATGGCCCTGACCATGAGCGACGTGGACCGGTTCGAGGCCTCCAGGTCCCGCCTGGAGGCCATCGCCTACCGCCTCCTCGGCTCCGCGAGCGAGGCCGAGGACGCCGTGCAGGAGACGTTCCTGCGCTGGCAGGCCTCCGACGTCGACCGCATCGAGGTCCCCGAGGCCTGGCTGACGAAGGTCCTCACCAACCTGTGCCTCAACCAGCTCACCTCGGCCCGCGCCCGGCGCGAGACCTACGTGGGCCAGTGGCTCCCCGAGCCGCTGCTCGCCGGGGATCCGATGCTCGGCCCGGCGGACACGGCCGAACAGCGCGAATCGGTCTCGTACGCGGTGCTCGCCCTGCTGGAGCGTCTCTCCCCGAACGAGCGGGCGGTGTACGTGCTGCGGGAGGCCTTCGACTACCCGCACCGGGAGATCGCCGAGATCCTCGACATCACCGAGGCCGCCAGCCAGCAGATCTTCCACCGCGCGAAGAAGCACGTCGCGGACGGCAGGGCCCGCAGCGAGATCGACGAGGCCGCCGCCCGGCGGATCGTCCATGAGTTCCTCGCGGCCGCCACCAGCGGCCGGACGGAGCCGCTCGTGCGGCTGCTCACCCAGGACGCCGTCTCGATCGGCGACGGCGGCGGGAAGGTCCCGGCCCGCGCCAAGGCGTTCGAAGGCGCCCTGGCGGTCGCGAAGTTCATGCGCGGCCTGTTCAAACCGAGCAAGGCCAAGCAGGCCCTGGTCGGCGGCTCACCCGAGGTGTACGCCACGACCGCCAACGGCGACCCCGCCCTCGTGGCGGTCGTCGACGGCCGGGTCGTCGGCGTCATGTGCCTGGAGATCACCGCCGAGGGCATCGCCGCCTTCCGCAACCAGGTCAACCCCGACAAGCTCGAACGCGCGACCCGGCGATGGGCGGCCGCCGACCACGGCGAACCCCTGCTCAGCGCCTTCTGACTCTTCCGACCCCGATGTGAGGTGCTTCACATCGCGTTCCTGTCAGGAAACGGCGGGCCGCCCGGTTCAAGGGGCGAACCCGCCACGACAGCAGCGCTCGAGACAGGAGCAAGGAAGATGCAGCACCGCATCGTCGTCCTCGGAGCCGGATACGCCGGAGCCATCGCCGCCGGGCGCCTCGCCAAGCGGCTGCGCCGTGAAGACGTCGCCATCACCCTCGTCAACGCCGAGCCCGACTTCGTCGAGCGCGTCCGGATGCACCAGCTCGCGGTCGGCCAGGACCTCGAACGCCGGGCGCTCCGCGAGATCTTCGCGGGCACCGGCGTCGAACTGAAGCTCGCGAAGGTCACCGGCGTCGACGTCGACCGCAGGACCGTGACCGTCGTCGACGCGAACGGCACCGAGGGGCGGATGGAGGAGCTGGCGTACGACACCCTCGTGTACGCCCTCGGCAGCGGCTGGAACGACCAGGGCGTCCCCGGCACCGCCGAGCACGCCCACGAGATCGCCAGTCGTCCCGGAGCGCTCCGGCTGCGCGAGCGCCTGGCCCGCCTGGACGCCGGACAGCCCGTGGTCGTGGTCGGCGGCGGACTCACCGGCCTGGAGGCCGCGGCCGAGATCGCCGAGGCCCGCCCGGACCTCGATGTCGCCCTCGCCGCCCGCGGCGGCCTCGGCGACTGGCTCTCGCCCAAGGGCCGCCGGCACCTGCGGCAGGTCTTCGGCAAGCTCGGCGTCACCGTGCACGAACACGCCGACGTCACCGCCGTCGAGGCCGACCGCGTCACCACCGCCGACGGCACGTCCGTCCCCGCCGCGGTCACCGTGTGGACCACCGGCTTCGCCGTCCACCCGATCGCGAAGGCCACCACCCTGGAAGTCACCGACACGGGCCGGATCGTGGTCGACCGAACCATGCGCTCGGTCTCGCACCCCGACGTGTACGCCGTCGGCGACGCGGCCATGGCGATGGGCCCCGGCGACAAGCCGCTGCGGATGTCGTGCGCCTCGGGCACCCCCATGGCGTGGCAGGCCGCCGACGCCATCGCCGCGCGCCTGACCGGCGGGAAGCTCCCGAACGCACCGCTGCGCTACTTCAACCAGTGCATCTCGCTGGGCCGCAGGGAAGGCCTGATCCAGTACGTCACCGCCGACGACCGCGCCGTCCGGGCGGCCCTGACAGGACGGCTCGCCGCCCTCTACAAGGAGCTGGTCTGCAAGGGCGCGGCCTGGAGCATCGCCAACCCGACGCTCGGGGTACCGACCCGGACCCGCCGCGTAGTGCAGGAGCCTGCCCGGACGGGCCCGGCGGTCGGGACCCCGGCCTGACGCGCCCCGCGGAGCGGGCGTCCTCGAGGCGAGGGCGCCCGCTCCGTCGCCCTGGACGACGCGTTCGAGGGTGATCTCCGCCCGCCCGCTATCGGCAGCTGATCTTTCCGTGCTAGGTTGCGCCCCTTGATCGTGAAGGTTGTGTGGGGGCCTTTCATGAAGCTGGCGCGATTCTCGCCGCCAACCGCCGCAGCTCTGCTCCTCGGACTGACGACCGTCCTCGGTCCCGGCACGGTCGACTCGTACGCGGCCTCGGACGTACCGCTGCCGATTGCGCACTTCGCGCACATGGTGGTGGACGCCCCGCACGGACACCTGTTCATCAGCGGCGGCTCCGGCACCGACGGCATTCTCGTCACCGACCTCGACGGTGGGAACCCGACGATGATCGGCGGTGAGCCGGGCGCCACCGGTCTCGCCCTCTCCGACGACGGATCCGCACTGTACGCGGCTCTGCCCGACCAGGACGTGATCGCGGCGATCAGCACGGAGAGCCTGACCGAGTCCGCTAGGTACGGCACGGGCGCGGGCACCCGTCCGGACTCGCTGGCCGTCGCCGGGGGCACCCTCTGGTTCGGGTACGGCACGGCGGGCGCCGGCGGCATCGGATCCGTCGACGGGGCCGGAACCGTCACGGTGCGGCAGGATTCCGGCAGTTGGCCGGCAGCGCCGATGCTGACGACGACCCCGACGCCCTCCGGCGTCCTCGCGGCCGCCGCGCAGACGGGCGACACCTCCGCCGTCGTCACGTACCGGGCCGAGGGCGGTGCGCTGACCCGGCAGGCCGCGAAGGCGCTGCCCGTCCCCGACCTGAGCGACTTCGCGGTCACGGCGGACGGGCAGCATCTGGCGGTCTCGTCCTGGCTGCGCGCGAGCAGCAACCGGTACCGGGTCTCGGACCTGGCGGTCGACGGGCAGTTCGCCACGCCGGTGGCCGCCGACGCCGTCGCCGTGGCCCCGGACGGCACTCTGGCCGGCTGCGGCTGCAATGGCGCCTTCGAGGCATTTCCGGAAACAGGCGCGGGCTACTACCGCGAGTACTACTTCGACGACCCGCTGCGCCTGGCCCCGGACGGCCTCGCCTGGGCACCGGACGGGAGCCGGCTCTACGCCGTGGGCGTGGACGCCGCCGGAGGCACCCCGACGCTCCGGACAGCCCGTGACCCCGAAACCGCCTGGGTCCGTCTCTACGGCAGCTCGACCACCACCCCGCTCGCCCCCGGCGAGGCCTACACGTTCCGGACGGACTTCGACTCGCCGCTCAGCCTCAGTGCCGGGGAGTCCATGATTCCGGGCACCGTACGGATGACCCGCTACGACGACGCCGATCCGGACGGCCTGCTCATCCCGGACCCGACAAGCACCCCGGCACACATACCGGTCGACTTCTTCGGCTCCTACTCCGTCGCCGGCACCGCTCCTGCCACCGGCTCCCTGAGCTTCCGCGTCGACTACTCGGGAGGCGGCCACTACGCCCCGGCGAGCCGGACCTTCGACATCCCGGTGGCGAAGTACGCGCCCACCATGGCGCTGACCGCTCCCTCCGCTGCGAACCGTGCCGCAGCGATGAGCGTCACCGGTCGGCTCACCTGGCCGCACGCGCATGTGACGACCGGCGCGGTCCACGTCGTCAAGACCGACCAGGCGCACCCCTCCGGCTATGCGGTGGGCACCGTGCCCGTCGCCGCTGACGGCGGTTTCGTCTTCCACGACACCCCGCAGGTCGGCGGCGCGAACACCTACGCCTTCACCTACGACGGCGGCACGTCCTACCTCCCGGTCGCGGCGTCGGCGAAGGTGCAGGTGTCTCGGGCCACTCCGGGCCTGAGTGTGGCGACCGACGCGAAGTCGTACCACTCCGGCGCGACCGTCAAGGTGACCGCGCACCTGGGGACGACGTACAACTCCCGTGTCGTGACGCTGTACGCCCAGCCCGCGGGCGCGTCGCGGACGCAGCTCAAGAGCGGCAAGGTCGACGCATACGGCAACCTCGTGGCGTACTACAGGATCAGCCGCAACACCGTCTTCAGCGCGGCCTTCGCGGGCGACTACCGCTATGCGCCGCGCACGGTGACGACCGGTACGACCGTCACGCCGACGGTCCGGACGCAGATGCAGTGGCCGACCGGGACCACCCGCATCGGAACCACCACCTACCAGGTCTTCTACAAGTCCGAAGTCAACATGGGCTTCAACCTCCTGGTCACTCCCCGCCAGTCGGGCGGTCACATGACGGTGTACCTCGAGCACTACTACTCGGGGGCCTGGCATCAGGTCACCGCGCAGGACTGCGGGGGCGTGTACGCCGACGGCTGGTACGGCTACGTCCGGGCTCTGAAGCTCTTCACGAGCAACGACCACTACCGCATCCGCGGCCACTACACGCCACCGGCCAAGGGCGCACAGACCGGCAGCGTGTGGAGCCAGTGGACGTACCTCACGGTCCACCCCGGGTGAGCCCGAAGCGCTCGGGGCCGCCCGGCGCCCGCAGTTGAGCCGAGGCCGCGCGACACGCTCGGCCGGGAAACCCCGGCCGAGCGCGGGTTCGAGCGGAGCCCGTGGCGCGAGGCGGACGGGACTCAGTCAGAGGTGATGTCGACCGTGACCGTGCCATAGGCACTGGTGTGCCGCGCGTCGCCTCCGTACTGCACGGTGTACTGGACGTCGCCCTTGGCCCTCGGCCGGTCCGTGTAGCTGAACGTGCCGTCCGCGGCGACGGTCGCGGACCCGATCAGCGTGCCCTCGCCCGCGGTGGGGTCGTCGAGCCGCCAGATGTCCACGGTGGTCCCCGCGCCGAATCCCACGGGCGCCTGGAGCTTTCCGGTGAGGGTGAGGTTCTGGTTCCGGGGTGAGGAGGCGGGTGCCTGCACGGTGACGGTGGTGGCGACCTGCGGGAAGTCCAGGACCTGCAGCGTCAGGGACGAGGAGCCGCTGTCCTCGGTGACCGCGAACACCCTGCTGCCGTCCGGAGCCCAGGCCAGACCGGCGGACTGAAGGGTGTTGGTGGCGTACGGGGACGACGCAGGGAAGTCCCAGGTCTTGAAGGCCGTGGAGTCGTCCTGCGCGAACAGGTGGACGTCGGGCGAGGAGGCGCCGTCGATGCCCGCCGCGATGGTGCCGTCGGGGGCGACGGCAACGGCGTTGGGGTAGTGGCTGGTGGTGTAGCGGCCGTCGTCCGCCAGGTTGGCCGTGCGGAACGCCTGGTGGTAGTAGGGCGAGGCGCAGGCGACGACCACCCGCGCGCCGTCCGGCGTCAAGGCGAGGTCCTGCAGGCTCGTGCACCCGTCCGTTCCCGGGTCGACACGCTTGGCCTGTACGTCGGCCTGGCCGGTGCTCACGTCGTACACCGCCAGGGTGGCGGCGTTGCCGTCGGATTCGGCGGCGACGAGGGTGTCCGGGTCCTGCGGCGTGGCAGCCAGGCGCGGCGAGCCGCGGAACGTGTCGAGGCCCTGGCCCCGTGCGACGACCGGCTGTGCACCGCTCAGGTCCAGGGAACCGAGGGCGCCGTTCCAGGTGTCGGTGCTGTAGCCGAACCAGATCTTTCCTCCGGCCGGCGCGAGGGAGGTCGGGCCAGCGTAGGCGCCCGCGCCGGTTCCGGTGTCGTACCGGGCGGTCTCCTGCAAGGTGGCGGTGTCGATCGCGGCGATCGCGCCGGCGTCGCGGAGTGCCACGTACAGCGTTCGGGAGTCGCTGGAAAGCGCCATGCCCCAGGCACCGGCCTCACCGCCGATCTGCTTCACGACCTGGCCCGAGTAGTCCGTCACCAGAACGCTGCCACCGAACGGATCACTGAGAAAGACCTGCTGATGAGCCGCGTCGACAGCCATGTCCCGATACGAGCTGATCGGCAGTGGGGCGCTGGTGTCCGCGGCGGCGGCGGTCGTTCCGAGGCCGAGGAGCGAGAGGCTCATGGCAGCGGAGAGCGCTGCTCTTTCTGCGAACTGTCTTATGCGCATGTGGTCGGTCGCTTCCTTCGGTAGGACGTCGGCAAGTGAGCTCGCGGAAGGCGCGACGAGCGGAGCGGTCCGGCGCTCCGCTCGTCACCGCCCCTGTCAAGATCGACAGGCGGCCACTCATCAAGCGCAAAGGCCCGGCCGGACGTCACACACGGTGGACCACGCCATGACCGGCCGCCCGCCGTAGGCGAAGACCGCCAGGCCCGCCCGACGGTCTGGAGCCGCCCTACGTCCCTTTGGACCTCGCCGGCACGCACCGCCACGCGAGCCCTGCGGCGGTCAGGTAGGCGAGCGCGCCGATGGCCGTGCTGGTGCGCAGCCCGGTGCCGTAGCCGGTGGCTGTGGCGAGCAGGCTGCCGCCGAGCGCGACGCCGGTGGCGCTGCCGATCTGGCGGGCGGTGTTGAACAGGGCGGAGGCGGCCCCTGAGTACGCCGGGGGTGCGGCACCCATCACGGTGGCGGTGGAGCCGGTGAGGGCGAAGGAGGTACCGAACCCCGCGGCCATCATCGGGGTCACCAGCAGCGGGTAGGCGGGGTCGTCTCCGGCAGCGGCCCAGCCGGCGAGCCCCAGGGCGGCCAGGAGCATGCCGGAGATCACCAGCGGACGATCGCCGGTGCGGCGGGTCAGCCGCCCGGACAGGACGGAGGCGAACATGGTCATCGCCACCGCCGGGAACAGCGCCAGCCCGGTGCCGAGCGCGCTGAAGCCGCGCCGGTGCTGGAATTCCAGGCTGGCGGTGAACACCATGCCGTAGAAGCCGAAGTTGAACAGCAGGCCGATGGCGGCTCCGCCGCTCATCGCACGAGAGCGCAGCAGGCTCGGCGGCAGGGCAGGGGACCGGGCCAGCCGCTCCCGCACCGCGAACGCCACGACGGCCGACACGGCCAGGCCCACCCCGGCCAGAACAGCCGGATCGGACCAGCCCCGTCGTCCCGCCTCGTTGAGCGCCGCGGTCAGCAGCGCCACCGCCGCCACGACCGCGCACTGCGCCGGCCAGTCCAGCGCCCGGGCGGTACGCCGGGACGAGCGCGCCACGTACCGCAGCGTCAGCACGAGGCAGACCACACCGACGGGCAGGTTGATGAGGAACACCCAGCGCCAACCCACCGTGGAGACGAGCAGCCCGCCCAGCAGCGGCCCGGCAGAGGCCGCGATGCCGGCCATCGAACCCCACAGCCCGAAGGCCCGCGAGCGTGCGGCGGGCGCCGGGTAGGCCTGCTGGAGCAGGGCCAGGGAACCGGGCACGATCAGCGCCGCGCCGAGCCCCTCCACCAGCCGCGACGCGACCAGGAAAGGGGCGCTCGGCGCGAGCGCGCACGCGGCCGAGGACACGGTGAACACCGCCACGCCCCAGCAGAAGACCCGGCGGTTGCCCAGCCGGTCGCCCAGCGCGCCACCGGTCAGCAGGAAACCGGCGAAGACCAGCGTGTATCCATCGGTGATCCACTGGATGCCGGTGAGCGAGGCCGCCAGCTCCCGGCCGATCACCGGCACGGCGACGTTGATGACCGTCACGTCCAGGATCACCATGAAATACCCGGCGCACACCGCCAGCAGCGGTGCCCAAGCCCGTCGTTCGGGCTCAGGGGCGGACTCGGGGGAGGGCACGGACCCACCGCCGCCGGCCGACTCCGCGAACGCCACGGCCCCAACTCCATCCCGTCCGCAGAGCACTGCGCCAAAAGTCACAGTAAGGGACATATGCTCCACATCGCCATAGCCGGGCTGCTCACATCGCCTCCGGCGACATCAGAGGTGAACCAGTGGCGGCTGACGGTGTGGAGCACGGGCCGAGCACTGTCCACCCACCGTCAAGGGCGCCGTCGCCCGGGCCGACGACGTCTGGGTGCACGACCCCGATGCCGCCCGTGCCCTGACACGGCGGGAAGGTCCTGCACACCGGAAGGCCCCGGCTCCGCGCAGAAGAAGCACAAGCACGGCGAGAACCGAACTCACACTCTCGCGCCTCGAGGGGCGAGGGTTAGGCTCGTGCTGATCATTTTTACTCGTGAGGGGGTTCCGAGGTATGAGCGGAAGAGTGACGGCGGTCAGCAGTAACGGCGAGTATTCGTTCACCAAGCCGAATCGGGACAGCATCAGACTGCTCGCCGGGCTCGGTGTGGAAGGGGACGTGCACGCCGGTGTGACGGTCAAGCACCGCTCGCGCGTCGCGCAGGATCCCACGCAGCCGAATCTGCGCCAGGTCCACCTCATGCACGAGGAGCTCTTCGCCGAGGTCGGTGAAGAAGGCTTCGAGCTGGGGCCGGGCGAACTCGGCGAGAACATCACCACGCGCGGCATCGATCTGCTCGGTCTGCCGGTCGGCACATTGCTGCGCATCGGTGACTCCGCGGTCCTGGAGGTCACCGGCCTTCGCAATCCCTGCCTGCAGATCGACACCTTCCAGGACGGGCTGCTGAAGCAGGTCGTCGGCCGCGACGAGGCGGGGAACATCGTGCGCAAGGCCGGAATCATGAGCATCGTGAGGGAGGGTGGCGTGGTGCGCCCCGGTGACACGATCGAAGCGGAACTTCCCAGCGGTCCGCACCGGCCCCTGGACCGGGTCTGACCGGCCTGCCGGGCGAGCCGGACATGCCGCCGAGAGGGGCGCGGCCTCCGGGCCCCGGACCACGCCCCCACCGTGGCCTGGTCCCGTGCGCTCCGGTTTCCGGAGACACCTCTCCGCGACGACTTGCCGGACCGTCGAGCGCAGGACCGACCGTCCTTCGAACCACCCGTGGCCGGCCCGCACCGCTCCGATAGTATGTTCGAAACTCGCGACGAATACCCACTGTTCGTCCGTCGCCGAAAGACCATGCCGTCCAGCAGCATGAACAATCTCATGTGACCGACATCTAGCAAACGGCTGACTGATTGAGACCTATAAAAGCGCGGCTGCTTTCGCGAATAGACGACAGAACCGCCTTCTCCGTGTGGCGTCAACCACGGGCGATGCTCTGGGCCACAGCGGGTGTGGCGACCCTCGGACTGCTCGTCACGCTGGAGATCGTCGCCCGTCGCTACGGCCTGCCGGGGCCGATGGCCAGCCAGGTGCGAGAGCTGATATATCCGCCCAAATCAGGCTTCTTGTTGTACGCCAGTATGGCGTTGATGATGGTGGTGCTCACTTGGCGGCAACGGTTCATCGCGGCCGGTGCCGCGATCGGCATCGACGCCGCCTTCTTGCTGGTGCGGTGGGCGGTCGGTGCCAGGATGACCGGCGGACACCCCTTCGGCAACGGCGCCTTGTGGGTCATGTCGGGCTGTGCGGTCATCGCTGTCACGCGCCGCACCGGCCGGGAACGTGTCCTGATGCTGAAGGGCGTCGGGCTGGGCCTGCTGCTGGTGGCAGGCCGCAAGACCGGCGATACCTGGCTGCTCATCACGTCGAAGTCCCGCCCGGCGGTGTTCGACCAGTACGTGGCCACCGCCGATCACGCGTTGGGTAATCCGTCCTGGCTGGTAGGCCGGATGGTCACGGCCACCGGCCCCATCGGCGCCCATGTTCTCAATTACGTCTACGCTCAACTCGCGGTCGCCGCGGTCGTCGTCGCGCTGTACCAGCTGCGTCATGTGGCGGTCGAGCGCCGCTTCCCGAGCCACCACCTGGTGCGCACTTTTCTGGTGATCGGCCTCCTCGGGCCCGCCATCTACATGATCTTCCCGGTCGTCGGACCGCTCTATGCCTACGGCACCGGCAACGAGCACTGGGCGTGGGCCGACCTGTGGCCGGCGACGCCGCCCACCGTGCACTGGGCGGTGGCCGATGTGTGGCCGGACACGCCGCCGCCGATCAGCACCCCGCACCAGATGCCGTTCGACCAGATCACGCCACGCAACTGCATGCCCAGCCTGCACACGGCGTGGGCCACCGCGATCTTCGTTCACTCCCGGAAGGGCCCACGGATTCTGCGTTTCGCGGGCACGTTCTGGCTGATCGCCACGCTCGGCGCGACGCTCGGGTTCGGCTTCCACTATGGTGCGGATCTTGTTGCGGGCGTGGTGTTCGCGCTCACGATCGAGGCGGCTCTGCGCTCGGTCGACCACGGCTGGGACCGGTCAGCGATCCAGTTGGTCGCTCACGGTGCAGCGGTCTTCGCCGCACTCCTGCTGTCGTACCGCTATCTGCCGGTGGAGATGGCCGAACATCCATGGGTGTTCGGACCCCTTCTCATTCTGGCGATGACCTCAGTGGTCTACGGCTACGTACGGACCACCACCCTGTGGAAACCGAAGGCCGTACCGCCGCGGCAACCGGAACCGCAGCCCGAAGCGGTCTGAGTCATGGTGCTTCAGGCCGTGGGCCGAGTGCTCCCCGAGCGGGACCGGCTGCGGGTGTGGGGGCGGACACACCGAATGCGACGCCCGCCGCACGAGACGGCGACGCGCGAGACGGAGTGATCGCGCGGGCAAGGTATCTTCCTCCCGCGGCACGTCGAGCTTCTCTCCGTGCCGCGTCAGGGAGGGAATGAATGCGCGTATCACTGCGCCGGCGCCTGGCCACGCTGGCCACGACGCTGGGGCTCACCTCGCTCGGGCTCCTCGGTGCGGCCACGACGCCCGCACAGGCCGCGATCAGCGACTGCCCGGCGGGCTATTTCTGCGCCTGGAAGACCGACGACGGCACGGGCGCCATGTTCAAGACGAACACGGACAAGGCGACGCTGGGAACCTGGGACAACACGTTCCAGTCCGTGGTGAACCGAACGTCCAAGTACGCGTGCCTGCACGACGATCCGAACTACGGCAAGACCGGCGGCGTCACCTCGTGGGCCCCCGACCCCGCGGGGACCGAGTGGGGGGGCTCGCAACGTACCGTCAGCTCGGTGAGCTTCGTCGCCACCGAGCGGGAGTGCTGGTTGCCGGCCTACCCGGAGTGGTACGCGTCGACCACGCCCCAGGCGGCGGGCTTCGGTGATCTGAACGCCGACCGCAAGGCCGACGTCCTCGTCCGGGACAAGGCGGGCCGACTGTGGTTCCTGCGCGGCGACGGCACCGGGCAGCCGGTCGGCAACGGCGGCTGGAACGCCATGAACGCCCTCGCCCGGCACGGCGACTTCAGCGGTGACGGCCGAGAGGACGTGATCGCCCGCGAGGCGTCCACCGGGAAGCTGTGGCTGTACCCGGGCGCCGGCACCGGCAGCCTCGGTGCGCGCAAGCTCATGGGCAACGGCGGCTGGAACGCCATGAGCCGGATCGTCGCGTACGGCGACCTCTCCGGCGACGGCCGCTCGGACGTGCTGGCCGTCGAGAAGGACACGGGCAAGCTGTGGCTGTACCCCGGCACCGGCAGCGGCACCCTCGGTGCGCGCAAGCTCATCGGCAACGGCGGCTGGAACGCCATGAACGCCCTGGTCGGGGCGGGTGACATGAGCGGTGACGGCCGTGCGGACCTGATCGCCCGCCAGGCGTCCACCGGGCAGCTGTGGCTGTACCCGGGCAGGGCCGGGGCCCTCGGGTCCCGTGTGCTGATCGGCAGCGGCGGCTGGAACGTCATGGACACGTTCCTGGGCCTGGGCGATGTCTCCAGCGACGGCCGCGCCGACCTCGTCACCACCACCAAGAGCAGCTATGTCGGCGAGAGCTGCCGAGGGGTCGGCTGCCAGCTCGTGTACCAGGGCCGCGGCAACGGCATGCTGGACTCGCGCGCCGAGACGGCGAACGACTGGTTCGGCCTGAACGGCTTCTTCTGACCGAGGGAAAGGGCCTCCGCTCCCGGACGGAGGCCCTTTCGCCTGCCCAGGACCGGGCAGCGCCGGCCCGACCTCAGCTGCATGCGCCTGCGACGAGCTGATCAGCCGCAACCTGTGCCGGACCGGACCACGGGAGCCGGCGAGGAGTCCGCCGCCGAGCGAAGGATCGCCACCGGCGGTTTCGAAGGACTGTCGTGGCCGGTGGCGATGCCGCGCCATTGCTTGAGGCCGTTGAAGCAGCGTTCCACGACGGTGCGGTGTCCGTGGACCTTCATGGTGAAGGCCAGGGGTCGTCCGCTGCGGTGTCGCAGCGGAGACGGTTGCGGGTCTGGTCGGCCCGCTCGGCGATGGTGTCCCCGCGGCAGAGCCTTGGCCAGTGGCGCTCCCCGGGCATCGGCGCGCCTGTAGTGCGCCGATGCCCGGGTCGCCGCCGGAGATCTGTTTACGAGTTGGCCTTCACGAACTTTCGGGTACCGAGGGTGAGCGAGCCCGTGACCAGCACGACGGCGACGATGGCACTGCCCAGCACCGAGCCGGTCGTATAGCGGCCGAGGAAGAGGTCGCGCATACCGTCGACGATGTACCGGAATGGGCTGAGGTGGGAGAGCACGGAGAGCCAGTCCGGCGCAAACGTCATCGGCAGCAGGATGCCGGAGAGCAGCATCAGTGGCAGGACCACGGTATTGATCACCGGAGCGAAGAGGTACTCCGTCGGCAGACTCAGTGCCAGCAGGTACGACAGCGACGCCAGACTGATCGCCAGGGCCAGGACGAGCAGGAACCCGGCCACCACACCCAGCACGGGGGCCCGCAGCCCGAACGCCACGGAGACCAGGGTCAGCAGTAATGCCTGGAAGAGCATCACCACCGCGTCCCGCATGACCCTGCCGAGCAGCAGCGCCAGCCGGCTGACCGGTGTCACCCGCATGCGCTCGATCACCCCGGCGCGCATGTCCGGGATCAGGTTGAATCCGGCGTACCCGGCTCCGAACAGGCCGAGCTGGACGAGCAGTCCCGGCACGTACTCCTGCCATGCGTTGTGCCCGGGCGTGTCGGGCAGCGCCTTCTCCAGCATCGGGCCGAACAGCAGCAGGTACAGCACCGGCTGAACCATGCCGATGACGACGCTCATCTTGCTCTTCAGCGTGGTGTCCATGTTCCGCCGGAAGATGAGCAGCGAGTCGTTGATGATCTGCACGACGGGTCCTCTCAGGCGTTCAGGGGCTGCGGGGCGGCCGCGTCCAGCGAACGGCCGGTGATGGACAGGAAGACGTCGTCCAGCGTGGGGCGGACCACCTGGACGGACGTCGGCTCGACGCCGGCGCGGTCGAGCGTGCGCAGGAACTCCAGCAGCACGCGGTCGTTGTTCTCCACGGTCAACCGAACGGTCTCGCCGTCGACCCGGACGTCCCGGACGGCGGGGTGCTCGGCGAGCGCGGCACCGGCCCGGTCCGCTCCGGAGGCGACCTCCACGGTGACGACGTCGTGAGCCAGTTGCCGCTTGAGGTTGGCCGGGCTGTCCTCGGCGACGATCTGGCCACGGTCGATGATCAGCACCCGGTCGCAGAGCGCGTCGGCCTCGTCCAGGTAATGCGTGCTCAGGAACACGGTCGTTCCGTGGGTGTCCCGCACGTCGCGGACGTGTTCCCACAGCATGCTCCGGCTCTGTGGATCGAGCGCGGCACTGGGCTCGTCGAGGAAGAGCACCTCGGGCCTGTGGACCAGGCCGAGGGCGATGTCCAGCCGACGGCGCTGACCGCCGGAGAGCGTGATGGTGGGGCGTTCCGCCAGCTGTGACAGGTTCAGCTCCTCGAGCAGCTGGTTCGCGCGGCGTACCGCGTCGGCCTGGGACATGTGGTACAGCCGTCCCTGGAAGACCAGTTCGCTGCGCACTGAGGCCGCAGGCGAGGTGCCGCCGGACTGCGCGACGTAGCCGATCTTGCGGCGGACCCCCTGCGGATCGGCGAGCAGATCGCATCCGGCCACCCGAGCCCTGCCGGAGGTGGGCTGGAGCAGTGTGGTGAGCATCCGCAGCGTGGTGGTCTTACCAGCGCCGTTCTGCCCCAGGAAGCCGACGATCTCGCCGGGCGCCACATGGAAGCTCACCTCGGCGACGGCCTGTACGCCGCCTTTTTTGTTCTTGAACGTCTTGGACAGGCCATCCACTTGGATCATGTCCATGGTTACTCCTCCTCCGTCTGGTCTGCCTGCACGGCGCGCTCGGCGTCGGCGGCGGGTCCGGTCTCGGCGATGTCGGCCACGTCCTTCTCGAACTGCTCGAGCCAGCGCAGTTCGGCGTCCAGCTGCATCTCCCGGCGGCGGAACATCGCGGCGTCGAACGCGGTGATCACACCCTGCTCGGTCAGGCGCCGGCACTCGGCGGCCACGCCGTCCCGGCCGCGCGCGAGGGCTTCGCGGCGCTCGGCAAGCAGCGCCAGCATTCCCGCCCGGTCTCCGAGCCGGCCGAAGAGCAGGGCGACTCCGAGCGGGTCGGGGCCGAAGTGCAGCTGGGCGATCGCCTTCTCCCGGAGGGCATGCAGCTCGGTCCGCCCGTCCTCGGTGATCCGGTAGATGGTCCGGACCGGGCGGCGGCCGACCTGCTCGGTACGCACGGCCTCGACGAGGCCGTGCGTCTCCATCGTGCGCAGCTCGCGATGCAGGGCACCGATGCTGACGCCACCCCATGTCTGGACGTTGCTGCGCTCGGCCTGTCTGCGGATTTCGTGTCCGTGCTGCGGGCCGCGGCTCTCGAGCAGGCCCAGCACCACGAGGCGGGATAGATTCATGTTGCTAAGTGCACTACATTAGATTCATGTTGTCAATCGACTCCGCCTAGGAGGCTCACTCAGGAGGGTGTCCCGGTCGGCCGGGGGATGCGGCGTCGCGGAGGCCGAGGCGTCGGTCGACCCCGGTTCGAGGAGGCGTCGAGCCGCGGGTGCCACGCTGGGCGCGCCTGTCCGGGTACGGGGCGCCAGGCGCTTTCGGGAGCCGGCGGCCCGGCCAACCGCACTCAACCAGGGAAGTGAGAGATGGCGGCCACCGTTGATCCAGCACCCGAGGTCCCGCCCCTGATCTGGGCCGATTCCGAGCCGGATGAGGCTCATCTGGCGCCGCCACTGACCCGCGCCGAGATCACCGCGGCATTGCTGAGGATCGCCGACACCGAGGGGCTTGCCGCGGTGTCGGTCGAGCGCCTGGCGACGGAACTCGGCAGCGCCGGTCCCTCGCTGCGGCACCACGTCCGGCGCCACGGGGATCTGGACGACCTGCTGCTCGACGGCGTGTTCGCCGAGCTGATCCCCTCGCGGCACGGCCCCGAGGAGTGGCGGGCGGATCTGCGCGCGAGTGCCTACCAGTTGCGCGAGGCCATCCGGCGCCATCCGTGGTTCGCCCGGCTGACTTTCCGCCGCCCGCTGTTCGGCCCCCGGGCGCTGAGTTGGCTGGACCACACCATGGCGGTGCTGGAGCGGGCCGGGCTGGACATCACCGTCGCGTCGGCCTATGCCGCCATCGTCACCGGCCATGTGATGGGGACGGCGATGTGCGAGGCCGAGGAGGCGGAGATGGAGCGCGTGAGGGCCGGCACCAGGGGCACCCATGAGAGGCACTTCGACGTGGCGACTTTTCTGGAGGGCATCGTCGCGGGTGGCCGGTACCCCTCCTTCGCCCGGTTCCTACAGGCTGGGGCGCGCCATCTGACCGCGGACGAGAGCTTCGAGATCAGCCTCGACGCCCTGCTGGACGGGCTGGCTCTGCGGGTGGAGCGGGCCTGAGGGGCGAAGCCGAAGGACCCGGCCGCGCGGCGGCCGGGTCCTTCGGCTTCTGGCCGACCATTATCGGCCTGTTTCAATGCGAGTAAAAACGAGGTCAAGCATGTTTATTCGTCATGAGAGTTTCGAATGGGTAAGTGTCAATTCTGCTGGGTTGCCCTATCGGCAATGACGTTGCGGCGATTCATTGTTTCAGGTATCGCTTGAGTGCTCCTTGAGGGATGGTTGATTCTTATCATTTCATGAAGTCCTTGATCTCTGTCTGTGTCTGGTATAGCGTCTTTGGTGGACGGGGGAGTCTCCTTGCAGGCGAGCTGTGCTGCCTTTGGCTGATGCTCGGGCTGTACCCCAGTCAATAAGGACCGAAATCGTCAGAGATGGTCTCAGTTGATGGAGGGGCTTGGTATGTCCATGGAATCCGAGGGTGTGGCGGAGATCGCCATGTCCGTCCTTGGGCCGTTGAAGTTGAGCGTGAATGGCATCGATGTCACTCCTACCGCACCGAAGCAGATGCAGGTGCTTGCGCTTATGGCCCTCAATGAAGGGCAGGTCGTGACGGCGTCGAGTTTCGTCGATGAATTGTGGGCGGAACGGCCGCCGAGGAGTGCAAAAACGACTCTGCAGACCTATATCCTGCATCTCCGAAAGCTTATTTCGAAAGCGTTCAAAGATGAGTCGACGCCGGTGCGGGATATTCTCTTGACCCGGCAGGGCGGATATCTCCTGCAGTTACCGATGGATCCCTTCGACCTCCGCCAGTTCAATGAACTGTCGACCGAGGGGAGAATCGCTCTCTCGCAGGGAGACCCGCAGCGTGGTTCCCGCCTTCTGCGCAGGGCGTTGGAGTTCTGGCGAGGGCCCGCCCTCGTGGATGTGCCGATGGGCTCCATCCTGGAGCCGAAGGTGCGCGGGCTCCAGGCCCAGCAGCAGATCGTGCTGGAATGCAGGATCGAGGCCGATTTGCAGTTGGGCAGGTACGACGACGCCATCTGCGATTTGGTCACGCTGACCGCTCAGCAACCCCTGAACGAGAACATACATGAGCAGTTCATGCGGGCTCTTCACCTCGCAGGGCGCCGCTCGGAGGCTCTCGGCATATTCCATCGGCTCCGGAAGAACCTGATGGACGAGCTTGGGCTGGAGCCGACGCAGAAGGTGCAGCGGACCCAGCATCTGATCCTCAACTCCGCATCGTCACGTGAGGACGACGCCAGACAGGGCCGGCGGGGCACCTGGGCGCTGAACCCGCGACCGGGGGCCAGTGCCGCCTGACGGGCCGAGCCGTCGACCAGGCGGCGACCCGAGCTGAATCAGGCACCTGCCCCGGGGCCGCCCTCCGGGAAGCTGTTCCTGCGCTGCTGCGCGGACCTCATCGCAGTTCCGGCCGCTCTTGAGGCGCTGTCAAGAGCCCTTGGAGACGCTCGGATCCACTCGTGTTCCACGCAGGCGAGGAGGATCCCATGACCAGCGGACAGCCGGTGCGGCTCTACTGTTTCGCGCATGCCGGGGCGGGGGTCTCGGCCTTCCACGGCTGGGCGGCAAGTGTCGGGCCCGGCGTGGTGCCGATCCCGGTGCTGTTGCCCGGCCGCGACGGACGCCGCTGCGAACCCCGGGCCACCACCCGTGAGGCGCTGCTCGCCGATGTGATGCGCCTGTTCACCGGTGACCCGACGGCCCCGTTCGTCCTGTACGGGCACAGTCTCGGCGCTCTCGTCGCCTACACCGTCGCCCGGGCCCTGCACGAGGCCGGACGGCCCGGCCCGGCGTTGGTGGCGGTCGGCGCCTGCTCGCCCCCGCACACGCCGCCCGAACCGGCGTACGCCCTCGGCGTGCCGGATGCCGAACTGCTGCGCACGCTGGACCAGATGGGCGTCGTGCCGCTCGGAACCCCCGGCACCGAACCCGGCGGCATGTGGGACCGTGCGGTGAAGTCAGTGCTGCGGGACGATCTGGCGCTCGCCCGCGCACTGCGCGCCGCGGCGTGCACACCGTCGCCGGCCGGACCGCTTACCACGCCACTGCTCGTCGTCACTGCGGACGACGACCCGATGGTGCCACCGGCAGCCGCGGAGGGTTGGCGCGGCTGGAGCGAGGGACCCACGCGCCTGAGGACGGTCTCGGGTGGCCACTTCTTCGTGCGCGGCCAGGAGCTTCCCCGGCTGCTCGGGCAGGAGTGCCGCGCGGTGCGCCGGGAAGGGCGAGTGACTCACACCGGGCATTGAACGCGCGGAGGCCGGCGCGCGGCCGGACACACGGTTCGGGAGATCCGTTGGGCACGCGAGGGGTGCGGGAGCCGAGAGCTTGGCTCCGGCCGCGGTTCATTCGTTCTTCGAGCGTTCCTTGTCCGCACCGGTGCACGCTCCTTCCCGGACCCGGGCCCCTGGCCGGCCCGGTCGCCGAGCGTCACCGAATTTCCGGCCACCGACCGTCTGGAGTGACATGTCGCGCCATCTCTTCACCTCGGAATCCGTCACCGAGGGGCACCCCGACAAGATCGCCGACCGGATCAGCGACACCATCCTCGACGCCCTGCTGCACGAGGACCCCCTGTCCCGCGTCGCCGTGGAGACCCTGATCACGACCGGTCAGGTGCACATCGCCGGTGAGGTCACCACCAGCGCGTACGTGCCCATCGCCCAGCTCGTGCGGGACGCCGTGCTCGCCATCGGTTACGACTCCTCCGCCAAGGGCTTCGACGGCGCATCCTGCGGCATCTCCGTCTCCATCGGCGCGCAGTCCCCGGACATCGCCCGGGGCGTCGACACCGCCTACGAACAGCGGGTCGAGGGCGAGCGCCACGAACTCGACCGGCAGGGCGCGGGCGACCAGGGCTTGATGTTCGGCTACGCGACCGACGAGACCCCCAATCTGATGCCCCTGCCCATCGAGCTGGCCCACCGGCTCTCCCGCCGCCTGACCGATGTGCGCAAGGACGGTACCGTTCCGTACCTCCGGCCGGACGGCAAGACCCAGGTCACCATCGAGTACCGGGACGGCCGTCCGGTCCGCTTGGACACCGTCGTCGTCTCCGCCCAGCACGCGCCCGGTATCGATCTGGACGGTCTGCTCGTCCCCGACATCCACGAGCACGTGGTCGACAGCGTTCTGGGCCGGCTCGCCGAGGACGGCATCAAACTGGACACCGAGGGCCACCGCCTGCTGGTCAACCCGACCGGCCGCTTCGAGATCGGCGGCCCGATGGGCGACGCCGGCCTGACCGGCCGCAAGATCATCATCGACACCTACGGCGGCATGGCCCGCCACGGTGGCGGCGCCTTCTCCGGCAAGGACCCCTCCAAGGTGGACCGCTCGGCCGCCTACGCGATGCGCTGGGTCGCCAAGAACGTCGTCGCCGCGAGCCTCGCTTCCCGCTGCGAGGTCCAGGTCGCGTACGCGATCGGCAAGGCCGAGCCGGTCGGGTTGTTCGTCGAGACCTTCGGCACCGAGACGGTCCCGGTGAACCAGATCCAGCAGGCCATCACCGAGGTCTTCGACCTCCGCCCGGCCGCCGTCATCCGCGACCTGGACCTGCTCCGCCCGATCTACGCCCAGACCGCCGCCTACGGTCACTTCGGCCGCGAACTCCCCGACTTCACCTGGGAGCGCACCGACCGCGCCCAGCCCCTCAGGCACGCCGCAGGCGTCTGAGACCGCCGCTGAAACCGACGCACCGACAGGAGTGCGCATGCGCATAGCCGTGACAGGCTCCATCGCGACCGACCATCTGATGGTGTTCCCCGGCCGCTTCGCGGACCAGTTGCTCCCCGAGCAGCTGGCACACCTCTCGCTCTCCTTCCTCGTCGACCGGCTCGACGTGCGACGCGGCGGAGTTGCGGCCAACATCGCTTACGGGCTCGGCGTCCTCGGTCTGCGCCCGGCCTTGGTCGGGGCGGTGGGCAACGACTTCGCCGAATACGAGATCTGGTTGAAGGAACACGGCGTCGACACCACGGGAGTGCGGGTCGCGGCCGGTCGGCAGACCGCGCGCTTCGTCTGCATCACGGATGAGGACGCCAACCAGATCGCCGCGTTCCACGCAGGCGCGATGACCGAGGCCGCCGAGATCGACCTGCGCCACCTGATCTCTGCGGGCATCGGTCCCGACCTGGTCCTCGTCTCGCCCAACGACCCTGCCGCCATGCTGCGCCACACCAGCGACTGCCGCGCGTTGGGCATCCCCTTCGCTGCAGACCCCTCACAGCAGCTCGCCCGGCTGGACGCGGACCAGGCGCGCGACCTGATCGCCGGTGCCACATGGCTGTTCACCAACGAATACGAATCCGCCCTCCTCCAGGAGCGCATCGGCCGCGACCGGGACGAGATCCTCGCGACCACCGGAACCTGGGTCACGACCCTCGGCGAACGGGGTGCCCGCATCGACCGAGTCGGGCAGCCACCCCTCATCGTCCCCGCGGTTCCGGACACGGCTGTGGCCGATCCGACCGGAGTGGGGGACGCCTTTCGTGCGGGCTTCCTCGCCGCCGTCGGTCGGCGGCTTCCCCTCGAGACCGCGGCGCAGCTGGGCTGCGCACTCGCCTCCGTGGCGCTGCGTACGGTCGGTTCGCAGACCTACGAGACCGACTGGGCAGCCCTGCTCGGCATCGTGCACGGGGTCTATGGGCCACAAGCGGCCGGACGGCTTGCGAACGCGCTGGAGGTGCCGTAGTGACCGCCGACAGCCGGGCCCGTGTGTCCGCGCTGGTGCCCACCTGCTCGACCTGTGCGTCGACTGCGTGGGCCGTGACGGAGTCGCCGACATGGAGGAGCTGGCCGGTCGTTTCGCCACCGCCTCCACGCTGCCCATCGTGCTGGACTCCACCGAGGTCGACGTCCTGCGGGCCGGGTGGGAGAAGCTCGGCGGCCGTGCGGTGATCAACTCGGTGAACTACGAGGACGGTGACGGCCCCGAGTCCCGTTTCGTGAAGGTCACCCGGCTCGCCAGGGAGCACGGGGCGGCGCTGATCGCGCTGACCATCGACGAGGAGGGCCAGGCCCGCACCGCCGAGAAGAAGGTGGAGATCGCCGAGCGGCTGAGCGCCGAACCGGGCGACGGCCTGTCCGTGCAGTTGGCGGAGGCGCTCGCAGAGTACTGGCACGCGCGCGTGCGCGCCGAGCTGGGCTTCGACGGCGAGGACCCCACCGACATGGAAGACATGTTCGCCCTGAAGTACCGCGGCGCCCGCTTCTCCCTCGGCTACGGCGCCTGCCCCGACCTGGAGGACCGCGCGAAGATCGCCCAGCTCCTGGAGCCGGAACGGATCGGCGTCCACCTCTCCGAAGAGTTCCGGCTGCACCCGGAACAGTCCACGGACGCCATCGTGATCCACCACCCCGAGGCCAAGTACTTCAACGCGGGAGGCCGTGGGTGACTGTCACCCTCCGTGAGGTCATCGGGCACGGCACGCCCGTCTTCTCCTTCGAGTTCTTCCCACCGAAAAACGAGCCGGGAACCCGCGCGCTGTGGAAGGCGATTCGCCAGGTGGAGTCCTACTCGCCGAGCTTCGTGTCCGTCACCTACGGTGCGGGTGGATCGTCGCGAGAGCGCACCGTGGAGGTCATCGACAGGATCATCACCGACACCACACTGCGCCCCGTGGCCCATCTGACCGCGGTCGGCCACTCGGTGGCGGAGCTGCGCCGCATCATCGGACGATACGCGGATGTCGGCGTCAGGGACGTGCTCGTACTCCGTGGCGACCCGCCGGGGCACCCGGGTGGTCCCTGGGTGCCGCATCCGCAGGGGCTCCGTCATGCAAGCGAACTCGTCGCCCTGGTCCGAGAGTCGGGTGACTTCAGCATCGGTGTCGCGGCCTTTCCCGAGCGGCACCCGCGGTCGCCGGACTGGGAGAGCGACATCCGGCACTTCGTCGCCAAGTGCCAGGCCGGTGCCGACTACGCCATCACCCAGATGTTCTTCGACGTCGACGACTACCTGCGGCTGCGCGACCGGGTGGCGGCAGCGGGCTGCGGCACTCCCGTCATCCCCGAGATCATGCCCGCCACGGACGTGCGCCAGATCCGCCGCTTCGCGGAGCTCAGCAGCGCAACGTTTCCCGAAGCGCTGGCCCGTCGGCTGGAGAAGGCCCGGGACAATCCGGCCGAGGGGCATCGCATCGGCGTCGAGTACGCCACCGCCATGGCCACACGGCTCCTTGCCGAGGGCGCTCCCGGGTTGCACTACATCACGCTGAACCGTCCCCAAGCCGTTCTCGACATCCATCGCAGCCTTCCGACGTCAAGGAGCTTCAGTGTCCGCTGACTTTCCGGCTTTCAAGGTCGCCGACCTTTCTCTGGCCGAGTTCGGCCGCAAGGAGATCACCCTTGCCGAGCACGAGATGCCCGGCCTGATGGCGATCCGTAAGGAGTACGCCGAGGCGCAGCCCCTGGCCGGCGCCCGTATCACCGGCTCCCTGCACATGACCGTCCAGACCGCCGTCCTCATCGAGACCCTCGCCGCTCTCGGCGCGCGGGTCCGCTGGGCGTCCTGCAACATCTTCTCCACCCAGGACCTGCGCTGCGGACGCCCAGTCCGTGAAGGTACGGATCCACGGGTCCCCGGCGCTGCCGGCCGACACCTGGGTGGCCGTCACGGGCACCTGGCACCCCGGCGGGACGCTGGGCACACGG
The DNA here is from genome assembly GCF_014905555.1 of Streptomyces sp. Y2F8-2. GTDB lineage: Bacteria > Actinomycetota > Actinomycetes > Streptomycetales > Streptomycetaceae > Streptomyces > Streptomyces cynarae. The sequence continues at coordinate 33,788 of NZ_BNGS01000008.1, read as the reverse complement.
TCGGCGCCGGCCGCGCTGGACGCCGGTACCGTCGAGCGGGTGGACAAGCCGGTGAACGCGTACACGGACGACCTGCCGCTGACGCCGTCCCGCTGACGGCGTGCCGCTGAGGGGGTGCCGCTGGCGGCGTGACTGTGACGGTGTGCCGCCGAGGCGGGGAGTCCGTCGCGCTCGCCGTACACCTGGGTGAACCAACGCCCAAGCGCTGCCCATGACTTCACAACCCGGTGCATTCGCCCGGACAAACCTTCAACCAAGCTTCTCCCGGTCCCGCAAAGGGGTCTACCCGCATAGACGCTCCGGTGCTGTCATGCTCACGACCGCCTGGAATCGTGCCGGGCACCCCCACCGGGAGACTCCCCATGTCCCGAATACCGCGCCCCCTGGTGACCACCCTGTCCACCCTCGCCCTCGCCGCCGCGGGCCTGACCGTCACCACCGGCAGCGCGCACGCGCAGTCGTGCAGCCAGGACTACCTGCCCCTCCCCGACCCCAGCTGCCAGCCCGGCGCCCTCAACCCGGACGTCACGCAGGACACCATCGACTCCACGATCTGTGTCTCCGGCTGGACCGCGACCGTGCGGCCGTCGAGCTCGTACACCACCGCGCTGAAGAAGAAGCAGATCGTCGAGTACGGCTACAGCGACACCAGCACCTCGGACTACGAGGAAGACCACTTCGTGCCGCTCGAACTCGGCGGCGCGCCCAGGAGCGAGCTGAACCTCTGGCCCGAACCGCATTACGGCGACGAGACCTCGGCCGACAAGGATGTCGTCGAGAACAAGCTCAAGAAGGCCGTCTGCGCGGGCGACGTCAGCCTGGAGGACGCCCAGAACGCGATCATCACGGACTGGACGACCGCGCTCTCCAGCCTCGGCCTGAGCTGAGCCCCGGGCCTGTCAGGGCCTCTAGGCCATCCAGAAGAACACGGCCGTCATGCGCCTGTCCTCCAGGTCGCCGCCCCAGTAACCCGTGGCGCTGTGCATGAGGTTGGCCTTGTACAGGAGCAGCCGGTTGTAGCGCTGTGGCACGCGGACGTCCTCGGTGAACGCGTCCGGCGAGACGTACCGCGTGCCCAGCGCCTCGACCAGGTTCGTGTGCGGCGCCTGCACCATGTTGCCGCCGAGGACGCCGCCCGGCAGGCTCTGCCGGTAGAAGCTCGTGCCGCAGTCCTTGGGGATGTTCGGGCTGAGGTAGAGCACGGCGGCGTACCGGCACAGGGCGCGCGAGTCGGTGTGCGGGCGCGGTTCGCCCTCGTCCTTGCCGACGACCTGGACGCAGTTGTGGTTGAGGGTGCCGCCGCCGGGGGCGGTCTCCTGCCAGAGCTTCGCGGCGCCGGTCTCCTTGCGCACCAGCCGCTCGATCCGGGCGAGTTCGGCCGGTTCGAGACCGGGCATGGTGCGCATCCCCGGCCAGCTCTCCTGCGTGTACGGGTGTCCCTTGACCCAGTCGTCCTTGGCGAGACAGCGGGCCCGGACCTCGTCCACGTTCGGCAGCACGTCGTCGAGGATCCAGTAGTCGCGGCCACGGGTGGGCTTGCGGTACGGCAGGACGGGCAGACGCGGGGGTTGTGGGGGCATGCCGGTGAACCTACAGTTCGCCCCCACCGTCGTTTCTTTTCGTTCGGTCAAGCCTTCGTCAACTCAACTGGCATGATCGGCAGGCAAGTTGAGCCGGGCGTCACGGCGTCGGCGCGGCCGGGCTCGATCGGCCCGTCTCCTGCGGTGTCTCCGCCGAACTGCTGTCCGGGCTGAACACCGACATGCCCACGTACATCGCCGTGAGGAACAGCAGCGCCGCGGCGATCAGCCCGACCGCGCGCGGCCGTCCGGCGACGAACGTGCGCAGCGAGGGCCGCGCGCGCCGGTTGCCCGACGACGACCGCGGGCGGGCGGCGCGGTGGCCGGGCAGCGCGGACGGGAGTTTGTACGTCGTCGCCGGGCCCTCCGTCCGGGGCGGGACCGGCGACTGAGGGGCCGGGACCGGGATCGGTGCCGCTGCCGGGACCGGTGCCGCGGCCGGAAGCGGTTCCGGGCGGCCCCGCCAGGCGCCCGTGGCGAACCAGTCGGCGGCCTGCCGTGCCGTGGGCCGGTCCTCGGGCCGCTTGGCGAGCAGGCTCAGCAGATAGTTCTCGAAAGCGGGCGGGAGGGCGGCACCCAGCTCGCGCGGGGGTACGGGCGTCGCGTCCAGGTGCTGGTGCAGGATCGCGATCGGGCTGTCGGCGCGGAACGGAGGCCGTCCGGTGAGGAGTTGGTAGAGGACGCAGCCGAGCGAGTACACGTCGCTGGCCGGTCCCGCGGGCTTGCCCAGGGCGCGCTCGGGCGCGATGTACAGGCTCGTACCGACGATCTGCCCGGTCGCGGTGAGCGCTCCCGACGGGTCGTCCATGAAGCGGGCGATGCCGAAGTCGCCGATCTTCAGGGTGCCGCCCGCGTCGAGGAGCAGGTTGCCGGGCTTGATGTCGCGGTGCACGATGCCCTGTTCGTGCGCCACTGCGAGCCCGGCCGCCGCCTGGGCCGCGATGGCCGCGACCTGTTCGGCGGGCAACGGCCCGTCGTCGGCGAGCACCCGGGCGAGGCTGTCGCCCTCCACCAGCTCCATCACCAGGAACAGCCGCCCCTCGTGCTCCCCGAAGTCGAGCACACCGACCACGTGCGGGTGGTGGAGCCGGCCCGCGGTCTGTGCCTCGAGGCGGAAACGGGAGTCCGCGGTGGGGTCGGCGTTCCGGTCGAGCAGCACCTTGACGGCGACGGGACGGCCGAGCATCTGGTCGTACGCCCGCCAGACCTCTCCCATCGCGCCACGTCCGATGGTGGTGTTCAGCTGGTACCGGCCCGCGATCAGCACCTGTTGTTTCATCCTCATGCCGGGAGACGAATGCCGTGCGACGACTCGACCGCCGCCGGACAGGATTCCGCCAGGGCGGGTGGGGGTGGGGTGCCGCAGCGGATCACAGCCTACTGGCACGGACACACGATTCGATCACGGTCTCCCCCATCCGGTGACCACCGGGTGACGGTCCGGCCGCGCAATCCTCGCGTGTCCGACACTCCTGGCCGACCGGACCCCGGTGGGAGCGGGACCGAACGCCGGGGCGCCGGGCCCGGGTTCGTGAGCGCATCCCGTGGACACGCCGAAACCGCCCGCCCGCGGGATCGCGGGGGGCGGCGAGTGGCCGTGGTGGCGTTCGCCTGCGGTCAGCCGAGGCAGACGACGAGCAGGCAGACCTGCGACGGCGAGGTGGCCGCCGGGGACGGAGCGGTCTGCGAGGTGCCCGGGTCCGTGCCGCCGCCGGTGCCGGTGGTCGGGGAGGACGGCTGCTGGGACGTCCCCGTGGACGACGAGGAGGACGAGGAGTCCGTTCCCGACCGGGAGGGGGAGTTCGCCGTCGTGTGACCGGTGCCCGACGTACCCGTGCCCGCCGCACCTGTCGTGCCCGCCGTGTGCGTCGTACGGGTGGAGGTGGCCGTGTGCGGCTGAGCGGCCGACGGCGTGGCATGGGCCGAGACCGGCGAGGACAGTCGGGCCGGGTCGGCCGCGGGGGACTGCGCAGTGGGGGTGTGCGCTGCCCGGGGCGCGCCGGAGCCCGGGGTGCCGGAGCGGGGCGGCGCCGGACTGCTGTACAGCGACGTCGGTTCCTCCGCACCGCCGAGGGCCGACGCCTCCGGAGCCGGGGCCGCCTGGGCGCGGTCGGCGGTGTGCCGGTCCATCGAGGCCACGGTCAGACCGCCTCCGACGAGGGCGACGGCGGTCGCCACCAGGGCCTTGCGCTGGGTCTTCTTCCAGCGCGCCAGCCGGCGCCGCCGCGCGGCACGCCCTTCCGTGCGGCGCGTCGGGCCCGTGGGGTCGGCGGGCGGACCGGCGTGCGGGGCCTCGTCGACGTCCGGAGCCGCGAACTCCCATGCCGCCGTGGCCGCCGTCGCCTCCATGACCGGCGTCGCCGTGGTGGCCGGGCCCGGGACGGTGTGGCCGTCGGCGGTGACCGGGGCGATGTCGGGGGCGTAGGCACCGCATCCGGGGCACACCAGGGCGCCGTTGAGATGCCGACGACACGAGGAGCAGTAGTCCATTGCGGTCTTCCTGTGTGGGCTGGCCGCCGCCCCGACGGGCCGCGTTCGCACTTGGAATCGAACGGGTTGCCACGCTAACGGGGTTATCGAAAGACCGTGTGCAGACTGTGTGGGGCTCGTGAGGGGATTCTCCGGGGGCCTTGCAGGGGTGCCTCCCGCGCCTTGCGGCCCAGGGGGCGGTGGTGGTGAGACTGACGGTTGCGCCGGCACACTCCCGAACACCGACTGACCTGCGGGCTCAGCGTTCGAACGGCCAGGGGACCGCCGCTCTCGCGGGCCTCCCGCGACTCGACCACGCGGACCGGCATGGGGATCCGCCTGCCGACGCCCCGGGCCGTGCACGTCTGCGTCGCGCCGACCGAGTGGCCGTGACTACCTCGGCCGTATCGACGGGCTGAGCGACGGTGCGGTGCCGGCCGCGGTCCGGCTCGCCGACGGCTCGGGACGTGCCGCGGTCGGTGTCGCCGACGGTTCCCGGGTGGCGGCCGGCGGGCGGCTCGGGGTGCGGGAACCGCCGGCACGGGGAGGCGTGGTGGGGCGCCGGGTGACGCTCCGGGGCGGCGCCGACGGCGAGGGCGACGCCGACGGGCCGGCGGGCGCCGGACGACCGCTCGGGGGCGGGGGCGCGAGGGGGACCGACGGGGGCGCCGGTGTCTCGGGCGTCGTCAGGTGGAGCGGCAGGGCGACGAGGACGGCGACGGCGGCGGTCAGGCCGGCCCCGGCCGCGGCGCGGAGCAGCCGGCGGCGGGCCGCGGCGCGGCGGATCGCGCGGAAGCGGCCGGGGGGCGGGCCGAGATGGTCCGAGGGGGGCCGCAGGATCACCGCGAGGGGGTCGTCGGGTTCCAGCTCCGGACCGTCGTCAGAGCGTGTGGTCAAGGCTTCTCCTCAGGTGGACGCGGAGCAGTTCCCGGGCCGCGTGCAGGTCGGCCTTGACGGTTCCTTCCTTGCGTCCGGTCAGCACGGACACCTCCCGGATCGGCATGTCAGCGTAGTAGTGCAGCAGGATCGGGACGCGCAGTCGCTCCGGCAGCGACTGCACGAGCAGGCGCACCGAGGGGTCGGCCTGTTCGGGGTGGGGGCGGACGGCGGCCTCCGTGGTGGCACGGTGCACGGCTCTGCGCTCGCGCTCCAGCTTGCGCCAGTGGTCCCGGACGAGGTTGGCCGCGGTGACGTAGAGGAAGCCGCGGGGCTCGTCCACGGAGGTCCAGCGGGCCCAGAGCCGGGTGAACGCCTCCGAGGCGATCTCGTGGGCCGTCCCGTCGTCGTCGACGAGACGGCGGCACCAGCCGGCGAGGCGTGGATAGACGGCGGCGAACAGCTCGGACGCCGCCCTCTCACGGGACCGTTTCAACGCTCTCCATGGTCGTGGGGCAGTCGTGGGGTAGGACCCCGGGCCATCGGCGTACGTTCCGAAGGCCCGGGATCGGTAAGGGCGGTTCAGGGCGTGGACGTGGTGAGCGCCGCGAAGACGATCACGTTGTCGAGGTATCCGTCGCCGGTACGGGGACCCCCGCAGGTGATCAGCCGCAACTCCGGGCGGTTCACGTTCCCGTAGACCTCCTCCGTCGGGAAGTCCGCCTTGGCGACCGTCCGTACGGCGCTGACCGTGAACACGGCCGCCGTTCCGTTCTCCAGGCGCACCACGATCCGGTCGCCCCGGTGCAGCTCCGCGAGGTGACGGAAGACCCCGTCCCCGTAGCTGCCGACCGTGACATGGCCGAGGATGACCGACGGCCCGACCTGGCCCGGTGTCGGCGAGTGCCAGTACCAGCCCGCCCGGTCGTGTGCGGTGACCGGCGGCACCTGCACACTGCCGTCCTGCGCCAGCCCCAGCCGCATGACCGGGGTGTCGACCCCGATGGCCGGGATCCGCAGCCTGACGGGGGCCGAACGCTCCAGCGCCGGTGCCGGTTTCGCGGAGGCCGACGCGGGCGGTGGCGTACTGCCGGGACGGACGGTTCCTGGAAGGGTGGCGGAGGACCGGCCGGCCTCGTGGCCGCCGCAGCCCGCGAGCAGCGCGGCCGTCGCCGAGATGGCGAAGGCGCGCCTGGAGATCCGGGTCATGCCCCGGTCGCCCGCCGGCGGCGTACGACGTGGAGGGCAGCGCCACCGCCGACCAGCACCAGGCCGGCGCCCGCGCCGATCAGCCCGGGGGACACGGACCGGGAGGTCCCCGCCGTCACACCGGTGTCGGGCGCGCCGCTGGGGACGACCGAGACCTGGCCGCGCGCCCTCGTCGGCGCGGCACTCGGAACCGCGCTCGCGGCGGTCGGCGCAGCGGTCCGTTCCGGGGCGGCGGTCGGCGCCGCGGTCCGCTCCGGGGCGGTGGACGGGGAGGCGGTGGCCGCGGGAACGGTCGGGGAGGGGGACGCCCCGTGGGCGAACGCGGGCACGGTGCCCGCCAGCACGGCGGTGCACGCAAGTGCCATGGCGCTGAGGACAGTTCGGCGCATCGAATCGCTCTCTTTCGTCGGTCCGCCCGGGTACTGCGGCGGGCTGAATCACGGATCGAGCGGAGAGACGAGGCGGCGCGAGGACGGGTTGTAAAGAGATGGCAAAGCCGTCGGAGGGTGGCCCGGGACACGCCCACGAGGACGCGGCGGACGTCCTGCGCGACGAGGGCGAGGCGTACGCGAACAAGCTGCGCCAGGCGGGCGTTCCGGTGACCGCGGTCCGCTACCAGGGCGTCATCCACGACTTCGTCATGCTGAACGCCCTGCGTGGGACCCACGCCGCCGAGGCCGCGATCCGGCAGGCCGTCGCCGCCCTGCGGACGGCGCTTGCCGCCTGATCGGTCCGCTATCGCCGCCGCGCGGGTTCCCCGCCGGGCTCCGCGGCGCCGACCTCCTGAGCGTCCTCGGCGGCGATGCGGTCCAGCCACTCGCCGAGCAGGGTGCGCTCCCCGAAGGTCAGGGACCGCACCCCGTCGCGCATCAAGGACTTCAGGGCGACGGCGTGCACGGCGGCGTGGTGGGCGCCGGCACTCGGCCGGGCAGCGGTGTCGTCGGCCGGGGCGAGCACGGAGTCCAGCACGGCTTCCCGGACGTTGTCGGACAGACCTTCGTAGTCGGACAGCCTGCCGTCGGCCTGCGCGGCGATCAGCGTGAGCGTCACCCCCATGCCCGAGGAGTGGATCATCGTGGCGGCGGCCTCGACGCCCGTCCGAAGCCGGCCGGCCTTGGCCACCCGTTCGACGATGCGCAGCAGCACCTGGTGGGCGTCACCCGTGACCGCGAACTGCTGGCCGGGCCGCGGTTCGGTGTACAGCAGCCGGTAGAGCGCGGGATTGGCCAGTCCGAAGGCCACGTGCATGTCCCAGCCGCTCCGCAGCTGCGCCACGGGATCACCGTCCGTGTCCTGGGCCTGCTTCGCGGCCAGGTAGGACGCGTATCCGCGCCGGGCCACCTCGTCGAGCAGTCCCTGCATGTCACCGAAGTGCCGGTAGATCGTCTGCGCCTGCACTCCGGCGGCCGCGCTGACCGCACGGGTGGACACGGCCTCCCGTCCGCCTTCGGCGAGCAGGGCTGCCGCGGCCTGCAGGATCCGCTCGCGGGGCTGCGCTGTCGTCGTGTCGACCGTTGCCATACATCGACGATAACACTTGCGGTGCATCGATGATGTGTTAGCGTTGATGTGTCAGACCGGTGATCGGCGATATGACGATCGGGTGATCCACTGCCCGACGCCCTCGTCGCTCGCGAACCGACGCTTCCGAAGCCCCCCACGCCCGCGAACCGGGGTGTTCGCCCCGAGACCGAGGAGAACCGCCATGACCGTCGCGACCCGCAAGCTCGGTGCGTACGGACCGGAGGTGTCCGCCATCGGCCTGGGGGCCATGGGCATGTCCGACCTGTACGGGCCCGCCGACGACGCCGAGAGCGTCGCCACCCTGCACGCCGCGATCGACGCGGGTCTGAACCTCATCGACACCGCGGACTTCTACGGATCGGGCGCCAACGAGATGCTCATCGCCCGGGCGCTGAAGGAACGCAGGCGCGACGAGGTCGTCCTGAGCGTCAAGTTCGGCTCCCGCCGCACCCCCGACGGCGCCTTCCAGCCCGTGCCGTACGACGTCTCCCCGGCCGCGGTCAAGGACCGCCTCGCCTACTCCCTGCGGCGGCTGAACACCGACTACATCGACATCTACCGTCCCGCCCGCCTCAACCCGGACATCCCTGTCGAGGAGACCGTCGGCGCGCTCGCGGAGATGCAGCAGGCCGGCTTCATCCGGCACATCGGTCTGTCGGAGGTCGGTGCGGACACCATCCGCCGCGCCGCGGCCGTCGCACCGGTCAGCGACGTACAGATCGAGTACTCGCTGCTCTCCCGCGGCCCGGAGGCGTCCGTCATTCCGGCGCTGCGCGAGCTCGGCATCGGGCTGACCGCCTACGGCGTGCTCTCCCGGGGCCTGCTCAGCGGCCACTGGAGCGCCGCGCGGAACCTGGGCGCCGACGACTTCCGCGCCCACAGCCCACGCTTCCAGGGCGAGAACCTCGAGGCCAACCTCCGCCTGGTCGAGGCACTGGGACGCGTGGCGGAGCGCCTGGGCGCCACCACCGGTCAGGTCGCCATCGCCTGGGTGGCCGCCCAGGGCCAGGACATCGTCCCCCTGATCGGTGCCCGCCGGAGGGAGCGCCTGACCGAATCCCTCGGCGCCGCCGGCCTCGACCTGGACGCCGATGCCCTCGCCGAGATCGAGGCGGCGGTCCCCGCCGGTTCCGCCGCCGGGGAGCGCTACGCGGCCCCCCTCATGGCCACGCTCGACAGCGAACGCTGACCCACCCACCCGTAACCCACAGCCACGAAGGACGGAACACCATGACCGACAACACCACCACCACGCCCCGCGTCGCCCTGGTCACCGGCGGCTCCGGCGGCATCGGCCGCGCCGTCGTCGAGCGCCTCGCCAGGGACGGCATCGCCGTCGGCGTGCACTACGCCGGCAACAAGGCCCGCGCCGACGACACGGTCGCCGCGGTCACCGCGGCGGGCGGCCGGGCGATCGCGGTCGGCGGCGACATCGCCGACGAGCACGCCATGGCGGAGGCGTTCGACACCGTGGAGAGGGAGTTCGGCGGCATCGACGTCGTCGTCAACACGGCGGGCATCATGCTGCTGTCACCGATCGCCACGCTCGACCTGGACGACCTGGACCGGATGCACCGCACCAACATCCGCGGCACCTTCGTGGTCTCCCAGCAGGCGGCCCGCCGGGTGCGCGCCGGTGGCGCGATCATCAACTTCTCGACCTCGGTCACCCGCCTGCAGTTCCCGAACTACGGCGCCTACGCGGCGAGCAAGGGCGCGGTCGAGGCCATGACCCTGGTCCTGGCCCGCGAACTGCGGGGCAAGGACGTCACCGTCAACGCGGTGGCCCCCGGCCCCACCGCCACGCCCCTGTTCCTGGAGGGCAAGGACCAGGCCGCGATCGACAACCTGTCCAAGGCAGCTCCCCTGGAGCGCCTGGGCACGCCGGAGGACATCGCCGAGGCGGTCGCGTTCCTCGCCGGCCCGGCGCGCTGGATCAACGGCCAGGTCCTGTACGCCAACGGCGGCGTGGCCTGACCCGGCCACCTCCCCTCCCTGACGCCCTCCCGTCCCGAAGCCCTCCCCCACCCGACCGCGAAGCCATCTCTCGAGGAGAGAACTCCCATGAAGAACATCGTCGTGATCACCGGTGCCTCCAGCGGCTTCGGCGCCCTGACCGCCCGCGCCCTCGCCGACTCCGGCCACACCGTCTACGCCGGCATGCGCCAGACCGGCACCCGCAACGCGCCGCAGGTCGAAGCCGCCGCCGACTACAGCGCCCGGCACGGCGTCGACCTGCGCGCCATCGAACTCGACGTCAACTCCCAGGCGTCCGTGGACGCCGCCATCGACCGGGTCGTCACCGAGCACGGCCGCATCGACGTCCTGATCCACAACGCCGGGCACATGGTCACCGGACCGGCCGAGGCGTTCACCCCCGAGCAGCTCGCCGAGCTGTACGACGTGAACGTCCTCTCCACCCAGCGCGTCAACCGGGCGGTCCTGCCCCACCTGCGGAAGGCGGGCCGGGGCCTGGTGATCTGGGTGTCCAGCTCGAGCGTCAAGGGCGGCACCCCGCCGTACCTCGCCCCCTACTTCGCCGCCAAGGCCGCCATGGACTCCCTGGCCGTGAGCTACGCCGCCGAGCTCGCGCGCTGGGGGGTGGAGACCTCCATCGTGGTTCCCGGCTCGTTCACCAGCGGCACCCATCACTTCGCCCACTCCGGCCACCCCGCCGACAGCGCCACCGAGGCGGAGTACGAGACGAAGTACCCCGGCCTCATGGAACAGGTCGCCCAGAAGCTGGCCGCGCTGGCCCCCGAGGACGCGGACGCCTCGATGGTCTCCGACGAGATCGCCCGCATCGTCGCGCTCCCCGCCGGACAGCGGCCGTACCGCGTCCACATCGACCCCGCCGACGACGGCTCGGAAGAGGTCTCCGACGTCGCCGACCGCATCCGGCGCGAGTTCCTCATCCGTGTCGACCTCGCCGACCTGCTCACCGCGCACCCGGCGCTCGCGCCCGAGGCACCCGGCGCGGTCGTGGCGTGGCCCCCGGCTCGCAACTGACCACGAACCCCAGGCCCTGGCCCGGGGTTTGTCAGACGTTGTCGGGGAGAGCGAGCCACTCCTTCCAGGTGAGGTCGCGCCCTATGTAGCGCGGCTCGCGGAAGGGCCAGGCGTCGGCGATCCACTGCGGGACGAACGCGTCCAGGGTGCGTTCGAGGTCGGTGCCGACCTGGTCGTCCACCACCCACCAGGAGACCTCGGCATCGGCGCCGGTCTTCTCCGGCGGGTCGATGTACACACAGCCCAGCAGGGCGGTGCCGGCCTCGTCGAAGAGCGCGTAGTTGAAGGCCTTGTGCTCGGCGATCTCCCGCTCGTGGTGCAGCAGGTCGTCGCGGTCCTGGTCGTACGTCAGGGTGGCGGGAGGCCAGCCCCATGCCTCGCCGAAGATGGACCACAGCCGTTCCCGCGATCCCATGACCGCCGGGTAGTCGAGGTCCGTGTCGGCGGCGGAGATGGGGCGCAGGTGATGGCCACCGGGGAGTGGCACGCGGACGGGGTGGACGAAGTCATCGGGAAGCCAGTTCATGGACGGGGAGGCTAACTGCCGCTCCGTCACGACGCACCTTCCTCGCCGTCCTGTCGAGCGCCCCCACCTCGACGCCGGGGTCGCCACCCGTGTCAGGCCGTGTCGCGCAGAAGCTCGCGCAGACGCCGGCGGGGCCCGGGATGGGCCGTGTTGTCGTTGTGGGCGCCGGGCAGTTCGAGCAGCCCGGTGCCGAGCAGCGCACGGCCGCCCCCGTCATGCGAAGGTCGTCGCGCATCGCGACGGCTAGGATCAGGGCCATGGCCCTGACCATGAGCGACGTGGACCGGTTCGAGGCCTCCAGGTCCCGCCTGGAGGCCATCGCCTACCGCCTCCTCGGCTCCGCGAGCGAGGCCGAGGACGCCGTGCAGGAGACGTTCCTGCGCTGGCAGGCCTCCGACGTCGACCGCATCGAGGTCCCCGAGGCCTGGCTGACGAAGGTCCTCACCAACCTGTGCCTCAACCAGCTCACCTCGGCCCGCGCCCGGCGCGAGACCTACGTGGGCCAGTGGCTCCCCGAGCCGCTGCTCGCCGGGGATCCGATGCTCGGCCCGGCGGACACGGCCGAACAGCGCGAATCGGTCTCGTACGCGGTGCTCGCCCTGCTGGAGCGTCTCTCCCCGAACGAGCGGGCGGTGTACGTGCTGCGGGAGGCCTTCGACTACCCGCACCGGGAGATCGCCGAGATCCTCGACATCACCGAGGCCGCCAGCCAGCAGATCTTCCACCGCGCGAAGAAGCACGTCGCGGACGGCAGGGCCCGCAGCGAGATCGACGAGGCCGCCGCCCGGCGGATCGTCCATGAGTTCCTCGCGGCCGCCACCAGCGGCCGGACGGAGCCGCTCGTGCGGCTGCTCACCCAGGACGCCGTCTCGATCGGCGACGGCGGCGGGAAGGTCCCGGCCCGCGCCAAGGCGTTCGAAGGCGCCCTGGCGGTCGCGAAGTTCATGCGCGGCCTGTTCAAACCGAGCAAGGCCAAGCAGGCCCTGGTCGGCGGCTCACCCGAGGTGTACGCCACGACCGCCAACGGCGACCCCGCCCTCGTGGCGGTCGTCGACGGCCGGGTCGTCGGCGTCATGTGCCTGGAGATCACCGCCGAGGGCATCGCCGCCTTCCGCAACCAGGTCAACCCCGACAAGCTCGAACGCGCGACCCGGCGATGGGCGGCCGCCGACCACGGCGAACCCCTGCTCAGCGCCTTCTGACTCTTCCGACCCCGATGTGAGGTGCTTCACATCGCGTTCCTGTCAGGAAACGGCGGGCCGCCCGGTTCAAGGGGCGAACCCGCCACGACAGCAGCGCTCGAGACAGGAGCAAGGAAGATGCAGCACCGCATCGTCGTCCTCGGAGCCGGATACGCCGGAGCCATCGCCGCCGGGCGCCTCGCCAAGCGGCTGCGCCGTGAAGACGTCGCCATCACCCTCGTCAACGCCGAGCCCGACTTCGTCGAGCGCGTCCGGATGCACCAGCTCGCGGTCGGCCAGGACCTCGAACGCCGGGCGCTCCGCGAGATCTTCGCGGGCACCGGCGTCGAACTGAAGCTCGCGAAGGTCACCGGCGTCGACGTCGACCGCAGGACCGTGACCGTCGTCGACGCGAACGGCACCGAGGGGCGGATGGAGGAGCTGGCGTACGACACCCTCGTGTACGCCCTCGGCAGCGGCTGGAACGACCAGGGCGTCCCCGGCACCGCCGAGCACGCCCACGAGATCGCCAGTCGTCCCGGAGCGCTCCGGCTGCGCGAGCGCCTGGCCCGCCTGGACGCCGGACAGCCCGTGGTCGTGGTCGGCGGCGGACTCACCGGCCTGGAGGCCGCGGCCGAGATCGCCGAGGCCCGCCCGGACCTCGATGTCGCCCTCGCCGCCCGCGGCGGCCTCGGCGACTGGCTCTCGCCCAAGGGCCGCCGGCACCTGCGGCAGGTCTTCGGCAAGCTCGGCGTCACCGTGCACGAACACGCCGACGTCACCGCCGTCGAGGCCGACCGCGTCACCACCGCCGACGGCACGTCCGTCCCCGCCGCGGTCACCGTGTGGACCACCGGCTTCGCCGTCCACCCGATCGCGAAGGCCACCACCCTGGAAGTCACCGACACGGGCCGGATCGTGGTCGACCGAACCATGCGCTCGGTCTCGCACCCCGACGTGTACGCCGTCGGCGACGCGGCCATGGCGATGGGCCCCGGCGACAAGCCGCTGCGGATGTCGTGCGCCTCGGGCACCCCCATGGCGTGGCAGGCCGCCGACGCCATCGCCGCGCGCCTGACCGGCGGGAAGCTCCCGAACGCACCGCTGCGCTACTTCAACCAGTGCATCTCGCTGGGCCGCAGGGAAGGCCTGATCCAGTACGTCACCGCCGACGACCGCGCCGTCCGGGCGGCCCTGACAGGACGGCTCGCCGCCCTCTACAAGGAGCTGGTCTGCAAGGGCGCGGCCTGGAGCATCGCCAACCCGACGCTCGGGGTACCGACCCGGACCCGCCGCGTAGTGCAGGAGCCTGCCCGGACGGGCCCGGCGGTCGGGACCCCGGCCTGACGCGCCCCGCGGAGCGGGCGTCCTCGAGGCGAGGGCGCCCGCTCCGTCGCCCTGGACGACGCGTTCGAGGGTGATCTCCGCCCGCCCGCTATCGGCAGCTGATCTTTCCGTGCTAGGTTGCGCCCCTTGATCGTGAAGGTTGTGTGGGGGCCTTTCATGAAGCTGGCGCGATTCTCGCCGCCAACCGCCGCAGCTCTGCTCCTCGGACTGACGACCGTCCTCGGTCCCGGCACGGTCGACTCGTACGCGGCCTCGGACGTACCGCTGCCGATTGCGCACTTCGCGCACATGGTGGTGGACGCCCCGCACGGACACCTGTTCATCAGCGGCGGCTCCGGCACCGACGGCATTCTCGTCACCGACCTCGACGGTGGGAACCCGACGATGATCGGCGGTGAGCCGGGCGCCACCGGTCTCGCCCTCTCCGACGACGGATCCGCACTGTACGCGGCTCTGCCCGACCAGGACGTGATCGCGGCGATCAGCACGGAGAGCCTGACCGAGTCCGCTAGGTACGGCACGGGCGCGGGCACCCGTCCGGACTCGCTGGCCGTCGCCGGGGGCACCCTCTGGTTCGGGTACGGCACGGCGGGCGCCGGCGGCATCGGATCCGTCGACGGGGCCGGAACCGTCACGGTGCGGCAGGATTCCGGCAGTTGGCCGGCAGCGCCGATGCTGACGACGACCCCGACGCCCTCCGGCGTCCTCGCGGCCGCCGCGCAGACGGGCGACACCTCCGCCGTCGTCACGTACCGGGCCGAGGGCGGTGCGCTGACCCGGCAGGCCGCGAAGGCGCTGCCCGTCCCCGACCTGAGCGACTTCGCGGTCACGGCGGACGGGCAGCATCTGGCGGTCTCGTCCTGGCTGCGCGCGAGCAGCAACCGGTACCGGGTCTCGGACCTGGCGGTCGACGGGCAGTTCGCCACGCCGGTGGCCGCCGACGCCGTCGCCGTGGCCCCGGACGGCACTCTGGCCGGCTGCGGCTGCAATGGCGCCTTCGAGGCATTTCCGGAAACAGGCGCGGGCTACTACCGCGAGTACTACTTCGACGACCCGCTGCGCCTGGCCCCGGACGGCCTCGCCTGGGCACCGGACGGGAGCCGGCTCTACGCCGTGGGCGTGGACGCCGCCGGAGGCACCCCGACGCTCCGGACAGCCCGTGACCCCGAAACCGCCTGGGTCCGTCTCTACGGCAGCTCGACCACCACCCCGCTCGCCCCCGGCGAGGCCTACACGTTCCGGACGGACTTCGACTCGCCGCTCAGCCTCAGTGCCGGGGAGTCCATGATTCCGGGCACCGTACGGATGACCCGCTACGACGACGCCGATCCGGACGGCCTGCTCATCCCGGACCCGACAAGCACCCCGGCACACATACCGGTCGACTTCTTCGGCTCCTACTCCGTCGCCGGCACCGCTCCTGCCACCGGCTCCCTGAGCTTCCGCGTCGACTACTCGGGAGGCGGCCACTACGCCCCGGCGAGCCGGACCTTCGACATCCCGGTGGCGAAGTACGCGCCCACCATGGCGCTGACCGCTCCCTCCGCTGCGAACCGTGCCGCAGCGATGAGCGTCACCGGTCGGCTCACCTGGCCGCACGCGCATGTGACGACCGGCGCGGTCCACGTCGTCAAGACCGACCAGGCGCACCCCTCCGGCTATGCGGTGGGCACCGTGCCCGTCGCCGCTGACGGCGGTTTCGTCTTCCACGACACCCCGCAGGTCGGCGGCGCGAACACCTACGCCTTCACCTACGACGGCGGCACGTCCTACCTCCCGGTCGCGGCGTCGGCGAAGGTGCAGGTGTCTCGGGCCACTCCGGGCCTGAGTGTGGCGACCGACGCGAAGTCGTACCACTCCGGCGCGACCGTCAAGGTGACCGCGCACCTGGGGACGACGTACAACTCCCGTGTCGTGACGCTGTACGCCCAGCCCGCGGGCGCGTCGCGGACGCAGCTCAAGAGCGGCAAGGTCGACGCATACGGCAACCTCGTGGCGTACTACAGGATCAGCCGCAACACCGTCTTCAGCGCGGCCTTCGCGGGCGACTACCGCTATGCGCCGCGCACGGTGACGACCGGTACGACCGTCACGCCGACGGTCCGGACGCAGATGCAGTGGCCGACCGGGACCACCCGCATCGGAACCACCACCTACCAGGTCTTCTACAAGTCCGAAGTCAACATGGGCTTCAACCTCCTGGTCACTCCCCGCCAGTCGGGCGGTCACATGACGGTGTACCTCGAGCACTACTACTCGGGGGCCTGGCATCAGGTCACCGCGCAGGACTGCGGGGGCGTGTACGCCGACGGCTGGTACGGCTACGTCCGGGCTCTGAAGCTCTTCACGAGCAACGACCACTACCGCATCCGCGGCCACTACACGCCACCGGCCAAGGGCGCACAGACCGGCAGCGTGTGGAGCCAGTGGACGTACCTCACGGTCCACCCCGGGTGAGCCCGAAGCGCTCGGGGCCGCCCGGCGCCCGCAGTTGAGCCGAGGCCGCGCGACACGCTCGGCCGGGAAACCCCGGCCGAGCGCGGGTTCGAGCGGAGCCCGTGGCGCGAGGCGGACGGGACTCAGTCAGAGGTGATGTCGACCGTGACCGTGCCATAGGCACTGGTGTGCCGCGCGTCGCCTCCGTACTGCACGGTGTACTGGACGTCGCCCTTGGCCCTCGGCCGGTCCGTGTAGCTGAACGTGCCGTCCGCGGCGACGGTCGCGGACCCGATCAGCGTGCCCTCGCCCGCGGTGGGGTCGTCGAGCCGCCAGATGTCCACGGTGGTCCCCGCGCCGAATCCCACGGGCGCCTGGAGCTTTCCGGTGAGGGTGAGGTTCTGGTTCCGGGGTGAGGAGGCGGGTGCCTGCACGGTGACGGTGGTGGCGACCTGCGGGAAGTCCAGGACCTGCAGCGTCAGGGACGAGGAGCCGCTGTCCTCGGTGACCGCGAACACCCTGCTGCCGTCCGGAGCCCAGGCCAGACCGGCGGACTGAAGGGTGTTGGTGGCGTACGGGGACGACGCAGGGAAGTCCCAGGTCTTGAAGGCCGTGGAGTCGTCCTGCGCGAACAGGTGGACGTCGGGCGAGGAGGCGCCGTCGATGCCCGCCGCGATGGTGCCGTCGGGGGCGACGGCAACGGCGTTGGGGTAGTGGCTGGTGGTGTAGCGGCCGTCGTCCGCCAGGTTGGCCGTGCGGAACGCCTGGTGGTAGTAGGGCGAGGCGCAGGCGACGACCACCCGCGCGCCGTCCGGCGTCAAGGCGAGGTCCTGCAGGCTCGTGCACCCGTCCGTTCCCGGGTCGACACGCTTGGCCTGTACGTCGGCCTGGCCGGTGCTCACGTCGTACACCGCCAGGGTGGCGGCGTTGCCGTCGGATTCGGCGGCGACGAGGGTGTCCGGGTCCTGCGGCGTGGCAGCCAGGCGCGGCGAGCCGCGGAACGTGTCGAGGCCCTGGCCCCGTGCGACGACCGGCTGTGCACCGCTCAGGTCCAGGGAACCGAGGGCGCCGTTCCAGGTGTCGGTGCTGTAGCCGAACCAGATCTTTCCTCCGGCCGGCGCGAGGGAGGTCGGGCCAGCGTAGGCGCCCGCGCCGGTTCCGGTGTCGTACCGGGCGGTCTCCTGCAAGGTGGCGGTGTCGATCGCGGCGATCGCGCCGGCGTCGCGGAGTGCCACGTACAGCGTTCGGGAGTCGCTGGAAAGCGCCATGCCCCAGGCACCGGCCTCACCGCCGATCTGCTTCACGACCTGGCCCGAGTAGTCCGTCACCAGAACGCTGCCACCGAACGGATCACTGAGAAAGACCTGCTGATGAGCCGCGTCGACAGCCATGTCCCGATACGAGCTGATCGGCAGTGGGGCGCTGGTGTCCGCGGCGGCGGCGGTCGTTCCGAGGCCGAGGAGCGAGAGGCTCATGGCAGCGGAGAGCGCTGCTCTTTCTGCGAACTGTCTTATGCGCATGTGGTCGGTCGCTTCCTTCGGTAGGACGTCGGCAAGTGAGCTCGCGGAAGGCGCGACGAGCGGAGCGGTCCGGCGCTCCGCTCGTCACCGCCCCTGTCAAGATCGACAGGCGGCCACTCATCAAGCGCAAAGGCCCGGCCGGACGTCACACACGGTGGACCACGCCATGACCGGCCGCCCGCCGTAGGCGAAGACCGCCAGGCCCGCCCGACGGTCTGGAGCCGCCCTACGTCCCTTTGGACCTCGCCGGCACGCACCGCCACGCGAGCCCTGCGGCGGTCAGGTAGGCGAGCGCGCCGATGGCCGTGCTGGTGCGCAGCCCGGTGCCGTAGCCGGTGGCTGTGGCGAGCAGGCTGCCGCCGAGCGCGACGCCGGTGGCGCTGCCGATCTGGCGGGCGGTGTTGAACAGGGCGGAGGCGGCCCCTGAGTACGCCGGGGGTGCGGCACCCATCACGGTGGCGGTGGAGCCGGTGAGGGCGAAGGAGGTACCGAACCCCGCGGCCATCATCGGGGTCACCAGCAGCGGGTAGGCGGGGTCGTCTCCGGCAGCGGCCCAGCCGGCGAGCCCCAGGGCGGCCAGGAGCATGCCGGAGATCACCAGCGGACGATCGCCGGTGCGGCGGGTCAGCCGCCCGGACAGGACGGAGGCGAACATGGTCATCGCCACCGCCGGGAACAGCGCCAGCCCGGTGCCGAGCGCGCTGAAGCCGCGCCGGTGCTGGAATTCCAGGCTGGCGGTGAACACCATGCCGTAGAAGCCGAAGTTGAACAGCAGGCCGATGGCGGCTCCGCCGCTCATCGCACGAGAGCGCAGCAGGCTCGGCGGCAGGGCAGGGGACCGGGCCAGCCGCTCCCGCACCGCGAACGCCACGACGGCCGACACGGCCAGGCCCACCCCGGCCAGAACAGCCGGATCGGACCAGCCCCGTCGTCCCGCCTCGTTGAGCGCCGCGGTCAGCAGCGCCACCGCCGCCACG
Organism: Streptomyces sp. Y2F8-2; assembly: GCF_014905555.1. Classification (GTDB taxonomy): domain Bacteria; phylum Actinomycetota; class Actinomycetes; order Streptomycetales; family Streptomycetaceae; genus Streptomyces; species Streptomyces cynarae. The sequence goes on along the minus strand of NZ_BNGS01000008.1, from coordinate 15,134 downwards.
ACCGCGCACTGCGCCGGCCAGTCCAGCGCCCGGGCGGTACGCCGGGACGAGCGCGCCACGTACCGCAGCGTCAGCACGAGGCAGACCACACCGACGGGCAGGTTGATGAGGAACACCCAGCGCCAACCCACCGTGGAGACGAGCAGCCCGCCCAGCAGCGGCCCGGCAGAGGCCGCGATGCCGGCCATCGAACCCCACAGCCCGAAGGCCCGCGAGCGTGCGGCGGGCGCCGGGTAGGCCTGCTGGAGCAGGGCCAGGGAACCGGGCACGATCAGCGCCGCGCCGAGCCCCTCCACCAGCCGCGACGCGACCAGGAAAGGGGCGCTCGGCGCGAGCGCGCACGCGGCCGAGGACACGGTGAACACCGCCACGCCCCAGCAGAAGACCCGGCGGTTGCCCAGCCGGTCGCCCAGCGCGCCACCGGTCAGCAGGAAACCGGCGAAGACCAGCGTGTATCCATCGGTGATCCACTGGATGCCGGTGAGCGAGGCCGCCAGCTCCCGGCCGATCACCGGCACGGCGACGTTGATGACCGTCACGTCCAGGATCACCATGAAATACCCGGCGCACACCGCCAGCAGCGGTGCCCAAGCCCGTCGTTCGGGCTCAGGGGCGGACTCGGGGGAGGGCACGGACCCACCGCCGCCGGCCGACTCCGCGAACGCCACGGCCCCAACTCCATCCCGTCCGCAGAGCACTGCGCCAAAAGTCACAGTAAGGGACATATGCTCCACATCGCCATAGCCGGGCTGCTCACATCGCCTCCGGCGACATCAGAGGTGAACCAGTGGCGGCTGACGGTGTGGAGCACGGGCCGAGCACTGTCCACCCACCGTCAAGGGCGCCGTCGCCCGGGCCGACGACGTCTGGGTGCACGACCCCGATGCCGCCCGTGCCCTGACACGGCGGGAAGGTCCTGCACACCGGAAGGCCCCGGCTCCGCGCAGAAGAAGCACAAGCACGGCGAGAACCGAACTCACACTCTCGCGCCTCGAGGGGCGAGGGTTAGGCTCGTGCTGATCATTTTTACTCGTGAGGGGGTTCCGAGGTATGAGCGGAAGAGTGACGGCGGTCAGCAGTAACGGCGAGTATTCGTTCACCAAGCCGAATCGGGACAGCATCAGACTGCTCGCCGGGCTCGGTGTGGAAGGGGACGTGCACGCCGGTGTGACGGTCAAGCACCGCTCGCGCGTCGCGCAGGATCCCACGCAGCCGAATCTGCGCCAGGTCCACCTCATGCACGAGGAGCTCTTCGCCGAGGTCGGTGAAGAAGGCTTCGAGCTGGGGCCGGGCGAACTCGGCGAGAACATCACCACGCGCGGCATCGATCTGCTCGGTCTGCCGGTCGGCACATTGCTGCGCATCGGTGACTCCGCGGTCCTGGAGGTCACCGGCCTTCGCAATCCCTGCCTGCAGATCGACACCTTCCAGGACGGGCTGCTGAAGCAGGTCGTCGGCCGCGACGAGGCGGGGAACATCGTGCGCAAGGCCGGAATCATGAGCATCGTGAGGGAGGGTGGCGTGGTGCGCCCCGGTGACACGATCGAAGCGGAACTTCCCAGCGGTCCGCACCGGCCCCTGGACCGGGTCTGACCGGCCTGCCGGGCGAGCCGGACATGCCGCCGAGAGGGGCGCGGCCTCCGGGCCCCGGACCACGCCCCCACCGTGGCCTGGTCCCGTGCGCTCCGGTTTCCGGAGACACCTCTCCGCGACGACTTGCCGGACCGTCGAGCGCAGGACCGACCGTCCTTCGAACCACCCGTGGCCGGCCCGCACCGCTCCGATAGTATGTTCGAAACTCGCGACGAATACCCACTGTTCGTCCGTCGCCGAAAGACCATGCCGTCCAGCAGCATGAACAATCTCATGTGACCGACATCTAGCAAACGGCTGACTGATTGAGACCTATAAAAGCGCGGCTGCTTTCGCGAATAGACGACAGAACCGCCTTCTCCGTGTGGCGTCAACCACGGGCGATGCTCTGGGCCACAGCGGGTGTGGCGACCCTCGGACTGCTCGTCACGCTGGAGATCGTCGCCCGTCGCTACGGCCTGCCGGGGCCGATGGCCAGCCAGGTGCGAGAGCTGATATATCCGCCCAAATCAGGCTTCTTGTTGTACGCCAGTATGGCGTTGATGATGGTGGTGCTCACTTGGCGGCAACGGTTCATCGCGGCCGGTGCCGCGATCGGCATCGACGCCGCCTTCTTGCTGGTGCGGTGGGCGGTCGGTGCCAGGATGACCGGCGGACACCCCTTCGGCAACGGCGCCTTGTGGGTCATGTCGGGCTGTGCGGTCATCGCTGTCACGCGCCGCACCGGCCGGGAACGTGTCCTGATGCTGAAGGGCGTCGGGCTGGGCCTGCTGCTGGTGGCAGGCCGCAAGACCGGCGATACCTGGCTGCTCATCACGTCGAAGTCCCGCCCGGCGGTGTTCGACCAGTACGTGGCCACCGCCGATCACGCGTTGGGTAATCCGTCCTGGCTGGTAGGCCGGATGGTCACGGCCACCGGCCCCATCGGCGCCCATGTTCTCAATTACGTCTACGCTCAACTCGCGGTCGCCGCGGTCGTCGTCGCGCTGTACCAGCTGCGTCATGTGGCGGTCGAGCGCCGCTTCCCGAGCCACCACCTGGTGCGCACTTTTCTGGTGATCGGCCTCCTCGGGCCCGCCATCTACATGATCTTCCCGGTCGTCGGACCGCTCTATGCCTACGGCACCGGCAACGAGCACTGGGCGTGGGCCGACCTGTGGCCGGCGACGCCGCCCACCGTGCACTGGGCGGTGGCCGATGTGTGGCCGGACACGCCGCCGCCGATCAGCACCCCGCACCAGATGCCGTTCGACCAGATCACGCCACGCAACTGCATGCCCAGCCTGCACACGGCGTGGGCCACCGCGATCTTCGTTCACTCCCGGAAGGGCCCACGGATTCTGCGTTTCGCGGGCACGTTCTGGCTGATCGCCACGCTCGGCGCGACGCTCGGGTTCGGCTTCCACTATGGTGCGGATCTTGTTGCGGGCGTGGTGTTCGCGCTCACGATCGAGGCGGCTCTGCGCTCGGTCGACCACGGCTGGGACCGGTCAGCGATCCAGTTGGTCGCTCACGGTGCAGCGGTCTTCGCCGCACTCCTGCTGTCGTACCGCTATCTGCCGGTGGAGATGGCCGAACATCCATGGGTGTTCGGACCCCTTCTCATTCTGGCGATGACCTCAGTGGTCTACGGCTACGTACGGACCACCACCCTGTGGAAACCGAAGGCCGTACCGCCGCGGCAACCGGAACCGCAGCCCGAAGCGGTCTGAGTCATGGTGCTTCAGGCCGTGGGCCGAGTGCTCCCCGAGCGGGACCGGCTGCGGGTGTGGGGGCGGACACACCGAATGCGACGCCCGCCGCACGAGACGGCGACGCGCGAGACGGAGTGATCGCGCGGGCAAGGTATCTTCCTCCCGCGGCACGTCGAGCTTCTCTCCGTGCCGCGTCAGGGAGGGAATGAATGCGCGTATCACTGCGCCGGCGCCTGGCCACGCTGGCCACGACGCTGGGGCTCACCTCGCTCGGGCTCCTCGGTGCGGCCACGACGCCCGCACAGGCCGCGATCAGCGACTGCCCGGCGGGCTATTTCTGCGCCTGGAAGACCGACGACGGCACGGGCGCCATGTTCAAGACGAACACGGACAAGGCGACGCTGGGAACCTGGGACAACACGTTCCAGTCCGTGGTGAACCGAACGTCCAAGTACGCGTGCCTGCACGACGATCCGAACTACGGCAAGACCGGCGGCGTCACCTCGTGGGCCCCCGACCCCGCGGGGACCGAGTGGGGGGGCTCGCAACGTACCGTCAGCTCGGTGAGCTTCGTCGCCACCGAGCGGGAGTGCTGGTTGCCGGCCTACCCGGAGTGGTACGCGTCGACCACGCCCCAGGCGGCGGGCTTCGGTGATCTGAACGCCGACCGCAAGGCCGACGTCCTCGTCCGGGACAAGGCGGGCCGACTGTGGTTCCTGCGCGGCGACGGCACCGGGCAGCCGGTCGGCAACGGCGGCTGGAACGCCATGAACGCCCTCGCCCGGCACGGCGACTTCAGCGGTGACGGCCGAGAGGACGTGATCGCCCGCGAGGCGTCCACCGGGAAGCTGTGGCTGTACCCGGGCGCCGGCACCGGCAGCCTCGGTGCGCGCAAGCTCATGGGCAACGGCGGCTGGAACGCCATGAGCCGGATCGTCGCGTACGGCGACCTCTCCGGCGACGGCCGCTCGGACGTGCTGGCCGTCGAGAAGGACACGGGCAAGCTGTGGCTGTACCCCGGCACCGGCAGCGGCACCCTCGGTGCGCGCAAGCTCATCGGCAACGGCGGCTGGAACGCCATGAACGCCCTGGTCGGGGCGGGTGACATGAGCGGTGACGGCCGTGCGGACCTGATCGCCCGCCAGGCGTCCACCGGGCAGCTGTGGCTGTACCCGGGCAGGGCCGGGGCCCTCGGGTCCCGTGTGCTGATCGGCAGCGGCGGCTGGAACGTCATGGACACGTTCCTGGGCCTGGGCGATGTCTCCAGCGACGGCCGCGCCGACCTCGTCACCACCACCAAGAGCAGCTATGTCGGCGAGAGCTGCCGAGGGGTCGGCTGCCAGCTCGTGTACCAGGGCCGCGGCAACGGCATGCTGGACTCGCGCGCCGAGACGGCGAACGACTGGTTCGGCCTGAACGGCTTCTTCTGACCGAGGGAAAGGGCCTCCGCTCCCGGACGGAGGCCCTTTCGCCTGCCCAGGACCGGGCAGCGCCGGCCCGACCTCAGCTGCATGCGCCTGCGACGAGCTGATCAGCCGCAACCTGTGCCGGACCGGACCACGGGAGCCGGCGAGGAGTCCGCCGCCGAGCGAAGGATCGCCACCGGCGGTTTCGAAGGACTGTCGTGGCCGGTGGCGATGCCGCGCCATTGCTTGAGGCCGTTGAAGCAGCGTTCCACGACGGTGCGGTGTCCGTGGACCTTCATGGTGAAGGCCAGGGGTCGTCCGCTGCGGTGTCGCAGCGGAGACGGTTGCGGGTCTGGTCGGCCCGCTCGGCGATGGTGTCCCCGCGGCAGAGCCTTGGCCAGTGGCGCTCCCCGGGCATCGGCGCGCCTGTAGTGCGCCGATGCCCGGGTCGCCGCCGGAGATCTGTTTACGAGTTGGCCTTCACGAACTTTCGGGTACCGAGGGTGAGCGAGCCCGTGACCAGCACGACGGCGACGATGGCACTGCCCAGCACCGAGCCGGTCGTATAGCGGCCGAGGAAGAGGTCGCGCATACCGTCGACGATGTACCGGAATGGGCTGAGGTGGGAGAGCACGGAGAGCCAGTCCGGCGCAAACGTCATCGGCAGCAGGATGCCGGAGAGCAGCATCAGTGGCAGGACCACGGTATTGATCACCGGAGCGAAGAGGTACTCCGTCGGCAGACTCAGTGCCAGCAGGTACGACAGCGACGCCAGACTGATCGCCAGGGCCAGGACGAGCAGGAACCCGGCCACCACACCCAGCACGGGGGCCCGCAGCCCGAACGCCACGGAGACCAGGGTCAGCAGTAATGCCTGGAAGAGCATCACCACCGCGTCCCGCATGACCCTGCCGAGCAGCAGCGCCAGCCGGCTGACCGGTGTCACCCGCATGCGCTCGATCACCCCGGCGCGCATGTCCGGGATCAGGTTGAATCCGGCGTACCCGGCTCCGAACAGGCCGAGCTGGACGAGCAGTCCCGGCACGTACTCCTGCCATGCGTTGTGCCCGGGCGTGTCGGGCAGCGCCTTCTCCAGCATCGGGCCGAACAGCAGCAGGTACAGCACCGGCTGAACCATGCCGATGACGACGCTCATCTTGCTCTTCAGCGTGGTGTCCATGTTCCGCCGGAAGATGAGCAGCGAGTCGTTGATGATCTGCACGACGGGTCCTCTCAGGCGTTCAGGGGCTGCGGGGCGGCCGCGTCCAGCGAACGGCCGGTGATGGACAGGAAGACGTCGTCCAGCGTGGGGCGGACCACCTGGACGGACGTCGGCTCGACGCCGGCGCGGTCGAGCGTGCGCAGGAACTCCAGCAGCACGCGGTCGTTGTTCTCCACGGTCAACCGAACGGTCTCGCCGTCGACCCGGACGTCCCGGACGGCGGGGTGCTCGGCGAGCGCGGCACCGGCCCGGTCCGCTCCGGAGGCGACCTCCACGGTGACGACGTCGTGAGCCAGTTGCCGCTTGAGGTTGGCCGGGCTGTCCTCGGCGACGATCTGGCCACGGTCGATGATCAGCACCCGGTCGCAGAGCGCGTCGGCCTCGTCCAGGTAATGCGTGCTCAGGAACACGGTCGTTCCGTGGGTGTCCCGCACGTCGCGGACGTGTTCCCACAGCATGCTCCGGCTCTGTGGATCGAGCGCGGCACTGGGCTCGTCGAGGAAGAGCACCTCGGGCCTGTGGACCAGGCCGAGGGCGATGTCCAGCCGACGGCGCTGACCGCCGGAGAGCGTGATGGTGGGGCGTTCCGCCAGCTGTGACAGGTTCAGCTCCTCGAGCAGCTGGTTCGCGCGGCGTACCGCGTCGGCCTGGGACATGTGGTACAGCCGTCCCTGGAAGACCAGTTCGCTGCGCACTGAGGCCGCAGGCGAGGTGCCGCCGGACTGCGCGACGTAGCCGATCTTGCGGCGGACCCCCTGCGGATCGGCGAGCAGATCGCATCCGGCCACCCGAGCCCTGCCGGAGGTGGGCTGGAGCAGTGTGGTGAGCATCCGCAGCGTGGTGGTCTTACCAGCGCCGTTCTGCCCCAGGAAGCCGACGATCTCGCCGGGCGCCACATGGAAGCTCACCTCGGCGACGGCCTGTACGCCGCCTTTTTTGTTCTTGAACGTCTTGGACAGGCCATCCACTTGGATCATGTCCATGGTTACTCCTCCTCCGTCTGGTCTGCCTGCACGGCGCGCTCGGCGTCGGCGGCGGGTCCGGTCTCGGCGATGTCGGCCACGTCCTTCTCGAACTGCTCGAGCCAGCGCAGTTCGGCGTCCAGCTGCATCTCCCGGCGGCGGAACATCGCGGCGTCGAACGCGGTGATCACACCCTGCTCGGTCAGGCGCCGGCACTCGGCGGCCACGCCGTCCCGGCCGCGCGCGAGGGCTTCGCGGCGCTCGGCAAGCAGCGCCAGCATTCCCGCCCGGTCTCCGAGCCGGCCGAAGAGCAGGGCGACTCCGAGCGGGTCGGGGCCGAAGTGCAGCTGGGCGATCGCCTTCTCCCGGAGGGCATGCAGCTCGGTCCGCCCGTCCTCGGTGATCCGGTAGATGGTCCGGACCGGGCGGCGGCCGACCTGCTCGGTACGCACGGCCTCGACGAGGCCGTGCGTCTCCATCGTGCGCAGCTCGCGATGCAGGGCACCGATGCTGACGCCACCCCATGTCTGGACGTTGCTGCGCTCGGCCTGTCTGCGGATTTCGTGTCCGTGCTGCGGGCCGCGGCTCTCGAGCAGGCCCAGCACCACGAGGCGGGATAGATTCATGTTGCTAAGTGCACTACATTAGATTCATGTTGTCAATCGACTCCGCCTAGGAGGCTCACTCAGGAGGGTGTCCCGGTCGGCCGGGGGATGCGGCGTCGCGGAGGCCGAGGCGTCGGTCGACCCCGGTTCGAGGAGGCGTCGAGCCGCGGGTGCCACGCTGGGCGCGCCTGTCCGGGTACGGGGCGCCAGGCGCTTTCGGGAGCCGGCGGCCCGGCCAACCGCACTCAACCAGGGAAGTGAGAGATGGCGGCCACCGTTGATCCAGCACCCGAGGTCCCGCCCCTGATCTGGGCCGATTCCGAGCCGGATGAGGCTCATCTGGCGCCGCCACTGACCCGCGCCGAGATCACCGCGGCATTGCTGAGGATCGCCGACACCGAGGGGCTTGCCGCGGTGTCGGTCGAGCGCCTGGCGACGGAACTCGGCAGCGCCGGTCCCTCGCTGCGGCACCACGTCCGGCGCCACGGGGATCTGGACGACCTGCTGCTCGACGGCGTGTTCGCCGAGCTGATCCCCTCGCGGCACGGCCCCGAGGAGTGGCGGGCGGATCTGCGCGCGAGTGCCTACCAGTTGCGCGAGGCCATCCGGCGCCATCCGTGGTTCGCCCGGCTGACTTTCCGCCGCCCGCTGTTCGGCCCCCGGGCGCTGAGTTGGCTGGACCACACCATGGCGGTGCTGGAGCGGGCCGGGCTGGACATCACCGTCGCGTCGGCCTATGCCGCCATCGTCACCGGCCATGTGATGGGGACGGCGATGTGCGAGGCCGAGGAGGCGGAGATGGAGCGCGTGAGGGCCGGCACCAGGGGCACCCATGAGAGGCACTTCGACGTGGCGACTTTTCTGGAGGGCATCGTCGCGGGTGGCCGGTACCCCTCCTTCGCCCGGTTCCTACAGGCTGGGGCGCGCCATCTGACCGCGGACGAGAGCTTCGAGATCAGCCTCGACGCCCTGCTGGACGGGCTGGCTCTGCGGGTGGAGCGGGCCTGAGGGGCGAAGCCGAAGGACCCGGCCGCGCGGCGGCCGGGTCCTTCGGCTTCTGGCCGACCATTATCGGCCTGTTTCAATGCGAGTAAAAACGAGGTCAAGCATGTTTATTCGTCATGAGAGTTTCGAATGGGTAAGTGTCAATTCTGCTGGGTTGCCCTATCGGCAATGACGTTGCGGCGATTCATTGTTTCAGGTATCGCTTGAGTGCTCCTTGAGGGATGGTTGATTCTTATCATTTCATGAAGTCCTTGATCTCTGTCTGTGTCTGGTATAGCGTCTTTGGTGGACGGGGGAGTCTCCTTGCAGGCGAGCTGTGCTGCCTTTGGCTGATGCTCGGGCTGTACCCCAGTCAATAAGGACCGAAATCGTCAGAGATGGTCTCAGTTGATGGAGGGGCTTGGTATGTCCATGGAATCCGAGGGTGTGGCGGAGATCGCCATGTCCGTCCTTGGGCCGTTGAAGTTGAGCGTGAATGGCATCGATGTCACTCCTACCGCACCGAAGCAGATGCAGGTGCTTGCGCTTATGGCCCTCAATGAAGGGCAGGTCGTGACGGCGTCGAGTTTCGTCGATGAATTGTGGGCGGAACGGCCGCCGAGGAGTGCAAAAACGACTCTGCAGACCTATATCCTGCATCTCCGAAAGCTTATTTCGAAAGCGTTCAAAGATGAGTCGACGCCGGTGCGGGATATTCTCTTGACCCGGCAGGGCGGATATCTCCTGCAGTTACCGATGGATCCCTTCGACCTCCGCCAGTTCAATGAACTGTCGACCGAGGGGAGAATCGCTCTCTCGCAGGGAGACCCGCAGCGTGGTTCCCGCCTTCTGCGCAGGGCGTTGGAGTTCTGGCGAGGGCCCGCCCTCGTGGATGTGCCGATGGGCTCCATCCTGGAGCCGAAGGTGCGCGGGCTCCAGGCCCAGCAGCAGATCGTGCTGGAATGCAGGATCGAGGCCGATTTGCAGTTGGGCAGGTACGACGACGCCATCTGCGATTTGGTCACGCTGACCGCTCAGCAACCCCTGAACGAGAACATACATGAGCAGTTCATGCGGGCTCTTCACCTCGCAGGGCGCCGCTCGGAGGCTCTCGGCATATTCCATCGGCTCCGGAAGAACCTGATGGACGAGCTTGGGCTGGAGCCGACGCAGAAGGTGCAGCGGACCCAGCATCTGATCCTCAACTCCGCATCGTCACGTGAGGACGACGCCAGACAGGGCCGGCGGGGCACCTGGGCGCTGAACCCGCGACCGGGGGCCAGTGCCGCCTGACGGGCCGAGCCGTCGACCAGGCGGCGACCCGAGCTGAATCAGGCACCTGCCCCGGGGCCGCCCTCCGGGAAGCTGTTCCTGCGCTGCTGCGCGGACCTCATCGCAGTTCCGGCCGCTCTTGAGGCGCTGTCAAGAGCCCTTGGAGACGCTCGGATCCACTCGTGTTCCACGCAGGCGAGGAGGATCCCATGACCAGCGGACAGCCGGTGCGGCTCTACTGTTTCGCGCATGCCGGGGCGGGGGTCTCGGCCTTCCACGGCTGGGCGGCAAGTGTCGGGCCCGGCGTGGTGCCGATCCCGGTGCTGTTGCCCGGCCGCGACGGACGCCGCTGCGAACCCCGGGCCACCACCCGTGAGGCGCTGCTCGCCGATGTGATGCGCCTGTTCACCGGTGACCCGACGGCCCCGTTCGTCCTGTACGGGCACAGTCTCGGCGCTCTCGTCGCCTACACCGTCGCCCGGGCCCTGCACGAGGCCGGACGGCCCGGCCCGGCGTTGGTGGCGGTCGGCGCCTGCTCGCCCCCGCACACGCCGCCCGAACCGGCGTACGCCCTCGGCGTGCCGGATGCCGAACTGCTGCGCACGCTGGACCAGATGGGCGTCGTGCCGCTCGGAACCCCCGGCACCGAACCCGGCGGCATGTGGGACCGTGCGGTGAAGTCAGTGCTGCGGGACGATCTGGCGCTCGCCCGCGCACTGCGCGCCGCGGCGTGCACACCGTCGCCGGCCGGACCGCTTACCACGCCACTGCTCGTCGTCACTGCGGACGACGACCCGATGGTGCCACCGGCAGCCGCGGAGGGTTGGCGCGGCTGGAGCGAGGGACCCACGCGCCTGAGGACGGTCTCGGGTGGCCACTTCTTCGTGCGCGGCCAGGAGCTTCCCCGGCTGCTCGGGCAGGAGTGCCGCGCGGTGCGCCGGGAAGGGCGAGTGACTCACACCGGGCATTGAACGCGCGGAGGCCGGCGCGCGGCCGGACACACGGTTCGGGAGATCCGTTGGGCACGCGAGGGGTGCGGGAGCCGAGAGCTTGGCTCCGGCCGCGGTTCATTCGTTCTTCGAGCGTTCCTTGTCCGCACCGGTGCACGCTCCTTCCCGGACCCGGGCCCCTGGCCGGCCCGGTCGCCGAGCGTCACCGAATTTCCGGCCACCGACCGTCTGGAGTGACATGTCGCGCCATCTCTTCACCTCGGAATCCGTCACCGAGGGGCACCCCGACAAGATCGCCGACCGGATCAGCGACACCATCCTCGACGCCCTGCTGCACGAGGACCCCCTGTCCCGCGTCGCCGTGGAGACCCTGATCACGACCGGTCAGGTGCACATCGCCGGTGAGGTCACCACCAGCGCGTACGTGCCCATCGCCCAGCTCGTGCGGGACGCCGTGCTCGCCATCGGTTACGACTCCTCCGCCAAGGGCTTCGACGGCGCATCCTGCGGCATCTCCGTCTCCATCGGCGCGCAGTCCCCGGACATCGCCCGGGGCGTCGACACCGCCTACGAACAGCGGGTCGAGGGCGAGCGCCACGAACTCGACCGGCAGGGCGCGGGCGACCAGGGCTTGATGTTCGGCTACGCGACCGACGAGACCCCCAATCTGATGCCCCTGCCCATCGAGCTGGCCCACCGGCTCTCCCGCCGCCTGACCGATGTGCGCAAGGACGGTACCGTTCCGTACCTCCGGCCGGACGGCAAGACCCAGGTCACCATCGAGTACCGGGACGGCCGTCCGGTCCGCTTGGACACCGTCGTCGTCTCCGCCCAGCACGCGCCCGGTATCGATCTGGACGGTCTGCTCGTCCCCGACATCCACGAGCACGTGGTCGACAGCGTTCTGGGCCGGCTCGCCGAGGACGGCATCAAACTGGACACCGAGGGCCACCGCCTGCTGGTCAACCCGACCGGCCGCTTCGAGATCGGCGGCCCGATGGGCGACGCCGGCCTGACCGGCCGCAAGATCATCATCGACACCTACGGCGGCATGGCCCGCCACGGTGGCGGCGCCTTCTCCGGCAAGGACCCCTCCAAGGTGGACCGCTCGGCCGCCTACGCGATGCGCTGGGTCGCCAAGAACGTCGTCGCCGCGAGCCTCGCTTCCCGCTGCGAGGTCCAGGTCGCGTACGCGATCGGCAAGGCCGAGCCGGTCGGGTTGTTCGTCGAGACCTTCGGCACCGAGACGGTCCCGGTGAACCAGATCCAGCAGGCCATCACCGAGGTCTTCGACCTCCGCCCGGCCGCCGTCATCCGCGACCTGGACCTGCTCCGCCCGATCTACGCCCAGACCGCCGCCTACGGTCACTTCGGCCGCGAACTCCCCGACTTCACCTGGGAGCGCACCGACCGCGCCCAGCCCCTCAGGCACGCCGCAGGCGTCTGAGACCGCCGCTGAAACCGACGCACCGACAGGAGTGCGCATGCGCATAGCCGTGACAGGCTCCATCGCGACCGACCATCTGATGGTGTTCCCCGGCCGCTTCGCGGACCAGTTGCTCCCCGAGCAGCTGGCACACCTCTCGCTCTCCTTCCTCGTCGACCGGCTCGACGTGCGACGCGGCGGAGTTGCGGCCAACATCGCTTACGGGCTCGGCGTCCTCGGTCTGCGCCCGGCCTTGGTCGGGGCGGTGGGCAACGACTTCGCCGAATACGAGATCTGGTTGAAGGAACACGGCGTCGACACCACGGGAGTGCGGGTCGCGGCCGGTCGGCAGACCGCGCGCTTCGTCTGCATCACGGATGAGGACGCCAACCAGATCGCCGCGTTCCACGCAGGCGCGATGACCGAGGCCGCCGAGATCGACCTGCGCCACCTGATCTCTGCGGGCATCGGTCCCGACCTGGTCCTCGTCTCGCCCAACGACCCTGCCGCCATGCTGCGCCACACCAGCGACTGCCGCGCGTTGGGCATCCCCTTCGCTGCAGACCCCTCACAGCAGCTCGCCCGGCTGGACGCGGACCAGGCGCGCGACCTGATCGCCGGTGCCACATGGCTGTTCACCAACGAATACGAATCCGCCCTCCTCCAGGAGCGCATCGGCCGCGACCGGGACGAGATCCTCGCGACCACCGGAACCTGGGTCACGACCCTCGGCGAACGGGGTGCCCGCATCGACCGAGTCGGGCAGCCACCCCTCATCGTCCCCGCGGTTCCGGACACGGCTGTGGCCGATCCGACCGGAGTGGGGGACGCCTTTCGTGCGGGCTTCCTCGCCGCCGTCGGTCGGCGGCTTCCCCTCGAGACCGCGGCGCAGCTGGGCTGCGCACTCGCCTCCGTGGCGCTGCGTACGGTCGGTTCGCAGACCTACGAGACCGACTGGGCAGCCCTGCTCGGCATCGTGCACGGGGTCTATGGGCCACAAGCGGCCGGACGGCTTGCGAACGCGCTGGAGGTGCCGTAGTGACCGCCGACAGCCGGGCCCGTGTGTCCGCGCTGGTGCCCACCTGCTCGACCTGTGCGTCGACTGCGTGGGCCGTGACGGAGTCGCCGACATGGAGGAGCTGGCCGGTCGTTTCGCCACCGCCTCCACGCTGCCCATCGTGCTGGACTCCACCGAGGTCGACGTCCTGCGGGCCGGGTGGGAGAAGCTCGGCGGCCGTGCGGTGATCAACTCGGTGAACTACGAGGACGGTGACGGCCCCGAGTCCCGTTTCGTGAAGGTCACCCGGCTCGCCAGGGAGCACGGGGCGGCGCTGATCGCGCTGACCATCGACGAGGAGGGCCAGGCCCGCACCGCCGAGAAGAAGGTGGAGATCGCCGAGCGGCTGAGCGCCGAACCGGGCGACGGCCTGTCCGTGCAGTTGGCGGAGGCGCTCGCAGAGTACTGGCACGCGCGCGTGCGCGCCGAGCTGGGCTTCGACGGCGAGGACCCCACCGACATGGAAGACATGTTCGCCCTGAAGTACCGCGGCGCCCGCTTCTCCCTCGGCTACGGCGCCTGCCCCGACCTGGAGGACCGCGCGAAGATCGCCCAGCTCCTGGAGCCGGAACGGATCGGCGTCCACCTCTCCGAAGAGTTCCGGCTGCACCCGGAACAGTCCACGGACGCCATCGTGATCCACCACCCCGAGGCCAAGTACTTCAACGCGGGAGGCCGTGGGTGACTGTCACCCTCCGTGAGGTCATCGGGCACGGCACGCCCGTCTTCTCCTTCGAGTTCTTCCCACCGAAAAACGAGCCGGGAACCCGCGCGCTGTGGAAGGCGATTCGCCAGGTGGAGTCCTACTCGCCGAGCTTCGTGTCCGTCACCTACGGTGCGGGTGGATCGTCGCGAGAGCGCACCGTGGAGGTCATCGACAGGATCATCACCGACACCACACTGCGCCCCGTGGCCCATCTGACCGCGGTCGGCCACTCGGTGGCGGAGCTGCGCCGCATCATCGGACGATACGCGGATGTCGGCGTCAGGGACGTGCTCGTACTCCGTGGCGACCCGCCGGGGCACCCGGGTGGTCCCTGGGTGCCGCATCCGCAGGGGCTCCGTCATGCAAGCGAACTCGTCGCCCTGGTCCGAGAGTCGGGTGACTTCAGCATCGGTGTCGCGGCCTTTCCCGAGCGGCACCCGCGGTCGCCGGACTGGGAGAGCGACATCCGGCACTTCGTCGCCAAGTGCCAGGCCGGTGCCGACTACGCCATCACCCAGATGTTCTTCGACGTCGACGACTACCTGCGGCTGCGCGACCGGGTGGCGGCAGCGGGCTGCGGCACTCCCGTCATCCCCGAGATCATGCCCGCCACGGACGTGCGCCAGATCCGCCGCTTCGCGGAGCTCAGCAGCGCAACGTTTCCCGAAGCGCTGGCCCGTCGGCTGGAGAAGGCCCGGGACAATCCGGCCGAGGGGCATCGCATCGGCGTCGAGTACGCCACCGCCATGGCCACACGGCTCCTTGCCGAGGGCGCTCCCGGGTTGCACTACATCACGCTGAACCGTCCCCAAGCCGTTCTCGACATCCATCGCAGCCTTCCGACGTCAAGGAGCTTCAGTGTCCGCTGACTTTCCGGCTTTCAAGGTCGCCGACCTTTCTCTGGCCGAGTTCGGCCGCAAGGAGATCACCCTTGCCGAGCACGAGATGCCCGGCCTGATGGCGATCCGTAAGGAGTACGCCGAGGCGCAGCCCCTGGCCGGCGCCCGTATCACCGGCTCCCTGCACATGACCGTCCAGACCGCCGTCCTCATCGAGACCCTCGCCGCTCTCGGCGCGCGGGTCCGCTGGGCGTCCTGCAACATCTTCTCCACCCAGGACCACGCGGCCGCCGCCATCGCCGTCGGGCCGGACGGCACGCCCGACAACCCGCGGGGCATCCCCGTCTTCGCGTGGAAGGGTGAGACGCTCGAGGAGTACTGGTGGTGCACGGAGCAGGCGCTGACCTGGCCGGACAGT
>NZ_BNGS01000007.1 GCF_014905555.1 Streptomyces sp. Y2F8-2 | reverse complement strand
CACTTGATGGGGTAAGGCTCCCAGTAGACGACTGGGTTGATAGGCCAGGTCTGGAAGCCCGGTAACGGGTGGAGGTGACTGGTACTAATAGGCCGAGGGCTTGTCCTCAGTTGCTCGCGTCCACTGTCAGTTCTGAGGCAACGAACGGTTGCCGGCTTTGAGCAGAACAGACAACTGAAGAGTGTGCTTGTTCGCTCGAAACCATTAGGGTTTCGGTGGTCATAGCGTGAGGGAAACGCCCGGTTACATTCCGAACCCGGAAGCTAAGCCTTACAGCGCCGATGGTACTGCAGGGGGGACCCTGTGGGAGAGTAGGACGCCGCCGAACAATCTTTGGAGGACCCTTGGTCCCAGCGACTTGCTGGGACCAAGGGTCCTTTTTCGTTTTCCCCGGGCGCGCCGGGTACCCGGCTGCGCGACAATGATTTTGCGGTACCGAAGACAGGAGTCACCATGTCCACCAACTCTCCCGACGAGCGTCCTGAGCGCGACCAGCGCCGCCGGGACAGTGGTGACCGCGGCGGCCCGCGCCGCGGCGACGACCGTGGAGGCTCCGGGCGACGCGACGATCGCCGTGGAGGAGACGACCGCCGGGTAGGCGACCGCGGCGACAGGAGCGACAGGGGCGACCGAGGCGGATTCCGTAGCCGGGACGACCGCGACCGTGCTGGACGTCCTTCCTTCCGCCGTGACGACCGCTCGTCCGGTCCGCGCCGCGACGATCGCGACCGGGGCTTCGGCCGCGAGGGCGACCGTCCCTCCTTCCGTCGTGATGACGAGCGTGGCGGGTACGGCCGCCGCGATGACGACCGTGGCGGGTACGGCCGTCGTGGCGACGACCGTGGTGGCTACGGCCGTCGTGATGACGACCGTGGCGGGTACAGCCGTCGGGACGACGACCGTGGTGGCTACGGCCGCCGTGATGACGACCGTGGCGGATACGGCCGCCGTGACGACCAGCGCGGTGGTCACGGCCGTCGTGACGATCGAGGCGGTTACGGCCGTCGTGACGACCGACGGGATGACCGTCGCGACGATCGTCGTGACGACCGCCGCGACGGCGACCGAGGCGGCTTCCGTCGTGACGACCGCCGCGACAGCGACCGAGGCGGCTTCCGTCGGGATGACCGTCGTGACGACCGGCCGTCCGGCCCGCGCCGTGACGACAGCCGCGAGGATCGTGGCTACCGCCGTGACGACAGCCGAGACGATCGTGGCTACCGCCGTGACGACAGCCGCTCGGACCGCGGCCACCGCCGTGACGACAGCCGTTCCGACCGCGGCGGTTTCCGCGGGCGTGACGACCGCGGTGGGCGTCCCGGTGGCTTCCGTGGGCGTGACGACCGCGGTGGGCGTCCCGGAGGGTTCCGTGGCCGCGACGACCGGCGTGGCGACGACCGGCGTGGCGACGACCGGCGCGGTGGTGGCCGGTTCCGCGAGGAGCGGGACCGGGACCGGGACCGCGAGCCGATCAAGCGGCTGCCGATCCCCGAGGACGTCACCGGGGAGGAGATCGACAAGGACGTACGGCAGGAGCTGCAGAGCCTGCCCAAGACGCTCGCCGAGGACGTCGCCAAGAACCTGGTGATGGTCGCCCGGCTCATCGACGAGGACCCGGAGGGCGCATACGGGTACTCGAAGGTGGCGCTGCGCCTCGCGTCACGCGTCGCCGCCGTGCGCGAGGCGGCCGGCTTCGCGGCGTACGCCAACCAGAAGTACGGTGAGGCGCTCGCCGAGTTCCGGGCCGCCAGGCGTATGACGGGCACCGTCGACCTGTGGCCCGTCATGGCGGACTGCGAGCGTGGTCTCGGCCGGCCCGAGAAGGCGCTGGACATGGCCGGGGCGCCCGAGGTCCACAAGCTCGACAAGGCCGGTCAGGTCGAGATGCGGCTGGTGGCGGCCGGTGCGCGCCGCGACATGGGGCAGCTCGACGCGGCGATCGTGACGCTGCAGAGCCCCGAGCTGGCATCCAACTCCGTCCAGCCGTGGACCGCGCGGCTGCGGTACGCGTACGCCGACGCGCTGCTGGCCGCCGGTCGGGAGAGCGAGGCGCGCGAGTGGTTCGCCAAGGCCGTCGAGGCCGACAGGGACGGCAGCACGGACGCCTCCGACCGGCTCGCCGAGCTGGACGGTGTGGAGTTCGTCGACGCCCTGGACGAGGGCGAGAGCGAGCCCGACGCGGCCGAGGGCGACGGCGACGACGACTGACGCCGGTCGGCGGCACCGGGACGAGACAGGGCGGGACCCCAGCGGGTCCCGCCCTGTCGCCTGTCAGAGCTCCAACGCCCGCAGCACCAGCCCCGACGCCGGCTTCGGGCCGAACGAGGTCGACTTGCGCGGCATCGTCACGCCCTGGCGGGCCAGTGCGCGGACGACCTCCTCGCGGACCGGGTGCATCAGGACCGCCGTGCCGCCGTCGCGCTCGGCCTTCTCGACGGTGGCGGCCGTGTCGTGGATGTAGGCGATGTGTTGGGGCGAGTCCTCGGGGATGCGCCAGACGTGTTCCAGGAGCGCGGCATGCAGGACCGTCGCGTCCAGCGTGCGCCAGGCCTGGGGGCGGTCAGCCGGGACCGTACGGGCCAGGAGGTCCGGGGACGGCTGGTCGACCAGGTGGAAGGCGCCGTCGCCGGCGAGGAGGTAGGCGTTGCCGGCGCAGGCGGCGTCGGCCAGCACCTCCAAGGCATCGGGCAGCGGCAGGTGCAGGTCGCGTACGCGGAACAGGCCGTCCAGGGCGGACAGCGCCTCGGCGACCGGGAGCCGGTGCAGGAGGCGGTGGATCGCCCGGACCCTCAGCGGGTAGCGGGCGGTGTCCACCAGCAGGACCAGGCCGTAGTCCCACGGGCTCGGGGAGGTGTGCTCCGCGCGTAGACGCACGTAGGTCGCCCAGCGGTGGTGGCCGTCTGCGATCAGGGCCTGTTGCCGGGCCAGGTCGGCCCGGATCTCCGCCAGAGCGTCGGGATCCGTCACCGACCACAGGCGGTGGCTGAAACCGTCCTCCGTGGTGGTGGCCAGCAGTGGCAGGCGTTCGACGGTGCGTTCGACGACGGCCGTCGCGCCGGTCTCGGAGCCGTTGCCGCGGTAGGTGAGCAGCAGGGGTTCGAGGTTGGCGCAGGTGGCGCGCATCAGGGCCGCACGGTCCGCGACGACGTGCGGCATGACGTCCTCGTGGGGCAGCACCACGCCCTCCGAGGGCTCCGAGACGCGCAGCGCCCCTATGAGGCCGCGCTGGAGCACCCCGCCGCCTCGCTGCTCGTAGACGTACAGGCCGGGCTCGGTGTCGGTCCTCAGGACCCCCTCGGCGAGCCAGCGGCGCAGGGTCTCCGCCGCCTGCTTGGTGCGTGCCGCCGGAGTGGCCGCCTGGGGCAGTATGAGACGCACGATGTTGTGCGGGTCCGCCGACTCCAGATGGAGGAGTCCGTCCGGGCGCACGACGACGTCGTACGGCGGTGAGGTGACCGCGGCGAGGCTGCCGACGCGGTCAGGGTCGTAGCGCAGGCCCCGGAAGGGGGCCAGGTCAAGGCCCGTGTGCGCCGGTACGTCCCCGCCACCTGCAGTGTTCATTGATGCATCGTAAGTGTGTCAGTGCCGTGCGGGATGATCGGGGAAGGCGATCGAATGAGGAGCGATGCGTAATGAGCCAGACCGTCAGGACGCGGCCCGAGGGCAGCGATGCGCCCCTGAGCGAGGCGTACGACACGGCGCTGCTCGACCTGGACGGCGTCGTGTACGCGGGTGGGAGCGCCATCGCGCACGCCGTGGAATCGCTGGGCGCGGCGAGCCGGGGCGGGATGCATCTGGCGTACGTGACGAACAACGCGCTGCGTACGCCGGACGTGGTGGCCGAGCATCTGACGGAGCTGGGGATACCGACGGGTGCCTCGGACGTCATCACGTCGGCGCAGGCGGTGGCCAGGCTGATCAGCGAGCAGGTGCCCGCCGGGGCGCGGGTGCTGGTGATCGGTGGCGAGGGGCTGCGGGTCGCGCTGCGGGAGCGGGGGCTCGTGCCGGTCGAGTCGGCCGACGACGACCCGGTGGCCGTGGTGCAGGGCTATGGCGGGCCCGAGCTGCCGTGGGGGCGGTTCGCGGAGGCGTGTTACGCCATCGCGCGCGGAGTTCCGTGGTTCGCGTCGAACACGGATCTGACGATCCCGAGCGCCCGCGGTATCGCGCCGGGGAACGGGGCGGCCGTCGAGGTCGTACGCATCGCGACCGGTGCGGAGCCGCAGGTGGCGGGCAAGCCGCTGCCGCCGATGCACCGCGAGACGATTCTGCGCACGGGCGCGGAGCGGCCGCTGGTGGTGGGGGACCGGCTGGACACGGACATCGAGGGCGCGTTCAACGGCGGAGTCGACTCGCTGCTGGTCCTGACGGGCGTGACGGACGGAGCGCAGCTGCTGGCGGCAACCCCGCAGCACCGGCCGACGTACGTGGACGCGGATCTGCGCGGGCTGCTGACGGGGCAGCCGGAGGTGGTCGCGGCGGGCGGCGGTTACCGCTGCGGCGGCTGGACGGCGACAGCACTGGAGGAGAGGTTGCAGCTGGAGGGCGACGGGGAGGCTCTGGACGGGCTGCGGGCGCTGTGTGCGGCGGCCTGGGCGGCAGCCGGGGAAGGGTCCTGCGGGCTGGACGGGGGGAAGGCGCTGGCGCGGCTGGGGCTGTGAGCGGAGGGGACGGCCGGTCGAGACGCGAAGCGAGGGTAGGCTAACCTAACCAGGTGTTGGTCGACAGCCCTCCCGAACCGCGCGCGGACACCGCCCCCGCGCCCCCGACCCGCCGGGCGATACGGTCCCTCGGGCTCCTCGTCTCGGTCGTGATCCTGGCGTCCGTCGCGCTGGCGAGCATCGCGATCGGGGCGAAAGGCCTCTCGCCGGCGCAGGTCTGGCACGGACTGTTCCACGACTCGGGGACGTACGCCGACGTCGTGGTCGGCGACCGGCTGTCGCGCACGGTGCTCGGCCTGCTCACCGGCGCCGCGCTCGGCCTCGCCGGTGCCGTCCTGCAGGCGCTCACCCGCAACCCTCTGGCCGATCCGGGCCTGCTCGGCCTCAACGCGGGCGCCTCCGCGGCGGTCGTCACCGCCATCACGTACTTCGGTGTCACCAGCCTGAGCGGCTATGTGTGGTTCGCCTTCCTCGGCGCGGCCGCCGTCGGGGCCCTGGTGTGGTTCCTCGGCGGCAGCCGGGGCGCCACGCCGGTGCGGCTGGCGCTCGCCGGCACCGCGATCAGCGCCGCGCTCTA
This sequence comes from Streptomyces sp. Y2F8-2, assembly GCF_014905555.1. Taxonomy (GTDB): domain Bacteria; phylum Actinomycetota; class Actinomycetes; order Streptomycetales; family Streptomycetaceae; genus Streptomyces; species Streptomyces cynarae. Next base: position 487,256 of record NZ_BNGS01000007.1, on the reverse strand, counting down.
CGGCTACCTCCAAGCCGTGATGATCATGGACGACGCGGCGCTCGGCAAGATGCGCTTCTGGACCGTCGGTTCCCTGGCCTCGGCGACGGACGCGACCATTCGGCAGGTCCTGCCGTTCCTGCTGGCCGGTACGGTCCTCGCGCTCGCGCTCGCCCGCCCGCTGAACGCCGTCGCGATGGGCGACGACACCGCCCGTGCACTCGGCGCGCACCTGGGCCGCACCCGCGCCCTGTCCATGGCCGCCGCCACCGTGCTCAGCGGAGCCGCGACCGCCGCCTGCGGGCCGATCGTGTTCGTCGGGCTGATGGTCCCGCACGCCGTACGGTCCTTCACCGGCCCCGACCTGCGCTGGATCCTGCCGTACGCGACCGTCCTGTCGCCGGTGCTGCTGCTCGGCGCCGACGTCGTCGGCCGAGTCGTCGCCCGGCCCGCCGAGCTCCAGGTCGGCATCGTGACCGCGCTGCTCGGCGGCCCGGTCTTCATCCTTCTCGTACGGCGGCGGAGGACGGCCCGACTGTGAAGTCCCAGCGTGTCCTCAGGGCCCCCGGCGGGCTGTCCTTCCGACTGGACGTCCGGGCGCTCGCCGTCGTCGTCCTGCTCCTGCTCGTCGCGCTCACCGGGAGCGTGCTGCTGATCGGCACCGGCGACTTCCCGATCCCGGCCGGGGACGTCCTCAGAACACTGGCCGGCGGCGGCAAACCGGGTCAGGAGTTCATCGTCACCGAGCTGCGGCTGCCGCGTGTGCTCGTCGGCCTGCTGGTCGGCGCCTCGCTCGGGCTCGGCGGCGCGCTGTTCCAGTCCGTCTCCCGAAACCCGCTGGGCAGCCCGGACGTGCTCGGCCTCAATCAGGGTGCGACGGCAGGGGCGCTGGTGGTCATCGTGCTGTTCTCCGGCAGCGCCACCCAGGTCGCCCTGGGCGCGCTCGCCGGCGGCCTGGTGACCGGAGCCGCCATCCATCTGCTCGCCTGGAGGCAGGGCGTGCACGGCTACCGGCTCGTCCTGGTCGGCATCGGCGTGTCCGCGATCATGACGGCGGTCAACGGGTTTCTGCTCACCAAGGCCGACATGGTCGACGCGGCCCGCGCGGTCGTCTGGATGACGGGCTCGCTGGGCGGCCGCGACTGGGACCAGGTCCGGCCGCTGTTCGCCCTGTGCTCCGTCCTCGTACCGCTCGTCCTCGGCAACGCCCGTGGGCTGCGGATGATGGAGATGGGCGACGACGTCTCGAGCGCCCTCGGAGTACGGGTGGAGCGGGTGCGGCTGCTGATGATGGTGTCCGCGGTGCTGCTCACCGCCGGTGCCACGGCCGCCGCCGGCCCCGTCGGGTTCGTGGCGCTCACCGCGCCGCAGCTCGCCCGCCGGCTCAGCCGCTCACCCGGCCCCAGCCTGGTGCCCTCCATGGTCATGGGCGCCGCCCTGCTGATCGTCGCCGACTGGGCCTCACAGCGTCTCTTCGGCGCGGACCAGCTTCCCGTGGGCGTGGTGACCGGAGTCCTGGGTGGCGCCTATCTGCTGTGGCTGCTGGTCACCGAGCGCAGGGCGGGCCGGATATGAGCCCGCGGAAGGGCCGGACAGGGCGGAAGGGCCGGACATGAAGGCCGCGGGCGGACCGGACACGAACGACACCAGGACCACGAGGAGCACTGTGAACCGCCTCTGCGCCGACGACGTCACCCTCGCCTACGACCAGCGCGTGATCGCCGAGCGGTTGTCCGTGGAGGTCCCCGACGACTCCTTCACCGTGATCGTCGGGCCGAACGCCTGCGGCAAGTCCACGCTGCTGCGGGCACTGTCCCGGATGCTCAAGCCCGCGCGGGGGCGGGTGCTGCTGGACGGGCAGGTCATCCAGACGATGCCCGCGAAGAAGGTCGCGCGCACCCTGGGCCTGCTCCCGCAGTCCTCCATCGCACCCGACGGGATCACCGTCGCGGACCTGGTCGGGCGCGGCCGGTACCCGCACCAGGGGCTCCTGCGGCAGTGGTCCGGCGAGGACGAGCGGGTGGTACAGGAGTCCATGGCACGGACCGGCGTCGCCGAACTGGCCGACCGCTACGTCGACGAGCTCTCCGGCGGCCAGCGGCAGCGCGTGTGGATCGCCATGGCGCTCGCCCAGCAGACCCCGCTGCTGCTGCTCGACGAGCCGACCACCTACCTCGACATCCAGCACCAGATCGACGTGCTCGACCTGTGCGCCGAACTGCACGAGGAGCAGGGGCGCACCCTGGTCGCGGTCCTGCACGACCTCAACCACGCCGCCCGGTACGCCACCCACCTCATCGCTCTGCGCGACGGCAGGGTCGTCGCCGAGGGCGCCCCGAACGACATCGTCACGGCCGAGCTGGTGGAGGAGGTCTTCGGCCTGCGCTGCCAGGTCGTCCCGGACCCGGAGACGGGAACGCCGCTGGTGGTCCCGGCGGCCCGCAGGGCACGGGCGCAGGCGGCCGCCGCGGCCGCTAAAGAAGCTTCCTGAGGCGGAACAGGTCCCTCAGCCCCGCCTCCAGCTTGACCCGGCCCGAGCCCCACGCCTTGGCGAAGTGCAGGTCCCCGTCGACCATCGCCACCAGGTCGTCCCCGGTCATGGCGAGTCTGATCTGGGCCTTCTCGCGTGGTGGCCCCTGGAGCGTGTCCAGCACCTGGATCCGGCCGTCCTCGAGACGGCCGACGAAGGTGACGTCCAGGTCGGTGACATGACAGCTCAGCGAGCGGTTCAGGGCCGCGGCTTCCCGCACGTCCCCTTCGGCGCCCGCCAGGTTGTCCGAGAACTTCTCGAGTGCGCTGCGGCACTCCTCAATCGTCGCCATCGTGAGCGACGGTACCTCAGAGCCTGTCAGCGCTTCGCGGTAGCGTCGTGGCATGAGCGACTCTGTGACGGAGGCCGGAGCCCCGGCGGAAGCAGCGGTACCGGGGCCGGACGTCCTGGCGGACTCCGCGTCCGAGCGGGAGGACGAACCCTCCGCGCCCGCCCCGCTGAACGTGCCCAGGCCCCCCACCGGCAACGCCGATGTGGACGCGGCCCTGGAGCGTCTCGCCGACGCCGGCCACCTCGCCACGGACGGGCACATCGAGGTGTACGAGGATGTGCACCGGGGGCTGCGCGACGCGCTCACCGCGCTCGACGTCCGCCCGGGACCTCCGGCTCCCACCCGGCACCCGACCACCACCCCTCAATGAGACCCTTCGGGTCGTACCTTGTGAATGACATACGGGAACAGGAGCTGAACCGAACGTGGCAGGAGTCGCACGCCGCCGTCTCGACGCGGAGCTGGTCCGCCGGAAGCTCGCGCGCTCGCGCGAGCACGCCAGCCAGCTGATCGCCGCCGGGCGGGTCACCGTCGGCAAGACCGTCGCGACGAAGCCCGCCACGCAGGTCGAGACCGCCGCCGCCATCGTGGTGGCGCAGGACGACGGCGACCCCGACTATGTCTCGCGCGGGGGCCACAAGCTCGCCGGCGCCCTGAAGGTCTTCGTCCCCGGGGGCTTGGTCGTCGAGGGGCGGCGGGCGCTGGACGCCGGCGCGTCCACCGGCGGCTTCACCGATGTCCTGCTGCGCGCGGGCGCCGCCCACGTCGTCGCCGTCGACGTCGGATACGGACAACTGGCCTGGTCTCTCCGGAGTGATGAACGCGTCACCGTCAAGGACCGTACGAACGTACGCGAGTTGACGCTCGAAGCGATCGATGGGGAGCCAGTGGATCTTGTCGTGGGGGATCTGTCCTTCATCCCGCTCGGACTGGTGCTGCCCGCCCTGGTGCGGTGCGTGAAGCCGGACGCCGACCTGGTGATGATGGTCAAGCCGCAGTTCGAGGTGGGGAAGGAACGGCTCGGCAGCGGCGGCGTGGTCCGCAGCCCGCAGCTGCGCGCCGAGGCCGTGCGCGGGGTGGCCGAGCGGGCCGCGGAACTGGGGCTCGGGGTGAAGGGGGTGACGGCCAGCCCGCTGCCCGGGCCGTCGGGCAATGTCGAGTACTTTCTGTGGCTGCGAGCCGGAGCACCCGCGCTGGACCCGGCCGACGTTGACCGTGCTGTGGCGGAGGGGCCGCGTTGACAACGAACCGAGCTCGTACTGTTTTCCTGCTGGCCCACACCGGTCGGTCCGCCGCCATCCGCAGTGCCGAGCTGGTGGTCAAGGGCCTGCTGCGCTCCGGGATCGGTGTGCGTGCTCTGGAGGACGAGGCGGCCGACCTTCCGCTGCCGGACGATGTGCAGCTGGTCAAGGAGGCCACCCCGCAGTGCCTCGACGGGTGCGAGCTGCTCATCGTGCTCGGCGGTGACGGCACCCTGCTGCGCGGCGCCGAGTTCGCCCGCGCCTCCGGGGTGCCGATGCTGGGCGTCAATCTCGGCCGGGTCGGCTTCCTCGCCGAGGCCGAGCGCGACGACCTCGACCGGGTCGTCGACCGGGTGGTGATGAAGGCGTACGAGGTCGAGGAGCGGATGACGGTCGACGTCGTCGTGCACAAGAACGGCGACATCGTGCACACCGACTGGGCGCTGAACGAGGCGGCCGTGCAGAAGGTCTCCGCCGAGAAACTGCTCGAGGTCGTCCTGGAGATCGACGGGCGGCCGGTGACGGGGTTCGGCTGCGACGGCATCGTGTGCGCCACCCCCACCGGGTCCACCGCGTACGCCTTCTCCGCGGGCGGGCCCGTGGTGTGGCCGGAGGTGGAGGCGCTGTTGATGGTGCCCATCAGCGCGCACGCCCTGTTCGCCAAGCCGCTGGTGACCTCGCCTGACTCCGTGCTTGCCGTGGAGGTGCAGCCGGACACGTCGCACGGGGTGCTGTGGTGCGACGGGCGGCGGATGGTGGAGCTGCCGCAGGGGGCGCGGGTGGAGGTGCGGCGGGGGGCTGTGCCGGTGCGGCTTGCCCGGCTGCACCACGCGTCGTTCACCGACCGGCTCGTGGCCAAGTTCGCGCTTCCGGTGTCGGGGTGGAGAGGCCGACCTCACTGACCGGTTCGGGTTGTCCGTCGCGTGCCGGTCCGTCGTGGTTGCTCCCGTCCCCGAGTTCTCGGCTTCGCTCGAACAGGGGGATCCCCGTCGCGGCGGAGCCGCGTGTCGGACGCAGCCCCGCGCCCCTTTCGGGGCGCGTGTACCTCCCGGGAGTGACACGGGCCGCTCGCACTTCCCCAGCCGGACCTCGTAAGGTCTTCTCCGTGTTGGAGGAGATGCGGATACGGTCGCTCGGAGTCATCGACGACGCGGTCGTCGAGCTGTCGCCCGGCTTCACCGCCGTGACCGGTGAGACGGGTGCGGGTAAGACCATGGTCGTCACCAGTCTCGGGCTGCTGCTCGGCGGGCGCGCCGACCCCGCGCTCGTGCGGATCGGGGCGAAGAACGCGGTCGTCGAGGGCCGGATCGCCCTGCCCGAGGACGCCTCCGTCGCCGTACGCGCCGAAGAGGCCGGGGCCGAGCTCGACGACGGGGCGCTGATCGTCAGCCGTACCGTTTCCGCCGAGGGACGCTCGCGGGCGCACCTGGGCGGGCGCTCCGTGCCCGTCGGCGTGCTGGCGGAGCTGGCCGACGAACTGGTCGCCGTGCACGGGCAGACCGACCAGCAGGGCCTGCTCAAGCAGTCCCGGCAGCGGCAGGCGCTGGACCGGTACGCCGGGGACGCCGTCGCCGTACCGCTCGCCAAGTACCAGGAGGCCTACCGGCGGCTGCGCGCGGTCTCCGCCGAGCTGGACGAGATCACCACGCGTGCCCGTGAGCGCGCCCAGGAAGCCGACATGCTGCGCTTCGGGCTCGAGGAGATCGCGGCCGTGGAGCCACGGCCGGGTGAGGACGTGGAGCTGGCCGAGGAGGCCGAGCGGCTCGGGCACGCCGAGGCGCTGGCGTCGGCGGCGACGGCCGCGCACACGGCGCTCGCGGGCAACCCCGAGGATCCCGAGAGCGTCGACGCGTCCACCCTGGTCGCGGGCGCCCACCGGGCGCTGGAGGCGGTGCGGTCGCACGACCCGGCGCTTGCGGGGCTCGCCGACCGGATCGGGGAGATCGGCATCCTGCTGGGCGATGTGGCCGGTGAGCTGGCCGGGTACGCCGACGACCTGGACGCCGACCCGCTGAGGCTCGCGGCCGTGGAGGAGCGGCGGGCCGCACTCACCGCGCTGACCCGGAAGTACGGCGAGGACATCAATGCCGTTCTCGCCTGGGCCGAGCAGAGCGCCGCCCGGCTGACCGAACTCGACGGCGACGACGACCGGATCGAGGAGCTGACCGCCGAGCGGGACGCGCTGCGGTCCGAACTGGGCGGCCTGGCACAGGAGTTGACGGACGCGCGGGCGGAGGCCGCCGAGCGGTTCGCCGCCGCGGTCACCGCGGAGCTGGCCTCGCTCGCCATGCCGCACGCGCGCGTGTCGTTCGAGATCCGGCAGACCGAGGACCCGAACGGGGTCGAGGTCGGCGGGCGTACGGTCGCCTACGGGCCGTCGGGCGTCGACGAGGTCGAACTGTTGCTCGCCCCGCACCCCGGCGCGCCGCCGCGGCCCATCGCCAAGGGCGCCTCGGGCGGTGAGCTGTCGCGCGTGATGCTCGCCGTGGAGGTCGTCTTCGCGGGCACCGACCCCGTGCCGACGTACCTCTTCGACGAGGTCGACGCGGGCGTCGGCGGCAAGGCGGCGGTCGAGATCGGGCGCCGGCTCGCGAAGCTCGCGAAGACCGCGCAGGTCGTGGTCGTCACCCATCTGCCGCAGGTGGCGGCGTTCGCCGACCGGCAGCTGCTGGTGGAGAAGACCGACGACGGCTCGGTCACCCGCTCCGGGGTGAAGGTCCTGGAGGGCGAGGACCGGATCCGTGAGCTGTCCAGGATGCTGGCGGGCCAGGAGGACTCGGAGACCGCCCGCGCCCACGCGGAGGAACTGCTGGCCACGGCACGGGCGGACGTGTAGGACACGGTTCCGCCGTGCGCTCGCTTAGGGTGGCGGGATGATGATCGGGCGTTCCCGCAGGACCATTTCCTTCGCGCTCGCCGCGGCCGTCACCCGTGCCGCAACGGCCGCCCTGCGTGCCGCGGCACCGGGCGGGCGGTGGCGTTGGGAGCGGACGAACCACGCCGGGCGGACCGTCGTGCTGTACCCGGGGCCCGCGGTGGCCGCGGCGGCCACGGCCGGGGCCTGGCGGGTCCACCCGGCGGCCGGGTTCGCCGTGCTGGCCGCCGGTGCCTGCGGGGTCTACGACGACATCGCGGGCGCGGGCGACCCGCGGCGGGGGTTCCGGGCGCATCTGTCGGCCCTGCGGGACGGTGACGTGACCAGTGGCGCCGTGAAGCTGTTCGGGATCTCGGCCGCCGCCCTCGCCGCGGGGGCCGTGCTCAAGGAGCGGCCCCTGGACAAGGTGCTCGCGGGTGTGGTCATCGCCGGAGCCGCGCACTTCGTGAACCTCGTGGACGTACGGCCCGGGCGCGCCGCCGGGTCCGTCCTCGCGCTGGCCGCCCCCGGGCTGCTGCGTAAGGGCGCCTGCGGGGAACTGGCCGCCGTCGCCATCGGGGCCGCGGCCGCCGCCCTCCCCGACGACCTGGGCGAGCGCGCGATGCTCGGCGACACCGGGGCGCACGCCCTGGGTGCCGCGCTCGGCGCCGCCGCCGTAGTGGGCAACGGGCGGGCCGGAGTTCTCGCCCACGCGGTCGCGTTCGTCGCCGCGGCGGTGTACGGGGACAAGGTGAGCGAAGCGGCGAGGTCGTGGCGGATCGGGCCGCTCCCGGTGGCCCTCCCGCCGGCCGCCGCCTCACCCGTGTGAGTGACACGGTGCGTGCCGGGGGCGCCCGCTCCGCCGTCCCAGGGTATGTCTGACAATTCCCGCCGGGCGCGCGATGCTCGGACACCTGTGAGGCGCGCCCGCCGGTGCCGCAACACCCCCGCGCCCTGGCATCCTTGAGTCAACAGCGGTCCACCTCGCGCGGTCCACGCCCACCGCGCGATCCTTCTGTACGTTTCTTCGTGACCGTCCGACGCCGAACCAGGAGCCCCGGCCACGTGAGCCTCGCCAGCAGCCCCTCACCGCACGGCCGGTCGCCGCTGCGCACCGTGCAGGTGCTCGGCGGGGGCAGCGCGGGCAGCAGCGCGCACGTGCGCACACTGGCGGCGGGCCTGGTCGCCAGGGGCGTGCGTGTGACCGTGTGCGCCCCTTCCGAGTCCGAGCGCACCTACGATTTCACGGGCGCCGGCGCGCAGCACGTGCCCGTGCCCCGCAGCACGGACCCCGCCTCCCTGGCCGCGCTCCGCATCGCCTGCGGCGACGCCGACCTGGTGCACGCGCACGGGCTGCACGCGGGCCTGCGCGCCGCGCTCGCCCTCGGCGGACGCCGCATCCCGCTCGTCGTCACCTGGCACACCCGGGCGCACGCCGAGGGCGCCCGCGCCCATCTGCTGCGCCTGCTGGAGCGGCGCGTGGCCCGGGCCGCGTCCGTCGTGCTCGGCACATCGTCCGACCTGGTCGAACGGGCCCGCAGACGGGGCGCCCGCGATGCCCGGCTCGCCGCCGTCGCGCTTCCCGCACCCCGCAAGCCCACCGAGCACGAGGACCCCGACCGGCTGCGCCCCAAGCTCCGCGCGGACCTCGGCGCCACCGGCCGGCCGTTGCTCATGGCCGTCGGCGCCCTCGACCGGCACCGCGGCCACGACGTGCTGCTGGACGCCTCCCGCGCCTGGCGCGGCATCGACCCGGCGCCGCTGGTCGTGATCGCGGGGGAGGGGCCGCTGCGCACGGTGCTGCAGCGGCGCATCGAGGACGAGGGGCTCCCGGTGCGGCTGCTGGGGAGGCGCGAGGACGCGGCGGAGCTGCTCGCCGCCGCCGACGTCGCGCTGCTGCCCAGCAGTTGGGAGTCGCGGTCCGTCCTCGCCCAGGAGGCCCTGCACGCGCGCGTGCCGCTGGTCGCCACCGATGTCGGCGGCATCCGCGAACTCGTCGGCGACGCCGCCGAACTCGTCCCGTACGGGGACGCGGAGGCGCTCGCCGCCGCCGTCGTACGCCTCCTCGACGACCCGGCACGCCGCGAGGCGCTGAAGGAGAAGGGCACGAGGCAGGCCGCGACCTGGCCCACCGAGGACGAGACGGTCGCCCAGGTCCTCAGCGTCTACGACGAGTTGACCCAGGTACGGCCCTACCCCTAGAGCACGTGCCGACGTGCCCGCAGCGCCAGGCTCAGGGTCAGCACCGTCTGGGGGTCGTCGAGGTCCGCGCCCAGCAACTCCCCGATCCGGGCCAGCCGGTTGTAGAGCGTCTGCCGGTTCAGATGCAGTTCGCGGGCCGTCTCCGCCTTGCGGCCCGCATGCGCGAGATACGTCTGAAGCGTCGGCAGCAGCGGCGGCTTCGAACGGTCGTCGTGCTCCCGCAGCGGGCCGATCGCGCGGTCCACGAACGCCGCCAGGTCCGGATGGTCGCGCAGCCGCCACAGCAGCAGGTCGATGTCCAGACGGCGGGCGTCGTACCAGGGCAGCTCCGGCAGGCCCTGCGCCGCCGTCGCGGTCTCCGCCGCGTGCCGCAGCCCCGCCGACGCCGAGGCCCAGCCGCCCGCCACCCCGACCACCACCACCGGCGGCCTGGCGCCCGGCCGCTGCATGCCCGCCCGCTCCACGCCCGCCCGCAGCGCAGCGGCCACCCGGTCGGCGACCGTCGCCCGCTCCGACTCCGAGCGCAGGCCCAGCAGCAGCGGCACCCGCCCCTCGACCGGCCGCACACCCAGCAGCACCGGCACGCCCAGCGACGCCAGCTCCTCCGCGACCGCCCGCGCCAGCACCGCCCAGCCCCCACCGCCCGGCGTCGGCCCGTCCGCGAGGCGCATCACGACCGGCAGCAGCGGGCCGCGGCCCGGCTTGAAGCCCAGCACCCGGGCCTGGGCGGGCGCGTCCTCGGCGGTGATCCGGCCCTCGGAGAGGTCGGTGAGGAAGTCGCCGCGCCCGCGCGCCGCCAGCTCCTCCTCCTGCCGGGCCTGCATCAGCACCACGGCGAGGCTGCTCGCCGCCCGCTCGGCGGCGATCCGGTGCACCGGCGCCACCGGCCGGCTCACCGGCAGCAGCACCAGCCGGGCCCGTACGGACCCCGCGCCGGGCCCGCCGCCGGGCACGTCCACGATCGCCGTCCCGGCCGGCGGCTCGTCCTTGTGGTGGCCGCGCAGCCCCTCCCACACCTGCAAGGGGTCCGTGTCCGCAGGGCCGGTCCCGGCGGCGTAGAGCAGCTGACCGTCGGCGGTCTCCAGAAACACCGGATTGCCGCCGAAGTCGGCCAGGATGCCCAGGACCTGCGGCACCCCGCCCCCGCCGAGCAGCGCCTCGGTGCAGCGGCGGTGCACCTCCTCGGCCCGCTGGAGCAGCGCGTAGTGGCCGTTGACGATCTCCGTGTGGATCTCCTCGGTGACCGTCACGAACGGCACCTCGCGGTGCAGCTGCACCAGCGGCAGCCCGGCGGCCTTCGCCGACTCCACCAGGGCGGCGGGCAGCCGGGTGAAACGGGTGCCCAGCTCCACCACCAGGGCCGCGATACCGCGCTCGGCCAGCGTGCGCACGAACGCCCGCTGGTCGGCGGGGCGGGTGCCGAGCCCGTACCCGGTGGTCAGCAGCAGCTCACCGCCCTTGAGCAGCGAGGCGATGTTCGGGACCTCACCCGCGTGCACCCAGCGCACCGTGCGGCCCAGCCGGTCGGCGCCCGCCAGCACCTCCGGCAGTCCGCTGCGCAGCCCGGGCAGCTCCAGCGCCCGCCGCACCGTGATCCCGGCGCCCTCGGTGCCCGGGAGGTCGAAACGGCTGTCCATGCGGCGACGCTACCTGCGCGGACGCCCCGGGCGCAGCGGCGGGTCCCGGTCAGGCGGGCGGGACGTTGTGGTTGTAGCGGAACACGTTGTCCGGGTCGTACTGCCGCTTGACCTGCGCCAGCCGGTTGAGGTTCTCGGTGCCGAGGCCGGCCACCACCCGGTCCCTGCCCTCGTCCCCGATGAAGTTCAGATAGACCGCGCCCGTGCGCCAGGGCCGGACGTCGGCGCGCGCCGCTTCGACCCATCGGCAGACCCGCGCGTCGTCCGCCGTGTCCTCCCAGATGCCGAACGCGTCCACGGCCCAGGGCGCGCCTCGGAAGGGCACCGGGTACTCGGAGGCCCCGGAGGCCACCGCCCCGCCGAGCGGGACCAGCATGTGCCGGCAGGCCGTGGGGACGGGCATGGCGCGGGCACGGGCGCAGAACAGGTCGATCAGCTCGTCGGGCAGGCCCGTCAGGTACTCGGCCGACCAGTGGTGGCGGAGCCCGGGCGGCACATCGAACATGCACTGGACGTCGGCGTACGGCATCGCGGCCACGAGTGCGGAGTCGTGCGGCAGCGTCAGCAGCGGCCGGACGAGCTCGCGCAGGTCGTCCTCGGGGCCGGCATAGGTGATCAGCGCGGTGCACAGCAGCGTGCCGACCAGATGCCCGGGGACGTACGGTGCGGGCGGCCCGGTCCGAAACAGGACGGCGCCACCTGCCTGCGGCGGCCCGCAGGCGAAGACGTCGCGGAAGCGCCGGACCACCTCGGGGCCGCTCTCCGGCCGGAACACGACCACGGCGAGGGAGAACTCCGGCAGCTCGTGCAGCCGGAGCGTGAGCGCGGTGGCCACGCCGAAGTTCCCGCCGCCGCCGTGCAGGGCCCGGAACAGCTCGGGGTGCTCGCCGGCGCTCGCCCGGACCGTGAAGCCGTCCGCCGTCACCAGCTCCGCGCCGAGCAGGTTGTCCACGGCGAGCCCGAATACCCGCTCCAGCCAGCCGCTGCCACCGCCGAGCACGAAACCGCCCACACCGATGGTGGAGACCCGGCCACCGGTGGTCGCGAGGGCGTACGGCTCCGTAGCGCGATCCAAGTCGCGTATCAAGGCGCCGCCCTCGACCCGCACCGCGCCGGATCCGGGATGGACCGTGACCCCGCGCATCCGACGCAGGTCGACGACCACCCCGTTGTCGTTGACCGCCATGCCCTCGACACTGTGGCCGCCGCCGCGCACGGCGATCTTCAGATCCAGGTCCCGGGCGAAGCGCACCGCACGCACGACGTCGGCCTGCCCCGCGCACCGCGCGATCATGGCCGGCCGGCGGTCGATCCGCGCGTTGAAGACGGCCCGGGCGTCGTCGTAGCCCGGATCACCGGGGGCGAAGACCTCACCGGCCAGGTCTGCGCGCAGCGCGGAAAGCGCCGTGCGCGCCTTCGAAAGGGGAGCCACCGCAGCCGCCCCCTTCCAGCCAGGGGACAGGTCAAGGTCTGCCTTCAGCGTAGGCGGGCACGGCGCGTGGGTCCTGGCGGCGGAGAGCTGCGGGTTCCCGGGGAGTCGCCGACCGGAGCCGAGCCGGCGCAAACTCGTGACCAGGGCCAAATTGGATAGGTCATGAAAAATGATGCTCTCCATTCTCTTGACCGACTCCAGAAAAGGCGTAGCGTCATGGGGAATATTTCGGTACCACCCCGAAGGGGGAGCCATGGACAGCGCAGTTCCTCGAGACACCCGCCCGGGGGGAACGGTTGCCGACGCGGCTGTCCCCGCCCCTCAGCACTCCGCGCCGCCCCTGTCGCCAGGGGCACCTCTGGCCACGAACTGCCTGGAGTCGTTCGCCGGTGGGCCGTGGGCACTGCCCTGGTCGCCGACCGCGTGCGCCTTGGCGAGGGCCGCCGTACGCGAGGTGCTGCTCCAATGGGATCTGTGTGACCTCGTCCCGACCGCCGAGCTGCTGGTCAGCGAGCTCGTGTGCAACGCACTGCGGCATGCTTCCGGTCCGCTGCGTCTGACCCTGGAGCGGGTGTCCTCTGTGCGCTGTCTGGTCAGCGACGGCTCTTCGGAGCCTCCGCGCCGGACCGACGTCGGCTCCGAGGACGAGCACGGCCGCGGACTCACCCTGGTGGGCGCCCTGGCCGCACGTTGGGGCTTTGAGTACGGGCCCGTCGGCAAGACCGTGTGGTTCGAGCTCTCCACGGACACCGCCCCGGAGAGTGACGAGGCGGTCCCGGAGGACGACAGGGAGTACGAGGCAGAATGACAGCGACCGCCGCAGAGGAACCCATGGAGCTGGCCGCGGCACGGCTGCGCAAGGCGGGCATGCGGGTGACCGCTCCGCGCATGGCCGTACTGATGGCCGTATCCGATTCGGCGGGCCATCTCGATGCCGACACCCTGCGTGAGCGCGCCCAGCGGGTCACAGGAGGCCTGTCCCTGCAGGCCACCTACAACGTGCTGCGTGCGCTCACGGACGCCGGCCTGATCCGGTGCACTCAGATCGCCGGACACCCGGCCCGCTACGAGGCCGAGAACCACGACAATCACCACCACTTCGTGTGCCGCAGCTGCGGTGCCATCCGTGACGTGGAATGCGCGGTAGGCGCGGCTCCCTGCATGGACCCTCAGCTGCCGAAGGAGTACGCCGTCCAGGAGGCCGCAGTGACGTTCTGGGGCCTGTGCCCCGACTGCCAGAGCACGTGACGCCGTACCCTCGCCTGTTCTCCGACCACGCTGGCCGACTCCGAGAAGGTCCTGGCCAATCTCGATCTCGCCGTGCCGGGCGTGACCCATGCCGCTCCTGCGTCTCGCCGCGGACAACGTACAGCCGAAGGGCGATACCGAGGCTACTGCGCCGAGGCGGCGGGAGTGGGTGGCTACCTGGTCTTGAACCGGTCCGGACGTACGAAGTCCAGGACTTCGATGGTCTGTTTGCCGAGCGCCTCGTGTGCGGCGATGTGGCCATAGCCGGTGGCCATTTTGAAGCCTTTTCCGGAGAATCCGGTGGCGCAGTAGACCCGGCTGTTCTCGTCCAGCCAGCCGAGGAGGGGATGCCTGTCCTCGGTGAAAAGGTCGGGGAAGGCGTCGGAGCGCACGATGGTGGGGGTGAGGCCGGGAAAGAATTCGGTGACGATCTCGGTGACCTTCTCGATTTCTTCCCGGGTGAGTTCTCTGGACACGGAGTCCGGGTCGGGGGTTGCCCTTGCGCGCCCGGACAGCGGTCCGTCCACTGATGCCTTGACCGTCACGCCGTCGACGGCGGGTGCGCCGTACAGGGAGCGATCCTCGTACCACCGGCTGAAGGCGGGGAAGTTCTCCGGCGAGAACTGCGTGGCGTCCTGGGCGATGAACCAGGTCAGGACGATCCGTTGGGTTTCTGTGACGGCCTTGAGGTGGTCGGGCATGAGCCTTCGGGACCAGCCGCCCGAGGCGACGATGACCTTCTCGAACGTCCAGGTTCTGTCGCCCGAGGCGACGACCACGCCGTGGTCGGTTTCGGTGATGCTGTCCACGGGTGTGTTCTGAAGGACGGTGGCGCCGTTGGCCTGGGCCGCCGCGACGGCAGCGCTGACGGCGCGGTCGGTGCGCAGAACGCCGGCGCGGGGGTCATAGATGGCGCAGTCGTCGGGGCGGAGGTTGTGCTGGGGGTGGCGTTCCGCCAACTCCTCCCGGCTGAGGACGTGGCGCTCGGCTCCGGTGATGCGCGCTGTCTCGAGGAGGTTGTTGATGAAGCTGCCGTTCGCCGTCCCGATCGACAGCCCCCCGGTAGGTATGAGGATGTCCTGCCCGGTTTCCGCTTCGAGTTCGGCCCAGAGGCTGCGGGAGCGTTCAAGAATGGGGTAGTAGTCGGGCTTCCCGAAGTAGACCATGCGGAACAGGCGGGTGTCCCCGCCCACGGCACTGCGGCCGTGGGCGGGGGTGGCCGCCTCGAAGCCCACAACCGAGTCGGACAGCCGGGACGCCTGCCACAGGGCCATGCTTCCGATGCTGCCCAAGCCGAGGACTGCGAGTTTTGCGTCCATGAGACCAGTTGCCTTTCCTTTACTCGTGAAGTCCGGCGAGTCTGCTGCCGAATCTGGCCAGGAGTGAGGTCTTGCTGGAACGCCTGCGCTCTTCCCACTGGTCGGCAATACCGAAGAGCCGGTACATGGCGTGTACGCCCAGCCAGCGGATGGGTTCCGGTTCCCACTTCCGTGCCCGGTAGCCGACCCAGGGAAGGGTGGTCCGTTCGGTCTCCTTCTCGAAGGCGAGCTCCACTAGAGTCCTGCCGCCGACGTAGGCCGACGTGACGCCGTGTCCCGCGTAGCCGGTGGACGATCCGACCCCGGATACCGGGTCCCAGTGCACGCCGCCGTTCCAGTCACGCGTGACGCCCAGGACTCCCGACCAGGCGTGGTCCACCTCGAAGGGGATCCCCGGGAAGAAGGAACTGAGCTTGTGCGAGATCAGGTCGATGGTGGACTGGGCGGTCGCACCGGCTCCCCCTGTGCCGGACCCGAAGCGGTAGGGGACACCGCGGCCCCCCATGGCGATACGGCCGTCCGACGTCCGCTGGGCGTAGATGAACGTGTGCGCGGAGTCGCTGAGGCACTGCAGCCCGTCCCAGCCGATCTGCTGCCATGCCTCCTCCGACAGGGGCTTGGTCACGATCAACGAGGAATTGACAGGGATCAGGGTCCGGCTGCCAAGCAGCTGTCCGGAATAGCCTTCGGTGCAGATGAACGTCTTCGCCGCGGTGACACGTCCGTTGGCCAAGGTGAGCATCTTGCCCTCGACACTGTCCACTCGGCTGCCCTCGAAGATCCTGACCCCCATGGAGGTCAGAGTGTCGGCAAGGCCGTAGACGAGTTTCGCGGGGTGGAGCCGCGCGCAGTGCTTGTAGAAGAGCCCGCCGTGGACGGTGGAGATGTTGATCCGGCTCCGGAACTCGTCCCGGTCGAGCATCTGGATTTCGTCCTCGGTCAGCCCGTACTTCAGGTCGGCATCACGCCTGGCGACAAGCCGGCCCAGCCCCGCCTGCGTGTGGGCGGCGACGAGAGCGCCGCCCTTGTGCTGATCGGCATCGATGCCCTCGGCCCGGAGGATGTCCAGGACCGCGTCGACGCCGGCGACGAATTCCTGCTGCAGTGCCCGGCTGGCTTCCAGCCCTCCCCCGGCGCGGGCGAAGGTGGCACGGTTCCCTGGGGGCATCGCCGAGAGCCAGCCACCGTTGCGTCCTGATGCGCCGTAGCCCACCTGTTCGGCCTCGAAGACGGCGACCGAGAGCGACGGTTCGAGCTTCTTGGCGAAGTACGCCGCCCAGAGGCCGGTGTAGCCGCCGCCGACAATGGCCACGTCGACCGAGTCCTGGCCGGTGAAGCGGGGGAATGACGGCCTGTTGTCGGCCAGTCCGGCCATCCAGAAGCCGAGCTCTCCGTTTCGGGGTAGTGCCCCAAGGGCGTTCATACGTGTCCTTCTACTGTCTCTGGGAACCGTGTGGGCCAGTGCTGGAAGGCGGTGCAGCCGCCGTCGACGGGGAGGGATGCCCCGGTGAGGTACGAGGACTCCGACGAGGCGAGGAAGAGGGCGGTGCGGCGAAGCCCTGCGTACGGTCGATGTTGTCCTGCATCACGTCGGCCAGCACGATCGGCGCCGGATGTCATTCGCACGACGAGGGTGTCGAGTGCCTGTTGGAGCCGGTTCACAGATGAACTCCTCATGACTGGTTCGCCGCTACACCGCAGTGCGGATCATCGGGATCCCGACAGGGGTGTTGAGGGGTAGCCCGGCGACACCGATCGCGGTGTGGGTGTGCCTTCCGTTCTCGCCCAGCACCTCGATGAGCAGTTCGTGGCCGCGTTGGCGACCTGCGACTGCAGAGCGAAGACCGGCGTGCCGGCCACGAAGACCAGCATCGGCACGATCCGGACCCGGTCCGGATCGCCCACCGCCTGCACAGCGGCGGCGAGGCAGTTGAGCGCGGCATGGCGCGCGAGCACCTTCGCGGTCTCCAGTGTCGACGTCCCGGCCGACAACGCCCTGACCCAGCAGCTCACCGTCCCTGACAGGCAGTCGGCCCGAGATGTGGATGCCTGAGACCACCGCCCGGTGGTGCACGAAGTACGCGTTGCCGGCGAGGACGGGTAGCTCCAGTCCTCAGTTCTCCGCTCAGGCGTCAGGGGCGCGGGAGGCCGAAGAGGACCGGGAGGTCGGCGATGTCGGTGATGCGCTCGTAGCCGAGCCAGTACTCGTCGTGTTCGAAGCCGCGGTCGACGTACACCTTGTTCTTGATGCCCAGGGTGGCCGCGGATCGCAGGTCATACATCGGGCTCGCGGAGACGTGCACGAGCTCGTCGGGTGTCACGCCGAGCTTGTCGAACGTGTACTCGAACGCTCGGAGTCGTGGCTTGTAGACGCCCATCTCCTCGGCGCTGATGACGACTTCGAACGGGGCCTTGAGGTTCTCCGCCAGGCGCACGGCGTGCGCGGTGTCGCTGTTCGTGATGATGACGAGCGGGACTTCCTCAGCCAGGCGGTTCAATGCCTCGGTGACACCGGGGTGCGGGCCCCAGGTGGGGATGGTCTCGTACACCGCTCGCGCGTCGTCCTCGCGGTACTTCAGACCGACCCTGTGCGAGGCGCGTTCCATGGAATGAGCGACGACCTGGTGGAACGGCTGGTACGCGCCTGTGCACTCGTCGATCCGGTACGCCTTGCAGATCTGCAGGTAGTCATCGGCGACCTCGTCCGGCAGTCGGTCGCCCAGGACCTCCCGGATCGCGTCGTTGATGCTGAACTTGCTCAGCGTTCCGTTCATGTCGAACGTCACGAACTTGGGCCTGACGTCGAATCCCACGAGTCCTCCTAGTGCTTCAGTCGAGCGGCGTGAGCCGCTCTGGACGATTGTCGACCAGTGATAGTCGATTGTCGACCATACTGAGCGTGACTGTCAACGAGTTCAATGGGCAGCCGGCGTTCCTTCGAACCGGCGGGGACCTCCACCTCGCACGGGCCCGGTCAGCAGGGCGCCGGTGGCGGTGTGATCCCCGGGCTGGGCCCGGCCGACGCTCACCTGTCACCGCGGCCCGTGATCCGGAAGGAGGCACGGCTGTGAGGGCGGGGGCAGTCGGCAGACAGCCGACTTGAGGTGTCGATGAAAGATCAGGAGTATAGTCGACAAACGACAAATGGTCGCAGGGGCCAAGGGAGCGTGACGGGTGGATCACAAATTCGAATGGCTGGAGCAGCGGACGACGACGCCGGACGGCGTCTATCGCACACTGCGTGCCGCCATCCTCGACGGGACCGTACCTCCAGGTGGCCAGCTGCGCGAGGCGCACATCGCCGCGGATCTCGGGATCAGCCGTTCCCCGCTGCGCGAGGCGCTGACCAAGCTGGAGGAGGAAGGGCTCGTCGTAAAGATCCCCTACCGTGGGGCGTTCGTCGTAGAGGTGAGCGCTCGTGAGGTCGCCGAGATCGACTCGGTCCGGCTACGTGTCGAGCCGTACGCCGCCGAGCTGTCGGCCGAAGCACTACGCGGTCCTGAGCGGCCGCGGTTGCTGCAAACCGTCGAGGATCTCCGCCGGGCAATTGAGAAGGACGACATCCCCGCCGGCATCGACGCGCACCTTCGCTTCCACAGGCTCTTCTACGACCTCTCGGAGCACGGCGTCCTGCAGAGTCTTTGGAATGGCTGGGAGACCAAGCTGCGCCTCCACCTCAGCGTCGATCACCGCACTTACAGCGACGACCCACATCAATTGGTCGTCGAGCACGAGAGGTTGGCTGCGGTTGCCCTGGAAGGCGACACCGACGCGTTCCGCCAGGAACTGGCTGCTCATTTCCCCATGGGACTGCGGGGCCAGACGGGAGACCAGGGGGAACGCACGCCCCGGCATGCATGAGGCCATGCCGCGTGCGTGAAGTCTCCAAGCCCGCTCGCCACCGTGACGTTGCAGACCCATGACGGGAAGCCGAGGAGCCCGCATTGTTTCAACGTGAGCTTGTAGTGGATCTCGGGTGGGGCTGCCGGTCGCCGCACGGTGCGACGGGTAAGGGGCGACGGGCGTTTACGCTGCGGGGCCAGTGGGCGAGGTAAGGGACGTCTTCCAGGATTGAGCGCACCGGCAGCACCGCGGCGCTGTTGACCTGCCACAGCAGGTCGGCGCCCGTCGCGGTGGCTTCGAGTCACGGCGGGAACCCGAAGAACTCCCGGTCTGCCGGCAGCAGCGTGCCCGCCGACAGAGCCCCCAGCAGACGGCCGGCGGGTTTCTGCTCGCTGGCGCACCGCGACCACCCATGCATGGGTCCCGCACTCCACCAGTGCCAGCACCTGGATCTTCGCGAACCCGGATGGTGCGGCTGCGCGGAGTCCCGGGTGCCTCCCATTCTTGCCACGATCGGTCGGGCTCCCTCCGGTCAGTGGCCCCCGCACGCACCGAGGCCTCGCACACACCGACGGACTCGATCGCGCACCGCAACCAGGCCAGTGCACCGCGACCAGGCCAATGCGCCGATGCCACGCGCCAATGCGCCGATGCCGCCGAGTTCGTCGAGGTGCCAGGTGCGGCGCGTTGTGCTTGAAGGTTCGGGGTAAGTCGGCCGCCGCCGACGAGGAGTGCGTAACCGCTGGTCGGCACGGTTTCCTGAAGCCGTGGGCGACGCGTCGGTGAGGCTCGATCAAGCCGTTGACAGCGGCTTTCGTGCCTGGCGGGGCCGGTCCCGCGGTAGGCCAGGTACGCCGTGCTCGAGGCTGAAGTTTGTATTGACAGTGCTCGATCGGCCCCCATATGGTCGACAAACGACAAGCCATATGGTCGACAAACGACAATAGATGTTTGTTTCAAGTCATCATGCGGCGTTTCGCCTCCACTGTTTACTCGAGCGGAGGACCGAGTACACATGATCAAGATTCGTACGAAGCGGGTTCTCGTGGCCCGCTGCGAGGGGTCGCGCCCCGTGCCGTCCGCGGCGGTGGCGCAGTGAGCCGGCCCGTGACTTCCATGGTGAACACCGGTGCGGCTTCCGATCGGCTCCGGGCCTTGGGGCTGGACCTTCCCGATATCCGTAGTAACCCGTACTACGTGCACCACCGGACGGTGGGCTCCAACATCTACATTTCGGGCCAACTGCCCTACAAAGACGGTGAGTTGCTGGGGCAGGGCACCGTCGGCCGGGAGGTCGGGCTGGAGACGGCGCGGGAGTTCGCGCGCCATGCCGCGCTCAACTGCCTCGCCGCCGCTGTGCAGGCGGTGGGAGATCTGGACCGGGTCCGGATCGTGCAAATGCTGGTCTTCGTGGCCAGTACGCCGGACTTCGGTGAGCAGTCGAACGTCGCCAACGCGGCCAGTGAACTGCTCATCGAGGTGTTGGGCGAGAACGGACGGAACGCTCGCACCGCGATCGGTGTCGCCGGGCTACCGCTCAACAGCCCGGTCGAGATCCAGATGGTCTGCACCGCTCTGTAGGGCGGACACGACGGCGGTGTGGCGCGAGCGCGCGCGATGTCGCGGGCCGCGCACGTCCGGCATCCGAGGGAGTCAGCACCCGCGACCCTCGATCACCACCAGACAGAACCAAGGGAGGGCAGCGTGAACCGGTTGCAACGAGCACTCGACGCTCTGGGCGAGCGGATCGACACCCCCGCGCCGATCGTGCTGGTCGATGTCATGCAAGGCAACATCGACCGCATACAGGCCTTCGCCAACCAGCACAACCTCAAGGTCAGGCCGCACGTCAAGACGCACAAGTGCGTGGAGATCGGGCGGCGTCAGATCGAGGCCGGCGCGGCCGGGATCACCGCGGGCAATGTCGGTGAGGCCGAGGTCTTCGCCGCGGCCGGGTTCGACGACATCTTCCTCGCCTACCCGATCTGGCCCGCGGGAACGAAGAAGCCCCGGATCCGCCGGCTCGCCGAGTCCGCCCGGCTGCGGGTCGGCGTCGACAACGCAGCGGCAATCGAGGCCCTCGCCGACGCGATGGGAAACGAACCCGACCGGCTGCAGGTCGTGATCGAGGTCGACTGCGGCGCCCGTCGTTCCGGGGCGCCGCCCGAGGCTGCGGGCGACCTCGCGATCGCCGCCCGCAAGCGCGGTCTGGTGCCGGTGGGCGTCTTCACCTATCCGGGTCACGGCAGCTCCGGCCGGGACGCTCGCCGGCGTGCCGCGCAGGACCAGGAGACCGCGCTTGTCACCGCGGTACGCAGCCTCGCCGACGTCGGGGTCACCGCTGAGGTGGTCAGCGCCGGCTCCACTCCCACCCTCGAGTTCTCCGCCAGCAGCGTGATCACCGAGATCCGTCCCGGCGAGTACGTCTTCGGAGATCTGAACAACGCCCGGCTGGGCGCCTGCACGGACGACCAGATCGCGCTGTTCGTCGCCGGCACCGTGGTCAGCGACTGGGTCCCGGACCAGGTCATTCTCGATGTGGGCACCAAAGCCCTCAGCCGTGAAGGCAGCCCCGAGCTCGGCTACGGCGGCATCGCCGGAACCAAGGCAGTCCTGGCCAAGCTCAACGAGTACCACGGGTTCCTCCCGCTGCCGGACGGCGAGTTCCGCCCCAGCGTCGGCACCGTCGTACCGGTGGTGCCCAACCACGTATGCCCGGTCGTCCTCGGTTTCGAGGAACTGATCGTCACCGACAGCACGGGCACGTCGCTGCAGCGCTGGCCGGTCGACGCCCGCGGATTCCTCAACTGACCGGCCCCGGGCCGAGACGCCCCCTGGTCGAGCGCAGCCCGACCGACCTCCCCCCGGTAAAGGAATGTCTGACATGAGACTCAAGAACGTCGCCGCCCTGGTGACCGGTGCCAGCAGTGGAATCGGGCAGGCGGTGAGCTCCCACTTCCGCCGGGAGGGCGCGCGGCTGCTGCTCACCGGCCGCAGGGAGCGGCTCGACAGCGCTGAGCCCGACGACCTGTATGTTCCTGGAGACCTCAATGACGAGGCGTTCGTCGAGCACCTGGCCAAGCAGGCCGCCGAGTCCTTCGGCACCGTCGACGTCGTCGTCCTCAACCACGGCCTGCAGGCCAGCAGCCCGCTCACCGAGATGGCCTACGACGACGCGAAGAACGTGCTCGACAGCAACCTGCTCAGCGCGTTCCTGGTGATGAAGCACTTCGCGTCGCTGGTGCCCGAGGCAGGAGGATCGTTCGTCTGCGTCAGTTCCCGGCTCGGCATGGTCGGCAAGCCCGGAGAGGTCCTGTACTCCGCCGCCAAGGGGGGCCTCATCATGCTCGCCAAGGGTGCGGCGATCGAATGGGCCCCCCGCAACATCCGTGTCAACGTCGTCGCTCCGGGCCTGACCGCCACCCCGATCATCGAAGCGGCGTTCCAGCGCAGGCCCGACCCCGAGGGCTACCGCCGCGAGCGCGAGAGCCAGATCCCGCTCCAACGCCTCGCCACCCCCGAAGAGGTCGCTGACGCGGTGCTCTTCTTCGCCTCGTCGGAGTCGTCGTACGTGACCGGATCGGTCCTGACCGTCGACGGCGGGTACACCGCTTTCTGAACATCCCTGCTGGGCATCACCACCAGCAATGGGCTGAACGACCTGTTCTCCGTCTCGCCTTCTCCTCGGGCGACCGCCGATTGCAGGATCACCGATCGACCACGAGTCGAGCATGCCCCGATCGCCGCACTGGAACTGCGCCACCCACCGTGCGCCGTGCCGAGGACCGCATCCGCGCCACCCCTGCCCAGACCTGGGTTCAGGACGTCGCCCGCAGATCGGCCGGCGAGCGCTTCTGCGCGGAGCAGGCGGCCTGGCTGCCCTCGCCGCCCTTCCCTCCCTCGCCGCCCGCGGCATCGGCACCAGCCGCGCCTCGTCCAGCAACGGCAAGGCCGGCAGGTTCCCGATCGCCCCAGCCAGTTCGAAACAGCCACCCATCCGGGATCTGAGCGGCTCCCAGCGCGCTTTCCCCCTTGAGCTTTCCCCTTGAGTAAGGAGCAATCCCATGCGAGTCAGCAGACACTTGAGCGTCCCGTTCGTCACGGCGGCCCTGGCCCTCGCGCTCGCCGCGTGCGGGTCGGGCGGCACCGCGCAGAACGTGGGGGCGAAGAGCACGGCGCAGGGCGCGGGTTCCGGGTCGTCGGCCGAGCACACCGATGACATTTCGATCGGTGTGCAGCCGGATGCGAAGGCGGTGAAGCTGCTGCCGGCGGCGGTGAGGGCCAGGGGCACGATATCGGTGGCGATGGATCTGACCAGCCCGCCGACCTCGTTCATGGCGTCGGACAACAGGACGCCGATCGGGTTCAACCCGGACTTCTCCCGGCTGATCGCCGCCAAGCTCGGTCTGAAGCTGCAGATCAACAACGTCAAGTTCGACACGATCATCACCGGACTGCAGGCCGGCCGGTACGACTTCACGGCCTCGACCATGGGGGCGACCAAGGACCGGCTGAAGGTGCTCGACATGGTCGACTACTTCAAGGCCGGGACCGGGGTGTCCGTCCCTTACGGGAATCCGCAGAAGCTGGGCACCCACACGCTGTGCGGACATCGTGTCGGTGTCCAGTCCGGCAGTACCGCGGAGCTGCAGTGGCTGCCGCAGCTGTCCAGGCAGGACTGTACGAGCAAGGGCAAGCCGGCCATCGCAGCGGTGACCCTGCCCAGCGTGAACGACGCTCTGACTCAGCTGGTCTCCAAGCGGATCGACGCGGTGATGTACGACTTCACCGGGCTTCAGTGGGCGGCCAGCCAGCAGCCCAGGACGTTCGACGTCCTGCAGCCCCTGGTGGCCACCAAGACCGTGACCGTGGCGCTGAAGAAGGACTCGCCGCTCACGCCCGCGGTGCAGGCTGCCATCCAGTCGATCATCGACAGCCCCAAGTACGCCGAGGCGCTGGGCCGCTGGGGTTTCCACACCCTCGGGATCAAGACCGCGGCCATGGCCGTCCCGCAGGACTGAGGTTCCGATGGATGTGATCGAGACGACGATCAGGAGCCGACCGGTGCCCCAACTGCCGGCCGAAGAAAAGAAGCGGATCACGCCGAAGCGTCCGCGTGACTATGTCGCCTGGGTGGTCGCGATCGCGATCGTCGCCGCTCTGGTGTGGACCGCGGTGACGAACGAGAACTATCGCTGGCCGGTGGTGTTCAGCTACTTCACCACCCAGACGATCCTCAACGGCCTGCTGACCACGCTCCTTCTCACGGTGGCCAGCATGGCCCTGGGCACACTGCTGGGGCTGGTGCTGGCGGTGATGCGCATGTCGCACCAGCGGCCCGTCTCCGGGCTCGCCCAGCTCTACATCACCTTCTTCCGCGGCACCCCGGTGCTCGTGCAGTTGATCTTCTGGTTCAACATCGCGGCGCTGTACCCGCACCTCTCCATCGGCATCCCCTTCACCGGTATCTCCACGCCGGTGAACGTGAACGCGATCATGACGCCGATGACCGCGGCCGTCGTGGGCCTGACGCTGAACCAGGCCGCCTACATGTCGGAGATCATCCGAGGCGGGGTTCGCCTCCGTCAGCCGCGGACAGCACGAGGCCGCCGAGTCCCTGGGCATGTCGGCCTTCACCAAGCTCCGCCATGTGATCATCCCGCAGACCATGCCGGCGATCATTCCGGCCACCGGCAACCAGGTGATCGGCATGCTCAAGGAGACCTCGCTGGTGAGCGTGCTCGGCGTCGCCGACCTGCTGCAGAGCGCACAGGCGATCTACGCCCGCACCTACCAGACGATTCCGCTGCTGATCGTGGCCAGCCTCTGGTACCTGATCATGACGCTGGTACTGAGCGTGCCGCAGTCCATGATCGAGCGCCGTTTCTCCCGCTCGACCCGGGCACGGCTGACCCCGGCCGCCACCTCGGCCGAGCCGGGGGCCGGCCAGCCCGTTCCCATGACGAGGGAGTCACTGCTGTGAACGCCGACGGAACGATCGTCGCACGCAAGCTGTGCAAGAGCTACGGACGTCACCAGGTCCTGCACGACATCGACCTGACCGTGGCGGCCGGGGAGATCTCCTGCATCATCGGACCCAGCGGATCGGGCAAGTCGACACTGCTGCGGTGTATCAACGGGCTGGAGACCATCGACCGCGGAGTCCTGAAGGTCAACGGGGAGGACTTCGGCTACGTCGAGAAGGACCACGCCTACCACGCCCTGCCCCCCAAGCGGCTGGCCGAGCAGCGCGCCCGGATCGGCATGGTGTTCCAGCAGTTCAACCTGTTCCCCAACATGACCGCCGAGAGCAACGTCATGTCCGGACCGGTGCTGGTGAAGAAGAAGGACCGCGCCACCTCCCGGGAGCAGGCGCGAGAACTGCTGGCCAAGGTCGGCCTGGAGGGGTGCGGCCACAAGTACCCCGCCCAGCTCTCCGGCGGCCAGCAGCAACGCGTGGCCATCGCCCGCGCACTGGCGATGGAACCCACCATCATGCTGTTCGACGAACCCACCAGCGCACTGGACCCCGAACGCGTGGGCGAAGTACTCGCCGTCATGCGCGACCTCGCCGGCAACGGCATGACCATGCTCCTCGTCACCCACGAGATGGGCTTCGCCCGCGAGGTCGCCGACGAAGTGCTGTTCATGGACGGCGGCATCGCGGTCGAACGCGGCGACGCACGCGAAGTCCTGGCCAACCCCCGCGAGAAACGAACCCAGGCATTCCTCGAAAGGGTGCTGTAGCAGCGGCACGGACATCCGGTAGCGGTTTCGGCAGCGTCGCCGGCCCGGCACGGCCACTGCAGGTCCTCCACCACGGCCGCGTCACCACACCGGACACTCAGCCGTACCGGCGCGGCCACCGCTGTACCCCGTGATGTCCGAGGCGGCCTCCCTGGCCGCCGAACACCGGGCTCCTGCCCCGGCCGGCAGTGGAGACGACGACCGGGGAGGTCCTCTACACGAAGAGGGGAATCACTCAGCCCCCGTACGCCCCGGAAGCCGTAAGCCGCAGAGCCGTGTCGATCAGCGGCACGTGGCTGAACGCCTGCGGGAAGTTGCCGACCTGGCGCTTCAGGCGGGGGTCCCACTCCTCTGCGAGCAGCCCCACGTCGTTGCGCAATGCCAGCAGCTTCTCGAACAGCTTGCGGGCCTCGTCCACGCGGCCGATCATCGCCAGGTCGTCGGCCATCCAGAACGAGCAGGCGAGGAAGGCGCCCTCGTCGCCCGGCAGGCCGTCCACGCCCTCCTCCTCGCCCGAGGTCGGGTAGCGCAGGATGAAGCCGTCCGAGGTGGACAGTTCCCGCTGGATCGCCTCGATCGTGCCGATCACCCGCTTGTCGTCCGGCGGCAGGAAGCCCATCTGTGGGATCAGCAGCAGCGAGGCGTCCAGCTCCTTGGAGCCGTAGGACTGCGTGAAGGTGTTGCGCTCCTTGTCGTAGCCCTTCTCGCACACGTCCCGGTGGATGTCGTCGCGCAGCTCACGCCACTTCTCCAGCGGTCCGTCCGCGTCACCGGACTCGATCAGCTTGATCGTGCGGTCCACCGCCACCCAGGCCATCACCTTGGAGTGCACGAAGTGCCGGCGCGGGCCGCGCACCTCCCAGATGCCCTCGTCCGGCTCGTCCCAGTGCTGCTCGAGGTAGCGGATCAGCTTCAGCTGGAGCAGGGAGGCGTAGTCGTTGCGGGCGAGCCCGGTCATGTGGGCCAGGTGCAGGGCCTCGGTGACCTCTCCGTACACGTCCAGCTGCAACTGGTGTGCGGCGCCGTTGCCGACGCGCACCGGGGCCGAGTTCTCATAGCCGGGCAGCCAGTCCAGCTCCGCCTCGCCCAGCTCCCGCTCGCCCGCGATGCCATACATGATCTGCAGGTTCTCGGGGTCGCCGGCCACGGCCCGCAGCAGCCACTCGCGCCAGGCGCGCGCCTCCTCGCGGTAGCCGGTGCGCAGCAGCGACGACAGGGTGATCGCCGCGTCCCGCAGCCAGGTGTAGCGGTAGTCCCAGTTGCGCACGCCGCCGATCTCCTCCGGCAGGGACGTCGTGGGCGCGGCCACGATGCCGCCGGTCGGCGCGTACGTCAGGGCCTTCAGGGTGATCAGCGAGCGGATGACGGCCTCGCGGTAGGGGCCGTGGTACGTACAGTGCTCCACCCAGTCGCGCCAGAAGTCCTCGGTCGCCTCCAGCGACTGCTCGGGCTCCGGCAGCGGCGGCGGCTCCTTGTGCGAGGGCTGCCAGGAGATCGTGAACCCGATCCGGTCACCCGGCGCGACCGTGAAGTCCGCATACGTGGTCAGACCCTTGCCGTACGTCTCGGCCTCTGTGTCGAACCACACGGAGTCCGGTCCGGCGACGGCCACGGTGCGGCCCTCGTGCTTGTGCACCCAGGGCACGATGCGCCCGTAGGAGAAGCGCATGCGCAGCGCCGACCGCATCGGCACCCGGCCCGTGACGCCCTCGACGATCCGGATCAGCTGGGGGGCGCCGTCACGCGGCGGCATGAGGTCGATGACCCGGACCGTGCCGCGCGGGGTGTCCCACTCGGACTCCAGGATCAGCGACTCGCCGCGGTACGTGCGCCGGGTCGCCCTCGGCGGCTCGGCGTCCGACGCGTGCGCCGGGCCCAGCCGCCAGAAGCCGTGCTCCTCCGTGCCGAGCAGTCCCGCGAAGACGGCATGGGAATCGAAGCGGGGCAGGCACAGCCAGTCCACGGTGCCGTCCCGGCAGACCAGCGCCGCGGTCTGCATGTCTCCGATGAGTGCGTAGTCTTCGATGCGCCCGGCCAATGCAACTCCAGTCGAACGGCCACGTCGCCCCGAGGGGCGGTCGCTCTGTGCGGTCATGGGGGTCGTAAGAAACGGCGTTGTTCACCGACCCATTCGAAAATGATGCAGTCGATGTTCAACGAACTGACGAGCTCTTGTTGTTCCGGTGACCGGCGGGGGTGGTGCCGTTTTCCGGGAGTGCTCGGCAGAGAGTGTCCGAGCAGGATACGACGCACGTGCATGATCCGCGTGCCCCGCCGGGCAACCGGGCTGCCCCGAACGAGTGAGCCGCGGTGAAACCCCGGTGAAAACCTCTTAAGGTTCGCGCGTCCGTGGTGACACATGCGCGGAGCGTGGCCGGAAGCAGTCCCCTCGCGGCGCTGATACGCTGGTAGCCCGTGGACCGGTGGGCTCGAAACCCCCGAACCGCAGCGACGGCACCCCCGAAAAAAATACTTCGAGGACCAGCCGTACCGCACCCCAGACCGCGACCACGGGAGCCCCCTCTTGGCCATGCCGCCCGCTGCTTTTCGAAACAGCACAGCCACGACGACCAAGCACATCTTCGTCACCGGGGGTGTCGCCTCCTCGCTCGGCAAGGGTCTGACCGCCTCCAGCCTCGGCATGCTGCTCAAGGCCCGGGGCCTGCGCGTCGTGATGCAGAAGCTCGACCCGTACCTGAACGTCGACCCCGGCACGATGAACCCGTTCCAGCACGGTGAGGTGTTCGTCACCAACGACGGTGCCGAGACCGACCTGGACATCGGCCACTACGAGCGCTTCCTCGACCGCGACCTGGACGGCTCGGCGAACGTCACCACCGGGCAGGTCTACTCGACGGTGATCGCCAAGGAGCGGCGCGGCGAGTACCTGGGCGACACCGTGCAGGTCATCCCGCACATCACCAACGAGATCAAGCACCGCATCCGGCGCATGGCCACCGACGAGGTGGACGTCGTGATCACCGAGGTGGGCGGCACGGTCGGCGACATCGAGTCGCTGCCGTTCCTGGAGACCGTCCGCCAGGTCCGCCACGAGGTGGGCCGCGACAACGTCTTCGTGGTGCACATCTCGCTGCTGCCCTACATCGGCCCCTCCGGCGAGCTGAAGACCAAGCCGACCCAGCACTCCGTGGCCGCGCTGCGCAACATCGGTATCCAGCCGGACGCGATCGTCCTGCGCTGCGACCGCGAGGTCCCCACCGCGATCAAGCGCAAGATCTCCCTGATGTGCGACGTCGACGAGGCCGCCGTCGTCGCCTGCCCGGACGCCCGCTCGATCTACGACATCCCGAAGACCGTGCACGGCGAGGGCCTGGACGCCTACGTCGTCCGCAAGCTGGACCTGCCCTTCCGCGACGTGGACTGGACGACGTGGGACGACCTGCTCGACCGGGTCCACAACCCCGAGCACGAGGTCACCCTCGCCCTGGTCGGCAAGTACATCGACCTGCCCGACGCCTACCTCTCGGTGACCGAGGCGCTGCGCGCGGGCGGCTTCGCCAACAAGGCCCGGGTGAAGATCAAGTGGGTCACCTCGGACGACTGCAAGACCCCGGCGGGTGCCAAGAAGCAGCTGTCCGACGTGGACGCGATCTGCATCCCGGGGGGCTTCGGCGACCGGGGCGTGTCCGGCAAGGTCGGCGCCATCCAGTACGCCCGTGAGAACAAGGTCCCGCTGCTCGGCCTCTGCCTCGGCCTGCAGTGCATCGTGATCGAGGCCGCGCGCAACCTGGCCGGCATCCCCGACGCGAACTCCACCGAGTTCGACGCGGCCACCGCCCACCCGGTCATCTCCACCATGGCCGAGCAGCTCGACATCGTCGCGGGCGAGGGCGACATGGGCGGAACGATGCGGCTCGGCATGTACCCGGCCAAGCTCGCCGAGGGCTCGATCGTGCGCGAGGTCTACGACGGCAAGGAGTACGTCGAGGAGCGCCACCGCCACCGCTACGAGGTGAACAACGCCTACCGCGCCGAGCTGGAGAAGAAGGCGGGCATCGTGTTCTCCGGGACGTCGCCCGACGGCAAGCTCGTGGAGTACGTGGAGTACCCGCGCGAAGTGCACCCCTACCTGGTGGCGACCCAGGCGCACCCCGAGCTGCGCTCCCGCCCGACCCGCCCGCACCCGCTGTTCGCGGGCCTGGTGAAGGCGGCCGTGGAACGCAAGAACGGGAAGAACGGCAAGTAACACGGGGCCTGTACGGTGGCCGGGGTACGCGTCCTGACAGAGGCGTACCCCGGTTTCGTGCGAGGCGTGGGAGGAACAGGGCGACATGGCCACGATCAAGGACACCGCCGAGGAGTGGGAGATCCGGGCGAGCGAGACCCCGTTCGTCGGCAACAAGACCTCCGTCCGCACCGACGACGTGGTCATGCCGGACGGCTCGGTGGCGCGCCGCGACTACCAGGTCCACCCCGGCTCGGTGGCCGTCCTCGCCCTGGACGCCCAGGACCGGGTGCTGGTCATCCGGCAGTACCGCCACCCGGTGCGCCAGAAGCTGTGGGAGATCCCGGCCGGCCTGCTCGACGTCCCCGGCGAGAACCCGCTGCACGCCGCCCAGCGCGAGCTGTACGAGGAGGCGCACGTCAAGGCCGAGGACTGGCGCGTGCTGGCCGACGTCTACACCACCCCCGGCGGCTGCGACGAGGCCGTGCGCATCTTCCTCGCCCGCGACCTGTCCGCGGCCGACGGGCAGCGCTTCGAGGTGGAGGACGAGGAGGCCGACATGGAGCTGGCCCGGGTGCCGGTGGCGGACCTCGTGCGGGGCGTCCTGGCGGGCGACCTCCACAACAACTGCCTCGTCGTCGGCGTGCTGTCGCTCGTCGCCGCGCGGACCGGCGAAGGCCTGGACGCCCTGCGCCCGGCCGAGGCCCCGTGGCCGGCCCGGCCGTTCCAGGCGTGACGCCTCCGGTTCGGACACCGTCCCCAGGGGCTCCGCCCCTTCGCCCCCGGACGGGGGTGTCGAGGGGGGCGGGAGCCGGTTCGAGCCGTGGCGCCCCGAACGGGCTGAAAAATCACCACCGGTCGTACGATCGCCTGATCCGATCGAGGGACCTGTCCGCCGTGCTCCGCAGGGATCGTCGCAGAGCGTCAACTAGGCTCTGACAGCGACCCGCCCGAGGCTTCGGCGGGCCCGTGTGCGCAGTGGACGGGAGCGTGGCCCGTGACGGATCAGGCGGTGGACACAGACGGTGGCGTGCGGTCGGACAGCGATTCGCGTCCCGTCGCCGGCCACGGTCGGTTCCTCGGCCGCACACGGGAGTTGAAGGAACTCCGTGCCGACATCGAGCGCGCGGGCCTGGACACCCTCTCCGGACGCAAGGCACCCCGCGCCCGCGTGCTGCTCGTCGCAGGCCGCCCCGGTTACGGCCGCACCGCGCTCGCCGAGGAACTGGCGCGCCAGGTCGCGGCCGGTTACCCGGACGGCGTGCTGCGCGCCCGCCTCAGCGAGCCCGACGGCACCCCCGTCCCCACCGAGCGCACCGCCCGCGAGCTGCTGACCGCCCTCGGTGTGCCCACCCCGCCCGGGGCCGACGAGGACGAGCTGGGCCAGGCGGTGCGTGAGGCCCTCGCGGGGCGCCGAGCGCTGCTGCTGCTCGACGACGCCGTGTCCGCCGAGCAGGTGGACGCGGTGCTGCCGGACGCGCCCGACTGCCTCGTCGTCGCCGTCGCCCAGGGCCCGCTGACCGGCATCGCGGACGTGCGGCCCTGCACCCTCGGCGGCCTCGACACCAAGGCCGCCCTGGAACTGCTCACCCGGTACGCCGGCTCCGTGCGCGTCACCGTCGACCCGCGTGCCGCCGAGGGGCTCGTCGAGGAGTGCGCGGGCCAGCCCG
Source organism: Streptomyces sp. Y2F8-2 (assembly GCF_014905555.1). GTDB lineage: Bacteria > Actinomycetota > Actinomycetes > Streptomycetales > Streptomycetaceae > Streptomyces > Streptomyces cynarae. Next base: position 456,076 of record NZ_BNGS01000007.1, on the reverse strand, counting down.
CCGCGCTCGTCCTCGCCGGGGGCTGGCTGGCCGCCCAGCCCAAGGCCGCCGTCGCCGACCTCGCCCGGCACCTGCGCACCGGTGCCGAGGACGGGCCGCCCCTCGCCCGCGCCTTCCGGCTCTCCTACGAGGCGCTGCCGGGCTCCGCCCAGCGGATGCTGCGGTTGCTGTGCCTGGCCCCCGCCGGCCTGCCCGATCCGCACACCGCCTCCGCGCTGGCCGGCTGCCCCGTCGACACCGCCTGCGCCGCCCTCGACGATTTCACGGACCGCGGCTTCCTGCGGCGCCTTGGGACACCCCTGCCGCAGTACGAGGTCCCGGGCTGCCTGCTGCCCCTGCTGCGCGCCCTCGCCGAGCGTCACGACCGTCCGGCCGAGCTGCAGCTGGCCCGCGCCCGGATGCTGGAGCGGACGGTACGGCTGCTGCAGTCCTGCCGGGTGATCACCGAGACCGACAGCCCCGAGGCGCGCGAGAAGCTCGCAGGGCTGCCCCGCGAGTTGCGCTTCGCGAGCCCCCGAGCGGCCGAGGACTGGCTGCGCCTGCGGCAGCCCGCGCTGCTGGCGTCGGCCCGGCTCGCGGTCGCCGACGGCGAGCTGGACACCCTCGCGCGGCGTCTTATGGCCGCGCTGGTGCGGGCCCTGGTCGCCCACTTCGGCACCCGGGCGGCCGCGCCCGAGCTGTACGGCATCCACCGGCTCGTCCTCGATGTCGCCGAGCGCCGCGGCCTGCACCGCGAGAAGGCGGCGGCCCTGCTGAACCTCGCCGACGTGGACGCGCGGACCGGCCGTACGAGGGAGGCACTGGCCCGCTACCGGGCCGCGCTGGACGCCGGACGGGCCGGCAACGACCCGTATGCGACCGGCCGCGCGATGGAATCCGTAGGCGGCGCCCACCAGGAGATCGGGGACTTCGACCGGGCGGCCGACTGGTACGGCAGGGCCCTGTCCCATCGCCTCGCCCGCGACGAGCGCGCGGAGGCCGCCCGCCTGTACGGCCGCCTCGCCACCGTCCAGACCTACGCCGGCCGCTACGGCGAGGCGCAGCGCAACTGGCGCGCGGCGATCGCTCTGCACCGCAGGAGCGGCGATGTGGCCGCGCACGCCCGGGCGTTGAGCGAACTGGCCCGTGTCCAGGAGTACGCCGGACGCCCCGAGGAGTCGCTGCGCACCTGCGAGGAGGCCGTCGAGTGGGCGCGGCAGGCCGACGACACCCGGCTGCAGGCGGCGCTCCGGCTCCGGGTCGCCGACACACTGGAACGTCTCGGCGACCCGGCGGCCGCCGCGCTGCACCGGTCGGCGGCCGAGCGCATGCTGGGAGACGGTGCGCAGGAGGGTCCACTGACCCCGGAACACACCGCTAACGCCTGCGAAATCCGTAGTACACCCGCTGAAGATTGATGCAATGAAAGGCTAGACAGCGGGAACACCTTCATTAAACTGGCTTCGCCGCACGTTCTCCTGCGGTGTCTCCCGGTGTGCTCCTGTGCGTCCGGGTATGTCTTGCAATGCCCCCACATTCCCTGAGCCAAGGACCGTGATCGACGTGAAGGTCGGCATCCCCCGCGAGGTCAAGAACAACGAGTTCCGGGTGGCCATCACCCCCGCCGGCGTGCACGAGCTGGTGCGCCACGGCCACCAGGTGGTCGTCGAGCGGAACGCCGGTGTCGGCTCCTCGATCCCGGACGAGGAGTACATCGCCGCAGGCGCGCAGATCCTGGACACCGCCGACGAGGTGTGGGCCACCGCCGACCTGCTGCTGAAGGTCAAGGAGCCCATCGCCGAGGAGTACCACCGCCTGCGCAAGGACCAGACGCTCTTCACCTACCTGCACCTGGCCGCCTCCAAGGAGTGCACGGACGCGCTGCTCGAGTCCGGCACCACGGCGATCGCCTACGAGACGGTCGAGCTGTCGAACCGGGCGCTCCCGCTGCTCGCCCCCATGTCCGAGGTCGCGGGCCGGCTCGCCCCGCAGGTCGGCGCCTACCACCTGATGGCCGCCAACGGCGGCCGCGGCGTGCTGCCGGGCGGCGTCCCGGGTGTGCCCGCCGCCAAGGCCGTCGTCATCGGCGGCGGCGTGTCGGGATGGAACGCGGCGCAGATCGCCATCGGCATGGGCTTCCACGTCACCCTGCTCGACAAGGACATCAACAAGCTCAAGGAAGCCGACAAGATCTTCGGTACGAAGATCCAGACGGTCGTCTCCAACGCCTTCGAGCTGGAGAAGGCCTGCCTCGACGCCGACCTCGTCATCGGCGCCGTCCTCATCCCGGGCGCCAAGGCCCCGAAGCTGGTCACCAACGAGCTGGTCTCCCGGATGAAGCCCGGAAGTGTCCTTGTCGACATCGCGATCGACCAGGGCGGCTGCTTCGAGGACTCGCGCCCGACCACGCACGCGGAGCCGGCCTTCAGGGTCCACGAGTCGGTCTTCTACTGCGTCGCCAACATGCCCGGCGCCGTCCCCAACACCTCCACCTACGCACTGACCAACGCCACGCTGCCCTACATCGTGGAACTCGCCGACCGCGGCTGGGTCGAGGCCCTGCGCCGCGACGCCGCGCTGGCCAAGGGTCTCAACACCCATGACGGCAAGGTGGTTTACAAGGAGGTCGCCGAGGCACACGGCCTGGAGCACGTCGAGCTGGAATCCCTGCTCGGCTAGTTCCTCACGGGCCGGTCACCGGTGCGGGTTCGATTTCCCGTGCCTACAAGGCGATAGGTCAACACGCCTCGTCAACACCGCTCATCCGGCCGGACCTTGCCCGACAAGGTCCGGCCGGATGTGTGTATGGTCACTTTGCGACACTCGTTCAAGTCGCCTCGAACGCAACCCTTCCACCGTTTCGCACACCGGTGAAACCGGGCGAACGACGCCCGGACGCCCTTGACAGCGGGATGTTTCATTGCCGACACATCGATCCGGGTCCGGCGGATTGTGTTGCTGCGGACCGCCGACACGCCATAGAGTCGCCAACCGTCGGCATGGTGCCACGCTGACCTATCTAGAAGTTTCCTGGTCACCAAGGAGGTAAGACGACTTGTGAATGAGTCGACATTTACTCCCGGGGGTGGTCAACCAGGAATGCCTGCGCGGGGCACGGGCCCCACGGGGCTCGAGGCTGTCGGCTCCGTCGCTGTCCGTACCTTCGCAGCCCACCAGAGCCAGAGCCCCCACATGGCTCAGACAGCACACCAGAGCATGGATGGCCAACACGTGAACGCCATGTCCGGCGACGGAAGTGGCGGAGTCCACAACCACTTCGCCGACTACGAAGAGCTGCCCGACGGGCACTTCTACGACCCCGACGCCGAATACGAGCCCGACCCCGAGTACGCGGCCACGCTCGCGCCCGACGCGGCCCGGCAGCGCCGTGAGCGCATCGGCCCCACCGGCCGCCCACTGCCGTACTTCCCGATCCCCGGACCGCTGACCGACCACGGCCCGGCCACGATCATCGCGATGTGCAACCAGAAGGGCGGCGTCGGCAAGACCACGTCGACCATCAACCTGGGTGCCGCGCTCGCGGAGTACGGGCGCAGGGTGCTGCTCGTCGACTTCGACCCGCAGGGCGCGCTGTCCGTGGGACTCGGCGTGAACCCCATGGAGCTGGACCTCACCGTCTACAACCTGCTCATGGAGCGGGGCATGTCCGCGGACGAGGTCCTGCTGAAGACCGCGGTCCCCAACATGGACCTGCTGCCGAGCAACATCGACCTCTCGGCCGCCGAGGTCCAGTTGGTGTCGGAGGTCGCGCGCGAGTCCACGCTCCAGCGGGCGCTCAAGCCGCTGCTGCCGGACTACGACTACATCGTGATCGACTGCCAGCCCTCGCTCGGCCTGCTCACCGTGAACGCGCTCACCGCGGCGCACAAGGTGATCGTGCCGCTGGAGTGCGAGTTCTTCGCACTGCGCGGTGTCGCGCTGCTCACCGAGACCATCGAGAAGGTCCAGGAACGGCTCAACCCCGACCTCGAGCTCGACGGCATCCTCGCCACGATGTACGACTCCCGGACCGTGCACAGCCGTGAGGTCCTCGCGCGGGTCGTCGAGGCGTTCGACGACCACGTCTACCACACGGTGATCGGCCGGACCGTGCGCTTCCCGGAGACCACGGTCGCCGGTGAACCGATCACCACGTACGCCTCCAACTCCGTCGGTGCCGCCGCCTACCGCCAGCTCGCCAGGGAGGTGCTCGCCCGGTGTCACGCCGAGTGAGTCTGCCGGGGGCCGACGAACTGTTCCGTACCACCGGGGGAACGGCGCTCCAGGCGTCCACTCCCAGGCGCCAGGCCAACGGCGAGGCCCGGGTGCCGGCTCCCGCGGGCGAGAGCGACCCGGCGGCCACGGAGGACGCACCGCCGTCGGTGCCCGTGCAGGGCGGCGACGGGGAGGGCGACGAGCACGTCGCGGCGGACGCCGCGGAGACCGACGCCGGGGAGTCCCGTGCACGGTCCACTGCCGCCGAGCGGACCGCGCGGCGTGGCGCCGCGGCGGCGCAGGAAGGTTCTGCCGGTTCCTCCGCGGCCTCATCCGCGGCCGAGCAGCGAAAGCGGGGGCGTGCAGCCGGGCGGCGGCCCAGCGGCCGCGAGCGGCACGACGAGAAGATCACCGTGTACGTGTCCGCCGAGGAGCTGATGGACCTCGAGCACGCACGGCTGGTGCTCCGGGGCGAGCACGGGCTCGCGGTGGACCGCGGGCGGATCGTGCGGGAGGCCGTCGCCGTGGTGCTGGCGGATCTGGAGTCCCGGGGGGACGCGAGCATTCTCGTACGTCGGCTCCGGGGGCGGTAAGAGGTAGCCTGCGACGGCTATGACCTCGAACGACGGCTCCGCTTCCGCTTCCGGTTCCCCCGGCTCCGGCGGGCGTCGGCGTGCGCTGGGGCGGGGTCCCGGAGCCGCACCGGTCGCACCCGCGCTGCCTGCCCAGGAGGCGGAGCCGCTCGAACAGGTACCGCCGGCCGCCGAGCCTGAACCTCGGCCCGAGCCCGAATCCCGGCCCGAGCCTGAACCTCGGCCCGAGCCTGAACCTCGGCCCGAGCCTCAGCGTGAGCCCGAGCCTCAGCCGGAGGCCGAGCCCGAATCTCCGCCTCGGCCCGAACCGGAGGCCGTGGTCGAGGCGACCGGGGCCCCCGCACCTCCCGTCGACGAGACCGAACCCGGCGACGGCGTCTTCAAGGTCCGGCTCGACAACTTCCAGGGTCCCTTCGACCTGCTCCTGCAGTTGATCTCCAAGCACAAGCTCGACGTGACCGAGGTCGCCCTGTCCAAGGTGACCGACGAGTTCATGGCGCACATCCGGGCCATGGGGCCGGACTGGGACCTGGACCAGACGACCGAGTTCCTCGTCGTCGCCGCCACGCTGCTCGACCTCAAGGCCGCGCGGCTGCTGCCCGCCGCCGAGGTGGAGGACGAGGCCGACCTCGCCCTGCTCGAAGCCAGGGACCTGCTGTTCGCGCGGCTGTTGCAGTACCGCGCGTACAAACAGATCGCCGAGATCTTCAACCGGCGCACCGACGACGAGGCCCGGCGGTATCCCCGTACCGTCGGCCTCGAGCCGCACCACGCCGAGCTGCTGCCCGAGGTCGTCATCAGCATCGGCCCCGAAGGGTTCGCCAAGCTCGCCGTCAAGGCGATGCAGCCCAAGCCCAAGCCGCAGGTGTACGTCGACCACATCCACGCCCCGCTCGTCAGCGTGCAGGAGCAGGCCGGGATCGTCGTGGCCCGGCTGAGGGAACTCGGGGAGGCCAGCTTCCGGGCGCTGATCGAGGACACCGACGACACCCTCACCGTCGTCGCCCGCTTCCTCGCACTGCTGGAGCTGTACCGCGAGAAGGCCGTGGCGCTGGAGCAGGAGGCCGCCCTCGGCGAGCTGGTCGTGCGCTGGACCGGTGGGGACGGGGACGCCGACGTCATGGTCACCGACGAGTTCGACCGGCCGCCCGAGGAGCCAGAGCCGGCCAAGGAGGAGGAGAAGGCGTGAGCGAGGACACCATCGACGCACCGGCAGGGCTGAACACCGTCGCCGACCTCGACCTCAAGCCCGCCCTCGAGGCCGTCCTCATGGTCGTGGACGAGCCCGCCACCGAGGAGCACCTGGCGAAGATCCTGGAGCGGCCCCGCCGGCAGATCGCGGACGCGCTGCGCGAGCTGGCGGACGAGTACACCGTGCAGCGCCGCGGCTTCGAGCTGCGATTCGTCGCGGGCGGCTGGCGCTTCTACACCCGCGCCGAGTACGCCCCCGCCGTGGAGCGGTTCGTGCTCGACGGGCAGCAGGCGCGCCTCACCCAGGCCGCCCTGGAGACCCTCGCCGTGGTCGCGTACCGCCAGCCGGTCAGCCGCAGCCGCGTCTCGGCGGTGCGCGGAGTGAACTGCGACGGGGTCATGCGCACCCTCCTCCAGCGCGGTCTGGTCGAAGAGGCGGGCACGGAACCCGAAACAGGTGCGATCCTGTACAGGACGACGAACTACTTCCTGGAGCGGATGGGCCTGCGCGGCCTGGACGAGCTTCCGGAGCTCGCGCCCTTCCTCCCGGAGGCGGAGGCGATCGAGGCCGAGACCCAGGAGGGCGTACCGTCGTTCGACCCGGATGCTCCCGATGCTCCGGACGCAGACGACGATCACACGACGAAGACGACGACGGAACTTTGATGCGAAGCAGCGGCAGCGGCAAGAGCGGCGGGCGCGGTAACTACCGCGGTGCCGGCAACAACAGGGACCAGAAGCAGGGGCAGGGCCGCCCCCGCAAGCCCCGCCCCGAGGAGCGCCGCTACGACGTCGGCCCGGGCGCCACGCAGGACGGCCCGAAGTCCGGGCGCGGCGGCGCGGCCCGCGGTGGCGCCAAGGGCGGTCCGAAGCAGTCCCAGCAGCGCGGCGGACGCGGTCGTACGGCCCCGGCGCGCCCGCGCGAGTACGAGGCGCAGATCGAGGAGCGCAACCGCGAGCGGTACGCGGGCAAGAAGGACCTCAAGCTGCCCAAGACCTTCCCGGGCGCCGAGCAGGAGGGCGAGCGGCTGCAGAAGGTGCTCGCGCGCGCGGGCTACGGCTCCCGGCGCGCCTGCGAGGAGCTGATCGAGCAGGCCAGGGTCGAGGTCAACGGCGCGATCGTCACCGAGCAGGGCCTGCGGGTCGACCCCGAGAAGGACGAGATCAAGGTCGACGGGCTGACCGTGGCCACGCAGTCGTACCAGTTCTTCTCGCTCAACAAGCCCGCCGGTGTCGTCTCCACCATGGAGGACCCGGAGGGCCGCCAGTGCCTCGGCGACTACGTCACCAACCGGGAGACCCGGCTCTTCCACGTCGGCCGGCTCGACACCGAGACCGAGGGGGTCATCCTGCTCACCAACCACGGCGAGCTCGCGCACCGGCTGACCCACCCCAAGTACGGCGTGAAGAAGACCTACCTCGCGCACATCGTGGGCCCGATCCCGCGCGATCTCGGCAAGCGCCTGAAGGACGGCATCCAGCTCGAGGACGGGTACGCCCGCGCGGACCACTTCCGGGTGGTCGAGCAGACCGGCAAGAACTACCTCGTCGAGGTGACCCTGCACGAGGGGCGCAAGCACATCGTGCGGCGCATGCTGGCCGAGGCCGGGTTCCCTGTGGACAAGCTCGTGCGGACGGCCTTCGGGCCGATCACGCTGGGGGACCAGAAGTCGGGGTGGCTTCGGCGGTTGTCCAACACGGAGGTCGGCATGCTGATGAAGGAAGTCGATCTCTAGCACCTCGGAGCTCGACACCTTCGGGTGGACGGCGACTGCGGCTTCGTCTTGGTTGATCGCGCAGTTCCCCGCGCTCCTGAGGGGCGCGGGGCGTGCCCTACGCTGGTGAGCAGACCTTTCCGTAGATCAGCAAGGAGCACCACCGTGGCGGTACGAGCGGTCCGTGGCGCCGTTCAGCTCGAGCGGGACGAGGCCGGGCACATGGACGAGCAGGTCGGTGCCCTGCTCACCGCCATCCTGGAGCGCAACGGGCTGACCACCGACGACCTGATCAGCATCTGGTTCACGGCCACGCCCGATCTGCACAGCGACTTCCCGGCGGCCGCCGCCCGCAAGCTCGGCATCGTCGACGTGCCGCTGATCTGCGCCCAGGCGCTGGACATCGAGGGCGCGATGCCCCGGGTCGTCCGCATCCTCGCCCACATCGAGTCCGACAAGCCGCGCGTGGAGATCGCGCACGTCTACCTCGGTGCCGCCGCCGCTCTGCGCAAGGACATCGCCCAGTGAGGACCGCACTCGTCATCGGTACGGGGCTGATCGGCACGTCCGTGGCCCTGGCGCTCGCCGCCCGCGGGGTCACCGTGCACCTCGCCGACCACGACCCGGAGCAGGCCCGTACGGCCGCCGCGCTCGGAGCCGGGACCGACGAGGCGCCCGAAGGCCCGGTCGACCTGGTCATCGTCGCCGCCCCGCCCGCCCACGTGGCCGCCGCGCTCGCCGACGCCATGCGGCGCGGCCTCGGGCGCGGTTACCTCGACGTGGCCAGCGTCAAGGGCGGGCCGCGCCGCGAGCTGGAGGCGCTCGGCCTCGACCTGACCTCGTACATCGGCACACACCCCATGTCGGGCCGCGAGAAGTCGGGCCCGCTGGCGGCCAGCGGCGACCTCTTCGAGGGACGGCCCTGGGTGCTCACCCCGACCCGGGACACCGACACCGAGGTGCTCAACCTCGCCCTGGAGCTGGTCTCGCACTGCCGTGCCGTGCCGGTCGTCATGGACGCCGATGCCCACGACCGGGCCGTCGCGCTCGTCTCGCACATGCCCCACCTGGTCTCCAGCATGGTCGCCGCGCGCCTGGAGCACGCCGAGGAGGCGGCCGTACGGCTGTGCGGGCAGGGCATCCGGGACGTGACCCGGATCGCGGCCTCCGACCCCCGGATGTGGATCGACATCCTGTCCGCCAACCCGGGCCCGGTCGCCGACCTGCTCTCCGAGGTCGCCGCCGACCTCGACGAGACCGTCCAGGCTCTGCGGGCCCTGCAGTCCTCCGACGAGGCCAAGCGGCGCGAGGGCACCGAGGGCATCGAGAACGTGCTGCGCCGCGGCAACGCCGGGCAGGTCCGGGTGCCCGGCAAGCACGGCAGCGCCCCACGGGCGTACGAGACCGTGGCCGTCCTCATCGACGACCAGCCCGGCCAGCTGGCCCGTATCTTCGCGGACGCGGGCAGGGCCGGGATCAACATCGAGGACGTCCGCATCGAACACGCGACGGGGCAGCAGGCGGGCCTGGTCCAGCTGATGGTCGAGCAGACGGCCGCTCCGGTGCTGAGCGCCGCGCTGCGTGAGCGGGGCTGGTTGATCAGGCAGTAGGACGGCCGTACCACCGGCCGCGGGTCCGCGCCGGGCGCTGCGGCGACCGGGTGACGGGCAGGGCCGGCATGCCGGGCCCGGCGAGCCAGTAACCTTGTGCGGGGCGCCCTCGCGTCCCGCCCGTCCACCCACCCGCCACACCGCACCAGGAAGGTGTTCCCACCGTGGAAAACGGCGCCGCCCGGACCGCCCCGGCAGTGATTGTCGCCATCGACGGCCCCGCCGGCACGGGCAAGTCGAGCACGTCGAAGGCTGTGGCCGCACAGCTCGGGCTCAGCTACCTGGACACCGGCGCCCAGTACCGGGCGATCACCTGGTGGATGGTGAACAACGGCATCGACATAGCGGACCCCACGGCCGTCGCGGCGGTGGCGGGCAAGCCGGAGATCGTCTCCGGCACCGACCCCAAGGCCCCCACCATCACCGTGGACGGCACGGACGTCTCCGGGCCGATCCGCTCCCCGGAGGTCTCCTCCAAGGTCAGCGCGGTCAGCGCGGTGCCCGAGGTGCGCGCCCGGATCACCGAGCTGCAGCGCTCGCTGGCCGCCTCGGCCGAGAACGGCATCGTCGTCGAGGGCCGCGACATCGGCACGACCGTGCTGCCCGACGCCGACCTGAAGATCTTCCTCACCGCCTCCCCGGAGGCACGCGCCGCCCGACGCAACGGCGAACTGAAGGGCGCGGACCTGCACGCCACCCGTGAGGCGCTGATCAAGCGGGACGCGGCCGACTCCAGCCGCAAGACGTCCCCGCTCGCGAAGGCGGACGACGCGGTCGAGGTCGACACCACCGACCTCACCCTTCAGCAGGTCATCGAGTGCGTCGTCACCCTCGTCGAGGAGAAGCGGGCCGGGAAGTGACCGAGGTTCCTTCCGCGCGGAGCGCCGAAGTCGGGCGGCGCATCGGCGTCCCGCTGATGTACGGGCTGTGGAAGCCGCGCGTGCTCGGCGCGTGGAGGGTGCCCGCGAGCGGCCCGGTGATCCTCGCCGTGAACCACTCCCACAACATCGACGGGCCCATGGTCATGGGCGTGGCGCCCAGGCCGACGCACTTCCTGATCAAGAAGGAGGCGTTCGTCGGTCCCCTGGACCCCTTCCTGCGCGGCATCGGCCAGCTGAAGGTGGACCGCACGTCCACCGACCGCACGGCCGTCACCCGGGCGCTCGGCGTGCTCCAGAACGGGGGAGTCCTCGGCATCTTCCCCGAGGGCACCCGCGGCGGGGGCGACTTCGCCTCGCTGCGCGCCGGGCTCGCCTACTTCGCACTGCGCAGCGGGGCGCCGATCGTCCCGGTCGCGGTGCTGGGAAGTTCCGAACGGCGGGGACGGTTGATAAAGGGGCTGCCCCCACTGCGCAGCCGTATCGACGTCGTCTTCGGCGACCCGTTCCAGGCGGGCGACGGCAGCGGGCGGCGTACGCGCAAGGCGCTGGACGAGGCGACCGCGCGCATCCAGAAGCAGCTCACCGAGCACCTGGAAAACGCCAGGCGTTCGACCGGGCGCTAGGCGACACTCGAGTAGTGGATCACCGTAGGTGCGGTGCTCCACCGATCACCACGATGAACGAGGTACGGACTTCATGAACGACCAGATCCAGCCCGACGGCTCGGCGGAGCACGAGCACGAGCACGGGGCGCTCGGCGACGCCGAGTACGCGGAGTTCATGGAGCTCGCCGCGGAAGAGGGCTTCGACCTCGAGGACGTCGAGGGCGCCATCGAGGAGGCCGGACACGGCCCGCTCCCGGTGCTCGCCGTCGTCGGCCGCCCCAATGTCGGCAAGTCGACCCTGGTGAACCGCATCATCGGCCGCCGCGAGGCGGTCGTCGAGGACAAGCCCGGCGTCACCCGCGACCGCGTCACCTACGAGGCCGAGTGGGCGGGCCGCCGCTTCAAGGTCGTCGACACCGGCGGCTGGGAGCAGGACGTCCTCGGCATCGACGCCTCCGTGGCCGCGCAGGCCGAGTACGCGATCGAGGCCGCCGACGCGGTCGTGTTCGTCGTCGATGCCAAGGTCGGGGCCACCGACACCGACGAGGCGGTCGTCCGGCTGCTGCGCAAGGCGGGCAAGCCCGTGGTGCTCGCCGCCAACAAGGTCGACGGCCCGAGCGGCGAGGCCGACGCGGCGTACCTGTGGAACCTCGGCCTCGGCGAGCCCTACCCGGTCTCGGCGCTGCACGGCCGTGGCACCGGCGACATGCTGGACGCCGTCCTCGAGGCCCTGCCCGAGGCGCCCGCCCAGACCTTCGGCGGCGCCGGGGTCGGCGGACCGCGCCGTGTCGCCCTGATCGGCCGCCCGAACGTCGGCAAGTCCTCACTGCTGAACAAGGTCGCCGGCGAGGAGCGCGTCGTCGTCAACGAACTCGCGGGCACCACCCGCGACCCGGTCGACGAGCTGATCGAACTCGGTGGCAAGACCTGGAAGTTCGTCGACACGGCCGGCATCCGCAAGCGGGTCCACCTCCAGCAGGGCGCTGACTACTACGCCTCGTTGCGCACCGCCGCCGCCGTCGAGAAGGCGGAGGTCGCGGTCGTCCTCATCGACGCCGCCGAGTCCATCTCCGTACAGGACCAGCGCATCGTCACCATGGCGGTGGAGGCGGGCCGTGCGCTCGTCCTCGCCTTCAACAAGTGGGACACCCTCGACGAGGAGCGCCGCTACTACCTGGAGCGGGAGATCGAGACCGAGCTGGGCCAGGTGGCGTGGGCGCCGCGCGTGAACGTCTCGGCGCGTACCGGCCGCCACATGGAGAAGCTCGTCCCGGCGATCGAGACCGCCCTCGCGGGCTGGGAGACGCGGGTGCCGACCGGCCGCCTCAACGCGTTCCTCGGCGAGCTCGTGTCCGCGCACCCGCACCCGGTCCGGGGCGGCAAGCAGCCGCGCATCCTCTTCGGCACGCAGGCGGGCACCAAGCCCCCGCGGTTCGTGCTCTTCGCCTCCGGCTTCATCGAGGCGGGCTACCGCCGGTTCATCGAGCGGCGGCTGCGCGAGGAGTTCGGCTTCGAGGGCACGCCGATCCATATCTCGGTCCGCGTGCGCGAGAAGCGCGGCAAGAAGAAGTGACGTGACACAAGGGCCGGCCTCCGTGCGGGGGCCGGCCTTTGCGTGTTCTGCGTCCTCTGCCGCCCCGCTCACAGTCCCCTGCGTGGTGCGGGCGGCAGCGCCGGGACGTGGTGCATGCCGCGGGCGTGCCGCGCCACCTGCTGCCAGACGCTGGCCGCCGAGGCCGTATGGCCGTGTTGGGCGGCCAGGTGCCCGGTCCCGTGCTGAGGGGAGGCGGAGAAGGCGGTGAAACCCAGCTCCTCCTCGCCGCTGCGGTCGCCCGGGCACGCCCGGAAGGCTCTGACGTACTCGGCGTAGAGCGCGTCGTAGATCGGCGTGGCGGAGGGGTCCTGGGTCGCTGCACCGGAGCGGATAGGCTGGTAGGACTGGCGGCGGGGGACGTCATATGCGTGCACGTAGGTGCCAACGACCCCGCCGCTCAAGGGATGCGCACGATTAGTCCGCTTTCGGCAGCGGCGGCGCCCGGGAGAGGGCGCAGGCCTCAGATGCCCGCCAGAGGCAACGCCGCGGCCACGAGCTTGCCGTTCGCCGCCGCCCTGTCCAGCGCCTCCCGCAGCAGGTCCTCGCGCGGCTGACGCCCGATCGATCCCACCGGCGCGGCGAACATCAGCACCTGCTGGTGCTTGTTGGCGGCCGCCCGCCACCCGTCGGTCACCTGCAGCGGCTGGTGGGCCTGCCACCATGCCACCGGCTGCCCGCCGTTCGCCCCGGGCTGCAGCACCGCGTGCAGCTGGCCCACGGCGAGCAGTACCGACCAGCCGTGCAGCACCGGCGGCACCGACTCGATCGCCGTCAGCGGCATGAAGCCCTGCTCGATGAGCAGCGGCAGGAAGTCGTCGCCGATCCCGGTCGTGCCCGGGCGCGCGATCGGCGCGGTCGGCTCCACGACGAGCGCCGGGTGCAGCTCTCCGGCGATCAGGACGAGTCCGCTGGTGACACCGAGAACCGCCTGCTCGGGTACGGCCGTGCCGGGCCCCTGCTCGGCGGTGATGGAGCGGACGGCGCCCTGCAGCTGTTCCTCGGTGACCTGGACGACCTGGGAGGGCAGGCAGGTGGCGTGGGCGAAGGCGAGGACGGCCGTCTCCTCGCCGACGAACAGGACGGTGCTGGTGCGCTCCTGTGAGGAGTCGCCCGGGGTGCGGCAGGAGGTGCAGTCGTAACTGCCCGGGGTGTTGTCTCCGGCGAGCAGCCGGTCGGCTTCTTCGTCGCCGATCTCGGCGCGTACGGCGTCGCTGACGTCGAGCATGCGCGGCACGGGTGGCTCCCTCGGGATGCGGTACGTGACGGTGCCGGGTGGCTCCCGGCCCATGAGCCCGGGGGTCCCCGGCTCATGAAGATGACAACGGGCGATCTGTGGCCGGAGTCACGCCCGAAGGCGAACGGAATCGAACCAACCAGCGCGCAGGGTGAAGCTCCCCGCGGAATCGGTCACTCCATGTCAACTTCTTTGTCACCGCAGCGAGTTGGTTCCGTGAAGTGACTCACAGACCGCCGCGTTCGCTGGTCGACAAATCCGGAAATCAGCGAATGAAGTGGGTGGCCTGAAATCGACGATACCTGCGGTAACAGCCAACTGGCCTCGAATGACATGGAGTTGGTTGATTCCGGGCCGCCGACCTCCCTACATTCCTCCGCCGTGTGCAACGAGCACCGCCCGGGTACGTCCACCGGCCGCGCCGCACAGCCGGCGCGCAGCACCACCTCCGGCGGACGGGGCGGAGTGCGACGACCGCGTTCCATGCGCGGGACGGCGCGCCTCGCCTTGGGGGATCCGGGTCTGTGGAGAGGGAATTACATGTCCGAATGTGCCGATAACGCCCGTAAGACTCGTACGACCCGTAACTCGGCGGTCCTCGCCGGCGCGGCCCTGCTCGCCCCGCTCGGACTGCTCGCCGCGACCGGCAACGCCGCCGCGGCCGACGGTGGAGTGTGGGACCGCATCGCCCAGTGCGAAAGCGGCGGGAACTGGCACATCAACACCGGCAACGGCTACTACGGAGGACTGCAGTTCTCCGCCGGCACCTGGCGCGCGTACGGCGGCACGGCCTACGCCCCGACCGCCGACCAGGCTTCCCGCCAGGCACAGATCGCCGTCGCCACCAAGGTCCAGCAGGCCCAGGGCTGGGGCGCCTGGCCGGTCTGCTCGCAGCGCGCCGGCGCCTACGGCAACGCGCCCGCCGCGTCGGGCGCCGAGGTGAGCACCCGCTCCTCCTCGAAGGCGGCCACCACCGAGTCCGCCCCGGCGAAGCAGTCGTGGAAGGCGCCGCAGCGCTCGACGGGCCACGTCAACCGCAGCGCGTCCCGCGGTGACTACACCGTGCGCCAGGGCGACACGCTCAGCGGCATCGCCGAGCGGCACGGCACCACCTGGCAGCGGCTGTACGAGCGCAACAAGGCGGTCATCGGCGGCGACCCCGACCTGATCGTTCCGGGGCAGCGGCTCGAACTCTGACCGTGCCCGCCCCTCGGGCCCCGACGTCACAGCGGGACGTCGGGGCCCGACGCGTTCGTGCACCGCCGACGGGCTGCCGCTCCCCGTGGCCATGAGCAGCCGGCCCCGCCTCCGACGACGCGCAGGAGCCGCCCGTCCGTGGGAGGCTGGGAGGACAGCGCCTTCGGGTGCGCGCCCCGCACGCCGAGACCGGAGGGACGAACCGCACGACGTACAGCGTCGCGATCGCGCTCGCCGAGCAGCACGACGTGGCCCCGCATGATGACCGAGCCCTCACACACCGCCCCGCCCGTGTCCGCCGACTGCGTCGCCGACACCGCGGGAGGGCTGACCTTCGACATCGGCGTCGCCGAGCCGGGTCCCGCCCACCTGGTGCTGCGCCGCCGCGACGGCGAGGAGTGCGCGCTGCCACTGGCTCCCGCCGAGGGCGGTGGGCTGCGCGCCGCCCTGCCCAGCAGCGTCGACCTGCCCGAGGGCCGCTGGGACGCCTACGCACGGTTCGCCGAGGACGAGCAGCACCCCCTCGTCCCGGGCGTCAGTGACCTGCGGTCCCTCGTCGACCGCGTGCCCGGGGAAACGGCCGCCCGGATCGCCGTCCGCATCCCGTACACCACCAGGCAGGGCACCCTGGCCGTCCGCAGCTGGCTGCGCGCCCCGCACGCCGAGGCCGGAGGACTGCACCTCACCCAGGGCGGGTTCACGGTGAGCGGCCGGGTGTACGGCACCGGGCTCGCGCCCGACGCCTATGCCGAGGTCCGCGGGCGCAGCTGCGCGGAGAAGGTGCTGCGCGCCGACGTCACCGCCCGGGAGGCGGAGTTCGGCTTCACCGTTCCCTACGCGCCGCTCGACCCCGGCATCTGGGACCTGTGGCTGCGCCCGGCCGGGGAGGAGGGGCCCCGGGTGCGGATCGCACGGCTGCTCGACGACGTCGTGGACAAGAAGCCGGTCTTCCGCTACCCGAAGGCCACGGTGCGGGCGGAGCACGGCGAGGTCCGGGCCCGGCCCTACTACACCGTCGACAACGACCTGTCGGTGACCGTCAGCGCCGTGAGCTGACCGCCGTGCGCACAGGCCCGGCCGCCGGGCCTGGCAGACTCGGCCCATGCTGGACACCTCGGCCCGACTGCTGCGCCTGCTGTCCCTGCTCCAGGCCCACCGCGAATGGTCCGGAGCCGACCTCGCGGATCGGCTGGGCGTCAGCCCCCGCACCGTCCGCCGCGACGTGGAACGGCTGCGCGACCTCGGCTACCCCGTCAACGCCAGCCCCGGGACCGGCGGCGGCTACCAGCTCGGCGCGGGAGCCGAACTGCCGCCGCTGCTGCTGGACGACGACGAGGCGGTCGCCGTGGCCGTGGGGCTGCGCACGGCCGCCGGACAGGGCATCGAGGGCATCGGCGAGAGCTCCGTCCGCGCCCTCGCCAAGCTGGAGCAGGTGCTGCCCGACCGACTGCGCCGCCGCGTCGGCGCCCTCAACGCCTTCACCGTGCCGATGCTGCGCGGGCCCGCCCCGTCCCCCGTGGACCCGGGCGTCCTCACGGAGCTGGCCCACCTGTGCCGGGACGCGGAGCGGCTGCGCTTCGAGTACCGCGATCACGAGGGCGCCGCCACCCGCCGTACGGTCGAGCCGCACCGCCTGGTGTGCACCGAGCGCCGCTGGTACCTGGTCGCCTGGGACCTCGAGCGCGACGGCTGGCGCACCTTCCGCGTCGACCGCATCACCCCCAAGCCGCCGCACGGCCCCCGCTTCACCCCGCGCACACCGCCGGCCGACGACCTGGCCGCCTACGT
Organism: Streptomyces sp. Y2F8-2; assembly: GCF_014905555.1. Lineage (GTDB taxonomy): Bacteria > Actinomycetota > Actinomycetes > Streptomycetales > Streptomycetaceae > Streptomyces > Streptomyces cynarae. The sequence goes on along the minus strand of NZ_BNGS01000007.1, from coordinate 439,474 downwards.
GTCGCGGGGCGTCTCCACGCGCGCGTACGCCGCGCAGGCCGTCCTGCGGCTGCTGGTGCCGCTGCACGAGGCGGCCGAGCGCATCTCCCCGTCGGCCGGGACCCTGGAGGCGGAGAGCGACGGCAGCTGTCTGCTGCGCACCGGGGCCCCCAGCCTCGAGGCAATGGTGGTTCATGTGATGATGACCGGCTTCCCCTTCGAGATCCTGGAGCCCGCCGAGCTCATCGAGACCGTCAGGACGGCTCGTGACCGGCTTGATGCCGCTCTGGCTCGGGCTGAGGGGCCTGACCGGCGTACAGCGGATGGTGCAGGTCGAACGCCGGGGACTCGGAGCGGATCCGGGGCAGCGTGACGAAGTTGTGCCGCGGCGGCGGGCACGAGGTCGCCCACTCCAGGGAGCGGCCGAAGCCCCACGGGTCGTCGGACTCCACCTTCGGCGCGTACTGGGCGGTGCGCCACACGTTGTAGAGGAACGGCAGCGTCGACAGGCCGAGCAGGAGCGCGCCGATCGTCGAGACGGCGTTGAGCGCGGTGAACCCGTCGGCGGCCAGATAGTCGGCGTACCGGCGCGGCATGCCCTCCGCGCCCAGCCAGTGCTGCACCAGGAACGTGGTGTGGAAGCCGGTGAACAGCGTCCAGAAGTGGATCTTGCCGAGCCGTTCGTCGAGCATCCTGCCGGTGAACTTGGGCCACCAGAAGTAGAAGCCGCCGAAGGTCGCGAAGACGACGGTGCCGAAGACCACGTAGTGGAAGTGGGCGACCACGAAGTACGAGTCGGTGACGTGGAAGTCCAGCGGCGGCGACGCCAGGACCACCCCGGTCAGCCCGCCGAACAGGAACGACACCAGAAAGCCGGTCGCCCACAGCATCGGCGTCTCGAAGGACAGCGAGCCCCGGAGCATCGTGCCGCTCCAGTTGAAGAACTTCACCCCCGTCGGCACCGCGATCATGAAGGACATGAACGAGAAGTACGGCAGCAGCACCGCCTGCGTGGCGAACATGTGGTGCGCCCAGACGACGATCGACAGGCCGGTGATCGCCATCGTGGCGCCGACCAGCGTCAGATAGCCGAAGATCGGCTTGCGGCTGAAGACCGGGATGATCTCCGTGATGATCCCGAAGAACGGCAGCGCGATGATGTAGACCTCGGGATGGCCGAAGAACCAGAACAGGTGCTGCCACAGGATGGCGCCGCCGTTGGCGGACTCGAACACCTGCGAGCCGAACCGCCGGTCCGCCTCCAGGACCAGCAGCGCCGCGGCCAGCACCGGGAACGCCATCAGCACGAGGATCGACGTGAACAGCGTGTTCCAGGTGAAGATCGGCATCCGGAACATCGTCATCCCCGGCGCACGCATCCCGACGATCGTCGTCAGGAAGTTCACGGCGCCGAGGATCGTGCCGAAGCCGGCCAGCGCGAGCCCCAGGATCCACAGGTCGGCGCCGATGCCCGGCGTGTGCTCGTGGCTGTTGAGCGGGGCGTAGGCGAACCAGCCGAAGTCGGCGGCGCCGTCCGGCGTCAGCAGCGACCCCAGGACGATCAGCCCGCCGAACAGGAACAGCCAGTACGACAACATGTTCAGTCGCGGGAACGCCACATCGGGCGCGCCGATCTGCAGCGGCATGATCTCGTTCGCGAAGCCCGCGAAGCTCGGGGTCGCGAACAGCAGCAGCATGATCGTGCCGTGCAGGGTGAACAACTGGTTGTACTGGGTGTTGCTCATGAGCTGCAGGCCGGGCCGGGCCAGTTCCGCGCGCATCAGCAGCGCCATGACGCCGCCGATCAGGAAGAAGCCGAACGACGTGATCAGATAGAGGTGGCCGATCTTCTTGTGGTCGGTGGTCGTGAGCCAGTCGACGACCAGTCGCCCGGCCCGCCTCCTCGGTACGGGCCCCGCGATCGCCGGCGCCGTGTCCGTGCCCATGCTTGCCTCTCGCTCGTCGCGCTCTGGGCCTGCCGGCGCCCGCGGCTCGGCACTCCCGCGTGCTCACGTCATGCCGCGCGCCGCCGACGGCTCCGACCGCGGACATACGGGGATTCTGTGCTGAAGCCGTGTGTTTCTTATGCGGAGTCAGGCGGCGCGGGCCATCGGAATCGGAATGGAAAGAGCCGTGGTGAACTGCGTGCCTGGCTTTCCGCGGAGTTATTCCGAACCCCTTCCGACTGTGGTCAAGCTAGTCCCGAATTACGTTCGGCGGCGTGCGCGGCGCGACCGGAACCGCCCGTACGTGTGACGCCGTTGGGGCGAAACGGGTGTCGTGATCCTGTGACAGAAGCGTGATCGGAGGGGTATCAGAGCCTCCTGTGGCGTTCCGGGCTTCCGCCTCGGGAGCCCGCGGCCTACGGTGGCGGCATGGCACCCCATCCCACACCTGACGCCGAACCCGAGGACTCCCCGGAGCGTTACGTCGGCCTGGAGGCCGGGCAGGCCGAGCGGCTCGCCCGCGAGCGCGGCTGGCGCACGGTCCGCTCGCTGCCCCCGGGCTCGATCATCACCATGGAGTACCTCTTCGGACGGATCAACTTCGAGGTCGAGGGCGGCAGGGTCAAGCGCTCCTGGAAGGGCTGACCGAAGTCGCGCGCGCATGACGAAGGCCCCGGCTCGCAGAAGCCGGGGCCTTCGTCATGCGCGCGGGTGGGTGTGCGCACCGGTCCCGCGATGTGCGCCGCTCAGCCGCCCGCCAGGGGGCGGGCCGAGGCGGTGCCGCGCGAGGCGCGGTCCGAGTGCGGCGGGCGGCGGCTGCCCACCGGGGTGACCGGGGTGCGTTCCGCCCGGGCCATGTGCGGTCCCGGGGCCAGGTACGCCGGCGAGCGGGAGGCACGGGAGGCGGCCACCGGCTCCCGCGCGGTCACCGGCTGCTCGGCGGCGCGCGGGGCGAGGACCAGCGACGGGGCGCCGACCGGGGCCGGAGCGGGCGCCGGGGCGGCACGGCGGCTGCGCACGCGGTCCCTCAGCGCCAGGATGCGGACCTCGGCGGTGGCGATCGGCGACTCGAACCAGGGCAGCGCCAGCAGGATGAGCAGGCCCGCAGCCCAGCCGAGGAGCACGTCGCTCAGCCAGTGCGTACCGAGGTAGACGGTGGTCATGCCGACGCCCAGGGAGGTCACCGCGGAGAGCGCGGACAGCCAGCGTCTGGCTCGCGGCGTGGAGGCCAGATAGGCGAGGATGCCCCAGGTCACCACGGCGTTCGCGGTGTGGCCGGAGGGGAATATATCGCCTCCGCGCCACATCTCGTTCGACCCGATCACGGTCGCGTAGTGCGGTCCGAGACGGCCCATGCCGTACTTGGCGGCACCGACCGTGATGTTGAGCAGCAGCAGCGCCGTGGCCAGGGTGAGCAGCGGGCGCAGGGTGTGCTGCCGCCAGGAGCGCCAGCCGAGCCAGGCCGCGACCATCACCGCGGTGGGGCCGCGCTGGCCGAGCACCACGTAGTAGTCGAGGAACGCGTGGATCTGCGGCCACTGCTGGTACGGCCGGAAGAACATGACCTGCCAGTCGAGCCGGACCAGCCAGGAGGAGACGACGACGGCCCACACGATCGCCAAGTAGAAGGCCAGAGTTGCCGAGAAGAGAACAACTCGGTGCCGGCTCATCCTGGGCACGTCGATGTGGGCCGGTCGGCTCGGCTCGCGGTCCAACCGGGCGAAGACCCGCTCCCAACGGCTCAGCTTTCGTTCGGTACGCACTCAATCGACGTTACAGCGGGTGAGCTGTGAACCAGCCCGAAACACTGGGGTTGTGATGACGATGTGATGTGGGATTCCTCTCAACAGGGCGTTTATTTCAACGGATTCCGCAATGAGCTGCGAGGAGTGGCCTTCAATTCCATTGACCTTCGGGCGGTCCACGTTTCATTGGCCCTTATCTATTCGTTCACCAATGCCGGGGATCAATTCCCGGGCCGATCACCGCCCGTCGCGGAGTGGATCACGGGGGACCGGAGCCGTTCAGCCACAACGCTCCGTAGACGGCCGATGCCACGGCGACACCGCCGAGCACCGACGCCGACGTCGATGTCCGTCCCCGGGCGAGAGCGCGGGCGAGGGGCAGCAGCAGGGGGAAGGCGGGCATCAGGAGGCGCGGTTTCGAGCCGAAGTAGCTTGCCGCGCCGAGCGCGAGTGCCGTGACCAGGCCCGTGTACACGAGCAACGGCAGCGGCTGGCCCTGCCGTACGCACACCACGTACAACCAGACGATCAACGCGACCCCGGCCACCAGGCCCACGCCGGCCGGCACCGAGGCCAGGGAGGTGAACTTGGCGGCGGCGAAGCGCGCGAAGGCGTAGCCGCCGTCGAAGCCGTTGCGCCAGCCCGCCTGGACGTCGAGGTAGCCGAGCGGGCCCCGGCCGGTGCGGTGACCGACCCACAGGACGTACCCGGCGGCGCCGAGCGGGGCGAGGAGCATCCCCAGCGCCCGGCGGACCGGGCCGTCGGGCCGCCCGTCCACCGCCGACGTGCCCCGGTCGCGCACGTACGAACGGATCGCCGCCACCCACACGGCCGCGACCACGGCCGCACCGACCGGACGGGTCAGGCCCGCCAGCGACGCGAGCACGCCCGCACTCACCCAACGGTCCGTGAGCACCGCGTACAGCGCCCAGGCGGCGAGCGCCGTGAACAAGGACTCGCTGTACGCCATCGACTGCACGACGCCGACCGGCAGCGCCGCCCACACCAGCACCGCGCACACTCCGACACGGCGCCCGTACACATGGTCCGCGACGGCGAAGATCCCCCAGGCCGCGGCGAGCGAGGCGAGCGTCGAGACGGCCAGGCCCGCATCGGCGTACGACAACGGGGTGAGCGCCGCGCCGAGCCGCTCCAGCCAGGGCAGCAGCGGGAAGAACGCGAGGTTGGAGTGCACGTCGCCGTTCGGCAGACGGACCTCGTAGCCGTAACCGAGAGCGGCGACCCGGGTGTACCACAGCGAGTCCCAACGGGAGCTCAGCAGCGTGTGCGGGCTCGTGCCGCGCGCCGCGCTCCACACGGCGAGCACGACGAGCCCCAGGGCACGCACGGCGGCGTACCCCGCGAGCGCGGGAGCGGCCCGGCGCACGGTGCCGGTGGGGGGCGGCACCGGGCGCGTTGCAAGATCGGTCACGCGCTCGATTATCGGCGCCGTACGGAACCGGAGCGGTCATCCGCGCGTGGTGGACCGGGGAAGGCGTGGCACATACCACACTCTCTCCCAGGAAAACGTGAGAGGTCTGCCACGCGACAGCCGGGGGAACTCGCGTACGCTGACGACTCACTCGCTTCGTTGCGTGGGCCCGGAGTACCGCTCCTCCCGGCCGCTACCGCGGGGACGTCCCCACCTCGTGGATCCGCCGAAGCGAGGGACCATCTGGGAGGTACGTACATGTCCGGGACGACCACGGCCGCCGCTCGGCTGCGCCGTAGGACGGCCGGGGCCGGTGCCAACCGCTGGGTCGTGCTCGTCGTCCTCTGCGTGAGCCTGCTGCTCGTCGCCCTCGACGCGACCGTGCTGCACGTGGCGATGCCCGCCGTCACCGAGGACCTCAAGCCCGGCGCGATAGAACTGCTCTGGATCGTCGACACCTACCCGCTCGTCTGTGCCTCGCTGCTGATCCTGTTCGGCACGCTGGGCGACCGGGTCGGCCGCAGACGCGTCCTGCTGCTCGGCTACGGAATCTTCGGCGTCGCCTCCGGTGTCGCCGCCCTCGCCCAGGACGCCCAGGTGCTGATCACGGCGCGGGCGCTGCTCGGTGTGGGCGGCGCGATGATCATGCCGGCGACGCTGTCCATCCTGCGCCAGGTGTTCCCCGACCGGCGCGAGCGGGCGCTGGCGATCGGCATCTGGAGCGCGGTGGCCGCCGTGGGGGCGGCGGTCGGTCCGCTGCTCGGCGGCTTCCTGCTCGAGCACTTCTGGTGGGGTTCGGTCTTCCTGATCAACATCCCGCTGATGCTGGTCAGTCTGCCGGTCGGACGGCTGCTGCTGCCCGAGTCGAGGGGGGAGCGGGACGGCCCGTGGGACGTGGTCGGTGCGCTCATGGCGGCGGGCGGTCTCTTCGGGCTGGTGCTCGGAGTGAAGCGGCTCGGCGGCGGTGAGCCGCCGATCGCCCCGGCCACACTGCTGCCGCTGCTCGTGGGCGCGGCCCTGCTGGTGGGCTTCGTACGGCGGCAGCGACGCCGCGCACACCCCCTGGTGGACCTGAGGATGTTCGCGCGTCCGGCGTTCAGCACATCGGTGGGGTGCATCGTGCTGGCGATGCTCGCGCTGGTCGGTCTGGAGCTGATAGCGGCGCAGTACCTGCAACTGGTGCTGCGTCTCTCGCCGCTCCAGACGGGCCTCAGGCTGCTGCCGCTGACGTTCGCGGCGATGGCGGCGGGCCTGGTCGGCTCCCACCTGCTGCACCGGTTCGGTCCGCGCCGGATGGTCGCCGTCGGCTTCTGCCTCACGGCCGCGGCGGTGCTCCTGCTGACGGCGATGGGCGGCGAGGACGACCCGGCACTGCTGCTGTCCGGTTTCGTCCTGCTGGGCTTCGGGCTGGAGACCACGCTGTTCGCGGCGTACGAGTCGATGCTGAGCGAGGCGCCGCAGGAGCAGTCCGGTGGCGCGGCGGCGATCGGCGAGACGTCGTACCAGCTGGGCGCGGGCATCGGCATCGCGCTGCTGGGCAGCGTGATGAACGCGGCGTACGCGCCCGGGCTGTCCTCGGTGCCCGGAGTCCCGGCGGAGGCGTCCCGGGCGGCGGGGCACTCGCTGGGGGAGGCGTACGAGGTGGCGGACCGGCTGGGCGGTGCGCGGGGCGCCGCACTGCGCCATGCCGCACGGGACGCCTTCGTGCACGGCCTGCATGTGACGCTGCTGGTGAGCGCGGGGCTGTTGCTCCTGGGGGCCCTGATGGCAGTGAGGCTGCCGCGGGTGATGCACTGCGAGGCCCCGCCGGCGGCGGTGCCGACATCGCGCGAGGCCGCCGACACGCGCGTCTCGGCCTAGCCGGCGGCCCCGCCCCCAGTCCTCGGGCAACGAGTCGCCCGGGTGGGCCCGGCCCGGTACTGGACGGGGAGCGCACCCGCGCCGTAGCGTCGGCCCCGTCCAACCCTGGCTAGCGCTGTTAGTTTTCAGTGTCACGGAGGCTGCCCGTATGACCGCGTCCTCGACGTTGCCGCCCTTCGACCCGGCCGACCCGCTGGGGATCGACGACCTGCTGGACGCCGAGGACCGCGCCATCCGCGACACCGTACGGAGCTGGGCGGCGGACCGCGTGCTGCCCCACGTCGCCGAGTGGTACGAGCAGGGCGAGCTGCCCGGCATCCGCGAGCTCGCCCGTGAGCTGGGCGGCATCGGCGCCCTCGGCATGTCGCTCAGCGGCTACGGCTGCGCGGGCGCCAGCGCCGTGCAGTACGGGCTCGCCTGCCTGGAACTCGAGGCCGCGGACTCCGGCATCCGGTCCCTGGTCTCCGTGCAGGGCTCCCTCGCCATGTACGCCATCCACCGCTACGGCAGCGAGGAGCAGAAGCAGCAGTGGCTGCCGCGCATGGCCGCCGGTGAGGTCATCGGCTGCTTCGGGCTCACCGAACCCGACCATGGCTCCGACCCGGCCTCGATGCGGACGTACGCCAAGCGCGACGGCTCCGACTGGGTCCTGAGCGGCCGCAAGATGTGGATCACCAACGGCTCCGTCGCCGGGGTCGCCGTCGTCTGGGCGCGCACCGACGACGGCATCCGCGGGTTCGTCGTCCCCACCGACAGCCCGGGCTTCTCCGCCCCGGAGATCAAGCACAAGTGGTCCCTGCGCGCCTCCGTCACCAGCGAGCTGGTCCTGGACGACGTACGGCTGCCCGCCGACGCCGTACTCCCCGGTGTCGCAGGACTCAAGGGACCGCTCAGCTGTCTCTCCCACGCCCGCTACGGGATCGTGTGGGGTGCCATGGGGGCCGCCCGGTCGTGCTTCGAGGCCGCCGTGGAGTACGCGAAGAGCAGGGAGCAGTTCGGCAGGCCCATCGGGGGATTCCAGCTCACCCAGGCCAAACTCGCCGACATGGCGGTCGAACTGCACAAGGGGATTCTGCTCGCCCACCATCTGGGGCGGCGCATGGACGCGGGACGGCTGCGGCCCGAACAGGTCAGCTTCGGCAAGCTCAACAACGTCCGCGAGGCCATCGAGATCTGCCGCACCGCGCGCACGATCCTCGGCGCCAACGGGATCTCCCTCGAGTACCCCGTGATGCGGCACGCCACCAACCTGGAGTCGGTGCTCACCTACGAGGGCACCGTCGAAATGCACCAGCTCGTGCTGGGCAAGGCGCTCACCGGACTCGACGCCTTCCGCTGACCCGGAACCCGGGAGCGGGCAGGGCCGGTGAGCGGCCCTGCCTCAGCTCTGGTTGAAGAAGCCGTCGCCCTGCCGGCTCGCGGTGTCGCCGCTGACGATCTCCGTGTTCGCCGGGGTCAGCAGGAAGACCCGGCTGGAGACACGGTCGATCGAGCCGCGCAGGCCGAAGATCAGCCCGGCCGCGAAGTCGACCACGCGCTTGGCGTCGCCGGGCTCCATGTTGGTGAGGTTCATGATGACCGGGACCCCGTCCCGGAACAGCTCGCCGATGGCCCGGGCGTCCCGGAAGCTGTCCGGGGTGACCGTGCCGATCCGGCGGCCCTTCTCCTCCGCCGTGTCGGAGGCGACCTTGACGCGCGGGTCGGTCACCCAGGCGTCGCCGTGCTCCTGGTCCTCGGCGTAGTCGTCGTCGTAGTAACGCTCGTCATCGTTGTCGTCGACGAGGCCGAGCCAGGCACTCGCCTTGCGCACCGATCCCATGGACGCCTCCTCTCACAGCGGTCTTTTTCATGCCTTCCGCAACCCCATGGTCGTCCATGATGCGGATGTGGCGCCAAGGGGATAGACGCCGCGCGGGGGTTTCGTGACGGTACTGGTGCACAGCGGATCCGTCGAGAGGCCGTGTGCCCCAAGAGTTCGGGCTCAGACACCTGCTGACTATGAGTGAAATACGATGTGTCGCGGCGTCCGGGTGACGGTGGGTGCGTACGGGTGAACGAGTGGGCGGACAATCTGCCGCAGCTCGACATCGTACGAGCCACGGGGGAGTGTCGGGTTCGGAATGGCCCGGCCCTGTCGTCACCAATTACGACGGCCTGCTGATCCAGGTTCTGACGCAGGCTCAGGCCGAGCGGGCCGCCGGGTGGCGGCGCACCGCCGGTCCCTGCCCTTTCCCAAGCTCTTGACGAGCAGGGCAGCCCCCCAATCGCGGGATGCGCACCGCGTCCGTCGCGCGGGGCGAGGGGGCACGGATCGCGGCCGCCGTGTCGCTGGTCCTCGCCTCCGCCAAGGTGCGCGACCACATGGCCGACGGGGACGGACCGTTGGCGCGCGCCGGTGGCGTTCGCCGCGCGCCGGATGGCCGCGAACTGGGGCAGGCGACGGATGTGACTGTGACTGTGACTGTGACTGTGGCTGCGACTGCTGACGTCCCCTGCCGGAAAGATGTCCCCCACGTAAAACAAGCACATGATCTGGTGACCGGTGCGCCATGGTGATCGTTGGCCGGGGGCAGAACGATTTTCTGCCCCTCCGACCATTCGTCCTCCATATAAGGCACTTCATCAGTGGACGTCACACCCCCCACCACCCGCGCCAGGCTGCTGAGGTTCCTCGTCCTCGCCCTCGCCGTCCTGCTCGCCCTGCTCGGCGCGGCCGCCGCCCAGCAGATCGCCGAACATCGCGTCGCGGCCGACACCGCCGACCACGCCAGGCTCGAGATCGCCCTTCAAGGGCTCGTCCACGAGCTGCAGAAGGAACGCGGGCTGACCACCGGATACGTCGGCGGCGTACGGCAGTTCGGTGCGAAGTTGCCCGCGCAGCGCAGAGCCACCGACACCGCACGCGCCCGGCTGGAACGAGAGCTGCGGGGCCGTGACGATGCTGCCGCCGCCTCCGTGCGCGCGTCCCTGGGACGGCTCGACGGGCTCACCGCGATCCGCCGGCACGCCGACGACGGCACCGGCGCCTTCCAGGAGACCTTCGCCTCCTTCAGCACCGGCATCACCGTCCTCGACCGGCTCGAGCTCGGCCTCGACAACGTGTACGACGCCCGGCTCCGCGCCGCCTGCCGGGCGCTCGACATCCTCGGCGAAGCCAAGGAGTCCGCCGACGAGGAGCGCGCCGTCGTCCTGGGCTCGGTACGCGCCGGACGGTTCCGCGGCGACGACTACAACCGCTTCCTGCAACTCCGCGCGGCCAGGCTCGCGGCCCTGGAGAGCTTTCCGCGCTCGGCCACCGCGGCCCAGCGGCGGCGCCTCGACTCCGCGCTCGGCACGCCGGAGTCCGAACGCGCCCTCGCTTACGAGAGCGTCGCCGTGCACGCGAACGGCCGCCTCGCCACGGCCGCCATTCCCCCGATGGCCTGGTGGGAGTCCATGACCGCCGCCGACGACGGACTGCGCGCGGTGCAGATCTCGCTCGGCACGGACGTGGAGGAGCGCGCCGCCGCACTCCAGAGCGCCGCCCAGCGCGATCTGCTGCTGTTCGTGCTGTTCGCGTTCGGCACCGTCGCCGCGCTCGGCCACCTCGCCCTCGACTGCGTCCGATCCGTCTCGACCCCGCTCGCCGTCCTGGCCCAGCAGGCACTGGAGGTGGCCGCCACCCGGCTGCCGCGCGCCGTCGCCGCCGGGCGGCGCGGTACTTGGGGCGAGCACCCCGGTCCGCCCGCACCGCTCGCGGTGCCCGGCCGGGCCGGGGCCGAGGTGCTCCACGTCGCCGAGGCGTTCGACCGTGTGCAGCGCGTCGCCTTCGACCTCGCCACCGAGCGGGTGCTGCCGCGCCCCGCGCCCCTTGGTGAGGGGGTGGAACCCGTCAGTTCTTCAGCTCCGGAGGTGAGATCCGCGACGTGCTGATCGCCGAGTCCGTCGTCCCCCACTTCTTCAGGATCGTCTCGTACGTTCCGTCGGCGATCAGATGGTTCACCGCGGCCTGGAACGCCGCTGCCAGCTTCGTGCCCTTCTTGAAGGCGAAGCCGACGTCGAGGCGGTGGTACTCGTTCAGGAACTTCAGCCCCGGCTGCTGAGCGACCGCGTACCGCAGGCCGTTGATCGTCGACATCACCACATCGCTGCGGCCCTGCTGAAGGGACGACCACAGTGCACCCGACTCGCTGTACGTCTGCACGCCGTACGCCTTCTTGCCCGCGTCCGTGCAGACGTGCTTGTTCTTCTCCAGGGTCGCCTCGAAGGTCGTGCCCGCGCCGGTCGCCACGTTCAGCCCGCACAGCTGCTTCAGCTCGGTGATCTTCGTGAGGCCGCTGTCCTTGCGGGCGGCGAAGCCCTGGCCGTCGTTGATGTACGTGACGAAGTCGATCGTCTTGCGCCGCTCGTCGGTGACACCGAAGTTGCTCGCACCGAAGTCGTACTTGCCGCTGCCGAGCGCCGGCAGGATCGCCTCGAAGCTAGCCGGTTCGAGCTTCAGTCTGATCCCGAGCGTCTTGGCGACGGCGTCGGAGAAGTCGATGTCCTGCCCGACGAGTGTCTTGCCGTCGTCCAGATAACTGGTGCCCGGCAACTGGCCGGAGACGGCGACCCCGACGGTGAGGTCGTGCACGCCCGCCGGCAGCAGCCTGGCGGCGGGCTCGTACGCCTTGACGGCCGACACGACGTCCGTGGCCGGGATCTTCCCGGTCTCGGCCGCGGCCCGGGCATCGGTACCGCCCGAGCCCGACCCGTCGCCGGAACCGCACGCGGTGAGCGACAGAGCTGCCGAGACAGCAAGGGCAAAGGGCGTGAAAAGCCTCTTGTTTGTACGTGTCGACGTACGCATGGGTCAGCGGTCTCCTGGGAGCGGAAGTGACAGCGCGCGAGGGAACGCGAAGGAGGGAAGGCGCGTGTGAAGGCGTGGAAAGCGCGTGGGCGAACGCGAAAGAAGCCCTGCGGATCAGGGCGTACAGGGCGTCAGGGCGTGCAGGGCGTCAGCTCAACAGGAACAGGACCACACACGACCGAAGTCGATGTGGGAGCGGGTGACCAGCCGCTGCTGTGGGCGCATGCGTCAAGTGGAACAAACATCCGTTTCCCCGTCAACCGACCTGAGACGCATGGCTCACAGTGCGGACGGCCTTGACAGTGCGGGGAAACGGCCACGTACGCTCAGGGCACGGCCCTGCTGAGGGGCTCGGCCGTACAGCGCCTGTGTGAAGGCACCCACCCGTGTTCGACTCGACGTATCACGGAGCCTTCGCATGTCCTCCGAGACCCTCGCCAAACCGGCCGCAGCTGCCGAAGAAGCCGCACCTCCGCGTCTCGTCCCCCGGCGCCACCTCGGTCAGTGGGCCGCGGCCCTCGTGGTCCTGGTCCTGCTCGTTTTCGCCCTCTCCTCCATCGTGCGCAACGAGGCGTTCCAGTGGGACGTCGTCGGCGCCTACTTCACCTCCACCGCCGTCCTGCGCGGCCTCTGGCTGACCCTCTGGCTGACCGCGGTCGTCATGGGGCTCGGCTTCGCCCTGGGCACCCTGCTCGCCGCGGCCCGGCTGTCCGCCAACCCGGTGCTGAAGAGCGTCAGTTGGGGCTACGTCTGGCTGTTCCGCTCGGTGCCGATCCTGGTGCAGCTGCTGTTCTGGTTCAACATCGGCGCCCTGTACCCGCACATCCTCGGCGTGAAGACCGTGAACCTGTTCGGCCCGGTCACCGTCGCCGTCGTCGGCCTGACGCTGCACGAGGCCGCGTACGCCGCCGAGGTGGTGCGCGGCGGCATCCTCTCCGTCGACCGGGGCCAGATCGAGGCCGCCCAGGCGCTCGGCCTGAGCCGGTGGCAGCGCTGGTGGCGGATCGTGCTCCCGCAGGCGATGCGGTCCATCGTGCCGCCGGCCGCGAACATGCTGATCGGCACCCTCAAGGGCACGTCCATCGTCAGCGTCATCGCCGTCCAGGACCTGCTCTACTCGGCGCAGCTCATCTACCACCGCACCTACCAGGTCATCCCGCTGCTGATGGTGGCCACGCTCTGGTACGTCATCGTCACCTCGGTGCTCAGCGTGGGCCAGTACTACGTGGAGAAGCACTACGCGCGCGGTGCGGAGCGCACACGATGAGCGGTGAGCGACCTTCGCTGGTGATCGTGGGGGCCGGACCGCGGGGAACCGGTTTCCTGGAGCGGATCGCCGCCAACGCCCCCGCCCTCTACGCCGGTTCCGAGCTCGACGTGCACCTGGTGGACCCTTATCCGCCCGGCGGCGGACGCATCTGGCGCCAGGCGCAGTCGCCGCTGCTGTGGATGAACTCGCACGCCGAGGACGTCACCATGTTCACCGACGAGACGGTGACCATGGCGGGCCCGGTGCGCGAGGGCCCCACCCTGCACGAGTGGGCGGGCGTCGGCGGGCGTCTGTTCGCCGACCGGCAGCGGCAGGGTGCGTACCTGCGCTGGGTCTACGAGCAGACGGTCGCCGCCCTGCCGCCCGGTATCCGCGTCCACCACCACCCCCGCCTCGCCGTCCGGGTCGACGGCCCGCGCGAGGGCCGGCAGCGGGTCTGGCTGGAGGGACGGGCCGAGCCGCTGACCGCCGACCTCGTGGTTCTCACGCTCGGCCACCTCGACGCCGAACTCGACGACGAACAGCGCGCTTTTGCGTCGTACGCCCGCACGCACGGCCTCGTCCATCTGCCACCCGACTTCACGGCCGACAGCGACCTGTCACCGTTGAAGGCGGGCGAGCCGGTCCTCGTCCGCGGCTTCGGGCTCGCCTTCGTCGACCTCATGGTGCTGCTCACCGAGGGACGCGGCGGACGGTACGCGGGGGACGCGTACGTGCCTTCGGGACGCGAACCGGTCCTGTACGTCGGCTCGCGGCGCGGCGTGCCCTACCACTCCAAGATCGGATATGACTGGACGGGGGAGAGGCCGCCGCTGCCCCGGTTCTTCGGGCCCGCCGAGGTCGACGCGCTGCTCGCGCGCCCCGAGGGCTTCGACTTCCGGCGCGACGTGTGGCCGTCGGTCGAGAAGGAACTGGGCTTCGCCCACTACCACCGGCTGTTCACCGCCCACCCCGAGCGCACCACGGTCGCCTGGAGGGACTTCGAGGAGAAGTACGCCGTGGCGGACGCGGCCTCGCTGCCCGCGCTGGTGTCCGCCGCCGTCCCCGACCCCGCCGACCGCCTCGACCTGCGCGCCCTCGACCGTCCGCTGGACGGGGTGCGCCACGCCTCCTTCGACGGCCTCCAGGACGGTCTGCGCCGCTACATCGAGGCCGACCTGGCCCGGCGCCACGACCCCGCCCGCAGTCCGGACCTGGCGGTCTTCCTCGGGCTGCTCTCCGTCTACGGGCAGCTGGTGCGGCTCGGCGACATCGGACCCTGGTGGCACGGCTTCTTCAGCTACCTGGCCTCCGGTCCGCCCGGGCCACGACTGCGGCAGATGCTCGCTTTGTCACGCGCGGGCGTGCTGAAGTTCCTCGGCGCGGACATGACCGTCACCGCCGAGGACGGCGTCTTCCGGGCGTCGAGCGGCACCGTGCCCGGCGCGTTCGTCGAGGCCCGCGCGCTGGTCGAGGCGCGGCTGCCGCACCCCACGGTCGAGCGCACCCGCGACCGGCTGCTGCGGGAGCTGCACGCGGACGGCGCGGCCGCCACCGCCGAGGGACTGCTCGCCGTGGACCCCGCCGACGGGCGCGTCCTGGACCGCTCCGGCCGCCCGCATCCCCGGCGCTTCGCGCTCGGCCCGCACACCGACGCCCGGGGTTCCGGCGCGTTCACCCGGCCCCGCACGGGCGGGCCCGCGTTCCGGCAGAACGACGCGGCGGCACGGGCGGCTCTCACCGTCCTGCGCGGCCCGTCCACGGCGCCGTGACGCCCCATCAGCCACAGAAGGGTTTCACTCGAGATGACCTCATCGCACGGCCGGGGGCTGTTGCACCTGGCCGCCGCCGTCGACCAGCGGGAGGCCCGTGATGTCGACCGCCATGTCGAGGCGGTACGGCTCGCGGAGCGCGGCGCGCTCGACTTCGTCACGCTCGGCGACCACTCCGTCCGGCCCGGCCCCCACGGTTCCGGGGCTCCGGGCCCCGATGCGCTCGCCGTGCTGCACCACGCCGCGCCCGCAACCCGCCGTATCGGCCTGGTGCCCGGCACGTCCGCGGAGCCGTCCCGTGTCCGGGCGGCCCTTGAGACCCTCGACCGGGTCAGCGGCGGCCGGGCGGGCTGGTACCTCGACCTGCCGGCGGCCGAGGGAGAGACCCGGCTCTCGGAGGGGTGGGAGGGCCCCGGGTCGCCGCAGGGCCACCCGGTCCGCGTCGTCGACGCCACCGACGCGGGCACCCGTACGATCGCCGCCCGCCACGCCGACGTGGCACTCGCCCGCGTCACGAGCCCCGCGCAGGCCGCCGCCGTACGCGACGAACTGCGGGTCGCGGCACGCGAGTCCGGCCGCGAACCGGACGCCCTGCGCCTCCTGGCGAGCCTCGTCGTCGACCTCGGCGACGGCGAACACGCGGCCGAACGCGGATGGGGGTCCCCCGTGTTCGAACCAAGCCGAGAACTCGGGGGAGGCGGGGGCGGCCCCCGGCAGACCGCGCACGGCCCCTTCTACCGCGGCGGCCCCGTCGACCTGGCCGAGCTGATCGCCCACTGGCACACGGCCGGTGCCGTCGACGGCTTCCATCTCAGGCCCGCCGAGCCGCGCCGTGACCTGGAGCGGCTCGTCAACGGCACGGTCGCGCTGCTCCAGCACCGCGGCTTGTTCCGCACCTTCTATCCGGGCAGCACCCTCAGGGAGCACCTGGGTCTGCCCCGGTCCGCCTTCCGGTACGTCGTGACAGGGGGAACGTCATGACGGCGCGCTGTGTGCGACGTTCGCCCGAGGGGCGGGTTCCTCCGATCGGGCGCCGCCGATGGGTTCTTCCTCGTACCGCATCCCACCACGCTGCGCCCGCACCCCGGGCGCAGGTGTCCCATATGGAAGGGTTGACCACATGACGACGGACGCATCCGACGAGTGGAAGCAGTGGCACGAGCACCGCACCGCGCAGGTGTCGGAGCCGTACGGGCCGCTCGCGTTGACCGGTACCTACTGGCTGGAGGATTATCCGGACGGTCAAATTCCGGACATTCCCGGGCGGTGGGCGGACGACGGTGACGCGGTGGCGCTGACGGCCGGCGAGGCCGACGGACTGACGGTCGACGGGCGGCCCTTCACCGGTGAGGTCCGCCTGGACGCCGACGCCGGACCGGTGGGCGCTGCCCGCGTCGCGGCCGGCGAACGCCGCCTGGTCGTCCTCGCCCGCGAGGGCGTGTGGGGCGTGCGCGACTACGACCCGGCCGCCCCGGCACGCCGGGACTTCCGGGGCATCGACGCCACGCCCTACGACCCGCGCTGGTCCGTCGAGGGGCACTTCACCCCGTACGGGGAGAGCCGCACCGTACGCGTCGAGAACGCCGACGGACGTCACCGCGGGCTCGGCCTCGGCGGAGTGCTCGCCTTCACCCTCGACGGACAGGACCTGACCCTCCAGGTGTCGGTGGAGGGCGACGGTTCGCTGTGGGCCGTGTTCGCCGACGCCACCAGCGGGGACACCAGTTTCCGCTTCCGGTTCCTGCGGCCGTCCGCACCCGACGCCGAGGGGCGCACGACCGTGGACTTCAACCGCGCGCTGCTCCCGCCCTGTGCCTTCGCGGACCACTTCATCTGCCCCTTCCCGCCGCCGGGCAACACGCTGGGCGTCGCGATCGAGGCGGGAGAACGCGCCCTGCTGTAGACACGAGCCGTCACAGGGTCGCTGTCAATCCCTTGGAGCCCCAGAGAGGTTGAAGACTGCACGGCCGAAAGGCGCCCTTGCGTCCTTCGGTCAGGCGGCCGAATACTCCCCCTCAGCGCTTGTCAGGGGCACGGCGTGTCCGGAATCCGGATGGCACGGCCCCCGGCTGCGACTCACGGGCCCCATCCCCCACGTGGGCCCCCGACTTCCCTTGGAGGGGAACGACAAGTGAGGATCAAGCGCACCAACCCCACGAGCGGCCTCGCGAGACGGACCCGGCTGATCGCCGTGGCCACCGGACTCCTGGCCGCGGCCGCGTTCACGGTCCCCAGCGCGAACGCGAGCAACGCACCGACCTTCAGTGCGAACCAACTCACCAGGGCGAGCGACTCGGTGCTCAAGGCCGATGTCCCGGGCACCGCCTGGGCCGTCGACCCGAAGACGAACCGCGTCGTCGTCACCGTCGACAGCACGGTCTCGAACGCCGAGATCGCGAAGATCAAGCAGGAGGCCGGTGGCAACGCCGGCGCCCTCACGATCAAGCACACCCCGGGCCGGTTCAACAAGCTGATCTCCGGCGGCGACGCCATCTATGCGAGTAGCTGGCGCTGCTCGCTCGGCTTCAACGTGCAGGACAACAGCGGGAACTACTACTTCCTGACCGCCGGTCACTGCACCGACGGCGCGGGAACCTGGTGGTCGAACTCGTCGCACTCCACCACGCTCGGCACCACGGCCGGCTCCAGCTTCCCCGGCAACGACTACGGCATCGTGCGCTACACCAACAGCTCGGTGACCAAGTCGGGCACCGTGGGCAGCGTGGACATCACGAGCGC
Organism: Streptomyces sp. Y2F8-2; assembly: GCF_014905555.1. Lineage (GTDB taxonomy): Bacteria > Actinomycetota > Actinomycetes > Streptomycetales > Streptomycetaceae > Streptomyces > Streptomyces cynarae. The sequence continues at coordinate 421,924 of NZ_BNGS01000007.1, read as the reverse complement.
GGCCACGCCCTCCGTCGGCACCACCGTCTACCGCCGCGGCTCCACCACCGGCATCCACAGCGGCCGCGTCACCGCGCTCAACGCGACGGTCAACTACGGCAACGGTGACGTCGTCTACGGCCTCATCCAGACCACGGTGTGCGCCGAGCCCGGCGACTCCGGCGGCCCGCTCTACTCCAACAGCGGCATCGCCTACGGTCTGACCTCCGGTGGCAGCGGCGACTGCACCTCCGGCGGCACGACCTTCTTCCAGCCGGTCACCGAGGCCCTGAGCGCCTACGGCGTCCACGTCTACTGACGCCGAGGACCTCCACGCCGGCACACCCGCACGGCTGACCTGCATCCGGCAGCAGGCGAGCCCCCGCACGCAACCCGCGTGCGGGGGCTCGCCCTTGCCGCGTCCCGGGTCTACCGTCGAGGCAGGCACCGAGCACGCACCTGATGCGCCCACTTCGGACCCTGGGGGCCGGCATGGTCGAGGAGCTGGTGGCGGCGGGGGCGGCGCTCGCGTCCGCCGGGGCCGTCTACGCGATGGCGGCGGTCCGGGTCGTCAAGCAGTACGAGCGGGGGGTGGTGTTCCGCCTCGGGCGGCTCAGGCCCGAGGTGCGGGGACCCGGGCTGACGCTGGTCGTGCCGCTCGTCGACCGGATCCGCCGGGTCAACATGCAGATCGTGACGATGCCGGTGCCCGCGCAGGAGGGCATCACCCGGGACAACGTCACGGTCCGGGTGGACGCCGTGGTGTACTTCCGGGTGACCTCCCCGGCCGACGCGATCGTCCGGGTCGAGGACTAGCGGTTCGCCGTCTCGCAGATGGCGCAGACCTCGCTCAGGTCCATCATCGGCAAGAGCGAGCTGGACGACCTGCTCTCCAACCGGGAGAAGCTCAACCAGGGGCTGGAGTTGATGATCGACAGCCCCGCCGTGGAGTGGGGCGTCACCATCGACCGCGTCGACATCAAGGACGTGTCCCTGCCGGAGACCATGAAACGGTCCATGGCCCGGCAGGCCGAGGCCGACCGCGAGCGGCGGGCCCGCGTCATCAATGCCGACGCGGAACTCCAGGCGTCGAAGAAGCTGGCGGAGGCGGCCCAGCAGATGGCCGAGACGCCCGCCGCGCTGCAACTGCGGCTGCTGCAGACGGTGGTGGCGGTGGCCGCCGAGAAGAACTCGACGCTGGTCCTGCCCTTCCCGGTGGAGCTGCTGCGGTTCCTGGAGCGGGCGCAGCAGCCGGTGGCGGCGGTGCCGCAGCAGGCTCCTGCGGTACCGGAGGCGGTCGAGTCATCGATGCAGGAGCAACTCCCGCCCCCGGTCACCGGCTTGAACCAGAAGCCCCAGGGGGCGAAATCCAGCCAGGACTAGACCTCGTTGTCCGCATGGGGACAACCCTGCGGTGCAGGGCATCGGTCAGGCGTGCGCCGACGCATACGTCGGCGGAGAGCCGCCGTGCGGCGTCGGCCCTGTCATCGCGCAGGGCTTCCACCGGTGAGCCGTGAGCCCTACGATCACCTCTCTCGGATCACTGGGGAGTGATCCGGCAAGGGGGGACGATGGATTTCCTGATCGGCATGGTCCTGATCGTGTTCGGCGCACCGCTTGTCGGGATCGTCGGCCGATGGATCGAGGGCGCCGGCCGCGAGGGCCTGGGCAGGACCATCTCCGTCGGCGGGTACCTGGGGGTGCTCGGCGTCGCGGCGTGGCTGATCATCGGGAGTTTCTGAGCCGCGTTCACGCCGTTGTGGGGGTGGGGGTCTCTGTCCCCGTGTGCCCGCGATTCGTGGGCGGGTGACCGTATGTCCGCAAGTTTGCGCGTGGGGGTATTTTGTCCATGTCTGTACATGAATGCCTGCCCGCAAGCTTGTCGTACGGCAGTTCGAAAATTGGTCTATGGTGGTGCTGAGGGGGATGGGAACGAACGTTCGAGAGTCGTGTGGGTGGCTCACGGGTACGGGAGGTGCGTGTGCCGGGTTTCACGCATCTGCACACCGCCTCCGGGTTTTCCCTGCGGTACGGCGCCTCGCACCCCGAGCGGCTGGCGGAGCGCGCCGGTGAGCTGGGCATGGACGCCCTCGCGCTCACCGACCGGGACACCCTCGCGGGCGCGGTCCGGTTCGCACGGGCCTGCGCGACGGCAGGGATCCGGCCGCTGTTCGGGGCGGAGCTGGCGGTGGCGGAGTACGAGCCCGTACGACGCGAGAGGCGCCGTGCCCCCGTGCGCGGCGGTGCCTTCATCGACGAATCCACACCCCGCGCGGTCTTCCTCGCCCGGGACGGCGCCCGCGGCTGGGCCGACCTGTGCCGCCTGGTCTCCGCCGCCCATACGCAGGAGGGCACCCCGCTGCTGCCCTGGGCCGACAACCACGCCGACGGCCTGACCGTCCTGCTCGGCCCCGACTCCGACGTGGGCCGCGCCCTCGCCGCCGGACGCCCGGACCGCGCGGCGAAGCTGCTCGCACCCTGGCGCGAGGTCTACGGCGACGCCCTGCGTCTGGAGGCCGTCTGGCACGGCCGCTCCGGCACCGGCCCCGGCTCCCTGCGCCTGGCCGCCCGCACCGTCGGCTTCGCCGCCGAACAGCGCGTCCGGCCCGTGCTCAGCAACGCCGTCCGGTACGCCGACCCCGGCCTCGGCCCGGTCGCCGACGTCCTCGACGCCGCCCGCCGTCTGGTCCCCGTCGACCCCACCAAGGAGCTGGACTCCGGCGAGGCCTGGCTCAAGGACGCGGGCGCCATGTTCGAGATCGCCGAGCGGGTGGTGGAGGCGGCCGGCTTCCGCCGCGACACCGCCCACCGCCTGCTGGAGCAGACCCGGGCCACGGCCGCCGAGTGCCTGGTCGACCCCGAGGACGACCTCGGCATCGGCACCGTCCACTTCCCCGAACCGCATCTCGTCGGCGCCGGCCGTCGCACCGCCCAGCGTGCCCTGGCCTCCCGGGCGGCGGCGGGCATGGTGCTGCGCGGCTACGCCGGCCGCCGCGACTACTGGGAGCGGTTGCACGAGGAACTGGACATCATCGCCCACCACGGCTTCGCCTCCTACTTCCTCACCGTCACCCAGGTCGTGGACGACGTGCGGAAGATGGGCATCCGGGTCGCCGCGCGCGGTTCCGGCGCGGGCTCCCTCGTCAACCACCTCCTCGGTATCGCGCACGCCGACCCCATCGAGCACGGGCTGCTGATGGAGCGCTTCCTGTCCAAGCGGCGCGTCGCCCTGCCCGACATCGACATCGACGTGGAGTCCGCGCGCCGCCTCGAGGTCTACCGGGCGATCATCGGCCGGTTCGGCACCGAGCGGGTCGCCACGGTCGCGATGCCGGAGACGTACCGCGTGCGGCACGCCATCCGCGATGTCGGCGCCGCCCTGTCCATGGACCCGGCCGAGATCGACCGCATCGCCAAGTCCTTTCCGCACATCCGCGCCCGCGACGCCCGCGCGGCGCTGGAGGAGCTGCCCGAGCTGAAGCGGCTGGCGGGGGAGAAGGAGCGGTACGGCCCGCTGTGGGAGCTGGTCGAGGCGCTCGACGCCCTCCCGCGCGGGGTCGCCATGCACCCGTGCGGGGTCCTGCTCTCCGACGCCTCCCTCCTGTCCCGTACGCCGGTCATGCCGACCAGCGGCGAGGGCTTCCCCATGTCGCAGTTCGACAAGGACGACGTGGAGGAGCTGGGGCTGCTCAAGCTCGATGTGCTCGGGGTGCGGATGCAGTCCGCGATGGCGCACGCGGTCGCGGAGGTGAAGCGGACCTCCGGCAGGCGGATCGACCTGGACTCCCTCGCGCCGGGCGACCCGGCGACGTACCGGCTCATCCGCTCCGCCGAGACCCTGGGTTGCTTCCAGATCGAGTCGCCGGGCCAGCGGGACCTGGTCGGGCGGCTCCAGCCGGCCGGCTTCCACGACCTGGTCGTCGACATCTCCCTGTTCCGGCCGGGGCCGGTCGCGGCCGACATGGTGCGGCCGTTCATCGAGGCGCGGCACGGGCGGGCGCCCATCCGCTATCCGCACCCCGACCTGGAGGAACCGCTGAAGGAGACGTACGGCGTCGTCGTCTTCCACGAGCAGATCATCCACATCGTCGACATCATGACCGGCTGCGGGCGGGGCGAGGCGGACCAGGTGCGGCGGGGGCTGTCCGACCCTCAGGCGCAGGGGCGGATCCGGGTGTGGTTCGCGCAGCGGGCGGCGGCGAACGGATACGACGCGGAAACGATCCAGCGGACCTGGGAGATCGTCGAGGCCTTCGGCTCCTACGGCTTCTGCAAGGCGCACGCGGTCGCCTTCGCCGTACCGACGTACCAGTCCGCGTGGCTGAAGGCCCATCACCCGGCCGCCTTCTACGCGGGGCTGCTCACCCACGACCCCGGCATGTACCCGAAGCGGCTGCTGCTGGCGGACGCGCGGCGCCGGGGTGTGCCGATCCTGCCGTTGGACGTGAACAAGTCGGGCGCCGCACACCGTATCGAACTGGTGTCTGAATCGCCTGATTCCGGCGGGCGTTGGGGCCTCCGCCTCGCCCTCTCCGACGTGCACGGCATCAGCGAGGCCGAGGCCAAGCGGATCGAGGCCGGGCAGCCGTACGCCTCCCTCCTCGACTTCTGGGAGCGGGCCCGGCCGAGCCGCCCCCTCGCCCAGCGGCTCGCGCAGGTCGGCGCGTTGGACGCGTTCGGCGCCAACCGCCGCGATCTGCAACTGCACCTGGCCGAGCTGCACCGGGGCTCCCGGGGTGCGGGCGGCGGCCAGCTCCCCCTGGCGGGCGGACGCAGGACCGCCCCGGCCGGGCTGCCCGACCTCACCGCTCAGGAGCGGCTCAGCGCCGAGCTGGGCGTGCTGTCCATGGACGCCTCGCGCAACCTGATGGACGACTACCGCACGTTCCTCGACGAGCTGGGCGTGATCTCGGCACGCCGGTTGCGTGACGCACGGCACGGCGAGACGGTGCTGGTCGCGGGCGCCAAGGCGGCCACCCAGACCCCGCCGATCCGCTCCGGAAAGCGGGTCATCTTCACCACGCTCGACGACGGCACGGGCCTGGTCGACCTCGCCTTCTTCGACGACTCCCACGACACCTGCGCCCACACCGTCTTCCACTCCTGGCTGCTGCTGGTGCGCGGAGTGGTGCAGCGGCGCGGACCGCGCAGCCTCAGCGTGGTCGGCTCGGCCGCCTGGAACCTCGCCGAGCTGGTCGAACTGCGCGCCGAGGGCGGCCTCGACGTGGTGGCGGAACGGCTGGCGGAGCCCGCGGCGCACCGGCCGGACGGCGAGGGGGACGCGGCGAGGGGCCGGCGCATCCGGATGCCCACGGGGTACGAGATGAACCCCTGGGCCGACATGCGTCCCGCGGGCGAGGGCCCGGCGGGCGGAAGGAAGTTGTGGCACCAGAGTCCGGGGAGTGCGGGATGACCATCCTCTGCGTACGTTTCCAGCTGCCCGAGCTGTACGAGGCGGCCCTGCCGGGGCTGCTCGGGCTCCTCGAGGAGTTCACGCCCGTCGTCGAGGCGCTGCCGCCCGACGCCGCGCTCGCCGACCTCGGGGGAGCGGAGCGGTACTTCGGACGGGACGCCGTCGAACTGGCCAGGCTGATCCGCGTACGGGCCCTCGCACACCACGGGGTCGACTGCGCGATCGGCGCCGGGCCGGGGCCGATGCTGGCCCGCATGGCCCTCGGGGAGGCGGCGCCCGGGCAGATCCGGGTGGTGCCCGACGACCCGGACGCCATCACGGAGTTCCTGGCCGACCGCCCGGTGCGGGCGCTGCCCGGGGTCGGCGGCGCGACCGCCCGCACCCTGTGCGAGTACGGTCTCGACACCATCGGCAGGCTCGCCGCCGCGCCCCTGTCGACGGTGCAGCGGCTCGTCGGCGCCCGGGCCGGCCGCGAACTGCACGAGAAGGCACACGGCATCGACCGCGGCCGGGTCGTGCCCAACGCCGTCACCCGCTCCCTCGCCACCGAACGCACCTTCCAGCGCGACGAACTGGACCCGGACCGGCACCGCCGCGCCCTGCTGTCCGCCACCGAGGAACTGGGCGCCCGGCTGCGCGCCGTGGAGCGGGTGTGCGGCAGGCTGACCCTCACCGTGCGCTACGCCGACCGCTCCGCGACCACCCGCACCCGCACCCTCGCCGAGCCGACCGCACACTCCGCGGCCCTCACCGCCGAGGCGTACCGCATGTACGAGGCGCTCGGCCTGCAACGCGCCCGCGTCCGTGCGATCGCCCTGCGCACCGAGGACCTGAGCTCCGCCGAACACGCGGCCCACCAGCTCACCTTCGACCCGGTGGACGAGAAGGTCCGCCGCGTCGAGGAGGTCGCGGACCGCGCGCGGGCGAAGTTCGGGCCCCGGGCGGTGATGCGGGGATCACTGGCCGCGTAGATCGCTCAACTCGCCCACGGAGGTGTGATACGCGTGCCGTCCGCGAGCACCGCCTCCAGACCGATGGAGGTGGTGACCCAGGAGACGGCGACCTCGTCCGTGGGGTTCTCCACACCGACGGTCACGCCGGGGTTGATGATCACCGTGTCGCCCGCGGTGATCCGCTCGGCCTGACCGTCAAGCGTGATCAGCAGCTCCCCGCTGAGCAGATGGAAGATCTCCTCCCGGTTCACGGTGTGGAGGGGAGCGCGGGTCCCGGCGGGGATCTCGCCGCGCCAGGCGCACAGTTCCTTGCTCCCGCTCAGGGAAGTGGCATGCGAGACGAAGCGGGCGCCGTGCATCTCGTGGGTGACGGCTTGGGAGGAGCGGACGACGGGCATGGGTGCCTCCAGGCGTACCTTGGTCAAGTTACTTGACTATCTGTACCGCCCATATGGTCAACCGGCTTGACCGTCAAGTCAAGGGTGTTTCAATGCTTCCGTGCAGAACTCCGAGGCCATGGCCCTGTCCGCCGCCCTGCTCGCCGTCGCGGGCGAGCTGACGCAACGCATCCATGACGGCGTCACGGCGCGCGGCTTCGACGGGCTGCGCCCGGCGCACGGTTTCGCGTTCGCGCGACTCGCGCCGGACGGAGCGACCGTCACCGAGCTGGCCGCCCATCTCGGGGTGACCAAGCAGGCGGCCAGTCAGCTCGTCGAGGAGATCGTGCGCAAGGGGTACGCCGAGCGGCGGCCGCACCCCGAGGACGCGCGGGCGCGGCTGATCGTGCTGACCGAGCGCGGGTGGGCCTGTACGCGGGCCGCCGAGGAGGCCGCGGCGGAGGCCGTGCGGCCATGGGTGGAACTGCTCGGGGAGCGTGAAATCCGGTCCTTGCAGCGCCAGTTGCTGCGTATCGCGCCCTATGGGCCGATCAAACCCGTCTGGTGACGAGTCGCCGCATACGTTCAGGGCATTACCAGGAATCGCCGCCGCGGTCAGTTGTCACTGGAAGTTTTTACTGACGCGTAACTTCACTTGTCACCTACTCGTTCGTAACTTGACGAGTGAACAGCATCCCGTGATCCGGATCACAGGGCGCAAGGTCATCGCTTCTCCCCTGAGCCGCAAGGAGATCACCCGATGCTGCCCTGGAAACGCCTGATCAGACCGCTTGCCGCGCTGGCACTGACCGCCGCGGTCGCCTTCGTCCCCGCCGCCACCGCCGAGGCCGCCGCCCCCAGCACCGGCTGGAACGACTACTCCTGCAAGCCGTCCGCCGCCCACCCCCGCCCGGTCGTCCTCGTCCACGGGACCTTCGCGAACTCGGTCGACAACTGGCTGGCCTTCGCCCCCTACCTGGAGGACCGCGGCTACTGCGTCTTCTCCCTCGACTACGGCCAACTCTCAGGCGTCCCGCTCTTCCACGGCCTCGGACCCATCGACCAGTCCGCGCAGCAACTGTCCGTCTTCGTCGACAAGGTGCTCGCCGCGACCGGCGCCGCCAAGGTCGACGTCGTCGGCCACTCCCAGGGCGGCATGATGCCCCGCTACTACCTCAAGTTCCTCGGCGGCGCCGCCAAGGTGAACACCCTCGTCGGCATCGCGCCCGACAACCACGGCACCACCCTGGACGGACTCACCAACCTGCTGCCGTACTTCCCCGGCGCCCAGGACCTTCTCTCCGCGGCCACGCCCGGGCTCGCCGACCAGGTCGCCGGGTCCGCCTTCCTCACCAAGCTCAACGCGGGAGGCGACACCGTGGCCGGCGTCCATTACACGGTCATCGCCACCAAGTACGACGAGGTGGTCACGCCGTACCGCTCCCAGTTCCTGAGCGGATCCGACGTCCACAACGTGCTGTTGCAGGACCTGTGCGGGGTGGACCTCTCGGAGCACGTGATGATCGGGCTGTCCGACCGGATCGCCTTCCACGAGGCGGCCAACGCCCTCGACCCGGCCCACGCCACCGCCACCACCTGCGCGTCGGTGTTCAGCTGAAGCGCCGCCGGGGCCTGTCCGGCCTGAGCCGCCGGACAGGTCCCGGAGTGAGGGGCGAACAGCAAGCTAGCCGCAGGAAGCCGTGAAACCGCCTGTTCGGGGCGGGTGGTGGAGATCCTTATGGTCCCGTTAAGGGGGTGCTGAGCCAGCGATCAGGTAAGTACCGTTCGGCCCATGACAGATGCCATGGAAGACGCCGGTACGACCGAGGGGATCAGGCCGGCCCTCACCGCCGACGTACCGGCCGTACGGGCCGTGACGGAGGCCGCGTACCACCACTACATCGCGCGCATCGGAGTGGTGCCCAAGCCCATGGAGGCGGACCACGCGGACGACGTGGCCGCGGGGCGGGTGTTCGTGACGGGACAGCCCGTGAACGGCCTTGTGGTGGTGGAGGCGTTCGAGGACCATCTCTTCCTCGACAGCATCGCCGTGCACCCCGGCGCCCAGGGCCGGGGCGTGGGGCGCCGGTTGCTCGCCTTCGTGGACGCACACGCGCGTGCGCTCGGCCTGCCCGAGGTCAGGCTCTATACGAACGCGCTGATGTGGGAGAACCAGACGATCTACCCGAAGTACGGATACGAGGTCGTGGAGCGCCGTGTCGACGGGCCGTACGACCGCGTCCACTACCGCAAGCGGCTGGACTGAGGGGCATCAGCCTCTGGTCGGGCAGAACGGATGCCCGGCCGCGGTGCGTGATGGTCGGAGGCGCCCCGGGTCAGCCGTCCGGCCACCAGACGCGGGCGATGTCCTTGCGGACCTCCGGGCGCTCCGTGGGGCGCTCGTCGGCTTCCTCGCGCGTCCGGCGGGAGTCGGTCCTCTTCAGGGGCTTGTGCACGGTCACTCGGCGCATGGCTGCCTCCTTGTGCCTACCGGGTTCCGCGTTCGCGCGGAGGTAGACCCTTTCGGCGAGGGTTCCTCATCGGTCGAGGTATGTCTGTGGCGGCTGTCACGATTCGACTGTCAGTGGCGGCTGTCACCCTGGCGTCATGAACCGGGACATCAACACGGACATGACCAGGAACATGGCCAGGAACAGCGGAGCCCAAACCTCCGCGGGCACCGGACCCGGCGTGGACTGGGACGCCGAGGCCGCCACCTTCGACGCCGAACCGGACCACGGACTGCGCGACCCCGCCGTGCGCGAGGCGTGGGCCGCCCGGCTGGGTACGTGGCTGCCGCGGCGGGCCGGCGACGTCCTGGACCTCGGCTGCGGCACCGGCAGCCTGGCACTGCTCGCCGCCGAGCAGGGGCACCGCGTGACAGGGGTCGACCTGTCGCCGGCCATGGTCGCGCGTGCCCGCGCCAAGCTCGCCGGCCGCGACGCGGTGTTCCTCGTCGGCGACGCGGCGACGCCGCCGGTCGGCGAACAGCTCTTCGACGCCGTCCTCGTCCGCCATGTGCTGTGGACCCTGCCCGACCCCGGCCGCGTACTGCGCCACTGGCGGGGACTGCTGCGCCCGGCAGGCCGCCTGGTACTGGTGGAGGGCGTGTGGGGGACGGTGAGCCCGGTCGGCATACCCGCCGACCGCCTGACCGCTCTCCTCGCGCCTCTCGCCCGGGACGTACGTCTCGAGCGGCTGTCGGACGACGCCCGGCTGTGGGGGAGGGAGGTGGACGACGAGCGGTATGCGGTGGTGGCGGTCGTCTGACGGGCGGTATGCGGTGGTGGCGGTCGTCTGACGGGCGGCTCGGTGCGGGCGGCCCGATGCGGGTCAGCGCATGCGGGTCAGTGCAGCAGAGCCTCGAAGTTTCCCTCCCCGGCCAGGAGTTCGAGCTCGTCCAGGGCGCTCACGGCGGCCGCCGCGGCCTCCGGGTCCCTGCTCGCCAGGCCGCTCGCCGCGAACTCGTCCTCGTCCAGGCGCAGCACGGCCGTGCCGTCCGCCGAGCGCCACAGGTCCAGGTCGAGGTCCTCCACGACGACTTCGGAGCCCGAGACCGTGGCGGGGCGGGTGATGTCGCAGTACCAGCCCTTGAGCGTGCCCTGCGCGTCCCTGACCTCCTTCACCGCGTACCACCGGTCGCGCCAGTAGTACTCGGTGAAGACGTCACCGGGCTCGAACCGTACGAAGCCGAAGTCGCGGACGCCGTCGCCCGCCCAGGGAGCGCGTACGGCGATCCGGTTGCCGTCGTCGGCCACGAGCTCTCCCTTGTAACGGATCTTCGTACGGCCCGCCTTGACCAGGACGACGTCCACCGGAGCCGCCGTCTCAGCCGAGTTCGCGGACATGGCGCACCTCCGTGCCGCAGATCTCGTAGCCGAACCACTTGTTGATCGCGATCATCGGGCCGTTGCCCACGTCGTTGCCCGTGAACGCCTCCGTGTACCCGGCGGCGCGGGCGCGGTGCAGGGAGTGGTTCTTGGCGAGCTTGGCGAGGCCCCGGCCGCGGAAGGCGCGGGCCGTGCCGGTCATCACGGTGCCGTAGCGGGTGCCGCCGTCGGTGCGGGCCGCGCTGAACGCGGCGGGGCGGCCGTCGACCACCGCCACCGACGTCAGCTCGGGGCTGAAGAGGGGGTGGCGCCAGGTCTCCTCGAGCCAGGCCTCGAAGTCCGTGAACTCGTATGCGATGTCGCTCGGCTCGTCGGACATCGTCTCCGCGTCCAGTTCGAACAGGGGGCGAGGGTCGTCCGCGAAGTCCGCGCCGGTGCGCAGCTCGACGCCCGGCGGGGGGTCCTGGAGCGGGGGCAGGGTGCCGTTCGCCAGATCCAGGCGGAGGAAGTGCGCGGAGCGGCTGCTCCTGTAGCCGTGCCGTTCCGCGAAGGCGCGGTTGCCGGGCTCGTCCAGGACCCAGGCGAAGAGCCTGGTGGCGCCCACGGAGGCCAGGTACTCCTCGGCGGCGCGGACGAGGAGCGAGCCGGCGCCGCGGCGGGTGCGTCCGGGATGCACGTAGACGTTGAGGTTGCCCTGGCCGGGCTCCCGGCTCTCATGGGCGAGGTGAACCTGGGCCGTGCCGATGATCTCGCCGTCCTCCTCGGCCACGAGCGGGCGGTAGTGGGCGTCGGGATGCATGTGGGCGGCGTCGTAGGCGATGGACTCCGGGGTGAACAGGATGAAGGGGAGGGCGAGGCGCCGGACCCGGGCGAAGCCCTCGGCGTCGGCTCGTACGTCGGGACGGAGGTCGCGCACGATCACTGTCATGGGGGCGCACGGTATCCGGACCGGGCGCGGGGGTGCCTCTCATTTTCCGGTGGGTGCGGGACAATCGGGCCGTGACCTTGAAGATCCACATCGATGGGAGCGCGCCGCCGTACGAACAGGTGCGGGCGCAGATCTCCGAGCAGGCCCGGGCGGGGGTGCTGCCGGTGGGGTACCGGCTGCCGACCGTCCGGGGGCTGGCCGAGTCCCTCGGCCTCGCGGCGAACACGGTGGCGAAGGCGTACCGGGCGCTGGAGGAGGACGGGGTGATCGAGACGCGGGGGCGCAACGGAACGTTCGTGGCTGCCGCCGGCTCGGCCGCGGAGCGAGAGGCGGCGGCCGCCGCCTCCGCCTACGCCGAAAGGGCGCGGCGGCTGGGGCTGGGCGAGGACGCGGCGTTGGCAGCCGTGCGCGACGCCCTGCGGGCGGCTTACGGGGGTTGACCAGTGCGGTCGGCTGCCTGTCGGGTCCCCCGGCTGGCGGGGGAGGGCTCGGCACCTCCCCCACTGCCTTGACGGCGGGGGTCCCGGTCTCCGCCGTCGTGACTGGTCGCCGTTGCGACGGAAAGGGGGGAGGCACGAGGGGACGCACCGCTGCGGCGGGAGACGGTCACGTCGCCGTACCCGTGGCGGGCGCGGGCAGCTTTCGAGGCGTGCGTGTCACCCGCATGCCCGCCGTGGTCGCCAACCGAGCGAACACCGTCGCGTCCAGGACCGCCGCCGCGTGCGGGTCGTTGTTGAAGTAGGCGTAGACGTCCCCCTCGTCCGGCCACACCGCCCCGATCCGCTGGACCCACGTCGTCAGGGACCGGCGGCCGTAGCGGGGCCACGGGCGGGCCCGCCCCGTGTGGAAGCGGATGTAACCCCAGTCCGTGGTGCGCCACAGCGGGGTGACCGGGCGGGACAGCACGTCGGCCCAGCACAGGGCGGCGCCCCGCGCCTCCAGCACCGCGCGCACCTCGGGTGTCCACCAGGAGTCGTGGCGTGGCTCGACCGCGACCCGGGTGCCGGGCGGGAAACAGGCGAGGCAGTCGTCCAGGAGTGCCGGATCGGCGCGCAGGGTGGGCGGGAGCTGGAGCAGGACCGGGCCCAGGCGGTCGCCGAGTCCGGCCGCGTGGCTCATCAGACGGTGCACCGGCTCCTCGGGCTCCTTGAGCCGCTTGATGTGCGTCAGATAGCGGCTCGCCTTCACCGCCACCACGAAGTCCGCCGGCACCCGTTGCCGCCAGGCCTCGAACGTCTCCCGCGTCGGCAGCCGGTAGAACGCGTTGTTGATCTCGACCGTGGCGAACCGCGTCGCGTACTCCTCCAGCCACAGCCGCATGGGGACGTCCGCCGGGTAGAGGACGTCCCGCCAGTCCCGGTACTGCCACCCCGACGTGCCGACGAACAGGGTCATAAGTCCATCAAAGCACCGGTGGCCGTCGAGGCGCCGGTCGTGGCCCGCTCCAGGGGTGGTGCCCGCTGTGGGGGTCGCGCCCCTACAGGTACAGCCCCGCGCCCGCCACCGCCCGCTGGTCCGGCACCGACGCCGGGGACGTGCCCCGCCGCAGCGCGTACAGCTCCGCCAGCGTCGCCCCCTCGCGGCCCACGCCCTCCTCGCGGCCCAGCCAGCTCACCGCCTCCGTGCGGGTGAGCGGGCCGACCTCGATACGGGCCAGGCAGCGGCCGGGCCGGACGACGGCCGGGTGCAGGCGCTCCAGGTCCTCGTTCGTCGTCACGCCCACCAGCACGTTGCGGCCCTGTCCCAGCAGTCCGTCCGTCAGGTTCAGCAGGCGCGACAGGGCCTGGCCCGCCGTGTGCTTCGCCTCACCGCGGATCAGTTCGTCGCAGTCCTCCAGCAGGAGCAGCCGCCAGCGGCCCTTGCCCGCCGTGTCCTCCTCGCCGATCGCGATGTCCATCAGATAGCCGACGTCGCTGAAGAGCCGCTCCGGGTCCAGGACGCAGTCCACCTGGCACCAGTCCCGCCACGAGCGGGCCAGCGTCCGCAGCGCCGAGGTCTTGCCCGTGCCCGGCGGGCCGTGGAGCAGCAGCAGACGGCCCGCGATGTCCTGAGGGGTCGTCTTCATCAGCCGGTCCATGGCGTCCGCCACCGGCGCCGTGTAGTTCGGGCGCACCTCCTCCCAGGTGCCCGCCGAGATCTGCCGTGTCGTACGGTGCGGGCCGCGCCGCGGCGAGACGTACCAGAACCCCATCGTCACGTTCTCCGGCTGCGGCTCCGGCTCGTCGGCCGCGCCGTCCGTGGCCTCGCCCAGCACCTTCTCCGCCAGCTCGGCGCTGGTCGCGGTCACCGTGACGTCCGCGCCGCGGTTCCAGCGGGACACCAGCAGCGTCCAGCCGTCGCCCTCGGCGAGCGTCGCGCTGCGGTCGTCGTCGCGGGCGACCCGCAGCACCCGGGCGCCCGGCGGCAGGAGTGTGGCCCCGGACCGTACCCGGTCGATGTTCGCGGCGTGGGAGTAGGGCTGCTCGCCCGTCGCGAAGCGGCCGAGGAACAGCGCGTCGACGACGTCGGAGGGGGAGTCGCTGTCGTCGACGTTGAGCCGGACCGGCAGAGCGTCGTATGGGTTCGCAGGCATGCCGCCATGATCCGTCACGGGGCCGCCTGCTGCATCCGCTTTCCGTGGTGCGCCGCATGTGTCGCTTTTGCCTGGTGTATACCCACCGGATCGGCCCCTTCCGGTACGTGCCGTTACCTGGCTGTCGCACGCCGCAATCTGTCCGCGGCCCAAGGAGCGCCGTTAGTGTGGCCCCTGATGGGACGTCATGGGTGGAATTCGGGGGAACGGCGGTGGCGACTCACCGCACTGCTCGGCGTGGCCGCGGCCGCTCTGGCCCTGGTGATCACCTTGATCAGCACACTGACCGGGAACGGCGCGAGCACCAGAGGCACGACACGCGACGGCGACAAGGTGCACGGCACCCCCGCCACCCCGCCCCAGGTGACGAAACCTGACGTCGGCTGGGGCTTCACCCACACCCAGTACAGCGCCGACCAGGGCAGCGGTGCCGCCACCGAGCGCGTCGAGGGGCTGCTGTCCGGGGCCGGGCTGCCGCAGAACCAGGCCATCATGGGGTGGGGCGCCGACAACCCGGAACCGGTCGAGGGCCGTTACGACTTCGCGGCGATGGACCGCCGTATCGACTTCGTCCGCAAGACCGGCGGCACCCCGGTCGTCACCCTGTGCTGCGCCCCGGACTGGATGAAGGGCGGCAAGGCGGGCGCGGACAACACCGACTGGAGCCAGACCGCCCTCGAGACCGCTCCGAGGCCCGAGCACTTCAAGGACTACGCCGCCCTCGCCGCGACCGTCGCCAGGCGCTATCCGGACGTGCGCCACTTCATCGTCTGGAACGAGTTCAAGGGCTTCTGGAACGACTCCAAGGCCCGCTGGGACTACGAGGGCTACACCGAGCTGTACAACCTGGTCCACAAGGCGCTCAAGCAGGTCGACCCCAAGATCATGGTGGGCGGCCCGTACCTCGTCATGGACAGCGTCGACCCGCGGCAGAAGGAGAACGCCTCCACCGCCCTGCGCGGCCCCTGGGGCGCCATGGACCAGCGGATCGTCGACGCCTTCACCTACTGGAACACGCACAAGGCGGGCGCCGACTTCGTCGTCGTGGACGGCTCCAGCTACACCAACGACGACGAGCTGCTTCCGAACGAGTTCGCCGCGACCGACAAGTTCACCGCCGTCGGCGCGTGGGTGCGCCGGCAGACCCGCGGCCTGCCGCTGTGGTGGGCCGAGTACTACGTCGAGCCCGCCGACGGCAATGACGAGCGCAGGGGCTGGAGCGAGGACCGCCGCGTCGCCGTCCAGGCCGCCGGGATGATCGCCCTGATCAAAGGCGGCGCGTCCTCGGGCTTCTACTGGAACCCGGAGGATGAGAAGGGCACCGACTGCCCGGGCTGTCTGTGGACGCCGACCGACACCGCCGAGGGCGGCCGGGCCCTGCCGATGTACGGCCTGGTGTCCCGCTTCTCCAAGGAGTTCCCGCCCGGCACCGCGTACCGGACGGTGACGGTGGCCCCGGACGACGTCCCGAACGTCCGCGTCCTCGCCACCGACAAGGCCGTGCTGGTGGTGAACACCCTGGGCCGCGCGATCAGCGCCCAGGTCGACGGCAAGCGGTTCGACATGAAGGCGTACGAGGTGAAGTGGCTCACGCGCTGAGCCGCTTCACCTCGTACGCCCGTCCCTCCGTGTGCCCCGTCCTCCCGTACGCCTCCGCAGGCCGTGTGCGCCTCAGCCCTTTCCCATGGTCAGGAACCGCTGCACCAGCGAGGCCAGCAGCACCGCCAGCAGCGGCAGCGAGAACCAGAAGCTGGACTGCAGCACCCGCAGCTGCCGTACGCCCGGCCGTACCGCGACCCGCACCAGCTCCCGCGCCGTCAGCATGAGCACCAGCGCCACGGCAGCGAGCCCCCCGACCACCGACCACGGCGTCCAGGTCACCCGCGGGCCGATCGGGCCCGGGTGCGGCTGCGGGACCTCGCCGGCGGGCTGCTTGCGCAGCGCGTACAGGGTCACGTCCTCGTTGACCAGGACCTTCTTCAGCTCCTGGCGGTCGTCCAGATTCTTGATGAGCCGGGACTCCCAGGTCGCCGAGTAGCCCACGTCCATCTGGAGATACGTCACCTGGCTGCGATTGATCATGAGGTACGAATGGGGGCCCGCGTCCTTGAGCGACTTGACCAGGCCCGACACCAGGACCGGATCGGTGGGCGCCAAGGTCGGCACATAGTTCACCTTCTCCATGTCCTTGGCGCCCCACGGCATCGCCGGTGTCACGTCGTTGACCGTGTCGTTGCTCAGCCACAGCAGCCGTACCGTCGGCTCGTCGTGCGCGTACACATAGTCCATGGCCGCGACCTCGCCGGGGCGGATCCGCTCGAACGGCTCATTGCCCCAGCGGGCCACCAGGAAGCCGCCCATCAGCAGCAGGCCCGCCATCAGGGCGGCGAGCGGGGCGAGGCTCGCCCGGTCCTTGTCCCGCTCCCCGGCCGTCACGCCGGTGCGCGGGAAGAGCGCGAGCGCGCAGAGCAGGGCCGCGCCCGGCACCGCGAACATGAACACGCGCAGCGCCATCTCGCCGCCGTAGGACTGCATGCCGAAGCCCAGGAACGGGACGAAGGTGAGCACCAGCAGCGACCGCTCCCGGTACTTGTGCTCGCGCCGCCGCCACCAGCCCCAGCAGGCGAACGCCATCACGACGCCGGCCAGCAGCACGCGCGTGTACAGCACCAGCTTGTGCGTCGAGTCGCCGCCCTGGATACGGCCGGAGACGGACGTCGACACATTGCTGCCGACGCCGCCGACGCCGCCGAACAGTTCGTCGAAGTGCCCGGACCAGTACGGCTCCGCCATGAAGCCCAACCAGAACATGACCAGCACCGCGAACAGGACCGGCAGACCACGCAGTTCGCAGCGGCCCACCAGGACGAGCACCGCGAGCACGCCCAGCATCATGAACGGGGTGAGCTGGTGGGCCGGGACGCTCGCCGCATACAGCGCGATCAGCACCATGAGCAGCACGGCGCGTTGCCCGCGGCTGGTGGGCTCCACCTCGGCCTCGCCGGGGCGCCGCCTGGTCCAGAGCACGCGCGGCGCGCGGAACCAGACCAGCAGGATCGCCACGAAGGCGAGATAGAACAGATAGGTGAAGCCCTGCGGGGAGAAGTAGTCCTGGCCGACCCAGCCGCTGAGCACGAAGATCCAGATACCGGTCCACTTGGCGCGCCAGCTCGCCCGCATCGAGCGGACCAGCAGGAACATCGGCGCCAGGTAGAGCAGCTGGATGGTCAGCGGCCACCAGCGGATGACCTCGGTCAGGTCGGTGACCCCGCAGGCCTTGGCGACGAACGCGGCCACCGCGAAGAACCCCGGCCAGCTCCAGCGGGCGTCCAGGAACGGCACGGCCGACCCGGTTCGGTCGATGTAGTCGAGGAAGCCGAGGTGCTGCCAGGCCGTCGGGAACCGCGGCTCGGTCTCGATCACGGCGGGCAGCGCGTGCAGCGACACGACGGTGGTCACCAGGGTGGCCAGCAGCAGGACCTTGTGCTCGCGGGCGCGCCAGAGCAGGGCGGCGAAGACCACGACGAGGAGGGCTGCACCGAGCAGAGTCGGCAGCGGCAGTACCGAGATCAGGCCGAGGCCGCCCATACGGTCCAGAGAACCGTCGTCGAGGCTCAGCGCGGGTACCCAGTAGAGCAGCAGGGCGGACACGAGCAGACAGCCCAACAGAATCGGCCCGATGAGGGAGGTCCCGCTGTGCTTGGACGGCGGGTCGTCCGCGGCTGGTGGCGCGGTTCCCCGCGCCCTTTCGGGGGCGCTGGGGGGCACCGATGTTCCAGCTGGTGGGGTCCCCGGCCCCCGCCGCACGTCCGGCCTGCGTTCCTGGTGGTCGAAGTCCACGTGGACGCCGAGCGCCAGCGTGTCCGCGTCCAGCTTCTTCGCCCAGGACGGGCCGTTCCTCGGCTTGGGGACCTCGAGGTCGGCGAGGTCCCCGTCCGGTGCCGCGTCCTCGGGCACCGCGTCCGCCGGGGCCGTGCGCACGATCTTGAGCAGCTTCGGTGCGGCGATCGCCACGATCACCGACAGGCTGGAGATCTCCGCGACGCCCGCCCCGGTCAGCCCCATACGGGGCAGCAGAAGGACGGTCAGTCCGAGCACCAGGACGCACAGCAGGCCCTGGAGGTAGGCGAGCCCGGAGGTACGGCTCTGGGCGCGCAGCACCGCGAAGTACGTCTCCATCACGACCCGCAGCAGCGCGCCGACCGCGAACCAGCGCAGCAGCGGGGTCGCCGCGTGCGCGTAGCCGTCGCCGAAGACGTGCAGGATGACGGGCGCGCCCAGGAACAGCAGCCCGCACACCGGCAGCATGATCCGGACCATGCGCTTCAGCGCCGCCCGGGTGTTGGCGGCGAGTCGCGCCGGGTCGTGCGAGCCCTCGACGGTGAGCGAGGCGCCCATGTTGATGGCGAGCAGGTTGGTCGTACCGCCGATGGTGGTGGTGATGTAGAAGTACGCGTTGTCCGCGGCGCTGACCTGCGAGGCCACGATCACCGGCACCAGGTAGACCACGGCCAGCGAGAACAGCGAGCCGGTGTAGTCGCCGGCCAGGAACCGCCCGATCTCTTTCAGTGACGGCGGACTGGCGTGGTCCTCGGTCGCCCTGACGTGCCGCGGCACCAGGCGCCGGAACACCAGCCAGCCGAGCGGCACCACGGACGTGGCGATGGCCGCGACCCAGGAGACGAAGACACCCAGCATCGGGATCGCCACCGCGAGACCGACGAGCAGCAGCAGCTTCACCGCGGAGAAGACGGTGTTGCCCACCGGCACCCACAGCGCGCTGCGCAGCCCGGTCAGCACACCGTCCTGGAGCGTGAGCAGGTTCCAGGAGACCACGGCCACCACGAAGACCAGAGCGGGGCCGGGACCGTGCAGGAAGCGGTACGACGGCCCCCACAGGTCCAGCGTCAGCAGGAACAGGCCCGCGGCGATCGCCACGACGAGCGAACTGCCCGCGTAGGTACGGAGGATGAGGCGCCCGGTGGCGCGTCCCGCGACCGGTATGAAGCGGGCCAGGGCACCTGTGAGCGTGACCGCGGTGAGCCCGGCGAGCAGCTTCATCGCGGCGATCGCGGCCGAGCCCTGGCCGACCGCGGCGTCGGAGTAGTAGCGGGCGGCGACCAGCCAGTAGCCGAGGCCCAGCACCGCGGAGATCCCGGTGTTGAGCATCAGCGCGTAGGCGTTGCGGAACAGCTGGTTGCCGCCTCCTGGGACGCCGCCCCTTCCGGGCAGGCGGAGCCGGCGGCCCGACGGCTGCCCGGTTTCCGCGGTCGTGGCCTCACCGGCCTGGGTTGTGGTGGTCGTGTCAGACACGGGAACGGATGGCCTTCCGGCGGACCTGGCGTGCTCTTCGGACCATGGCGTACCCCTTGGTCAGGGCGCGGTCCCTGGCGAAGGTGCGGGTGATCGCACGGCCCTGGACGAGCCGCTCGAACTCCTCGACACCGGTGGTGCGGCGCACGGTGACCCGCTGCAGCGCGTACGGGCCCTGGCGGCGGCGTGCGAGAGCGTTTCCCACGGCGAGCGACTGACCGAAGCCCGCGTCGCGCACGATGCGGCGCACCCGGCGGCTGGAGTAGCCGTACGGGTAGGCGAACGACACCGGGCGGGCGCCGAGTTCGTCGGCGATGATCTCCTTGCAGCGCAGCAGCTCGAACCAGAGCGCGTCGTCGGGGAGCTGGTCGAGCTGCGGGTGCGTGTGGCTGTGCCCGCCGATCTCGACCCCGGCGTCCACGAGGTCGCGGACCTGGTGCCAGTCGAGCATGGTGTCCAGGCCGCCGCCGGTGTCGTGGGCGCCCCGTATCCACCCGGTGGAGACGAACAGCGTGGAGGCGAAGCCGTGCCGCGCGAGCACGGGCAGTGCGTGCCGGTGCACGCCTTCGTAGCCGTCGTCGAAGGTGATGAGGACGGGCCGCTCGGGCAGGGGGCCGCTCTCCCGCCAGCTCCTCGCCAGGTCGGACGTGGTGACGGGCGTGAACTTGAGGTCGGCGAGCAGGGCCATCTGCTCGCGGAACGCCTCGGGCGCCACCGACAGCGCACGTGTCGCCTCGTTGGGCGCCGTCGCCACCGAGTGGTACATGAGGATCGGCACGGGCTGGTCGCTCATGCGGCCGCCCCCTCATCGTCCGGGATGCCGGCCACGGCGAAGGTCGCGCCGCTCCTGCGCGCCCGGACGCTCCCGACCAGGTACCCGCCGGCCGCCGTGAGCACCCCGGCGACGATCGCACCCGCCCGGCCCGCGCCCCCCGGGCGGGCCAGCAGCGCGTCGCGCAGGCCGCGGCCCACCCCGGCGGGCAGCACCCGGGTGGTGTAGCGGCGTTCCGACTCCAGGCCCTTCTCGGCACCGACGCTGCGGGCCACGAGCGCCTTGGACAGGCCCTCGGCGTAGGTGCGGGTGCGGAAGTACGCGAAGTGCTCGCGCGGCTGCGGTACCCGGTGGTGGATCACCGCCCGGTCGTCGATCAGCAGGATCGCATCGGGCCTGGCCCGGGTGAGGCGGATGCACAGCTCCGTCTCCTCGCAGCCGAGGGGATGCTTGTCGCCGTCGCGTCCGATGCCCGTGGCGAAGCCGCCCGCCGCGTCGAACGCGCTGCGGCGGAACGAGGCGTTGCCGCCGAGGACGTTGCGCACCCGGACCCGGCCGGGCGGCAGCCCCCTGTACGTACAGCCCACCACCCAGTCGAACTCCTCCGGGAACCAGGCCGGGCGGCGGCCCGACGCCCAGATCGGCATCGTACGGCCGCCGACGGCCATGACCCGCGGGTCCTCGTATCCTTCGGCGAAGTGCTTCAGCCAGTCCCGTTCGGCCACCGCGTCGTCGTCCAGGAAGGCGATGACCTCCCCCTGCGAGGCGGCGATCCCGGTGTTGCGACCCGCGGACAGGCCGCGGGGCCCCGCGTTGGCGAGCACCCGGACCGATCCGTCCTCCTGGGCCTGTTTGTATTCCCGGGTCAGCCTCTCCAGCAGGGTCTCGTTGTGGTCCACGACCAGCAGCGTCTCGCGCGCCGGCCGGGACTGCGCCCGCACCGAGGCGACCGCCGCGAGGATGTCCTCCCAGCGGTCCTCGGTGTAGACGCAGATGACCACGGAGATGTCCGGATCTCTCAAGACAGCTCTCCCTGACCGGAGTTGAGCGCAACGGCGCGCGGACGGCGGCGCAGCGCACGCCGGTTCGAGCGCTCCTTGAGGATCACCTTCAGCACCCGGAGCCCGTCGCGCACCGCGCTCAGATTGCTGGTGCCGTGGATGCGGAGGTACTCGTGGCTGGGTATCTCCTGCACTTTCAGGCCGGCCTTGACCACCCGGATGTTCATCAGCGTCTCGACCTCGAAACCGGTGCAGTCGAGGTCGATCTTGTCCAGGCAGTGCCGCCAGAACGCGTTGTAGCCGTAGCACAGGTCGGTGTAGCGGGCGCCGAACTTGGCGTTGACGATCGCGCACAGCACCCGGTTGCCCAGCTTGCGGATCGGCGTCATGTCGGAGGTGCCGCCGCCGTTCGCGAACCGCGAGCCCTTCGCGAAGTCGGCCCCGGACACCAGCGCTGAGACATAGCTGACGATCTCCTGACCGTCCGCCGAGCCGTCCGCGTCGACCATCACGATGATGTCGCCCGTGCACGCCGAGAAGCCGGTGATCAGGGCGTCGCCCTTGCCCTTGCCCCGCTGCTCGACGACCTTCACGTCAGGCCACAGCTCGCGCGCCACCTCCACGGTGTTGTCGGTGGAATTGCCGTCCACAAGAACCACTTCGTGAATCCAGTCCGGAAGGGTCTTGAAGACGTAGGGGAGATTCTCCGCCTCGTTCATGGCGGGAATCACCACGCTCACCGGCGGCGCGATGGCCAGGTGAGAGGAGATCGGCCGGTACTTCCCCTGCGCTAACGGACCTTGGTCCGAAAAGGCAGGGCGCAGAACAGAACTCATGAGTCTTGTCCCTCTCGTCCGGTCGGACCGTCCGCCCCTGGACGGTCCGGCTCTGTGTCCGGTTCGAAAGGGGGGTTCTCACCGACGGCATGCGACACGGATCTCCGTGCATGCCCGGTGAGCTGGCAAAGCTGACCGTCCGCCGGGAAACGGCGGCCGGTCGCGCGGCACGACTCGTACGACCTCTCAGGTCGCCGAGCACGGCACCCCCCTACCGCGCCCCCGCGCCGGGAACCATCGCGGTACCTGAGCCCTCCCCTGGACCGCATGATGATGGACCGATGCGGGTTGGTGTATGACGGTATTGACGATTGCGTCGATATGGCAAGACCTACGACAAGGTCCGCGTTTTTGTTGGTATGGACGTAACTGAACTCCTCGAACGGATTTGTCCGATCCGTTTGAGTGTCCGATAGGCCGACTCGAAGAGTTCCGGCCGCGACAGCACCGCATCGCGCGGCGCCCGGACCGGGGCGCGACGGGCCCCGTGTCCGAACACGGCAGGGTGACAAGGTGTCACCCACCCCTTGGGCGTGAAACGTTCCCGTGCCTTCAGGGAGTTCTTGTGTTCCATCCGGGGCGGAGACTTCGGCGTCGTCGGCGGAGTCGTCCACGCCCCGCGGTCGGCCCGTGTGGGCTCGCCGGGGCGGTGCGCGCCGATGTCCACGTCGTCAGCCCCGAGTTCGTGCCGCGCGGCCGAGGTGCCGCCGTACCAGGACCGGCACGAGGGCGAGGGTGCTGATCACGGTCACCGCGACGATCCCGCCGGTGACGGACCACCGGTGTACCGCCAGCATGCCCTGGGCGACCAGAAGGTCGATCGCGCATGCTCCCGCCATGGACACCACTGTGCGGGGACAGGGTTTCAGCCCCCTCAGGGCTGCTCCCACGGCCGTCGCCGGCGCGGCGAGCAGGAAGAACAGAGTGAACGGGCCGCGCAGCGGTGAGTCGGAGCCGCTCAGCGCGAGGATCGCGCCGACCGCCGCCACCGCGACGGCCGCGCCCTCGAGCACCGGAAACAGGTCCCTCCCCGGACCCTGCCCCGGCCGCTCGTCTCCCTCAGATGAAGGTGGCTTGATACCTAAGGTCTGCATTGGCGACTTTGCCCCCCGAAGCGCCGGATGCCGGGCTTCAATGTCGCGCAGCGAGCGGGAGGGCGTCAAGATGCGAAAACCGCCCGCGCAGGTTCTCGGCCCGCTTCAAACATCCGTTCTGTGGGGGTGATTGAGGAGGGCCCCGAAAAGTCTTGGCATGGACACTTCCTGTCAACACGCGTAGCTGCTATGCCGGTTGTGGCAGAGATCCTGCTAAAGGGAGGTTCCATGAGACGTTCCCGATATGCGGCCTTTATGAGTTCGCTCCTCCTCGCCCTCGGCCTCGCCCTCACCGGGGCCGCCGCGGCGCAGGCGTCCCCCCTCGCCGCGGCCACCGGGTATGTGGCGCTCGGCGACTCCTACTCCTCCGGTGTCGGCTCCGGCAGCTACATCAGCTCCAGCGGCGACTGCAACCGCAGCACGAAGGCCTATCCGTACCTGTGGCAGGCCGCCCACGCACCCGCCTCGTTCAGCTTCATGGCCTGCTCCGGCGCCAAGACCACCGATGTGCTGAACAATCAGCTCGGCACCCTCAGCGCCTCCACCGGGCTCGTCTCGATCACCATCGGCGGCAACGACGCCGGCTTCTCCGACGTCATGACGACCTGTGTGCTCCAGTCCGACAGCGCCTGCCTCTCCCGGATCGCCACGGCGAAGGCGTACGTCGACTCGACCCTGCCCGGCCGACTGGACACCGTCTACTCGGCGATCCGCACCAAGGCCCCCTCGGCCCACGTGGTCGTGCTGGGCTACCCCCGCTTCTACCAGCTCGGCACCACCTGCCTGGGACTGTCCGGAACCAAGCGGTCGGCGATCAACGGCGCCGCCGACTACCTGGACGCCGCCATCGCCAAGCGCGCCGCCGACCACGGCTTCACCTTCGGCGACGTCCGCACGACCTTCAGCGGCCACGAGATCTGCTCGGGCGACTCCTGGCTGCACAGCGTCGACTGGCTGAACATCGGCCAGTCGTACCACCCGACCGCGGCCGGCCAGTCCGGCGGCTACCTGCCGGTGCTCACCGGCGCGGCCTGACGGTCACGAACCCCACGAAGAACCCGACGGTCACGAACCTCACGAGGAAGAGGGGGAGGCCCCGCCCGACGGGGTCTCCGCATCACAGGTCACCGAGAACGGCACCGACTCGGACGTGACCCCGACCGGGCTGCGCACCTCCACGCCGATCGCGTTGTGCACGGAACCGCCCTCCTCGTACGTGGTGACGATGACCTGCCGCTGCTTGGTCTTCGCGTCACCCGCCGCGAACGACAGCGTCTTCCAGCCCGGGTCCGAGACCTGCCCCGTCTTGGTGACCCAGCGGTAGGACACATCGACCGGAACCCTGCCCACGGTGAACGTCGCCGTGAACGTGGGCGCCTTCGCGTCCGGCGGCGGACAGGCCCCCGCGTAGTCGGTGTGCGTGCCCGTGACCGTCACCTGGACCGACTGGGCGGGCGGGCTCGTCGTACGACCGCCCCCGCTGCCGCCGCCGGTCGAGGTCCCGCGGGTGGGGGAAGCGGCCCGCGACGTACTCGTGCTCGCCTCCGGGCTGCTCGGAAGCCCGCCGCTGACCGTGCTGCCATGCGTGGCCCCGCTGTTGGTACCGCCCGTGCCGTTCCGGTTCACCAGCGCGTACGTCAGCCCCGCCACCGCCAGGACGAGCGCGGCCAGGCCCGCGACCAGCACGATGCCGGCCCGGCGGTTGCGGGGCGGCGGCCCGGACGGAGCGGCGTACGCGGGTGCGGGCGCCGGCCGGGTGGCGGCCGGCGGCGGAAGCGGGCCGGTGGGCGGCTCCGCCGGACTCGGGAACGCCGCGACCGTCGGCGTGTAAGCGGCGGCACCCGTGCGCGGGGTGCCACCCGCCGCGACGATCCGCAGGTCCCGCTCGGCCCGGTCGGCCGGGATCCGCTCGGCCGGGTCCTTGCGCAGCAGCCCCTCGATCACCGGGGCCAACGGGCCCGCGCGGCGCGGCGGCGGCAGCTCCTCGTCGACGACCGCGCGGAGCGTGCTCAGCGGAGTGTCGTGCCGGAACGGCGAGTTGCCCTCGACCGCCGCGTACAGCAGCACACCGAGCGACCACAGGTCGGACTCCGGGCCGGGCGTACGCCCGAGCGCCCGCTCCGGAGCGAGGAACTCGGGGGAGCCGATGACCTCGCCGGTCATGGTCAGCGCGCTACTGCCCTCGACCATGGCGATCCCGAAGTCCGTGAGGACCACCCGGCCGTCGTTCGCCAGCAGCACGTTGGCCGGTTTCACATCGCGGTGCAGCACCCCGGCGGCGTGCGCGGCGCGCAGGGCCGCCAGCACCTCGGCGCCGATGTGCGCGGCCCGCTGCGCGGAGAGCGGGCCCTCCGCGTCCAGCAGGTCCGACAGGGCGATGCCGCGGACCAGTTCCATCACGATCCAGGGGCGGCCGTCCTGGTGGGCCACGTCGTAGACCGTCACCACGTTCCGGTTCGCCACCCGGGCCGCCGCCCAGGCCTCCCGCTCCAGCCGGGTGTACATGCGCTGTACCTCGGGCGAGGGAAGCCCGGCCGGTGCGCGCACCTCCTTGACGGCGACCTCGCGGTGCAGGACCTCGTCACGGGCCCGCCAGACCGTCCCCATGCCGCCCTCGCCGAGGGGGGACAGCAGACGGTAGCGCCCGGCGATCACACGTTCACTGCCCGGCTCTTCGGACACGGGCCGTCCCCCATTCGCATCCGCGCGATGTATCCACGTATCCACTCCGCGTGATTTCTCCCCAAAAGTAGCTCAACCGAGTGCGGATGCCGCCCCCTTGAACACCAGTCCGGCGCCCAGCGCGAGGACCACGAAGGCGGATCCGAGAGGTGCGGTCCTGCGCACCAGGGCGGCCGCCGGGTTCTGGGTCCAGCGCGGGCGCCGGTCCAGGAGGCGGTTCATCCCGCTGCCCAGCTTGACCACGGCGAACCCTGCCGCGGTCAAGGTCAGGGCGAGCCCGACGCCGTACGCGACGACGAGCAGCAGCCCGAACCAGGCCTGGCCGAGCGCGGCTGCACCGACGAGGACGACGACGGCGGAGGGACTGGGGACCAGCCCGCCGGCGAAGCCGAGGAGGATCGTGCCGCGGAGGGTGGGGGCGGTGGGGTGGGTGTGGGGGATACCGCCGTGGGAGTGGGTGTGGCTGTGTCCGTGACCGTGGGCATGACCGTGGGCGTGATGTTCCTGCTCGTGGTCGTGCTCATCGGGGTGCCCGTCGCCGTGTGCGTGTGCGTGGTCGTGCGCATGCCCGTGTCCGTGGTCGTGCGCATGCCCGTGTCCGTGTCCGTGGTCGTGCCCGTGGCCCCGGTTGCGCCAGGCCCGGCGTACGAGGGACGCGCCCGCCAGGGTGACAAGCGCGCCGCTGGCCATCCCCAGCCAGGCGATCACCGACGGCGCCGCCGCCGAACCGGCCGTGACCAGCAGACCGAGGGCGACCACGCCCAGGGTGTGGGTGACCGTCACCGACGCGGCCAGCGGAAGCACGTCCCGGAGCCCGGCCCGCCCCCCGCGGGCGGCCGCCGTCGCCGCCATCAGGGTCTTGCCGTGGCCCGGCGCGAGTGCGTGCATCGCGCCGAGGCCGACGGCGACGAGCAGGGCGAGCGCGGCGAAACCGAGCGTGAGGTGGTGGCGGGCGACCAGGTTGTCCAGCGCGCGCGTCCAGCGGTCCGCGCCGCGCGGAAGGATCGAGGCGGCGGGCGCGTCCCGCTGGTCGTCGGCCAGGGCGGGGCCTCCCGGGCGCACCCGGAGCGAGGCCTTGACGGTGTCGGCCGGTGAGGAGAGCAACTCCTTCGGATAGCTGGTCAGCTCGCGGGACACGGATGCCTTCGGCACGTCGGACGCGGTCAGCGTCATACGGTCGCCGCGCGCGGTGATCTCGCTCCAGCCGGGTCCGGTGGTGGCGCCGGCGCTGTGGAAGCCGACGGCGAGGGTGTCGCCCTCGGGCAGCGCTGCGGTCAGCCGGCACTCCACACGCAGGGTGTGGAGCCCCGCCTGCCCCGGCCGCAGTTGGGCGCTGCTGGTACGGACGCTCAGCGGGGCCGGGTGTCCGCCGACGGTGAGCGTGCTGCCCTCGGCTGCCTGCGCGCACCGCTGCCGGGCCCATGCGGTCAGGCCGAGCCTGGTGATGTCGGGGCTGGCCTGGGTGGCGGGTATCTCGGCGAGGTCCTCGACGTGGTCGACGCGCATCTGCCCGGGCGCGGCGACCAGGCCGTCGTAGCGGTTGACGGTGAAGTTGCCGAGCGGGTGGGCGCTCGCGGCGGAGGCGGGGCCGAGGACGAGCGCGCACAGGGCCGTGAGGAGGGCCGCGCCACAGGCGGCGATACGACGGGAGTTCACCGCATCGCCTCCAGGACCTCACGGGCCTGGCGCGCACCCAGCGGGGAGAAGCCGGGGTTCAGCTTCAGGGCGGCGGTGAGGGAGGCGCGGGCCTGGTCGGTGTCGCCGGCGGCGTGCTCGATCATGCCGCGGTGGTAGAGGAAGGCCGCGTTGCGGTAGCCGGTGGCCGTGGCCTGACGGGCGTAGGGAAGGGCCTCCCGGTCACGGCCGTTGACGTGCAGGGCCCAGGCGAGGGCGTCGGCGGTGTGCACGGTGTGGCGGCGTGCCCACTCGGCACGGGCGGCCTTCAACGCGGCCGCGCGGTCGCCGTGGTCGGCGGCGGCGAGAGCGGTGTCGAGGTCCGCGTCCACCCCGTTGGCCCGGGCCAGTGAGACCCAGGCGTCGACGAGGGCGTACTGGTCGCGGGCCTTGTCCGGGTCGCCGGACGCGCCGCGCGCCTCGTACAGCTCTCCCAGCTCCACGAGGGGCTGGGGCAGCGGATACCGCTCCACGACCTGCTCCATGCCGCGGACCGCGTCGGCGGTGTCGCCCTGGGCGGCCTGGGCTCGGGCGCGGCCCTCGAGGGCGGGGAGGTAGGTGTCGTCGGCGGCGAGGGCGCGGGCGTAGAAGTCGAGGGCGGTCCTGTACTGGCCCTGGTTCCAGGCGAGCTGACCGAGCGCGGTGGCGACGTACGCGATGTCGCCGCGGGAGGTGGCCGTGGCCAGGGCCTGCTCCAGGACGCGACGGGCGGTGCCCACGTCGCCGCGCAGTTCGTGGACGTAGGCGTAGCGGGTGAAGACGGGGACGCCCGGGTGGCGGGCGTCGGCCAGGTCGGCGGCCTTCGAGGCGTCGGCGTAGCGGCCGAGTTCGACGAGGGCGTCGATACGGGAGCACAGGGCGCGCTCGCTGTACGGGTTCTGCCGCAGGGCCTGGTCCGCGTGGTCCAGGGCGCCGGTGAAGTCGTGCCGGGCGGCGGCGAGGGCGGCGCGGCCGGCGAGCGCGGCGTCGTTGTCCGGCCGGACCCGCAGCGAACGCTCCAGCGCGGCCTGGGCCTGCGGATAGCGGGAGGGGTCGCCCTTGGTCCGGGCCTGCTCGACGTAGGCGAGGCCGAGGGTGGCCCAGCTGCCGTAGTCGCGGGGCTGGGCGCGGAGGTGAGCCTGCAGCGCCCGGATGCCGCTGTCGAGATCGCCGCCGGCGAGGAGCTCGGGCGACACCCCGCCGGGCGTCGAGGCGACAGCGCTCGTACCGCTGTCCCGCACGGCCCCGACGACCACGGCCCCGGCGGTGAGCGCGACGGCCAGGGAAGCGGCACAGACCACGAGCTGCACACCCCGCCACCGCCGTCCGGCGGCGGAGAACCGCCGCACGGCGGCGACCCGCTCGTCGGCTGCGCCGGGGGACTTTGCTGCCGGGGCGGCCTGGGCCTCGGGGGTCTCGGTGGCCTCGGTGGCCTCGGTGGTCTCGGGGGCCTCGGCGACGCCGTGCCCGGTGCCGTCACCGCCCAGCCCGCCGCCCGCCAGGCCCTGGTCCGTGGCCTCGGTCGCCTCGGCAACCTCCGTGGCCTCGGTGTCGTCGGCCGGCGGCGAAGATGCCGTCTGTCCGCCGCCCTGCGTGTCGGCCGATGCCTGCCTCTCGGGCGTCGGGTCCGTCGTACGGGCCCCGCTGGCCGCCTCCTCGGCCTTCGGCGCGGCCGACTCGGTGACCGGAGCGCCGTCCCGGGCGGAGTCGGCCGTCGGGGTCGGAGCCGGGCCCGTGTCGTCGGCTCGTCCGTCCGGCGCGTCGGTGCCCCCGGCGCCGAAGGCGCGCTCCCAGGCCTCCCTGACGGCCTTCTCGGGCCCGGTCTCCGCGGGCCGGAGCGTCGGCCTCCCGGGGGCGGCCTGCTCGTGGCCGCCGTGGCCGGTCTCCGGCGCGTTGTCGTTCCTACGCGGGGACATGCCCTCTCCTCGATCTGCTGGGCGGAAAACGGGGCGGCGCGGCCCGCGCCGTGGGGGACGGGGAAGTGCGGGCCGCGCCGGTTCGGGGGACGGCGACCGGCCGTCAGTACGCGCGGTAGCGGGTGCGGCGGCGCCACCACATCAGGGCGGTGCCGATCAACAGGGCTCCCACGACGCCACCGGCGGCGGACGTCGCGATCAGCGTGGTGTTCGTGCCGGCACCCGTCGCCTGCAGTCCGTCACCCAGCTGGTTGCGCACGCTGTTGCCGGTGCCCTTCGCCAGCGGGCCGCGCGACCCGGACGTCGGCTGGGCGAGGTACGGGAAGGAGTGCCCGAACTTCTGGTCGTTCTCGTCGACACCGTCGCCCAGGTCGTTCTTGGAGCCGACCAGCTCGCCCTCCACGACCTGCAGCGCCTCGTCGATCACGTCGTCCGTGAGCCGGCGCCCGTTCGGGAAGCCCGCATTGTCGCCGTCCAGCACGCCCAGCCGCTTCGGGTGCATGCTGGGCTTGATCGAGGTGTTGAGCCGCAGCTCCTCCGCCGGCCGCACGTACGGCGGCTGGTTGAGGCCCTTCACGCCCTTGAGGAACACGTCCACGAGGTCGTTGCGCGGCTCCGACGGCGCCTTGATCTTGTAGATCGCCTCGATGAGCTTCGGCAGCTCGGGGTTCGTCACGTTCTTCAGGAACTGGGCGTCGTCGTACGGCGAGGACGCGTTGAACTTGTCCTTGTCCTTCTGCGGGTTGACCACCTCGTTGACCAGTGGGTTGCCCAGCCGCGAGACCTGCGACCAGTGCCCGCGCGCGTCCTTGCGCTGGACCGTCCCCCAGATGCCCACGACCGGCTGGTACGACGACTCGCGGATCAGGTCGTTCGGCACCTGGAGGGCCAGGGAGTTGACGTTGTAGCCCTTCAGGGTGTCGTTTCCGACCTCCGAGAGGTTCCCGCCGTACAGCAGGTCGAAGACCCGCAGATCCGCGAAGAACGGGTCGTCGGCCTGCCCGGCGAAGGTCGTCGCCCCACCCGCGAGCTTGTACACCGCCTCGTCGCGCAGTTTGCCGTAGTCCGGCATCGACGCCTTGCCGACGTTCGACGGGGCGACCGGCACGTTGTCCGCGATCCTCGTCTTCGCCATCACCTTCTGCTTGTGCAGCTTGATGAGGTCGATGTCGTAGGTCTGAGTGACGTTCAGGTCGGGGTCCTTGAGGCTGTCGACCGGACCCGTGTTGTAGAGGAAGGTGTTCTTGTTCTTGACGTGCGTCTTGAACGTGTAGCGGAAGATCAGCTCGCTCTGCGCGTCACCGTTGTTGTCGACGTGGAGGTCGTACTGCGCGTCCTCCGCGAACGTGTAGAAGTTCGGACCGCCCGCCGGCTCCTCGAACGGGACGAAGTTCGCGATGATCGTCGTCGTGTCCGGCTTGTCCGGGCTGACGAACGCGTACAGGTCGGTGTTGTCGTACTGCGGCTGCCCCGAGATCAGCGGGGCCTCCCGGTGGGAGGAGGCGGAGGCCGCCCCCGGTTCCAGCGCGGTCACGCCGGCGGCTGCGAGCCCGCCCGCGGCCAGCGCACCACAGATGAGGGTCGCGATACCCCTACGACCCACGCCGCTCCTGGAGATAGGTGTCATGCCGTCCGTCCTCAGTGCCAACTTGCCTGACGCACAGGGATACGGAGCGATCGCCCGAACGGCTTGGTCGGATCCCAAAAAACTTTTCCTGCCTGCGCCACCCGCGTTTCGGGCCCGCTGATCCGTATCTCTTCCGAATGGGAGTCAGCAGCGAACGCCCAGTGGAGCGAGCATGCCGTGCACGGCGTCGGTGAGGGGGGTACGAGTGGAGGCGGACGAACTTCTGGTGCTCGTGGCCGGAGGCGACCAGAAGGCCTTCGAGGAGCTGTACGGACTGGTGTCAGGGCCGGTGTTCGGCCTGGTCCGCCGGATCCTGCGGGATCCGGCGCAGTCGGAGGAGGTGGCCCAGGAGGTGCTGCTCGAACTGTGGCGCTCCGCCCCCAAGTTCGACCCCCGTCGCGGCAGCGCCCTGTCGTGGATCCTCACCCTCACCCACCGCCGCGCCGTCGACCGGGTGCGCAGCGCCCGCGCGGCCGGCGAACGCGAGCAGCGCGAGGCCCGGCGCGCCCACCACACCGCCTTCGACCAGGTCGCCGAGGAGGTGGAGGCCGGCCTGGAGCGCGAATGGGTGCGCCGCTGCCTGGACCGCCTGACCGCCCTGCAACGCCAGTCGGTCACGCTCGCCTACTACGACGGTTACACGTACCGTGAGGTGGCCGAGCGGCTCTCACTGCCGCTCGGCACGGTCAAGACGCGGATGCGCGACGGACTCACCCGGCTGCGCCAGTGCCTGGGAGGTGTCGCATGAGCATCCTCGGCCGACTGCTGCGCCGCGAGGACCTGCACTCCCTGGCCGCGCCCTATGCCCTGGACGCCCTCGAGCCCGCCGAACGCGTCCGCTTCGAGAGGCATCTGAAGGGCTGTGACCGCTGCGCCGCCGAGGTGCGGGACCTGTCCGAGGACGCGGTGCGGCTCGCCTGGTCGACCACGGCCCTGGCCCCGCCCGGCCTGCGCGACCGGGTCCTGACCGCCGTACGGAACACGCCGCAGGACCCCGCGCCCGTGCAGGGAGCGTCCCGCGCCCATGAGCCGCACCTGCCGCCGCACGTCTGGGGCACGGCGCCACCGCCGCCGCGCACCCGTGCGCCCCGGCTGCGCCCCCTGTTCGCCCCGCTGGCCACCGCCACGGCCGCGGCGGCCCTCGTCGTCGCCGCGCTCTTCGCCGTGCAGGCCACGCGGACGCAGGACCGACTCGACGCCGAGCGCGCCCAGGCACGTGAGATCGCCCACGTTCTGGCCGCCCCGGACGCCCGTGCGACCAGCGACCGGGATGCCAGGGGCCAAGGAATCGGAGTGATCGCCTCCGCATCCGAGGGGCGCGCCGTCGTCACGCTCCGCGGACTGGGCGCACCGCCCGGCGGCCGTGTGCACCAGCTCTGGCTGATGCGCCCGGGCGTGCCACCGCGCTCCCTCGGGCTCTTCGACGGCGACACGCCCCTGGTCGCGAGCGGTCTGACCAAGTCGGCGACGTCACTCGCCGTGACCGTCGAACCCGACGGGGGGTCACCTCGGCCCACCGGCCAGCCGGTTGTCCAACTCGCCCTGCACTCCGTCGGTTTCGGAGGGTAGTCGTCAACGGTTCGTCAACGCCCTTACGGGGAAGGTGAATCCTGTGCCCGCGATACACGCGTGCCACGAGAGAGCGATAGGGTTACTCTGCCCGGGCCGGGTGGACTCGTACGGGTGGGGAGTGACATGGAACAGATAACAGTGCGCAGCAGGGCCAGGGTCCCTGCGATCACCTGCGGGAGCAGCGCGACCAGTTCGCGTCTCGACCGCCATCTCTCGGTGCTGGCCGGCCCCGCCGTCCCGCAGCGCGAGGCGGCCGAGGCGACCTCGCTGATGCGTGAGCTCACCGCGCGTGACGCCGCGCACGGCCGTAGCGGCAGGGGCGGACGCATGAGCGGTGTCTCGCTCTTCGCACCGCTGCGCCGGCTGCGTCGTTCGCTGTTCGGCGGGCGCTGAGCGTCACCCGCGTTCCCTCAAGGCCCGCGCTCAGGCCGTCACACCGTCCCGGCGCAGCGCTGCGATCTCCTCGTCCGTCATCCCCACGGCATGCAGCAGCGCCTCGGTGTGCTCCCCGAGCGCGGGCACGTCCCCCATCCGCGCCTCCGTACCGCCCGGCAGCGTGATCGGCGGCAGCAGCGCCCGCAGCGGCCCCACCGGTGTCCCCACCTCCCGCCACCGCTCCCGGGCCGCCAGCTGAGGGTGCTCCGCCACCTCGTACAGGTCCCTCAGGCGCGCGCACGCGATGCCCGCGCCCTCCAGCCGGGTCATCGCCTCGTCGGCGTCCAGCGCGCCCAGCGCCTTGCCGACGAGCATGTCCGTGCGGTCCCGGTGGGCGACCCGCGCCGCGTTCGTGGCGTACGCCGGATCGTCCGCCAGCTCGGGCTGCCCGAGCACCTGTTCGGCGAGCCGCCGCCACTCCCGGTCGTTCTGCACGGACAGCAGCACGCGCCCGCCGTCCGCCGTCGGATAGGCGTCGTAGGGCGCGATGACCGCGTGCGCGAGGCCGGTACGCGCCGGGGGAGTGCCGTCGTGCATCGCGTGGTGCAGCGGATGCCCCATCCACTCCGCGAGCGCCTCCAGCATCGAGACCTCCACCGGCCCGCCGCGCCCGGTGGTGCCCCGCCGCACGAGCGCCGCGAGCACCCCCGAGAACGCGTACATGGCCGCCGCGATGTCGGCCGCCGGGATCCCCGCCTTGACCGGCTGCTCCGGCGTGCCGGTCACCGACACCAGTCCCGCCTCGCACTGCACGAGCATGTCGTAGGCCCGCTTGTCCGCGTACGGCCCCGACGCCCCGTATCCCGAGATGTCCACGGCGACCAGTCGTGGATGGGCGGCGCACAGTGCGGCCGCGTCCAGGCCAAGCCGAGCCGCGGCCCCCTGCGCGAGGTTCTGCACGAACACGTCCGCGTCCGCGATCAGCCGCCGCAGGACGGCCAGTCCGCGGGGGTCCTTCAGATCCAGCGCGATCGACTCCTTGCCTCGGTTGCACCACACGAAGTGGGAGGCGAGGCCGCGGGCGGCGGTGTCGTAGCCGCGCGCGAAGTCGCCGCCGTCGACCCGCTCGACCTTGATGACCCGGGCACCGAGATCGGCGAGCTGACGGGTCGCGAAGGGGGCCGAGACGGCCTGTTCGACGGCGACGACGGTGATGCCCTCCAAGGGCAGCGGCAGACGGTCCATGGGCGGGATCATGACCCGCCGGCGGCGTCCTTGTCAGCAGGCGGTCACCGGGGCCGCGCGTAACGGCGGACGGCGAGCGGTGCGAACAGCGCGATCAGCACCGCGCACCAGGCGAGCGCTCCGGCGACGGGATGCGCCACCGGCCAGGCGGCTCCCCGGGGAACGGGCGCGTTCCCGAAGAGGTCCCGCAGGGCGGTGGTGACCGCGCTGATCGGGTTCCACTCGGCGAGGGTGCGCAGCCAGCCGGGCAGGTTGTCCGTGGGGATGTAGGCGTTGGACAGCAGCGGCAGGACGAAGGTCGCGCCGCCGAGCTGCCCGGCGGCCTCCTCGCTCCGGGTGAGCAGCCCGAGGAAGATCCCGATCCAGGTCGACGCGAACCGGAAGAGCAGCAGCAGTCCCACCGCACCCAGTGCCCCGGCCGCCGACCCCTCGACCCGCCAGCCCACGGCGAGCCCCACCAGCAGCAGGGGAACCGTCCCGGCGGCCGTGACGACGAGGTCGGCCACCGCCTGCGCGACCGGCACGGAAGCCCGGGTCACCGGCAGCGTCCGGAAGCGGTCCATCACGCCCCGGTGGGAGTCCTGGGCCGCCTGGAACATCCCGGTCATGACCCCGCCCGCGGCGGTCGCCACCAGCAGCCCCGGCACCAGGAAGCTCCGGTACTGCGCTCCGGGCATCGCCAGGGCGCTGCCGAAGACGTACCCGAAGAACAGCAGCATCGTGATCGGCATGGTCTGGCTGAGGATCGCGAGCCCGGGGTTGTTCCGCACCCTGCGCAGCTGCCTGCCCACCATCGCGGTGCCGTCGTACATCAGCGCGGTCATGCCACCAGCTCCTTGCCGGCCGTGAGACGGAGGAAGACGTCGTCGAGAGTCGGCGGGCGCAGACTCGCGTCGAGCAGCGGCACGCCCGCCGCGTCGAGTTCGCGCACCAGGCGCGGAAGAGTGAGGGTCGGGTCGGTGGTGACGGCGCCGACGGCGCCCCGGTCGTGGTCGAACGACGGCTCCGCGCCGGTGAGGTGGTCGAGGACGCCGGCGGCCTTCGTCAGGTCGTCCCGGTGGGCGACGACGACCTCGGCGTAGGAGCCGATGAGTGCCTTGAGGTGCGAGGGCGAGCCGGTGTGCGCGATCCGGCCCCGGTCCACCAGGGCGATGTCGTCGGCCAGGTGATCGGCCTCCTCAAGGTACTGCGTCGTCAGCAGCACGGTCGTCCCCTGCTCCTTCAGGGCACGCACGGCCTCCCAGATGCGGTTGCGGCCGGCCGGGTCCAGACCGGTGGTGGGCTCGTCGAGGAACAGCACGTCGGGGCGGTGGACCAGGCTCGCGGCCAGGTCGAGACGGCGCCGCATGCCCCCCGAGTAGGTGGACACGGGCCGGTCGGCCGCCTCGGTCAGGCCGAAGCGCTCCAGGAGCTCGCCGGCCCGCTCGGCGGGCCCCCGCACCCGGTGCAGACGGGCGAAGAGCCGCAGGTTCTGACGTCCGGTGAGGTCGCCGTCCAGCGACGCGTACTGCCCGGTGACGGCGATCCGCCGGCGCACGGCGTCCGGCTCCCGCAGCAGATCGTGGCCCGCGACCCGGGCCGACCCGGCGTCCGGGCGCAGCAGGGTGGTCAGCAGCCGGACGGCCGTGGTCTTGCCCGCGCCGTTGGGGCCGAGCAGCCCGCAGACCGTGCCCTGCGCCACCGCGAGATCCAGCCCACGGACGGCATGGACCTCACCGAAGCGTTTCTCCAGCCCCTCACTAAGTACAGCGTACGTAGTAGTCATGGGTCGACCATAGCGCACTACGTACGGTGTACGTAACTAGGATGGTGGTCGAGGTGATGACCGATGGCGGGCCGAGCGGCCGAACCCGAAGTGATCTGGGCGCGCCCCGAGCGAACCGGCCGAGGGCCCAAGCCCGGGTACAGCCGGGCCGACATCGCGGCCGCCGCCGTGCGGATCGCGGACGCCGAGGGGCTGGACGCGGTCTCGATGCGGCGCGTCGCCGCGGAGCTGGGCTGCGGCACGATGTCGCTGTACAACTACGTCCCCCGCAAGGAGGACCTGTACGAGCTGATGATGGACGCCGTCAGTGGCGAGCACGAGCTGTGGGAGCCGTCGGGGGACTGGCGCGCGGACATGCTGAGGGTCGCCCACCAGACCCGTGCGCTGATGCACCGTCATCCCTGGCTGCCGAGCCTGATGTCCCCGGTGTACGGGTTCAGTCCGAACGCCCTGCGCTACCTGGAACACTGCCTGGCCTGCCTGGACCCGGTCGCCGTGCCCTCCGGCACGAAGATGGAGCTGATCGCGATGATCAACGCCGTCGTGACCATGCACGCGGGGACCGAGCTGTCCACCGCGGAACGCACCCGGTCACTGCCGTGGTCGGCGCAGCAGGAGCATGCGGTGCGGACCGCCTACCTCGGGGCGCAGTTGGCGAGCGGCGCCTATCCGCGGATGGCGGCGGCCCTCGCCGGGTATTCCGAACCCGTCGATCTGGAAGCCGCGTTCGAGCGGACGCTGGGGAGGGT
This sequence comes from Streptomyces sp. Y2F8-2, assembly GCF_014905555.1. Taxonomy (GTDB): domain Bacteria; phylum Actinomycetota; class Actinomycetes; order Streptomycetales; family Streptomycetaceae; genus Streptomyces; species Streptomyces cynarae. The sequence continues at coordinate 385,272 of NZ_BNGS01000007.1, read as the reverse complement.
TCTCGACGCCTTCGATCCGGCCGGGAGCCGGCACTGAAGCAGCACTAGATCAGCGCGAACTGCCCCTCCGGGCCCTCCTCGTGGTGGTCCAGCACGGAGGCCGGGCGGCGGGCCGCCTCCGGTACCGGCAGCACCCCCGCCTTGCGCAGTTCGGTGGCCGTGAGGGGCGCCGTGACGTTCAACTGCGCCTGCTGCGGCCGTACTTCCGCCAGCAGGGCCAGGATCGTGATCAGTTCCAGCAGCTCCGACGTCCAGTTCTGCGGCCAGGTCCCCGGGCGGATCGCCGTCAGCGCGCCCGGCTCTCCCTCCGCCGTGCGGGCCGCGAACCACTGTTCCAGCACCCGGACACCGGCCACCTCGAAGTCCCAGGACTGAGGCGGTACCGGGGCGATGCGGCCCTCGTCCACGTGCAGGGTCTCCTCGTCACGGTCGTAGTGGAGGGTCAGGGGCCGGGAGGGGAGCGGGGCGCGGACGTAGGGGCGGCGCCCGCCGGGGAGCTTCGGGCGGTCGCCGTCGCGGCGCATCAGCCACAGCATGCGGCGGCCCAGTTCGACGCCCCGGGTCCACAGATCGGGGTCCGCGGTGAGGGGGACGGTGAGACCGGGGCGCACCGTCGCGATGATCCACGCCAGGACGTCCACGGGGGTGGGGGAGTGGCCGAGGCGGGACGCCAGGTGCTCCAGGAGGCCGGGGGCCAGGTTGGGTTCCCCGGCTCCGGGGCGGCGGTAGAGCGGGCGGATGCGGCCGGGGCGGGCCAGCGGCAGGAGCGACGTCGCGAGCAGGAGGGGGCCGCCCGCGTCCGTGGCCGTCTCCACGGCGAAGATCTGGTGCTCGTCCGCCACCCGCCACAGCTCCGGCCGCGCGGTGTCGATCAGGCGGTGGTCGGGGATCAGCCACTGCTCGTCGAAGGGGGCCAGCAGGACGCGTATCGGCTCCGAACAGGGTCCCGACGCGCGCGACAGCTTCTCCGTGCCGCTCGTCTGGCCGGGCAGTCGGCCGACCGCCGAGTGCAGGGTGCGCGAGCGCGTCGGCTCGAACAAGGCCTCCCGGTCGGGGCCGTCGGCCTTCAGGAGGGCGTCCCAGCGGGCCTTGAGGGACGCCGCGTCCGGCGCCGAGGGCCAGGCACGGCCCGGCCGCAGGGGTGCGACGGACCACGGCATGAGGTCCGCGAGCAGCGGAGCGTCGTCGTGCGTCACGCTGGGCATCGTACGACGTGGTCAGGTGGCCTCGAGGGTGACCGTGAAGGAGAAACGGTCCCCCCGGTAGTGGATGACGGCCACGTCCAGCGCGCGCCCGTCGCCGTCATAGGTCACCCCCGTGTAATGCAGGATCGGGCTGAGCAGCGGGACTTGGAGGAGCTGGGCCGTCTCCGGGTCCGCGAGCCGGGCCTCCACGGTGTCCGTGATGCGGCTGATGTCCGCACCCACGACGTCCCGCAGCACCTTGGTCATCGGCCAGCGCACCAGGTCGTCGAGGTCGATGCGCTCGGCCAGTTCGGGACGTACGTAGTTGCGGGCGTGGTTGGTCGGCTCACCCGTCTTCTCGTCGCTGCGCAGCCGGTGGTACGTCGCCACCTCGGCCAGATCCGGGAAGTGCTCGGCGAGTTCGCCCGGCACCGGGCGCCCGCCGTGGTCGAGCAGTTCCGTCGTCATACCGGACTGCTGGGCGACGATCGCGTCCACCGAACCCAGCAGCCGCACCGGGGCGCCCCTTTGCGCGCTGGGCTCGATGAACGTGCCGCGCCGGCGGTGGCGTGTGATGAGGCCCTCGTCCTCCAGTTCCTTCAGCGCCTGCCGCATGGTCAGCACGCTGACCCCGTAGTGCCCCGCCAGCTGCTCCTCGGTGGGCAGGCGCAGCGGATCCCCGGGCGCGCGGCCGAGTATCGAGGCACGCAGCGACTGCGACACCTGGTACCAGAGCGGCAGCTTGCGGTTCAGGACGATCGAGTCGGGGGCGAAGGAGGTCACGGGCCATCCGTACCGGTAGGGAGTCCTCAGTGCAAGGGCGAGCGGAAGTGGCGTTCGAGGCCCTGCCACACGTCGTCGTACCCGTGTTGCAGGTGCTCCGCCCGGGCGGCCTGCGGGGTGAGGGTCACCGGCCAGCGCGTCTCGAACATGAACGCCAGTCCGTCGTCGATCTTCTGCGGCCCGAGCTCGGCCGCGCTCGCCCTCTCGAACGTCTCGCGGTCCGGGCCGTGCGCCGACATCATGTTGTGCAGCGAGCCGCCGCCCGGCACGAAGCCCTCCGCTTTCGCGTCGTAGGCGCCCTCGATCAGGCCCATGTACTCGCTCATCACGTTCCGGTGGAAGTACGGCGGCCGGAACGTGTCCTCGCCCACCAGCCAGCGCGGCGCGAAGACCACGAAGTCGACGCCCGCCAGACCGGGGGTGTCGGACGGGGACGTGAGCACCGTGAAGATGGACGGGTCCGGGTGGTCGTACGAGATGGTCCCCAGCACATTGAAACGGCGCAGGTCGTAGATGTACGGCACATGGTTGCCGTGCCAGGCGACGACGTCGAGCGGCGAGTGGTCGTAGGTGGCCGTCCAGAGGTTGCCGCAGAACTTGTTCACCACCTCCACCGGACCGTCGACGTCCTCGTACGCGGCGACGGGCGCCCGGAAATCGCGGGCGTTCGCCAGGCCGTTGGCGCCGATCGGGCCGAGGTCGGGGAGACGGAAGGGTGCGCCGTAGTTCTCGCAGACGTATCCGCGGGCCGACTCATCAAGCAGCTCCACACGGAAGCGCACCCCGCGCGGGATCAACGCCACATGGGCGGGCTCCATGTGCAGCATCCCGAACTCGGTGTGCAGCAGCAGCCCGCCGCGCTCCGGGACGATCAGCAGTTCGCCGTCGGCGTCGCTGAAGACGCGGTCCATGGAGGCGTTGGCGTGGTACAGGTGCACGGCCATGCCGGAGCGCTGGGTGGCGTCCCCGTTGCCCCCGAGGGTCCACAGGCCGGCCAGGAAGTCGGTTCCCGGCGGCGGCTCGGGCAGCGGGTTCCACCGCAGCCGGTTCGGGTCGGGCACCGACTCGGTGAAGGGTGCCGTACGGATGGCGCCGTTGTCCGTACGGGTGAACGCGGGGTGCGCCGCCGAGGGGCGGATCCGGTACAGCCACGAGCGGCGGTTGTGCGCCCTCGGCTCGGTGAACGCCGTACCGCTCAGCTGTTCCGCGTACAGCCCGAGCGGGGCGCGCTGCGGTGAGTTGCGGCCCTCGGGCAGGGCGCCCGGGACCGCCTCCGAGCTGTGCTCGTTGCCGAACCCGGAGAGATAGGACAGCCCCTCCGCGATCTTCCTCGCGTCCCCGCTCATCACCGCTCCCTCGTCGCTGATTCCTATGCATCACCGTAGGATTCGGCGGACGGGTGCGCAAGGGGGGAGGGGGTGGAGCGGAGGTGGAGAAGCGGGTGGAGGCCGAGTGCGACTGGCGGGGGACATGAGAACCCGACTTCAGGGGGATCCGGTCGTCCGGGAGGGCGCAATAGGCTCTCCGGCATGTCGTGGACGCGCGGAATGCTCGTCGCGCTCGCGGTGGGTGCCCTGCTCGGCGGCTCGGCGGGCTGCGCCTCCAGCGAGGCGCACGAGCGGAAGGGCGAGGTGTCGGCCTCGCCGGTGGGCAAGGTACTGGACGACACGGACGAGGAAGGGCGGCACTACCGTGAGATCGGCAAGAAGGACGCGCCCCGGGTGGCGATCGAGGTGCAGCCGGCCTCGGGTGGCGCCTGGGACGTGCGGCTGACGCTCCGCCGCTTCCGCTTCTCCCCTCCGGGTGTGCGCCCGGTGGCCGTGGCGGGCCGCGGCACGGCCCGGCTCTACCTGGACGGCCACGCCCTGACCCGGCTGCGCACCCCGGACTACCGCCTGCCCGGCCGGCTGGTCCCGCGCGGCACGCACCACGTCACGGCCCGGCTGTACGCGGACGACCAGACGGTCTGGGCCGTGGACGGCAAGCCGGTGGAGAGCACGGCTGACATCACGGTGTCCGCGACGGACGAGACCCCGAGCCCGGCGTCCGGCGCGCAGCAGACGCCGAGCCCCGCGAGTGCGGGATGAACTCCGCGCACGCCCGGTGAGTGCAGAGGCCACCGATTCCCGTACAGAGGAGCGAGGTTCACCTGCACCCGGCGGAAAGGCATGATGAAGCCCGTGCCCCAAGCGACATCGCTGCGCCGCGCGCCCGTCCAGCGCCGTAGCGCCGAACGACTGACCAGAATCCTCGACGCCTGCGCCGACCTGCTCGACGAGGTCGGTTACGACGCCCTCAGCACCCGGGCCGTGGCCCTGCGCGCGGGCGTCCCCATAGGCTCCGTCTACCGCTTCTTCGGCAACAAGCGGGCCATGGTCGACGCCCTGGCCGAACGGAACCTGGAGCGCTACACCGAGCGCGTCGCCCACCGCCTGGCCGAGGCGCAGGGCGAGGGCGGCTGGCGCACCGCCATGGACGCCATGCTCGACGAGTACCTGGACATGAAGCGCACGGCACCGGGGTTCTCCCTCGTCGACTTCGGCAACCAGATCCCGGTCGGCGCCCGCTACGCCGAGCCGAACCACCGCGTCGCCGACCGCCTGACCGAACTGCTGTCGGCGTACCTCGGCCGAGAACCGGACGAGGCCCTGCGCCGCACGCTGCTGATCGCGGTGGAAACCGCGGACACCCTGGTCCACCTGGCCTTCCGGGTGTCCGCGGAGGGCGACGAGAAGATCATCGCGGAGATGCGGGAGCTGCTGCGGGCCTACCTGGCCAGGGCGCTCGACTAGCCGGCCCCGTGGTGCGCTGTGGCGGGAGTCACCGTGCGGTCCGAGGACTCCCCAGCGTGCATACCGGTCGGTATGCTCGCCCTGTTCGTGCGTCATCCTCGTCACCGTCCCACCGGGAGGACCCGTGTCCCGCACCGCCCTGCGCATCTGCCCCCTCTGCGAGGCCACCTGCGGGCTGACGCTCACCATCGAGGACACCCGGGTCACCGGCGCGCGCGGCGACCGGGACGACGTGTTCAGCAAGGGGTTCATCTGCCCGAAGGGTGCCTCGTTCGGGGCCGCCGACTCCGACCCGGACCGGCTGCGCGGGCCCCTCGTGCGCCGGGACGGGGAGTTGCGCGAGGCCACCTGGGAGGAGGCCTTCGACGCCGTCGCCGCCGGGCTGCGACCGGTCGTCGAGCAGTACGGGCCGCACGCCGTCGGCGTCGTCCTGGGCAACCCCAACGTGCACACGATGGCCGGCGGCCTCTACCCGCCCGTCCTGCTCGCCGGTCTCGGCACCCGCAGCGTCTTCACCGCCTCCACGCTGGACCAGATGCCCAAGCACGTCTCCAGCGGGCTGCTCTACGGGGACGCGAACGCCATCCCCGTGCCCGACCTCGACCGCACGGACCACCTGCTGCTGATCGGCGCCAACCCCCTCGAGTCCAACGGCAGTCTGTGCACCGCTCCCGACTTCCCCGGCCGGCTGAAGGCCCTCAAGGCCCGCGGCGGCACCCTCACCGTGATCGACCCGCGCCGCACCCGCACCGCCCGGCTCGCCGACCGGCACGTGGCGATCCGCCCCGGCACCGACGCGCTGCTGCTCGCGGCGATGGCGCAGGTCCTGTTCGAGGAAGAGCTCGTCGACCTCAAGGACCTCGCCCCGCATGTCCAGGGAGTCGACGAACTGGCCGCGACCCTGCGGGACTTCACCCCCGAAGCCGCCGCGACGGCGTGCGACGTCGACGCCGGCACCATCCGCGCCCTCGCCCGGGAGCTCGCCGCCGCCCCCACGGCCGCCGTCTACGGCCGCATCGGCAGCTGCACCGTCCCGCACGGCACCCTCGCCAGCTGGCTTGTCGACGTCCTCAACGTCCTGACCGGCAACCTCGACCGGCCCGGCGGTGCCCTCTTCCCGCTGTCGGCCACCGACAGGACGCCCCGGCCCGCCGGACCCGGCCGCGGCTTCGCGCTCGGCCGCTGGCACTCGCGGGTGCGCCGGCACCCCGAGGCCAAGGGCGAGCTGCCGATCTCCGCACTCGCCGAGGAGATCGACACCGCCACCGACGAGGGCAGCCCGATCCGCGCCGTCATAGCGGTCGCCGCCAACCCCGTGCTCTCCGCCCCGGACGGCGACCGCCTCGACAAGGCGCTCGGCTCACTCGACTTCATGGTCAGCGTCGACCCGTATCTGAACGAGACCTCGCGCCACGCGCACGTCGTGCTGCCGCCGCCCCCGCCCTCCCAGGCACCGCACTTCGACTTCGCCTTCAACACGCTCGCCGTGCGCAACCAGGTCCGCTACACCCGCGCCGCCGTCCCGCTGGAGCCCGGCCGCATGGCGGAGACCGAGATCCTCGCGCGGCTGGTGCTCGCCGCGACGGGCATGCATGGCGCCGACCCTTCCGCCGTCGACGACCTCGTCATCGGACAGACCCTCGGCAAGGCCGTCACCGAGGCCCACTCGCCCGTCCACGGCCGCGACCCGAAGGAGCTTGCCGCGCAGCTCAGCGGCGACAGCGGCCCCGAACGGCGGCTCGACATGATGCTGCGCCTCGGCCCGTACGGCGAGGGGTTCGGCGCCCGGCCCGACGGGCTCACCCTCGAGAAGCTGCTCGCCCACCCGCACGGCATCGACCTCGGCCCCCTCGAGCCCCGGCTGCCGCAGCCGCTGAAGACCGTCAGCGGCAAGGTCGAGCTGCTGCCGGGGCCCATCGCGGACGACCTGCCGCGCCTGAAGCAGGCACTGAGCGAACGCGCCGACGGGCTCGTGCTCGTGGGGCGGCGCCATCTGCGGTCCAACAACAGCTGGTTGCACAACGTGCCCGCCCTCACCGGCGGCTCCAACCGCTGCACCCTGCACATCCACCCCGAGGACGCCGAGCGGCTCGGACTCCTCGAAGGCGCTCCCGTACGGGTCAAGGGCGCCGGGGGAGAGGTCACCGCGCCCGTCGAGATCACCGACGGCATCCGGCCCGGTGTCGTCAGCCTTCCGCACGGCTGGGGCCACGACCGGCCCGGCACCCGGATGAGCCACGCCGCCCTCGACCCCGGCGTCAACGTCAACCAGCTCCTCGACGGCAGTCTGCTCGACCCGCTGTCGGGCAACGCGGTGCTCAACGGCGTGCCCGTCGAGCTCGCGCCTCTTCCCGCACCCCGTTGACCTGGAATTTTGCGCTTATTGCTCGCACGTCACCTACTTGTTAACCGTTCTTGACGCGACCTAACGTCAACGCACCCCCGGCCCCCGTGGGGGTGTTCAAGGGCGAACGTTAGGTATCCACTCATGCTGACCATCCTCGGCTTCGCCATGATCGCGACCTTCCTGGTCCTGATCATGATGAAGAAGATGTCGCCGATCGCGGCGCTCGTGCTGATCCCCGCGCTGTTCTGCGTGTTCGTCGGCAAGGGCGCCAAGCTCGGTGACTACGTCATCGACGGCGTCACCGGCCTCGCGCCCACCGCGGCGATGCTCATGTTCGCGATCGTCTACTTCGGTGTGATGATCGACGTCGGTCTCTTCGACCCGATCGTGCGGAGCATCCTGCGCTTCTGCAAGGCCGACCCGCTCCGCATCGTCGTCGGCACGGCGGTCCTCGCCGCGATCGTCTCCCTCGACGGCGACGGCTCCACCACCTTCATGATCACGGTCTCGGCGATGTACCCGCTGTACAAGCGCCTGAAGATGAGCCTGGTCGTGATGACCGGTGTCGCCGCCATGGCCAACGGCGTGATGAACACCCTGCCGTGGGGCGGTCCCACCGCCCGCGCCGCGACCGCGCTGAAGCTGGACGCCAGCGACATCTTCGTGCCGATGATCCCCGCCCTCGCCGTCGGCCTGCTGGGCGTCTTCGCCCTCGCGTACGTCCTCGGCCGCCGCGAGCGCAAGCGGCTCGGCACGCTGACACTGGACGAGGTCCTGGAGCCGCAGGAGGCCGAGACGGTGCTCGTCGGGGCGGGCGGCTCCGGCGGCGCTACAGGCAAGGGACGCACGGCCACCGGCGCCTCCGGCTCCGGCACGGACGCCGACGCTCCCGAGTCCGCCGCCGAGGACGGCTTCCAGGGCCTCGACCCCAACCGGTCCACCCTGCGCCCCAAGCTGTACTGGTTCAACGCGCTGCTCACGGTCGCCCTGCTCACCGCCATGATCATGGAGTGGCTGCCGATCCCGGTCCTTTTCCTGCTCGGCGCCGCACTCGCGCTCACCGTCAACTTCCCGCACATGCCCGACCAGAAGGCCCGCCTCGCCGCGCACGCCGAGAACGTCCTCAACGTCTCCGGCATGGTCTTCGCCGCCGCCGTCTTCACCGGCGTCCTGCAGGGCACCGGCATGGTCGAGCACATGGCCGAGTGGCTGGTGGACAACGTCCCGGACGGCATGGGCCCGCACATGGCCCTCGTCACCGGCGTGCTGAGCATCCCGCTCACGTACTTCATGTCCAACGACGGGTTCTACTTCGGCATCCTGCCGGTGCTCGCCGAGGCGGGCCAGGCGCACGGTGTCTCCAGCCTGGAGATCGCCCGCGCATCGCTGATCGGCCAGCCGCTGCACATGTCCAGCCCGCTGGTGCCCGCCGTCTACGTCCTCGTCGGCATGGCCAAGGTGGAGTTCGGCGACCACACGCGGTTCGTGGTCAAGTGGGCCGCGCTGACATCGCTGGTGGTCCTCGGGGCGGGAATCCTGTTCGGCATCATCTGAATCGCTCGTTGTCCGATCGCTCGTTGTCCGATCGCTCGTTGTCCGATCACGCGTAGTCCGATCACGCGTAGTCCGATCGCTCGTTGTCCCGTCATTCGTTGGAGGACGTCCTCATGGGGCCCGGTGGGAACCGCGGCTGGCTGCTCCGCCTCGTCATCGCCTTCGGCTTCGCGCAGGGGGCGGTGTCGATGGCCCGGCCCGCCGTCTCCTACCGGGCCCTCGCCCTGGGCGCGGACGACCGCGCGGTCGGAGTCATCGCCGGTGTGTACGCGCTGCTGCCGCTGTTCGCCGCCGTACCGCTGGGCCGCCGTACGGACCACGGCCGGTGCATGCCGCTGCTGGTGACCGGTGTGGTCCTGATCTCCGGCGGCTGCGCGCTCAGCGGGGCCGCGGGCTCCCTCGCGGCGATGGCCGCGTGGAGCGGCGTGATGGGCCTCGGCCACCTGTGCTTCGTCATCGGCGCCCAGTCGATCGTGGCCCGCCGGTCGGAGCCCCACGAACAGGACCGCAACTTCGGCCACTTCACCATCGGCGCCTCCCTCGGACAGCTCGTCGGCCCGATCGCCGCCGGCGCCCTGATCCACGGCCCGGACCGGGCGGCCACCAGCGCGCTCGCCCTGCTGGTGGCGGGTGCGGGCGCCGCGGTCGCGTTCACCTCCCTGTGGCGCATCGAGCGCCGTACGGCCACGACGGCCCGTACCGCGCGCGGCGACCGCGTCCCCGTGCACCGCATCCTGCGCGCCCGCGGTGTACCGGCCGGCATCCTGATCAGCCTCGCCGTGCTGTCCGCCACGGACATCCTCACCGCGTACCTGCCCGTCGTCGGCGACCACCGCGGCATCGCCCCGGCGGTCGTCGGCCTGCTGCTGAGCCTGCGCGCGGCGGCCACCATCGCCTGCCGTCTCGTCCTCACGCCGCTGCTGCGGCTGCTCGGCCGGGCCGTCCTGCTCGCCCTGACCTGCCTGGTGGCGGCGCTGCTGTGTGCCGGGATCGCGCTGCCGGTGCCGGTGTGGGCGCTCGGCGCGATGCTCACCGTGCTCGGGTTCTGCCTGGGTGTCGGGCAGCCGCTGTCCATGACGACCGTCGTGCAGGCCGCACCCGACGACGCCCGCTCCACCGCCCTCGCCCTGCGGCTGACCGGCAACCGCCTCGGCCAGGTCGCCGCGCCCGCCGCGGCGGGACTGGTGGCCGGAGTGGCGGGCGTGGCCGCGCCGTTCGCGATGCTGGGCGCGCTGCTGCTGGTCTCCTCCGGGATCGCGCTGCGTTCGCCCGCGAGGGAGCCACACGGGGCGGACTCGTCCGCGCGGCGGGACGCGGCGGCGGGCCGGACCTGAAGCCGCCTTTGGACCGTCCCTCACGGCCGACCCGATCCGGAGGGCAGGCCCTACGCTGACCTCCCGGAGCCCCCTGGCGCCACAAAACTACCGGCGCTAGTTTGGGGCGCGGACGACGCTGCCCGCCCAGGAGGAAGACCATGAAGGCACATGACGGCATGTACATCGACGGCGCCTGGCGCCCCGCCGTCGGCGCGGACACCATCGAGGTCGTGAACCCGGCCGACGAGCAGGTCATCGGCCGGGTCCCGGCGGGCACCGCCGAGGACGTCGACGCCGCCGTACGCGCCGCCCGTGCCGCCTTCCCCGGCTGGGCCGCCACCGCCCCGGCCGAGCGGGCCGCCCGGCTCGCAGCCCTGCGCGACGTGCTCGTCGCCCGGAAGGACGAGATCGCCGAAACGGTGACGGCGGAGCTGGGCTCCCCGCTCCCGTTCTCGCAGAACGTGCAGGTCGGCCTGCCGATCGCGGTCGCGGGATCGTACGCCGAACTGGCCGCCACGTACTCCTTCGAGGAGAAGGTCGGCAACTCCACGGTCTACCAGGAGCCGGTCGGGGTCGTCGGCGCCATCACCCCCTGGAACTACCCCCTCCACCAGATCGTCGCCAAGGTCGCCCCGGCGCTGGCGGCGGGCTGCACGGTCGTCCTCAAACCGGCCGAGGACACCCCGCTGACCGCCCAGCTCTTCGCGGAGGCCGCCCACGAGGCGGGCGTGCCGGCCGGGGTCTTCAACCTGGTCACCGGCCTCGGCCCGGTCGCGGGCCAGGCGCTCGCCGAGCACCCGGGTGTCGACCTGGTCTCCTTCACCGGCTCCACGGTCGTCGGCCGGCGGATCGGCGCCACGGCGGGAGCGGCCGTGAAGAAGGTGGCCCTGGAACTGGGCGGCAAGTCCGCGAACGTCATCCTGCCGAGTGCGGACCTCGCCAAGGCGGTCAACGTGGGCGTCGCGAACGTCATGTCCAACTCCGGCCAGACGTGCAGCGCGTGGACGCGGATGCTGGTGCACCGGGAGCGGTACGAGGAGGCGGTCGAGCTCGCTGCGACGGCCGCGGCGAAGTACGGGGACCGCATCGGCCCGGTGGTGAACGCCGGGCAGCAGGCGCGGGTGCGCGGTTACATCGAGAAGGGCCTCGCGGAGGGCGCCCGCCTGGTCGCGGGCGGCCCCGAATCCCCCCGGGAGCGCGGCTACTTCGTGCAGCCCACCGTCTTCGCCGACGTCACCCCCGAGATGACGATCGCGCAGGAGGAGATCTTCGGCCCCGTACTGGCGATCCTCCCCTACGAGGACGAGCAGGACGCCCTGCGGATCGCCAACGGCACGGTGTACGGGCTGGCCGGCGCGGTATGGGCCGGGGACGACGCGGAGGCGGTCGCGTTCGCGCGACGCATGGAGACCGGGCAGGTCGACATCAACGGCGGACGCTTCAACCCCCTCGCCCCCTTCGGCGGTTACAAGCAGTCCGGGGTCGGCCGCGAACTGGGCGCACACGGCCTCGCCGAGTACCTGCAGACCAAGTCCCTCCAGTTCCAGGAGCGTTGAGCCAGATGGTCGTCCGTGCCGCTGTACTGCCCGCCGTCGGTGCCCCGCTGGAGGTCACCGGGATCGAGCTGCCCGAGCCCGGCCCCGGCCAGGTCCGGGTCCGGCTCGCCGCCGCCGGGGTCTGCCACTCCGACCTGTCCCTGTCCAACGGCACCATGCGGGTGCCGGTGCCCGCCGTCCTCGGCCACGAGGGCGCGGGCACGGTGGTGTCGGTGGGGGAGGGCGTCACCCATGTCGCCCCCGGTGACGGAGTGGTCCTCAACTGGGCGCCGTCCTGCGGGAGCTGCCACGCCTGCGCACGGGGCGAGGTGTGGCTGTGCGCCGACGCGCTCACCGGCGCCGGTGCCGTCCACGCCCGCCGCGCGGACGACGGCACGGATCTGCACCCCGGTCTGAACGTGGCCGCGTTCGCGGAGGAGACCGTGGTCGCGGCGTCCTGCGTGCTCCCGGCCCCGGACGGGGTGCCGCTGACCGACGCGGCCCTGCTGGGCTGCGCCGTCCTCACCGGATACGGCGCCGTGCACCACGCGGCGATGGTACGGCCGGGGGAGACGGTCGCGGTGTTCGGCGTCGGCGGGGTGGGCCTCGCGGCCCTCCAGGCGGCGCGGATCGCGGGCGCCGAGAGGATCGTCGCGGTGGACGTGTCCCCCGCGAAGGAGGAGTTGGCGCGAGGGGCGGGCGCGACGGACTTCCTGCTCGCCTCCGACACCACGCCCCGCGAGATCCGCGGCCTCACCGGCAAGCAGGGCGTCGACGTGGCGGTCGAGTGCGTGGGCCGGGCGGCCACCATCCGCGCCGCCTGGGACTCCACCCGCCGCGGCGGCCGTACGACGGTCGTCGGCATCGGCGGCAAGGACCAGCAGGTCACCTTCAACGCCCTGGAGATCTTCCACTGGGGCCGCACGCTGACGGGCTGTGTCTACGGCAACTCCAACCCGGCCGAGGACCTGCCGGTCCTGGCCGAGCACGTCCGGGCGGGCCGCCTGGACCTGGGCGCGCTGGTGACGGAACGGATCGCGCTGGAGGGCATCCCGGCCGCCTTCGAGAACATGCTGGCGGGCAAGGGCGGCCGGGCGCTGGTGGTGTTCTGAAGCCCGGGTTCGTCCTGTGCCCTAGGACTCGGCGGCCGGTACCTGCTCGGGCGTGGCGTGCGGTTCCGGGGCCGGAGGCGGTGTGCGGGGACGCGACCGTGACACCGACACTCCGGCCAGGCACAGCGCGCCACCCGCGAGCGTGACCGGACCCGGGACCTCCTGGAGGAAGAGCCAGGACATCAGGACCACCAGCGCGGGCACCGTGTACGTCGTCGCGCCCATGCGGCTCGCGGTCGTACGGGCCAGGGCGTACGCCCAGGTGGTGAAGGCGAGCGCGGTCGGAAAGACGCCCAGGTAGACCATGTTGAGCGTGGCGGACACCGGCGCGTGGGCCGCGTCGTGCACCAGCTGTCCGGCGAACGGCAGACAGGCCACCGCGCCCACCAGACACCCGAACGTCGTCGCCTGAAGCGCGCTCGCCGCACCCAGCGCGGGCTTCTGCGCGACGACACCGGCCGCGTAGGCGCCCGCGGCGAGCAGACACAGCACCACCCCGAGCACCGAGGAGCCACCGTCACCCGACATCGACAGGCCCACGGTCACGGCACCGGCGAAGGACACCGCCATGCCCGCGAGCAGCCGCGGCGGCATGGCGTCCCCCAGCAGCCGCGCACCGAGCAGCGCGATCAGGATCGGCCCGATGTTCACCACCAGCGCGGCGGTCCCGGCGTCGACCTGCTGCTCGCCCCAGTTGAGCACGACCATGTAGAAGCCGAACCACAGCAGCCCGGATATCGCGATCCCGCGCCACGCCGCACGCGGCGGCAACCCCTCCCGCCGCAGGAGACAGATCACCCCCAGCGCCAGTGCCCCGGCCAGCAGCCGACCGAGGGCCAGCGCGCCCGGCGCGTACGCGGCGCCCGCGCTGCGGATCGAGACGAAGGCGGAGGCCCACAGCAGCACGGTGACGGTGGCCGCGCCGGCGGCCAGACGCGAGGGGGAGGCGTTCATCATTCTCCAGAGGCTAGGAGGGCAGGGGCGGGAATGCTCGCGGATTTCGGACCTCACGGGGCTCAGCGCAGCGCCGCCGCCTCGATCCCGAGCAGCCGCGACAGCGCGTGCTCGCCCTCGGCCGTGACCTTCACGGCCCGCTCGGAGCCGATGCGGACGCACCAGCCCGCGTCCAGGGCGTGCCGGCACAGCGCGGCGCCCGCGGCACCCGCGAGATGGGGGCGACGCTCGGTCCAGTCGAGGCAGGCGCGGGCCAGGGGCCTGCGGCCCTTGCGGTGGAGGCGGATTCCGGCGGTGTCGAACCAGGCCAGGCCCGCGTCGGTCAGCGCGAACCCGCTGTCTTGGCTCGTCCGCCTCTGGGGCGCTCCAGCCGGTGTCGAGAGCCCGACCGTGCTCGACCCTTCGGGGCTCCGCGCTCCCCCACGCCCGGCTTCGCTCACGCGGGGGGACCCCCATGGGCTCTCGGCACCGTCGGGCCCCTCCGGCTCCCTCGTGGCACGCAGCAGTCCCCGCGCGGTCAGCGCATCCGTCACGGCGATGCCGAGCCGCCCCGCGAGGTGGTCGTAGCAGGTGCGCCCGCGGGCCATCGCGGACCCGGCGCTCGCCTCCCGCAGCGTGCGCGGACGCCCGGCCCCGCCGTCCGGCGCCACCTGCGCGGCGAGGTCCTCGACGATCTGGGCGACCCGCGCGTCGGCGAGCCGTACATACCGGTGCCGTCCCTGCCGCTCCTCCGCGAGCAGCCCGCCCGCGACGAGCTTGCCCAGGTGCTCGCTCAGCGTCGAGGCGGCGACCCCGGCGTGCCGCGCCAGCTCACCGGCGGTCCACGCACGTCCGTCGAGCAGTGCCAGCAGACAGGCGGCCCGCGTCTCGTCGGCGATCAGCCCCGCGAGCCCGGCGAGGCGGGCCGCCGTACCGTCCTTCCGCTTCGTCATGCGTCCAGCATCGACCACGGACACTTCGGCGCCCGCCGAAGTATGCCCCGCCTGCGCTACACGGGGCGCTTCACCTGCTCGTACTGCCGCTCCAGTCCGTCGAGCAGTGCCGCCAGCCCCGTCTCGAAGGCCCGTTCGTCGATCTTCTCCTGCTGCTCGGCGAGGAGGTGGGCCTGCCCGAGGTGGGGATAGTCGGCCGGGTCGTACGCCGCCGCGTCGTCGACGAAACCGCCCGCGAACGAGCCGAGAGCCGAGCCCATCACGAAGTAGCGCATCAGCGCGCCGATGGAGGTGGCCTGCGCGGGCGGCCAGCCCGCGTCGACCATCGCCCCGTAGACCGCGTCCGCGAGGCGCAGCGCGGCCGGGCGACGGCCGGGCCCGCGGGCCAGGACGGGCACGATGTTCGGGTGGTCACGCAGCGCGGCCCGGTAGGAGACCGCCCAGTCGTGCAGCGCGGTCCGCCAGGGCCGGCCGTCCTCGAACATCGACAGATCGACCTGCGCGCTCACCGAGTCGGCGACCGCCTCCAGGATCTCGTCCTTGGTGCGGAAGTGGTTGTACAGCGACGGGCCGCTGACCCCGAGTTCGGCGGCGAGCCGGCGCGTGGAGACGGCCGCGAGGCCTTCCGCGTCCACCAGCGCCCGCGCCGTGGCGACGATGCGGTCGGTGCTGAGGAGGGGCTTGCGCGGTCGGGCCATGGCGCACATAGTAGGGCTGCGCTGGAAAACTAGCAGCGCTAATTTAAATGTGCCGCATTCAATGATCTGCCCGAGGGGTGACGTGTCGTGAACCTGGAGCTGAGCGAGGAGCAGGTGGCCGTGCGACGGCTGGCCGAGGACTTCGTGACCCGCGAGATCGCCCCGCACGTCGTCGCCTGGGACCGGGCGGAGGAAGTGGACCGCTCGATCGTCAAGAAGCTCGGCGAGGTCGGCTTCCTCGGGCTCACGATCGACGAGGAGTACGGCGGCTCGGGCGGCGACCACCTCGCGTACTGCCTGGTGACCGAGGAACTGGGGCGCGGCGACTCGTCCGTGCGCGGAATCGTGTCCGTCTCGCTCGGCCTGGTCGCCAAGACGATCGCCGCCTGGGGGAGCGAGGAGCAGAAGCGCCGCTGGCTGCCGGGGCTGACGTCCGGGGAGTACGTCGGCTGCTTCGGGCTCACCGAACCGGGCACCGGATCCGACGCGGGCAACCTCGCCACCAGGGCGGTACGCGACGGCGACCACTACGTGATCAACGGCACCAAGATGTTCATCACCAACGGCACCTGGGCCGACGTCGTCCTCCTCTTCGCCCGCTCCACCGACGCCCCCGGTCACCGGGGCGTCTCCGCCTTCCTCGTCCCCACCGACACCCCCGGCCTGACCCGCCGCGCCGTCCACGGCAAGCTCGGCCTGCGCGGCCAGGCGACCGCCGAACTGGTCCTTGAGGACGTCCGCGTCCCCGCCTCCGCGATGCTGGCCCCGGAGGGCAAGGGTTTCTCCGTCGCCATGTCCGCGCTCGCCAAGGGCCGGATGTCGGTGGCGGCGGGCTGCGTCGGCATAGCCCGGGCCGCGCTGGAGGCGGCGGTGACGTACGCAGGCGAACGGGAGCAGTTCGGGAGGACCATCGCCCACCACCAGCTCGTCCAGGAACTCCTCAGCGACATCGCCGTCGACGTGGACGCCGCACGGCTGCTGACCTGGCGCGTCGCCGACCTGATCGACCGCGGACTGCCCTTCGCCGTCGAGTCCTCCAAGGCCAAGCTGTTCGCCTCCGAGGCAGCCGTCCGCGCCGCGAACAACGCCCTGCAGGTCTTCGGCGGCTACGGCTACATCGACGAGTACCCGGTGGGCAAACTGCTGCGCGACGCCCGGGTGATGACCCTCTACGAGGGCACCAGCCAGATCCAGAAACTGGTCATCGGGCGGGCGCTGACGGGGGTTTCGGCGTTCTGAGTACCGCTTTGAGTACGCGTGCGGATGTGCCGGCGCCGCCGTCCGCCGACCCTGGTCCCCATGAGTGAGACTCCGGTCAGACAGCAGAACACGGCCGCCTTCTACGGGCAGGCCGTGGCGTCCTTCGCCATCGCCCTGGTGGCCACCGCCGTCGGGATCTTCCGACTGCACGCGGACGCCTGGGTGCGGGCCTTCCTCGGGATCGCCGTCCTGTACCTGGTGACCTCCGCCTTCACCCTCGCCAAGGTGATCCGGGACCGCCAGGAGGCCGGGCAGATCGTCAGCCGGGTCGACCAGGCCAGGCTGGAGAAGCTGCTCGCCGAGCACGACCCCTTCGAAAAGCTCTGAGCGGGCACGCTAAGCGCCCGCTCACCGTCGGAGGTATGGTGTTCGTCCTGCCAGTGGAAGGGGCGAACGATGAGTACGGCGGAGGAGACACCCGGCGGCGAGGTGGAGCCGTGGACCGAGGTGACCCCGGATGCGGCCCGGCGGCTGCTGATCGCCGCGGTCGAGGCCTTCGCCGAACGCGGCTACCACGCCACGACGACCCGTGACATCGCGGGACGCGCCGGTATGAGCCCGGCCGCGCTCTACATCCACTACAAGACCAAGGAAGAGCTGCTTCACCGCATCAGCCGCATCGGCCACGACAAGGCCCTGGAGATCCTGCGCACGGCGGCCCGGCGCGAGGGCAGCGCGACCGAGCGGCTCGCCGACGCCGTGAGCTCCTTCGTCCGCTGGCACGCCGGGCGGCGCACCACCGCGCGGGTGGTGCAGTACGAACTGGACGCGCTCGGCCCGGACGCCCGCGCCGAGATCCTGGCACTGCGCCGCCAGGTGGACGCCGAGGTGCGCGGGATCGTCGAGGACGGCGTGGCCGCGGGCGAGTTCGAGGTGCTGGACGTGAAGGGGACGACGCTGGCCATCCTCTCCCTGTGCATCGACGTCGCCCGCTGGTTCAACGTCGAAGGGTCCCGGACCCCCGAGGAGGTCGGCGCGCTCTACGCCGACCTCGTGCTGCGGATGGTGGGGGCGCGGAAGTAGCACCCCCACCCGGTCCGGGGTCAGAGGTAGTAGCGCGCGACCGACTCGGCGACGCACACCGGCTTGTCGCCGCCCTCGCGCTCCACGGTGAAGGCGACGGCCACCTGCACGCCGCCCTGCACCTCCTCGACGCCGGAGATCGTCGCGGTGGCGCGCACCCGGGAGCCGACCGGCACCGGGGCGGGGAAACGGACCTTGTTGGTGCCGTAGTTGACGCCCATCTTCACGCCTTCCACCTTGATCAGCTGCGGCCCGAACAACGGGAGCAGCGACAGGGTGAGGTAGCCGTGCGCGATGGTGGTCCCGAAGGGGCCCTGGGCCGCCTTCTCCGGATCCACATGGATCCACTGGTGGTCGCCGGTCGCCTCCGCGAACAGGTCGATCCGCTTCTGGTCGATCTCCAGCCAGTCGGTGTACCCCAGTTGCTCGCCCACCGCCGCCTTCAGCTCGTCGGCGGACGTGAAGGTCCTCGGCTCTGCCATGTTCCCGGCCTCTCGCGTCACGAAATCACGATGTCTAAGCAACTGCTTAGCATGGTCGGGTGCGGCACCGGTGTCAACGGACGACGCCTGTGCCGCGGTGGGTAGGCTCTGGAAGGTGCCCCAGATCCCGGAGAAGATCCACGAGCTGACCGTCGGCCAGTTGTCCGCCCGCAGCGGCGCCGCCGTCTCCGCCCTGCACTTCTACGAGTCCAAGGGTCTGATCAGCAGTCGCCGCACCGCGGGCAACCAGCGCCGCTACTCCCGGGACGCACTGCGCAGGGTCGCCTTCGTACGGGCGGCGCAACGGGTGGGCATCCCGCTGGCCACGATCCGCGACGCGCTGGGGCAGCTACCGGAGGAGCGCACACCCACCCGCGAGGACTGGGCCCGCCTCTCCGCGGCCTGGCGCTCCGAACTGGACGAACGCATCAAGCAGCTGAGCCGCCTGCGGGACCACCTGACCGACTGCATCGGCTGCGGGTGCCTCTCTCTGGAGACGTGCGTGCTGTCCAACCCGGACGATGTGTTCGGCGAACGGCAGTCAGGCTCCCGCCTGCTGGTGGAACGCCGCAAGCGGTAGCCCCCCGCCGCCCTGCGGGCAGTCGTGTCTCCCCCAGAGCCCTGACGGCCTGGGGGACCCCAGGGCTGCACGGGTGGGCGCCGGGGCCACGCCCTGTTCGACGAGCTGGGGGAGGCGCCCCGCAGACGCCGGGCTGCGCACGTCCTCCCGGCTCACCCCGGCACAGGGCACCCGTCGGCCCGCGGCTCACCTCTGCGCCCTGTCCCGGTGGGTCAGGAGCCGCTGACAACGGGGGTGCGGCATCCCCGGCGCACCCCCACGATCCGGTCCCTAGGCCGACACGAGCAGCCGCGCGCGCCTGGTCCGTGCCAGGGTCCCGGGTGTCAGCACGTGAGACGGCACCAGGATGCCGCAGTCCGTGCAGACCGGGCCCGACGACGGCTCATGGGCCAGGTCGTATCTCCACGTGAGGCGCTCACCGGCGCACACCGGACACGACGAGCCCGGCTCGCGCTCCAGTGCGGCGATGAGCCGGCGCAGCACCTCCGCCAGCGGTTCATGAGGGTGGACCCGCGGGTCGTCGCACCACGCGACCCCGAAACCGCCCCACGTCAGCCGGTGCCAGTCGTCCACACTCCCCGGCCGGCGCAGCCCGTCGTGCTTCTCCTTCCTGCGGCGCTCCGTGAACTCGGCCTCGTAGGCGAGCCACACGGACCGGGCCTCCTCCAGTTCCTCCAGTGCGGCCACGAGCCGCGCCGGATCGGGGGAGCGGTCCTCGGGCCCGAACCCGGCCCGGGAGCACAGGTGGTCCCAGGTCGCCCTGTGCCCGTAGGGGGCGAACTTCTCCAGGCACTTGCGCAGTGAGTAGCGCCGTAGTGCCAGATCGCACCTCGGATCACGGACCTGTCTCGCCAGACTCCGGAAACCGGCCATCGCCCTGCACCTCCGTCACAACTGCACCTGTACTTCGGTCACTTCGGCGTCGTCCTGGGGACGTCGCCGAATAGACGTATCGACACGCGATTCGGCTCCATCGGATTTCCGATGACCTCCAAAAGCACTTGCCGGACGGTTGAAAAACTGACGCATGTTCATCTTCAATCGCGGGGATACCGGCGGTAACGTCCGCCCGCCCACTCCCCCGAGCTCTCGGCTTCGCTCGAGCAGGGGGACCCCCATCGTCGGGAGGAGCTGCCATGCCACGGCGCACCCCACGCACCGCCCTCGACAGACTGAGAACTCCTCGCAGAACCCCCAAGTTCCTCAAGACCGCGTCGATATGCGTGCTCATCGCGGGCCTTTTGTCCCCGGCCGCCGCGGCCACCGCCCAGGCGGCCACGGGCGCCGCGGAGGCGGCCGCCTCGAACGACTACTGCGGCGGCCGGTGTTCGGACATCCTCCCGCCCGGCGAGAACGGCAACGCCACCCTCGCCCAGATCCTGCTCAACCAGGCCTTCGGCACCCAACCCGCCCACGCCGAGGACCAGCTCGGCCCCTACGCCAACCTGGCCACCGGCTACTCCACCCTCACCGACGCGAAGATCAACAACTTCTTCAACGACGCCTCGTTCGGCGTCCCGTCCGACCAAGTCGCCTCCACCGAGAAGCCCGCCGGCCGCGGTGACGTGACGATCGTCCGCGACAAGAAGACGGGTGTCCCGCACATCACCGGTACCACCAGGTACGGCACGGAGTTCGGCGCCGGGTATGCCGCGGCTGAGGACCGGCTGTGGCTGATGGACGTCTTCCGGCACGTGGGCCGCGGACAGCTCACCTCCTTCGCGGGCGGCGCCGCCGCCAACCAGGGCCTCGAGCAGGAGTTCTGGCGCAACGCGCCCTACACGGAGGCCGATCTGCAGGCCCAGATCGACAACGCGGTGGCAGCCGCCGGCGACCGCGGAAAGCAGGCCCTCGCCGACGTGAACGCCTACCTGGCCGGCGTCAACGCCTACATCGACGCCTCCGACTCCGGCCGCTACTTCCCCGGCGAGTACGTCCTGACCGGCCACAAGGACTCCATCACCAACGCCGGCACCATCGAGCACTTCAAGGTCACCGACCTGGTGGCGCTCGCCTCCGTCATCGGCGCGCTGTTCGGCTCCGGCGGGGGCGGCGAGGTCAACAACGCGATCTCGCTGCTGGCCGCCCAGTCCAAGTACGGCGTGGAGGAGGGCACCAAGGTCTGGGAGTCCTTCCGCGAGCGCAACGACCCCGAGGCCGTCCTCACCGTCCACGACGGCGAGAGCTTCCCCTACGCGACCAGGCCGTCGAGCCCCCAGGGCGAGGCGCTGCCCGAGACGGGCTCGGTGACCCAGGAACCGCTCGTCTACGACCGCACCGGCAGCGCGGCGACCTCGAGCGCGACCAGCGCCTCGAAGACCGCGGCCACCACCGCCCTCACCTCCGCCAAACGCGGCATGTCCAACGCCCTCGTCGTGAGCGGCAGGTACACCGCGAGCGGCCACCCCATCGCCGTCTTCGGCCCGCAGACCGGCTACTTCGCGCCCCAGCTCCTCATGCTCCAGGAGATCCAGGGGCCCGGCATCAGCGCCCGCGGCGCATCCTTCGCGGGCCTGAGCATGTACGTCGAGCTCGGCCGCGGCCAGGACTACTCGTGGAGCGCGACCACCTCCGGCCAGGACATCATCGACACCTACGCGGTCGAGCTGTGCCAGGACGACTACCACTACCTGTACCACGGCACCTGCACCGCCATGGACAAGGTCGAGCAGAAGAACTCCTGGTCACCCACGACCGCCGACTCGACCCCGGCCGGCTCCTACACCATGCGCGTGTGGCGCACCAAGTACGGGCCCGTGGAGTACCGCGCCACGGTCGGCGGCAAGAAGGTCGCCTACACCACCCTGCGCTCGTCCTACCTGCACGAGGCCGACTCGATCATCGGCTTCCAGATGCTGAACGATCCCGACTACGTCAAGGGCCCGAAGGACTTCCAGAGCGCGGTCCAGCACATCAACTACACCTTCAACTGGTTCTACGCCGACTCCCAGCACACCGCGTACTACAACAGCGGCGACAACCCGGTGCGGGCGAGCGGTGTCGACGCCGAGTTCCCCGTATGGGCGCAGGCGGCGTACGAGTGGCGCAACTGGGACCCGGCGACCAACACGGCCGACTACACCCTGCCGTCCCAGCACCCCAACTCCGTCGACCAGGACTACTACATCTCCTGGAACAACAAGCAGGCCAGGGACTACACGGCCGCTCCCTGGGGTGAGGGCTCGGTCCACCGCGGCAACCTGCTCGAGGACCGGGTGAGGAAGCTGATCGCGGCCGGCGGGGTGACCAGGTCGTCGCTGGCGAAGGCGATGGCGGACGCGGCTCTCGCGGATCTGCGCGCCGAGGACGTGCTGCCGAAGCTGCTGAAGGTCGTCAACAGCAGTACGGTGACGGACCCCACGGCCGCGGCGGCGGTCAGCAAGCTGCAGGCCTGGGTGACGGCGGGCGCCAAGCGCACGGAGACCTCGGCGGGCTCCAAGACGTACGCCGACGCCGACGCCATCCGCATCCTGGACGCCTGGTGGCCGCTGCTGGTGAAGGCCGAGTTCCAGCCGGGTCTCGGCAGCGACCTGTACACCGCCTTCGGCGACAACCTGCCGATCGACGAGTCCCCGTCGGCCGCGCACGGCCCGACCGGCTCGCACGCCGGAAGCTCCTTCCAGTACGGCTGGTGGAGCTATGTCGACAAGGACATCCGGGCGGTCCTCGGGGAATCGGTGCAGGGCCCGCTCGCGCAGAAGTACTGCGGCGGCGGCAGCCTGAGCGCCTGCCGGGACACCTTGATCAGCACGCTGAAGCAGGCGGCGGGCATGACCGCGTCCCAGGTCTACCCGGGCGACGACCAGTGCTCCGCCGGTGACCAGTGGTGCGCCGACTCGATCGTCCAGCGCACCCTGGGCGGCATCAAGCACGGCAGGATCAGCTGGCAGAACCGGCCGACGTTCCAGCAGGTGGTCGAATACACCTCGCACCGGTAGGCCGGGAGGTGACGTGCGGCGGCGGGTCAGCCCACCCGGCCCGCCGCCAGCACCACCCGGGCCAGCTCCGGATGCACGATGTCGCTGTGCGCGCCCGACGGCGGACCGCCGTGGCAGACCACCGCGCAGGCGTCGACGTTGACGCAGCCGGACGCCGGCAGTCCGCCGCCGAGCGCGTCGGCGAGCGTCAGGCTGCGCGTGCCGTCCACCGCCTGGATCCCGTCGTGCCCCATCGCGCCCCACCGGGGGCCGAGGAGCCGGCCGATGTCGAAGTCCGCCGTGAAGTCCCCGGTCAGCGACCGGTCGTCGTCCGCCATGCGGGACGCCAGCGGGTAGAGCGTGCCGAGCGCCGAGTCGAAGTGGGAGTAGCAGCACACCAGGGGACCGTCGACCCGGTTCTGCTGCCCGTCCAGCACCCCGCTCGTATGCGGGTCCTCCGGCAGCCGGGCCGCGAAGGCGTAGTGCGAGAAGGCCCCCTGCAACAGCGTCACCGACTTCACCGTGCGCACGCCCTCCGGCAGCCCGCGCAGCGCGAACGACACCAGCCGCCCTCCGAAACTGTGCCCGACCAGGTGCACCCGCACCCCCGGCGCCGCCTGCGCCAGCTGCCCGACCACCTGCCCGAGCCCCCGCTCGCCGACCGTCCCCGCGCGCCGCTTCATCGCGTAGTACGTGGCCTGTCTGAGCAACTCGCGCGCCCCGTCCCACACCCCCTTCGGCGTGAACGAGAACCCTTCCGGGGACTGCCCGCCGGCCGACTGGACCTGCTCCAGCGCCCGCGCGAAGCTCCGGCACACCTCGGCCGTGTCCCCGGTCAGCATCCCGGGCCCGTCCTCGGGCGCCCCCTGCGCCAGGGTGTCCGCGGCGAACGCGGCCTGCGGCCCCTGCGGCCGCACCTCCACCAGCAGTCGTACCAGCCGCCCGAACTCCTCCAGCGAGGCACCGTCGTCCGGGTGCTGCTCCAGCAGCCGTGAGAGCTGCTCCACCACGGTCGCACGGCCGGGGAACACCTCGTGCAGCGCGTGGCGGCTGTCCTTGTCCAGCAGCGGAGCGGCCGGCACCTCGGCCGCGACCGACGGCGGGAAATGGGGGATCGGCTCGTCCGCGAACATCATCGACGGCCAGATCACGCCCACGTACCCGAGGCGGGCCCTGGGCGCGATCAAGGGCACCGGCGCGAAGAAGCTGCTGTAGAGCCGGGTGGCGCCGGAGCGCTGGTTGTTCCAGCCGTGCGCGCAGACCAGCAGGTCGCGTACTCCCCGCCGCGTCACCTCCGCGAGCAGCCGGTTCCGTTCCGGCCCGTCGACGTCGCCGTCCGCGTCGAAGGTCAGCTCCCAGTAGGGACTCACACTCACTGCCGGTACCGCCATGACGAGCCCCCTTGCCCCGAGGTCGAGCGCGCTGCGCGCAGTGCGCGCATCGTCCTGCGGGCGGGCGCGATTGGCCATACGTCACGCTCATCCGTACAGCAGGTACTCCCTCCGGATCCGCCGGAAGGCGGCCAGCTCGTCCTGCCACGCGGCCACCACCTCGTCGGCCGTGGCGCCGGCGTCGATCATCGTGCGCACCCGCGCGGAGCCCGTGAGCTTGTCGATCCAGTCGTCGGAGCGCCAGGCGAAACCGCTCCACACCTTCTTGGCGGTCACGAGCAGCGCGATCCCGGTGCGGACGGGGTCGTAGGCGGCCCGGTCGTACACATGGATCTGCACTCCACCGATCGTCTTCCCCTGGAACTTGGAGAAGGCGGGCGCGAAGTACGCCTCCCTGAAGTGCACGCCCGGCAGTCCCAGTCGCTCCGCTTCCGCTGCCCACCGGCCGTCGACGCCCTCCGCGCCGAGGAGTTCGAAGGGGCGGGTGGTGCCGCGTCCCTCGGACAGGTTCGTGCCTTCGAACAGGCACGTCCCCGAGTAGACCAGCGCCGTGTCGGGTGTCGGCATGTTGGGGCTCGGCGGCACCCAGGGCAGCCCGGAGGCGTCGTAGAAGTCGGACCGCCTCCAGCCGGTCATCGGCACGGTGTCGAGCGGGACGGGCGTGGTCAGGAACTCCCCGTTGAACAGCCGCGCCAGCTCCGCGACCGTCATCCCGTGCGCCTGTGCGATCGGCTGCCGGCCGACGAAGGTCGCGAACTCCCTGTGCAGCACCGGGCCGAGGGCGGCGCGTCCGGTCACCGGGTTCGGCCGGTCGAGGACCATGAACCGCTTGCCGGCGAGCGCGGCGGCCTCCATGCAGTCGTAAAGCGTCCAGATGTAGGTGTAGAAGCGGGCGCCCACGTCCTGGATGTCGAAGACGACGGTGTCCACACCGGACGCGGTGAAGATGTCGGCGAGCGGCCGGCCGCTCTTCAGGTACGTGTCGTATACGGGGAGCCCGGTCGCCGGGTCGTCGTGGCGGCCCTCCGATCCGCCGGCCTGGGCGGTGCCGCGGAAGCCGTGCTCGGGGCCGAAGACCGCGGCCAGGTCCACCCGGGGGTCGGCGTGCATCACGTCCACGATGTGGCGCACGTCCCTCGTCACACCCGTGGGATTGGTCACGATGCCGACCCGGCGGCCCGCCAGCGGCGCGTAGCCGTCCGCCGCCAGCCGTTCGAAACCGGTGCGCAGCCGCCTGCCGCCGGCCCGGGACGCTGCGGGGAACGGCACGGTCGCCGCCGTGGTGGCGGCGAGCAGCCCTCGTCTGGACAGCCTCATGCGATGACCTCCCTGCTCGATGGAACTGTCATGCCCGCGTAATGGCTGGCGAAGCAGCCTCTTCCCTCGTTACATACCGACTGGTTAGTCTGGCCGCCGTGCAGAGCCGACGGCAGCAGAGCCGGTGCGTGTCGCGTCGAAGGAGACCGATGGTGGAAGCCGTACAGGGTGCGGGAGTGGTCGTCACCGGGGCGGGAGGAGGCATCGGGGCCGCGCTGGCCCGCCGCTTCGCCGCAGAGGGGGCCCGGGTCGTCGTCAACGACCTGGACGCCGAGAAGGCCAAGGCCGTGGCCGACGGGATCGGCGGCATCGCCGTCCCGGGCGACGCGTCCGCGATCGTGTCCGAGGCGCGGGACGCCCTCGGCGGCACCATCGACGTCTACTGCGCCAACGCGGGCCTCGCCTCCGGCGGCACCGAGGCCGCCGACGAGGAGGTCTGGGCGCGGGCCTGGGACGTGAACGTGATGGCCCACGTCCGCGCCGCCCGAGAACTCCTGCCGGCCTGGCTGGAGCGCGGCGCCGGCCGGTTCGTCTCGACGGTCTCCGCCGCCGGACTGCTCACCATGATCGGCGCCGCCCCCTACAGCGTCACCAAGCACGGCGCGTACGCCTTCGCCGAGTGGCTGTCCCTGACGTACCGCCACCGCGGCCTGAAGGTCCACGCGATCTGCCCCCAGGGCGTCCGCACCGACATGCTGACCGCCTCCGGCAGCGCAGGCGACCTGGTGCTGGCACCGACCGCGATCGACCCCGAGGACGTCGCCGACGCCCTGTTCAAGGGCATCGAGGAGGACCGGTTCCTGATCCTGCCGCACCCCGAGGCCGCCGCCTACTACCAGGCGCGCGCCACCGACCCGGACCGCTGGCTGACGAGCATGAACCACATCCAGCAGAAGTGGGAGGCCGGCCGGTGACCGCCTCCCGCTACGCCGCCAAGCCCTGGCTGGCCCTGCTCGACGATGCCCAGCGCGCCCCGATCAGCCCCGCCGACTCGCTCCCGCACGCCCTGCGCCAGGTGCCCGCGGACCGAACCGCCCTGGCCTACTTCGACGGCCGGATCAGCTACGCCGAACTGGACGCGCTGACCGACTCCGTCGCCGGGTTCCTCGCCTCGCGCGGTGTGGAGCGCGGCGACCGGGTCGCGATCCTGCTGCAGAACTCCCCGCACTTCGTGCTGGCCCTGCTCGGCGCCTGGAAGGCCGGCGCCACCGTCGTGCCCGTCAACCCCATGTACAAGTCGGGGGAGGTCACGCACGTCCTGAAGGACGCCGAGGTGACCGCCCTGGTGTGCACCGACCGCGCCTGGGAGTCGTACCTGCGGGACACGGCCGCCGCATCGCCCGTGCGGATCGTGCTGACCGCCTGCGAGCGGGACCTCCAGACCCGTGACGACGCACGTGTGCTCACCTTCGAGCGGCTGGAGCAGGCCGCCGACGCCGACGACCTGGTCACCGTCGCCCGGCAGGGCCACAAGGCTCCCGAGGGCCGCGACGTGGGCCCGTCCGACATCGCGCTGATCAGCTACACCTCCGGCACCAGCGGCACCCCCAAGGGCGCCACCAACACGCACGGCAACATCATGTACAACGCCGAGCGGCAGCGCACGGGCCTCGGCCTGCCCGAGGCGCCCGTCTACTTCGCGCTGGCACCGCTGTTCCACATCACCGGGATGGTGTGCGAGCTGGTGGCCTGTCTCACCAGCGGCGGCACACTCGTCCTCGCCTACCGGTTCGAGCCCGGCGTCGTCCTCGACGCGTTCGCCGAGCACCGCCCGCACTACACCGTCGGCCCCTCCACCGCCTTCATGGCGCTCGCCGCCCACCCCTCCGTCACCCCGGACCACTTCTCCTCCTTCCGGGTCATCTCCTCCGGTGGCGCGCCGCTGCCGCCGGCCCTGGTGGAGAAGTTCCGGGCCGGCTTCGGGCCGTACATCCGCAACGGCTACGGCCTGACCGAGTGCACCGCACCCTGCGCCTCGGTCCCGCCCGGTCAGGAAGCCCCCGTGGACCCGGTCTCCGGGACCCTGGCGGTCGGCGTGCCCGGACCGGACACGGTCGTCCGCATCGTCGACGAGAGGGGCGAGGAGGTGCCGTTCGGCGAACAGGGCGAGATCGTCGTCCGTGGCCCCCAGGTCGTGCCCGGCTACTGGCGGCGCCCCGAGGCCACCGCCGAGACCTTCCCGGACGGCGAGCTGCGCACCGGCGACATCGGGTTCATGGACGAGCGGGGCTGGCTGTACGTCGTGGACCGCAAGAAGGACATGATCAACGCTTCCGGCTTCAAGGTGTGGCCGCGCGAGGTGGAGGACGTCCTCTACACGCACCCGGCGGTGCGCGAGGCGGCCGTCGTGGGGGTGCCGGACGGGTACCGCGGCGAGACCGTCAAGGCGTACATCAGCCTGCGCCCGGGCGCCGAGACGGACCCCGACGCGCTCGCGGCGTACTGCAAGGAGAGACTGGCCGCCTACAAGTACCCACGCCAGGTGGAGATCCTGCCCGAGCTGCCGAAGACGGCGAGTGGCAAGATCCTGCGTCGGGAACTGCGTTCCCGCCGGGAGTGAACGACCCGAGAAAAGGCGAAGACGCCCCAGTGGTTTCATCATCGGAAAGGCAGGTGGCGGCAGTGCCCAGAACGACGGACGGGGACGGGACGCCGGTCCCGCAGCGGCTTCTGGCCGCCGCCACGCGGCTCTTCGCCGAGCAGGGCTACGACCGCACGTCCGTGCAGGAGATCGTCGAGGCGGCAGGCGTCACCAAGGGTGCGCTCTACCACTACTTCGGCTCGAAGGACGATCTGCTGCACGAGGTGTACGCACGCGTGCTGCGTGTCCAGCAGGAGCGGCTGGACGCCTTCGCGGAGGCCGACGAGCCGGTGGAGAAGCGACTGAGGGACGCGGCAGCCGACGTCGTCGTCACCACGATCGAGAACCTCGACGACGCGATGATCTTCTTCCGGTCCATGCACCACCTCAGCCCGGAGAAGAACAAGCAGGTCCGCGCGGAGCGGCGCCGCTACCACGAGCGGTTCCGCGCGCTGATCGAGGAGGGTCAGAAGGAGGGGGTGTTCTCCACCGCCACCCCGGCCGACCTGGTCGTCGACTACCACTTCGGCTCGGTGCACCACCTGTCGACCTGGTACCGCCCCGACGGCCCGCTCAGCCCCCGGGAGGTCGCCGACCACCTGGCGGACCTGCTGCTGAGGGCGCTGCGGCCGTAGCCCGTCGACGCACATGGGGTGATCGACGCACATGGGGTGATCGACGCGCACATGGGGTGATCGACGCACATGGGTGAGGGGCGGACGCCACGGCGTCCGCCCCTCACCCACGTCTCACAGGTACTTCTTCAGCTCCCGCCGCGCCAGCGACCGCTGGTGGACCTCGTCCGGTCCGTCCGCGAGCCGCAGGGTGCGGGCCGCCGCCCAGAGTTCGGCCAGCGGGAAGTCCTGGCTCACCCCGCCCGCGCCGTGCAGCTGGACCGCCTTGTCGATGATGTCGACGACCGTGCGCGGAGTGGCGATCTTGATGGCCTGGATCTCGGTGTGCGCGCCCTTGTTGCCCACCGTGTCCATCATCCACGCCGTCTTCAGCACCAGCAGCCGCAACTGCTCCACGGCCACGCGCGCGTCGGCGATCCAGTTGTGCACCACGCCCTGCTGGGCGAGTGCCTTGCCGAACGCCGTACGGGACACCGCCCGCCTGCACATGAGCTCGATCGCCCGCTCCGCCATGCCGATCAGCCGCATGCAGTGGTGGATACGGCCCGGGCCCAGCCGCGCCTGGGCGATGGCGAAGCCGCCGCCCTCCTCACCGATCAGGTTGGCGACCGGCACGCGCGCGTGGTCGAAGACGACCTCGGCGTGGCCACCGTGGTAGTGGTCCTCGTAGCCGTACACCTGCATTGCGCGCTTGACCGTGACACCCGGCGTGTCGCGGGGGACCAGCACCATGGACTGCTGGCGGCGGATGTCCGGTCCGTCCGGGTCCGTCTTGCCCATCACGATGAGGATCCGGCAGTCGGGGTTCATCGCCCCGGAGATGTACCACTTGCGGCCGGTGATGACGTACTCGTCGCCGTCCCGCTCGATGCGCGTGGTGATGTTCGTGGCGTCCGAGGAGGCCACCTCCGGCTCGGTCATCGCGAACGCCGAGCGGATCTCCCCGGCCAGCAGCGGCTCCAGCCACTGCTTCTTCTGCTGCTCGTCGCCGAACTGCGCGAGGACCTCCATGTTGCCGGTGTCGGGCGCCGCACAGTTCGTCACGGTGGGCGCCAGCTGCGGGGAGCGGCCGGTGATCTCGGCGAGCGGGGCGTACTGGAGGTTGGTGAGCCCCGCGCCGTACTCGGCGTCCGGCAGGAAGAGGTTCCACAGCCCCTGCCGGCGCGCCTCGGCCTTCAGCTCCTCGACGACCGGCGGGGTGTCCCACGGCGAGGCGAGCCGCGCGCGCTGCTCGTGGGCGACGGCCTCCGCCGGATAGACGTACTCGTCCATGAAGGCGAGCAGCTTGGCACGCAGCTCCTCGGTGCGCGCGTCGAACGCGAAGTCCATGACGGATCAGCCTTCCTGCAGGGTGGTCAGGCCGTGCTCGATGAAGACGGGCACCAGCTCGCCGATGCGGTCGAAGCCCCGCCCGACCGTCTGGCCGAGCGTGTAGCGGTAGTGGATGCCCTCGAGGATCACGGCGAGCTTGAACCAGGCGAACGCCGTGTACCAGGAGACGGCGGAGACGTCGCGCCCCGAGCGGGCCGCGTACCGCTCGATCAGCTCGGCCGGATCGGGGTGACCCGGGGCCTCGGCGGTCGTGGAGACGGGGGAGTCGGGCGTCCCGAGCGGCACGCTGTACATCACCAGCAGACCCAGGTCGGTCAGCGGGTCGCCGAGCGTGGACATCTCCCAGTCCAGGATGGCGGTGATCCTGTCGTCGTCACCGAGGAGAACGTTGTCCAGGCGGTAGTCGCCGTGGATCACGGCCGGCGCGGGGGAGTCGGGCAGTGCGCGGCCGAGCGCCGCGTGCAGCTCGTCGATGCCGGGCAGTTCCCGGTTGCGGGAGGCGTCCAACTGCTTGCCCCAGCGGCGCAGTTGGCGGTCCAGGAAGCCCTCCGGGCGGCCGAAGTCCGCAAGACCCACCGCCTCGGGGTCCACCGCGTGCAGCTCGACCAGCGTGTCCACCAGGCCGAGGATCGCGTTCCGGGTGCGCTCCGGGCCGAGCGGCGCGAGCTGCTCGGCGGTGCGGTAGGGGGTGCCCTCGACGAAGTCCATCACGTAGAAGGGGGCGCCGAGGACGGACTCGTCCTCGCACAGCAGCACCGGACGCGGCACCGGCACCGGCGTGGCGTGCAGGGCGCTGATCACCCGGTGCTCGCGCCGCATGTCGTGCGCGGTGGCCAGGACGTGGCCGAGCGGGGGACGGCGTACGACCCACCGCGCCGTGCCGTCCGAGACGGCGTAGGTGAGGTTGGACCGCCCGCCCTCGATCAGCCGCCCGGTCAGGGGGCCGTTCACCAGGCCGGGCCGCTCGGCGTCGAGCAGGCCGCGCAGCCGGCCGAGATCGAGACCCGGCGGGTGGTCTGGGCTCATCATTGCTCCTCACGTGCGACGTGCGCGGAAAACAGGACCTGCCTCATGATGCCGACCGGTCGGTATGTAGTCCAGTGGGCGGGGCGAACGTGATCGGCGCCACGGTGCCATCGTGGCGCCGGCGGTCATGGGTGTCACGGCGGCGGGGCGCCGCCGTGACCCGACGCGGCCTCACGCGTGGCTGGCCATCATCTCCCCGCCGTTCATGACCGCCATGTCCCGGAACGCGGGCAGCGGATCCACCGGCGCCCCCTCGGCCAGGCCGTCCAGCTCGGCGTAGGCACGGTGCAGGTTGGCCACCAGCCGCTCGCTCTCCCGCCACTCGGCGAACTCCCCGAGATCCGTGGACCGCGCCGCCTCGAGCGGCGTACGGCCCGCCGCGTGGTGCTGCTGCGCGACCTCGGCGACGAACCGCAGATAGCGCTCCGTACGGTCGAACGCCGACGGATCGGTCACCGGCCCGTGCCCGGGCACCACCGTCTCGGCGCCGAGCGCGCGCAGCCGTTCCAGCGCGCGCAGGGAGCCGCTGAGCGAGCCCATCAGGAAGAACGGCGTGCCGCCCTCGAAGACCAGGTCGCCGGTGAACAGCACGCGCCGGTGCGGCAGCCAGACCACCGAGTCGCCGACGGTGTGCCCCACGCCGGGGTGGATCACCTCGGCGTCCACCGCGCCCGCGTGCACCGTCGTGTGGTCCCGGTACGTCAGGTCGGCACCCTGTATGCGGACGTCCCCGTAGTCGATCGTGGGCCAGATCAAGGGCAGGTTGTGCCCGGCGGCGAGCGCTTCCCGGCGGCAGTCGGCGTGCGAGACGATCATCGCGGCCGGGGCGAAGAAGGCGTTGCCGTAGGTGTGGTCGCCGTGGTGGTGGGTGTTGACCACGACCCGCGGCGCCGGGGCGCCGGTCGCAGCGATCGCCGCGCCCAGGGCACGGGTGCGGCGCTCGGTCGCGGTGGTGTCCACCAGCAGGGTGGCCGTCCCGTCGCTCACGAACCCGGCGTTGTTCAGGCACCAGCCGCCGTCCGGCTGGACATAGGCGTGTACGTCGTCGGCCAGTGCGACCGTGTACGGCTCAGCCGCGGCCATGGAACCCCCTGTCGTGTTGCCAACTGGTGCGGGACAGCCTGCCAGTCGCCAACGAGCCTCCCCTGCCGGGGGTTCCTCTTGCGTCCTCGATCTCTTGCGGTCCTCGGTCGGTGCCTTCAGAACACCAGGGCCGCCGCGCACACCGCGAGCGCGGCCGTGCACAGGGTCGCGGCCGCGGCGTGGCGGGGCGTGAGCCGCGGGGGGCGGCCGGGCTCAGCGGTCGCCAGGGCGTGGATGCGGCGCCCGGCCAGAGCCAGGAAACCGAGCCAGAGCAGGCAGCACAGCGCGACGGCGACGAAGCCGCCCGTCGTCCTGCCGTGCAGTGCCGTCTTCGCGGCCAGGACGGCGGCCACCGTGCAGGACAAGGTGGTACGGCGCCATGCGAGCCGGGTGCGCTCCGGCTGGAGCCCCGGGTCGCGCTGACCGGCCGGGGCGCTCATCCGGCCCAGCCGACGAGCACGACCACCACCATGGCGACGGCCACCACGGCGATGGCGAGGCTGAGCACCGCCGGGAAGCGGGAGGCGGGAAGGTCCTCGCCGCGCCGCATCGCCCGCTCGCAGCGCACCCAGTGGTTGACGGCCCGCAGCGAGCACAGCACCCCCGAGCCGAGCAGCGCGAGGGCGAGGCCCACGCGCCAGGCCCAGCGCAGGCCGGGCAGGAACTGGTCGACGGCGAAGCCGCCGCCGATCAGCGCGAGCGCGGTGCGCAACCAGGCCAGGAACGTGCGCTCGTTGGCCAGGGAGAAGCGGTAGTCGGGCGTACGGCCTTCCTCACGGACCTCCTGGGGCGCGAACCACAGCCGGACGTTCCGTACGAATTCGATCACGGAAGGACCCTACCGGGGGTGCCGTGCCACGCCACGTTCAGTCGGTGGACCGGCGGTACTCCTTGAGCCGCCGGTACGCGGCGAGCCCGTCCGGGACCCACTCCCACTGCGACAGCCGCCGTTCCACCTCGTCCTCGGGCAGGAAGGCGTGCCAGGCGACCTCTTCCGCCTGGGGGTTCACCGGAAGGTCGCAGCGGACCTGGTAGACCGAGGACCACCAGGTCCGTCCGGCGCCGTCGTCGTACAGGAACTTGAACAGCGGCTCGGGCCGGGGGAGCCCGCTGACGCCGAGTTCCTCCTCCGCCTCGCGCAGGGCGGCGTCGTCGTAGGTCTCTCCCGCGCCCACGACGCCGCCGACGAACATGTCGTAGAGGGAGGGGAACACGAGTTTGGTCGGGGTGCGGCGGTGCACGAAGACCCGCCCGTCGCCATCGCGCGCCAGCACGAACACGCACCGGTGCCGCAGCCCCCGTGCGTAGGCCTCGCCGCGCGGCGACCGCCCGACGACCCGGTCGTCCTCGTCCACGATGTCAAGAAGCTCATCAGCGGCACTCATACGGCCATCCAACCAGGCGCTCCCGCGCGCGGGCCGCCGAGGACGGCGCTCTTCCCCCGCCGCAAGGGGCCGCGGCCTCACCCCGGCTGCAGGTCCTTCTCCCGTTCGACCTCGCCCAGCCCCGGCGGCATCGCCGGGTGCAACCCGAGCAGCACGATGCCCAGCACGATCGCCGCGAGACCGGCCGCCTCCCAGGCGAGCGCTCCCGTGTCGGTGCGCAGGCGGTCGCCGAGGAAGCCTACCCCGCAGGCGATCCCGGCCAGCGGCTGGGCCGCGGTCAGCGCCGGCAGGGACATCCGCAGCGGAGCCGTCTCGAACGCGCTCTGCACCAGCACCAGTCCGGTCACCCCCAGCACCAGCACCACGTACGGCTGCCAGCCGGTGATGAACTCCGTCCATCCGCCCGTCGTCAGACGCTGCCCGCTGACCCGGGTGAGCGCGTCCTGCACGCCGTACAGCAGACCGGCCGCCAGCGCCAGCAGCAACGGTCCGATGATCATCCGGGACTTCTTCGCATACGTCGTCAGCGCCAGCGCTGCGCCGACCATCGCCCCGATGATCAACCAGTGCCGTACCGGATCGGTGACCGCGTCGCCCGCTCTGGGCCGGCCCGCCACGATGAACGCCGTGACACCCCCGGCCAGCAGCACCAGACCGGCCCAGCCCTGACGGCCCAGCGGCTGCTTGGTCTGCCAGCGGGAGAGGGCGAGCGCGAACAGCAGGTTCGTGGCGACCAGCGGCTCGACCAGCGAGATCTCGCCCTGGGACAGCGCGACCGCGCTGAGGATCATGCCCGCCACCATCAGTCCGATACCGCCGAGCCAGCGCGGCACCCTCATCAGGTCCAGCAGCAGCCGGGGGGAGAGGAAGTCGCTGAGCGGTGCCTGCTGGGCGGCGTTCTGCTGCAGGACGAACCCGGTGCCCAGACAGAAGGCCGCGCTCACGGCGAGAGCCAGAACCAGTACCGACACGCTGCGTACCTCAATGATTCAGCGGGGTCACGGGATGCGTATCACGCTGACTGTAGCGCTCCCGGCTGTGACCTGTCCGTGCTTGACAACTTCTCGGCACGCTCCCGCCCGTACGACACGCCGGGTGTCCCGCACCCCCGCCCGGCGCCGGGAAGGCCCCAACAACGCTGCCGGGGCCTCCTTTTCGCCCCAGGTGAGCATCCGCTGCCGCACGGCGGCGCACGCGTCCGCGCGGCGGACGACGTGAGTTTGCCGACAGCGGCGAGTACCCGGAAACACCCGGTTGACGCCGTCACTCCTGTGCCGAAGGATCTGACCCGTCAGTAACAAGGAACGGACTGGTCGTCACCGCGAGAGGACGGGCGCATGGCCTACGACGCTGATGTCATCGTGATCGGGGCAGGCCTCGCCGGGCTCACCGCGACCGCCGAACTGGTGGACGCCGGCCGGAAGGTCATCCTGCTCGACCAGGAACCCGAGCAGTCGATGGGCGGCCAGGCGTTCTGGTCCTTCGGGGGCCTCTTCTTCGTGGACTCCCCGGAACAGCGCCGCCTCAGGATCCGCGACAGTCACGCGCTCGCCCTCCAGGACTGGATGGGCACGGCCGCCTTCGACCGTCCCGAGGACCACTGGCCGCGCAAGTGGGCCGAGGCGTACGTCGACTTCGCGGCGGGCGAGAAGCGGGCCTGGCTGCACGGGCAGGGCGTGCGCTTCTTCCCGGTGGTCGGCTGGGCCGAACGCGGCGGCTACGACGCCACCGGGCACGGCAACTCCGTCCCCCGCTTCCACATCACCTGGGGGACCGGGCCCGGGGTGATCGCCCCGTTCGTGCGGCGGGTGCGGGCCGGCGTCGCGCGCGGCCTCGTCGAACTGAAGTTCCGTCACCGCGTCACCGGTCTCACGCGCAGCGCGGGCACCGTCGACACCGTCACCGGCGAGATCCTGGAGCCCTCGGACGCGCCGCGAGGCAAGGCCAGCAGCCGCACGGTCACCGGCGCCTTCGAACTCCGGGCCCAGGCGGTGATCGTCACCTCGGGCGGTATCGGCGGCAACCACGACCTGGTCCGCGCCAACTGGCCGAAGCGCCTCGGCAACCCGCCGGAGCGCATGGTCTCCGGCGTGCCCGCGCACGTCGACGGCAGGATGCTCGGCATCGCCGAGGAGGCGGGCGCCCGCCTGATCAACCGCGACCGCATGTGGCACTACACCGAGGGCCTGCACAACTGGAACCCCGTCTGGGACAACCACGGCATCCGCATCCTGCCCGGTCCGTCCTCCCTCTGGCTGGACGCCCGCGGCCGGCGGCTGCCCGTCCCGCTCTTCCCCGGCTTCGACACCCTCGGCACGCTCGAGCACATCATGAAGACCGGGTACGACCATACGTGGTTCGTCCTCGACCAGAAGATCATCGGCAAGGAGTTCGCGCTCTCCGGCTCGGAGCAGAACCCCGACCTCACCGGCAAGTCGGTCCGGGACGTGATCGTGCGGGCGCGCGCCGACGTGCCCGGGCCGGTGAAGGCGTTCATGGACCACGGCATCGACTTCGTCGTCGAGAAGGACCTCGGCGCGCTGGTGCGCGGCATGAACGCGCTCACCAAGGAACCGCTCATCGACGAGGCCGAGTTGCGCCGCGAGATCGTCGCGCGCGACCGGGAGATCCTCAACCCCTTCACCAAGGACCTCCAGGTGACCGCGATACGCGGAGCCCGCCGCTTCCTCGGCGACCGGCTGATCCGTACGGCGGCACCGCACCGCATCCTCGACCCCAAGGCGGGCCCGCTGATCGCGGTGCGCCTCAACATCCTCACCCGCAAGACGCTCGGCGGCCTGGAGACCGACCTGTCCTCCCGGGTGCTGACCGAGGGCGGCGACCCGCTGCCGGGCGTGTACGCGGCCGGGGAGGCGGCGGGCTTCGGCGGCGGCGGGGTGCACGGCTACCGCTCCCTGGAGGGCACGTTCCTCGGCGGCTGCCTGTTCTCGGGACGCACCGCCGGACGTGCGGCGGCCAAGGCGGTCGGCTGAGCGGGGCGGTGGGCCGAGTGCACGCGGGGCGGGAGCGGTGGCACCCCGACCTCCGCCCCGCGCGCTCGCCCAAGGTGCGTCTTCAACACCCTTGTGCGGAAGCACCGTTGACACGTGTAGGAGATGCGGTACGCCCTTGACGCACACCGCAGGCGGACGGTTTGCTGTGCGGGACCGCACTCTGACGAGCCGCGTTCGGTAAGGAATCACCGCGGTGCCACCCCCACCCCCACCGGCGTTCGGCCGTGCCCGCAAGCGCGCGGACCGGCTCTTCGACGCCGCGCTCGACGACACCGAACTCATCGCTGCCCGGGCTTCGCTCGCCCGTGGACGATGGGCGACCGTGCGCGCCCTGCTCGCATCGACCCACGACGACTGGGACCGCCGCGGCCACCGCGTCACCGTCCTCGCCCAGGAGCCCACGGCGCTCGCCTGGGCGCGCGACTGGCAGCTCGCCGAACCGGAGTCGCCCTGCGCCGCCGTCCTCGTCGCCCACGCCGTCGTCCACCGCGCACTGAACGGCAAGGAGAGCCCGGACGCGGCGCGTGAGGCCTGCCGGGCGGCCGCCGCGCTCGCCCCCGAGGACCCCACACCGTGGCTCGGCCTGCTGATCCTGGAGCGGTCGCTCGGCACCGAGGAGGACGTGGTCCGCCTCTTCGACGAGGTGCGCGCCCGCTACCCGGACCACCACCACGCGCACCACCTGGTGGTCGCCCGGCTCGCCGAGCGCCGCGCCGACGCCGGCCAGGACCCGCTGCACGAGGTCTACGACTTCGCCAACTGGGCCGCCGAACAGGCACCCGCCGACTCGCCGCTCGCCATCCTCCCGGTCGTCGCGCACGCCGAGCGCTACCGCGTGCTGGCCGCCACGGGCAGCGAGCCACCCGACCCCATGGCCTCCGGGCACTGGGTGGGGCGGCGCGCCCGGCAGGTGATGAAGGCGGCGTTCGACTGGTGGCTGGAGTGGGAGCGCGACGACCACCCGCGCCGCCATGTCGACCTCAACTTCCTGGCCCACGCCAAGTACTGCGAGGGGCGGGGCGCCGAGGCCGCCGCCCTGTTCCACCGCATCGGGTCGTACGCGACCCCGGCGCCGTGGTCGTACCCCGACCGTGACCCCTACACGGCGTTCCGTACGGCGCGCGACACGGCGTTGGGTACGGCGTGACGACACCGACGGTCCCGAAAGTCCGGAAAGTCCCTGAAGTCCCGACAGTCCCGACAGTCCCGTCCAAGGAATCCGAAAGGACAACCGCGCGATGACGACCGGCAGTTCGAGCACGAGCAGACCGGCCGCCGCCGACGGCGGCGCCATCCCCACCTTCAAGGGGCAGGAACGCGCTCTGCGCGCCGACCGGCTCGGCACGGCGGGCCTGCTGCTGTCCGTGCTGGCGGCGACCGCCCCACTCATGGTCGTCGCAGGTGTCATGCCCACCACATTCGGGGTGATGGGCATCGTCGGCCAACCGCTGCTCTTCGTCGTCCTCGGTGTGGTGCTGGTCCTGTTCTCCTTCGGATACGCGGAGATGAGCCGCCACGTCCACAACGCGGGCGCGTTCTACGCGTACATCTCCCGAGGGCTCGGCGGCACGGCGGGCGCGGCCGCGGCGGCGGTGGCCCTCGTCGCCTACAGCGCGCTGCAGTTCGGGATCTACGGCATCTTCGGCTTCGAGGTCTCGGGACTGTTCGCCACCTATCTGGACGTCCAGGTGGCCTGGTGGATCCCGGCACTGGCGGCCGTCCTCGTCGTCGGCACGCTCGGCTGGCTGAAGATCGACGTCAACGCGCGTGTGCTCGGCGTCCTGCTGCTGATCGAGGTCGCGCTCGTGGTGATCTTCGACGTGGCGGCTGTCGCCGATCCCTCCAAGGAGGGCCTGTCCCTGCACGCCTTCAACCCGGACACCCTCACCGGGGCGGGCGTCGGCACCGCGCTGTGCTTCTGCATCGCCGCCTTCACCGGCTTCGAACAGGCGCCGGTGTACGCGGAGGAGACCAGCCGTCCGCACGTCCTGGTGCCCCGTGTCATGTTCCTCGCGATCGGCTTCGTCGCCGCCCTCTTCGCGATCAGCTCCTGGGCGCTGACGGTCGCCGCCGGGCCCTCCCAGATCGTCCCGGCGGCACAGAAACAGAGCGCAGGGCTGCTGTTCTGGCTGACCGAGTCCCTCCTCGGGCACACCTTCACGGACGTACTGCACGTACTGTTCGTGACCGGCATGTTCGCGGCGCTCCTCAGCTTCCACAACGTGGTCGCCCGGTACGCGTTCGCCATGGGCCGCGAGGGACTGCTGCCGGCCGCCTTCGGGCGGACGACCGGCGCGAGCGGGGCCCCCGGCACCGGCTCGCTGCTGCAGAGCGCGGTGTCCGCGGTGATCGTGATCGCGTTCGCAGTGGCCGACGACAAGCCGAACGGCGACCCGACCGCGCCGGTGCTGCACCTGTTCACCTGGTTCGGCAGCGTCGGAGCCCTCGGCGTCACCGTGCTGATGGTGGCCGCCTCCGTCTCCGTGATCGTCTTCTTCGCCCGCCGTGGCTCCGCCCGCGCCCAGGCCTGGCGGCTGGCCACCTCCGCGGTGGCAGGACTCGCCCTGCTGGGGATCGCCGCCTACACGGTCAAGGACTTCGACGTCCTGGTCGGCACGGGCCCGGACTCGGAACTCGGATGGCTGCTCCCCGCGATCATCGGCGTCGCTCTGCTGCTCGGCCTGGTCCAGGGCCTGCTGCTGCGCTCCCGCAAGCCCCAGGCGCACGCCCGCATCGGCCTGGGCAACGAGGCGTTCCGGCTGGAGAAGGCGGCGGAGTCGACGGCGTGACCGGCGCACATCGCTGATCCACCTCGTGGTCCGGCTTCCTGAGAACCCGGTGAGAAGTGGTGACGGAATCCTGACGGGCACCCGGTTCCCCTGGCATCGAGGGGGTGCCGGGTGCTCGAATCGTTGTGTGAACCCTGAACGACCGCAAGAGCCGGACGCACCGGAGCCCCCGGCGACCGGTACCCCGATCGGCCGCCGGGTGCTGCTGGGCACCCTGGGACTCGGCGCGCTCGGCGTGATCGCGGCGCCCACCCTCCAGCGCGGCCTGGAGTCCTTGCTCGGCGGTGTCGCCGGCAAGGACCCGACGGGACTGACCGGACTGCTGCCCAACGGCGGCGGCTTCCGCTACTACTCGGTGACCGCGTCCGTCCCGCACCTGGGCGAGACGAGCTACCGGCTCACCGTGAACGGCCTGGTCGACCGCCCGAAGACGTACACCCTGGCCGACCTGCGGGCCCTGCCCCAGACCCGGCTCGTGCACGACGTCCAGTGCGTCACGGGCTGGCGGGTGCCGAAGACGCCGTTCGAAGGGGTACGGTTGTCCGCTCTGCTGGACGCCGCGGGCGTGCAGTCCTCCGCCGGCGCCGTCCGCTTCACCTGCTTCGACGGGGCGTACACCGAGAGCCTCACCCTCGACCAGGCCCGCCGCGACGACGTCCTGGTCGCCCTGAAGATGCAGGACAAGCCGGTGACCCACGACCACGGCGGCCCGGTCAGGCTCTACGTCGCCCCCATGTACTTCTACAAGTCCGCGAAATGGCTCTCCGGCATCACCGTCACCCGGGACGTGCGCCCCGGGTACTGGGAGGAGCGCGGATACGACGTCGACGCCTGGGTCGGCCGGTCGAACGGACGCGACGATGCCCCCACGAGTTGACGCCACCCAGCCCCCCGTCTCCGCCCCGGCCCGGGTACGCCGCTTCACCCCCGCGGAGCGCTGGGTCCACCGCACGACGGCCGCCCTGATGGGCGTGTGCGTGGTGACGGCGGCCTGCCTCTACATCCCCGCGTTCGCGGAACTGGTGGGACGCCGCGAACTGGTGGTCAGGGTCCATGAGGTGGCGGGCGTGCTGCTGCCGGTCCCGGTCCTGCTCGGCCTCGCCTCCCGGGCCTTCCGCGCGGACCTCGGCCACCTCAACCGCTGGGGGCCGCACGACCGGGTCTGGCTGCGCGCGGCCCTGCGGCGCGACCACCGCCGCGCCTCCCGCCCGGCGGGGAAGTTCAACGCGGGGCAGAAGACGTACGCGGCGTGGATCGCGGGCGCCACACTGGTGATGCTCGGCACGGGACTGCTGATGTGGTTCACCCACCTCACGCCGCTGATGTGGCGCACCTCGGCGACGTTCGTCCACGACTGGCTCGCCCTGACGATCGGCGTGGTCCTGGCCGGCCACATCGGTATGGCCCTCGGCGACCCGGAGTCCCGCCGGGGCCTGCGCACGGGCCTGGTCGGCCGCGACTGGGCGGAACGGGAACACCCGCTGTGGCGCCCGTAGGAAGACCGGCGGGGGAACGGGCGCGGATCACGGCGGCGATCGACGATCCGACCGCCGCCGGCGCCCTCCTGGCTCGCTGGTGGGCCGCCCCGTTCAGCCACCCCGATCAGCCACTCCGGCCGAAGTCCAGCAGCACCTTGCACGACCGGCTCCGGTCCGCCGCCAGGGCGAACGCCGACTCCGCCTGCCGTACCGGGACCACCTCGCTGATCAAGGCGTCGAACGCCGGGTCGGAGGCGAGCAGGCCGAGCGCGTCGTCGAACTCCGTGTCGAAGCGGAACGCGCCGCGCAGGTCGATCTCCCGGCTCACCAGCAGATTGCCCGGGAAGGGGCTCTGACCCGGGGGCAGCATGCCGAGCTGGACCACGACACCGCCCCGGCGGACCAGCCGCAGACAGGTGTCCAGCCCGGCGGCGACCCCCGACGCCTCGACCGCCACGTCCGCCTCGGCGGGCCACCCCGCATCGTCCGGGTCGTCCGCCCGTACGAGGGTGTCGGCGCCCGCCGCCGCGGCGAACTCCAGCGCCCGAGGCAGCAGGTCCGTGACGGTGACCCGCGCCGCGCCAGCCGCCTTCGCGGCCGCCACCACCAGGCAGCCGATCGGGCCCGCACCGGTCACCAGGACGTGCCGGCCGGCCACCTCACCGGCCCGCCGCACCGCGTGCAGCGCCACCGACAACGGCTCGGCGAGCGCGGCCCGGCGCAGTTCCAGACCGGCCGGCAGCGGCCTCAGCTGCTCGGCCGGGACGGCCGTCCGCGCCGCGAAGCCACCCTGCACATGCGGGAAACGGGCCGCGCTGCCCAGGTAGCGGGTGTCCCGGCACACGTTGCGCCGCCCGCCCGCGCACTCCGGGCAGACCCCGCACGGAGTGGCCGGGTGCACCGCGACCGCCGTCCCGACCGAGGGGCCTGACGCGCCGTCGCCGTACGCGACCACCGTCCCCACGACCTCGTGCCCCAGCACCATCGGCTCCCTGAGCCGGAAGTCCCCGACCCCGCCGTGCCGCCAGTAGTGCAGATCCGAGCCGCACACCC
Source organism: Streptomyces sp. Y2F8-2 (assembly GCF_014905555.1). GTDB lineage: Bacteria > Actinomycetota > Actinomycetes > Streptomycetales > Streptomycetaceae > Streptomyces > Streptomyces cynarae. The sequence continues at coordinate 343,719 of NZ_BNGS01000007.1, read as the reverse complement.
CGCCGTAGCGGACGGCGACCAGTGCCTGCCCCGGGCCCGGCTCCGGGACCGGCAGTTCGTCGACCCGCAGGTCGCCCCGGCCGTGGACGACGCAACCCGGCATCGTGGACATCTCGATGGCCCCCTTCACAGCACGCTGGTCATTCCGCCGTCGACGTACAGCACCTGTCCGCTGACGAAGTCCGCCGCGGGGGAGGCGAGGAACAGCACCCCGCCCACCAGGTCCTCCGTACGCCCCCAGCGCCCGGCCGGAGTGCGCCTGCGCACCCAGGCGCTGAACTCCTCGTCCTCCACGAGCGGCCGGGTCAGCTCCGTCTCGATGTAGCCGGGGCCGAGCCCGTTGACCTGCACGCCGTGCGGACCCCAGTCCGCGCACATGCCCTTGGTGAGCATCTTCAGCGCGCCCTTGGTCGCCGCGTACGGTGCGATTCCGGGGCGGACCACCTCGCTCTGCAGCGAGCAGATGTTGATGATCTTCCCGTGGCCGCGCTCGGTCATGTGCCGGGCCGCCTCGCGGCCGACCAGGAACGCGCTGGTCAGGTTGGTGTTCAGGATCCGGTGCCAGTCGGCGTCGGTGAACTCCAGCAGGGGCGCGCGCAGTTGCATGCCGGCGTTGTTGACCAGGATGTCGAGCGGGCCCACCCGCTCCTCGACATCAGCGATCCCGGCGGCGACGGAGGCGCCGTCGGTCACGTCGAACACGGCCGTGTGCACGTCGCCCGGCAGTTCCGCCGCCGCCTTCGTGAGCCGGTCGGCGTCGCGCCCGTTGAGGACCACCGTGCAGCCGGCCTCCGCCAGCCCGCGGGCGAGCGCGAGCCCGATGCCCCGGCTGGAGCCGGTCACCAGTGCCGTACGGCCGCCGATGTCGAAGAGGGGGTGAGCCGTCATCGCCGTACCACTCCTAGATCACGAGGGAGAGCAGCAGGACCAGTCCGCCGGCGACCACGGAGATGATGCACTCCATGACCGACCAGGTCTTCAGGTTCTGGCCGACGCTGAGCCCGAAGTACTCCTTCACCAGCCAGAACCCGGCGTCGTTGACATGGCTCAGGAAGAGCGAGCCGGCGCCGATGGCCAGCACCAGCAGGGCCGTGTGCGTGGTCGACATGTCGGCCGCGAGCGGCGCGACCAGACCGGCGGCCGAGACGGTCGCCACGGTCGCGGAACCGGTCGCGAGCCGGATCGCCACCGCGATCAGCCAGGCCAGCAGCAGCGCGGGGATCGACCAGTCCTTCGATATGTCGAGGACCATCTGGCCCACGCCGCAGTCGATCAGCGTCTGCTTGAAACCGCCGCCCGCGCCCACGATCAGCAGGATGCCCGCGATGGGTGCGAGGCCCTTCTCGACGAGCTGGGAGATGCGCTCCTTGCTGAAGCCGGCCGGGCGGCCCAGCGTGAAGATGCCCACGATCACGGCCGCGAGCAGTGCGATCAGCGGCGAGCCGATCACGTCGAAGACGCGCTGCACCATCTTGGCCGGGTCGTCGACGACGATGTCCACCAGCGCCTTCGCCAGCATCAGCACGACCGGCAGCAGCACGGTGGCCAGCGCGGGGCCGAACCCGGGGCGCCGCTGAAGCTCTTCGGAGGCGCGAGGAGGAATCATGCGGTCGGGGACCGGGGCGTCCACCCAGCGGGCCGCGACCTTCGAGAACAGCGGGCCCGCGATGATCACCGTCGGGACGGCGACCAGGACGCCGAGCGCCAGCGTCACACCGAGGTTCGCCTTGACCGCGTCGATCGCGACCAGCGGACCGGGGTGCGGCGGGACCAGACCGTGCATCACGGACAGGCCCGCGAGCGCCGGGATGCCGATCCGCATCAGCGAGTAGTTGCCGCGCTTGGCGACCATCAGCACGACCGGGATCAGCAGCACGATGCCGACCTCGAAGAACAGCGGCAGCCCGATCACGGAGGCGATCAGCACCATCGCCCAGGGCATCGCACGGCCCCGCGCCTTGGCGAGGATCGTGTCGACGATCTGGTCCGCGCCGCCGGAGTCGGCGAGCAGCTTGCCGAGGACCGCGCCGAGCGCGATCAGGACGCCCACACCGGCCACGGTCGAGCCGAGCCCGGTGGTGAAACTGGTGATCGCCTTGTCGAGCGGCGCCCCGGCGAACGCGCCCAGCGCGAGCGAGCCGATGGTCAGGGCCAGGAAGGCGTGGAGCTTGAACTTGGTGATGAGCAGCACGATGACGGCGATGCCCGCCACCGCCGCGATGCCCAGTTGAGCGTGGCCCGCCGATGTGATCGGCTCGACGGGGGCCGCTGCCAGCATCTCGACGCTGAGTCTGGTCACGGGTGTTCCCTAGGAGTGAGGAGAGGAACTCTCGGTTTCGGGTGGGGAAGGCCCTCCGCGGCCGTCGCCCCTGGGGAGAGGGCGTGCCGAGGCCGCGCGGCCCCTGGGGGAGGGCTCGCGCCGAGGGCGGGGGTTACTGCGAGGGCCGGGCGGAGAACCGCTCGAGGTCGCGCAGGGCGTTCACGGCGCGGGCGGTGATCTCCTCGGGGCTGCCCGAGACGTCCACCGCGACCCCCCGCTCGTCAGGCTCCAGCGGCTGGAGCGTGGCGAACTGGGAGTCCAGCAACGCCGTGGGCATGAAGTGCCCCTGGCGGTGTGCCATCCGTTCCTCGATGAGGTCCCGGTCGCCCGTCAGATGCACGAAGACGACGCCGGGAGCCGCGGCCCGCAGCCGGTCGCGGTACGCCCGCTTCAGCGCCGAGCTGCTGACCACCCCGCCGAGCCCCGCCCGCTCGTGCGCCCAGGCGCCGATGGCGTCCAGCCAGGGCCACCGGTCCGCGTCGTCGAGCGGGATCCCGGCCGACATCTTGGCGATGTTGGCCGGGGGGTGGAAGTCGTCGCCCTCGGCGTACGGGACGCCGAGCCGGGCCGCAAGCAGGGGACCGATGGTGGTCTTGCCGGTGCCTGCCACGCCCATGACCACGACGACGTGGGGGGTACGCGGATGCTGCATCGTGCTCTCGCTGTCTTCGTCGACATCTGGTGTCGACGTCACTGAAACCGATTAGGTACGACGAATTCAAGACCCTGTGACATATAAGTCTGACTTTTTCTTGTCGTGACCTTCCTCGTACGCTGAGCGCATGAGCACACCGGGCCGGGGGCTGCACGGCCATGTACTGGACACCCTCGGCCCCGCGATCACCGCGGGCGAGTACCCGCCGGGCAGTGTCCTGCGCACCGACGAACTCGCCCAGCACTTCGAGGTGTCCCGGTCCGTGATGCGCGAGGCGGTGCGCGTCCTGGAATCCATGCACCTGGTGGAATCGCGCCGCCGGGTGGGCGTGACGGTCCTGCCCTCCTCCGAGTGGAACGTCTACGACCCCCAGGTCATCCGGTGGCGGCTGGCCGGCGCCGACCGCCCCCGGCAGCTGCGCTCACTGACCGTGCTGCGCTCGGCGATCGAACCGGTCGCCGCGGGCCTCGCCGCGCGCCACGCCACCGCCGAGCAGTGCGCCGAACTCACCGAGTGCGCCCTTGGGATGGTGGCCAACTCACGCGGCCACAAACTGGAGGCCTACCTGGTCCACGACGTGGCCTTCCACCGGGTCGTCCTCCGGGCGTCGGGCAACGAGATGTTCGCGCGCCTCGGGGACGTGGTCGCTGAGGTCCTCTCGGGCCGCACCCACCACGACGTCATGTTCGAGGACCCCGACCCGGCCGCGGTCACCCTGCACGTCCAGGTCGCGGAGGCGGTACGGGAGGGCGACGCGGCCCGCGCCGAGCAGCTCACCCGCGAGATCACCGTGGGCGCGCTGCACGAACTGGACATCCTGGCGCCGTGACGGCGCAGGGAACCGCCAGGAGCCGTCAGTCCCGGTCGAGGAACTCCCCGTCGACGTACACCCACGCCCCGTCGACCCGCTCGAACCGGCTGCGCTCGTACAGCGAGCCACCCCGGTAGGAGGCGCGGAAAGTCACGGTCCCCGTGGAGTGGAACGCGGAACCCTCCGTCGTCCCCAGGATCTCCAGCCCCGTCCACCGCATCCGCGGGTCGAGGTCGAGCCGTGCCGGGCGGGTGCGCGGATGCCAGGTGCGCAGCAGATACCCCGCGTCCCGCAGAACGAAGGCGCTGTACCGGGACCGCATGAGCGTCTCGGCGGTCGGCGCGGCCGCGGTCCCCATGGGGGTCCCCCCGGCCGAGCGCGTTCGAGGCTGGGGGAGGAAGCGGCCGCAGCAGTTCTCGTAGGCCTCGGGCAGCCCGCACGGGCAGGAACGCGTGGTCATGACCGCCATTCTGCCCGGCCCGGCGACGCGCCCCGCCAGGACTGTGCGGCACGCGCCCATCGGAGTCACAGTGGAAGGGGGCCGCACCCCCTTCAGTCCTCTTGCCTCGCACCCGCGTGAGGAGGGACGGACGATGACCCGAGCCGCCGACAGCCGGCCTGCGTCCGCCAAGGAGTGGACGCTGCACCTGTACCTGTCCGAACACGACCCGGCGACCACGGCCCGGGCCGTCCTGGACACCGGCGAGAACGTGCTCGAGAGCCACGCCGAGGCCCACCGCAGCCCGTACGACACGGCCGTGCCCGAGATCGGCGACGAACTCGCCGCCGGACGGGCCCTGATCGCCCTGGGCCGTCGGCTGGTCCGCGCCGCCGTCGGTGACATCACGGCGGCAGGGGCGTCCGAGGAGCCCCCGCCCGCACCGCTCTGGTCCCCCCGGGAGTGAGGAGGCTGCATCGTGGTCTTCACCGATCGTCTCGAAGCCGGACGGCAGTTGGGCGCCCGCCTCAGGCACCTCAGGGGCCGGGACCTCGTGGTGCTGGGACTGCCCAGGGGAGGGGTGCCGGTCGCCGCCGAGGTCGCCGAAGCGCTCGGGGCACCGCTGGACGTGTGCCTGGTCCGCAAGCTGGGCGTGCCCTTCCAGCCGGAGCTGGGGATGGGGGCGATCGGCGAGGACGGCGTGCGCGTGATCAACGACGCGGTGGTGCGGGAGGCCCGCGTCACCCCGGAGGAACTGGCCCAGGTCGAGGAGCGCGAGCGCGAGGTGCTGGAGCTCCGGGCCCGGCGCTACCGGGGCGGGCGCTCACCGGTCCCCGTCGAGGGGCGGACCGTGGTGGTCGTCGACGACGGGGTGGCCACCGGGTCCACCGCGCGTGCCGCCTGCCGGATCGCCCGGGCCAGGGGAGCGGCACGGATCGTGCTGGCGGTGCCCGTCGCGCCGCACGACTGGACCGAGCGGCTCGCCGACGAGGCGGACGAACTGGTCTGCCTCGACACACCGCGGGTCTTCTTCGCGGTCGGCCAGTTCTATGCCGACTTCGCCCAGGTCGACGACGCCGAGGTGGCCGCCTGCCTGCACCGGGCGGCGGGGCACACGGGGACCGTGGACCGCGAGGTGGAGGCGGCCGCCGGCGCCGTACGCCTCGGCGGACGGCTGACCGTGCCCGAGGACCCGACCGGGATCGTCGTCTTCGCCCACGGCAGCGGCAGCAGCCGGCACAGCCCGCGCAACCGCTTCGTGGCCGAGGGCCTCAACCGGGCCGGGCTCGGCACGCTGCTGTTCGACCTGCTCACCGAGGAGGAGGAGCGGGACCGGGCCAACGTCTTCGACACCGAGCTGCTGGCCCGGCGGCTCGCCGACACCACCGGCTGGCTGCGCACCCGGCCGGAGGCGCAGGGCCTCGCCGTCGGCTACTTCGGCGCCAGCACCGGCGCCGCCGCCGCGCTGTGGGCGGCCGCCGAACCGGGGGCGCACATCGCCGCGGTCGTCTCCCGCGGCGGCAGGCCGGACCTCGCCGGACCGCGCCTGCCCGAGGTGACGGCACCCACGCTGCTCGTCGTCGGCGGCGCCGACCCCGTCGTCCTCGACCTCAACCGGCAGGCCCAGGCCCGGCTGCGCTGCGAGAACCACCTCGCGGTCGTCCCCGGCGCCACCCACCTCTTCGAGGAACCCGGCGCCCTGGAGGCGGTCACCGACCTGGCCCGCGACTGGTTCACCGACCACATGGCCCCCGCGCACGTATGACCGGGACCCCCGTGGAACCGCGACCCTTCGCGCGGCGCCCGATACCGCCTTAGCGTGGGAGAGTGCACACGGGCGCGGTGACCCTGTTCCTGTGCGGGGACGTCATGCTCGGCCGGGGCGTCGACCAGATCCTCCCGCACCCCGGCGACCCGGCGCTGCGGGAGACCTACATCCACGACGCCCGGGCCTACGTCGGCCTGGCCGAGGCCGCCAACGGGCCCATTCCCCAGCCGGTCGACTACTCCTGGCCCTGGGGAGAGGCGCTGGCGGTCCTGGAGGACGCCGCGCCCGACGTGCGGGTGGTCAATCTGGAGACCGCCGTCACCGGCGACGGGCAGTTCGCGCCCGGCAAGGGCGTCCACTACCGGATGAGCCCCGCCAACCTGCCCTGCCTGACCGCGCTGCGCCCGGACGTCTGCGCCCTCGCCAACAACCACGTCCTCGACTTCGGCCGGCGCGGCCTCGAGGAGACCCTCGACTCCCTGGCGGCGGCGGGGCTGCGCACGGCCGGGGCGGGCCGGGACGCGACCGCGGCCGGACGGCCCGCGATCGTCCCCCTCGACGGAGGCGGACGCGTGCTGGTGTTCTCCTTCGGCATGCCCTCCAGCGGGATCCCGGAGGACTGGGCCGCCACCGAGGACCGGTCCGGCGTCGACTTCGTCACGGGCCCGACCGTCGCCGTGGCCGCCGCGTTCGCCGCCCGGCTGCGGCAGCTCAAACACCCCGGAGACATCGTCGTCGCCTCGGTCCACTGGGGCCCCAACTGGGGCTACGACGTCTCCCGCGCCGAGATCCGCTTCGCCCACGCGCTCGTCGACGCGGGCGTGGACATCGTCCACGGGCACTCCTCGCACCACCCGCGCCCGCTGGAGACCTACCGGGGCAGGCTCGTCCTGTACGGCTGCGGGGACCTCGTCGACGACTACGAGGGCATCGGCGGCTACGAGCGCTACCGCGACGACCTGCGCCTGCTGTACCTGGTGACGGTCGACCCGGACACCGGCCGGACGACCGGCGCCCGCATCGTCACCCTCCAGGCGCGCAGAATGCGGCTGGAGCACGCCTCGGACGAGGACACCGCCTGGCTGCGCACCGCCCTCGACGGATTCAGCCGGGAGTTCGGCACCCGCGTCGACCGTGAACCCGACGGCACGCTCACGCTGCGCGTCCAGCGCTGACCTACGGCCCGGTCTCGTCCTCGCCGTCATCCGGCACGACGTGCACGGCGGCCTCCTCGGCCGTGCGGGCGCCGCTGTCGAAGCCGACGTCGTTCGCGACGGCCTCCGCGTCGGTGTCCTCGTGCGCGCCCTCGTCCGGCGCGACCAGCCGCCCGGCGTCCGGGCCGCCGACCTCGTCGTCCCTCGGCTCACCCTCACCGCCGGGCAGGTCCCCGATCCCGTCGCCCACCGTGGCCGTGTCCTCGGGCACCTCCCGGGCCAGCCGCTCGTCCAGCGACTCCCCGTCGCGCTGCTCTGCCGCGGTGGTGCCCACGTCGTTCACCGCGAGAGGCTTCTCCGGCGGCGAGTAGCCCTCCTCCATGGGCTCCACGACCCGGTTCTCCAGGCTGTCCGGGGACTCCAGCGGGCTCATGTCCTCCACGACGTCCTCGTCCTGCTGGGGCTGGTAGACCTCGTCACCCATGCTGTTCTCAGTCACCGGGGCACCCCCTCACATATCGCGTCCCACAAGTTGCGGCGACCACCCCTCGGGTCTCCGGTCCCCCGGACGGCAAACGCGCGCCACCTCACCCCGACCCGTCCTTCGCCAGGAACCGGCGCAGCCGCCGCAGCGGCCAGGTGTTGATCACGTCGTCCGCCGTGAGCCAGCCGCGCTGCGCGGTACCGACGCCGTAGCGCAGATGGGCCAGGTGGAGCACGGAGTGCGCGTCGGTGTTCACGGCGAACCTCACGCCGTGCTGCCGGGCCCGCAGGATGTCCTCGTCGCACAGGTCGAGCCGGTCCGGCTGGGCGTTGATCTCCAGCGCGGTGCCGGTGCGCGCGCAGGCCGCGAAGACCTCGTCCCAGTCGGCGTCCACCCCCGGCCGCTTGCCGATCAGGCGCGTGGTCGGATGGCCGATGATGTTGACGTGCGGGTTCTCACAGGCCCGCACCAGCCGCCGCGTCATCGCCCTGCGGTCCAGGTCGAAGTGGGAGTGCAGCGAGGCCACGCACAGGTCGAAGCCGGCCAGGAACGCGCCCGGCCAGTCCACGTCCCCCTCGGCACTGATGTTGAGCTCGGTGCCGTGCAGCAGCCGCATCCCGTGGTGCGCGCCGTCCAGCGCTCGCAGCTCCTCCCGCTGGGCGAGGATCTTCTCGTCCGTCATGCGCTGCATGTACAGGTTCGGCGCGTGGTCGGTGACCGCGTAGTACGCGTAACCGCGCTCGGCCGCCGCCTCCACCATCGCCTCCAGGGAGGCCAGCCCGTCGGTGAGGTCCGTGTGCGTGTGCAGATCGCCGCGCACATCCCGCTCCGTGACCACTTCCGGCAGCTCCCCGCGCACGGCCGCCTGGATCTCCCCCCGGTCCTCCCGAAGCGTCGGCGGAATCCACGGCAGGCCCAGCCGGGCGTACACCTCCTCCTCGCTGCGGGAGGCGACCGACTCCCCGCTGCCCGTGTCGAACAGGCCGTACTCGGACAGCTTCAGACCCTGGCGTACGGCGATGGTGCGGGTGCGGATGTTGTGCGCCTTGGAGCCGGTGAAGTACTGGAGCCCCGCGCCCCACGAGTCGGGCGGCAGCACCCGCAGGTCCACCTGCACGCCCTTGGAGGTGCGGATCGACGTCTTCTTCTCACCGTGCGCGATCACCTCGGCGGTCGAGGGCAGCGCCTCCAGGGCCTCCATGAAGGGGGCCGACCGCTTCGCGGCGACCAGGATGTCGATGTCGCCGATCGTCTCCCTCATCCGCCGCAGCGATCCCGCGTACGTGCAGCGCTTGCAGCCGGTGACCTGGGACAGCTCGGCGACGATCTCCTCGGCGGTGTCCAGCGCCAGATGGATCGGGATACGGCCGCCCGCCTGCTGCATCAGCCGGATCCCGTGCAGGATGTTCTCCTGCGTCTTCTCGCCGAACCCCTTCAGGTCGGCCAGCGCGTCCGCCTCGATCGCGGCCGCCAACTCGCTCACCGAGGAGATGTGCAGGTCCTCGTAGAGCCGCATCGCCTTCTTCGGACCCAGCGTGGGGATCGTGATCAGCTCCCGCACCCCGGCCGGGATCTTCGCCCTGCGCTCCTCGACCACCGCGACCGTGCCGGTGCGCAGATACTCGATGACCTTCTCGGCGATCGACCTGCCCACGTTCGGGATGTCCCGCAGCCCGTCGGCGTCCAGATGGGAGATGTCGGCCGGGTGGCCGCCGATGGCACGCGCGGCCTTCTCGTAGGCGCGCGCCTTGAAGGCGTCGCCTCCCGTGATCGCGACGAGGTCCGCGTACTCCTGCAGGAGCGCCTCGACCTCTTCGTTGGCCCGGGCCACACCTCGAGTCTAGGAACCGCCCGAGAGGTGGGCCACACGCGAAAGGGTGCCGACCCCAACCGGTCGGCACCCTTCGCCTCAAGTGTCCGAGGGGGGACTTGAACCCCCACGCCCGATAAAGGGCACTAGCACCTCAAGCTAGCGCGTCTGCCATTCCGCCACCCGGACAAGGTGTCTGTCGTGCGGGCTTCCCCCGCGGCGACGAAGGAAACATTACCAGGCTTTCGGCGGCGTTCGATCACCCCCGTTCCCGCGTGAACGGCATGTGACGGGCCGTACACCGCCTTGGGGCGCGGCGGGGGTCGGGGGGAGGATGAGGAGGACCACCAGCAGGGAACCGGGAGGAAGCAGCGTGACCGACACCGGCACGGCCAGGAGCGTCACCGGCGAGGACGAGGTCGTCGACCTCTGCCGTGAGCTGATCCAGATCGACACCAGCAACTACGGCGACCACTCGGGTCCCGGCGAGCGCAGGGCTGCCGAGTACGTCGCAGAGAAGCTCGCCGAGGTGGGGCTCGAACCGAAGATCTTCGAGTCGCACCCGGGCCGTGCCTCCACGGTGGCCCGTATCGAGGGCGAGGACCCCTCACGGCCCGCGCTGCTCATCCACGGCCACACCGACGTCGTGCCCGCCAACGCGGACGACTGGACGCACCACCCGTTCTCCGGCGAGATCGCCGACGGATGCGTGTGGGGGCGCGGCGCGGTCGACATGAAGGACATGGACGCCATGACCCTGGCGGTCGTCCGCGACCGGCTGCGCAGCGGGCGCAGGCCGCCGCGCGACATCGTCCTCGCCTTCCTCGCCGACGAGGAGGCGGGCGGCACCTACGGCGCCCGGTACCTGGTCGACAACCACCGCGACCTCTTCGAGGGCGTCACCGAGGCCATCAGCGAAGTGGGCGGTTTCTCGTTCACGGTGAACGAGCAGCGCCGGCTCTACCTGATCCAGACGGCCGAGAAGGGCATGCACTGGATGAAGCTCACCGTGGCCGGCACCGCGGGCCACGGGTCGATGATCCACCGGGACAACGCGATCACCGAGCTGTCCGAAGCCGTGGCACGCCTCGGCCGGCACAAGTTCCCGGTGCGGGTCACCAAGACGACGCGGGCCTTCCTCGACGAACTCGGCGACGCGCTCGGCACCGAACTCGACCCGGAGAACATGGAGGGCACCCTCGCCAAGCTCGGCGGCATCGCCAAGCTGATCGGCGCGACCCTGAGCAACACCGCCAACCCCACCCAGCTGAACGCCGGTTACAAGGTGAACGTCATTCCCGGCGAGGCCACCGCGCACGTCGACGGGCGCTTCCTGCCCGGCTTCGAGGAGGAGTTCCTCGCCGACGTGGACCGGATCCTCGGGCCGAACGTGCGGCGTGAGGACGTGCACGCCGACAAGGCCGTGGAGACGGGCTTCGACGGCGCGCTGGTCGAGGCGATGCAGTCGGCGCTGCTGGCGGAGGACCCGGCCGCGAAGGCGATCCCGTACATGCTCTCCGGCGGCACGGACGCCAAGTCCTTCGACGACCTCGGCATCCGGGGCTTCGGCTTCGCGCCGCTGAAGCTGCCGCCGGAGCTGGACTTCGCGGGCATGTTCCACGGGGTCGACGAGCGGGTGCCGGTGGACGCGCTGCAGTTCGGCGTGCGGGTGCTGGACCGGTTCATCGACGCGTCCTGAGCCGGCGCCGGTCCAGTGCGCTATTCGCCAGCGTGTACGGGAACACGCCGGGACGAGTGAATGCGACCATACGCTCGTAGCTCCATTACTCCCTCCTCGTTACACGTGATGCGGTCCGAGGCTTGGATCGCTTTGCCAACAAGGAGGAATAATGATCAAGAAGGTCGTCGCTGCTGCGGCTGCCACCGGTGGTCTGGTTCTCGCGGGTGCGGGTCTGGCTGTCGCCGACTCCGGCGCCCAGGGTGCCGCCACGCACTCCCCGGGTGTCGTGTCGGGCAATGTGATCCAGGTTCCGGTGCACGTCCCGGTGAACGTCTGCGGCAACACGATCTCGGTGATCGGGCTGCTGAACCCCGCCTTCGGCAACACCTGCATCAACCACTGACGTGGTGCCTCACCCCATGAGGGGCCCGAACCCCGTGAGGGTGTGAGTCCGTCGGCCCCGGAGTGCGTGCCATGCGCTCCGGGGCCGACCGGTTCCTCCGCGTCCGCGCCCACCGCGCGGGACGCGTTCCGAAGGTCCACGACCAGCTCGAAGACAGGGAAATCAGCAATGCGACAGGTCACCCGCAAGGGCCTGATGACCATGGCGGCGGCGACCGGAGTCCTCGCCGTCACCGGCGGCTACGCGCACGCCGACGCCGGAGCGAACGGCTCCGCCAGCAACTCGCCCGGCGTGCTGTCGGGCAACCTGGTGCAGGTGCCCGTGCACGTGCCGGTGAACGTCTGCGGCAACACCGTGAACGTCATCGGGCTGCTCAACCCGGCGGCCGGCAACACGTGCGCGAACACCGGCAGCCAGTCCGGCGGCGGGGGCGGCGCCCACGCCGGCGGGCACACCGGCGACTCGCCCGGCGTCGGCTCGGGCAACACCGTGCAGGTGCCGGTCGACGTGCCGGTGAACGTGTGCGGCAACTCCGTCAACGTGGGCGGGATCGGCAACCCGGCGGGCGGCAACGACTGCGCCAACCCGGGCGGCGGCCACTCCACCACGCCGCCCGGCGGCGGTGGCGGGACGACGCCTCCTGGTGGCGGTGGCGGGACGACGCCTCCCGGTGGCGGTGGCGGGACCACGCCTCCCGGCGGCGGGGGCAGTACCACGCCTCCCGGCGGCGGCACCACCACGCCTCCCGGCACGCCCCGTCACCCCGGCACTCCGCAGCAGCCGGGCGGCGGCACCCACGTCAACCACCCCGGCGGTCAGTCCGTCACCCAGCCGGCGGCCACCGCACAGCTCGCCCACACCGGTAGCGACCTGCCGCTCGGCCTCCTGGCGCCGGTCGGCGCGGGAGCCCTGCTCGGCGGCGCGCTGCTCTACCGCAGGGCGCGGGCGCACGCGTAGCGGCACCGGCGCCGCCTGCTTCCCCCGTGGCCGACTGAACGGATCGGGCCCCGTCCGTGCGGGGCCCGATCCGTTTCAGCCACCTTTGCTCACCACGTGGCGCGCACCTGGCGGATGATCCGCCGGCGCAACCGCACCCTGCGGCTCCCGTCGCGCAGCAGGCTCAGGCGGTCCAACTCCCAGTGTCCGTACTCGGCATGCTCCGTCAGCAGGCGTGTGGCGTCCTTGCGGGAGACCCCGCGCGGTACGTACACGTCGACAAATTCGTATTCCGGCATCGCATCTATTGTGCGGGCTGGGGCCCGGTACGGATAGCGTCTGCACTATGTCTGATGCTGCGCAGCCCACCGCTGCCGAGGTACGTGCCGCCGCCGAGGCGGTCAAGACCGCACTCGACCGCCACCTTGCCGCGGTCGAGCGCAGGACGGGTGAGGACGACCCGGCCGTCTACGAGGCGTTCAACGAGCTGGCCGCGGCGGCCGAGGAGTACGACGAGCTGCTCTACGACCGCTACGACGAGGTCACCCCCTTCGAGATCCCCGGTGCGGAGGAGCCTCTTCCGCCGTACACGGGCCCCGAGGAACCGAGCGCGCTGAGCGTCCTGATCCGCCGGGACTACGCGGTGGCGGAGCCCCAGCGGCTGCTGGCACAGGCGGAGCGCGTGGAGGCCGCGGACGAGGAGACCGCGCCGGCGTCGTCGGCCGGCACCGTCCACGGCGCGCTGGGCGTGCTCTTCGGGGAGTTCGAACCGGACGAGATCGCCTCCCGGCACAAGGAGTTCGGCCTCGAGGAGGGCGACTCCACGCTGTGGGTGGTGGCCGCCGAGGAACCGGCCGAGCCGGGGGAGTGGCTGGAGGCGCCCTTCGAGCAGGTCGATCCCCAGCGGGTGATCTGCCGTTTCGACGTCAGCTCCGTCTTCGACGAGGAGGCGGACGACGAGGAGCTGCGGGGCGAGGTGCTGGAGGACGACGAGCTCGAGCTGGACGACGACGAGGACCTGGAACCGCTGGATCGTTGATCGTCAGCAGGGGCTTCCCCGGCGGTGCCGTGTGACCTGGGGCTGCACGGCACCGCCGGGACCCCCCGAGGTGAGAGCCCCGCCGTAGTGAGGTGCCTCTCTCAGTCCGACGTCGGGACCTGGGGCCTCAGCAGCGCGAGCAGGCGGGTCGTACGCGGCTTGGCCTGGATCTCCGCCACGGCCCGCGGCAGGGCCTGGTCCGCGCCGTGCACCACCGACAGATGGCGCACCGCGCGGCCGAAGGCCGTGTAGACCCACGGCCGGGTGAGGCTCTGGGCGGCGTCGCCCGGCAGGACCACGACCACCGCCGGCCACCGCTGCCCCACCGCCTGGTGCGCGGTCAGCGCCCAGCCGTGCCGCAGGGTCTGCTCCACCCGCTCCTTCGGCACCACCACGGAGACGCCCGCGCACTCCAGGTGCAGCCCCTCGGCGTCGCCCTTCACGACACGGCCCGGCAGCGTACGCCCCGGCGCGGGGGAGTAGGCGATCCGGTCGCCCGGGTCGAAGCCGCCGAAGCGACCCGGGCCCGGGTTCAGCCGTTCCTTCAGTGCCGCGTTCAGCGCGCGGGTGCCCGCAGCGCCGCCGTGGCCCGGGGTGATCACCTGCGTCTCCTCCGCCGGAACCCCGATCGCCCGCGGCACCGAGTCCGCGACCAGTTGCACGGTCCGGTGCACGGCCTCCCCGGCGTCCCGCACCGGCACGATCACGACCTCCTTGCCGGGCGCGTCGACCTGCGGCAGCTCACCGATGCCGACGGCGGAGACCAGTTCGCCGAGCGGGCCCGGGTCGGGGGTCCGCGAGGCGATCTGCGGGCATACGCGGGCCGCGAGCAGGTCCCCGAACACGCGTCCGGGGCCGACCGACCAGAGCACACCCGGGTCGCCGCTCAGCACCAGCCGGGCCCCGTCGGGCAGCGACTCGACGAGCAGGGCCGCTGTCTCGACATCCAGCTGGGGCGCGTCCAGCACGACGAGCAGATCGAGGTCCAGCGCGCCGTCGGCGTCCCGCCCGGGACCCTCGCCACCGGACAGGAGGCCCGCGACGGTGGCGAGCGGCGGCTGCGTTCGCCCGTCGTCCGGCAGGTCGAGGCGGGCCAGCAGCGCGCCGAACTGGTCGCGGCCGGCCGGGCTGTGCGTGGCGGCCCAGGCGCGCAGCCCGAGCCGGCGTGCCGCACGCAGCAGAGTCGCCGGCTCGATGCGGGACGCCTCCGACCCGGTGTGCAGTACCAGGCCGTGCCCCGCGACCGCACCGATCAATTCTGCCGCGGAACCCGCCGCCGACCGGGCCGCCCGCTGCCAGTCCTCCGCCGCGCCGTCCTCCTTCGGCACGGAGCCGACCAGCCGGGCCAGTCCGTCGGCGAGGCTCTCCTCCGCGAGCGCGTACCGCTCCAGGCCGATCAGGACGCGCACCGGGCGCTCCTGTTCCTCGTCGTCGCCCGGTGGGGCCGACTCCAGGGCGTCCTGGAAGACCAGGGCCTCGCCCTCGGCGATGGTGTCGCGCACGGCCGCCTCGGGGTCCGGCACCTGGCGCCGGCCGAGCGCCGCCTCCAGGGCCGGGACCTCCAGGGCGGTGTGCCCGGCCAGGGCCGCCTGCTCCAGCAGCCAGACCGTCATCGCACGGGCCCGGCGCTCGTCGTCCGGGCGGCAATCCGCGCCGAGCAGGGCGCGGGCGAAGGTGTCGGCCTGCTCGGGGCGCAGTCCGAAGACGCGCAGCAGCTGCCAGGGGTCGGAGCGCAGCTGCGCCTCCGCACCCTCGCCGAGCACCTCGGCGACCTGGAGGGCGAGTGTGTCCGGGGCGCCGCCCTCGGCCAGGACGGCCCGCACCGCCGCCACCGTCTCGGCGGCGGGAGGCGCCGCGGCGGCCGCCACGGGCTGGGGGCGCCGCACCGGCTCGGGGGCGGTGGGGCGGCGCGGTGCGGGCGTGGGCTTGCTGAAGGCGCTCGCCACCGGCTTCTCACCGCTCTCCACGGCCCGCACGGCGGCGAGCAGGTCGGCGGCCTTCCCGCTGAGCTTCCCACCGGCCTCGACGGGTCCCTGCTTCGCGGCCTTCCGCCGCTCGATCCGCTCCCGCTCGACCCGCTGAGCGGCCAGCTCGGCCTCGGCCTCGGACATCTCGGGCGCGGCACCCTCGCCCTCGGCGGCGTCCTGCGAGGGATCAGGGGAGCCGTCCGCCGGGTCCGGGCCGCCGTCCGCCGGCGCCTCGTCCCCGGAGCCCTCGGCGAGCCCCTCTGCGGGCATCGGGTCCGCGGCCCTGTCGCTCCCCGCACCGCCGCCCCCGGCGGTCCCGGCCCCGTCCTCCGCCCGAGGGGCCGTCTCCGTCGTCTCCGGGTCCGTGGTCACAGCGTGCTCCAGTCGTGATCGGGATAGCGGTGCACCGGGGCCGACACATCGTCCAGCGCCCGGCAGATCTCGTCCGGAAGACTAAGCGCCTCCACTGACAACGCCGCCGTGAGCTGCTGCGCGTTGCGCGCGCCGACGATCGGCGCGACCACACCCGGCCGGTCCCGCACCCACGCCAGCGCCACCTGCAACGGCGTCGCGGCGAGCCCGTCGGCGGCCGTCTGCACCGCGTCGACGATGCTGCTCGCGGTGTCGTCGAGGTAGGGCGCGACGAACGGCCCCATGTGCTCCGACGCCCCGCGCGAGTCGGCCGGTGTCGAGTGCCGGTACTTGCCGGTCAGCACACCCCGGCCCAGCGGAGACGACGGCAGCAACCCGACCCCCAGGTCCAGCGCCGCGGGCAGCACCTCCCGTTCCACTCCCCGCTGCAGCAGCGAGTACTCCATCTGCGTACTGGCGATCCGGGTCCTCACGCCCGGCGCCGCGAGCTGCCACGTCGCCGCCTTCGCCAGCTGCCAGCCGCAGAAGTTGGACACCCCCGCATACCGCGCCCGGCCGCTGCCGACCGCCAGGTCGAGCGCCTGCAGGGTCTCCTCCAGCGGGGTGTACGGGTCGAAGGCGTGGACGTGCCAGACATCGACGTAGTCCGTGCCCAGGCGGGCGAGCGAGGCGTCCAGAGCGGAGAGGAGATGACCGCGCGAGCAGTCGAAGCGACGGTCCGGGTCGGGGACGCTGCCCGCCTTCGTCGAGATCACCAGGTCCCGGCGGGGCACGAGGCCGTCCATGAGCCGCCCGAGCAGATACTCGGCCTCCCCGTCCCCGTACACGTCCGCCGTGTCGACGAGGGTCCCGCCCGCCTCCCAGAACACCTTCAACTGGTCCGCGGCGTCGTGCTCGTCCGTGTCGCGGCCCCACGTCAGGGTGCCGAGCCCGATCCGCGACACACGAAGGCCGGTACGGCCGAGATGCCTCTGCTCCATGAACGCCGAGATTACGGCCTGAACTCGGCTCATGGGGGGCCTGTGGACAACGCGTTCCCCCCGTCGGTGCGGGGATTTCCGGGGGGCCCGCCCCCACGCTAAGGTCGGGCACCAAGGGACGTTACTGATCGGTAAGGGGAATGGGCCATGCAGCTCGGGATCAACCTCGGCTACTGGGGCGCCGGAATGGACGCGGACAACCTCGCCGTGGCCCAGGAGGCCGACCGGCTCGGATACGCGGTGTGCTGGGCCGCCGAGGCGTACGGCTCCGACGCGGCCACCGTGCTGTCCTGGGTCGCCGCCAAGACCGAGCGCATCGACGTCGGCTCCGCCATCTTCCAGATCCCGGCGCGCCAGCCCGCGATGACCGCGATGACCGCCGCCACCCTCGACTCCCTGTCCGGCGGCCGCTTCCGTCTCGGCCTCGGCGTGTCGGGGCCGCAGGTCTCCGAGGGCTGGTACGGCGTCAAGTTCGACAAGCCGCTCGCCCGCACGCGCGAGTACGTGGAGATCGTACGGAAGGCGATGACCCGTGAGCGGCTGACGTACGAGGGCGAGCACTGGACGCTGCCGCTGCCCGGCGGACCCGGCAAGCCGATCAAGCTGACCGTGCACCCGCAGCGCGAGCACATCCCGCTCTACATCGCCGCCATCGGCCCGAAGAACCTGGAGCAGACCGGCGAGATCGCCGACGGCGCCCTGCTGATCTTCCCCTCCGCCGACCATCTCGAGGACACCGCGATCAAGTACCTGAGGGCCGGCCGGGAGAAGGCCGGCAAGACCCTCGACGGCTTCGACGTCTGCCCCACGGTCCCGCTCGCCGTCGGCGACGACAAGGACGTGACCGCGCTCGCCGACACCTTCCGCCCCTACACGGCCCTGTACGTCGGCGGCATGGGCAGCCCCAAGCAGAACTTCTACAACCAGCTCGCCCAGCGCATGGGCTACGAGAAGGCCGCCGCCGAGGTCCAGGAGAAGTACCTGTCCGGCGACAAGCAGGGCGCGGCGGCCGCGATCCCGCACGAGCTGATCGACCGGACCACCCTCCTCGGCTCCGTCGACCGGATCGCCGACCGCATGAAGGCCTACGCCGCGGCCGGCGTCACCACGCTCAGCCTGGCACCGGCGGGCTTCACCCTCGAGGAGAGGATCGCAGGGCTCCGGGCCGGGACGGAGGCCCTGGAGCGGGCCGGGCTCGCGTAGCGGGCAGCAGGCGAAGAGGTCTCTGCGGCCGTGGTGGGGGCTCGGGGGGTCTTCCCCGCCACGGCCGTCACCGGGAACAACGCTCGGCCGCCCGCGCGGTTACGGCCCGACCCAGCCCGCCTCCTCCTCCTTTCGGCCGAGTAGCTCCCGCGCAGCTGTTGCAGCACCTCCAGGGCCCCATTTGACTCGTTGTGACTCGATCGTCGCGGGTCCTGCAGAGAGGTGCGCCCATGCTGTCGGCCAAGAGCCTGTTCCAAGAGATCCTCGACAACGACGAGTCGTTCCGGCTGTTCTGCTCCATCGCGGCCGGCGGGGAGGCGCAGGGCGGCTGGGAGAACGGGCGCATCGCCCAGCTGGTGCCGGAGAGCGAACGCGCGCTCGCCCCCAAGATCTCCCGCCACGGCGCGGACGAGGAAAAGCACGGACGCATCTTCCACGCCCTGCTCAAGAAGCGCCGCCTGCAACCCGTACCGGTGCCCCCGGAGACCGACTACACGATGCTCCTGGAGCGCCGGGGCATCGGTCTCGCGCACGCGAGGCTCAAGGCGGACCAGCCGCTCACCGTGCGCGACGTCATCGTCTACCTGGCGCACAGCCGGGTCACCGAACAGCGCGCAGCCGAGCAGATGCTGATGCTGCGCAAGCACTTCGGGGACCACCCGGACATCGGCCGGGCCGTCCAAATGATCGCCGACGACGAGGACAACCACCTTGCGTACACCCACGAGGAACTGCTGCGCCTCGCCGCCGCCGGACACGGCCGGTTCATCCGGCGCACCCTGCGCGCGTACGCACTGGCCGAGATCCGCGGCCACCGGGACGTCAGCCTCGCGGTCATGGCCCACATGGCACGCATCCTCGGCTGGTCCGGAGCGAGGCCGGCGCTGCTCGCGACCGTGATCCGCCTCGTCTACGTCTACGAGCGGCTCGTCGGCCACCGGCGCATGGTGACCCTGCGGACGCCCGAGCGCCGCGACGCGCTCGGCGGTCCGGCTACAACCAGCCCCGCCGCTTGAACAGCCGGTACAGCAGCACCTCGAGCACTGCCATGATCACGATCACGGCAGGGTAGGACCACACCCAGTGGAGCTCCGGCATGTGGTCGAAGTTCATGCCGTAGATCCCCGCGATCATCGTCGGCACGGCGGCCATCGCCGCCCACGCCGAGATCTTCCGCATGTCGTCGTTCTGCCGCACGCTCATCTGCGCCAGATGCGCCGACAGGATGTCCGACACCAGCCGGTCCAGGCCCTCCACCGACTCGTTCACCCGGGTCAGATGGTCGTTGACGTCCCGGAAGAAGGGCCGCGACTTCTCCTGCACGAACGGCACCGCCGCACCGTACGCGCCCTGCCCCGCCAGCCGGGCCGTCGGCGGTCCCAGCGGCACCGTCGCCCGCCGGAACTCCAGGACCTGCCGTTTGAAGGCGTAGATCCGGGACGCCGTGTGCCGCGAGCCTCCGACGGACGGCGAGAAGACCTCCGCCTCCAGCTCCTCCAGATCGGTGCCCAGCTCGGTCGCCACCTCCAGGTAGTGGTCGACGATCGAGTCCGTGATCGAGTACAGCACCCCGGTGGGCCCGTGCCGCAGCATCTCAGGCTGCTGCTCCAGATGACGGCGGACCTGCCCGAGCGGCATGTCCACACCGTGGCGAACGGTCACCACGAACGAGTCGCCGAGGAACACCATCAGCTCGCCGGTGGAGACGGTGTCGCTGTCCGGCTCGTACGACACCGGCTTGAGCACCATGAACAGCGAGTCCTCGTACACCTCCAGCTTGGGCCGCTGGTGCGCCTTCAGGGCGTCCTCCACGGCCAGCGGATGCAGCCCGAACTCCTTGGTGACCAGCTCGAACTCGTCCTCCGTCGGCTCGTACAGGCCGACCCACAAGAACGTGTCCGACGAGGCGCGCGCCTGGTCCAGCGCGGTGGAGAGGTCATCCGGCCCCTCGTTGCCCTCGTTGCGGCGCCCGTCGCGGTAGACGGCGCAGTCGACGATCACGGAGCCCACTCTCCTCTCACTGGTACCCGGGCACCGACGGGCGTTTGACGACAAGACCTAGGCTGGTCGTCATGCCCACGTTGCTCCTCGTCCGGCACGGACGTTCCACCGCCAACACCGCGGGGCTCCTCGCCGGCTGGACGCCCGGCGTAGCTCTCGACGAACGCGGCGCCGCGCAGGCCGCGGCCCTGCCCGGGCGGCTCGCCGAGCTGCCGATCGCCGAAGTCGTCACCAGCCCCCTGCAGCGCTGCCAGGAGACCGTCCAGCCGCTCCTCGACGCCCGTCCCGAACTGCGCGCCCACACCGACGACCGGATCGGCGAGTGCCACTACGGCGACTGGTCCGGCCGCAAGCTCGCCGAGCTGAAGGACGAGCCGCTGATGGAGGTCGTCCAGGCGCACCCGTCGGCGGCCGCGTTCCCCGGCGGCGAGTCGATGCGGGCGATGGCGACCCGCGCCGCGGAGGCCGTACGGGAGTGGAACGCGCGCGTGGAGCGCGACCACGGCGCCGACGCCGTCTACCTCATGTGCTCGCACGGCGACGTCATCAAGTCTCTCGTCGCGGACGCACTCGGACTTCATCTCGACCTCTTCCAGCGGATCTCCGTGGAACCGTGTTCCATCACTGCGATCCGTTACACCCGGCTGCGGCCATTTCTCGTTCGTCTCGGCGACACCGGCGATTTCTCCTCCCTCGTGCCGCGTCCGGAAGCCTCGGATCCGGACGCCACGGTCGGGGGCGGTGCGGGCGCACCGTGATCGTCGAGCGCAGTAGGGTGAAGCGGTCGAACGAGCGCAGTAGTTGTTCAGCGTAGTTGTCAGCAACCCCACAGGACCGGCGCGGTCCGCCGGTCCCGACCCGATCCAATGGAGACAGGACGTGTCCCGTCAGGTGTTCCTCTACGACCCCCCGGACCGCTTCGTGGCCGGTACGGTCGGGCTGCCCGGGCGCCGTACCTTCTTCCTGCAGGCCTCGGCCGGACCTCGGGTGACCAGCGTAGCCCTGGAGAAGACCCAGGTCGCGGCGCTCGCCGAGCGCATGGACGAACTGCTCGACGAGGTCGTGCGGCGCAGCGGCGGCAGCGCCGCCGTCCCGGCCGTGGCCCCCGCGGAGATCGCCGACACGGCGCCCCTGGAGACCCCCATCGAGGAGGAGTTCCGGGTCGGCACCATGGCGCTCGCCTGGGACGCCGAGGAACAGCGCATGATCGTCGAGGCCCAGGCCCTCGTCGAGCTGGACGCCGATTCCGAGGAGGACCTCGCCGAGGCCGAGGAGCGGCTGCTGCAGGACGAGGAGAACGGTCCGCCGATGCTCCGGGTCCGGCTCACCGGCGCGCAGGCCAGAGCCTTCGCCAAGCGCGCACTCGACGTCGTCAACGCCGGGCGGCCGCCGTGCCCGCTGTGCAGCCTCCCGCTCGACCCGGAAGGACACGTATGTCCGCGCCAGAACGGATACCGCCGCGGAGCGTGACCACGGCCGAACTGCTCGCCGAGGGCGAGCTGACCGTGCGCGGCCGCATCCGCGACGCGTCCAACGCGGCGCTGTACTGCACGGTCTCCTACAACGGACGGGAAGCCACCTGCGTCTACAAGCCCGTCGCAGGGGAGCGGCCCCTGTGGGACTTCCCGGACGGGACGCTCGCCCAGCGCGAGGTCGCCGCGTACGAGGTGTCGGAGGCGACCGGCTGGGGGCTCGTGCCGCCCACCGTGCTGCGCGACGGCCCGTACGGCGAGGGCATGTGCCAGCTGTGGGTGGAGGTCGTGCCCGACGGCGAGCTCCTCGCCCTGGTGGACGGCGAGGAGCCCGAGCCGGGCTGGAAGGCGATCGGTCTCGCGGAGGTCGGCGACGGCGAGACGGCGCTGCTCGTGCACGCCGACGACGAGCGGCTGCGGCGGCTCGCCGTCCTGGACGCGGTCATCAACAACGCGGACCGCAAGGGAGGCCATCTGCTGCCGGCGGCCGAGGGGCGGTTGTACGGGATCGACCACGGGGTCACGTTCAACGTCGAGAACAAGCTGCGGACGCTGCTGTGGGGATGGGCGGGGGAGCCGCTGACGGGGGAGGCGGTGGAGGTGCTGAAGGGGCTGAAGGACGGCCTCTCCGAAGGGGCCGCCCTTGCCACCCGCCTGGCGGCACTGATCACTCCTGCGGAGGTCCGGGCGACGCGGGCGCGGGTGGAGGCGCTGCTGGAGTCGGGCCGGCACCCGGAGCCGAGCGGGGAGTGGCCGGCGATTCCCTGGCCGCCTGTCTAGTGGCCGCCGGTGCAGAAGCCGCCGTGGGCTGGGGCCGGGCGGGGGCAGGTCGCGCAACCCGGCGCTGACGGGGTGCCTCCCCGAGCTCTTCGAGCAAGGGGTGCCCCCGGTGCCCACCCGTGCCGCCCCGGGGGTCCCCCGGCCGGTCAAGGCTCTTGGGGGAGGCACGAGCGCCCGCAGCCGCGCAGGGCCGGGCATGCACACCGGCCGGGCTCCCGCAAGAGCGTCTTCCCGGTCATTCGCCGCCCCTCCGCCCGATCCGGTTCGTGGACAGAACTTCCCGCCGGTTACGCTCATGACATGCATGCCTGGCCCGCTTCCGAGGTCCCCGCCCTGCCTGGTCAGGGCCGCGACCTGAGGATCCACGACACCGCGACCGGCGGCCTCGTCACCCTCGACCCCGGTCCCGTCGCCCGTATCTACGTCTGCGGGATCACCCCGTACGACGCGACCCACATGGGTCACGCGGCGACCTACAACGCGTTCGACCTCGTTCAGCGCGTGTGGCTCGACACCAAGCGCCAGGTCCACTACGTCCAGAACGTCACCGACGTCGACGACCCCCTCCTCGAGCGCGCCCAGCGCGACAGCGTCGACTGGGTGGCTCTCGCCGAGCGGGAGACCACCCTGTTCCGCGAGGACATGACCGCCCTCCGGATGCTGCCCCCGCGGCACTACATAGGCGCCGTGGAGGCGATACCCGGCATCGTCCCGCTGGTCGAGCGCCTTCGGGACCTCGGAGCCGCGTACGAACTGGAAGGGGACGTCTACTTCTCCGTCGAGTCCGACCCCGACTTCGGCAAGGTCTCCCGCCTGGACGCCGCCGCGATGCGCCTGCTCTCCGCGGAGCGCGGCGGCGACCCCGACCGGCCCGGGAAGAAGAACCCGCTCGACCCGATGCTGTGGATGGCCGCCCGCGACGGCGAGCCCAGCTGGGACGGCGGCTCGCTCGGCCGCGGCCGCCCCGGCTGGCACATCGAGTGCGTGGCCATCGCCCTGGACCACCTGGGCATGGGCTTCGACGTCCAGGGCGGCGGCTCCGACCTCGCCTTCCCGCACCACGAGATGGGCGCCTCGCACGCCCAGGTGCTGACCGGCGAGTTCCCCATGGCCAAGGCGTACGTCCACGCCGGCATGGTCGCCCTGGACGGCGAGAAGATGTCCAAGTCCAAGGGCAACCTCGTCTTCGTCTCCCGGCTCCGCCGCGACGGCGTCGACCCGGCCGCCATCCGGCTCGCACTGCACGCCCACCACTACCGGTCCGACTGGGAGTGGACCGACCAGGTCCTCCAGGACGCCGTGGCACGGCTCGGCCGCTGGCGCGCCGCCGTCTCCCGGCCCGACGGCCCGTCCGCCGACGCGCTCGTCGAGGAGATCCGCGACGCCCTCGCGAACGACCTCGACGCACCCTCCGCGCTCGCCGCGGTCGACCGCTGGGTCACGCTCCAGCAGGAGAGCGGCGGCACGGACACCGGGGCGCCCGGTGTCGTGTCGCGGGCCGTGGACGCGCTGCTCGGCGTGGCTCTCTGAGCCCCTTCTGCCGGTATGGAGCGGGGCCGGTGCGCAGCAGCGCACCGGCCCCGCTCACTCCTCCGGTGAGTCCTCGTCCTCGCCGCCCGGCCGCGGCGGCTTCGGCGGACGCGGACGACCGCCGGGGTTGTCCTTGAGGAACGGGCCGCCCTCGCCGCCGTCCGCGGTGGCGTGCCCGCCGGGCGGGCTGACGTCCCGGCGCCGCAGATACCGCTCGAACTCGCGGGCGATCGCCTCGCCGGACGCCTCCGGCAGCTCGGCGGTGTCCCGGGCCTCCTCCAGCGTCTGCACGTACTCGGCGACCTCGCTGTCCTCGGCGGCCAGCTGGTCCACGCCGAGCTGCCAGGCGCGCGCGTCCTCCGGCAGTTCGCCGAGCGGGATACGCAGGTCGAGGAGGTCCTCCAGCCGGTTGAGGAGGGCCAGCGTGGCCTTCGGGTTCGGCGGCTGCGACACGTAGTGCGGGACCGCCGCCCACAGCGACACGGCCGGCACGCCCGCGTGCGTGCACGCCTCCTGCAGGACGCCCACGATGCCCGTGGGGCCCTCGTACTTCGTCTCCTCCAGGTCCATCCGGCGGGCCAGGTCCGGGTCGGACGTGGTCCCGCTGATCGGGACCGGACGCGTGTGCGGGGTGTCGCCGAGCAGGGCGCCGAGGATCACCACCAGTTCCACGCCCAGTTCGTGGGCGAAGCCCAGCAGCTCGTTGCAGAACGAGCGCCAGCGCATCGACGGTTCGATGCCGCGGACCAGCACCAGGTCGCGGGGCTTCTCACCGCCGACGCGGACCACCGAGAGCCGGGTCGTGGGCCAGGTGATCTTGCGGACCCCGGCCTCCATGAACACTGTGGGGCGGTTCACCTGGAAGTCGTAGTAGTCCTCGGCGTCCAGCGCCGCGAAGACCTCGCCCTTCCATTCCCTGTCCAGATGCGCGACCGCGGTGGAGGCGGCGTCGCCGGCATCGTTCCAGCCCTCGAACGCGGCCACCATGACCGGGTCGATCAGCTCGGGAACCCCCTCGAGCTCGATCACCCAGCGCCTCCTTCCGACGTGCCCTCACGTACGCCCCAACCTTACGGCGTTCGGCGGGGACGCCCGCAGTCCCCTGCCACGGGGGAGTGAACGGATGACTGCCCCGTCCGGGGCCGTCGAACACCCATGATCGCCTACCGGTCCGGCACGCCGCACGGGTGGCTCACACCGTGGGGCCTCACAAGGTCGAGCGCAGCCACTGCTCGACGGACGCGATGTGCACGGTCGCCCAGGAGCGGGCCGCCTCGGCGTCGCGGTCGCGCAGGGCGCCGAGGATCGCGCGGTGCTCGCGCAGGGTGCGGCCGACCGCGTCCTCCTGGGTGAGGCCGCGCCAGACACGGGCCCGGGTGGTGGGCCCGGACAGGCCGTCCAGCAGGGAGCACAGCACCGAGTTGCCGGAGCTCTGCACGATCCCCCGGTGGAACTCCAGATCGGAGGCGACCAGCTCCTCCACGGAGGGTTCGGGGCCCAACTTGTCCAACTGGGCGGTCAGCGCGTCCAGTTGCTGCTCGCCGATGCGGGAGGCCGCCATGGCCGTCGCGGCCGGCTCCAGGATGCGGCGCACCGCGAGGAACTCCAGCACGGTGTCGTCGCGGTGGAAGTCCACGACGAAGCTCATCGCCTCCAGCAGCAACTGGGGGTCCAGGCTCGTGACATACGTGCCGTCGCCCTGCCGCACGTCCAGGATGCGGATCAGCGACAGGGCACGCACGGCCTCGCGCAGGGAGTTGCGGGACAGCCCCAGCTCCGCGGCCAGCTCGCTCTCCTTGGGCAGGCGGTCGCCCGGGCGCAGCGCACCGGAGACGATCATTTCCTTGATCTTCTCGATCGCCTCGTCGGTGACCGCCATGACGTGCCTCCAGGTGCTCAGACATCCGATGTCTCGGCGTCATTATGGGGTCCAAGGGCCGAACGGAACCAGGATTTCCCATGTCACCCCGGGAAACACAGGAAGCCGCTCGCCGTGGGCCGCTCGCCGTGGGCCGCCCGCCGGGGGCTCTCCGCGGCTCTCCGTGGGCTCTCCGCGGACGCTCAGCCCACCGCCTCCAGCTCCGCCAGCGCCGCCGCCTCGTCGAGCGTTGTCAGCACCCGGTCCCGCATCAGGATCCGCCCGTCGACGACCGTGTCCCGCACATCCGCGGAGTGCGCCGCGTACGCGAGCGTGGACCACACGTCGTGCCGGGGACGCAGATGCGGCCGGCCGAGGTCGAGCACGAGCAGGTCGGCCCGCTTGCCTGCCTCCAGTGAGCCCAGCCGATCCCCGAGCCCCAGCGCGCGGGCGCCCTCGATCGTCGCCATCCGCACCGCCTGTTCGGCATCCACCGCGGTGGGGTCACCGGCCGCCTTGTGCACCAGTGCCGCCTGCCGCATCGCGTCGAACACGTCCAGCGTGTTGGAGCTGACCGCCCCGTCCGTGCCGAGCCCGACGGTCACACCCGCGTCCAGCAGCCGCGGCACCGGCGCGATCCCGCAGCCCAGCTTGAGGTTGGACACCGGACAGTGCGCGACCGCCGTCCCGCTTCCGGCCAGCGCGGCGATCTCCGGGCCGGTCAGATCGACGGCGTGTGCGAGCAGCACATCGGGGCCGAGCACACCGAGCGAGTCCAGCAGCTCCACCGGCCGCCTGCCGTACCGCGCCTCGACGGTGGCGACCTCCGTCGCGTTCTCCGCGGCGTGCAGGTGCAGCAGCGCCCCGAACTCCCGCGCCAGCGCGGCGATCCCGGTCAGCTGATCCGGGCTCACGGTGTAGGCGGAGTGCGCGAACACGACCGGCCGGAACCCCGGCCGCTCCCCGCTGCGCGCCGCCAGGTCCCGGCGCGCCCACTCCATGCGCTCCCCGTAGGCCCTGCCGTCCGGGGAGCCCGCGACGTCCATGAAGGTGGGCCCGGCCAGCAGCCGCCAGCCCGCCTCCTGCGCCACTCGCTCGGCCGCCTCGTGGAACCAGTACATGTCGAGCGCCGAGGTCACCCCGGCCCGTACGCTCTCGGCGACGGCCGCCCGCACCCCCGCCGCCACGTGTTCCGGCGACAGCAGCTCGGCCTCCCGGCGCAGCACGCGCTCCAGGAAGCCCTGCAGGGTGACGTCGTCGGCGCTGCCCCGCAGCAGCGTCATCGCCAGGTGCGTATGGGCGTTGACCAGGCCCGGCAGGACCAGACAGCCCCCGGCGTCGATCTCCTCCTCCGCCGCGTACCGGGCCCGCAGCTCCCCGGCGGGCCCGACCGCGATGATCTCCCCGTCCCGGACGGCGACGGCTCCCTCCCGGACCACGCTTCCGGCGTCGTCGACCGTCAGGACGTCACCGCCGTGCACCAGCAGATCCACGGGCTCGCTCATCCCGCCCGCCCCTCCGCCAGCAGTCGCAGCGCCTCCAGCGAGACCACCGCGCCGCGCTCCACGCCCCGGGCGACGACCTCGCGGTGCGGGTCGTAGGCGCCCGCCGAGAAGGGGGACGCCTCGTCGACGAGTTCGTCGGCGTTGACGCCGTCCACCACGAGCACCCCGCCCGCGACCAGCCCGCGCAGCGAGGCGGTCACCAGCAGCGCGGACAGCTCCATCTCGATCGCCACCAGACCCGCCCTGTCATAGGCGTCGAGCGGGATCAGGCCCGGCTGGAACGCCGCCCTCGTCCAGACGATCCCCCGGTGGTGCGGCACCCCCGCCTCGCGCGCCGCGCGCTGGAGGGCGAAGACCGCCTCGGGCGCGGCCACCGCCGGGTACTCCGGCGGCAGCAACTGCTGGGTGACCCCGTCGTCGCGCACGGCCGCCTCCGCGATCACCAGGTCGCCGTCTCCGATCTTTGGCCTCATCGCGCCCGCCGTGCCGAACCGCAGGACGGTGTGGATCCCTGCGTCCGCCAGCTCCTGGAACAGCAGGACCGCGCCCGGCGCACCCACCCCGTGCGAGGCGACCGTGACCGGCAGGCCCTTCCAGCTCCCGGTGAACACCCGGTACTCGCGGTGGTAGGAGACCTCCTCGGCCCCCTCCAGCAGCGCGGCGACGGTCGCCGCGCGCGCCGGGTCGCCCACGACCACGGCGTACGGCGGCAACCCGGTGCGTCGGATGCGGGCGATGGGGGACAGCTCCTGCGTCATGCGGCGACTCCAGTGGTACGGATGTACGAACACCGTACGCACCCCGGAGTCGCGCACAGCAGTCGCGCACCGGAAGCGCGCACACGAAAGGGGCGGCTCCGTGCGGGAAGCCGCCCCTCGCTGTGTGGGACCCGGTGGGTCCTGACCAAGGGCCTCTCGTTCGGATCACGCCGGGCTCGCGGGGCCGGGCACGCACCGCCCCGCTCCCTGATCCGGCCTGATCCGAACGAAAGACCCTGGACCTGCTTCAGACCTACTTCTTGTCCAGCAGGTCCTGCACCTTGCCGCGCACCTCGTCCGTGGCCAGGCCGCGGATCGTCAGGGTGGTGCGGCGGCGCAGCACGTCGTCCACCGTCTCGGCCCACTCGTGGTCCCGGGCATAGACGACCTGCGCCCAGATCTCCGGGGCGTCCGGGTGGACGCGCTCGCCCAGCTCCGGATTGTCGTTGGCCAGCCGGGCGATGTCGAAGGCCAGCGAACCGTAGTGGGTCGCCAGGTGCTTGGCCGTGTCGGGCGCCATGCGCGGGCCGGGCGCCGGGCCGTCCACGACGAGCCGGTGCGCAACCGCGCGCGGGTTGGCGATGCCCGGCAGCGGCAGCTTCTTCGGCAGCGAGGAGATCGGCTCGAAGTCGTCGCCCAGCGGGTGACCCGGCAGCGACTCCAGCTTCTGCATGACCGTACGGCCGATGTGCCGGAACGTCGTCCACTTGCCGCCCGCGACGGACAGCATGCCGCCCTTGCCCTCGGTCACCACGGTCTCCCGCTTGGCCTTGGCGGTGTCGCCGGGACCGCCCGGCAGCACCCTGAGGCCGGCGAACGAGTAGGTGATCAGCTCCCGCCGCAGCTGCTGGTCGCGGACGGAGAAGGCGGCCTCGTCCAGGATCTGGGCGATGTCCTTCTCGTTGACCGCCACCTCGGCCGGGTCGCCCTCGTACTCCTCGTCGGTCGTGCCGAGCAGCAGCATGTCCTCCCACGGGAGGGCGAAGGTGATGCGGTACTTGTCGATCGGGGTCGCCAGCGCCGCCTTCCAGGGGGAGGTGCGCTTGAGGACCAGGTGCACGCCCTTGGACAGCCGGATGGACGGCGCCGCGTTCGGGTCCTCCATACGGCGCAGGTGGTCGACCCACGGCCCGGTCGCGTTCAGCACCAGCCGCGCGTCCACGCCGAACTCCTCGCCCGAGACCCGGTCGCGCAGCTCGGCGCCGGTGACCCGGCCCTTGGTGAACCTCAGGCCGGTGACCTCGGCGTGGTTGAGGACGACGGCGCCCGCGTCGACGGCCGCGCGGACCGTCATCAGCGCCATGCGCGCGTCGTTCATCTGGTCGTCGCCGTACACGGCCACGGCCTTGAGGTTCTCGGTGCGCAGCTCCGGCACGTCCTGTGCCGCCTTGGCCGGCGACAGCAGGTGACCTATGCCGTCGCCGAACGCCGACAGCGCGGAGTAGGCGAACACGCCCGCCCCGAGCTTCGCCGCGCCGTGCGGCCCGCCCTTGTACACGGGGAGGTAGAACGTGAGCGGGTTCGCCAGGTGGGGGGCCACCTGACGGGAGACCGCACGGCGCTCGAAGTGGTTCTCCGCCACCAGCTTCACCGCACCGGTCTGCAGGTAGCGCAGACCGCCGTGGAGCAGCTTGGAGGAGGCGGAGGAGGTGGCGCCGGCGAAGTCGCCGGCGTCCACCAGCGCCACCCTGAGGCCCGACTGCGCGGCATGCCAGGCCGTGGAGATGCCCAGGATCCCGCCGCCGATCACCAGGAGGTCGTAGGTCGCCCTGGACAACTGCTCGCGGGTCTCGGCACGGCTCGGGTTGGAGCCGTAGGCCGGGTGGGTCCCCAGAGCCGGAACACTCTGCAGGGTGGTCATCGTGAATTACTCCTCGTGCTCGATCCAGCCCATGGTCCGCTCGACGGCCTTGAGCCAGTTCTTGTACTCACGGTCGCGGGTCTCCGCGTCCATGTGGGGCGTCCACTCGGCGGCCCGCCGCCAGTTGGCGCGCAGGTCGTCGGTGCTGGTCCAGAAGCCGACGGCCAGGCCGGCGGCGTAGGCGGCGCCGAGGCAGGTGGTCTCGGCGACCATCGGGCGCACCACCGGCGCGTCCAGGACGTCCGAGAGCGTCTGCATCAGCAGGTTGTTGGAGGTCATGCCGCCGTCGACCTTGAGGGTCGCCAGCTCGACACCCGAGTCCTTGGTCATGGCGTCGGCGATCTCCCGCGTCTGCCAGGCGGTGGCCTCCAGGACGGCGCGCGCGAGGTGCGCCTTGGTGACGTACCGGGTCAGACCGGCGATCACACCGCGGGCGTCGGAGCGCCAGTACGGGGCGAACAGACCGGAGAAGGCCGGTACGAAGTAGGCGCCGCCGTTGTCCTCGACCGAGAGCGCGAGGGTCTCGATCTCGGCGGCGGTCTTGATCAGGCCCATCTGGTCCCGCATCCACTGCACCAGGGAGCCGGTGACGGCGATCGAGCCCTCCAGGGCGTAGACCGGCTTGTCGTCACCGATCTGGTAGCCGACCGTGGTCAGCAGGCCCGAGTAGGAGTTGATGATCTTGTCACCGGTGTTCATCACCATGAAGGTGCCGGTGCCGTAGGTCGACTTGGTCTCGCCCTCGGAGAAGCAGGTCTGGCCGAACAGGGCCGCCTGCTGGTCGCCGAGCGCGGAGGCCACCGGGATGCCGCCGAGCAGCTCGCCGAGGCGTCCGCCCGTGATCTCGCCGTAGACCTCGGCGGAGGAGCGGATCTCGGGCAGCATCGCGAGCGGGACGCCGATGGACTCGGCGATCTTGTCGTCCCACTGCATGGTGTGCAGGTTCATCAGCAGGGTGCGGGAGGCGTTGGTCACGTCGGTGACGTGGCGGCCCCCGTCGACACCACCGGTCAGGTTCCAGATGACCCAGGTGTCCATGGTGCCGAAGAGGATGTCGCCGGCCTCGGCACGCTCGCGCAGGCCCTCGACGTTGTCGAGCAGCCAGCGGGCCTTGGGACCCGCGAAGTACGAGGCCAGCGGCAGGCCGGTCTCGCGGCGGAAGCGGTCCTGGCCCACGTTGCGGCCGAGCTCCTTGCAGAGCGCGTCGGTGCGGGTGTCCTGCCAGACGATGGCGTTGTGGACGGGCTCACCGGTGTTCTTGTCCCACAGCACGGTGGTCTCGCGCTGGTTGGTGATGCCGATGGCCTTGATGTCGTCTCTGGTGATGCCGGCCTTCTCGACGGCTCCGGCCACGACCTCCTGGACGTTGGTCCAGATCTCGGAGGCGTTGTGCTCCACCCAGCCCGGCTTCGGGAAGATCTGCTCGTGCTCCTTCTGGTCGACGGAGACGATCCGGCCGTCCCGGTCGAAGATGATGCAGCGCGAAGAGGTCGTGCCCTGGTCGATGGCGGCGATGAAGGGGCCGGCGGTGTGTGCGTCGGTCACGGTGTGCTCCTGGAGTTCCATGGTTAAAAGGGGCTGTCTTTACGGCGCGGTGCTGATGTGCGGAGCCTTGTACAGCTCACTCGATCTCAAGCAAAAGCGACGTTGTAGATGCCTGCGGCGATCGCCGCGCCGATCAGTGGACCGACGACCGGGATCCAGGCGTAGCCCCAGTCGGAGCCGCCCTTGTTGGGCAGGGGGAGGAGGGCGTGCACGATACGCGGACCGAGGTCACGGGCCGGGTTGATCGCGTAGCCCGTCGGTCCGCCCAGGGAGAGGCCGATCGAGACCACGACCAGCGAGGTGATCAGGGCGCCCAGGGTGCCCAGACCGTTGCCCTTGTCATTGAGGCCCTGCGTGAGGACCGCGAGCACCAGCACGATCGTGCCGATGATCTCCGTGGCGAGGTTCTGCACCGTGTTCCGGATCTCCGGGCCGGTGGAGAAGACGCCGAGCACGGGGCCGGCGCCCTTTTCCTGGGCCTCGACCGCCTTCGCGGTGGTGGCCTGCGCGCCCGGCCCGCCCACGATCTCCTTGTCGGTGAGGTGGGCCTGGAACTGGCCCGCGTAGGCGACCCACACCAGCGTCGCACCGATCATCGCACCGAGCAGCTGTCCTGCCCAGTAGACCGGGAGGTTGCTCCAGTCGCCGGTCTTGATGGCGAGTGCGAGGGTCACGGCCGGGTTCAGGTGGGCACCGGAGAGCGGTGCGGAGGTGTAGACCGCCGTCAGAACGGCGAAACCCCACCCGAACGTGATGGCGAGCCAACCGGCGTTACGGGCCTTGGAGGCCTTCAGTGTCACGGCGGCGCACACGCCGCCGCCGAGCAGGATGAGTATGGCGGTACCGATGGTCTCGCCGATGAAGATGTCGGAGCTGGACACCCGCGACTCCTTTGTCCTTCGTCCAGGGGAAGGCGAACCCCGGGTCCCTCCGGTGGTCCGCGCCCTCGGGGGTGAGAGCGATGCCGGCCCGTGGCGTTGTCACACTCTAGCGCTTATTGCCGGTAGGTGTTCGACAATGCCGACCGATGGACGGGAGTCTTGCTTCCTGTTCGCAGGGTCGTCAAGAGTCCTGTTGCACGAAGCGGGATCGTTACTGATCGACATCCGCCCACGCCCCTTCGATGCGTGCGCATCGCGTGCGAACAGGCACGTTTCGTGGCGGCCGCTCCCGGACGCGGGCAGGCCGAAGGCCCGGTACGGCAATGCCGTACCGGTTCTCGGGACTGCGCGATTCCGGGAGGGCGGGACCCGTGGTGGCCGCAGGGCTCAGAAGCGTCCGGCGCCCAGGTCACGCGACACCGCGCGGGCGCAGTCACGCACCGCCGCGATCAGCTCAGCGCGCAGCTCCCCGTCCCGGCACACGCGCTCCACGGCGCCGGTGATGCCCACGGCGCCCACCGGCATCCGCCGCCGGTCGTGGATGGGTGCGGCGACCGAGGCCACCCCGGTCCACGTCTCCTCGACGTCGGCCGCGTACCCGCGCGCCCGGGTGAGGTCGAGGACGTGCTCGAAGTCGTCCAGGTCGCACACGGTCCGGTCGGTGAACGCTTTGCGGTCGGCCTCCAGCGCCTCGCTGTGCGCGACCGGGTCGTACGCCGACAGCACCTTGCCCAGGGCCGTGGAGTGCAGCGGCTGCATGGCCCCGATCTCCAGGACCTGCCGACTGTCGTCGGGCCGGAACACGTGGTGCACGATCAGGACACCCTGCTGGTGCAGGACCCCGAGGTAGACGCTCTCCCCGCTGGAGCGGGCCAGGTCGTCCGTCCACACCAGGGCGCGCGCCCGCAGCTCGTGCACGTCCAGGTAGGTGGTCCCCAGGCGCAGCAGCTCCGCCCCGAGCTGGTAGCGGCCGGAGGCCGTGTCCTGCTCGACGAACCCCTCCTGCTGGAGTGTGCGGAGTATGCCGTGGGCCGTGCCCTTGGCGAGGCCCAGGGATGAGGCGATGTCCGACAGGCCGAGCCGTCGCTCGCCGCCCGCGAGCAGCCGCAGCATCGCGGCCGCCCGTTCGAGCGACTGGATGTTCCGTGCCATCGCCGTCCTGCCCTCCGTCCACTTCGGCCGTCGGCTGAGTACGTACACGCCGTTCGGCAATGCCGAACACTACCGGTCGTTGCCGACCTCCCGCTAATGGGTGGTCGCCATCCGTTCGATGGAAATCCCCGCGGGGGTCATCCGGGGCCTCGCCCGTCCCGCCCCGTGGACGCCCCTGACCGTACGGCGTGCTCCGGGCTACCCTGGCCGCGGGCGTCTTCCGTGGGAAGGTCCGGGGGAGACGCAAAGCCGACAGCCGTCGCACTCCAGGGAGCATCTTCCATGGCCTCGTTGCCGAACCCGTCCCTTTCGTCCGCCTCCACCGACAGCCGGACCCGAACCGAAGCCCTCCGGGAAGCCCTCGCCACCCGTGTGGTGGTGGCCGACGGCGCCATGGGCACGATGCTCCAGGCCCAGGACCCGACGCTGGAGGACTTCCAGGGCCTCGAGGGCTGCAACGAGATCCTCAACGTCACCCGCCCGGACATCGTCCGCACGGTGCACGCCGCCTACTTCGACGCGGGCGTCGACTGCGTCGAGACCAACACCTTCGGCGCCAACCTCACCGCTCTCGGCGAGTACGACATCGCCGAGCGGGTCGCCGAACTGTCCGAGGCCGGCGCCCGCATCGCCCGCGAGACGGCCGACGAGTTCACCGCGCGCGACGGGCGCCAGCGCTGGGTGCTGGGCTCCATCGGCCCCGGCACCAAGCTGCCCACCCTCGGCCACACCACCTTCACCGGCATCCGCGACGCCTACCAGCGCAACGCCGAGGGCCTGCTCGCCGGCGGCGCCGACGCCCTGCTGGTGGAGACCACCCAGGACCTGCTGCAGACCAAGGCCTCCGTCATCGCCGCCCGCCGTGCGATGGAGACGGCCGGCTACGAGGTCCCGCTGATCGTGTCGGTCACCGTCGAGACGACCGGCACCATGCTGCTCGGCTCGGAGATCGGCGCCGCGCTGACCGCGCTGGAGCCGCTCGGCATCGACATGATCGGCCTCAACTGCGCCACCGGCCCGGCCGAGATGAGCGAGCACCTGCGCTACCTCGCCCGCCACTCCCGCATCCCGCTGTCGTGCATGCCGAACGCGGGCCTGCCCGAGCTGACCAAGGACGGCGCGCACTACCCGCTGACCGCCCCCCAGCTGGCCGACGCCCAGGAGACGTTCGTCACCGAGTACGGCCTGTCCCTGGTCGGCGGCTGCTGCGGTACGACGCCGGAGCATCTGCGCCAGGTGGTCGAGCGGGTCCGTGGCCTGACGCCGCCCGAGCGGCACCCGCAGCCCGAGCCGGGTGCGGCGTCGCTGTACCAGTCGGTGCCGTTCCGCCAGGACACCTCCTACCTGGCGATCGGCGAGCGCACGAACGCCAACGGGTCGAAGAAGTTCCGTGAGGCCATGCTGGAGGGCCGCTGGGACGACTGTGTGGAGATGGCCCGGGAGCAGATCCGTGAGGGCGCCCACATGCTCGACCTGTGCGTCGACTACGTGGGCCGCGACGGAGTCGCCGACATGGAGGAGCTGGCCGGCCGTTTCGCCACCGCCTCCACGCTGCCCATCGTGCTGGACTCCACCGAGGTCGACGTCCTGCGGGCCGGGTTGGAGAAGCTCGGCGGCCGTGCGGTGATCAACTCGGTGAACTACGAAGACGGTGACGGCCCCGAGTCCCGTTTCGTGAAGGTCACCCGGCTCGCCAGGGAGCACGGGGCGGCGCTGATCGCGCTGACCATCGACGAGGAGGGCCAGGCCCGCACCGCCGAGAAGAAGGTGGAGATCGCCGAGCGGCTGATCGCCGACCTGACGGGGAACTGGGGCATCCGTGAGGAGGACATCCTCATCGACTGCCTGACGTTCACCATCTGCACCGGTCAGGAGGAGTCCCGCAAGGACGGCCTCGCCACCATCGAGGCCATCCGCGAGCTGAAGAAGCGCCACCCCCAGGTGCAGACCACGCTGGGCCTGTCGAACATCTCCTTCGGTCTCAACCCGGCCGCGCGTATCCTGCTCAACTCCGTCTTCCTCGACGAGTGCGTGAAGGCCGGTCTGGACTCGGCGATCGTGCACGCCTCGAAGATCCTGCCGATCGCCCGGTTCAGCGAGGAAGAGGTGCGGACGGCGCTGGACCTGATCCACGACCGCCGGGGCGAGGGCTACGACCCGTTGCAGAAGCTGATGGCGCTGTTCGAGGGCGCCACCGCGAAGTCGTTGAAGGCGGGCAAGGCCGAGGAGCTGGCCGCGCTGCCGCTGGAGGAGCGCCTGAAGCGGCGGATCATCGACGGCGAGCGCAACGGCCTGGAAGCCGACCTGGACGAGGCCCTCCAGGAGCGCCCGGCCCTCGCCATCGTCAACGAGACCCTGCTGGACGGCATGAAGGTCGTCGGCGAGCTGTTCGGCTCCGGCCAGATGCAGTTGCCGTTCGTGCTGCAGTCCGCGGAGGTGATGAAGTCCGCGGTCGCCTACCTCGAGCCGCACATGGAGAAGACCGACGAGGCCGGCAAGGGCACCATCGTGCTGGCCACCGTGCGCGGCGACGTGCACGACATCGGCAAGAACCTCGTCGACATCATCCTGTCCAACAACGGCTACAACGTCGTCAACCTCGGCATCAAGCAGCCCGTCTCCGCGATCCTGGAGGCCGCCGAGGAGCACAAGGCCGACGTCATCGGCATGTCCGGTCTCCTGGTCAAGTCCACGGTGATCATGAAGGAGAACCTGGAGGAGCTCAACCAGCGCGGTCTGGCCGCCACCTACCCGGTCATCCTCGGCGGCGCCGCCCTCACCCGGGCCTATGTCGAGCAGGACCTGCACGAGCTGTACGAGGGCGAGGTCCGCTACGCCCGTGACGCGTTCGAGGGCCTGCGGCTGATGGACGCCCTGATCGGGGTCAAGCGGGGCGTGCCCGGGGCGAAGCTGCCGGAGCTGCGGCAGCGGCGGGTGCGCGCGGCCGCCGTGGAGATCGAGGAGCGGCCCGAGGAAGGGCACGTCCGCTCCGACGTCGCCACCGACAACCCCGTGCCCGCCCCGCCGTTCTGGGGGACCCGCATCGTCAAGGGCATCCCGCTCAAGGAGTACGCGAGCTGGCTGGACGAGGGCGCGCTGTTCAAGGGCCAGTGGGGGCTGAAGCAGGCCCGCACCGGCGAGGGGCCGACGTATGAGGAGCTGGTCGAAACCGAGGGCCGGCCCCGGCTGCGCGGCCTGCTGGACCGGCTGCAGACCGAGAACCTCCTCGAAGCGGCCGTCGCCTACGGCTACTTCCCCTGCGTGTCCAAGGACGACGACCTGATCATCCTGGACGACGAGGGCAACGAGCGCACCCGGTTCACCTTCCCGCGCCAGCGCCGCGGCCGCCGGCTGTGCCTGGCCGACTTCTTCCGTCCGGAGGAGTCGGGGGAGAGGGACGTGGTCGGCTTCCAGGTCGTCACCGTCGGCTCGAGGATCGGCGAGGAGACCGCGCGGCTGTTCGAGTCGAACTCCTACCGTGACTATCTGGAACTGCACGGCCTGTCCGTGCAGTTGGCGGAGGCGCTCGCCGAGTACTGGCACGCGCGCGTGCGCGCCGAGCTGGGCTTCGCGGGCGAGGACCCCACCGACATGGAAGACATGTTCGCCCTGAAGTACCGCGGCGCCCGCTTCTCCCTCGGCTACGGCGCCTGCCCCGACCTGGAGGACCGCGCGAAGATCGCCCAGCTCCTGGAGCCGGAGCGGATCGGCGTCCGCCTCTCCGAGGAGTTCCAGCTGCACCCGGAGCAGTCCACGGACGCGATCGTGATCCACCACCCGGAGGCCAAGTACTTCAACGCCCGGTAACGTCCGTCCGCGGGCCCCGGCGGCCCCTCCCGTGTCGTCCGGCGCGGGCGGGGTGTGCCCCGCCGAGCTCCGGTGGCGGGTCTTCGGCGCGGGCGGGGTGTGCCCCGGTAAGCCACGCCGACGCGTCTTCGGTTCGGTGAGGGTGTGCCCCGGCGAGCCCGCCGGCGCGTCTCCCCGCGCCGCCGAGCGCCCAGAGCGCCCAGAGCGCCCCGGGTGTCCTGGTGGCCGGGTGGATGCCGCCCCGGCGGTCTCCGCAGGTCCCCCTGGGCCCGCACGGCGTGGCGCCCCCGCGCGAAGAGGCACTTCTTCCACGCGCGACGTACACTGGTCGATCCACCGCAGGCCGGTTCCCTTGCTGGGAACCGGCCTGGTCGTCCCTTGAAGGAGGTACGCCGGATGACCACCACGGTTCCCGCACTCGGAACCCGTACGGCCGAAGGCTCCGCCCTGCAGGCCGTGCTCCTCGACATGGACGGCACCCTCGTGGACACCGAAGGATTCTGGTGGGACGTCGAAGTCGAGGTCTTCGCCGGCCTCGGCCACACGCTCGACGACTCCTGGCGCCATGTCGTGGTCGGCGGTCCCATGACGCGCAGCGCGGGATTCCTCATCGAGGCCACCGGCGCGGACATCACCCTCGACGAACTCACCGTCCTGCTCAACGACGGGTTCGAGAACCGTATCGACCGCAGACTGCCCCTGATGCCGGGCGCCGCACGGCTGCTGGCCGAACTCGCGGCGCACGACATCCCCACCGCCCTGGTCTCCGCCTCCCACCGGCGCATCATCGACCGCATCCTGGCCTCCGTCGGCCCGCAGTACTTCGCCCTGACCGTCGCAGGCGACGAGGTCGAGCGCACCAAGCCGTTCCCGGACCCGTATCTGCGGGCCGCCGCCGGCCTCGGCGCCGACCCCACGCGGTGCGCGGTCATCGAGGACACCGTGACCGGGGTCACGGCCGCCGAGGCCGCGGGCTGCCGCGTGGTGGCCGTGCCCTCGATCGCTCCCATCGAACCGGCCGCCCGCCGCACCGTCGTCACCTCGCTCGAAGAGGTCGACCTGCCATTTCTGCAGCGTTTGATGACGCACGTTTGATGACGCACATGCGCTGATCACTCACTCAGCGTGCAGAGTGAATGGACGGATTACTTCCGGCTGTCCAGCCGAATGAATTAATACCGGCCCAGCCGAGCGAATTCCGGGCGGAGAGCGCCCGTTCAGTATGTGACGTTCCCCACGCTCGCAGGGGTCGACAGCGGGCCCGGCGTGTGCTGTTCCACCCCATTCGGGCGGCCTCGACGCGCCCTTGTGTCCCGATTGGTGAAACGCTGCACGAATCCTTCCCCCGCCCGGTTTTTCGGTCCGTTCACACCCGGTTTCACAGCGTGATGGGAACTCAACTCCGGTGGCTGTCAGCCCTCGTGCAGGTGCGGACTAATCTCAGCGCGAGAACATCACCACTTCCCCGTGATCCGCCGCACCACCCATGCATGGCGGATACACGGACCCAACAGCTCTGGAGAAACTCGAGCATGAACCGCAAGACTTTGGTGCTGCCGGCCGTCGCCGGTCTGCTCACCCCCGTCCTCGCTGCCTGTGGCGGGTCCAGCAGCGGGGGCAAGAGCGGTGACGCCATCGTCGTCGGCACCACCGACCGGTTCATCGCCTCCAGTGACGCCCCCGCGCCCGTCGACCCGGCGTACGCCTACGACGTCGGCTCCTGGAACATCCTGCGCCAGACCGTGCAGACGCTGATGGTGCAGCCGCGCGGCGACGGCGAGCCGCAGCCCGAGGCCGCCGAGAGCTGCGGCTTCACCGACACCGGCAACGAGCGCTACGCCTGCAAGCTGCGCAAGGACCTGAAGTTCGCCAACGGCGACCCGGTGACCGCGGCCGACGTGAAGTACTCCATCGACCGCGCCCGCGCCATCAAGGCCGACAGCGGTGTCTTCGCCCTGCTGTCCACCATCGACACGGTCGAGACGCAGGGTGACAACGAAGTCATCTTCCACCTCAAGACCGCGGACGCCACCTTCCCGTTCAAGCTGTCGACGCCGGTCGCCGGCATCGTCAACCCCAAGGACTACGAGAAGAACAAGCTCCGCGACGGCTTCGACATCGACGGCTCCGGGCCGTACACGATGCATGCCGAGGTCAAGAAGAACGAGCTGGTCAAGGCCACCTTCACCAAGAACCCCCACTACGAGGGCCTGCTGACGCCGAAGAACGACAAGGTCGTCCTCGAGTCGTTCCCCGACGCCGACGCGATGGGCTCCGCCCTCGACAAGGGCGACATCGACGTCATGACCCGCACGATGGACCCGGACCAGATCCGCAAGCTCCAGAACGACAGCCACGGCAACGTCAACCTCGTGGAGATGCCGGGCCTCGAGATCCGCTACCTGGCCTTCAACACCGACGCCCCCACGGTGAAGAGCAAGGCCGTCCGCCAGGCCATGGCCCAGGTCATCAACCGCGGTGAGCTGGTCTCCAAGGTGTACGGCACCGAGGCCGAGCCCCTGTTCTCGCTCGTCCCCGCCACCATCACCGGCCACTCCAACTCGTTCTTCAACAAGTACGGCAACCCCAGCGTGAGCAAGGCCCGCACCATACTCTCCAAGGCGGGCATCACCGACCCGGTGAAGCTGACGCTGCACTACACGACCGACCACTACGGTCCGGCCACAGCCAAGGAGTTCGAGGTGCTCAAGCAGCAGCTCAACGCCAGCGGTCTGTTCGACGTCACCATCCAGGGCGCCCCCTGGGACAAGTTCCGCCCGGCCGAGAAGAAGGGCGAGTACGACGTCTACGGCATGGGCTGGTTCCCGGACTTCCCGGACGCCGACAACTACCTCGCGCCGTTCCTCGACAAGGACAACACCCTCGGATCTCCGTACGCCAACCCCGAGATCATCAACACGCTGATCCCGCAGTCCCGCCGTGAGGCCGACCGGCTCACCGCGTCGAAGAGCCTCGCCGACATGCAGGACATCGTCGCCGACGACGTGCCGATCCTGCCGCTGTGGCAGGGCAAGCAGTACGTCGCCACCCGCGACGACATCACCGGCAGCGAGTACGCGATGAACTCCTCCTCCACGCTGCAGCTGTGGGAGCTCGGCCGCGGCGTCGGCAGCTGACCGGTCGGCCGACCGGTTTCCCACCGGCCAGGTGACCAGCGGTTCTTCAAGGCCCCCGGGCAGATGCCCGGGGGCCTGCCCCGTTCGCGGTACGATCCGGGAACTTCCGCACGGCCCGGAACGCGCGGAGTCCGGGGCGAACGACAACCGAAGACAAGGCACATGCACGTGAACATGCGCACCCAGTGGCCGGTTCTGTCCATAGCGACGGGGCTGGCCGCCGGCCTGCTCACCGGATGCGGCACCTCGACCGACGACTCCTCGGGCACCGGCTCCTCCGTGGTGGTGGGGATGTCCGACGACGTCCTGGCCACCGACCCGGCCTCCGGCTACGACCCGGGGTCCTGGCTGCTGTTCAACAATGTCTTCCAGTCCCTGCTGGGCTTCCCCAAGGGCGGCACGGAACCGGAGCCGGAAGCCGCCAGGGAGTGCACGTTCACGGACACGCAGACCAAGGTCTACTCCTGCAGCCTCAGGGACGGTCTGAAGTTCAGCAACGGTGACCCGCTCACCTCGAAGGACGTGAAGTTCTCCTTCGACCGCATGCTAAAGATCAACGACTCGGCCGGCCCCGCCATCATGTTCCCCATGCTCGGCTCGGTCGAGACACCCGACGCCAAGACCGTCGTCTTCAAACTGAAGTACTCCGACGCCACCTTCCCCAGCAAGATAGCCTCCGGCGCGGGCTCCATCGTCGACCACAACGTCTACCCCGCGGACAAGCTGCGCACGGACGGCAAGGCGGTCGGCTCCGGCCCGTACAAGCTGGACTCCTTCGGCAAGGACAAGGCCGTCTTCTCCGTCAACCCGCAGTACCAGGGCACCGCCAAGGTGCACAACTCCGGCGTCACCCTGAAGCTCTTCCACGGCGACCAGTCCGCTCTGAAGAACGCCCTCCTGGACCGGAAGGTCGACCTTGCCTACCGGGGACTGGCCGCCGCCGACATCGCCGGCATCGACAAGGACACCTCCACCGGCAAGGGCATCGAGGTCGTCGAGGGTTCCAGCGCGGAAGTCCAGCACCTCGTCTTCAACATGGACGACCCGGTCGCCGGCAAGCTCGGCGTCCGCAAGGCCATCGCCTACCTCCTCGACCGCGACGCCCTCGTCAACAAGGTGTACAACGACACCGCGACGCCCCTGTACTCGATCATCCCGGCCGGCATCACCGGCCACGACACGTCCTTCTTCGACACCTACGGCGCCCGCCCCTCCAGGGCCAAGGCGGCCGCCGCGCTGCGCGCCCAGGGCATCACCGGCAAGGTCACGCTCACCCTCTGGTCGACGCCCTCCCGCTACGGGCCCGCCACCGATGAGGAACTGAAGACCATCGCCCGGCAGCTGAACGACAGCGGACTGTTCGACGCCAGCGTCAAGTCCGTCCCCTTCGACCAGTACGAGAAGGACATCGCGGCCGGCAAGTACGGGGCCTACGTCAAGGGCTGGGTGCCCGACTACCCCGACCCCGACAACTTCACCGCGCCGTTCTTCGGCAAGGGCAACGTACTGGACAACCACTACGCCAACAGCACCATCACCGGTGAACTGATCCCCAAGACGGCCGCCCAGAGCGACCGCTCCGCCACCGACGACGAATACCGCACGCTTCAGCACATCGTCGCCGAGGACGTCCCGGTCATCCCCGTCTGGCAGGCCAAGCAGTACGCGGTCACACGGGACGACGTCTACGGGCTCGAGTACTGCCTCGACGCCTCCACCGTGTTCCGGTTCTGGGAGATCAGCAAGGGCTGAGCCGGGCCCCCACGCACGAAGGGCGCCCCCCAAGGGGCGCCCTCACCGTCACAGTGCCCCGACTACTGGGCGCCGGGACGCACCAGCCCGCTCTCGTACGCGTACACCGCCGCCTGGACCCGGTCCCGCAGCCCCAGCTTCGTCAGGACATGGCCGACGTGCGTCTTGACCGTGGTCTCGCTGACGAACAGATCGGCGGCGATCTCCGCGTTGGACAGCCCGCGCGCCACCAGCTTCAGCACCTCCACCTCCCGCTCTGTGAGGGTGTGCAGGGTGTCCGGCACCGGCTCGTCCCCGGACGGCAGATGCGTGGCGTACTTGTCGAGCAGCCGCCTTGTGATGCTCGGCGCGAGCATCGCCTCGCCCGCCGCGACGACCCGGATCGCCTGCACCAACTCGTTGGCGGGCGCGTCCTTGAGCAGGAACCCGCTCGCACCGGCGCGCAGAGCCTCCACCACGTACTCGTCCAGATCGAACGTCGTCAGCACCAGCACCTTCGCCGGGCCGTCCCGCCCCGGCCCGGTGATCTGCCGGGTCGCCTCCACGCCGTCCATACGGGGCATGCGGATGTCCATCAGAACCACATCGGGCTGCAGGGCACGCACCTGGTCGAGCGCCTGGAGGCCGTCTCCGGCCTCACCGACGACCGCGAGATCCTGCTCGGCCTCCAGAATCATCCGAAAGCCCGTACGCAGCAGCGGCTGGTCGTCGACCAGTAGGACGCGGATGGCCACGTAAGTCTCCTTCGCTAGTCCGGCCCCATTCTGCCCTGCGCGTCACCGCCCGATTCGGGCACCCTGACCGACGCGGACACCCCCGGGTCCGCAGCGCCGTCCACCCGCTGAGCCGGCAGCGACTGCGCCGCCGCCGGGACACCCGCGGCCGGGCGGACGTGCAGCGGATACGGCGGGGGAGTGCCACCGAACTCCGGGCACACCGCCTGGTGGTCGCACCAGCCGCACAGCTTGCTGCGGCGGGGCCGCCAGTCGCCCGTCTCCGTCGCCACCCGGATCGCCTCCCACAGCGCGAGCAGCTTGCGCTCCACACGCTCCAGGTCGGCAAGGACCGGGTCATACGTCAGCACGTCCCCACTGCCCAG
The DNA here is from genome assembly GCF_014905555.1 of Streptomyces sp. Y2F8-2. Lineage (GTDB taxonomy): Bacteria > Actinomycetota > Actinomycetes > Streptomycetales > Streptomycetaceae > Streptomyces > Streptomyces cynarae. The sequence continues at coordinate 300,559 of NZ_BNGS01000007.1, read as the reverse complement.
ATACACCAGCTGAAGCCGCCGCGGGACGATCCTCTTCAGCCGCCACACCACCAGGGCGTAGAACTTCATCTGGAACAGCGCGCCCTCGGCGTACTCGGGCCGGGGCGCCTTGCCCGTCTTGTAGTCGACGATCCGCACCTCACCCGTCGGCGCCACGTCGACGCGGTCGATGATCCCGCGCAGCCTCAGCCCCGACTCCAGCTCCGCCTCCACGAACAGCTCACGCTCGGCGGGCTCCAGACGCGTCGGATCCTCCAGCGAGAACCAGCGCTCGATCAGCCGCTCCGCCTCACCCAGCCAGCGCGCCAGCCGCTCACCGTCCGGATCGTCCGCGAACAGCTCCACGACCTCCGGTCTGCTCTCCCGCAGCCGGTCCCACTGGCCGGGCAGCAGCGCCTTGGCGCGCGGCGCGGTCCGCTCGGCGGCGGGCGCGTCGAACAGCCGCTCGAGCACCGCGTGCACCAGCGTGCCCCTCGTGGCCGCCTCACTCGGCTTCTCGGGCAGCTTGTCGATCACCCGGAACCGGTACAGCAGCGGGCACTGCATGAAATCGCCGGCGCGCGACGGCGACAGCGAAACCGGGGGCGCGGCGGCCACGGCGGACGGCACGGCGGCGCCGTCGGTGCTGGATTCCATGACCACAGACCATACGGCCCACCACTGACAGTGACCCAGCCACCATCCGGCCCGAGCACCCACCGACGGGCCGGGAAAGACCCGACCACGGGCAGAACGGAGGGGTGCCGGGGCGGAACACGACGCGACGGCCGCATACCATCGACACCGGACCCTCCCACCCGGCACGACCGGGGCCGGGGAGACGCATCGATCGAGGGGACAGCGTGGACGAGAGCGGCGGGAGCGCACAACCGCGCCCCGGCAACAACGGGGAGCCCCACGACACGCCCCGCGAGGAATCACCCAGTCCCGCCCAGCCCCCCACCGAGCCCGCGGCACCCACCACCGCGACCCCGGGACCCGATGACGAGCACACGCCGTCCCCCCACGGGCCCACCGCACCCACCACAGCCCCTGGCGCGCCCGGCGACGAGGACCCCGCGCCCGCCGGACCGCCGACCCCGCCCCCACCCGGCGGCGAAGCCACGACACCGGCCCCCACCCAGCTGCCCGCCGCCGACGACGGCAGCACCCCGCAGCCCCCGGCGAACGGCGCCCCCGACACCCGGGCGGACAACCACTCCGCACCCCGGCCGGCACCCCCTCACTCCGACGGCCCAACCACCCCCCAACCGCACACCGACCACCGCCAGGCACCCCCCGCGGACACCCACCCCGCCCCCCGGAACCCGCACAGCCACACGCCCGAGCGCACCACCGCCCACACAGGCGCCCCCGGCCAAGGACGCCCCCCGCAGCGCCCCAAGGACCCCGGCGGCGGCATCCTCATGGGACGGCCCTTCGGCGTCCCCGTCTACGTCGCGCCCAGCTGGTTCCTCGTCGCCGCACTGATCACCTGGGTGTTCGGCGGACAGCTCGACCGCGTCCTCCCCGAACTCGGCGCCGCCCGCTACCTCGTCTCCCTCTTCTTCGCCGTCGCCTTCTACGCCTCCGTCCTCGTCCACGAACTGGCCCACACCGTCGCCGCCCTCCGCTTCAAACTCCCGGTACGCCGCATCCAGCTCCAGTTCTTCGGCGGCGCCTCCGAGATCGAGAAAGAAGCCGAGACCCCCGGCCGCGAATTCGTCCTCGCCTTCGTCGGCCCCCTGCTCTCCCTCGCCCTCGCCGGGATCTTCTACCTCGCCCTCAAGCCCGTCGAACCCGGCACCGTCCCCGGCGTCCTCCTCGCCGGCCTCATGGTCTCCAACCTCATCGTCGCCGCCTTCAACCTGCTCCCCGGCCTCCCCCTCGACGGCGGCCGCATGCTCCGCGCCATCGTCTGGAAGATCACCGGCCGCCCCATGAGCGGCACCGTCGCCGCCGCCTGGGTCGGCCGCGCCCTCGCCCTCGCCGTCCTCATCGGACTGCCCCTGCTCACCCAGTCCGGCGCCCTCGGCTCCACCGCCGAGGACAACGTCGGCATGGACACCGTCACCGACGCCCTGCTCGCCGCCATCCTCGCCGCGATCATCTGGACCGGCGCAGGAAACAGCCTGCGCATGGCCCGCCTGCGCGAGCACCTCCCCGAACTGCGCGCCCGCACCCTCACCCGCCGCGCCGTCCCCGTCGAGACCGACACCCCCCTCTCCGAGGCCCTGCGCCGCGCCAACGCCGTCGGCGCCCGCGCCCTCGTCGTCGTCGACGCCCACGGCCAGCCCCTCTCCCTCGTCCGCGAGGCCGCCATCGTCGGCGTACCCGAACACCGCCGCCCCTGGGTCCCCGTCAGCGGCCTCGCCCAGGAACTCACCGACGGCATGCGCGTCTCCGCCGAACTCGCCGGAGAAGACCTCCTCGACGCCCTGCGCGCCACCCCCGCCACCGAATACCTCGTCGTCGAGGACACCGGCGAGATCTACGGCGTCCTCTCCGCCGCCGACGTCGAACGCGCCTTCGTCAAGGCCATGGCCCGCCCCAGCTGAGCCCAGTGCCACCGGGCATGGTCGGCGGCCCCCTCAGGTGCCGGTAGGCTGGTCACATGTCCGAACCGACCGGTGCCGCCCGCCGTCGCGGGCCCTTCAAGGTCGGGGACCAGGTACAGCTGACCGACCCCAAGGGCCGCCACTACACGTTCACGCTCGAAGCGGGAAAGAACTTCCACACCCACAAGGGCTCCTTCCCGCACGACGAACTGATCGGCGCACCCGAGGGCAGCGTTGTCCGCACCACCGGGAACGTCGCCTACCTCGCGCTGCGCCCCCTGCTCCCCGACTACGTCCTGTCCATGCCCCGCGGGGCAGCCGTCGTCTACCCGAAGGACGCGGGGCAGATCCTCGCCTTCGCCGACATCTTCCCCGGCGCCCGCGTCGTGGAGGCCGGCGTCGGCTCCGGCTCGCTCAGCACCTTCCTGCTGCGCGCCATCGGCGACCAGGGCATGCTGCACAGCTACGAGCGCCGCGCCGACTTCGCCGAGATCGCCCAGGCCAACGTGGAACGCTACTTCGGCGGCCCCCACCCCGCCTGGCAGCTCACCGTCGGCGACCTCCAGGACAACCTGTCCGACACGGATGTCGACCGCGTCATCCTCGACATGCTCGCTCCCTGGGAATGCCTCGAGGCCGTCTCCAAGGCACTCGTCCCCGGCGGCATCGTCTGCTGCTACGTCGCCACCACCACCCAGCTCGCCCGGACCGTCGAGTCCATCCGCGAGATCGGCTGCTTCAACGAGCCGACCGCCTGGGAGACCATGATCCGCAACTGGCACATCGAGGGCCTCGCCGTCCGCCCCGACCACCGCATGATCGGGCACACCGGCTTCCTCCTCACCGCCCGCCGCCTCGCCGACGGCGTCGAGCCGCCCATGCGCCGCCGACGCCCCGCCAAGGGCGCCTACGGCGAGGACTACACCGGCCCCAACGCCGACGGAGGCACCGGCCGCTGACCCCGGCCCCCACACAGCCCCCAACACACCAGCGCCGTGGCCGAGTTCCCGCACGCCTCGCGGAACTCGACCACGGCGCTCACGCGTTCAAGCACACACACCCACACACGCCCACCCGCCGAAGCACACACACGCGCACACACCCACCCACTGGCGCGGCCATCCCTCTCCACCCCCGGCGCACACGGAAACTGACGCACCACCAGCAGTGCCCACCCCGCAGTTCCCCCGCACTGTGACGTGTGGCACGATGCGGGGCACCCCCACCGGCACAGCCCTCACAGGAGACACCTCCCCCGTGCAGCACTCCGCCGTCCCGGAACTGGCTCACACCACCACCCGGCCCATCCACTGGGTTGCCACCGCCGCCGCAGTCTCCGGCGTGATCGCCCTGTCCTCCGTGCTGCAGCCGGGCGCCGCAACGGCGGCCCAACCCGACACCGGGACCAAGGCCGCCCCCGCCGCCACGGCACCCCCCGACCCCGCCAGGGCCGACTTCCCCCTCGACTGCGGCCCCACCAAGCTCCTCGTCGTCAAGAAAGCCACCGGCGACCTGGACGGCGACGGCCGCCCCGAAACCGTCGTCGTCGTCCACTGCGACGCCGGCATGGGCACCCCACCCGACGGCCTCTACGTCCTCACCCAGGCGGCGGGCACCACCACACCCCGCGTCGTCGCCACCCTCGTCGACCCGAAGGACCGCAACACCGTCACCGACTTCGCCGTCCGCGACGCCGCCGTCACCGCAACCCTGCTCGGCTACTCCTCGCCCGACGTACCGAGTTGCTGTCCCGACGTCAAAGACGACGTCAAGTGGCAGTGGAAGAACGGCGCATTCCTCCGCACCGCCGCCGACGGCAGCCGCAAAGCCTCGACAGTGTGAGAAAAGAGACACGGCTGACCTGAGGTGGCCGAGTGATCACGCAGCGTCCGGGCCGTACACCTCCACCCTGTCCGAAACCCGACGCACATGGATGCACTCGCCAGGACACTCCCTCGCCGAATCCACCACGTCCCCGACCAGCGGCAGCGGCACTCGCGTCGCAGCACCCCTGACCTGCAGAAGCTCCTCGTCCGGCCCCTTCACATAAGCCAGACCGTCGATGTCCAGCTCGAAGACCTCCGGCGCGTACTGGGCACAGATGCCGTCACCGGTACACAGGTCCTGGTCGATCCAGACCTCCAGCTCCTCGCCGCCGACACCGGCCTCCTGCTGCACGGTCATCTCCCCTGCCGTTGACTGCGCAGAGCCCCGGGAATCCGGCCAGCTCTGACGGGTGTTGAACACCCCGACCCTACCTTCGGCCGCTTCCCAATCATGTTCGGTGGGTATTCCCCTGGCGTGAGGGAGAGCGCAAGGGTGAAGATCGGACACACCCCGACAGTCTTTGTGATCTAGGGGTTTCAATCGACACCCACCCAGGTAGGGTCTGGAAGCGTCCAGCTCCCCTTGGAGGAGGTGAGGACCGTGGCAGCCCACGACGACGACATGAACCGCGGCATCCGCCCGGGACGAGGGTCCGACGACCCTGCCGGGCAGATCGCCTACCTTGAGCAGGAGATCGCCGTCCTGCGACGCAAGCTCGCCGACTCTCCGCGGCACACGAGGATTCTCGAAGAGCGGATCGTCGAGCTGCAGACCAATCTGGCCGGCGTGTCCGCGCAGAACGAGCGGCTCGCCAACACGCTCCGTGAGGCCCGCGACCAGATCGTGGCCCTCAAGGAGGAAGTCGACCGGCTCGCACAGCCACCGGCCGGCTTCGGTGTCTTCCTGCAGGCGAACGAGGACGGCACCGCCGACATCTTCACCGGAGGCCGCAAACTCCGCGTGAACGTCAGCCCCAGCGTGGACCTCGACGAGCTCCGCCGCGGCCAGGAAGTAATGCTCAACGAAGCGCTCAACGTGGTCGAAGCCATGGAGTTCGAGCGCGTCGGGGACATCGTCACCCTCAAGGAAATCCTCGAGGACGGCGAGCGCGCCCTGGTGCTCGGGCACACCGACGAGGAACGGGTGGTACGGCTCGCCGAGCCGCTGCTGGACGTCACCATCCGCCCCGGCGACGCCCTCCTGCTCGAACCCCGCTCCGGCTACGTCTACGAGGTCGTCCCCAAGAGCGAGGTCGAAGAACTCGTCCTCGAAGAGGTACCCGACATCGGCTACGAGGCGATCGGCGGCCTCGCCGGCCAGATCGAAGCCATCCGCGACGCGGTCGAGCTCCCGTACCTCTACCCCGACCTCTTCAAGGAGCACGAGCTGCGCCCGCCCAAGGGAGTCCTCCTCTACGGACCCCCCGGATGCGGCAAGACCCTCATCGCCAAGGCCGTGGCGAACTCCCTCGCCAAAAAGGTCGCCGAAGTGACCGGCCAGGCCGCCGGCAAGAGCTTCTTCCTCAACATCAAGGGCCCCGAGCTCCTGAACAAGTACGTCGGCGAAACCGAACGACAGATCCGCCTCGTCTTCCAGCGAGCCCGTGAAAAGGCCAGCGAGGGCACCCCCGTCATCGTCTTCTTCGACGAAATGGAATCCCTCTTCCGCACCCGCGGCTCCGGCGTCAGCTCGGACGTGGAGAACACCATCGTCCCCCAGCTCCTCGCCGAGATCGACGGTGTGGAAGGCCTGCAGAACGTCGTGGTCATCGGCGCCTCCAACCGCGAGGACATGATCGACCCCGCCATCCTGCGCCCCGGCCGCCTCGATGTGAAGATCAAGATCGAACGTCCGGACGCCGAAGCCGCCAAGGACATCTTCGGAAAGTACCTCACCGAAAACCTCCCCCTGCACGCCGACGACGTCAGCGAACACGGAGGCGACAAGGGCGCCACTGTCCAGGCCATGATCCAGACCGCCGTGGAACAGATGTACGCCGAGTCCGACGAGAACCGCTTCCTGGAAGTCACCTACGCCAACGGCGACAAGGAAGTCCTCTACTTCAAGGACTTCAACTCCGGCGCCATGATCGAAAACATTGTCGGCCGCGCCAAGAAGATGGCAATCAAGGACTTCCTCGAACACAACCAGAAAGGCCTCCGCGTCTCCCACCTCCTCCAGGCGTGCGTGGACGAGTTCAAGGAGAACGAGGACCTGCCCAACACCACCAACCCCGACGACTGGGCCCGAATCTCCGGAAAGAAGGGCGAGCGGATCGTCTACATCCGTACCCTCATCACCGGAAAGCAAGGCGCAGACACCGGACGCTCCATCGACACGGTGGCAAACACCGGTCAGTACCTGTAAAAGCAAGGGCGGCTGCGGGTGCCCCCACCGGGTACCCGCAGCCCACTGCTTTTCGGGCCACGGCTGGAGCACAGCAATGACGCAAATGATCTCCCCACCAGCGCAAAGGCGTTCTAGGCTCTTTGTTACCGCCGCGTCGCGCCGTGCGGGGACGGGCACCGCACGCGCACCGGAGCACCAGCGGTATCTGAGCGCCGCCCCCGACCGAGGGCGCCGCCGGGCAAGGAGGGCCGCATGACCGTACGGCGAGTAATGGGCATCGAGACGGAGTACGGCATCTCCGTCCCCGGCCACCCCAACGCCAATGCCATGCTCACCTCGTCCCAGATCGTCAACGCCTACGCGGCAGCGATGCACCGGGCCCGCCGGGCCCGCTGGGACTTCGAGGAAGAAAACCCGCTGCGGGACGCGCGAGGCTTCGACCTCGCCCGCGAGGCCGCCGACGCCAGCCAGCTCACCGACGAGGACATCGGCCTCGCCAACGTCATCCTCACCAACGGCGCACGGCTCTACGTCGACCACGCACACCCCGAATACAGCGCCCCCGAGGTGACCAACCCCCGCGACGCCGTCCTCTGGGACAAAGCCGGCGAACGCATCATGGCAGAAGCCGCGGAACGAGCAGCCCAGCTCCCCGGCGCCCAACCCATCCACCTCTACAAGAACAACACCGACAACAAGGGCGCCAGCTACGGCACGCACGAGAACTACCTGATGAAGCGGGAAACCCCCTTCTCCGACATCGTGCGCCACCTCACCCCCTTCTTCGTCTCCCGCCAGGTCATCGCCGGCGCCGGCCGCGTCGGTATCGGCCAGGACGGCCACGAACACGGCTTCCAGCTCAGCCAGCGCGCCGACTACTTCGAAGTCGAGGTCGGCCTCGAGACGACACTCAAGCGGCCCATCATCAACACCCGCGACGAACCCCACGCGGACGCGGAGAAATACCGCCGCCTCCACGTGATCATCGGCGACGCGAACCTCTCCGAGATCTCGACATACCTGAAGCTCGGTACGACGGCCCTGGTCCTGTCCATGATCGAGGACGGCTTCATCGCCGTGGACCTCGCGGTCGACCAGCCCGTACGCACCTTGCACCAGGTCTCCCACGATCCGACGCTCAAGCGCCTGATCACCCTGCGCAGCGGCCGCACACTCACCGCCGTCCAGCTCCAGATGGAGTACTACGAGCTTTCCCGCAAGTACGTCGAGGAGCGGTACGGCGCCGACGCGGACGACCAGACCAAGGACGTCCTGTCCCGCTGGGAGGACACCCTCAACCGCCTCGAGCACGATCCGATGAGCCTGGCGGGAGAGCTGGACTGGGTCGCCAAACGAGAGCTCATGGAGGGCTACCGGCGCCGCGACGGTCTCGACTGGGACGCCGCGAAGCTCCACCTCCTCGACCTCCAGTACGCCGACGTACGCCCCGAGAAGGGCCTGTACAACCGCCTCACGGCCCGCGGGCGCATGAAGCGCCTCCTGGACGAGACAGAGGTCGAGCGGGCCCGTACGAAGCCACCGGAGGACACACGCGCCTACTTCCGCGGCCGCTGCCTCGAGCAGTACGCGGACGACGTCGCCGCCGCCTCCTGGGACTCGGTCATCTTCGACCTCCCAGGCCGGGACTCCCTGCAGCGCGTTCCAACCCTGGAACCGCTACGCGGAACGCGTAATCACGTCAAGGAGCTCCTGGACCGCTGCCGCACGGCCGAGGACCTGGTCAGGGTCCTGTCAGGCGGCTGAGGGGTACTCGGACGAGCCCGGCCGCCCGGGGTGTAAATCCCGGCGACCGGGAATCATCGAGGTGGTCCCCGCACGTTGGAGTAACTGCGGGGCCGTTGTCGGACCCGGCTAGTAGGGTCTGATCACCACCGATCGGCAGGAAAGCCGACCTGTCGACCATGTCGGGCGAACTGAGCGGGGTGAGGGTTATGGCGACCAAGGACACCGGCGGCGGCCAGCAGAAGGCCACGCGCTCCACCGAGGAGATCGAGGAGCAGGAGCAGGAGGCTCAGGCTTCGGGGGATCTCAAGGAGCGGCACGAGAAGCTGAGCGACGATGTGGACTCCGTCCTGGACGAAATCGATGACGTACTCGAGGAAAATGCCGAGGATTTCGTGCGAAGCTTCGTGCAAAAGGGTGGAGAGTGAAGGTCTGAAGTAGCTTTTCCCTTCGGATCGAAATTGGCGGGGGACGGGAGTGGCTACAGAGCCGTCCGCAAAGCGATGCACGAGCTGCGAGAGGGAATCGCCCCTCGCTGCCTTCGCGCGGGACAGGAATGGGCGTGACGGTCTTCAGGTCCGGTGCCGGGAGTGCGTGGCCGAGTACAGTGCCGCGCACTACCGGCGCCGCCGGGCGGCCATGGGCAAGCAGGTGCGCGAGAAGGTCGAGGTCCCGCCGGGGGACAAGCTCTGCCGGACTTGTGGCCAGGTCAAGCCGCACAGTGAGTGGCATCGCAACGCGACCGCGTCGGACGGCCTGTCGACGCGCTGCAAGGCGTGCCGGGCGGTTCAGGGGCGGCAAGGTCACCTGAAGCGTCAGTACGGCATCACCGAGGCCGAACGTGACGAGTTGATCGCCTCGCAAGCAGGCGTCTGTTGCATATGTCCATCGGCCCCGGCAGCGCATGTGGATCACTGCCACCAGACGGGTAGGGTCCGTGGCGTACTGTGCTTCAGCTGCAATGCCGCACTGGGGCAGTTCAAGGATCGGCCCGACGTCATAAGGCGGGCTGCGACATACGTGGAAGGAAACGCGTGGAAGCCAATCCTCGTAGCACCGGGCGTCTACCAGCTGCCTTCCTGACGCCTGGCTCGTCGTCCTTCATGGACTTCCTGTCGGAGCACCAGCCCGAGCTGCTGCCCGGCAACCGGCAGCTGCCGCCCACGCAGGGCGTGATCGAGGCTCCGCACGGCACCACCATCGTGGCCACGACGTTCCCGGGGGGCGTCGTGCTCGCGGGTGACCGCCGGGCGACCATGGGCAATGTGATCGCGCAGCGGGACATCGAGAAGGTGTTCCCGGCGGACGAGTACTCGGCCGTGGGCATCGCCGGCACGGCGGGTCTCGCCGTCGAGATGGTGAAGCTGTTCCAGCTGGAGCTGGAGCACTTCGAGAAGGTCGAGGGCGCGCAGCTGTCCCTGGAGGGCAAGGCGAACCGTCTGTCGACCATGATCCGTTCCAATCTGGGCATGGCCATGCAGGGTCTTGCCGTGGTTCCGCTTTTCGCCGGTTATGACCTGGACCGTGGCAAGGGTCGCATCTTCTCCTATGACGTGACGGGCGGTCGTTCCGAGGAGCACGGCTTCGCGGCCACGGGTTCCGGTTCGATCTTCGCGCGTGGTGCCATGAAGAAGCTCTACCGTGAGGATCTGACCGAGGAGCAGGCCACGACCCTGGTGGTTCAGGCCCTGTACGACGCGGCGGACGACGACTCGGCGACCGGTGGTCCCGATGTCGCTCGCCGGATCTATCCGATCGTCACCGTGATCACCGAGGACGGCTTCCGCCGGCTGAGCGACGAGGAGTCGTCCGAGATCGCCCGCTCGATCCTGGAGCGGCGTCTGGAGCAGCCCGACGGTCCGCGGGCCGCGCTGCTCTGACGGCGGGACCGGTTGTTATCAGGGTGATCGTGTGACTTCGACAGAAAGGGACGGATAACCGGTGTCGACGCCGTTCTATGTCTCCCCCCAGCAGGCCATGGCCGACCGGGCGGAGTACGCCCGCAAGGGCATCGCGCGCGGCCGCAGTCTGGTCGTGATGCAGTACGCCGACGGCATCGTGTTCGTCGGTGAGAACCCGTCCCGTGCGCTGCACAAGTTCAGTGAGATCTACGACCGGATCGGTTTCGCGGCCGCCGGCAAGTACAACGAGTACGAGAACCTGCGGATCGGTGGTGTGCGTTACGCCGACCTGCGTGGTTACACCTACGACCGTGATGACGTGACCGCCCGTGGTCTGGCGAACGTCTACGCGCAGACGCTGGGCACGATCTTCTCGAGTGCGGCGGAGAAGCCGTACGAGGTGGAGCTGGTGGTCGCCGAGGTGGGGGAGACCCCGGAGGGTGATCAGATCTACCGTCTGCCGCATGACGGGTCGATCGTGGATGAGCACGGTTCGGTGGCGGTCGGCGGCAATGCCGAGCAGATCAGCAGTTTCCTCGATCAGCGTCATCGTGACGGGATGACGTTGGCGGAGGCGTTGAAGCTGGCGGTGCAGGCGCTGTCGCGTGACACGAACGGCAGTGAGCGGGAGATTCCGGCGGAGCGGCTGGAGGTCGCGGTGCTGGACCGTACGCGACCGCAGAAGCGCAAGTTCAGGCGGATCACCGGCCGTCAGCTGTCGCGTCTGTTGCAGGCGGACGGTGCGTCGACGGCGGCGGAGGCGGAGGCGGAGGCCGACGCGGACGCCGAGTCGGAGGAGTAGGTCGCCTCACTCGTGTGACGGTATGACCGTTTGACGGTATGACGCTGCGCGCCCCGCCCGTTTCGGGTTGGGGCGCGCAGCGTTGTGCTCCCGGGTGTTCGCGAGTCACTGGCGCGGTGGTGCTGTGGAGCCTCGTACGACCAGTTCGACGGGGATGTCGCGCTGCTCGGGGGTGCGGCCTTCCAGGACCGCCAGCAGTGCCTGCATGCCGCGTTCTCCGAACAGTTCGGCGTCCAGTCGTACGGTCGTCAGTTCGGGGTCGATGGCGGTGGCGAGGGCCAGGTCGTCGAGGCCGGTGACGGAGAGGTCGTCGGGGATGCGCAGGCCGAGGCGGCGGGCGGCTTTGTAGGCGCCGGCGGCGAGTTTGTCGTCGTCGCAGACGAGGGCGGTGGGGCGGGGGCCCGGGGTGGCGAGGGCGGTTTCGGCGGCGGTGCGGGCGCCTTCGATGGAGATGGGGGCGTGGGTGGTGCGCAGGGTGGTGCCGGGGACGGTGCCGAGGCGTGCCGCGAGTTCCTGTGCGCGTATCCGGAAGGTCCAGGAGGGGATGTCGGCGGCGAGGTGGAGGAAGTGCCGGTGGCCGAGACCGAGGAGGTGTTCGGCTACCTGGCGTACTCCGTCGGTGATGTCGAGGTTGACGGTTGCTGCGCCGGGGCTGCCTTCGGGGTCGCTGTCGAGCATGACGAGGGGGAGTTGGTCGCCGTGGATGGCGGTGAGGGCGTCGGCGGCCATGGAGGAGGCGATGACGCCGTCGAGGGCGGCTTGTGCGGAGTGGAAGGGGTCTCTGGCGGGTCCGACGCCTTCGGGTGAGGGGTAGAGGACGACGCCGAAGCCGTGGTCGGCGGCGATGCGGGCGGCGCCGGTGTAGACGCCGGCGAAGAATTCGGTGGTGAGGGCGGGTACCACCAGCAGGACTGTGCGGGTGTGGCCGAGGCGGAGGTTGCGGGCGGCGAGGTTGGGCCGGTAGCCGAGTTCTCGTGCGGCCTGTCGGACGCGTTCGGCGACGGGTTCGGAGACGCGTCCGCGCCATTTGTCGCCGAGGACGAGGGAGACGGCTGCCTGGGAGACGCCGGCGGCCTGGGCGACATCGCGGCTGGTGGGTCGCGTGCTACCTGGTGGCACGGTGGGCGTGCTCCTTCGTACGGGTTGGCGGGTCGGCCGTCGTGTGGACTGCGGGTCAGCGCTCATGGTACGTATGACGGGCGACGTTATACGTAAAACTTCACCCGTCGCGGGTACGGAGAAGCGGGGTGGGGCCGGGAGAAGGGACGCGCATGGCCGCGGGATACGTGGAGATCCTCAGGGCGAGGCATGCGGCCCGCCTGCTGGTGGGGACGCTGGTGGGCCGGTTGCCCAACGCGGTGGCGGCGATCGTCGTGGTGCTGTTCGTGCGCTCCGAGGGCGGCACGTACAGCCTCGCGGGGGCGCTGGCCGCGGTGTACGGGGTGGCCAACGCGGTGGGGCAGCCGGTGCTGGGGCGGCTGGTCGATCTGCACGGGCAGCCTCGGGTGCAGCTGCCGGCGGCTGTGGTGTCCGCCGCCGCCATGACGGTGTTCGCGCTGACGGGTCTGGAGCCGATCGCCGTGGCGTATGCCGCGATGGTGGTGGCGGGGCTGTTCACGCCGCCGCTGGAGGGCGGTCTGCGGGCGCTGTGGCCGGTGGTGCTGCGCCGGGAGGAGCAGGTGCACACGGCCTATGCGATGGACGCGGTGGCGCAGGAGGTGATGTTCACCGTCGGGCCGCTGCTGGTGACGTTGTGTGCGTCGTTGTGGTCGGCGCGTGTGGCGGTGGTGGTGCTGAACGTCGTCGGGGTGCTGGGTGCGTTGTCGGTGGTGGTGTCGCCGCCGTCGCGTGCGTGGCGGTCGGCGCCGCGTGAGGCGCACTGGCTGGGGGCGTTGCGCTCGCGGGGGCTGCTGGTGCTGCTCGGGGCGTTCCTGTTCGTGGGGATGGCGTTGGGTTCGATCGCGGTGGCGGCCGTGTCGTACGCCGATGGTCATGGGGGCGACGGGGTGTACGGCTGGCTGATGGCGGCGATCGGCTTGGGTGCTCTAGTCGGGGGTTCGGTGTACGGGGCGCGGCGGTGGCCGGGCGCGCCGGAGCGGCGGTTGCGTGTGCTGGTGGCGCTTTTGGCGCTGTGTTATCTGCCGCTGATGCTGATGCCGGGTGTGGTCGCGATGGTGGGGCTGACCGCGGTGGCGGGGGTGTTCCTGGCGCCGTGTATCGCGTGTGCGTTTGTGCTGGTGGACCGGCATGCGCCGAGGGGTACGGTGACGGAGGCGTTCTCGTGGCTGGTGACGACGTTCACGGTGGGTGCGTCGGTCGGGACGGGCGTCGCGGGGCCGGTGGTGCAGGCGGGTGGCGCGCTGTGGGGTTTCGCCGTGCCGGGGGCCGCGGGGGCCGTGTCGCTGCTGGTCCTGGTGGTCGCGGGGCGGGTCCTCGCAGCTCCCGCCGGGGGCGGGGTGGTTGCGGGTTCACCGGAAAATGATCCAAACCGTGCTGTCGAACCCCGTTTCAGCTCAGGGGATCGGGCGTAATGTTCAGTCATGGACCGCCGCATTTTCGGGCTGGAGAACGAGTACGGCGTCACGTGCACGTTCAGGGGACAGCGCCGTCTGTCGCCTGACGAGGTGGCGCGGTACCTCTTCCGCCGTGTCGTGTCATGGGGCCGCAGCAGCAATGTGTTTCTGCGCAACGGGGCCCGTCTCTATCTCGACGTGGGCTCGCATCCGGAATACGCGACACCCGAATGTGACAACGTGATCGAACTGGTCACCCACGACAAGGCCGGCGAGCGCATTCTCGAGGGGCTGCTGGTCGACGCCGAACGCCGCCTGCACGAGGAGGGAATCGCGGGCGACGTCTACCTCTTCAAGAACAACACGGACTCGGCGGGCAACTCCTACGGTTGTCACGAGAACTATCTGGTGGCGCGACACGGGGAGTTCTCCCGGCTCGCGGACATCCTGATTCCGTTCCTGGTCACCAGGCAGCTGCTGTGCGGTGCCGGCAAGGTGCTGCAGACCCCGCGCGGGGCGGTGTACTGCGTGAGTCAGCGGGCCGAGCACATCTGGGAGGGTGTCAGCTCGGCGACGACCCGTTCCCGGCCGATCATCAACACGCGGGACGAGCCGCACGCGGACGCGGAGCGTTACCGCCGTCTGCATGTCATCGTCGGCGATTCCAACATGTCCGAGACGACGATGCTGCTGAAGGTCGGCGCGACCGATCTGGTGCTGCGCATGATCGAGGCGGGCACGGTGATGCGTGACCTCACCCTGGAGAACCCGATCCGGGCGATCCGCGAGGTCAGCCACGACATCACGGGCCGCCGCAAGGTGCGCCTGGCCAGCGGCCGGGAGGCCTCCGCGCTGGAGGTGCAGCGGGAGTACTACGAGAAGGCCGTGGACTTCTGCGAGCGCCGCGGTATCCGGACGGGCACGGTCGAGCAGGTGCTGGAGCTGTGGGGCCGTACGCTGGACGCGATCGAGTCGGAGGATCTCGACCGGATCGGTACCGAGATCGACTGGGTGATGAAGTACAAGCTCATCGAGCGGTACCGGGCCAAGCACAACATGACGATGTCGCATCCTCGGGTGGCGCAGATAGACCTCGCCTACCACGACATCCACCGTCGTCGCGGCCTGTACTACCTGCTGGAGAAGAAGGGCCAAGCCGCCCGGATCTGCAACGACTTGAAGATCTTCGAGGGCAAGTCGGTTCCGCCGCAGACCACTCGCGCGCGGCTGCGCGGTGACTTCATCCGGCGGGCGCAGGAACAGCGCCGTGATTTCACGGTCGACTGGGTGCATCTGAAGCTCAACGACCAGGCACAGCGGACGGTGTTGTGCAAGGACCCGTTCCGTTCGGTGGACGACCGGGTGGAGAAGCTGATCGCCGGAATGTGATACCGGGATCTGAGAGCCGCGTTTCGCGTGTGTCACCGGAACGCCACACGGGCGCCGTACGTTTGCCGTACGGCGCCCTTCTTTCGCCGGCAGTGCTGTCCCGGGGGGCAACCCCCGGACCCCCGGCCGAAACTGAAGCGGGCCGGAACCCGGATCGGCACCCAAACGTCAGTAAGGTAGCGCGCACGCCATCCATCAAGATCGACCGATTGAGGCCCCATCGTGCGCCGACGCTCTCTTCTTCTTGCCGCTGTGCCCGCCGGGCTGGTGACCGTCGCCGGATGCGGTGACGACAAGTCCGGCAAGGGTGCGGGAGGTACCAGTTCGTCCCCCGCGCCCTCGGCGACGTCGGCCGCTCCGCCGCCGAAGATCGTCGAGGGGCCGTTGCCGACGATCACCGCCGGGACGAAGTTCGACGAGAAGCCGACTGTGGCGAAGGGGTCCGGCTCGCCCTCCAAGGACCTGGCGGTCAAAACGGTGATCGCCGGCGGCGGGCAGACGGTCGCGGAGAACGACTACATCCAGGCGAACTACCTGGGCCAGATCTGGGACACGGCCAAGGTCTTCGACAACTCCTACGACCGCAAGACGCCGCTGGTGATCCAGCTCGCCCAGGGCGGCATCATCGACGGCTGGCGGTATGCGCTGGCGGGGAAGAAGGTCGGCAGCCGGGTGTTGATGGCGGTACCCCCGACCTGGGGGTACGGCACGCAGGGCAACCCGCAGGCGGGCATCAAGGGCACCGACACGCTGGTGTTCGTGGTGGACGTGCAGAACACGTTCAACGCGAAGAGCTCCGCCAAGGGCGAGGCGGTGGCGCAGAGCGACTCCGACCTGCCGAAGGTGGGCACGAACACCGACGGCAAGGCGCCGTCCATCGACGTGCCGAAGGCGAAGCCGCCGACGGGGCTGGTCGCGAAGTACGTCATCGAGGGCGACGGCGACGAGGTCAAGGCGGACAACACCGTTCTCGTGCAGTACAAGGGCGTGCTGTGGGACACCGGCAAGGAGTTCGACTCCACGTACGGCCGTGGCCAGCTGGCGTCGTTCTCGCTCCAGCAGGTCGTCAGGGGCTGGGCGCAGGGGCTGACCGGGAAGAAGGTGGGCAGCCGTGTGCTCGTCGTCATCCCGCCGAAGCTGGGGTACGGGGACAACCCGCCGAGCGGCAGCGGCATCAAGAAGGACTCCACGCTGGTCTTCGTGGTGGACATCCTGGCGAAGATGTAAGCCCTGCAGGGATGTGAGAGTGTCGGTGGTGCCGCAATGGCCTCAACACGAAACAGCAGGAGCTTTTGACGTGAGCATCGAGAAGCCCGAGATCGACTTCCCGGGCGGCGAGCCCCCGGCCGACCTCGAGATCAAGGACATCTGGGAGGGTGACGGCCCGGAGGCCAAGGCGGGCGACACCGTCTCCGTCCACTACGTGGGCGTCGCCTTCTCCACCGGTGAGGAGTTCGACGCTTCCTGGAACCGCGGTACGCCGCTGAAGTTCCAGCTGGGTGTCGGCCAGGTCATCAAGGGCTGGGACCAGGGCGTCCAGGGCATGAAGGTCGGCGGCCGCCGCCAGCTGACGATTCCCCCGCACCTGGCCTACGGCGACCGTGGCGCGGGCGCCCGGATCAAGCCGGGCGAGACGCTGATCTTCGTCTGCGACCTGGTCGCGGTCTGACCGAGGCACCGGTCGCCCGACCGCCGCCGGGCCGGGCCCGGCGGCGGAACCCCTGTCGGCCGCCGGGGGCCGTCCGGCAGCCGCTGTGCGGGGCCGCGGAAGCGGTCACCCGGCGGCTGCGAAGGTGATCCGGCCGCGAAGCCGCCTCCGGCGGGGCGGCTTCGAGGTGTGCCTCCGGCAGTCTGCGGGGCGGCCGAGGCCGGGTCGGCCGCGGACGGTGCGGGAGGCTGCCTGGAGGCGACCGGAAACGATCAGCTGGGTCCATGCCTGTGCGGGCGTGGGCCCTCGGCTTTTGCCGGGGTGCTCGCGGGCGGTACGGTCGTCCGTCGTAAGCACCATGGGGAGGCGAAGGGCGTCGATGGCCATTGCCAAGGCCGAGCGGCTGATGAATCTGGCGCTGTGTCTGCTCGGGACGCGGCGGCCGCTCAGCAAGCGTGAGCTGCGCGAGTCCATCGAGGCCTATCTGGAAGCAGGGTCCGACGACTCCTTCAACCGCATGTTCGAGCGGGACAAGGACGACCTGCGTGAGCTCGGACTCGTGATCGAGACCGTGGAGAACCTCGAGGGCGAGGTCGGCTACCTGGCGCGCCGCGACAGCAACCGCCTTCCGCCCATCACTCTCGACGCCGAGGAGGCCGCCGCGCTCGGCCTGGCCGCCAAGGTGTGGCAGCAGGCCCGGCTCGCCGGTGCAGCGAGCGGCGCCCTGCAGAAACTGCGCGCCGCCGGTCTGCCCGAGGACGTCGACCCGTACGAGGTCCACGGCGCCCTGGAACCCCGCATCCCCGTGCACGAGGCCGCGTTCGAGCCGCTGATGCTGGCCTGCCGGGACCGCCGCCCCGTCGTGTTCGACTACCGCAAGGCCACCGCCGCCCACCCCGAACAGCGCCATGTCGAACCCTGGGCGCTGGAGTGCTGGCGCGGCCACTGGTACCTGGCGGGCTGGGACCGCGACCGGGGAGCCGAGCGTGTCTTCCGGCTCTCGAGGATCACCGGCAAGGTGCGCAGCCGCGGCGGCGCCTTCACCGCCCCGGTGCCCGACGTGGTCACCGTCCGTGAGACCGTGGCGAGCTGGGCGGGGGAGACCGCCGACCGTTCGGCGCGGATCCGGCTGCGCAAGGACGCGGGGTACCCCCTTCGGGCGAAGGCCACCTCCGTGCGGGAACTCGGTGACGGCTGGGACGAGTTGGAGATCCCGTACGGGCACGGCCTCGACGCCTGGCTGGTGGAGTTCGGGCCCGACGTGGTGGTCCTGGAGCCGGCGGAGCTGAGGGCCGACGTGGTGGACCGGCTGCGCGCCGTGGCCAAGGGCTGAGGGGGAGAGGTACGACCGTGGCAGGCAAACCGGCCAGACCAGCGAACGCCATCGACCAGACCCGGCGGCTGCTGTCCCTGGTGACGTATCTGAGGGAGCGTCCCGGGGCGCGCGTCGAGGACGTCGCCCGGGCGTTCGGCATCACCGAGGAGGAGCTGGTCTCGGACCTCGACGTGCTGCCCATGTGCGGCACCAGCTTCCGCGGCGGCGACCTCCTCGACATCGACACCGACGGCGAGCGCATCTGGTGGCACAACCCGGCCGCTCTCGGCGCGGACGCGGCCGAGCCCCTGCGGCTGGCGGCGGACGAGGCGACCGCGCTGCTGGTGGCCGCCCGGGCCGTGGCCACCCTGCCGGGGCTGCGGGAGAGCGACCGGCAGGCGCTGCTGCGCGCCACCGCCAAGGTGGAGACCGCCGCCGGCGAGGCGGCGGGCGCCAGCTCCCGGCTGTCGGTGACGTTCGAGTCCGAGGGCGGTGTCTTCGCCGACGTCGACCGGGCCATCTCCGAGCGCCGCCGCCTGTGGATCCGCTACTACTCGCCGGCCCGCGACGAGGTCACCGAGCGCGAGATCGACCCGATCCGCCTGGTCAGCGTCGGCCACACGTACGTGGAGGCGTGGTGCCGCCGCTCCGAGGCGCGCCGCACCTTCCGGCTCGACCGGGTCGCCGAGATCAAGATCCTCGACGAGCCGTCGGCGCCTCCGGAGGTCGAGCTGCGGGACCTGTCCGAAGGGCTCGTCCAGCCCGCCGCCGAGGACCCCGAGGTGGTCGTCGAGGTCGGACCGGGCGGTCGCTGGGTCGCCGAGTACTACCCGCACGACAGCGCGGACGAGCTGCCGGACGGCGGGCTGCGTATCACCTTGCGGACCCCCGACCCGGCGTCACTCAGACGGCTGGCGCTGCGGCTCGGACGGGACGGCCGGATCGTGTCGCCGCAGGACCTCGCGGACAGCGCCCGCCGGGCGGCCCGCGAGGCGCTCGCGGCGTACGACGGGCCGGATCCGGTTCAGGACGGGCTGTACGACAGGCAGGAGCAGCAGCTGTGAGCACGTGGGCGATGTCTGGTGCCTCGGAGCAGTCGGAAGCGTCGGCCGGTGCGCCGCAGGCGCCGGGGGCCGCGGAGATGTCGGTGCGGACGGCGTTCGCCGGGATGAGGCGGGTGGCCGACGTGGTGTTCCGGGCCGGCTGCCCGGACTGCCGCGCCCGTTTCGAGCTGGGGGCGAGCGCCCTGCGGCTGGCCATCGGCGCCACCAGCAAGACCACGTTCTACTCCTTCACGTGCCCCGAGTGCGGCGCATCCGTCCGCAAGCCGGCCGGGGAGCGCATCGTCGAACTGCTCACCGGGGGCGGGGTGCGGACCCTGCGGCTGCACTCGACCCTCTAGGCTCTTACGTCATGTTCTGGCCGATGCTCGCGATCGCCCTGGGGTTCCTGGGGCTCGCCGTTCTGGGTGTGTTCGCCGTCCGGGTCTTCCTGGAGGCCCAGCGCCTCGGGCGGCAGGTCGCCGACTCGGCGCGCCGGATCAACCGTGCCGCGGAGGACCTGGAACGGGCGGCCGTGGGCGCGGCGCGGGCCGCGGACCGGATATGAATCCGCCACAGCTCGGCAATCCCGCCGCAGCTCGGCAATCCGCCTCACGCCGCGCATCGCCTCCCGCCGCCGATCCGCCTCACGCCGGCAATGGCGTCACGACGGTGATCCGCATCCGCCGGTTCTCCGGCGCATGCCCTTCTCCGCCGCACGCCGTGCCGCGACGGTGTTCCGTGGATCCGGTAAGAGGGGCCGCAAGAGGCGCAATGAGTCACTTCGCCCTGTCTACTTCCCACTGCGTACAGGTACGCTGCTGGTCGCGGCCCGGAGAACGAGGCGCGGTCCGCAGACCGGGAGTACGCACAGGGATTGCCTCACGTTCACCCCTGAGCGTTACGATCGCTGCACGGCTGTCGGACATTTGTCCGATTGGCCGAACAGCACCCCCACCCAATGCCGCCTCGGTGAGAAGGTAAAGACTTATGTTCGGAAGGCTCGGAGCCCCCGAGATCATTCTCATCCTCGTCGTCATCATCCTGCTGTTCGGCGCGAAGAAGCTTCCGGACATGGCGCGCTCCCTCGGCAAGTCCGCGCGCATCCTGAAGAGCGAGGCCAAGGCGATGAAGGAGGAGGGCAAGTCCTCCGCGCCGGCCGGCCCGCCGAACGACGAGCAGCCCCCGGCCCAGCGCACCATCCAGGCCGCTCCCGGCGACGTGACCAGCGCCCGCCCGGTCAACGAGCCGACGGACACGACCCAGCGCTGACGGGAGGACCGGAGTTCCCGGTCCACTGCACGAGATGAGGATGTGGGTTGCTCAAGTCTGCCCGCAAACAGGAGAGGGACCCCGAGGGGCGGATGCCCCTCGCGGAGCACCTGCGTGAACTGCGCAACCGGCTCGCCAAGGCCATGCTGGCCATCATCGTGGTCACGGTCGTCGCCGCCTTCTTCTACAACGACATCATCAACTTCCTCACCAAGCCGATCCTCGACTCGGTCGGGTGCGGGAAGAGCTTCGAGGAGCTGGCGAGGTCCTCGAGCCACAACCAGCAGTGCGCGCGGATCACGATCAACGGTCTGCTCGCGCCGTTCACCCTGGCACTGCAGGTCTCGCTGATGGCCGGTGTGGTGTTCGCCTCCCCGGTCTGGCTCTACCAGCTGTGGGCGTTCGTCGCGCCGGGTCTGCACCGGCACGAGAAGAAGTACGCCTACGGGTTCGTCGGCACCGGTGTCCCGCTCTTCCTCGGCGGCGGGTTCTTCGCCTACAAGGTGCTGCCCACCACCGCGAAGGTGCTGATCGACTTCACGCCGTCCGGCGTCGACAACCTGCTGCCGCTGGACGACCTGCTGCAGCTCGTCACACGCATGGTGGTCGTCTTCGGGCTGTCCTTCGAGCTGCCCCTGCTGTTGATCATGCTCAATCTCACCGGGGTGCTCAGCGGGACGCGCATGCTCGGCTGGTGGCGCGCCATGATCCTGGGCATCACGGTCTTCGCGGCCGTGGCCACCCCCAGCACCGACCCCCTCTCCATGCTGGCGCTGGCCGGGCCGATCTGGGTGCTGTACTTCGGCGCGGTCGCCTTCTCGCTGCTCAACGACCGCCGCAAGCAGCGGCGCGAGGCCGAGGGACCCGCCGACGACGAGGCCTCCGAACTGGATCTCACGCCCGAGGACATCGGCGAGGTCGAGAGCGTCACCGCGACCCGGGCACTGCCCCAGGCGCCGAGCACGGACCGGGTCAACGGGTATGACGACGTGACGTGACCGCGCGGAAGCGGCATGTGAGGTGCTGACCGACGGCCGTGGGGCCCCGCCGAGGACATCGGCGGGGCCCCACGGCCGTCCGCGCCCCGGTCCGTGCCCGTGATCCGCATAATGATCGTCCTGTTGTCAGTGGCTCCCGGTACGCTCGAAAGCACGATGACAGAGGACCTCTCCCCGGCCGAGCGGTACGCGGCAGCCCGTAGGCGCGCTGCCGAGCAGGCCACCGCGCTCGCCTCCTTCCGCGAGATGTACGACTTCGGCCTCGACCCCTTCCAGATCGAGGCCTGTGAGTCGCTCGAGGCCGGCAAGGGCGTGCTGGTGGCCGCGCCCACCGGCTCCGGCAAGACGATCGTCGGCGAGTTCGCCGTCCACCTCGCCCTCAAACAGGGCAAGAAGTGCTTCTACACGACACCCATCAAGGCGCTGTCGAACCAGAAGTACAACGACCTGTGCCGCCGCTACGGCACACAGAAGGTCGGCCTCCTCACCGGCGACAACAGCGTCAACTCCGACGCGCCGATCGTCGTGATGACCACCGAGGTCCTGCGGAACATGCTGTATGCGGGCTCGCAGACCCTCCTCGGCCTCGGCTATGTCGTCATGGACGAGGTGCACTACCTCTCCGACCGCTTCCGCGGCGCCGTCTGGGAGGAAGTGATCATCCACCTCCCGGAGTCGGTGACGCTGGTGTCGCTGTCGGCGACCGTGTCCAACGCGGAGGAGTTCGGCGACTGGCTGGACACCGTCCGCGGCGACACGGAAGTGATCGTCTCCGAGCACCGGCCCGTGCCGCTGTTCCAGCACGTGCTGGCCGGCCGCCGGATGTACGACCTGTTCGAGGAGGGCGAAGGACACCGCAAGGCCGTCAACCCCGACCTCACGCGCCTGGCCCGCATGGAGGCCAGCCGCCCCATGTTCCAGGACCGCAGGCGTGGCCGCGCCATGCGCGAGGCCGACCGCGAACGGGAGCGCAGACAGCGCGCCCGGGTGTGGACACCGAGCCGGCCCGAGGTCATCGAACGGCTGGACGCCGAGGGCCTGCTGCCCGCGATCACGTTCATCTTCAGCCGCGCCGCCTGCGAGGCCGCCGTCCAGCAGTGCCTCTACGCCGGCCTCAGGCTCAACGACGAGGAATCGCGGGAACAGGTGCGCGCCCTCGTCGAGGAGCGCACGGCCTCCATCCCTCCCGAGGACCTGCACGTCCTCGGCTACTACGAGTGGCTGGAAGGCCTCGAGCGCGGCATAGCGGCCCACCACGCGGGCATGCTGCCCACGTTCAAGGAGGTCGTCGAGGAACTGTTCGTCCGCGGCCTGGTGAAGGCCGTGTTCGCCACCGAGACCCTCGCGCTCGGCATCAACATGCCCGCGCGCTCCGTGGTGCTGGAAAAGCTCGTCAAGTGGAACGGCGAACAGCACGCCGACATCACCCCCGGCGAGTACACCCAGCTCACCGGCCGTGCCGGCCGCCGCGGCATCGACGTCGAGGGCCACGCGGTGGTGCTGTGGCAGCGCGGCATGAGCCCGGAGCACCTCGCGGGCCTCGCCGGGACGCGCACCTACCCGCTGCGCTCCAGCTTCAAGCCGTCGTACAACATGGCCGTCAACCTGGTCGAACAGTTCGGCCGGCACCGCTCCCGCGAACTCCTCGAGACCTCCTTCGCGCAGTTCCAGGCCGACAAGTCGGTCGTCGGCATCTCCCGCCAGGTGCAGCGCAACGAAGAGGGCCTCCAGGGCTACAAGGAGGCCATGACCTGCCACCTCGGCGACTTCGAGGAGTACGCCCGGCTGCGCCGCCAGCTCACGGACCGCGAGACCGAGCTGGCCCGCCAGGGCGCCGCCCAGCGCCGCGCGGAGGCCGCCGTCGCCCTGGAGAAGCTCAAGCCAGGTGACGTCATCCACGTCCCCACCGGCAAGTACGCGGGTCTGGCCCTGGTCCTCGACCCCGGCCTGCCCGCCGGCCGCGCAGGCGGCCACCGGGGCCTGGAGTACCAGGACGGCCCGCGCCCGCTCGTCCTCACCGCCGAACGGCAGGTCAAGCGGCTGGCCGCGATCGACTTCCCGGTACCCGTAGAACCGCTGGAGCGGATGCGGATCCCCAAGTCCTTCAACCCGCGCTCCCCGCAGTCCCGCCGGGACCTCGCCTCCGCGCTGCGCACCAAGGCCGGGCATATCCCGCCGGAGCGGCACCGCAAGCGGCGCTCCCAGGCGGCCGACGACCGCGAGATCGCCCGGCTGCGCGCCGCGCTCCGCGCCCACCCCTGCCACGGGTGCAACGACCGTGAGGACCATGCCCGTTGGGCCGAGCGCTACCACCGGCTGCTGCGCGACACCAAGCAGCTGGAACACCGCATCGAGGGCCGGACGAACACGATCGCGCGTACGTTTGACCGGATCGTGGCGTTGCTCACCGAACTGGACTACCTGCGCGGCAACGAGGTGACCGAGCACGGCAAGCGGCTCGCCCGGCTCTACGGCGAACTGGACCTGCTCGCCAGCGAATGCCTGCGCGAACGCGTCTGGGAGGGGCTCGCTCCCGCCGAACTCGCCGCGTGCGTCTCCGCGTTGGTGTACGAGGCCCGGGTCGGCGACGACGCGATGGCGCCGAAGCTGCCCTCGGGCAAGGCCAAGGCCGCGCTCGGCGAGATGGTGCGGATCTGGGGCCGTCTGGACGCCCTGGAGGAGGAGTTCCGCATCAACCAGACCGAGGGCGTCGGCCAGCGCGAACCCGACCTCGGGTTCGCCTGGGCCGCGTACATGTGGGCCAGTGGAAAGGGGCTGGACGAGGTCCTGAACGAGGCGGAGATGCCGGCCGGCGACTTCGTGCGGTGGTGCAAGCAGGTGATCGACGTCCTGGGGCAGATCGCGGCGGCTTCTCCTGTGGAGGGCTCGACCGTGGGCAAGGCCGCGCGCAAGGCGGTTGATCAGTTGCTGCGGGGTGTTGTCGCCTACTCGTCGGTGGGATGAGAGTCGTCGGGCGGGTGCGGGTCTTCTGTGGTTGTTCGCGCCCACGCGGCGGAGCCGGCCAATGTCACAGCCCCGCGCCCCTTCAGGCCCGTTGACCCTGCCTCCGAGTCACATACGTCCGCCAGCTGCCGTACTCCGTGATGTCCTCCGTGTCGGTCAAGGCGCTGGGTTCGCACAAGAAGCCCGGGACTCGGCTTCCATCCGCCAGTTCCACGCTGCCCAGCGTCATCGGGCGGGGGAGAGCGGTGAGCAGGCGGCCCAGCCCCTCTGCGGGCAGGCGCCAGACCTCCGTCTCGATCGCCGCTCCGCCCTCGCCGACGTGCACCAGGCCCGGCTTCGGCGGATCGGTGCGCAGGGCGTGCAGGCGGTAGACGGGGGCCGTGGTCGTCGTACGGTCCAGCCGGGCGCCCAGTGCCAGGAGTTGGGGGTTCAGGGGCTGGCCCGACAGGTGTGCGCCCACCACGGCCACAGACGACTCCGGTTCCAGCACTCGGGCGATCCGGGCCAGCCGTTCGTCCGTGAACGCCGGGCCGATCAGCATCACGCCGAACGGCAGTCCGTTCACCTCGCCCGCCGGGACGGCCACCGCCGCCAGATCGAACAGGTTTGTGGAGTTGGTGAAGCGGCCCAGACGGGCGTTGGCGCCCACTGGGTCCGCGGCGACCTCGGCGAGCGTGGGGTGCCCCGGGGCGGTGGGCAGCAACAGGGCGTCCGCGTCGGCCAGTTCCGCCAGGGCGCGGGCCCGCAGGGCGGCCAGGCGGGCCTGGTCGGCGAAGAGCTGGTGGGCCGGGATGTCGCGGGCGCGGGTGATGATGCCGGCGACCGTCGGGTCGAGCCCCGCACCACCCTCGGCGATCAACTTGTCGACAAAGCTCCCGACCGCCGTATACCGCTCCGCCACGAACGCGCCCTCGTACAACATCGCGGCGGCCTCCGTGAAGGGGGCCAGGTCGATGCTTCGCACCTCGGCGCCCGCGTCGGCGATCCGGGCGACCGTGGCCTCGTAGGCCTCCGCCCAGCCCTCGTCCAGTTCGCCGAGGTCGGCGAGCGGGGGGACCGCGATGCGCCACGGGCCCGGGGCCCGCTGGGGGAGCGGCGGGAGTACGCGGTCGGGCGGTGAGGCCATGTGGGCCAGGGCCTGCTCGGCCTCCGGGAGCGTACGGGCGAACACCGTGACGCAGTCGATCGAGGCGCAGGCCGGTACGACACCGGTCGTGGGGACGAGGCCACGGGTGGGCTTCAGGCCGACGATGCCGTTGAAGGCGGCCGGGACGCGGCCCGAGCCCGCGGTGTCGGTACCCAGGGCGAAGTCGACGATGCCCAGCGCTACGGCTACGGCTGAGCCGGAACTGGAGCCGCCGCTGATCCGTGCTGGATCACAGGCATTGCGGACGGCGCCGTAGGGGGAGCGCGTCCCCACCAGACCGGTTGCGAACTGGTCCAGGTTCGTTGTGCCGATCACTATGGCGCCGGCTTCGCGTAGGCGTGCCACGGCCGGGGCGTCTTCTTCGGGTGCGTACGCGTAGGCCGGGCAGCCCGCTGTGGTGGGCAGGCCCTTGACGTCGATGTTGCCCTTCACCGCGAAGAGCCTGCCGGCCAAGGGGAGGTGTTCGCCTGCGGCCACTCGGGCGTCGATGGCGCTTGCTTCGGCTTCCACCGCTTCCTGGGGGCGGAGGCCGATCCAGATTTCGGGGCGGTTGACGGTTTCCGTACGGGCGTAGGCGAGGCGGACTCGTGTGAGGGTCGACATCTGTGCTCCTGGGCTGATGCGGGTTCGTCGGCAGACCACCGGCCGGGTTTCATGGCGCCGTGGGCTGCAGTGGCGCGAGGACCAGGAGTGGCGTGCCCGCCTCCACCTGGGCGCCCGGCTTGGTGAGGAGCTCCGTCACCACGGCGTCGACCGGCGCGTGCACCCTCGACTCCATCTTCATCGCCTCCAGTGCCAGCAGGGGCTGTCCCGCCGTCACCTCGTCGCCCGGCTCCACGTTCACCTGCCACACGGACGCGGCGAAGTCGGCCTCCACGAGCCGGCCGCCCGGCGGAACCGTCACCTCGGACCGCGCCGCAGGCACGGTCGCCGTCTCCGCTCGGGCGAACTCGCCCGACGCCTCCCAGGCGGCGCGTTCCGCGGCGAAGGCGGCCTGCTGACGGGCCCTGAACCCGGCGATCGCCGCGGCGTTCCCGGTGAGGAACGCCTCGTACTCCGCCAGGGAGAACACGCCCTCCTCGATACGCGGCACGAAGCGGCCCGAGACGATGTCCGCGCGGAGTTCCAGCAGTTCCTCCGCGCTCACCGGGTACCACTTGATGCGGTCGAAGAAGCGGAGCAGCCACGGGGAGCCCGGCTCGAAGGCGCCCCGCTGCTGCCATCCCGACCAGACCTGTGTCGTCCGGCCCACGAACTGGTAGCCGCCGGGACCCTCCATGCCGTACACGCACAGGTAGGCGCCGCCGATGCCGACCGAGTTCTCGGCGGTCCAGGTGCGGGCCGGGTTGTACTTCGTGGTCACCAGGCGGTGGCGGGGGTCCAGCGGTGTGGCCACCGGGGCGCCCAGGTAGACGTCGCCCAGGCCCAGGACCAGGTACTCGGCGTCGAAGACCGTGCGGTGGACGTCCTCCACCGATTGCAGGCCGTTGACGCGACGGATGAACTCGATGTTCCAAGGGCACCAGGGCGCGTCGTCGCGGACGCCCGCCATGTAGCGGGCGATGGCCTCACGGGTGGCCGGGTCGTCCCAGGACAGGGGGAGGTGGACCGTGCGGGACGGGACGACCAGTTCGCCGGTGGGAGGCAGGGCCGCGACCATCTCTCTCACGGACGCGAGCAGTTCGGATTGGGTGAGCCGGCGCGGGTCGGTCCGGATCTGGAGGGAGCGGATGCCGGGGGTGAGATCGGTGACCCCCTCCAGGCACGCCTGCGACACCGCCTCCATCAGTGCGTGCACCCGCATCCGCAGCGCCAGGTCCAGCCGCATGGGCCCGAACTCGACCAGCAGGTTGTCGTCGCCGCTGCGCCGGTACGTCACATCGCCGTCCCGGGCCAGTACGCCGCCGTCCACGATGGCGGGCCGGGGCGTGCCGTCGTCGGCCAGCGGTGCGAAGCGGACGGTGTCGCCCGGGCGCAGTTGGCCGAGCTTCCAGCGTTCCCGGGTGGGCACGGTCGCCGGGCAGACGAACCCGCCGAGTGACGGGCCGTCCGGGCCGAGCAGGACCGGCATGTCGCCCGTGTAGTCGACGGCGCCCACCGAGTAGGGCGTGTCGTGGATGTTGGACGGGTGCAGGCCCGCCTCGCCGCCGTCCGGGCGCGCCCAGCGCGGCTTGGGGCCGACCAGGCGTACTCCGGTGCGGGCCGAGTTGAAGTGGACCTTCCACTCGGCGGCGTAGAAGTCGTGGATGTCGTCCTCGGTGAAGAACTCCGGTGCCGCGTGGGGGCCTTCCAGGGCTCCCAGCAGCCACGACGAGGTGAAGGCCGGGCGGTCGGCGGCCGGCACCGGGGAACCCGCCGTCACCGTGCCGCCGTGCAGGACGTCTCCCGTGCGCAGCGCCCGGCCGCCGTGGCCGCCGAACCGGCCCAGGGTGAAGGTGGCCGTGCTGCCGAGGAAGGCGGGCACGTCCAGGCCGCCGCCCGCGAACAGCACATACGTCCGCAGCCCGTGCTCGGACGGCGCCCCGACCTCCAGGACCGCGCCCGCCGGCACCGTCACCGGCTCCCACTGCGCGACCGGCGTGCCGTCCACCGTGACCGGTGCCGGGGCGCCCGTGACGCACACGGTGGTGGCGTGCGTGAAGCGCAGGGTCGGCCCCTGGAGCGTGCACTCCAGGCCGGGAGCTCCCTCCGCGTTGCCGAGCGCCCGGTTGCCGCGCCGGAAGGACAGGTCGTCCATCGGGCCGCACGGGGGCACGCCGACCTGCCAGTAGCCGGTGCGGCCCGGCCAGTCCTGCACGGTGGTGAGCGTTCCGGCCGCCACGACCTCGATACGCGGGGTGGGGTCCGTGACGGTGGCGAGGGTCGCCGTGGAGTGCGTGGCGGACCGGAAGGCATCGGCCGCGAGGGCCGCCCGGATCTGGCCCAGGTTGGTCTCGATGCCGTCGATCCGGGTGCGGGCCAGGGCCTCGTCCAGCCGCCGCAGCGCGTGTTCCCGGTCCGGGCCGTACGCGATCACCTTGGCGAGCAGGGGGTCGTAGGAGGTGGTGACCTCCGTGCCCGTCTCGATCCAGCCGTCCACGCGCACGCCCTGCGGGAACTCGACCCGGGTGAGCAGTCCGGCGCCGGGCCGGTGGTCGCGGGAGGGGTCCTCGGCATAGAGGCGGGCCTCGACGGCGTGGCCGCGGGGCGCGCCCGGGTCCCGTACGACGCCGTGGTCGCCGCGCGCCAGGCGCAGCATCCAGGCGACCAGGTCGACGCCGTACGTCTCCTCGGTGACCGGGTGCTCGACCTGGAGGCGGGTGTTGACCTCCAGGAAGTACGCCTCCTCGCGGGCCGCGTCGTACACGAACTCGACGGTGCCGGCGGAGCGGTAGCCGACGGAGGCGCACAAGTCACGGGCTGATGCGGTGAGTTGCCGCCGTATGCGGGGCGGGAGTTCCGGTGCCGGTGCCTCCTCCACGACCTTCTGGTTGCGGCGCTGGAGGGAGCAGTCGCGGTCGCCGAAGGTGACGACCTTCCCCGCGCCGTCCCCGAAGATCTGCACCTCGACATGGCGGGCGTGCTCGACGAGCCGCTCCAGGAAGACACCGGCCGTGGAGAAGGAGGCGGCGGCGACCCGCTGCACCCGCTCCCACGCCTCGGTCAGTTCGCCGGCGGATCGGCACGCCGACATGCCGATGCCGCCGCCCCCGCCGGTGGCCTTCAGCATCACCGGATAGCCGATCGCGTCGGCCTGGTCCAGCGCCTCGTTCAGGGAGGCGAGCAGGCCCGTGCCCGGGGCCAGCGGTACTCCCGCCGTCAGGGCCGCCGCCCGCGCGGTGTGCTTGGTGCCGAACAGCTCCAGCTGTTCGGGGGTCGGGCCCACGAACACGATCCCGGCGTCCTCGCAGCGGCGCGCGAACGCCGCGTCCTCGGACAGGAAGCCGTAGCCGGGGTGGATCGCCCCGGCGCCCGTGTCCTTGGCGGCCTTCAGGACCAGGTCCGGATCGAGGTAGGACTCCCTCGCGGGCGCCGGGCCCAGCCGTACCGCGCGGTCGGCGAGACGGACGTGGGGCGCCGAGCGGTCGGCGTCGGAGTACACCGCGACCGTGCGCAGGCCCAGCTCGCGGGCCGTGCGCAGGATCCGGACGGCTATCTCGCCCCGGTTGGCGACCAGCAGCGTGTCGAAGCTCATGCGCTGTCCCCCCGGCCCGCTTCGATCGTCATCTCCACCGCCGTCGGCTCGAAGCCGTTGCACGGGTTGTTGATCTGGGGGCAGTTGGAGACGAGCACGAGGACGTCCCGCTCCGCCCGCAGGGTCAGCGAGAGGCCGGGGGCCGAGATGCCGTCGACGATGCCGAGGGTGCCGTCCTTCTCGACGGGAACGTTCATGTACCAGTTGATGTTGGACACCAGGTCGCGCTTGCCGAGGCCGTACTTGGCGCCCTCCGCGAGGAAGTTGTCCACGCAGGCGTGCTGCGACCAGGTGTGGTGGCCGTACCGCAGCGTGTTCGATTCCTTGGAGCAGGCCCCGCCGACCGTGTCGTGGCGGCCCACGTCGTCCGCGACGACCGTCATCAGCGGGGTGTGCTCGTTCGACAGCAGCACACTGCCCGTGGTCAGGAAGATGGTGCCCTGCGCCTGGATCGTGTCGGGGGCGCTGTAGCGCACGGACGTGTCGTGTGCGTCGTAGACGAGGAAGTCGACGGCCTGGTTGCCGTACAGGTCGGTGACGGTCAGCGTCTCGCCGGTGCGTACGACGGACGACCAGGCGGCACGGGCCGGAACGACGGTTTTCACGTTCTTCATGCGAGCCCCCTGGCGGCTAGGAATTCGGCGGTGTTCAGGAAGGCACGGCGGCCCTCGGGGGTGGTCTCCCACAGCTGGTCGCCGGGGCGGGTCGCCTCCGAGCGCCAGGCGAGGACCTCCAGCGGGGTGCACACGTAGTCCGGGCGCGGGTCGACCGGGTGGGGGACGTTGGCGATGAGCACCGTGACGTCCTGCTCGGCGCGCAGGGTGACGCTGCCGCCCGGGCCGGCGGAGCCCGTGAAGTCGAGGGCGCCGTCCTCGCGGATCTCCACGCCCTGGAAGAACGACAGCGACGGCGGCAGGTCGCGTGGCTTCAGCCCGTTCTTCGCGGCGGCCAGCTTGAACAACTCGCGTCCGGCGGAGGACGCGGACTGCGGGGTGCCGTCCCCGTAGCGCTCGGCGTTGCGGGCGAGCGTGGAGGTGCCGCACAGGGCGTCGTGCCGCCCGGAGGTGTCGGCGACGACCGACGCGAGGACGCGGCCCTGGTCGGACAGGAGCAGGCGCCCCTGACCGAGGTATGCGTTCCACTGCACCTTGACCGTGTCGGCCACGTTCAGCCGCTCCCACGGGCGGTCGGCGACGAACAGCAGCAGATGGGCGCAGGCGTCGCCGAGCAGATCCGTCAGGCGCAGCTCGGTGCCGCGGGCCAGCACCCGGTGCGTGTAGTTGCCGCCCGCCACGGTCTCCGCCCACACCAGGTGGCCCGCCTCGCAGGGCGGCGCGGGCCAGGCGCTCGCCGGCACGACGGGCATGGCCTCGGCACGGGCGCCCTCCTGTGCCCGGGCGTGGTCGCGTGCTCCGTAGGTGGTCGCTGTCGCCATCGCGGGACCTTTCGGGGTCGGGTGACTGCTGCGGTGATTTCTGTCGCCCGACAGAAATTAGGCGGGGAGCGGGTCGCCGCCGTGTCCCGGGCGTTGCCGGTCGGTTTCCGGTCCCTCACGGCGGGCGCCGGGCAGGCCCGTCGTCGCACCGCGCCGAGATCGCCGTACGGCGTCATGTGCGAGGATCGACCGCATGGGAACCGGTGGTGGGCGGCGGGTCGGCAGGCCGCGGGCGGAGCGGCGGCCCGACAGCGGACTGTCGCCGCGCGACGAGCTCCTCACGGCCGCCGCCGAGTTGTTCACCACCCGCGGGTATGCCGCGACCACCACGCGCGCCGTGGCCGAGCGGGCCGGGATGCGGCAGGCCTCCATGTACCACTACGTGTCCGGCAAGGAGGAACTGCTCGCCGAACTGCTGGAGTCCACCGTCACGCCCTCGCTGTCCTGTGCCCGCGACCTGCTCGCCGACGACACCGCCCCGGCGGAGGACCGGTTGTGGGAGCTGTGCCGCACCGACGTCGAGCTGCTCTGCGGCGGCCCGCACAACCTGGGCGGCCTCTATCCGCTGCCCGAGGTGCGCTCCGAGCGGTTCGCCGGCTTCCATGCCGTGCGCTCCGAACTCAAGGACGCCTACCGGCAGTTGATCGCCGCCACCCGTGCGGGCTCCGGCCTCGCCAAGGGTGAGCTGGAGCTGCGGACGGATCTGGTCTTCGGGCTGATCGAGGGCGTCATCCTGGTCCACCGCTCCGACCCGGACCGCCCGGTGTCCGTCTTCGCGGAGGCCACGGCGGACGCGGCACTGCGCATCGCCGGAGTCTGAGGCTCTCCCAAGGGCCTCGGGGCCTCGGGATATCGGGGTCTCGGGGTGTCGCGGGCCTCGTGGCCTCAGGTCACCAAGTCCACCAGTCCACTGTCACAGGGGAATTCAGGTCCACTGTCACAGGGGAATTCACCTGGGCGGGGGACCCGTCTCGCCTGCCCGTGCGCCGTGACAGCGCGTGTTCGAATAGCAGCGCACCGTATGAAAAATGCCGAGCGTACTCCTGGCGCGAGGGGCATTTCAGGTGCTTGCCGAATATGACATGGCGATGATCCGGTCGGACTAAGCTCGCCCGCGGCGCACCGAGTTGAGGTGTATTCGTGCGCCTGTTCCCAAACATAACGAAGATCCAGTTGTCATCCCGTTTCGATCCGGTACCTACCCGTCTTTTTCCTCGTAAGCACCCCCCGATCCAGCCGATTCCGTCTCAGAGGGCATACATGGTGAGTGTTCAATCGCCTCCCGGTGGCCGCGAACTTCCCTACGCACGCGTGCTGTTGATGCCGTTCATACTGATGTGCGCGGCGACGGGGGCCGCCGTCGCCGTGCTCACCGGGCCGGCCCAAACCGCCGTCGGCTGGTGCGGGGCCATCGCCACGGTCCTGGTGACCGCCGTCGCGGCCGTGGCGGTCCACCGTGAGCGCGCCCTGCGTGCGCTGCGCGCCGACTGCGCGGAGCGCACCGCCTTCCTGGAGCGGCGGATCGCCTCGCAGAACGACGACCTCGACTACCTCCGCACCGAGATCGTGCCCAGGGCGGTCGCCAAGCTGCGCGAAGCCATCTCGCCCGGACAGGTGCTCACCCAGCTCGTCGACGGCACCCCGGAGTTCCGCGGGATCCCCGACGCGCAGCGCCGGTTGCTGAAGACCGTGCTCCAGGTCATCGACCGTGAGATCGCGCGGCGTGACTCCGCGCTGCGCGCCTTCGTCCACATCGCCCGCCGCGTCCAGGCCATCGTCCACCAGCAGGCCAACGAACTGCGGGAGATGGAGGAGGACCACGGGCTGACCCCCGAGGTCTTCGACGACCTGCTGCGCCTGGACCACGGCAACGCGCTCATCGGCCGCCTCGCCGACTCCATCGCCGTCATCGGCGGCGGCCGTCCCGGCCGCAAGTGGCCCCAGCCCGTGCCGCTGTACAGCTGTCTGCGCGGCGCGATGAGCCGCATCCTGGAGTACCGCCGCATCGAGCTGCACTCCATCGCCAAGGTGAACATCAGGGGCGAGTCGGTCGAGCCGATCATCCACGCCGCCGCCGAACTCCTCGACAACGCCACGCGTTACTCGCCGCCCAACACCAAGGTGCACGTCACCGCCACCGAGGTGCAGACCGGTGTCTGCGTCGAGATCGAGGACGGCGGAGTCAGCCTCAGCGGGGAGAACCGCGCCAAGGTCGAGAGGATGCTCGCCGAGGCCCAGGCCGGAGTGGACGTCCAGCAGCTCGGTGAGGCCCCCCGCCTGGGCCTTGCGGTCGTCGGCCGACTGTCGTCCATGTTCAACATGGAGGTCTCGCTGCGGAAGTCGGCGTACGGCGGTGTCCGCGCCATCCTCGTCGTCCCGAACGACATGACGACCACCGACCCCGCCCCCGGGCAGGCCCACGGCGTCGGCATCACCTCCATTCCGACCCTGGACAACGACGGCGTCGAGGGGCCCAAGCGCAAGGAGAAGCCCCGCCGCCCCACGACCGGGCCTCGGGTCCCGGAGCGGCTGTCCCTGGAGGACGACGTCCCCGTGGTCACCGAGTGGACGGCGGGCGGCCTGCCGCAGCGCCGCAGCCGGGTGAAGATCCCGCTGAGCCAGCAGATCGCCGAGGCGGCCGCCGCGGAAGCAGCCGCCCAGGCCATCCAGGCCAGGAGTCATGCGCCGGTCAGGCCCGAGCGCGAACGCAAGAAGAAGGACGAGCCGCCGCCCGGCATGTGGGTGGAGGCGTTCTTCGCCGGCCTCAAGGCCGACCCGGACCCGAACGCCTTCTCCTCCGGGCCGCCCGACGACGACGCGTACGCAACCACCAGCACCGACGAGCCGGCCGCTGCCCAGGCCGACGACGAGGGGGACCCGAAGTGATCCAGCAGCGAGGCAACCTGGACTGGTTGCTGAAGGAACTCGCCGACGGCGTGCCGGGCATCCACCAGATCGTGGTGCTCTCCGCCGACGGGCTGCGCATCGCCCGCTACGGCGGCGACCCGGACGCCGCCGACCGTGTCGCCGCGGCCTGCGCCGGACTGCAGAGCCTGGCCGGGGCGGTCGCGGCCGAGATGCCGGACAGCGACGGCCGGATGCGCATGGTCATCATCGAGATCGACGGCGGCTACTTCTACATGATGGAGGCCGGTCCGAACGCCTATCTGGCGGTGCTCTCCGACGTGGTCGCGGAGGCCGGCCTGATGAGCAACCGCATGCGCGATCTCGTCGTCCGCATCGGCGACCACCTGACGAGTCCGCCGCGACGGACCGGGCAGACCGTATGACTCCTCCGCAACGGCGCCGGCGCCATCCCCAGGAACAGCCTCCCCCGGAGCCTGTCACCGAAGGCGGCGCGGCGGAAGGCGAGGGGAAGCAGCCCGAGCGGCTGTACATCCTCGCCGGCGCGGCCGACGGGGGTGAACGGGCCCCCATCGACCTGGTCACCCTGATCGTGACCAGCGCCGACCCGCCGCCCGCCGCCACGCCGGAGCAGTCGGCGCTGCTCCGGCTCTGCCGGGCCCCCCTGTCCGTGGCCGAGATCTCGGCCTACCTCAGTCTGCCGTTCAGTGTGGTGACCATGCTGATCACCGACCTGCTGGCGGCAGAACTGGTCCAGGCACGCGCCCCGATCGTCCGGCAGGCGGTGCCCGACCGTTCCCTCCTCGAAGCGGTGATGCATGGACTTCAAAAGCTCTGACACCGTCCCGGGGCCGCCCCCCGAGGACCACCTGCCGCACACCACGCAGGCCGCGGTCAAGATCGTCATCGTGGGCGGGTTCGGGGTCGGCAAGACCACCATGGTCGGTTCCGTCAGCGAGATCAGGCCGCTGACGACCGAGGAGACCATGACCCAGGCGGGCATCGGGGTCGACGACAACTACGGCTCCGACAGCAAGACGGCCACCACCGTGGCCATGGACTTCGGCCGGATCCGCATCACCGAGCAGTTGGTGCTGTACCTGTTCGGCACCCCGGGCCAGGAACGCTTCTGGTTCCTGTGGAACGGACTGTTCGAGGGCGCGCTCGGCGCCGTCGTCCTGCTCGACACCCGCCGCCTCGAGGTCAGCTTCGATGTCATCGGCCGGCTGGAGGAGCGTGGCGTGCCCTTCGTGGTCGCCGTCAACTCCTTTCCCGATGCGCCGCGTTACCCCATCGAGGAGTTGCGCGGGGCACTCGACCTGCCCGTCGAGATTCCGATCATGGAGTGTGACGCCCGGCGCCGGGCCTCCAGCCGCGAGGTCCTGATGACGCTGGTGCGCTTCCTGCACTCCCTGGCGATGCGCCGCGCCCCCGTGTGAAGGCGCTCACCGCCGCCCGTGAGGGCGCCCCTGCCGTGAGGGCGCCCCTCCCCCCGTGTGAAGGCGATCGCGACCGCTTGAGAACGCCCGCGTCGCCGTCCCCGAGTTCTGTGCCCATTCCCATCTCCACCCCATCCCCAAGACACAGGTTCGACCTGACGTTCCGGAGCGACCATCGTGACGCCTGAATCCCCCTCCCTGACCGGCAGCGACCACACCGGCACGGACGCCTCCTCCGCCGTCCCGCCGCCCGGCTGTCCGGCCCACGGCCTCGGCCCCGGCGGAGTGCGCCGGCTGTACGGTCCCGAGGCGGAGGACCTGGGAGCCCTCTACGAGAAACTCCGCGCCGACCACGGCCCCGTGGCGCCCGCGCTGCTCCACGACGACGTGCCGATCTGGGTCG
This sequence comes from Streptomyces sp. Y2F8-2, assembly GCF_014905555.1. Classification (GTDB taxonomy): domain Bacteria; phylum Actinomycetota; class Actinomycetes; order Streptomycetales; family Streptomycetaceae; genus Streptomyces; species Streptomyces cynarae. The sequence continues at coordinate 264,798 of NZ_BNGS01000007.1, read as the reverse complement.
TGCTGGGGCATGCGGAGAACCTGCACATGGTGCGCAGCCCCGCGCACTTCACCCGTGACAGCCGCATCTGGGCCCCGCTGGTGAGCGGCGAGGTCAAGCCCGACCACCCGCTGACGCCGCACTTCGCCTGGCAGCCCATCTGCTCGCACGCCGAGGGCGACGAGCATCTGCGGCTGCGCGGTGCGGTCACCGGCGCCATGTCGACCATCGACTACCGGGGCCTGCGCCGGTTCATCAACCGTGCGACGCAGTACCTCGTCAACCGCTTCTGCGAACAGGGCCGGGCCGACCTCGTCGGCCAGTTCGCCGACCACCTCCCGATGGCGGTGATGTGCGAGGTGCTCGGCATGGGCGAGGAGTACAACGACCGGATCGTCCACGCCGCCCGCGACATGCTCAAGGGCACCGAGACCGCGATCGCCAGCAACCAGTACATCGTGGAGGCCCTCGGCCGGCTCGTCGCCCGCCGCAGGACCGATCCCGACGACGACTTCACCACCCACCTCATCAACCACCCGGCCCGGCTCACCGACGACGAGATCAGGGAGCACCTGCGGGTGGTCCTGATCGCCGCCTACGAGGCCACCGCCAACCTCCTCGCCAACGTGCTGCGGATGATCCTCACCGATCCGCGGTTCCGGGCGCAGCTCAGGGGCGGCCAGATGACGGTGCCCGAGGCGGTCGAGCAGTCCCTGTGGGACGAGCCGCCGTTCAGCAGCATCCTCGGCTACTTCGCCAAGCAGGACACGGAGCTGGGCGGGCAGCGGATCCGCAAGGGCGACGGACTGCTCTTCGCCATCGCGCCCGGCAACGTCGACCCGCGGGTGCGGCCCGACCTCTCGGCCAACATGCAGGGCAACCGCTCCCACCTCGCCTTCGGCGGCGGCCCGCACGAGTGCCCCGGCCAGGACATCGGGCGTGCCATCGCCGACACCGGCATCGACGCCCTGCTGACGCGGCTGCCCGACCTGGAACTCGACTGCGACGAGGAGGAGTTGCGCTGGACCGCGTCCATCGCGTCGCGGCACCTGGTGCAACTGCCGGTGCGGTTCCAGCCGAAGCCGCCGCAGGACGTCGCGCAGCAGCCGTCGCTGCGGCCGGAGCCGGCGCAGCGCACCGACTGGGAGATCACGACGGCGTCCGCTGCCGGGAGCGCCACCGCCGCCCCGGACCCGCTGCCGGCTCCGCCCCCGCCGCCGGCCGCCCCGCCGGCGCCCTCCGAGCCGGCCGCCGAGCCGCGGCCCCGGCCGGGACTGTGGCGCCGGGTGCTGCGCTGGTGGCGGAGCCGCTGAGCCGCTACCCGGCCCACGCCCCGTAGGAGGACCAGGCCTCGAGCACCCGCTCGCTGACGAAGCGGTGGGCGCGCCCGGTGACCGGATCGGTGAACTCCAGCACCCGCGCCAGCAGTTGCAGCGGGCGCCGGAAGTCACCGGCCGGCGCGGGGGCGGCCACCACCGGATACAGCGGGTCTCCGAGGATCGGCAGGCCCAGCGCGTTCATGTGCACGCGCAGTTGGTGGGTCTGCCCGGTGTACGGCAGCAGCCGGTAGCGTCCGAGCCCGGCGCGGTGCTCCAGCAGCTCCACCCGGCTGACCGCGTTGGGCTCGCCCGGCACCTCCCGGGCCGCCATCACCCCGCGCTCCTTCACGATGCGGCTGCGCACGGTGCGGGGCAGGGCGGCCTCGGGGTCGTACGGGGCGACGGCCTCGTACTCCTTGGTGACGCGCCGGTCCCGGAACAGCGACTGATAGGTGCCGCGCTCCTCGGGCCGCACGGTGAACAGCACCAGCCCGGCGGTGAGCCGGTCCAGCCGGTGCGCGGCGGTCAGTGTCGGGATGCCCAGGTCGCGCCGGAGCCGGGCGAGCGCGGTCTCGGCGACATGGCTGCCGCGCGGGGTGGTGGCGAGGAAGTGCGGCTTGTCGGCGACGACGATGTGCTCGTCCCGGTACACCACGTCGACCGGACACGGCACACGCGGCTCGTCGGGCAACGCACGGTGGAACCACACGTACATGCCCGGCACATAGGCCGCGTCCGGGGCGACGGGCCGTCCGTCCGCCCCCACGACGAGCCCCGCCTCGAGCATCCCGTCGATCACCCCGTCCCCGGCCGCGAGCCGCGCCACGAGATGCTCCCGCACGGTGGCCCACCCCCCGTCGAACGGCAACCGCACCCGCACGGGATCGACCCCGCTGCGCTGCGGCAGGGGAGAGGGCGGGGTACGGGGTCGGCGTCTCATGGGGCTCCAGCGTACGAGGCGGCCGGAGCGGGGCCCTAGGCGGTCGCCTCCTGCACCGCCGCCTCCGGAACGGGAGCGGAAGCGGGGGTCCGTCTCCGGTACGCCCGGTAGGCGGCGCCGGCTGCGACCGTCGCCGTGAGGAACAGCAGCGTGAACCACCGGAAGTACCAGTGCCCGCCCGTGGGGTCGTACACCGCGACTCGGGGCCAGGCCAGGTTGACGGTCATCAGGAGGCCGTAGAGAAGGGCGAGGGCGTTCACCGGGATGCCCCAGCGGCCCAGCGAGAACAGCGGGGCCCCCGCCTCGTCCGTGCCGCCGGCCGGGAAGCCGCCGCGCAGGCGCCGTACCAGCAGCGGGCCCGTCACCATCGCGTAGGCCAGGTACAGCATCACGATGCAGGTGGTGCCGATGGCCAGGAAGGCGTCCGGGGAGGCGAAGTCGAGCAGCAGGAGGGCGGCGGCGAGGACGCCGACCACCAGGGCGGGCGCGCTCGGCATGCCCGTGCGCGGGTTGACCCGTGCGAGCCGCCGCGCGAACGGCAGTCGGCCGTCTCGGGCCATGGAGAACAGCATCCGGCAGGCGGCCGTCTGGATCGCCAGCGTCGCCACCGCGATCGCCACCACCACGTCGGCGAGCAGCACCCGGCCCACCCCGTCGCCGAGGCTGCTGGTCAGGACATAGCTGAGGCCGTCGGTGCCGAGCCGGCCGTCGGTCAGGCTCGGAGCGGCGAGAATGCCGCCGAGGACGATGAGCCCGCCGAGCAGCCCCGCCGCGCCGAGCGCGGTCAGGATGGTGCGCGGCGCCGTGCGGCGCGGGTTGTGGGTCTCCTCGCTCATCTCGCCGGCGCTGTCGAAGCCGATCATCACGTACGCCGCCGTGAACGACCCGACGAGCAGCGCCCCGAGCAGCCCGCCCGTGCCGGAGCCGGTGTGGAAGGTGATGCCGGGGGAGCGCCGGGAATGGGTGAGCAGCAGCACGACGATCAGGCAGGCGCCGATGATCTCGGCGGTGACCCCGATGCGGTTGACCGCGGACATCACCCGGTTGTCGACGACGTTCACGAGCGTCGTGAGCACCAGCAGGATGACGCCGAGGACCGCCGCGTTCGCCGCGCCGGTGGGCGAGGTGGGTGACGGGTCGCCGCCCACCAGCTGGAAGCCGGACCACAGCGGCGGCATCACCATCTGCAGCGCCAGCGCCGCCGCGGCGACCACCACGATCTGCCCGATGACCATGATCCAGCCGGCGAACCAGCCGAAGCCGGCGTTCGACAGGCGTGAGGACCACTGGTAGATCGCGCCGGAGATCGGGTACCGCGCGGCCAGCTCGGCGAAGCACGCGGCCACCAGCACCTGGCCCGCCATCACCACGGGCCAGGTCCAGAAGAAGACGGGCCCGCCGAACGCGTACCCGAACGCGAAGAACTGGAAGACGGTCGTCAGGACGGAGATGAAGGAGAACCCGGCCGCGAAGGAGGCGTACCGGCCCAGGCTGCGGTGCAGTTCCTGGCGGTAGCCGAAGCGCGCCAGGTCGGCGGCTCCCTCGGGGCCCGGAGGGTCGGGGCGGACGTCGGCGGGGGCGGTGCTCGTCATGGCGGCAACCTGCTTTCGCACTGCGCGCGAGAGTTCCTGTCGGGCGACAGAAATTGCTGTCGGGCGACCGAACGTAGGGAGCACCTGTTTCACCGGCGTCACGCCGGGGTGTCGGGGTGGGACCCAAGTCCTCACGCCCTCGCGAGAGCACCGCACGACAAGGCGGCGGCACCCGGGCATCCCCGGAGTGCCGCCGCCTTGGGTGTCCGGCCGGGTGTCCGGCCGCGGTGTCCTACGCGGCGGACGCGCCCTCCTGCTCTGCCTCTATGCGCGCGTTCCACTCCCGCTTCGACGCCTGCCAGCCGTCCTCGTTGTGCCCGAGGCGCCAGTAGCCGGAGATGGAGAGGTCCTCGCGCGGGATCCGGTGCTCGACGCGCAGCAGCCGGCGCAGTTCCTTCACGAAACCGGCCTCGCCGTGCACGAACGCGTGCAGTCGGCCCTCGGGGAACTCAAGCGCCCGTACGGCCTCGATCAGCGCCGCGCCGACCGGCCGGTCCCCGCGGTGCAGCCAGACCACCTCCACATCGGAGGCGATCTTCTGCTCCTCCTCCGGGCCGGCCACCTCCACGAACGCGTGCACCCGGGCGCCGTCCGGCAGCGCCTCCAGGGCCGCCGCGATCGCGGGCAGCGCGCTCTCGTCACCGGCGAGCAGATGCCAGTCGGCGCTCGCGTCCGGGGCGTAGGCGCCGCCCGGCCCCATGAACCGCACGGTCTCGCCCGGCTGCACCCGCAACGCCCACGGCCCGGCGAGCCCCTCGTCGCCGTGGATCACGAAGTCCAGGGTCAGCTCGCGGTGCTCCGGATCCCAGGCGCGCACCGTGTACGTCCGGGTCACGGGCCACTGCTCGCGCGGCAACTCCTCGCGGATGCGCTGCAGGTCGAAGGGTTCCGGATAGGTGACGCCCTCGGCAGGGGGGAAGAGCAGCTTCACATAGTGGTCGGTGCAGCCGCCCGCCGCGAAGTCGGCGAGCCCCTCGCCGCCGAGCACCACCCGCTGCATGTGCGGGGTCAGCCGCTGGGTACGGACCACCTGCGCGCTGTGGGCCCTGCGCGCCTTGCCTGCGCGGCGCTCTGCCATGACGGCCTCCCGGTTCCCTTAGTTAGGTTCACCTAAGTTAGCATCTCCCGCCAGTCAACACCTCATTCCCGACTCTCCCCTGAGGACGGGATGACACTTCGCCCCGGAACCGTCACGCCTCCAGCGTGGTGAGCAGCCGCCGCAGTGAGCCGCCCAGACCCCAGCGGGCCTGAAGGGCGTCCAGTGCCGCCGGGTCGCGCGGCGAGCGCGGCAGCGCCGTGTCGACCTCCGGCAGCGGTACGTCCTCGGCGACCCGGACGACCGAGGGTGCGACCGCGACATACGTCCGGGCCTCGGCGAGCCGCTTGCGCTGGGCGGGTGTGAGCTTCGACGCCGGGTCGTCGACCGCGGCCATGATCCCGGCCAGGTCGCCGAACTCGGCGAGCAGCTTCGCGGCCGTCTTCTCGCCGATGCCCGCGACACCCGGCAGTCCGTCGCTCGGGTCGCCGCGCAGCAGCGCCAGGTCCGCGTAACCCCGCCCGTCCACGCCGTACTTCTCGCGCAGCGCCGCCTCGTCGGTGAGCTGGAGCGTGCCGACGCCCTTGACCGGGTACAGCACCCGCACCCCGCGCGCGTCGTCGACCAGCTGGTACAGGTCGCGGTCACCGGTGACGATGTCGACCGGGCCCTTGGCGCGCGCCGTGAACGTGCCGATCACGTCGTCCGCCTCGTACCCCGCGACCCCCACGCGCGCGATGCCCAGCGCGTCCAGGACGTCCTCGATCACCGGCACCTGCGGGGACAGCGTGTCCGGCACCTCCTCCACGTCCGGCTCCGCCTCATGGGCCTCGGCCACGCGGTGCGCCTTGTAGGAGGGGATCAGCTCCACCCGCCAGTGCGGGCGCCAGTCGGCGTCCATGCAGGCCACCAGGTCGTCGGGGTGGTGGTCCTTCACCAGGCGGTCGATGAAGTCGAGCAGCCCGCGCACGGCGTTCACGGGCGTGCCGTCGGGTGCCTTCACGGACTCCGGCACGCCGTAGTAGGCACGGAAGTAGAGCGAGGCGGTGTCGAGGAGCATGAGCCGTCGAGTTCTCTGCGTCACGTTCCGCATCATGCCGTACGGCGCCGACAGTGCCCCTTCCGTGAGCGTTCCGTGTGCATGCGTGGCAGAAGTAAACGCCTTGTGAACTGGGCCACCCCTGCGTTTGGCCTTGAGGACCGGGGGCAGGGGCGCCTCGAAGCGATGCCGGTTGCAGTTTCAACGTTTGCAACGGCTCGGAGGCTTCGAGACGAGAGGTACCTGTGTCTTCCAGGCTTGAGACCGAGCACCTGTACAAGGTGTTCGGCAGACGACCGGATCGGGCGGTGGAACGGCTCCGGCAGGGGGCCGACCGTGAGGAACTACGCGCCGACGGGACCACCGCGGCTGTGATCGACGCGTCCTTCACGGTGGAGCCGGGCCAGATCTTCGTCGTCATGGGCCTGTCCGGATCCGGCAAGTCCACGCTGCTGCGCATGCTCAACGGCCTGCTCGAGCCGACCGCCGGACACGTCCGTTTCGACGGCCAGGACCTCACCGCCCTCGGCCCCCGTGAGCTGCGCGAGGTCCGCGCACGGAAGATCAGCATGGTCTTCCAGCACTTCGCGCTCTTCCCGCACCGCAGCGTCCGCGAGAACGCCGCGTACGGCCTGGAAGTGCAGGGCGTGCCCCGCGCCGAGCGCCTGAAGCGCGCCGACGAGGCGCTCGCCCTGTGCGGCCTGGCCGGCTGGGAGAAGTCGTGGCCCGACGAGCTGTCCGGCGGCATGCAGCAGCGCGTGGGCCTGGCCCGGGCGCTCGCCACGGACGCCGACCTGCTGCTGATGGACGAGTCGTTCAGCGCGCTCGACCCGCTGATCCGCCGCGACATGCAGGACCAGCTGCTGCAGCTGCAGCAGACCCTGAAGAAGACCATCGTCTTCATCACCCACGACCTGAACGAGGCCATGCGCCTGGGCGACCGCATCGCCGTGATGCGGGACGGCCGCATCGTGCAGATCGGCACCGCCGAGGACATCCTGGTCCGCCCCGCCGACGACTACGTCGCCTCCTTCACCCAGGACGTCGACCGCTCCCGGGTCCTCACCGCCGGCGCGGTCATGGACACCACGGTCACCGGCGACGAGCCGGCCTGCGGCTGCGAGACCGCGACCCTCGACACGCCGTTCACCGAGCTGTGCGCGATCAGTGCCCGGCTCTCCCATCCCGTCGGGGTGGTCGACGAGGGCAACCGGCTCATCGGCGTCGTAGCGCGGGAGCGGCTGGTGGGCTTCCTGGGCAACGAGGCCGCCGACCCCGCCCCCTGCGACGACAGGCGCGACGCCCACGGCGGGAAGGTGGTCGCCCGTGCCTAGGATCCCGTTCGGCGACTGGGTCAACTCCCTGGTCGACTGGCTGCTGCACCACATGGCGTGGCTGTTCGACTTCTGCAAGACCGTCTTCCTGGGCGCCTTCGACGGCATCAACGCCGTCCTGCAGGCACCCGAGCCGCTGCTGCTCGCGGGCATCTTCGCCGTGATCGCGTTCTGGCTGCGCGGCACGGCCGCCGGTGTCCTCGCCTTCGCCGGCTTCGCCTTCATCGACTCCCTGCGACTGTGGGACGACGCGATGGTGACCCTGTCGCTCGTCCTCGTGGCGACGCTCATCGCGCTCGTGGTGTCCGTGCCCGTCGGCATCTGGGCGGCCCGCTCCAGCCGGGTCGGCGGCCTTGTGCGGCCGGTGCTCGACTTCATGCAGACGCTGCCCGCGATGATCTACCTCATCCCGGCGATCCTGTTCTTCGGCACCGGTGCGCCCGCCGGCATCGTGGCCACCCTGATCTTCGCCCTCGCGCCCGGCGTCCGCATGACCGAGCTGGGCATCCGCCAGGTCGACAAGGATCTCGTGGAGGCTGCTGAGGCGTTCGGCACCACCCCGCGCAACACGCTGCTGCGCGTCCAGCTGCCGCTCGCCCTGCCGACCGTCATGGCGGGCGTCAACCAGGTGATCATGCTGGGTCTGTCCATGGCGGCCATCGCCGGCATGGTCGGCACCGGCGGCCTCGGCGGCGACGTCAACGAGGCCATCGGCCAGCTCGACGTGGGCCTCGGCTCCGAGGCCGGTGTCGCCATCGTCATCCTGGCGATCTACCTGGACCGCATGACCAGCGCCCTCGGCACCCAGGTCTCCCCGCTGGGCCGCCGCGCCGCCGCCCGGCTGCGCGCCGCGCAGGGCCTGAAGATCTGGTCCTACCGGCCCCGGCCCGCCGTGGCCGTGATCGGCGTGGTGGTGCTCGCGCTGGTCGCCGGCGGCATGGGCGTCTTCGCGGGCGGCGGCAAGTCCGCCACCGCAGCCGACGCGCAGAACGTCGGCCGGGGCAAGAAGATCACCATCGGCTACATCCCCTGGGACGAGGGCGTCGCCTCCACGTTCCTGTGGAAGGAGGTCCTGGAGCAGCGCGGCTTCCAGGTCGACGTCAAACAGTTCGACGCCGGCCCGCTCTACACCTCGCTCGCGCAGGGCGACATCGACTTCGAGACCGACTCCTGGCTGCCCACCACGCACCAGCAGTACTGGAAGAAGTACGGCAGCCGGCTCGACGACCTGGGATCCTGGTACGGTCCGACGTCGCTGGAGCTGACCGTGCCCTCCTACATGAAGGGCGTCGACTCGCTGGAGGACCTCAAGGGCAAGGCCGCCACCTTCGGCGGGAAGATCACCGGCATCGAGTCCAGCGCCGGTGAGATGAGCCTGCTCAAGAGCACGGTCCTCAAGAAGTACGGCCTGGACAAGGAGTACCAGGTCGTCGACAGCTCCACGCCCGCGATGCTCGCCGAGCTCAAGCGCGCCTACGGGCAGAAGAAGCCGGTCGTCGTCACGCTGTGGTCGCCGCACTGGGCGTACAACGACTACGACCTGAAGAAGCTCAAGGACCCCAAAGGCGCCTGGGGCAAGGGCGACTCGGTGCACACGCTCGCCCGCAAGGGCTTCGCCCAGGACGACCCGGTCGTCGGGACCTGGCTGAAGAACTTCAGGATGGACGAGAAGCAGCTCACCAGCCTGGAAGCCGAGATCAACAAGGCCGGGAAGGGCAGGCAGCAGGACGCCGTGCGGGCCTGGCTGAAGAAGAACCCGGGCGTCGTCGACAAGCTCGCCCCGGTGCAGAAGTCCGCGGCCGGCAGCCCGGCCGAGGCCGAGCGGCCGCTGAACGTCGCCTGGTTCCCCTGGGACGAGGACGTCGCCGTCACCTACCTGTGGAAGAACGTCCTTCAGCGGCGCGGCTACCGGCTCGACCTGAAGCAGATGGACGTCGGCCCCGTCTACACGGGACTGGCGGGCGGCGACCTCGACCTCAACTTCGACGCCTGGCTGCCGTACGCCCAGAAGAACTACTGGGACAAGACGAAGGACAGGCTCACGGACCTGGGCACCTGGTACCAGCCGACCTCCCTGGAGATCGCCGTGCCCTCCTACGTCAAGGACGTGAAGTCCCTGGAGGACCTCAAGGGCAAGGCGAGCACCTTCGACGGAAAGATCATCGGCATCGAGCCCGGCACCGGCGAGATGAACCTGCTCAAGACGAAGGTCCTGCCCGGCTACGGCCTCGACAAGGAGTACCAGGTCGTCGACGGCTCCACGCCCGCGATGCTCGCCGAGCTGAAGCGCGCCTACGCGCAGAAGAAACCGGTCGCCGTCGTCCTGTGGTCGCCGCACTGGGCGTACAGCCAGTACAAGCTCACCAAGCTCGCGGACGACAAGAAGCTGTTCGGTGAGGGCAACACGATCCGCACCATCGCCGCCCGCGCGTTCCCGGACCGGTACCCGCAGCTCACCAAGTGGATCAGGAACTTCAGGATGAGCGAGGCGGAGCTGGGCAGCCTGGAGAGCGAGATCAAGAACCGCGGCCAGGGCCATGAGGAGGCCGCCGTGGCCGCGTGGGTGCGGCAGCACCCGGACATCGTGCAGCGGATGACCCCGCAGTAACCCGCCCGTAGTGCTCCGGGAGGACACCCGGAGCACTCCCAGGACCGCGAGCCGCCCGGCGCCCTCACCGCGCCGGGCGGCTCCGTTCTCCCGTTCACCCGTTCTCCTGTACTCCCGTTCTCCTGTACTCCCGTACGAGACCGTGCGAGAAAAAATCCGGACAACCCCGCAACGGCCCAATTCGCCGATCGTGACCGTACGACTGTCTTCCCTGACCGGTCCCGACGCATCCGGCACCTCGCGCGGGGTGCCAGACGCCCCTGGTCAGCCCTTTCCTCGCAGGTGAGCGCGGCGTGCGCGGGGAGGCGGGGCGGCTCGTCCGGTGGCGCGAACCCTGGCCTTCACCACTCTTGTATATGACACCGATGTGACGGGCGCATGAAACGGTTTGCCGAACATGCGTAGGGTGCAGACAACTCAGAAGAAGCAGTGGACCGACGAGCGAGGGAGGGAGCCGGAGCGATGGGCGACCACAAAGAGCAGCCCCTTCGGGTGGGCGCGGCCGTACGGCGGCGCCGCCGCGCGCTGGAGCTCACCCTCGCCGTCGTGGCCGAGCGCAGCGGCCTGTCGGTGCCCTTCCTGAGCCAGGTGGAGAACGAGCGGGCGCGTCCGAGCCGGCCGTCCCTGGAGCGGATCGCCGACGCCCTGCGCACCACCGCCGTCGACCTGCTGGCCGCGGCGGACCCTGCGTGCAGCGTGGACGTGCTGCGCGCCGACGACGAGTCGGTCCCGCCGGGGCAGACCAGAGTGCGTCCGCTGGTGCGCGGGCACCACCAGCTGCACGCGATGGAGTTCATCGGGGACCACGACGAGGGACGCGAATTCCAGCACCGCAACGACGAGTTGATGTACGTCGTCGAGGGCGCCGTCGAGATAGAGGCGGAGGGCCGGGCGCACCGGCTCGGGCGGGGGGACACGCTGTACCTGAGCGGGGGAGTGCGGCACCGCTGGCGGGCGACCGTCCCGGACACGCGCGTGGTGGTGGTCGCGGTCGCGGACCACATCGAGGCGGTCGAGGACCGGTCGCGCCGCCGCTGACCTGATTGCCGTCACCGCCAAGGCCCGAGGAGGCAGGATGCGGGTCGTCTCACTGGTGCCGTCGCTGACCGAGGCCGTCACCGCCTCCGTGCCGGGCGCCCTGGTCGGCGCCACCGACTGGTGCACCCACCCGGCGGACCTCGACGTCGTCCGGATCGGCGGCACCAAGAACCCGAAGGTCGACCGGATCGTCGGGCTCGCCCCCGACCTGGTGCTCGCCAACGAGGAGGAGAACCGCGGACCGGACCTCACCGCCCTGCGCGAGGCGGGCCTGGACGTCCTGGTCACCGAGGTGCGGAACGTGCCGCAGGCGTTCCGCGAGCTGAAGCGGGTGGTGGCGGCGTGCGGCGCGCCGACCCGGCCCCGCTGGCTGGAGGAGGCGGAGGCGGCGTGGTCACGGCTGCCGGAGCCGGGGACCCGGAGGACCGCCGTCGTCCCCGTCTGGCGCAGGCCCTGGATGGTGCTGGGCCGGGACACCTTCGCCGGGGACGTCCTGGCCCGGCTCGGCGTCGGCAACCTGTACGGGACGCACCCGGAGCGCTATCCGAAGGTTCCCCTTCAAGAGTTGCGGGACGCCGCCCCCGACCTGGTGGTGCTGCCCGACGAGCCGTACCGCTTCACCGCCGACGACGGTCCGGAGGCGTTCGAAGGGCTGCCGTGCGCGCTGGTCAGCGGGCGTCACCTCACCTGGTACGGTCCCTCGTTGACCGAGGCGCCACAGGTACTCGCCCAGGGGCTGCGAGCAGCTCGCCGCTGACGACACCCCGGCCGGTCCGGACGGCGGCCACGGCCCACGCGGCGACGAGCAGCGCGTACAGGCCGACCGCGAGCCCGTCGAAGGCGGCGAGCCCCGTGCGCCGGGCCAGCGCCTCCGCGCCGGTGGCACAGGTGCCGACCGGGAACGTGAACGCCCACCAGGTCATGGCGAAGCCCATGCCCTGCCGCAGGGCCCGCACCACCAGCGCGGCCGCGAGCGCCAGCCACAGCAGGGCGAAGCCCATGACCGGGACGCCGTACAGCACGGCGAGGACGGCGAAGCCCTCGGCGTACGGGGCCGGTACGGCTCCGCGGGCGGCGTCGGCGGCGGTGCCGACGGCGGTGGTGGACTGGCCGAGCGGGCCGAGCACCAGGAACAGGGTCGGTGTCAGGGGCAGCGGGAGCGGTCCCGCGGTGATGAGCCGGGTCAGGATCGGCGGCAGGGTCACGAGCGTGGCCAGCAGGCTCAGCCCGAACAGGGCGAGACAGACGAGCAGCAGCGTCTCGCGGGCCCGGCCGGCGGGCAGGTGCGGGACCAGCAGCGGACCCTGGGCCGCGGAGACCATGGGAGCGACCAGGGGCAACAGCCACACAGGGCTCGCCTGTTCCGGCTCGATGCGGTGCCGGGCGACCATCAGATACGGCACGGCGACGGCGGCGACGAGACCGATGACAGTGCCTGCGGTGAACAGGACGGTGTCCACGGCGACGGCGGGGCCCGCCCCGATCCAGTCCCGGCCGACGGCCAGGGTGGCGCCGCCCACCGCGAGCAGGGCCATGGCCAGGCAGCCGTAGAAGGGGGCCACGGCGGGGTCGAGGAGATGGGCGCGGGCCTGGTCGCGGTGGTGGACCCAGTGCAGGGTGCGGGCGACGAGCAGGGCCGCGAGCAGGGTCGACGCCACCGCCCAGACGACCGTGCAGACGGTCCGCAGCCCCGGCACGTGCACGGCCCCGGGCAGACCGGCGCCGGCGGTCGCCACGATCGCGGTGCCCATCACGGAGGCGTACCAGTTCGGTCCGAGGTACCGGACAGCGGGGGCACGTCGGGAGCGGGTGGGCAGGGAGAGGGCGCTCCTCACGGATCCCCGTGAGAAGGACCCTGGGGGCTGGGCTGCGGTGACCATGGATGCACGGTCCCGCCGGGCAGAGGCCGGCACCAGGGATCACGCCTCTATGTGGGCATAAGCTGTGTTTATGGCTGAGGATGTTGAGGCGGGGCTTCCGGGGGCGGGTCTGGCGCACCGGGTACCGGATCTGGGGGCACTGGAGTTGCTGCTCGCAGTGGCCCGGCTGGGCAGCCTGGGGCGGGCCGCGCGGGAGCTGGGGATCACCCAGCCGGCGGCCAGCAGCCGGATCCGCTCGATGGAGCGGCAGCTCGGGGTGGCGCTGGTGGACCGTTCGCCCCGGGGGTCCCGGCTGACCGCCGCGGGGGCGCTGGTCACCGACTGGGCGCGGCGGATCGTGGAGGCGGCGGAGGCGTTCGACGCGGGGGCGCAGGCGCTCCGGGGCCGGCGGGACTCCCGGCTGCGGGTGGCCGCGAGCATGACGATCGCGGAGTACCTGCTGCCCGGCTGGCTGATCGCCCTGCGCGCCCAGCGGCCCGACACGGCGGTGTCGCTGCTGGCCGGGAACTCGGCGGCGGTCGCGGAACGGCTGCTCGCGGACGAGGCCGACCTGGGCTTCGTGGAGGGGCTCTCCGTACCGACGGGACTGGACGAGGCGGTCGTCGCCAGGGACCGGCTGATCGTGGTGACGGCGCCGGGGCACCCCTGGGCCCGCCGCCGCAGGCCGCTCACGGCCGGGGAACTGGCCTCGACCCCGCTGATCCTCCGGGAGGAGGGCTCGGGCACGCGTCAGGTCCTGGACGCGGCCCTGGGCGGCCTCGCCCGCCCGCTGCTCGAACTGTCGTCGACCACCGCGGTGAAGGCCTCGGCGGTGAGCGGCGCGGGCCCCGCGGTCCTCAGCGAACTCGCCGTGGGCGAGGAACTCTCGGCCCGCCGCCTGGTGAGTGTCCCGGTCGACGGCGTACGCCTGGACCGCGCGCTGCGAGCGGTGTGGCGCACCGGACACCGTCCGACGGGCCCGGGACGGGATCTGCTGGGGCTGACGCGGCACAGAGGGCAGGGCTGACGCGGGACGAGGCCTGGGTTGGCGCGGGACGGAGTCGGGGCTGACGCGGGACGAGGCCTGGGCTGACGCCGCACGGAGGCCAGGGCTGACGCGGGAGACAAGCGTCAGGGCTGACTCGTAAGACGAGCGCCGGGGTTGCGCGCGGCCTGGGCGCGGGCGGACGCCGCCTCCACCAGCGCCCGCATCACCCGGACGTCCTCGCCCATCTCCGGGTGCCACTGCACGCCCAGCACCCAGGCGGCACCCGGCACTTCGACCGCCTCCGGTGTGCCGTCCTCCGCGTACGCCGAGATCACCAGTCCGTCCCCGAGGCGGTCCACGGCCTGGTGGTGGTGGGTCGGGACCGACACCGACTCCGCAACCACCTCCCCGTAGCGCGTGCCCGGCACCGGCTTGACCCTGTGCCCGCCGAACGCGCCGACCTGGACGACGTGACCGTCGAGGTGCTGCACGAGTGTGCCGCCCAGGGCCACGTTGAGCAGCTGCATCCCGCGGCAGATGCCGAGCAGCGGCGTGCCGGACGCGAGCGCCGCCCCGATCAGCGCCAGTTCCCAGGCGTCCCGCTCGGGCGCGGGCGGCCCGGTGCGCGGGTCGCGCTCCGCCCCGTAGCGGGCCGGGTCCACGTCCGGGCCGCCCGCGATCACCACGCCGTCCAGCCGGGCGACCGTCGCCGCCGCCTGCGCCGGATCGTCCGGCGGGAGCATCGCGGCGAGCCCGCCGGCCCGCTGCACCAGCCGCGGATAACCCGCCGGCAGCAGCGCAGCCTCCAGCTCCCAGACGCCCCAGCGCGCCCCGCCCTCCAGATACGTGCTCACGCCGATCAGCGGCCGTCCGGTCATACGGGCCTCCTCCCAGAGCCTCAATGGTGCATGCCGATACCTTAAATGCGAACTCAGGCCAGGAAGCCCCGCAGCAGCGCCGCCGTCCCCGCGCAGTGCTCCCGCATGATCTCCCGAGCCCCGTCGGCGTCCCCGTCCAGCACCGCCTCCACCAGCGCCTCGTGCTGCCGCTGCGAGTGCTCCAGGTTGCGCACCAGCAGCGGGATGCAGTCCAGCAGGTCGTTCACCGAGGCCCGTACGGCCGCGTACTGCGCCGTCAGCGACGGTGACCCGGCGAGCTCCGCCAGTGTGAGGTGCAGCAGCGTGTCCAGGCGCCGGTACTCCGTCAGCGGGGCGTCCTGGGTGCGGACCAGGGCCTCCCGCAGCCGTGCCGCCTGCTCGTCCGTGAGGCCGTGCCTCGCGCACAGGCCCGCCGCCCCCACCTCCAGCACCTCACGGAACCGCAGCACGTCCTCGATGTCGACCCTCTCGATGCGCCGGCGCAGCTCGTCCTCGCCGCCCGCGTCCACGCGCGGCAGGACGAACGTGCCGCCGTAGCGCCCCCGCCGCGACTCGACGAGACCCTGGTCCTGGAGCACCTTCAGCACCTCGCGCAGCGTCACCCGGCTGATCCCCAGCCGCTCCGCCAGCTCCCGCTCTGCGGGCAGCCGCTCGCCGCCCGGCACCAGCCCCAGGCGGACCACCTGGAGGATCTGCTCCAGCGCCTCCTCGAAGCCGTTGCCCGCCCGCACCGGCCGCAGCACCGGCGTCAACCGGTCCCGCACGCCGGCGGCGAGGTCGTCGCCCTCCGCCTGCGACATCCGGCCGTGCCCCCTTCCCAAGCAATGGTTCTCGGAAATACCTTATGACTTCCGGCGGACCCGAAGGAGACCTCCCGTGGCAGACCGCACATCCCCGCTCGGCCTCGAGGAGCTGCACGCCCTCGTAGCGGGCGGCGAGATCGACACTGTCGTCCTGGCCTTCCCCGACATGCAAGGGCGCCTCCAGGGCAAGCGGTTCGCCGCGCGCTTCTTCCTCGACGAGGTGCTGGAGCACGGCACCGAGGGCTGCAACTACCTCCTCGCGGTCGACACCGAGATGAACACGGTCGACGGGT
This sequence comes from Streptomyces sp. Y2F8-2, assembly GCF_014905555.1. Classification (GTDB taxonomy): domain Bacteria; phylum Actinomycetota; class Actinomycetes; order Streptomycetales; family Streptomycetaceae; genus Streptomyces; species Streptomyces cynarae. The sequence continues at coordinate 249,092 of NZ_BNGS01000007.1, read as the reverse complement.
ACGACATGTCCTCCTGGGACCGCGGCTACGGCGACTTCGCCCTCCACCCGGACCTGAGCACCCTGCGCCGGGTGCCCTGGCACGAGGGCACGGCCATGGTCATCGCCGACCTCGCCTGGAACGACGGCTCACCCGTGCTCGCCGCCCCCCGCCAGATCCTGCGCCGCCAGCTGGAGCGCCTGGCCGCCCTCGGCTACACCGCCCAGGTCGGCACCGAGCTGGAGTTCATCGTCTTCAAGGACACCTACGAGCAGGCCTGGGACGCGAACTACCGGGGCCTGACCCCGGCCAACCAGTACAACATCGACTACTCCGTACTCGGCACGGGCCGTATCGAGCCCCTGCTGCGCCGCATCCGCAACGAGATGGCCGGCGCCGGGATGACCGTCGAGTCCGCCAAGGGCGAGTGCAACCCCGGCCAGCACGAGATCGCCTTCCGCTACGACCACGCCCTGGTGACCTGCGACCAGCACGCGATCTACAAGACCGGAGCCAAGGAGATCGCCGCCCAGGAAGGCGTCTCGATCACCTTCATGGCCAAGTACAACGAACGCGAGGGCAACTCCTGCCACATCCACCTCTCGCTCGCCGACGAGCACGGCCGCAACGCCATGGCCGGCGGGCCCGGCGACCCCGGCGGGATGTCGGAGGTCATGCGGCACTTCCTCGCCGGGCAGCTGGCCGCCCTGCGCGACTTCTCGCTGCTGTACGCGCCGAACATCAACTCCTACAAGCGCTTCCAGCCGGGATCGTTCGCCCCGACCGCGGTCGCCTGGGGCTACGACAACCGAACCTGCGCCCTGAGGGTCGTCGGCCACGGACGCTCGACGCGCTTCGAGAACCGGGTCCCCGGCGGCGACGTCAACCCGTACCTCGCCGTCGCGGGGATGGTCGCGGCCGGGCTGTACGGCATCGAGCAGGAGCTGGAGCTGCCCGAGCCGTGCCCCGGCAACGCCTACACCGCCGAGTACGCGCACGTGCCCACCACCCTGCGCGAGGCGGCCGAACTCTGGGAGAACAGCGCACTCGCCAAGGCGGCCTTCGGCGACGAGGTGGTCGCGCACTACAGCAACATGGCCCGCGTCGAACTGGCGGCCTTCGACGCCGCGGTGACCGACTGGGAGCTGCGCCGCTCCTTCGAACGCATGTGAGGGGTTCTTTCGTGCCGAACGCCGTGTCGAACGAGCTCGATCTGCAGGTACTGAATCCGGCCACCGAGGAGGTCGTCGCCACCGTCCCCGCCGCCACCGCGGCCGACGTGGACGCCGCCGTCGTACGGGCCGCGCGGGCGCAGTCCCGGTGGGCGGCGCTCCCGCCCGGCGACCGGGCCCGGCTGCTGCGCCGGTTCGCCCGGGCAGTCGACGAACACCTCGAGGAACTGGCCGAGTTGGAGGTACGCGAGGCGGGCCACACGATCGGCAACGCCCGCTGGGAGGCCGGCAACGTCCGTGACCTGCTCGACTACGCGGCCGGCGGAGTGGAGCGCCTGACCGGGCGCCAGATCCCGGTCCCCGGCGGCCTGGACGTCACGATCCTCGAACCGCTAGGGGTCGTGGGCGTCATCGCACCCTGGAACTTCCCGATGCCGATCGCCGCATGGGGCACCGCTCCGGCGCTCGCGGCGGGCAACGCGGTGCTCCTCAAGCCCGCCGAGACGACCCCGCTCACCGCCCTGCGCCTGGCCGAACTGGCCCTGGAGGCGGGCCTGCCCGAAGGACTGTTCCAGGTGCTGCCCGGCCACGGCCCCGTCGCGGGCGCCGCGCTCGTCGAGCACCCGGGCGTGGCGAAGATCGTCTTCACCGGGTCGACAAGCGTGGGCAAACAGGTGTTGGCGAAGGGCTCCGCCCTGCTCAAGCGCGTCACCCTCGAACTCGGCGGCAAGAGCCCCAACATCGTCTTCGCGGACGCCGACCTCGAGACCGCCGCGGCCACCGCCCCCATGTCGTTCCTCGACAACTCCGGCCAGGACTGCTGCGCCCGTACCCGCATTCTCGTCCAGCGCTCCGCCTACGACCGCTTCCTCGACCTCCTCGCCCCCGCCGTCGAGTCCGTCCTCGTCGGCGACCCGGCCGACGAGAACACCCAGATGGGCCCGCTGATCTCCAGGGCCCAGCTGGAGCGGGTCCGCTCGTACGTCCCCGCGGACGCCGAAGCGATCCGCGGCAAGGCACCCGAGGGGCGGGGCTTCTGGTACCCGCCGACCGTCCTCACCGGCGTCGACCCGCACGCGCGCGTGGCCGTCGAGGAGGTCTTCGGCCCGGTCGCCGTCGTCCTGCCCTTCGAGGACGAGGCCGACGCGGTCCGGCTCGCCAACGACACGCCGTACGGGCTCTCCGGCTCCATCTGGACCCGGGACGTCGGCCGCGCGCTGCGCGTCTCCCAGGCCGTCCGCGCGGGCAACCTGTCCGTCAACTCCCACTCCAGCGTCCGCTACTGGACCCCCTTCGGCGGCTTCAAGCAGTCGGGGATCGGCCGCGAACTCGGCCCGGACGCCCTGACCGCCTTCACCGAGACCAAGAACGTCTTCATCAGCACGGAGGGCCCCGCACAGTGACAGTGACCTCGCAGACCTCTGACACCATCTGCCGCCGCCTGGTCGGCCGCACCGCCGTCGTCACCGGTGCCGGCAGCGGCATCGGTCTCGCCAGTACGCGCCGCCTCGCCGCCGAGGGCGCGCACGTCGTCTGCGGCGACATCGACGAGACCCGCGGCAAGGCCGCCGCCGAGGAGGTCGGCGGGCTGTTCGTGAAGGTCGACGTCACCGACCCCGGGCAGGTGGAGGCGCTGTTCAAGGCGGCCTACGACACCTACGGGTCCGTCGACGTCGCCTTCAACAACGCGGGCATCTCGCCGCCCGACGACGACTCTATCCTCGAGACCGGTCTGGAGGCCTGGAAGCGGGTCCAGGAGGTCAACCTGACCTCCGTCTACCTGTGTTGCAAGGCCGCCATCCCCTACATGCGGCGCCAGGGCAAGGGCTCCATCATCAACACGGCCTCGTTCGTGGCCCGGATGGGCGCGGCCACCTCGCAGATCTCGTACACGGCCTCCAAGGGCGGGGTCCTCGCCATGTCCCGTGAGCTGGGCGTGCAGTTCGCACGGGAGGGCATCCGGGTCAACGCACTGTGCCCCGGGCCGGTCAACACCCCGCTCCTGCAGGAGCTGTTCGCCAAGGACCCCGAGCGGGCCGCGCGCCGACTGGTCCACATCCCGGTCGGGCGGTTCGCGGAGGCCGAGGAGATCGCCGCGGCGGTCGCGTTCCTTGCCAGCGACGACTCCTCCTTCGTGAACGCCACCGACTTCCTGGTGGACGGCGGAATCGCGGGCGCGTACGTCACGCCTCTGTAGCGGGCCTCGGCCCCCGTGACTCCAGGTCACGGCGGCATCAGGGCGGCCCAAAGGCGGCACCGGTGCCTGGCGCCGGTGCCGGTGCCGGTGCCGGTGGTCGCGTCAGAGGAAGGTGTGCCCCTCGCCGCGGTACGTCGGCACGGTCGCCGTGACCCGGTCGCCCTCGACCAGGTGGAGCGCGTCGAAACGCTCGCACAGCTCGCCCGCCTTGGCGTGCCGGAACCACACCTTGTCGCCGATGAGCAGGTCGTCGGCGGCCGAGCCCAGCAGCGGCGTCTGCACCTCGCCGGGCCCCTCCTGCGGGTCGTACTTCAACCCCTCGGGCAGATACGGCACGGGCAGCCGGTCGGGGCCCGCGGCGCCCGACGCGGGGTAGCCGCCGCCCAGCACGGTCACCACCCCGACGCCCGGCCTGCGCACCACCGGCTGGGCGAACAGGGCGGCCGGACGGCCGCGGAACGAGGTGTAGTTGTCGAACAGCCGCGGCTGGTAGAGCCCGGAACCCGCCGCTATCTCGGTCACCGCGTCCTCGGCGGCCGTGTACTGGACGCTGCCCGTGCCGCCGCCGTTGACGAACTCCAGGTCCGGCGCCACGTCCCGGACCGCGCGCACCACTTCCGCGCGCCGCCGGCCGAGCTCCCTGCGCGCCGTGGCCTGCATCAGCCGGATGGCCCGCGACCGCACCGGACGCCCGGCCACCGCGTCGCCGACACCGGCGACATGGCCCTCGTACGCCATGATGCCCACCAGCCGGAAACCGGGCGTACGGACCACCGTGCGGGCCATCTCGGCGACCTGCTCGGGTGAGTGCAGCGGTGAGCGGCGCGCGCCGACGCGGACCCGGCCGCCGAGCAGCTTCAGCGAGGTGTCCAACTCCAGGCAGACGCGCACCTCTTCGGTGCCGCCCCGGCGGGCGTCGTCGATGAGGCGCAGCTGGGCCGGGTCGTCGATCATCACCGAGACGGCGGCGGCGAGCTTGGGGTCGCCGGTCAGTTCGGCGAACGCCTGGCGGTCGGCCGACGGGTAGGCCAGCAGGACGTCGTCGAAACCGGAGCGGGCCAGCCACAGGGACTCGGTGAGCGTGAAGGACATGATGCCGGCGAAACCCTCCCGGGCGAGCACCCGTTCGAGCAGAGCGCGGCAGCGTACGGACTTGCTGGCGACCCGGATCGGCTTGCCGCCGGCCCGGCGGAGCAGGTCGTCGGCGTTCGCGTCGAACGCCTCGAGGTCCACGATCGCGACAGGGGCGTCGAGATGAGCGGTGGCCCGGTCGTAGCGGGCCCGGTCTGCGGCGCGGGCAGTCATGGACGCAGCCTGCCAGATGCGATTACCGCAGGGTAGGGGGACGATCCGGGCAGATGCCGCCGGTGACCTGGACCGGTTCCCGTTCGAGGCGGATCAACCCGTAGAGTGACGCGCACGTGGGCAAGCGGCTGCTCCGCTCGGGCGCGCACGCCTGGGATGGGCGTCCGCGCGCGCGGGTATGTCTGCCCAGGACGGGCCGGCGTCCGCACCACGCCTACCGGCCGTCCGCCCTGGGCGGTCGAACACCCGGGACGTCCCGGGAGGTCCGGCTACAACGAAACGGGGGGTGCATGAGCACGGAAGCGCACCGCGCCTCCATCCCTCCGCGCCCCTCGAGCCCGCCCCGCCCGGCCACGCAGCCGGGTGACCCCGTGCCTCCGCGCCGTCCGTCGACGGCACCCGACGAGCCGGCGACCGCGCCCCGCCCGACGACGCGCTCCGACGCCTCCGTGCCACCGCCGCGCCCGTCGACGCCGCCGGGTGTCCCTCCCGCGGGGGCGAACGGCACCTCCGCGCCCGGAGGCGACCGACCTCGGCCGACGCAGCGCAACGGCTCCGCCGGAACGATCCCGCCCCGCCCCGGGCAGCCGCCCGCGGCGGCACCCCCGTCCGGCCCGCAGGCGCCGGTCGCACCGCGGCCAACTCCGCCTGTCCGTACGTCCTTCCCGCCGGTCCCGCCCCGCCCCGAGCAGCCGCCCCGGACGCAGGCCGCGGCCGGGTCCGGCGCCGCCGGGGCCCCGGTGCGGCCCGGCGCGGACGACTCCTTCGGCCGTTCCGGTACGCAGCTTGGCTCTCACCGGCCGGACACGGCGGAGGCCCCCGGCCACTCCGCCGCGGCCGGGCACCCGGCCCCTTCCGGTGCGGGCCGGCCCCCGGCCGGTCCCGGTGCGGTCGGTGCGTCCGCCCGGACCGGTGCCGTCGCGCGGCCGTTCCGGCTCGGCGCGGGAGTGCCCCAGCGGCCCGCAGGCGTCTCCGAGGGCGCATCCGGTGGTGACCGGGAACCGTCGGCGCGGCCCGCCCCCGAGTCCCGCCGGCTCGCGGACGTCCGGTCCGACCCGCACGCCGGGACCCCGGGTCCGCCCCCGCCGGTGGCCACCGCACGCTTCCCCGACGCGCCCCCGGCCGTCGGCGCCGCCCCCGCCGCGGACACCCCCGGCATCGTGGAGACCACCGCGCGGCTGCGCCCCGTCCAACCGGTGCGGCCCTTCGTGACCCTCGCCCAGCCCGACACCCGCGGTGTCGAACCCCCCAGGCCGCGGCTGCACTTGGGCGCCCGCGTCCGCCCCAGGGTCGCCGCCTCCGCCGCCTGCCTCGTCCTCGGGCTCGGCCTCATCGGCGGTGCCGTGACCGGCAGTTGGCTCACCGGGGACGACTCACCGGACGGTGCGCGGGGCGCGTACGCCGTCGCCGGAACCCTGTGGCACAGCGTCCCCGTCGACCGGCTCTTCCCGCCCACCGTCAACGGCCCGGGCGCCGGCCCCGGCGGCGCCGACCGCATCTGGACCCGTATCGCCGTCGCCCCCGACAGCGGCTGCACGGACGCCTTCGACCCGCTCCTGCGCAAGGCCCTCGCCCCCGTCGGCTGCCTGCGCCTGCTGCGTGCCACCTACACCGACGCGACCAGCAGTCAGGTCACCACCGTCGGACTGCTGTTCACCCGGGCCGACGCCGCCGCCATGGGCGCCCTCGCCAGCCGCTTCAAGGACGAGGGCCTGGACCGCCGCACCGACCTCATGCCCCGCCCGTACGCGGCCGAGGGGACCGTCGCGGCGGGCTTCGGCGACGCCCAGCGCGCGTCCTGGACGATATCCGTCCTCACGGACGCCCCCGTCGTCGTCTACGGCGTCTCCGGCTTCGCCGACGGCCGCACCGTCACCGAACCCGAGCCGGCCGAGAGCGCCATGAAGACGGGTGCCACCACGGCCCCCGCCCAGGCGGGGCTCGGCAATGACGCGGCCGGCCTCGCCGACCGTATCGAGGCGGCCCTGCGCAAGACCTTCACCTCGGCCACGGAGAGGTCCTCATGAGCGCCCGCACGACCGGCGCGCGCCTGCTCACCCCCCTCATCGCCGCCGCCCTCGCCCTGCTGCCCGCCACCGCCGCCCACGCCGACGGCATACGGGCCCAGGAGTGGGCCCTCGACGCCCTGCACGTCCAGCAGGCCTGGCAGACGACCAAGGGCAAGGGCATCACCGTCGCCCTCCTCGACACCGGCGTCGACGACACCCACCCCGACCTGGTGGGCAACGTCCTCCCCGCCAAGGACCTGGTCGGCTTCGGCGCCCGGCGCGGCGACCCCGCCTGGGCCGTGCACGGCACCGCCATGGCCGGCATCATCGCGGGCCACGGCCACGGGATCGACGACTCCGACGGCGTCATGGGCGTCGCCCCCGAGGCGAAGATCCTCCCCGTGCGTGTCATCCTCGAGGACGGCGACCCGGCCCGTACGAAGGCCCGCAACACCCGTGGCAACGCACTCGCCGAAGGAATCCGCTGGGCCGCCGACCACGGCGCCGACGTCATCAACCTCTCCCTCGGCGACGACTCCAGCTCCGCGCACCCCGAAGCGGCCGAGGACGAGGCGATCCAGTACGCGCTGAAGAAGGGCACGGTCGTCGTCGCCTCAGCCGGCAACGGCGGCGAGCACGGCGACCACACCTCGTACCCGGCGGCCTACCCCGGCGTCATCGCGGCCACCGCCGTCGACAGCGACGGCACCCGCGCCTCCTTCTCCACCCGCCGCTGGTACGCCACGGTCAGCGCCCCCGGAGTCGACGTCGTCATCGCAGAACCGGACCGCAAGTACTACGAGGGCTGGGGCACGAGCGCGGCATCCGCCTTCGTCTCGGGCGCCGTGGCGCTCATCAAGGCGGCCCATCCGGGACTCGGCCCGGCCCAGATCAAGCGGCTCCTGGAGAAGACCGCTCGCAACCCTCCCACCGGCGGCAGGGACGACTCCCGCGGCTTCGGCTTCATCGACCCCGCGGCAGCCATCAAGGCGGCCGCCGGCCTCAGACCGGACAACCTGCACCCGGCGGCGTACGGCAAGGAGTACTTCGGCTCCGGCCCGGACACGGCCGGCGCCGCCTCGGACCCACCGGGCTGGGCGGGCCCCCTGGCGGGCGCCCTGGGCGTGGCGCTGCTGGTGGCTTCGGCACTGCTGTGGAGGGGCCGCAGAAGCGCCGCGTAGACGACCCGCGGTGCTGCGGTGCTCTCACCGGAAGACGGCCACGGCCGCTCGCGCCGCGGCCTCCACCACCGAAATCCCCTTCTCCTTCGTCGAGTTCCCGCCGGACAGCGCCGCCACCAGGAAGTCGCGCCCGCCGACCGTGACCCGTCCGATGCTGTTGACGTCCCACAGCCCGGTCGTGCTCCGCGCCAGCCAACCGTTCTTCAGCGCCCACGCGGAGCCGTCCGCCGCCGCGGAAACCCCCCACCGCTGATCCTCGGCGATGTCGCCCATGAGCCCCCGCAGGTAGGACCGCGAGGCCTCGCTCAGCAGCGAGTCGTCCTCGAACACCTGCCGGAGCAGGGTCAGCTGGTCCGCCGCCGTGGTCTGCGTGAGCCCCCACAGCGTGCCCTCACCACCGACCGTGTCCGTCAGGCCGAACCGCTTGTTCGCGCTGTCCAGGCCGTCGGCGCCCCCGATCGCCGTCCACAGTGCCGACGCGGACCCGTTGTCGCTGTTCTCGATCATCGCGGTGGCGTGCGCCTTCTCCTGCGCGGTCAGGTGCCGGCCGTCGTCCTGCGCCTGGAGCAGCAGCGCCGCCAGGATGTCCACCTTCACGATGCTCGCCGTGTCGAAGGTGCCGTCGCCGTACGCGGCGCTCTCCCCGGAGTCCATCGAGAGGACCGCCACGGCCGCGTCCGCCGTGTCCTCGACGGCCACCGACGCCATCGCCCGCTTCAGCAGCGCGTCCCGGTCCACCGAGGGTTCCGCGGCAGGTTCCACCGATGCCTCCTGGCTCGACGGGGCCGACGCCGAGGGCGTCACCGACGACGCCGACGATACGGCGCCCGCGTCGGCGTGCGCCCGCTCCCTCAGGTACACCGTCCCCGTCGCCGTACCGCCGGCCACGACGGCTGCCGCCAGCGCCGTGCAGAAGTACGCCCGGCGCCGACAGGCGCGGGCGCGGTGGTGACGGTGGGCTCTCGGGGACGCCATGGCCGCCGATGGTCTTCACCCGTGCTGTGCACGCCGTGGGACGGGCGTGAGAGGTGTGTCAGGAGACGCTGAGAAACCGGTGAGAGCGGTGACCACCCGTGTCTCAGGGGCGGCACTGCCCCGGCGAAGACCCCCCGATAGGGTCGGTGACCGTGGCGAACAAGAACATTCCCGACTCCGGCTTCTCCGACGACGACGGTTCGGCCGACCCCCGGCTGAGCGCGGCGCTCGCCGCCTGGGCCGAGGACCGCACCGCCGTGGGGCCCGTCCTGGAGGCGCTGAAGGGTGCACGGCTCCTCGTCCCCGTCGTCGCGATCCTCGGCGAGGTGGAGGAGGACGAGAAGGGGCTGCGCCGCGAGAAGACCAGCGAGATGGCCGTACCGACCCTGAAGGCCGGCGGCCGCACCGCCCTGCCCGCCTTCACCTCGACGGACGCGCTGGCCCGCTGGGACCCTGCGGCCCGCCCGGTCGCCGTCCCGCTGCACCAGGCCCTCCAGGCCGCCGCGCACGAGAAGGCCGACACGATCGTGCTGGACCTGTCCGGTCCGGTGCCGTTCGAACTGACCGGCCCCACGCTGCTCGCCCTCGCCGAGGGCCGTACGACCACCGACCCGCTCGCCGACCCGGCCGTCACCGGCGCCGTACGGGCCGCCGTGGCCGCCGAGCCCGCCGTGCGGCGCGCCTACCTCGGCCCGGGCAAGGCCGACGGCATCCTCGCGCTCGTCCTGGACCCGGCGGCGAGCCCGGGCGAGGCCGCGCGCGCCGTGGCCGAGCGGATGGCGGCCGACGACACACTGAGGGCCCGCCTGGTGCGCGGCCTCGACCTGGCAGTCCTGCCGGCCGGAGCGACGCCTCCGGGCGAGCCCTTGTTCGTGCGTTCGTGACGATCTTCGTACGGTCCCGGGTCGGCCCTGGGGTCTTTCGTTCGGATCAGGCCGGGTCGGGGAGCGGGGCCATGGGGGCGCCCCCGCGCGAGCTCGTTCGAGCGCGGGGGAGCGTGCAGCCGCACGGCGAGGAGGCTGTGACATCGGCCGCTACCGCGGCGGGCGACGCGATGGGGGTCCCCCCGCGCGAGCGTGTTCGAGCGTGGGGAGTCGGCGAGTGACGACAACGCCGCTGGGGGTGCCCCCACGCCGTTGAGGCAGTGGGGGAGTGCGTGCCGGGCCCCGCGAGCCCGGCACGATCCGAACGAGAGGCCCTAGCCGTAGATCGGCCCGGTGTACTTCTCGCCCGGGCCCTGGCCCGGCTCGTCCGGGACGACGGACGCCTCGCGGAACGCCAGCTGCAGCGACTTCAGGCCGTCGCGCAGCGGCGCCGCGTGGAAGGAGCTGATCTCCGTCGCGCTCGCGTCGAGCAGCCCGGCGAGGGCGTGCACCAGCTTGCGGGCCTCGTCCAGGTCCTTGTACTTGTCGCCCTCCTCGGTGAGACCGAGCTTCACGGCGGCGGCGCTCATCAGGTTGACGGCGACCGTCACGATCACCTCGACCGCGGGCACCTCCGCGATGTCGCGGGTCATGGCGTCGAAGTCGGGCTGCGCGGCGGAATCCGGGGATTCCGTGGGGGCCTCGGATTCCGAGGGGGAGGTGTCACTCATGCACCACACGATAGGTGCCGGACGTGCGTTCGCTTGAATTAGCCCTGGCCGACCGAAGCTGCTAGCCTTGACTGACGACCGGCCGGACACCTGGTTGCCCGGCCCACAAGTGGAGGCTCCGATCTCCCACCTTGCCACCCCGAGGGGCGGCGGGTCACCGGTCAGGCGGCCACCACCGTTCCGTACGGACGGTGGAGTCGCCCGAAATCGCGCCCCGCGGACCACCGCGGCGGTGCTCCGGAAAGTTCGGAGTCCCGCCTGTGTCCCGTCCGGGGCATTTTTCATGCGCCGTGATGGTTGGTCCTTATGTCAACCCAGACATATACGCGGCCGTCCGCCAGGCGGCCGTAGGTGCTACCGAGGAGGATCCATCAGCGCCGAGCCCCGCATCAACGACCGGATTCGCGTTCCCGAGGTGCGACTTGTCGGTCCCAGTGGCGAGCAGGTCGGCATCGTGCCGCTTGCCAAGGCCCTGGAGCTTGCGCAGGAGTACGACCTGGACCTGGTCGAGGTCGCGGCGAACGCCCGTCCGCCCGTGTGCAAGCTCATGGACTACGGGAAGTTCAAGTACGAGTCGGCCATGAAGGCCCGTGAGGCGCGCAAGAACCAGGCGCACACGGTCATCAAGGAGATGAAGCTCCGGCCGAAGATCGACCCGCACGACTATGACACCAAGAAGGGTCACGTCGTCCGGTTCCTCAAGCAGGGCGACAAGGTCAAGATCACGATCATGTTCCGTGGCCGCGAGCAGTCCCGCCCCGAGCTGGGCTACCGACTGCTGCAGCGTCTCGCGGAGGACGTCCAGGACCTCGGTTTCGTGGAGTCGAACCCGAAGCAGGACGGCCGCAACATGATCATGGTTCTCGGTCCGCACAAGAAGAAGACCGAGGCGATGGCCGAGGCCCGTCAGGCGCAGGAGGCCCGCAAGGCGTCTGCGAAGGCCAACCCCGGCCGCTCGCAGAACCCCGCCGACGCCGAGACCGCCGAGGCCCCGGCCGAGGCATCCGCCGAGGCCTGATCCCGGGGCGTGAGCCCCGGGGGAGCCGGACGTACGGACGTACGACCGCCGCTGGGCGGACGTACGGACCCCGGAAAGCCCGGGACGCCAGTCCCAGGATGTAACCGATACAAGAGCGACGCTCCAGCGTGCCCGGTTTAACGACCGGGCACCGGAGCGCCACCGACGAGGAGAGAACGGCGCTATGCCGAAGAACAAGTCGCACAGCGGTGCCAGCAAGCGCTTCAAGGTCACCGGCTCCGGCAAGGTGCTCCGTGAGCGCGCCGGCAAGCGCCACCTGCTCGAGCACAAGTCGTCCCGTCTGACGCGTCGCCTCACCGGCAACGCCGAGATGGCCCCGGGCGACGCCAAGAAGATCAAGAAGCTTCTCGGCAAGTGACGCCACGGCGCTTGATCTGCTGATCAGTCCGCGCCGTACGTACGTCAGGACCGGGACCCAATCGTTTCGGGCCGTGTGAGGACCCCCACGGCCCCGCTACAAGGAGTTAACAAGTGGCACGCGTCAAGCGGGCAGTCAACGCCCACAAGAAGCGCCGGGCGATCCTCGAGCAGGCCTCCGGCTACCGCGGTCAGCGTTCGCGCCTGTACCGCAAGGCCAAGGAGCAGGTCACCCACTCGCTGGTCTACAACTACAACGACCGCAAGAAGCGCAAGGGCGACTTCCGTCAGCTGTGGATCCAGCGCATCAACGCCGCTGCCCGCGCCAACGGCATCACCTACAACCGCTTCATCCAGGGTCTGAAGGCCGCGAACATCGAGGTCGACCGCAAGATCCTCGCTGAGCTGGCCGTCAACGACGCGGGTGCGTTCGCCGCGCTCGTCGAGGTCGCGCAGAAGGCCCTGCCGTCGGACGTGAACGCGCCCAAGGCTGCGTGACGCGACGGCGCCGCGCCGGCTTCAGCCGGATGTGAACCGGACCCGCAGGCCTACGACGGCCTGCGGGTCCGGTTGTGTCTGCGCCCTGCGAGCGCCGGCAAGCGACAAACCCCTCCCGTACGGCACGACACGCTGCGCGCCGCGACGGACAGTTCGGCACCTCCCCCGCTGCCTCAAGGGCGTGGGGAGCCCCCCAGGTCCGCCGTCGTGGCTGGGCGCCGTCGCGGTGGGAAAGAGCCGGCTGTCACGCCACAGAGACCCCTGAGCTTCCGAAAGTGAACCGCATGCCCCCCGCCACCCCCGAGCTCATCTCCCCCCGCTCCCCCCGCGTCAGCGCCGCGCGGCGGCTGGCGAAGCGGAACTTCCGGGGCAAGGAGCGGCTGTTCCTCGCGGAGGGCCCGCAGGCCGTACGGGAGGCCGCGGCGCACCGCAGCGGGGGCACGGCGACCCTCGTCGAGCTGTTCGCCACCCCGGACGCGGCGGAGCGGTACCCGGACATCGTGGGGGCGGCCCGTGACGCCGGCGCCCGCGTCCACCTCGCCGCGGAGCAGGTCGTCGCCGACATCTCCACCACCGTGACCCCGCAGGGCCTGGTCGGGATCTGCCGCTTCCTGGACACCGGCTTCGACGCGATCCTGGCGGCCCGCCCCCGCCTGGTCGCCGTCCTCGCCCATGTGCGCGACCCGGGCAACGCCGGCACCGTCCTGCGCTGCGCCGACGCCGCAGGTGCCGAGGCCGTCGTCCTCACCGACGCCTCCGTCGACGTGTACAACCCCAAGGCCGTCCGCGCCTCCGTCGGCTCCCTCTTCCACCTGCCCGTCGGCGTCGGCGTCCCCGTCGAGCGGGCCGTGGCCGGGCTCAAGGACGCCGGGGTGCGCATCCTCGCCGCCGACGGAGCGGGCGACCACGACCTGGACGACGAGCTCGACAAGGGCACGATGGGCGTGCCCACCGCCTGGGTGTTCGGCAACGAGGCATGGGGACTGCCGGAGGAGACGCGGGAGCTGGCCGACGCCGTCGTCCGTGTGCCCATCCACGGCAGGGCCGAGAGCCTGAACCTCGCGACCGCCGCGGCCGTATGTCTCTACGCGTCCGCCCGTGCACAGCGCGCCCCCGGAGGGTGCCGCTCCGTCACTCACGGCTAGTAGGGTGGCGGGCTCGGGGCCCACGGCCTGACGAGAGGTGGGGTACGGGGATGAGGGTCGGTACGAGCAGAGCACCGGAGGCACGGGACGCGCACCGCGCCCCGGGGTCCCGGCACGGCGATCCCGCCGAGCTCGGCATCGACCCGGACGAACTCCCCGACGGGCTCGTCATCGCCGACGAGCACGCGCGCGTCATCTGCTTCAACGCCCCGGCCGAACGCATCACCGCCGTCCGCGCCGCCGACGCCCTCGGGCAGCGGCTCGACAGAGCCCTGCCATTAGAAGATCTCGAGGGGCGGCGCTGGTGGCAGCTGACCGACCCCTACGGAGGGCTCACGATCCGCGTCCGGCAGCCCGAGCGCAACCTCCTGCTCCCCGGGGGCCGCGAGGTCCTCGTCTCCGCGCGCTATGTGCGCACCCGCCCCACCGGGCCCATCCGCCGCGTGGTCGTCACCCTCCGCGACACCGAGGCGCGCCGCCGCACCGAACGCAGCCACGCCGAACTGATCGCGACCGTGGCCCATGAACTGCGCTCCCCGCTCACCTCCGTCAAGGGCTTCACCGCCACCCTCCTCGCCAAGTGGGAACGCTTCACCGACGACCAGAAGCGGCTCATGCTGGAGACCGTCGACGCCGACGCGGACCGGGTCACCCGGCTCATCGCCGAGCTGCTGGACATCTCGCGGATCGACTCCGGGCGGCTGGAGGTGCGCCGCCAGCCCGTCGACATAGGAGCGGCCGTCGGACGGCACATCCAGGCCTACGTCGCCGCCGGGCAGCCCGCCGACCGTTTCCTGCTGCGCATCGAGCAGCCCCTGCCCGCCCTCTGGGCCGACCCCGACAAGATCGACCAGGTGCTCAGCAACCTCCTCGAAAATGCCGTGCGCCACGGGGAGGGAACCGTCACGATTGACATCACGCCCTCGGTTTCGCCCCGCGAAGGGGAGGACACCGGCACGTCGGTCACGGTGAGCGACGAGGGCCCCGGCATCCCGGAGGAGTCCATGAACCGCGTCTTCACCCGCTTCTGGCGGGGCAGCAAGCGCGGGGGCACGGGCCTCGGGCTCTATATCGTCAAAGGCATCGTCGAGGCCCACGGCGGCACCATCACGGTCGGCCGCGCCCGCAGCGGCGGCGCCGAGTTCCGATTTACGTTGCCCGTGGGGGCACCGGCTTACCTGGCCTGAGCAACCCACGGGCGCATTCACTTTCCCCAGCCCCGTTAGACTCGGCCATTGGCACCTTTGCGTCCCAATATCCGGAGACGACTCGTCCACGAGTCGGTGACGGGGACCGTCAGCCAGCCAATCGGAAGCACGGGAAGAGATGTCGGCACCCAATAAGTCGTACGACCCTGTCGAGGTCGAGGCCTTGAAACCGGAAGAGATCGAGCGCATGCGGGACGAGGCGCTCGCCGCCTTCGCCGCCGCGGACTCCCTCGACGCGCTCCACGAGGCCAAGGTCGCCCACACCGGCCCCACCTCGCCGCTGGCTCTCGCCAACCGCGAGATCGGCGCCCTGCCCCCGCACGCCAAGGCCGACGCCGGCAAGCGCGTGGGCCAGGCCCGTGGCGCCGTGAACAAGGCCCTCGCCGGCCGCCAGGCCGAACTCGAGGCCGAGCGGGACGCCCGCGTCCTGGTCGAGGAGTCGGTGGACGTCACGCTGCCCTACGACCGCGTGCCCGCGGGCGCCCGCCACCCGCTGACCACGCTCTCGGAGCGCATCGAGGACGTCTTCGTGGCCATGGGCTACGAGGTCGCCGAGGGCCCCGAGGTCGAGGCCGAGTGGTTCAACTTCGACGCCCTGAACATCGGACCGGACCACCCGGCCCGCGGCGAGGCCGACACCTTCTTCGTGCAGGCGCCCGACGGCGGCTCGGAGTCCGGTGTCGTGCTGCGCACCCACACCTCGCCCGTGCAGATCCGTTCCCTGCTCGACCGCGAGCTGCCGGTCTACGTGATCTGCCCCGGCCGCGTGTACCGCACCGACGAGCTGGACGCCACCCACACCCCGGTCTTCCACCAGGTCGAGCTGCTCGCCGTCGACGAGGGCCTGACCATGGCGGACCTGAAGGGCACGCTGGACCACATGGTCCAGTCGCTGTTCGGCGAGGGCATGAAGACCCGGCTGCGGCCGAACTTCTTCCCGTTCACCGAGCCGTCCGCCGAGATGGACATGGTGTGCTACGTCTGCCGCGGCGAGTCCGTCGGCAACCCCGACCGGCCCTGCCGCACCTGCTCGTCCGAGGGCTGGATCGAGCTCGGCGGCTGCGGCATGGTCAACCCGCGGGTGCTCACCGCCTGCGGCGTCGACCCGGAGAAGTACAGCGGCTTCGCCTTCGGGTTCGGCATCGAGCGGATGCTGATGTTCCGCCACAACGTCGAAGACATGCGAGACATGGTCGAGGGTGACGTCCGGTTCACCCGGCCGTTCGGGATGGAGATCTGATGCGGGTCCCGCTTTCTTGGCTGCGGGAGTACGTCGACCTGCCGGCGACGGAGACCGGGCGCGATGTGCAGGCCAAGCTGATTTCGGCCGGCCTGGAGGTCGAGACCGTCGAGCAGCTCGGCGCCGACCTCACGGGTCCGCTGGTCGTGGGCCAGGTGCTGACCATCGAGGAGCTGGAGGGCTTCAAGAAGCCGATCCGCTACTGCACCGTCGACGTCGGCAAGGCGAACGGCACCGGCGAGCCCCAGGAGATCGTCTGCGGCGCCCGTAACTTCGCCGTCGGCGACAAGGTCGTGGTGGCCCTCCCCGGCGCGGTCCTGCCCGGCGACTTCGCGATCGCCGAGCGCAAGACGTACGGCCGGATGTCGCGCGGCATGATCTGCTCCAGCGACGAGCTGAACATGGGTGACGACGGCACCAAGGGCATCATCGTGCTGCCGCCCGGCACCGAGGTCGGCAAGGACGCCGTCGAGCTGCTCGAGCTGGTCGACGAGGTGCTCGACATCGCCGTCACCGCCAACCGCGGCGACTGCCTGTCGATCCGCGGTGTCGCCCGCGAGACCGCCATCGCCTACGGCCTGCCGCTGCGCGACCCCGCCCTGCTCGACGTGCCGGCGCCGAACGCGTTCGGCCACCCGGTGAAGATCTCCGAACCCCTCGGCTGCGACCGCTTCACCGCCCGTACGGTGACCGGCGTCGACCCCGAGGCCCGCTCCCCGATCTGGCTGCAGCGCCGGCTGCAGAAGGTCGGCATGCGCCCGATCTCGCTCGCCGTCGACATCACCAACTACGTGATGATGGAGATCGGCCAGCCGCTGCACGCCTACGACCGCAAGTTGATCCAGGGCACGATCGGCGTGCGCCGTGCCGAGGAGGGCGAGAAGTTCACCACCCTCGACGGCGTGACGCGCACCCTGCACTCCGAGGATCTCGTCATCACCGACGACCGCGGCCCGATCGGCCTCGCCGGTGTCATGGGCGGCGCCAACACCGAGATCGCGGACCACGACGACGGCGAGAACGCCACGACTGAGATCGTCATCGAGGCCGCGCACTTCAACCAGGTCTCCATCGCCCGCACCGCGCGCCGTCACAAGCTGTCCTCCGAGGCGTCCCGCCGCTTCGAGCGCGGCGTGGACCCGCTGGCCGCCCCCGCCGCCGCCCAGCGCACGGTCGACCTGCTGGTGCTGCTCGCGGGCGGTACCGCCGACGCGGGCGTCACCGAGATCATCGCGCCGTCCGCGCCGCACACCATCGCCATGCCGGCCGACCACCCGGACAAGGTCGCCGGCGTGCACTACGGCCGCGAGACCGTCGTACGCCGCCTGCAGGAGGTCGGCTGCGACGTCTACGGTCAGGACGAGCTGATCGTCACCGTGCCGTCGTGGCGGCCGGACCTGGCGGAGCCGAACGACCTGGCCGAGGAGGTCATCCGGCTGGAGGGCTACGAGAACCTGCCCTCCACGCTGCCCAAGCCCCCGTCCGGGCGCGGCCTGACCCACCGGCAGCGGCTGCACCGCCGCGTCGGCCGGGCTCTGGCCGGGGCAGGCTACGTCGAGGCGCCGAACTACCCGTTCGTCAGCGAGCAGGTCTTCGACCAGTTCGGCCTGGAGGCCGACGACCCGGCCCGCCGCGTCGTCAAGCTGGTCAACCCGCTCAGCGACGAGGAGCCCGCGCTGCGCACGACGCTGCTGCCGGGCCTGCTCGGCGCGCTGCGCCGCAACGACGGCCGCGGCTCGCACGACCTGGCGCTGTTCGAGACCGGGCTGGTCTTCCACCCGCGCGAGGAGCGGCGTGTGGCCGCCCACCTGCCCGTCGACCGGCGTCCCACCGATGAGGAGATCGCCGCGCTGACCGCCGTGCTGCCCGAGCAGCCGCGCCACGTGGCCGTCGTCCTGGCGGGCGCCCGCGAACAGGCCGGCTGGTGGGGCAAGGGCCGCCCGGCCGACTGGGCGGACGCGATCGAGGCCGCCCGGACCGTGGCCCGAGAGGCCGGGGCCGAGCTGATCGTCCGCAAGGGCCAGTACGGTCCGTGGCACCCGGGCCGCTGCGCCGAGCTCGTGGTCGTCACGGACGGTGCCGAGCGGGTCGTGGGCCACGCGGGCGAGCTGCACCCGCGCGTCGTGAAGGCGCTGGGGCTGCCCGAGCGCACCTGCGCGACGGAGCTGAACCTGGACGCGCTGGAGGCGGCCGGCGACGGCACCCCGCAGGCGCCGGGCATCTCCACCTTCCCGGTCGCCACGCAGGACGTCGCGCTCGTCGTGGACAAGCCGGTGCCGCAGGCGGAGGTCGAGGCCGCGCTGCGCGAGGGCGCCGGCGAACTCCTCGAGTCCATCCGGCTGTTCGACGTCTACGAGAACGAGGAGCAGCTGGGGGAGGGGCGCAAGTCGCTGGCCTACGCGCTGCGCTTCCGCGCGGCTGACCGGACGCTCACGGTGGACGAGGCGTCGGCTGCGCGCGACGCGGCGGTCGCGCTGGCCGCTGAGCGCACCGGCGCCGTGCTGCGGAGCTAGTCTCGGCGAGCGCCGGGCGACTGCGGGCCGGGTGTCGGCCGCGGGTGGTCGGTGGCTGATCGCGCAGTTCCCCGCGCCCTCAAAGGGGCGCGGGGAACTGTGCGAGAAACCACATCGGACCCGCAGCCGACGAACGACCCGCGGTGCCCGGCGCTCAGCCGCTCGGCCCCGCCGGCGGAGCCGTCCGCCCCGCCACGGAGTGTCGGGCAGGCGGCTGGGCGGACGGCGCCGAGCGGGCCGCCGCACTGTACGAGGGGGAGCCGGCGGCCCGGCCGGCCTCTTGCGAGGGGTTTCAAGTCAAGCGCCCGGAAACTCTCCGCGACAGCGCACGCACAGCCCGGATTCGCGCACTCCGTTCACACCCCGTGTGAAGCGCTTCGCACTACCCTGGCGAAACCGAGCCACCGGAGTGCACCCATGCAGCCCAACACTCTGCTCGACGCGATCCTCGACGAGGCCGGAATCTCCCACGCGGGACTGGCCGCGCACGTCAACCAGGCGGGGCGGGCACGCGGCCTCGCTCTCAGATACGAACACACGGCCGTGGCACGCTGGTTGAAGGGCCAGCGCCCACGCGGCCAGGTGCCCGACCTGATCTGCGAGGTGCTCGCGGCCCGGCTGCACCGCCCGGTGACCCTCGACGACATCGGCCTCGGCGTGCCGGGCGAACCGGCCGCTCCCCACGGCTCCAGCCTCTCCGGGTTCGTGGAGCGCGCCACCGCCCTGTGGCGCTCCGACGAACAGCAGCGCCCCCACATCCTGGGCGCCCCGGCCGTGACCGGAACACCCGCCGTGATGCCCGTGTGGGAGTGGGAGAACCCGCCGGAGGACGTGGACGTCTCCCGCGGCGGACGCCACCGGGTCACCCCGGCCGACATCGACATGCTGCGCGCGGCCCGCGCCCACTACGAGCAGATGTACCGCAAGGCCGGCGGCATAGCCACCCGTGCCCGTATCGTCGGCTTCCTCAACGCCGAGACGGCACCGCTGCTGCGCGGTGGCTACACCGACGCGACGGGCCGCCAACTGCACCGTGCCACCGGGGGACTTGTGGCGATCGCCGGTATCTGCGCGTACGACTCCGACGCCCACGGTCTGGCCCAGCGGTACTTCCACCAGGCCCTGCGCCTGGCCAAGGCCAGCGGGGACCGGGGGCTCGGCGCGTACGTCATAGCCCTGCTGGTCAACCAGTCGCTGTTCATGAGGGAGTACCGGCAGGCCGTGGCCTTCGCCGAGGCCGCGCTGCGCGCCGCGGGCAAGCAGATCACCCCGGCGCTCGCCTCGGACCTGTACGCGATGCAGGCGAAGGCGTACGCGCACCTCGGGGACGCGTCGGGCGCGCTGTCCTGCATACGGCGGGCCGAGTCGGCCGCCGAGCGCATTCGGCGCGGCCACGAACCGGACGAGACCGGCTACGTCCAGCCCGGCCTCGTCAACGTCCAGGTCGCCGAGGCGCTGCTCAGCCTCGGCGACCTGACGGCGGCCGGGGAGCACGCCGCGGCCGCGGTGGGCACGCCCGCGCACGACCGGGGCCGGGTCCACCGGCTCGCCATGCTCAGCCAGATCGAACTGCGCCAGGGCAACGCCGACAAGGCGGTGGCCACCGCGGTGGAGATGGCGGAGCGGGCGCGTGGAATGGAGTCCATGCGCCTGCGCGACAGACTCCGGGCGGTGCGCGAACACCTCGTCCGCAGCGGCTGCGCCGGAACGGCCGAGGCGGCCGAACTCATCGACGGGGCCCTGCGCGTACCGCTGTAGTCACCGCCCCACCCACTGCATGAGAGCCGCGCGATGTCCGTCGGCGCGGGCGACTGCGCCCGCCGCTGCGCCGGGCGTGCGCCGCTGTGAGCCTGCTGAGTCGCCGCTCCTGCTGCGATATTGCCCCTTACTCGGCGGAAGGTGGCAGAACCATGCAGTGGACGAAACAGAACGAACAAACTGTGTATGAAAACCGCTGGTTCAGCGTCAACCTGGCGGATGTCGAGCTGCCGGACGGCCGGCACCTCGACCACTTCCTGATACGGCTGCGGCCCGTCGCCGTGGCCACCGTCGTCAACGAGGCCAACGAGGTGCTGCTGCTGTGGCGGCACCGCTTCATCACCGACAGCTGGGGGTGGGAACTCGCGGCGGGCGTCGTCGAGGACGGCGAGGACATCGCCGACGCGGCGGCCCGTGAACTGGAGGAGGAGACCGGTTGGCGGCCGGGACCCCTGCGCCATCTCATGAGCGTGGAGCCCTCCAACGGACTCACCGACGCCCGGCACCATGTCTACTGGGCGGACGAGGGCGAGTACGTCGGGCACCCCGTGGACGACTTCGAGTCGGACCGCCGGGAATGGGTTCCCCTCAAACTCGTGCCCGACATGGTCGCCCGTGGGGAGGTCCCGGCCGCCAACATGGCGGCCGCGTTACTGCTTCTGCATCACCTGAGGCTGGGGCAGGACGCGATGCCCTGAGCCGGTGCGCCCGGTCCTAGTGGCCCAGCGCCTGCCAGACCGCCACGACGAGCGCGCCCACCGCCGTGAGGGCGGCGACGGCGGGCAGCGGCCAGCGTGCGTGTTCCAACGTGATGAGGCGGGTGTGCAGTTCGTCCAGCTCCTTCGCCGTCTCCTCGGTGCGATGGCTGAGCAGCGCCAGCCCACCCTCGACGCGTGCGTAGGCCACGTCGAGTCGGCGGCGTAACTCTGCGAGTTCTCCATGGACGACGGGATGCTCGGGATCGGCGGTCACAAGTCCGCTCCTTTCCGTAGTCGTCTCACATCCCTTGCATGCGCATGCTGAGTCAACCCCCCTGGTGGGCACGTGAGGAGAGTGTGCGAGCGGCATATGCGGGTCCGGCGCGCACACGCCGTGTGAATGGCGTGGGCCCGGCACCGTCCGACGGTGCCGGGCCCACGCGAGCCGGGTCTTGACGTTGTGTAATCAGGAGTAGGTGTAGAAGCCCGAGCCGGTCTTGCGCCCCAGCCGGCCCGCCTCCACCATCCGCTGCAGCAGCGGGGGAGCGGCGTACAGGGGCTCCTTGTACTCGTGGTACATCGAGTTGGCGATCGAGACGACGGTGTCCAGCCCGATCAGGTCGGCGAGCTTCAGCGGTCCCATCGGGTGGGCGCAGCCCATCTCCATGCCGTTGTCGATGTCCTCGCGCCCGGCGATGCCCGACTCGAACATCCGGATCGCGGACAGCAGATACGGCACCAGCAGCGCGTTGACGACGAAGCCCGAGCGGTCCTGGGCGCGGATGGCGTGCTTGCCGAGGAGCTTCTCCGCGAACAGCTGGGCCCGGCTCAGGGTGCCCTCGGAGGTGGTGAGCGCCGGGATCAGCTCGACGAGCTTCTGGACCGGGGCCGGGTTGAAGAAGTGGATGCCGATCACCTGGTCCGGCCGCGAGGTCGCCACGGCCAGCTTCACCAGCGGGATCGAGGAGGTGTTGGAGGCGAGGATGGCGTCCGGGCGGGTCACCACCTGGTCGAGCACCTGGAAGATCTCGGTCTTCACCTGCTCGTTCTCGACGACGGCCTCGATCACCAGATCGCGGTCCGCGAACTCGCCGAGGTCGGTGGTGAAGGTCAGGCGCGCCTGCGTCGCCTCCCGCTCCTCCTCGGAGATCTTGCCGCGTTCGGCCGCCTTGGACAGGGAGTTGAACAGGCGGGTGCGCCCGATCTCCAGGGCCTCGCCGGTGGTCTCGGCGACCTTCACGTCCAGTCCGGCGCGGGCGCACACCTCGGCGATGCCCGCGCCCATCTGGCCGCAGCCCACCACTCCGACGCGTTCGATGTCGGTCACATCGTCCCTTTCGCTGATCTACGGCTGTGGCAGGTCCGATCGGGTCCCGGTCGCCTGCTCCGATCGTGCACGTTACTCCCAAGTATCGATGATCGATCGTCCGGGTGGGAGCATGCTGGGCCACCGGAACGATCCGTGACGAGGCGGGTCCGCAGAGTACGGGGGTATGCCGATGGGCCGGTTGTCACGCCGGGCGTTCACGGTGGCCGCGCTGGCCGGCCTGGTCACGGCGGGCGACGCCGCGGCCGCACCGCGGGGTGCGGCGGCCGGGGAGATGCGGGGGATGTGGCTGGCCTGCGTGGCCAACCGCGACTGGCCCTCGCGTCCCGGTCTGACGGCGTCCGCGCAGCGCGCCGAGCTGTGCGCCCTGCTGGACGTGGCCGTGCGGCGCCGGCTGAACACGGTGTTCTTCCAGGTGCGCCCCACGGCCGACGCCCTGTGGCCCTCCCCGTACGAGCCCTGGTCCCAGTACCTGACCGGCGTCCAGGGGCAGGACCCCGGCTGGGACCCGCTCGGCACGGCCGTCACCGAGGCGCACGCGCGGGGCCTGCAACTGCACGCCTGGTTCAACCCGTACCGGATCGCCCTGCACGCCGACCCGTCCCGGCTCGCCGCCCGGCACCCCGCCCGCGAGCACCCCGACTGGGTCGTGGCCTACGGCGGCAAGCTCTACTACAACCCCGGCCTGCCGGAGGTCCGCGCCTTCGTCGAGGACGCGATCCTGGACGCCGTACGCCGCTACCCGGTCGACGGCGTCCACTTCGACGACTACTTCTACCCGTACCCGGTCGCCGGGGAGGACTTCGACGACGACGACGCGTACGAGGAGTACGGCGACGACTTCCCGAGCCGGGCCGACTGGCGCCGGGACAACGTCGACCAACTGGTGCGCGAGACTGCGAGCCGTGTGCGGCAGACCAGACCGGCAGCGCGCTTCGGGATCAGCCCCTTCGGGGTGTGGCGCAACGCCGGCACCGACCCCCGCGGCTCGGACACCCGGGCCGGGGTGCAGACGTACGACGACCTGTACGCGGACACCAGGACCTGGGTGAGGTCGGGGTGGCTGGACTACGTCTGCCCGCAGATCTACTGGAACATCGGCTACGCCGTGGCCGACTACGCGCGACTCGTGCCCTGGTGGGCAGGTGTCGTCCAGGGCACGGACGTACAGCTGTACGCGGGTGAGGGGCTGTACAAGGCCAGTGCCGCGGCCGAGCCCGCCGCCTGGCAGGACCCGGCCGAACTCTCCCTGCACCTCACTCTGGCCAGGCGCTACCCGCAGGTCCGCGGGCATGTCTTCTTCGCCGCTCAGGACGTGGCCCGGGACCCGATCGGCGCGATGACGCGAGTGGTCGCCGATCACTACCGACAGCCGGCGACGCCGCCGCGCTGAACCCGGTCCCTAGTGTCCGATCGGCCGCCCGGCGTCCTCCTTGTGGCGGATCTCGGTGTCCGGGCCGGGTGAGCACACCCCTTCGTGCCCGTCCTGGAAGCGGACCCGGTACGGCGGGTTGCCGTCCGCGCCCATCACTTCGACGATCTCGCCGACCTTGTCGTGCTGCCCGACGATCCTGCCGTGCTGCACCAGCTTGTCGCCCACAGTTGCGCGCATCTGTTGGGCCCTCCTCGTCGCGTTGCGGGAGTGTCGGTCCCGTTTTCAGGCGGCTCGCCTCCGGAACGCTACAGCCCCTTCGGCTCACTCGCTGCGGCCGCGAGCCGCGGCCGGTGGCGCCGGACGTCCCGGTCCCACCCCTGCCCCGGTCAGCCCCGCGCCCGCTGGGTGACCGCGATGCACACGAGGACCGCGGCGGCCGTGAGCGGTGCGGCCGGGGTGAGGTGCTCACCGAGGAGCAGTACCGACCACACCAGTGTGAGCAGGGGCTGGGCCAACTGCAACTGACTGGCCTTGGGGATGCCGATGGCGGCCATGCCCCGGTACCAGACGACCAGCCCGAGGAACTGCGATCCGGCCGCCACCCACAGCAGCCCGGCCACGCCGTGCGCAGTGAGGTGGACCGGCTCGTACGACAGCGCCACGGCCGCGGCGGGCACGGTGAGCGGCAGGCACAGCACCAGGGCCCAGCCGATGACCTGCCAGCCGGGCATGACCCGGGCCAGCCGGCCGCCCTCGGTGTAGCCGGCGGCGCAGATCAGCAGGGCGCCGAAGAGGTAGGCGTCCGCGCCGGTCAACGCGCCGCCGCTCTGCTGCACGGTGAAAGCGATGACGGCGGCGGCGCCGGCGAGGGCGGCGAGCCAGAAGGTGCGGGAGGGCCGGGTGCGGACGCGCAGTGCGGAGAGGAGGGCGGTGGTCAGGGGGAGCAGCCCGACGACCACGGCGGCGTGCGCGGTGGTCGAGGTCTTCAGGGCGAGGGTGGTCAGCAGCGGGAAGCCGAGCACCACGCCGGCCGCGACCACGGCGAGCCCCGCCCAGTGGGCCCGCGCGGGCACCGGAACACGGAGTGCGAGCAGGCACCCGCCGGCGATGAGGGCGGCGAGCACACTGCGCGCGGCGACGAGCGACCAGGCGCCGAATCCCTCGAGCCCCCAGGCGGTGGCGGGGAAGGTGAGCGAGAAGGCGACCACGCCGAGGGCGGCCTGGAGGGTTCCGGTGCGGCGGCGGGCCGTGTCGGCCCCTGTGACGGCCGCGGTCACCGCTATCGATGTAGGAGCAGTAGCGCTATCCTGTGTCCTCATGCAAGAGAGTAGCAGCGTCTCCGACCTGGCGAAACGTCTCCGGTACGAGCTGAAGCGCTACTCGCCCGGAGAGAAGCTGCCGTCCAGCCGTGCGCTCGTCGAGCGGTTCCGGGTGAGTCCGGTGACCGTGTCGCGCGCGCTCGCCCAGCTGGCCGCCGAGGGGCTGGTGGTCACGCGCCCGGGAGCCGGGGCCTTCCGGGCGGAACCGCGGGCCGCGGCCCCGGCCGTGGGAGACACCGCCTGGCAGGAGGTCGCGCTCAGTGCCGATGCCGCCGCCGAGCTCGTGCCGCGCAGCGTCGACGCGTCAGGAGTGGTCGTCTCGCTGGCCGCCCCGCCCGCCGGTGTCATCGAGTTCACCGGCGGCTATCTGCACCCCTCACTGCAGCCCGAGCGGGCCATGGCCGCGGCCCTCTCGCGCGCCGGCCGCCGCCCCGGCGTCTGGGCCCGGCCGCCCGTCGAAGGCGTCGCCGAACTGCGCGAGTGGTTCGCGCGGGGCATCGGCGGCGCGACCACCGCCGCCGACGTGCTGATCACCGCGGGCGGCCAGTCCGCGCTGACCACCGCACTACGTGCCCTCGCACCGCCCGGCGCCCCCGTCCTCGTCGAGTCGCCCACCTATCCCGGCATGCTCGCCATCGCCCGCGCGGCCGGCCTGAGGCCCGTACCCGTGCCGGTGGACGCGGACGGGGTCAAACCCGTCCTGCTCGCCGACGCGTTCCGCGCGACCGGAGCCCGTGTCGTCGTCTGCCAGCCGCTGTTCCAGAACCCGACCGGTGCCGTCCTCGCCCCTGAGCGCCGACGCGAGGTGCTGCGCATCGCGCGCGACGCCGGAGCGTTCGTCATCGAGGACGACTTCGTCCGCCGACTGGTGCACGAGGACGCCGGCCCCCTGCCGCCCCCGCTGGCCGCCGAGGACCTCGACGGCGTCGTCGTGCACGTCAACTCCCTCACCAAGGCGACCTCGCCCAGCTTCCGGGTCGGCGCCCTGGCCGCCCGCGGCCCTGTCCTGGAACGGCTGCGCGCCATCCAGATCGTCGACACCTTCTTCGTGCCGCGCCCCCTCCAGGAGGCCGCGCTGGAACTCGTCGGCTCGCCCGCATGGCCCCGGCATCTGCGCGCCGTCGCCGCCGAGTTGAGGCACCGCCGCGACACGATGACCGCCGCCCTGCGCCTGCACCTGCCCGAACTCGCCCTGCCGTACATCCCGTCCGGCGGCTACCACCTCTGGGCACGCCTGCCCGAGGGCACCGACGAGTCCGCCCTCACCGCGGGCGCCCTGCGCGCCGGCGTCGCGGTCACCCCCGGCCGCCCCTACTTCAGCGCCGAACCCCCGGCCCCGCACCTGCGGTTGAGCTTCGCGGCCGCCGCGGGGGAGGGGGAGATCACCGAGGGTGTACGCCGCCTTCGCGCGGCCTGCCACGAGGTGTTCCGGACCCGGTAGCGAGAGCCGTCCGCCCGAATTGGTTCGACAGCACCGCCCCGACCTGCGAGTCTCCCGTCATGACAGCCACCACCGACGCGCCCCGCCTCCCGGACGGCTACGAATTCTCCGCCGACTCCGCCCGGATCGACATCGACCGCACCCACCGCTGGCTCGCCACCGACGCGTACTGGGCGATCGACCGGCCCCGGGACAAACACGAGCGCGCCGTCGCGAACTCCCTCAACTTCGGGGTCTACGACACCGCTTCGGGCGAGCAGGTGGCGTACGCGCGCGTGGTGACCGACGAGGCGTCCTTCGCCTGGCTCTGCGATGTCTACGTCGACCGTTCGGTACGCGGCAAGGGCATCGGCACCGCCATGGTCGGTGCCGTCCGCGACCACCTCGCTCCGCTCGGGCTGCGCCGCTTCCTGCTGGCGACGAGCGACGCGCACGGGGTCTACGCCAGGCTCGGGTTCGAACCGCTCGACCGGCCGGACCAGTGGATGGTGCATCGGTTCGACACGTCGAACAAGGTCCGTGTGTGACGTCGGCGATACCGTTGGTAACTCCTGAGTAATCCCTCTTGACCTGCGCACTTGCGCGCTCGACGATCGCCGCATGCATCTTCGGGTCACGTTCGTCGCCGCCGCGCGCAGTTCCTCGCTGCTCGCGGAGCGCTTCGAGGACGACCGGCCGCTGGACCAGGCCGGCTGGGACGAGGTGCAACGTGTCGCCCCCGACCTGGTGCCGCTGGCGGCGGCCGAGCTGCGCTACTGCTCGCCCACGCCACGCAGCCGGGCGACCGGGGACGCGCTCGGGTACGCGCCGCTGGTGCAGCCGGCGCTGCGGGACTGCGACATGGGCCGCTGGCGTGGGTTCACGCTGGGCGAGGCGATGGCCCGGGAGCCCTCGGCGGTGGACGCCTGGCTCGCGGACCCGCGCTCCGCGCCGCACGGCGGTGAGTCGCTGCTGGCGTTCATCTCCCGCGTGGGCGGCTGGCTGGACACGCGCCCCGTGGAGGACGGCAGCCGTATCGTCGCCGTGGCCGAGCCCTCGGTGGTGCGGGCGGCCCTGGTGTACGCGCTGAGGGCGCAGCCGTCGTCGTACTGGAACATCGACGTCCGCCCCCTGTCGACGGTGACGCTGGCCGGGCACGGAGGCCGCTGGAACCTGCGCCTCGAGGCCCTGTCACATCAGCGCGCCTGACGTTCCGGCGGCCGGCGCTCGCGTGTGTAGTCGGTGGTCAGGAGCAGGTCCTTCGCGGGCCCGCCGACCCGCCACACCGTGCGCCAGTGATCCTCGTCGTACACGGTGAACTCGCCTCGGTAGCGGTCCGCCGCGCACGGATGCTCGGCGACGTGGTGGCCGGTCGTGAGGTCGAGGTGGTGGAACGGGCGGCCGTCCGCGAACGCGACGTCCGAGGTGCCCGGCGAGGCCCCGGGCAGGAACAGCAGCGTCCGCTCGGCGGGCCGGGACGCACCCTGCCAGAGGAACGTGCCGGACTCGTGGTGCAGCAGCCCGCCGCCCTCCCTCGGTGAGAACACCGTCGTCCCGCTGAACCGGCCTTCCTCGCCGCTCGCGAGATCCCGCACGGCGCGCTCCACGTGCCATCGCCCGGCCAGGTGGGCCAGTACGTCCTCGACCGGCCAGAAGGTGTCCACCGCCATGACTCTCCGCCCTCCTGTCCTCGCACGCCCATTGACGCGATCATGCCGCCTCTCCATCTTGCCGTTCGAAGTGCACTACGACCTGCAGGTGAAGGCCACCAAGAAGTCCGGCAAGGAGGGCTTCCTCGTCGCCTTCGGCGTCAAGGACACCGGGAACTACTACTGGGTCGCCGACAGGTTCACGTACGCCTTCCCGGCCGACTCGATCACCTTCCTCAGGATCAAGCAGACGTAGCCGCTGCCGGCGCGGGCTGCTGCCCCAGCGGCAGCAGCCCGCGCTCGGCGAAGACCTTCTTCGCGGCGAAGGTCGCGT
Organism: Streptomyces sp. Y2F8-2; assembly: GCF_014905555.1. Classification (GTDB taxonomy): domain Bacteria; phylum Actinomycetota; class Actinomycetes; order Streptomycetales; family Streptomycetaceae; genus Streptomyces; species Streptomyces cynarae. Next base: position 220,800 of record NZ_BNGS01000007.1, on the reverse strand, counting down.
TCAGCGCCTTCGGTATGCCGCAGTACACCGCCGAGTGCAACAGGGCCTCGACGATCTGCTCGGGTGTGAGGCCCACGTTCAGTGCCGCGTTCACGTGCACATCGAGCTGGGCCTCGCAGCCGCCGAGCGCGGTGAGCATGCCCAGCGTCACCAGCTGGCGGTCGCGTGGGGCGAGCCCGGGCCGGTCGTAGATCTCGCCGAAGGCCCAGGAGACGATCTGGTGGCCGAGCTCGGGACTGATGTCGGCGAGCGAGTCGACGACCCGCTGCCCGGCCTCGCCGTCGACCTTCCTCAGGACCTCGAGGCCGTGGGCGAAACGCTCGTCACGGGTGGTGCTCTCGCTCATGTCCGCTCATCCGTTCCCGGCTGCGGGGGCATGTCGCCCAGCAGCCGTTCGTAGTGGTCGATCTTGTCGTCCAGCGCGGCCGCGTTGCGGCGCAGTGCGCGAATCCGTTCCGCCAGCTCCGCGCGGTGCTTCCGCAGCATCGCGAGCCGGTCCGCGACCGTGTCGTCCCCCTGCGTCCGCAGCTGCGCGAAGCGCTGCATGTCGGCGATCGACATGCCCGTCTCGCGCAGTCGCAGCAGGAACTCCAGCCAGGCCAGGTCGGCCGCGTCGTAGCGCCGCTGGTTGCCTGTGGTCCGGCCGACCCGCTCGATCAGGCCCGCCCTCTCGTAGTAGCGCAGGGTGTCGTGCGAGAGGCCGGTGCGCTCGGCGACCTGGGCGATGGTCAGGGTCGGTTGCCGATCCGGCGGCAGGGGTTGTCCGCTGGTCATGACAAGACCGTAGAACCTGGAGCACGCTCCAGGTCAAGCGATGCCCGCAAGCGGTGGGTGGCCGTGTGATCGTCGACGCAACCGGTCACACGGCTCGTCATGGAACCTGATCTCCGGGATTGCATAAACCTGCGGCGATACGTATAGTCATGCCATCCAGGAGGAGGTTCCATGACGGTACGTGCCGCAGTCGCCGGAGCGAGCGGATACGCGGGTGGAGAGGCTCTGCGTCTGCTCCTCGCGCACCCCGAGGTGGAGATCGGCGCCCTCACCGGCAACTCCAACGCCGGCCAGCGGCTCGGTGCGCTGCAGCCGCATCTGCTGCCCCTGGCCGACCGGGTGCTCGCCGAGACCACCCCCGAGGCCCTCGCCGGGCACGATGTCGTCTTCCTCGCCCTGCCCCACGGACAGTCCGCCGCCGTCGCCGAGAGGCTCGGGCCCGACGTCCTCGTCATCGACATGGGTGCCGACTTCCGGCTGAAGGACCCGGCCGACTGGGAGAGCTTCTACGGCTCCCCGCACGCCGGTACCTGGCCCTACGGCCTCCCCGAACTGCCGGGTGGCCGCGCTGCGCTGGAGGGGTCCAAGCGCATCGCGGTACCCGGTTGCTACCCGACGGCCGCCTCCCTGGCGCTCTTCCCCGCGTACGCCGCCGGGCTGGCCGAGAACGAGGCTGTGATCGTCGCCGCCTCCGGCACCTCCGGCGCGGGCAAGGCGCCCAAGCCGCACCTGCTGGGCAGCGAGGTCATGGGGTCCATGTCCCCGTACGGCGTCGGCGGCGTCCACCGGCACACCCCCGAGATGATCCAGAACCTCAGCGCGGCCGCCGGGGAGCCGGTCACCGTCTCCTTCACGCCCACCCTCGCGCCGATGCCCCGAGGCATCCTCGCCACCTGCAGCGCCAAGGCCCGGCCCGGCGTCACCGGCGAGTCGGTGCGCGCCGCCTATGAGAAGGCCTTCGCCGACGAGCCCTTCGTGCACCTGCTCCCCGAGGGGCGGTGGCCGGCCACCGCGTCCGTCTACGGTTCCAACGCCGTTCAGGTGCAGGTCGCGTACGACGCCGCCGCGCACCGCATCATCGCGATCAGCGCCATCGACAATCTGACCAAGGGCACCGCGGGCGGTGCCGTGCAGAGCATGAACATCGCGCTCGGCCTCGACGAGACCACCGGGCTTTCGACGATCGGAGTCGCACCGTGAGCGTCACGGCAGCCAAGGGATTCCAGGCTGCGGGCATCGCCGCCGGAATCAAGGAGAACGGCAACCCGGACCTGGCCCTCGTGGTCAACACCGGGCCGCGCCGCGCCGCCGCGGGCGTCTTCACCTCCAACCGTGTGAAGGCCGCGCCCGTGCTGTGGTCCGAGCAGGTCCTCAAGAGCGGCCAGGTCTCGGCGGTCGTCCTCAACTCCGGCGGCGCCAACGCCTGCACCGGCCCCAAGGGCTTCCAGGACACCCACGCCACCGCCGAGAAGGTGGCCGAGGTGCTCGGCCGCGGCGCCATCGAGGTCGCCGTCTGCTCCACCGGCCTCATCGGTGTGCTGCTGCCCATGGACAAGCTGCTCCCGGGCGTGGAGACCGCCGCCGCTCAGCTCTCCGAGCACGGCGGCGAGAAGGCCGCCATCGCCATCAAGACCACCGACACCGTCCACAAGACGTCCGTCGTGACGAAGGACGGCTGGACCGTCGGCGGCATGGCCAAGGGCGCCGGCATGCTCGCCCCGGGCCTCGCCACCATGCTGGTCGTCCTCACCACCGACGCCGACCTCGACAGCGAGACCCTGGACAAGGCCCTGCGCGCCGCCACCAAGGTCACCTTCGACCGCGTCGACTCCGACGGCTGCATGTCCACCAACGACACCGTGCTGCTGCTCGCCTCGGGAGCGTCCGGGACCGCCCCCGGGTACGACGAGTTCGCCGAGGCCGTGCGCGAGGTGTGCGCCGACCTCGGCCGGCAGCTCATCGGCGACGCCGAGGGGGCCAGCAAGGACATCAAGGTCGAGGTGATCAACGCCGCGACCGAGGAGGACGCCGTCGAGGTCGGGCGCTCCATCGCCCGCAACAACCTCCTCAAGTGCGCCATCCACGGCGAGGACCCCAACTGGGGCCGCGTCCTGTCCGCCATCGGCACCACCAGGGCCGCGTTCGAGCCCGACCAGCTCAACGTCGCCATCAACGGCGTGTGGGTGTGCAAGAACGGCTCGGTCGGCGAGGACCGCGAACTGGTCGACATGCGCTACCGCGAGGTCCACATCGTGGCGGACCTCGCCGCCGGCGCCGAGACCGCCACCATCTGGACCAACGACCTCACCGCCGACTACGTCCACGAGAACAGCGCGTACTCCTCATGAGCGACACTTCTCCCAAGTCCGGCACGACGCGCAGACACACCGCGCTGCCCAAGGCCGAGATCCTCATCGAGGCGCTGCCCTGGCTGGTCCGGCACAACGGCAAGACCGTCGTCATCAAGTTCGGCGGCAACGCCATGATCGACGACGAGCTGAAGGCCGCGTTCGCGCAGGACGTGGTGTTCCTGCACCACGCCGGACTCAAGCCGGTCGTCGTGCACGGCGGCGGCCCCCAGATCAGCGCCGCCCTCGACCGGCACGGCATCGTCAGCGAGTTCAAGGCGGGCCTCAGGGTCACCACCGAGGACGCCATGGACGTCGTACGGATGGTGCTCGCCGGTCAGGTGCAGCGCGAACTGGTCGGGCTGCTCAACCAGCACGGCCCGCTCGCCGTCGGCCTCACCGGCGAGGACGCGCACACCATCACCGCCACCAAGCACCAGCCCGAGATCGACGGCGAGCTGGTCGACATCGGGCGGGTGGGCGAGATCACCGCGATCGACACGGGCGCGATCGAGGCCCTGCTCGCCGACGGCCGCATCCCGGTCGTCTCCTCCATCGCCCGCAGTCAGGACGACGGACATGTCTACAACGTCAATGCTGATACGGCGGCTGCGGCACTCGCTGCGGCACTGGGCGCCGAAACCCTCATGGTCCTCACCGACGTCGAGGGCCTCTACGAGGACTGGCCGAACTCCGACGAGGTGATCAGCCGCCTGACCGCCTCCCAACTGGAGAAGCTGCTGCCGGAGTTGTCCTCCGGCATGGTGCCGAAGATGGAGGGCTGTCTGCACGCCGTGCGGGGCGGCGTCCGCACCGCGCGCGTCATCGACGGCCGGGTCCAGCACTCGATCCTGCTGGAGATCTTCACCGACGAAGGCATCGGCACGATGGTCGTGCCCGACAAGAAGCCGGACGAACAGGGGGAGTCGTGAGCAACGAGGAACTGACCGCGCGGTGGCAGGGCGCGCTCATGAACAACTACGGCACCCCGCGGCTGCCCCTCGTCCGCGGTGAGGGCACCGAGCTGTGGGACGCCGACGGCAAGCGGTACCTCGACTTCGTCGGCGGTATCGCGGTCAACGCCCTCGGTCACGCCCACCCCGCGGTCGTCGAGGCCGTGAGCAAGCAGATCGCCTCCCTCGGCCACGTCTCCAACCTGTTCATCGCCGAGCCGCCCGTCGCCCTCGCCGAACGGCTCCTGCAGCTCTTCGGCCGCGACGGCAAGGTCTTCTTCTGCAACTCGGGTGCCGAGGCCAACGAGGGCGCCTTCAAGATCGGCCGGCTGACGGGCCGCCGGCACATGGTCGCCACCCAGGGCGGCTTCCACGGCCGCACCATGGGCTCCCTCGCGCTGACCGGCCAGCCCGGCAAGCAGGAGCCGTTCCTGCCGCTGCCCGGCGACGTCACCCACGTCCCCTACGGCGACGCGCAGGCCCTGGCCGCCGCGGTCACCGAGGAGACGGCACTCGTCATCATCGAGCCCATCCAGGGCGAGAACGGGGTCGTGGTCCCGCCCGCCGGATACCTGAAGGCGGCCCGCGCGATCACCGCCGCCACCGGGGCGCTGCTCGTGCTCGACGAGGTGCAGACCGGCGTCGGCCGTACCGGGCACTGGTTCGAGTACCAGGCCCACGAGGGCGTCCTGCCGGACGTCGTCACCCTCGCCAAGGGACTCGGCGGCGGGCTGCCGCTCGGCGCCACCGTCGCCTTCGGCCGCGCCGCCGAGCTGCTCCAGCCGGGCCAGCACGGCACGACCTTCGGCGGCAACCCCGTCGCGTGCGCCGCCGGCCTCGCCGTGCTCGACACCATCGCGGCCGAGGGCCTGCTGGAGAACGTCAAGCGGCAGAGCGAGAAGCTGCGGGACGGAATCGAGTCGCTGGGCCACCCGTTGATCGAACATGTCCGGGGCGCGGGCCTTCTGCTGGGTATCGTGCTCACCGAGCCGCTCGCGCCGCAGGTGCAGCAGGCGGCTCAGGACGCCGGCCTCCTGGTGAACGCGCCCGCCCCGAACGTCGTACGGCTGATGCCGCCGCTGAACCTCGGCGACGACGAGGTGCAGGCGTTGCTCCAGGCGCTTCCCGGTGTCCTCGAGGCAGTGCACCCAGCGAATGGGGACGGACGATCCGGAGAATGAGACGACGATGAGTCAGGCGCAGGACCACGAGCACACGGGGCCCGCCGTGCCGCAGACCCGCACCGCACGCCACCGCCGGATCGTGGACATCCTCAACCGGCAACCGGTGCGCTCCCAGAGCCAGTTGGCGAAACTCCTCGCCGACGACGGGCTGAGCGTCACGCAGGCGACGCTCTCCCGGGACCTGGACGAGCTGAACGCGGTGAAGATCCGCAACACCGACGGCGACCTGATCTACGCGGTGCCGAGCGAGGGCGGTTTCCGCACGCCTCGTGCGCCGCTGGGGGGGTCGGCCAAGGAGGAGCGGATGCGGCGGCTGTCGCAGGAGCTGCTGATCTCGGCGGAGGCCTCCGCGAACCTGGTGGTCCTGCGCACCCCTCCGGGGGCCGCGCAGTTCCTGGCATCGGCGATCGACCAGGCGGAACTGCACGACATCCTGGGGACGATCGCGGGGGACGACACGGTGCTGCTGATCAGCCGGGAGCCGACGGGAGGGCAGGCGCTGGCGGACCACTTGCTGCGGCTGGCGCAGAACGGGCACTGAACCCGACGCAACTGCGGGCAGTCGTGCCTCCCCCGGTGCCCCAACGGCCTGGGGGCCCCAGGCGCGGCAGGGATGGGCGCTGGGGGTCCTCCCTGCTCGAAGAGCTTGGCTGGGGGCCCCTGCTCGAAGAGCTTGGGGAGGCCCCGCAAGCGCGGGCAAGCGCAACCCCCCCACGGCCGGCCCCGGCGCCGGGCGCCCAGCCCGACGCTCACCCCAGGCGCGCGGCGAGACCCCCCGTGCACCGCACCTCGTCACCGGCGGTGATCAGCAGCGCCTCAACGTCCGGCAGTGACTCCAGCCACGCCAGCCCCGCCCGTGACCCCATCGCGAACGCCGCCGTGGCCCAGGCGTCCACCCAGGTCAGGCTGGGGCCCACCACCGTCACCGCCACCAGGTCGGTCACCGCTGAGCGCCCCGTGCGCGGGTCCACGATGTGCGCGCCGCGCTCCGCGGTCCCCGAGGTGGCCACGGCAAGCTCCTCCGCGCCGGCCGCGGACACCACCGCCGCCAGCCCGCCGGGCCGCAGCGGGTCCGACACACCGACCCGCCAGGGCCGGTGCGGTTCCGGCATGCCGTACATCTGCACGTCCCCGCCGCCGTTGACGCTCACCCCGCTCGCCCCGGCCGCCGCCAGACGCCGGGCCGCGCGTTCCACCGCCCAGCCCTTCACGATCCCGGTCGGATCGATCCGGCCACCGAACCGGGTGCTGAACCAGCCCTCGCTGATCTGTTCCGCCTCCGCCCCCAGGGCCAGCACCTCGGCGACCTCCGGGTCACAGTCCTCCGAACTCACCTCACCGCGGGCGAGCCGCGATATCTGGCTGTCCTCGCGGTAGGGGCTGAACACCTCGTCCACCCGGTGGAGATGGGCGATCGCCTCCTCCAGCGCTGTCTGTACGGCCTCGGGTTCGCCGCCGCGTACGTCGAAGGAGAAGACGGTGCCCATCACCTCCTCCGCGTGGCGCAGCACGGGCGGAGCCTCGGGGTCGGTCACCTGGTCCGCCACTCAGCCACCGGCCTTGTCCAGGGCCGACTGCAGGGACTGCTTGTATCCGGTGCTGGTATAGGTCGCGCCGGAGACCGCGTCGATGTTCGCATTCTGTGCGCTCACCGCCTCCTGGTTGAGTTTGGGCACGGCCATGGCGGTCTTCTGGTCGCTGAGCCCGCCCTTGGGCGCCTGCACCGCCTCGGCTTTGGTGATCTTCCCGCCGCTCACGGTCACGCGGACCTGGACGGGGCCGTACTGCGTCTGCGCCACGTTACCGGTGACCGTACGCGCCTGGGCCGCCGCCCCTGTCGACCCCGCCGCCCCGGAACCGCCCGCGGACCCGGACGAGGCCGCGCCGCCGGAGGTGGCCTTCGCCTTGTCCAGGGCCGACTGCAGGGACTGCTTGTATCCGGTGCTGGTATAGGTCGCGCCGGAGACCGCGTCGATGTTCGCACTCTGTGCGCTCACCGCCTCCTGGTTGAGTCTGGGCACGGCCATGGCGGTCTTCTGGTCGCTGAGCCCGCCCTTGGGCGCCTGCACCGCCTCGGCCTTGGTGATCTTCCCGCCGCTCACGGTCAGGCGCACCTGCACCGGGCCGTACTGCGTCTTGGCCACCTCACCGGTGACGGTCCGGGTGCCGGTCTGCTGTCCGCTGCCGCCCTGCGGCGACTCCTGGGCGGCGGCGGTCTGCTGCGGTGCGGCACCGCCTCCCGCCTGGGCCGAGGCGGGACCCGAGGCCGGCTTCAGGGACAGCAGCAGCACGATCCCGGACACGGTGGCGGCGGTGGCGAGCACGACACGCCGCACGGGGTGGCTCTTCCTCATCTTCTTCCAGGCTCCTGGTTTCCCGTCGCTCACATCTCGAACGACTCGTGATGGATGCGGCGGGCGGGGACCCCCGCGCCGCGCAGTGCTTCGTACACCTGCTGCGCGAAGCCGGGCGGCCCGCACATGAAGACGTCGTGGCGGTCGATGTCCGGCAGCTTCCGGCTCAGGGTCTCCGCCGAGATGTCGGGGCGCTCCCCGTCCGGGCTGTTGACCGCGTACATCAGCCGGGCGCCGCGCTCCTCCGCGATCTGCGCCAGCTCGTCCCACAGGGCCAGATCCTGGGTGGTGTTGGCGCGGTAGAGGAGCGTGATGTCTCCGGGAGCGCCCGGCAGGGTCTCGAACAGGGCCCGCATCGGCGTGATGCCGACACCGCCGGCCACCAGCAGCACCTTGCCCCTGCTGCGCCGGTCGGCGGTCAGGGCCCCGTACGGGCCCTCCGCCCACACCCGCGTCCCGGGCTCGAGGTCCCGCAGCGCGGAGCTGTGGTCACCGATCGCCTTCACCGTGATCCGGAGCATGTTCGGGCGGGGCGCCGCCGACAGCGAGTACGGGTGCGAGCTGAACCGCATCCCGGGCGCGAGGAACCGCCAGCGGAAGAACTGCCCGGCCTCCGCGCCCATCCGGTGCAGCTTCCGCCCGGTCATCAGCACCGACACCACCCCGGGCGTCTCCTCGATGACCGCCTCCACCCGCAGCCGGTGCCGCAGGTTGAGCCGGATCGGCGTGAGGATCCGGTACCAGATCACCAGCGCGGTCACCGACCCGTACAGCGCGTACCAGGCGGTCTTCGCCTCCGGCTGCACGGCGAACTCGTTGCCCGTCGAGAGCTGGTGCCAGAACGACAGGTACGTGGCCGCGTAGGTGAGCAGATGGACGTGGTACCAGAGGTCGTAGGAGATCCTGCGCCGGACCGGTCCGATCGAGAGCAGGCCGATGAGGACCAGCAGGCCCGTGCCGATGGCGGCCTTGCCCACGTCCGGCAGCTGGTCGATCGAGTCGATGGTCTGCTGGACGATCCCACCGAGCCCCCTGCCGCTCTGCAGCGCGTAGCCCCACATGGTCAGGAACAGGTGGGCGAGGACCAGGCAGACGGTGTACCGGCCGGTCATGGCGTGCCAGCGGGCGACCCGGTCGGAGCCGACCCGGCGCTCCAGCGCGGGCACCCGGGCCATCTGCAGCACCACGAGGGCCATCAGATAGCCGGCGAGCAGGCCGGTGATCCGCCCCGCGTTGAGGATTCTGCTGTTGTTGTCGGCGATGGACGGCGTGTTCGTCCACCACAGCCAGATGACGCCCGCCGCGCCCGCCCAGACGGCGAGCAGCAGCGGGACGGCGGGGGAGCGGCGTGGGCGGATGGCGCGCATCGTCTGGCGCCGCGCGGCGCGGCCACCGGCGATCGTGGACACGGTCTCCTCCGTGTTCCTCCATGGGACGGGTGAGGCCAGTGGCCCCCTTGGCCCAGAGGTACGTGGCGGAGCCGCCGTGCGTTCAACCCTTCACGGAGTCCAGCGCCGACTGGAGTGACTGCTGGTAACCCTGGCTCGTGTAAGTCGCACCGGAGACCACGTCGATGTTCGCGCTCTGCGCCGTCAACGCCTCCCGGTTCAGCTGGGGGACGGCGTAGCTGTTGATCTCCTGGTCCCTCGGGTTGTCCTGGGGGTATTCCACGGCGGTGACGTCGGTGAGCTTGCCGTTCTTCACCGTGATCCGCACCTGGACGGGGCCGTAGCGGGTCTGGGCCTCTTCTCCCGTGACGGTCTTGGTGCCGGTGGACCCGGCGGATCCGCTCGTGCTGCCCGAGTCGCTGGAACCGGTGGATCCACTGGAGCCGGTCGAGCCGGTCGAGCCGCCGGACCCACCGGACCCGCTCGACCCGTTCGACCCGGCCGCACTGCTCGACGGCGCGGGCGCGGCCACGGCGATGCCGGGCGACGAGTGCGGCTTCATCGACAGCAGCAGCACCATCCCCGAGACGGTCGCGGCGCTCGCCAGCACGATCCGGCGCAGCGGGCTGTTCCTCTTCAACGCGTGCATGACGGCCTCACAGCTCGAACGACTCGTGGTGGATACGGCGGTCGGGGACCCCGGCCGCCCGCAGCGCCCCGTACATCTCCTCCGCGAACCCGGGCGGGCCGCACAGATAGACGTCGTGATCGGCGAGTTCGGGCACCGCGCCGTGCAGCGCGCCGGGGGTGAGGCGGGGCCGCGAGCCGTCCTCGCCGTTGAGGGCGTACAGCACCTTCGCGCCGCGCCACCGGGCTATGGACTCCAGCTCGCCGCCCAGCGCCAGGTCCTGCGCCGAGCGCGCCCGGTACAGCAGCGTCACCTCGCCCGGCAGCGTCTCGAACAGGGCGCGCAGCGGGGTGACGCCGACGCCGCCCGCGATCAGCAGGGACCTGCCGGTGGTCTGCCGGTCGGCGGTCAGCGACCCGTACGGGCCCTCCGCCCACACCCGGGTGCCCGGCCGCAGGAGGGCCACCGAGGCGCTGTGGTCCCCGAGCGCCTTGACGGTGATGCGCAACTGGGTGCGGCGGGGCGGCGCCGACAGCGAGTACGGCGTGGACGTCCAGCGCAGCCCGTCCGTGAGGAACCGCCAGCGGAAGAACTGGCCCGGCTCGGCGCCCAGTTCGTCCAGGTGCCGGCCGCGCATGACGACGGACCACACGCCCGGCGCCTCCTGGTGCACCGACTCCACCCGCAGCCGGTGCCGCAGGTTCAGCCGCACCGGCGTGAGGAGGCGGAACCACAGCACCAGGGCCGCGACGCCCAGGTACAGCGCGTACCAGGCGGCCTGCGCGAACGAGTTCCCGGTGAACTCGGCGCCCAGAGCCGGCTGATGACCGAAGGCGAGGAACACCGCCGCATACGTCAGCAGGTGCACGTAGTACCAGAACTCATGGCTGACCTTGCGGCGCACGGCCCGCGCCGAGGTGATCCCGACGGCGAACAGGATGATCGTGCCGATGGTGGCCTTCAGCATCTCCGGGTAGTCCAGGACCACCGTGACCGTTTCGTGCACGAGCGAGGCCCGGTCCTGAGCGGCGTACCCGGTCAGGATCAGCACGATGTGCGCGACGAGCAGACAGACCGTGTACCGCCCGGCCATCGCGTGCCAGCGCGCCACCCGGTCCGAGCCGATCCGCCGCTCAAGAAGCGGTACCCGGGCCATCAGGCCCACGAGCACCGCGCAGGAGTACCCGCACAGCAGCCCCGCGATCCGCCCGGCCCCGGTCAGCCAGCCCGCCGTGCCCACCACCGAGCCGGTGTTCTGCCACCACAGGGCGACCACGGCGGCGGCCCCGGCCCACAGCAGGGCCAGCAGGGGGGCCGCCGGAGAGCGCCGGACGACCGGCGACAAAGGTGGCGCCTGCTGCTGGTAGACCGTGGTCATGATCTGTTCCTTTCGGGCGTTTCGACGCCGCAACTGTGCAGGCGGAACTTCTGAGGCGGCTCTGAGGAGCCTGAGCCTGCGCTGAAGACGGCGGCGGGGAAGCGCCCTGGTCAGGGAATCTCGGCGGGCGCGCCCGGGACGCTCATAGGGAACTCAGAGCGGCCCGCGTCCTCGGCCGCTGCCGGCAGAGTGGATCCTTGTAAGTGCGATGAACACACCCCGCTCCGGCCGCCCCGCCCTCGCCCGCCCCGACGGCACGCCCTTGCGCGTCCTCGTCGTCGACGACGACCCCGATCTCGCCGAGGTGCTGTCCGGGGCCCTGCGCTACGAGGGCTGGGAGGTGCGCACCGCCGGTGACGGCGCCGCCGCCGTCGCCGAGGCCCGTGACCTGATGCCCGACGCCGTCGTCCTGGACGTGATGCTCCCCGACACCGACGGCTTCGCCGTGCTGCGTGAGCTGCACCACGTGAAACCGGACGTGTGTGTGCTCTTCCTCACCGCCCGCGACGCCGTCGAGGACCGCATCGCCGGCATCACGGCGGGCGGCGACGACTACGTGACCAAGCCGTTCAGCCTGGAGGAGGTCGTCGCGCGGTTGCGCGGCCTGCTGCGCCGGGCCGGCATGGCCCGTCAGCTGGAGGACGGGCCCCGGCTGACCGTCGGCGACCTGGTCATGGACGAGGAGGCCCGCGAGGTCACCCGGTCCGGCGAGCTGATCGAGCTGTCACCGACCGAGTTCGAGCTGCTGCGCTTCCTGATGCGCAACCCGCGACGCGTCCTCAGCAAGGCCCAGATCCTCGACCGGGTCTGGTCCTACGACTTCGGCGGCCAGGCCCATGTCGTCGAGCTGTACATCTCCTACCTGCGCAAGAAGGTGGACGCGGGCCGCGAGCCCATGATCCACACGGTGCGCGGGGCCGGGTACGTGCTGAAGCCGGTGGCCCGGTGAGGGCCCGGCCGCGCGAAGCGGTACGGCGCCTGCCCCGGCCGCGGACCCTGCGGGCCCGGCTCACCGCCGGGCTCGTCCTGCTGCTGGCGCTCAGCTGCGCCGCCGTCGGGGTGGCCGCCGTGATCGAGCTGAACGGTTTCCTCACCGGCCGGCTGGACCAGCAGCTGCGGGACGTCGGCCCGCGGTTCGCGGCGAGCCTGGAGCACGGCGTCAAACCGTCGGACCACGACGGCGACGAGCACGCCGACACCCGCAAACAGTCCTCCGGGACCTTCGGCGCCCGGCTGGTCGGGCGCAGGGTCACCAATGTGGGGCTGGTGCACCCCGGCAGCGACAGCACCGATCTCAGCGCCCCGCTGAACGCGGGGGACGAGCGCACGCTCGCCGCGGTGCCCGTGGACGGCAGGGGCCACAGCGTCTGCCTGTCCTCGCTCGGTGAGTACCGCCTCGTGGCGAGCAGCGGCATGGACGGTGACGTACTGATCACCGGACTGCCGCTCGAGCCGGTGGATGCCGCGGTGCACCGCCTGGAACTGGTCGCTGCGGTCGTCTTCGGCGCTGCCCTCGCGGTCACCGGTGTCGCGGGCGCCCTCTGGGTGCGGTGGTCCCTGCGTCCGCTCAGCCGGGTCGCCGCGACCGCCACCCGGGTCAGCGAACTCCCGCTCGCCAGCGGCGAGGTGGCGTTGCCCCCGCGCGCCCCCGAGAGCGACCCGCGCAGCGAGGTGGGCCGGGTCGCCGGCGCCTTCAACCGCATGCTCGGCCATGTCGAGGACGCGCTCACCAAGCGGCACGCCAGCGAGGAGCGGCTGCGCAGCTTCGCCGCCGACGCCAGCCACGAGCTGCGCACGCCGGTCGCCTCGGTCCGGGGGCACGCCGAGCTGGCGCTGCTGCATCCGGGTCCGGTGCCGCCGGAGGTGACCCGTGCCCTGGAGCGGATCGCCGCGGAGTCGGGGCGCATGGGCGAGATGGTCGACGATCTGCTGCTGCTGGCCCGCCTGGACGCGGGCCGCCCCTTGGAGCGGCGTCCGGTCGACCTCACCCGTCTGGTCCTCGACGCGGTCACGGACGCGCGGGCCGCGGGTCCCGGCCACGGCTGGACGATGGAGCTGCCGGAGGAGCCGGTGACGGTGACGGGGGACGCCTACCGTCTCCATCAGGTGCTGGCGAACCTGTTGGCCAACGCGCGTTTGCACACACCTGTGGGCACCAAGGTGACCGTATCCCTGGAGACGGACGGCACGGCAGCCGTCCTCACGGTCCACGACGACGGACCGGGAGTACCCGCCGAGATCCAGTCGGGGGTGTTCGAACGCTTCACCCGGGCCGAGCACCGCCGCCGCCCGGAACACCGGGGCGGCGGAGCGGGCCTGGGCCTGTCCATCGTGGCGGCGGTGACGGAGGCGCACGGCGGGAGCGTGAGCCTGGAGAGCCGTCCGGGGGCGACGACGTTCACGGTGCGCCTGCCCGTCGCCGGCCCGGGCCGCTCTAGTAACGAGTGATCGCGGTCGCCCCGCTCACCGTCCCGATCGCGATGTGCGGCCGGCGCCCGGGTTCCGCCCACGTCAGGATCCGCTCCATCGCGTCCTCCGGCACCGACACACAACCCTCCGTCGCCCCCCTGCCGTTGACGTGCAGGAAGATGCCGGCGCCACGGCCGCGCACCGGCAGGTGGTAGTTGAACCCGATGACGAGGGCGTAGTCGTACTGCGGGTCGTACGCGATCAGGTGTTCCGACTCGGAGGCGCGGCAGTCGGCCGGGAGGGGTTCCGTCCAGCGGTTGTACGAGAGCGAGTCGTTGTCCTGGCACCACCAGGTGTGCTCACGCACCCGCCGGTAGGGCTCCCTCGCACCCGAGGGCGCGGCCTTGATGCCGAACGCGAACGGCAGGTCGTACAGGCCCGTCGGTGTCGTGCTCGTGCCCTGCCGACGTGAGCCGCCCTCGACGAGCCCCTTCGCCCCGAAGCGCGCGGGTGCCGAACCCGCCTTGATCCAGCGCCCGCCGGAGCGGTCCCACCAGCTGACCGTGCCCGAGGTCGCTCCGGTCGTGGCGGCCTCCGCGGTGATCAGCTGGGTGCCGCCGCCGGTGTCCGCCATCCGCTCGGGCAGCGGGGCGTCCTCGGCGGGGTCCGGTGCGGCACCGAGCAGGAAGAGGGAGGCGGAGGCGAGAGCGGCGACGACACCGGGGCGCATGCCTCAGAACGTAGACGGAGGCAGGGGCAACGGCAGTCCCGGCAGGCCGTCGAGACTCGTTCGGACGTGTTCTTTCCTCCGGAAGTACTCATCGAGGGAGGCGTCGTCCTCGCGCGCGAAGCGCTTGGCGTGCAGGTCGCGGTCCTCTTCATAGGCCATGAAGGGCACCGCGTAGCCACAGGTGTCCCGGATGAGCTCGGCCGTCACGACGATGACGGCGCGCAGACCGTGCAGGGTGGGATCGATGTCCGGGAAACGCGTGAGCAGTTCCTGGAAGCGGGGGTCGTCGCGGAAGACCGGCTCGCCGCGGCCGTGCACGCGCACGATGTTCGGCGGGCCCTGGAAGGCGCACCACATGAGGGTGATCCGGCCGTTCTCGCGCAGGTGCGCGATCGTCTCGGCGTTGCTTCCGGCGAAGTCCAGATAGGCCACGGTGCGTTCGTCGAGCACGGCGAACGAGCCCTTGAGGCCCTTGGGGGAGAGGTTGACCGTGCCGTCGGCCGACAGGGGGGCGGTCGCGGTGAAGAACAGGGGTTGTGCCTCGATGAACGTGCGCAGTCTGCCGTCTATGCGCTCATAGGTCTTTCCCATGTCCACGAGTATCGGGGCACATCGTTCGACTGTCTAAGGAATTCACCGGAATCACTGGGGACCGCCTCGAACGGCGGCGTCCGGTCGCTCGTGGCCGCCCCGGCCGGCGCGCGGGGCGGCCACGACGCCTGTCACGTCACTTGGTGAGCGTGCAGGCGGCCAGGGAGTCCAGGCCCTGCGGCTTGGCGGACGTCCGTCCGATCGCGATGGCGATGCGGTCGATGGTGGACTTCCGCTTGTCCGCCAGCGGGCCGAGGATCGCGTTCTGGACGAAGTTGGGTCCGCCCTGGCCCACCGAGGAGGCGAGCCGCTTGTCGGCCTCGTCGATCTGGGTGTTGAGCAGGGTCAGGTTGCGGTCGACCTCGGCCTGGGCGGAGGCGGGGATCGCGGGCAGCTTCGACTTGACGTCCGGGCAGGAGACGGTGCCCGCGGCGCCGGCACCGCCGCCGGCGTTCCCGTTGTTGCCGCCCTTGCCCGCGTTCCCGTTGCCTGCGTTTCCGTTGCCTGCGTTTCCGTTGCCCGCGTTCCCGCTGTCGTTCTTCCCGTCGGTCTGCTGGGTCGCCGCCGCGCCCGGCGCGGCGGTGTTCGTGCCGCCGCCGCTCGCGGCCCCGCCGGTGTTGAGGGTGCACGGCGCCAGCGCGTCCAGTCCCTGCGGCTTGGCGGCGGTGCGGCCGATCGCCGTCGCGATGCGGTTGATCGTCGCCACCCGCTTGTCCTTGAGGGGACCGAGGATCGCGTTGTTGACGAAGTTGGGTCCGCCCTGGCCCACGGTGTCCACCAGGCGCTTGTTGGCCTCGGCGATCTGGGTGTCGAGCAGCTGGAGGTTGCGGTCCACCTCGGCCTGGGCGGATGCGGGGATCGCGGGGAGCTGTGACTTCACGTCCTGGCAGGTGATCGTGCCGGGCCCCGCCGCCAGGGTCCGGGCGCCGTTGCTCTTGGACGTCTCCCCGGCGAGGGCGGAACCGGCGATGACCGCGCCGGAGAGCACCACAGCGGCGGCGCCGCCGATGATCGCCACGCGGCGCTTGTTGTACTTCGGAAGAGCCCTGGACATGAAGATGCCTCACTCGGGTCGGGGTGACTGCTGTGACGGACGCGGCGGTCACGGGTGTGACTGCCGTGAAAACGCGGCGCCTGCGTTCGGCGAGAGATACGGGAAAGCGATTGCTCCCGTTCAACGGATTCGCAAAGAGCCGCTCGCACAGCAGGTCGTGAGCGTGCCGCATTGACGAATCATGCAGAGTTCTGCATACTCATGCATGTCAGTGAGCGCAGTGTGAGGAGAATCCCGTGACCGAGCGCGTCGTACTCGCCTACTCGGGCGGTCTGGACACCTCCGTCGCCATCGGCTGGATCGCCGAGGAGACGGGCGCCGAGGTCATCGCCGTCGCGGTGGACGTCGGCCAGGGAGGCGAGGACCTGGACGTCATCCGCAAGCGCGCGCTCGCCTGCGGTGCCGTGGAGGCCGAGGTCGCGGACGCCAAGGACGAGTTCGCCGAGGAGTACTGCCTCCCGGCGATCAAGGCCAACGCCCTCTACATGGACCGCTACCCGCTGGTCTCCGCGCTCTCCCGGCCGACGATCGTCAAGCACCTGGTCGCCGCCGCCAGGAAGCACGGCGCCACCACGGTCGCCCACGGCTGCACCGGCAAGGGAAACGACCAGGTCCGCTTCGAGGCCGGCATCGTCGCCCTCGCACCGGACCTGAAGTGCATCGCCCCGGTCCGGGACTACGCGATGACCCGCGACAAGGCCATCGCGTTCTGCGAGGAGAAGAACCTCCCCATCGCGACCACCAAGAAGTCCCCGTACTCCATCGACCAGAACGTCTTCGGCCGCGCCGTCGAGACGGGCTTCCTCGAGGACATCTGGAACGCCCCGATCGAGGACATCTACGAGTACACCTCCAACCCGGCCGTCCCCCGCGAGGCCGACGAGGTGGTCATCTCCTTCAAGGAGGGCGTCCCGGTCGCCGTCGACGGCAAGCCCGTCACCGTCCTGCAGGCCGTCCAGCAGCTCAACGAGCGCGCCGGCGCCCAGGGCATCGGCCGGATCGACATGGTCGAGGACCGTCTTGTGGGCATCAAGTCCCGCGAGGTGTACGAGGCCCCGGGTGCGATCGCGCTCATCACCGCCCACCAGGAGCTGGAGAACGTCACCGTCGAGCGTGAACTCGCCCGGTACAAGCGGCAGGTCGAGCAGCGCTGGGGCGAACTGGTCTACGACGGCCAGTGGTTCTCCCCGCTCAAGCGCGCCCTGGACGGCTTCATCAACGAGGCCAATCAGCACGTGAACGGCGACATCCGGATGACCCTGCACGGCGGCCGCGCGGTCGTCACCGGCCGGCGTTCCGAGTCGTCGCTGTACGACTTCAACCTCGCGACCTACGACACGGGCGACACGTTCGACCAGTCCGCGGCCAAGGGCTTCATCGACATCTACAGCCTGTCGTCGAAGATCGCGGCACAGCGCGATCTCGCAGGCGAAGCCTGACGCGGATACGGCCAGACCGGCCCACTGGCCCGACGACCGCCTCCTCACCAGCCGTGGGGAGGCGGTGGCACACCGACACCCTCTAGGAGCGACCCAAGTGAGCAGCAACACCGGTGACGTACGGCTCTGGGGCGGCCGTTTCGCCGACGGCCCCGCCGAGGCCCTGGCGAAGCTGTCCGCGTCCGTCCACTTCGACTGGCGGCTCGCGCCGTACGACATCGCCGGCTCCCGGGCCCACGCGCGCGTGCTGCACAAGGCGGGGCTCCTCACGGACGACGAGCTGACGCGGATGCTGGCGGGGCTCGACCGGCTCGAGGCGGACGTCGCCGACGGCTCCTTCACCGGCACGATCGCCGACGAGGACGTCCACACGGCCCTGGAGCGGGGTCTGCTGGAGCGCCTCGGCCCGGAGCTGGGCGGCAAGCTGCGCGCGGGCCGTTCCCGCAACGACCAGGTCGCCACCCTCTTCCGCATGTACCTGCGCGACCACGCCCGGATCATCGGCGGTCTGCTCGCCGACCTCCAGGACGCCCTCATCGGCCTGGCGGAGGCCCACCCGGATGTGGCGATGCCCGGCCGCACCCACCTCCAGCACGCCCAGCCGGTGCTCTTCGCGCACCACGTGCTCGCCCACGTCCAGTCGCTGTCCCGGGACGCCGAACGGCTGCGCCAGTGGGACGAGCGGACGGCGGTGTCGCCGTACGGCTCCGGTGCCCTGGCCGGGTCCTCCCTCGGCCTGGACCCGGAGGCGGTCGCCGAGGACCTGGGTTTCGAGCACGGCAGTGTGGCCAACTCCATAGACGGCACGGCATCCCGTGACTTCGTCGCCGAGTTCGCCTTCATCGCCGCGATGATCGGAGTGAACCTCTCCCGGATCGCCGAGGAGGTCATCATCTGGAACACGAAGGAGTTCTCCTTCGTCACGCTGCACGACGCCTTCTCCACCGGCTCGTCGATCATGCCGCAGAAGAAGAACCCGGACATCGCCGAGCTGGCCCGGGGCAAGTCCGGCCGCCTGATCGGCAACCTGACGGGCCTGCTGGCGACGCTCAAGGCCCTCCCGCTCGCGTACAACCGCGACCTCCAGGAGGACAAGGAGCCGGTCTTCGACTCCATCGACCAGCTCGAGGTCCTGCTGCCGGCCTTCACCGGCATGATGGCCACGCTGACCGTGCACCGCGAGCGCATGGAGGAGCTGGCCCCGGCCGGGTTCTCGCTCGCCACCGACATCGCCGAGTGGCTGGTCAAGCAGGGCGTGCCGTTCCGGGTGGCGCACGAGGTGGCCGGTGAGTGCGTCAAGGTCGCCGAGGCCGAGGGCAAGGAGCTGGACGGACTCACGGACGAGCAGTTCGCGAAGATCAGCGCCCATCTCACCCCCGAGGTGCGCTCCGTCCTCAACGTCCCCGGCGCCCTCGCCTCCCGCAACGGCCGCGGCGGCACGGCCCCCGAGGCGGTCGCCGTGCAACTCGCCGAGGTGAAGGCGGACCTCGCCGCGCAGCGGAACTGGGCCACGGCCAAGCAGGCGTAGCAGGAGTTCCTCCCGAGGGGCCCGGACATCACGTCCGGGCCCCTCGTGCTGTCCGGTTCCGTCTGGTCGTGCCGTCCGTCGCGCCGATAACGGATGGGTTTCAGCCACTGTCCGAATCCTTGACGCCCGTCTACTCGGAGGTAACTATTCCGGTTGCGGTCGGCAATGCCGAACATTGGTCGGCCGGCACCGAGTACGAAAGGGACATCATGCGCGAACCAAGGGGAAGAAGCGGACGGCAAGCAGCCCGGCTCCTCGCCGTCGCGGTGACCGCGGTGCTGTGCACCGTCGGCCTCGCCGCGCCGGCCGGCGCCGACACCGTCGACATCGCGCCACCGGGCGCCAACGACTGGTCGTGCAAGCCGGACTCGGCCCACCCGCAGCCGGTGGTCCTGGTGAACGGCACCTTCAAGACCTCCTCCGAGAACTGGCTGACTCTCTCGCCCGCGCTGGTGAACGCCGGTTACTGCGTCTTCTCCTTCGACTACGGCGACATGGAGACCGCCCCGATCCCGGACTCGGCGGCCCAGCTGCGGGACTTCGTGAACGCCGTGCTCGGCGCGACCGGCGCCAAGAAGGTCGACATCGTCGGCCACAGCCAGGGCGGCATGATGCCCCGCTACTACGTCAAGTTCCTCGGCGGTGCGACCAAGGTCGACGACCTCGTCGGCATCGTCCCCTCCAACCACGGGACCACCAACCCGCTGGCCCTCGCCGCCGGCGCCACCGTCTGCCCCTCCTGCGTCGACCAGACCGCCGGCTCGGCCTTCCTGGCGAAGCTCAACTCCGACCCGGAGACCCCGGTCGGCCCGGACTACACGGTGATCACCACCCGGGACGACGAGGTCGTGGTTCCGTACACCAGCGCCTTCCTCGACGGCCCGGCCTCGTACGTCACCAACGTGCTGCTCCAGGACCGCTGTCCGCTCGACACCACCGAACACGACCAGGCCCCCAAGTCGCCCCTCGTCGAGCAGTGGGTGCTCGACGCCCTGAACCGGAAGGGTCCGGCCGACCCGGCCTTCGAGCCACGCTGCGTCGGCACGGGCTGAATCGGAGCGCCGGTAGATTGGGGCGGGTCACCGGGTCCGCCGAGAGTGCAAGGAGCCCGCCATGCCGTTCAGCCTTCCCCAAGCTCTCGGCTTCGCTCGAGCAGGGGAGAACCCAATGGCCGACGCCACCACGGCCACCGCGCACATCGGCCTCGGTCTGGCCGCCGTCGGCCGCCCGGGCTACATCAACCTCGGCCGTGACCGGGACCTTCCCGCCGACCGCACCGTCGACGCCCTGCGCGAGCGCACGCATCAACTCCTGGACGCCGCCTACGCGCAGGGCGTCCGCTATTTCGACGTGGCCCGCTCCTACGGCCGTTCGGAGGAGTTCCTCGCCGAGTGGCTGTCCGCCCGCCCCGGCATCGACGACGTGGTGGTCGGCAGCAAGTGGGGCTACACCTACACCGCGCAGTGGACCACCGACGCCGAGCGGCACGAGGTCAAGGACCACAGTGTCGCCACCTACGAGCGGCAACGCGCCGAGACCGCCGCCCTGCTCGGCGACCGGCTCGACCTCTACCAGATCCACTCCGTCACCCCTGACAGCCCGGCCCTGACCGACAAGGAACTCCACGCCCGGCTGGCCGAGGCGGCCGCGCACGGGCTCACCGTCGGTTTCTCCACCAGCGGTCCGGCGCAGGCCGACGCGATCCGCGCCGCGCTCGGCGTGACGGTCGACGGCGAGCCCCTCTTCCGTACCGTCCAGTCCACGTACAACCTGCTGGAGACCTCCGCCGAGCCCGCCCTCGCCGAGGCCCACGACGCCGGGCTCACGGTGATCGTCAAGGAGGGCATGGCCAACGGACGGCTGGCGGACCCGCACGCGCCGGACGCCTTGAAGGCCGTGGCCGCTCAGACGTCCCTCGGCTGCGACGCGGTCGCCCTCGCCATGATCCTGCGCCGGCCCTGGGTGGGCGTCGTCCTCTCCGGCGCGGCCACCACCGGCCAGCTCGCCTCGAACCTGCAAGCCGCCGCCGTCGACCTCGACGAGGACCAGCTGGCCCGCCTCCAGACGCTCGTCGAGGACCCGCGCGCGTACTGGGAGCGCCGCGGGCAGTTGCCCTGGCACTGAGAGCACGCCGAAATCCGGCACCGGTGAGACGAACATGCCTGTTGTGAGACAGCAATGTCTCACATGGTCTATGGTTGTCTCATGGCCCTCGACCGTGACCACGTGCTGCGCAGCGCAGCCGCCCTGCTGACCCGCAAATCCACGGCGACCATGGACGAGGTCGCCAAGGCGGCCGGGATCAGCCGGGCCACGCTGCACCGCCACTTCGCGGGGCGTGACGCGCTCGTACGGGCCCTTGAGGTGCTCGGTATCGAAGAGTGCGAGGCGGCGCTGGACGCGGCCCGGCTGGACGAGGGCTCGGCGACCGACGCCGTACGCAGGCTCGTGCGCGAGATCCAGCCCGCGGCCGGGCTGCTCGCCTTCCTTTACGGCGAGAACCAGCTGTGGGAGGGCGAGGGCCAGAACGAGGGCTGGTTGCGGATCGACACCCGGATCACCGCGGTCTTCCTGCGCGGCCGGCACAGCGGCGAGTTCCGCGTCGACCTCCCCCCGGCCTGGCTCACCGAGGCGCTGTACGGACTGATCGCCTCGTGCGCCTGGGCCGTACTGGACGGCCGTGTGGCCGCCAGGGACTTCCCCATCATGATCGCCGAGCTGTTGCTCGGCGGCGCCCTACGGAGAGAGGAACCATGACCAGCACCCTGCAGCATGGGGGTGCCCCCCGCTCGAGCGAAGCCGAGAGCTTGAGGGAGACAGCGCCGCAGGCGGAGAAGCGCCCGGGCCGGTGGCTCGCGCTCTGCGTCCTCGTGCTCGCCGTGCTGCTGGTGGCCGTGGACGCGACCGTCCTCGGCCTCGCGACCCCCTACATCAGCGAGGACCTGAAGCCCTCCGGCACCCAGCTCCTGTGGATCGGCGACGTCTACTCGTTCGTCATCGCCGGTCTGCTCGTCTCCATGGGAAGCCTCGGCGACCGCGTCGGCCGCAAGCGCATCCTGCTCGGCGGCGCCACGGCCTTCGGCGCGATATCCGTCCTGAACGCCTACGCCCGGTCGCCGGAGACCATGATCCTGGCCCGGGCGCTCCTCGGTGTCGCGGGCGCGACCCTGATGCCGGCCACGCTCGCCCTGATCCGCAACATCTTCCACGACCCGCGCGAGCGCAGCCTCGCCGTCGGCATCTGGGGCGCCACCGCCTCGGCGGGCACGGCGGTCGGCCCGATCGTCGGCGGTCTGCTGCTCGAGCACTTCTGGTGGGGCTCGGTCTTCCTCATCAACCTGCCGGTGATGGCGGTCCTGGTCCTGGTCGGCATCAGGACCCTGCCCGAGTCCCACGACCCGGACCCGGGCCCGTGGGACCTGGCGAGCGTCGCCCTGTCGCTCGTCGGGATGATCGGCGCGGTGTACGCCGTGAAGGAGGCGGCCGCCCACGGATTCACCTGGCCGGCCTTGGGCACCGGGCTCCTCGGTGCCGCCGCGCTCCTCGCCTTCGTGCGTCGCCAACTGACGCTGCCGGTTCCGCTGCTGGACATGCGGCTGTTCCGGCGCCGGGGCTTCAGCGGTGCGGTGCTCGCGGACCTGCTGACCGTGCTCGGCATGTCCGGACTGGTCTTCTTCCTCTCCCAGTACCTGCAACTCGTCCAGGGCAGGCGCCCCTTCGAGGCCGGTCTCGCCGAACTGCCCGCCGCCCTCGGCGCGGTGGCGGCGGGCCTGGTCGCGGGCGCGGCGGCCCGGCGCTACTCGGTACGGGCGGTGGTCTCGGGCGGCCTTGCCGCGGTGGGCCTGGCGCTGGCCGTCCTCACCCTGCTCGACCGGACCACGGGCTACTCGCTGATCGGGACCGCGCTGCTGGTCGTGGGCGTCGGCGCGGGCCTGTCGTTCACCGTCACCGCGGACGTGATCCTCGCCGGCGTGCCCAAGGACCAGGCGGGCGCCGCCTCCGCGGTCTCGGAGACGGCGTACGAACTCGGCGCTGCCCTCGGCATCGCCCTGCTCGGCTCGATCGTGACCGGGATCTACCGGGACTTCCCGGCGCCACCGGGCACCCCGGCCGAGGCGCACGCGTCACTGGGCGGCGCGGTGGAAGCGGCGGCGAGCCTTCCGCCGACCACCGCCCAGGCACTGCTGACGTCGGCCCGCGAGGCGTTCGTCGAGGGCCTCAGATGGGCGACGGGTGCCGGAGCGGTGATCCTGCTCGCGACGGCGGTGGCAGCGTGGTTCCTGCTCCGGGGCCAGCGGCTGGAGAGTACGTCGTAAGCCGTTGCGGGCTGGGCCCCCTGCGGCTACGCCGCCTTCGCCTTCGTGGCGTACATGTCCACGTACTCCTGCCCCGAGAGCCGCATGACCTCCGTCATCACGGAATCGGTGACGGCCCGCAGCACATAGCGATCCCGGTCCATCCCCTCGTACCGGGAGAACTCCATCGGCTCACCGAACCGCACGGTGACCCGCCCCGGACGGGGCATCCCCCGCCCGCCGGGCTGCAACTTGTCCGTGCCGATCATCGCGAAGGGCACCACGGGCGCCCCTGTCATCAGCGTCAGCCGCGCGATACCGGTGCGGCCCCGGTACAGCCGCCCGTCGGGCGAGCGTGTGCCCTCCGGGTAGATGCCGAAGACCTTGCCCTCCTCCAGCACGCGGCGCCCGGTCATCAGCGCGGCCACACCGCCGCTCGCGCCGTCCCGGTCGACCGGGATCATGCCCACGCCCGTGAAGAACCAGGCCATCAACCGGCCCTTGATGCCCTTGCCCGTGACGTACTCGTCCTTGCCGATGAAGAACACCTGCCGCTTGGTCACCAGCGGCAGCACGATCGAGTCGATGAACGTCAGGTGGTTGCCGGCCATGATGACCGGGCCGTCGGCCGGGATGCGCTCCGCGCCCTCCACCTGTGGGCGGAACATCAGGCGCATGATCGGTCCGAGCACTGCCTTGATGAGCGCGAAGCGGGACAACGGGCCCTCCGGTGTCAAGGGATGCGGTATGAGTCTGTGCAGGTGAGGACGATACTCGGGACGACCGGGGTGTCGCACACCGGGTTCACCGAGTGGATACGCGTCATTGACGAGTGTTTACCTGCGATGGTGGTTTTTGTTGCACGTTCGTCATCCGCCGGACGGGTGTGGCGAACGCCGCACCGACGGTTGACGGGCCGTCAGTCCGGGTATCCGCCAACGCCGTCACCATGCACACAGGAGGACGGCCCCCGTCCGCCGCGCGTTCCCGCACACGTCTCCCGGCCGTCACTCGTCCGCACCTACGATCGAGCCGTTTCGACGGGTGTGGCGAGAGGAACACATGAGCGCGCAGGAGTCTTACGGGCAGGGGCAGGGGCAGGGGCAGGGGCAGGGGACGGGCCGGCGGGCGCTGCTCGGGGCCGCGGTGCTCGGCGCCGGCGGAGCAGTCCTCGGGCTGCCCGGCGTCGCGCGAGCGGACGCGCGGCACACGGCCGGCGGGCTGAAGGGCCTGCCCGTGCCGACGATCATCGGTCACCGCGGAGCCAGCGGCTACCGCCCCGAGCACACGTTCGGCTCCTACAATCTGGCGCTCGACCTGGGCGCCGACATCGTGGAGGCCGGTGACCTGGTGCCCACCAGGGACGGCCACCTGGTGTGCCGGCACGAGCCGGAGATCGGCGGGACCACCGACGTCGCCGACCACCCCGAGTTCGCCGACCGCAGGAAGACCAAGGTCCTGGACGGTGTCTCCACCACCGGCTGGTTCACCGAGGACTTCACGCTCGCCGAGCTGAAGACGTTGCGCGCGATCGAGCGCATCCCCGCCACCCGTCAGCACAACACCCTCTACAACGGTCGCTGGGAGATCCCCACCTTCGAAGAGGTCCTGAAGTGGCAGGACGAGCAGACCCGCAAGCGCGGCAAGCAGGTGTGGATCTACCCCGAGACCAAGCACCCCACCTACTTCCGCAAGCAGGGTCTCGACATGGAGCAGTTGCTCTCCAAGGCACTGCGCAAGCACGGCAAGGACCGTAAGAACTCACCGGTCGTCATCCAGTCCTTCGAGCCGAGCAGCATCCAGCGCCTGAACAAGCTCGTGGACAACCCGCTCGTGGTGCTCCTGTCCGCCGCGAACACCCGCCCCTTCGACTTCGTCGAGTCGGGCGACCCGCGCACGGTCGCCGACCTCATCACGCCGAAGGGCCTGAAGGAGATCGCGTCCTACGCCCAGGGCATCGGCCCCACCCTCGACCTGGTCATCCCGAAGGACGCGAAGGGCAACCTCACCAAGCCCTCCACTCTGGTCGCCGACGCGCACGCCGCGGGCCTGATCCTGCACCCGTACACGATGCGCGACGAGAACACCTTCCTGCCCGCGAACTTCCAGAAGGGCACCGACCCGACGGCCTACGGCGACGTCTTCGGCGCCTTCCGGACGTACTTCGCGACCGGCATCGACGGCGTGTTCACCGACAACGCCGACACCGGCGTCCTCGCCCGCGAGGACTTCCTGCGCGGCTGAGCGGTCGACACGCGCCACGGGTACCCCGTCGGGGTGACTCCCGTCCGCCCCGGCAACCCGCCGCCGGGGCGGACGCGTCCCGTCGCGTATGAGGCACGAGATGGTCAGCACCCTGCGTCCGCTGCTCGCCGCCGAGGCCTCGGCGGAGGCGCACGCGGCCGGGATGGAGCCGAGCGATCTGGAACAGGCGGTGTGGCTACGGCTCCTGGAGCGGCTGGAGACCGACCGGCCGCTCGCCGACCCGCAGGAATGGCTGCGCCGGGCGGTGCGCCTGGAGGCACGCCGCGGCCGACGCGCCGCCCGCCTCGAACTGCCGTACAGCGGTGACCCGGCCGACGACACCCGACCCGGCCCCGAGCAGCAGGCGCTCCTCGCGGCCCGCCGCCGGGCACTGCACGCCGCCGTACGCCGCCTGCCCGGCCGCTGTCCCCGCCTCATGGCGGCGTTGCTCTCCCCGCACGACCTGACCTATCGGGAAATCGCAGGGGAGTTGGGTATCTCACAAGGGAGTCTTGGTCCGGAGCGCTCCAAATGCCTGGGATGTCTGCGTCGATTGCTTGCGGCGGAGGTTGCGGCGCCCGGACCGCGGGGATAGGAGTGAGGGACGACCGGTGATCAGGTGAGCGGGAGGCGTGCGCACATGGGCATGAGCGTGACCATCTCTGTGGCGACCGAGCAGGACGCCGAGCAGATCTTCAAGCTGCAGTACCTGTGCTTCCAGAGCGAGGCCGCGCTGTACGGCAACTACCGCATCGCCCCGCTCGTCCAGACCCTGGACTCGGTTCGCGAGGAGGTCGCCTCCGACTGCGTCTTCGTGGCGCGGCTGGGCGACGAGGTGGTCGGCTCGGTACGCGGCCGCCTGACGGAGGACGGGGCCGCCCTGATCGGCAGGCTCTGCGTGCACCCCCGGCTGCAGGGCCACGGCATCGGCGCCCGGCTGCTGCGCGCGGCCGAGGCGGCACTGGTGGAGCGGCACGGCGCGAAGAAGTTCCGCCTCAGCGCAGGCCACCGCAGCGAGGGCAATCTGCGCCTGTACCGCCGGGTCGGCTACGAGACGGTGGGCACGGCTCAGGGAGCGGACGGCGTACCGATGATCGTCCTGGAGAAGCCGGCGAGTACGTACGCCACGACGGCGTAGGGGAAGAGCGCCCCGAAAGGGGCGCGTCCCGCCGGGCTCAGGCCGCCTCCGCCTGACGCGCGGCCCCCTTCCGCAACCAGTACATGGCCGACAGCGGCAGCAGCACCGGAATGAAGACGTACCCCATGCCGTAGTCCGACCACACGGTCGCGTCGGGAAAGGCGGACGGCTCGACCAGGGTCCACGTCCCGACGGTGAGCACACCGACCAGCTCGGCCGCACAGCACACCAACGCCGCCCGGCGGGCCGTCTCGCCGCCACGCACCAGCGAGTACGTGATGAATCCGTAGACGACGCCGGCGACCGCGGACAGGGAGTACGCGAGCGGAGCCTTGTCGAACTGCGTCGAGATCTGTACGACCGACCGCGACACCGCCCCGACCACCATCACCCCGTACAGCCACACCAGCAGCATGCCGGGCCCGCCGATGAGCCGCGTCCTGGTCGGCTTCTCCTGCGTGGCCGTCATCTCAGCCTCCCCAGATGTCATAGAGCCGCACCTCCAGCACGGCGAGGACCACACCGCCGGCCGCGACCGTCACCGAACCCCACCGGGTGCGCTCGGCCAGCGACATGAAGCCCGCCGCCGGGATGCACGCGAAGGCGCCCAGCAGATACGCCACGAAGATCGTCGTGCCCTGCGCAGGCTTCTCGCCCCGCGCCAGTTGGACGATGCCCACGACCAGCTGGACGAGGGCCACCAGCGTCACCACGGCCATGCCGATGAAGTGCCAGTCCTTCGTGGGCTGATCACGGTACGCGGCCCAGCCGCACCAGGCGGCGAGCAGCAGCGCGGCGACACCGGTCGCCAGCGTCAGGGCATCAAGCATGCCGCGACCCTATTACGGGCCAAAAGCACTGATGTCCCCGCCCCCGTGGCCGGCCGCGGCACCGCCCCGCCGGCCGTGGCGTTGACCACAACCGGCGCCATCCGTCCGCTATTCGGACAGTCGTGTCAGGTCACGGTCCGGCGTCTGCTTTACTTGCATCCATGACCACGACGAGCTGCCGCACTGCTGCGACCGAGGCGACCATGACGCCCGGTGCTCGTTGTATGTGTCGAATGTGCGCCTGCTAGAGGGCCCCCGCACCACCCAGAGTCCCGCGCCCCGAAGCGAGACCGCCGTGGCATGTCCGTACGCACGCGTCGTACGCGACTGACCCCCCGCGCACACGTTCTCCCCGGTTCCATCGCCCTTGCGAGAACCGTGCCGCGTTGCCATGCACGCACCCGTGCCCGGCGCACACCCACGCCCTGCACTCGACAGTGACGGAAACCCAGTGATCACCACATCGGGCCTGACCAAGGTCTACCGTTCGCGCGGCCGCGAAGTGACCGCCCTCGACGGCGTCGACCTGCACGTACGCGAAGGCGAGGTGTACGGCGTCATCGGCCAGTCCGGCGCCGGCAAGTCCTCGCTCATCCGCTGCGTCAACCTCCTGGAGCGCCCCACCTCCGGCACGGTCACCGTGGCCGGCCAGGACCTGACCGCGCTCGCCGGTCGCGGGCCACGCGCCGGCAAGGAGCTGCGCAGGGCGCGCAGCCGGATCGGCATGGTCTTCCAGCACTTCAACCTGCTGTCCTCGCGCACCGTCCAGGACAACGTCGAGCTGCCCCTGGAGATCCTCGGCAAGTCCGGGAAGGAACGCTCCCGCAAGGCCCTCGAGCTCCTCGACCTCGTCGGTCTCGCCGACAAGGCCAAGGCCTACCCGGCCCAGCTCTCCGGCGGCCAGAAGCAGCGCGTCGGCATCGCCCGCGCCCTCGCCGGCGACCCCAAGGTGCTGCTCTCCGACGAGGCGACCAGCGCTCTCGACCCGGAGACGACCCGTTCCATCCTCCAGCTGCTGCGCGACCTCAACCGGCAGCTCGGCCTGACCGTCCTGCTCATCACCCACGAGATGGACGTCGTCAAGAGCGTCTGCGACTCGGCCGCCCTCATGGAGAAGGGCCGCATCGTCGAGTCCGGCACGGTCGGTGAACTGCTCGCCACCCCCGGCTCCCACCTGGCCTCCGCCCTCTTCCCGGTGGGCGGTGAGGCGTCCGGCGGCGACCGGACCGTCGTCGACGTCACCTTCCAGGGCGAGACCGCCACCCAGCCCGTCATCTCCCAGCTGTCCCGCACCTACAACATCGACATCTCGATCCTGGGCGCTGCCATCGACACCGTCGGCGGCCTCCAGGTCGGCCGGATGCGCATCGAACTGCCCGGCCGCTACGAGGACAACGTCGTGCCGATCGGCTTCCTGCGCGAACAGGGTCTGCAGATCGACGTGGTGGGGCAGGAGCGCGCACTGGTGAAGGAAGGTGCCAAGTGACCTGGTCCGAGATGCAGCCCCTGCTGTCCCAGGCCTCCTGGGACACCCTCTACATGGTCGGCTGGTCCACCCTCATCGCCGTCGTCGGCGGTCTGCCGCTCGGCGTGCTCCTGGTGCTGACCGACCGTGGCGGACTGCTCCAGAACATCGTGGCCAACAAGGTCCTCGGGCAGGTCGTGAACATCGCCCGCTCGATGCCGTTCATCATCCTGATGGTCGCGCTGATGAACTTCACGCGCTGGGTCACGGGGACGACGATCGGCCGCGAGGCCGCCATCGTGCCGCTCGCCATCGGCGCCATCCCGTTCTTCGCGCGCCTCGTCGAGACGGCTGTCCGCGAAGTGGACGGCGGCCTCGTCGAGGCCGTGCAGGCGATGGGCGGCAACACCTGGACCGTCGTGCGCAAGGTCCTCGTACCGGAGGCCCTGCCCTCCCTGATCTCCTCCGCGACGACCACCGTCGTCGCCCTCATCGGCTACTCGGCGATGGCCGGCACGGTCGGCGCCGGCGGCCTCGGCGACATCGCCATCCGCTACGGCTACCAGCGCTTCGAGACCCAGCTGATGTGGATCACCGTGGCGGTCCTGGCCGTCGTCATCTCGCTCATCCAGTTCGCCGGCGACTTCGCGGCCCGCGCCCTGCACCGCCGCGGCGGCCGCTCGGGACCGGCGCCGAAGC
The DNA here is from genome assembly GCF_014905555.1 of Streptomyces sp. Y2F8-2. Classification (GTDB taxonomy): domain Bacteria; phylum Actinomycetota; class Actinomycetes; order Streptomycetales; family Streptomycetaceae; genus Streptomyces; species Streptomyces cynarae. The sequence continues at coordinate 191,371 of NZ_BNGS01000007.1, read as the reverse complement.
TGCGGCTGCTGAAGGCGAAGGAGCCCGCGACGGCCGATGTGAGCAAGGTCGCCTGAGCCACGCCACGCCCGCATATCCCCTGAACTCCCCGTGAACCATGACGGGGTCGCACCACCCATAAGGAAAGGCACTTTTCGTGCGTAACACCGCCAAGATCACCACCGCCGTCCTCGCCGCGGGAGCCCTCACCTTCGGGCTCAGCGCCTGCGGCTCCGGCAAGAGCAGCTCCGCCTCCTCTGGCTCCGACGGCCCGCTCGTCGTCGCCGCGAGCCCCACCCCGCACGCCGAGATCCTCAACTTCGTCAAGGACAACCTGGCGAAGAAGGCGGGCCTCGACCTTCAGGTCAAGGAGTTCACCGACTACGTCACGCCGAACACGGCGACCGAGGACGGGTCGGTCGGTGCCAACTACTTCCAGAACCAGCCGTACCTCGACGACTTCAACAAGAAGAACGGCACCCACATCGTGCCCGTCGTCACGGTGCACCTGGAGCCGCTCGGCCTGTACTCCCACAAGATCAAGAAGGCCGACGAGCTGAAGAGCGGTGCGACCGTCGCCATCCCGAACGACACGGTCAACGAGGCGCGTGCGCTCAAGCTGCTCGACGCGAACGGGCTCATCACGCTCAAGAGCGGCGTGGGCAACGAGGCGACCCCGCGGGACATCTCCAAGAACCCGAAGAACCTCAAGTTCAAGGAGCTGGAGGCGGCCCAGACTCCGCGCTCCCTGGACGACGTGGACGCCGCGGTGATCAACGGCAACTACGCCATCTCCTCCGGTCTCAAGCCCGCCAAGGACGCCCTCGTCCTTGAGTCCGCGAAGAACAACCCCTACGGCAACTTCCTCGCGGTCAAGAAGGGCGACGAGGACGACCCGCGGGTCAAGAAGCTGGCCAAGCTCCTGGTCTCGCCCGAGGTCAAGAAGTTCATCGAGGACAAGTACCAGGGATCGGTCATCGCGTCCTTCTGATCCCGCCCGTCGACCGCCGTCGGCGCCGCGTACGACCGCGTACACCGCGTATCGCCACGCACCGGGTCCGCGCCCTCACCGGGTGTGGACCCCGTGGTGCGTTTCGCCGCCTCGATGCTGCATGCTGGGCAGTTCAGCAGGCCCTGACGGTTTTTCGAAGGTTACGGAGCGGCGCAATGACGAGCACCTTTCCCAACGTCTCCATCAGCACGGAGCGTTTGGTCCTGCGCCCTCTCGACGAGGACGACGTTCCCGCGCTGGCCGAGATGATGAACGACGAGCTGGTCGGCGCCTGGACCGACGTGCCCCAGCCGTTCACCGAGGAGGGCGCCCGCACCTGGATCACCGAGCACGCGCCCGCCGAACGCGCCGCGGGCCGCGGCCTCGACCTCGCCGTCACCGAGTTCCTCACCCAGCGCCTGGTGGGCGTCATCCAGCTCACCAAGACCAACTGGCATGTACGGTCCACCGAACTGTCGTACATCATCGCGCCCTGGGCACGCGGCGAGGGCTACGCCTCCGAAGCCGCGCTCGCGACCGCCCAATGGCTCTTCGGCGACCAGAACTTCGAACGGATCGAACTGCGCACCGCGGCCGACAACACCGCCTCCCAGCAGGTCGCCCAGAAGATCGGCTGCATCAGCGAGGGCGTCCTGCGCAACGCCTGCATAGCGCACGTCCGTGCGGAGGACGGCACCTGGACGGACGTACGGACCGACTTCATCGTGTGGAGCCTGCTGCCGGAGGACCTCGACGGGGTCAGCGACGAGCTGGCCGACACGGGGGGTTTCACGTCGTTCCCCAACTGGAACTGACCGCGAGGGACCGCTCCCACGGGCCGAGCCCGGGGCGAGTGCACCCAGCCGAACGGGATACCCTCACGGAGCCCGCCGTACGGGCTGCCCCCTGACGACCTGCGCGAAAAACCTGGAGACTGACGACGATGGCCGACCGGGTCACGGTGATCGGCTGGGACGGCTCGCCGCTGACCGCCGCGGCGCGCTCCGCCCTCGGGGCCGCCACGCTCGTCGCCGGCGCGGCCCACCACCTCGCCCTTCCCGAAGTGCCTCCGGCCGCCGAGCGCATCCGCCTCGGCAGTGTCGCGCTCGCCGCCCGCCGTATCGCCGCCCACCGCGGCACCGCCGTCGTCCTCGCCGACGGCGACCCGGGCTTCTTCGGTGTCGTACGCACGCTGCGCGCCCCCGAGTACGGACTGGAGGTCGAAGTCGTCCCCGCGGTCTCCTCCGTGGCCGCCGCCTTCGCGCGCGCCGGGATGCCATGGGACGACGCACAGGTGGTCGTCGCACACCGCCGCACCCTGCGACGCGCGGTCAACGTATGCCGCGCCCACGCCAAAGTCGCGGTCCTCACCTCACCGGGCGCCGGACCCGCCGAACTGGGACTGCTCCTCGACGGCGTCCACCGCACCTTCGTCATCTGCGAGGAGCTGGGCACCGGACGCGAACAGGTCACCGTCGTCACCTCGGACAAGGCCGCCGACCACACCTGGCGCGACCCCAACGTCGTCATCGTCATCGGCGGACCGGTCACCGCGGCCGACGGCGGCTGGATCGCCGGCCGCGACCCGGGCGCCGGACCGCGCGGCTGGGCCCTGCCCGCCGAGGCCTACGGCGGGGGACTCGGCGAAGGGGAAACGGACCTGCTGCGGGCCACCCAACTCGCCCGCCTCGGGCCCAGGGTGGGCGACCTGGTGTGGGACATCGGCAGCGGCAGCGGCGCGTTCGCCGTGGAGGCCGCCCGTTGCGGGGCCGCCGTCATCGCCGTCGACCAGGACGGCGACGCATGCGGCCGTACCACGGCCGCCGCACGCCACTTCGGCGTCCAGCTCCAGGTCGTGCACGGCACCGCCCCGCACATCCTGGAGAACCTGCCGGAACCGGACGTCGTCCGCGTCGGCGGCGGGGGAGCGGCGGTCGTCTCCGCGGTCGCCGACCGCCGTCCGCAGCGCATCGTGACCCACGCCGCGACCCGCGACGCGGCCGAACTCGTCGGCAGGGACCTCACGGAACACGGCTACGACGTCGAGTGCGCCCTGCTGCAGTCCGTCGAACTCGACACGCGGGCCTGGACGGAGAAGGAGCGGAGCGTCGCGTTCCTGCTCAGCGGCCGATTGGCCGAACGCTCCCCGTGATCCGGTTGTCGTACCGGCGCGGTAGGCTGGCCGACTGTCGTACCGTACTCGGGTGATCCGGCATTCATCAGTCAATGTCCGGAAAGCGCACCTCTTTTGGGGTGGAGACGGTGCGGCCGGACCGGAGGGCGCGCAACGTGGCGCAGTCCACAGCGGGCCGTCGCGGATCACCCTGTCGCGACGGCGGGACGACCGGGACAATGCCGTTCAATGGCTTTGTCGTCATTGTGGGCGGGTCGTTCGTGCCGCTGGGCACGCACGCTCGTTCTTCACTGCGGGCGGTCGGCGTGCCGTTCCGGGCCAGCTGGTCGTAGAAGCACTAACCGATGGGCGAGGGGTACGCATGACCGACACCGGCCAGGTCCCGGGCGAGGGGCTGCCGGAGAACGCAGGCATGGTGGAGCAGCCGGGCGTCCTCGCGCCGGGCGCGTACACCTACCTCGACCCTTCCGACAGCACCCCCGAGGACGACGACCTGCTCCTGATGCCGGGCCAGCAGGGCCCATGGAGCAACGAGATGCCGCAGCACGCCCCGGCTCCGGCGCCGTATCCCCACGAGCCGGGTCCGCACGAGGCGGCCGGCCGGGACAGCGGCTCCATCGACGTCGGCGCGGTCCGCACGCCGCCTCCGGGGCCCGCTCAGCAGCCGACGCCGCGCCGCCCGCTGCACCTCGGCCCGCCCATCCCGGACACCTCCGCGAGCCCGGTGCGCACGCTCTCCGACCGTGGTCCGGCGGACGCCCCGATGCGCCCCTCAGGGCCGCCCACGACCGGTCCCGAGTACCTCGACGTGCCGCAGCCGGGGGAGAACTCCCCGCAGGGAGCGGTCCCCTGGGGGCCTCCGCCGCAGCAGCACACCGTGCCGCCGGTGGGCACCGAGGGGACGGCCGCAGAAACGGTCGTTCCGGCACCGGCGCCCGAGCCCGCGCCGACGGTTCAGCCGACCGCCGCGCCGGTCGCCCCGGAGGCCGCGCCCGAGACCGCCGAGGCCGCGCCCGAGGCCCCGCAGGGCTCCGGGCCGCTGGTCGACTCTGAGCCGCAGCAGATGCCGCAGCCGACGCCGGCGGCCCCGCAGGCCGCTCACGGTGTGCCGGCCCCGGAGGGCGCGCTCGGCATGCCCGAGCAAGGCCAGGCCGAGGTGTTCGACGACGCCGGGCACGTCCTGTCGGACGGTGTGCCCAACGGCGGCTCGCACGGCGACGCCTGGCACAACGACGGCTCCCAGCATCCCGGAGCCGTACCGGCACCGGATGCCGCACCGGCGCAGGACGGGCCCCCCGCAGGGCTCGCCCCGCAGGTCCCGGACGCCGTGCCCGTGGCGGATGCCGCCCCTGACTTCGGGGCCGTACCGCCCGTGGACAGTGACGCGCACATCGGCGTGCCCGCGCCCGCGGCCGAAACAGGGCCGGCCCCGCAGACCGCAGAGGCCCCCGTTCCGGCGCCTGCCGCGCACCCGACGGCCCCCGCCGCCGAGGACCACGAACCCGTCGCCGAGGCCCCGGCCCCGCAGGAGGTCCACGATCCGGGCCAGGCCCCGGCCGAGCAGGTCCACCCCAGCGGAACCCCGGCCGAGCAGGCCCACGACACCAGCGGGACCCCGGCCGCGGACCAGCACGTGCCCCTGACGGACACCGAAGCCCGGACTCCCGACGCCCCGGCACTGTTCACCGAGCCCGCGCCGCAGCAGGCCCCCGAGGAGGCGCAGCCCGCGGTCGCCGAGCCCGCGCAGGCCGTGCCGGTGGGCGGACCCGCCCAGGCGCACGGCGAGCAGGAGGCGGGTGACGAGCCGGCCGCCGTACCCGCTGTGCCCGCCGACGCACCCGGCGTCCCGGCCGATACCGCCGGTGCGCAGGCGGAAGCGCCCGTGGAGCCCCAGGCGGACCAGTCGTTCGGCCGGTTCGTGCCCGTCGAGGGCACCGTGCCGACCACCCCGCACCTGGCCCCCACCCCGCCGCACGCGCTGACCGTGCCGCCCCTGCCCGCCCAGGAGCAGCAGCCCGCTGAGGAATCCGCTCCGGCCGTCGCCCAGCAGGAGGAACCGGCGGTGCAGGAGACCGTCGCCATGGTTCCCGGCCCCCGCGAGGGCGAGGCGCCCGCGCCGGAGCCGCATGCCGAGGACCCGGAGCCCGTGGTCGCACAGCAGGCGGACGACCTCGACACCCGGGCCGCCGACCAGGAAGAGAGCACGGCCGCCGTGGAAGAAGCACGACAGTCCACCGGCCCGGCGGCGCCCGGATACGACGACGCCGAGCGCGAAGCCGTCCTGCGCGTGATGCGCGAGCGCCGCGACATCCGCAACGGCTTCCGCAGCGACCCGATCCCGCACGACGTGCTGCTGCGCGTCCTGGAGGCCGCCCACACCGCACCCTCCGTGGGCCACTCCCAACCGTGGGACTTCGTCGTCATCCGCTCCGCCGAGACGCGCCGCACCATGCACGAACTGGCCATGCGTCAACGCGAGGCGTACGCCAAGTCGCTGCCCAAGGGCCGGGCGAAGCAGTTCAAGGAACTGAAGATCGAGGCCATCCTCGACACACCGGTGAACATCGTGGTCACCGCCGACCCCACCCGGGGCGGCCGCCACACCCTCGGCCGGCACACCCAGCCGCAGATGGCGCCGTACTCCTCCGCGCTCGCCGTCGAGAACCTGTGGCTCGCGGCCCGCGCCGAGGGCCTCGGGGTCGGCTGGGTCAGCTTCTTCGACGAGCGCGAGATGGTCCGCGCCCTCGGGCTGCCCGAGCACCTGGAGGTCGTGGCGTACCTGTGTGTCGGGTACGTCGACGAGTTCCCGGAGGAACCCGAGCTGATGCAGGCGGGCTGGTCCAAGCGCCGCCCGCTGTCCTGGGTCGTGCACGAGGAGACGTACGGCCGTCGCGCGCTGCCCGGCGAGGAGCCGCACGACCTGCTCGCCGAGACCGTCGCCGGCATCCGCCCGCTGGACGCCAAGGCGCTCGGCGAGGCCTGGGAGCGGCAGAAGCGGATGACCAAGCCCGCGGGCGCGCTCGGCATGCTGGAGATCATCTCCGCGCAGCTGTCCGGCCTGTCCCGGCAGTGCCCGCCGCCGATCCCGGAGCCCGCGGCCGTCGCCATCTTCGCGGGCGACCACGGCGTGCACGCCCAGGGCGTCACCCCGTGGCCCCAGGAGGTGACGGGCCAGATGGTCGCCAACTTCCTCGGCGGGGGAGCGGTCTGCAACGCCTTCGCGGGCCAGGTCGGAGCCGAGGTCTGTGTCATCGACGTGGGGGTGGCCGCCGACCTGCCCGCCACCCCCGGCCTGCTGCCGCGCAAGGTCCGCGCCGGCACGGCCGACATGACGACCGGCCCCGCGCTCACCCGCGAGGAGGTCAAGCAGGCGATCGAGGTCGGCATCGAGACGGCCCGCGACCTGGTGGCGGCCGGCAACCGCGCGCTGCTCACCGGTGAGATGGGCATCGCGAACACGACGGCCTCGGCCGCCCTGATCGCCGTCTTCACGGACACCGACCCGTCCGAGGTGACGGGCCGCGGCACCGGCATCAACGACGAGACCCTGGCCCGCAAGACCGAGGTCGTGCGCCGCGCCATCGAACTCCACCAGCCGGACCCGGCCGACCCGATCGGCGTCCTGGCGGCGTTCGGCGGCCTGGAGCACGCGGCGATGGTGGGCCTGCTGCTCGGCGGCGCGTCCCTGCGCACGCCGGTCATCCTGGACGGCGTCAGCGCGGGCGCCGCCGCCCTGGTGGCGCGCGCCATCGCCCCCGAGGTGCTCGCGGCGTGCATCGCAGGCCACCGCAGCGCGGAGCCGGGCCATGTGGCCGCCCTGAACAAGCTGGGCCTTCGCCCCCTGGTCGACCTGGACCTCCGCCTGGGCGAGGGCACCGGCGCCCTGCTGGCCCTGCCGCTGGTCCAGAGCGCGGCGAGGGCGATGCACGAGGTGGCGACGTTCGACTCGGCGGGCGTCACCGAGAAGTAGCACCACTCCACGTCCGCGTGCAGGGGCGGCTCAGCCTTCGACCAGGTGAGCCGCCTCTGACGTCCGCACCATAGAATTCCGCACGTCAGGCCCCTCCAAAGCCGCAGAGGCCGCCGTCCCCACCGCCGCACGAGGAGCCGCACCTCCATGGCCGAACACCCCCCGTACCCCGTAGGGCTCCGCCTGACCGGACGCCGCGTCGTCGTCCTCGGCGGCGGCCAGGTCGCCCAGCGCCGCCTCCCGGCGCTCATCGCGGCAGGCGCGGAGATCGTCCTCGTCTCACCGGAAGCGACCCCCTCGGTCGAAGCCATGGCGGACGCGGGCGAGATCAGCTGGGAGCGGCGCCCGTACGAGGACGGCGACCTCGCGGAGGCCTGGTACGCCCTGATCGCCACCAGCGACCCCGAAGCGAACTCCCGGGCCTCGGCGGAGGCAGAGGCGAACCGGGTGTGGTGCGTCCGCTCCGACGACGCCGACGCGGCCACCGCATGGACCCCCGCGACCGGCCACAGCGAGGGCGTCACGGTCGCCGTGCTCACCACCGAGGCCAGGGGCCGCGACCCCCGGCACACCGCCGCCATCCGTGACGCCGTGGTGGAGGGGCTGCGCGACGGCACCCTGGTCGCCCCGCACCACCGCACCCGCACCCCCGGTGTGGCGCTCGTCGGCGGCGGCCCCGGCGACCCGGACCTGATCACCGTCCGCGGGCGTCGGCTGCTCGCCGAGGCGGACGTGGTCATCGCCGACCGCCTCGGCCCCCGCGACCTGCTCGCCGAACTCCCGCCGCACGTCCAGGTGATCGACGCGGCGAAGATCCCGTACGGCCGTTTCATGGCCCAGGAGGCCATCAACAACGCGCTGATCGAGCATGCCAAGCAGGGCAAGTCGGTCGTGCGGCTCAAGGGCGGCGACCCGTACGTGTTCGGCCGCGGCATGGAGGAGGTGCAGGCGCTCGCCGAGGCGGGCATCCCGTGCACGGTCGTCCCGGGCATCTCCAGCTCGATCTCCGTGCCGGGCGCGGCCGGCATCCCCGTCACCCACCGCGGGGTCGCACACGAGTTCACAGTGGTCAGCGGGCATGTCGCCCCTGACGACGAGCGTTCGCTGGTCGACTGGCCGTCCCTGGCGCGGCTGACGGGCACGCTCGTGATCCTCATGGGGGTCGACAAGATCGGCAAGATCGCCGAGACGCTCGTCTCCCACGGCAAGGCGCCCGACACCCCCGTCGCCCTGGTCCAGGAGGGCACGACGGCCGCCCAGCGCCGGGTCGACGCGACGCTGGCGACGGTCGCGGAGACCGTACGGGAGAAGGACGTGAAGCCGCCCGCGGTCATCGTCATCGGCGAGGTCGTGACGGTGGGGCCGCGGCCGGTCGAGTAACCCGGGGTAACACGTCCCGTTCCAGCCGTTGGCACCGCTCCCCCGACAAGGCAGTATCACCCTGTGGCCGATCTCATCACCGTTGAGGATCCCGACGACCCGCGCCTCACCGACTACACGGGTCTGACCGACGTGGAGCTGCGCCGCAAGCGCGAACCCGCCGAGGGACTGTTCATAGCCGAGGGCGAGAAGGTCATCAGACGGGCCAAGGCGGCCGGCTACGAGATGCGTTCCATGCTGCTGTCCTCGAAGTGGGTCGACGTCATGCGGGACGTCATCGACGAACTCCCTGCCCCGGTGTACGCGGTCAGCCCGGAACTGGCCGAACAGGTCACCGGCTACCACGTGCACCGCGGCGCGCTCGCCTCCATGCAGCGCAAGCCGCTGCCGACGGCGGACGAACTCCTCGCCTCCGCCCGCCGGGTCGTGATCATGGAATCCGTGAACGACCACACCAACATCGGCGCGATCTTCCGCTCCGCCGCCGCCCTCGGCATGGACGCGGTCCTGCTGTCGCCCGACTGCGCCGACCCGCTCTATCGGCGCAGCGTGAAGGTGTCCATGGGCGCGGTCTTCTCGGTGCCGTACGCACGCCTCGACACCTGGCCCAGAAGCCTGGAGTCGGTCCGCGAGGCCGGTTTCACGCTCCTCGCGCTCACCCCCGACGAGAAGGCCAAGACCCTCGACGAGACGGCTCCCCACAAGATGGACCGGGTCGCGCTGATGCTCGGCGCGGAGGGCGACGGGCTGTCCACCCAGGCCCTGGTCGCCGCGGACGAATGGGTTCGCATCCCCATGGCCCACGGCGTCGACTCCCTGAACGTGGGCGCGGCGGCCGCGGTCGCCTTCTACGCGGTCGCCACCGGCCGCCCCCAGTCCTAGGGCCCCGTCTTCCGGGTCGGCCCCGTCGGTGGCCCCCGGTTGGCCGCCTGTGCCCGGTCAGCCGTCCCGGTCCAGCTCGCTGTGCTGCTGCACGGCCATCAGATCGCCGGTCAGGGGCGTGAACGACTGCTCCGGTCGTACGTCCTTGCGTACGTGTCCGTCGTCCATGCCGCGCGCCGGTCCCTGGCACCCCTGGGCCGCCGCGATGCCCAGCGCCACCAGCAGCGTGACCACCACGAACACGAAGATCCGCTGGCGCAGCAGCCGCGGGTTGGCCGGGCGCCGCCCCGTGCCGGTGGTACGGGGCGCCGGCCGCCCGGCGCCACTGCGCGGTGCGGGACGGCCGCCCGAGCGGGTCGAGGTGCCGCGCTGCGCGGGCGTCGGTCGCGTCCCCGGCCGCGAGCCGCTGCTGCGGGGCGGGGGAGTGCCGGGCCCCTGCGGGCGTCGCACGGTGCGCTGCTCCGCGTACTGCTGCGCGAGCCGCCCCGACGGCCGGTCCACCTCGCCGCGCCGGTCGGACGGCCGCACGTCCGTGAGGCCCTGGGTCTCCCGGGCCGCGATCTCCTTGAGCCTGAGCGAGAGTTGGAGGGTGCTCGGCCGTTCGTCGGGGTCCTTCGCGAGACAGGCGCGGACGAGCGGAGCCAGGGCGTCCGGCACGCCGTGCAGCTTGGGCTCCTCATGCACCACGCGGTAGAGCATCACCTCGGAACTGCCGTGTCCGAAGGGCGAGTCCCCGGTCGCCGCGTACGCCAGCGTGGCGCCCAGCGCGAACACGTCCGTGGCCGGCGTGACGGCGGCCCCCCGCACCTGCTCGGGGGCGAGGAAGCCGGGCGACCCCACGGCCGTGCCGACGTGGGTGAGCGTCGAGGCACCGGTCGCCCAGGCGATGCCGAAGTCGATGATCCGGGGCCCCTTCGGGGACAGCAGGATGTTGGACGGCTTCAGATCCCGGTGCACGACCCCGGCCTCGTGCACCGCCACAAGACCCTCGGACAGGGCGGCACCGACGGCGGCCACCTCGGCGGCCGTGAGGGGGCCCTCCTCGGCGACCTTGTCGTGCAGCGACGGCCCCGGCACGTACTGCGTGGCGAACCACGGGCGATCCGCCTCCAGATCGGCGGCCACCAGCCGCGCCGTGCACCCGCCACGAATCCGCCGTGCCGCCGAGACCTCCCGTGCGAACCGCGACCGGAACTCCTGATCCTCCGCGAGATCCGGCCGGATCACCTTCAGCGCGACCCTCTGGCCCCGCTTGTCGGAGCCCAGGTAGACGACGCCCATCCCGCCCGCGCCGAGTCGCCGGTGAAGCCTGAACGAGCCGACGACACGCGGGTCCTCACGCCTCAGGCGCATCATCGCCATGTCCATCCCCGCTGCCCGGTCCGTTTGACGAGCCACAGCTTACGTTTCCACGGCCGGGTGCGCGCAGAGGCCGCGCCCTCTCGCCCCGATCGATTGTCAGTGCCCAGTGGGAGACTTGAGAGGTGGTCAGGACAGGCGCGAGCAGGTCCGTATCGCGCCGTCCATGATCCCAAACACCCGCTGGGGAAGGGGGATTGAACCCGTGAAGGGTGATCGTGTGGAGATAGTCGTGGACGCGGGGGACACGACGCGTACGTACGAGGTGGTGGCGAGCAGGGCGGGCCGCCGGGTGGAGACGGCGGTGCGCAGGGGGGTGGTGGAAGTGAGCGAAGTCACGCGTTCCGGGACGGTCGTACGGACCGCCCGCTTCATGGCGAACCGGGTGCTGGCGCTGGTGGAGCAGCCGGTTCCACGGGAGGACGGGTCAGAGCAGAAGGGGTACACCGGGCGTCCCCTCCGGGAAGACCCTGAGACCTAGGACCTCGTCTCCACCCAGGGGAGTACGCCGCAGGCCATGGCTCCTCCTCGGGGAGGCCAGGGAATCGATACGAGGGCATGACGACCGGGGATCGCCCGAAGCCTAGATTTGAGGTCAAGCGGCGGGTGCAGCACTCGTCCCCCGAGGTCAGACACCCGCCGCTGCCGACGACAACAGCACCACGGTCAGGAGAGGGACCATGGCCCACACGGCACCGCGGACACTGATCCGCACGCAGGGGCGCAGGGCGTACGCCGCGTTCGGCACCCGCCGACAGGGCCGCCGCCACCCCCTGGTGGCGACCGCGATGGTCCTCCCCCTGGCGGCCCTGCTCGTGTACGCCTTCGGCGGCTGGGATGCAGTGGTCACACAAGCGTCGTCCGTGGGCGTGATGCTGGGGCGCTGAGCGGCGCCCCAGGCCCGGAAGAGCGGTCCGGGCGGGGACATCCACCCATGCAACCCCGTGGGGACGGGGGTACGACGGACGGCACCAACGCCCGCGCAGCTGGGGAGCTGCGCGGGCGTTTTTGCGCCTGAACCGGCGCCGCTCTCGCGGACGTGGCTGGTCGCCGTCGTGGTTCCTCAATCGATGGTTGCTGTGGTCCTGGGTGAATGACCACGGCTTCGGCGTCCTACGTACGCTCTGGGGCGAGCCTGTACCACCCAGGGAGACCCGTGACCGCCGACGTATTGTCCGCCCTCACCGCCGCAGCCCGGTGTGCGGCTCATCCTCGAGGAGGCTGTGGTCATCCGGACGCCGTGCTGGCCGAGCGGGAGGATGGCACGGTCGTGCGGCACGGTGACACGGTCGCCAAGGCGCATGCCCCGGGTACGGACCACGGGGAGCTCTCCCTCCGTCTCGGGATCGCCGCCGACCTCCCCGAGATCTTCCTGGCGCCCCTCCGCTGCGTGCCCGCCGACCTCCACGGTCGCCCGGTGACCGTCTGGCCCTACGGCACTCCCGTGGATCCCGAGACTCCGGACGCCGCCCCGTGGGAGGCCGCCGCCACCCTTCTCGCCCGGCTGCACCAGGTCCCCGCCCCCGCGGGCCTCCCCGCCATGCGCGGCCCCGCCAAGGCCGCCCGGGCCGTTCAGCGCCTCCAGGCCGCCGGTCCCCACCCGGCCGCCGCAAGCGTCCTCCGCGCCTGGGCCGGCCTGCCGGGGTGGGCCCGCGCCGAGGCGCCCATGCTCTTCGCGCGCGCTCTCTGTCACGGCGACCTCCACCTCGGCCAGCTCGTGCGCCACCCCGCGCAGACCGGCCCCTGGCTCCTCATCGACGTCGACGACCTGGGCCTCGGCGAACCGGCCTGGGACCTGGCCCGCCCGGCCGCCTGGTACGCCTGCGGTCTGCTCCCGCCGGACGAGTGGGCCCGGTTCCTCGACGCGTACCGCAGGGCGGGCGGTCCCGCGGTCCCCTCCATCGGCGACCCCTGGCCGGCCCTGGACGTTCCCGCCCGCGCCCTCACCGTGCAGACGGCCGCCCGGGCCGTCGCCAAGTCCGCCGCCGCAGGCCGCGCCTTGGACGAGGTGGAACAGGCCGTGGTCGACGCCTGCGACCGAATGGCCCCGATTCCTCCGGAGTTGGCGCAGTGATCTGCCCCCCAGGTTGCAACCGTTCCGGCCCGTATCGAGTCCCTATCTGGCGAAGCCCCACCGACCGGCGAGGAGTTGAGCCGAGCATGCAGTGTCCGAAGTGTCATGCGCCGATGCACACGTACAACCGCAACGGCGTTCAGATCGAGCAGTGCAGCGGCTGTCGCGGCATCTTCCTCGACTACGGGGAGCTGGAGGCGCTCACCCGTCTGGAGGCCCAGTGGGCACAGCCCGCCCCGCCGCCCCCGCCCGCCTACCCGTCCGCTCCCGCCTGGGGCGCCCCGCACGGCGGCCACCACGAGGGCCATCACGGGGGCCACGGTCACTACGGCCACCACCGCCACAAGAGCTTCGGTCACATGCTGTTCTCCAGCTGAGCCCATGAAGAAGCCCCCGGCCGTGCGGCCGGGGGCTTCGATGTGTGGACGATACTGGGATTGAACCAGTGACCTCTTCCGTGTCAGGGAAGCGCTCTCCCGCTGAGCTAATCGTCCTCGGGGACCGCGATCCGAAGATCACGGGCAGTGCGTGCGCGATACTGGGATTGAACCAGTGACCTCTTCCGTGTCAGGGAAGCGCTCTCCCGCTGAGCTAATCGCGCGGGGGATCCGAAGATCCAGTGGACGATACTGGGATTGAACCAGTGACCTCTTCCGTGTCAGGGAAGCGCTCTCCCGCTGAGCTAATCGTCCTTGGAGGTGGAGACGGGATTTGAACCCGTGTAGACGGCTTTGCAGGCCGTTGCCTCGCCTCTCGGCCACTCCACCAGGAGTGCAGGAGATCGGGAAGATCCCCTGGTTCCTTCGAGCGGACGACGAGGCTCGAACTCGCGACCTCAACCTTGGCAAGGTTGCGCTCTACCAACTGAGCTACGTCCGCTTGTCGTTTGTCGGTCCGCTTCCGCGTCCCGGCGACGTGTTGAACTCTAGCGGATTCCCGGGCCAGTACAAAAACGCGTTTGCGCAGCGTGCTGCCTTGCGCCTGGTCAAGGACACGGCCGGACCACCGTCAGGACACTCGCGGGCCACCCTCGGGACACCCGCCCTAGACTCGACAGCGTGCCCGACCTGCCTCCTCTCGCCCGTTTCGGCGACCGCGTAGCCACCGGTCTCCTCGACGTCACCAGTGACCCGGCCGCCCTCGACTCCACCGGTTTCTGGGCGGTCTGCGCGGACTACGAGGGGCGTCTGACCTGCGCCCGCTTCGCGGACGTACGGGAAGAGCCGGTGCCCGCGCCCGTGCCCGGCGGGTGGCGGGGCCCCGAGGCCGGTGACTGGACGTCCTCCCTCGACCGCGCCGCGTACACGGCGGGCGTGCGCCGGATCCGTGAGCACATCGCCACCGGGGAGGTCTACCAGGTGAACCTCTGCCGTGTGCTGTCCGCGCCGCTCGAGCCCGGCGCCGACGTGGACGCCCTGGCCGCCGTGCTGGCCCGCGGCAACCCCGCCCCGTACGCAGGAACGATCCGCCTGCCGGAACAGGGCGTGGAGATAGCCACCGCGTCCCCCGAGCTGTTCCTGCGCCGCGCCGGCCGCACCGTCGAGTCCGGCCCGATCAAAGGCACCGCCCGCACCGAGGCGGAGCTGCTGAAGAAGGACTACGCGGAGAACGTGATGATCGTGGACCTGGTCCGCAACGACCTCGGCCGCGTCTGCGTCACCGGCAGCGTCACCGTCCCCGACCTGTGCGCCGTCGAGAAGCACCCCGGCCTCGTCCACCTCGTCTCCACGGTCCGCGGCGAGCTGCGCCCGGACGCCGGCTGGCCGGAGCTGCTCGCCGCCGCCTTCCCGGCCGGCTCGATCACCGGCGCCCCCAAGTCGAGCGCGCTGCGGATCATCGACGCTCTGGAGAGGGCGCCCCGCGGCCCCTACTGCGGCGGCATCGGCTGGGTCGACGCCGACCGGGGCGTGGGCGAGCTGGCCGTCGGCATCCGCACCTTCTGGATCGACCGGAGTGCCGACGGCGCGGCCGTCCTGCGGTTCGGCGCCGGCGCCGGCATCACCTGGGACTCCGACCCGGAGGGTGAGTGGCGCGAGACCGAACTGAAGGCGGCCCGGCTGCTCGCGGTAGCGTCGGGGGAGTACCAGGACCTGGGGCCGGAATGACCCCTCATACGCGGCACACGTCCAGGGCTCCGCGGCTCGGCCACGGGCCGGACGACACGTCGCACGACGCTTTCGCCACGATCTTGCGAGGTAAAGACCAGTGAAGCTCTGGCTCGACGGCGGGCTGCAGGACATCGAGTCCGCCCGCGTCTCCGTCTTCGACCACGGACTGACCGTCGGCGACGGCGTCTTCGAGACCGTCAAGGCCGTCGAGGGCCGGGCGTTCGCACTCACCCGCCACCTCGACCGGCTCACCCGCTCCGCCCGCGGACTCGGCCTTCCGGACCCGGACCTGGACGAGGTGCGCCGCGCCTGCGCCGCCGTCCTCCAGGCCAACCCGATGCCGCTCGGGCGCCTGCGCATCACGTACACCGGCGGCCACGGCCCGCTCGGCTCCGACCGCGGCGACCAGGGTCCCACTCTCGTCGTGGCCCTCGGCGCGACCACCCGGCGTCCCGACTCCACAGCCGTGATCACAGTGCCGTGGACCCGTAACGAACACGGTGCGCTGACCGGCCTGAAGACCACCTCGTACGCCGAGAACGTCGTCGCACTCGCCCGGGCGACCGGGCAGGGTGCGACCGAGGCCCTGTTCGGCAACACGGCCGGCCGGCTGTGCGAGGGCACGGGGTCGAACGTCTTCGTCGTCCTCGACGGCGAGATCCACACCCCTCCGCTCGCCTCCGGCTGTCTCGCGGGCATCACGCGCGCGCTCACCGTGGAGTGGACCGGCGCCAAGGAGACCGATCTCCCGCTGGACGTCCTCGAGCACGCGGACGAGATCTTCCTCACCTCCACGCTGCGCGACGTGCAGGCCGTGCACCGGGTCGACGGCCGTGAACTCGCGGGCGCGCCGGGTCCGGTGACCGCCAAGGCCATGCGGATCTTCGACGAGCGGTCCGGGAACGACCTGGATCCGTGAGCCCCGGGAAAACCGGCTGACGCGGGTCGCCGGCCGCGGGTAGAACACCCGTGATGACCACGACCCTGCGGCCGACCGAGCCGCTTCAGCATCACACCGACGGGACGCGTTCACGTCGCTACCAGGTGTGCGTGAACAGCCGTCCCGTCGGGGCGGTACACCTCGGCACCTCGCCGTCCCTGGGCGAGTCGGTGGCCCGCATCATCGACCTGAGCATCGAGGAGTCCGACCGTCGGCGCGGCCGGGGCACCGTGGCCGCGCTCGCCGCGGAGGAGGTGGCGCGGGGCTGGGGCTGCCGGCAGATCGAGGCCCGGGTCCCCGCCGATGCGCGGGTCGCACTGCGGCTCACCGAGACGCTCGGTTATGTCCTGCGCAACCGCGGCATGGAGAAGCGGCTCGGTGACACCCCGCCCCCGCTGCCCGAGGGCAGCCGCGCACGCCCCATGACCGAGGCGGAGTTCACGTCCTGGCAGGAGTACCAACGGGAGCACTACGCGCGCACGTGGATCGAGCGCGGCGTGCCCGAGGCCGTGGCGCACGCCAAGGCGCGACGCGACCACGAGCAGCTCCTGCCGCAGGGCATGCGCACCGAGGGCATGACGTTCAGCGTGCTGGAGCACGAGGGCACACGCGTGGGCACCTTGTGGCTGGCGGTGCGCGAGGACAACGCGTTCGTCTTCGACGTGGAGGCCGACGCGGCCCACCGCGGGAGGGGACACGGCCGCACCCTCATGCTCCTGGCGGAGGGCCAGGCGCTCACTGCCGGCCGGCAGGTCCTCGGACTGAACGTGTTCGCGGGCAACACCCCGGCCGAGCGTCTCTACGAGTCACTCGGCTACCGGACGACGGAGTACGCCTTGTACAAACCCCTGCTGTAGGACCGGGCGGGATCAGGCCCCCTGCTCGGCCAGCAGCCGGTCCGCGATCTCCTCGATCCGCTCGCGCAGCCCCTCCTGGCTCTTGCCGCCGTCGAGGCGCTCACCGTCGATCACATAGGTCGGAGTGCCGGTCACGCCGATCGCCTTGCCCTCGGCCTGGTCGGCGTCGACGATCAGGATGTGCCGGCCGTCGATCAGAGCCGTGTCGAACTCCTCGGCGTCCAGCCCGAGTTCGCGGGCCACCTCGATGAGGAACGCCTCTCCCTCGCGGTCCAGCTCCTCGACCCGGCCGAGCACGGCCTCCACGTACGGCCAGCCCTGCCCCTGCGCCAGCGCCTCCTCGGCGGCCTGCGCCGCGGCGAAGGCGTGCCGGTGCTTCTCCAGCGGGAAGTGCCGCAGCCGCAGCTCCAGCCGGTCGCCGTAGCGGTCGCGCAGCGCGCGCAGATCATCGAGGGCGGTACGGCAGTCGGGGCACTGGAGTTCGCACCAGACGTCCAGGACGGGGGCGGCTGCGCGGGCCGGCGAGGAGTCACTCATGGTCACAGTCTTCCAGCACCCGCGACGGCCCCCAAACGGGATCTCCGCTCCCCCAGGTGGAGGCGTGGAGAGCACCGGTGAGGTCAGAGGCGGAGACGGGGCCGCACCCTGGGGAGGAGCCGACCCCGAGATGTCCCGGAGATGTCCCTGACGTGCGTCCGGACCGTGGCCCGCGGGGCGTGGTGCGGTGCAGGATGGAAAGGACGAAGCGCCCGACCGACTACCCCCCCGCTCGACTACCCCCCGCCCGACCGATCTCCGCTTGGAGGACCGGATGATTGCCGAGACAGTCTGTTCCGCCGCCTCCGTGGCCGGCCTCGGCATCGCCGCGGTCACGGCCTTCCGCAAGCGCTTTCTGGCGGCGGCCCGTATCGCCGCGTACGCGCTGGTACCGATCGGCCTGGTGATGACAGGGGTGGTGGGCTGGCTGGCCGACACCGCGTTCAGCCCCACGGCCTGGGCGGGCTTCGGCGTGCTCGGGGTCGCCTGGCTGCTGTTCGCCACCACCCGGGCCGTGGAACGCAGGCGCGGCGGCACCCGCAAGGAGCGAAGGGCGGCGCGTGCCGCGCGGCGGGAGGCGGGTGCTCCCTCGTCCTCCGCGCCGGCGCTCGGCGCCGGGGGCCCTCCCGCGGTTCGTCCCACGGCGGGACCCCGGGCGGCGGACTCCACGGACGACTTCAGCGACATCGAGGCCATCCTGAAGAAGCACGGCATATGACGCCTCGCCCGGCGCGGGCCGGATGAGAACGGCCGAGCGGTCGGGTCGCGGCTCCCTGGCGATCAAGGGTGGGCACGCCTAGATCATCTTCGCTCCACACCTCGCGGAATCGGCGATCACATCGTCATCCCGTGCGTGTTGATCGCACGGCGGGTGCGGGCTGCGCCATCATCACCGCGAGATGCTGGACACAACCCAGAGCGACACCGCCGCTCCTCCCGAGGATCGTCGGGGTTGTCTCTTCGCGCTTTCCCAGCCACCGCTGATGATCTTCCTTGCGGTGATCGGCTGTCTGCTGCTCATGGCATCGCTGCACGACCTGCTGCTGCTGTGAGCCGTATGCGGAGCCCCTGGCGCCACCCGCCGAGGGCTCCGTCAGCCCACCGGGTGAGCGACGAAGGCGGACCGCATGTCTGGTCACGCACGGTGATTGTCTGCGCGGGTCCGGCTCCTCAGTGCCTCCGGCCTCGCGGCTTCTCCGGCCTCGCCGCTTCCCCAGCCCCTCGCGGTCGGCCGCGCCCGTCCGCACCCGTGGTCCGGAAGGGGCCCCGCTCAGCCGGCCGCCTCCTTGCGGCGTGCCCGGTAGGCGGCCACGTGGAGGCGGTTGCCGCAGGTACGGCTGTCGCAGTAGCGCCGTGAGCGGTTGCGGGAGAGGTCCACGAAGGCGCGTCGGCAGTCGGGCGCCTCGCAGCGGCGCAGCCGCTCCTGCTCCCCGGCCACCACGAAGAACGCCAGAGCCATCCCGCAGTCCGCGGCGATGTGGTCGGCCAGGGAGGCGCCGGGGGCGAAGTAGTGCACATGCCAGTCGTAGCCGTCGTGGTCGGTGAGCCGGGGCGTGGTGCCCGCCGCCGCGACCAGTTCGTTGATGAGGCCCGCCGCGGTCCGGGCCTCCGTCGCGGCGAAGACCGCGGCGAACCGTCCGCGGATCTTGCGCACCGCCGACAGGTCGAACTCCGACAGAACGCCGAGATCGCTCACCGCGTGTCTGCGCGCGAAGTCGTCGAGGGCGGCGACATCCGGGAGCCCGTCAGGCTCGTCGCCCTCCGGTGCGGTGTTCACGAGGTCCACCACGAGGTCGAGCGCGCACCGGGTGTCATGGGTGATCAGCACGTGTCGCTCCCTGGCCTGGGGTCGGGCGGACGCCCGCCGATGCTGGCCGAGCCTAGCGGCTTCCCGCCCCGAGAGGACCGCCGCAGGGTCGGCTTCGGACAGGTCACCCAACGCGGGAAGGGCGTCACTGTCCGTAGAAGGCCATGGCGCCGCCTCCGCGAGGGGTCGCGGTGACGGCGCCCGGGTGTGCCGTATGCGGTTGTCCTGACCCGAGCCGTCTCCCCGAGTGGACGGCGCCGGGTGGCGTGGCTGTCTTGCGCTAGCTCTCG
The DNA here is from genome assembly GCF_014905555.1 of Streptomyces sp. Y2F8-2. GTDB lineage: Bacteria > Actinomycetota > Actinomycetes > Streptomycetales > Streptomycetaceae > Streptomyces > Streptomyces cynarae. The sequence goes on along the minus strand of NZ_BNGS01000007.1, from coordinate 172,063 downwards.
GCCAGGATGTGGGAGAGCTCCGTGTCGAGATCGAAATGGCGATGCTCCGTGCCGGGCGGCACGGCCGCGTCGGTCCGCTTCAGGAACGACTCCAGGGCCCGCGCCGGGGCCTCGAGCAGGGCCTCGCCCTCCGGAGAGCTCAGGGCGATGCAGACGACGCCCTGACCGTGGCTGCGCGACGGCCAGACCCGGACGTCGCCGGTCCCTGTGGGCCGGTGCAGGCCCTCCGCGAGGAGGTCGCGGGCGAACACCCACTCGACGGTCTCCTCGGCTCCGGTGTGGAAGGTGGCGTGCACGGCGTAGGGATCGGCCGTGTCATACCGCAGTCCCGCGGGTACAGGCAGTGAGGACTCGCTCGACACAACGAGGCGCAGGTGCAGCTCGCAGCTGACCGTGGTGTTCATAAGCGCCAAGGCCTTTCGCTCAGTGTGCGCTCGGGGATTCGCACGTCGGCGAAATCGACATGCCACCTACGGTGCCGTTGTAAACCCCTCTGAGTGTTTTGCCTGTCTTTACGTAGCTCATCCGGCCGAGACATCGTTCGTGCGGTGCGGCCATTCCGGTGACCGGTTTCTCTCGGGTAGGTTTGGCTGTATGAATACGCGGAGTGACGGGCGGGGTGAGGCCGCCGTGGCCGCCGAGGAGCCGAAGACCGAGCGGGCGCTCGGTTCCAGGGCGCCGGAATTCATCAAGGCCCGACGCGCGCTGCACCTCAGCTGGCAGGTCGGCGTTTTCTTGATCGGCCTCGCGGTGGTGGCGGGCGGCGTGCTCCTGCTGCCGCTGCCGGGCCCGGGCTGGCTGGTGATCTTCGCCGGCATGGCGATCTGGGCGACCGAGTTCGTCTGGGCCCAGCTGGTGCTGCGCTGGACGAAACGCAAGGTCACGGAGGCGACGCACCGCGCGCTCGACCCCAGGGTGCGCCGCCGCAACCTCCTGCTGACGACCGTCGGCGTGGCGATCGCGGCCGCGCTGGTCGGCGTGTACGTCTGGAAGTTCGGCTTCGTGACGCCCTGGAACATCAGGGAGGAGTGACCGGCCCGTGGTCGGGGGCATCTGCTGACATGCGGTAATGTTCTTCCTGCGCCCGGGCGATTAGCTCAGCGGGAGAGCGCTTCGTTCACACCGAAGAGGTCACTGGTTCGATCCCAGTATCGCCCACGAGATCGAGGGCGGCGCCGCTCAGGAGATGAGCGGCGCCGCCCTCGGCGTATGCCCGTATGTAGGCCTCGGTGCTGAGCAGCGTTTCCTCGCGCCCGCCCCCGGTGTGCCGCTGCGCGGCGGAGCCGGACGTCCGGGTCTGCCGCGGCACCGGCAGGTCGCAGCCGGCTGCCGGCTCTCGGCGCCGCACCGTCCGAATCCGGCGACCGGCTCTCGGCGCCGCACCGTCCGAATCCGGCATCCGGCCCTCGTCGCCGCACCGGCCGACCTCGGCGGGGCCGCCCCTCGCGACCTGCGCGCTTGTCGTTCCCGGCCCCAACTCACCCCCCTGTGGTGCCTGTTACCGCCCGACCTCACTCTCACCAATTCCTGTCCGAATCATTGACGAGGCCGGAGGGCCTCCGTACCTTGTGCCAGCAAGCGCTTACTTGAAACGATTCATGAGCGGCGGCGTTGCTGCGGGGAGGGGCCCGACTGTGGGTACCGGGAATGTTGAAAGGCGCACGATCCTGAAGGCGGCGGGAGCCTCGGTGGCCACCCTGGGGCTGGCCGCGACGACGGGCTGCGGTGGCGACGGCGGCACCTCCGCGGACGGGACCGTGACGATCCGTTACTCGTGGTGGGGTGCCGACGAACGGGCGAAGAAGATCAACGAAACCATCAAGCTCTTCGAGAAGAAGTATCCGAAGATCAAGGTGAAAACAGACTTCCAGGACTACCAGTCTTTCTGGGAGAAGTTCCAGACGCAGGCGTCCGGCGGAAATCCCCCGGACGTATTCCAGAACGCCGTCACATTCCTTCGGAAATACGACAAGAGAGGCGTCCTCCTCGATCTCGGGTCACAGATCGACGCGGGCAATATCAGCCTGAGCAACTTCCGCGCCGGTGTCACGAAGGTCGGCGAGGTCGACGGCAAGCAGCTCGGCATTCCCGTCGGTTCCAACACCATGGCGCTCGTCGTCGACAAGAAGGTCTTCCAGAAGGCCGGAGTCGAGCCGGCGGCGGGCTGGACCTGGGACGAGTACTTCAAGGCCCTCAAGACCATCCACGACAGGACCAAGGTCCCCGGGGACACGGGCTACTTCAGCATCATGTACCTGTACGACCTTTACCTCCGGCAGAACGGCAAGGCGTTCTACACCAAGGACGGACTCGGTTTCGACAAGGCCGACCTGACGGAGTGGTGGCAGGACGGCTACAACCGCGTGAAGGCCGGGATCGTCACCGACCCGAAGATTGTCGCCCAGGACCGGCCCAAGTCCTCGCTCTCGGCCGGGCACGGGGCGTCCGAATTCACCTGGGACAACTTCACGGTCCGTTACACCGCCGAGGGGAACAGCACCTACGGTCTCGCGCCGATCCCCACCATGGACGGCAAGCACACCGGCCAGTACCTCGCCTCCCTGATGCTGAGCGCCTCCGCGCGCACCTCGCACCCGAAGGAAGTCGCCCAGTTCATCGACTTCATGGTCCACGACCCCGAGGTCGGCAAGATCATGGGCTACGACCGCGGCATCCTCGCCGGCACCGAACAGTACGAGGCCTTCAAGCCGACCGACGAGGTCAACAAGGAGATCGCGCAGTACGAGGAGGACACCGCCAAGGCCGGTGTCCTCGGCACGATCACCCCGCACCCCTCCGGCGCCGACACCATCGAGGCCGCCTTCCTGCGCATCGGTGGCGACCTGGGCCTGGGCAAGGTGAAGGTCGCCGACGCGGTGAAGCAGTTCTTCGACGAGTCGCAGGCCGCGTTCCAGGCCTGACCGGAACCGACCGGAACTGATGGGAACCCCCGTGACGCTCGTCAAGGACTCGCCTCTCGACACCCGGAAGACCCGTTCCGCCGCTCCCGCCGCCCTCAAGCGGCGGGGCCGCCGGGAGAACCTCGCCGGCTACCTCTTCATGTCCCCGTGGATCGCCGGCTTCGTGCTCCTGACCGCGGGACCCATGGTCGCCTCGCTGTACTTCGCGTTCACCGACTACAACCTCTTCAACACACCGAAGTGGGTCGGCCTCGACAACTTCACCAGGATGTTCGACGACCCCCGGTGGCAGAAGTCGGTGGAGGTGACGGCGAAGTACGTCGTCATCGGCACGCCGCTGAAGCTGCTGCTCGCCCTCGGTGTCGCTCTGCTCCTCGCGCAGAGCCGCCGCGGACAGGCGTTCTACCGGGCCGCGTTCTACGCCCCCTCGCTCATCGGCGCCAGCGTCTCGGTCGCCTTCGTCTGGCGGTCGATCTTCTCCGACGACGCCATCGTGGACCGCACGATGTCCGTCTTCGGCATCCACGTGGGCGGCTGGGTCGGCAACCCCGACTGGATCCTGTACTGCCTGGTGGCGCTCACCGTCTGGCAGTTCGGCGCGCCCATGGTCATCTTCCTGGCCGGGCTCAAACAGGTGCCGAAGGAGCTCCACGAGGCGGCGGCGATGGACGGCGCCGGAGCCTTCCGCAGGTTCTGGAACATCACGCTGCCGATGATCTCCCCGGTGCTCTTCTTCAACGTGCTGCTGGAGACGATCCACTCGTTCCAGATCTTCGCCTCGGCCTACGTCGTCTCCAACACCTACTGCGGCCCGGCCGACGCCACGCTCGTCTACACCTGCTACCTCTACCAGCAGGGGTTCAAGAACGCCCAGATGGGCTACGCCTCCGCGATGGCCTGGATGCTGCTGCTCGCCGTGGCCCTCGTGACGGCGGTCCTCTTCTGGTCCCAGAAGAAGTGGGTGCACTACGAGGAGGACGCCCGATGAGCACCACCACGACCACCGTCCGCAGGCCGCTCGGCGGCCCCGGCCGCAGGCGCGCCGGCTCGCTCGCCTGGCACCTCGGCGCCCTGCTGGTCCTCGCCGTCGTCCTCTATCCCGTCCTGTGGGTGATCGGGGCGTCGTTCAAGCCCAGCAAGGACATCATCAACAGCCTGCAACTGTTCCCCGTCCACCCCATCCTCGACAACTTCAAGGGCCTGGCCAAAGGCATAGCCGACATCGCCATCTGGACGTTCTTCCAGAACTCCCTCCTGTACGCCGTCGGCGCCGTCGTCGGCATCCTGATCTCCTGCTCGCTGACCGCGTACGCCTTCGCACGGATCAGGTTCGCGGGCCGCAACCTGCTGTTCTCGCTCATGATCGGCACGCTTCTGCTGCCCTACCACGTGCTGCTCATCCCGCAGTACGTGATGTTCCAGAAGATGCAGCTGATCAACACCTATGTGCCGCTGCTGCTCGGCAAGTACCTGGCCACGGAGGCGTTCTTCGTCTTCCTCATGGTGCAGTTCATGCGGAGCCTGCCGAAGGAACTGGACGAGGCCGCCAGGATCGACGGCTGCGGGCACCTGAGGATCTACTGGTCGATCGTGCTGCCGCTGTGCCGTCCGGCCCTCATCACCAGCGCGATCTTCACGTTCATCAACGCCTGGAACGACTTCATGGGCCCGCTGATCTACCTCAACGACCCCGGCAAGTACACCGTGTCGCTCGGCATGATGATGTTCCGTGACTCCGACGGCGTGGCCGCCAACTACGGCGGCATGATCGCGATGTCCCTGGTCGCACTGCTGCCCGTGCTGCTCTTCTTCCTCGCCTTCCAGCGCTACCTCATCGACGGCATGGCGACCTCCGGACTGAAGGGCTGACATGGCCACCGACCACGCCCGCCCGAAGGCCCGCCGCGAGTCGCTGCTCGCCGAGGGGTTCGCCCTCTTCGCCGAGTGTCTGCTCACCGGTGTCTGGATCGCCGTGGCCTCGCTGCCGCTCGTCACCTACCCCGCCGCCTTCGCCGCCGGCGCCCGCCATCTGCGCCGGCGCACGGCCCACGAGGGCGGCGGCCGACGGGAGTTCGCCGCCGACTTCGGCGCGGCCGCACGCCGGGGCTGGATCGTCGGCATGGCCGGCTGGGCGGCGGCGGCCGCGGTCTGGGTGGACGTCCAGGCCGTGCGCGCCGGACTGCCCGGCGGGCCGCTCGTCGGCGCGGTCGGCGTCCTCGCCCTGATCGGCGCCGCCGTCGCCGGGCTGCGTGCGGCGGCGACCTGGACGCCGGGCGCCTCCTGGCGGGCCCTGCTCGCGGCGGCCGGCCGCCGCACCGTCCTCGACCCGGCCGGGTCCTTCCTCCTCGTCGGCGGAGCGGCCCTGGTGCTCTGCTCGGCCTGGTTCGTCGCGCCGCTCGCGGTTCCCGTCCTCGGGGCCGTGGCGGCGGCCGCCGTCGCCGTCGAGGAGCGACACCGGCGCCGCTGACGCCGGCCGGCACATCCCCTCGGGTCGGCGCCCCGGCGCCGCACCTCGCCCTGTCATGCCCCTGACCTCCCTGCACCACCCGCCAGGAAAGGAAGGCTGCATCTCCGATGTCTCCCATCCCCCGCAGGTCCCTCCTCAAGGCCGCCGCCGTCGCCGGAGCCGCCGCCCGGTTCAGCTGGTCGCCAGGGACCAGGGACGCGCAGGCGGCGCCCAGAGCCGAGGCGGCCGACGCCGATCCGGTGACCCTCGACTGGCTCGAGGACGGCGGTCGCGGCGCCGCGCCCGGCTCCACCGTCGGCGTGCCCTGGCCGAAGGGCGCCTACCAGGAGGACCAGACGTTCACCCTGACGGACGAGAACGGCAAGGCCGTACCCGTTCAGTCCTGGCCGCTCGCGTACTGGCCCGACGGCTCCCTCAAGTGGACGGCGCACGCGGTCAGTTCGGGCAGCGGCAAGCTGACCCTCACCGCCGGGGCCCCCGCCGCCCCCGACAAGAAGGTCACCGTCGACAAGAGCGGCGGCACCATCGACATATCGACCGGCGTCATCACCGCCAGGATCGGCAAGTCGGGCTCCACGCTGATCAAGTCGGTCACCCGCGGCTCCACCGAGATCGCGAAGAACGGCCGGCTCGTCCTCATCCGCCAGCCGGAGATCGAGGACGAGGACCAGGGCACGGTGAAGACCGAGCGCTTCGACGGCGCGATCTCCGAGGTCACCGTCGAACAGGAGGGTCCCGTCCGCGCCGTCGTCCGCATCGACGGCAAGCACCGCAAGGGCGACCGCGGTTGGCTGCCGTTCTCCATCCGGCTCTACTTCTACGCGGGCGCCGACTCCTTCCGCATGGTGCACACCATCACCTACGACGGGACCCAGGAACCCGGCAAGGCGAGCGGCGACTTCATCCGCGGGCTCGGCGTGCGCTTCACCGTGCCGATGCGGGACGCCGCCTACGACCGCCACATCCGGATCGGCGGCGAGGGCACCGGTCTGCTGCGCGAGGCCGTGCAGGGCATCACCGGGCTGCGCCGCGACCCGGGCGCGGCCGTGCAGGCGGCGCAGTACGCCGGACAGAAGCTGCCCGACCCCACGACCTGGGACCAACGGGTCACGACCCGGCTCCAGTACATCCCGCACTGGGGCGACTACACCCTCTCGCAGCTCTCCGCCGACGGCTTCACCCTGCGCAAGCGCACCAAGAAGGGCTACGGCTGGATCGGCGCGGGCGGTGGCAAGCGGGCCTCCGGATTCGGCTACGTCGGCGGACCGAGCGGCGGATTCTCCTTCGGCCTGAGGGACTTCTGGGAGAAGTTCCCCGCCCAGCTCGACATCCGCGACGCGCACACCGACGAGGCCGAGGTCACCCTCTGGCTCTGGTCGCCCGAGGCGCAGCCCATGGACCTGCGCTTCTACCACGACGGCATGGGCCAGGACACCTACGCCGAACAGCTCGAGGGCCTCAACATCACCTACGAGGACTACGAACCGGAGTTCGGCACCCCGTACGGCATCGCCCGCACGTCCGAACTCCTCTTCTGGGCCAACGCCGCCACCCCGACCCCCGACCAGCTCGCCGACCAGGTCAAGGCCGTCCGGAGGCTGCCGCAGCTCGCCGCCCCGCCAAGGCAGCTCATCAAGGCCAAGGTCTTCGGCCCGGGCCTGTACTCCGAGCCCGACCGCTCCACGCCGGCCAAGGCGAAGATCGAGGATCACCTCGACTTCCTCTTCACCTACTACAAGGACCAGGTGGAGCAGCGCCGCTGGTACGGCTTCTGGGACTACGGCGACATCATGCACACCTACGACACCGTCCGGCACGTGTGGCGGTACGACATCGGCGGCTACGCCTGGGACAACTCCGAGCTGTCGCCCGACCTGTGGCTCTGGTACGCCTACCTGCGCAGCGGCCGCGCGGACATCTTCCGCTTCGCCGAGGCGATGACCCGGCACACCGGCGAGGTCGACGTCTACCACCTCGGCAAGTGGGCCGGCCTCGGCACCCGGCACGGCGTGCAGCACTTCGCCGACAGCGCCAAACAGCAGCGCATCGCCAACACCACCTACCGGCGCTTCTACTACTTCCTCACCGCCGACGAGAGGGTCGGCGACCTCATGCGGGCCAACGTCGACTCCGACGAGACGTTCCTCGTCCTCGATCCGCAGCGCAAGGTACGCACCGACCCCTACACCCCCGACCGGCACGCCTTGTCGATCGGCTTCGGCACGGACTGGAGCGGCCTGGTGTCGGCCTGGCTGACCGAGTGGGAGCGCAAGGGCCCCAAGTGGGAGAAGGCCAAGGCACGTGTCCTCTCCACGATGGAGGGCATCGCCGCCCAGCCCAACGGCTTCGTCCAGGGCAGCGGGCTGTACGACCTCGACACCGGCAAGTTCGCCGTCGCCGACAAGCCGGTGGTGTCCGTCTCCCACCTCTCGGCCGTCTTCGGCCTCAACGAGCTGTGCGCCGAGCTCAACCACCTGGTCGACATGCCGAAGTTCAAGGAGGCGTACCTGGACTACTGCCGCTACTTCAACGCCACCAAGGCCGAGCAGAAGGCCCGTTACGGCTCCGACTTCGGCAGCCTGCTGCTCTTCCAGGGCCACTCGCGCCTCGACGCGTACGCCGCCGTCCAGACCGGCGACGCGACGCTCGCCAAGCGGGCGTGGAGCAAGTTCTACAACTCCGACGGCTACACCGAGGCCTCGCCGTGGAAGACGCAACCGCTGAGCGGGCCCGCCGCGCTCGTCGCGGGCAGTGAGGCGGCCTGGGTGTCCACCAACGACACGGCGCTCTACGGCCTCGCCGCCATCGAGAACCTGGCTCTGCTCGGGGACAAGATGCCGTCGTAGGCGGCCGGTGGGGGGAGCGCCGCCGCACGGGCGGCGGCGCTCGCACCCGTCAGTGTGGCCCCCGTCACGTCCTACGGCATGAGTACACGTACTCAGATACCGGGGACGAGCCCGGGAAGACTCTGCACATGGACCGGAGCCATTACCGCTTCCGCAGCCTGTGGGCCCTGCCCGCGCCGCCCACCGCCGTGTACGCGGTGCTGGAGCGGCCCGAGCAGTACCCGCGCTGGTGGCGCCAGGTACGCGCGGTGACCCGCCTCGACGACACGACCGGCGTCGTCCGGGTCCGCTCCCTGCTGCCGTACGACCTGACCTTCACCATGCGTGAGGTGCGGCGCGACCCGGCGGCCGGGATCCTGGAGGTCGCGCTGTCCGGTGACGTCGACGGCTGGGCACGCTGGACGGTCGCCGCGGCGGGCTCCGGCACCCTCGCCCGCTACGACCAGGCAGTTCACGTGAACAAGCCGCTGCTCAGGAGGTTCGCCGTGCCGGGGCGGCCGGTCTTCCGCGCGAACCACTGGCTGATGATGCGGTCAGGGCGGCGCGGACTCGTCGCCCACCTGGAAGCGGTTTGAAGGAACCCGTCGGGGGCCTGTATTGTTCAGTGCGTTCCCGGGCGATTAGCTCAGTGGGAGAGCGCTTCGTTCACACCGAAGAGGTCACTGGTTCGAACCCAGTATCGCCCACCGGGAGAGAGCCGGTCCGCATGACGCGGACCGGCTCTTTTGTTCGCCCGTTGGCCGGGATACGCTTCCGATCTTCGCGGGGGCCGGGGAGGAGCCCGCGGCAAGAGGGGGGCATTTCCTTGGGTGCTGCAAAGGGTGACAGAACCAAGCCGGTCGGGACACTGACGAGGGGACGCAGGCACTTCACCTGGCTCAAGGTCTTCTTCGTCGCGCTGCTGCTCGCCGGTGTCGTCGCGCTCTTCCGGACGGGCGGGAACGTGGAGCGCGTCACCACGATGTGGGTGGGTGCCGAGGTCGCGGCCGACGGCAGCATCCGCGTCACCGAGGTCATCGACTACGACTTCGGACACCCCGGCACCACCCGGCACGGCATCTACCGCGATCTGCCGGACCTGATGGACGACCAGGAGTACGCCAAGGTCGCCGCCACCCTGGACGGCCACCGGGTTCCGTGGGAGTTCGACGTCGGCGACTACTACGAGGCGCCGGACGGCCAGCGCGAGATCGCCACCCGGATCAAGGTGGGCGACCCGGGAGGCTCCGTCACCGGCGTGCACCGCTACCGCCTCCAGTACACGCTCACGGACGTCGTGAAGAAGGGCAGGATCGCCTGGGACGCCGTCGGCACCGGATGGCGGGTCGACCGCTCGAACGTGCAGATCCACGTCGTGGCCCCGTACGAACTCACCGGCACACGCTGCGTGCGGGGCACCAACGGCTCCCAGGACCCCTGCACCGCCCGCGAGGACGGGCCCGGCAGGCTCCACGTCAGCCTCGACCGGCTCAAGGGACACGAGGGCGTCACCCTCTACGCCACCGGTGGCCGGAAGCTGACCGGAGCGAGGCCTGCCCTGCCCGCGCCGCCTTCCGGGAAGGCCGTCGGCACGACCGTGGGAAGCCCGTGGCGGGTGGCCCTGCTCGCGTTCGCCCTCACGCTGGTCGGCGCCGCCGTCATGATCTGGCTGCTGCGCCTCCTCGGCCGCGACCGGATCGCTGAGGAAGCACCCGACGGCACGCCCGGCCGTACACGGCGCGTCGCCCTCGAACGGCGCGCCGCCACGCTCGCTCCGTCCTCCGTGCCCCCCAAGGGTCTGGCCCCGGCCAAGGGCGGGATCCTGCTGGCTGAACGCGTCGAGAGCCACCATCAGGTGGCCTGGCTGCTCGGCGCTGCGACCGAAGGACGCATCGCCATCGAGGGGAGCGAGGAGCATCCCACCCTCAGACGCCGTGATCCGGCCGACGCACCCTATGACCCGGTCGCCAGGGTCGTGCTCGGCAGCATCTTCTCGGGGCGCGACTCGGTCACCCTGGGTCTGCGCGACACCCGCTTCAGGTCGGCCTGGCAGAGCCTCCACCACGAGCTGACGGCCTGGCAGGAGAACAGCGACCTGTGGGACCAGACCTCCGCGCGCCTGGCCCGCGCCGGACGCCCCGTCGGCATTGCCGCCACCCTGCTCGGCTTCGTCGTCTCGGCCGTCGGCGCCCTGCTCGGCGGCGGCCGGAACGCGGCCGGTTGGCCGGTCCTCGTGGCGGGCGTGATCGCGGTGGGCGCCGGGCTGGCGTTGTGGCTGCGCTCCTGGGAGCTGTACGCCCGCACCCCCCGCGGTACCGCGCTCTGGCTCCAGGTGGAGGCCTTCCGGCGCTACCTCATGGACCCGTCCTCCCACCAGGGCGACGAGCCCCTCGACGAGGGACGACTGGAGCTGTACACCGCGTGGGCGGTGGCCCTGGACGTGGCGTACGCATGGGACAAGGCCATCGCCGGCTCGACGGTCGCTCCCCGGCGCCGATCCACGGCGACGTCGGGGTTCGTCACCGGCTACGCCCTCGGCCTGATGACCGCCTCCTCGTCCTCCAGCGCCGCCCCGCCCTCCAGCAGCAGCGGCGGCGGTGGAGGAGGCGGGGGATTCGGCGGGGGCGGGGACGTCGGCGGAGGCAGCGGAGGCGGGGGCGGAGGCTCCTGGTGACGTCGGCCGTGTGACGCCGGGCGCCTGCCCCCGGCAGGCGCCTTCCCCATGGTTCCTACGCCGCCGCCGGCAGCTCCGGCCGCAGCGGCCACTCCGTGCTGACGATCTCCTCCGAGCCGCTGCGCGCGAACCACGCCTGAAGCCCGCGCGCCTGCGCCGCATGCCAGTTGGCCTGGAGCGTGTGCAGCTCCGCGGGGGAGAGACGTTCCAGCCGGGTCGCGAAACGGCGGCCGAGGGCCCGCACGACCTCCATCGCGGCCAGCGCGTCCGCCGCCGCGTCGTGCGCCCCCTCCAGCGCCACCCCGTAGTGCGCGCACAGGTCGGTGAGCGTGCGGCGGCCCTTGCGGTAGCGGTCCAGGTGCTTGTCGAGCACCCGCGGGTCGAGCACGCGCAGCGGCGCCGACACGAACCAGCGCTCCAGCGAGGACGCCCGATGGCGCCGCAACTCCCGGTCCAGCAGCGTCAGATCGAACGGCGCGTTCATCACCACCAGCGGCCGGCCCCGCATCGCCTGCTCGCCCAGTTCCCGGGCTATCTCCTCCATCACCGGCGACGGCCAGCGGCCGTTGCGCTGCAGGTGCTCCTCCGTCAGCCCGTGCACGGCCGTCGCCTCCGCGGGCACCGGCACCCCCGGGTTCACCAGCCAGCGGCTCACCCGCGGCCGGGTCCCCGGAGCGTCCTGGACGACGACGGCGGCCGACACGATCCGGTCGGTCTCGACGTCCACGCCGGTGGTCTCCGTGTCGAACGCGGCGAGCGGGCCCTCGTACCAGAACGTCATGCCTACCCAACTCCTCGTTCACCCGTGGCAGCTGACATACCGTCTTCTGCCCGTTTGGTGATACCCGGGCTGTTTGCGCCGTACGCCGGGAGGAGACAACAGGAGTACGGGTCTTTGCAGTTCAGGGGGCTCGGGCGGGGATTCACTGCGCAGGGAAGGCTGTTGGTCATGGCGATAGCGCAGCCCGAGCGGGGCGGGCTGCTGCCCGAGCGGACGGCACCCCGTCGCGGCACACTCGCGACCACCGCCTGCATGGAGACCCTGCAGGTCGGCTATCTGCACGCGGTCGCCGCGGCGGCCGGCTGCTCGCTGTCCCAGCCCTTCCCGGACAACGGCATCGACTGGCACGTCAGCCACAGCGCGCCCGGCCACACGGTCGACGACGAGGTCACCATCAAGGTGCAGCTGAAGTGCACGTACCAGATACCGCCGAACCCCCCGGGCCGCTTCTTCTCCTTCACGCTCGACAACGAGCACCTGCGGAAGCTCGCCCGCACCCCCGTCGCCGTGCACAAGATCCTCGTCGTGATGATCGTCCCCCGGACCCAGGACCAGTGGCTGCGGGCCGGTCACGACCGCCTGGACCTGCGGCACTGCTGCTACTGGACCAACCTCGCCGGGCACCCGATCACGGGTCGGCACCGCACCACCGTGCGCGTCCCGACCTCGCGCATCTTCGACGACCGCGCCCTGTGCGAGATCATGACCCGGGTCGGAACGGGAGGCAGACCGTGACACACCGTCCCCTCGACGAGCAGTCCCGCACGGTCCGGCCGCACCCGGCCGAGCCGCTGTGGAACCGGCCGCCCGCCCCCGACCAGGTCGATCCCGCGGTGCTCGGCGCCCTGCTGCACCGCCACGGCTGGCAGCGCCGCGGCGGGGCCCCCGGGCGCTACGGCCGCTGGACCCCACCCGGCCCCGGCGGCAGTGGTACGAGCCTGCTGGTGCCGGAGAGCCGCGCCTTCCCCGACTGCGACGACCTGATCGGCGAGGCCCTCCTGGCTCTGACCCGCAGCGGCTCGCCCTCCGCCCGCGACGTGCTGGTCGGCCTGACCGTGCCCGGCGACGAGATCCACTGGTGGCGTGACGTGCCGACGGGACCCGTGGGTGCCGCTCCCTGGGACGTCGAGGACCAGCTGCGCACCGCCGCCCGGCGGATGCTGCTGGCGGCCGCCCTCGCCACCCGCGCGCGGGCCGGCTACTACGGCGCCCGGCACCGCAGGCCCGCCGCCGCGTCGCTCGAGCACGTCCTGATCGGCGCGGCCACCGGCGGCCGCGAGCTCACCGCCTTCGTCCCCGTCGCCACGGGCCGGCCGCTCGCCGTACGCCTGCACCAGGCGCTGTACGCCGCCCGCGAGGCCATCGACTACCAGCGGGCCACCGGCGGTATGGATGCCTTCGACACCGCCGTCGAGGCCGGCGTGAGCCATGAGCTGACCGAGGCGCTGGTCGCCCTCGTCCGCGGGTCCTCAGGCGCCCGGATCGCCGTCGCGTGGGCGCCTGCCGCCGGCGTCCCCGAAGGGGGTGCGACGCCCGCCGAACCGGTCGAGTTCTCCCCGGGCGACCTGCCCGCCCTGCGCGAGGCCGGAGCCCGCTACCTGCGCGAGGAGCCGTCCGTACCGGTGCGGATCACGGGCGCCGTCGTCCGCCTGCGCCGTTCGGGACCGCGCGGCGAGGGCACCGTGCGGCTGCGGGTCCTGGCCGGGGCCGAGGTGCCGCACGTACGCATGACCCTGGACGAGGAGTCGTACCGCATCGCGGGCCACGCCCACCTCGTCGGACTGCCGATCAAAGTGCACGGGCGGCTGGAGAGCCGGGGCGGCTTCCGGCGCCTCGCGGCCGCGTCCGGGGTGGCGCCGGTGCAGGTCGACGACGCGGAGCGGGACCGGCTGATGAAGTCGCTCCAGGAGAACCTGGACTTCTTCGAGGAGGCGTGCGGCGGGGACTGAGTGCCCGGGGCACCGGAACCGTTTCGCGGTGGGCGGCCGTGGGTCGGTACGATCCCAGTCATGCGCGCGCTCCAGGTATGGCGCCGCATCCACCAGCAGTCAGGAGAGTCCGGTGTCAGACGTCCGTGTGATCATCCAACGCGATTCCGAGCGGGAAGAGCGCGTGGTGACGACGGGCACTACGGCCGCCGACCTCTTCGCCGGCGACCGTTCGATCATCGCCGCGCGCGTGGGCGGTGAGCTGAAGGACCTCGCCCACGAGGTGAAGGACGGCGAGACCGTCGAGGGCGTCGAGATCTCCTCCGAGGACGGCCTGAACATCCTGCGCCACTCCACCGCGCACGTGATGGCCCAGGCCGTGCAGGAGCTCTTCCCCGAGGCCAAGCTGGGCATCGGCCCGCCCATCCGGGACGGCTTCTACTACGACTTCGACGTGGCCGAGCCGTTCACGCCGGACGATCTCAAGCGCATCGAGAAGAAGATGCAGGAGATCATCAAGCGGGGCCAGCGCTTCTCGCGCCGGGTGACCACGGACGAGGACGCCCGCGAGGAACTGGCGAACGAGCCGTACAAGCTCGAGCTCATCGGCCTCAAGGGCAACGCCGCGCAGGCCGCCGAGGGCGCCGACGCCGAGGTCGGCGGCGGCGAGCTGACGATCTACGACAACCTGGACGCCAAGACCGGCGAGCTGTGCTGGAAGGACCTCTGCCGCGGTCCCCACCTGCCCACCACCCGGATCATCCCGGCGTTCAAGCTGATGCGCTCGGCCGCCGCCTACTGGCGCGGCAGCGAGAAGAACCCGCAGCTGCAGCGCATCTACGGCACCGCCTGGCCGTCCAGGGACGAGCTCAAGGCCTACCTGGACTTCCTCGCCGAGGCCGAGAAGCGCGACCACCGCAAGCTCGGCGCCGAGCTGGACCTGTTCTCCTTCCCCGAGGAGCTGGGCCCCGGTCTGGCGGTGTTCCACCCCAAGGGCGGCGTCATCCGCAAGGAGATGGAGACGTACTCGCGGCGGCGCCACGAGGTCTCCGGCTACGAGTTCGTGAACACGCCGCACATCTCGAAGGAGCGGCTGTTCGAGATCTCCGGGCATCTGCCGCACTACTCGGACGGCATGTTCCCGGCCATCGAGTTCGACGAGCAGAACTACCGCCTCAAGGCGATGAACTGCCCGATGCACAACCTGATCTTCAAGTCGCGCGGCCGTTCCTACCGCGAACTGCCCCTGCGGCTCTTCGAGTTCGGGACCGTGTACCGGTACGAGAAGTCGGGTGTCGTGCACGGCCTGACCCGCTCGCGCGGCTTCACCCAGGACGACTCGCACATCTACTGCACCAAGGAGCAGATGCCGCAGGAGCTCGACACGCTCCTGACGTTCGTCCTGGACCTGCTGCGTGACTACGGCCTGACCGAGTTCGAGCTGGAGCTGTCCACCCGCGACGACTCCGACAAGTTCATCGGCTCGGACGAGGACTGGGAGGAGGCCACCGAGGCGCTCCGCCAGGCCGCCGAGAAGCAGGGCCTGCCCCTGGTCCCGGACCCGGGTGGCGCGGCCTACTACGGCCCGAAGATCTCGGTGCAGGCCCGGGACGCCATCGGCCGGTCCTGGCAGATGTCGACGATCCAGGTCGACTTCAACCAGCCGAAGCGGTTCGGCCTGGAGTACACGGCGGCGGACGGCTCGCGCCGGCAGCCCGTCATGATCCACCGGGCCCTCTTCGGGTCGATCGAGCGGTTCTTCGGCGTGCTCCTGGAGCACTACGCGGGCGCCTTCCCGGCCTGGCTCGCCCCGGTTCAGGCGGTCTGTATCCCGATCGGCGACGCGCACGTGCCCTACCTGGAGAAGTTCGCCGAGCGGGCGCGGGAGCACGGCCTGCGCGTCGAGGTCGACTCCTCCTCGGACCGTATGCAGAAGAAGATCCGCAACGCCCAGAAGCAGAAGGTGCCCTTCATGGTCATCGCGGGCGACGAGGACATGTCCCACGGCTCGGTGTCGTTCCGCTTCCGGGACGGCTCCCAGGAGAACGGCATCCCGTTCGACGAGGCCATCGCCAAGATCGTGAAGGTCGTCGAGGAGCGGGCGCAGGTCTGACGGCCGTCAGGGTCCCGACCCGAATGACGGGCCGCAAGGCCCCCGGGGGATCCCGGGGGCCTTTGCCCTGCTCCGGCGACGACGCCATATGCTGCACCTCATGACGAGTGAGCCGGAGCAGCAGATCGGAGTGGGGACGCAGGACGCGTTCCAGCGCCTGTGGACGCCCCACCGGATGGCCTACATCCAGGGCGAGAACAAGCCGACCGGTCCGGGGGCCGACGACGGCTGTCCGTTCTGCTCCATCCCGGCCAAGTCGGACGAGGACGGGCTGATCGTCAAGCGGGGCGAGCAGGTGTACGCGGTGCTGAACCTGTACCCGTACAACGGCGGCCATCTGATGGTCGTGCCCTACCGCCATGTCGCCGACTACACCGACCTCACGGAGCCGGAGACCGCGGAGCTCGCCGAGCTGACCAAGCAGGCGATGACCGCGCTGCGCACGGCCTCCGGGGCCCATGGGTTCAACATCGGCATGAACCAGGGCTCGGTCGCCGGCGCGGGCATCGCCGCACACCTGCACCAGCACATCGTGCCGCGCTGGGGCGGCGACACGAACTTCATGCCGGTGGTCGGCCACACGAAGGTACTGCCGCAGCTGCTGGCGGACACGCGGAAGATGCTGGCGGAGGCTTGGCCTACGGGCTCTGCGTAGCCGGGGGGCGCCTTTCAGCCCGTCTGGGGGTACCCCCTGCTCGTAGAGCTTGGGGGAGTTTGAGGACGAGGCCGTTCAGGCCGATAGGGGGGTCTGGGGGCGGCAGCCCCCAGAACGACCGCTGCACCGAGCGGCACCGGCAGAACCGCCGGAGGCCTACGCGTCGTACACGTCCGCCTTCTTCGGCGTCGGATCCTGCACCTGCGTGCTGAGAAACGCAGAGCGCGTCCCGAACGCCTCCACGTCCACCCCGTGGTCCCTCAGGACCCGGATCGCCGCCGCGTGCACCACCCGCAGCACCGGCGTGGCCGCGCGCAGGGCGTCGTCGGCCATGAAACGGTGACGCCACGGCTGGTCCGCCCAGGCATGGCGCAGACCGAACGGCTCCGGGAGGGTCAGCGAGCCGCCGAGCCAGTTCAGGAACGGCGGATACCAGGTGAGCGGGGCGCGCGCGGCGAGCCGCACCACCTCGTCGGCGTCGACCAGCGGCAGCCTCACCTTGTGGGTCTCCCAGAACTTGACGGTCTTCGCCACCTCCTTCTCCTTGGGCTCCGGCTTCGTGGTGAACAGGGAGTTGACGGGCCCCAGGGCGTGCCCGGTGACCTCGATGCGCAGGGTGTCGTGCAGCACCGTCACCGTGATGAGCATGGTGATGATCAACTGGCCGTCCCACAGCGTCCACTGGACGCCGAGGTAGTGCCGGTCGCCGCTGCCGAACTGCTGCTTGTTGCAGATGTCCTGTATCGCGTGCGTCTTGATCGTGTACGCGTCCACGTCGGTGCCGCTGGGCCGGGAGACCTCCTTCGCCTTCTCCCCGATCGGTGTGACGATCCAGTGCGTTATGGAGGGCTTCGGGAAACCTCCGGTGTTGATGGAGGTCCGCTCCAGCATCGCCAGGTCGCCCTGGATCGCGGTGATCACGTCCCAGCTGCGGAAGGGGTGGAAGTCCTTCCCGGGCTCGGCGGAGACCAGGTCCTCGGCCAGCTGCCAGCTGCCCCAGCGTGTGCCCATGCCGAGGATGCCCTTGGGACCGGCGTAGAAGACGGAGTTGGACCGCTGCTCGGCGCTCAGCCGGGTGAGCTCCTTGCGCAGCTGCTCGGCCGCGTCGCCGGGGTGCCCGGGCACCGCCTCGGGGATCTTGGCGCCCAGGCCGCCGCCCGCGAGCAGACTGTCCCAGCGCTCACGCAGGTCCTTCGCCGTGCGCTCGCAGATCTGCTTGGCCCAGAACCAGCCGACGACCGGCATGACGACCGCAGCGCGCGCGTACCACCCCCAGAAGCCGGAGAACGGCATTCGGATCAGGAAGATCACGGCGAGGGCGCCGACGGCGACCAGGAGGGTCGTGGCGAGGGCACCGGCGCTCCTGTCCGTCCGCCTGCCGAGGGTGGTGCGGATCTGGAACACCAGCAGCCACACCAGGAATCCCGGCAGGAACAGCACCCCGCACAGGACCGTCACCGCGGTCAGCCAGTTGTCGCGTTCCCGGCGGATGCGGTGGGCCGCGAGGCAGTGCTCCACGACGACCTGCGGCTCGGTGCCGAACGACTGGATGAGCGGCTTGCGCCCGGCGCCGAGCATGCGGTCGATCACCGCACGGGAGTAGGCCTCACCGAGCTTGGGACGGAATATCCTCGCCCACGGACGCGGGGGCTTGACGGTCGACTGGTGCCACTCGTTGTCGGCCTCCAGGATCTTGGTGACCTCGTCGTCCTCCCGGTACGCCGCCGAGGCCAGGGCGTAGGTCGCCGCCGTCTGGCCCGCGGAGCCCGAAAGGGGCACCTGCGCCCCGGGGCTGAAATCGAATCCGTCCGTCACTGCCGCCCCCTCGCCGCCGAACCCGCCTCTGCGGCCTTCCCGACTTCCTTGCTCCGCACACCTGTTGAACAGGTCGGCGTGCTGATCCTGTGTCGCCTTGATCAGGACATCAGCGTATCCGCAGGCACCGACATGCGGGAGCGGACGACCGGAAGAGGTCCGCTCCCGCATGAGAGGGGAACAAGGGTTCAACTACTGGGACTTCTGGGACTCTTGACGGATCTTCTCCCCGAGCTGTGGCGGCATCGGCTCGTGCCGCGCGTAGGAGCGGCTGAAACGTGCGGTGCCGTGCGAGAGGGAGCGCAGGTCGATCGCGTACCGGCCGATCTCGATCTCCGGCACCTCGGCCCGTACCAGAGTCCGGCCACCGCTGACCTGCTCGGTGCCCAGCAGCCGGCCGCGCCGCGCGGACAGGTCGCTCATCACGGCGCCCACGTACTCGTCGCCCACCAGCACCGACACCTCGGCGACCGGTTCCAGCAGATGGATCGTCGCGTCGGCCGCCGCCTCGCGCAGGGCGAGCGCGCCCGCCGTCTGGAAGGCGGCGTCCGAGGAGTCCACGGAGTGCGCCTTGCCGTCGAGCAGCGTGACCCGGATGTCGACCAGCGGGTAGCCGGCGGCCACACCCTTGGCTGCCTGCGCGCGCACCCCCTTCTCGACGGACGGGATGAACTGCCGGGGCACCGCTCCGCCGACCACCTTGTCCACGAACTCGATGCCGGAGCCGCCCGGCAGCGGTTCGACCTCGATCTCGCAGATCGCGTACTGGCCGTGCCCGCCGGACTGCTTCACGTGACGACCCCGGCCGGCGGACCTGCCCGCGAAGGTCTCCCGGAGGGACACCCTGTGCGGGACCACGTCGACCTGGACGCCGTACCGGCTGCGCAGCCGCTCCAGGGCGACGTCCGCGTGCGCCTCGCCCAGGCACCACAGCACCACCTGGTGGGTGTCCTGGTTCTGCTCCAGGCGCATGGTCGGGTCCTCGGCGACCAGTCGGGCCAGGCCCTGGCTGAGCTTGTCCTCGTCCGCCTTGCTGTGCGCCTGGATGGCGAGCGGCAGCAGCGGGTCGGGCATCTGCCAGGGCTCCATCAGCAGCGGGTCGTCCTTGGCCGAGAGGGTGTCCCCGGTCTCGGCGCGGCCGAGCTTGGCCACGCACACCAGATCGCCCGCGACGGCGTGCGTGACCGGGCGCTGCTGCTTGCCGAAGGGCATGGACAGGGCACCGATCTTCTCGTCGACGTCGTGGTCCTCGTGGCCGCGGTCGGCCAGGCCGTGTCCGGAGACGTGCACCGTCTGGTCGGGGCGCAGGGTGCCGGAGAAGACGCGGACCAGCGAGATGCGGCCGACGTAGGGGTCGGAGGAGGTCTTGACGACCTCGCCGACCAGCGGGCCCTCGGTGTCGCAGGCCTTCAGCTCGCGCGGCTTGCCGTCGACGGTGGTGACCCCCGGCATCGGGTGCTCGAACGGGGTCGGGAACCCGCCGGTGATCAGCTCCAGCAGCTCGACCGTGCCGAGGCCCTGCTTGGCGCCCTCGGCGGCGGGGGCGGCGGCCAGGACGGGGAAGAAGCTGCCGCGCGCCACGGCCCGCTCCAGGTCCTGGATCAGCGTCTTGATGTCGACCTGCTCACCGCCGAGGTAGCGGTCCATGAGAGTCTCGTCCTCGCTCTCGGCGATGATCCCCTCGATGAGCCGGTTGCGGGCCTCCTCGATCCCCGGCAGCTGGTCCTCGCCCGGCTCGGACTCCTTGCGCTCACCGGTCGAGTAGTCGAACAGTTTCTGCGTGAGCAGCCCGACCAGACCGGTCACGGGCGCGTGCCCGTCGGGTCCCTGCGGGCCGTGCAGCGGCAGGTACAGCGGCAGGACGGCGTCGGGGTCGTCCCCGCCGAACGCCTCCGCGCAACGGCGGGTCATCTCCTCGAAGTCGGCCCGGGCCGCCTCCAGGTGTGTGATCACGATGGCGCGCGGCATGCCGACGGCCGCGCACTCCTCCCACACCATGCGGGTCGAGCCGTCCACACCGTCCGAGGCCGAGACGACGAAAAGGGCCGCGTCCGCGGCGCGCAGACCGGCCCGGAGCTCCCCGACGAAGTCGGCGTATCCAGGGGTGTCCAGCAGGTTGATCTTGATCCCGTCCCATTCGACGGGAACCAGGGAGAGCTGCACCGAGCGCTGCTGCCGGTGCTCGATCTCGTCGTAGTCGGAGACGGTGCCGCCGTCCTCCACACGGCCCGCCCGGTTCAGCGCTCCCGCCGTCAGCGCGAGAGCCTCCACCAGAGTCGTCTTTCCCGATCCGCTGTGGCCGACCAGCACCACATTCCGTACGGACGCGGGCCGGTCGGCCGCCGTTGCCCTGCCGGCGGCTCCGGGGTGTACGTTCGCTTTGTCGCCCATGGCCTTGCCTCCCGTGCACGGTGAGGTCACTGTGGGCGCGGACATGCGGACCCGCGTGCGAGGCGGCTCCGGTGACGCCCGCGGTTCTTTCGAGCTTTGCACTCGCGTCACAATGCGTCCATACGAGGGACGTGATCCCGTTCGCGAGCCGTGCTCCGCCCTGCGCGATCTCACCGTGACCCGGGCGCCATCAGGCCGTGACACAGGGCCTTGGGTGCCCGGCCGTCGCGCCCACGCGCGCGTGGCTACGATTGGGCGCGCCGGTGGCCAGCAGGGGCCGCGCGGCTCACCGACCGTCGGGAAGGCCATGCTGAACAAGTACGCGCGTGCTTTCTTCACGCGTGTTCTCACACCGTTCGCCGCGTTTCTGATCCGGCGGGGCGTCAGCCCCGACACGGTCACGCTGATCGGCACCGCCGGCGTGATCGCGGGCGCACTGGTCTTCTACCCCCGGGGCGAGTTCTTCTGGGGCACGGTCGTCATCACGCTGTTCGTCTTCTCGGACCTCGTCGACGGCAACATGGCCCGCCAGCTGGGCCGTTCCAGCCGTTGGGGCGCCTTCCTGGACTCCACGCTCGACCGGGTCGCCGACGGTGCGATCTTCGGCGGCTTCGCCCTGTGGTACGCGGGCAACGGCGACGACAACGTCCTGTGCGCGGTGTCGATCTTCTGTCTGGCCAGCGGCCAGGTGGTGTCGTACACCAAGGCCCGCGGCGAGTCGATCGGGCTGCCCGTGGCGGTCAACGGCCTCGTGGAGCGCGCAGAACGCCTGGTGATCTCCCTGGTCGCCGCCGGTTTCGCGGGCCTGCACAAGTTCGGCGTGCCCGGCATCCAGTGGCTGCTGCCGATCGCGCTGTGGATCGTCGCCGTCGGCAGCCTGGTGACGCTGATCCAACGGGTCGTCACCGTGCGCCGGGAGTCCGCCGAGGCGGACGCCGCCGCGGCCGCGCAGAACGACGAGAGCACCTCGCACGGCAGCGAGGCGGCCAAGTGAGCGGCGGGGGCCGCGGGAAGAGGAGCGGGGCGGCGGCATGACCAGCCTCCAGGAACGGCTCACGGACGGGCTCTACGGCCTCGGCTGGAGCACGGTGAAGACGCTGCCCGAACCCGTCGCCACCCGGCTCGGCCGCACCATCGCCGACCTCGCCTGGAAACAGCGCGGCAAGGGTGTACGACGGCTCGAGAGCAACTACGCGCGCGTGGTGCCCGACGCGACCCCGGAGCGGCTCGCCGAGCTGACGCGGGCGGGCATGCGGTCGTACCTGCGCTACTGGATGGAGTCGTTCCGGCTGCCCGTGTGGAGCCCGGAGCGCATAAGGCGCGGCTTCGACCCCAAGGACCTGCACTTCCTCATCGACGGGCTCGCCGCCGGCAAGGGCGTCGTGCTCGCGCTGCCGCACCTGGCCAACTGGGACCTGGCAGGAGCCTGGGTCACCACCGAGCTGCGCACGCCGTTCACCACGGTCGCCGAGCGGCTCAAGCCGGAGACGCTCTACGACCGGTTCGTCGCCTACCGCGAGGGCCTGGGCATGGAGGTGCTGCCGCACAGCGGCGGCTCCGCGTTCGGCACCCTGGCCCGGCGGCTGCGCGACGGGGGACTGGTCTGCCTGGTCGCCGACCGGGACCTGTCCGCCTCCGGCGTCGAGGTCACCTTCTTCGGCGAGACGGCCCGGATGCCGGCGGGACCGGCCCTGCTCGCCCAGCAGACGGGCGCGCTGCTGCTGCCGGTGACGCTCTGGTACGACGACTCGCCCGTCATGCAGGGCCGAGTGCATCCCCCGATCGAGGTACCCCGGTCAGGTAGCCGGGCCGAGAAGACGTCTGTCATGACACAGGCGCTGGCCGACGCCTTCGCCACGGGGATCGCCGAGCATCCGGAGGACTGGCACATGCTGCAGCGGTTGTGGCTCGCCGACCTGGACCCGAGCAGGGACCCCGGGAAGGGCACGCCGTGAGGATCGGCATCGTCTGCCCGTACTCCTGGGACGTGCCGGGCGGCGTCCAGTTCCACATCCGCGATCTGGCCGAGTACTTCATCCGCCTCGGGCACGAGGTGTCCGTCCTCGCCCCCGCCGACGACGACACCCCGCTGCCGCCGTACGTCGTCTCGGCCGGGCGTGCCGTCCCGGTGCCGTACAACGGCTCGGTGGCGCGTCTGAACTTCGGCTTCCTGAGCGCCGCGCGGGTGCGGCGCTGGCTGCACGACGGCGCGTTCGACGTGATCCACATCCACGAGCCCGCCTCGCCGTCCCTGGGCCTGTTGGCCTGCTGGGCGGCACAGGGCCCGATCGTGGCGACCTTCCACACGTCGAACCCGCGCTCCCGGGCCATGATCGCCGCGTACGCGATCCTCCAGGCGGCCCTGGAGAAGATCAGCGCGCGGATCGCGGTGAGCGAGTACGCGCGGCGGACCCTCGTCGAACATCTGGGCGGCGACGCGGTGGTGATCCCGAACGGCGTGGACGTCGACTTCTTCGCGAAGGCCGAGCCCAGGCCCGAGTGGCAGGGGGACACGATCGGTTTCATCGGGCGCATCGACGAACCCCGCAAAGGCCTGCCGGTCCTCATGAAGGCCCTGCCGAAGATCCTTGCCGCCCGGCCGCAGACACGACTGCTGATCGCGGGCCGGGGTGACGAGGAGGAGGCGGTCGAGACGCTCCCCGCGAAGCTGCGCTCGCGCGTGGAGTTCCTCGGCATGATCAGCGACGAGGACAAGGCGCGCCTGCTGCGCAGCGTCGACCTGTACGTGGCGCCCAACACCGGCGGCGAGAGCTTCGGCATCATCCTCGTCGAGGCCATGTCGGCGGGCGCCCCGGTCCTCGCCTCCGACCTGGACGCCTTCGCGCAGGTCCTGGACCAGGGAGCGGCCGGCGAGCTGTTCGCCAACGAGGACGCCGACGCCCTCGCCGACGCCGCGGTACGCCTGCTGAACGACGCGGACCGCCGAGCCGAACTGCGTGCCCGGGGAAGCGCCCACGTGCGGCGCTTCGACTGGTCGACGGTCGGCGCGGACATCCTGTCGGTCTACGAGACGGTGACGGCGGGCGCGGCAGCGGTGGCGGCGGACGAGCGCACGGGGCTGCGGGCGCGGTTGGGCCTGGCACGGGACTGAGCGCCGGCCGCCGGGCCCGGTTCCGTCGGGCCTGAGGGAGCCGAGGGAGCGCAGAACGCGGGCCGATAACCTTCGCCCGTGACCGCAACCCTCATCTGGATCCTTGTCGCCCTCGTCGCGATCGGCCTCTATCTGAGCTGGACCGCGGGGCGACTCGACCGGCTGCACGCCCGGATCGACGCGGCGCGCGCCGCGCTCGACGCGCAGCTGCTGCGGCGGGCCTCGGTCGCCCAGGAACTGGCCACCTCCGGAGTGCTCGACCCGGCCGCGTCGATCGTCCTGTACGAGGCCGCACACGCGGCCCGGCAGGCCGAGGAGGAGCAGCGGGAGGTCGCCGAGAGCGAGCTGAGCCAGGCGCTGCGGGCCGTGTTCGCGGAGGCGCAGCAGGTCGAGGCGGTGCGCGAGGCGCCCGGCGGGGAGGCAGCCGCACGGGAGCTGACCGAGGCGGTGCGCCGCGTGCCGATGGCCCGCCGTTTCCACAACGACGCCGTACGCGCGGCACGGGCTCTGCGCCGGCACCGCAAGGTGCGCTGGTTCCGCCTCGCCGGGCACGCCCCCTTCCCCATGGCGTTCGAAATGGACGACGAGCCCCCGGCGGCACTGACGGACCGGTCGACGGCCTGACACCGTCGGCCTGCCATCGTCGGCCTGCCACCGTCGTTTCGCGCCACGGCGCAAAACGATCCACCGGCTCCCCATTGGCCCTTGCCGTGGCCTGCACTGGTCCCGTTTCCTCGGTCCAGCAGAAATCCCTCTTTTTCCGAGTGAGGTCGAAACCCGTGTCCAGCGAGCTCTCCACCCCCCAGACCCCCGAGACCGGCACCGCCCGCGTCAAGCGCGGCATGGCCGAGCAGCTCAAGGGCGGCGTGATCATGGACGTCGTCACGCCGGAGCAGGCGAAGATCGCCGAGGACGCGGGCGCCGTCGCCGTCATGGCTCTGGAGCGAGTCCCGGCCGACATCCGCAAGGACGGGGGCGTGGCCCGCATGTCCGACCCGGACATGATCGAGGGCATCATCGACGCCGTCTCCATCCCGGTCATGGCCAAGTCCCGCATCGGCCACTTCGTCGAGGCCCAGGTCCTGCAGTCCCTCGGCGTCGACTACATCGACGAGTCCGAGGTCCTCACCCCCGCCGACGAGGTCAACCACTCCGACAAGTGGGCCTTCACCACCCCCTTCGTCTGCGGCGCCACCAACCTCGGCGAGGCCCTGCGCCGTATCGCCGAGGGCGCCGCGATGATCCGCTCCAAGGGCGAGGCCGGCACCGGCAACGTCGTCGAGGCCGTCCGCCACCTGCGCCAGATCAAGAACGAGATCGCCAAGCTGCGCGGCTTCGACAACCACGAGCTGTACGCCGCGGCCAAGGAGCTGCGCGCCCCGTACGAGCTGGTCAAGGAGGTCGCCGAGCTGGGCAAGCTCCCGGTCGTGCTGTTCTCCGCCGGTGGCGTCGCCACCCCGGCCGACGCGGCGCTGATGCGCCAGCTCGGCGCCGAGGGCGTCTTCGTCGGCTCCGGCATCTTCAAGTCCGGCGACCCGGCCAAGCGCGCCGCCGCCATCGTGAAGGCCACCACCTTCTACGACGACCCCAAGATCATCGCGGACGCGTCCCGCAACCTCGGCGAGGCCATGGTCGGCATCAACTGCGACACCCTCCCCGAGACCGAGCGCTACGCCAACCGCGGCTGGTAAGTCACCGCAGGAACAGCACGAGGACTGCACGAACACATGACTGACGCACCCGTCATAGGCGTCCTGGCCCTCCAGGGCGACGTACGGGAGCATCTCATCGCCCTGGCCGCGGCCGACGCCGTGGCCAGGCCGGTGCGGCGCCCCGAAGAGCTCGCCGAGGTCGACGGCCTCGTCCTCCCCGGCGGCGAGTCCACCACCATCTCCAAGCTGGCCGTCCTCTTCGGAGTGATGGAACCCCTCCGCGCGCGCGTGCGCGGCGGCATGCCCGTCTACGGCACCTGTGCGGGCATGATCATGCTCGCGGACAAGATCCTCGACCCGCGCTCCGGCCAGGAGACCGTCGGCGGCATCGACATGATCGTGCGCCGGAACGCCTTCGGACGGCAGAACGAGTCCTTCGAGGCGGCCGTCGACGTCAAGGGCGTCGAGGGCGATCCTGTAGAGGGCGTCTTCATCCGCGCCCCCTGGGTCGAGTCCGTCGGCGCGGGCGCCGAGGTGCTCGCCGAGCACGAGGGCCACATCGTCGCCGTACGCCAGGGCAACGCACTCGCCACGTCGTTCCACCCGGAGCTCACCGGCGACCACCGTGTGCACGCCCTGTTCGTCGACATGGTGCGCGCCCATCGGGTACCGGAGTCCTTGTAGGATCTCTGGGGGTCCCCACAGCCGTTAAGGTCTGGGGGAGTTCGTTGCAGAGATGGGTTACGCGAAGGAGACAGGCAGATGTCCGGCCACTCTAAATGGGCCACGACGAAGCACAAGAAGGCCGTGATCGACGCCAAGCGCGGCAAGCTCTTCGCGAAGCTGATCAAGAACATCGAGGTGGCGGCCCGGACGGGCGGCGCGGACCCCGACGGCAACCCGACTCTCTACGACGCCATCCAGAAGGCGAAGAAGTCGTCGGTCCCGAACAAGAACATCGACTCCGCCGTCAAGCGTGGCGCGGGGCTCGAGGCCGGCGGTGCCGACTACGAGACGATCATGTACGAGGGCTACGGTCCGAACGGTGTCGCGGTGCTCATCGAGTGCCTCACCGACAACCGCAACCGTGCCGCCTCCGACGTGCGCGTGGCCATGACCCGCAACGGCGGCTCCATGGCGGACCCGGGCTCGGTCTCGTACCTGTTCAACCGCAAGGGCGTCGTGATCGTCCCCAAGGGCGAGCTGACCGAGGACGACGTCCTGGGCGCCGTGCTCGACGCGGGCGCCGAGGAGGTCAACGACCTGGGCGAGTCCTTCGAGGTCATCAGCGAGGCCACCGACCTGGTCGCGGTCCGCAAGGCCCTGCAGGACGCCGGGATCGACTACGACTCCGCCGAGGCCAACTTCGTCCCGACCATGCAGGTCCAGCTGGACGAGGAGGGCGCCAAGAAGATCTTCAAGCTGATCGACGCGCTCGAGGACAGCGACGACGTGCAGAACGTCTTCGCGAACTTCGACGTCAGCGACGACATCATGGAGAAGGTCGGCGCGTAACGCAGTCGCTGGGCTCACGGGCCGACGGGACACTCCCGTCGGCCCGTCGCTTTGCGGGTCGTTGTCGGTGCCGCCGGATAGCCTGGCGTCAGACAGAGATCACCGTCCACGGACCGCAACCATCGATCGAGGGACCCCGACGGTGTTCAGCCAGGTCCGCGAGAGCGGCGGCGGTTCAGCCGCGAAGAAGGGGAGGGGGCGCGCGTGCGCGTGCTGGGGGTGGACCCGGGGCTGACGCGGTGTGGTGTCGGGGTGGTCGAGGGCGTGCCCGGGCGCACGCTCACCATGCTCGGCGTCGGTGTCGTGCGAACGCCCGTGGACGCCGACCTCGGCCACCGCCTCGTCGCCGTCGAGCAGGGCATCGAGCAGTGGCTGGACGAGCACCGACCCGAGTTCGTCGCCGTCGAGCGCGTCTTCAGCCAGCACAATGTGCGGACGGTGATGGGCACCGCCCAGGCCAGCGCCGTCGCCATGCTGTGCGCGGCCCGCCGCGGCATCCCCGTCGCCCTGCACACCCCGAGCGAGGTCAAGGCGGCCGTCACCGGCACCGGACGTGCCGACAAGGCGCAGGTAGGCGCGATGGTCACACGACTGCTCCGGCTGGACGCACCGCCCAAGCCCGCAGACGCCGCCGACGCCCTCGCCCTCGCCATCTGCCACATCTGGCGCGCCCCCGCGCAGAACCGGCTCCAGCAGGCCGTCGCCCTGCACGCATCGAAGCACGTAACGAAAGGCCGTACCGCATGATCGCCTTCGTCAGCGGCCCGGTCGCCGCCCTCGCCCCGGACTCCGCGGTGGTCGAGGTGGGCGGCATCGGCATCGCCGTCCAGTGCACGCCGAACACGCTCTCCGGGCTCCGCCTCGGCCAGCAGACGAAGCTCGCGACCTCCCTGGTCGTCCGGGAGGACTCGCTGACCCTGTACGGCTTCGCGGACGACGACGAGCGCCAGGTCTTCGAGCTGCTGCAGACCGCGAGCGGTGTCGGGCCGCGCCTGGCGCAGTCCATGCTGGCCGTGCACTCCCCGGACGCCCTGCGCCGCGCCGTGGCGACCGGTGACGAGAAGGCGCTCGTCGCGGTCCCCGGCATCGGCAAGAAGGGCGCCCAGAAGCTGCTCCTGGAGCTGAAGGACCGCCTGGGCGAACCCGTCGGCGCCCCCACGGCCGCAGCACCCGCCGCCTCCGGCTGGCGCGACCAGCTGCACGCCGCCCTGGTCGGCCTCGGGTACGCGACCCGGGAGGCCGAGGAGGCGGTCGCCGCGGTCGCCCCGCAGGCCGAGGCCGCCGGGGGTACACCCCAGGTGGGTGCCCTCCTCAAGGCGGCCCTGCAGACCCTGAACCGAGCCCGCTGAGCCAGGAGACGTCAAGTGAACTGGGACGACACGACCGACACTTCCGCCCCCGAGCGGCTGGTGGGCTCTGTCGCCGACCGTGAGGACCAGGCCGTCGAGGCCGCCCTGCGCCCCAAGGACCTGGGCGAGTTCATCGGCCAGGAGAAGGTCAGGGAGCAGCTCGACCTGGTGCTGCGCGCGGCACGCGCGCGGGGTGCCACCGCCGACCACGTGCTGCTGTCCGGCGCACCCGGCCTCGGCAAGACGACCCTGTCGATGATCATCGCGGCCGAGATGGGCGCCCCCATCCGCATCACCAGCGGCCCCGCCATCCAGCACGCCGGCGACCTGGCCGCGATCCTCTCCTCCCTGCAGGAGGGTGAGGTCCTCTTCCTCGACGAGATCCACCGCATGTCGAGGCCCGCGGAGGAGATGCTCTACATGGCGATGGAGGACTTCCGCGTCGACGTGATCGTCGGCAAGGGCCCCGGCGCCACCGCCATCCCGCTGGAACTGCCGCCGTTCACGCTGGTCGGCGCCACCACCCGCGCGGGCCTGCTGCCGCCACCGCTGCGCGACCGCTTCGGCTTCACCGCCCACATGGAGTTCTACGAGCCCGCCGAGCTGGAGCGCGTCATCCACCGCTCGGCGGGCCTGCTCGACGTGGAGATCGACCCCCAGGGCGCCGCCGAGATCGCCGGACGCTCCCGTGGCACCCCGCGTATCGCCAACCGGCTGCTGCGACGCGTGCGGGACTACGCCCAGGTCAAGGCCGACGGAGTGATCACCCGTGAGATCGCGGCGGCGGCCCTCGCCGTCTACGAGGTCGACGCGCGCGGCCTCGACCGCCTCGACCGGGCCGTCCTCGAGGCCCTGCTGAAGTTGTTCGGCGGCGGCCCCGTCGGCCTGTCCACACTCGCCGTCGCCGTGGGGGAGGAGCGTGAGACCGTGGAGGAGGTCGCCGAACCGTTCCTGGTCAGGGAGGGCCTGCTCGCCCGGACCCCGCGCGGACGGGTGGCGACACCGGCCGCCTGGGCGCACCTCGGACTGACCGCGCCACGCGGGACGACCGGGGGAAACGGACAACAGGACCTGTTCGGGGCGTGACGGCGCGGAACTCGCACCAGCAGGAACCCGGGTGCCATGCTGAGCGTTGTTCCTTGCGTGCGGACTCGCTTAGACTCCGCCGATGCCGCCCTCGCGGGCGGCGCCCATCACACCCCCATCCACCAGGCCGCCGATCGAGCGGTCGTGCGAAGGAAATTCCGTCCCGTGAATATCGTGACCCTCCTCCCGTTCATCGTGCTCATCGGGGCCATGTTCCTGATGACCCGCTCGGCCAAGCGCAAGCAGCAGCAGGCCGCGCAAATGCGCAACGACATGCAGCCCGGCAGCGGCGTCCGCACGATCGGGGGCATGTACGCGACGGTCAAGGAGGTCAACGACGACACGGTCCTCCTTGACGCGGGCCCGGGCGTTGAGCTGCTCTTCGCGAAGAACGCGATCGGCGCCGTCCTGACCGACGACGAGTACAACCGCATCGTCCACGGCATCGAGCACGACCTGAAGGCCGACGCCGCCGTCGTGCCGGACGACGCCTCCTCCCTCACCGAGACCGACGAGCCCGCCGCCGACGCCTCTTCGGGCCCTGCCGACGACAAGGTCGACCTCGGCAAGAAGGACGCGGACGCCGCGACCGACGCCAAGGCCGACGAAACCGACGCCAAGGCCGACGCAGCAGAGCCGAAGAAGACCGACGGCGACTCCGACGCGAAGTGACCGCATCCCGGGCCAGGGCGCGTGATCGGCGCGTCCCGGCCCGGGCTGTGCGGTTTTCGCGGGGAATCCCCACACAATGGCATGGCCGCCCGTACGCTGACCCCGCGCGCGGCGGCTCGAGAGGGAGTACGAGAAGGTGGCAGCACCGAAGAAGGGCCGGAGCGCGAGCGCCCAGAGCAAGCCAGGGCGCTCGCTGGCCCTCATCCTGATCGCCATCGCGGCGCTCACCGGGGGAATGTTCGCCTCCGGACACACCACTCCGCGTCTCGGCATCGACCTCGCCGGCGGCACCAGCATCACGCTGACGGCGGTCAACGAGCCCGGTCAGCCCAACGCGATCAACAAGACCAACATGGACACCGCGGTCGAGATCATGAACCGACGGGTCAACGGTCTGGGCGTGTCCGAGGCGGAGGTGCAGACCCAGGGCGACCGCAACATCATCGTCAACATCCCCCGGGGCACGAACTCCAAGGAGGCCCGGGAACAGGTCGGCACCACCGCCAAGCTGTACTTCCGTCCGGTCCTGCAGCGCGACGCCTCCGGCACCGGCGCCTCGGCGAGCCCCAGCCCCAGCTCCAGCGCGGGCGGCAGCGCCTCGCCCAGCCCGTCGAGCTCGGCGAGCAAGAGCAAGGCGACGTCCGGCTCCGCCGGCCCGACGCCCTCCGCCACCTCGCAGGGCCGCCCCGTCACGGACGCGCTGAAGGCGACCTCCACGCCGTCCGCCAAGAGCTCCGCGTCCGCAGCCGCCTCCACCAAGCCCTCCGCGAGCGCCTCGCCCTCCTCGAGTGCCGGGTCCGCCTCCGGTGGCGCGGCGGGGCTCCAGGCCCAGTACGCCGCCCTCGACTGCAGCAAGCCGGAGCAGCGCGCCACGGCCGGCAAGGGCGCCAAGACGGGCGAGCCCACCGTCGCCTGCGGCAAGGACGGCAACGTCTGGAACAAGTTCCTGCTCGGCCCGGTCGCGGTCGACGGCACGGAGGTCAAGAAGGCCCAGGCCGTCTACGACACGCAGGGTGCCGCCGGCTGGCAGGTCCAGATGACCTTCAACTCCAGCGGCGCCAAGAAGTTCGCCGACATCACCGGTCAGCTGTCGCAGAAGACGACCCCGCAGAACGAGTTCGCGATCGTCCTGGACGACGAGGTCGTCTCCCACCCGTACGTCCAGACGGCCATCACCGGCGGCAACGCGGAGATCTCCGGCAGCTTCACCCAGGAGGACGCCCAGAGTCTGTCCAACATGCTGTCGTACGGCGCGCTCCCGCTCACCTTCAAGGAGTCGAGCGTCACCACCGTGACCGCCGCGCTCGGCGGTGAGCAGCTGCACGCCGGTCTGATCGCGGGCGCCATCGGCCTTGCTCTCGTCGTGATCTACCTGGTCGTCTACTACCGCGGCCTCGCGGCCATCGCCGTCGCGTCCCTCGCGGTGTCCGCGATCCTCACTTACGTGATCATGTCGCTGCTCGGCCCGACCATCGGCTTCGCGCTGAACCTGCCCGCCGTGTGCGGCGCCATCGTCGCGATCGGCATCACCGCGGACTCGTTCATCGTGTACTTCGAACGCGTCCGGGACGAGATCCGCGAGGGCCGCTCCCTGCGCCCCGCCGTCGAACGCGGCTGGCCGCGCGCCCGGCGCACCATCCTGGTGTCCGACTTCGTGTCCTTCCTCGCCGCCGCGGTGCTCTTCATCGTCACCGTCGGCAAGGTCCAGGGCTTCGCGTTCACGCTCGGCCTGACGACCCTGCTCGACGTCGTGGTGGTCTTCCTGTTCACCAAGCCGCTGCTGACGATCCTGGCGCGCCGGTCGTTCTTCGCGAACGGCCACAGCTGGTCCGGCCTCGACCCCAAGCGCCTAGGCGCCAAGCCGCCCCTGCGGCGCACCCGTCGTCCCTCCGCCCCCGTCGACCCGAAGGAGGCGTGAGAGATGTCGAAGCTCGGCAACCTCGGCGCCCGGCTCCACCGAGGCGAGGTCGGTTACGACTTCGTCGGCAACCGCAAGATCTGGTACGGCGTCTCGATCTTGATCACCATCACGGCCATCGTCGGCCTGGCGGTGCGCGGCCTGAACATGGGCATCGAGTTCCAGGGCGGAGCGGTCTTCACCACCCCGAAGACGAGTGTCTCGGTGGCCCAGGCCGAGACCTACGCTCACGACGCCTCCGGCCATCCCGCCGTGGTGCAGAAGCTCGGCACGGGCGGCCTGCGCATCCAGGTCGCCGGAATCGACACCGGCAAGTCCGACCAGATCAAGGACACCCTGGCCAAGGACCTGAGCGTCCCCTCGGAGCAGATCAACGCCGACCTGGTCGGCCCCAGCTGGGGTGAGCAGATCGCCGGCAAGGCCTGGGAGGGCCTGGCGATCTTCATGGTGCTGGTCGTGATCTACCTGGCGATCGCCTTCGAGTGGCGTATGGCCCTGGCCGCGTTCGTCGCACTGATCCACGACATCACCATCACCACCGGCATCTACGCGCTCGTCGGCTTCGAGGTCACGTCCGGCACGGTGATCGGTCTGCTGACGATCCTCGGTTACTCGCTCTACGACACGGTCGTCGTCTTCGACAGCCTCAAGGAGCAGACGAAGGACATCACCAAGCAGACCCGCTGGACCTTCAGCGACGTCGCCAACAGCTCGATCAACAGCACCCTGGTGCGTTCCATCAACACCACGGTGGTGGCCCTGCTGCCGGTGGCGGGCCTGCTGTTCATCGGCGGCGGCTTCCTCGGTGCGGGCACGCTCAACGACATCTCGCTGTCGCTGTTCGTCGGCCTCGCGGCCGGTGCGTACTCCTCGATCTTCATCGCCACTCCGCTCGTCGCCGACCTCAAGGAGCGCGAGCCGCAGATGAAGGCCCTCAAGCGCCGCGTCCTCGCCAAGCGCGCGCAGGCCGCCGAGGCGGGGCCCGTCGGAGGGGCCGAGGACGACTCCCACGCCGAAGAGCCGCAGGACGCCGCACCGGCGGTCGTCGGCCCGCGCAGCCAGCCCGCGTCCCGTAACCGCGGTCGCGGCCGACCCTCCGGAAAGCGCCGATGACCGAGACGACCGACATACAAGCACTGCTGCTCAGCCGTATCCGGGACGTGCCGGACCACCCGGAGCCGGGGGTGATGTTCAAGGACATCACCCCGCTGCTCGCGGACCCGGCGGCCTTCACCGCGCTCACCGACGCGCTGGCGGAGCTGACCGTGCGGCACGGCGCGACGAAGATCGTCGGTCTGGAGGCGCGCGGGTTCATCCTCGGCGCCCCGGTCGCCGTCCGCGCGGGCGTCGGCTTCGTCCCCGTACGCAAGGCGGGCAAGCTGCCCGGAGCCACCCTGCGGCAGGCGTACGACCTGGAGTACGGCTCCGC
Organism: Streptomyces sp. Y2F8-2; assembly: GCF_014905555.1. Classification (GTDB taxonomy): domain Bacteria; phylum Actinomycetota; class Actinomycetes; order Streptomycetales; family Streptomycetaceae; genus Streptomyces; species Streptomyces cynarae. Next base: position 138,760 of record NZ_BNGS01000007.1, on the reverse strand, counting down.
GGAGATCGAGGTGCACGCCGAGGACCTGTCGGCGACCGACCGCGTGATGGTCGTCGACGACGTCCTCGCCACCGGCGGCACCGCCGAGGCCTCGCTGCAGCTCATCCGCCGGGCGGGCGCCGAGGTCGCGGGCGTCTCGGTCCTCATGGAACTGGGCTTCCTCGGCGGCCGTGCCCGGCTGGAGCCGGCCCTGGCCGGCGCCCCGCTGGAGGCACTGCTCCAGGTCTGAGTTCCGCGCCGTACACCCGCGCGCAAGGCCCCGTCGGGCCGCAGGACACCGTGAGGCGGGCCCCGGAGGAATCCGGGGCCCGCCTCGTGCGTTTCTCCCATAGCAGGCCGTCCCGCGGACTGAGGGCGAGACCGGAGCCCGGGATCGCTACCATGGGTGCTCCGGAGCCTGACCGGGGGACCCGGATCGCGCACGAGGAGCCCTCTTGCCAGACGAGGCCCAGCCACTGACCGCCGCCAAGCCCGACCCCGCGTCGAAGGCCGCGGCCACCCCCGCGCGCAGCGCGAAGAACGCCCCGCGCGGGACGGTGGAGCACGCCCAGTCCGCGCCCGCGGACCAGGCGGCCGAGCAGCCGCGCCCCAAGCCGGCCCCTCCCGAGCGCACTCCGGCGGTCCGCGCGACGCCGTCCCCGCCCGCCCGCACCGGCTCCTCCAACCGCGTCCGCGCCCGCCTCGCCCGGCTCGGAGTGCAGCGCGCCAACCCGTACAACCCGGTCCTGGAGCCTCTGCTGCGGATAGTGCGCAGCAACGACCCGAAGATCGAGAACTCGACGCTGCGCCAGATCGAGCGCGCCTACCAGGTCGCCGAGCGCTGGCACCGCGGCCAGAAACGCAAGAGCGGCGACCCTTACATCACGCACCCCCTCGCCGTCACCACCATCCTCGCCGAGCTCGGCATGGACCCGGCCACCCTGATGGCGGGCCTGCTGCACGACACGGTGGAGGACACCGAGTACGGCCTGGACCAGCTGCGCCGCGACTTCGGCGACACCGTCGCCCTCCTCGTCGACGGCGTCACCAAACTGGACAAGGTCAAGTTCGGCGAGGCCGCGCAGGCCGAGACCGTGCGCAAGATGGTCGTCGCCATGGCCAAGGACCCGCGCGTCCTGGTCATCAAGCTCGCCGACCGGCTGCACAACATGCGCACCATGCGCTACCTCAAGCGCGAGAAGCAGGAGAAGAAGGCGCGCGAGACCCTGGAGATCTACGCGCCGCTCGCCCACCGGCTGGGCATGAACACCATCAAGTGGGAGCTGGAGGACCTCGCGTTCGCGATCCTCTACCCCAAGATGTACGACGAGATCGTCCGCCTGGTCGCCGAGCGCGCCCCCAAGCGCGACGAATACCTCGCGGTCGTCACCGACGAGGTCCAGGCCGACCTGCGCGCTGCCCGTATCAAGGCGACCGTCACCGGCCGCCCCAAGCACTACTACAGCGTCTACCAGAAGATGATCGTTCGCGGCCGTGACTTCGCGGAGATCTACGACCTGGTGGGCATCCGCGTCCTCGTCGACACGGTCCGCGACTGCTACGCGGCACTGGGCACGGTCCACGCCCGCTGGAACCCGGTTCCGGGGCGGTTCAAGGACTACATCGCGATGCCCAAGTTCAACATGTACCAGTCGCTGCACACGACGGTCATCGGGCCCAACGGCAAGCCCGTCGAACTGCAGATCCGCACGTTCGACATGCACCGCCGCGCCGAGTACGGCATCGCCGCGCACTGGAAGTACAAGCAGGAGGCCGTCGCCGGCGCCTCCAAGGTGCGTACGGACACGCCGCGTTCGAGCGCCAAGGACAAGGACGCCATCAACGACATGGCGTGGCTGCGACAGTTGCTGGACTGGCAGAAGGAGACCGAGGACCCCAGCGAGTTCCTGGAGTCGCTGCGCTTCGACCTGTCCCGCAACGAGGTCTTCGTCTTCACCCCGAAGGGCGACGTGATAGCGCTGCCGGCCGGCGCCACCCCGGTCGACTTCGCCTACGCCGTCCACACGGAGGTAGGCCACCGGACGATAGGGGCCCGGGTCAACGGACGGCTCGTACCGCTGGAATCCACCCTGGACAACGGCGACTTGGTGGAGGTCTTCACCTCCAAGGCACCCGGCGCGGGCCCCTCCCGCGACTGGCTCGGCTTCGTGAAGTCGCCGCGTGCCCGCAACAAGATCCGGGCGTGGTTCTCCAAGGAGCGGCGCGACGAGGCGATCGAGCAGGGCAAGGAGGCGATCGCGCGGGCGATGCGCAAGCAGAACCTGCCGATCCAGCGCATCCTCACCGGCGACTCGCTGGTCACCCTCGCCCACGAGATGCGCTACCCGGACATCTCGTCCCTGTACGCGGCGATCGGCGAGGGCCATGTCGCGGCCCAGAACGTCGTGCAGAAGCTGGTGCAGGCCCTCGGCGGCGAGGAGGCGGCCACCGAGGAGATCGACGAGGCCGTTCCGCCGTCGCGGGGCCGTGGCCGCAAGCGGCGCGCCAGCAGCGATCCGGGTGTCGTCGTCAAGGGCGTGGACGACGTCTGGGTCAAACTGGCCCGCTGTTGTACGCCCGTCCCCGGCGACCCGATCATCGGATTCGTCACTCGTGGTAATGGCGTATCGGTTCACCGCAGCGACTGCGTCAACGTCGAGTCACTGTCGCGCGAGCCGGAGCGCATCCTCGACGTGGAGTGGGCGCCCACCCAGTCCTCCGTCTTCCTGGTCGCCATCCAGGTGGAGGCGCTGGACCGCTCGCGGCTGCTCTCGGACGTCACCCGGGTCCTGTCCGACCAGCACGTGAACATCCTCTCGGCGGCCGTCCAGACGTCCCGCGACCGCGTCGCCACCTCGCGCTTCACCTTCGAGATGGGGGACCCGAAGCACCTGGGCCACGTCCTGAAGGCGGTACGGGGCGTGGAGGGCGTCTACGACGTCTACCGGGTCACCTCGGCCCGTCGGCCGTAACCGGACGCCAGAGCAGACGAAAGGGGCTCCCGTACCCGAGGTACGGGAGCCCCTTTTCAGTCGGCTGTCAGCCGCCGAACTCCTGCAGACCCTTCAGGGCCTGGTCCAGGAGCGCCTGGCGGCCCTCCAGCTCCCTCTCCAGCTTCTCGGCCTTCGCGGTGTTGCCCGCCGACCGGGCCTGCTCGATCTGCGTCCGCAGCTTGTCCACGGCCGCCTGCAACTGACCGGTCAGGCCCTCCGCGCGCGCCCGCGCCTCCGGGTTCGTACGCCGCCACTCGGCCTCCTCGGCCTCCTGGATGGCCCGGTCGACCGCGTGCATCCGGCCCTCGACCCGCGCCCGCGCGTCCCGCGGCACATGCCCGATGGCCTCCCAGCGCTCGTTGATCGAGCGGAAGGCGGCCCGCGCGGCCTTCAGGTCGGTGATCGGCAGCAGCTTCTCCGCCTCCTCGGCCAGCTCCTCCTTCAGCTTGAGGTTCTCGGCCTGCTCGGCGTCCCGCTCCGCGAAGACCGAGCTGCGCGCCGCGAAGAACACGTCCTGCGCACCGCGGAACCGGTTCCACAGGTCGTCCTCGTGCTCCCGCTGCGCACGGCCGGCGGCCTTCCACTCGGCCATCAGCTCGCGGTAGCGCGCCGCGGTCGGTCCCCAGTCCGTCGAACCCGACAGCGCCTCGGCCTCGGCGACCAGCCTCTCCTTGGTCTTGCGGGCCTCCTCGCGCTGCGCGTCCAGCTGCGCGAAGTGCGCCTTGCGGCGCTTGGAGAACGCCGACCGCGCGTGCGAGAAGCGGTGCCACAGCTCGTCGTCCGACTTTCGGTCGAGCCGCGGCAGCCCCTTCCAGGTGTCCACCAGCGACCGCAGCCGCTCACCGGCAGCCCGCCACTGGTCGGACTGCGCCAACTGCTCCGCCTCCGCGACCAGCGCCTCCTTGGCGTGGCGGGCCTCGTCGGACTGCCGTGCCCGCTGCGCCTTGCGCTCCTCACGGCGCGCCTCGACGATCTCCACGAGCTTGTCCAGGCGGGCGCGCAGCGCGTCCAGGTCGCCGACCGCGTGATGGGCGTCCACCTGCTCCCGCAGGTGGTCGATGGCGGCCATGGCGTCCTTCGCCGACAGGTCGGTGGTCTTCACTCGCTTCTCGAGGAGGCCGATCTCGACCACCAGGCCCTCGTACTTGCGCTCGAAGTAGGCCAGCGCCTCCTCGGGGGAGCCGGCCTGCCAGGAACCGACGACCTTCTCGCCATCGGCCGTCCGCACGTACACGGTCCCCGTCTCGTCGACGCGGCCCCACGGGTCGCTGCTCACAGCGCCTCCTCCACATGATGCCTGCGGGAGCCTCAGCGCCCCCGAGCATCGTCCACAGTTTCGTCACGGCCAACATAGGCGACCGGCGGGGCGGCTGTCCGCATCCCGCGCGACCGAAATTCAGCTGTTGACGTTCAGGATTTCGTCACCGTCGCCTTGTTGATCACGACGGTCGCGTTCGGCGCTCCGTCGCCCTGGCCGGTGCTCTCGCCGGCGGCGGCGATTTTCTTCAGCACCTTCATGCCGGCGGCGTCGATGGTGCCGAACGGGGTGTAGTTGGGCGGCAACTGGCTGTCCTGGTAGACGAGGAAGAACTGGCTGCCGCCGCTGTTGCGGCCCTGGTTGGTCGAGGCGTTGTACTGGTTGGCCATGGCCACGGTGCCCGCCGGATACACGTTGCCCTTCAGGCTCTTGTCCTTGAGGTTCTCGTCCGGGATGGTGTAGCCGGGACCGCCGGTGCCGTTGCCCTTCGGGTCGCCGCACTGCAGCACGTAGATGCCGTTGGTGGTGAGCCGGTGGCACTTGGTGTGGTCGAAGAAGCCCTGGCCTGCGAGGAAGTTGAACGAGTTCACGGTGTGCGGGGCCGCGGCCGTCTTCAGCGCGATGTCGATGTCACCGCACGTGGTCGCCAGCTTCATCGTGTACTTCGCCGACGTGTCGATGGTCATCGCCGGCTCCTTCTTCCAGCTCAGCGACTTGGCCTTGCCCGGGGCGGGCTTCGCACAGGGGTCCGGCGCCTTGCTGGGCGCCGAGGCGCTCGGGGACACCTCTGCGCCCGCGTTCGCCTTCTTGTCGTCGCCCTTGAAGACCCCGGCCGTGTACGACACCACGCTGCCCACCAGCAACACGCCGAGCACCGACGCGATCACGGAATTGCGCATCCGCGCCTTGCGCCGCGCCTCCGTACGCCGCTGCTGCTGCCGCAAGAACTTCTCCCGGGCGAGCTGTCGCCGCCGCTGTTCCTGGCTGACCACGGGGTTTTCTCCTCATGCGTCTCGTCCGCCGACCGGTACGCGTGCGTCTGGTGTGCCGACCGCATGCGTGTGCCCCGTACCGTATATGGGTTCGCTGAGGAATCGGCAGCGCCGGTAGGCTCTGACCCACAGCCAGTGACGCCCGTACGACACAAACGAAGGACGATCGTGCTGATTGCCGGGTTCCCCGCCGGGGCCTGGGGGACCAACTGTTACCTGGTCGCCCCTGCCGCGGGTGAGGAGTGCGTGATCATCGACCCCGGCCACCAGGCCGCCCGGGGAGTCGAGGACGCGCTCGAGAAGCATCGGCTCAAGCCCGTGGCGGTCGTCCTCACCCACGGCCACATCGATCACGTGGCCTCGGTCGTCCCGGTGTGCGGCGCGCACGACGTACCGGCGTGGATCCACCCCGACGACCGGTACATGATGAGCGACCCGGAGAAGGCCCTCGGGCGTTCCTTCGGTATGCCGCTGATGGGCGAGCTGACCGTGGGGGAGCCGGACGACGTCAAGGAGCTGACCGACGGTACGACCCTGCGGCTGGCCGGTCTGGAGCTGTCCGTCGCGCACGCGCCGGGCCATACCAAGGGGTCGGTGACCTTCGGCCTGCCCGAGGCGGCGGACATCCCACCGATCCTCTTCTCGGGTGACCTGCTGTTCGCCGGCTCCATCGGACGCACCGACCTGCCCGGCGGTGACATGGCCGAGATGCTCGACTCGCTGGCCCGCGTGTGCCTGCCGCTCGACGACTCGACCGTGGTCCTGTCCGGCCACGGCCCCCAGACGACCATCGGCCGGGAGCGCGCCACCAACCCGTATCTGCGGCAGGTGGCCGCCGGCCAGGGAGCCCAGGAGGCTCCCCGACGAGGAATGTGACGAGAGACCTTCCGTGAGCACCTTCAAGGCCCCCAAGGGCACGTACGACCTGATCCCGCCGGACTCCGCCAAGTACCTGGCCGTCCGCGAGGCGATCGCGGCGCCGCTGCGCAACTCCGGCTACGGCTACATCGAGACGCCGGGCTTCGAGAACGTGGAACTGTTCGCGCGCGGCGTGGGCGAGTCCACGGACATCGTGACGAAGGAGATGTACGCCTTCGAGACGAAGGGCGGCGACAAGCTGGCCCTGCGCCCCGAGGGCACGGCGTCCGTGCTGCGCGCCGCCCTCGAGGCCAACCTGCACAAGGCGGGCAACCTGCCGGTCAAGCTCTGGTACTCGGGCTCGTACTACCGCTACGAGCGCCCGCAGAAGGGCCGCTACCGCCACTTCTCGCAGGTGGGCGCGGAGGCGATCGGCGCCGAGGACCCGGCCCTCGACGCCGAACTGATCATCCTGGCGGACCAGGCGTACCGCTCCCTGGGCCTGAGGAACTTCCGCATCCTGCTCAACTCGCTGGGCGACAAGGAATGCCGCCCGGTGTACCGCTCCGCGCTCCAGGACTTCCTGCGCGGCCTGGACCTGGACGAGGACACGCGCCGCCGCATCGACATCAACCCGCTGCGGGTTCTCGACGACAAGCGGGAGTCCGTCCAGAAGCAGCTGGACGGCGCGCCGCTGCTGCGGGACTACCTGTGCGACGCGTGCAAGGCGTACCACGAGGAGGTCCGCGAGCTGATCACCGCGGCGGGAGTGGCCTTCGAGGACGACGCCAAGCTGGTGCGCGGCCTGGACTACTACACCCGGACGACGTTCGAGTTCGTGCACGACGGCCTGGGCTCGCAGTCCGCGGTGGGCGGCGGAGGCCGCTACGACGGCCTGTCCGAGATGATCGGCGGCCCCGCGCTGCCGTCGGTGGGCTGGGCGCTGGGCGTCGACCGTACGGTGCTGGCGCTGGAGGCGGAGGGGATCGAGCTGCAACTCCCGGCCAGCACCAGCGTGTTCGCGGTGCCGCTGGGCGAGGAGGCCCGCCGCGTGCTGTTCGCCAAGGTCACGGAGCTGCGCAAGCTCGGTGTCGCCGCGGACTTCGCGTACGGCGGCAAGGGGCTGAAGGGCGCGATGAAGAACGCCAACCGCAGTGGTGCCCGCTTCACGATCGTCGCCGGTGAGCGCGATCTCGCGGAGGGCGTGGTGCAGCTGAAGGACATGGAGTCCGGGGAGCAGGTGGCGGTCGGTGTGAACGAGATCGTGGCGGAACTGGAGTCCCGCCTGGGCTGACCCTTCCGGGGGCGGGGGCCGTGCGCTTCTGCCCCCGCCGCCCCTACCCTTCCCGTCCCCGGGGCCTGCGCCCCGGACCCCCGCTGCCGGCCTGACGACCTCGCCGCCAAGCTCCCGGCTGAGTAGTGCCGACCTGCGCTGTCTCCTCGGGCGGAAATTCTGAAGGGGCGGAGCCCCTGGAGGTGGGGCGGGTAGGGGCGGCGGGGGCGAAACCTCTCAGTCGAGCAAGCCGTGCCGCATCGCACACGTCACCGCCGCCGTCCGATCATCCACCCCCAGCTTCCCGAACACCCGCAGCAGGTGCGTCTTCACCGTCGACTCCCCGATGAACAACCGCCGCCCGATCTCCGCATTCGTGCACCCCTCCGCCACCAGCCGCAACACCGCCGTCTCCCGTTGCGACAGCCGCGGCCGCTCCGGTCTGGCCCGCAACCGGTCCACCAGGCGAGCCGCAACCGACGGCGCCAGAACCGTCTCGCCGCGCGCCGCGGCACGGACCGCCTCCGCCAGTTCACCCCGCGGCAGATCCTTCAGCAGATAGCCCGCCGCCCCCGCCTCCACCGCCCGCAGGATGTCCCGGTCCGTCTCGTACGTCGTCAGCACGATCACCCGGCAGGGCAGCCCGGCCTCCGCCATCCGCTCGATCGAGTCCACGCCCCCGCCGCCCGGCATCCGCAGATCCATCAGCACGATGTCCGGCCGGAGTTCGGCCGCCAGCGCCTCCGCGTGCGGCCCGCTCGACGCGTCCGCGACCACCTCGAGGTCGGGCTCCGCGCTGAGCATCGCGCGCAGCCCTTCCCGTACGACGGGATGGTCGTCGGCGAGGACGATCCGGATCATGAAGCACCCCCGAGAACAGGCGGGACGGGCAGGACGGGCAGCCGCACCCTCACGATCGTGCCCTCGCCCGGCGCGCTGCGGACCTCCGCCGTGCCGCCGACCTCGGCGGCCCGCGCCCGCAGCCCGCTCAGACCGTAGCCCCCGGTCGGCGCGGACGGGTCGAAACCGCAGCCGTCGTCCCTGACGGACAGGGTCAGCGTCTCGTCGGCGTACGTCAGCGCTATCGCCACAGAGGCGGAACTGCCGGCGTGCTTACGGGCGTTGGCCAGCGCCTCCTGGCACGACCGCAGTACCACCACCTCCGGCCCGGCCGACAGTGCCCGCACCGGCCCCGTGACCTCCACCTCCGCGTCGTGCCGCGCCGCCAGCCGCCGCAACGCGTCCGACAGCGAGGCCCCCTCCAGGTCGGCCGGCGTGCCCCCGGCCACCAGCGCCCGCGCCTCGGCGAGGTTCTGCCGGGCCGTCTCCGCCATCAGCGCCAGATGGCGCCGGGCCTGCGGTACGTCGTGCTCCAGCTCGGCCTCCACCGCCTGCACCAGCATCAGCAGGCTGGTGAAACCCTGCGCGAGCGTGTCGTGGATCTCTCGGGAGAGCCGCTCCCGCTCGGCGAGCGCCCCGTGCGCCGCGGAGAGCCGGGAGACCTCGTGCCGACTGGCCTCGAGTTCCGCGATCAGCTCGGCCCGCTCCCAGCTCTGCTCGATGATCCGGATGATCCAGCCGCCGATGACCACCGAGAACACCAGGGTGACCGCGGCGAAGAGGGAACTGGAGAACAGGTCCTTCCCACTGGGGTGCCACAGCAGTGCCCATCCCACCAGCGGCACGAGATTGATCACCGTCACCGCGGTCAGCGCCCAGCGCGTCCGCAGCGTCATGAAGCACTGCGGGATCAGCGCGAACGACACCAACCGCATTCCGTCGGCCAGGATCGCCGACGGCAGGAACAGCGCCATCGCCCCGCCGAGGTACACAAGGGCCCGCCGCTCGTCGGGCGGGTCCTCCTGGAGCAGCTCGCGTCCCAGGACGACGTACCAGGGCACGAGTGCCACCAGCAGCCCGGCCGCCACGGCACGCACGGGCCACCCCGGATGGTCCGCGGCGCACACGAACGCCAGGGTGGCCGTCCAGGCGACCGCGAAGTACGCGTCCCACAACCCGATCGAACGGTCCCACGCGTGCGCGTCCAGCGCCCGGCGCGGTTCCGTCATCCGTCGCGCCGGCTCTTCCACCGGAAGGTCAGCAGACACAGCGCCAATCCTCCGATGCACCAGGCCCCGAGCACCAGGGCGATCCGCCCGAACTCCCAGCTCCCCGCCTCTTCCAGGACCCGCGCCGAATCGGGCAGGAACACGCCCCGCAACCCCTGGCACAGCCACTTCAGCGGGAACAGGGCACCGATGTTCAGCATCCAGTGCGGAATGGTGGCGATGGAGATGTACACCCCGGAGACGAACTGCAGTACCAGGAACGGCAGGACGACCACGGAGCTGGCGCTCTTGCCGGACTTCGGTACCGAGCTGATCGCGATGCCGAGCAGTGCGCACGCCGTCAGCCCGAGCACGAAGATCCAGCCGAAGTCGAGCCACCTGCCGGGGTCCGACGGGAGGTCCACGTCGTACAGCGTGGTGCCGACGAGCAGCAGGATCGCCGTCTCCAGCACGCCGGTGAACAGGACGAGCCAGATCTTCCCCAGGAAGTACGCCGCCGGCGGCATCGGCGTTCCGCGCAGCCGGCGCAACACCTTCTCGTCGCGCTCCACCGCGATCGAGATGCCCAGGGACTGGAAGCTCGTCGACATGATCCCCGAGGCCATCATCGCGGGCACGTACAACTGAGAGGCGGTGAGTCCCTTGACGCCCACGTTGTCGTGGAAGATCGACGCGAACAGGAACAGGAAGACGACCGGGAAGGCGAAGGTGAACACCACCTGGTCGCGCTGCCGGAAGAACTGCCTGATCTCCAGCACACCCCGGTGCAGCCCGAGGGTCCAGGCCCCGGGCAGCCGCTCGGCGGTCGTCCCGGTCCGGGGTCGTACGGCGGTCGTGGTCATCGCGGGTCCTCCTGTCCGGTGAGGCGCAGGTACACGTCCTCCAAGGTGGGGCGGCCGACCCGTAGCCCCGGGATCTCACCGTCGAAGCGCCGGGCCAGCTCGGCGACCGTCCGGGTCGGCGTGTCGGTGCGCTCGCGGCGCTGGGTGCCGTCCGCCTCGGTCCACTCGACGACGGCTTCGCTGCCGAAACGGTCCCGCAGTGCGGTCGCGGTGCCCTCGGCGACCACCCGGCCCCGGGCGACGACCGCCAACCGGTGCGCCAGGGCCTCCGCTTCCTCCAGGTAGTGCGTGGTGAGCAGGATGGTCGTGCCCTCGTCCGCGAGCAGACGGATCAGCTCCCAGAACCGGCGCCGGGCCGCCGGGTCGAAACCGGTCGTCGGCTCGTCCAGGAGCAGCAGCTCGGGGTCGCCGATCACACCGAGGGCCACGTCGAGGCGGCGGCGCTGGCCGCCGGAGAGCGCCTTGATCCGGCTGTTCGCCTTCCCCTCGAGACCCACCAGTTCCAGGACCTGCGCCGGGTCCCGCGGTCGCGGGTAGTAGCGCGCGAAGTGCCGTACCGTCTCCCGGACCGTCAACTCCGCGGGCGCCGATTCGTCCTGCCAGACGATTCCCACTTTCGAGCGCCACGCGCGCGTGCCCCGCGCCGGATCCACCCCGAGCACGGACACCTCGCCCCCGTCCCGGCCGCGGTTGCCCTGGAGGATCTCCACGGTGGTGGTCTTGCCCGCGCCGTTGGGCCCGAGCAGGCCGAACACCTCTCCCCGCCGGATCGCCAGATCGATTCCGTCGACCGCGGTCACGTCCCCGTACTGCTTGCGCAGCCCCCGTACGTCCACCGCGAGTCCGTTCGCGTGTGTGGTCATATGACGAGCCTCGGCGGGAACCGAACGCTCCGGGACCACCGTGCGTACTTCCTTATGTCCATCGAACGGTGGACACACGCGCGCGTGCGGCACAATGACCCCAACCCCGCAGGCCCACCTCTCGAGCATCGGAAGCGGCGTGATGAGCAAGACGACAGTCAAGGACGTCTCCACCGGATCCACCGAGCCGGCAAGTACGCACACGCCCGGCACCGTGGGCGGCAGCCGCGCGTTCGGCCTGCTGCTGGTGATCACCGGTGCGGCCGGTCTGCTCGCCGCGTGGGTCATCACGATCGACAAGTTCAAGATCCTCGAGGGCAAGGTGAGCGGCAAGACGTTCACCCCCAGCTGCAGCATCAACCCGATCGTGTCCTGCGGCAGCGTGATGGAGAGCAAGCAGGCCGCCGCCTTCGGCTTCCCCAACCCGATGCTGGGCCTCGTCTGCTACGGCATCGTCATCTGCGTCGGCATGAGCCTGCTCGCCCGCGCCCGCTTCCCCCGCTGGTACTGGCTGACCTTCAACTTCGGCACGCTGTTCGGCGTGGGCTTCGTCACCTGGCTGCAGTTCGAGTCGCTGTACCGGATCAACGCGCTGTGCCTGTGGTGCTCGCTGGCCTGGGTCGCCACGATCACCATGTTCTGGTACGTCACCTCGTTCAACGTCCGCAACGACTTCCTGCCCGCCCCGCGCCCGGTGAAGAACTTCCTCGGCGAGTTCACCTGGGTGCTGCCGGTCACGCACTGCGGCGTCATCGCCATGCTGATCCTGACCCGGTGGGGCAGCCAGCTCTGGGCCTGAGCCCCGGGCCCGGGGCGTTGTCAGTGCCGTGACTTAGGGTTTCCCTCGTGGAGCCCGACCTGTTCACCGCCGCCGCAGAAGAACGCCAGGAGAAGGACCCGAGCGCCAGTCCCCTGGCCGTCCGCATGCGCCCGCGCACCCTCGACGAGGTGGTGGGCCAGCAGCACCTGCTCAAGCCGGGGTCCCCGCTGCGCAGACTGGTCGGGGAGGGCGGCGGCGGCCCCGCCGGGCCCTCGTCGGTGATCCTGTGGGGCCCGCCCGGCACCGGCAAGACGACACTGGCGTACGTCGTCTCCAAGGCCACCAACAAGCGGTTCGTGGAGCTGTCGGCGATCACTGCGGGCGTGAAGGAGGTCCGCGCGGTCATCGACGGCGCCCGCCGCGCGAGCGGAGGCTTCGGCAAGGAGACCGTCCTGTTCCTGGACGAGATCCACCGCTTCAGCAAGGCCCAGCAGGACTCCCTGCTCCCCGCCGTCGAGAACCGCTGGGTGACCCTGATCGCGGCGACCACCGAGAACCCGTACTTCTCGGTGATCTCCCCGTTGCTGTCCCGCTCCCTCCTGCTCACCCTCGAACCGCTCACGGACGACGACGTCCGCGGCCTGATCCGCCGGGCCCTGACCGACGAGCGCGGCCTCAAGGGCGCCGTCACGCTCCCCGAGGACGCGGAGAACCACCTGCTGCGGATCGCCGGCGGCGACGCCCGGCGCGCCCTGACCGCCCTGGAGGCCGCCGCCGGAGCCGCCCTGGACAAGGGCGAGACGGAGATCGGCCTCACGACGCTGGAGGAGACCGTCGACCGGGCCGCCGTCAAGTACGACCGCGACGGCGACCAGCACTACGACGTGGCCAGCGCCCTCATCAAGTCCATCCGCGGCTCCGACGTGGACGCGGCCCTGCACTACCTGGCCCGGATGATCGAGGCCGGGGAGGACCCCCGCTTCATCGCCCGCCGCCTGATGATCTCCGCCAGCGAGGACATCGGCCTCGCCGATCCGAACGCGCTGCCGATCGCCGTCGCCGCCGCCCAGGCCGTCGCCATGATCGGCTTCCCGGAGGCCGCGCTCACCCTCAGCCACGCCACCATCGCCCTGGCCCTGGCTCCGAAGTCGAACGCGGCGACCATGGCGATAGGCGCGGCCCTGGAGGACGTCCGCAAGGGACTGGCCGGACCCGTGCCGCCGCATCTGCGCGACGGCCACTACAAGGGCGCGGCCAAGCTCGGCCACGCCCAGGGATACGTCTACCCGCACGACCTGCCGGAGGGCATCGCCGCCCAGCAGTACGCCCCGGACGCCCTCAAGGACCGCGAGTACTACACCCCGACCCGGCACGGCGCCGAGGCGCGGTACGCGGACGCCGTGGAGTGGACCCGCAAGCACCTCGGACGCAGGCACTCCTAGGCGGCCTGTAGACTTACTCGAAGCGCTGCGTCCCGTGTTCGGCACCTCAAAAGGGTCCGGCACCACCAGAGCGGGACATCCAGCCGGAACCCCACCGCCGTACGGCACGGGGATCCAGGAGCGTCGCGCACCGTCGAACGGTGTCGCGGGCAGCCCACCACCACCCGGAGTCCGGGAGCGGTCGGTGGGCCACTCGCGTGCTGCACGTATGTGCCCAGACCAGGGGAGCGGCTGCCCGGCAGGTCCCACGCGGACCCGCGGGGATTCCCCGGCTGCGGATGCGACCTCCCCTAACCCTGGTGAAGCCGATTACACACAGAAACACGAGGTGTTTGGTTCATGGCGAACCAGTCCCGCCCCAAGGTCAAGAAGTCGCGTGCCCTCGGTATCGCGCTGACCCCGAAGGCCGTCAAGTACTTCGAGGCCCGCCCCTACCCGCCGGGTGAGCACGGTCGCGGCCGCAAGCAGAACTCGGACTACAAGGTCCGTCTGCTGGAGAAGCAGCGCCTGCGCGCTCAGTACGACATCTCCGAGCGCCAGCTGGTGCGCGCCTACGAGCGTGCCGCCAAGGTCCAGGGCAAGACCGGTGAGGCCCTGATCGTCGAGCTGGAGAAGCGCCTGGACGCGCTGGTCCTGCGTTCGGGCATCGCCCGCACGATCTACCAGGCCCGCCAGATGGTCGTCCACGGCCACATCGAGGTCAACGGTCACAAGGTCGACAAGCCGTCGTACCGCGTCCGTCCCGACGACGTCGTGATGGTCCGCGAGCGCAGCCGTGAGAAGGCGCTCTTCCAGGTCGCCCGCGAGGGTGGCTTCGCCCCCGACGGCGAGACCCCGCGCTACCTCCAGGTGAACCTCAAGGCCCTGGCGTTCCGCCTGGACCGCGAGCCGAACCGCAAGGAGATCCCGGTGATCTGCGACGAGCAGCTCGTCGTCGAGTACTACGCCCGCTGATCACTTTCCGGCGGACGTAACACTCCCACCCCGCAGAGCCCGTCGTCTTCCCGCCCTTCAGGGCGGGCGGACGGCGGGCTTTCGCACATCGGCTCCTCGAGCGCGTCGGCCGCAGCCCCTAATCCGGTACGGAGCGGCCGCCCGGGCGCGATAGGCTCGGGGAACCGACTTTTCGATGTTCAGGCACGTTCCAGGGAGCGGGTGCACAACGGTGTCCGGTGGAGAAGTGGCCGGGATCCTGGTGGCCGTCTTCTGGGCGATCCTGGTCTCCTTCCTCGCCGTGGCGCTGGCGAGGCTGGCCCAGACGCTCAAGGCGACCACCAAGCTGGTGGCGGACGTGACCGACCAGGCCGTCCCGCTGCTCTCCGACGCCTCCGCCGCGGTGCGCTCCGCACAGACCCAGATCGACCGGGTCGACGCCATCGCGTCGGACGTCCAGGAGGTCACCTCCAACGCGTCCGCACTGTCGACGACCGTCGCGTCGACCTTCGGCGGCCCCCTGGTCAAGGTCGCGGCCTTCGGCTACGGCGTACGCCGGGCGATCGCCGGCCGCCGGGAGGACGTGCCCGCCAAGGCCCCCCGACGTACCGTGATCGTGGGCCGCACCGTCCCGTCGCCACGACGGGCGAAGCGGAAGAAGGACTAGCGAATGTTCCGCCGTACGTTCTGGTTCACCACAGGCGTCGCAGCCGGTGTGTGGGCCACCACCAAGGTCAACCGCAAGCTGAAGCAGCTGACCCCCGAGAGCCTGGCCGCGACAGCGGCGAACAAGGCGATCGAGGCCGGCCACCGGCTCAAGGACCGTGCGGTGGAATTCGCCCTCGACGTCCGCGACAACATGAACCGGCGGGAGGCCGAACTCGGCGACGCGCTCGGTCTGAACGCCGCCGTCGAGCCCGAACTCCCCGGACCCCGGCGGTACACCGCCATCGAGAACCGCAACAGCCCGAAGTACGTCGAGACCACGACGTACTCGTACAACCGGAATGAGGACCACTGATGGAGTCGGCTGAGATCCGCCGCCGCTGGTTGAGCTTCTTCGAGGAGCGCGGTCACACCGTCGTCCCTTCGGCGTCGCTCATCGCGGACGACCCGACTCTGCTGCTCGTCCCGGCCGGCATGGTGCCCTTCAAGCCCTACTTCCTGGGCGAGGTCAAGCCGCCCTACCCGCGCGCCACCAGCGTGCAGAAGTGCGTGCGCACGCCCGACATCGAAGAGGTCGGCAAGACCACGCGGCACGGCACGTTCTTCCAGATGTGCGGCAACTTCTCCTTCGGCGACTACTTCAAGGAAGGCGCCATCAAGCTCGCCTGGGAGCTGCTCACCACGCCCCAGGACAAGGGCGGTTACGGCCTCGAGCCCGACCGGCTGTGGATCACCGTCTACAAGGACGACGACGAGGCCGAGCAGATCTGGCGCGACGTCGTGGGCGTCCCCGCCGAGCGCATCCAGCGCCTGGGCATGAAGGACAACTTCTGGTCCATGGGCGTGCCCGGCCCGTGCGGCCCCTGCTCCGAGATCAACTACGACCGCGGCCCCGAGTTCGGCGTCGAGGGCGGCCCCGCCGTCAACGACGAGCGGTACGTGGAGATCTGGAACCTCGTCTTCATGCAGTACGAGCGCGGCGAGGGCACCGGCAAGGACAACTTCGAGATCCTCGGGGACCTGCCGAGCAAGAACATCGACACCGGCCTCGGCCTCGAGCGGCTCGCCATGATTCTGCAGGGCGTGCAGAACATGTACGAGATCGACACCTCCATGGCCGTGATCGACAAGGCCACCGAGCTGACCGGTGTCCGCTACGGCGACTCCCACGACTCGGACGTCTCGCTGCGCGTGGTCACCGACCACATGCGCACCGCCACCATGCTGATCGGCGACGGCGTCACCCCCGGCAACGAGGGCCGCGGCTATGTCCTGCGCCGCATCATGCGCCGCGCCATCCGCAACATGCGCCTGCTCGGCGCCACCGGTCCGGTCGTCAAGGAGCTCCTCGACACCGTGATCGAGATGATGGGCCAGCAGTACCCCGAGCTCGTCACCGACCGCGAGCGCATCGAGAAGGTCGCCCTCGCCGAGGAGGCCCGCTTCCTCAAGACGCTCAACGCCGGCACGAACGTCCTGGACACCGCCGTCGCCGAGACCAAGGCCGCCGGTTCGGCCGTGCTGCCCGGTGACAAGGCCTTCCTGCTCCACGACACCTGGGGCTTCCCGATCGACCTCACCCTGGAGATGGCCGCCGAGCAGGGCCTGTCCGTGGACGAGGACGGCTTCCGCCGCCTGATGAAGGAGCAGCGGGAGCGCGCCAAGGCCGACGCCCAGGCCAAGAAGACCGGCCACGCCGACCTCGGCGCCTACCGCGAGATCGCCGACACCGCCGGCGAGACCGACTTCATCGGCTACACCGACACCGAGGGCGAGTCCACGATCGTCGGCATCCTGGTCGACGGCGTGTCCTCCCCGGCCGCCACCGAGGGGGACGAGGTCGAGATCGTCCTCGACCGCACCCCCTTCTACGCCGAGGGCGGCGGCCAGATCGGCGACACCGGCCGCATCAAGGTCGACTCCGGTGCCGTCATCGAGGTCCGCGACTGCCAGAAGCCGGTCCCGGGCGTCTACGTCCACAAGGGCGTCGTCCAGGTCGGCGAGGTCACCGTCGGGGCCAAGGCCCACGCCACCATCGACACCCGTCGCCGCAAGGCCATCGCCCGCGCCCACTCGGCCACCCACCTCACCCACCAGGCCCTGCGCGACGCCCTCGGCCCGACGGCCGCCCAGGCCGGTTCCGAGAACCAGCCGGGCCGTTTCCGCTTCGACTTCGGCTCCCCGTCGGCCGTACCGACGGCCGTGATGACCGACGTCGAGCAGAAGATCAACGAGGTGCTGGCCCGCGACCTCGACGTGCACGCCGAGATCATGGGCATCGACGAGGCCAAGAAGCAGGGCGCCATCGCCGAGTTCGGCGAGAAGTACGGCGAGCGCGTCCGCGTCGTGACCATCGGCGACTTCTCCAAGGAGCTGTGCGGCGGCACCCATGTGCACAACACCGCCCAGCTGGGCCTGGTGAAGTTGCTCGGCGAGTCCTCGATCGGCTCCGGTGTGCGCCGTATCGAGGCCCTGGTCGGCGTGGACGCCTACAACTTCCTCGCCCGCGAGCACACGGTCGTCAACCAGCTGACCGAGCTGCTCAAGGGCCGCCCGGAGGAACTGCCGGAGAAGATCTCCGGCATGCTCGCCCGGCTGAAGGACGCCGAGAAGGAGATCGAGAAGTTCCGCGCCGAGAAGGTGCTCCAGGCCGCCGCGGGCCTCGCCGAGTCGGCCAAGGACGTCCACGGCGTCGCCGTCGTCACCGGTCAGGTGCCGGACGGCACCACGCCCGACGACCTGCGCAAGCTGGTCCTGGACGTGCGTGGCCGCATTCAGGGCGGCCGGGCCGCCGTGGTCGCCCTGTTCACCGTCAACAACGGCAAGCCGCTCACGGTCATCGCCACCAACGAGGCCGCCCGCGAGCGCGGTCTGAAGGCCGGTGACCTGGTCCGCACCGCCGCCAAGACCCTCGGCGGCGGCGGTGGCGGCAAGCCGGACGTCGCCCAGGGCGGCGGTCAGAACCCGGCCGCCGTCGGTGAGGCCGTCGACGCCGTGGAGCGCCTGGTCGCCGAGACCGCCAAGTGAAGAACCGGTGAAGAAACGGTCGTGACAATGAGAAGAGGACGCCGACTCGCGATCGACGTCGGTGACGCCCGGATCGGGGTCGCCTCCTGCGACCCCGACGGGATCCTCGCCACCCCGGTGGAAACGGTCCCGGGGCGGGACGTCCCGGCCGCCCAGCGGCGACTGAAGCAGCTCGTCGAGGAATACGAGCCGATCGAGGTCGTCGTCGGACTCCCTCGCTCCCTCAAGGGGGGCGAGGGCCCGGCGGCGGTCAAGGTCCGTGGTTTCGCACAGGAGTTGGCGCGCATGATCGCACCGGTTCCGGTCAGGCTGGTGGACGAGCGCATGACCACGGTGACGGCTGGTCAGGGGCTGCGGGCCTCCGGCGTGAAATCGAAGAAGGGCCGCTCGGTGATCGACCAGGCGGCCGCCGTCATCATCCTGCAGCAGGCGCTGGAATCCGAACGGGTGTCAGGGAAATCTCCCGGCGAAGGCGTCGAAGTGGTCATCTGATCGCGATACGGTAACGTTCCGCGCGATGCGATGGTGTTCGAACAGCCACCGCACAGAGAGAGGCGGGACGGGAGCCGGGTCACAGCGCCGCGCACCCTGAAGCCTCGCGGCTCTAGGGGATCGATGACTGAGTATGGCCGGGGCCCAGGCTCCACACCGTGGCATCCGGAGGACCCGTTGTACGGGGACGACGGATGGGCAGGACACGAGGGCCACGCCGTCCCGTCCCCTCACGGCGGCCAGCACCACCCGGAGCAGCCGCAGCAGCACTACGGCGACTGGGGAGGCGGCCGCCAGGGCGCGCACGACCAGGGGCACCAGAACTACGAGCAGTACTCGGACCAGCAGTACTCGGACCAGCAGTACGCGGAGCAGCAGTACCAGCAGCCCGGACGGCATCCGGACGGACAGCGGTACGACGCCCAGGCGCAGTACGAGCGGCAGTACCCGGGCGGGCAGGGACAGCAGCACCAGCCGCAGTACCCGGGTCGGCAGGGGCAGCACGGGCAGCAGTACCCCGGTCAGGGAGAGCAGGACTACGGCAACGGCGGCTGGGACGGCGGCGGGCAGGCCCATGTGCCGTACGCCCCCGATCCGGCGGACCCCTACGGCGCCCAGCCCGGTGCCTACGGCGGCGAGCAGCCCGACTTCTACCAGACGCCCGACGCGTATCCGCCGCCGGAGCCGCCGAACCGGCGGCGCGCCGAGCCGGAACCGAAGACCGACTGGGACCCCGACCCCCAGGAGGGCGAGCACGCCTTCTTCGCGGACGGCGACGACGAGGACGACGCCGACGACGAGCCGGACGGCCGGCGTGGACGCGGTGACCGGCGGGGGCGCGGCGGCAAGACCGCCAAGGGCAAGAAGCGCCGCAACGGATGCGCCTGCCTGGTGGTCGTACTGGTCTTCGGCGGCGGTGTCGGCACAGTCGGATATTTCGGGTACCAGTTCTACCAAAATCGTTTCGGCGCGGCGCCCGACTACGTGGGCGAGGGCGACGGCGAACAGGTCACGGTCACCATTCCGAAGGGCGCCGGCGGTTACACCATCGGCCGGGTGCTGAAGCAGGCCGGTGTCGTCAAGAGCGTCGACGCGTTCGTCGCGGCACAGGAGCAGAACCCCAACGGCAAGAGCATCCAGGCGGGCACGTACACGCTGAACAAGCACATGTCCGCGGCCGCCGCCGTGCAGCTGATGCTCAGTCCGAAGAGCAAGAACAACCTGATCATCGCCGAGGGGTGGCGCAACACCAAGATCTACGCGGCGATCGACCAGCGGCTCCAGCTGAAACCGGGAACGACCCAGGACGTCGCCAAGAAGGAGTGGTCGACCTTCGGCCTGCCCGACTGGGCCAACAGCAGCAAGCAGATCAAGGACCCGCTGGAGGGCTTCCTCTACCCCTCCGCCTATCCGGTCTCCAAGGGCATGAAGCCCGAGGACGTCCTGAAGCAGATGGTCGACACGGCCAAGGAGAAGTACGCCGAGTTCGGCATCCAGGCCAAGGCCGAGAGCCTCGACCTGCAGAACCCGCTGCAGGTCCTCACGGTCGCGAGCCTCGTGCAGGCCGAGGGCAAGTACAAGCACGACTTCGAGAAGGTCGCGACAGTCGTCTACAACCGGCTCAAGCCGAACAACACCGAGACCTACGGCCTGCTCGACTTCGACTCCACGGTCAACTACCTGCGCGGCCAGTCGAAGCTCGACACCGGTTCCGTGAACGCTCTGCGGCAGATCGACGACCCGTACAACACCTACAAGATCAAGGGCCTGCCGCCCGGGCCGATCGACAACCCCGGGGAGGTGGCGATCAAGGCCGCCCTCAACCCGGCCAAGGGGAACTGGTACTACTTCGTCTCGATCAACGAGAACGAGACGCTCTTCGCCGAGACGAACGAGGAGCAGAACCGCAACCGCGAGAAGTACCTGCAAGAGCAGAAGAAGGGTCAGTAAGGCTCATGACGGGCACCGCCGGCAAGCGCCGGGCCGCCGTCCTCGGCTCCCCGATCGCCCACTCCCTCTCCCCGGTGCTGCACCGCGCCGCCTACCAGGAGCTGGGGCTGAAGGACTGGTCCTATGACCGGTTCGAGGTAGACGAGCAGGCGCTGCCCGGTTTCCTCGCGGACCTCGGACCCGAGTGGGCGGGGCTGTCGCTGACGATGCCGCTCAAGCGGGCCGTCATCCCACTGCTCGACTCGGTCAGCGACACGGCGGCCTCGGTGGAAGCCGTGAACACCGTCGTGTTCACCGAGGACGGGCGGCGCGTCGGGGACAACACCGACATCCCCGGCATGGTCGCCGCCCTGCGGGAGCGCGGCATCGAGGAGGTCGACTCCGCCGCGATCCTCGGCGCGGGCGCCACCGCCTCCTCCGCGCTGGCCGCGCTGGCCCGGATCTGCACCGGTCCCGTGGTCGCCTACGTCCGCAGCGAGGCCCGGGCCGCGGAGATGCGGCAGTGGGGCGAGCGGCTCGACGTCGACATCCGCACCGCCGACTGGGCGGACGCCGACCGGGCGCTGCGCGCGCCGCTGGTCGTCGCCACCACACCGGCCGGGACGACGGACGCGCTGGCCGCCGCCGTCCCGGAACGCCCGGCGACCCTGTTCGACGTGCTCTACGACCCCTGGCCCACGGCCCTCGCGGCACGCTGGTCCGCCTACGGCGGTGCCGTCGTCAGCGGCCTCGACCTGCTGGTGCACCAGGCCGTCCTCCAGGTCGAACAGATGACTGGCCGTGCCCCGGCCCCGCTGGACGCCATGCGCAAGGCGGGGGAGCACGCCCTGGCGGCCCGGTAGAAGAAGGCTCCCGGCCCGTCCGCCTGATGGACCCGGGGCCGGTCACGCCGCCGGACGTGGGAGGATCGGAGGTGGCGGGACAGGGGCCGCGCACCCGGTCGCGCCGTCGCCGTACGCGAGGACGCGCGTACGCAGGGCAGTACCAGGGCGCGAGCACTGAGGAGCATCGTTGAGCAGGTTGCGCTGGCTGACCGCGGGGGAGTCCCATGGTCCCGCACTTGTCGCGACGCTGGAGGGCCTTCCCGCCGGCGTGCCGATCACCACCGAGATGGTGGCGGACCACTTGGCGAGGCGGCGGCTGGGCTATGGACGCGGTGCGCGGATGAAGTTCGAGCGCGACGAGGTCACGTTCCTGGGCGGTGTCCGGCACGGTCTCACCCTGGGCTCCCCAGTGGCGATCATGGTCGGCAACACCGAGTGGCCCAAGTGGGAACAGGTCATGTCCGCCGACCCGGTGGACCCGGAGGTGCTGGCGGGGCTGGCGCGCAACGCTCCGTTGACCCGGCCGCGTCCGGGCCACGCGGACCTGGCGGGGATGCAGAAGTACGGGTTCGACGAGGCGCGCCCGGTGCTGGAGCGGGCGTCGGCGCGGGAGACGGCGGCGCGGGTGGCGCTGGGTGCGGTGGCGCGGTCGTACCTGAAGGAGACGGCCGGGATCGAGATCGTCTCCCATGTGGTGGAGCTGGCCTCCGCCAAGGCCCCCTACGGCCTCTACCCGACGCCCGCCGACGTCGAGAAGCTGGACGCGGATCCGGTGCGGTGCCTGGACGCGGACACGTCGAAGGCGATGGTCGCGGAGATCGACCAGGCGCACAAGGACGGCGACACACTCGGCGGAGTGGTCGAGGTCCTGGCGTACGGCGTCCCGGTCGGGCTCGGGTCTCACGTGCACTGGGACCGGCGCCTGGACGCGCGGCTCGCGGCCGCGCTGATGGGCATCCAGGCGATCAAGGGCGTCGAGGTCGGTGACGGGTTCGAGCTGGCGCGCGTGCCGGGCTCGAAGGCGCACGACGAGATCGTCACCACCCCCGAGGGCATCAAGCGGGCCACGGGCCGCTCCGGCGGGACCGAGGGTGGTCTGTCCACGGGTGAGCTGCTGCGGGTCCGCGCCGCGATGAAGCCGATCGCGACGGTGCCGCGGGCGCTGCAGACGGTGGACGTCTCCACCGGTGAGCCGGCGCAGGCCCACCACCAGCGCTCGGACGTGTGCGCGGTCCCGGCGGCCGGGATCGTCGCCGAGGCGATGGTCGCCCTGGTCCTGGCGGACGCGGTGGCGGAGAAGTTCGGCGGCGACAGCGTCGCCGAGACCCGCCGTAACGTGCGGGGCTACCTCGACAGCCTGGCGATCCGGTGAGTGCCGTGCCCGTGGTCGTGCTGGTCGGCCCGATGGGGGTCGGCAAGTCCACGGTGGGGCAGTTGCTGGCCGAGCGGCTGGGTGTCGGCTACCGGGACACGGACCAGGACATCGTGGCCGAGCAGGGCCGGTCCATCGCCGACATCTTCGTGGACGAGGGTGAGCCGGCCTTCCGCGCTCTGGAGAAGGCGGCGGTCCACAAGGCCCTGTTCGAGCACGACGGCGTCCTCGCCCTGGGTGGCGGAGCGATCCTCGACGACGAGACCCGCGCGCTGCTCGCCTCGCACCGGGTCGTCTACCTCTCGATGGACGTCGAGGAGGCGGTCAAGCGCACCGGGCTGAACACGGCCCGTCCGCTGCTGGCGGTCAACCCTCGGCGGCAGTGGCGGGAGTTGATGGAGGCCCGTCGTCACCTGTACGAGGAGGTCGCGACGGCCGTCGTGGCCACCGACGGGCGCAGCCCCGAAGAAGTCGCCCAAGCGGTCCTTGACGCACTGGAGTGGAAAGAAGCATGAGCGAGGCAGTCACCCGGATCCAGGTCGGCGGCACGGCGGGCACCGACCCCTACGAGGTCCTGGTCGGCCGCCAACTCCTGGGCGAGCTGGCCGGGTTGATCGGGCACAGGGCCAAGCGGGTCGCGGTGATCCACCCCGAGGCGCTGGCCGAGACGGGCGAGGCGCTGCGCGGCGACCTGGCCGGGCAGGGCTATGAGACCGTGGCCATCCAGGTGCCAAACGCGGAGGAGGCCAAGACCGCCGAGGTCGCCGCCTACTGCTGGAAGGCGCTGGGCCAGTCCGGTTTCACCCGCACCGACGTCATCGTGGGCGTCGGCGGCGGAGCGACCACCGACCTGGCCGGTTTCGTGGCCGCGACCTGGCTGCGCGGGGTGCGCTGGATCGCGATCCCGACCACCGTCCTGGCGATGGTGGACGCGGCGGTCGGCGGCAAGACCGGCATCAACACCGCCGAGGGCAAGAACCTGGTCGGCGCCTTCCACCCGCCCGCCGGTGTGCTGTGCGACCTGGCGGCGCTGGACTCCCTGCCGGTCAACGACTACGTCTCCGGGCTCGCCGAGGTCATCAAGGCCGGTTTCATCGCCGACCCGGTGATCCTGGAGCTGATCGAGGCGGACCCGCAGGCCGCCCGCACCCCCGCCGGGCCGCACACCGCGGAGCTGATCGAGCGGTCCATCCGGGTCAAGGCGGAGGTCGTCTCCTCGGACCTGAAGGAGTCGGGCCTGAGGGAGATCCTCAACTACGGGCACACGCTCGGCCACGCGATCGAGAAGAACGAGCGGTACAAGTGGCGTCACGGCGCCGCCGTCGCCGTCGGCATGCACTTCGCGGCCGAACTCGGGCGTCTGGCGGGTCGGTTGGACGACGCGACCGCTGACCGGCACCGCACGATCCTCGAGGCGGTGGGGCTGCCGCTGCACTACCGCTACGACCAGTGGCCCAAGCTGCTGGAGACCATGAAGGTCGACAAGAAGTCCCGCGGCGATCTGTTGCGCTTCATCGTCTTGGACGGCCTGGCCAAGCCCACCGTGCTGGAAGGCCCCGACCCCGCGGTTCTGCTCGCCGCGTACGGCGAAGTCGGGCAGTAGCTCCATCCGGTCCCGGGCGGCGGCGACTCGTTCCCCCCGGGACCGGTTGCCCCGATTCGCCTGCGGGGATGGGCACTTCGGGCCGCTCCCGGCCGTTCACACAACGGCGGCCGGGGACGGTACCGTTCGGTTGGAGCGGGGGTCACCCCCCGCTGCCAGTGTCGAACGCCTGCGAGCCCCAACACGAGACGGAGTGGCCACCGGATGCAGCACGCAGTGGGAGCTCCGCTGCCGCCGCCCCACCAGCCGGGGCACGGCCCGGCGACCACCTGGTCATCGGCCGCACACCACCCGGGACAGCCGGGCGCCCACCCGGGCCCCGCACCGCGGACCACGCCCCCGCCGGGCTTCACGGCGCCACCGGTGCCCCCCGGAGCACCTCCCGCCCACCGGCCGCCACAGCACACGCCCGTCCCGCCGCCGGACCCCACCGGGCAGATGCGGCTCCCGCCGGGCGCCCCGGTCGGTGTGCCGAGCGCACCCCCCGCCGCCGGCGCGCCCGACCCGGCGTCCGCCACACTCGCCGTGCTGCTCATCGGCCCCGCCGGCGCCGGCAAGACCAGCGTCGCCAAGTACTGGGCCGACCACCGCCGGGTCCCCACCGCCCACATCAGCCTGGACGACGTCCGCGAATGGGTCCGCTCGGGTTTCGCCGACCCGCAGTCGGGGTGGAACGACAACTCGGAGGCGCAGTACCGTCTCGCCCGCCGCACCTGCGGCTTCGCGGCCCGCAACTTCCTGGCCAACGGCATCTCGTGCATCCTCGACGACGCCGTCTTCCCGGACCGCCCGGTGGTCGGCCTCGGTGGCTGGAAACGGCATGTGGGTCCCGGACTGCTGCCGGTCGTCCTGCTGCCCGGACTGGAGATCGTCCTGGAGCGCAACGCGGAGCGCACGGGCAACCGCCGGCTCACCGACGAGGAGGTGGCCCGCATCCACGGCCGCATGGTCGGCTGGTACGGCTCCGGCCTGCCGATCATCGACAACTCCCAGCTCGATGTGGAGGGCACTGCCCGCGTCCTGGACGAGGTCCTGGCCCGAGCCATCGCGAGCCCGCCGAAGTGGTGACGCGGTAGCGCGGCAGACACACCCGTCCACGGAGCGTCGTCCCCGCCGCCCGTCCGGCCCTCTGAACCAGCGATATTCGGCCACCGCTCGTAGGCTCGGGTCATGTCAGAGGTGTACGCGGCCCGCCGGGAGCGGCTCAGGGAACGCTGCAGCGCGGGCGGGGGTGGGACGGCGCTGGTCTCCCGCCCCGCCAACGTCCGGTATCTCGCGGGCGCCGCGCCCAAGCGCGCCGTCCTGCTGCTGGGCACGGGCGAGGACGTGCTGGTGTGCGCCGGGCCGCCGGACGATCACCCCGCCGACGGGCGGCCCGACGAGGCGCTGCGGGTGCGCGTTCTGCCGGTGACCGGCGGCGATCCCGCCGTCGCCGCCGCCGACCTGGCCGCGGCACAGGGTGCCGAGTCCCTGGCGGTGGAGGAGCACCACCTCACCGTGGCCCGGCACCGCTCCCTGCGCTCGGTCGCGCCGAGACTGCGGCTCACGGACCTCGGCGGGGCGGTCGAGCAGTTGCGGGTCGTCAAGGACGAGGAGGAGATCGCCCTCCTCAGGATCGGCGCGGAGATCGTCGACCAGGCCCTGAGCGAGCTGCTGGAGTCGATCCTCGTCGGCCGCACCGAGCGTCATCTCGCCCTCGAACTGGAGCGCCGCCTCGTCGACCACGGCGCCGACGGACCCGCCTTCGCCACCTCCGTCGCCACCGGTCCGAACGCCGGCCGCCGCGGCCACCGCCCCACCGACCGGCGTGTGGAGGAGGGCGACTTCCTCTCCGTCTGTCTCGGCGCCGCCTACCACGGCTACCGCTGTGAGATCGGTCGTACCTTCGTCATCGGCACCTCGCCCGCCGACTGGCAGATCGAGCTGTACGACCTGGTCTTCGCCGCCCAGCGTGCCGGACGCCAGGCCCTCGCCCCGGGCGCCGCGTACCGCGACGTGGACCGGGCCGCACGTCAGGTACTGGACTCCGCGGGGTACGGCAGGGCGCTGCCGCCGCTGACCGGGCACGGTGTGGGACTCGAAATCGACGAGGACCCTCAGTTGGCCCCCGCGGCCATGGGTAAACTGGACGCTTGCGTGCCGGTCACCGTCGAACCGGGGGTCCACCTCCCGGGCCGGGGCGGTGTCCGGATCGATGACACGCTCGTCGTGCGCCCCGAGGCGGACGGCGGACCCGAGCTACTCACCATCACGACCAAGGAGCTGCTGGCGCTGTAGGTGCCTGCCCCGGGGTCGTACGTCAGTCCAGGAGATTCCGCAACCGTGGCTTCCACGAACGACCTCAAGAACGGCATGGTGCTCAAGCTCGAAGGCGGCCAGCTCTGGTCCGTCGTCGAGTTCCAGCACGTCAAGCCCGGCAAGGGCCCCGCCTTCGTGCGCACCAAGCTCAAGAACGTGCTCTCCGGCAAGGTCGTCGACAAGACCTTCAACGCCGGTGTCAAGGTCGAGACGGCCACTGTCGACAAGCGCGACATGCAGTTCTCGTACATGGACGGCGAGTACTTCGTCTTCATGGACATGGAGACGTACGACCAGCTGCACGTCGACCGCAAGGCCGTCGGTGACGCCGCCAACTTCCTCATCGAGGGCTTCACGGCCACCGTCGCCCAGCACGAGGGCGAGGTCCTCTTCGTCGACCTGCCGGCCGCCGTGGAGCTGACCGTCGCCGAGACCGAGCCGGGCGTCCAGGGCGACCGCTCCACGGGCGGCACCAAGCCCGCCACGCTGGAGACCGGCCACCAGATCCAGGTCCCGCTCTTCATCACCACCGGTGAGAAGATCAAGGTCGACACCCGCACGAGCGACTACCTCGGCCGGGTGAACAGCTAACCGTGGCTGCCCGTAACACGGCCCGTAAGCGCGCCTTCCAGATCCTCTTCGAAGGTGACCAGCGCGGGGCCGACGTCCTGACGGTCCTCGCTGACTGGATCCGGCACTCGCGGACCGACACCCGGCAGCCGCCGGTGAGCGAGTACACCATGCAGCTGGTCGAGGGCTATGCGCAGCACACGAAGCGCATCGACGAGCTGATCGCGCAGTACGCGGTCGGCTGGACGCTGGACCGGATGCCGGTGGTCGACCGCAACATCCTGCGCCTCGGTGCCTACGAACTGATCTGGGTCGACGAGACGCCGGACGCCGTGGTTCTCGACGAGATGGTGCAGCTCGCCAAGGAGTTCTCCACGGACGAGTCCCCGGCGTTCGTCAACGGTCTCCTCGGCCGCCTGAAGGACCTGAAGCCGTCGTTGCGCCGTGACGAGAGCTGACGAGAAGTACCCGAAAACGCCGGAGGGCCCGCAGCGCGTGTGCTGCGGGCCCTCCGGCGTTCTCGGCGAGGTGGCCGTGCCGGGCCGAAAGCGCCGCCGGGGTGGCCGGAACCATGCGGTTCCGGCCACCCCGGCGGCACGTTTCTGCTGGGACCTGGGCGGTCAGCTCTCCTCGTGGGAGGCCACCGCGCGGCGCGCGTCCGCGTCCAGGACTCCCCAGCTGATCAGCTGCTCGGTCAGGACGGAGGGAGACTGGTCGTAGATGACTGCGAGCGTGCGCAGGTCGTCCTGGCGGATCGACAGCACCTTGCCGTTGTAGTCACCGCGCTGCGACTGGATCGTCGCGGCGTACCGCTGGAGCGGGCCCGCCTTCTCCGCCGGCACGTTGGCCAGGCGCTCCAGGTCCAGAACCAGCTTCGGCGGCGGCTCGGCGGCTCCACCGGGGGTGGTGCCGGGCAGCAGCTCCTGCACCGGGACCCCGTAGAAATCCGCCAGCTCGGCCAGGCGCTGCACGGTGACGGCGCGGTCGCCGCGCTCGTACGAACCGACCACGACCGCCTTCCAGCGTCCCTGGGACTTCTCCTCCACACCGTGGAGGGAAAGGCCCTGCTGGGTGCGGATCGCCCGGAGCTTGGCCCCGAGCTGTTTGGCGTATTCGCTGGACATATAGCTCCCCGGACACGGTGTCGACGTGCGGCTCGGCCGCGCGGCTGGTGACTCACTGTGAGGTTACGCAGCGTGACTCTTCCCCGTCAAGCCGAATGGTCCGGACCGACCCTTCCGTGGTAGACGGCGTGCGGGACCGCCGGACGGGTGACGCAGTGCGCCAGGGGGGTGACCGGGGTCCGCCCGCGAGCTGGTACCGTGTATGGCGCAATTCCGACGTCCTTTAAGGTCCGTCCCGTGAGGCGGAGAAGGAGGTCCGTTTCGTATGGACACGCGGCATTCCGATGCTCGGCCCGTCCTCGAAGGTCCTGACATCGCGCGGGTGCTGACCCGCATCGCCCACGAGATCGTCGAGCGCGCCAAGGGCGCCGACGACGTGGTGCTCCTCGGCATTCCCACCCGAGGCGTCTTCCTCGCCCGGCGGCTCGCCGACAAGCTCGAGCAGATCACCGGCCGCAAGGTCCCGGTCGGCTCCCTCGACATCACCATGTACCGCGACGACCTGCGCCTGCAGCCGCCGCGTGCGCTGGCCCGCACCGAGATCCCCGGTGACGGCATCGACGGCCGCCTCGTCGTCCTCGTGGACGACGTGCTCTTCTCCGGTCGCACCATCCGCGCCGCCCTCGACGCCCTGAACGACATCGGGCGTCCCCGCGCGGTCCAGCTCGCGGTCCTCGTCGACCGCGGCCACCGCGAACTGCCGATCCGTGCCGACTACGTCGGCAAGAACCTCCCCACGTCGCTGCGGGAGACGGTCAAGGTCCAGCTCGCCGAGGAGGACGGTCGCGACACCGTGCTGCTCGGTGTGAAGCAGACCGTCCACGGCGCGCAGCACTAGCACTCCGGCGTACGGCGAGCCGCCGTACGCCTCGTGAGTGCGCCCCGACGCGCGCCCGTCTGTCCCGAATCTCCCGAATGAACCGTCTTACGGAGCCTGAAAGATGCAGCGCCATCTCATCTCGGCCGCCGACCTCACCCGCGACGACGCCGTCCTGATCCTCGACACCGCCGAGGAAATGGCACGGGTCGCGGACCGGCCGATCAAGAAGCTGCCGACTCTGCGCGGCCGCACCGTCGTCAACCTCTTCTTCGAGGACTCCACCCGCACCCGGATCTCCTTCGAGGCCGCCGAGAAGCGTCTGTCCGCGGACGTCATCAACTTCTCCGCCAAGGGCTCCAGCGTGTCCAAGGGGGAGTCCCTGAAGGACACCGCCCAGACCCTGGAGGCCATGGGTGTCGACGCCGTCGTCATCCGGCACGGCGCCTCCGGAGCCCCCTACCGCCTGGCCAACTCCGGCTGGATCGACGCCGCCGTCATCAACGCCGGCGACGGCACCCACCAGCACCCCACCCAGGCCCTGCTCGACGCCTTCACCATGCGCCGCCGCCTAGTCGGCCGGGACGCCGGTATAGGGCGTGACCTGGCCGGCAAGCGCATCACGATCGTCGGCGACGTGCTGCACAGCCGGGTCGCCCGTTCCAACGTCGACCTGCTGCACACCCTCGGCGCCGACGTCACGCTCGTCGCCCCGCCCACCCTGCTGCCGGTCGGCGTCGGCTCCTGGCCCTGCGAGGTCTCGTTCGACCTGGAGAGCACCCTCCCCAAGTCCGACGCGGTGATGATGCTCCGCGTCCAGCGGGAGCGCATGAACGCCGCCTTCTTCCCCACCGAGCGCGAGTACTCGCGGCGCTACGGCCTCGACGCCGACCGCATGGCGAAGATGCCGGAGCACGCGATCGTGATGCACCCCGGCCCGATGGTCCGCGGCATGGAGATCACCGCCGAGGTCGCCGACTCCGACCGCTGCACCGCCGTCGAGCAGGTGGCGAACGGCGTCTCCATCCGCATGGCGGTCCTGTACCTGCTGCTGGGCGGCGCCGTGTTCGACCCCAAGACCGTCACCGACGCCCGCCCGCCCGTCTCCCACCACCACCCTTCCGACGAGCGCTCCGCGCACCCCCTTTCTGCGGCCGAGGAGAACCAGAACCGATGAGCAAGACCCTGATCCGTGGTGCGAAGGTGCTCGGCGGCGAGCCGCAGGACGTGCTGATCGACGGTGAGGTCGTCGAGGCGGTCGGCACCGGTCTGTCCGCCGAGGGCGCGGAGGTCGTGGAGGCCGGCGGCAAGGTGCTGCTCCCCGGCCTCGTCGATCTGCACACCCACCTGCGCGAGCCGGGCCGCGAGGACTCCGAGACCGTCCTGACCGGTACGCGGGCCGCCGCCAAGGGCGGCTACACCACCGTGTTCGCGATGGCCAACACCTTCCCGGTCGCCGACACCGCCGGTGTCGTCGAGCAGGTCTGGCGGCTGGGCCGCGAGCACGGTTACTGCGACGTGCAGCCCATCGGCGCCGTCACGGTCGGCCTGGAGGGCAAGAAGCTCGCCGAGCTGGGCGCCATGCACGAGTCGGCGGCCGGTGTCACGGTCTTCTCCGACGACGGCAAGTGCGTCGACGACGCGGTGATCATGCGCCGCGCGCTGGAGTACGTGAAGGCCTTCGGCGGCGTGGTCGCCCAGCACGCGCAGGAGCCGCGGCTGACCGAGGGCGCCCAGATGAACGAGGGCGTCGTCTCCGCCGAGCTGGGCCTCGGCGGCTGGCCGGCCGTCGCCGAGGAGTCGATCATCGCACGCGACGTCCTCCTGGCCGACCACGTCGGCTCCCGCGTCCACATCTGCCACCTGTCCACCGCCGGGTCCGTCGAGATCGTCCGCTGGGCCAAGTCCCGCGGCATAGACGTCACCGCCGAGGTCACCCCGCACCACCTCCTCCTCACCGACGAGCTGGTGCGCACCTACAACCCGGTCTACAAGGTCAACCCGCCGCTGCGCACCGAGCGCGACGTGCTGGCGCTGCGCGAGGCGCTCGCCGACGGCACGATCGACATCGTCGCCACCGACCACGCCCCGCACCCGCACGAGGACAAGGACTGCGAGTGGGCCGCCGCCGCCATGGGCATGGTCGGCCTGGAGACCGCGTTGTCCGTGGTCCAGGAGACGATGGTCGACACCGGCCTGCTCGACTGGGCGGGCGTCGCGGAGCGCATGTCCTTCAAGCCCGCGAAGATCGGCCGGGCCACCGGCCACGGGCGCCCCGTCTCGGCAGGTGAGCCCGCCAACCTCACACTCGTCGACACGGCATACCGTGGGCAGGTGGACCCCGCGGGCTTCGCCTCGCGCAGCCGCAACACCCCCTACGAGGGCCGTGAGCTGCCGGGCCGTGTCACGCACACCTGGCTGCGGGGCAAGGCCACGCTCGTCGACGGGAAGCTCACGTGACACCTGTACTCCTGTTCGCAGCCGAGAAGAGATCGGCCGAGGTCACCGACTGGACCGGCCGCATCGGCTGGCTCGTCGGGCTCGCCCTGTTCGTCGCGCTCGTCTACTGGCTGATGCGCGAGGGCTGGAAGTGGCGCGGCACCCTGCAGGGCGACCTGCCGGAGCTGCCGACCGCTCCCGAGGAGCCCGGCGAGGCGAAGCTGACGATGAGCGGCCGCTACCACGGCTCCACCACCGCCGGGCAGTGGCTCGACCGCATCGTGGCCCGCGGCCTGGGCACCCGCAGCCGCGTCGAGCTCACGCTGACGGACGCGGGCCTGGACGTCGTACGCCCCGGAGCGACGGACTTCTTCATCCCGGCCGAGCGGCTGCGCGAAGTCCGGCTCGACAAGGGCATCGCCGGCAAGGTCCTCACCGAGGGCGGACTGCTGGTGGTGACCTGGGCGCACGGCGACAAGCTGATCGACTCGGGCTTCCGCTCGGACCGCGCGGCCGAGCACAACGACTGGGTCGACACCCTGAACCAGATGATCCACAAGACGGAAGGCGCACGATGACGACCTCCACCAGGGGAGCCGAAAAGTCTCCCGCCGTACTCGTCCTGGAGGACGGCCGGATCTTCCGCGGCCGCGCCTACGGGGCCGTGGGGGTGACCTTCGGCGAAGCCGTGTTCTCCACCGGCATGACCGGCTACCAGGAGACCCTCACCGACCCGTCGTACCACCGTCAGGTCGTGGTCATGACCGCTCCGCACGTCGGCAACACCGGCGTCAACGACGAGGACCCCGAGTCCAAGCGGATCTGGGTCGCCGGTTACGTCGTACGCGACCCCGCGCGCAAGCCCTCCAACTGGCGGGCCAAGCGCTCGCTCGACGACGAACTGCGCGCGCAGGGCGTCGTCGGCATCAGCGGCATCGACACCCGGGCCCTGACCCGCCACCTGCGCGAGCGCGGCGCCATGCGCGTGGGCATCTTCTCCGGCGACGCGCTGCCCGACGAGGGCACGATGCTCGCCGAGGTGCGCCAGGCGCCGGAGATGAAGGGCGCGGACCTCTCCGCCGAGGTCGCCACCACAGAGCCGTACGTCGTCCCCGCGCTCGGTGAGAAGAAGTTCACGGTCGCCGCGGTCGACCTGGGCATCAAGGGCATGACCCCGCACCGCATGGCCGAGCGCGGCATCGAGGTCCACGTGCTGCCCGCGACGGCGACCGCCGAGGACGTCTACGCCGTGGGCCCTGACGGCGTGTTCTTCTCCAACGGGCCCGGCGACCCGGCCACCGCCGACCACGCGGTCTCGGTCATGCAGGCGGTCCTGGAGCGTGGCACGCCCCTCTTCGGCATCTGCTTCGGCAACCAGATCCTCGGCCGTGCCCTGGGCTTCGGCACCTACAAGCTGAAGTACGGCCACCGCGGCATCAACCAACCGGTGCAGGACCGTACGACCGGCAAGGTCGAGGTCACCGCGCACAACCACGGCTTCGCCGTCGACGCCCCGCTCGACAAGGTCTCCGACACCCCCTACGGCCGCGCCGAGGTCTCCCACGTCTGCCTCAACGACAACGTGGTGGAGGGCCTCCAGCTGCTCGACAAGCCGGCCTTCAGCGTCCAGTACCACCCCGAGGCGGCCGCCGGTCCCCACGACGCCGCGTACCTGTTCGACCGCTTCGTGAAGCTCATGGAGGGCCAGCGTGCCTAAGCGCACCGATATCCAGTCCGTCCTGGTCATCGGCTCCGGCCCGATCGTCATCGGCCAGGCCGCCGAGTTCGACTACTCCGGCACCCAGGCGTGCCGCGTCCTGAAGGCCGAGGGTCTCAGGGTCGTCCTCGTCAACTCCAATCCGGCGACGATCATGACCGACCCGGAGATCGCCGACGCCACCTACGTCGAGCCGATCACCCCGGACTTCGTCGAGAAGATCATCGCCAAGGAACGTCCCGACGCGCTGCTGCCCACCCTGGGTGGCCAGACGGCGCTCAACACGGCGATCTCGCTGCACGAGAACGGCGTCCTGGAGAAGTACGGCGTCGAGCTGATCGGCGCCAAGGTGGAGGCCATCCACAAGGGCGAGGACCGCGACCAGTTCAAGGAGGTCGTGGAGGAGGTCCGCAAGAAGATCGGGCACGGCGAGTCCGCCCGCTCGGTGATCTGCCACTCCATGGACGAGGTCCTCGCCGGCGTCGAGGAGCTGGGCGGCTACCCGGTCGTCGTCCGCCCCTCCTTCACCATGGGCGGTGCCGGCTCCGGCTTCGCGCACGACGAGGAGGAACTGCGCCGCATCGCGGGCACCGGCCTCGCGCTCTCGCCGACCACCGAGGTGCTCCTGGAGGAGTCCATCCTCGGCTGGAAGGAGTACGAGCTGGAGCTGATGCGCGACAAGCACGACAACGTCGTGGTCGTCTGCTCCATCGAGAACTTCGACCCGATGGGCGTGCACACCGGTGACTCGATCACCGTCGCCCCGGCAATGACCCTGACCGACCGCGAGTACCAGATCCTGCGGGACATCGGCATCGCCGTGATCCGCGAGGTCGGCGTCGACACCGGCGGCTGCAACATCCAGTTCGCGGTGAACCCCGAGGACGGTCGCGTGATCGTCATCGAGATGAACCCGCGCGTGTCGCGCTCGTCCGCCCTCGCCTCCAAGGCGACCGGCTTCCCGATCGCGAAGATCGCTGCCAAGCTCGCCGTCGGCTACACCCTCGACGAGATCCCGAACGACATCACGCAGGAGACCCCGGCCTCCTTCGAGCCGACCCTCGACTATGTGGTCGTCAAGGCGCCGCGGTTCGCGTTCGAGAAGTTCCCGAGCGCCGACAACACGCTGACCACCACCATGAAGTCGGTCGGCGAGGCGATGGCGATCGGCCGCAACTTCACCGAGGCGTTCCAGAAGGCGCTGCGCTCGCTGGAGAAGAAGGGCAGCCAGTTCACGTTCGTGGGTGAGCCCGGGGACAAGGACGAGCTGCTGCGTGAGGCCGCCCGCCCCACCGACGGCCGGATCAACACCGTCATGCAGGCCATCCGCGCGGGCGCCACGCCCGAGGAGGTCTTCGAGTCCAGCAAGATCGACCCATGGTTCGTCGACCAGCTCTTCCTGATCAAGGAGATCGCGGACGAGCTGGCCGCTGCCGACCGGCTGGACGCCGACCTGCTCGCCGAGGCCAAGCGGCACGGCTTCTCCGACCAGCAGATCGCCGAGATCCGGGGTTCGCGTGAGGACGTGGTGCGCGAGGTGCGGCACGCCCTCGGCGTCCGCCCGGTGTACAAGACGGTCGACACCTGCGCCGCCGAGTTCGCCGCGAAGACGCCGTACTTCTACTCCTCCTACGACGAGGAGAGCGAGGTCGCGCCCCGCGAGAAGCCCGCGGTGATCATCCTGGGCTCCGGCCCCAACCGCATCGGCCAGGGCATCGAGTTCGACTACTCCTGCGTCCACGCCTCCTTCGCACTGTCCGACGCCGGGTACGAGACGGTGATGGTCAACTGCAACCCGGAGACGGTCTCCACGGACTACGACACCTCCGACCGCCTGTACTTCGAGCCGCTGACGCTCGAGGACGTGCTGGAGATCGTCCACGCCGAGCAGCAGGCCGGCCCGGTCGCGGGCGTCGTGGTCCAGCTGGGCGGCCAGACCCCGCTCGGCCTCGCGCAGGCGCTGAAGGACAACGGCGTGCCGATCGTGGGCACCTCGCCCGAGGCGATCCACGCCGCCGAGGACCGCGGCGCCTTCGGCCGCGTGCTTGCGGAGGCCGGTCTCCCGGCTCCCAAGCACGGCACCGCCACCACCTTCGAGGAGGCCAAGGCCATCGCGGACGAGATCGGCTACCCGGTCCTGGTCCGGCCGTCCTACGTCCTCGGCGGGCGCGGCATGGAGATCGTCTACGACGAGGCCCGCCTCGCCGCCTACATCGCCGAGTCGACCGAGATCAGCCCCTCCCGGCCGGTGCTGGTCGACCGGTTCCTCGACGACGCGATCGAGATCGACGTCGACGCCCTGTACGACGGCGAGGAGCTGTACCTGGGCGGCGTGATGGAGCACATCGAGGAGGCCGGCATCCACTCCGGCGACTCGGCGTGCGCGCTGCCCCCGATCACGCTGGGCGGCTTCGACATCAAGCGCCTGCGCGCCTCCACGGAGGCCATCGCGCGGGGCGTCGGCGTCCGAGGCCTGATCAACATCCAGTTCGCGATGGCGGGCGACATCCTCTACGTCCTGGAGGCCAACCCGCGCGCCTCTCGTACGGTGCCCTTCACCTCCAAGGCGACGGCGGTGCCGCTCGCGAAGGCCGCCGCCCGCATCTCGCTGGGCGCGACCATCGCCGAGCTGCGCGAGGAGGGCCTGCTGCCGAAGAACGGCGACGGCGGCGAGCTGCCGCTGGACGCGCCGATCTCCGTCAAGGAGGCCGTGATGCCGTGGTCGCGGTTCCGCGACATCCACGGCCGCGGTGTCGACACCGTCCTCGGCCCGGAGATGCGCTCCACCGGCGAGGTCATGGGCATCGACTCCGTCTTCGGCACGGCGTACGCCAAGTCGCAGGCGGGCGCCTACGGTCCGCTGCCGACCAAGGGCCGCGCGTTCATCTCGGTCGCCAACCGCGACAAGCGTTCGATGATCTTCCCGGCACGTGAGCTGGTCGCGCACGGCTTCGAGCTGCTCGCCACCTCCGGCACGGCCGAGGTCCTCAAGCGCAACGGCATCAGCGCGACGGTCGTGCGCAAGCAGTCCGACGGGCCCGGCCCGAACGGCGAGAAGACCATCGTCCAGATGATCCACGACGGCGAGGTCGACCTCATCGTCAACACCCCGTACGGCACCGGCGGCCGCCTCGACGGCTACGACATCCGTACGGCGGCGGTGGCCCGCTCCGTGCCGTGTCTGACGACGGTCCAGGCGCTGGCCGCGGCGGTCCAGGGCATCGACGCGCTCAACCACGGCGACGTGGGCGTCCGCTCACTCCAGGAACACGCCGAATTCCTGACCGCGGCCCGCGACTAGCAGCCGACGAGGGGGACACCGAAAACGGTGTCCCCCTCTTCATGAGCATCATGAGGACTCCCGAGACATGTACAAGCTTTTCTTCCGCCTGGTCTTCCAGCGGATGGACCCGGAGCAGGCCCACTACCTGGCCTTCCGCTGGATCCGCCTCGCCGCCCGCATCCCGGTGCTGCGCACCTTCCTGGCGGCCGCCCTCGCGCCCCGGTACAAGGAGCTGCGCACGGAGGCCTTCGGGCTGCGCATGCACGGCCCGTTCGGGCTGGCCGCCGGCTTCGACAAGAACGCCGTCGCGATCGACGGGATGTCGATGCTGGGCTTCGACCACGTCGAGATCGGCACGGTGACGGGGGAGCCGCAGCCCGGCAACCCGAAGAAGAGGCTGTTCCGCCTCGTCGCGGACCGTGCGCTGATCAACCGCATGGGTTTCAACAACGAGGGGTCGCTCGCCGTCGCCGCGCGCCTGGCGTCCCGTACGCCGGTGTTCAGGACGGTGGTGGGCGTCAACATCGGCAAGACCAAGGTCGTCCCGGAGGCCGAGGCCGCCCAGGACTACGTGAAGTCGACCGAGCGGCTCGCGCCCCACGCCGACTACCTGGTGGTCAACGTCTCCTCCCCGAACACGCCGGGCCTGCGCAACCTGCAGGCCACCGAGGCGCTGCGCCCGCTGCTGACCGCCGTCCGCGAGGCCGCGGACCGTACGGTCCCCGCACGGCGCGTCCCGCTCCTCGTCAAGATCGCCCCGGATCTCGCCGACGAGGACATCGACGCCGTCGCCGACCTGGCGGTGGAGCTGGGCCTGGACGGGATCATCGCCACGAACACCACCATCGCCCGCGAGGGGCTCGGCCTGAGGTCGCAGCCCGCACTCGTGAAGGAGACCGGCGGGCTGTCGGGCGCGCCGCTGAAAACGCGCTCCCTGGAGGTGCTGAGGCGCCTCTACGCGCGCGTGGGCGACCGCATCACCCTGGTGGGCGTCGGCGGCATCGAGACCGCTGAGGACGCCTGGCAGCGCATCCTGGCCGGTGCCACGCTGGTGCAGGGCTACAGCGCCTTCATCTACGAGGGGCCCTTCTGGAGCCGGGCCATCCACAAGGGACTCCGCGCCCGCCTCCGTACGAGCCCGTACGCCACCCTCGCCGACGCGGTCGGCGCCGACGTAAGGAAGGCCGCATGAGTCCTCTGGAGCCCTTCGGCGCGCGTCTGCGCCGCGCCATGGACGAGCGCGGCCCGCTGTGCGTCGGGATCGACCCGCACGCCTCGCTGCTCACCGAGTGGGGCCTGAACGACGATGTCGCCGGGCTGGAGCGGTTCAGCCGCACCGTCGTGGAGGCCATGGCCGACCGGGTCGCCGTGCTCAAGCCGCAGAGCGCGTTCTTCGAGCGGTTCGGGTCGCGCGGCGTCGCCGTCCTGGAGAAGGCGGTCGCCGAGGCGCGGGCGGCCGGGGCGCTGGTCGTCATGGACGCCAAGCGCGGCGACATCGGCTCGACCATGGCCGCGTACGCCGAGTCCTTCCTGCACAAGGACGCCCCGCTGTTCTCCGACGCGCTCACGGTCTCGCCGTACCTCGGCTACGGCTCCCTGAAGCCGGCCGTGGAGCTGGCCCGGGAGAGCGGAGCCGGGCTGTTCGTGCTCACCCTGACCTCCAACCCGGAGGGCGGCGAGGTGCAGCACGCCCTGCGGTCCGACGGACGGAACGTCGGAGCGACGATGCTCGCCCACCTCGCGGCCGAGAACGCGGGGGAGGAGCCTCTCGGCTCCTTCGGCGCGGTCGTCGGCGCCACGCTCGGCGACCTGTCGTCGTACGACCTGGACATCAACGGGCCGCTCCTCGCCCCCGGCATCGGTGCCCAGGGGGCCACTCCGGCCGATCTCCCGGCCGTGTTCGGCGCGGCGGTCCGCAATGTCGTCCCGAACGTCAGTCGGGGTGTTCTTCGTCACGGTCCCGATGTCGTCGCGCTGCGTGACGCCGCGCAACGCTTCGCAGACGAGACCCGGAACGCCCTGGACGCGGCGTAGCGCCGCGCGGGGGCGCGCGGGCGCGTGGAAGAGTCTTCCAGGACGGCTCGAGGTCTGGATACATCCTCAAATCCGGGGCAGTATGTCCGAAAGGCCCGTCTCAACAGAGGCTGACCAGGACTTTTCCGCTGTTCTCGCTGACTCTGGCGGACTTGCCCGCTAGTCTCCGACGAGTGAGGGCACCTCCCGCGCCCTCAAGGCAGTGGGGGAGAACGGGCAAGCGTGTTGCTCGTGGCTCCCCAGGTGTGGGGCGACTAGGTTCCTCACCGGTCCGTATCCGACAGTTCGACATCCGAGGTGACGTAGGCGTGGCTCTTCCGCCCCTTACCCCCGAACAGCGCGCAGCCGCGCTCGAAAAGGCCGCCGCGGCTCGCCGGGAGCGGGCCGAGGTCAAGAATCGACTCAAGCACTCCGGCGCCTCCCTTCACGAGGTCATCAAGCAGGGCCAGGAGAACGACGTCATCGGCAAGATGAAGGTCTCCGCCCTCCTCGAGTCCCTGCCGGGCGTGGGCAAGGTCCGCGCCAAGCAGATCATGGAGCGACTCGGCATCTCCGAGAGCCGCCGCGTGCGGGGCCTCGGTTCCAACCAGATCGCCTCTCTCGAGCGCGAGTTCGGCGGCACTGCCAGCTGAGTCCGGGGCACTCCGGGATTGCTGGAATAATCGCTGCATGAGTGAACGTCCGCGGCTGACCGTGCTCTCCGGCCCCTCGGGGGTCGGCAAGAGCACGGTCGTCGCCCATATGCGCAAGGAACACCCCGAGGTCTGGCTCTCGGTGTCGGCGACGACCCGCGCGCCCCGCCCCGGGGAACGGCACGGAGTCCACTACTTCTTCGTCACCGACGACGAGATGGACAAGCTGATCGCCAACGGCGAACTGCTGGAGTGGGCCGAGTTCGCAGGCAACCGCTACGGGACGCCGCGGGCGGCCGTGATCGAGCACCTGGAGGCCGGGGTGCCGGTCCTGCTGGAGATCGATCTCCAGGGTGCCCGGCAGGTCCGCGAGTCGATGCCCGAGGCGCAGCTCGTGTTCCTGGCTCCTCCCTCCTGGGAGGAGCTCGTGCGCAGACTCACCGGGCGGGGCACTGAGCCGCCCGAGGTCATCGAGCGCCGCCTGGAGGCGGCCAAGACAGAGCTGGCGGCCGAGCCCGAGTTCGACGAGACCCTGGTCAACACCTCGGTCGAGGACGTGGCGCGCGAGCTGCTAGCCTTGATGAACGTTGTGTGATCAGGGTTGTGTGATCAGGTCTGATCTTTCCCATCTTTCGGAAGGTAGAGCGTGTCCTCTTCCATCACCGCGCCCGAGGGCATCATCAACCCGCCGATCGACGAGCTCCTCGAGGCCACCGACTCGAAGTACAGCCTCGTGATCTACGCGGCCAAGCGGGCCCGCCAGATCAATGCGTACTACTCGCAGCTCGGTGAGGGCCTCCTCGAGTACGTCGGTCCGCTCGTGGACACCCACGTCCACGAGAAGCCGCTTTCGATCGCTCTGCGCGAGATCAACGCGGGTCTGCTGACCTCCGAGTCCGTCGAGGGCCCGGCCCAGTGACCACGCGGTGGCAATAAGTAGTATCTACTGATCACAGTAGACTTTTCCACAGGCCCGGCAGTGAGACTGTCGGGCCTGTGGTGTCTCATAGACGCGTACGCCGATGAGCCGCGGCGTACAGGTGTCGAGTGCGGGGAGGCCCGGTGGGCAAGCCGAAGGTCGTTCTGGGGGTCAGTGGCGGCATCGCCGCCTACAAGGCGTGCGAGCTGCTGCGCAGACTGACCGAGTCCGGGCATGACGTCCGCGTCGTGCCGACCGCCTCCGCGCTGCACTTCGTCGGCGCCGCCACCTGGTCCGCCCTCTCCGGCAACCCGGTCTCCACGGAGGTCTGGGACGACGTCCACGAGGTCCCGCACGTCCGCATCGGCCAGAGCGCCGACCTGGTGGTGGTCGCCCCGGCCACCGCCGACACGCTCGCCAAGGCCGCCCACGGCCTCGCCGACGACCTCCTCACCAACACCCTCCTGACCGCCCGCTGCCCGGTCGTCTTCGCCCCGGCCATGCACACGGAGATGTGGGAGCACCCGGCCACACAGGAGAACGTGGCGACGCTGCGCCGCCGCGGCGCCGTCGTCGTCGAACCGGCGGTCGGCCGGCTGACCGGCGTCGACACCGGCAAGGGCCGACTGCCCGAACCGGCCGAGATCTTCGAGATCTGCCGCCGGGTACTCGCCCGAGTCGTCAGCGAGCCCGACCTCGCGGGGCGGCACGTCGTCGTCAGCGCCGGCGGCACCCGTGAGCCCCTCGACCCCGTCCGCTTCCTCGGCAACCGCTCCTCCGGCAAGCAGGGCTACGCCCTCGCGCGCACGGCCGCGGCCCGCGGCGCCCGCGTCACCCTGATCGCGGCGAACACGGGCCTGCCCGACCCGGCCGGAGTCGACGTCATACCGGTGGAGACCGCGGTGCAGCTGCGCGAGGCGGTCCTCAAGGCGGCCGCGGACGCCGACGCAGTGGTGATGGCGGCGGCGGTGGCGGACTTCCGCCCGGCGACCTACGCACCGGGGAAGATCAAGAAGAAGGACGGGCAGGACCCGGAGCCCATCACCCTGGTCAGGAACCCCGACATCCTGGCGGAGATCTCGGCCGACCGCGCCCGCCCGGACCAGATCGTCGTCGGCTTCGCCGCGGAGACCGACGACGTGCTGGCGAACGGCCGGGCGAAGCTGGCGCGCAAGGGCTGCGACCTGCTCGTGGTGAACGAGGTGGGGGAGCGCAAGACCTTCGGCTCCGAGGAGAACGAGGCGGTCGTGCTGGGCGCCGACGGCAGCGAGACCCCGGTGCCGCACGGGCCCAAG
The DNA here is from genome assembly GCF_014905555.1 of Streptomyces sp. Y2F8-2. Lineage (GTDB taxonomy): Bacteria > Actinomycetota > Actinomycetes > Streptomycetales > Streptomycetaceae > Streptomyces > Streptomyces cynarae. The sequence continues at coordinate 97,436 of NZ_BNGS01000007.1, read as the reverse complement.
GAGGCCCTCGCCGAGACGGTGTGGGACCTCGTCTCCCACCGCCTCACCTGAACATGTCCTGCACTTCACGGCACGTTCAAGCCCCGGACATTGCCGCGTGGCGACCCTGGAAAGAGCGCTGGCCATTCGGCAGAATGCCCGTGCCGCAGGTCACAGGGCTCCCGAGAGGCGAGACACCTGGGCCGGTGGCAGAGCGCGACCGATAAACTGTTTCTCGGACGACGCCGGGCGCAGCCCCCGTCCCGTCCGCCCATGATCAGCCAGCAGCCGCTGCAACCCCAGGGAGCGTTGTGTCCCGTCGCCTGTTCACCTCGGAGTCCGTGACCGAGGGCCACCCCGACAAGATCGCTGACCAGATCAGCGACACCATTCTCGACGCGCTTCTGCGCGAGGACCCGACGTCCCGGGTCGCCGTGGAGACGCTGATCACGACCGGCCTGGTACACGTGGCCGGTGAGGTCACGACCAAGGCGTACGCGGACATCGCGACGCTGGTTCGCAACAAGATCCTCGAGATCGGCTACGACTCGTCGAAGAAGGGCTTCGACGGCGCGTCCTGTGGTGTGTCGGTGTCGATCGGCGCGCAGTCCCCGGACATCGCGCAGGGTGTGGACACGGCGTACGAGACCCGTGTCGAGGGCGACGACGACGAGCTGGACCGGCAGGGCGCCGGTGACCAGGGCCTGATGTTCGGTTACGCGTCGGACGAGACGCCGACGCTGATGCCGCTGCCGGTCTTCCTGGCGCACCGCCTGTCCAAGCGCCTGTCCGACGTCCGCAAGAACGGCACGATCCCCTACCTGCGCCCGGACGGCAAGACGCAGGTCACCATCGAGTACGACGGTGACAAGGCGGTCCGTCTGGACACGGTGGTCGTCTCCTCGCAGCACGCGAGCGACATCGACCTGGACTCGCTGCTCGCCCCCGACATCCGCGAGTTCGTGGTCGAGCCGGAGCTGAAGGCGCTGCTGGAGGACGGCATCAAGCTCGAGACCGACGGCTACCGCCTGCTGGTCAACCCGACCGGCCGCTTCGAGATCGGCGGCCCGATGGGTGACGCGGGCCTGACCGGCCGGAAGATCATCATCGACACGTACGGCGGCATGGCCCGCCACGGCGGTGGCGCGTTCTCCGGCAAGGACCCGTCCAAGGTGGACCGCTCGGCCGCGTACGCGATGCGCTGGGTCGCCAAGAACGTGGTCGCCGCGGGCCTGGCCTCCCGCTGCGAGGTCCAGGTGGCGTACGCGATCGGCAAGGCCGAGCCGGTGGGTCTGTTCGTGGAGACCTTCGGCACGGCCAAGGTCGACGCCGAGAAGATCGAGCACGCCATCACCGAGGTCTTCGACCTCCGCCCGGCCGCGATCATCCGCGACCTCGACCTGCTCCGTCCCATCTACGCCCAGACCGCGGCGTACGGGCACTTCGGCCGCGAGCTGCCCGACTTCACCTGGGAGCGCACGGACCGGGTGGAGGCCCTGCGCAAGGCGGCGGGTCTGTAAGCCCTCCAGCACGGTTGTCACGAGGCCCGGCACCCTTCGAGGTGGCCGGGCCTCGGCGCGTGGAAAAAGGCCCCGCAGAGCGGGCACAGGGCCCGGTGGCCCAGGGGCCTGCGTTCGCGGCGGCCTGATGCGGAAGACGGACCCTGCGCGGGCGGAGTCGTTCCGGCGGACGTCGCTGTCAGTGGCGTTTGGTAAGAATGCAAGCGTGAGCAGCGAGAACGGGCAGCAGCGGGCGGGCGGGCCGGACGCCGCGCCGCCCGAGCAGCTTGCCCTGCTGCGGGACGCGGTGCGCAAGGCCAAGGAGCCCCGGGCCAAGCCGCGGACCTGGCGGGGGGCCTCGCCGGCGAAGGAACTGCCCGTCGCGCGGGTGGTGGTCGACAAGGGCGTGCTGCATCTGGACCGCTACTTCGACTACGCCGTGCCGGAGGAGCTCGACGCCGTCGCCCGGCCAGGGGTCAGGGTCCGGGTGCGGTTCGGGGCCGGCGGGCGCATGGTGCGGGAGGGACGGCGCGAGGGCGGCGGGCTCATCGACGGGTTTCTGGTCGAGCGGGTGGCCGAGTCCGACTACGCGGGGCCCCTCGCGGCGCTCGCGCAGGTCGTGTCACCCGAGCCCGTCCTCTCGCCCGAGCTGCTGGGCCTTGCCCGCGCCGTCGCCGACCGTTATGCCGGCAGCCTCGCGGACGTACTCCAGCTCGCGGTCCCCCCACGGCACGCGCGCGCGGAGGCCGCTGAGTCGGGCAGGCCGCCGGCGCCTCCGTCGGCGCCGGAGCCCGGATCCTGGCGGCGGTACGGGCGGGGCGCGGACTTCCTGCGGTCGCTGGCCTCCGGTGGTGTGCCCCGGGCCGTGTGGACCGCCCTTCCCGGGCCCCAGTGGGCGCAGGAGATCGCCCGGGCCGTGCAGGCCACGCTCGCCTCCGGGCGGGGCGCCCTGGTCGTCGTGCCCGCCGGGCGGGCCGTGGCACGGGTCGACACCGCGCTGCGGGAGTTGATCGGCGAGGGGCAGCATGCCGTGCTGACCGCCGATGCAGGACAGGAGCGGCGGTACCGGGAATGGCTCGCCGTGCGCAGGGGGGCCGTGCGGGCCGTCGTCGGGACACGGGCCGCCATGTTCGCGCCCGTGCGGAACCTGGGGCTCGTCGTCGTGTGGGACGACGGCGACGCCGGCCACAGCGACGACCACGCCCCCTTCCCCCATGTCCGCGAGGTGCTGGAGCTGCGCGCCACCCGCGAGAAGTGCGGCTTCCTGCTCGGGAGCTGGACCTGCACCGTCGAGGCCGCCCAGCTGGTGGAGAGCGGATGGGCCGCACCGCTGGTCGCCGACCGCGAGCAGGTGCGCGCCACCGCACCGCTCGTACGGACGGTGGGTGACAGGGACCTCGCACGCGACGAGGCGGCGCGGGCCGCACGGCTGCCCACGCTCGCCTGGGAGGTCGCGCGGGAGGGACTGCGGCAGGGACCGGTTCTGGTGCAGGTGCCCCGGCGCGGCTATGTGCCCCGAATGGCCTGCGCGCAGTGCCGGGCCCCCGCGCGCTGCCGGCACTGCGCCGGGCCGCTGGCCGGGCAGGAGGCCGGGGAGCTGAGGTGCGCCTGGTGCGGGCGGGAGGAGAGTGCCTGGCACTGTCCGGAGTGCGGCGGGTTCCGGCTGCGGGCCCAGATCGTGGGGGCGCGGCGGACCGCGGAGGAGCTGGGGCGGGCCTTCCCTGCTGTTCCGGTGCGGACCTCGGGGCGCGAGCAGGTGCTGGACACGGTGCCGGGGACACCCGCCCTGGTGGTCAGCACCCCGGGGGCCGAGCCCGTCGCCGAGGGCGGGTACGCGGCGGCGCTGCTCCTGGACGGATGGGCCATGCTGGGCCGGCCTGATCTGCGGGCGGGCGAGGACGCTCTGCGGCGGTGGATCGGCGCGAGCGCGCTGGTGCGGCCGCAGTCCGTGGGCGGCACGGTCGTGATCGTCGCCGAGCCGACGCTACGGCCCGTTCAGGCGCTCGTCCGGTGGGATCCCGTCGGGCACGCCCTGCGCGAACTGGCCGAGCGGGCGGAGCTGGGGTTTCCACCGGTGTCGCGGATGGCGGCGGTGTCGGGACCGGCCGAGGCCGTCGCGGACTTCCTCGCCGGCGCCCGTCTCCCGCCCGCCGCAGAGGTGTTGGGGCCCGTCCCGCTGCCGGTGACCGAAGCCGGGCGGCCCCGCAGGGTCGGGGGGCCGCCGCCGGGGGAGCGCTGGGAGCGGGCACTGGTCCGCGTACCGCCCGGGAGCGGGGCCGCACTGGCGACCGCCCTGAAGACCGCGCTGGCCACCCGGACGGCACGGGCCGGCGGCGACGCGGTACGGATCCGGATCGATCCGCCGGACATCGGGTGACGGCCGCCATCGGGCCGGGGCACCGGGGACGGAGCCGACCGGTCGTGCGGCTCGGGACGGGACTGCCTCCCGGTGCGGCCGGGAGGCAGAGCTGTAGCGGCCGCCTCAGCCGTTGCGCGGTCCGGGGAAGGCTGTCGACCTCGCCTCGTCGCGAAGAGTGGGGCTGCCCGCCGTCGGCTGGGTCGGCAGCGAGCGGGCCGCCGGCACCGTGGGGATGCCCGAGCCCACGTTGATCGTGCGGGTACCGGACGGTTCCGCCGCACGATCGGTCTCGGCGGCCGCCTGCGCGGCGGCACGGCGGGCGCCGTAACGGCGGTGGACCGCCTGCTTGGTGACTCCGAGCGCGGAGCCCACGGCGTCCCACGAGAAGCCGAGCGAGCGGTCGAAGTCCACGGCCGCGGTGACCAGGGTCTCGACACTGTCCCGCAGCTCCTGGGCGAGACGGACGGTCGGAGCGGGAGCGCGTCCGTAGACGACGAAGCCCGTGGACGGGCCGGAGCGCCGCGGGCGGTAGACATTGCCCAACTGGGCGGTGAGGGTGCGCAGTGCGTCCACCTGCCGGCGGACCCGCTCGATGTCCCGCACCAGCAAGTGCAGGCTGGCCCGGGCCTGGGCGTCGTGGGTTGCATGGTCGGCCATGAACAAGCCTCTCGAACCGGCGTTGAAAAGGATCGGGCCGCTACAGCGGCCCGCTTGTGGTCAACTCTTTCTTGACCAACGCGCATTCGGGCCTGTGGTCACGCTGCGGGGGCGTAAGAGCATATGCGTACGCCCCCGGCGGACGGCGTGCGCTGCGAGCCCCCGCCTGCGGCCGGGCGCGCCCCGCCACGTCCTAGACTGGTGCGCCGCCCGCAGGCCCGGTCCGGCCGGGATCTGTGGGTCCGTCAGAACTCCCGCCCGAGAGGCCGTCACCCACCCATGAAGCTCGTCTTCGCAGGTACCCCCGAGGTCGCCGTTCCCGCGCTGGACGCTCTGATCGCGTCGGGCCGGCACGAGGTGGCCGCCGTCGTCACCCGGCCCGACGCACCGGCCGGGCGCGGGCGCAGGCTCGTCGCCAGCCCCGTCGCCGAGCGGGCGGAGGAGGCCGGTATCGAGGTCCTCAAGCCGGCCAGGCCGCGGGACGAGGACTTCCTCGCACGCCTCAGGGAGATCGCGCCCGACTGCTGCCCCGTCGTCGCCTACGGCGCGCTCCTGCCCCGTGTCGCCCTCGACATCCCCGCCCACGGCTGGGTCAACCTGCACTTCTCCCTGCTGCCCGCCTGGCGCGGCGCCGCCCCCGTGCAGCACTCCATCATGGCGGGCGACGAGATCACCGGTGCCTCCACCTTCCTCATCGAGGAGGGACTGGACTCCGGTCCCGTCTACGGCACCGTCACCGAGCGGATCCGGCCCACCGACACCAGTGGCGACCTGCTCACCCGGCTCGCCTTCGCCGGTGCCGGACTCCTCGAGGCCACCATGGACGGCATCGAGGACGGCACCCTCAAGGCCGTGCCGCAGCCCGCCGACGGCGTCACGCTCGCCCCGAAGATCACCGTCGAGGACGCGCAGATCGACTGGTCCGCGCCCGCGTTGCGCGTCGACCGCGTGGTGCGCGCCTGCACACCCGCACCCGGCGCCTGGACGACCTTCCGCGGCGAACGGCTCAAGCTCATCCAGGTCACGCCCCGGCCCGAGGTGACGGACATCGCACCCGGGCGGCTGTCCGTCGGCAAGAACAACGTGTACGTCGGCACCGGTTCGCACGCGGTCGAACTGGTGTGGGTGCAGGCCCAGGGCAAGAAGCCGATGAAGGCCGCGGACTGGGCGCGCGGGGTGCGCATCGGCGCCGTGGAAACCCTGGGGGGTGTCTGACGAAGCCCGCCGGGGCGCGACGCGAATGGTCGGACACCCCTGGCGGCAGACCCGCCGACCTCTGCGTCGGCCCGATATTGCGCGGACGTACGCTGTAAGCGCACGCCGTCCCACAACCGGAGCACCTTTTTCGTGACCGAGCAGTCCCGCCGTCCCCGCAAGCCCGGCAAGCCCTACCGTCGGCCCCAGAAGGACCCCGTCCGCATCCTCGCCTTCGACGCCCTGCGGGCGGTGGACGAGCGGGACGCGTACGCCAACCTCGTCCTGCCCCCGCTGCTGAGCAAGGCGCGTGAGAAGGGCGACATCGACGGGCGGGACGCGGCGCTCGCCACCGAGCTGGTGTACGGCACACTGCGCAGGCAGGGCACGTACGACGCCATACTCTCCGCCTGCGTCGACCGGCCGCTGCGCGACGTCGACCCGCCCGTGCTGGACGTGCTGAGCCTCGGCGTCCACCAGCTGCTCGGTACGCGGATCCCCACCCACGCCGCGGTGTCCGCGACCGTCGAGCTGGCCCGCGTGGTGCTCGGCGACGGGCGGGCCAAGTTCGTCAACGCCGTTCTGCGCAAGGTCGCCCAGGACGACCTCGACGCCTGGCTGGAGCGGGTGGCACCCCCGTACGACGAGGACCCCGAGGACCACCTCGCCGTCGTGCACTCGCACCCGCGCTGGGTCGTCTCCGCCCTGTGGGACTCCCTCGGCGGCGGACGAGCCGGCATCGAGGAACTCCTCGCGGCGGACAACGAACGTCCCGAGGTCACCCTCGTCGCCCGGCCCGGCCGCTCCACCACGGAGGAACTCCTCGGCGAGCCCGCCGCGTTGCCGGGCCGCTGGTCGCCGTACGCCGTCCGGCTCACCGAGGGCGGCGAGCCCGGCTCGGTGGAGGCCGTACGTGAGGGCCGTGCGGGCGTCCAGGACGAGGGCAGCCAACTCGTCGCGCTCGCCCTCGCGGGCGCGCCCCTCGACGGGCCCGACCGGGCCTGGCTGGACGGGTGCGCCGGGCCCGGCGGCAAGGCCGCCCTGCTCGCCGCACTCGCCGCCGGGCGCGGAGCCGTGCTGCTGGCCTCCGAGAAGCAGCCGCACCGGGCCGGCCTGGTGGCGAAGGCGCTGGCCGGGAATCCCGGCCCGTACCAGGTGGTCGCCGCCGACGGCACCCGGCCGCCGTGGCGGCCCGGCACCTTCGACCGGGTCCTGATGGACGTGCCCTGCACGGGTCTCGGCGCCCTGCGCCGCCGCCCCGAGGCGCGCTGGCGCCGCCGGCCCGAGGACCTCGACGGGTTCGCCCCGCTGCAGCGCTCCCTGCTGCGCACGGCCCTGGAGTCCGTACGTGTCGGAGGCGTCGTCGGCTACGCCACCTGCTCGCCGCACCTGGCCGAGACCCGCGCGGTGGTCGACGACGTCCTCAAGCAGTACCGCGACGCCGAACTCATCGACGCCCGACCGCTGCTGCCGGGCGTGCCGGACCTGGGCGACGGCCCGGACATCCAGCTCTGGCCGCATCTGCACGGGACGGACGCCATGTACCTGGCCCTCATCCGCCGCACCGGCTGAACGCGCGACGGCCCGTGCCGCTCGCCGGGCCGGAACTTCGGCCGCGGATGGACGGTGAGGACCGGCTGGGCCTGCCCGACCGGCCCGCGGATGCGGTGCGGGACCGTGCCGGTGAGCCCCTGGTGGGTGCGGCCGGACATGACGGTGGCCGTGCCGTCCGGGCCCACGGCGCGGAGCGAAGCGGTCTGGCAGGGTACCGGCGCGAGCAACCGGGGCAGGGCATGGCAGGCTTGGGGCATGGCCGTGCAGATCAACCCCAGCATCCTGTCCGCAGACTTCGCCCGCCTCGCCGAGCAGGCGAAGGCCGTGGAGGGCGCCGACTGGCTCCACGTCGACGTGATGGACAACCACTTCGTCCCCAACCTCACGCTCGGCGTGCCGGTCGTGGAGTCCCTGGCCCGGTCGACGGACACCCCGCTGGACTGCCATCTGATGATCCAGGACGCCGATCGGTGGGCACCCCAGTACGTCGAAGCGGGTGCCTCGTCCGTCACCTTCCACGTCGAGGCGGCGGCGGCCCCGGTGCGGCTCGCCCGCGAGATCCGCGCCAAGGGCGCCCGGGCCTCCATGGCCCTCAAGCCCGCGACGCCCATCGAGCCGTACGAGGACCTGCTGCCCGAGCTGGACATGCTGCTGATCATGACGGTCGAGCCCGGCTTCGGCGGCCAGGCCTTCCTGGACATCATGCTGCCCAAGATCCGCCGCACCCGTGAGCTGATCAGCAAGCACGGTCTGGAGCTGTGGCTGCAGGTCGACGGCGGCGTCTCGGCCTCCACCATCGAACAGTGCGCGGAGGCGGGAGCGGACGTCTTCGTGGCCGGTTCGGCGGTGTACGGGGCGGCCGACCCGGCCGCCGCGGTACGTGCATTGCGCACCCAGGCGGAGCGGGCGACGGCCCGGGCCTCCTGGGCGTGCGACGAGTGAGACAACGGAACCTGAACGCCGACCGTCCGGGCTGATCGACTGCGCTGGATCTGCAAGGATGAACGGCGAATGCAGAGTGTGAACAGCAGTGAGGAGATGGCCGTGTCGGGTATGTCGGCGGGCCGGTCAGCCATGCGGATGGGACCCGCTGAGCTGGTGCAGGCGGCGGCCATGGCCCGTCGCTTCTATCTCGAGGGCAAGTCCAAGATCCAGATCGCGGAGGAGTTCGGCGTCAGCCGCTTCAAAGTGGCCCGGGTCCTGGAGACCGCCCTCGAACGGGATCTCGTGCGCATCGAGATCCGTGTTCCGGCCGAGCTGGACGCCGAGCGCTCCGACGCGCTGCGCGCCCGCTACGGCCTCAGGCACGCCGTCGTGGTCGAGTCCCCGGCCGAGGTCGAGGAGTCGCCCGACCCCGAGAACCTCGGTGAGGTGGCCGCCGACCTGCTCGGCGAGCTGGTCACCGAGGGCGATGTGCTGGGCCTGGCCTGGGGCCGCTCCACCATCCACATGGCGGCGGCCCTCGACCGGCTGCCGCCGTGCACGGTGGTGCAGCTGACGGGCGTGTACGACGCCGGGACCTCCGAGCGGGGCTCGGTGGAGGCCGTGCGCCGTGCCGCGCAGGTCTCGGGCGGTGACGCGCACCCGATCTACGCGCCGATGCTGCTCCCGGACGCCGCGACCGCGGCGGCCCTGCGCAACCAGACGGGGATCGCCCGCGCCTTCGAGTACTTCGACAAGGTGACGGTCGCCTGTGTCTCCATCGGTTCCTGGGAGCCCGGTATCTCCACGGTGCACGACATGCTCACCGAGGAGGAGCGCGCCCACTACGCCTCCCTCGGTGTCGCCGCCGAGATGGCCGCGCACCTCTTCGACGGCGAGGGCCGCCGGGTCGGACGGGACCTGGGGGAGCGCTGCATCACCGTCAAGGCGGACCAGCTCCGCCGTATCCCCGAGGTGGTCGCGATCGCGGGCGGGCAGCGCAAGGCGTCCGCGATCGACGCGGTGCTGCGCTCCGGGCTCGTCACCAGCCTCGTGACGGACACGGCGGCGGCGGACTACCTGATGACGGCGGGCCCGACGCCGACGCCCGCGTTGCACCGGGCGGACCCTGACGGGCCCTGACAGGACCTCCGGGCGGGGCGGCTGTGGCAGCATCGGCAGCATGCTGCCGCGGTCCGTCCTCCGCCTGCTCGCGGGGCTCCTCGTCTGTCTGGCCGCCCTGCTCGCCGGGTGCTCGGCCACGGACACCGTCACCCGCGCGCCCGCCCCGTCGTGGGCCGGGCACATGGCCACGGTCCAGGAGAACCGGCTCCCCGCCGAGGCCCGGCACACCCTCGCCCTCATCGACAAGGGCGGCCCCTACCCCTACGCGCGGGACGGCACCGTCTTCGGCAACTTCGAGCACCGGCTCCCCGCGCACCCGCGCGGCTACTACCACGAGTACACGGTGCCGACCCCCGGGGCGCACGACCGCGGAGCCCGGCGCATCGTCACCGGGCAGGGCGGGGAGACCTACTACACCGACGACCACTACGACACGTTCCGGGCGGTGCTGAGATGACCGACGACCTGGGGGAACGGTTCCTGGTCACGCTGGATCTGGACGGTGTCGCCGACAAGGCGGCGTTCATGGAGCGGGTCGTGCGCGCCCTGGACCTGCCGTACTGGTTCGGCCGCAACTGGGACGCGCTCGCCGACTCGCTCACCGACGACACCGTCTGGCCCGAGCCGGCCGTCGAGCGCGGCCTGCTGCTCGTCGTACGCGGCTGGGAGGAGTACGCGAGCGCGTGCCCCGAGGAGTGGGAGACCGCCCGGGAGGTGTTCACCGAGGCGGCGGACCAGATGCCGGGCCTGTCCGTGGCGCTGACGCTTGGATGAACCCACAAAGACCCTTCTGACCTGCCTGGATGATTCGCCCGGGGTTCGTGGGGCGCCCGTCATGGGAGAATGAAGTACGTGCTCTTCCCCCTGGCTGACCTGTCCGGGGGCCACCTCTGATCGACTGGGATGTGCAGCACGTGCGTTTCCTCAATGACATCCAGCCTGCCTATGACCTGACCTACGACGACGTCTTCATGGTGCCGAGCCGCTCCTCCGTCGGCTCCCGCCAGGACGTGGACCTCGCCTCCCCGGACGGCACGGGCACGACCATCCCGATCGTCGTCGCCAACATGACCGCCATCGCCGGCCGCCGCATGGCGGAGACGGTGGCGCGGCGCGGCGGCCTGGTCGTCATACCGCAGGACATCCCGATCGACGTGGTCACCGAGGTCATCTCCTGGGTCAAGGGCCGCCATCTCGTGCTGGACACCCCGATCGTGCTGGCCCCGCACCAGACCGTCGCCGACGCCCTCGCGCTGCTGCCGAAGCGCGCGCACAACGCGGGTGTGGTCGTCGACGAGGGGCACCGGCCGATCGGCGTGGTCACGGACGCCGACCTCTCCGGCGTGGACCGCTTCACCCAGCTCGAAGTGGTCATGTCCAAGGACCTGCTGCTGCTCGACGCCGGCATCGACCCGCGCGAGGCCTTCAACGTCCTCGACACCGCCAACCGCCGCTACGCGCCCGCCGTCGACGAGGACGGCAAGCTCGCCGGCATCCTCACCCGCAAGGGCGCCCTGCGGGCCACGCTCTACACGCCTGCGACGGACGCGCACGGCAGGCTGCGCATCGCCGCCGCCGTCGGCATCAACGGCGACGCGGTGGGCAAGGCCAAGCAGCTGCTCGACGCGGGCGTCGACACGCTGGTCATCGACACCGCGCACGGCCATCAGGAGTCGATGATCAACACCCTGAGGGCGGTTCGGGCGCTGGACCCGCAGGTTCCGCTCGTGGCGGGCAACATCGTCGCGGCCGAGGGCGTGCGTGACCTGATCGAGGCCGGAGCGGACATCGTCAAGGTCGGTGTGGGGCCCGGTGCCATGTGCACCACGCGCATGATGACCGGCGTCGGCCGTCCGCAGTTCTCGGCCGTCCTGGAGTGCGCCGCCGAGGCGAAGAAGTTCGGCAAGCACGTGTGGGCCGACGGCGGTGTCCGCCACCCTCGCGACGTCGCGATGGCGCTGGCGGCGGGCGCGTCCAACGTGATGATCGGCTCCTGGTTCGCGGGCACGTACGAGTCGCCCGGCGACCTCCAGCAGGACGCGAACGGCCGGCTGTACAAGGAGTCGTTCGGCATGGCCTCGGCGCGGGCGGTCCGCAACCGCACGTCGGAGGAGTCCGCGTACGACCGCGCCCGCAAGGGGCTGTTCGAGGAGGGCATCTCGACGTCCCGGATGTTCCTCGACCCGGCCCGCCCGGGCGTCGAGGACCTGATCGACTCGGTCATCGCGGGCGTCCGGTCCTCCTGCACCTACGCCGGTGCCGGTTCCCTGGAGGAGTTCGCGGAACGGGCCGTCGTCGGCATCCAGAGCGCGGCGGGCTACGCGGAGGGCAAGCCGCTGCACGCCAGCTGGAGCTGACACAACTCCCGCGCGCGGCCCCTGTCGTCCCGTCGTCGGGACAGTGGGGGCCGTCGGTCTGCCCGGCCGGAAAACCGGGAGAGCGCGGCGGACCGGCTCGCCTACGGTCGGGACCATGGAGATCACCATCTGTCAGGCCGCCGACGTGGCGCTGCTCGACCGGTACATCGGCTCCGCCGGGGCCACCTCGTTCCACGCCCGGCGGTTCGCACGGCAGGAGGCGGGGGAGAGCACGTACCTCGTCGCCTGGACCGAGGGACGGCCCGTCGGGCACGCCGAGGTCCGTTGGAACGGCTGTGCGGCGTCCGAGGTACGGGCCGCGCGGGCCGGCTGCCCCGAGATCAACGGGCTCGGCGTATGGCCCGAGGAGCTGCGCTCCCGGGGCATCGGAAGCGCGCTGATCCGCGCGGCCGAAGACCTGGCGCGCGGTCGTGGCCGCTCGGTGATCGGCCTGGGTGTCGCCGCGGACAACCCGCGCGCGGCGGCCCTGTACGCGCGGCTCGGCTACCGGCCCCTCACCGCCTACGTGGACCGCTGGTCGTACGAGGACGCCGACGGTGTGGCGCACGAGTGCGCCGACCCGTGCACCTTCCTGATCAAGGAACTGCCGGCGGGAGCCGGGAGCCCGGCGGGTGCAAACATCAAAAGCGCCTGCGCAACAAATCCGCGTGAGCGGTGAATCAACGCAATGATCTTGCGGAGATGCGCAAGGTTGCTGCATTACGCCCGTGAAGGCCCGGCTCATAGGGTCTGCGCTGTACGTGGCGTGGCGAGGACCCCGCTCGGCGGTCCCCGCCCCCTGGGGCGCCGCCGGTCCCGCCCGCCCCCTTGACCGGCAGCGATAAGGAGCCGACGCGTGCTCGACCAAGGCGCACCCCCGCAGTCCCGCAGTCATCCAGCCCCCGGCGTCCCCGGCCTCGGCGCGCGTCTGATGCGCCGCAAGCCGGTGGAACGCCTGGTTGCCGAGGGTGGCCAGGGCGAGGGAGGGACCCTGCGGCGGTCCCTCGGGCTGTGGCAACTCACCATGATCAGCATCGGTGCCACGCTCGGCACCGGCATCTTCGTGGTCCTCGGCGAGGCCGTGCCGAAGGCCGGACCCGCCGTCACCCTCTCCTTCGTGATCGCCGGCCTCACCGCCCTCTTCTCCGCCCTGTCGTACGCCGAGCTGGCGGGCACGATCCCAGTCTCCGGATCCTCCTACTCGTACGCATACGCAACGATGGGCGAGCTGATCGCCTGGATCTGCGGCTGGTGCCTGGTCCTCGAGTACGGCGTGTCGGTGGCCGCCGTCGCCGTCGGCTGGGGCCAGTACCTCAACGAGCTGCTGGACGGCACCATCGGCGTCACCATCCCCGCAGCGCTGTCGGCGCCGCCCGGGGACGGCGGCGTGTTCAACCTGCCGGCGCTGATCGTCGTGCTGCTCGCCATGGCGTTCCTGCTCGGCGGAGCCAAGGAGTCCGCCCGAGCCAACACGATCATGGTCATGGTGAAGATCGCCGCGCTGGTGCTGTTCTGCCTGATCGGCATCCAGGGCTTCCGCTCGGGCAACTACGCGAACTTCATGCCGCTCGGCATGGCCGGCGTCAGTGCCGCGGGGGCCACGCTCTTCTTCTCCTACATCGGCTTCGACGCCGCCTCCACGGCCGGTGAGGAGGCGAAGAACGCGCAGCGCGACCTGCCGCGCGCCATCATGCTGTCGCTGGTCATCGTCACGGCGCTGTACGTCGTCGTCGCGGCCGTCGCCGTGGGCGCGAAGCCCTGGCGCCGGTTCAACGACTCCGAGGCCGCGCTCGCCCAGATCATGAAGGACGTCACCGGGCAGACGTTCTGGGGCACCCTCCTCGCGGCCTGCGCGGTCATCGCCATCGCGAGCGTGGTCCTGACCGTGCTCTACGGCCAGACCCGCATCCTCTTCGCGATGTCCCGCGACGGCCTGGTGCCCAAGGTGTTCTCACGGGTCCACCCGAAGACCGGCACGCCCCGCGCCAACACGCTCATCGTGTCCGTCTTCTGCGGTGTGCTCGCCGCCGCGATCCCGCTCGGCCAGCTCGCCGACGCCACCAGCATCGGCACGCTGTTCGCCTTCGCGCTGGTCAATGTCGCGGTCGTGGTGCTGCGCCGGACCCGTCCGCACATGACCCGCACCTTCCGGGTGCCGCTGTCGCCGGTGCTGCCCGCGCTCGGCTTCGCCTTCTGCGTGTGGATGATGGGCAGCCTCTCAGCCGTCACCTGGGTGGTCTTCGGGGTCTGGATGGCCGTCGGGCTCGTGTTCTACTTCCTGTATGGCCACCGGCGGTCCCGGCTGGCCGCCGCGGACCCCGCGGGTACCGAAGTCGTCACAGAGAAGTGAACCACCCGCCTTGCTGAACGATCTCGACGAACGCATCGTGCACGCCCTCGCCGAGGACGCCCGCCGCTCCTACGCGGACATCGGGCAACTGGTCGGCCTGTCCGCGCCCGCCGTGAAACGGCGCGTGGACCGGCTTCGCGCGACCGGTGCCATCACCGGGTTCACCGTCCGGGTGGACCCGGGGGCGCTCGGCTGGGAGACCGAGGGGTTCGTCGAGATCTACTGCCGGCGCAACACCTCGCCGGAGACCATCCAGCGGGGCCTGGAGCGCTACCAGGAGGTCGTGGCCGCCTCCACCGTCACGGGCGAGGCGGACGCGATCGCCCAGGTCTTCGCCTCCGACATGCGCCACTTCGAGCGCGTGCTGGAGCGCATCGCGGGCGAGCCGTTCGTCGAACGGACGAAGTCGGTCCTGGTCCTGTCCCCGCTGCTGCGCCGCTTCTCGTCGGGCGCACCCGGCTGATGCACGTCACCTGGACCGGCGCCGGATCGCGGACAGCAGGCGCCGCATGCCGGCCGCATGCCCGCCGGTACCGATGACGAGTCGCCGGTAGAGGCCGCCGGACAGTCCGGGGAAGAGCGCTCGGGTCTCGGCACGCAGACGCGAGCGGCCGGGACCGGCCGGTTCGAGGCGGAAGATCAAGGCGTACGACGAGAAACGGTGGCGTCCGGAGAGCACCGGCTCCCGCCCCGGGACGGCGGAGACCACCCGGAATCCGGGCAGCCCGGGCCCCTGGGCCGGCGGTCGCGGGCCGGACGCCGCCAGGTCGGCGCAGCCGACCAGGCGGGCGTAGCGAGCCGCGCCGGGGCCCCCGAAAGAACGGTCCAATACGTCGCCGATGCTCGACCACACGGCATCGGGCTCCGCCGCTACGACCGTCGTGTGCTCGTCGACGTACGGCAGCGCCACGATGCCACCCGGCACGTCCATGAGGCCCCCTCCGCCCTGCGTGCTGCTGCGCCACGGCCATGGTCGCCCAGCACGTGGTCGGGGTGCAGTCCGCAGCGCCCGAACGGTGAGCGCCCGAACGGTGACAACGGCGCAACGGCGCCACTGCCCAGGGCGAGCGGGGGCCGCGCAACGAATCGCCGTAGAAGGCCCGGCGGACGCAACGAATCGCTCGTCGGCGCGCAACGGCTCCTTCTTGTCCGGCCCAAGGTGCCGACCGTACCGTCTAATCGACCCCCGAACCCCCTTCCGTACCGGTGGAGAAACACGCATGCGCACCGCCCTGCTCCAGAGCTCCGGACATCCCGGCTCGGTCGGCGAGAACCTCAAGGTCCTCGACCAGGCCGCGGGGCGTGCCGCCGCCGCGGGCGCCGGGCTGCTGGTCGCGCCGGAGATGTTCCTCACCGGGTACGCGATCGGCGATGACATCGCCCGGCTCGCCGAGCCCGCCGACGGCGACTGGGCGGACGCGATCGCCGAGATCTCCTCCCGGCACGGTCTCGCGGTCGCCTACGGCTACCCGGAGCGGGAGGGCGAGACGGTCTACAACTCCGCCCAGCTGATCTCCGCCGACGGCACCCGCCTCGCGAACTACCGCAAGACCCACCTGTTCGGCTGTTTCGAACGCGACCACTTCACCCCGGGCGACCAGCCGGTCGTCCAGGCGGAACTCGACGGTCTGCGCGTCGGCATCATGATCTGCTACGACGTGGAGTTCCCGGAGAACGTCCGCGCCCACGCCCTGGCCGGCACCGACCTCCTGGTCGTTCCCACGGCGCAGATGCATCCGTTCCAGTTCGTCGCCGAGTCCCTCGTGCCGGTGCGGGCCTTCGAGAACCAGATGTACGTCGCCTACGTCAACCGGGTCGGCCAGGAAGGCGAGTTCGAGTTCGTCGGGCTCTCCACCCTGGCCGGTCCCGACGGGGTCGCCCGGGCCCGGGCCGGCCGCGTCGAGGAACTCGTCCTCGCCGACGTCGACCCCGTCCATCTCGCCGCCTCCCGCGAGGCGAACCCGTACCTGAAGGACCGCCGCCCCGGCCTCTACGGGTCCCTGGTCTGACCCCTCATCCTTCCGAGCCTCCCCCGAGTTCTTTCCGCGCAAGGAGTCCGTACCCCATGACGTCCACGGTGCCCAACGCCGTCGAGCACGCAGACGAGCAGCAGCCGCCGATCACCATGTTCGGCCCGGACTTCCCGTACGCGTACGACGACTTCCTCGCCCACCCGGCGGGCCTCGGCCAGATACCCGCGACCGAGCACGGCACCGAGGTCGCGATCATCGGCGGCGGCCTGTCCGGCATCGTCGCCGCGTACGAGCTGATGAAGATGGGCCTCAAGCCCGTCGTGTACGAGGCCGACCAGATCGGCGGACGGCTGCGGACGGTGGGCTTCGACGGGTGCGACCCGTCGCTGACCGCCGAGATGGGCGCCATGCGCTTCCCGCCGTCCTCCACCGCCCTGCAGCACTACATCGACCTGGCGGGCCTGGAGACGAGGCCGTTCCCCAACCCGCTCGCCGAAGCCACCCCGTCGACCGTCGTCGACCTCAAGGGCGAGTCGCACTACGCCGAGACGATCGACGACCTGCCGCAGGTCTACCGTGACGTCGCGGCCGCCTGGAACCGGTGCCTGGAGGAGGGCGCCGACTTCTCCGACATGAACCGCGCCATGCGGGAGCGCGACGTCAAGCGCATCCGTGAGATCTGGTCGAAGCTGGTCGAGAAGCTCGACAACCAGACCTTCTACGGCTTCCTCTGTGAATCCGAGGCCTTCAAGTCCTTCCGGCACCGCGAGATCTTCGGCCAGGTCGGATTCGGCACCGGCGGCTGGGACACCGACTTCCCGAACTCCATCCTGGAGATCCTGCGGGTCGTCTACACCGAGGCCGACGACCACCACCGCGGCATCGTCGGCGGCTCCCAGCAGCTGCCGCTGCGTCTGTGGGAGCGCGAGCCGGAGAAGATCGTGCACTGGCCGCACGGGACCTCCCTGAAGTCCCTGCATGTGAACGGCGAGCCCCGCCCCGCCGTGACCCGGCTGCACCGCACCACGGGCAACCGGATCACGGTGACGGACGCGAACGGCGACATCCGCACCTACCGGGCGGCGATCTTCACCGCCCAGTCCTGGATGCTGCTGTCCAAGATCCAGTGTGACGACGCCCTCTTCCCGATCGACCACTGGACCGCCATCGAGCGCACCCACTACATGGAGTCCAGCAAGCTCTTCGTGCCGGTCGACCGGCCGTTCTGGCTCGACAAGGACGAGGAGACCGGCCGCGACGTCATGTCGATGACGCTGACCGACCGGATGACCCGCGGGACGTATCTGCTCGACAACGGACCCGACAAGCCCGCCGTCATCTGCCTGTCGTACACCTGGTGCGACGACAGCCTGAAGTGGCTTCCGCTGTCCGCCAACGAGCGGATGGAGGTCATGCTGAAGTCGCTCGGCGAGATCTACCCGAAGGTCGACATCAGGAAGCACATCATCGGCAACCCGGTCACGGTCTCCTGGGAGAACGAGCCCTACTTCATGGGCGCGTTCAAGGCCAACCTGCCCGGCCACTACCGCTACCAGCGGCGCCTGTTCACGCACTTCATGCAGGACCGGCTGCCCGCCGACAAGCGGGGCATCTTCCTCGCCGGCGACGACGTCTCCTGGACGGCCGGCTGGGCCGAGGGCGCCGTGCAGACCGCGCTGAACGCCGTGTGGGGCGTCATGCACCACCTCGGCGGCGCGACCGACCCGGCCAACCCCGGTCCCGGTGACGTCTACGACGAGATCGCACCCGTCGAGCTCCCGGAGGACTGAGTCCTCCCGGGGCGGTCACACCCCGGCCGCCCGCGCCTTCTCGTACACCTCCGCGGCGACGTCCTTGAGCTCCTGGGCGTCCCGCGGGGTGGCCTGGAGGTCGACGAGGATCTCCTCCAGACCGATCGACGCGTGCGCGACCAGGTCCTCGACGATCTGGTCGGCGCTGCCCTGGAAGGGGCGGCGGTCGGCGCCGTCGTAGGCCTTGGCCTGGTACTCGGCGTTCACCCGAAGGACCGTCTGGATGGGCTCAGGACGGCCGCGTTCGGCCGCCAGGTCCTGCAGTTCCTGCCACTGGGTGGCGATCTGCTCGACGCCCATGCCCACCGGCAGCCAGCCGTCGGCGTGGTCGACGAGCCGGGTCAGGGCCTTCCTGTTGCTCGCGGCGAGCAGGATCGGGATCGGCCGGGCGGGCTTGGGCCCGACCACGGCGGACGCGATCTTCGTGATACGGCCCTCGTAGCGCACCGGGTCCGGGCCCCACACCGCGCGGCACACATCGATCACCTCGTCCAGCACCTGGCCGCGCTCCTTGATCGGGCGGATGCCCGCGGCCGCGTATTCGTCCAGGGACCAGCCGGTGCCGAAGCCGGCGATCACCCGTCCGCCGCTCGCCGCGTCCAGCGAAGCCAGGGCCTTGGCCAGCTGGAACGGCTGGTGCAGCGGGGCGACCAGCACGCTCGAGCCGAGCCGGGCCCGCTCGGTGGCCGCCGCGGCCAGGGTGAGGGTGACCAGGGGGTCGGCCACGTTGCGATACGAGTCCGGCCAGGGGAGGCCCTCGATGCCGTACAGGCCCTGACCGGCGGGCTCCGGGTACAGGGCCCGCTCGTACACCCACAGGCTCTCGTAGCCGATCTGCTCGGCGGTGCGTGCCACGTCGGGCACGTCCTTGCCGATCTCGTACTGCCGGTTCTGCGGAAGGCCGAGTCCGAGCCGGGTCGCCATGCCTGTGCTCCTTCGCAAGGGGGTCTGCGCGGGTCAACGTACAGCGATCTCAAGGGAGTTCCCGGTCCGACAGGCAGGATGACCGGATCAGCGCGTCAGTGGCGTGAGCAGCATCCGGCTCGCGAACCCCACCGCGGCGTCGAGGCGCCGTTCGAACTCCTCGGCCACGTCCGCCAGTTCCCGCAGTGCCCACAGGGCCCTGGCCGCCGACCAGGCCGCCTCGCGTGCCCGCTCCAGGCTCCAGGCTCCGATCAGATGGGTGAGCGGGTCGGCGATCTCGAGCAGGTCGGGACCGGGCATGAGGTCTTCGCGGATGCGTTCCTCCAGCGCGACGAGGACGTCGCCGACACGCTCGAACTCGTTCTCGAGATCGGCCGGTTCGCAGCGGAGCGCACGACAGGCGTCCACGACGGCGAGCGCCAGGTCGTGCCCGATGTGCGCATTGATGCCTGCGAGCGCGAACTGCAGCGGCCGTACGCCGGGATGGCGCCGGAACTGGAACAGCGGTCGCCAGCAGGCCGGGACCGGTGCCCCTTCGGCCACGGACAGGTACCGCTCGGCGAACCGGACGTCCAGGGTGACCGCCTGCCGTCGATCGGCGAAGTACCCACCGTCCAGGCGCCGGTCGATCTCCTCGGTGACGGCGAGGTAGACCCGGTTGAAGACCGCGACGCCGTCGTCCTCCGGCCAGGTCCCGCCGAGCGCGCGCATGCGAGTGACGACCGTGTCCACTTCTGTCGTGAACTGCTCCAACCCCACCATGAGGGCAGAGTTCCAGCCCTGCGCCCACCGGGGCGCCACCGGCCCGCGGGCTTCCCCGGAACGGGGGACGGCACCGATGG
Organism: Streptomyces sp. Y2F8-2; assembly: GCF_014905555.1. Classification (GTDB taxonomy): domain Bacteria; phylum Actinomycetota; class Actinomycetes; order Streptomycetales; family Streptomycetaceae; genus Streptomyces; species Streptomyces cynarae. The sequence continues at coordinate 77,891 of NZ_BNGS01000007.1, read as the reverse complement.
GCCATGAGGGGGACAGGGGAGCGGCAGGTGTCCGACTTACGCATCCGGCGGCCGGCCGAGCGGCGGGCCGCGCGCAGGCGCGCCGCGCGACGCGCCGTCATGGTGCGGTGGCGTCGCTGGTGGTCGCGGTGGGCACCGCGGCGGGGACGATGTCCGCGCTCGACGACGGGCGCGGGACCGACCGGGCCCGGCTCGCCGTGACCCGCCGGGCGCCATCGTGCCGCCGCCCGTCCCGTCGCCGACGCCGGGCCGAAACGCCCGGGACGTCCCCGACGCCGAGCCTCACCCGGGTCTCGTCCGCCGCTCCCGCCCCACTCTCTCCCCCTCCGCCCGCAGTCCGAGGACAGGGGTAGTGCCCGTGCGGCTCTACCGTCGCCCCGACTCGCCGGTACTCGACTGGATAGCCACCCACCCCGACGACCCCCGGCGGGCATCGAGTCATGCATCGCAGACCGCCCCGCCACCGTCCGGTTCGCCGACACCCCACACCGTCGACGATCACCACCCGCGTGCGGGCCGTCACCTCGGCCGCGGGTGCCGAGGGCCGCGTCCCCGCCGGGCCGACGGTCAGTGGTGCGACCCGGCCGGCCGCAGGATCGGGCAGACCCCGACGCCGCGTACGGGACAGACCAGGACCGACGCCTGTCAGTGGGTGAAGCTGCCGGGCGAGTCGGACGGCCGCAAGGGAACGCCGGGAGCGTTCTCGCTGTCGTACGTCTACGACTTGGCGCGGTGAGCCTTCGCGTCGGCTTCCTTCTCGGCCTCCTCGTCGTAGGCGGAGGTGCCCGAGTCCAGAAGCGGCTCCTGGGCCTTGAGGTGGGCGGGGGCGAACGCCCGCAGCGCGTGGTAGCCGGTGATGACGACCAGCGTGCCCAATGCGATGCCGCTCAGCGAGAAGTGGTCGGTGAACTTCATGGTGACGTTGCCGACACCGATGATGATGCCCGCCGCGGCCGGCACCAGGTTCAGCGGGTTGCGCAGGTCCACCTTGGCGTGGAGCCAGATCTGCGCGCCGAGCAGACCGATCATGCCGTACAGGATGACGGTGATGCCGCCGAGCACTCCGCCGGGGATGGCAGCCACGACCGCGCCGAACTTGGGGCAGATCCCGAACAGGAGGGCGAAGCCGGCCGCGGCCCAGTAGGCGGCGGTCGAGTAGACGCGGGTGGCGGCCATCACGCCGATGTTCTCGGAGTACGTGGTGTTGGGCGGGCCGCCGACCGCGGTGGAGAGCATCGAGGCGACCCCGTCGGCGGAGATCGCCGTGCCCAGCCTGTCGTCCAGCGGATCGCCGGTCATCTCGCCGACCGCCTTGACGTGCCCCGCGTTCTCCGCGACCAGAGCGATCACCACGGGCAGCGCCACCAGGATCGCGGACCACTGGAAGGACGGTCCGTGGAAGTGGGGCAGGCCGATCCAGTCCGCCTTGCCGACGCCGGACAGGTCCAGGCGCCAGTGGTCGGTGAGCTTTCCGCTCGCGTCCACCGAGTGGATCTTCCCGAAGACGCGGTCGAACAGCCAGGAGATCCCGTACCCGAACACCAGCCCGAGGAAGATCGCGATTCGGGACCAGAACCCGCGCAGGCACACCACGGCCAGCCCGGTGAACAGCATCACCAGCAGCGCGGTCCACTGGTCCTGCGGCCAGTACGTCGACGCGGTCACCGGCGCCAGGTTGAAGCCGATCAGCATCACGACCGCGCCGGTCACGATCGGCGGCATCGCCGCATGGATGATCCGCGCCCCGAACCGCTGGACCGCGAGGCCGATGAGGAACAGCACGATGCCCACGACGAACACCGCGCCGGTCACGGTGGCGCTGGTGCCGCCCTGCGCCCGGATCACCGCGGCGACACCCACGAAGGACAGTGAACAGCCGAGGTAGCTCGGTATCCGGCCGCGCGTCGCCAGCAGGAAGATCGCGGTGGCGACGCCGGACATCATGATCGCCAGGTTGGGGTCCAGGCCCATGAGCACGGGCGCCACGAAGGACGCACCGAACATGGCCACGACGTGCTGGGCGCCGAGCCCGACCGTACGGGGCCAGGAGAGGCGTTCGTCGGGACGGACGACCGCTCCGGGCGCGGGCGTGCGCCCGTCACCGTGCAACTTCCAGCGCACGCCGAGGTCCATGGTGCGGCTTCTCTTTCTCTGTACGTGAAGAACTGTCCGAACCATTGTCACCGGCACCAGGGGGCCCTGCGCTCACACGGTTACAGTCGCGAACTGTGTTCACGTGTATGATCGGCGGTACGCCTGCCCAGAAGGCGGTGCACCTGCTGGAGGCATCGTCCGGCGGTGACCTGTGGGCGCCGAGGCCGGCCGCCGAGCAGCCGGAATCGATCGCCGGCCGACCCGTGGACGGGAGGTCCTGAGCGAGCGCTTACCATGGCTGGGATCAAGCGCCGCAGTTGTCGTGAGCGCCTCACCGGGTCAGATCGAGGAGCCCCCGCCCGTGACCGTCGAAGCCGATCCCGCGTCCGTGACCGCCGAGACCCGGCCAGGGCCCGTCGTGTCGTACGGCCGACTGATCCCCGTCACCGTCCACTTCGACGACCTGGACGCGCTCGGACTGCTGCACAACGCCCGCTACCCGGTCATGGTCGAGCGCGCCTGGTCCACCCTGTGGCAGGAGCGCGGGTACCGCTTCGAGGGCGACTGGGAGGCGGCGGGCGACTTCTGCAACGCCGTCAAGGAGCTGCGGATCAGCTACGACGCCCCGGTCGCCAAGCCGGGCGCGTACGCCGTTCACCTGTGGCTGGAGCGGCTCGGGAACACCGGGCTCACGTACGGGTTCCGGTTCTGCTCGGCCGACGGGGCGGTGACGTACGCGCACGGCACCAGGGTCCTCGTACGGCTCGACGCGACCACGCTGCGGCCGACCTCGTGGAGCGAGCGGTTCAGGGCGACGGGCCGGGAACTGCTGCGCTCGGCGGACTGAGGAGCTCTGAGGAGCTCATCGACGACTGGGGCCGGTTCCGGGTTCGAGGGGATTGACCTTCACGGTTCGACATCGAGGCGGGGCGACGTCAGCTGGTTGAGGGGGACCCTGCCGTCCAGTACGTCCAACGGTGTGGTGACCACGGGCAGGCGCCGGACGATGTCGTCGTTCAGCAACTGCGTCTGCGCGAGCACCGCCGTTTGATCCCAGTAGATGCGCTCGCTCCGCACACGCGGGCCTCGGAAGTCCACGACGGCGATGACGGGTATACGGACCTGCTGCCCGGTGGGTGCCAATCCAGGCAGAATCCAGGGCACCTCGATGTCGTGGGTGAACGACACGATCATTTCGTCTACGAGGCTGTCGTCTCCCACCGTGCGGGATATCGAACGCACAGTGAAATCGTCCGGGTTCCGTCCAATGAACCAGCGTGCGTAGAAGTCCTTGACGCCGTCGTACCCGCTACCGCCCATGGCGGTCGGCACATGGACGACGATGGGGTCGTCGTCCATCGTGGCCATCGTGGCCTCCACGTCCTGCGCCACGAACTCGCCGGCGGTGTGGGCTTCCCAGATACGCTCCATCGTTGCGCGATCAGCCATGCCCGCTCCCGACAGTAGGCGTCTCGGCTGTGCGGGTGTCTCGGGTCTCGGGACAGCCATACGCCGCTGCCCCTTGCGCCGCATCCCCTTCTTCTGGACGCGAGGAAGACACCGCAGATTCAGGATAGGCAGGTGTGGGTCCGCGCGCTGTCAGGCGTTTACCGAGTTCGGCCTCTTTCAACGGAACGGGGCCATCCGTTTCAGCCGGTATCCGATAGCTCTCCGCGATCTCCGGTGTCGTCAGTGCCGAAAGCATGTCCGCGGTGCGAGCCAGGAGCTCCGACGCCCTACTGGAGAGACGCTCGTGGCGGGCGTACGCGAGGCACAACGCGTCCTGCAGCAGCCGGACTTCGCGCAGTGGGTGGGCAAGCCGCTCACGGATGGCGCCCTGTCCGAGGACCTCGACGACGTCACCGCCTACATCCGCGCCACCGGCGGCAGTATCCACCACCTCGTGATCACCTGCCGGATGGGCACGGACGAGCGCTCGGTGGTCGACCCGACGTTCGCGGTCAGAGGGCTGACGGGTCTGCGTGTGGTGGACGCCTCCGCGATGCCGAGCATCGTACGGGCCCACACGCACGCACCCGTGACCATGCTCGCCGAACGGGCGGCGGACGTGCTCCTCCAGCAACGCTGAAGCGTCGAAGAGGCCGAGGCCCTTCCACACCCGTGAGCGGCACGTCCACCCCATGAGCCGCCCCGACCAGCGATCCCCCGGCTGGTCGGGGCTCCTCTCGCAGCCGACCCCCCAGGACCCGGCATCAGCGCCAGGGCGCCGATCCGCATCCGGTGGACACAGGCACCTCAGTCGCTTCGGCGGTCCGAACCCGGGCGCCGAGCCTCGGGCAGGGAACAGAACGGTTCCTCCACCGCTGGTACCCGCCCCGAGGATGCGGCACCGGCGGCCGTCGCACCCTGTGGGCGGCCTCGGTCGCCCGCTCGGAGGACCCCCGCGAACCCCGCGAGCCCGCAGGCCAGGACGGTCACCAGACCGAACGACGCGACCAGGCTCGTGGCCTGGGCCAGCGTGCCGATCGCGCCCGGCGCGACCAGGCCCGAGGTGTACGTGATGGTGGCCACGCCCGCGATGGCCTGGCTCGGGTTGGGGCCGCTGCGGCCCGCCGCCGCGAAGCACAGCGGGACGACGACCGCGATGCCCAGACCCATCAACGCGAAGCCGCCCATGGCGAGAGCCGGGTGGTTCGCGACGACGATGAGCAGCCCGCCGAGCGCGGCGAGGACACCGCCCACCCGGACGGTGCGCACCGCCCCGTAGCGGTCCACCACCTTGTCCCCCGCGATCCGCGCGAGTGCCATGGTGAGCGTGAAACCGGTGGTGCAGGCGGCGGCCAGTCCCGCGGAACTGTCCAGCTGGTCGCGCAGATAGACCGCCGACCAGTCAAGGCTGGCGCCCTCCGCGAACACCGCGCAGAAGCCGACCGCACCGATGAGCAGCGCCGACTTGGGCGGCAGCGCGAACCGGGGCGGCGGCTCCTCGTCCTCGGCGGGCTGCAGGTCGAGGACCCAGGTGCAGGCGACGAGGCCCAGTACGGTCAGCACGGCGGCGGCCAGGGCGTGGTGCAGCCGGGCGTCCGAGCCGAGGTGGGCGGCGAGCGTGCCGGCCGCCGAGCCGATCAGGGCGCCGGCGCTCCACAGGCCGTGCAGTCCGGACATGATCGACCTGCCGAGGCGGTTCTCCACCTCCACACCGAGCGCGTTCATCGCGACGTCCGCCATGCCGGCCGAGGCGCCGTAGACGAACAGGGCCGCGCACAGGGTGAGCAGATCGGGGGAGAGGGAGGGCAGGAGGAGGGACAGCGTCCACAGGGAGAGCAGTCCGCGCAGCGCAGTCCGGGCGCCGAACCGGTGGCTGATCCGGCCCGCGAGCGGCATCGCCAGGGACGCGCCGAGCGCGGGGAACGCCAGGGCGATGCCGAGCTGGCCGGCGCTGACGTGCGCGTGGTCCTGGATCCAGGGCACGCGGGTGGCGAACGAGCCGGTGACGGCGCCGTGCACGGCGAACACCGCCGCCACGGCGTACCGGGCGCGCCTCACCTCTTGTCGGCTCGCTTCACTCATCTCGCTCATTCTCGGGCCCCTCCCGGCGGTGTCCTCCCTGCGCGCCGACGTAAACTATCAGGAACCCTGCCTGATAGATAGGGGCCCGAGGCCGCGCCGGAGCGGCGCGGTGGCAGATCTGGAAGGATCCCGGCATGCCCGCATCCCCGAGCACCGCCCGGGCCATCAACGACCGGCTCGCCCTGCGCCTGCTTCAGCAGGAAGGCCCCTTGACGGCAGGGCAGTTGAAGCAGCTGACCGGGCTGTCCCGGCCCACGGTCGCCGACCTCGTCGAACGGCTCACGGCCGCCGGACTGATCGCGGTGGTGGGGGAGTCGGGCGAGCAGCGACGCGGGCCGAACGCGCGGCTGTACGGGATCGTCGCCGACCGGGCCCACCTCGGGGCCCTGGACGTGCGCACCGAGAGCGTTTCCGTGCTGGTGTCGGATCTGCTGGGCGGGGTGCTCGCGGAGGCCTCCGTGCCGATCGGCGGCGACACCGGCACCGGGCCGGCGGTCGAGCAGGCGGTGCTGCTGGTGGAGCGTGCCGCGAAGGAGGCCGGTGCCGACAGGCTGCACACGGTCGGGATCGGGGCGCCCGGGCTCATCGACCCCGCCACCGGTGAACTCCGCGACTCCGCCGGGCTGCCGGAGTGGCACCGCCGCCTGGTCGCCGCGCTCCAGGAGCGGCTGCCCGCCCGGGTGATCGTCGAGAACGAGACCAACCTCGCGGCGCTGGCCGAGCAGCGCGAGGGCGTGGCGCGGGACCGCGACACGTTCGTCCTGCTGTGGCTGGGTCATGGCACGGGCGCGGCGGTGGTCCTGGACGGCGCACTGCGCCGCGGCGCTTCGGGCGGCACGGGCGAGATCGGCTTCCTGCCGGTCCCGGGCACCGCCACCCTGCCGTCGGCGACGGACTGCGAGGGCGGATTCCACTCCCTGGCGGGGGCGGCGGCGATCGTGGAACTGGCGGGAGAGCACGGGTTGTCGGCGGGGCGGGCCGCGCGAGAACTGCCGGCGGCGGCCCTGGTGCGGGGGGCGGTCGCGGCGGTCGCGGGGGTGGAGGCGGGCGGCGGCAGCGGGGTGACGGAGGTGCCCCCGGAGGAGCGGGCCGGCCGTTTCCTCGACGCCCTCGCCGACCGGCTCGCCGTCGGTGCCGCCTCCGTGGCCGCCATCCTCGATCCCGGCTGTGTCGTGCTCGGGGGTGAGGTCGGGCAGGCGGGCGGGGACGTCCTCGCCGCGCGGGTCGCGGAGCGTCTGGCCCGCGTGTCACCGCTGGCCACCGACGTGCGCGCGAGCACCCTGGGCGGCGGCGCGGTCCTGCGGGGAGCACTGCTGACGGCACGGGACGGAGCCCAGGACGAGCTGTTCACGCCCCCTGAGCGGTAGGCGTCCGCCCTGCGAAAGGAGCCCGCACGGCGACAGGCGGCCGTACCGCTGCGGTCATGCCATCCGCAGGCCCGGCGGCGGGCAAGGGCCTTCGTCACCGCCGCCGGGCCGTTCGAGGGCGGCGCACCGCGCCGCGAGCGCCGACCCTAGGTGGGGCGGATCAGCCCCGTCAATAGGTATGGACCAATCTCAAGTGGCTCTCGTGAAGCGCCTGTTGCCGTGGTGGGGACGAAGGCGGGCAGGCGCCGTAGTCGAAGATGTCCAGCATGTGAACATGTGAGGCACCACACAGCAGTTCACCGGGTTGGCCATCGATCAGTCGTGGCACACTGAGGCTGTACCAGAAGCAGCGCACTCCGGGGTCGGTGAAAGTCCGAACCGGCGGTTATAGTCCGCGACCCGGTCGCTTCCAGCGGCCGGTTGACCAGGTGGAATTCCTGGACCGACGGTTAAAGTCCGGATGGGAGGCAGTGCGCGGCGGGCGGGCATTCGTGCGCGCCGCCGTCTCGGCTCGTCCATGCGGACGAGGCCAGTCCGGCGTCGCCCCCGGTGTCCCCGCTCGTGTCTGCTGTCGTCATCGACAGGCCCCGGAGTCCGTGCCCCATCGAGGCAGGAGGACCCGGGAAGTGTTCACCGGAATCGTCGAAGAGCTGGGTGAGGTCACCGCCGTCGAGAATCTCGGCGACTCCTCCCGCTTCCGGCTCCGTGGACCCGTCGTCACCGAAGGCGCCCGTCACGGCGACTCCATCGCGGTCAACGGCGTCTGTCTCACCGTCGTGGAGCACGAGGGCGACGAGTTCACCGCCGACGTCATGGCGGAGACCCTGAACCGCTCCAGCCTCGGCGCCCTCACGGTCGGCTCCCGTGTCAACCTCGAACGCCCCACCGCCGTCGGCACCCGTCTCGGCGGCCACATCGTGCAGGGCCATGTCGACGGCACCGGCACGGTCCTGGAGCGCCGGCCCTCCGAGCACTGGGAGATCGTGAAGATCTCGCTCCCGGCGGACCTGTCCCGCTACGTCGTGGAGAAGGGCTCCATCACGGTGGACGGCATCAGCCTCACGGTCGTCGAGGCCGGAGGCGACCACTTCTCCGTGAGCCTCATCCCGACCACCCTCGCGCTGACCACCCTCGGCCTCAAGCAGCCCGGCGACCCGGTCAACCTCGAGGTCGACATCATCGCCAAGTACGTCGAGAGCCTCCTGGCCGGTCAGGGGGCCACCAAGTGAACTGGCTGAACTCCGAGGCCTTCACCCTCCTCGGCCAGCACATCAAGTGGTCCGACATGATCGGCAACGTGATCGGTCTGCTCGGCCTCGCCTTCGGCTGGCGGCGCTCCATATGGAGCTGGCCGGTGCAGTTCCTGTCCGGCCTGATCCTCTTCGCCGCCTTCGCCACGGCCCACCTCTCCGGCAGCGCCGGCAAGCAGGTCGTCGTCATGGTCGTCGCCGTCTACGGCTGGTGGCAGTGGAACCGCGGCAAGGGCCAGGCGGCGGACGGTCACATCGCGCCGCGCTTCGCCACCTGGCGGGAACGCGGCATCCTCGTCGGCGCCGCGGCCGTGGGCACCCTCGCCGTGGCCGGCCTGTTCACCGCCTACCCGGCGCTGTCGTGGGACCCGTGGCCGGACGCGTACATCTTCGTCGGCACGATCGTCGCCATGTACGCCCAGGCGCGCGGCATGGTCGAGTTCTGGTTCGCCTGGCTGCTCGTCGACGCCGTCGGCGTCCCGCTCAACTTCGCCAACGGCTTCGCCTTCTCCGGATTCGTCTACGTCATCTACGGCGCACTCGTCCTGTGGGGCATGCGCGACTGGTGGCTGCGCTCCCGCAGGGCCGCGCGGCCCGTCCTGGAAGGAGCCGCCGTATGAGCACGGCGCCGATTCTGTACAGCACGGACACCATCGAGGACTTCGCGCTCGACCCGGTCGAGCAGGCCGTAGCCGACATCGCGGCCGGCCGCCCGGTCGTGGTCGTCGACGACGAGGACCGCGAGAACGAGGGCGACCTCGTGATCGCCGCCGAGAAGATCACCCCCGAGATCGTCGCCTTCATGATGAGCGAGTGCCGCGGCCTGATCTGCGTCCCCATGGAGGGCGAGGAGCTGGACCGGCTCGGGCTCCCCCAGATGGTCGACGAGAACAACGAGTCGATGAAGACCGCCTTCACGGTCTCCGTCGACGCCTCCGCCGCCCACGGCGTGACCACCGGTATCTCCGCCTCCGACCGCGCCACCACGCTTCAGCTGCTGGCGAGCGGCACGGCTGAGCCCTCGGACTTCGTGCGGCCCGGCCACGTCTTCCCGCTGCGCGCCAAGTCCGGCGGCGTCCTGGTACGCAACGGCCACACCGAGGCCGCCGTCGACCTCGCCCGGCTCGCGGGACTGCGCCCGGCCGGCGCCATCGTGGAGATCGCCGGCGAGGACGGCCACATGCTGCGGCTGCCGGAGCTGATCCCGTTCGCCCGCAAGCACGGTCTGACGATCATCTCCATCGAGGACCTGATCGCCTACCGCCGCACCTCGGACGAGCCGACCGTCCGCCGCGAGGCCGAGGTCCGGCTGCCCACCGCCCACGGCACCTTCACGGCGTACGGCTACCGGTCCACCGTCGACGGCGTCGAGCACGTCGCCCTCGTCCACGGGGAGATCGGCGACGGTGAGGACGTTCTGGTCCGCGTCCACTCCGAGTGCCTGACCGGCGACGTCTTCGGCTCCGCCCGCTGCGACTGCGGCCCCCAGCTGGAGGCGTCCCTGCGGCGCATCCAGGCCGAGGGCCGGGGCGTGGTCGTCTACCTGCGCGGCCACGAGGGACGCGGTATCGGACTGATGTCCAAGCTGCGCGCGTACGAACTCCAGGAGCGCGGTCGTGACACCCTGGACGCCAACCTGGAGCTGGGCCTGCCCGCCGACGCCCGCGACTACGCCGCCGGCGCCCAGATCCTGAAGGACCTCGGCGTGAGCAGCGTGCGCCTGATGACCAACAACCCGGAGAAGACCGCCGCCCTGCTGCGCTACGGCCTCAAGGTCACCGCCCGGGAACCGATGCCCGTCCAGGCGGGTGAACACAACCTCCGCTACCTGCGCACCAAGCGGGACCGGATGGGGCACGACCTGCCCTGGCTGGACACGACCGCCGTGTCCGCCTGCGGCAACCAGTAACAGAGCACTGAGGAGAGACGTGAGCGGCAAGGGTGCACCGGAGCTGTCCGTACGCAACGTGAGCGACCTGCGGGTCGCCGTCATCGCGGCACAGTGGCACGACAAGGTGATGGACGGTCTGGTCGACGGCGCCCTGCGCGCCCTGCGGGAGCTGGGGATCGACGAGCCGACCCTGCTCAGGGTCCCCGGCAGCTTCGAGCTGCCGGTCGCGGCGAAGGTCCTCGCGGGCCGCGGATACGACGCGATCGTCGCCCTCGGCGTCGTCATCCGCGGTGGCACCCCCCACTTCGACTACGTGTGCCAGGGCGTCACCCAGGGCCTGACCCAGGTCTCCGTCGAGACCGGCGTCCCGGTCGGCTTCGGGGTGCTGACGTGCGACACGGAGGAGCAGGCCCTGGACCGCGCGGGCCTCGAGGGTTCCAACGAGGACAAGGGGCACGAGGCGGTGACGGCGGCGGTGGCGACGGCCGCCACGCTCCGCTCAGTATCTGAACCCTGGCACTGAGGTACGGCCCTCAGCGCGTAGGGTTAGGACCACCATGTCCAAGAAGACGTTCGAGGAGCTCTTCACCGAGCTCCAGCACAAGGCCGCCCACGGCGATCCCGCCACTTCCCGCACCGCCGAGCTGGTCGGCAAGGGCGTCCATGCCATCGGCAAGAAGGTCGTCGAAGAGGCCGCCGAGGTCTGGATGGCCGCCGAGTACGAGGGCAAGGAGGCGGCCGCCGAGGAGATCTCCCAGCTGCTGTACCACGTCCAGGTGATGATGGTGGCGCGCGGGATCTCCCTGGACGACGTCTACGCCCACCTCTGAGCCGTAAACCGAATACCTGTACACCCATACGCACGAACGAAGGAAGCCGACCTCATGCTGCGCATCGCCGTCCCCAACAAGGGTTCACTGTCCGGCCCTGCGGCGGAGATGCTGCATGAGGCCGGCTACCAGCAGCGCCGGGAGTCCAAGGAGCTGAGGATCGTCGACCCGGAGAACGAGGTCGAGTTCTTCTACCTCCGCCCCCGCGACATCGCCATCTACGTCTCCTCCGGCCGCCTCGACATCGGCATCACCGGCCGTGACCTGCTCATCGACTCCGGCGCCAACGCCGAGGAGATCCTCCCGCTCGGCTTCGCCCGCTCCACCTTCCGCTACGCCACCAAGCCCGGCACGGCGAAGGGCGTGGAGGACCTCAACGGCATGACGATCGCCACCTCCTACGAGGGCATCGTCGCCAAGCACCTCGCCGACAACGGCATCGACGCCGCCGTCGTCCACCTGGACGGCGCGGTGGAGACCGCCATCCAGCTCGGCGTCGCCGAGGTCATCGCGGACGTCGTCGAGACCGGCACCTCGCTGCGCAACGCAGGCCTGGAGGTCATCGGCGAGCCGATCATGAAGTCCGAGGCGATCGTCGTCCGCCGCACCGGCGCCGACGCCGAAGAGACCAAGGTCCAGCAGTTCCTGCGTCGCCTCCAGGGCGTCCTGGTGGCCCGGACGTACGTGATGATGGACTACGACTGCCGCGTCGAGCAGCTCGAGAAGGCCGTCGCCCTCACCCCGGGCCTGGAGTCCCCGACCGTGTCGCCGCTGCACAACGAGGGCTGGGTCGCCGTGCGGGCCATGGTCCCGGCCAAGGAGGCCCAGCGGATCATGGACGACCTGTACGACATCGGGGCCCGGGCCATCCTCACCACGGCCATCCACGCCTGCCGCCTCTGAGGAACCGCGCACCGATGTCGGACCTGCCCACCCTTCCCGTCACGTTCAGGCCGGGCCGTACCCGCGCCGTGCTGCTGACCGCGGGCGTCGCGATACTCGTCGTGATCACCACGGTCGCGCTGCTGCTGGACCAGCTCACCACCGGGGAACGCCTCAGCTTCATCCTCACGGCGGCCCTTCTCTTCGCAGTGCTGCTCCTGCTCGCCCGGCCGAAGGTCGTCGCCGACGAGAGCGGAGTCACCGTCGTCAACATCGCCAGCCGGCGCCAACTGGACTGGGCGGAGATCGTCCAGGTCAACCTGCGTCCCGGCGACCCCTGGGTGTTCCTGAACCTCAGCGACGGCACCAGCCTGCCCGCCCTCGGCATCCAGCCGGGCATCGCCAAGAAACGCGCCATCGAGGACGCACACGCCCTCCGGGCGCTCGCCGAGGCCCGCTCCACGGCCCATCCCGAGCGACATCAGGGCTGACTCGGGGACGTCCACCCTGCCGCACAGGGTGGAGTCTTGATTAATCTGGTGGCAGAGGCGCTTGCGTGGCGCCTCCGCCCCTGAGGTTCCACCCGGTGCTCAGGGGTTCCTGCTACCCGAGGAGTGACTCCCTCCGGCGATGGACGGATCGTCCTGTAGTACCTGCGCCGCCCCCTGCCGACATAGCGCGGACCGTGTCCGTGTGAACGCGGAGGCGGCGGCATCATGACCATCCCCTTGCTGCTCCTCGGGGCGGCGTTCCTGCTGATTCTCGCCAACGGCTTCTTCGTGGCGGCCGAGTTCGGGCTCGTCACGGTCGAGCGCCCGGACGCCGAGCGGGCCGCGGCCGAGGGCGACCGGCGCGCCCGTACGGTCGTCGAGTCGCTCAAGGAGCTGTCCTTCCAGCTCTCCGGCACCCAGCTCGGCATCACCATCACCTCGCTCGTCGTCGGCATGCTCGCCGAACCGGCGCTCGCCGAACTGCTGCACACCCCGTTCGCGCTGATCGGGCTCCCCGAGGGCGCGGCGAGCGGCGTCGCGGTCGTCGTCGGCATGCTGCTCGCCTCGGCCGCGCAGATGGTGATCGGGGAACTCGTCCCCAAGAACTGGGCGGTGTCCCGGCCCCTCCAGGTCGCCCGCTTCGTCGCGGGCCCCCAGCACCTGTTCTCCCGGCTGTTCCGGCCGGTGATCGCGGCCCTGAACGCGGTCGCGAACCGCCTGGTGCGGGCCCTGGGCGTGGAACCCGCCGAGGAGCTGGCCTCCGCCCGCACCCCGGGCGAGCTGGTCTCGCTGGCCCGCCACTCCGCGCGGGCCGGCGCGCTGGAACAGGACACGGCCGACCTCTTCGTCCGCACGCTCTCCCTGGGGGAGCTGACCGCCCAGCACGTGATGACCCCGCGAGTGCGGGTGAGCGCGCTGCAGTCCTCGGCCACCGCGCAGGACGTGGTCAACCTCACCCGGGCCACCGGCCTGTCCCGCTTCCCCGTCTACCACGACAAGATCGACGAAATCGTCGGCATGGTCCACCTCAAGGACGCCCTGGCGGTGCCCTCCCACGAACGGCTGCGCACCCCCGTCACCCGGATCGCCCAGGCACCGCTGCTGGTCCCGGAGACGCTGCCCGTGCAGCCCCTCCTGGAGCTGCTGCGCAGCCAGCAGCCCATCGCCGCCGTCGTCGACGAGTACGGCGGCACGGCCGGCGTCGTCACCCTGGAGGACATCGTCGAGGAACTGGTCGGCGAGGTGCGCGACGAGCACGACGGCCTCTACCTGCCGGAGCTCGCCGTGGCGCCGCCCGAGGACGGGTGCCCCGCGTGGGACGCCGACGGAAGCTGCCGCGTCGACGTCCTGAAGCGGATAGGCCTGGATGTGCCCGAGGGGCCGTACGAGACCGTGGCCGGACTGGTCGCCGACCTGCTGGGCCGGATCCCCGCCCTCGGTGACCGTGCCGAGCTGCCGGGCTGGCGGCTCACCGTCCGCCAGGTCGGCCACTACCGCGCCGAGCGCGTCAGGCTCGTGAAGCTCGCGGACGCCCCCGCGCCGGCCGCGGAGGCGGTGCGATGAGCGTGCTCCAGCTCCTGTTCGCGGCGCTGCTGGTGCTCGTCAACGGGTTCTTCGTCGGCGCCGAGTTCGCGCTCGTGTCCGTGCGCCGCAGCCAGATCGAGCCGCTGGGGACCACCAGGGCGCGGCAGGTGCTGTACGGTCTCGAACGGCTGCCGCAGATGATGGCCGCGGCCCAGTTCGGCATCACCGTGTGTTCCCTTACCCTGGGCGCCGTCGCCGAGCCGACCGTGGCGCATCTGCTCGAACCGGTCTTCGCTGCGGCGCACATCCCCGACGACTTGGTCCACCCGCTCGGCTATGTGATCGCGCTCGCGGCGGTCGTCTTCTTCCATCTGGTGATCGGCGAGATGGTGCCGAAGAACCTGGCGATGGCGGCCCCGGAGAAGGCCGCGCTGTGGCTGAGCCCGGGCCTGGTGGCGTTCGCGCGGCTGTGCCGTCCGGTCACGGTCACGCTGAGCGCCTGCGCGCGGGTGATCCTCAAACTGTTCCGGGTCGAACCGAAGGACGAGGTCGAGGCCGCCTTCACCAGTGAACAGCTCAACCAGCTCGTGGAGGACTCCGGCCAGGCCGGCCTGCTCGACCCCGAGGAGGCGGAGCGCCTGGAGGACGCCCTGGAGCTGGGCTCGCGCCCGGTCACGGACGTGCTCCTGGACCCGGACCTGCTGGTGACGGTCGAGCCCACGGTGACCCCGGGCGAGGTCGTGGCACTCACCGCGCGCACGGGCTACTCACGCTTCCCCGTGGTCGCGGGGAACGGCGCCTTCATGGGCTATCTGCACGTCAAGGACGTCCTCGACCTCGAGGAATCCGAACGGGCGGTGCCGCAGCAGCTCTGGCGGCCCATGACGACGCTCGCGGCGGAGCTCCCGCTGGACGACGCGCTCACGGTGATGCGCCGGGCGGCCACGCATCTGGCCCAGGTGGCGGACACCTCCGGCCGGGTCCTGGGTCTGGTCGCGTTGGAGGACGTACTGGAGCTGCTGGTCGGCGAGGTCAGGGACCCGGCGCACCGGGAGGCTCCGCCTCAGCCGCGCATGGCGGAACCGAGGGAAGCGGTACCGAGCTGAGAAGGGTTCTCCGCGCCCCGTTCAGGGGCGCGGGGCCCTGTCGACATGCGGCTTTGCCGCGATGAGGGGCCCCCTGTTCGAGCGAAGCCGAGCACTCGGGGAAGCGACAAGCCACGACGAATCCGCGGCCGCAGACGCGCAGGCACGACCGAGCTGGTGGGCGCCGCTACAACCCCGATGGATCCTGCGGCCCCCGGCCGGACAGGACCTCCCCATAGGCCTGCATCAGGTCCGGCAACCGCAATGTCGACAAGTCGTCCCTCGACGGCATCCCCGGATAGCCGCTCAGCCGCAGATCCCGATACGCACAGCTCTTCTCGTACAGCGTCCGCAGGAACCGCCCGTTCCCGAGCTCGTCGATCCACCCCTGGTCCACCACATGCCCGGCGATCGACCGGAGCTCCTCCAGAGCCTCCTCGTCCCAGACGTCCCCGTTGTCGGCGGCCAGCACCTCGCCGATCGCCGTCAGCTCCAAGGGACGGTACGAGGGAAAATCGACCCGCGTCGTGAAGCGTGAGGACAGTCCCGGGTTGGCGGCCAGCAACCGGTCCATTCCCTCGGGGTACCCCGCGAGGATCACCACCAGGTGGTCCCGGTTGTCCTCCGCCCGCTTCAGCAGCACCTGAAGCGCCTCGTCCCCGTAGGCGTCCCCCTTGCCGTATCCGGAGTTGGACAGCGAGTACGCCTCGTCCACGAACAGGACGCCGCCGATCGCGGAGTCGATCAGCTCGTTCGCCTTCACCGCCGTCTGACCCAGGTACTCGCCCACCAGGTCCGCCCGCTGCGCCTCCACGAGGTGATCGCCGCCGAGCAGGCCGAGCGCGTAGAAGACCCGCCCCAGGATCCTCGCCACGGTCGTCTTGCCGGTGCCGGAGGGCCCCGAGAACACGAAGTGCCGTTTGGGCGGCTGGACGGGTAAGCCCTGACCGGCCCGCAGCCGGGCCATGTTCAACTGCGCCGACAACGCCTTGACCTGGCGCTTGACCGGTTCCAGACCGACCATGCGCTCCAGCTCGGCCAGCGCCTCCTCCAGCAGTTCCGGATCCGTGGGCCCGGCCGGCCACGACTGTGCCGGTACCGAGGCGGCCTTCTCCCGCACGAGGTCGCCCTGCGCCGGCAGCGGACCGGTCGGCGGCGGTTCGGGATCGGACAGCTTCACGTCCCGGCCCTCGGCTCCGAAGAGCGGATCGAGACCGTCCGGTGCTTCCAGCGTGTCGCCGCCTCCGGCGAGCGCCATCGCCGTCAGGTCGGTCGAATCGTCGTACCCGTCGCCCTCGGCGATCGCGGCGAGCCGCGCCGAGGTGTCCATGAACGCCGGGTCCACCCGGTGCACGGCCCGGTACAGGGGGAGCGCGGCGGCCGAGCGACCCGTGCCCTCGTGCGCCCGCGCCAGCCAGTACCGCAGCTCCTTGCGCTGCGGCTGCTCGCTGCGGCAGCGCATCAGGGCGGCGGCGAGCAGTGGCTCGGCCTGCCCGAACATCTCCAGCCGGACCCGGGCCATGCCGCCGAACAGTCCGGCCTCTATGCCGAGCATGGGATCGTCGATCAGTGGATCGGTGTGCCGGACCAACTGCTCCCAGTCCTTGACCAGGTAGGCCCGGCAGGCGTGCAGGAAGCGCACCTGGGGGTCGGTGTCGACCGGCGGCAGGCCCGCCAGCGCGCGGTCCAGCTCCGGGACGTGGCGGCCGTCCAGCCAGTGCGAGGCGTGCGCCAGCAGCAGGTCGCGCGGGCTCTCCAGCACCGGCTGCACCCACCAGCCCAGCCAGTACCAGGAGTTGAGGGTGCGCCGGTGTCGCGTCCGCTGTTCCCCGAAGCGGTCGCGGTGGCGGTACATCCTCAGCAGCGCGGTCGTCGTGTCGACGCGCAGCGCGTGCAGCCCGAGCCAGCCGTCGGCCATCCCCGGATCCATCCGGACCGCGGCGCGGAACTCCTCCTCCGCCTGCGGATAGGCGCCCATCGTGTAGGCGTCGACCCCTCGCAGCCAGGCGAGGTCGGCCGGGGCCTGAGGGCCCTGCGTGCCGAAGTCCATCACGTCCCCCACAAACCGTGCCCCCGTTGGTTCACCGCCGGGCCCGTGCCCGTCGGCCGCCTTGCTCGAACCGCTGTGCCGCGGACCGGAGTTGCCACGGTGCGCAGAGCAGCGTCCGAACGTCGCACCAAGAGGCATCGTACCTGCGGGGGAGGGGCGCACGAAGGGTGCCGCACGGGCCGTTCGGCGAGGTGGGAGCAGACGGGGCGCGCGGCGCGTGGTGACCGAGGGTGAGCGGATCACGCCTCTTGGCGCGCACGGAAGGTGCTGAGAGCAGAACGAAGCCCCCGATCACGGGGGAACAACCGGGGGCTTCGCGTCTGGGTGCGACTGCGAAAGCCGCACATTGAGAACGTAAGACCTGTACGGCCCCCCGGTCAAGCCGACTTGGGGCACTCGAGGAAGTTGCCCGGCGAGGATCTTCACGAGTTCAGCACACTGCCGATGGGTCGTCACTGTGGGTGAGATCTTGTTCGGGACCAGGAACCCCGGCCGGCCCGGGAAGCACCTCATATCCCTCGTGCTTCTGATGCACCAGAAGGCAGGCGTGGGGTCGCGAGGGGTCCTCGGCGAAGTGCCGGCGCTCCGCGTCGACCCAGCCGTCCCAGAAAGCGCGTTGTTCCTCGCCGTCCCGGGCCCGCCCGCGCGTCCACGCCTCCTCGCGCGCCAGATCCATCCACAGCAGCCGGGCGAGATATGGGCGCAGCGCCCGGCGGCCGGCGCCGACCCCCTCGATCAGGATCACGGGCGCGGATGGCAGCGCACGGGAGGGGCCGAAGCGCCGGGCGTGCCAGTCGTAGGGCCGGTAGTGCGCGGTCCGGCCGTGGCCGAGCGGCACGATCACCTCCCGCAGCAGCCGGTCCGTCCAGGAGAACAGCTCCTCATGGGTGGCGATGTCGTCCAGGTGCAGCAGGGGCGCGCCGCCGAGTGCGGCCGCCAGGTGTGCGGCGAACGTGGATTTCCCCGACCCCGCGTGCCCGTCGACGCCGACGAGACGGACGGGTCCGCAGGAGGGCGGTAGGTGCTGAAGGCGGGACGCGAGAGCGTGAATGACGATTCCCGGGCGAGAAGGTGTGGCGGCATGTTTCGGCATGTTCTCGACGGGACAGCTTACTCGGGCGAATGGGCTGTCCCTCTTCGCGGAGAAAGCGACCTCTCTCCGGAATTTCCCCTACTTCGGGTTCGGTGTGAACGAGGGTGATTCGCCTCTTCGAATTCCCGACCCCCATTCCCGGAAAACCGCCACAGGTCGGGACCAATATTGGTGGGCGCGTCGGCGGCCGAAGTGCTGGCAGAAGTCCGTGTGCGGCGGCCATAGTTGGCGCACACCGTGCGTCCGAACCGCTGCTTGAAGGACTCCTGGGGGTCACTTACCGATGACCAGAGCTTCAGAGCCGTCCCGCAGAACCATCCTCGCCGCGGCGGCCGCCGCGGCCACGGCGGCCGGCACCGCGGGCCCGGCGGCCGCCGCCACGCCGACCGCCCGGCCGACGAAAGCATCCCCGAGCCTCGTGGACTACCGTGCCTGGACCTCGTACGCCGACTGGCGAAGCGGCACGGCGCAGGGCGTTCGCGCCCTCGCCGGCCTCCGCCCCGGCCTGGTGATCGCCACGCCCGCCGGTCGCACCGACTACACCGACCCGCACACCGGGAAGTCCGCCACCTGGGAGTACGCCGCCTGGGCCTCCCCGGCGCACCGCCTCGCCGTCCCGGCCACCGAGCTCGTCGCCTCCTGGAACGCGCACACTCCGGCCGGCACCTGGCTCCAGGTCGAACTGAAGGGCACCTACTCCGACGGCACGGACACCCCCTGGTACGTGATGGGCCGCTGGGCGGCCGGCGACCAGGACATCCGCCGCACCTCCGTGGACGGCCAGAGCGATGGCAGGAGCGACATCTGGACCGACACCTTCGCCATCGCCGATCCCGCCTCTGGCCTGCGCCTGGTGTCGTACCGTCTGCGCCTGACCCTGTACCGCACACCCGGCACACGGATCACGCCGACGGTGTGGCGGCTCGGCGCCATGGGCTCCGACGTCCCGGACCGGTTCACCGTCCCGGCCTCCACACCCGGGCTCGCCGAGGAACTGATCGTCCCGCGCTACTCGCAGGAGATCCACAAGGGCCAGTACCCGGAGTACGACAACGGCGGCGAGGCCTGGTGCAGCCCCACGTCCTCGCAGATGATCATCGAGTACTGGGGGCGGAGGCTCACACCCGAACAACTGTCCTGGGTCAACCCGGCGTACGCGGACCCGCAGGTCTGCCATGCCGCCCGCTTCACCTACGACCACCAGTACCAGGGCTGCGGCAACTGGCCCTTCAACGCGGCCTACGCGGCCACGTTCAAGGACCTCCAGGCAGTGGTCACCCGGCTGTCCTCACTCACCGACCTGGAGACGCTGATCGCTGCGGGCATCCCGGCCATCACCTCGCAGTCGTTCCTGAAGGAGGAGCTGACGGGGGCGGGGTACGGGACCGCGGGGCATCTGATGACCGTGATCGGGTTCACCGCCGACGGCGACGTGATCACGAACGACCCGGCGTCGCCGAGCGACGAGGCGGTGCGGCGCGTGTACCGGCGGCGGGAGTTCGAGAACATCTGGTTGCGCACCAAGCGGTACAACGCCTCCGGCAAGGTCGCCTCCGGCACCGGCGGCGTCTGCTACCTGTACTTCCCGGCCCGGCCCACCTCGCGGCAGCGCAAGGCGCTGGCGGCGGTGGGCGTCCGCTGACGCGCCCACGGGGGAACCGGGCGGCGCATTTCCCAACGGGGTCCGACTCCGGCGGCCCACTCCGCCGATCAAGTCGAACATGCTGCTGGTGTCATTCTGCGATACTGCGGATGTCCCGCCGGTAGTTGGAGACTTGGGCCGAAATTGAAGAGCAGTCAACAGCGAGGTGCCGTGCGCCCCCAGGCGCGCGGTACCGACCGCTCCCTGGCGCGCCGCGCCGAACTCATCGCCATCGGGCGGAAGTTATTCGCCGACACCTCCTACGACACGCTGTCGATGGATGACATCGCGCGTCATGCCCGGGTGGCGAAAGGGCTCATCTACTACTACTTCAAATCGAAACGCGGCTATTACCTCGCCATCGTCGAGGATTCGGTGGCCGACCTCGTGACCTCCGCGGCCGCCGGCCTGGACCTGCCGCCGGTGGAACGGGTGCACCGCACCATCGACCGCTATCTGCGCTACGCCGAGCAGAACCAGGCCGCCTTCCGCACCATCGTCAGCGGCGGCGTGGGCTTCGACGCACAGGTCCACGCCATCCGGGACGGGGTGCGCGAGGCGATCGTCACCACGATCGCCGAGGGGGCGTACGGGCGGCGCGACATCGCTGCGCTGGTGCGCACGGGACTGCTCGGCTGGGTGTGCGGCGTGGAGGGCGTGACCCTCGACTGGATCGACCGCCCGGTACTGTCCCGCGACACCATGTGCGACCTGCTCGCGAAGATGCTGGGCGGCACCCTGCGCGCGATCGAGGAACTGGACCCCGCGTACCCGGCCCCGCCTCCGGCCCGCCGACCGATCTGACCGCAACCGAAGACCGATCGACAACGGGAGGACCGGTCGACAACGGGAGGACCGATCGACCCCCGAGCGGTGCCACCCGGGGACAGGCGAAGCCGTCACGGGCTGGTCCATGGTGATTGCAGACAGTCCCGGGACGAGACCCCGTCCGTCGGATGTCGATCACGCCGCGGCACGGCATCCGCTTTCTTGAAGTAAGCGGTCGTTAACCGGTGACGCCGTGCCTCCGATCGGGCATACTCCAAGCGCCACAGCCGCTGGTCAGCCGCCTCCGCGACCCGGAGCGGCGAGCATCGGCCAGGCCCAGTGAGACCCGGCGGCGCCGCCCCACCCAAGGCGCATGTCCGCCGACGTGCCCAAGAGGGAGGAGAGCGTCGCCATGCCCGACCGCGCCCCGCAGCCGGTGGACCGACAACTGCCCACGGACGAGGCCCGGGATCTGATCTCGCTCGTCCGCGACATCGCGCAGCGCGAGATCGCCCCGAAGGCGGCCGAGGAGGAGCACTCCGGGCAGTTCCCGCGCGAGACCTTCCGCCTGCTCTCCGACTCCGGACTGCTCGGCCTGCCGTACGACTCCGAGTACGGCGGTGGCGACCAGCCCTACGAGGTCTACCTGCAGGTCCTCGAGGAGCTGGCCGCGGCACGCCTCACCGTCGGCCTCGGCGTCAGCGTCCACACCCTGGCCTGCCATGCCCTCGCGTACTACGGCACCAAGGAGCAACAGCTGGAACACCTGCCCGCGATGCTCGGCGGGGGCCTGCTGGGCGCCTACTGCCTCTCCGAGCCGTCGTCCGGGTCGGATGCCGCATCCCTGCGGACGAAGGCGGTTCGGGACGGCGACCACTGGGTGATCACCGGTACCAAGGCATGGATCACCCACGGAGGGATCGCCGACTTCTACACCGTGATGGCGCGCACCGGCGAGGAGGGTCCCCGCGGGATCACCGCGTTCCTCGTCCCCGGCGACGCCGAGGGACTGAGTGCCGCGGCGCCCGAGAAGAAGATGGGCATGAAGGGGTCGCCCACCGCACAGGTCCACTTCGACGGGGTGCGCGTGCCGGAAGCGCGGCGCATCGGCGACGAGGGACAGGGCTTCGCGATCGCGCTGTCCGCGCTCGACTCGGGGCGGCTCGGCATCGCGGCCTGCGCCATCGGCCTGGCCCAGGCGGCCCTGGACGAGGCCGTCGCGTACGCCACCGGGCGCCGGCAGTTCGGGCGGCCGATCTCGGACTTCGAGGGGCTGCGCTTCCTGCTCGCCGACATGGCGACACAGATCGAGGCGGGCCGGGCGCTGTACCTGGCGGCGGCACGGCTGCGGGACGCCGGGCGTCCGTTCGCCAAGCAGGCGGCCATGGCCAAGCTGCACTGCACCGACACGGCGATGAAGGTCACCATCGACGCCGTCCAGGTGCTCGGCGGGTACGGCTACACCGTGGACTTCCCGGTCGAGCGCTACATGCGGGAGGCCAAGGCGCTGCAGATCGTCGAGGGGACGAACCAGATCCAGCGCATGGTCATCGCCCGTCACCTCGCTGGTCCCGAGTCCCGCTGAACGACTCCTGGCCCGCCGCAAGCCGGCGCTGGCCGGCCGGGGGCGCCGCGAGCCGCACCCATTCCGGGTCGTGGCGCCCCGGGAGCGTGCGCCCGCGGTCGGCCCAGGCGCGCATCAGCGCGCGGTAGATGGGCGGATCCTGCGGCTGCGGCGGCGGCAGCGTCGCCGCCGGTACCGGAATGAACACCGGCCGCCGGGGTCCGGTCGCCGAATAAGTGGGGCTCATGCACGGAGCAACGCCGCGACGCCCGCCGAGGTCACCGACCCCGCTAATCGAGCGTGAGTTCCGCGGCGGATCGCCCGTGGAACCGCCACTGCTCGTGACGTGTCAGGCGGCCTGGCGGCGCAGTGTCGCGAGCCGCAGCGGGCGCGAGCCCGGGCCGCCGACGTGCGAGAACGGCTGCGTGCGCCAGTCGAGCCCCTGAGGGAGGGTCAGCAGCAGGGCGGTGTCCTGCTCCTGAGGCTCCAGGGACTCGTCCGCCGGGCGGGCGTCGGCCGCCGCACGGCCCGTACCGGAGCAGACCGTGAGACCGAACGGATTCCACGGCGAGGCGCACAGCGCGTGCTCGGGCAGGACCTCCTCCTCCGCCAGGAGCGCGATGGGCTGCGCGCAGTCCGGGCAGATCACCCGGTACATCTCGAAGGTGTCGTACGCGTCGAACTCATCGCCGTCGAGGGCGTCGGGTTCGACGCCCTCCGGCTCGGGCTCGATGACCGGCTGCTGCCGCTTGGGCACGGTACGACCAGGGCGCTTGGGATTCTGCATGGGTTTCTCCCCCTAGGGCTGGGCCGACAAGGCACTGCGGCCTCGACCACAGCAAGCACTTCCCGTCCCGTCTCCGGGGTAATCACGAGAGCATCACGAAGCCTGATCGGATACTGTGGCGTTCGTCACATGCCACTCGCAGGTGCCCGGCGCGGCCGCGGGTCACCCGGGCGGCTCACAGGCCGCTCTCACCAACATCACAAACCGGGTATGACCTGGGCTGCTGAGGTATCCGCGGAGTCAGGGCGCACTGTAGGTTCTAGCGCCATGGAGGAGCTGGACCGACAGATCGTGCAGCTGCTCGTCAAGGACGGGCGGATGAGCTACACCGACCTGGGCAAGGCCACGGGCCTGTCCACATCGGCCGTGCACCAGCGGGTGCGCCGGCTCGAGCAGCGGGGCGTCATCCGCGGGTATGCCGCCGTCGTCGACCCCGAGGCCGTCGGCCTGCCGCTGACCGCCTTCATCTCGGTGAAGCCGTTCGACCCCAGCGCCCCCGACGACATCGCCGAACGCCTCGCGGGCGTCCCGGAGATCGAGGCCTGCCACAGCGTCGCGGGCGACGAGAACTACATCCTCAAGGTCCGCGTGGCCACGCCGCACGAACTCGAGGAACTGCTCGCCCGGCTGCGGAGCCTCGCGGGGGTGTCGACGCGCACCACCGTGGTCCTGTCCACCCCCTACGAGGCACGGCCGCCCCGGATCTGATCGACCTCCCTGCGGGGCGTCCCCCGCCAGGGGCGACACTGTTGCCCATGAGTGAGCGCACCGCCGAGCCCCAGACCGTCCTCCTGCGCCGCGGAGAGGTCCACAGCCCCGCCGACCCCTTCGCCACCGCGATGGTCGTGGAGGCCGGACATGTCGCCTGGGTCGGTTCCGAGGGCGCGGCCGACGCCTTCGCGGAGGGCGTCGACGAAGTGATCGACCTCGACGGCGCCCTCGTCACTCCCGCGTTCACCGACGCGCACGTGCACACCACCGCCACCGGCCTCGCGCTCACCGGCCTCGACCTGTCCGGTGCCCCGTCCCTGACGGCCGCCCTCACCCTCGTACGGGACTTCGCCGCCGCCCGGCCGGCCGGCCGGGTCCTGCTCGGCCACGGGTGGGACGCGGCACGCTGGCCCGAACGGCGGGCGCCCCGACGGGAAGAGCTCGACGAGGCCACCGGTGGGCGTCCCCTGTATCTCAGCCGCATCGACGTCCACTCGGCCGCCGTCACCACCGCCCTGCTGGACCTCACCCCGGGCGTGCGCGACAAGGCCGGCTTCACGGACGGCGAGCCGCTCACCCGCGACGCCCACCACGCCGTACGAGCCGCCGCGTTCGCCGCGGTCACCCCCGCCCAGCGCGCCGAGGCCCAGCGCACCGCCCTCGCCCACGCCGCCTCCCTCGGCATCGGCTCGCTCCACGAGTGCGCGGGCCCGGAGATCTCCTCGCAGGACGACTTCACCGGGCTGCTGCGCCTCGCCGCCGAGGAACCCGGACCGCGCGTCGTCGGCTACTGGGCCGAGCAGGACGTCACCAAGGCCCGGGAGCTGGGCGCGCTCGGCGCCGCGGGCGACCTCTTCGTCGACGGCGCCCTCGGCTCGCACACCGCCTGTCTGCACCAGCCGTACGCGGACGCCGCCCACACCGGCACCGCCTACCTGGACGCCGCCGCGGTGGCCGCGCACGTCGTCGCGTGCACCGAGGCCGGGCTGCAGGCCGGGTTCCACGCCATCGGCGACGCCGCCGTCACGGCCGTGGTGGAAGGGGTGCGCGCCGCCGCCGAAAAGGTGGGCCTCGCCCGGATCCGCGCCGCCCGCCACCGCGTCGAGCACGTCGAGATGCTCACGCCCGAGACCATCGCGGCCTTCGCCGAACTGGGCCTGACCGCCTCGGTCCAGCCCGCCTTCGACGCGCTGTGGGGCGGTGAGGACGGCATGTACGCCGAGCGTCTCGGCGCCGCCCGGGCCCGCACGCTGAACCCGTTCGCGGCCCTGCTGCGCGCCGGCGTCCCGCTGGCGTTCGGCTCCGACAGCCCGGTGACCCCCCTCGACCCCTGGGGCACGGTCCGCGCGGCGGCGTTCCACCGCACCCCCGAACACCGGGTCTCCGTACGCGCCGCGTTCACCGCGCACACGCGCGGCGGCTGGCGGGCGATCGGGCGGGACGACGCGGGCGTTCTGGTGCCGGGCGCCCCCGCGGACTACGCCGTGTGGCGCACCGACGCACTCGTCGTCCAGGCCCCCGACGACCGGGTGGCCCGCTGGTCCACCGACCCCCGCTCCGGCACCCCCGGACTGCCCGATCTGACCCCCGGAACCGACCTTCCCGTCTGCCTGCGCACCGTGGTCGGAGGCCGGACCGTGTTCGTAGGGCCGGGCGAGTGATCTCCCGGGGTGGCGCCGCGGCGACGAGCCGTCAGAACCCCGTCGTGCGACCTGCGTATCCTCCGCTGCGACCAGGCCCTTCGCCGAAGACCCGCAGGTGGGGCGGCTGTTGACAGTGAGGCGCGGAGGGCCGGTAGGTTCGGCCGGGTCCACCACCGAATCGTCCGACCGGGGAACCTCCGCGCAGTCGCCCGAGCGCCGCTGGGTCAGGGATGGTGTGCCACGTCGGCGCATCACCACTGGGAGCCAGGCTCAGCGCCCGCGCCACGGCGAGGGCAACGTTCCGGTCGGTCGGCAGGGTGTGACCCGGGTGGGGCCCGGACGTCCAGTAGACAACGGCTTTCGGTCGATCCGCAGCCAGCGGGTCCCAGGTCGGCCCGAAGGGCGCCGGGCCCCGATCCGCAGCCGCCCTGGCCGTGGCGAGCAGTGGACCCGCTCTCAGCGCCGTGGGCACCAGTGCGACCGGCCGGTGCAGGCCGCCGACGCGGCGGACATTTTTACCCGGCTCTTATGGAATCGACACCTCCAAACGAACCCGCGGTGGCGGAGGCCCCTGCCGCGACCACTATGGTGGACCTCTGCGTACGGATGTGAAGGGGCAGCAGTGAACCACGGCGACGGGACCCTCGGGGCATCGGCCCAGGGCAAGCAGTTCGGTCCGCTAGGCACCGCCTTGGTGATCATTCCGACCTACAATGAGGCGGAGAACATCAAGACGATCGTCGGCCGAGTGCGGTCGGCGGTGCCCGAGGCGCATGTCCTCGTGGCCGACGACAACAGCCCCGACGGCACCGGCAAGCTCGCGGACGAACTCGCGGCCGACGACGATCACGTCCACGTCATGCACCGCAAGGGCAAGGAAGGGCTGGGCGCCGCGTACCTCGCCGGGTTCCGCTGGGGTCTGGAACACGACTACGGCGTCCTCATCGAGATGGACGCCGACGGCTCGCACCAGCCGGAGGAGCTGCCGCGCCTGCTGACCGCGCTCAAGAGCGCGGACCTGGTGCTCGGCTCCCGGTGGGTGCCGGGCGGGCGGGTCGTGAACTGGCCCAAGTCGCGCGAGTTCCTCTCCCGCGGCGGCAGCACCTACTCCCGTCTGGCCCTCGGACTCTCGCTGCGCGACATCACCGGCGGCTACCGCGCCTTCCGCCGCGAGACCCTCGAGGGCCTCGGGCTCGACGAGGTGGCCTCGCAGGGGTACTGCTTCCAGGTCGACCTGGCGCGCCGCGCGGTCAAGGCCGGGTTCCACGTCGTCGAGGTGCCGATCACGTTCGTGGAGCGGGAGCTCGGCGACTCCAAGATGAGCCGGAACATCGTCGTGGAGGCGCTGTGGCGCGTCACGGCGTGGGGCGCGGAGGAGCGCTTCGGCAAGGTCCTGGGCCGGGGCGGGAAGACGCGCCGGTAGAGGCACGGCGGCGTCACGGGCGCCGCTGAAGCCCCTTATCCCGCACTGAGCCGGGTCCGGGCACACTGGGAGCATGACGACTGGCGCTTCGACCTCTCCCCGCACCACCACCCGGCCCCGGCGCTCGAGGTTGCGCACCTTTCTACCGCTGGGCATCGCCGCGTGGCTGGTGCTGGAGATCTGGCTGCTGACCGTGGTCGCCGGTGCGACCAGCGGGTTCACGGTCTTCCTGCTGCTGGTCGCCGGCCTGGTGCTCGGCTCCGTGGTCACCAAGCGGGCGGGCCGCCGCGCCTTCCGGAACCTGAACGAGGCGCTGCAGAGGGGCGGCTCCCCGTCGAGGACCGGCGGCAACGGCCTGATGATGCTCGGCGGCCTGCTGCTGATGCTGCCGGGCTTGATCTCCGACGCTGCGGGTCTGCTCCTCCTGCTTCCGCCGGTCCAGAAGGCGGTCGGCCGTTACACGGAGCGCACGATCGACCGCAAACTCCGCCAGTCCCCGTACGGCAGCTTCGGTGACGCCTTCCAGCAGGCTCGTATGCACCGCCCCGACGGGAAGATCGTCCAGGGTGAGGTCATCAGGGACGAGCCCGAGGACACTCCGGGGGAGCCCCGCCCGCCCCTGCCCCGCTGACGTCAGGGCCGGCAGGCGGAGCTCCGCGGGGCCCGGTCCACCCGCGCCAGATATCAGTGGGCGCCGCACGTCACAGAGACGTACGGCGCCCACTGATATCTGGCGCGCGCAGTATTCCGCCCGACCCCGGAGGGGCTACGCGGACTTGCGGCTGTCCCGCGGATGCACCGCGATATTCATCGCGCCGGACCGCAGAACCGCGAGACGCTCCTCGAGGACCTCTTCGAGCTCCTCACGGGTGCGCCGCTCCATCAGCATGTCCCAGTGCGTACGCGCGGGCTTCGCCTTCTTCTCCTCCGGACCTTCGCCGTCCACGAGGAGCGCCTGGGCACCGCAGACCTTGCACTCCCACTCCGGCGGGATCTCCGCCTCGACCGAGAAGGGCATCTCGAACCGGTGCCCCTTCTCGCATGCGTACTCCACGGCCTGGCGCGGAGCCAGGTCGATGCCGCGGTCCGTCTCGTAGCTGGTCACCACGAGGCGCGTGCCGCGAAGAGCTCGCTCACTCATGAATCGTGCCTCCCGGGCTTGTCGCCCACAGGACAGGTGTCGCTGTCGTCGTCATCCGGTCAACGTCCGGTCGGCGGTAAAGATTCCCGTTCCGAGTCCCGTTCCGGGTCATGCGTCGCCGTCGTAGCCGCCCCTTGTTGTACCCACCGGCGCCCGGTTTGTCACATCTGCTAGCAGATGTCACCCAGCGTTTCGGCTCCTTTGACGCGCAGTAACGGTACGCCTGGCAGGCCAAACGCGTACACTACCGCCCTTTGCGCTCGGACGCTAAATCCTCTCGGGCACCGGATTGCCCGCGTCGCGCACCGCCTCGCGTACCGGAACCCGGGCCAGCAGCACGAACCCGAGGGCGAAGAACGCCACCAGCGAGATGATCGCCTCCCGGTAGCTCCCCGTCAGCTGGTACGTGACCCCGAACAGCAGCGGGCCCAGCCAGCTCATGCCGCGGTCGCTCATCTCGTACGCGGAGAAGTACTCGGCCTCCTTGCCGTGCGGAACCAGATGTGAGAAGAGCGACCGGGACAGCGCCTGGCTGCCGCCGAGGACCAGCCCGATGCAGGCCGCCAGCGCGAAGAACCCGGCCGGCGCGCCCGCGGGGAGGAAATAGCCGGCGGCGAGCGTCGCCGTCCAGGCGACCAGCGAGCCGAGGATCGTGCGCTTCGCGCCGTACGTCCGGGCCAGCCGGCCCATGCCCAGCGCGCCGCCCACCGCCAGCACCTGCACCAGCAGCACGGCGGCGATCAGCGTCGACTGGCCGAGGCCCAGCTCCTGGGAGCCGTACACCGACGCCTGTGAGATCACCGTCTGGATGCCGTCGTTGTAGATGAGGTACGCCAGCAGGAAGGCCAGGGTGAGCGGGGTGCGGCGCATGTCCCGGACCGTCGCGGCGAGTTGCCGCCAGCCGTGCACCGCCTCAGTCGTCGACGTCGTACGGCGGTCGCGCAGGCGTCTGAGCGGGATGATCGTGAAGGCGCCCCACCACAGGCCCGCCGAGGCCAGGCAGATGCGGACCGCCGTCGACTCCGAGACGCCGAAGGAGTCGTGTGCCGTGAACAGGACCAGGTTCGCGATCAGGACCAGCGAACCGGCCGCGTAGCCGAAGGCCCAGCCGCGCGAGGAGACCGCGTCACGCTCCTCGGGCGGGGCGATCAGCGGCAGATACGAGTTGTAGACCACCATCGAGACGGCCACCGACGCGTTCGCGACGATCAGCAGCAGGCCGCCGAGCAGATACCGGTCACCGTCCAGGAAGAACAGGCCCGTCGTGGCCGAGGCGCCCAGGTACGCGCACAGAGCGAGCAGCGGCTTCTTGCGGCCGGTGCGGTCGGCCGCCGCACCCGCGAGCGGCATCACGAGAATCGCCACGACGACCGAGGCCGAGACGCAGTAGGCGAAGAACGAGCCGGCGCGCACCGGGACCCCCAGCGGGTGGACATATCCGTGCGCGTCCGCCGCCGACTTGGCCACCGAGGTGAGATAGGGACCGAGGAACACCGTCAGCACGCTCGTCGAGTAGACCGAGCACGCCCAGTCGTAGAAGTACCAGCCGCGTTGTTCGCGCCGCCGCTCGGCGGCCTCGTCGCCGGCCTGTGCCCGCACGGTGCCGGTGCCCACCCGTGCCCTCGCTTCCCCGTGGAACGTGATCGTGCGCGGGGCGTTCAGACCCAGGTGCCCCGTTCTTCGAGGACCTTGCGCAGTGTGTCGATGTGATCGGTCATGATGCCATCCACTCCCAGGTCCAGGAGCCGGTGCATGCGATCGGGCTCGTTGATCGTCCACACGTGCACCTGCAGTCCGAGCGCGTGGGCGGTGCGCACGAAGCGGTGGTCGACCACGGGGATGCCCGACTGGGACTCCGGAACCTGGGCGGCGACCGCCGAGCGGCGCACCGCCGCCGGTACGCCCCAGGAGCGCAGCCGCAGGTTGAGGACACCGCGGGTGCCGTACGACGTCGCCAGGCGCGGTCCGGCCAGGCGCTGGGCGCGCACCACGCGTGCCTCGGAGAACGAGCCGACGCAGACCCGGTCCCAGGCATCGGTGCGCTCGATCAGGTCCAGCAGCGGCCCCAGCGCGGGCTCCGCCTTGACGTCCACGTTCCAGCGCACCTCCGGGAACTCCTCCAGCGCGTCCTCGAAGAGGGGCACCGGCTCGCTGCCCGCCACGCGCGCGTGCCGCACGTCCTCCCAGGGCAGGTCGGCGATCCGGCCCGCACCGTCGGTCACGCGGTTCAGGGTCGCGTCGTGGAACGCCACCAGCTTCCCGTCGGCCGTGGCGTGCACGTCCGTCTCGATATACCGGTAGCCCGCCGCCACCGCGCGCCGGAACTGCGCCATGGTGTTCTCCAGGCCGTGGGCCGCCCCGCCCCGGTGGGCGAAGGCGATCGGGCCGGGATGATCGAGGTAGGGGTGGCGTATGAGGGTGGTCACGGACGCAGTATCGCGCGCTCCGGTTGCCCGGCGGCAACGACCGTGCTGCGCCCCGATGCCGCGGGGGCGGCGAACACGCGCAGGAAGAACTGGGCGAGCGGTCCGATGGACAGCGCGTACACGATGGTGCCGATCCCGACGGTGCCGCCGAGGGCGAAGCCGGTCGCGACGACGGTGATCTCCACCGCTGTGCGTATCAGCCGGATGGAGCGGCCCGTGCGCCGGTGCAGTCCGGTCATCAGGCCGTCGCGTGGGCCGGGACCGAAGTCGGCGGCGATGTAGAGGCCCGTCGCCACGCCGTTCAGCACCACGCCGGCGACCAGGAGCGGCACGCGGACGGCCAGTGAGCGCACCTCGGGGAGCACGGCCAGGGTGGCGTCCATGGCGAAACCGATCACCAGCACGTTGGAGACGGTGCCGAGTCCCGGACGCTGCCTCAGCGGGATCCACAGCAGCAGGACGGTCGCGCCCAGGATCGTCAGTACGACGCCCATGCTGAGCCCGGTGAGCTCGGACAGACCCTGGTGCAGTACGTTCCACGGTTCCAGGCCGAGACCCGCCTTCACCAGGAGGGCGGAGC
Source organism: Streptomyces sp. Y2F8-2 (assembly GCF_014905555.1). GTDB lineage: Bacteria > Actinomycetota > Actinomycetes > Streptomycetales > Streptomycetaceae > Streptomyces > Streptomyces cynarae. The sequence continues at coordinate 47,118 of NZ_BNGS01000007.1, read as the reverse complement.
TCGCGCCGTAGAGGGCGAGACCGGCGTAGAGCTGGAGGAGCCGCCGTCCGCGACGGCTCCTCATGGACTTGTCAATGGACGGATCGCTCGGCGCGTCGGCAGACAAAACGTGCCCCCCTGTGGTGGTAGTGGCCTGACGCATGTCACTCTGTGGCTTGGAAAGACAACTCATCCATGGCCAATTCCGGGAAGGTGGACTGGGAATCATGGCGCAGTGGACCTCGGCGGTGGGCGCGGCACAGTTGGCCCGGCTGCTCACCTCCCAGCAGGACCGTCCCGCGGGCCCCGGCAGCCGCCGCCCGCCCGCCTATCGGGCACTGGCGGACGGCATCCGGCTGCTCGTGCTGGAGGGCCGGGTACCGGTCGCCGCCCGGCTGCCCGCCGAGCGGGAGCTGGCGCTCGCCCTGTCGGTGAGCCGTACGACGGTCGCGGCGGCGTACGAGGCGCTGCGCACCGAGGGGTTCCTGGAGTCCCGCCGCGGAGCGGGCAGCTGGACCGCCGTGCCGGCCGGGAACCCGCTGCCGGCGCGCGGCCTCGAACCCCTCCCGCCCGAGGCACTCGGCTCGATGATCGACCTGGGCTGTGCCGCGCTGCCTGCGCCCGAGCCCTGGCTCACCCGTGCGGTGCAGGGAGCCCTCGAGGAACTGCCGCCCTACGCGCACACGCACGGCGACTACCCGGCGGGCCTGCCCGCACTGCGGTCCATGCTCGCCGACCGCTACACGGCGCGCGGCATCCCGACCATGCCCGAGCAGATCATGGTGACCACCGGCGCCATGGGCGCGATCGACGCGATCTGCCACCTGTTCGCCGGGCGCGGTGAGCGCATCGCCGTCGAATCGCCGTCGTACGCCAACATCCTCCAGCTGATGCGGGAGGCGGGCGCCCGGCTCGTCCCCGTCGCCATGGCCGAGGGACTCGGCGGCTGGGACCTGGACCGCTGGCGCCAGGTGCTGCGCGAGGCCGCACCGCGGCTCGCCTACGTCGTCGCCGACTTCCACAATCCGACGGGCGCGCTCGCCGACGAGGACCAGCGCCGCCGCCTGGTGGAGGCGGCCCGCTCCGCCGGGACGGTCCTGGTCGTCGACGAGACGATGAGCGAGCTGTACCTGGAGGAGGAGCTCGAGATGCCGCGCCCGGTGAGCACCTTCGACCCCGCGGGCTCGACCGTCATCACCGTCGGCTCGGCGAGCAAGGCGTTCTGGGCGGGCATGCGCATCGGGTGGGTGCGCGCCGCCCCCGATGTCATCCGCAGCCTGGTCGCGGCCCGCGCCTACGCCGACCTCGGCACTCCGGTCCTCGAGCAGCTGGCGGTGAACTGGCTGCTGAGCACGGGCGGTTGGGAGCAGGCGGTGGACCTGCGGCGCGGCCAGGCCCGGGAGAACCGGGACGCCCTGGTCGCCGCCGTGCGCAAGGAGCTGCCGGCGTGGGAGTTCTCGGTGCCCCGGGGCGGCCTGACGCTGTGGGTGCGCACCGGCGGTCTCTCGGGCTCCCGTCTCGCGGAGGCCGGGGAACGGGTCGGGGTTCGGGTGCCGTCGGGGCCGCGCTTCGGCGTGGACGGCGCCTTCGAGGGCTATGTGCGACTGCCGTTCACGGTGGGCGGCGCGGTGGCGGAAGAGGCGGCGGTGCGTCTGGCGGCCGCGGCGCGCCTGGTCCAGACGGGCGCGTCGGGGCCGACGGAGGCTCCGCGGACGTTCGTGGCCTGATCAGGGGCCCGGTGCGGGGCTGCGGGTCAGCCCTCCACGGCCAGCGCCTCCGTCGGGACCGGCTCGACCGGTGCGCTGCGGCCAGCCGGCTTGTCGCAGTCGATCGGAGTGCTGGGGGCGATCGGTGCGCTTGGCGCGATCGGTTCGCCGGCGGCGATCGATTCGCTGCGGCGGGGGAGCAGGGCGAGGACCGCCTGCCGATGCTGTTCGTCGGCGGTGTCGTCGTACGGGTCCGGGGTGGCCGGTACCTGGAGGCGGTGGACCGGGCCCGAGCCCAGGCGGGCGTAACCGCGGCCGGGCGGCACGTCCTTGACGCGGGTGGTGTGCGGCGGCGCGCCGAGCACCGCCTCCAGCTCGCCGGGGGCCGCCGGGCCGAGCACCACACGTGCGCGGGTGTGCTGCAGGACCGCGTCGGACAGGCCGTCCAGGGCGTCCACCTGCTCGGCGACCACGACCGTGACGTTCGCGGCGCGCCCGTGCCGCAGGGGTACCTGGAGCAGGGCCTGGGGATCGGCGCGGCCGTCGGCGGCGGCGAGAGGCCCGAGGACGGTCGGCCGGTCCAGCAGAATCCACAGCGGGCGCCTGACGTCGTCCGGCGGGGGGTGCCCGGCCTGCCGGGCACGGTTGGCGGCGATCAGCCGCCGTTCCGTCTCATGGGTCGCCCACTCCAGGCTCGCCGCCGCCCCCGCGAGCCCGGACTCCACCGCCAGCACCCCGTCCCGGCCCGTCAGGAACGCGTACTCCCCGGTGCCGCCGCCCTCGACGATCAGCACGTCCCCGTGCTGCAGCGCCTGCAGGGCGATGGAGCGCACCAGCGTCGTCGTGCCGCTTGCCGGTGTGCCTGCGATCAGCAGGTGCGGCTCGGCGCACCGCGGGCCGGTGCGCCACAGCACCGGAGGCACGTCGCGTCGCTCCTCGCCGTGGGTGAGGGGGAGCGTGCGCTGGACGCCGGTCGGATCCGTGAAGCCGAGGACCGTCTCGCCCGGGGCGGTCACGAAGCGCTGCGCGGCGATGTCGGTGGGCAGGGGAGGCAGCACCGTGACCGTCAGTTCGTTGCCCTCCTCGTCCCAGGCGAAGTGGTACTCGCGGTCCCGGCCCGACTTGGCGTGCAGGAGCTGTTCGATCCGGGCCCGTGATGCGGGCTCGCCGTCGGTGAAGTAGGCGGGATAGCGGATGACGAGGCGGGAGACGCGGCCGGTGTCGTCGAACTCGCAGGAGGAGAAGGCCCGGGTGAAGTCCCCGCCGTGCGCGTACAGCGGAGCCGGGTCCTCGGCGGCCGAGAAGTACGGGACCAGAGCCTCGTACAGGGCGCCCAGCCGCTTGGTCTGCGCGGGGTCCGGGCCCGGGGGCGTCGTCGACCTGCTTTCCCGGCCCTTCCAGGCCGACGCCGCCATCAACGTGATGGCGGCGAGCAGCGGCCCGTACGGCACCAGCGCCACGACCAGGATCACGGAGGCCACCAGGAAGAGCAGCGGTCCCCGCCGGTCCTTCGGTGTGTCCGCCCACGTGCGCCGCCCGGCCGCGGCCAGCCGGCGCAGGCCGCGCGTGATGGTGATCAGCGGGTGGAGGACGTCGGTGGCGCCGCCGGCCGCCGCCCGTGCCAGCTCCCGGCTGCGGGCGATCCGGTCGCCGCCGTTGCTCAGAATGCGGGGGAGGGGACGCCGAGCCACGTCGTTCTCCTGAGGGTGTGTGCGGACGGGAGCCGGGTCAGAAGTTGAGCCCGCCGAGGAGGCCCGCGAGACTCGCCCCGCCGGCCTTGATGCTGGGGGCGATGGCGGTGCTCGAGAGGTAGAACCCGAAGAGCGAGCAGACCGTCGCGTGCGAGCCCTTCAGGCCGTCCTTGCGGAAGAAGAGGAAGACGATGGTGCCGAGCAGCACGACGCCCGAGATGTTCAGAATCATTGCTCTCTCCTGGTTCGTGGGGACAGTCACCATGAGTCCTTCCAGGCTCACAGAATGTATCCATACGATAAAAGGTGCAACTGGGTGAAATTCGCCGGATTTCCTTCGGTCGGCGGAGTCACCTCTGTCCCTTGACCAGCCCTGACGCCCGCCACGGGCCTCGTCGTGATCCTTGCCGAGTACGGTGCCGGTCATGTGACGCGGAAGCCAGTACGCTGGCGATTCACCCGTACGGGGCACCAGTACCGGGACCCGTCGGGCATCAGTACCAGCAGCCGTAGTGGAGAGGCGGTCCGGCCGATGAGTGAAGCCCCCGACCCCGAGGTCGTGGAGCTCGCGACCAAGATCTTCGATCTGGCACGCCGAGGCGAGACCGAGACGCTCGCGGCATACGTCGACGCGGGCGTTCCGGCCAACCTCACCAACGACCGCGGCGACACCCTGGTGATGCTCGCCGCCTACCACGGCCACGCCGACGCCGTCCGGGCCCTGCTCGAGCGCGGCGCGGAGGCCGACCGGGCCAACGACCGAGGCCAGACACCGCTCGCCGGAGCCGTCTTCAAGGGCGAGGCCGAGGTCATCCGGGCCCTCCTGGACGGCGGCGCCGACCCGGTCGCGGGGACGCCCTCAGCGATCGACACCGCCAGGATGTTCGGCAAGACGGACCTGCTCGAACTGTTCGGCGCACACTGATCCGAACACACTGACCAGCGGAAACGACGAAAACGGGGGAGGCGGTACCGGACCGCCCGAAATAAGGTCGCGGCAGCGCGAGAGCCCGGGTCATCATGACGTCGTGATTCACGGACGCGACGGCCGGGCAGGTGATGCCGCACCGCGCGGACCGTGATCGGTCCCCACGGGCCACCAACGAGAGGCAGAGGAAAATGGTCTTCAGCAAGCAAGAGACGGCGGGCGCCCCGACGTGTTGTCACGCGGCCAGGTAATGCATGTCCCCCGGTTGCGTCGACGCTTGATGTGAGGCTGTTTCCCATGTTCGAACCGGTCATAGCGCCCAGCGGCACGCTGCTCGGCCTGCTCCAGAGGGGCCGCGGCGACGGCACACTGCACGCGCTCACCGCCCCCCGCGCCGAGGCGCTCGCGGCTCTCGACCACTGTGTGCTGCGCGACCCCCGCCACGACTGGCAGGTGGAGAACCGCTCCCTGTACTACGCCCGGCTCTACCTCGACCTGGGCGGCGAGCTGGACGCCATCGAGGCGCACCTGTTCAGCGCCGAGGACGTCCTCGATGCCGACGAGTGCCGCACCGGACTCGCCCTCGCCGTCCTCGGGCACCTCGCCTCGTACGGCAGGCGCGACGCGCTCCACCTGCTGCGCAGGTACGCCGCCTCGGGCACCAACTGGGCCTGGGCGCTGGACGAGCTCGCCCTGCGCGACGACGACGCGGGCCTGCGCGCCCTGGCTGCTCCCGTCCTGGCCCGCTTCCCGGCCGACCGCGAGGGCGAGGCCGAACTCGCCGCCGCCGTCCGGGACGCCTTCGAGCCACGGCCCTGGCGGCTGTGGGCCGACGACCCCCGCGAATCCATCGCCTTGCGCGTGCGTGCCGCACAGGAGGCCGGCTGTTTCGACCGTTGGCAGCGGCAACTACGGCCCCAGGGGCCTCGCCCGGGGTGGAGCGTGCAGGCCGTCTTCGACTGGGCGCAGCAGGGCATCGAACGCGGTGCCGCGCTGCACGTGCCGGCCGCGCGCTGCCTCACCGCCGTCGCAGGCCCCGAGGATCGAGCCGAGATCGTCGAGGCCGCCCGCTCGGGTGGCGACGGAGCCCGCTCGACGGCTCTGCGGTACCTCGCCGACAGCAACGATCCGGACGCCCTCGAACTCATCGAGGATGCCGTGTCCACGGGTTCCGCGTTCGTCGTCGACGCGGCCGTGGACGCCTTCGAACGCATGCGCAGTCTCGCCGCCGTGGACCGCGCACGGGGCTGGGCCCGTCGGCCCGACGCCCTCGGGGCCGCCGCCGCGCGCATGCTCGCCTGCCGTGGCGGTGCCCAGGACAGCGACCTGGTCCTCGCGGCGCTTCGGGAGGCGGTTCGGGGCGAGGGCCCCGACGCGTCGACCCTGTGGACCCTCGTCGACGGCGCCGGACGGCTCGGCATCGCCTGCGCCGCACCCGTCCTGCGCCATGTCTACCGCGAGACCGCGTCCTCCCATCTCCGGGGGCGAGCCGCCCGCGCGCTGGCCGCCACCGACCCCTCCTTCGCCTCCGGGTTCGCCGTCGAATGCCTCTGGGACTGCGAGGAGTCCACCCGCGAGATCGCCGCACGGCACGCCGAGACGGGAGACGCCCGCGTCGTGGAGCGGCTGCGTCGGCTCGCCGCGGATCCCGCCGAGGAGGCCGAGGTGCAGACCGCCGTACGCAGCCGGATCGGGCCCGACATGCCTGCCGTATGAACATCCGGTGACCGGCGCGTCAGGAGTGCGTGGACACGGGCGGACCTGCTCGGCTGTGCAGCTCAACGCTCATGGGACGTTCCCCGGCCGGAAAGATCGACGTTGACGCGGCCACGTCCGGCGCGGCGAGAACACGGGTATGCGTGTCGTCATCGTGACCGAATCCTTTCCCCCCGATGTGAACGGCGTGGCCCACTGCGCGCTGCAGACCGCCCGGCACCTCGTCGATCGCGGTCATGCTCCCCTCGTCGTCGCTCCGGCCACCTCCCCCAGGTTCTCCACCGCGCTCGACCAGCAAGGCGCCCCCGCCGGCATCGGCACCGGGCCCGACGCCCTCGCGCCGTGCCCCGTCGTCCGTGTCCCCTCCCTACCGCTCCCCGGCTACCCCCAGGTGCGCGTGGCACTCCCCAGTCGACGCGTCGCCACGGCCATCACCGAACACCGCGCCGACATCGTGCACCTGGCCAGCCCCTTCATCCTCGGCGTCCGCGGCATGGCGGCCGCCGCCCGGCTCGGCATCCCCGCCGTCGCCATCTACCAGACCGATCTCGCCGGCTATGCCCGTACCTACATGGGCGCCGGTGAGGCGGCGGCCTGGCGGCGCATCCGCTCCGTGCACGCCGCCGCCGACCGCACCCTCGCGCCCTCCAGCGCGGCCCTGCACGACCTGGAGGCACACGGCGTGCCCCGGGTGCGGCTGTGGCCGCGCGGCGTCGACACCGCCCGATTCCGGCCAGGCCTGCGAGACGAGGCGATCCGCCGGGAACTCGCCCCGAACGGTGAGCTGATCGTCGGCTACGTCGGCCGGCTCGCTCCCGAGAAGCACGTCGAACTCCTCGCCGGCGCCTGCGGTCTGGACGGCGTACGCGTCGTCGTCGTGGGCGACGGGCCGAGCGAGACCACCCTGCGCGCCGCCCTGCCCGGCGCCGTCTTCCTGGGCCGCCGCACCGGCGACGAACTCGCCCGGATCTTCGCCTCCCTGGACGTCTTCGTGCACACCGGCCCCTTCGAGACGTTCTGCCAGACCGTGCAGGAGGCCATGGCGAGCGGCGTGCCGGTCGTCGCGCCCGCCGCGGGCGGCCCGCTCGACCTGGTGGCTCACGGCCGCACCGGACTGCTCGTGCCACCCGGGGACACGGCCGCCTTCCGGGACGCCGTGTGGTCCCTGGCGGCCGACCCGGCGCTGCGGGCCGCCTACGGGGCCGCCGCGCGCACTCTCGTCGAGGGCCGCACCTGGGCCGCCGTCGGCGACCAGCTCATCGGCCACTACGCGGACGTGCTCGCCGCGCGCCAGACGGTGGTGGCGGCATGAGCTTCGCCACCGAGCGGACCGGCGCCGGGCTGCGTATCGTGCGGCTCGCCAACTTCGTCGCCCCCGCATCCGGCGGTCTGCGCACCGCGCTGCGCGAGCTGGGCAAGGGCTTCAAGGAGGCCGGGCACGAGCCGGTGCTCATCGTGCCCGGCGAGCGCCACACCGACGAGACGACCGAGCAGGGGCGGGTCATCACCCTGCCGGGGCCGTTGCTGCCCGGCACCGGCGGCTACCGCGTCCTCGTGGACAAGCGCCGCGTCGCCGCCCTCCTGGAGACCCTCGACCCCGACCGTCTCGAGGTCTCCGACCGCACGACCCTGCGCTGGACCGGCAAGTGGGCCCGGCGCGCCCGGGTCCCCGCCGTGATGGTCTCCCATGAGACCGCGGACGGCGTCCTGCGCACCTGGGGCCTGTCCGAGACCATGTCCCGGCGCGCAGCCGACGCCCTCAACACCCGTACGGCACACACCTACGCGCGCGTGGTGTGCACCACCGAGTTCGCCGAGCGTGAGTTCGTGCGGATCGGCGCCCGCAACGTCGTACGGGCACCGCTGGGCGTCGACCTCGCACAGCGGCACCCGGCGCTGCGGGACGCGGGGCTGCGCGCACGGTACGCGCGCGGGGACGAGACGCTGCTCGTCATGTGCTCCCGGCTGTCCGTGGAGAAGAAGCCCGGCACGGCCCTGGACGCCCTGGAGGCCCTGCTGCACCGCGGATGGCGCGCGGTGCTGGTGGTCGCCGGGGACGGGCCGCTGCGGGCCCGGCTCGAACAGCGGGCGGAGGAGCGGCGGCTGCCCGTCACCTTCCTCGGCCACGTCACCGACCGGGACCTGCTCGGCGCGTTGCAGGCCACGGCCGACGTGTGCCTGGCCCCGGGACCCGCCGAGACCTTCGGGCTGGCCGCCCTGGAGGCGATGGCGTGCGGCACGCCCGTGGTGGCCAGCGCCCTCTCCGCGCTGCCCGAGGTGATCGGGTCGGCCGGGGCGACCGCCGTGAACACCGGTGAGACTTTCGCCGACGCGGTGGAGCTGCTCATGGAACGCTCCGAGTGCGAGCGCCGGGAGACGGCACGCGCGCGTGCCGAGTGCTTCGGCTGGAAGGCGGCGGTGGACGCGTTCCTCGCGGCCCACGACGCCCTGCCGTTCGACACTCCGACGGCGGCCGGTGACGCCCGCCCGCGGGAGGCGGCCCGGGAGGGCGTGCGATGAGACCCCTGCGGTTCGTCGCGCTCGGCGACTCGCTGACGGAAGGCGTGGGCGACCCCGTCGGGGACACCTGGCGGGGGTGGGCCGCGCTCCTCGCCGAAGGGCTCGCCCCGGCGGACAGCCCCGCGGAGTTCACCAACCTCGCCGTCAGCGGCGCCCAGACCCGGGATCTCCTGGAGCGGCAGACCCCGGCCGCGCTCGACCTGCGCGCCGATGTCGCCTCCGTGGTCATAGGCGTCAACGACACCCTGCGCTGCACCTTCGACATCCACGCCGTGGCCGCCCGTCTCGACCAGGTGTACGCCGCGTTCCGCGCGCACGGCACGGTGTTGCTCACGGCCTGCCTGCCCGACCCGGGGACGATGCTGCGGCTGCCCGGGGCCCTGGCGCGCCCGCTGGCGCGCAGGCAGCGGGCCGTCAACACGGTCGTGCACGCGCTGTCCGAACGGCACGGGGCGGTGCACCTGCACGCGGCGGACGGGGACTGGATCAGCGACCGCGCGATGTGGAGCGCGGACCGGCTGCATCCGGGGGAGCGCGGGCACCGGCAGCTCGCCCTGCGCTTCCACGAGCTGCTCGCCGAGGCGGGCCTCGCCACCGGTACCGCGCCCTCGGCGGACCCCGAGGCCCCGGCGCCGAGCCGCTCGGCGAACCTGCGGTGGCTGGCCACCGCAGGGACGGGCTGGGTGGCCAGGCGGTGCACCGATCTGCTGCCGCAGCTGCTCACACTGGCCGCCGACGAGGTCCGTCACAAGGCCAGGGGGACCAGTGCCCGGCTGGACCTGACGGCCTCGCACGCGGTGGCCTCCGCGCTGGCCGCGCTGTCGGTCGTGGAGCAGCCGGACGCGGCGTGAGCCCCGCCTACCGGCGGCTCACGGCCGTGAACCGCACGGGGGTGCCCGGGGCCGCCTGGGCGGCGGCCGCGAGGTCGGCGGTGCGGACGACCGCGATCACCGGGTACCCCCCGGTGGTCGGATGGTCGGCCAGGAAGACGACCGGGCGGCCGTCGGGCGGCACCTGCACCGCGCCCAGCACCATGCCCTCGCTGGGGAGTTCACCGTTCCGGGCACGCTCCAGGGCGGGGCCTTCGGTGCGCAGGCCGATGCGGTTGCTCGCGGCGGACACCCGGTACGCGCGCGTGACGAGCGTGCGGAGTGCGTCCCGGGTGAACCAGTCGGCGCGCGGCCCGAGCGTCACCCGCAGCACCAGCTCGGCCGGCGGGCCCGGCTGGGGAACGGCGTCCACGCGCGCGTGAGGGCCGGTCGGCACCCCCAGGGGCAGTACGGCACCGTCCGCGAGCGGGGGCGGGCCGAGCCCGGAGAGCAGGTCGGTGGAGCGGCTGCCGAGCACCGGGTCCACGGCCACTCCGCCCGCGATACCGATGTAACCGCGTACTCCGGCCCGTGCAGGCTCCATCTCCAGCAGCGCCCCGCCCGGCACGCGGACCGGCGCTCCCCACGGGGCGGGGCGGCCGTCCACGGTGACCGCGCAGGGCGCGCCGCCGACCGCGACGGTGACCGCCGAACGCGGGCGCAGTGCGCAGCCGTTGAGCGTGGTCTCCAGGACGGCGGCTTCCGGTGGGTTGCCGACCAGCCGGTTGACGAGTGCCGCCGCGGGCGCGTCGAGCGCCCCGGAACGCGGCACCCCGAGATGGGCGTGGCCGGGCCGGCCCCGGTCCTGCACGGTGGTCAGCAGCCCGGCGCGTACGACGACGAGAGCACGGTCCGCCATCAGGACCCCACCGGGACGAAGCGGACGCTGACGCCCGGGGTGAGCAGCGCGGCCGGCACGCGCGCGTGGTCCCACAGCACCGCGTCGGTCGTGCCGATGAGCTGCCAGCCCCCCGGCGACGAGCGTGGATAGACCCCGGTGTACGGGCCCGCGAGCGCCACCGAACCCGCCGGGACGGCTGTGCGCGGGGTCGCCCGGCGTGGCACGTGGTAGCGGTCCGGCAGGCCGGTGAGATAGCCGAACCCCGGCGCGAACCCGCAGAAGGCGACCCGGAATTCGGCCGCCGCGTGGATCCGCGCCGCCTCCTGCCGCGACACGCCCCACGCGGCGGCCACCTCCGGGAGATCGGGACCGTCGTACCGTACGGGGATCTCGACCGGCTTCTCCGCGCGCGTGGCGACCGGCGGGATGGCCCACCCGGCGATCCGGGCCGCGAGCCGGGCAGGGTCGGCGACGCCGTCGAGGAGGACCGTGCGGGCCGCGGGGACGACCTCACGCGCGGCCAGCTCGCCGGAGGCCCGACGGCGCAGCAGCTCGGCGTGCAGGGCCTGTGCCTCGTCGCCGCTGGAGAGCTCGACCAGCAGCGCCTCGTCCCCGACGGGCAGCACCCTCATGCGAAGGCCTCCACACGCACGCCCCAGGCCTCCAGCTCGGCGCGCACCCGGCGGGCCAGGTCGACCGCGCCCGGCGTGTCGCCGTGCAGGCACAAGGAACGTGCGCGCACCGGGATCTCGCGCCCCGAGTGGGCGGCGACGGTTCCGGAGCGGGCGAGGCCCACCGAGCGCGCGACGACCGTGTCGGGGTCGGTGATCACCGCTCCGTCCCGGCCGCGCGGCACGAGCGTGCCCTCCTCGGTGTAGGCGCGGTCCGCGAACGCCTCCGTGACGACCGGGAGCCCGGCCTTGCCGGCCACCTCCAGGAAACGCGACCCGGGCAGCCCCAGCACGGGCAGCGTCGCGTCGGCGAGCAGCACGCCGTCGACGACCGCCTGGGCCTGCCGCTCGTCGTGGACCACCCGGTTGTAGAGCGCGCCGTGCGGCTTCACGTACGCCACACGAGAGCCCGCCGCGCGCGCGAAGACCTCCAACGCGCCGATCTGGTACGCCACTTCGGCGGCCAGTTCGTCGGGCGGCACATCCATCGAGCGCCGCCCGAAACCGGCCAGGTCGCGGTAGGAGACCTGGGCGCCGATCCGTACGCCGCGCTCGGCCGCCAGTTCGCACACCCGGCGCATGGTGGCCGCGTCCCCCGCGTGGAACCCGCAGGCCACGTTGGCGCTCGTGACGACCGACAGCAGCCGCTCGTCGTCGGTGAGCTGCCAGCGGCCGAAGCCCTCGCCGAGATCGGCGTTCAGATCGATCATGGTCCCTCCTGGTGGGGCGCCGTCGGGCGACGCGGTACCGGTCGTCCTCGAACGACGTGGCACCGGTCGTCGTCAGACCACGCGGTACTGGTCGTCGCGCGCGTCGGTGATGAACATCTGTCCCGGCGCGTGGGTGATGGCGAACGGCGGGCGCGAGGCCATCACCGCGGCCTGCGGGGTCACGCCGCAGGCCCAGAACACCGGGATGTCGTCCGGTTCGGCGTCCACCGGGTCGCCGAAGTCGGGCCGGCGGAGGTCCTCGATGCCGAGGGCCGACGGATCGCCGCAGTGTACGGGGCCGCCGTGCACCGCGGGGAGCAGGCTGCTCTCCCGGATCGCGGCGGGCAGGTGCCGTGGCGGGACCGGGCGCATGGACACCACCATGGGGCCGTGCAGCCGCCCTGCCGGACGGCAGGGGCGGGCGGTGACGTACATCGGGACGTTGCGGCCCTGCTCGATGTGGCGCAGGGGCACGCCCGCCTCGCCGAGCGCCCACTCGAAGGTGAAGCTGCACCCGATGAGGAACGACACCAGGTCGTCCCGCCAGTGGGAGCGCACGTCCGTCGGTTCGTCCACCAGTACGCCGTCCCGCCACACCCGGTAGCGCGGCAGATCGGTCCGCAGGTCGGCGCCCTGCGCGAGGACGGTCGTGGGGGAGCCCGCGTCGGTGACGTCCAGGACCGGACAGGGCTTGGGGTTGCGCTGGCAGAAGAGCAGGGCGTCGTACGCCCAGTCGGCGGGCACCGAGATCAGGTTGACCTGGGTATGGCCCGCGGCGACCCCGGCGGTGGGGCCGCTCAGTCCCTCCCGGACACGGGCCCGCGCGTCCTTCGCGCTCCACGCGTGCGCGTGCTCGTCGACGAGGATCAGGGGTCGGTCTTCCGTGAGGGTCGGGGAGTGGTCTTCCGTGCGGTTCACCGCAGCTCCTTCCCGCGCGTCTCGGGCAGCCCCAGCAGCGCCAGCGCCGCGATCCCGTACCCGATCGCCCCGAAGACCAGCGCACCGCCCACGCCCCAGCTGTCGGCCAGGAAGCCCACCAGGGTCGGGAAGGCGGCGCCCACCGCGCGACCGGCGTTGTAGGTGAAGCCCTGTCCCGTGCCGCGCACCGCCGTCGGGTACAGCTCGCTCAGGTACGACCCGAAGCCGCTGAAGATGGCCGACATGCAGAACCCGAGCGGGAAACCGAGCACCAGGAGCAGGGTGTTGGCGCCGCTCGGGATGTTCGCGTACGCCAGGATGCAGATCGCCGACAGCAGGGCGAAGAGCCAGATGTTGCGCCTGCGGCCGAGCCGGTCGGTGAGGTGGCCGCCGGTGAGATAGCCGAGGAAGGCCCCCGAGATCAGGAACGTCAGGTAGGAGCCGGTGCCGACGACCGACAGGCCCCGTTCCGACTTCAGGTACGTCGGCACCCAGGTCGCCAGTGTGTAGTAGCCGCCCTGGACACCGGTGGAGAGCAGACCCGCGAAGACCGTCGTGCGCAGCAGGCCGGGCTGCCCGTCCCTGCCCGGCCTGAAGATCGCGGCGAAGGAGCCCTTCTGTGCGCTCTGTTCGCGCTGGGCCGTCGCCTCCGGGGCGTCGTGCACCCGGCGGCGCATCCAGATCACCAGCAGCGCGGGCAGCGCGCCGGTCCAGAACATCACCCGCCAGGCCAGGTCGTCGCCCAGGAACGAGAAGACCAGGGTGTAGACGACCGCGGCCAGCGCCCAGCCGACGGCCCAGGAGCTCTGGATCGCGCCGAGCGTACGGCCCCGGTGCCGGGCGCTCGCGTACTCGGCGACCAGGATCGCGCCGACCGCCCACTCGCCGCCGAAGCCGAGGCCCTGCAGGGCACGGAAGACCAGCAGGGTCTCGTAGGTCGGAGCGAAGCCGCAGGCGACCGTGAAGACGGCGTACGTCACCACGGTGATCATCAGGGCCTTCACCCGTCCGACGCGGTCGGCGACCACACCCGCGACGGCGCCGCCGACCGCCGAGACGACCAGGGTGACCGTGGTGAACAGGCCGGTCTGGCCGCTGTCCAGATGGAAGTACGCCGCCAGCGCGACCATGCTCAGCGGCAGCGTGAAGTAGTCGTACGAGTCCAGGGCATAGCCGCCGAAGGCGCCCGCGAAGGCACGGCGGCCACGCGGGCCGAGGGCGCGCAGCCAGCCCAACGCGCCGTCGTCAGCGCCGCGTTCACCTGCGTCGGAGCGGGCGTCGGCGGTCGGGGCCGGGGAGGAAGGAGTCGTGCTCATGGGCACCTCGCAGTGAGGGACGGAGGGTGCTTGCGGGATGAGCGGGAAGGTGCTTGCGGGATGAGCCGGAGGGTGCGGGAGCCGCAACGCCACGGTGAGCGGAGCGGTGCCGTGCCCAGCACGGTAGAGGATCGTTGAACGATCCTTCAATACCCATGTTGTCTCGTCCTTGTCTCTGCGCTTGAATTCCGGGCATGGCAGAGGAGCTGACGGGACTGGCCGACGACCGCGCGCTGCTGGGGCGCACCAGCACCGCCGAGCGGGTGTCGGACATCCTCAGGAGCCGTATCGCCGAGGGCTACTTCCCGCCCGGCACCCGGCTGTCGGAGGACAGCATCGGCGGTGCGCTCGGCGTCTCGCGCAACACGCTGCGCGAGGCGTTCCGGCTGCTCACACACGAGAGGCTGCTCGTCCACGAGTTGAACCGGGGCGTCTTCGTACGGGTCCTGACGGTGGACGACGTCAAGGACATCTACCGCACCCGCACGCTCGTCGAGTGCGCCGTCGTGCGGGGCCTCGGGCAGCCGCCGTACGCCCTCGAAGGTCTCGCGGCGTCGGTCGCGGAGGGGCAGCGGGCGGCGCGCGAAGGTGACTGGAAAGGCGTCTCGACGGCCAACATCCACTTCCACCGTGAACTGGTGGCGCTCGCCGGGAGCGAACGCACGGACGAACTGATGCGCAGCGTCTTCGCCGAACTGCGCCTGGCGTTCCACGTGGTGGCGGACCCGCGCCGGCTGCACGAGCCCTACCTGGCTCGCAACGAACAGATTCTCCGGACCCTGCAGGCGGGGCGGCGCGAGACGGCCGAGCAGCTGCTGGCGGCCTACCTCGACGACTCACGAGCAGGCCTGGTCGAGGTGTACGGGCGCCGGGTGGCCGACACGGGTCAGGGACGCGGGGCTTGACATCGGCGGCTCTGCCGCAGGGCGCGGCCGGCGGAGCGCACCCGGCGATTTGGGTCGTTGTCAGACCCAGGACCTAATCTGTGCACCGTGACTTCGCCTGCATCGACGGATCGTGTTCCGCCCCAGTTCAGCACGGGGCCGCGCCCCGCTTCGGGGCCGGCCGCCGACGAGGGGCTGGCCCGGCGGCTGCGCGCGCTCGCCTGCACCGCGCCGCTGCACGACCTGGATGCGCGCAAGGCCAACCTCGCGGGTGAGTACTCGGTGTACGGCATGGCGGAGATCGCCCTCGCCGCCATCGACCTGGTCACGCTGAACATGGACTTCGACACGGGCGCGGACCACGACCAGATAGTCGCCCGCCTCATCCCGCGCATCGCCGCCCAGGCACCGCAGCGCCCGCCCGCCGAACACGAGCGCGTGGCCCGCTGGGTCCTGGAGAACCTGATCAACGTCGGCAGCGTCGACCGCGGCTTCCGGGCCGTCTACGGCACGTTCGCCCCGGACGGCACGTACGTCCGCCGCGACTACGACTTCAAGCTGATCGAGGAGGTCCCGGGCTACGGCGGAGGCGTCTACCTGCGGACGACGGACGAGGCGGTCAACGTCCTCGTCGGCGCCCTCGACACCGATGTCACCAGCGCCCAGATCGCCGCCGAGGTCAAACTGGAGGTGCTGATCAGCCGGGGCCGCCTCGCCGACGCCCAGCTCGCCGCCGAGCAGGCGCGCTACCGGACCGTGCAGTACTCGGAGTCCCTGCGCAAGGCCCTGGACGCCACCCGGCGCAACGTCCGCGCGGTGGACTGGCTGAACGCGGTCCCGGACATGATCACCGAGGCCCTCGACCACGTCGCCGAGCGCTACCGCCACGAGAACGCGATCCTCACCAACATCCGCAAGGCCCGAGACGAGTCCGAGGACCCCGACCAGAAGCGGCGCGCCGCCGAACTCGTCGACATCGTCAAGGACTGCATCCGCCGGCACACGCAGCTGCAGTCCCGGCTCCTGGAAGCGGGCCCGCTGTTCCGCGCCGAGCAGGACCGGCAGGCGTTCGCCACGCCCGTCACGACGTCCGGGATCGACCTCTACGGACATCTCGTCGCGCCCGTGCTGCCCCTGGCGCTTGAGCGGGCGACCCGCGTCACGGACGCCTTCTTCACGCACGGTACGGGACTGCGTACGCCGTTCTCCGTGCGGGTCTCAGACCTCGTCGACCTGCTGCTGACGCCTCCGGTGGAGCGCGAGCACCTGGGCGCCGAGATGCCCGAGCCGGACCTGATCGCCACACCGGACGACAGCAGGTTCAGCGAGGAGCAGCTGGCCGCCGCCATGGAACTGCTCGACCTGCCGGCGGACGCGCCGCGGCGGCTGTCGGGGCTGTTGGCCGAGGCGCGCCGCAAGGACCCCGACCTGCCCTATCTGGTCGCCCTGCTGGCAGTGCACGCGGCGAGCCCGCCGGTGGGCACGGCGTACCGGCAGGGGGAGGAGAAGCTGCTGTTCGCGGTGGACGACGGCACGGAGCTGGACGACCCGGAGTTCGGCGGGGCCGACCTGATCGTGGGCACGGCCCTGCTGGACGCGGCGGGCATGGCGGCGGACCGGACGGAAGCGGCGTGATGCCGATGACCACGATGACCACGAACAAGCAGCAGTGCACCAAGGAGCCCCAACCGTGACCGAGCACGTCGAGTGGAGTGAGCCGGACGCCGCCGCCACACCGGTGAGCAGCGCCGTGACCCCCGCCGACGCCGCCGACGCGGCGCGGCTGGTCGCCTTCGGCCTGCAGCCCAAGCTGCAGCCCGCACGCGACCAGGAGTACGCCGACCTGCTGCGCCGTTACCGCGAGGACCCGCCGTTCGCGCGGCTCGCCGACGCCGTCGCCACCGGGCTGGGCCTGATCGTCCTGGAGGTGTCCCCGCGCGCGGGCATGGCCGTCACGGCGGCCGAGGACTCGGTGTTCGCGGTCCGCATGGGCGACTACGCGCGTCGCACATCGGCCGACTCCGCCGACCGCTTCCTGCACGGGCTCGCCCATCTGGCCGTCGCCGCCCTGGCGTTCCCGCGCCCCGAGGACCTCGCCGACGACGGCTACATCGGGCGCGTCACGGTCAACGGCGTCGACGCCTTCGTCCGCCAGGCCTGCCGCCGCCTCGAGGAGCGGGCCGAGGAGCAGGGGGAGAACACCGACCCGGCCACCGACGCGCCCGGCCTCGAGGCCGCCTGGCGGGTCTGGGCCAGACGCAGCGCGACCGGGGCCACCAAGGACGCGCGCCGGCCGGCCGCCTCGACCACCGGCATCGTCGCGAAGGCCGTCGCGTTCCTCACCGACTCCGGATTCCTCCAGCGCACGGGCGACGAGAACGGCGGCACGTACCGCACCACGGCCCGCTACCAGCTCCAGGTGCGCGACATGGCCGGAAGCGCCGCCATGGCCGAACTCCTCGAACTCGGCGTCGTCCCGGTCACCGACGGCACGGCGACCCTGCTGCCCGCCGAGGACACCGACGATCTGGAGCTCGTGGCCGACGCCGGACTGCCGTTCCACTCCTGAAACAACCGCACTCTTCCGCACACCAGCAAGACTTGAGACGAGAGTCCGCCGCCATGTACGAGCTGTCCCGGGTCCGCCTCTACTCCATCGGCCCGGCCGGTGCGCGCTACGCCGACACCGTGCTGGACCTGCGGGGCGTGGGTGATCCGGTGCCTGAACCCGCGCCCGCCCAGGCGGAGTTCTTCGAGGAGGAGCCCGTCGGGCCGCCGCGCAGGCCCGCCCCCGCGGGCGTGCTCTTCCTGGAGAACGGCGGCGGCAAGTCCGTCCTGCTCAAGCTGATCTTCTCCGTGATGCTCCCGGGTCACCGCAACACGCTCGGCGGTGCCAGCTCCGGTGTGCTGCGCAAGTTCCTGCTCGCCGACGACTGCGGACACGTGGCCCTGGAGTGGCAGCACGTGCAGACCGGCGAGTGCGTCGTCGTCGGCAAGGTCAGCGAGTGGCGCGGGCGCCAGGTCTCCAATGACCCGCGCAAGTTCGCCGAGGCCTGGTACTCCTTCCGCCCGGGCCCCGGACTCACCCTGGACAACCTGCCCGTCGCCGAGTCCACCGCCGTACGGCCGCCCGTCGAGGGCACCTCCGGGGCGCAAGGGCGGCGCCGCACGATGAAGGGCTTCCGGGACGCCCTCATGGAGGCGGGCAAGGCGTACCCGCACCTGGAGGTGCACTGGGAGGAGATCCACGACCGCTGGAACGAGCACCTGACGGACCTCGGCCTGGACCCCGAACTGTTCCGCTACCAGCGGGAGATGAACGCGGACGAGGGCGAGGCCGCCGGTCTCTTCGCGGTCAAGAAGGACTCCGACTTCACGGACCTGCTGCTGCGCGCCGTCACCGACACCCGGGACACCGACGGACTCGCCGACCTGGTCAGCGGTTTCGGCAACAAGCTGGGCCGACGAGCCGAGCTGATCGCCGAACGGGACTTCACCGCCGGGTCCGTGGACCTGCTCGGGCGTATCGTCGACGCCGCCGAGGCCCGCTCGCGGGCGCGCGACATCCACGCGGGCGCCGAGCGGCGAACGCGCACGCTGGCGCGGCGCCTGTCCGCGCGGGGGGTGCAGGAGCGGATGCGCGCCGCCGACCTCGCCGAGCAGGTCACCGCGGCCGCGCACGCCGTCACCCAGGCCGAGACCGCCCGCGAGCGCAGCGCGCTCGTCGCGGCCGAACTCGCCTACCGGCACGCCTCCTTGGCGCTCGCCGGTGCCGAGAAGACCGCCGCCGCGCAGAAGCGCGAACTGGCCGACGCCCGTCAGCTCCACTCCGCGTGGCAGGCCGCCGAGGCCGTGCTGCGGCACCGTGCCGCCGCCGACCGGGTGGCGCGCGTGTCGGCCGCCATCCAGGAGGCCGAACGGGACGCCGCGCCCGCGCTCGCCGCCCGCGCCAAGGCCGCCGTCGATCTCGTACGGGCGCTGCACGCGGCCGCCGAGAGCGCCGAGTCCCTCGCCAACGAGGAGGAGGAGCGGTCCGCCGCCCTGCAGGAGGTGAGCGAGTCCGCCTACCGGGACTCGACCTCCGCCGCCACCGAGGCGCAGCGCGCCCGCAGCGAGGCCGGGCATCTGCGCCAGCGGCTCACCGAGGTGGAGCAGGAGACCGCCGAGGCGGTGCGCGCGGGCTGGCTGGACGACAGCGCACCCGACGCCGACCCGGCGCGGGCGGCACTCGCTGCGAGCGACGCCGAGAAGACCGCCGTCGCCGCCTGGGACGTCGCACGTGAGGCCTCCCGCCGGGCCTCCGAGCACGCGCGCGAGGCTGCCACCGCCGAGTCCCGGGCGGAGCTGACGGCGGCCCGCGCCGCGGACGCGGCCACGGCCGCCGAGCGGGCGTACGAGGCCGAGCGGCGCACCGCCGAGGCGCTGGCGGCCGAGGAGCGTCTGGCGGAACTGCTGGGCCTGTCCGGCACCGGCGCACGCCCCCGGGTCCCCGGGCCCCGGCGCGACGAGGACACCGGCGAGGCCGACGCCCTGACGGCAGCGGACGGCGCCCTCACCGCCGAGGAACTGGATCGCTTCGCCGACGAACTGCGCCAACTGCTCGACGACTCCGTATCCTCCGCCGAGCGACAGCTCTTCGAAATGCGGACCGCGGCGGCCGACGACGCCCGCATCCTCGGCGCCCTCGGTGACGGCGGGCTGCTGCCTCCCGGCCCGGACGTGCTCGCGACCGTCGAGTACCTCGGCGAGCACGGCATTCCCGCGCTGCCCGGCTGGCGCTACCTCGCCCAGGCCGTCGACCCGGCCGACCACGCGCGCGTGCTGGCCGCCCGCCCGGAGTTGGTCGACGGCGTGATCATCACCGACCCCGACTCGCACGCCCGGGCCCGTCAGACGCTGAGCGAGGCCGCACTGCTGCCCCGCTCGGCCGTCGCCGTCGGCACCGCCGCCGCGCTGCTCGCCCCGACCCCGCCCGTCGACGAACGCGACAACAGCGGCGATGTGTTCCTCGTCCCGCCGAACCCGGCCATGCACGACGAGCACGCCGCCGACGAGGAGCGGCAGGCGCTGCGCGCCCGCGCCACCGAGCGGGACGAGGAGATCCGGACGCTCGCCGCCCGGCTCGGCAAGGACCGGGAGCTCGCGGCCCGGCTCGCCTCCTGGCGCACGGGATGCCCGGCGGGCCGGCTCGCCGAGCTGGCGCAGGCCGCCCGGGACGCCCGCGCGTTCGCCGAGGAGACCGAGGCCGAACTGGCCGAGGCACGCACCGCCCGCGCCGAGGCCGAAGAGACGGCTGCCGAGGCCGCCCAGGTGCGCGACGAGCGCCAGGAGGCGGCGCAGAAGGCCCGCCGCGCCGCCGATGCCCTCGCCGGACTCGCCTTCCGGCTGCGCGAACGCGCCGGCTGGCAGGTCAAGCTGCGCGAACTCGCCGACGAGGCGGTCGAGGCCGAGGCCCGCGCCCAGGCCTGCCTGGAGCGGGCCCGCGCCGCCGATGAGGACCGGCGCGCCGCCCAGCGCGCCGCCGACGACGCCCGCCGCACGGCGCGTGCGCTGCGCGCCGAGCGCTCCGAGATCGCGGGAGCCCCCGACGACGTACCGGAGGACGACACGGACGCGCCGAAGGCGTCCCTGCCCGCCCTCCGCGAGGCCTACCGGGCCGCCTCCCAGGTCTACGAGAAGGTCGGTGTCGGTGCCGACCTGCGCGCCGAGCAGGCGCGGGCCGAGAGCGACGAGTCCGCCGCACGCGCCGAACTGGACCGGCTCAGCAACAAGGTGCGCACCCGCGCCGAACAGCTCCTCGCCTCCCCGGACGGCTCCGACGGGCCGTCCCGGCAGGCCGCCGCCGCCCGCGCCGAGGAGCTGGTGCAGCTCCTGGAGACCCGGATGTCCTCCGCCAGCGAGCAACTCGGCCGGCTGCGCGGGGAGGCCGAGCGGCACGCACCCGAGAACGGCGAAGCCCACACCGAACTCCCCGAGGAGCTGGTGCCGCGCGACACCGAGCACGCCCAGAGCCTGTTGCGCACCGCGACGGCCGAACTCGCCTCCCGCACCGAGGCCCTGACCCAGGCCCGAGACGCCCATGCCGAACTCCTTCAGGCCCACCGGGCCGCCGAGGACGCGGCGAGCGGCTTCGAGGAGATCGCCGCGATGCTCCGCGACCTGCTGCGCGAGCACGCCTCGGAGGAGGAGCACGAGGAGCCGGAGCCCTACCCGGGCACCCTGGAGGAGGCCCGGAAGGCCGCCGCCGAGGCCCGCCGCTCCCTGCGTGGCTGCGCCGCCGACCTGTCCGCCGCGGAGGCCGCCGTACGGGAGGCGAGCGACGTACTGGTACGGCACGCCAACTCCACACGGTACGAGCAGGTCCGGACACCCGCCCGCCAGCAGATCCGCGAACTGCCCGCATCCGCGCTGCCGGAGCACGCGCAGCGCTGGGCAGAGGCCTTCGCGCCCCGACTGCGGGTTCTGACGGACGAGTTGGCCCAACTGGAACGCAACCGGGACTCCATCGTCGACCGGCTGCGCGGGCTCGTGGAGTCCGCGCTGGCGACCCTGCGCTCTGCCCAGCGACTGTCCCGGCTGCCCGAGGGACTCGGTGAGTGGTCGGGGCAGGAGTTCCTGCGGATCCGCTTCGAGGAGCCCGACCAGGCCACGCTCATCGAACGGCTGGGCGAGGTCATCGACGAAGCGACCCGCGCGGCCGTCAAGAAGAACTCCGACCTGCGCCGCGACGGCATGTCCCTTCTCCTGCGCGGCGTCAGCGCGGCACTCCAGCCCAAGGGCGTCGCCGTGGAGATCCTCAAGCCGGACGCCGTGCTGCGCGCCGAGCGGGTGCCGGTCGGGCAGATGGGAGATGTCTTCTCGGGCGGCCAGCTGCTCACCGCGGCCATCGCGCTGTACTGCACGATGGCCGCCCTGCGCTCGAACGACCGGGGTCGCGACAAGCACCGCCACGCGGGCACGCTCTTCCTGGACAACCCCATCGGACGCGCCAACGCGACGTACCTACTGGAACTCCAGCGGGCCGTCTCGGACGCGCTCGGGGTGCAACTCCTCTACACCACCGGACTGTTCGACACGACGGCGCTCGCCGAGTTCCCGCTGGTCATCCGGCTGCGCAACGACGCCGACCTGCGGGCGGGCCTGAAGTACATCCGGGTGGAGGAACACCTCCGGCCGGGACTGCCGCAGCAGCCCCAGGCCGGAGAGGCGGTGCACAGCGAGATCACGGCGACCCGGATGTTCAAGCGGCCCGCGTGACTGCCCGCGTGACCGCGGGGCGGGCCCACTTGCGGTCCGCCCCAGCGCGCGCCCTGCTGTCGCGTGCCGTCCCAGGCACGAGGGGCCCTCATTCCGTCACGGATGCGACAACTGCCCGGCCCCGCCCCGTCGGCGTATGCGCGCCTGAGCCCGCTCCGCCACACGTGCCCGGCGGCGGGCCGCGCGGCGTTCACGGCGCAGGGCGCGGGCCGTGCTGCTCGGGGCGGAGACCACTCCATAGCGCTGGTTCCACATCTGACGCGTCACCCAGACGTCCAGCGCGCCCCACGTCGCCACCACCGTGCTCGCCACACTGCTGAGCACCATGGGGAACGCCAGCCAGGAGTCGGCCAACGTGCACAGCACCGCGATCACCGCCTGGATCAGCGTCACCGCGATGATGAGGACCGCCCGGACCGCCGCCGTCCGCACGGGATCCGGCAGCCGCCGCCGACGCGCGGGCTCCTCCACCCACAACGGCCGGTAGGACGGCGCGTCCCGCTGCTCCACGCCCGCCGTGGTGTCGCGATCCGGTGCCTGGGGGCCCCGTCGCGCTGCTGTGGGCTCCGCGGCGCCCGTCCCGTGTGCCCCGCGCCGCTCCGCCGTGTCCATCAACCCGTCACTCCCCACCGCCCGCAGACCACTCGTCCCGGTGTCATCCGACACCGACTCCCCAGTGGCTGCCCGGCTTGCGCTGTTTTACGCCGCCCGAGTGCGGCATGCGGCGCCTGTGGCCGATTCCGCCCCCAATTCCCATACAGGAGGACGATCGTTGTTCCCCGAAGATTCCCAGCGAACGAAAAATTCCGGCCAAGGAGCCCCCAATTCCCGGCCGGATAGCCCGCCGCACCGCGTGCCGGTTGCGGGGAGGCGATGTGCCGTAATGGCAGGACAACTGCCCACCTGCTGCTGGCCTTCCGCGGGCGGCGCGCCCGCTCGCTCCTTCGAGATAGCCGTGGGTCGGTAGTAGGCTCACGCCGTTTGTTGACGCACATGTGTGCCCCCGGGACGGAGGGGGGCCGAGCTGGGGGAGGCCATGCGCTTTCGCGGGAAGTCCATCCGCCGGAAGATCGTGGCGCTGCTTCTCGTGCCGCTGCTGTCCCTGACCGCCATCTGGGCCTTCGCGACGGTCCTCACCGGCCGTGAGGCCCAATCGCTGTTCAACGTGTCCCATATCGTCGAAGAGGTCGGCTACCCCACCGAGGACACCGTCCGCGTCCTGCAGCAGGAGCGCCGCCAGACCCTCGTGTATCTCGCCGACCCACGCGCCTCCGACTCCCTCGCCGCGCTGCGCCGCAGCCGCGCCGCCACCGACGAGATGGTGACCAAGCTCCGTCGCAACAGCAAGGACGAGGACCTGCAGGAGGACATGGGGCAGGGCACCGCCGAGCGCCTCACCTCCATCCTGGACGCCCTGGACGGCATGACGTCGCTGCGCCGCAGCGTCGAGGACGGCACCGTCAACCGCTCCCAGGCCCTCGACCTCTACAACCGTCTCGTCGACCCCTGCTTCACGCTGCTGGCCAATCTCCACCTCCTCGACAACGTGGAGATGGACAAACAGGGCCGCGCCCTGGTCAACGTCTTCCGCGCCCGCGAACTGCTCTCCCGCGAGGACGCCCTCCTCGGTTCGGCACTCGTCGCCGGCCGGCTCACCCGCGACGACATCCACGACGTCTCCGTCCTCGTCACCCAGCGCTCCCTGATGTACGACGTCAGCCTGCCGCTGCTGCCGGCCTCGGAGAGCCAACGCTTCCAGCGCTACTGGAAGAACGCCGGCACCGCGCCGCTGCGCGTGGCCGAACAGGCCGTCGTCGACGCCGTTCCCGGCAACCCGCACGGCGTCACCGCCAAGAGCTGGGACGAGGCCGCCGGCCAAGTCCTGGACCGACTGGACCGGATGAGCACGCAGGCCGACGACCGCTACCAGGATCGCGTCCGCCCCCTCGCCGTCAACGTCGTCATCAAAGCGGCCATCCCCGGCGTCCTGGGCCTCATCGCCCTGCTGGTCTCCCTGGTCATGTCCGTCCGGATCGGTCGTGCCCTCATCCGCGACCTGCGCCGCCTGCGCCTCGAGGCCCACGAGGCGTCCGGGGTGCGGCTGCCCAGCGTCATGCGCCGCCTCTCGGCGGGCGAACAGGTCGACGTCGAGACCGAGGTGCCCCGCCTGGAGTACGACAAGAACGAGATCGGCGAGGTCGGCCAGGCCCTGAACACCCTGCAGCGCGCCGCCGTCGAGGCCGCGGTCAAGCAGGCCGAGCTGCGCGCCGGTGTCTCCGAGGTCTTCGTCAACCTCGCCCGCCGCAGCCAGGTCCTGCTGCACAAGCAGCTCACCCTGCTCGACGCCATGGAGCGCAGGACGGACGACACCGAGGAACTCGCCGACCTGTTCCGCCTCGACCACCTCACCACGCGCATGCGCCGCCACGCCGAGGGTCTCGTCATCCTCTCCGGCGCCGCCCCCTCCCGGCAGTGGCGCAAGCCCATCCAGCTCATGGACGTGGTCCGCGCGGCCGTCGCCGAGGTCGAGGACTACGAACGCATCGAGGTGCGCCGGCTGCCCCGCGTCGCCGTCACCGGGCCCGCCGTCGCCGACCTCACCCACCTGGTGGCCGAGCTTCTGGAGAACGCCACGGTGTTCTCGCCGCCGCACACCGCCGTGCAGGTCGTCGGCGAGCGCGTCGCCAACGGCTTCACCCTGGAGATCCACGACCGCGGTCTCGGCATGACCGCCGAGGCGCTCATCGACGCCAACCTGCGACTGGCCGAAACGCCGGAATTCGAGCTCTCCGACACCGACCGGCTCGGCCTCTTCGTGGTCAGCCGGCTGGCCCGGCGGCAGGGCGTCCGCGTCTCCCTCCAGCCGTCCCCGTACGGCGGCACCACGGCCGTCGTCCTCATTCCCGACACACTCCTCACCGACGACGTCCCGGACACCAACGGCATCGGCTTCCGTCTCGACCGCGCCCTGCCCGACACGGCGTCCGGCACCCGCAAGGACCGCACCTCGGCACTGCCCCACGCCCCCGTCAGACTCCCGGGTGTCCCCGCGTCGATCCTGGACGGCCCCGTCGAGCTCGAAGCCCCCATCGACCTGGACGCGATCGACGACTTCGCGGGCGCCCTCGACGACCGGGACGACGAACCCGGCGTCTTCCGGCCCCGCCGCTCCCTCGCGGACGTCCCGCGCGAGCAACACCAGCAGGCACGCGACTCACGGCGCGAGGCCGCCCGCCCCGGCGACACCGACCATCCTGGTGCCCCGGTACCGCTGCCGCGCCGCCGCGCCCCCAAGCTGGTCAGCTCCCACGGCCGCCCGGTGACCGGACAGGGACCGCGGCCGTCCGCGGCCGACGAGGAGCAGAACCCGCTCGACCGCGGTGGGAAGGAGCTCCAGGATGACCGTCGGCTGTCCGGCCACTCCGGGGAACCCAAGGCCGGTGCCGTACGTTCATACGATGATCGCGCCGAGGTGCCTGCTCTGCCCCAGCGGCGCCGCACCCGGCCCCCGTCCGGCCCGGACGGGACCACGGTCAACCGGGACGCGGCGGCCGGAGGGGCGGACACGGGCGCGGGCCCGCTGCCCCGCCGGATACGGCAGGCCAGCCTCGCCCCGCAGTTGAAGGACGGGCCCGGCCGGCGCGCCGAACGCGAGCAGTCGGGCGCCGCCGACCGGGCGGGGCGCGCCGAGCGCGACGCCGACGAGGTTCGCAGCCGTTTCGCCTCGCTCCAGCGGGGCTGGCAGCGCGGCCGCGAGGAGAACGCCGCGGGCGACGAGGCCCAGGACGGCTCAGCACGAGGAACGACAAAGGGGGACGGTCGATGACCGCACCGAAGGCCGCAGGGCCCACCGCGACCAACAAGGCGTCGGGGGAGCTGAACTGGCTCCTCGACGACCTGGTGGAGCGCGTCGCCAGCATCCGCAAGGCGCTCGTGCTCTCCAGCGACGGTCTGCCCACAGGGGTCTCCCAGGAGCTGAGCCGCGAGGACAGCGAACACCTGGCCGCGGTCGCCTCCGGATTCCACAGCCTCGCCAAGGGCGTCGGCCGCCACTTCGACGCCGGCGGGGTCCGCCAGACCATCGTCGAACTCGACGAGGCGTTCCTGTTCGTCACCGCCGCAGGCGACGGCAGCTGCCTCGCCGTCCTGTCGGACGCCGACTCCGACGTCGGGCAGGTGGCCTACGAGATGACCCTTCTCGTCAAACGGGTCGGCACGCATCTGGGGTCCGCTCCGCGCACCGATCTGCCCTCGGGCGGGTAGTGGGACGGTATGAGCCCAGACGGTCAGGGAAGCAGCCACTGGTTCGACGACGAGGCCGGACCGGTAGTCCGTCCGTACGCCATGACGCGCGGCCGCACCAGCCACGAGGTGCAGCACCGCCTCGACCTGATCGCGGTGGTCGTCACCGAGCCGCACGTGAACGATCCCGAGGGGGACCCGTCGCTGTCCCCGGAGCACGTGGACATCGTCGAACGGTGCCGTGACACCCCCCAGTCGGTCGCCGAGCTCGCCGCCGAGCTCGATCTGCCCGTCGGCGTGGTGCGGGTTCTCGTCGGGGACCTGGTGGACGAGGAACTGGTCCACGTCTCCCGTCCCGTACCGCCCGCCGAGCTGGTGGACGAGAGCATCCTGCGCGATGTGATCAACGGCCTGCGAGCCTTGTGAGCCGGGGTGCCCGCGCGCTCCGGCCGAGTGCGCGGGCACCCCGGCGGGCGGCGCCGACGTGCCCTTCCGCGCCCGGACCGGCGCCGGAACCCCCGTCCCGATATGATCCAAGTGATCGTCGGCCACCCACCGCAGCGTGCCGATCACCGACCGGCGGGCAGGGTTCCGAGCAGCGCGATCGGAGAGACGGACGTGACCACGGGCTGGCAGTTCTGGGTCGACCGCGGCGGCACCTTCACCGACGTCGTCGCGCGCCGCCCGGACGGCCGGCTGCTCACCCACAAGCTGCTGTCGGACAACCCCCACCGGTACGCTGACGCCGCTGTCGCGGGCGTACGCGCACTCCTGGAGGACGGCGGCCCCGTCGACGCCGTCCGCATGGGCACCACCGTCGCCACCAACGCCCTGCTGGAACGCAAGGGTGAACGCACCCTCCTCGTCATCACCCGCGGCTTCCGTGACGCCCTGCGCATCGCTTACCAGAACCGCCCGCACATCTTCGCCCGCGCGATCGAGTTGCCCGAGCTGCTGTACGAGCGGGCCGTCGAGGTCGACGAACGCATCACCGCCGACGGCACCGTCCTGCGCGCCCCCGACCTGGACGCCCTCGCCGGACCGCTGCGGGAGGCGTACGGCGACGGGATCCGCGCGATCGCCGTGGTCTGCATGCACAGCCATCTGCACCCGGCCCACGAGCGGGCCATCGGCGACCTCGCCGCCCGTATCGGCTTCCCGCAGATCTCGCTGTCCAGCGAGGTCAGCCCCCTGATGAAACTGGTGCCGCGCGGCGAAACGACCGTCGTCGACGCCTACCTCTCGCCCGTCCTGCGCCGCTACGTCCAGCACGTCGCCGACGAACTGCGGGGCGTGCGGCTGATGTTCATGCAGTCCAACGGCGGACTGGCGGAGGCCGGGCAGTTCCGCGGCAAGGACGCCATCCTGTCCGGGCCCGCGGGCGGCATCGTCGGCATGGCCCGGATGTCGCAGCTCGCCGGTCACGACCGTGTCATCGGCTTCGACATGGGCGGCACCTCCACGGACGTCTCGCACTTCGCCGGCGAGTACGAACGCGTCTTCACCACGCGGATCGCCGGAGTGCGGCTGCGGGCCCCCATGCTCGACATCCACACGGTCGCGGCGGGCGGCGGCTCGATCCTCCACTTCGACGGCTCCCGCTACCGCGTAGGGCCGGACTCGGCGGGCGCGGACCCAGGACCCGTCTGCTACCGCGGCGGCGGCCCGCTGACCGTCACCGACGCCAACGTGATGCTCGGGCGCATCCAGCCCGCCCACTTCCCGCGCGTGTTCGGCCCCGACGGAGACCAGTCCCTGGACGACGCGCTCGTCCGCGAGCGCTTCGCCGCCCTGGCCCGCGACATCCGCGAGCGGATCGGGGACGAACGCACTCCCGAGCAGGTCGCCGAGGGCTACCTGCAGGTCGCCGTCGCCAACATCGCGGGCGCCGTCAAGCGGATCTCGGTACAGAAGGGCCACGACGTCACCCGCTACGCGCTCACCACCTTCGGCGGGGCAGGCGGCCAGCACGCGTGCCTGGTCGCCGACTCCCTGGGCATCCGCACCGTCCTCGTACCGCCCATGGCGGGCGTGCTCTCCGCGCTCGGCATCGGGCTCGCCGACACCACCGCCATGCGTGAACAGTCCGTCGAGGCACCCCTGGAGCCCGCCTCGATGCCCGGCGTCCTGAAGACCGCCGACGACCTCGAGAGCGCCGCCCGCGCCGAACTCCTCGCCGAGGACGTGCCCGAGGACCGCATCCGGGTCACCCGCCGCGCCCAGCTGCGCTACGACGGCACCGACACCGCGCTCACCGTCGAGCTGACCGAACCCGGCACGATGCGGCACGCCTTCGAAGAACGTCATCGCGCCACGTACTCCTTCGCGCTCGACCGCCCGATCGTCGTCGAAGCCCTCTCCGTGGAAGCCACAGGCGTCACCGAACCCCCCGATCTCTCCGCCCTCGCCCCGTACGAAGGCCGCTTCGCCGCGCCCGAGACCGTCCGCCTCCACACGGGCGGCGCCTGGCGCGACGTACCTCTCCACCGCCGGGAGCATCTGCCTCCCGGCGAAGCCGTCACCGGCCCGGCGATCATCGCCGAAGCCAGTGCGACGACCGTCGTCGACGACGGCTGGCGTGCCGTCGCCCGAGACGACGGGCATCTGGTCATGGAACGCGTGGCGATTACGGAGAGTTCCCACCCGGACACGGAAGTCGATCCGGTCCTGCTCGAGGTCTTCAACAACCTGTTCATGTCGATCGCCGAACAGATGGGCGCCCGCCTCGAGTCCACCGCCCAGTCCGTCAACATCAAGGAGCGTCTGGACTTCTCCTGCGCCCTCTTCGACCCCGAGGGCAACCTGGTCGCCAACGCGCCGCACATCCCCGTGCATTTGGGCTCGATGGGGACCAGCGTCAAGGAGGTCATCCGCCGGCGCGGCGAAAGCATGCGCCCCGGCGACACCTACGCCGTCAACGACCCCTACCACGGCGGCACCCACCTGCCCGACATCACCGTCATCACGCCCGTCTTCGACACGGACGGTGACCGGATCCTCTTCCACGTCGCCTCCCGCGGTCACCACGCTGAGATCGGCGGCATCGCGCCCGGCTCCATGCCCGCGCGCAGCCGCACCATCGAGGAGGAGGGCGTCCTCTTCGACAACTGGCTGCTCGCCGAGGGCGGCCGCTTCCGCGAAGAGGAGACGCTCCGTCTGCTGACCGAGGCGCGCCACCCGTCACGCAACCCGGAGACCAACCTCGCCGACCTGCGCGCCCAGATCGCCGCCAATCGCAAAGGCGTCGACGAAGTCGGCCGCATGATCGAGGACTTCGGGCTCGACGTGGTGCAGGCGTACATGAAGCACGTCCAGGACAATGCCGAGGAGGCCGTGCGCCGCGTCATCGACGCCCTGGACGACGGCGAGTACGCCTACGAAACCGACTCCGGCGCCGTCATCCGCGTCCGGGTCCGCGTGGACCGCGAGAACCGCTGCGCGGCCATCGACTTCACCGGCACGTCCGCGCAGCTCCCGACCAACTTCAACGCACCGTTGTCGGTGGTGAATGCCGCCGTCCTGTACGTCTTCCGGACTCTGATCGCCGACGACATCCCCCTCAACGACGGCTGTCTGCGGCCCCTCGACATCATCGTCCCGCCCGGCTGCCTGCTGGCCCCCGAGTACCCGGCCGCCGTCGTCGCCGGGAACGTCGAGACCTCCCAGGCCATCACCGGGGCCCTGTACGCCGCGCTCGGGGTGCAGGCCGAGGGCTCCGGCACCATGAACAACGTCTCCTTCGGCAACGACCGGTACCAGTACTACGAGACGGTGGCCTCCGGATCCGGCGCCGGTGACGGCTTCCCGGGCGCGCCCGTGGTGCAGACCCACATGACCAACTCGCGCCTGACGGACCCGGAGGTCCTCGAGTGGCGCCTGCCGGTCCTGCTCGAGGAGTTCGCGGTGCGCCGCGGCAGCGGTGGCGCCGGACGGTGGCGCGGCGGGGACGGTGCCGTGCGCCGCATCCGCTTCCGGGACTCCATGACCGTCTCCACGCTCTCCCAGCACCGCAGGATCCCGCCCTACGGCATGGCGGGCGGCAGGCCCGGAACACTCGGCGCCAACCGGGTGGAGCGCGCGGACGGGACCGTGGTGCGCCTCGCCGGCAGTGATGCGGCGGACGTGGGCCCGGGCGACGTACTCGTCATCGAAACCCCCGGCGGCGGAGGTTACGGACCGCCGCCGTCCGATCCCCGTCGAGCAGGAGAAGAGAACGATGATCTTCGGGCGCAGTGAGCGCGGCAAGCCTCCGGTCGAGCCCGTCACGCTCAAGATCCTCGTGGCCGGCGGTTTCGGGGTGGGCAAGACGACCCTCGTCGGCGCGGTGAGCGAGATCAGGCCGCTGCGCACCGAGGAGGTGCTCACCGAGGCGGGCCGCCCGGTGGACGACACCCGTGGTGTGGAGGGCAAGCACACCACCACCGTCGCCATGGACTTCGGCCGCATCACCCTCCGCGAGGACCTGGTCCTCTACCTGTTCGGGACGCCCGGCCAGGACCGCTTCTGGTTCCTGTGGGACGAACTGGCCGCCGGTGCACTGGGCGCCGTCGTCCTCGTCGACACCCGCCGCCTGGAGGACTGCTTCGCCGCGGTCGACTACTTCGAGCGCCGCTCCATCCCGTTCGCCGTCGCCGTCAACTGCTTCGAGGGCGCCACCCGCCACCCCGCCGAGGACATACGGCAGGCCCTCGACCTGGACGACGACGTACCGGTCGTCCTCTGTGACGCCCGCGAGCGGGAGTCCGTCAAGGAGGTGCTGATCGAGGTCGTCCGGCACGCCGGGACACACGCGGCCGACGGCCGCGCGAGCGTCGCCACCTGATCCCGCGGACACGCAGGGACGGCCCGTACCCCCGCCGACCGGGGTACGAGCCGCCGTGGCGCACGCGCGCGTGGCTCAGGCGAGACGCACGCGCGCGTGGCTCATGGGAGACGCACGCGCGTGTCGACGTGCGGGTCAGTCCCCCTCGTCCTCCTGCCAGCCGAAGCTCTTCTCCACGGCCTTGCGCCAGTTGCGGTACTCCCGGTCGCGGACCGACGCCTCCATGGCGGGCGTCCACTCGACGTCCTTCTGCCAGTGCGACTTGAGCTCGTCGAGGTCGTTCCACACCCCGGTCGCGAGGCCTGCCGCGTACGCGGCGCCCAGGCAGGTCGTCTCGGAGACCTTCGGCCGGATCACCGGCACGCCGAGCACGTCCGCCTGGTGCTGCATCAGCAGGTTGTTCTTCGTCATGCCGCCGTCGACCTTCAGGGTGGTGATCGGCACCCCGGAGTCCTGGTACATGGCGTCCACGACCTCACGCGTCTGCCAGCTCGTCGCCTCCAGCACCGCCCGCGCCAGGTGTGCCTTGGTGACGTAGCGGGTCAGCCCGGTGACCACCCCGCGCGCGTCGGAGCGCCAGTAAGGGGCGAACAGGCCGGAGAAGGCGGGCACGATGTACGCCCCGCCGTTGTCGTCGACGCTCGCCGCAAGCGTCTCGATCTCGTCCGCGGTGCGGATGATGCCGAGCTGGTCGCGGAGCCACTGCACGAGCGCACCGGTGATCGCGATCGACCCCTCCAGGCAGTAGACCGGCGCTTCGTCACCGATCTTGTAGCCCATGGTCGTCAACAGCCCGTTCTTCGACGGCACCGGCCTGTTGCCGGTGTTGAGCAGCAGGAAGCTGCCCGTGCCGTAGGTGTTCTTGGCCGTCCCCACGTCGTAGCAGGCCTGCCCGAACACCGCCGCCTGCTGGTCGCCCAGCGCGGAGGCGACGGGGACGCCCGCGAGTTGGCCGACAGCGGTTCCGTACACCTCGGAGGAGGACCTGATCTCCGGGAGGATCGCCTCCGGGACGTTCATGGCGGACAGGATGGATGTATCCCACTGGAGCGTCTGGAGGTTCATCAGCATTGTGCGCCCCGCGTTGGTGACGTCGGTGACGTGCCGTCCGCCGTCCGTTCCGCCGGTCAGGTTCCAGATCAGCCAGGAGTCGATGGTGCCGAACGCGATCTCGCCGCGCTCGGCCCGTGCCCTGAGCCCGGGCACGTTGTCCAGCAGCCAGGCCGCCTTGGGCCCGGAGAAGTAACTCGCGAGCGGTAGCCCGGTCTGCTCGCGGAAACGGTCCTGCCCATCGGGGCCGCCGAGTTCGTTGCACAGCGCGGCCGTCCGGGTGTCCTGCCAGACGATCGCGTTGTGCACCGGCTTGCCCGTGGCGCGGTCCCACAGGACCGTGGTCTCGCGCTGGTTGGTGATGCCGAGCGCGGCTATCTGGTCGGCGCGCAGCCCGGCCTTGGCGATGGCGCCCGCGACCACCGCCTGCACCTTGGACCAGATCTCCGTGGCGTCGTGCTCCACCCACCCCGGCTTGGGGAAGATCTGGCGGTGTTCACGCTGGTCCACTGCGACGATCCCGCCGCTGTGGTCGAAGACGATGCAGCGGCTGGATGTGGTGCCCTGGTCGATAGCGGCGACGTACTTGCGGTCGTGGTCCGTCATGACGTCCCCTTCGTCAAAGGGTCAGAAGGCTGCTTTGTACACAAGGGCCGACAGCGCACCGCCGATCAGCGGTCCTACCACCGGGATCCAGGCGTAGCCCCAGTCCGACCCGCCCTTGTTGGGGATCGGCAGCAGGGCGTGGGTGATGCGCGGGCCGAGGTCCCGGGCGGGATTGATCGCGTATCCGGTGGGCCCGCCGAGGGAGAGGCCGATGCCGACGACGAGCAGGGAGACGAGCAGGATGCCGATGCCCGAGCCGTACGCTGTCGTGCCGGGGATGATGCCGATGCCGGTGCCGAGGTTCTTGCCGAAGAACAGGATGGGCAGCACCAGACCCACGGTCGCGATGATCTCGGTGATCAGGTTGGCGACCGGATTGCGGATCTCCGGGGCGGTGGAGAAGATCCCGAGCGTGGGCTGGGCCCTGTCCTCCTCGGCGTTCGCCTGGAACTGGGCGAAGTAGACGAGCCAGGTCAGCACGGCGCCGAGGATCGCCCCCGCCATCTGGCCCAGCAGGTAGTACGGGACGTCTTCCCACTTGGTGATGCCGGCGATGGCGAGGCCGATGGTCACCGCCGGGTTGAGGTGTCCGCCGGACTTGGGGGCGGCGGTGTAGGCGCCCGCGAGGACGCCGAAGCCCCAGCCGAAGGCGATGACGACCCAGCCCGCGCCTTTCGCCTTGGAGTAGTGCAGGGTGACGGCGGCGCAGACTCCCGCGCCGAACAGGATGAGTACGGCCGTGCCGATCAACTCGCCGATGAAGATGCTTGCATGCGTCATGGCGGCTCCTAGGCCCTCGCCCGGGGTCCGTCCGGCCCCGTGTCGGTCCTCCGTGCAGGGTTGCGTTTCCCTTGGCGACTTCAGCCGAAGGCAGGGAGGGTCCCGAACCCCGCCCGGCGTCCGCGACGAGCGTGCCTGTGCAGCGGAACCGCCCGTGGGGGGACAACCCGTTGGTACCGGTGTGGGCCTCGGGTCGCATGACCGAAGACGCCCGAATGCGGCGATGCCGACTGACATCCGGAAGTGTTCTCCCGCACCCACGGAGCGTCAAGGCAGGCGACGTAAACGGTGGGCAGGCATCCGCAGGATCGGGGAGAGCAGCCAGGCGTGGAGTGGTGTCAGCGGCCAGCCGGCACGCCCGCCGGAGCCGGAGCCGGGAGCGAGCCGCGGCGGATCTCGTGGCCCGGCAGACCGGCTCGGCCCAGGACCCAACTCGCGCCGCGCAGCGCCTTCGCCGCCTGTTTGAGGGGGGCCAGGCACGCCGCCGCCTGACGGTGGTCGGTCACGCTGCCGGGTGCGCACACGACCGTGGCCAGCGACAGCGTGACCGTGCGCCCGCCCGCCGACCAAGGTGAGTCCAGCACCGACGCCGCCAGCGGGTCGAGCCTCTCGGGATCGGCCAGCACCAGGAAGTCGTCCCCGCCGATGTGCCCCACCCTGGTGCTCCCCGACGCCGCGCCCTGCAACGCCCGCCCGACCGCACGAATGAGCTCGTCACCGGCGGCGAACCCCGCCCCGTCGTTGACCTGCTTGAAGTGGTCGACGTCCAGCCAGCTCAGCGCGAACACCCGTCCGTCCGCGATCCGCCGGTCCACCTCACCGGTGATGGCGTCCGACCCGGGCAGCCGGGTCAGCGGATTGAGCCCCGCCGCCTCCTCGACCCGGCTCTCGGCCAGCGCCCGTACGAGGTCCGCGAGCCGTACGACGCCCACACACCGCCCCTGCCGGTCGACCACCGCCACGTCGTCCGAGGTGCGGTCCCGCTCGCCGTCCGCGACCACGTCGAGCACCTCCCAGGCCGTGGCGCCGATGCCGACCGTGCGCGGCGGATCACCCAGCTTCGCGGCGGGCCGGTCGGCGTACAGCGCATGCCCGTACCGCCCCGACATGGACAGCAGGAACCGCGAACGGTGCACAGAGCGGACCGGCACCCCGCCCTGGTCCACCAGCAGCACACCGGACACCTCCGGTGACCCGGTGAGCAGCGCCCGTACCTGACCCGCCGAGGCCGTCGCGGGCAGCAGCGCGGCGGGCCGCAGGAACTGCCGCACCGACGGCCCGCCACGCGGGGTCGCGGGCACGGAAGGGGCCATCATCGGAACGTATACGTCCACGGCAGGCCGCCGGGACGGCGGCGCGAACAGATCACCCTGTGCCAACTGCGCGCCCGCCGCCCGTACCGCCGCACACTGTGTCTCGGTCTCCACACCTTCGACCGACAGCAACGCGCCCAGTTGTTCGCAGAGCGTCCCCATGGCCCGCACCGCGGCCGGTCGCGTCAGCAGGGACGCGTCGAGCTTCACCAGATCCGGCGCCATGTCCGCCAGCAGGCGCAACGGTGCATCGCCGTCGCCGACTCCGTCCGCGCAGATCCGGAAACCCTCGCCCCGCAGTACGCCCACGGCGTCCAGCAGGGCCCGGTGCGGTACGTGCGTGTAGGGCGGACCGACGTCGACCGTGACTTCCCACGGCAGCCGCCCCGCCTGGTGCACGGCCTGTCGCAGGGCCGTGAGGCCGCCGAGATCGGCGAGCGTCGCCGCGAACACGTTGACGTGCAGCGGCAGGAGAGTCTCCTTGCGCGCTGCGGCGCCGACCGCCAAGGCGGCCAGACTGCCGTCGAGTTCAGGGTCCCGGCGGGCCTGTGCGAGGACATCGCCGGTCTCCGGGCGCGCGAGGATCTCCAGTGCCGCCACCCCTCCGGTCGTCAGATTGACCACCGGCTGGAAGGCGAAGCGGATGCTGTCCGTCCAGGAGGGCACGACAGCATGATGGCGTCCTCAGCACCTGCCGAGGCCCAGTTCATGACCTGTTCACACAGCATTCCCGAGTGGTCACACAGCGTACGGATGTCGCCGGGTCACCGCACCGCGATCACCGCGGACCCGTGTCCGAACAGCCCCTGGTTCGCGGTGATCCCGATCCGTGCCCCCGCCACCTGGCGGTCGCCCGCCTCACCCCGCAACTGCCAGGTCAGCTCGCACACCTGGGCGATCGCCTGCGCCGGGACGGCCTCACCGAAGGACGCCAGGCCGCCGCTCACGTTGACGGGTATGCGCCCGCCGAGCGCCGTGGCTCCCTCTCTCAGCAGCTTGGCCCCCTCGCCCCGCGCGCACAGGCCCAGGTCTTCGTACCACTGCAGTTCCAGGGCGGTGGACAGGTCGTAGACCTCGGCGAGGGAGAGGTCCTCGGGCCCGATCCCCGCCTCCTCGTAGGCGGCTCGCGCGATCGACGCGCGGAACGTCTCGGACGCCGGCTCGACCGCCACAGCCGAGTCCGTGGCGATGTCGGGCAGGTCCAGCACGGTATTGGGATAGCGGGGCGTCACCGTGGACACCGCCCGGATACGCACCGGCCGCGCCGCTCCGTGCCGGTGTGCGAACTCCATGCTCGACAGGACGAGCGCCGCCCCGCCGTCCGAGGTCGCGCAGATGTCGAGGAGCCGCAGCGGGTCGGCCACCACCGCCGAGGCGGCGACCTCATCGGCGGTGACCCGCTTGCGGTACCGGGCGTGGGGATTGAGTGCTCCCATGGCCGCGTTCTTCACCTTGACCCGGGCGAAGTCGTCGACCGTGTCCCCGTGGACGGCCATCCGGCGGCGTGCGTACAGACCGAAGTACGCCGGGTTGGTCGCCCCGAGGATCCGGAACCGCAGCCAGTCCGGA
The DNA here is from genome assembly GCF_014905555.1 of Streptomyces sp. Y2F8-2. Lineage (GTDB taxonomy): Bacteria > Actinomycetota > Actinomycetes > Streptomycetales > Streptomycetaceae > Streptomyces > Streptomyces cynarae. The sequence continues at coordinate 10,730 of NZ_BNGS01000007.1, read as the reverse complement.
TCGTCGGGCCGGTCACCGCCCGCGGGGCGGAAGAACCCCGTGGGGGCCGCGTCGGCGCCGACCACCAGCACCACGTCCGCGAGCCCCGAAAGGATCTGAGCCCGTGCGGTGCCGACCGCCTGCGCCCCCGAAGCGCACGCCGCGTACACGCTCGTCACCCTCGCCCCCTGCCAGCCGAGCGCCTTGGCGAACGTCGCCCCCGCCACGTACCCGGGATAACCACCCCGCACCGTGTCCGCGCCCACGATCGAGCCGACGTCCCGCCAGTCGATCCCCGCGTCCGTGAGCGCCGCCCGCGCGGCCACCGTGCCGTACGCGACGAAGCCGCGTCCCCCTTTGCCCCACGGGTGCATGCCCGCGCCGAGCACCGCCACGTCGTCCGTCATCCCGTCACCCCCGTCGGCCGCCAGTGCCATGTCGTCCAGGTCGTCTCCGCGTCCTCGTGCAGCACACCGGGGACGACCTCCGCCTCCATGCCCACCGCCAGATCGGCGACGGCCACCCCCGGAACCGCCTGCCCGAGCACCACGATCCGCTCTGCTTCCAGTTCCACCGCGATCAACGCGTAGGGCCGCCAGGGAAGTTCCGGATTCGTCACATAGGGTGACGGTGGTCGGTAGCGAGTGTCGGTGTACGACCAGATTCGCCCTTGTTTGGAAAGTGACAGTTCGATGAGGTCGCCGCCCGTGCAGCCGGGGTTGCGGCAGAAGGCGTCCTCGCGCGGAAAGAACACCGACCGGCAGGCGGAGCACCTTGTGCCGACAAGACGGAAGTCTTCTCCCTCACCCGTGAACCATCCGGCCACCACAGGGGTGCGGATGTGTGCCATGGCCCCTCCCCGAGCACTGATCTGACGGAACGTCAGGAGTCTGCCACGTACTCCGGGAAATCGGCAGACGCGCCGCAGAACGGCGCAGGCGCCCTTCCCCCGCCGAACCCCGACTGATAAATGCAAGGGACATGACACGTTCCTCGGCCGTCGTACGAAGCCTCGTCACCGCGCTCGCCGCATTCCTCGCCGTCGTCTCCGCCTCGGCCACCGCTCCGGCCGCGCCGCAGCCCAAGGCGCCCCCGGACTTCGTCGCGCTGAGATCCGTGGACCCGACGATCCTCCAGGAGATCCGGTACTTCACCCCGCACAACTTCGTCGGTGAGCGCATCGACGGCTACCAACAGCCCCTGTGCCTCCTCACCCGCCCGGCCGCCGAGGCGCTCCACAAGGCACAGGCCGAGCTGGTGCGCGAGGGCTACACGCTCAAGGTCTACGACTGCTACCGGCCGCAACGCGCCGTCGACCACTTCGTGCGCTGGGCCAAGGACCTCGACGACCAGAGGATGAAGGCCGAGTTCTATCCGCGGGTCGACAAGACCCGCCTGTTCGCGGACGGCTACATCGCGGAGAAATCCGGGCACAGCCGCGGATCCACCATGGACCTGACGATCGTGCGACGGCCTGTCAGGCCGACCCGTCCCTACGTCCCCGGCCGGCCGCTCGTGCCGTGTTACGCGCCGAAGGCCGAGCGCTTTCCCGACAACTCCGTCGACATGGGTACGGGATTCGACTGCTTCGACACACTGGCCCACACGGACGACCCCCGGATCGTCGGCGAGCAGCGCGCCAACAGACAGCTCCTGAAACGCACCCTCGAGGGCCTAGGCTTCGTCAACCTCGCCGAGGAGTGGTGGCACTACACCTTCAAGCCAGAGCCCTACCCGGACACCTACTTCGACTTCCCCGTGTCCATGAAGTCGCTGACGTCCTCCCCTTGAGCCGCTCCCGGAAGACGCCGCACAGATGATCGGATACAGTCCGCCACGTGTCCGAATCCCCGATCCCGTCCGCCGTCGACTCCGTGCCGGACTCCCACTGTTCGAGCTGCGGAGCGCCCTACGGAGAGGGCATCTCCGGCTGGCCCCGCACCTGCGCCGCCTGCGGCACGGTGGCCTACCGCAACCCGCTGCCCGTCGCGGTCGCCCTCCAGCCCGTGTACGACACCAAGGGCACGTCCCTCGTCGTCATCACCCGGACCGTCCCGCCCGCACGCGGCGGCATCGCGCTGCCCGGAGGGTTCATCGACCACCGGGAGGACTGGAGGCACGCCGTCGTCCGGGAGCTGAAGGAGGAGACCGGCATCGGCGCCGTCGCCCGCGACGTGCGGCTCGTCGACGCGATGAGCTCGCCCGACGGCCACCTGCTGCTGTTCGGGCTTCTTCCGGAGCGTCCGGCCGCGGACCTGCCCCCGTCCACCGGTACGGACGAGACGGAGGGCTGGCAGCTCCTGCGCCGACCCGCCGAACTCGCCTTCCCCCTGCACACGCTGGCAGTGCAGGGGTGGTTCGAGGGCCGCTACGTGTGAGCCCACGCGGGACGCGCAGCACAGCCTCGCGCGTCCCGCCCGGGTCACGCGTGGTCCAGGCCCCGTACCCGCACCGGATACACGGGATCGCTGCGGCCTTCGTCCGTCTCCCGCCGGACCACCACCCGGCGCCCCTTCCACCGCGTCACATAACGCTCGATCTCCGGCTCCTCCCAGCCGTCGCCCGCGTCCGGCACCACGATCCCGCCCCCGGACCGCCCCCGCGCGGGCGCCCAGACCTCCAGCTCCAGGCCCCCGTCGGCACCCCGCACGGGCAGGACGGCGCCCGCACGCGCGAACACCGGGATCCGCCCCAGGGGCGCGTCGACCACCTTGTGGCTCGCCCCTTCGTACACCGCCTCGGTCACCGTGTCGTACCAGCGGCCGGGCGGCAGCAGCACCGTCCGCCGGACCGCGCCGGCCTCCAGCACCGGTGCCACCAGGAGGCTGTCGCCGAGCAGGAAGGCGTCTTCACAGTTCCTCAGTGCCCTGTTCTCGGGCGCGCCCCACCACAGGGGCCGCACATAGGGCGCACCCGTGCGGCGCGCCAGATGCGCCAGGGTGACGAAGTACGGCAGCAGCCGCCGTCGCTCGGCGAGCGCCACGCGCGCGTGCTCCAGAACGTCGTCGCCGAACTCCCAGGGCTCCCGTCGCCCGGCGCGCAGACTCGCGTGGGTGCGGAACAGCGGCAAGTAGGCGGCGAGTTGCAACCAGCGCAGATACAGCTCCGGCGACGGAGTCCCGTCGAAGCCGCCGACGTCCGGCCCGGAGTACGGCACACCGCACAGCCCGAGTCCCATCACCAGCGACAGCGAGGCGCGCAACCCCGGCCAGCCCGTGGCCACGTCCCCGGACCAGGTCCCGCCGTAGCGCTGCATGCCGACCCACCCGGAGCGGGAGAAGAGGAACGGCCGCTGATCGGGGACGAGACCGCACAGCCCCTCGTACGCGGCCCGCGCCATGCACAGGGCGTACACGTTGTGGGCCTCGCGGTGGTCACCGCCCCGGCCCTCCAACGCGTGCCGGGCCGAGCGCGGCAGGGTGTTCTCCCCGAAAGCAGTGAACGACACCGGCTCGTTCATGTCGTGCCAGAACCCCGCGAAGCCCTGGGCGAGGCGCTCCTGGTACAGCCCGCCCCACCACTCACGCACGCGCGCGTGCGTGAAGTCGGGGTAGACGCTCTCACCGGGCCACGCGACCCCTTCCACCGGTCGCCCCGACGCGTCCCGCACGAACGCGTCCCTCGCGTGCCCGCTGTCGTACACGGGATCGCCCGGCTCGGCCTTCACCGCGGGGTCGACGATCGACACCAGGCGGATCCCGTCCCGGCGCAGATCCTCGGCGAGCACCGGCAGCTTCGGGAAGCGGTCCCGGTCGACGGAGAACACCCGGTGGCCGTCGAGGTGATCGATGTCGAGATGGACGGCATCTAGTGGAAGGTCGCGCTCCGAATAGCCGGCGACGACCCGGCGCACCTCCTGCTCGCTGCCGAAGCCCCACCGCGCGTGATGGTGCCCCAGTGCCCAGGCCGGCGGCACGGCCGGCACCCCGGTCAGCGACACCCAGACGCGCAGCACGCGCGCGGGGGTGCCCACCATCACCCAGCAGCGCAGCGGCCCGCCGTCCATCCGCACCTCACAGGCTCCCGCCCGATCGTGCCCGGAGCCCGCACCCTCCTCGCCCTCGCGCAACGTCACCGTGCCGTCCCACGAGGTGTCGTGGAAGACCAGGTGCGTGCCCGCGTCGGCCACCACCATCTGGACCGGCATGGTGATGTACAGGGGGTCGTCGCCGGGCCCGAACGGCCGCCCCGGGTCCGTGTTCCACAGCCGGTACGTCCCGTCGCGCAGTCGCGGCCCCCCGACCCGTCCGCCGAGCCCGAAGAAGCGCGCGTCGGGCGCCACCTCCGCCCGCTGCATCCAGCGCGCGCCGCCCCCGCCCGCCGGCTCCCACCACCGGGGCGGCAGGTCCCGGCGCAGGGTCACGCCACCGGGGGTACACACCTCGATCGCTCCGTGCCGCGACACCACGACCGTGACGCGCTCCGCCACGACACGCCAGCCGCCATCCTTGTCCGGCTCCAGCACCGCCCGCGGATCCGGCTCCGGACAGCGGCCCGCGAGGGCGTAGGACGGCTCCGGCGCCACCCCGTCCCAGCCCCAGAACACGGCCCCGTTCACGGCGACCATGACCCGCAACTCGGTGCGCGCGAACCGGACGACACCCCCGCCCGGCCCGGGCTCCACGTCCCGCACGAGCCCCGGCACCCGCGCCCGCTCCGCGCCCCGCCGCGGCAACCCGGTGGCATCGGCACGCCGCCTGCGCCAGGCGGCCCGCACGGTGCGCAGGCCCCCTGCCGCACCCCCCGAACCGACCGCTTTCACCGAACGCACCAGGTCACGACCGTCCATGCTGCTCACCCTGCCACTGACGTCCTCGTACAGGGGTACCGTTCAACTGCCGTTCACCTGTGTTCTGAGCACAGCGTCGCGATGCCGACTATGTGGGGCACACCCTGGTGCAGAAGTCGATCACATGGCATCGTCCGTGTCAGCCGCGTGACGCGCACACCCCAGCACGTGCGCGGACCACGCACACGACGCGTACAGTCCGGGAGCCGCCCCATGACCTCAGCGAACCCCACGCCTCTCTGGCAGCCCGACGCCGACCGCATCGCCCGGGCACAGATCACCCGGTTCCAGGCCTGGGCGGCAGAACGCCACGGAGCACCCGCCGAGGGCGGCTACCCAGCGCTGCACCGCTGGTCGGTGGACGAGCTGGAGACCTTCTGGAAGGCCGTCACGGAGTGGTTCGACGTGCGGTTCTCCACGCCGTACGCGCGCGTGCTCGGCAACCGTTCCATGCCGGGCGCCGAATGGTTCCCCGGGGCGACCCTGAACTACGCCGAACACGCCCTGCGCGCGGCAGCCACCCGAGCCGACGACCCCGCCCTGCTGGCCGTCGACGAGACCCACGAGCCCCGCCTGGTCACCTGGTCCGAGCTGCGCCGCCAGGTCGGCTCGCTCGCCGCCGAACTGCGCGCTCTGGGCGTACGCCCCGGAGACCGCGTCAGCGGCTACCTGCCCAACATCCCCGAGGCCGTCGTCGCCCTCCTCGCCACGGCTGCCGTCGGTGGCGTGTGGACCTCCTGCGCACCCGACTTCGGAGCCCGCAGCGTCCTGGACCGCTTCCAGCAGGTCGAACCCGTCGTCCTGATCACGGTCGACGGCTACCGCTACGGCGGCAAGGAGCACGACCGCCGAGAGACCGTCGCCGAACTCCGCCGCGAACTGCCCACCCTGCGAGCCGTCGTCCACATCCCGCTCCTCGGCACCGACGCCCCCGAAGGCGCCCTGGAATGGTCGGCCCTGACCTCGGCGGACGTCGAGCCCGTCTTCGAGCAGGTGCCCTTCGACCACCCGCTGTGGGTGCTGTACTCCTCTGGCACCACCGGCCTGCCCAAGGCCATCGTCCAGTCCCAGGGCGGCATCCTGATCGAGCACCTCAAGCAGCTCGGCCTGCACTGCGACCTCGGCCCCGAAAGCTGCCTCTTCTGGTACACGTCCACCGGCTGGATGATGTGGAACTTCCTCGTCTCCGGCCTGCTGACGGGCACCATGATCGTCCTGTACGACGGCAGCCCCGGCCACCCCGACACCGGCGCCCAGTGGCGCGTCGCCGAACGCACCGGGGCCACGCTCTTCGGCACGTCCGCCGCGTACGTCATGGCCTGCCGCAAGGCAGGCGTCCACCCGGCCCGCGACTACGACCTCACGACGGTGCAGTGCGTGGCCACCACCGGCTCGCCGCTGCCACCGGACGGCTTCGCCTGGCTGCACGACGAGGTCCGCGACGACCTGTGGATCGCCTCCGTCAGCGGCGGCACCGACGTGTGCTCCTGCTTCGCGGGAGCCGTACCGACTCTTCCCGTGTACATCGGCGAGCTCCAGGCGCCCGGCCTCGGCACCGACCTGCAGTCCTGGGACCCCAGCGGCAAGCCCCTCATCGACGAGGTCGGGGAGCTGGTCGTCACCAACCCCATGCCCTCCATGCCGATCCGCTTCTGGAACGACCCCGACGGCAGCCGCTACCACGAAAGCTACTTCGCCATGTATCCGGGAGTGTGGCGCCACGGCGACTGGATCACCGTCACCACCCGCGGTTCCGTGATCATCCACGGCCGCTCGGACTCCACGCTCAACCGCCAGGGCGTCCGCATGGGATCTGCCGACATCTACGAAGCCGTGGAACGCCTCCCCGAGATCAGGGAGTCCCTCGTCATCGGCATCGAACAGCCCGACGGCGGCTACTGGATGCCCCTGTTCGTCCACCTGGCCCCCGGGGCCGTCCTCGACGACGCCCTGCTGAACCGCATCAAGCAGACCATCCGCGAACAGCTCTCACCGCGCCACGTCCCCGACGAGATCATCGAAGTCCCGGGCGTCCCGCACACCCTCACGGGCAAGCGCATCGAGGTCCCGGTCAAACGCCTCCTGCAGGGCGCCCCGCTGGAAAAGGCCGTCAACCCTGGCTCCATCGACAATCTCGACCTGCTCCATTTCTACGAGGACCTGGCCCGCAAACGCGCCTGACGCACCCAGTCCCGCACCCGCGACGGCCTGCCGGCCACCTCGACCGGCAGGCCGTTGTCAGCGCCACCCGCTACGTTGAGTGAGCACGAATCACTGTACGTAGGGGGAATCATGCCGCACACCGAGCAGCGGACCATGCGACGCGTCCTGCGCCGCGAGATCGCCGGCACCATCGGCCTGCTGACCGACGAACACGACTTCACCGCGATGCGGCGCTACCGCACCTTCACCTTCGATGACCACACGACCTACCTGCAGCAGGTGGAAGCCCTGCTCAGGACCCTCGCCGCGCAGGGCAGCCACACGACGGTCGCCCTCTTCGACCCCGAGGAGTACGCGGAGTTCTGCGCCCACAACGGCCTGGAACCGGACGCCCCGTCCAGCCGCACCCGCTTCACCGCAGGACTGGCCGCCACCGGACCAGCCATCCCGTACGAAGGACAGCCCCTGACCGAACTCGTCCCCGACCTGATCGACGAGGCAGTACGGCAGGCCACCTGGCAATACGCGACCAATGTGCTGGCCCGGCTGGGCGCGTGCGCCTCCTGCGGCGAGGACATCGGGCGCTCAGCCTTCGCGCACGCCTCCCACCTTCTCGCCCGTATCCTCGACACCGCGAGCCCCGGGCACCGACACCTCGTGTGCAGCGTCTCCGCCGCACCCGAGACACTCGTCGCCGTGCTCCACGCGGACGAGGCCCCCGACGGCACGGCCCGCCTCGACGAGACCGAGGCACTGGAATTCACCAGCGTCCTCGCGCTCGGCATCGCCACCCACAGCGCCGGCGGCCTCGTCATGCGCACCACAGCGCCCGGCAGCCCTGACCGTGTCTACGGGTGGCGCTTGCGCGGCGAACGACTGCAACCACTCACCGCCGCAGAGGTCTTCGACGCCTACTGCACCGACATCGAGTCCGGTGATCTGGTCTCGCCCGAATCCGGTGTCGACTACTGCACCCCACCCGACCTCGGAGACGACGGCCTCACACCCGGCCACGCCCATTGAACGGGCGAGGGGCGCCCCACCAGAAGGCGGAGCGCCCCTCGCCGTACGACGCCGGAACGACGACCTCGTGCCGACTACTCGCCGGACAGCACCGTCTGAGCCGCCCTGCGCGCCTCGTCGGCGGTGTCCGCGGCACGCGCGGCCGCCGCGGCACGCTCGCACTGCGCCAGCGTGTACTTCGCCAGCGTCGCCCGGACATAGGGAATCGACGCAGCACCCATGGACAAGGAGGTGACGCCCAGACCGGTCAGCACGCACGCCAGCAGCGGATCCGACGCGGCCTCACCGCAGACACCGCAGCTCTTGCCCTCGGCCTTCGCCGCCTCCGCGGACAACGCGACCAGGTCGAGCAACGCCGGCTGCCACGGATCCTGCAGACGCGACACCGCACCCACCTGACGGTCCGCGGCGAACGTGTACTGCGCGAGGTCGTTGGTTCCCAGCGACAGGAACTCGACCTCCTGCAGGATCGAGCGCGCCCGCAGCGCGGCCGACGGGATCTCCACCATGGCACCGAACTTCGCCCGCAGCCCGGCCTCACGGCACGCGTCAGCGAACGCCTTGGCGTCGGTGCGGTCGGCGACCATCGGCGCCATGACCTCCAGGTAGACCGGCAGCCCCTCCGCGGCCTTCGCGAGCGCCGTCAGCTGGGTGCGCAGCACCTCCGGGTGGTCGAGCAGCGTCCGCAGACCGCGCACACCCAGCGCCGGGTTCGGCTCGTCCGCCGGGGTCAGGAAGTCCAGCGGTTTGTCCGCACCCGCGTCCAGCACCCGCACGACGACACGGCCCTCGGGGAACGCCTCGAGGACCTGCCGGTAGGCCTCGATCTGCTTCTCCTCGGACGGCGCCTTCTTGTTGTCGTCGAGGAACAGGAACTCCGTACGGAACAGACCGACACCCTCGGCACCCGCCTCGACAGCGGCCGGCACGTCCGCCGGACCTCCGACGTTCGCCAGCAGCGGCACCTTGTGACCGTCGGCCGTGGCACCCGGCCCGGTCGAGGCCGCCAGGGCCGCCTTGCGCTCCGCCGCCGCGGCCTCCAGCTGCGCCTTCTTCTCGTCGCTCGGGTTCACGAATATCTCGCCCGTGCTGCCGTCGACTGCGATCACCGTGCCCTCGGCGAGCTCACCCGCACCCGGCAGCGCCACCACGGCGGGAACGCCGAGTGCCCGCGCCAGGATGGCGCTGTGGCTCGTCGGCCCGCCCTCCTCGGTGACGAAGCCGAGCACCAGGGACGGATCCAGCAGGGCGGTGTCCGCCGGCGCGAGATCCCGGGCGACCAGTACGTACGGCTCGTCGCTGTCCGGCACACCCGGCATGGGCACCCCGAGCAGACGCGCGACGATGCGGTTCCGCACGTCATCGAGATCGGCCACACGCCCGGCGAGGTACTCCCCGGCGCCCGCCAGCAGCTCCCGGTACGCGGCGAACGCGTCGTACACGGCCCGCTCCGCCGAGCTGCCGACGGCTATACGACGCTCCACGTCGGCCATCAGCTCGGGGTCCTGGGCCATCATGGCCTGGGCCTCCAGCACCGCCTGCGCCTCGCCGCCCGCGAGATTGCCGCGCGCGGTCAGATCGGCTGCCACGGCTTTCACGGCCTGGCGTGCGCGCCCCTGTTCACGCTCCGCCTCCTCCGCCGGGATCTGCTTCGCCGGGGGCTCGAGCACCGCCGTCCCCATGTGCCGAACCTCGCCGATCGCCACACCGTGGCTCACACCGACGCCTCGCAGCGTTGTCTCCATCTCACCCGTCTCCGAATCATGCGGCGGGTCCCGCCACCGCGATGGTTGTCTGTTGTGCCGTTCAGTTACGGCGCCGGCATCACTGCCAGGAGAAGAGCTGGTCGCCCGCCTTCACGTCGCCGTCCTCACGGAGACCGGACAGGGAGTCGGCCGTGGCCTCGAGCGCCACCACCGGGCACACCGGGGACTTGCCGGCCTGCTCGACGGCGGCCGGGTTCCAGCGCACGACGGCCTGACCACGCGCGACGGTGTCGCCCTTGTTGACGAGCAGCTCGAAGCCCTCGCCGTTCAGCTGCACGGTGTCGATGCCCAGGTGGGTCAGAACGCCGTGTCCCTCTCCGTCCACCACGACGAAGGCGTGCGGATGAAGGGACACGATGACGCCGTCCACGGGGGAGACGGCCTCCATGGGCTCACGTACGGGGTCGATCGCCATGCCGGGACCGACCATCGCTCCTGAGAAGACGGGGTCGGGCACTGCGGCCAGTCCGATCGCACGTCCGGCGAGAGGGGACGTCACGGTGGTCATGGAAAGCCTCCCAGGGGTGGAGATCCGAACGGGCCGTCACTGCCAGTCCCGGACGGCGCACTGGGCAGCAGCGTATGTCATATGAACTGCCGGTTCCGCATGAGACGTACGGGTTGGCGGCCCTTGGAACATGGCGCGAGCGATTTGCACCCGCTCCCGGGCCGGTGTACAGTCGTACTCCTGCCTGGGGCGGAGCGATGCGACCGAGCGTCGTTGGCCGGGCAGCACTCAAACTTGTCAGATCCTATCTCGGGATCCGTTTTGCATGTCTGCAGGGCGGTGGTCAGAGAGACGGAAAAACACTGATAGAGTTTGGAACACCGAAGGGAAGCGCCCGGAGGAAAGCCGAGAGAGTGAGTCTCTCCGGTGAGTACAAAGGAAGCGTCCGTTCCTTGAGAACTCAACAGCGTGCCAAAAGTCAACGCCAGATATGTTGATACCCCGTCCGTCGGATGATTCCGATGGTCGAGGTTCCTTTGAAATAACACAGCGAGGACGCTGT
>NZ_BNGS01000006.1 GCF_014905555.1 Streptomyces sp. Y2F8-2 | reverse complement strand
GGTGGTCATAGCGTGAGGGAAACGCCCGGTTACATTCCGAACCCGGAAGCTAAGCCTTACAGCGCCGATGGTACTGCAGGGGGGACCCTGTGGGAGAGTAGGACACCGCCGAACAATTCTTGAGAAAGAGCCCCAACTCCCGGGTATGTCCTGGTGAGTTGGGGCTTTTTCGCGTCCCGCGGCAGGGTCGGCGACGGGTGACGTACGGTTGCCTCCATGAGCAGTCCCGAGATCGCTGAGACATACGTCGTTCGTGGAATACGTGCCGAGGAGTGGCCTGCTGTGAAGGCACTGCGGCTCCTCGCGCTTCAGGACCCGGTGGCGCACCTCGCCTTTCTGGAAACGTACGACGATGCCTTGGCCAAGCCCGATTCCTTCTGGCAGGAGCGAGCGGCCGGCGCTGCCGAGGGGGCGTCCGGCGTCCGCCAGATCGTCGCGCAGGGACCGGACGGCGAGTGGGTCGGCACCGTCACCGTGCTGCTGGAGGAGGCCGGCACCGAGGACTGGGCGGGGTTTCCGGTCGACCGGCCGCAGGGGCATGTCGTCGGCGTGTACGTACGGCCCGAGCACCGGGGGTGCGGGCTGACCGAGGTGCTGTTCGACGAGGCCCTGGAGTGGGCCTGGAGCCGAGGCGTTGAGCGTGTGCGGCTGATCGTGCACGAGGACAACAGTCGCGCTCAGGCGTTCTATCGGAAGGCGGGGTTTGCGCCGACCGGGGTCACCGTGCCGGTGTCCGCGGTCGGTGGCGAGGAGCAGGAACTGGAGATGGCGATCGAGCGGCCGTAGGCGGGGTCGGCCGGGGACGGCTACACGGGCAGTTCGTACTGCGGCCAGCGGCTGCGGGCCTGTTCCCTGGAGCGTAGGAGGGCCAGGGTCGGCAGGCCCTGGTCCGCTCCCGTCGTCAGGAGATCCGGGAGCTGGGGCAGGGGTGCCACCGCTGCCACGTCGTCCAGGACCAGGGCGAGTGGTGGGTCGAGGCGACCGGAGGATGACCGTTCGGCCATGCGGCGGCCGCGCTCGACCACGCTGGAGGCGAGGGCCGTCAACAGCGGCATGGCGCCGGGCTGCTGGCGAGGGTCCTCGATGGATTCACCGACCACATAAAGTGTTCCCCCTTCGTTGACGAAGGAATCCAAGGCGAGGCTGTCATTTCGGTTGGGTGTGCATGCCTCGCGGATATTGACCGTGAAGAGCGAGGACAGTGCGCGGGCAGTCAGTTCCTGTGCCATGTCCCTGCGTTCGGGGTGCGAGGTGAGCGCGGCCTCCAGTTCGCCTGCCGCGCCGGACGACGCCTTGGGGTTCGTCCGCAGGGCGCGTACGGCCTCCTGCACCTGTGTGCCCTGGGCCCAGCGGTGGATGTGCCGGATGGTGCGGCCCTCTATGGCGGCGGCGTGCAGATAGCTCCGCAGGAGCGTTTCGGCCACGTCGGCCACCGCCTGGTCGATGCGGGCCGTGGGGCGGACGGGGGCGAGCAGCGCCACAGCGCGTGCAGCGGCGGTCGCCTTGTCCTCGCAGCCGGCGGACGGCGACCAGTGCAGCCGTGCCGGGGTGTCGCACAGGTGGGAGGGGTCGTAGAGGAGGACGGGTCCCAGTTTGGCGCGGGCGTCCTTGGTCTCGGACCACAGGGCGGGGCTGGAGGTGATGACGAGCGCCGGCCCCTCCGCGTCGCGCACGGCCTGGGCGGCGGCGGGATGACGGACGTCGGGGCCGCCGAGGACGACGGAGGGCGCCCTCCGGCTGTCAGAGACGGGAACAGGGGTGCCGGGGCCCGTGAGTACGGGGGTTACGGGCAGGGCCTGTTCGACACCTGCCGTGGAGGGAGCCGGGCCGGTGGCCGACGTCGGCGGTCGCGTACCGAGGTGCTCGGAGAGGGGTGCGGCGGCCGGGGCCGCGGCGGGGTAGAGGGCCGAGTCCGGGGCAGCGGCGGTGAGCGAACCGGCCGCCGGATCGGGCATCGCCCCCTGCGGTCTCCAGGCCGTCTCTCCCCGCGGTCCCACGGCGATGTCCCCCTGCGGTCCTACGGTCACGTATCCGTGCGGCCCGCCGGCCGCCGCTTCCGCCTTCCTCCGGACCCGTACGGCCTTCCACCGTGCCACCGTGCCGATCGCGAAGACCGTCAGCACGAACAGCACCATCAGTTCCCCTATGAACAGGCCCCAGAACAGCCCGTATCCGGAGAGCTGGCCCGGTGGTGTGTCCGGCCACGCGCCCGTGATGTCGTGGGGTTCGGTGATCAGGTGGCGCATCGCCACCGGGGTGCTGCTGATCCGTACGCCGTGCGGCCACGCACCCCGGGTGAACCAGCCCGCGAGGCCCGTGGCCGACCACACCATCAGCGTCACGCCGAGCAGGAAGGCGAGCAGGCCCACCAACAGCCCGTCGGGGACACCGCCCTGGCCGTCCTGCCGCCGCTCCTGCCGCTCCGTGCCTGGTCTCATCGGGACTCCAAGAACCCCATGTCGTCCATGTGCCTACGCCACCGTGGTCTCGGACGAGCCGTCCAGATCGCTCAGTCGTTGTTCGACGAACGCCGCCGCGCGTTCCTCCGCCTCGAGTTCCGCGGCGCGCAGCGCGTCGTCCGGCAGGCGGTCGCTCGACGACTCCGTCATCGCGCGGTCGGTGAAGACCAGCGGCCGTTCCATCTCCGTGACGAGGTGTTTGACGACCTGTACGTTGCCGTTGACGTCCCACACCGCGATACCGGGGGTGAGCGTCGGGATGATCTCCACCGCCCAGCGCGGCAGGCCCAGGACGCGGCCCGTCGCCCGTGCCTCGTCGGCCTTCTGGGCGTAGATGGTCCTGGTCGACGCCATTTTCAGGATCGCCGCCGCCTCCTTGGCAGCCGCTCCGTCCACCACGTCGCTCAGGTGGTGGACCACGGCCACGAAGGACAGACCGAGGCGGCGGCCGAACTTCAGCAGCCGCTGGAACAGCTGGGCGACGAACGGGCTGTTGATGATGTGCCAGGCCTCCTCGACCAGGAAGATGCGCTTCTTCCGGTCGGGGCGGATCCAGGTGTGCTCCAGCCACACACCGACGATCGCCATCAGGATCGGCATGGCGATGGAGTTGCGGTCGATGTGGGACAGGTCGAACACGATCAGCGGCGCGTCGAGGTCGATGCCGACCGTGGTGGGGCCGTCGAACATGCCGCGGAGGTCGCCGTCGACCAGGCGGTCCAGGACGAGGGCCACGTCCAGGCCCCAGGCCCGTACGTCGTCCAGGGCGACGTTCATCGCCTCCGCCGACTCCGGCTCGGGGTGCCGTAGCTGCTCGACGATGTCGCTGAGCACGGGCTGGCGTTCGACGATCGTCTCGTTGACGTACGCGTGCGCGACCTTCAGGGCGAAGCCGGACCGTTCGTCGAGGCCGTGGCCCATGGCGACCTCGATGATCGTGCGGAGCAGGGCCAGCTGCCCGGTCGTGGTGATCGCGGGGTCGAGCGGGTTGAGCCGGATGCCGTGGTCCAGGGCGGCCATCGGGTCGAGCCGGATGGGTGTTATCCCCAGCTCCTCGGCGATGAGGTTCCACTCGCCGACGCCGTCCTCGCCCTGCGCGTCCAGGACCACGACCTGCCGGTCGCGGAACCTGAGCTGGCGCAGGACGTACGTCTTCTCCAGCGCCGACTTGCCGTTGCCGGACTCGCCGAGGACGAGCCAGTGCGGAGCCGGGAGCTGCTGGCCGTACAGCTGGAAGGGGTCGTAGATGTATCCCTTCCCGGAGTAGACCTCGCGGCCGATGATGACGCCGGAGTCGCCGAGGCCGGGTGCGGCCGTCGGCAGGTAGACGGCCTGGGCCTGGCCCGTGGAGGTGCGGACGGGCAGCCGGGTCGTCTCGACCTTGCCGAAGAGGAAGGACGTGAAGGCGTCGGTCAGGACGGACAGCGGATCCCGCATCAGGGCCTTACCTCCGAATGCCGGTGGCGAAGGGGAGCGTGTTCACGAAGGCCCGGTGGTGCTCGCGGTCGCACCACTCCAGCTTCAGATACGACTTGCCTGCCGAGGCACGGATGGTCCGCTTGTCGCGGGCCAGGGCTTCCGGGGAACGGGATGAGACGGTGATGTACCCGACCAGGTTGACGCCCGCGGCGCCGCTCGCGAGGTCCTCGCCGCGCTGGTCGAGGCGGGAGTGGGCGGCGATGTCGCGGGGGTCGACGGTGCGGTTCATCTTGGCGGCGCGGCTCGCCTCCGCCTCGTCGTTGGTCTTCTCGGTGAGCATGCGCTCGATGGCGATCTCGGTGGGTTCGAGGTCCATCGTGACGGCGACGGTGCGGATGACGTCCGGGGTGTGGACGAGGAGGGGCGCGAGGAAGTTCACGCCGACCGGGGTCATCGGCCACTCCTTGACCCAGGCGGTGGCATGGCACCAGGGCGCGCGGGTGGAGGACTCGCGGGTCTTGGCCTGGAGGTAGGTGGGCTCCGTGGCGTCGAGCTCGGCGGGCCAGGCGTTGCGCTTGGTCATCGCCTGGATGTGGTCGATGGGGTGGTCCGGGTCGTACATGGAGTGGATGAGGGAGGCGAGCCGTCCCTGCCCCAGCGGCTGCCGGACACGGATGTCGGCCTCCTGGAGCCGGGAGCAGATGTCGGTCAGCTCGCGGGCCATCACCACCGCGAGCCCGGCGTCCCGGTCGACCTTCTTGCCGCCCTGCGGCCTGGCGGCGCGCGCCATGGCCTGTGCCTCGGCGGCCAGCTCACGGGTGTAGTGCATGCAGGCGACGAGGTAGGCGCGGTGCTGCTCGCTGCTGGTGGACACCATGGACAGCAGTTGGTCGTAGGACTGCCGCAGCCATGTCGGCGAGCGTTCGTCGCCGCGCTGGGAGACGTCCTTGGCGTGCGCGTCCGGGTCGGCGGGCAGGGTGCGGGCCAGCATCTGGAGGCGGGTGACGAAGCCGTCGCCGTTCGCGACGTGCTTCAGCAGGGTGCCGAAGCGGTCGACGAGGGCCTCCTGGTCCTCGCTGTCGCGCAGGCCGACGCCGGGGCCCTCGATCTCGATCGCGGCGGTGACCGTCCTGCGGTCGGCGTGCAGGAGGACGGCGATCTCGTCGGGTCCGAAGGGGGCGGCGAGCCAGGAGATGCGGCCGATGCCCGGGGGCGGCCCGATCTCGACCTCGCGCCCGTCGAGCCCGGTGCCGGCCTCCATGGCCGCGGACCGGTACGTCGCGCCCTGGCGCAGGGTGCGCTTGTAGCTGCGGTTGATCTCGAACCACTTGTAGAACGTGCGGTGCTTGTACGGCACGTACACGGCGGCCAGCGCGAGCAGCGGGAAGCCCATCAGCAGCACGATGCGCAGGGACAGGACGGGGACGAGGAGCCCGCACATCATGCCGAGGAACGCGCCCGCGATGATCAGCGCGATCTCACCGGTCTCGCGGTTGCGGCCGATGATCGCGTTCGGCCGGGCGCGGCCGATCAGATATGTACGGCGGGGCGTGACCGGATGGGACAAGTGGGACTGGGTCGTCAACGCCCTTCACCTCCTGTGCGGTTGGTACTGCTGTTGCGGGTGCTGCCGGCGTGCGGTGACTGGGCCGGGCTGGTCCGTGGCGGGGGCGCGGAGGGGACGGATCCGCCGCCGCCCGGGGTACGGGTGCTGTGCGCCGCCACACCGCCGGAGGCCGGGTTGGCGGGGCGGGGCGGCTGGGTGGCACCCGCGGCCGCGCCGCCGTTGCTGTCGGCGCGGGTGCTGTGGGTCTTGATGCCCTGGGCGACGAGGGTCGCCGGGGAGCTGATGACGGCGGCGGCCTTGCGCTCGGCGCCCTGCATGATGCGGTTGTTGCGGGAGTTGACGATCTCGTCGCCGAAGCCGGGCACGAACCGGTAGATCATGGCGCTCGAGAAGATGGCGAGCAGGATGATGGCGAGGCCGGAGACCACGGCGGCGAGCGAGTCCGGGCCGCTCTCGCCGGCGAGGGCGCCGGCGAGGCCGAGCACGATGACGATGACCGGCTTGACCAGGATGACCGCGATCATGATGCCCGCCCAGCGGCGGACGTGGCCCCAGAGGTTCTTGTCGACGAGCCCTGAGTAGACGACGACGCCGAGCAGGGCGCCGACGTAGAGGAGGACGGCCCGCAGGAACAGCTCGAGGTAGAGGACGCCGGCGGCGAGGATCGACACCAGCGAGACGATGATCAGCATGATCGGGCCGCCGCCGATGTCGGTGCCCTTGCTGAGCGCGCCGGAGAAGGTGCCGAAAAACGTGGTCGTCTGGTCGCCGGTGGCCTTGGCCAGGACGTCACTGACGGCGTCGGTCGCCGAGACGACGGTGTACAGGATCAGCGGGGTGAAGGCGGAGGCCAGCACCGTGAGCCAGAGGAAGCCGACGGCTTCGCTGATGGCGGTGCCGAGGGGAACACCGCGCACGGCCCGCTTGGCCACGGCCAGCAGCCACAGGACGAGGGTGAGGATGGCGGAGGCGGCGAAGACGATGGCGTACTGCTGGAGGAACTTCTGATTCGTGAAGTCGACGCTCGCGGTCTCCTTCACGGCCTCACTGAGCTTGTCGATGGTCCAGGAGGCGGCTTTGGCGCAGCCCTGAGCGAGGGAGGAGAGGGGGTCGAGGGGGTTGTCGTCGGGCACGAGGGAGCGACCGCCACCGGAGCCGCCGGAGTTCTCCTTCTCGCAGAGTTCCCTGGCGGAGCCGCGGATGAGGTCGCAGGCGTTGTTACTGGGCGAGGGCGAGGGCGAGGGCGAGGGCGCGGCGAAGGCACGCGTGGCGAGCATCAACGCTGCCGTCTGGGCTGCGGCGACCGTGGCCGTCAGCTTGAGTACGCGGTGATTAGCGGGCATATGTGAACCCTCCGTACTCCTCTACGGCTTTGGCCATGTCGTTGGCGGTGGATGCCCGCTCATCCCCCGGGACGGGCACGGGACCGTCCTTCTGGGAGTCGGTCAGGATCTTCCAGTCGCCGCCGTTCCACTCGAGCTGCAGGGTGAGGGTGAACCAACTGCTGGTGACCGGATTCGTGGAGTTCTGACCCGCGAGACCGAGTAGGCCGCTGCACCACACGTCGACGGTCGCCTTCTCGGTCGAGAACGCCGTGAGCTTCGTGCCGATCGGGGTCGTGCGCGAGACGAACGTATAGCCCTGAGGTGCGGAGCCGTCCTCGTTGAGCCCGATCGTCTTGTTGAACGCGGCGGTGTACGCCTTGTCCAGCCTGCCCTGGAAGTCGGTCACCTTCGACGGGGCGATGACTGCTCTGAGGATGGCGTCCCGTCCGGTCTTGTTGAACATGTCGGCCGAGCCCAGCGCCACCGCATAGTTGGCCGCAGCCGACTCCGCCCCCTGCTGATCATGCGCGAAGCCCGAAGGAATCCCCCCGGTCCTCGACCGCACCGGTCGTGCCCCCGAAGCCGCCGTAGGGGCCGAGCCCGCTTTGGTCTCGTTGCCGTCCGCCGATGTCGAACCCCCGTCCCCGCGGTTCGCGAAGGCGATCGCTGCGATCAGGAGGACGACCACGCCGACCACTGTGACCAGGCTCCGGGACGAGGACCGGCCCCGCCGGGCGCCCCCGTACACGTCACCGCTCCGGCCGCCCGGCAGCCGGGTGCGGGTCTGCCCGACTCCGCCGTACTCCGTGTCGCCCCCGCCGGGGGCACCGTCACCGAGACTCACGTCGCGCACGCCCCCTTCAGCTGTTGGCCGCTTCGAACCGCGTAGTACGACGGTAGCCGTGCTGGTTGCCGCGCGGACGCGGTGTGGTGACTCGACATCAGGGAAACGCAACCTCAGCCGGTGGGCGCGACGACGGACGAATGGGTCGGAGGGGCTACCGGGCGCACCCGGCAGGGGACTGACGGTGCGCCAGGTGGGCCCGGCGGTCCGGGCCGGGCCTAGACGGCCATGCCGTACACGATCGTGAACAGCGTGCCCAGGGAGCCGATGATGAAGACCCCGGTCAGACCCGCGATGATGAGGCCCTTGCCCTGCTCGGCGCTGAACGTGTCGCGCAGGGCCGTCGCGCCGATGCGCTGT
This sequence comes from Streptomyces sp. Y2F8-2, assembly GCF_014905555.1. Lineage (GTDB taxonomy): Bacteria > Actinomycetota > Actinomycetes > Streptomycetales > Streptomycetaceae > Streptomyces > Streptomyces cynarae. The sequence continues at coordinate 553,643 of NZ_BNGS01000006.1, read as the reverse complement.
TTGGCCGCGCCCCAGATCGCGATCGCCAGGCAGAGCAGGATGGCGACGGCCATCACCACCTCGACCATCACGCGAGCCTCGTTGCCCAGGCTGCCGAACGGTCCCCAGTCTGGGGCGATACCGCCGATGATCGTGTTGATGTCGCCTTTTGCGGCCGCGAGATGCATGTAAGTCACCGCCCCTGTTGGGTTGTTCCGTACCCCCTGCCACCGTCGCAGGGGTCAGGGTCATTCTCGCCGACAATGCCGCTGTCGTATGTCGACTTGGCGTCATTGATTGGCGGGTTTCGTACGTGTCCCTTGCGTCCGGCCCGCGTGGGACCCTCGCGAGGGGCGTGGACCGGTGGGTGAAGGGGCGTATGGTCACTGTGTGTATCACGGCAGGTCACGCCGGGCAATCAAGTCGCAGCGGAACCTGGTGTGTGGTTCCGTCGTTAACTTCTTCTGCGCCCTGAGACCCGGTTGGCCCCCTGGCGGCAGCCGACCGGCCGGCCCGTGGCGTACGGGCGTCACCCGTACGAGCGGAAGGCTATCCCTGAACGGGGGGCGCGCACGCGTCGGGTGGTGGCATGTCAGATCGCACGGATGTGCACCGAAGCACGGGATGTACGGGGAGCACGCACGGCGACGGGCCGCGGCCGGTTGCCGCGGCCCGTCTCCCGGAGGGTGCCGTCGGTAAGTCCCCACTTACTCGCTGACGGCGTCCGTCATGTGCGGGGGAAGGGGATCAGCGGGTGAAGGCGTCGATCCCCTCCGGGGTGCCCCAGCCGGTCGGGCCGTCGTAGCCGGACCGGGCCGTGCAGAAGTAGCTGGTGGCGCAGGAGCCGTTGCTGCCGCTGGTCACGTCGTTGAGGGCGGACGTGCCGGCCGCGGCGTACGGGTAAGCGGCCGGGTAGTCGGTGCTGCCCGGGGTGCCGGCCAGGGCGTAGACCCCGGCGATGATGGGCGCCGAGGCGCTGGTGCCGCCGTAGGTCACCCAGCCGGTGCCGTCGCCGTAGGTGTCGTAGACCGAGACGCCGGTGGCGGGGTCGGCGACGGCCGAGACGTCGGCGACCATGCGCTTGGAGCAGCCGGAGTCGGTCTGCCAGGACGGCTTGGCGTCGTACGCGGAGCAGCCCGAGCCGGTGCCCTCGGTGCTGCTCGTGTTCCACACGCTCTCGCTCCAGCCGCGGCTGTTGGAGGCGGTGGAGAGCCGGGTGCCGCCGACAGCGGTGACGTACTTGGAGGCGGCCGGGTACTCGGCGCCGTACCCCTCGTCGCCCGCGCTCACGGTGATCGCGACGCCCGGGTGCTTGAAGTACGAGGAGTCGTACGTCGAGTCGGAGGAGGACTCGGAGCCTCCGTAGCTGTTGGAGACGAACTTGGCGCCGAGCTTGACGGCCTCGTTGACGGCGGTGCCCAGGTTGCTCATCGAGGCGGACTTGGCCTCGACGAGCAGGATGTTGCAGTTCGGGCAGACGGCGGAGGCCATGTCGAGGTCGAGGGATATCTCACCGGCCCAGCCGCTGTCGGCGGAGGGGAGGGAGGTGGTGGAGCCGGTCTGGCCGACCTTGGTGAAGCAGCCGTTGTCGGAGGTGCAGTCCGGGAGGCCGTAGTAGGAGCGGTACTGGGCGAGGTCGGACTCGGCGTTCGGGTCGTCGTACGCGTCGACGATCGCGATGGTCTCGCCGGAGCCGTTGCCGGCGGCGGCGTCGGTCAGGCCGTAGGCCGACTGGAGGTCGCCGGGGCCGTAGCCGGTGGGGGAGTCGGAGGCGGCCTTCGGGGAGACGGCCTGGGGCGTGATGCCGTCCTCCTTGGCCTGCTGCCGCTGGAAGGCCGTGATGCCGCCGGTGACGCGCAGGGCGTTGCAGGCCATCTCGCCCTTCTTCTTGGGCAGGGCGCAGGAGCGGGTCCAGGTCACCTTGGACGAGGCGGAGGCGGCGGAGGAGGATTTCGCGGACGAGGTTGTCGCCGAGGCGGCCGCGTCCGCGTGGGCCGCGGTGCCGAGGCCGGCGAACACGAGGGCGGCGGTGGCGACGGCGGCCGAGCCCACGCGGCGCCACCTGCCGGGCCGGGCCGGTCTGTTGGGGGGTGTCGTACGCAACGTGCGTTCTCCTGAGTCGGATTGACAGGGAAGTGCGTGCGGGTGCGTCGCCGGTTCGGTGTCCCCGGCGACGAGGCGGCGGCCCGGGTCGACCCTGACTTGTTGAGTACGCGACAAACAAGAGGCGCCGGAATTCCTGACTCCCGCCGAACCGAGGTGCCCGCCTTACTGGTCGATGGCAGGGGGATGGCAGGGGCGTGGCGTCGGCTTGACGAGGTTCACAGGGAGGGCGCTGAGGGTGTTGTGCGGGACGGTCTACGCGCATCCGCCTGCAGGGCGGGGCGAGCGGCTTGTTTCGAACTAGGGTTCATCGAACATGCGCGCAGCGATCCTGAGGGAGGATGTCCCTGTGTGTCCCTGTGGGCCGAATGCCCCTGCTGAGCTGCGGGAATGAAACCTCATAGAGGAATTTCAGGGTGCTCAAAGAGTTTTTCTCACCTTTCTGGGCCACAGTAAGAGGTGATGAAGCGCATCAGACGCCTCCCTGGCAACCGCCGGCACGCGTTCTTCGGCACCGTCGTGCTGCTGGCTGTCACGTCCTCATCCGTGGCGGCGGCCGCCGGCGGTCCCGGACCCTTGGGCGTGACCGTGCAGGCGCCGGCCACTTCGGCCAGCTCCCGCATCGGCGCGCTGTTCGGCGAGTCCGGAGGGCTGGAGGGGGGTCACTTCTGCACCGCCTCCGTCGTGCACAGCAGGCAGGGCAACCTGATCGTGACCGCCGCGCACTGCGCGGGCAGCGGCACCCTCTGGTTCGCCCCGGGCTACCGGGACGGCAAGGCGCCCTACGGTGTGTGGAAGGTGACCAGGACCTTCGTCGGTGACCGCTGGAGCGGCGGGCAGGACGAGGACAGCGACGTGGCGTTCGCCACCGTGGAGTCCATCGGCGGCGTCGAGGTCGAGAGCATCGTGGGGGGCAACAAGTTCGTCACCGGGCACGAGACCGGCGCCACCGCCGTCACCGTCACCGGCTACCCCGACTCCCAGGAGTCCCCGATCACCTGCACCAACAGGCCGACCGTCCACAGCCGCACCCAGCAGCGCATCGACTGCCCGAGCTTCACCAGCGGCACGAGCGGCAGCCCCTGGGTGAACGGCTACGGCGAGGTCGTGGGCATCCTCGGCGGGCACGAACAGGGCGGTTCCACCCCGGACGTGTCCTACAGCGTCGCGCTCGGCCGTGAGGCCGCGGACCTCTACCGGGCCGCGTCGGGCGGGTAGGACGATCGCCGCGTCCGGCGGGTAGCGCCACCGCCGCTCCGGCGGGTGGCACCACGGCCGCGTCCAGCGCGCAGCACCAGCGCCGCGCCCGGCAGGGAGGCCACCGCCGCGCCCTGCGCGTAGGACTACTGCCGCCACCCGGCGGGTAGCACCACCACCGCATCCAGCGCGTAACACCACCACCGCGCTCGGCGGGTAGCACCACCGCCGCGTCCGACAGGCAGGGGCGCCGCCGCGTCCGGCGGTCAAAGCCCCGGCCCCTTGCCCGGTGGCCGATCCTCTGCGGTCCACGTCGTCCGGCCAGGGCTTTTCAGGGTCGTCGGACAGCTCCCGCCCCTACACTGACCCTCGGCGTACTCCCGGGCAGCGAGGGGCGGTTGACGGTGCGTAAGGCGTGGATCTGGGCGACCGTAGCCGTCGGTGCCGCGCTGAGCTTCGTGATGCTGCTCGTCGTCGGGGTCTACACGGTCGCCGGGAACCTGGCGAACGGCATCGGCGGGGGATCCGTCGCCCTCGCCAAGAACGCCGTCCCCGCCGCGTACTCCGCCATCGTGCAGAAGTGGGGCAACCTGTGCAGCGCCATCAACCCCGCGCTGCTGGCCGCCCAGCTCTACCAGGAGAGCGGCTTCAACCCGAACGCCAAGAGCCCCGCGAAGGCCGAGGGCATAGCGCAGTTCATCCCCGGCACCTGGGCCATCCACGGCATCGACGGCAACGGCGACGGCAAGGCCGACGTGTGGGATCCGCGCGACGCGATCCCGTCGGCCGCCTCCTACGACTGCAAGCTCGCCTCCTACGTCAAGGACGAGCCCGGCAACCCGACGGAGAACATGCTCGCCGCGTACAACGCGGGGGCGTACGCGGTCATCCGGTACGGAGGCGTGCCGCCGTACAAGGAGACCCAGAACTACGTCAGGACCATCACCACCCTGGCGAAGAGCTTCGCCGCGCCCGTCCAGCGGCTCGACCCCTCCAGGCAGGCGGCCGGCGCGATCAACTACGCGCAGCAGAAGCTCGGCACCCCCTATCTGTGGGGCGGGGACGGCACTCCGGAGGAGGGCGGACGCTTCGACTGCTCCGGCCTGACCAAGGCCGCGTACGCGAGCGTCGGCATCACGCTGCCGCGCGTCGCCAACGACCAGTACAACGCCGGACCGCACCCCAGTCGCAACGAGCTGCTCCCCGGCGATCTGGTGTTCTTCTCGCACGACCCGACCAATTCCCGCGCCATCCACCACGTCGGGATCTACGTCGGCGGCGGCTACATGATCGATGCGCCCAGAACCGGTGCCGTGATCCGTTTCGACCCGATCGACAACTCCGACTACTTCGGGGCGACGCGTGTCACCGCGGATGGCGCGAAAGCGCTGCCCACGGCGGTGTGAATCGGGATGTGAACGGCGCATGGGCGGCTGCGGGCTGGCTGGAACCTTCCCTCACGCTCACCCCCTTGAGCTGCGAAGACGTGTCTCTCTTCGATAACGTCTGCGTGATCATTCGGTGGAATGTGGAACGTGGGGAACAGGACTGTGCGTTCCTTCTCCCGTAGGGCGTTGACGTACGGCAGCCGGCTCGGCGTGGAGCGGATCTACGACCACGGGGGTGGTGCAGCGGCGCGCGCACGGCGTGTCCGCGGACGGGACGGACGACGAAGGGGCCGCGCACGATGGCTGGACTGGCCGAGTCAGGGTCGAACCCCGACGTCGATCTGCTCTACGACATCAATGGCCTGGCCAAGGAAGCGCCGCACTGGTTCGACCGGGTCATGGGGTTCGTCGGCGAGTGGGGTCTGCTGCTCGCCATGGTGCTGCTCGCCCTGTGGTGCTGGACGAGTGTGCGGCGCAGGGGCGGCGAGGACGCGGCGTCCTCCGTGGCGGCGATCGTCTGGGCGCCCCTGGCCGCCGGTATCGCCGTGCTGGTGAACGTGCCGATCCGGGGCTTCGTGGAGCGCCCCCGGCCGTTCGTCGACCACCAGGGGCTGGACGTCCTCGTCACCGGGAAGACCGACTACTCCTTCGTCAGCGACCACGCCACGCTCACCATGGCCATGGCCGTCGGACTCTTCGTGGCGAACCGGAAGTTCGGGCTGCTCGGTCTCGGCCTGGCGCTCCTCGAGGGTTTCTGCCGGGTCTACATGGGGGTGCACTACCCGACGGACGTCATCGGCGGCTTCGCCCTCGGCACGGCCGTCGCCCTGCTGCTCTCCCCGCTCGCCACGGCGATGCTCACCCCGGTCATGAAGGCCGTCGAACGCTCACCGCGTGCCGGCCGGCTGATCCGGGCCCGCGGGGGGCGCGCCGCGGAGACCACGATCTCCGGGGCGCGGCGCGAGCCGTCCTGCCCTCAGGACAGGGACCTGGCGGCGTAGGGTCCCACATGTCCGGGCGCGGTCACAGCGACTGAGGGAACGTGAAGAAGCCGTCCGGGTCGTACCGGTGCTTCAGCTGGGCGAGGCGCGTGGCCGCGTCCCCGTAGTACGCCTTCCGCCAGTTCGACAGGGTCGGGTCCGTGTAGTTCTGGTACGCCGCGCCGGACGCATAGCCGCGCATCGACGTGTGCGCGGAATTCAGCCAGGACTGCGCGGTTGCGCCGGAGGTGCCGGCCCGCCAGCTCGCGATGTACTGCGCCAGCATCCGCGACCGGCGGTGCACGAACGCCGTCGCCGTCGGCGCCACCCGGTTGACCGCGCCGCCGAGCGCGATGAACGCGACGCTGCCCGCGCCGCCCCGCACCTGTGCGATCTGCCGCAGGAGCGTCTGTATGCCGTCCGCCGGGATCGAACGGTCGAAGAAGTCGGAGCGGGCCGCGTACGTCTCCCGGCCGAGGGCGCCCTGCGGGCTGCGACCCGGTGTCGAGCCCGGCAGGTGGCACTGGGCGGCTGTGGGGAAGGAGGAGCAGCCCGCGTACGCCTCCATCGCGCCCCGGTAGGAGTGCCGCCGGAGCGAGACGCCCCGTGCCGGGGCGCCGACCTTGGCGGCCAGGCGGTCGACTGCGTTCTGGAGTTCGCCGTAGGTGCCGAGCGAGAAGGCCGCGACGGAGACGGTGGGGGTGCCGCCGTTCTCGAGGTGGCAGGAGGACCAGATCTCGTCGGGCTGGCCGGGGCCCCACTCCTGCCAGGCCTTGAGCACGGCGGCGGCCTTGGACCACGGCCAGGTCAGGTACGCCGAGACGGCCTGCGGCGCCGGGTGGGTCCTGAAGCGGAGCTCGGTGACGACGCCGAAGTTGCCGTTGCCCGCGCCGCGCAGGGCCCAGAACAGGTCCTTGTTCTCGGTGGCGTTCGCGACGACCTGCTTGCCGTCCGCCGTGACCAGGGTCGCCTGGGTGAGGCTGTCGCAGGTCAGTCCGTACGCCCGGGAGACCACTCCGTGTCCGCCGCCGAGGGTGAGGCCGGAGACGCCGACCGTGGGGCACGAACCGGCGGGTATCGTCACGCCCTTCGCCGTGAGGGCGCGGTAGACGTCGATCAGCTTGGAACCCGCGCCGATGACCGCCTCGCTGCCGCTCGCCCGTATCGAGTTGAGTTTGCCCACGTCGATGATCAGCCGTCCGTCGCCCGAGGACCAGCCGGCGTAGGAGTGCCCGCCGTTGCGTATGGCGACCTTGACGCGGTGCACGCGCGCGTACTCCAGTGCGGTGCGGATGTCGTCGGTGTGCGCCACGTACGCCACGGCCGCCGGCTTCAGTCCGTCGAAGCGGGTGTTGTACAGCTGCCGGGCGGTGGGCCAGGCGCGGTCGCCGGGGCGCACCAGGGTGCCGTCCAGATCCCTGGCCAGGGCCGTCCAGTTGGCGGGGCCCTGCGCGCCGGCACTGTCCGTCCGCAGGGATGTGCCGATGCCGGCCGAAGCACCGCCGCTGCACGCGGTCGTGGTGACCGTCGCCGCGAGCGCGGCGGTGGCCCCGCCGATGAACGTACGCCGTTGCATGTGCGCCTCCCTTGGGTTCCGCAGAACGAGACGGGGGCTCGTCGCGGAGGGTTGCGCAAAGAAGTGCCACAGAATCGCTACAGGGCGAGGGCGGTGCGGACGCGTCTGTCCGAAGGCGTAACCGGAGTTCGGACACGCCCTCTATCCGGCCCCGTGCCCCTCCGCGTCCGACCTTGCCAGGCTGCGGGCTCTGCGGGCCGGCCCCCGCCAGCCGCAACTGCACCGGGCCACACAGAAACGGCCCTGTTCGACCGTTGTCGTGCGGTGCTCCTCGGGGCCGGTGGCGATGTCCTGCTGCTCCACTCCCACAAGGTTACCCAGGGCAAGTGAATTGCCGAAGGCGCGCGTGACGGGTCCTCCTACCCGTCGTTAACCGGAACGACAGGAGGGCACCGGGACGGACCGGCTGGGGGTAGGCAGGCGATGGTGGTGCGGCAGCGCGGTCGGGTGGGTGCGGCGGTCGTCGCGACGGTGGGGCTCCTGGTCTGCACGCCCTCGCTCACCGGCTGTGCGGGCGACGGGGCCGCCGCCGAGGACGCGCGCTCCGGTCCGGGCGCCGTCCAGGCGCTGCACCAGGCGGCCGCCGCCCTGGTGCGCGCGGGCAGTTCCAAGACGCGTACGTCGATGGAGATGGCGACCGGCGGCACCCGGGTCACCATCCGCGGCGAGGGGGTCTACGACTACCGGGGCCGGCTCGGGCGGCTGACGGTGACGCTCCCTCAGGACCCCGCGGGCGCCGACGAGCACCGCCCCATCACCGAACTGCTCGCGCCGGGCGCCCTCTTCATGAAGAACCGGGGCGCGGGGGTGCCCGCCGACAAGTGGGTGCGGGTCGACACGACCACGCTCTCCGACGGCAACCTGGTCACCGGCGGCGCCACCGACCCGTACACGGCCGCGGAGCTGCTGCGCGGGGTGCGGAAGGCGACGTACGTCGGCAGGACCCGGATCGGCGGGACCGAGGTGCGGCACTACCGCGGGGTCGCCGACATCGGGCTCGCGGCGCGCGACGCGTCCGCCGGGAACAGGAAGGCGCTCCAGGCGGCGGCGAAAGGGTTCGCCACGGCCGAGGTCCCGTTCGACGCCTACCTCGACGACGAGGGGCGCATCCGTGAGGTCCGCCACCGGTTCAGCTTCGTGGGCGGGCGGCAGAAGACGCCGGTGGCGGTGGCCTCGACGACGGTGCTGTACGACTTCGGGGCCCCGGCCGACGTACGGCTGCCGGCATCCGGGGACATCTTCGCCGGGAAGATCGCCGAGCAGTGAGGTGCGGGCGCGGGGCCGGTCGTGGTGCGGGCGAGCGGCCGGAAGTGGCGCGGTTGAGGGGGCCGGAAATGGTCCGTCCGTGCCATGCGCCGCCCAGGGGCCGCTCCCTACGCTAGGAAGCCGGCCCCAGGAAGTCGGTGACGGCAGAAAGAGGTGATGCACGTGGCTCCGGTCGGCGGTACGGCAGTACAGGACCACGTGGCCCTCGCCGAGATCGAACTGTGCGGTGACCTGATCATCGCGGCCTCGGCCGCGCACGAGGACCGGCTGAGTCTGGAAAGCATCGACGAGGTGCTGAGGGTGGCCGAGGAACGGGACGCCTCCGGCGAGTGAACCGCCGTCGTCAGGTCCGCAGCAGGCGGCCGATCGCCTTCGTCGCCTCCTCCACCTTCGCGTCGATCTCCGCGCCGCCCTTGAGTGCGGCGTCCGCGACACAGTGGCGCAGATGCTCCTCCAGCAGCTGGAGCGCGAAGGACTGCAGGGCCTTGGTGGAGGCCGAGACCTGCGTGAGTATGTCGATGCAGTACACGTCCTCGTCGACCATGCGCTGCAGGCCGCGGATCTGGCCCTCGATGCGGCGCAGGCGCTTGAGGTGCTCGTCCTTCTGCTTGTGGTAGCCGTGGATGCCGCGGTCGTGGTCGCTCACCACGGCGTCCGTGCCCCCCGAGGGCGCTGTCGCGCCGGCCTCGGTCGTCGTCATCGCGTCCTCCTCGTGCTCCGCTGCGGAGATATACCCCCCACGGGTATATGATAACGAACTTTGCTGGGTATACGGCCCTTGGTCACTGCCCGGCCACCTCCGCGGTGCCCCCGTGAGGACCACACTGTCCGATGGGTGACACTGGAGGACGGCCCCTTAGCCGTGGCCGGAAGATGCCCTTAGCATCAGCCTGACCGAAACCGAAGCACCCCGAGGACCCCACGTGCGCTTTCGTCTGACCCCCAGGGAGACGAGCTTCTACGACATGTTCGCCGCATCCGCGGACAACATCGTCACCGGCTCGAAACTCCTGATGGAACTGCTCGGGGCGGACGCCTCCGCCCGGGCCGAGATCGCAGAGCGTATGCGGGCCGCGGAACACGCCGGTGACGACGCCACGCACGCGATCTTCCACCAGCTGAACTCCTCGTTCATCACGCCGTTCGACCGTGAGGACATCTACTCCCTCGCCTCGTCCCTCGACGACATCATGGACTTCATGGAGGAGGCCGTCGACCTGGTCGTCCTCTACAACGTCGAGGAACTGCCGAAGGGCGTCGAGCAGCAGATCGAGGTGCTGGCGCGGGCTGCGGAGCTGACGGCGGAGGCGATGCCGAACCTCCGCACGATGGAGAACCTCACGGAGTACTGGATCGAGGTCAACCGGCTGGAGAACCAGGCGGACCAGATCCACCGCAAGTTGCTGGCCCACCTGTTCAACGGCAAGTACGACGCGATAGAAGTCCTGAAACTCAAGCAGATCGTGGACGTGCTGGAGGAGGCCGCGGACGCTTTCGAGCACGTGGCCAACACGGTGGAGACCATCGCGGTCAAGGAGTCCTGAGGCGTCCATGGACACCTTCGCACTCATCCTGACCATCCTGGTCGCACTCCTCTTCGCGTACACCAACGGCTTCCACGACTCCGCGAACGCCATCGCGACATCTGTGTCGACGCGGGCGCTGACCCCGCGGGCGGCGCTGGCGATGGCGGCGGTGATGAACCTCGCCGGCGCCTTCCTCGGCAGCGGCGTGGCGAAGACGGTCAGCGAGGGACTGATCCAGACACCCCAGGGCGGCAAGGGGATGGGGATCCTCTTCGCGGCACTGCTCGGCGCCATCGTCTGGAACCTGATCACCTGGTACTACGGCCTGCCGTCGTCCTCGTCGCACGCGCTGTTCGGCGGACTGGTGGGCGCCGCCCTCGCGGGCGGTACGGCGGTGCACTGGTCCGGGGTCGTGGACAAGATCATCACCCCCATGTTCCTGTCGCCGGTGGTGGGTCTGATCGTCGGCTACCTGGTGATGACGGCCATCATGTGGATCTTCCGCCGGTCCAACCCGCACAAGGCGAAGCGCGGTTTCCGGATAGCGCAGACGGTGTCGGCCGCGGGCATGGCGCTCGGCCACGGTCTGCAGGACGCGCAGAAGACGATGGGCGTCGTGGTGATGGCCCTGGTCATCGCGGACGTCGAGAACTACGGGGACCCGATCCCGGTGTGGGTGAAGCTCGTCTCCGCGGCGATGCTGTCCCTGGGCACGTACGCGGGCGGCTGGCGCATCATGCGCACGCTGGGGCGCAAGATCATCGAACTGGACCCGCCGCAGGGGTTCGCGGCGGAGACCACGGGGGCGTCGATCATGTTCGCGACGGCGTTCCTGTTCAAGGCGCCGATCTCCACGACGCATGTGATCACCTCGGCGATCATGGGCGTGGGCGCGACCAGGCGGGTGAACGCGGTGCGCTGGGGCGTGGCGAAGAACATCGTCCTGGGCTGGTTCATCACGATGCCGGCGGCGGCGCTGGTCGCGGCCACGGCGTTCGGGCTGATCGACCTGGCGTTCCTGTAGGGACGCGGACGCGCGGACTCCGGTGTCGCCGTGCCGCCCCGTGGCTTCGAGATGCGGGTGTCGGCAGGGTGGCAAAACTGGAGGTATGGGTAGCAAGGCACTTCTCGAAGGTGGACCCGAGGAACTGGCCGGGAAGGTCGTGCCGGTTGTTCCTCCCGGCCAGGAGCTCAAGATTCCGCACCGTGGTGGGTACGAGCACTACAAGGTCACCACGCGTCATCAGGATGTCGAGGCGCAGAACGTCACCGTCTACCGGTGGTGGGAGCGTACGGAAGTGGCCGAGTAGCGGCCCGGGACACGAGCGGGCCCGCCCCCGGGAGCCAGGGGCGGGCCCTCTTCGACCTCGCGGTGGCACCGCCATGCAGCACCGCGAGGGGTCTTCGGACGGACCGCCGGATCAGCCGAAGCGACCCGAGATGTAGTCCTCGGTCGCCTGGACCGACGGGTTGGAGAAGATCCGCTCGGTGTCGTCGATCTCGATCAGCTTGCCCGGCTGGCCCACGGCCGCCAGGTTGAAGAACGCCGTACGGTCCGAGACACGGGCCGCCTGCTGCATGTTGTGCGTCACGATGACGATCGTGAAGCGCTCCTTCAGCTCGCCGATCAGGTCCTCGATGGCGAGGGTGGAGATCGGGTCGAGGGCGGAGCAGGGCTCGTCCATCAGGAGCACCTTCGGCTCCACCGCGATCGCCCGCGCGATGCACAGACGCTGCTGCTGACCACCGGACAGGCCGGAGCCCGGCTTGTTCAGGCGGTCCTTCACCTCGTTCCAGAGGTTGGCACCCTTGAGCGATTTCTCGACGATGTCCGCCAGCTCGCTCTTCTTGTAGTTGCCGTTCAGCCGCAGACCGGCCGCCACGTTGTCGAAGATCGACATCGTGGGGAAGGGGTTGGGGCGCTGGAAGACCATGCCCACCTCACGGCGGACGGAGACCGGGTCGATCCCGGAGCCGTACAGGTCCTCGTCGTCGAGCAGCACCTTGCCCTCGACGCGCCCGCCCGGCGTCACCTCGTGCATACGGTTGAGGGTGCGCAGGAACGTCGACTTGCCGCAGCCGGAGGGGCCGATGAACGCCGTCACCGACCGCGGCTCGATCGACATCGAGATGTCCTCGATCGCCTTGTGGGAGCCGTAGTAGGCGGTGAGCCCGCTTACGTCGATTCGCTTGGCCATGACTACTTCACTTCCAGAAAGTCTTGATCGGTCGCTGTATCGCCCCGCCCGGCGGAGCCGGAAATGGTCGCCTCAGCGACCGGCCACGCGGCGGAGCCGCACATTGTCAGCGCGGGGCCTTCCAGCGGGCGATGCCGCGGGCCAGCAGGTTGAGGATCATCACGAAGGCGATCAGCGTCAGCGACGCCGCCCACGCCCGGTCGTACGCCGCGTTGGCGCCGGCGCTGTTCGCGTACTGCTGGTAGATGTACAGCGGCAGCGACTGCTGGGCACCCTCGAAGGGGTTGGCGTTGATGAAGCGGTTGCCGAACACCAGCAGCAGGACCGGCGCGGTCTCACCGGCGATACGGGCGATCGACAGCATGATGCCCGTGGTGATGCCGCCGATGGAGGTGGGCAGGACCACCTTCAGGATGGTGCGCCACTTGGGGACGCCGAGCGCGAGGGACGCCTCGCGCAGCTCGTTCGGGACGAGCTTGAGCATCTCCTCCGTGGAGCGGACCACGACCGGCATCATCAGGATGGCCAGGGCCAGCGAACCGGCGAAGCCGAAGGGCTCCATCTTGAAGATCAGCATCAGGCTGAGGATGAACAGACCCGCGACGATCGACGGGATACCGGTCATCACGTCGACGAAGAAGGTGACGGCCTGGGCGAGCCTGCCGCGCCCGTACTCCACCAGGTAGATGGCGGTGAGCACGCCGATCGGCGCGCCGATGACGGTGGCGAGGCCGACCTGCTCGAGGCTGCCGAGGATGGCGTGGTAGATGCCACCGCCGGGCTGGGAGTCGGGGACGACGCCCATCGAGTGGGTCAGGAAGAAGACGTCGAGGACCTTCACACCGCGCGAGACCGTCGTCCACACCAGGGAGACCAGCGGAATCACGGCGAGCAGGAAGGCCACCCACACCAGGGAGGTCGCGATGCGGTCCTTGGCCTGACGGCGGCCCTCGACGCGCGCGGCGATGGCGTAGGTGCCGAGGAGGAAGAGGATCGCGGCGATCAGGCCCCACTGGACGTGGCTCGTCAGACCGGCGGCGGCGCCGATGCCGCACGCGACGGCGATCGAACCGGCGGCGATGGCCCACGGGGACCACTTGGGCAGGCGGGCGCCGCGAAGGGTGCTGGGGCGCTTGTCGGCGACGGCTGCGGTGCTCATGCGTTGGCCCCCGAGTACTCCTTGCGGCGAGCGATGATCATGCGAGCCGCGCCGTTGACCAGCAGGGTGATGACGAACAGGATCAGACCGGAGGCGATCAGCGCGTCACGGCCGTACTCCGTCGCCTCGTTGAACTTGCTGGCGATGTTCTGGGCGAAGGTGCCGCCGCCCGGGTTGAGCAGGCTGCCGTGGATGAGGAAGTCCGGGGAGAGCACGGTGGCGACGGCCATCGTCTCGCCGAGCGCGCGGCCGAGGCCGAGCATCGAGGCGGAGATGACACCGGAGCGGCCGAAGGGCAGCACCGCCATGCGGATGACCTCCCAGCGCGTGGCGCCGAGGGCGAGAGCGGCCTCCTCGTGCATGCGCGGGACCTGGCGGAAGACCTCACGGCTCACGTTGGTGACGATCGGCAGGATCATGATCGCGAGCAGGATGCCCACGGTGAGCAGCGAGCGCGGCGGGCCGCCGTCCCAGGACAGGATGCCGGTCCAGCCGAAGTAGTCGTTCAGCCAGCTGAAGAGGCCGGTCAGGTGCGGTACGAGGATCAGGGCGCCCCACAGGCCGTAGACGATGGACGGCACGGCGGCGAGCAGGTCGATCACGTACGCGATGGGGCCGGAGAGCCGGCGCGGGGCGTAGTGCGTGAGGAAGAGCGCGATGGCGACCGCGATCGGGACCGCGATGACCATGGCGATGATCGAGGAGACCACCGTGCCGAACGCCAGGACGGCGATGCCGAAGACCGGCGGAATCGCTCCGGTGTTCCACTCGAAGGTGGTCAGGAAGTTGCCGTGGTCCTTGCTGATGGCCAGGTAGGCCCGGTAGGCGAGGAAGACCGCGATCGCGGCCATGATCACCAGCAGCAGGATGCCCGACCCACGGGACAGACCGAGGAAGATCCGGTCTCCGGGCCGGGTGGCGCCGCGGGCCGCACGCTTCTGTTCGGCCGCGGACGGCTGCGGGGCGGGAGGAGGGGCTTGTGTGTTTTTTGTTGATATGTCCATCGGGTTCTCCGGTCTGCGGAGCCGCGCTCGTGGCTCGGCTCCAGGCGGCGGTGCACCGGACGGTGCGGCCCGGCCCCGCGGGGACCGGGCCGCACACTCAGGTCAGCTCAGGCCCTCGATGGTGGTGCGGACCTTGGAGATGATCGCGTCGGGGATCGGCGCGTAGCTGTTCTGGGTCAGGATCGACTGGCCGTCCGTGCTGGCGATGTAGCGCAGGAAGGCCTTGGTGGCGGGCAGGGTGTCCGCCTTGTTGCCCTTGTCGCAGACGATCTCGTAGGTGACCAGGACCATCGGGTAGGCGCCGTCGGCCTTGGTGTTGTAGTTGAGCTTCAGCGCCAGGTCCTTGCCGGTGCCGACGACCTTGGCGTCCGCGATGGCCTTGCTGGCGGCGTCGGTGGAGGGCTTGACCGGGGAGGAGGCGCCCGTGTCGATGGCGGCCGTGGTCATGTCCTTGGCGTAGGACAGCTCGAAGTAGCCGATGGCGCCGGCGGTCTGCTTCACCTGCTGGGCCACACCCGCGGACTGCGGAGCGGACTGGCCGCCCGGGGCCTGCCAGGCCTTGCCGCCGGAGTACTTGCCCCAGACGGCGGGGGCCGCGGCCTTCAGGTACTTGGTGAAGTTGTCCGTGGTGCCGGACTCGTCCGAACGGTGGAAGGCCGAGATCTTGGTGGACGGCAGCTTGGCGTTCGGGTTCAGCTTCTTGATCGCCGGGTCGTCCCAGGTCTTGATGTCGCTGTTGAAGATCTTGGCCAGTGTGGTGGCGTCCAGGACCAGGTTGTCCACGCCCGGCAGGTTGTAACCGACGGCGATCGGGCCGCCGACCATCGGCAGGTCGATGCCCTGGCCGCCACCGGTGCAGATCTTCTTGGAGGCCTCGACGTCTGCGGGCTTCAGCGCGGAGTCGGAACCGGCGAAGGCGAGCTGGCCCTGGGTGAACGCGGTGACACCGGCACCGGAGCCGCTGCCCTTGTAGTTGATCTGCACACCCTGGCAGGCCTGGCTGAACGCGGCCGTCCAGGCGTCGATCGCGTTCTTCTGCGCGGAGGAGCCGTCGGCGAGCAGCTGGCCCTTGGCGTTGTCGCACTTGATGGAGCCGGCGTTCGACGCGCCCGCGGAGGCGCTGCTGCCCCCGCTGCTGCTCTTGGAGCCGGTGTCGTCGGAGCCGCACGCCGTGAGGGCCAGGGCGCCGGAGACGGCGAGAGCACCGAGGGTGAGGGCCCGCCGGTTCATGCGCTGAAGCTTCACTTTCGGGAGTTCCTTCCAGGAGCCGCCGTCCTGATTCGGCGGCGTGCGAGGGGTGGGTGATGTGGGCGCGCATGCGAGGCGTGCCCGCCACCTGGTAAGGCCGAAATTAGGCAGATCAGGTGAAGGCGCCTATGGCCGAAAGTGAACGAGGGGTGAACCCCTGCGGACGGTGTGGTTAGGTCACGGAACGCTTACGTTGAGGACACGGGGTGATCCCGGATTCTCCTCGCGACCGTCGTCACTCTGGGCAACGGTCGGGATCCGCTCATGTCGGGCGCCCACGTGCCCGCGCGTGTCATTCCGCGACGGGTGCCCGGGCGGTCGGCTGTTCCAGCACCCGGAGCAGGGTGTCGACGAGTTCCTTGTCCCGCGGCTGGGTCAGACGGTGGCGGGCCGCGACCGGGGGGAGCCACAGGACGCGGTCGACCTCGCGGTTGGGGGCGAAGGAGCCGCCCGTCGCCTCGGCCGCCCAGTAGTGGACCTGCTTGGGGCGGCCGCCCACCTGATAGTGCGCGGTGGGCAGGGGCGCGCCGGGCACGGCGGTGTACCCCGTCTCCTCCGCCACCTCCCGCAGCGCCCCCGTGAGCGGGTCCTCGCCGCGCTTCAGCTTGCCCTTGGGGTGGGACCAGTCGTCGTACTTCGGCCGGTGGACCAGACAGATCTCCAGCGCGCCGTCGACGGGCGAGCGGCGCCACAGGACACAGCCCGCCGCACGGATGGTCTCCTCGGTCATCGGGTGCTCCGGCTCCTCTCTCACGCATACGGTGCGCGCCCCCGTGAGCCCTGCCGTCCCTGCGGCGTCTACGGAGTCCCCACCGCCTGCTTCTGCCAGGACTGCTGGAAGGCGAAGCGGGCCGCCTCCACCTCGTGGCGCTGGTCGGCGTGCAGCACGCCCAGGGCGTACGCCGTCGCCGGGGCGATGCGCGGGGTGCGGGCCGCCGCTGCCGCCGCGGCCGCCGCCTCCGAGGCGTCCCGGTGCCGGTCCAGGGCCTGCCCGGCGGCCAGCAGCCGCAGGTCGACCGCCGCGTTCTCGCCGTACCGCCCGTACAGCACCTCCAACGCGTAGCGGTGCAGCCGCAGCAGCAGCCGGACCTGGTGCCAGGGGCCGTCCTGCGGGTGCGGGGCCGGCTCCGGGGACAGGCCGTGGATGAGGGCCTCCGCGTTGTACGGGTGGCCCGCGGTGACCAGCGGCAGTGCGGCCACCGCGTCGGTCAGCCGCTCCTCGGCCGCCGCGGCCGACGGGCGCAGGTCGGCGGTCGCCGCCGCCGGGGTGAGCGGGACCTCGCTGGCGAGGACGGCGACGCTGTCCGCCACCGCGTGGAAGCGGCTGGAACCGAGGGCCTGCAGGGCCGCCGAGTGGGCGCGGGTGCGGGCCAGGGTGAGCTGGCGCTCCAGCAGCGCGCCCGCCTTCGCGGCGCCCACGGTCAGGTTCCCGCGCTCCGGAACGCCGGCCCGGCCGCGCGGACCGGCGCCCTCCGCCGCGCCGGTCGTCTGCGCGGGGAAGGCCGAGGAGCCCGACAACCGGTGCAGGGCGAGCAGCAGGCGGTCGAGCCGGGCCGCGTACGCGTGCTCGCGGGCCAGCGTGCCCGACACCCAGGCCAGCTCCGGCCGCATCGCCTCCGACCACTCGGCGTCGAGCAGGGCGCGGAACGTGTGCAACGTGCCGCTGATCCGGCGGGCCGAGCGGCGCAGGGCGAGCACGGCATCGCCGGAGTCCTCCGCACCGGCTCCCTCCCCCGCTGTCGATTTCGCCCGAGCGGGGGGACCCCCGTCACCGGCCTCCCGGTGCCGGCGCAGCGAGCGGAGGAACTCCGTGGCCTGGGCCCGCAGGTACTCCGCGAGGGCGTCCCCGGACACGAAGCCGGCCGTGGGGTCGGTGGGGGGATCAAGGTGTTGCTGTGCCACGCCGGCGCCTCCGGGCGTCTATGAGCATCTCCTGGATGTTCGGCAGGGGCTGGCCGTCGGCGTCGAAGGCGTGCCGGATCCACTCGCCGTCCGGGCCCAGGTGCCAGGACGAGGTGGTGTCGGACATACCGGTCTCCAGGAGCCGGTTGAGGGCCGCCCTGTGCGCCGGGTCGGTGACCCTGACGAGTGCTTCGATACGTCGGTCGAGGTTGCGGTGCATCATGTCGGCGCTGCCGATCCACACCTCCGGCTCGCCGCCGTTGCCGAAGGCGAAGACGCGGGAGTGCTCCAGGAAGCGGCCGAGGATGGACCGTACGCGGATGTTCTCCGACAGTCCGCTCACGCCCGGGCGCAGCGCGCAGATGCCGCGCACCCACACGTCGACGGGGACGCCCGCCTGCGAGGCCCGGTAGAGGGAGTCGATGACCGCCTCGTCCACCATCGAGTTGACCTTGATGCGGACGGACGCGGGCCGGCCGGCCCGGTGGTGCTGGATCTCCTTGTTGACCCGTGAGACCAGGCCGTCGCGCAGGGACTTGGGCGCGACCAGCAGGCGGCGGTAGATCTCCCGGCGGGAGTAGCCCGACAGCCGGTTGAACAGGTCGGACAGGTCCGCGCCGACCTGCGGGTCGGCGGTCAGCAGCCCCAGGTCCTCGTACAGACGTGCGGTCTTCGGGTGGTAGTTGCCCGTACCGACGTGGCTGTAGCGGCGGAGCGTTTCGCCTTCCTGCCGCACCACGAGCGACAGCTTGCAGTGGGTCTTCAGCCCGACGAGACCGTAGACGACGTGGCAGCCCGCCTCCTCCAGCTTGCGGGCCCACTTGATGTTGGCCTGCTCGTCGAAGCGGGCCTTGATCTCGACCAGCACGAGGACCTGCTTGCCGGACTCGGCGGCGTCGATCAGCGCGTCGACGATCGGAGAGGTCTCCGAGGTGCGGTACAGCGTCTGCTTGATCGCGAGGACGTCCGGGTCGGCGGCGGCCTGCTCCAGGAACGCCTGCACGGACGTGGAGAAGCTGTCGTACGGGTGGTGCAGCAGGACGTCCCGCTCGCGCAGCGCGGCGAAGATGTCCGGCGCGGACGCCGACTCGACCTCGGCGAGGTCGCGGTGGGTGCCGGCGACGAACTTCGGGTACTTCAGCTCGGGCCGGTCGAGGTTGGCGATGCCGAAGAGGCCGGTGAGGTCCAGGGGGCCGGCCAGCGGGTAGACCTCGGCCTCGGAGATCTTCAGCTCGCGCACCAGCAGGTCGAGGACGTAGCGGTCGATGGACTCCTCGACCTCCAGACGCACCGGCGGGCCGAAGCGGCGCCGCATGAGCTCCTTCTCCAGGGCCTGGAGCAGGTTCTCGGCGTCGTCCTCCTCGACCTCGAGGTCCTCGTTCCGGGTTATCCGGAAGGTGTGGTGCTCCAGCACCTCCATGCCCGGGAACAGCTCCTCCAGATGCGCGGCGATGACGTCCTCGATGGGGACGTAGCGCTGCGGGGACGCCTCCAGGAAGCGGGAGAGCAGCGGCGGCACCTTGACGCGGGCGAAGTGGCGGTGGCCGGAGACCGGGTTGCGCACGACGACCGCGAGGTTCAGGGACAGGCCCGAGATGTACGGGAAGGGGTGCGCGGGGTCCACGGCGAGCGGGGTCAGCACCGGGAAGATCTGGTGCCGGAACAGGGTGAACAGCCGCGCCTGCTCCTTGTCCGTCAGCTCGCTCCAGCGGACGATGTGGATGCCCTCCTCCGCGAGGGCCGGGGCGACGTCCTCCTGGAAGGTGGCGGCGTGCCGGGCCATCAGCTCGCGGGAGCGGGCCCAGATCATCTCCAGCACCTCGCGGGGCTGGAGGCCCGACGCGGACCGGGTGGCGACTCCGGTGGCGATACGGCGTTTCAGTCCCGCGACCCGGACCATGAAGAACTCGTCCAGGTTGCTGGCGAAGATCGCGAGGAACTTCGCGCGCTCGAGGAGCGGCGTGTTCGGGTCCTCGGCGAGCTCCAGGACACGCTCGTTGAACTGGAGCCAGCTGCGCTCGCGGTCCAGGAAGCGGCCCTGGGGCAGCTGGGCGCCCTCGGCCTCCTCGTAGGCGTCGAGGTCGGCGTCGAGGTCGGGATCGAGTCCGGAGACCGCCGCGGCCACGGTGTGCGGGCGGTGCGCGGCGATGGAACCCACGGAGGGCTGCTGATTCTGCACGTTCGCGCGACCCGAGGGCTCGCCCTCGCGGGGGGTGGCGGGGGACGGGTGGACCGGCGCCTGGGCGTTCTGCTGGCTCATAAACCCATTCTTCCGCGCCGAACGGGTGACGGGCGCGTCGGAAAGGCCGGGCGGCAGCGAGCGCGCACGGTCCGCACCGGCCCCGTTCTCCGGGGGCGGCAAGGGCTCTGGCACGGCGGCGTTCATTGACCGAGCGTCGCAAGCCCGTCTGAATCAATGGTTACGGCGACATGACGTGCGGGATAGCGGGGTGCGGCCCGGGAACATCGCCCCCGCCGCCCCACCCGTCCCACCCTCCAGGGGCTCCGCCCCCTTCAACCCCGACAGGGGCTCCGCCCCGGGACCCCGCTTGGGGCTTCGCCCCAGACCCGGGCGGGGACTGCGTCCCCTGCACCCTTCGCGGGGCTTAGCCTCAGGTCCCGGGCGGGGACTGCGTCCCCCGCACCCCGCTGGGGCTTCGCCTCAGGTACCGGGCGGGGACTGCGTCCCCTGCACCCCTCGCGGGGCTCCGCCCCCGCACCCCGCTGGGGCTTCGCCTCAGGTACCGGGCGGGGACTGCGTCCCCTGCACCCCTCGCGGGGCTCCGCCCCCGCACCCCGCTGGGGCTTCGCCCCAGACCCCATCCGGGGGCCGGCCCCCGGACCCCCGCTCCTCAAACGCCGGAGGGGCTGAATTTCAGCCGGAGGGGCGACATGTCAGCGCCGGGTCCCCATTACCCAGCCCGTCCGGCGTTTGAGGACGAGGCCGTAGGCCGACAGCGGGGGTCTGGGGGCGCAGCCCCCAGGGACGGGAAGGGCAGAGGCGGCGGGGGCGAAAACCCCCCTGCCCCCGGCCGGAGGCCGGCGGCTCAGGTTTCCGTGCGGTACATCAGGTCCGTCTCGTACGTCGTGAAGCCCAGCCGCTCGTACACCGACAGTGCCGCCTTGTTGTCCGCGTCGACGTACAGCATCGCCGCCGGCAGCCCCCGGGCCGCCAGGTGGCGCAGGCCGATCGTGGTGAGGGCGCGGCCCAGGCCGGTGCCCTGGGTGCCGGGGCGGACGCCCAGGACGTACACCTCGCCGAGCCGCTCCTGCGCGTGGATCTTGGTCCAGTGGAAGCCGACCAGTTCGCCCTCCCGTTCCGCCAGGAAGAAGCCCTCGGGGTCGAACCACGGCTCCGCCTTGCGGTCGTCGAGGTCCCGCTGGGTGAGGGAGCCCTGTTCGGGGTGGTGGGCGAACGCCTCCGCGTTGACGGCGAGCCAGGCCGCGTCGTCCTGCCCGGGCACGAACGTGCGCACCGTGACGCCCTCCGGCAACGTCGGCTCCGGCGGGTCGAAGTCCGTCAAGGAGCGGCGCAGCTGGCGCAGTTCGCGGAACAGGGTCAGGCCCAGCACCTGTGCGAGGTGCCGTGCCGCGGAGTGGCCGCCGTGTGCCCACACCCGCAGCCGCTTGCCGGAGGCCGCGAGGAGCGCGGAGCCCAGCGCCCGACCGTGCCCGTGGCCGCGGTGCGCCGGGTGCACGACCAGCTCGGCGGCCGGCGCCTCCACCGGGTCGGTGTCCTCCAGCTGGGCGTATCCGACGAGCGTGCCGTCGACCGTCAGCAGAAGATGGGAGACGCCGTCCCGCTCGCCGCCGCGCAACTGCAGCCGCCCCTGTTCGGACACGGCCTGCTGCCCGTCGACCCGGGCGGCGTAGGCGAGGAGTGCCAGCACGGCGTCGGCCTGTTCGGGCGAGAGCGCGGTGACGGTCTCCAGGGAGCGGGTCGGGGCCGGGCGGGCGGTGTCGTCGCTGGTCATGGGTACGAGGGTACGGCGCGGAGGAAGGAAAGGGGAGGTAAAAGGCAACCCGCTCGTAACCCCGAACCCCCTTTTGCGCTACGCGCGTTGACCCTAAGCTGCGCGAATCACCGTCTTGGCGCGTTCTTTACACACCACAGGGGGGCACATGCCGCCGAACGTCCGGCACAGACGTCTTCACCGCATCCTCGCCGCCGCCGCGGGTCTGGCCACGGCCGGCACCCTTCTCGCCGCGCTCCCGGCCGGCGCCCACGGCAGCAGGCCCGGTCCGCAACACCCCGGCCGCTACCAGGACGTACAGCTGCTGTCGTTCAACGACCTGCACGGCAACCTGGAGCCGCCGGCCGGCTCCTCCGGACGGGTCACCGAGCGCCAGGAGGACGGCACCACCAAGACCATCGACGCGGGCGGCGTCGAGTACCTCGCCACGCACCTGCGCCAGGCCCGCACCGGCCACCCGTACTCCATCACCGCCGCCGCCGGCGACATGGTCGGCGCCTCGCCGCTGATCTCCGGCCTCTTCCACGACGAGCCCACCATCGACGCGCTCAACAAGCTCGACCTGGACGTCACCGGTGTCGGCAACCACGAGTTCGACGAGGGTGCGCGGGAACTGGCCCGGCTGCAGAACGGCGGCTGCCACCCGACGGACGGCTGCTACGACGACGGCGAGACGTTCCAGGGCGCGAACTTCCCATACCTCGCCGCGAACGTGACGGACGAGAAGACCGGCAAGCCGATCCTCAAGCCCTACTGGGTGTGGAAGAAGAACGGCGTCAAGGTCGGCTTCATCGGCGTCACCCTCGAGGGCACCCCGAACATCGTCTCCGCGGAGGGTGTGAAGGGCCTGAAGTTCGGCGACGAGGTCGAGACGATCAACAAGTACGCCAAGGTGCTCCAGCGGCAGGGCGTGCAGTCGATCGTCGCCCTGATCCACGAGGGCGGGGTGCCCGCGTCGAGCGCGTACAACTACGACTGCGACAGCCCGGGCGCGGGCGACGGCATCTCCGGCCCGATCGTCGACATCGCCGAGCACGTCACCCCGGCCGTGGACGCGCTGGTCACCGGTCACACCCACCAGGCGTACGTGTGCACGATCGACGACCCGGCGGGTCGGCCCCGCATGGTGACGTCGGCGGCCTCGTTCGGCCGGCTGTACACGGACACGACGCTGACGTACGACCGCGCGACCGGCGACATCGTCCGTACGGCCGTCACCTCCGCGAACCACGTGGTCACCCGGACCGTCGCCAAGGCGCCCGACATGACCGACCTGATCACCAAGTGGAAGACCCGCTCCGCGCCCGTCGCCTCCCGGCCCATCGGCTACATCGCGGGCGAGATCGGCAACACCGGCACCGAGTCCCCGCTCGGCGACCTGATCGCGGACGCGCAGCTCGCCCACGCCCGGTCCCTCGACACCGAGGCGGACCTCGCGCTGATGAACCCCGGCGGCATCCGCGCCCCGCTCACCTACGCGGCGAGCGGAGGTGAGGGCGACGGCGTGGTGACGTACGGGGAGGCGTACACGGTGCAGCCGTTCGCCAACACCGTCAACCTGGTGAACCTGACCGGGGCGCAGCTGATCACCGCGCTGCAGCAGCAGGTCAGCGGCGCGAACGAGGCGTCACCGAAGATCCTCCAGGTGTCGAAGGGGCTCACCTACACGCTGGACCTGACCAAGGCCGGCGCCGCGCGCGTGGTCGTGGACTCCGTCCGGCTGAACGGCGCGGCGATCGACCCCGCCGCCACCTACCGCGTCGCGATGAACTCCTTCCTCGCGGGCGGCGGCGACGGCTTCGCAGAGCTGGGCAAGGGCACGAACGTGCTCGTGGGCGGGGACGACCTGGCGGCCCTCGAGACGTACCTGACAGCGAACTCGTCGGCCACGTCGCCGTATCCGGTGCCCGCGGCGGACCGCATCACGGTGCTCAAGTAACCCTCGACCGCACGAGGCGGGGCCCCGGACCACTGTCCGGAGCCCCGCCTCGGCCGTTTTTCCCGCGCGATGGGTCAGGCCGACGGGGTCCAGCCGCCGAGCCAGTCCGCTGGTTCGCCGCCTGGGCGTCGGTCAGTTGGGGGCGGTCGGAGTCTGCGGTGCCCGCGCCCGGGCCCTTGTTCTCGTACTCGGCGAAGCGGTCATCCTTCCAGGAGAAGCCGCTCATGTCGGTCCACGGGGCGGTCTTGATCGCCGCGCCGAGTGTGGTGTTGCGGACCGTCGCCTGCGGGTCGAGGGTCGCGTCGCCGCCGGCGTGCCAGGGGCGGCCGAGGGCGAAGCTGAGGGTGTCCACGTGCCCGGTTTGACCTGGATGACGACCCGGGAGGCGTTGCCCGCGGGCACGGCGTCGACGGCCTTCTGGACGCTGGAGAACTGGCCGCTGCCGTCCTTGGCGACGGTGAGGGTGGTGGCCGCGGCGGCGTTGATCGTCGTCCCGATCGAACTGCGCGGTCCCGCCCCGGACTTGACGAGCGAGGGCACGTCGGCGGCCTTGTCGAGCGTGTATCGCGGACGAGTGGCAGGGGCGCTGCTAAGCGACGGCCGGTTGTTCCTCCGGCGGCGGGGTGGGCGCACCCGGCAGCCGTACCGTCGCCACCGTGCCGCCGCCCGCCGCAGGGGTCAGGGACACCTCGCCGCCCGCCTGTTCCACCGTGCGGGCCACGATCGACAGGCCGAGGCCCGAGCCGGGCAGGGCGCGGGCGCTCGGGGAGCGCCAGAAGCGGTCGAAGACGTGCGGGAGCTCGTCGGCCGCGATCCCCGGGCCGTGGTCGCGCACGGTCAGGACGCCACCGGCGAGCTGGACCTCGATCGAGCCGCTCTCCGGGCTGAACTTCACCGCGTTGTCCAGGACGTTGACCACCGCCCGCTCCAGCGCGGACGGTTCCGCGCGGACGTACCACGGCTGGAGGTCCGCCGTGATCGTCAGCTCCGGGCCGCGCAGCCGGGCGCGGCGCAGCGCCGACTCCACGACGTCCTGCCACGCCACCACCTGCACCTTGCCGGCGTGCTGGCCGCTCGTGGGGCGCGACAGTTCCTGGAGGTCACCGATGAGCGAGGCCAACTCCGTCATCTGCGCCTTCACCGAGGCCAGCAGCGCCTTGCGGTCCTCCGGGGGCAGCGGGCGGCCCGTCTCCTCACTGCGGGTGAGGAGTTCGATGTTGGTGCGCAGCGACGTGAGAGGGGTGCGCAGCTCGTGACCCGCGTCCGCGATCAGCTGCTGCTGCAGCTCCCGGGAGCTGGCCAGGGCCGACGTCATCGAGTTGAAGGAACGGGACAGGCGGGCGATCTCGTCCTCGCTCTCCTCGTCCACCGGGATGCGGGTGGTGAGGTCCTCGGTACGGGCGATGTGCTCCACGGCCTCGGTGAGCTTGTCGACGGGGCGCAGGCCGGCCCGGGCCACGGCGAGACCGGCGGCCCCGGCCCCCACGACACCGATGCCGGACACCAGGAGGAGGACCAGGGCCAGGTCGCTGAGGGTCTTCTGGGTGTCCCTGAGGGGGACCGCCACGAGCAGGGCGCTGTCGGAGAACAGCTGCACGCCGCCCGGGCCCTCGCTCACCAGCGGTGCCGCGATCACCCGTACCGCGTTGCCCCTGCTGTCGGTGCTGTTGTGGATGATCCTCTTGTCCAGGGTCGGGTTCCTGGCGATCTCGAGGTCGGTGCGGGTGACGTGGAGGAGGCCCGCGGACTGCGGGTAGACGCAGGACGTGCCGTCCGTCTTGATCACCTGCATGTAGTAGGTGTCGGGCTGCGGACCGCGGTCGTCCTGGGGGGTGGGCGAGGTGGTGCAGTTGCTCAGGATGTTCGTCAGGCCCACCATCTTGACCGGGCCGCTGGCGGACGTCAGCTGGTTGTCGACCTGTTGGTACAGCTTGCCCTGCACGATGAACCAGCAGGTGACCGACACCGCCGCCACCCCGAACGCCACCGCGGCCGCCACCAGCAGGGCCAGCCGTGAGCGCAGCGGGAGGGATCGGAACCGTTTGATCACTCGGCGCCGCCCTGCCGCAGGACGTAGCCCACGCCACGCACGGTGTGCACCAGGCGCGGCTCGCCGCCCGCCTCCGTCTTGCGGCGCAGGTACATGACGTACACGTCGAGCGAGTTCGACGACGGCTCGAAGTCGAAGCCCCAGACCGCCTTCAGGATCTGCTCGCGGGTCAGCACCTGGCGCGGGTGCGCCATGAACATCTCCAGGAGCGTGAACTCGGTACGGGTCAGCTCCACCGGGCGCCCGCCGCGCGTGACCTCGCGGGTGGCGAGGTCCATGCGCAGGTCGGCGAAGGTGAGGACGTCGTTCTCCTCCGCCGCGCCCGCCACGGCCGCCGCGTAGTGGCTGCGGCGCAGCAGGGCGCGGATACGGGCGAACAGCTCGTCCAGCTCGAACGGCTTGACCAGGTAGTCGTCGGCCCCGGCGTCCAGGCCGGTGACACGGTCGCCGACCGTGTCCCGGGCCGTCAGCATCAGGATGGGAGTGGTGTCGCCCGCGCCCCGGATCCGGCGGGCGGCGGTGAGGCCGTCCATGCGCGGCATCTGGATGTCGAGGACCAGCAGGTCCGGTTTGTACGCGGTCGCCTTCTCCAGCGCGTCCGCACCGTCCACGGCCACCTCGGTGGCATAGCCCTCGAAGGCGAGGCTGCGCTGGAGTGCTTCACGCACGGCCGGCTCGTCGTCGACGATCAGGATGCGCTGGGGGTCACGGTCGCCTTCGGCGGGGCTCATGGATGTGGAGTTCCTCAAGGTGCGACGGACGGGCGATACGGATTCAGCCTCGCACGATTCGGGTCGGGGACGGAAAGGGCGGGGCGGGCCGGAGTCGTCCTGTGCCCGGGGTGCGGTTGCCGGAGGGGAGGTTGCGCGGCCCGGCGCCGACCCGCAGCGGGATCAGCCCATCACCGCGGTCAGCCGGCTCAGCGGAACCTTGCGGCGGTGCGGCCGCGCAGCCGTCATCCGCAGCCCCATCAGCTGCGGGACCGCCACCTGCGGGACCGCCACCTCGGGGGCGCGTGCGACCCGCGGCCGGGTCCGGGGCCGGGGTTGAGGCCGGGTCCGCACCCGGCGCCGCATCGGGGCGTGGAGCTCGTTCGCCACGGCCAGGGCCAGCAGGACTCCGCCGGGCTCGGTGGCACCGGTGACCTCGTGCACAGCCATCGTGATCATGTCGTACTCCTTACCACTTGCCCGGCGGGGCGCCCGCTCAGCTCTGGGAGCCGGAGCGCAGCGTCGCCAGGTCGGACTTCACGGTGTTGATCGGGATGGCGAAGCCCAGGCCGACGCTGCCGGCGCTCGACGAGGTCGAGTCCGAACTGGCCGAGTACATCGCCGAGTTGATGCCGATGACGTTGCCGTTCATGTCGATGAGGGCGCCACCGGAGTTGCCGGGGTTGAGGGAGGCGTCCGTCTGGATCGCCTTGTACGTCGTCGTGGACGAGCCCGTGTGGCCGTTGAACTGCCGGCCGCCGAACGCGAACGGCCACCGGCCGCTGCCGCCCTGCTGCTGGTTCTCGTCGGTCGGCACGGTGACGTCACGGTTGAGTGCGGAGATGATGCCGCTGGTGACCGTGTCGCTCAGGCCCTCGGGGGAGCCGATGGCGACGACCTGGTCGCCGACCTGGAGGCCGTCGGAGTTGCCGAGCGTGGCGGCCTTCAGCCCGGAGGCGCCCTCCAGCTTGAGCAGCGCCAGGTCCTTCTTGCTGTCGGTGCCCACGACCTGCGCGGTGTACGACTTGCCGTCGCTCGTCGTCACCTTGATCGACGAGGCACCGGAGATGACGTGGTTGTTGGTGACGATCTGGTCGTCGCTGGTGATGATCACGCCGGAACCGGTCGACTCACCGGCGTTCGAGGCGGCGTTGATCTCCACGATGCTCGGGTTGACCGCGGCGACCACTCCGGCGACCGTGCCCTTCGCGCTGGACGGCACCACGTTGGTGCTGGTCGAGCTGGAGGAGACGGCTGTGTCCTTGCCGGTCAGCTCCTGGATCCCGTAGGCCGTGCCGCCGCCTATCGCCGCGGCGACGATCGCCACGGCCGCGAGGACCGCGAGCGGGCCCTTGGTGCGCCGCTTCGGCCCGGGCCGGGCCGGGACGGCGGTCGGGACGGCCGTGCCGTCGCCGCCGTGTCCGTCATGACCGCCGCCGGCCGCGACCGCCGGCTGCGCCGGCTCGTACGCCGGAGGGGGCGGCCACTCCGGGTTCACGGGGGAGGTGTGCTGCTGCTGCTCGGGGTACGCGGACTGGGGTCCGTGACCCTGGGGGTACTCGTACTCGCCGCTGCGGCGGAAGCTCTCGGTCATGAAAAAGAGAGTGTCCCCTGATCATGAGAGCTACCTGAGTCCCCGCTGAGAAGCCCGACAGAACCGTGTATGCCCGATATAAAGCCGCCTCGGGTGCCGTGATGACGACCCGTTCCCCACGGCTCCGAGGGGTTTCACCGTGACCGCGAGGGGACCTACTCGCACCCGCAGGAGCGGCGCACGACCAACCGGGAGGGGAACAGCTTCAACCGCTCCCGCCGCGACCCCGCCACCCGAAGCCCGTCGTCGAGCACCAGATCGACGGCCGCGCGGGCCATGCCCGAACGGTCCGAGGCGACCGTGGTGAGCGGCGGGTCCGTCAGCGCCGCCTCCTTCACGTCGTCGAACCCGGCCACCGCCAGCTCCCCGGGCACGTCGATCCGCAGTTCGCGGGCCGCCCGGAGCACGCCGATCGCCTGGTCGTCGGTGGAGCAGAAGATCGCCGGGGGGCGGTGCGGCCCGGACAGCAGCTCCAGGGCGACGTTGTACGCGTCGTACCGGTTGTACGGCGCCTCGAACAGGCGGCCCTCCGTCGGGATGCCGGCCTCCTGCATCGCGCGCCGCCAGCCCTCGACGTGGTCGGAGACGGGGTCGCCGACCGCAGGCGTCTCGGCCGTACCGCCCATACAGGCGACGTATTCGCACCCGTGTTCGAGGAGGTGTCGCACGGCGAGCTGGGCGCCGCCCAGGTCGTCCGTGACGACGGCGACGTCGTCGATCGCCTCGGGCCGCTCGTGCAGCAGGACGACCCGGGCGTCCCAGGCGTCGATCTCCGCGGCGGCGTGGTCGTTGAGCGCGTGGCTGACCAGGATCAGCCCGGAGACGCGCATGCCGAGAAAGGCCCGCAGATAGTGGACCTCGCGCTCGGCCACGTAGTCGGTGTTGCCGACGAGCACCATCTTTCCGCGCTCGGCGGCGGCCTGCTCGACCGCGTGCGTCATCTCGCCGAAGAAGGGCTGGCGCGCGTCCGGCACGATCATGCCTATGAGGTCCGTGCGCCGCGACGCCATGGCCTGGGCGACCCGGTCGGGCCGGTATCCCAGTTCCTTGATCGCGGCGAGGACGCGCTCGCGCGTGGCCGGGGCGACCGGCCGGGGTCCGTTGTTGATGACGTAGCTGACGACGGCGGTGGATGTCCCCGCCAGCCGCGCCACATCGTCCCGAGTCACCTTGGCCACGCGCGGAGTCTACGCGGATGGACCGCCTCTGGGCAGGGCTTTCGGTGTTCTATGCCCCACCTGTGACCTGGTCCGTGATCTGCGTCTCCTCCGCGGTGACGTCCGCCTATGCCTCGGCCGTGACCTCGGCCCCGGACACCGGCGCCGACTCGTCCGCGTCGTCCGCCTTCGGCCGGGCCGCTTTGGCCTTCGCCTCGTCGGCGGCGCGCTCCACCTTCTCCGGGGTGACGAAGCGGTAGCCCACGTTGCGGACGGTGCCGATCAGCGACTCGTGCTCGGGCCCCAGCTTGGCGCGCAGCCGTCGTACGTGGACGTCGACCGTGCGCGTGCCGCCGAAGTAGTCGTAGCCCCAGACCTCCTGCAGCAGCTGGGCGCGGGTGAAGACCCGGCCGGGGTGCTGCGCGAGGTACTTCAGGAGCTCGAACTCCTTGAAGGTGAGGTCCAGGACGCGGCCCTTGAGCTTGGCGGAGTAGGTCGCCTCGTCCACGGACAGGTCGCCGTTGCGGATCTCCATCGGGGAGTCGTCGTTGACGATCTGCTGACGGCCCATGGCCAGGCGGAGGCGGGCCTCCACCTCGGCGGGGCCGGCGGTGTCGAGGAGTACGTCGTCGATGCCCCAGTCGGCGGTGACGGCCGCGAGACCGCCCTCGGTGACGACCAGGAGG
The DNA here is from genome assembly GCF_014905555.1 of Streptomyces sp. Y2F8-2. Lineage (GTDB taxonomy): Bacteria > Actinomycetota > Actinomycetes > Streptomycetales > Streptomycetaceae > Streptomyces > Streptomyces cynarae. Next base: position 524,007 of record NZ_BNGS01000006.1, on the reverse strand, counting down.
AGCGGACAGCCGGGCCCGGTGGAGCGCAGGAGCTGGCACAGGCTGCGCACCTGCGGCAGGTCCCGTCGTCCGTCGACGAGGATGACGTCGGCACCCGGGGTGTCGACGAGAGCGGGGCCTTCCGCCGGAGCCACTCGCACGTTGTGCAGGAGCAGGCCGAGAGCGGGAAGCACCTCCGTCGACGGCTGAAGGGCGTTGGTCAGGAGCAGCAGAGAACTCATACGTCTGGTTCCTCCTCGGTCCCTGCGAGGACGTTTGGCGGGGCGGCACTGCTCTGCGCATCCCGGGGGCCCGTACACCTGCGGTTTCCCGCGTCGTATACAACGCTTCCGAAAGCACAAAAGGACCCGGGGGCTACGTTGCCCGAGTCCTCTGCCCAGCAGAATAGCCCACATGAGCTCTGGTACGGCAGGTGGAACGGCACGATCCATGGTTCGTCCGCACTCCGAGACGGTTCGGCGGGGGCCTGTGCGGACGTTTCTGAGCACGCTCGACGGGGTGACGATCGACGCCGCATACGATCCGGGATCCGTTGTATACGACACCGGGCGTCCACCTTCCCGCCTCCTGGACGATCTTGCGATCGTCGTGGCCCACGGCTTCACGGGGGATCTGGAGCGGCCCCATGTGCGCCGGGTGGCGGGCGTCCTCCGGCAGTACGGCGCGGTGGTGACGTTCTCCTTCCGGGGCCACGGGGCGTCCGGCGGCCGGTCCACGGTCGGCGACCGCGAGGTGCAGGATCTGGCGGCCGCCGTGCGGTGGGCGCGGGAGCTGGGACACACGCGCGTGGCCACCGTCGGCTTCTCGATGGGCGGCTCGGTGGTGCTGCGGCACGCGGCGGCGCACGAGGAGGGCGCGGACACGGACGCGGTGGTGTCCGTGAGTGCGCCCGCCCGCTGGTACTACCGGGGCACGGCCCCCATGCGACGGCTGCACTGGCTGGTGACCCGCCCCGAGGGCCGCCTGCTGGGCCGCTACGGCCTGCGCACCCGCATCCACCACCGCGACTGGGACCCGGTACCGGCCTCGCCGGTCGAATCCGTCCCCCTGATCGCGCCGACCCCGCTGCTGATCGTGCACGGCGACCAGGACGGCTACTTCCCCCTCGACCACCCCCGCATGCTGGCCGAGGCGGCCCCCGACCACGCCGAACTGTGGCTGGAGCCCGGCATGGGCCACGCCGAGAACGCCAGCGACGACGCCCTGCTGGCCCGCATCGGCGCGTGGGTGGCCGCGCAGGCGGGCTAGCCTGAGCGGTGTTCACCACGACCGAGTCGAGGAAGCAGATGGCAAAGGGCACGGTGCGCTACTGGGCCGCCGCGAAGGCGGCCGCGGGGGTCGCCGAGGAGCCGTACGACGCGACGACGCTCGCGGAGGCGCTCGACGCGGCGCGCGAGAGGCACCCCGGCGAACTCGTCCGCGTCCTGAAGCGCTGCTCCTTCCTGGTCGACGGTGACCCCGTCGGGACCCGTGAGCACGAGACGGTACGGCTGGCCGAGGGCGGCACGGTCGAGGTGCTCCCGCCGTTCGCAGGAGGATGAGCGATGAGCAACCAGCCGTACGAGGGCTACGAGGGACACGCGGCCCCCGGCTACGGGGGCTATGACGCCCACCAGGCCCCGCAGGCCCGACAGCCCCACGAGGGGTACCCGCAACAGGGTTGGTACGACCCGAACGGCGCGGCCCACCCGCAGCAGCATCAGCAATGGCAGCAGCAGCCGTACGGGGCCGCGCAGCCGTTGCCGCCGGAGGCGCACGCGCAGGCGTACGAGCCGCACGGTTACGCGGCGCCCGGCGTCGCCGTCACCGCGACGACGACCGCCACCCCCGAGCCCGGGCCCCCCGCCGTCGACCCGGCCACCCTGCCCGCCAACCAGCGGGCCCGGCTCGAGGGCCGTTCGCCGATCATCGAGCCCGGGTTGCAGCCCGCCGCACTCACCGCGGTGCTGGGGGCGCTGCTCGCCGGGGCCGCGGCCGTGGGGACGTACGCGCTCGTCGTCCCGCTCGTGATCCTTCAGGCCGTGACGGCGGCCGGATGGTTCCGGCTGAACGGCATGTGGCCGGCCCGGCAGGGCATCGCGCTGGCGTTCCTGGGCGCGGTCACCGCGGACGTGGCGCTGCTGGTGGCGGGCCGGGAGCAGGCGCCGGCGGCGATCCTGGGCACGCTCGGCGTCTGGGTCCTGCTGTCCCTGGTCCTCCAGCTCAGGTCGCACGCCGACCCGGACACGCGGATGTACGGCCTGATGGCGACCGTCGCCTCGGCAGCGCTGTCGATCGTCGCGGCCGGGCACCTGGCTGCCGTACCCGACGCGGTCACGGTGGGCGCGATCGCGGTCGCCGTGGCGGTCCTGGCCCGCGCGCTGCCGTTGCCGACGGCGGCGTCGGTGGTGGTGGCCCTGCTGGCGGCGTCGGGCGCGGGCATCGCGATGGGCGGCGCGACGGGTTTCGGCACCTCGGGTGCGTCGGGCGCGTTCCTCGGACTGGGCGCGGGCGTCGGTGCGCTGATCGGCCACCGGGTGGCGAGCTACGACTACCCTTCCCGCTTCGTCCACTTCACGGCGGGCGTCGCGCTGCCGCTGACGGCGGCGGCTCCGGTGATCTACGTACTGGGCCGGGCGCTGGGCTGAGCAAGCCGGCTCCGCCCCGCCGTGTCACAGGTGATCGACAATTCCCCGTTTCCCCTTCCCCCGGCGGGTACTGTCACGCAGGACGGCCTGCGGGTCGTCGGGACCGCTGTGACGACCGCCGACGTGGGGGACAACCGAGCATGCGCGCACTGCGAATACTGCTGATCCTCGTGGTGATCCTGGGCGGCCTCTTCGTGATCGCGGACCGCGTCGCGGTTCACTTCGCGCAGAACGAGGCGGCCGACAAGCTCAAGACCACCGAGAACCTGGCCACCACCCCGGACGTGTCCATCAAGGGCTTCCCCTTCCTCACCCAGGTCCTCTCCGGCGAGCTGGACGACGTCGAGGTCGGCATCAAGGACTACGACGCGACCACGGGCAACGGCTCCGCGAAGATCCGTATCGACGACCTGAACGCGTCGATGAAGGGCGTGACGTTCTCCGGCAGCTTCAGCTCGGCCACCGCGGCCGATGCCACCGGGACCGCGCTCATCACCTACGACGAGCTGCTGAAGACCGCCAAGTCACAGCCCACGGATGTCGCCCCCGATGTCACCGCACGGGTGATCGGCCTGTCCGACGGCGGGAACGGGAAGATCAAGGTCGCCGTCAAGGTCGAGGCGCCCGCTCTCGGCATCAAGCTGCCGAACCCGGTCTACGTGCTCAGCTCGGTCACCGCCCAGGGCAACACCGTCAGGGTGCACGCCGACAACCTGCCCGAGCTCGCCGGCATGGAGGTCGCCGGCTCCCGGATCCGGACCATCACCGACTTCCAGCAGCGCATCGACCAGCTCCCCGGCGGCATCAAGCTCGACAAGGTCCAGGCCGCGAAGGACGGCGTGGAAATCACGGTGAAGGGTTCGGACGTCCGGCTCGCCGGGTAGGACGATCGGCGACCGCGACGACCGGGAACCGATGACGGCAGCGACGGCAGGCCCCGAAGGCGGGCGCAGGCCGGGCCCGGACCGGGCGCTCGGACCGATTGTCCGATGGGCGAGACGCCCACGTCCGTAACGTAGATGAGGTGCGGGACGCGTACGCCCGGGAGCCGTGCGGCGACCGCCCGGCAGCGCATCCGATCCCACATGGCGGACGATCGCATCTCACCATTCGACACGCCGGTGACACGCCCCGTGCCCGGTCCCTACGATCGACCCCATGCAGCGACAGGCGGATCTCACGAAGCGGCGGGCAGTAGACCTGTGCCGCGTCGCCGCCATGCTCTGTCGCACTTCCTGAGCGGGAGGGTTCCACTCCCGTATCCCGGCCCCGGCTCCTGACACAGGGCCACTCGTGCGCCGCGTACGCCACCGCGACACCGCGTACCCGCACCCCTTCTGACTCGCAACGCCCCGCCGCAACTGCCCCGGAGGAGAAGAAGCATGAGCCGCAGCGACGTCCTGGTAGACGCCGACTGGGTCGAGCAGCACCTGGACGACCCCAAGGTCGTCGTCGTCGAGGTCGACGAGGACACCACGGCGTACGAGAAGAACCACATCAAGAACGCTGTCCGCATCGACTGGAAGCAGGACCTCCAGGACCCGGTCCGCCGCGACTTCGTCAACCAGGAGCAGTTCGAGGCGCTCCTGTCGGAGAAGGGCATCGCCAACGACGACACGGTCGTCCTCTACGGCGGCAACAACAACTGGTTCGCGGCCTACGCCTACTGGTACTTCAAGCTCTACGGCCACGAGGACGTCCGTCTCCTCGACGGCGGCCGCAAGAAGTGGGAGCTGGACGCCCGCGAGCTGGTCGACGGCACCGAGGTGCCCGAGCGCGCGAAGACCGAGTACAAGGCCAAGCCGCAGGACGCCTCGATCCGCGCCTTCCGCGACGAGGTCGTCGACGCGATCGGCACCAAGAACCTGGTCGACGTCCGCTCGCCCGACGAGTTCTCCGGCAAGCTGCTCGCCCCGGCGCACCTGCCGCAGGAGCAGTCGCAGCGTCCCGGCCACGTCCCGAGCGCCAAGAACATCCCTTGGTCGAAGTCGGCCAACGACGACGGCACCTTCAAGTCCGACGAGGAGCTGAAGGAGCTGTACCAGTCCGAGGGCGTGGACCTGGCCAAGGACACCATCGCCTACTGCCGCATCGGTGAGCGCTCTGCGCACACCTGGTTCGTGCTGCACGAGCTGCTCGGCCAGGAGAACGTCAAGAACTACGACGGTTCCTGGACGGAGTACGGCTCCCTGGTGGGCGTGCCGATCGAGCTCGGCGCCGGTAAGTAAGACCGACCTCTCAGAAAAGACGGAGAAGCACATGTGTGGAGCGAAGGCCGGCGGCCCCGACGCCTCGACGATCAAGCCCGGTGAGACCACCATCCAGGGCCAGGTGACCCGCAACGGCGAGCCCGTGACCGGGTACGTGCGCCTCCTGGACTCGACCGGCGAGTTCACCGCCGAGGTCCCCACCTCGGCGACCGGACAGTTCCGCTTCTATGCGGCCGAGGGCACCTGGACCGTACGCGCCCTGGTGCCGGGCGGCACCGCGGACCGTACCGTCGTCGCCCAGAAGGGCGGCCTCGCGGAGGTCGCGATCGCGGTCTGAGCAGCACCGCGCATGGCTGAAGGGCCGCACCCACGGGTTGGACACCTCGGGTGCGGTCCTTCCGCATGTCCGCGGGGCATAGTGAAGGTATGTACGCACGACGACGCCACGTGTACTTCGCCATGATGGGCACCTGCCTGGCGCTGTTCGTCCTGGCCTGGGGAGTCGTGCGCATCTGGTCGGTTCCGGCGGCGGTGGGCATGTGCGTGGTCGCGATGGTGATCCCGCCCCTGGCCGCGATGGTCGCGAACCGCCGGGGCCCCGAGGACCGCTGGTGGGACGACCCGTCCGGGGATCCGCAGTCCGACGAGTGGTGGGACGAGCTGGACGGCAAGAAGCGGCGATAGCCCTGCGACGGCGGCGAGGCCCCCGGTTCACCACCCGGTGGTCCGGCGTCCCCGACCGTGGTCCGTGTGAGACCGGCCGTCGGCTTTCAGCCTGCCGACGTGTGTGCCGTGCCCCTGGTGCGGATGTGCTGACTGAGAAAGAGAGCGGCGCGCTCCAGCGCCTCGTCGGCTTCGTCCAGAACGCCGGCGAACGCCTGGAAGACATGGGGAACGTCAGCGGTGATGTCCAGGATGACGTCCACTCCGGCCTCCCTCGCGCGCGTGGCCATGCGTGTGGAGTCGTCCAGGAGCATTTCGTTGGTGCCCGCCTGCAGAAGTATCGGGGGGAAGCCGGTCAGGTCGGCGAGGGTGGCGGGGCTCAGCATGGGCTGGTGCGGGTCCTGCCCCGCAAGGTACATGGTCCCGGTGTGCTCCATGCCCTCACGCGTGAAGAACGGGTCGATGCCCGCCTTGGTGTCCATGCTCTCGCCTGTCCGGGTCATGTCGAGTCCGGGGGAGAACGCCACGATTGCGGCGGGCATGGGCAGGCCCGCGTCTCGGGCGGCGAGGCAGGTGGTGACGGTGAGGCCGCCACCGGCGGAGTCCCCGGCGAACGCGATCGCCGAAGGGTCTTCGCCGCTGCCGAGAAGTGCGCGGTAGGCGCTCAGCCCGTCCTCGATCGCGGCCGGGAACGGATGCTCAGGGGCGAGCCGGTAATCCAACGAGAATGCCCTGAACCCTGTTCTGGTCACCAGGTTCCCCGTCAGCGACATCGCCGTCTCCGGTGAACCGACCACGTAGGAGCCGCCGTGAAAGTAGAGGATCGTCCCTGCTTTCGGAGTGCCGGCCGGCTCGACGAGCACCGCAGGCCGATCGCCGAGCGTCGCGGTCCGGGTGCGGATCCCGGCCGGGACGATCATTTCCCCCATCATCGCCCTGAACCCGGCGCGAAGCTCCTCCACCGACCGAGGGCCCTCCGGCTGAGGCCGTCGGACCATCGCGTCGATCTCCGCGCGCTGTTGTCTGCTCATTGCCGCCCCCTCGTCAAGTAAATGCCAAGGAAGTATATGCCTAGGCATCTAAGCTAGAATATATGCCATGGCATCCAAGTCAAGCGGTGGCCGGGTCGACCTCCCGGGCTTCTTCTCCGATCTGGTCCGCTGCGAGACGCGCCTCTACAACGCGCTGAACGACCGTCTGCGCCAGCGGCACGGGATCGTCACCTCGCAGTACGAGTTCCTGCGCTTCCTGCGCGACCACCCCGGCTCCCGGGTGGCGGACATCGCCGCCGAGTTCGCCATCGGGATCGGTGCGACCAGCAAGGGCATCGACCGCCTGGAGAAGCAGGCATGGGTCATACGGCGAACCAATCCATCGGATCGCCGCTCATCGCTGCTGGACCTGACCGATGACGGCCTGCAACTCGTCGAGGCGGCGGAGGCGACCTTCACCGAAACGCTGGCCGAGCTGACCGCGGACACCCTCGGCAGCCCCTCAGGACCCGCCGCCGCGCAGATCCTCTCGGAGCTCCGCTCCGTGCTCGAACGCGACCAGATCGGCCTGCCCACGGGCTGACCGGCATGCGCATCCAGTGCGACTGCCCGTCGGTCGGGTGATCAGGGTTCGTACGAGGGTGAGTCCCGCGGATTGCTCGCGACTCGATGCGCGCCCTAGTAGACGAGCGCCTGCGTGTCGTCCGCGAGCGACTCCTGGACGAAGACCTGCGCGCCCGCGATCCGTACGCCCTCGATGACGTCCTTCTCCGTGATCTCGCGGCGGGCCGCACACTGGGTGCACAGGGTGATCCGGCCGGCCGCCATGATCGACTCGATCAGGTCGGGTAGCGGCGCGGCGTGCGGCAGCTCGAACTCGGCGGCCCGGCCCGGCAGCGCGAACCACGACGACTCACCGGTCAGCCAGAGCGAGACGTCCACGCCGCTGGCGACGGCGACCGCCGCCACCGTGAACGCCTGAGAGCAGCGCTCGGGCGCGTCGGCCCCCGCCGTCACCTTGATCACGAGCTTCTTGGCCATGCCCGCAGCCTAGTCCTGCCGGGGTGAAGGCGGTGGGCCCGGTCAGGCGCGGTGCTCCTGGTTGTGGTGGCGGCGCAGCAGGACGTTGGCGTCCGTCTCGGTGCTGCCGTCGTACTCCGCCCGCGCGACCTCCCGCCGCGCGGCCGGCTCCTCGCACGTCGCACATCCCCGGACGGGCAGTGGCGGGCGGCTGGTGTCGTCGGCGGCCCGGGCACGCTCGTTCGCGGCCCGCACCCCGGCGCCGATCCGCTCCCGCTGGGTGGCGGGGCGAAGGGCATCGGGGTCGGCCTGCCACTCCCGGCCGCCGCCGACCGGGCGCAGCATGGCGTACGGCGAGGTCAAGCGGACCTGACAAAGAGGGCCGGGACCCACCCGACTACAGTGGGACATGGCCCTGTGTACGTGTACCGCGCTCATCCGAGGAGCACCCCGTGGAGATCTTCTTCGAAACCCTGCTGGTCCTGGTCTGCGTCGGCGTGCTCGCCTTCGCCGGGCTGACCGTGAAGAAGCTCTTCGAGGGCCAGCGCTGACCCCCACGCCATCCACGACGAAAAGCTGCTCATGATCGAGATCCCGTCCGACCTCCACAAGGACCTCGTCCCGCTCGCCTTCCTGCTCGGGAACTGGACCGGCGCGGGTGTGCACGACTTCCCCGGCTCCGAGAAGTGCAACTTCGGGCAGGAGGTCTCCTTCACCCACGACGGCCGGGACTTCCTGGAGTACCACTCGCACACCTGGGTGCTGGACGGCGACGGGAACAAGGTCAGGCCGCTGGAATCGGAGTCCGGCTACTGGTGGATCGACGCGGACCGCAAGGTCGAGGTGACCATGGTCCGCAACGACGGTGTCGTCGAGGTCTGGTACGGCGAGCTGGCGCACCAGAAGCCGCAGATCGACCTGGCGACGGACGCGGTGGCCCGTACGGCGGCCTCGGGCCCGTACACCGGTGGCAAGCGCCTGTACGGCTACGTCAACAGCGACCTGATGTGGGTCGGCGAGAAGCAGACCCCGGAGGTCGAGCTGCGTCCGTACATGTCGGCCCACCTGAAGAAGGTCGTCACCCCGGAGGACGTCGAGCGATGGGCGAAGGCCCTCCCGGACGACCTCCCGGACGACGGCATCGCGTTCTTCAAGTAGAGCAAGCAGCAAGGACAGGGCCTCGCAGGCGTCTGCGAGGCCCTGTTTCACACCCCCGAGGGGGTTAACAGAATCAACTGCACTGCAATGCACTTGAGTTCCGGCGGTACTAGCCGCTATCGTAGAGACGAACGCACGGAACCCCGGCCGCAACTGGAATGCGGCCGGGGTTCCCGATAAGCCGTGCTCTGGGTGGCATGCAAAGCAGAGGCGGCCCAGAACGTTCGTCATCGACTGTAGCACAGTCAGTCCATTTCCGTGAGGAGCAAACGTCCCGGGCATCCGTATGCCTGGAAGAAGGGGGGAACGGTGGTGGACGGGATGCCCGAATGGATGACGCGGTCCTTCTCCATGCCGCGGCTGAGGCCTTATCTGCGGGCTTCCGGCGGCGACGCCCAAGCCGCGATGCGGCTCTACCAGTGGAACCTCGAGGCGTCGGCCGCTCTGTACGTGCCGTTGCACTGCGTCGAACTGGCGGTCCGCAACGCCCTGCACGACTGTTTGGTCGCCGCGTACGGCCGGCCTGACTGGTGGAGCACGGCGCCGCTCAACGACGGAGGCAGGGGGCTCGTCGGCAAGGCGCGTGCCAAGTCCGAGCGGAACGAGGAGCAGCGGGCCAAGGAGCAGCGGCGGCCGAAGCGGCCGGTCACCGCTGACGACGTCGTCACGGAGCTCAGTTTCGGTTTCTGGGCCGCCCTGCTCGTGTCGCGCTACGACCGGGTCTTCTGGGTGCCCACCCTGCACAAGGCGTTCCCGTACCACTCCGGCCGTCGCGACGCCCTGTACGAGGACCTGTGGTCCCTGGTCCGCCTGCGCAACCGCGTCATGCACCATGAGCCCATCCACGACGGGGACCTCGAATCCGACCATGCCAGGATCTACCGGGTCCTGGGTGCGCTCGGTCCGGACCTGGCCAAGGAGGTCTGGGCGATGGACCGGTTCCGGTCCGTACTCGAAGGGAGGGAGGGCGCCCTTGACTGACGTCGGCGATGTTCTCGTCTCGCGCTCCGACATCGCCCGGATGGCGGGGGTGCGGCGTCCCGCCGTCACCAACTGGGAGCGACGGCACCCGGACTTTCCGGCGCCCGTCACTCAGGACGAGGGGGGCACGGAGCCCGATGCGTTCCGTGCCGGTGAGGTCCTGGAGTGGCTGTCCGGCCGCACCATCCCGTCCAACGCGCTCCAGCCGGGCGAGCCCGCAGGAACGACCTACGGCGACCGCTTCCGCTCGGCCCTGCGCGGCGGACCGTCCGGCAGCCTGCTCCCGGCGGTCGAGCAACTGGCGTGGCGGGACGCGGACCGGTTGCGCGGCCGGCTACGCATGTCCGACTACGTGAACCTGCTGCTGTCCCTCGTGTTCGTCCAGAGCGAGGAGAGGGAGCGGTGGGCGCAGTACGTCGAGCATCCGGGGCTTGCCCTGATGGATCTGGACATGGCGGACGGCTATGGACTGACGCTGCTCTCCGACGTCGTCCGGTTCCTGGACCACAGTCCGCCCGCGTCCCGTGACGAGAGCCGGCAGGCCTTCGACCGCCTTCTCGCGCTCCTCCGGGACACTGACGCGACAGCGGCCGACGAGTTCTTCACACCCCCTTCGGTGAGCCGGGTCATGGCCCGTGCCCTGACCGGCGGCGGCCCCACGGCGAAGCGGTTGCACGACCCCTTCTGCCGAAGCGGGGAGCTGCTGGCCGGATACCTCGACGCAGTCGTCGAGAGAGGAGGCACGGCCCCGGATGAGGTGAGCGGCAGGGGGACGGGGGAGGCGGCGTTGCGGCTCGCGCGTATGAACCTCAGGCTCCGAGGTGTCGCCAGGCCCCATATCCGGCTGGGTTCCCGGGCCCCTTCCCAGGGCCCTTCCGATCCACCCGGATCGTTCGACGCGGTGATCACGAATCCGCCGTTCGCCATTCGTGTCGACAATGCTGTCTCTCCTCCGGAGTACTGGTGGTACGGCGTGACGCGCGACGGGGACTTCGACTGGCTGCAGTACGTCGTCTCGCGTCTCGCCCCTGGCGGCCGGGCCGCCGTTCTCATGCCCGCCGGAGCCTCATTCCGCAGCGGCGCCGTAGGGCGGGCGAGGGCCCGTATGGTCGAGGACGGCGTCGTGGAGTGCGTGATGGCCCTGCCCTCCCAGCTCTTCGAACTGACCCGCATCCAGACGCACGTCTGGTTCCTGCGCTCTCCTCGGGGACGGTCGGAGGAAGTCCTCTTCGTGGACGGGTCCGGGCTCGGTCGCATGGCAGGGCGCAACCGCCGTTCGTTGTCGGACGGCGACGTCGACCGACTGGTGCACGCATACGCATCGTGGCGTCAGGCCAGGGAGGCGGGGCGGGACCACGCCGGTACACCGGGGATCAGCAGGGTGGTGGACCCTGAGGAGATCGCGGCGCTCGACTACCGTGTGGACCCGCCTGTGCTCGTGCATGGTGACGCGCGGATGGACGCCGCAGCCGTCGACCCGGCCGCGGCGAGGCGCCGACTGGCACAGCTGTCGGAGGAGCTCGGCAGGCTGGGCGTACAGGCGCGGGCCGCCGACAGCGCCCTCGAAGAACGGCTGAGGAGGTACGGACTGTGACCGGCCTGAGCCAGGGCCCGACCCCTCTGCCCGCGGGGTGGCAGCGCCTCGCCCTCAGGGAGCTGTGTTCGTTGCAAGTGGGACCGCACATCCGCCCGGACGACCGTACGGGGACGGACGACGGTGTACCGCTCGTCCTGCCCAGGGACCTGGTCCACCGGCGGATCGCGCAGGCCGAGCGTGTCGGCCTGGCCCCGGCCAGGGCACGCACCCTGGAGCGATACCGGCTCGCCGAGGGAGACGTGCTCATCACCCGGACCGGTACGGTCGGCCGATGTGCCCTGGTGACCGGGGAGCAGGAGCAGTGGCTGTACACACAGATGGTCCGCCTGCGGCTCGGCACCCCTGACCTGTCCTTGGCGGCGTACCTCACCGGGTACCTGAGCGCGGGCGCCGCCCAGAGGTGGATGGAAAGGCGCTCGGCCGGGGCGACGATCCCCTCGATCAGTCTGCGTGACCTGGGCGATCTCCCGGTGCTGCTCCCTCCGCGCGCCGAACGGAAGGCCATCGGCGAGACCCTCGCCGCACTGGACGAGAAGGTCCGCGTCCATACGGAGATCGCCCGGGCGACAAGCGAGTACCGCGGCCTGCTCGCCGACCTGCTGATGACGGGGGCGCTGTCGTTCGGAGCCGACCCGGGGCCGTGACGGAGCCCTAGACTGGACGTCGTGGTGAGCACCGACTGGAAGAGCGATCTGCGGCAGCGCGGCTACCGGCTGACCCCGCAGCGGCAACTCGTGCTCGAAGCCGTGGACACACTGGAGCACGCGACCCCCGACGACATCCTCAGCGAGGTGAGGAAGACGGCGTCGGGGGTCAACATTTCCACCGTGTACCGGACCCTGGAGCTCCTGGAGGAACTCGGGCTGGTCAGCCACGCCCACCTCGGGCACGGCGCGCCGACGTACCACCTCGCGGACCGGCACCACCACATCCACCTGGTCTGCCGGGACTGTCAGAACGTGATCGAGGCGGATGTCGCGGTGGCGGCCGAGTTCACCGCCAAGCTGCGCGAGACGTTCGGCTTCGACACTGACATGAAGCACTTCGCGATCTTCGGCCGGTGCAGGGACTGCTCGCTCAAGAGTTCAACTACCCCGTCGTAGGCTTGAGACCATGAAGAGTCCCCTGCTGTCCCTGCCCGGCGCCGTCCCCGCCGAGGGCGTGGACGAAGGCGTCGCCGCCCACTACGGCGACCTGTTCCGCGAGCAGCGCGCCCTTGCCGACGGCTCCGGATTCGTGGACCTCTCGCATCGCGGTGTCGTCACCGTCAGCGGCGAGGACCGGCTGAGCTGGCTGCACCTGCTGCTCACCCAGCACGTCAGCGAACTGCCCCCGCACCGGGCCACCGAGGCGCTGATCCTCTCGGCGCACGGTCACATCGAGTACGCCCTGTACCTGGTCGACGACGGCGAGACGGTCTGGGCGCATGTCGAACCCGGCACCCAGGGCGCGCTGATCGCGTACCTGGAGTCGATGAAGTTCTTCTACCGCGTCGAAGTCGCCGACCGGACGGACGACTTCGCGGTGGTGCACCTGCCGGCCGGTTCGATCGCCGAGGCGCCCGAGGGAGTGCTGGTCCGCGAGACGCCGTACGGCCGTGACCTGTTCCTGCCGCGCGCGGACCTGGAGTCGTACGCGGAGAGGAACGGCCCCGCGGCCGGCATCCTCGCCTACGAGGCGCTGCGCGTGGAGCAGCACCGCCCGCGCCTGGGCTTCGAGACCGACCACCGCACCATCCCGCACGAGCTGGGCTGGATCGGCACCGCCGTCCACCTCCAGAAGGGCTGCTACCGCGGCCAGGAGACGGTCGCCCGCGTCCAGAACCTGGGCAAGCCGCCGCGCCGCCTGGTCTTCCTCCACCTCGACGGCAGCGAGGTCCACCTGCCCCCGCACGGCACGGAACTCCGCCTCGCGGACGACGGCCCCGACGGCCGCAAGATCGGCTTCGTGACGACGTCGGTACGCCACCACGAACTCGGCCCGGTCGCCCTGGCCCTGGTCAAACGGAACGTGCCCGTGGACGCGAGGCTCCTGGCCGGAGAGACGGCGGCCGCGCAGGAGGTCGTGGTCGAGCCGTAGTCCCGCGACCGCGGGTCGGTCGTGGCTGGTCGCGCCCAGGCGGCGGAGCCGCACATCGATACAGCCCCGCGCCCCTTGGGGAGCCGCAGTGCCGTCGACTTCGTGGCGCCGTGGGCTGCGCTGCCTCCCTCGGACCCGCACCCCCGGCGCCCTAGATCTCGAGCAGCACCGTGAACGGGCCGTCGTTCGTCAACGACACCCGCATCGCCGCTCCGAACCGCCCCGTCGCCACCGTCGCCCCCAGCGCCCGCAGCTGCGCGACCACCTCGTCGACCAGCGGCTCGGCGACATCGCCGGGGGCGGCCGCGTTCCAGGTCGGGCGGCGCCCCTTGCGGGCGTCGCCGTACAGCGTGAACTGGCTGATCACCAGCAGCGGCGCGTCGATGTCGGAGCAGGACCTCTCGTCGTGCAGCATGCGGATCGACCACAGCTTGCGGGCGAGCTGGGCCGCCTTCTCCTTGGTGTCGTCGTGCGTCACCCCGACGAGCACGCACAGCCCCTCGCCGCTGATCTCGCCGACCGTCTCACCGTCCACGACGACGCTCGCGCCGTCGACCCTCTGCACCACCGCACGCATGAGGACCATGATGCCGTGCGGCTCGGCGGCGCCGGGACAGGGCCAACTGGTCGTTCCGCCTTGACCCTCAACACCGCCATCCGGGCTGTCCATGGTCACTTGGCCACATTACGGCTACTTGCAGTGGCACGATGCGTGTGTTAGCGGCGCATCCGTGGGGGGTGCCGCGCCGGTCGAGGGGACGGTAGGTACATGAGCACACCGAGTACCGGGCAGCAGCCCGCCCGTACGGCAACCATGGCGGAGTGCCGGGCGCCCGTGCAGCGCACGGACAGCCCCCCGCTGCCCTCGGATCCCCCCCAGGGCTCTCCGAGCAGGGCGCACCCGCAGGAGCACAGCCTGTCCGGCCTGGGACTGCCGGAGCTGCGCGCGCTGCGCCGGGACGCCCAGCGGGACGAGGCGGACCTCAGTTACGTACGGCGGCTGTTGCAGGGCCGCATCGACATCCTGCGTGCGGAGCTGGCCCGCCGCGGGGGCGGCGCGGCGCCCGACGGGGTCATGGAACGGCTTCCGGAGATCCTCAGGGACGCCCCCGCCCGCCAGCGGTCCTCGGCCCGGCATGTGACGCTCGGCACACCGCACGGCGAGGAGTACCGGCGGCTGGCGGCCGAGATGCTCGCCGAGGTGGAGCTGTCGGACCTCCAGGCGCGTACGGACGAGGAGTTGGGCGCGGGGATGGGGCGGCTCGTGCGCTACGAGCAGCAGGTCTCCCGGCGGCGGCAGGACGTGCAGCGCACGGCGGACGACTGCAGTGCCGAGATCGCCCGCAGGTACCGTGAAGGAGAAGCGCAAGTAGACGACCTGCTCACGTGACGCCAGGGCCCCGGTATCCCGGGGCCCTGGCGTGCCCGCCGCCCGGGAGGGAACCCGTCCCGGGCCGTGCCGGCCAGGTCCCGTCCCGAAGGGCAGCCCCACCCATGTCGACTTCCGCCCAGCCCGCCATGTCCGCCGTGTCCTCCGCGCCCCCGGTGCTCGCCGAGGTGGTGCGGTCCGGGTTCGTCGAGGGACGGCACCGGGGGAGTCTGGTGGTGCTCGCCGAGGACGGTTCCGTGGAGTTCGCGCTCGGCGACGTGACAGCACCCGTCTTCCCGCGTTCGTCGAACAAGCCGATGCAGGCGGCCGGTGTGCTGCGCGCCGGCCTGGACCTGACGGGGGAGCGGCTCGCGCTCGCGGCGGCGAGCCACTCGGGCGAGACGTTCCACCTGGACCTGGTGCGGAAGATGCTGGCGGAGCACGGGCTGGCCCCCGAGCGCCTGCAGTGCCCGCCGGACCTGCCGCTGGACCCGCAGGAGGCGGAGGCCTACCTGGCCTCGGGCGCCGTCCGCGAGCGGGTCACCATGAACTGCTCCGGCAAGCACACGGCGATGCTGGCGGCGTGCGCGCTGCGGGACTGGCCGCTGGAGACGTACCTCGCCCCCGAGCACCCTCTTCAGCAGCTGATCCACTCCGTGGTGGAGGAGGCCGCCGGGGAGCCGGTGGCGGCGGTGGGCACGGACGGCTGCGGGGCACCGCTGATGGCGATCAGCCTCACCGGCCTGGCCCGCGCCTACCGTTCCTTCGTCCTGGCGGCCCCGGGCACGGCGGAACGCCACGTGGCGGACGCGATGCGGGCACACCCGGAGTACGTGGCGGGCACGCGCCGCCCCGACACCTGGCTGATGCGCGAGATACCGGGCGCCCTGTCGAAGATGGGCGCGGAGGCGGTCCAGGCGGTCGCCCTCCCGGACGGCCGCGCCCTGGCCTTCAAGATCGACGACGGCGCGACCCGGACCCTGGGCCCCGTCCTGTCCAGGGCACTGACCCTGATGGGGGTGGAGGCCCCGGTGCTCCAGCGGATCGGCAGGGCACCGCTGCTGGGCGGAGGCCGTGAGGTGGGGGAGATACGAGCGGTCTTCTAGCAGAGTGCTTCGTGCTCTGCGGGGACGAGAGGGCGGGGAGCGCGGTCCGGGCGATGAGCGTGGTCCGGGGCGATGTGCGTGGTCCGGGGCGACGAGCCTGGTCCCGGGGGCGATGAGCGGGACCCGGGACGATGAGCGGGACCCGGGGGGACAAGCCTGCTCCGGGGGTGACGAGCGTGGTCCGGGGCGATGTGCGGGATTCGGGGCGACGAGCCGGGTCCGGGGGCGACGAGCCGGGTCCGGGGGAGACGAGCGGGGTCCGGCGGCGGGCTGTCGTAAATCCACGCGACACCCCCAGCCCCGCCCTCCTACCGTGACCCCATGAGCCGCCATCCTCAGGACCTCGACGTACGCCCCATCACCGACTCCGAGATCCCCGACTGGATCCGTGCCCTGCACACCGGGTTCCTCCACTCCCCCTACGTCTCCGACCAGGAGCTCGCCGTCCGCGGCGGCAACATCACCCCCGCCCGCACCCTCGCGGCCTTCGACGACGCCCGCTGTGTCGCCACCTTCCGCTCCTTCCCGCAGGAGCTGACAGCCGTCGGCGGCGCACTGGTCCCCGCCGACGCCATCACCAACGTCTCCGTCACCGCCACCCACCGCCGCCGCGGCCTTCTGACGCGCATGATGGCCCTCGACCTCGCCGCGGCGAAGGAGCGCGGCGACGTCGTCGCCACCCTCACCGCCGCCGAATACCCCATCTACGGCCGTTACGGCTTCGGCCCGGCCGCCCACACCGCCGAGTGGACCATCGACGTCCCCCGCACCGGCCTCGAGCGCCACCGCCCGGTCCTCGACGACGGTCGCATAGACCTCGTGGACGCGGACGACGTCCGCAAACTCGGCCCCGAGCTGCACGAGCGCTTCCGTCGCGCCATGCCCGGCGCGGTCTCCCGCGGCGACCGCTGGTGGCAGCTCAACACGGGCGCCCTGCGCTTCGACGACGACTGGACGGAACCCTTCTACGCCGTCCACCGCTCCGCCTCCGGGGAGATCGACGGTCTCGCCACCTATGTGAGCGACGACCACTGGGGCGACGGCAAGCGGCCGCTGCAGACCGCGACCGTGAAGGGTCTGATCACGACCAGCCCCAGCGCCGAACGCGCCCTGTGGCACTACCTGTGCTCGCTCGACTGGGTCACCACCGTGAAGTCCGGCAACCGCGCCCCGGACGACCTGCTGCCCCACTTCCTCCCCGACCCGCGTGCGGCCCGCCTCACCACGTACGCGGACACGCTGTGGGTACGGGTCCTGGACGTCGTACGCGCCCTGGAGGCACGCACCTACGCGACGTCCGGCACGCTCGTCCTGGAGGTGGTCGACGAGGCCGGGCTCGCCGGCGGCCGTTACCGGCTCCAGGCGGGGCCCGACGGCGCCGAGTGCCGGCCCACCGACCAGGAGCCCCAACTGACCCTCCCGGTGGGCGAGTTGGCGACCCTGTGGCTGGGGGACGAGTCCGCGGTGCGGCTCGCGGCGCTCGGTCGGGTACGGGAACAGCAAAAGGGCGCCGCCTCCGTCGCCGACGCCCTGCTGCGTACGTCCAGGCGACCGTGGTGCCCGGACATCTTCTGAGCCTCTACGGGCTCTCGGGTGGTGCTCCTTCCGTGCGGGTGGTGGCTGCTGTGCTTGTTCATCCGTAGCGATTCAGTTGTGGTTGTGGTGCACGCCGGGCTCCCGGCTCCCCTCCGGAAGGGAGCCCGGTCACTCGTACGACCATGTTGGTCAGGAGCACTCAAGCTCGTTCAACTTTCCCGGAGTTGGCGACCAACTCCACCTGACTTATCTCCACTTGGAGTCGTCTCATAACCACCTTCTTCTGAACTGCCGGAAGATGGCGTGAAGTTGTACGGTTCAATCGTGGAGCCGGAACACGCTGCCGCGAGCGGGCGGAAGAAGTCACAACGGCCACAGAGATCGCACCACGAGGTGGCCGACGAGCTGCGCAGCCGGATCAGGTCGGGGGTGCTGCGACCGGGCCAGCGCATGCCCACGCAGGCCAAGCTGGCGGACGAGTTCGGCGTGGAGCGGGGAGCCGTGCGCCAGGCGCTGCGCATCCTGCAGTCCGAGCAACTGCTCACCAACGTCTCCAAGGGCAGCCCGGCGACCGTGGCGCACCACGCGGGGAGGGCGCAGACCGGGCCCCAGGCCCCGCCACAGCCCACCATGGTGGCGCTGGCCCCGCGGATATCCGCCGCCTTCACGGCGCCGCACGTGGAGATCGACGCCCTGTGCCTGACGGCGGTGTCGCTGACGCTCGCGATGAGCGAGCCGTTGCGCGAGATTCACGCGGGGCGCATAGAACCGGCCAAGGTCGACGTACGCGTACTGCTGCCCAGCGGCCGTATCGACCTGGCGTTCCCCACACCGGTGGAGGGCACGGACGGCGACCGCCTGCACCGCCGTTGGCTGGCCCAGCGCAACGCCCAGGGCCAGGTCCTCAGGCACAACCTGCTGGCGCTGCGCAGCACCCACGGCATCGACGCGCGCGTCTCCTTCCGCGCCCTGCCGTTCACACCGCCGGTCAAGCTGTACCTGATCAACGGTGCCGAGGCGCTCTTCGCGTACTACACGCTGACCCGGCGCGAGGCGGAGATCGACCAGGAGCACCTGCAGCTGTACGACGCGGAGGGGACCCGGTCGATGCTGTTCCCGTTCGCGCAGGGGGCCGGGCTGCGGGACACGACGTTCGTGGAGCAGTCGCACCTGTGGTTCAACGCCCTGTGGGAGACGATCAGCTCGGAGCTGGATCTCGGCCTCTGACCTGGTCAGAGCGCCGGCTGGGCGACCAGCAGGGCGAGGACGACGGCCCCTATGGAGCTGCAGGCGGGGCTGTTGGCCTTGATCCCGACCGTGAGCAGCATCAGTCCGATGATGCCCATCGTCCCGTACTTCCACTGGACGAACTGGTCGAATCCGACGACGAAGAGGGCGGAGAGGAAGGCGAGGGCGGGCATGGTGGGACCTCTTTCCAGGGGCGGCCCTCGGGGGACCGGGTGGCGGGACAGAGGGGATTGAGCCGTCTGCATCTGGGGACTACCTGCGGATAATGTGCGAGAGGAGGGACACCCTCCGCCAACTCTTCCAAGTTGGCAACCAACTACACTGAAGTTATCCCCAGTTGGTCGGCATCTATAAACAACATTCAAACAACTCCCGGTAGATGGACGGGGGTTGTAGCGTTTGGTCGTGACCCAGGAGAACGTCGCAGTGAACGGCAGCAGAAGGTCCTCGCCCCAGGAGATCGCCGACACGTTGCGGACCCGGATCCGCGCCGGCGAGCTGAAGCCGGGCGAGCGTCTGCCGACCCAGGCCGAACTGGCTGAGGAGTTCGGCGTGGAGCGGGGCACGGTCCGCCAGGCGCTGCGCGTCCTCCAGGACGACGGCCTGCTCAGCAGCGTCAGCCGGGGCAGCCCGCCCCGAATCGCCGAGCCCCCGCCGGTCAGCGACGAACCGCAGCCGACGATGGTGGCGCTGGCGCCGAGGCTCGCGGAGGCGTTCGCCGCGCCCAACGTGCGGATCGACGCGGCCTGCCTGACCGCAGAGACCCTGATGCTGGCGCTGGGCGAACCGCTCCGGCTGATCCACGAGGGCCGCATCCGTCCGCAGTCGATCGACGTGCGGATCCTGCTGCCCTCCCGGAAGATCAACCTGGCGTTCCCGATCTCCGTCGACAGCCCCGGTGACAACGAGGACCCGGTCCACCAGCGCTGGCTCGAACAGCGCAACGCCCAGGGCCATGTGCTGCGCCACAACCTCCAGGCCCTGCGCTCGTCGCACGGCATCGACGTCCGTGTGACGTTCCGGGCCCTGCCCTTCACCCCGCCGGTGAAGCTCTACCTCCTCAACGGTGCCGAGGCCCTGATGGCGTACTACATGCTCACCAGGCGCGAGGAGGAGGTGAACAGCCAGACCCTCGAGATGTACGACACGCTCGGCGCCGCCTCCCTCCTCTTCTCCTTCGAACGCCGGGCGGGGCGACGGGACGACGCCTTTGTGGAAGAGTCCCAGAAGTGGTTCGACGCCCTCTGGGAAACCATCACCACGGACCTGACACTCTCCTAGTGACTTCTGATGCGAAGCAGACTGATGCGGTGACGGCAGAGACAGGAAAACTGCGCGAACTGATCACCAGTGCGCGCTTTGTGCTCTTCGACTTCGACGGCCCGATCTGCCGGCTCTTCGCCGGGCACGCCGCCGAGCATGTGGCAGGCCAACTCGTGGAGTGGCTCGAGAGCCGGGGGCTGCGGGGTCTGCTGACCGAGGAGGAACGAGTCCACCCGGATCCGCACTACGTCCTGGAAGCCATCCACCGGCGGCACCCGCAGAGCGATCTGGTGACCGAACTGGAGGAGAGGCTCACCCAGCAGGAGCTGAAGGCGGTCGCGTCGGCCATGCCGACCCCGTACGCCGACCCGCTGATCCGCACATGGACCACCGTGGGGGGCCAGCTCGCCATAGCGACCAACAACTCCGCGCGCGTGGCGGCCGGCTACCTGGCGACCCGAGGACTGGTCTCCTGCTTCGCCCCTTACGTCTTCGGCCGCACGGCCGACCTCGATCTGCTCAAACCCCACCCGCACTGCCTGAACCAGGCCCTGAACGCGATGGGGGCGGACCGCTCCCTGTCGCTGATGATCGGCGACGCCCCTTCGGACTTCCTCGCCGCTCAGGACGCCGGGGTCGCGTTCCTCGGCTACGCGCCCAACGAGGACAAGGAGAAGCGCCTGAGGAGCGTGGGCGCCGACATCGTCGTCAGCTCGCTCGAACCGCTGCTGTCGATCCTGCGCGGTCAGGCCTGAGCCATAAGGACGGCGAACACCACCGCGGCTCCCAGTGCGAGGTGCGGCCGGCCCGCTCGGACACCCATGAAGACGAGCGACACGAGGACGGCTCCCAGTAGTCCGTACTCCGACTGGGCCAGCATCGACAGGACGAACTCGGCGGCGGTGGCGAGCGCCTCCGACTGGATCATTTCCCCCACCCGGCCCTTCCGCTTCCGGTGAAGCCCCCATGGGGCTTCCGTGAACCGACCAACTTCCAGTCCAATTGGACTGGTTGCTCTGAATTGGAAGTTCCCTGCCTGCTTGATCCCTTAACCAGCAGGGCAGTTGGACTGCTGGCTGACTGGAAGATGTTTGCCTGTCGGGCAGAGAAGGTACGGTCGGTGTGTGGACGCAGAACGGGTCGGCGACGGTGGCGGCACGGAGTTCGACCGTGTCGCGGCAGCCCTGCGCGTCCGCATAGCCGACGGGACGTATCCGGTGAACGGCACGCTGCCTCCTCAACGGGCCCTGGCCGAGGAGTTCGGCGTGTCCCGCGACACCGTGCAGCGGGTGATCAGGGAGCTCACCAGCGAAGGCTGGATCGAGTCCCGGCGCGGCAGCGGGTCGCGGGTGATCCGGAGTCAGCGCATCGAATCCTCGACGCCCCGGAGCGTGCATCGGCGCGGTGCCGTGACCGTGGGGTCGTTCATCGAGCAGGCGTTCGAGCTGCAGGAGGTCGCGCTCGACGTCTACACCCTGACCGCGGAATCGCTCGGGATGCATCTGCAGATGCTCCAGGCCGAATGGGTCCGAGTGCGCAGGGCCGAGTCCCGCCCCACGCCGCCCCGCGTGAGCGTACGGCTTCTGCTGCCGTCGGAGGATCTGGAGCTTCCGTATCCCAGGGCCATGAACCCCGGCGAGGCCGGGACGGTGAGGGAGCGCCACCTAGGGATCGCCCGGGACGCCATGGCCTCGCTGCCGCGGGTGCTGGCGAGCCTCCAGGCGTCCAAGCTCGTCGAGTCCTTCGACCTGCAGGTCCGCCACGTGGCACTGCCGCCGGCCTTCAAGGTCTACCTCTTCAACGAGTCCGAGGCGTTGTTCGGCCCCTATGTGGTGGACGAGCGTCCCATCGTCCTGGACAGCGGCCGGGAGATCGAGGCGCTCGACGTGATCGGGCTCGGTGCCACCCTCACGCACCACATCAGGGACGGCGACCCGAACTCGCCCGGCTCCACCTTCGTCGACAGCATGCAGTCGTGGTTCAACTCCGTGTGGGACCTGCTCGCCGAGGCCGCCTGACACGGAGCCGGCATCCGTGGTATCTCCGACGGCGTGCTGCTTCTGAGTGCCGCGTGCGCTCAAATGCGTACCGAATGCTGGAGTCAAACGTTCCGCTGCGTCGAGATGCCCTACCGTGTGCCCACCTTGTTCGCGGCGCATGACCATCGCACGCGCCGCACAGCCATTCAGGAGTCACCGTTGGGCGGTCCGTCATTGCCTAGCAACCGCGCTCTGGCGCCTGCGGCGGACGACGACTTCGAGAGGTTCCTGCGCTACGCCAGGGCGCTGGGCTCCTTCGAACGGGGGCATCACAACGTCAACTACATGGTGCGGCCGCTCACCGAGCGGGACTCCCGGCTGGTGGCCGGTGAGGACGGCGAACGTGTCACGGTGCGGCAGCGGATCCCCTCGGCGCTGTCCGTGGTCATCAGGACATGGCACGACGAGGCGGAGATCCTCAACACGATCAGCGGTGTCCTCCCGTACGTCCCCCGCTGTCTGGCCAAGTGCGGCGACGTCACCGTCCTGAGTTATGTGGAAGGGGTGCCGCTGTCCAGCATCTGCCCCAAGGGACAGCCGGTGGACTCGGTGCTGATCGCCGACCTCGCGGGTCTCCTGGCGGACATGACGCAGGTGGCCAGGCAGCACCTCCCCCCGCTCCCGGTGTCCTGGCCCCGTTCGAGCCGGGACAGCGGTGCCTTTCTGCGGGCGCTGGCGTTCGCGGCGGAGGAGCAGATCAGGCGTCCGAACTGGGCCGAGTTCGGTGGGCTGTTCGCGATGCTGGGCATCCCCGAGGACGCGATGGTGCGCTTCGCGGAGCGGGTCCCGGCCCTTGTCCGCCGCCCCTTCAGCCTCCTCCACACGGATATGCACCGGGACAACGTGATCGTGTCCTACCGCGGCAAGCCGCCCCTGATCTGTGTCGACTGGGAACTGGCCGGATTCGGTGACCCGCTGCACGACCTCGCCACCCACCTCGTGCGGATGCAGTACCCCGTCTACCAGTGGCCCGAGGTGGTGGAGGCGTGGCACCAGGCCATGCGCAGACGGCGCCCCAAGGCCGTCAACGGCCTCGACCGGGATCTGAAGCACTACGTCGCCTTCGAACGGGCCCAGTCCGTCTATCCCGACGTGATGCGCGCGGCCACATCGCTCGGCGACTCCTTCGACCAGCGTGACCTCGATGCCGCGACGCAGGCGGTGCACCGGGCGCTGCTGGCGGCCGAAGAACCGTTGCGGCTGGGCCATGTGCCGGACGAGAGCGAGATCGAGCGCATCCTCTTCCGCTGGCGCGAGTCCCACGGGGGCAAGGCCCGTGAGCGGTCCGCCATGGAGATCGTCTGGCAGCGGGACGAGCGGGTGCCTCTGCTCCCGGGGTTCCCGGCGGCGGCGGTGAGCAAGGCGCTGTTCGAGGAGGGTGCCGCTTCGGCGGACCGGGTGTTCAAGGGGGCGGCACACCTCAACACGGCGGTTCGGGTACCGGGAGTGCCCTGTCCCGTCATGGTCCGCCGGAAGGTCGGCGCGGGGAACCCCCGGGAGCGCAGGTTCCTCAACGAGCACGCCGTTCTGATGGCGATCGAGCGGTCGAAGGCCGGTGTACGGGCTCCCAAGGTGCTGGCCCTGGGCACCAGCGGGCTGAACGAGCCGTTCACCATTCACTCTTACGAGGGACCGGATGACATCCGTCCGCCGGACCACCCCGTGGACGGGCTCCGGCCGTACGAGGCGGACGACCTGGTGGACCAGCTGAACGCGCTGACCTGCGTCGACTGCACCGACTTCGGTCGCGCCGTGTTCCGGCAGGACTTCTACAAGGGCCTGTGCGACGAACTGGTCCGCCTGGTGAGCGAACTGCCCAAGGAGACGGCCGATCTGGCCCGGGAACTGGGACTGCCCGGCAGTCACCGGCTGGGCGAGATCCTCGACCGCCACACCCTGGTCCCGCGCCGGCCCGTGCTCCTGCACGGCGATCTCAACCCGTGGAACCTGGTGCGCCGGCCGACCGGCGGGCTGACGCTCATCGACTGGGAGATGGCGATGGTCGGGGACGCCCTGTACGACCTGGTACGCCACATGCACCTCACGCCCACGCGTCCCGAGATCCGTGAGCGGCTGTTCGCACGCTGGTCCGAGCGGCTGCCGGAGGACTGCACCAAGGGCTGGCAGGACGACTGGCGGGTCTACCGGTGGATGGAGGTCGTCCGCTCGGCGTACGTCGATCTCGACCGTCTCGTGACCGGCGACGGCCTGGATGCCCCCAACGTCCGCCGGGCGGTGGACACGTACGCGATGACCCTGTTCGAAGCCACGGCCGCGCTCGGGCTTCCCGCCAAACTGACGGCGAACCCCCATCTTGCCCGTGCACTCCCGAACGGGGACCACGGACGCGGGCGGACGGCCGGGCTCCGGGTGGACGTCTGACCTGACGTCGGGCGCTTCTGCACGGGGAAGGGGGCGAGGGATGTCGCCTGGGGCAGGACCACGTGGTTGCCGTCGAGCCCGCCACGATCGCAGAGGCGCAGCTCCATGGCCTGTACCGCCTGTTTGTGGTCGCTACCCGGGCGGTGTCCCGCCTGTATGTGGTGCACACACGCCCGTTCCCTGGTGAGCCTGGCTGCTCATGTGACCGCTGTGACCCACCAGGGTGTCTCCGGGTGTACGGAGGGGCGGCTCAGCCGCGCCTGATCAGCGCAGTGCGGCTGCCAACTGTGCCTCCTCGTACGTCAGATGCGCCTCCAGCTCGTCGGTGAGGCGTTCCACCTCGGGCAGGGCACCGGCCCGGTCCGCGTCGGGCGCCGACACGACCCGGCGCAGGTCGTTCAGGAGGACGGCGATCCGCTCGTGTTCGCGGCGCAGCCGGTCGAAGGCCGGCGCCAGCTCGGGGTGGCGGCCTTCGAGGGAGGGGAACAGGGCGATGTCCTCGCCGGCGTGGTGGTTGTCCAGGCCCTTGCAGAGGGTCAGGCAGTTGATCCGCAGCTGGGCGCCCAGGGCGGGGCCGCCTCCCGAGGCCGCGAACTCCTTCCTGATCAGGGCCAGCTCGCGACGGAAGACGTCATGGACCGCCCTGATGGCCTCACCCGGAGAGGACGCCTCGATGCGCGGCGGCCCCGGCCTCGGATTCTCCCGGAGGGCGACGACCGGGATGACGCGGTCCGTCTTCGCCTGGTACTCGGCCCAGCCGGGGTCCGACTCGACGGCGCGGGCGAAGGCCTCGTCGCGCGCGGCGCGGTCCAGGACGACCGCGGTCGCCTCGTAGGTGAACACGCCCGTCTCAACGGTGACCTGGGGATGCGCCACGAGGTTGTGGAACCAGTCGGGGTGCCGCGGCGCGCCCCCGGCCGAGGCGATCACGAGGACGCGCTCGCCGCCGTCGGGGTAGTAGCCGAGGGGGGTGGTGTGCGGGGTGCCGGTGCGGGCGCCGGTGGTGGTGAGGAGCAGTAACCGGGCGCCCTCGAAGGGGCCGCCCACGCGGCCGCGGTGGGCCCGGAACTCGTCGATGATCTGCTGGTTGAAAGGGTTGGGCATGCTCTGCTGTCGCTGCCTTCTTCTGTTCGGCGTGGTGGGATGGCGATACGCGTCGGAACAGAAGGAGAGCGGCGGGCCTCTCGCCCGCCCCCGCCTCACTCGGAGGCCGGGTGCCCCACTCGTGAACGGCCCAAGGCCGACCCGGCAGTCATGGGCCGCACGTTATCGGGGTACGCGACCCGGCGCCAACGGTTTATGACGTCACCCGTCTTATGACGTCACCCGTCCGCGCACCGGCGCCTCCCACGGTCCCGGGCGCGGCGGGTGTGGGATGGACGGCGGTGGTGCGCAGCCCTTGACGGCGGTGCCGGCGATGGCGACCCCCTTCCCGTGACCCGGCGCACTTTTGCAAGCGGGTGCTTGCAATTGTTAGCGCTCATGGGGCAAGGTAGAGGCATGGCATCGCTGAACGTCGGCAACCTCGGTGAGTACCTGCGTGAGCAGCGGCGCAACGCGCAGCTGTCGCTCAGGCAGCTCGCCGACGCCGCCGGCGTGTCCAATCCGTATCTGAGCCAGATCGAGCGCGGGCTGCGCAAGCCGAGCGCGGAGGTGCTCCAGCAGGTCGCCAAGGCGCTGCGGATCTCCGCCGAGACGCTGTACGTGCGAGCCGGCATCCTCGACGCCGAGCGGGACCGGGACGAGGTGGAGACGCGCGCCGTCATCCTCGCCGATCCCACACTGACCGAGCGGCAGAAGCAGGTGCTGCTGCAGATCTACGAGTCCTTCCGCAAGGAGAACGGCTTCGAGATCGCCCGGGCGGCCGTGGCGGACGAGGACGGCCAGGCGGTTCATGAGGTTCGGACTCGACAGGCTCAGCAGTCTCAGGAGGCGCACGGCATGGACGACGCCCAGGACACCGCCGAGGCCGGCCCCCGCACGGCCGACGGCAGCGATGCCGGTCCGCGGCAGGCAGCCGGCTGACCCGGACACCGGGACCACCGGGACCACGGACAGCGACCGGACCACCGGGACGACGGCTCGACGTCCCGCGGACCGCCCAAAACCCTCAACAAAGCCGAAACGGGAGGACCATCCCATGGCCATCACCGACGACCTGCGCAAGACCCTCAGCGACCCCACCCCGCTCTATTTCGCCGCCGGCACCGCCGACCTGGCCCTGAAGCAGGCCAAGAAGGTGCCCGCGCTGGTCGAGCAGCTGCGCGCCGAGGCCCCGGCCCGCATCGAGGCCGTCCGCAACACCGACCCGAAGGCGGTCCAGGAGAAGGCCGCGGCCCGCGCCAAGGAGGCCGGCGCCCGCGTCAAGGAGACGCAGTCGACCATCCAGGCCAAGGTGGGCGAGTTCTTCGGCAGCCTCGACTCGGACCTCAAGAAGTTCGGCAGCAGCCTGGACGCCGACCTGAAGAAGCTCGGCGAGACCGCCCAGGACCTCGCGCTGCGGGGTGTGGGTGTCGCCGCCGAGTACGCGGTCAAGGCCCGGGAGACCTACGAGAAGGTCGCCGAGCACGGCGAGCAGGCCGTGAAGACCTGGCGCGGCGAGGCCGCCGAGGGCATCGAGGACCTGGCCGTCGCCGTCGAGGGCAAGCCCGAGCCGGTCGAGGTCAAGGCCGAGCCGAAGCCGGCCGAGGCCCCCAAGGCCGAGTTCTCGGAGGACAAGCCGGTGGCGAAGAAGACGGCCCCGGCGGCCCGCAAGCCGGCGGCGAAGAAGACCACGCCTCCGGCCAAGTGAGGACGCGTGGCCCCGGCGGGGGCCACGCGACGGATGACGGACGATGACGGACGACGGGCCGGGCACTTCGGAGGTGCCCGGCCCGTTGTACGGGTACGCGGTGGCCGCAGGCGGGTACGGTTGGCCGTGGAGACGACTCGACTCGGGTGGTGGGCATTGTGCTGATGACGGCATTCGGCGGCCTGATGTGGCTGCTCTTCACCGCCATGCTGGTGCTCGCCGTGGTGGCGCTGGCCATGGCCGTGCTGTACCGGGAGGACGCGTACCGCGCCGCCGACAAGCAGAACAAGGGCTTCTGGCTGATCATCCTCGGCATCGCGGTCGCGGTGAACCTGTTCGTGCCGATGCTCTTCCTGCAGCTCGCCGGCCTGGTCGCCACGATCGTGTTCTTCGTGGACGTCCGCCCCGCCCTCAAGCAGGTCTCGGGCGGCGGCTGGGGCCGTCGCCGCCGGGGGAGCAGCAGCGACGGTCCGTACGGGCCGTACAACGGCGGGCGTTAGAGGGCGAGTGGCCTGGGCGGCCCCGCCCTGCGGCTGCGGTGGAGGCGGGCGGTCCGTGCGTGGGCTGTGCCGCGGCGGTCCGTGCCGGGCGCGGGCGGTGACGGTTCCGTCCGGGCTGTGCTGCGGCGGGCGTTCGGTGCGGGGCGTGCGGCGTAGGCGGCGGTCCGCCATGGTCCGATCTGCCGCCGTGGCTTACGGCGCCCGGTCGAGCAGGACCACCGCCACGTCGTCCGCCAGCTCCCCCCCGTTGAGGTCGCGGACCTCGTTGACCGTCGCGCGCAACAGTTCCTCGCCCGTCAGGCCCTCGCCCAGCCGACGGCGGACCAGTTCCACCATGCCGTCCTGCCCCAGGCGCTCCCCGCCCTGCCCGACCCGGCCCTCGATCAGCCCGTCGGTGTAGAGCATCAGGCTCCAGACCGGTCCCAGCTCCACCTGCATCCGCGGCCAGCGCGCGCCCGGCAGCAGGCCGAGCGCGGGGCCGTTGTTGTCGTACGGCAGCAGCTCGGCAGGCCGGTCGGGGCGCGCGATCAACGGGGCCGGGTGGCCGGCCAGGCACAGCCCGGCGCGGCGGCCGTCCGGCGCGATGTCGACCGTGCACAGCGTGGCGAAGATCTCGTCGTTGTCCCGCTCGTGCTCCAGGACCTGCTGCAGCGTGGACAGCAGCTCGTCCCCGCACAGCCCCGCCAGCGTCAGCGCACGCCAGGCGATGCGCAGCTCCACGCCGAGCGCAGCCTCGTCCGGGCCGTGCCCGCAGACGTCACCGATCATCGCGTGCACCGTGCCGTCCGGCGTGCGCACCGTGTCGTAGAAGTCACCCCCGAGCAGGGCACGCGAACGGCCGGGCCGGTAGCGGGCGGCGAACCGCAGCGAGGACCCGTCGAGCAGCGGCGTGGGCAGCAGGCCGCGCTCCAGGCGGGCGTTCTCCTGCGCGCGCAGCTTGGACTCGGTCAGCCGCCGCTCGGCCGTGTCGGACCGCTTGCGTTCGACCGCGTACCGGATTGCACGGCTCAGCAGCCGCCCGTCCAGTTCCTCGCGGAACAGGTAGTCCTGGGCGCCCACGCGCACGGCCTCGGCACCCCGCTCCGCGTCACCGGAGGCGGTGAGCGCGAGCACGGCATGGCGGGGCGCGAGCTGAAGCACATGCCGCAGCACGGCCAGCTCGTCGTCCTCCTCGGCGGCCCGGCCGGGCGCGGGCAGGGCGAGGTCCAGCAGGATGCAGTGGACGTCGTCGGTGAGCAGCCGCTCGGCCTCGGTGAGGTTGCGGGCGGTGCGCAGCCGTATGGGGCGGCCTGCCGAGTCGAGCATCTCGGGCACGATCGGAGAACCGGCCGGATCGTCCTCGATCACGAGCAGGGTGAGCGTGTCGTTCTGGGCCTTGGCACGGGCGGACGGCCCCTGTGCGGTCTGAGCGCCGGGCAGGGACGCGGCTTGAGCCTGACCACCCTCCACGGCCGGGATCGCTCGGGGCCGCGGCACGGGTACGGGCATCGTCTTGGGTTCCTTCCCTCCCCCCGAGGGCACGGCGGGACGAGGGACTCGACCCACCGACGGGGACCATAGCGGTAGCCGAGGCCGCAATGGAATGCCAGAGGGGGCGGGGTGGCGCAACCGGCCACCGTCATATGCCGCATCCCCTACCGCAGTTGGACACCGAACCATCCCGGTGAGGATGACGAAAGTCACGTCTCGTGCAGGTTTCGACCGGAGAGAGGGTGGGCCGCGTCACGTGGGACGGGTCACGTCACGACACGTCACGACACGGCCCTCTCTCCGGTCGGCGTCCGGTTCAGCCGGCGTCCGGACGCACCACCCCCAGGATCGGCATGGATCCGGCCCCGGCGATCGTCACCGTCCGCCCGGGGCGCGGGGCGTGGACGATCGCGCCATCGCCGATGTACATCGCCACATGGCTGGCGTCGGAGAAGTAGATGATCAGGTCTCCGGGGCGCATGTCCTTGATGTTCACGTGCTTGAGCTGCTTCCACTGCTCCTGCGAGGTGCGAGGGATGGGCGCGCCGGCCGCGGCCCAGGCCTGGGACGTCAGCCCCGAGCAGTCGTACGATTTCGGACCTTCTGCCCCCCATACATAGGGTTTGCCGATCTGATCGGTCGCGAACCGTACGGCCTTTTGCCCCTCTTCGGACGCTTTGCCGACAATCTCCTTCAGTATCCCGGAGTCCAGCCAGGCGGTCTGTGCCTGGTGGGCGGCCTGCTCCTCCAGCTTCTGCAGTCGTTCCCGCTCCTGCTCCTTCAGTCGGGACTGCAGCTCCTCGGCGGCGGCGATCTGCTTTTCGATCTCCTTCTTGGCCTCGGCCTTGGCCTTGCGGTTGGCGTCGAGCCTCTTCCACTCGTCGGCGGCGTCGCCGGCGTACTGCTTCAAGTCCTCCTGCGTACGCGTCAACTCGGCGATCAGTCCCGTGGCCGCGTGTTCGCCCTGGCGGACCGTGCCCGCGTCGTCCAGGAACTCCTGGGGGTCGCGGCTCAGCCAGAGCCGCATCTCGGGCGGCAGACCGCCGCCGCGGTACTGGGCGCGGGCCGCGGCGCCCGCACGGTCCTTCAGCTCGGCCAGCCTCTCCTGGCCCTTGACGATCTCCCGGGCCAGCCGGACGATCTGCGCCGACTGCTTCTCGGCCTTCTCCTCGGCCGCGTTGTAGGCGTCGGTGGCGACCGCCGCGTCGTGGTACAGCGCGTCCAGTTTTCTGCGGACCGATTCGAGAACCTCGTCCGACGCCGACGCCGACGCCGACGCCGTGGCCGAGCCGTCGGACGGGGTCGGTCTCGGGTCCGGCTGCTCCGGGCTCGCGTATGCCGCGCCCGCTGTACCCAGCACGGTGACCGTGCAGACCAGGGCGATGGCCGCCATGACCAGGGTCCGCTTCCCGGATCCCATACCTTTCCCCCAAAGCTGATTTACCGTCAGTAACTTACGAGACGTCTGGGGATCGTGCCACGCTCGGACGCAAAGGCACAGAGGCGGGACTTGTCCGCGCAGAAAACTCCCCCACCTGCCGCACCTCGTACGACGATCTCCCTCCCCTGTCGCCGGCCCGCGTACGGCGATCTTCCCGCGAGTGTGACGAAGGACTCAGGAAGATCGTTCCTCGCAGGTCGGGCAGGGGTCATCTGCGGGGTGCCAAGGCTCCCCAGTCCACGGTGACTTCCCCCTGGCGCCAGCGCGCCGGGCCGTCGGTGACCGGCCAGTCCGCCGTCAGCCGGCGGACGCTGCGTATCCAGCGCTGGCGCGCGCCGTACGCGGCGTAGGGTGCGGCGGCAGCCCAGGCGCGGTCGAAGTCGCGCAGGAAGGCGTGCACGGGCTCGCCGGGGACGTTGCGGTGGATGAGCGCCTTCGGCAGCCGTTCGGCCAGGTCGGACGGGCGGTCCAGGGAACCGAGCCGGGTGGCGAACGTCACGGTGCGTGGACCCTCGGGGCCCAGGGCGACCCACACATGACGGCGGCCGATCTCGTCGCACGTGCCCTCGACGAGCAGCCCGCCGCGGGAGCCGGACGCCGGGTCGGCGGGGGCGAGCCGGGCGCACAGCCGTTCCCAGACGGCGGCGACCTCGCCCTCCTCGTACTGCCGCAGGACGTTCGCCGCCCGGATGAGCGAGGGCCGCCCCGGCACGGGCACCTCGAACCCGCCGTGCCGGAAGACCAGCCCCTCACGGGCGTACGGCTGCGCGGCCTCGACCCGGGCGGGCTCGATCTCCACCCCCACGACCCGGGTGCGGGGCGCGGCGGCACGCAGCCGTCGCAGCAACTCGACCGCGGTCCAGGGCGCGGCCCCGTACCCGAGGTCGACGGCCACGGGTTCCGCCGTACGACGAAGCTCGGCCCCATGGACCGCTGTGATCCAGCGATCCATCCGGCGCAGCCGATTCGGATTGGTGGTCCCGCGCGTCACCGTACCCACGGGGCGGGACGCGACGCGGGTTGACATGCCTACGAGAGTAAGGGGGCGGGACGGACCGCCGGACCGGCCTGTGGACAACTCTGCCGCCGGGACTGTCCCCCGGGCCGGTAAAGGATTCGGCATCTACAGTTCAACGATCTTGTCCTGTGCATGACTCAATGGATGGGATGTCCGGAGACCACTTCCTGCGACTCCGGACCACTCAGGGGGATTCATGCACATAGCCCGTACCGGGCGGGGTGTCGCGGCTTCCACGGCCGCCACCGCCGCCCTCGCCGTCGCCGCGCTGGCGACCGCTCCGCTGGCCGGCGTCACCACGGCCGCGCCCGCCGCCGTACCGCACACCAAGGCGGTTCCGGCCGTCGTCGGGCACACGCTCGTCCATGGTGTGGCCAGCCCGCTGACCAGCGAGCAGTGCCAGGCCAAGTGGCACATCGCCTGCTACAACCCGCTCCAGTACCGCACCGCGTACAACCTCAACCCGTTGTACAAGAAGGGCATCACGGGCAAGGGGCGCACCATCGTCATCGTCGACTCGTTCGGCTCCCCGACGGTCCAGCACGACCTCGACGTCTACAGCAAGCAGTTCGGTCTGCCCAGCACCAAGATCAAGGTCGTCAAGTGGGGCAAGGTGCCTCCCTTCGACCCGAAGAACTCCGACATGACCGGCTGGGCCGGCGAGACCTCGCTGGACGTCGAGATGGCCCACGCCGTGGCGCCCGACGCCAAGATCGTCCTGGTGGAGACGGCGGTCTCCGAGACCGAAGGCACCACGGGTCTCCCGGAGATGATGAACGCCGAGAAGTACCTGATCGACCACGGGGTCGGCGACGTCATCAGCCAGAGCTTCGGCGCCACCGAGAACACGTTCCCCGGCTTCGACAAGGGCGACTTCTCCAGCATCAAGAACCTGCGCTACGCCTTCCAGGACGCGAACCGCAAGCACGTGACGGTCCTCGCCTCCTCCGGTGACGGCGGCGCCACGGACCTCATGGCGGACGGCAAGACCTACTACAAGAAGCCCGTCAACTCCTGGCCGTCCTCGGACCCGCTGGTCACCTCCATCGGCGGCACCCAGCTCCACCTGAACGACAGGGGGCAGCGCGTCAAGCCGGACAGCGTCTACAACGACTACGGCGCGGGCGGCGGCGGCCAGTCGCACGTCTTCCCCCGCCCGGCCTTCCAGAACGGCGTGAAGAACGTCGTCGGCGCCCGCCGAGGCACCCCGGACGTGTCGATGGCGGCCGCGGTCAACGGGGGCGCCTGGGTCTACTCCAGCTTCGACCCGACCGCCACCGGCTGGGACGTCTCCGGCGGCACCAGCGAGGCCAGCCCGCTCTTCTCGGGCATCATCGCCCTCGCCGACCAGGCGGCCGGCCACCGGGTGGGCAACATCAACGGGGCGCTGTACAGCCTCCTCAAGCAGAAGAACTCCGGCATCGTCGACGTCAACGACGGCACGGACAACAGCTATGAGGGCGTCACCGGCTACAAGGCCGTCAACGGCTACGACATGGCCACCGGCGTGGGTACGGTGGACGCCCTCCGCTTCGTGCAGGCCCTCGCCCGGGCGAGCCGCCGCGGCTGACGCCTCCGTGCTGCTGCAGGGGGTTCGCCGGCTGCGAGTCCCCGGGACGGCCCGAGTCGCGTACTCGGGCCGTCCGCTGCCGCAGGCCGGGCGTGGCTCGGGAGGACGTTGAGGCCGCGGTCCTGGCACAACTTACGCCCCCGGCTGGGGAATCAGTGTGCGCGGAGGCCGGATTCAGCTGGGTGGGCAGGCGCCTGACGCCGTCGGCTCAGCTCGCGAAGATCGAGCGGGCGGTGCTTCCCCAGCCGCCGTCGACGCCGATGACCTGGCCGGTGATGTAGCTGCCGGCCGGGGACACGAGGAAGTGGACCAGGCTC
Organism: Streptomyces sp. Y2F8-2; assembly: GCF_014905555.1. Classification (GTDB taxonomy): domain Bacteria; phylum Actinomycetota; class Actinomycetes; order Streptomycetales; family Streptomycetaceae; genus Streptomyces; species Streptomyces cynarae. The sequence continues at coordinate 490,630 of NZ_BNGS01000006.1, read as the reverse complement.
GCGACGACCTTCTCCGCCTCACCGCAGCCGCCCTGCGGGCCGGGCGTGAACGCGGAGCGCGGATAGGCACGCTCCAGGCCAGCAGCTTGGGTAGGCACGCTCCAGGCCAGCAGTTTGGGCGTTCCGGTCTATCGGCGCATGGCGTTCCAGACCATCGCTGAATACCAGCTGTTCGAAATCCCGACACGCGCGGCGTTCCGCGATCACACAGCTCACCGCGCAGTCCCACACGTACCCGTCAGGCGTCGGCCAGGCGGAAGTGGACGATGGCGATGTCATCGGCGGAACGGATGTCGGGGTAGTGGTACCGCAGTCTGTCGTGGAGTTCTGCGAGATCGCGGAAACCGTCGGCGATGGCGTCCTGCTCGGTCAGCTCGCCGACCTTCTTCGACGTGATCTGCGTGACGACACCCTCCAGGACCACCTCCTCATCCAGCTCGAAGACCATGTCGACCGGTCCCGTGGCAACCGGGTCCCGGCGTACGGTCGTCGTCTTCCGTCCCGTGCGGACGGCGTCGAGATAGTCCCGATGGAAGTGCAGGGACTGCCTGGCCGTCTCAGGACAGCCCGGTTCGGAGGGTATGGCCTGCTCCGCCCACACATAGCTGTGCGGCAGGAGGTCGGCTATGGAGATGCTGCGGACTCCATCGGGCGTCGGAACCAGGACGCGGATACCTGGATGGTGGTCGAGGAGGACTTGTCGGTCACGACCGCACGGCGCGAGCACACCGCGGCCCCGGTCGCCGACCGCAACGATCGTCGTCAGGTCACGCGCCCCCGCCGCACGGGCATGCCCGAGTGCCACGAGCTCCGCACAGGGCCCGCCGGTGAAGTGGTAGAGGTTGATGCCACCGAACATGCGTCCCCGGGCATCCCGGACAGCGGCGCCGACCGTGTGCACCTCCCCGTCGCCGTTGGCCTCCACGATGCGCTGGGCCAACTCGATCAGTTCCATGTCTTCTTGCGTCGGCAAGTGCGGGGTCCCGTTCACGCACAGCACCTTACGACCGGTCTCCGAAGCGACGAAGACAGCCGAGCATGTCGCGCTCGACGACCCGGGTCAGCCCGTCGTCCAGGGGCGGAGCTTTTCGGGGTTGAGCACCGCCCAGATGTGGGTGATCCGATCGCCGGCGATGTCGAACGCGTACACCGCCACGGTGCGGCCGTCCTGCTGGGCGACCAGGCCGGGCCGGCCGTTGACCGTGCGTTCCACGACGGTCACCGTGTCGGGTGCCCTCGTGAAGAGGTCGGTCAGGTAGTGCGCGATCCGCTCGCCGCCTTCGATGGGGTGGCGTGAGGCTCTGGTGAGGCCGCCGCCGTCGGCGATCACTGTGGCGTCGGGGTCGAGGAGGCCGATGAGGGCACTGATGTCCTTGGCCTGCCATGCCTGTTTGAAGTCCCTGACGATGCCGGCCTGGTGGGCCGCCGAGGTCGCGGGCGTCTGGGAGGCGCGGATGCGGCGGCGGGCGGAGGAGGCCAGCTGACGGCAGGCGGCGGGTGTGCGGCCGACGATCTCGGCGACTTCGGCGAAGGAGTAGCGGAAGACGTCGTGCAGGATGAACGCGACGCGTTCGGCCGGGGTCATCGATTCGAGCACGACGAGAAAGGCCATGCTGACCGACTCGTCGAGCGTCACCCTGTCGGCCGGGTCGGCCCCGCTGCCGGCCGACCCGGTGGTCCATGGGGTGGGTCCGGGCAGCGGCTCGGGGATCCATTCACCCACGTAGCGCTCACGCCGGGCCCGTGCCGAGCCGAGCAGGTCCAGGCAGATACGGCTCGCGACCTTCGTCAGCCAGGCGCCGGGGGACTTGATGGCGTCCTGCTGCCGGCGGGACATGGCGTACCAGCGGGCGTACGTCTCCTGGACGGCGTCCTCGGCCTCGGCCAGGGAGCCCAGCAGCCGGTAGGCGAGATTGATCAGCTGACGCCGCTCGCTCGTGATCGCGTCCAGGTTCTGATCGTCTCCGGTGGTCACGGTCCTCCCCTTGCCCTGCGTCGATCGGATGCGCACTCACCGGATCGACGGGACAGCGCACCGGAATGTGAGGTCGGCGTCCCGCCTGACATCTGGGGGAGCTGCGCCGTCGTACTGCTGACACCGGCACAGCAGCCCCCCCGTGGCTGTGACAGGGAGGAAACGATGAGCGACTTTCAGGCGATCGCGGACCGGGTCGAGATCGAGGCGTTGCGCGGTGAGTTCACCGACGCGGTGATGATGCGCGACTACGACCGTGTCGCATCGCTGTTCACACCGGACGGTGTGTGGCGGATGCCCGACATCCCCGCCGAGATGACCGGCCAGGAGCAGATCCGCGCCTGGGGCCGACGGGTACCGGAGTTCGTGGACTTCCTGGTGCAGAACACCCATCCGGGCCTGATCCGGCTCGACGGCGACACCGCGTCCGGCCGTGCGTACATGTCGGAAGTCGGACGCGGCCGCGACGGCCGGTCCGGGGTGAACTACGCCATCTACCACGACCGCTACCAGCGCACCCCGGACGGCTGGAAGTTCACCGAACGCGTCTACGAGATCCGGTACCTCGACGAGAGCCCCCTGACGGGCTCCGTGCCCCCGCGCGGTGCGGACGCCCGCTGACAGATGCGCCGCACCACAAACGATCGCACCAGCTGCACCACAGACAGAACAGGAGAATCGGACGTGATCAGGATCGGGATCATCCTCGGCAGCACCCGCCCGAGCCGCAACGGCGAACAAGTCGCCACGTGGGTCCATGACACCGCATCGCGCCGCACCGACGCCGAGTTCGAGCTGATCGACCTGCGTGACCACCCGCTGCCCCACCTGGACGAGCCGCTGGGGGCCATGCACGGCCACTACCAGCACGCGCACACGCAGGCGTGGGCGGCCAGCATCGCCTCGTTCGACGGGTTCGTCCTGGTCACACCCGAGTACAACAGCTCCACCTCCGGGGTGCTCAAGAACGCCCTCGACTACCTCTTTGCGGAATGGAACAACAAGGCGGTCGGGTTCGTCTCGTACGGCGTCGTCGGCGGCGCCCGGGCGGCCGAACAACTACGGCTGGTCTGCGGCGCGCTGGACATGGCCTGCGTGGGCCGGCAGGTCATGCTGTCACTGATGACCGAGTTCGAGAACTACACCACCCTCAAGCCGGCCGACCACAGCGCCGCCGCACTGGACACACTGCTGGACCAGGTCGTCGCCTGGAGCACCGCGCTCGCGCCGCTGCGCGCCGCTTCCCGGGCCGCCGCCTGACCAACGCCCAGGATCTGCGGTACGACCCGTGGGGTCCGCGCCCGGCACACGGCCCCGGCCCAGCACCAAGGCCCCTACCAGCGGCTGATCCGCAGGCAGGGGCCTTGATCAGGCAGGGTTACTTCTTCTTGCCCTGGGTCTTGCCGGGGATCTTGGTGAGCTGGGCTTTTGCTGGTCAGGGGCCGGGGGGGGGCTCGTGCGCCTGGTGGTCGCCGCTGGTCGTCATTGGCCGCTGTCGAGCGGCCTCGGACGGCCCAGAGATGGCCCAGCCATGGGGCACATGGACGGCGTCAAACGGCGGAGGCGGCCCGCCACTGCGCGGTGATGCACCCCTCTTCCATGTCCCACCACTCCTTAGCTACGCCGTGCTTTAGCAGCCCTTGCACCTTGGCGAGATCGGCGGTGGGCGGGACGTCCAGGGCAACCATGCCGAACCGCTCTATGCCCTCGCCGTCGACGCCGAGTCTTTCAAAAGCGTTGATCACGCTCTGCCGTGCAGCTCCCGAGCCGCCGTCACGGAACACGATGAGGCGGATAGTGCAGTTCTCCGAACGCCGGACCACCTCGCCGGCCCATCGCACGCCTTCCTCATCTGGCTCGGTGGCCACGATGTCGCCGCAGGCAATACCTCGGACGAACCAGGGGATGTTGTCGAGCCGCACGGTGCCGTCGCCCTGGTCGACGGCCCAGAGGCTCTCAACCGACGCCGGGGGCCAGTCGTCCTCGACCTCAAGCCGGAAGTGCACCTTCACGTACGGGCCTTCGGGGTTCGTCATGGTGCCCAGGATGCACAGTCCTGCCGCGCCAGCCGAAGCGGGGGTGACTGGTGACGTCTGCTCAGAGCTGGATACGGGTTCGTCTGTGCTCAGCCGACGACAGCCAGCCACGACGGCGAGGACGCCGACCGATCACGCGCGCGTATGCCTCGCTGCACCCCCAACCGCCTCCGCCACGCTGCAGGTGCCGTCGACCAGAGCAAGCCGCGCCGGCCGGACCGTAATCACGGTGCCCAAGCCCTCAGCTTGGGAAGCTGAGGTGATCCGGGGCCGATCGCTATGCTGACCTGCGGCGGAGCCGTGTCGGCGCCCGATGACCGCGGAATTCGTGTCCCGGTATTCCCCGTGATTCCCCGCAGTATCTGGCACAAGTCTGACACGGTAGTGAGTGCCGACCACAGATGCGAGGTACCTGCACTGAAGCGGTGCCGACGCGTGTTCGTTCGGCAGATCAGTAACCGCTGTTCCCCGTCGTTTCCTCGCACGATCTGGCACCCGTGGCTCGGGCTCGGCAGCCCGCGCTGGGTGGCCTGACATGCCCCAGTCACCAGGGGACCCGGTGACGGACGTCCTTCACGACGACGGAGGAGACGGGGCGTCGTCGCGCTCATCCGAGGACTGCCGTTCCTGAAGCAGGTCCGCGTGCTGGGACCATCGCCGCGGGGATCCGGCACTCCAAGTTCTTCAACGAGGAGAAGGAGTTCCTCTCCGAGGAGCAGAAGGTGCTGCTCGAGATCGACGTGTTCGGCAAGCTGGGCACGCAGATCGAGAACGCGGCGGAGGCCGACTATAAGGTCATCGACATCTTAGGGAAGTTCGCGCCGACGCCGAATCAGCAGAACGGGTACGGCAAGACTGACGGTGAAGTGCGACTACGAGCGGAGCGACCCGCCCTTCGCGAAGTTCACTGTTCCACGTGAAACACGCCTGCGAACAGGCTTGACGTGCAGGGATCTCGCGTCGCGTATGCCGAGGGCTACATCAACACCATGTGCGAGGACCGGACTTGGCGGCCGACACCTGCCCGAAGCTGACCCGGGCGTCTGTGTGATGGCCCGCCAACAGCAAGAGCACGAGGTGCCGTTGGGCTTGACCCTGAGAGTCACCTGCTGTCAGTGGGGTGCGTAAGAATGGTCGACGCGGCCACAGGGCCTCCTCCGGAAACAGCGGCGGCCCCCTGGTCCTACGCAGGAGGCCGCCAACACCGTCAGAAACGTCAACCAAAGGGGGTCGACATCTCCAGCACCAAGAAGTGTAGGCGCTGCCACCGTCAGCGGCCTACACCCAAGATCGCCCGCACTGCCCACACATGCGACCGGATACGCACCCACCTCGCGGAACGCGGGGCGCGGAACCACTTCCGGCGACTGTTGAGCGCCGCTGGAGACGAGCTCATGCGCACGGGTGTGAAGGCAAGTCTCAGCGGGGTCGCAGCGCTCGCGCTCTACTGGTGGCACCACCACTAAGCAGCCTTTCCGTGCCCGGTGCCGCGCTCTCACGACACCGGGCACGGAAATCCGCCAGCACGGGCAACGGGGCGTCGTGCTCGCCCGAGGACCGTGTCCGGCCGGCACACCACACCCCCCCCACCCGCAGTCCTGATGTCGTGGCATCCTGACCACCCACCAGAGGAGGGGAACTCGCGCATGGCACTGAAGAAGGTCGAACACTCCGCGCCGAAGAAGCAGGTCATGACCCTGGACGAGTTGGAGGCGTTCGTCCAGGACGCCCGCCGCACAGGCGCCACGGGCCGTGAGGAAGTCGAAGCGCGCGTCTCTTTCGGCGGGAAGATCCAAAAACTCAGCGTCGAAGTCCAAGCACCGCCGGCCGACCGAGGGCCCAGCCTGGACAAGCCTGACGTGGCATCCTGAACGTGCGGGCCGACCGCGGAATGGCTGGCCCAATGCCGCGCCCCTCGGGACCAATGCCGCATCCGGGTGAGATGCCCCCGGAGACCGCAGCGCCCGCCCCACCACCTGGGGCGGGCGTTCGCGCTATCAGCGTTCCCAGGGCCGCCGCTCGGGGCCCGGCGTGCGCGGCTGGCTGCCGCGCGAGGCTCGCCGATAGCAGGCCCTCATGGCGAGCGCGAGCAGCACGATGACGAGGAGCCGCAAGGCGCCGTCACCGATGCCGCTGGTGACGCTGTAGCTGTTGTGAGCGCCGGACGTGCTGGCGTCGTGCAACGGCTGAATGGCGCTGACGGCAAATCCGAACGAAAGTGCACCGAAGAGCAGGGTCAGGAATCCCCACACGAACTTCATGTCGCCCCCCAAGGCGTGATGAGGGCGACAACGTAGCGGGATCGATGGCCGCCTGTTATCCCTCCGGTCGCAGCCCGGTCTCTGGCTTGCAGATGCCGCACATCTCGATGGTCACGGTGTCGTCTTGCAGCGCCAGGAGCGCGTCCTCGCGGGAGACGTAGCCCATCTCGCCGCGCCACATGGTGCAGCCGCCGCGGTGGGGTAGGCGGGGCCCGTCCCATGCCCGCCTCGGTCGCGCTCCAGGGCGATTATCACGATCAGGTGAAGTTCACAGATTCTCCGCAACCGCACAGCTCATTCACAAGTCACGATCCCTGTAACGTGCATCTACATCCCTGGGGGGACACATGAGCGAGCAGCAGTACCCGCAGCCTCAGCAGCCCGGTTGGGGCGGCCAGCAGCAGCCGGGGTACGGGCCGCCGCCGTTCCAGCCGCAGCCGCCGAAGAAGTCCAACGCCGGAAAGATCATCGGCCTCGGATGTCTCGGCGTCGTCGCCCTGTTCGTCCTGATCGGCATCGTGGCCGCGGTCGCCGGTGGCGGATCCGACAACTCCGCCGACACCAGCAACAAGGACAAGGCCGTCGCCGCCAGCAGCGCGCCGAAGAAGTCCGACGGCGCCAAGCCGGCGCCCGCGGAGGAGACGAAGACGCAGGCTGAGCAGTTCAAGGCCTGCGTCGCCAAGTCCGGTACGCCCACCGAGAAGAAGGCCGTGCAGCACGTCACCAAGGTGACCGGCACGGACAAGCGGAACGACATCCTCGACGCGGCCGAGGTCTACACCGACTACAGCGGCGGCATCATAGGTCCGCACCAGGGCGACGGCAAGCTGATCGCGAGCGCGTTCACGTCGTGCTACGAGTCCAAGAACGGGCTCGTGACGGTCTACGACAAGGACGGCGAGCTGCTCTCGAACGCGAACTACTGACGCCCTCGCAAGGTCAAGACCGAGCGCTACGGCACGGGCATGCGCTACCGCGCCGGCTACGTGGGCCCGGACGGCACTGAGAAGTCCAAGAGCTTCCCCGACCGGCAGAAGCGGCTTGCCGAACAGTGGCTCTCGCAGACCGAGGCGGACATGGCGCGGGGGCAGTACCTCGACCCGCGCGCGGCCCGGATCACCTTCCAGCAGTACGCCGAGAAGTGGGTGACTCACGCGCCGGACCCGAACACTCAAGCCTCGATGGAGTCGCAGCTTCGGCTGCACGCCTACCCGTACCTGGGTTCGCGCCCCCTCGGCTCCTTCCAGCCCGCTCACATCCGTGACTGGGTGCGGCAGCTCCAAGAGAACGGCGTCCGTGGCTCGTATGCCCGGACGATCTACTCCAACGTGCGTGCCGCCTTGAGCGCGGCCGTGGACGACGGGCACCTTGCCCGGAACCCGTGCGCCGCTCGCTCGGTCCGTCCACCGACTGTGGACAACAAGCGCGTCGTGCCCTGGACTGCGGAACGCGTCTTCGCCGTCCGGGCCGGCATGCCCGAGCGCTACCGAGCCATGGTCGACCTGGGCGGCGGCTGCGGTCTTCGGCAAGGCGAGATCCTGGGCGTGGCCGTCGACGCGATCGACTTCGAGTCGGACACCCTCCATGTGGTCCAGCAGCTCAAGCTGAGCCGCAGCAAGCCCGTCTTCGCCCCACCGAAGGGCGGCAAGCTCCGGGACGTGCCGCTGCCCGGTCCAGTCGCCGATGCACTCCGGGCCCACATGAAGCGTTTCCCGCCGGTCGAAATCACGTTGCCGTGGAAGGTCGCAGACGGACCTCCGGTGACCAAGCGACTGATCTTCACCGGCCCGCGCGGTGGTCACGTCTGGCGGACGTCCCTCAACGAGGAGGTGTGGAAGCGGGCACTGGCCTCGGCCGGGGTGATCCCCCACCGGAAGCCGGGCAAGTCGTACGCCGAGTCCCGCGAGAACGGCATGCACGCCCTCCGCCACTTCTACGCCTCGGTGCTCCTGGACGCTGGGGAGAACATCAAGGCCGTCGCCGAGTACCTCGGCCACGCGGACCCGGGCCTGACGCTCCGTGTGTATGCGCACCTCATGCCGTCAAGCCGGGAGCGTACCCGTAACGCTGTGGCCTCAGCCTTCTCCCTCGCTGCGAGCCGCTCATCCGTTGAAACTATGGGCGGCTGAAAATGTAAATGTCATCCGTGAAGACTACCTCGGATTCAGAGTCTCCAGCGAAACCATGGGCGGCTGAAAGTGTAAATGTCATCCGTGAAGACTACCTCGGATTCAGAGTCTCCAGCGAAACCATGGGCGGCTGAAAGTGTAAATGTCATCCGTGAAAGCTCCCTCGGATTCAGAGTCTCCAGCGAAACCATGGGCGGCTGAAAGTGTAAATGTCATCCGTGAAAGCTCCCTCGGATTCAGAGTCTCCGCAAAACCAAGCTGGCCGCCTGCCCGCCCGGCTGCCCGCCCGGCTGCCCGCCCGGCTGCCCGCCTGCCCGGCCGCCCGGCCGAGGACCGGTTCAATGGATCAATGGGACAATGGATTTCTGGTTTGACGGATTTCTGGTTCGATGGTCCAACGGTTCCCTGCAGGCAAATAAGGCAAGGCCCTACCGGGGTCGTCAACCGTCAGCGAGGCCGCCCAGAGAAGCCAACATGCAAGTTAGGGGCGGAGGGCAACCGCTTTAGCTGCGGGTTTGTTATTACCCCCACACGGCAAGTAAGGTCCTGCCACCGATATACCGGAGAGGCCGCCCGTACGGGGGCGGCCTCTCCTTTCCATGGGATCGGTTATCGCCTACAGAACGGACAACACATGACCCACATGGAGAAGGCCATGGTGCCACGCCGAGGCCTCCGCATCGACCTCACCTTCCGCCCTCTGCCGTCCCCGCTCATCGGTCTCGGCGGCGGTTGGCTGGGTGTCCGGGCCGGCGCTGACGAATCCGTCGTCGCCCTGGCGGCGCTCCTCGTCGCGGTCCGCGTGAGCATCCGCCGCATCTGAGCCCGACGGCCCGGACACGGCCCCAGCACAGAGAAGAGCCCCCTCCTGCCAGCAAAACTGCAGGTAGGGGGCTTCTTCGGTCTGGCTTACTTCTTCTTGCCCTGGTTCTTGACCGCCTCGATCGCCGCCGCGGCCGCGTCCGGGTCGAGGTACGTGCCGCCGGGGGTGATCGGCTTGAAGTCGGCGTCCAGTTCGTAGGAGAGCGGGATGCCCGTCGGGATGTTCAGGCCGGCGATGTCGGCGTCCGAGATGCCGTCCAGGTGCTTGACCAGGGCGCGCAGGCTGTTGCCGTGGGCCGCGATCAGGACCGTGCGGCCGGCCAGGAGGTCGGGGACGATGCCGTCGTACCAGTACGGGAGCATGCGGAAGACGACGTCCTTGAGGCACTCCGTCCTCGGGCGCAGCTCCGGCGGGATCGTCGCGTAGCGCGCGTCGTCGGCCTGGGAGAACTCCGAGTCGTCCTCGATCGGGGGCGGCGGCACGTCGTAGGAGCGGCGCCAGAGCATGAACTGCTCCTCGCCGAACTCCTGCAGCGTCTGGGCCTTGTCCTTGCCCTGGAGGGCGCCGTAGTGGCGCTCGTTCAGGCGCCAGGAGCGGTGGACCGGGATCCAGTGGCGGTCGGCGGCCTCCAGTGCCAGCTGCGCGGTGCGGATCGCGCGCTTCTGGAGGGACGTGTGGACCACGTCGGGCAGCAGGCCGGCGTCCTTGAGCAGCTCACCGCCGCGGACCGCCTCCTTCTCGCCCTTCTCGTTCAGGTTGACGTCCACCCAGCCGGTGAACAGGTTCTTCGCGTTCCACTCGCTCTCGCCGTGGCGGAGGAGGATCAGCTTGTACGGTGCGTCGGCCATGCCTCAGAGCGTAATCCACGCATTCACCCCCTCGTACGGCCCGCCCGGCAGGCGGACAGCCGGTCGGCGGACGGTTCCCGCGCCGTACGACAGTTGACGGCATCTGTTAATTGAGTAGCCCCTCCGTGCCCCGCGTTTGTAAGTTGTGATCAACGTTCGAGCCGCTTACATGCGCCTACGCCCGTGGGGGACCCTCATGTCGATCGCCGCCGTCAGACGTGCCGCCCGCGAGACCGTGTCGGGGCTTCCCCGCGAGTTCTGGTGGCTGTGGACGAGCACGCTCGTCAACCGGCTGGGCGCCTTCGTCGCCACCTTCATGGCGCTGTACCTGACCCTGGACCGCGGTTACTCCGCCTCGTACGCCGGGCTCGTCGCCTCGCTGCACGGGCTCGGCGGTGTCGTCTCCTCGCTCGGCGGGGGCGTGATGGCCGACCGGCTGGGGCGCCGGCCCACCCTGCTGATCGCGCAGACGGCGACCGCCGGGTTCGTGGCGCTGCTCGGGTTCGTGCGGGACCCCGTCTCCATCGCCGCCGTCGCCTTCTTCGTCGGCATGGCGAGCAACGCCTCCCGGCCCGCCGTGCAGGCGATGATGGCCGACATCGTGCGCCCCGAGGACCGGGTGCGCGCCTTCTCCCTCAACTACTGGGCGATCAACCTCGGCTTCGCGGTGTCCTCCATGGCGGCGGGTTTCATCGCCGAGTTCAGCTATCTCGCCGGATTCCTGATCGAGGCGGGGATGACGTTGGTCTGCGCGGTCGTCGTCTTCGCGAAGCTGCCCGAGTCGCGGCCCGCTCCCACCGCCAAGGACGCCGCGGGCGACGTCGGCCTCGGGACCGTCGTGCGGGACGGCCGTTTCATGAGCGTCGTGGGGCTGTCCTTCCTCGTCGCGCTCGTCTTCCAGCAGGGGTCCGTCGGTCTGCCGGTCGCCATGGGCCGGGCCGGGTTCTCGCCCGCGGACTACGGCATGGCGATCGCCGTCAACGGAGTGCTGATCGTCGCGCTGCAGATCCCGGTGACCCGCTTCATCGAGCACCGCGATCCGCGCCGGCTGCTGGTGGTCTCCTCCGTGCTCGCGGGGTACGGCTTCGGGCTGACCGCCTTCGCGGGCTCGGTCGGTGTCTTCGCACTGACGGTGTGCGTGTGGACACTGGCGGAGATCGTCAACGCGCCCACTCAGACCGGTCTCGTGGTACGCCTCTCCCCGGTGCACGGGCGCGGCCGCTACCAGGGCATGTACACCCTGTCCTGGTCGGTGGCCTCGCTCATCGCGCCGCTGCTGTCCGGCTTCGTCATCGACCGGCTCGGCGCGGAATGGCTGTGGGGCCTGTGCGCGGTGGTCGGTACGACGGCCGGGGTCGGCTACGCAGCGCTGATGCGCCGCCTCCCGGGGGAGGAGCCGGCGCGGGGGACGGAGAAGGAGACAGCGGGGGCGGCGGAGGTCGGCGCGGCCTGAGGCGGGCCGGTCCCACGGCGGCCCGCCCCGGTCACGGCCCCGCCGCCCCGCCCCCGCTGCGCCCCGTACAGGTTCCGCGGCCGTACGGCGTCCGTTGTGCCGCACAGCTCCAGGCCGGAGCGCGCGCCGGCCGTGAGATGCCGCTGGGCCGCACGGTGTGGAAGGGGTCGTGCGGCGATGAAGTACGGGGCCCGGAGGTCAGTTCTCGGGTCGCTGGGTCAGATGACTGAACGCCTCCAGGTTGCGGGTGGACTCCCCGCGGGACACCCGCCAGGCGTACTCCTTGCGGATCGCGGACGCGAAACCCAGCTCCAGAAGGGTGTTGAAACTGCCGTCAGCCGCCTCCAGGACCGAGCCGAGCAGTCGGTCCACCTCGTCCGGGGTGACCGCGGCCAGCGGCAGCCGGCCGGTGAGGTAGATGTCGCCGAGCGGGTCGACGGCGTAACTCACCCCGTAGAGCTTGAGGTTGCGCTCCAACAGCCAGCGGTGCACCGCCGGCTCGTTCTCGTCGGGGTGGCGGATCACGAAGGCGTTGAGGGACAGCGAGTGCCGGCCGACGATCAGTGAGACGGTCGTCGACAGCTTGCGCGTCCCGGGGAGTTTCACGACGAACGAGCCCGACTGCGGGCTCTCCCACTCCAGTTCGGCGTCCTTCAGGACCCCTTCGATGACCTGTGCGGCCCGCTGCTCATCGGACATGCCAGGCAGCGTACGCGAGGTGTCAGCCGCGGTGGGCGCGCGCCTGGCGGCGGTGGGCCTGCATGGCCTCCGTGTACACCCCGGCGGTCGCGGAGGCCGCCGCGTCCCAGCCGAACGACCGGGCGTGCCGGGCCGCGGCCTCGCCCATGCGGGCGCACAGCTGCGCGTCGTCGGCGAAATCACGCAGCACGCGCGCGTACGCGGCGGGGTCGTGGCCCTCGACCAGGAACCCGGTGTGCCCGTCCCGCACGGCGACGGGCAGCCCCCCGACCGCGGCCGCCAGGACCGGCGTGCCGACGGCTTGTGCCTCGATCGCGACGAGCCCGAAGGACTCGCTGTACGACGGCATCACCAGGACGGACGCCGCGCGGAACCAGTCGGCGAGCTCGTCCTGCCGCACCGGCGGCCGGAAGCGGACGACGTCCGATATGCCCAGCCGGGCGGCGAGCTTCTGCAACCCCTCCGGCTTGGCGAGCCCGCTGCCGCTGGGGCCTCCCACGACGGGCACGACGATGCGGGAGCGCAGCTCGGGGCGCTCGTCGAGGAGGACGGCGACGGCGCGCAGCAGCACGTCGGGCGCCTTGAGGGGCTGTATGCGTCCGGCGAAGAGCGGGATCAGCGCGTCCTGCGGCAGGCCGAGCCGGGCCCTGGCGGCGGCCCGGCCGTCGGCGGGCCGGAAGCGCTCCAGGTTCACCCCGGGGTGGACGACGGCCACCTTGCCGGGGTCGGCGGCGTAGTGGTGTACGAGTTCGTCGGCCTCTTCGGAGGTGTTGGCGATGAGCCGGTCGGCGGCGGCCACGATCTGCATCTCGCCGATGACCCGGGCGGCGGGCTCGGGGGTGTCGCCCTCGGCGAGGTTGGCGTTCTTGACCTTGGCCATGGTGTGCATGGCGTGCACCAGGGGGACGCCCCAGCGCTGGGCGGCCAGCCAGCCGACGTGGCCGGAGAGCCAGTAGTGGGAGTGCACGAGGTCGTAGTAGCCGGGACGGTGACCGGCCCACGCCTGCATCACACCGTGCGTGAAGGCGCACAGCTGGGCCGGGAGGTCCTCCTTGGCCAGCCCCTCGTACGGTCCGGCGTCGACGTGCCGGACGAGCACGCCCGGGGCCAGCTGGACGGCCGGCGGCAGAGCGGCCGTGGTGGCCCGGGTGAAGACCTCGACCTCGATGCCCAGGTCGGCGAGCCGCTGGGCCAGCTCCACGATGTAGACGTTCATGCCGCCGGCGTCACCCGTACCGGGTTGGTGCAGCGGTGAGGTGTGCACGGAGAGCATGGCCACACGGCGGGGCCTGCGGTGCGGCAGCCGCAGCCGCGAGGTGGTCGCCGGGGAGCGACGCCCGAGCCTGGTGACGTACTGGCTCACGTGGCGTTCCTCCTTGCTGCGGGCGTGCCTGTGCGGACGGCGCGGAACACCCTCCAAGGAGTCGAACGCCGCGCGAGTGCGCACCATTTCCCGCGGAGGCCGTTTTACTCAATCATTGCCATGTGTCGGTCAACCGTTCGAGGCGTGGGGGTCACCACCACCGGTGCCCGTCCGGCGTCGGCGTCAGGCCGACAGGGGGACCGGGTGGATCTCGTCCGCCTTGTGGCCTGCGCGTTCGTGGATGCGCTGGACCGCCTCGGCCGAAGGGGCCTCGGACAGGCAGTAGACCGTTCCGGACCCTGGGTCCGCCCATGCGTGCTGGAAGTGCACGCCCTCTTCCTTCTCGATGGCGAGGTCGGCCTGGTGTGCCTCGATCAGCTGATCCGCCGTGATGCCCTTCATACCGTGGTGGATGTCCATGAACTGGGCCATGGCTGGGTACCTCGTTCCTGGTCCGCCCCCGTCTTCCCTTCCCTTCCCTTCCTTTCCTTCCTTTCCTTCCTTCTCCTTCATGCTGCGCTCGTGGGCTTCCCCACGCATACGAGGGGCCCCGGCAGTGCGCCGAGGCCCCTCGTCGTCGTAGGTCCGTGTTCCGTTGTCGAGCTTTCGAGCTGTCGTGCGCGATGTGCCGTCAGCCGCACTGGCAGGGCGCGCCCGACTGGCATCCGCATCCGCAGCCGGAGCCGCAGCCGCAGGCGCCGACCAGCGGCAGGCTTGCGATCTCGGCGGGCTGCTGTGTCTCGCGCTCCTGCGTGGGGTCTGACGTGCTCGGGGTCTCGGCCATGAGTCGCTCCTCGAAGGATGTCGAGACTGATGCCTCCGCCCATTGCATGCCCGCTGGGGCGGGCGCATCAACGGCGCACGGGGGCTCGTACACGCCCGGCCGGCCTTCTTCAGGCCCCTTGCGGGCTCCCCGTCACGCGCCCTCGACGCCCGTCACCGGCTGGACATCGGGCTGGAGGGCGTCCGCGTGCTCGCCGGTCACCAGGTACACCACCCGCTTGGCCACCGCGACCGCGTGGTCGGCGTAGCGCTCGTAGTAGCGGCCCAGCAGGGTCACGTCCACGGCGGTCTCGATGCCGTGCTTCCAGCGCTCGTCGATCAGGTGCTGGAAGAGGGCGCGGTGCAGCAGGTCCATCTCGTCGTCGTCCTGCTCGAGCTGCAGCGCCAGGTCGACGTCCTTGGTGACGATCACCTCGGCCGCCTTGGCCATCAGACGCTGGGCCAGCTGGCCCATCTCCAGAATGGTGGCGTGCAGGTCGTGCGGCACGGCGCGCTCGGGGAAGCGCAGCCGGGCCAGCTTCGCGACGTGCTGGGCGAGGTCGCCCGAGCGCTCGAGGTCCGCGCTCATCCTGAGCGACGTCACCACGATGCGCAGATCCGTCGCCACCGGCTGCTGGCGGGCCAGGAGGGCTATCGCGCGCGCCTCCAGGTCGTGCTGGAGGTCGTCGACCTTCTGGTCGGCCTCGATCACGGCCTCCGCCAGCTTCAGGTCGGCGTCGAGGATGGCCGTCGTGGCACGCCCGATCGCCGACCCGACCAGCCGGGCCATCTCGACCAGGCTGTCACCGATCGAGTCAAGTTCCTCGTGGTACGCGTCCCGCATCTGGGTGTCCCTCTCTTACGTCTGCTCCGGGGGCCGGGGGGCCGGGGGGTCGGGGGCCGGGGCCCGTCGTCGCCATGACGAGAACACGGCGGACACGGCGCCCTACGCACCCACGCTCCCACGTTCCGGCCCGTACGCGACTGTTTCCGCCATCCCGAATGAACCAATACTGGCTCCCAGGTGAACTCTGGGCGACGAGTGTTCGAGGTCGCACTCCGATGGCTGTGGGTAGGTACGAGGAGCTGCCTAATCTGGACGCATGGACGTGAACGCGGCGGTCGCCGCAGCGGCAGCGATCGCCGGAGTGCTCACCGGCGTCATCGCCATGCTGGCGTTCCGCTGGAGCGAGCGCGACCAGAAGCGCCCCACCCGCACTTCCCTGCACACCGACCCCGTGCTGCCGCCGGGCGTGGACACGGTGCTGTCCGTCCTGCGCTCCTCGGCCGTCGTCCTCGACGAGGCCGACGCCGTTGTCAAGGCCAGCTCCGCAGCCTATGCGCTCGGGCTGGTCCGCGGCGGCAGGCTCGCCGTCGAGCCGATGCTCCACATGGCACGTGACACCCGGCGCGACGGCGAGATACGCCAGGTCGAGCTGGACCTGCCGCGGCGCGGCACCGGACGCGGGGAGGCGCTCGCCGTCTCCGCGCGCGTGGCGCCGCTCGGCTCCAGGCTGGTCCTGCTGCTCGTCGAGGACCTCACCGAGGCCCGCCGGATAGAGGCGGTGCGCCGCGACTTCGTGGCGAACGTCAGCCATGAACTGAAGACACCGGTGGGTGCCCTGTCGCTGCTCTCCGAGGCCGTGATGGACGCCTCCGACGACCCCGAGGCCGTGCAGCGCTTCGCGGGCCGGATGCAGGTCGAGGCCACCCGCCTGACCAGCCTCGTGCAGGAACTCATCGACCTCTCCCGGGTGCAGAACGACGACCCGCTGGAGGACGCCGAGCCCGTACGCGTCGACGAACTGGTCGCCGAGGCCGTCGACCGCTGCCGGCACGCGGCCACCACCAAGCAGATCACCATGGCCGCCGGCGGCACCGCCGATCTGCGCGTGTGGGGCAACCGCGGACAGCTCGCCGCCGCCCTCGGCAACCTCGTGGAGAACGCCGTCAACTACTCGCCCGCCCGCACCCGCGTCGGCATCGCCGCCCGCCGGGTGTCCGCGCACGGCGGCGACCTGATCGAGATCGCGGTCACCGACCAGGGCATCGGCATCTCCGACAAGGACAAGGAGCGCATCTTCGAGCGCTTCTACCGCGTCGACCCGGCCCGCTCCCGTGCCACGGGCGGCACGGGCCTCGGTCTCGCGATCGTCAAGCATGTGGCCGCCTCGCACGGCGGGGAGGTCACGGTGTGGAGTTCCGAGGGTCAGGGCTCCACCTTCACCCTGCGGCTGCCGGAGGCGGGTGCGGCCCGCGACCGTGCGACCGACCATCCGTCCGACCTCGATGAAGAGGACGGCCGGCCCGACGGGACGACCCCCACCGTCTCAACCCCGTACGAACCGCTTCCCGCCCCGGAGGTCCTTCCGTGACCCGAGTGCTCGTCGTCGAGGACGAGGAGTCCTTCTCCGACGCCCTGTCGTACATGCTCCGCAAGGAGGGCTTCGAGGTCGCCGTCGCGACCACCGGGCCCGACGGACTCGACGAGTTCGAGCGCAACGGCGCCGACCTCGTCCTCCTCGACCTGATGCTGCCGGGTCTGCCCGGCACTGAGGTGTGCCGCCAACTGCGCGGCCGCTCCAACGTCCCCGTCATCATGGTGACCGCCAAGGACAGCGAGATCGACAAGGTCGTCGGGCTGGAGATAGGGGCCGACGACTACGTCACCAAGCCGTTCTCCTCGCGGGAGCTGGTCGCCCGTATCCGGGCCGTGCTGCGCCGCCGCGGCGAGCCGGAGGAGGTCACGCCGGCGGCGCTGGAGGCCGGTCCGGTGCGGATGGACGTCGACCGTCACGTGGTCACGGTCTCCGGGGCGAAGGTCGACCTGCCGCTGAAGGAGTTCGACCTGCTGGAGATGCTGCTGCGCAACGCGGGCCGCGTGCTGACCCGTATGCAGCTCATCGACCGGGTCTGGGGTGCGGACTACGTGGGTGACACCAAGACCCTCGACGTCCACGTCAAGCGCCTGCGGGCCAAGATCGAGCCGGACCCGGGTGCCCCGCGGTACCTGGTGACAGTCCGCGGCCTCGGCTACAAGTTCGAGCCGTAAGCCGTAAGCCGTAAGCCGTAAGCCGTGAGCCGTGAGCCGTGAGCCGTGAGCCGTGAGCCATGACGGCCGCGGCGGCGCGTCGGCGCACGCATCGCACGACGAAGGGCGGGACTCCTGGTGGAGTGCCCGCCCTTCGCGCGTGTGGGTGCGTGCCGCAGTGTCGGCGACCGTGCCCGCCCCCGCGGACCTCTACGACGAAGGGCGGCACCCCGCTGGGGTTGCCGCCCTTCGTCGTAGAGGTCCGACGTGCCTCAGTGGCTCGGGGACTTCGACGCGGTCGCCGACGGGGACCCCTCGGCGCCGGCGGCCGGGGAACCCTGCACCGACGTCGACGGCTTGGGGGAGCCCGGCTTCGAGCTGGCCGGGGACGCGGAGGCGGTGGCCGACGGCGACGGGATGTTGCTCGGGCCCCACTTGGTGAAGTAGCTCTCGGCGGGGACCACGAACGCCCGCAGGCTCACGTCCCCGGCCTCGCTGAAGCTGAACGTGATCTTCTGCGCGTTGCCGTCCTGCACGGCCTCCCGGCTGCTCGGCAGCACCGCGGAGGCGTTGCCCTTGCCGCCGATCACGAGGGAGCCGCCGGCCGGGATGGTCAGCCTGCCCTTGCCCGAGGCGGGGCTGAGCTCTGCGGTCTTGCCGGTGCCCTCGACCGTGATGGAGTCCAGCGTCTGGTCCGTGCGGCCTGCGTTGAAGATCGTCGCGGAGATCACGGCGGGCCCGGTGGACTTCGGGTCGGGCTGGGTGATGACGAGCGCGTTCTGGATCTTGATGTTTCCGACGCTGGTCGCCGCGTTGTCCGGCTTGACCTGGAGCGTCTGGCTGTCGTTGCCGGCGCCGCAGGCGGCGAGCGAGGCGATCGAGAACGCGATGGCGGCGGCGGCGAGGGCGCCGCGTCGAAGGCTGCTGCTCACGGCGGCGGCAACTCCTTGTACGTGGGCGAAGCAGGGCGACCCCCTGATAAAGCCGCCCTAAGTATCTGTCAGCGGCCTTAGGTTACCGAGCCGCCCCCGGGCCACCGCACCCGACCCTCCCCAAGCCCGGCACTTCGCCTCGCGGGTCCCGCCCCGGCGGCAGCGCGCCCCACCGCTGCCACGGAGGCGGTGCGGGGCTCCTCTTGCTTCCCAGCAGTCCCATCTGCCACTTTGACCACTCATGACTCAGCATTCACATAAGCGTCTCCTCACCCGCCCCGGGGATTTCCGGTAAGGAATGCGAGGCCGGTTGCGAGACAGGTGACGAAAATCGATCAGCGACGCGACCAACCGCGCCTCGCCGGACCCCTTGATCAATTCCGGATTCGGCTCGTACCCGCCTCCGCGCACCGAACGGAGTAGCGGAAGTCGATCACTTGAGGGTGGACAAAAGCGGATGTTTCGGGCACGCTCGGAGCCCTGCGGCGCGAGTAACACCCGGGTTTCACCCCGCCCGTGCAGCCGCTCCGACCTGCGAATACCCTCTTCCGGCCACCCCTCGAAGCACGTTCCGGTCGCGGTTGTCAAGCCCCGAGATATGCCCTGACCTGCGAAAACGCCATTCAGATGACGCCGTTTCCGTGTTACCCTGGATAGCCACGGAAGGGGTACCTGTCACATGACGTTCAAGGTTGGCGACACCGTGGTCTATCCCCATCACGGGGCCGCGCTGATCGAGGCCATCGAAACTCGCCAGATCAAAGGCGTGGACAAGACCTACTTGGTGCTGAAGGTCGCCCAGGGCGACCTGACGGTGCGTGTGCCAGCGGACAATGCGGAGTTCGTCGGCGTGCGTGATGTGGTCGGTCAGGACGGGCTGGACCGGGTCTTCGAGGTGCTGCGCGCGCCGTACGCCGAGGAGCCCACGAACTGGTCTCGTCGTTACAAGGCAAACCTGGAGAAGCTCGCCTCCGGCGACGTCATCAAGGTCGCGGAAGTCGTGCGTGACCTGTGGCGCCGTGAGCGCGAGCGCGGACTCTCCGCCGGTGAGAAGCGCATGCTCGCCAAGGCCCGGCAGATCCTGGTGAGCGAGCTCGCCCTCGCGGAGAACACGAACGAGGACAAGGCCGAGGCTCTCCTCGACGAGGTCCTCGCGTCCTGACGCCCGTACCGGCCCGCTCGCTCCCCGGCCAGGAGCGCGGTGGACCGACCGGCGCACAGCACACACGCGATGCCGCGGTGCCCGATGACACAGTAGATGTCGCCGGGCGCTGCGGCATGTTCGTACCCGTCACTGCCCGACGTACCCATGACGCCGCGGCCTGAACCTCAGGTGCAACAGCCGGAACGCGAAAGCCCTGCCCGATCCCTGTGCTGACGGGGAAACCCCCGATACTTGGCGTGCCGGGCCCGGGCAGTCGGCTCGACCAGAAGTCACGGAAGGGTCCGGTCAAGGCGTCGCGCCCGGCACGGTGTGGCCATACCCATACCGGCCGAGCACACAAACCTGACAGGAACCGATGTCTGACGTTTCGCGCCCTTCGACCACCGAGCCGCCCGCCGTCCGCACCGCCGCGGTGATCCCGGCCGCCGGCCGCGGCGTACGCCTCGGCCCGGGTGCCCCCAAGGCGCTCCGCGCGCTCGGTGGCGTTCCCATGCTCATCCACGCCGTGCGCGCGATGGCGGCGTCCCGCGCGGTCTCCCTCGTCATCGTCGTGGCCCCGCCCGACGGGACCGCCGAGGTCAAGTCGCTGCTCGACGCGCACGCGCTGCCGGAGAGGACGGACTTCCTGGTCGTCCCCGGCGGCGAGACGCGCCAGGAGTCCGTGCGGCTCGGCCTCGACGCCCTGCCGCCCGAGTACGGGATCGTCCTGGTCCACGACGCGGCCCGCCCCCTGGTGCCGGTGGACACGGTGGACGCGGTGATCGAGGCGGTACGGGAGGGCGCGCCGGCCGTCGTCCCGGCGCTGCCGCTCGCCGACACGGTGAAGGAGGTCCGGCCGGCCGCCGCGCCCGGCGAGCCCGAACCGGTCGTCGCCACCCCCGACCGCGCCCGGCTGCGCGCGGTGCAGACTCCGCAGGGCTTCGACCGCGCGACGCTGATCCAGGCCCACGAGACGGTCACGGACAACGTCACGGACGACGCGAGCATGGTGGAGCAGCTCGGGCTGCCGGTCGTCGTGGTCCCCGGCCACGAGGAGGCCTTCAAGGTCACGCGGCCGCTGGACCTGGTGCTCGCGGAGGCGGTCCTGACCCGCAGGAGGCTCACCGATGGGTTCTGAGGCGTCCGATGTCCGGCTGCCGCCGGGTGGGCCGCTGCTGCCCCAGGTGGGCATCGGCACCGACATCCACGCCTTCGAGGAGGGGCGGGAGCTGTGGTGCGCGGGCCTGAAGTGGGACGGCGAGGGACCCGGCCTCGCGGGCCACTCCGACGCGGACGTGGTCGCGCACGCCGCGTGCAACGCGCTCTTCTCCGCCGCCGGCCTCGGCGACCTGGGGCAGCACTTCGGCACCGGGCGGCCCGAGTGGTCCGGGGCGTCGGGGGTGACGCTGCTCGCGGAGGCGGCACGGATCGTGCGCGAGGCGGGGTTCCGGATCGGGAACATCGCGGTCCAGGTCGTGGGGCCGCGCCCGAAGATCGGCAAACGCCGCGACGAGGCGCAGAAGATCCTCTCGGAGGCGGCGGGCGCACCGGTCTCGGTCTCCGGCGCCACGACGGACGGCCTCGGCTTCCCCGGCCGGGACGAGGGCCTGATGGCGGTGGCGACGGCGCTCGTGGTGCGGGTCTGACGGCGCTCTTGCCGCTCCTTTGCTGAGGGCGGCTCTCTTGGTGCGCCCGTGCTGAGGGCGGCGCTCGTGGCGCACGGGATGCCGACGGCGCTCGTGGTGCGGGCGTGCTGAGAGCGTGCGAGGGTACCGGCAGAGTGACCAGCGACACACGACCCAGGTCCCGGAGGCACCCATGCCGACCGCCGTACTGTCCGACCGCCTCAAGAGCCTGCTCGACAGCCCCGTCTTCATCGTCGTCGGCACGCTCCAGCCCGACGGCAGCCCGCAACTGTCCCCCGTGTGGGTCAAGCGGGACGGCGACGACATCCTCTTCTCCACGACCGTCGACCGCCGCAAGAAGCTGAACCTGGACCGCGACCCCCGGGTGAGCGTGGTGGTCCTGAACCCCGACGCGCCGTACGAGTACGCGGAGATCCGCGGCACCGCGGAGATGAGCACCGAGGGCGCCCGCGAACTGATCGACGAACTGTCGCTGAAGTACACGGGAAAGAAATACGCAGAGTTCAACCCGGCGTCGGCGCAGGACGCGGATCGGGTGGTGGTGCGGGTGGTGCCGCGGAAGGTGGCGGGGCGGCTCTGAGGCGGAGTCGTCCGCGGGTGCGGGTCCGCGTGCGGGCGGGTGTCCTGTCGTCTTGGTGGCAGGAAATACGCAGCCCGCGGGCGGAGCCCGCTGTCGGGTGGGGCAACCCGGCGTCGGCGCAGGACGCGGATCGGGTGGTGGTGCGGGTGGTGCCGCGGAAGGTGGCGGGGCGGCTCTGAGGCGGGGACGCCTGCCGCACCCGGCTCATGATCGGGTGACGGTCTTGGCGGGCTGGGCGCCGGACACCGGCCCCGGCCCACTACTCTGGACTCGTGACTATTCGCCTGTACGACACCAGCGCCCGGCAGATCCGTGACTTCACCCCGCTCAAGCCGGGTTGTGTCTCGATCTACCTGTGTGGCGCCACCGTGCAGGCCGCACCGCACATCGGGCACATCCGCTCGGGCCTCAACTTCGACATCATGCGCCGGTGGTTCGAGTACCGCGGGTACCAGGTGACCTTCGTCCGGAACGTCACCGACATCGACGACAAGATCATCGCGAAGTCCGCGGACCAGGGCCGCCCCTGGTGGGCCATCGGGTACGAGAACGAGCGCGCCTTCAACGAGGGGTACACCGTGCTCGGCTGCCTCCCGCCGACGTACGAGCCGCGCGCCACCGGCCACATCACCGAGATGGTCGAGATGATGCGCGGGCTCATCGAGCGCGGGCACGCCTACGAGGCGGACGGCAACGTCTACTTCGACGTGCGGTCCTTCCCGGAGTACCTCCAGCTGTCCAACCAGGAGCTGGAGAACCTCCAGCAGCCCTCCGGCGTCGGGGAGACCGGCAAGCGGGACCCGCGCGACTTCGCCATGTGGAAGGCCGCCAAGCCCGGCGAGCCCACCTGGGAGACGCCGTGGGGGCGGGGCCGCCCGGGGTGGCACCTGGAGTGCTCCGCCATGGCGCACAAGTACCTGGGCTCCGCCTTCGACATCCACGGCGGCGGCCTCGACCTCATCTTCCCGCACCACGAGAACGAGATCGCCCAGGCCAAGGCCTTCGGCGACGAGTTCGCCCGGTACTGGGTGCACAACGCCTGGGTCACCATGAGCGGCGAGAAGATGTCGAAGTCCCTCGGGAACTCGGTGCTCGTCTCCGAGATGGTCAAGCAGTGGCGGCCCATCGTGCTCCGGTACTACCTGGGCACGCCGCACTACCGCTCGATGATCGAGTACAGCGAGGAGTCCCTGCGCGAGGCCGAGTCGGCGTTCGCGCGCATCGAGGGCTTCGTGCAGCGCGTCGTCGAGAAGGCCGGAGGTGTCGTCGAGCCCGCCGCCGAGGTGCCGCCCGCCTTCGCCGAGGCCATGGACGACGACCTGGGCGTGCCGCAGGCGCTGGCCGTCGTGCACACCACCGTCCGGCAGGGCAACAGCGCGCTCGCGGCCGACGACAAGGAGGCCGCCGTGGCCCGGCTCGCCGAGGTGCGCGCCATGCTCGGCGTCCTCGGCCTCGACCCGCTCGACGCGCCGTGGGCCGGCGAGGGCGACCGCGGCGAGGACCTGCACGGTGTGGTCGACAGCCTCGTGGGCCTGGTGCTCCAGCAGCGCGAGGCGGCCCGCGCCCGCAAGGACTGGGCCACCGCGGACGCCATCCGCGACCAGCTCAACCAGTCCGGGCTCGTCATCGAGGACAGTCCGCAGGGCCCGCGCTGGACGCTCGGCCCGCGCTGATCCCACCGCCGATCCGATGATCGATTGTGCCGCCCGGCCCTCCGGGCGGCACACTGCATAGACGTAGAGACGTACTGGACGTACGTACGAACGCTTCAACAGATACGAACGCTTCAAGAGACAGGTAGGTCATGGCCGCGAACAACCGCCGCATGTCCGGCAAGAAGGGCGCGCAGGTCGGCAGCGGCGGCAAGCGACGCCGGGGCCTGGAGGGCAAGGGCCCGACTCCGCCCGCCGAGATGCGCAAGGGACACGCCAAGCAGCGCGCCGCACAGGCGAAGGTGCGCCGCACGCAGGGGCGCCCGCAGCGTCGTACGGGCGGGAAGTCCTCCTCCGAGCTGGTCGTCGGGCGCAACCCGGTCGTCGAGGCGCTGCGCGAGGGCGTGCCCGCCTCCACGCTCTACGTCCAGCAGTTCATCGACAACGACGAGCGCGTGCGCGAGGCGCTGCAGCTCGCGGCCGAGCGCGGCGGCATCAACCTCATGGAGGCGCCCCGCCCCGAGCTGGACCGGATGACGAACGGGCTCAACCACCAGGGTCTCGTCCTCCAGGTCCCGCCGTACGAGTACGCGCACCCGGAGGACCTCACCGACGCCGCCTACGACGAGGGCGAGGACCCGCTGATCGTCGCCCTCGACGGTGTCACCGACCCGCGGAACCTCGGCGCCGTGGTCCGTTCCGTCTCCGCCTTCGGCGGGCACGGGGTGGTCGTGCCCGAGCGGCGCGCGGCCGGGATGACCGCCGGTGCGTGGAAGACCTCCGCCGGTACGGCCGCCCGTACGCCCGTCGCCCGCGCCACCAACCTGACGCGCGCCCTGGAGGCGTACAAGAAGGCCGGTATCACGGTCGTCGGGCTCGCCGCCGACGGGGACGTCGAACTCGGTGAGCTGGACGCGCTGGAGGGGCCGGTCGTCGTGGTCGTCGGCAGCGAGGGCAAGGGACTGTCGCGGCTGGTCGGCGAGACGTGCGACCTCCGGGTGCGGATCCCGATGCCGGGCGGCGCCGAGTCGCTCAACGCCGGTGTGGCGGCCGGGATCGTGCTGTACGAGGCGGCCCGCCGACGTGCGTGACACCAACGGGCCGGAGGGTGCGGACAGACGTTCGCATCCTCGCTCGTACGGGGGAATTCGGTCGTACAGGGCAAGCTTGACGGGGTCCGGACAGATCCGCGGAGTCAAAGCAGTGTCCTAACCACACGTCACTCGGTTAGATGAGTGTGGAGACCAGAACACGCCGCACACCCACGGGGGACCGGTCGTCCGGGTTCGACGACGCTCCCGCGCTGAGCATGGTGAAGGTGCCGAGCGACCCGGCGCAGGTCATCGTCAATCATGCGAGTTTCCGCGTGCAGTTGGGTGCGTCGGCGCGCCGCGCCCAGTACCCGCGGGTCGCCCGGCAGGTCGGCGGCGCGCAGGACGTCGCGCGCATGCCCGTCGCCGGCACGGCGGGGCAGGCCGGCCGCCGTCGGCCCGTCGTCTGGAGCGGTAAGTCGGCGCCCGACGACACCGGCGCACACCGGCTGCTCCAGGCCGTACGGACGTCGAGCGTGGCGCACGGCGAGGAGGCGGGCGGCGACCCGGGCGCGACCCAGGTCATCCCGCGCGTCGGACTGGACGGCCTGGCGGGCACCGGCGGCTACGACGACCACCTGACCGCACAGACGCTTCAGACGCCGGTCGTCGGTGCCCAGCGCGGTCCGCTGGCCGGGGAGACCCGGCTGCTGCCGCCGATGCGGAGCGTGGGGAGCGCGTACGACGACGTCGCGTACGACGGGCACAGGCACGCCTACGACGAACCGTCCTACCGGGACGGCGAGTTCGCGGACGCGGCGCGCACCGAGGAGCTCGCGAACGGGCCGCGGAGCAGGCGCCACGGCGGCGACCACGTACGGCACGCCTACTACCCCGGGCGCCGGATGAACCTCGGCGTGGTGCTGCTGCCGTTGCGCATCTTCCTCGGCTCCATCTCCGCCTACGCCGGCATGGGCAAGCTCTGCGACCCCCTCTACTTCGACGGCGGCAAACGGGGGTCCATGGTCACCTGGCTGAACACTCTGCACCCCTGGCAAGTCGCCGAGCCGCTGCGGCAGTTCGCGCTCCACCACCCCGTCGGCACCGGCCTGGTCATCGCCTTCCTCCAGGTGATCGTGGGCGTGCTGACCGTCCTCGGGCTGTGGCAGCGGGTCGCGGCGGCGGCCGGGGCGCTGCTGTCGGCGGCTCTGATCGTGACGGTGAGCTGGCGGACCACCCCCGGATACGACGCGCCCGACATCATCTACCTCGCCGCCTGGTCGCCCCTGGTCATCGCGGGGGCGCCGGTGTACTCCGTGGACGGCCGTCTGGCGGGGAGCGCGTGGCGCCGGCTCGGGCCGCGGGCGGACATCTGGGAGCTGCGGCAGTACGTGCTGCGCCGGGGCGCCGTGGTGACGGGGCTGGTGACCGGGGTGACGCTGCTGGTCGGCTCGCTGCTCGGCGGGGCGGTGCGGGACGCGGACCGTGTGGTCGTGCCCGGGCCCGGAGAGGCGCCGCGCAACGAACTGCCGGGTTCACCGCTGCCCGGGACGCCGGGCGCACGGCAGCACAAGGCGAGCCCCTCGGCCTCGCAACCGCCGACGACCCAGGGCACGACCTCGTCGCCGTCGAGCACGGCCAGGACGCCGGCCACGGCGGGCGCGACCGGCTCGGTCACGGGCGGCCAGCCGAGCCAGACCCAGGGCAGCGTGGGTCAGGCCCCGCACCGCCACTCGTCCCCGTCCGGGCGCGCCCCCGGCACCAGCGCGGGCCCCTCCTCGTCGGGCGGCACGGGCTCAGCAGGCCCGACCGGCGGCTCGACGGGCGGCACAGGGGGAGGCGGCGGCAGCAGTTCCGGCGGCTCCGACCACCTGGTGGGCGGTCTGCTGGGGTAGCCCGACGTTCCCGCACGAAGGGGCCCGCACATGGTGTGCGGGCCCCTTCGTGTGGGAGCAGGCGTGTGGGAGCAGGCGTGTGGGAGCAGGCGTGTGGGAGGAGGCGTGTGTGGGAGCAGGCGTGTGCGGGAGGAGGTGTGGATCCCTGCCGCAGCGTCAGCGGCCCTGGGCTGCCAGCTCCTTTGCCGCTTCCGTGAGGTCCTTCGCCGTGTCGATCGCCCGCCAGTACGCGCCCTGCGGGATCGGGAAGCCCGCCAGGCGGTGTTCGCGGGCCAGGCGGGGGAACGTCGTACGCTCGTGGTCGCCCCGCTCCGGGAGCATCTTGGCGAACTCGGCGGAGAAGACGTAGACGCCCGCGTTGATCTCGAACGTCGACGGCGGGGACTCGATGAAGTCCGTGACGTGGCCGAAGCCGTCCGTCTGCACCGCGCCCCACGGGATGCGCGGCCGCGCCAGCGCCAGTGTGGCGACCGCGTCGCGCTCGGT
Organism: Streptomyces sp. Y2F8-2; assembly: GCF_014905555.1. GTDB lineage: Bacteria > Actinomycetota > Actinomycetes > Streptomycetales > Streptomycetaceae > Streptomyces > Streptomyces cynarae. The sequence continues at coordinate 463,884 of NZ_BNGS01000006.1, read as the reverse complement.
GTGGAAGTCCGCCATGTCGCGCAGCGAGAACCGGGTCCAGATGTCACCGTTCGCCGCATACCACGGCTTGTCGGGGTGCGGCAGGTGCTCCGCGGCGTACCGCAGGCCGCCGCCGCGGCCGAGGGGCTCCGACTCCACCACCGTCGTGACGCGCAGCGGCAGGTCGGCGGAGGCCAGCCAGTTCTGCAGGACCTCGGCGAGGTGGCCGCAGGAGACCACGACGTCCGTGACGCCCTCCTCGGCGAGCCAGGCGAGCTGGTGGCCGATGATCGGAGTCCCGGTGCCCGGGATCTCCACCATCGGCTTGGGCCGGTCATCGGTGTACGGACGCAGCCGGGAGCCCTGGCCCCCGGCCAGGACAACGGCTTGAACGGGGCGCGAGGCGGCGTTCGGATCGGTCATGACCGAACTGTACGTCGCCTCGCGCCCCGCCCCGGCCGGGCCCTCAGCCGCGGCCGCCCGCCACGCCCGAGGCGAAGGACGTGTCGCAGACCGGCCGGGCGTAGGCCTGGGCCCGCGACGGCCCGTACACGCGGACCGCGGCACGGCCCAGCGCCCTGGCGATGGACGCGCAGTGCTTCGCCAGCGACGGGCGGCCGTTGACGGCCTCCTGGAGGTGGGTGAGGGCGGTACCCGGGTTCTTCTCCTGCAGTTCCAGCAGGAGCTCGTCGCGCAGCACGTCCTGCGGGGCCCGGGAGGACGCCCGTGTGGAGACGTCTTCGGAGGAGGCGGCGAGCACCGAGTTGGAGCCGCCCGACCAGTTGACGCGGGTCACCGCCAGCGTCCCGGACAGCACCAGGACGACGGGCAGAACGAGGGCGAGAGTGCGGCCGATCCGGCGGGCGGGGCCCCGGCCGCGCCGTCCCTGTGGAGTAGTGGTGTGCTTCACGCGAGTGAGGGTAGCGCCCCGTAGTGATTTGGCGACATTTAGTCACCGGTTCGGGTGATGGGAAAGTGCTGATTTCTGGGTAACGGGTTGACGTGGCCCATCGAAATGCCCCGTATGCCGGGGTATTTGGCGACAGCGAAGAGGGCCCCGCAGCCTGCTGCGGGGCCCTCTTCGTCAACCTGGGTGAATAAGCCGAGGTCGTCGGGTCAGTCGGAGAGACGCTCGCCCGTGGAGGTCGAGAAGACGTGGGTCTCGCCCGAGCGCGGCACGACGTGCAGCTGGCTGCCCTTCTCCGGCACGTCACGGCCGCTGACACGCACGACCAGGTCCTTGGACTCGTCGCCGACCTTCGCGGTGCCGTAGACGTACGCGTCGGCGCCCAGCTCCTCGACGACGTTCACGGTGACCGCGAGACCCTGGTCGGAGTCCGGGCCGGCCACGTCGAAGTGCTCGGGACGGACACCGACGGTGACCGTCTTGTCGGTGGTGGCGGAGAGCGCGTCGCGCTGGACCGGCACCACGCTGTTGCCGAACTTCACACCGCCGTCGGCGATCGGGACCTCGACAAGGTTCATCGCCGGGGAGCCGATGAAGCCGGCGACGAAGAGGTTCGCGGGCTTGTCGTACATGTTGCGCGGGGTGTCGATCTGCTGGAGCAGACCGTCCTTCAGCACGGCCACGCGGTCGCCCATCGTCATGGCCTCGACCTGGTCGTGGGTGACGTAGACGGTGGTGATGCCGAGGCGGCGCTGGAGCGACGCGATCTGCGTACGGGTCGACACGCGGAGCTTGGCGTCGAGGTTGGACAGCGGCTCGTCCATGAGGAAGACCTGCGGCTCACGCACGATGGCGCGGCCCATGGCGACACGCTGGCGCTGACCACCGGAGAGCGCCTTCGGCTTGCGGTCCAGGTACTCGGTGAGGTCGAGGATCTTCGCGGCCTCCTCGACCTTCTTGCGGATCTCCGCCTTGTTCACACCGGCGATCTTGAGCGCGAAGCCCATGTTGTCGGCGACCGTCATGTGCGGGTAGAGCGCGTAGTTCTGGAACACCATGGCGATGTCCCGGTCCTTGGGCGGCAGGTGCGTGACGTCACGGTCGCCGATCCGGATGGCGCCGGCGTTGACGTCCTCGAGCCCCGCCAGCATGCGGAGCGAGGTGGACTTGCCGCAGCCGGACGGGCCGACCAGAACGAGGAACTCCCCGTCCTCGATGTGGATGTCGAGCGCGTCTACGGCGGGCTTCTCGGTGCCCGGGTAGATCCGGGTCGCCTTGTCGAACGAGACAGTGGCCATGGTGAATGGGCCCCCTTCTACCGGCAGGAACGTGCCGGACGATCCGAGTAGGAAGGTGGTTGCCACTACGGGGGTTCCGTTGTGGTGTAGTCCACAAGAGTGAACTGGACCGAGACGGTACCCGGCGTTCGCCCGGCTGTCAGTACCTCGGGGCATGTGAACTTCGCGGAAATTTTCGACAGGGCTCGGCCGGGATCTGGGTACACTGCACGAGCGCGCATGGGCATACTTGCCTCACCCTGCGCATGCCTCCTTAGCTCAGCTGGTCAGAGCGCCGCTCTTGTAAAGCGAAGGTCGTCGGTTCGAATCCGACAGGGGGCTCTCTCGCTGAACAGCACGAACGCCCCGGCCGATGATCGGTCCGGGGCGTTCGACATCCACGGGTGACATCAGAGACGTGTGGGTCGACGGCGGACGGGATGGGAGCCGGCCAGACTGCTAGCGGCGGTTCAGGTCAGCCATCGGGCGGCCATCGCTGCCTACCAGCGCGCCGCCGAGGTGTCCGGCGTGCGTTGTTGCCGTTCGTCGTACGGCGAGCATGGCGGCATCGTCGCGGAGGGCCCCGCCGGTGTGGGCCAGGAGGTCGTGCTGGAGGCACTCAAGGAGCGTGTCGGGATGGCACTTGGCCCACTGGGCGAGTCGCTCTTCCAGGGGGTAAAAAACGCCGCTGCTGTCGCGGGCCTCCGAGAGACCGTCGGTGTACAGCAGGAGCGTGTCACCGGCCTCGAACGGGAACGTGTGAGAAATGCGAATGTCCTGCGTCAGCCCGCACAGGCCCAGGGGCGGCGCTGCGGAGAACGGGACACTCGTCACCTGCCCCCGGCTGATCAGCAGGGGCGGCGGGTGCCCGCAGTACGTCAAGCGCGCCACAGAGCCATGGTCGGGGATCTCCAGCAGCAGCGCGGTGATGAAGTGCTCCTCAGCCTCGTCGTCCGCCCCGAGGAACTGGGCGGAGTAGCGGCACGCACTGCGGTCCAGGGCGTTGGCGAGCGCCGGCAGTGTGGCGTGCTGGTGAGCGGCCTCCTGGAATGCGCCCATCAGCGCAGCCGCCTCACCCACTGCGTTCAGTCCCTTCCCCCTGACGTCGCCGATGAGCGCGCGAGTGAGGTTGCCGGTGCGGGCCACGGCGTACAGGTCACCGCCGATACGGGCTTCTTTCGCGGCGGCCAGGTACGTGCACGAGAGGTGCAAGGTGCCCAGCCGGCGGGGCAGCGGGCGTAGCAGCGCCCGCTGCGCGGCCTCGGAAACGGACCGTACCTGTGCGAGCTCAGCCCTGCGCCGGTCACGCACCAGGCAGACGATCACGGCCAACATCGAGAGGATTGCGAGCCCGATGATCTGGGAGATGTGGTTGGGCGTGGTCAGTCCTCCGTGGAAAACGGCGATGACCACCTGAGCCACCACCGCCAGTATGCCGATCAGCCCGGTCAGCCAGACCCCACCCATCGCCACAGTGATGGCAGGGGCTACGACCAGCAGCGGACCGAGGTGGACGGTTTCTGGGGTCTGGATGTCCACGACTGTGATCGTGACGATCAACCCGATGGGGAGCAGCACCAATGCCCGGGTGGCGTGCCACCGCTGCCATGTGACGGCGAACCGCTGGCCAAGATGCATATGTCCAATGTGCACCTTTCGCCTGTGCGGCGCCCCGGTCGGACGGAACGGAGAGGGGAAGACACGCGGCAAAGCGCGGGAGCGGGCGAGAGCGCTGCCCATCAGCGCATAGGGCGTCCGGCTGACATCACCGGCTGACATCAACGGTGCCGAACCAGGGTGGACAACGACGGCTTGCGCTGGAGTACCGGGCAGCCGCGAGGGCCCGTTCCGCGAGGACGCCCCATCCAGAGAACGAACTGGTAAAGCGAAGGTCGTCGGTTCGAATCCGACAGGGGGCTCTGCACGCCGCGCTGACCTGGGGTTTCTTGCCGGGGAGGTGCTCGGTCGGCCTCGGCCTCCTTGTCCGGGGCCGTTTGTGTGTGCGGTGCGTGAGCGGGAGCGGACCGAGGGGTTCCGTGCTCAACGCGATGATCATGCGACACTTGCGCGGCCCTGAACATGACAGCACAGGAACGTGCGAGAAGGAGCGGCGTCCGTGACCGTTGCAGGACAGATAGACATCGCGGGACCGGTGGGCAAGCTGCTCCACCGGCGCCCGCTCAAGAACAGCACCGTGATGCAGTCGTTCGGCATCGACCCGGTGTCCGGCGACATCTTCGTGCTCCAGGTGATGGAGGGCGGTCTGACCCTCAGCGGGGAGTCCGGACCGGTCTCCGGCGCCGACCGGGTCGCCCATGGAGACATGTGCGTGACGCGCCTCAACCGGTCGGGCGCGATCGTCGGTTACATGTATCTGCGGGGATTCGGCCACGGCGTCAACCTCGGCGTCGAGAACCGCAGCGGCGTCATCCGCCTGTGGACCGAGACGGCATCCGTGCCCAACAGCAGCAACGAGGGCTTCGGCACCGCCATCACCAACTTCGAGTTCCGGAGCGGGACGGTCCTGGACTACGGGTCCTCCCTGCACACCACGCCGTACACGCCCGTGACGGGCGCCCGCGGCGTCACCCCCACCATCGACCGCAGCGCCAATGAGCTCATCGTCCGGTTCAGCACCGGCGGCACGATGTACTTCGAGCGGTACGACCTGGCCCAGGCGGCGGCGGGCGTCTTCACGCCGCTCCAGCGCCTGGCCCAGCCCACCGGTCTGGGCGTCTTCCAGGGGTACGCGTCCCACAGCGGCGTTCTGTACCTGCTCGACGGCGAGCACTACGACAGCACCGTCAACCCGCCCGGCACTCCGCACAACCCTCCGCCGGGCAACACCTACATCACCGCTGTCGAGTGGGCCACCGGGAACGTCCTGGACCGGCAGTTCATCACCGCCGCGCCGGACCTCGAATGGCGCGAGCCGGAGGGCATGACCGTGGAAGTGGTGGGCGATGTGCCCTACCTTCACTTCGGTTTCGCCTGCGAGGACCCCGGGCCGCGCACCTGCACCATCGTGTCGCTGTCCGGGGCAGCCGAGGTCGACGGCGTCAAGGTGCTCACCGACTGGCAGACGATTCCCCTCGCCTCCGGTGTCAGCGTCGACCAGAACGCCCCCAAGGGACGGCTCATCAGCGTCAGCGGCGTCACGACGCTCCAGCTCAGCGGCGGGATCAAGGGCACGTTCAACGCCGACGCGGTCATCGGCACACTGCCCGACACGCTCTCCCCGAGCATGGAGACCCGTTGCAACGTCCCGCGCAACAACAGCGGCGGCTACTGCGTCGCCCGGGCCGAGGCCGGCACCGACCGCCAGCTGCGCCTGTTCGGCGGGACCTCCACCAACGCCATCACCTGGGCGCAGCTCGACAACTTCAGCGCCGTCTGGCGCTGAAGTCGCCACCCTCAGCCATTCCGCACCCGGCCTCGTCAAGGAGACCAACGACCATGTCCTACAACCGCCGTAGCATCCTCGGTGCCGCTCTCGGCCTGCCCGCCGCCGTCGCCGTCGGCAGCGTCGCCACCGCCACCCCCGCGGCGGCCGCCGCCGTCGACGCCACCGCGTGGACCGATCTGGTGCTGGAGCCCGGCATCACCGCGCAGACCGGCGCGACCCCGCAGGTCCGCATCGTCACCATCCTCGGCACCGCCTTCCTCCAGGCCCGCGGCGCGATCACCTGCAGCCTCACCGCCGACACCAAGATCGCCACTCTCCCGGCGTCCATCGGGCTGCCCACCTGGTACGTCCGCGCCACGACCCCCCGGAACAACAGCCAGGGCATCAACGCCTGCCGCTTCGAGGTGAACACCGCGGGCTCCGTGACCATCTACGGCGCCAACAGCGGCAATCCGATCACCTGGGTCCAGTTCGACTCGATCCAGACGATCTGGCGCTAGCTGTTCCGCCGGTGGTTCCGGACGCCGGGAAGCCGGAAGCCGTCCGGAACCACCCGGCACACCCCCGTCGGGTGAGCGGGCTCAGGCCGGCCTGAGCACCGCTCCCAGCACCTCCCGCAGCGCGCCCACCGGGTCCGGTACGGCTCCGGGTGCCCGCCAGGCCACGAACCCGTCCGGTCGTACCAGGACCGCTCCGTCCGTCGTCGTGCCGTACGCCCGTGCCCAGTCGCCTGGCCCGGTTCCCTCCCCCTCGTCGTACGTCAGGTCGGCGTCCGGTCCCGTGCCGATGCGGTACGTCTCGAGGCGTACGCCGTCCGTCACCGCGATGCGCCGGGCCGCGTCGTGCCACCCTGCCGTGGAGCGGGCGTCGCTGAGCAGGACCATGGCGCGTTCGTACAGGTCGAGCGTGGACAGCCGGGCGCTGGAGCGGCGCAGCCAGAGGTGGGGGGCGCGGCTGCCCGGCTCCCCGGTGAGGCGTACGGCGTCGGGCACGACCGGTTGTGCGGGGTCGGCCCCGGCGACGGCGCCCTCGGGGTAGCGGTAGCCGAGGACGACGTTGAGGATGCCGCTCCTCGGGCCGTCGCCGCGCATTCCGGGCGCGGGGGAGAAGCCCGGGTGGCTGTGCTCCACCGAACGGGCCGAGGCGCGGGCGCTGGTGGCGAGGGCCACCGGCCGGCGCTCGGTGTCGTAGGTGTCCAGCAGGCCGGGTCCGGCCCAGCCGCCGAGGACGGCGGCGAGTTTCCAGGCCAGGTTGTGGGCGTCCTGGATGCCGGTGTTGGAGCCGAACGCCCCGGTCGGGGACATCTCGTGGGCGGAGTCCCCGGCGAGGAAGACGCGGCCGGCCGCGTACCGGTCGGCGACGCGCTCGGCGGCGCGCCAGGACGCCTTGCCGGTGACCTCCACGTCGAGGTCGGGCACGCCGACGGCGCGGCGGATGTGCCGCTGGAGCCGGTCCTCGGTGAACTCCTCGAGGGTTTCGCCGCGTTCGGGGTGCCAGGGCGCGTGGAAGACCCAGTGTTCCTTGTTGTCGACGGGCAGCAGGGCGCCGTCGGCCTCGGGGTCGGTGAGGTAGCAGCAGATGAAGCGGCGGTCACCGACCACGTCGGCGAGGAGCTTGGAGCGGAAGGTGACGCTGACGTTGGCGAAGAGGTCGCCGGGTCCGGTCTGTCCGATGCCGAGCCGGCGCCGCACGGGGCTGCGCGGGCCGTCCGCCGCGACGAGGTAGTCGGCGCGGACGGTGTACCGCTCGTCGGTGCCCCGGTCGCGGATGACGGCCGTCACTCCTTCGGGGTCCTGTTCGAAGGACTCCATCTCGTGGGAGTACCTCAGGTCGCCGCCGAGTTCCCGGGCGCTGTCGAGCAGGACGGGTTCCAGGTCGTTCTGGCTGCACAGGCACCAGGTGGTGGGGCTGAACCGGGCGAGTCCGCCGCCCGGGTCGATCTGCCGGAACAGCCATTCGCCGGCGTCGCCGACGAGTGCCGGGGTCTGCAGGATGCCGTGGTTGTCGGCGAGGAGCGAGGCCGCGGTCTTGATGTCCGGTTCGATGCCGGCCACCCGGAAGAGTTCCATCGTCCGCACGTTGTTGCCGCGTCCGCGCGGGTGGATCGAGGTGGCCGCGTGCCGCTCGACGAGGGTGTGCCGCACGCCGTGACGGCCCAGGAACAGGGACATGGACAGGCCCACCAGGGAGCCGCCGACGATGAGGACCGGAACCCGGTGGTCGGCTTCTTGCTGCATCGGTGCCTCCAGGGCAGGGGTGCGGGGTTGGGGCGCGTTGTGGTTTCCATGCCCTCTCCGGGTCGGCTTCGCGTGCGTCGGCGCGGCCAATCACCCGCGTGATCACCCACGTGGTTCATACGAGTCGCGCACCACCGGCGGCCGGAACACGATCGAGGAACGCTGACGTCGTGTCACCCGCGGCCGATGTCGGCTTCTGCCCCGCCGAAGGAGAAGAGCGCAGCATGACCACAATGTCTGAACGTGTTTCAGAACCGGTGACGCGACAGGTGTCGAAACGGGTATCGCAGTCGGTGTTCGACGGCTCCCCGCTCCGGGTCGTCCTGTTGGTGGACGTCTACGACGGAGCCCAGCAGCAGTTCCTGGAGGCGTACGAGCAGCTGTGCAACCAGGTCGCGTCCGTTCCCGGGCACGTCAGCGACCAGCTCTGCCAGTCGATCGAGAATCCCTCGCAGTGGCTCATCACCAGCGAGTGGGAGAGTGCCCCGCCGTTCCTCGCCTGGGTGAACAGCGAGGAGCACGTGCGGATGGTGCAGCCGCTGCACAGCTGTGTCCGGGACACCCGGTCGCTGCGTTTCCACATCGTCCGGGAGACCGGTGGCGAACCGTCCGCCAGGTCCGCGAACCGGCGGCTGCAGGCGTCCCCGCGGATCGGTGACGGACGGCTCCGGCATGCGCTCACCTTCACGGTCAAGCCGGGCAGCGAGCAGACCGTGGCGAAGATCCTCGCGGACTACGCCTCGCCCGAGCCGCGGGTGAACGACACCACCCGGCTGTGCCGGACCTCGCTGTTCATGCACGGCAACCGGGTGGTGCGGACCATCGAGGTGCGCGGCGACCTGCTCGCGGCGCTGCGGCACGTCTCCCGGCAGCCGGAGGTGCGGGCGGTGGAGGAGGCCATCAACCCCTATCTGGAGCAGGACCGGGACCTCAACGACCCGGAGTCCGCGCGGGTCTTCTTCACCCTTGCGGCGCTGCCCGCGGTCCACCATGTGACGTCGGATCAGGAGTGCCCGGAGGCGAAGCGGCTCGCGCTGTACTACCCCGCCCGGCCGGGGTGCGGGATGCGGCTGGCCCGGCTGCTCGCGGAGCAGGACGAGGCGCGGGCGGACGATCCGCGCAGCCCGGTCTGCGGCAGCACGATCTTCCAGCGTGACGAGATCGTCGTACGGCTGATCGATGTCCGCGGCGGTGCCGACGCCGACCCGGTGCAGACCTTCGGACTGGCCGATCCCGCCCAGGCGGCCGAGCTGACCACCCTCCTCGACGGCGCCGCCGTCGGTGCGGACGGCGCTGCCCTCGAGGGCGGCGACCTGGCGCGCTTCGTGACGCTCGCCCGTATGGACCTCATCACCGACCGCCGTTCGGCCGAGGCCTGACCGGCACTACCGGGCCGTGGTGGCCCCGCCCCCCTGTCGACGCAGCACACCATCGGAGGAACGACGTGACCAAACCCCGTCCCAGAATCGTGGAGCTCGGCGAGATCGAGCCCAACACCAGACGCGGCGGCGATCTGCGCGCCATGCTCACCCCGGCCACGGTCGGCTCCACCAGCGGTTTCATGGGTGTGGCCATCGTGCAGCCGGGGGATCGGATCGGCGAGCACTACCACCCCTACTCCGAGGAGTTCGTCTACGTCCTCTCCGGCCGGCTCGAGGTGGACCTGGACGGCGAGCCGCACGCGCTGCGCCCCGAACAGGGGCTGATGATCCCCGCCTATATGCGGCACCGCTTCCGCAACGTGGGTGACGAGGAGGCGCGTCTGGTCTTCCATCTGGGCCCCCTCGCCCCGACGCCGCAGCTCGGCCACGTCGACACCGAGGAGACGGAAGCCGTCGCGGTCGCCGCGGAGGGAGCCGGGGCGGGCGGTGCCCGGCCGGCCGACCGAGGTCAGGTCCGTTCATGACCCGGCGCGTGGCGGTCACCGGCATAGGCGTCGTGGCACCGGGCGGCATCGGCGTCCCGGCGTTCTGGGATCTGCTCGCCAACGGCCGTACCGCGACGCGGGGCATCACCTTCTTCGACCCGACCGGCCTGCGCTCGCGGATCGCCGCCGAGTGCGACTTCGACCCGGTGGCGTGCGGGCTGGGGCCGGAGCAGATCGAACGTGCCGACCGGTACATCCAGTTCGCCCTGGTCGCCGGTGAGGAGGCCGTACGGGACGCCGGGCTCGACCTGGCCCGGGAGAACCCCTGGCGGGTCGGGGTGTCCCTGGGGACCGCGGTGGGCGGTACCACTCGGCTGGAGCACGACTACGTCCTGGTCAGCCATCGCGGGCAGCGCTGGGACGTGGACCACCGGGAGGCGGGTCCGCACCTGCACCGGGCGTTCTCGCCGAGCACGCTGGCCTCGATGGTGGCGGAACGTTTCGGCGCCTCTGGTCCGGTGCAGACCGTCTCCACGGGCTGCACCTCGGGGCTCGACGCGGTGGGGTACGCCTTCCACACCGTGGAGGAGGGCCGGGCCGACGTCTGCATCGCGGGCGCCTCCGACTCGCCGATCTCCCCGATCACCATGGCCTGCTTCGACGCGATCAAGGCCACGTCCCCGAACAACGACGACCCCGCACACGCCTCACGGCCCTTCGACAACAACCGTGACGGGTTCGTCATGGGCGAGGGCGGCGCGGTGCTCGTCCTGGAGGAGCTCGAACACGCCCGGGCCCGCGGCGCGCGGGTGTACTGCGAGCTCAGCGGCTACGCCACCTTCGGCAACGCCTACCACATGACCGGACTGACCAGCGAGGGCCTGGAGATGGCCCGCGCCATCGAGACGGCGCTCGACCACGCCCGCCTCGACGGCTCGGCCATCGACTACGTCAACGCGCACGGCTCCGGCACCCGGCAGAACGACCGCCACGAGACCGCCGCCGTGAAGCGGGCCCTGGGCCACCACGCCTACGACACGCCCATGAGCTCCATCAAGTCCATGGTGGGGCACTCCCTCGGGGCGATCGGCGCGATCGAGGTCGTGGCCTGCGTACTGGCCCTGGACCGCCAGGTCGTACCGCCGACCGCGAACTACGAGACCCCCGACCCGGAGTGCGACCTGGACTACGTCCCGCGCGTGGCCCGGGAGCGGAAGCTGACCAGCGTGCTCTCCGTGGGCAGCGGGTTCGGCGGCTTCCAGTCCGCGGTGATCCTGACCCGGCAGAGGGAGAGGACACGATGAGCGCACCCCACGTGAGGCGCGCCGGCGTCACCGGAATCGGCGTCGTCGCGCCCAACGGAACGAGTACCGACACCTTCTGGAAGTCCACCCGGGAGGGCATCAGCGTCCTGGACCGGGTCACCCGCGAGGGGTGCGAGCACCTGCCCCTGAGGGTGGCCGGCGAGGTCCGCGCCTTCGATCCGGCGGCGGTGGTCGAGGAGCGCTTCCTCGTGCAGACCGACCGGTTCACGCACTTCGCGATGGCCGCGGCCGACCTGGCCCTGGCCGACGCCCGGATCGGCGGCGCCGACGAGCACGGTTCGCCGTTCTCCCTCGGTGTGGTCACCGCGGCCGGATCCGGCGGCGGTGAGTTCGGGCAGCGGGAGCTGCAGCAGCTGTGGGGAAAGGGCAGCCGCTTCGTCGGCCCCTACCAGTCCATCGCCTGGTTCTACGCGGCCAGCACCGGGCAGATCTCCATCCGCCGCGGGTTCAAGGGCCCCTGTTCGGTCGTCGCCGCCGACGAGGCCGGCGGCCTCGACGCCCTCGCGCACGCCGCGCGCGCCGTGCACCGGGGCACCGATGTCATCGTGGCCGGCTCGACCGAGGCGCCGCTCGCGCCGTACTCGGCGGTCTGCCAGCTCGGTTACCAGGAGCTGAGCACCGCCGAGGACCCGGAGCGCGCCTACCGCCCCTTCACCTCGGGGGCCTGCGGGTTCGTGCCCGCGGAGGGCGGCGCCATGCTCGTCGTGGAGGACGAGACATCGGCCCGTGAGCGGGGCGTACGGGTGCGGGCCGTGCTCGCGGGGCACGCGGCGACGTTCACCGGCGCCTCACAGTGGGAGCGGTCCCGGGAAGGGCTCGTCCAGGCGATCCGCGGCGCGCTGGAGGAGGCCGAGTGTGCCCCGGAGGAGATCGACGTGGTGTTCGCCGACGCCCTCGGCGTCCCCGAGGCGGACCGTGCCGAGGCGCTGGCGATCGCCGACGCGCTGGGCGCGCACGGCAGGCGCGTACCCGTGACGGCGCCCAAGACGGGCATAGGCCGCGGCTACTGCGCGGCGCCCGTGCTGGACGTCGCGTCGGCGGTGCTCTCGATGGAGCACGGCCTGATCCCGCCCACCCCCAACGTCCTCGACGTCTGCCACGACCTCGACCTGGTGACCGGCCGGGCCCGCGCCGCCGAGCCGCGCACGGCGCTGGTCCTCAGCCGGGGCCTCATGGGGTCGAACACGGCGCTCGTGCTGCGGCACGGCGCGGCCGAGTGAGCCGGGAGCCAACGACCGGAACAGCGGCGCCTCGCAGCGAGGCCGCCCTGGAGCAAAGGAGACCCACCGTATGAACGACCGCATCACCCTGGAAGAACTGTCCGACCTGATGAAGAAGGCCGCCGGAGTCACCGTCGCCCCGCAGGAACTGCAGCAGCGGTGCGACTCCGGCTTCGACGCCCTCGGCATCGACTCGCTCGGCCTGCTCGGCATCGTCGGCGAACTGGAGAACCGGCACGGCACCCCGATGCCGCCCGACGCGGAGCGCTGCAAGACGCCCCGGCAGTTCCTCGACCTCGTCAACAGCACCCTTATGGCAGGAGCCTGACATGGCCGGACACACCGAGAACGCCATCACCATCGCCGCGCCGGTGGACCTGGTCTGGGACATGACCAACGACCTGGAGAACTGGCCGAACCTGTTCAGCGAGTACGCCTCCGTGGACGTGCTCTCCCGCGAGGGGAACAGGACGACCTTCCGGCTGACCATGCACCCCGACCAGAACGGCACGGTGTGGAGCTGGGTCTCGGAGCGGGAGACGGACCGTCCCACGCTCACCGTCAAGGCCCGCCGTGTCGAGCCGGGGCCCTTCGCGTACATGAACATCCGATGGCAGTACGAGGAGGTCCCCGAGGGCACCCGGATGATGTGGACGCAGGACTTCGCGATGAAGCCCGACGCCCCGGTCGACGACGCCTGGATGACCGACAACATCAACCGGAACTCCAAGGTGCAGATGGCCCTGATCCGGGACCGCATCGAGAAGGCCGCCGCCGAGTCACGGCCCGCGCCCGCGCTGGCCGACTGAACCGGACGGAGAACATGCTCATGCACCAGGCCCTGATCGTCGCCCGTATGGCCCCCGGATCGGCCCCGGACATCGCCAAGGTGTTCGAGGAATCCGACCGGGGGGAGCTGCCGCATCTCGTCGGGGTCACCCGGCGCACCCTGTGGCAGTTCGGCGACGTCTACATGCATCTGATCGAGGCCGAGCAGGAGCCCGGCCCGGCCATCGCCAAGGTGGCCCAGCACCCGGCCTTCCGGGACGTCAGCGAACGGCTCACGGCGTACGTCAGCGCCTACGACCCGGCCACCTGGCGTTCCCCGAAGGACGCGATGGCGCAGTGCTTCTACCGCTGGGAGCGGGACTCCGCTCGCTGAACCGACCCCGACCCCACCGTCCGAACCATCGGAACCACTCGAACGGCCACCGGTCGCCGGGCCCGCGTGCACCGCGGACCCGGCGACCGGTGGCCTATCGCCTATCGCCTATGGCCTATGGCCTGTGGCCTGTGGCCTGTGGGGGAGGCCCCCGTGGGCCGGTGGCGGTCGTCGTTCAGTGGGGGACGTCGTTCACCGGGGCACGTTGTTCACCGGGGCACGCTGCAGTCGAACGCGTGCAGGTAGGGGTTGACCGGGCGGATGTCGTCGATGATCAGGCCCGCGGCGGCGATCCGGTCCACCATGCTCTTCGTGGTGTGCTTGGCCCCGCCCACGTTGAGGAGCAGCAGCAGGTCCATGGCGGTGGAGAACCGCATCGAGGGGGTGTCGTCGACGAGGTTCTCGATGACGACGACCCGCGCCCCGGGGCCGCCCGCCGTGACGACGTTGTGCAGGCACCGGGCGGTCGAGTCGTCGTCCCACTCGAGGATGTTCTTGATGATGTAGACGTCGGCCTTGACCGGGATGCCCTCGCGGCAGTCGCCGGGCACGATGCGCACCCGGTCGGCGAGGGCGCCGCCCTCCCGCAGCCGCGGGTCGGCGTTCCGCACCACGGGGGGCAGGTCCAGCAGCGTTCCGTGCATCGACGGGTACTTCTCCAGGAGGCTCGCCACCACATGCCCCTGGCCGCCGCCGATGTCGGCGACCGAGGAGCTCCCCGACAGGTCGAGGAGCTCGGCGACGTCCCGCGCCGACTGCCGGCTGGAGGTCGTCATGGCCCGGTTGAAGACGTCGGCCGACTCCGGGGCGTCCTCGTTGAGGTAGGTGAAGAACTCCTTGCCGTACAGGTCCTCGACGACGTTCCGGCCGGTGCGCACCGCCTCGTCCAGCTTCGGCCACGCGTACCACGTCCAGGGTTCGGTGCACCACAGGGTGATGTAGCGCAGGCTGTTCGGGTCGTCCTCGCGCAGCAGCCGGGACATGTCGGTGTGTGCGAACGTCCCGTCCTCGTGCTCGGCGAAGACGCCGTAGCAGGTCAGGGCCCGCAGCAGCCGCCGCAGCGGCCGGGCTTCGGTCTTCACCGCGGCCGCGAGGTCCTCCACGGCCATGGGGCCGTCCCCCAGCGCGTCGGCGACGCCCAGCCGGGCGGCGGCGCGGAGGGCGGCGGCGCACGCCGCCCCGAACGCGAGCTCCCGCAGGCGCATGGAGGGCGGTGGGGCAGGGCTTACGGTCGTCATGTGCTGCCTTTCCTCTCTGGGTCCGCAAGGCGGTGGTGCCGCGGCGTCAGCACAGGCCCGCGGGCTTGGAGGCGCCGCAGGTGTTGCCCTGGAAAGTGTTGCCCTTGCCGGCTTCCCCGCTGACGAGGTCCGCCGGGGCGTTGCGCCGCACCGTGTTGCCGGTGATCTGGTTGCGTTCGTTCGAGGCTCCCACCATGCTCTTGAAGAGCACGATGCCGCCGGAGAGCGGGGACTTGCCCGTGTGGTCCGTGATCGTGTTCCGGGTCACCAGGGTGTTCTCGGCGCCGGTCAGGACGATCCCGGAGCCCTGCAGGGCGGGCAGCCGGGTGGTCTTCGGGCAGGACTTGTTGTTCTGATGGATGACGTTGTCGCTCACCGTCAGGGCGCCGGCCCGCGGCCTGTTCTCGTCCCCGACGACGAAGACCCCCGCGCAGTTGGCGGTGATGTCGTTGCTCATGACGGTGAGGTCCCTCAGGCGGCGGACGGTCACGCCGATCCGGTTGCCCTGGAGATGGTTGCGCGCGATCACCGCGCCCTTGGTGTCCGTGGCCCCGCCCTCGGAGGCGACCGTGTTGGCGAGGAACAGGCCCGCATCGCCGTTGTCGCGGGCGGTGTCGTCCAGGAACACGCCCCGAGTGGAGCGTTCCTGCGCGATGCCCCACACCTTGTTCTTCTCGGCGGTCACGTGCCGGACGGTCAGCCGGTCGGTCCACTTCGACCACAGGCCGCTCTTGGAGAAGCCGGTCAGGGCGAGGGAGGCGATGGTGGTGTCCGTGACGGGGTGCCCCTGCGTCCCCTCGACGCAGATCCCGTTGCCGGCCTTCGCGCAGGCGTTTGAGGCCGCTTTGTCGGCCGGTGCGATGACGGTGCTCCGGCCCATGCCGCGCAGGGTCAGCCCGGAGGTGGTCACCCGAACGCTCTCCCGGTAGGTGCCGGCGGCGAGGAGGATGGTGTCTCCCGGTTTGGCGGCGTCCACCGCCTTCTGGATCGAGTCACCCGGACGCACCGTGCGGGTGCCGGGCGTCGCGGGAAGGGAGTCGGCGGTGGCGCCGCACCCCGACGCGACGAGCGCGGCGGCACACGCGAGGTAGGCGAGATGGCGTTTCGTCATATTCGGTACGCTATGACCGGATAAGCCGTCGAATGCCGGATCGTCCATCCGGGGGCGTGTCTCGGCCCGCCGCGTCCTCGGGCGGTGCGTCAGCCGCGCAGAGTCCGTCCGATCTCCAGCCGGCCCGACTCCGGCGGCCTGTCGTCCTCGATGTCCCACAGGCAGTTCTGCAGCACCCGGCCCAGCGTCCAGGCCCGCGCCCGCTCCCGGTCCAGGCTCAGCGCGTCCGTCAGGGCGTCGAAGCGCCACCGGGTCTCCCCGGGGTCGTAGCGGTTGCGGATCGCCGGGAGCAGGTCGAAGCCGGGGTCGCCGGCCAGCGGCTTGGGGTCGATGGCCAGCCAGGGGGCGCGGTCGGCGGCCAGGACGTTGTCGTAGTGCAGGTCCCAGTGCAGCAGGCGGTCGCCCGGTTCGGACGCGACCTCCCGCAGGGCGGCCGCGCAGTCCGCGACCAGGCGACGGTCCGCCGGATCCGGTATCCGCTCGAGCGCCCGGGGGACCCGCTCCAGCATCGCCCGCGCGATGTCGGCCAGCCGGCGCATCCCCTCCGGTGCCGGGACGGTGGTCAGGCGGGCCAGCAGCTCCGCGATGACGAGGACCGCCTCACGTGCGTCCGGCACATGGGCCAGGGTGCGGGTCTCGTCCAGTCGTTCGAGCAACAGCGTGCAGGTCGGCTCGTCGTGCTCCAGCAGGCGTACGGCTCCCTCCCCGTCCCAGGCGCTCAGTGCCAGGGGCTCGCCCTCGTTCTCCTCGTCCCGGAGCTGGAGCTTGAGCACTGCCGAAGCACCGTCGGTGCGGGTCACCGGCAGCACCAGCGCGGTCACCCCGTACATCGCGGGCCCGTCCACCCGCAGCCCCCACCGCTCCAGGAACTCCTCGACCCGCCGGGGCAGCTCCGCGACGAACGCGCGCCCCGCCTCCCGGTTGAATTTCTCCTGAGAAGCGACCAGCTCGCCAGGCACCTCGATCACCCTCCCGACCATACTGGCCTGTGTGGACGGGGTCAGGCGGTTGCGGCGCGGCCTCGGGGCGGCGGCGGCCTACATACGCAGCGCCCCGGGGACGTACGTGTGGCTGCTGGTCCTGTTCTTCACCACGATCGCGCTGCACCACATGTCGCCGCACTTCGAGGAGCGCTTCCTGCGGCATCGGTCCACCAACATCCACCAGCTGTCCCAGGACCCGCTGCGCGTGTTCATCACCTCCGCGATGTGGATCGACGGCGGACACTGGCTGCCGTACGCCGCGCTCTACACGGTCTTCCACGCGCAGGCGGAGCGCTGGCTGGGCACCGCCCGCTGGCTGGCCGTCTGCGCCGCCGCGCACGTGCTCGCCACGCTCGTCAGCGAGGGCGCGCTGCTACAGGCGATAAAGGACGGGATGGCCCCGCACTCGGCGGTCAACACGCTCGACTTCGGGGTCAGTTACGCGCTCGCCGGGGTGGTCGGCGTGCTCACCTACCGGCTCGCGGCGCCCTGGAGCTATGCGTATCTGACCGTCGTCCTCCTGGTGTACGCCCTCCCCCTGACCGCGATCCCCACCTTCACGGATTTCGGGCATTTCATCTCGGTGCTGATCGGTCTGGCCTGCTATCCGCTGACCCGTGGCTGCGGAAGACCATGGAATCCGAAGGAGACACTGGTCGCTCTCAGGAGTTAACGTCCCGCGCATGAACAGTGCGGTGAATGGCGTCGTCAACGGCGGCGTCTCCTTCTGGTACGCCGACGACGGCCTCCCCGAGCCCCGGGAACCCCTCGCCGGGGACGCGTCCGCCGACGTGGTGATCGTCGGCGGTGGCTACACCGGCCTGTGGACCGCCTACTACCTGAAGAAGGCGGCGCCCTTCCTGCGGATCATGGTCCTGGAGCAGAGGTTCTGCGGCTACGGCGCCTCCGGCCGCAACGGCGGCTGGCTCTACAACGGCATCGCGGGCCGCGACCGGTACGCGAGGCTGCACGGCCACGAGGCCGCCGTACGCCTGCAGAGGGCGATGAACGACACGGTCGCCGAGGTCGTCCGCGTCACCGAGGAGGAGGGCATCGACGCGGACGTGCACGCCGGCGGTGTCCTGGAGGTCGCGTACACGCCCGCGCAACTGGCCCGGCTCAAGGCCTTCCACGAGCAGGAGCTGTCGTACGGCGAGAAGGACCGCGAGCTGTACGGCGCCCGGCAGACCGCCGAGCGGATCAGGGTCGCGGACGCGGTCGGCTCGACCTGGACCCCGCACGGGGCGCGGCTGCACCCGGTGAAGCTGGTCAAGGGCCTCGCGGCGGCCGTCGAGGCGCTCGGCGTGACGGTCCACGAGCACACCCCGGTCACCGAGATCCGCCCCAAGCACGCCGTGACGCCCTACGGCACGGTCCGCGCCCCGTACGTCCTGCGCTGCACGGAGGGCTTCACCGCCTCCCTGAAGGGGCAGCGGCGCACCTGGCTCCCCATGAACTCCTCCATGATCGCGACCGAGCCGCTCACCGACGCGCAGTGGGAGCGGATCGGCTGGGAGGGGCGCGAGACGCTGGGCGACATGGCGCACGCGTACATGTACGCCCAGCGCACCGCCGACGGCAGGATCGCGCTCGGCGGCCGCGGCGTCCCGTACCGCTTCGGCTCCCGCACGGACAACGACGGCCGCACCCAGCCCGCCACCGTCGAGGCGCTGTACGACATCCTGGTCCGCTTCTTCCCGTCGCTGGCCGGGATCAGGGTGACCCACGCCTGGTCGGGGGTGCTGGGCGTGCCGCGCGACTGGTGTGCCACGGTCACCCTGGACCGCTCCACGGGCCTCGGCTGGGCGGGCGGCTACGTCGGCTCGGGCGTCGCCACCACCAACCTCGCCGCCCGCACGCTCCGCGACCTCGTCCAGCAGGACTCGGGCCAGGCGGGCCCGACGGAGCTGACGGCGCTGCCGTGGGTGAACCACCGGGTGCGCAAGTGGGAGCCGGAACCGCTGCGCTGGCTGGGCGTGCACGGCATGTACGCCACCTACCGCACGGCGGACCGGCGCGAACGGACGGCGCCCGGCATCGAGTCGTCACGGCTGGCACAACTGGCCGACCGGGTCGCGGGACGCCACTGACGCACCCCTCACAAATCTTTACGCTCTGATTGCCCGTAAGCGCTTCTCCCTCAACTCCTGTCTCCCCAAAGCTGTGGGCAGCTTGTGTCATGTACGCCACGGCTCTTAGGGGAGGGCACGTTTTTGATGGCAGGCAACGGGTTGCGCAGAAGACGGGCATGGGCGGCGGTGTTCGCCGTGTCCGCCGCGCTGGGTCTGACGGTCACACAGGCCCAGGCGGCACCAGGTGGCCATACGGACCCCTTCGGGGTGCGGGCACTTCGGAAACAGGCCCTTGTGAATCAGCACAAGGGCCTGTCGCCGTTCGCGAAGACGGAGGACCCCGGGGACCCCGGGGGCGACGAGGACGAGGCCGGGAACATCGCCGAGCAGGCGGACCAGTACGCGGAGGCCCGCACCTCGCCGGGCATCGTGGCGCCGGGCGCCTACGGGGCCGCGTACGACGAGCTCAGCGGTCTGCGGCACACGCACAGCAAGTGGAGCGAGCTGACGCGGCTGCCGTACGACTCGGACGACCCGCGCTACCGGGACACCAACTCCAACTCCAGCGGCGGCGCCGGGCGGGTCACGGGGCGCGTGACGGGGCTCGCGGCCGACAACCACGGGTATGTGTACGCCGGTTCGGCCAACGGCGGCGTCTTCCGCTCCCGCACGGGCGGCGGGCACTGGCAGAACATCTCCGACGGCCTGCCCGCCCTCTCCACCGGCGACCTCCAGCTCGACGGCCGCGGACGGCTGTGGTACGCGACCGGTGAGGCCAACACCAGCGCGACCTCGTTCCTCGGCACGGGGGTCTACGTGCTCGACGACCCGCGCAAGGGGAAGTTCAGCACCCGTGACCGGGTCGGCGGGGACGAGCTGGAGTCCACCTCGATCAACGCGCTGCGGTTCGGCGGGGACAAGGTGTGGGCGGCCACCACGCGCGGGGTGTGGAGCCACTCCACGAAGTCCCTGAAGGGCCCCTGGAAGCTGGAGTTCGCCCCCAACCCCGACTATCTGCCGGGCGGTTCCGAGGCGAGCGACCCCGACGCGGCGTACAAGAACATCACCAGTGACATCGCCATCGACCCCAAGGACCCGAACAAGGTCGTCCTCGCGGTCGGCTGGCGCGGCGGCGACGCCTACAACGGCTTCTACGCCAAGGGACCGCGCGGCTGGCAGCGGCTGACCGGGCTCGGGGACCTGCCGAGCGACAGTGACGACGTGGGCAACGTGACCTTCGCGCGCAGCGCCGACGGCTCCCGCTACTACGCCGTCGACCAGTCGCCGGCGATGACCAGCTCCAACCCCGACAGCGGGCTCGCCGGCATCTTCGTCTCCAAGTCCGGCTCTCCGACCGGGCCGTGGACGAAGATCGCCGACTACACGCAGCTGCGCGACTCCGGCTCGGCGCTCACCGGTGCCGGGTACCAGCCGGGTATCCAGGCCTGGTACGACCAGTTCCTCACCGTCGACCCGAAGAACCCCGACCACGTCTACGCGGGTCTGGAGGAGGTCTTCGAGACCAAGGACGGCGGCAAGAGCTGGACCGTGCCGGGACCGTACTGGAACTTCGGCTTCCCCTGCTGGTCCATCGATCCCGCCAAGCAGAGCGGTGACTGCCCCTCCACCGTGCACGCCGACCAGCACGCGGTGGCGATCGGCAGCGACGGCGGCGCACCGTACCTGGTGGTCGGCGACGACGGCGGCGCGTTCCGCAGGCCGCTGAACGGCTCGGCGAACGCCTCGGGCCACGGCACCGACTGGACGTCCCTGAACGACGGCACGATGGACGCGCTGCAGTACTACTCGGTCGGCGTGGGCATCGACCAGGCCGCGCGCGGGCTCGACGTCAGCGGCGGTCTGCAGGACAACGGCCAGTCGATCCTGCGGCCCGGCGACCGGGTGATGGGCTCCAACTTCGGCGGTGACGGCGGCGACACGATCGTCGACCCGGCCAACGGGTGCAACGTCGCCTCCGAGTACGTGTACCTGGCGGTCGCCGTCACGCAGAACTGCGCGGTGAACGACGGCGGTTGGGTCACCGACCCGTCGAAGGCGACCACCTACTCCGTGGCCCCGCCCGACAGCGCCACCGGCGAGGCCCGCTTCATCGCCCCGCTGAACTCCGACATCAAGGACGCGAACACCTGGGTCGCGGGCGGCCGCCACGTGTGGATCAACACCAAGGGCTGGGCGATCCGCAGCGGCAGCGAGTGGGTCAACGCCTTCGACCTCGGCGCGGGCCACACCGCCACCGCCGTCGCCTCCTCCGGCGGCAAGGTGTACGCCGCCTGGTGCGGCCCCTGCAACAACGAGGGCTTCACCCGGGGCATCGCGGTCGGCAACGCGGACGGCACCGGCTGGCACCAGCTGAACCTGCCGGTCGACGGGACGGTCCCCAACCGCTACCTCGCGGGCCTCGCCATCGACCCGGCGGACTCCAGCCACGTCCTCCTGGCGGTCAACGGGTTCTCCCGCAAGTGGACGGAGGGGCCGGGCGCCGGTGTCGGCCACCTGTTCGAGACCCGGGACGGCGGCGCGACCTGGAAGGACATTTCGGGGAACCTGCCGGACGTGCCCGCCAACACGGTCGTGCTGCTGAAGAACGGCACTGTGGCGATCGGCACCGACCTCGGCGTCCTGGTCCGCCCGGCGGGTGCGTCCAGCTGGAAGGTGGCGGGCACCAACCTGCCCACGACGGCGGTCCTCCAGCTCCGCACGGGCCCCGACGGACGGCTCTACGCGGCCACCCACGGGCGCGGCATCTGGGCGATCGACGTACGACGTCTGCGCTGAGCCGTCGGTGACGGCGGGATGGGGCCGGGCCTTGATGGGCCCGGCCCCACCTGTGTTTGACTGCCCGCATGATCCGCACCGCGACTCCCGACGACATCCCCGTCATCCACACCCTGATCCGTGAACTCGCCGCCTACGAGAAGGCGGCCGAAGAGGCACGGGCGACGCCGGAGCAGCTGGGCGAGGCACTGTTCGGCGCCCGGCCGGCGGCCTTCGCGCATGTCGCGGAGGACGACGGGGGAGAGGTCGTCGGGTTCGCGCTGTGGTTCCTGAACTTCTCCACGTGGCGGGGCGTGCACGGCATCTACCTGGAGGACCTGTACGTCCGCCCGGAGGCCCGCGGCGCCGGCCACGGCAAGGCGCTTCTCACGGAACTGGCCCGCATCTGCGTGGAGCGCGGCTACGAGCGTCTGGAGTGGTCGGTGCTGAACTGGAACCGCCCGTCGATCGACTTCTACGAGGCCCTGGGCGCCCGCCCGCAGGACGAGTGGACGGTGTACCGGCTGACGGACGGGGCGCTGGCGGAACTGGGGCGGTCGGCGGCGCGCCGGGGCTAGGGAGCCCGCCCCCTCTAGTCGTCGGCGACGCGGACGAGCGCGAGGGTGATGTTGTCGGGTCCGCCCGCGCCGATGGCGGCCTTCCACAGTTCGAAGGCGGCGCGTCCGTCGTCGTGCTCCCGCAGCACCGCGTCGATCGTGTCCTCCGGCACCGGATCCGTGAGGCCGTCGGTGCAGACGAGATAGCGGTCACCCGGTGACAACGGCGTGGCCGTCACATGCGCCACGACGGCCCGGTAGTGCGGGGAGCCGCCGAGGCACTGCGTGACCAGCGAGGTGGTGCGCTGCCCCGGCGCCAGGGGCGGGCTGTCGTCCACGCTCACCTGCCGCAGTCCGCTCGGTGGCGCGGCGAAGACCCTGCTGTCCCCCACGTTGAAGACCAGCAGCTCCTTGGGCAGCACGACGGCCCCCGCGACGGTGGTGCCCATCATCGCAAGGCCGCGATCGTCGTCCTCGCCGCCCTCGGCGGCCGTGTAGACGGCCCGGTTGCAGGAGTCCACGGCGCCCCGGACGGCGTCCTCACTGCCCAGCGCCGGCCCGAGGGCCGCGAACCGCCGTGCCACCAGCGCGCTGGCCACCTCGCCCCCGGGGTGCCCGCCGAGTCCGTCGGCCACGGCGACCACCAGGGGCGTCCCCAGGGGGAAGACCAGCGTCTGCGGGTTCTCGGTGACGGTGGCACACAGCGTCCAGGGCCCGGCGACGAGACTGTCCTCGTTCTTGTCCCGCAGCAGCCCCGGGTGGCTGAGCGCGCTGACAGCGACATACGACACCGAAGGCCACCGCCGATCATCGGATCACCCGTGGTCAGGGGCGATTCGACCCCTGCTCGTCCGCGCTCCGCTCGCCCTCCGCCTGGGACGGCTCCGTGCGCGGGACGTCCGGGTGCTGCTCCATGGCGCTGCGCTCGCCCGGCTCGTCGCGCTCGCCCTCGGCCTGCGAGGGGGTGTGCGAGTAGAGCCAGGTGTCGTAATCCGAGGCTCCGGATGACTTCTTCATGGCGGGCCTCCCTCGTCGCTCCACCTCCATGGTCCACCCACGCGACCGCCGTGGCGAGACGAGGGGCGGCGCACGTCCCCGCCGGGGGCACGGCCCAGCTCCGCTTCGAGGGCCGTGGCCGCCGCAGACACCCCCGGGCGACGGCGCCGTGCCGCTCGCCGCCCGTGCCGGTCCGCGGCCTTCCGGTCCGCCGCCCGTGCCGCTCGCCGCCCGTGCCGGTCCGCCGCCCGTGCGCTAGCCGCCCGTGCCGGTCCGCGGCCTTCCAGTGCGCCGCCCGTGCCGGGTGGTCGTCAGTCCGCCTCCGCCACCCGCAGCCCCAGCGCCGCCGCCAGCACCGGCGCGAGATCCAGCAGCTGCGCATGGCTGATCACCGCGCCGGACAGGCGGTCCACTCCGCGCGCGACGTCCAGCTCCGCCGCGCGGCGCAGGTCCACGTCCACCAGGGTCGCCGCCGTCAGGTCGGCTCCCTTCAGCACGCAGTCCACGAACTCCACCCGCTCCAGCCGGGCGCCCCCGAAGTCGGGCTCGATGAGGACACAGCCCTCGAAGACGACGTCCTTCAGCCGTGCCTTGCGCAGGTTCAGGTAGTCGATCTTGCCGCCGCGTACCAGCACCCGCTCCAGCACCGCCCCGTGCAGCTGCGTCCCGCCGAGCCGGGCGTCCACCAGCTCCACATCGCGCAGGGTCGCCTCCGCGAGGTCCGTGCCCACGCCCCGTATGCCCGTGAGGACCGAGTCCAGCACGCGCGCGTGGTGGAGCCCCGTCCCGTCCAGCGCGCACCCCGTCAGCGCGCAGTCCATGAACCGGGCGCCCCCGCCGTCCTGCTCCGCGAGGTCCGCGTCCCGGAACTCCAGCCCGTCGTAGTCCCCGTCCGGCACCACCTCCCCGTCCGACCACGCCACCAGCTCGGGCAGCCGGACCTCCGGCCGCCGCGCTGCCTTCACCACCCGCGCCTTCCGCACCATGCCCCCATGCTGCATCCCGCCACTGACAATCGCCCCGGCCTGCGAAGTCGCCCTTGACCTCAAGCGCGCTTGAGCTTGAAGGGTGGGCCTTGCGAGAGCAGCACCACATAAGACGGCAAAGACGCACGGACGAGGAGCCCGCCCATGCACGCGATCCGGCTGCACGCCTTCGGCCCCGCCGAGAACCTCACCCTCGAGAAGGTCGAGGACCCCGAGCCGGGCCCCGGCCAGGTGCGTGTCGCCGTCGCCGCGGCGGGCGTGCACCTGCTGGACACCGCGCTCCGCGAGGGCGAGACCGGTCCCGCGCCCGGGCCGGCCCCACTGCCCACGATCCCCGGCCGCGAGGTCGCCGGCACCGTCGAGTCCCTCGGCGAGGGCGTCGACGCCCGCTGGCTCGGCCGCCGGGTCGTCGCCCACCTCGGCTTCGTGCCGGGAGGCTACGCCGAACTCGCCGTCACGGACGTCGCCCGGCTGCACGAGATACCGGCGAACCTGGACGAGGCGCAGGCCGTCGCCATGATCGGCACGGGCCGTACGGCGATGGGCATCCTGCAGTTCGCCGACCTCGGCCCCGGCTCCGTGGCCCTCGTCCCGGCCGCCGCGGGCGGCATCGGCACCCTCCTCGTGCAGTACGCCCGGCACACGGGCGCCACCGTGATCGGGCTCGCGGGCGGTCCGGAGAAGGTCGCGCGGGTGCGGGAGAACGGCGCGGACCTCGCCGTCGACTACACGGACCCCGCCTGGGCGGACCGACTCGCGGAGTATCGCGGCAGGGTCACCGTGGTCTTCGACGGCGTCGGCGGCGCGGTGGCCCGGACCGCCGTGGGACTGCTCGCGCCGGGCGGGCGGCACCTCGTGTTCGGTTGGTCCGCCGAGGGCATCCGGGACGGCCGGCCGTATCTGGTCGAGGGTGTCTCCGAGCAGGTCCTCGGTCCCGCGATGCTGCGGAGGGCGGGCGGTCCGGACCCCTTGCGCACCCTGGAGGAGCGGGCCCTCGCCGAGGCCGCGGCCGGCCGCCTGGTCCCGGCCGTCCAGCGCTTCCCGCTCGCCGAGGCGGCCGCGGCCCACCGGGCCCTTGAGACGCGGGGCACGGTCGGCAAGGTGGTGCTGGAGCCGTGAGGAGCGGACCCCGCACCCGGCGACGGCCTTGCGGGCTCCCGGTCAGGCGACCCGGGGAAAGCGGGCCTGCAGCGTCCAGATCGCCGGGTTCTCGCCGAGGTCCTCGTGCAGGTCGGTCAGGTCGGCGATCAGGTCCTGCAGGAAGTCGCGGGCCTCGCGGCGCAGTTCCGCGTGGGGGAACGTCAGTGGGGGCTCGGCCGGCGGCAGCCACTCCGCCTCGATGTCCACCCAGCCGAAACGGCGCTCGAACAGCAGGCGGTCGGTCGACTCGGTGAAGTCCAACTCCGCGCGCTGCGGCCGGGCGGCGCGGCTGCCGAGCGGGTCCCGGTCGAGGCGCTCGACGATGTCGCACAGCGCCCACGCGAAGTCGAGCACCGGCACCCATCCCCAGGCTGTGGACAGCTCCCGGTCCGCCTCGGTGTCGGCGAGATAGACGTCACCGCAGAACAGGTCGTGCCGCAGGGCGCGGACGTCCGCGCGGCGGTAGTCGGTCTGCGGGGGGTCGGGGAAGCGGTTGGAGAGGGCGTAGCCGATGTCGAGCACGGGGGCGATGGTGTCACAGGGCCTTGCGCAGCACCGCGCACGGGCGGCCCCGGTCACGGTCCGGGCGGCGGTCGACGACCTCGTAGCCGAGGGCCGTCCAGAAGGCGAGGCCGGCGGGGTTGTTCTCGAGCACGGCCAGGCGCACGGCGGTGCGGCCGGCGGCGCGGAAGCGGTCCTCCACCAGGGACGCCAGCAGTCGCCCGTGCCCGTGCCGCTGCATCGCCGCGTCCACCATCAGCAGGCCGATCCACGGGTCCGGGTCGGCCGGGTCGGGGTGGTGGGCCAGCGTGACGACGATCCCGACGAGCCGCCCGAAACTGCGGGCGAGCAGGACCTCCACGTCAGGGTGCGCCAACTCGTCGGCCAGCGCGGCCGCCACCTGCTCCGGGCGGATGTCGTCCGGGTCGGGGAAATCGCCGCTCAGTGCGTGGAACTCCCGGTTGGAGGCGTAGAGCCCGGTGAGTTCGGTCAGCAGCTCACCCGGAAGGTCGTGGTCGGGGGCGGGGGAGAGGGGCTCGAGGATCACCCTCGCAACGTATCGCGGACAGTCCCGCGCGGGTCCGTGGGAGGCCGGGCACCACGCCGGAGCCCCGGCCTCCCGGACCGGGGCCCCGATGAGGAGACAGGGGCTCCGTCAGACGTTCACGCCGAAGTCCTGGGCGATGCCCACCAGGCCCGACGCGTAGCCCTGGCCGACCGCGCGGAACTTCCACTCCGCGCCGTTGCGGTACAGCTCGCCGAAGACCATGGCCGTCTCCGTGGCCGCGTCCTCCGACAGGTCGTAGCGGGCGATCTCCTGGCCGCCGGCCTGGTTGACGATGCGGATGTAGGCGTTGCGCACCTGGCCGAAGTTCTGCGAGCGGGACTCCGCGTCGTAGATGGAGACCGGGAAGACGATCTTGTCGATGCCGGCCGGGAGCGCCGCCAGGTTGACGTTGATCGCCTCGTCGTCGCCCGCGCCCTCGCCCGTGCGGTTGTCACCCGTGTGGACGATCGAGTTGTCCGGGGTCTGCTTGTTGTTGAAGAAGACGAAGTGCTGGTCCGAGTAGACCTTCCCCTGGGCGTTGACCGCGATCGCGGACGCGTCGAGGTCGAAGTCCGTGCCGGTGGTGGTGCGGACGTCCCAGCCGAGGCCCACGGTGACGGCGGTCAGGCCCGGAGCCTCCTTGGTGAGCGAGACGTTGCCACCCTTGGACAGGCTTACAGCCATTGTTGGGAGTCCCTTCCCTCGTTGCGTGTGCGGATGAAGCTACCGCCACCTCTAGCAACGCCAAGGGGGGTACTCCCGGTTCCGGGTTCCTTTACCTTTTTTACCTGCCGCCGGAAATCGAGATGACGCGGACCGGGCGGAACGGGGAACATGGACGGCATGTCCGGTCCTTACGTCATACGCGGCTCCGTCTCGCTCCCCGAGGCCGAGCTGATGTGGCGTTTCTCGCGGTCGTCGGGGCCCGGCGGACAGCACGTCAACACGAGTGACTCGCAGGTCGAGCTGCGCTTCGACCTGGCGAACACCGAGGCTCTTCCCCAGGTGTGGAAGGAGCGCGCCCTGGAGCGCCTGGCGCCCCGCCTGGTCGACGGGGTCGTCAGCGTCCGCTCCTCCGAGCACCGCTCCCAGTGGCGCAACCGCGAGGCCGCCGCGGTACGCCTGGCGGCGCTGCTGGCGGAGGCGACCGCGCCCCCGCCCAAGCCCCGCAGGCCGACCCGGATCCCACGGGGGATCAACGAGCGGCGACTGCGCGAGAAGAAGCAGCGCTCTGAGACGAAACGCGGCCGGTCCGGCCGGTCCGCTCGTGACTGGACGTAGACGGACAGCCCGACCGGCGGGTCAGGTCAGTTCCAGGACGCCCACGGTCTGGTCCCCGCTCGTCTCCCCGTTCTTGTGGAACCCCAACCCAAGGTAGAAGTTCTCCGGACCGTCCGGACCGGGATGCCAGGTGACGTACAGTCGCGTGCCGCCCCGACGCCGGATCTCGGCGGCGACCGACTCGACGGCGAAGCGGCCGTACCCGCGGCCCTGCTCCCCGGCGGCGATGTTCAGCCGCCACAGGCCCGAGCGCCGGACGCTGCCGTCCTCGTACCAGTCGATGTCGAAGAAGGCCATGAGAAAGCCGACGGGCCTGCCGTCGTCCACGATGAGGCGCGGCCAGGCGACACCGGGGTGCACGTACGCCTCGGCGAGGGACTTCACGACCGGCGCGACCGCGTGTTCCTGCCCGGGCCGGACGCGGATGCCGAGCGCGGCGTCGAGGTTTTCGGCGGTGATTTCTTCGAGGCGCGGGGCGGAAGCAGTCGTCACCCGCGCACCGTAGGCCGGAAAGCCCCCGGGGGGGCCACGGATTTCCGCTCACCCCAAGTGCCGGTACCGCCCCCGGAAATACATCAGCGGTCCGCCCTCCGCACTCGGCACCCGGGCCGTGAGCACCCTGCCGATCACCAGCGTGTGGTCGCCCGCCTGCACCCGCTGTTCCGTGCGGCACTCCAGGGTCGCCAGGGCGCCGCCGACCAGCGGTGCGCCGGAGGCCTCGCCGCGGACGTACGGGATGTCCTCGAACAGCAGACGGTCGCTGACGCGGCCCTTCATCGCGAAGCGTCCCGCGATGTGCCGCTGGCTCTCCGAGAGGACGGAGACCGCCCACAGCGGCTGCTCGGCGAGCAGGTCGTCCATGCGGGCGCCCTCGCGCAGGCTCACCAGCACCAGGGGCGGATCCAGGGACACCGACATGAAGGCGGTCGCCGTCATGCCGACGTCCTCGCCCTTCGGCCCCTCGGGATCCAGCGCCGGCTCGTGCGAGGTCACCAGGACCACGCCCGCGGCCAGCCGGGACAGGGCGGCGCGGAACTCGTCGTTGCTCACCCCCTCAGGATGCCCGGAGGAGGGCGGCACGGCGGACACGGACGGGACAGCGGAAGTCTTGAGCACGTCAAAACGCTAGTCTCCGCTTCCGGCCGCCCACATCGGGCCTGCGCCCGAATCGCGGCCTAGGACCAGCGACGGACGTCGTCGGACGTCGTAGGATCACAAGCTCTGCACAGAGGGCCCGCATCGAGTCTGGAAGCATTCCGCGGAAACACGGGAAAAATGCGGAACCTCTCCGTAATTGTTCACCTTTGGCTGTGACTTGAGTCACAGGAAGCGTATTTTGTTGACCCTGTGTACCTAGTGGGCAGCGCGCTGTGATTCAGTGGCGGAGACGCTGCACGATGCTACCCGTGGAGTACGCCCAGTAGCGTGCCGTGGAAGACCGGGAGAACGGTAGTACGCCGACGCGTCCCTGGAGTTGCT
Source organism: Streptomyces sp. Y2F8-2 (assembly GCF_014905555.1). Classification (GTDB taxonomy): domain Bacteria; phylum Actinomycetota; class Actinomycetes; order Streptomycetales; family Streptomycetaceae; genus Streptomyces; species Streptomyces cynarae. The sequence goes on along the minus strand of NZ_BNGS01000006.1, from coordinate 434,838 downwards.
GCGATATCTCGAGGGGAGGGCGAATGGAGACCGAGTCCGAGCCGTATGTCCGTCTCGCGACCCTGCGGCAGCTGCACCAGGTGATGGCGGACATGAACACCGCCCGCAGCCTGGCGGACACGCTGCAGACGGTGGCCGACGGCATCGTGAACGGCCTCGGCTACGAGTTGGCGGCCGTCAACCTCGTACGCCCGGACGGTGACCTCGTCGTCGCCGCACTCGCAGGGAACTCCGCAGCGGAGGCGCTGATCACCGGCCGCGTCGGCTCCCGCGCCTCCTGGGAGCGGCGCCTCAGCATGGGCGAGGCGTGGGGCACCCTGCGGTTCATACCGCACACGGAGGGCTGGATCCTCGACGAGGACGACGTGCCCCAGTGGTACACCGACGGTCCCGAGCCCCGCTTCGAGGACGAGTGGCACCCCTCCGACCGCCTCTTCGCGCCCATGTACACGCCGGGTGTCCAGGGCAGCTCCTGCGGTGAACTCCTCGGCGTCATCTCCGTGGACCGGCCGCGCAACGGTCGGCGGCCCGGCGCCTGGGGGCGCGAGGCCCTCCAGATGTACGCCTTCCACGCCGCCATCGCCATCAGCAACGCCCGTCTGCGGGCCAACATGCAGCGGGCCCTGGTCCGCCTGGAGCGGGAGCAGCAGGCGCTGCGCGCGAGCGAGGAGTCCTTCCGGCAGGCGTTCGAGTACGCCCCCTCGGGGATGGCCATCGCCGAGATGGGCGGCGACCAGCACGGCCGGATCCTGCGCACCAACGACGCGCTGTGCCGCCTGCTCGGCAGGCCCGCCTCCGCGATGCGCCGCTACTCGTTCTCCGACCTCGTCCACCCCGAGGACATCGGCACCCTGCTGCGCACCTCCGCCGAGGGCGGGCGGGCCGAACTGCGGCTCGGGCGCCGGGACGGCACCTATGTGTGGGTGTCCCTGCGCAACTCCGTCGTCGCCGACGCCGCCGACGGGCCGCGCTTCCTGCTCACCCACGTCGAGGACATCGAGGAGCGCAAGCGCCGCGAGCTGCAGCTCGCCCACCGCGCCTCGCACGACTCGCTCACCGGGCTGCCCAACTCGGCGGAACTGCGCGCCCGTCTGTCCGCCCGCCTGTGCCGGCGCCCGCAGTCGCTGCCGCCGAGCGCGACGGACTCCCTGGTCGCCGCGTTCGGCGACGGGTTCCGGATCGACCACCCGGCCGCCCACGACAGCGGCGGCCACGCCTTCGACTTCCATGCCGGGCCGGGGCCTTACGACGCCTTCGACCACCATGTGCACACCGTCGCCCCGGACAGTGACACCGACGACGGCACCAAGGGCCTCGCGGTGCTCTTCTGCGACCTCGACGGCTTCAAGTCCATCAACGACCGGTTCGGGCACAACGCGGGCGACGCCGTCCTCATCGAGGTCGCCCGGCGGCTCAGCCGCGGGGTGCGGGACGGGGACACGGTGGCCCGGCTCGGCGGTGACGAGTTCGTCGTGCTGGCCGACGGGCTCGGCAAGGCCGACGCCCAGGACCTCGCGGTCCGTCTGCGCAACGAGATCATCCAGCCGATCCGGGTCGACGGCCGCGCCATGCGCGTCGGCGCGAGTTTCGGCATCGGCTGGGCACACTGCGGCATGACGGCGGACGAAGTGCTGAAATCGGCAGACGAGCGGATGTACGTAGAGAAACGGTCTCGTCCCAAACAGCACAGGCGTGCGGGGTAAACCGCAGGTCAACCCTTGGGTGATGGGAACAACAGCCGTGTGCGGTCCGGGGACCGGGTAGGCTCGCCATTCAGCCACGTACGCATCTGGACCCGCACCTGTTGAGGAGACCTAGGGATGACGCCCGGCAACAACGGCGCGAGCACGCCCGAGGACGACGACCCGTTCGGCTACCTCTACGCCGACGGTCAGGCCAACGGCGCCCAGCCGCCCTCCGGCGGCTACGGCTACCCGGGCTCCGTCAACAGAGTGCGCACGGTCGGTCAACGTCAGTACGGCCAGCCGCAGGCCCAGACAGCCCCCTACGGCCAGGTCCCGCAGCAGCAGTCGTACGGCCAGCCGAACGCGCACTACGCGGCTCCGGAAACGGTGCCGGGCGGCGCCGCGACGAGCCGTCAGACCCAGACGGCCCCGCCGCCCGGCGGCGGGCGCGGCCGGGGCCCCAACACCAAGGGCCTGCTGATCGGCGCCATCGCGGTGGTCGCGGCGGTCGTCATCGGCATCGGCGTCGCCATGATCACCGGCGACTCGGACGACGGGAAGGACAAGGCCGCCGGCGCTTCCAGCGCTCCGTCGGCCTCGCAGAGCGCCGCCCCGAGCTCGTCCGCGTCTGCCTCCACGTCTGCTGCGCAGCTGCCGAAAATCGATGCCAAGGCGCTACACCTGGAGGGCGGCGCCACCACCGCGTCCGACGTCCAGGGTGCCCAGGCCGACGGCGGGGTCTACATCGCCAATTTCAACAACGTCGGCGCCGCCGTGACCTGGACCGTGGACGTCCCCGCGACCGGCAAGTACACCCTGTTCGTCGGTTACGGCGTCCCCGGCAAGGACGGCACCGCCACCCTCACGGTCAATGGCACGGTGTCGCCCACAGCTGTCAACCTGAAGAACTACGCGCACGCCCCCGAGGGCGACTACGCAAAGGGATGGACGCACACCTACAACTGGATCCAGCTCAACAAGGGCACGAATACCGTCAAGATTTCGTGCGAGCAGGGTAACCAATGTGACGCAAACCTTGACCAGCTTTGGCTGGTCAAGGGCTGGGTCAAGTCCGGCAGTTAAGCCCTGTTATCGGAGTATGGCAACCCCGATGGCCGTCAAGGGGGTCGGTCTGCGCCGGCCATCGGATCAGGCCGCTGGGCGGTCGGGGACGCGCGGGAGTGCCAGGCGGTCAGATGCGTCCGGCTTCCACGCAAAGGATGGCTACCCAACCCGTCCTGCCGTTCCGCCTCACCTTGACCCAGTCGTTACCGGACGGTCCCCCAGACCAGCACGTGTACGAGCCGCCATTGTTCTCCCTCGTGCACGGGGTCGTGGTGCAAGGAACTCCGGCGTCAGGATCGGTGATCGTCTGGACAATGGTGGATGAGGTGCCGGCGCTGCTGCGGATGTTGAAGTAGTGGCCATCGTTCATCCAGACACCGGCCTGATCTGCCGATGCTGTGGAGCTCGTGGAGATGACAAGTCCCATGGAAGCTACAAGGAGAGCCGTGAGTTGCTTGATGACTGTCGACTTGCGCATGTGTTTCCCCTCAGCAACAAATGGATCTTGAGTCGCAAGGGAGCGGACGTTCGAAAAGGCGGCCGTGTCACGACCGTCGTCGGCCATAGAGGGCTCGATTCACGCCGCCGCGGTCTCCGCCGTCACCGCCACCTGGTCCAGCAGCTCCTCGTAGGTGCGCCGGTCGAACTCGCCTGCTGCCGGGGCGAGTACCGTCGCCGCCGACAGGGCCACCGCCCGGGCCAGGCGGGCCGGCCACGGCAGGTGTTCCACCAGACCGGACAGCAGGCCTGCGACCGCCGAGTCGCCCGCGCCCGTCGGGTTGCCGGTCAGGCGGCGCGGCGGGGCGGCCCGCCAGCGGCCTTCCGTGTTGACGGCGAGCAGGCCCTCCGCGCCCAGTGAGGCGACCACCGTGTGCGCCCCGCGCCGGCGAGCGTCCCGGGTGGCCTGCAACGGTTCGTGGGAGCCGGTCAGTTCGGCCAGTTCGTCGGCGTTGGGCTTGACGATGTCCGGGCGGGCGGCGACCCCGCGGCGCAGCGGCTCCCCACTGGTGTCGAGCAGCACCGGGACGCCCGCCGCCCGTGCGGTGCGCACCAGGTGGGCGTACGCCCCCACGGGCACGCCCGGCGGCAGGCTGCCGCACAGGGCCACCGCGGCGGCGGAGCGCACCAGGTCGTCGTAGGCCTCCAGGAAGGCCGACCACTCGGCGGGCGTTATCACCGGGCCGGGCTCGTTGAGCTGGGTGGTGTCGCCGGTGGAGCGGTCGACCACCGCGATGGTGCGCCGGGTGGCGCCCGCAACCGGTACCAGCGCGTCCACGAGGCCGTGCGTGCGGGTGAGTTGCTCCCGCAGGGAGCGGCCCGTCGCGCCGCCCGCGAAGCCCGTGGCGGTCACCTGGTGGCCGAGCGCGGCGAGTACCCGGGCGACGTTCAGCCCCTTGCCGCCGGGCCGTTCGGTCACCTCGGTCACCCGGTGCGAGGTGTGCGGCCTCAGTTCCCGTACGCGATGGGTGATGTCGAGAGCGGTGTTCAGCGTGACCGTCAGGATCACGTGGGGACCTCCCTCGAGAGTCGTGCAGGCGCGGTCCGTGGGCCCGGATCCGTCAGTGCGCCCGCCGTCGGCGGTTGCGGAGGCTCGATCATGCCAAAAGAGTCGGCGGTCGGCCCAGTCCCGGGGCCGACCGCCGTACGCCAACAAACGGACCAATCACCGCAGTTGGGGAGCGACCACCCACTGCCCGCGGCGCATCACGCCCTTGAGGCGGAAGTCGCCGTCCAGCAGCACCAGGTCGGCGTCCTTGCCGGGCTCCAGGGAGCCCACCCGGTCGTAGACGCCGAGGAGCTTCGCCGGGCCCGCCGAGACGGCGGTGACGACGTCCTCCACCGCCAGCCCGTCCACGGTGACCGCCCTGTGGAACGCGCGGTCCAGGGTGAGGGTCGAGCCCGCGATCGAGCCGCCCTCCACCAGCCGGGCCACACCCTGACGGACCTCGACCTCGAGCGGGCCGAGCATGTACCGCCCGTCCCCGATGCCGGCCGCGTCCATGGCGTCCGTGATGAACGCCACCCGCGCCGCGCCCGCCTGACGGAAGGCCAGTTGCAGCGCCGCCGGGTGCAGATGGACGCCGTCGTCGATCAGCTCCACCGTGACCCGCTCGTCCTCCAGCAGGGCGGCGACGGGGCCGGGGGCGCGGTGGCCGAGCTGCGGCATCGCGTTGAACAGGTGGGTGGCGACCGTGGCGCCCGCGTCGATGGCCTGGACCGTCTGCTCGTAGGTCGCGTCCGTGTGCCCGATCGCCGCGATCACCCCGTGCTCGACGAGCAGCCGTACGGAGTCCAGGCCGCCGGGCAGTTCGGTGGCGAGCGTCACCATCGCGGCCCGGCCGCGCGCGGCGTCGATCAGCTTGCGCACCTCCGCCGGATCGGGGTCGCGGAGCAGCGCCTCGGAGTGCGCGCCCTTGCGGCACGGCGAGATGAACGGACCCTCGAAGTGGATGCCGGCGAGGTCCCCCTGCTCGGCCAGCTCCGACAGCAGTCCCGCCTGCTGGACGAGGACGTCCATGTCGTCGGTGACGGTGGAGGCGACGAGCGTGGTGGTGCCGTGCTCCCGGTGGGTGCGCAGGGCTGTCAGGACGTCGTCCACCGTGCCGGAGAAGGACGCGCCGCCGCCGCCGTGGTTGTGGATGTCCACGAAGCCGGGGACCAGCCAGTGGCCGCTCACGTCGATGATCTCGGCGCTCTCGGGGGCGGACCCGGCGATGCGCGTGCCCTCCACGACCAGGCGGCCGTCGTCCACGACCCCGCTGGGCAGTACCACCCGGGCACCGGCGAGAACCTTCGTAGTGGCCATCAGATGGTTACCTCCGCAGGGTCAGTGGTTTCGAGGAGATCCCAGGCCATGAGCCCGGCACCGAGGCATCCGGCCGCATCCCCCAGCGTGGCGGGGACGATCGACGGCAGCTTCTGGAAGGTCACGCGACGGCGCACGGCCTCGCGCAGTGGTGTGAACAACGTTTCCCCGGCCTCGGCGAGCCCGCCACCGATGATCAGGGTGCGCGGGTCCAGCAGGGTGAGCGCGGTCACCAGGCCGTCGGCGAGGGCGTCCACGGCCTCCTGCCATACCTTCCGCGCCCGCGGGTCCCCCGACGCAACGGCTTTCGCGCAGTCGGCGGCGTCCGCATCCGGGGCACCGGCCGCCTCGGCCCAGGCCTCGCCCACGGCGGCCGCGGACGCGTACCGCTCCAGACAGCCGCGCTGACCGCACGGACACGGGGTCCCCTGCGGCCGTACGACGATGTGGCCGATCTCGCCCGCGAAGCCGTGCGCCCCCGCCTCCACCCGGCCGCCGATGCCGATGGCGCCCGCGATCCCGGTGCCGAGCGGCACGAACAGGAACCGGTCCGCCCCCCGGCCCGCGCCGAGGCGCCCTTCGGCGAGCCCGCCGGTGCGCACGTCGTGCCCGAGCGTCACGGGCACCCCGTCGAGCCGGCGGCTGAGCAGATCCCGCAGGGGCACATCGCGCCACCCCAGGTTGGCCGAGTACGCGGCGACACCGCGCTCGGCGTCCACGATCCCGGGGACGGCGACGCCCGCGGCGGCCGCGGGTCCCCCCAGGTGGCGCTCGCCGTGCGCGCGCAGCTCGGCGGCGAAGGCGAGCACCGACTCCACCACGGCGTCCGGCCCGCGCTCACGTCCGGTGGCCCGGCGCGCCCGGTGCAGCAGCTCACCCCCGGCCCCGACCAGGGCGGCCTTCATCCCGGTGCCGCCCACATCCAGGGCGATGACATGTCTCACGGGAACAGTGTCGCCCGTGGACCCGTGAGAGGTCTAGTCCACTCAGGTGGCGTAGACCTTATCCTTTGGATATTCCGAATGATGAGACGGCAGGGTTAGAGCAAGTGCAGCGACGCGGAACGCGCAGGACGACATGGGGCAGGGGTCTGATCGCGGCGGTGTCCGCCCTCGGCATGACCGGAGCCCTGGCGAGCTGCGCGGGTGCGGTGGGTTCGGGGGGCGTCACCCTGCGGCTGGTGGCCGCGGACTACGGGGACTCGTCGGCGAACAGCTCCAAGAAGTACTGGGACCAGCTGGTCGAGGACTTCGAGGCGGAGCACTCCGGAATCAAGGTCGAGGTCAGCGTCTACTCCTGGAACGACGTGGACCGCAAGGTCAAGGAGATGGTCGCCAGGGGCGACGCCCCGGACATGGCGCAGATCGGGGCCTACGCGGACTACGCGGCGGCGGGCAAGCTGTACCCGGCCGACGACGTCCTCTCGATCCCCGTGCAGGCGGACTTCGCCTCGGAGCTGAGTGACGCAGGCAAGGTGAACCGGACCCAGTACGGCATGCCGTTCGCCGCCTCCACGCGGATCCTCTTCTACAACAAGACGCTGTTCTCCGAGGCCGGCGTCACCACCCCGCCGCAGAGCTGGAGCGACCTGGCGACGGACGCGCAGCTGCTCAAGGCCAGGGGGGTGAAGTACCCGTACGCGCTGCCGCTGGGCCCCGAGGAGGCGCAGGCGGAGACGATGCAGTGGCTGCTCAGCGGGGGCGCCGGCTACCTGAACGGCTTCGGCGGCTACGACCTCGACTCCGCGCAGAACGTGGCCACCTTCACCTGGCTGAAGGACAACCTGGTGGGCAAGGGGCTGACGGGTCCGGTGGCACCGGGGAAGCTGAACCGCGCCGACGCCTTCGCCGCGTTCACGCGCGGCGAGGTGGGCATGCTGAACGGCCACCCGTCCCTGATGAAGACGGCGCGCGAGAAGGGTGTGAAGTTCGGCATGGTGCCGATGCCCGGGATCAACGGCCGGGCGAAGTCGACCATGGGCGTGGCGGACTGGATGACGGCGTTCCAGCAGGGCGGCCACAAGGACCAGATCCGTGAGTTCCTCGACTACGTGTACAGCGAGAAGAACGTGCTGTCCTTCTCCCGGGAGTACGACCTGCTGCCGGTGACGAACTCCGCGCAGGACGCCATGGCGCGCTCGTCCCAGGACCAGGACCTGGAGCCGTTCCTCCAGGAGCTGCCGAGCGCCGAGTTGTACCCCGTCGGCAAGACCTCGTGGGCGTCGGTCAGCGCGGACATCAAGAACCGGATAGGCAAGGCGGTCGGCCCGGACGGCAGCCCGGCGGCGATCCTTGGCCAGCTGCAACGGGCGGCCGTCACAGCGGACAGCGCGGCCCGCTGACGGCAGGCACGCGGGGGAGCGTGTCGGACCCACCGGTTACCGTTCCCCCATGGACGACCTGAACCCCAGAGAGAAGGCCATCCTGGCCCTGGAGGGCCGCGGTTTCTCCGGGCCTGGGGCCAAGGAGCGGGCCATACGGGAGCAGCTCCATCTCGCCCCCGTCCGCTACTACCAGCTGCTCAACGCCCTCCTCGACGACCCCAGGGCCCTGGCCCACGCCCCGGTCACCGTCAACCGCCTCCGCCGCATCCGCGAGGCACGCCGCGCGGAACGCTGAGCGCGTGGCCGCACGACGCGCCGGGCGCGCCCCCGTGACCCCGTGGGTGCGCCCGGCCGCACGCCGATAGGGTCGGACCCATGGGCAGCCACACGGACTCCTTGCCGACGCCCGCCACCCCGGCCGGGCGTGACGGTCTCGACGCCATCCTCGCCCGGCCCGAGCGGGCCGTCCTCGCCTTCGACTTCGACGGGACGCTCGCCCCGATCGTCCCCGACCCCGACCAGGCCCGCGCCCATCCCGACGCGGTCCCCGCCCTCGCGGCCATCGCCCCGAAGGTCGCCTCCGTCGCCGTCGTCACCGGCCGCCCCGCCGGCGTCGCCGTCCGCCACGGCGGCTTCGCGGGCGTCCCCGGGCTCGACCACCTCGTCGTCCTCGGCCACTACGGCGCCGAACGCTGGGACGCCCGCACCGGCACCGTCACCGCCCCGGCCCCCCACCCCGGAGTCGCCGCCGTCCGCGCCGAACTCCCCGGCTACCTCGACGAGATCGGCGCCTGGCGCGGCACCTGGATCGAGGAGAAGGGCCGCGCCGTCGCCGTCCACACCCGCCGCGCCGAGGACCCGCAGGCCGCCTTCGAAGCCCTGCGCGGCCCCCTCGCCGACCTCGCCGCCCGCCACGGCCTGATCGTCGAACCCGGCCGTATGGTCCTGGAACTGCGCCCGCCGGGCATGGACAAGGGAGTGGCCCTGTCGGAGTACGTCCGTGAGACCGGTGCCGAATCGGTCATGTACGCCGGTGACGACCTCGGCGATCTCCCCGCCTTCGCCGCCGTGGCCAAACTCCGCTCCGACGGCGTCCCCGGCCTCCTGGTCTGCAGCGGCAGCGACGAGGTCACGGAACTCGCGAAGAGGGCGGACCTGGTGGTCGACGGCCCGCAGGGGGTCGTACAGCTACTGGGGTCATTGGCGGAGAGGCTGAGGTGAACGCGCCCCGACAGGGGCGCGGTGCTGTGTCGACATGCGGCTCCGCCGCGATGGGGGTCCCCCCCCGTTCGAAGGAAGCCGAGAACTTGGAGGAGCGAGCAGCCAAAGACGGCCCGCACGCGAAAAACCGCCCTCACACCTCCAGCGCAGCCAGCTGATCCAAGAACCACCGTGCCGGCGGAAGCGCCGTAGCCTGCGCAGCAAGCCGCTTCGAGCGCTCCGCCCGCTCACCCACCGGCATCGACAACGCCTCGTGCAAAGCCTCCGCCGTGCCCCGGATGTCGTACGGATTGACCGTCACCGCGTCGTCGCCCAGCTCCTCGTACGCCCCGGCCTCCCGCGACAGCACCAGCGCACACCCCTGGTCCGACAGCACCGGAACCTCCTTGGCGACGAGGTTCATGCCGTCCCGGATGGGGTTCACCAGGGCCACGTCGGCGAGCCGGTACGCGGCGAGAGAGCGCGCGAAGTCGTCCTTGACGTGCATCTCGACCGGGGTCCAGCCCGGCGTCCCGTACCTCTCGTTGATCTCCGCGGCCACCCGCTGGACCTCCGCCGTGTACTCCCGGTAGACGGTCAGGTCCTGGCGGGACGGGTACGCGAACGCCACGTGGACCACCCGTTCGCGCCACTCCGGACGGGACTCCAGCAGCTCCTCGTACGCCAGCAGACCCCGCACGATGTTCTTCGACAACTCCGTCCGGTCCACCCGCACGATCACCTTGCGGGGGCGGCCGTCGGGCCCGGTGCCGATCTGCTCCCGCAGGATCGCCATCCGTTCGTCCACATCCGGCCGGTGCGCCCGCTCGCGCAGGAAGTCCGCGTCCGCGCCCAGGCCGTGCACCCCGATCCGGGTGTTCCCCAGCCCGCCGACGAGCGCCTCGCAGCAGCCGGCGAAGGCGTCCGCCCACCGCTGGGTGAGGAAGCCGAGCCGGTCGGCGCCCAGCATGCCGCGCAGCACCTGCTCCGCGATGTCGTCGGGCAGCATCCGGAAGTAGTCCACCGGTGCCCACGGCGTGTGCGAGAAGTGACCGATCCGCACATCCGGCCGCAACTGCCGCAGCATCCCCGGGACCAGCGCCAGGTGGTAGTCCTGCACCACGACCGCCGCCCCCTCGGCCGCCTCCTCGGCCAGCGCCTCGGCGAACGCGCGGTTGTAGGCCTCGTACGACGACCACGCGTGCCGGAACTCCCTGCCGAAGACCGGCTCCAGCGGAGTCTGGTACAGCATGTGGTGGACGAACCACAGCACCGAGTTCGCGATGCCGTTGTACGCCTCGGAGAACACCGTCGCGTCGATGTCGAGCATCCGGACCCGCCGCCCGCCGGTGTCGGCCGGATCGAGTGCGCCACCCGTGCGGCGTACTGCCTCGCGGTCACCGTCGTTCAGGGCCGCGCACACCCAGACCGCGTCCGCGTCGGGGCCGATCGCCGACAGGCCGGACACCAGGCCGCCCCCGCCGCGTTTGGCGGTGAGCCGCCCGGAGTCGTCCAGCGCGTACGAGACGGGGCCGCGGTTGGATGCGACGAGGATGCGGGCGCCGTGCGCATGCTGCGTGGAAGCCATGCCACGAAACCTAGCCCGAGCCGAAAACGCTCAAACGTACGGTTCGGCCGTATGCGGAACCGTGTCCGTCACGTCCGGCGCCCGGCAGAGCATGGTTCAGGCCACCTTTCGTTCCATGTACTCCGCGATCTCCGCCATCGGCGGCCTCTCCTCCACGTCCACCGCGTACGTGCGGGGCTCGAAGCCGCCCTCGACCCGTTCGAACTGCGTGAGGACCGGGCGGACCAGATGGCCGCGGGCCAGGCGGAGCTGGGCCGTGCGGTAGATCGCGGCGGCCATGCGGCCGAGCGCCTGGCCGTCCTGGTGGCGGTGCTTGCGCACACCGACGTCCACCTGGGCCAGCGCGTCCAGGCCCACCAGGTGCAGCGCGTCCACCAGCATGCCCAGCTCGACGCCGTACCCGACGGGGAAGGGGAGCCGTTCCAGCAGGGAGCGGCGGGCCGCGTACTCGCCGCCGAGCGGCTGGACGAATCCGGCGAGCTGCGGCCAGTGCATGTTCAGCAGCGGGCGCGCCATCAGTTCCGTGACGCGGCCGCCCTGTCCCGCGGTCCTGCCGGAGGCGGGCGAATCCGACTCAGTGCCGAGCGGCCGGTCGTACATCGCCTTCACCAGGTCCACGTCCGGGTCGGTGAGCAGTGGGCCCACGATCCCGGTCACGAAGTCCGACGAGAACTCCTTCAGGTCCGCGTCCACGAAGCAGACGATGTCCCCGCCGGTGACGAGCAGGGAGCGCCACAGCACCTCGCCCTTGCCGGGCACGGCCGGTATGCGCGGCAGGATCGTGTCGCGGTGCACCACCCTCGCGCCGGCCGCGGCGGCGACCTGGGACGTGCGGTCGGTGGAACCGGAGTCGACGACGACGATCTCGTCGACCAGCGGGACCTGCCGCACGAGGTCGTGGCGGATGACGGAGACGATCTCGCCGACCGTCTCCTCCTCGTTGAGCGCGGGCAGCACGACGCTGACCGAGGAGCCCGAGGCTCGTTTGGCGGCCATGATCTGGTGGAGCGGGCGATCGGTGACGGACCAGGAGCGGGTGCTCAGCCAGCGCTCGACTTCTTCCAGCACAGTCTGCGGCTCCTCACGTTCGTACGGGGCGGGGGGTGAGTCGGGGACGGTCTTGCTGTCTCTCTTGTGATCCATCTCGCGGTTCGGACGACTATCTCAACTCTCCCGGCCGTCGGTTACAGTCTTGAACAACGCCGGTGACCATCGCATGTCGGGGTCCACCCCCGGCCCGCACCGGCGAAACAACCGCATACAGCTCATCCAGAGGGGCAGAGGGACACGGCCCGGTGAAGCCCCGGCAACCCTCCAGTCGGCTCTCGTCTTCGCAGGCGAGGCTCCCGGCTAGGGAAGGTGCCAATTCCGTCTCACGGCGAGATGCGTCGTGGGGAAGATGAGGAGAAAGGGCCTCGCCTGACATGGCTGTGCAGACAGTTGCAAGCACCACCGACTCCGTGAACCTCGGCCCCGCCGCGGCCCTGTCCTGCCGCGAGTGCGGCCACCGGGTGCCGCTCGGCCCGGTCTTCGCCTGCGAGGAGTGTTTCGGCCCGCTGGAGGTCGCCTACGACTTCTCGGGCTACGACACCGAGGAGCTGCGGAAGCGCATCGAGGCGGGCCCCGCGAACATCTGGCGCTATGCGCCGCTGCTGCCGGTCCCGGCGGACGTCGCCGACAAGCCGAACCTCAACCCGGGCTGGACCAAGCTCGTCAAGGCCGACAACCTGGCGCGCGAGCTGGGAGTCACCGGCGGGTTGTATGTGAAGGACGACTCCGGTAACCCGACGCACTCCTTCAAGGACCGCGTGGTCGCCCAGGCGCTGGAGGCGGCACGCGTCTTCGGCTTCACCACCCTGTCCTGCTCCTCCACCGGCAACCTCGCGGGCGCGGTCGGCGCCGCGGCGGCCCGCGCCGGCTTCCGCTCCTGCGTGTTCATCCCGCACGACCTGGAGCAGGGCAAGGTCGTCATGGCCGCGATCTACGGCGGCGAGCTCGTCGGCATCGAGGGCAACTACGACGACGTGAACCGCTTCTGCTCCGAGCTGATCGGCGACCCGGCGGGCGAGGGCTGGGGCTTCGTCAACGTCAACCTGCGGCCGTACTACGCGGAGGGCTCCAAGACCCTGGCGTACGAGATCGCCGAGCAGCTCGGCTGGGAGCTGCCGGACCAGATCGTGGTGCCGATCGCCTCCGGTTCGCAGCTGACGAAGATCGACAAGGGTCTGCAGGAGCTGATCAAGCTCGGGCTCGTCGAGGACAAGCCGTACAAGATCTTCGGCGCGCAGGCCGAGGGCTGCTCGCCGGTGTCGACGGCGTACAAGGCGGGCCACGACGTCGTGCGGCCGCAGAAGCCGAACACGATCGCCAAGTCGCTGGCGATCGGCAACCCGGCCGACGGCCCGTACGTCCTGGACATCGCCCGCCGCACGGGTGGCGCCGTGGAGGACGTGACGGACGAGCAGATCGTCGACGCCATCAAGCTGCTGGCGCGCACCGAGGGCATCTTCGCCGAGACGGCGGGTGGCGTGACCGTCGGCGTCACGCGCAAGCTGATCGAGAACGGCGTCCTCGACCCGGCGAAGACGACGGTCGTCCTCAACACCGGGGACGGTCTGAAGACGCTGGACGCGGTGGCCGACACAGGGCTGACCGCGACGATCCGTCCTACCCTCGAGTCCTTCCGCGAGGCCGGTCTCGTCTGACCTCCGCCCGCCACAACCCACCAGCCGTACCCCGACCGGAGGTCATCCCCCGATGAGCGTCACCGTCCGCATCCCCACCATTCTGCGCACCTACACGGGCGGCCGGGCCGAGGTCGCCGCCGAGGGCGCGACCCTCGCCGAGGTCATCGCCGACCTGGAGAAGAACCACACCGGCATCGCCGCACGCGTCCTGGACGACCAGGGCAAGCTGCGCCGCTTCGTCAACGTGTACGTGAACGACGACGACGTCCGCTTCGAGCAGGGCCTCGAGACGGCCACCCCGGACGGTGCGGGCGTCTCCATCATCCCGGCGGTCGCGGGCGGCTGACGGTCCGTCGGACGCGCGATCATTACCCTCGGTAACGCAGATAACCGAGAGTTCATCGAATTGCCCTCTCCGTGAGAGAAACGGAGGGGGCAATTCTGCATGGTTGAGCGGGGTACAGTTGGGGAACGCGCTCCCGGACTCCCCTTCCGGGTCCGCGATCACCTGCCGCGCGCCCGACAAGAAGTAGCCAAAGTGTGCAGGGCTTTTGCGCCATTCATTCCCTTTGTCCGGCCCGACTTGCCCTGAATTCGGGTGAATTCTCCGTACATTCCCGACCGGTCGGACCCCGAATTCTCGTCCGATTGACCTGTTGCAGACGGCAGTTGGACAGATACATTCAGCCGCGGTCGACGCGTTCCGGCGCACGCCCCCAACCGTTGGGGGGTGAGGTCTGACCCGGATCCGCGAAGTGTGGATCTGTGCAAGGGCCAGTAATAGGGGAGTTAGGCATGGCTCAGGGCACCGTCAAGTGGTTCAACGCGGAGAAGGGGTACGGCTTCATCGCGGTCGACGGTGGTGCGGACGTCTTCGTCCACTACAGCGCGATCCAGATGGACGGCTACCGCACCCTTGAAGAGGGCCAGCGGGTCGAGTTCGAGATCTCGCAGGGTCAGAAGGGCCCGCAGGCGGACATGGTCCGCGTGACCGCCTGATACAACGCGCCGACGACTGAACTGTTCGACGTGTCGAGGGGCTCGTATCCCGTCCGGGGTACGAGCCCCTCGGTCGTGTCCGGGGTACGGCCCCTCGGTCGTGCCCGGGGTGCGGGCCCCTCGGTCGTGCCCGGGGTTAGGGCCCCTCGGTCGTGCCCGGCCACCGGCCCCTCCGGGGGGCGCACCGGAGCGTTCACCTCTGTATCCCTTGGACGCCGCTTGCACTCGGCAGGGGCGAGTGCTAATCATTGGCGTTAGCACTCTGAAGGTGAGAGTGACAACAGAAGGACCGGGTCGGTGAGGCCGCGGGCCGGGTGGGGCAAGGAACCTCCGGCCGGGGCCGTCCGTCGCGGGCGCGGGCGCGGTCCGAAGTAATCACCCCCAGTCCTGGAGGGACCACTTCACATGGCCAAGATCATCGCGTTCGACGAGGAGGCGCGGCGCGGCCTCGAGCGCGGCATGAACCAGCTCGCGGACGCCGTCAAGGTGACCCTCGGCCCCAAGGGCCGCAACGTCGTCCTCGAGAAGAAGTGGGGCGCCCCCACGATCACCAACGACGGTGTCTCCATCGCCAAGGAGATCGAGCTCGAGGACCCGTACGAGAAGATCGGCGCCGAGCTGGTCAAGGAAGTCGCCAAGAAGACGGACGACGTCGCCGGTGACGGTACGACCACCGCGACCGTGCTCGCCCAGGCGCTGGTCCGCGAGGGCCTGCGCAACGTGGCCGCCGGTGCCAACCCGATGGGCCTGAAGCGCGGCATCGAGAAGGCCGTCGAGGCCGTCTCCGCCGCCCTGCTCGAGCAGGCCAAGGACGTCGAGACCAAGGAGCAGATCGCCTCCACGGCCTCCATCTCCGCCGCCGACACCCAGATCGGCGAGCTGATCGCCGAGGCCATGGACAAGGTCGGCAAGGAAGGCGTCATCACCGTCGAGGAGTCGCAGACCTTCGGTCTGGAGCTGGAGCTCACCGAGGGCATGCGCTTCGACAAGGGCTACATCTCGGCGTACTTCGCCACCGACATGGAGCGTATGGAGGCCGTCCTCGACGACCCGTACATCCTGATCGCCAACTCCAAGATCTCCTCGGTCAAGGACCTGCTCCCGCTGCTGGAGAAGGTCATGCAGTCGGGCAAGCCGCTGCTGATCATCGCCGAGGACGTCGAGGGCGAGGCCCTGTCGACCCTGGTCGTCAACAAGATCCGCGGCACCTTCAAGTCCGTCGCCGTCAAGGCCCCGGGCTTCGGCGACCGCCGCAAGGCCATGCTCGGCGACATCGCCATCCTCACGGGCGGCGAGGTCATCTCCGAGGAGGTCGGCCTCAAGCTGGAGAACGCGACCCTGGACCTCCTGGGCCGCGCCCGCAAGGTCGTCATCACCAAGGACGAGACCACCATCGTCGACGGTGCCGGCTCGGCCGACCAGGTCTCGGGCCGCGTCAACCAGATCCGCGCCGAGATCGAGAACAGCGACTCCGACTACGACCGCGAGAAGCTGCAGGAGCGCCTGGCGAAGCTCGCCGGCGGCGTGGCCGTCATCAAGGCCGGTGCCGCCACCGAGGTGGAGCTCAAGGAGCGCAAGCACCGCATCGAGGACGCCGTCCGCAACGCGAAGGCGGCCGTCGAGGAGGGCATCGTCGCCGGTGGTGGCGTGGCCCTGGTCCAGGCGGCGCAGAACTCCTTCGAGAAGCTGGACCTCGACGGTGACGAGGCCGTCGGCGCCGAGATCGTCCGCAAGGCCCTGACCGCCCCGCTGACCCAGATCGCCGTCAACGCCGGCCTCGAGGGCGGCGTCGTGGTGGAGAAGGTCCGCAACCTCACCCCGGGCCACGGCCTGAACGCCGCGACCGGTGAGTACGTGGACATGATCGCCGAGGGCATCATCGACCCGGCGAAGGTGACCCGTTCCGCGCTGCAGAACGCCGCCTCCATCGCCGCGCTGTTCCTCACCACCGAGGCCGTCATCGCCGACAAGCCGGAGAAGGCCGCCGCGCCCGCCGGTGGCGGCATGCCGGGCGGTGACATGGACTTCTGATCCTTCCGAGGATCGGTACCAGTCCTTCCGTACGAGGGCGGCACTCCCTGTCTCTGGCAGGGGGTGCCGCCCTCGGCGTGTCCGGGATCACGCGGGCGTCCCGCCCGGCGGGGAATGTGGGGCAGCGCATAGGCGGTTGCTTCAGAAGCTGCAACAATGCGCGCGCACATACCAGTCGGTTAACACAGTGATCCCGAGGAGCCCCTCCCGTGACCGTCACCACTCCCGCCTCCCGCGCGGCCCAGATCCTGTCCCGTCCGATCGCGCTGGGTGGCCTCACCGTCCCGAACCGGATCGTGATGGCGCCGATGACCCGCATGTTCTCCCCGGGCGGCATCCCCGGCGAGGACGTGCGCTCCTACTACGCGCGCCGCGCCGCCGCCGGCGTCGGGCTGATCGTCACCGAGGGCACCTACGTCGGCCACGAGTCGGCCGGCAACAGCTCGCGCGTGCCCCGGTTCCACGGCGAGGAGCAGCTTGCGGGATGGGCGAAGGTCGCCGAGGACGTGCACGCGGCGGGCGGCACCATCGTGCCCCAGCTGTGGCACATCGGCATGGTCCGCGAGCAGGGGCAGAACCCCTTCCCGGACGCCCCCGCCGTCGGACCGTCCGGCCTCGTCACCGCGGGCGCCGAGCCGACCGGCAAGGCGATGACCCAGCAGGACCTGGACGACGTCATCGACGCGTTCGCCCAGGCCGCCGCGGACGCCGAGCGCATCGGCTTCGACGGCGTGGAGATCCACGGCGCCCACGGCTACCTCGTCGACCAGTTCCTCTGGGCGGGCACCAACCGCCGCACGGACGCGTACGGCGGCGACCCCGTGTCCCGCACCAAGTTCGCGGCCGAGATCGTCGCGGCGGTCCGCGAGCGGGTGTCCCCCGACTTCCCCGTGATCTTCCGCTACTCGCAGTGGAAGCAGCAGGACTACACCGCCCGGCTCGCGGAGACCCCCGAGGAGCTGGAGGCGATCCTCACCCCGCTCGCGGCGGCGGGCGTGGACGCCTTCCACGCCTCCACGCGGCGCTACTGGCTGCCCGAGTTCGACGGTTCCGACCTCAACCTCGCGGGCTGGACGAAGAAGCTCACCGGCAGGCCGACGATCACGGTGGGTTCGGTGGGCCTGGACGGCGACTTCCTCCGCGTGTTCCAGGGCGAGGGCGCCCCGGTCAGGACCCTCGACAACCTCCTGGACCGGCTGGAGTCGGAGGAGTTCGACCTGGTGGCGGTGGGCCGGGCGCTGCTCCAGGACCCGGAGTGGGCGAAGAAGGTCCTTCAGGGCCGCTTCGACGAACTGGGCGCCTACGACGCGGCGGCGCTGAAGACCCTGTACTGACGGAACGTGAAGTACGGCCCTTCGCCCTTCGCTTCTGTTCTAGTGGTCGTCGCAACACCCCAGCTCAGGGGTGCGATGGACTTCAAGATCAGGGACCGGGCAGTCAGCCAGGGACACAAGCCTCTCTCTGCTGAGCGAGCTGCATACTTCCGGCTCGTGGAGCAGGGGTTCAACAACAAAGAGGCATGTCGGATCGTCGGGATCAACCCGAAGACCGGCAGACGTTGGCGCAACGGACTCAATGCGTCGGGGCGTACAGGGGCGGCGCCACCGGTCAGGCCGGTGGCGCCGGCAGGTCGCCGGCGTGATCCTCGCCAACATGACCAAGACCCTCGGGCCCGTCACCCTGCCCTCCCAGGAGGGCTTCCGCACCGTCCTGGCCATCGGGGCCGGTGCCGCGCTCCTCGCCTTCGCCGTCGCCTCCTTCATCCCGCGCCGGCGTCCGGCCGCCGGGCAGACACCGCCCGCAGCCGACGGTCCGGCCGGGCACGCGGAGGTCTCCGAAACCAAGGCGTAGAGTCCGACTGATCGTCAGGTCGGGCGGTCGCGGCCCCGCTCCAGCGGGCTGTCGGCCGCCCGGCCGTCCGTGCACCACGTGTTCCACCGGCACCCGGACGAGGGGCCGTAGAGGCGACAAGTTGGAGGTCACACGATGACGACAGCCGAATCCCGCACGCCGAGCGCCGACGACGAGACCGGGCCCGTGGTGCGCACCGCGGCCGGCGCGGTGCGCGGGCGCCGGGAGGACGGTCTCGCGGTGTTCCGCGGCATACCGTTCGCCGAGCCGCCGGTGGGGGAGCGGCGCTTCCAGGCGCCCCGCCCGGTGCGCGCGTGGGACGGCACGCGGGAGGCGTACGCCTTCGGCCCGCCGCCCCCGCAGGAGACGGCCTTCCTGGGCCGTACCGGCGTCCTGGACGCGTCCGTCGGCGACGACTGGCTGACCGCCAACGTCTGGACACCCGACCCGGATCCGGCCGCCCGCCGCCCCGTGATGGTGTGGATCTACGGCGGCGCCTACAAACTCGGCCACGCGGGCAGCCCCGGCTACGACGCCCGGCACATCGCCCGCGACGGCGACCTCGTCGTCGTCACCTTCAACTACCGCGTCGGCATCGAGGGCTTCGCCCGCATCGAGGGCGCCCCCGCCAACCGCGGTCTGCTGGACCAGGTCGCGGCCCTGGAGTGGGTGCGGGACAACATCGAGGCATTCGGCGGCGACCCGGAGCAGGTCACCGTCTTCGGCGAGTCGGCGGGCGCCGGCTCCGTCGCCGCGCTGCTGGCCATGCCCCGCGCGGCCGGCCTGTTCCGGCGGGCGATCGCCCAGAGCGTGCCGGGCACGTACTTCTCCGACGAACTGGCCCGTGACCTTGCGACCGCCATCGCCGCGGAGGCGGGCCTGCGCCCCACGGCCGCCGACCTGTCCGCCGTGGACCCGCGCCGACTGACCGACGCGGGCCAGGCGCTGAGCGCGAAGATGCTCCAGCACCAGGACCGCTGGGGACAGGTCGCGCCGACGGTGACCCCCTTCTCGCCGGTCGTCGACGGCGAGGTGCTGCCCACCACACCCTGGCGGGCGCTGGCGGACGGCGCGGGCCGGGACGTCGAGCTGGTCACCGGGCACAACCGGGAGGAGTACCAGCTCTTCCTGGTCCTCGGCGGCATGCTCGGCCGGATCACCGACGAGCAGGTGACGGGAGCCCTGCGCCTGTTCGCTCCGGGCCCCGACGGCGAGGCCGCCTACCGCGCCGCGTTCCCCGACGCCACGCCCGACGAGCTGTACGAACGGATCCAGTCCGACTGGCTCTTCCGCATGCCCACCCTGCACCTGGCCGAGGCGCAGGCGGCCGGGGGCGGCCGTGCGTACGCGTACGAACTGACCTGGTCGGCGCCGGGCGGCGGAGGCGTCCTGCGCGCCTGCCACGGTCTCGACATCCCGCTCGTGTTCGGCACGTTCACGGCGGACCTCGGCTCCCTGCTGTTCGCGGACGGGGAACCCGGCCCGGAGGCCGAGGCGCTGGCCTCCCGCTTCCGCACCTCCTGGACCACGTTCGCGAGGACGGGCGACCCGGGCTGGCCGGCGTACGACGCCGAGCGCCGGCTGGTGCAGGTGCTGGACGTGGAGCCGACGGTCACCGCGTATCCGGAGGAGGCGTCGCGGCGCATCTGGGAGGGGTACGAGTTCCCCGCACTGCCGCTGCTGGCATGAACTTCGCGGGCGTACAGGCCAGTTGACGGGGCGCGCTCGGAATACGGTCGGCAGGGTGCCGCGTTGGCGCTGATCATGACGCTGCGTTTGACACTTCCGAACGGCACCGACCTCGCCTACGAGTCCACGGGTGAGGGCCCGCTCGCCGTGTGCGCCCACGGCCTGCTGCTGAGCCGGCAGGCCGAGGCGGACCTGGGCCTGTTCGGCTGGGCGGCGGTCGAGGCCCTGCCCGGCCGCCGTTTCGTGCGCTACGACGCCCGGGGGCACGGTGAGTCGGGCGACCGTCCGCACGCCGACGACTACACCTACCCGCGGTTCGCCGACGACCTGCTGGCGCTGATGGACCACCTGGACGGCGGGCGGCCCGTGGTGGGCATGGGCGATTCGCTGGGCTGCGCCACCGTGCTGACCGCAGCGGTGCGCGCACCCGAACGGTTCGACCGCCTGGTGCTCATGATCCCGCCGACCGCGTGGGAGACCCGGCCCGCCCAGGCGGAGCTGTACCGGGGTCTCGCCGACGTCGTGGAGAAGGAGGGCGTGGAGGGATTCGCGGCGGCTCTGGCGGGCGCGCCGGTTCCGGAGTCCCTCGTCGGCGCGCCCGGCTACCCTCCGCGGTCGCTCGGGGCACATCCCGGGACGCTGCCGGCGCTGCTGCGCGGGGCGGCGGCCTCCGATCTGCCCGCCCGGGAGGAGATCGCCCGTCTCGCCCAGCCCGCGCTGGTGCTCACGTGGAGCGGTGACCCGGGGCACCCGGTCTCCACGGCGGAGCAACTCGCCGAGCTGCTGCCCGACGCGCGGCTGCACGTCTCCCACGACCCCGCCGACATCGCGACCTGGGACGAGCGCATCGCGGAGTTCCTGCGGGGATAGATCCGCGGACATCCGGCACGGGCGCGAGCGGGCATCGGAAAACGGGCGCATTCATCGCGAGCCCCGTGGCACCTGGGTTGCCATGAGAGGGAAGCGAACGGTGATCCAGCCGGTGTGGCACTGGCTGCAGACGGCCGGCCAGGTGGTGCGGCGGGCCTGGGAGGAACCAGGCCGGGAGCGGGACATCGTCGTCCAGGCGCTGAAGGCGGCGCTGGCCGCCTGGGTGGCCTGGGCCGTGGCGGGCTGGTGGCTGAAGGCCCCGGTGGCCTTCGTGGCGCCCTGGGTGGCGGTCGTCCTGGTGGAGTCGACCGTGTACCGGTCGATCGCACGCGGGCTGCAGCAGCTCGCGGCGATCGCCACCGGCACGGTCGTGGCGACAGGGGTGGCACTGCTGCTGCACAACACGATGACCGCCATGGCGCTGGTACTGCCCACGGTGTTGCTACTGGGTCACTGGCAGCGCCTGGGCAGCCAGGGCATCTACGCGGCCACCGGCGCCCTGTTCGTCCTGACCAACGGGCAGGTCACCGTCGCCACCTCCGGTGCCCGGATCGCCGAGGCGGCCTTCGGCGCCCTGGTCGGCATCGCCGTCAACGCGCTGATCCGGCCCCCGGTCTACCTCCGCGACAGCCGCGCGGCCCTCCAGGACGCCGCAGGGGAGGCCCACGACATCCTCCAGGCGGTGGCCGACGGGATGGCCGAGGACCGGTGGGACGCCGACGAGGCCGCCGCCTGGCACGAGCGGGCGCTGCGGCTGGAACGCCTGGTGGACCAGGCCCGCTCCGCGATCGGCTGGAGCCGGGAGAGCATGCGCGTCAACCTGCGCCGCCGCTCACGCGCACTCTCCGCGCCGGGCAAGGACTACGACGACGCGGTCGTGGTCCTGGACTACGCCGCCGTGCACACCGCCGGTGTCACCCGGGCGATCCTGGAGGCCGCGTCCGAGGACCGCCCGGCGGCCCGGCCGGACCCCTCCGCCGCCCGCCGCTACGCGGACTTCCTCCACCGGACCGCGCAGGCGCTCCAGCTCTACTGCCAGAGCCGCTTCGGCACCGAGGACGACCACGAGCTGCGCCGAGCCGTGCGCAAGCTGCGCGACACGCATGACGAACTGCGCCGGCACCTGGCCGGCTCGGTACCGGACGACCCCGGCGAGGTCGCCACCTACGGCACCCTGCTGACCCAGGCCCGCCGCCTGGTCGACCAACTCGTCGCCACGGAACCCTGACCGTCCCGCTCGTGCAGCGCGGACGTGCAGGACCATGGAAACCGGTGCCGACAGCTCATGCCCAGCCGCACGGGAGACCGCCGATGACACAACCCCCGCTTCCCGGAGTCCTGGCCGACGTCGCGCCGATCCTGGACCACTGGGGCTATCTGGCGGTCGCCGGTCTGGTGTTCATCGAGGACTTCGGCGTGCCCGTGCCCGGCGAGACCATCCTGATCGTCGCCGCCGTCTACGCGGGCGCGGGCCGGCTGAACATCGTCCTGGTGGCGGTCATCGCCTTCTGCGCCGCCGTGCTCGGCGACAACGTCGGCTACGCCATCGGCCGCTTCGGCGGCCACCGGCTCGTCGAGCGCTACGGCCGCTACGTGCTGCTCACCCCGGCCCGCGTGAAGAAGGCGGAAGGCTTCTTCACCCGGCACGGCGGCAAGGTGGTCACCGTGGCCAGGTTCGTCGAGGGCCTGCGCCAGGCGAACGGGATCATCGCCGGGATGGCCGGAATGTCCTGGCGCCGCTTCCTGGTCTTCAACGCCCTGGGCGCGTCCCTGTGGGTCGGCGCCTGGGTCACGTTCGGCGGCCTGGCCGGGGCCCACCTGGACACGCTGTACCCGGCGATCCAGCGCTACGAGCTGTACGTGCTGGTCGCCATGGCGGTGGTGACCCTGGCCGTCATCGGCCGCCACCTGTACCACCGCCGCCACCGCGACGCGGAGCGGCAGCCGGAGCAGTGAGGAGGCGGCGGCGGACCGTGGCAGCCGTCGAGCGGGTGTCCTTTCGCGTCGTCGCGGCGGCATCTCACTGCGGATGCCGCCCGCGCGGACGCGGACCGTCGAGGCGGGCAGTCCGTCGCGCCCCCTGGCCCACCACTCCGACCCGCCTGCAGGGCCGCTCTGGTTAAGTGCGGCTTAAACGCTGCTTAAGTCGCCTTCAGTCTCCGCCCGTACCCCAAGTAATCGCAGGTCAGACGGTTTTGGGGGTGCACGGCACAGGTTGGCCGAGGCAACGGTCGTGCGTACCATCGGGGTCCACCCACGGTTCCACGCAGTCGAGAGAGCGCTCTCAAAAAGAGCGCTCCGCCTCCTCGCCTGCGCCCCGCCGTACGGACGGAACAACCCGCATCCCCCACAGACAAGGTGTCATCTCAGCCATGGCAGCTCATCGCGCTCGTCGGTGGACGCTGGGCGGACTGGTCCTGCTGGTCGCCTCCGCACTCGCCGCAGCCGTCCTCATCACGACCGGCCCCGTCACGAACCGGGCCAGCGCCGCGACCGCCGCGGTGACCTGGTCCGACGACTTCGACGGCAGCGCCGGAAGCGCGCCGGATCCCGCCAAGTGGACGCTCGAAACCGGTGGTTCCGGCAACGGCAACCACGAACTGCAGTACTACACGGCGGGCAACCGGAACGCCGCCCTCGACGGCGACGGCCACCTGGTGATCACTGCGCGCAAGAACACCGATCCCGGGTTGCAGTGCTGGAACGGGCCCTGCCAGTACACCTCGGCCAGGCTCAACACGGCCCGGAGCTTCACCCAGGCGTACGGCCACTTCGAGGCCCGCATCAAGATCCCCCGCGGCCGGGGGGTCTGGCCGGCCTTCTGGATGCTCGGCGACGGAGGCGCACGCTGGCCCGACAACGGGGAGATCGACGTCATGGAGAACGTCGGTCACGAGCCCGGCGTGGTCCACGGCACCATCCACGGCCCCGGCTACTCCGGTTCCGGCGGCATCGGCGCCGCGTACACCCTTCCGGGCGGCAAGGCGTTCGCCGACGACTTCCACGTCTTCGCGGTCGACTGGAGCCCGACGACGATCACCTGGACGGTGGACGGCCACGCCTACGAGACGCGCACGCCGTCCGACCTCGGTGGCAAGAAGTGGGTCTACGACCACCCGTTCTTCCTCATCCTGAACCTCGCCGTCGGCGGCGACTGGCCCGGCAGCCCCGACGCCACCACCTCCTTCCCGCAGACCATGGTCATCGACTACGTCCATGTCTCGACCTCCGGCACGGGCGGCCCGACCGGCACGACCGGCGCCATCAAGGGCATCGGCGGGATGTGCGTCGATGTCGCCGGCGCTTCGGCGGCGGACGAGACCCCGATACAACTGCACAACTGCACCGGGGCCGACGCCCAGAAGTGGACCCTGGGCAGCGACGGCACCGTCCGCGCCCTGGGCAAGTGCCTCGACGTGCGCGGTGGTTCCACCGAGAACGGCGCCCCCGTCCAGCTCTACACCTGCAACGGCAGCAAGGCCCAGCAGTGGACCTACACCGCCGCCCACGACCTGACCAACACCGGCGCGGACAAGTGCCTGGACGCCAAGGACAATTCGGCGGCCGACGGAACCCGGCTGCAGATCTGGACCTGCGGCGGCACCCCCAACCAGAAATGGACCGTGGGCTGACCGCGCACGGCAGACGGCCCACTCCACCCCATCCCCCCACTCGCCTCCCCGAGGCACCCGCACCAAGGAAGGCACGGCACATGGCACCACGTCACCAGCGCAACCTCACCCGCCGCAAGCTGTTCATCGCCCTGGGCGGAGCGGCGGTCGCGGCCCCCGCCGTCGCGGCCCTGGCCCCCTACGCCCTCGCCGGGACGACGGACAACCGTACGAAGGCCGCCGCGGCGGGAGCGCTCCCGTTGACGATCGTCAACAACAGCGGCTCGTTCGACAACGCCTCGGTGCACGTCTACATCGTGGGCAACCAGGACGGGAAGCAGGTCCGGGTCACCCCTGACGGCACCCTGGCTCCGATAGCCCTGTCCGACAACGGCGCGGACGGCTTCACCGACTACGCCATCTCCCTGCCCGCCGGCGGAGAGGCCCACCTCACGCTGCCCCACATGTCGGGCCGCATCTACGTGTCGCTCGGCCAGAAGCTGAAGTTCAAGGCCGTCAGGGACGGAAACGGCAACGCGGCACTGCAGTACCCCGTCGGCTGGGTGACCTCCGACCCCAACTACCGCGTGCTGCACGACTGCGCCGAGTTCACGTACAACGCCTCGGGCATGTTCTGCAACACGACCATGGTCGACATGTTCAGCGTGCCGATGAGCATCCGGCTGACCGGAGCCAAGGACCAGACCACGGGCACCCTGCGCGACGGCGGCCGGGCCGCGGTCTTCGACGCGGTCAAGCAGGTCGCCGAGTTCGCCCCCCTGGTCGTCGACGACCTCCGCGTCATCGCTCCCGGACACGGCCTGGACGCGGGCCTGTTCCCCAAGGACTACTTCGCCCCGTACATCGACCAGGTGTGGAGCACCTACACCGGGAAGGACCTCACGGTCACCACCGACGCCGGCACCTTCAGGGGCCGGGTGCGCGCCGACAAGCTCACCTTCGACGGTCCGGCGTCGGTCGCCTTCAGCAAGCCGTCCACCCGCGACGTGCTCTTCTGCGACGGCAACCTCGCCGCGCCGAACGACGGCACCACCGGTCCCGTCGCCGCCGTCCTGGGCGCCGGCTTCAACCGCTCCACCCTGCTCGGCAACCCCGTCCAGCCGGTCACCGACGCCTCGGCCTTCTACCGGACCGCCCTCACCAACCACTACGCCAAGGCCGTGCACGCGGCGACCCGGGACGGCAAGGCCTACGGCTTCGCCTTCGACGACGTCGCCGACTTCGCCTCCTACATCCAGGACACCGCACCCACCGGGGTCCGGCTGACCCTGACGCCGTTCTAGTGCCGCGACAGGCAACGTTCGCCCCGTCGCGACGCCCGGCACGCACTCTCGCCGCACCGGCCGAAAACCCAAGTACGTCCAGTACGAGGGCTTCCGGCCGGCACGCCGAGAGCACGCACCGGACGCCGCTCCTTGACGGGCAAACGTTGCCTGCCGCGGCACTAGCGGACCTCGCGCACGCTGCACCCCACCAGGCGGCGCTCGCCGACCTCGGCTTCCGCCCGCATGACAACGGGATGACCGACCGGCTGCTGTACGTGCGGGCGGACCACGGGGTCCGCAGCCACATCCTGCACGTGGTGACCCTGGAGAGGCGGCCTGCGGATCGAGCCGTTCAGGTCCGAGTCGACGGGGGCGACGGGCTACGTCCGCCGCGCGAAGCCGAAGAGGTACGTGGCCGCGAAGCCCACCGCGTACCCCGTCAGCAGCCCGCCCCCGTAGATCGCCGCCGTCACCCCCGGCCCCCTGTTCCCCGCCAGCAGCGGAAACAGCGCCCAGCCGGACGGTCCGATCGCCGTCGCACCCACCTTGTAGCCGAGCATCGCGAAGCCGCCGACGAACGCTCCGCCCGCCGCACCGCCGACGCACGCCGTGAGGAACGGGCGGCCCAGCGGTAGCGAGACCCCGTAGATGAGGGGCTCGCCCACGCCCAGGAGGCCCGCGGGGAGGGCCGAGCGGATCGTCGTACGGAGGGAGAGGTCGTGGCGGAGGCGGACGTAGACCGCCAGGGCCGCGCCCACCTGTCCCGCGCCCGCCATCGCCAGGAGGGGGAGCAGGACCGTGGAGCCCTGCTGTTCGATGAGGGTGGTGTGGATCGGGATCAGGGCCTGGTGCAGGCCCAGCATCACCAGGGGGAGGAACAGGCCGCCGAGGACCAGGCCCGCTGCCGCGCCCGTGGTCGACAGGAGCCAGTTCGCCGCCGTGCCGATGGCGCCCGCCGCCGCTCCGGCCGCGTACATCAGGACGTAGAGCGTCACCAGGCCGGGGACCAGGACCGTGAGCGTCGGGGTCAGCAGGACGTCCAGGGTGGCCGGGACCCAGGTGCGGCACCACTTCTCGACGTACGTCGCGAGGAGCGCGGCGGCCAGGGCGCCCAGCACCCCGCCCTGGCCGGGGGCGAGGGCCGCCCCCAGCACGGTGACCTTGGCGACTCCGGGGTAGACCACGACGGCGGCCACCGCGCCGCCCAGTACCGGCGTGCCGCCGAACTCCTTCGCCGTGTTGTGCCCCACGAAGACCGCGATCAGGGCCATGAAGGCGGAGGAGAGGGTGGTGAGGGCGGGCGTGAGGGAGGGCAGCAGGCGCAGGTTGAGGAGCAGGCCCGTCGCGCCCGCGATGACGCCGCAGCCGATGAGGGCCGGGATCAGCGGGACGAAGACGTTCGCCACGCGGCGCAGGAGGATCTTGCCGGGCGTGGCGTTGCGGCGCCGCCGGGCCTCCTGCAACGCTGCCGCCCGGGCAGCCGGCTCACCATCCGACGCCGCTCCCCGGGAGGCCGGTCCCTCGGCACTCGTGCGGAGGAGGGCCTCGAACTCCGCCGTGACCTGCGCGGCCCTCCCCGGTCCCAGCACGATCTGGTACGTGTCGTCGTCCACCACTCCCAGCACCTCGGGCAGCGCGCGCAGGGCGTCCTCGTCGACGAGGGTCCGATCGGCCAGGCCCAGCCGCAGCCGGGTCATGCAGTGGGCGACGGAGGTGACGTTCGCGGGGCCGCCGACCAGGGGGAGCAGCGCGGCGGCGGTGGCGGCGTATGAGGTACTGGGCACGGGTCGAGGGTGCGGTCCGTGAAAGCACCGGGGTGGGCGCCGCGCGGAAACCTGCGCCGCTCTCCACCGAAAGGTGGCTCAGCCGGCCGACTTCTCGAGTGCCGCGCGCAGATGCCCTCCGCTCTCCGTGAGGAGACGTTTCGCCGTCGCGCCGTCCACGCCGCCCAGGATGGTGAGGATCGCGTTCTTGACCTCGCCGCCCGTGGCCGCGAGGGCACGCTCGATCTCCTCGTCGCTCGCGCCGGTCGCCAGCGCCACGATGCGGTGGGAGCGGGCGCGCAGCTTGTCGTTGGAGGCGCGCACGTCCACCATCAGGTTCCCGTACGTCTTGCCGAGGCGGATCATCGTGATCGTCGAGAGCATGTTGAGGACCAGCTTCTGCGCCGTGCCCGCCTTCAGCCGCGTCGATCCGGTCAGCAGTTCGGGGCCGACCACGATCTCGATGCCGTGGTCGGCGGCGGCCGCGAGCGCGCTGTTCGCGTTGCACGACAGGCCGACCGTCAGCGCGCCCCGCGCCCGCGCGTGCTCCACCGCGCCGACCGCGTAGGGCGTGCGCCCCGACGCCGAGACGCCGACCACCGTGTCACGGGCCGTCAGCTCCAGCGCGTCGAGGTCCTTCGCCGCCAGCTCCCTTGAGTCCTCCGCGCCTTCGACCGACGTCACCATGGCGCCCGGACCGCCCGCGATCAGGCCCACGACCTGGGAGGGGTCCGTGTCGAAGGTCGGCGGGCACTCGGACGCGTCCAGGACGCCGAGCCGCCCGGCGGTCCCCGCGCCCGCGTAGACGAGCCGGCCGCCGAGGGCCATCCGCTCGGCGACGGCGTCGATCGCGGCGGCGATCTGCGGCAGCCGTGCGGCGACCGCGGCGGGCACGGTGGCGTCCTCGCCATTCATCAGTTTCGCGATCTCCAGCGTCGGCAGCCGGTCGATCTCGGCCAGCTCGGGACGGAACGCCTCGGTGGTCAGCGTCTCCAGCTCGGCGCGGAGATCGCGGGGGTGGGACGAGGAGGTCATGAGGGTGGCTCGTTTCCGGTGCGGCACTGCTCTGGAGGAGGAGGGAAGGGCTAGGGCCTCTCGTTTGGATCATGCCGGGCTCGCGGGGCCTGGCACCGCGCCTCGCCGCGTTGTCGTCGGTTGCCATGGCTCCGCCATGGCGCCCTCCTCCGCCTTGCGATGCACGGCACCAGGCCCCGCTCCCTGATCCGGCCTGATCCAAACGAAAGACCCTAGCGCTTCGTTCCGCCCCGTGGGCGGTGACGGTGCGCCAACGCCTCGTACGAAGCGGCCAGCGCCGGCGCCGCCGTCTCGTACGTCCGTTGCGCGACGCCCACGAACAGGCAGTCCACCACGAGCAGTTGGCTGGTCCGGGACGACATCGCGGCCGGGCGCAGCTCGCTCTCGCGGGCCGTGGACGTGGTCAGGACGTGGTCGGCGTACTGCGACACCGGGCCGTCCGGGCGGCCGGTGACCGCGACGGTGGTCGCTCCGTGCTCGAAGGCGACGCGCAGCGGTTCGATGACGTCCCCGGTGGAGCCGGAGTGTGTGATGGCGATCGCCACGTCCTTGGCGCGCAGCTGCACGGCGTTGGTGACGGCGAGGTGCGGGTCGCTGTGCGCGTGGGCTATGAGACCTATCCGCAGCAGCTTCTGCACCAGGTCCTGGGCGACGAGCCCGGAGGCGCCGATGCCGTAGACGTCGACGCGGCGGGCGGCGGCGAGTGCGGCGACGGCGGCGCCGAGCTGCACGGTGTCGAGCCCGGCCGCGGTGTCGGCGAGGGTCTGCTGTTCGTCGTGGGCGAGCTTGGCGACGACGTCGGCGATGGGGTCGTCGACCGCGATGTCCGCGGTGACGGACGGGGCGCGGCCCGACTGCTGTTGGGCGGCGAGGCCGGCGAGGGCGAGCCGCAGGTCCCGGTAGCCGGGGTAGCCGAGCAGTCGGGCCGTGCGGACGACGGTGGCCTCGCTGGTGCCGGTCAGTTCGGCGAGCCCGGTGACCGTGAGCGCCGCGCAGCCGGCCGGGTCCCCGGCGACGGCCTCGGCGACGCGCTGCATGGACCGGGTCATGGACGGTGCGAGGGTGCGCACCTTGGCGGCGAGGGCGGCGGGGGCGGGTGGCACTCCCGGGCCCACCGGCCCTGCGAAAATTTCCTTCACATCGCGGGTCACATGTGAAAGCTATTTTCGATTCGGCCGTCCGGTCAAGAGTGCGCACAATAGGGGCATGGACCCCATCAGCCCCCTGGAGCAGGCCCTGCACGCGGCGCGCTCCCTGGTGCTCGCCGATCTGGTCGCGGGCGAGGTCGCCCAGGCGGACGTGGTCTCACTCGTCGAGGACTCCGTGGCCCAGCGGCGCTGGTGGGTGGAGCAGTGGCCGGACGGCGCCGACTACGTGGCGGGCCTGGTCGCGCAGGACGTCCAGGACGCGCTCCTGGAGCGGTACGGCCGCTGGCCGCTGTGCCCGGTCTGCGGCTCCGGCGACCCGCACGCCCTCGACGTCGAGCCGGAACTCGGGCCCAACCCGCACTGGGTGTGCCCCAAGGCCGGTGTGAAGGTCGCGGCGGTGGGCTCGCTGGGGAGGGCGACGGGCGGGATGGCGTCCTCGTGACGGTCTACATCGACCCTCCCGCCTGGCCGGGGCACGGCCGCCTGTGGTCGCATCTGATCAGCGACGTCTCCTACGACGAACTCCACGCGTTCGCCGGGAGGCTGGGCGTGCCGCGCCGCGCCTTCGAGCGCGACCACTACGACCTGCCGTCCGACAGCTACGCCGACGCGGTGGCCGCCGGTGCGGTGGAGGTCTCCAGCCGCGAGGTGGTGCGGCTGCTGCACGCGTCCGGACTGCGCCGGCGCAAGGGCCGCGAGCAGGGGCTCAGCGGTGCAGCGCGTACGCGTACGTCTCCTCGTTCTCACTCACTCGGGTGAACCCGGCCCGGGTGATGACGCCCTGCGAGGGCGTGTTCGCCCGTGCGACGGTGGCGAACAGCGTGCCGACGTCGTCCCTGGCCAGCGCCCACGCGGCGAGGGAGCGCAGCGCCTCGGTCGCGTAGCCGTGGCCGCGGGCGCCCTCCACCAGGTCGTAGCCGACCTCCGCGCGTCCCTCCTCGTCCGGGGTTCCGTGGAAGCCCATGCTCCCGACCGCGCGCCCGTCTTCCCTGCGAACGATCACGAAGACCCCCCACTCCGGCCGGTGCACCCCGGCCTCGTACGCCTTCACGAGCATCCCGGCGGCTTCCCGTGTGCCCTCGAAGGGCTCGCCGTCGAGCCACTCGAAGCCTCCGGTGCCGCCCATGCGCAGATCGGTGGCGGCCGCCGGGGTGACGCCCTGAAGGGTGAGACGCTCGGTGGGGATGACGAGGTTGTTGCTCCAGCGCCACTCGGTGACCGGCTCCCGCCCGGGCAGATCGCCACGGCCCGTGGCCCACAGAAGCGTCGGCCAGGGCTCGGGGCCGGGCCGGACGTGCGGGAAGAGCCGCATGAGCAGGTCCTCGCACAGCTCGGCGGGCGGGGCGTAGGTGAGCCCGAGGCCCTCGGCGATGTCGTGCGTGTGCAGCACGACCTCGGCGATGCCCATGGCCGCGAACCCCTCGCGGTCCGCGCTGCGGAACGGGTACGGGTGGAAGGCGCGCACCTCGCGGGGCGTGGTGGCGACGGTGGCGGCGAGCAGCGCGCCCGTCGTCTCGATCACCTGCACCAGGCCCGAGTTGTCGGCGCCCTCGTCGAGGGTGATCTCGAAGGGCACGTAGTCGTCCTGCGCGCGGCCCGCCAACTGCCCGGCGTACGCGATGAGGTCCTCGGCGATGTGGAACGCCGTCAGGCGGCAACTCCATGTGAGCCGCCCCGCCTTGACCCCGTCCCAGTCCCGGTCCGCCGCCGCCCGCAGCAGCTGCACGGCCCCCGCGACGGCTTCCGTCACCCGTTCCCCGCCCATGCTTCGCATGCGCGGCAGCGTACGGGCGCGAAGCTCATCGGAGCGACAGCATTTCCAGCTCCGAGGTGATGTTGTAGCGGGCCGTCGCCTCCCACTTCTCCCGCCCGTACGGGGTGTGGAACAGCCGTGGCAGGTCGAGGAGTTGGCGCAGAACCGCCGAGCGGCCCTCCCGGAACGCGTCGCCCGGCACGAAGTGGTACTCCTCGCGGACGGCCGCGGTGTAGGCGGCGTACGCCGACGGGGGAGAGGCGAGGATCGCGAGGTCCGCGTCGCACAGGACCTGGCCGTTGCGGTCCCCGTCGGCGGGGGCGTGAGTCACGGTGAGGCGCACCAGACGGGCGACCTCATCGGTCCTCTTCTCGGACACCCCGGCCTCCGGCAGGGCGCGCTCGGCCAGACGTGCCGACCGCTCCTCGTTCTCCGACCGCTCCGGCAGGTACACCGCGTCGTGGAACCAGGCCGCGAGGCGCACCGCGTCGGGGTCGTCCGCGTACTCCTCGAGGACGTCGACACGGTCGAGGACCGCCGCCAGATGCTCCACCGTGTGGTACCGGCGCTGCGGCTCCGACCAGCGGCTCAGCAGGTTGTCGGCGTAGGGCTCGGGATCGGGCCGCTCCGCCCCGCCCCGCACCGCGAGCAGGGTGCGCCGCCAGCTCTCACGCAACGCGTCGAGGTCGGTCATGGGGGCATTCTCCCCCGTTCGCCGGTGGGCACCTAGCGTGGGGCGCATGACGAATGCAGACCTGCACGACGACGTACGAGACCCCGAACTGCCCGGCCTGCTGCTGACCACCGAGCGTGACGCGCTGATCCCGCTGCTGCGCTCCCGCCCGGACGCGGACTTCGCGCTGCCGACCGCCGCGTGTCCGGGCTGGACCGTGCGGCACGTCCTCGCGCACTGTTCGGCCGCCCTGACGCGGGTGGTGGAGCACCGTTTCGAGAAGGGGGTGTTCAGCCCCGAGTCGAACGACCGCGACATCGCCGAGCGCGCCGGCTGGACCAACGCCCGGGTCGTCGACGAACTGGAGCGCGGCATGACCGAGGCGGGCGCCGCGATCGCGAAGGCGGGCGGGGTGCTCGACATGGTCGCGCTCGGGGAGTGGGTGCACGGCGGGGACGTGCGGGAGGCGTTCGGGGAGCCGGGGGCGTACGCCGGCGACGGGCTGCCGTACGCGCTCACCCTGCTCGCCCGCGTGTCCCGGGAGAAGGGGCACGTCCCGCTCCACGCGGACCTCGACGACCTCGACGAGCCCCTGCTCCTGGGCGACGCGAACGGGGAGCACCCGCCCGCCCGGTTCATCGGCGAGGCGTCCACGCTGGTGCGGCTCTACTCCGGCCGCCCGCTGGACGGGGCGCGGTACGAGCTGGCGGGGGTCGAGGAAGGGGAGCTGAACCTCTTCGGCTGAGGACGGCCGTACGCCCGAGGCGGCGGCCGGTGCCCTGTCGCCGCCCGCACCTCGTCGGCGTACCCTTGGATTGGACTAGACCTGTAGCCGCTCCACGGGTACACCGACGGAAGGGGTCCTATGAGCACGCGTGCAGTCCTGGAGGTGATCGCCCTCGACGTCGAGGACGCGGTCGCCGCCCAGGCCGGAGGCGCGGACCGCCTCGAGCTGGTCGCCGACATGGCCTCCGACGGGCTCACCCCGCCCGTCGCGGCCTTCGCCGGGATCCGCGCCGCCGTCGACATCTCCCTGCGCGTGATGCTCCGCCTCGGGGACGGCTTCGCGGCCGGTGACGTCGAGGCGCTCGTACGGGCCGCACGGGAGCTGCGTGCCGCCGGTGCCGAGGAGTTCGTGCTCGGGTTCCTCGGCGAGGACGGCGGGCCCGACCTCGACGCGGTGGAGCGGCTGGCCGGGGAGCTGGACGGCTGCCGCTGGACCTTCCACCGTGCGATCGACCGCGCCGCCGACCGCGACGCCCTGCGCAAGCAGCTCGCCGAGGTGCCCGGCCTGGACACCTACCTCACGGCGGGCTCGCCGGACGGTGTGGACGACGGCCTGCCCACCCTCGTCGCCGAGGCCGCCCGCCGCGGCGAGCCCGGCTACACCCAGCGCCTCATGGCCGGCGGCGGCCTCCGCCTGGACCATGTCCCACGGCTGCGCGCGGCGGGCGTCGACGCCTTCCACATCGGCGCGGCGGCCCGCACGGGCGACTGGACGACACCGGTGTCGGCGGAGGCGGTGGGCGTCTGGCGGGCGACGCTCGACGGCTAGGGTCCCTGCTCGTACGACTCTCACTCGAACGCGCGGAGGCGTCAGTGCCTGAAGCCGTGCTCATCGGCGACACGTCGGCCGACGTGGAGGCTCACACGCCAACGGCGTGCGGACGATCGCGGTGGCGCCGGGGCGTGGTGACGAGGCTGCGACGCGGGATGCGGGGAGATCGACGTTCTTGTTGTCAGCACCCGCCCGGTACACGCGCAGGAAGTCGTCGAACTTCGCGCCGCCGAACATGTCCAGGAAGCGCATGAAGGCGGGGGGGAACGTGACTTTCAGCGCAGCCTCGGCCCGTTCCCAGTCGTTGACGACAACACCCCCCTCGCCCGTCGCCGGGAATGCCGCCAGGAGTTCCAGATCCGTCATGAGCTGCCTACTTGTTGATGATGGTTTGGTCGATGTCGAGGCCGCCGCCCTTGGCGGTCACGTGAACGCCGGAGGGGATCAGGTCTGTGGGGTTCGCGTAGACGGGTGTCGCCGAGTACTGCACGTCGTGACCCGCGTCCACCACCGCATAGATCTGCTGTTCCAGGTCCTTCATGACCACATTGTTCGCTTTGTCGTACATGATCACGATGTTCTCCGGGGCGGCTCCGTC
Source organism: Streptomyces sp. Y2F8-2 (assembly GCF_014905555.1). GTDB lineage: Bacteria > Actinomycetota > Actinomycetes > Streptomycetales > Streptomycetaceae > Streptomyces > Streptomyces cynarae. Next base: position 400,619 of record NZ_BNGS01000006.1, on the reverse strand, counting down.
ACCGCCCAAGGACTTCGCGAGCAGGTGTCCTCGCGTGTGGCTGGCGGCGTCTCCCAGCCAGCCGGGAGGGGGATCTGGATGCCAGGTTCCCCGGCCTCCTGGACGCCGTGCTCAACTCGCTTCCCCATCAGGCCGGGTCTGAGAAATGATCAGCGGTTGGGAGTCCCCGGCGGCCTTCTCCTGAGACCTCCCCGAACAGCAGTCACGCCTGCGCCGTGCGCCTCCGATGTCCGTCGCTCGGCGGCAAGCCGGCTGCGCAGGCGTGTGAAGGAATCGTGTATATCGCGTGAACGGCCGTACACGCAGGCGACGATTGTGTGATTGGATGCGCGGGCTGTGCCCGTGCGCTGCGGCTCCCACGTGACCGAGGAGACCGCCGTGGCCGGGTGAGATGACGGTGGGGGCCGTCGAACATGGGGACTCAGGGGGGTTTCCTTGGCGATGTCACAAGGCGATGCGGTGGCGGGCGCCGGACACGCGCACAGACGCAGACCCACCCGGCGGCGCCGCCTGGCGCTCGCCGTGACGGCCGCGGTGACCGCGGGCCTGATGGGGCTGGGCGTCCCACAGGCGCAGGCGAGCGAGACGACCGCCTCGGTGGACACGCTCCGGACCGGCTGGGACCGGAGTGAACCGAACCTCGGCCCGTCCGACGTCCGCTCCTCTTCCTTCGGGCAGCTCTGGAAGGCCCCCGCGCAGCTCGACGGGCAGATATACGCCCAGCCGATCGTCGTCGGCGGCACAGTGGTGGCGGTCACCGAGAACAACAAGGCCTACGGCCTCGACCGCGCCACGGGAGCCGTGCTGTGGCAGCGCAGCTTCGGGCCCGCGTGGCCCGCGTCCACCCTCAACTGCGGCGATCTCGTGCCGACCATCGGCAGCACCGCGACGCCGGTGTACGACCCGGCCGGCGGGGCCGTCTATCTGACCACCAAGGTCGACGACGGCCCGGGCGCCCTGAGTCCGCACTGGTACATGCACGCGCTCGACCCGGTCACCGGGGCGGAGAAGTCCGGCTTCCCCGTGACGATCCAGGGCACCCCGTCCAACGACCCCACCCAGTCCTTCCTGCCCGCGTACCAGATGCAACGTCCGGGCCTGCTGCTGCTCGACGGGGTGGTGTACGCGGCGTTCGGCGGACACTGCGACGCCAAGCCCTATCGCGGCTACGTGGTCGGCGTCAGCACCACCAACCCCTCGGTGACCTCGATGTGGGCGACGGAGACCGGCGCCAGCAACAGCGGGGCCGGCGTCTGGCAGTCCGGCGGGGGACTCGTCTCGGACGGTCCCGGCCGGATCTTCCTCGCCACCGGCAACGGCGTCAGCCCGGCGCCCGGCCCCGGCAGCGCCCCGCCCGGCACGCTCGCGGAGTCCGTGGTCCGGCTGCAGGTGCAGGCCGACCGGAGCCTGAAGGCCGCCGACTTCTTCAGCCCGTCCAACGCGCCGACCCTGGACCAGCAGGACAAGGACCTGGCCTCCGGCGGACCCATCGGTCTGCCGGACGGCTTCGGCACCGCCTCCCACCCGCATCTGCTGGTGCAGCAGGGCAAGGACGGCCGGGTCTTCCTGCTGGACCGCGACGACCTCGGCGGAAGGTCGCAGGGCACCGGCGGGACCGACGACGTGGTCGGCATCACCGGGCCGCTCAAGGGCCAGTGGGGCCACCCCGCGGTCTGGGGTGGTGACGGCGGTTATGTCTACTGCGTCGGCAACGGCGGCTCACTGGTGGCGCTGCAGCGCGGCGTGACGGGCTCGGGCGACCCTGCGCTGACCGTCGCCGGGTCCAGCCAGGACTCCTTCCCCTACACCAGCGGATCGCCCGTGGTGACCTCCGACGGAACACGCTCGGGCAGCGCCCTGGTGTGGGTGGTCCGGTCGGGCGGGCCGACCGGCGTCAACGCGCAACTGCGCGCGTACGAGCCGGTTCCCGACGCGAACGGCGTCCTGCCGCTGGTCTGGTCCGCGCCGATCGGCACCGCGCCGAAGTTCGCCACCCCGGCCACCGACGGCGGGCAGGTCTTCGTCGGCACCAGGGAGGGCAAGGTCTACGGCTTCGGCAACCCGGTGGGCAGTCCGCTCAAGGGCGGCCCGGTCGAATTCGGGCTCGTACCGGTGGGCGGCTCCGCGAGGACCGACGTCGTCCTGACGGAGAACCAGAGCCCGTCCCGGTCCCTCGGCATCAAGGGCGTCACCGTCGACGGTCCGTTCACCGCGGACACCTCGTCGCTGCCTCCGACGATCCCGGCGGGCGGGCAGCTGTCGATACCCGTCTCCTTCGAACCCACCTCGGTCCTGGGCGCGAGCGGAACACTCACCGTGGCCACCGACGCCGGCAGTTTCGCACTGAGCCTGCACGGCGTCGGCACCAAGCCCGGTCTGGCCGCGTTCCCGGGCACGGTGTCCTTCGACAACCAGCCGACGGGGACCACGGCCACCGCGAACGTCCAGCTGACGAACACGGGCACCGACCCCGAGACCGTCACCTCCGTCACCCCGCCCGACGGACCGTTCACGGCCGCCGGCCTGCCGAGCGCCGACCCGGCGAACCCGACGGTGATCCCGCCCCAGAGCTCGATCGTCCTGCAAGTCGGGTACGCGCCCACGGCCACCGGCCACAACTCCTCGTCGATCACACTGAGCAGCACCAGCGGCCCGCTCACCATCCCGGTCGAGGGCGACGCGATCAGCGGCCAGGGCCATCTGGTGTTCGACCCGACGACTCTCTCGTTCGGCGCGGTGGTGCGCGGCACGTCGAGCACACGGACCTTCACCATCACCAACACGGGGAACATCCCGGTCACCGTCACCAAGGCGAAGGCCCCGGCAGGGGTGTTCAGCAGCGCCGACCCGCTCCCCGAGGGCCTGGTCATCGGTCCCGAGCAGAGTGTCCGGCAGACGGTCACCTTCGCCCCGACCGTGAGCGGCAGCCAGTCGGCCTCGTACGAGGTCACGGGCGACGCCGGGCAGGGGGCACGGCTGGAGCCGCTCACCGGCACCGGTGTGCCCCCGGCGTCGCAGCTGGGCGCCGTGCTGGCACGGGACTACTCCGGCACCCTGTGGTTCTACCGCGGCACCGGTGTGCCCTCCGGGGCACTGGCACCCCGGACCGCCATCGGAACCGGCTGGAACACCTACGACATCATCACCAGTGTCAGCGGTGAGACGGCGGACGGCACCGGAACCGCCGTCGGCCGTGACGGCAACGGCGTGCTGTGGTTCTACCAGGGCACCGGCAACCCGAAGGCGCCTTTCGCGCCCCGGAAGCAGGTCGGCACCGGCTGGAACATCTACGGCTCCATCGTCGGCACCGGTGACCTGACGGGGGACGGGAAGGCCGACCTCGTAGCCCGCGACGCTCAGGGCGGCCTGTGGCTCTACCAGGGCACGGGCAACCCGAACGCGCCTTTCGCGCCCCGGAAGCAGATCGGTTACGGCTGGAACATCTACGGCTCCATCGTCGGCACCGCTGACCTGTCGGGGGATGGCAAGGCGGATCTCGTCGCCCGCGACGCCCAAGGCGGCCTGTGGCTCTACCGCGGCACCGGCAGCGCCTCGGCGCCGTTCCTGGCCCGCACGTCCATCGGTTACGGCTGGAACATCTACAACTCGCTCATCTGACAGGACGGAGGCGCGGCACCGCGCGCGGTGCCGCACCCGCCCCTTGGAGGCCGGTGGCGCCGACGCGCCCTAGCCGAGTTGCGGCGGCAGCGGCGCCGCATGCGTGACGATCAGGCCCGAGACCGCGCGGGTGAGGGCCACGTACAGGCGGCGCAGGCCCGTGCGTTCGTCCGGTTCGCCGTCGACGACGGCCTGGGGCTCGTCGAGGACGACGTAGTCGTACTCGAGACCCTTGGCGAGTGAGGCCGGGACCAGGGTCAGTCGGGTCTCCCGGGTGGTCTCCTCACCGGGGGCCAGATACGGGACGCCCGCCGCCGTGAGGGCCTCGGCCAGTGCGGGGATGCGGGCGTCGGCGGCGATCAGACCCGTCGAGCCCTCGTTGCGCAGCAACTCCGCGCAGGCGGCGACCACATCGGCGGCCCCGGCGCTCGTACGCACCTCGAAGAAGCCCGGGTTCTCACGGACCGACGCGACCGGCGTCAGGCCCGGCGCGATGTGCGGCAGCAGCCGGGAGGCGTACGTGATCACGTCCGTCGGCACACGGAAACCCGCCGTCAGCTCCTCGACCACCGCGTCCGGCTTCCCGAGGTGGGCGAGCGCCTCCTGCCAACTCCGCGTCGCCCAGGGCGTGGTGCCCTGCGCCAGGTCGCCGAGCACGGTCGCGGACCCGGTCGTGCAGCGCCGGCCGACCGCCCGGTACTGCATCGGGGAGAGGTCCTGCGCCTCGTCCAGCACCACGTGCCCGAGCGAGTGCGTGCGCTGCACCAGGTCGGTGGCCTCGTCGATCAGCACGGCGTCCGCGGGCGACCACTGGGCGGACTTCACCGACCTGACCGGCTTCGACCAGAGGATCTCCTTCTGCTCGTCCACGTCGAGGACCCCGTCCGCGTGTTCCGCGAGGAAGTCGGCGTCGGTGAGCAGCCGCAGCACCAGCTTGGCGGGGTCGACGGGCGGCCAGATCGCCTTGACGGCCGCCTTGACCGCCGCGTTGCGGGCCACGGCGTCCTGCACCCGGTCGTCCGGCGCCTCCCCCGAGCGCTCCATCTGGACGAGCACGGCGTGCGCGATCCGCTGCGGCAGGGCGTCCCGGGCGGCGCCGTAACGGATGTCCCGGTCCAGCAACTCCCGTACGATCTCCTCCAGTTCGTACGCCGGCACCCGCCACCGCCGCGAGCCCCGCACCACCACGACCGGCTCGGTGGGCATGGTCACGTGCGCACGGACGGCCCTGCGCAGGACCTCCGCCATGCGCGCGTCGCCCTTGATCACGGCGGCGGCCGCGGTGTCCGTGCCCCGCACCTCGACGTGCGCGACCAGGTCGTCGACCGTCGCCTGTCTGACCTCCAGCTCGCCGAGTGCGGGCAGCACCTGCTCGATGTAGTGCAGGAAGGACTTGTTGGGGCCGATGACGAGGGTCCCGGTGCGGGCCAGGCGCTCGCGGTGGGCGTAGAGGAGGTAGGCGACGCGGTGCAGGCCGACGGCGGTCTTGCCGGTGCCGGGTCCACCCTGGACGCAGACCGTCCCGGACAGCCCGGCACGCACGATCTCGTCCTGCTCGGGCTGGATGGTGGCCACGATGTCGCGCATCGGGCCGACGCGCGGGCGCTCGATCTCCCGCTGGAGCAGCTTGCTGGTGGTGGCGGCCTCGGCGGGGTCGGAGAGGTGTTCGTCCTCGTACGCGGTGAGGTCCCCGCCGGTGTAGCCGAAGCGGCGGCGCAGCCCGATGTCCATGGGGTCCTTCTTGGAGGCCCGGTAGAACGGCTGGGAGACGGGGGCGCGCCAGTCGATGACCATGGGGTCGCCGTCGGCGTCGTGCACGTGCCGGCGCCCGATGTAGAACCTCTCGCCCTCCGCCCCCTCCGCCTGGTCGGCGCCGGGGGCGTGGAGGTAGTCGAGGCGGCCGAAGAAGAGGGGGGTGTGGCTGAGGTCGGCGAGGGCCTTGATGCGTTCCTCGATCTGGTGGGCGAGGACCTCCGCGTTGACCCAGTTCGCGGTGACGTCGCGGATGTCGAGGTTCTCCACGTCCTCACGCATGGCCCGCAGGGCGGCCCGGGAGGCGGCGAGGTGGGCGCGTTCGCGGGAGAGGGGGTCGGTGTCGGTGTCGGGCGGGGTGGTCGGGGTGGACACGGAAAGGTGCCTCCGGGGCGTGGCAAGGAGCCGGGCGGTACGCGGGCACGCACGCGCGCGTGCCGGTGGCCGGCTGCTGCGGTGACGGGTGGCGGTTCTGCCGTCCGGTTTCCGTCCGGACGGCGGCTCTCCGTGAAGGGAGGCGGGCAAGAGATGGGATTCTAGGTGACGGGCGGATACGGCGGCCAACGGTTTTTCCGCCGTGCCGACCGCCGCTTCAGGGGTGCGGCCCGGGTGTCCTCAGGGTCGGTGTCCGTCCTGGGTACCACTCGGGGGACCGACTGAAGGGGGAGGTGCGGGCCGTGCAGGTTACGTCCCTGGTCCGACGCCATTCGGGTGGTGCCGTTCCACCATGGAGACATGAGCGCAGCAACCTTCACCCCCTCCCGGCACGGCCCGCCGTCCGGTGCGACGGCCCTCGACGGCGACCACCACCGCCACCGCCTCGCCGACGCCGTGCGCGCCGTCAAGGTGTTCCTGGGCGCCGCGGTGGACGTGGTCCTCTTCGGCGAGTACGGCGAGGAGGCCGGCATCCGCCGCCGCCCCTAGTCACCCCGTCCCTCTCAGCTCCCCGGCCTCAGTTCTCCCCGGCCAGGATCTCGTCCGAGTCCACGATCCGGTACGCGTACCCCTGTTCCGCCAGGAACCGCTGGCGGTGGGCCGCGAAGTCCTGGTCGATGGTGTCCCGGGCGACGACCGAGTAGAAGTGGGCCTGGTGGCCGTCGGCCTTGGGGCGCAGCACCCGGCCCAGCCGCTGAGCCTCCTCCTGCCGCGACCCGAACGTCCCCGACACCTGGATGGCGACCGTCGCCTCCGGCAGGTCGATGGAGAAGTTCGCCACCTTGGAGACGACGAGCACGCTGATCTCGCCCTGGCGGAAGGCGTCGAAGAGCTTCTCGCGCTGCGCGTTGGACGTCTCGCCCTTGATGACGGGCGCGCCCAGATGCTCACCCAGCTCGTCCAGCTGGTCGATGTACTGCCCGATGACGAGGATCTGCTGTCCGGCGAAGCGTCTGACCAGTGCCTCGGTCACCTTCCGCTTGGTGTCGGTGGTCGCGCAGTACCGGTACTTCTCCTCCGTCTCGGCGGTGGCGTAGGTGAGCCGCTCGGAGTCGGTGAGGTTCACCCGGACCTCCACGCAGTCGGCGGGCGCGATGTACCCCTGGGCCTCGATCTCCTTCCACGGCGCGTCGAACCGCTTGGGCCCGATCAGGGAGAACACGTCCGACTCGCGGCCGTCCTCCCGCACCAGCGTCGCCGTCAGCCCGAGCCGCCGCCGCGCCTGCAGGTCCGCCGTGAACTTGAAGACGGGCGCGGGCAGCAGGTGCACCTCGTCGTAGACGATGAGCCCCCAGTCACGGGAGTCGAACAGCTCCAGGTGCGGGTAGATGCCCTTCCGCTTGGTGGTGAGGACCTGGTAGGTGGCGATGGTGACCGGCCGGATCTCCTTCCTGGTCCCCGAGTACTCGCCGATCTCGTCCTCGGTGAGCGAGGTCCGCTTCACCAGTTCGTGCTTCCACTGGCGTGCGGAGACGGTGTTGGTGACGAGGATCAGCGTGGTCGCCTTGGCCTGCGCCATGGACCCGGCGCCGACCAGGGTCTTCCCGGCGCCGCAGGGCAGCACGACGACACCGCTGCCGCCGTGCCAGAAGTTCTCCACGGCCTGCTTCTGGTAGGGCCGCAGCGCCCAGCCGTCCTCGCGCAGCTCGATGGGGTGCGCCTCGCCGTCCACGTACCCGGCGAGGTCCTCGGCGGGCCAGCCCAGCTTCAGCAGCACCTGCTTGATCTGCCCGCGCTCGGAGGGGTGCACGGCGACGGTGTCCTCGTCGATCCGGGCCCCGACCAGCGGAGCGATCCGCTTGGAGCGCAGCACCTCCTCCAGGACGGGCCGGTCGGTGGTGCTCAGGACCAGCCCGTGGGCCGGGTGCTTGGTGAGGGTCAGCCGCCCGTACCGGTCCATGGTGTCGGCGATGTCGACGAGCAGCGCGTGCGGCACGGGATACCGGCTGTACTGCACGAGCGCGTCCACGACCTGCTCGGCGTCGTGGCCCGCGGCGCGCGCGTTCCACAGCCCGAGCGGGGTCACGCGGTAGGTGTGGATGTGCTCGGGTGCCCGTTCCAGCTCGGCGAACGGCGCGATGGCCCGACGGCAGTCGTCGGCCTGCTCGTGCTCGACTTCGAGGAGCAGGGTTTTGTCGGACTGGACGATCAGCGGACCATTCACGCGCGGCTGCCTTTCTGCACGGCTCTGCACGGATCTGTATGGCTCTGCGCGACTCTGCACGGCCAAACGTCCAGTGTGCCTCATAGGAGGACGATCAAGGCCGGCTCGCGGACGGTCACTCCTGGTCGTCCGCGAGTTCCGCGACCCCCGTGACCCGGTGCAGCGGATAGGTGCGGACCTCGTCCGCCGTGTGGTCGTACGCCGTCACGTAGCCGCCCTCCACGCGGATGGGGGCGATGACGCGCTGGCTGGCGGCGCCGTCGGCGTTGACATATCCGATCCACAGGGACTCACCGGTGAGCACGGCGGCCTGCATGGTGGCGAGGGTCTCGGCGGAGGTGGTGCGCGGGAGGTCGCCGGCCGTGTCGCGGGCGCCGGTGGGTTTGCGGGGGGCCGTGGAGGCCAGGTCCCCGGCGCGGATGGCGCGCAGGGCGGCCGTGAGGAGGGTGGCGTCCGGGGCCGGCGGGCCGTCCGGGACCGGCTCGGGCGGGGTGCGCGGCGGGGTGCGGTGGGCGTGGGCGCGGGCGATCAGGACGTCGCCCTCGGCGGACTCGGCGGCCGGGGCGAGCCCCATGGCGCGCAGCCCCTCCAGGAGGGTCGCGGGGTCGGTCTGGGCGGCCAGGACGGTCGGGGCCAGGCGGCGCAGGCGCAGGGCGGCCGAACGCTTGTCGGCGAGGATCTCGTTGAGCAGGGCGTCGTCGTCGCAGCGCACGTACGCCGAGGCCGCGCCGACGCGCAGGTGACCGTGCTTCCGCGCGACGTCGTCGATCAGATAGGCCAGCGGCTGCGGTACCGGCGTGCGGGAGTGGGCGGTCAGGAAGGCGTGCAGGTCCGACGCGGTGCGGCCGGCGTCCAGGGCGCGGCGGACGGAGGCGGGCGTGAAGCGATAGACGGTCGCGCCGCCCTTCGACTCCACCTCCGCGAGCACGCCGAGCACGTCGGCCAGCGGGCGCTGCAACGGCCCGGGGGCCACCGCCGTGAGGTCGGCCTGCAGCAGGACGTGGTCCAGCGGTTCGGGCAGCAGCGGGGCGAGCAGGCGGGCGGCGCGGGAGGCGGCCGCGGCCTGCTCGGCGGGGGTGAGCGGGGCGCGGGGCGCGGCGGGCCGGTGGTGCTGGTGGTGGACGGGGAGCTTGTCGCCGGGGCCGGTCGCGGCGGGCTCGACGGCCGGAGTGTGACCGGAGGGCTCCCCGATCAGGGCGCGGCCGTGGGCGGACAGGGCGCCGCGGCCGGTGACGCCGAGGAGTTCCGCCTCGGAGAGGGTCCACTGGGCGAGGCGGGTGCGCAGGTCGTCGGCCGGGGGCTGGGCGGCGGCGGGCTGGACGGCCGCAGGCTGGGTGCCGCGCGGGGGCCGCTCCCAGCGCAGCCGGGCCAGGATCGACTCGGGGGTGGCCGCGGCGCCTTCCGGCAGCCCGGCGAGCAGAGTCAGGACCCGGTGGCGGACCTCGGGCGCGGAGGAGCGGTCGAGACCGGGGCCGAGCGCGGACAGGGCGCGGTCCTTGGCGTCGCGCCCGCCGACCAGACCGGGGGTGCGGGTGGCGGCCAGCCAGGCGGTGGCGAGCCGGGTCCAGCGCTCGGCGGCGGGGCGTTCCAGCCACTCGTCGTAGGCCGGGGTGGCCGCGTACCGCTCGTCGGCCTCGCCGTCCGAGGCCAGCAGGCCCGCCGCGTAGGCGAGTTCCACCCAGAAGGCGGCGACGGGCTCCGGCACGTCGAGGGCGACGGCCGTCCGCTTCAGATCCCGCACGCTGAGCCCACCGGCCCGCAGCACGGCCGGCCCGCCCTCGTCCCAGTCCTTCAGCAGCTCCTCGACGGTGGCGAGCGCCGTGTACGCCTGACCGGCCGCGGTCGCGTCCACAACCTGTGGACGGTGGGTGGCGGCGGGCTCCACGGCGGGCGGCAGCGGCTCGGGACGGCGGTGCGCCCGCCCGGACCGCAGATGCAGGGCGACCTCGCGGGGGAGTACGACGGTGCCGGGTGCCGTGGGCAGCAGCAGACCACGGTCGAGGAGCCAGCGCAGACGTGGGGCGGGGTCCGGCGTGACCTGCCCGTACGGCGGCCCCCACACCAGCCGGTGGAGCACCTCGAGGGACTCGGCGGGTGCCGTGGCGAGGAGCGCGGCCATGCGGGCCCGGTCGCTGAAGAGGCCGGTGAGCGAGGAGACGGCGGACACGGCGTCGTGGGTGGTCGGAAGCCCCGCGGTGGTGAGGATCTCCTGGATCCGCCCCGGGGACATGCCCGCGGTGGCCTCGGCGACGGTGGGGCCGAGGCCGGTGGGGGAGGGGTGCTGCGGGGTGGGCGCGAGCAGCTCGCGGGCGGTGCGGACGAGGTGGAGCCGGTCGTCGGTGCCCCACACGAGGGCCTGCTCGCGCAGGGTGGCGAGGGCGTGGGGGACGGCCTCGGCGACCACGGGATCGGCCTCGGCGCCGCCGTCACCGGTCATGAGCCGGAGGAGTTCGCCGTACGACGCCGGGTCCCCGGCCACGGCGAGTGCCTCCGCCGTCTGCTGGGCGAACCGGTCGAGGCGCTCCAGCGCGCGGATGACGCTGGCGCGGGTGGCGGCGCGGGTGGCGAGCTGGGTGAGGTCGGTGGGGACCGGGGTGATGAGGTCCGGACGGGCGCGGAGGAGGGCGGCCAGCGAGGCGTCGTCCCGGGCGCGCAGGAATTCGGCCAGCGAACGGGGCGCACCGGTGCCGGCGGCTTCCTTGCGTGAGCGCTCCTCGGTCGTCATCCGGTCAACGGTAGCGGGTGGGACGGCCCCGACGCGTGCCCCGGCGGAGCAACCACCGAGAGGATCCCACCCCAGCCGCCCACCCCCAGGGCGCGGGGAGGCGCAGGGGCGCGGGGAACTGCGCGATCAGCCACCGGCGGCCCGCAGCGGGGCACTCGCCCGAGCCACCCCACTCTTCAGGCCGAAGGCCGACCGGGGGCTGGGGGCGAAGCCCCCAGAGTGCGGTTCGCCCCGGTACGGTACGGGGAAGATGCGACGCCACCCCGGAGGGGCTTCGTGGGGATTGAGAGCGATCAGCTCGTCTTCGACTATCTGAGCCGGGTCGGAGACGTGGCCCAACAGCGCCAGTTGCCGTCGGCCGCGCGCATGCGCCTCGTGTCCGAGTTGCGGAACGAGATCGACCGGCGGCGGGCGAAGGCCGCCGTCGACAGCCCCACGGCCGTCCGCCGGATTCTTGACCGGCTCGGCACCCCCGACGAGGTCGTCGCCGCCGCGTCCGCCGACGCTCCCGCCGGCGCCACCGACAGCCGTCCCGCCTCCGTGCCCGTCCAGCGGGCGAACGACACGGACGACCGTCCCAAGGGCCTGCGCCGGATCGTACCCCGGCCACGCCCGGCCGAGCCCCCGCCCGCCGACACCTCCCGGAACGCCCCTTCCCCGCCCCACCTTGCCGCTGCCCACGAGCTCGGCGACAGCGCCGTCCGGCCCGACTGGTGGCGGGTCGACGGCGGGCCTGGCGGTGCGTTCGGGGCCGGTGACGGCGTCCCCGGGTTCGTCGGCGGTGTGGAGATCCCCGAGCTGCTGAAGCCGCCGCCGCGCGACCCGCCGAAGCCGGAGACCGAGCGGAAGGAACCGGAGCCGGTACCGGCCGTGGAGGCCGCCCCCGCCGCCGAGGGGACCGCAGCCGCCCCTGCCCGCCGGCTGCCGCGCCTGACGGGATGGCGCAACCCCCTGCTGCTCCTCGCCGCCGGTCTCCTCGTCGCCGGCGCCGTGCTCGGCAACTGGATCGCCCTCGGGCTCGGCTGGCTCATCGCCTGGGCCTCCCGTCGGCTGACCCCCACCGAGTCCAAGTGGGCGGTCATGGGCATGCCCGGCCTGGTCGCGGCCGCCGGCATCGTCTGGCTGTGGGGCCGCACGGACGGTCGCTGGGGCACCCCCATCACGGAGGGCCACATGAACGACGCGATCGCCCAGACCTGGCCCTGGGTGGTCCGCGGCGCCGCCGTCACCTCGGCCCTGTTCCTGGTCTGGCGCTCACAGCGACGCCGGTGACACCACAAAGGCCCCGGCTCACGGGAGCCGGGGCCGTTCATTACTCGACGATCCTCCGTTACGCCTCTACCTCCACTCCTCTACTCCTCCGTGCCGGTGTCTTCGCTCCCGCTCTCCTCGGCCGCGCCGGTCTCGGGTGCTTCAGCCCCGGTGTCCTCGGCCGCGGTGGTCGTGGGTTCCTCAGCCCCGGTCTCCCCGGTCTCTCCGGTCTCCTCGGTCGCCGTGGTGGCCTCGGGCCCTCCGGTCGCGGTTTCCCCGGCCGTCGTGGCCTCAGGCCCTTCGGTCGCGGTCTCTTCGGCCGCGGCGGTTTCCGGTTCCTCGCCCCCGACGCCCTCGGCCCCAGTGGTCCCGGGCCCTTCCGTCCCGGTGTCCGGCGTCTGCTCGGGGGTGCTCTCCGCCTCTGTCCCTTCGGCCGCAGTGGGCTCCTGCTCGGTGTCGCTCACGTGCTCACCGCCTTCCCGTGCTGACAGGAAAGGGCTCAGGTGTCGTCCCGTAGGACGACCGTCGTGATACGGAATTCACTACTCATGATGTCACCGATGGGATGATTTGATCCCTATGGGCATGTTCTCCCCTGGAACAATCGCCGATATGACCTCTCGCGCCCTCACCGTCGGCTTCGACCTCGACATGACGCTGATCGACTCCCGGCCCGGAATCCACGCCTGCTACCAGGCACTCTCCGCCCGGACCGGCACGTACATCGACGCCGACCTGGCCGTCACCCGGCTCGGGCCGCCGCTCGCGGAGGAGCTTGTGAACTGGTTCCCGGCCGAGGAGATCGACGCCGTGGCCGACCTCTACCGTGAGATGTACCCCACCATCGCCATCGCCGCGACGCCCGCCCTGCCCGGCGCCCGCGAGGCGATCGACGCCGTACGGGGGGCCGGCGGGCGCGCGATCGTCGTCACCGCCAAGTACGAGCCCAACGCCAAGCTGCACCTGGAGCACCTCGGCATCGAACCCGACGCGGTGATCGGCGACCTGTGGGCCGAGCGCAAGGCGGAGGCGCTGCTCGACCACGGCGCGGCGGTCTACGTCGGCGACCACACGGGGGACGTGCGAGGCGCCCGTACGGCGGGGGCCCACTCCGTCGCCGTCGCCACGGGCCCCTGCGACGCCGACGAGCTGCGGGCCGCGGGCGCGGACGTCGTCCTCGCCGACCTCACCGAGTTCCCGGCCTGGCTCGCGACGTACCGGGCTCGGTAGCGACCCGCTACCGCCACCCCTACCGCTGCCCCGCTGCGCGCGCCTGCCTGCGCCCCTCCGCGATCGACTGGAGCACCCCGGCCCCGGCCATCAGGAAGCCCACGCCCATGAGCATGCACAGGCCGTACATGTACGGCGGGAAAGGCTTCGTCCCCAGCAGCAACGGGGCCACGGTGACCAAAGTGGACACGGCCCCGAGGAAGAACACGATGGCACCTGCACGGATCAGCCGGTCGCCGGCCGCGGCGGAATTCGCTTGGGTTTTGTCACGCACTGGACCAGGGTAGTTCCCACCGCGAGGAACCACTCAGCGACGTCTTGTCACCGGCCCGGGGACCATTAGCCTTGGTACCGGCGGGTCCGCGCGGCCCGCTGCAGTGCTCTCCAGAGCAGTTTTCCGAAAAACTTTGCAGACGCAGTTTCCGACGAGTACGAGGACGAGGACAGACGTGCCTACCGGCAAGGTCAAGTGGTTCAACAGTGAGAAGGGCTTCGGCTTTCTCTCCCGCGACGACGGCGGCGACGTCTTCGTCCATTCCTCGGTTCTCCCCGCCGGAGTGGATTCCCTGAAGCCGGGACAGCGCGTGGAGTTCGGAGTGGTCGCCGGCCAGCGCGGCGACCAGGCGCTGTCCGTCACCCTTCTGGAGCCGACCCCCTCGGTCGCCGCCGCGCAGCGCAAGAAGCCGGACGAACTGGCGTCCATCGTCCAGGACCTGACGACCCTCCTGGAGAACATCACCCCGATGCTGGAGAAGGGCCGCTACCCCGACAAGGCCTCCGGCAAGAAGATCGCGGGCCTGCTGCGCGCGGTCGCCGACCAGCTGGACGTCTGACCACGCGCACAGGGCACCGATCCCGTCAGGGGAACGCGAGCGCATTCGGGCCGAGGGGCGGAACCAGCCCCTCGGCCGCCGCGCGTGTGAGCAGGCCCCGGACCGCCGCGTAGCCGTCCTCGCCCAGGTCGGCGGTGAACTCGTTGACGTACAGGCCGATGTGCTGGTCCGCCACCGCCGGGTCCATCTCCTGGGCGTGCTCCATGACGTACGGGCGTGAGGCCTCGGGGTCGTCCCAGGCCGCCCGTACGGAGGTGCGGATCGAGTCGGCGAGCAGCTTCAGCGCGTCCGCGCCCAGCGACCGCTTGGCGATGATCGCGCCCAGCGGGATCGGCAGGCCGGTGGTGTCCTCCCAGTGCTCGCCCATGTCCGCGAGCTTGTACAGGGCGTAGTTCTTGTACGTGAACCGCGCCTCGTGGATGACCAGCCCCGCGTCGACCTTCCCGTCCCGCACGGCCGGCATGATCTCGTGGAAGGGCATGACCACGATCTCCCCCACCCCGCCGGGGACGGTGTCCGCCGCCCACAGGCGGAAGAGCAGATACGCCGTGGACCTCTCGCTCGGCACGGCGACCGTCTTGCCGGTGAGATCGACCCCCTCCTCCCGCGTGAGCACCAGCGGCCCGCAGCCCCGCCCCAGCGCGCCCCCGCAGGGCAGCAGGGCGTACTCGTCCAGGACGTACGGCAGGACGGCGTACGACACCTTCAGCACGTCGAGTTCGCCGCGCTCGGCCATCCCGTTGGTGATGTCGATGTCGGCGAACCTCACGTCGAGCGCCGGCGCGCCGGGCACGCGGCCGTGGGCGAGGGCGTCGAAGACGAACGTGTCGTTCGGGCAGGGGGAGTAGGCGATCTTCAGGGGCTCGGCGGATGCGGTCATGCTGACTCCCAACTCTCCAATACGGGCGCTAGCTTCCCGAAACCCTCCGTGAGGGCCGTGAGCGCGTCACCGATGCGCCAGGCGGCGCGGTCGCGCGGGCCGACCGGGTTGGAGACGGCCCGGACCTCCACGACGGGCGTGCCGTGCGCGGCGGCCGCCTCCGCGACCCCGAACCCCTCCATCGCCTCCGCGAGCGCCCGCGGATGCCGGGCCCGCAGCTCGGCGGCGCGCACGGCGCTGCCGGTCACGGTGGAGACGGTGAGCACGGTCCCGGCCGACGCCCCGGTGGCGGCGACGAGCTCTCGTACGAGTGATTCCGGCGGCCGGTGGCTGACGGTCCCGAAGCCGAGTTCGGTGACCGGCAGGAAGCCGTCCCCGGTCTCGGCGCCGAGGTCGGCGGCCACGATGTCGTCGGCGACGACGAGCGAGCCGACGGGCGCGTCGGGCGCGAAACCGCCCGCGATGCCGGCGGACACGACCAGGTCGTAGGGGGCGCCGTCGAGGGCGGCGGCGGTGAGCGCGGCGGCGGTGGAGGCGGCGGCGAGGGCGGGGCCCACCCCTGCGGCGAGCAGGTCGTAGGCGCCGGTGCGGTGCAGGGTCACCCCGGGGAGCCGTACCTCGGCGGCCGGGGATACGAAGGCCCCGGCCACCGCGTCCCGTTCCACGGGGACCGCGGTGGCCACCAGGACCCGCGCAGGGGAGGACGTGATCAGGAAGCCTTCTCGAGCTTGAAGGACCACAGCCCCGTCACCTTGTTCTCGCCCTCCTTGATGGAGACGAGCGTGGAGTTGCCGCTCGCCCCGTACTGGGCGTTGAAGAACACGCTGCCCGGGATCGTGCGGTAGGTCTTGGTGCTGGACTCGGTCAGCGGCTGGCCGTTCATCAGGATCGTCCAGCCCTTGTCCGCGATGGCCGGGTCGACGCCGAAGCGGACCGTCTCGTCGGGGTCGACCTTGATCGACTCGATGTCCTTCGACTTCAGGCACTTCGCCAGATCGGCGGAGGGTACTTCCTTGCCGTCGTTGTAGCAGTCGGTCTGGGAGCTCACCGAGTTCGTGCCGACCGTGATGGTCGCCAGCGGCGACGGCTTCTCACAGGCGGACAGCAGGAGCAGTCCGGCGGAAACGGCGCCGAAGGCGGCTACGGCGCGACGGGAACGCAGTGCGGTCATGGCCGAAGGCTATCGGGCACGGCCGGAGCGCCCCCCACGCGGGGTGGACGACGTGCCGCCCGCTCCCGCGATCAGGCCCCACGCACCCGGGCCGGGGCCGTGCCCTCGCGCCGTGCCGAGGCCAGCAGCGCCCGTACCGTCGGCAGCCAGCCCGCCGCGACGATCGCCGCGCCGACCGAGAGCCCCAGCACCCCGTTGAGGGGGAGCACGATCCCGATCGCGCCGCCCAGCACCCACGCCATCTGCAACAAGGTCTCCGAGCGCGCGAACGCCGAGGTGCGCACCAGCTCCGGCACGTCCCGCTGGATCAGCGCGTCCAGCGCCAGCTTGGCGAGCGCCTGCGCGAACCCGGCGACCGCCGCCAGACACGCCACCAGGAACGCTCCGAAGAACACCGCCGCGGTGATCGCCGCGCCCAGCACGATCGCCACCACCGTCACGATGATCACTTCCGGTGCGCGCGACCTCAGCCAGGCGCCGACGGCCGTGCCGAGCGCGTTGCCCGTGCCCGCCGCCACGCCCACGATGCCCAGCGACACCGCCGCGCTCTCCCCGGTGAGGGGGTGCTCGCGCAGCAGGAAGGCGAGGAAGAAGATCAGGAAGCCGGACAGGGAGCGCAGCGCGGCGTTGGCGGCCAGGGCGTGGATGACGGCGGGGCCCACGGTGCGCAGCCCGGGCCGGCGTGAGGCCGCCTTGCGCTCGGGGCCGTGCAGATGCTCCTCGTCCGAGGCGAGCAGCGCGCGGTCCTCCCCCTTCGCCGAGTCGACCTTCGGCGGCAGCGAGAACGACAGGAACGTCCCCGCGACGAACAGTGCGAAGGCGCCGTACAGCGGCCAGCCGGGACCGATGGCGTGCAGCGCGGCTCCGACCGGCGCGGCCAGCCCGGTGGCGAGCAGGCCCCCGAGGGTGACCCGGGAGTTGGCCTTCACCAGGGAGAAGTGGGGCGGCAGCAGCCGCGGCACCACGGCGCTGCGGACGACGCCGTACGCCTTCGACGCGACGAGGACGCCGAGCGCCGCCGGGTACAGCTCCAGGCTTCCGCTCGCCACCGCCCCCGAGATGATCAGTGCGAGCAGGGCGCGGGCGAGCATCGCGCCCGCCATCGCGGCCCGCCGGCCGTGCCGGAGACGGTCGAGGAGGGGGCCGATCACGGGGGCGAGCACCGTGAACGGCGCCATGGTGATGGCGAGGTAGAGCGCGACGCGCCCGCGGGCCTCGTCGGTCGGCACGGAGAAGAAGACGGTGGAGGCGAGGGCGACGGTGATCATGACGTCGCCGGCGCCGTTCACCGCGTGCAGTTCGATGAGCTTGCCGAGGCCGGACTCGCCCGCGCCGTGCGCGTGCGTGGCCTTCCGGATACCGCGAACGACACCGGTGAACGGACGGCGCACGGCACGGCCGACCGCGCGGACGGACCCGCCGAACCGGCCCGAACCGCCACCTCGGCTGCGCCCCCCGACCCCACCGACCCCGGTGGTTCCCTGGGACGACCTCGCGGCTGCCACCCCGTCATAGTGCCCCGAGAAGCGCGGGTGTAGTGCCGTTACCGCACGTACGGGATCGGCCGGTGTCGTACCGGGGGCGGGACGCGCCCGCTCGAAGGAGCCGCGGCGACACGTCCCGAACGGCATGCGGAGGGCCGGGCTCCGGGAAAGGGCGGCGACTCGGTGTGGGCCGCGGCGCCCGGAGAGGGTAGCGTGCGTAGCGCGCCGTGGCGATTGTTCTCGGCCGCGCGCCTGAAATCCATCCCGCAGAATGGATGGTGTGGGTGCGCCCGAGCGCGATCGGGCGCGGACGTCGACGCGGCCCTCAGGTCCGCTCCGTCCGCACCCAACCGAGAAGGGGCGCACCGTGAGACGGCGTAGGAGAGAAGCGATACCTGTGAGCGCGACAACGCGAAGCCGCACCCCCGACCGCCTGTGCGCCGAGGCGATCGACCTCGCACGCACCGCCGCCGAGGAGGCCGCCGCGCCCGGCGTCGTCGGCGAGCACTCCGGGATGGTCTCCGAGGGTGACCGTGTTGTCACGCACTTCTTCGAGTGCAAGGAACTGGGGTACCGGGGCTGGCGCTGGGCGGTGACGGTCGCGCGGGCCTCGCGCGCCAAGGTCGTCACGGTGGACGAGACGGTCCTGCTGCCCGGCCCCGACGCGCTGCTCGCCCCGGAGTGGGTGCCGTGGAGCGAGCGGCTGCGCCCCGGCGACCTGGGCCCGGGCGACCTGTTGCCGACGGACGCCGATGACCTGCGCCTGGAGCCCGGCTTCACCGGCGAGGAGGAGCCGCCGCCGAACGCGGCGGTCTCCGGCGAGATGGCCGAGCTGGTCGAGGCGGAGGACGCGGAGGTGACCGGCGGGACCCCGGCGAACCTGCCGATCGCCCCCTCGCGCGGTTCGATCTCCGCGGTGGCGGAGGAGCTGGGCATGCGTCGCGCCCGGGTCCTGTCCCGCTACGGACTGCACGTCGCCGCCGACCGCTGGGAGGAGGCGTTCGGCGCCAAGACGCCGATGGCACAGGCGGCTCCCGCCTCCTGTGTCTCCTGCGGCTTCCTGGTCCCGATCGGCGGCTCGCTCGGACAGGCCTTCGGGGTGTGCGCCAACGAGTTCTCCCCGGCGGACGGCCACGTGGTCTCCCTGTCGTACGGCTGCGGCGCTCACTCGGAGGCGGCGGTCATGCCGAAGACGCCGCGCCCGGCTCCGCCGGTGGTCGACGAGACGAAGGTCGAACCGTTTCCGCTGCGGCCGTCGCCGGAGGGGTCGGTGCCGACGGTGGCGGACGAGTCGTCGGCGGAGCTGGGGCACTCGTAAGAGCGGCTGGAGCCTGGTCCAGCATCACCAGCCCGTCCGGGGGTCCCCCTGCTCGTAGAGCTCGGGGGATTGAGGACGAGGCCGTTCAGGCGGACAGGGGCGCCTCGGGCGGAGCCCGCAGAGCGGCGCCTCCGGCAGACGGCACCTGCCCGAATGTCGGCCACGCTCCCGCACGGTACCTTCGTCCGGCGGCAGCCCCCCGCCGCCAGAGGGAGAGTGAACCGTGAGCAAGTTCGTGCGACCGGCAGCCGAAGGCGACCCGTTCGGCACGGCCCGCCTGCGCCGTGGCGTGCTGGACGCCTGGGCGACCAGCCCGGCCCGGTTCCGCGAGGACGCCAACGCCGAGGAGGACCTCGTCCTCGGCGGCTACCGCGACCGCCTCGTCGTGGAGCTCGCACAGAACGCCGCCGACGCCGCGGCCCGGGCGGGGGTGCCCGGCCGGCTCCGGCTGACCCTCCGCGAGGGTGTGCTCGTCGCCGCCAACACCGGTGCCCCGCTCGACGCGGCCGGTGTCGAGTCGCTGTCCACCCTGCGGGCCTCCGCCAAGCGCGACGAACGGGAGCAGGCCGTCGGCCGCTTCGGCGTCGGCTTCGCGGCCGTGCTCTCCGTCAGTGACGAACCCGCGGTCGTCGGCCGGCACGGAGGGGTGCGCTGGGCCCTGTCCGAGGCCCGGGAACTCGCCACCGAGACCGCCCGGCACAGCCCCGGCCTCGGCGACGAGATCCGCCGCCGCGACGGGCACGTACCGCTGCTGAGGCTGCCGTTCGCCGCCGAGGGCACCGCCCCGGACCCGTACGACACCGCCGTCATCCTCCCGCTGCGCGACGCGGCGGCCGCCGATCTGGCCGAGCGGCTGCTGGGGGCCGTCGACGACGCGCTGCTGCTCGCCCTGCCCGGCCTCGAAGAGGTCGTCGTCGAGATCCACGACGAGAGCCCGCGCACGCTGGTCCGCCGCACCGAGGGCACCCACACCGTCGTGGAGGACTCCCGGGACGGCACCACCCGCTGGCGCACCGTCTCCCAGCACGGCCCCCTCACCCCCGACCTGCTCGCCGACCGCCCGGTCGAGGAGCGGCTGCGCCCCCACTGGTCCGTCACCTGGGCCGTCCCCGCGGAGGCCGACGGCACCCCGGGCCGTCCCCGCACCGCCCCGGTGGTGCACGCCCCGACCCCCAGCGACGAGCCGCTCGGGGTGCCCGCCCTGCTCATCGCGTCGTTCCCGCTGGACACCAGCCGCCGCCACGCCGCGCCCGGCCCGCTGACCGACTTCCTGGTGGAGCGCGCGGCCGACGCCTACGCCGAACTCCTCGCCGCCTGGCGCCCGGTGACCCCCGGCATCCTCGACCTGGTGCCGGGGCCGCTGGGCAAGGGGGAGCTGGACGGCGCGCTGCGCGGGGCCATCCTGGAGCGGCTGCCGCGCACCGCTTTCCTGCCGCCCGCGAACGAGCCCGGCGACGACGAGGAACTGCCCGAGGCACTGCGCCCCCGGGACGCCGAGATCGTCGAGGGCGCCGGGACCGGGACCGTGCGGGTGCTCGCCGAGGTGCTGCCCTGCCTGCTGCCCGCGGGCCTCGAACGCCGCGTGGAGCTGCGGACGCTGGGCGTGGCCCGGGTGCCGCTGACCGAGGCGATCGACCGGCTCGCGGGGCTGGAGAAGGCGCCGGAGTGGTGGTGGCGGCTGTACGACAGCCTGGCCGGGGTCGACCCGGACCGGTTGTCCGGGCTGCCGGTGCCGCTGGCCGACGGGCGGACCACGATCGGGCCCCGGCAGGTCCTGCTGCCGACCTTCGACGGGCCGCCGGTGGCTCCGGAGGCGCTGGCCCGGCTGGGACTGAAGGTCGCCCACGCGGACGGCGCCCACCCGCTGCTGGAGAAGCTCGGCGCGCTCCCGGCCACCCCGCGGGCCATCCTCACCACCCCGCAGGTGCGGGCCGCCGTCGCCGCCTCCCTCGAGGACGAGGGCGTGGGCTGGGAGGAGGACGGCCTGGACGCAGAGGAGCTGGCGGACACCGTGCTCGCCCTCGTCCGCGAGGCGGCCCTCGACCCCGGTGACGAGCCGTGGCTCGGCGCGCTCGCGCTGCCCGACGAGGACGGCGAACTCGCGCCCGCCGGGGAACTCGTGCTGCCCGGCAGCCCCTTCGCGAGCGTCATGCGCGAGGGCGAACTGGCCTTCGTGGACGCCGACCTCGCCGAACGCTGGGGCGAGCAGCCGCTGGCCGCCTGCGGCGTGCTCGCCGATTTCGCCCTCGTCCGCGCCACCGATGTCGTCCTGGACCCGGACGAACTGGAGCCCCGCGACTCCGACTTCGCCGAACCCGACGACGTGGGGCTGCTCGACGCGGTCGACGTGTGGTGCGAGGACGTCCTCGACCGGCTGCCCGACACACCCGTACCGCCGGTGGCGACCGAGATCGTCGCGGTGCGGGACCTGGACCTGGTCGACGACGACCGCTGGCCGCAGGCCCTCGCCCTGCTCTCGCAGCCCCCGCTCAGGGACGCGCTCACCCAGTCGGTGCGGGTGCTGCTGCCGGACGGCACGCACGAGGTCGTACGCCCCTACGCGGCCTGGTGGCTGCGCGGCCACCCGGTGCTGGACGGCCGCCGCCCGGCCGGTCTGCGCGCGGCGGGCGGCGACCCGCTGCTGCACGGCCTGTACGACGAGGCGGACGCCACCGGCTTCGACGACGAGCAGGTGCTGCGCGCCCTCGGCGTACGGACGTCGGTCGCCGCCCTCCTCGACGAGCCCGGCGGCGCCGCGGAACTCCTCGACCGGCTCGCCGACCCGGACCGCGCCGTCACGGCCGCGCAACTGCACGCGCTGTACGGCGCGTTGGCCGAGCTGGACCCGCAGCAGGTGACCTTGCCGGAGGAGCTGCGGGCGGTGGTCGACGGGCGCGTGACCGTCGTGGACGCCGCCGACGCGGTGGTCGTCGACTCGCCCGACCTGCTGCCCTTCACCGAGGGCGTCCCCCTGCTGCCGGTCCGCCCGGCCCGGGCCGCCGACCTGGCCGAGCTGTTCCAGGTACGACGGCTGAGCGAGTCGGTGACGGGCGAGGTGACCTCCGAGGGCGTCGAGCACGACGTACCGGACTCGGTGCGGGTCCTGCTCGGACCGCGGACGCCGCAGACGTACGTGGAGCACGAGGAACTCGTCGTCGACGGGGTCGAGCTGGACTGGCGCCTGACGTCCGACGGTGTGCTGCACGCGGCCACCCTGGAGGGCGTCGCGGCGGGCCTGGCCTGGGCGGCGGGCCAGTGGCCGCGCCGCTTCGAGGTGGCGGCGCTGCTGGAGGACCCGTCCCGCACCGAGGAGCTGGCGCGGGACCGCTGGTTCGACTAGGGCATCACATCGGACTGAGGCATCACGTTCGGCTGAGGTATCACGTTCGGCTGAGGCATCAGGTTCGGCTGAGGCATCACGCGGGGAACCGGCGGTCGACCCACGTCCAGAGCAGCTCCAGGGCGGCCGCCGACACCGCCGCGATGCCCACCGCGACCCAGGGGATCGTCTCCCCGACCAGCCTCAGGGCGAAGAAGTGCTGCAACCACGGCACGGCCAGCACGCACAGGAACGCCACGCCCATCGCGGCCACCAGACCGATCCGCCACCAGGTGTAGGGGCGGGCGACGATGGCCAGCACCCACATGGCGATCAGGAACAGCGTGAGGGTCGCCGCGCTGGTCTCCGCCTCCAGGGAGCCGGGGCCGCTGTAGTGGTGGCGGGCGATCAGGTACGTGACGAACGTGGCGACCGCCGCCACCGCCCCGCCCGGGATCGAGTACCGCATCACCCGCCGGACGAAGTGGGGCCTCGCCCGCTCGTTGTTCGGCGCGAGGGCCAGGAAGAACGCCGGGACGCCGATCGTCAGGGTCGACAGCAGGGTCAGGTGCCGGGGCAGGAACGGGTATTCCACCTGCGAGCACACCACCAGCACCGCCAGGAGCACCGAGTACACGGTCTTCACCAGGAACAGCGTCGCGACCCGCGTGATGTTCCCGATGACGCGCCGTCCCTCGCCGACCACCGACGGCAGCGTCGCGAAGCTGTTGTCGAGCAGCACGATCTGCGCCACGGCCCGGGTCGCCTCCGAGCCGGAGCCCATCGACACCCCGATGTCCGCGTCCTTGAGCGCCAGCACGTCGTTCACGCCGTCGCCCGTCATCGCCACCGTGTACCCGCGCGACTGGAGCGCGCCCACCATGTCCCGCTTCTGCTGCGGGGTGACCCGGCCGAAGACGGTGCCCTTGTCCAGGGACTTCCCCATCTCGTCCTGGTTCTGCGGCAGGTGCCGGGCGTCCATCACCTCGCCACGGATGCCGAGTTTTCCGGCCACCGCGCCCACCGACACCGCGTTGTCGCCGGAGATGACCTTGGCACGGACGTTCTGGTCGGCGAAGTAGCGCAGGGTGTCGGCAGCGTCCGGGCGCAGCCGCTGCTCCAGGACGACCAGCGCGGTGGGCCGGACGCCGGCCGTGACCCGGGGGTCGTCCAGGTCCCGGGAGGCACGGGCCAGCAGCAGCACGCGCAGCCCCTGCTCGCTCAGCCGCTCGGTCTCGGTCAGCGCCGGGTCGTCGGGGTCGAGGAGGACGTCGGGGGCGCCGAGGAGCCAGGTGCCGGCCTGGCCGTCGCCCTCGCTGAAGGAGGCGCCGCTGTACTTGCGGGCGGAGGAGAAGGGCAGGGCCTCGAGGCAGCGCCAGTCCTCGCTGTCGGGGTAGGCGTCGATGATGGCCTGGAGGGAGGCGTTCGGGCGCGGGTCCGCCTCGCCGAGGGCGCCGAGGACCTTGCGTATGTAGGTCTCGTCGGCGCCCTGGAGCGGTCGCAGCTCGGTGACGTCCATGCCGCCCTCGGTGAGGGTGCCCGTCTTGTCGAGGCAGACGGTGTCGATGCGGGCGAGCCCCTCGATGGCGGGCAGTTCCTGGACGAGGACCTGCTTGCGGCCCAGCCGTATGACACCGATCGCGAAGGCCACGGAGGTCAGCAGGACCAGCCCCTCGGGGACCATGGGCACGATGCCGCCGACCGTGCGGGCGACGGAGTCCTTGATCCCGTGCTGCGTCGTCACCAGCTGGCTGACGACCAGGCCGACCGCGGTCGGGACCATCATCCACGTGACGTACTTGAGGATGGTGGAGATGCCGGTGCGCAGCTCGGAGTGCACGAGCGTGAAACGGCTCGCCTCCTCGGCGAGCTGGACGGCGTAGGCCTCGCGGCCCACCTTGGTCGCCTGGAACGCGCCACCGCCCGCGACCACGAAGCTGCCGGACATCACCGGGTCACCGGGCCGTTTGACGACGGGGTCGGCCTCGCCGGTGAGCAGTGACTCGTCGATCTCCAGCCCGTCGGTCTCGACGCAGACGCCGTCGACGACGATCTTGTCCCCCGGCCCGATCTCGATGACGTCGTCCAGCACGATCTCGGACGTACCGATCTGGGCCGCCGTCCCGTCCCGGCGCACGGTCGGCCGTGCCTCGCCGATCACGGCGAGGGAGTCCAGGGTCTTCTTGGCCCGCCACTCCTGGATGATGCCGATCCCGGTGTTCGCGATGATGACGTATCCGAACAGGCTGTCCTGGAACGGCGCCACGAACAGCATGATCAGCCAGAGCACACCGATGATCGCGTTGAAGCGGGTGAAGACGTTCGCGCGGACGATCTCGCCGAGGGAGCGGCTGCTGCGCACGGGAACGTCGTTGACGTCACCGCGGGCGACCCGCTCGGCCACTTCCGCGGCGGTCAGGCCGCGCGTCCGCACGGGCATCGGGACGGGGTGCACGGGATCGAGTTCGGCGCCCGCGTCGATGTGCGTCATGCATTCGACGGTACGTGCGGATTTGCGCCTTCACCCGCCGAGCACTTCAAAGATCCGACCAGGGGAGGAGGGCGGCTCATGCGGGGGTCGGAGGGAACGCGGGAGAGGTACTGCGAAAGTCACCGCTCGGCGTCGGCGGCCCGCTTGATCGCCGCGTCCCGCTTGATCGCCGCGTCCCGCCTGCGTACGTACCAGATGCCCACGCAGCCCAGCCCCGCTCCCGCCAGGCACGTCCACAGCCACCATGTGTGCCCGTGGTCGGCGAACCAGCCGTAGAACGGCAACTGGACCAGGAACATCAGCAACCAGAGGATCGTGCCGCCGGTGACGACGGGCACCACGGGGCCCTCAAGGGGCTCCGGCGCCTCGTGCCTGGGGGTCCACTTCGCCATGCGCACAGCTTACGAGGAGCCGAAACCGCCCCGACCTCGACCCGGGCGTGGCCCCGGGGGCCCTTGCACACCAAGGGTCTACGCGCGGAGATAGCGATCAAAGGCTTATATGTTCATACTGAAACAGTTCGAGTCTGGCCGCTTACGTTCGTATGAAGCACCAACGGAAGCGTGGGGGAACCTGTTGGTGACAGGCGACGGCGAGACTCGATCACGTTTGTCAGCGATCCCCGTGATCCCGTGCACATTGAGGTCCCGCATGTCCACCTCGGCCCCCGCCAAGGCCTCCGCCCCGCAGCAGCCGGGCACCCGGCCGCCGTCCGGCGCCCTCGACCGCTACTTCAAGATCTCCGAGCGGGGCAGCACGCTGTCCCGTGAGATCCGCGGCGGTTTCGCCACCTTCTTCGCGATGGCGTACATCATCGTGCTGAACCCGATCATCCTCGGCAGCGCGAAGGACATGTACGGGCACCACCTGGACCACGGCCAGCTCGTCACCGCGACGGCCGTGACGGCCGCCTTCACCACGCTGCTCATGGGCGTGATCGGCAACGTCCCGATCGCCCTCGCCGCCGGCCTCGGCGTGAACACGGTCGTTGCCCTCCAGCTCGCCCCGCGCATGTCGTGGCCGGACGCGATGGGCATGGTCGTCCTCGCCGGTTTCGTGGTCATGCTCCTCGTCGCCACCGGTCTGCGCGAGCGCGTGATGAACGCCGTGCCGCTCGGCCTGCGCAAGGGCATCGCGATCGGCATCGGCCTGTTCATCATGCTGATCGGTCTCGTGGACTCCGGCTTCGTCACCCGCATCCCCGACGTCGCCCAGACCACGGTCCCGCTCCAGCTCGGCATGAACGGCCACCTGAACGGCTGGCCGGTGCTGGTCTTCGTCCTCGGCGCGCTGCTCACCTTCGCGCTGATCGTCCGCAAGGTTCCGGGCGCGATCCTGATCTCGATCGTCGCGATGACGGTCCTCGCGGTGGTCCTCAACGCCGTCGCCAAGATCCCGAGCTGGGGGCTGACCGTCCCGAAGTGGCCCGGCAACCCGGTCGCCAGCCCCGACTTCGGCCTGATCGGCAAGGTCAGCCTGTTCGGAGGCTTCGGCAAGGTCGGCGTGCTGACCGGCATCCTGTTCGTCTTCACGGTCCTGCTGTCGTGCTTCTTCGACGCGATGGGCACGATCATGGGCATCAGCGACGAGGCCAAGCTGACCGACGCCGAGGGCAACATGCCCGGCATCAACAAGGTCCTCTTCGTCGACGGCATCGCGGTCGCGGCGGGCGGCGCCAGCTCCTCCTCGGCCACCACCTGTTTCGTGGAGTCCACGGCCGGTGTCGGCGAGGGGGCGCGCACGGGCTTCGCGAACGTCGTCACGGGCCTGCTGTTCGCGGTGGCGCTCTTCCTCACCCCGGTCGCCACGATGGTCCCGTCCCAGGCGGCCACCCCGGCCCTGGTCGCGGTGGGCTTCCTGATCCTGTCCAACTCGATCAAGGAGATCGACTGGGCGGACTACACGATCGCCATCCCCGCCTTCGTGACCATGCTGATGATGCCGTTCACGTACTCGATCACGAACGGCATCGGCATGGGCTTCATCACCTTCGCCCTGCTGCGCCTGGCCGCGGGCCGCGGGCGTGAGGTCCCGGCGGCGATGTACGTGGTGGCGGCGGTCTTCGCCTTCTACTACCTGATGCCGGCGCTGGGCCTGACCTGATCCGCCGGGTCGGTCTCCGGGGTCGGGCGACGGTCAGGTGACCGGCGTAGAACCGTTGTAGAACCGTTCCGTCTCCTCGACGGCGGCCTCGAACCGCTGGTCGAAGTCATCCCGAATGAGCGTCCGGACGACATAGTCCTGGACGCTCATTCCTCTTCTGGCGGCGTGGTGCCGGAGCCGCTCGAGCAGTTCCCTGTCTATCCGCACACTGAGCACGCTGGTCCCCATGGCGACGAGGGTTGCCCGGACCGGGCGCGCGAGGGGTCACGTTCCGCTGCCGGATCACTCATTCGAGTGATGTAGGCAGCTCAGGAGTTTCTTGCCTGGTCCCGTCGTGCCGCCTGCGGAAGTGGTCGGAGTCACCCTTGTGGGCGCATCTCCGGGTGGTCTTTAGCGAAGGTAATGAGTTATCCTAAAGAGCATGCCTGACCTGACCCATGGCGACGACGCTGCCGCCGTGAACGCTCTCCGCTCCGCCGTGATGCGCCTGTCGCGCCGACTCAAGCACCAGCGGGTCGACGAGTCGCTGAGCCCGACCGAGATGTCGGTGCTCGGCACCCTGGCCCGCTGCGGCTCCGCGACCCCGGGTGAGCTGGCCCGCAAGGAGCACGTCCAGCCGCCCTCGATGACCCGCATCGTGGCGCTGCTGGAGAGCAAGGGTCTGGTCGCCCTGGAGCCCCACCCCGAGGACCGGCGCCAGAAGGTGGTCACCCAGACCGAGCGTGCCGAGGCGATGCTCGAGGAGAGCCGCCGCAAGAGAAACGCGTTCCTGGCCGGACTGATCGAGGGCCTGGACGAGGACGAGTGGGCGGCACTGCGGGCCGCGGCCCCCGTCCTCGAGAAGCTCGCGCACCTGTGACCGGGGCGCATCCGGGGTACCGCGGCACCCCGAGCCGGGGTGTCGCGGCCACGGGTGCGCGCCCGGGCCGGACGCCCACCGTGACCGACGCGGCCCCCACCCGCGTACGTACGAAGCCGTCATCGCAAGGAGGCGAATCCCTTTGAGTACGGGAACCGGAGCAGCTTCCGCCCCCGCACCAGCCACCCACGACTCCCCGCCCGCCCACGAGACCGCGCAACCGGCACAACCCCCCACCCCCGCCGAGGGCCCCGAGCCTGCCGAACGGACCGAGCCCGTCGAACGGACCGGGACCGTCGAACGGACCGAGACGGTCGCACGCACCAAGCCCGTCGCACGCACCAAGCCCGTCGCACGGACCGGCCGCGTCGTAAGGACCGCGCCCGTCAGGCAGACCGGCCCCGTCCCACGGACCGAGCCCGTGCTGCCGGCCGAGTCCGCCGCGCGGACCGAGCCCGTCCTGCCGGCCGAGTCCGTCGAACGCACCGGGACCGCCGTCCCGACCGAGCCCCGCAAGTCATCGATGTTCAGCTCGCTGCGCATCCGCAACTACCGGCTCTTCTTCCTCGGCCAGGTCGTCTCCAACACCGGCACCTGGATGCAGCGCATCGCCCAGGACTGGCTGGTGCTCAGCCTGACCGGCTCCTCCACCGCCGTCGGTGTCACCACGGCGCTGCAGTTCCTGCCGATGCTGCTGTTCGGCCTGTACGGCGGCGTCCTCGTCGACCGCCTGCCCAAGCGCCCGACGCTGCTCGTCACGCAGTCGGCGATGGGAGCCACCGGCCTCGTCCTCGCCTTCCTGACCCTGACCGGGCACGTCCAGGTCTGGCACGTCTACGTGGCCGCCTTCGCCGTCGGACTCGCCACGGTCGTCGACAACCCGGCCCGGCAGTCCTTCGTCTCCGAGATGGTCGGCCCGAAGCACCTGCAGAACGCGGTCAGCCTGAACTCGGCGAACTTCCAGTCCGCCCGCCTGGTCGGCCCCGCCGTCGCCGGTGTCCTGATCACCGGCATGGGCACGGGCTGGGCCTTCCTGCTCAACGGCCTGTCCTTCCTCGCGCCCATCGCCGGCCTGCTGCTGATGCGCGCCCGTGAGCTGCACGCCGTGGAGCGCGCACCGCGCGGCAAGGGCCAGCTGCGCGAGGGCCTGCACTATGTCGCCGGGCATCCGGAGCTGATCTGGCCGATCGTGCTGGTCGGGTTCATCGGCACCTTCGGCTTCAACTTCCCCGTGTGGCTGTCGGCCTACGCGGACGACGTCTTCCACGCGGGCGCCGGCGCCTACAGCCTCTTCAACACGCTGATGGCGATCGGCTCCCTGACCGGCGCGCTGCTCGCCGCCCGCCGCGGCACGGCCCGGCTGCGGGTGCTGATCGCGGCGGCGGCCCTCTTCGGCACGCTGGAGATCGTGGCGGCCGGGGCGCCGTCCCTGTGGTTGTTCTCACTGCTGATGGTGCCGATAGGGATCTTCGGCCTCACGGTGAACGTCACGGCGAACACGGCCGTCCAGATGGGCACGGACCCGGCGATGCGCGGCCGCGTCATGGCCCTGTTCATGATGGTCTTCATGGGCGGCACGCCGCTCGGGGCGCCCGTGGTCGGCTGGATCACGGACGCGTACGGCGCCCGGGTCGGGTTCGCCCTGGGTGGCCTGATCTCGGCCCTGGCCGCCGTGACCATCGGCCTGATCCTGGCCCGGGCGAGCGGCCTGCGCCTGGCGGTGGGCTGGCACCGGGGGCACCCGCGGGTACGGTTCGTGCCGCGCGAGGAGCCGGTGCCGGCCTGAGGGGTTCGGGGCGCCCCGGGGCAGGGGGCGCCCCTCTTCGCGCCTGGTCACCGGTGTGGCCGGGGAACCCGATCCCTGCGAAGGTGAGGTCATGAGACTCTTCGCCGCGGTGCTGCCGCCCCCGGACGCCCTTCGGGAACTGGCCTCGGCGGTGAAGGAGTTGGAGGGGCTGCCGGGGGCGCGCTCGCTGCGCTGGACGGAACGGCCGGCCTGGCACTTCACGCTGGCCTTCTACGGCGAGGTGCCCGAGGACGTCGTGCCGGACCTCTCCGAGCGGCTCGCCCGGGCGGCCCGGCGCACGGAGCCGTTCCCGCTGTCCGTGTCCGGGGGCGGGCGCTTCGGGGACCGGGCACTGTGGGTGGGCGCGTCCGGGGACGTGCGGGCGCTCCGGCTGCTCGCCGACCGTGTGGAGTCCGCGGCGCGCAAGGCGGGCGTGGAGATGGGGGAGCACCGCCCCTACCGCCCGCATCTGACCCTGGCCCGCAGCCGGGGCACGGCGGACTTCCGGCCGTATGTGGCGGCACTGCGGGAGTTCGCGGGCCGCGAGTGGAGGGTCGCCGACCTGGCCCTCGTGCGCAGCCGCCTGCCGAGGTCGGGCGTGCCGGGGGAGCAGCCGCGCTACGAGACGGTGGAGCGGTGGGGGCTCGGCGCAGGGGAGTGACGAGGTCCGGTTAGGCTCGATACGTGGACCCGAAGACCCGTAACCGGATCATGGCCGGTGTGCTCGTGCTGATGTTCGCGGTGGTGGCGCTGGCGGCGGCGGTCGGGAAGTAGATCCAGGGGTACCGCGCGGACGCGGGCGAGGTGCCCCGGGCCGGACGTTCCCGGCCCGCGGACACCACCCACGTCCCGCACCCACGCCCCGCCGGGCGGGCGGGCTACCAGGCGAAGGCTTCCGGAGACGGACCCGGACCGGGGAAGATCTCCTCCAGGCCCGCCAGGACCTCCTCCGACAGCTCCAGCTCCACCGCCCTGATCGCGGACTGAAGCTGCTCGGCGGTGCGCGGGCCGACGATCGGTCCCGTGACGCCCGGGCGGGTCAGCAGCCAGGCGAGAGCCGCTTCGCCGGGCTCCAGGCCGTGCTTCTCCAGCAGGTCCTCGTAGGACTGGATCTGCGACCGCACAGCGGGGTCGGCGAGCGAGTCGGCGGTGCGCCCGCCGGCCCGGCGTCCGCCTTGGACCTCCTTCTTGATGACGCCGCCCAGCATCCCGCCGTGCAGCGGCGACCACGGGATGACTCCGAGGCCGTAGTCCTGCGCGGCCGGTATGACCTCCATCTCGGCGCGGCGCTCGAAGAGGTTGTACAGGCACTGCTCGCTGACCAGTCCCAGCGAGCCGAGCCGGGCGGCGGTCTCGTTCGCCTGCGCGATCTTGTAGCCGGGGAAATTGCTGGAGCCGACGTACAGGACCTTGCCCTGCTGGACCAGCACGTCCAGGGCCTGCCAGATCTCCTCGAAGGGAGTGTTCCGGTCGATGTGGTGGAACTGGTACAGGTCGATGTAGTCGGTCTGGAGGCGCTTGAGGCTGGCGTCGACCGCCCGCCGGATGTTCACGGCGGAGAGCTTGTCGTGGTTGGGCCAGGCCTCGCCGTCCGGGCCCATGTTGCCGTACACCTTGGTGGCGAGCACGACCTTGTCGCGCCGCTCGCCGCCCTTGGCGAACCAGTTGCCGATGATGGTCTCGGTACGGCCCTTGTTCTCGCCCCAGCCGTACACGTTGGCGGTGTCGAAGAAGTTGATCCCCGCGTCCAGGGCCGCGTCCATGATCGCGTGACTGTCGGTTTCCTCGGTCTGCGGACCGAAGTTCATGGTCCCGAGAACGAGCCGGCTGACCTTGAGTCCCGTGCGTCCGAGCTGCGTGTACTTCATGACTGCTTAGCCAACGGGGTGGAGTGCGCTCTAGGCAAGGGGCGTTGGGGGCGGGGCCGGGTCAGTCGCGGGGGAAGTCATCGGTTTTGAGGGTCAGGCCGAGTGGAGTGGTGGTCATGTCGACGTCGGCTCCGAAGGCGATGGAGAGTTCGCTGACGTACTCGCCGTCCTTGGGTTGGGTGTAGAGGTGACACTTGCCCTGGTAAGGGTCGGCGATGAGGTAGACGGGGACTTCGGCGAGTGCGTAGGCCGTCTTCTTCGGCCCGTAGTCGTTATGCGCTGTGCCCTTCGAGATGACCTCGGCGACGAATTCGACGTCCTTGCACCGCCACAGGCCCTTGTCGTCCTTCTCGGCGCCCTCGGCCACGAGCGTCACATCGGAGGCGAAGCCGTTGAGGTGGCCCGGGTAGTCGACGCGGACGTCCGACTTCACGCGCTTGCGAGCGTACTTGGTGCGCAGCTGCTCGTAGATGTCGGCGATGATCTCCCAGTGCGTGTCCCGCTGCGGCGACATGAAGATGGCCCCCTCGACGATCTCAACCTTGTATCCCTCGGGGGTGGTCCGCTCGAGCGACTCGAACAGCTCGTCCAAAGTCAGCTCGCCGCTGTCATCGGCCATCTCGATCCTGTCTTCAAGGACGGTCATCGTGGCGCTCCTCCCCGGCCACTCTCCGCACGAGTGCAGCCACGCAGTACAACGATACGCACGGTGACCGGGGCACTCCGGTATTCGGTCAACTCGTTCCAGCCGCGTACGGCTGTCCGACTCCCCACGCCTCCCACATCGCCCCCGCGAACGCCGCCGCGATCTTGTGCTCGCCGGAGGCATTCGGATGCGTACCGTCGTACGTGTCGACGTGGATGTCGTACGACGACGGCGGCGAGGCCAGCAGGATCGGTGACCGGGGCTCGTCCAGGTCGGCCGCTGCCTTCGCCAGAAGCTCGTTGAAGAGCGTCACCTGGGCCCCGAACGACGCGTCCGCCTCCGCCCGGATGTTGGGGATCACCGGGAGCAGGACCATACGGATGCGCGGGTCGGCCGCCCGGGCCTCCGCCACGAAGCGGCGCACGTTCTCCGCCGTCTGCTCCGCGTTCGTGTAGAAGCCGAGGTCGATCAGGCCCAGGGAGACCAGGAGCACGTCCGCCCGCGACGCGCGGACCGCGTCCCCGATCAGCGGCGCCATGTGAAGCCAGCCCTCGCCCCAGCCCGCCAGATGGGCGCGCGGGAAGTCGGGTTCGGCGTAGGCGTACGACGTCGGCGCGTCCTCCGCCTTGTCGTACAGCGTCTCGCGCGGACCGACGAGCGTGCACGGGCCGCCGTACGTCGCGCACAGATGCCGCCACAACCGGTAACGCCACGTGTGTTCGCCCGCGCTGCCGATCGTCTGGGAGTCGCCTACGGGCATGAACCTGAGCATCCGCTCATGATGGACGATCAGCGGGGGAACGGGGTGGCACGTATGGGACGGGGTGGGTGTGAGGATCGACACGCGCGACGGCCGCCGATCACGGGATGGCACGCTGGGGCCATGCGTCGATCGTTCGCGTTCCTCTCCGGCCTCTTCGGGGCCCTTCTCGCCGGTGTGCTCGCGCTCGTCGCGTCGGCGCCCGCGTCCGCCGACGACGGCGGCTTCACCATCAAGGACCCCCGGATCACCGAGTCGAGCGGGCTCGCCGCCTCCCGTCTCCACCCGGGGATCTACTGGACGCACAACGACAGCGACGACGGCCCGTACGTCTACGCGGTGGACGGCCGCACCGGAAAGACGGTGGCCACCCTCACCCTCCGCGGCATCGGCACGCCGCGTGACGTGGAGGCCGTCTCCATAGGCCCGGGCAACGAGATCTACCTCGGCGACATCGGCGACAACTTCGGCGGCAAGTGGCCGTACGTGTGGATCTACAAGCTGCCCGAGCCGAAGGTGCTCAAGGACCAGACGATCCGCGCCACCCAGTACGTCGTGAAGTACGCGGACGGCCCCAGGGACGCCGAGTCCCTGCTGGTCCACCCGAAGACCGGTCGCGTCTACATCATCGACAAGAAGGAGGACGGCGGCCACCTCTACGAGGGCCCGGCCAGGCTCTCCGCCACGGGGACGAACGTCTTCCGCCCCACCGCCGCCGTCGACCTGTGGGCCACCGACGCCGCCTTCTCGCCCGACGGCGAACAGCTCGCCGTGCGCGGCTACTTCGGCGGCATCGCGTACGCGTGGAACGGCGGGCGGATCAAGAAGCAGACCCGCCTGGACGTCCCTCTGCAGCGGCAGGGCGAGTCGGTCACGTACACGCTCGACGGCTCCGAGCTCCTGTACGGGAGCGAGGGCGCGGACAGCCCGGTGCAGTCCGAGAAGGTGCCCGGTCACCAGTCGTCCACGTCGCCCTCAGGGAAGGGGGGTGCGCAGACCGGGGCCGGAAGCGGCTCACCGCTGAACGCCGACTACAAGGTGGGCGCCCTGGTCCTCGCCGCCGGCCTGGCCCTCGTCCTGGTCCTCAAACGCCTGCTGCGCCGCACCCCGCGCTAGAGAAGGACGGAAGGGGCGCCCGGTGACACCGGACGCCCCTTGTCGTCGTGCGCGATGAAGTCGGCCGGGCCCTACAGCTTCTCGATCACGTAGTCGACGCACTTCGTCAGTGCCTCGATGTCCGCCGGATCGATCGCCGGGAACATCGCGATGCGGAGCTGGTTGCGGCCGAGCTTGCGGTACGGCTCGGTGTCGACGATGCCGTTGGCGCGCAGCACCTTGGCGACGGCGGCGGCGTCGATCTCGTCCGAGAAGTCGATCGTGCCGATCACCTGGGAGCGCTTGGCCGGGTCGGTGACGAACGGGGTCGCGAACTTGACGTCCTCGGCCCAGCCGTACAGCGTGCGCGCCGAGGTGGCGGTGCGGCGGACCGCCCAGTCCAGGCCGCCCTGGCCGTTGATCCACTCCAGCTGCTGGTTGAGCAGGAACAGGGTGGCGAGGGCCGGGGTGTTGTACGTCTGGTTCTTGCGGGAGTTGTCGATCGCCGTGGGGAGGCTGAAGAACTCCGGGATGTGGCGGCCGGAGGCGTGGATGCGCTCGGCGCGCTCGATCGCGGCCGGGGAGAAGACGCCGATCCACAGGCCGCCGTCGGAGGCGAAGGACTTCTGCGGGGCGAAGTAGTAGACGTCGGTCTCGGCGATGTCGACCGGGAGGCCGCCGGCGCCGGAGGTGGCGTCCACGAGGACCAGCGCGCCTTCGTCGGCACCCTCGACGCGCTTGATCGGCATGGCGACACCGGTCGACGTCTCGTTGTGCGTGAACGCGTAGACGTCGACGCCCGCCTCGGCCTGCGGCTCGGGGTGGGTGCCGGGGTCGGCGGCGACGACGGTGGGCTCGGCGAGCCAGGGGGCGAGCCCCGCGGCCTTGGCGAACTTCGAGGAGAACTCGCCGAAGCTGAGGTGCTGCGACTTGTTCTCGATCAGGCCGTGGGTCGCGATGTCCCAGAACGCGGTGGACCCGCCGTTGCCGAGGATCACCTCGTAGCCGTCGGGGAGCTGGAACAACTCACGGATACCCTCGCGCACCTGGCCGACCAGGTTCTTGACCGGGGCCTGGCGGTGGGACGTGCCGAGCAGGGAACTACCCGTGGCGGCGAGGGCGTCCAGCGCCTCGACCCGCACCTTGGAGGGACCCGCGCCGAAACGACCATCGGCGGGCTTGATGTCGTCAGGAATCTGGATATCAGCCACGGACGGAGCGTAGCCGCTGGAGGAAACCTGGGCGAAACGTGGTCCGTCGGCTGAGACGGGGTGTCGCCGCCGGGTTGACCGCGCCCCCGCCACCTCTACCCGCCCACCCCAGGGGCGCCGCCCCACCGACCCCACCGGGACTCCGCCCCGGGCCCGTTGAATTTCCGCCGGAGGGCTGCAGTGTCAACGCCGGTGAGCGATATTCAGCCCGTCCGGCGTTCGAGGACGAGGCCGTCAGGCCGAAGCGGGGGTCTGGGGGCGCAGCCCCCAGGGACGGGACGGGTAGGGGCGGCGGGGGCGACGACCCCCTGCCTCAGCCCCCGAGCCGTACCGGCAGCTCGAACAGGTCGTTCTGCGTCACCACCGGCTTGTTGCGCGGCTCGCTCGCCGGCACCGTCAGGTCCAGGTCCAGGTCCGGTCCAGGTCCGGGAAACGGGCGTACAGCGCCGGAAGCGCCACGCCCGCCTCCAGACGTGACAGCGCCGCCCCGGGGCACACGTGCGGACCGTGCCCGAAGGAGATGTGCCGGTTCTTTGTTTCCCGGGTGACGTCGAAGACGCCCGCGGTCGAACAGTGCGCCTTCTCGTCCCGCCCGATCGCCCCGTACGACACGATCAGCGCGTCACCCGCCGGGACGACCTTGTCCCCCACCGGGACGTCCTCCATCGCGAAGCGGATCAGCACGTGCGAGGCGGCGGTCATGTGATCGCCGCGCGACAGCCCGGCGACCGCAGGGGCCGCCACTCGGCGACCGCAGCCGCCACCGTCCTGCCTGACGGCTCCGGTGTGCCCCGGGACGGTCACTGTCAGTGGCGGACGGCATGCTGGTGGCATGACGGATCCTGTGGTGCGAGGGCAGCAGGCGGCGGGCGCCGGTGCCGACGTCGGTGCGCTGCGTCGGGAGCTGCGCGCGGCGGTGCGCGGTGCGGTCGAGTTCGACACGACCGCGCGGGCGCTGCACACCATGGACGCGTCGAACTACCGGCGCGTCCCGCTCGGCGTGGTGGCGCCCCGGGACGCGGACGACGTGGCGGCGGCGCTGGCGGTGTGCCGGGCGCACGGTGTGCCGGTCGTCGCCCGCGGCGGCGGCACGTCGATCGGCGGGCAGGCGACGGGCACGGGGGTGGTGCTCGACTTCACCCGCCACATGAACCGGATCGTGTCCCTGGACCCCGAGGCGCACACGGCGGTGGTGCAGCCGGGCCTGGTCCTCGACCGTCTCCAGGAGGCCGCCTTCCCGCACGGCCTGCGTTTCGGCCCGGACCCCTCCACCCACGCCCGCTGCACGCTGGGCGGAATGATCGGAAACAACGCGTGCGGCTCGCACTCGGTGGCCTGGGGGACGACGGCGGACAACGTACGGGGCCTGTCGGTGCTCACCGCGCGGGGCGAGGCGCTGACCCTCGGGCCGGGCTGGAAGGGCGCCCCCGAGGGGCTGCGGACGCTGCTCGAGGGGGAGTTGGCGCTTCTGCGCACGGGCTTCCCGTCCCTCCCGCGCCGTATCTCCGGTTACGCCCTGGACGCGCTGCTGCCGGAGAAGGGCTCGGATGTGGCCCGCTCCTTCTGCGGCTCCGAGGGCACGCTGGGCGTCCTGACGGAGGCGGTCGTCCGCCTCGTCGAGGCCCCCCGCGCGCGTGCGCTCGCCGTGCTGGGGTACGCGGACGAGACGGCGGCGGCCCAGGCGGCGGCCGGGCTGCTGCCGCTCGGCCCGCTGACGGTGGAGGGCATGGCCGCCGATCTCGTACCACCGTCGGCGGGGCTGCCGCGCGGCGGCGCCTGGCTGTTCGTGGAGGTGGGCGGCGGGGATGAGGCGGAGGCACGCGCGCGTGCGGAGGCCGTCGTCCGGGCGGCGGACGTCACGGACGCCACGGTGGTCACCGACCCCGCCGGACAGCGCGCGCTGTGGCGGCTGCGGGAGGACGCCGCCGGTACGGCGACCCGCATGCCCGACGGCAGGGAAGCCTGGCCCGGCTGGGAGGACTGCGCGGTCCCCCCGGCCCGACTCGGCGACTATCTCCGCGACTTCAGGCGCCTGCTGACCGACCACGGCCTGCGCGGCACACCGTACGGCCACTTCGGGGACGGCTGCATCCACGTCCGGATCGACTTCGACCTGCTGACCGAGGAGGGCGTCGCCCGCTTCCGCCGCTTCTCCGAGGACCTCGCGGACCTGGTCGTCGCCCATGGCGGCTCGCTGTCGGGGGAGCATGGTGACGGGCAGGCGCGCGCGGAGCTGCTGCCGAAGATGTACGGCCCCGATCTGGTCGCCCTCTTCACCCGCGCCAAGGACCTGTGGGACCCGGACGGCCTGCTCAACCCGGGCATGCTGGTCCGCCCGAACCGCCTGGACGAGAACCTGAGGTTCGCGGTGCTGCCCCGCGAGCGGGTCGAGGTCGCCTTCGGCTATCCGTCGGACGGCGGCGACTTCTCGGCGGCGGTCCGCCGGTGCGTGGGCGTCGCCAAGTGCCGTACGACGACGGTGTCCGGCTCTTCGGTGATGTGCCCGTCGTTCCGGGCGACGGGCGCGGAGGAGCACTCCACGCGGGGCCGCGCCCGGCTGCTGCACGAGATGCTGGCGGGCGAGGTGGTGACGGACGGCTGGCGCTCGACGGAGGTCAGGGACGCCCTCGACCTGTGCCTGTCCTGCAAGGGCTGCCGCACGGACTGCCCGGTCGGCGTCGACATGGCGACCTACAAGGCGGAGTTCCTGCACCACCACTACGCGGACCGCCGCCGCCCGGCCGCGCACTACGCGATGGGGTGGCTGCCGCTGTGGCTCCGGGCGGTGGCCCGCACCCGCACGGCGCCGCTGGTCAACGCCCTCGCGTCGGTGGACCCCTTGGCGGCGCTCGCGAAACGCCTGGGCGGGATCGCGCCGGAGCGCCGCCTCCCCCGACTGGCGCGGGAGACCTTCAGCCGATGGTGGGGGCGGACGACCGGCGGACGCCCCCGGACGGCGGGCCCGCTGGTCGCCCTCTGGCCGGACACCTTCACGGAACACCTGTCGCCGTCGGTGGGCCGCGCGGCGGTACGGGTGCTGGAGGCGGCGGGTCTCAGGGTGGCCCTGCCCCCGGGCCGTCGGCGCAGGGTCTGCTGCGGCCTGACCTACGTCTCCACCGGCCAACTGGACCGCGCCCGCACCGTCATGCGCCGCACCCTCGGCCTGATGGAACCGGTTCTGGCGGCCGGCGCCCCGGTGGTCGTCCTCGAGCCGAGCTGCGCCGCCGCCCTGCGCACGGACCTCCCCGAGCTGCTGCACGACGACCCACGCGCGCAGCGCCTCGCGGCGGCGGTGGTGACGTTCGCGGAGGCTCTGGAGAGGTACGCCCCCGACTGGACACCGCCCCACCTCGACCGCCCGGTGGCCGGCCAGACCCACTGCCACCAGCACGCGGTCCTGGGCGACACGGCCGACCGCCGGTTGCGCACGGCGGCGGGCCTGACCGGCGAACTCGCCGGCGGCTGCTGCGGCCTCGCGGGCGACTTCGGCTTCGAGAAGGGCCACTACGAGGTGTCCACGGCCTGCGCGGAGGAACAACTGCTCCCGTCGGTGCGCTCGGCACCCGAGGACGCGATGATCCTGGCGGACGGCTACTCCTGCCGCACCCAGCTCCAGCAGCTGGCGGGCGTCAGGGCACGGCACCTGGCGGAGGTGCTGGCGGAAGGGCTGGAGAGGCCATCGACAAGGAGAGGGACGAGTAAGTGAGCGACGTACTGGACCGGGTGGCGGTCCTCTCCGACATCCACGGCGTACTGCCCGCCCTGGAAGCGGTACTCGCGGAGCCGGAGGTCGCCGTGGCCGACCGCGTCGTGGTGACGGGCGACATCACGGCGGGTCCGCAGCCGGCCGAGGTCCTGGACCTGCTGGCGCGCGAGGGCGAGCGGGTGGTCTGGGTCGCGGGGAACGCGGACCGGGAACTCGTCGAATACCGCCGCGGACAGCGGACGGAGATCCCCGACCCCATCGGCCCCTACGCGGCGTCCCGGCTCCGCGACGAGCAGGTCGACTTCCTCGCCGGACTGCCGCTGACGGTGACACTCCCGGTGCGCGGCCTCGGCGAGGTCCTGTTCTGCCACGCGACGCCGAGGAACGACGAGGAGGTCGTCCTCGTCGACTCGCCCCTCACCCGCTGGGCTCAGGTGTGGGAGAAGCTGCCGGACACGATCGGCACGGTGGTGTGCGGCCATACCCACATGCCGTACGTCCGCCTCGCCCACGGCCGCCAGGTGGTCAACCCCGGCAGCGTCGGCATGCCCTACGGCCGCCCCGGCGCCCACTGGTGCCTGCTCGGTCCCGGCGTGGACCTGCGCAGAACGCTCTTCGACACTCCGTCCGCCATCGCCCGCCTGACCCGGGAGTCGGCGTACGAGGACATCGCCGAGTGGGCGGACTACTTCCTCAACGCCCGGGCGGGCGACGCGGAGGTGCTGGAGGTGTTCGGACGGATGGAGGGACGGGGAGCGACGCCGGAGCGGGAGTGACACCCAGGCGGGCAGGGCCTGCAGCGTGCGAGGCGAGCCGCCGCGCTCCTCGGTGGGGCGGCGGCTCGCCCGTCCGTCCCGATGCCCAGAGGCGAGGCTCCCGACAGGCCCGACGGGCCCTATTCCGCAAGGACGAGCTGTGCCCCGAGCCAGGCCAGCGCGCAGTGCAGCGGGACGCAGGCGGACCAACCCCGCGCCTGCCGCGGGCCGTAGCGGACCACCTGGAGCCACCCGACGATCGTCAGCAGCGCTGCAAGGCCCCACAGCGTCCACGCCATGACGAGCCACGGTGTCGAAAGATCTGTGAAGATGCGCATCAGGGCGACCGGAATCAAAACGATCAGGGGCATGCCCCAGGTGCCCTCGGTGACTTTGGGTTCGACGTCCTGGCCCTGGCCGTTTTCCATCGTCAATCCCTTCGAGTGTCAATTCCTCTCGAGCCGACAGCGCCGACACGACGCCGAGACCGACGGAAACGCCCATCAGCGGTGCGCCGGACGGAATTGAGAGGCATCGTGGCAACGCGGTGGAGCCCGTCCGGGCCGCCCGTACAGGCGGCCCGGACGGGCAGGCGACTCAGTGGTGGAAGTGCCACCAGATGTCGTAGAGCGACAGACCGGGCGAAACCGCCTTGATGGCGTACTTGATGTACCACGGCCGGTCGTCGACCCACCGCTTGAAATCGTCGTACTTGCCCGCCACAGCCCTGGCAAAGCCGCCGATCTTCTTGAGGGCACGCATGATCTGGCCCCAGTTGGGGGCCTTCAAACCGACCATGCCATCGCCCGGCTTGGTCTCGGCCGCCTGCTTGAAGGCGGCCAGTTCCTCACTGCTGAAGTTCGCCATGAAGGCCTGGACCTCGGGGTCCTTGCTGTCCAGCAGGGCCTTCAGCGACTCCGCTGCCCCGACCTCCTGGGCGGACGCGGCTGCGGCCTTCGGCAACTCCTGGGCAGTGGCCATCGGAGCTGCGGCGGCAAGGCCGATGGCGGCCAGCACGCTCACGGCGGCAACGCGCATGCGTATGGGTTTCACGTAGACTTCCCCTTGCAGTACCAAGGGGGAAGAGGGCGTGCGGAAACGCCGGTAGGCGTCCAAACTTAACGGCTCCCCGAAATGCTTCTCTTCCCCCGCATTTGCACCCGATCAGCAGGTGGTCAGGCGCTGATCAGTCGAAAGTGCACTTTAGCAGCGAAGATCACTTCGAACCTGCGCATACTGCGTGGGCATGATCACAAGCCGCGAAGGGAACCTGTCGGCTGAAAAACCATTCGTGCTCCCGGCCGACTCGCGCAGATGGTGACGACCCGGTGGCCTCTTGCTCCGCCACCGTGCTGCGACGCTGCCACCGTGCCGCGACGCCGTCTTTGCCGACAACCGCTCCGGAGCCTACGCTTCCGGCTCTGCCGTCCTCACCCTGCCCCGCCCCACCTGCGTCCGCACCGCCCCCATGCTCGCCGCGATGACCAACGTGATCGCCACCGCCTGGGTCGCGGTCAGGGACTGGCCGAGGATCAGGAAGCCCGCCGTCGCCGCGAGGGCCGGCTCCAGGCTCATCAGGATCGCGAAGGTGGAGGCGGGCAGGCGGCGCAGGGCGAGGAGTTCCAGGGTGTACGGCAGGACCGAGGAGAGCATCGCCACGGCCGCGCCGAGTCCGATCGTCACCGGTGCGAGCAGCCTCGTGCCCGACTCGGCGATCCCGAGCGGCACGAACAGCACCGCCGCGACCGCCATCGCGAGCGCCAGACCGTCGGCCTGCGGGAAGCGCCGTCCGGTACGGGCGCTGAAGACGATGTACGCCGCCCACATCGCGCCCGCCGACAGGGCGAAGGCGACACCCGCCGGGTCCAGGTCGCCGAAGCCTCCGCCGCCCAGCAGGAACACGCCGGCCAGGGCGAGGGCCGCCCAGACCACGTTCACCGCGCGGCGGGAGGCCAGCACCGAGAGGGCCAGCGGGCCGAGGACCTCCAGGGTGACGGCGGGGCCCAACGGGATGCGGGCGACGGCCTGATAGAAGAGGCCGTTCATCGCGGCCATGGTGATGCCGAAGACGACGACCGTGCCCCAGTCGGCGCGCGAATGCCCGCGCAGCCGGGGCCGGCAGACCAGAAGCAGGACGATCGCCGCCACCACCAGTCGCAGGGTGACGACCCCCAGCGCACCGGCCCGCGGCATGAGGCTCACCGCGAGCGCGCCGCCGAACTGGACCGAGACGCCTCCGGCGAGCACCAGGCCGACGGGCCCGAGGGAACCCCGCAGCCGAGGACCGCCGGGCGCCACGGGGGCGGTCGAGGCGGGGGTCGACGCCGAAGAGGCGGCGGAGGCTGCGGTGCTGGGCGTGTTCACGGGGCCTTCCAGGTGCTGGGCGGGGATCGTGCAGCTTGGTGTACCTGGAAGTCCAGGGTAGTGGACTTCGTCATGTGTGTGAAGCGGTTATGGGCCTGTACCCCCGGCCGCCGAACGGCGTCAGCCCCCGTGCCAGGGCCGCTCGTCGCGGAAGAGCGGGCGGCCGTCCGGGAGTTGGTGGGGCACGGCCCCGGGGGACTCCCCGGGGAACTCGTACGGCACGTACGGGTCGGGTGTCGGCCGGCCGGCCTGCTGCCCCGCCGGGGCCCCGGCCGCGTACTCCGCCGGAACCGCTGCGGGCACCTCCGCCGGCTGCGGAAACAGCGGCAGCCGCAGCTCCGCCGTGTCCATGTTCACGTTGTTCTGCGAGCGGTGCAGCCGGGAGTACGCCCCGCCCCGCGCCAGCAGCTCCTCGTGGCGGCCCGTCTCGACGATGCGTCCCTGGTCGACGACGAGGATGCGATCGGCGTCGGGCGCCAGGTTCAGATCGTGCGTGATCATGATCGTCGTACGGCCGGTCATCAGGCGCCGCAGCGGTTTGACGACCCGGCGCGCCGCCATCGCGTCCAGGCCGGTCGTCGGCTCGTCCAGCACGAGGACGGGCGCGTCGCGCAGGATGGCGCGCGCGATCGCGAGCCGCTGCAGCTGACCGCCGGACAGCCGGGCGGAGTTGGGGTCGACCTTGGTCTCGTACCCCTCGGGCAGCCGCATGATGAAGTCGTGCGCGTCCGCCGCCCGCGCCGCCTCGATGATCGCCTGCTCGCCGGCGCCGGGCCGGCCGCAGGCGATGTTCGCGCGGACCGTGTCGTGCAGGACGAGGGTCTCCTGCGGCAGCAGCGTG
Organism: Streptomyces sp. Y2F8-2; assembly: GCF_014905555.1. GTDB lineage: Bacteria > Actinomycetota > Actinomycetes > Streptomycetales > Streptomycetaceae > Streptomyces > Streptomyces cynarae. Next base: position 357,954 of record NZ_BNGS01000006.1, on the reverse strand, counting down.
ATGTACTCGCGCAGCCGTGCCAGCGGGAAGCCGCCGATCGGGGTTCCGTCGAGGAACACCGCGCCGGAGTCGGGGTCGTAGAAGCGCAGCAGCATCTTGGAGACCGTCGACTTGCCGGCGCCGCTCGGTCCGGTGATGATCACCAGCTCGCCAGGGCGCACGGAGAACGACAGTCCCTCCAACGTCATCCGGTCCGCCCCCGGGTAGCGGAAGTACACGTCCCGCACCTCCACCGACCCGTCGGGCCGCCCCACCGGCGCCCGCTCCGAAGGCGCCGGATCGCTCACCGCCGGCCGTACGTCCAGGATCTCGATCAGCCGCTCGGCCCCGGCCGTCGCGGCCGTCACCGTGAGCCCGAGCTGCGCGAGGCCCCGCACCGGCGGGTAGAGGTAGCCGAGGAAGGCCGCGAACGCGAGCAACTGGCCGAGCGTCATCCGCCCCGCGGAGATCTCCCAGGCGCCGAGCCCGATCACCGCGAGCACGCACACCGTCTCGATGACCTGCACGAGTTGCTCGTACAGCTCGCCCAGTCGGGCCGAGCGCACGGACGCCCGGAACCATGCGTTCGCCTCCTGCCCGAGCCGCCGCCGCTCGGCGGCACGGCGGTCGTAGGCCTGGGTGAGCACGATGTTGCCCAGCGACTCCTCCACCACGGAGGTGATCGCGCCGTCCGCGACCCGGCCCTCGCGCGAGACCGCCTTGATGCTTCCGGAGAAGCGCCGGGCGGCCAGCCAGAACAGCGGCGCCAGTGCGAAGGTCGCCGCCGCGAGGTCCCAGCGCAGCCAGAACGCGGCGGCCGCGTAGAAGACGGCACTGAAAGCGGCCGAGGCGGCTCCGACCAGCCCGGACACCACCATCGTCTCGATCGCCTCGACGTCGCTGGTCAGCCGGGACAGCAGGTCGCCCTGCCGGTGGCGTTGGAAGAAGTGCGGCGGCAACTGCTGGACGTGGTCGAAGACGTGCTCGCGCAGCCGCATCACGAAACGCTCGGTGATCCAGGTGGCCAGGGAGTTGCCCGCGTACCCGATGGCCGCGCCGAGCACGGCGACCACGAGCCACTCGGCGGCCGGCGCCCAGAACGCGCTCAGCGAGCCCTTCTGCAACGCGTGGTCGGTGAGCTCGCTGAACAGCAGGATGGCGGCGGTCTCGGCGAGTGCGGCGAGCACCGTGCACCCCCAGACGATCGCCAGCCGGCCCCGCAGGCCCCTGGTCAAGGGCCAGAAGCGCCGGAAGGCGGTGCGGGCGGGGATCGTGGGGGTGTCGTTCTCCTCGTGGTCCGCGTACTCGTCTTCGTGGCCCTCGTACTGGTCAGTCCCGGTCATGCCCACAGGCTCCGTCACGGGGATCGGTCGGCCCTTTGAGCAATCTCGGCGCAGGCTGTGTAATGCCGCCGCAATCGGTCGAGAAAAAGCACGAAAGAGGGCCGACGGTGTACCCGTCGGCCCTCTTCATGGTTACCGGATTCAGTGGTCGTGGCCGGGCAGCGGCTTGGGCAGCGGCTTCGGCTGGTGCTTCTTCTTCGGCTTCGGCTTCGGCGGGGGCGGGAGCTGCTTGGCCTTGGGCTTCGGGGGCAGCGGGGCAAGCTTCTTGAAGCTCATTTCCGTCTCCTTGCGGGTTTCTCGATATTGCCGTGCAGTGGTGCGAGAATTCTCGGCGGGTGGGGCGGGAATTCCGGATCGGCTGTCCCGGGAATTCCTTCGCCGCCCGACACGGAAGAACCTACACGGCCCGGGGCCGTAAAACGGAAAGGAACTGCAAACGGGGGCTGTGAAAACCTTGGGAATTGCTGGCAGTCGGTCACGGAAGCTGAGTGTTGCTTGTCCCTGGCGTCCCTGTCTGTGAGCCCCCTGAGCGTCAGCGATCCATGCAAGCATGCTTGCTTGTTTCTCCGCCCGCTGCCATGCTCCCCACGCACACCGTCGTGCCCCGAGGGGAGCGCATCGTGTCCGACGCATCGTCCGTGATCGACGACCTGGGCCGGGAGAGCGAGGAACTCGACCGACTGGTGGCCCGGTTGGGGGAGGACGGCTGGGCGCTGGACACCCCCTCCGAGGGCTGGACCATCGCCCACCAGATCGCGCACCTCGCCTGGACGGACCGCGCCGCCCTGCTGGCCGTCACGGACCCGGAGGCCTTCGCGACGGAGGTCGAGAAGGCTCTCGCGTCGCCCGGCACCTGGGTCGACGAGGCGGCACGCGAGGAAGCCGGGCGCCCGCCCGCCGACCTGCTCGCCCGGTGGCGCGAGGGCCGCGCCGCGCTCGACCGGGCCCTGCGCCAGGCACCGCCCGGCGCCCGTTTCCCCTGGTACGGGCCGCCCATGTCGACCGCCTCCATGGCCACCGCCCGCCTGATGGAGACCTGGGCCCACGGCCTGGACGTGGCGGACGCGCTCGGTGTGGCACCAGCGCCCACGGCCCGGCTCCGGCACATCGCCCGGCTCGGATTCCGCACCCGCGACTTCTCCTACGCGGTCCACGGACTGCCCGCGCCCGCCGACCCGTTCCGCGTCGAACTCCTCGCTCCGAACGGGGACGTGTGGGCGTACGGCCCCGAAGACGCCCCGCAGCGCGTCACCGGACCCGCCCTCGACTTCTGCCTCCTGGTCACCCAACGCGCCCACCGCGCCGACCTCGCCCTGCGCGCCGAGGGCCCGGACGCCGACCACTGGCTGGACATCGCCCAGGCCTTCGCGGGCCCACCGGGCAGCGGACGCCCGGCGAAGGGAGCCGCCCGGTGACGGCCCTGCATCCCCTGCGCATAGGCAACGCCTCCGGCTTCTACGGCGACCGTTTCGACGCCCTGCGCGAGATGCTCACCGGTGGTCCCCTCGACGTCGTAGCCGGCGACTACCTCGCCGAACTGACCATGCTGATCCTCGGCCGCGACCGCCTGAAGAACCCCGGCGGCGGCTACGCGCGCACGTTCCTCGGCCAGTTGGAGGAGTGCCTCGGCCTCGCCCACGAGCGGGGCGTGCGGATCGTCACCAACGCGGGCGGGCTCAACCCGGCCGGACTCGCCGACGCGGTACGGAAGTTGGCGGAACGCCTCGGCATCCCCGTCCGGGTGGCGCACGTCGAGGGCGACGACCTCACCGCGTCCAACCCCGGCGCCCTCACCGCCCACGCCTACCTCGGCGGGCACGGGATCGCCGCGTGTCTGCGCGAGGGCGCCGACGTCGTGGTCACCGGGCGCGTGACGGACGCGGCGCTGGTCACCGGGCCTGCCGTCGCCCACTTCGGGTGGGGGCCCGAGGAGTACGACCGGCTGGCGGGCGCAGTGGTCGCCGGGCACGTCCTGGAGTGCGGGGCGCAGGCCACCGGCGGCAACTACGCCTTCTTCGCCGAGCATCCGCCCGAGCGGCTGCACCGGCCCGGCTTCCCGCTCGCCGAACTGCACGAGGACGGCAGCAGCGTCATCACCAAGCACGACGGCACCGGCGGCGTCGTGGACGTCGGCACGGTCACCGCACAGCTGTTGTACGAGACGGCCGGCGCCCGGTACGCGGGCCCCGACGTCACCGCCCGGCTGGACACCGTCCGACTCACCCAGGAGGGGCCCGACCGGGTGCGGATCGAGGGCGTGCGGGGGGAGGCACCGCCGCCCACCCTGAAGGTCGGCCTGAGCAGGCTCGGCGGCTTCCGCAACGAGGTCACCTTCGTGCTGACCGGGCTCGACATCGAGGCCAAGGCCGCGCTCGTGAGGGCGCAGATGGAGGCGGCCCTGGACGCGGGGAAGTCCCGTCCTGCGGAAGTGCGCTGGGAACTCGCGCGCACCGATCACCCCGACGCGCCCACCGAGGAGACCGCGAGCGCTCTGCTGCGGCTCGTCGTACGGGACCGGGGCCAGGAGGCGGTGGGCCGGGCATTCACCGGCGCCGCCGTCGAACTGGCGCTCGCCAGCTACCCCGGCTTCCATGTGGTCGCCCCACCGGGGAAGGGCGAACCGTATGGAGTCTTCGAAGCGGCCACCGTCGACCGTGGTGCCGTAGACCATGTGGCGGTCCTCCACGACGGCCGCCGTATCCCCGTCCCGCCGGCCCAGAACACCCGCATACTCGACGACCTGCCGGAACCGCCCCTGCCCGAGCCGCTGCCCCCGGGACCCACCCGCCGCGCACCCCTCGGTCTCGTCGCAGGCGCCCGCAGCGGCGACAAGGGCGGCAGCGCCAACGTCGGCGTCTGGGTCCGCACCGACGAAGCCTGGCGCTGGCTCGCCCACACCCTCACCGTCGACCGCTTCCGCGCACTGCTCCCGGAGACGGCCGGCCTGCCCGTCGTACGCCACGTCCTGCCCGACCTGCGCGCCCTGAACTTCGTCGTCGAGGGTGTCCTCGGCGAGGGCGTCGCCGCGCGGCACCGGTTCGACCCGCAGGCCAAGGGCCTCGGCGAATGGCTGCGCGCCCGCCACCTGGAGATACCGGAGGCCCTCCTGTGACCGTGCTGTCGTCGGCGCTGGACCCCCACAGCCCCGACTTCCTCGCCCACCGCGACGCCATGCTCGCCAAGCTCGCCGAGCTGGACGCCGAGCACGCCAAGGCGCTGGCGGGCGGCGGCGAGAAGTACGTCGCCCGCCACCGGGCACGCGGCAAGCTGCTCGCCCGTGAGCGCATCGAACTCCTCCTCGACCCCGACACACCGTTCCTCGAACTGTCCCCGCTGGCGGCCTGGGGCAGCGACTACACGGTCGGCGCCTCCCTCGTCACCGGCATCGGGGTGGTCGAGGGCGTCGAGTGCCTGATCACCGCCAACGACCCCACCGTGCGGGGCGGCGCCAGCAACCCGTGGAGCCTGAAGAAGGCCCTGCGCGCCAACGACATCGCGCTCGCCAACCGGCTGCCCTGCATCAGCCTCGTGGAGTCGGGGGGCGCCGACCTGCCGTCCCAGAAGGAGATCTTCATCCCCGGGGGCGCCATCTTCCGGGACCTGACCCGCCTGTCCGCCGCCGGCATCCCGACCCTCGCGGTCGTCTTCGGCAACTCCACGGCCGGGGGCGCGTACATCCCCGGCATGTCCGACCACGTGATCATGGTCAAGGAGCGCGCCAAGGTGTTCCTCGGCGGGCCGCCGCTGGTGAAGATGGCCACCGGCGAGGAGAGCGACGACGAGTCCCTGGGCGGCGCCGAGATGCACGCGCGCGTGTCGGGCCTCGCCGACCACTACGCGGTCGACGAGCAGGACGCGATCCGGCAGGCCCGTCGCGTGGTCGCCCGCCTGAACCACCGCAAGGCGTACGCCGACCCGGGTCCGGCGGCCCCTCCGAAGTACGACCCGGAGGAACTCCTCGGGATCGTGCCCGGCGACCTCAAGGTGCCCTTCGACCCGCGCGAGGTCATCGCCCGCATCGTCGACGCCTCCGACTTCGACGAGTTCAAACCGCTGTACGGGACCAGCCTGTGCACCGGATGGGCGGCCCTGCACGGCTACCCGGTCGGCATCCTGGCGAACGCCCAGGGGGTGCTGTTCAGCGAGGAGTCCCAGAAGGCGGCCCAGTTCATCCAGCTCGCCAACCAGCGCGACATCCCGCTCCTCTTCCTGCACAACACCACCGGCTACATGGTCGGCAAGGAGTACGAGCAGGGCGGCATCATCAAGCACGGCGCGATGATGATCAACGCCGTCAGCAATTCGACGGTGCCGCACCTGTCCGTCCTGATGGGCGCCTCGTACGGCGCCGGGCACTACGGCATGTGCGGACGGGCCTACGACCCGCGCTTCCTGTTCGCCTGGCCCAGCGCCAAGTCGGCGGTCATGGGCCCCCAGCAGCTCGCGGGCGTCCTGTCGATCGTCGCCCGGCAGTCGGCGGCGGCCAAGGGACAGCCGTACGACGAGGACGCCGACGCCGCCCTGCGCGCCATGGTGGAGCAGCAGATCGAATCCGAGTCCCTGCCGATGTTCCTCTCCGGGCGGCTGTACGACGACGGGGTCATCGACCCGCGCGACACCCGCACCGTCCTCGGCCTGTGCCTGTCCGCGATCCACACCGCGCCCTACCAGGGCGCGCGTGGCGGATTCGGCGTCTTCCGGATGTGAGGCCCTGATGCCCCCGATGCCCTCGATGCCCGTGATTACTTCCGTCCTGGTGGCGAACCGCGGCGAGATCGCCTGCCGCATCGCCCGCACCTGCCGCGACCTGGGCATCCGTACGGTCGCCGTGCACTCGGACGCCGACGAGAACGCGCTCCACGCGCGCGTGGCCGACGCGGCCGTACGCCTCCCGGGCGCGGCACCTGCCGACACCTATCTGCGCGGTGACCTGATCGTCGAGGCCGCCCTCGCGGCCGGCGCCGACGCCGTGCACCCCGGCTACGGCTTCCTCTCCGAGAACGCCGACCTCGCGCGCGCCGTGCGGGACGCGGGCCTGGTGTGGATCGGGCCGCCGCCGGAGGCGATCGAGGCGATGGCGTCCAAGACACGCGCGAAGAAGCTGATGGGCCTCGAGCCGCTCACCTCCGTGACGGACGCCGACCTCCCGGTCCTGGTGAAGGCGGCGGCGGGCGGCGGCGGACGCGGCATGCGGATCGTACGGCGACTGGCCGACCTGGACGCCGAACTGACGGCCGCACGTGCGGAGGCACGCGGCGCCTTCGGCGACGACGAGGTGTTCATCGAGCCGTACGTCGAGGGCGGACGCCACGTCGAGGTGCAGATCCTCGCCGACACCCACGGCACGGTGTGGGCGCTCGGCACCCGGGACTGCTCCCTCCAGCGCCGCCACCAGAAAGTGATCGAGGAGGCCCCCGCACCCGGACTGACCCCCGAAATCGAGGAATCCCTGCGTTCGATGGCCGTACGGGCCGCCCGTGCCGTCGACTACGTGGGCGCGGGCACGGTCGAGTTCCTGGTCGACGGGGACAGGGCGCACTTCCTGGAGATGAACACCCGTCTCCAGGTGGAACACCCCGTTACCGAGGAGGTGTTCGGGATCGACCTGGTGGCCCTGCAGATCCGGGTCGCGGAAGGCGCGGTACTGGACGACGAGCCGCCCCTCGCGCGGGGGCACGCGATCGAGGCCCGCCTCTACGCCGAGGACCCGGCCCGGGACTGGGCCCCGCAGACCGGCACCCTCCACCGCATCGCCGTACCCGGGGTACGCCTCGACACGGGATACACGGACGGCGACACCATCGGCGTCCACTACGACCCCATGCTCGCCAAGGCCGTCGCCCACGCCCCCACCCGCGCGGAGGCGATCCGGAAGCTGGCGGGGGCCCTGGAGCGCGCCGAGATCCACGGCCCGGTGACGAACCGGGACCTGCTGGTGCGCTCCCTGCGTCACGAGGAGTTCACGGCGGCGCGGATGGACACCGGCTTCTACGACCGCCACCTCGCCGTCCTCACGGAATCCGCCCCCGAACCGTACGCCCCCCTGGCCGCCGCTCTCGCGGACGCCCACGGCCGCTCACGGTTCGGCGGCTGGCGCAACCTGCCCTCGCAGCCGCAGACCAAGCGGTACCGCATGGCGGGCGAGGAGCACGAGGTCCGCTACCGGCACACGCGCGGCGGCCTGACGGCGGACGGGGCGCGGGTGGTGCACGCGGACGCGCACCTGGTGATCCTCGAGGTGGACGGCGTACGCCGGAGGTTCCCGGTGGCCCGCTACGGCGACGAGGTGTACGTCGGCTCGACGGCCCTGTCGGCCCTGCCCCGCTTCCACGAACCCACGGCGGCCCACGCCCCGGGCTCCCTGCTGGCCCCGATGCCCGGCACGGTCGTACGGATCGCGGAGGGGCTGACGGCCGGCGCGACGGTACAGGCCGGGCAGCCCCTGCTCTGGCTGGAGGCGATGAAGATGGAACACAAGATCACAGCCCCGGCCACGGGGACGGTCACGGCCCTGCACACCGCTCTTGGCCAGCAGGTCGAGGTTGGGGCTCTGTTGGCAGTGGTTCAAAGCACCGAGTAGGGAAGCGCCCCGTCAGGGGCGCGGGGCTGTATCGATATGCGGCTTACCGCCGCGTGAGCGCGAGCAACCACAACGGACCCGCACCCGGGAGACAACAATGAGCCCCCTCATCGAATCCGAGGAACAAAAAGCCCTCCGCACAGCGGTAGCCACCCTCGGCACCCGCCACGGCCGCAGCCACGACCCCGTCGAACTCTGGTCGGAAGCCGCCAAGCTCGGCTACCTCGGCGTCAACCTCCCCGAGGAGTACGGAGGCGGAGGCGGAGGCATCGCAGAACTCTCCATCGTCCTGGAAGAGCTGGGCGCAGCCGGTTGCCCCCTGCTCATGCTGGTCGTCTCACCGGCCATCTGCGGCACGGTGATATCCCGCTTCGGCACCGAGGAACAGAAACAGACCTGGCTCCCCGCAATCGCCGAAGGCACCGGCATCATGGCCTTCGGCATCACCGAACCCGACGCCGGTTCCAACTCCCACCGCATCACCACCACCGCCCGCCGCGACGGCGACGACTGGATCCTCAGCGGCCGCAAGGTGTTCATCTCCGGCGTCGACATCGCGGACGCGACCCTCGTCGTCGGCCGCACCGAGGACGCCCGCACCGGGAGGCTCAAGCCCTGCCTGTTCATCGTCCCCCGTGACGCGCCCGGGTTCGAGCGGCGGCAGATCGACATGGAACTCACCGGCAGGGAGAAGCAGTTCGAGCTGACCCTGGACGACGTACGGCTGCCCGCCGACGCCCTCGTCGGCGACGAGGACGCCGGGCTCCTCCAGCTCTTCGCCGGTCTCAACCCCGAACGCATCATGACGGCCGCCTTCGCGATCGGCCTCGGCCGCTACGCGGTCTCCCGTGCCGTGGAGTACGCGCGCGACCGTACCGTCTGGCAGCAGCCCATCGGCTCCCACCAGGCGATCGCGCACCCCCTGGCGCAGGCGCACATCGACCTCGAACTGGCCCGCCTGATGATGCAGAAGGCCGCCTTCCTCTACGACTCCGGGGACGACACGGCCGCCGGTGAGGCCGCCAACATGGCCAAGTACGCGGCCGGGGAGGCCTGTGTGAAGGCCGTCGACCAGGCCGTGCACACCCTCGGCGGCAACGGCCTCACCCGGGAGTTCGGGCTCGCCTCCCTCATCACGGTCGCGCGCGTGTCTCGTATCGCACCGGTGAGCCGGGAGATGATTCTCAACTACGTCTCCCACCAGAGTCTGGGCCTGCCCAAGTCGTACTGACGACCGGCGCGCCGGCGCGAGGAGGAACAGTGTTCCGCAGCGAGTACGCAGACGTCCCGCCCGTCGAACTCCCCATCCACGACGCCGTGCTGGGCCGGGCCGCCGAGTTCGCCGAGCTGCCCGCGCTCATCGACGGCACGGACGGCACCACCCTCACCTACGAACAACTGGACCGTTTCCACCGGCGGATCGCAGCCGCGCTCGCCGAGGCGGGCGTGCGCAAGGGCGACGTGCTCGCGCTGCACAGCCCGAACACGATCGCCTTCCCGCTCGCGTTCTACGCGGCCACGCGCGCCGGTGCCTCCGTCACCACCGTGCACCCGCAGGCCACGGCCGAGGAGTTCGCCAAGCAGCTGCGGGACTCCGCGGCCCGCTGGATCATCACCGTCTCACCGCTCCTTCAGACGGCCCGCCGCGCCGCGGAACTCTCGGGCGGCGTCGAGGAGATCCTCGTCTGCGACAGCGCGCCCGGCCACCGGTCGCTGATCGACATGCTGGCCTCCACCGCGCCGGAGCCCCAGGTCGTCATCGACCCGGTGCAGGACATCGCCGCGCTCCCGTACTCGTCCGGGACGACCGGCATCCCCAAAGGCGTCATGCTCACCCACCGCCAGATCGCCACCAACCTCGCGCAGATCCGGCCCCTCATCGGCACGGGGCCCGGCGAGCGCATCCTCGCCGTGCTGCCCTTCTTCCACATCTACGGCATGACGGCCCTCATGAACGCCCCCCTGCGGCAGGGCGCCACCGTCGTCGTGCTGCCCCGCTTCGACCTGGACTCCTTCCTCGCGGCCATCCAGGACCACCGCATCACCGGCCTGTACGTGGCCCCGCCGATCGTGCTCGCCCTCGCCAAGCACCCGGTCGTCGCCCAGTACGACCTGTCGTCGCTGAAGTACATCATCAGCGCCGCCGCCCCCCTGGACGCCAAGCTGGCCGTGGCCTGCGCCCAGCGCCTCGGCCTGCCGCCCATCGGCCAGGGGTACGGCATGACGGAACTGTCCCCGTGCACCCACGTCGTCCCCCTCGACGCCCACGACGCGCCCCCCGGCACCGTCGGCAAACTGGTCGCCGGCACCGAGATGCGCATCCTGTCCCTCGACGACCCCGACAAGGACCTCGGCGTCGGCCAGGCCGGCGAGATCGCCATCCGCGGCCCCCAGGTGATGAAGGGCTACCTGGGGCGGCCCGAGGCCACCGACGCGATGATCGACCGCGACGGCTGGCTGCACACCGGGGACGTCGGGTACGTCGACGCCCACGGCTGGCTGTTCGTCGTCGACCGCGTGAAGGAACTCATCAAGTACAAGGGCTTCCAGGTGGCCCCCGCCGAACTCGAAGCCCTCCTCCTCACCCACCCCCGCATCGCGGACGCCGCCGTCATCGGCGTCTACAACGACGACCACAACGAGGTCCCCCACGCCTTCGTCGTCCGCCGGGCGGGCGCCGACGACCTCTCCGAGGGCGAGGTCATGATGTACGTCGCCGAACGCGTCGCCCCCTACAAACGCGTCCGCAACGTCACCTTCATCGACGGCGTGCCCCGTGCCGCCTCCGGGAAGATCCTCCGCCGACAGCTCAGGGAGCGGATATGACCGACCTCGTCCGCATCGCCCACGACCGCGGCATCACCACCCTCACCCTCGACTCGCCCGCCAACCGCAACGCCCTGTCGGCCGCACTCGTCCGCGGCCTGGCCGACGCGCTCACCGCCTGCGGCAAGGACCGCGACGTCCGCGCCGTCGTCCTCACCCACACAGGCACCACCTTCTGCGCGGGCGCCGACCTGCGCGACCCACCGCCCCCGGACGCCCTGGTCGGACTACTGCGGCAGATCGTCGAGCTGCCCCGACCCGTCGTCGCCCGGGTGACCGGGCACGTACGGGCGGGCGGCCTCGGCCTGCTGGGCGCCTGCGACATCGCCGCCGCGTCCACCGAGGCGACCTTCGCCTTCACCGAGGTACGCATCGGGGTCGCCCCCGCCGTGATCTCCCTGACCCTGCTGCCCCGCACCGACCCCCGCGCCCTCGCCCGCCACTACCTCACCGGCGAACGCTTCGACGCCCCCGAAGCCGTACGCACCGGCCTGCTCACCGCCACCGGCGACGACGTCGACCAAGTGCTCGAACCCATGCTCGACGGACTGCGCCGGGCCGCACCCCAGGCCCTGGCGGAGACCAAGCGGCTCCTCACCGCTACTGTGCTGCAGACCTTCGACCGGGACGCGGCCGACCTGACCGCGCTCTCGGCCCGGCTGTTCTCCTCCCCGCAGGCCCGCGAGGGAATGACGGCCTTCCTGGAACGACGGGAACCCTCATGGGTGGTGTGAACACAGTCGAACGCGAGCGCGTGCCCAAGCAGGACCGCAGCCGGGCCACCCGGCAACGGCTCCTCCAGGCCGCCGTGGACTGCCTCGCCGACCACGGATGGGCCGGCTCCACCGTCCTGGTCGTCGCCGAACGCGCCGGCGTCTCCCGGGGCGCCGCCCAGCACCACTTCCCGACCCGGGAGGACCTGTTCACGGCGGCCGTCGAGTACGTCGCCGAGGAGCGCTCCACCGCGCTGAGGGCCCTGTTCCCGCACGGGGCCGCCGACCGCCGCGCGGTGGTCGCGGCCCTCGTCGACCTCTACACCGGGCCGCTGTTCCGGGCGGCCCTGCACCTGTGGGTCGCCGCCTCGAACGAGGAGCAGCTGCGCCCCCGCGTGACCGAGCTGGAGGCCCGCGTCGGCCGCGAGACCCACCGCATCGCCGTCGACCTGCTCCGCGCCGACGAGCGGAGGCCGGGCGTCCGCGAAACGGTCCAGGGCCTGCTGGACATGGCCCGCGGCCTGGGCCTCGCGAACCTCCTCACCGACGACGCCGCCCGCCGCGAACGAGTGGTGGCGCAGTGGGCCGCCCTGCTGGAGGAGGCGCTGGGCTGAGGACAGCCCAGGCCGCCCCGTCGTCGGTGCGAAGGTCCTGGGCCGCCCGTCGTCGGTGCGGGAGGTCCCGGGCCGCTCGCCGTCGGTGCGGGAGGTCCCGGGCCGCTCGCCGTCAGTGCGGGAGGCCCCGGGCAGCTCGCCGTCAGTGCGCGATGTCCGCGTACCCCTCGATCTCCTGGGGGCTGCGCGGCCCGGGGCCCACATAGCGGGCCGACGGGCGCACCAGGCGGCCCGTGCGCTTCTGCTCCAGGATGTGCGCCGACCAGCCGGCCGTACGCGCACACGTGAACATCGACGTGAACATGTGCGCCGGGACCTCGGCGAAGTCCAGCACGATCGCCGCCCAGAACTCCACGTTCGTGGCGAGCACACGGTCCGGACGGCGGTTGTGCAACTCCTCCAGAGCCGCCTTCTCCAGCGCCTCCGCGATCTCGAAACGCGGCGCGCCCAGCTCACGGGCGGTACGGCGCAGCACGCGCGCCCGCGGGTCCTCGGCCCGGTACACCCGGTGGCCGAAGCCCATCAGCCGCTCACCCCGGTCCAGGGCGCCCTTCACATAGGCCTCCGCGTCACCGGTGCGCTCGATCTCCTCGATCATGCCGAGCACACGGGAGGGCGCACCGCCGTGCAGCGGCCCCGACATGGCACCCACGGCACCCGACAGCGCCGCGGCCACGTCCGCGCCCGTGGAGGCGATCACCCGCGCGGTGAAGGTCGAGGCGTTCATGCCGTGCTCGGCAGCCGACGTCCAGTACGCGTCGACGGCCGCGACGTGCTTCGGGTCCGGCTCGCCCCGCCAGCGGATCATGAACCGTTCCACGACGGACCGCGCCTTGTCGATCTCCCGCTGCGGCACCATCGGAAGACCCTGGCCGCGCGCCGACTGGGCGACGTACGAAAGCGCCATGACGGCGGCCCTGGCCAGGTCGTCGCGGGCCTGCTCCACGTCGATGTCCAGCAGCGGTTTCAGGCCCCACACCGGGGCGAGCATGGCCAGCGCGGACTGCACGTCCACACGGATGTCGCCGGAGTGCACCGGGATCGGGAACGGCTCGGCGGGCGGCAGTCCGGGGTTGAAGGCGCCGTCCACGAGCAGCCCCCACACGTTGCCGAACGAGACATGGCCGACCAGGTCCTCGATGTCGACGCCCCGGTACCGCAGGGCACCGCCCTCCTTGTCCGGCTCGGCGATCTCCGTCTCGAACGCGACGACTCCCTCGAGCCCGGGTACGAAATCGGACATCAGGCGGCTCCTCGTGATGTGTACGGCGGAAAGGGGTGCGCCGCCCCGGCTCCACGGTCTTTAGCGGTCGTTCTCGAAAACTCGCGGTCCGAAACGGTCACCCCGGTTGATGCCCCGATCGGTCGGCGGTCACCCAACCCGAACGGCATCTGCACGATATCCCCGAGTGCCACCTTTGGGGAGACCAAGCGGCACTCAGTGCCACACAGTGATGAAGCCCACCCGCACCGTGCCCACTGTCCACAAGCCGCCGAAGGCCCCCGGGCGCGTACGGCAAGATGACGACGTGACCGACCGCTACCCGGACGAACCCGCAGCCCAGCACCCCGTTCACCCTGCCGCCAAATCCACGACGGACCCGGTTATCGAACCCATCGTCGAACGCGCGGCCGAAGGCCCCGCCGAGGACCTGTCCGCCAACCCCGCAGAAATGCGAGCCCACTACCGCGCCGAAGGCCTCGACGAATCCACGCTCGCCCCCCACCCCATGGACCAGTTCGCCCGCTGGTTCAAACAGGCAGCCCAGGCCGCCATCGCCGGAATGATCTACGAACCGAACGCGATGATCGTCTCCACCGCCGACGCCGAAGGACGCCCCAGCTCCCGCACCGTCCTGATGAAGCAGTACGACGAACAGGGCTTCGTCTTCTACACCAACTACGACTCCCGCAAGGCCCAGGACCTCGCCGCCAACCCCTACGTCTCCCTGCTCTTCCCCTGGCACCCCATGGCCCGCCAGGTGATCGTCACCGGCACCGCCCGCCGCACCGGCCGCGACGAAACCGCCGCCTACTTCCGCACCCGCCCCCACGGCTCCCAGCTCGGTGCCTGGGCCAGCACCCAGTCCTCGATCATCTACTCCCGCGCCGAACTCGACGCCACCTACCAGGAGCTCACCACCCGCTACCCCGAGGGCGCCCAGGTCCCGGTCCCCCCGCACTGGGGCGGCTTCCGCATCGCACCCTCGACGGTCGAGTTCTGGCAAGGCCGCGAAAACCGCCTCCACGACCGCCTCCGCTACGTCGCGGAACCGGACGGCAGCTGGCGCGTGGAACGCCTCAGCCCCTGAGTCTCGGTGCCCGAAAACGCAGACGACCCGCGAGCTCAGGTCCTCCGCCAGTAGACGAAGGAGCCGGCCGGACGTACCGGCGAGCCCGCGGGCCGGGTGACTGCGTTGGATTGGCCGGCTGCGCGCATCTCACACGCGCTGGTCCGGCGCCGCACTGGGTGTGGTGACGGGCCGCTAGCCCGCAGCCACCTCAGCTGTCCGGTTTTCATACATTCGCCGAACCACCTCCTCTCAGCTGTACGACACACCCTAAGAAGCTGTCGGGACCCAATCAACAGGTTTTTCGAGATGTTGACGGCGCGGGTTCCGGCCGGGTGCCGTAGCCGTACCCGTCGCCGCGCTGCACGAGCCGCAGATTCCAGTGGGAGACGTTGATCCGTCCGGCCGGCGTAGAGAGGCTGTGCTGCCCTCGGGCGCGAACGGAGATCCGTCCGGTCCACGTGCCCGCCCGCTTGCCGGACGGCACGACGGCACGTACGAGGTCTCCGGTGACGTATCCGAAGTGCTGCTTGGCGCGGGCGCGCCGCAGGCGGGGGAACCCGTGCCGGTCGGGTGTGGTGCGGGCGTAGGAGCCGCGTCCGGTGGCCTTGGCGATGAGGACGTGTGCGGGGATCCGGACGATCATGTCGCCGCTCTCGTGATCGAGGCGTCCGACGCACAGCGCGTCCTGGGTGTGCGTCTTGGGCAGGCCCGTGGCGGCTCGGTTCCCCTTCGTACGGTGGCCCGACCGGGGGTGCACTGGCCTGCCGAGTGCGGTGAGCGCCTCGGTGAGCCGGCAGAGGGTCGTATTCATGGCAGCGGCGTCGCGAAGCGGTGGTCTGGCCTGGGCGAGGATCTGTGCCAGTCGGTCGGGCCTGTGGGCCAGGAAGACGTCGACGGGCAGGTTGCCTTTGGCCTTGTTGCAGGGCACGCAGGCCAGGACGAGGTTCCAGATGCGGTCCGAGCCTCCTCGGCTTCTGGGCCGGACATGGTCGATGTTCAGGGGCACGCCCGTGGCACCGCAGTAGGCGCAGGCGCTGCGCCACATCTCTTGGAGGTAGGCGCGCGCGTCGGTCCCGGCGAGTGTGCCCTGCTGGTATTGGGTCCCCGTGAGCTGTCGGCCCAGGCTCATGGAGTGGGTGTCGAAGGCGGCGTGTTCGACGTGGATCTCGGTGACCGGTGCGTACCGGCACAGGCGGACTGCCCAGGAGACGGTCGTGTCGACGCGGTGGCGTAGTGACGGAGGGAGCCATCCCGTGGGGCGTGTCCGCGCGGGCGCGGGGCGCTCGGTAGCGGCGGTTGGCGGATCGCCGTCTGTGGCGGTAACCGGCCCGTTGTGTCATGCGGTCGCGGATCTGGGCGCCGCGGTGTTGGAGCTCGAAGGTGATCAGGCCTCGTCGAACGGTGATCGTGGTGCCTTGTTCGTCGGTTTCCTTCTTCTCGTCGGTGAGGGCGAGGCCGGTGCCCTGGGAGCCGGGGTCGATGCGCAACTGCACTCCGTCGGTCTCCGACTGGGCATGTGTGCGGTCTTTCAACCGGATGGCGAAGGGGACCTGCCTGGCGACCACGGCCCGTCCCTTGCGAAGGAGTTCGCGGGCGCGGGCGGGGTGGCAGGGCGTGAGGGGTTTTCCGTCCCTGGAGAGGACGAAGACCCTGCTGGCGCCGATGCCACCGGCGTACGGCCGGTCGTGCGGGGGAGCGTCACCGCTCCCGTTCTCTGCCGTCTCCGCCGCCGTGGCGGCGTTCTCGGCGTGACGCCGACGGGGTGCGGTGCCCTTCCCGTCGGTCTCCCCTCGCCCATGTTCCCTGCCGGTGCCCCGCGCGAGGGCGGGGAGTCCGTGAGCCGTTTCGTTCCTGCTCCCAGGGGTGTCTGCTCCCACGGATTCCAGAGCAGGCTGCTGAGGAAGCACAGCCTGGTGGGTCTGCTCACCTACAGAAAACGTAGTCATCGGGCGCACCTCCCTGATCTTGAGGATCGTGATGACTGGGGCTGGTCACTCAGCGACTGTCCGCGGGCCGTACAGTCTCCGGCCTTAGGTCGGGGAGCGGGTGACCTCCCTCCTGAAGGGCGCCACCGACGTTAGCGATCACAGCCCCTGAGAGGGCGACAACGGACTGGAAGCGCCCATTGGTGCGAATCTCCGCGTTTTCTCGAACTGGCAGCCGATCTTCCTGCTAGTGGCCGGGCTGTCCTCGGGGGCGGGGCTCCCGAAAGCTTCCGTCGGCGGGCGAGCCATCTTGCAAAGGATCCCTTGCAATCATTTCGTGTCCGCCTCGGCTGGACTCTCGTGGAGGTCGGCCTGCGGCTGGCCGCCAGGCCCAGGACGGCCGTCGCCGTCCTCTAACCCTGTTGTCGAACTCCCGTGCCGCTCACGGAGACAGCACGGCGGTCAGGAACGGGTCGATCGCGGCTCGCCACGCCTCCGGCTGGGCGTGGTGGAGGAAGTGGTCGGCGTCGGGGACCTCCGCGTACCGGCCGTGGGGGAGGACGCGGACCATCTCCTGGGCCTCCGCGCGGCCCAGTTCGCCGTCCAGGCCGCGGACGACCAGGGTGGGGCAGCGCACCTGGGCCAGTTCCTCCCAGTGCGCGTCGTACACCCAGGTCTCGCGGGACCTCAGCATGTGCTCGGGTTCGAAGACGGGGCGCCAGCCGTCCGGGGACTCGGTCATCACCTCGACGTAGAACTCGCCCCGGGCGGGGTTCGGGCGCTCGACCCAGGGGTCGTCCTCTCCGAACCACTTGCGTACGTCGGCGAGTGTGGCGAAGGGGAGGGGCCAGGACTTGAACCAGTTCTCCCATTCGCGCTGGGATGTGGCGCCGAGTGCGGAGGCCCGCATGTCGCAGATGATCAGGGCGCGTACCAGGTCGGGGCGTTTGGCGGCGAGCTGCCAGGCGGTCAGGGCGCCCATCGCGTGGCCGATGAGGACGGCCGGGGCGAGGCCGAGTTGTTCGAGGGCGGCTTCGGCGTCGTCGATGTAGGCCTCGCGGGTGTAGCCGTCGGCGGGCTTGTCGCTCTGGCCGTGGCCGCGCTGGTCGAGGGCGACGGCGCGGTGCCGTTCGGCGAGCAGGCGGGCGGTGGGCGCCCAGTGCGAGGCGCGGCCCATGAGGCCGTGCAGTAACAGCAGGCCCGGCGTCTGTTCGCCGTCGCCGGTCTTGGGCGGGTCGGCGAACTCCCATGCGGCGAGGCGTACGCCGCCCGCTCCGGTCACGTCGATGCGACGCATCGTCCTGGCACCCCCCTGCTCGGCCGGGACCGCTCGCTTCCGCGTCGGGCGGTCGGTCCGCGCGCTTTTCGTACTGGTCGTACTTCCGCTGTCGTGCTGCTTCTGCTGGTGTCGGCGGTCACCGCCCGGCGCCGGGTGTCGGCGCCGGGCGGTGGTGCCTTGTGCTCGCTGCGTGACGGACGTGCTGGTTGGTACAGCGCCCGGCCCGGTGCGATCGTCACCGCCCACGCTATCGAATGGTTATTCGAAAGCGCCGTTTCCGGCGGCAACACCCCACCTTCGAGTGACCTCCCTCGAGGATTGGCCGCCGTCTGCTTGGGGAGATCTTCTGCGGGAGGCGGACCGCTCGGGGAAAACCGGTCCGAGGGGGCGACCCTGAGAGCTCGGGGCTCCGGGTCGAAACAGGGGAGGACAGGCCCCGGCGCCGATGGGTGCCGGGGCCCTCCCCATGTCCGGGGTCGCGTCCGGGGCACATCCTCCCTCCCCTTCCCGGCCGTTGACATCGCTGTCATCTCCGGCCAAGAGCCCTCAGGTCATATGCCTCACGCGACAGCCTCGCATGCGAACGGTCCGAGCGCTGCGATTCCGCTCACTGAATCTTGATTGCAGTACGATCGCGGAATCATCACAACCGCCCCAGAAACTACATGAGTTGTGGGGGGTTGGGTGGGATGAGACGGGCATGGCCGGACGGAGGAGTCAAGAGGGACAGAGAGGGATCAAGAGGTCCTGCGGGGGCCTCGGTGCCTGTGTCAGGGCTTGGCCACGAAGACGTGGGACGCGATGTCCGACTGCAGCTCCGCCGCCTCGCCGCCGCTGCCGACCAGGACACCGCCCGCCGACTCCGTCACGCTGACCACCGAGCCGGGCTGCACGCCCGCCCGCCGCAGCGTGTACATGAGCTGCGCGTCCGTCTGGATGGGCTCGCCGATACGGCGTACGACGACCGTCTTGCCGTCCGTGCCCGGGTCCAGGTCGGCCAGCGAGACCATGCCCTCGTCCAGGAACGGGTCCGCCATCTCCTTCTCGCCGAGCTCCTCCAGGCCCGGGATCGGGTTTCCGTACGGCGACTCGGTGGGGTGGCGCAGCAGCTCCAGGACGCGGCGCTCGACCGCCTCGCTCATCACGTGCTCCCAGCGACACGCCTCGGCGTGCACCTGCTCCCACTCCAGCCCGATCACGTCGACCAGGAGGCACTCGGCGAGGCGGTGCTTGCGCATGACGCGGGTGGCCAGGCGGCGGCCCTCGTCCGTGAGCTCCAGGTGACGGTCGGCGGCGACCGACACCAGGCCGTCGCGCTCCATTCGCGCCACCGTCTGGCTGACGGTCGGGCCGCTCTGGTCGAGCCGCTCGGCGATCCGGGCGCGCATGGGGACCACGCCTTCCTCCTCGAGCTCGAGGATGGTGCGGAGATACATCTCCGTGGTGTCGATCAGTCCGGACATACGTGCCCCTCGAAGAGATCTGCCGGAGGCTGGACTGCTCACCGGCGTGTGCGCTGGCCCTGGACTCAATTCTGACTCATCCCACCGACAACCGGGGGCGCGGCGAGTGGACCAGGGCTACGGGGCGCGTCGGCCCGGCTCCCGGCGTGCCTGAAGGGGGCGCCGGGAGCCGTGCCCCGACCGCGCACCAGCCCCCCCGACCGCGCAGTCCGGCGCCGGGCGGGCCGTATTGACATCCCACTGGTCCAGACCGCAACGTGATCCGCGACACGGGCCGACTTCGAAGGGGCGTCGCCGATGAGCGCAGGGCCGAGCGGTGGGGAGCCGCAGGGCGGGAGCACGCCGGCGGAGCGGTTCTTCGACGCGGCGATCGGGCTGTTGCGGCGCGTGCGGGACGAGGACGCGCAGGAGATCGCGGCGGCCGGCACCCTGATCGCGGACACCGTGGTCTCGGGCGGCCGGCTGTTCGCCTTCGGCGCCGGGCACTCCTCGCTGGCCGCGCAGGACCTGGTCTACCGCGCGGGCGGCCTGGCCCTGATGAACCTGCTCGCGGTGCCGGGAGCCGTCGGCGTGGACGTCATGCCGACGACGCTGGGCTCCGCGCTGGAGCGGGTCGGCGGCCTGGCGAGCGCGGTCCTCGACACGAGTCCCCTGCGCTCCGGCGACCTCCTGGTGATCATCTCCCTGTCCGGCCGCAACGAGCTGCCCGTGGAGATGGCGATGACCGCCCGCGCGCGCGGCGTCAAGGTCATCGGCGTGACCTCGGTGGCGTACGCGGCGGAGACGAAGTCCCGTCACGCCTCCGGCACGTACCTGAAGGACCACTGCGACCTCGTCCTGGACTCGAAGATCGCGGTGGGGGACGCGGAGCTCACCCTCGACGCCGTCCCGGCGCCCTTCGCCCCCGCGTCCACGGTCGTCACCACGGCCCTGCTGCAGGCGGTCATGGCCACGGCGGCCGGTGTCCTCGCGGAGCGCGGCATCGAACCGCCCCTGCTGCGGTCGGGGAACGTCGACGGCGGCCATGAGTGGAACGCCCGGGTACTGACGGAGTACGCCGACCGGATCTTCTACCGCCAGGCGTAGCCGCGTCCCACGGCCCTATTTCGCGGCCCGCCCGGTCACCACGTCGGACAGGTCCAGCGCCGCGGCGATCCGTACCGCCACGTCCTCCGCGTACACCGCGTCCACCCGCTCGAACCGGCTGCGCCCGGCCCCCCGCAGGAACGTCACCACCCCCAGCGTCCGCCCCCGGCTGCGCAGCACGGCGCAGAGGGCGTGCACCGCGTCCGCGGGCCACTGCCGGGCCAGCGCCCACGCGTGCGCCTGGGCCGGGTCGGCGGCGCCCGCGTCGGCGCGTACGGTCCCGGAGCGCTCCACGCACTGCAGGGCGGGATGACCGTCGTCGTACCGCACCGGCAGTCCCGCCTTCCCGGTGAGCACGCTCGGGCCGGGGGCTCCGGACGGTGTCTCGGCGGCCCGCACCAGCCGTACCGGCCCCGCCCCGTCCGCCACCCAGCCGCCCGCCACCCGGTCGATCAGGGCGTGGTCGGCGAATCCGGCGAGGGCGAAGTCCAGATGGATCGTGGCCGCCTCGCCGGGGTCCTCGCACTCGGCGGCCGCCCGCGCGGCTCGGTGCAGCTGGTTGGAGCGGAAGCGCAGCAGGGCCGCCTCCTGCTCGCTCTGCTTGGTCTCGGTGACGTCCTGGAACAGCCACCCGACCCCGAGCGGGACCGGCTCCTCCGCCAGCGGTGAGGCCAGCCGCAGGAACCCGCTCCGCCAGCACCGCCGCTTCTCGCCGTCCGCGGTCCGCACGCTCACCCAGATCTCGGCGGGCGCCGGCGGCGCCCCCTCGGCGAGCACATGGGTCAGCGCGCTCTCCAGCTCCTCGACGCCCTGTGCGAGCAGGTCCCCGAGGGGCCGCCCCAGCACGGCCGTACGCCCGATGCCGAGCGCCCGGGCCGCGTGGGCGTTGACGACGGCGGGCCGCAGATCCGCGTCGACGAGCACGACACCCCAGCTCGCGTCCTCGAACAGGGCCTCGCTGAGCGCGATCGACCGCTCCAGGTCGATCTGCGCGTGCACCTCGCTGAACGCGCAGTACACCCCCGCGGGTTTCCCGTCGGGCCCTCGCACCGCCGCGGACTGGGTCCGTACGAGCACCCGCCCGCCGTCCTTGGTCAGCAGCGCGAACTCGTGCACCTGCCGCCCGGGGGCCTGCATCGCGGACATCAGCCACGCCTCGACCTCGGCCGCGTCGGCGCTGCGCACGGCCCACCCGGCGAAGCCGCGCCGCCCCACCGCCTCGGCCGCCGACCAGCCGAGAATCCGCTCGGCCTCCCGGTTCCAGTGGGTCACGACCCCGTCCGCGTCGAAGGCGCACAAGGCCGCGTCCATCCCGTCGAGGAGCGCGGCGAGAAGATCCGAACCATCCCGCTCCGGCTCGTCCGGCCCCAGCTCGTCCGTGGTCCCCCTCCGCCGGGAAGCACTCACCCGAACCCCCCTGCAGCCTGCGCGTCCGCCCATACGGCACGCTCGTCCGCTCTCTCGACCACATTCAACTCGACCGTGACCCAGCCCACATCTCCTTCACAGAAGATTGGGCGAAATCCTTGCGCCGCGGGTTCCCGTCTCGGGGGAACTAGCCCTTGCTGACCGCCGCCAGGATCTCCGGCAGCCGGCGGGCCGTGCGGGGGGCCGCGAGGCGGAGGCCGAGGAGGGTGATCAGGGCGCCGTAGGCGGCGCCCGCGGGCAGCAGGAGCCAGGTCCAGTCGTGGCCGTTCGCGGTGACGTTGAGCCAGATCGTCGCCGCGATCACGGGCGCGGAGAGCAGGGCGGCGGAGACCATGCCGCCGAGGATGGAGATCCAGGCGAGCCCCGCCTGCCCGGGGACCACGTTCTTGTAGCCCTCCTGCGGTATCGAGTACGGGAAGCGGGCCGAGGACCAGGCACCGGTGGCCAGCATCGCGCCGAGCAGCGCGAGGGACAGTCCGAGCACCTCGGGCAGCCTGCCCCAGGTGCCGAGCAGGGCGGTGGTGACGACGGTGACGAGGGCGGCGTACGGCAGGGTGATCAGCAGCAGGGCCAGCGCCCGGCCGCGCAGTTCGGCGTGGGCGTCGCGGGCGGAGGAGATCGTCATGGCGACCATCCAGAACGCGGAGGTGTCCTGCCCGAACTGGTTGTACATCTGGATGCCGAGCATGCCGGCCGCGAAGCAGGCGAAGTAGACGGAGCCGGTGCCCTGGAGGGCGTTGAAGACGGGCACGATCAGCCCGATGGCCAGCGACGTCACCCACGCCGCCTTGGTCTTGGGGTCGCGCCACACATAGCGCAGGCTGCGCTCGGCCACCGTACCGGTGCGGCCCGCGGGCAGCAGCCGGGACAGGCCCCTGGAGGCCCGCTCCCGGGGCCCCGGTTCGGCGGCCTGGAGCGTGGAGGAGTCCGGTGCGGTCATCAGCTTCGTGAGGTGGCGCGACCATATGGCCAGCAGGCCCGCCAACGCGGCCGCGCTCAGCGCGAGTTGGGCGGCCGCGACGCCGTACGACCCGTTGCTCACGGAGTCCACCGCGCCGATCGCGGAGGCGGGTGGCACCCAGCGCACGACGTCGCCCACCGGCTCCAGCCGCGACAGCCCGGCCGAACCCAGCTCGCGGGCACCGAAGTTGACGAGCTGCGCGCCGACGGCGACGACCAGCCCGCTCAGTACGGCGAGGTCGCGGCCCTTGCGGCTGGTCAGCAGGCGGACGTTGGCGGCGGCGACGGCCCGCGCGAGGGTGACGCAGACCAGCAGCGTGAGCACGACGGCGACGACCGCGGTGCCGTACGCCGCCGCGCCGTGCGCCACGGAGATCACCGAGCCGACGGCCATGCAGAGCGTGAACAGCGGCCCGATGCCCACCAGGGACGCCACCAGCAGGGCCCGGACGAGGGGCCCGGGGCGCAGCGGCAGCATCACCAGGCGGGTGGGATCGAGCGTCTCGTCGCCGCTGGGGAAGAACAGCGGCATCACGGTCCAGCCGAGCGCGACGATCTCGACGCCGAGCACGGCTACGGAGGCGGCGTGCGCGTTGCCGCGCAGCAGGATCAGGCCGAGCAACTGGGTGGCGGCGAACAGCAGGACCATGACGAGGGACGTGATGTACGCGGCGCGCCGCCCGGCGGACCGCCGCAGCCCGTTCCGCAGCAGGGACAGCTTCAGCCGTACGACGACGGCCGTCAGGCCGGTCACCGGGCGCCGCCGCCGAGCCAGTCGAGGTCGGCGCCCGCGGTGCGGCCGTGCGCGCCGACCAGTTCCAGGAACGCCTGTTGGAGGGTGGGCGCGTCACCGCGTACGTCGGCCAGCGGGCCGTGCGCGCGGATGCGGCCCGCGGCCATGACGGCCACCCAGTCGCACAGCGACTCGACCAGCTCCATGACGTGGGAGGAGAAGACGACGGTGGCGCCGGAGGCGGTGTACCGCTCCAGGACGCCGCGGATGGTCTGCGCGGAGACCGGGTCGACGCCCTCGAACGGCTCGTCCAGGAAGAGGACTTCGGGGTTGTGCAGCAGCGCGGCGGCGAGGCCGATCTTCTTGCGCATTCCGGTGGAGTAGTCGACGACGAGCTTGTGCTGGGCACTGGCCAGATCGAGGACGTCGAGGAGCTGGGTGGCCCGCTTGTCGACCTCGGCGCCGGGCAGTCCGCGCAACCGGCCGGTGTAGGCGAGGAGTTCGCGGCCGGACAGCCGCTCGAAGAGCCGCAGCCCTTCGGGCAGCACCCCGATACGGGCCTTCACCTGGGCCGGGTCGCGCCACACGTCCTGCCCGACGACCTCGACGGTGCCGCGGTCGGGCCGCAGCAGCCCGGTCACCATGGACAGCGTGGTGGTCTTCCCGGCCCCGTTGGGCCCGACCAGCCCGATGAACCGCCCGGCGGGCAATTCGAGATCGACCCCGGCGACGGCGACGTGTTCCCCGAACCGCTTCCACAGGTCATGCACGCGTACAGCGGCAGGAGCGGTCACTGTTCCCTCGTTCATGTGAGAACCCTACGGCGCGGGGGCGCCCCTGCAACGAGCGCGGGACAGTGCCGATGTGCGGCTCCGCCGTGATGGGGGTCCCCCTGTCCGAGCGAAGTCGAGAACGTGGGGGAGCGGGCAACCACAGGCAACGCGCTGCCGGGGACGGCGAGAAACCAGGTGGACGAGAAGACGAACGGCTACCGATCCCTGCCGCACGCATAGGCCAACGGCGACACCAGTTCCTCCGCATCCGGCAGCCACCGGTTCGCCGACGTGGGTCGCCGCGCCCACTGCACGGCCCCCCGCGATCCGAACCGGGTGGGCGGCGCGGCGACGTACGCGCCCTCGCCGAGCGTGACCAGGTCGAGTGAGGCGGCCTGCCAGCCCAGTTTGCGCAGCAGGTCCGGCACCTTCGCGGACGCGCCCGGCAGCACGAAGAACTGCATGCGCCGCGCCGGCGTCAGCGTCACCGGACCGAGCGTCAGCTCCATGCGCTCCATGCGCGCGAGGGCGAGGAAGCCGGCGGTCTCCGGGACGTCGATCGCGTCGAAGGTGCGTCCGGTGGGCAGCAGGATCGACGCGGTCGGCCGCTCGGACCACAGACCGCGTGCGACGGTGGCACTGCCGGTCGCCTGCGTCGCCCAGTCGTCGCGTGCCGGGTGCGCTCCGGGCACGGGACACGCGGACTGACCGCAGGAGCAGCGGTGCATCCCGTCGACGGCATCCAGCCAGGTGCCGGGGAACACGTCCCAGTGACGCTCCTCGACGTAACGGACGGCGGCGTCCAGGAGCGATTCGCCGCGCTGCTTCGGGATGTGGGCAGCTTCAGGGCCCGCGATGGTCTCTTCCACGATGAACTCAACTCTAGCGATCACCGGGGGTTACGCCCCGCCCACGGAGGGCCGTCCCGACGTGGACCGATGCTTTTTGAGCATGTCCTTTTCATCCCACATGCGCCGGGGAGGAGCACCGTCTCGGCGGGTGGGGCGCATGGATGCACGGGTGGGGGCGCGCACGGGGAACCGCGGCGGGGGCGGGGTAACCAGGTGGGGGGTGCGGGACCAGCCTTTACCCCGGCAATCTTCGCATGTCTCGCATCAGAGGAATGTCCGCTGGGCATCGATCTTCAAGGCCGGATCTTTTCGCTGCACCGGCCACTCGGCGAACCGAGCCAGGAAGTAGGGGGTACGCCATGGCCGCCAGGCCTCTTGTCGCGCGGCAGCCGAACGAACGACTGCAGGCGCTCATCCAGGAAGCGGGTTGCTCGAACGCGGGGCTCGCCCGCCGGGTCAACATGTGCGGCGCGGAGCACGGCCTCGACCTGCGCTACGACAAGACGTCCGTGGCCCGCTGGCTGCGCGGACAGCAGCCGCGGGGCCGGGCCCCGGCGATCATCGCGGAGGCGCTCGGCCGCAAGCTGGGGCGCACGGTCACGATCGACGAGATCGGCATGGCCAACGGCAAGAACCTCGCGTCGGGCGTGGGTCTGCAGTTCTCGCCCACGGTGCTCGGAGCGATCGAGCAGGTCTGCGAGCTGTGGCGCAGCGACGTCGGACGCCGGGACTTCCTGTCGGGGTCCTCCGTCGCGGCCTCCGCGCTCGTCGAGCCGAGCCGTGACTGGCTGATCTCCGGGCCGGACCCGCAGGTCGCGCGGTCGGCCGGGCCGCGGGTGGGACAGTCGGACGTGGACGCGGTGCGGGCCATGACGCAGGCCCTGGTCGAACTGGACCACCAGTACGGCAGCGGGCATGTGCGGCCGGTCGTCGTGCACTACCTCAACAGCGTCGTCTCCGGACTGCTGGCGGGGTCGTACCGGGACGCGGTGGGACGCGAACTGTTCGGGGCGGTCGCGCGGTTGACCGAGCTCGCGGGGTACATGGCGGTCGACACCGGACAGCCGGGCCTCGCGCAGCGGTACTACATCCAGGCGTTGCGGCTCGCTCAGGCGGCCGGTGACCGGGGGTACGGCGGCTATGTGCTCGCGGCGTCGATGAGCCACCTCGCGGCGCAGCTCGGAAACCCGCGTGAGATCGCGCAGTTGGCGCGGGCGGCGCAGGAGGGGGCGCGGGGGCGCGTGACCCCGCGCGCGGAGGCGATGTTCTACGCGGCGGAGGCGCGCGGGCATGCGCTGATGGGCGATGTCCGCGCCACGCAGATCGCGTCCGGGCGTGCGGTGACGGCACTGGAGTCGGCCGACGCGGCGTCCGGGGACGATCCGGCGTGGATCGCGCACTTCGACGAGGCGTACCTGGCGGACGAGCTGGCGCACTGTCACCGGGATCTGGGGCAGGCGGAGGCGGCGGCCCGGCGGGCGGAGGAGTCGCTCGCCGGGCATCCCGAGTCCCGGGCCCGGAGGCGGGCGATCGGGTTGGTGCTGCTGGCCACCGCGCAGGTGCAGCAGCGGGAGGTGGAGCAGGCGTGCCACACCGGGTTGAAGGCCGTGGAACTGCTCGGCACGCTGCGCTCCAGTCGGGGGGCGGAGTATCTCGAGGACCTGCAGCAGCGGTTGGAGCCGTATCGGGAGGAGACCGTGGTGCGGGAGTTCGGGGCGCGGCTGGATCTGGCAGCCGCGTGACGCCTCCGGCGGTTGTGCGACGTCACCGGCGGTTGTGTGGCGTCACCGGCGGTTGTGTGGCGTGCCCGGGGCCGGGGGTGCCGTCGCGGGGCTCCGCCCCGGGCCCCGGGGGTATCGCCGTAAGGGTGACGGATGTCTCGTTGGTGCGGATCGTCCGTGGCTGGGCGCGCCCAGTCCCGCGCCCTAGGGGGCGCTCCCCCTGTCCAGCGTGGCACCCGGTCATGGGGACCCGGTAGCGTGAGCCGACGATTCCGAAGGTCCCCCATTCGTAGGAGTCCCGGTGACGCAGAGTGGACAGGGCGAGGAGCCCTCGGCGCGGCCCGCGCGCGAAGGCATCGTGCTGCCCTCCGACGGCGGCGCGCCCCTGCTGCCGGGCCAGATGGGCGGAGTGAACGGTTCCCTGCCCCCGGCGCAGGCACCCGCACCCGCGCCCGGCCCCGCCGGCGGGCAGGCATGGGGACAGCCCTGGGGGCCGGGGCAGGCTGCCCAGCACCAGGAGAACCAGAACCAGCAGTGGGGCACGCAGCCGTCCTGGGAGGGCTCGGACCCGCGCTCGGCCTGGGGTCAGCAGCCGCCGGCCGGCCCGGGACAGCCGCTGCCCCCGCAGCAGAGCGCCGGCGCCGGGCCCCTGCCCCCGGCGGCCGGCTCCGCCGACGAAGGCGCCACGCAGTACCTGCCGCCTGTCGCCGCCGCCCCGAGCGAGGGTGCGACGCAGTACATACCCCCGGTGGCCGCCTCTCCCGACGAGGGGGCCACCCAGTACATCCCGCCGACGGGCCCGGGCGCGCTGCCCCCGGAGATGCCCGCCGACCAGGCGACCCAGATCCTCGGACGCGCCGTCGGCCCGCTGCCGCCCGCCGCCGACCCCGACGCCCAGGCCACCCAGTACCTTCCGCCCGTGCCCGGCCAGCCTTACGCCGTGCGGCCCGGGGCGCCCGGGGTGCCCGGGCAGGCGCCGCCGCCCGAGTTCGACAACCTCTTCCGTGACGGCGCGGGCGGGTTCGCCGCATCCACCCAGCACCTGCCGCGCTTCGACGGCGCGGACGCCCCCGGTGCACCCGTGAGCCGGGAGGCCGACCAGCGTGGTGGCCGTACCCGCTCGCGCGTCCCCCTCATCGCGGCCGTCGGCGTCGGCATAGTCGTCCTCGGGATCGGGGCCGGCGCCCTGCTCGGCGGGGGTGGCGGCAGCGACGGCAAGAACGACCACAGCAAGTCCGTCGCCGCGACCGGGCCCGCCGCGGACGCCTCGGGGTCGGGTGCCGCCGACCCGGCCCGGGCGCAGGCCGTCGCCCTGGACAAGCTCCTCGCCGACAGCGGCAACAGCCGCGACGCGGTGATCAGGGCGGTCGCGAACGTCAAGGCGTGCCAGAACCTCGACCAGTCGGCCGGCGACCTGCGGGACGCGGCCAAGCAGCGCAACGACCTGGTGAGCCGGCTGTCCGGACTCCAGGTCGACAAGCTCCCCGACCACGCCGCGCTGACCGCCGCGCTCGCCAGCGCCTGGAAGGCGTCCGCGTCCGCCGACACCCACTACGCGGCCTGGGCCGACCAGGTCTCGGGCAAGAAGGGCTGCAAGAAGGGCCAGGCGCGCGTGACCCCCCAGGCCCAGGCAGGTAACCGGGACAGCGGCACGGCCAGCGCCCAGAAGGCGAAGGCGGCACAGATGTGGAACGTCATCGCGCAGAAGTACGGCCTGACCGAGCGCCAGCCGACCCAGCTGTGAGCACGGCGGTGCGCGCCACCCGGTGAACGGGGCGGCGCGCACCGGCACGCCTCACTCGCTGTCCGTGCTCTCCAGCGTCTTCGACACGTTCACGAAGCCCTTGCGTGCCGCCACCAGCCGCCCGTCGCGCACGAGCTGGAAGGTCACGTCGGAGTTGATCAGGCGGGGGAAGTCGACGACCGCGGTGAGGTCCTGGAAGCGCCAGCGCAGGGTCGGGGTGAGGCCCCCGGTGTCGACCTTCAGGCCGTTGTCCAGGGCCATGCGGATCGTGCGGGCCGACACCTCGCCGTCGCCGAGCGACTCGACGGCCTTCTTCAGGACCGTGTACGCGATCCATGTGGTCTGCACGCCCGCGTCCGCCGGATCGATCCGGTCGTCGTCGAAGGCCTGCTCCTTGATCACATCCTTCATCTCGTTCCAGCGCGGGTCCGACGCCTCCGGGTACCAGCCGGTGACGTACGCGTCCTCGTAGGGTCCGGAGCCGCCGCCGGAGGAGTCGATCACCGACTGGTCGACGCTGCCGAGCACGGACGCGGTGCGCACCGGCCGGTAGTCGGCGCTCAGACGGCGGAAGGAGTCCATGAAGGTCCCGGTGCGTTCGTCGAGCGCCGGGACCACGCACCCCTTCTTCCGGGGGTTCGCGGTCGCCTCCTCCAGCGCCTGCCGCGCCTGGTCGTCCAGGGCGGTGGCGTCCTCTGCGGCGCGCACGTCGGCCGCCGGGGGGTGGTGCGCCGCCTTCAGTCCGGCGTCGAGCAGCAGGGGAAGCTCGTCGCCGGCGACCGTGTCGGGGCGCACCAGGGCGACGCTGCCGCAGGTCCGGCCGAGCTCCTCGCCGAGGCCGGCCAGCAGCGCGGGCTGGCCGCCGTTGACGGGATAGGACAGCACGCTCTTGAACTCGTCGTCGGTCAGGCCGTAGCCGCCGATGTAGGGGATGCCCGCCGACTCCAGCGGGGAGAGGAAGGAGCTGGCGTACTGGCTGTAGGAGCCGACGACCGCGACGGCGTTCTCCTTCACGGCGAGCCGGGCGCACTTCGCGGCGTCCACGTAGTCGTTGTGGTCGTTGCAGGTCAGGACCTCGAGCTTGCGGCCGTTCAGGCCGCCGTGGGCGTTGACCCAGCGCGCGTAGGCCTGCGCCATCGCCGGCATGCCCGGCTTGTCGGTCGCCGAGGTCTTGTCGGGTGCCCAGGTCATGACGGTCACGTGGTCGTCCCCGGAACCCCCCGTGGTACCGGGGACGACCCCGCAGGCGACCGCTATCGACGCAACTGCCACCAGCGCGCCCGCGGACAGCAGGACGGTCCTGACGCGGGGAGTCGCTTTCTCAGGGACGGAGCCCGGAACGCGGGGGCCGATGGAGGAGGAGCGGGTGCGTCGCCTGCCGGTCATGGACACGCACGATTCCCTCACACCGCTAACCGTCGTGTCATCGGAGGTCAACGGAAGGTGGCGTCGCGGTGAATTGAGGGGTCCGATGATCCGCATTTCACAGGGAACGTACGATCGATGACCGTGCAAGCTCCGGAGAACTCTTCCCGTCGCGGTCGTCGCTCATCCACCATGGGCGGCATGCCACTCAACGACATGCCGTGGTGGCGCTGGCGCAGCAATGTGCGCTCCGCGCTGCACATGCTCTCCGATCCCGTCTTCCAGCGGGACGTCTGGCTGGCCGGTGTCGAGGGGTACGGAGACGTCACCGACGCCGTGTACCGCCTGGTCGAGGACACCTGGCTGGACAACTGGTCGGCCGAGAAATACGTCGGCACGATCTTCCGGGACTCGCAGGAGGCGGCCCTCGTGGACACCGCCGTCCTGCGTGTGCTGCGGATCATGCACCAGGTGGGGCCGGACGCGCCGGTGGACGCCTACCTCAACCACCAGGCGTGGCCGGAGGCGGTGCGGGCGGCACGGGACGCCCACGTACGGCTCTCCGTGGCCGACGGGGAGGACCCGGACGTGCCGCCGCGCACGCTCGAGGTGCTGCGGATCCTGACGAGGAGCGCGTAGACCCGGTGGTCCGGGGTGGGCCCGTGTCGTTCGGGGGTCCTGTCGCCAGGCGGGGCCCCCGTCGTACGCCGGACCGTCCGGGTTGCGGGACGGCGGTCCGCGCGGGCCCGCGGACATGAGACCCTGGCGTGCATGAACGAGCAGTCCACCCGAGCCTCGGCCCCGGCCGACCAGTACGTCCTCACCCTCTCCTGCCCGGACAAGCAGGGGATCGTGCACGCCGTGTCGAGCTACCTGTTCATGACCGGCTGCAACATCGTCGACAGCCAGCAGTTCGGCGACCAGGACACGGGACTGTTCTTCATGCGGGTCCACTTCTCCGCCGAGGCCCCGGTGACCGTGGACAAGCTGCGCGCGAGCTTCGCGGCGATCGGTGACTCCTTCCAGATGGAGTGGCAGATCCACCGGGCCGACGAGAAGATGCGCGTCATCCTCATGGTCAGCAAGTTCGGCCACTGCCTGAACGACCTGCTCTTCCGCGCCCGGATCGGCGCGCTGCCCGTCGAGATCGCGGCCGTGGTTTCCAACCACACCGACTTCGCCGAGCTGGTCGGCTCGTACAACATTCCCTTCCACCACATCCCGGTGACGAAGGACACCAAGTCGGAGTCCGAGGCGCGGCTGCTGGAGCTGGTGCGCGAGCTGGACGTCGAGCTGGTGGTCCTGGCCCGCTATATGCAGGTGCTCTCGGACGACCTGTGCAAGCAGCTCAGCGGCAGGATCATCAACATCCACCACTCCTTCCTGCCGAGCTTCAAGGGCGCCAAGCCCTACCACCAGGCCCACGCGCGCGGTGTGAAGCTGATCGGCGCGACCGCGCACTACGTGACGGCCGACCTCGACGAGGGCCCGATCATCGAGCAGGAGGTCGAGCGGGTCGGCCACGACGTCACCCCGGACCAGCTGGTGGCGACGGGGCGGGACGTGGAGTGCCAGGCGCTGGCACGCGCGGTGAAGTGGCACGCGGAGCGCCGCATCCTGCTCAACGGCCGCCGGACGGTGGTCTTCGCCTAGGGCTCCCCGGGGCCCCGAGGCCGCCCCCCGGGGTCCCGCTACATCCGGCTCAGGGACGCCGCCGCGAAGAGCACGTCCCTGATCGCCTCCCGATCGCCGACCTGCCCCGCGGCCGCTTCCTGCGGCGGCACATGGCCGGCGGCCAGGCGGCAGAACTCCACCCCGTCGAGCGCGACGTGCGCCACCTCGTGCTCGGCGGAGGCCACCGCACCGGGCCATTCGAGCGGAATCAGCCACTCGCCGCCGCCGAGGCCCTCGATCTCCAGGCGCAGACTGCGCCCGGGCTCTCCCGCCGGAACGAGGTGCCGGCCGCCGCGCGGGGGCGCGGCGAGGCCGGCGCGCCGCCGGGCGGCCAGGGTCTGCGGCAGTATCCGTACCGCCAGGTCGAACATCTGGTGGAGATGGCGCGGTGCCGGCGGGTCGTAGGGGTAGTCGACGGCGTTCGCGATGTCCTCCGCGTGCACCCAGCACTCGAAGGCCCGATCCAGCATCGCGTCGTGCAGCGACAGCCCGAAGGCGCCGTACGACACCGGGACCGCCCCGCTGGTGTCGTCGGCGAGGGAGACCGCCCGGACGAGATGGTGGGTCTGGTCACGCCACGGAACGCGGATGGAGCGGGTCGGAGGGAAGTGGGAGGCGCGCCAGTACGCCTCCGTGCGCCCCTCGGGGCTGCCGTCGTCCCCGGCGGTGTCCCCCAGGGGGTCCTCCAGCCCGAGCGCCACCGCGACCAGGCCGTCGACGGAGAGCAGATGGGCGATGACCCCGGCCACGGTGGTGCGGCGGCTCGCCGGTGCCCTCCCGTCGAACCACCGCAGCCTGACCGGGGTGTGCCACTCGGCATCGCCGATGTCCTGCAGCAGGGCGTCCAGGCGCGCGGCCTCCGCGTCGTAGGGGGCGGCCCACTCCGGCACCGGGATGCGCGGCGGGCGCCGGCCGAGGCAACTCGCCAGGACACGGGTGCGCAGGGCGGGGTCGAGATCCAGACTCTCGGGCCGCTGCAACAGCCCGACGGCCTTCCGCAGCCGCCGCGCCTCCTCCGCGCACGCGCCGCAGCCATCGAGGTGCGCCTCAACGGCGGCGGTCTCCTCCGTGGAACAGGCGGCCAGCGCCCAGGCCCCGAGCAGCGACTTCAGCACCCGGTGCTCGAGCGGGACCGCCTCGGCCCCGGGCGCCGCGGCCCCACCGGCCAGCGGCCCCCGGGCCACTTCGGACACCTCCCGCTCGCCGGCGACCCCGGGTGCGCCCTGCCCGTCGCTCCCCTCGTACGCGTCGTACGCGCCGTACTCCTCGAACTCCTCCGGCCCCCGGGAACGCTCCGCCCCGCTCACCACACGCCCCCCGCTTCCGGCGGCGTGCCCGAGGGCCGCGTCTCGTGGGCGGTGGCGAGGAGCTGGAGGCCGAGGCGGAGCCGGCGGCGCGCCTCGTCCTCCGTGATACCGAGGTCGGCGGCGGTCTGGCGGTAGTCCCGGCGCTGGAAGTAGGCCCGTTCCAGAGCGGCGCGCAGCGGCACCGGCATGGAGGTGACGATGTAGTCCGCGCGGGCCGCGACCGAGGCCTGGCGCACCCTGCGCTCCAGGTCCTCCGCCGTGCCCCGGCCGTCCCGTGCCAGCGCGGCGGTCTCGGTGGCGCGCAGCCGCTGGACGGCGAGCCGGTGGGTCAGTGTGGCGACCCAGGTCCGCAGCGGCTCCCGCCTGGGGTCGTAGGACTCGGGGTTCTCCCAGACGTGCGCGAACACCTCGCGAGTGACGGCGTCCGCCTCCTCCTCGTCCCCGAGCACCCGGTGGGCGAGGCCGTGCACCAGGGAGGCGAACCGGTCGTAGCACTCTCCGAGCGCGGCGGCCTCACCCCGGGCGAGCCGCTGCTGCATCCT
The DNA here is from genome assembly GCF_014905555.1 of Streptomyces sp. Y2F8-2. Taxonomy (GTDB): domain Bacteria; phylum Actinomycetota; class Actinomycetes; order Streptomycetales; family Streptomycetaceae; genus Streptomyces; species Streptomyces cynarae. The sequence continues at coordinate 324,754 of NZ_BNGS01000006.1, read as the reverse complement.
GCGGTCCCACCGGGGCGGTGCGTCCTTCTTCGCCATGCGGCCCCCTCGTCCCCGGACGTGCCCTGCGCCCTGTTCCGGTTCAGCGTGCGCCCCCCACCCCTTCGAATGTAGTCGGCACATCGGACAACGCACGCCCCTTTGTGGCAATGTGCGCCCCTCGGCGAGCCGCGGATGGTAGAGGCGGTCCCGCGCGGGACCGTGCCGGACGCGCGGGCGCCTACCCATCCGACTACGGATCAGGCCTGAACGAACAAGACCGTTACCGATTGAATTGGCTCATCTAATACGCAGTTTCGATCGACGGTTCGGTGTTTCATAGAGGAGCGTTCGGGCAGCCGCGCTCCAAAGGAAGCGAAGGGACCGCTTCCGTTTCATGGACGGCGCGGGCAGGCGCGGGCAGGCGGGAGGCATGGCGGTGACGCTCACAGTGACCGGCGAAAAGTGCGGCGAGTGGACCGTGCTCCAAGTGGCGGGCGAACTGGACCTGATGACGTCACCGGTGCTGCGCCAGCGGGTGCACGACGCGGTGGCGGACGGCCGCCACTGCCTCGTACTCGACCTCTCCCAGGTGGTCTTCTGCGACTCCAGCGGCGTCGGTGTGCTCGTCGCCGCACGCAGACTGATCCGCTCCTGCCGGGGTCGGCTCCGCCTCATCCTGCCCGGGCACGGCGCGCCCGAGGGCACACACGTCAACCGTGTCCTCGCCGCCCTCGGCGTCCGCCGCCTCTTCGACGTGCACCCGGACCTCGACTCGGCCACCGACGACACCTCGCGGCCCCTGTCGGCCTGACCGCAGGCCGACCGCACGACCGGCCGCAGACCGACCGCACGCCACCGCCCGACCCGACGCCACGGCACCCCTCCCCGGTGTGAGCGCCGACACACCACGGTCAACGGAACGTTGCAGGACAGCCACACTGTTGTCCCGGAATTCCCGCGGTCTTGGTACAACGGCCGTTTTCCCTCTCCCCGCGAGCTCCCCGCGTCGTACGCTCCCTGCCAGAAACACCCCCGATGTGACGTAAGGCGGCCCGAAACACCATGGTCAGCACCGAGTACGAGCGCAGGATCGCCGCCCGGTTCGCCGGCTTCGACCAGGACGGCAACGGCTACATCGACCGCGCGGACTTCAGCGCGGCGGCCAAGGCGGTCCTCACCGAGTTCGGCACCGCGGCCAGGTCCGAGCAGGGGCAGGCCCTGTACGCCGGGGCCGAGGCGTTCTGGCAGGGCATGGCCGGGATAGCGGACCGGGACGGCGACCAGCGCATCACCCGCGAGGAGTTCGTGGGCGGCGCGGTGAAGCGGCTGCGGGACAACCCCGAGCGGTTCGCGGAGATCGCCCGTCCGTTCCTGCACGCGGCGCTCGCCGTGGCGGACGGCGACCGCGACGGCGCCGCCACGGTCGCGGAGACCGCCCGCGCCCTGAAGGCCCTCGGCGCACCGGAGGACGTGGCCCGGGCGGCGGCGGCGACGCTCGACACGGACGGGGACGGCAAGGTCGGCGAGAGCGAGATCGTGTCCGCGTTCGCCCGCTACTTCACGGTCCCGGAGTAGTCCCCGAGGCCTCGGAGTCGGCAATCCCAGGGTCCGAATAGCGCTCCCGAAGCTTGTACTTGAGCACCTTCCGCAGGGTCTCCCCCCGCGGAAGGGCCTCCACCACCTCCAGCTGCTCCGGCAGCTTGTGCACGGACAGCCCTGCCGCCCGCAGGTACGACGTGACCGCGGGCAGCGTCAGCTCCTCGGCGCCCGGCGGCTGTTCGACCACCGCGCACACCCGCTCCCCGCGCACCTCGTCCGGCAGTCCGATCACCGCCACGTCCTGCACCGCGGGGTGCGTGTGCAGCAGGTCCTCGATCTCCCTGGCGGAGATGTTCTCCCCCTTGCGGATGATGACGTCCTTGCGGCGCCCCGTCAGCACCAGATGGCCGCTGTCGGTCAGGTACCCGAGGTCGCCGGTGCGCAGGAACCCGTCCTCGTCGAAGGCCTCCGCCGTCTGCACCGGATCCAGGTACCCCTGGCAGACGGCCTCTCCCCGCAGCCGTATCTCCCCGTCGACGATGCGTATCTCCATCCCCTCGGGCGGCCTCCCCTCCGTCGTCGCCAGGTTCCCGGGAGTGTCCTCGGGGTTCCCCATGGTGATCATCGGGACCTCGGTCATGCCGTAGCCGTGGGCCAGCCGGACGCCCATCTCGCGGACCACGCAGTGATACAGCTCGGGCGGCTTGGGGGCGCCGCCGCCCGCGAGGAGCCGGAGCGAGCGGATCAGCTTCTCGCCCGGCTGTCTGCGCTGCTCGGCCAGGAACATCGAGTAGAACGCCGTCGAGCCGCCCGCGACCGTCACCCCGTGCCGCCGGTACTCCGCCAGCGCCCGAGGGAGCGCGAAGTGCTCGAACATCACGGCCGGGAAGCCGTAGAGCAGGAGCATCACCGTGTAGTCGGGGCCCGCTATGTGGGCGTAGGGGAAGGCCATGGAGCCGACGTCGTCCGGGGTCAGGCGCAGGGCGTGGGCCAGGCAGGAGCCGCCCGCGATCAGGGAGCGGTCGGTGTGCAGGACGCCCTTGGGGTCGGAGGTGGTGCCCGAGGTCCAGTAGATCCAGCGGACCGAGGTGCCGTCGGCGGGCGGGGCGGGGAGCGTCGACGGGTCGCCGTCCGGCAGGTCGTCGTACGCCTCGAAGACGCCTTTCGCGCCCAGCCGGCGGGCCATGTCCGTGTGGTCGTGCCCGCGCCAGACACCGGGTACCGCGAAGAACTCCGCCTTCGACTCGCGCAGCGCGAAGCCGACCTCGCGGTCCCGGTAGTAGGGGATCACCGGGGACTGGACGGCGCCCAGGCGGGCCAGCGCGAAGGACAGCAGGGCGGTCCCGATGCGGGTGGGCAGCTGCCAGGCGACCACCGTGCCGGGGCGTACGCCCATGCCGTACAGGCCGGCCGCCACGCGCTCGGCGCGGGTGCGCAGGTCGCCGAAGGTGAGAACCCGGTCCTCCTGGAGCAGGACCGGACGGTCGGGAGTGAGGTCGGCACGGCGGTCGACCAGCTCCCACAGCGTGCGGGCGGAACTCAGGTCGTGCGGGGTCTCGTTCACGGCCCGCCCCTCTGCTTGGCTGACGACTCGTCAGGTGACATGCTATCTGACGACTCATCAGATCGTGTCCATCAGAGGAGAGCCGGTCCGGCGGAGGGGAACCATGGCGAGTGAACTGCCCCGCATCATCAGCGTCGACGACCACGTGATCGAGCCCGCGCACCTCTTCGAGACCTGGCTGCCGGCCAAGTACCGGGACCGGGGCCCGCAGCCGCTGACCGCCGGGATCGGCGAACTGGCCTACGTCGGCGGCATGTACCAGATCACCATGGACCCGGAGGGGCCGCCGACGGACTGGTGGATCTACGAGGACCTGAAGTTCCCCTACAAGCGGAACATCGCCGCCGTCGGCTTCGACCGGGACGAGATGACCCTGGAGGGGATCACCAGGGAGCAGATGCGGCGAGGGTGCTGGGACCCCAAGGCCCGCCTGGAGGACATGGACCTCAACCACGTCGAGGCCAGCCTCTGCTTCCCGACCTTCCCGCGCTTCTGCGGTCAGACCTTCGCCGAGGCGCACGACAAGGAGGTCGCCCTGGCCTGCGTACGCGCCTACAACGACTGGATGGTCGAGGAGTGGTGCGGCGACAGCGGCGGCCGGCTCATCCCGCTCTGCCTGATCCCCCTGTGGGACATCGACCTCGCGGTCGCCGAGATCCGGCGCAACGCCGGGCGGGGGGTGCGGGCCGTCACCTTCTCCGAGATCCCCACCCACCTCGGCCTGCCCTCCATCCACTCCGGCTACTGGGACCCGTTCTTCGCCGTCTGCCAGGAGACCGGGACGGTGGTCAACATGCACATCGGCAGCAGCTCGCAGATGCCTGCCGCCTCGCCCGACGCGCCTCCCGCCGTGCAGGCCTCGCTGAGCTTCAACAACGCGATGGCCTCGATGATGGACTACCTCTTCAGCGGGGTCCTGGTGAAGTTCCCGCGCCTCAAGCTCGCCTACTCCGAGGGGCAGATGGGCTGGATCCCGTACGCGCTGGAACGCGCCGACGACGTCTGGGAGGAGCACCGCGCCTGGGGCGGTGTCCGCGACCTGATCCCCGAGCCGCCGTCGGCGTACTACTACCGGCAGATCTTCTGCTGCTTCTTCCGCGACAAGCACGGCGTCGCCTCGCTCGACGTGGTGGGCCGGGACAACGCGACCTTCGAGACCGACTACCCGCACGTCGACTCGACCTTCCCGCACACCAAGGAGGTCGCCCTCGACCATGTGAAGGGCCTGGACGACGAGACGGTGCACAAGCTGATGCGGGGCAACGCGATCCGCATGCTGGACCTGGACCTCGGCCGCTGATGGACCTGTCCTGCACACCGGAGGAGGAGGAGTTCCGGGCCCGGCTGCGGGAGTGGCTCGCCGAGGTGCTCCCCACCCTGCCGCCGAAACCGTCCCCGGACGACTGGCCCGGGCGGCGCGCCTACGACCTCGGGTGGCAGCGCATGCTGTACGACGCCGGGTACGCCGACGTTCACTGGGACGCCTCCCCGACCGTGCGGCTGATCTTCCTGGAGGAGGCCGAGAAGGCGGGCGCGCCCTATGTGGGGGCCAACTTCGTCGGGCTGCTGCACGCCGGGCCCACCATCGCCGCCGAGGGCACTCCCGGACAGCGGGAGCGCTGGCTGCCGCCGATCCTGCGCGGGGACGAGGTGTGGTGCCAGGGGTTCAGCGAGCCGGACGCCGGGTCCGACCTCGCCGCGCTGCGCACGCGCGCGTGGCGGGACGGCGACGACTACGTGGTGAGCGGATCCAAGATCTGGACCTCGCACGCGGAGGTCGCCGACTGGTGCGAACTGCTGGTGCGCACCGACCCCGGCGCGCCGAAGCACCGGGGCATCACCTGGCTGGCGATGCCCATGGACGCACCGGGCGTCAGCGTACGGCCGCTGCGGACGCTCGCCGGGTCCGAGGAGTTCGCGGAGGTGTTCCTCGACGAGGTGCGGGTGCCGGTCGCCAACCGGGTCGGCGCGGAGAACGACGGCTGGCGCGTGACCATGGTGACGCTGTCCTTCGAACGCGGCACCGCGTTCGTCGGGGAGGTGGTGGCCTGCCGCCGCGTGCTCGGCGAACTCGCCCGCCAGGCGCTGGCGAACGGCCGCTGGGACGACCCCTCGCTGCGGCGGAGGCTGGGGCGGCTGAACGCCGAGTTCCGTGCCCTGTGGCGGCTCACGCAGTGGAACGTGAGCGAGGCGGAGCAGAAGGGCGGGGTCCCGGGCGTGGGCGGCTCGGTCTTCAAGCTGCGGTATTCGCACGCGCGTCAGGAGCTGTACGACGCAGCCGCCGAGGTCCTGGGCCCCGAGTCCCTGGACCTCGGCCGCCCATGGGTCCTGGACCGGCTGTCGTCCCTGTCGTACACGATCGCGGCCGGCACCTCGCAGATCCAGCGGAACATCGTGGCCGAACGCATCCTCGGCCTGCCGAAGGGACGGTGACGCGGCCGTGCGCTTCCAGCCGACCGACGACCAGCGGGCCTTGCGGGCAGGCGTGCGCGGTCTGCTCCGGCGTCGCTTCGGCCGGAGCGCGCTGAGGGCCGCCGTGGACCGGCCCGGTGCGCTCGACCGTGGGCTGTGGCGGGAACTGGGCGAGGCGGGCTTCTTCGCGCTGCGGCTGCCGGAGGCGGACGGCGGGGTCGGACTGGGCCTGCCGGAGGCGGTCCTGGCCTTCGAGGAGGCCGGCCGGGCGCTGCTGCCCGGCCCACTGGTGGCCACCCACCTTGCGGCGGGCGAGGTGCCGGGCGCGGCGAGCGGACAGACGGTGGTCACGGCGGCGTACGGCGGGCTCGTGGAGTGGCTGGGGGAGGCGGACGTCGTCCGGGGTGACGCGACCGGTGTCCTGCCCCTGGCCTCGGTGGACCCGCTGACGCCCCTGCACCGGGTCGCCCGGACCGCCGAAGACCGCCCGCAAGACCCCGTCGCGGTCCTCCTCACCGCCGCCGAACAGCTCGGCGGCGCCGCGCGGACCTGTGAGCTGGCGGCGGAGCACGCGCGGACCCGGGAGCAGTTCGGTCAACCGATCGGGGCCTTCCAGGCGGTCAAACACCTGTGCGCCGAGAGCCTGGTACGGGTGGAGACGGCCCGCGCCGCGGTGTACGCCGCCGCCGTCACCGCCGATCCCCTCGACATCGCCGCGGCCCGTCTGCTCGCCGACGAGGCGGCCGTCCGCTGCGCCCGCGACTGCCTCCAGGTGCACGGCGGTATGGGCTTCACATGGGAGGCGGAGGTGCACCTGCACCTGAAGCGAGCATGGGTACGGACCCAGCGTATGGGTTCGAGTGCACAGAGTGAGGAAAAGCTCGCTGGGGAACTGCTCTCATAGGCGGGGTAGAAGGCCCTGAGCAGGGACTATTCGCCGCACTCGGACCTGGATGTCGCGGATTGTGGCAGTCCGGAATCACGGAGCGTTGATACCGGGTTGTGTCCTACGCGTGACTTGTCACGGGGTGGAGTCGCGGGAGGGCTCCGGTACCTTGTGTGGGATGCGAGCGGTTCTGAGCCCGATCCACCACGGTGCGGCCCCTGAGGCGGCGCCGGATCCGGCGATGTGCACCGTTCGCGAGGCAGGGCGGCCCGTCGTGCCTGCCTGTTCGACTCATCGTGGCAAGCGTCGCACAGTATGGCGTACGCGTACTCCTTCGCGCTGGAATATGCCCGAAGCGCTTGTTGGGGTGACTGTACGTCAACCATGCTGTCGTGCAAGGGAATCACGGTCCGTGATCCTGGTTCCTGCCATGCAGACGATGACCACGATCGTGGCCCTTGTGAGGCGCGAGGCGATGTGTCCGCCGGTTCGGATGGTGTGAGCGGTGCAGGTGCTTCAAGTGCAGCTGGAGATCCGGCCCGACCCCGCTGAAGTGGGTCGGGCCCGGCGGTGGGCGCGCTCGCGCCTTGCCGGGTCGGGCATAGCGGCGGACGAACCGCTGGCCGAGACGCTGATCCTGCTCGTCTCGGAACTGGTCACCAACGCCGTGGTACACACCGGTTGTCCCGCCGTGCTGCGCCTGCTGCTGACCGGCGCATGCGACGGCCCCTCCGGCGCCCCTGCGGGCACCGTCCGTCTGGAGGTCGCCGACCGCAGCGCCCGCCCGCCGCAGCCCCGGCACGCGGGGGGCGAGGAGACCGGGGGGCGCGGCCTGGAGCTGGTCGACGGGCTCGCCGACCGCTGGGGCTGGGACGCCGAGGGTGCGGGCAAGCGCATCTGGTGCGAGGTGGACCGCTGCGCGACGCCGGCCGAGGACGGGGCGACGGTGTGCGGCGTGGAGGTGGCGGCCTGCGGCGTGGAGGCGGCGCCTCGGTTCGCGTACGGCGTGGTGTGACGGGACCCTACGGCGAGGCGTGAGCGGACCGGACCGGGCGGTTGCCCGGGGCGCCGGTGCATGCGCCTGGGCACGGGCGGCTCGACGGTCGTACGGGCATGGCTGCCTGGAGTGGGTCGCGGGCGAGTGCGCCGGGGTCTGCTTCTGTACGCGCCGTCACAAGAACGGCATACGTGAGGAATCGCCGAGGGCCTGTTGACGCCGTGTGTCTGGTTGATCACGCTTGTGTTCGGCGATCCGTCGTGAGGGGACGCCGAGGACTCGGGTGACGGGAGCCCTCGACGAGTGCGGATCGTGCTTCGGCCCCGGCTCTTGCAGGGTCGGGCGGCCCGGGGGGACCGTCCGGGGGCGGGCGGAGATGCCGAACCGGCCGGCGGTGCGCCGTCGGCCGGTTCGGCATCTCCGGCTCACAGGACGGCCACGGGTGCCACGGGGCTTCCCGTACCGCCGACGAACGGTTCGGGTGTCGCGGACAGCAGGAAGGCGTAGCGCCCCTCTTGTCCACAGGCTGTGGACAACTCCTCGAGGTTCCAGTTCTGCCCCTGCGGCATCCCCATCTCCACGAGGTGGAGGGCGTGCACGGGCAGCCACAGATCCTCGATCTCGGGGGGAAAGACCTCGAAGGTGAGCGTGTCGTTCGCGACGGCCGCCACATCGTGCGCGTGGAACCACTCCGGGGTCCGCACCGACAGCCCCGGCGAGGGATACCCGTAGGCCTGTGTGCCGCCCGAGAGATAGGTGCGGATCTGCCCGGTCCGCACGAGGACGATGTCACCCGCCCGCACCCGCGTACCGGCGAACTCCTCGGCCGCGTCCAGATCCTCCGGCGTGACCGCGTACGAACCCTCGAGCCGCTCCCGGCCGAGCGCCCGGGGGATGTCCAGGAGCACCCCCCGGGAGACGATGTGCCGCGTCTTGTCGATCCCGCTGAACGCGGCGCCGCCGTGGGCTGTCACCGTGCCGGCCGGACGGCCGTTGTAGAGCTTCCCGGAGTGCGATACGTGCGGGAGCGCGTCCCAGTGCGTGGCCGCCTGGAGGCCCATGGTCACGGCGTCGTCGCTGCACGCCACCGTGCCCGGGCCGAAGATCTCCTGGTTGATCTGCACCATCACGTGCAGCGGATTGACCCGCCCCGGGATGACGCCGGTCTGCACTCCGTCCTGTTGGAGCGGAAGGGCGAGCGGTATCCGCCGCCCACTGCGCACACAGGTCACGGCCTCGCGTACCACCTGGTCGGTGACGAGGTTCAGCGTGCCGATCTCGTCCTCCGGGCCCCAGCGCCCCCAGTTGTTCACGCGCTTCGCGATCTCATGGAACTCGCCGGGCAGTGACATCGGCCCTCCCGGGGGCTTGTCTCGGAGTATCTGACGACCCGTAAAATCCGACTGCGAGAGAATCTAACGAACCGTCAGAAACTCCGGAAGGGCAAGGGGAGGGGCTGAGCATGGCGAACTTCCTGGCGGGCAAGGTCGTCGCGGTGACGGGCGGGGGCCGGGGCATCGGACGGGCGGTGGCGCTGGCCGCAGCGGCGGAGGGGGCGCGGGTCGTCGTCAACGACTACGGGGTCTCGGTGGACGGCGCCTCGCCCACGAGCGAGATCGCCGACGCCGTGGTCAAGGAGATCGAGGCGGCGGGCGGGGAGGCCGTCGCGGTCGCCGACGACATCTCGACCATGGCGGGCGGGCAGCGGGTGGTGGACCGGGCGCTCGCGGCGTACGGCCGCCTGGACGGGGTGGTGTGCGTGGCGGGCATCCTGCGCGAACGGATGCTGTTCAACATGACCGAGCAGGAGTGGGACCCGGTGCTCGCCACACACCTCAAGGGCACGTTCACGGTGTTCCGCGCGGCGTCGGCGGTGATGCGGCAGCAGCGCTCGGGCACGCTGATCGGTTTCACGAGCGGCAACCACCAGGGCTCGGTGTCGCAGGCCAACTACAGCGCGGCGAAGGGCGGCATCATCTCGCTGGTGCGCAGCGCGGCCCTGGGCCTGCACAAGTACGGGGTGACGGCGAACGCGGTGGCCCCGGTGGCCCGGACCCGCATGTCGGCGAACGTCCCCATGGAACTCAAGGAGATCGGCGACCCCGAGGACGTGGCGGCGCTGGTGGTCTACCTCCTGTCCGACCGCGCGAAGGAGGAGGGCGTCACGGGCCAGGTGTACACGATCGCGGGCCCGAAACTGGCGGTCTGGGCACAGCCGAGGGAGCTGAGGGCGGCGTACGCGGAGGGCGCGTGGACCCCGGAGAGGATCGCGGACTTCCTGCCGGGAACGGTGGGGACGGACCCGATGCCGCTACTGGAGCAGGTGGAGGCGATGGAGAGGGCGGCCCGCCGCGGCCGCTGAGCCTGCGGTGCCGTTCGGGCTGGGTTTGCGCGGTGGCGCTCGGGCTGGGTTTGCGTGGTGCCGTTCGGGCTGGGTTTGCGCGGGGCGCGGTAGCGCTCGGGGTTGCGGGTGTGTTGGCGGCCACGGGTTCGTTGTGGCTGGTCGCGCAGTTCCTCGCGTCCCTTATGGCGGGGGGAGTTCGAGGACGAGGCCGTCAGGCCGAAGCGGGGGTCTGGGGGCGCAGCCCCCAGGGACGGGACGGGGAGGGGCGGCGGGGGCGAGAAACCCTCCGGCCCGCACCACAGAGCACCGGCAGACGACACAAGGCGGAACCATGGACTTCGAGCCCGACCCGCAGGACGAGGCGTTCCGTGCACAGGCCCGCACCTGGCTGGAAGCCCACCTCGGCACCCCCCACACCCACACCCGCCGATCCTGGGAACGCACCCTCGGCCGAGCCGGCTGGATCGGCCTGTCCTGGCCCGAGGACGGCTACGGCAACCGCCGCGCCACCCTCACCCAACAGGTCGTCTGGGCGGAGGAGTACGCCCGCTCCCAGGCACCACCCCGCTCCGGCCACATAGGGGAGAACCTCCTCGCCCCCACCCTCCTCACCCACGGCACCCAGGCCCAGAAGGCCCGCTTCCTGCCGCCCATAGCCCGGGGCGACGAACTCTGGTGCCAGGGCTACAGCGAACCCGGCGCCGGTTCCGACCTGGCGGGCCTGCGCACCGCCGCCGTACGCGACACCCCCACCTCGTACCGCGTCACCGGCCAGAAGACCTGGACCTCCCTCGCCCACGAGGCGGACTGGTGCTTCGTCCTCGCCCGCACCGACCCCACCTCCCACCGCCACCACGGCCTGACGTTCCTCCTCGTCCCGATGGACCAGCCCGGCCGTATCGAGGTCCGCCCCATCCGCCAGCTCACCGGAACCAGCGAGTTCAACGAGGTGTTCTTCGACGGGGCGACGGCCCGCGCCGAACACGTCGTCGGCGGCGAGGGCAACGGCTGGCGCGTGGCGATGAGCCTGCTCGGCTTCGAACGCGGCGTCTCCACCCTCGCCCAGCAGATCGGCTTCGCGAACGAACTCGCCGAGGTCGTCCGCACGGCCTTGGCCACCGGCGCGGCGGAGGACCCCGTCCTGCGCGACCGCCTGGTCACCCAGTGGGCCGAACTGCGCACGATGCGCTGGAACGCCCTGCGCACCCTCGGCGACACGACGGACCCGGCCGCGCCCAGCGTGGCCAAACTGCTGTGGGCCCACTGGCACCAGCGCCTGGGCGAACTCGCGATGCAGGTCAGGGGCGCGGCAGGCGCGGCAGGCCCCGCCGACTGGTCGCCCACGGCACCGTACGAGCTGGACCCGCTCCAGCACCTGTTCCTGTTCAGCCGGGCCGACACCATCTACGGCGGCTCCGACGAGATCCAGCGCACGATCATCGCCGAGCGCGTGCTCGGCCTGCCGAAGGAACCCAGGGGAACCAAGGGTTGAGGGGGTTGCGATGCGAGGCGTGCTCTACGACGGCACCCAGAGCCAGGTCGTGGACGACCTGGAGGTCCGGGACCCGGGTCCCGGCGAGGTCCAAGTGGCGATCTGCGCGGCGGGGCTGTGCCACAGCGACCTCTCCGTGGTCGACGGGACCATCCCCTTCCCCGTTCCCGTGGTGCTCGGCCATGAGGGCGCCGGTGTGGTGGAAGCGGTCGGCGCGGGCGTCACCCATGTCGCACCCGGTGACCACGTGGCGCTCTCCACCCTGGCCAACTGCGGGACGTGCGCGGACTGCGACCGCGGTCGCCCGACCATGTGCCGGCAGGCGATCGGCCGCCCCGGCCGCCCGTTCACGCGGGGCGGCGGGCCGGTGTACCAGTTCGCCTCCACCTCCGCCTTCGCCGAACGTACGGTCGTCAAGGCCGTCCAGGCGGTCCGCGTCCCCAGGGACATCCCGCTGCCGTCGGCGGCCCTGATCGGCTGCGGAGTCCTGACCGGGGTGGGCGCCGTACTGAACCGTGCCCGGGTCGACCAGGGCGACACGGTCCTCGTCATCGGAACGGGCGGAATCGGCCTCAACGTCCTCCAGGGCGCGCGGATCGCGGGCGCCTCACGGATCGTGGCAGTGGACGCCAACCCGGCGAAGGAGGCGGTGGCCCGCCGGTTCGGCGCGACCGACTTCCTGACCTCGACGGACGACGTGAAGGACGTCCTCCCCACCGGCGCCGATCACGCGTTCGAGTGCGTGGGCCGGGTGGAGCTGATCCGCGCGGCCGTCGACGCCCTGGACCGCCATGGACAGGCGGTGCTCCTCGGCGTCCCGCCGGCGACGGCCGAGGCGTCGTTCCTGGTCTCGTCGATGTACCTGGACAAGGCCGTCCTGGGCTGCCGCTACGGCTCCTCCCGTCCCCAGCGGGACATCGCGCGCTACGCCCGGATGTACCGCGAAGGCCGCCTGCTGCTGGACGAGTTGGTGACGGCGACCTACCCGGTGGAGGACTACGAGAAGGCGGCCGCGGACGCGCACGCGGGGCGGGTGGCGAGGGCGGTGCTGACGTTCTGACCCGGCCCGCCCGCCCGGTGAGCCTGCCGCGGCACTAGGGAGTGACGGCCGGGTCGGCGGACCCCGTGCGGAAGGTCCGCCGGTACGTGGTGGGCGTGACGCCGAGGGCCGCCTGGAGGTGCTGGCGCATCGACTGGGCGGTGCCGAAACCGGCGTCCCGCGCCACCTGGTCCATCGACAGGTCGGTGGACTCCAGCAGATGGCGGGCCCGTTCGACGCGCTGCTGGGTGAGCCACTGGCCCGGGCTCATGCCGACCTCCTCGCGGAAGCGGCGTGTGAAGGTGCGTACGGACATGGCTTCCTGCTCCGCCATGTCGCGCAGCTGGATCGGTTCGTGGAGGCGGCCGAGCGCCCAGGCGCGGGCGGCGGTGGTGGTCGCCAGCTGCGGCTCGGGGACCGGGCGGTGGATGTACTGGGCCTGGCCGCCGTCGCGGTGCGGCGGGACGACCGTGCGGCGGGCCACCTCGTTGGCCACGGCGCTGCCGTGGTCGCGGCGCACCATGTGCAGGCACAGGTCGATCCCGGCCGCGACGCCCGCGGAGGTCAGGATGTCGCCGTCGTCGATGAACAGGACGTCCGGATCGACCTTGATCCGGGGGAAGAGCCGCTGCAAGTGCGCGGCCTCGGCCCAGTGCGTGGTGGCGGGGCGCCCGTCGAGAAGGCCTGCGGCTGCGAAGACGTAGACGCCGGTGCAGATGGAGGCGAGCCGGGTGCCGGGCCGGATACGGGCGAGCGCGGCGGCCAGCTCGTCGGTCAGCACGCCCTCTTCGAAGACCGGGCCCAGCTCGTAGGACGCCGGGACGATCACGGTGTCGGCGGTGGCCAGGGCCTCCGGGCCGTTCTCGACGTGGATGGAGAAGTCGGCGTCCGTCTCGACCGGGCCCGGTGGCCGGACCGAGCAGGTGACGACCTCGTACAGGTGCCGGCCCTCGGCGTCCTTGGGACGCCCGAAGATCCGGTGCGGGATGCCCAGTTCGAAGGGGAGCAGCCCGTCGAGGGCGAGGACGACGACGCGGTGCGGCCGGAACGTGGGCTCACGGGTCATGGCCTGATCCTAGCGAATGCTGTCCCTCGGGCCACTCGATTCGGAAGGACCCAGGCCCGAAGATCTATGACGTGACCCAGACAACCGCCACCGCACCCACTGTCGAGGAACCACGACCGACCCGGACGACCCGCATCCACCGCGCCTGGTTCGTCGCCGCCGTCACCTTCGTGACGATCATCGGCGCCGCGGCATTCCGTTCGCTGCCGGGCCTGTTGATCGACCCGCTGCACCAGGAGTTCCACTGGTCGCGCGGCACGATCGGCGCGGCGGTGTCGATCAACCTCGCGCTGTACGGCCTGACCGCCCCCTTCGCCGCCGCCCTGATGGACCGCTTCGGCATCCGCAGGGTGGTCGCCGTCGCCCTCGTGGTGATCGCACTCGGCTCGGGCGCGACCGTGTGGATGACGGCGCCCTGGCAGCTCCTGCTGTGCTGGGGTCTGCTGGTGGGCCTGGGCTCCGGCTCGATGGCGCTGGCCTTCGCGGCGACGGTCACCAACCGCTGGTTCACCACGCGGCGCGGCCTGGTGAGCGGCATCCTCACCGCGGGCTCGGCCTCCGGGCAGCTGATCTTCCTGCCCCTGCTGTCCTGGATGGTGGAGCGCCACGGCTGGCGCCCGGCCGCGGTGACGGTGGCCCTGGCCGCCCTCGCGGTCGTCCCCTTCGTCTGGCTGCTGCTGCGCGACCACCCGGCGGACGTGGGTCAGAAGCCGTACGGCGCCGAGGAGTTCGTACCGAAGCCGGAGCCTGCGCGGGGCGCCGCCCGCCGCGCCGTCACCGTGCTGTTCTCGGCGGTGCGCACGGGCCCGTTCTGGCTGCTGGCCGGCACCTTCGCGATCTGTGGCGCCTCCACCAACGGCCTGATCCAGACCCACTTCGTCCCGGCGGCCCACGACCACGGCATGCCGATCACGGCGGCGGCCTCGCTGCTCGCGGTCATCGGCGTCTTCGACGTGGTGGGCACGATCGCCTCCGGCTGGTTCACGGACCGCTTCGAGCCGCGCCGCCTGCTCGCCGTGTACTACGCCCTGCGCGGCACCTCGCTGCTGTTCCTGCCCATGCTGCTGGCCCCGTCCGTCCATCCGCCGATGATCTTCTTCATCGTCTTCTACGGCCTGGACTGGGTCGCCACGGTCCCGCCCACGCTGGCGCTGTGCCGGGAGCAGTACGGCGAGGACAGCGCCATCGTCTTCGGCTGGGTCCTCGCCTCCCACCAGGTCGGCGCGGCCCTGGTCGCCTTCCTCGGCGGCGTGGCCCGGGACACCTTCGGCTCCTACGACGTGGTCTGGTACGCGGCGGGGGCGCTGTGCGCGGCGGCGGCCCTGATGGCCCTGGTGATCCGGCGCCGCCCGGCGGGAGCACCGGCACTGGCCTGACCCGGCCGGCGGTTCCTCCGGGGCGTGGCCCTAGAGGAACCGCCCCTTGTGGAACAGCAGCGGCCTGTCGTCCCCGTCGCCCGCCCCCAGGGCCTCCACCCGGCCCACCACGATGAGATGGTCGCCGCCGGTGTGCACGGCGTGGATCGCGCAGTCGATCCACGCCGTGGCGCCGATGAGGCGCGGGGCGCCGGAGAAGGGTGCCGTCCCGTGCCGGACCCCGGCGAACTTGTCCCCGCCGCTCACCGCGAAGCCTCGGCACAGCTCGCCCTGGTCGGCGGCGAGCACGTTCACGCAGAACACCCCGGCGCGGGCGATCCGCGGCCAGGTGCTCGAGGCCCGGCCGACCATGAACACGACCAGCGGCGGTTCCAGGGAAAGCGACGAGAACGACTGACAGGCGAAGCCGGCGGGGCTCACCTCACCGTCCGCCGCCGGCGCAGTGACAACGGTGACACCGGTGGCGAAGTTTCCCAGAACGCGCCGGAATTCGGCCGAGTCGACGGACGCCCGCTCATCCTCCCGCACGGCCCGCAACTCCGGGCGCGGCAACGCTTCGACGGGCCCCGCGACCGTGCGCGCCCCGATGGACCTGAGGTAACGGACGGCGGTGGCGGCCATCCCTGCGTGTCCCATCACGTCACCCATTGAAACTGACGGTACGTCAGAAGTGAAGCCGGAAGTGACATCGGAAGCGAAGGTCCGCACGGGCCTCAGCGGCCGTGGTAGCGGGGCTCCCGCCGCTCCACGAAGCTCGCCACGCCCTCCCGGGCGTCCGCCGTCGTCATGTTGATCTCCTGGGCCGTGGCCTCGGCCGCGAAGGAGGTGGCGCGGTCGGTGTCCAGGGAGGCGTTGACCAGTTGCTTGGTGAGGGCCAGGGCGCGGGTGGGGCCGGCGGCCAGGCGGGCGGCCCACTCGCGGGCCGTCTTCTCCAGGGCGTGCCCCGGCACGACACGGTTGACCAGGCCCAGGCGTTCCGCGGCCGTGGCCGGCAGGGCGTCGCCGAAGAACATCAGTTCCTTGGCGCGTTGCGGGCCGACCAGCCGGGGCAGCAGATACGCCCCGCCGCCGTCCGGGACCAGGCCGCGGCGCACGAACACCTCGATGAACTTCGCCGACTCGGCCGCGAGGACCAGGTCGCAGGCGAGGGCGAGATGGGCGCCGAGTCCGGCGGCGGTGCCGTTCACCGCGGCGATCACCGGCTTCTCGCAGTCGAGGACCGCGGCGATCAGCCGCTGGGCGCCCCGGCGGATGGTCCGTGCGACGTCACCGGCGATCCGCTCGGCGGACCCCGCCCCGCCGCGCAGATCGGCGCCGGCGCAGAATCCGCGTCCGGCGCCCGTGAGGACGACGGCGCGCACGGCGGGGTCCGCGGAGGCGTCCTGAAGTTCTTGGATGAGGAGTTCGCGCAGGTCAGGGGTGATGGCGTTGAGGGAGTCGGGGCGGTTGAGGGTGAGGTGCACGACGTGATTGTCAGTGGTGTGCAGTACCAATGACTCGACGGGATCTTCGGTGTCCACGGAGTCTTCGGGGGAGGACGTCATCATGATCCGTTTCGTGAGTCGGCTGATCCGGGCCTCAGCGGCACACCGCCAGCGCGTCCAGCGCCACGGCTCCCTGCCCCCTGGGCAGCACCATCAGCGGATTGATGTCCAGCTCCGCGATCCGGTCCCCGAGTTCGAGCGCCATGCGCTGGACGCGGAGCACCACCTCGACGAGCGCGTCGAGGTCGGCCGCGGGGCGCCCGCGCACCCCGTCCAGCAGGGCCCGCCCGCGCAGCTCGGAGAGCATGTCCCGCGCCTGCTCCTCGCCGAAGGGCGGCACGCGCACGGCCGCGTCCCGCAGTACCTCGACCAGCACGCCGCCGAGTCCCACGGTCACCGTGGGCCCGAAGAGCCGGTCGTGCGAGACGCCGACGACCATCTCGACACCCCGCTCGACCATCTGGCACACGAGCACACCGTCGAGCTTGATCCCCTCGTAGCGCGCGATGTCGGTCAGCTCCCGGTAGGCCTCCCGGACCTGGCTGGCGGAGGTCAGCCCGATCTTCACGAGTCCGAGCTCCGTCTTGTGGGCGATCTGGGCGCCGGAAGCCTTCATCACCACCGGGTAGCCCACGAGCCCCGCCGCGCGCACCGCCGCCGCCGCGCTGGTCACCAACTGCTCGCGCGGTACGCGGATGCCGTACGCCCGCAGCAGCTGCTTCGCCGCGTGCTCGCTCAGCTGCTGCCCGGGCCGCATCAGGGCCTGCGCCTTGCGGAAGGAGGGCGAGGGGGTGCGGGGTGCCTCGTCGAAGGGGGAGCGGTAGCCGCGCACGAAGCGCTGGTGGTCGAGGTGGGCGCGGACGGCCGAGACGCAGTTCGCGACCGTGCGGAAGGTGACCACGCGCGAGGAGCCCAGCAGCGTCTCGCGGTAGGCGGCCTCGGTGCCGACCGGCGACCCCCACACCACGCACACCAGCTTGTCCGTGTGCTCCGCCGCGTCCACCAGGTCCCGCACCAGCTTGTCGCTCAGCGGAGGGAAGGGCCCGGTGATCGGGCAGATGAGCACGCCCACCTCCGGGTCGTCCAGGAGCGCGTCGATGATCTTCCGTCCGCGCTCGTCGCCCACCGGGTGACCACCGCTGTCGACGGGGTTGGCGACGCTCAGGTACGCGGGGATCCACTGGTGCAGCTCGGCCTGCTTGGCCTCGGACAGCACCGGCAGCCGCAGCCCCGCCCCGGCCGCCAGGTCCGCGACGTGCGCGCCCGTGCCGCCCGAGATCGAATAGACGACGACACCGTCGGCGCGCGGGGTGCGAGCGCGGGCCAACAGGGTGGCGGTGTCCTGGAGTTCGTCCAGCCCGTCGACGCGGATCACCCCGTACTGCCGCATCGCCGCGTCGATCACGTCGTCCGCGCCGGTCAGCTTGCCGGTGTGTGAGGCGGCGGTGCGGGCACCGGCCTCGGTGCGGCCGACCTTGACCGCGACGACCGGCACACCGCGTCGGGCGGCCCGGTCGGCGGCCAGCAGGAAGGCGCGGCCGTCCTTGAGGCCCTCGATGTAGCAGGCGATGGCGCCTACCTCGGGCCGCTCGGCGAAGTAGGAGAGGAAGTCGGCGGTCTCCAGGTCGGCCTCGTTGCCGGTGGGAGCCCAGTGGGAGAGCCGTATGCCGAGCTCCTGCAGGGCGAAGACGGGACGTCCCTGGTGTCCGGACTGGGTGATGAGGGCGATGGCCGGCCCGTCGAGGTCGTCCCGGAACCGTTCGAAGGCGTTGAGGTTGGTGTTCGGCCCGAGCAGCCGCACCCCGGCCCGCCGGGCGGCGGAGGCGAGCACCGTTTGGGCGGCGGCTCCCTCCTGGCCGGTCTCGGCGAACCCGGAGGCGAAGACGACGGCGAACTTCACCTTCGCCGCTCCCAGTTCCTCCAGCACGGGGAGCGGGTCGGAGACGAGGAGCACGGCGAGGTCGACCTGTTCGGGCAGGTCCGCTACGGAAGGAGAGCAGGGCATGCCGAAGACGGACTGACGGGTGGGGTGCACGGGGTGCAGCCGGGCGCCGACCCGCTCGGCCCAGGTGAGCAGCTGCCGGGTGATGCCGGTGTGGGGGCGCCCCTCGGCGTCGGAGGCACCGACGACGGCGACGGACTCGGGGCGGAAGAACCGGTCCAGGTCGGGCACGTCGGCATGCAGCGGCCGCCCGCTGACATCGAGGTCACCGGCGTCGGCGGCCCGGCCCCGCACCACGGGCGAAGGCGGTTCCCCGCAGGCGGCGACGCGGGCCCGGCGGGAGTCGGTGGTCAGGGTGCCGTGGGTCGATCCAAGCATCGCTCCGCCCGCTTCCGTGTGACGGCTCAGTAACTGACGCTCTGTCAGATTACTGAACCGGCGCGGGGTCAGGAAGAGATGGGGCGCGCGAGGACACGGGAGGTTGCGGGAGGAGGTGCCCGGCGACGCGGGTGGCCGGGTCGGCGACCGCCGTGCCGGAGTCACAGGGTCCGTCGCCCGCAGTCGGTGGCCGGGTCGGCGACCGCCGCGCCCGAGTCACCGGGCCGGTCGCCTGTAGTCGGTGGCCGGGTCGGCGACCGCCGTGCCCGAGTCACCGGGCCGGTCGCCTGTAGCTGCCGGACGGGCCAACCGACCACCGTGCCCGACGCACGGGCCGGCCGTCGCGCCGGACACACCGGGTCGGTCGCCGGTGGTCGGTGGTCGGTCGGCCGTGTGGGAGGCGCCGGGTCGGTCGCCGGTCGCGGTCGGCGACCGCCGCGCCGCACCCGCCCGGTCGGTGTCAGCCTGCGGCGCGCGTCCGCTCCACCTGGCGGGCGACGGCCTTCGCGATCTTCTGTGCGTCGATGGCCAGTTCGCGGAGCATGCCGCTGATCGGATTGGTGAAGCCGGTGAAGTACAGGCCGGGGGCGGTGCCCGGGGTGCGGGCACCGTGGACGACCGGTCTGCCGCGGGCGTCGAGCACGCCGAGGTGCCCGACGAGGCCCTCCAGGGCGCGGACGTACCCGGTCGCGGCTATCACGGCGTCCGGCTCGATCCGGCTGTCGTCGGCGAGGACGACCTTGCCGCCCTCGAAGCCCTCGACGGCCGCCACCACCTCGACCCGCCGCTTGCGCACGGCGTCGATGAGCCCGACGTCCTGCACGGGGATCGAGCCGTCCTTGACCCTGCTGTACAGCCCGGTGCCGGGCCGGGGCAGCCCGTACGCCGACAGGTCCGGCACGCTCAGCCGCGTCACCGGCCGGGCCAGCCGGTCGACGAGTCCCACCGGCAGCCGCCGTACGAGCACGCCCGTGTACTGGGTGGCCCACCCGGCGGTCGAGCGCCGCAGGATGTGGGGCGCCGTCCGTACCGACAGCCGCACCCGCGAGGCGCCGCCCTCCACCAGGTCGACGGCGATCTCGGCGCCGGTGTTGCCGACGCCGACGACGAGGACGTCGCGGCCGGCGTAGGGCTTCGCGTCGCGGTACTCGCCGGCGTGCAGGAGCTCGCCGGTGAAGGCGTCGCGGCCGGGCCAGTCGGGCACGCGCGGGGTGTGGTTGTAGCCGGTGGCGACGACGACGGCGCTGCCGGTCAGCCGGCGGCCGCCGGTGGCGTGCAGCAGCCAGCCGGTGCCGTCGGGGGCGGGGTCGATGCGGGAGACCTCGACGCCGGTGACGATCTCCAACTGGTGGTGCTCGGCGTACTTCTCGAGGTAGCGCACCACGTTGTCGCGGGACACCCACCGTCCGAAGGACCGCGGCATCGGCAGCCCGGGCAGGGCGGACAGGCGCCGCGTGGTGTGCAGGTGCAGCCGGTCGTAGTGGCGCCGCCAGGACGCTCCGACCCGGTCGGACTTCTCCAGTACGACGGCCCGTACGCCCTGGGCGCGCAACGCGTACGCGGCGGCGAGACCGCCGGGGCCGCCGCCGACGACGTACACCGGTCGGTCCTCGTGGGCGGGCACCACGGCAGGCGGTGAAGCGGAAGACGAGTCGGCCATGAGCGGGAGCGTAACCACGCGCAGCGTTGATGGGTCTCGGTCAAGACCGGAATCGGTTGCGAATTGATCACGGCTGTAGGGGGAGTGGGTGGGTCCGGTGGCGCAGGCGGACCGGTTGTGGCGGAGCGGTGGGCCGTCCTCTTGCATGTGTGCCGCGCATGAGCTGAACTGACATACCGTCAGATCCGCTCGGCGGCAGGAGAGCCCATGGACACGATCTGGCTCAGCGGCGGGGAATGGCTCGCCGTGCTGCGTATCGGGCTCGGGCTGTGGTGGCTGGAGAGCTGGCGGCACAAGGACAAGAAGGCGTGGTTCGAGCGGGGCACCGGGATCGCGTGGGCCGCTGAGATCGCAGCCGAGCACCGCTGGACCGCGGTGCGCAGCGGCTTCGACGCGGTGGTCGCGCCCCGGCCGAAGGCGATGGCGTACGTGGTGGCGTACGCGGAACTCGCCCTCGGACTCGGGCTGATCACCGGCTTCCTCACACCGATCGCCCTGATCGGCGGGCTCGTGCTCAACGTCCTCTACTTCGTCCTCATGATCCACGACTGGGCCGAGCAGGGCCAGAACTCGATGATGGCGCTGATCTCGGTGGTGGCGCTGTTCGGGATGTCGTGGCAGACCTGGTCGGTGGACGGCGCGCTGGGGCTGTTCCGGTGAGCGGGCGCTTCGACGTCCCCGACGTGGACGCCTTCACCCGCCCCTACTGGGACGCGGCGGCGCGGGGACGGCTGCTGGTCCGCCGCTGTGCGGCCTGCGGGAGCGCCCACCACTACCCGCGTGAGTTCTGCCCGTTCTGCTGGAGCGACGGCGTGACCTGGGAGCCGGCGAGCGGCCGGGCGACCCTTTACACCTGGTCCGTCGTCCACCGCAACGACCTGCCGCCCTTCGACGGGCGCACGCCGTACGTCGCCGCCGTGGTCGACCTCGCGGAGGGGCCGCGGATGATGACCGAGGTGGTGGGGTGCGAACCGTCCGGGCTGCGGGTCGGCATGGCACTGGAGGCGGCCTTCAGGGAGGGCGTGCCCGTGTTCCGGCCGCGGGAAAAACGGTGATCGCATCCGGCCCGGATTGATTGAATGGCCGGATGGCCGACATACGCGAGAGGTCCCTCAGCCACCCCGTTCCCGAACTCCAGGGCCACGGTCTGCGGTTGAGTCTCTGGGACCCGGAGTCCGACGCCCACCTCGAGGCATGGTTCCGGGGGCTGACCGACCCGGATTTCACGCAGTGGAACACGCCGCTGAAGATCGTGCGGGACAGGGCCGACGCGGCCGAGTCGCTGCGGTCGAAGGCGGAGGGCACGGCGAACGGGAGCAGCGTGTCGTTCCGGATCACGGACGCGGCGAGCGGTACGACACTGGGGCACATCGGCGTCAACGAGATCGACCGTGTCCTGAGCCTGGCCCGCGTCGGCTACTGGGTGCTCCCCGAGGCCCGTGGCCACGGCGTCGCCACCCGAGCGCTCGCGCTCGCCGCCCACTGGGCCCTCACCGACCTCGGCCTGCACCGCCTGGAACTGGGCCACGCCCTCGGCCACGAGGCGTCCTGCCGTATCGCCGAGCGGTGCGGCTTCCAGTACGAGGGGACGCTGCGCGACGCGATGTTCGCAGCGGGGCGGCACGACGCGTTCCGGGACGTGCATCTGCACGCCAGGATCGCGAGCGATCCGGAGCCGCCGGGGCCCCGCCAGGAGGCGTAAATCGCATGCGAGGCACGGTGGTTCACGAGATCGTGGCCCATGGCCTCAGACGCGTACGACTGGCAGTTCACCGATGATCTCGAGGAGTTCCTCGACCGGGCCGGGGAGTTCCTGTGGTCCGAGCCCGCGCTGCACACCGTCCAGCTGACGGTCACCGACAGGCTGCGGACGGACGGACCCGCCTCGTTCGGCGAGGAAGCGCCGTACTTCGGCCGACTCGTGGACGGCAACGGCGCCGTACGGGCCACCGTCTTCCGGACACCGCCCTACCCGCTCAACCTGACGCCGCTCACCGAGGGGGCCGCCGAGGCGCTGGCGGCACGGCTGGCCGAGGACGGGCGAGCGGTGCCGTCCGTCATGGGGCCGGCGGATGCGGTGGCCGCGTTCATCACCGCCTGGGCGCGCCGCACCGGTGCACCCGCCCGCCTCGGGATGCGCCAACGGCTCTACCGCCTCGGCACCCTCACCCCGCCCGACCCCGCGCCGTCCGGTCGCGCCCGCGTCGCCGCGGTGGACGACCACGAGCTGGTCGCGCGGTGGTACGCCGGGTTCTGCGCGGACGTCGGGGAGACGGTGCAGGATCCCGACCGATGGGCCGAGGGAAGGCTCGCACACGGTGGCGTCACGCTTTGGGAGCTCCCCGACGGTACGCCCGTCTCGATGGCGAGCGTGACACCCGAGGTCGCCGGGCAGGTCCGCGTCGCCACCGTCTACACCCCCGCCCCGCTGCGCGGCCGCGGCTACGCAGGCGCCGCCACCGCAGCGGTCAGCCGGGCCGCGCTCGACGCGGGCGCCAAGGAGGTGCTGCTCTTCACCGACCTCGCGAACCCCACGAGCAACGGCCTCTACCAGAGGCTCGGCTACCGGCCGGTGGCGGACTTCGCGGTGTACGAGTTCGGGGACGTCTGACGCTCCCTCACGGCCACAGCAGTTCCGTCGCCCAGCCGGCCTCCGTACGGCGGTAGCGGAGCCGCACGTGCCGGCGCCTGGCGTCCCCTTGGAAGAACTCCACCTCCTCGGGCCGGAGGCGGTACAGCGTCCAGGACGGGACCGGGGCGTCCGGCTCGCGCTGCGCCTGCTCCCAGGCCTGCTCCGACGTCCGCGCCAATTCCTCGGTGGAGCCCAGTACTTCGCTCTGACGGCCCGTGAGCGCAGCCGCCAGCGCCCCGGTCGAGCGGGCGTGCAGATCCGCCTGCCCCTCCTGCGAGGGCGCGGCCGTGACCGGGCCGCGCACCCGGATCTGGCGGCCCTGCACGGGCCAGTAGAAGCCGAGGGCGGCATACGGCCGGTTCGCCAGCTGCCGGCCCTTGCGGCTGCCCGCGTGCGTCGCGAACGACCAGCCGTCCGCGTCCGCGCCGTGCAGCATCACGATCCGCACGTCGGGTGTGCCGTCCGGGTCCGCCGTCGCCAGCGACATGGTGTGCGGCTCGGTCTGCCCCGCCGCCACCGCCTGCGCGAACCACTCCGTGAACAGCGTGAGCGGCTCCCCGGGCGCCGCCGCCGGGTCGAAGGCGGGCAGCTCGGTGGACTCCGGGTCCCACACCCGCAGGGACCTGAGCAGCTCGTGAAGATCCGTTGCCATGCCCCCGAGTATCCGTCACCCGGGAACGCCGTCCCTGCCGCGCTCACCCCCGTCCCAGCACCACCGTCCCCGACGAACAGAACCAGCCGCCCGTCCCCGACGCCACCGCCAACTCCGGCAGCCGTCCGCCCCCCTTGCGGACCTGCCGTGCCCCGGCCTCGCCCCGCAGTTGCCGTACCGCCTCCACCAGCAGGAACAGCCCCCGCATCCCCGGATGCTGGGCGGACAGCCCGCCCCCGTCCGTGTTCACCGGCAGCTCCCCGCCCGCCACCAGCAGCCGTCCCTTCTCCACGAACGCCCCGCCCTCGCCCTTCCCGCAGAAGCCGAGGTCCTCCAGTGTCACCAGCGTCATGTAGGTGAAGGCGTCGTAGATCTCCGCGAAGTCGATCTCCGCCGGGCGCACCCCGGCCCGCTCGAAGGCGAGGCGGCCGCTCACCGCAGCCGGGGACACCGTGAAGTCCGGCCACTCGGACATCGTCGTGTGCGAGACGTGCTCTCCGGCCCCCAGCACCCACACCGGCCGCGTACGGCAGTCCCGTACCAGTTCCCCGGCCACCAGCAGGACCGCCGCCCCGCCGTCGGAGCGTATGCAGCAGTGCAGCTTGGTGAAGGGGTCCGCGATCACCGGACCCGCCAGGACGTCCTCGACCGTGACCGGGTCCCGGAACATGGCCTCCGGGTTGGCCGCCGCGTTGGCCCGGGCCTGCACCGCCACCTCGGCCAGCTGCTCGATCGTCGTGCCGTGGGCGTGCATGTGGCGGCGGGCCGCCATCGCGTACTTGGCGATCAGCGTGTGGCCGTACGGCGCCTCGAACTGCAGCGGGCCGCGGGCGCCGAAGGACAGGGTGCCCGAGCGGCGGCCCGCCCTCAAGTCCGCGCGGGCCGTGGAACCGTAGACCAGCAGCACCGCCCGGGCGTGGCCCGCCGCGATCGCGTCCGCCGCGTGGGCCGCCATGACCTCCCAGGTGGAGCCGCCGACCGAGGTGGAATCGACCCAGGTGGGCCGCAGGCCGAGGTACTCGGCCACCTCCGCCGGTGCCAGTGTGCCGAGCCCGGCGGAGGCGAAGCCGTCGATCACCGCACGATCCAGGCCCGCGTCGGCGAGGGCGCGGCGGGCGGCCTGGGCGTGCAGGGCGTACGGGGTCGCGTCGTCCACCCGCCCGCAGTCGGAGAGCGCCACGCCGACGACCGCGGCGCGTGGACCGGACCTGGGAGTCATGAATCTGACGGTACATCAGATTTCTTGCCGCCGGTCCTGTGCGCACGAAGACCGTTCGCCTAATATGACGGTCCATCAGATAGCGAAGGGCGGTCGCACATGGACACCCGCTTCACCGCCGAACAGGACGAGATCCGCCGTACGGTGCGCGAGGTGCTGGCCAAGCGCTGCGGGCCCGAGGACGTGCGCGCCGCCGCCTCGACCGCCGCCGGGTACGACCCCGCCCTGTGGGCCGCCCTCGGCGGGCAGCTCGGTCTGCCCGGGCTGGCGCTCCCCGAGGCGTACGGCGGGGCGGGCTGCGGCACGACCGACCTCGCTCTCGCCTGCGAGGAGGTGGGCCGGACCCTCGCCCCCTCCCCGCTGCTCGCCACCGCGGTCCTCGCCGCGCCCCTGCTGCTCGCGCTGGGCACCGATGCCCAGCGCGCCGCGCTGCTGCCCCGGATCGCCGCCGGAGAGCTGACCGCCACCCTCGCCGTCCCGGGCGCCGCCCTCGCCACCGCCCTCGCCCTCGCCGGGGACAACCGGGGCGACTGGGCGGGCGGCGGACGCGCCGGTGGCGTCCAGGCGCGGCGGGCGGCCGGCACCTGGCGGCTGTACGGGGAGGCGGCGCAGGTCCTCGACGGGCACAGCGCCGGGCTGCTGGTCGTGGCCGCGCACGCCGGCGGGTTCGCGCGGTCGCGGACGCTGCTGTTCCTCGTACGGGACGGTGCCGTCCGTACGCGGCAGACCGCCCTGGACCAGACGCGGCCCTGCGCCCGGATCCAACTGCGCGATGTGGAGGCTGAGTTGCTCGGTGAGGACGGTGCCGATGTGGCGGGGGCGCTCGCCTCCGTCGGGGACCGCGCCGCCGCCGTGCTCGCCTGCGAGGCCGTGGGCGCCGCCGACCGGGTGCTGGAGCGAACCGTCGAGTACGTCGGGCAGCGGGAGCAGTTCGGGCGGCCCATCGGGTCCTTCCAGGCCGTGAAGCACCGGCTGGCCGACGTGTACGTGCGGGTACGCGCGGCGCGCTCGGCGGCGTACTACGCGGCGTGGGCCGGTGGGAAGGAATCGGGAGGTGCGGCGCGATGGGGGTGCCCTCAGGCGTCGAGCACCGGGGGAGGCTCCTTGGGAGGGCGGTGGCGGGAGACGGGCGGGCTGGTCGGCGGGCTCGCCCTCGCCCAGGCCCTTCAGGCGCTGCGGACCGCCGCGGCCGAGGGGATCCAGTTGCACGGCGGCATCGGTTTCACCTGGGAGGACGCGGTGCATCTCTACTTCAAACGGGCCACCGGCGACGAGCTGCTGTTCGGGCCCGTGCACCGGCTGCGGGCGCACGCGGC
Source organism: Streptomyces sp. Y2F8-2 (assembly GCF_014905555.1). Lineage (GTDB taxonomy): Bacteria > Actinomycetota > Actinomycetes > Streptomycetales > Streptomycetaceae > Streptomyces > Streptomyces cynarae. The sequence continues at coordinate 298,777 of NZ_BNGS01000006.1, read as the reverse complement.
GGACGCGGCGGGGCTCTTCGAACGCGGGGAGGTGGCGGTGTGACGGCCCTCGGTGTACGGATCGTGCAGAAGGTGTCCTCCACGCGGGCCTTCGCCAGGGCCGCGCCGCACGTCGTGCCCGCCCTGGACCGCGCGGTGCACCGGTTGACCGGTGGAAAGGTGCTGCTCAGCGCGCAGATGCTGCCGGGCGTGATCCTCACGTCCACCGGCGCGAGAAGCGGCCTCGCACGCCGTACGCCGCTCGCGTGCATGCCGGAGGAGGGCGGCGGCTGGCTCCTGATCGGCTCCAACTTCGGCCGGCCCGGCCACCCCGCCTGGACCCACAACCTCATCGCCCACCCCGACGCGGAGATCAACTGGAGGGGCGAGGACATCCCGGTCACGGCCCGTCTGCTGCGGGGGCGGGAGCGGGAGGCCGCCTGGAAGGCGGTGCTGGCGTTCTGGCCGCCGTACGCCACGTATCAGGAGCGGGTGGAGCGGGAGATCCGGCTGTTCCGGGTGGTACCGCGGTGACCGCACTCCTGGACACGGGGCACTGGCACGGTGGGCCGGACGGCGCGACAGGCGGCGGTCCACTCGGGTGAACCGCCGCCTCGGTGACAGGACTTGCGCCGTCGCGGCGAGTGCCGTGGCCGGGAGGCTACTTCGTCGGCTTCCTGCCGGTGACGCCCAGGTACACCAACAACGCGAGGTTCGGCTTCAGTTCGGCCTGCTTGACGCCCCAGGACGTGAAGCCCTTCTGGTGGGAGGACACGGACGCCAGCATCGCCACGAGCGCGCCCGCCACGGCCGCCGGGTTCACGTCCTTGTCGACCCTGCCCTTGGACTGGAGCTCGGAGATCGAGTCCGCGAGGGAGTTGTTCACCGAGTTGAGGATCTTCATGCGGATCTTGTAGAAGCGCTTGTCACCCTCGGCCGCGCCGAGGTCCACCACGCGCAGGATGGCGTCGTGTTTGCGCCAGAACTCCAGGAAGCCCTCCACGAGTTCCTGCGCGGTCTGCCAGCCGGCCTTCCCGGCCCAGGAGCGGCCTTCGAGCAGCTGGGTCAACCCGGCACCCTCCGCGGCCATTTGGTCCGCGATCTCGAGGACGGCGCCCTCGACGTCCGGGAAGTACTGGTAGAAGGTCGCCGGTGACGTCCCCGCCTTCCGGGCGACATCAATGACTTTGACGTCGCGGTAAGGCGAGGAGCTGAGCATCTCGCTGAGGCAGTCGAGCAGCTTCTGCCGCGTCGCCTGCCCGCGTCGACCGGCCACGCGGCCGTCGACGGTACGCACTTGTCCTGTCATGCCGTCAGCTTACCGAGGGGTGATCGAAGCGCGATTCGGCCGACTGCAAATGGGGAGTACAGGGGCCTGCACCCGCTTCGGGGGCGGTGAAAAGGGAGTACCCCCGCGAGCGCTCCACGGGTCGTGCACGTTAGCTTGGCAGCATGGCCGAAAATCCGCCATCGTCTTCGCACGACGGCCCCTTCCCCGAGGGGGTGCCGTGCTGGATCGACGCGCAGTTGCCCGACGTCGAGGCGGGCAAGCGGTTCTACGGCGAGCTCTTCGGGTGGAGCTTCGAGGAGGCGCCCGGCTCATCCGTGTGGGCGCACCTCGGCGGCGAACCGGTGGCCGCGCTGAACCGCAAGGTCGACGGGCGGATGCCCACCGTCTGGACGGTGTACTTCGCCACCCCCGACGCCACCGCGCTGGCCCGGCGGATCCTGGCGGCCGGCGGCCAGGTCGTCGCCCTGCCCGAGCCCGTGGACGGCCTCGGCACCGCCGCGCTGGCCGCCGACCCCGAGGGCGCCGTGTTCGGGCTCTGGCAGGCCGGTGCGCACGCGGGCTTCGGCAAGCGGCACGAACCCGGCTCCTTCACCTGGGCCGAGCTGTACACGCGGGACACCGCTTCCGCGAACACCTTCTACACCGGCCTCTTCCACGACGCCCTGTTCGGCCCCGGCGCCGTCCCCGACTTCGGGCGGGCTCCGCTCGAGGACGTCTTCCCCGCCGAGATGCCGCCGCACTTCCTCGTCCACTTCGGCGTCCGGGACGGCGCGGCGGCGCTCGGTGCGGTGGCCCGGCTGGGCGGGCGCGTACAGGTACCGGCGTTCGACACCTCGTACGGACGGGTGGCGGTGGTCAGCGACGACCAGGGGGCGAGCTTCGCGCTTCTCCAGCGCTGACGGCCCCCGCAGGCCCCTGTTCCACCATGCGGGCGCCCGCTTCCCGTACCCTCGTGCGCCATGCTTTTGTCCTGAGACACCCCGTTCCGCCCTCGGGTTAGCTTCCACACGCCCGGACAGGAAGAATCGGGGTGCGTGCCGCCATGGCGGTGCGGTGGTGAGACGCTGCACGGGGTCGCGTGCACAAGGCGCATGACGCGACCCGTACGGGGAGGTGGCAGGCAAGTGGTGGATCAGCTGACGCAGCACGATCCGCGGCGGATCGGGCCGTTCGAGGTGCTGGGACGGCTGGGTGCCGGCGGCATGGGGCTGGTCTATCTCGCGCGCTCGGCGTCCGGCCGGCGCGTGGCGATCAAGACGGTGCGCACCGAACTGGCCGAGGACCAGCTGTTCCGGGTGCGTTTCACCCGCGAGGTGGAGGCCGCCCGGGCGGTCTCCGGGTTCTACACCGCCGCCGTGGTCGACGCCGACCCCCGTGCGGCCGTGCCGTGGCTCGCCACCGCGTACGTGCCCGCGCCCTCCCTCGAGGAGATAGTGACCGAGTGCGGCCCGCTGCCGGCCCAGGCGGTGCGCTGGCTCGCGGCGGGCGTGGCCGAGGCCCTGCAGTCCATCCACGGGGCGGGCCTGGTCCACCGGGACCTGAAGCCGTCGAACGTCCTCGTCGTGGAGGACGGCCCCCGGGTGATCGACTTCGGGATCGCCTCCGGTGTATCGAACACCCGTCTGACCATGACCAACGTGGCCGTCGGCACGCCCGCCTACATGTCCCCCGAACAGGCCAAGGACTCACGCAGCGTCACCGGTGCCAGCGATGTGTTCTCGCTGGGCTCGATGCTCGTCTTCGCGGCCACCGGGCATCCCCCCTTCCACGGCGCCAACCCCGTCGAGACCGTCTTCATGCTGCTGCGCGAGGGCCCGGACCTGTCCGGACTGCCGGACGAGCTGCGCCCGCTCATCGAGTCCTGCATGCAGATGGACCCCACCGCCCGCCCCAACCCGGCCGACCTCCAGGCGCAGCTCGCCCCGCACCTGTTCGGCTCCGGCTCCGACGACAGCGGTACGGCGTCGGCGTGGCTGCCCGAGAAGGCGGTCACCCTGATCGAGGCCCGCCGGGGCGGGCGCCCTGCCACCAAGCCCTCCGCCTCCGGCAACCGCAGCGGCGGCGGCGCGCGCCCCGCGGTGCCGCCTCCGCCCTCCCACGACCCGGTGCCGCCCCCGCCGTCCCACGACCCGGTGCCGATGCCGGTCGGCGCGCCCGACTCCGGGCCGGTGCGGCTCGCGGGCGCCTCCGTGCCGATCGGCCCCGGGCCGCGGGTCGCCGACGCCCGGGCCGCCGCGCTGAAGGCGCCGCCGCCTCACGCCGCGCTCGCCGCGTCCTGGTCCCGTCCGGGGGCCGGGGTCAACGGCGCGCCCGGAGCGGCGCCCGCGGTCCCGGCGCCGCCCGCGCCCCCGGAGGCCGCCTCCGGCTGGCGCCCGTGGCGCTTCCGCATGTCGAACGACGTGTGGGGCACGCCCGCGGTCGCCGACGACCTGGTCTACGTCACCTCCTTCGAGGTGCACGCCCTGGACGTGGCGACCGGCCGCCGCCGCTTCAAGACCCGCGACGTCGCCTGGTCGATGTCGGTCGCGGACGGCCGTGTCCACGCCTCCGACGGGCCCACCCTGTTCGCCCTGGACGCCCGCGAGGGCACCGATCTGTGGCGGCTGCAGATGGACGGCTGGGTGTACTCCCTCAAGGCCGACCGCGGCACGGTCGTCACCGCCACCCGCGGCGGCGGCGTCCAGGCGTGGGAGGCGTCCGGCGGCCGGAAGCTGTGGGAGCTCACCGGCGCGCAGACCGAGTTCGAGACCCCGGAGGCGGGCCCCGCGCTCCACGACGGCACGGTGTACGTGTGGCAGGACGCCCGGCTGCGCGCCCTGGACGCCCGCAGCGGCGAGGAGCGCTGGTCGTACCCCATCGGTGACGCGGCCTCCTGCGGCGGTGTCCCCGTCCGCCTCACCCACGCGAGTGACGGCTGTGTGTACGTCTGTGCCGGCACCCGGGTCCTTGCGCTGGAGGTGGCGAGCGGCATGCCGCGCTGGCACTTCGAGGCGCCGGCGGTCTTCCTGAGCCCGCCCGCCTTCGCACCGGGCCCGGCGGTGACGGGCGGCGGCGTCTACCTCGCGGACTACCTCGGCACGGTCTACGCCCTCGACCCGGCGGACGGCCGCGACCGCTGGCGCATCGCCACCGAGTCCCGGGCGGCGATCGACCCGGTGCTGGTGGCCGCCGGGCACGTCCACGTGGGCAGCGGCAAGGGCCTGTACACCCTCGACGCGGTCACCGGCACCCCCAAGTGGCGCTTCCAGGCGGGCGGCGACATCGTGGGCTCCCCGGCGGTCGCGGAGGGCCGCATCCACTTCGGCTCCACGGACCACCTGCTGTACACGCTGAAGGCCGACGACGGCCGCCTGCGCTGGAAGCTGGCCACCGGCGGAGAGATCACCGGCGCCCCGGTGGTGAAGGACGGCGTGGTGTACGCGTGCAGCAAGGACCGCTGCGTGTACGCACTGGACGCGGAGAAGGGCACGGGGACGTCCCGCACGTCCTGAGCCACAAGGCGGGGGAGACGGCCGTCGCACCGGACCGGACGGAAGGGGCGCGGGACGGCGGCCGTCACCCCTGACGCTACGTGCTGTGGTCGCGATGTGCCATACCGTGGCGACCCGGAGGGGACCGAGCGGGGCCTCACCGCACCCGGAACCCATCCCTCCGCCGCCCCGCGAACAGCTCCGCCTGCCGATCCGGCGGCAGGTTCCCGAGCGCGATCAGCGCCGGCGCCTGCGCCAGGGCCTGCGCCCGTGCCGCCTCCTTCGCCGCCCACAGCGCCCGCACGGTGCCCTGCACGCCCTCCGGCGGACAGGCGGCGACGACGGCGGCACAGCGCACCGCGGCCTCCAAGGCGCCGCCGGGTGGGGTGAGTTCGGACACGAGCCCGATCTCGTACGCCCGCCGCGCCGAGATCCGCTCTGCGGTCCCCATCAGCGCCATCCGGGCGGCCTCCCCGTACGGCATCCGGTGCGCCATGTACACCGCCTCGTACGCGCTGACCATCCCGTAGGTGGTGTGCGGGTCGAAGAAGGAAGCCGTCTCGTCCGCGACGACGAACTCGCTCTCGCCGAGCAGGTAGAACGCCCCACCGCAGGCCATGCCCCGCACCGCGGCGATCACCGGCTTCCACAGGTCGTTCGCCTTCGGGCCGATCCTCAGCAGCGGATCGTCCAGCATGTACGGCGAGGTGGGCTGCGGAACGTCCGCGTCCCGGTCGAGCCCGGTGCAGAAGGCCCGCTCCCCGGCGCCGGTGAGGACGACGGCCCGCACGGAGTCGTCGTACCTGAACGCGCGCCAGCAGGCGGCCAGTTCCTCGGCCGTGGCGAGGTCGACGGCGTTGAGCCTCCCCGGCCGGTCCAGGGTGACGACCGCGACCCCGGTGTCCTTGTCGGCGCTGATCCGCAGCCCTTCACTCACGACCGCTCCAGCACCCACCGGGGCAACCCGTCCCCGTCGAAGACGGCCTCCACTCTCGCACCGATCCGGACCCGCTCGGGCGGCACGGAGTCCAGGGACGCGCCGGGCCCGGTGACGAGGTTCCCGACCAGGCGGATGCGCGGCGCCTCGGCCAGCTCGACCAGGATCACGTTGTACGGGGCCTGGGCCGCGTAAGCCGGGAGCAGCGGCGGGTGCGGGACGACGTACGACCAGATCCTCCCCCTCCCGCTCATCCGCCGCCACTGGCTCGCGAAGGACCGGCAGTGCGGGCAGCAGGGCCTCGGCGGGAAGCGCGGCTCGCCGCAGTCGGAGCAGGCCTGGACGCGCAGTTCGCCCCGGGCGGCGTACTCCCAGAAGGGGGCGCCGTCCTCGTCGGGGACGGGGGACAGGAGGGCGGGGAGGGTCTCGGGGGACACGGTGCGGCTCCTTCAGTTCCTCAGCAGAAGGGCGGAGGTCGGGACGCCCTCGCCGGCGGTGACGAGACAGGTGGCGGCGCCCGGAACCTGGGCGGTGCTGGTCCCGCGCAACTGCTTCACGCCCTCGTTGATCAGGTTGAACCCGTGGACGTACGCCTCGGAGAGCCCGCCGCCCCCCGTGTTGATGGGCAGCCGCCCACCGGTCTCCAGCGCCCCGCCCTCGGTGAACGCCCCGCCCTCTCCCCGGCCGCAGAAGCCGTAGCCCTCCAGGGAGAGGAGGATCAGCGGCGTGAACGCGTCGTAGATCTGGGCGACGTCGACGTCGTCGGGGGTGAGGTCGGCGTGCTTCCACAGGTGGCGGGCTGCGGTCCAGGCAGGGCCGGTGAGCGGGTCGTCGTTCCAGTAGTTGACCATGCCGTGGTGCTGGGCGGGCAGCCCCTGGGCGGCGGCGTGGACGTAGACGGGCCGTTGCCGGCAGTCACGGGCGCGCTCGCGGGAGACGACCACGCAGGCCAACGCCCCGTCCGTCTCCAGGCAGTTGTCGAAGAGGCAGAGCGGCTCACTGATCCACCGCGAGTTCATGTACATGCCTCTGGTCAGGGGCCGCTCGTACATGATCGCGGCGGGGTTCTGATTGGCCCTGTTCCGGCAGGCGAGGGCGACGTTGAAGAGGTGATCCCTGGTCGCCCCGTACTGGTGCATGTACCGGCGTGCGAGCATCCCGATCTCGTCGACGGGCCTGAGGAGCCCGAAGGGCCGGGTCCACTGGGCGGGAGTGGGAAGCTGGACCGTCGTGTTCCTCCACGGCCTGGGCCCGCTGCCGCGCTTGCGGGACCGCCAGGCGACGCCGACGGTGGCCTGCCCGGTGGCGACGGCGGCGGCGAGATGGGCGACGGTCGCGCAGGAGCCGCCGCCCCCGTACCCGACCTTGCTGAAGAAGGTGAGGTCCCCGAGACCGAGGGCCTTGGCGACCTCCACCTCGTCGGTCTCCTCCATGGTGTAGGAGGCGAGCGCGTCGACCTCGCCGGGCGCGATCCCGGCGTCGTCGAGGGCGGCGAGGACGGCACGGCAGGCCAGGGCCTTCTCTGACTCCGGGAGCCGCTTGGCGAAGTCGGTCTGCCCGATGCCGACGACGGCGGTCGCGTCCTTGAACCCTGCCATGGGTGCACCTCCGCGGGGTACGGCGGCTGACAGTCCGTCAGGTTACAGCTAACCTGACGGATAGTCAGCTACGGCGATGGGCTGTGCGTACCGTGGGGAGGACGCCGTGCGCGGTGACCTTGAGTGGGGCGGCATTCCGGAGCTGGTGCGGAGCGCGGCCCGTCGCTACGACGACACGGAGGCGGTCGTCGAGGGCCGTACCCGGATCTCGTACGCCGAACTGGGTGCCCGCGTCGAACGCGCGGCGGCGGCCTGCATCGCGAACGGCGTCGGCGTCGGCGACCGCGTCGGCATCTGGGCGCCGAACACGCTCGACTGGATCGTGTCCTCTCTGGGCGCTGTGTCGGCGGGCGCGATCCTGGTGCCGCTCAACACCCGCTTCAAGGGCTCGGAGGCGGCCTACGTCCTGCACCGGGTCCGGGCGAAACTGCTGTTCGTGACGGGCGCGTTCCTCGGGACGTCGTATGTGGCGTCGCTGCGGAGGGCGGCGGGGGAGGGGCCCGGGGACGGTCCGTTGCCGGGCCTGCCGCACCTGGACCAGGTGGTGGTCCTGGCGGACGACGCCCCGGCGGACTTCCGCACCTGGAAGGACTTCCTCGCGAGCGGGGAGGGGGTGGGTGAGCCGGATGTGCGGCGCAGGTCGTCGGTCGTGACGGGCGACCGCCCCTCGGACATCGTCTTCACCTCGGGCACGACGGGCCGCACGAAGGGCGCGGTGATCACGCACGCGCAGACGCTGAGGGCCTACGAGACCTGGGCGGACCTGACGGGTCTGCGACAGGGCGACCGCTACCTGATCGTCAACCCCCTCTTCCACACGTTCGGTTACAAGGCCGGGGTGCTGGCCTGCCTGATGCGGGGCGCGACGATGATCCCGCAGCCGGTGTTCACCGTGGACACGGCACTGGCGAACACGGCGGCGGAGCGGGTGACCGTCCTGCCGGGCCCGCCCACCCTGCACCAGGCGCTGCTGGACCACCCGTCGCGGGCCTCCTACGACCTCTCCGCTCTGCGCCTGGTCGTGACGGGGGCGGCGGTGGTGCCGCTGCGCCTGGTGGAACGGCTGCGGGACGAACTCGGCGTCGAGACGGTCCTGACGGCGTACGGCCTGTCGGAAGCGAGCGGTTTCGTGACGATGTGCCGCAGGAGCGATCCGCCGGAGGTGATCGCGACGACGTCGGGCCGCCCGATCCCGGGAGTGGAGGTACGGGTGGTGGACGCGCAGGGAGAACCGCTCGGCGCGGGGCTTCCCGGTGAGGTCCTGGTCCGGGGATTCAACGTCATGCGGGGCTACTTCGAGGACGAGACGGCCACGGCGGAGGCCCTGACCCGGGACGGCTGGCTCCGCACGGGAGACGTCGGGGTACTGGACCCGGCGGGCAACCTCCGCATCACGGACCGCATCAAGGACATGTTCATCGTGGGCGGCTTCAACGCGTACCCGGCGGAGATCGAGCAACTGCTGGCCCTGCACCCGGATGTTGCGGAGGCGGCGGTGATCGGCGTGCCGGACGCACGGCTGGGGGAGGTGGGGAAGGCGTACGTGGTGCGCAGGCCGGGGGCGGTGGTGACGTCCGACGACCTGATCGCGTGGTCCCGCCGCGAGATGGCGAACTACAAGGTCCCGAGGGAGGTGGAGTTCGTCGAGTCCCTTCCGAGGAACGCGAGCGGGAAGGTGGTGAAGGGGGAGTTGCGGGGACGCACGCGACCGGGCCCGGGGACGACGTAGGCCCGATGGAGGAGTGCCGAAGAAGGGGTGGTCTCGATCCGCAGCCCGATGATGAAAGGCCGGCGTGCGCCTACCGTCGGGTCTCATGGACATCGACGGCACACTCGACGAGGCGTACGAACGGCTGCACCGGACGGGACCGGAGTTCGACGGCTGGCTGAGCAACCACGGCCCCATGGCGGTGGAAGCCATGGTCAGGCACGGCCACGCGCCCCAGGTCCACCGCTGGTTGGACCTCTACACACGCCGACTGGACGATCTGCCGCGCGGCACCTCTCCCATCACGGCCGACGACTGGCGCACGGCGCTCGGAGACCCGCGACGTCTCGGCGACTGGCTCGCGTTCTTCGGCCGTGAAGTGACGGAACAACCCTGGCGTACGGTGCTGGAGACATGGTGGCCGAGGCTGCTCCCGGGCATCGCGGCCGGCGCCACCCACGGCGTGATCCGCACCGGCCACGCGGTCCACGCCCTGCTGGACCACGAGGACGGACCGCGCCTGGCCGAACTAGGCCAAGCCCTCGGCTACTGGGCGGCCCGCTGGCAACCGGTCCCGCTCACCACCCCCGCCGGAACCGCCGACCCGGCGTCCGCGCTGGCCGGCGTCCCCCGCGTGCCCGACCAGAGCGCGGGCATCAACCACCGCCTCGGGCAGCTCACCGACCTGCCCGACTGGCCCACCGCGCTGGCCGCCCTGCGACCCGCCACCGAAGCCGACCAGGCCCGGGACCGCCTGGCCGACCTGACGACCGCCGCGGCCGTGCACTACCTCGCCAACGCCCACGGCTCGGCCGTCATGCTGGTCCACGCCGCGACCGCCCCCATGGCCGTCCTGCGCACCCTGCCCGCCGTGCCGCGCTCCCAGTGGGCGACGAGCCTGCACGCGGCCTGGGCGGCGAGCGCCGCGGTGACCGCGGCCTACACCCCCGCCGCACCCGCACCCCGGCACAGCCTCCCCACGGCCCCCGAATCGGCGGAGGAGGTCTTCGCCCTGGCCGTCCACCACGGCGACGAACACGTCATCAAACTCGCCGACACCTGCCTCGAGGTCCACCGACGCACGGGGAACGGTGACGCGCTGGCGGCGGTGATCCGCGCGGCAGGGCTCATCGAGGAGTTGTGAGGGGCTGGAGTCGAGGCCGGACAGACTTCGGCCGCGACGGCTCCCCCTCCGCGCCGCCGCGGCCGATCCCCGTGTGGGAGAAGGTCTAGCTGGGGTCCGACGTGATGTGCGTGTTGTCCGGGGTGGCTTCGCCGTCGTCGACATCGGTGATGTGCGTGTTGAGCGGCTGAACCTCGGTGCCGGCCTCGGCGTCGGTGATGTGCGTGTTGTCCGGCTTGACGACCGGCTGGTCCTTGGTGGTGTCGCTCATGCTGGTGCCTCCCCTTGGTTGTTGCTGTCGGACTGTCGTCGACCCGTCCGGCCACTCCCCCGAGGGTGGCCGGACGGGTCATTCGAGTCGCCCACCCTAGACTGCGAGTCAGGCGACCTCACCGGCGGTCCGTCTGCCCCCCGACGCGACGGATCGACAAACAAGAGAGTGCCTGGCGGCGATAAACGAACGATGAACGTCCGTGTCGAGCCTCACGCGGCTGCCGCGGGAGCCAACAACGCCTGCACTTCGGCGGCCTCTGGGGAGTCCAGGCCCTCGTAGATTTCGAGGGCCTCTCGCCAGCAGACGTGTGCCCGCCCGGACTGCCCCAGCCGGTTCAGTGCTTTGCCGAGGACGGTGAGCACGTTTCCCCGGCGCCATTCCCCACCGATCCCCCTGAGCATGGCGAGGGCCATCTCGGCGTTGGCGGCGGCCTGCGCGGGGCGCTGGGCCAGGAGATCCACCTCCGCGAGACGGAACAGGGTCATGCCCTCCCACAGTCGCTGGCGACTGGCGCGGAAGACCTGGAGGGCCTGCATGAGGCGGTCCGAGGCATCGGACTGCTGGCCGTTCTTGCTCAAGGCCAGGCCAAGCGCGTAGTGACCGTTCGCGGCCTTGAGCGTGTGTCCGAGCTCCTCGTACATCTCAGTGCCCTGCCGAGCGAGGCTGATCGCGCTGTCGGCACGATCCGTCGCCAGGTGCAAGCGGGAGAGGTTGCACAGGGCGGTCGCCGTGCCCGGCAGGTCACCGCAGGCGCGAAAGTCCTTGATGGCCCGCTCGAGGTAGTCCTCGGCGTCCCTGTAACGGCTCTGGTAGAAGGCGAAGGCCCCGAGGATGTTTGCCGCCCAGCAGCAGGGCAGCGGATCCCCTGCGGCCTCGGACAGCCTCAGTGCCTCCCGCGCCTCCTGATCCGCCTGATCGAAGTAACCGGACCAGTGGCGGGCGTTGGCCAGGACCAGGTTGGCCCGGCCCTCCGAACGGCCGTCCGACGCCGCACGCGCGGCATCACGCAGGGCAGTGGCTGCCGCCTCGTACTCCTTGAAGTTCGCCCCGGACTCCGCCAGGTCCACCGCTGCCCACAACAGGTCGACCGCGCGCCTGAGCCGCGCGCCGTCGGACGACTGGCGGACACAGGCGAGCAGCGAGACGGCTTCCGAGTAGAGCCAGTCCTGGGCCGCCCGCCGGTCCGGAAAGACCAGGCCGGCCGTCCGGGTCTTCTCCAGGTGATCCACCAGCCGATCCCCCGGCCGCTCGATCGCGTACACCTCCGCCGCCGTGGCCAGGTAGAAGTCCAGCAGCCGCGACATCGCCGCGTCCCGCTCGCTCGGCGGGTGTTCGTCCCGTTCCGCGCACGCACGCGCGTAGAGCCGGACCAGGTCGTGGTAGCGGTAGCGGCCGGGTGCCGCCGACTCCAGCAGGGAGGTGTCGACGAGGGACTCCAGCAGGTCCTCCGTGTCCTCCAGCGGGAGGTCCAGGACCGCGGCCGCCGCCGCCAGGGAGATGTCGGGGCCGTCCGCCAGGCCAAGGAGACGGAAGGCACGGGCCTGTGCCGGCTCCAACTGCCCGTAGCCCAGCTCGAACGTCGCCTTCACCGCCAGGTCGCCCGCCTGGAGTTCGTCCAGGCGGCGTCGCTCGTCCGCCAGCTTCGCGGCCAGGACCGAGACGGTCCAGGTGCGGCGCGCCGCCAGGCGGGACGCGGCGATGCGGATCGCCAGCGGCAGGAAGCCGCACGCCGCCACCACGTCCAGCGCCGCCTCCCGTTCCGAGGCCACCCTTTCCTCGCCCACGATCTTCGTGAACAAGGACAAGGCCTCGTCGGGCGACATCACGTCCAGGTCCACCAGGTGCGCACCCGCCAGGTCGACCATGCGGACCCGTGACGTCACCAGCGCCGCGCAGCCCTCGGTGCCAGGCAGGAGCGGGCGCACCTGGGCGGCGTCGCGCGCGTTGTCCAGCAGGACGAGTACCCGGCGGCCGTCCAGCACCGAGCGGTACAGGGCCGAGCGTTCCTCCAGCGAGTCCGGGATCGCCGAGTCCGCGGTGCCCAGGGCGCGCAGGAAGGAGCCGAGGACCGTCTCCGGTTCCGCCGCGCGCGGACCCGCGCCCTGCAGGTCCACGTACAGCTGGCCGTCCGGGAAGGCCGACCGGGCCTGGTGGGCCACGTGCACCGCCAGCGTCGTCTTGCCCACGCCTCCGATGCCCGCCAGCGCCGACACCGCCATCACCCGGCCCTCCGCCGACGCCAGCACCTCGCTGAGTTCGGCGACGAAGGCGGCACGGCCCGTGAAGTCCGGGACGGTCGCCGGGAGCTGCGCCGGGCGTACGGGGGTGGCCGAGGGCTCGGGTGCCGGTGCCGACGGTTCCGCCAGGGTCGGGTCCGCCTGGAGGATGCGCTGCTGGAGTTCCTTCAGGCCGGGGCGGGGGTCCACCCCGAGTTCGTCGGCCAGCAGGCGGCGCGTGTCCGCGTAGACCGCCAGGGCCTCGGCCTGGCGACCGGAGCGGTACAGCGCCAGCATCAGCAGCTCCCGCAGGCGCTCGCGCAGGGGGTGCGCCGCCGTCAGGGCCGTGAGCTCGGAGACCGCCTCCGCGTGGCAGCCCTGTTCCAGGTCCATGTCGAGGCGGGACTCGAGGAGTTGCAGGCGCCATTCCTCCAGACGGGCCCGCTGCGCCTCCGCGTACGGGCCGGGCACCCCGGCCAGCGGTTCCCCGTCCCACAGCGCGAGCGCCTCGTTCAGGACGTGCCGGGCACGGCACAGGTCCCCGGAGCTCTTCGCCTTCTCCGCCTCCGCGGCCAATTCCTGGGCGGCGGCCAGGTCCAGGGAGCGGGGCTCGCCCAGCCGCACCGCGTAGCCGCCCGACTCGCTGAGCAGGACACCCGGTGAGAGCACCTTGCGCAGACGGGAGGCGTAGGTGCGGACCGCCGCCAGCGCCCGCGGGGGCGGGTCGTCGCCCCACAGCGCGTCGATCAGTTCGGACGCCGTCGCCGTGCGGCCCTCGCGCATCAGCAAGGCGGCCAGCAGGGCGCGCTGCTGCGGTGAGCCGGTGACCAGCAGCTCCTCCCCGCGCCAGGCGCGCACCGGTCCGAGCACACCGAAGCGCAGTGTCGCCGAATCCTCGGGACCCCGCTGCTCAGGTACTCGCGGCACACCGTCCATCGTTGCCCCCTGGCCCCCTGCCGAACCGTCCACAACCAAGAGGCCAGTTTGCCTTGTTCATGGCGGATGCGTCAGCCGTGGGAGACGGCGATCACAGGCCACTGTGCGGTGCGTCACAAGGTTCCCACACGCTCTCCGCATATCCGGAGCGCCCCGTCTGCCCCTGTTCCGGGCACCCCCCCGGGTCCGCGGTAGCTGACGGATCGTCAGATCAGCGCTACCTTCACCGGCATGGAGACCTCAGCGACCGGCACCGGCGCCGCCTTCCCGAAGATCATTTCCGTCGACGACCACACCGTGGAGCCCCCGAACGTCTGGCAGGACCGCCTCCCGGCGAAGTACCGGGGCACCGGTCCGCGCATCGTCCGCGCGCCCCTGAAGGAAATGACGTTCCTGGGCGGCAGGTTCGCCCCGGTCATGGGCGCCCCCGGCGACGAAGGACCGCTCGGCGACTGGTGGGTGTACGAGGACCTGCACCGGCCCCTCACCCGCCTCGACACCGCCGTCGGCTGCAGCAGGGACGAGATCAGGCTCGAGGTGATCACCTACGAGCAGATGCGCCCGGGCTCGTACGACGTCCCGCAGCGCCTCGCCGACATGGACGTCAACCACGTCCAGTCCGCCCTCTGCTTCCCCACCTTCCCGCGCTTTTGCGGACAGACCTTCACCGAGGCCAAGGACCGCGAGCTCGGACTGCTCTCCATCAGGGCGTACAACGACTGGATGGTGGAGGAGTGGTGCGGGCCCGAGGCGCACGGACGCCTCATACCCCTCACCCTCATCCCCCTGTGGGACGCCGGACTCGCCGCCGCCGAAGTGCGCCGCAACGCCGAACGCGGCGTCCGCGCCGTCGCGTTCTCCGAGATCCCGCCCCGCCTCGGCCTGCCCTCCGTCCACACCGACGACTGGGACCCCTTCCTCGCCGCCTGTGACGAGACCGGGACGGTCATCGCGATGCACATCGGGTCGAGCAGCAGGATGCCGTCCACGTCCGCTGACGCCCCGCCCGCCGTCGGCTCCACGATCACCTTCGCCAACTGCTGCTTCTCGATGGTCGACTGGCTGATGAGCGGCAAGTTCGAGCGCTTCCCGAACCTCAGGGTGATGTACGCGGAGGGGCAGATCGGCTGGATCCCGTACATCCTCGAGCGCGCGGACGTCGTCTGGGAGGAGAACCGCGGCTGGGGCGGCGTCGCCGACAAGGTGCACCGCCCGCCGTCCGAGCTGTTCGCCGAGCACGTCCACGGCTGCTTCTTCGACGACGCCTTCGGCCTGCGGAACCTGGACGCCATCGGGGTCGGCAACGTCCTGTACGAAACCGACTATCCCCACTCCGACTCCACCTGGCCCAAGTCGCGCGAGGTCGGCGAGGCGCAGATGGGGCATCTGGAGCCGGACGTCGTCGAGCGGATCGTCCGGCGCAACGCCATCGAGCTGCTGGGGCTGACGGAGGACGGTCTGTGGCCGGGCGGCAGGCGTTGAGCGGGCCCCTGCGGTACAGGACGCTCCGGTACGGGATGCAGCTTCCCGTCCAGTCGCAGTCCACGCTCTACGCCGAGCCCTGGGAAGCCGGGGCCGGTGCGGGCGACCTCGTCGCGGTCGCCCGGGCCGCGGACGCCGCCGGGTTCGACTACGTCGCCTGCTGCGACCACGTCGCCGTCCCGCGCCGGCTCGCCCCCGCCATGGGCACGGTCTGGTACGACCCGGTGGCCACGCTCGCGCACCTGGCCGCCGTCACCGAGCGGGTGCGGCTGCTCAGCCATGTCGCGGTCGTCGGGCTGCGGCATCCGCTCGTCACCGCCAAGCAGTACGCGACCCTCGACCACCTCTCCGGCGGACGGCTCGTCCTCGGTGTGGGGGCCGGGCACGTACGGGAGGAGTTCGAGGCGCTGGGGGTGGACTTCGGGCGGCGCGGGCCGCTGCTCGACGAGGCGATCGACGCGCTGCGGAAAGCCCTCGGGCCGGAGGAGTTCCCCGTACACCACGGGAAGGCGTACGACTTCGAAGGGCTCGGGCAGCGGCCCCGGCCCGCTCAGCCGCACATCCCCTTCTGGGTGGGCGGCTCCTCGCCCGCCGCCGTCCGCCGGGCCGCGCTCAAGGGGGACGGCTGGCTGCCGCAGGGGGATCCGCGCCACCGGCTGCCTGTGCAGATCGCCCGGATCGGGCAGCTCCGCGAACAGGCCGGGCTGGCCGGCCCCTTCACCGTGGGCGCCATCACCGAACCCCTCTACATCGGTCGGGTCCACTGGGACGTCGGCCCGCGCACGATCGGCGGCGCCCCGGAGGCGATCGCCGAGTCCCTGCGGGCGTACCGCGCGATGGGTGTCGACCAGATCCAGGTGCGGTTCCGCAGCCGGAGCCGCGCCGAACTCACCGACCAGATGGCGGCGTTCGGGGCCGAGGTCGCGCCCCGCCTGGACTGAGGAGGAAGGCTCCATGGGCAAGCTGGACGGGCGCGTCGTCATCGTCACCGGGGCGGCGCGGGGGCAGGGCGAGCAGGAGGCGCGGCTGTTCGCGGCGGAGGGCGCCCGGGTCGTCCTCGCCGACGTGCTCGACGACCAGGGGGAGGCGCTCGCCGAGGAGCTGGGGCAGTCGTACGTCCACCTCGACGTGGCCCGCGAGGCCGACTGGGCCGCCGCCGTGGCCGCCGCGAAAGCGGCGTACGGGCATATCGACGGGCTGGTCAACAACGCGGGCATCCTGCGGTTCAACGCGCTTCTGGACACGCCCCTGGACGAGTTCATGAGCGTCGTCCAGGTCAACCAGGTCGGCTGCTTCCTCGGCATCCGGGCCGTCGCTCCCGAGATCGCGGCGTCCGGAGGCGGCACCATCGTCAACACCGCCTCCTACACCGCGATGACCGGGATGGCGGCCGTGGGGACGTACGCGGCGACCAAGCACGCCGTCCTCGGCCTCACCCGGGTCGCCGCGATCGAGCTGGCGCCGCGGGGGATACGGGTGAACGCCGTGTGCCCGGGGGCCATCGACACCCCGATGTCCAATCCGGCCCGACTGGACCCGGAGGCGGACCCGCAGGAGACGTCCCGCGCCCTGGACGGGCTGTACCGCCGGCTCGTACCGCTCGGCCGGGTCGGCAGGCCCGAGGAGGTGGCGCGGCTCGCGCTCTTCCTGACCTCGGAGGACTCCTCCTACATCACCGGGCAGCCGTTCGTGATCGACGGCGGGTGGCTGGCCGGGGTCTCGATCGTCTGAGGACCGACCTGCTGATCTGACCGACCATCAGCTATTGACGGCCCAACGGGGCGGTGCGACAGTCGGCGGCAAGCCAATCTGACGATTCGTCAGATAGACACTCGTGGGGACGGTGACCTCCGTGGAATTCGGGCTCTTCGTACAGGGATACGTCGGCAGGCGGGCCGAGACCGACCCGCTCGCGGAGCACAAGGCGCTGATGGAGGAGACCGAGTACGTCATCCAGGCGGACAGGTCCGGCTTCAAGTACGCCTGGGCGTCCGAGCACCACTTCCTGGAGGAGTACTCCCACCTCTCCGCCAACGACGTCTTCCTCGGCTACCTCGCCCACGCCACCGAGCGCATCCACCTCGGCTCCGGGATCTTCAACCCGCTGGCCCAGGTCAACCACCCGGTGAAGGTGGCCGAGAAGGTCGCCATGCTCGACCACCTCAGCGGCAACCGCTTCGAGTTCGGCAGCGGACGCGGTGCCGGCTCCCACGAGATCCTCGGCTTCCTGCCCGGCATCACCGACATGAACTTCACCAAGGAGATCTGGGAGGAGACCGTCGCCGAGTTCCCGAAGATGTGGCTCCAGGACGAGTACGAGGGCTTCCAGGGCAAGCACTGGTCGCTGCCGCCCCGCAAGGTGCTGCCCAAGCCGTACGGGAAGTCGCACCCCGCGATGTGGTACGCCGCCGGGTCCCCGTCCTCGTACGCCATGGCCGCGAAGAAGGGTCTCGGGGTGCTCGGCTTCAGCGTGCAGAAGGTCTCCGACATGGAGTGGGTGCTGGAGCAGTACAAAACGGCGATCGTGGACGCCGAGCCCGTCGGGGACTTCGTCAACGACAACGTGATGGTGACGAGCACCGCGATCTGCGCGCCCACGCACGAGGAGGCGATCCGCATCGCGGTGAACGGCGGGCTGCACTACCTGCCGTCCCTCGTCTTCCGCTACCACGACACCTTCCCGCGCCCCGAGGGCTTCCCCGTGTGGCCGGAGACGCTCCCCGAGTACACCGAGGAATTCCTCGAACTGCTCATCGAGGAGGAGCTGCTCATCTGCGGCGACCCGGACGAGGTGCTGCGGCAGTGCAAGAGGTGGGAGCAGGCGGGCGCCGACCAGCTCAGCTTCGGGCTGCCGGTCGGGATACCGAAGGAGGAGACGCTCCAGACGATCCGGCTGATCGGCGAGCACGTGATCCCGAAGATCGACACGGATCCGGTTCACCGCACTACACGGTTCCGGCAGAGCGCCTGATCGCCGTCGGGCCGCGGGCCGCGGGCCGTCCGGCGGCTGCGGGCCCGATGTGGCTGCTCGCTCCCCCAAGTTCTCGACTTCGCTCGAACAGGGGGGACCCCATCGCGGCGGAGCCGCACATCGATACAGCCCCGCGCCCCTTTGGGGCGTGTCCCCGCACCGGAGTCGAGAAGGAGCCTCCATGCTCGATCACGTCATCAAAGGCGCGACCGTGGTTGACGGGACGGGGGTGCCCGCGTTCACCGCCGACGTCGGCATACGCGGCGGCCGTATCGCCGCCATCGGGAAGACCACCGAGGCGGCCCGGAGCAGCGAGGACGCCACCGGCCTCGTCCTCGCCCCCGGCTTCGTCGACCCGCACACCCACTACGACGCCCAGCTGTTCTGGGACCCGTACGCGACCCCGTCCCTGAACCACGGGGTCACCACGGTCGCGGCCGGCAACTGCGGCTTCACCCTCGCCCCGCTGAACCCGGCGCGGCCCGAGGACGCCGACTACACGCGGCGGATGATGTCGAAGGTGGAGGGCATGTCCCTGGTCGCCCTGGAGGAGGGGGCGCCCTGGACCTGGCACTCCTTCGGGGAGTACCTGGACGCCCTCGATGGGCGGATCGCGGTCAACGCCGGTTTCATGGCGGGGCACTGCGCGCTGCGACGGTACGTGATGGGCCCGGACGCGGTCGGCGGGCAGCCGACGGACGAGCAGCTGGACGCCATGCTGCGGCTCTTCCACGAGGCCATGGACGCGGGCGCCTGGGGGCTGTCGACCACGCAGTCCTCCACCCACTCCGACGGTGACGGGCAGCCGGTCGCGTCCCGGCACGCACGGCCGGAGGAGCTCCTGGCACTCGCCAAGGCGGTCGGCGAGCACGAGGGCACACAGATCGAGGCGATCGTCGCGGGCTGCCTGGACCAGTTCAGCGACCCGGAGATCGACCTCCTGGCGGAGATGAGCGCGGCGGCCGGACGGCCCCTGAACTGGAACGTCCTCACCATCGACGCGGCCGTCCCCGAACGCGTGCCGCGTCAGCTCTCCGCGAGCGAGCGGGCCCGGAAGGCGGGCGGCCGGGTGGTGGCCCTCACCATGCCGATCCTCACGCCGATGAACATGTCCCTGGGCACCTTCTGCGCCCTCAACCTGATCCCCGGCTGGGGACCGATCCTGGGCCTGCCCGTGCCCGAGCGGACCGCGAAGCTGCGCGACCCCGAGGTGCGGGCGGAGATGCTGCGCCGCGCCCACTCCAAGGAGGCCGGTGTCTTCCGCCGTCTCACCGACTTCGGGCGGTACGTCATCGGCGACACCTACAGCCCGCGCAACGACGGCCTGACCGGGCGCGTCGTGAAGGACATCGCGGCCGAGCGCGGCCAGGACCCCTTCGCGTGCCTGGTCGAGATCTGCGCGAACGACGAGCTGCGCACGGTCCTGTGGCCCATGCCCACCGACAACGACCCCGGGTCCTGGGCCCTGAGGGCCGAGACCTGGCGGCACGAGGACGTCCTGCTCGGCGGCTCCGACGCGGGCGCCCACCTGGACCGCATGTGCGGGGCGCCGTACACGACCCGGTTCCTCGGGGACTGTCTGCGCGGCCGGAAGCTGGTGCCGCTGGAGCAGGCCGTGAAGATGCTGACGGACGACCCCGCGCAGCTGTTCGGGCTCCGGGAGCGCGGCCGGGTGCGCGAGGGCTTCCATGCCGACCTGGTCCTCTTCGACCCGGAGCGGATCGACGCCGGGCAGGCCACCCTGGTGCACGACCTGCCGGGTGACAGTCCGCGCCTGGACTCGCGGGCGATCGGGATACGGGCCGTGTGGGTCAACGGCGTCGAGGCGATCCGGGACGACGTGGTGACCGGGGCCGTACCCGGGAAGGTGCTGCGCTCCGGGCGGGACACCAGGACGGTGAGCACCACGTGACCGAGCGGCAGCGGCTGTTCGTCGGCGGCGCCTGGGTGGAGCCGGACGACGGCCACTACCGGGTGACCGACCCGGCGACCGAGGGGATCGTCGGGTGGGCGCCGGAGGCCTCGCGGGAGCAGGTGCGGGCGGCCTGCGCCGCGGCCCGCGAGGCGTTCGGGCCGTGGTCGAGGACGCCGCCTGAGGAGCGGGCGGAGGTGCTGGCGCGGACGGCCGACCTGATCCGGGGCCGCCTGGGGCCGTACGCCGAGCTGGCGCAGGCGGAGAGCGGCGCGACGACCGGGACGGCGCGCGGGATGCAGGTCGGGGTCGCGGCGGCGCGTTTCCGGCGGTACGCGCGGGTGGAACCGGTGGAGCAGCCGCTGCCGCCGCAGATCAACGAGGCGGGGCCGTTCGGCCCGGCGACCGTCATGGGCGCCCTGGCCGTGCGCCAGCCGGTCGGCGTGGTCGCCTGCGTCACCTCGTACAACAACCCCTGGGCGAACCCGGCCGGCAAGGTCGCGCCCGCGCTCGCGATGGGCAACACGGTGGTCGTCAAGCCGGCCCCGCAGGACCCGCTGTCGGTGTACCGCATGGCGGAGGCGCTTCAGGAGGCGGGCGCGCCGCCGGGCGTGGTGAACGTGGTCGGCGGGGCGCGCCCGGAGGTGGGCGAGGCGGCCGTGGACTGCCCGGACGTCGACATGGTGAGCTTCACGGGCTCGACGGCCGTGGGGCAGCGCATCGCCGAGGTGTGCGGACGGTCCATGAAACGGCAGCTGATGGAGCTGGGCGGCAAGGGCGCGGCGCTCGTCTTCGACGACGCGGACCTGGACGCGGCGGTGGCCGGGATCGGCACCACGTTCTCCTTCTACAGCGGCCAGATCTGTACGGCACCGACACGGGTGCTCGCGCAACGGGGCATGTACGACCGGCTGGTCGACCGACTGGCGGCGTACGCCCGCCACGTGAAGGTCGGTGATCCGCGTGAGCGGGACACCGTGGTGGGTCCGCTGATCTCGGCGGCGCACCGGGACCGTGTGGAGGCGTACGTCGAACTGGGCCGCAAGGAGGGCGCACGGCTGGTCACCGGCGGCGAACGGCCTCCCCACGACCGCGGCTTCTACGTCGCGCCCACCCTCCTCGCGGACTGCACGCCCGACATGCGGGTGGTCCGGGAGGAGATCTTCGGCCCGGTGGTCGTGGTGGTCCCCTTCGACGCGGAGGAGGAGGGCATCGACCTGGCCAACGCCTCCGACTACGGCCTGATCGACTACGTCTGGTCGGGCGACGTGGCCCGCGCCTTCCGCGTGGCGCGCCGGCTGCGCGCGGGCGGCGTCGGTGTGAACACGGTCGGCCGCAACATGGAGGCGCCGTTCGGCGGCTTCAAGAAGAGCGGCGTGGGCCGCGACGTGGGCTCCTACGCCCTGCACGCCTACAGCGAGTTGCAGGCGATCGTGTGGCCGGGCTGATCAGGGGTGTCCGGCAATTCCCCACCGCCTAGCCGTCCAGGTCCACCCGTACCGTGAGCAGCTGCGCCCCCAAGGCCCGTACCGCCATGCTGTTCATGCGCGGGAGTTGCTTCAGGCGGGCCCGGGGGTCGTCGTCCGGGAGCAGGTGGGCCGTGCCCGTGTGCCAGCGGCCCAGGATGCGCACCCGGACGCGTGGATTCGCCTGAATGTTGCGGACGTACTGGGACTTCTGGCCGTATTCCGACACCAGCCAGAAGGAGTTCCCGACGCGGCGGCCGCCCACGGGGGTCTGGCGCGGCAGCCCGGACACGCGGCCCGTCGTCTCCAGCACCGTCTGGA
Source organism: Streptomyces sp. Y2F8-2 (assembly GCF_014905555.1). Lineage (GTDB taxonomy): Bacteria > Actinomycetota > Actinomycetes > Streptomycetales > Streptomycetaceae > Streptomyces > Streptomyces cynarae. Next base: position 277,093 of record NZ_BNGS01000006.1, on the reverse strand, counting down.
GGGGCAGGCGGCGCAGCACCGGGTTCATCCGGCGCTGGAACGCCGTGACGGCACGGTACTTGCGGTCGACGAAGTCCGACATCGTCCCTCGCTCTCCTCGACGGCGGCACACTGCTGGGCACTCCGCGCAGTCTCGCAGACCGGGGACCGGGGCGCGCGGAGAACAGCAGCGCGCCCCGCGGATGCTTCTACGCCCCGCCCAGGAAGATCGGGTTGGTGAACGCGGCCAGCGCCCCCGGCACCGGTCCCGCCGCCGCCTCGTGCCGAATCTCGGCGCGGACGTAGGCCGCGTAGGCGGGTGTCGTACGCCATTCGGCCGTGCCCGAGCCGGTCACCGGCAGCGGGTCGCTCGTGAACAGCACGCCCTGGTCGGTGACGAAGCGGATCGTGCAGCGTGGTGCGCCCCGCACCTCCAGGCGGACCGTGACCGGGGTGTCGCGGTCCACCGGCAGCCGTTCGCCGATGCCCGCGTGCTCGCCGCGGCTGCCCGAGGCGGTGAAGGCCAGGGAGACGTTCTTCGACTCGGCGATGTACGAGCGGCCCGCGCGGATGCCTTCCTGGACGGCCTCGCGGGTCAGGTCGTCGGCGAGGACCACCGTCTGCGGGCTGCCCACCGCGTCCGGGTCGCGGTGCGCGTCGCTGTTGCCCATCGCCGGCAGCCACCGGCCGTGGCCCTCCCGGACCGACGCCACCAGCGTGTTGTCCCACTCCGCGAGCGTCACCTCGTCGTCCGGGGTGTAGGGGCCGTTCCACACCTCCACCGCGTCCGCCTCGCCGAAGCCGAACTTCCAGCCGCAGCCGACGCAGGTGGCGTGCGGATGCGCCGGGACGACCAGACCGCCCGCGCGGCGGATCTGCTGGGCGAAGCGGGCCCAGCGGTTGTCGCGGGCCCGGTAGCGCCAGTCGATGAACGTGCCCGGGTCGGTGCCCAGCGCCACCACGTGGCCGTTGCGGGTCGTCACCTCCTCGCCCGTCATGATCAGCAGGTCGTCGCCCGCCTGGTCGGCCCAGTGGGCGTGCGAGGAGTGCGTGTTGTGGTCGGAGCTGTTGATGAAGTCCAGGCCGGCCGCCCGGGCCAGCGCCGCGATCTCGGCGGGCGTGCGGCGGCCGTCGGAGTACCAGGAGTGCAGATGGCAGTCCCCGCGGTACCAGGCGCGGCCCCGTCCCTTGGCCCGGGACGGCGGGTACAGGGGCTTCGGGGTCTCGCTCTGCGCGCCGTGGGTGAGCGTGATGGTGACCTCGTACGTCAGGCCCTGCGGGGCCACCGTGTACGGGCCCAGCGCGATGTGCCAGGTGCCGGGTCGGATGCGGCCCGGGATGTAGCCGGGGGTCGCGTCGTCCGCGCGGAGGAAGAACTCGCTGCGCGCGCCGCCGGACCAGCCGCGGAAGCCCTTGCCGCCCAGCTCGGTGCCGCGCTCGTCGAAGATGCCGATGTCCAGGGCGTTGCCCGGGGTGCCGGCCGGGACGGACGGCCTGTCGTACGTGTAGGCGACCCTGATCTCACGGACGCCCTCGGGGACGTCGACGGGCAGGTACACGAAGTCGGGGGAGCCGGTGGGCAGCGTGCCGCGCACCGTCCTCGTCTCCTGGTTGTCGGCCGCCTCGGCGGCGGGTCCCTCGGCGAAGCTCACGCTTCCCAACGTAAGCGCGGCGGCCGCACCCGTCACGAACAGTGCGCGTCTTCCCATGCCGGTGCCAGTGCCGTTGCCGTTGCCGTGGTCGTCCTCGCACATGCTGCTGCTCCCGATGTGTCGGATGACAGGGGTGGTGCAGGGATGGACGCACACCACTGTGGTGTCCACCCGTGAACTCCGGGGCACGGGAAGTCGATCGGCAGCCAGGTGCCGGCGTAACAGCGGATGGCCACGGCGACAGTGACACCCCGTGACGGGCGAACCGCCCCACCGACGCACGTACGCCCTGTATGACCTGATCAACGCATACGTATGCTCGAGGGATGACGACTTCCGCGACCTCCGGAACCGGCCCCACCGAGAACTCCATGCGTCGCGCCCTCAAACGCGCCCGAGACGGTGTCGCGCTCGACGTCGCCGAAGCCGCGGTGCTTCTCCAGGCTCGCGGCGCGCACCTCGACGACCTCGCCGCGTCCGCCGCCCGGGTGCGCGACGCGGGCCTCGAGGCCGCCGGCCGGCCCGGCGTCATCACGTACTCGAAGAGCGTCTTCATCCCCCTCACCCGCCTGTGCCGCGACAAGTGCCACTACTGCACCTTCGTCACCGTGCCGGGCAAGCTGCGCCGCGCCGGGCACGGGATGTTCATGTCCCCGGACGAGGTCCTCGACATCGCCCGCAAGGGCGCCGCCCTGGGCTGCAAGGAGGCCCTGATCACCCTCGGCGACAAGCCGGAGGACCGCTGGCCCGAGGCGCGCGAGTGGCTGGACGCGCACGGCTACGACGACACGATCGCCTACGTACGGGCCGTCTCCATCCGGATCCTGGAGGAGACGGGTCTGCTGCCGCACCTCAACCCCGGTGTGATGTCCTGGACCGACTTCCAGCGGCTGAAGCCGGTCGCCCCGTCGATGGGCATGATGCTGGAGACGACGGCGACCCGGCTGTGGTCGGAGCCGGGCGGCCCGCACTACGGCTCCCCCGACAAGGAACCGGCGGTCCGCCTGCGGGTGCTGGAGGACGCCGGCCGCTCCTCCGTCCCCTTCACCTCCGGCCTCCTCATCGGCATCGGCGAGACGTACGAGGAGCGCGCCGAGTCGCTGTTCGCGCTGCGGAAGGTGTCTCGCGCCTACCACGGCATCCAGGAGCTGATCATCCAGAACTTCCGCGCCAAGCCGGACACGGCGATGCGCGGGATGCCGGACGCGGAACTGGACGAGCTGGTCGCCGCGGTGGCCGTGGCCCGGCACATCATGGGCCCCTCCGCCTGTCTGCAGGCACCGCCGAACCTGGTCGACGGGGAGTACGAGCGGCTCATCGGCGCCGGCATCGACGACTGGGGCGGGGTGTCGCCGCTGACCATCGACCATGTGAACCCCGAGCGGCCCTGGCCGCAGATCGAGCGGCTGCGGGAGCGTTCCGCGGCGGCGGGCTTCGCCCTGCGGGAACGCCTGTGCGTGTACCCGGAGTTCGTCCGGCGCGGGGAGCCCTGGCTGGACCCGCGGCTGCGCCCCCATGTGGCGGCGCTGGCGGACCCGGAGACGGGCCTGGCGCGTGAGGACGCCGTGGTCGAGGGGCACCCCTGGCAGGAGCCCGAGGAGGTGTTCGTCGCGGCCGGACGCACCGACCTGCACCGCACGATCGACAGCGACGGCCGTACGGGCGACCGGCGCGACGACTTCGACGAGGTGTACGGCGACTGGGAGGCGCTGCGGGAGGCGGCGGCGCCCGGCATGGCACCGCAGCGCATCGACGCCGACGTACGGGCGGCGCTGCGCACGGCCGCCGACGACCCGACGCGGCTCACCGACGAGGAGGCGCTGGCGCTGCTGCACGCGGACGGCCCGGCGCTGGACGCGCTCACCCGCATCGCGGACGACGTGCGCAAGTCGGCGGTCGGCGACGACGTGACGTACATCGTCACCCGGAACATCAACTTCACGAACGTCTGCTACACCGGCTGCCGTTTCTGCGCGTTCGCGCAGCGCCGCACGGACGCGGACGCCTACACGCTCTCCCTGGAGCAGGTCGCGGACCGCGCCCAGCAGGCCTGGGACGTGGGCGCGGTCGAGGTGTGCATGCAGGGCGGCATCCACCCGGACCTGCCCGGGACGGCGTACTTCGACATCGCGAAGGCGGTGAAGTCCCGCGTCCCCGGCATGCATGTGCACGCCTTCTCCCCGATGGAGGTGGTCAACGGGGCGACCCGCACCGGCATGTCGATCCGCGAGTGGCTGACGGCGGCGAAGGAAGCGGGCCTGGACACGATCCCCGGCACGGCGGCGGAGATCCTGGACGACGAGGTCCGCTGGGTCCTGACGAAGGGCAAGCTGCCCACGGCGACCTGGATCGAGGTCGTCACGACGGCGCACGAACTGGGCATCCGCTCCTCGTCGACGATGATGTACGGCCACGTCGACCAGCCCCGCCACTGGCTGGGCCATCTGCGCACCCTCGCCGGCATCCAGCAGCGGACGGGCGGCTTCACGGAGTTCGTCACCCTGCCCTTCATCCACACCAACGCCCCGGTGTACCTGGCGGGCATCTCCCGCCCCGGCCCGACGATGCGGGACAACCGCGCGGTCACGGCGATGGCACGCCTCCTGCTGCACCCGCACATCCCCAACATCCAGACGAGCTGGGTGAAACTGGGTACGGAGGGTGCGGCCGAGATGCTCCGCTCCGGCGCGAACGACCTGGGCGGCACCCTGATGGAGGAGACGATCTCCCGCATGGCGGGCTCGTCCTACGGCTCGTACAAGTCGATCAGGGAACTGATCGCGGTCGCGGAGGCGGCGGGCCGCCCGGCCAGGCCGCGCACGACGGTCTACGGCGAGGTCCCGCAGGAGCGGCAGCGGGCGGCGGCGGCATCGGACGGGCACCTGCCGGAGTTGCTGCCGGTGCTGGAGAACTGAGCGAGCCGGCACGTCACCTGCCGGGGGCCTCCCCGACGACCGCTCAGCGCTCGTCCCGGGTCGCCCCCGGCAGGTGCGTCACCAGCAGCACCACCCCGGTCAGGACGATGACCCGGATCGCCGCGTCCAGGCCGTTCCAGGTCTTGGACTGCCACATCGCGAACCACTCGCCGCCTATCGCGACGAACCCGGCGCCGAAGAGCAGCAGGAGCATCAGCAGGCCGATGTCCGAGAACCACCTGGCGCGCGGGTGGTGGCGGGCCCACAGGCAGGTCGCGGCGATCAGGATCAGTGCGGCGGCCGTCTCCCAGACGATGATCGCCACATACGCGGCGTCCTCCCAGGTGTGCGAGGTGATGGCGCGCCACATCAGGTCGTCGTCCTTGAAGGTGGTGTCCATCGCGAGGACGTGCCGGACGAACTGCTGGTTGGTGCCGAAGTCGGTGATGTTCCCGAACGCGACGAGCGCGATGTAGAGGGCGACCGTGCCGGTCAGGAGGGTCGCGGCGAGGGGGAGCGCGGACCGGGTGTGGGGGCTTCTCGTTGTTTCGGCCATGATCCAACTATGGAGACGGCTTTCGGCCGCTCACAGAGGATTTTCGGGCGGTCACGGAAGTGTGGTGTGCATGACGTTCCGCAGCCCTGAGCCGGACGCTCCCGCTCGATTACAGTGCTGCGCGTCTGAGGTGCGTGCGGTGCCGTGAGGAGGCCTGGGGTGGGTGCGACAGCCGGTGCCGTCTGGGGGCGCGCCGAGCAGCAGGACTTCCGCGGCCGGGTGCGCGGCACGCTGCTCGGTGTGGCCGTCGCCGACGCCCTGGGCGCGCCGGTCGACGGGCTCACCCTGGAGGAGATCCGGCAGGCCCACGGGCCGCAGGGGCTGACGGACCTGGCGTTCGGGCACGGCCGACGTGGCGCGATCACGCACCACACGCAGCTCACCCTGTTCTCCGTGGACGGGCTCATCCGCGCCCAGGTCCGCCGTGACACGGGCGCCTGGCATCCGCCGACCGATCTGCACCGGGCGTATCTGCGCTGGGCGGCCACCCAGCGGGACTGGGGTCCCGACGAGCGGCGCAAGGAGGACGGCTGGCTGGCCCGCGAGGAGTGGCTGTACGCCCGGCGCTCGCCGGCCCGGGCCTGTCTGCTCGGCCTCGGCGACGACACGATGGGCACGCTGGACGCGCCGAAGAATCCGGGCGACCAGGGGCCCGAGGCCGCCGTGCGCTCCGCACCGTTCGGGCTGCTCGTCGGGTGGGAGCCGCAACTCGTGCTGCAACTGGCGATCGAGTGCGCGGCGCAGACGCACGGGCACCCCACGGCATACCTGGCGGCGGGCGCGTACGCCGTGATCCTGCACGCGCTGGCGCGCGGGGAGAGCCCCGACGCGGGCGTGCAGCGGGCCCTGGCGCTGCTCGCCCCGCGGCCGGGGCAGCAGCAGGTCGCGGACGCCTTGCAGCACGCGCTGGGGGCGGTGCGGCAGGGCATGCCGACGCCCGAGCGGATCGAGGAACTGGCCGGGGACGGTACGGCGGCCGGGGCGCTGGCGGTCGCCGTGTACTGCACGGTGGTGGGGGAGGACGTCCGGCACGCGCTGTGCCTCGCCGTGAACCAGGGGGGTCCGTCGGGGGCGGCGGGGGCCCTGACCGGTGGCCTGCTGGGGGCGCTGCACGGCGAGACGGCCCTCCCGCCGGCCTGGCTGGCCGAGTTGGAGGGCCGTCCCACGATGCTGGTCCTGGCGGACGACTTCGCGATGGAGATGACGCAGGGCGCCGCGCTGCACGGCCCCACGGGGTCCGCGCCGGGGTGGCTGGAGCGGTACCCCCGGGCGTAGGGCGACTGTTGCCCCGGCCACCGCCCGGGGGCGCCGCCTCCGGCCCCCGTCGGACGCGGCGTCCTCGCGCTCAGACCCCGGACGGGCTGGCAGTACCCGGAGTCGGCACCGTCACCGTCGCCCCGTCGTCGTCGGAGTTGATCTTCTCGATGATCGCGTCCCGCTCGGGCGTGTCCTCCGGCTTCACCAGGCCGATCAGGACGTACAGGACCAGCGAGACCACCATCGGCAGGGCCACCTGGTACTCCAGCTTGACGTTCGTACGCTGGGAGAAGTCCGGGTTGTAGTTGACGAAGAAGAACGCCAGCAGTCCCGCGCTCCAGCTGGCGAGCGCCGCCGTCGGGCCCGACTTGCGGAACGGGCGCAGCAGGCCGAGGATGAACGGGATCGCGATCGGGCCCATCAGGCCGGCCACCCACTTGATGACGACCGTGATGATGTCCTTGAAGGTGGGCGAGTTGACCTGCGTCGCCACCGCCATCGACAGGCCGAGGAACGCGACCGTCGTCACGCGGCCCGCGACCAGGCCGGTCCGCGTGTTCCACGAGCGCGCCGCCTTCGACAGCACCGGCACCACGTCCCGCGTGAACACGGCCGCGATCGCGTTCGCGTCGGAGGAGCACATGGCCATCGTGTGTGAGAAGAAGCCCACGACGACCAGGCCCAGCAGCCCGTGCGGCAGCAGTTGTTCGGTCATCAGGCCGTACGCGTCCGAGCCGTCCGGCTTCTTCGCGGTGACCAGGAGCGGGGAGAGCCACATCGGGATGAAGAGGATGACGGGCCAGACGAACCACAGGCCCGCCGACAGCAGAGCGGACCGGGTCGCCTCCTTGGCGCTGCCCGTCGCCATGTAGCGCTGGGCCTGGTTCCACATGCCGCCGTTGTACTCGAACAGCTTGATGAACAGGTAGGAGATGAAGAAGACCGTCATGTACGGGCCCGCGAACCCGTGCCCGTGACCGTCCAGCTTCGGCGAGTCCAGCGCCTTGGACAGACCGCCCTGCTCGGAGATCTTGTGCAGCGCGATGACGAGCATGGCCAGACCCGCCAGCAACTGGATGACGAACTGGCCCAGTTCGGTCAGCGCGTCCGCCCACAGACCGCCGATCGTGCAGTACACCGCCGTGATGCCACCGGTGATGACGATGCCCTGGGTGATCGTGACCCCGGTGAAGACGCTCAGCAGCGTGGCGATCGCCGCCCACTTCGCGCCCACGTCCACGATCTTCAGCAGGATGCCCGACCAGGCCAGCGCCTGCTGTGTGGGCACGTTGTAGCGGTCCTTCAGATACTCCAGCGGCGAGGCCACGCGCAGCCGTGAGCGCAGCCGGTTCAGGCGCGGCGCGAACAGCTTGGCGCCGATCAGCACGCCGATGGCGATGGGCAGGGCCCAGGTGACGTAGGAGGTGATGCCGTAGGTGTAGGCGATGCCGGCGTATCCCGTGAACATCACCGCGCTGTAGCCGGACATGTGGTGCGAGATGCCGGACAGCCACCACGGCATCCTGCCGCCCGCGGTGAAGAAGTCGCTGACGTCGTCCACGCGTTTGTGGGACCAGACGCCGATCGCGGTCATCACGCCGAAGTACGCGACCAGGACGGCCCAGTCGAACCCGTTCATGTGTCCCTCCCTCCCTGCCGAACTGCCCGCTCATGGTGGGTTCCGGTACATGAGCACGACAACCGGCGTACTGGTCAAGGGAAGGTAAAATCGTTCTGTTGGCTGAGAGTCGTTCATGTACATGGCCGTTGGGGGCTATTTCCGGCCGTGAGGGTACCTGTCCGTTCAGGCGGCTGCTCGAAGCCGGGGGTCATCGCATCAGCTCACCCGCGTTCACCAGCAGGGACTGGCCCGTGATCGCGCGCGCCCGGTGGGAGGCCAGGAACACCGCGGCGTCCGCCACGTCGCCGTCCGTGGCCAGGTCCGGCAGCGCCATACGGTCGGTGAGGCGCTTTCTCACCTCCGCCTCCGGTACGCCCTCGGTGTGCGCGGTGAAGCGCACGTACGCCTCGACGGGCGGACCCCACATCCAGCCGGGCAGGACCGTGTTGACCCGGATCCGGTACGGGCCGAGCTCCCGTGCCAGCGAGTACATCGCGCTGGTCAGCGCCCCCTTGGACGCCGCGTACGCCGCCTGCCGCACCTGGGAGGGCGCGGCCACCGAGGACTGGGTGCCGATGAAGACGACCGAGCCGCCGCACGTCCTGAGGCTCGGCAGGCACGCCCGCGTCATCCGCAGCGTCCCGAGCAGGTTCACGTCGACGACCGACTGCCAGGTGGCGAAATCCGCGTCCTGAAGGCCGCCGAAGTAGCTGTCCCAGGCCGCGACGTGGACCACCGCGTCGATCCGCCCGAACCGCTCCACCGCCAGCGCCGCGAGCGCCTCGCACTGCGTCTCGTCGGTGATGTCGGTCGCCCGGTACGCCGTGTGGGCGCCGTCGGGGTCGAGCGCGGCGGCGGTCCTGGCGAGGTTCGCCTCCGTACGCGCCCCGAGCACGGCGTTGCCGCCCTCGCGCACGACGGCCGCGGCGACCTGGTGGCCGAGCCCGGGGCCGACCCCCGACACGACGACGGTCCTGCCCTGGAGCAGCGACATGAGGCCCTCCCGGCTCTGGCGGATTATCTGACGGAGCGTCAGAGTATGGGCGACCGGCCGAGGACGGAAGGGAAAAGGGGAAGCGGCATGAGGGAAGGCGGCGAGGGCGGCGAGGACACGCGCAGCGAGGTGTACGCGGAGCTGGCCGCTGTGGGTCCCTACGGCGTCCGCCCGGGGCATGCGCTGATCACCATGGTGGAACCGCACCCGGGGCACGAGTACGCGTACAACCGCTGGTACGAGGACGACCACTACTACGCCGGCGCCATGGCCATGCCGTGGATGTACGCCGGCCGCCGCTGGGTCGCCACCCGCGATCTTCAACTCCTGCGCTATCCCGAGAAGTCGGTGGTCGCGCAGCCGGTGGCGGCGGGCTGCTATCTGTCGACGTACTGGATCACGGACGGCCGCTATGACGATCACATGCGCTGGACGGTCGCCATCAACAAGCGCCTCAACCGTGACGGACGGGTCTACCAGGACCGTACCCACGTCTTCACGGCGTTCCAGGACCATGAGGCGACCGTGTACCGGGACGGCGCGGCCGGACCGCGCGACGTTCACGCGCTGGACCACCCGTACGCGGGCCTGGTCCTGCAGGTGGTCGACGCGTACGGCCCCGTGCAGCGCGCCGGCCTGCTGGAGTGGCTGCGCGCCCGGCATCTGCCGAGGCGCCTGGCGGACTCCCCGGCGGCCATGGTGACCGTCTTCCGCCCGACGCCGCTGCCGGGCGACCGAATGACGTACGTGAAGCAGGTGGAGGGCGTGGACACGCGCCTGACCCTGCTGTGGTTCCTGGAGGAGGATCCCCGGGAGTGCTGGAAGGAACACTTCACGGGACTGGACGGGGCGGTCAAGGAAAGCGGGCTGGGCAGGGTGGAGTTGGTGGCCCCGTTCGTTCCCACGGTGCCGGGGACGGACAGGTACGTGGACCGGCTCCGCTGAGGGCCGGAAGGATACGGCCCCCTCGGCCGGGACGGCGGACCAGTCGAGAGGGCTCTGTCGTGGGCGTGGTGGGGCCGCTCGGCACTACTTGATCGACGCCACGAACGTGTTCCACGCGTCGGCGGGGAAGGCCAGGACGGGCCCTTCGGTGACCTTCGAGTCCCGCACGAACAACGCCGAAGGGAGAGGCGACTTGACTTCGACGCAGGCGCCGTTTCCGGCCGAGTACGACGACTTGGTCCACGTTGCCGTGGCCCCCTGAAGAACAGCCATGTTCACTCCGGTACGAGTTGCTGAGTTGCTGTGACCGCGCCGCGGGTCCTTCACGGATTCCGCGATGCGAATCGCGCCAACTTGTTGACTGGTGGCGTGATCGACGCTACTCGGCAACATCCCTGTCCGGAGGAGCCGTTCACTCGACCGGGTGGCATATTCCAGTGGGGTCTTACGCCCGGATTATCCACGGGTGTAAGATCCGCCGCTCGTCGGCCCGTTGGCTCAGGATGCGTAGCTCTTGGCCGCGTCCTCGATGAACTTGCGGGACTGCTCCACATTGAGGGCCTGCGCCCGCAGGTGTTCGTACATCACGGCGTACTTCTGCACGTCCTGCGCCTTCTCCAGGTACAGGTCGCTGGTGACGCCCTCGAGGTAGACCACGCTCGAGTCGGCCGCGTCGGCGAACTCCAGGATCGCGTAGTGGCCGTTGACGCCGGGATGCGCCCCCACCTCGAACGGCAGCACCTGCACGGTGACGTGCGGCAGCCGGGACATCTCCGCCAGGTGCTCCAACTGCTCCCGCATGACCAGGTTGTCGCCCACGCGTCGGCGCAGCGCCGCCTCGTCCAGCACCACCCACAGGCGCAGCGGGTTGTTCTCGGCGGAGATACGTTCCTGGCGGCGCATCCGCACCTGGACGCGCTTCTCGATGTCGGCCGGCGACGTCTCGGGCAGCGCGCCCTGGATGAGCGCCTCGGCGTACGCACGGGTCTGCAGCAGGCCGGTGATGATCTGCGGCTCGTAGACGCGCAGCGACTCGGCGTCGGTCTCCAGGCCGATGTAGACGCTGTAGGGGATGTCCCCGAAGGCGTGCCACCAGCCCTGCTGGCGGGAGTCACGGGCCATCTCCATCAGCGATTCGACGACCCGCTGGTCCTCGACCTCGTAGACTCCGCACAGGTCCCGGACGTCACGCGGGCTGATGCTGCGGCGGCCGTTCTCCAGACGGCTGATCTTCGACTGCGACACCAGCAGTCGCTCGGCCACCTCTTCGGCGGTCATGCCCTTGAGTTCCCGGAGTCGGCGCAGTTCCTGACCCAGCCGGCGCCGCCGGACGGTGGGATTGACATTCGACGCCACGGACGTGCACCTCCGGCTGCGTGCCTCTACTTTGCGTATCTGCTGCTGAGCAGATTGCCACCAAGGTGCTTCCTACCGCTGGGAAACCGCGGATATGCGGCGACCGCAGGCCCTTTGGGCGGTCCTTGGCCCGAAGGGGGCCCACGGCGTCACGGATATCGAACAGTTCAGCGCCTGTCGCACGGAATCCCGTACGCGCCGGGCCCCTTGCCGCGTGAGCGACCTACGCATGCGGCCGCGCGGGGCGGTGAGTCCGTGTCGTCGCGAAGGACGTACGGTCTCACCACCCCGCGCGGCCGGGCGGCTCCCGAACGGGTCGCGGGACTGCTTGCGGGCGCCGCATACCGCGGTCCCGCTGTCCTGCCGTACCGATTCCGCCGGTTCGGCAGGGGACGTGCCGTGGTGCTGTGGGGCTGTGGCGCTTCGGTTCAGTGGGCCACGACGCGCGCCATGGATCCGTGGCGCGGCTGCATCGGAACACCGCGGGCGGGTTCCGCCGCGGACCTGGCGCCGGCGGCCGGGTTGCGGCGCGGCTGTGCGCCCACTCCGTTCTGGACGTCCATCACGGCGTGCGCCACGAGGCCGCCCATGGGGTCGTGCCTGATCAGATCCCGCAGCCGGGAACGGGACGAGCGGCCCTCGTTGCCCGGATACAGGTGCTTGCCGAGACCGACCGCGTGGGCCAGTGCGGCGAGCGCCGCGGTCCGCGGGTCCGGCGGAACGCCGGTACGGATCGCGGAATCCAGCCGGGACCTGATCTCCCGGCTGATGGCCGTGTCCGTCGCCTGGTAGCGAGTCGTCGGCAGCACCCCGCACATCTGGCCTGGCACGGCCTGGACCATGCCGCACCGCTCCAGATGCGAGAGGTAGATCTGGCGGAGCCCGAGACGGGGCCCGCCGATCCAGTGGACGGCCCGCACCGGAGCGCCGCGCCTGCGCAGCAACTCCAAAGCGGTGTCCAAAGTCGGATCTCCAGTCGGCCGTGGTACCACCACGGCGATACGATCCCCGTCTGGGGCTATCCGTCCGGCCAGCGCCAGCTCCACTAGCTGTGCTCCGGCCAGACCAAGGTCGAGCGACTGCGGCTGTGCAGTGGTACCCGTGGCCGGGTCCAGTGCCAGCAGCAGAAGCTCCTCCGGAAGTGTTCTGCGGCTCCTGCCCATCCATGCCTCCCCGCGTGGATGAGAGACAGGGTGACCCCTCTCACATTGGTCTGTCGAGGGTGCGTGACCGGAATGTAGTGGAACCGGTAGGTATGTCGTTCTCGTCTAGCGCAGGGGTCAATCCCTCACACAGGACACTGGTACATGGTTCGGGCAGCGGTGTCCGGGCGGCGGTTCACGGTTGGGCAAGGCGCGCACGTGGGTGCGCGGCGCACGGAGGAGGCATCGGTGGCGGGCGAGTCCCCCGACAGGTCGAAGCAGCAGGGGTCGTCGGCGGAAACGACGTCGGGGAGCGGGGCTCCGGTTCCAAGGCCGGCCAAGGCCGGACGCGACCCGAGGCTCGCGCTGACCGGCGAGAAGGTGCGGGTCGACCAGGCCACGACGGTGCTCTCGACCAAGTCGCTGCGCGGCGGCTCCGCCAGTACGGCTGTCGAGGAGGTCGAGCAGGCCGAGGAGGGCACGGGTCCCGCGGACACGGCGGACTCCGGTGCCGATGCGGCCGACAGCGAGGTGCGCGAGCGTGCGGCGCTGGCTTCCTGGGTACGGAGCGCTGAGGAGGACGAGGCCGAGGAGAGGGCCGAGGCGGAGCCCGAGGAGGGGCCGGAGGGCGAGTCCGAGGAGTCGCCGGCGGAGCCGGAGGCCGAGTCCGAGGAGAAGGCCGAGGCGGACTCCGAGGCTGAGTCCGAGGAGGAGTCGCCCGAGGAGCCGGAGGACGGGTCTTCCGACGCCGACGCCGACGCTTCCGAAACGGAGCCGGAGGCCGAGGACGCCTCCGAAGCGGGTGACGACGCCGACGCCGACGCCGAGTCCGCGAGCTCCGAAGCCGAGCGCGAGTCCGAAGACTCCCCCAAATCTGAAGACTCCCCCAAGTCCGAAGAAAAGCAGGCCAAGCAGGAGAAGCCGAAAGGCGAGGTAAAGGCGGAAGAAAAGGGCAAAGAGGAAGAAGGGGAGGAGTCGGAAGAGGAGTGCGACTCCGACTCCCGCGACAAGAAGGACCCCGAACCCCCCGTAGACCAGCCCACCGCCGTCTTCAAGGCCGTACGGCCGCCCGCCGTCGACCAGCCCACCACCATGCTCAAGGTGGGCGACGCCAAGCCCTCCGACAAGTCCGGCCCCTCCTGGGCGGGCAAGTCGGACAAGCCCGAGTCCGAAGCGGAACGCACCAGCAAGTTCGTCCCGTTGAAGTCGCTGGACGAGCCCCGGCCCACCCCGGCCGAGCGTCCGCAGGCCAAGCCCCCGCAGGCGAAGCCCACCCGGCCGGCGTCCACGGAGTCGAAGCCGGCCGCGGGTCCCGCCGACGCGACCACCGCCATGCCTCAGGTCGGCCCCGAGCGCACCGCCCAGCAGCCGATCCCGCCCAAGCCTCCGCTGGATCTGCTCGCTGAGCTGACGAACACCCCGCCGCCCCCGGAGACCCCGGTCCGCACCGTTCTGCGGCGCATCAAGATCTGGTCGCCGCTGGTCGTCCTGCTGGTGATCATCTTTGCGATCGTGCAGGCGGTCCGCCCGTTGCCGACCCCGACCCTCGCACTGACGGCCGACGCGACGTACACCTTCAAGGGCGGGAAGCTCGACCTGCCCTGGCCGGGCCAGGGTCAGTCGGCCATAGAGGTCGAAGGCGTCGGCATGATCGGCACCGAAGGGCAGCAGAGCCCGAAGCCGATAGCGAGCGTCGCCAAGATCATGACGGCGTACGTCACGCTCCAGGAGCACCCGCTCAAGGGCGACCAGAACGGCCCGACCATCACCGCCGACCAGCAGGCGGAGGACGACTCGAAGAAGGAGGACGAGTCGACGGCGGCCATGAAGAAGGGCCAGAAGTTCTCCGAGCGGCAGATGCTGCAGATGCTGATGATCCCGTCGGGGAACAACGTCGCGCGGCTGCTGGCCCGCTGGGACTCCGACAACAACACCTTCGTCGGCAAGATGAACGCCGCCGCGAAGAAGCTCGGCATGACCCACACCACGTACACGGACCCGAGCGGCCTGGACAGGACGACCGTGAGCACGGCCGTCGACCAGCTGAAGCTGGCCGAGGCCGTCATGCAGAACGAGGTGTTCCGCAGCATCGTCGGGATGGCCAAGGCGGACATCCCCGGCCTGGACAAGCCGATATACAACAACAACGACCTGCTGGTGAGGCAGGTCGGCGTGATCGGCCTGAAGACCGGCTCCTCCACCCCGGCCGGCGGCAACCTGGTGTGGGCGGCGACGAAGGTGGTCGACGGCAGGACGCGGACGATCTACGGCGCCGTCCTCAATCAGGACGCCCACACCGGCCGCGTCTGGGACAGCCTGCAACTCGCGCTGACGAACAGCCAGAAGCTCATCAACACCATCCAGCAGAGCCTGACCACCGCCACCGTGGTGAAGAAGGGCGACGTCGTCGGATACCTGGACGACCAGCTCGGCGGGAGGACGCCGGTGGTCGCCACCGAGACCCTGACGGCGGTCGGCTGGCCGGGTCTGAGGACGAGGCTGTCGATCGGCGACGACGGCACGGCGCCTCCGCACGAGGCGAAGGCCGGCAAGGTCGTCGGCGAGCTGACGGTCGGCGACGGTTCCAGCCATGCGGTGAAGGTCCCCGTGGCTCTCCAGAAGGACCTCGCCGAGCCGGGCTTCACGGACAAGCTGACCCGTCTGGGCTGAACCGGGCGCACCCGCACACAGTGGCGCCCCGCAGCACCCCGCCGCGGCCCCACCCCGGGGCCCCGTGGCGGGGTGCGTGCTAGCGTCACGAATCGGGACAGGTCGCCGGTCGCGGAGACGCGGCCGTGAAGCGGGAGCGAACGGGACGCGGCCGAGAGCGGAAGACAGGACACGGGGAGTGCCTTCAGGTGGCCACAGCGGAGCCGACACACGCCGACGACGCCGACCGGGAACATCACCCGGACGGATCACCGGGACCGCGAATACCGCTGGGCGCACCCACCCCTGACCCGCCGGCCCCACCGGCCCCTCAGACCCCGGACCGTCAGGCCCGGGTCCCGGCGCCGACGGCTCCGGCCCCGACCCCGGCGCCCCCGGTTCCCGCAGCCCCGGCCCCCGGCGCCGAGCCTCCCGCCCAGGACGCTCCGAAGGCCCCGGGACGTCTCCGCGCCCTGGCCGCCCGTCTGGGCTCCTCCCGCGCGGCCGATCTGGCCCGTCGCCATCCCGCCCTCGCCGCCACGGCCCTCGCCGGGGTGCTGCACCTCATCTGGTTCTTCACCTTCGCGAACAGCGGCGGTGACCTCGCGGCGCAGGACGCGTGGGCGGAGTTCGTCGGCCGGCACCCCGACTCGGCGTACAACCTCGCCTGGTACGGGGGCATGCACCCGGTGTCGTACAGCGTCGTGTCGCCCTATCTGATGTCGCTCCTCGGCGTCCGTACGACGATGATGATCGCCGGGACGGCCTCGGCCGGCCTGCTGACGCTGATCCTCGTCCGCAGCCGTGCCGTCCGCGAGCCGCGGTGGCCGGCCCTCGCCGGGGTGTTCGGACTCCTCTGCAACGCCATCTCGGGCCGTGTCACATTCGGCCTCGGCATGGTGTTCGCGCTGGGCGCGACCGCGGCCGTGTTCTGCTGGCCGTACCACTGGCGTCACAAACGCTGGGCGAAGGCGCTGTCCGCGGCGTCGCTGGCCGCGCTGGCCACCATGTCGTCGCCGGTGGCGGGCCTGTTCGTGGGACTGGTCGCGGTGGCGCTGTTCCTGCAGAAGCGCCGCCCCGGTGCGTGGGCGCTGGGCCTGGCCCCCACGGCGGTGGTGGCCCTGTCCGCGTGGCTGTTCCCGTTCTCCGGGACGCAACCGATGACGTGGGCGTCGACGATCCTGCCCTTCCTCTTCTCGGCCCTGGTATGGGTCGTGGTGCCCAAGGAGTGGAAGACGGTACGGATCACGGCGGCGGTGTACGCGCTGTCCGTCCTGCTCGTCTGGCTGATCAGCTCCCAGATCGGCTCCAACATCACGCGCCTGGCGATGCTGTTCGCGGGGGTGGCGCTGGTCGCTGCACTGCCGTTCACGGTGCGGCGCAGCCGGAAGTGGTACGCCACCGTGGTGGCGCTCACCGGCTTCGTCGTCTGGATCGGTGTCAAGACGGTGGACGACATCGTCCACACCACTCCGGCGGCGTCCTGGGCGCACGAGCTGGCGCCGCTGGTCCACCAGCTCCAGGTGGACGGCGCGGAGAAGGGCCGCGTGGAGGTGGTCCCGGCGCGCTCGCACCGCGAGGCCTCCGCGCTGGCGCCGTACGTCAACCTGGCCCGCGGCTGGAACCGCCAGGCCGACATGGAGCGCAACCCGCTCTTCTACGACGACACGCTGAACTCCGCGAACTACCACGCCTGGTTGCAGCGCTGGGCCGTGCACTACGTGGTGCTGCCGAAGGGCGAGCCGGACGGCGACGGCGGCGAACGCGAACGTGAGCTCGTGCAGCGCGGCATGCCGTATCTGAAGCAGGTCTGGGGCGACGCCAACTGGCAGCTGTTCGCGGTGACGGACCCGACCCCGCTGGCGGATCCGCCGGCGGTGGTCGACCGGGCGGAGCAGGGCGAGTTGACGATCCAGGTGAAGAAGGCGGGCCGCGTCCTCATCCGCGTCCCCTACTCGCCGTGGCTGGGCCTGGTCGACACCCAGGGCAAGGGCGTGAAGCCCCCGCAGGAGACGGATGCCTCCAAGCACCGCGCCAAGGGCACCCCGAAGACGTACGACAACGTCAACGGCTGCCTGATGGAAGCCCCCGAGGACATCTGGGGCGACAAGTGGACCGAACTCCTGGCCCCCCGCCCGGGCACCTACCGCCTGGGGGCGCCGTATCAGCTACCGCGGGGGACCGCGTGCCCGGAGGAGCTGAGGGACGAGGCCCAGCCGTCCGGCGGCTGAGGGCGAGCCCGCCGACCGATTGCGTGCCTGCGTCACCGGGCGCCGTTCGCCCGGTGACGCAGGACGCTCGTCCCTGCTCCAAGGGCAGGGACGAACCGGACTCCGGACTCCGGACCCCGGCTACGCGAGCTGGCCCTCGATGGCCGCCACGACCTCGGCCGCCTCCGGCTCCGTCTGCGGCGAGAAGCGGGCGACGACCTTGCCGTCCTTCCCGATCAGGAACTTCTCGAAGTTCCACCGGATGTCCCCGCTGTGCCCCTCGGCATCCGCGTGGCCGACCAGGCGCTCGTACAGAGGGTGCCGTCCCTCCCCGTTCACCTCGATCTTCTCCGTCATCGGGAAGGTCACGCCGTACGTCGCCGAGCAGAACTCCGCGATCTCCTCGGCACTGCCGGGCTCCTGCCCGAGGAACTGGTTGCAGGGCACCCCGAGCACGGTGAAGCCCAGCGGCGCGTACCGCTCCTGCAGCCGCTCCAGGCCCGCGTACTGCGGCGTCAGCCCGCACTTGGAGGCCACGTTCACCACGAGGACGGCCTTGCCCGCGTACTGGGACAGGTCCGCGGAACCACCCTGGAGCGCACCGATCTGGACATCGAGGACAGAGGCACCCGCACTGTTGTCAGTAGTCGTCATGGGCGGATGCTAACTCCGCCGCCCCGCCACCAGGTGATGCGCCCGTCACGCCCGCTGCGCTGTGACGAGCACCTCACCGGCGGCCGTGCGCGAATACAGCACCGACCGTCCCGCACGCCGCCGCTCCACCAGCCGCCCGTCCAGCAGCACCTTGAGGTGGCGCCCGACCGAGCCGAGCCCCTGCCCGGTCACGGCGACCAACTGGCTGGTGCTCATCGGGGAGTCCAGCAGCACGAGCACCCGGGCACGGGCGGGCCCGAGCAGCGCGCCGAGACTCTCCGGGACCACCGTGCGCGTCCCGTCGGCCAGCACGCCCGCGCAGGGATAGACGAGGGCGTACCGGTCGGGCTCCTCCCAGGACACCCAGCCGGCCCGCTGCGGGGTGACGGGGACGAAGAGGAGCTGGGCGCCGGAGATCTCGCGCGGCGGGTACTCGTGGAGGTTGACCTGGAGCCGGTTCCCGCCGAGCCAGCGGGTCCGGCCCGGCCGCAGGGTGTCCAGCGCGGCCGCCCAGCCGCCCCGGCTCAGCTGCGCGGTCCGGGCGACGACATCTGCCTCCAGCACGCGCCGCCGCCGGTCCCAGTACGGCCGTACGGTCTGCGTCCACACGTAGCTGAGCAGGTCGGCCGCGCGTTCGGGCAGGTCGTCGCGGTCGAGGGCGGCGGGGAGCGGTCCGCGCAGGGACACGGTCAGGTGGGCCCGGGCGTCGGCGGGGGAGGCGGAGCGGACGCGCTCCACGCCCTCCTCGAAGGTCTCCCCGTCCCTGGGCGTGGGAGTGAGGAAGTCGGCGATCCACTCCGGGCCGAGCCCGCTGCGGACGAGCAGACCGGTCACGGGGTCGGCGGCCAGCCGCGCCCGGTACGCGGGGAGGTGGGCGTCCAGCCAGGCGCGTTCCCCGGGGTGGGAGGCGGTACCGGCGTGCAGCAGCTTCAGAGCGGCGAACACCTCGGCGAGCGGCGAGAGCAGGAACCGGCTGCCGGCGAGGGTGTCGGCGCTGACGTACCAGAGGCCCATGGGCGCCTTCACGCTCGGGGTCGACGGACGTTTCGCACGTACGCGAAACAATAACGACCACCCCGGACTCCCTGCCCACACTCCCCGCATGCGCAGCTACGCCGACCTCTTCCGCACACGGGAGTTCACCCCGCTGTTCCTGTCCTCCGCCTTCCAGACGGCCGCCTCGACCCTCGGCGGTCTGGCGCTCGGCACGCTGGTCTACCGGGCCACCGACTCGCCCCTGCTGTCCGCGGTGAGCATGTTCGGCCCGCAACTCGCCCAGGTCGTGGGCGCGACGACCCTGCTGTCGGCGGCCGACCGGCTGCCCCCGCGCGCGACGACGGCGGGCATCGCGAGCGCCTTCGCGGTCGGCACGGCGGCGACGGCGGCGCCCGGCCTGCCGGTGGGGGCGATCTTCGCGCTGGTCCTTCTCCTCGGCCTGATCCAGTCGCTCGGCGGCGGCGTCCGCTGGGGCCTGCTCAACGAGATCCTGTCCAAGGACGGCTACCTGCTGGGCCGTTCGGCCTTCAACATGGTGAACGGCCTGATGCAGATCACCGGTTACGCGACGGGCGGCCTCCTGCTGACGGTGCTGTCCCCGCGGACGACCCTGCTGACGGCGTCCGCGCTGTACCTGGCGGCGGCTGCGACGGCCCGCTTCGGCCTGACCCGCCGGGCGCCGCGCAGCTCCGGCCGCCCCTCCGTCACGCAGACCTGGCGCACGAACGCGCTGCTGTGGTCGTCACCGGAGCGCCGGACGACCTACCTCCTGCTGTGGATCCCCAACGGCCTGGTGGTGGGCTGCGAATCGCTCTACGTCTCCTACGCACCGCAGCACGCGGGCGCGCTGTTCGCGTGCGCGGCGTTCGGCATGTTCGTCGGCGACGTGACGACGGGACGCCTGCTCCCGCCCGCACTGCGCCGCCGCCTCGGCATCCCGTTCCTGCTGCTCCTCGCGACCCCGTACCTGCTGTTCGCCCTGCACCCCTCGGTGCCGGTGGCGGCGGCCTGCGCGGCCCTGGCGTCGGTCGGCTTCGCCGCGAGCCTGATCCAGCAGGAGCACCTGATGAGCCTGACCCCACCGGACCTGAGCGGCCACGCCCTCGGCCTGCACTCGGCGGGCATGCTCACGATGCAGGGGGTGAGCGCGACGCTGGCGGGGGCGGTGGCTCAGGCCATGTCGCCGGGCCCGGCGATGACGGTCATGGCGGCCGCCTCACTCACGGCGACGCTGACCCTGGCTACGACCCGCCACCGCCGCCCCGCCTCCGCGCCGGACCCCGAGGTCAACTCCGACGAGCGAGGACGAGAAAGCCGGCCCAGGAGTCTCGGGGGACGGTGAGGGTGGGGCCGGGGGATCGCTTGGAGTCGCGGATGTGGACGGCCTTCGGGGCGGGGGCGATCTCCAGGCAGTTTCCACCCTGCTCGGTGCTGTAGCTGGACTTGTACCACTCCAACTCGGCAGTCATCGCTCTCCCAGGAGACGGTCCAACAGACCCACGGATTCCTGCGAGTTGAGGGCCTGAGTCCGCAGCATCGCATACTTGCGCTCGAGGAGGGACACTTCGTCCGGATCGGCGATCAACCGACCGTTGCGTTGTCCCTCGACGTAGGCGACGCGTTGGTGGTCGGGCGTCTCGATGAGAACGAAGGGCCCGGAGAGCCCAGCGTGGAACTCACGTCCCACCGGCATCACTTGGAGGGTCACACCAGGAAGGCCGGTCCAGTCGAGCAGCCGCCGCACCTGCTCCACGTACACGTCGTGTCCTCCCAGGCGATCCATGAGTGTCACCTCCGAGATGATGAAGGTGGCGGTCGGCGGCACCTTCTGCCGGAGCACCTCCTGGCGATCCATCCGGGCCGCCACGCGCTGCTCGATCTCGTCCTCGGTCAGGGCCGGGACCTCGTTGAGGAAGACGGCACGTGCGTACGCGGGAGTCTGAAGCAGACCTGGCAAGGCTTGGTTCTCGTACGACGACAAGGCCAGGGCGTCCCGCTCCAGATCGATGAACTCCTCCGCCCACCGCGGAAACAGATCCACCTCGGGCATGTTGGCCACGGCGACCGCCAACGCGCCTTTGGTGTCGAGTAGTTCGTCCAGCGCGGCGGCCAGATCCTCCTTCAGCAACCGCCGCCCCTGCTCGATGGACGCGATGGTCTCCTCGTCCACGAGCACCTCCTCGGCGAGGGACCGCTGGGTGTGACCGGCCGCCTTCCGGAACGTGCCGAGGATGCCGCCGACCATCTTCATGGCGGAGGCGTTCTTCCTGCGGCGGTTGCCACCGATGCCCATGCCGTCGAACTCCCCCTGCAATCCCGCACGTTCGCCAGGTCCACGCTGAACCCCATGATGAACAGGAGACGTCACCGCCCGCTCTGCGAACGCTGTGACGTCACCGGTGGTACGGAGGTGCGCAGGGGGGCGCACGTTATTCGAGCTGCACTACCTCCCGTACCTGACGGATAGCCATGCAGAGGGCCAGGCAAGGTCCATGACCCCGTATCAGCGAGGTTGAGTGGTGGAATCCCTGGCCAGAGCTATGCAAAATTCAAGTAATCCGTGGAGCCTGCTCGATGCGTTCGCCGTCGGGGTCGCCGCGGCCCGCCTGGCCTCGAAGTGGTATGGACCACTGGCGGCGACGAATTTCGAACCGCCTGGGCGTATGGCATCTGAGCTGCGGAAACGTGCCACGCGCTGAGTGGCGGGGCGTGCTCGTTCCGGTTGTACCCATGGAGTGCCCGGTGGGAAGCGGGCGCCCGGGGCGTGGCTCGATCGACCGCCGGGCGCCGTCTTCACATCTTGGACACACTCTTCCCTTCCTCCTGCACATTGATATGGTCATCCTCCGTTTCGGCGATGAGGGGATGCCGGAACGCTGAGAGGGGGACATCAACTCGCTGGCATTCCGGCCGAGTCCGACGCGACTCTGCTGAGACGGCCTCCGCATCGATTCAGGCGATGCGGCCGGCTTCAACCGATTTCGTTCTGACATTCCCGGGTGCTGGGGAGCACCCATGTCTGCGCGGCAGAGTCCGCACGCTCGGCGACGCCATTTTCGGGCTGCCCGGAAACGGTATTCCGTCCTGCGGCGACGGGCTTATTCAGGCTGCCCGCGGACTCCGTTCTTCTATGCCTTGGGGGGCTTTCATGAAGGCGTTGTCCATTGTCATACCCGCGCTCAACGAAGCGGCCAATCTGCCGGCGGTGATGGAGACCGTGCCGGTCGCCGAGCTCGCCGCATCGGGCTGGAGCACCGAAGTCGTCGTGGTCGACAACGCGTCGACCGACGGCACCGGCAATGTGGCACGTGAGCTGGGCGCCCGGGTGGTGTACCAGCCGGCGCGCGGATACGGGAACGCGTACCACGCCGGGTTCAACGCGGCGGACGGCGACGTGATCGCCACCGGCGACGCGGACCGCACGTACCCGTTCGACGCACTGCCGGGGCTGCTGGCGACGCTGGAGGCGCACGGCGTCGAGTTCATGACCACCAACCGGCTGGGCCGGGAGAACGCCGCGGCCATGAAGCGCTCGCACACCGTCGCCAACCACGCCCTCAGCGCGGTGAGCCGCATGCTGTTCCGCAACGGGCTGCGCGATTCGCAGTCGGGTATGTGGGTCTTCCGGCGTCACGTGTGGCACGGCATCGACGTACGGTCCACCGGTATGGCCTTCTCGCAGGAGATAAAGAACGCCGCCACGCTGGCCGGTTACCGCACCCTGGAGGTGCCGATCGAATACCGCAAGCGGGGCGGCGAGGTGAAGCTCAACGCACTGCCGGACGGCATGGCCAACCTGCGCCAGCTGTTCCACCACCGCTTCCGCAGACCTTTCGTCGTGCCGGCCGGCGTCGCCGTGTCCGCGCAGCCCTCCGGTGTGGAGGAATTCGGGACCACCGCATGAGCCGACTGCTCGACGCGCCCGTCCGGCGGTCGGCGGTTCCCCCCGCGGGGCACCGCCGCCGTCGGCGGACGCGTGCCGTACGAGGGCGGCGGGGCCGCGCCGTCGCCGCCATAGCCGCCCTGCTCGTGCTGGTGACGGTCGCGTGCACCGTGCCGTGGGTGCGCCATGAGCTGCGCGCCTCGTTCACCCGCCTGCCCAGCACCTACACGGAGCTGTACTTCGACGGCACGCCGAACGTCGAGCACGGCACGGCCGTGGTGCCGGTCACCCTGGTCGCGCACGGAGCCGCCCCGCGGACGTACCGGCTGCGTGTCTGGCTGGCCACGGCGTCCGGCCGTACCGAGCTCTCCCGCACGGTCGACCTCGCCCCGCGCGCCGAGGTGCCGCTGCGGACGACGGTCCGGCTGCCGTACCCCCGCGCGGGGCACGGCGCGGCGGCGCGCACGGTGGTGCACGTCGCCCTCCTGGGGCAGCCCCAGACGCTTCACTACACCCTGGACGACACCCCGGAGGGCACCTCATGACGCAGCGTCGGACGGTGGTCACCACGAGCTGGGACGACGGTCACCGGCTCGACCCGCGCCTGGCGGACCTGCTGGAGCGGTACGGCGTACCGGGCACGTTCTACATCGCGCCCCACAACGTCGAGTTCGCTCCCGCCGATCGTCTCTCCACCGACGGCATACGGGAGTTGGCCGCGCGCGACGGCGTCGAGATAGGTGGGCACACCCTCAGCCACCTGAGGCTGCCGCTGATCGACGAGGCGACGGCTCGAGAGGAGATCAGTGCGGGGAAGACCGAGTTGGAGGACATTCTCGGCGGTCCCGTCGTCAGCTTCTGCTACCCGCGCGGCGAGTACCGGCCGGTACACGTACGACAGGTCGCCGACGCCGGCTTCCACCTGGCCCGAACCGTGCGACGCAGTTCCCTCGCCACGGGGCCGCTGCTGGAGATGACCACGACGGTCAACGCCTACGCCCACCGGGTCGACGTTCCGCTCGCCCTGCGTCTCGCCGGCGGCAGACCAGGCCGTGCGGCCCAGCTGTATCTGCACTGGGACGAGCTGGCGATCCACTGGTTCGACCTGTGTCTGGAGCGAGGCGGCATCTACCATCTGTGGGGACACAGCTGGGAGGTCGACGCGCGGGGCGACTGGGCCCGGCTCGAGCGGGTGCTGGACCACATCGGCGGCCGGTCGGACGTTCGCTATGTCACCAACGGAGCGCTGACCGGGGCAGGTGTCGCATGAGCACGGTGCTGCAGATCACCCCCTACTACCCGCCCCACCTGGGCGGTCTCGAACGGGTCGTGGAGAGCCTCGCCGCCGGCCTTGCCGAGCGGCACGACGTGCGCGTGGTCACCACCACCATCGGATCCGAGGGTGCACCGCGCCTGAGCCGCGAGGGCGGGGTCGGCGTCGTGCGTCACCGGTCGTTCGAGGTCGCCCACACCCCGATCGCGCCAGGAATCGCCCGGACACTGCTGCGCAGCCCGCGCCGTTCGGTGCTGCACCTGCACTCCGCGCACGCACTGCTGCCGGAGATGGTCGCTCTGCTGGCCCGACTACGCGGACAGCGGTTCGTGCTCCACTTCCACCTGGACGTCGACGCCTCCGGTCGGCTGGGCTGGTTGCTGCCCGCCTACAAGCGGCACGTCTTCGGCCGGGTGCTGCGCGCAGCCGCCGCCGTGCTGGTGCTCACCCCAGCACAGGCCGACTTCGTCACCACCACCTACGGGGTGTCCGCCGCGCGGGTGTTCGTGGTGCCCAACGGGGTCGGAGCCCAGTACTTCATGCCCGTACGCGAGCCTGCCGAGGGCACACTCGACCTGCTCTACGTCGGCCGGCTCAGCTCCCAGAAGCGCGTCGACCGGCTGTTGGAGGCCATGGCCCTGGTGACCCGACCGGTCCGGTTGCGCATCGTCGGCGACGGTGAGGACCGGGAGGAACTCACCGCCCACGCCGAACGGTTGGGTCTGAAGAACGTCCGCTTCGACGGGCCCGCGCTCGGCGCCGACTTGGTGCGCGCGTACGCCGACGCCGAGGCGTTCGTGCTGCCCTCCGACAAGGAGGGCATGCCGCTCGTCGCCCTGGAGGCCATGGCCGCCGCCCTGCCGGTGATCGCCACCCGGGTCCCCGGCAACACCGAACTCCTCGACGGGATCGGCCTGCTGGCCGACCCCGAACCGGCACCGCTCGCCGAGGCCATCGACGCCGTCGCCGCCGACGTCGGACTCCGCGCCGACCTCGGACGGCGCAGCGCCGAGGCCGCCCGGCGCCACCGGTGGGACGCGGTCGTCCGGCAGGTCGAGGACATCTACACCGAGGTGCTTTCGTGAACATACGCGCCTGGGCCGTCACCACCGCCCTGGTGGCGGCCCTGCTGGAATGCGTGCCCGGCACTCCGGCCGTGCTGCTCGTCCCGGCGGGACTGTGGTTGCTGCTGGGGGCTCCGGCCCTGCTGTTCACCGAGCTCACCGAGCGGGCGCTGTCGACCCGGGACGGACGGGTGCTCATCGGGCTGGGCCTGAGCGTCGTGGGAGCCCTCGGGCTCCTGCTGGCGGTCAACACGCTGCTGCCCGTTCTGGGCGTGGCGCGGCCTCTGGAGCGGGTGCCGCTGGCCCTGGCGGCGGCGCTGGACGTGGTGGCGCTCGCCGGGGTGTCGGCATGGCGTGCGTCCGCCGGATGGCGTTCGTTGCTGCCCCGGTCCCCCCTGCGCGCAAGCGGCTCCCGGGTCGTCCGCCCGGCGGGGCTCGCCCCTGTCGGCGCCCTCGGCGCGCTGGTCCTGGCGCTGTGCGTCGCGGGCCCCGTCCGACTCAACAACGGCCTGGGCGGCGGTGTCGCCGTCACCGCGCTGGTCGTGGTCACCGCGCTGCTGGCGCTGCTCATCGCACGGCGCGGCCGGTACACGACAGGTGTGCTGGAGCTGGGCCTGTGGTGCGCGGCCGCCGGGGTCCTGCTGCTGACCAGTCTGCGCGGCTGGTACATCACCGGGCACGACATCCAGCGCGAGTACGAGGTCTTCCGGCTGGCTGCCGACGCCGGGCGCTGGAACATCGGCACCTTCCGCGACCCGTACAACGCCTGCCTGAGCATCACCCTGCTGCCGGCCGCGCTCACGAGGCTGACCGGCATCGAGGGCACCTACGTCTTCAAGGTGCTGCTGCCACTGCTGTTCGCGCTGACCCCCGTACTGGTGTACCGGTCCGTGCGGAACACGGCGCCGCAGATCGTCGCACTGCTGTCCGCGGTGTACCTGATGATGTTCCCGACCTTCTTCACGGACATGACCTTCCTGGGCCGCCAGGAGGTCGCGTTCTTCCTCATGGGCTGTGCGACGGTCGTGGTCACCGATACCGCCCGTCCGTTCGCGCGGCGGCGTGCCCTGTTCACGGTGCTCGTGATGGGCATCGTTCTGTCGCACTACTCCACCACCTACGTCCTCGTCGCCGTCCTGGCCCTGGCGCTCGCCGCCGATCTGGCCTGGCGGCTGCTCGTCCGGGTGCGCCGTCGGCCGCCGACGGGGCGCGGCTTCCTGACATGGTGGATGGTGGTCGCCATCGCAGCGGCGGCGTTCGTGTGGTCCGGTCCGGTCACGCACACCACCGGGCAGCTGCACAGCACCCTTTCGCTGACTGTGCGGGAGCTGACCGGGCAGAGCTCCGACGCCGCCTCCTCGGACGTGTCCTACAGCCTGTTCAGCGGCGCGTCGGTCAGCGCCGAGCAGCGGCTCGTCGACTACCGGGCCGACGTCGTGCGGCAGACGGAGGGCGGCCGGGCGCAGGGCGACTACCTGCCCCTGAAAACCGTCGACCGATATGCCGTCCCCGTCGTCTCCGAGCAGGCGAAGCTCCCCCTGACCGCGGCCGGACGTACCCTGCAGACTGCCGGCATCGACGTGTCCGCGGCCAACGGCTTGCTACGCGCCTGTGCCGCCGCCCTGCTCCAGGTACTGCTGCTGGTCGGCCTCGCCTTGGTCCTGTGGCCCCGGCGCAGCGGACGCCTGCGCGCCCGGCCCGGCTTCCGGCCGAGCCGTGACCAGGTCACCCTGTCCCTGGGCATGCTCGGCGTCATCGCCCTGCTGACCGTGCTGCCCCAGCTGTCCGTCGACTACGGAGTGCTGCGCGCCTTCCAGCAGGGCCTGTTCTTCTTCGCGCCCTTCGTCGCCGGCGCCTCGCTGTGGCTGTTCCGCTGGGCGCGTCGATGGGCGGTACCGGCTGCCTGTGTGCTGGCTCTCGGCCTGCTGCTGGATCTGACCGGTGTCGTACCCAAGGTGCTGGGCGGCTACCCGGCGCAGCTGCACCTGGCCAACTCCGGCCAGTACTACGACATCTACTACGTCCATCCCGAGGAGCGCACCGCCATCCGCTGGGTGCAGTCCCGCGCCACCGACAGGCAGCGAGCCGACGTCCAGTCCGAGGTGCAGACCGACCGCTACACCTTCAGCCGACTGCAGTCGCTGATCCGGGGCCGCGCGCAGAACGACATCTTCCCGGTGCTGGTGGGCTCGCACACCTACGTCTTCCTGGGCACCACCACGGTGACCAAGGACGAGGCCACCACGTTCTACCGCGGGGACCTGATGACGTACCGCTACCCGGTCGGGCTGCTGGACGTCACCAAGAACAAGCTGTACAGCAACGGGGGAGCGGAGATCTACCGATGAAGCGCGTGCTGCTGGTCAGCCACTACTACCCGCCGCACATCGGCGGCATCGAGAACGTCGTCCGCAACGAGGCCCGCCACTTGCGCCGGGCCGGCGTCGAGGTGACGGTGCTGACCAGCGGTGTCAGAACCGTCACCGAGGACGACGAGGGGGTGCGGGTGGTGCGCGTCGCCGCCTGGAACCTTCTGGAGAAGCGGGCCGGCGTACCGTTCCCGCTGCTGTCGCCGCGGGTGTGGCCGACCGCCGTGCGCTGGGCCCGCTGGGCCGACGTCGTCCATGTGCACGACTGCCTGTACGTCACATCGTGGGCCGCGGGTGCGGCGGCGGCGCTGACCCGCACCCCGCACGTGCTCACCCAGCACGTCGCCGTGGTCGAACACCCCTCCCGCGCCGTGCGTGCCGTGCAGCGCGGCGTGTACCGGCTGGCCGGGCGGGGCCTGCTGCGGCGCGCGCGGCGGGTGCTGGTCGTCAACGGCCGCGTCGCAGACTTCGTCACCGCCCACGGCGCCCGCCCCGAGACCGTCAGCCTCCTGGCCAACGGCGTCGACACCGACGCGTTCCGCCCGCCCACCTCAGACCAGGAACGCCGGGACGCCCGGCTGCGCTTCGGGCTGCCGCAGGACCGCGTCCTGGTGCTGTTCGTCGGCCGGCTGGTGCCCAAGAAGGGCTACGACCTGCTGCTGGCTGCCGCCGACCCCGGCTACGACCTGGTTTTCGCCGGCGACGGCAGTGTCGCCACCAGCGACCGGCCCGGCGTGCACCACCTCGGCGCCCTGCCGCCCGAACAGCTCGCCGACCTCTATCGTGCGGCGGACGTCTTCGCTCTGCCGTCGGCCGCCGAGGGCTTCCCGCTCACGGTCCAGGAGGCGATGGCCTCCGGCTTGCCCGTCGTCACCACCGACGACCCCGGATACGCCCCATACGGCCTGGACCGCACCCGGGTCCGGCTGCTGCCCCGCGAGGTGCCCGCGCTGCGCTCCGCCCTGTCGGAGCTGACCGGGGACCCGGAGCTGCGCGCCGCCATGGGCCGCTACTCCCGCACCTGCGCCACCGAGGGTTTCGCCTGGCCGGAGCACACCGTCCGGCTCCGCGCCCACTACACGGGGGCCGACGCCGACCCGGTCACCCGGGAGGCGGTGGCGTGAGGCGGGTGATCCGGGCGGCGCTGGAGACTGTGCTCGTCCACGGGCTGCTGGGCTGGCTCTACGTCGCCGCCGTCGCCGCCGTACGGCCGTCCGAACTGACCGTGCCGATCAGCTCCCTGCTGCCGGTGCGGCGCGACACGTTCGGTGCCGTCTGCTTCGCGCTGTCCGCGCTGGCGGCGACGCTGCTGCACACGACCACCGGACGCTGGTGGCTGCGGACCGGCCCCCGACGTGGCGCCTGGACGGCACTCGTGCGCACCGGCACGGTCTACGGCCTGCTCATGTGGGCGTACCTGTGTGTCAACTCCCTCACGCACCCGGAGACCCTCGCCCGCCCGCTCACCCACTTCGCCGACGTGCCCCGGGAGGGGCAAACCGCGTCGTGGGCGTTCGCCGTGACGGCGGTGACCCTGCTGCTCGCCCGGGCCCAGGCCCGGCCCGATCGCCCGGCAGGAGAGCCCGCATGAGCCTGATCGCCCCCCGCTCCGCCCCGCCCCCGCAGGCCACGGCCCGCCTCGCCCGCGCCCGGGCCATGGTGCGCGACCCGCTGATCGCCAACTCACTTTTCCTCATGGCCACGACCGTGCTGGGCGCCGGCGCGGGCTTCGTCTTCTGGATCCTGGTCGCCAGGCTCTACCCGGCCGCCGACGTGGGCCGCGCCTCGTCGCTCCTGTCGAGCCTGTCCCTGCTGTCGTATTTCAGCCTGTTCGGGCTCAGCTCGACCCTGGTCCGGCACCTGCCGACCAGCGACCGGCGCGCGGAGGAGGTCAGCACGGCGCTCAGCACCGTCGTCGTCTGCTCCTGCGCCATCTCCGGTGGCTTCGTGCTGCTGGTGCCCCGGGTCGCGCCCGAACTCGGCTTCCTGCACGCCTCGTTCTGGTACGCGGCGGGATTCGTCGTGCTCGCCGCCGGCGCGGCCGTCAACCTGCTCACCGACTCCGTCTTCGTGGCCTTCCGCGCGGCCCGCGTCAACCTCGCCGTCAACGGCGTGCTGATGAGCCTCGTCAAGCTCGCCCTGCCCGTGCTGTTCGTCTCCGCGGGCCCCTTCGGGATCTTCGCCGCCAGTGCCGCCGCGTCCACGGTCGCCGCCGCGGCCAGCATCCTGGCCATCCGCCGGGGTCTGCGGCTGAGGGTCCGGCCGGCGTTCTCATGGCACACCTTCCGCGCCACTCTGGGCTACTCGCTCAGCAGCTACCTGTCCGGCAGCCTCAACCTGATTCCGCAGATCGTGCTGCCGATCGTCGTCCTGCAGATGCTCGGACCGGTCCCCGCCGCCACCTACTTCGTCGCCTTCCAGATCGCCAACCTGGTCAACTCGGCCTCCTACGCCATCGGTGAGGCCCTCTTCGCCGAGGGCTCCCAGCACGGCGCCGCCCTCGGCCCCATCGCCGTCCGCTCCGGCAAGGCCATCGCCCTGGCCACCGTCCCGGCCGTGGCGCTGGTCGCCGCCCTGGCCCGGCCCGTCCTGCACGTCTTCGGACCCGTGTACGAGGCCCACGGCACCACCACGCTGACCGTCTTCACGCTCGGCTCACTCGCCGTGGCCTTCAACACCTGGGTCAGCTTCCTGCTGAAACTGACCCGGCAGCTCGTCGCCATGGTCGTCTCCAACGCGGTCCTGGTCACCGTGGTCCTCGCGGTCGCCCTGACCCGGCTGCACGAGGGCCTGCCGTGGGCCGGAATCGCCTGGGGCGTCGGCAACCTGGCCTCCGGAGCGGTGGCGGGCGTCGCCCTGCTGGCCGGGGGCGTCCGCGCACCGCACACCGGACGGCACCGGCGCACCGGGAAGGAAGGCAGCACCGTATGAAGATCCTGCAGATCGTCAACATCGGCCATGAGGCCGGGGGCGCCGAGAAAAGCGTCCGCCTCATCGCCGAAGGCCTCGGCGCGCGCGGTCACCGCATCCGCGTCGTCGCCACCGACCTGCTCGCCGAAGGACGGGAGGTGTTCGCGGACCACCTGGTGCCGGCCATCACCGGTACCGCGCCGCAGCGTTTTGCCCGCAAGCTGTTCTACAGCCGTGCCCACCGCCAAGTGAGCGAGGTGGTACGCGCCTTCGCGCCCGACTGCGTCCACCTGCACACCATTGGCGAGTTCAGCCCAGCCGTCCTGGACGCCACCGCCCGCACGCGGCGCGTGCTGACGGTGCACGGCCCGGAAGACTGGACCCGCGACCTGCTGCGCTGGAACCTGCCCAGCGCCCCCGGCGGTCGCCTGTCCGCACCCGACGCCGCTCGCTACGCCTACCTGCGTTACGTACAACGCCCGGCCTACCTGCCCCGGCTGCGACGCCTGGACCGGGTGCTGGCCCCCAGCGCCTACTTCGCCGACGCCGTACGACCCGACGTCGGTCCTCGCGTCCCCGTGCACGTCCTGCCCAACGGCATCCCCGGCGCGGTCGCCGCGCAGCCGCTGCACACCCTGGACCACGTGCTGTACGTCGGGCGGCTGGAGCGGGTCAAGGGCGTCGACGTGCTGCTGAGGGCGTTCGCGCGGCTCGGCCGCGGCCGGCTGACCGTCGTGGGCGATGGCCCCGACCGGACCCGTCTGGAGGCGCTCGCCGGTCCCCGCGTCACCTTCACCGGCTGGCTGGACGCCGACGCCGTGGCCCGGCACCTAGTGTCGGCGTCCGTCGTCGCGGTGCCGTCGGTGTGGCCGGAGAACTTCCCCACCGTCGCCCTGGAAGCCCTGCGGATCGGACGTCCGCTGGTCGCGTCCAAGGTCGGCGGCCTGCCCGAACTGGTCGGGGACGACAACGGAGCGCTGTTCCCCGCTGGGGACGCGACCGCGCTCGCGGCCGCCCTGGACCGCCTGCTGGGCGACGGCAAAACACTCGCCCGCATGGGCGCGGCGTCGGCGGCACGGGCGCACCGCTATACCGTCGAGGTGTTCCTCGACGGGCTGGAACGGCACTACGAAGAGGTGGTCGGGGGATGAAGGTCGTCGTAGTGGACGCTTTCGACCGGGGGAATCGTGGCGACGCGGCCTTGCTGAGTGTGGCCGTCCAGCAGGTGCAGGAGGCCTTTCCCGGTGCCCAGGTGCTGGTGGCGGCGTTCGAGGACCCAGCCGAATGGCCGGAGTTCGAGGACGTGCGCAATATCGGCTCGGTGCGCCGCTACGTCGGTGAGGAGACCGCGGGGCGTGCGGCGAGGATCGCACGCAAGGTGGCCGCACTGGGCGCGGGCGCGGTCGCTGCGCTGCCGGGAGGCGGGCGGCTGGCCTCCGGTCTCGCCGCGCTGCTGCCCCAGGAGATGCGCAACGAGATCAGGGCGGTCATGAGCGCCGATCTCGTGCTGTCCGTGGGCGGCGGTCACCTCAACGCCCGCCCCGACCTCCCCTCCGACCTCAACATCGCCTTCCTTCTCCTGCCACTGTGGCTGGCCCAGCGGGCCGGGGTGCCCACGGTGCTCGGGCCGCAGTCGTTCGGGCCGTTCCCGCGCCGACGGCAGCGGTGGATGGTCAAGAGGGTGGTGGGCCGGGCCGTGACGGCTGTGGCTCGGGAGGACATCAGCGTGGCCCGACTGGCTGAGGCCGGGGTCACCGAGCCAACCGTCCGGCGCGGGGTGGACAGCGCCTTCGCCTTCCACAGCAGGTCCCGGCGTCCCTGGCGGGCCGAGCTGGGCGTCCCTGGGGACGCGCGTCTCGTTCTGGTCACCGCGCGTCGACACCTGCCGGGCCCTCAGCAGGAGACGTATGAGGCTGCCATGGCGGCTGCCGTACGGCGGGTCCTCGACGACGGCGGTCATGTCGTCCTCGTCCCACAGGTCACCTGCGCCTTCCAGGGCGACGACGACCGGCCGGTCAACGCTCGTATCGCCGCGCACGTCGGCCCGCATCCGGCCCTGCACATCCTGGACGATGCAGGGATCGACCACCACGACGTCCACGCCCTGTACGGCACCGCCGACTTCATCCTCGGCACCCGCTTCCACTCCGTCATCTTCGGTCTGACGTCGGGCGTGCCGTGCGCGGCCGTCGAGTACGACCACAAGACGCGCGGCATCATGGCGGATCTGGGACTGGAGGAGTGGGTCGTACGCATGTCCGAGGCGCAGGGCACGGTCGTCGCCGACCTGCTCGACCGTCTCCTGCTGTCCGGCGACGACTACCGTAAGCGGCTGCGGGCCGTTCTGCCCGCCTACACCGCACAGGCCGGGGACTTCGTCGGCGTGCTGCGCGCGGCGGTGCACCGGTGACCGGGCACGCGCCCGCCGCACCGACGGTGCTGCTGGCGACGCCGTATCTGCCGCCGTCCCTCGGCGGGGTGGAGCAGTACGTCTGGCATCTCGCGCACGAGCTGGGCGCGCACCACGGGTACCGAGTCGTCATCGCCACGACGACGGGCGGGCCGGGCGGGCGACCGGGGCGGTACGAGGACGGACCCGGCGGCTGCGTCGTGTACCGGCTGGCGGCTCCCGTGCTGCTGTCGCGCACGCCGGTCGGCGCGGGCTGGCGGAGGCAACTGCGGCGGATCATCGCACGGGAGGGCGTGGACCTGGTCAACGGTCACGCACCGGTGCCGCTGTTCGCGGACGCCGCTGCCCGGGCCGCCGGGGACACGGGCCGGCCGTTCGTCCTGACCTACCACACCGGGCGCATGCGCAAGGGCAGGCCCGCGATCGACGCCGTGCTGGCCGCGTACGAACGGACCGTGCTGGCCGGCACCGCGCGACGGGCCCGCGAGGTCATCTGCTCGTCCGACTACGTGGTGGCCGACCTCGGCCGCCTTTTCGCGGGCCGTGCGACGACGATCCAGCCCGGCGCCGATCTCGACCTGTTCACACCAGGCCCAGTACCGGCCGAGCCCCGGGTGCTTTTCGTCGGCTCTCTGGAGCAGCACACCGCCTACAAGGGCCTCTCTGCACTTCTCGCGGCCGTCGCCGAGTTGAAGGAGCAGGGGAGTCCCGTACGGCTGGAGGTCGTCGGCGACGGAACGGCGGCGGGCAACTACCGGCACACCGCCGACCGGCTCGGACTCGGCGGCAAGGTCATCTTCAGCGGGCGGTTGCACGGGGCGGACCTGGCCGCCGCTTATCGGCGCGCGCGGGTCCTGGCCCTGCCGACGTCCTACGACAGCTTCCCCAGCGTCCTGGTGGAGGCGATGGCCGCTCGGCGCCCCGTCGTCACCACCCACGTCGGCGGCATCCCGAGCCTCGTCCGGGATGAGGAGAACGGTCTGCTCGTCGCGCCGGGCGACCGCACCGGACTGCGCACCGCGCTGGCCCGGGTGCTCACCGACGATGACCTCGCCGACCGGCTCGCCGCGGCGGGGCTGGCCCACGTCCGCAGCGAGCTGGGCTGGGGGCGGCAGGCGACCCGTACCGCCGACGTATTCGCCCGAGTGCTCGAGGGCCGCAGGCCCCGCACGGTCGCAGTCGTCGCCCCTTACTACCCTCCCAAGATCGGCGGCGTGGAGAACTACGCCGAGCGGGTCGCCACAGCGATCGCCGGGGACCCTGCGCTGCGGTCCGTAGTGATCACCACCAACCCGGCAGACCGGCGCACCGACGTCACCGTGGAGGACGGCGTGCCTGTCGTCCGGCTCGGCACCTGGGCACGCCTTTCCAACACCCCGCTCAACCCCCTGTGGCCGTTCCAGCTGCGCGGCTGGCTGCGGCGGATGCAGGTCGACGTGATCAACACCCACGCGCCGGTTCCCGGCCTCCCCGACCTTGCGGTCGCACTGCGCGGTCGGCGGCCTGCTGTGGTCACCTATCACGCCGGCTCGATGCTGAAGGGCGAGGCCGCAGCCGACCGGATCATCCGCTGCTACGAACGTCGTGTGCTGCCCTGGGTCTTCACCCGGGCCCGAGCCCTGGTCGCAGTCTCCCCGGTGTCCCTGGCCGCTCGCCATCCCGGCGCCCTGCAGATCACCCCCGGCGTGGACACCGACCGTTTCACGCCCGGCCCCGTTCCGCCGTCCAGGCGCCCCCGCGCAGTGGTGTACCTCGGCCGCATGGACCGCACCTCGTCCTGGAAGGGCGTCGACGTCCTCCTCGGCGCCGCCGCAAAACTCCCCGACGACGTCACCCTGACCCTGGTCGGCAGCGGCGACGCCGTCCTCGACCACCGCACTCACGCCGAACGCCTCGGCATCGCCGACCGGGTGCACACTCCCGGCCAGCTCACGGGCGACGACCTGGTGAGGGCCCTGCAACAGGCCGCCGTCGTCGTCCTTCCCTCCCGGAGCGAGGCCGAGTCCTTCGGCATGGTCCTGATCGAAGCCATGGCCTGCGGCACTCCGGTGGTCGGCTCGGACGTCGGTGGCATCCCCCACGTGATCGACCCCGGCACCAACGGTCTCCTCGTCCCGCCCGGCGACCCGGCCGCCCTCGCTGAGGCCCTGCTGTCCCTCCTGGGCGACGGCCACCTGGCCGACCGCCTCGGCGCGATGGGCCGTCAGACCGCCGTCCAACGGTACGCGTGGCCGGCGCTCACGGCCCGCTACGTACGGCTGTTCAGGGAAGTGAATGCGGAAGAGCGTGAGCTGCCACGAGTTCTGTAAAGACCGGTGATCTGGGATCACCACGGTGTAGGAGGCCGTCGCACGCCGGTTCGGTGTGGACTCGCTGCGTCACATCCTTCGCGGACGCACACCACAGGAGGCGCCCTGGGATACCCCGGAAAGAAAAAGAAGGCGAAGAACGCGATGGGGGATGGGCGTTCCGCTGGTGAACGCCATGTCGGATACCCGCCAGCGTGAAGGGCACGGAACCGAGAGTCTGGATGGGTGACTGTGACATCGTCCGCGGCATTCCGCATCCATCCGATTCCCGCTGAGGCATTGGACGACGTCCGCGCCGGCGGCGTCGACGCGTCGGGTCATCCTGCCGAGCGCATCACCGCTGAGGGAGGCGAGCCGCTCCGATGCTGTCTGCGCGACGCCAGGCCCGGTGAGAAGCTGCTGCTCTTCGGGTACCAGCCGCCGCTTCCGGCCAGTCCCTACCGCGAGTTCGGGGCCGTACTCGCCCATGCCGAATCCTGTGCGGGCCCGGCCGACGTCGCCGGCTACCCGCCGGATTGGCGCGGACGCCCGCAGGTGCTGCGGGCCTACGACGAGCGCGGACGGATCCACGACGCGACCACCGTGCACGACGGCCGGCACCCTGAAAAGGTGATCGCCGAACTGCTCGCCGAGCCGGAGGTCGTGCAGATCCACAGCCGCAATGTCGCCTGGGGCTGCTACATGTTCACCATCACCCGCCCTGGATGAGGTCGGGGCCGCGTCACTCCTCCTCGGGCAGCTCCCCCTCCACCAACCGTTCCGCGATGTCGTCCGCCCATTGCTGGGCCCAGCGGTGGAGTTCGGTGATCGTGGTCTCGTCGAGGCCGTAGGCGGCGAACCGTGAGTCGTCGAGCCACTCCGCGCCGGTCAGGCGGGCCTGCAGATCGGTGAGGTCGAAGGTGTCACCGGCGTGGCGGCGGGCCAGTTCCTCGAGTTCGGGGTGGCTGAAACGCTCGGAGGCGGCGTGGACGTCGATGAGGTCGCGGGCGAAACCGCGGTCGGCCAGGGCCCGTACCTTCATGCCGACGACGTCTTCGAGGGAGACCGTCAGGCCGAACTCGGTGACGACCGGGGGATGCCAGAGCGCTTCCTTCAGCACCTGCAGCTCGCACTCCTCACCGGTGGACTGCTCGGTGACGCCGAGCCGCGCGACAAGGGGGTCCGTCCCCAGCGGGCGCACGGCCCAGCCCCGTTCCTCCAGACCGGCCCTGACGGCCGATGCGATCTCCTCCATCGGGACGGCGCTCTCCGTGGCGACGTCCACGTCGCGGCTGGGCCGGTCCACCAACCCATGTGCCCGCACCGCGTCGCCACCGGCGAGCGCCAGGCCGTACGGCGCACCGACGGCGAGAATGTCGGCCAGCAGCCGTCGATGCGGTTCAGCGAGCTTCACGCAGTCTCAACAGGGGCAGTCGGGGGTGGGCACGCCCCGATTATGGCCGTCATCCCAGCCGGGAGCGCGTCGGCGCGAAGGCGCGGGCGTGTCCGGACTCGCCGCCCGCGTCGGGTGTGCGACTCGCTCAGCGGCGCCAGAAGCCGCGTGATCCCCGGCGGCTCGTCCGCACCAGCCGTTGCCCGAGGCACCCTGGTCCCAGTCCGACGAGCGGTGGACCGCCCGCCGGACACTGATGCACATCGTCTCCGAGACCGCCCGGCACTCCGGCCACGCCGACACCATCCGGGCGTGCCTGGACGGCGCCAAGAGCACGGGCTGACCGGCATGACGTCACCTCGAAGCGAGAACTCGGTGGCAAGCCTGGGCCGTCACCGGCGACCATGCGACGCATGACTGACCAACCCGCGCGATGGACCCAGGCAACCGTCTACCCCGACATGTGGGCCGATCCCGACGACGACCCCCGCAACAGCGAAGGCCCCAGTCCGGACGGCGAGCTTGCGACGCTGCAGGACTTCCTGACGAACTACCGCATGACCCTGCGGATGAAGTGCGAGGGCCTGAATGCGGAGCAACTGGCCCGTCGGTCGGTTCCGCCGTCGACGATGTCCCTGCTCGGCCTGATCCGGCACCTCGCCGAGGTCGAACGGGACTGGCGCAACTGGATCAGCGACGGCGACCCGCTCCCGAAGCTCTACGGCGCGCGTGACGCGGACTTCGACGGAGCTGTCGCCGATCAGACCGTGGTCGACGCTGCGTACGCCGATCTGGAGCGTGAGCAGGCCGCGATGGACGCGGCGCTGGCCGAGCACCCGGACCTGGGCGAGCGTCTGGGCAAGGACGGGATCGCGGTTCGGGAGCTGATGGTGCACAGGATCGAGGAGTACGCCCGGCACTGCGGGCACGCCGATCTGCTGCGCGAGTGCGTCGACGGAAGGGTGGGCCAGTGACGAGGACCGCGAGTCTCAGCCGCCCCACCGGCACGTCACCTTGAAGACACCCGCTCGAGCCGCGCGCTCGGCCACCGCGGCCGAGCGCTCGGGACGATCTCGGTCCGTCGCAGTCCTCCGGGGTGCGCCCTCCGCGCACCCCGGATTTTCGTCGGGTCCCGCTCCGAGCCCGCGCGACCCGACACGGCCCTCGCGCAACCGCGCCCACGAATACCGTCCAGGTCCGTAACGCACCACCACCCCCACCGCGTGTAAGAGGTGACGTCCGACCACGAAAGGACACACGGTGAGGGAAGCACCCGCGGACTACCTGGAGTTCGCAGCCGCCCGCAGCGGGCCTCTGTTCCGGACCGCCTGCCTGCTCACGGGCGACTGGCACCTCGCCGAGGACCTGGTTCAGGAGACCCTCGCCAAGATGTACCGCTCCTGGCGGCGGATCAGCCGGGTGGACTCCCCGGTGGCCTACGCCGACACCGTGCTCGTGCGGACCTTCCTCTCCCAGCGCCGCCGCCGCAGCTCCACCGAGCGCCCCAGCGACCGGCTGCCCGAAGCGGCCGGCCCGGCACAGGACGCGGAGCTGCGCATGGCCTTGCTGGACGGCTTGGCCCGGATGACCACCAAGGACCGTGCCGTGCTGGTGCTCCGCTACTGGGAGGACCGCTCGGTGGAGGAGACCGCACAGGTGCTCCAGCTGTCGTCGGGAGCCGTGCGCGCCCAGAGCATGCGCGCCCTGCAGCGGCTGCGCGCCCTGCTCGGCGACCAGTTGGCCGACCTGGCCGCATGACCAGCACGGACTGGCGGCGCGGCGCGCACTCCCCGCCCCGCCCCGGGTCCGACCGACGCCCCAGACGAACGGAGACCCCCATGTCACCCAACGAGGACTTCGAGGAGCGGCTGACCCGCGCCATGAGCCGCGCCACCAGTGAGTTCCCGCCCCACTCCGCCGACCTGGTGCGGCGTTCCGTCGCCCGGGGCCGGCGGATGCGGCTGATCCGCGCCACCCAGGTCGCCGCCGCCACGGCCGCCTTCGCGGTGGTCGCCGCGGGCGGCACCCTGATGGTCACGGACGCCTTCGGCAGCGGGGGCGGTGGCGCGCCGGAGCAGTTGAGGCCCGGCGGGCCCGTGCACTCCACCGAGCAGTCGCCCTCCCGGGCACCGGCGTCCATCAGCGCGGAGGAGATGGTCCGCACGCTGCAGAGCCTGCTGCCGCCCGGCGGCACCGTCTCCGCAGCCTCGGGCAGGGGTTCCGACGGCGACGGCCCCGTCGTCTGGCCGACCGCCAAGCTCATCTACTCCACCGCGAACGGGTCCTCCGGCATCGACATCGCCGTCGCGCGGGTCGACTCCGGAGCAGCCGCCGGCCGGCAGGGTCAGGGCGACTGCCTTCCGGTGGAGGTGCGCCCGTACGACAAGTGCACCACCCAGAAGCTCCCGGGCGGCGCGGTGCTCAGCACCACCAAGTCGTTCACCTACCCCAGCAGCGACAGCGGGCAGAAGCGCTGGTACGTGGTGCTCACCACCCGCGACGGGGCGCAGCTGACCGTGCAGGAGTTCGGCGGCGGCGGTGAGAAGGGCTCGGCCTCCGGAGCCGACCCGCTGCTGTCGATCGCCCAGCTGACCTCCATCGTGCGCAGCCCGGCCTGGGACAAGGCGATCGCCGCGCTGCCCGCCCCGGAGGAGACCCCCTCCGCCCCTCCCTCCACCGGCGGCAAGCGGGTACCGGGCGCACGTCTGACCGAGGTGCTGAAGTCACATCTGCCCCGGGGCGGGACCGTGTCCGACGTGAATGCCGACGAAGCGCTGGTCCAGCTGGTCTACGACGACGGCCACGGGAAGAACATGGTGGAGGTCGACGTGCAGTACGACCAGACGAAAGACCTGGCCGGGCTCATGGGGTGCGCCGGGGTCTCCGGTGAGTGCGAGGCCGTCACCCTGGCCGACGGCACCAAGGTGAAGAAGGTCAAGGGGCACTCGGAGAAGGGTGGTTCGGCCGCGGTGTGGCTGGTCGACACGCTGCGGAAGGACGGTCGCCGGGTGGCGGTCCGGGAGGTCAACTCGTACGCCGAGAGCGCTCCGGTCACGCGACCGCAGCCGGCGCTGAGCATGGACCAGCTGGTGGCCATCGCGCTCGACAAGAAGTTCTTCACCGGCTGAGTCGGGGCACGGCTCGGCCCCTGGGCGCCCCACCGGGCTCGTTCCGCCTGTCGAGAGCTTCACGCCTCCCGCAGCGCGGGGGCGGGGCACTCGCCCGAGCCCCGGACGATCAGTCGGGTGGGGACGGTGATGGTGCGGGCACGGGAGCGGTCGCCGTCGAGTCGTGCCAGGGCGGTGGCCGCGGCCGCCCTGCCGATTTCTTCGGGGTCCTGGGCGACGACGGTGAGGGCCGGCTCCAGTGCCTCGGCGAGCGGCAGGTCGTCGAAGGCGACGACCGCCACGTCCTTCCGTTTGCCGCGGGAGAGTTCGGCCACGATCCCCAGGGCGGCGAAGTTGTTGCCGGCGAACAGGGCCGTGGGCGGGTCCGCCAGGTCGAGCAGCTGCGAGGTCGCCGTGACGGCCGCCTGGGGGTCGTGGGCGCTGGTGACCAGGGCGCGGTCGTAGGCGAGGTCGGCTTCCTGGAGGGCCGCGCGGTATCCGGCCAGGCGTTCCCGGCGTGTGTACAGCCTGACGGGCAGGTCGCCGATGAAGCCGATGCGCCGGTGGCCGTGGGCGATCAGATGGGCGACGCCCTCCTGGGCGCCCGCCCGGTTGGAGCTGACGACGCTGTCCGTGGACAGGCCCGCCCCCGGACGGTCGACGAAGACCACGGGCAGCCCCGCGGCACGGTGGGCCTTGAGATGGGAGTGGTCCGCGCCGACGGACGGCACCACCATCAGGACGCTGACGCGGCGGGCGAGGAACTGGTCCGTCAACGCGTGTTCGCGGGCGGGGTCGTCCGCGGAGGAACCCATCAGCAGGGTCAGACCGCGGTCGCGCACCGTGTCCTCTATGCCGCCGGCCACGGCCCCGAAGAACGGGTTGCCCAGGTCCGGGACGACCAGTCCGATGGTGGTGTCGGGTCCGCCGACGCGAATGTTGCGTGCCATGAGGTTCGGCTGGAAGCCCAGCCTGGCCACGGCGGCGAGCACCTGTTCCCTGGTCCGGACCGAGACGGGTCCGTCCTCGTTGAGGACGCGGGAGACCGTCTTGGCGCTGACGCCGACTTCTCGGGCGACGTCGGCCAGGGTGGGTCGGCGGTTCGCTGCCATGGAGGACCGTTCCGTGTGGGCTCGCGGGTTCCGGCCGCTCGACCGGCCGGAACCCGCGAGGCTGTCAAGTCAGTTGGCCTGGACGCCGACGGCCTTGGCCGCCTCGGAGTCCGCTACGACGGTACCGCCGGCCTCATCGAGGGTGAGCGCGCCGGTCATGATGGCGACGACCTCCGCCATGGAGTAGTCGGAGGGTTTGATCAGGGCGGCCCGCTTGCCCAGCCGGTGGACGTGGATCCGGTCGGCGATCTCGAAGACATGGGGCATGTTGTGGCTGATCAGGACGACCGGCATGCCCTTGTCGCGGACGCGCCGGATCAGGTCCAGGACCTGGCCGGACTCCTTGACGCCGAGGGCGGCGGTGGGTTCGTCCATGACGACGACGGTGCGGGCCCAGGCGACTGCGCGGGCGACGGCCACGGCCTGGCGCTGGCCGCCGGAGAGGGTCTCGACCGCCTGGGTGAGCGACCGCAGCCCGATCTTCAGGTCGGCCATGTGCTCGGCGGCCTCCTGGCGCATCCGCTTCTTGTCGAGCATGCGGAACGCGCTGCCGAGGAGGCCGGGGCGGCGCAGTTCGCGGCCGAGGAACATGTTGGAGGCGATGTCCATGGAGGCGGCCACGGCGAGGTCCTGGTAGACGGTTTCGATGCCGTGGGCGCGTGCGCTCTGCGGACCGGAGAAGGTGACGGGTTCGCCGTTCAGGCGTATCTCGCCCGCGTCCGGGATCACTGCGCCGGTGAGGGCCTTGATGAGGCTGGTCTTGCCGGCGCCGTTGTCGCCGATGACCGCGAGGACCTCGCCGGGCAGCAGGTCGAAGTCGGCGCCGTCGATGGCGGTGACGTGGCCGTAGCGCTTGACCAGGCCGCGGGCCTGCAGAACGGGGGTGGGAGTGGTGGCGGTCATCGGGCCTTCTTCCGGGAGATCTGGTCGACGGTCACCGCGAGGATCACCAGGACTCCGGTGATCAGGGTCTGGTAGATGGAGGCGACGCCCATCAGCTGCAGGCCGTTGCGGAAGACGCCGACGATGAGGACGCCG
This sequence comes from Streptomyces sp. Y2F8-2, assembly GCF_014905555.1. GTDB lineage: Bacteria > Actinomycetota > Actinomycetes > Streptomycetales > Streptomycetaceae > Streptomyces > Streptomyces cynarae. Next base: position 235,320 of record NZ_BNGS01000006.1, on the reverse strand, counting down.
ATGAACGTGCCGAGCACCGAACCGCGGCCACCGAAGAGGCTGGTGCCGCCGAGGACCACGGCGGTGATGCTGTCGAGGTTGTCGGTCTGCCCTGCCTGGGGGTCGCCGACTCCGGTGCGGGAGATCAGCAGCAGCGCCGCGACCCCGTACAGCAGGCCGGCCACGGTGTAGATGCCGACGGTCAGCCGGGAGTTGCGGATGCCGTTGAGCCGGGCGGCCTCGGAGCTGTTGCCGAGGGCGTAGACGTGCCGGCCCCACGCCGTGCTGCTCAGCGCGTAGGCGAGCAGCAGGAACAGCGCGATGGTGACCAGGGAGCCGTAGGTGATGTCGGTCTTGCCGAGCGGGAAGGTCTGCCCGAGGGCCGTCAGCGGTCCGGGCAGGCTGGTGACGGTCTGCTCCTCGGAGTAGATGTGGGTCAGCGCGAACGCCACGTTGAGCATGCCGAGGGTCACGATGAACGGCGGCAGCGGGATCTTCTGCACCAGCAGCCCGTTGACCAGGCCGAACCCGCCGCAGACGACGACGCCCAGAGCGATGGCGAGGAGAGGGGGCAGGGTGCCCTGGGCCGCCATCTTGGCGATCAGGATGCTGCCGAACGCCATCACGGCCCCGCACGACAGGTCGATGCCCGCCGTGAGGATGATCAGGGTCTGCCCGATGGCGAGCGTGCCGACGACCATCACTTGCTGGACGATCAGGGAGAAGTTCCCCCCGGAGAGGAACTGATCAGTCGTCAGGGAGAAGAAGACACAGGCCAGAAGGAGGGCGGCCAGCGGGCCGGTGGTCGGTGCCGTCAGCAGTCTGCGGGCCGTCGTCGGTCCTTTGAGCTCGGCGTACGGCGTGGCGGTGGACGTGGCGGTCATGCGAAGTCCTTGTCGGAAGACAAGGGGGCGGCCGTCCCACGGTCGGGGAGGTGTGGGGCCGGCCGCCCCGCTGAGGGAAGAGGCGGTGTCGAACGGTCCTCGGGGGCGGCTCAGCCCCAGCAGTTCTGCAGGCCGAACCCGGTGTCCTTGGACGTGACCCCGGCCTGCGGCTTGTCGGTGATCAGGGTGACGCCGGTGTCGGTGTAGCCGGAGGCCTTCGTGCCGTCCTTGGCGTACGTCGCGACCGCCTTGACGCCGTCGGCGGCCATCTTCAGCGGGTACTGCTGCGAGGTTGCGGCGATCTTGCCGTCCTTGACCGCCTGGGTGCCGGTGCAGCCGCCGTCGACGGAGACGATCAGGACGTCCTTCTCCCGGCCCTTGGCCTTCAGCGCGGTGTACGCGCCCAGGGCCGCGGGCTCGTTGATGGTGTAGACGACGTTGATGCCGGGCGCCTTCTGCAGGCAGTTCTCCATCGCGGTCTGGCCCTTGGCCTGGTCACCGTTGGTGTCCTGGGAGCAGACGACGTCCTTGCCGGTGGCACCGAAGCCCTTCAGGAAGCCGTCGTGACGCTGGACGCCGACGGAGACGCCCGGCGCCAGGTCGAGCGTGGCTATCTTGGCCGTCTTGCCCTTCATGGCCGACTTGGCGTACTCGCCGATCAGCTGGCCGGCGTTGAAGTTGTTGGTCGCGAAGAGGGCGTCGACCGCGCTCTGCGGCTCGGGCGGGGTGTCCAGGGCGATCACCAGGACGCCCTTGGCGCGCGCCTTCTGGATCGCGGGCACGATCGCCTTGGAGTCGCTCGGGGTGATCAGGATGCCCTTGACCCCGGAGGCGACCATGTTCTCGATGGCGGTGACCTGACCGGCGTTGTCCCCGTCGAACTTGCCCGCGGCGCTGACCAGTTGGACGCCGTTCTCCTTGGCGGCCTTCTCCGCGCCCTCCTTCATCTTCACGAAGAACGGGTTGGTGTCGGTCTTGGTGATCAGACCGACCTTGACGCCCTTGCCCGAGCCCGCGCTCACCGAGCCGGACCCGGAGCCGGATCCGCAGGCCGTCAGGGTGAGGGCTGCGATGCCGGTGCACGCGGCGACTCTGAGGAGGGAGGGGGACAGACGAGTGGTGCGAGACATGAACGACTCCTGCGGGATTGCGGGCGGCGCGGCCGGCATCGAAGCATGCCGTCCCCAGGTGTCATCGTTGACTTATGTCATCGTTGACACTGCTTGCTTGCCGAGGATGATGGACTCCGCTCCCGGCAACGTCAATGCCTTGCACTCGTCACAAATCGGCAACGTCCACGGCGGCGGCAGAACCCGTTGACGCGTGGGCCGTGTTGCCCGCATCATCGTCGGGCCCCTTCGGTGTCATCGATGACATAAGTCGGCGACGACATTCCGGGGCGGCGACCACCGCACCACCCACTCCGGTGATGCGGGGGCTTCGTGGCGTCCGGGCGCACGACTGCCGCGCACGACTGCCGCGCACGTCTGCCGTCCGCGGGTGGATGACGGCATGATCCAGACCAGTGACTCCCGGGTGCCGTTGCACGGCCACACCGACGACGCAAGGACACGACACCGTGAAGAAGACCCTGTTCGCCGAGTTCACCGCCCGTGAGGGCGCGGAGGCAGACGTGGCCGGCCTGCTGGGGGAGTACGCCCGGAAGGTGCGCGAGGAGGACGGCAACCTCGCCTTCGACGTGTACACCAAGGCGTCCGCCCCACGTGCCTTCTGGATCTTCGAGGTGTACCGGGACGAGGACGCCTTCCAGGCGCATCTGAAGGCTCCGTACGGCGCCCCGTTCAACGCCGCCCTGGCCCCGCTGATCGAGGAGGACGCCTCCGTGCTGACGTTCCTGGACCCGCTGTCCTGACCGGACGGGGACGGGCAGCGGGTCACTTGTCCGCTGATGCCCGCTGATGCCCGCTGCAGTGGGAGTCGGCGCTCCTCACCAAAAGCTCGATGAACCGCTGGTCGCGGACGTGCGCGGTCATGACCCATGTCGCTCGGTCGGTAACCGCCCTTCTCCCTCAGGGCCCAGCACCACACGGCCAAGCTCACGCCGGCCGCATGACACGCGAACGCGTGTCCACCTTCAGGGACTGAGCAGGTGTCGCAGTGGCAGGAGTGCCGCGTGCTGCGGGTGCCTGGCGGTCATTTGCTGTGCGTACTGCCTGTGGAGAGCGACCCCGACGCTTTCCGGGCACAGGCCAACGTTTGGCCGTGACGGTGCAGGTAGGTGCCAGCGTTCGAAGGTGGGTGCCCTGTCCTCTCGAGTTTCACGCGACGGCCTGCTGCTGCGGCGGACAAGTCTGCGGGGCCGGGCAGGGGCGGAACGGTTCGGTGTCCACTGGCGTCGTCCCTCTGCGGGGCACGGTCGCTGTGCCCGCAGAGGGGAGACCGGATGCATACGGGCGGTTTCGCGAAGTGGACAAGGCGGTTCGAGGACGAGCGCGAGCGCAGACGGGCCCAGGGTGACCCGGACTGGGGGCGAAGTGCGACGCTGCATCCGGCGGTGTGGTCCAGCATTCAGCGTTTCCAGGTCGGCGAGGACGGCGACGGTGCCAACCTCGTCGGCAAAGCGGATGAGGCCGGCGACGGCGACTACGCGCAGGCGGTCCGGCTCTTCGTCGCCGAGGAGCAGAACCACGCCCGGCTACTCGCTCGGTTGCTGGCTGCGGGTGGCGTACCGACGTTGACCGGTCACTGGAGCGACACGGCATTCGTACGGCTTCGGCGCCTCATGGGCCTGCGCATGGAACTGCTGGTGCTGATGATCGCGGAAGTGGTGGCACTGCGTTATTACCGGGCCCTGCGCGATGGCACCGACGACTCGCTCACTTCGGATGTGGCAGGGCGGATCCTCGCTGACGAGCAGCGCCACGTCCCGTTCCACTGCGAGCGGCTGCACGCCTCCCTGGCGGAGCTGCCCCGCGCGCTGCGCCGTCCGGTGATGTCCCTGTGGCGACTTCTTCTGCTCGCGGTCTCCCTCGTCGTCGCCGTCGACCACGGTCCGGCGCTGCGACGGCTCGGCGTCGGACGCCTGCGGTTCACGGCTGATGTCGCGGCCTCGTCCGGCGCGGTCGTCTCCGCGGTGCTCACGCCCCGCCCAGATGCGTGGACGAGCGGGGACTGACAACCAGACAGCCCACCGCCTTCCGCCCACCTCTCCAGGAGAGGCGGGGATACCGGGCCGGTGACCTGCCGCTTCGCCGACCGGGCCGGCAGGCTCTGATGCACCCGCTGGACACCCTTGTCGACCGCTGCCGACCTCTGCATTTGGCACGGCGACCTTTTATATTGCCTGCCTTTGAAGCCCTGGTAGCGGCTAGGCTCGCCGGATGACCTTGGAATGGGAGCAGGTAATCGTTCACTCGGCAGATCCGGTGGCCTTGGGCCAGTGGTGGGCCGAGGCCCTCGGGTGGGTTGTGGTCCACTCCTCGGATGACGAGTTCGAGATCCGCCCGGAGCCGGATCGCCTGCCCGGGTTGGACTTCGTCCGGCTCGACGAGAGCAAGAAGGCCAAGAGCCGACTGCACCTCGACTTCAGGCCTGACGACCAGGACGCCGAGGTGGCTCGTCTTCTGGCTCATGGCGCACAGCGTGTCGACATCGGCCAGGGTGACCAATCGTGGGTTGTGCTGGCAGACCCCGAAGGCAACGAGTTCTGCGTCCTCGGCCAGCGGCGTCAGTAGGACACCTTTGGGCGCCTGTGGAGCAGGAGACCGGGCTGAAGCCGCCGCGGCCGGAGGCAGGATTCGCCTGATCGCGGGCGCATCTTGGTCCCCCGGCGGAGGCAGAGCCTGAAGGGCGGCAGCGTCAGGCGGCGAGGGCATCGCAGGCATCGACCTCTCCGCCGAGGTGCCCAAGGTGCCTCCTGCCGTACTCTCCGCTGGGCCGCGGCTTCCTCGCCGGCCGCTTCGCCTCCTTCGACGAACTGCCGGAAAAGGACCAGCGGCGGCGTCTGCCGCGCTTCCAGCAGGACAACCTGCGAGCCGACCTCGACATCGCGATCAAGGTCCGTGACGTCGCCGAACGGATCGGCGCCACTCCTGCGCAGGTCGCCCTCGCGTGGCTCGTCGCCCAGGGCCCGCCCAGGGCCCGCACGTCGTCCCCATCCCCGGCACCAAGACCCCGAGGTACCTCGCCGACAACGCGGGCGCCGCAAACGTCCAGCTCTCTCCGGACGACCTGGCCGACCTGGCCGACCTCGACGCCATCCCCGGCCCCCGTCGGCGCCCGGTACTGACCGTCCCACCCCGGCGCCGATGAACGACCACCTGCGGGCTCTGCGGCCCCTGCGCCGCAGGGCCACTGACCGCCGGCCGCACCGGAAGCCTGCGGCGCCCCAACTGTCTGGTGTGGATGTCAGGCCGACCGAGGCACGATGCTCACAGCCCGGTAGTCGTACCCGTCCTGCTTGAAGCCGGGGGCTTCCCACTGGAGGTCTACCCGCTGTCCCGGCGACAGCCTGCGGAACCCTTCCATCTGGATGTGGGAGTAGTGGCCCCAACAACCACCGGGCGTCTCGGGGGAGTCGAGCACCCCCCACCCTTCCTCGTCGCGCCACTCACGGACGGTCGCCGTCACCATGCGGGCTCCCATAACAGTGACGATCGGCTCAGACGGCTCGCGCCGGATCGGTCACCAGCAGTGGATTGCCGGCCGCGAGCGTCTGCAGGACCTGTGCGGTGCTGCTGTCCGTCATGGCACCCTTCTCCTCCGCGGTGACGCCGACGGCCTGCAGGAAGGTGACCTTGCCGTTGGGAGTGTCGATGGTGCCCAACTGCGGGTCGGCGGTAAAGGCGAACACCGTCAGTCCGGTGGGCGGCGCGTCCTCCAGGTGGGGATGCCCTGTGACCGGCTGGCGGAAGTCGATCCGGTGCCCGTCCTCCAGCAGCACCTGGTTGCCGTTCACGTATTTCGCGACTTCCTGCAGCATCCCGTACGGCCACCCGGGCGGCCGCTCCTCATCGCCGCGCCGCACGCGTAGCGTGAGCTCGAAGCCCCACCCCGACCACTCGGGATCGTCGTCCTCGCCGGGGGCGTAGAGCTCGCTCAGCCCGTAGGTCACGTAGTGCCAGTGCCCCTCAGCCGGGTACGCCGAGCACCCCTGGAGCGCACCGCCCTCGAAGCCTTTGGGTGGGAAGTAGCCGACGTGGAAGGGCGTGATCCCCGGATAGAACGGTGCGAGGGCTGCGTCTATGGCGTCCCAGCCGGGAGCTTCTTCAGTCTGTGTCACCGCCTCATGATGGCGGACACCAAGCGGGCGTGACGGACGTGCAGGTGACCTGTTTGTTCACCATGCCCTCGGCGCACCGCAGCACGATCTTCGCCCGCGGCGCGAGGCTGCCCACCAGTTGGACGCCTCGATCCCGGAGAGAACGATCTCCACAGCGGCAGGGCCTCGGTGCACCACGCAAAGAAGTCGCCAACCAATTCTCATGATTTCCGGCGCATGACACCAGCGACTTCAAGATGGTGGATCTTCTGGTCAAAGGGCGCGACATCATCGCGTCTTGAACCCGCAAACCACCCTTCCCGGCGGATCACTGCCTCCAGTACTGCTGGTCTGTCCATGTACTCGACGACGGGGGAAGCAGGATGAGCCAGTTCGGTGTCGACCCCGACACCCTGACCGACCTTGCTGGGAAGTTCGACAGGGAAGCGAAGGGTCTGGCGAACCCGGTCAACGACTTCGCGGCGACCGCGTCCGAGGTCGGAGAAGCCTTCGGCCTGCTCGGCGCCTGCGACGGTGCGGCGGAGAAGTACCAGACGCTACTGGACAGCACCATCAAGGCACTCGGGCATCTGCCCGGGGTGCTCACCAGTGACGGCGACCGGCTGCGTCTCAACGCCGCCAACTACAAGGACTCGGACCGGACCGCCATGGACCATCTCCGTGCCGCGACCCAGCCGGCTGGAGGCCCGGCGTGAGCATCAACAGCTGGATCGACGGCAAGGTTCTGGAGATCCTCCAGGCCTGCGGGGTGGAGCTTCCGGGCGGGAACGGCGACACGCTCCGCTCGATTGCCCGAGCCTGGGACACCATGGGCACCGATCTGACAGAGGTCGTGCACGCCCTGGACGTCGCTGTCGCGGGCGTCGACAAGCAGGGCTGGCACGGTGAGGCACGCGATGCCTTCGAGAGACACTGGGGGGAGCAGAAGCGCGTCGTCAAGGACGTCGCACACAACTTCCACCAGGTGGCCGACGGGCTGCGGGCGTACGCCGACGAGATCGACCAGATCAACGAGGAGATCATCGACATCTGCGTCGAGATCGCCGAGATGGAGGTGGCCGGCGCGGCGCTGTCCTTCTTCACCGGCTTCCTCTCCGACCTCGTCGCGAACACGGCCGTGGCCGCGCGGGTCGCCAGGATCGTCGACCTGGTGAAACTCTTCACCTCGGCCGCTGAGAAGGTGGCGGCCCTGCTGGAGCGGTTCGGCGCGCTCAGCGAGGAAGGTGCGGCGGCGCTGGCGAGGGTGCTCACCAAGGTGGCTGAATTCAGCGCGAAGTTCCTCACGAAGGGCGCGGAGAGCTTCGCCACGAACTTCGTGGCGGACTCGGGCAGCATGATGCTCAGCCAGGGGCTCAATGGGCAGCCGATCACGGTGGGCCAGGATTTCTCCACCGCCGGCAAGGAAGCCCTGGGCACGGCCGCATTCACAACGGGCGGCGCGGCGCTGGCCGAGGGCGCCCATCTGACTGGTGCGGTCGGCAAGGTCCTCGGCGGCGAGGGCCGGGTCGGCAGCGCGGTCAACGGCTCGCTGGGCAACATCAGCGGCGGCCTCACGGCTGACGTGTGGAACCACCAGGACGGCGCGACCATCGGGTGGGACGCGGCGACGAACACTGTGACCGGGGCGGTCGGAAACGCCGCCAACGACGCCCACTTCCACCACATGGAGGAACACGGCAGCCTCGGCGGCGAACACCTCAGCGACAGGGGCAAGCGCGCCGACGCCGCGTACAAGGACTCCTTCAGCACCGGCCTCAACACGGCGGTGTACGCGGCGGGCTCCGGTATCGAGTCGGATTTCCAGAACCTGACCAAGGACGTCGAGAAAGCAGGCGAGTGATCCGTGCACGGTGGGCTCGGGGGCGTGATCCTGGCGGGGGTCGCGCACAACAACCCGAACTACGACCCAGGCTGGGGCCCCTTCTTCGCGGCGCTCGTCGTGATCGCCGGGTGCGCGATCGTCATTGCCGGTGGGGTCGTGTTCATCGGCATGCGGCGCCTCGAAGGCCCGAGGAAGTGGGGCGATCACGCGGTCGGGCCGGTGATCCTCACGATCGGCCTTGCCATCGCCGCCCTCGGCGTCTGGCTGCTGTGACCGTGTGACGTCGGACGACCCGGGCCCCGGACCATTCCCCTGCAGCGATGGCACCCGAGGTGGCACGGCGGTCAGCAGGCGTTGGCCCAGACCCGACTCGGAAGGCTGCGGGCGTCACGGCCGAGCTGCACTTCCACGACCTTCGGCACACGGGCCATACGCTCGCCTCGACGGCCGGGGCCGGCACCCGGGAGCTGATTGACCCACATGGGCCACAGCAGCTCGCGGGCCGCGCCGATCCATCAGCACATGACCAGCGACCGGGGCCGGGCCATCGCCGACCGGCTCGGGCGCCATGATCCGAGGCGGTGGGGGGAGCGGTTTCCGGTGGGGGAGCGGCCTCCGTTGATCACATGCTGGGCACCCCCCCCCGCCTTCCTCCGCGCCCTCGGCGAACACGGCTTGATCAGCCCCCTGCGCCCCGAAGGCGGCCACCGCCGCTACTCCCGCCACCAGCTGCGCATCGCCGCCCGCGCCCGCGAACTCGTCGACCGGGGCACCCCCATCGAGGTCGCCTGCCGCATCGTCATCCTCGAAGACCAGCTCGAAGAATCTGGACCCGGCACACGGTCTCGTCTGAACGACGGTGAACCGGACTGAACGAAACGGAAGCTGAGACGGCCGCACTCCTCACCGCAGCATCGGACACGGCCCGCGGCCGGTCGCCACAGCCACCGTCAGTCGTGGAGCCGAGCTGCCTTGGGTCGCACCCCACACATGCCCGAGGCGGGCTCCTCTGCGCCCTCGATGGGCAAGGTCTCGTCCTGCCCGAAGTCAGGGGCATGGAAGGGCTTCGTCGTCGGAGGCGGCGATGCTGCAGCGGAGCAGCGGGGTTGCCCGTCCAGGGCGGAGAACAGCGGCATCAGATCGATGAGAGGTCTCTCTTTCGTGACAGGTCCCTGAAGGGACCTGGTGTGCCGTGACCGGGCACAGCGGTCCTACAGCTTGGTCATCTTGGCGTACGGGCTCAAGATCCGCACTTGTGCCGAGCCGAAATCCACCAGCGTCGCGATTCCGTCCTCGATGCCGATCACCCGGCCGAGGCCGTAGACGTCGTGGGTGACCTGATCGCCCATGGCGAAGTGCTTGGGAGCCGGTGTGACCGGGGCCTTGAAGGGGCTGGTAGGCAGATGACGCTTCGGTGCAGCAGGCTTTGTCATGACTCAGTATGAGCCTACGCGTAACCCGTTTCGCTGTGGCCGTCGGCACAGATCAGGAACGGAACAACCGCGTCACGCCACTGACCTGCGGTTTCCACGTCCGGTGAGGACGAAAGTCGACCGCAGGTCTCCTTCGCTGACCGTGGCTGACCTCTGCATCGGCACGGTGGTGGCACGAACCTCGGCCGACGACGGTCGGCCACGATGGCGAGTGCGCCGACCGATCGGGTGCTCGAACACCTCTTCCTTGCCGTGGGCCTGGCGGCCGCGGCCTTCGGGGCGTGGCTGTTCTGACCGCGGCCCCGTCGGCCCCGTCGGCCCCGGCAAGGCGCCTGAAACGGCTGAGGGCCGGCCTGGGAGGAAACGAGGAAACGCCTCCCGAGCCGGCGGCCATGGAGGTATCTGCCAGCAAGGGATACGGTCACCGTTTCCGCAGGTCAACACGGCTCTTCGCAGGGGGCCGGTTGCGGACGCCGCCCCCTGCGGAACAACCAAGAGACCACGCATCCGGCCGGGGTGGTCTCTTCGTTTCAGGGCCTGCCCGACGGGTCGCGTCACCGACCCCGCACCCGACAGCGCTATCACCCGAATGGCGCAACATGACGTGCCACCCACATGGGTGAAGATCAAGCTGAGTAGTGCCCCAATCGAGGCAATGCGTGAAAGGGGAACCAAATGCGCATTCGGCGAATCCTCGCCGCCGTCGTCGCCACGGCAGCCCTCACCGGACTCGGCCTCACAGGCGCCGCCACCGCCACCGCCGCCACCGCACAAGGTGCTCCATCCTACGTCACCCCTTCTGAGTGCAGTCAGGGCGGCGGAACGCCCGCGATCAATGAGGCGGGCAACTACTGCAGGGGCGGTACGCACGACGGCGAGCAGGTCGACTAAAGCCCACAAGGCGCCCCGCAGCCACGCGCCGCGGGGCGCTCCCGCGGCGAGCGTAACCGGGAGAGTCACAGGGACTGTGCCGACCCGTCGGGCACGCCAGGTCTGTGTCGGCCCGGAAGCACTCGACGCAGACTCGTGCCGTCAGTCTGTGAGCCCGTCGGCCGGGGCACCACTCACCGAGCGTCGCCAGGCGGCCTTGCCGCGTGGATCCGGCCCGTCGGGACCAGGACCGCGCGACCAACCCGGAAGGCAGGTGCGTCCCATGCGCACGTCGACCCGTATCGCCGGTGCCCTCACCGGCCTGACCCTCACCCTCGGCGGTGCGGTCCTCGCCGCTCCCGCGGTCCGGGCGGACATCCCCGCCTGCACACAGATGGCCGGACTGGCCGGTGCCACCGCTTCCGACTCCGTCACAGCGGCCTGCAGCCGTGGCGTGGTCGGAGACCTGCAGGGGTGTGTGACCGGGCTGACCGGGGCCGGAGTGGCGGGCGGCGCCGCGACCGCTGCCTGCCGGGCGGCGGCCCACGAACCGCGTTAGAACCGGCCTGCCCGGACACATGGCAGTCTCGACGCCGAGGACATCGACGTCGCCCCGCTCCTACCGACGCGCATGCGGCGTACCGATGCGGCCGGTCGAGGTCGGTGACGTCATGCCCCTCCGAGGCCGGGCAGTCACCGCCCGGGCGCGGCGCCCAGCCCCGCCTCGCCTCGCCTCGCGGGCCTCATGCGGAGCCCCCATGCTGAGTAAGAGGGCGCCGTCGTCTGAGACTTGTCCTTCCCGAAGGCCGAACGAAGGCGCCTGAGAGGAGGAGGAAGTCATGCGCAGAATCCTGGGCCTCGCCCTGGCCGCGGCAACCCTTGCCGGCGTGAGCGCCGTCGGCGCTGTCAGCGCCGGGGCCGCCTCGTCTCCGAACGTCTCCAGAGACGACTGCACGGCCGCCGGCGGACAGATCGTTGCACGCCCCTACGCCGGCGAGGTCTGCGCGCTGCCTGACGGGACCACGCAGCCGATCACTTGACCGGTCGGCGCCCGGCTGGGCAACCAGCCCGGCCGGTGCACCCGCTGCGGTGCGTATGGGGTGACGGCACCCGGTTCACCGCCGGGTGGATCGCCCGCGCCCGTCTCGACACCGCCCGACGGCTCGGCCACGGCGTCGGCGTCGGACGCACTCGCGATGGTGGACGCCGACCGGCTCGAAGCCGAGGCCGTCACCGCTTCGAGACGGTCCGCGCCGTCCTGAACACCGCGCTCGCCGCCGTCCTGAACGGCCTCGGCCATGTCGTCAGACAGTGACCGGCGAGGTCGTTCGCATGTCCCAGCTGTATTGATTCGGATTTCCCAGCTGTACTTGCCGATGCCCTGACTCATCCCCACCGCGGAAGAGGTCCAGCAGGTCATCGCGCTCCAACCCGTCCGAGTCAAGGCCGACCCCGTCGGCATCGCCAACCGGCACGCCGCCCACGGCCCTCTCCGGGGAGCTACGAGACGGCGCCGTAACAGCACGACCAGGAGCCGACCGGCACGGTGCACCCGCCGGTCGGCTCCGACGTGTTCCTCGACGACCCGGGGACGACTCCGTCGTTCGGCCCATCAAGGGCACCGGCTGCAACGCCGAAAAGGACCAAGCGGAGTCGCCCCACCCTCGCGTTCCGGTACGCCTCCGCGCCCCAGGCCGCCCCGATGACGGCGGTCCCGTACCCCGGCTGACAGGCCCGGAGGAGATCCCGCATGCGCGTCGTCCTGCCGCTGACCGCCGTCACCACCGCCGCGCTCCTGCTCGTCACGGTCACCGGCGCGACTCCCGCCGCAGCAGACCGGGACCCCGACGGCACCTCACTGGTCAAGGTGTCCCAGGGCGACCCGTACGCGAAGTGCACCATCGGAGCGAGGTCCCCCGACAGCATCGTCTACCCGGGCACCGAGGTCGAGCCGTATCTGTCCGTCGATCCGCGCGACCCCGAGCGCGTGGTCACCGTGTTCCAGCAGGATCGCTGGAACGACGGCGGCGCCCGTGGCCTGGCGGCCGGCTGGACCACGGACGGCCACACCTTCCACCGGAGCACGCTGCCGTTCAGCCTGTGCGCCCCCGGCGGCGCGGACTACGAGCGGGCCTCCGACCCCTGGGTGAGCACCGGACCGGACGGCACGGTCTACGCCGGCGGGGAGGGTGTCGACTTCACGAAGAGCACGCGCAGCGCCCTCCTGGCCGTCACCTCCCGCGACGGCGGCCGCACTTGGCAGAACCTCACCACCACGCACGTCGACGAGCAGCCGTTCTTCAACGACAAGCCGTCACTCACCGCCGACCCGATCCGCAAGGGCACCGCCTACCAGGTCTGGAACCGCCTCGACAACGACCCACCCGGCCCCAGCTCCCTCGACGGTCCCGGCTACATCTCCGTCACCCGCGACGGCGGCCGCACCTGGAGCAAGGCGCGGCCGTTCGTCGACACCAGCACCGTTCCCAACACCCAGACCATCGGCCATCTGATCGTCGTCGACCGGCGCACCGGCACCCTGTACGACTTCTTCGACCGGATCACCCACTCCGACGACCTGAGCACCGTCGTCGAAGCCCGCTACGAGGTGGTCACCTCGACCGACGCCGGAGAGACCTGGAGCGCCCCGGTCACCGTGGCCCGGGACACCTCCGTACCGGAGGTCGACCCGAACGACCCCACCAAACTGCTGCGCGCCGCCGCCACCCTGCCGAGCCCGGCCGTCGATCCCAGGACGGGCACGCTGTACATGGCCTACGAGGGCTCGGACTTCTCCGGTGGAAAGTTCGACTCCGTCCAGCTTGTGCGGTCCACCGACGGCGGACGCACCTGGGGGACCCCGGAGCTGATCAGCCCCGAGGGCGTTCCGGCCTTCTCACCGTCGATCGCAGTCGCCGAGCGGGGCACGGTCGCGCTCACTTACTACGACCTGCGCTTCCTCAAGCCCGGCGACACCACCACCCTGCCCACCGCCTACCAACTGGCCACGCTGCAGCACGGAAACCCGAAGCTCCGGACCGAACGGCGGATCTCGCGGGTCTTCGACTGGCTGCAGGCGCCGTTCGCCGGGGGCTACTTCCTCGGCGACTACCAAGGCCTGGTGGCAGACGGCAAGGGAGTACGGGCGGTGCTCACCGAGACCCACTCCGGCGCACCACAGAACCGTACGGACGTGTACACCGGCAGTCTCCGCACCCTGCTGACCGACGCGGACGCCGTCGGCCGGCCCGACCGCCGACGGCTGAAGACAGGCCTCGGACCCACACCGTGACCACATTGGGCGGAGAGGTTCGGCCGAGTCCCCGCCCGGCGGGGCGGGCCTGCTGCTCCGGAGTCGCGTGAACGCGGCTTGGTCCGTGACTGGCCGGAACTGCTGGTCAGAAGCGGGACAGGGGTGAGAGGAACGGGGAGGAGACAGCTCCCGGAGGCTCCTCTCCGTAGGCGCCGAGACCCCACAGGATGTGCCGGCCTGGCTCCCGCGCCGATATCCGTGCGCCGGAAGCCGTTCCCGGCCGTCCGGCGCACGGGCCTGACGCTCATCAGGGCCAGATGGACTTCAGCTGCCACGCCTGCAGTTGATCGAGGGTGGCGGTGCCGCCTTCGGCGAAGGCGTCGACGCCGGTGCTGGAGGAATCCGGGAAGACCTGGTCGGTGAGGACCACCTGTTCGCCCCGCGTGTTCTGGGCGTAGACCTCGACAGAGGAGGCGTCGACCAGGACGTGCAGGCTCAGCCGGCCGCCGTCGAGCGCGAGGGGGGCGCGCTGGACACCGGAGAAGGTGGGGTCGAAGTCGGTCGCGCCGGAGGCGGTGCGGTCGATGTAGACCTCGCCGGTGGCGGTGTCGTAGCCGATGCGGGTGCGCTGCCCGCCGCCGGTACGGACGTCCAGCCCGAAGCGGTCGGCGGTGCCGGCGGTGAGGTCGGCCTGGAGTTCCTGGCTGTTGCCGTGCGCTGCGAGGGGGGTGGTGGTGTTCGCGACGCGTGTGCTGGGCAACTGGGTGCGGACGCCGCGCAGGGTGGTCAGTTCGCGGACCGGCTGCTGGATCAGCTGGACCTTGCCGTTGACGGTCTGCAGGGAGAGCTGGCGGGGGAAGGAGTCGGCGCTGCGCCACGGGCTGGTGGGGATGGCCTGGCCGTAGTTCCAGTTGTTCATCCAGGCGATCATGACGCGGCGGCCGCCGGGAGCGTCGTTCCACGTGTTGGCGGCGTAGAAGTCCGCGCCGTAGTCGAGCCAGTGGGCGCGCTGGGTGGTGGTCAGGGCGGGCTTGTCGGCGGCGGTGAACTGGTCGGCGAGGACGTGTCCCCAGCCGCCGGTGTTCGCGTCCACGATCTGGATCTGGGCCTTCTCGCCCTTGTAGGCGGTGGTGTTGAAGGAGGCCCAGTCGAGGTTCTCGGAGTCGGCGCCGGTGGCACTCTGGACGACCTTGCCGTCGACCAGCAGGTTGACGCCGGTCTCGATGGAGGGGGGCTTCGCCTGGGTGTCGGAGAGGACGACCTGGTCGAGGTTGAGGTGGCCCCAGCCGCCCGTGTTGTCGTCCACGACCTTGATCTGGGCCTGCTTGCCCTGCAGGTCGGACAGGTCCCAGGACGCCCAGCTCAGGGCTTCGCCGTTGGATCCGGTGGCGGAGCGCACCACTTTCCCGTCCACGACGAGTTCGACGGCGGTGGGGGCGTCGGAGCCGGCGGGGTGGTAGCCGCCGCCGATGAGGAAGTCCAGGTACTTCTTGTCGATGGTGAAGGTCGGAGAGGTCAGCGTGCCGGTGCTCGCGTCGCCGTCGAGGAAGGAGTTGACCAGGCCGTGGCCGAGGTAGCCGGTGACCTGCTGCTGGCCGGGGAGGGTGCCCTGGGCCGGTCCGGTGCCGAAGGCGTCGCCGGTGGTGGTCCAGTCGCCGATGGGGCTGGTGTACGTGCTGCCCTCGAAGTCGGCGAGGGTTTCGCCGGTCGGTGCCGGCTGGTCGCCCAGGACGGAGCCGGGGGCGTACGGGTGGTTGCCGCCGCCGACCTTGAAGTTGATGTAGTTGCTGGTCACGGTGAACGCGGGCGAGGTCAGCGTGCCGGTGGAGGCGTCGCCGCCGTGAAAGCTGTTGACGAAGCCCTTGCCCTCGAATCCGGTGACGGTCTGCTGGCCGTCCACCGGCCCGGCCGCCGGCGCGCTGCCGAACGCGTCACCGGTGGCCGTCCAGTCGCCGAACGAGCCGGACTCGAAGTCCTGCAGGACGGTACCGCTCGGCGGGGTGTACGTGCCGGAGTCGTCGGAGGTGAACTTCTTGCCGTCGAAGTCGCCGACGAAGTACTGGGCGCCGGAGCCGCCCGCGATGCCACCGGGGTTGAGGTTGACGGCCAGCACCCACTTCGTCTTCTTCGGGTCGCCGTCGACGGGGAGCGGGAACAGGTCCGGGCACTCCCACACTCCGCCGGTCGCGCCGGCCGGGCCGAAGTCGCTCTGGTGGGTCCAGTGTTTGAGGTCGGCGGAGCTGTAGAAGGAGATCTTGTGCTGGTCGGCGAGGGAGACTGCCATCAGCCAGCGCTGCGTGGGGGCGTACCAGAAGACCTTGGGGTCGCGGAAGTTGTTCGAGCCGATGTCGAGCACCGGGTTGTCGTAGTACTTGGTCCAGGTGGTACCGCCGTCGGTGCTGTAGGCAAGGGCCTGCTGCTGCTTGCCGGACGCCTTCTGCGCGCTGGTGTAGATGGCGACGAGCGGAGGATTCTTGCTGGTGCCGAAGCCGGTGGTGTTGTTCCTGTCCAGCACCACGCTGCCGGAGAAGATCATCTCCTGGTCGTCCTGGGGGATGGCCAGCGGGAGTTGCTTCCAGTGGACGAGGTCGGTGCTGACGGCGTGGCCCCAGGACATGTTGCCCCAGGTGTTCCCGGACGGGTTGTACTGGAAGAACAGGTGGTACTGGCCCTTGTAGTAGATGAGGCCGTTGGGGTCGTTCATCCAGTTCTGGGCCGGGGTGAAGTGGAACTGGGGGCGGTACTGCTCGTGGTAGAGCGTGTCGGCCATGGCGGGAGACGCGGCGACCAGGCCGAGCCCGGACAGGACGGCCAGCGCGGCCAGGAGTCTGCGGCGCGGACGAGTGTTTCTGGACATGGCTCTCCTTGCAGGCGTGCGGCTTCGGCTCAGCCGTAGGGACTGACGCGTGACGAGTGGCGCTTGACGCGTGTCGGGTGCGGGCGGCGGCTTGGCCGTGGCCTCGTCCAAGGCCACAGGCGAGCCGGCCGTGAGGGGCAGCACGGCACCGGCAGCTCCAGCCAGCGGCTGGAAACGTTTCGCCGAACGTACGGGCACCATGCTGCCGAAGTCCAGACCCTGTGCAGGAAAACTCCCGAATGCGAGGATCGAGACGGCTGCGCGGTGCTATCGATCCCAGCCGTCGACCCCGGGAGAAAACGTTGCCCAGCGAGCAGAACGACACAGGCCGGCGACCGGTGACCATGCGCGACGTCGCGACCATGGCCGGGGTGGGGATCGCCACCGTCTCGCGGGTCGTCAACGGCAAGCCCGTCACCCCTGACCTGGCGGAACGGGTGACGCGCGCGGCCGAGCTGCTCGGCTACCGCCATGACCTGACGGCCAGCAGCCTGCGCCGGGCCGACCGCCGCACCCACACCCTCGGCCTGGTCCTGGAGGACGCGGCCAACCCCTTCTCCGCCGCGCTCCACCGCGCGGTGGAGGATGCCGCCGCCGACCGTGGCGTGCTGGTCCTGACCGGGTCCACCGACGAGGACCCGGTCCGGGAACGCGGTCTGCTGAAGACCTTCACCGCCCGCCGGGTCGACGGCCTCATCGTGGTGCCCACCGGACAGAACGACACCGACCTCGACGCGGCCCGCCGCGCCGGTACACCCGTCGTCTGCGTCGACCGCCGCACCACGGCGCCGCAGGTGGACACCGTGACGGTGGACAACCGTGCGGGCGTGCGGGCAGCGGTGAAAAGGCTGCACGAGGCAGGTCACCGGCGCATCGCCTTCCTCGGGGACCTCCGCTCGATCTGGACCGCCGAAGAGCGCTACGCCGGCTTCGTGGAGGGGCTCGCCGAGGTGGGATGCGTCCTGCACCCCTCTCTTGTGAGGCGTGGCCTGCACGGCGCGGCAGCCGCTCAGGATGCCACTCGCGCACTCCTGGCCCTCGCCCACGCGCCCACCGCACTCGTCTCCGGCCAGAACCTCCTGACCATCGGGGCCCGCCGGACCCTGCAGGAGCTCCGGTTGCAGCGCCGCGTGGCGCTGATCGGCTTCGACGACCTGCCCCTCGCCGACCTGCTCGAACCCGGCATCTCGGTGATCGCCCAGGATCACTCCGCCATCGGCCGGGAGGCCGCGAGCCTGCTGTTCGAGCGACTCGAGGGTGAGGGCGGACCCGCTCGCCACCGGGTACTGCCCACCCGTTACCTCGCCCGCGGCTCCGGTGAACTCCCCGCTCCCGAGGACGGCTGACGACCTTCCTGGTACGTCACCGTGAACGAGTTGTTTCCGGCGCGTTGACGGGTCGGGCCTCTCGGTGCTTCACTGCCGGAACCGGTACCGAAACCGGTTCCGGAACCGCTCCCGGTAGCGGTTCCACGGATCTCTGTACGATCAGCCCTTCGGTGCGGGAGGACGTCTCCCGCCCCTGAGTGGAGGGAGAGGAGGTGGCATGGGAGTCACCATCGCCGACGTGGCCGCACGGGCCGGCGTCAGCAAGACGACGGTCTCGCGCGTGCTGAACGGCAAAGGCGAGATCAACGAGAACACCGTCCTCAAGGTCCGCAAGGCGATATCGGAGCTCGGTTATGTGCCGAGCGCCGGAGCAGTGGGCCTCGCACGCGGCACCACACAGATGATCGGCATGCTCGTCCCTGACATGGCCTGGGCCTGGGCCGGCATCGTGCAGGCGGTCGTCGAAACGCTGGAGGCCGAGGGCTTCGGGCTGCGCATGCTGACCTGGAACCGCGGTGAGGAGTCACTGCGCAGGCTCGGTCTGCAGGTCGCCGCCAAGTCGTTCGACGGTCTGCTGGTGATAGAGCCCGAGGGGGCCCTGGGTTACATCACGGAACTGCACGAAGCGGGGCTGCCGGTCGTGCTGATCGACGATCGCTTCCAGCGGCCGGGATTCCCCTACGTGGCCACCACCAACCGCGAGGGGGGTGAGCAGGCCGCGCGGCACCTGCTGGACATCGGGCGCCGTCGTCCTCTGGTGGTCACCGGTCCTGAGGCGTTCGGCTGTACTCGGGAACGGCTGGGCGGCTTCGTCGACGTCTACGCGGAAGCCGGGATCGAGATCGACCAACGCAGCATCATCAGCGGCGACTTCCAGTTCGAACGCTGCCGGAGCGCGGTCGCGCGTGCCCTCGCGGACGGCCTGGAGTTCGACTCGGTCTTCGCACACAACGACCCTTCGGCGGCCGGCGTGCTCGCCGCCCTGCACGAGGCCGGTCTGTGGGTGCCGCAGGATGTCGCCGTGGTGGGGTTCGACGACGTCGAGATGGCGTCGTACACCTATCCGGCACTGACCACCGTCCGGCAGCCCATGCGGGAGATGGGCGAGGCGGCGGCGCGTCTGCTGCTGGATCACGTGCGCGGATCGCCCGAGGCCGCCCCCTCACGCATCATTCCCACCAGCCTCGTGATCCGTGGCTCGACGTTGCAGCCGAGCTCGAACTGACGCTGCGCCATCGAGATGCGCACGGCGTCAGCGCCTCACCGGACCGTCCGTCTCCGCCGCTCCTGCCCAGCCCCGCGGGCGGGGACGCGGGCGGCACCACCCGAGTCGGCCGACATTTCATCAACAAGACAGCCTCTGCGTAGGTCAGTCGGCGGGTCAGACCGTCTCGGGCGGCGCCACCGACATCCTCACAGTCAGCTGGTGATGTCAGCCGAACGGCTCTTGAGGTGCGCGATAGCCTCACCGGCGTTGCGTCTGGCTCCGGCAGACTTGCTGGCTCTGGCGGAGGGAGAAGTGCACGTTACGGTCGCTCAGTTCCAGATTCTCGACCTCGTCACCGCCTCCCAGGAACAGCGGGTGCTTGTACCCGATGGCTTGATCGAATCCGAGATCGCCAGCCTCCGGGTTCGCCGCCCGCCACGCCATGTAGAAGCGGCACGCCAGCAGGTCCTCCTCGCCGGCCACCACGTCGTGCCAAGCCGACAGCGGGAGATCGCTTTCCAGGTACTCCGCCCCACCGGGGTCTACCACGATCACAGCGCCGTCGGTCTGTCCTGGTCGTACGTCGACCGCAATCTCTCGGCCGAGCCAGTCGAAGGCGAATGCGTGGTACCGGCCGGCGAAGCCACGGATCGACTCCGCGCAGGCGGTATTCGCCGCAAGCGCTGCTTCCACGATCGATGCAGCTGTCGAGGTGCCCGTTGTCCCTGGAAACCGCTTGACTCGTCGTAGAGGCCGCGAGGTGAAAACGAAGGGGCCCTGACGACACCGCCAATAAGCCTCGCCGAGGAACGCGCAGCTCTGCCGCCCGGCGATCCCATGCCACTCACGGCAAGCTGCGTGTACGCGGTCCACGACCCCCTCGCCCAAACTTGCACCATCGCCCTGGCAGGCCATCCCCCACCCGTCATCGCCCATCCCGACGGGACCACCGAGATGCCCGATCTGCCCGCCGGACCTCCTCTGGGCACAACCGAGGGACCCCCCTTCGCCGCCACCACAATCTCCGTCGCCGAAGGCAGCGTCCTCGTCTTCCTCACTGTGTCACTGCCGCGCAACTCACCGTCACCGGCCACTCTCCAACGGGTGCTGGCCCACCCTGAGCGGCCACTGCAGGATCTGTGCGACGACGTGCTCTACCGGCTGCGGAACGACACCCGCCACAGCGACGTCGTCCTCCTCCTCGCACGCACCCACCCATTCCCCGCCGACCAGGTCGCCACGTGGCATCTCGACCACCACCCCCAAGCCGTTGCTGCGGCGCGCACCCACGCCCGCCACCAGCTCATCCTTTGGGGAGTCGATGAGGAAACCGCCTACACCACCGAAATGATCGTCAGCGAACTGGTCACCAACGCCATCCGCTACGGCACCCCGCCTGTCCAGTTGCAGCTCATCAAGGACCGCACCCTCGCCTGCGAAGTCCACGACAGCAATTCCCTCGCGCCACGGCTGCGCCACGCGAAGACCATCGACGAAGGCGGGCGCGGCTTGTTCATCATCGCCCAACTCGCACAGAACTGGGGCGTCCGCTACACGCTCGACGGCAAGACCGTCTGGGCCGAGCAGAGCCTCCCGCCCGCAACCACAGCCCAGTAGCGGCCTGTTTGTCACGACACGCATCGTTCGGCGCCTGTCCGGAGCTCCCGCGGACCGCCCGACTCAGCTTGCCGGTCTACCGGCCCCCGAGCCTGCCCGTCGCGGCGGTCCGGAGGGGAGCCAGCGCATACAGCCGCCCGAGTCGCGTCCCCCGTCCGTCCGGTGTTCAGGAGGCCGATAGTGCCTCGTCTCCCTTGCGGTTGACCGGTCGGGTGCGCATCGGCCTGCCCGGCGGCCTTCGCGTTGCGAGCGCCCTGCACAGAGGCCCATCCTGAAAGAGGCATGCCGACCACCGTATGGACCGAGCGAAGACGGCTGCGGAACCTGCGGGGACCGCGGCCCGCGCAGGGAGCGGGTTCCTGATGAGGCTTGTCGTCGATCTCAACCGGTGCCAGGGATTCGCACAGTGCGTCTTTCTCGCCCCGGACGTCTTCTCCCTCCACGGGGAAGAAGCGCTGCTGTTCTCCCCTCGCTTCGACGAGGCGCAACGTGACCGGGTGGAGAAGGCCGCTGCCGCCTGTCCGGTCCAGGCCATCCTGGTCGACTACTCCGACGAGCCGACGAGGCGGGTCGAGCCCCATGTCGGCTGACACGGACGTCCAGGCCCTGCGGCGTCAGGGCCGCATCGTCGTGGTCGGCGCCTCGCTGGCCGGTCTGCGCGCTGCGGAGACGCTGCGCGAGCAGGGCTTCACCGGATCGCTGACCATGATCGGCGACGAGCCGTACGAGCCCTACGACCGGCCGCCGCTGTCCAAGCAGGCGTTGCTCGGACGGGCACGGCCCGAGGACACCGCGCTGCCGCGGCGGCGCGACATCGACGCCGAATGGCGTCTGGGCGTCGCCGCTGAGAGCCTGGACCGGGCCGCCAAGCAGGTACGGCTGACGAACGGCGACACCGTCCCCTACGACCGCCTGCTGATCACCACCGGGACCAGAGCACGGCCCTGGTTCCACCCGGAAGAGGCCGCGCTGGACGGGGTGTTCGGGCTGCGTACGCGCGACGACTCCGCACGCCTGCGCCGGAAGCTGACCGGGGGCGTGTCCCGGGTGCTGGTGATCGGCGCCGGTTTCACGGGCTCGGAGGTCGCCTCCGCCTGCCGCGAGCTGGGCCTCGATGTCACGGTCGCCGAACGCGGCCCGGCACCGCTGGTGGGCGCGCTCGGCGGAGTGATCGGCGCGGTCGCGGACCGGCTGCAGCGCAAGCACGGGGTCGACCTGCGCTGCGGTGTCAGCGTCACTGCCCTGGAGGGCGACGATGTGGGGCGACTCAGGCGCGCCCATCTGTCCGACGGTTCGGCGATCGACGTGGACGTGGCGGTCGTCTCGCTGGGTGCCATGCGGAACACGGAATGGCTCGCCGGCTCGGGGGTGGCCGCAGGTCCTCGGGGGATCGCGTGCGACGCCGGGTGTCGGGTGTTCGACGTCAACGGCATCGTCACCGACGACATCTACGCCGCAGGTGACGTCGCCCGCAGCCCCCACCCGCTGTTCGACTACCAGTTCCTGGCGCTGGAACACTGGGGCAACGCGGTCGAACAGGCCGAGATCGCCGCCCACAACATGATCTGTGCGGGTCCGGATCGCCGTCCGCACCTGTGGCTGCCGATGTTCTGGTCCACCCAGTTCGGCGTGAACATCAAGTCGGTGGGTGTTCCCTCGCTGGGCGACCAACTGGTGGTCGCCCAGGGGGCGCTCACCGAGGCGCGGTTCGTCGCGGTGTACGGGTACCGGGGCCGCGTCATCGCCGCGGCGTCCTTCGACGGAGCCAAGTGGCTGGGGTTCTACGAGCAGCAGATCGCGTCCGGCGCGCCGTTCCCGCCGGAGTACCGCACGGTCGACCGCCGGACCGAGACGCTGGATCCGGTCGACCCGGCCTTCCCCGACCCCCATCTGCCCACCCACGGCGCCACGGTCACGCTGACGGGTCACTCGCCGAGCGAGCGGCGTGTCGCGTTCGTTCCGGCGCATGCCTGATCACCGGCCCTGCACCGCCCGGAGCACTCAGGAGTCACCATGACGTCCGGCACACTCCTCGCGCAGATCACCGACTACGCCAACCGGGCCGATCCGTACCCGCTCTACGCGGAACTGCGCAAGCAACCGGTCAGGCGGGAGGACGACGGCACCTACCTGGTCAGCACCTACTACGAGGTGCGGAGCCTGGCCAACGACCCACGGCTGAGCAACGACACGAGCAACCGCCCGTCCGGCTACGCCCGCGTCGGGCAACCGGACCCGGAGACCGGTCTGCCGCCCAGCTTCATCTTCACCGACCCGCCCGTCCACGACCGGCTGCGCGACACCATCAACCGGCCGTTCGGTCCCCCGCACAGCCCCAGATTCCTCGACGGCCTGCGCGGAGAGCTGGCCAAGGCGGTCACCGAACTGCTCGACGCCTTCGAAGGCAAGGACCAGGTCGACATCGTCGAGGACTTCGCCTACCCCCTTCCCGTCACCGCCATCTGCAAGGTCCTCGGCGTCCCGCGCGAGGACGAACCGCGCTTCCACGGCTGGGCCGATGCCCTGGCGTCGTCAATCGATCCCCACTCCGGCGACGACGGCGGCCCGGAAAAGGCACAGCGGGCCCGCCAGGAGATGGGCGTCTACCTGACCGATCTGATCGAGACCAAACGCCGCCACCCCGGCCCCGGGATGCTCAGCGCGCTCGCCCCCGACATGACACCGGCCGACCTGGAGGCCACCGCCGTGCTGCTCCTGGTCGCCGGCCACGAGACCACCGTCAACGCCATCACCAACACGACCCTCACCCTGCTGCGCCACCCTGACGTCCTCGACCGCTTCCAGAAGGACCCGGACCTGGCCGTCCCCCTCATCGAGGAAGTGCTGCGCTACGAGCCCCCGGTCCAGTTCGTCCCGTGGACCACCGCCCTGGCCGACATCGACGTCGCCGGCACCACGATCCCCAAGGGCTCGCCGGTCTGGCTCATGCTGGCCGCGGCCAACCGCGACCCCAAACGCTTCAAGGACCCCGACCGCTTCGACCCCGACCGCAGGGACAACGAACACCTGGGCTTCTACACCGGCATCCACTACTGCTTCGGCGCCCCCCTCGCCCGGATAGAACTCCATGTGGCGGTACCCGAGCTCTTCCGCCGGGTCAGGTTCTCCGGGCTGCTCGAGGACCCGCCGCCGTACCGCGCCAACGCCGTGCTGCGCGGCCCCCGGCACCTTCCCGTGGCGATCGAGAGCCTCACGGTCTGAGCACCGCCGCAGGGGCTGGGGGAGCTGGTCCAGCTGCGTCTCTTGGCCGCGCCGCTGATTCGTGTCGGCAGGGGAGTCAGGCCGGCCTGAGCTGTGCGTTGTCGCGGTGCTGGGGGCCGCGAGGCCCGTAGTCGATGTCCGCGCCGGTGTTGCTGCTGGTCATGACCGCGGTGGGAGCGTCGTAGGGATCCATGACCGCTTCGATGAAGATCAGCGTGTCGTTGGGCGCGCTGAGGGCCTCCGCCAGGTCCGCGGTGGTCTTGACGACGAACGATCGCGCCGTGGTGTCCGGGCGGAGCACTCTCGGTAGATCCGCGTAGGCCCATGCGACCGAGTAGCCGATCGAGCCCCAGTTGATCGAGCCGACGAAGGTGCAGTCCGGTGGCAGCTGCAGGCCGAGGAGGGCGTGGTTGCTGTACTTCGCTGCTGTACAGCACCAGCGCCTGAATGATCATGGAGTTCTCTGTGCTCAGTGATCAGTGGAGGGCTCGTGACAGTCCTGCCATCGCGTCTGCTCGAATACCTGTAGGACCAGTTCGCGGCGCCATCTTTCGATCCCTACCGCCCGGTGCTCAGCAACGGGGTGTGCAGGCAGGGGCAAGAGATCACAATGTCTTGACCTGGCCGCCATCGATGGTGAACTCGGCTCCTGTGATGTTGCCGGCGAGCGGGGAGGCGAGGAAGAGAGCCAGATCGGCGACTTCGTGAGCTTCGGTGACTCGTCCTGTGGAGATGCCCATGCTCTGCGGCACGACTGCATCGATGGCTTCCTGCGCGGTGGTGCCGGCCTGGGCTGCCGTGGCATCGGCGAAGCCGCCCGGCGCGGTCCAGAAGGGAGTGCGAACCGGCCCCGGGGCGATCGCGTTGACCCGGACGCCTCGCGGTGCGAACTCCTCGGACAGCGACTTGGTCAGGCTGCTCAGCCCGGCCTTGGCCGCGGAGTAGTCCACGACCATGGGGAAGGGTAGACGCGCGTTGATGGAGCTGATGTTGATGATGGAACCCCCGTCCACGACCAGCAGGTGAGGAAGCGCAGCGCGGCTGGCCCGGACCGCGCTGAACAGGGTCATGTCGAAGATCCGTTGCCACTCGGCGTCGTCGATGTCCAGGAAGCTCGGACGGGGCGTCGCGGTGCCCAAATTGTTGACCAGGACGTCGACCCTGCCGTACTGGTCCACCGCGTGTCGGACGAGTGCGCCCGGTCCGTCTGCCGTGGACAGGTCGACCGGGACTGCGGTGACGCCGTACTTCTCGCGGAGCCCTTTGAGCTCGGGAGTAATGCTCCGGCTGCCGACGGTGACGTGTGCGCTTTCACGGGCGAACGCATCGGCGATGGCGAGGCCGATGCCCTTGCTCGCTCCGGTGACGACGGCGACCCTGTCCTTGAGCTGGAGGTCCATGGCGGTCCTTTTCCGGGTTGGTCACCCCCTATATCGAGGGTAGACAGAACCGGCGCCGCCGGCTCAGGCGGGCAGCTGTTCCCAGCCTCGTCAAGCTGCGGAGATTGGTTTCCCGCACGATCGGGCACGGGTGGGGCACGGACCTCTTCGTCCTGAAGCAACTTCGCGAGCCACTTGACCTTGGCCCGGTGCGCCTCTCACCTGTTACGACGGTCCGCAAACGTCCGCGGTTGTTCGCCACTGTGCGTCGGCGTTGTCACGCAGTTCTTCTGCGGGTCGTCATCGGCGCCAAGTCTGTATGTGGCGCAACTCGTCTGGGCGAACACTCCCTGGCTCGGCTGCCCATGGATGTTGCCGCGCGCGTTCAGCCCCGCCGTCAGGAAGCCTTTGATCTCGCCCGTGAAGGTGAGGAATTCAGACAGGGTGTGGCCGTTGTCGGGCTCCGCTTTGGTTTGCGGTGTGGACGCCGAGCAGTCGGCCAAAAGTGCGACGCGTAAATCCTGTTTTTTGGCGCCAGAATCCTGTTCCCGCTTCTCGGCGCTTACATACGATACGCGCGCATCCATCGGTCGCAAGTTGCCGACTCCGGGATGTCCGCTCATCCTTGTCATGCAGGTCCCAAACCGGTCGTAAGCCGGATCAGCGCCGAGGCCGTGCAGGACCGCGGAACACGGCGGTCGGCGCATCACCGATCGCAACCGTCGCTGGCGTTGGCCACGTGGCACACCCACTTCCGGACCGATCTGTCGACGATCGACCTCCTGGTGCTGATCCTGCACTGTACCGAGGACCTAGCCCTGCCGGTGCGGCCATCGAAGGCGCCGGCTATGGCCTGTGCTGGACGCACCCCGACGACTTCAACGCCCAGTGCTCAGACCGGAGGTAAGCCATGACTGAGGGAACTGGGCCGACAATCACTGGCCTGCACCACCTGTCCTTCACCGTCACGAACCTGGAAGACAGCTTGGACTGGTACAAGCGAGTTTTCCGGGCCGAGCAAGTGGATTACAAGTTCAACCACCTCTTCCGCGAGAGGACGGGCTACGGCATCCTGTTGGTGGTTCCGGAATCGGGGCTGGTGATCGGGCTTCACACCAACACAGGAAACCAGCATGAGGGATTCCTCGAAGCCCGGACAGGTCTGGACCACGTATCGTTCCAGGTGCGTACGCGTGCCGACCTGGAATCCTGGATGACATGGCTGGACGATTTGGGAATCGAGCACACTCCGATCAGGGATGAAAAGGAACCGTTCGTGTACTCGACGGTCGTATTCCGTGACCCGGACAACATCCCACTCGAGTTTGTCGCGGTCGGCTAGACGGGGAATCTGAAACAACCGGGACGAAGCGTTGCGAATCCCACTAGGGCCTGCAACTCATCCAACGAGGCGTGCACGGTTCGGCCAGGCTCGAACACCGAAGGCCCAGCCTGGGAGGAAACTCCTCCTGAGCTGGCCCTTCTCTCTGTGCCCCCGGCAGGATTCGAACCTGCGACACCGCTTTAGGAGTTCGATCCGCGTCCGCTGCAGCTGCTGCCATCGACTGGTGCGACGGCAGGACAGAGACGCTGGTGTATGCCCCTGTCCGGCGTCGTTGATGTCAGTGGTGGATGTCAGAAGCCTTCTGATCCGTAGCTCTAGCCGGATCGGTCAGTGAGGCCCATGCCGGCCGCGCCGAGGCCATGGAAGAACATTGGTGGACGGGGCCGGTTGCTGGGGTTGCGGGTACTGTGCTGCTGTACAGCGAACGGGCCGTAAGCCTCTCCCGCCGGTTTCCTCATTGACCGGGAGCAACCGCGGCTTCCGGCAGGTCTGTGATACGTCGGGCGGTCACCAGGTAGCCCGTGAAGCGAACGTCCGGCCGGGCCTGTGCCCACCCATCCGCCTTATTGACCGGAACCAGCACAGTCGTGCCCGGAACGGGGTAGTTCACCTTGTCCGTGGCGCCCGGGGGTACCTCGTAACGGCAGTGGACCTCAGCGATCGACAGTACCTCCACCGAGGTGGGTTCATGTCCCTCCTCCTGGCCGTGGTGCTCCTCGCGGAAGTCGATCTCATCCGCACGTTCGCTACCGACGACGTCGGCGTAGTCCTCCGAATCGACCTCCAGGAGCGTCCAGGAGACAACGTCCCCAGGCGCGAAGTTCGTTCCGCAGCACTGGATCTGCCAGTCATCGACCCAAATCGTCAACGTCACGACGTCCTTCTCCGCCGAGCGCCCTGAGTTCGTCAGGGGCCTCGTACATGCTCTACGGCACCCGCTTTAGGAGAGAGGGTGAGGCGTAGGGCAGGTGACCTGCGGCTTCGCTGGCCGAGCGAGCGGGCACGGATGCACTCACCAGCCACCCTTGTTGACCGCTGCTGACCCCTGCATCTGGCACGGCGACCTCTTCGTCCCCAAGCTGCTGAGACCTCAGTCCGGCAGGCAGGAGCGGAATCGGTGGAGCAGTTCAAGTGCGGCAGGGCTTGCTGCGTCGAAGTTCTGGCCTTGTTGTTCGACAGGAAGACCCGGTCCCCAGATGCGGGCACCGTGGCAGCGGAAGCAGAAGGCGATCTCGAAGAGCTGGTCGGTGGAGCTGTGCGCCCGGATTCCCCAGCTTGGGAGGAAGCAGCGGTACGGCTCACTTCCTGGTAGCTCGGCGATCAGGGACAGGGCTTGCTGGGCTTGGTCTCCCTCCCAGATCGCGGCAGTGTCGCCGGCCAGGTCGTCCGAACTGAGGTGCCTGACGGGGTCGGTGATGCGGACGACCTCGATGAGCTCGGTCTTCCCATGGGG
The DNA here is from genome assembly GCF_014905555.1 of Streptomyces sp. Y2F8-2. Classification (GTDB taxonomy): domain Bacteria; phylum Actinomycetota; class Actinomycetes; order Streptomycetales; family Streptomycetaceae; genus Streptomyces; species Streptomyces cynarae. The sequence goes on along the minus strand of NZ_BNGS01000006.1, from coordinate 207,429 downwards.
TAGCGGCAGCAGCATGCTCCCGGAGTCTCCGATCGTGGCTTCGCTGACCAGGGGCGGCCTCGGCGGCCGAGGCGGCGGGTACGGCGATGGCGGCGCCAGCGTCGGATGTCAGCGGAACAGCTCGGTATCGGGCAGGCCTCCAACGGCTCCTCCGGCCGGTCGTCCCAGCGCCACCAGACATGCCGACCGGTACACCGCCACAGCGCCCGGCAGGTCCGCCGGCCATCGTCCTCCCGCTTGACGAGGACGAAGCCGCCGAACTGCATGGGCTTGCTGCACTCGGGACAGGCCGGGGCGTCGGTCATGTAGCGCACCCTAACGGGACGACCGCTTCGTCCCGAACTATTGGCTGGACGGCCATTGCGGTCCAGGGCGCTGGTCGTGAGGTCTTCGAGGGCCTTTGTCGGTCGGCTGCGGTTGCGGTGGTTGCCGTACTCCGTTGCTGTACAGCAACCACCGGCGGGTGCTCGTGTTGGTTCAGCCGCAGCTGCAACCTGTGGAAGCGGAGGTCTGGCTGGTGCAACAGCCGTCACCGGTTGTGTTGGGCTCGGCGCTCTTGCCGAGCGTGTCGGCGTCGGCCTTCACGACGTAGACCTCCCACGGCTCCTTGCCGGGGCCGTGCACCCAGACCTTGTCCTGGAGGGCGTAGCAGCAGGAGGTGTCGTTCTCCTCGAATGTGGCCAGGCCGGCGTCCTTAAGCCGGGTGGTGGCGGCGTTGACCTGCTCGGTGGATTCGACCTCGACGCCAAGGTGATCGAGACGGGTCTCCTCGCCGGGCCTGCCTTCGATCAGGACGAGCTTGAGCGGGGGCTCGGTGATGGCGAAGTTGGCGTATCCCTCGCGTCGCTTGGCCGGTTCGGTGCCGAACAGCTTCGAGTAAAAGGTGATCGACGCTTCCAGATCACTGACGCGCAGGGCGAGCTGGGCACGGGACATGAGGCGACTCCCATCTGCTTGCATTGATGTCTGTCAATACAGAGCTTGCGCCTTGGATCGAGAATCGTCAATATAGAAGTATGTCGAAGCAAGAATTGGTGGTGCTCGGGCAGGACGATCAGTCCGCTGCCTGCTGCCCGGGGCTGGTGACCGCCCCCTTGGACGAGGATCAGGCGGCCGAGCTGGCGAAGATCTTCAAGGCGCTGGGCGACTCGATACGCCTGCGTCTGCTGTCGCTGATCGCATCGCGGGCCGGTGGCGAAGTCTGCGTGTGCGACCTGACCCCGGCCTTCGAGCTGTCCCAGCCGACGATCTCGCATCACCTCAAGCTGCTGAGGCAGGCGGGGCTGATCGACTGCGAGCGCCGAGGCACATGGGTCTACTACTGGGTGCTGCCCGGCACCCTGGACCGACTCGCCGCGTTCCTCGCCACCGCGCAGAAGGCCGAGGCGACCGCGTGAGGGCGCCACTGGGGCGCCGTGCCCTCGCCGAAGCCGTGGGGTCGGCGGCCCTGGTCGCCGTGGTGGTCGGCTCCGGCATCCAGGCCACACAGCTGACCCACGACGTCGGCGTGCAACTACTCGCCAACTCGCTGGCAACCGTGTTCGGGCTGGGCGTGCTCATCGCGCTGTTCGGGCCGGTCTCCGGCGCGCACTTCAACCCGGTCGTCACGCTCGCGGCCTGGTCCACCGGTCGGCGCACCCCTGACGGCCTGACCCTCCGGGACGTGGCCGTCTACATCTCCGCCCAGACGGCCGGAGCGATCGGCGGCGCCGTCCTGGCTGATGCCATGTTCGCCAAGCCCCTGGTGCAGTGGTCCGGCCATGACCGCTCCGCCGGTCACCTGTGGCTCGGCGAGCTGGTCGCCACCGCCGGTCTCGTCCTGCTGATCTTCGGGCTCGAACGTATCGGTCGCGCCCACCTCGCTTCGGTGGCCGTGGCTTCCTACATCGGCGCTGCGTACTGGTTCACGTCATCCACATCGTTCGCCAACCCCGCCGTCACCGTCGGCCGCGCCTTCACCGACACCTTCGCCGGTATCGCGCCAGCCTCGGTCGGCCCGTTCATCGCGGCCCAAGTCGCCGGTGCCGTGGTCGGCCTGGGCCTGGTGGCCGCCGTGTTCGCACAGCCCGCACCGACGCCGATCGCATCCGTCCCCGCACAGGGCGAACCCGAACTCGCCGCTCCCTCCTCCAGCTTCTGACCCGCCGCCCGGAAAGACACCCGCTATGCCCTCTCCCTCTGAGCGACCGTCTGTCTTGTTCGTCTGCGTCCACAACGCCGGGCGCTCCCAGATGGCGGCCGCCTTCCTCACCCACCTGGCAGGCGACCGCGTCGAGGTGCGCTCCGCCGGCTCCGCCCCTGCCGACACCGTGAACCCGGCCGTCGTCGAAGCCATGGCAGAGCTGGACATCGACATCTCGGCCGAGGTGCCCAAGGTGCTCACGGTGGAGGCGGTCCAGGCGTCCGACGTCGTGATCACGATGGGCTGCGGCGACACCTGCCCCGTCTTCCCCGGCAAGCGCTACCTCGACTGGGAACTCCCCGACCCGGCCGGGCAGGGAGTTGAAGCGGTTCGCCCGATCCGCGACGAGATCGAGAAGCGCATCCGCGGCCTGGTCGACGAGATCACTTCGGCGAGCTGACCATGGACACGACCGCCGAGTACCGCATCGCTGCGATGGACGCGGAGCATGCCCGCCAGGTCCTGACGATCTACCAACTCGGCATCGACGAAGGCCGGCGCGTCGGGCAGTCTGTGGACCTGCCAGCCGATCCGACACTGTGGCGCGGGCTTTGAAGTCGTAGGCGCAGGCGGGAAGTTCGGCGCCCTGCCGGTGGGCGATAGGCAGGCGACCCTCCTCACAGCGGCCGGGGTCGCGCCCCGCGTCGTCATGGAGATCCTCGGCCACTCTCAGATCAGCATCACCATGGACGTCTACACCCACGTCGTCCAGGACACCCAGCGGGAGGCCATGAGCCACATGGACCGCCTGCTCAGGAGGCGCCCCGGTCGTCAGTGACCGCCCTCGTCGATGTCAAAGCTGGATGTCAAAGGCCACCTACCAAGATCGGTAGGTGGCCTTTTGGCTGGTGCCCCCGGCAGGATTCGAACCTGCGACACCCGCTTTAGGAGTTTTCCCTGGAAGGGGCTGTGACCTGCGGAAACAGCAGCCAAATGGCGTCTGGCCTGGGGAAACACCCCTCTGTAGTTCTCACGTGTTCACGGGGTTTCCCGGTCTCATGTGTGCCGAATCCGTTCTGGCCAGCTGGCTGCCCGGGACAGGGCGAATCTTGAAAATCGGCCCCGTGGCACGAGGAGTAGCGTGTAAAAGGCGAGGCGAGTCCCGTGATCGCGCCGATTCCCGAAGACGGGTGATCCTCATGACCGGCTCCGATGCACGGCCTGTTTCCCGGCATCTGCCCAGCGGTGTTCACGAGGCCGTGCAGCCAGGATGTGCGCTGCTCAGGCTGGAGACCACGGAGTCGCGCGAAGGCGTCCTTGACGGTGCGTGGTGGCCGCGGTCGCGCGACATCGCCGCCGAGCTGCCCGCGCTGCTGAGCGCCCTCACCGGTCATCTCGGCCCCGTCACGCGCGTCGGGCTGGACACCACGGCCTGGGAAGGGCTCCCGACGCGGATCGTCGTCGACGACCGAGTGGTACACATCGACTCCTTTCCGCTGGGCGACGACACCGTGCTGATCACCCGAGGTGACCAGGACATCTTCTCGATGCTGGTGGTTCCGCCGGACACAGCACCCGAGGCCGCCCATGCCGCGATGGCTCAGGCCGTCCGGGCCGACAACGTCACCCAGGCGAATCAGATACTCATCGACACAGTAAGCGCGCAGGTGCCACCAGAGTGAGGTCATCCGCGCCACTCCACCAGGAGCAGCGTCGCGTCATCCGTGGTGTGTCCGCCCCGCGCCCGCTTGAGCGTGTGGGACAGGGACCGCGCCACCGCCCGGATTCCGCGGCCGGTTCTCTCCAACTGGTTCACCCAGTCGATCATCAGGTCCTCCCCGAACTCGTCCTCCCCGGTCTTGTGCTCCTCGATCAGTCCGTCCGTGAAGCAGAGGAGGCGGTCCCCCGGCTCCAGCTTCATCTCGCTCGTCTGCGGGTGCGGACCCCCGAAGCCGACAGGGAGGGTCGTCGGACCGGTCAGCCGGAGTGTGACGCGGTGATCACGGATGAGCATCGGTGACGGGTGCCCGGCGTTGACCCACTGAAGATGCCCCGTCTTGGTGTCCAGCTGCAGCATTTGCGCGGTGACGAAGTGCTCGGGGCCGAATTGGTCCGCCACGGCGCGGTCCATGAAGGCGTAGATCTCCGGCAGCCCGGTGCTGGCGCGGCGGGCGTGGCGGTAGGAGCCGATGGCCACGGTCGCCATCGTGGCCGCGCCCAGTCCGTGCCCCATCGCGTCGATCATGGCGACGTGCAGGATGTCTCCGTTGAGGGCGTAGTCGAAGCTGTCACCCGCCACGTCATAGGCGGGCTCCAGGATCCCGGCCACGGCGACCCGAGGCATGATCATCGCCAGCGGTGGCAGCAGAGCCCACTGGATCTCGGCGGCGACGCTTATCGGTTCCCTGCGTCGGACGCCGAAGAAGAGGTCGGAGTAGCCGTGCTTGGTCACGAGCAGGTCGGCCACGAGGCCGGCGATCCTGTGCAGTATGCGGCGGTCGTCGTCATCGATGCTGTCCAGCGTCACTGCCATGACCCCGACCTGGTCGCCGCCGTCCAGTAGCGGCAGGAAGATTCGCACGCCGTCGTCCTCGGGCAGCTCGACGGGGTGAGCGTCGAGAAAGCAGCGGCCTGCCTCGGAGTCGTCGATCACCTCCGGTTCGCCGTCCGTGAGGCCGTCGCCGGGCAGGGGTACGAGCAGCAGTTGGCCGTAGTCCTGCAGCAGCACCTGCGGCCGACGGCCCCCGAGCCGTTCCACCACGTCGGCGACCAATGGCCCGATGAGATGGGGCGGCAGTTCATGCGCGCGATCGAGGACCTCTCCCAGCAGAGCTTCCCCGAAGCTCTCGGAGCGGTCCGCACGCTGTCCGGCCGTCATCCCCTCACCCGCCATGATCCGAGTCGATCGGAGCGGCGGGCTGGGACGGCGCAGGGTCTGCCAGTGTCATCGCTCCATCGAGGGGTCGTAGACGCCCCGGGACTGGCCCCGTCACCCGGGCCCGTCCGGATCGGGCCTCTCACCTGAGTCCGGACCCTCCTTCCGACTCCCATGTGTCCTGTCCGTCGAGGCCGCTCTCGGCGAGTGCCAGCAGGCGCGGAGCCGACAGTGGGTTTTCGGGGTCGGCGGCAGCGGTCAGCAGCTGGCTTGCCGTTCCGGCCGGCTCGTCGGGGGGGATCACCAGCAGTTGCCAGCGTCCCACGGTGCCGCAGTCCACGGTGATGGCATGCGCCTCGGCGGCGAAGTCGGTCAGGATCACCTCGATCACATGGCCGGGCGCCATCACCTCCTGCGGGGCATCGGGCCAGGCGGCGGTCCCCACGGTCACGCGGGTGACGGTGCCGATGCTCGGATCCAAGGAGCCGACCAGCGCGGGCAGCTCCAGTTCCAGTGCGTCGCAGCGCGGCCACCATGCCCCGTCCAGCGGGCCATGACTGACGTCCGGCGTGAGGCGCAGCCGGGGCAAGGGCATCCGGTAGGAGTGTCCGTCACCTGGCGCCGTACCTTCGGCGGGCTTTGTGATGGCGTTCATCGTGCGATCCCGTTCCAGGCGGCTTCAGGCTGCCCGTGTCTGTCACTCGCCGGGAACGGCGCCGCCGTGGTCGTGCGCCCGAAAAGCTCTCGGTATCTGTCAGGCTACTCCCGGCTGTGGCGGGCGGCGTGGTGCGCAACCATCGCGCGGAGAGGCAGGCAGCCACCGCGTGGAGACACGTCCGTACGGCGGACGACGGGTGCCGTGACCGCCCCGGCCGGTACGACCGTCGGCTCATCGCTCCTCTGCCACATCATCGGCGTGCCAAGGGCACCCCTTCGACAGGCAGGGTCAACACGCAAGGGGCGACAGGGCCGGGCAGCCCGACGACCTCACCCATGTTCTGCCAGCCCCAGGACGAGAAGGCGGCTTGTCCTGCCTGGTCGGCAGGATGCAGCAGGGTGACCCCGAGGGAGGAGTGCAGGTCTGTGAGCAGACGCTGTTGCAGGCGGCGGGCGATATCGCGGTGCTGAGCGTGCGGATGGGCCACGACCTGGGTGAGGACGACGAACCGTGCGCGGGAGGTGAGCCGCTGGATCATCTCCTGGAGCGTTCCGTCGAACCCCCCGCGACCGGAGCCGTCAGAGCCCACCGGAAAACCGAAGGCGCAACCGACTAGCACCGTCGTCTCGGCGACCAGCAGGGCGAAGCCGGGGCGGTGGGCAGTGACCGCCAAGCGGTGCAGGAAGTCTCTGCGGTCGTGGTACGCCTCGCCAGCGGTGCCCGCGACGGACTCCGCAGCCAGGTCCGCGATGTCCTCGCGCATACCTTCGGCCTGCCAGCGGGTCAGCCGGCGAAGCCGGATCCCGTCCTTGAGGACCGGCTGATCCGGCCGACGAGCGGGGTCATCGAGCGCCCGCGGCACGGTACTCGTGAGGTCACCGGGCGCGGCGGGCGGCACGGGACTCACGGGGGCCGTAAGGAGCAGCGAAGTCGATCCGGTCGCATCGAGGAGCCGGGTGATCTGCGCGCACGGATGGTGCAGCCGCAGGCGAGCGTGGACCCGGCCGGCGCGCCGTGATGCCGACAGGAGGACGTCCAAGCCCCTGGCGTCGCAGGACCCGACCGTGGTCAGGTCGATATCGATCACGGTGACGCCGTCCAGCAGACACTGCTCCACTGCGGCCCGCAGCAGCGGCGTCGTGGTCGGCCCGATGTCACCGGCAAGCGTGACGAGCGTCCGCTCTCCTCGGTTCCGCCGATGGATGTCCAGCCGGGAATAGGTCATCACGCCTCCCCTCGGCGGGGTTGCGGACCTGCACGGGTGCTCAGCGCGGCCCCTGCCATGATGAGCTTGCGCGGAGTTGCTCCGACCGCGGCGGACATGATGCCGACCCGTCTCCGCGCCGACCACTGGGGCGGCCCGGGGTTCGTCTCTCGCCGAGGACGACTCGGCGGGGCAGCCGGAGTGCGTAATGCCCTCGGTACTTCAACCGTACGTGGGCCGCAACCGGAAGCGGCTGCGGCGACGGGCGCGCGGCACGGTAGGTGCCGCATCACCTCACGGGCCGTCCCCCCGGTCCGGGCTCTTTGGCGAGTACGAGCGCGTGGGTCCGCGCCAGGCCCGGCTTGCGAAGGCCACCTCCGGCGTTGTCCTCCACCCCTATGACGTGGTGAACCGAACGCCCTGCCGTCAGGCGGCCTGACGCGCGGGCGGACTTGCCCCGACGACAGGGCGTCTGAAGGATCAGGTCTTGAGGCGGCTGACTGTGACGCGCTGGCCCTTCAGCAGGGGCAGGTTGCGCACGTGGAAGGCGTGGGCGCCCGTGACGTTGCTTATCTCGTCCAGGATATGCGGCATGGCCGCGAGGTAGGCGGCCGTGGAGTTCACGATGTACAGCAGGCCGTCCGCGTCCGGTTGACGATGGCCGATCCAGTGGAGGCCGGTCTCTATGAGTGCGTCGCGCTCGTCCCGGTTCGACAGCTGGTTGCGGTCCTGCGTCATGATCGCGTCGAAGCCGCGATCACTGACTGCGTGTATGAGTTCTGTGTCCATCACCCCGGACAGCCCCTCGTCGTGGGCGGTGCGGAACTCGTGATGGAAGAAGACTGTACTCAGAGGGGGCAGGATGGCCGGCGTCTCGTTCTCGTCAAGGAAGAACCTCATGCGGCGCGACCGCCGATCTGCACGACCTCCTGGTGGAAGTCTGCTGCGTCTGCCGCTCCGGACACTTCGACGGTCGGGTAGAAACGATGTACTTCGGCAGGCGCGACGCCTCCGGCGACCAATTTGGCGACAGCGTCGTACGGTACGCGTGTCCCTTGGATGGTCGGCCATCCTCCGAGCCGGTTCTCCTTGACCTCCAGGTGTGGCCGAGGACGGCGAAAGTCTGCGACCGAGCGTCCTTGCATGTTTTCGAAGGGCGCGAAGACGTTGGCCAAGCTGTAGATCACCTCTTGACCGGGCCGGCGGACAAGGTCGATGGCCCGTTCCTCCTGTATGAGGAAGACTGAATCCCCTTCAGTGACAAGCTTGTAGGCCGCCGGGTGCTCGGTCAGGTCCCACTTGCGCAGCTGATCCATCGCCTTCCTGATGCGCTGCAGGGGCAGCTTGCTACGCAGGTATACGAACGTGCGCAGTGCCACCACATCTCGGAATGAGTAGCGGACCGGGTTGTCCTGCACTTCCGGTTCCAGCAAGTGGGTACGTCGCCAGCTGTGCAACTGCGCGACCGAGGCGCCGCTGAGCGCCGCTGTGAGGTCTACGGGGAAGCTCATGATTCACCCCCTCTCGCGAGCTTCTCGGCGACGATTGAATCGCGCTTCAGCGACGCGAGCATCCCACAGACTCACTCTGCCCCCAGGCGTAGCCCGAATGCCGGAATAGTAGTTGCTTGCGAGGCGTCCGTCAGCGGGTACGACCGTGCCGGCGGCTCCCGCAGCTGGAGGGGCTTCTCGGATCGGTGTCTGGGCTAGAACCCGGCCCCTCGTCCAGTTCCCTACATGAAGGCGAGTGCGCGGAATGCGTTGCGGACATCGGTCAGTGGCGCGCGGTCGCGGGTGTAGTAGAGCTTGTTGGTCAGGAGTACCGCCCACCGGCCCCGAGCAGGCGAGATCCACATCCCTGTGCCGGTGAAGCCGTAGTGGACCCACACGTCCTCTTCCACGGACGTGCCAGGGGCGGGGTGCCAGAACAGTCCACGGGCCGGCTGGAGTCCGCCGGTCTGAATGGTCAGTGAGCATGCGGTCCACGCGGTCGTGAAGCCTGCGCTGGTGCGGGACGTGGAGCCGTCAAGCATGTAGCGGAGGAATGCGGCGAGGTCGTCCAGGACGGTGAAGACGCCGGCGATACCGCAGACACCGCCCAGAAGGCGTGCGGAGAAGTCGTGGGCCGTTCCCTTCAGGTGGGTGTCGGTGTCCTGGTCGAGTTCGGTCGGTGCGCAGCGGGCGGCGATTTCGGCGGGCAGGGGGCCGAAGCGGGTGGAGGTCATGCCCAGTGGGTGCCAGGTGCGGGCGGTGGCCAGTTGGTCCAAGGGGTGGCCGGAGAGGTGTTCGGCGAGGTAGCCAAGGATGAGGGCGGCGCGGTCGGTGTACTCGACGGCTTCGCCGGGTGACCGGTGGAGTGGCTCGTGCAGTACCCCGCGGCGGATGTGGTCCGGGTTGGTGCCGTAGAGGTTCTTCAGCTGGGCTCGCAGTGGGACGCCGGCGGTGTGCGTCAGCAGCTGCCGGGCGGTGACGGCTCCGAGCGGGCGGCCGGTGACCTCCTGCCAGAAGCTGCCGAGCGGCTGGTCGAGGTCGAGGGTGCCGTCGTCCCACAGGGCGCCGATGGAGGACCAGACGGCGAGGATCTTGGTGAGGCTGGCGGCGTCGAAGACGGTGTCGGTGCGCATCGGCACGTCCGGCTCGTCGGGGTCGAGGACGCCGGTGGTGCCCTGGGCGAGGGTGCCGGTGGCGTCGCCGACGGCCCACACGGCGCCGGGATACACCTTGTCGCGGACTCCCTCGTCGAGCAGGGCTTTGATGCGGTCGCGGTCGTACGTCATGGTCTCCCTTTTCGCCGGGACATCCCGTCGATCAGCGTAGTGACGTTGGTGGAGCGGTTCGGGTAGTGACGTGTCAGGCCATCGGAAGCAGTTCAAGAGAGCTGGCGACCAAGGTCGGTCAATGACCGTGCGGTCGCCGAGAGGGGGTAGCGTGCCGCATTCGTATACCCCGCCTGCCGCAGGGCGGCCTGCAGGCCCGGGTAGGTGCGCAGTCGGTTGAGGTCACGCGTCAGCGCCGCAGAGTGAGTGAAGTCGGTGGCCATGCCGGATGCGGCGAGGGCTTCGTTGAGGCCGGGTACGGGCTGGTAGAGGACGGGTAGTCCGCATGCCTGGGCTTCCAGCGCGACCAGTCCCATGGCTTCCAAGGTGGTGGACGGCACGACCAGTACGTCGTGTTCGGCGAAGGCTTTCCACAGCTGTGGGCGGCGGAGCCAGCCGAGGTAGCGGGCTCGTACGCCGGCTCGTTGCAGCAGTGGGGCCAGTGCGTGGAATTGGGCTCTGGGCGCCGCGACGCTCAGCTCGACACCGGGCACCGGAGCCAGACTCTTGACCAGAACTTCGGCGCCCTTTTCGGCGGTCAGGCGTCCTGCGTACAGGAGCCGTAGGTGGCTGGTGGTGGCGCGCGCAGGCCGGGCGGGCGGTTCGGTGAGCAGGTGGTCGGGGATGCCCCAGGGGATGTGGGTGATCTTGCGGCGTTCGATCTGCGGGGCGAGCTTGAGGAGGCGGTCGGCCATCGCGTTGGTCGGGACCACGATGGCGTCGGCGGCCCTGGCTGTTTCGCGCAGCACCTGGAGCTGGTCTCGGGTGGTCTCGGCGAAGAGCAGGTCCGTGCCGTGGACGAGGGCGATCCGGGGATGCGTGGGCAGAGCGCGGATGAGGGCAGGAGTGGCGCCGAATGCGAGGTGCTGCAAGTGGAGGACGCCGATCTGTGTGGGATCGAGCGTGGCTGTAAGCGCTCTGCGCAGGGTGGCGACGTAGCGGCTGAAGGCCGTTCCTTCCAGGCATTTACCTGCTACGGGGAGCACGTTGAGTCCGGCGGGTGGACGGGGAGAGTGACCAGGCGGTGCGAGCATGAAGGCGCGGGCCGGGATGAGGGGTTGCTGTCCGGTGTAGAGGTCGAGGAAGAGTTCGACGCTGCCGCCGGGGCTTCCGACGGGGAGGTCCAGGAAGGTGGCGGCCATCGGGCCGGTGGCCGAGCGAGCGTTCACCGCGCTCCTCCGTCGATCTCCTCGTAGAGGCGCGAGATGTCGATGCCTTCCGTGGACGCGTACTTGGCAGGCTGCTGCTGGTAACTGGCCGGGGCGCCGAAGGTGGTGAGGAAGACGAGCTTGCCGAAGGTCATGCCCGGATACACGCGCACCGGTCGGGCGGCGCGGATCTCCAGCGTCCAGCGGATCGCATGGCCCTGGTGTCCGAGCGGAGCCGACACGTGAACCCAGATGCCCAGGGAGCCGGTGGTGCGGTCGCCGTTCAGCAGCTGCGCGTACGTCTCCGAACCAGTCCGCTCCAGCGTGATGCCGAGGTAGAGCATGTCAGGGCGCAGCACGAGGCCGGTGTCGGGGATGGGCTGCTCGGTGAAGGCGGTGGGGGTTGCGGCGTCGAGGTTGCCGTGGCAGACGCGGATCGTGCCGCCGAGCCGCCAGTCGTAGGCGTTGGGGGAGAGGCGGCTGGGCTCGTACGGGTCGATGGTGATCTCGCCGGCCTGGACGGCGGCGGCGATGGCGGGGCCGGTGAGGATCACGATGCCACCACCCGGAGTCGGGCGAGGTCTCGCCAGTAGGCGGAGGGTTGCGGACCTGCGGCGGCCTGGTACTTGCCGCGGTAGAGGTCCACGGCGCCGGTGGAGACGAAGAACATGATCTGCCCGATCTTCATGCCGGCGTACACGCGCAGCGGTCGGATCGGGGTGAGCATGAGCGTCCACTGGCCGTGGAACCCGATGTCGCCGATGGGTGCGGTGATCTCGACGAACAGGCCGAGGCGGCCGACGGAGGAGCGGCCGAACAGCAGCGGCACGAAGGTGTCGGAGCCGGCCTCTTCGAGGGTGTGGCCGAGGTAGAGCTCGCCTGGCTGGAGGACGTGCCCGTCCGGGCCGATGGTGGTTTCGCGGGTGGGGTTGGGCCGGTGGGCGTCCAGGATCGTGCTCGTGTACTTGATCAGGGTGGGGCCCAGACGCACGTTGTAGCTGTTGGGGTTGACCTGGTCGGCGGCGAACGGGGTGATGCGGAGGCGGCCGTCGTGAGCGGCAGCGGTGATCTCCGGGCCGGTGAGGATCATTACCTGCCTCCTTCCGCGGTGTCGGGAGCGGTGAGGATGTGCTGGACGGCCTGGTCCAGACGAAGGCCGGCCTCGTGCGTGCGCTCGCCGAGGTAGGTCTCGGCGAGGTAGTCGGTGGTCAGGACGGTGGTGATGGTGTCCGGCAAGGGATCGGGGGCGGTGACGAGCGGGCCGGTCTGGGTGGACAGCTGTGACAGCCAGCCGGGGAGGTCGCCGCGTGCCGGCTCAGGTACGTGGGCGTGCACGAGCTGGTTGGCGAACGGTTCGATGGAGAGCAGGTCGCCTTGGGTGAGGGTGTCGCCGAGTGGTACGGCGCGTAGTGCCGTCTCGTTGAGGATGACCGCGTCTGCGCCGAGTGCCGTACGCAGGCGGGCGGCGAGGTCCAGAAGCACGTTGCGCCGGTCGAGGGGCTGGTGGCTGTAGGTCGGACTGATGGCGCCGAGGACGGCGGCCAGCTGCTGTCTGACGTCCTCGATGCGTGAGCGCGGGCCCGCAAGCTCCGCAGGGACGAAGCTCGGGACCTGATCCGGGAAGGATGTAGTGCCCGCGCCCCATCCCGCGCCCACGGGCGTGGCGATCGCATAGCCTTCGGCGAGCTCCCGACCCTTGACGACCAGGGTGCCGTCGACTCGGACCGGCCCGTACTGATCGCTGTGGCAGTGCCCGGCGAAGACCACGTCGAGGAACGGACAAGCCGCCGCGAGTTTCCGGTCCTCGTCGAAGCCGGAGTGGCTGAGCAGAACCCAGCTGTCCACCTCGTGAACGTGGGCGAGAATCACCTCGCGCAGGGCCTGGAGGGGATCGGTGACGCAGTGGCCGGCTCGTTGGGTGGCCGGGATCGAGTGGAAGGCTTGTTGACCGATTACGGCGGTTACGCCGACGCGCCGTCCATCGATGTCGGCGATGTGCAGGCGGCTGAAGAGAGCGTCGCCAGTGTTGGCATCGACGGCGTTGGCGCAGACAGTGTGCAGGTGGAGGTCGGGTTCGAAGTGGTGGGGCCAGCCGTGGTTGCCAGGGGCCAGCACGTCGTACAGCCCGAGCAGGATCTCGCGCTCGATCGTGCCGCGACCGAGGCGGTAGTACCCACTGCCTTCGAAGAAGTCGCCGCAGTCCACGATGAGCGAGGTCGGGCGCAGCGCGTGGAGGTGGGTCAGGAAGGGCGCGGCGTTGTCGAAAGCGGAATGGACGTCGGTCGTGGCGACGATCTGGCGCAGGTTCCGGCCGTCGGTGGTCATGGGGTGACCTCGCAGATGTCGGCGCCCAGGATGCGCAGCTTGCCGGACAGGTCGGCGTGGCCGCGGCGCAGCTGGTCGAGGCCGCCGATGGTGGTGACGCCCCGGGCCGTGAGGCCGACGACCATGAGGGCGGACCCGGTGCGGATGTCGGTGGCTTCGACGCCCGCGCCCGTCAGCTGCTGGGGCCCGGTCAGGCGGCATTCGGTGGGGGAGATCTCCTCGATCCGGGCGCCCAGGCGGGTCAGCTGCGGCAGCAGGTTGCCGTGGCGGCCGGGATTGATGGCGTCGGCGAACAGATGCGTGCCGGGCAGTCCGAGGGCGAGTGCCATGAGCGGTGGTTCGAAGTCGGCGTCGAGGCCCGCAGGGCTCAGAGAGGCGATGGCCCGCAGGGGACGACCAGTGGGGGCTGTCTCATGCGCGCGGACAGTAAGGCCACCCGGCTCCGCGTCTGCGGGGATGCCGAGCTGATGAAGGGCAGCCACGAACGGGCCTACGTCCTTGCCCTGCACGCCGTCGATACGGGCAGTACCGCGCGTCGCGGCGATCGCGCAGGCCAGCGTGGCTGCCTCGATCTTGTCTCCGGGCACGGTCCAGGCAGCGGGGGCAGTCGGCGGCGAGGAGGGCGGCGAGAGAGTCAGTACATGCTCGTTGGCGCGCGTCTCCCAGCCCACCGAACTCAGGGCGTCGAGCACGCTCAGGACTTCGGGCGAGAGGTTGGGTTGGCCCAGCCGTAAGGGCCGGCCGGTTGTGAGGGCGCGCAGTGTCGCGGCCACGGTCGCACCGCGAGAGCGGAAGGGCAGTGCGATGGAGACGGTGCCCGTGTGAGAGCTGAGGGCTTCGATGCCGTACCCGGAGCTGTCCTGCCGGCTCCGGTCGCCGAACGCCTCGTACACCTTGAAGTGCAGCTCCATCCCGCGCGCACCGATCCGGCAGCCACCCGGCCAAGGCAGCCGCGCCTGGCCGTAACGCGCGAGCAGGGCGGGGACGAGGTAGTACGAGGCGCGGATGTGGGCTGCCTGCGCCAGATCGGGCAGTCGTTGAGATGCCTCCGTCGGCAGGATCACGTAAGTGGTTGGTTCGCCGACGGGCTGCGTGACATGCCAACCCGCCTGGTGCAGCAGAGTGAGCATGATCTGGACGTCCGTGCTGTCCGGGACGTTGCTCAGCCGGACCGCGCGACCGAGGGCCGCCGCGGCGGCCAGGAGCGGCAGAGCGGCGTTCTTGGAGCCGTCGACGCTCACGGTGCCGGCGAGCGGCGGCCCAGGGCGTACGGCGATCACCTCGGCGGCCACGCCGGGGGCGTGGGTGGTCGTCATCATCAACTCCTCTGGAGGGGCAGGAAACAGGCGACTTCCTGGCTGGGTTTGCTGGTCAGGTCGATTTCGGCCCAGCAGCGCTTGCCGTTCTTCGTCGGTTCGGCGTGGTACCGGTCGGCGAGAGCGGCGACGAGGAACAGACCCCGGCCGCCCTCGCTGTCCGCGTCGGGCAGAGCCGGCTGGGGCAGGACCGGGCTCGTGTCGCAGACCTCGATCCGCAGGACGGCCTCGTCGAGACAGACCGCGAGCGAGACGGATCCGGTGCCGGCGTACTGGACCGCGTTGGTGACGAGCTCGCTGACCAGCAGTTCGGCTGTGTGCACCACCTCGGCGCCCAGTCCCGAGCCCCAGCCCGCTATCGCATCCACGGCCTGGTGCCGGGCCTGGCTTGCTGCGGCGGGCGTCGCGGGTAGGGAAAGAGCGAGCTGGTGCGCTTCCATGAGCGGCCTCCCGGTGTAGGTGGGGCCACACCAAGCAACCAGTCCGTCGCCGTGAGTGGTGAGCCCTGACGCGGGCGATGCATGACTTATGCAGGGGCTGCATCACGGCCAACTACGGCTGATCTATGCTCGATTGAGCAGGCAGGATCAGCGACGGCGGAAGGAGCCGTGGCAGATGGCCGACGCGCATGGGGAAGCGAGACGGATCGGAGACCGGATCCGTCGGGCGCGGGTGTTACAGCGGCGTTCACAGCACGGCGTGGCCGCAGCGCTCGGGTATCACCAGTCCAAGGTGAGCCGTCTGGAGAGCGGTCGCGGCACGGAGGACATCCGCGTATTACGCGCCATCGCGCAGGAACTGAACATCCCGCCTCATGAGCTGGGCCTCGCCCCGTCTCAGGACGTCTCCGCCGCCGATCAAGAAGCTGACGACATGCACCGCCGCACCTTCCTCGCCGCGAGCATCGCAGCGCTCGCGGCCCCGGCCGGCTCTTCGGCCTCGCACACCGCCCTCGTCCAGGCCCTCCTGCCCGGTCCCGGCCCCGCGGGCACCGGTGGCCCACAGGACACGGCCGTCCTGTACGAACGCGTCGGATCAGCACTGAGGCTTTTCCACACCTGTCAATACACGGAGTTGGAGCGCACCCTCCCAAGCCTGATTGCCGACCTGCGACTGGCGGCCGGTGATGCGACGGACAGGGACACGGTGTCCCGGCTCCTGGCCACGGCGTACCAGACGACGACGAGCCTGCTGCTCAAGCAGCACGACCAGGGCAACGCATGGCTCGCCGTCGGCCGGGCGATGGCAGAAGCCGAACGCTCAGGCGACCCAGTCGTCCTCGCCTCCAGCGTCCGTGTCCAGGCCCACGTGCTGGTCCGTGAGAAGCACGCCACGGAGGCCGTCACCTTGGTCCGGCACACCGCCGACCAGCTCACCGGCTCCTACGACCGGCGTTCACCGAAGTACCTTGCCGCCGTGGGACTGCTGCTCCTGCGCGGTGTGACCGCGGCCAGCAGTCGTGGTGATCGCGCGGCCACGAAGGAATTCCTCACCGAGGCGAAAGAAGTCTCGCGGTACGTCACTCTCGACCGGCCCGACGCCTGGGCCACCTTCAGCCCGACCAACGTCGCCCTGCACGAGCTGAGCGCCCTGGTGGCCTTCGGCGACGCCGGCCTCGCCCTTCAGGCGGCCCGGCCCCTCATGCGCCGGCACATCCCGGTCCCCGAACGCCGGGCCGCACTATGGGTCGAAGCGGCCCGCGCCTACAGCCAGCAGGGCCGCCTTGCCGACGGCTACCAAGCCCTGAGGATCGCCGAGACCTGTGCCGCCCAGGACATCCGCCGCCCCGATGTCCGCCACCTGGTCGCCGATATGGCCGCCCGCGACCGCCGACGTACCCTGCCGGAACTGCACCACTTCAGCCGCCAATTGGGAGTCCCCGCGTGACCGAACCGACCGCCCCGGACGAGAAGCCCTTCCTGTACGTCGTCGTGTGCGCGGCGGGCGTTGCCCGTGACGTCGGCAAGCTCATCACGGCCGCCCAGGAGTCAAACTGGGACGTCGGCGTCATCGCCACACCGCAGGGACTCGGCTTCATCGATACCAAGGCGATCGAGGCCCAGACCGGCTACCCGATCCGCTCCGCCTGGCGTTCACCGGGAGACCCGCGCCCACTGCCCCCGGCGGACGCGATCGCCGTCGCTCCCGCCACGTTCAACACGATCAACAAGTGGGCCGCCGGGATCTCCGACACCCTCGCCCTGGGCATCCTGTGCGAGGCGTACGGCATGGGCATCCCGACGGTGGCTTTGCCCTACCTGAACTCCGCCCAGGCCGCCCACCCCGCCTACCAGCAGAGCCTGGACCGGCTGCGGGGGATGGGTGTCGTGGTCGGTTCGTGCGAGCCGCACCGGCCGAGGGCCGGCGGCGCGGCGGAGCGCTTCAGCTGGGAGGAAGCACTGGACTTGCTGGAGCCTCTGGTCAGCCCGGCGCGGTGACGCTGCTTCCTCCACCGGTCCGGATGGTGGGGGCCGAGTCAGGGCGCGACACCGGAGAACGGTCGGCTGGGTCGGCCGAACGAAGAGTCGTAACGCAAGGCCGACGCCGTCGGGGGCGATGACGCCCTGCGCTCTGACTCGGCAAGTTCGCAGCTTGCCGAGGCCGCCGCCCGACCTGGTCAGTGACCGGATCGGCGAGCAAATCATGCTGATGAGGCGTTGATGCTGCTTTCCGGGGACCCTGGCGTTGGGGGCTGGGTGGGGTGAGCAGCTTGGTCCGCGACCGAGTCCGTCTCTTCGTCCTCGCTGCCGTCCGGCCAGCGGCCGAACGGACCGATGGGCCGCTCAGGCGTGGCGCCGAGCGTGCGCGGCCCCTTCGTACGGTGCTGCAACGGAATCATGTGTCATTCCCTCGACGTTGGTCTGCGCTGACGGCGGTGACTCGCAGTCCTCGTCCCGCCCTTGGTTTGTTCAACGATCGGGTGCACCTTTTCGTCGCTGGTGCAGTCCGCGAACTGGAACGTGCGGAGGGTGATCAGCCTGGGTCGATGTCGCGGCCACGGCCGGGCGGTCCGCCCGGGCCGGGCCAAGGGCCGCTCTCCTGGAAGGGGGAGGTCATGAACTAGGGCCGGCTGTGTGCACGGTGATGGGTCCGTCGGCATCGTGGCGGCCCGTTCATTCAATCGGCCTCATGGTGCCCTGGGCGGTCGTGGCCGCGCACTGACTCCCCTCCTGGCGACCAGGCAGCAAAAAGCCCCGGTCACGCCCTACGGGGGAAAGGCCGGACCGGGGCCTGTGCGGCGTATCTTAGCGCGGCTGCGGGCTGCCGGGCAGGTGCGTCACTGCGCGCACAGCGCTACCTTTCCCGCCCAGCCGTTGTGCCTCCGCTCCAGCAAGCAGATTCTTGGAAGGAGGCGCGCTGACCGTGCCGTAGTAACAGCGAGGATGGACGTCGTGGCTACTTTGACACCCGTCCCTGGGGCGGCCGATCGGGGCGACCCGCTGGGTGTCACGCGCGCAGCCGTCGTCACGCTGGACGAACGGAAACGGGTGACCGGCTGGAGCCCGCAGGCCGAGCGGCTGCTCGGCTACCATGCGAAGGAAGTGCTTGGCCGACCGGTCGGTGTGCTGTCGGCGCGGGCGGGTGAAGCGAACGGGGACTGGCCTGGCTCGCAGGCGGACCATGGCATGCCTGTTCAAGCGGTTCTGCGTCACCGCTCCGGTCACTCTCTTCGGGCAGCGACGGCGCTGCACCGGCTCCCGGCGGGCACCGCCTACCTCCTGTTGCTGGCGGATGCCGAGGACCATGCGGAGTGGCAGTTTCGGCAGGCCGTGCTCCACGGCCTTGCCGCTGATTCCTCGATCGCGCTGACGATCTATGGCCCGGACCTGCGGGTGGCCTGGGCCAATGCCGCGGCGCGAAAAGAGCTGCCGGGGGAGTTCGCGCAGTATCTGGGGCGCAGTGAGGGCGATCTGTATCCCGGTAGCCAGGTGCTCTCCGCTGGGCACCCGCCTTCGGTGACGCAGCTGATGGGCGAGGTGCTCGCCTCCGGGCAGTCCGTCGTAGATCTTCTGTATCGGGGACGTACTCTGGCGGATCCGGATCGCGAGCACGTGTGGTCACTGTCCTACTACCGACTGCAGGATGCGGCAGGCCGGACGCTGGGCGTGTGTGAGGAGTCGGTCGACGTCACCGATCTGTACCGAGCCCAGCACAGACTGATACTGCTGAACAAGGCCGCTGCCCGGATCGGCAGCACCCTGGACCTCGACCGCACGGCAGAAGAATTCGCCGAGATCCTGGTGCCCGAGATCGCCGACTTCATCGCTGTCGACTTGATCGGGGCCGTTCTGGACGGCCGTGAACCCGATGCCCGTTCCGTCGCCCGGACGGGCGACATGCGCCGGGCCGTCCACCGATCCGTCCGCGAGGACCTGCCCGAAGTCGTCGTCCCACCTGGCGGCACGGTGGGGTATGCAGACGGGTCCCCGCAGTGGCAGTGTCTTGCAAGCGGGCGCCCCGTCCTGAACGCGGTGTTGGCGCCTTCGAGTCCTTGGCTGGTGGAGGACAGCGCGCGCAGCACCCTCAGACGAGAGCTGGGCATCCACTCCCACATGGTGGTTCCGCTCCGGGCCCGGGACGTGACCATGGGAGTGGCGACCCTGATGCGGTGGCGCAGCCCTGAACCCTTCACACCGGAAGACCTGCTCCTCGTCGAGGAACTCGCTGCCCGGGCTGCTGTCTGCATCGACAACGCACGCCGGTTCACCCGAGAGCGGCACTCCGCGCTGATGCTCCAGCGCAGTCTGCTGCCGCACGAAATGCCCGCCCGCGCGGCCGTGGAAGCTGCTTACCGCTATCTGCCGGCCGACTCTGAGGCAGGGGTGGGCGGAGACTGGTTCGATGTCCTGCCCCTGGCGTGTGCCCGGGTGGGGCTGGTGGTCGGCGACGTCGTCGGACACGGCCTGCGTGCCGCTGCCACCATGGGCCGGCTGCGCACAGCCGTGCACACGCTCGCCGATCTGGATCTGCCCCCCGACGAACTGCTGGCACACCTCGACGACCTGGTCCAGCGCCTGGCCGAGGAGGCCGAGATCGCGCATCCCGAGGGAGCCGAGGGCGTGGTCGGTGCCACGTGCCTGTACGGCGTCTACGACTCGGTCACGCGGCGTGCGACGTTCGCCAGCGCCGGGCATCCGCCACCTGCCATCGCACACAGGAACAAGCCGGTGGAGTTCTGCGACATCCCGATCGGCCCCCTGCTCGGTGTGGGCGGTATGCCCTTCGAAGCGGTGGAGGTCGACATCCCGGACGACTGCGTCGTGGCTCTGTACACCGACGGTCTGATCACGGCCTCCGAGTCCGATATGGACATCGGTCTGGCGCGACTGAGCTTTGCGCTCGCCCATCCGGACCGCCCACTGGAAGAGATCACCGGCACCCTGGAGCGCATCCTGCTGCCCGATCGTCCTCCGGACGACGTCGCCTTCCTGGTTGCCCGGCCTCGCCCCCTGCCTGCCGACTGCGTCGCCTCATGGGGGCTGGCCTTCGAACTGGAAACGGCCGGACGGGCCCGCGCGCTGACCGGCGAGCGCCTCGCTCAGTGGCGGCTTGAGGAACTGACCTTCGCGGCCGAGTTGATCGTCAGCGAACTGGTCACCAACGCGGTCCGGCATGCGCGCGGCCCCGTTTCCCTGCGGCTCATCCGGACGGAGAACCGTCTCATCTGCGCGGTCTCGGACGGCAGCAGCACCGCACCCCACATGCGAAGGGCGAAAGCCGGCGATGAAGGAGGCCGCGGCCTCTTCCTGGTGGCACAGTTCGCCGCGCGCTGGGGTACCCGCCACACCTCGGACGGCAAAATCATCTGGGCGGAACTGCTCGCTCCTGCGGCAGAAACGGGCACTCTTCCCTTGACATCGACCGCCGCCCACAGCACCCATGGCCATGTCGCAACTCAGTGGGCCACTGGCAGGACGGCACGGACGGACTTGCCCTGACTGTGGACCTCGACGGTGATGTCGGTGGCCAGCTCCTGGACGAGGTACCAGCCGAACCCACCTGGCTGGAAGGCGTTGGTGCGACTGAGTCGTGGAGGGTCGGTGCTGGCGTCGGAGACGGTGACCACGACGCTGCCGGGCCCGGCAGCCAGCCGGAACCCTTTGACGCCGCCAGCGTGCCGCTCGGCGTTCGTCACCAGCTCGGATACCACGAGGAGCACCGCTTCGGCTTCCGCGCCGTTCGACGGCCCCACCGATTCCAAGAAGCTGCGGGTGATGTCACGCGCCTGGGCTGCCGTGCGTATGTACGCCTCGGAGGTTCCGTGGTCATTGTCCTCCTCGGATGAGTGCACCATCACCTTCTCCAGTGTCTGACTGTCTCGGTTCAGTCTTGTGCCCAGAATGTGGTTGATCATCCGCATTCCGGATCGCCGCAGCCAGCTCAGGGTCGGGCGGGGTGAGGCACCTTCCTTTCTGCGGACAGCCTCCCGGTGGCGAGGCCGTCAGCGCCGGGCCTACCGGTACCGAGCAGGTGCCGCAGTACCAGGTCCCGACGGGTTCGGCGGGGTCTGGCCAGGCTGTGCCGGTCGTGCTGTCGCGCTCGTGTGGGCTTGTGCGGCTCGTGCTCGATCGCTGGGTGACTGCCGGGCAGCGAGCCGTTGGATGTGCCAGGTGAGGGTTCTGGCGGTGGAGCGGGCGTCGTCGAGGGTGCGCCGCTGTGCGGCGTACCGGAGGAGCCGCTCGGGGTCGTGGCCAATGTTCTCGGCTTCGGTCAGGGCGGCGGCCAGTGCCGGCCAGGCGGGGTCGTCGAATACCTGTTGGGCGTGCTCGGGCAGGATCGCGATGATGCGCTGGGCGTGACGTTCCACGATGTCGGCGGGTGGCTGGCGCTGGGCCAGGGCGGCCAGCGGCTCGGCAGCAGCCTGTCGGTAGGCGGCCTGGAGATGGACCAGGGCCTGGTGGGCGGCGGTGACCTGCTGGTCGTGCCGGCGGGCTTGGTGCCAGCGGGCTGTGGCTATGACGACGAGGACGGCTATGTCGAGGAACATGGCCAGCCCGGAGCCGTCGCCGGTGACCGGTGCGATACGCAGGGCGCGCACTGCGCTCCGCAGAGCGCGGGCCTGGTCCTGCTGGGCGCGGATGCGGGAGCGGGTGGCGCGTTCGAAGACGATGGCGGCCTGCTGCAGGTGTGGCCGCAGGTGTCTAGGGGCGAGCAGCGGCAGGACGTCTATGGCTTCGCCGAAGGCCGCAATGTGGGCCTGGGCGGCTGAGTCGTCGCCGTGGTCGAGGTGGTGGCGGATGCGCTCGCTTGCTGCGGCGGCCTGGTGCCAGGGGTTGGGCCTGCGCCGGCTGCCCGCCTGCGAGACGGACGGGGCCTCGACCGCGGTGAGGCGTTCCGCGATCTTGGGGAAGGACAGGTCGGGGGCGAGTTTGGCGCCGGAGAACCAGATCGGCTCGCCGGCGGTGTTGGTGTCGCCTTCCACGGCGACCTTGTAGCCGCGCACGTCGCCGGAGGGGAAGCGCTGGAAGTCGACGAGGACGCCGTCGACGCCGTCGAGCAGGTGGAGGAAGTCTTCGGGGCTGGTGGCGATGGAGACCAGTTGGCGGACGGTGGTGCGCAGGCGTTCGCGGGAGGTCTTGGTCTTGCCGGTGCGGCGGGCCTTCTCCGTCTCGGCGCGGGTGGGGCGCTGGGCGGCGGTGCGGTCGCCGCGCACCACCCGCTTCAGGCCGTATTCCTTCTCGATGGCCGCGAGTTCCTTGTCCGCGGTCAGGTAGTCGTTCCAGTGGCGGGCGGTGCGCAGGTCGCCTCGGACCTTGGTGGCGGCGATGTGGATGTGGTCGTCCGCGTGGCGTACGGCGACCCACCGGCACCCATCGGGATCGCCTTGTGGCGCGATGCCGGTGGCCGCCACAATCCGGTGGGCGATGTCGGCCCACTCGGCGTCGGTGAGGTGCCGGTCGCCGGGCGCGGCACGTACCGAGCAGTGCCACACGTGCCGCTCGGGCGCCCGGCCCAGTCGGCGGGCTTGCTTGACCCGCAGGTCGAGGTCGGCCACGAGGCGCTTCTTTGTGGCGTCGGAGTCGTTGGCGCGGCCGGGGTCGGGGGCGAAACCGTCCCAGGACGCGACCAGGTGCGGGTCGGTGTGGTCCTTCGCCTTCTTCGTGTCGAACAGATACCGGATCAGGCCAGCGGTGCTCTTGCCGCTGCCGATCTTGGCGATCACCGGGCCGCCTTCGCGGAGACGGCGCGGTTCATCGTCTGCGCGATGTCGCCGATCGCGGCGCGGACGGCGTCCAGGGTGTGCTCGGTCTGGGCGAGGACGGTGGTGTCCACAGGGTACGGATCGCCTCCGGCGTTGAGGCGGTGGGCGATCTGGTTGACGTTGTTGCCGATACGGGCGACCTCGGCCCGCAGGGCGTCGAGCTTGTCGAGGCAGTCATCGAGCTGGGTGCGCTGCCCGGCCAGGCCCACGCTAAGGTCACCGTCGAGGTACGCCATGACCACGGCGCCGACGAGGTGAGCGCCGGCGATGCCCATCTTGCGCGCGCGGGCGAGGATCCGGGTCTTCTCATCGGCGCTGTAGCGGACATCGACACGCTGCTTGCGCTGAACGTCTTCGCGGGTACGTCGGCGAGCGATATGACGCAGGGTGACTTCGTCGGCGGAGTCGGCGGCCGACTGCTCGGCTACGTCGCCGGGCGTCTCCACCCCGGGCACCCCCTGGTGCCCGAAGTCCCCCGCCACCCCCGGGGCGGAGGGGACTGCGTTGGGCCGACCCTTGGACGGTCTAACGTCATACCTTGCTGCGCTGGTGGCGGTTGTGATCATCGGCCGCTGGCTGGTGGCCAGTTCGTGGAGCGGGTCGTGCATTAAGTGCTACTCCGTGCGGGGTTGGGGAGGAGATCGCGCCGACGGTGGGCCGCTCGTCCCGGCTCTGGTCTGTGCGGGGACGAGCAGCACCGGATCGAGCGGGAGGGGGTGTGGGCCTCAGTGCGCGCCGATGGGGGCTTCGTCGGGCTCGGTCTGCCGTTGGCGGGCGGCTTGCTCGAGTTCGGCCTGCACCTGGTCCTTGATCTGGGTGAGGCGGTCCTTGCCGATGCGGTACCTCGCGGCCCGGATGGCCGCTTCGATGTTGCGGCGTGAGGCGCGACCTCCGCGTCCCAATGGTGCGGTGCGGGCAATGGCGAGCAGTTCGTCCGACGTGGCGTCGCGTTCGTGGCCCTCTGCCGCGGTGAGCAGCTTAGCGGGCTGCGGCACCTTGACGGCTGCCTCCGCCACATGGGGGCTGTCGGCCACGGCCACATCGGGCAACCTCTGCACTTGCTCCGGCAGGCGGGTGTCGTCTTCCGCATGAGCAGTCGGTTCGGCGTTGTGCGAGCCGTTGTGGCTGTGGCCGTGGGTGTTGTGGCTTGTTGTGGCGGCGGCCTCCTGGGCGCGGGGTGTGGGGTGGCGGCGGATGACGAGATCGAGGTGGACGGCGCCGGCCAGAGCGAGCGGGGCGATGGCAGACAGGGCGCCTACGGTGACATCGTCCAGGTGGAGTCCGGCAGTGCGGGCCTGCTGGTTGAGGCGCACGGCGTGCAGGGCGTTC
This sequence comes from Streptomyces sp. Y2F8-2, assembly GCF_014905555.1. GTDB lineage: Bacteria > Actinomycetota > Actinomycetes > Streptomycetales > Streptomycetaceae > Streptomyces > Streptomyces cynarae. The sequence continues at coordinate 183,434 of NZ_BNGS01000006.1, read as the reverse complement.
GCCCAGATGCTGGTGACGGTGGCGAGGCCGACCAAAGCCCAGACGTACAGGCGCGAGCGCCAGGGTGCGGTGCGCAGGATGAGCAGGGCGGCGACGCCGATGGCGATGAACCCGTCGATCACGAGGGGAAAGGCGTAGGTGAGGACCCCGCGCACGTGGATGGCGACGGCCATCTGCCGCAGGGCGTCGTAGGAGAGGGCGAAGCCGATCGTGCCGACGAGGGCGACCCCGAGGCGGATCGCTACTGTCAGTACTGGCACGGAGGCTGGGGCGGTGCGTGAGGGCAAGCGTGTTACTCCGGAGGGAGACGGGTGCCATAGGCACGGGGCAGGGCTGCCGACGGGGAGTGCGGCGGACTCGTCGCACCCGTCGCATGCCTGGTCAGGACAGGTACGGGAGCTCGGCGTGATACGGGAGGACCCGTCACAGCTACCGGACCCGTCACGGGGGTGACCTGCGATGCGACGCGTGCGACGGGTGTTTACGGGTGTACGGCCGACCTGTGACGCGTGATCTCATCGCCGCTGCCGGGTGGCTGCTCCTCGGGGCAGTAGCGGGCCCAGGCGTCCGTGAACTGCCTGCGGGTGAATCCCCGGGCCTGCCGTCCGCCCTCGAAGCGGAGGACGGCCGCTTGGATGCCGAAGTCCTTCAGAATGATCCCCAAGTGGCGCGGGGTCAGACCGGTGTTGCGGTACTCGGCCCACGGAGCCTCCTGGTCCTTGAGTAGTTCCTCCAGCAGGTCCCGCGTGCGCACGGTGTCGGGATCTCCATAGCACCCGAAGACGCGGCGGATGTCCTTCAGCAGGCGCGTCTTCACATTGGACTCGTCGTCCTGGCCGACCTCGGCCGCGCACATCGCCACGCACGCTGCCCGTGCTCGCTCCGGCCAGGAGTCGCCTGCCAGTTCGGCGACGACCACCAGCGGCTCCCAGGTGTCCGCTGCCCGGTCCTGCACCGGCATCGGCGGCACCAGGTCCGCTGCGGTGTCCAACAGCGGGCGCAACCAGGCGGTCAGCCGGTCACGCAGGGCGTGCAGAGCAGGGATGTCGCGGCGGGAGCGGAACTGCTCCACCCGCTCGCCGTCCTTGCGACGCTGCATACGGATCACCACCGCCCGGTCCATCACTGTGTCCGGCAGGTCCCCGATGCCAGCGAGCGCGGCCATCGCGAAGGTGGGGAAAGCCTGCGGCTTGTGCTCCGGGCCGGAGATCCGCAGGGCGGGCCGGTTGCGCTGGTGGCCGGCGTTGAGCAGGCCGCGCAGCTCCTCGTTCTTCTCTGCGGCCTTGATGCTGCCGAAGATCGTGTCGGCCTCGTCCACCAGCAGGGTGGGCGGATCGTCGCCGATCGCGCGGAAGACCACCGCCGGGCTGGTGTTGACCGTGATGAGCGGTTCACGCACGGTTTCCGTGATCACATCCAGAAGGCGGGATTTGCCGCACCGCTTCGCTGGCCCGACTACTGCGAGACGGGGCGCGTGCTGGAGCGCGGGCTGGATGTGCGTGGCTGCCACCCACAGCGTGACAGCGGTCAACGCGTCACTGCTGGGGAGGATCACGTACCGCGCGATCGCTTGCCGCAGCTCGTCCAGCAGCTGTGCGCCTTCGCCGACCTGCGCGGGCTCGTCGTCCTCGGTGGTGGAGTCTCTCGCAGTGGCAGCCTGGCCGGGGGCGGCGACGGGCGGCCAGGCGGATGTGGAGGATGCGGCGGGGGTGGCGGGAGACGTAGATTCGTCCACAGGCGTTCCTTCCTGGTGGGCCGGACGGGCAAGGCCCGGCCCACCGATTCGATCGTTCAAGGGCGATGGGGCAGGGACTCTGCGGCTCTCGGCGGTGGCACGCCGAGGGCCGTTTCGCTGTCCCGGAAGGGCGGATTCAGGCCGTGAGGTCGTACGTGGAGTGGGCGTTCACCCAGGCGTCCACGTCGTGCCAGCGGTAGCGCAGGTGGCGGCCGACCTTGTGCACGTTGGGGCCGATGCCCCGGTACTTCCACTGGTAGAGGGTCTTCACCGGCACCCCGAGGTACGCGGCGACCTCCGCAGGGGTGGCAAGCGGGCCGCGCTGGCCAGCCGCAGCGGTGGCAGGGGCGCTGGTGTTGCGGGGGGAAGGGGTCGGCACAGGGCTCCTTTTCGGTCTTGGACAACGTGCCTGGACAACACAGCCACACCATCCAGAGGGAAGTCCAGAGTTGGTTCTGAAACTCTGTACTACTTCTCTCGGTGTGGCCGGTGAGACGAGAACAGTAAGGGTGGATCCCCGGTTGCCGAAATCGCTCCTGCGGAACATGAAATTTTTTTGCGGCGAGGCGATCAGTAGAGGTGTCGGAATCCGATACCTCCGCAGCTCAGAGATAGCTCGGATCGGTCAGATGCCACTTGCTGAGCTCGCCGGATGGTTCGGCTGATACTTGCTCAAATCGCCCACTTTCGCGACGCGAAGGGAAGGTAGCACGGCGCCCACGACGAAACGGCTCGCGATGTGCCGGAATTCGATGAGAGGAACGCCACTCAGCCTCGGTACGACTTTTGTAGAGTTTAAGAACCAACTCTTGCCATAACGTCCGGCTGCAAGTTACAGCTAACTGTTATGGCAACCCGACCTGTAGAAATAGGGCCCGCCGGCCTTCACACCGCCCGCGCCATCGAGCACCTACGCCTCGTGCGCGGCCTGACCCAGCACCAACTCGCAGCCCGTTGCACCGCACTGGGCCGCCCGATGACCAACACCGCCCTCAGCCGTACCGAACGCGGCCGCCGGCGCTGCGACATCGACGACCTCGTCGCCATCGCCACCGCGCTCGGTACCCCTCCCACGACCCTGCTCCTGCCGCTCCCCTCGGCGTCCACCGACGACCGGAGGGGGTGCTAGTTGGCGCGAGTCTGGATTGAGGACCGCATAGGGCACGCGGCGTATGCCGAGGCCGTGGCGAAGGCCAAGCGGGCGGGTCGTACGCCACCGGGGCGCTACCGCGTGCGCTGGTACGGCCCCGACGGCAAGCCGAAGATGAAGACCTTCGCCCGCAAGGTCGACGCCGAGATCGAGCGGACGAGGATGGAGTCCCGACTCAATGACGGCTCCTACCGTGATCCGGCCGCCGCGCGCGTGAAGTTCGCGGAGGTGGCGGAGTCCTGGCTGGCCGCGCAGATTCATCTCAAGCGTTCGACCCGGGGGCGCTATCGCGGCGTTCTTGACGTCCATGTGATCCCCAAGTGGGGCACCACTCCGCTGGACCGCATCCACTTCGAGGACATCGCCGAGTGGCTCGCGGACCTGCTGTCCGGCGAGGCGACCGGCGGCAGGAAGCTCAGCCCCCGCTCGGTCCGCAAGGCGTACGTCGTCCTCAGCCGCGTTCTCGGCTACGCGGTCAAGGCTCGTCGTCTGGCGGTCAACCCGGCTGTCGGCGTGCCCTTGCCGAAGGCGGCGCCGGCCGACCACGTGTACCTCGATGACATGCAGGTCGACGCGCTGGCCAACGCGTCAGGCGCCTACCGGGTGTTCATCCTGCTGCTGGCCTACACCGGCCTGCGCTGGGGCGAGGCGTCCGCGCTGAAGGTGGGCCGCGTCGACCTCGACGCCTGCCGGGCCCACATCGTCGAGGCGTACGCCGAGGACAACGGCAAGCTCTACCTCGACACCCCCAAGAACCACGAGCGCCGGTCGGTACCGATCCCGCGGTTCCTGGCCGAGGAGCTGAAGCCGCACGTCCAGGGGCGGGGGGACGAGGAGTTGCTCTTCACCGCCCCGCAGAGCGGACCGCTGCGGGCCCGCAACTTCCGGCAGCGGTTCTTCGCACCGGCGGTTGTGAAGGCCGGGCTGGGGGACCTCAACGTCACCCCGCACAAGCTGCGGCACACGGCGGCGTCGCTGGCCATCGCGAGCGGTGCGGACGTCAACGTCGTACAGACGATGCTGGGCCACAAGTCCGCGACCCTGACGTTGGACACGTATGGCCATCTCTTCCCCGACCGCCTGGACGAGGTCTCGAAGAAGATGCACAAGCGCCGTTCCAAGCAACTGGCCAAGGCGAAGGCCAAGCTGGAGAAGGCGGAGAAGAAGGCCCGCAAGGCCGCCGAGGAGGTGGCCGCCCTGGAGGACGATGCAGCGTGATGTGGGTCTGATCCGTGCCGGGGAGCCGCAACACAAGGGGCCGCCCCACCGCGCTGAGCGGTGGGGCGGCCCCTTGTGTCACTCTCGGCTCAGGTCATTCGCGCGGTCGCTGGCTCTCCTGCCGGGCTCGGTCGATCGCAGCGGCGGTCTCGTCGCCGGCCAGCCGCTCGATCTCCTCAGGTACCTTCCGCTCGTCCAGCACGAAGAGCCGGTCACCGACAAGACGGGTGGTGGTCTTCCAGCCGAGACGACGTCCCGCTTCCCGAGCGGCATGCCGGACGTCCTTGAGGTCGCCCAACTCCGCAAGATCGTCGCCGCTCAGGATCAGCTGACCGTGGTAGCCCTTGAACTGCGGCTTCAGGGTCGCCCGCATCAGCGATTCAAGCCGGTCGATCAGCTTCTCGTACCGGCGCCGGGCCAGCTCATCCTTGACGGGCATCCTGCACAGCTCCCCACCATCCGCGCGCACGGCATGTGTGCCATGTGTGTGCTGCAAGCGCAGGAGCCCTCCCGTCCGCTGGACGGAAGGGCTCCTGACCTGGTGTTTCTCTGTGCCCCCGGCAGGATTCGAACCTGCGACACCCGCTTTAGGAGAGCGGTGCTCTATCCCCTGAGCTACGAAGGCAGGGATCTGTCGGAAGGCATGTCTGAAATTGGTGCCAATTAGGCGGACCTCGTCAGACGCGTTCCCGGCAGTGTTGCGATGGCAGGGCTGGCCTACAGCCGTGCCACCGCCCACAGTGTAGCGGCTGGTGCCGCGTCGGCCGGAAGGTTGGTCAGGTTGGCGGCTGCGAGGCAGGTCAGGTCGGAAGTGGGTGTCGCTGGGCTGGGCGAGGGGATGGGACGGGCGGCGGGGAGGCGTCAGGCTGCGAGGTCGGCCGGTTCGGTTCGCTCCCGCACCGCTGGTCACCCCGGTTCACCCCGGACGTGAGCGACGGAACGTCTGCGCTATCCGGCCTTGTGCCGCTGGTAGTGGCGGGCGACGCGCACCCGGTTGCCGCAGCGGGCGGCGGAGCACCAGCGGCGGCGCGGATGGGCGGGCAGGAAGAGCATCACGCAGTCGTCGGCCTCGCACTCCCGGATCCTGGCGACCGCCGGATCCGCCAGCAGTTCGGCGGCGGCCTCCGCGAGGCCTGCGGCCAGTCGCAGGCCCGGTGAGCCGTCGCGTCGGCGTGTGGCGACCACCGCAGACCCGTTCCACGCCAGCTCATTGATCGCCGGGGCGGCACGCTGCGCCTGGTTGAGCGCCTCCAAGTCGGCGGCCGAGGGCTCGTCGCCTCGGCGGACCCGATCGAGGGCGCGGGCGGTGTGCTCGCGTACGGCGCGCACGGCGGCCAGGTCTGCGGCGGTCACTTCGCGAGGTGCCTCGTCCGGGAGGCGGTCCGCCTCGAGGGTCCACCAGGCCCGCAGGTCGTCCGGGGTCGCGAGCAGGTCACCGACGGACGGACGGGTGTTCACCAGGTCCAGCGCCAGGGGTTCTCCGGTCAGCGGCACGAGATCACTCATATGACTAATGGTACATCGCTGCGTTGACATGTTAGTCGCGCCTTCGGTATACCTAATGCATCAGATATCGAAAGAAGGATTAGACATGCTCGCTCCTGTCGCCCGCACCGTCCATCGCCACCTTGAGGTCGACGGCGTCCGCGTCTTCTACCGGGAATCCCTCCCCGACCGGGCCGACGCGCCCGTGCTGCTGCTCCTGCACGGCTTTCCGTCCGGCTCCCACCAGTTCCGCCGTCTCATCGACGCGCTCGGCTCCCACTACCGGCTGATCGCCCCGGACCATCCCGGCTTCGGCAACACCCAGGTCCCGGACGGTTTCACCTACTCCTTCGACCGCCTCGCCGACATCACCGAAGGCTTCATCCAGACCCTCGGCCTCGACCGGTTCGTGATGTACGTCTTCGACTTCGGCGCGCCCATCGGCTTCCGCATCGCCGAACGCCACCCCGAGTGGATCGCAGGTCTCGTCGTACAGAACGGCAACGCCTACGAGGAAGGGCTCTCGGACGCGGCCCGCGGCCTCCTCGGCCTGACCCCCGAGACCCCCGGCGCCCAGGGCGCCATCCAGGACATGCTCACCCTCGACGGCACCCGCAGCCAGTACGAGATCGGCGTCACCAGCCCCGGCCTCATCGCCCCCGAAGGCTGGATCATCGACCAGTACTTCCTGGACCTGCCCGGCCGCAAGGACGCCCAGCAGGCACTGATCTTCGACTACCACTCCAACGTCGAGCGCTACGACCACTGGCACGCCTGGCTGCGCCTGCACACCCCGCCCACCCTCATCACCTGGGGAAGCAACGACCCCTTCTTCCCCGAGCCCGGGGCCCGCGCCTACCTCCGCGACCTGCCCGACGCCGAACTCCACCTCTTCGACACCGGGCACTTCGCCCTCGAGACCCATCTGCCGGAGATCGCCCCACTGATCGCCGACTTCCTCGACCGCGTCTGGAAGTAAGCAGACCCGCGTCCGGCCGTCGCATCGACACAAGGAGCATTGACGAGCGTGAAGAACCTCGTACACGAGGGCGAGCAGGCGATCCAGCATCAGGCGGGCGAAGGCGGCCCCGGATGGGGCTCTCCCATGTTCGGCCCCGACATCCCCCGGGGGTTCGTCCCCTTCATCAGGGACCAGCGCATGCTCGTCGTCGGCGGGGCCGACGATGACGGTGCGATCTGGTCGACCATCGTGGACGGGCCGCCCGGTTTCGCCGAGCCGGTGGACGAACGGACCGTCGTCATCAACGCACTGCCTGCGCCGGGTGACCCACTCCGCGAGGTCTTCGACACCGAACGGGACATCGGAGTGCTCGCCCTCCAGCCGCAGACGCGGCGCCGGATCCGGATGAACGGAGTCGCCGGACGCGACGGGGACCGCCTCATCGTGCGGACCGAGCAGGTACTGGGCAACTGCCCGAAGTACCTTCAGACACGCACCATCGAGAAGACCGCACCCCAAGGCCCCGGACCGGCCGTGACCGGCGAAGAGCTCAGCGAAGACCAGCAGCGGTGGATCGGGGGTGCCGACACGTTCTTCATCGCGAGTCTCTCACCCGAGCACGGAGCCGACTCCTCGCACCGCGGCGGCATGCCGGGATTCGTCACGGTGGTCAACCCGCGCAAGATCGTCTGGCCGGACTACGCCGGCAACCAGTTCTACATGACGCTCGGCAACATGCATCTCAACCCAGCGGCCGGTCTGCTCTTCCTGGACTGGGAGAACGGCCACACGCTGCAGCTGACCGGGCGGGGCCGGATCGACTGGAACCCCGCCGGCGCCCAGAAGCACCCAGGAGCCCTGCGCATGGTCGAGTTCGAGATCGCCAAGGTCGTGCAGATCGACCACGCAAGCTCCCTCAGATGGGCGTTCCACGCCTACTCGCCGGTCAACCCGCCTGTTCGCGTCCGCAGTTGACCCACGGGGCCGTTGCTGACCGGTGGCACCTCTTGCGTTCGCGGACCGGCCCGAGCAGACCAATTCACCATGGGCGCCCCGGTCATCTCCGGCCGCCGGAAGGTCGTGCTCGCCCGATCGGCTGGAGCTACTCCGTCGGCTCCAGCGGCTCGACCGTCCCCCCGCTCGCGATCGGTATGCGCGACAGCATCTCCAGCGGGAAGTCGAACGCGTCGGCCAAGGTCGTCATCTGCGGTGCCAGTTCGGTGATGAGCGCGTCCCGTGCCTTGGGAAACGAGCGTACGTGGTCCGGCGACAGGTGGCCCTCCGCGAGCAGGTCGCCCGTGTGGGCGCGCAGGTGGCGGAGCAGGAACAGGCGGCACAGGTTGCGCAGCAGCCGTCGGGACCTCGGGTCCGTCGGCCGTTCCGAGGCCGTGGCGAACGCGTTCGCCGCCTGGAGCTGGGCGTGGGCCGAGACCATCTCCAGGGCGGCTTCCGAGGTGGTGTTCCAGCGGCCGACCGGGTCGCCGGACGGGCCTTCGCGCAGGGCCGTGCGAGCCCGTTGCTGCCAGATGGCCTCGACCCGGGCGAGCAGGCCCCGTAGGAAGGCGAGGTCTGTCAGGTCTGCGTCGGCCGGGGGTGCGTGCGGGGGCCTCGGATCGTGGCCGAAGACCATCTCGGAGGCGGCCTTCACCCAGATCACCAGGTTGTCGCCCTCGGCGGTGATGCCGCCCTCGATGTTGCCGGGCAGCTCCGAGATGCCGTTGGCGGGGAACAGGCCCTGGGCGCCGCACCGTTCGCGGCACTCGGTGGTGATCGTGCGTGCCTGCCAGGTGATCCAGCCCTTGGCGATCGCCGCGAGCCGCTCGACCTCCTCGCGGTCCTCCTCGGTGTGCGCGGCGAACCGGTCCACCACGGTGCGGTGCAGGAACGTCATCGCGTACGCCGTCGCCAGGCCGTCGAGCAGCCGGCTGTGGTGGCTGCGGTGGGCGGCGACCGGTATGCGCTCGGCGGCCCTGGGACCGGCGATCAGACGGCTGTGGGCGTGGCGGACCGCGATGGCGAGCGCGGCGCGGGCCATGCCCAGGGTGCCGGCACTCATGCAGAGCTTGCCCATGGTGACGCGGTTGATGGAGCGCAGGAACCGTTTGCGCTTGTTGCCGAGGTTGCTGGTCAGCGTGCCGTCCGGGGCGAGGCGGCCGTGGTCGGCTTCCAGGAGTGCCTCGCGCGGCAGCCACACGTGGTCGAAGGATGTGAGGGCGTGGTCGACCGGGGTGCCGGTGCGCTCCGGCAGCCGGCGGACCGTCACCCCCGGCAGGTGCCCGGTCTCGTCGCTGAGCGGGGTGAGGAAGAGGAACACGCCCCGGTCCTCGCCGTCCACGACGAGCCGGGCTGCCACGACCGCCGTCTTGGGACCGCCCGTCAAGGTCGTGTTGGGCATGAACTTCTGCGCGCCGGGCGTCGGCGTGTGCAGGTGGAAGCCGCCGCTCGTGCGGTCGAAGACGGCGACGGTCTCCATCGCGGCCACGTCGTTGCCGTGCTCCAGCTCGGTACACAGAAACGTTCCTGTGTTGCGGAGCGAGCCGAAGGCGGACAGATCGCGGTCCCCGTGGTCGTGGTCGACGAGGCTGCCGAGGAAGAGGTTGTAGTGGATGCTCGCGAGGGTGGTCAGCCCGCCGTCCACCGGTCCGATCCACTCGTGCAGCGCGGCCAGCCGGTGCGGGTCGGCCGCGAACCGCAGGGGATCGTCGAGGCGATCGTTGACGAGACGCAGACGCTCGTAGGAGAGAGCGATCCGCTCGGCGGCGGACAGGCCGGGCCGGTACGCGAACGCCCGGCCGGAGATCGCCGTGCGCCACACGCCGTGGGTACGATCGCGACGAGCGCCCTCGAAGAGAAGGTGCGCCAGATCGTCGGCCACCGGGTGTGCCTGGTCCCCGGCTTGCGTTCCTGACGTTGCTTCCGTCCCTAACGTCTCGGACGTCATGACAGTCATGGGGCTTTCCCTGGGTGGGTCCCTGGTGTGGGTCTGGATCTCGAGTCAGGCGCTGAGCAGGACCGAAGATACGTACCAACCGGTTTTCTTTTCAACCCCCTCATGAGTCTCTCCGGGCTCTCCCCGGCACTGGCCAGCCCCTTTCGCTCCCGAGTGTCCGTTTGTCGGGGCGGTGCAGCAGGGTTGTCAAACCGTTTGGCTGGTTTTATTGTCCGGTGCGACGGAGAGGGGACTGCTTGTGGCGCGGCAGGAGCGGGCCATTCGCACGCGGCGGGCGATCCTGGTCGCCGCTGCGCAGGTGTTCGACGAGGTCGGGTACGAAGCGGCGACGATCTCCGACGTGCTGAACAGGTCGGGGGTCACCAAGGGCGCCCTGTACTTCCACTTCACCTCCAAGGAAGAGCTGGCCCAGGCGGTGCTGGCCGAGCAGGTCTCCTCGCTGCCGCGCGTCCCCGAGCAGGAGCTGAAGCTGCAGGAGTCGCTGGACGAGGCGCTGCTGCTGTCGTACTTGCTCCGCAGCGACACGGGCGATCCGATCGTCCAGGGAAGCGTGCGCCTGACCGTGGACCAGGGGTCGCCCAAGGACCACCTCAACCGCCGGGTGCCGATGCAGGAGTGGACCGAGCACACGCAGGCCCTCTTCGAGGAGGCCAAGCAGAGGGGCGAACTCCTTCCGCACGTCGACGTCGCCGCGCTCGCCAAGCTGTTCGTCGGGGCGTTCACCGGGGTCCAGGTCCTGTCGCGGATCATGACCGGGCGGGTGGACCTGGCCGAGCGGGTGGCCGATCTCTACCGGTTCCTGATGCCGTCCGTGGCCGTGCCGGGGATCCTGGTCCGCCTGGACTTCTCTCCGGAGCGGGGGCCGAAGGTGTTCGAAGCCGCGATGAGACGCCGCGCCGAAGAGCTCGAGCAAGAACGCGAAGAAGAAAAACGCGGGTGATGCCTCCGCCGGCGCACCGCGTCGAAAGCCGAAGGGCCGACCGACCGATCGAACGGAGTGCACACCCCATGGACATGACCGCGTGCCCGTACACCCTTGACGTGACCGGACGTGACCTGGCGGGCGAGACCGCGCGGTTACGGTCGCAGGGCCCCGCCGTCGAGGTGGAGCTGCCGGGCGGGGTGCGCGCCTGGGCCGTCGTGCGGCAGAAGTACGTCAAGCGGCTCCTGACGGATCCCCGGGTCTCGAAGGACGCCCGCCGGCACTGGCCCGACTTCGTCGCCGGCCGCATAGGCCAGGACTGGCCGCTGTACCCGTGGGTGGCGAACGAGAACATGCTCTTCGCCTACGGTGACAGCCATGCCCGGCTGCGCCGGCTGGTCGCCGCCGCCTTCACCGTCCGCCGTACCGAGGCGCTGCGGCCCCGCGTCGAGCAGCTCACCGGAGAACTGCTCGACGAGCTGGAGGCGTTGCCGGACGGCGAAGTGGTCGACCTGCGGGACCGGTTCGCCAAGGTGCTGCCGATGCGAGTGATCTGCGAGCTGTTCGGCGTCGCCGAGGAGGCGCGCGAACCGCTTTGCGCAGACCTGGAGTTGGTGTTCGGTACGGCCGTGCCCGGGGCCGAGATGGCCGCGGCGCAGGTGCGGGTCTTCGGAATGCTCGGCGAGCTGGTCGCGGGGAAACGGGCCAGGCCCGGCGACGATCTGACCACCGCGCTGATCGAGGTCCGTGACAGCGACGACGGCCGGCTGACCGAGCAGGAACTCCTCGGCACGCTCTACCTGATGATCGCCGCGGGCCAGGAGACGACCTGCACGCTCATCACCAACGCCGTCGGCGCGCTGTGCTCCCACCCGGAGCAGCTGGCGCACGTCCGTCAGGGCCGCGCGGACTGGGCCGACGTGGTGGCCGAGACGCTGCGCACGCACGCGCCCGCCGCGTACTCGCCGATGCGGTTCGCCGTCGAGGACATCGAGCTCGACGGGGTGCTCATCAGGAAGGGCGATCCGATCCTGGTCTCCTTCGCGGGTGCGGCCTCGGACCCCGAGGCGTACGGGGACGACGTGGGCGTCTTCGACGTGCTGCGGTCCGGCCGGAGGGACGACCTGGCGTTCGGACACGGTGTCCACCGCTGTCTGGGCGCACCGCTGGCCCGGTTGGAGGCGACGTCCGCCCTGGCGGCGCTCTTCACCCGCTTCCCGGACCTGGAGGCGGCGATGCCGCTCGACGGGATCGAACCGGTGCGGTCCTTCATCGTCCATGGATACGGGGCCCTGCCCGTCGTGCTCCGCCCCAGCTGACCGAGCCGGTCCAGAGCCGGGCGAACCCGAGTCGGCCGAGCCGCCGAGCCGCCGAGCCGCCGAATCCGCCGAGCCGCCGAGCGACCAAGCCGCTCGGGCTGAAAACCGCACGGACGGTTTGTTATCCTGAGCGTACCCGCGCAGCAACGGAGCGTCTGATGGCCAAGCAGGAACGTGCTGTCCGCACGCGCAACGCCTTGATCGAGTCCGCCGCCGAACTGTTCAGCCGCGACGGCTACGAGGTGGTCTCGCTGGCGGCGATCAGCGCCAGGGCCGGGGTCAGCAACGGCGCGCTGCACTTCCACTTCCCCAGCAAGGCCGACCTCGCCGCGGCGGTGCGGGGCGCGGCGGCCGAGCGGTTCGACCGGATCGTCTCCGCCGAGCGACCGCCGCCCCAGCTCGGCGGTTCGCTGCAGGCGCTGGTCGACACGAGCCACGCTCTGCTGCTGAGCCTGCGTCAGGACCTCGTGATGCGAGCAGGGTTCTGCCTCGACGGTGTCGCGGAGGACGCCGGTCGCGGTGTGAGCCTCCACGAGCGGTGGCACGCCTGGGTGGAGGACATCGTCGCCCGGTGCGCGCGGGACGGGCTGCTCTCCGACGTCGCACCCCGGGACCTCGTCGCCACGGTGGTCGGCGCGACGGTCGGTTTCGCCGAGCTGGGCGGGCACGACGTGCGCTGGCTGTCCCGTATCACGCTCACCCGTTTCTGGTCTCTGCTCCTGCCGCGCATCGCCACGGCGCCGACGCAGCACAGGGTGGTGGCCACGGGGAGACACGCGGAGGTCGTCTGACCGGTTCGCCGTTCCGTCGCGAGGGCGCGTGGGCGCAAGGGCGCAAGGGCGCAAGGGCGCAAGCGCGTAAGGGCGCAAGGTCGCAGACCGTCGCCCCGTCAGCTGTTCGGCACCCTCCGGAACCGCCCTGCCACACGCAGGTCCGCCTCGATCCGCGCCGCCGTCGCGTACAACTGCGGCAGGACGTCCGTCACGCACTCCTCGGGCGTACGGCGGCTGCTGTGCATGGCCACGTTGACCGCCGCCACCACCCGGCCCCCGCGCTCCCGCACCGGGACCGCGATCGACCGCAGCCCCTCCTCCAGTTCCCCGTCGACCAGGGCGTATCCGTCGCGCCGTACGCGCTCCAGCACCTCCCTCAACTCGGCCGGGTCCGTGACCGTCAGCCGCGTCAGCGGGGCCGGCTCGGGCAGCGGCGGCTCCGGGACGTCCGCCAGCAGCACCCGGCCCAGCGAGGTCGCGTAGGCCGGCAGCCGGGCGCCGACCGTGATGTTGACGCTCATGATGCGGCTCGGGGTCACCCGGGCCGTGTACTGGATGTCGTCGCCGGTCAGCACCGCCAACGACGTCGACTCGTGCACCCGGTCGGACAGGGCGGTCAGGTGCGGGGTCGCGATGTCCGACAGGGTCGTCCGCGACAGCGGTGGGAAGCCGAGGCCCAGTACGCGCGGGGTGAGCCGGAAGAAACGGCCGTGCACGGTGACGTAACCCAGGTGCTCCAACGTGATGAGCGCCCGCCGTGCCGTGGCCCGTGCAAGACCCGTCGCCTCGGCCACCTCCGTCAGCGTCAGCTCGGAGCGGCCCTCACCGAACGACGTGATCACCGTCAGCCCGCGGGCCAGCGACTCCACGAACTCCCGCCCCAGCTCCTGCTTCGACGCCCCCGTCCAGGCCGCGAGCCCCGACGGCGCCGTGGGCACGGCGGGCGGGGCCTCGCGCAGCTCCCGCTCCATCGCCGCGACGGCCGTGCGCAGCCGCGGCAGCAGCGCCCGGCGCAGATCGTCCGCCGTGTGCCGGCTGGTGTGGCTCACCACGCTCACCACACAGACGATCCTGCCGTCCTCCTCCCGCACGGGCAGGGACAGCGCCACCAGGCCGGGCTCGATCAACTGGTCGTCCAGCGCCCACCCCTGTGCCCGCGCCTGCCCGGTGCGCTCCTCGAAGTCGTCGCCCACCGAGCGGTCGGAGCCGTCGAGCGGGCGGCTGCGCGCCGGCACCGCCGGGAAGCGGCGGTCCTCGGGGTCCGCCGCCCGCCGCGCGTGCCACCGCGCCCAGTCCTCCTCGTCCCACTCGGTCGCGAACAGCGGCCCCGGAGCCGTGCGTTCCGCGGGCAGCAGATCGCCGATGCGGAAGCTCAGCGACATCGCGCGGCGTCGGGTCGCCTGGTGGATGAAGCGGATGCCGTCCCGGTCGGCGACCGCGAGCGACACCGACTCGTCCAGCTCGTCGGCGAGCGCGTCCGCGTGCGCGTGCAGCAGCTTCGGCAGCCGCAGCGCCGCGAGGTAGGCGTTGCCCAGCTCCATCAGCCGCGGCGCGAGCACGACGTCCCGGCCGTCCAGCCGGACGTACTCCATGCGGGCGAGGGTCGCCGTGATCCGGTCGACCGTGGACCGGGCGAGTCCGCTGGCCCGCTCCAGGGCGCTGAGGCTGCAGCTGCCGTCGGCGTCGGTGAGCCGGCGCAGCACGTTGAGGCCGCGCATGAGGGGGGCGACGGTTTCGGCTGGGGCGGTGGTGTCCGGGGCCGGGGTGACGTTCGGGAGCATGGGGTCACGGTAATGCGGGGCCTGCCGCCTGCGCCGTGTTCACATACGGCGCAGGGCGCCCCGACCCCCGTATGCCTTCGGTGGGACCACCTCCGGGTGCGTCAGCGCCGCGTCACCCGTACCCGGTAGTCGCCGGAGGGGGCCTTCGCCTCGACGGTGATGACGATCCCCTCCTTGGGGTCCGCGAAGCTCTGCCCGGACACGAACGCCGCGTCGGACAGCTCGGTCTGCACGTTCGGGCTGCGGGTGCAGCCGCCGCTGTCGGGCGTGGAGTCGTAGACCTGGATGGGGCCGTTGCCGGTGTCGACGTCCGCGTCGACCCGGTAGACGAGGATGCCGGCCCGGCACACCGCCGCGTCGTTGCCCTCACGAGTGCGCAGCTCCAGGGCATAGCCCGCCCTGGAACTGAACGGCAGGAAGACCAGTTTGCGGCCCCCGGCGCGGGCCAGCGGGGTCAGCGTGTACTGCCATGAGCCGTGCGCGGTCACACAGGCGATCTGGGAGTCCTCGAGCCAGCCGAGCTTCCACTTGTGCCAGGCCAGCATGTCGTTGTCGGCGCCCCAGTCTTCGCTCATGATGTCCCAGTGCCCGACGGCGCCGCCGCCCTCCTGGGTGTAGAGGTCGGGCAGGCCGAAGATGTGGCCGTTCTCGTGGGGCAGGACCCGGAAGCCGGTCTGCGGGTAGGAGCCGGAGCCGTCGTCCTGGCGGCTGTAGATGAAGGACGCGTTGGAGACGGGGACGCCGTCGGCGACCGGGGCTTCGGCGTTGCCGGCGAAGGTCACCGACAGGACGGTGTCCAGGGCGGAGGGGCCGGCGTTCGGGGTGACGAGTACGTTCACCAGGTCGTAGTGGCGGAAGTCGACCTGGGGGTCGGCGGCGGTCACGATGTCCTGCACGAGTTCGCGGTAGCCGGGGTCGAAGGGGGCGCCGCGCTGTATGCCGTACGCCCTGAACGGCTTCGGCATGCGCAGCCAGTGGCGTATCGGGGCCTCGGTGCGGTAGTCGAGGCGGCCGTAGGAGCTGGTGGTGAACCACTGACGGGTCTGCGGGACGAACTCCGCCAGCCGGTCGAGCGCGCTGCCCTGTCCGGGTGCGTCGGAGAAGTCGATCATCAGGTTCAGGGCGTGGACGGTGCCGGTGGAGCGGGCGTAGCCGGAGGGGGTGGGGATGCTCTCCGGCATCAGCACGCGGTTGTGACCGTGGAGCATGCAGGGGCGCAGCGTCGAGGAGCGGGCCGGGGCTATGGGGCCCGCCGTCGTGGAGCCCGTGGTCAGATGTGCCGTGCCGGCGGAGGTGGAGACCGCCAGCGTCAGGACGGTGACCGAGGCGAGCGAGGCGGCGCGGCGCGGGCGTATGCGGCGGCGGAACGGCTGCATGCGGTGGCCCTTCGCTCCACGGCAGCCGCGCCTCACCGGCTGCACCCTTGCGATCACCCTGTGCCGGGGGGTGCCGGGACGCGCGTTGAGGGAGGCCGAACGAGGGGTTCGGGGGCGGGGGAGGGGTGACCGTGGGGGCGGAGAGGTGTGGAGCCGTCCGACGCCGATGTGCTGTGACTCAGGTCACATGAAATTAATCCGTGTTGGCGAAATAACCGGGGACCGATTCCCCGTTTAGCCCTGTGTCCGAGCGAAACGGGGACTGAATCCCCGGATCGAGATCACCCCGTCACTCAGCCAGGAGTACGCCGTGCAGACCGCCACCCCCGTGCAGCGACGGGCGTCCCGGCCCCGGGCCGATGCCCTGCGCAACCGGGAGCGGATCGTCACCGCCGCCCGGGAGATGTTCGTCGAGTTCGGCCCCGACGTGCCGTTCGACGAGATCGCCCGTCGGGCCGGCGTCGGCAACGCCACGGTGTACCGCAACTTCCCCGACCGCGACGCCCTCGTCCGCGACGTCGTCTGCTCGGTCATGGACCGTACCTCCGAGGTCGCGGAAAGGGCGCTGGCCGAGGACACCGACCCCTTCGAGGCGCTGGAGCGCTTCGCGCACGCCGCCGCCGACGAGCGGGTCAGCGCGCTGTGCCCGATGCTCTCCAGCACGTTCGACAAGCACCACCCGGACCTGGAAGCGGCGCGCGAGCGCATCGAGCGGCTCGTCGAGGAGCTCATGGACCGCGCCAAGGCGGTCGGCACGCTCCGTCCCGACGTGGGCGTCGGTGACCTGATGGTCGTCGTGGCCCAGCTCAGCCGCCCCCCGGCCGGTACCGCGTGCTTCAGTGCCGACCGTTTCGTCCACCGCCATCTTCAGCTGTTCCTGGACGGTCTGCGGGCTCCGGCCCGTTCCACGCTGCCGGGCACGGCCGTGACCGTGGAGGAGCTTCGCCAGGCCTGAGCGATCAGCAGCGATCCGTAGCGATCCATAGCGATTAGTTCCGCGCTCCACCGAAGTCATCCCTCACAGCAGAGCTTCCGGCCGTCAACGACGACGAGCCGTCACCAACCGTCACCTTTTTCCTCTACGACGTCCCGGAGTGGGTACCCCCATGTCTCAAGCAGCCTCAACGGCCCCCGGCGTCCCTGACGCCAACCGCTGGAGGGCGCTCGTCTTCATCGCGCTCGCCCAGCTGATGGTCGTCCTCGACGCCACCATCGTGAACATCGCCCTCCCGTCCGCCCAGCAGGACCTGGGGATATCCGACGGCAACCGGCAGTGGGTCGTCACGGCCTACGCCCTCGCCTTCGGCGGTCTCCTCCTCTTCGGCGGCCGGATCGCCGACCTGTGGGGCCGCAAGCGGGCCTTCGTCATAGGCCTGACCGGCTTCGCCGCCGCCTCCGCACTCGGCGGCGCGGCGACCACGGGCGCGATGATGTTCGGCGCCCGCGCCCTCCAGGGCGTCTTCGGCGCCATGCTCGCCCCGGCCGCGCTCTCCCTTCTCGCCGTGATGTTCACGGACGCCAAGGAGCGCGCCAAGGCGTTCGGCATCTACGGCGCGATCGCCGGTGGTGGCGGCGCCGTCGGCTTCATTCTCGGCGGTGTGCTGACCGAGTACCTGGACTGGCGCTGGACGTTCTTCGTCAACATTCCGTTCGCCGTGGTCGCCGCGCTGGGCGCGTACTTCGTCATCCGTGAGCCGGAGGGCGGCCGCAACCGCAACCCGCTCGACATCCCCGGCGTCCTGCTGTCCACCCTCGGCCTGGTCTCGCTGGTGTACGGCTTCACCCGCGCCGAGTCCGACGGCTGGGGCGACTCGCTGACCGTCGGCCTGTTCGTCGCCTCCGTGGTCTTCCTGCTGGCCTTCGTCGTCACCGAGGCCAGGGTGAAGGCGCCGCTGCTGCCCCTGCGCGTGGTCACCGACCGCAACCGCGGTGGCATCTACCTCTCGCTCGGCATCGCCATCATCGCGATGTTCGGCACCTTCCTCTTCCTGACCTACTACCTGCAGGTCGTGAAGGGCTTCTCGCCGATCAAGACCGGCTTCGCCTTCCTGCCCATGATCGCCGGCATGATGGTGGGCTCCACCCAGATCGGCACCCGGCTGATGACCCGGGTCCCGGCCCGGGCGCTGATGGGCCCCGGCTTCCTGGTCGCCTCGGCCGGCATGCTGCTGATGACCCAGCTGGAGATCGGCTCCTCGTACGCCTCGACGATCCTGCCGGCCATGGTGCTGCTCGGTCTCGGCATGGGTACGGCGTTCATGCCGGCCATGTCCCTGGCCACGCTCGGCGTCGAGCCCCGGGACGCCGGTGTCGCCTCCGCGATGGTCAACACCTCGCAGCAGGTGGGCGGCGCGATCGGCACGGCCCTGCTGAACACGATCGCCGCGTCCGCGACGACGTCGTACATCAAGGACCACATCGCCGGCGCGACTTCCAAGCCCCAGCAGCAGCTGGTGGCGCTGCAGGGCCAGGTCCACGGCTACACCAACGCGATCTGGTTCGCCGTCGGCATGCTGGTGCTCGCCGCGGTGATCGTGGTGACCCTGGTCAACGCCGGCACCCCCGGCTCGACCACCGTCTCCGGCTCCGAGGAGGGCGCCGAGGACGACCTGGCCGTCCCGGTGGTCGCCCACTGAGGCGCCTGCGCAGGGGTACCCGTAGAGAACCGAGCATGAATGTACGGACGAGGAAGGGGACGTCTCGGCCGTACGTCTGAAGGGGGTCCGCCCCGGCTCCGCCGATCCCGTGGGGCCGGGGCGGAGCCGTGCGGGCCCGGGGCGGAGCCGTGTCCGGTGCGGGCGGGGTGGGCCCGTCTGTGAGCGTCGGCCCGCGGCTCAGCGGAGCCAGGGCAGGTCCGCCCCCGCGTCCTTGGGCTGCAGTCCCTCCGCGATGATCGACATGATCTCGCCGAGGGACTTCTGCTGCTCGGGGGTCAGCCGGTCGAACAGGGCCTGGCGTACGGCCGCCACATGGCCGGGCGCGGTGCGCGCCAGCACCTCGTACCCCTCGTCCGTGAGGACCGCGAGCTGCCCGCGCTTGTCGGAGGGACACTCCTCGCGACGCACCCAGCCGCTCTTCTCCAGGCGCGCGACGGCGTGCGAGAGCCGGGAGCGCGTGATCTTCGCCCGCATGGCCAGTTCGGTCATCCGCAGCCGCCGCCGCGGCGCCTCGGCGAGCTGGACGAGCAGTCCGTAGTAGACGTGCGGCATGCCCGCGTCGCGCTGCAGCTGGCGGTCGAGGTGGTCCTCGAGAAGGGTGACGGCGTGCATGTACGCACGCCAGATGCGCTGCTCCTCGTCGGTGAGCCAGCGGGTGTCCTCAGCGGGTGCCGTCTTCATGACTCCACTGTACGAGGCGCCTTCTTGAAGTTTAAACAAGTCGGGCGTAACCTCATGGGCGAGAGAGCTTGAGATTTCAAGCAATCCGATCTCCAGGGGCACGTCGCACCGTTGCCGCACGAAGGGAGCCGCCGTCATGTCCGCCGCCGTCGAGGAGCGCACCGCGCCCCAGCGCATGCCCGCCCTCTACCTGAGCCACGGTGCGCCCCCGCTGGCCGACGACCCGGTCTGGCCCGGCCAGCTCGCCGCCTGGTCCGCCGACCTGCCGCGCCCCAAGGCGATCCTGATGGTCTCGGCCCACTGGGAGGAGGCCCCGCTCGCCCTCGGCGCGACACGCACCGTTCCGCTGGTCTACGACTTCTGGGGCTTCCCCGAGCACTACTACCGGGTCCGGTACGAGGCCCCGGGCGCCCCGCAGCTCGCCGAAGCCGTCCGCAAGCTGCTGCACGCCCCCGGCACCCCCGTCCAGGACATCCCGGACCGCGGCCTGGACCACGGCGCGTACGTCCCGCTCGTCGAGATGTTTCCCGAGGCCGACATCCCGGTCCTGCAGATCTCCATGCCGACCCTGGACCCGGTGAAGCTGATGGAGATCGGCCGCAAGCTGGCCCCGCTGCGCGACGAGGGCGTCCTGATCGTCGGCTCCGGCTTCTTCACCCACAACCTGGCCGCTCTGCGGCACGCGGGCGGGGGAGTGCCCACCTGGTCCTCGGAGTTCGACGACTGGGGCCGCCGCGCCCTGGAGTCGCGCGACTGGGACGCCCTGCTGGACTTCCTGAACAAGGCCCCGGCCGGCCGCTACGCCCACCCGCGCACCGAGCACTTCGCCCCGCTGTTCGTGACGATGGGCGCGGCGGAGGCCGGCGGTGAGCTCGACGCCCAGAAGTCCGTGATCGACGGCTTCTGGATGGGAATGGCGAAGCGGTCGGTGCAGTTCGGATGACGGTGGCCGGCGCTGGTTCCGGCTAGACGTCCCGCTGCGGGCCCTGCTGGAGGTCCTTCTCGTACCAGGCCACGTCCCAGTACCGCCCGAACTTGCGGCCCACCTCCCGGTAGGTGCCGACGTGGCGGAAACCGAAGCGTTCGTGCAGGCGCACGGACGCTTCGTTGGGCTGGGCGATGCCCGCGTACGCGCGGTGCAGGTCCTCGCCCGCCAGGGCCTCGAAGAGCGCCCTGTAGAGGTGCCCGCCGACGCCGCGGCCGGTCGCGTGCGGGGCGAGGTAGATCGTGACCTCGACCGAGGTCGCGTACGCCGGCTTCGGGCGGAAGGAGCTGGATGTGGCGTACCCCAGGATCTCCTGTGACTCGCCGTCCGCGGCAACCATCAACCGGTGCGGCCCGTCTTCAGGGTGGGAGAGCAGCCAGGGGCGGCGCTCCTCCGCCGTGAACGCCGTGGTGTCGAATGTGATCGGCGTCTCACGTACGTAGTGGTTGTAGATGTCCGTGAGAGCTTGGAGGTCACTCTCCGCTCCCGGCCTGACCTGCACGTGGCTACGCTGTGCCATTACCCCGCCTCCCAGTGTGGCGGGACAGGGTACTGCATGATCAGAAAAAATGAGGGGCGGGTTGGGAATTCTGTCCGGATTCCAGTCGTTGTTTCCTTCGGATGCCGGGCACCCGGAAGGGTGGCCGAATCGTTACCAGACCATCCGCTAGCTCTCCCCCACTCTCGGCTTCGCTCGAGCGGGGGGACCCTCAACGCAAGGGAGCACGCATGGCAACCCGTGCCGTCGCCCGTCGCCAGGCCGCCGAGGGCGAAACCATCGACGCCGCGGCAAGCAGTGTTCGCGCCCAGGGCGGAGACATCGCCGACCGTGACCTGGTCGGCATGTACCTCGACGAGATCGCGCGTACGCCCCTGCTCGACGCCGCCAAGGAGGTTGAGCTCTCACAGATCATCGAGGCGGGCGTGTTCGCACGGCAGATCCTCGACGGTGAGGAGGAGGCCAAGGCGGATGCCACCCGTGAGGAGCTCGAGGCCCTGGTCGCCGAGGGGGAGCGGGCCAAGGACATCTTCATCCGCTCCAACCTCCGACTGGTCGTCGCCGTCGCGCGCCGCTATCCGCGCAGCGGCCTGCCGCTGCTCGACCTGATCCAGGAGGGGAACGCGGGCCTGGTGCGCGCCGTCGAGAAGTTCGACTACCGCAAGGGCTTCAAGTTCTCCACCTACGCCACCTGGTGGATCCGTCAGGCGATCACGCGGTCGATAGCCGACCAGTCGCGCACCATCCGGCTGCCCGTCCACCTTGTCGAGGAACTGGGCCGCATCCGCCGCGTCCAGCGGGAGTTCAACCGTGAGAACGGCCGGGACCCCGAGCCCGCCGAGATCGCGGCCGAGCTGGACTCCTCGGCGGAGCGCATCAGCGACGTCCTCGACTGGGCGCGTGACCCGGTCTCGCTGAACATGTCGGTGGACGACGAGGGCGAGACCCAGTTCGGCGACCTGCTCGAGGACACCTCCGCGGTGTCGCCGGAGCAGTCGGTGCTCACGCTGCTGCGCAGCGAGGAGCTGGACGACCTCATCGGCCGGCTCGACGACCGCACGGCCTCGATCATCAAGATGCGGTACGGCATCGAGGACGGTCGGGAGCGCACGCTGACGGAGGTCGGCAAGGAGCACGGCCTGACGCGTGAGCGCATCCGCCAGATCGAGAAGCACGCCCTGCTGGAGCTGAAGAAGCTGGCCCGCCAGACCGGCTTCGACGCGGCGGCGTAACGACAGTGCAGTTGCCCCGCATCGAACACGCGGGCCCGGGGCACAAGACCTCCGGGTCCAGCGACCGCACGGTTCGTACATCCACAGAGCCGGGTCCCGACGCACTCCCCCCGGCGCCGGGACTCTCCCCGGGCCGGTCCCCGGCGCCACTCCCCCCTGGCGCCGGGGGCCGGCTCTTCGTCTGTCCGGCCACGGCAGGGGCACGTCGGCGGGGCGCCCCGGACCTGAACCCCGGGGCGGCCCGGATGGCAGATTGTGCCACAGCGGCATAACCTGCCGTTGTGAGCAGTACCGCACGCGGCACGTCCCTGACCGAGCGGCGCAAGGCGGCGACCCGTATGGAGATCGCCCGGGCCGCCGCGGGGCTGTTCATGGCGAACGGCCTGCGTGCCACCCGAGCCGAGGACATCGCCCGCGCCGCCGGGATCGCCCCGCGCACCTTCTACCGCTACTTCGCGACCAAGGAGGAAGCGCTCGCGCCGCTCTTCACCGCGGGCGCCCACCGGTGGACCGACGCCGTCCGCGAAGCCCCCGCCGGCCTCACCGTCGCCGAGGCCCTGCGTCACGCGGTGCGGCACACCCTCACCCCGGGCACCGGTGTGTCCGCCACGTCCCTGGAGTGGGTCCGCACCCTGCTGCGCCTCACCGAGTCCCACCCCGCGCTCACCAAGGTGTGGGCGGAGATCTGCCAGGCGGCCGAGCGGGAGCTGGCGGAGGTGCTCGCGGCACGGGCGGGCGACGGAACGCCGGGTCAGGTCACCCCCTCCCTCCGATTCGCTGCCGCTGTGGCCGGTGCGGCCGTCCGTGTGGCGGTGGAGAGCTGGGCCGCGGGCGACGCACCGGCCGTCGGCCCGGGCGGGCCCGCCGCACTCGCCGTACGCAACCTGGACGCCCTGCGGGACTTCCCGTGGACAGCGGCCGAGCCGGAATCCCCGTGAGGGGGCGGCTCAGCCACGACTCACCCGGCCACCCGTCCACCGGCCGCCCGGCTCAAGCGCAGCCGCCACTCCGCCGCCCGACTCAGCCGCGGCCTCACCCCGCCGCCCGGCTCAGCCGCGCCCCCAGGTCCCGTACCGAAGCCACGAGGTCGGCCGGACGGTGCACCGTGAACTCGCAGTCCACCAGCGCCAGCCGTACTGCCAGCCACTCCACCGAGTCGCTCGCCACGCCCCGCAGTCGGCACCTGTGTTCGTCGAGCGGTTCCGGGGCGCCGACCCACCGGGGTATGCGCGCCGCGACGAAGTCGGCGGGGGCGGCGAAGGTCGCCTCGAACTCGTAGGTCTCCTGCCGCCGGTACACCGACTGCCGCAGATACTCCGCCGCGCTCCCGGTCGGCAGTTCCCGCGGCGCGAACCGGGCACCCGTCGCGAACGGCTCGGTGACCCGGTCGACCCGGAACGTACGCCAGTCCTCGCGCTCCAGGTCGTAGGCGACGAGGTACCAGCGGCGCCCCGTCGACACCAGCCGGTACGGCTCCGCCAGGCGCCGCGAGGGGGTGCCGTCCCCGGAGCGGTACGCGAACCGCAGCCGCTCCCGGCCCGCGATCGCCGAAGCCATCACGGTCAGTGTCTCCGGCGCGATGCTCGCCCCGTCGCCGCTGACCAGGGCGGTGGTGGCGGCCTGGAGCGTGGTGACGCGGTGGCGCAGCCGGCTCGGCAGCACCTGCTCCAGCTTGGCCAGGGCCCGTACCGAGGCCTCCTCCACGCCCTCCACCGCGTGCCCGGCGCCCGCCCGGAGCCCGACCGCGATGGCGACGGCCTCCTCGTCGTCGAGCACCAGCGGTGGCATGGCTCTTCCGGCGACCAGCCGGTAGCCGCCGTCGGCGCCCTTGCTGGCCTCCACGGGGTAGCCCAGCTCGCGCAGCCGGTCGATGTCACGCCGCACGGTGCGCCGGGACACCCCGAGCCGCTCGGCGAGCTCGCCGCCGGGCCACTCGCGCGGTGTCTGCAGGAGGGACAGCAACTGGAGGAGCCGTGCCGGGGTGTCGGTCGTCATACGTCGAGGATGCCGGAGAACTAGGACGTGATCTGACCTAATGGGCTCCTAGCTTCTGGGCATGACCTCCACCGAGACACTCAGCAGCCGTACGGCCGGTGCGGGCGACCGCCGACGCTGGTTCGCGCTCGCGATCGTGATGACCGCGGCCTTCATGGACCTTGTCGACGTCACGATCGTCAACATCGCCATCCCGTCGATCCAGCGGGACGCGGGCGCCTCGTTCAGCCAGATCCAGTGGATCACCGCCGGTTACGCCCTCGCCTTCGCCGCGGGACTCATCACCGGCGGCCGGCTCGGCGACATCCACGGCCGCAAACGCCTCTTCCTGATCGGCATCGGCGGCTTCACGCTCGCCTCGGCGCTGTGCGGCTTCGCCGCGAACCCGGAGATGCTCGTCGCCTCGCGGATCCTCCAGGGCGCGATGGCCGCCATGATGGTGCCGCAGGTGCTGTCGATCGTGCACGCCACCTTCCCGGCGCACGAGCGGGGCAAGGTCTTCGGCCTGTTCGGCGCGATCGTCGGGCTGGGTGCCGTCTCCGGGCCGCTCCTCGGCGCGCTGCTCACCGAGTGGAACCTGTTCGGGCTCCAGTGGCGGCCCATCTTCCTGATCAACCTGCCGGTCGGCGTGGTCGCGTACTTCCTGGGCCGGCGCTTCATCACCGAGTCCAAGGCTCCGAGGGCCCTGCGCCTCGACCTCGCCGGCGTCGCCCTGGTCACGCTCGGCCTGCTGATGCTGCTCTACCCGCTCACCCGTGGCCGGGAGCTGGGCTGGCCGCTGTGGGGGTACGCGTCGATGGCGGGTGCGCTCGTCGTCTTCGGTGCGCTGGTGGCGTACGAGAAGCGCAAGACCGCGCGCGACGGTTCCCCGCTCGTCGAACTGTCCCTGTTCCGGGTGAAGAGCTTCGCGGCGGGCATCGCGGTGCAGACGGTGTTCGGCGTCGGCCTCGGCATCTTCTTCCTGGTCTGGACGCTGTACATGCAGGTCGGCCTCGGCTGGAGCGCGCTGCGGGCCGGACTGACAGGTGTGCCGTTCTCGATCGCGGTCTCCACCGCGGCCGGGATGTCGGTGCAGAAGCTGGTCCCGCGCTTCGGCCGCAAGGTGCTGCAGGCGGGCGCGCTGGTGATGGCGGCGGGCGTGCTCCTCTACATGGCGGAGGCCCACCGGTACGGCCAGTCGATCCCCTCCTGGCAGATGGCGCTGCCGCTGGTGGTCATGGGCGTGGGCATGGGGCTGATCGTCGCCCCGCTGACGGACGCGATCCTGTCCGAGGTGCCCCGCGAGCACTCCGGATCGGCGTCCGGCCTCATCAACACGGTGCAGCAGATGGGCAACGCGCTCGGGCTCGGGCTCGTGTCGGTGGTCTTCTTCGGCGAGATCGGCGACCGGCTGACCCCCGCACAGGTGGGCCCGGCCTTCGTGCACGCCTTCCAGGACGCGCTCGGTTGGGTGGCGGCGGTGATGCTGGTGATCTTCCTGCTGATGTTCGCGCTGCCCGAGCGGCCGGCGCAGCATGTCGAGGGCGGTGCCGAGGACCGTGCCGCGGAGCGCCCCGAAACGGGCGCGGGGAACGGCGCGAGCAGCCACACCCAACCCGCAGACGGCGCACAACCCGTCGGGGCGGCCCGGTAGCCGAGGCCGCAAGCCGACGCAGCACACCGCGCCCGTTCGTGTCCGTTCTGTAGCACCAACCTGTTTACTTTCCGGAAATTCGGACGTAGCCTCCGACCTGAAACCACACGTTCGGGCATGGTCGGAGGTGAACAGACATGTACGCGCCGGAGCGACAGCAGGAGATCCTCCGGCTCGCCCGTGACGGCGGCCGGGTCGATGTCGTCTCGCTGGCCGAGGAGTTCCAGGTCACGGCCGAGACCATCCGCCGCGACCTGAAGGCCCTCGACCGGGCGGGCCTCCTGCGCCGGGTGCACGGGGGCGCCATCCCCGCCGGGCGCCTCGACTTCGAGCCGGATCTGGCCGAACGGGAGTCCACCGCGGCCGACGAGAAGGACCGGATCGCCAAGGCGGCCCTCGCCGAGCTGCCGAGCGGGGGCACGATGATCCTCGACGCCGGTTCGACGGTCGCACGGCTGGCGGGGGCGATCCCGCTGGACGCGCAGCTCACCGTCGTCACGCACAGCCTGCCCACCGCGGCTCGCCTCGCGGACCACCCCGGCATCCAACTCCATCTGGTCGGCGGGCGCGTCCGGCACCGTACGCGCGCCGCCGTGGACGCCTGGGCGCTGCGCGCCTACGGAGAGATCCGCGCCGACGTCGTGTTCATCGCCGCCAACGGCTTCTCCGCCGACCACGGACTGACCACGCCCGACCTCGCAGAGGCGGCCGTCAAGCGTGCGGCGATCCGCGCCGCGCGCCGGGTGGTGCTGCTCGCCGACTCCTCCAAGCACGGCCAGGAGCAATTCGCCCGCTTCGGCAACCTCGGTGATGTGGACCTGCTGATCACCGACAGCGGGCTGAGCCCCGAGGACGCCACCGCGATCGAGCGCGGCGGCACGGAAGTAGTGCGCGCATGATTCTCACCGTCACCCCGAACCCCTCCCTCGACCGCACGTACGAGGTCCCGTCCCTGGACCGCGGCGAGGTCATCCGGGCCACCGGCGAACAGGTGGACCCGGGCGGCAAGGGCGTGAACGTCTCGCGCGCGGTAGCCGCGGCCGGGCAGCGCACGGTCGCCGTCCTGCCCCTCGGCGGTGCCCCCGGCGCGCTCGTCGCCGACCTGCTGCACGCCCAGGGCATCGACGTCGCACCGGTCCCGATCGCCGGAGCCACCCGCTCCAACATCGCGGTCGCCGAACCCGACGGCACCCTCACCAAGATCAACGCGCCCGGTCCGGAACTGTCCCCCGCCGAGGCCGAACTCCTCCTGGAGACGGTCCGCGCGCAGTACCAGGCGGCCGACACCACCTGGATCACCTGCTGCGGCAGCCTCCCGCGCGGCCTCGCCCCGTCCTGGTACGCCGACCTGGTGGCCCGTGCCCACGCCGCGGGCGCCCGGATCGCGCTCGACACCTCCGGTCCCGCGCTCCTGGAAGCACTGCGCGAGCGCCCCGACGTGGTGAAGCCGAACGCCGAGGAACTCGCGGAGGCCGTCGGGCGCCCCCTCGTCACGGTGGGCGACGCGGCCAAGGCGGCAGAGGAGCTGCGCGCGATGGGCGCGAGCGCCGTGCTCGCGAGCCTCGGCGCGGACGGACAACTGCTGGTCAACGCCGCCGGCACATGGTTCGGCAGCGCCCGCGTCGATGCCGTACGCTCCAACGTCGGGGCCGGCGACTCCTCGCTCGCCGGTTTCCTGATCGCGGGCGGCAGCGGCCCGGAGGCCCTGGCCTCGGCCGTCGCCCATGGCGCCGCAGCGGTCCAGCTGCCCGGCAGCGTGATGCCGACCCCCGCCGACCTCGACCTCTCCGCCGTCACCGTCACGTCGGAGGTACCCGTGGACCGCGTGTTGACGGAGCCCGTCTCATGAGCGCGCACCCGACGCGGCGGAAGGCGGCCCTCGTGCCCGCCGCAGCCACCCGAAGGCGGGGTTTCCCCGGCCTCGCCGCCCCCTCCCTCCCCGTAGCACCTCACCTCACCCCCGTCCCCACCACCGCCCACGACAACCCCCGGGCGATACGCGTGCGAAGGAGCCCGCGATGAGCGAGATGATCACCGCGGACCTGGTCGACCTCGACCTGTCCGCCGACACCAAGGAAGCGGCGGCCCGTGCCCTCGCCGAGCGGATGGTGGCCCAGGGCCGGGTGACCGACCTGGAGGGCTTCCTCGCCGACGTGGCCGCCCGCGAGGCGCAGATGCCGACCGGCCTCGACGGCGGCATCGGCATACCGCACTGCCGCAGCGAGCACGTCACCGAGCCGACCCTCGGCTTCGGGCGCAGCGCGCGGGGCATCGACTTCGGTGCCGCGGACGGCCCGGCCGACCTGATCTTCCTGATCGCCGCCCCGGCGGGCGCGGACGACGCGCACCTGACGATCCTGTCCTCACTGGCCCGCCAGCTGATGAACACCGAGTTCACCTCCGCGCTGCGGTCCGTGAAGGACGCGGCGGCCGCGGCCGCGCTCATCCGCGGCGACGAGGCTCCCGCGGCGGCTCAGGCTCCGGCGGCTCAGGCTCCTGCGGTGGCCGAGGCCCCGGCGGCGGCCGAGGCCCCGGCGGCGGTCGAGGCTCCTGCGGCGGTCGAGGAGCGCACCGCCGCCGCCTCCTCGGAGGCGGCCGGTGAGGAGGCGGACGGGCGCCCGTTCCGTATCGTCGCCGTCACCTCCTGCCCGACCGGTATCGCCCACACCTACATGGCCGCCGAGTCGCTGGAGAACGCGGGCCGCGAGGCGGGTGTCGAACTCGTCGTCGAGACGCAGGGCTCGGCCGGCTTCACCCGGCTCGACCCGGCCGTCATCACGGCGGCGGACGCGGTGATCTTCGCCCATGACGTCCCCGTGCGGGAGAAGGACCGCTTCGCCGGCAAGCCGACCGTCGACGTCGGCGTGAAGGCGGGCATCAACCGGCCCGCCGAGCTGATCGCCGAGGTGCGCGCGAAGGCCGAGCGCGGCGAGGTGACCGCTCCCGCCTCCGGCGGTACGCCCGTGGAGCGCGCCGGTGAGTCCGGCGAGGGGTACGGCACCAAGCTGCGCAAGTGGCTGATGTCCGGCGTGAGCTACATGGTCCCGTTCGTCGCCGCGGGTGGTCTGCTCATCGCCCTCGGCTTCGCGATCGGCGGCTACAAGATCAACAAGGCGCCTTCGGTCATGGACCACTTCGTGTGGTCCCAGGGCGACAGCTGGGCCGCGCTGCTCTTCCAGATCGGCGTGGTGTCCTTCGGCTTCCTCGTCCCGGTCCTGGCCGGCTACATCGCCTACGGCATGGCGGACCGTCCCGGTCTGGTGCCCGGCTTCGTCGGCGGCTCGATCGCCCTCACCATCAATGCGGGCTTCCTGGGCGGCCTGGTCGCCGGCCTGATCGCCGGTGGCGTGGTGATGGGGATCCAGAAGGTCAAGATCCCGCCGGCGCTGCGCGGCATCATGCCGGTGGTGGTGATCCCGCTGATCTCCGCGGCGATCGTCGGGTTCCTGATGTTCGTGGTGATCGGCAAGCCCATCGCCTCCGCGCAGAAGGGCATGACCGACTGGCTGAACAGCCTCTCCGGCACCAACGCCATCCTGCTCGGCGCCCTGCTCGGCGTGATGATGTGCTTCGACCTCGGCGGCCCGGTCAACAAGGTCGCGTACACCTTCGCCACCGCCGGTATCGCGGTCTCCAACCCGAGCGACTCCGCGATGAAGATCATGGCCGCGGTGATGGCCGCCGGTATGGTCCCGCCGCTGGCGATGGCGCTGGCCACCACCGTGCGCGGCAAGCTCTTCACGCACACCGAGCGCGAGAACGGCAAGGCCGCCTGGGTGCTCGGCGCCTCCTTCATCTCCGAGGGCGCGATCCCGTTCGCGGCGGCCGACCCGCTGCGCGTCATCCCTTCGTCCATGGTCGGCGGCGCCATCACCGGCGCCCTGTCGATGGGCTTCGGCGCCACGCTGCGCGCCCCGCACGGCGGCATCTTCGTGGTCCCGCTGATCGGCAACCCGTTCCTCTACCTGGTCGCCCTCGTCGCCGGCGTGTGCGTGACCACGGCTCTGGTGGTGATCCTGAAGGGCATGCGCAAGCAGAGCCCCGAGGGCTCCGCGACGGAGGCCGCGGGAGCGTCGGTGTCGGCCCGTGACTCCAAGCAGCCCGTCGCCGCCTGATCCGGCGGCGCTGACAACGCGGTTGGGCCGCGCCCCTCAACAGGGGCGCGGCCCAACCGCGTTCTTGGCGTGCTTACCTCGTCCTTTGCCCGCCTTCGCCGCGACTGGCCGTAGACGTCGTACTCATCACGCTGGTCGCGCCTGCGAGATTGGTCACGGTCCGGTGCTGGAAGCCCGGTTGGTGGTGTCTACTGGAGGCATGCCCGCGCACGAGTCGATCCCTCTGGTGGTCTCCGTGGTCGTCGCCGCCGTAGCGACCGGCCTCTGGGTGATCGGCCTGTTCCAAATGCACCGCCAGTACCGCAAGGGCGTGATGCGGCGCGGAACCCTCCGCGGCGTCCCCCGGCAGCGATGGACGGCCCCCCACTGGGACTCGGTCCACCTCACCCCTGCCGAACGGGACGCCTTCGCCCACCTGGTACGGCGCTTCGGCGACGGCCGCTCCCAGGGGCACTCCGGAAGCTAGTGCCGCGGCAGGCGCTATACGGTGTCCGCCGGTTGGCCCAGCGTCGCCGCGCGGCGCTCCATCGCCTCCCGGGCCGCCTCCTCGGTCGCGTACACCTCGCACATGTGCCGGCCGTCCGGTGTCGCCGTGTGCTCGACCTCCCACAGGGACAGCTCCCTGCCGTCCCGCAGCAGGAACGCGTGCTCGTACAGCGAGAAGCGCAGCGCCGCCCCCGCCTGACCGGCCCGGGGCGGCCGCCCGAACGCCTGCGTGATCTCGTGGGCGAAGGCCGAGTCCAGCAGTAACGTCGACAGGTCCGCGCCCGGCCGGTCCGGGTTCTCCGCCCGGCGCAGCAGCCGGCGCGCGTGGTCCGCCGAGTCGTCGGGCACGTAGGCGTGACGGGGCTCGGGGACCGGAGACAGCTGTGCCGGCACCGGCAGTTCGAAGTCCGGTGTGTCCGATGACAGCGGGAGCCGGGCCGTGGCGGTGCGCAGCTCCTCCGCGTCCACGTACACCTCGTGCTCGAGATGGCCGCCCGGCGCCGTGTTGTGGACGAGCTCCCACAGGGTGACGGCCGTGCCGTCCGCGAGCAGCCAGGTGTGCCGGTAGGTCTCCCGGTGCAGCCCCGCGCTGTGGTGCGCGGAGTGCAGTGAACTGTCGTACGCCAGCGCGCAGTCCAGGCACCCGATCGTCTCGTCGGGCAGCTCGAAGGAGTTCACGGCGCGGCCGAGGAGTCGCGCGAGGTGCTCCTCAGGGGACTCCGGCGACTCGGCCGGCTCGTACGCTGCCGTCTCGTACGGAACGCTCAAGGTTTCTCCCGGCGTTGCTGCATGTCACCTTGTGGGTGCATACCGTAGCCCCTTGCTCGGACATCGTGCCCGGGAACCGGGAAAACCCACGGTGGGAAAACGGACGGGCCGCACGGCGTATTCCCGTGCGGCCTGATCCGCAGTCATATGCCTCTGGAAGAGGGGCAGCTCACCAGGCCGATCGGGCGGCTGGTCACACCGTGCTTCCGGCGGTCCACTCGCTCCATGGCATGTTCCAGCCGTTGAGGCCGTTGTCCGGTGCGACCGTCGTGTCGGGGGAGTTCTCGACGATCACGACGTCACCGATGAGCGAGTTGTCGTAGAACCACTTGGCGATCGTGTTCCCCTGCGCGCCCTGCACGTCCTGCATGCCGACGCAGCCGTGGCTGGTGCCCTCACGGCCGAAGGGTGGATTGCCCTGGTTGTACCAGTAATTGCCGTGGATGAAGGTCCCGGAGGTCGTCAGCCGCATCGCGTGCGGCACGTCCGGGATGTTGTACTCGCCGCCGAGGCCGACCGTCTGGCTGTTCATGCGCGTCTGCGGGAACTTCTCCGAGATCACCATCCGCCCGTTGTACGTCGTGTGCTGCGGGCTGCCGGTCGACACGGGAATCGTCCTGATGGTCCTGCCGTCCCGCACGACCGTCATGGTCTGGGTCTTCGCGTCGACCGTGGAGACCTGGGAGCGTCCGATGGTGAACGTGACGGTCTTCTTCTGCACACCGCGGACGCCGTTCGCGCCCGCCACACCGTCCAGGTCGATCTTCATCGTCACCTTGGAGCCGGCCTTCCAGTACTCCTCGGGCCGGAAGTCCAGGCGCTGAGCGCCGAACCAGTGCCCCACCACCTGCTGGCCGCTGCTGGACGTCACCGTGATGTGCGACTGAACGGCCTTCCTGTCGGTGATCGCCTTGTCGAACGTGAAGGACACCGGCATACCTACACCGACCGTCGCCCCGTCGTCGGGCGTGTACGTGCCGATGAAGCTGCCCGCCTGAGTGACCGTGGTGAAGATGGAGTTGGCGGCGGCGACCCGGTTGTCGGCGTCCTTGGCGGTGGCCGAGATCTGGTACTTCGTCCCTCGGTCCAGCTGCTCCTTCGGCTTCCAGGTCGTCCCGTCCGCGGAGATCTCCCCCGGCACCGCCGTGCCGGTTCCGGCCGCCGTCATCTTCACCTGGGTCAGCTTCCCGTCGCTGACCTTCACTCCGGTGGTGTTGATCGACGCGCCGGTCGAACCGTCCTTGGCGGAGATGATGATCCTGGCGGCGGACACCTTGGCGGACTCCTGGGAGTCCTTGCCGCCCTTGTCGTTGTCGGCCGTGGCGCTGCCGCCGCAGGCGGTGAGGGTCAGGGCGCCGACCATCAGGGCGGCACAGGCCCCCAGCGCGCGCCGCGCTCGCATGTCCGGCGTTGTCACAGGCTTCTCCAGGTCGTCGGGGTGTGCGTTCGAGTGTGTGATCCGTTCGAGTACGTGGAGAGAGAGCGAACGCCGCGCTGAAGGGTTCCCCTCCGCCACGCCGCACGCCCTTACGTGACAGAACCGGGACAATCGCCCGCCACCCCGGGGCCGTTCGGCCTCTCATGCCCTCCTGTCATATCGTCTCTGCCGCGCCGTACAACTCCCCGTACGACGGCCACGCCCCGCCCGGCCCGTCCACCGACTCCGCGGCGCGCACCGCCCGTACGATCGCGCGCGTCACGAGGTCCGCGCCCGCCGCCAGGACCTCGTTCAGCGCGAGGGGATCCGCGGCGGCGAGCGGGCGGGTGCCGGTCGCCAGCGCGAACACCGTGTCCCCGTCGTGCAGCAGGTGCGCCGGCCGTACGGCGCGCGCCAGACCGTCGTGCGCCACGCCTGCGAACTTCTGCGCCTGCGCCTTGGTGAGGTCGGCGTCGGTCGCGACCACGGCGAGGGTCGTGTTCAGCGGCGGGCGCGCAAGATGCGCGGCGGTTTCGGCGAGCCGTCGCCGCGCGGCCTCGTGCACCTCCCGCGCCGGACAGCCGACCCGGCCCTGGACCAACTCCCCGTACAGCGCGCCCGTCTCCGGGTCCATCGCCGAGCCCACCGCGTTGCACACCACCAGGGCGCCCACCGTGATCCCCGAGTCCAGCACGGTGCTCGCGGTGCCGACACCACCCTTGAGCGGTCCGACCGTCGCGCCGGTGCCCGCACCCACGCAGCCCTCCGCCACGGGCGCGCCCGGTTCGCTCGCGGCCGCCGCCTCGGCCGCCGCCCGGCCCATGGCCGCGTCCGGGCGGGCCTTGAAGTCGCCGCCGCGCCCCAGGTCGAAGACGCAGGCGGCCGGCACGACCGGCACCACGTGTGACGGCTCGGGGCCCACCCGCACCCCGCGGCCGTGCTCCTCCAGCCAGGCCATGACGCCCGACGCCGCGTCGAGCCCGTAGGCGCTGCCACCGGTCAGGACGACCGCCTCGACCTTCTGCACCAGGTTGCGTGGATCGAGCGCGTCCGTCTCCTTTGTGCCGGGTCCGCCTCCGCGCACGTCGACCGCCGCGACCGCGCCGCCCTCCGGAGCCAGGACGACCGTGGTGCCGGTGAGCCAGCCGTCCCCGATCCGGGTGGCGTGACCCACGCGCAGACCGACGACATCTGTCAGAGCGTCACGTGTCATGGACCCATGATCCTTCGCCGCGCGCCGGTCATGACACCACGCCGCAGAAATGCGCACCGTCGGTGTCACCCCGTGGTGAGCGCCCCGGTCTGCGAGGTTGGGACGCCCCGTCCCGGTGCACCGGAGACGTAGGCTGGGGCTATGAGCGCCACCCCGACGTCCACCCCCGACCGCGAACCGCGGGATACGAAGCCCGAGCCCAAGGACGCCCTGGTCTTCGACGACCCGCTGACCACGCAGTCGTCGGACGACACGGACCAGGGGTGGGGGGAGCGGCCCCGCCCGAGCGGTGACAGCGCTGCCGATCTGGCGCGGTTCCTGGACGAGAAGCCCCCCCACCACCTGTGAGAGACGTCACAGGGCCCGTTGTGGGCACTGTCCTGCATCCCGCGGTGCGTCTTGGCGTCCGTCAGGCGTCGGTCCGGTTCTGGCCGCGCTGTGCGACGAGGGCGTCGCGGATCTCCTCGAGCACCTCCAGCTCGGTCACCTCGGACACGTCCCTGGTGCCGTGCTTGGCCTTGCGGCGGGCCTCCTGCCGGGCCAGGAACTTGGACATGGGCAGGACCATCAGGAAGTAGACGACGGCGGCGGTGATCACGAAGTTGAGCGTGGCGCCGAGGACCGAGCCCCAGAGTATGCGGACGCCCGTCGCGTTGGCGCCGGTGCCCGTGCACG
Source organism: Streptomyces sp. Y2F8-2 (assembly GCF_014905555.1). Lineage (GTDB taxonomy): Bacteria > Actinomycetota > Actinomycetes > Streptomycetales > Streptomycetaceae > Streptomyces > Streptomyces cynarae. The sequence continues at coordinate 149,408 of NZ_BNGS01000006.1, read as the reverse complement.
GTCCCTTCAGGCAGGAGCTGTAGCCGTCCAGGCTCTTGGTGCCGAGCGCCCCCACGACCGGGCTGATGACGCCCTTCACCACGGAGTTCACGATGCCGGTGAAGGCGGCACCGATGACCACGGCGACCGCCAGGTCGACGACGTTTCCACGCATCAGGAAGGCCTTGAAGCCCTGCAGGACGCCCGGCATTTTGATCTCGCTCACCACTGGAACCCTTCTCGACTGCACACGCTTCGGAACGAACAGCTCCGCAACCTACGGCAGGGCGTACCACGGCTGTCCAACCGCATGCCGTGAGGAAGGGGACCGGGCTCGCCACAGCGCGGTCGCCCGCAGTGTGAAACAGAGCCTGGCTCAGCACAGCGTCACCGCCAGGCGTGAGGTGGCGCCGGCGCCGGCCAGGCGCGCGGCCGTGGGGCGCGGCACGGACAGCACCAGCAGCGCGCCGTTCTCCGTCGGATCGACATCGGGCACCCGCGTCACCCGGGCCCCGGCCGCGACGACCCTGGCCTCGCCGCCACCGTCGGCCGCGATCACGTCGACACGGTCGCCGGGCCGCAACAGCCGCACGGTGGCCGCGTCCGCGATCCGCACGGGCGCCGTCACCGTCTCCATCGGGCGCGGCTCCCGTACGGCCGCCGCGGTCGGGCGGTCCCCGGCGTCCGGATGTCCGCGTGCACCCTCGGACCCGCCGGGCCCCGCCGCGACGAGCGCGGCAGCGGTGACGGCCAGTCCTGCGGCCACGGCCCGCCTCCGGCACCGCAGCATCCGCCGCAACCGCTGCCGCCCTCCTCGCACCCGTACGGGAGCGAAGTGGGGCACGGCACAGGTGGGAGGCGTGTCGGAACGCGGGGAGAGTCCGGCGGGCGGGTACGCGGGTGCCGGGACCGCCGCGTAGGGCTGAGGGGCGGAGGGGGAGATGCGGGGCATGCTGGTCACCACCTGCGTCGCGAGTGATCGGGTCGCGATCCACGATGACGCTTCGCGGCGGAGGCCGCAGGCGGCTGTGGGTTACTCCGCGGATGTGGACAACTCGCTCACCCGAACGGGACGTTCCGCACGGCCGCCCCCACCACAGCCGCCCCGACTACAGCCGCCCCCACCGCGGCCGCCCCCGTCAGGGCAGCTCGAACCCCGGGTTCATCCCGCCGAGCGCGTTCACGCACAAGCAGTCCCGCTCGGCGGTGGCGGGCAGCGCGGCCACCGCGTCGAACAGCACGCCCCGCAACCGGTCCACGTTCGCCGCGAACACCTTCAGCACCTCGTCGTGCGAGACGCCCTCGCCGGTCTCCGCCCCCGCGTCCAGATCCGTGACCAGGGTCAACGACGTGTAGCACAGCTCCAGTTCACGAGCCAGCGCGGCCTCGGGATGGCCGGTCATGCCCACCACGGACCAGCCCTGCGCCCGGTGCCACAACGATTCGGCGCGGGTGGAGAACCGCGGCCCCTCGACCACGACCAGCGTCCCGCCGTCCACCGGCTCCCAGTCCCGCCCGCGGGCGGCCTTCAGCGCGACCGCCCGCCCGACCGGGCAGTAGGGATCGGCCAGGGACACGTGCACCACGTTCGGCACGGTGCCGTCCGGCAGCGGCAGCCCGTCGAAGTACGTCTGCACCCGGGTCTTCGTGCGGTCCACCAGTTGGTCGGGGACCAGCAGCGTGCCCGGCCCGTACTCCGGGCGCAGCCCGCCCACCGCGCACGGGCCGAGGACCTGGCGTACCCCGACGGATCGGAGCGCCCACAGGTTGGCGCGGTAGTTGATCCGGTGCGGCGGCAGATGGTGGCCGCGGCCGTGGCGGGGGAGGAATGCGACCCGCCGGCCGGCGATCTCGCCGAGGAAGAGAGAGTCGCTGGGAGCCCCGTACGGGGTGTCGACCTGGACCTCGGTCACCTCGTCGAGGAAAGAGTAGAAGCCCGAGCCGCCGATGACACCGATCTCCGCGTTCGTCATGGCGAGCACAGTAGCCGCCCCGTACGGGCGTGCGAGCCGGCTGGGGAGAACTCGGCAGCAGCCATCCCCGGCGGGTCGGAAACCCCGAAGACCCCGCCGTCGGACGACGGCGGGGTCCCGCGACACGGACCTATGCGGCGGAGGAGCTGGTGCTCGACGACGAAGACGACGAAGCCGACGAGGACGACGATCCGGAGTCGGACGACGACGAGGAGGAGCTCGACGACTTCGACGACGCCGGGCTGCTGCTCGACGAGGAGCCGCGGCTGTCGTTGCGGTAGAAGCCGGAGCCCTTGAAAACGATGCCGACCGCGGAGAACACCTTCTTCAGGCGGCCGCCGCAGTTGGGGCACTCGGTCAGGGCGTCGTCGGTGAACTTCTGCACCGCCTCGAGGCCCTCGCCGCACTCGGTGCACTGGTACTGGTAGGTCGGCACTTGTCTTCCTCCTGGCACTCTCACTCAATGAGTGCTAACGACGATCCATAGTGACCTATTCCGCGGGATCAGTCCACCGTCACCGGTGCGCGGTGACCGACGCCACGTGCCACGGTGCGGCCGTGAGGTCGCGTGACCAGCCACGACCGCAGGGACAGCAGGGTCAGCAGCGCCAGCACCGTACCGCCCATCGGGACGAGGAAGCCGGCGCCGGTCCACAGCCGGTCCTCCAGCTGTCCGGCGACCGTGACCGCCGCCGCCTGGCCGAGTGCGACCGCGCCGGTCAGCCAGGTGAAGGCCTCGGTGCGGGCGCCGTCCGGGACCAAGGCCTCGACCAGGGTGTAGCCGGTGATCAGGGAGGGCGCGATGCACATGCCCACCAGCAGGCCGAGTCCGGCCAGCACGGCCACCGAGTGCGCGGTCCACAGGGCGGAGGCGGCCAGGGCGAGGGCCGTGTAGCCGATGACCAGGCGGCGCTGCGGGGCGGCCTTCCAGGCGATGGCGCCGCACACGACGCCGGAGAGCATGTTGCCTGCGGCGAAGACGCCGTACAGGACGCCGTTCAGGCCGGGCTCGCCGATCGACTGGCTGAAGGCGGAGAGCGAGACCTGCATGCCGCCGAAGACGGAACCGATGCCCAGGAAGGTCACGACCAGAACCCGCACCCCGGGGACGCGCAGGGCGGACGCGTGCTCCACGCGCGCGTGCGTGACGGCGGCGACGGCCGGCTGCGTGCGCTTCTGCGCCGCGAACAGCGCCCCGCCCACCAGCGTCAGCGCCGCCTCCGTGAGCAGGCCCGCGGCGGGGGCCACGGCGGTGCACAGGGCGGTCGCCAGGAGCGGGCCGAGCACGAAGGTCAGCTCGTCGGTGACCGACTCGAAGGCCGCCGCCGTCGACATGAGGGGCGAGTCCTTCAGCTTCACGCCCCACCGGGCGCGAACCATGGGGCCGATCTGCGGCACCGACGCGCCGGTCGGGACGGCCGCCGCGAAAAGGGCCCACAGCGGGGCGTGGGCCAGCGAGAGCGCGGTCAGCGAGATGCCTGCCACGGCGTGCAGCAGGACGCCGGGCAGCAGTACCGCCCGCTGGCCGTGGCGGTCGGCGAGACGGCCGCTGTACGGCGCGAACAGGGCCATGGACACGCCGGTGACCGCCGCGACGGCGCCCGCGGCTCCGTAGGAGCCGGTGGTGTGCCGGACGAGCAGCACGATGGAGAGGGTGAGCATCGCGAACGGCTGACGCGCCGCGAAGCCGGGGAGCAGGAACGTCCAGGCGCCACGGGTGCGCAGCAGCTGCCCGTAGCCCGGGCGGGACGCCTTCGAGGTGACCGTGGACTCCACGGCCCGTGCCTTTCTGCTGCCTGGTAGCGCGGGTGCGCGCCGAGAGCTGTCCTCTTGCGCGGACTGCGGTAGATACCGGCCCCTACGGAGGAAGGGCGCCCGGCCGCCATACGGTCGCGCCAGCTCTGCGTCAGGCAGAGTTGGTTCGATCAGGGTGCGCCTGGATTGTACAGGGGCGCCGCACCGGACGCCTGTGAAACAGAGCACCATCCGGCGGTCGACCTGGGATTCCCGGCAGTGTGAACGGTACGAAACGTGCCGTTCACCAAGGGCCCCCTCAACGCCCCGGCGCGCCGTTCCCGGTGGTCCCCAGCCAGCCCGCCAGCTTGCCGCCCTGGCCGACGGCCCGCAGACGCCTCTCCGCCGCGTCGCGGACCTGGTCCGTGGCGACCACGAGCAGTTCGTCCCCGCGCCGCAGCACCGTCGTCGGCAGCGGAACGAACGATTTCCCGTCCCGGACGACGAGGGTGACCGCGGCTCCGGCCGGCAGCCGCAGCTCGTTGATCTCGACGCCGTGCATCCGCGAGCCCTTGGGGATCGCGACGGACAGCAGATGCCCGCGCAGCCGCTCCAGGGGCGCCGATTCGATGCCGAGGTCCGCGGCTTCGGGAACCTCGCCGAGGCGTAGCGTGCGGGCCAGCCAGGGCAGGGTCGGCCCCTGGATGAGGGTGTAGACGACGACGAGCACGAAGACGATGTTGAAGATGCGGCGGCTGCCGGCGACGCCGTTCACCATGGGGATCGTCGCCAGGATGATGGGCACCGCACCGCGCAGCCCGGCCCACGACATCAGCGTCTGCTCCTGCCAGGGGAGCCGGAAGGGCACGAGGCTCAACACGACGCTCAGCGGACGCGCCACCATCGTCAGCACCATGCCGATGACCAGGGCGGGCAGTACGTCGTCGGCCAGTTCGTGCGGCGTGACCAGCAGACCGAGCAGGACGAACATGCCGATCTGGGCGATCCAGCCGAGCCCTTCGGCGAAGCCCCGGGTCGCGGGCCAGTGCGGCAGCTTGGCGTTGCCGAGCATCATCGAGGCGAGGTACACCGCGAGGAAGCCGCTGCCGTGGGCCAGCGAGCCGCCCGCGTACGCCATGACCGCGATGGCCATGACGGCGATCGGGTAGAGGCCGGAGGCGGGCAGCGCCACGTGTCTGAGACCCCAGGAGCCGAGCCAGCCCACCGCGAGGCCGATGGCGGCGCCGATGGCCAGCTCCAGGAGTATCTTCCCGAGCAGCGTGTACCAGTGCTCGATCGGCCCGGCCGTGGAGAACGCGACGACGAGGATGACGACGGGAGCGTCGTTGAAGCCGGACTCGGCCTCCAGAACGCCCGTCACGCGCGCGGGGAGGGGCACTTTCCGCAGTACCGAGAAGACCGCCGCCGCGTCGGTCGACGACACCACCGCTCCGATGATGAGCGCCTGCCGCCACTCCAGTCCGCTCAGGTAGTGCGCGCCCGCGGCCGTGACGCCGACGCTCACCGCGACGCCGAGGAGCGCCAGCGCGGAGGCCGCCGGGAGGGCCGGCTTGATCTGCTTCCACTTCGTGCCGAGACCGCCCTCGGCCAGGATCACGACCAGTGCCGCGTATCCCATGACCTGGGTCAGCTCGGCGTTGTTGAAGTGGATGCCGAATCCGTCCTGGCCCATGGCGATGCCGATGCCCAGGTAGACGAGCAGGCTGGGGAGGCCGCTGCGCGACGAGATCCGAACCGCTGCCACCGCGACGAGCAGAACGAGCGAGCAGAGGAGCAGGAGCTGGTTGAGGTGGTGGACAGTCAGCGGCCGTTCCCTTCTCGCCAATCCGTGGGCCGCGGTGCGACGCCACGATCCGAGCACGCGAAGCCCGGTGCTGGGGCGGACTTCACTCCGACTACTTCATTAGCTTACCTAACTCTTGACGCTTTCTTGACGCTTCGGCTGCATGATCGAACTCCAGTCCGGGCTGGTTCCCGACTCCGCGTCAAGGCGGACCGGGCCCTGCGCCTATGGTTGCTCCAGCGCTCAGTAGAAAGCACAGCCCGCCCTGCCGCTCGTGTTAGGACAGCAAGGACAGCGATGCCCCCCAACACCACCGCCTCTTCCGGCCAGAAGCCCGGCAAGTCCGGCAGGAAGAAGGGGCGCAGAGCCCGACTGATCGTGATCGTCCTGGTTGTGGCCCTTGTGGGAGGTTTCGGATACGGCGGGTACTGGTCCGTCAGCACCGTGCGCGCCTCCTTCCCGCAGACCAAGGGGACGATCACGCTCGAGGGCCTGTCGGGTCCCGTCGACGTCAAGCGCGACGGCTACGGGATCCCGCAGGTCTACGCGTCCTCCGACGAGGACCTGTTCATGGCGCAGGGGTACGTCCAGGCGCAGGACCGGTTCTACGAGATGGACGTGCGCCGCCACATGACGTCCGGACGCCTGTCCGAGATGTTCGGCAAGAGCCAGGTCAAGAACGACGAGTTCCTGCGCACCCTGGGCTGGGACCGGGTGGCGCAGAAGGAGTACGACACCAAGCTGTCGGCCTCCACGAAGGAGTACCTCCAGGCGTACGCCAAGGGAGTCAACGCCTATCTGAAGGGCAAGGACGGCAAGGAGATCTCCCTGGAGTACGCGGCGCTGGGCCTGACCAACGACTACAAGCCCCAGCCGTGGACCCCGGTCGACTCGGTCTCCTGGCTCAAGGCGATGGCCTGGGACCTGCGCGGCAACATGCAGGACGAGATCGACCGCTCCCTGATGACCAGCCGCCTGGGCCCCAAGCAGATCGCCGACCTGTACCCGGAGTACCCGTACAGCCGCAACAAGCCGATCGTCCAGGAGGGCGAGTACAACGCCCTCACGAAGGCGTTCGAGCAGACCGACTCGACGGGTACCGCGGCCACGGCAGGCTCGAAGGGTGCGACGGGGACGACGGGCTCGCAGTCGACGACCGGCACGTCGAGCTCGACGTCCACGTCGACCTCGGCCTCTTCGCCCCTGCGCAGCCAGCTGGCGGGTCTCACGAACCTCCTGGCCGACGTGCCGACCGCCGTCGGCGTGAACGGCCACGGCATCGGCTCCAACTCCTGGGTCGTCGCCGGCAGCCACACCATCACCGGCAAGCCGCTGCTGGCCAACGACCCGCACCTGTCGGCCTCGCTGCCGTCGGTCTGGTACCAGATGGGCCTGCACTGCACGACCGTCTCCAGCAAGTGCGGCTACGACGTCACCGGCTACACCTTCGCCGGCATGCCCGGCGTGATAATCGGCCACAACCAGCACATCGCCTGGGGCATGACCAACTCCGGCGTCGACGTCACCGACCTCTACCTGGAGAAGCTCTCCGGCGACGGCTACCTGAGGGACGGCAAGGTCGTGCCGTTCACCACCCGCACCGAGACGATCAAGGTGGCGGGCGGCGACTCGAAGAAGATCGTCGTCCGTGAGGCGAACAACAACATGCCCCTGCTGTCCGACCGCGACGACGAACTCGTCAACGTCGGCAAGAAGGCCACCGTCGACACCCTGGCCCCCGACCGCGCCGACGGCTACGGCGTCGCCCTGCGCTGGACCGCGCTGGACCCCGGCAACACCATGGACGCCGTCTTCGCGATCGACAAGGCGTCGAACTGGTCCGAGTTCCGCCAGGCGGCCCGCTCCTTCGACGTGCCCTCGCAGAACCTGATCTACGCCGACACCCAGGGCAACATCGGCTACCAGCTGCCCGGAAAGATCCCCACGCGCGCCCAGGGCGACGACGGCTCGATCCCGGCGCCCGGCTGGGACTCGAAGTACGACTGGACCGGCTACATCCCGAAGGCCGCGCTGCCCTACGAGTTCAACCCCAAGCGCGGCTACATCGTCACCGCCAACCAGGCCGTGATCGACAAGGGCAAGTACCCCTACACGCTCACCACGGACTGGGGGTACGGCTCGCGCAGCCAGCGGATCACCGACCTGATCGAGTCGAAGATCAAGGGCGGCGGCAAGATCTCGACCGACGACATGCGGCAGATGCAGCTCGACAACAGCAGCGAGATCGCCAAGCTGCTGGTGCCCAAGCTGCTGAAGATCGACGTCTCGGACAAGCACGTCCGCGCGGCGCAGAAGCTGCTGGAGGGCTGGGACTACACCCAGGACTCCGACTCGGCGGCGGCCGCGTACTTCAACGCGGTCTGGCGCAACATCCTCAAGCTCGCCTTCGGCAACAAGCTGCCCAAGGAGCTGCGGGTCAAGGGCCAGTGCCTGTGGGTGGAGCCCGCCGACTCCACCGGCCCGGCCGACGAGGACCGCAAGGTGCGCGAGTGCGGCCAGCGCGAAGCGGACCAGGCGCAGCCGGACGGCGGCGACCGCTGGTTCGAGGTGGTCCGCAACATCGTCGACGACGAGAAGAACGACTGGTGGCAGTCGCCCGCGACGCGCACCGACCCGGCCACGACGACGCGTGACGAGCTGTTCGGGCGCGCCATGAAGGACGCGACCTGGGAGCTGGTCGCCAAGCTCGGCAAGGACATGGACACCTGGAGCTGGGGCCGGCTGCACCGCCTGTTCCTGAAGAACCAGACCCTGGGCACCGACGGCCCGGGCGTACTGCAGTACATGCTCAACCGCGGCCCCTGGAAGCTGGACGGCGGCGAGGCGACCGTGAACGCCACCGGCTGGAACGCGGCGGGCGGCTACAACGCCGTCTGGGTGCCGTCGATGCGGATGGTGGTCAACCTGGCCGACCTCGACAAGTCCAAGTGGATCAACCTCAGCGGTGCCTCGGGCCACGCCTACAGCGCCCACTACACCGACCAGACGGAGAAGTGGGTCAAGGGCGAGCTGCTGCCGTGGAACTTCTCGAAGGACGCGGTGGACAAGAGCACGACCGACGCGCTGGTGCTCAAGCCCTGACGGGCGCCGCACCGTGAGAACGGCCCTTCACGCGCGCGTGAAGGGCCGTTTCCACGTGCGGGGCTCTCACGGCCGGCGTCACGGCCGACGGTGGAAGCGGCGTACGCCCGACGGGGTCACCACGGCGTGCACCGGGCGGTCGTGCGCCTCCTCGGGGACCCGCTCGACGACCTCCGTGTCGTACAGGAGCACCACCAGGGCGGGGTCGGCGCCCGCGCGCTCCAGTCGGGACAGCACACGGTCGTAGGAGCCGCCGCCGCGCCCGAGGCGCATGCCGCGGGCGTCGACCGCCAGCCCGGGCAGCAGTACGGCGTCGGCCTCCCGGACGGCCTCCGGGCCCAGCCGCTCGCCCGCGGGTTCCAGGAGGGCCATCCGCCCGCCGTGCCCCACGGTCACCAGGGAATCCGACCCGGCGTACGTCCCCCAGTCGAGGTCGTTGTCCGGCAGGAGCACGGGGAGCAGTACGCGCACGCCCCGCGCGCGCAGCGCGTCCAGAAGCGCGAGCGTGCCGGGTTCGCTCCCCACGGAGACGTACGCGGCCACCGTGCGGGCGTGCGCCAGCTCGGGCAGCTCCAGGGCCCGTTCGGCCAGCGCCGTCGCCGCTTCCCGCACGTCATCGGCGGTCAATGCGCTCCTCACCGCGAGGAAGCCTCGCCGCAACATTCGCTTGCCAGGATCTGCCTGGTGTTCCATGGGACCCACAGGTCAGTGGCCTCCTCGTTCACGATGCGCTCATATGAGAGCGAATTAACCGGAGCCACAGTTTCCGCACATACCTACCGGATATCGTTGCGGACATGACTCAGTCGCACCCCAGGATCACCAAGGCTGTCATCCCCGCGGCCGGCCTCGGCACCCGGTTCCTGCCGGCCACCAAGGCCACGCCCAAGGAGATGCTGCCGGTCGTCGACAAGCCCGCGATCCAGTACGTGGTCGAGGAAGCCGTGTCCGCGGGGCTCGACGACGTACTGATGGTCACCGGCCGCAACAAGCGCCCCCTCGAGGACCACTTCGACCGCAACTACGAGCTCGAGTCGGCCCTGGAGAAGAAGGGCGACGCCGAGCGGCTCGCCAAGGTCCAGGAGTCCAGCGACCTCGCCACCATGCACTACGTCCGCCAGGGCGACCCCAAGGGCCTCGGCCACGCCGTCCTGTGCGCCGCCCCGCACGTCGGCCAGGAGCCGTTCGCGGTCCTCCTCGGCGACGACCTGATCGACCCGCGCGACCCCCTGCTCAAGCGCATGATCGAGGTTCAGGAGCAGTACGGCGGCAGTGTCATCGCGCTCATGGAGGTCGCGCCCGAGCAGATCCACCTCTACGGCTGCGCGGCCGTCGAGACCACCGAGGACAGCGACGTCGTCCAGGTGACCGGCCTGGTCGAGAAGCCGGAGCCGGCGGACGCCCCGTCGAACTACGCCGTCATCGGCCGCTACGTCCTCGACCCGCACATCTTCGACATCCTGCGCAAGACGGAGCCGGGCCGCAGCAACGAGATCCAGCTCACCGACGCCCTCCAGCAGCTCGCCGAGGACGAGAAGGTCGGCGGCCCGGTGCACGGCGTGGTCTTCAAGGGCCGCCGCTATGACACCGGCGACCGTGGCGACTACCTGCGTGCCATTGTCAGACTCGCATGCGAACGTGAAGACCTGGGCCCTGAATTCAGGACCTGGCTTCGCAGCTTCGTAGCCGAGGAGATGTAGCGATTTGAGCGCCGCCGCGACCCGCACCACCGGCCAGGACCGCCTGTGGTCGGTGGACGAACACCTGGAGGACATCCTCACCACCGTCCGCCCCTTGGAGCCGATCGAGCTGAACCTGCTCGACGCCCAGGACTGCGTCCTGGTCGACGACGTCATGGTGCCCTTGTCGCTGCCGCCGTTCGACAACAGCTCCATGGACGGGTACGCGGTGCGGGTCGCGGACGTCGCGGGCGCGAGCGAGGAGTTCCCGGCCGTCCTCACGGTGATCGGCGACGTCGCGGCGGGCGCGGCCGACCTGCTGCACGTCGGGCCCGGCCAGGCCGCACGCATCATGACCGGCGCCCCGCTGCCGCCGGGCGCCGAGGCCGTCGTCCCCGTGGAGTGGACCGACGGCGGGCTGGGCGGCGGCCCGGTCTCCGGGATGCGCGCCCGCAGTCTCGCGCCCGAGGGAGCCGCGGGGCAGGTGCGGGTCCACCGCCCGGCCGAGGCGCGCGCGCACGTGCGCGCCGAGGGCAGCGACGTCCGGGCCGGCGACCTCGCCCTGGCGGCCGGCACCGTCCTCGGGCCACCGCAGATCGCGCTGCTCGCCGCGATCGGCCGCGGCACGGTACGCGTGCGCCCGCGCCCGCGCGTGGTCGTCCTGTCCACCGGGAGCGAACTGGTCCAGCCCGACGAGGAACTGGCGGCCGGCCAGATCTACGACTCCAACAGCTTCGCGCTCACCGCCGCCGCCCGGGACGCCGGCGCCATCGCCTACCGGGTCGGCGCGGTCGCCGACGACGCGGACACGCTGCGCTCCACCATCGAGGACCAGCTCGTCCGGGCCGACCTCATGGTCACCACCGGAGGGGTGAGCGTGGGCGCGTACGACGTCGTCAAGGAGGCGCTCTCCTCCGTGGGCGACGCGGACGAGGCGGGCGGGGGCGTCGAGTTCCGCAAGCTCGCCATGCAGCCCGGCAAGCCCCAGGGCTTCGGTTCCATCGGCCCCGACCACACGCCGCTGCTGGCGCTGCCGGGCAACCCGGTGTCGTCGTACGTCTCCTTCGAGCTGTTCGTACGCCCGGCGATCCGCACCCTGATGGGACTGCCGGACGTGCACCGCCCCCGGACCAGAGCCGTCCTGAAGGCGGACAAGGCGCTGACGTCGCCCGCGGGCCGCCGGCAGTTCCTGCGCGGCACGTACGCCGACGGCACGGTGACCCCGGTGGGCGGCGCGGGCTCCCACCTGATCGCCGCCCTCGCCCAGGCGGACGCCCTGATCGTGGTCCCCGAGGACGACACCTCCGTCGAGCCGGGCACGGAGGTCGAGGTGCTCCTGCTCGGCTGACGGCGGGCGCCCCGGGTGTCCGGGTTCGGAGGCTGCGCCCGGTCGGACAGGTCTGTCCGTGCGGTCCGGTCGCGGTTCCGTATCCGGTCCGTGGACCTTGGGCGGCTGATCCTGCCCGGTTGGCGGTACCGTGTCGCGCACAGCAGGCCCGCGTGCCGGGCCAGGACCGGGAGTGCCGCAGCACATGAGTTCGCAGGACAGACTGACCCATATCGATGACGCGGGGGCGGCCCGCATGGTCGACGTCTCAGGGAAGGACGTCACCGAGCGCACCGCGCGCGCCAGCGGCCGTGTGCTCGTCTCACCGCGCGTGATCGAACTGCTGCGCGGTGAGGGCGTCCCCAAGGGCGACGCGCTGGCCACCGCGCGCATCGCGGGCATCATGGGCGCCAAGCGGACCCCCGACCTCATCCCCCTGTGCCACCCGCTCGCGGTGTCGGGTGTGAAGCTGGATCTGTCGGTCGCGGACGACGCCGTGGAGATCACGGCCACCGTGAAGACCACCGACCGCACGGGTGTCGAGATGGAGGCGCTCACCGCGGTCAGTGTCGCGGCGCTCACCGTGATCGACATGGTCAAGGCGGTCGACAAGGCGGCGGTGATCACGGACGTGCGCGTGGAGGAGAAGACGGGCGGGAAGTCGGGCGACTGGAGCCGGGCATGACGGCACCGGTCGAGCCTCCGATCGGCGGAGCCCTTCTGGCGCCGTACGCGGCCCTGGTGGTGACCGCGTCGAACCGCGCGGCCGCGGGCGTGTACGAGGACAAGGGCGGCCCGCTGATCGCGGAGGCGCTCACCCGCTTCGGTTTCGCGGTCGACGGCCCGTGGGTCGTCCCGGACGGTGACCCGGTGGAGAACGCGCTGCGGACGGGCTCACGCGCCGGCTACGACGTGATCGTGACCACCGGGGGAACCGGCATATCCCCCACCGATCGCACCCCCGAGGCGACCCGCGCGGTGATCGACTACGAGGTGCCGGGCATTCCCGAGGCCATCAGGGCGTTCGGAAGGGAGAAGGTGCCCACGGCGGCGCTCTCCCGGGGACTGGCCGGAGTCGCCGGCGGGACGCTGATCGTCAACCTGCCGGGGTCCACCGGCGGGGTGAGGGACGGACTGGCCGTTCTGGAGCCCCTGTTGGTCCACGCCGTCGACCAGATCCGCGGCGGGGACCACCCCCGGGCCGACGCCGGCGGGTCCGCGGTTCGCGAGGACCGGCCCAGACCGAGTGGGGGTGCGAGCTGAACAGCCCATCCTGGCCCGTCGAGCTGGTGGACGGCGACGTCGTCCTCCGGCCGATACGGCTGCGCGACCAGCGGGCCTGGCGCGAGGTCAACCGGCGCAACCGGGAGTGGCTGCGGCCGTGGGAGGCGACTGTTCCGCCGCCCGCGCCCGGCGGCCCGACAGCGCACCGGCCGACCTACCGGCAGATGGTCCGGCACCTGCGCGCCGAGGCCAGGGCGGGCCGGATGCTGCCCTTCGTCATCGAGTACCAGGGGCGCCTGGTGGGTCAGTTGACGGTGGCGGGGATCACCTGGGGCTCGATGTGCTCGGGGCACGTCGGCTACTGGGTGGACGAGGGGGTCGCGGGCCGGGGGGTGATGCCGACGGCCGTGGCGCTCGTCGTCGACCACTGCTTCCGCACCGTCGGGCTGCACCGCATCGAGGTCTGCATTCGCCCCGAGAACGGTCCGAGCCGCCGGGTCGTGGAGAAACTGGGATTCCGTGAGGAAGGGCTCCGGCCCCGTTATCTGCACATCGACGGGGCCTGGCGGGACCATCTGGTCTTTGCGCTCACCGCGGAGGAGGTGCCCGAGGGGTTGCTGGCGCGCTGGCACCGGGCACGCTCTCAGCAGGCCCACCGCCATCCCGGGAAATAAAAAATGTGTTCGAATTTGATCGGATGGCGATCGTCTCGCGTCCGTCTGGGGGCAATGAATTAGCGGCCCCGTCGATCTGCTGATCGCATCCGTCCCAAAAAAAGTTCGAAATATCAGCCAGATCGTGCGACACACCGGCTCAATTGGCAGATGGCCTCACGCAAACCCCTCTACCGTGTGAGGCGTGAGCAGCAGCGGCCTCATCTACGCAGTCATTGTCGGGGCCTGGGCCGCCTACTTGGTGCCGATGTGGCTCCGTAGGCAGGACGAGCTGAACGAGTCTCGTCCGACGGAACGCTTCAGCACCGCCATCCGGTTGCTGTCCGGACGGGCGGGCATGGAGCGCCGATACGCCAAGGACCTGCGGGCGCGCTCCGCCGAAGAGGGGGAGCCCGGCGCACAGCCGGACGGTGCCACCGGCTCGGTGGACGTCCGGTCCTTCGCCATGCCCCCGACCCGGCGGCAGCCGCGGACGCGGGTGGAGGCGGAGCCGGAAGGCCATCCCCGGCGGGAGCAGGGGGAACGGGCGGAGCCGGGGGAGCCGCGCGCGGCCGAGTCGGGTGCCCCCGGACCGGTGCCCCGGGCGCGGAAGGTCTCCTCGGCGGAGGCCATGGCGCGCGCCCGGCGCTCCAAGGTGCTCGCGCGCCGACGGCGTACGACCGTGATGCTCTTCCTCGCCTTCACGCTCGGCGCGATCGTGGCCGCGGTCGGGGGGCTCGCGTTCCTGTGGGCGCCGGGTGTGCCGGCCGTGCTGCTGAGCGCGTACATCGCGTACCTGCGGGCGCAGGAGCGGAAGCGGTTCACGTACACGATGGACCGGCGACGGGCCGAGGCGGCGGCGCGGCGGCTGCGGGAGCGGCAGCCGAGGCGGCGTCCGCCGGTCGACTCCGACGGGGACGAGGCGGAGGACGGCCCCGAGCCGGAGAACGACCCCGGGCTGTCCGCACTGGCCGCCGACCGACGGGCGCTCGTGGAGCAGACGGACCACGCGGAGTGGGTGGACCAGCAGCGGGAACGGCAGCGCAGGCCCGGGCACGGGGAGAGCTGGGACCCGGTGCCGGTGCCGCTGCCGACGTATGTGACCGCGCCGGTCGCTCCGCGGGCGACGCCGAGTGTGGACCTCGGCACGCCGGACGCGTGGAGCTCGGCACGGTCGAGTACGGCGGAGGCCACGCCCTCGGCGGGCGGCGCGGAGCCGGCGTCGGGGGCGGAGCCGGGGGAGCGGGCGGAAGCCGCCGACGTGGAGGTCTCCGGCCGGAGCGATGCCCGGCGGGCGGCGTCTGCCCGGCGGTCGCGTGAGCGGGGGCGGACCCCGCTGTTCGACCAGTACGAGGAGGGGGAGCGGCCGCGGGCCGCGAACGAGTAGGGGGCGGGTGACGGCACGATTGCCCGCATCCGGGGCGGCTCCGGAACGGATTTCCTGACCAGCCGATGGGGATGCTAGAGTTTCACTCGTTGCAAGGGCCTGTGGCGCAGTCCGGTAGCGCACCTCGTTCGCATCGAGGGGGCCAGGGGTTCAAATCCCCTCAGGTCCACGCAGCATGGAGGCCCGCTCCCCGCAAGGGGGGCGGGCCTCTTGCCATGCCCGCCCCGGCTTTCGCGGGGCGGCGTTCCCAACTCCGCCCGGTGGTCACCCCGAAGCGGTGATCCCGAAGGGAAGGGCCGGAAAACCGCGAGGGTTCCCCGGCCACTTTCTTTCTCGTGCCACTGGCGAGCCTCGCCCGACGCCTACAGCGGCTTCGCGAAACACAGGCTCGATTCGTAGAAGCGGTAGTAGCCGAACTTCGCGCACGGCTCGTAGCCGCTGGAGGTGTACAGGGCCACCGCCTCCGGCTGCTTGGTGCCCGTCTCCAGGACCATGCGGGTGCGGCCGGCCGCGCGGGCGTCCTCCTCCAGGGCGGCGAGGATGCGGCGCGCCAGGCCCCGGCCGCGCATCTCCTCTATGACGAACATCCGCTTGAGTTCGGCGTCCCCGTCCTCGTATCCCTCGTCGTTCTTCTCCTGGGAGCGCCAGCCGCCCGTGGCCACGGGACGGTCCTGCGCGTCGTACGCGATCAGGTAGAGGCCGGCCGGCGGTACGAACATCGCCGGGTCCAGGTACGTGGCGTCGCCACCGTCGCCGTAGCGAACGTGGTATTCGGCCTGGACGAGGTCGTTGAGCTTGACGGCGTCGGGATGGTCGAAGGAAGCACGGCGAATATTCACGCCGGAAAGCGTACATCTATACGAATACTGCCGATGGAGCCGCGCCCGCCTGCCGGTATCGTTCCCGGGTGCTCACTGTGACCAGCGTGAACGTCAACGGGATCCGTGCCGCCGCGAAGAAGGGCTTCGTGGAGTGGCTCGACGGTACCTCCGCCGATGTGCTGTGCCTCCAGGAGGTGCGCGCCGAGCCCGGGCAGATCCCCGAGGGCGTCCGGGCGCCCGACGGCTGGCATGTCGTGCACGCCCCGGCCGCCGCCAAGGGGCGCGCGGGGGTGGCGCTCTACACGCGGCGCGAGCCCGACCGGGTGCGGATCGGGTTCGGGTCGGCCGAGTTCGACGGCGGCGGGCGGTATGTCGAGGCCGATCTGCCCGGTGTCACGGTCGCCAGCCTGTACCTGCCCTCGGGTGAGGTCGGGACCGAACGGCAGGACGAGAAGGTCCGGTTCATGGCCGAGTTCCTCGGCTACCTCAAGGAGTTGCGGGAGTGGTCCGCCGCGGAGGGGCGCGAGGTCGTCGTCTGCGGCGACTGGAACATCGCCCACCGCGAGGCCGACCTGAAGAACTGGCGCGGCAACCGGAAGAACTCCGGCTTCCTGCCCGAGGAACGCGAGTGGCTGGGGCGGGTCTTCGAACCCGAGGGCGGCGGGTACGTCGACGTGGTCCGGGCGCTGCATCCGGACAGCGAGGGTCCGTACACCTGGTGGTCCTACCGCGGGCGCGCTTTCGACAACGACACGGGATGGCGCATCGACTACCAGGTCGCCACACCGGGTCTCGCCGCCAAGGCGGTCAAGGCGTACGTGGAGCGCGCGGCGACACACACCGCGCGCTGGTCGGACCATGCGCCGGTGACGGTGGTCTACGACCTCTGATCCCCAAGAAGTCGCCGGTCCAGCGCCAGTGACAGTTCCGCCTCCACCACGCTCTTCGCCAGTGGGCGCAGGCGTTTGACGTCCTCCGGGGAGCGGTTCTCCGTGGCCACCAGGTCGTTGAACACCTCCGCCAGGGCTTCCGCGTGTTGGCGGACGCGGCGGGCGGTGGCCAGGACGTCCGCCAGCGGGATGCCCTCGCGGACCAGGGCGGCCGAGACGTCCAGCAGTCGGCGGCTGACGTGCACGATCTCGCCGCCGTCCGTGCCGAGGTAGCCCAGTTCGAGTGCGGCGGAGAGGTTCTCCGGCGTGGCCTGGTTGCCGAAGACGTCGGCCAGCGCCTCGGGGGTGAGCCGGACCGGGGTCTCCTCGCTGGGTGTGCCGAGGCCGAGCAACTCACCGACGTTGCGGCCGTGGTCGAAGGCCTCGGCGAGTTCCGCGATGCCGCTGAGAGTGTGGCCGCGTTCCAGGAGTGCGGAGATCGTCCGCAGCCGGGCCAGGTGTGTGTCGTCGTACCAGGCGATACGGCCTTCGCGGCGCGGCGGGTGGATCAGCTTGCGCTCGCGGTAGAAGCGCAGGGTGCGCACCGTGATGCCGGCCTTCCCGGCCAGCTCCTCCATGCGGTACTCGCGCCGCTCCCCGTTGCCTGCCACGCCCGAACCCTACGTCGTACCGCCGGTAACTTTCCTTGCCCCACCCCTACCCATCGGTAGGGCCGCTGCCCTACCCTCCCGATTGCGCCAGTGTTCACTGGCAGAGTCTGGCGGACCGGGAGGCTGCGGGATGGCCGAGCACGAGCATGTACGGGTGGCGGTGATCGGTACGGGGTTCGGCGGGCTCGGTGCCGCCGTGCGACTGCGCCGGGAAGGGATCACCGACTTCGTGGTCCTGGAACGGGCGGACGCGGTGGGCGGCACGTGGCGCGACAACACCTACCCGGGCTGCGCCTGCGACGTCCCCTCCCACCTCTACTCGTTCTCGTTCGCACCGCACCCCGACTGGCCGCGCACCTTCTCCGGGCAGGAGCACATCCGCGCGTACCTGGAGCATGTGGCGGACGTCTTCGGGCTGCGGCCGCACCTCCGCTTCCGCAGCGAGGTGAAGCTGATGACCTGGGATGCCGCGAGGCTGCGCTGGGACATCGAGACCAGCAGCGGATCGCTCACCGCGGACGTCGTCGTCTCCGCCACCGGCCCGCTCTCCGACCCGAGGATCCCGGACGTCCCCGGCCTCGACTCCTTCCCGGGCGCGGTCTTCCACTCCGCCCGCTGGGACCACGACCAGGACCTGCGCGGCAAGCGGGTCGCCATGGTCGGCACCGGGGCCTCCGCGATCCAGATCGTGCCGGCCATCCAGCGCGACGTCGCGAAGCTGGTCCTCTTCCAGCGCACCCCGCCGTGGGTGCTGCCCCGCGTCGACCGCGCGATCAGCGGCCCGGAGCGGGCACTGCACCGCGCGCTGCCCGTCACCGCCCGGCTGCGCCGCGGACTGCTGTGGGGGATACGGGAGGTGCAGGTGCAGGCGTTCACCAAGCACCCGAACGAGCTGGGCTTCGTCGAGAAGCTGGCCAAGGCCAACATGGCCCGCGCCATCAAGGACCCGGCCCTGCGCGCCAGGCTGACCCCGGACTACCGCATCGGCTGCAAGCGGATCCTGCTCTCCAGCGAGTACTACCCGGCCCTCGCGCAGCCGAATGTGGACGTCGTCGCGAGCGGACTCGCGGAGGTACGCGGCTCCACGGTCGTCGCCGCGGACGGCACCGAGGCCGAGGTCGACGCGATCGTCTTCGGCACCGGGTTCCATGTGACGGACATGCCGATCGCCGAGCGGGTCGTCGGCGCCGACGGCAGGACGCTCGCGGAGACCTGGAGGGGTGGGATGCAGGCCCTGCGCGGGGCCTCGGCCGCCGGGTTCCCCAACTGGATGACGATCATCGGGCCCAACACCGGGCTCGGGAACTCCTCGATGATCCTGATGATCGAGTCCCAGCTGAACTACATGGCCGACTTCCTGCGGCAGTTGCGGGTCCTCGGCGGCCGGGTAGCGCTCGACGCCCGCCCGAGCGCCGTCGCGGCCTGGAACCACAAGGTGCAGGAACGTATGAAGCGCACGGTGTGGAACACCGGCGGCTGCACCAGTTGGTACCTCGACGCGGACGGCCGCAACACCACCATCTGGCCCGGTACGACGACGGAGTTCCGGGCGGCGACGCGGCGCGTGAACCTCGCGGAGTACGACGTGCTGCGGGCACCCGCCCGGCGGAGCGCGCAGGCCGAGGAGCGCGTGGAGGCCGGCGCATGAGGCGCCCGACACCGGTGGCCACAGGCCCCTACGCGCCCCCGGCCCCGGACCGTGAGCTGACGGTCCTCTCCGCCGACGGCGCCCGGTTGCATGTCGAGGTGCACGGACCCGAGGGCGCGCCCCCGGTGGTCCTCGTCCACGGCTGGACCTGCTCGACCGCCTTCTGGGCGGCGCAGATCCGGGGCCTCGCCGCCGACCACCGGGTGATCGCCTACGACCAGCGGGGGCACGGGCGCAGCCCCGCGAGCCCCACCTGCTCCACCGAGGCGCTCGCCGACGATCTGGAAGCGGTGCTCGCCGCCACGCTCGCGCCGGGCGAGAGGGCCGTGGTCGTGGGGCACTCCATGGGCGGGATGACGGTGCTGGCCGCCGCGGCGCGCCCCCGCTTCCGGGCGCACACGGCGGCCGTCCTGTTGTGCAGTACGGGCAGCGGGCGCCTGGTGTCCGAGTCGCTGGTGGTGCCGATGCGCGCCGGGCGCCTGCGCACCTGGCTCACCGCGCGCGTCCTCGGCTCGCGCGCCCCGCTCGGGCCGGTCACACCGGCGGCGCGGCGCATCCTCAAGTACGCCACCATGGGCGCCGCTTCGACGCCGGCCATGGTGGAGGCGTGCGCGCGGGTGGTGCACGCCTGTCCGCGCGAGGTGCGCCATGCCTGGTCGCGTGTGCTCGAACGGCTCGATCTCGAGGACGCCGTACGCGAGTTGACCGCACCGACGGCCGTCGTGGTCGGCACCGCCGACCGGCTCACCCCGCCGGTGCACGCGCGGGCGCTGGTCGCCGCGCTGCCGCACTGCGTGGGCGGCACCGAGCTGCCGGGGCTCGGCCATATGACACCCGTGGAGGCACCGGAGCTGGTCACCGGGAAGATCCGCGAACTCGTCACCGCATACGCGGCGGACACACCGAACGAGCCGGTCAAGGAGGGCGCATGAGCAGGGTGAGCCTCGAGGGGCAGGTCGCGGTCGTCACCGGCGCGGCGCGGGGCGTCGGCGAACTGCTGGCCCGCAAGCTGTCGGCGCGCGGGGCCACGGTCGCCCTGGTCGGCCTGGAGGCGGACGCCCTCAAGCGGGTCGCGGAGCAGCTGTACGGGGAGGGCGGGCACTGGTACGCCGACGTCACCGACCACGAGGCGATGACGCGGGTCGCGCGGGAGGTTCGGCAGCGGTTCGGGAAGGTCGACATCGTGGTCGCCAACGCCGGTGTGGCGGGCGGTGGGCCGTTCACCGAGTCCGACCCCGAGGTGTGGCGGCGGGTGATCGAGGTGAATCTGATCGGCTCCGCGGTGACGGCCCGTGCCTTCCTGCCGGCCTTGATCGAGAGCCGGGGCTATCTCCTCCAGATCGCCTCCCTTGCGGCGATCACTCCGGCTCCGATGATGACGGCGTACTGCGCGTCCAAGTCGGGCGTGGAGGCGTACGCGCACAGCCTGCGCGCCGAGGTCGCGCACCGGGGCGTACGTGTCGGCGTCGGGTATCTGTCCTGGACCGACACGGACATGGTGCGGGGCGCCGACCAGGACGAGGTGATGAGGGAGCTGCGGCAGCGGCTGCCGTGGCCGTCCAACAAGACGTATCCGCTGGGGCCCGCGGTCGACCGGCTGGTGGCCGGGATCGAGCGGCGGTCGAGTCATGTGTACGGGCAGGCGTGGCTGCGCGGGATGCAGGCGGTGCGCGGGTATCTGCCGGGAATCATCGCGACCGTGGGGCAGCGCGAGATACGGCGGTTCGAGCCGCGGCTCAAGAAGGTGCGCACCGGGCTCGTCGGGGCCGGTGGTCAGGCCGATGAGCAGCGACGGAGTACGCTCGGTAACTGATCGAAATGCGTGCCTTGTTCCTGCGTGTCAGTCTGGTCGAGCCCGATCCCCTCACGTACTTCGGGAGTGAACCCACATGGGTATGAAGGACAAGTCCGAGCAGATCAAGCAGCAGGCCAAGCAGAAGATGGAGCAGGCCAAGCAGCAGGCGCAGCAGCGCGGCCAGCAGGCTCAGCAGCGTGGTCAGCAGCGGGGCCAGCAGTCGCGGGAAGAGGCGCAGCGGATGCAGGAGGAAGCGGAGGACCGCTTCGACGAGGACCGCGAGCGGTAGCCTGCGGTCGGCCTGCGGTCGGCTTCAGCAGCGATGAGTGGGGCGCCCTTTGCATTGAGGGCGCCCCACTGCCTGCGCCCGCTGACTGCCCACAGCGGTGGCGGAAAGCGGCAACCGGCAGCGGGGTCAGCCCGTTGGCCTCGGTGGGAGTTTCGGGCGGGCCCTGTTCGGGACCTGGCTGTAGTCCGGTGGGGTTGCCGCCGGCCGGGTGTCCAGGAGGTTCAGGGCCACTTCGACCGCGTCCGACAGTTGCCTGTGGCGGCCCTCCGCCCAGTCCACGGGGGTGCGCTCGATCTCCAAGTCCGGGGGGACACCCCCGTTTTCGACGGACCATCCGTACGCGTCGAACCACGCCGCGTTCATCGGCACCGTGATCACCGTGCCGTCGCCCAGGCGGTGACGGCCCGTCATGCCGACCACACCACCCCAGGTGCGCAGGCCCACCACCGGGCCGAGCTTCAGCAGTTTGAACGCGGCCGTGATCATGTCGCCGTCGGAGGACGTGGCCTCGTCGGCGAGGGCCACGATCGGTCCTCGCGGGGCGTTGGAGGTGTACGACACCGGCTGGGCGTTGCGTGTCAGGTCCCAGCCCAGGATGGTGTGCGTCAGCTTCTCGATGACGAGTTCGCTGATGTGGCCGCCCGCGTTGCCGCGTACGTCCACGATGAGCGCCGGCCGTGAGACCTCCTTCCTGAGGTCCCGGTTGAACTGCGCCCAGCCTGAGCCGCCCAGGTCCGGGATGTGCAGGTACCCGCAGCGGTCGCCGCTCAACTCCTTGACGACCGCGCGGCGCTTGGCGACCCAGTCCTGGTAGCGCAGCGGCCGTTCGTCGATCAGCGGCACCACGGCCACACGGCGGGGCCCGCCCTCCCCGTCCGCGGGCAGGAACGTCAGCTCCACCGTCGTACCGCCCGCCCCGGCCAGCAGCGGATACGGTCCCGTCACCGGGTCCACGGGCCGCCCGTCCACATGGGTCAGCACGGCGCCCTCGCGGATGCCGGTGCCCGCAAGCGGGGAGCGCGCCTTGGAGTCCGACGACTCGCCCGGCAGGATCCGCTTCACCACCCAGCGCCCGTCGCGGCGCACGAAGTTGGTGCCCAGCAGGCCCTGGAAGCGCTGGTAGTGCGGCGGGCCCTCGTTGCGCCGGGCCGCCGCCACGTACGCGTGCGAGGTGCCCAGCTCGCCCAGCACCTCGCGCAGCAGGTCCGCGAACTCGTCCGGGGAGGCGACCCGTTCGACCAGTGGGCGGTACTGCTCCAGGATCGCGTCCCAGTCGATCCCGCACATGTTCGGCTCCCAGAAGTAGGCCCGGATGAGCCGGCCCGCCTCCGCGTACGCCTGCCGCCACTCCGCGCCCGGGTCCACCTCGTGCATGATCCGGCGTGTGTCGATCCACACCGTCGTGTCGGAGTCGCCGGCCTCGGTCGACGGCACCGCCCGCAGGTCTCCCTCGTCGACGACCACCAGCCGCGTCCCGTCCCCGCTCACCGCGAACCAGTCCAGATGGCCGACCAGTTCGGACTTCTTCGCCTTGCTGAGGTTGAAGTGCTCCAGGGTGGGACGGCCGGAGACGTCGTCCGGGTTGACGAAGGTCTCGCCCAGCGCGCCCGAGATCGGCCAGCGCAGCCACACCAGGCCGCCGCCCGCGACCGGCCGCAGCTCCGAGTACTTCGAGGCCGGGACCGGGAACGGCGTCACCCGGTTCTCCAGCCCCTCGACCTCGACGGTCACCACACCGCCGCCCTCCTCCTCTTCCTCCAGCGGGTCGAGACCGCCGGCCGCGGGACGCCCCTCCGGGTTCAGGGCGAAGGGGGACGGGGTCGCGGAGGACAGCGGGACCAGGTACGGGCGGCAGCCGAGGGGGAAGGACAGGTCGCCGGTGTGTACGTCGTACACGGGGTCGAAGCCACGCCAGGACAGGAACGCCAGGTAGCGGCCGTCCCGGGTGAACACCGGGTTCTCGTCCTCGAAGCGGCCGTTGGTGACGTCGACGATCAACCGGTCCTTTATGCGGGCCATCCTGATCTGCCTCAGCGACCGGCCGATCCCCGGGTGCGACCACGTCAGCCACGCGCCGTCCGGGGAGAACGCCAGGTCTCGTACCGGCCCGTTGTCCGAGCGGGCCAACTCCGTGACGGCGCCCTCGGACTCCTCGCCGCCGGACTCCTTGCCGCCGGTTTCCTTGCCGCCGGTTTCCTCGCCGCCGGACTCCTCGTCGGCCACGGTGACGAGCAGCAGGCGTCCGTCGTTCGAGGCGATCGCGAGCCGTTCGCCCTGGGGGTCCGCCACCATCTCCAGGACGCGTCCCAGTTGCCCGGCGGCCAGCCGGCGCGGCTCGCGGTCGCCCGAGGCCCGCGGCAGATACGCGATCTCGATGGCGTCCTCGCCCTCGGCGTCCGTGACGTACGCGATCTGTCCGCCGGCGCCCAGCATCTCCGGCAGCCGGATGCGCACCCCGGGGGTGTCCGTGATCGTGCGCGCGGGGCCGTCCCGGTGCGTGAGCCAGTACAGGCTGCCGCGGACGACCACCGCGCTGGCCCGCCCCGTGTCGTCCACCGAGATCCCGTCGACGTGCTGCGCCGCCGGCACCTGGTACTTGCGGCGCCCGGCCCGCGGCCCGCCCAGGCGCACGTCCAGGCGGCGTGGGATCGAGTCGGGGGACAGGTCGTCGACGATCCACAGGTCGCCCGCGCACTGGTACACCACTCGCGTGCCGTCGCTCGCGGCGTGGCGGGCGTAGAAACTGTCGTGGTCGGTGTGGCGGCGCAGGTCGGAGCCGTCGTAGGCGCACGAGTACAGGTTGCCGATGCCCTCGTGGTCGGAGAGGAAGGCGATCCGCCCGCCGACGAACATCGGCGAGTCCAGGTGGCCCTCGAGGTCGGCGAGCAGCCGCTGTCCGTGCAGCCACAGCCGGCCCATGGCGCCGCCGCGGTAGCGCTTCCAGGAGGCCGGTTCGTGCGGGGGTTTGCCGGTGAGCAGCAGCGTTCTGCGTTCGCCGTCGATGTCGGCCACCGCTATGTCGGAGACCGGGCCCCAGGGCAGTTTGCCGCCGGGGTCGCCGTCGGTCGGGACCTTGTAGGCGAAGGTGTAGTGCGAGAAGGGCTCGCCGTGCGAGGCGACGGCGAGGAGGTCGCCCTCCGGAGTCCAGCCGCACACCCGGGTGTCGACGCTGCCCCAGTAGGTCAGCCGTCGGCCGGGGCCGCCGTCCACCGGCGTCAGATGGATCTCCGGGACCAGGCTGCGCCAGCTCGTGTAGGCGATGAACCGGCCGTCCGGCGAGAAGCGGGGGTGCCCGATCTTCGTACGGTCCACGGTGAGCCGCCAGGCGCGGCCGGACCCGTCCAGCGGAGCCGTCCACAGGTCGTCCTCTGCGGCGAAGCACAAGCGGTCGCCGTTCAGGTGAGGGAAGCGGAGGTAGCCGGGTGCCTTCTCGTTCTCGTACTCGTCGCGCGCTTCATTCACCTACCCATGCTTCGTCCGGCGACGGTGCGCGGCAACTCGTGGGGAGGGTGTGTCGGCAAGGGCGTCGACAACCGCGTGACCCAGAACACGTACGAAACTGTTTCGTTTCGTTTGGCTGCCGGGGTATCGTCATGACGTACGAAACAGTCTCGTTCGGAGCCCTGCCGCTCCGGGCGGGAAGCAGGAACACCGAGCAGGAGAGGTGAGTCGCATGACCGATGTCGCGACAGGGCGTCGTAGTCGGATCACCCCCGAGCGCGAGGCCGAGTTGTACGAGGCCGTGCTCGACCTGCTCCGTGAAGTCGGCTACGACGCCCTGACGATGGACGCCGTGGCCGCCCGCACCCGGTCCAGCAAGGCGACGCTCTACCGCCAGTGGGGCGGCAAGGCCGAGTTGGTGGCGAAGGCGATCCGGCACGGCAAGCCGAGCCGCTTCGCGGACGTCGACACCGGGTCCCTGCGGGGCGACTTCCACGCCCTCACGGCACACCAGGACGACTGCACCATGGAGCAGAACCACGCCCTGATGCGGGGTCTGGCCATGGCGACGCACACCAACCCCGACCTTCTGCGGGCGTTCCGGGAGCACCTCGTCGAACCGGAGAGGGAAGAGTTCCGGCGTGTGCTGCAGCGGGCCGTCGACCGCGGGGAGATCCGCGCCGACAACCCGGCGCTGCAGTACGTGGTGCACATGTTGATCGGCGCCTTCGCCACGCGCTCCCTCATCGACAACCAACCGCCCACACAGGCGTTCCTGCGCTCGTACATCGACGCCGTGGTCCTCCCCGCCCTCGGCGCGCCCACCACCTGACCTGTCCCCCGAGCCGGCCCCCACCTGACGTCACCGCTCACGTCGTCGGGCTGATCACCCCTGCCCTGAAAACCCACGACTGACCGGGAGTACGCCCTCGTGGCCACTTTTCTCCACAGACTCGGCCGTCTCGCCTTCCGGCGACGGCACTTCGTCGCCCTGATCTGGGTGGCGCTGCTGACGCTCGCGGGCGTCGGCGCCGCCAGCGCCCCGGCGGCGGGCTCCTCCTCCTTCTCCATCCCCGGCACCGAGGCCCAGAAGGCCTTCGACCTGCTCGAACAGCGCTTCCCGGGGATGAGTGCCGACGGTGCGACCGCCCGTGTCGTCTTCAAGGCGCCCGGCGGGGAGAAGCTGACGGCCAAGGACAACAAGGCGGTCGTCGAGAAGACCGTCAGGGAGCTGCGCTCCGGCTCCGAAGTGGTCTCCGTCGCCGACCCGTTCACCGCGCACGCCGTCAGCAAGAACGGCACGATCGCGTACGCGCAGGTGAAGTACAAGGTCTCCGGGATGGAGCTGAAGGACTCGTCCAAGGACGCCCTGAAGCAGGCCGCGCAGGACGCGCGGGACGCCGGGCTGACCGTCGAGATCGGCGGTGACGCGCTGCAGGCCGCACCGGAGACGGGCGCGAGCGAGGTCATCGGCATCGCGGTCGCCGCGGTCGTCCTCGTCATCACCTTCGGTTCGCTGGTGGCGGCCGGGCTGCCGCTGCTCACCGCCCTGATCGGCGTCGGCATCGGCGTCTTTTCGATCACGGCGCTGGCGAACGCGCTGGACCTCGGCACCACGACTTCCACGCTGGCCATGATGATCGGCCTCGCGGTCGGCATCGACTACGCGCTGTTCATCGTCTCCCGCTACCGGGCCGAGCTGGCCGAGGGCCGTGAGCGCGAGGAGGCGGCGGGCCGGGCGGCCGGCACGGCGGGTTCGGCGGTGGTCTTCGCGGGCCTGACCGTGGTGATCGCGCTGGTGGGCCTGTCGGTCGTGAACATCCCGATGCTGACGAAGATGGGCGTCGCGGCGGCCGGCACCGTGGCCGTCGCGGTCCTGATCGCGCTGACGATGGTCCCGGCGCTGCTCGGCTACGCGGGCCGCAGGGTCAAGCCGGCGGGAGAGAAGAGCAGGCTGCTGGGCGGCGGCCGGGCCGCCGCCGGCAAGAAGGGCAAGCCCAACATGGGTACGCGCTGGGCGAGCTTCGTCGTCCGCCGCCCGGTGGCCGTCCTGCTGCTGGGTGTGATCGGCCTCGGGGCCGCGGCCGTTCCGGCGTCCCGGCTGGAGCTGGGCCTGCCGGACGACGGTTCCCAGCCGACGTCCACGACCCAGCGCCGGGCCTACGACCTGCTGTCGGAGGGCTTCGGGCCCGGCTTCAACGGGCCGCTGATGGTGGTGGTCGACGCCAAGGCGAGCGACGACCCGAAGGCCGCGGTCGCGACGGTGACCGACGACATCAAGGGCCTGAAGGACGTCACGACGGTCACGCCGGCGACGTACAACAAGGCGGGCGACACGGCGATGATCACGGTCGTCCCCGGCTCCAAGCCGTCCTCGACGACCACCGAGGACCTGGTGCACGGCATCCGGGACACGGGCGCCGGGCTGGGGGCGAAGACGGACGCCAAGCTGCTGGTCACCGGCACGACGGCGATGAACATCGACTTCTCGCAGAAGCTCAACGACGCGCTGATCCCGTACCTGGCGCTGGTGGTCGGCCTCGCCTTCCTCCTCCTGATCGTGGTCTTCCGCTCGATCCTGGTCCCGCTGAAGGCGGCGCTCGGCTTCCTGCTCTCGGTGACGGCGGCGCTCGGCGCGGTGGTCGCGGTGTTCCAGTGGGGCTGGCTGTCCGGTCTGCTGGGCGTCCAGCAGACGGGCCCGATCATGTCGATGATGCCGATCTTCATGGTGGGCGTGGTGTTCGGCCTGGCGATGGACTACGAGGTCTTCCTCGTGACCCGTATGCGTGAGGCGTACGTCCACGGGGAGACCCCCGGCCAGGCGATCGTGACCGGCTTCCGGCACGGTGCGCGGGTGGTGACGGCGGCGGCCGTCATCATGATCGCGGTGTTCTCCGGCTTCATCGGCTCCAGCGAGTCGATGATCAAGATGATCGGCTTCGGTCTCGCGATCGCGGTGTTCTTCGACGCCTTCGTGGTCCGCATGGCGCTGGTTCCGGCGGTCCTGTCCCTGCTGGGCCGCCGGGCGTGGTGGCTGCCGAAGTGGCTGGACCGGGCACTGCCGAACGTGGACGTCGAGGGTGAGGGCCTGCGCGCGGCGGCCGACGCGGCCGATCGCCGGGACCCGGACGTGGATCCGGACCAGGACCGGCGGCTGGTACAGGTCTGAGCGGCTCCTTCCGAACGCGAACGGGGCGTCTCACCGGTGGGTGGGGCGCCCCGTCGCTCTTTCTCCCGTGGCGGGCGCTCAGTGCTCTGCGTCGCCGGGCTCGTGGTGAAGTTGCCGATGGGCGAGCCGGGTTGCGGTTGCTGAGAGGCCGTTCGCTGATTCAGGTGACTCAGGATGGCGGGCTGCGCCTAGGCTGTTGCGTGACTTGGCGTGTACGTAAGGTGACCGTCTGGCATTGGTCCTGGCTGTCTCGGCCGTCCGGAGGTGGGGTGCCATGAGCGAGGGTGGGGACGAGGCGGGGTGGGGAGTCGAGCCCGGCGACGAGATCGCGCCGTTGGTGGAGGCGGTCGGCCGGCTTCTCAAGTTCTGCCGTGAGGCGGCCGGGATGAGGGTTGTGGAGTTCGCCGACGTCATGGGGTACGGCGAGGACCTGATCCGGAAGGTCGAGCGTGGGGCGCGCATTCCACGAGCCGACTTCCTGGACAAGGCCGACGACCTCCTCAAGGCACAGGGGCATCTGAAGGCCTTCAAGGGAGACATGGAGCGGGCCCGGTATCCGAAGAAGGTCCGGGAACTGGCGCAGTTGGAGGAGCGGGCTGTCGAGCTCCAGTTGTACGGCAACCACAACATCCATGGGCTGCTGCAGACGGAGGAGTACGCCCGGGCGCTGCTGCAGACCTGGCGGCCCAGGCTGTCAGTGGGCGAGTTGGAACGCGGTGTCGCAGCGCGCATGGCTCGGCAGTCCATCTTCGAGAAGGACCCTGCGCCTGAACTCGGCTTCGTCCAGGAACAGGTGACGCTCGAACGTCCGATCGGGGGGACAGCGGTCCTGCGACGGCAACTTGAGCGCCTGCTGGAGGACCGACGACGACTTCGGTGGACGTCCGGTCTCCGACCCCCGGCAGCTCCGGATCCTCGAACTGCGGTATGGCATCATCCGGGCTCAGGCTCTCCCGCCGCGGGAGTCCCTGGCCTTTATCGAGAAAGCGCTGGGAGCACTATGAGCACCCCGGAACTCCACTGGTTCAAGAGCAGCTACAGCGACAGCAGCAACCCGAGCGACTGCGTCGAGATAGCCGTAGTCCCCACCACCATCCACATCCGCGACTCCAAGACCCCCGAAGCCCGGCACCTCACCGTCGCCCCCACCGCCTGGAACTCGTTCGTGACCTTTGTATCCGGCAGCTAACCTGCCGTTCATGACGACGACGCCCCCCGAAGGTTCCGGAGCCCACCCCCGTTTCGCCGAGGCCCTGGAGGAGCTGGGGCTCGGCGCGCTCCATGCCGAGATCCGCCGTTTCCCGGACGCGACCCGGACCGCCGCCGAAGCCGCCGCCGCGATCGGGTGTGAGCTGAGTCAGATCTGCAAGTCGCTTGTCTTCGCGGCGGACAGGGTGCCGGTGCTCGTCCTCATGGACGGGGCTTCCCGAGTGGATGTGGAGCGCGTCCGGGAGGAGCTGGGAGCGCAGAAGGTGACCCGCGCCAAGCCCGATGTCGTGCGGGAGACCACCGGGTACGCGATCGGTGGCGTGCCGCCCTTCGGGCACCGTACGAGGACACGGGTGCTGGCCGACCGTGCGTTGCTCGACCACGAGACCGTGTGGGCCGCAGCCGGCACCCCCCACACCGTGTTCCCGATGGACCCGAAGTCGCTGATCGCCCACGCGGGCGGCACGCTGGTGGATGTGCGCGAGCAGACCTCGTGACGCCCGCCGTCGCCGGGGCGGTGCTGCTCGCCGCCGTCACGCACGCCAGCTGGAACGCGATCGCCCACCGCATCACCGACAAACTCGTCGGCTTCACGCTGATCTCGGGCGGCGGGGCGCTCATCGGACTGGCGATCGCCCTGTTCGCGGCGTTCCCCGCGGCGCGGGCGTGGCCGTACCTCTTCACCTCCTCCGCCATCCACGCGCCGCGTTCCCCTGGGAGATCCCGTGAGCACCAGCAAACCGTCGTGGTCCCAGCGTGAGCTGCCGGCGTTTTTCAGGCAGTGGCGCACTGACTGGAAGGACGAGGAGCTCTCCCCGGAGAACTACCTCGACTTCGAGGGCGGTCTGCGCTTCGTTCTGGCCGCGGCCTGGCTGTTCTGTCCCGAGACGGTCGAGTACCGGGGCTGCGTGTTCCTCAAGGAGCGCTTCCCTAAGGACACTGTCGACGACTGGTTCACGAACCTGGGCGGCGATCGGGAACGTATCGAAGCCGTTGCCAACCACGTCGAGTTGTGGGCCACTTTCGGCAACACCCCCCTGACAGATGACGATCAGCTCGGGGAAGAACTGCCCCAACTCGCGCTGGCTCTGGGGGAGTGCTGGCAGGGAGTCCTGTCCGCGCGCTATCCGGACCGGGAGATCACCGTCGAGGTGAGCGACGAGGAGGACGGCTCCTACGGGCCGACTGTGACCTTCTGGACATCCCCTGCCATCTCGGACTTCGGCTAGTGCTACAGGCCACTTCCTCCCGCGAGCTGCACAGTCTGAGCACACGAGCGCGTGCGTGTGTGTGGCATTGACCTGCGGCTCCTTGCTGCTCCCCCGCTGACTTCGTAATCCCTCGTCGACGTGGGGGTCCCGGCGCCGTCCTGCCCGTCGCAGGTACAAGCGCGGCCTGTGAGTCCAGTCGCAGAGCCGGGTTCGCGTCCGTCGCCGCGCTGGGAGACGCTCAGTCAAGCGTTGCTGATGCCGTAACGACAACGCTGTTCAGGGATGCTGAGAGTCTGCCGTCATGTCCCGCGCAACCGGCCGTGGCGCGAGCAGTGCGGAATGAAATTCCCCGACGCTTGAGCTTATGCAACGGTCGACGCTCATGGATGTGGCTGCGCAAGCAGGCACTGCTGTGCCTGTAGTGGTGCTGACCGCAGCGGTGCTGCACGCCGTGTGGAACGCACTGGCGCACGCGATTCCGAACAAACTCGCCGGCTTCACGCTGATCAACCTCGCCTTCGTCGGCGTCAGCGCGATCTGGGTCTGTTTCACCCCGCTCCCCGGCTCTGTCGCCTGGCCGTTCATCGCGGGGTCAGCCGTGCTCCAGGTCGTCTATCAGACGCTGCTGCTCCAGGCTTGCAAGCTCGGCGATTTCGGCCAGATGTACCCGGTGGCGCGCGGCGTCGCACCCATGCTGGTCACCGTCCTCTCGGTGAGCGTTCTCGGCCAGGGGCTGTCAGCCCCCGAACTCACCGGCGTCCTGATCATTTCCGCCGGGCTGGTCGCCTTCGCTCTGGCGGACTGCTTGCCGGACCGTACCCAGTTGCCGGCACTAACGGCTGCCCTCGGCACCGGCATCATTATCGCCTCATACACGGTCGTCGACGGCACGGGCGTACGGCGCCTGTCATCCCGGCTGCGCGGCGCCCGATGCGTGGACTGACCGGTGGGGTGCTCTCACTGACCGCGTACGCACTGGCGGTGTGGGCGCAGGACCACGGTGACCTGGCGTCCATCGCCGCACTCCGGGAGACGAGCATTGTCATCGCCGCACTGCTCGGCACCGTGCTCTTCCGCGAGCGACTGGGCGGTCGACGGCTGGCCGCGAGCGTCACCGTCGTGTTCGGACACCTCCTCCCGCGGGCCACGGTTGAGTTCTCCTCCGGCTGCGGACGACGTAACGTCAGGGTATGGGTGAGTACGAACACATTCTGCTCAAGCGCGAGGGTGACACGGTCACCATCACCATGAACCGGGCCTCGCGGCGCAACTCTCTGTCCGCGGATCATCTCACCGAGCTGCTGGCGGCTTTCCGCGAGACGGCGGAGTCCGACGCGACCGGGGTCGTCCTGGCCGGTGCGGGGCCGGTGTTCTCCGCGGGGCACGACTTCGGCGACGTCGCCGTTCGGGATCTGGCCGGGGTCCGGGAGCTGCTGCAGCTGTGCACCGAGCTGATGCACACCATCGAGTCCGTGCCGCAAGTGGTCGTCGCCCGGGTGCACGGCCTGGCGACCGCCGCGGGCTGCCAGCTGGTGGCGTCCTGCGACCTGGCGGTGGCTGCGGAGTCGGCCGGTTTCGCGTTGCCCGGCGGCAAGGGAGGCTGGTTCTGCCACACCCCGGCGGTGCCGGTGGCCCGGGCGGTCGGCCGTAAGCGGTTGATGGAGCTTGCTCTGACCGGCGACGTCATCGACGCCGCCACCGCGCTCGACTGGGGACTGGTCAACCGGGTCGTGCCGGACTCCCAACTCGACGAGGGGGTCGCCGGGCTGCTGGCCAGAGCGACGCGGGGCAGTCGCGCGAGCAAGGCCCTGGGCAAGCAGACCCTGTACGCGCAGCTGGACCGCCCCGAGGCCGACGCCTACACGATTGCCGTCGAGGTGATGGCGGCTGCTTCCCAGACCCTTGCGGCCCGGGAGGGCATGGCCGCCTTCCTCGAAAAGCGCAAGCCGGTCTGGACCGATTAGGAGAATCGACCCGGCAGGTCCAGGAGGGCCACCTCACCGACCCGAGGCCGAAACCGCCCGCGGCCTCCGTCGTATGAGTGGCCGCGACGGACGCCACGGCTGACCGCTGGTCCGGCGGTCGGACGCGGAGTGATGCCGCGCGCCCGGTACGCGTCGACGGGACGCTCGCCCGCTGGGGGAGCATGGGAAGCGCATCAGTCACCGTGGGATCAGGAAGTTGACGTCATGACAGACAAGCTCACCGTGAGCGTCCTCGGTACCGGCATCATGGGCGCCGCGATGGCCCGCAACATCGCTCGCGCCGGACACACCGTCCGCGCCTGGAACCGCACCCGTGACAAGGCCGAGCCGCTCGCCGCCGACGGCGCGCAGGTCGCCGGCACCCCCGCCGAGGCGGTGCGGGATGCCGACGTCGTCCTGACCATGCTCTACGACGGCGCCACCGTGCTGCAGGTCATGCGGGAGGCCGCCGACGCCCTGCGTCCCGGCACCGCCTGGGTGCAGTCGACCACCGCCGGGATCGAGGCCACGGGCGAGCTGGCCGCCTTCGCCCGCGAACACGGCCTGGCCTTCTACGACGCCCCCGTGCTCGGCACCCGCCAGCCCGCGGAGGCCGGGCAGCTGACCGTCCTCGCCGCCGGGCCCGCCGAGGGGCGGGAAACGGTGACGCCCGTCTTCGACGCCGTCGGCGCCCGCACGCTGTGGACCGGTCAGGACGGTGCGGCCGGCAGCGCCAGCCGTCTGAAGCTGGTGGCCAACAGCTGGGTCCTCGCCGCCACCGCCGCGACCGGCGAGGTACTGGCCCTGGCCAAGGCACTGGACGTGGACCCGCAGAAGTTCTTCGACATCATCGCGGGCGGCCCGCTGGACATGGGCTACCTGCACGCCAAGGCCGACCTCCTCCTGAACGGCGCCCTGACCCCGGCCAGTTTCGCCGTGGCGACGGCCGAGAAGGACGCCCGTCTGATCGTCCGGGCCGGGGAGGAGCACGGCGTCCGCCTCGACGTGGCCGCCGCGACCGCCGAACGCCTCGCCCGCGCCGCCGCCCAGGGCCACGCCGACGAGGACATGGCCGCCGCGTACTTCGCCAGCTTCGACGAGAAGTCCGGTTCCTGAAGACTCCCAAGGATTTCGAAGGTGCCCGCGCCGTGCATCGGGGGACGAGGAGGAGCACCCTGGAATCAGCGGTTCCGGAGGTGATCGTCATGTCTATGCACACCGCAGTCGGATGGCATGTGGAACTCGAGTTCGAGGAGGACGATCAGCGGACGCGGGCGGCGGCGCTCGTCCGGCTGCCCGACGGCAAGGAGGTCCGGGCACGCGGGTACGCCAGCCGCCACCGTTCGGATTCGAATCAGCCGCGCGTCGGTGAGGAGATCGCGGGGGCGCGTGCGCTGAACGAGCTGGCGATGCAGCTGCTCACGAAGGCGCACGACGAGATCGACGAGGCGTCCGGGAGGACGTCGCACCCGCTCACGTTCCACTGACGCCCGCAGTGAGATCGAACAGCGAGAGCGAGGAGTACCGATTCCGGCGGTGCCCGCACGTCGAGGCGTGCGGGCACCACCGTGTCGTGCCCGGCTACGCCAGCGACGTGCGCACCGCCCGTACCAGCGCCTGTGCCCGCGGGTCCGCTGTCACGCTCTTGTGGAAGCCGTTCGTCACATACCCGAAGGCGATGCCCGACTCCGGGTCCGCGAAGCCCAGCGCGCCGCCGCGGCCCGGGTGGCCGAAGGAACCGGGGGCGAGCAGCGGGGACGCGCTGCCGTGGAGCATGTAGCCGAGCCCGAAGCGGGTGGGGACCACCAGCACGCGGTCCGGGCCCGCCGAGGCTTCCCGGCGGGCCAGTTCCACCGTCGTAGGGGAGAAGAGGCGTACGCCGTCCACCTCGCCGGTCAGCGCCGCGTAGAACCGGGCCAGCGCGTCGGCCGTCGCGATGCCGTTCGACGCGGGAAGGACCGCCGCCCGGTAGGCGGGGTCGTTCTCGTCGGGCTGCGGGGTGATCGCCGCGAAGGCACGGCGGGTCAGGCTCTCCGGGTCCGCGTACGCGTCGGCGACCGCGCGCTTGGGGCGGGTACGCAGCGCGCCTTCCCGGGCCGGGGCCTCGATGCGGCCGACGCGGCCCACCCGGTGCGCCTCCGCCTCCGGCAGGCCCACCCACAGGTCCAGGCCCAGCGGCCCGGCGATCTCGGTGGCGATCCACTCGCCGATCGAACGGCCCGTGGCCCGCCTGACCAGCTCACCTGTCAGCCAGCTGTACGTCTGCGCGTGGTAGCCGTGGTCCGTGCCCGGCTCCCAGACGGGGGTCTGCCTGGCCAGCGCCGTGGCCGCCAGGTCGGGGTCGGCTGCCTCGGCCGGTGTGAGCGCGCGGTCCAGGACCGGTACCCCCGCCCGGTGCGCCAGGACGTGACGCACCGTCGTGTGCTCCTTGCCCTGCGCCTTGTACTCGGGCCAGAGGTGTCCGACCGGGGCGTCCAGGTCCAGCTCCCCGCGCTCGGCCAGCATCAGCAGCACGGCCGCCGCGACGCCCTTGGTCGCCGAGCGCACGATCTGCGCCGTCTCCCGCTGCCAGAGCGCCGTGCCGTCGACGTCCTTGGTGCCGCCCCACAGGTCCACGACCTTGCGCCCGTCCCGGTAGACGGCGACGGCCGCCCCGCGCTCGCCGCGCGCCTCGAAGTTCCGTACGAACGCCTCCCTGACCGGCTCGAAGCCCTCGGCCACAGCGCCGTTCACGTCCACGTCCGTACTCCCGTCCCGCTGTCGATGGTGGATCGCCTGCGACTATGGGCGTAACACGCGCTTCGAGCCTGCGATTCCTGGGGTTCCTCAGCCCAGCACAATCGTTACATCGATGTTCCCGCGGGTGGCGTTCGAGTAGGGGCACACCTCGTGGGCCGCCTCCACGAGCCGGGCCGCGACCTCCTGGTCGAGGACGGGCAGCGAGACGCTCAGGGCGACCGCGAGGCCGTAGCCGCGCTGCTTGTTGGGGCCGATGCCGACCTTCGCGGCGACGGTGGAGCCGGTCAGGTCGTAGCCCTCGCGGTTGCCGACGAGGATCAGCGCGTTGTGGAAGCAGGAGCTGTAGCCGGCCGCGAACAGCTGCTCGGGGTTGGTGCCGCTGCCGTCGCCGCCCAGCTCCGGCGGCATCGCCACCTTCAGCGCGATGTGGCCGTCCTGGCTGGTCACGTACCCGTCCCGGCCGCCGTGCGCGGTGGCCTCGGCGACGTACATGATCTTCGTCGGACGGGTGTCGACAGCGGTGCCGTCAGACATGGTCTGCCTCCCCCGGAACAAGTGTGCGCAAGTACATCGTGCACAAGGTACCGACTGGTAGGTCGACCGCCGTCACCAGGGGGCGGCAACCGTGGGTAAGCCGAGATCAGCGGGTGCGGGCCGCCGCGGCCTCCGCCCTCTCCGCCAGGAGCCACAGCTCCTCGCGCAGCCGGGCGATCCCCGGGGCGTCGAGCCCCGTCGCCGTGAGCACGGCACCGGGCACACGCGCCGCGCGCTCCCGCAGCTCCTCCCCACGCGCGGTGACCGCGACGAGCACCGACCGCTCGTCCCGCGCCGACCGCTCACGCCGGACCAGACCCGCCGCCTGAAGACGCTTGAGCAGCGGGGAAACGGTGCCGTAGTCGAGGCGCAGGGCGGCCGCCAGCTCCTTGACCGTCGTCTCGCCTCGCTCCCACAGGACCAGCAGGACGAGGTACTGCGGGTAGGTGAGACCGAGGTCCTCCAGGAGCGGGCGGTACACGGCCGTCACCGCGCGCTGGGCGGCGTACAGCGCGAAGCACAGCTGGTCGTCCAGGAGCAGCGAGCCGTCCATCTCCTCGTTCGTCACGCGCCCATTGTCACGGACCGCGGATCGAAGCCGAAGGGCAGTTCCAGGCGGTGGGCGCACATCAGCTCCTCGTCGGCGAGCAGGTCGGCGGTCTTGCCGTCCGCCGCGATCACACCGTCGCTCAGGATCAGGGAGCGCGGGCACAACTCCAGGGCGTACGGCAGGTCGTGCGTGACCATGAGGACCGTCACGTCCAACGACCTGAGGATGTCGGCGAGTTCGCGGCGCGAGGCCGGGTCGAGGTTGGAGGACGGCTCGTCCAGGACCAGGATCTCCGGCTCCATGGCGAGAACGGTCGCCACGGCCACCCGGCGGCGTTGACCGAAGGACAGGTGGTGCGGCGGGCGGTCCTTGAACTCCGCCATGCCGACCCGCTCGAGGGCGTGGTCGACGCGCTCCTGAAGTTCCGCGCCCTTCAGTCCGGCCGCGGCCGGTCCGAACGCGACGTCCTCGCGGACCGTCGGCATGAACAACTGGTCGTCCGGGTCCTGGAAGACGATCCCGACCCGGCGGCGGATCTCCGCCATGTGCGGCTTCCCGACCGGCAGTCCGGCGACCTTCACCGTGCCCGTGCCGCCGGTCAGGATGCCGTTGAGGTGCAGCACGAGCGTGGTCTTCCCGGCGCCGTTCGGCCCGAGCAGCGCGACCCGTTCGCCGCGCTCGAGGCGGAAGTCGACACCGAACAGTGCCTGGTGGCCGTCCGGGTAGGCGAAGGCCAGCCCGGCCACTTCGAGTGAAGGTGTCACAGGGTCCATCCCAGCAGGCAGACGACGAGGGCGGCGAAGGGCAGGGTGAGGGCGTACGACCACTGCGTACGGGACGCGGTCACCTCGTCGATGACCGGCATCGAGCCGGAGTAGCCCCGGCTGACCATGGCCAGGTGCACGCGCTCGCCCCGTTCGTAGGAGCGGATGAACAGCGCGCCCGCCGACTTCGCGAGCACACCCCAGTGGCGGACGCCGCGCGCCTCGAAGCCCCGCGACTCCCGCGCGATCCGCATCCGCCGCATCTCGTCGGTGATGACGTCGCCGTAGCGGATCATGAAGGAGGCGATCTGCACGAGCAGGGGCGGGAGCTTCAGGCGCTGCAGGCCGAGGAGCAGTTCGCGCAGCTCGGTGGTGGCGGCGAGCAGGACGGAGGCGGCGACGCCGAGGGTGCCCTTGGCGAGGACGTTCCACGCACCCCACAGGCCGCTCACGCTCAGCGAGAGCCCGAGGACCTCGACGCGCTCGCCCTCGGCCACGAACGGCATCAGCACGGCGAAGGCGACGAACGGCACCTCGATCAGCAGCCGCCTCAGCAGGAACCCGGCCGGCACGCGGGCCGCGTACGCGACGAGGGCGAGGAGGCCGGCGTACAGCGCGAACGCCCACATCGCCTCGCGCGGGGTGGAGACCACGACCACCACGAACGCGAACGCGGCGGCGAGCTTGGTGTGCGGCGGCAGGGCGTGCACGGGGGAGTGCCCGTGACGGTACAGCCGATGGGCGTGGCCGGCGCCCATCTCAGCGCGCCTGCGAGGGCTCGGTCGTCCGCCGCCTGCGGACGACCCGGAAGACAGCGCTGCCCGCGACCACGGTGACCCCGACGCCGATCACTCCCGCGAGACCGCCGGAGAGGCGGGCGTCGGCGATGTCCTTGACGCCGTAGTCGGCGAGCGGGGAGTCGGCCGCCGCGTGCGGTTCGGTCCTCCGGTCGATGCCCTGGTCCTTGGCGACCTTCTCCAGGCCGTCCGGGCTGGCGGAGGCGTAGAAGCTGACGAAGCCGGCGAGGAGCAGAGAGATGACCAGGCCGGTGGCCCACAGCTTGCGGTGGTGGGGGTGCCTCCCTGCTCGGGCGGAGTCGAGAGCTTGGGGGAGGGCGGTCGCTGGGACGGCGGGCTCGGCGGCGGGCGCGTCGACCAGCTGACCGTTCACCCGCAGCTTGAGCTTCCGCTCCAGGCCCCGTGCGCCGTACACCAGGTCGGGCCGTACGGCGATGACGGCGCCGACCGTGAGCGCGGTGATCGTGGCCTCGCCGACGCCGATGAGGACGTGGACGCCGATCATCGCGGTGGCGACCTTGGAGAGGGCCACGTCGGTCGTGCCACCCACGGCGTAGATCAGCGTGAAGGCGACCGCGGCGGCGGGCACCGACACCAGCGCGGCGGCGAAGGAGGCGACGGTGACCGAGCGCCGCCTGCGCGGCAGCACCTTCACCAGGCCGCGGAAGACGGCGTACGACACGACGGTCGTCACGACCGCCATGTCGGTGATGTTCACGCCGAGCGCGGTCAGACCGCCGTCCGCGAAGAGGATGCCCTGCATGAGCAGGACGACCGAGACGCACAGGACCCCGGTGCAGGGTCCGACGAGTATCGCGGCCAGCGCACCGCCCAGCAGATGCCCGCTGGTGCCCGCGGCGACGGGGAAGTTCAGCATCTGGACCGCGAAGATGAACGCGGCCACCAGGCCGGCCAGCGGGGCGGTGCGCTCGTCGAGCTCACGCCGGGCACCTTTCAGGCTGACGGCCAGGGCGCCGGCGGCGAGGACACCGGTCGCGGCGGAGATGGGGGCGTCGATGAATCCGTCCGGGACATGCACCGTTCGAGGATAGCGGCTTATTGCGACCTCTTTGCAAGAGCTTGAGCGACGTAGAAGGTGCAGGGGGCGCGCAGGAGGCGCGCCACTGTGGCAAGCGACACTCGCATCGGAGGTCGGCGGCGCCCATATGTGCGACATTGGATGGGTAGCGGATTCACAGCTTCTGCTCGGGTGACGCAGCGTGAGGAGTGGTCCGATGTCCGTGGTGGAACAGTACGCGCGAGCCCATGTCGTCACCGACTCCCCGGAAACTTCTGACGCCGTCCCCGTCGTCCTGCGCTACGACCCGGACGCCGACCCGCGCTCGGTGCGCATCGGCCTGCCCGGCCCGCACGAGTGGGCCTTCTCCCGGGACCTCCTGGAGCAGGGCCTGAACGCACCGGCGGGTACGGGCGAGGTCCGCATCTGGCCGTGCGGTCGGGTCCAGGCCGTGATGGAGTTCCACTCGCCGCAGGGCGTGGAAGTGGTGCAGTTCGAGTCGAAGGCCCTGATGCGGTTCCTGCGCCGGACGTACACGGTGGGGGCGGGGCCGGGGCGGTAGGGCGTTCGCCCGCGGGACCGGCTTCCCGCCCGGCGGGACGGCTTCCGGTTCGGGGACGGCTCCCGCCCCGGGGCTCAGCTCCCTGCGCGCAGGAGCGCCGCCACGATCGGGCCCGCCGTGTCGCCGCCGTGGCCGCCTGCCTGGACCACGCCCGCGGCGGCCAGGTCGCCCTTGTAGGCCGTGAACCAGCCGTTCGGTTTCTTCTGGCCGTCGACCTCCGCCGAACCCGTCTTCGCGCCGGCGTCAGGGCCGAGCCCCGCCATCGCCTTGGCGGCCGTGCCGTACGCGGCCGTGTACTGCATGACCTCCTTCAGCTCGGACTGGGTCTTCGCGGACATGGTGCGCGAGGCCTTCGCGAGCGTCCGGTCGTCCACCGTCGGGGCCACCAGGTACGGCTGGTGGAAGACGCCGGTCTCCACCGTCGAGGCGACCGACGCCATGTTCAGCGGGTTCATGCGCACCCCGCCCTGCCCGATCAGCGAGGCGCCCATCTGCGCGCCGCTCTGCACCGGGATCGACCCGTCGAAGGTGGGGACGCCGGTGGACCAGTTGTCCAGGCCGAGGCCATAGACCTGCTGGGCCTCCTCGGTCAGGTCGCTGTTGGACAGCTTCGGCGCGAAGTTGATGAAGGCGTTGTTGCAGGAGGCCGCGAAGCTCAGCTTGAACGAGCCCTGCTTGATCTCGGAGTCGTCGTCGTTGTGGAA
This sequence comes from Streptomyces sp. Y2F8-2, assembly GCF_014905555.1. Classification (GTDB taxonomy): domain Bacteria; phylum Actinomycetota; class Actinomycetes; order Streptomycetales; family Streptomycetaceae; genus Streptomyces; species Streptomyces cynarae. The sequence goes on along the minus strand of NZ_BNGS01000006.1, from coordinate 109,791 downwards.
CGTCCAGCCGGCCAGCTTGTACGTCTTGGGGCAGGGGTGCGACGCCTCGGGGCTGACGAGCCCCTTCTCGAAGAGCATCGTCGAGGTGATGATCTTCATCGTGGAGCCGGGGGCCAGCGAGCCCTGGAAGGCGACGTTGAAGCCGTGGCTGGTGTTGGCGACGGCGAGGATCTCGCCGGTCGACGGGCGCATGACGACGACCGAGGCGTTCGCCTGCTTGGCGACCTGCTGCTCGGCAGCCGCCTGGAGCGTGGGGCTCAGCGTCGTCTTCAGCGTGCCCGGCGTGCCCTCGCTCAGCGTCGCCAGCGTCTTGTCGGGCGTCTTCTCCTTGCCCTTCGCCGCCGCCTTGCGCACGATCCGCAGCTCGATGCCCGCCTTGCCGCCGGCCTTCTTGCCGTACTTCTCGCGCAGGCCGTCCAGCACCGTGCCCAGCGACGGGTACTTGGCCACGGTGATCTCGCCGCCGTTGCGGTCGGTCGCCTTGACCGGGGGTGTGCCCGCCTCGCCGGTCACCAGGCGGTCGCCTTCCGTCAGGTCCGGGTGCACCACCGACGGCTGCCACCGCACCAGCGGCACGCCGTCGTCCGCCCGCCGCACCACGGTCAGCTTCGAGTCGTACGTGAACGGCTTGCTCACGCCCTTGTACGACACCGTGGCCTTGACGGAGAACGGGACCGTCGCCCCGGTGGGCGTGCCGGGAGTCAGCGTGACGCCCGTGATGTGCGCGTCCTTGCGGTAGCCGGTCAGCGCCGCGGTCGCGGCGGCCGAGTCGTCCGTGGCACCCGCCGCCTTCGCCGCGTCGCCCCGCTGCCAGGCCGTGAGGAACGCGGTGGCCGCCGTACGGACCTCGGAGGCGGACGGCGGTCCGATCCTCACCAGCTTCCGGTGGCCCGAGGCCGCGTTGCGGTCGTCGGCCGCCGCGCCGCCGCCGAGCAGGCTGTAGGCGCCGACGGCGCCGCCCAGCCCGACGACGGCGATCAGCCCGCCGATCACCAGCGGCCGGCTGTTGTTGCGCCCGGCGACGCGCCTTCTCTTGCCCACAGCTCCCGGTCCTCCGCAGTCCCCAGGTCCCCCAGTACCCTCACAGTCCTCAACGAGAACAACACACTAGAGTCCCGCGGTGACACGGGTGACTTCAGCTGCCCGTTCGTAGCACAGCTGCGACAATAGGACCGGCCGCGTCGCCGCCGTGCCCGCCCTCCTGGGTCATGGCCGCCGCCGCGATGTCGCCCCGGTAGCCGGTGAACCAGCTGTTGGACTTCGCCTGCCCGTCGACCTCCGCGGACCCGGTCTTTGCGCCGATGTCACCGCTGAGCCCCGCCATCACGTGCGCGGCGGTGCCCTGGGTCGCCGTCAGCCGCATCATCGCCCGCAGCTGCGCGACCGTGCTCGCGGACAGCCCCTTGGCGGTGGCCAGTTCACGGTGGTCGAGGTCGGGGGAGACCAGGTACGGCTGGCGGAACGTGCCCGTGATCGCGGTCGCCGTGACCGACGCCATGTTCAGCGGGCTCATCTGGACCTGGCCCTGGCCGATGGCGTTGGCGGCGCGGTCCGGTCCGGTGGAGGCGGGAACGCTGCCGTCGAAGGAGACGATGCCCGTCTTCCAGTTGTTCTGCCCGAGCCCGAACCGCTCCTCGGCCTCGTCGGTCAACGACTCGTCCGTAAGGGGCTTCTCGTCGATCAGTTTGACGAACGCCGTGTTGCACGACCGCATGAAGCTGTTCGCCAGTGTGGCCCCCTCGTTGGGGACCATGCCCTGAAGGTTGTGGAAGGTCTGGCTCTGCCAGGCGGCCGTCGGCGGGCAGGGCGCGGGGCCGTTCATCGTGGTGACGCCGTTGTCGATGAGCATCGCCGACGTGATGATCTTCATCGTGGAGCCGGGGGCGAGCCGCCCCTCGAACGCCGCGTTGAACTCGTCCCGGCGGTGGTTGGCGACCGCGAGCACCTCCCCGGTGCTCGGCTTGACCGCCACCACCGACGACTCCGCGTAGTTCTGCACCGCCCGCTCGGCGGCGGCCTGCACGGTGGCGCTGAGCGTGGTGTGCAGCTTGCCGGGCGTGCCCTCGACGAGGGTCAGCAGGGTCTTGCCGGGCGTGTTGGCGTCGGCGCGCTGGACGGACAGCTCGATGCCGGGGGTGCCCCCGGCCGTGTCGCCGTACTTCTCGCGCAGGGCGTCCAGGATCGGGCCGAGGGAGGGGTACTTGTCCTTCGTCAGCACCGCCCCGTTGCGGTCCACCGCCTCGATCGGCGGGGCCTTGGCCTCCCCGGTGACGAGCGTGTCGCCCTTCTGCAGGTCCGGATGGACGACGGACGGCTGCCAGTCGACCAGCGCCCGCCCGGTGGTCACGCCGCGCACGACGGTCAGCCTGCCGGCGTAGGCGAGCGGCTTGGACTTCCCCTCGTAGGACACGGTCGCCTTCACGGAGAACGGCACGGTGTCCCCGCTGGGCGCGCCCGGCGTGATGTGCACGCCGGTGATGTGCGCACTGGACCCGTAGGCGCCGAGCAGCTGCCCCGCGGCGTCGGCGTTGTTCGTGTAGGAGGCCGCGGTGGCCGCGTCGCCCTTCTCCCAGGCGGCGAAGAACTTGCCGGTCGTCTCCTTGACCTCACCGGCCGACGGCGGCCCGGTCTTCACCTGCGCGGCCCCCTGGGACCCGCCCCCGGAACTCTCGTTCAACGCGCTCAGCACGTTGTAGGCGCCGTATCCGGCCCCTGAGACCATCACCGCGAACACCCCGCTCACGATGACGACCTTGACCCCCTTGCGCATGGCACACAGCCCCCTCCCCGTAGGCCTCGCACTGTAGGCAGCCCGAGGGGCGGTTGGGGGCTGTGTGGTCGTTCGTTGTCGAAGAGTGATCAGAAATATGACCTGAACCCACATATCCAGCCACGTACGTGAATGCCAGAGACGTGAGCGGGGCGGCCCCGTCGCCCCGCCGCCCGGCCCCCGCCGCCCGGCAACGACGACGAGGGCGCGGCCGGCCGCCGCGCCCTCGTCGTGTGTCCGCCCGGCTAGACCCAGGTATCGAGCCACATCCGCGCCCGCCAGGAGTCGATCGGGATCGCCGTGCCGGTGTAGATGGGCCAGAAGTAGATGAAGTTCCACGCGATCAGCAGGACCAGGACGCCCGCGCCCGCCGCTCCCGCGATCCGGCGGCGTTCGTCCGCGCCGGGTGGGCCGAGGAGGGCGCCGATCATCATCGCGACCGCAAGGCACAGGAACGGCACGAAGACGACCGCGTAGAAGTAGAAGATCGTGCGCTCCTGGTACAGGAACCAGGGCAGGTAGCCGGCCGCGACACCGCACGCGACGGCGCCCGCCCGCCAGTCGCGGCGGAACGCCCAGCGCCACAGCACGTACACGAGCGCGAAGCAGGCCGCCCACCACAGCAGCGGGGTGCCGAGTGCGAGGACCTCGCGGGCGCACTTGCCGCCCGCGTCCGCGGGGCAGCCCGCCTCACCCGGGTTCGGGGACTCGTAGAAGTACGAGACCGGGCGGCCCAAGACCATCCAGCTCCACGGGTTCGACTGGTACGTGTGCGGCGACGTCAGGCCGACGTGGAACAGGTAGACCTCGTGCTCGTAGTGCCACAGGCTGCGCAGCCAGTCGGGCAGGAAGGTCCAGTCGCCGCCCTTGCCGTCGGTGGCCGCCCAGTTGCGGAAGTAGCCGCCGGAGCCGTTGGCCGGGGACAGGATCCAGCCGGTCCAGGAGGCCAGGTACACCGCGAGCGCGACCGGGACCGTCGCCAGGAAGGTCAGGCCCGTGTCCCGCCTGAGGACCGTGACGTAAGGGCGGCGGGCTCCCGCGACCCGGCGCGCGCCCACGTCCCACAGCAGGGCCATCACACAGAACGCGGCCAGGAAGTACAGGCCGTTCCACTTCGTGCCGATCGCGAGGCCGAGCATCACGCCTGCCAGCCAGCGCCACGGACGCCACCCGAGGCGGGTGGTCTCGGCGGCGTGCGCGTCCGGGCGCACCCGGCCGTCCGCGTCCACCGGGAGGGCCGCCGCCAGCTTGGCGCGCGTTCTGTCCCGGTCGACGAGCAGGCAGCCGAAGGCCGCGAGCGCGAAGAACTCCAGCACTCCGTCGAGCAGCGAGGTGCGGCTCATCACGAACTGCAGCCCGTCCACCGCCAGCAGCCCGCCCGCCAGGCAGCCCAGGAAGGTGGACCGGAACAGGCGACGGCCGATACGGCACAGCAGCAGCACCGACAGCGTGCCGAGCAGGGCCGTCATGAAGCGCCAGCCGAACGGGTCGAAGCCGAAGATCAGCTCGCCCAGGCCGATGACGTACTTGCCGACCGGCGGATGCACGACGTACGCGGCGTCCGTCGGGACCGGCACATGGCCGTTGTGCTGAAGGATGAGGTCGTTGGCGTCCTTGGCCCAGTTCGCCTCGTACCCGTTGTGGACGAGCGCCCACGCGTCCTTCGCGTAGTACGTCTCGTCGAATATCACCGCCCTGGGGCTGCCCAGGTTCCAGAACCGCATCAGCCCCGCGAGCAGTGTCACGAGCAGCGGGCCGCCCCACGCCGACCAGCGCGTGATCCGGTCGGCGATGTCCGGCCGCAGGCCGATCGCCGTCCAGATGCGCGGGCTGGGCCGGTTGTACGGCGGCACGAGCCGGTCGCGGACGTCGCTTCTCGGGCGCGCCGCGTAACCGAAACGGCGCAGCCGCTGCTGCCACGACGGCGGCGGCTCTTCGGCGGCCCGGCCCTGCCGGGTGTCCGTGGAGGACGCGGTACTGGTCACCGCGCCATCGTAGGGAACACGTCTGTGTGAGTCCCGCGCACGGCGCCTGCGAGGATGGAAACGTGACAGTTGCACCTGGGACTACGACCGGAATCCTGGTCCTCGCCGGAACCCCCATCGGGGACATCGCGGACGCGCCGCCGCGGCTCGCCGAGGAGCTGGCCACCGCCGATGTGATCGCCGCCGAGGACACGCGCCGGCTGCGCCGGCTCACCCAGGCGCTGGACGTCCAGCCGGCGGGGCGTGTCGTGTCGTACTTCGAGGGCAACGAGTCCGCCCGGACACCGGAGCTGGTCGAGGCCCTGGCGGGCGGGGCGCGGGTGCTGCTCGTCACCGACGCGGGGATGCCGTCCGTGTCGGACCCCGGGTACCGGCTGGTGGCCGCCGCCGTGGAGAAGGACATCCGGGTGACCGCCGTGCCGGGGCCGTCCGCCGTCCTCACCGCACTGGCGCTGTCCGGGCTGCCGGTGGACCGGTTCTGCTTCGAGGGCTTCCTGCCGCGCAAGGCGGGGGAGCGGCTGTCAAGGCTGCGCGAGGTCGCCGAGGAACGGCGCACGCTGGTGTACTTCGAGGCCCCGCACCGGCTCGACGACACGCTCGCCGCGATGGCGGAGGTGTTCGGGGGCGAGCGGCGGGCCGCGGTGTGCCGTGAGCTGACCAAGACGTACGAGGAGGTCAGGCGCGGCTCGCTGGGGGAGCTGGCGGCGTGGGCCGCCGAGGGCGTACGGGGCGAGATCACGGTCGTGGTGGAGGGCGCCGGCGAGAAGGCCCCCGAGGAGCTGGACGCGGCCGAGCTGGTGCGCCGGGTGCGCGTCCGGGAGGAGGCCGGGGAGCGCCGCAAGGAGGCCATCGCGGCGGTCGCGGCGGAGGCGGGCCTGCCCAAGCGGGAGGTCTTCGACGCGGTGGTGGCGGCGAAGAACGCGAACGCGGCGGGCTGAGCCCGGAGCTCCCGCTCCCGGCCTGCCCCCGGCCTGCTCCTGGTCGGCGGGCGGTTCCGGCCTCTGGGTGCGGCGTCCTGGTGACGCGGGCCGTCGTGATCGCCGGATTCATGATCGCCGGATTCGTGATCGCCGGATACCCCTGTGAGGGGGCTCATACCCGCTCTGAGCAGGGCGCATCTCTCCTGAGCGTGCGCCCCATAGGGCGGCAAAGGGCTGTCGTCGAAGGCAAAGCCGGAGTGGGGCGATCGGGTGAGTTTGGCAAGCGAAGTCCAAATCGCCCCCAACACTCGACAGGTCCGCTCCCGCTCCCGCTCGTGAAGGCGTCCACTGGGGGACAGGGACGCACCCGTCCCTCGCCACCGTGGGGCCGCGCGGGGCTCCGGGGGGAGGCCCGCACCGCGGAGGCGCTTGTCCAGCGGACAAGAGGAGCTGGAATGAGTGAGATATCAGGGCGGACCGGCCAGGCCACAGCGGCCGGCCAGGTCACAGGGCAGCCCGACCGCAGCGCGGCGACCGCCGTCGTCCACGAGTCCTATTCCTTCGCGTGCATGCGCTGCGGGCACGGCTGGGAGCAGTCGTACGAGATAGAGCACCACCTCGACGCGGACGGCAACGAGTTCGTGATGTACGTGGCGAACGGCCGCGTCGTCCCCTCGCCGCTGAGCCGCCCGTCCTGCCACAACTGCGACAGCCACGTGGTGCGCATCATGCGCCCGGGCCAGGTGTCCTCCGTGCAGAACTCCCTGCACCGGCACCACGCCCCGGCCCAGCAGGCCGACGGCGAGGACCGTGAGGCGCCGCGCAGGCAGCCGGAGGCCACCGACGGTCACCACCACTGGCACCTGTCGGACCTGCTCCACCCGTTCCAGAACCACCGCAGGGCGGGCTGACGGTCCTGCCGTAAGGCCGGCCCCGGGCGCAGCATGCCCCTTTCGTAGGATCGGGGCATGCCTTCCCGAGCGTCCGACCAGTCCGCGAAGAACGCGCCGCCGCCGCTTCCCGCGCCCCTCGGCGTGCCCGTCGCCGACTCGCACACCCACCTCGACATGCAGTCCGGCACGGTGGAGGAGGGCCTCGCCAAGGCCGCGTCGGTCGGTGTGACGACGGTCGTGCAGGTCGGCTGCGATGTGCGGGGCTCGCGCTGGGCCGCCGAGACGGCCACGGCGCACGACTCCGTGCACGCGGCGGTGGCCCTGCACCCGAACGAGGCCCCGCGCATCGTGCACGGCGATCCTGGGGGCACCTCCCGGCAGGGCGCGCGCGAGCCGGGCGGGGACGCGGCGCTGGACGAGGCGCTCGCCGAGATCGACCGCCTCGCCGCCCTGCCGCAGGTCAAGGGCGTGGGCGAGACCGGGCTGGACTACTTCCGCACCGGACCCGAGGGCAAGGCCGCCCAGGAGCGCTCCTTCCGTGCCCACATCGAGATCGCCAAGCGGCACGGCAAGGCGCTGGTGATCCACGACCGCGAGGCCCACGCCGACGTGCTGCGCGTCCTCAAGGAGGAGGGCGCGCCGGAGCGGACCGTCTTCCACTGCTACTCGGGTGACGCCGAGATGGCCGAGATCTGTGCGCGGAACGGGTACTTCATGTCGTTCGCCGGCAACGTGACCTTCAAGAACGCCCAGCCGCTGCGTGACGCCCTCGCCGTGGCGCCCCTCGACCTCGTCCTGGTGGAGACCGACGCGCCGTTCCTGACGCCCGCGCCGTACCGCGGACGGCCGAACGCGCCCTATCTCATTCCGGTCACGGTCCGCGCCATGGCCGCGGTGAAGGGCGTCGAGGAGGACGCGCTGGCAGCGGCCGTCGCGCGCAACACGGCCCGCGCGTTCGCGTACTGACCGGCCCGCCCGGCCGGGGTGTCCACCGGGGGCCGTGTCGCGACACCGTGTAACCGCGTTGCTTTGGAGAGTGACGACCAGCCGCTAGGTTCTGGTCGCCGTGTCGGAACCTCTCTGGAGCGTGTCGTCGTGAGCAACCGGCAGTACTCGCCGTACGGGGCGTATCAGGACCGTGAGGCCCCCGGTCACGCCCACCCGGACACGTACCGGCCCGCGTACGAGGCGCGTGCCCGCACGGCCGTACGGGACACGGAGATAACGGTCCGCCCACCCCGCCGGCAGCCGGAGGCCGCCCCGCGCCCCTCAGGGCGCGCCCACGCGCGGCACGCGGCGCGCGGCAGAAAAGGCGGCGCGCGCCCTGACTCCATGCGCCGTCTGATCCCGCAGGCGCTCGTCGTCGCGTTCCTCGCCGGCGGCACCACCGCGTTCGTCGCCAACGACAAGGCCGTCGAGCTGACCGTTGACGGCCGCACCCGCACGCTGCACACCTTCGCCTCCGACGTCGGCGAGCTGCTCGCCCAGCAGGGCGTGAAGGTCGGCGATCACGACCTCGTCGCCCCGGCGCCCGGGACACCGCTCGTGAGCGGCGAGGAGGTCGCGGTGCGCTACGGCCGCCCCGTGCGGCTGACCATCGACGGCATCCAGCGCGAGGTGTGGACGACGGCGCCCACGGTGGAGGCCGCGCTCCAGCAGCTCGGGGTGCGTGCGGAGGGCGCCTACGTGTCGACCTCGCGCTCCGAGGGGATCGGCCGGGACGGGCTCGAGCTGGACGTCCGCACCGAGCGCACCGTGACGGTCCTCGCGGACGGGCGGGCCCGCACCATCCGGACCAACGCGGCGACCGTCCGCGAGGCCGTCGCCCAGGCCGGGGTCGTGCTCTACCGGCAGGACACGACGTCCGTGGCACCGGACAGCTTCCCGGACGACGGGCAGACGGTGACCGTGCTGCGGGTGATGGGCTCCCAGGAGGTCCGCGAGGAGCCGATCCCGTTCGACGTACGGCGCACCAAGGACCCGGACCTGCTCAAGGGCACGGAGGTGGTCGCGCGGCCCGGGCAGGCGGGCGCGCGCCGGGTCACGTACGCCGTGCGCACCGTCAACGGCGTGAGGGAGAGACCGCGGCGGATCAGCGACGAGGTGGTGCGGCAGCCACAGACCCAGCTCGTCCGGATCGGCACCAAGCCGCGCCCGGACCTGGTGGAAGGCGCGGAGCACCTGAACTGGAAGGGGCTCGCGGCCTGCGAGTCCGGCGGCCGCGCGCAGGCGGTGGACCCGTCGGGCACGTACGGCGGCCTCTACCAGTTCGACCGGCGCACCTGGCGCAGCCTCGGCGGCTCGGGCCGGCCGCAGGACGCCCCCGCGGAGGAGCAGACGTACCGGGCGAAGAAGCTGTTCACGCGCCAGGGGACCAGCCCGTGGCCGCACTGCGGGTCACGGCTGTACCGGTGACGGTGCCACCGGCTCGGGGCCCGGGCGCCGCCCCGTAGGCTTGCCCCGTGAGCAGCCCCACCCCCGACGCCCTGCTGGGCCCCGCCGACGTCCGTGAGCTGGCGGCGGCCCTCGGCGTACGCCCCACCAAACAGCGCGGCCAGAACTTCGTCATCGACGCCAACACCGTGCGGCGCATCGTCCGCACCGCCGACGTCCGGCCCGACGACGTCGTCGTGGAGGTGGGACCAGGGCTCGGCTCGCTGACGCTGGCGCTCCTCGAGGTCGCCGAGCGCGTCACCGCCGTCGAGATCGACGACGTGCTGGCGGGGGCGCTGCCCGCCACCATCGCGGCGCGCATGCCGGAGCGCGCCGAGCGGTTCGCGCTGGTGCACTCCGACGCGCTGCACGTCCGCGAGCTGCCGGGCCCCGCGCCCACCGCGCTGGTCGCGAACCTGCCCTACAACGTCGCCGTCCCCGTCCTGCTCCACATGCTGGACACCTTCCCGAGCATCGAGCGGACGCTGGTGATGGTGCAGTCCGAGGTCGCCGACCGGCTCGCCGCCGCGCCCGGGTCGAAGGTGTACGGGGTGCCGTCCGTGAAGGCCAACTGGTACGCGGAGGTCAAGCGCGCCGGGGCCATCGGGCGCAACGTCTTCTGGCCCGCGCCCAACGTCGACAGCGGGCTGGTCTCTCTGGTGCGGCGCGCCGAGCCGATCAAGACCTCCGCGTCGAAGGGCGAGGTGTTCGCGGTCGTGGACGCGGCGTTCGCCCAGCGGCGCAAGACGCTGCGGGCCGCGCTCGCCGGATGGGCGGGGTCGGCCGCGGCGGCGGAGGCGGCGCTCGTGGCCGCCGGCATCTCACCGCAGGCGAGGGGCGAGTCGTTGACGGTGGAGGAGTTCGCGCGCATCGCCGAGCACAGGGAGTCCGAGTAAGTGAGTGTCAGGGTTCGCGTCCCGGCCAAGGTGAACGTGCAGCTCGCGGTGGGCGGTGTCCGCCCCGACGGCTTCCACGACCTGGCGAACGTCTTCCTGGCCGTCGGCCTGTACGACGAGATCACGGTGACCCCGGCCGACGAGCTGCGCGTCACCTGCTCGGGACCGTACGCCGCGCAGGTGCCGCTCGACTGTACGAACCTGGCGGCGCGGGCGGCACTGACGCTCGCGCGACGCCGCGGCCTTGATCCGGCCGTGCACATCCACATCGCCAAGGACATCCCGGTCGCCGGGGGCATGGCGGGCGGCAGCGCGGACGGGGCGGGCGCACTACTGGCGTGCGACGCGCTGTGGGGTACGGGAGCCTCGCGCGAGGAACTGCTGGAGATCTGCGCCGAGCTGGGCAGCGATGTGCCGTTCAGCCTGGTGGGCGGGGCGGCGCTGGGCACCGGGCGGGGCGAGAGGCTTACGGCGCTGGAGGTGGGGGGCACCTTCCACTGGGTGTTCGCGACGGCGGACCGGGGGCTGTCCACGCCGGCCGTCTTCCGCGAGTTCGACCGACTGAACGAGGGCGTACGGACCCCCGAGCCGATCGCCTCCCAGGACCTGCTGGAAGCACTGGCGAAGGGCGATGCGGGCGCGCTGGCGGCGACGGTCTCGAACGACCTGCAGCCGGCGGCGCTGTCCCTGTTCCCGGAACTGGCGGACACGCTGGAGGCGGGGCGCGGGGCCGGTGCGCTGGCGACGCTGGTGTCCGGCTCCGGCCCGACGACGGCCTTCCTGGCGCGCGACGCCGAGGCGGCGGAGGAGGTGGCAGCGGCCCTGCGAGCGTCCGGCACGTGCAGGTCGGTGCGGACGGCGGCAGGGCCGGTGGCGGGGGCGACGGTCGTCTGAGGACAGGGCTCAGAGGTGGTCGATGGCGGTCAGGTCGATGTCGATGTCGTACGGCACGCTGACCTTGACGTGGTCGTGGTGGATGCCGGTCAGTGCGTAGGTGCCGGTGGCTTCGCCGAGTTCGTACACCTGGACCGCAGGGTGGTCGTCCTGTCCCGCCATCTCGACCAGCCAGAAGTGGGGATGCCCGCCGCGGCGTACTTGTGCGGCTTGTAATCGCGGTCTCGGGCCTCGGAGTCCGGTGACACCACCTCGACGGCGAGCAGGACGTCGGCCGCCTTGAAGTGGGTCTGACGCCTGTCGGTGACCGCTTCGGCACGGACCACGGAGATGTCCGGTTCGGGGCCGTTGCGCCGATCCAGTACGACCGTCATCTCGCGCGTGACCTTGAAGCCGGACGGTACGGTGCTGCGCAGTCCGTTCACCAGAAGGTCGATCGCAAGGAAGTGGAAGCGGCGCTGCGGACTCGCGAAAACCAGGCTCCCGTCGATCAGCTCGGTGTGCGGCGGGAGATCCGGCAGTGTGAACAGGTCGTCCACGGTGTAGCCGTCCGGGGGCGGCACCGGCCAGTGGTGGCGGTGCTCTACGGACTCGGCGGGCATGGTTCCTCCCATGGACGGGATCCTGCGGCCTGTCTTCCCACCGTAGCCGTCGATCACGAACCACGTCACCACAAAGAGTGACGATCCGCACGCGCCCCGGCCCTTCCCCCGGAGGCCCTACGCTTGAAGGCTGATCGATCCCCGCGTCAGGAGTGAAATGGCCGTCAACCTGGTCAATGTCGAGAACGTCAGCAAGGTGTACGGCACCCGTGCCCTGCTCGACGGCGTCTCGCTGGGCGTGTCCGAGGGGGACCGGATCGGGGTCGTCGGGCGCAACGGCGACGGCAAGACCACCCTGATCCGGATGCTCGCCAAGCTGGAGGAGGCCGACACCGGCCGCGTCACCCACTCCGGCGGGCTGCGCCTCGGCGTGCTCACCCAGCACGACTCCCTCGACCCGGCCGCCACCGTCCGCCACGAGGTCATCCGGGACATGGCCGACCACGAGTGGGCGGGCAACGCCAAGATCCGCGACGTGCTCACCGGCCTCTTCGGCGGGCTCGACCTGCCCGGGTTCCCCCAGGGGCTCGACACCGTGATCGGCCCCCTCTCCGGCGGCGAGCGGCGCCGTATCGCGCTCGCCAAGCTGCTGATCGCCGAGCAGGACCTGATCGTCCTCGACGAGCCCACCAACCACCTCGACGTCGAGGGCATCGCCTGGCTCGCGGGGCACCTGCGCGAGCGCCGCTCCGCGCTGGTGTGCGTCACCCACGACCGCTGGTTCCTCGACCAGGTGTGCACCCGCATGTGGGACGTGCAGCGCGGCGAGGTCTTCGAGTACGAGGGCGGCTACTCCGACTACGTCTTCGCCCGGGCCGAGCGGGAGCGCATCGCCGCCTCCGAGGAGACCAAGCGGCAGAACCTGGTCCGCAAGGAGCTCGCCTGGCTGCGACGCGGCGCCCCCGCCCGCACCTCCAAGCCCCGCTTCCGCGTCGAGGCCGCCAACGAACTGATCAGGGACGTGCCGCCGCCCCGCGACAGCAGCGAGCTGATGAAGTTCGCCTCCTCACGGCTCGGCAAGACCGTCTTCGACCTGGAGGACGTCACCGTCCAGGCCGGCCCGAAGGTGCTGCTCAAGCACGTCACCTGGCAGCTCGGCCCCGGCGACCGCATCGGCCTCGTCGGGGTCAACGGCGCCGGCAAGACCTCCCTGCTGCGCGCCATGGCCGACGCCGCCCGCAGCGAGGGCGAGCAGCAGCCCGCGGGCGGCCGGATCGCCGTCGGCAGAACCGTCAAACTCGCCTACCTCTCCCAGGAGGTAGCCGAACTCGACCCCACCTGGCGGGTCCTCGAGGCCGTGCAGCGGGTCCGCGAGCGCGTCGACCTCGGCAAGGGGCGCGAGATGACCGCCGGGCAGCTGTGCGAGACGTTCGGCTTCAACAAGGAGAAGCAGTGGACGCCGGTCGGCGACCTGTCCGGCGGTGAGCGGCGGCGGCTGCAGCTGCTGCGCCTCCTCATGGACGAGCCCAACGTCCTCTTCCTCGACGAGCCCACCAACGACCTCGACATCGAGACCCTCACCCAGCTCGAGGACGTCCTCGACGGCTGGCCCGGCTCGATGATCGTGATCTCCCACGACCGCTTCTTCGTCGAGCGCACCACCGACAAGGTCTACGCCCTTCTCGGCGACGCCACGCTGCGGATGCTGCCCCGCGGCATCGACGAGTACCTCGAGCGGCGCCACCGCATGGAGGAGGCCGCAGCGGCGGCCGCGGCACCGGCACCCGCCGTGGCCAAGCCCGCCGCATCCGCCGCGGACGCCCGGGCCGCGAAGAAGGAACTCCAGCGGATCGAGCGGCAGTTGGACAAGATCTCCGAGCGGGAGTCCAAGCTCCACGAGCAAATCGCCGAGAACGCCACGGACTTCGAGAAGGTCGCAGGACTGGACGCGGAACTCCGGGAGCTGGCCGGTCAGCGCGAGGAGCTGGAGCTGCGCTGGCTCGAACTCGCCGAGGACGCCTAGGCGTCGGCGGTCACGGTGCGCGCGCCGCGAGGGGCGCGGGAAGGCGCGTAACGAGGGCATCACGGGCCGGTCCTCCCTTGGGAACAGGGGCAGGACCGGCCCGGTGTTCGAAGACGTCCCAGTGATAGAAAGGTCCGTCTGAGAACAGCCTGAGTACCACCGGCGTGGCGGAAACGAGCACCACGGGCGTGGGGACACATCAGTTTTGAGGGGGAAAGCGCTGATGACTCAGCCGCCCGACCAGCCGCCCCGGGGCGGCAGTTCCGGGATACCGCAGAATCCGCCGCCGCAGGCCGGTTCCGGTGCCCCGCAGGACCCCCGGCAGGCGACCCCACCGCCGCCCGTCCAGCCCCCGGCGACCCCACCCCAGCCGGGGTACGGCTACCCCCAGCCGCCGCAGCCGCCGCCTTCCGGCCCGTACCAGCAGCCGGGCGCGTATCCACAGCCGGGTCCGTACGGCGGGCCGGGTCCGTACGGCGGGCCGGGTCCGTACGGTGGTCCGGGTCCGTACGGCGGTCAGCCCGGTCCGTACGCCCAGCAGCCCGGTGGGTACGCCCAGCAGCCCGGTCAGCCCGGCCCCTACTCCCAGCAGCCCGGCCCCTACGCCGCTCCCCACCCCGGCTACGGCTACCCGCAGCAGCCGCCCCAGTTCCCCGGCGCGCCCCTCCCGCCCCCCGGCGGCGGCTCCGGGAACCCCTTCAAGGGCAAACCCGCGCTGGTCGTGGGCGCCGCCGTCGCCGCGCTGCTCCTCATAGGCGGCACCGTGTACGCGGTCAGCGGGGGCGGCGGGGACGACAAGCCCACCGCCGGCAAGAACCGGAGCTCCGGACCGTCCTCCACCGCCTCCGCCCCGGCCGACGCGGGCGGTGGCAGCGGCGGTGGCGCGGACCCGGAGAACCTCAACCAGGACCGCAAGTCGGGCGAGGACAAGGTCCTCTGGTACCAGCAGGCGCCCGACGCGCCCGGTCACGGCGCCGACGCCCCCGGCATGTGGATCACCGGCAGGACGGCGGTGAAGGCCGCGTACAAGCAGGTCTTCGCCTACGACGTCGCGGACGGCAGCCCCACCTGGAACCCGATCTCCTTCCCGCAGAAGATCTGCGCGGTCACTCCGCAGAAGACGGCCGACGACAAGGTCGTGGTCGCCTACATGAGCGGCGTGAGCGACAGCGCCAAGTGCAACAACATCCAGGAGATCGACCTCGACACCGGCAAGAAGGGCTGGAGCGCGCAGATCGCAGACGGTGCCCTGTTCGACAGCGCGCTCGCCGTCGACCTGACCGTCACGGGCAGGACCCTGCTGGTCGCCCGCGCGCAGTCCGGCCTGGCCTACGACGTGGCCACCGGCAAGAAGCTGTGGGAGAAGCAGCGGTACGGCGCGGCCTGCTTCCCGACCGCGTTCGCGGGCGGCGCCAAGCTCCTCTCGGTCGCCTCCTGCGGCGCCGGCGGCTCCGACGCGCACGACGAGGTGCAGGAGCTCGACCCCACGACCGGCAGGGCCAAGTGGACCAAGAAGATCCCCAAGGGCTGGACGCTCGCCCGCATCTACTCCGTCGACCCGGTCGTCCTCTACCTCACCAACGAGGACAAGACGCGGTGGAACGTCTCCACACTGAAGAGTGACGGCAGCGTGCGCTCCCAGCTCGACGTCGACGAGTCCTTCGCACCCCGGTGCGGCTGGGCCATCCTCAACCGTGACCTGCAGGGCTGCACGGGCGCCGTGGCCGACGCGAGCACCCTGTACCTGCCGACCGACGCGAAGAGCGGCCCGAACGAGATCGTCGCGATCAACCTGGACACCGGCAAGGAGAAGTGGCGGGTGAAGTCCCCCGCGGACGAGTCGATGCTCCCGCTCAAGATGGACGGCACCCATCTGATCGCGTATGTCGAGCCGTCGTACGACACGGGCGGCCAGGTCGTGTCCATCGCGACGGCAGGCGGCAGCCACACCACGGCGAGGCTGCTGCAGAACCCGGCGGGCGCCGCGCAGGTCGAGAGCGGCTTCTTCGCCAAGGCGATCGACTACGTGGACGGGCGCCTCTACCTCTCCACCACCCGACTGACCGGCGGTACCCGGTCCAAGGAGAAGCTGATGCTGGCCTACGGCAAGTGAGCGGTCCGCCGACCCGCCCGTCCCCGCCCACTGTTCCTGTGTCCTTCGAGGTCCTCACGCCATGAGCCAGCCGCCGCCCCCTCCCCACCAGCCGCCCCCGCCGCCCCACCAGCCGCCGCCGGGCGGTGGTTTCGGCGCCCCGCAGAACCCGGCCCCGGGCGCTGGTTTCGGCGCCCCGCAGCCTCCGCCGCCGGGCGGCTTCGGCGCACCCCAGCCGCCGCCCCAGGCGCCCCCGCCGCCCGCCCAGGGACCCGGCTACGGCTACCCGCAGCCGCCGGCCCCGCCGCAACCGGGGAACGGGTATGCCCAGCAGCCCGGGTACGGCTACCCGAACCAGCACCCCGGCTACGGCTATCAGCAGTCGCCGATGGTCCCCGTACCGCCGCACGGAACCCCGGGCGGCGGCGGCAAAGGGCCGAGTGCCACGGTGTGGATCGTCGTCGCTGCGGTCGCGGCCATCGCGCTGATCGTCGGCGTCGGGGCCTGGTACGCGAACAGCTCCTCCGGCGGCGACACGGGCGGCGGCTCCGCGTCCGGTGCCGACAGCGGCCAGGGCGGCCAGGGCAGCAGCACCGGCGGCTCCGGTTCCGGCAAGGAGAAGGCGCCGGCCGACCCCAGTGCCAAGGTCCTCTTCCAGATCCCGGCGCCGCGGATCACGGACAGACAGGAGCTCGACAACGTCGCGGGCTCCTGGCTCACCGACTCCGTCTACGCCAAGGCCGGCATCAACAAGATCGTGGGCTACGACCCGGACACCGGCGCGACCAAGTGGACGCTGCCGCTCAACGGCCAGACCTGCGCGGGCTCCCCCGAGATCAGCTCCTCGGGGATCGCCGTGGTGGTCTCCGAGTCGGGCAAGCGGGCCGACGTGCGGGACCGCAAGCCGTGCAGCGACGTCACCGCGTTCGAGGTCGCCACCGGGAAGAAGCTGTGGACGAAATCGGTCGGCACCGGTGGCGCCCCGGTCCCGTTCGGTGAGGTCTCGATCAGCGGCACGACGGTCGCCGCCGGCGCCGGCCTCTACGGCGGTGCCGCCTTCGACCTGACCACCGGCAAGGTGCTGTGGCAGCACCAGAGGGGCTCCTGCGCGGACGTCGGCTACGCGGGCGGCGATCAGCTCGTAGCGGTGCGCAAGTGCGGCCCCTTCGGCAGGGAGTTGTACGAGGTCCAGCTGCTCGACCCGGGGACGGGGGGCGCCAGGTGGAGCTACAAGCTCCCCCAGGGCATCGACAACGCCAAGGTGATCTCCACAAAGCCGGTCGTGTTCGGTGTGGACTCGGGCGGCATCACCGCCTCCGGCGCCACGGACGTCTTCTCGCTGGACGACACCGGCAGGCTGCGCACGAAGATCACGCTGGAGGACGGCAAGTACGAGCACCACTGCGGCGTCGGCAAGGTGCACGACTGCCAGGCGATCACGGTGGGCAACGACAAGCTGTACGTGCCGACCAACGACCACGACGGCTCGGCACAGGGCACCCGCACCAACGAGATCATCGCGTTCTCGCTGGCCACCGGGAAGACCACCGGTGACCGGATCGACGCCGGCGACGGCTACGACATCTTCCCGATCCGCATGGACGGCGGGAACGTGCTGGCGTACAAGAGCGGCCCGTACAACAAGGGCGCCCAGGTGGTCTCGGTCGACGGCGGATCCCTGAAGCAGACGAGACTGCTGGAGACCCCGGCCTCCCGCGAGGTGCTGGGCGCGATCATGAGCATGGTGCCGAAGACGTCCGAGCTGCTCTACACCGACGGCCGGCTGTTCCTCGGCAAGGACCTGGTCAGCAAGCCGTTCACGGCCGATCAGAAGTCGTACACCGCGCTCGGCTTCGGCGCCAAGTAGCGCGTACGCGGCGCGCGGCGAAGGCCTCGCTCCTGTTCGGGTGCGGGGCCTTTCACGTACCCGTCATCAGGCGCCATTGGGCGGGATTTCCGTAATCCGGGGCACTTCTGGCCGGTAGGGGAAGCGCGATGTCGAACAAGCGTGTAGCTTCCGGGGGCATGAAGGACAGGGGGTGCGCCGGGGGGCTTCTGTCCATGCGGGCCAGTGGGCATCCATAGTGGGCATCCACGGGGGCGGACTGGGGGGTTGCTCGATGGGAGTGCGGCTCATGGTGGTCGACGACCACCGATTGCTCGCCGAGGCGCTGGCCTCGGCTCTGAAGCTGAGGGGACACCGGGTGCTCGCCGCGGCGGCGCCCGCCGCGGGGGCGGCGGACCTGGTGATCAGCAGGGCGCCCGAGGTGTGCCTGCTGGGCACGGCGGCACCCGCGGAGCCGGGCGCCTTCGACCCGGTGGTGCGCATCAAGCGGGAGCGCCCGCAGGTGGCGGTGCTGGTGCTCGGCCCGGTGCCGAGCCCGCGCGGGATAGCGGCCGCGTTCGCCGCCGGCGCCTCGGGCTACGTACGGCACGACGAGCGCATCGAGGGCGTCGAGCGGGCCATCATGAAGGCGCGGGCGGGCGAGGCGGCCGTGGCGCCGCAGTTGTTGCAGGGCGCGTTCAACGAACTGCTCCACCCGGCGGCTCAGCCGGACGACGAGGGCCAGCGCCTGTTGCAGATGCTGACCCCGAGGGAGGTCGAGGTCCTGGTCCGGGTGGCCGACGGCGAGGACACCCGCCTGATCGCGGCGGGCATGGGCATCGCCCCGTCCACGGCCCGCACCCACGTCCAGCGCGTCCTGATGAAACTGGGCGTGGGCTCCCGCCTCGAGGCTGCCGCGCTGGCCGCCCGGACGGGCTTGCTGGACCGGGCGGGGCCCGTCCAGCCCGGGATCGATTAGCCGAAGGGTGCGCCCGGACAGGGGTGGGCGCGGGGCCGTGTCGACATGCGGCTCCGCCGCGCGGGCGCGGTCGGCCACGGATCACCCGCAGCCGACGTGCGACGCGCAGTTCCCCCGCGCTCGGCGGAGCGTGGCCGAGCTACTCCGGCTTCTCGTCCGACCCCGCGTCGACGGACGGCGGAGCTATCGGCCTCAGCTTCAGCCACAGCAGGAACAGCAGGCCCAGGATCAGCATCCCGAGGCCCGTCCACAGGTTGATGTTGACGCCCTCCGCCTTGCGGATCGCCGCGTCGGAGGCCGTGAAGCCCGCGATCATCACGATGACGCCGTAGAGGACGAACAGGCCGCCGATGATGCGGCGGAGGTCGAAGATGCGTGCCGCGGTGGCGGACTTGCCTTCCAGCTCGGTGACTTGGTGCTGGACGTCGTGTTCGGAGTACTCGGACATGGTCGGTCAATCCTCCGCGGTCAGAGCGAGAACGGGATGTAGCAGGCGGCGGCGAGGACGACCGCGCCCCAGCCGAGCAGGGCGGGCCTGCGGTACCAGGCGTCGTCGCCCGCGGAGGGCGGCTCCGCCATGCCGGGCGAGCGGGTGCCGTAGACGAGGCCCTGGAGCTGGTCCTCCGGTTTGGGCCTGGTGAACAGCGAGACCGCGACCATCACGACCGCGCCGGCCACGAAACCGGCGATCGCGGAGACGAAGTTGGCGCCCTGGTCGGAGGGGATGCCGATGACGCCGTGCTTGTAGATGACGAAGTAGTTCACCATCGCGGTCACCGTGCCCGCGAGCAGGCCCCAGAAGCCGGACTTCGCGGACGCGCGCTTCCAGAACATGCCGACGACGAACACCACGAACATCGGCACGTTGAAGAAGGAGAACAGCGTCTGCAGGTAGCTCATGATGTTCGAGAACGACGACGCCAGGAACGCCGTGCCGATCGACGCCAGCACGCCGATCGCCGTGATGAGGCGGCCGAAGCGGACGTAGTACGCGTCCTCGCGGTCCTTGACGATGTACCGCGCCCAGATGTCGTTGGTGAACACCGTGTTGAAGGACGACACGTTGGCCGCCATGCCCGCCATGAAGGCCGCCAGCAGGCCGGTCACCGCGATGCCGAGGACACCGTTGGGCAGCAGCTCCTGCATCAGGTACGGGATCGCGTCGTTGTACTGCAGGGACGAGCCGGGCGTGCCGATCTTCGGGACCAGGACGGCGGCCACCAGGCCCGGGATCATCACCAGGAACACGATGAAGATCTTCGGGAACGCGGCGATGAGCGGGGTGCGCTGGGCCGCGGAGAGGTTCTTCGCGGACAGGGCGCGCTGGACCTCGGCGAAGTTGGTGGTCCAGTAGCCGAAGGACAGCACGAAGCCGAGGCCGAGGACGATCGTCAGCCAGTTGGCACCCAGCGGGTTGGCGTGGCCGATCCCGGTGCCGCCCCAGGCGGTGACGAAGTCGTGGCCGTGGGCCTGGGTGAGCTTGTCGGTCAGGCCGCCCCAGCCGCCGACCTTCTTCAGGCCGAGCACGGTGATCGGGATGAGGGCCGCGAGGATCACGAAGAACTGCAGCACCTCGTTGTAGATCGCCGACGACAGGCCGCCGAGGGTGATGTACGCGAGCACGAAGAAGCCGGCGACCACGATCGCCACCCACTGCGGCCAGCCCAGCAGGGCCTCCACGACGATCGCGAGGGCGTAGAGGTTGACGCCCGCGATGAGGATCGCGGCGAAGGCGAACAGGATCGAGCTCAGCAGGTGCGCCCCCTTGTCGAAGCGCAGCAGCAGGAACTCGGGCACCGAGCGGACCTTGGAGCCGTAGTAGAACGGCATCATCACCAGGCCCAGGAAGACCATGGCCGGGATGGCGCCGATCCAGTACCAGTGCACGGTGTAGGCGCCGTACTGGGCGCTGTTGGCGGCCATGCCGAGGATCTCGGTGGCGGCCAGGTTGGCGGAGATGAACGCGAGACCGGTGATCCAGGCGGGCAGGGAGCGTCCGGACAGGAAGAAGTCGAGGCTGGTCTTCACCGAGCGGCGGGCCGCGAAGCCGATGCCGAGGACGACCGCGAAGTAGATCCCGAGGATCGCGTAGTCGAGCCCGTTTGTGGGGAGTCGTAGCTCGGCTGCCAGATATGTGGGGGTTTCCATTGAGTGCTCGCTTCGTTGCGTGAACCAATCAGTGCGGAACCGTACGCCCCCGCGTTCGATATTTGAACACTCCTGATGATGGTCTTTGTTGGATTGTGACGTTGACGCAGATGGTGAGTTGTGTTTTGGTGTGTTGGGTTATGTTTGAAGGGTGAGTGGCTCGAATGGAGAGTCGAACGTGAAGAAGACCTCGACCCGGCTGGCCGACGGTCGTGAGCTCATCTACTACGACCTGCGCGACGACGTCGTGCGGGACGCGGTCGACCGCCGGCCGCTCGAGCGGACCGTCACGACCTCCGAGATCCGCCAGGACGTGCTGCTCGGCGACTCGGTCGCCATCGCCTCGCACCGGCAGGGCCGCACCTACCACCCGCCCGCCGACGAGTGCCCGCTGTGCCCCTCCCAGGACGGCAGGCTCAGCGAGATCCCCGACTCGTCCTACGACGTCGTCGTCTTCGAGAACCGTTTCCCCTCGCTCGCCGGCGACTCCGGCCGCTGTGAGGTCGTCTGCTTCACCTCCGACCACAACGCCTCCTTCGCCGACCTGACCGAGGAGCAGGCGGGCCTGGTCCTGGACGCCTGGACCGACCGCACCGCCGAGCTGTCCCACCTGCCGGCCGTCGAGCAGGTCTTCTGCTTCGAGAACCGCGGGGCGGAGATCGGCGTGACCCTCGGCCACCCGCACGGGCAGATCTACGCGTACCCCTTCACCACCCCCCGCACCGCCCTGATGCTCCGTTCGCTGGCCGCCCACAAGGAGGCGACCGGCGGGGAGAACCTGTTCGACGCCGTCCTGGAACGCGAACTCGCCGACGAGCGGATCGTCCTGCAGAGCGAGCACTGGGTGGCGTTCGTACCGTACGCCGCGCACTGGCCCTACGAGGTCCACCTCTACCCCCGCCGCCGCGTCCCCGACCTGCTCGGGCTCGACGAGGCGGCACGCACAGAGTTTCCCAAGGTCTACCTGGAACTCTTGAAGCGCTTCGACCGGATCTTCGGCGAGGGTGAGCCTCCGACGCCGTACATCGCCGCCTGGCACCAGGCGCCGTTCGGCCCCCTGGACGAGTTCGACGGCGTGAGCAGGGACGACTTCGCGCTCCACCTCGAGCTTTTCACCATTCGCCGTACTTCCGGCAAGCTGAAGTTCCTCGCGGGTTCCGAGTCCGGCATGAACGTGTTCATCAACGACGTGCCGCCGGAGGCCGCGGCCCGGCGACTGCGAGAGGTAGCGAGTTCATGAGTGGGAAGTACCTGGTCACCGGCGGGGCCGGCTATGTGGGCAGCGTGGTCGCGCAGCACCTGCTGGAGGCCGGCCACGAGGTCGTCGTCCTCGACAACCTCTCCACCGGCTTCCGCGAGGGCGTGCCGGCCGGTGCTTCCTTCATCGAGGGCGACATCCGCGACGCCGCCAAGTGGCTCGACGCCTCCTTCGACGCGGTCCTGCACTTCGCCGCGTTCTCGCAGGTCGGCGAGTCGGTGGTGAAGCCGGAGAAGTACTGGGACAACAACGTCGGCGGCACCATGGCCCTGCTCGGCGCCATGCGCGAGGCCGGCGTGCGCAAGCTCGTCTTCTCCTCCACGGCGGCCACCTACGGCGAGCCGGTGAACACCCCGATCACCGAGACCGACCCGACCGCGCCGACCTCCCCCTACGGCGCCTCCAAGCTCGCCGTCGACCACATGATCACCGGCGAGGCGGCCGCGCACGGCCTGGGCGCCGTCTCCCTGCGCTACTTCAACGTCGCCGGCGCCTACGGCGCCTACGGCGAGCGCCACAACCCCGAGTCCCACCTCATCCCGCTCGTCCTCCAGGTCGCGCAGGGCAGGCGAGAGGCCATCTCGATCTTCGGCGACGACTACCCGACGCCGGACGGCACCTGCATCCGCGACTACATCCACGTCGCCGACCTCGCCGAGGCGCATCTGCTCGCCCTGGACGCCGCCACCCCCGGCGAACACCTGATCTGCAACCTCGGCAACGGCAACGGCTTCTCGGTGCGCGAGGTCATCGAGACGGTGCGCCAGGTCACCGGGCACCCGATCCCCGAGGTCGTGGCCCCGCGCCGGGGCGGCGACCCGGCGGTCCTGGTCGCCTCCGCGGCCACGGCCCGCGAGAAGCTCGGCTGGAACCCGTCCCGCGCGGACCTCGCGGGGATCGTCGCGGACGCGTGGCAGTTCGCACGGCACGTCGCAAGCAACGCAAGGGAGCAGTAGGTGGGCGTACGCGAGGGCTTCGGGGAGATCTACGGGTCGGCTCCCGAGGGCGTCTGGGCGGCTCCGGGCCGGGTCAACCTGATCGGCGAGTACACGGACTTCAACGAGGGCTTCGTGATGCCGCTCGCGCTGCCGCACACGGCGGTCGCGGCGGTCTCGCGGCGCACCGACGGGGTGCTGCGGCTGCACTCGGCGGACATCGAGGGCCCGGTCGTCGAACTGCACGTCGACGAACTGCAGCCGCTGACCAACACCAGTTGGGCCGCCTACCCGGCCGGTGTGGTGTGGGTGCTGCGTGAGGCGGGCCACCCGATCACCGGCGCGGACGTCCACCTGTCCTCGACGGTGCCGACGGGCGCCGGTCTGTCCTCCTCGGCGGCGCTGGAGGTGGTCGTCGCCCTCGCGCTCAACGACCTGTACGAGCTCGGTCTGACCGGCCCCGAGCTGGCCAGGACCGCCCAGCGCGCCGAGAACGACTTCGTGGGCGTGCCCTGCGGGATCATGGACCAGATGGCATCGGCGTGCGCCACGGACGGCCACGCGCTGCACCTGGACTGCCGTGACCTGTCCATCCGGCAGATCCCCTTCGACCTCGCCTCCCAGGGCCTGACGCTGCTGGTCGTCGACAGCCGCGTGAAGCACGCGCTGGGCGACGGGGCGTACGCCGAGCGGCGCGAGGGATGCGAGGAGGGCGCACGGCAGCTCGGGGTCTCGCATCTGCGGGACGTGGCGTACGAGGAGCTGGACTCCGCGCTCGCGCGCCTGTCGGACGAGCGGGTGCGCCGCTATGTGCGCCATGTCGTCTCGGACGATCACCGGGTCGGTGAGGTGGTCCGGCTGCTGGACGCGGGCGAGGTCCGGGCGATCGGTCCCGTGCTGACCGAGGGCCATGTCTCCCTCCGCGACGACCTGCGGATCTCCTGCCGGGAGCTGGACCTGGTGGTGGACACGGCGAACGCCGCGGGCGCGCTGGGGGCGCGGATGACGGGCGGCGGCTTCGGCGGCTCGGCGATCGTCCTGGTGGAGGCGTCGGACACGGACACGATCACCAAGGCGATCGAGGAGGCGTTCGCCGCCGCCGGTTACACGGCACCTCGGGTGTTCCCGGCGGTACCGTCGGCCGGGGCACGCCGCCTGAGCTGATCGCGCCCCGGCTCAGTCCAGCCGCTTCGTCAACGTGTACTCCGTGATCCCCGGCGGATAGTCGGGGATCACGCACACCACCTCGTAGCCCTGCTTCCGGTAGAACTCCGGCGCCTGGAAGTCCCACGTCTCCAGGCGGCACGCCGTGCAGCCGCGGTCCTCGTGGGCCGTCCGCTCCGCCTGCGCCAGCAGCCGCGTGCCGAGGCCCGCGCCGCGGTGCCGATCGTCCACCCACAGGTACGCGACGTGCAGCCACGTCGTCCAGGTGTGCCCGACCAGCCCGCCCGCCACCTCCCCCGCCGCGTCCAACGCCCACACATGGAGCGGAACATCGCGCTCCGCCGGTGTTCCGCGCAGGGCGCGCAGCACCGGGGACGCCGCCGTGTTCGTCTCGCGCAGCCGAGCCCGGAGCAGATCCCGCCGCTCCTTGTCGACTTCCGTCTCGATACGAAACATGCGGCTCACCATAAACGCGTCGGCCGGCCAGTTCTGCAAATCTCCTTCCGCTCCAGGCCGGCAGCCCTACCCTGTGAACAGCATCGGTGGGGGCCGGTGCTGATCAGGGGGCGAGACAGTCGGGTACGGCGCCCGGGGCGGGGGTAGCAGTTCCGGCACGGCGGCGGCCGTGCCGCTGCGTTACCCGTCCCAGGTAGAACATCCGGGGAGCGCTCCGGGCGCCGTATCCGCGCCGGGCCGTCCCCCGAACAGTGGGGGTATCAGTGGTTCGCATCCGAGTTCTGGTCGTCGACGATCACCGCATCTTCGCCGAGTCCCTCGCCGCCGCCCTGGCGGCCGAACCGGACGTCGACGTGTCCGCGGCCGGCAGCGGTCCTGCCGCGCTGCGCTGCCTGGAGCGGGCCGCCGCGGAGGGCCGCAGATTCGACGTGATGCTCGTCGACGCGGACCTCGGGGGCAACGTCCTGGGCTCACGCCCGGCGGTCCCCGTCCAGGACGGCGACGAGGACGGCCTCGTCGACGGCATCTCCCTCGTCGCCGGCGTCCGCTCCGGCCAGCCGAACGTGCGGACCGTCGTCCTCGCAGAGAAGGACGACCCGCGCCGCGCCGCCCTCGCCCTGCAGGCCGGCGCCTCCGGCTGGGTCGCCAAGGACTGCTCGCTGCAGCGGCTGCTCACGGTCATCCGGGGCGTCCTGCGGGACGAGACGCACCTGCCGCCCGCCCTGCTCACCGGGGTGCTGCGCGAGCTGACCGCGGCCCGCAAGCACCGCACCGAGAGCGAGCGTCTGGTGGAGTCCCTCACGCCCCGGGAGCGGGAGGTGCTGCGGTGCATGGTCGCCGGACTGGGCCGCAAGGCCGTCGCCGAGCGGCTGTTCCTGTCCCCGCACACCGTCCGCACGCACATGCAGAACGTGCTGGGGAAGCTGGGCGTCCACTCCACCCTCGCCGCCGTCGCCCTCGCCCGCCGCGCCGGTGTCGGGCCGGTCGACCTAGCCGGGGATGTTGTCGAACGGGGCGGTCAGCTGGCGTAGCAGCGCGGCCAGCTCACCGCGCTGGGCCGAGCTCAGCTCGGAGAGGATCGCGCGTTCCTGGTCGAGGAGTCCGGCCAGGGCCTGGTCGGCCCGGTCCCGGCCCTCGTCCGTGAGCCGCACCAGCACGCCCCGGCGGTCGCTGGGGTCCGGGAGCCGCTCGACCAGGCCCTTCTTCGCCAGGCGGTCGATGCGGTTGGTCATCGTGCCGGAGGTGACCAGCGTCTGGGTGAGCAACTGGCCGGGGGAGAGCTGATAGGGGCTGCCGGCGCGGCGGAGCGCGGTGAGGACGTCGAACTCCCAGGGCTCCAGGCCGTGCTCCGAGAACGCCAGCCGGCGTGCGCGGTCCAGATGCCGGGCCAGTCTGCTCACCCGGCTGAGCACCTCGAGCGGTTCCACGTCGAGGTCCGGGCGTTCCCTGCGCCACGCCGCGACCAGCCGATCGACCTCGTCCTCCATGCGATCAGTGTAGTGGTTGTGTCGATGTGAAGTCTCTTGACGTGAGACATCTTGATGTTGAGTCTCTTGACGTCGAGAGAGTTGCGGTACGAGGATGGCAAACCGTACGGAGGCGGCGTCAAACGGGGGCGACGCCTCCGTACGACGGCGCGCGTCCGCGCCGCGGCGCCCGCTCGTCCGTCCGTCCGCCCGCCCGCTCCGAGGAGGCCCCGCCATGCCCGCCACCGGCCCCACCTGGGACCCCGCCCAGTACCTCCGCCACGCGGACCACCGCGCCCGTCCCTTCACCGACCTGCTCTCCCGCGTGCCCGGACTTCCCGGCGACCCGCCCCGCATCGCCGACCTGGGCTGCGGACCGGGCAACGTCACCGTCCTGCTCGCCGAGCGCTGGCCCACCGCGCACATCACCGGCTACGACAACTCCCCGGAGATGCTCGCGAAGACCGACGCCTACGCGGGCCCCACGGCCGGCGGCGGCCGCCTGGACTTCGCGCACGCCGACGCCCGCACCTGGGTGCCGAAGGAGCCGTACGACCTGATCATCAGCAACGCCACCCTCCAGTGGGTACCCGGACACGCCGAGCGGTTCGCCGAGTGGGTGACAGCCCTGAAGCCGGGCGGCACCTTCGCCTTCCAGGTCCCCGGCAACTTCGCCTCCCCCAGCCACCGGCTGATGCGCGAACTCGCCCACTCCGCCCGCTGGACGGACCGCCTCGCCGAAACCCTGCGCCACGACGACGCGGTCCTCACCCCGGAGGCGTATCTGCACCACCTCACCGCGCTCGGCTGCGCGGCCGACGTCTGGGAGACGACGTATCTGCATCTGCTGCAGGGCGAGGACCCGGTCCTCGACTGGGTCAAGGGCACCGGACTGCGGCCGGTCCTCACCGAGCTGGGGGAGGAGGCGGAGGAGTTCGTCGCCGACTACCGTGCGGCGCTGCGCGAGGCGTACCCGGCGACCGAGCACGGCACGGTGTTCCCGTTCCGCCGTATCTTCGCCGTCGCGACGAAGGGGGCCTGACCGATGCTGACCGCCGTCGACCACGTCCAGCTCGCCGCCCCGCCCGGCTCCGAGGACCTGCTGCGCGCGTACTACGTCGACGTCCTCGGTATGACGGAGGTCCCCAAGCCGCCGGTGCTCGCGGCGCGCGGGGGCTGCTGGTTCCGGGCGGGGGCCGTGCAGCTCCACCTGGGCGTCGAGGACGACTTCCAGCCCGCGAAGAAGGCCCATCCGGGGCTGCGGGTCACGGGGATCGAGGCGTACGCGGCGCGGCTCGCCGAACGCGGGGCACCGGTCACCTGGGACGGCAACCTGCCGGGGCACCGGCGCTTCTACTCGCAGGACCCGGTGGGCAACCGGCTGGAGTTCCTGGAGCCGGTGGCCACATCGCCCTGAGCACGCGGCACGCGGGTCGCGCGGGCGTGCCTCAGCTCTTGCGGTGGCCTATGAGCCGCGGCTTCGGCTCCAGCCCGTCCAGCCCGTGCCACGCAAGGTTCACCAGATGCGCCGCCACCTCCGCCTTCTTCGGGCGGCGCACGTCCAGCCACCACTGGCCCGTCAGCGCGACCATCCCGACCAGCGCCTGCGCGTACAGCGGCGCCAGCTTCGGGTCGAAGCCGCGGCTCTTGAACTCGCGGCCCAGAATGTCCTCCACCTGCGTCGCGATGTCCGAGATCAGCGACGCGAAGGAGCCCGTCGACTGCGGGATGGGGGAGTCCCGGACCAGGATCCGGAAACCGTCCGTGTACTCCTCGATGTAGTCCAGCAGCGCGAACGCGGCCTGCTCGCACAGCTCACGCGGGTGCCCCGCCGTCAGGGAGCTGGTCACCATGTCCAGCAGGCGCCGCATCTCGCGGTCCACCACCACCGCGTACAGCCCCTCCTTGCCGCCGAAGTGCTCGTACACCACCGGCTTGGACACCCCGGCCTTGGCCGCGATCTCCTCCACCGACGTGCCCTCGAAGCCCTTCGCGGCGAACAACGTGCGACCGATCTCCAGCAGCTGCTGGCGGCGCTCGGCACCGGTCATCCGAGTACGGCGCGGGCGCCGCGGCTTGTCGCTGCTGGGGGTGCTGGAGTCGGTCGCCACACCGCCATCATGCCGTGTCGGCGGTCACCTTCCCGCGTCGGGAGCCACTCCCGTCACCGTTGCGACGCGAATCGATACGCGAGCGTGACGGCCAGCGCACGTCGTACGCCCACCCCAGCTGCTCGAACCAGCGGATGATCCGCGCCGAGGAGTCCAGCTGGCCCCGCTCCACACCGTGCCGTGCCGACGTCGGGTCCGCGTGGTGCAGGTTGTGCCACGACTCCCCGCACGACAGGACCGCCAGCCACCACACGTTGCCCGAACGGTCGCGCGACTTGAACGGCCGCTTGCCCACCGCGTGGCAGATCGAGTTGATCGACCACGTCACGTGGTGCAGCAGAGCCACCCGGACGAGCGACCCCCAGAAGAACGCGGTGAACGCTCCCCACCAGGACATCGTGACCAGCCCGCCGATCAGCGCGGGCAGCAGCAGCGACACGGTCGTCCACAGCGCGAACTGGCGGGAGATCGCCCGCATCGCCGGGTCCTTGATCAGGTCCGGGGCGTACTTGTCCTGAGGCGTCTGCTCCTCGTCGAACATCCAGCCGAGGTGGGCCCACCACAGGCCCTTCATCAGCGCCGGGACCGTCTCCCCGTACCGCCACGGGGAGTGCGGGTCGCCCTCCGCGTCGGAGAACTTGTGGTGCTTGCGGTGGTCGGCCACCCAACGCACCAGCGGCCCTTCCACGGCCATCGACCCCGCGATCGCCAGCGCGATCTTCAGCGGCCGCTTCGCCTTGAACGAGCCGTGCGTGAAGTGACGGTGGAAACCGATCGTGATGCCGTGGCAGCCCAGGTAGTAGAAGAAGACCAGCAGGCCCATATCGAGCCAGCTCACGCCCCATCCCCACGCCAGCGGCACCGCCGCCACAAG
Source organism: Streptomyces sp. Y2F8-2 (assembly GCF_014905555.1). GTDB lineage: Bacteria > Actinomycetota > Actinomycetes > Streptomycetales > Streptomycetaceae > Streptomyces > Streptomyces cynarae. The sequence continues at coordinate 81,127 of NZ_BNGS01000006.1, read as the reverse complement.
CGCCAGGAACGGAACGGTGATGAACAGCAGCAGCGTGATCTGCTCGATCGAGCGCTTCTGCTCGCCACCCAGCGTCGCGGAGGGCAGCGGAGAGTCGTCGTTCGCCTTCGGGGCGTCTTCGATCACATCGGAGCTCGTGGTCATGGGGCGTCCCCTGTGGGGTCGAGGGTCAAGACAAATGCCCGGATACGGCACCCAACGTGCTCCCGCCACCTGACGGGACACCTACGGTTCCGTAACCTACGGCGTCGTAAGTATGGCAGTGCGTCGCCCGGCGGCAAGAGCCCGAAAGCCAGCGCGTCCGCATAGCCACCTATCCTTGGAGTCGGTCGGACAGCGCGGTCCGCTCTGAATTCTTCCCGGATGCCCGGACCGTATGCGGCACCCGCCGCGCACGGCACCCATCCGGGTCCCCTCCCAGACGAGCTTCAACACTGCAAGGAGCCGCACCTGTGAGCAGTGCCGACGACCAGACGACGACGACCAGCAGTGAACTGCGCGCCGACATCCGCCGACTGGGCGACCTGCTCGGCGAGACCCTCGTCCGCCAGGAAGGCCCCGAGCTCCTGGAACTGGTCGAAAGGGTCCGCCGGCTGACCCGCGAGGACGGTGACGCCGCCGCGGAACTGCTGCGCGGAACCGAACTGGAGACCGCCGCCAAGCTGGTGCGCGCCTTCTCCACCTACTTCCACCTGGCGAACGTCACCGAGCAGGTGCACCGCGGCCGAGAGCTGCGCGCCAAGCGCGCCGCCGAGGGCGGCCTGCTCTCCCGCACCGCCGACCGCCTCAAGGACGCCGACCCCGACCACCTGCGCGAGACCGTCCGCAACCTCAACGTGCGCCCCGTCTTCACGGCGCACCCCACCGAGGCCGCGCGCCGGTCCGTCCTCAACAAGCTCCGGCGCATCGCCGCACTCCTGGAAACCCCCGTCATCGAGTCCGACCGCCGCCGCCACGACACCCGGCTCGCGGAGAACATCGACCTCATCTGGCAGACCGACGAGCTGCGCGTCGTGCGCCCCGAACCCGCCGACGAGGCCCGCAACGCCATCTACTACCTCGACGAACTGCACGCCGGCGCCGTCGGCGACGTCCTCGAGGACCTCACCGCGGAACTCGAACGCGTCGGCGTCAAGCTCCCCGACGAGACCCGCCCCGTCACCTTCGGCACCTGGATCGGCGGCGACCGCGACGGCAACCCGAACGTGACCCCCCAGGTCACCTGGGACGTCCTCATCCTCCAGCACGAGCACGGCATCAACGACGCCCTGGAGACGATCGACGAGCTGCGCGGCTTCCTGTCCAACTCCATCCGCTACACCGGCGCCACCGAGGAACTCCTGGAATCCCTCAAGGCCGACCTGGAGCTCCTGCCCGAGATCAGCCCCCGCTACAAGCGCCTCAACGCCGAGGAGCCCTACCGGCTCAAGGCCACCTGCATCCGCCAGAAGCTCGTCAACACCAAGCAGCGCCTCGCCAAGGGCACCCAGCACGAGCCCGGCCGCGACTACCTCGGCACCAGCGAACTCCTGCACGACCTCAGAGTCATCCAGACCTCCCTGCGCGCCCACCGCGGCGGCCTCTTCGCCGACGGCCGCCTCGCCCGCACCATCCGCACCCTGGCCGCCTTCGGCCTCCAGCTCGCCACCATGGACGTCCGCGAACACGCCGACGCCCACCACCACGCCCTCGGCCAGCTGTTCGACCGGCTCGGCGAGGAATCCTGGCGCTACGACGACATGCCCCGCGAGTACCGCCACAAGCTGCTCGCCAAGGAACTCCGCTCCCGCCGCCCCCTCGCCCCCACCCCCGCCCCGCTCGACGCGGCCGGCGCCAAGACCCTCGGCACCTTCGAGACCATCAAGCGCGCCCTGAAGGTCTTCGGCCCCGAAGTCATCGAGTCCTACATCATCTCCATGTGCCAGGGCGCCGACGACGTCTTCGCCGCCGCCGTCCTCGCCCGCGAAGCCGGACTCATCGACCTCCACGCCGGCTGGGCCAAGATCGGCATCGTCCCCCTCCTGGAGACCACCGACGAGCTCAAGGCCGCCGACACCATCCTCGAGGACATGCTCGCCGACCCCTCCTACCGGCGCCTCGTCGCCCTGCGCGGCGACGTCCAGGAGGTCATGCTCGGCTACAGCGACTCCTCCAAGTTCGGCGGCATCACCACCAGCCAGTGGGAGATCCACCGCGCCCAGCGCCGCCTGCGCGACGTCGCCCACCGCCACGGCGTGCGCCTGCGCCTCTTCCACGGTCGCGGCGGCACCGTCGGCCGCGGCGGCGGCCCCACCCACGACGCCATCCTCGCCCAGCCCTGGGGCACCCTCGAAGGCGAGATCAAGGTCACCGAACAGGGCGAGGTCATCTCCGACAAGTACCTCATCCCGTCCCTCGCCCGAGAAAACCTCGAACTGACGGTCGCGGCCACCCTGCAGGCCTCCGCCCTGCACACCGCACCCCGCCAGTCCGGCGAAGCCCTCGCCCGCTGGGACGCCGCCATGGACGTCGTCTCCGACGCCGCCCACGCCGCCTACCGCAAGCTCGTCGAGGACCCGGACCTGCCGACGTACTTCCTCGCCTCCACGCCGGTCGACCAGCTCGCCGACCTGCACCTGGGCTCGCGGCCCTCCCGCCGCCCCGGCTCGGGCGTCTCGCTCGACGGCCTGCGGGCCATCCCCTGGGTGTTCGGCTGGACCCAGTCCCGGCAGATCGTCCCCGGCTGGTTCGGCGTCGGCTCCGGACTCAAGGCCCTGCGCGAAGCCGGCCTCGACACCGTGCTCACCGAGATGCACGAACAGTGGCACTTCTTCCGCAACTTCATCTCCAACGTCGAGATGACCCTCGCCAAGACCGACCTGCGGATCGCCCAGCACTACGTCGACACACTCGTCCCCGACAACCTCAGGCACATCTTCGACACCATCCGGGCCGAACACGAACTCACCGTCCGCGAGGTACTCCGCGTCACCGGCGAACAGGAACTGCTCGACGCCCAGCCGGTCCTCAAGCAGACCTTCGCCATCCGCGACGCCTACCTCGACCCCATCTCCTACCTCCAGGTCGCCCTCCTCAAGCGCCAGCGCGACGCGGCCGCCGCGGGCGAGGAACCCGACCCGCTGCTCTCCCGCGCCCTGCTCCTCACCGTCAACGGCGTCGCAGCCGGCCTGCGCAACACCGGCTGACACCGCCCCGGACACGACAGTGCCCCCGAGCCCGTACCAGGCTCGGGGGCACCGTCACATCCCGCGGACGTCAGCCCCGGGCGCCCCTGCGGCGCCACAGCACCAGACCACCACCGGCGGCCACCAGCGCCGCCGCCGCACCGGACAACAGCCCCACCGGAGCACCACTGCCCGTCTCGGCCAGGTCACCGCCGCCACCCTGCGCCGAGGGCGACGCGGACACCGAGGCCGAGGGGACCGCGCCCGCACCGGACGACGAACCCGGCGAGGCGCTCGCCCCGGCCGAGCCCGACGGGGAGGCGGACGCGGACGCCGACACGGAGGCCGAGGCCGAGCCGGACGGCGTCGTACCGCCCCCGCCGGAGCTCTCGCACTCCGTCCAGAACACCTTGTGCTTGGCCGCACCCTTCTCGCCGTCGAAGTTCCAGAACAGCTTGTAGTGCCCGTCGGGCAGCGTCATGTCGGCCGTACGGCCATGGCCGTCGGCGTCCAAGGTGATCGCACCGCTCTTCACGGTCTCACCCTTGGTGGCGGCGGTCGGGGCCCACGCCTCGATGTGCCAGTCCACCTGCTGCCGGCCATCGAAGTTGAAGCCATCCAGGTAGAACGAGCACACATGCGGCTCGTTCCGCTGGTCGTACTCGTCCGTGGCGGACTTGTGGATCTTGACGTCGCCGTTGTCGCCCCGAGCCGAGGCATGGGCGGACGGAGCGGTCAGCAACGCTGCTGAGGCGACGGCGACAAAAGCACCGGCGCGCATGAGGGTACGCATGGGCAGTCCATCTTCGAGAAACGAACGGAAGACGTGGAGGGGGCAGCTCAGCATCCGGCGCACGAACACCACACGTCAATCACGAAGAGACAACAGCCACTTCAATCACAAACGCCAGCTCAGACGACAGCAGTCACAACGCCACAAAAGCAGCCGTCAGCAGCGCCACTCCCGACCCCGCCAGCACCCACCCCGTCCGCCTCAGCCGCAGCCCGCCCGCCACCACCACCGACGCCATCAACAACGCCCCGGCCAGCGGAAGCCACGCATACAGCACCCCCGCCGGACCCGAACGCACCACATCGTCCGTGCCCGGCTTCACCACCACGGCATACGTCCGCCCCCGCCGCACCGCCACCGTCTGCTCGATCGTCACACGCCCACGCGCCGTCGCCCCCGCCGACACCGGCCTGAACGGACCACTGCACGCATCCGCCCCACACCGCGTCACCTCGACCGTGCCGCGCTCACGACCCTTGGTCAGCATCACAAGCTGAGCCGTCCCCCACGACCCCCACACCCCACCGACCAGAATCAGCGCGGCGACCGCCCCCATCACCACCACCCGCACCGAGCGGAGCGCAGCGGACGAGGCCCGACGAGAACGGGCGGCGGTGGCAGACATGGCGGGGATCATGGGACATCCCCGCACACCCGGTCAACCCCGCAGGGCGACACCTCACGAGTTGTACGTACCCTGCGCCCGCTCCAGCCCGTCGATCACCAGACACTCCACCGCATCCGCCGCCCGGTCGACGAAGTAGTCCAGCTCCTTGCGCTCCGCCGAGGAGAAATCCTTCAACACGAAGTCCGCCACCGGCATACGCCCCGGCGGACGCCCGATCCCGAACCGCGCCCGGTGATAGTCCGACCCCAACGCCTTCGTGATCGACTTCAACCCGTTGTGACCGTTGTCGCCACCACCGAGCTTCAACCGCAGCGTCCCGTAATCGATGTCCAGCTCGTCATGCACCGCGACGACATTCCCCACCGGCACCTTGTAGAAATCCCGCAGCGCGTTCACCGGGCCACCCGACAGGTTCATGTACGACATCGGCTTCACCAGGACCACCCGACGGCTCCCCGGACCAGGCGGCCCGATCCGCCCCTCCACCACCTGCGCCTGAGCCTTCCCCGCCCGCTTGAACTTCCCCCCGACCCGCCCCGCCAGCAGATCCACCACCATGAACCCCACGTTGTGCCGGTTCATGGCGTACTCGGGCCCCGGATTACCGAGCCCCACGATGAGCCAGGGCGCGCCTGGATCGGTCGTCACGTCCACGTCTCCTCGATACGCGCCAGCCGCCACTCCCGAAGGAGCAGCGGCTGACGAAACGGTGTCGGTGAGGGATCAGGCCTCGGCAGCGGCCTCTTCGCCCTCGGCCTCGCCCTCAACGGCCTCCTCGGCCTGCGCGGCCAGCACCTGCAGGACCACCGCGTCCTCGTCCACAGCCAGCGTCACACCGCTCGGCAGCGCGACGTCCTTCGCGAGCACCGACGCGCCGGCCTCCAGGCCCTCGACCGAAACGGTCAGCGCCTCGGGGATGTGCGTGGCCTCCGCCTCGACCGGCAGCGCGTTCAGCACGTGCTCCAGCAGGTTGCCACCCGGAGCCAGCTCACCCTCGGCGTGCACCGGAATCTCGACCGTGACCTTCTCGCCGCGCTTCACCAGCAGCAGGTCCACGTGCTCCAGGAAGCCCTTGATCGGGTCACGCTGCACGGACTTCGGGATCGCCAGCTCGTTGGACTTGCCGTCGATGTCCAGCGCGATCAGGACGTTCGGCGTACGCAGCGCCAGCAGCAGGTCGTGACCCGGGAACGTCAGGTGCAGCGGGTCGGAACCGTGCCCGTACAGCACACCCGGAACCTTGCTGGCACGGCGGATACGACGCGCGGCACCCTTGCCGAACTCGGTGCGCGTCTCAGCGGCGATCTTCACCTCGGACATCTCTCACTCCTCGTAGTAGAACGTAGGACAAACGGTCGGGGTCACCCGGCCACGAACGGCCTGCTACGAAGAGCGCGTCGATAACGGACCGCCGCATCCGAAAAACGAGTGCGGCCTCCCTCGCCGAGCAACTGCAGCAGTTTACTCGCACAAGGAGGCCGCACCCAAAACGATCACCACCAGCTCCAGGGCCGGTAGGCACCACCGGTACTACTGCTCGTCGAACAGGCTCGTCACCGAACCGTCCTCGAACACCTCACGCACCGCACTCGCGATCGTCGGAGCGATCGACAACACCGTGATCTTGTCCAGATCCCGGCCCAGCTCACCCGGCGTCGGCAGCGTGTCCGTGAAGACGAACTCACTCACCCGCGAGTTCTTCAGACGATCCGCCGCAGGACCCGACAGCACACCATGCGTCGCCGTCACGATGACATCCTCCGCACCGTGCGCGAACAACGCGTCCGCCGCCGCACAGATCGTGCCACCCGTGTCGATCATGTCATCGACCAGGACACACACCCGGCCCTCGACCTCACCCACGACCTCGTGCACCGTCACCTGGTTCGCGACATCCTTGTCCCGCCGCTTGTGCACGATCGCGAGAGGCGCACCCAGCCGGTCACACCACCGGTCCGCCACCCGCACCCGGCCGGCGTCCGGCGACACCACGGTCAGCTTGTCCCGGTCCACCTTCCCGCCCACGTAGTCCGCCAGCAGCGGCAACGCGAACAGGTGATCCACCGGACCGTCGAAGAAACCCTGGATCTGATCCGTGTGCAGGTCCACCGTCAGAATCCGGTCCGCACCCGCCGTCTTCATCAGATCAGCGATCAGACGCGCCGAAATCGGTTCACGTCCCCGGTGCTTCTTGTCCTGCCGCGCGTAACCGTAGAACGGCACGATCACGGTGATGGAACGCGCCGACGCACGCTTCAACGCGTCGATCATGATCAACTGCTCCATGATCCACTTGTTGATCGGAGCCGTATGGCTCTGGATCAGGAAGCAGTCGGCACCCCGCGCCGACTCCTGATACCGCACATAGATCTCACCGTTCGCGAAATCGAAGGCCTTCGTCGGGACGACCCCGACACCCAGCTGCTGGGCGACCTCCTCGGCAAGCTCGGGGTGGGCGCGGCCGGAGAAGAACATCAACTTCTTCAGGCCGGTCGTCTTGATCCCGGTCACGACACTGTCTCCTCAGAGGTCATAACTCAGCTGGGCATCCAGAGGCCGCCACAGCCACAACGGCTGGAAACGGACGACCGTCTCAGCTGGTGGGGTGCGGGTGTGCACTTATCACGGTACGCCGTCACAGACGCACCTGATTCCGGTCAGCCCTCGCCATCCGACTCCCGGGAAGCCGCCTCAGCCGCCTTCGCAGCCGCACTCCCCGGACGCTTACGAGCCACCCAACCCTCGATATTCCGCTGCTGACCACGGGCCACAGCCAGCGAACCGGGCGGCACATCCTTCGTGATCACAGAACCCGCCGCGGTGTACGCGCCGTCCCCGATCGTGACAGGAGCCACAAACATGTTGTCCGAACCGGTACGGCAATGCGACCCCACCGTGGTGTGGTGCTTGTCCTGTCCGTCATAGTTCACAAAGACACTCGCGGCACCGATGTTCGTGTACTCACCGATCGTCGCATCACCGACGTACGACAGATGCGGGACCTTCGTACCCTCACCGATCGACGCGTTCTTCGTCTCCACGTACGTACCGACCTTGGACTTCAGCCCAAGACGCGTACCCGGACGCAGATACGCATACGGACCGACCGACGCCTGCGGCCCGACCACCGCACCGTCCGACACCGCGTTGACGACCCGCGCCCCCGCACCGACCTCCGTGTCCTTCAACCGCGCATTCGGACCCACCTCGGCACCCTCACCGACGTGCGTCGAACCCAGAAGCTGCGTCCCCGGATGCACCACGGCGTCCTGCCCGAACGTCACAGTGACATCGACCCAGGTCGTCGCCGGATCCACCACGGTCACACCCGACAGCATCGCGGCCGTCAGCAACCGGTCATTGAGGATGCGGCGCGCCTCCGAGAGTTGCACGCGGTTGTTGATGCCGGCGATCTCACGGTGATCGGCGGCGACGGACGCCCCCACCCGGTGCCCGGCCTCCCGCAGGATCCCCAGCACATCCGTCAGGTACTCCTCACCCTGACTGTTGTCCGTCCGCACCTGCTTCAGCGCCTCGGCCAGCAACCGGCCGTCGAAAGCGAACACACCCGAGTTGATCTCACGAATCGCCCGCTGCGCGTCAGTCGCGTCCTTGTGCTCGACGATCGCGGTGACGGCACCCGAGTCGTCCCGCACGATCCGGCCGTAACCCGTGGCGTCCGGGACCTCGGCCGTCAGCACCGTGACGGCGTTGCCGTCCTCACCGTGGGTCGCGGCGAGCCGCCGCAGCGTCTCACCGGTCAGCAGCGGAGTGTCCCCGCACACGACCACCACGGTCCCCTCGACGGACCCGCCCAGCTCCTCCAGAGCCATCCGCACGGCATGCCCCGTGCCGTTCTGCTCGGCCTGCACGGCCGTGCGGACATCCGGGTCGATCTCGGCCAGGTGCGCGGTGACCTGCTCACGGGCATGGCCCACGACGACGACGAGATTCTCGGGCTTCAACTCGCGCGCGGAGGCGAGCACATGCCCGACGAGGGAACGACCACAGATGTCGTGCAGAACCTTGGGTGTGGCCGACTTCATACGGGTGCCCTCACCCGCTGCAAGAACAACGACTGCGGCCGGGCGGTTGGCGCTCACGGGGATGCCCTTCGGCTTCAAGGGGTGGGGTGGACACCCGCAGGATACCGGGGCGTTTCTCGGGGGACATGCGAGCGGGCCCTGACTGGGTCAGTCAGGGCCCGCGTGCGAGCAGCTCCCCCATCAGGATTTGAACCTGAACTTAAGGGACCAAAACCCTCAGTGCTGCCTGATTACACCATGGGGGATCAAACTCGACTAAACCGGACATTCGGTTAGATCGCCGAGTCGGCTCCCAACACTATGCCGTACCAAGAGCCCTCGATGCGACGGTACAACTCTGCTCCCTTCAGGACTTTGATCACGAGGCAGCCTCGGTAGGCCTCGCCGACGTTCTTGCGAACCGTCTTGGGGTTGTGCTTCTTGAGGGTCGTCTTGTTGAAGGCCGAGCGATCAGCGCCGACGAGATCGGCCCAGTACTGTTCGGCGCCTGGGACGTCGGCGCTTTCGTGGATCATCACGGTGTACCGCAGGCGCTCGCGCTCGACTCCGAGCAGGTCGAGCCAGGTGAGGAAGACCTTGATCATCCCCGGATCGCTGTTCACAAAGGTGACTTGCTCGCGGCGGTCGTACGGCTTGTCCTTGCCGCCCTCGGCCCAATAGAGGCTCACACCCACCAGGAACAGCTCTCGGGCCGACAGACTGCCGATCGCCTGCTTGGCCGCATCCTTGGTTCGCTGTCGTTCCTCGTCGCGGATGCGGAGCTTCGCCTCCCAACCGCGCCGCGCGATCTCGGCAGCCTCTTCGCGGCTGCGTTTGCGCTCCGGCCTCGGCAGATCCCGCACCCAAAGCGACACCGAGCTCCGGGAGCACCCCAGCTCCGCCTCGATCTGGTCGTACGTCCAGCCCTGGAGCCGTAGCTCGCGTGCCCTCGCCCTCAGGTCGTCCTTGGCGCGGGGGCGCTTCGTCCATTCCGGGGGCGGCTCTCCCTTCACCAGCTGGTTGAGGATGTCGTTGTTGAAGATCTTCAGCTCGTCGCGGATCTGCCGGAGGCTGTAGCCGCCGCGCCGCCGCGCCGCAGCGCCACCGCCCGCTCCCGTAGCCCCTCGAAGTCCGCGTACTTGCCCCGTGCGTGTGCCATGGGCATAACCTCTGGGCGGAATCCGTCCTTCCGGGGTCGAACGGTGTGCGATTCAGCAGTTCGAGGGATTCCGGGGCGTTTCGCTTCTGTTCGGTTACGGAGTGTGGTGTGGCGCAGTCGTGGAAACTCACCGGAAAAGCCGCGGTGGGCGCCCGTAGGCTGGAGCCATGACCACGTCGGGGGAAGTGCACATCGCGGCCGGGGGGCCGTGGTGGTGGGTGCGGTGGCGTAGTGCCGTGCTCGATATCGGGCTCGCGGCGGTGTCCGCCGTGGAGTGTGCGGTGGAGGGGCTTCAGTTCTCGCGGGATGCCGGGTTGCCGGCTCCGGTGGGGATGGTGTTCGGGCTGTTCGCGGGGCTGACGCTGTTGTTGCGGCGGCGGTGGCCCGTTGCTGTCGTGCTGGTGGGCATCGCCGTCACGCCGGCGCAGATGGGGTTCCTGATGGGGCTCGTCGGGTTGTACACCCTTGCGGCTTCGGAGTTGCCTCGGCGGATCATCGGTGCGTTGGCGGGGATGTCGTTCGTGGGGATGTTCGTCGTCACGTATGTGCGGGCGCATCAGGGGATGGTTCGGGGGGATCTGTCGATCGCTGGTGGGTTCATCCCGTTTCTGTCTGTCACGACCGCTCTTGGTATGACCGCCCCTCCGGTGCTTCTCGGTCTGTACGTCGGTGCCCGGCGGCGGCTGATGGAGAGCTTGCGGGAGCGGGCGGATTCGCTGGAGCGGGAGCTGGTGCTGCTTGCGGAGCGGGCGGAGGAGCGTGCGGAGTGGGCGCGGAACGAGGAGCGGACGCGGATCGCGCGGGAGATGCATGACGTCGTCGCGCATCGGGTGAGTCTGATGGTGGTGCATGCGGCGGCGCTTCAGGCTGTGGCGCGGAAGGATCCGGAGAAGGCGGTGAAGAACGCCGCCCTGGTCGGGGACATGGGGCGGCAGGCGCTGACCGAGTTGCGGCAGATGCTGGGTGTGCTGCGGAGCGGGGACGGGGTGGTGGCGCGGCCTGCTCGGGCTGCTGTGTCTCTTGCGGCCGTGGGGGTGGCGGCTGCCGCTGCGGCGTCCCGGGCGGGTGAGCCTGAGTCCTGCGACGGTCCCTGCCTCGCGGAGTTGGAGGAGTTGATCGGGCAGTCCGCTGCGGCCGGCATGGTGGTGGATCTGTCGGTGGAGGGGGAGGTGCGGTCGTATGCGCCGGAGGTGGAGCAGACGGCGTACCGGGTGGTGCAGGAGGCGTTGACGAACGTCCACAAGCATGCGGCGGGGGCGAAGACGCATGTGCGGTTGGCGCATCGCAGTGCGGAGATCGCGATGCAGGTGGAGAACGAGCCGCCGCCGGAGCCGGGTGCGGTGGTGGCGGCGCGGTTGCCGAGTGGGGGCAATGGTCTGCTGGGGATGAAGGAGCGGGTCGGTGCGCTGGGTGGGGTGTTCGTGTCGGGGCCGACGGATGCGGGTGGGTTCCGGGTGTCGGCGGTGATTCCGGCGGTGGCGGCCTGAGTCACCCGGTGGTGAGTCGTGCGGGGGTGATTCCGGTGAGCAGGGTGGTGAGGCCGTGGTCGATGTCGGCGCCGAGGTACCAGTCGCCGGTGTGGTCGAGGGCGTAGACGCGGCCTTCGGTGTCGATGGCGATGAGGGTGTGGCTGTCCGTTTCTTCGCCGAGGGGGCTGACTTCGGTGTCGAGGGCGCGGCCGAGGTCGCCGAGGGTGCGGGCCATGTGGAGGCCGTGCAGGGGGTCGAGGTGGAGGGTGGCGGGGGCGAGTTGGCGGCCGGGTCCTTGGGCGGTGATGTGGAGGCCGCCGAATTCGGCCCAGGCTTCGACGGCGGCGGGGAAGACGGCGTGCCGGTGGCCTGCGGGTGAGGTGTGGCTGCGGAGGGTGTCGGCCCAGATTTCCGCTTGCTTTATGTCCCAGCGGCCTGGTTGCCAGCCTGCGGTGCGCAGTGCGGCGTCGACGGGGACGGAGAAGCGGGATGGGGGTCCCCCCTGCTCGAGCGGAGTGGAGAGCTTGGGGGAGGTGGAGCGGTTGGCGTGCATCTGCTCTTCGTTCGTCGGGTTCCTGGTCCGGCGTGGGGGGCCGTTGTGTGTGTGGGGGGTGGTGTCAGTCCTGCGGTGTGGGGTCGATGATGCGGACGCCGAAGTGGGCGCTGAGTGCGGTGCAGGCGCGGCAGGGTGGGGCGAAGCTGCCGTGGAGGGGGTCGCCGTCCTCGCGGATGCGGCGGGTGGTGAGTTTGGCGTGTTTGAGGGCTTTGCGGGCTTCGCCGTTGGTCATGGGTTTGCGGGCGGCGCGTTTGCTGCGGGCGGCGTCGGCGGCGGTGATGTGGCGGGAGATGAGGATGGTTTCGGCGCAGCGTCCGGTGTAGCGGTCGCGTTGGTTGCTGGTGAGGGTGTCGAGGAAGTCCTGGACGAGGGGGTGGAGGGCGGGGGGTTGGTCGCCGCGGGCGGCGGTGCCGGTGAGGGTGGCGCCGCGGACGGAGAGGGCGGCGGCGATGGTGGGGAGGATGCCGTCGCGGCGGTGGCGGAGGGTGGGGGCGGGGGGCGCGTCGGTGGTGCTCCAGCCGATGCGCGGGTCGCCGGACGTGTCTGTCGGTGCCGTGTTCATGATCGTCTTTCCCCTCCCGTGCATCCCCCCGGTGGGGACACAGACTGCCAAATGCCGTGGCGGGTGCGGAAGCTGGGGCGCTGTGACACGCCCGGGTCGGGGTGTTCGGTCACGGTGGGGTGACGGCTGGTCACGTGGGGGTGGTGGGCCGGGGGCGGGGGAGTAGTGGGCCGGTGACCGGTGTCGTCGTACCGCATAGGCTGTCGGGGTCCGCGATCCGTATCGCCGTACAGGCCAGACAGAAAGCCGCAGGGGGCAACCGTGACGACAGGTCGGCTCGGGCAGCAGGCCGCGCCGCCGAACGCGGCGTACGCCGGGCAGGTCGTGCACTTTCCGGATCCGGTGAGGGCGGCTCGGCACCCGAGGGGGGTGCGGGTCGACGAGTACGGTTATCCGGATTTCTCGCCGTATGCCCGTGCGGCCGCTGAGATCGCGGATCCGCCGGAGGGTTTCGGTGTGGACGAGTTGCGGCTGACGGACTATGTGTCGGCGAACGCGGCGTTGGCGGCGTCGGGGCACGAGTTGTGGGACACGGTCGCGTCGGTGGCGACGCCGCATGGTTGGACGTGGCATCACGTGCGGGGTTCGCGGCGGCTGGAGTTGGTTCCGGTCGAGGTGAAGGCGTTGTTGCGGCATCACGGGGGGATCGCGACGGCGAAGGTGGATCAGGGCAAGCGGGGGACGCGGCCGTTGCAGGAGACGCGGCCGGTGCATTTCGGGTTGCCGAAGTCGTCGGTGGCGGTGACGGAGTCGCAGGTGCAGGGGGTCGAGGAGGACCTGGGGTATCGGCTGCCGGGTGCGTACCGGTCGTTTTTGAAGGCGGCGGGTGGTTGTGCGCCGGTGGGTGCGGCGTTGGACGCGGAGTTGGGACTGCTGGTGGACCAGCCGTTCTTCACGGTGCGGGACGAGGCGGCGGTCAATGACCTGGTGTATGTGAACAAGTGTCTGCGTGACCATCTGACGAAGGACTACCTGGGCGTCGGTTTTGTGCAGGGCGGGTTGCTGGCCGTGAAGGTGAAGGGTGACCGGATCGGTTCGGTGTGGTTCTGCGCGTATGACGATGCGCGGGATGTGGACGCGTCGTGGTCGCCTGCGGAGCGGGTGGAGCGGTTGTTGCTGCCGTGCGGTGACGACTTCGACCAGTTCCTGGGGCGGCTCGCGGGTCGTCCGCCGGAGTTGGAGACCGTGGCGAATCTGATGGTGGACGGTGGGTTCGCGCGTGCGGTGTCGGTGTCGTCGGAGCCGTCGGCGTCTTCGGTGGGGGAGTGAGTTCGGGCGATGGTGACGTTCGCGCAGGCGCAGGAGCGCGCGGAAGAGTGGATCAACGGGGATGTTCCGGCGTATCTGCATCGTGAGGTGCGGGTGCGGGAGTTCGAGCTCGGGTTCGTGGTGTGGGCGGAGGACCGGGACGGGGGGCCGCGTTCGGACGGGGGCGCTCAGCGGCTGGTGATCGCCCGGGACAGCGGTGAGGCGACGTTGTGGCCGGGGTTGCCGGTGGGTGAGGTGATCCGCCGGTACGAGGAGGAGTACGGGGCGCGGGACGCGGAGGCATCCGCGGTTCCGGCGCCTGCGGCCCGGGTGGATCTGAACCAGACGTCGTTCCTGTTGACGCCGCCGGAGTGGCTCCAGGAGGCGGCGGACAGGAGGGGGGTTCCGGAGCGCCGGACGTCCGGTGACGGCGTGTCGGACGGGGCGGGTTCACGTCCGGCCGCGGCGGTTTCTCCGGGTGCGTCGGGTACGGCGTGGCCTGCGGCCGGTGGTGGCGAGGAGGTGCCGGGTGCGTCCGCGGGGGATACGCCGTGGGCGGGGACGGACACCAACGCGGAGGTCGGCGAGGACCGTTCGGTGCCGCTGCCGGAGACGGTGTTCGCGCCGCCGTTGAGCGACTCGGACGAGGGCGCCGCGCCGCCGGATGAGAAGGCGGCAAGGGTGCCTGGTGGTACGCCGCAGGGTGCTCCGCAGGTTCCGGGCGCGCCTGGTGCGCCGGGTGCCGCCCACGCCCCGGGTGCTCCGGGGGCGGCGGCGTACGGCTACCCGCAGCCTCCCGGTGGTGTGCCGGGTGCTCCGCAGACGCCGGGCGCTGCGTCGTACGGCTATCCGCAGGCTCCGGGCACGCCTGCGCCCGGCGCCCCTGCGCCCGGCGCCCCTGCGCCCGGCGTGCCGCAGGCTCCCGCGCCGAACGCCGCGGACATCGCGGATGCCGCGACCAGCAAGGCGGTGCCTCCGCGGGTTGCGCGCGCCGGTGGTCCGCCGCATCCGCCGGGCGCGCCCGGGGTTCCGGGTGCGCGGCCGGGTGTCACGCCTCCGCCGCCTCCCCCGCCGCCGTCCGCACCGGGTGCTTCGGCGGGCGGGTATGTGCCGACCCAGCTCGTCTCGCAGCTCGGCCCGGGTGGGCCCGAGGGCGCGGCGGGTCCTGGGATGCCTCCTCCGCCGGGCGGCCCCCAGCCGCCCGGTGTGCCGAACCCTCCGGGGGCGCCGAGTGCTCCCGCGGCGCCGACCCCTCCGGGCCCGCCCCTGGGCGGTGTGCACCACGCGGCCACCATGCTCGCGGACCCGAACCGGCCCGGCCCCGGCGCTCCGGACGCCCCCAATCCCCCGGGCCCGCCGAGCCCTTCGGCCCTGCCCGCGGCTCCGGGGCAGCCCGGTGCTCCGGGGCAGCCCGCGGCCAGTGGACAGCCCGGTGTCCCCGGCGCGCCGAACCCGTCGGGTGCTTCGCGGGCGCCGGGTGCCCCCGGTGCCGTACATCACGCCGAGACCATGCTGGCCGGGCCGCCGGCCGGAGGCCCCGGTGCGGCGGCCCCGCCGCCCCCGCCGCCGCCTCCGGGCGCCCCCGGCATGCCTCCGGGCGCCCCGCAGCCGCCGGGACAGCCGGTGCCCGGACAGCCCATGGGCGGACCGGCGCCCGGACAGCCTGTGCCGGGACAGCCGGTGCCGGGACAGCCGGTGCCGGGACAGCCGGCGCCCGGACAGCCCGTGCCCGGACAGCCCGTGCCGGGGCAGCAGCCGCCCGGACAGCCCGTGCCGGGGCAGCAGCCGCCCGGGCAGCCCGTGCCCGGTGCGCAGCCGTCGTACGGGTATCCGCCGCAGGGCCCGCCGACCGTCGGCCCCGGCTACCAGGCCGTGCTGCGCTACCGTGCGCAGGACGGTTCCGAGCAGCAGCTGATCCGGCGTTCGGCGCCGGGCATGCCGCACCCGGAGTGGCAGATCTTCCATGAGCTGCGTGCCATGAACGTGCCGCCGGGCCAGGTGCTGGAGCTGCACACGGAGCTGGAGTCGTGCGAGCTGCCGGGCGCGTACTGTGCGCGGATGATCCGGGAGAACTGGCCGCAGGCGCGGATCACCAGCATCGCCCCGTACGGCACCGACCACGCCTCCCGCCAGCAGGGCATGCGGCAACTGCTGGCCCATCAGGGCGAGTTGCACCAAGTGGCGGACGGTCCGGCGCGTCCGGGGCCGGTGCGTGCGCCGTTGCCCGCGGTGCAGCCCGCGCCGCCGGTCCCCCCGGAGGGCATCGCGCAGGAGCTGGCGGGTTCCTTCGGCCCGGGGATCTTCCGGTTCGAGCAGGCCGCGGTGTCCCGGCAGGGTGTGCCGCCGATCGTGGCGCACACCCTGGTGGTGGCGGGACTGCCGTTCGACATGGGCCCGTTCTTCTGGGCGCAGGCCCAGCCGGGCCGTCCGGTGCCGACGCTGGCGGAGCTGGCGCAGGAGCGCGGGGTGCAGCCGGCCCCTGACGCGGGCTCGTACCTGGTGATGGGCAGCGACTTCGGCAAGGCGATCTGTGTGCAGTACGGGACGGCGAACATCGTCGCGGTGCCCGTGGAGGCGGGGCCGGGCGGTGCTTCCGTGCCGCCGCAGTTCGTGAACACCGGTCTGCCCGAGTTCGTCCGCGCTCTGGCCCTGCTCGGCCGGATGTGGCGGCTGCGCTACGGCCTCAACCAGGAGCAGGCGGGCCGCTGGACGGTGGACTTCCAGGCGCAGCTCGCCTCCCTGGACCCGGCGGCGCTGAGTTCGCCGGAGAGCTGGTGGTCGGTGCTGCTGGAGCAGATGTGGGACGGGCTGCTCTGAGCTCATCGCGCACACCTCTGTTCTGACGTCTCGTCAGTTCCGGGCCCGGTCGTACGGACGACCGGGCCCGGCCCCTTTTTCGAGTGATCTTCGGGGCGATCCGTTGCTTGTGCGTGGAGTGTCGCGTTATGAACACTTCTGACTGATCCATCAAGATGTGCGCAAAATCATCGATTCGTGGGTCAGCTGGAGAGGGGTTCCACGATGAGCAGCGCATCGAGGCCGCCGTACGGCTTCGTGTCCGTGCGGCGCGGCTACCGTCCCGACCAGGTCGACGCCTACACCTCGGCCCTCTCACGGGAGCGTGACGCCGCCTGGGAGCGGGCCGCCCGGCTGACGGTGCTGGCCAAGGAGATGGAGGCCGGTCTGCTGCGGCTGCGGGAGAGGGTGGCGCAGCTTCCCGCCCAGACCTACGAGGGTCTGGGCGATCGGGCCGGCCGGCTGTTCGACCTGGCGCGGGAGGAGGCCGAGGCCCTGCGGGAGGACGCGCGGCAGGAGGCCGGGCGTGTGCTCGCGGAGGCGGAGCAGGAGGCGCGGCGGGTGCGGGACGAGGCGCAGGCGTACGCCGACGAGGTGCGCGGTGAGGCCGAGGAACGGGTCCGCACCCGGCTGCTGGCGGCGAGGGCCGAGGCCGACGATGTACGGATCACGGCGCGGCGTGAGGTGAAGGAGGGCCGCGGGGAGGCGCTGGCCGCGCTGCGCGAGGTGCGGCAGCGCACGGCGGCGCTGCTCGCCGAGCAGGAGCGGGAGCACGCCGAGCGGTGGGCGGACGAGGAGCGGGTGGCGGCCGAACGGGTCGCGGAGGTCGAGGCGTGGGAGGCGGAGCGGGTGGCGCGCGCGGAGGCCGCGCTGTCGGAGGCGCAGCAGGCGCTGGCCGGAGCCGAGGAGTCGGCCCGGCAGGTGCAGCGGGACGCCCAGGCGCGCGCCGCCGAGCTGGTCGCGGAGGCGCGGCTGCGGGAGGACCGTATCGCCCGGGAGACGGAGCGGGTGCTGCGGGAGCACGGTGAGGTCTGGGACTGTGTGCAGGCCCAGATGGACCACGTGCGCAACAGCCTGGCGATGCTGACGGGCCGGGCTCCCGCGGAGTAGACGGCCCGTAGAGCCCCGGACAAAATGGGCGCCCGGCTCGCGACGCCCGGCACGTACTCCCCCTGGCTCTTCGAGCAGGGGAGACCCCCATGACGCCGCGAGCTGATCGGACTCCCCTTTTGTTCGGGGCTCTTACGGCCTCCGCGCGCGCCCGGCCGTTCGTCAGCCGTTCCTGCGGGTCGCCCCCGCCAGGATCCGGCCTTCGATCGCCTCGTACTGCCGGCGCTGCTCGGCGGCCCTGTCGCGGCCGGAGGCGAGCGTGCCCAGCCAGCCGTAGGCGAAGCCCAGCGGGATGGAGACGAGGCCGGTGGTGGTGAAGGGGAACCAGTTGAAGTCGGCGTCGGGGAAGGCCGCGGCGGGGGAGCCGGAGACCAGGCTGGTGCCGGTCATGAGCACGAGGGTGGTCACGGTGCCGCCGACCAGCGTGCACAGCAGGCCGGTTCGGGTGTAGCGGCGCCAGAAGAGGCTGTACACCAGGGCCGGTGCGATCGAGGATGCGCCGATGCAGAAGGAGAGCGTGGCCAGCGGCTGCAGGCTGCGGTGCTGGACGAGGGTGGCGAGCAGGATCGCCACGGCGCCCACCGCCATCGCCGACAGACGCGCCGTGGTCATTTCGCGTCGCGGGGGCATCTCGTGCTTCCGGGCCGCGAAGACGTCGTGTGCGAGGGAGTTGGCGCAGGCGAGGATCATTCCGGCCACGGAGGCGAGGAGAGTCAGGAAGATCGCCGCCGTGACCGCGGTGAACAGCAGTGTCGCGCCGGTCGACACGTCCGTCCCGAACGCGGCGCGGGAGCCCAGCAGATAGGCCGTACGGCCCTGGGGGTCGGCCGCCGCGATGGTGGCGCGCCCGATCAGGGCGGTCGCGCCGAAGCCGACGACCGTGATGACGGGCACGAACAGGGCCACCGACGGCACCGCCCAGGACATCGAGCGACGCACCTGCCGGGCGCTGTTCGCCGTGTACATCCGCATGGTGATGTGCGGCAGACAGGCGCCGCCGAGCACCACCGTGAGCTCGGAGCTGATCATGTCGAGGCGGGGCGCCGGGCCGCCCGCGAACTCCAGGCCCGAGTGCAGGAAGGCGGAACCGACGCCGCTGTTCTTCGCGGCGGCTGCGAACAGCGCGCCCGGGTCCCAGTCGAAGCGGTGCAGGATCAGCGCGGCGACGGCCGCGCCGGAGCCGAGCAGCATCACGATCTTCAGGATCTGGATGAGGGCTGTGCCCTTCATGCCGCCGATCGCCGCGTAACTGATCATCAGTGCGCCGATTCCGATGATGCAGCCCGTCTTCAAGGCGTCGTTGGAGAAGCCGAGGATGAAGGCCAGCAGGTCGCCGGTGCCCGCGAGTTGGACGAGCATCAGCGGCAGCAGCGCGGCGATGGTCACGGCGCACGCCGTCATGCGCACCGCCCGGCCGGGCATCCGCCGCGCCAGCACGTCGCCCATGGTGAACCGGCCCGCGTTGCGCAGGGGCTCGGCCAGCAGGAACATGAGCAGCATCAGCGACAGTGCCGTGCTCAGTGCGAGGACGACACCGTCGTATCCGGTGAGGGCGATGATCCCGCCGGTGCTGAGCACGGTGGCGGCGGAGATGTAGTCGCCCGCGATGGCGAGGCCGTTGCGCATCGGGGACAGGGAGTTGTAGCCGGTGTAGAACTCGACGAGGTCGTCGCGGTCGGGTCCGGTCATCACGCACAGCAGGAGCGTGATGGTGGCGACCGTGGTGAACGCCACGAGTGACATGGCCTGTGCGGAGCTGCTGAACCCGGTGATGCCAACCGGCACGTTCGCCGTGGTCATCGTGTTGCCCCCCGCCCGGTGTCCAGTTCGGCCTGTCTGCGGATGCGGTCGGCGATCGGGTCGACGCCGTGGCGTGCCGTGTACTCGTACACGCCGATCGCCACGCAGGTGACGGGGAGTTGGAGCAGTCCGAGCAGCAGGCCCATGGTGAGGCCGCCGGAGACGGTGGCCGTCATGAAGGAGGGCGCGAACGCGGACAGCAGGAGGAACAGCACGAAGTAGCCGAGGGCGGTCAGGGTGGCCACGCGCCGCTGCCACCGGTAGGCGGTGCGCAGGAGGCGCAGGTCGCTGTGGTGTCCGAGCGGCGGATGGGCCGGCATCCGCGGCCGGGCCGGCGGGGCGGGCGGCGGCTGCCAGGGGTACGTCGGGTACGGCGGTGGTGAGTGGTGCGGTACTGAGTACTCGGGGGACGAGTGCCGCGGTATGAACGCGTCGGACATCCCGGTTCTCCTTGCGTGGCTCGGGTCCGGTGCGGCGGACCGCAGGGAGCGGGGGGTGAGCGACGCACGCTACTCGTGGGGATTCGGGCCGCGAAGGCTTTTCGGCAAACTGGCCGGTCGGTATGCGCTTACTACACCGACCTGTGATGTTACCCACGGTTACCTCTGGTTGCTTCAGGCGTGGACGACCATCGGGCCGGTGAGGTGCGGGCGGATAGGCTGGCGCGCGTGTTCATACTGGAGCTGACCTACACCGCCCCGCTCGAAGCCGTCGACGCCGCCCTGCCGGCGCATGTGGCCTGGTTGGAGGAGCAGTACGCCTCCGGTGTCTTCCTCGCCTCCGGCCGCAAGGTCCCGCGTGACGGCGGGGTCATCCTGGCCGCAGGCGAGGACCGCGAGGAGATCGAGCGGCTCGCGGCGACCGACCCGTTCGTGGCGGCGGGCGTGTGCGCGTACCGGATCACCGAGTTCCTGGCGACGAAGACGGCGCCCGCGCTGGCCGCGTACCGGCAGCAGCCGCCGTCCTGAGGCGCGAGGCGCGGCGCCTGACAGGAGTGCGCTACACTTGATCATGTGCTGGTCGCCCGGAACTCCCGGTGCCCGGTCGTGCGTTGGTGGTCCAAGGAAAGACGCCCCGCTTCCTGCGGGGAGATGCAGGTGCAAGGCCTGCCCGGCGCTCTGATGCGAACCCCCACCCCGCGGTCTGCGGGGTGGGGGTTCGTCTTTGTCGCTCCTGTGCGCGTGCGCGTTACGTCAGCGTCCACTTCTGGTTGTCGCCGCCGTTGCAGGACCACAGGACGAGATTCGTGCCGTTGGACGTGGCCGCGCCCGACGCGTCCAGGCACAGGCCCGCGTTGACGTTCGTGATCGTGCCGTCGGAGTTGACGTTCCACTTCTGGTTGGCCTGGCCGTTGCCAGCAGGGCCTCGGCATGGTCGGCCCGCAGCCGCTCCAGCTTCACCATGGTCACAGGCTGGGGGCCGCTCAGTCCTTGAGCACGGGGAATTTCCGCGGGGCCACGAACAGCAGCACCAGGAACGCCAGCGCGGCCGCGCACGACGCGCCCAGATACACGGCGTGCACCGCGTCCGCGATCGCCCGGCGGGTCGCCTCCGGCGTGGTGCCCGCGTTCAGGCCGCGCGTCACCGCGTCCAGGTCGCCCGAGCCGCCCAGCCGGGACGCCAGGACCCCGTTGGCGACCGCGCCGAACACCGACGCCCCGATCGTCTGACCGGTCTGACGGCAGAACAGGACGGACGCCGTCGTCGTGCCGCGCTCCGCCCAGCCGACCGTCGACTGCACACCCACGATCAGCGGCAGCTGGAACAGGCCCAGCGCACCGCCCAGCAGGAGCATCACGAGGGCCGGCTGCCAGGGCGAGCCGGGGTACGGCAGGAACGGGAACGCCAGCAGGAGCAGCGCGGCCAGGCCGATGCCCAGGATCGCCGTGTCACGGAAGCCGATGCGCCGGTACACGTGCTGGCTGAGCGCCGCCGACACCGGCCAGCTGAGCGTCCACACGGACAGGACGAACCCGGCCGCCACCGGGGCGAGACCGAGGACGGCCTGGGCGTACGTCGGCAGGAAGACCGTCGGGGCCACCATCAGCAGCCCCAGCGCGCCGAGCGCCAGATTGACCGCGGCGATCGTCCGGCGCCGCCACACCCACCCCGGGATGATCGGCTCAGCCGCCCGGCGCTCCACCGCCACCACCACCGCGACCAGCGCGAGCCCCGTCCCGAACAGCGCCAGGGACGGCGCCGACAGCCACGGCCAGGCCACCCCGCCCTGCACCAGAGCCGTCAGCAGCACGCCTCCGCACGCGAACACCGCGAGGGCGCCCGCCCAGTCGACGCGGGGCCGCGGGCCCGACTCCCGGTTCGGCTCGTGCAGATGGCGGGCGATCAGCCACAGCGCGACCGCCCCGATCGGCAGGTTGACCAGGAAGATCCACCGCCAGTCCGCGTACGCGGCGAGCACCCCGCCGAGCCCCGGGCCCGCCACCGCGGACACCGCCCACACCGTGGACAGCTTCGCCTGGATCTTCGGACGCTCCTTCAGCGGGTACAGGTCGGCTGCGAGCGTCTGCACCGTGCCCTGAAGGGCGCCGCCGCCCAGGCCCTGCACGATGCGGAACGCGATCAGCGCGCCCATGTTCCAGGCGAGCGCGCACAACAGCGAGCCCAGCAGGAACACGGACGCGCCCGCGATCAGCACCGGCTTGCGGCCGAAGGTGTCGGACAGCTTGCCGTAGACGGGCAGCGTCACCGTCACGGCCAGCAGATAGCCGGAGAACAGCCACGAGAAGACGGAGAATCCGCCGAGGTCGCCGACGATCTGCGGTACGGCCGTCGAGACGATCGTCGAGTCCAGCGCGGCCAGCGCCATCGCCAGCATCAGCGCGGCTACGACGGCCCCGCGGCGTCGTGTCGCGTCCTGGGTTCGGCCGCCCGCAGCGGTCCGTATGTCCGTGTCCCCCTGGTCCACAGGAATCCTCTCCTGGTCGTTTCCCTGTGCACGTATCTGCCGTACGACACCCTCTCACTCGCGGCCCCCGCCTGGGGAGAGTTGACCCTCACGCGGCGTCAGGGTGGAGAGTGGGTGGGCCGACGGGTGGAGGAGGGCCCCGAAGCCGGTCCACCTCGAGGTGGAGGACCCCTAGGGGTTCCTCCGTATCAGGGCTCGGGGAGGGCTCGTCCCACCGGAGGACGAGAGGGACCGGTGCCGTTCCTTAGCCTGGCTTTACGCCGCTGGGGAGCGGTCGGGGCGCACGGGGGTCGCGCCGGCCGCACCAGAGGGGGGTGGGGTTTTCCCCAGCGGAAGACGGGGCCGGGCACCAGCGCGCCGGACCGAGCGCCGGCACCAGACTGACCGGCGTACTCATCACACCGACCGACCGCCGATCGACCGCCGACCGACCGCCGATCGGCACCGATCGATCACCGATCAGCGCACTCACGCGCATGGCATTCATTGATGGACAAAAGGGGATCAACCATGACATCGGCCGTGACCATTCCCAGGCACGGGGGCAGTGGAGGGCGTACGGCCGTTGCCGCGCGGGCTCGGCAGGTCGTGAAGGCGTACGGGGCGGGGGAGACCCGGGTCGTCGCCCTCGACCACGTCGACGTGGACATCGCCCGCGGCCAGTTCACCGCCATCATGGGCCCCTCGGGGTCCGGCAAGTCCACGCTGATGCACTGCCTGGCCGGGCTCGACACCGTGACGAGCGGCCAGATCCACCTCGACGAGACCGAGATCACCGGCCTGAAGGACAAGAAGCTCACCCAGCTGCGCCGGGACCGCATCGGGTTCATCTTCCAGGCGTTCAACCTGCTGCCCACGCTGAACGCGATCGAGAACATCACGCTGCCCATGGACATCGCCGGCCGCAAGCCGGACAAGGCGTGGCTGGACCGGGTCGTGGAGACCGTCGGGCTCGCCGGGCGCCTCAAGCACCGGCCCAGCCAGCTCTCCGGCGGACAGCAGCAGCGCGTGGCCGTGGCCCGCGCCCTGGCCGCCCGCCCCGAGATCATCTTCGGTGACGAGCCGACCGGAAACCTCGACTCCCGCGCGGGCGCCGAGGTGCTGGGCTTCCTGCGCCGGTCCGTGGACGAACTCGGCCAGACCATCGTCATGGTCACGCACGACCCGGTCGCCGCCTCCTACGCCGACCGCGTGCTGTACCTGGCCGACGGCCGGATCGTCGACGAGATGCTCAAGCCGACCGCGGAGACCGTCCTGGACCGCATGAAGGACTTCGACGCCCGGGGGCGCACGTCATGACCGTCCTGAAGACCTCGCTGCGCAACTTCTTCGCGCACAAGGGACGCATGGCGCTGTCGGCCGTCGCGGTCCTGCTGTCGGTGGCGTTCGTGTGCGGCACGCTCGTGTTCACGGACACGATGAACACGACGTTCGACAAGCTGTTCGCGGTGACGGCGTCCGACGTGTCCGTCTCGCCGAAGGCCGCCAAGAGCGACGAGACCCCGCAGAACGGCGTGCCCGAGTCGCTGCCCGCCTCCGTGCTGGACCGGGTCCGCAAGGCTCAGGACGTCAAGTCGGCCGAGGGCGGCGTCAGTTCGTCGAACGTGACCGTCGTCGACGACGACAACGAGAACATGGGCTCCTCGACCGGCGCTCCGACGATCGCCGCCAACTGGACGCGCAACGACCTGAAGTCGATGGACCTCACCTCCGGTCACGCCCCGCGCGGGCCGGCCGAGATGCTCGTCGACGCCGACACCGCGGACAAGCACCACCTGAAGATCGGCGACGAGCTGCGCACCATCGCGCAGACCGGTGACTTCAAGGCGCGGATCGTCGGCATCGCCACCTTCAAGGTGACCAACCCCGGTGCCGCGATCGTCTGGTTCGACACCGCCACCGCGCAGCGCGAACTCCTCGGCGGCACCGGCAGGTTCACGCACCTGAACATCACCGCCGCCCCCGGCGTCTCGGACGAGCAGCTCAAGCAGAACGTGGCGCGGACGCTCGCCGGGACCGGGTCGTACAAGATCCGGACGGCGAAGGAGAACGCCGACGAGAACCGCAAGAGCGTCGGGTCGTTCATGAACGTCATCAAGTACGCCATGCTCGGCTTCGCCGGGATCGCGTTCCTGGTCGGCATCTTCCTGATCATCAACACCTTCTCGATGCTGGTCGCCCAGCGGACGCGGGAGATCGGCCTGATGAGGGCGATCGGCTCCTCCCGCCGCCAGGTCAACCGGTCCGTGCTGGTCGAGGCGCTGTTGCTGGGCGTCCTGGGGTCGGTCCTCGGTGTGGGCGCGGGTGTCGGTATCGCGATCGGCCTGATGAAGGTCATGGGCTCGATGGGCATGGACCTGTCGACGCGGGACCTGACGATCAAGGCGACCACACCGGTGGCCGGCCTGGTCCTGGGCGTCGTCGTCACCGTCCTGGCCGCTTACCTGCCGGCCCGCCGCGCCGGCCAGGTCTCCCCGATGGCCGCCCTGCGGGACGCCGGCACGCCGGCCGACGGCAAGGCGGGCCGGGTGCGCGCCCTGATCGGCCTCGTCCTCACCGGCGCCGGTGCCGCCGCCCTGTACGCGGCGGCGAGTGCCAAGAAGGCGAGCGACGGCTCGCTCGTCCTGGGTGTCGGCGTGGTCCTGACCCTGATCGGCTTCGTGGTCATCGGCCCGCTGCTGGCGGGCGGGGTGGTCCGGGTGATCAGCGCGGTGCTGCTGCGGGCCTTCGGTCCGGTGGGCCGCATGGCCGAGCGCAACGCCCTGCGCAACCCGCGCCGCACCGGCGCCACCGGCGCGGCCCTGATGATCGGCCTCGCACTGGTCGCCTGCCTGTCGGTGGTCGGCTCCTCGATGGTGGCCTCGGCGACCAGCGAGCTGGACAAGTCGGTCGGCGCGGACTTCATCGTCCAGGGCAACCAGCGGATCGTGCCGCAGGCCGAGAAGGCCATGCAGCTGAGCCCGCACCTGGCGCACGTCACCCGCTACAAGATGCTCGACGCCACGCTGACCTCGCCGGACGGCAAGGCCGACGACACCGGGATCACGGCCGCGGACCCGTCGTACGCCGACGACCTGCGCCGTACGACCACGCAGGGCACCCTGTCCGCCGCCTACGGCGACGACGCCATGTCGGTCGGCTCCGACTACGCCAAGAAGCACGGTGTGCACGTCGGCGACACCATCACCGTCGCCTTCAAGGGCGGCCGGACGGCGAAGCTCAAGGTCGCGGCGATCACCAGCGACGACACCGCCCTTGACCAGGGCGCGCGCTACATGAGCATCGCGACCATGGAGAAGTACGTCCCGAAGGACAGGATCCCGCCGAACCAGATCATGTTCGCCAAGGCGAAGGACGGCCAGGAGAAGCAGGCGTACGCGGCGCTGAAGCAGTCGATGAAGCCGTACCCGCAGTACCAGGTGCGCGACCAGACCGACTACAAGAAGGAGCTGAAGGACCAGGTCGGCCAGCTGCTCAACATGGTCTACGGCCTGCTCGCCCTCGCGATCATCGTCGCGGTCCTGGGCGTGGTGAACACGCTGGCCCTGTCGGTGGTGGAGCGGACGAGGGAGATCGGCCTGCTCAGGGCGATCGGCCTCTCCCGCCGCCAGCTGCGCCGCATGATCCGCATGGAGTCGGTGGTGATCGCCCTCTTCGGCGCCCTGCTGGGACTCGGCCTGGGCATGGGCTGGGGGGCCACGGCCCAGAAGCTCCTCGCCCTGGAGGGCCTGAACGTCCTCCAGATCCCGTGGGGCACGATCACGAGCGTCTTCGTCGCCTCGGCCTTCGTGGGGTTGTTCGCGGCCCTGATCCCGGCGTTCCGGGCGGGCCGGATGAACGTGCTGAACGCGATCGCGACGGAGTAGCCCCCGAGGCGGGGAGCACGGGGAATCGGGCGGAGCCCGGCGCCGGGGAGCACAGGCTCTCCGACGCCGGGCTTCCCGGCGCCGTCCGGTCCGGCGGGGGCGAACACCGTCCGGCGCCCGCACCCCGCGACCGGCGGGACGTTGTCCACAGCCCCACGGCGGGACGTTGTCCACAGCCCCGACGGTCACGCGCCCGGCGTCGTAGGCTGGACAACCCCGGCCCCAGAAAATCTCGCGGCCGGGTGTTCGTGTTGCCCACCCCGGGACGGATGCCCCTCCATGAGCCTGCACGGTCTGCTCGACGCCGTAGTCAAGGACGCCGCACTCGCGGAAGCGGTCAAGGCCGCGACCGACGGCAACCGTATGCACGTCGACCTCGTCGGCCCCCCGGCGGCACGCCCCTTCACCGTGGCCGCACTCGCCCGCGACGCGGGCAGGCCCGTCCTCGCCGTGACCGCGACCGGCCGCGAGGCCGAGGACCTCGCCGCCGCGCTGCGCTCCCTGCTGCCGCCCGACGGCGTCGTGGAGTACCCGTCCTGGGAGACCCTCCCGCACGAGCGCCTCAGCCCCCGCAGCGACACCGTCGGCCGCCGCCTCGCCGTCCTGAGACGGCTCGCCCACCCGAGCTCCGACGACCCCGAGACCGGCCCGGTCTCCGTCGTCGTCGCCCCCGTGCGTTCCGTGCTCCAGCCCCAGGTCAAAGGCCTCGGCGACCTGGAACCGGTGTCCTTGAGAACCGGCCAGAGCGCCGACCTGAACGACGTCGTGGACGCCCTCGCCGCCGCCGCGTACTCCCGCGTGGAGCTGGTGGAGAAGCGCGGCGAGTTCGCCGTGCGCGGCGGCATCCTGGACGTCTTCCCGCCCACCGAGGAACACCCCCTGCGCATCGAGTTCTGGGGCGACGACGTCGAGGAGATCCGCTACTTCAAGGTCGCCGACCAGCGCTCCCTGGAGGTCGCCGAGCACGGCCTGTGGGCACCGCCCTGCCGCGAGCTGCTGCTCACCGACGACGTGCGGCAGCGCGCCGCCGCCCTCGCCGAGGACCACCCGGAGCTGGGCGAACTGCTCGGCAAGCTCGCCGAGGGGATCGCCGTGGAGGGCATGGAGTCCCTCGCGCCCGTCCTCGTCGACGACATGGAGCTGCTGCTCGACGTCATGCCCGCGGGCGCCATGGCCGTCGTGTGCGACCCGGAGCGGGTGCGCACGCGCGCCGCGGACCTGGTGGCCACGTCGCAGGAGTTCCTGCAGGCGTCCTGGGCGGCCACGGCCGGCGGCGGAGAGGCACCCATCGACGTCGGCGCCGCCTCCCTGTGGTCCCTCGCGGACGTCCGGGACCGGGCCGGCGAGCTGGGCATGATGTGGTGGTCGGTGTCCCCGTTCGCCGCGGACGCCGACCTCGACGCGGACACCCTCACGCTCGGCATGCACGCGCCCGAGACCTACCGTGGCGACACCGCCAAGGCGCTCGCCGACACCAAGGGCTGGCTCGCCGACGGCTGGCGCACCGTGTACGTCACCGAGGCCCACGGCCCGGCGTCCCGCACCGTGGAGGTGCTGGGCAACGAAGGCATCGCGGCCCGCCTCGACGCCGACCTCGGGGCGCTGTCCCCGTCGGTCGTGCACGTGGCGTGCGGCTCGATCGAGTACGGCTTCGTCGACCCGGCCCTCAAACTGGCCGTGCTCACGGAGACCGACCTGTCCGGCCAGCGGGCGGCCGGCCGCGACGGCACCCGGATGCCGGCCCGCCGCCGCAAGACGATCGACCCGCTCACCCTGGAGTCCGGCGACTACATCGTCCACGAGCAGCACGGCGTGGGCCGCTACATCGAGATGGTGCAGCGCACGGTCCAGGGCGCCACCCGCGAGTACCTGGTGGTGGAGTACGCCCCCGCCAAGCGCGGCCAGCCCGGCGACCGCCTCTACATCCCGACCGACCAGCTGGAGCAGATCACCAAGTACGTCGGCGGCGAGGCCCCGACCCTGCACCGCCTGGGCGGCGCCGACTGGACCAAGACGAAGGCGCGCGCGAAGAAGGCCGTCAAGGAGATCGCCGCCGATCTCATCAAGCTGTACTCCGCGCGCATGGCGGCCCCCGGCCACGCCTTCGGCACGGACACCCCCTGGCAGCGGGAGCTGGAGGACGCGTTCCCGTACGCGGAGACCCCGGACCAGCTGACCACGATCGCCGAGGTCAAGGAGGACATGGAGAAGTCGGTCCCGATGGACCGCCTGATCTGCGGCGACGTCGGCTACGGCAAGACGGAGATCGCGGTGCGGGCCGCGTTCAAGGCGGTCCAGGACGGCAAGCAGGTCGCCGTCCTCGTACCGACGACGCTGCTGGTGCAGCAGCACTTCGGGACGTTCTCCGACCGCTACTCGCAGTTCCCGGTGAACGTGAGGGCGCTGTCGCGTTTCCAGACGGACACGGAGGCCAAGGCGGTCCTGGAGGGGCTGCGCGAGGGCTCGGTGGACGTCGTCATCGGCACGCACCGCCTGTTCTCGTCGGAGACCAAGTTCAAGGACCTCGGTCTGGTCATCGTCGACGAGGAGCAGCGCTTCGGCGTCGAGCACAAGGAGCAGCTGAAGAAGCTGCGTGCGAACGTCGACGTGCTGACGATGTCCGCGACGCCGATCCCGAGGACCCTGGAGATGGCGGTGACGGGCATCCGTGAGATGTCCACGATCACCACCCCGCCGGAGGAGCGGCACCCGGTGCTGACCTTCGTCGGGCCGTACGAGGAGAAGCAGATCGGCGCCGCGATCCGCCGTGAGCTGCTGCGCGAGGGCCAGGTCTTCTACATCCACAACCGGGTGGAGTCGATCGACCGGGCGGCGGCGCGGCTGCGCGAGATCGTCCCGGAGGCGCGGATCGCCACGGCGCACGGCCAGATGTCGGAGCAGGCACTGGAGCAGGTCGTCGTCGACTTCTGGGAGAAGAAGTTCGACGTGCTGGTCTCCACGACGATCGTCGAGTCGGGCATCGACATCTCCAACGCGAACACGCTGATCGTGGAGCGCGGCGACACCTTCGGCCTGTCCCAGCTGCACCAGTTGCGCGGCCGCGTCGGCCGTGGCCGGGAGCGCGGCTACGCGTACTTCCTCTACCCGCCGGAGAAGCCGCTGACGGAGACCGCCCACGAGCGGCTGGCGACCATCGCCCAGCACACGGAGATGGGTGCGGGCATGTACGTGGCGATGAAGGACCTGGAGATCCGCGGCGCGGGCAACCTGCTCGGCGGCGAGCAGTCCGGCCACATCGCGGGCGTCGGCTTCGACCTGTACGTGCGGATGGTCGGCGAGGCGGTCGCGGACTACCGGCGCCAGCTGGAGACCGGCGAGATCGAGGAAGAGGCGCCGCTCGAGGTCAAGATCGAGCTGCCCGTCGACGCCCACGTCCCGCACGACTACGCGCCCGGCGAGCGGCTGCGCCTCCAGGCCTACCGCGCGATCGCCTCCGTGAACTCGGAGGAGGACATCAAGGCCGTCCGCGAGGAACTCGTCGACCGCTACGGCAAGCTGCCGGAGCCCGTCGAGAACCTCCTCCTGGTGGCGGGCCTGCGCATGCTCGCCCGCGCCTGCGGTGTCGGCGAGATCGTCCTTCAGGGCACCAACATCCGCTTCGCCCCGGTCGAACTGAGGGAGTCCCAGGAGCTGCGGCTCAAGCGCCTGTACCCCGGAACCATCGTCAAGCCGGCCGTCCACCAGGTCCTGGTCCCCCGCCCCAAGACGGCGAAGGTCGGCGGAAAGCCGCTGGTCGGACGGGAGTTGCTGGGTTGGGTCGGGGAGTTCCTGACGTCGATCCTGGGGTCGTAGCGGGCCTAGCGGGCTAGCGGGTCCTAGCGACCCCATCCGGCCCCATCCGGCCCTGAGCGGCCCGGATGGGGACCTAGTGGGCCCTAATCGGGCCTAGTTGGTCGGAGCGGTCGTATCGGGTCGCGGCGCGTGAGCGGGGCGGTTCTCGTACGCATGACGGAGGCGATGTGAGGGACATAACCCCTTGACGGCTACCGTGAGACCGGGAGAACGGCCCGGCGCGGGCGGTACAGGCAAGGGGAGGGCATCGCGCAATGCGTACTGAGCGGCACGTCGGGCACCGTGGCGGATGGCGGCGCGTCCTGCTGGCATCCGCCGCGCTGCTGGCCACCGGATCGATGGTGACCGGGTGCAAGGGCGTCGCCCCGCCCGTGGACGGCGGACCCTCCGGTTCCGCCGTTCCGACGGCCGCCTACGGCCGGGCGGTGAACCCGCTGGACAACCCCGACGGGACGAAGCCGGGCCTGGCAGCCGTCACTTCGAGCGCGGACAAGGCGAAGGCCCGGTCGCTGATCGAGAAAGTGGCGACGAAGGGCCGCGGACCGAAGACGGGCTACGAGCGGGACAAGTTCGGCTACGCCTGGACCGACTCGGCCCCGGGCGGCATCCCCTTTTCCCACAACGGGTGTGACTCGCGCAACGATCTCCTGAAGCGCGACGGCGAGAAGGTCCGCTTCCGGGCGGGCTCGGACTGCGTCGTCACCTCCATGACGCTGCACGACCCGTACACCGGGAAGACGATCGAGTGGACCAAGTCCCGTGCGGCGACGGTCCAGATCGACCATGTCATGCCGCTGTCGTACGACTGGCAGATGGGTGCCTCGCGCTGGTCGAAGGACAAACGGGAGGACATCGCCAACGACCCGCTGAACCTGATCCCGGTGGACGGGCCGACCAATGGCGCGAAGGGCGACTCCGGGCCGGCGACCTGGCTGCCCCCGAACACACAGATCCGCTGCGCCTACTCGGTCCGCTTCGCCCAGGTGTCGCTGAAGTACGACCTTCCCGTGACGGCGGCCGACAAGCAGATGATGCTGCGGCAGTGCGGCGGCTGAGGCGGTGGCCTCGCGGGCGACTTCCCCCGTCGGCATCGTCCGGCCGGGGAGGTAGCCTACGGCGTCCCGTACATATTCGTGTATATGTACGGACCTCTATGTAGGCGTTCCTGAGAGGCGAAGGTAAACGGCCGTGAAGCACGACATTGTCGCCGCGCGCGCGACTGAAGCGGTGACAGGCACCGTGCCCGGACTGCTGTCCCGGGCGGCTCTGGCGGCCGTCCCCCTGTTGAGTCTGGGAATGCTGGGTGCCGTGCCCTCGCTTGTGCTGGCCTTCCGGCGGGGCACGCGCGCCGACTGGCTGGCGGCGGTGGTCTTCACCGCGGTGAACGTGGCATGGCTGTTCGAGGCCGTCCTCACCCCGGTGGACACCCACGGCCCGCAGTACGCCGCCGACATCCTGCTGCTGTTCGCCTCCACGCTCGGAGCGGCGCTGCACTGCCTGTTCGTCAGGCCGTCGGGCGGAGACGCCCGATGAAGACCCGGCGTGGCTGGCGGGTCGGCAAGAAGAAGGCCCGATCCACGCGCGGGGCTCCGGTGGTCCGCGCGTTGGCGGCGGCGGCCGGCGCGCTGCGGGGCCGTGGGGCCTGGGTGGCCGGCGGTGCGGCCGTCGTCGTGCTGGGGCTGGTGGGCGCCTGGCTGTTCGCCGGGGAGGAGCGGGCCGCGCCCCCTGATCCGCGGGCGCGCCAGTACCGGGACTTCGACGCGTGCATGCTGACGGGGGACAAGGGCATCACGCGGGGCACGCTCGCCGCCTCGGCGTGGGAGGGCATGCAGCAGGCATCCCGGGACACGCTGGCCCGGGTCACCTATGTGCCGGTCACAGGGCCGCAGTCGGTGGGCAACGTCCAGCCGTTCTTCAACAGCCTGATCCAGCGTCAGTGCGATGTCGTGGTGGCGGTCGGCGCACCGCAGGTCCAGGTCACGCGGGCTGCCGCCGCGAAGAACGCCGCGGTGCGCTTCGTCCTGGTCGACGACGCGTCGGCGGCGAAAGCGGAGACGGCCGGGAACGTGACCGTCGCGAAGCCGGACGAAGGTCTCAAGGAGGCGGTGGCGCGGGCGATCAGACAGGCCGTGAGGTCATCTAACGCGTGAACTGCTCCCGGGGTTCCGGCTCTTCGGTAAAGATCGGCTAACGTTGTCGATCTCGTCTGGAGTCTTTGCACGTTCTTGGGGCAAACTTGCGAAGCTTTTGTCGGCTCGTGAGTAAAGGCTTGCCCATGCGTGTTCGCTGGGTGCGTAGCCCTCGCTTGTACCCTCCGGGTGGTTCCGGACGGCGTAGAGCGAGGGCTACCGCACTTTCTGTCCTTGTGTCCCTGTCGTTCATGCTCACCACAGAGACGGCAGAAGCCACCGGTGCCACCCTTTCGGCACCGAAAATGCCCGAGATGTCCCTGTCGGGTCTCTGGAAGTGGGTGAGCGAGCCGGACGATCCGGACACCCCGGATCAGGAGGGCGGCACCGCCCGCGGCAAGAGCCACCACGCCTCCGCCGACGCCACCGACGCCGACCGCGGCGTCGGCCGCGCGCCCGGCAAGGGCAAGGGCGAGCTCGACGCCTACCAGCGCCCCGTGGACAAGCCGGAGCAGGCCACGACCGGCCCCGCCCGGGGCAACGGCAAGAGCTTCGACCCGGCCACCAGCAAGCGCGACGCGAAGAAGTCGACGGAGACCTCGGACTACTACGTCAACGAGGACGGCTCCACGACGATCCGTCACTACAGCGGCCGCACCAACTTCAAGGCGGCCGACGGCACCTGGCAGCCGATCGACACCCGCCTCGTCAAGGACGAGGAGGGCCGCTTCGCGCAGAAGGCCAACTCCCTCGACGTCGACTTCGCCCCGAACGCGGCCGACGACGAGCTGGCCTCCGTCGGCCTCGGCTCCGGCCGTGCCCTCGCCTACGAGCTGAACGGCGCGGCCAAGGTGGCCGCGACCAAGGGCACCGACGGCACAGTCGTCTACAACGGCGTGCTGCCCGACACGGACGTCCAGCTCGTCCCGATCGCCGACGGCTTCAAGGAGAACGTCGTCCTGCGCTCGCCGGACGCCGCCAACTCCTGGGTCTTCAAGCTGGACGCCCAGGGCCTGACCCCGCGCCTGGCCGAGAACGGCGACGTGGATTTCGTGGGCGCCGACGGCAAGGTCGCCGCCACCGTCCCGCACGCCTACATGGAGGACGCCAACATAGACCGGCGCTCCGGTGAGGGCGCGCGCTCCGCGAAGGTCTCGTACGAGCTGACCACGGTGGACGGCGAGCCGGCGCTGCGGATGACCGCGGACCGGTCCTGGCTGGACGACCCCGAGCGGGTCTACCCGGTCACCGTCGACCCGACCACGGTCCTCGCGAGCGAGGCGACGTACGTCCAGACCGACTACGCCGCCAACCGCTCCGCCGAGACGCAGATCAAGGTCGGTTCCTACGACAGCGGCACCACCAAGGCCAACTCGTTCCTGCAGTTCTCCAACCTGGGGACGACGCTGGCGGGCCAGAAGGTGTCCGCCGCCCAGCTGAACGTCTGGGCGCTGTGGTCCTCGACCTGCACGCCGGAGGCCTTCTCGGTCTACCCGGTGACCCAGTCGTGGTCGCCGTCGACGACCACCACCTACCCCGGTCCGTCCTACGGCTCCGCCATCGGCACCACCACCCCCGACCCGGGCGCCTCCTGCACCAACAGCTCCGGCAGCGCCAGTGTCGGCGTGAAGATGCCGGTGACGCTGTCGACCTCGTGGTTCACGCAGGTCGCCACCGGCGGTGCCAACTACGGCCTGGCCATGGCCGCGCCGACCGGCGACGGCCTGCACTGGAAGAAGTTCCACTCCGACGACTCGGCCACCGCCGCCTGGCGGCCCTCGCTGGACCTGACCTACGCGCCGAACACCGCGCCGCAGGTCAACGCCCAGTACCCGCCGGAGAACTTCCAGGCCAACACCCTCCAGCCGGAGCTGCTGGTCTACGCGAGCGACGCCGACAAGTGGCCGAACGCGAGCCTGACCTACAGCTTCGAGGTGTACGACGCCGACTCCGGCAGCACCACCCCGGTGGTCACCTCCGGCAACCTCACCAAGAGCAGCTGGAAGATCCCCGCGGGCAAGCTGACCTGGTCGAAGAACTACACCTGGTACGTGGGTGTGACCGACGGCTACGAGGAGGTGACCTACTCCAGCCGCTTCACCACCGCGGTGCCGCAGCCGCCGGTGACCTCGGGCCTGGCCCAGAACAACGACGGCCACGAGTTCGACCCGTCCGAGGCGAACTACACCACCGACGACAGTGACGCGGACGTCGAGGTGGTCGGCCCCTCGCTGGAGATCGAGCGGTCGTACAACAGCATCGACCCGCGTATCGACAGCGCCTTCGGCGCCGGCTGGTCGACGGTCGTCGACATGAAGGCCGCCGAGGTCAAGGACCCGGCGGGCGCGGTCACCAGCGTCATCGTCACCTACCCGGGCGGCGAGCAGGTCGCCTTCGGCCGCAACAGCGACGGAACGTTTCAGCCCCCGCTGGGCCGCTACGCCCGCCTCCAGTCGGTGACCGGCGGCTACACGCTGACGGACAAGGACTTCACGGAGTACGCCTTCAAGCAGGCGACCGCGAAGGCCGGCACCTACGCCATCTCCAGCATCAAGGACTACGCGGGCCGCACCGAGACGTTCACGTACAACACGTCCAAGCAGCTCACAAAGATCACCAACGACACGTCCAAGCGCTCCCTGACGCTGGCGTGGCAGACCCCGGCCGGTGCCACCACCGCGCACGTCGCGACCGTGGCCACCGACCCGTCCACCGCGGGTGACTCCAACACCGCGCAGACGTGGCAGTACAGCTACAGCGGCGACCAGCTGACCAAGGTCTGCCCGCCCGCCGACTGGACGCACTGCACGTCGTACTCGTACGTCACCGGCAACCACTACCGCACCACGGTGCTGGACGCCGACCCGTACGCGTACTGGCGGCTCGGCGAGGCGGCCGGGGCGACCGTCGCCAAGGACACGGTCGACCTGAACCAGGGCCGCTACAACGGCCTGTACCACAACGTGACCCTGGGCAGCTCGTCGGTCCTCGCGGGCTCGACGCAGACCACGGCCACGTTCAACGGCACCACCTCCTACGTGGAGATGCCGTCCGCGCCGGGTGCGACGCCGTCGTACACGTCGGTCTCGCTGTGGTTCAAGACGACCACGGCCGGCGGCGTGCTCTTCTACTACGGCGACAAGCCGCTGAGCGACGCCAACCCGGTGGCCAACACGACGAAGAACACCCCCGCGGTGTACGTCGGCACCGACGGCAAGCTGCGCGGCTGCCTGGCCATGTCGCCCAGCTGCAGCCCCAACATCGTGTCCACCGCCACCGTCACCGACGGCCAGTGGCACAACGCGGTCCTCACCGGTCAGGCCACCAGCCAGACGCTCTACCTGGACGGTGTCGCCCAGGGCTCCCTGTCGGGCACGATCAACGACTGGAACCAGCCGTACATCTCGCTCGGCGCGGGTGTGAACACCCAGGGCTGGCCGGCGATGAACCCGAACGACCAGCTCGGGCACTACACCGGTCAGATGGCCGAGGTCGCCATCTACTCCGAGCCGCTCGACCCGTCGGTGATCACCGCGCAGTACCAGGCCGCCAAGCGGTCCGCCGGTCTGCTCAGCAAGATCACCACGCCGGGCGGCAAGACGCAGGCGGCCATCACCTACGGTCCCACCGACGACCTGGTCACGCAGGCCACGGACGGCGACGGCGGCACCTGGAAGCTGAACCCGCCGACCATCACCGGTTCCTCGCAGGTCTACCGCTCCGCCGTGATGGGCTCCGCCCCCTCCGGCTACTGGAGGCTGTCCGACACGGGCGGCGCCGCGCAGGCGGCCAACGAGATCCACACCGGCTTCGGCACGTACAACACCGTCACGCAGGGTGTGGCGGGTCCGTTCGGCACGGGTGACGTGACGGCGGTGTCCTTCAACGGCACCTCCTCCTACGCGGAGATCCCGTTCACCCCGTGGCACTCCTCCGCGAACCGCGCGGTCGAACTGTGGTTCAAGACGGCGAAGCCCGGCGTGATCCTCTCGGACCAGTCGACGGCACCGACCGGCACCACGCCGAGCGGCACCTGGAACCCGCTGCTGTACGTGGGCGCCGACAACAAGCTGCACGGTCACTGGTGGACCACCGCCGGCACCGGCGGCACGGCCTTCGGCACCACCGGCACGGTCACCGACAACCAGTGGCACCACGCGGTCCTGTCCTCCTCGGGCACGACCCAGACGATGTACCTCGACGGCGCCAAGGTGGCCGACTTCACCGGAGCACCGGCCGACCAGTCGAACACCCGCACCTTCATCGGCGCGGGCTACGGCAAGAACTGGTACCAGTCGCCCGGTGACGTCAGCTACTTCACCGGTTCCGTCGCCGAGGTCGCGGCCTATGACCACGCGCTCGGCGAGGACGAGGTCGACCGGCACTGGTCGGCGTACAAGGCGTCCTCCGGCATCGCGCCGGTCAAGACGGTCCAGTTGACCGACCCGACGAACAAGACGCTGACGTACGTGTACGACGCGGAGATGGGCGACCGCCTGCTCGCCGCGATCGACACCGAGGGCAAGCGGACGACGTACGGCTACGACACGGGCGGCTTCCTGCACACCGTGACGGACGCCAACGGCAACCGCAGCATCACCGGTCACGACGTGCGCGGCAACACGGTCTCGCAGACCGACTGCCAGGACACGGCGGCGAACAAGTGCGCGACGGAGTACTACACCTACTACCCCGACGCGACCACCGCGTTCCCGCCGATGGACCCGCGCAACGACCTGCTCCTCACCGAGCGGGACGCGCGTTCGGCGTCCGCGACGGACAACACGTACCTGACCAGCTACACCTACGACACCGGCGGCAACCTGCTGTCGGTGACCACCCCGCCGGTGCCCGGCCACCCCAACGGCCGCACCGCCACCACCACCTACACCACGTCCACGACCCCCGCGGCCGAGGGCGGTACGGCGGTGGCCCCCGCGGGTCTGGTCGACACGGTCACCACGCCGGGCGGCAAGACGACGAAGAACGTCTACTACGCCAACGGCGACCTGGCCTCGGTCACGGACGCCAACGGCGCCAAGGTGACGTACACGTACGACAACCTGGGCCGTAAGGTCTCCCAGAAGGAGATATCCGACTCCCAGCCGAACGGCCTGACCACCACCTGGACGTACGACAAGAACGACCAGGTGACCACGGAGACCGCCCCGGCGGTCACCAACCGCGTCACCGGCGCGGTGCACCAGGCGAAGACGACGACCGTCTACGACTACGACGGAGACGTCACCTCGCAGACCGTCGCCGACCTCACCGGCGGCGACGCCTCGCGGACGACGTCGATGACGTACGACGCCTACAACCGTCTCGCCACGCGCACGGACCCGGGCGGCGACACCACGTCGTTCGAGTACGACGTCTACGGCAACAAGGTGAAGGAGACCGACCCCGCGGGGAACGTCAACACCTACACCTTCGACGGCGAAGGCCGCCCGCTCACGACGAACCTGCTCAACTACACCGGCGACCCGAACAACCCGTCGTCGCCGACCACGCTGGTGCAGGAGTCCCGGGCCTACGACCCGGCCGGCCGCCTCGCGTCCATCACCGACGCGATGGGCTGGGTGACGGCGTACACCTACACCGACGACGGCCTCACGGCCAGCGTCACCCGGAAGGACCCGGCGAACGGCAAGCAGTTCGTCGAGGAGTCCAACACGTACGACATGGCCGGGAACCTGATCAAGCAGGTGACCAACGACGGCCGCACCACGAACACGTTCACCGTGGACGCGGACGACCGGGTCACGTCGTCGGTTCTGGACCCGACGGGGGCCAACCGGACCACGAAGGTCTCCTACGACCCCGACGACAATGTGGTCAGCGAGACGGAGACGGATCCGGCGACGGGTGACGTCGCGACGACGGATTCGCTCTACGACGACCTGGGCAACGTCAAGGGCACCGTCGAGCACGACGGGACCACGGCCCCCGTGGCCCGCTACAAGCTCGACGAGACCACGGGTTACTCGGTCGGCGACTCCTCCGGCGGCAACCGCAAGGTGACGCTGGGCAGCGCCGTCACCCGCTCCACCGAGAAGGGCGGCTCGGCCGTCTTCAACGGCACCGCCAACGCCTACGGCCAGGCGGACGGCCCGGCGGTCAACACCAGCGGCAGCTTCACCGTCTCGGCGTGGGTCAAGCTCGCCTCCACGAGCGCGAACAGCACCTTCCTCGGCCAGGACGGCAAGGTGGCCAGCGGCTTCCAGCTGTACTACTCGACGACGTACGGCTGGACGTTCAACCGGCACGCCACCGACACCACGGGTGCCGCGACCATCCGGACCTACTCCGGCACGTCCGCGGTGACGCCCGGCACCTGGACCCACCTCACCGGTGTCTACGACCAGGCCACCGCGTCGCTGAAGCTGTACGTCAACGGCTCCCAGTCCGGGACCACGACCGCCTTCACCTCTCCCTGGGAGGCCACCGGCCCGCTGCAGATCGGACGACGGCTCTACAACGGGACGTACGCCGAGAACGCCAACGGCTCGATCGCCGACGTCCAGGTCTACAGTGAGGCACTGACCGGCTCGCAGGTGTCGTCGGTGTACAACGGCACGCTTCCGGCGGCCGGCAGCGCGGTGCACACCACCACGTACCAGCTGGACCAGCGGGGTCTGCCGCTGTCGATGACCGACGAGAACGGCAGCGTCACCGACTACGGGTACGACGAGGCTGCCCAGCAGACCACGATCACCGAGCCGGTTGTGAACGCCGAGTCGAACGGTGGCACGGCCACGGCCGTTCGCCCGGTCACCATGACGGGCTACAACACGTTCGGCGAGGTGACCGAGACCTCGGACGCCAACGGCAACGTCACGGTCACCGCCTACGACGCCGAGGGCCAGGAGACCTCGACCAGGCTGCCGAACTACACCCCGCCGGGGTCCTCGACGCCGATCACGGCCACGTCCTGGAACGAGTACAACGACCTGGGACAGGTCTCGGCCGAGGTCGACGCGCTGGGCAACCGGACGACGTACTCGTACACGCAGCTCGGCGACGTGGCCTCGGTCACGGAACCGGGTGGCGACAAGACGACGTACGTCTACGACACCAACGGCGACCTGCTCTCGACGACCCGCCCGAACGGCGCCCGTGAGGAGTCCACCTGGGACTACCTCGGCAACGAGCTGACCAGCACGGACATCGTGCGCCAGCCGACGCAGCGGGCCTACACGGCGATCAACGAGTACAACGCGCCCGGCGGCGACCTCTCCCGGGAGACCAGCCCGACGGGTGTGAGCACGTCGTACACATACAACGCGCTCGGCGAGGTCACCGAGGTGACCGACCCGGCGGGCAACGTGTCGTCGTACACGTACAACATGGACGGCGACGTCCTGGTCGCCAAGGACCCGGACGGTACCAGCACGAAGAACACCTACGACGGGTTCGGGAACCTGGTCACCACCCAGGACCTGGACGCGCTCGGCAACGTGCTGCGCACCAGCCGCTCCACCTACGACCGGGCGGGCAACCCGCTGTCGGTGACCGACGCCCGCGGCCACACGACCACGTTCACCGTGGACCCCTCGGGCCTGGTCACCAAGGCGGTCGAGCCGGTCTCGGCGACCGAGTCGATCACCACGACCTACGGTTACGACGCGGCGGGCAACCGCACGCGCTTCACCGACGGCCGTGGCAACCCGTTCATCACCACCTACAACACCTGGGGGCTGCCCGAGTCTCTGATCGAGCCGTCCACCCCGGCCCACCCCGACCCGGCTGACCGCACCTTCACCACGGTGTACGACGCCAACGGCCGGGTGAAGGAGCAGCGCTCCCCGGGCGGTGTGGTCGTCACCAACGAGTACGACGCCAAGAACCGGCTGACGAAGACCACCGGTACGGGTGCGGAGGCCGCCACGGTCGACCACACCTACGCGTACGACTCGGACGACAACATCACGGCCGTCGCGGGTGCGGGCACCGACCTGAACACCTTCAGCTACGACGACCGCGGTCTGCTGCTGTCGACGTCCGGCCCGTCGGGCGGCTCGTCCTTCGCCTACAACGGCGACGGTGAGCTGACCTCCCGCACGGACGCCTCCGGCACGACGACCTACGGGTACGACACGGCCGGCCGGCTGAAGACGGTCAACGACGGGGCCACCGGCTCCGCGCTGACCTACACCTACGACGTCAACAACAACGTCAAGCAGGTCGACTACGGCACCGGCAAGTCGAAGCGTGAGTTCTCCTACGACTCCCTGGAGCGCATCACCAACGACAAGCTGACCTCGCCGACCGGCAAGGTCCTCGCCAACATCGCCTATGGCTGGGACGAGAACGACAACCTGACGTCGAAGACGACGACAGGGGTCAGCGGCGCCTCGTCGAACACGTACACCTACGACTGGGCGAACCGCCTCACGTCGTGGAACAACGGCACGACGACGGAGTCCTACGGCTACGACGCCTCGGGTAACCGCACCCGCGTCGGCGGCGACACGTACACGTACGACGCCCGCAACCGGCTCACGTCGGACGGGCACAACTCGTACACGTACACCGCGCGCGGCACGCTGAAGACGATCACGGACGAGGGCGGGATACAGACCCTGCTCAAGGCCGACGCCTTCAACCGGGTGATCAACGAGGGTGAACGGACGTACGTCTACGACGGTCTGGACCGTGTCCTGAGCGCCAAGGACGGTACCGGCGCCGACGTCTTCTCCTTCAAGTACAGCGGTATCGGCAACGACGTCGCCTCGGACGGTTACGCGTCCTACAGCCGCGACGCCGACGGCTCTCTGCTGGGCGTGAAGACGGGTGTGTCGTCGGCCCTGGTCATGACGGACGTCCACGACGACGTCGTGGCCCAGTTCACCGACTCGGCGGAGGCGCTGACCGGTTCGGCGACGTACACGCCGTTCGGCAAAACGTCGTCCTCGTCCGGCATGGTGGGCAACCTGGGCTACCAGTCCGGGTGGACCGACCCGCAGACGGCCAAGGTCAACATGGCCGCGCGCTGGTACTCGCCACAGACCGGCCAGTTCAACAGCCGGGACACGGTGAGCAACGAGCCGCTGCCGGACTCGGTGAACGCCAACCAGTACGCGTACGCCAACGACAACCCGATGACGGGCACCGACCCGACGGGGCACTGGTTCGGCTTCATCAAGAAGGCCATCAAGAAGGTCACCAAGAAGGTCAAGAAGGTCGCCAAGTCGGCCTGGAAGAAGGCCAAGCACGCCGTCAAGAAGGCGGCCAAGGTCGTCCGCAAGGCCGCCAAGAAGATCAAGAAGGCGGCCAAGAATGTGGTCCGGAAGGCCCGCCGGGCGGTCCGGAAGGCCGTGCACTATGTGCACGACAGCGTCAAAAAGATCAAGAGATACGTCAAACGAACATACAAACGAGTAAAGAAGTACGTCCATAAGGTCGTA
Organism: Streptomyces sp. Y2F8-2; assembly: GCF_014905555.1. Classification (GTDB taxonomy): domain Bacteria; phylum Actinomycetota; class Actinomycetes; order Streptomycetales; family Streptomycetaceae; genus Streptomyces; species Streptomyces cynarae. The sequence continues at coordinate 39,673 of NZ_BNGS01000006.1, read as the reverse complement.
CAGCACGTCAAGAAGACCATCCGCAAGGTCGCCAAGGCGGTCAAACATGTAGCCAGCAAGGCGGTCAAGGCGGCCAAGAAGGCCGTCAAGAAGATCGGCAGAGGCCTCAAGAAGGCGGCCAAGGCCACAGCCCACTTCGTGAAGCAGCACGCCGCGACCATCGCCTCGGTGGCGGTCGGTGTCGTGGTCTTCGCGGGCTGTACGGCGGCCACGGCCGGTGCCGGTGCGATCGGCTGCGCGGCCCTCGCGGGCGCCGCGGCCAACGGCGTCGGCTACATGATGAGCGACGGACCCAAGTCCGTCGGCGGCTTCCTCGGCGCGGTCGCGATCGGCGGTGTCACCGGTGCTCTCGGTGGCGCGGCCGGCGGTGCGGCCTCCGGCGCCGTGGGCCGCCTGCTCGCCGGTGTCGGCGGCAAGGTGGTCCAGGGCGCGGCCATGGGCGCTGCGGGCGGTGCTGCGGAAGGCGCGGTCGGCTATGGCGTCTCCTGTGCCGCGAGTGAGGAAGGCTGCAGCGTCTCCGGCGCGGCCAAGGCCACGGCCGTGGGTGCCGTGACCGGTGGTGTCTTCGGTGCGGCAGCCAGCAAGTACGGTCCGAAGGGCAAGTCGCGCGAGGCGGACGGGGAGTCGTCCGGCGGCGGCTGCCGGAGGACTCCGCACAGCTTCACCGGCCTGACCGGTGTGCTGATGGCCAACGGCACGGTCAAGCCGATCTCCGAGATCAAGGCCGGCGACTGGGTCCTGACGGCCGAGCCCGGCAAGAAGGAGCAGGAGAAACACAAGGTCAAGGAGGTGATCGTCACCAAGACCGACCGTGACTACGTCGATGTCGTCGTGGCCACCAAGTCGGGTCCGAAGACGATCCAGACCACCAAGCACCACCAGTTCTACGAGGTCAGCCGCAACTCCTGGACCCAGGCGGGCGACCTCAAGGCCGGCCAGAAGCTCCAGACCGACGACGGTTCCACGAGCGGGATCATCGAGGTCAGGTCGTACACGGCGCAGCGCGTGACCTACGACCTGAGCATCGACGGCCTGCACACGTACTATGTCGTGGCCGGGACCGAGGCGATCCTCGTCCACAACAACAATGGAGCCATCGGCGAGGTCGGCGAGGCCTGCGCGGTCGGTGGTGTCCAGGACATCGAACCGCCGAGCTATGCGAGGAAGAAGTACAAGAGGCCGACACGTGCCGTGCGGACCGCGGCGATCAACAAGTCGCCCACGTGTCCCTACTGCGGACAGAGCAGGTCTACGGACTTCGAGCACGTGACACCGCAGAAGGAAGACTGGAGCAAGGGCGGCTGGCTGAACAGCCGTAACGCCCGGTCCTCTCGAGTGAATCGACCGTCGAACACGACCGGCGCCTGCGGGCCGTGTAATTCTTCCAAGCAGGACAAACCCATCGGAACAGGGCCAGGGCAATGGTGGCCCCCAGGGTGGCCGGCAGGAACTTCTTGGCCATTTGGAGGAGCACCATGACAGATCTCCCGTCGAGTCCCGCGGAGTTCTTCATCCGCAAGTGGGGTGAACCACTGCGCGAGGCGTCGTTCCAGACCCGGGACGGTTACGACATCCGGATCCTGAAGTGGGTCGAAGGTGAGGGGGAGGACGAGTTGACCTTCTACCGCACCTCGGGTGCCTGTGACGTCCCGGTGCCGGGCGCTGACGGAAAGCACCGGCAGGAGTTCTTCCTGTCGTGCGATCCGGAGTGCGACGACATCGCCGAGTCGATCGCCCAGGTGGGGATCTACGCTGCGCGATCGGGCAAGGCCCTCGCGGCGCAGAACATCTACCGGGCGCCGGGACCGCTCTGGCCGGGGACCGAACTCGCCGGCTTCGTGGTCATGGATCCCTTCGAAGGCGAGATGACGAGCATGGTGCTTGCCGATGGCAGGCACGTGGAATTCCTGATGCTCGTTCCCGCTTTCCCCGCGGAGCTGGACTTCGCCGTGCGGCACGGGATCGGTGCGCTGGTCGACGCTCAGGAACGAGCGGGAGTCGATTTCTGGAATCCGTACCGGAAGCCGGTCTCCCTGACGGCCACCCGCTGAAAATCAGGCTGATCCGAGTAATCCCTCGGAATCCGTGAACAAAGGTGGGCGCTCCGCCGGATCAATCCGGTGGGGCGCCCACACTGCTATCTGAAAGGTGACCGACCCGTGTGCGTTCTGTGATCGGCCGCCCGGGATGATCGTCTCGGTACCCGTTCACACACCGATCCGAAAGCACCACCTGCCGATGCCGCCCCTCCTCCAGTACACCGCCATAGCCATAGGCCTCCCGGTCCTCGCCTGGGCCCTCTGGAACAGCGCCCGCCTGGCCCGCGCCAACCGCAACGGCACGGCCGGCATGGACGTCACCGCGTACGGCCTGCTGCCGCGCGAGGAGCTGGACGCCGCGGAGTACGGCCCGATCGCCCCCGAGCTCGCCGACGCCACCCTCGCCGCCCGCCAGGGCGACTGGCGCCCGGGCGCGGCCCTGCTCGCCGCGGCGGGCCAGGACTGGGACCGCCGCTGGTACGTGCTGACCTGCCTCGCCCGGATCACCCCGGAGGAGGACGCCTGGCTGAACGCCTGGCGCACCGAGCGCCCCGACGACCCCGACGCGGCGGCCGTCCACGCCCAGGCCCTGCTCTACCGCGCCTGGCACGCCCGCGGCGAGGGCTACGCCAAGGACACCTCCGCCGACCGCCTGGCCCGCTTCAAGCAGCTGCTCCAGGCGGCCTTCGAAGAAGCACGGACAGCCGCCGCCCTCGCCCCCCACGACCCGTCCCCCTGGGTCACCCTGGTCACCGCGGCCCGCGGCCTCGTCCTCCCGCACGAGGAGTTCCGCCGCCTCTGGTCCGAGCTGACCGCCCGCGCCCCCCACCACTTCTACGCCCACCTCAACGCCCTCCAGTACTGGTGCGCCAAGTGGTGCGGCTCGGACCGCCTGGCCCACCGCTTCGCCCAGGAGGCAGCGGCCTCGGCCCCACCGCAGTCGCTCCTCTCGGTCCTCCCTCTGGAGGCCGCCTTCGAACGCGCCCTCCAGGGCGGAGGCCCGGTCCCCCTCGCCGGCCGCCACCCCAAGTCCGAACTGGACGCCGTCCGCGCCGCGCTGGCCGCCGTACCCGCCGACGACCCCCGCGCCCCCCTGGTCCGCCACCGCCTCGCCGCGGCCCTGACCCTGGCCGGGAAGGGCGCCGAGGCCCTGGACCACTTCCGCCTCCTGGAGCCCTGGGTCGGCGGAGAGCCCTGGACCTACCACGCGAACCCCGTCGCCATGTACGACCGCGCCCGCGCCCTGGCGATCGTGAAGGCGGGCAAGCGGCGCACACCGGCACCGGTGCCGACGGCCGGACAGCGAAGCTGACGATGGCCGCCCTGGTCGACCACCTCGAAAGCCGCCTCGGCCCCCTGGCCGGCGCATGGTCGCCCGAGGAGGGGGCGCCCGAGGGCGCCCCGCGGATCGGGTATTTCAGCGGGGGCGTCCTCCCGGGCGTCCACGCCTTCGCCACCATCGGCCTGTTCAAGGCCCCGCTGACGTCGCGCGTGTTCGGCCGGCACCAGCACATGGAACTGCTGGCGTGCGGCCGGGCCGCCCCCGGGGACGACCCCGGCCCGCTGCCGGGCGTCCTGGAGTGGATCGCCGGGCGTCTCCTGACCGGCGGGGAGGCCCTCCTGCGCGGCGACGTCGTCCCCCTCCCCATGCCGCTCGTCCCAGGCGGCACGATGACCGCTCTCTACGCCGCACTCCCGGTCTGCTTCGACGACGACTTCGCGTCGGTCGTCCTGGAGAACGGCCTCGAGACCATCGTCGTGTGGCTCGTCCCGATCGGCGCGTCCGAGGCGGCGTTGGCTCCGTCTTCGTCGATTCCGAGGCACAACTCGGTGCCTATCGAACGCGCTTCCGTAAGGTGGAGGCAGTGTCACTCGCACCCGACCGCTCGCGTGACTTCATCCACCGACTGGCCAAAGAACTGTGAGGCGCCCCGTGATCAGCCCCGACCGCTGGCGTAAGTCGTCCTACTCCGGCGAAGGCGACGGCAACAACTGCGTAGAGATCGCCCACGTCGGCCCTCACATAGCCGTCCGCGACTCCAAAACCCCCACCCGCGCCCCCCTCGCCTTCCCGCCCACCGCCTTCGCCCCCTTCCTCCGCGCCCTCAAGGCGACCCCCCTCAAGGCGACCCCCGAACGGTAAAGCGCAAGTCAGACCAGGCGCCCCCGCGGGCGCCGCTGTCAGTGCCCTCCCTTACGATGCGCCGCATGTCGCACGCATCCGCCCCCGCCCTCCCGCCTCCCGACTTCGAGGCCGCCTCCGCGCACCCCGAGGCCGCCTGGCTGCGGCAGGCCGCCGCCGCGCAGGACTGGGCCGGGATCCGGACGTACGTCGACTCGCTGCCCGCCGGCACCGACCGGGCCTTCGCCGTGCGGCAGGTGGCCGAGGTGAAGGGCGTGGAGGAGTGGCTGCGGCCCCTCGTCGAGGCCCAGCCGCACGACGTCCTCGCGCTCACCGTCCTCGGCGCCCGCGAGGTCAACATCGGCTGGGAGATCCGGACGTCGTACGCCGCCGAGCACGTCAGCCGGGAGCAGTTCGCCGGGCTCCACGCCCACCTGCGGCAGGCCGAGCAGCTGCTCATCCGGGCCACCGCCCTCGACCCGGCCTTCGACGCCGCCTGGGCCGAGCGGATCACCACCGCCATGGGGCTCCAGCTCGGTCAGAACGAGGCCCGCAGGCGGTACGACCAGCTCGCCAAGCACCACCCCTACCACCTGACCGGGCAGGCCCGGCTCCTCCAGCAGCTCTGCCCCAAGTGGAGCGGGAGCTGGGAGGCCGCCCACGGGTTCGTACGGGAGTGCGCGGCCGCCGCTCCCGAGGGCGCGCTCAGCGCCGGTCTCGTCGCCGAGGCCCACGTCGAGCACTGGTTCACGCTGAAGGGGGCCGAGCGGGACGCCTACCTGCGTCAGCCCCACGTACAGAAGGAACTCGCCGAGGCCGCCGACCGGTCCGTCTTCCATCCGCGGTTCCAGCGCGGGTACGGCTGGGTCACCGTCACCGGCTGCTTCGCCGCGCTCTTCTCCCTCATGGGGGACCTGGCCCGCGCCGCAGCCTGCTTCCGCACCCTCGGCAACCTCGCCTCCGACTACCCGTGGGACTACCTCGGCGACCCCGCCAAGGCCTACATACGCCACCGCGACGCGGCCCTCGCCCGAGGCTGACCGGCGCTGCCCGCATCAGAACAGAGAAACCGCTCATGAACCCGCAGGCCGACATCCTCCTCACCGACGTCGACGGCATCCCCACCCTCTTCGCCCACGCCACCGGCCCGATGCGCGCCGGACTCGTCTTCCGTGTCGGTGTCGCCGACGAGACGCTCGCCCGGACCGGCGTCACGCACCTGGTCGAGCACCTGGCCCTGCACCGCCAGGGCCTGGCCGACTACCACTTCAACGGCGCCACCAAGGCCGCCTTCACCCACTTCCACGTGGAGGGCGCCGAACACGAGGTCGTCGCCTACCTCCAGGGTGTCTGCGCGTCCCTCACCGATCTGCCGATGGAGCGCCTGGAGACCGAGAAGGAGATCCTGCGCACCGAGGAGTCCCGGCGCGATGTCGGGCAGCTCCCGCTGTGGCGCTACGGCGCCCAGGGGTACGGCCTGGTCAGCTACCCGGAGTGGGGCGTGCGGAGCCTGCGCCCGGACGACGTACGGGAGTGGGTGCACACCTGGTTCACCCAGGGCAACGCCGCGCTGTGGATCGCCGGTGAGCGGCTGCCGGCCGGGCTCACCCTCAAGCTGCCCGCCGGTCGGCGCCGCCCCCTGCCCGCCGTCACCTCCGCGCTGCCCACCGCTCCTGCCTACTTCTCCGACGGCAAGGGCGGCGTCCTGCTGGACGCCGTCGTCACCGACACCACCGCGGCCCGGGTGTACGCGGGCGTCCTCGAGCGCGAGCTGTCCCGCGCCCTGCGGCAGGAGGGCGGCTACTCCTATACGGCGGCCACCGACTACGCCTCGCGCCGCGACGGCTTCGCCCTCGTGACCGCCTTCGCGGACAGCCTGCCCGCCAAGCAGGACGCGGTCCTCGGCGGCTTCGCCGACGTCCTCGCCGGGCTCCAGGTGGGCCGGATCGGGCAGGGCGACCTGGAAGCCGTGCGCACCCGGGCCGACGGGGCGCTGACCGTGCCCGAGGCAGCCGCACGGAGGCTGCCGGGGGCGGCGGAGGACCTGCTCGTCGGGCGGCCGGTGCGCGGCCTCGACGAACTGCGCTCCGAACTGTGGGCGGTGACGCCGGAGCATCTGCACGCGGTCGCCCTGGAGGCGGCCGGGACCGCCCTGATGCAGGTGCCCGGCGGGCACAGCGCGGACTGGGCCGGGTACACGGCGGCACCCACGCGTTCGACGTACGCGGTGACCGGACGGCGGTTCGCCTCGGTGGGCGGTGACGGGTCGGCGCTGGTGGTCGGGGACGAGGGCGTCAGCATGACCGTGCGCGCCGAGGACGGGACGGAGAAGGCGGTCACCGTGGCCTACCGCGCCTGCGCGGCGGTGCTGAGCTGGCCCGACGGCGGCCGTCAGCTCATCGGGACCGACGGGCTGATCGTGGAGGTGGAGCCGGGCCTGTACGGCGTCGACGCGCACACCATGGCGGCCGTCGACGCCGCCGTGCCGCAGTCCGCGGTGGTGTGGCTGCCGCCCCGGCAACAGCAGCCGAAGCCGCGACCGGCCGCGACAGCCCAGGGGAACGGGGTGACCTCGGCGAACGGCGAGCAGCGGCCCGCACCCGCACGGCGCACCGGACGGCAGACGGCGGCGGTGGTCGTGTTCGGCCTCCTCGCCGGCCTCTTCGCCTTCCTGGCCCTCGCGGTCACGGTCTTCGGCCACGACGCGCAGACCAGCACCGGAGAGTGGCTCGGCATCGCGGGCTTCATGTGGGGCGTCACCGCCCTGCCGGCCTGGCCCGCCGTACGGATCCTGCGGCGGACGCGGAGGGCATGAGGGACACTGCGGGGGCGCCGGGACGGTACTCGTACGGGCCTACGGCACCGGACTACCGCATGTACGGGTTCCGTTGCGGCGGTGGAGGCGCGGGCATCGCCCCGTGCACCGTCGCCCGCTGCGGCGTCCGCCTGTCGAACAGGGCGAACAGCAGCAGACCCGTCGCCGTCAGCAGGCTCAACATCACGACCGCGCCGAGGACGGGGTCGCCCGCCCCCTCTCCCCGGGCCGCCCCCCATGGCAGGGTCACGCACTCGTACAGCACGAACGACCCGAAGGCGCCCCAGTCCGACGGCCGCCTGCGGCGGATCGCCGCGTACAGGAACGGCACCCACACCAGCAGGCCCAGCGATCCCCACACCAGGACCGCCCAGGCGATCCGCTGGAGCCAGCCGGCTTCCACTCGTCCTTCCATCCGAACCCCCCAGTCCCCGACCCTCGACCCACAACCCACGGCTCTCCCGCGCAGACAGGCGGGGAGAGCGCAGGGGGCAAGGCTAGAGCGTCTGCGGGGGCGCCGCGCCGAACGGACCGTATGCGGCCAGGTCATGTGCAGGTCACGCACAGCCCTGGGGCGGCCCGCGTGACCGCCACATCAGGCAGGAGCGACGGAGTGGGCAGGGTCCCCGTTCCCCGTGGCCGGTGTTTTTGCTGTTCCCTGGGATAATCTTGTGGCGATCGAGGGGGTCCGTTTTCCAAGCGGAAGGGCGCCGTCGGTTACGGTGCGATCCGCTTCGGACGCTCAAGTCCCGTGTGCCTGCGGACGTTTCCCTGCAAATCCGTACAGACGTCGCCGTGCCGGACCCGCGTCGCTTCAGGGGCTCAGAAGACTTTCCGGCGGACGCCGCACGCGTCCGCCTGTCGTGAATTGGGGTGGGGATGGCCGGCCATCGGCAGTCGAAGAAGTTCAGGTACATCACCTGGTCGGTGGCGGGTGCCGCCGTCGTCGCGGGTGCCGGGATAGCGGCGCAGACGTCGATGGCGGCCACGACCTGGCCCGCCCAGAAGACGTACACCGGACACGCCTTCGACACCTGCACCGCGCCCTCGACGGCCGCGATGAAGGCCTGGAACACCGGTGCCTACGGGGCGGCCGCCGTCTACGTCGGTGGCAAGAACCGCGGCTGCAGCCAGCCCAACCTCACCGCGTCCTGGGTGAAGTCCGTCAGCTCGATGGGCTGGAAGCTCATCCCGATCTACGTCGGCGCCCAACCGCCCTGCCAGAGCGGCTCCAACCCGGAGAAGCTCACCGCCACCACCGCCGCCTCCCTGGGCACGAGCGACGCGAACGACGCGGTGGCCAAGGCGTCCGCGCTGGGCATGAAGGCCGGCAGCCCCATCTACCTCGACATGGAGCCGTACGACATCACGAACACGTCGTGCAACAACGCCGTGCTGACGTACGTCCGCGCCTTCGACAAGCAGCTGCGCGCCAAGGTCTACCGCGCCGGGTACTACGGCTTCAGCAGCTCCAGCGCCAAGGCCGTCGCCACCGCGACCAACAAGACCGACCTGCCGGGCAACCTCTGGTACGCGCTGTGGGACAAGCAGTACACCACGACCACGGACTGGCCGTGGGGCTCCACCCAGTACACCAACCACAGTCGCGCCCACCAGTACATGGTGAACAGCAAGGAGACGCGCAACGGCTACACGATCACCGTGGACCGTGACGCCTGGGACGCGCCCGTCGCCATCACCGGCTGAACCGGCCGCCGAGCCACGACACGAGGGGTGGTACATGAAGGTCGTCGCCATACCGGCAGTCCGGCTGTTCGCCGTGCGGGCGGGCATCGCCGCACTGCCCGTCGTCAGCCTGGGGCTGCTGTGCCCCGTGCCGTCCCTCGTGCTCGCCCTGCGGCGGCGCAGGGCGACGGACTGGTGGGCCTTCGTGGCGTTCAGCGCGGTCCTCGCGGCCTGGGTCGCCGAGCTGGACCTGACGCCGGACACCACGCACGGGCCGCTGTTCGCGCTCGACGTCCTGCTGATCCTGCTGTCGATGGCCGGCGCCTCGATCCACGCCTGGAAGGTCTGGCCGCGACGGCCCGGCGGCCGCTGACCCAGACGTACGGCGGGCAGGACGGCTGACACAGACGTACGGGGCAGGACAGCGGACACTCGTACGGCAGGGGACCAGACATCGACGTACGGCAGGAGAGCGGGGAACCGGTGGCCAAGAAGGTCAGGCAGGTGGCGCAGGCGCGCCCGGGGAATGCGGGGCAGGCGGGATCCGGAGGGCGGCTCGCCGCGGTGGGGCGCGCCGCCGTCACCTGGCTGCGCTCGCTCCGCGGACGCACCATCGCGCTGACGGCGGGCTCGCTGGCCGTCGTCGCCGCGGTGGTCGTCGCCGGCACGCTGCTCCTCCGGCACGACGACCGGCCGCCGATCCCGGACACCCGGGCGAGGCACTACAACGACGTCGACGCCTGCCTGCTCACCGACGCCAAGGGCATCACGGCGGGGACGACCGCCGCCGAGGTCTGGCAGGGCATGCAGGACGCCTCCCTCAAGACGCACGCGCGCGTGAGCTACGCCCCCGTGACCGGGGAGCAGAGCGCCGCCAACGCGCGCCCGTACCTCAACGGTCTGCTTCAGCGCTCCTGCGACGTGGTGCTCGCCGTCGGGCGGGCCGAGACCTCGGCCGCCGCGCAGACGGCACCGGGGTACCGGAAGGTCGGCTTCGTGCTCGTCGGCACCGGGGGCGGCGAGGCCGCCGATGCCAATGTGACCAGGCTCGACACCGGCGACAAGCTGCGTGCCGACGTGGCCGGGGCGGTCGAGCGAGCGGTGGACGGACGGGGCTGAGCGGCCGGACGGGGGCTCACCAGGGGCGGGCGGTGCCCGAAGCGCCGGTGAATCGTTGGTCGAATGGGTTGGCCGGAGCCGGTCCGCTCCTTACCATCGATCACCGCAAGACCTTGTGCACCGTCGCACAATCCCCCACCCTGGGAGGTCATTTTGCACCGCCGTCGCCCCGCGATCGCCCTCAGTGCCGCCCTGGTCGCGGCCCCTCTCCTCACCGCGTGCGGCGGCACCGCGCACCCGGGTGCCGCGGCCGTCGTCGGAGGTGAGCGGATCACGGTCGCGCAGCTGGAGAGCCGGGTGGACGAGGTGCGCGCGGCGCAGCGCGCCGCCGCCACGGACGGCGCCCAATACCAGCAGGCGGTCGCCCAGACCAGCAGCCTCACCCGCGACACGCTGCACAGCCTGGTGCTGGACAGGGTCCTGGACCGCGCCGCGAAGAACGCGGGCGTGAGCGTCACCGCCAGGGACGTCGAACAGATGCGGGCGGGCCTCCAGGCGCAGGCGGGCGGCGCGAAGGAGCTGCAGACCGTGTGGCTGCAGCAGTACGGGGTGGCCCCCCAGCGCCTCGACGACAGCCTCCGCACGGAGGTCGAGGCGCAGAAGCTGGCCGCCGCGCTCGGCGCCGACATGAGCACGACCGAGGGCAAGGCCGCTTTCTGGAAGGCCATGTCGCAGGCGTCCCGGGAACTGCACGTCGACCTCAACCCCCGCTACGGCACCTGGGACGTGCAGAAGAGCAGCCTGGCGGACGCGAAGACCCCGTGGGTCAAGGAGGTCACGGCGGCGGCTGCGCAGCAGACGGCGTAGACGGGCGGTCCGGGAGCGGGGCCGGGACGTAGGCGTCCGGGAGCGGTGCTGCGGGCCTGTGGAGGACTCCGGCGGCGACGGGCCCATGCCTGTGGATGACTCCGGCGGCGACGGGCCCATGCCTGTGGATGACTCCGGGGGCCGTCCGTGGCGTGCGTTACGTTCGGAGGGTGAACGCAACCAGCTTCGAAGCGGCCCCGGGACCGGAGGCGACCGCCGAGCCCGGCCGGATCGTCCTGCTCACCACCAGCCACCGGGTCGCGCCCGGTCTCCTGTCCTGGCCCGCCTGGCAGGCACTGCACGCCGCCGACCGGGTCCTGTGCGCGGACGGCGCGCACCCGCAGCTGCCCTATCTGCGCGAGGCGGGCGTAGCGGTCGAGGAGGCCGCTCCGAGCGCGCAGGAGCTGGTCGACGCCTGCGCCGGCGGCCGCACGGTGGTCGTCGTCGCCACGGGTGAGGGCGAACCCGCGCTGACCGACGGCCTAGCGCGCCTCGCCGGATCGGGCCGTGTCCAGATGCCGGAGCTGGAGCTGCTGCCCGCGTCGTACGACCTCCCGGGCGCCCGTCTCCTGGACCTGGTGCAGGTCATGGACCGCATCCGCGCCGAGTGCCCCTGGTCGTCCCGGCAGACCCATCTGGGCCTGGCCAAGTACGGCATCGAGGAGGCGTACGAACTGGTCGAGGCCATCGAGGCGGGCGACCGCGAGGAGCTGCGGGAGGAGCTGGGCGACGTCCTGCTCCAGGTCGTCTTCCACGCCCGGATAGCCGAGGAGCACCCTCAGGCGCCCTTCTCCATCGACGACGTGGCGGGCGGCATCGTCGCCAAGCTGATCCACCGCCACCCGCACGTGTTCGGGGACGAGACCGCGACGACACCGGAGGAGGTCAAGGAGCACTGGCTGCGGACCAAGGCGGTCGAGAAGCGGCGCACGTCGGTGACGGAGGGCATCCCGCTCGGCCAGCCGGGCCTCGCCCTCGCCGCGAAGCTGCACTCGCGCGTCCGCACGGCGGGCCTACAGGTCCCGCTCCCACAGGGCGACGGCATCGGCTACGAGTTGCTGGCGCTGGCCGCGCGCGCGGAGGCGGAGGGCGTGGACCCGGAGGCGGCCCTGCGCGCGGCGGCACGCGCGTACCGGGACGCGATCCGGGAGGTGGAGAGCGGGGGCTCGAAACAGTGAACGGCCAGACCGCCTCCCCGGCGCCCGAACTGTTCACCTGGGAGTTCGCCGCCGACCCGTACCCCGCCTACGCCTGGCTGCGTGAGCACGCCCCCGTGCACCGGACGAGGCTGCCGAGCGGTGTGGAGGCCTGGCTGGTCACCCGGTACGCGGATGCCAAGCAGGCGCTCGCCGATCCGCGGCTGAGCAAGAACCCGGCGCATCACGACGAGCCCGCGCACGCCAAGGGCAAGACCGGCATCCCCGGCGAGCGCAAGGCCGAGCTGATGACCCATCTGCTCAACATCGACCCCCCGGACCACACCCGGCTGCGCCGGCTGGTCTCCAAGGCCTTCACGCCCCGGCGTGTCGCGGAGTTCGCGCCGCGGGTCCAGGAACTCACCGACCAGCTCATCGACCGGTTCGCGGGCAGGGGAGAGGCCGACCTCATCCACGAGTTCGCCTTTCCGCTCCCCATCTACGCCATCTGCGACATGCTCGGCGTCCCGCGCGAGGACCAGGACGACTTCCGGGACTGGGCCGGGATGATGATCCGCCACGGGGGAGGACCGCGAGGCGGCGTCGCGCGGTCCGTGAAGAAGATGCGCGGCTACCTCGCCGACCTCATCCACCGCAAGCGCCAGGCGCTGCCCGCCGAGCCCGGCCCCGGCGAGGACCTCATCTCCGGGCTCATCCGCGCCTCCGACCACGGCGAGCACCTCACCGAGAACGAGGCCGCCGCGATGGCCTTCATCCTGCTCTTCGCCGGGTTCGAGACCACTGTCAACCTCATCGGGAACGGCACGTTCGCGCTCCTCGGGCACCCCGGGCAGCGGGCGCGTCTGCAGCGGTCGCTCGCCGCCGGGGAACGCGACCTGCTCGAGACGGGCGTCGAGGAGCTGCTGCGCTACGACGGCCCGGTGGAACTGGCCACCTGGCGGTTCGCCACCCGGCCGCTCACCGTCGGCGGGCAGCACATCGCCCCCGGCGACCCCGTCCTGGTGGTCCTGGCCGCCGCGGACCGGGACCCGGCGCGGTTCGCCGACCCGGACGTCCTCGACCTCTCCCGCCGCGACAACCAGCACCTCGGGTACGGGCACGGCATCCACTACTGCCTGGGCGCGCCCCTGGCCCGCCTGGAGGGACAGACGGCGCTCGCCACGCTCCTGACCCGCCTGCCGGACCTGCGGCTCGCGGTCGACCCGTCCGCGTTGCGCTGGCGCGGCGGACTCATCATGCGGGGCCTGCGCACGCTGCCCGTGGCGTTCACACCGGTACCGGAGAAAGGTCGCGAACGTCCCGCCGAAATCCAGACATGACACGCGAACACGCCGATGGTCACAAGAAGGTGACAGGATCTCACCTCTGTGATCTTCACGTGATCTACGCTGCATTAACTTGTGACAAGCGATCTAGTGCCGATACGTTCACGCAGCAACGCGGCGGTCCGCACGCCACGGCCGTCGCGTAGGTCGATGCTGTCGTGTGAAAGGCAACCGCATGCTCTCCGGGAACGGTCGTCACCGTCGCCCCCGTCAGGCTCCGGCTCTCCTCGTCGCGGCAGGGGTGACCGGATCAGCGATCGCGATCCCGCTGCTCGGCGCCACCGGCGCGAGCGCGGCCACCGGCACCACCTGGGACCAGGTCGCGGAGTGCGTCAGCGGCGGCTCATGGAGCGCGGACACCGGCAACGGCCGCTTCGGCGGGCTGCAGTTGACGCAGGACGACTGGGACAAGCACGGCGGTCTCGACTACGCGCCGAGCCCCGACCAGGCGAGCCGTTCGCAGCAGATCGCCGTCGCCGAGAAGGTCCTGGCGGCCCGGGGTGTCGGGGTCTGGGGCACCTGCGGCCTGCTGAACGGTCTGAGCAAGGACTCCGGCTCCGCCGACGTCGACACGGGTGTCGCCGGGGACTCGTCGTCCGGCGGCGGATCCTCCTCCGATTCCGGCCTGGACTCCGGCCTGTCCGACTCGTCTGGATCGTCCGCGTCGACCACTCCGTCGCCCTCTTTGCCCTCTTCATCTGCTTCGCCCTCCTCGTCCTCCCCCTCGTCCGGGGCGTCGACCGCCGGCACCGCCGAGAGCGCACAGCAGTCCGGTAGTGCGCCGACGGCCACGACGAAGAGCAGTGAGTCGGACAAGTCGGCACAGAACGATGCCTCGTCGGGGACGAGTTCGACCGAGACCTCGGGTGCCGGTCGTCATCGCGGCGACAACGCCGACGAGAGTGCCGCGGACGGCCGTACGTCGGACGTGTCCGGCCGGCACGCCTCACGCGGCACCGCGGACGCGCGCGACGCCGTCGACGGCTCGTACACCGTTCGCCCCGGGGACAATCTGTCGTCCATCGCCGACTCCCTTGACCTCAGCGGCGGATGGGCGGCGCTGTACGAGGTGAACAAGCAGACGGTCGGTGCCGACCCGAACCTCATCCTCCCCGGTCAGAGCCTTGCGCTCGACGTCGACCCGGTCGGCGGGTCGTCCTGAACTGCCCCTTGTGTGGCGGAAGTTCGCGACCCACTTCGCGGCGAATGTCCTGTTTGATGAAAGTGAGATATGGGTCTCATAAGCCCTGATCGTCTTTGAAATTCCGGCGATCGACTGCTTACGGTCGTGATCGCTCGCCACAGCGAGCCCCTGCGGTCGCAACGCCGAATCCTGCCAGCGGCCGTACGGGAACAGTCGTCGCGTCAAGCGCCGTAGGCAGGAGCGGGGGACCCAAGGTAGGCGCCGCGTCCGGGAGTTGACCGGAAGCGGCTCGGGGTGAAGCCGTGTCCCGCAAGGGACACGGCCGGGCAACTCAACCGGCCCGAACCCGACAGCTCACCTCGCAGGCGTCGGTGAGGGGAACGAACCATGCTGTGTTCCGGCAACGGAAAGCACCGCCGCCCGTCCAAGGCCACCCGTGCCATCGCGCTCGCCGGTGTCGCCGGCGCTGCCATCGCCGGCCCGCTTCTCGCGGCCGGGAACGCCTCCGCGGCCACCGCCGCCCAGTGGGACGCCGTCGCCCAGTGCGAGTCCGGCGGCAACTGGCACATCAACACCGGCAACGGCTTCTACGGCGGCCTGCAGTTCACCAACTCCACCTGGGCCGCGTACGGCGGCACCGCCTACGCCTCCCGCGCCGACCTGGCCACCAAGGGCCAGCAGATAGCCGTCGCCGAGAAGGTCCTCGCGGGCCAGGGCAAGGGTGCCTGGCCGGTGTGCGGCAAGGGCCTGACCAGCGCCACGTACAACGGTTCCGCGGCCACCGGCTCCTCGAGCAGCGCGAAGAGCGCCACCCCGAAGAGCACCACCACCCGCTCGACCGGGCAGCAGGCGGCCAACCGCTCCGCGCAGCGCCCGGCCCCGAAGAAGACCGTCACCACCCCGACCGGCCAGAAGGTCAAGAAGGGCGACGGCGAGTACAAGGTGGTCAAGGGCGACACCCTCAGCTCCATCGCCGCGAGCCACCACGTCCAGGGCGGCTGGAAGAAGCTCTTCGACCTGAACAAGGACATCATTCAGGACGCCGACCTGATCTACCCGGGCCAGCAGCTGCACCTGAAGTGACAGCCACCCGGTAGCCGGGCCACAGGCCCCTTTCGGGCGTGACCCCCCACCGTGGGGGTCACGTGAGGGCCCACCCCCGTCCCCACGGGCTCCCCGCTCCGGTGCGTGTTCCCCCGTACGCACCGGAGCGGGGCTTTCTGCTGTACGGCCCCTTCGTCGTCCGGCCGCTCCGCCGCCCGGCCGCGCGGATTTCACCTCACTTTTCCCCGGCTCTTTGTTCCGGACGGGAACAATGTGTACCGTCACCCTGTCCACGGGACGGTCGGTAGGCCGGCCGACAGCCCGGGGCGGTTAGGCTCTAGTCGCAAGGCACAGCCGCAAGGCACACAGCCCCGCACTTCCAGCGTCACATCCAAGAAGGAGATGCTCGTGCCGTCCATCGACGTCGTCGTAGCCCGGGAAATCCTGGACTCCCGAGGCAACCCCACGGTCGAGGTCGAGGTCGGCCTCGACGACGGCAGCACCGGTCGTGCCGCCGTCCCGTCCGGCGCCTCCACCGGCGCCTTCGAGGCCATCGAGCTCCGCGACGGTGACCCCAACCGCTACCAGGGCAAGGGTGTCGAGAAGGCCGTCCTCGCCGTCATCGAGCAGATCGGCCCGGAGCTGGTCGGCTACGACGCCACCGAACAGCGCCTGATCGACCAGGCGATGATGGACCTGGACGCCACCGACAACAAGGGCTCCCTCGGCGCCAACGCGATCCTCGGCGTCTCCCTGGCCGTCGCCCACGCCGCCTCCGAGGCCAGCGACCTGCCCCTGTTCCGCTACCTGGGCGGCCCGAACGCGCACCTGCTGCCGGTGCCGATGATGAACATCCTGAACGGCGGCTCGCACGCCGACTCCAACGTGGACATCCAGGAGTTCATGATCGCCCCGATCGGCGCGGAGTCCTTCTCCGAGGCGCTGCGCTGGGGCACCGAGGTCTACCACACGCTGAAGAAGGTCCTGAAGAGCAAGGGCCTCGCCACCGGCCTCGGCGACGAGGGCGGCTTCGCTCCGAACCTCGGCTCCAACCGCGAGGCCCTCGACCTCATCCTCGAGGCCATCAAGGAGGCCGGCTACGCCCCCGGCCAGCAGATCGCCCTCGCCCTCGACGTCGCCGCCTCCGAGTTCTACAAGGACGGCAAGTACCTCTTCGAGGGCAAGGAGCGCTCCGCCGCCGAGATGACGGAGTACTACGAGGAGCTCGTCGCGGCCTACCCGCTCGTCTCCATCGAGGACCCGCTGTTCGAGGACGACTGGGCCGGCTGGAAGGTCATCACCGACAAGCTCGGCGACAAGGTCCAGCTGGTCGGCGACGACCTGTTCGTCACCAACCCCGAGCGCCTCGCCCGCGGCATCGAGGAGGGCGCGGCCAACGCCCTGCTGGTCAAGGTCAACCAGATCGGTTCGCTGACGGAGACCCTGGACGCCGTCGAGCTGGCCCAGCGCAACGGCTTCAAGTGCATGATGTCCCACCGCTCCGGCGAGACCGAGGACGTCACCATCGCCGACCTGGCCGTCGCCACCAACTGCGGCCAGATCAAGACTGGTGCCCCGGCCCGCTCCGAGCGCGTCGCCAAGTACAACCAGCTGCTGCGCATCGAGGAGATCCTCGACGACGCCGCGGTGTACGCCGGCCGCTCGGCCTTCCCGCGCTTCAAGGGCTGAGACGAGGCCGGAGCAAGCCGCCGGGACAAGCCCGGGCAAGGCTTGGCCGGTGGTACGTACGTCCCTGTACTCGGTCCCGTACCGTGTGCGGGGACGTACGCGCGTGTGAAGGGGAGGCGGGAGACATGGCCGGGAAGGACCGCGACCGGTTCTCCACCGCGACCAGGCTCAGGCTGCTCGGCGAGCAGACGGCCGCCCGGGTCTACCGCTCCCAGACCCGGCGCCAGGCCCGCCGCTCCCGGCTCACCGGCCGGGCCGCGCTCCTCGCCCTCGTCCTGTGCTCGTTGATCGTGGCGCTGGCCTACCCGATGCGGCAGTACGTCTCCCAGCGCGGCGAGATCGCCGACCTGGAGCGGCAGCAGGAGCAGGCCCGCACGCGCGTCGAACAGCTGCGTGACCTGAAGGCGCGCTGGCAGGACGACGCCTACGCGGAGCAGCAGATCCGGCAGCGGCTGCACTATGTGATGCCGGGGGAAACCGGCTACATCATGATCGACCCGGATGCGGTCAGGCCGTCGCGCGCGGACCGGACGACGGCCGTACGCCCCTGGTACGCCGGCCTCTGGGACGCGGTGGACAGGGCCGACGAGGCGGACGGGGCCGACGGTCCGACCGGTGAGCGCACCGCGCCCTGACGCACCCGTCACGCACCCGGACGCATCCCGACGCACCCCGACGCACCCATGAGAAAGACAGTCCGAAAGAGAGCCATGGAAACCCCTCCGCCGCCCACCCCGCGCACCGAGCCGACGGACGCGGACGTCGAGGCCGTCAAGCAGCAGCTCGGGCGCCCCCCGCGCGGGCTGCGCGCGATCGCGCACCGGTGCCCCTGCGGGCAGCCGGACGTCGTGGAGACGGCGCCGCGGCTCCCCGACGGCACCCCGTTCCCGACGACGTACTACCTGACGTGCCCGAAGGCGGCCTCCGCGATCGGCACGCTGGAGGCCGACGGCGTCATGAAGGAGATGACCGAGCGCCTGGGCGCGGACCCGGAACTGGCCGCCGCCTACCGCGCCGCGCACGAGGACTACATCTCCCGCCGTGACGCCATCGAGGTCCTGGAGGGCTTCCCCAGCGCGGGCGGCATGCCGGACCGGGTGAAGTGCCTGCACGTCCTCGTGGCGCACTCCCTGGCCGCAGGACCGGGCGTCAACCCGCTCGGGGACGAGGCCATCGCGATGCTGCCGGAGTGGTGGCGCAAGGGGTCGTGCGTGGGGGCCG
Organism: Streptomyces sp. Y2F8-2; assembly: GCF_014905555.1. GTDB lineage: Bacteria > Actinomycetota > Actinomycetes > Streptomycetales > Streptomycetaceae > Streptomyces > Streptomyces cynarae. The sequence goes on along the minus strand of NZ_BNGS01000006.1, from coordinate 21,505 downwards.
AGGTTTCCGAGGAGGACACCAAGTGACGCGGGTCGCCGCCATCGACTGCGGTACGAACTCCATCCGGCTCCTGGTCGCGGACGCCGACCCTGGCACGGGTGAACTGGTCGAACTCGACCGGCGAATGACCATCGTCCGGCTGGGGCAGGGCGTGGACCGCACCGGACGTCTGGCGCCCGAGGCGCTGGAGCGCACGTTCGCCGCCTGCCGGGAGTACGCCGAGGTCGTCAGGAAGCACGGCGCCGAGCGGATCCGGTTCGTCGCCACGTCCGCCTCCCGGGACGCGGAGAACCGGGACGAGTTCGTCCGCGGCGTGGTGGACATCCTCGGCGTCGAGCCGGAGGTCATCTCCGGCGACCAGGAGGCGGAGTTCTCCTTCACGGGGGCGACCCGGGAGCTGATGGGCCGCACGGATCTGGCCACACCGTTCCTTGTGGTGGACATCGGCGGCGGCTCCACGGAGTTCGTCGTCGGCGACGGCCACGTGCGCGCCGCGCGGTCCGTGGACATCGGCTGTGTCCGTATGACCGAACGCCACCTCGTGCGGGACGGGGTGGTCACCGACCCGCCGACCGAGGAGCAGATCGCGGCCATACGGTCCGACATCGAGGCCGCGCTGGACCTGGCGGAGCAGACGGTGCCGCTGCGGGAGGCGCACACGCTGGTGGGTCTCGCGGGGTCGGTCACCACGGTCTCGGCGATCGCCCAGGACCTCCCGGAGTACGACTCGACGCGGATCCACCACTCCCGGATCTCCCTCGACCGGGTTCGGGAGATCACAAGTGCGCTGCTCCACTCCACCCACGCCGAGCGCGCGACGATCCCGTCGATGCACCCGGGCCGGGTGGACGTCATCGGCGCCGGCGCGCTCGTACTGCTGGCGATCATGGAACGGATCGACGCGACGGAGGTCGTGGTCAGCGAGCACGACATCCTCGACGGCATCGCCTGGTCGATCGCGTAACCGCCGCCGCCCCTGGCGGTGGGGTGGTCGTCGACCGGCGCGGTGGCCGATGCCGGAGCCGTGCGTCCGCGCCCGTTCCGTACGGTCGTACGGCGCCGGCTCGCCGCCGCCGGGCGCTCTGCCCGCGGGTCGGCCTGGCCGGTGCCGCGCGCCCACGGCCCGCCCTCAGTGAGCCATGGGCGGCCGTTCTCAACGAGCCGTCCCTGGCGAGCCGTCCCGAGCGAGCCGTCCTCACTCGAGTCGCCTCAGCGGGCACCAGGGGGCGGCAGCCCCCCAGGCCCGGGCGGGGCGGTGGGGACGCGTAACCCCGGCCGTCAGCCCCGAGCGGCCCGCAGCCCCTCCGCGCGTCGCGGTCCCCATGGAGCCCGACTCCTCCTTCTCGCCAGCCCGCTGACAGCCCCTCACGTGTCCTCATGCCGAGATTTTTCTACCCGCCGGTAGCCTCTCCTGAGCAGGTTGGGTAACGTATGAGCGCGGTCCCCGGGGCCTTCCCGGCCCCCGGCCGACAGGCCGCCGGAAAACTTCGTGAAGTTCTTCACAAGAGAAACGCCCCTGTTGGGCGACGATTCGCGGCCGTTGGGCCGTCCGTGTGGCTCATGGGGCCTCCGAGGCCCCTCGCGTCAGCGTGTCGGAGGGTGTCACAAGGGGGTCCGAGAGGCTCTGTGCGGAGCCCCGGTGGGGCGCTTCGGAACCCGGAAGGGCAGCTCACGCGGCCTTGACAACGGACAGTTCCCCCCGAGGCCCACTGCTCGGCACCATGACCTCGGTCACGTGGGCGGCGGAGTGTAGCAGATACCCCACCCGAGCTTGTGAAGGGGCGCACGAGCCACCCCCCTGAGGCGGGTGGATACTCGATGGCATGAGCACCACGGAGCGTCCCAGGATCCTCGTAGTAGGCGGTGGGTACGTAGGCCTGTACGCAGCTCGTCGCATTCTGAAGAAGATGCGCTACGGCGAGGCGACCGTCACGGTCGTCGACCCGCGCTCGTACATGACCTACCAGCCCTTCCTTCCCGAAGCCGCCGCCGGCAGCATCTCCCCCCGGCACGTCGTCGTCCCGCTGCGACGCGTGCTGCCGAAGGCGGAGGTCCTCACCGGCCGGGTCACCACCATCGACCAGGACCGCAAGGTCGCCACGATCGCCCCGCTGGTCGGCGAGGCGTACGAGCTGCCCTTCGACTACCTGGTCATCGCGCTCGGCGCGGTCTCCCGCACCTTCCCGATCCCCGGCCTCGCCGAACAGGGCATCGGCATGAAGGGCATCGAGGAGTCCATCGGCCTGCGCAACCACGTTCTCGAGCAGCTCGACAAGGCCGACTCCACGACCGACGAGGAGATCCGCCGCAAGGCGCTCACCTTCGTCTTCGTCGGCGGTGGCTTCGCCGGCGCCGAGACCATCGGCGAGGTCGAGGACATGGCCCGGGACGCGGCCAAGTACTACAAGAACGTGTCCCGCGAGGACATGCGCTTCATCCTCGTCGACGCCGCCGACAAGATCCTCCCCGAGGTCGGCCCCAAGCTCGGCAAGTACGGCAAGGAGCACCTCGAGGGCCGCGGCGTCGAGGTCTACCTGTCCACCTCCATGGAGTCCTGCGTCGACGGCCACGTGGTGCTCAAGAACGGCCTCGAGGTCGACTCCAACACCATCGTGTGGACCGCGGGCGTCAAGCCCAACCCGGCGCTGGCCCGCTTCGGGCTGCCGCTCGGCCCGCGCGGTCACGTCGACTGCGAGCCCACGCTCCAGGTCAAGGGCACGGACTACATCTGGGCCGCCGGTGACAACGCCCAGGTGCCCGACCTCGCCGCCCGCAAGGCCGGTGTGGAGAACGCCTGGTGCCCGCCCAACGCCCAGCACGCGCTGCGCCAGGCCAGGGTGCTCGGTGACAACGTGGTCTCCGGTATGCGGGGCTTCCCGCAGAAGGAGTACAGCCACGCCAACAAGGGCGCGGTCGCGGGCCTCGGCCTGCACAAGGGCGTCGCGATGATCGTCATGGGCAAGATGAAGATCAAGCTCAAGGGCCGCCTCGCCTGGTACATGCACCGCGGCTACCACGGTCTGGCCATGCCGACCTGGAACCGGAAGATCCGCGTCTTCGCGGACTGGACGCTCGCCATGTTCCTCAAGCGCGAGGTCGTCTCGCTCGGCGCGATCGAGTCCCCGCGCGAGGAGTTCTACGAGGCCGCCAAGCCGGCCCCGGTCGCCGCCGCGCCCAAGTCGGAGGAGAAGGCCAAGGCCTCCTGACCCCAGGTCACCGACAGCGCCCGAAGGGGCCGCCCGCCATCCGTGGTGCGGGCGGCCCCTTCGGCGTGGTCGGGCCGGCCCGGCCGTTCCGCGGTGTACGCAGGCATTTTGCACAGCCGTAACGCCAACGGGGGACTGCGTCCGAGCCCTGCAGGTGTTTACGTGGTGTCGGACATTCCGGGATCCCCCGTCACGGAGGTGTGCACCATGGCAGACGCCGCGCCGCGGCTGAAGAGCCTCGTCGAACAGATCGTGGGAGCCCCGCTCCCCGTGCGCCTCCGCGCCTGGGACGGCTCCGAGGCAGGGCCTCCGGGCGCTCCCGCCCTCGTCGTGCGCAACCGCCGCGCCCTGCGCCGCCTGCTGTGGAAGCCGGGCGAACTGGGCCTCGCCCGCGCCTGGGTCGCCGGGGACCTGGGCGTCGACGGCGACCTGTACACCGCCCTCGACCTCATGGCCGGCCTGATCTGGGAACGCGGCGAGGACGCCCGCACCCTCACCCAGGCGCTCCGCGACCCCGACGTCCGCGCCGCCGTCCGCGGACTCGTGAAGCTGGCCGGGCCCTTCCCGCCGCCCGCACCGCCCCGTGAGGAGGCGCGCAGGGTCCGCGGCCATCTGCACACCCGGCGCACCGACAAACGCGCCATCAGCCACCACTACGACGTCGGCAACGACTTCTACGAGATCGTCCTCGGCCCGTCCATGGTGTACTCCTGCGCCTACTGGGAATCGCCGGACGGCACCCTCGAGAACGCCCAGCGCGACAAGCTGGAACTCGTCTGCCGCAAGCTCGATCTGAAGCCCGGTCAGCGCCTCCTCGACGTCGGCTGCGGCTGGGGATCCATGGCGATCCACGCCGCCCGCGAGCACGGCGTGAGCGTCGTGGGCGTCACCCTCTCCCAGGAGCAGGCCGCCTACGCCCGCAAGCGGGTCGCCGACGAGGGACTCACCGACCGCGTCGAGATCCGGGTGCAGGACTACCGCGACGTCGCCGACGGCCCCTACGACGCCGTCTCCTCCATCGGCATGGCGGAACACGTCGGCGCGGAGAGATACCTGGACTACGCCCGCGCTCTGCACGCCCTGCTCAAGCCCGGCGGGCGGCTGCTCAACCACCAGATCGCCCGTCGCCCCGAGCAGGACGAGTCCGCGTACTCCGTCGACGCGTTCATCGACGCCTACGTCTTCCCCGACGGCGAACTGGCCCCCATCGGCTCCACGGTGACCCAGTTGGAGCGCGCCGGGTTCGAGGTCCGCGACGTGGAGTCGCTGCGCGAGCACTACGGCCTCACCCTGCGCCGCTGGGTCGCCAACCTGGAGGCCGAGTGGGTGCGGGCGCAAGCGCTCACCAGCCCCGGCCGGGCCCGCGTCTGGCGCCTGTACATGGCGGCCTCCGCCCTCGCTTTCGAACGCAACCGCATCGGCGTCAACCAGGTCCTCGCGGTCCGGACACCGGAGTCGGGCGGGTCCGGGATGCCGCTGCGGGCGCGCACCTGGGGTGCGTGAGTCTCGCCCGTACGACGGAAGGGGCCCCGTTCCGGCGTGGAACGGGGCCCCTTCCGTCGTACGCACCGCTACTCGGACTTGATCGCCGTCAGCATGTTCAGGCGCGCCGCGCGCCGGGCCGGCCACAGCGCGGCCAGGACGCCGACCACCGCCGCCAGCAGGAGGAACACGGCCATCCGGGTCCAGGGCAGGACCAGTTCGTACGTCGCCATCTTCGTGCCGAGCAGTTCACCGGCCGCCCAGCCGAAGAACACACCGAGCCCGATGCCGAGCACCCCGCCGAACAGCGAGATGACGAGGGACTCCAGACGGACCATGCGCTTGATGCCCTTGCGGTCAAGTCCGATCGCGCGCAGCATCCCGATCTCCTGCGCACGCTCGAAGACGGACATGGCGAGGGTGTTGATGACACCGAGGACGGCGACGATCACCGCCATGGCGAGCAGGCCGTAGAGGATGTTCAGCATCAGCGTGAAGACCTGCGCGACGCTGTTGGAGATGTCCTTCTTGTCCTGCACCTCGATGGCCGGGTTGTCGCCGAGGGCCTTCACCAGCCGGTCCTTGGCCGAGGAGGAGGCGCCGCCGGACGTCTTCACCATCACCTGCATGTCGGACGGGTCGCTCTGGTGTAGGGAGAGCGTCGCATTGTCCAGCATGATGCCGCGCATCATCTCGGTGCCCTGGTAGACGCCGGTGACCGTCAGCTGCTGCTTCCTGCCGTCCTCGTAGGACACCGTGAACCGGGATCCGGCCGTCCAGTGGTGGGAGGCGGCGGTGTCGTCGTCGACGACGACCTGGGTGCCGCCGACCTTGAAGGTGCCGTCGTCGAGCTTCAGGTCCGTCAGCTCGCCGATGGTGGCGCCGTTCACGCCGGTCAGGTACTCGGTCTGTCCGTCGATGCGGGAGGGCGCGTTGCGCAGCGGGCTGGTCGCGGTGACGCCCTCGGTCGACTTCAGGGTCTTCTCGACGTCGGGGGAGAGCGGGTAGCGGTTCGCCATGGACACCACGTAGTCCGCCTTGATCGCGGAGGACGCCATCTTGTCGATCGCGGTCTGCAGACTGCCCGCCATCACGGTCAGACCGGTGATCAGGGTCAGGCCGACCATCAGGGCGGAGGCGGTGGCCGCGGTACGGCGCGGGTTGCGCACCGAGTTCTGCCGGGCCAGCTTGCCCGCGACACCGAAGACGCGCAGGACGGGCGCGGCGGCCGCGATCAGCGGGCGGGACAGCAGCGGCGTGAGGACGAAGACGCCGACGACCAGGAGGGCCGCGCCGAGTCCCATCGGGGCCTGCGCGTCCGAGGTGTCGTCCAGCGTGGTGGCGTACAGGACGGTGACGACCCCGGCGGCGGCCAGCAGGGCGCCCAGCGTGTTCCGCAGGACGAGGGACTTGGTGGTGGCCTTCGCGTGGACGCTGCTCATCGCGGCGACCGGCGGGATCTTCGCGGCGCGGCGGCCGGGCAGCCAGGCGGCCAGCATCGTGATCAGGATGCCGACGGCGAGGGCGGTGGCGACCGTGCCGGGGGAGATGACGAGCGGCCCGTCCGGAACGCTGCCGCCGAGCCTGCCCATCAGGGACCGCAGGCCCGCGCCGATACCGATGCCGGCGACGAGCCCGGTGACGGCGGCGACCGCGCCGACCACGAACGCCTCGACGAGCACGGACCGGGTGACCTGTCGGCGGGAGGCGCCGACCGCCCGCAGCAGCGCCAGCTCCTTGGTGCGCTGGGCGACCAGCATCGTGAAGGTGTTGGCGATGATGAACGTGCCGACGAACAGCGCGATCCCCGCGAAGACCAGCAGCGAGCTGCGCAGGCTGCTCGTCTGGTCGGCGATCCGCGTGGCCTGGTCGTCGGCGAGCTGCTTGCCGGTGGTGGTGGAGGCGACGTCCTTGGGCAGGACGGCGTCGAGCGCGTCCTGCAGCGCGGTCTGGCTGGTGCCCGGGGCCGCCTTCACATCGATCTCGTCGTACGCGCCGGCCTTGTGGAACAGCCGCTGGGCGGTGGCCGTGTCGAAGAGGGCGAGGCTGCCTCCGGCGGCGACGTTGCCGTCGTCGGTGGTGAAGATGCCGGCGATCCTCGGCGTCAGCACGGGACCGTCGATGGAGAGCCGCGCGGTGTCCCCGACCTTGAAGCCGGCGCGCTGCGCGGTGTGGGAGTCGATGAGGACCTCGTCCTGCCCCTTGGGCGCGTGCCCGCTGACGAGCGCGTACCGCGGGTCCTTGTCGCCCCAGTAGTTCCCGCCCTGGGACTGGAAGCCGTTACCGATGAGCTTGCCGTCCTTGCCGGCGACGGCGGTGAAGCCGCTGACGACCCCGACGGCGCTGTCGGCGCCGCGCACCTTGGCCGCCTTGTCGAGCAGCGCCTGCGTCAGCTTGGGCTCCTTGCCGACGGTGTCGCCGGTGTCGTTGCGGCTCTCGGGCTGGATGGCCACGTCCACGTGGTCGAAGCCCTTGGCGGAGCTCTTCTGGTAGGCGTTCGAGATGGTGTTGGTGAACACCAGGGTGCCCGACACGAACGCCACGCCGAGCATCACGGCGAGCACGGTCATGAGCAGCCTGGCCTTGTGCGCGAGCACGTTGCGCAGGGCGGTACGGAACATGTGTCTGTCCAGGGCTTGGTGGTTGCGGTGAGTGGTGTTCGTCCCCAGGGCTCCGCCCCTTCGACGCGCCAGGGGGTGCCGCCCCCTGGGCCTCGCTCCTCAGACGGCGGAGGGGCTGAGTGTGCAGCCGAGCCGGGGGCCTTTCAGCCGAGTGCAGGCGGAACCGGCCCGTCCGGCGATTGAGGACGAGGCCGCAGGACGATCGGGGAGTCCGGAGGCGGAGCCCCTGGGACCGCTGGGGACGTGGTCCCCGCGCGGCGGTCCGGGGCGCAGCCCCGCCGGGGGCCGAGGGCGGAGCTCTCGGGAGTGACGGGGGCAGCCCGCGTCAGGACGTGCGGCCCTTCGCGTCGAACCGCTTCATGCGGTCCAGCACCCCCTCCGCACTCGGCCCGTACAGCTCGTCCACGATCCGCCCGTCCGCCAGGAAGATCACCCGGTCCGCGTACGCCGCGGCCACCGGGTCATGGGTGACCATCACCACCGTCTGCCCCAACTCCCGTACGGAGTTCCGCAGAAAGCCCAGCACCTCCGCGCCCGACCGGGAGTCCAGGTTCCCGGTGGGCTCGTCGCCGAAGATGATGTCCGGCTTGGAGGCGAGCGCCCGCGCGACCGCCACGCGCTGCTGCTGACCACCGGACAGCTGTGCGGGCCGGTGGCTCAGCCGGTCCGACAGGCCGACCATCTGGATCACGGTGTCCAGCCACTGCTTGTCCGGCTTGCGGCCCGCGATGTCCATCGGGAGGGTGATGTTCTCCAGCGCGGTCAGCGTCGGCAGCAGGTTGAACGCCTGGAAGATGAACCCGATCTTGTCCCGGCGCAACTTGGTGAGCTGCTTGTCCTTCAGCGAGCCCAACTCGACGTCGCCGATGCGCACCGAACCGGAGGAGAAGGAGTCGAGCCCGGCGACGCAGTGCATCAGCGTGGACTTGCCGGAGCCCGAGGGTCCCATGATCGCCGTGAACTGGGCCTGCTGGAAGTCGACGGTGACCCGGTCCAGGGCCACCACCTGGGTCTCGCCCTGACCGTAGACCTTCGACAGGTCCGTGGCGCGGGCGGCCACCGTGGTGGTCCGGTCGGCGAGGGGGGTGCTGGTCACGGGAGCTGCTCCTGTCGGGAAGGCGACGGTGAGGAGGACGTGTCCCATCGTCGCGGCGCTTCGCCGCCGTGGAGTCAGTCGCTGCTCCGGTTCCCGGGACAGCCTTCGGTCGGACCGCCACGGCCCGCGTCATACCTGGGGATGACACGCTCCCCTGAGCCGCGGGCTGTGGAAAGCGGTTGATCACCCGAAGTGGAACCGCTCCCGCACCCCTCCTTCAGGGCGGTGAAATTCCGTCATTTCGCATACAAGGGCTGCGCTTCCCCGAAAGGCTATTGGCAAGTGCGGATGGCCCGTACCCGGTGCTGATGCACCCTCAGACATCAATAAAATAAGACAACATCGCGTCCCGGGCCCGCTGTTCGAGGGATGCGTCCCGATAGGCTCGGAGCGCTCGATGCGGTGCCCAGGCCTGCCCGGATGGTGGAATGCAGACACGGCGAGCTTAAACCTCGCTGCCCCTTCGCGGGCGTGCCGGTTCGAGTCCGGCTCCGGGCACTTCCCTCATCGGTAACCCGTTGGTCACTCTTCCAGTTCCTGCCGGAGCCGGGGGGCGGGGTGCCGTCGGCTGTGCGGGCAGGTGGCACTCAGGGGCGGGGCGTCAGAGGTACGTTTCGTCGAGGTGGGTCGCGGGCTTCGTGGTCTCGCCTCCCGGCAACCGCAGCGAGAACCAGCCGACCTTGTGGCCGAACAGCCAGACGAGGCCCAGGTACAGATTCGGGGCCACCTCGCGCACCTCGTCCCGTAGGCCCATGGCCAGCAGGGACGTCCGCGAGTAGTCGACGACGATGCAGTCCTTGCCGTCCAGCCGGCTCGGCCCCACCGAGACCTTCGCGATGAAGGCGAGCACGTCCAGGGCCGTGAACCGGTTGCTCAGATGGCCGTCCGGACTGAAAACCTTGCCCCGCCACAGGCCGAGGCTCACGAACACGGCGACGAACCGGGCTCCCGCCGATCCGGCCCAGGGCAGAATCGCGGTGCCCTCCAGCGGACCCCTCGGGACCTCTCCGGGCGGACTCGTGCGGAAGATGTCCTCGAGCCGCTGCTCGCCAGCCTTGAGCAGCTGGACCTCATCGAGTACCACGCGTGTCCTCCGGCCGTCGCTCCCTGCCCATGCCCCCGCCAGCTCCACCTTGGGCGCGGCCGGTGCGGCCCACCACCGCTGCTGAGCCGAACGGCTTCAGCCGGGGTGCGGCACGGCGCCGCGGCTCTTCGTGGACAAGGGAAGGAGGGGAAGGAGCAGTCGTTGACAGGAGCGGCCGTGCGGCCGGAGACTTCTCCCCGGGCATATGTGAAGTAAGTTTCACCATGCGAACAGCACGAAGGGGCGTCGGGATGCGTACCACCGTCGGCATCATCGGAGCGGGGCCCGCCGGGCTGCTGCTCGCGCGGCTGCTGCACAACGCCGGCATCGACTCCGTCGTGCTGGAGGCCCGCGACAGGGCCTATGTCGAGCGGCGCCAGCGGGCCGGGATCCTGGAGCAGGGGTCCGTCGACGTGCTGCGGGCCGCCGGGGCGGGCGAGCGCATGGACCGTGAGGGGCTGCGGCACGACGGAATCGAGCTGCGTTTCGCGCGCCGCCGCCACCGTGTCGACTTCCCCGCGCTCACCGGCGGCCGCTCCGTGATGGTGTACGCCCAGACCGAGGTCTGCAAGGACCTCATCGCGCTCCAGCTCAAGGAGGGCGGCCCGCTGCTGTTCGAGGCCGAGGCGCTCGCCGTCGAGGGCGTCGACGGCGAGCGCCCGCGGGTGCGCTTCCGGCACGAGGGAGGCGAGGACGTCCTGGAGTGTGAGTACGTCGTCGGGTGTGACGGCTTCTGGGGCGTGTCCCGCAAGGCGGTTCCCGCCGGACTGTCCCGTGTCTTCGAACGTACGTACCCGTTCGGCTGGCTCGGCGTCCTCGCCGATGTCGCACCCTCGCACGACGAACTCGTCTACGCCCGCCACGACCGCGGCTTCGCCCTGCTGAGCATGCGCCCGCCCGCCACCCGCCACCACCCTTCCAAGGAAGTCGCTTCGCTTCCCATCGAATCCTTCGTTTCGAGGCTCTACCTCCAGGTGCCGGAGGGCACGGACGCCGGGGAGTGGGCCGACGAGGAGATCTGGGACGAGCTGGAGCGCCGCTTCGAGACCGCCGACGGCTGGACACTCGCCCGGGGCCCCATCACCTCCAAGTCGGTCACCCCGATGCGCAGTTACGTCCACGAGCCGATGCGCCACGGCCGGCTCTTCCTCGCCGGGGACGCCGCCCACATCGTGCCGCCCACCGGTGCCAAGGGGCTCAATCTCGCCGTCGGCGACGTCGTCACCTTCGCGCGGGCGCTGACGCACCAGCAGGAGACGGGCTCCGACGAGCTGCTCGACGCCTACTCCGAGACGTGTCTGCGCCGCGTCTGGCAGGCCGAGCGGTTCTCCTACGAGATGACCACGCTGCTGCACCGCGCCCCGGACGCCACGCCGTTCGACGACCGCATCCAGCTGGCCCGGCTGGAACGGCTCACCACCTCGCGCGCTGCCGAGGCCGAGCTCGCCGACGGATACACGGGCTTCCCGCTGGGGTGACGGCTGCCGGTGGGTCCCCGGGGTGACGTCCGCGGGTGGACGTCACGGGTGACGCGGATGGCGTCACCCGTCCGGGCGAAGAGGGCACTGGTCGCCGGCCCGGATGATCAGTGGCCGGTCTCGACTCTGTACCGGCTTCGTCATGGGTGAGGCGGATCCTCGCCGGGAATCACACCAGCGCGTAGCGTGTTGCCTGCGATGAGGAGGGGAAGATCCTCCTCAAGCAGTACGGCCAATTCTTTGCCTGTCTATTACTCTTGAGCCAAGGCCACGCAGGGTGGTCATGGAGGAGTGAAATGAGGAGCAGCAACCCGGTCTTCTCGCGACGGGGGTTCAGCCGCGACAACGGCTACGCGGGCTTCAACACCGCGCCGCAGGCCGGGGGAGCCGCCGTCGGCACGCAGGGCAACCCGTACGCGCAGAACCCTTACGCGGGCGGCAACCCCTACGCGCAGAACCCCTACGCGCAGAACCCGTACGGACAGCAGACGCAGTACGGCGCCCCGCCGCAGGCCCCGGCCGCCCCCGGCCGGATGACGATGGACGACGTCGTCATGCGGTCGGCGATGACGCTCGGCACGGTCGCCGTCGGCGCGATTCTCGCCTGGGCGCTGCTGCCGGTCTCGTCCACCAGCTTCGGCCTCGCGTTCGGTTCCGCGCTGGTCGCGTTCGTCCTGGCGATGGTGCAGTCCTTCAAGCGCACGCCGTCGCCCGCGCTGATCCTGGGGTACGCCGCCTTCGAGGGCGTCTTCCTCGGTGTCATCAGCGAGATGTACAACGCGCAGTGGCACGGCGCACCGTTCCAGGCCGTGCTCGGCACGATGGCGGTCTCGGGCGCGACCCTGCTCGTCTACAGGGCGGGCTGGATCCGCGTCACCGCGCGGTACGCCCGGATCGGCATGGCCATCGCCATCGCCTTCGTCCTGACCATGGCGGTCAACCTGCTGCTGGTCGCGTTCGGCGTCGCGCCGGACGGCGGGCTGCGCAGCATGGGCCCGCTGGGCGCGCTGGTCGGTGTCATCGCGATCCTGCTCGGTGCGTTCTTCCTGACGCTCGACTTCAAGCAGATCGAGGACGGTATCGCGTACGGGGCACCGCGCGAGGAGGCCTGGCTGGCCGCGTTCGGCCTGACCATGACCCTCGTGTGGATCTACGTGGAGATGCTGCGGCTCGTCGCGATCTTCAGTAGCAACGACTAGTCGCCGTCGGCGCTCCCGGCGCTTTGAAGGGCCCGTGAACCGTGGTTCACGGGCCCTTTCACTGTGCGCGGCTCACATGAGTTTGCGCGCGGCCCTCCTCAGGTCGTACTCGTGGATGATCGCCTTGGCGTGCCCGTACGCGAGATTGTGCTCGTGCCGGAGCCAGCTGACCTTCTCCTCGAAGCAGAGAGCGGGGCCTTCGTCGACGGTTCGCAGCCAGTCGGACACTTCACGACCGGTGCAGTGGGGGATGCGGGCGAGCAGGTTGCGATGGGTCTCCTCGGAGAAGACTTGGGACATCGGCGCCTCCGGACGCACTCGATGAAGCCGGTCCTTCAGGTCACCGTGCCTGAGCGTTCGCCCGTTGGCAACAGTGCTGCCGCGACGCGTACGCTCGCCGCGTGCTTGATACGACGCCTTTGACCCGGGCCGTGGATCACTTCGCCGACCGGTTGCGGGCCGCTCCGCAGAGCCGGTTGCAACGGGGCGCGGCGGCCGAAGCGCTCGCGCTCGCCAGGGAGTTGGCGCGCCGCGCCCAGCTTCTGGAGGACCCTTCGGCCGAGCCGCGGGAGATGCCGGACGCGGGCATGTTCGCGGCCGCCGACCAGATCACGGTCGCCGGGCACGATCTGGCCGTCGTCCTGCGGGACGAGAGGGAACTCGCCGAGGCCGTGGCGCTGGTGGAGGAGGCGCAGAAACGCGCCGGGGTGTGAAGGGGGCACGCGACGCGCCGGCGTCGAGGAGGCGCCGGAACGCGCCGGAACGCGCCGGAGCGGGACGGCCGATTCCCGCTCCCCGGCGCGGCCCCGTGCTGTCACGGCGTGACGGCGTGACGGCGTGACGGCGTGATGCCGTGCCGGCCCGGCTACCGTGATGGCGTGGCGGCGTGACTACAGGGATGCGATGACGCGGTCCGCGAGGACGTAGACGGTCTCCTCGCCGCACGCGAATGTGAGGGCGTAGGCGCCCGAGACGCCCGAGCCGCCGAGCAGGACCGGAGTGTGGCCGGCGGTCAGGGCCGCGACCAGGCGCTCCGCGGTCTCGCGGTGGCCCGGGGTCATGCACAGCGTCGTACCGTCCGCGAAGACGTACACGTCCAGGGTGCCCAGCGGGCCCGGGCGGACGTCGGCGAGTTCGGTGCCGGCGTCGGCCAGCCTCTCCAGGCACGCGACCGTGCGCTCGTGGTCGCCCGTGACGGGCGACGGGGCCGGGACGAAGTCGGGGTGCGAGGGGTGACGGCGGCGGGCGGCGGCCAGTTCGGGGGAGTCCCCGGGGAACTCGGTCTCGTCGGCGCCGGCCTCGGTCACCGGTTCCAGACTGTCGTGCTCCAGGCCCGCGAAGTCCGCGGGACGGGGCAGGAACAGCTCGCTGTCGGGCAGACCGAACAGGGTGGGGGCGTCGGCGATGTCCCGGGCCTCCTGGGCGGCCCAGAAGGCGCGCGCCTCGGCCAGCTCGCGCTCCCGCTCCTCCGCGAGCGCCTCGGCCACGGCGGCGCGTATGTCCTCCGTGTCGGCGGCGGTGCGGGCGGCGGGCACGAGCCCGCGTGCCTGCACGGCACGGCTCTCGACGAGTTCGGCGTGCAGGGCCGCGACCTGCCGGCGCAGCGCCCGCACGCTGCACAGGACGGCGACGCCCACGCCCGCGGTCGCGGCGGTGGTGAGCAGCAGAGCTATCGGCATGGCGCTCACTGACGTACTCCTGGTTCAAGGTCGGCCCCCGACTTCCTACATCAGCTTGAAGGGTGGACTAACCAGCTGTCAGTGCGTAACGTCACGAAACGGACATGAGGTTGCCCTCAATGTTTACCAGGGGAACCGCTGTGACCTGCGGATCTCCCTCTCGGAGGGAGATAGGTCACATCCTGGGGGAGATTGGGTTACAAACCGGCCCGGAGCTCCGCCGGATCCTGGAACGGCGGAGCTCCGGGCCGTTGCGCGGCTGGTGCGGGCGGAGGTCAGCTGAGGCGCTCGATGACCATCGCCATGCCCTGGCCGCCGCCGACGCACATCGTCTCCAGGCCGAACTGCTTGTCGTGCCACTGGAGAGAGTTGATCAGGGTGGTGGTGATGCGGGCGCCGGTCATGCCGAAGGGGTGGCCGACGGCGATGGCACCGCCGTTGACGTTCAGCTTCTCCAGCGGGATGTTCAGGTCGCGGTAGGACGGGATCACCTGGGCGGCGAAGGCCTCGTTGATCTCGACGAGGTCGATGTCGTCGATGGTGAGACCGGCGCGCTTGAGGGCCTGCTTGCTGGCCTCGACGGGACCGTAGCCCATGATCTCCGGGGACAGGCCGGACACACCCGTCGAGACGATCCGCGCGAGCGGCGTCAGCCCCAGCTCCCGGGCCTTGGTGTCGCTCATGATGATCAGGGCGGCGGCGCCGTCGTTGAGGGGGCAGCAGTTGCCGGCGGTGACACGGCCGTCGGGCCGGAAGACGGGCTTGAGGCCGGAGACGGCCTCCAGGGTCACCCCGGGCCGCGGCCCGTCGTCCTTGCTGACGACCGTGCCGTCCGGGAGGGTCACCGGGGTGATCTCGCGCTCCCAGAAGCCCTTGGCGATGGCCTGCTCGGCGAGGTTCTGCGAGCGGACGCCGAACTCGTCCATCTCCTCGCGGGTGACGCCCTTCAGTCGGGCGAGGTTCTCGGCGGTCTGGCCCATCGCGATGTACGGGTCGGGGAGCAGGCCGTCCTCGCGCGGGTCGTGCCAGTCGGCGCCCTCGGACGCGGCGACGGCGGCGGTACGGGCCTCGGCGTCGGCGAAGAGGGGGTTGTGGGTGTCGGGGAGGCCGTCGGAGGTGCCCTTGACGCTGCGGCTGACCGTCTCGACGCCCGCGGAGATGAACACGTCGCCCTCGCCGGCCTTGATGGCGTGCAGGGCCATGCGGGAGGTCTGGAGGGAGGAGGAACAGTACCGGGTGATGGTGCAGCCGGGGAGGTGATCCATCCCCATCTGTACGGCGACGACACGGCCGAGGTTGTGGCCCTGCTCGCCGCCGGGGAGGCCGCAGCCGAGCATCAGGTCGTCGATGTCCTTCGGGTCCAGGGCGGGGACCTTGTCGAGGGCGGCCTGGATGATCGTGGCGGTGAGGTCGTCCGGGCGGAGATCCTTCAGGGAGCCCTTGAAGGCACGGCCGATCGGGGAACGGGCGGTCGAGACGATGACGGCTTCGGGCATCACGGCTCCATTGCGCGAGGATGAGCAGGGCTGTGGGGGAAGTTACCCGTACGTACGGTGGAGGTCACGGGCATGGGCGTGTGACTCGGGCCGCAATTTTCTAAGCGCTTGCTTGGGTCGCGGGCGGTTGGGCCGGAACCAGTGCCGGTGGGGTGGGCGCGCTGTTCGCTCGGGGCTGCGCCCCCAGGGGCCCGGTTTCGGCCTGCGGCTGCGGCTGCGGCCGAGTCCATCGACCGCCGGACGGGCCGAACGTCGCGGGGCGGCGCCGCTCGCGCATCGGGAGGGGTGGTGGGGCAGGTACAGCGGCTGCGGGCTGTGTGTGGCTGGTCGCGCAGTTCCCCGCGCCCCTTCCGGGGCGCAGCCCCGGCTGGGGGACGCGGGGACGGGTAGGGGCGGCGGGGGCGAGGAACGCCTCCGGTGTGACGCGGGGGCGGAGGGCGCGCCCCCGGCGTCATACGGATGGTTCCGGGGCCGTGGTCGGGGCCGCCTCCGGTGTCGGCAGGCGGCGGCGACGGCGCCGCTTGAGCAGGGCCCACGGCCCCCGCGGCCCGGTCGGCATCGCGGCCGCGACCTCCGTGCCCGCCTCGTCCGCGGCCTCCGCCGCGGCCCGGGCCACCGGCAGGAAGCCCTCGCGGCGGGACGCGTCCGGGCGCTCCTCCTCCGCCGGCCACAGGCCGAGCGCGGCGCACACCGTCGGCAGGACCGCCATCGCGGCCGTGGCGTACCCCTCCGCCGAGGGGTGGTAGTTGTCGGGGCCGAACAGCTCCCGAGGGTTCGCCTCGAACTCCGGGCCCAGCAGATCGCCCAGTGACACGGTCCGGCCCCCCTGCTCCACGACCCCGATCGTCTGGGCTGCGGCCAGCTGCCGGGAGGCCCGGCGGGCCAGCCACCGCAGCGGCTGCTGGACCGGCTCGATCGTGCCCAGGTCGGGACACGTGCCGACGACGACCTCCGCGCCCGCCGTGCGCAGGCGCCGTACCGCCGCCGACAGATACCGCACCGACCGCGTCGGCGGCATCCGATGCGTCACGTCGTTCGCGCCGATCATGATGACGCAGATGTCGGGAATCCGGTCCTGCGCCGCGAGCGTCAGCGTCACCTGACGGTCCAGGTCGTCCGACTGCGCCCCGGGGAGGGCGATGACGCGCAGCTCCACCGGCCGTTCCGCCACCGCCGCCAGCCCCGATGCCAGCAGCGCCCCCGGCGTCTGGCGGGAGCGGTGCACGCCCTGCCCCGCGGCGGTGGAGTCGCCGAGCATCACCAGCCTCAGCGGTGGTTCGCCGAGGGCGCTGTGGCCTCCCCCACTCCCGGCTGCGCTCGAGCGGGGGGACCCCCACCCGTACAGGCCGTCCGCGCTCGGCGGATGGGGGCTGTGTCCGTTGCCCACATGGCGCTTGGCCAGCTGTACCTCGGCGACCAGCAGGCCGACGGCGGCCGCCCCGACCAGGCCGATACCGCCGCCGCCGTACGCCGCGCCCGCCGCGATGCGCCGGGCCGCTCTCGCCCTCGACATGCTCGACATGCGTCGCCGCCACCTCCTCGTAGCCGTACACCCACTGCTTGCCCCGTACGCCCCGTCGCCCAATCTCAACGACGCGTGAACGCCCCGGGACGGCCCCGGCCCGAGGGCTCGTTCGCTCAGCGCACCCGCCCGGGCGGTACGAGCGCTTACGCTGGCGGAACCATCACGACCACTTCCTGTGCAGCAACCGGAGACAACGGTGCAATTCCACGACTCGATGATCAGCCTGGTCGGCAACACCCCGCTGGTCAGGCTCAACCGCGTGACCGCCGGCATCCAGGCGACCGTTCTCGCGAAGGTCGAGTACTTCAACCCCGGCGGTTCCGTCAAGGATCGCATCGCCCTGCGCATGATCGAGGCGGCCGAGCAGAGCGGCGAGCTGAAGCCGGGCGGCACGATCGTGGAGCCGACCAGCGGCAACACGGGCGTCGGCCTGGCGATCGTGGCCCAGCAGAAGGGCTACAAGTGCATCTTCGTCTGCCCGGACAAGGTCTCCACCGACAAGATCAACGTGCTGCGCGCGTACGGCGCCGAGGTGGTCGTGTGCCCGACGGCGGTGGCCCCGGAACACCCGGACTCCTACTACAACGTCTCCGACCGGCTCGTCCGTGAGACCCCGGGTGCGTGGAAGCCGGACCAGTACTCCAACCCCAACAACCCCCTGTCGCACTACCACTCCACCGGCCCCGAGCTGTGGGAGCAGACGGAGGGGAAGATCACCCACTTCGTCGCCGGCGTCGGCACCGGCGGCACCATCTCCGGCACCGGCCGCTACCTGAAGGACGTCAGCGACGGCCGGGTCGAGGTCATCGGCGCCGACCCCGAGGGCTCGGTGTACTCCGGCGGCTCCGGGCGCCCGTACCTGGTCGAGGGCGTCGGTGAGGACTTCTGGCCGACCGCGTACGACCCCACCGTCGCCGACGAGATCGTCGCCGTCTCCGACAAGGACTCCTTCCAGATGACCCGGCGGCTGGCCCGGGAGGAGGGCCTGCTGGTGGGCGGCTCCTGCGGCATGGCCGTCGTCGCCGCCCTGCGGGTCGCCGAGCGGCTCGGTCCGGACGACGTCGTGGTGGTGCTCCTGCCCGACAGCGGACGCGGCTACCTCAGCAAGATCTTCAACGACGAGTGGATGGCCGACTACGGCTTCCTCGAGGACACGGGCCCGAGCGCGCGCGTCGGCGACGTCCTCAAGGACAAGGAGGGCGCCATCCCCTCCCTCGTCCACATGCACCCCGACGAAACCGTCGGCCAGGCCATCGAGGTGCTGCGCGAGTACGGCGTCTCGCAGATGCCGATCGTCAAGCCGGGCGCGGGCCACCCGGACGTGATGGCCGCCGAGGTCGTGGGGTCCGTCGTCGAACGCGAGCTGCTGGCCGCCCTGTTCACCAAGCACGCCTCCCTCGACGACCCGCTGGAGAAGCACATGTCCCCGCCGCTGCCGCAGGTCGGCTCCGGTGAGCCGGTCGCGGACCTGATGTCGGTGCTCGGTGCGGCCGACGCGGCGATCGTCCTGGTCGAGGGCAAGCCGACCGGGGTGGTCAGCCGGCAGGACCTCCTGGCGTTCCTGGCCAAGGGGGGAAAGCAGTAGCGAACGTCCGGTGAACCGGGCGTGTCGCCGGGGAACTTCCGGTGACGGGCGGGAAGAGCCGCTTCTCGGAAGTGGTACGAGCACGTCACGTCCGCGCAGCACCCGCTTAACACGGTTCCGGCACATTAGTGGGTGTCGGCAGGCGGCGGGAGCGGCTCCCCGCCCCGGTCGGCAGCGAACGGCGCCAAGGACCTCCGGAGCGGCTCCCGGACCTCCATGGACGCCACGGACGCGCAAGCCCGGCCCTGACCCGGCCCGCGTCCCCCGCGGGGACCGCCGTCGTCCCGCCCCCCGGCAACGGGGGTGCGGCGGTCCCCGCGCACAGTCTTTTGCGCCTGAGCCGGCGCCGCTCTCGCGGGCTCCCTTTTGCGCCTGAGCCGGCGCCGCTCTCGCGGGCCTGGTTGCTCGCCGTCGGGGCTGCTCAATTGATGGTTGCGGTGGTCGTCGCGTCTTTTGTTCGGCTCGCGGGAACGCTGGGCCTGGGAGGGATCAGTCTTCCCGCTCGGCGGCCTGGCGCGACTTGCGGCGGCGGGCGAAGAGGTCCGGGTTGGTGCGGGCGGCCTGGACCACGTTGACGCCGACGATGCCGAACCAGGCGGCCACGAGGCCCGACATGCCCCCGAAGGAGCCGCCGATGGCCGAGAGCGGGATCGCCACCACCAGCGACACGATGCCGAAGCCGAAGCGCTCGCCCCACGAGTCCGTCGCCCGAGGGGAGCGAGCGCCGCGCGCCACGACCATGCGCTGCTCGGCCAGCTGCCGCTGCACCCGGCGGTCGATCGCGCCGTCGATGCGCTGGTCGACCTTCTCCAGGAAGGATTCGACCAGTGCCGACTCGTACTCCTCGCCCAGTTCCCTGCGCGCCTGCAGGGTGGCGTCGAGTTCCTTCTTCAGGTCGGCGTCGCGCGCGTCCATTCCGTTCATGCGCCCAACGGTAGGGACGCGGGAGCCTCCCCGCACTGGGGACAACCCCCCGTTCCGGCGGGGGTCCACCGGCAGGAGGGCAGTTCCTCCGGCCGGGGCTGCGGCGCCGGGTGCGGACGGCGCCGGCCCGGCGGATCGCCGAGAACACCGACGGGGCGGCGTACGGCCGACGCGGTGTCGGTGTACGCCGCCCTCGGGCGGGGGCGGGCAGTGGGAGGCGGCCCGCGTGCTCGTGTCGGCTACTTCGGGTCGCGGTTGAACACCGACTTCGACCACAGGTAGCCGAGGACGGTCAGCGCCAGGCACCAGGCGATCGCGAGCCATCCGTTGTGGCCGATCTCGCTGCCGAGCAGCAGGCCGCGCAGGGTCTCGATGGCCGGCGTGAACGGCTGGTACTCGGCGATCGGCTGGAACCAGCCCGGCATCGCGTCGACCGGGACGAAGGCGCTGGAGATGAGCGGCAGGAAGATCAGCGGCATCGCGTTGTTGCTGGCGGCCTCGGCGTTCGGGCTGACCATGCCCATCCCGACCGCGATCCAGGTGAGCGCCAGGGCGAACAGCGTCAGCAGCCCGAACGCCGCGATCCACTCCAGGGCCGTGGCGTTCGTGGACCGGAAGCCTATGGCCACGGCGACGGCCCCCACGAGGACCACACTGATGATCGACTGCAGCACGCTGCCGACGACGTGCCCGACGAGCACGGACCCGCGGTGGATCGCCATCGTGCGGAAGCGGGCGATGATGCCCTCGGTCATGTCGTTGGACACGGACACCGCGGTACCGATCGTGGTGCTGCCGATGGTCATCAGCAACAAGCCCGGCACGAGGTAGGCGATGTATGCGGAGCGGTCGGCGCCGCCGCCGATGCCCGCGCTCATGGTGTCGCCGAAGACGTAGACGAACAACAGCAGCAGCATGACCGGGGTGAGCAGCAGGTTCAGCGTGAGGGACGGGTAGCGCCGGGCGTGCAGCAGGTTGCGGCGCAGCATCGTGGACGAGTCGCGCACGGCGAGGGAGAAAGAGCTCATCGGACGGTCTCCTCGGGCTGGTTGGGGACGTCGCCGCCGCCCGTCAGGGCGAAGAACACGTCGTCGAGGTCGGGGGTGTGCACGGTCAGCTCGTCCGCCTCGATGCCGGCCGAGTCCAGCCAGTCGAGGATGGAGCGCAGCTCGCGCTGGCTGCCGTCGCTGGGGAGCTGCAACGCCAGTGCCTCGTCGTCCCGGGTGACCTCGCGCAGGGCGAGGACGGCGCTCTGGTACGCGGCCGGGTCGGCGAAGCGCAGCCGCACGTGCCCGCCGGGGATGAGCCGCTTCAGCTCCTCGGCAGTGCCCTCCGCGGCGATCCTCCCGTCGTTGAGCACGGCGATACGGTCGGCGAGCTCGTCCGCCTCCTCCAAGTACTGCGTGGTGAGAAAGACGGTGACGCCGTCGGAGACGAGCTCGCGGATGATCTGCCACATGTTGTGGCGGGAGCGTGGGTCGAGGCCGGTGGTCGGCTCGTCGAGGAAGATGATCCGCGGGCCTCCGACCAGGGTCATGGCGATGTCGAGGCGCCGCTTCATGCCGCCGGAGTAGGTGGATGCGGGCCTCTTCGCGGCCTCGGTGAGGTCGAAGCGCTCCAGCAGCTCGGCGGCGGTGCGCCGGCCCTCGCGGCGGGAGAGGTGGTGCAGGTCCGCCATGAGGAGCATGTTCTCCTCACCGGTGATCAGGCCGTCGACGGCGGAGAACTGCCCGGTGACCCCGATCGCGGCGCGGACCGCCTGGGGGTCGGTGGCCAGGTCATGGCCACCGACGTGGATCACGCCGGTATCAGCGCTGATCAGGGTCGAGAGGATCTTTACGGCGGTGGTCTTGCCTGCGCCGTTCGGGCCGAGCAGGGAGAAGATCGTTCCTTCGGGAACGGCCAGGTCGACGCCGTCGAGCACGACCTTGTCGCCGTAGGACTTGCGCAGTCCGTTCGCCGCGATGGCCAGGTTGGTCATGAGAGGTGCCCCCTATTACTGACTGCGGATCTACAGGCTGCGGGCGGTGATGTCGCCGTGGGAGGTGGTGGCGCGGATGTCGAGTTCGGTGGTGCCGTCGTTCTTGAGCGCGTTGCTGATGCGGCCGTGGCCGGTGCCGGCGTCCAGGG
>NZ_BNGS01000005.1 GCF_014905555.1 Streptomyces sp. Y2F8-2 | reverse complement strand
GGCATGTGCGCGAGCCGGTCCGCTTCGCCCAGGCCGTCCAGGCTCTGCGTGCCGAAGGTGCCACCACCTTCGTCGAGATCGGCCCCGACGCCGTCCTGACCCCGATGGTCGCGGACACGACGGACACGACCGACACGACCGACACCGACAACGCGGGCATCGCCGTGCCACTGCTGCGGCGCGACCGGTCCGAGCCGGACACCCTCCTGCACGGCCTCTCCCAGCTGCACACCCGCGGCGTTCCGGTCGACTGGCAGGCGTTCTTCGCCGGGACGGGCGCACACCGCGTCGACCTGCCCACCTACGCCTTCAAACAGGACAGCTACTGGCTGACCACCGACCCGGCGGACACCGCCGCCGGCCCGGGCCTGACCCCCACCGGTCACCCGCTGCTCGGCACGGCACTCGCCCTCGCCGACAGCGACGAACTCGTGTTCACCAGCAGGGTCTCGGCACGGACACACCCCTGGCTGCGCCGGCACACGGTGCTCGGCAGTGTCGTCCTTTCCGCCGCAGGGCTGGTCGAGACGGCGGTACGGGCCGGTGACGAGACGGGAGCGACCGTGCTGGAGGAGCTGTCGCTGATCGTGCCGCTCGTCCTGCCCGCCCGGGGCGCGGTCCAGCTCCAGGTACGGGTCGGCGCACCGGACGACGACGGCCGGCGCGCTCTCACGGTCCACGCCCGCCCCGACTCCGAGGGGGACGACACACCGTGGACCGTGTACGCGCGGGGACGCCTCGCCGCCGACCACCCGGAGAGGCCCGCCGACGCCCACCCCGCCCACGCCACGGAGGGGACCGGGGACGACCTGGTCACCGAGGCCGTGCTGCCCGCCGAACTCGCCCACGAAGCCGGTCGGTTCGGCCTGCACCCCGAACTGCTGGACACCCTGCTCCTCGGTCACCCCTTCGGCGAGGAGGCGGGTACCGTGACCGTGCCCGTCGAATGGCGCGGCGTACGGCTGCACGCCACCGGCGCCGGCGCGGTACGGGCCGTGACGACCAGGACCGGCGACCGTACCGTCGCCCTCACGGTGACCGACCGACAGGGCCGACTGGTCGCCACCGTCGACTCCCTGACCTACCGGGCGGTTCCCGAGGAACTCTTCGCCCCTGCCGAGGACCGGGCGGCGGACGCACTGCTGCGGGTCGACTGGGCACCGGTCGCTGTGGGCGGGCCGACGGCCCCCGTCACCTGGGCGACGCTGGGCACCGACGGAGCGGAGGACCTGGCCGCCGTCGGCAAGACCGTCGAGGCGGGGGCACCCGTCGACGCCGTCGTCGTACCGTGGGCGTCCGAGGACGACGGGGAGAGCGGCGGCGTCCTGCACGACGCCGTGCGCCGGGCGCTGATGCTGGTGCGGGACTGGCTGGCCGACGAGCGCCTCGCCGGGACCCGGCTGCTCGTGGTGACCCGCGGCGGCGCGGCCGTCGCGGACGAGGGGACGGTGGCCCCGGCGGCGCCCGCCGACCTGGCGGCCGCGGCGGTCCGCGGACTGCTGCGCTCGGCACAGTCCGAGGCGGGCGGCCGGATCGTCCTGGTGGACGCCGATCCGTCCGACGATCCCCTCTCGTCCCGGCCCGTGCCCGGCCAGGACCCCGCCGACGCGGCCGTCGCGGGCGTCCCGTCGGCGCTGCTCGCCTCCCTGCTGGCCTCCGGCGAGCCCGAGGCGGCCGTACGACACGGTCGGCTCCTCGTCCCCCGCCTGGCGCGTGTGCGGCGGCCGGCCCCGGCCACGACACCGGCCTTGGACCCCGACGGCACCGTGCTGGTGACCGGCGGTGCAGGCCTCGGCGGGTTCCTCGCCCGGCACCTGGTCAGCCGGCACGGAGCGCGCCACCTCCTGTTCGTCGGCCCCGAGGGCGACCGCGCGCCCGGCGCGGCGGACCTGGCCGCCGAACTGGCGGCCCTGGGCGCCCACGTCACCTTCGAGGCCTGCGACGCCGCCGACCGTGACGCGCTCGCCGCCGCCCTCGCCCGGACACCCGACGGCCATCCGCTGACCGCGGTGATCCACGCCGCGGGCCCCGGCGACGGGGGCACCGTCCAGGGCGTGAGCCTGGACTGCCTGGACGCCGCCCTGCGCACGACCGCGGACGCGGCACGGAACCTGCACGAGCTGACCCGTACCCGCCCGCCGGCCGCCTTCGTCCTGTGCTCCTCGACCGCGGGCACCGCGGCCGGCACGGGCCAGGCGTACCGGGCCGCGGCCGACGCCTACCTCGACGCCCTCGCCCTGCGGCGCTCGGCTGATGGACTGCCGGCGCTGTCGCTGGCCTGGGGCCCGTGGGAGCGCACGGGGCAGGCGGAAGGCGCGGACCGGGACCGGTCGTCCCGGTCCGGCTTCCGGGTCCTGACCCCCGAGGCGGCGGCAGCCGCGTTCGACGCGGCACTCGCGACCGCGGGACCCCGTCCGGCAGCCGGCGCCCCCGGTCCCCGGGACGCCGCCGTACCGGTCGCACCCGGTTCACCGGACGTGGGTGCGGCCACGGACGACCGGGGCGCACACCCGGTGCTCCTGGCCGCCTCGCCGGACCCCGCCGCACTGCGGGCCCGGGACGGCGGCGTACCGCCGCTCTTCCGCGGCCTGGTGCGGGGCCCGCTGCGGCCGGCCCTGGACGCGGCCGGGCCCGACGCACCCGACCCGGGTGAGACGCTCGCGCAACGGCTGGCCGGACTGGACGACGACGAGCGGCAGCGGATCGTCCGGGACCTGGTGCGCCGGGAGACGGCCGCCGTCCTCGGCCACCCCGATCCCGCGGCGGTCAGCCTGCAACGGCCCTTCCAGGAGGCCGGGTTCGACTCGATGGCCGCCGTCCAGCTGCGCAACCAGCTCGGCGCCGCGACCCGCCTGGCGCTGCCCGCGACCGTGGTGTTCGACCACCCCACACCCGCCGCGCTCACCGCCTACCTCCTGGCCCAGGCCGCCGCGGAGGGCGACGCGGGCGGGACAGCGGCGAGGCCGCCCCTCCTCGCCCAGCTCGACCGGCTGGAGGCGACCGTGGCCGAACTGAGCCCCGACGCGCCGGACCTGGACCGCACCCTGCTCGGAGCGCGGCTGCGCACGATCCTCGAGCGCCTTGACCCGGCCGGAGCGGAGGAGCCCGCGCAGCAGCGGTCGCAGGACGCGGCGAGCCGGATCGCCGCCGCGAGCGCCGACGAGATCTTCGACTTCATCGACACCGAGCTCGGCCGCGGGTCGAGCCGATGACGGCTCACCGGAAGGAGAGCGGGCAGCACATGTCCAGCGGGGAGCACATGTCCAAGGAAGAGAAGCTGGTCGAGTACCTGAAGTGGGTCACCGCGGACCTGGAGAAGACCCGTAAGCGAGTCGCGGAACTCGAGGCGGGCGGCCGGGAACCGGTGGCGATCGTCGGTATGTCGTGCCGGTTCCCCGGCGCGTCGACCCCCGACGAACTGTGGCGCGTGGCGCTGGAGGAGCGCGACGAGATCTCCGACTTCCCCACGGACCGTGGCTGGGACCTCGACGCCCTCTACGACCCCGACCCGGCCCGGCCCGGCAGCACCTACATCCGTCAGGCCGGTTTCGTGGACTCCGCCACCCGCTTCGACGCGGCCTTCTTCGGCATCTCGCCGCGCGAGGCCCTCGCCATGGACCCCCAGCAGCGGGTCCTGCTGGAGACGGCCTGGGAGGCCCTCGAACACGCCGGCATCGACCCGCTGTCGCTCAAGGGCAGCAGGACCGGTGTGTTCGCCGGGCTGGTGGAGCAGAGCTATCTGGACCTGGACTGCCCCGAGGAGTTCGAGGGCTACCAGATGACCAGCAAGCTCAGCAGCATGGCCTCCGGCCGCATCGCCTACGTCCTCGGTCTGGAGGGCCCCGCGGTCTCGGTCGACACCGCCTGCTCCTCCGCCCTGGTGTCACTGCACCTGGCCGCCCAGTCGCTGCGGTCCGGCGAGTCCGCCCTGGCCCTGGCCGGGGCCTCCTACATCGCCGCTCACCCCGGCGGATACATCGACGGCGCCCGGCAGCGGGGCCTCGCGGCCGACGGACGGTGCAAGCCGTTCAGCGCCGCCGCCGACGGCATCGGCTGGTCCGAGGGCGCCGGTCTGCTGGTCCTGGAGCGGCTGTCCGACGCCCGCCGCAACGGCCACCGCGTGCTGGCCGTCGTCCGCGGCAGCGCCGTGAACCAGGACGGCGCCTCCAACGGCCTCACAGCCCCCAACGGGCCGTCCCAGGAACGCGTCATCCGCCAGGCGCTCGCCAACGCCGGACTCACCGCCGGCGAGATCGACGCGATCGAGGCGCACGGCACCGGAACCCGGCTCGGCGACCCGATCGAGGCCCAGGCCCTGCTCGCCACCTACGGCCGGGCGCGCCCCGAGGGACGGCCGCTGCTGGTCGGCTCGCTGAAGTCCAACATCGGCCATGCGCAGGCCGCCGCGGGCGTCGGCGGGCTGGTGAAGATGGTGCAGGCCATCCGGCACGGTCTGCTGCCCAGGACCCTGCACCTGGACGAGCCCAGCCCACTCGTGGACTGGTCGGCGGGCGACCTCGAACTGCTCACCGAGACGCGGCCGTGGCCGGGGACCGGAGCACCGCGTCGCGGCGCGGTGTCGGCCTTCGGCGCGAGCGGCACCAACGCCCACGTCATCCTCGAACAGGCCCCGCAGGACGACCTCGAGGACACCGGGCCCGCACCGGCCGCACGGGACGGGGAGGACGCCCCCGAGGCCGCCCGCGCCCTGCCGACGGCCGTCCTGCCGTTCCCGGTCTCGGCCCGGTCCCCGCAGGCCCTGCGCGCCCAGGCGGCCCGGCTGGCCTCCCGGTTGCGCGAGGAGGCGCCGGACGACGAACAGGCCCTGCTGGACGTGTCCTTCTCGCTGGCCACCACCCGCGCCGCACTGGAGCAGCGCGCCGTCGTCATCGGTCGCGACCACGCCGACACCCTCGCCGGGCTCGACGCGCTGGCTGCCGGGGAGCCCGCGGACAACGCCGTCCTCGGCACGACGGGCGAACCCGCCAGGACCGTCTTCGTCTTCCCGGGACAGGGCAGTCAGTGGGCCGGAATGGCGGCCGCGCTGATGGAGTCCTCGCAGGTGTTCGCGGAACGGATCGCGGAGTGCGCACGCGCTCTCGAACCCTTCGTGGACTTCTCGCTCGAGGACGTGCTGCGAGGTGTGGAGGGTGCGCCCTCGCTCGACCGGCTCGATGTCGTCCAGCCGGCCCTGTTCGCCGTGCACGTCTCCCTCGCCGCCCTGTGGCAGTCCTACGGACTCCAGCCCGCCGCCGTCGTCGGCCACTCCCAGGGCGAGATCGCCGCCGCCTGCGTGGCAGGCGGCCTGACCCTGCCGGACGCGGCCCGCGTGATAGCCCTGCGCAGCAGGATCGCCCTGACGCTGCAGGGCACCGGCGGCATGGGCGCGGTCGGGCTGCCCCGCGCCGAGGTGGAGGAGCGGCTCGCCCGGTGGGCCGGCCGGCTGTCGGTCGCCGTGGAGAACGGCCCCACCGCGGTCCTCGTCGCCGGTGACCGGGACGCCCTGGGCGAGTTCCTCGCGGAGTGCGCCGCCGACGGCGCGCGGACCAAGCGGTTCCCCACCGATTTCGCATCGCACTCTCCCCAGGTGGAGCAGGTCCGGGAGGAGATGCTCGCCGCGCTGGCCCCCGTGCGGCCGCGGGCGGGTTCGATCCCGTTCTTCTCCACGGTGACCGGCGACTGGGTCGACACCGCCCGCCTCGACGCCGGCTACTGGTACGCCAACATGCGCCGCCCGGTGGAGTTCGCCCGCTCCGTGCGGGCCCTGGCCGACCAGGACCACGGCGTCTTCGTCGAGGTCAGCGCGCACCCGGTGCTCACCTCCGCGCTCCAGGAGAACCTCGGGGACGACGTCGTCACCGCCGGCACCCTGCGCCGCGACGAAGGCGGGCTCGACCGGTTCCTCGCCTCGCTGGCCGAGCTGTACGTCAATGGCGTACGCATCGACTGGGACACCGCCTTCGCCGGGTCCGGGGCACGGCGCGTCCAGCTGCCGACGTACGCCTTCCAGCACGAGCGTTTCTGGTTCTCCGCCGCGGCCCACTCGCCGGACGCCGTCGGGCTCGGCATGGCGGCGACGGGCCACGCGCTGCTGGGGGCCGCGGTCGCCGTGGCCGGCGCCGACGAGACCCTGTTCACCAGCCGTCTGTCCCGGCGCACCCACCCGTGGCTGGCCGACCACGCCGTCGCCGGCACCGCCGTGCTGCCGCCGTCGGTGCTGGCCGAACTCGCACTCCGGGCCGGCGACGAGGCGGGCTGCACCGCGGTGGAGGAGCTGACCGCGGCGGCGCCGCTGGTGCTTCCCGCGCAGGGTGCGCTGCAGGTCCAGATCAGGGTGGGAGCCCCCGACGAACAGCGGCGCGGCATCACCGTGCACGCCCGGCCCGAGGAGGGCGACACCGAGTGGACCGAGTACGCCTCCGGCGTGCTGAGCCTGAGCGGACCCGCCGCCACCGAACCCCTCACCGCATGGCCGCCCTCGAACGCCGCACCGGTCGACCTGGAGGGAGCCTACGACCGGCTGTCCGAGACGGGCCTGGACATCGGCCCCCGTCTGCGCGGGCTGACCGGACTGTGGACGGCGCGGCCGGGACAGGAGGTCTTCGCCGAGATCACGCTGGACGAGCAGACCGCCACCGACGCGCCCCGCTTCGGGCTGCACCCGGCACTGCTGGAGGGAGTGGCCCAGGCGGCGCTGCTGAGCGGCATCGCAACCGGCACCCGGCTCGCCGCCCGCTGGCGCGGGGTCCAGCTGCACGCCACGGGTGCCACCACCGTACGGGCGCGGCTGATGCCGACCGGTGAGGGAGAGCTGTCCGTGCTGCTGGCGGACCGCACCGGGCAGCCCGTGGCCACCATCCGTTCCCTGTCCCTCGCTCCTGCCGACGCCGGCGAACTCGCCCGCACCGGCGGCCGGGCCCACGACGCCGTCTTCCGCACCGACTGGACCCCGATCGCCGTGGACGAGGCGCCGGCCGCCGCGCACTGGGCGACCCTCGGCCCCGGCGGATACGGCGACATCGGCGAAGTGGCCAAGGCCGTGGAGGCGGGCACACCGCTGGACGCCGTCCGCTGCGACGTGGGCGGCCTGTCCGCCACCGACGGATCCGGCCGGGACGGCGGCGATCCCGTGGCCGCCGCCCGCCGCGCCACCCACCGCGTCCTGACGGTGGTGCAGGACTGGCTGTCCGAGGAACGGCTCGGCGGCATCCCGCTGGTCCTGGTCACCCATGGCGCGGTGGCCGCGGCCGGCCGCCCCGTGACCGACCCGGCGGCCGCGGCCGTGTGGGGCCAGATCCGCTCGGCACAGTCGGAGAACCCCGGCCGGTTCGTGCTGGTCGACCTCGACGACGAGCCGTCCTCCGCCGCGGCGCTGACCGCGCTGCTGCGCTCCGGCGAGCCGCAGGCCGCCGTCCGCGCCGGCCGTGTCCTGCTGCCCCGTCTGCACCGGCTGCCCGCCCGGTCCTCCGCCGTACCCACGGGCCGCTGGACGCCCGGCGGTACCGTGCTGATCACCGGCGGCACCGGAACGCTCGGAGCGCTCTTCGCCCGCCACCTGGTGACCGAACACGCGGTGACCGATCTGCTGCTCACCAGTCGCCGCGGTGCGCACGCGCCCGGGGTCGAGCGACTCGTCGCCGAACTCTCGGCACTGGGCGCACGCGTCACCGTCGCCGCCTGCGACGCCGCGGACCGTACCGCGCTCGCGGACCTCCTCGCCCGTATACCCGCCGACCGGCCGCTGACCGGCGTCGTCCACGCGGCGGGCGTTCTCGACGACGGCCTGATCACCGCCGTCACCCCGGAGCGACTGGACGGGGTGCTGCGGCCGAAGGTCGACGCGGCGTGGAACCTGCACGAGCTGACCCGCGGACTCGACGTCTCCGCGTTCGTGCTGTTCTCCTCGCTCGCGGGCGTCATCGGCGGTGCGGGCCAGTCGAGTTACGCGGCCGCGAACACCTTCCTCGACGGGCTGGCCGAGTACCGGGCCGGCCTCGGACTGGCCGCCACGTCCGTCGCCTGGGGCCTGTGGGCCCAGACCGGCACCACCGGCGAGCTGACCGCGGCCGACCTGGACCGCATCGCCCGGGCCGGGTACCCGCCCATCGCCTCGGACGAGGGTCCCGCCATGCTGGACGCCGCACTCGCCTCCGGCCGGCCCACCGTGGTCGCCGCGCCCCTCAACATGACCGCCCTGCGAGAACAGGCGCGACTGGCCCCCGCGGTGCTGCGCGGTCTGCTGCGGGTGCCGGTGCGTCCCGCCGCCCGCAACTCCGGTGCGGCCGCGGACTCCTTCAGCGCGGCCCTGGTCGGCCTGTCCGAGAAGGAGCGGCGCGCGGCGGTCCTGGAGACGGTGCGTGCCGAGGCCGGAGCCGTCCTCGGACATGCCGACCCCGCCACCATCGGCGTCGACCAGCGCTTCACCGATCTCGGCTTCGACTCGCTGACCGGCGTGGAGTTCCGCAACCGCCTCGGCGCCCTCACCGGGCTGCGACTGCCGACCACGCTGGTGTTCGACCACCCCACCCTCACCCGGCTCGCCGGCTTCCTCGTCGCCGAACTGAGCGGCCGGGGCGAGGGCGGAGCGCCGGACCGGCCCGCCGTGGACTTCGCCGCGGAGATCCGCCTGGCGGACGACATCCGGCCCGCGGACGAGGTGTGCCATGTCGCCCTCGACCCGCGCGAGGTGCTGCTCACCGGCGCCACCGGGTTCCTCGGCGCATACCTGCTGCGCGATCTGATGCGGACCACCACGGCCGTCGTGCACTGCCTGGTGCGGGGCCGCGACGAGGCGGACGCACGGGCCCGGCTGCAGGCCAACCTGGAGTGGTACGGCATCGCGGAACAGATCGAGGAGGACCGGCTGCGCGTCCTTGTCGGCGACCTCGCCGCCCCGGCCCTGGGACTCGACCCCGGTCACTTCGACGCCCTGGCCCGCACCGTCGACGCGGTCTACCACGCCGGTGCCGCCGTCAACTGGGTCCAGCCGTACGCCACCGTGAGGGCGGCCAACGTGGGCGGCACCGAGGAGATCCTGCGCCTCGCGGCCCGCCATCGCACGGTCCCCGTCCACCACGTCTCCACCCTCGGTGTCTACGTCGGCCGGGACACCGGGGGCGCGCCCCTGCGGACCACCGACCCGACCGGCCCCGGTGAGACGCTGCCCACCGGCTACACACAGAGCAAGTGGGTCGCCGAACAGATCGTCGGCCTGGCGCGGGACCGGGGCCTTCCGGTCTCCGTCTACCGGGTCGACCTGATCGCCGGCGACGCGTCGACGGGCGCGTGCCAGACCCGTGACTTCGTCTGGCTCAGCCTGAAGGGCATGCTGCAGGCAGGCGCCGTACCCGGCGACATCCCGGTCACCTTCCGGCTGATGCCCGTCGGATACACCAGCGCGGCGATCCTGCACCTGTCCCGGCAGCCCGACGCCGCGGGCGGCACGTTCCACGTCTGCAACCACTCCGGCCTGACGCTCGCGGAGATGCTCGAGGAACTGCGGTTCCGCGGCTACGAACTGCCCGTCCGGGACTGGGCGACCTGGCGCGACCTGGTGACCGGCGACCCGGACAACGCCCTGCTGCCGTTGCTGGACGCCTTCGAGGTCATGGCCGCTCAGCCGGACGCCTTCTACCCGCCCGTCGACGACAGCGAGACGGCCGCGGCACTGGAGGGCAGCGGGATCACCTGCCCGCCCGCGAACCGCGAACTGTTCGCCAAACACGTGGACTTCTTCACCCAAGCGGGCTACTTCGAGCCGCCTCGCCAGGACTGACACCACGTCAGAGAACCGCAGATCCGCTCCCACCGCCGACCGACGACGTCCTCGAAAGGCCAAGGTCACCGCATGCCCACCCAGGCACCACCCAGTTCCTGGATCCGGCGTTTCCACCCGGCACCCGCGGCCGCCGGCCGCCTGGTCCTGCTGCCCCACGCGGGAGGTTCCGCGAGCTTCTTCTTCCCCTTCTCCCGCGCGCTCTCGCCCACCGTGGACGTGCTCGCCGTCCAGTACCCCGGACGGCAGGACCGACGCGGCGAGAGATGTGTCGACGACATGGACGCCCTGGCCGACCTGGTCGCCGCCGAACTGCTGCCGTGGACGGACCGCCCGACGGCACTGTTCGGACACAGCCTCGGAGCCGTCCTCGCCTTCGAGACGGCCCGGAGGCTTCAGAGCCGGGGGATCGAGCCGCTGCGGCTGTTCGTCTCCGGCCGCAGGGCGCCCGCGGACCAGCGGCAGGAGTCGGTGCACCTGCTCGGCGACGACGCCCTCCTGAAGGCCGTCAAACTCCTCGCCGGCAGCGAACTCCCCATGCCCGACGACGAATTGCTCCGACTGGCCCTGCCCGCGATCCGCGGCGACTACAAGGCGGTGGAGACCTACCGCTACCGTCCGGGCCCGCCGCTGTCGGTTCCCGTGGTCGCGCTGACCGGCGACAAGGACCCCAAAGTGACCCCGGCGGAGGCCGGCCGCTGGTCGCGGTACACCACCGGACCGTTCGAGTTGCAGGTCTTCGACGGCGGTCACTTCTACCTGGTCGAACACCTCGACCGGATCACCGGCCTGCTGCGCGAGGCGCTCGGCTGACGCCGCGGCGACGGCCCTGCGCCGCCCGCCCGATCCCGCCGCACGCCCCGGAACCCATCCGTACCCGCGAGAGGACTGTCCCGTGTCCGAACTGCTCAAGGCCGTCATCGACGGTGCCCCGCCCGAGGAACTGCTCGCCCTCGACCTGCCGGCGAGTTACCGGGCGGCCTACTTGCACAAGGACGAAACCGGCATGTTCGAGGGCGTGAGCGACAAGGACGTCCGCCGGTCCGTGCACGTCGGCGAGGTGGCCATGCCCGAACCGGCTCCGGACGAGTGCATCGTCGCGGTCATGGCGGCCGCGATCAACTTCAACACCGTCTGGTCCGCCGTCTTCGAACCGGTTCCGACCTTCGCCTTCCTGGAGAAGCTGGGCAGGCAGGGCCCGCACGGCGCCCGCCACGACCTGCCGTACCACCAGGTCGGATCGGACGGCTCGGGCGTGATCGTCCGGGTCGGAAGCGGTGTCAGGAACTGGAAGGTGGGCGACCGGGTCGTCATCTCGCCGTCCTACGTGGACGAGGAGGACCACGCCTCCTACGAGGACGGCATGCTGACGGAGACCCAGCTGGCCTGGGGCTACGAGACCAACTTCGGCTCGCTCGGCGAGTTCTGCCTCGTCAAGGCCAATCAGCTCGTGCGCAAGCCCGCCCATCTCACGTGGGAGGAGGCGGCGAGCAACACCCTGTGCGCGGCGACGGCCTACCGGATGCTGGTCGGCCCGCACGGGGCGCAGATGCGGCAGGGCGACGTCGTCCTGGTCTGGGGCGGCACCGGCGGCCTCGGGTCCTACGCCGTGCAGTTCGTCAGGAACGGCGGAGGCATCCCCGTCGCGTTGGTCGGTTCCGAGGACAAGGCCCGGCTGTTGCGGGAGCAGGGCTGCGAGCACGTGATCAACAGGTCCGAGCTGAACCTGCCGGAGGAGGGCTTCCGCCACCCCAAGGCGGGGCGGATCCTCGGGGAGGCCATCAGGTCACTGGTCGGCGAGGACCCTCAGATCGTCTTCGAGTACCTGGGCGCCGAGACCTTCGCCACCTCGGTGTACGTGGCCAAGCGCGGCGGCAGGATCGTCACCTGCGGCTCGTCGACGGGCTACCGGCACCAGTACGACAACCGGTACCTCTGGATGCGGCTGAAGCAGATCATCGGCTCCCACGGGTTCAACTACCACGAGGCCGTCCAGACCAACCGGCTGATCAGCCGCGGCATGATCCATCCCACGCTGACGAAGGTGTACTCCTTGGACGACGTGGCCGAGGCGACGCGAGCCGTGCAGACCAACCAGCACGTCGGGAAGGTCGCCGTCCTGTGTGCCGCGCCGTCGCAGAACCTGGGCGTCGACGCCCCGGAGCTTCGCGCAGCCATCGGGGAGGACCGGATCAGCCTCTACCGGCGGTGGGCCGAGCCGAAGTGAGCCGCCCTGAGTTTCGCGCCGGTCTCCTCGGCGCGTTCGCGTACGGCTGCCTCACTTGCAGCGGGGGCCGTGCCGCACGGCGGCACGGCCCAGCGGGGCCGACGTTCACAGGGCCACGAGTTGCCAGTCCTGGTTGGTGCCGCCGGTCGTGGGCCACTGGATGACCTGGGCGCCGTCGGCGGTCGAGGCGTTGGCGACGTCGGCGCACCATCCGGTGCGGACGTTGACCAGCCGGTAGTAGCCGCTGGTGGTGGAGGGGACGAGCTTCCACCACTGGTTGTCGCTGCCGGTGTCGGTCCACTGGTCGAGGTTCGCGCCCTGGGCGGAGCCGCCGGGGCTGTCCAGGACCTTGCCGCTCTTGACGTTGACCAACCGGTAGGAGCCGTCGGTGTTCGGCATGAGGTTCCACTGCTGGTTGGTGCCGCCGGTCGAGGGCCACTGGATGACCTGGGCACCGTCCGCGGTCGAGGCGTTGGCGACGTCCATCACCTTGCCGCTGCCTCGGTTGACCAGCCTGTAGGTGCCCAGGTCCGCGGAGAAGGGCCGGTCGTACACCTCCAGGTTGCGGATGGACGCCCACGCACCGGAGGGCAGCCCGGTGACGGTGACGCGGACGTACCGTGCCTGGGCCCGGAACACGGCCACCTGGACCTGGCTCGTGCTGGTGGTGGCGGTGTTGTCGACGAGGGTGGCCCAGGTGGTGTTGTCGGTGGAACCCTCGATCCTGTACCGGTAGTTGGTCTTGTCCAGCTCCCAGGCGATGCGGGTGCCGGTGAGGGAGCGGGTCGAGCCGAGGTCGACCTTGAGCCAGTGGCCGGTGCTGCCGTCGTTGGCGCACCAGCGGGTGGCGGTGGATCCGTCGACCGCCTTGGCGGCGGTGTTGCCCTTGGAGGTCTCCTCGCTGTCCGCGGTGGCGGTCTTGCCGGCGGCGATGTCGGCGGGCTGCACGGAGCGGTCCAGGGTGACGCCGACGACGCTGTCCTGCGGGTGGGTCGTGCGGTCGATGCCGGTGATGGTGACCCGGCCGTCGGCGCCGGCGGTGTAGGAGAGGTTGCTGCCGGAGCGCACGTCGAAGACTCGGGTGACCTGGGCGTCGCCGATCGGCGGGGTGGTGAAGGTGGTGCCGCTGTAGCCGGGCAGCAGGTGGACGTAGAAGGTGTTGTCCTTGTAGGTGAAGCCGTACTGGCCGTCGACCGGATTCCACGGGCCGCCGCGGGTCCGGTAGATCGACTGGCCGCAGGAGGCCATGAAGGTGCCGATCTGCCGCAACAGGCTCGCCTGGGCGTCGGAGACGGTGCCGTGGCGGTCCGGGCCGACGTTCACCATCGCGGTCATGTTCCGTATCCAGCAGTTGACCAGGATGTTCATGGCGGTGCTGTAACTCATCACCTTGCCGTCGGAGTTGTAGCCCCAGGTGGTGCCGACGGTGAAGACCTTCTCGACGAGCTTGCCGGTGCGGATGGCCCCGGAGGGGACGGAGCCGCCCTCGTCGCTGGCGTAGTCGCCCATCCAGCCGGAGCGCGAGGTGGCGACGATGTCGGGCTGGTGCTTGCGCACCATGCCCATCAGGCCGAGTGGCCTGCCGGCCGCGTCGGTCTCGCCGTAGGTGGCGTCCACCGGCCACTGGTTGGCCGGGTCCCGGTACTGGCCGGGTTCCCAGAAGAACGCGCCGTCGGCGTCGGTGCCCTGTTCCGCGATCCAGCCGCCGTCCCACCACAGGTCGTCGATGACGCCGTACTGGGTGACCAGTTCCTTGATGGACTCGTACACCTCGGTCTTCATGATCCGCGCGTTCTCCTTGTGCGCGGAATCCGTGGTGTAGTTCCAGGGGTTGGGCGCGCAGTCGGTGCCGTACACGTCGTAGTAGCCGGGGTAGCGCCAGTCGATCGGCGAGTAGTACAGGCCCACCTTCAGCCCGGCCGCCCGCACCGCCGCGACGTAGTCCTTCACGAAGTCCCGGTTCAGCGGGGCCTGGCCGGAGTTCCAGCTGCCCGGGTGGTTCAGCGGCCACAGCGCGAAGCCGTCGTGGTGACGCGTGGTCAGCGTCACGTACTTCGCGCCGAAGTCCTTCGCCAACTGCGCCCACGCTGCCGGGTCGTAGGCGTCCGCGGTGAACTGCTCACTGGTGGCGTCGGTGACGTACTTCTGGTAGTCGGAAGGCGTGATGGGCGCATTGTGCATCCACCACTCGCCCTTGGCGGGCCCGGAGTACACCCCCCAGTGGATGAACATGCCCAGCTTCGCGTCCTGCAGCCACTGGATCTTGGAGTCGGGCTGCTGCTGGACGCCCATGTCGGTCTGCGGGATGCGCAGGGGAGGGAGCGGCAGTGGGGCGGCGGTCGCGGCGAACGCGGGCGTCGCCACCGCGACGGTTCCGACCGCGGCGGCCGCCGTCATGGACGCCATGCCGACGAGAACCGATCTGCGCGAGATGGATTCGGGCACCTGTGGTTCCTCCTGTTCGATCCTCTGAAGCCCGCCCGGGTGTTGGCGACCTTGAGCCTGACGACAGCACTGATCCGGCCGGTGGGTCCGGGGCCGGGGGAGTCGGCTGCCTGTCCCGTTCCGGATTCGAGACATGGGATGAATTAACGACTGTCTGTCATGTGTCTGTCCAGGTCTTCGACACGATTTTCTTGCAGGCGTTCGTGATGCATGGACAAAGCGCACAGGTTGGCGAGGCAGACATTGGATGTCTGGCGAGCCGCCAGACTTCGCGAGCTCACGATCGGATCGGCCTGAAGCGTTGACGAGGCCCCTGTCGCGCAACGCCTGACCACCCCGGCGGGTGGTGGGAGGTGCGTACGGAGTTGATGTTGTGCCGCTTCATCGACAACACGTCAGCGGCACGTCCCGACGGCCCGCAGTGGTGCGCTTCGAAGGAGTCGAGTCGTGCGCCCGGGTCTGGCTGACCCGTCGAGTCCGGTGGGCGAGAACCGGGAGGCCCATTCGCCGTTCAGGTCGAGCCTTGGCGCGTTCGAGGAAAAGCGGTCGTGGGCTCGTCCTGCGGTAGCCGGGCGAGAGTTCCTCCAAGTAGCGCGGGGGCATGGCACTCCTCTGCTGCGGTGCGAAAGTATCGCGCGCGGCCATGGTGTCGAATGTAGCCGGCGGAAAGGCTGTGATCCTCTTCCTGCCTGGTCGAAGGGCTTTCCCGGGTGGTTTCGCAACTCCTTCCCGGTTACGAAAGTGCAGGTATGCTTTCGTAACCCTCGGTAGTGCGAGGGGTGCCACAATGACGGTTTCACCGGGCGAGGGGATGAGGACGGCAACGTGCCGGACAACCGATCAGAAGCACCTTCCACGCAAGAGACCGATGAGACGGAAGAGCCGCAAGAACCTGAAGAGCGCGGCGCGAGCGGTGGAGGGCCGGCAGCCGTCACCATCGCATACATCGCCGAGTCCGCCGGCGTCTCCGTCCCCACGGTGTCGAAGGTGCTCAACGGCCGGTCCGGTGTGTCGGACGAGACCCGGGCCCGCGTCGAGGAACTGATCCAGAAGTACGGCTACCGCAAGCCGCCGAAGAACCGCAGCAACCTCGTGGAGCTCGTGTTCCGAGAGCTGGAGAGCATGTGGGCCGTGGAGATCATCCGTGGCGTCGAACGGGCGGCCCGCAGGAACAAGGTCGGTGTTCTGGTGTCGGAGCTCGGTCTTCACGACACACCGGCCAGGACCATCGACGAGACCGTGGGGCGGCGCCCGCAGTGCGTCCTGTCGGTGGCGTGGCTGTCGGAGGAGGAGCGGGCCCAGCTGAAGGCGAAGGGCATCCCGTTCGTCGTCTTCGACCCGAACCGGGAACTCCCCGACGACGTGCCGTTCGTCGGTGCCACCAACTGGAGGGGCGGCCAGGCCGCGACCCGGCACCTGATCGGGCTGGGGCACCGGCGCATCGCCATGATCACCGGACCTGATCATCCTTTCTGTCTCGCGCGGACCGCCGGCTATGTCTCGGCACTCACCGAAGCCGGACTGCCGGTCGATCCGGAGCTGGTGGTCAAGACCCTCCTCACCCGCGAGGACGGCCGCACGGCGGCACGCGACCTGCTTTCCCGGTCCGATCGCCCCACCGCCGTCTTCACCGCCAACGACATGCAGGCGCTCGGCGTCTACCAGGCCGCCCGTGAACTCGGTCTGCGTATCCCGGACGACCTGAGTGTGGTGGGCTTCGACGACGTGCCGGCCGTGGCGTGGGTGGATCCGCCCCTGACCACCGTCCACCAGCCCCTGGCGGAGATGGCGGTGGCCGCCACCGAGCTGGCGCTGGCGCTGGGCCGTGGCGAGGACGTGCCCCAGGTCGGACTGGAGATCGCGACCACGCTCACCATCCGGGAGAGTACGGCCCCGCCGAAGAGCTGACCGGACGGGAAGAGAGCCCCGGTTGCCGGGGGACAGCCGGGGCGGGGATCGGTCAGGCGGCGGTTCCGGTCACCGAGCCTCCGTTCTTGGTCACGTGGTACGTCACGGTGGCTCCGCTCCAGAAGTGGAAGACGAGCGTCGCTTGGGTGTTGTCACGCAGTGAATTGACGAACTTGGCGGTGAGGAGAAGACCGTTGCCCGGGTAGTCGGGAGAGAAGGCCTCGTTGAACTCCTGGTAGGGAGTCCAGTCGGTCGGGCCGGCGTTGCTGCCGTCGGCGTACTTGGCCTCCATGGTGGCCAGCTGGTCACCGCGGTACTGGGTGGGGATGGTGAGACCGCTGGTGTCGCCGGTCGCGTCGGAGAGCACCGGCCTGTCATACGTGGTCACGTAGATCTTCCAGGGCAGCCCCCGGGAGAAACGGGCCTCGATCGTCGCGTTGATCCCGTAGGCGCGGTTGCCGGCGAGCCGGGTCAGCGCGGTGGCTGTGAGCGTGAGCTGGTTGCCGGAAACGGTGTAGTCCCGGCCCTGGACGAGCTTTGTGCTGCCCTGCCAAACCCCCTGGAAGGTGGTGCCGTTCGGGTTCAGGGTGAGTGTCCTGGCGGTGATCGCACTCGACTTCGCCAGGAAGACACGGTCCGAGGAGGCGTTGCCCGAGCGGGTGGTCCAGCTCGACTTGATCTGGTTGATCAGCTCGGGCTCACGCCACTGCAGCGTGGAGCGGTTCAGGAAGTTGAAGGCGTCCCACAGGGCCGTGGTCACCCCTGAGATGCGGGCCTCGTAGCCCAGCATCTCGAAGTACTTCAGTGCCTCGCCCTGTTCGACACGCGCGGGGTGGTTGTAGTCGGGGTAGTTCAACAGGCCGTACTCGCCCAGGTAGACGGGGATTCCCTTGGAGACAAGGGTGTCGCGGATCCGGGCGAAGTTGTCGGTCATGTCCTTCTGCGCGGTGGCGTCGTACTGCGTGCCGCCGGCGACGTTCACGCTGAAGGGGTACCA
This sequence comes from Streptomyces sp. Y2F8-2, assembly GCF_014905555.1. Lineage (GTDB taxonomy): Bacteria > Actinomycetota > Actinomycetes > Streptomycetales > Streptomycetaceae > Streptomyces > Streptomyces cynarae. The sequence goes on along the minus strand of NZ_BNGS01000005.1, from coordinate 675,786 downwards.
GCCGTAGTAGTGCACGGTGGCCACGAGATCGGGGTCGTTCAGCGACTTCATCTCGCTCACCAGGGCGTCCAGGAAGACCTGGCCGGAATTCGTGTGCAGGCTGGGCAGCACGAGCAGACGGGTCGCGTTGTTGCCGCCGGACTGGCGCACCACGGTGTGGAACGCGGTGTTCAGTTCGTCGTTGTACTGGATGCCCTGGGCGTCGGTGGTGTTGTTGAACTGCGGCTCGTTGTTGCTCTCGAAGAGCAGGCCCTTCGGGGAGTCCTTGAACGTGGCGGCGATCTGGGTCCAGGTGGCCTTGAAGCGGGCCAGGACGTTGTCGTGGTCGGTGGGCATGTCGGCGATCCACTGCCACGAGTCGTGATGCACGTTGATCACGACGTAGAGACCGTCGGCCAGCGCCCAGTCGACCACCTGCTTGACGCGGCTCATCCATGTCGCGTCGATCGTGTAGGGGGCGGTGGAGGACTGGTGGCCGCTCCAGGTGACGGGGATCCGGACGCTGCGGAAGCCCTGGGACTTGATGGTGTCGAACAGGGCCTTCGTGGCCGGTGGGTTGCCCCAGGACGTCTCGTCGGGGATGGCGTCCAGGGTGTTGCCCAGGTTCCAGCTGGGCTGCATCGCGGCCACCGTGCTCATCGGAGTGAGCGCGATGTTCTTCGTCGCCGCGGACCTGTCCTTGTGGGACGGTACGGCGAACGCGGTGGTGCTGGTCAGCCCGATCGCGGCGACCAGCGTCAGCAGCAGGCCGAGCACCCGGCCCAGGCCGCTTCTGCGGTGGCCGGCGGGGTGGTGCGTTCCCTTCATCTCTGACCTTTCTCTGTTGGCCGAGCGGAATTCCGCCCGTGGGGGGATGGAGCGGCAGGCAGTCAAGGGGGAGGGCGCGTCGTCTTCGGAAGGCGACGTGGTGCCTCGGCTCGCGGCGCCGGTTCAGAGGCCGAGCGGCTCGTAGTCGAACCAGTCGAAGTGGACCGTGCCGGCCGAGGCGTACAGGCCGATGACCCGGCCGGTGAATCCGCCGGCCACCTCCGTCGACAGATAGCGGCCGTCGAGCGCGCCGAGCACGGTGAACGTACCGTCCGGCTCCTCGACGCCGAGGGTGACGGTGTCGGGCCCGGTACGGGGCCCCCGCGGTGGGGTGCCGGAGATCCGGACGCCGAGGACCACGGGCCCGGCGGGCACGGACCCGGAACCCATGACGGTGCGCAGCGGGCCGACCCGGCACAGCACCCGCACCTCCCCGTCGGACGCCTCGATCTCGTAGTGGTGTTCCTCGTCCAGCCGGACGGCCAGGCCGCCGCGCCCTTCCGCCGGATCGATGCAGGTGCGCACCTGGCATGTCAGGTGCTGCTGGCGGCGGCCGACGAACACGACGTCCGGCTCGTCCATCGAGGCGCCGCGGGCGCGGAGCGTCAGCCATCCGGCCCGCTCCTTGGTGGTGCAGTGCTCCTCCGGACGGTCGCGCACGGAGATCCACTGCGGCCGCAACTCGCTGAGGTCGAAGTCGTCCCGGCGGGCCTCGGCGGGGCCGGGCACGAGGGGCCAGGCGGGCGCGGGCAGTTCGGGGGACACCTCGCCGACGACGGGCCAGCCGTCCACCCAGGTCACCGGTGCCAGGAAGGTCTCACGGCCCAGCACGTGCCAGCCCGGCGTGCCACCGCGCGGCCGGACGCCCAGCAACACCATCCACCACGAACCGTCGGGCCCCTGGACCAGGTCCGCGTGACCGGTGTTCTGGATGGGGCGGTGGGTGCCGCGGTGGGTGAGGACCGGGTTGGCCGGGCACGGCTCGAACGGGCCGGTGGGCGTGCGCCCGCGGGCGATCGAGACGGCGTGGCCGCGCTCGGTGCCGCCCTCGGCGATGAGCAGGTACCAGTACTCGCCGATGCGGTAGAGATGTGGCGCCTCCGGAGCCTGGGCGCCGGGGGTGCCGGCCCATACCTGGTGCGGCGGTCCGAACGTCTCCCCGGTGTACGGGTCGATGCGGACCTGCGCGCCCCCGGCGACCGTGCACCAGCAGGTGCCGTCCTCGTCCCAGGCGAGATCCGGGTCGATGCCCTTGACCTCGGGCAGTCGGACCGGGTCGGACCAGGGCCCGGCCGGGTCGGTGGCGGTGAACAGCATGTTGCCGGCGCCCTCGGTCACGTTGGTGACGATCAGCCAGAAGCGGCCGTCGTGGTGGCGCAGCGTGGGGGCGTAGATGCCACCCGAGGACGGCGTGTCGGCGGTGAGACGGAGTTGGCCGGGCCGGTCCAGGGCGTTGCCGATCTGCGTCCAGTTCACCAGGTCGCGGCTGTGGAAGACGGGGATGCCGGGGAAGTACTCGAAGCTGGAGCAGACGAGGTAGTAGTCGTCTCCGACGCGGCAGACGCTGGGGTCGGGGTGGAAGCCGGGGATCACGGGGTTGGTCACGGTGGCGTCCGCCTGCTGTTTTACTGACACTCGGTCAAGTCCTCTCGTTCCTTGGATCGTTGTTACGCGCCAGGCGGCTCAGGACGCGTCCGGCACCGTGTGGGTGAGGCGGAGCAGCACGGCGGACGGAGCTGTGGGCAGCGTCAGCGTGAGGCCGGCGGTGTCGGGGTTCCAGGCGGCGACGGCCCGGCTCGCGGTGGGGTAGAGGAGGTCGACGCGAGCGGCGGAGCCGCGGAGGTGAGGCAGGGGGAGACTCATGGTCGACTCGGCGCCGGGGCGGCGCCAGACGGTGAGGTAGGTGGTGGCCGGGGCGCGCAGGGCCACGGCGAGCCACGGGTCGTCCCAGGCCGGGAGACCGAGCGGCCACGAGGGGACGGCCTGAGGCAGGTCGGCACGGATGGCCTTGTACACGGTGACGGCCTCATGGACCAGGGCCCGGGCCTCGGGCCGCAGGTCCGGGAGCAGGCCGGACAGGTGGATGCGGCCGAGGAGTGCGTTGGCCATGGTGAAGGCGACCTCGTCGAGGGAGTCGTCCGGCAGCGGGTAGGCCCAGACGGCGCCCTGCTCGGGGGTGACGGCGGTGGGCGCGGAGGCGGCGATCGGTGCGTACAGCTGGAGGTTCTGCTGGTCGCTGGTGGACTGCAGTTGCAGCCGCGACAGCAAGGCGTGGTCCCAGCGCATGCCTCCGGAGGAGCAGTTCTCCACCACCAGGTGCGGGTAGCGGTCCAGGATGCCGTCGAGCCAGTCCAGGTGGGCGCGGTTGTGGCCGAGCAGGCCGGCGGCCGGGGTCTCGCCGGGGTGGGCGCTGGTGCCGGACCCGGGGTCGATGTTGTGGTCGAGTTTCAGGTAGCCGACGCCCCACTCGCCGACCAGACGGTCCACGACCTGGTCCAGGTGGGCGCGGGCGGCCGGATGACGCAGGTCCAGGTGGTGGCGGCCGGTATCCGTGACGCGGACGCCGTCGCGGCGGAAGAACGCCTCGTCCGGCAGGGCCTTGGCCATGGGGCTGCGTACGCCGATCACCTCCGGCTCCAACCACAGGCCGGGCACCATGCCGCGCTCCCGGATGCGGTCCAGCACCTCGTGGATCCCGCGCTCCCCGGGGAAACGGGAGGCGGCCGGCTCCCAGACGCCGACGCTGTCCCACCAGCCGCCGTTCTCGCCGTCGTACCAGCCGGCGTCGATGACGAAGTACTCCGCGCCCGCCTCGGCCGCCGCGTCGATCAGCGGCAGCAGCTTCTCGGTGGTGGGGTCGCCCATCAGGCAGTTCATGTAGTCGTTGAAGATGACGGGGAGCTGCTGGTGGTCGGGGTGCGGGCGGCGGATCGCACGGCGGTAACGGGTGAGCGCGGCGAACGCGTCGTCCGGGCCGCCCTCGGCGCTGAAGGCGAGGGCGACGGGTACGGTGCGGAACTCGCCGCCGGGCTCCAGGGGATGGCGCCAGCCGTGGTGGGTGTCGGTGGGGCCGAGCAGCGCCAGGTAGGCCAGCTCGTCGCGTTCACCGCACTCCCAGTGCCAGCCGCCGCCGTTGTGCTCGATCTGCCACAGCCAGGTGCGGCCCGAGTGACGGTCGGTGAGGCCGCCCATGGGCAGGCGGCCGCAGCTGGACCACACGCCCCGCCCGGTCTGCGTGAACTCGCCCTTGCCGTTGTCGTAGACGACGCGGTCGCTCAGCACCGGCGAGGTCACCCGCATCGGCCGGCGCTGCCAGCGGCATTCGGCGACCCAGTCGTTCTCCGCCCACAGCAGATCCGCGCCACCGATGGCTTCCGGACCGTCCGCGAGGCAGCCCACGACGAGGGAGGAGACCGACTCCAGGTGCAGCGTGGCCTCCCCGTCGTTGCGCAGGACCACCTCGCTGCGCAGTACGGGCACCCCGTCCGGCGAGCGGTGGACCACCTCCGCCCCCAGCCCGGTCTCGAAGTCGCGCAGTTCGACGGTCAGCACGTGCCAGTCGCCGTCGCGGGTCACACGGTGCGCGCGGTAGCGCAGCCGCCCGCCGATGTACGAGTCGATGAGACGCCCGCTCGACCAGGCACGGCCGTGCCCCGCGGCCGTCACCTCCACCAGGGGCAGCGCAGGCCAGGAGCGCCGCTCGGGAGGTGTTCCGCCGGGTAGGCCGATGTGCATGAGTCGGGCGGTGCCGTCCTCGCCGACGCCGATCTCGACCTCCAGGGCGGCGTGGCCCCATCGGAGGGTCTGCGGTGCGCTGGTCATGATGGCCTTTCTGGTGGGGGTGAGACGCACGGGGGGCAGGCCCCAGTGGTGAGGGATGGGCTCGGGCGGGGGAGTCATGCCGTGCGGAGCACCGCGCAGCCGCCGGGCGGCAGTTCGGACAGCGTGCTGTCCGTGAGCAGGTCGTGGCCGGGCTCCGGCAGGGGCACGGGCTCGGGGCGGTGGTTGATCAGGACGCGCCAGCGGCGGCCGTCCGGGGCTTGCCGGACGACGGCCTCGACCTGAGCAGGCAGGCCCGGCACCTCGGGACCCACCTCCGCCTCGCCGAGCAGCCGGGCGACCAGGGCGGCGTGGTCGGCGTCGTCGAGGCGGGTGGACAGGTACCAGCCCTGCCCGGTGCCGTAGCGGTGACGGGTCAGCGCCGGGCTGCCGGCGAGCATGCCGTGGGTGTAGGAGGCGAGCGTCTCCGCACCTTCGGCGCGCAGCGACTCGCTCCAGACGGTGGCGTGCGATCCGTCCGACAGGGTGATCCGCTCGTCGTGGCGCAGTGGCCGGTACTCCTCGACGCGGATGCCCAGCGCCTCGCGGAGGGGGTCGGCGGGGTAACCGCCGAGCCGGGCGTGCATGCGGTCGTCGACGTATCCGCTCGCGTGCTGGACGAGGAGGGTTCCGCCACCCTCGACGTAACGACGCAGGTTCTCGGCCGCCCTGTCGGACAGGAGGAACAGGGCCGGCGCGATGACGAGCGGGAAGCGGCTCAAGTCGTGTTCGGGGTGCGCGAAGTCGACCGTGACGCCGGCGTCCCACAGTGCCCGGTGCGCCCGGCCGAGTGCCGCGTGGTAGTCGAGGTCCGCGGAGGGCAGGCCGTCCACGCCGAGCGCCCACCAGGCGTCCGAGTCGTGCAGGACCGCCACCGAAGCGGTGACCGTCGATCCCGCCAGCTCCCCGAGTCGGGCGACCGCCTCGCCGGCCTGCGTGACCTCACGGAAGATGCGGCTGTCGGGGCCCGCGTGCGGGACCATCGCCGAGTGCCACGTCTCGGCGCCGGCCCGGGACTGCCGCCACTGGAAGAAGAGGGCGCCCTCCGAACCGCGGGCGATGTGGCCGAGGGTGTGGCGCAGGATGTCCCCGGGTTCCTTGGCGAGGACCCGGTCGCGGTCGTAGACGGTATTGGTGCCCTGTTCCATCAGCAGCCAGGGGTGGCCGCCGGCCAGGGAGCGGGTGCGGTCGGCGTGGAAGGCGGTGTCGGCGGCGGCGTCCAGGCCGGGTGAGCCGGGGTAGTGATCGGAGGTGACGACGTCGAGTTCGCGGGCCAGGGCCCACAGGTCGATGTTCTGGTAGGCGGGGAGCATCAGGTTGGTCGTCACCGGCCGGTCGCTGTGCGCGCGGATCGCGTCGCGCTGCTCGCGGCAGCCGGCGATGATCTCGTCGGACCAGAAGCGGCGGAAGTCCAGTGCCTGGCCGGGGTTCTTGTGCCACTGCGTCGCGCGCGGCGGCAGCACCTGCTCCCAGGAGGTGTAGCGCTGGCTCCAGAAGGCGGTCCCCCACGCGTGGTTGAGGGTGTCCAGCGAGCCGTGGCGGGCGCGCAGCCACACCCGGAAGGCGGCAGCGGTGTGGTCGCAGTAGCAGAGCGTGCCGTACTCGTTGTGCACGTGCCACAGCGCGAGGGCGGGGTGGTCGCCGTACCGTTCGGCCAGGGCGGAGGCGATCCGGCGGGCCGCGCTGCGGTAGGCGGGCGCGGTGAGGCAGTAGGTGTCGCGGCTGCCGTGGGTGAGGCGGGTGCCGTCCGGGGTGACCGGCAGCGCGTCGGGGTGGGCCAGGGTGAACCAGGGCGGCGGGGAGGCGGTGGGGGTGGCCAGGTCGACGGCCACGCCGTTCGCGTGCAGGCGGTCGATGTGGGCGTCCAGCCAGGTGAAGTCGTAACGGCCCTCCTCCGGTTCCAGCAGGGCCCAGGAGAAGACGCCGACGGTGGCCAGGTTGACCCTGGCCCGGCGCATCAGCTCGTCGTCCTCCTTCCACACCGGTTCGTCCCACTGCTCGGGGTTGTAGTCGCCGCCGAAGGCGAGGCCGCCCAGGCGGTCGGTCAGGCTGCGGGTGGTCATGACTGGTCCTTGGAACGAAGGGACTCGGCAAATGCTGGGTGACTGCTCTGACGTACCGTCAGCGCTGGTGCGAGCAGGACACATTCGTCCACGGGCTGCTCCTGCCGCATCACGGCGTCGAGCCGGCTCATCAACTGCTCGACCGCCACACGGCCGAGTTCCTGTGCCGGTCCGGAGACGGCGGTGAGCGCGGACGTGTGCTGCTCGGCCGGCTGCTCCGGGTACAGGGCGACCACCGAGGCGTCCTTGGGAACCGACCGCCCGCCGGCGCCCAGCAGGGTGAGCAGCGGGCCGATCGCTCCCTCGTTCTGCACCACGAACCCGGTGGTCTCGGGCCGGTCGGCGAGAATGCGGGCCAGTGTCCCGGCGGTGCCCTCGTGCGTCCCGTCGCACGCACGGTGCAGGAAGCGCACACCGCGCTGCCCGGCGCGCTCACCGAAGCCCGCCAGGGTGCGTACGGCGTATCCGGCGTGCCGCTTGTGGACGCCGGACCCGTAGCCGATGAAGGCGACGTCCCGGTGGCCGAGATCGGCGAGGTGGTCCACGCACAGCGCACCGGCGGCCGCGAAGTCGTGGTCGACGCAGGACAGTCCGCGCGGGTCGTCGGGCAGGCCGATGAGCACGGACTGCGTGCCCTCGGCCCGCAGCGCGGGGACGCGTTGGTCGTCCAGCCCGACGTCCATGAGGATCACGCCGTCCGCCAGCCCGCTCGCCGCCACCCGCCGCACCCCGTCGGGCCCCTCGTCGTCGGTGATCAGCAGGACGTCGTACCCGTGCCGGCGGGCCGCCGTGGTGACGGAGAGGGCGATCTCCGTCGTGATCGGCACGTACACGTCGGTGCGCAGCGGCACCATGAGGGCGATGACGTGCGAGCGGCGGCCCGCCGGCGCGCGGGCGCCGGCGTCGAGGTGGTAGCCCGGAGCGGCCGCGGAACGGGGGACGCGACGCCGGGTCTCCTCGGAGATCGGGCGCTTGCCGTCGAGCGCGTAGCCGACCGTGCTGGAGGCGCGTGCGGGTCTCACCATGGTGGCGCTCGGTGTCCTTCCTGGCGGTGGTGAGGGAGCGGCTCCGCTCCAGCAGCGGGGAATGGGCGGGCGGAGCCGCTCCCGGTCAAAGGGCGGCGTTGCAGGCGCGCGACCGGTTCACCTTTTGATCGCGCTGATCGTCCACCCGTTCGTGCAGGAGCATTTCCGCACCGCTGTGCTCACGGGAACCGGAGTCGACCATGCTGTGCCGACGAAGCTTCTGCGGTTCAACTCGTTACTCAAGGCGGCGGCCCTTCCCCTTCGGAGCGTCGAAGCGCTTCACCTGGCGGCCGAACCTTATTGACACCTTTCTTGCGAAACAAGAGGGCAGGCATCAAGAAAATTTCTTTTGTCCCAGGTCGTTGACAGCCTGTGGCTGCGGTGAGAGCGTCGAAGCGCTTCGACAGCCCGCACCCAGCCTGCTTAGGGGTCTACCTCGTGGGTTCTCCCTCCCTGCCCGCCGCCCGGCTCCCGTTCCGCGACCCGGCGCTGCCGATCGACAAGCGCGTCGACGACCTGCTCGGCCGGCTCACGCTCGACGAGCGGATCGCGCTGCTGCACCAGTACGCGCCGGCCGTCGAACGCCTCGGCATCGCCGCGTTCCGCACCGGCACGGAGGCGCTGCACGGCGTGTCCTGGCTCGGCGAGGCGACGGTCTTCCCGCAGGCCGTGGGACTGGGCGCGACCTGGGACGAGGACCTGGTCCACCAGGTCGCCGAGGCCGTCTCCACCGAGCTGCGCGCTTTCCACCACCACCGCCCGACGGCGAACGGCATCGGCACCAACAGCCTCCAGGCCTGGGCCCCCGTGGTGAACCTGCTCCGCGACCCGCGATGGGGGCGCAACGAGGAGGGCTATTCCGAGGACCCGGTACACACCGCGCGGCTGGGCACGGCCTACTGCGCGGGCCTGGCCGGCGGCCACCCCACCTACCTGCGCGCGGCCGCGGTGCTCAAGCACTTCCTCGCCTACAACAACGAGGACGACCGCTGCGTCACCTCCTCCGGTCTGCGCCCCCGCGTCCTGCAGGAGTACGACCTGGCCGCCTTCCGGCCCGTCGTCGCCTCGGGCGCGGCGACCGGCGCGATGGCCGCGTACAACCTGGTCAACGGCCGTCCCTGCCACGTCAGTCCGCTCATCGAGACCGAACTGCGCAGCTGGGTCCTGCCGACCGGACATGAGCTGTTCGTCGTCAGCGACGCCGAGGCGCCGTCCAACCTGGTCGACCAGGAGCACTACTTCGACGACCACGCCGCGGGCCACGCCGCCGCACTGAAAGCCGGCATCGACAGTTTCACCGACCAGAACGAGGACAGCACGACCGTGATCGGCCGACTGCGCGAGGCGCTGGAGCGCGGCCTGATCGACGAGGCGGACGTCGACCGCGCGGTACGGCGCCAGCTGCAACTCCGCTTCCGGCTCGGCGAGTTCGACCCGGACCTCGACCCGTACAGCGGCATCGGCCCGGAGGTGATCGACTGCGCCGAGCATCGCGCCCTCGCCCTGCGCGCCGCGACCGAGTCGGTGGTGCTGCTCAAGAACGACGGCCTGCTGCCCCTCGACGCGGACCGCGCACCGCGGATCGCCGTCATCGGCCCGCTCGCCGACGCCCTGTACGAGGACTGGTACAGCGGCACCCTGCCCTACCAGGTCGGCATCGCCTCCGGGCTGAGCGCGGCGCTCGGTGAAGGCCGGGGCGACGTCGTCACCGCGGAGTGCGCCGACCGGATCGCGCTGCGTTCCCGCACCACGGGCGACCCGTTGGGCGGGACCGCGTTCGACGTCTCCGAGTGGGGAAACGGTGTCCTGACCCTGCGCGACACCGCAACCGGCCGCTACCTCACGCGCAAGGACGACGACTCGCTCGTCGCGGACCAGGAGGTCATCAAGACCTGGTTCATCAACGAAACTTTCCTCCTGGAGCCCGATCCGGTCGGCGACTCCGACACCGTGCTCCTGCGCAACGTCTTCACCGGCCGCTACGCGGTCGTCGATCCCGCCGACGGCCGCGTCCGCGTCACCGCCGAAACCCCGCAGGCCGCCGAACGCTGGCAGCGGGAGCTGCTGCGGGACGGCGCGGCGCAGGCCCAGGCCGTCGCCGAGGCGGCCGACGTGGCGATCGTCGTCCTCGGCAACCACCCGCTCATCAACGGCCGCGAGACCGAGGACCGTACCGGAATCGCCCTGCCCGAGACCCAGGAAGCGCTGTTGCGCACGGTGGCCGCGGTCCGCCCGGAGACGGCGCTGGTCGTCATGAGCAGTTACCCCTACGCCCTCGACTGGGCCGACGAGCACCTGCCCGCCGTGGTGTGGACGTCCCACGGCGGGCAGGAGACAGGCCGGGCACTGGCCGCCGTGCTGCTCGGCGAGGCCGACCCCGCGGGCCGGCTGCCGCAGACCTGGTACCGGGGCGACGACGAGCTCCCGCACCCCCTCGATTACGACGTCGTCAAGGCGGGCTGGACCTACCAGTACCACCGCACGGCACCCCTGTACCCGTTCGGCCACGGCCTGTCCTACACCGACTTCGCCCACGACGACCTGCGGCTGTCCACAGCGACGGTGGCGCAGGACGGCACGCTCGACGTCACGGTGGCGCTCTCCAATACCGGAGCGCGGCCCGGAAGCGAGGTGGTCCAGCTGTACGTCCGTGCCCTGGACACCCGCTACGAGGCACCCCGGCTCAAGCTCGCGGACTTCCGCAAGGTACGGCTCGAGGCAGGCGAGAGCCGGCAACTGGCCTTCCGGCTGCCCGCCGAACAGCTCGCTCACTGGGACGTCGCCACCGGGACCTTCACCGTGGACCCCGGCGCCTACGAGGTCCTCGTCGCCCGTTCCGCGGAACACGTCACCCTCACCGCACGGTTGACGGTGACCGGCACGGCCCCCGCACCCCGGGCGGTCGTCGACCGGCGCACCCTGGCCGTCGACTTCGACGACTACACGGACGTCACCCTCGTCGACGCCACCCGCACTGCCGGCGACGCGGTGACGCCGGCCGATCCCGCACGCCCCGCGACCCTGCTGTTCCGCTCCGTGGACCTGTCGCGTGCCGCCCGCTTCGAGGCGGAGGTCGCGCGGGAGGACACCGGGCCGGGTGAAGCACGCCTTGAGGTCCGGGCCGGCGACCGGCTTCTGACGGAGATCGCCGTACCGGTCACGGGCAGTCGCTACACGTGGACCACGGCAACCGCCGACACCGAGGCCCCCGGCGACGGTGTCCACGACCTGCGGCTGACCCTGCACGGCGCCTTCCGCCTCGCCGCCTTCCGCTTCGACTCGCCCGCCGACGACCCGCACGGCGAGGCCGGAGCCGTCTGAGAGCGGCGCGGGCGGGAGCGCATCGCCGCTTCCGAGGAGGCCAGGCGGCAGAACTCACTCCGGCGCCCCCGGCGACACCGTCTCGGTCCGTGGCCTGCGCAACGACGTCAAGTGCGTCACCGTTCTCGGACCGGTCAGGAGCTGACCCCTGACGTCTCCGGCGGCTACGGGGAAGTCCCCGGCGGCTACGGCGACGTCCCCGGCGTGCTGTGGGACACCGCACCGTCCGCGTCGGCACTCGACCCGCACGCCACCGTCCCGGCCGTCGAACTCGACGGTGAACTCGATCTCCACGTGGCGCAGGCCGTGCTCAGGCCCCCGCCGTGTCGCTCTCACCACTCTCATCGGAAGGAACCGCCCGCCCATGTATCAGCACGTCGAGGCCGGGATCGAGCGCCGCACCCAGGGGGAGGTGCTGCGCGTCGTACCCTGGGGCCCGCACGCGGTCCGGGTACGTGCGGCGGCCGACACCATCGACGACGAACTGAGCTGGGCGCTCGACCTGCCGGTGCGGGACGCGGGCGAGGCCGAGGTGCACGTCCGCGAGGACGGTACAGCCCGCCTGGTCAACGGACGCATCACCGTGGAGGCCGACGGGGACGGGCGACTGCACTTCCTGCGTACCGGGGAGGGGCAGGACGCCCGCGAACTGCTGGCCGAGAAGCGGCCGTACCACGGCTGTCCCGGCCCCCGCGTCCACACCCCGCGCGGCGACGGCACCTACACCGCCGAGCAGACCTTCGAAGGCTACGACGGCGAGCGCATCCACGGCCTGGGCCAGCAGCCGCACGGCGGCCTGGACCACAAGGGCCGCGTCATCGACCTGGTCCAGCGCAACACCGTCGTCTCGATCCCCTTCCTGCACTCCTCCCGCGGCTACGGACTGCTGTGGAACAACCCCGCCACGGGCCGCGTCGAACTCGCCGCGGACGCCACCCGCTGGGTCGCCGAGCAGACCCGCCAGATCGACTACTGGATCGTCGCGGGCGACACCCCCGCCGAGATCATGGCCGCCTATGCCGACGCCACCGGCCACCCACCCGTGCTGCCCGACTGGGCGAGCGGCTTCTGGCAGTCCAAGCTGCGCTACCGCACACAGGACGAACTCCTCGCCGTCGCCCGTGAGCACCACCGCCGCGGCCTGCCGCTGTCCGTCATCGTCTGCGACTTCTTCCACTGGACCCGCATGGGCGACTGGTCCTTCGACCCCGAGGACTGGCCCGACCCCGCTGCCATGACCAGGGAGCTGGGCTCCCTCGGCGTACGTCTCGTCGTGTCCGTCTGGCCCACCCTGCAGGACGACAGCGCCAACTACGAGGCCCTGCGCGCCTGCGGCGGCCTGGTCCGCGACAGCCACGGCGGCCTGCTGCGCCACCACTGGCCGGCGCGCGGCGGTGACCAGCGCTCCCTGCCGATGGCGTACTACGACGCGACGCATCCCCGCGCCCGGCACCTGCTGTGGGAGCAACTCCGCGCCAACTACACACAACTGGGCGTCACCGCCTTCTGGCTCGACGCCTGCGAACCCGACCTGCCGCCGAGTCTCGCGCCGCGAGCCGTCTACCACGCCGGACCGGGCCCGCAGGTCGGCAACGCATACGGTCACGAGCACGCCCGCGCCGTCGCCGAAGGACTGCGCGCAACCGGCGACGACCAGCCGCTGAGCCTGGTCCGCTCGGCCTGGGCCGGCAGCCAGCGCCACGGAGTCGCGCTGTGGTCCGGGGACATCCTGCCCACCTTCGACTCCCTGGCCGCCCAGGTCCGCGCGGGTCTGAACGTCGCCATGAGCGGCATCCCCTGGTGGCACACCGACATCGGCGGCTTCCTGGGCGGCAACCCGGACGACCCGGCGTACCGGGAACTCCTCATCCGCTGGTTCCAGTACGGCACCTTCAGCCCCGTCATGCGCCTGCACGGCGACCGCGAGCCCAATCAGCCCTTCAGCGCGCGGATGAGCGGCGGCCCCAACGAGGTCTGGTCGTACGGCGAGCGGGCCTACCCGATCCTGCGTGACCACCTCCTGCTGCGCGAACGCCTGCGCCCCTACCTCCATGGGCTCGCCGAGACCACCCACCGCACCGGCGCCCCGCCCATGCGCCCGCTGTTCTTCGACTTCCCCGACGACGAGACCGCCTGGGACGTCGACGACCAGTACATGCTCGGCCCCGAACTGCTCGTCGCACCGGTGATCGAGGCGGGCGCCCGCGAGCGGACCGTCCACCTGCCGCACGGGGCCCGCTGGATCGACACCGCGAGCGGCACGGAACACGAGGGCGGCAAGACGCTGCGCGTCGCCGCTCCGCTCGAGCGCATACCCGTCTTCGTCCGCGCCGGGTCACGTCTTACCGGGACGCTGATGTACTGACGTGTGCGCCGGCGTGAGGCCCTCTTCGCCAGTTGTCGGGAGACCTTTTGAGACGTGGGCGGGCCGGTCCGGAGCATGTGCTCCGGACCGGCCCGCCCACGCGACGTCAGCCTGCGGCGGGGACGGGGTCGCGGGTTGATGCGGGTGTCTCCTTCGGACCGGTCTCGGCCGGCACCGCAGAAGGAGCGGGGGCAGGGGCGTAGGGAATCTCGCCGCGCAGGACGGCCTTGGCACGGTCCTCGTCGAGCTCCCCCTCCCAGCGGGCGACGGCCAGGGTGGCGACGCCGTTGCCGACCAGACTGGTCAGGGCGCGGGCTTCGGACATGAACCGGTCGATGCCGAAGATCAGCGCGAGGGCGGCGACCGGGACGTGCGGAACGGCGCTGAGAGTGGCGGCCAGGGCGATGAAGCCGGAGCCGGTGACGCCTGCGGCGCCCTTGGAGGTGAGCAGCATGACGGCGAGCATGGTCAGTTGCTGGGTGAGGCTGAGGTCGATGCCGAGGGCCTGTGCGAGGAAGACGGAGCCCATGGTCAGGTAGATGGCGGTCCCGTCGAGGTTGAAGGAGTACCCGGCGGGCAGCGTGATGCCGACGACCGGTTTCGAGGCACCCGCGTGCTGGAGCTTGGCCATCATGCGCGGCAGGACGGGCTCGGTGGAGGAGGTGCCCAGGACGATCAGCAGCTCCTCCTTGATGTAGCGCAGGAAGGGCAGCAGCCGCAGTCCGTTCAGGCGCATCACGGTCCCGAGGACGACCAGGACGAAGAAGAGGGCGGTCAGCCAGAACGAGCCGACCAGCAGGCCCAGATGGCGCAGGGTGCCCAGGCCGTAGTTGCCGATGGTGAAGGCCATCGAGCCGAACGCGCCGATGGGGGCGAGCCGCATGATCCAGCGGATGAGCGTGAACAGGACCGTGGAGAACTTCTCGATGCCCCGGGCGATGCCCAGGCCCGCCTCCCCACTGGCGTGCAGGCCGAAGCCGAACAGCACCGACACCAGCAGCACCGGCAGGATCTCGTTGCCGGTCAGGGCACTGACCAGGGTGGCCGGGATGATGGCGAGGGCGAACTCGGCGAAGCCCTCGTGGGCCGTGGTCGCCTCCGGCGGCAGGCCCTTGGTGGTGAGGGTCGAGAGGTCGATGTGCAGACCGCTGCCCGGCTTGACGACGTTGACGACGACCAGGCCGATCACCATGGCCACGGTGGTCAGCACCTCGAAGTAGACCAGAGCCTTCAGGCTCACACGGCCGACCGCGCGGGCGTTGCCCATGGAGGCGATGCCGTGGACGACCGTGCAGAAGATGATCGGCGCGATGAACATCTTCACCAGCGCGATGAACCCGTCGCCGAGCGGCTTGAGGTCGGCGCCGAAGGACGGCCACAGCCCGCCCACGGCGGCGCCGAGGAGGACGGCGATCAGGCACTGGATGTAGAGGTGGGACAGCATCCGGCGGATGCGGCCCGGTGGAGCGGTGACGGTACCCGGGGCGGCGTCGTTGCGGCTCATGCGGGGCGTCCTTCCAGGACGGGAACGAGGAGTTCGGCTCGGGCGATACGCCGGGCGGCGCGGTGCAGGAGCACCGTGGGGGACGCGCCGTCCGGTGCGGGGACGGCTTGGGTGGTGACCACGCCGGCGGGGGTGCCCAGGCGCAGCGTGCCGTCGGCGGTCTGCCGGGCGACGCGGTGGGCGAGGGTGCCGGGGGTGGCGGCGGCCGTGGCCAGGGCCACGGCGGAGGTCAGGCCGATCGCCGGGTGCGGGGCGTGCATGGAGACCATGCGCACGGCCAGGTCGTACTCGTCCTGGTTGACGAGTATGCCCTGTGTGGTGCGATAGGGGGCGGGCCGGGCGACGATGCCTACCTTCGGCACCGCGTGGCTGACCGGATCGCCCTCGCGGGCCAGGCCCATGGCCAGCGCTGCCTGGCGGCGCAGCAGTGTCAGCGCGGGCACTGCGGTGGCGAACGCGGTGAGGGATTCCGTGCCGTCGAGGCCGAACGCCTTGGCCTCGAACAGCGCGGCCGGCGCACCGGCGTCCACCAGGGATGCCTCCACGGGACCGTCCGGTCCGGTCAGCTCGTCCAGTGCCCGGCCGGTCGGCAGGGCGCGGCCGGTCGTCGAGCCCGCCGGGTCCTGAAACCCGAGCAGGACCGGCACGCCGGGCGCCGAGGTACCCGGCACCACGGCCGTGCCCTCCTCCGGGGCCATGCCCGCGGGGGTGGGGATCGTGCCGGTGAGGCGGGCCCCGGTGTTGACGTTGAGCATGCGGACGGTGGTGGTGTCCGACGCGATCGGCACGAGATCGTGGTGGACGGCGTACAGGGCCACGGCGGTGGCGCAGTTGCCGCAGTTGCTGGCCCACTCCACGCGCTCGTCGCCGATGCCGACCTGCGCGAAGGCGTACTCGACATCCACACCGGGTCGGGTCGACGCCTGTACGACGGCGGCCTTGGAAGTGGTGGAGGAGGCGCCGCCCACGCCGTCGATCTGGCGAGGGTCGGCGGCGTTGAAGGCGGCGAGCAGGAGGGCGTCGACGTCCACGCCCGTGGCGGCCACGTCGCGGTGGTCGAAGATCCAGCACTTGCTGGTTCCTCCGCGGATCATCTCGCCCTGCAGACGCAGCACAACCGACTCCTCACAGACGTGGAAAGGGAAGTCCACCCGACGGTCTCGCCGTGCGTGGTGCCCTCCACGGTGGGTTACGGCAGCGTGAAGTACAATCTCGGAAATCTGCATGGCTATTAAGGTGAAGTGAACGCTGGAGGTGGCGGCATGCTCGACGTCCGGCGCATCCTGCTGTTCACGGAGGTCGCCCGGCGCGGCTCGGTGACCGCGACGGCCCGCGCCCTCAACTACACCCCGTCAGCGGTGTCGCAGCAGATCAGCCGCCTGGAAACGGAGGCGGGCCAGCCCCTGTTGGAGCGCCACGCCCGAGGCGTCACCCTCACCGACGCAGGACGGGCGCTGGCCGAACGAGGGCAACGGATCGCACGGGAACTGCAGGCCGCGGAAAACGAACTCGCCGACTACGCCGGACTGCGCGCGGGCACACTGCGCATCGGCACCTTCCCCACCGTCGGCGCCTCGCTCCTCCCGCATGCCGTGATCGCCTTCCGGGACGCCCACCCCGACGTACGGCTGACCGTCCGCAGCGCCCGGATCGCCGGACTCTGGACGATGCTGGAGAACCGGGAGATCGAGATGTCGCTGATGTGGGACTACGACTGGAGCCGAATCGACCGGGAGGACATCGTCATCACCCCTCTCCTCGATGACCCGCCGGCCCTTCTCGTCAGCGACCACCATCCACTCGCCGGCCGCGCCGCCGCCTCACTCGCCGACTTCGCACACGACCCCTGGATCACCCGCGCCGACCATCACCCGGTGGCCGAAGCCCTCGTCCGCGGCTGCCGCGCCGTCGGCTTCGAGCCCCACATCGCCTACGAGGCCCACGACTACCAGGAAGCCCAGGCCATGGTCGCCGCCGGCATCGGCGTCGCCCTCGCCCCCACCCTGGCCCTGGAGGGCATCCGACCCGGCGTCGACGTCCTGCCCCTCCAGCCGCCGGCCCCCGTCCGCCGCATCCTCCTGGTTCGCATGGCCGACCACTCGCTCACCCCCGCCGCCCTGACCTTCGCCGGCCTCCTCCGCGACACCGCCGCGGCCCGAACACCCTGACGGTGACACGCGGAGGCATGGCCAGACCACACCCGCTCCCGCCACCGACCAGCCCCTGGGACCTTCGCCGCCCTCAGCCTTTCCGCCTCACCGGCAGCCGCCGACTGGGCACGAGGCTGCCGTCGATGTAGACGTCCACCACAAAGGGTGCGGGCTCACCTCACGACGGAGGTGGAGCGTCGGGCCTGATCAACCCTTGGCTCCTGAGGTCGTCCCAGAGAGCCTGGGGGACGGCGCTCCGGTGCAGATCCACGTTCCGCTCCACCTGCTCCGGAGTTCGCATGCCAAGGGTGACGTTGACGACGCTGGGATGCGTGGAGGGGAAGGCGATGGCAGCGGCCGGCAGGGTGGTGCCGTGCCGCTCGCAGACCTGGGCAATGCACTCGTCGCAGTCACTCCCGGAGGCAGGACAGATGAACGACACGCCCGCGATCGCAGCGGCCCTGCCTGCGCAGGCCTCTCCCGCTGCGGCAGCAGCGGCGAAAGACTCGGACGAGCAGCGTGACTACCGCCCCGGTTACGAAATCGTGGCCGAGCGAATCCTCGAGTTCATCGCCGAGGCGCGGCTGGTGCCGGGCGACCGGATGCCCACGGAAAACGATCTCGCCCAGCAGTTGCGGTGGTCGACGCCCGGATCGACCGAACCGTCAAGGCACTCTTCGTTACGGCACCGGCGGCGCCGCGGACCAACCCTCGTCGAGTCCCGGCCGCTCCGTGTGCTCGACGTGCTCAACCAGTCGCTGCTCGAGGCGGACTCGGGACGATTCGCCAGTTTGGTCATCGGCACCGCCCGCCCGAGCCCCGGAGGCGCCCTGGACGTCGTCCTCACCGGCGGCGGGCATCCGCCGCCGCTGGTGCTGCGCCGTGGTGGCGCCGTGGCGGCTGTGGACGTGGACGGGATGCTGGTCGGGCCCCTGCCCGGCCCGGAATTCCGCCAGGCCGGAGTTCACCTGGCGCCCGAGGAGCTGCCATGGCCTCACCTGTCGGTGATATCGGAGAGCCATGCCGTGTCCTCCGGGCCGGGCGCTTCGGGGCCGGGTGCGGGCAGCCGGCGGACCTCGCCCGTGCGCAGGGCGACCGTGGCACGTGGCCGCATCGGCCCCTGACCCCTGCGTGAGAGCAGGACGAGTTCCCAGACTGTCACCGTCATGGCGTCGAGCCGGGTGGCGCAGTCGGCGCTGACTCGCTGCGGATCCCGGGTCCGGCCCAGGGAAAGGTGTGGGGTGAAGTTCTTGGCGGGCCCACGACAGTGCGGGAACCGCTGCTGCAGTGCGCTGTGCAGGTCCGCCCACGGCGCCGTGCCGGCCGCCGCGGGGTCGAGCCACACGGTGGAGTACGCCCTGTGCCGGAAGGTGCGCACCCCGTCCAGCCGAGCGGTGAAGACCGGCGTCTCGGCCATCGCCGCGGCGAGCAGCGGGGCGGCCCGCTCGAAGTCGGACTCCGGCACGAAGCCGAAGAGGACATTGACGTGCGGGGGCCAGCGGTGGATCTGTGGATCGTAGTCCCGGCGGATGTCCTGGATCGGCGGCCACAGCTCCGCGGGCGGGATCCAGGCCACCGCCGTGCGGGTCGTCGGGGACACGCCGAGGACGCCGGCGGGTTCGCCCCTGCCGAAGCCCGGGTCCGCTCGCGGGGCCCGCACCCGGCCGGCGCCCGACGCGTCGATGCGGTCCACACCCGTGGCCCGGTCCCAGACCACCTCGCCGTCCGCCTCGATGAACACCACCCGATGCCAGGGGATGTCGCCTCCGGGCACGAAGGAAGGCAGCGGGATGCGTTTGAAGGCATCCCCGCGCTGGCTGATCCCCAGCACGAACCGGGCCGGGTCGAACCGCGGGTCCCAGCGGATCCAGTGATAGATCTCGTCGCTGGTACGCATCACGCCCCCTCTCCCGCCGTCACACCTTCTCCTCCTCCAGGGTGCCGCTCATCCTGCCTTCGAGGGCTGTCCATCGCCGACCGCTATCAATCGGGTGCGGTGCGTGAGGGAGGTGACGTATGCCCGCCACACGCAACCACCCCATTCAGGTCGGTCAGTACCGGCGCGCGAGAACGCGTAGCGTCCCACCAAGCGCCGGGTCCGCGGAACCGCGCAGTACCCCGACGCCCCGTGCGAGCACCGCTTCCGCCGTGAGTGGCTCGTCGTGGCTTGGTTCGTCCCCGTGCTCAACTGGTGGTTCCCACGCCAGTTCGTGCTGGCCGTCGAGCGCGCGAGTGCCGGCGTGTCGCAGAAGGCGAGCAAGGCGGCTTTGGTGAACGCCTGGTGGGCGGTCCGGGTCGCGATCTTGTGATGGGCGAGTGGGGCTCCCCCCTGCTCGAAGAGCTTGGGGGAGCGTGCCGGGGCGCGCGACGGGGCGAATGTCGCCTGTTGCGGCACTAGGCCTTACGGGCCAGGCCGGCGGCGATGAGACGTTCCCAGACGGTGAGCTCCCGTTCGCCGCTGCTGTTCCACGGGTTGTCGACCACGTCAGGACGCCACCGGGACGCGGGGACGATCCCGGGGTCGAGGATCTCCAGGCCGTCCAGCAGGGATTCGATCTCCTCGTCGGTGCGCCACCGGCCGCGGCCGAAAGTCCGCTGGAGGACTGCCTCGGCCTCCGCTGTCTCCGGGTTGTTGCCGGAACGGAAGTGGCTGACGAAGAAGTAGCTGCCGGACGGCACGTGGTCGCGCCAGTAGCGGACGATTCCGGCTGGGTCCTCCTCGTCGTTGACGTGGTGAAGGATCGCGCTGAACATGACGGCGACGGGACGATCGAAGTCGATCAGTTCCAGGGTGTCCGGGTGGGTACGGACGTCTTCGGGGTTGCGTACGTCGGCCGGGACGAACCGGGTCCGGTCGTTCTCCTCCAACAGCGCACGGCCGTGGACCAGCACTTGGGGGTCGATGTCCACGTACACGACCCGAGACTCCGGAGCGTGCCGTTGCGCGACCTGGTGGACGTTGTCGGCGGTCGGAAGACCACTGCCCAAGTCGATGAACTGCCGTACGTCGGTGGTCGTCGCGATCTCCCCGACCGCCCGGATCAGGGCTGCCCGGTTGGCGAAGGCGATTGCCACCGAACCAGGGAGGTCACGTTTGAACACGTCGCCGATCTCCCGGTCCACGGCGTAGTTGTCCTTGCCGCCGAGCAGGTAGTCGTAGACGCGGGCGATACTGGGCTTGGTGGGGTCGATGGAGGAGCCTTCATCCGTCATGTCGACAATCCTCCCCTGTGACGTCGCCTGCTGACCATCACTTTGGAATCCTCGGGCGCACCTTCCCCGCGAAGTGGGCTCGCGCTGGTCGCACGGCCGCGTCAGGTCATGTCGGCAGCGTCCACAGCTGATTGGGCGTGCCGGCGCAGGTCCAGATCTGCAACCGCGTGCCGTTGGCGGAACTCTGCCCGGTGGCGTCCAGGCACTTCCCGGACGCGGAGTTCACCAGGGTGCCGTTCGCCTGGGGCTTCCACTGCTGAGCACCGGTGCCGTTGCACGAGTACAGCTGGATCCTGGTGCCGTCGGCTGTCCCGGCGCCAGTGACGTCCATGCACTTGCCGAGGGTGCGCAGGGATCCGTCGGTGGCCACGGTCCACTGCTGGGCCGCGGTGCCGTTGCAGTCCCAGAGCTGGATGGCCGTACCGTCCGCGGTGCCGGCCCCGGCGACGTCGACGCACTTGCCACCGATACCGGTGACAGGACCGGCCGGGGACGGCGGTGGCGGCGTACTGGAGGCAACGTAGGGGTTGTCGGCGTTGGTCAGGGTCTCCCAGGCCACGAAGAGGTTGTTGGTGCCTTGCGGACGGTGCGACTCCGTGTACGACCGGGTGTTGGCCATCGCATAGCCGTACCGGTTGTGCATGGCGTTGAAACCGGGCTCGGTGACCGGGCCGAGACCGAGGTTGAGCGTGCCGTTGCACAGCCACGCCGGGACCGCGGCGCCGTTCTCGTAGGTGGTCTGGAAGCCCAGCGCCTGCCGCAGCCGCTCACCGACCTGGGGGTACAGGTCCTGACCCTGGATCAGCGCGGTCTCCGCGACGTGGGAGATCGCGGAGATGCCGTACCCAGTGTGGGTGAAGTCCCGGCAGGTCTCCTGGGTGAGGCCCGTGACGAAGGTCGACTGCCCCTGCCAGTAGTTGATCACCTTTTGCGAGGTGTCCAGGCCGCTGCCGGGCACCGTCTTGGGCAGGGAGCCGTCCGAGGACAGGTAGATGTAGGCCGGGACCCGGTTCAGGTAACGCTTGATGGCCGAGTCGTAGCCGGCCGGGTCCTCGATGAAGACGGAGATGCCGACGGCTGCCTCCATCATCGAAAGCTCCCAGTTGCCGTTGCTGTTGGATCCGTTGATGACCTCGGGGAGGTAGACGTTCCGCAGCATCGCCGTGAAACGGCCGATGTCCGAGGAGGACCAGCCGGTGTAGGTGTAGCGGATGATCTCGGCGGCCCGGGGCCACACCGAACCCGCCCAGCCCGTCTGCAGCGGGGCGTTGCTGTTGGTGTGGTCGGTGATCACGGCGGACCACGCGTTCATCAGCTGGATCGACTTGTCGGCGTACCGGCTGTCGCCGCTGACGTACCAGATCAGCGCGTCGGTGTAGGCCGCGATGGCGTCCTGCCGCTCGTCGGTGCAGCCGTGGTCCGGGTTGGAGTAGGAGCCGCACTCGACGACCGACCACGGCTTGGGGACGCGCGACAGCGAGGCGTAGGAACTCGACGTCATCTGCCGGTATGCGGAGGCCCATGGCTGGACGCCTGTCCGTACCTGGGCACGGACGTAGTCCAGCTGGGGTCTGCTCACCATCACGCCGGGATGGGTGAAGGTGGTGGGTGAGGCGGCGACCGTCTCCCCGGTGGTGGCGGTGCCCTGCGCGGAGGCCGGGCCGGCGAGGCCGCCACAGAGCAGGGCCGCTGCCGCGAGGGTTCCGGGAAGCACGGTTGCGGCGCGGATCCGCCGCAGGAATTGACGCAGTTGCATGGCAGGTTCTGCCCTTCGGACTGGTCTTACCGGTGCGGAACGGATCAGGCGGGCAGGACCCACTTCTGGTTGGCGCTGCCGCCGCAGGACCAGATCTGGGACTGCGTGCCGGCTGTGGTGGACCAGTCGGTGTCGTCGAGGCACTTGCCCGACTGCGGGTTCAGCAACGAGCCGTCGGCCTGCGGGACCCATACCTGCGCGCCCGTGCCGTTGCAGTCGTACAGCTGCACCTTGGTGCCGTTTGCGGTGCCGCCGGCCGTGACGTCCAGGCACTTCCCGAGCACCCGCAGGGTGTGGTTGGAGTCGTTGACCGTCCAGGTCTGGGCGTTCGTACCGTTGCATGTGTAGACCTGGATCGGGTTGCCGTTGGCCGTGGAAGCGCCCCTGTCGTCGAGGCAGAGGCCCGCGTAGCCGGTGATCGGACCGGTGTGGGTGGTGCCGCCGCCGCCACCGCCGCCGATGCCGTTGAAGATGCGGGCGAACTGGTAGGGGCTCTGCGGGGTGCCGCTGCAGGTGTCGGAGAGCGTGCCGTTGGCCGCACAGGCCGTGTCACGGCCGAGGGACCAGTAGCCGATCTGCTGGATGCCGTTGGACTTGGCGAAGTCGGTGAGCGTGGTGGCGTTGCCCGTCGTGAAGATCTCGTTGAGGGAGTCGTTCACGCCGATCATGGGGGTGTTGCCCTCCATGGCCCACAGCTGGGCGGAGGTCTTCGTGGGCCAGACGTTCCCCAACTGGGTGTGGAGTGCGGTGGCGGCGCTGACGGCGGCCGAACCCATGTCGGAGACGTTCTGGTAGTAGTCCATGGTCATGATGTTGACCAGGTTGACGTTCACATTGCGGGACTTGGCATTGTCGACCAGGCTCAGCCCGTCCTTGTCGAGACCGTCGGGGTTCGTCGGCAGCGTGTAGTCGATGTCCAGTTTCCGGCCGGCGGCCGCGGCAGCCGCCTGGAGGCCCGCGATGGCCTGGTTCCGGCGGTCGTTGGCGGCGGTGTCCTTGAGCGCCGACCCCTCGATGTCGAAGTCGAGCCGGGTGAGGTTGAGCGTGTCGATGACCCGTTGGTACTGGGTCCGGAGAGCCGACACGGTGCCGCACGCCTGGGCGAGTTCGGTTCCGGAGGCGCCGCCGAAGGACGCGATGACGTCGCCGCCGGAGGCCCGCAGGTTGTTGATCGCGGTGGTCCAGCCGCCGTCGCCGATCGCCATGTTGCCGTTGAAGGTGGCGTTACAGGTGCCGTCGCTGAGAACGAACCCGAGGTGGAAGTGGTTGACGCCCGTGGCGGCCTGGGCGTTCGCCATGGCGGACGGGGGGTTCCAGGTCTCCACCCAGGGCGCGACGTACTGGGCGGGAAAGCCCGGTCCGGGGTTGGCTGCTGCCTGGGCGTCAGGGGCGGCACCGAGCAGGGAGACCGACGCCAGGAAGCCGACGAGGGGGGACAGATGTCTGATGCGCATGGGCCATCCAACTGGGTCTGGTGAGGGACCGGTTCGTGGGGGAGGAGATGGAGCGGCCGAGCAGCGCGAAGTCAACTAGCGAAGAAAGCAATGCGCAAGAGAACTGACAGGAAAGGTTCCTGTCGTCGCTGACTTCGACTTCTTCGAACGGCTGCGCGTCCCGGCCCGCAGCGCCGTTTCACGAAGTTGCGTCACAGATCCCGCTCGACTCCCTTGACGCCTTGATGCGTACGGGAGTTGAATGCGCGACGGCCGAGCACCGCAAGGGGAACGAGTGCCCTTGCACCCTTCGCTGTTGGTCCACCGCGTTCGCCGTCGCAGGGCGCTGGGGGTGGCCGGCGACGGCGATGACGGCAACGAACGCGGACGACGACTGCTCACGGCGGCTTGCCCGCGTCGTCGCCGTGCAGGAGGAAGCCGCGCACCGCCCGTCCGCCCCGGTCGCCGTGGCCGCGAGGGTGGGCCTGACACCGCCCCGGCTCCGCCCGACTCCGTCCGCAGAGCTACCGCAGCATGGACTCCGCCATGTCGCTGACTTGCTGAAGCTGACTGGCGGTGAGACGCCGCACGTCCCGGATGAGCTCGGCGAGGCCGGCAGCGGCGGACCAGAGGCTCGGGGACAGGCGATTGGAGCGGGACGCCGGTCAACGCCGCCAGGTCGCCGGCGGGCACGTCGAGCACAGTGGAGACGTCGACCAGCAGCTCGGGCGTCAGCTGCGTGCGACCGTGGCCACCTCGCCGTAGGTGGCAGCCGACCAATGCCGGCCGGTGACCATCAAGAACGTCCTGGCGGTGGTGAGCCGGTCGAGATTGCGGTTCCGGGCCATGCGCATCAGCAGAGCCCCGGGGGCCGGAAGACACCGCTCGTGGACCGGCAGGCCGGGAACAGGCTGCGTGCGCTCCCGGCGCGGCAGGGACGCCGCGAAATCGCGCCACTCGGCACGCTTCTCCGGCGGCAGAGCGACGGCGTGACGGACGAGGCCGGGCGCCCGCTCTCCGGCCCTGGTGTCCGCAGGGACAAGGCGCCGGGCACCTCCGCACCCGCGATCACGAAGAGGTCCGCGGTGTGCAGCCGGAGCGCGGGCGCAAGCCGCCGAAGCAGAGACGGGCGCGGCGCCCCGCCGCGGAGGAGGCTCAGCAGTTCGGGCTCGGAGACGTCGGCGAGCCCGGGCAGGGCGCCGACGTCCGGTTGCCGGTGATCCGCCGGCCGCTCCCACGGCACACCGACCCCCTGGCCCCTGCCGTCCATCCGGCCGGCCTCGTCAAGCGACCACGCCTCCATCAGCGGCCGGCCCGGCACCGCCGGTGGGGCGGACGACGTGAGCACCGGTGCGGCGACGCGCTGATGCGGATCGTGGCCTGTGCCGGTGGCGGAGTGGTTCAGCCCTCGGTGCGGGCGGGCAGCCGCCATCCCGGGCGAGGGAAGTGGCAGGTGTAGCCGTCGGGGTAGCGCTCCAGGTAGTCCTGGTGCTCGGGCTCGGCCTCCCAGAAGGGCCCGACCGGCTCGACCTCGGTGACGACCTTGCCCGGCCACAGTCCGGAGGCGTCCACATCCGCGATGGTGTCCTCGGCGATCCGCTTCTGCTCGTCATCGACGTAGTAGATCGCCGAGCGGTAGCTGAGACCGATGTCGTTGCCCTGGCGGTTCTTGGTGCTCGGGTCGTGGATCTGGAAGAAGAACTCCAAGATCGTGCGGAAGTCGATCTTCTCGGGGTCGAAAAGGATCTCAATGGCCTCCGCGTGGGTCCCGTGGTTACGGTACGTGGCGTTCGGCACGTCGCCCCCTGTGTAGCCCACCCGGGTCGCCGTCACGCCCGGGAGCCGGCGGATCAGGTCCTGCATTCCCCAGAAACAACCGCCCGCCAGTACGGCCCTCTGCGTCTGCGCTGCCATGTCGGCCCTTCCACTGTCTGTCGCCTCGGTCATTCGCGCCGCCCGGCTCGCACACCGTCGGCGTCCCATACCCTCTGGCTACGTCAGCGCGTGAGGGCTCCGAACAATTCCTCGCCTGCCTGACCGGTCCTTCCCTCGCGGTGCGCTCGGCGTCTCAGCGGGCCCTGCTGCCGTGCGCGCCTCCTGGCGACCGCACGGGACCTGGGGTTACGTCCGACCGCACCGCGTTGCGTCCGTGACCCTCGTGTGCGTCGGCGGGCGCACGGCAAAACCTCGGGCACTGCGACGCGGATCAGTCCTCGACGGCCATCTCCCCGAGCAAGGACCAGTCGTCCTGTTCCAGTTCCGCGTTGACGATCCGCGGTGTCTCCGCCAGGTACGGCGGCAGGGTCTGCTGTGCGGCCTTGAAGTGGGCGGACTGGACGTGTGCGGCGCCGGCGTCGGCGTCGCGGAAGGCCTCGACGAGTACGTACTCGGCCGGGTCGGCCAGGCTGCGTGACCAGTCGAACCAGAGACAGCCCGGTTCGCCGCGAGTGGCCTCGGTGAATTCCCGGACGATCTCCGGCCAGTGGTCCGCGTGCTCCGGCTTGATCCGGAACTTTGCAGTGATGAAGATCATTTCGCTGCTCTCTGTCGTACCGGTGATGGTCAGCCGAGGTTTCCGAGACGGGCGTCCTGCCACAGGTCGACGCCGCCGTCGGTGGCGTACTTGTCGATCTCGGCCAGTTCCTCGGCGGTGAAGTCGAGGTTGTCCAGCGCGGCGACGTTCTGTTCCAGCTGTTCGGTGCGCGACGCGCCGATGACGAGGGAGGTGACGCGCTCGTCGCGCAGGGCCCAGGCGAGGGCCATCTGGGCCAGGGTCTGCCCGCGACGGGCCGCGATGTCGTTGAGGGCGCGCAGCCGGTGCAGCATGTCGTCCGACAGCCACTCCGTGTCGAACGACGTGCCCTGCGCGGCCCGCGAGTCACCGGGGATGCCGTCGAGGTAGCGGCCGGTCAGGAGCCCCTGGGCGAGGGCCGTGAACCCGATGACGCCGAAGCCCTCCTCCTGGGCGGTGTCGAGCAGACCGTCGGTCTCGATCCAGCGGTTGAGCATGCTGTACGACGGCTGGTGGATGAGAAGCGGCGTGCCCAGGTCCCGGAGGATGGCGGCCGCCTCGCGGGTCCGTTCGGCGTCGTAGGAGGAGATGCCGACGTAGAGCGCCTTGCCCTGACGGACGGCGGTGGCCAGCGCGCCCATCGTCTCCTCGAGCGGGGTGGTCGCGTCGAGCCGGTGGGAGTAGAAGATGTCGACGTAGTCCAGGCCCATGCGCCGCAGCGACTGGTCGAGCGAGGCGAGCACGTACTTGCGGGAGCCGCCGCCCTGGCCGTAGGGGCCGGGCCACATGTCCCAGCCGGCCTTGGTGGAGATCACCAGTTCGTCCCGGTACGGCGCGAGGTCCTGCTTCATCAGGCGCCCGAAGTTGATCTCCGCGGAGCCGTAGGGCGGGCCGTAGTTGTTCGCGAGATCGTGGTGGGTGATCCCGAGGTCGAAGGCGCGCAGCGCGATCTCCCGCTGGGCCTCGAACGGCCGGTTGTCGCCGAAGTTGTGCCAGTAGCCCAGGGACAGGACGGGAAGGTCGAGCCCTGAGCGGCCGCTGCGCCGGTAGCGCATGGTGCCGTTGTAGCGCTCAGGATCAGCGACGTGGTTCATCGGGCGATCTCCGGGTGGTGCGGTGAAGGATGCCCCCGTCGGGTTCGAGGGGGCGCTCCCAACGGTGCTCCTGCGCGACTCTGAAGTCCAATAGCGCCGATTCATCGGATTCAGCAGTGTTGCTTCTGAATGGGATCAAGCCCCCTCACACCTCCCGTGTCACTGTCAGTGGCGTTGAGCAGCCGCGAGAGGTGACATCCCGTTGCGCCGGTCATGCATGGTGAAGTCGGACCGGACGGCCACACCGGACTGCAGCAGCTTCTGGCGGACCACTGGATTGCGGCCGGGGTACGAGACCACGACGCTGATGTATCCCTCGGGTAGACCGGTCACGGCGTACTCGCCGCGTGCGTTCGTCGCGGTCCGCACCAACTGCCGGCCGCCGGCGTCCATGACGGTCACCGCGGCATGGCGGAGGGGATGCTGCTCGCCGTCGTGGACGGTGCCCTCCAGCATCGGCAACGGCTCGCCGAAGTGGTGCCGGTGCACCGGAAGCGCGGTGGGCGTCGGCGCCTCCACGGACGGGTCCTCCACCGGCGGCTCCGGAACGTCCTCCTGCTCGTCCTCCGGCCCCCGCCGTACGGCCATGCGGTGGTGCCGCCACGCGTCGAGGCCCAGCAGGACCATTCCCGCCGTGGTCCACGCGCACAGCACGAGGACCGGCTTGAGCACCCCCGCACCGTGGAAGTACAGGACCCCCTTCAGGGCGTCCACGGCGTTGCCCAGCGGCATGACGGCGTGCAGGCCCTGGAAGAACCCCGGCAGCAACTGGACGGGGGCCACGCCGCTGGAGGGAACGCTCAGCACGATGTACAGACCCAGACCCACCAGAGGGAAGAACTGCTTGGTGAAAGGCGCCACGCCGAGGGAGAACGTGGCCACCGCCGTGGTGAGCAGGAAGGCGATCGCCAGGGCCGAGGGCTCGTCGGGGAAGAAGCCCAGCCCTACGCCGACGAAGAAGCCCGCGACACTGAAGAGCGCGGCTGCGCCCGCGATCGTCATGAGCTTCTTCCGACGGTTGAACGTCACCGCCCGCAGCAGGGTCGTCGCGAGTATGTAGCCGGGGACGTTCCAGGCGATTCCGAAGTGGACCAGGGTCGCGCCGAGCCCGTCCTTGCGTACGGTGGGCGCCACGTCCGTGACCGTGAGCCTCTGGTGGTCGTGCGCCGCCAGCTGGGTGAAGCCCTTCGTCAGCACCTGCTCGAGGGCCACCCCGTTGGCCTTGGCCACGTACAGCACGGCATGTCTGCCCCTGGCGGCGTAGCCCGCCACGGCGCCCCGGTCCAGTACCGCCTGGCGGGCTTCCCGGGCGCCTGCCACAGCGGCGACTTCGAAGCCACCGGGATGCTGCCGTTGCAGAGCGGTGTCGATCTTGCGTTCCACTGCCGGATCGGCGTTCACGATCTTCACGTGGTTCGGCTGCGGCTCATGAAAGGCCAGGGGGAAGCAGAACAGCAGGCCGAGGAAGAGCAGCGCCGGGATCGTCAGCGCCTCGGCCAGAGTCCCGGCCAAGGGCATGCGCCGAGGACGTTCGATCCGGTGTTTCACGGAACCACCCTTGTCTCCGTTGCCCGCGCCGGCCCGTCACCGTGGCGCCATCCCATTCATGTACCGATCGGCACATCTATGCTGGGTGGACCATACGTGTACCGGCCGGTACAGTCAAAGTCGTGCCTCGCCCCGTCAACGTCGAGAAGCGTGCCGAGCTGCTGAAGCAGGTCGTGCACCACCTCCAGCACCACGGCGTCGCGCAGATGTCGCTGAGCCCTCTCGCCGAGTCGATCGGCACCACCAAGCGCATGCTTCTGTACTACTTCGGCAGCCGCGAGAACCTGTTGGCCCAGGCACTGGCCGCCAGCCGCCCCGACGCCCACGCGATGTTCGACGACGTCCACGACACCGCCGGGCTGCGCGAGGCCGCGCAAGCCCTGTGGGAAGCGATGACCGTCGGGGAGCAGTCCGGACCGGTCCGCATGCTGCTGCAGCTGCTCAGCCTGGCCGCCACCGATCCGGAGCAGTACGGCAACCTCGCCGCCGACAGCGTCGAGGTCATGATCGGCCCCATCGCCGCCGCCTACGTCCGGCTGGGGCACCCGCCACAGCAGGCGCGGGCAGGGGCCACGCTGCTCGTCTCCGGCCTGCGCGGGTTGTGCCAGGACCGCCTGGTGACCCATGACGTGGCCCGTACCGACGCGGCCGCTCGCCGCCTCATCAGGGACGCGGTCGCGGCGGCCGACTGAGCTCGATGGGACTTGCGGCCTCCGTACCGGCCCCGATGGGGACTTGCGGCCTCCGCACTGGCCCATACGAATGATTCACCGGCGCCGCAGGGTGAACGAGGGGACCGGGTGCCTCGAGCCGACGGCCGACGGCCGCTCGTGACCGTACGTTGACTCTTGTGCCGCTGAGCTACGCCTTTGTGAACCTGAAGCCCGGAGTGGGAAAGACGACGAGCGCGGTCTGGTTGGCGCACGCACTTCACGAATCGGGTATCCCACCGCTGCTGGTCGACAGCGACGCCGCCTCCTCCGCGCTGCGCTGGAGCGAATTGGCAGGTGGCTTCCCGTTTCCGGTGGTCGCTCTTCCGGTGGGTGACGTGCACCGGCGCGTGAACGACTTCCTCGGCGACCGCAAGGCCGTCGTCTTCGACGCCCCGCAGCTCGAGGACCACGCGCACATCACCCGGAGCATCATGAGGTACGCAAGCGAGTGGATCGTGCCGGTGACCCCGGCCCCCATCGAGCTGGATCGCATGGCGCCCATCGGCGGCGAGATGGGCGACGTACAGTCCCTGCGCGCCCAGCCGGCCCGCGCCGCCGTTCTGCTGAACCGAACGAACCGTGCCGAGGCCACGCGCACCGGTCCCGACGCCGACGCCCGCGAGGCTCTCACCGAGCGGGGCTTCGACGTGTTGTCCACCCACATTCCGCGGCTCGACTTGTACGCCCAGTCGTTCGGCAGCCCCGTCGACGTCAAAGGCTCGGCGTACATGGACCTCGCAGACGAACTCATCAAGCGACAGGACAAGGCATGAACCAGCGCAAGGACACCTACCGAGCCGCGTTGCAGCGCGAACCGGACGCCGCCGCACCGCGTCCCGTCAAGGTCACTCGGCTGGACACCCGATACGTGCGGGTGACCATCGAGCTCGACGCCGGCTTCCCGCGCGACCTCATGCGATGGGCAGCGTCACCGGTGTCCGCGATGGCGCGGGTCGGTGCCGCTGCCCTGCGACCCCTGCGAAGCACCCCGTAAGGGGGCTGGCGCAGGCGCGCGTGCCCCGAACGGCGATCAAGGCTGCCATACCCGTCACGGAGCAGTGCCGAGATCCACGGCGAGGTCCTGCGCCTCGGTCCAGAACCTGTCGTCCGCATCCTGGAGCCGAGAGGCGGCGTGCTTCAGGTGGCGGCGCGCGGCGGCGCGTGCCGCCTCGGTGTCACCTGCCTCGATGGCGGTGAAGATGGCGTGGTGCTCCTGCCGGACCGCTTCGATGAAGTCGCCCCGCCGCGCCTCGTTCGCGCGGGTGACGCGGATTCCGCTGCGCAGTACCTCGCCCAGGTACCGGACCGTCGAGACCATCACGGGGTTCCCGGTCGACTCGGCGATGGACGTGTGGAAGGCGAGATCCTCGTCCACGCCGTCGCCCCCGGCCGCCACGGCCGCGTCGATCGCATCGAGGGCCTGACGTATCCGGGCAAGGTCGTCCGGTGCGGCACGGGCGGCTGCGAGGTACGCCGCCTCACCCTCGATGGGGCGACGTACCTCCACGATCTGCAGGACCTTGGACTTGGTCTGAGAGGCCTCGGCTTCCAGGTCGAGCGGTCGGGTGCGCCGGGGCAGCACGAACACGCCGAGGCCCTGGCGCGCTTCGAGCAGGCCCGCGCTGCGAAGCCTGGAGACGGCCTCGCGCACCACCGTGCGGCTGACGCCCAGCTGCTTGACGAGTTCCACCTCGGTCGGCAGCTTGTCGCCGACGGCCAGCCGCCCCGACTCGATCTCGTCCGACAGCAGAGCGGCGACCTGGTCCGCGAGCCGCACGGGACCGTTCACCTTGGAAAACATGGTCTTCAGTCTATCGGCACGGCCCCGTCCGCCCCGGCTGCGAGCGGGGCGACGTCGACCAGCACCGCGTCGGCGTGGTCCTCGACGTAGTCCCGTACCACCGACTCGAAGCTCGGGTCGGGTTCCAGCCCGAGGGCGGCGGCGCGCGCGTTGTCGAAGACAGCCGGCCATGAGCCCACGATGGCCTCGACGTCGTGATCCGGTTCGATCGTCACCAGGTCGGCGACGGTGTCACCGGCCACTCGCCGCAGCGTGGCCAGCATCTCGGCGACCGAAACCGTGAGAGCCGGAAGGTTGACCGGCACGCCGCCGTCGAGGCGGCCCGGCCCGGCGCCTCGCTCGACCTCCGCGACGCGGAGGATGCCCTCGACCGTGCGCCGGGGCGAGGCCAGGGCCACCCGCAGCCCGGGACGCACCGGGCAGCCGGCCGGGAGGCCCGCGAGCGGCTCGCGGATGATGCCGGACAGGAAACCGGAGGCGGCCGCGTTCGGTTTGCCCGGCCGTACGGAGACGGTCATGAGGCGGGCGACGCGTCCGTCGACGAAGCCGCGGCGGGTGTAGTCCGCGATCAGTTGCTCGCAGACGAGCTTCTGCGTCCCGTAACTCGACCGCGGCGTGGGCAGGGTCGACTCGCTGACCACCGGCGGCAGCGGCAGCATCGGGTCGGAACCGTATACCGCGACGCTGCTGGAGAACACCACCCGCGGCGTCGGGCCACCGGCGGCCGACTGTGCCCGGGTGGCTTCGAGCAGCGCACGGGTCGTGTCCACGTTGGCGCTCATGCCGAGGTCGAAGTCGGCCTCGCAGGCGGCCGAGACCGCGGCGGCGAGGTGGATCAGCACATGCACCGGCTCACCGAACACCTCGTCGAGGTGGTCCACCAGGTCGCCCTGTACGACATCCACGAGCGGGTCGGCCGCCGCCGTCGCTTCGGGCGGCACGATCCGGTCGGCGAGCACCAGCCGGTCGATCGGTGCACCACAGAACGTTCGTGTCCGCAGCAGCGCGGCGGCCACCTGCTGTCCCAGGAAGCCGAAGCCACCCGTGATGACGATCCTCATGCGTTGTTCCTCCGGTCGCTTCGGTAGGCGTCGAGCCAGCGGAGACCCTCGCTCGTGCCGGCGCGGGGGATGTACTCGCAGCCGATCCACCCGTCGAAGCCCAGCTCGTCGATGACGTCGAAGAGGTGGCGGATGTTGAGCTCGCCCAGGTCGGGCTCGTGGCGGTCGGGCACCCCCGCGATCTGCAGATGACCGACCCGCCCGGTCGGCACGTCGCGGCGCAGGGTCGCGGTGATGTCGCCCTCGGCGATCTGGCAGTGGTAGAGGTCCAGTTGCACCTTGAGGTTCGAGGCTCCCACATCCCGCACCACGGCGTGGGCCTCGGCCTGGGTGGTCAGGAAGTACCCGGGCATGTCGCGGCCGTTGATGGGCTCGATCAGGACGTCGACGCCCGCCGCGGCGGCCCGTTCCGCGGCCCGGGCGAGGTTGGCCAGATAGGTGTCGCGGTGCTTGGCCCGCTCGACCGGCGTCGCGTCCGGCCGGACCAGACCGGCCATCACGTGCACCCGCGGGCTGCCGAGCTCCGCGGCGTACTCCAGTGCCCGGTCGATCCCGGAGCGCAGCTCCGCCTCGCGTCCGGGCAGTGCCGCCATACCGCGCTCCCCTGACTCCCAGACCCCGGGAGGCGCGTTGAAAAGCACCTGCCGCAGACCGTGGTCGTCGAGCCGGCGGCGCAGTTCGGTGGCGTCGTACGCATAGGGGAAGAGGTACTCGACGGCCTCGAAGCCGTCAGCCGAGGCCGCGGCGAAGCGGTCGAGGAAATCGTGTTCGGTGTACATCATGGACAGGTTCGCTGCGAACCTCGGCATGGTGGCTCCCGTGTTCGGGCCGAGTGCGGCCCGGGTCAGTGGTTGACGACGTGCTTCTTGGTGGTGAGCACCGCTGCGGCGCCGACGACGAGGCTGAGCGCGAGGACGTACATCGGGATCGAGGCCGAGCCGGTGGCGTCCTTGATCGCGCCGATCATGTAGGGGCTGACGAAGCCGGCGAGGTTGCCCACCGAGTTGATCACGGCGAGGCCGGCCGCCGCGGCGGTCCCGCCCAGGAACGCGGTGGGGAGCGACCAGAACAGCGGCGCGCAGGTCAGAACCCCGGCCGCGGCGCAGGACAGCGCGACGAGGGACAGCGTGGTCGACCCGGTCCAGCCGGCGGCCAGCGAGAACCCGACGGCACCCGTGAGGGACGGGACGACCAGGTGCCAGCGGCGCTCACGCCGCTTGTCCGCCGAACGCCCGAACAGGTTCATGGCGACCAGTGCGGCCACGAACGGCACGGCGCTGAGCACCCCGATCTCGAAGTTCCCCTTGATGCCGGTGGACTGGACGAACGTGGGCATCCAGAAGGTCAGGGCGTACTGGCCCAGCACGAAGCAGAAGTAGATGAGACACATCAGCCACACCTTGGGCTCGCGGAAGGCGGACCCGAGCCGGCTGTGCACCGTGTGGTCCGCGACGTCGTCGGCGAGTGCCCGCTCGACAACGGCCTTCTCCTCATCGGCGAGCCACTTGGCGCTGCGCGGACCGTTGTCGAGGTAGAACAGCGCGATGACACCGATGGCGGCCGCGGGGATCGCCTCCAGCAGGAACATCCACTGCCAGCCCTGCCAGCCGTTCAGGCCCTGGAACCGGTCCATGATCCAGCCGGAGAGGGGGTTGCCGAAGATACCGGCCACGGGGATGGCCGACATGAACAGCGCGATCACCCGGGCGCGACGGTGTGACGGGAACCAGTAGGTGCAGTAGAGGATCACTCCCGGGTAGAACCCCGCCTCGGCGGCACCGAGGAGAAACCTGAGCACGTAGAACGTCGCCTCGTTGGTGACGAACATGGAGGCCGCGGAGACCAGGCCCCAGCTGATCATGATCCGGGCGATCCAGGTGCGGGCGCCGACGCGTTGCAGTATCAGGTTCGAGGGGACCTCGAACAAGAAGTAGCCGATGAAGAACAGGCCGGCACCGAGGCCGTACGCCGCGTCGCTGATCCCGAGCTGGGCGGACATCTGCAGCTTGGCGAAGCCGACGTTGACCCGGTCCAGATAGGAGACGACGTAGCAGAGCATGAGGAAGGGGACGATGCGTGCGGTGACCTTGCGGAAGACGGCGTTCTCACGGGCGAGACCGGGGAGGCCGGCCGCCGTTGTCGTGGGCATGGACATGAGCGGAATCCTTCGTGCGGCTCGGGGGATTCTCCGACTGGGGAGGAGCTGGTCACCACGCGGCGCCGAACGTGTCCCTCAGTTCGGCGATCGCGTCGGCGGGGAGCGGCTCGGGTCGACGGTCGGTCAGGAGCCAGAGACGTGCCGTCTCCTCGAGTTCTTCGAGGACGGCGAGGGCGGTGGCCGCGTCGGGGCCCCAGACCACGGGGCCCAGCCGGTCGAGCAGGACGGCCCTGAGGGGTGTGCGGCTCGCTGCTCGCTCGGTGATACGGGCGGTCACCAGGTCGGCCACACGGGGGTCGCCGGGCCGGTGGTAGGGGATGAGCGGGACGTGCCCGACCTTCATCACGTAGTAGGGCGTGAGGGGCGGGAGCACGTCGTTCCCGCTCCACACGCCGGCCAGCGTGAGTGCGACCAGGTGCGTGGAGTGGGTGTGGATGACGAACCGCGCCGTCGGGTCGGTGGCGCAGATGCGTCGGTGGAGCGTCAGGGTCTTGCTGGCGCGGTCGCCGGCGATCTGCTCGCCGGCGGCGCCGACCAGTGCCAGGCGGTGGGGTTCGAGGAAGCCCAGGGCGGCGTCGGTGGGTGTGATCAGATGGTGGTCGCCGATCCTGGCGCTGATGTTCCCGGCGCTGGCGTGGACGTAGCCCCGGGCGAACAGGCTCGTGCCCACCCGGACGATTTCGTCGCGTGCCGCGTCGACCTCGTCGTAGGCCTCGTCGCGTGCCCTGTCGCCCACCGTCTCCAGGGGCTGGTTCATGAGGTCTCCCGGTCGAGGAGGGCGAATGAGGAGGTGAAGAAGTCGGGGGCCCCGAAGTTGCCGGACTTGAGGGTGATGTGGAGCGTGTCCCCGCCCGGAAGGGTCGCGGCACACCACGGCACACCGGGGTCGATCTGCGGTCCGATCCGCAGTCCGGTGATGCCGAGCGCCTGGACGACCGCTCCCGAGGTCTCGCCGCCCGCGACGACGAGCCGTCGGACACCCAGCTCCACGAGCCCCTGGGCCACACGGGCCAGAGTCCGCTCCACGAGCTCACCGGCCTCGGCGGCGCCGAGCCGGCCCTGGACGGCACGCACGGTGTCGGGTGACTCGGTGGAGTGGACGAGGACCGGCCCGTCGTCCAGGTGCGACTCGGTGAAGGCCAGGGCCTCGCCGGCCACGTCGTCGCCGGCTGCGACGCGCAACGGGTCCACGCTGAACGCGGGTCGGCCGCCGCGCAGGAACTCCAGCACCTGGCGGTTGGTGGCGACGGAGACCGAGCCCGAGACGACGGCCGCGTGGCCGCCGGGTGCGGGCAACTGTGCGGCGGCGCGGGACGGCTTGAACCCCCAGTTCGCGGGCAGACCGATCGCCAGGCCCGAGCCCGCGGTCACCAGGGGCAGCCCCTGGACCGCCGCGCCCAGCCGCAGGAGGTCGTCGTTGGAGACGGCGTCGACGACGGCCATCCCGAAGCCGTCCTCGCGCAGGTCGTCGATGCGGGCCCGGATCGCCGGGACGCCGCCGGCGACGACCGTGTGGTCGACGAGGCCGACCGTTCGCGTGGTCTGCGCGCCGAGGACCGAGACCAGGTTGGAGTCCGTCATCGGGGTGAGGGGGTGGTGGCGCATGCCGCTCTCGCTGAGCAGCACGTCACCGACGAAGAGATGGCCCTTGAAGACCGTGCGTCCGTTGTCGGGGAACGCGGGTGTGGCGATGGTGAAGTCGGTGCCCAGTGCGTCCATCAGGGCCTCGGTGACCGGCCCGATGTTGCCGGCGGGTGTCGAATCGAAGGTGGAGCAGTACTTGAAGTAGATCTGTTCGGCCCCCGCGGACCGCAGCCAGGCGAGCGCCCGGAGCGACGCCTCGACGGCGTCGGCCGCCGGGACGGTCCGCGACTTGAGCGCGATGACCGCGGCGTCCGCGTCCATCGCCTCCTCGGTGCCGCCCTGCGGTACGTCGATCAGCTGGACCACGCGCATGCCCGCGTGCACCAGGTTGTTGGCCAGGTCCGTGGCGCCGGTGAAGTCGTCGGCGATGCAGCCGAGTCGGATTGCCATGTCAGACCTCCGTCGGCTCGGGCAGGTCGACCCCCGGGAAGATCTTGATGACCGCGCTGTCGTCCTCGCCGCCCAGACCGGACGCCGAGGCCTGGAGGAACATCTGGTGGGCGGTGGCGGCCAGGGGGAGTGGGAATCGCTCGGGCCTGGCGGAGTCGAGCACGATCCCCAGGTCCTTGACGAAGATGTCGACCGCTGACAGGGGCGTGTAGTCACCGGCGAGGACGTGCGCCATGCGGTTCTCGAACATCCACGAGTTGCCGGCGCTGTGCGTGATGACCTCATAGAGCGCCTCGGCCGGAACACCGGCCTTGATGCCCAGAGCCATCGCCTCGGCGGCCGCGGCGATGTGCACCCCCGCGAGCAGCTGGTTCACGATCTTGACCTTCGAACCGAGCCCGGCACGGTCCCCCAGGCGGTAGACGGTGCTGCTCATCGCCTCGAGTACCGGGTCGGCGACCGCGTAGGCCGCGTCGGAGCCGGACGTCATCATGGTGAGCTCGCCGGCCGCCGCGCGCGCGGCGCCACCGGAGACGGGGGCGTCCAGGTAGAGCACGCCCTTCCTGGCCAGACGCGCCTCGAGCCCGGCGGACCAGGCGGGGTCGACCGTCGAGCACATCACGAAGACGGCTCCCGGGCGGAGCCGGTCGGCCGCCCTGGCGGTGCCGAACAGTACTGACTCGACCTGCGCCGCGTTGACCACCACGCCGACCAGGACGTCGACGGCGGCCGCCAGATCGCCGGGGGAGGCGAATGCCGTCCCGCCGTCACGGGCGAAGGCAGCGGCCACATCAGATCGCAGGTCGTGGACCCCTACGTCGTAGCCCGCGTTCCGCAGGCTGCGGGCCATGCCGAGACCCATGGCTCCGAGTCCCACCACGCCCACGCGCGGCAGTGCCGGATTGTCCTGGTCGTTCATGCTCATCCTCGTCTTGCTGTGCCGTCCGGTGTTCAGGTCACCCCGAGTCGTCAGGTCATATGATGACCTGAGCGCGCAGTTCGGGAGCCTGTGATGTACGTCACGCGGCGGTGGCAGGGTCGGCGGGCTCGATGTCGCGGGATGCCGCGGCCGTTCAGCGGCGAAGCAGGCCAGGCGCAGCAGCGAGACAGATCAGGGTCGGACGGCGCGGGAGCAGGGTCGGATGGTGCCGCGTCACGCTCTCGCCGGCCTGCGCACAGCCCACGTCCGCACCATGCTGGGCACGCCCGACCACGTCATCGCCCAGGCGTACGCCGGCATGTACACCGACCGGGGCGCGGTCGGCGTCCGCCCGCACAGCGAGGCGTACCTCCGCCTGCGCACCCGGCCGGCACTCACCGTATGGACCTCCGAGGAGGCCGCGACCTGGGAGCGCGGCACGCTGCACGTGCCGGGGTCCCGCGTGGAGCACCGGCCTGACTCCGGCCACTACCTGCACGAGGAACACGTCGACCGCACGATCCGGCTCATCGAGGACTGGGCGAAGACGACGACCGCCTGAGGTCAGCTCGGCTTCAGGATGATCGCCTGGCCCCCCGCGCCGGCCATGGCGATGTCGAGCGTGGACTGCGAGGTGACGGTCCGGGTGCTGACCACGACCGGGGTCTGGTACGGGTTGGTGCCCGGCGTGCCGTCGGCGTAGACGGTCGCGGTGTAGGTTCCGGCGTCCAGGAACGACAGCGGGATCGACAGGGTCCGGGACGTCTCGTTGGTCATCGCTCCGAGGTACCAGGTGTCCCCGTTGCGGCGGGCGACCGCCACGTACTCGCCGATGGACCCGGCCAGGGCCCTGCTCTCGTCCCAGGTGGTGGGGATGGCGTTGAACCAGGGCAGCCCGGGCCAGTTCGCGGGGTTGGAGTACTTCGAGGGCTTGTCGTACCAGAAGAGGAAGTTCAGCGGCTGGTAGTAGACCGCCGCCATCGCCATCTGGTGGGCGTTGGTCGTCTTGTCGCGCGACTGGCCGTAGCAGATGGTGTAGTCCAGCGGGCCGCCGATGTTGCGCGCGAAGGGCAGGATCACGTTGTGCGTGGCGGTCGGGAAGTTCTCGTTGCCCCGGACGCCCTCCAGGCTGATGTAGTTCGGGTACGTGCGCTCGTAGCCGAACGGCCGGACGTCGTCGTGCATGTCTATCAGCAACTCGTACTTGGCGGCCGTCTGCGCCCAGCCGGTGATCTGGTTCGTCATCGCCTGGGTGCCGTCGTTGATGAAGCCGAGCTTGATCCCCGCGACGCCCCAGCTCTTGTAGAGGCCGAACAGCGAGTCCGCGTCGGTCAGCGCGAGCCGGTTGACGTAGAGGAAGACGCCGATGCCCTTGCTCGTCGCGTACGAGATGACGGACGGCAGGTCGATGGCGGCGATCGGCTTCGTGGCGTCGGGGGTGGAGAACTCGGGTCCGTACCAGCCGGCGTCGTACTCGATGTACTGAAGGCCGCGGGCCACGGCGAAGTCGACGCCCGCGAGGCCGGCGGCGGTGGTGAGCTCGCACCGGAAGACCTTGCCGGGCTTGATCCATGAGGTGTCGGCGAGCGCGCTGGGCGGCGCGAGGTTGAGTACGAGCTCGGCGTTGTCGACCAGTTCGGCGTGGGTGGAGCCGATCACCACCGCGCGCCACGGGGTGGCGAACGGGGTGGTGACCGTGGATGCGGTCGCGACCGGTCCGGTGCCGCGGGCGGTGTGCTCCATCAGGAAGGCGGCCAGGGAGTTGGGCTGCCCGGGTGTCGAACTGAGCATCAGGCGTGGGAAGTCGATCCGCGCGGACTCGCAGATGCAGGCGATGAGCTCGCCGGGGAGGGTGGCGGTCAGCGGCAGGTCGGTCAGGGGGCCGTTGTCCGTGCTGGAGGTGCCGGTGACGGGGATGGAACCCGGTGCCACCGGGTTGTAGGGGTTCTCGTCGCGGGCGCTGTAGACGGTGGTGCCGTCGGGGAACACGAACGTCGTCAGTTCGTCGGAGACGGAGGCGGCGCCGGTGTCGAGCAGGACGTAGCGCAGCGCGACGCCGGTCTTGTAGGCGCGGATCTGGACGCTGAAGCGGAGCCCCGACGCGGTGTCCTGGAGGTTCCAGCGCTGCTCCTGGTAGTGGTCGGTGACGGTCGCGTTGCGCCCGTACACCGGGGACCAGGTGTTGTGGAGGGTCCAGTGCTGGTTCTGGGTCACCGTCACATTGCCGCCGAGGACGGTCCCGTCGCTCAGCCTGAGGCCCAGGGCGGAGGTGTCGATCACCGTCCTGCCGTTGTGCTGGGCGGACCACTGGAGCGCTCCGTCCACCACCGACATCGTGACGGAGTTGCCGCCCATGCGCGCGGTCGCGCTGACCGAGGCCCCCGCCGCGTAGGCGGGCGGCGTTGCGCCGATCCCCGCCGCCAGACCGACGGTGACGGCCGCGCCCTTGAGCACCCCCCGACGGGACAGCGCCCCCGAGCGGCCTGCTCTGTCTGCGGTGGGCTCTTCCTGGTCGCCGGAAATTCTCATCGTCAGGGACCTCTCCCATTGAAGGGTGCGTCGTCCGCGCACGGCCTGATCCGAGTGAAAGATGTAGTAAGCGTTTTCTGACGACGTTGTACGTGCTGATGTGAGGGCGGGTCAAGACCCGCGCAGCCGGAGCGTCGAAGAGGGAGGACGAGGACGGCACATCGAGGTGCCCGACGCGGTCGACACGGGTCCGGCATGCCGGTGACGCGTCCGGTGCGGCAGCCGGGCGCCACCCTCCGCACCGCCATACGATCACGGCCATGGGCGAGCATCGGTCCGCAGCGGAGCCTGGTCGGCAGCCTCGCCAGGGCGGATGGTCGCGGCTGACGTCCTCGCGCTTCGTCCCGGCCGTGGTGATCTCCCTCATCGTCGCGGCCCTGGCCGGGCTCTTCGTCGGCGCCTACTGCTTGGCCATGGCCGCTCCCGTACCGCATCGCATCCCCGTCGCGGTGACGGGAAAGTCGGCCAAGGGCGAACGGTTCGTCGGCGCGCTGGAGGCCGCGCTGCGCACCTCGCTGGTCCTCCACCCGTATGCCGACTACGACAGGGCCCTCGCCGCGGTCGACGCACAGCGGGAGTTCGCGATCCTGCAGCGCCGTCCGGCCGGGGTGGAGGTCGACGTGGCGAGCGCGGCGGGTGCGTCGGTCGCCCGGGTCCTCAGCCGGAGCGCCCCGGCGGTGGGCCGGAAGCTCGGCATCCCCGTCCAGGTCAGGGACGTGAAACCGCTTCCGGCCACCGACCCGCAGGGGCTCGCGCTCTTCTACATCGCCCTGGGGTCGACCATCCTGGGGTTCGTCGGCGCCATCCAGCTCGGAGCGCACGCCCTGGAACTGCGCCCCGCCGAACGGATCGCCGCCACCGCCGGCTGTTCCGTGCTGGGCGGCCTGTCCATCTGCGCCATGACCGACTGGGTGCTCGGCGTGGTGCGGCTGCCGTTCGCCCAGTCGTGGGGCATCTGCGCGCTCACGATGTTCACCGCCGGCATGATCTTCACCGCGTTCCACACCTTCCTGGGCCGCTGGGCGCTGCTGCCGACGTGGGTGCTGCTGGTCGTCCTCGGCAACCCCTCCTCCGGGGGTGCGGTCGCCTGGCCGCTGCTCCCCCCGCTCCTGGGCTTTCTCGGGCGGTTCCTGCCACCGGGCGCGTCGGTGAGCGCCCAGCGCAACGCCATCTATTTCCCTCACGACCAGCACGTCGAGCCCTACGTCGTGCTCGCCGCGTGGTGCTTGGCCGGCATGTCGGTCTTCCTTGCCCGGCATGTCCGCCACCCCGGCGGCCCGGCGACCGCACCGGCCACCGCGCCCGGTGCGGGAAGCGCCTGATGAGCGGGCACCCGCACCGCCCTGTGGGCCGAGGTCGCGAGACGTCGTCGGCTGCGTCGCGGCCCGTGGTCGGTTACGTTGATAAAGCCTGGTCAGAGCGTAGTGACAGGCCGTAACCCACCCGGGGACGCACCATGACCGGCCTGACCGTCGTCCTTCTGCTCGTGGTCCTGGCCACAGCCGTGGCGACCGGTGCGCGGCGCTGGAGCCTGCCGGCCCCCTCACTGCTCGTCGTCGCCGGCCTCGTCGTCGGGCTGATGCCGTGGGTTCCCGAGGTGAGCCTGCCGCCTCACACGATCAACGTGCTGGTGCTGCCGCCACTGCTCTTCGCCTCGGCCGGGGAGATCTCCGTCCGCGACCTGCGCACCGTGTGGCGGCCCGTGACCGGCCTGGTCTTCGGCCTGGTCCTCGCCTCCGCCGTCGCCGTCGGGTACGTCGCCCGGGCGATCACCCCGCTGACCGCCGCGACCGCGTTCATCCTCGGCTCGGTCCTGGCCAGCACCGACCCCGTGGCCGTGACCGCGCTCGGCCGGCGCCTGTCCCTCCCACCGCGCGTCCAGGCCATGGTGCAGGCGGAAAGCCTGTTCAACGACGCCACGTCCCTGGTCCTGTACAAGGTCGCCGTGGCCACCGCGGTTTCCGGCAGCGCCATCACCCTGTCCGGCACCGTCGAGCAGTTCCTGATCCTCGCAGGCGGGGGAGTCCTCATCGGCGCGGCGGTCGCCGCAGTGGTGGCCCTCATCCGCCGGCGGACCGAGGACCCCATGCTGGACACCGTCATCGCACTGGTCACTCCGTACGCCTCGTACGTCATCGCGGAGCAAGTGCACACCTCGGGCGTGACCGCCGTCATCGTGTCCGGCGTCGTGCTCGGGAGCACCGGTCACAAGCTCAGCAACGCCCCCATCCGCCTCCAGGTCCACGCCGTCTACGACACGGTGGCCTTCCTGCTGGAGAGCGTCGTCTTCGCCCTCATCGGCCTGGAGCTCCCCTCCGCCGTCCGCCACCTCGCGCACGACGAGCGCGGCTGGCCGCTGTGGGTGCCGGTGATCGCCTTCACCGTGCTGGCGATCCGCCTGCTGTGGATCTTCCCGCTGTCCGCCCTGATGCAGCACCGGCACAGCGAGGGCGACGGTCGTCTCTCCTGGCGCGTTCCGGCCGTCCTGTCCTGGGCGGGCACCCGGGGCGTCATGCCGCTGGCCGCCACGCTCTCCATCCCCTTGACCACCGACGCAGGGACTCCGCTGCCGCACCGGGCGCTCATCCTCACACTCACCACCGGGACCGTCGTGCTCACCCTCGTCTTCCAGGGGTTCACCCTCGCCTCGGTCGTCCACCGCTCCGGCATCGCTCTGGAACCCGAGCACACCGCCCGCGAGGAGGCCCGGACCCGCCGGCACATCGCCCACGCCGCTCTCGAAGAGCTCAAACAGCTCGGCGATCTGGATCAGCTCGCCGAACTGGGTGCCGCCGCCGAGGCCGCCTTGAAGCAGGCCCGTCGCCATCTGGAAGCGCGTATCCACCAGGTCGAAGACGCCGACTACAGCGACCCGGACGCCCGTCCTGCCGACGTCTACCGCGAGATACGCCGGACACTCATCGCGATCGAGGCGGCCGAGCTCCAGCGCCTCTATGAAGCCAACAAGATCAGCAACGCCACCCGGCGCCGGATCCAGCACGAACTCGACCTCGAGGAAGCCAGCCTCCGCGACCGCGGCTGACCGCCGGTCCCGGTAACCCGCTCCTACGCGGCTGAGGATGACCGGTTCGCCGACGCCCGGTGGCCGCCGCCGCGCGCCGGCCACCGCTATGGACCCGTTGCGCTCGCAGGTCGTCGCAGCCGATGCCAGACTGACGACGTGGCCGTCATGTCACTCTCAGACGGCACGTTGCGGGCGCAGTGCGCCGGCGCCCGCATCGTCGCCGTCCGCCCTCCGGCGGGCCTCGGCCTGCCAGTACGCGTGGCATGGTGAGGAGGCCGGGTACCGCCGTGCGCAGTCAGGGAGGCGCCCGTGCCCGCTGGACGACCTGTCCTGTCGACGCCGCCGCCGAGGGCCCCGCCGCCGAACGGCGCAGCCGTGCCCACGTGCGCCGCCGGGCCGACGACTCCGGACCCGGGACTTGTCCCGCCGGGATCTGTCCCGCCGGGACCTGTCCCTACGCGGTATCGGTCCCGACCCGGTATCGGTTCCGACCCGGTATCCGTCACGGCCGGGGCCTGTGGAAACCTGCCGGTCCGAGGCCGCCCTCGACTGAGGACCTGATCGGACCTCGCCCCGGTGGGAAGGCCCAGGGAGGTCTCCCGCATGAAGACCTGCATACGGAACGCCGTCCTCACTGTGACCGCGGTGTCGGTGGCCGTCGCTCTGGCGGCCTGCGGACACAGCGGCGAGAGTGCCGTCGGCGGCGGGAGCGGCGGTCCGAGTATCGGCCTGTTGGTGCCGGATGCGGTCACGTCCCGCTGGGAGACGAACGACAGGCCCCTGCTGGAGAAGAAGATCAAGGAGTTGTGCGGCGACTGCACGGTCGTACACGCCAACGCCCGGGGTGATGTGGCCACCCAGCAGCAGCAAGTCGACTCCATGATCACCAGAGGGGTCGATGCACTGGTGCTCGTGGCGGTCGACGCCAGGGCGCTCAGTTCCGCGGTCGGGAAGGCGGAGGATGCGGGTATCCCGGTGATCGCCTACGACCGCCTCTCCGAGGGCCCCATTTCGGGCTATGTCTCCTTCAACGGCCAGGAGGTCGGCAGACTCCAGGGCAGGGCGCTCCTGCGAGCCATGGACGAGAGAGGGCACGGCGACGAGATCGTCATGATCAACGGCGACCCCACCGACCCCAACGCCGTCGCGTTCAAGGAGGGAGCCCTGTCGGTGCTCAGAGGCAAAGTCAAGATCGGCAAGATGTTCGACACACCCATGTGGCGGTCGGACCTCGCCAACATGAACATGTCGGGAGCCATCGCCGACCTGGGCGCCGACCACATCGACGGCGTCTACTCCGCCAACGACGCCCTCGCCTCCGGCATCATCTCCTCCCTCAAAGCGAACAAGATCAGCCCACTGCCCCCGGTCACCGGCCAGGACGCGGACCTCGGAGGCGTCCGGCGCATCGTCGACGGCGAGCAGTACATGACCGTCTGGAAGCCGTTCCAGCCCGAGGCCGCCGCGGGTGCCGCCATGGCCGTGGCCGCCGCCCGCGGCGAGAGTCTCGACCGCATGGCCACCGGCAAGGTGAGCAACCGCAGCGAGAAGGCGGTTCCGGCCGTCCTGCTCACCCCGGTGGCCGTGACCGTCGACAACATCAAGGACACCCTCGTGAAAGGCGGGGTGTACACGATCCAGCAGATCTGCATTCCCCGACTCAGGGCGGCCTGCGACAAGGCCGGACTCACCGGATAGGCCCAACAGGACTGACGGGCGGCCGAACAGGCCGAACAGGTCGAGCGGGCGGCTGGACGGGCCGGACGGGCCGGACGAGCCGTTCACACGGCCGGGCCCGGGAAGGAGATGGTTTCCGTGCCGGCTCAACCCCTGCTGGCACTGCACGGCGTCTGCAAGCGCTTCGGCGTCGTTCAGGTCCTCACCGACATCGAGCTGGAGGTTCGCGCCGGCGAGGTCGTGGCGCTTCTGGGCGACAACGGGGCCGGCAAGTCCACCCTGGTCAAGGTGATCTCGGGCGTCGCGCCCGCGGACACGGGCGTCATCGAGTGGGAAGGCCGGCCGGTGCAGATCAGGCGTCCTCACGACGCCCGGGGACTCGGCATCGCCACCGTCTACC
Organism: Streptomyces sp. Y2F8-2; assembly: GCF_014905555.1. Classification (GTDB taxonomy): domain Bacteria; phylum Actinomycetota; class Actinomycetes; order Streptomycetales; family Streptomycetaceae; genus Streptomyces; species Streptomyces cynarae. The sequence goes on along the minus strand of NZ_BNGS01000005.1, from coordinate 630,859 downwards.
AGGACCTCGCCCTGTGCGGGAACCTCGACGTCGTCGGCAACCTGTTCCTCGGTCGCGAGATCCGAAAGTGGGGATTCCTCGACGAGGTGGAGATGGAACGCTGTACCCGGGACCTGCTGAAGCGCCTGGCGACCGGCCTGACCGATCTACGCTCCCCGGTCGTCTCCCTCTCCAGCGGCCAGCGGCAGATGGTCGCCATCGCCCGCTCGCTCCTCGGCGACCCGCGGCTCCTCCTCCTGGACGAGCCGACGGCCTCTCTCGGCATCCAGCAGACCGCCGAGGTCCTGGAGCTCGTCGACCATCTGCGTGACCGCGGCATGGGAGTACTGCTCATCAGTCACAACATGGCCGACGTCAAAGCTCTCGCAGACCGGGCCGCGGTGCTGCGACTGGGCCGCAACAACGGCTTCTTCAACGTGAACACCGCGTCGCAGGAAGAGATCATTTCCTCCATCACCGGGGCCACGGAGAACGTTCCGCATCGGGTGGCCCACCGGGAGGTGGAGTGGTGAAAGAGAGCCGCAAGAGGGCAGACGACACGCGGGCCGCCCCCAGCGCCCCCCGTCAGCCGCAACCCGGGCGGAAGATCGCCCCTGTCGTGGCGGGCTGGGCCGCGGCGTCCCGGCGCAGGTTCATCGCCGGCGAACTGGGCTCGCTCCCGGTCATCCTCGTGCTCGCCGCGGTGTGGATCGTCTTCCAGTCCCTCAACCCCAACTTCCTCTCACCCAGGAACCTGTCCAACCTCAGTGTCGACATCGTGGGCACGGGCCTGATCGCGGTCGGCATCGTCTTCGTGCTGCTGATCGGCGAGCTCGACCTGTCGGTCGGCTCGATCAGCGGCCTGGCGGCGGCCGTCTTCGCCGTACTGAACGTCAACAACGGCATGCCCGAATGGCTCGCCGTCATCCTCGCCGTCCTCACGGGCACCGCCACGGGGACCATCCAGGGCCTCTCCGTCGCCCGGACCCGCGTACCCGCATTCGTGGTCACGCTGGCGGGACTGCTGACCTGGAACGGCGTCATGCTCTACATCCTCGGCACCACCGGCACCATCGACCTCGACGAGAACGGTTTCGTCGCCAAGCTGACCAGCTACTACTTCGGCAACCACAGCGTCGCCTACGGTCTGGCGGCCTTCGGCGCCGGCCTGCTGTTCCTCATCTCCTACCGGGACAGGCGCCGCCGGCGCGCCCTCGGCCTGCCGCACCGCTCACTCGGGGAGATCGGGGTACGCACGGGAGCACTCGCGGTGGTCGCGTTCGGCGCCGCCTACGTACTCAACCGGTTCCAGGGCCTGCCGCTGGCCCTCCTGATCTTCCTCGTCATCACGGCCGGCCTGGACGTCCTCCTGCGCGGCACACGCTACGGACGGCAGGTCTACGCCCTCGGCGGCGGCATCGAGGCGGCCCGCCGCGCCAGTCTCAGCGTGGTCTGGGTGCAGTCCGCGGTGCTCGCGTTCTCGGGCACGATGGCCGCGATCGGCGGCCTGTTCCTCGCCTCACGGATCACCTCCGTGAGCCAGTCCTCCGGCTCGGGCGTCCTGCTGCTGAACGCCATCGCGGCCGCGGTCATCGGCGGCACCAGCCTCTTCGGCGGACGCGGCACCACCTGGTCCGCGGTGCTCGGCGCGCTGATCATCCAGTCGATCTCCTCGGGCATGTCGATCACGGGCATCCCGGTCGCCGTCCAGTTCGTGATCACCGGCGGAGTCCTCTTCGCCGCGGCGGTCATCGACGCACTGTCACGACGGTCGCAGGAGGCGCATGGGCGGGCGTGAGGCGCCCGTGACGGCGGGGCACCGCCATTTGCCGCCCATATAGCCCCAGACCACAGCGGCCGAAGCGCCCGCTCCAGCTGCGCAGTACTGCGGCGCTCCTGGGCGGGCCACCGGTCGGATACGACGCGGACGTAAACGTTTAAGGGTGAAGCAACTCGTTTACGTCGTCAACAAGTGACTTCATTGAAGGGCTGACGCCGCCCTGTGTACGGTGGCCCGTATGGCAGACACACCCGCCGCCTCGGGCAGTCCCTTGGTCACCGGCTCCGAGATCGCTCGGCTCGCGGGCGTCACGCGGGCCGCGGTCTCGAACTGGAGGCGGCGGTACGACGACTTCCCCGCGCCGGCGGGCGGCGGCGTGAACAGCCCGCTTTTCGACCTGGCCGAGGTTAAGGCCTGGCTGGACAAGCAGCGCAAGGGGCGGGACCTCTCCGAGGAGGTTCAACTGTGGCAGGCCCTGCGCAGTGCATTTGGCGATGAGATGATCGCCGGCGTCGCTGATGTGGCGCAGCTCGTCACCGCCCCGGAGAAGGCAGCCCCGGACGCGCTGCCCGAGGATGTCGTTCGACTGGTGCGCGGCCTGGTCGAGAGCAGTTCGGCGGGGGACGTGGTGAACGCCCTGGCCGAGCGCTTCACCGAATCCGTGCGCAGGGCGGGTTCGGACCAGGTCACCTCACCGCGGATCGTCCGCGCCGTGCGGCACTTCGCCGGTGAGGTGGAGGTGGATGCGACACTCTTCGACCCGGCGTGCGGTATAGGCACCCTACTGCTCGCGGTGGGACCCCAGCGGGGGCCGAGGCGGTGCGGGCAGGAGTCCGACGTCCGTAGCGCCAGGTTCGCGCAGCTGCGAGCCGATCTCACCGGACGTGCTCGCGTCGACATCGTCACTGGCGACTCCCTGCGCGACGACCAATGGACGGGCCTCAAGGCGGACTTGGTGGTGTGCGATCCGCCCGTCGGTGACACCGACTGGGGGCGCGAGGAGCTGCTTCTCGACTCCCGCTGGGAGCTCGGCACGCCCTCGCGCGCCGAGGGAGAGCTGGCCTGGTTGCAGCACGCCTACGCACACACCGCACCTGGTGGCCGCGTCCTCATGGTCATGCCCGCCTCGGTCGCCTACCGCAAGGCGGGCCGCCGCATCCGCGGGGAACTCGTGCGCCGCGGGATCCTCACCCAGGTCACCGCGCTGCCGCCGGGCTCGGCGGTGTCGCACTCACTGCCTGTGCATCTCTGGCACCTGCGCCGCCCACAGTCACCCCGTGACGCCGCCACCAGTGTGCGCATGGTCGATCTGACCGCGAACGACCCGGACGGCTCGCTGGACCCACGGCCCGATCAAGCGGCTGACGTCTCTCTGATCGAGCTTCTCGACGACATGGTGGACCTGACTCCGGGCCGCCACGTGGAGGGATCCCATCGCGACTACGCGGCCGAATACCAGGCCCTCCAGAGGGAGTTGGCCGAACAGGTCCGGCTCCTGGCCGAACCCCTTCCGACACTGAGGGCGGGCAGCGGACCAAGCACCCTGGATGGTTCCGTCAGTGTCGCAGACCTCGCGCGGGCCGGGCTCGTCGAGTACGGCGATCCAGAGCCGGTATCGGCCAGCGACCAGCTCGACACCGACTTCCTCCAGGGTTTCCTGCGTAGCGCGGCCAATACTCGCCGCTCCACGAGCGCCAGCGGTACCTTCCGGCTCGACGGCAAGGGGGCCCGTGTCCCGCAGATGGACATCGCCGAGCAGCGGCGGTACGGGGCTGCGTTCCGCGCCCTTCAGGAGTTCGAGGAGCGGGCGAGGAGATTGGCGGAGCTTAGCCGGGAGGCCGCAGCGCTGGCGCGGGACGGCCTCTGTAACGGCGCTCTGGCACCGGACGACTGACGAACCGTCGCTTCTGGGCCTGCCAGGGCCGCTACGTCACTTCACCGGTGGTACGAACGAGCTGGCCGTTCCGCTCCACGACACCGCGAGCGCTTCCCGGGCTCGCGTGCAGGCGACGAACAGCAGGCACCGCTCGCGCAGCAGGTCGGACTCGTGTTGGAGTGCGTCCACCGAAGCCGACGTCACCTCGCGCGCGAACGGCACCGCGCTGGCCGTGACTCCCAGCACGGCGACGCAGCGGAACTCAAGCCCCTTCATCGCATGCATGGTGGCCAGACGCACCCCGTCCACGTCCGGCCCGGGATTGTCCCGGACCCGGACCACCGGCACCCTGGCGGCGGTCAACTTGTCGTAGACCTTGTCGAGCAGCACGTTGAAGCGGGCGCACACACCGATTTCGGAGGGACAGATGCCCTGCGCGATCCACCCCTCCACGCGCTCGACGAGAGCAGCCACCTCTGCCTGCTCCGAGCCGTACCCGTCCACCTGCGGTCTGCGGCCGTGCAGCAGCGAGCGGTAGCCGGCCAGGGTGTCACTGCCCTCACCGCCCAGGTCGTCGACCGATACGGGGCTGAGTATCCCCGTCGACCAGGCGAGGATCTCTTCGGTGCTACGGTAGTTGATGCGCAGGCGGTGGGTGCGCCCGGTGACCGAGATTCCCAGTGACCCGAGGGAGACCTTGGAGTCGTAGATCCGCTGGTGCGGGTCGCCCGTGATGAACAGGTCGTCGCTGCCGGGAGCCACCGCGCCGCGCAGGACGCGCCACTGGGCCGGGTGGAGATCCTGCGCCTCGTCGACCACCACGTGGTCGTGCGTCGGCGTCGAGGCGGCCAACAGCTCGGCGGCCCGTGAACACACCTTCAGGTGCGTGGTGGCTTTCTGCTCGCGCAGCAACGACTCGAACAGCTCGACCGCGGGCCACAGTTGGTCCCGCTTGGCCGGCGACAGTGCGCTGCCCCGGCCGCGGCGGGTCGCCGCGCGGTACGCGTCCAGGCTGCGCAGGTCCTGGGCCAGGATCACGTGCCGGTACTCCTGCGCCAGGAACTGCTCGGTCCACGGCAGCCCGAGCTTCTTGACGACCCGCTGCCACAGCTGCCGTTCCTCCCGGTCGTTGATGGGGGAGGGGGCCTTGCCGTCGAGGCGGGTCACGATGCCGTGCGCATAGGCGTTGACCGTCGTCACCTCGACGCGCGCGAGCAGCGACTCGTCCCCGTCGAGCAGGAGAGAGAGGTTCTCGCGCAGCGAGGCGGCCAGCGCGTTGGTGTAGGTGGTCAGCAGGACCCGGGCGTCGGGCGAGCGACTGAGCAGGTGCTTCACCCGGTGCAGCGCCGCGACCGTCTTGCCGGTTCCCGGACCACCCGTGACCTGGACCGGTCCGCCGTACGACACCCGGTAGGCGACCCGGCGCTGCGAGGGGTGCAGGAACACGCGCCAGGCCGCGAACGGCTTCTCCAGGATGTCGGCGAGCTCCTCGGGGCCGGTGACCAGCGTGATGCGGCTCGTGGTGTTGGCGATCGCCACGGCGAGGCTCTCGTCCGGATCGGGACCGGCATCGACGGGACGCCGCACGGCGACCACATCCCGGTAGACCTCCTCCGGGCTGAACCCTTCGGCGAGGTACTGCAACACCTCGAACTGGTCCTCCGGCAGCAGCGTCCCGAACGCCTCCAGCTGCGCCTTGTCCACGATGGTGCGGACGGCACGCAGCACCTGATCGTCGATGCCGAGTTCGCGCAGCACAGTGTCCGAGTAGGCGGCGAACAAAAGGGAGTCGGCGGCGGCCGCCGCCTTCTCCAGTTGGGGGGTCAGCTGCTCGATCGCCACCACGTTGCGCACCTCGAGCGCCCTGGTCGCGGAGTTCGTCGTGTACAGCCGCTTGGCCGCCCAGGTGTACGCGTCGTCGTGGGGAACGACGTTGACGAGCAGAAACACGTCACCGCCGTCGTCAGGGGCGAGGACGACCCCGCGCCAGAAGTCGTTGATGCGGATGGTCCGCATACGCGGATCCCGGGCGTTCTCGACCGACTCCAGGTGCAGCCCCTTGTCCGCCTGCAGTTCCGGAACGGTCAGCTGCTGGAACTTCTGCATCGCCTTGCGCACGCCGGCCCTTACGGGCCTCTCGAGGACGTCGTAGCTCTCCCAGAAGCTGTTGGCGAACGCGAGCTGCGGCACGACGTGCACTCCCCACCCTGAACGGACCCTGCGCAGTCGATCATACGCGCGGGGTGGTCCGCGCAGGTCAGTCGCGGCACAGGCCGGTCATGCGCTGGGCGACCGCCGAGATATCCGTGAGCAGTCCCGCCGGCTCCTGGTCGAGGTCGAGGGCGTGCTGGTGGATCACGATGCCCGCGTGACGCACTCGGTGGGCCGCGTGCGAGGCGTTGCCCTTGGCGTACACCAGGTGTCCTTCGTTCAGACCCAGGGCGGTGCAGTACGCCAGCATCTGGTACAGGTCGGCGTCCGGGAAGCCGCCCCACTTCTCCGCCTTGTACTTCGCGTCCGCCACCGCGCACGGGGTGCCGTCCGGCCCGTACAGCACGAAGTCCGGCTTCATCCGGATCGCGGCGGCGTCGTCGAGGTGGTGCGTGTCCTGGAACCGGGCGGAGAACCTCGAGCCGCGAAAAGACTCCCGCAGAGCGACCGTGACGAAGTCCTCGAAGAGCTTGTTCATGTCGAGCAGGAATCCGTCGATCCGCAGCCCGCCCGGCGCGTGCTCGACCGAGGTGCCGTCGAGCACGGCTCGGGCGAGGCGGAGCGCATGGTGGTACCGGGCGTTGAGGCGCGTCGGCCGCCACTCGGGAACCGGCTGTCCGCGCACGATCGCCGGGACGTCGGCGAGCCGGGCACGCTGGTGCAGCAGTCTCCGGCGCACGTCGCGCGGTACGCCGGGCAGGCGCAGCAGGCGTTCGACGGCCGTGCGCAGGATGCGGTTCTCCGCGATGTCGGTGGTGAATTCGTCGTACGCCACCTCTACGGGCAGTGTCGCACCGAACCGCCGCCGTATCTGCTCGGCCTCCCGGATCCGGCCGCGCACGACGAGACCGGTCTCCTCAGTCGTCCGGTACCCCTGCAACAGGCCCTGCCGCAGAGCCCGGTCCACCTGCCGCTCCACGGCGTGCGCGAGGGCGGGCAGCAGATCGCGGTGCTCGGCCACCTCGACGTCACCGTCCCGCCATGCGCCCTTGGGGTCGAGGCTGTAGCCGAGCAGGAAGAAGAGCCGGGCGATGGGCACCTTCGGCCTGACGCGCACGGTGACCGGCTCCCCGCCGCCCGGAACCGCGACCGCCACCGCGCCGACCTTGCTGCCGGCGCGCAACGACCAGCGGCCCGGCGTGTAGGGATCGGGAGCCGCATCCACGATGTCTCCGGCGGCGAGGGCCCGGCCGATGCTGTCGGGCAGGGCGAGGCTGACCGCCGGCGCGTGCTCGACGAGCTCGACGGACGACGCGGGCCCCTCGACTGCGACGACGGCCGTCACGCCAGGGACTCCCGCAGCGCGGCCAGTCCGTAGCGCTTCTCGATGTCCACGCCTTCGCCGTAGTGGTGCTCCTCCAACAGCGGAAGGATCTTCGTCCGCCAGGTCCGCTCGAGGCCACCCGCCCGATAGACACCCTTCTTCATCAGGTACGAGGGGCCTATGCGGAAGTCCGGGTCGTCGATACGGGAGTTGAGCGCGTCCAGCAGATCAGCGGGTTCGGTGTCCTTGCCCTCCCTCACCAGCCAGCGGCGCAGCAATCCGCTCGTCGGCTCGGTACGGGGCGACAGCTCGACGAACGCGAAACGGCGGCGCATCGCCGCGTCCACGAGCGCGATGGACCGATCCGCGGTGTTCATGGTGCCGATCACGAACAGGTTCGGCGGCAGCGCGAAGTCGTCACCGGAGTAGGTCAGCCGCACCGACTTGTTCCGGTACTCCAGCAGGAAGTACAGCTCGCCGAAGACCTTCGCCAGGTTGGCGCGGTTGATCTCGTCGATGATCAGGAAGTGAGGGATGTGCCGGTTGCCCTCGCGGGAGGCGAGGTCGGCGAGTTCGCGCAGCGGCCCGGCGGTGAGCCGGAAGGCGACATCCCGGGTCTCCGGGTCCTCCTGCGGCCGGAAGCCTTCGAAGAAGTCCTCGTACGCGTACGACGGGTGGAACTGCACGAGTTTCACCTGCTCGGGACCGCCGCCGAGGAACTCCGCGAGCTTCAGCGCCAGATATGTCTTGCCCGTTCCCGGGGGCCCGTAGAACACCAGCTGGCGCTCGTCCCACAGCAGATCGCGTACTTCGTGCAGCCAACTCACGTCGTGCACCAGAAGGTCCGCGGCGAGCCCGTCCGTCGGCTCGGGCAGCTCGAGCTCACGGCGCACGGCAATGACCGGGATCTCCACGGTCGGGTCCCGCTCCATGGCCTGGGCTCCCTCGGCCAGTTCCTGATCGCTGAGGCCAAGCCCGTCGACCAGAGCCTGGACGGAGGAGAGGTCGACCACGTCGTGCTGGATGGACAGCTTCTGCTGCAGTTCCTCCGGCAGTTCGTCGTACGGATAGCCGTCCGGCTGCCACTCCACGGGGCGGTGCAGGTTGGACCGCGCACCCTCGGACTCGCTCTGTTCCGCCCCACCGGTGATCTCGCCCACGTACAGATGGCCGCCGGAGATGGTGCAGACCGTGTCACCCGGTTTCATCCGAGACAGGAACGCGTGCAGTTCCTCCACCAGTTGCTGCTTCTGGCTGTAGGTGGCGGTGGACTCGTAGTCCTCCTGGACCAGGAGGCGAAGCTGATCCTTGCTGATGCCCTGCCCCACACCCTGGCGCAGCCGGGAGGCGGCGAGCGTGACGCGTCCCTCCGGCAACCACATCCGCTGCACCAGGTCCAGTCCACTCACGTTCGACCCGCGAACCAGCCAGGGGCGGTTGGGGCCCGGCCACATACCCGGCATGAAGTCGCCAAGGGGACGACCGTCCTTCGTCTTCCAATTGAGCCAACCGTTGGCACTATGGCCTTTCAACACCGCTGCGGCTCTGGAAGAGGAGTCGAAGGTGATCGTTTCGGCTGTCTCCAGCCAGCCGGGCCACCTTTCGGACGGCTTGATCCGTCCCTGCCGGATCAGCTCCTCGCGCTCCATGTGGGCACCGGCCACGCGGGTGGGGAACGACGGCACGACCTCCGGTCGCACGGGTTGGCCCGCGGGAACAACGAACTTCCGGCTTCCATTCGTCCCCAGTTCATCCGCCGGCCGCCCCTGGGCCAGTGGTCCGCCGTTGGGCAGACGCAGATAGAACTCCGGGTACTCCCTGCTTTCTTCAGCCGGCATGGCTGGCCCCTCCCCGCGCACAGATCCACCGACTACGGTAGGGCCACCCACCGACAATGGGCCGGTCGGGTCCTTCACGCACGGGCGGACGGCCGGGGCGCTCCTCCGACTGGCCCCAGGGCGTTGAGGAGACGCACGAACGTACCGCGCGGCAGGCAAATCGGTGCGACCGCTGGGGGGACAGTGATCGGCTTGAAGATACCGGAGATCTACTGGGACGACGAGGGGGCCGTCAGCCTGCTCGTGGAGTACTTCACCCGTCGCCGTTCGCGGGGTGATCTGTTCTATTCAGGCGCGCACTTCGAGCGGCTGGGCGGAGGTGGGGATGCCAAACATGTCGCCAACCGATTCGACAGCACCGACGTGGTGGCCATCACCACGCTCAGCGTTTCTCTGGACGCCCATGGCGCCCTCACCCTCTTGGCGGATCGCGACGGGCACTTCTCGCGTCTGCTGACGCAGATTCCGCGCGACGCGCGCTTGGAGGATTCCGCCAGCGACAAACTGATCGCCCCTGGGGGACCGGCGTGGGAACTGTGGGAACGACTGGCAGACGGCAACAAGTACCCGAACAAACCGGACGGCAGCGGGCCGGTCATCGCCGGCAAGTTGCTGGCCCGCAAGCGCCCCCACCTGATTCCGATCTATGACATCCGCGTCAAGCAGCTGTTGGAACGGCCGAAGATGGACCACTCCTTCTGGCCCGCATTGGCAGTCGCTCTGCGAGCAGATGGTGGCGCCTTCCGCGACCGGTTGATTCACCTCCGTAGCAAGGCGGGCATCGGTGAGGACATCGGCATTCTGAGAGTCTTCGACGTCATTGCCTGGATGAAGGGCGGAGAAGGCCCGAATCGGACGAGCTGAGACGTAGCGGCGGCTTGGGGTGACAACCCGACGGTCAAGACGTCCAGTCGGGCAACCGGGGATGGTTGACGGCTCCGGGAAGGTCGCACCACGGCCGCAGTTCTTCGTAGGCCTTGGCCCCGTCGTAGCTGAGGTCGGGTCCATTCATCCTGTACGACTCGGCCAGGGCCACACAGGCGGCCTCGCCCTTGGTGCTGACCGTTCCCGGGTCCAGTTGGTCTGCACCGTTCACGGCGGCATCCAGGCAGTTGCCCAGGGCCCCGTGGTCGTCCGCGGTGTCGCCGCTCGCGGCTGTTTTGTCCAGAGCCACGACGGCGTCCGCGCAGTCTCGAGGCATCTTGGTGCGCTCGAAGGTGACTGCCCTGATCAGCTCGTCCACTGCCGTGTCGGCGGCTTTGTCCTGCTTACCGTAGGTATAGAGGAGGTACTTGCTGTAGGGCAGCCACCACACGCGGTAGGTGTTCTTCCGGGCGCCGTCGTAGTCGGGAAGAACGTCCGTGGTCATGACCCAGCTGATGGCCCTCTTGCCGCCGATGCCGGTCAACGGACCGTCGTGCACGGCGATCACCGACTCGTCCGTGGTATTGCCGTTGTCGTCCTCGACGGACCACATCGCGCCGGCGTCGCGCTGGCCATCACGGATCTGGTCAACGGTCAGCGTCGGGGAGTACACGATGCGTATGCCGGAGTCCGGGTGATCGACCAGGGAGAAGTCGGCTTCCGCCGTGGCGGTGGTGGAATCCTGCTCCCCGTCCACCTGCTGGTTGTCATCGCTGCGCTGAGCTGCCTGCTCGAAATCCGAAGGGACGGTGACATGGAGGCCGCCGAACACGGACATCGGTTGTGGCGCCGGTGAGGTGGTTTCCTGTGCGTCCGGTGTGCTGTCCACGGCCGGAGTTGCGCTGGGCGTACGCGAGTTCGACGCCGCGGGCTTCGACTCCTTGACGGGGCCCGCAGCCTGGTGCCGGTGGGTGGAACTGCTTCCAGCCATGGCGGCAGCGACGCCCCCCGCAGCAGAGCCCACGACCACGGCGGCGGCCAGGGCATACAGGGCGCGGCGTCGCGGGTGGCGTCGGCGTTCAGCGGGTCTGAGTGGCCGCCCTGCGGAAGGGCCGTCCGATCCCGGGGATGTGGGCGAGGAGGGAGCCTGCGGTGAGGGAGCCGTCGGCCGAGGCGGCGGGGCCGTCTGCGTGGGCGCCGATGAGACCTGCGGGATGCCAGCCTTCGGCGGCGTGGGTTCAACGGCCGCCGGTGAGCCGGAGGGAATCTGGGCTGTCCCGGGCTGTGCTTCGCCCGGCTGGCCGACGGGCAGCGGAACATCCCAGCGGGCACGCGCCGGCGGAACCGTGACGCCGGTGTCGGCTGCGGGCGAGTCTCCTTGTTGCCCACTTCGGCCGGAGGTTCGGGTGTACGCCAAGGTCGGGAACACGAGGGTGCCCGAAGGCCCGTAGGCGGAGGCCGTCCGCTCGGCGATCTCCGCCGCGCTCGGCCGACGCTCGGGTTCCTTGTCCAGGGCCTCACGGACGAGGGGCAGCAGTGCGTCGGGCACACCCCTGAGAGAGGGCGCCGCGCTGATGATGCGGTGCGTGATACCCGTAGGCGTACCGAACGGATGAGAGCCGGCCGAGGCGTAGGCGACGAGCAGCCCCCAGGCGAAGATGTCACAGGCCGGGAGGGTGAGGCCGTCGGTGAGTTGCTCCGGCGCCATCCATCCCGGAGTGCCGGTCGTCACCGATGTCTCGGTGATCGCGGTGGCGTCCAAGTGGTGGGCGATGCCGAAGTCCACGACGCGTGGTCCATCGGCGGACAGGAGCACGTTCGTCGGCTTCAGGTCGCGGTGGGCGACCCCGGCATCGTGGATGCAGGCCAGTGCGTGGGCGACAGCCGCCGCGAAAGTCAGCAGATTGCCGGGTGCCATCGCCCCGTGGTTCTGGACATGCTCGTGCAGGGTGTCTCCGTGCACGTAGGCCGTCGCCAGCCAAGGCAGGGGCGCATCGGGGTCAGCAGCGATCAGCGGGACGAGGTACGGGCTTGTGACCTTGCGAAGCGTCGTGGTCTCGCGCCGGAAGCGGGCCCGGTGGGCGGGGTCGGCAGCGAAGCTCTGGTGCAGCACCTTGACGGCGAGCGGCTCCCCTCCTGCGGGGTCGGTTGCGTAGTAGACCGTGCCCATGCCGCCGGATCCGAGACGCCGGATCAGCCGGTAGGGACCTATCTGTTCGGGGAGCTCGGAAGGTTGGGACGGACGGGGGGTTTCGGGCGGGTTCACCGGCATGGTTCGCCTCCCGTCACCATGAACGGCCGCCTGCGAGAAGTAGTCCGTTCGCGGAGACCGGACAGATGAGTCATGTACCCCCCTGATGCTCTGCGCCCATTCGTGGCCACCGATTGGCCCAGCGCTCGACCGACTCCGGGAGGTCCGTGCATTGGCGCCGGTCCGCCTTCCGCCCGGGTGGCACGGCACAGCGGTTCGACGAAGCTCCCCCCTCATCGGCGGAGACACTTTAATGCCAAACTATCGGGCGGGACGACAAGGGGGCTGTTGGGCGGCGTTGTATGCCGTCCGCATCCACGCGCTCGCCCGCTCCGGTGGGGCGTGTGTGTCGATGCCGAGTACGTGGATGACGCCAAGACCGCGCTGAGGGCTGCCGATCCGCAGCGTGCGTCGGGCGTATCCGCCCGGCTGAGGATGGACGATGACCGCGCTCGGGGCTTCGGCGGGTGTGTACCCGGCGCTGTAGGTCAGGAGCTGGTGGATGTCGCCCGCGCTCACGCCATGGCGGTCGTAGCGCTTGTACTTGGCGTCTATGGGCAGCAGGGTGTGATGGTCCATACCGGGGTGGGGCAGGTTGAGCAGAAGGTCGGGGCGGAACGTCGAGGTACTGCCGAGGTCGCCTCGGACGGTGATGCCGGTCCCTCCGTTGCTGGGGACGGGACGGCCTCCGTGCGGGGTGGCCGCATCGGTGGCGAGCCGCCGGACGACGGCTTCCCAGAGCGCGGGCATGGCCAGCAGGAGGCCGCCCGCCGTGGTGCCGTGGTCGGTCAGCAGGTCGCTCACACCTCCGCCGCGCAACAGCAGGCGGGCCCACGTGTGAGCGGGACGGTAGCGGGCGTTGAGGCGTGTGTACTGGGTGCGCTCGAGGGCGCGCAATGCGGTGGCGGGCGTGCCGGAATCCGGGAACGCGTCGGCGACGCCGTGCAGGCTGCGGGCCAGCCGGGAGTCGGTCGTCAGGCCGAGAGCGGCTTTCAGGGCCGTTCCGAGGACGCGGTTGTCCCAGATGTCCGCCTCCCTGTCGAAAGTACGGACATGCAGCTGGTCCAGTTGCCCGAAGCGGCGGGTGGCCTGCGCGGCGACGTCCAGGCGCCCGCGCAGCACCGGCTCGAGGCTCTGATGGCGGACGTAGTCCCGGCGCAACCCCTCCCGCAGGAGCTTCTCGCACTCCTCCAGCAGCGCGGCGGCCACGAGGTCGGCGTAGCCGTCAGGGGCGGTGGACCAGCGCCTGGCCGCCGTCGGGACAGGGGTGTGGAGCGCGTAGGCGAGCCAGGTCATGAGCTGTTCGCCCGGAATGGCGAACTTCGGTTCTATGAGCAGCCGGACCCGGTCCAGGGCCAGTACGCCTACGGTGGCCTCGGCCTTGAGCCTCCACCCTGCGCGGGCCGTGATCAGAGTCAGGCAGCCGCGTGCCTGCAGGGCGTTCAGCCGGTCGAGATCCCGGGCGGTGAGCTGGTCAGGGCCCAGCTCGGCGGACTCGTACTCGCCGAGCCGGACCTCGGGGCGGCGGTCAGGCATCAGGGCCCATCGCGTCACTGGTGAATTCGGTGGCCAGCGCGTCCGGGAGATCCTGAGGGGACATGAGCACGGGCCGCCCGGTGTGCGGGTCGACCAGGCCGCCGAGGATGCGGTGCAGCAGGTCGGCGCGGCCGAGGCAGTAGTCCTCCAGGAGAGGCACCACCTCGTGGTGGAAGGCGGCGGCCAGGTCCTCCTCGGTGGCGATCGGCTCTCCGTCGCGCATCAGGTAGGCGTGCCCGATCTGGTGATCCGTGTCGAGGTGGTGGGCGATACGGCTGTTGAGGGACTCCAAGAAGGCCGCCAGGTCGAGGGGGCCGACCGTTCCCGACACGGCGTCCGGGTCGGGACCCACGGGCAGGAAGGCGAAGCGGCGGCGCACCGCGGCGTCCAGGTGGCTGATGCTCCGGTCGGCCGTGTTCATCGTGCCGATGATCCGGACGTTCGGCGGCACGGAGAAGCTGCGCTTGCTGACCGGCAGGTCCACAGGCAGGTTCCGTTTGTCGAGTTCGAGGAGTGTGATCAGCTCACCGAAGATTCTCGGCAGGTCGCCTCGGTTGATCTCGTCAATGATCAGGAGGAAGGTCTGGTCGGGATGGCCGGCGGCGCGACTGCAGAGCGTGTGGAACAGGCCGTCCGCGAGGGCGAGGGTGAGCCCGGGCCCCTTGGCGTCGAGGTCGGGCTTGAATCCTTCGACGAAGTCCTCGTATCCGTAAGACGGGTGGAACGTGACCAGCCGGACCTGGTCACTGCTCAGCACCTCGGCCTGCGCCTCCATACGTCGCTCCGGTTCCGAACCGTCGAGCACGTCGACGCGGCCGGCCAGGGCGAGGGCGGCGCCCAGGGCGAGCCGTGTCTTGCCGGTGCCGGGCGGTCCGTGCAGGATGACCTGTCCCTTGCGTTCGACGGCGTCCAGGACTGCCTGAATGTCTTCGGGCAGGGCGACGGGCCTACTTTCCGACTCCACACCGGCGCCCGGAGCGGAGTCGGACCGCTGCGCGGTGAACTTGGCGAACGTGGTCGGGTCGACCCTGGCGAAGGTGGACCGCCAGCCGCGCTGGGGCTTTGACAGTTTCTGTGCGTGGGAAAGGTCCCACGTCACCGGGACGATGTGCTGGTACTCCGGCCGGTCCGGAACGAACTGGTAGCTTCCGGCGACGGTGCCGGTGGCCAGGACCTCGTCGATCCCGCGGTTGGCCACGATCCGGTCGCCGGGCTCCAGGTCCCGGAAGGCGAGGAGCCTGCGGGCGGTGGTCAGACTGCCGCCGCTACCGCCGGGATAGCCCCTGTCAAGGGCCTCCTTGAGTTCTGTGTCGCTCTGGTACTGGCCCAGGTCACCCAGTTCGTCCCAGCCCACGCAGATGAAGCCACCGTCGCGGCACTCGCCCCAGAGCCGCCCGCGCTCGCCGGGAGCGATCTTCCAGATCGTGCGTTGCTGGGGACGCGGGTCGAATTCCCGGTAGAGGAAGGTCATCACCTCGAGCCCGCTCCAGCCCTCGAACTCCGGCCTCGACCGGACGAGTTCGAGGAGCCTGCGGTTGCTGCGCCAGGCGGGCGAGTCGGCATCCGTCGTCCCGCCGAGCCGGATGAGGAACTGCCGAAGGTGTTCGGCGGAGTAGACCGGCAGGAAGTGTTCGGGGAAGTAGACGGCCAGTGACTTGGTCACCAGGGCCGGACCGAACCTCAGCGCGGACAGTTCGTCCACGGCCTCGAAGTCCCCGGCGGCGACCGCGTCGAACGCTGCGACGAACTGACCCCGAAGCTCCTCCCACGCGTCTCGCGGATCCGCCTTGCGCAGCGGGGCCGCCAGGCGCCACTCGCCCGAGTTGTGGCGGTACATGATGTGCTTCGCGGCGCTGCCGCCCTTGATGCTGCCCAGGTTCGGAGTGAGGAACTCGAGCAGCCGGCAGTACGTCGGTTCCGACCCGGCGGGCGCGGGCTGGCCGAGGGCATAGCGCTCGAGCGGCAGCGTCTTCCACCCCTCCAACGGGAAGAGGGCGAGCACCCGCTTGCGCTCCTCCCCGGCGGCTGACTCCGTTTCCGCGACGGCCGTCCGATCGAACTGGCCCGCTGCGGTGCTCACATCCACCCCACCTGTCATGCCGCCATGATGCCGGACGACCTTGAGCCCGCTGCCTGTTGTTGGTGGTTCGTCTGCGGACGGCTCTGTCGGCTGACACCATGGACCGGAAGGTGCAGCTCCAGCTCCGTACTCGCGGAGCGCGGCGACGCAGGTGATCGGGGGAAGCCATGGCGGACTGGATCTACATCCTCAACCCGAACAAGGACACGCTGGACGGGGAACCCTCCACCAAGGAGACCATCCGCCGCCTCGCCCACGAAGAACCCGAACTCGATCTCTGGCTCAGCCGGCGCAACCGTATGAACCCGGGGGACCGCCTGTGGTTCTTTTTCAGCCAGCCGGAGTCGGCCGTAGCGGCGCTGGCCGAGATCGACAAGGAGCCGTACGAGGATCCCGAGGACCCGGAGTTCTCGTACCGGGTCGAGGTGACCCTGCTGCCGGAGGCGACGGACGCCTTGTGCGGCAGCCCGGTCGGCCGGGACGAACTGGGGCTCGGCCAGGTGAGGTCGGTGCAGAAGGTGAAACCCGAGGCGCTGCCGGTGCTGCTGGCGAGGGCGGGATTGTAGGACGACGGGACGGACACGAGGCGGGACGGGGCGCTACGGCGCGAGAACCCTGCGCCCGTCGAGCAGCCGGTACCCGCCGCCCGGCTATCGTGATCGGTATGCCGTCCTCGCACCTGCTGATCATCGGAGACCGGGCCGCCCTGAGCTGGGTGGTGACCGAGCAGCGGATGGCGTTCCCGGCGGGCCGGTCGGAGGCGGCCCGGACGCTGGCGGAAGGCGACGAGATCTTCCTCTACACCACGCGCGGCTGCTTCCGGAATCCGACGCGGGACCTGGGGCGGATCATCGGCCGGGCCACGCTCGCGGGCCCGGTGCGGGCCCTGGACGAGCCGGTCGTCTTCGGTGAGCGGACCTTCCCGGAGGGCTGCCGTCTGAAGTTCTCCGGCCTGGCCTCCTTCCGTGAGGGGCTGGTCCTGCGCGACATGGTTCCCCGCCTGTCGGTGTTCCCCGACCCTGCCACCTGGAGCGTTCGCATGCGGCGCGCCTGGCTGACGCTGCCGCCGGCCGACGCCGACCTGGTGCGCGCGGAGTTGGAGCCGCTGCTGCGCCCCTACGAGGAGGCGGCCGAAGGCTACCGCTGGGAGGCACCCGTGTCCGGTTAGCCGGGAGCGTCCCGGCCGGGCGCCCCGGGCCTGCGGAAGCCCGGAAGACCGGCGTGTCGCCTACTCCGGGGGCGTGGGGGTTCGGGGGTGCGGTACATCGCCTGGACATCCAGCTCCAGTTGTACGGTCGGTCCCACGACCGCGATGCCCCGGGCCGGCATCGAGCGCCAGTTGAGGGTGAAGTCCTCGCGGCGCAGTTCGGCCTTCGCCAGGGCCGCGCAGCGCAGTTCTTGGTCGTAACCGCCGTTCACCGTGCCGAGGTAGGTCGTGTCCAGGCTCACGGAGCGGCTGATGCCGTGCATGGTGAGCGTGCCGTGCAGCGTCCACTTCGAGCCGCCGCGGTAGCCGAACCGCGTGCTGACGAAGTTGATGTACGGATAGCGCTCGACGTCGAGGAAGTCCGCGGAACGCAGGTGGTTGTCACGGGTCTTGTTGCCCGTGGTGATGCTGGACTGGGCGGGTCTGCGAGGCGGTTGGGGCCGGCGGCGTCTGCCGCACACCGGTGGCGGGGCCGGCGCTGAAGGGCGGGTCCGCTCCCGATGCCCGCGGTGCAGAGGTGCCGCAGGCATCGGGACAGGATCACCGGCTCCGGGTCATGCGGGAGTGCCGCCCGCGTAGTCGCTGTTGAAGGTGGTCTCGATGGTGGTGGCCACGGGCTCGGCCACCCCGGTACCCGTGAGGATGAGGCCGAGCTCGCGGTTGTTGTTCAGCGAGTTGCTGCTGATGTTCATGGAACCCGCCTCCACCTTCTGGGTGGACAGACCGTAGTCGGCGACCATCGCCTTGGCGTGGATGTAGAAGCCGTTGGGGTCGGAGTAGCCGACGACCGTCCCGCCCGCCGCCTTGATCGCGGACACCTGGCTGGAGTAACTGGACGGGTTCTCCAGGACCACCCGCACGGCCACACCCGCCTTCGCCCGCGCCACGATGGCGTTGACCACCGTGCTGTCGCTGAACTCCAGCTCTTCGACGTCGAGCTTCGCGGTGGCGCCGTTGATGACGGACAGCAGGCGGTTGCGGGAGTCGGTGGGGGACCAGAGCAGGTGGTCACCGTCGGTCGGGGTGATCGAGGTGTCGGCGTAGTCGGCGTTGAAGACCTTCTCGATCGAGGCGACGTCGCGGCTGTCGTCGTCGAACACGCCGTAGTCACGGCTGGTCGTGTAGTACTGGGAGGTGAGGTTGCCGGTCAGGACCAGCGACTTGACGTCGTCCACCGTGATGGTCTTCTGGTGCGTGTAGACGAAGGTGGACGGCGACCACACCACTCCCACACCGGCGCTCTTCAGGGAGTTGTACGCCGAGCTGTTGGCGGACTGGTGCTGGCGGTCCAGGATGACCCGCACGGTGACGCCCTTGTTCTCCAGGGCTATGAGGTCGTTGACCGCCGTGGTGTCCTCCAGCTCGTACATGGTCATGTCGAGGGAGGTGGTGGCCGAGTTGATGAAGTCGTAGATGGTGGGCTGGCTGCCGTTCTGCGAGAAGGCGAACGCGGCGTAGCTCGCGGCGTTCGCGGGGAGGGCGGTGGCGAGTACGGTTGCGCCGGCCGCCAGGGCGACACCTGCCCGGCCGATGACCTTCCACAGCATGCCTGACTCCTAGTCGAGTTGACGTTCGGAGTGGGGGGTGGGCGCGTGCATGACACCACGCGCGTAGACGTCGAGGAAGGGCAGTGCGGTGAACTTGGCGTGACCGGCAGGTCGCGCGTACGGACAAAGTGGACTCCGCGCAGGTGGCGGGCGGTGCGAGCGATCCCCTCGAAAGCGCAAAAGTTTCGTATGCGACGGCCCACGATCCCCGTACGCCGGGAGGATCATGCCGCCGGTGCGTCGAGGGGCGAGCGTCCAGATGCGGCGGGCGTGGCTGTCGCTGCTGCCGGGTGATGCCGACCTCGTGCGTACGGCGTCGGAGCCGCTGTTGCGGCCGTACGGCGAAGTCCGCGAACGGGTACCGGTGGGAGCCTGCGTCGCTCTGATCGTCGCCGTTCGCTGCGGGGCCCCGACCGGGGGCGATACGGTGTGGACGAAGTCTGAGTCCTGTGGGGGGCGCATGTCATTCCAGACGCCCGATCGCGAGCGCGGTGGAGAGGATCCATCGCCGTGAGTACGTGTTGCCGGCGATCCAGCAGGAGTTCGTCTGGTCGCGCGACAAGATCAACCGACTGTTCGACAGCCTGATGCGCGGCTATCCCATCGGCTCCTTCCTCATGTGGCAGGTCCAGGAGGGCAACGCCGGCCGCTTCACCTTCTACGACTTCATGCGCGACTACCACGAGCGCGACAACGCCCACTGCGCGCCGACGGGCCCCCTCGGCAGCCGGGCGGTCACGGCGATCCTGGACGGCCAGCAGCGGCTGACGGCCCTGAACATCGGCCTGTACGGGTCGTTCACCGCGAAGCTCCCGCGCTTGTGGGCGAACAACCCGCTCGCCTACCCGAAGAAGTACCGATTGCGGTCGCCGGAATCGGCTGGGCAGCGCAGGCCGACGAGTTCGTCGCACTCATGCATGGCGCCCCGGCCGCGCTCTCTTTCCCCTGACGCGCTGTCTTCGGCCGAGGGGCGCCGCTATTCCGGCTGATGAGTGGGCCCAGCATCCGATCCCAGCCTGTGCCCGTGCGTGCCGGACGGACCCAACGGCCTGTTGTCCTCGCCGCACTTGCTGATCACCTGTGCCCAGGGCGCCCCGAGCCGGATGCACACAGTCCGACTTCCCGAGGGCTGTTGGTCCGAGTGGTGGGCTCGGAGCGACCTGCGTGCGAATGAGCTGGGCACACGGTCGGTGATATCTTCTGTGTTGACTCGTTGACGGTGTCAACAGGACCGCCGTACTCTCCAGTGTGAGCGCGATGTGATGCGGCACGTGGAATGCATTGAGCGTCAGCCGCTGCCAACCAATCGTGAAGTGACGAAGTACTGCCGGAATGCCGCGCGTAGGCATAGTCTGCGGGAATTACCGCACGTCGGGCTGGGGCGGCCTGTAGTGCGGCGGAGGTGTCATGGGTGGGGACCCTTATGTATCGGCAGCGGTCGGCGAGCGTCGGGAGCCGCAGGCGTCATTGATGCGTCGCGACGGTTCGGAGGTGCCTGACCCGTATGGCGACCGGGCCCTGCTGACCTCTGTCATGACAAGGGGCTACGACGCCGTACCCGAACCGGAACGGGATCGGCTACTGCGCTATCTCGAAGCGGTTGTCTCGGTCCGCCGGGCGCCGGTGCACACCACCGTCGCATTCAACGCCGTGTATTTCGGTTACGAACTCGGCGGCGACGGCTATGGCGGCAGCCCGCTGCGTCTCGACGACTTCCCCATGATCACCTTCGGTGAGTGCGCTCCTGTGCTCCCGGTCGGTGCCATGGTGTGCGTCGCCACCGGGTCGGACCCGCTCTACGCTGAGATCGTCTACCGGGAGGGCGCACACCCGGAGGTGGGCGTCCTCGGTGACGTACCGGCCTGGGTGTCGGGGGCTCCTGCCGGCGCCGAGGGGCCGGGCAGGCCGGGGAGCAGTGCCGCTCCCCGGCGAAGGGAGCTCCTGGTCCCGGATTTCCACGCCTTCGGACCGGGCCTGAGCCTGTCACCGGCCCAGCTCCACCGCTTACGCACACGCCAGCGCTGGATCAACAGCGACGGCCATGTCGTCGTCGACGTCTCCTATCCGTCTCGGGATGCGGCCCGGAGCGACGACCTGACGGCCTATGCGGATTACCTCATGACAACGGCCCGGGAGCAGTTGCTCAGTCCCTTTGTTCCCGTTTCCCTCGCCGAACTGGTGGGCGGCACACGCGACGACGATCTGCGGACGGGTCTACTCGGTCTCCTCGACACGGTGCGGGGGGTCCTCAACTCCAGCGACGCGCTGCGCACATGGCGTCACTACGCCATGGCCCGGACCTCGCTCGCGGACTGCTGGCGCGACACTGGACCGCTGGGCGGCGATGACTTGAGGTCCCTCGCGGCAGCGGTGGAACACGCGGCCACCCCGGCGAGGCGGCGCTATGGCCTCACCACTCCGGTCTCTGTGTACACAGCGGTCGGACCGCGGCTTCGCGGGTTCCCCGGGGCAACCGAACTGCTAAGGGGAGTGGGGTACGCCGCAGCGGTGTGCCGCGCGAATGTGGCGCTCGCCGACGTCGTCCAACGTGACAGCGATCATGGCCTGTTCGAGAACGGTTCCCGGATCACGCTCGATGACGCCTTCGAGGGCGGAGGCGTATGGCGGTCCCATCATCCCGGTGATGCGGAAACCCTCAGAGAGCCCTTGGTCCCGGCCGGACGCGGGTGGAAGTCCACGACTTGTGCGCCACCGGAGCCAGAACCGGAGCCGGACGCAGAACCGCAGCGGCAGCCGGAAGCGGATGTGGATCCGGTCGACCTGCCCCTCGCCGACGATACCGCCCTCGGCCCCAGCGAGCTCCTGCGGACCGACGCGCAGGAGATCGTTTGGCGGTTGCCCCTGCGGCTGGCCCATCTCATCAATGGCTGGCTTCCTCTGCACTCGGAGGTCGCGCGGGAACTTCGCCGGCTGTACGGCCGACGCTGCACGGCACGCCTGGAACTTGACCACTCGGGCCCGGCGTTGGATGGGCGCGCGATGGTTCACGACGTCGCCGCCGAACTCGGTGACGGCACCGGTCGGCTGACCGGAGTCGCCTGGCCCTGCGACTTCTTCCCGGGACTGATGCTTGAGCTGCGGTGGCTCCGCGGCGGCCTGGTGGTTCGCGCGGCCACGATTCGGCTCGAAGAACCGGTGCAGGTCGGCGATCGTGTGATCGGGCACTGCTTCGATCCCCGTGTTCTCACGAGGGAGGACGCTCCGGGCAGTGACCGCCACGGTGACACGGCAGTCGGGCTCGGCCCGCGGCAACTGGTGATGCGCACGGTGCGCCGTTGCGGGTTGCTCACCCTGGACGGCCACGCTCTCCTGGACCGTTCGGTCCTGCCGAGCGCGGTCTACGGACGCAGGCCGGCACGGTCGCAGGCAGCAGCCCTGGAATCGGCCGTCGTGGAACTGCTCGCCGAACGGCTGCTGGAGCCGGCCTTCGGTAGCCGCGACCCCTGGGGCCAGCCGCACTTCCCGGCACGCGCCGGGGAGCCGACCATCCCCCTCATCGGCTACTGTCCTGCTCAACGGCGGGTGATACGCCCATGGGGCGGCACAGAACCGGGCGGCGGTGGGCTGCGCGGCGTCCAGTTCGTCCCCGGCCATCTGCGCCGTCTGCGGCCGGGTTGCTCGCCCAGCGAAGCTCAGCGAGCGGCCTTTCGAGAGCATTGCCGCAGGCTCGGCAAGGCGGACGGCTGGGAACTGCCCGAAGGGTACACGTTCGTCACCGAGCACACGCGCGGCCGCTGATCCGCAATCCCGCTCGCCCTCCAGCTCATCGGCCCTTGTCTCGTTCGTCTCTTCTCGTCCCTCTTCAAGTCTCCTCGGCGTTGAGTGAGCCGATCTCGCAAACCAGCCACACGAATGGAGTAGGTGTACATGCAGGACCGCTACCGCGTCGTGACGGGGCCGCCCTTGTCCCCGCCGAGCGTCTCGGTCGAGGGCCTTGAAGCCCTGGCCGCCGCGCTCAACGCCCTGGAACACCCGGCTGCCGCAGCCCTGAGTGACCTCACGGTCGGCATGGTGGAACTCGCCTTCAACTCACTGAAGCCCAAGGACCGGCAGGAGTTGCTCGGCAGCCTCGGAATCCGCATGGCAGCCCCTCGACGGGCGGGCAGTGCCCTGTGCCAGGACGTCCTCGCCAGGCTGCGCCGGGAGTCACGGCAGCACACCTGCACCTGCGGCGTCAGGGACCTCACCGTCACCGTGATGAACCAGGTGGGCAGGTTCGTCTTCGCGCAAGACGGCGAGACGGTGCCCGACCCGGTTTCCCGGTGGGGTGCGACGCTGGTTCGGGCCGCGGTGTTCGCGTGGTGCAACGCCTCCGTCGCCGACGCCTATGTCCTCGCTTGGGCGGCCGACCAGGACTGGTTCGCGGCGGCTGACGAGAAGGAGACGGCATGGCTCGCCGCTGTCGGTGACGCGGCGCGGTCCGTTGTGGGGGCGAACCCGGGCTTCGCGCCCGGGGTATCGGAAGACCACGAGCGGCCAGCCGTGGCCGACGGGAAGTATGAGCGCGCTGCCGTCGCCGATGGGCAGACCACGAACGCCCCCGCACCTGAGAACGCCGCAGCGGGCCTTGCTGCCTCGAACGACATGCCCGCGCCGGCGCCCGAAGACGCTCGGACCGAGAAGCTGACGGATCCGGAGGCCGCCTGCCAACAGCTGGAGTCGGCCCTTGCGGTGGCCCGGCGAGCCGCGGAGGGCGTGAGCGGTGCGGTCGCGGACGGCCGCCCTCCGCAGGATGAGGACCTGGTTGCGCTGACCGCACTGGGCTCTGTCTTCGAGAGCGCCCAAGCGGTGTTCCGTGCTGCAGGGATCGAGGGAGTGCGCCGCCGCCTTGAGGACATGACGCACGCCGCACAGGTGCACCGCGCGGCACTCGAACGTGATCTCGAGGCACGCGAGACGCTGCGAGAACTGCTGGACGTCGCATGCCGTCCGGACAGCCCCGCCGCCCCTGCTGCTGAAGCCGTGCGCGGCGCGGCCCGCCGCTTGCTGGACGCACCGGCGTGGGAGCAGACGCAACGGCAGGAGAGCGCTGCGCTCGGCGCCTTGGCGCGGCTCATCCGCCTCGGGCGGCAGACGGACGCCGCGACGGAGATCCTGGCTCTGCAGGAGCAGGTCGTGCGGGTGCTGCCCGCCTGTGCCATGGCCGTGGTCATGGCCCCCGAGCTGACGTTGGCCCAGCCGCAGGGCGCCGACCGCGGACACGTCGAGGCCGAGGCGGACGGCACCGACGACGACACGGCGGGCATCACCTTGCCCGCTGGCTGCACAACGACCGTGGAAGACGGTGCCGCACAGTCGGCCGAGCCGATAGATGGCAGCCCGGCGGGGGAGACCGTAGATCACCACGCAGAAGGGTCCGCGCTCCACTCCTTCGCTGAACCGGACGCCACCGCACCTGCCCGGACGACGGCCTCAGAACCGGTCCGCGCCGACGACGCACAGGCCGCGACACCCGCCGATAGCGACCCGGCACGACCCGCGGACGCGGACGCCGGCTCCCCGGCCGCGTCGAACTCGGCGCCCGCACTCACGCTCACTTCCGTCGCACCGCGCGGCGAGGATGCACCAGCACCGGAAACGCCCGCGGACCTCGGCTCGGCCACGTCCGCGTACGAGAGCGAGGACACAGACGAGGCCGCCGCCGAGCGGGCCCTGGCGCAGCTCGTCGTGGAACGGCGCTTCGGACTCGCCCACCATGTGGCGAAGGCCGCCGGCTGGCCCGAGCCGCAGGTGGCGGTGCTCCGCCTGGCCGGTGCCGCCGCGCAACTCACCGCCGGTGACAGCCAGGGCGTCCGGCTGACCACGGACCTGCTCCGGCAGTACGGCGGATACGCGGGCCGTGACGCGGAGGGCAGCGAACTCCTCCTGCTGCCCGCCCTGCTGCGGACGGCGCTGATCACCGGCGATCACCTGGCGGGCGCTCAGCTCAAGGCTCTGGCGCCGCGGCTGCCGTACCGGCTCGGGGAGGCGGCGACCGCCGTGGCCGACCGTGCCCTCAGCGGTGCATTGATGATCGCCTCCCCGCTCGTCGTCATCGCCGACGTCTCCGAGACGGAGGCCCGGCTGAGGGAGCTGCGCGAGCAATGCCGTGCCCTGCTCGCGCCGCCGAGGCTGCGATTCGCGCGGGCGACGGAGATTGCCAAGCGATGGCTGGCCCCCGAAGACGGGATGCTCGGAACGCTGCTCACGACCGTGGTTCGCGATAACCGCGACGCGGTAGCGCAGGCGCGGGAGCAGGCCGAACGCCTGTCGAAACTGAACGAGATCAACAACGAGATCGACCGCATGGACCGCAAGCACCGCTCGTCCAGCGGCAAACCGCTCCAGGGCTCCGGGCGGCAGGACCTGGTGCATCTCGTGGAGCGAGCCGTCGGCCTGGTGAAAGAATGGTCCCTGGCGGTCGACGGCATCCGTCGCGGCGACCGGTTCGACGGCAACCGGGCGGTCAAGGAGATCTCGGCTCTGCGCCAGTCCCTGCTGGACGGCAGGGAGGCAGTACTGGGCGAACTGGAGCAGCTGGCACGGCGCTCGGGCGCCCTCGCCGCGGCGACGGCATGGGCGGCACGGGCCTCGATGGAGGAGCTGTTCGCTCTTCTGGCTGGTGACACCGCGGTGACCACGCGCCCCGGCGGTTCCATTGCCCCCGAATTCCTGCTGGACGTGGAATTGCTGAAGGTGTGCGACACCCGTGACGAGCAGCCGTCGTTCGACCGGCTCCTCACAGCGGTCGACCGGAGCTGGCAGGACGCCTTCGCCGAGCGGCTCGCCCACGACGCCTTCGCCGCCGCCCGTACCATCGTTGAGCTGGCCGAACGAGGGATGCTGCCCGCCGCGCAGCCCGGGATGTTCACCCAGCCTGCACTCGCCGAGATCGAGGATTTGGAGGCCGCTAGGCGCACGGAGCTGCGCCAGGAACACGACGGACTTGTCGCCGAGTTGCACCGCGCGCAGGCCGATGGCGCCGTGACCGACGACCAGGACCTGCGCCTTCAAGAGCTGCTGGCCGACGCCCGCGGCTGGCTCGATGGCACCGACACCCACGACCTGATGGACGTACGGCGGGCGCTCGACACCGTACGCAGCGACCTGCCCGCCTTCCGGGAACAGGCGGCCGACCGGATCCGGGCCCGGCTTGACGCCTTGGACCTCACCGCGGACGAGCGCGCCCAGGTCCTGCGGCACCTGGACACCGGTGGCCTGGCCACCGCCGCCGACCTCGTCTACTTCCTGGAGATCGGCGAACCCGTTCCGGAGATCGAGACCGGCGAGTCCCACCTGACCGAGTTCTTCCCGGCCGTGCCCGACGGCCTGCCGGGGGGCATCGACCGCGGCCTCGTCGACCTCGTCCGGTCCGGCGGCAAGCACTCGATGCTCCCGGTTTTGGACTACGGCGCCCTCTCCACCGACGAGGCTGCACTGGCGGCCGACGCCCTCGACGAGTGGCGGGAGCTGGCCGCGACTGAGCCGAAGGACCGGCTCCTCGTGTCCGCAAAACGGCAGCTGCTTCCGGCCCTCAAGCTGCTCGGCTACGACGCCAAGAGTGCAAGGCCCCTGGACGAGCGGTCGCATCGCCGACGCGAGCACCGCTTGTTCGAGCTGACTGAGGTGGAGATCAACGGCAGGGCCAAGGCACCCGCTTTCGGCTCGCAGATCAAAGAGCAGGGCGGCACCCTGCGGGTGCTGATGGTCTGGGGCCGTCCGCCCGCCAAGGTCGTCATGAGCCTAGCGGAGCCCGACACCAGCGGGGCGAGTCTTCTCGTTGCCTACTTCGGCACCCTCAGCCGCGAGTCACGTGTCGAACTCGCCGTAGGCTCCAGTGGCTTGCAGCCGCTGCTGGTCGTGGACGATGCCGCCCTCGCCTATCTCGCGGCCCGCGGCAACCGGCAGGTCAGCACGGCCACGCAGACCCTGCTGCCGTTCTCCGGCGTCAACCCGTACATCAGGGAGAAGCGCGGCCGGATCGGCGGGGAGATGTTCTACGGCCGTGACGCCGAACGCAAGAGCATCATCGACCGGCACGGCACACAGGTCATCTTCGGCGGCCGCGGCCTGGGCAAGTCAGCACTGCTC
This sequence comes from Streptomyces sp. Y2F8-2, assembly GCF_014905555.1. Lineage (GTDB taxonomy): Bacteria > Actinomycetota > Actinomycetes > Streptomycetales > Streptomycetaceae > Streptomyces > Streptomyces cynarae. The sequence goes on along the minus strand of NZ_BNGS01000005.1, from coordinate 604,335 downwards.
GCCGACGCTGGGGAACGGTTCAGGGAGCAACGCTCCGGCTACCACCACGCGGTGTATGTGAACCTCGACCAGGAGAACATCGGCAAGGGCAGTTCGCTGGGACCGGAAGCGCTCTGGAGCGTCCTGGACAGGAAACTGGCCGAGGCGCAGGTACTGGGCCGGCCTCAGGGCCGCAGGTCGCAGAAGGACACCTCCGAACGGGTGCGCGCCAACATCAGGGCCTGGCTCGACGGAGACTCGCGCCGCCGACTGCTGATCCTGCTCGACGAGTGCGACCAGTTCTTCGAGGCGGACGCGCCCCGCTTCAACCAGACGAAGAAGCTAAAGGGCCTCGGAGACGACACGCAGGACCGCGCCAAGGTCGTCTTCGCCGGGCTGCACTCCGTGCAGCGGTTCTCCAAGCTCGCGAGCAACGGGCCGTTCGGCCACCTCGCGCAGACCCCAAAGGTGATCGGCCCGCTCGCTCCCCAGTTCGCCGCTGAACTACTGGTCGAGCCGATGCGGGCACTCGGCTTCGAGTTCCAAGACATGGACCTCGTGAACCGGGTGCTCGGCTACTGTTCCTACCAGCCGTTCCTGCTCCAGATGTTCGGTCACCGGCTGGTCGAACTGATGCACCGCAAGCGAGTGCGACGCGGAGCCGAGGGACCCTCGTACCCGGTGGAGCTCGCCGACATCGAGATCGTGGAGTCGGACGCCGGGCTCAGGGACAGTATCTCGGCCGCTTTCAAGGACACGTTGAGCCTCGACCACCGCTACGACGTGATTGCCAACGTGCTGGCGTACCACGCCCGCCACCACGGCCTGGAGGTACGGCTGAGCGACGCCGAACTGCGCGAGGAGTGCGAGACGTTCTGGCGCAAGGGCTTCGAACAGCTCGACACCGAGGGCTTCCGCGCCTATCTCTCCGAGATGGTGGGCCTCGGGATCCTCGCTCCCAATCACGACGGCCAGGGCTGGCATCTGCGCGGCCCGAACGCCCTGCGCATGATCGGCACCTCCCACGAGGTGGACGCCCGCCTGCTCAGGGCCGAACAGGACTGCGAACTCCAGGAGAGCATCGTGCAGGAGGGCCGTCCCGAGCTGCCCGACGGTCGGCCGGCTCCACTCACCATCACCCAGCTGGACGATCTTCTCGGCGAGCGATGCAACCAGACGAGAGTCGTCCTCGGCACCTCCGCCACCGGTGTCACCGATGTCGGTGACACCCTGCGTACGGTCGCCGGACGCATCGCTGACTGGAAGCTGCCGCCCGTCGGCAAGCCCAGCGTCTACAAGCAGGAACTCATGGGCGGACGTCCCCGTGAACGGCGCGTCGTCATCAGCGACTTCGCCCGCTACCCGGTGCGGCCCGAGACCTGCCGGGAAGCCGTCGACTTGGCCGAGACGCTGCTGCCCACCACCCCGGGGGTTACCCGCGCGGCCGTCCTGGTCACCGACCCCACCCAGCTGGCCCTGTGGCGCACCCTGCTGACGGGCACGGAACCCACCTCGGCCGCCCCTGTCGTGCTGCGCCGCCATGATCGCCGCAGCCTGCGCGGCTGGGCCCAGCGCGTCGAGATGTTCCACACGGAGGACCGGCTGGACCGCCTCCATGAGCTGACCAGCGGCTGGCCGCTCATGGTCGGCCGAGCGCACCGCCTGCACACCGAACTGGGCGATCCCGATGAGGTGTTGCGCCGCCTGGCCGGCCTGCGCACGGACCGGGCTGAGGCACGCGCCTTCGCCGAGGCGACCGGTGTGTATGCGGACCCGCTGGTCGCGACCGGGTACCGGGCCCTTGACGACGAGTTCGAGGACGGCTCGTTCGATCTGGAGAGTGCGGTGACCGCCGTGGCGGTCCGGATCGAGGACGAGGACGAGGCCCGCTGGATCGTCACCTGCCTCGACGCCCTCCAGGTGTTCGACCGTGAAGGCACCCAGCTGCACCTGGAACCGCTGCTCCGCCAGTGCGTGGCGCTCCGCGGGTGACAGCCGGGGGCAGTGTGTGAACGTACAGGCCGTCCGCGCACCGGGCGGCCGGACTGGTGTGGTTCACGGTTCGGTGGCTGGTGGCCGACCGGGGACGGTGATGTCCACCTCTGCCCATACGGTCTTGCCGCCGGGCGGATACGGCTCGGTGCCCCATCGGTTGGCCAGGGCGGTGACGAGCAGGAGACCACGGCCCGTTTCGGCGTCCGGTGGCGTCTCGAAGTCCGTCGACGTGGCGGGCAGTTGGTCACCCCGGGCGTCGGTGACGGCGATGCGGAGGACGACGACGTCGGCGGACGGGTGGCCGAGGGTGAGTGTGAGGCGGAAGTCGCGGCCTTGGACGCGGCCGTGCAGGACGGCGTTCGCGGCCAGCTCGGCGACGATCTGCTCGGCACGCTCGGTGACGGTGGCGGACACCTCCCAGGAGCGCAGCTGCTCGTAGGTGAGCAGGCGGGCGAGTCGGGCTCCGCGGCGCGTGGACGACAGCTGCTGCGCGAAGGTGCGCAGAGGGGAGCGGAGCTGAGGTGTGGTCGCGTTCATGGGGCCACGGTGGCGGGCGCGCGGGAGCGTGATCCAGGGGTACGGCCCGTACGCTGCGTCAGCGTACGGGCGCATTCCGTGGACGGTACCCGAAACCTCCGGTCACTCTGGGTGTTGTCCAGTGCGGGGACGACGGCAACGGCCGTCGGCGGCCATGCAGGCAGGCATCGGAGGTGACCGCGTATGACGGGCGGTGGCGTGGGGGCGAGTGACGAGCTGACGGTCTGCGAGGCGGAACGGGAGCCGGCCCCGTCGGACAGTTTGCGGACCTTCGGGGCGGTCGTCCAGGCCCTGCGGGAGAACGCGGGGCTCAGCCGGGCCGAGTTCGGCGAGCTGGTGCGGTTCTCGAAGCACACCGTGGAGTCGGTGGAGCTGGGGCGGCGGATGCCGGACGAGTCGTTCGTGGAGCGGGCGGAGGAGGTGCTGGGGAACACCGGGGCGCTGCGAAGGGCGGCTCGGTTTCTGACGAGGGGTGAGGCGGGGCTGGCGACTTGGTTCCGGCGGTGGGCTCGGCTGGAGCGGGTGGCCGTGAGTCTGTGTACGTATGAGTGTCGGTTGGTGCCTGGGCTGTTGCAGTCGGAGGGATATGCGCGGGCCGTGTTCGAGGGCACTATTCCGGTGGTGCCCGACGAACGGCTGGAAGCCCTGGTGTCCGCTCGCTTGGAGCGACAGCAGATGCTGTACGAGCGGCCGACCGTACCATTCAGCTTCATCGTTGAGGAGCACGTCTTCCGACGCCGGTTCGGAGACGTGGCGCTGATGCGGGGCATGCTCGACCACGTGCTGGAGCACAGCGCACCACGCAATGTCACGCTGCAACTTGTGCCGTTGGATGCCGGGCTGCACGCTTGCTTGGACGGTCCTGTACGGCTTCTGGAAACTCCCGAAGGGCGGCGGTTCGCGTACTCCGAGGGACAGCAGAACGGCCGCTTGATCGCCGACGTAAATGAGGTGAGCCTTCTCCAACAACGCTATGACACACTGCGCTCGCAGGCCCTGAACCCCAAAGACTCACGGGGTCTGCTGGAGCGACTGCGAGGAGAGTTATGAACACGACGGAACTCGCTTGGTTCAAGTCCAGCTACAGCGGCAGCCAGGGGGACGACTGCGTGGAGGTGGCCGTCACCGAGCAGGACATTTATGTGCGGGACTCCAAGGATGCGATGCGCACCCCCTTTGCCGTGGGCCGAGACGGCTGGTTGCGCTTCCTGGACTTTGTGGCGGCGGCCTGAAGGCACCGCGTCACGGTGGCAGGCTCGCAGGCGCATGTCACCGTGACGCGTAACTCGGCTCTTCGCAGTTGAGGGTGTAGACGCGCTGCGCACGTGGCTGACGGGCGGCGCTCTCTCAGCCTTCCGCGTCGCGTTTCTCCTCGTCCCTGAGCAGACGGCGCGCTCGCTCGGCGATCCCGCTGGAGAGTTTGCCCGTTACCGAGCTGGCCCGGTCGAGGGTCTCGTTGCCGAGGCTCATGGCGGCTTCGACGCCTTTTGCTCCTGTCTCGAGCGCCTTGTCTCTCGCCTCTGCGGCCGCGTCCACCCATCGTCTCGCCTCCGATGACGGGCGACCAGACTCAATCCCGAGCCGTCCGTGGAAGTCATGGACGCTGGTTGTGACATGGTTGCTCGACTGGACTACAGCCGGGGACTTGGTCGGGTTCAGCAGCACCTTCGCGTTGGCCGTTCCGGCGGCCGCATTCATCCGGGCCACCAGACGCTCAGTGCTCCGCGAGATGAGATCCAGCCGGTTCTGCCGGGCGGCCCGAAGTCCCTGGCGATGCCGGTCCAGCTCCTCCGGAGTCGTGTCCAGCACTCGATCGAGTTCGAGCACGGCGATCCCGTCCTGCAGTTGGAAGCAACGAGCCAGAACAGCGAGCCACTCCTGAGCCTTGGATTCTGCTTCCTTGGCCGTCGTGGCGAGGTCACCGATCTTGGTCTTGCGCTCCATCTTCTCCGCGAGTGCGTCGAGTTGACGCAACGCGTAGGCCTGGGTTCGCGCGATCGTCGCCGACGTGGCCTGCACCTTCGACCACGTGACCTCGGAGACCCGGCCCACCTGCTCTCGGATGGTCATGGCCTCCTCGATGACGAGGTCCACTCCGATCATGTCCGCCAACACAGCGTCCTTCTGGGCGCGGAGCACGTCGTCGACCTTCTCGTCGATCGTGGCGAGATAGTCGGTGATCTCGTCCATGGTCTGCTGCATCGCGAGCTGTGCCATGATCCCCGCGGCACCAGACAGAAGCGCCGGGTTGGTCAGGAACGAGCCGGCCCCCTTTTCGATCTGGAGCCATGACTTGATTGAGCCGGGCTTCCCCACCATCGCATGGCTGACGCCTGGCGTCTTGCTTTCCATCAGCCCGAACTTCTTCACACGCTCTGCGGACTCCTGGGTCAGCTTCACCCAGCGACCGGAGTTGGCGGCAATCTCCGAGCCTGCCTGCGCGACTTCAGCCCCGGTGCCGAAGACGGACTTGAGCCGTTGCAGTCCGAGGTCCTTCGACGGCAGTCCCTCCGAGACGAGGAAGCGTTCGACATCCGTCGCATTCCCGATGACCGCCAGTCCATCACCGTCACTGATCAGCTGAATCTCGTTGTCCATTGCCCGCTCCTGAAGTGGCTTCTCGCAGTTGAGGGTGGTCTGGGTGCGCGCGGCGATCGCCGGGCGGTCAGGCGGGGTGACGGGGGCCGTGGCCCGGGGGCGGGGTCAGGGTGGAGGTGTAGTTCTCGCCGTCCACCAATGGGTTCTCCAGGCTGACTCCGGCTGCGGCCATGCGGTCGTACTCGGCGAGGATTAGTTCCTTGGTGCGGTAGGTGCCATACTTTGTGACGTCTTTCTGCATGACGATCGGGAACGTCTCCATGATGTATTCGACGTCTTCACGCTGGATACCGTAAAGGTGGAAAAATAGTGCGTCCAGCTCCGCCCGGATGATCGCACGACGGTCTTCGTTCCATCGGAACGGTTCGCTATCGTCGCCCAAGTCCTTGGCAAAGGGGGCTATGTCATAGGCGGTGTACGTGAGCTCTAGGACCCGCGGATTGATAAATGCTTTGTGAGGGTCGAGCTGGGTAGGTGTCAACGCGGGAAGTTGCATGATGTAGCCGTACGTGAGATGCGTTCCGCCGATCTTCTGACGAGCAGCGTAATCGAGAGCAAAGGAGGAGAGTTGCGCGGTGAGAAGACTGCAGTTCTCAGCGGCTCCTGTGAACGAAATCGGGTAAGTATGACCTACGGCGGCGAGAGGAATTACCGCGTTGATCGTTGTTCGCTCATCGGTGGCACGGCAGATGTCGCGCCAGCCAAGAAGCCACTCTTTTTCCCAGCCCTTGCTGTGAAGCTTGGCTTTGACCTCGTGACCAGGAACCCAATAGCGGGGGAGTACTGAGAAATGTGCGTCCTGTTTGGATTCGGGTGCGGTCCGTGGGAGGACAGCATCTACACGCCCGGCGGGACGATCGCGGTAGTCGCCGAATCGGTGATCATAGTGGTGCACCATTTTCGCTTCATACAATGGCACAAATCGCCGATCATTGCGGGTGAAGGTGTTGCTGGTAAGAGCCCATCCGTCGCCTATTAGTTCCTCGCGAGTGCGGAAGAGTCCAGAATCATTCGCCATGTCGAACATGCGCATGAAGGTTAGGCCCCAGGGGTTGCCGCCCTCATGGCCATTCGCATTGGACTCCTTGATCAAAACAGGCACGCGCCGGTAGATGCCAAGGGTAATATCAGCATCTCGGCTCGTCTTGAATACGGGGCAGCTTCCAGTGTTTGGATTAACTAGTGCAATTTCCTCCGGAGAAAGCTCGAAGGTCCTGCCGGCGTCGTCAAGTTCGCTGGGTAGCCCGAGGTCGAAGGCGAACCTGACTGTCCGTTGTCTTACGGCACGGCCGCTGATTGAAATCAAGCAGAACCTAACATCTCCGTGGCCCACATTTCTGAAGAGTCCACGATTGTTGCGGAACCCGAGAACGTGCACGAGTTGGTGAGAATCAATAACATCCCGAATGAAGGGAGCCGTCGTTGCATCGCTCACAATGCCGGTCGGCACAATCATTCCGAGACGTCCTGTCATGTCCAGTAGCGACCGATTGGTCTCTACAAAGACCGCATATGTGTTGATGTCGCCTCGGCCGGTGAGGGGATATCGCTGAGAGCTGCGCAAGATTTGACTCTCGCCTTCCGCCTGGCGTTTGGCAGAGATAAATTCCTGGTGCAACTCAGGATTTGTCTTCACCAGAACTGCGATGAGTTTCTTGCGGGCTGCCGCGTTCGGTGCCGTTGCGATGGCTGCGTCGCGCTGAGCGAAGAACTCCTGCTCCTGGAGCTTGATGCGTTCCCACGGCGGGTTGCCCAGCACGCAGGAGAAGCCACCAGTCCACCCCGTGGAGGAGTCCGTTTCAGGCTCTGCCGTCTCGGAGACCTGGAAGACCTCGGGGAACTCCAAATGCCAGTGGAAGAACCTGTACCGCCCCGCCAGCCGGATGATCTCCTCATTCGTGCTGACAGGTATCCCAGCCCCCGGGCTCTGAAGGTCGCGGAACACCCCCTCCGTCACCGGCGTAGGCGCCCCTGGCCATTTCGGCCACACGAAGGCCGCGCACCAGGCATCGGCAATGTGCATCGCGCGGAGGTAGTCCGCCGACTGCTCCAGCTCCCGGAAGCGGCTGGACTGGAGGCGGACATCCCGGAGGGTGTCGGCGCGGGCCCCGGTGATCTCGCGCAGGCTCTCGGCAAAGGCAGCGTTCGACACCCAGATGCGTTCCTCGGTGTGGAAGCTGAGCTGCCCGCCCCGCTCGGCGGCGTTCCGCTTCCTAATCGCCGCCGCGATCTTCTTGTCGTCGCCCTCGATCGGCTTGAACGCGTCGTCCGGGATGCCCTTGGCCAGCAGAGCCGGCGTCGCCCCAATAAGTGCGTTGCCGTGCTTGATGTGCGCGTCGAGGAAGCCCAGCGGCTTGCCCGGCTCCAGGGCCTCCAGCCACAACGACACCTTGGCCAGCTCAACCGCCATCGGGTTGAGGTCCACGCCGTAGACGCACCGTGCGACGACCTCATGCAACGCATGCCGCACCGCATCGATCGTCGGCTCCGGGTTCTGCTCCCGCACCGCCGCAACCCGCTTCGCGATACGACGCGCCGCAGCCACCAGGAAGTGGCCGGACCCGCACGCCGGGTCGCACACCGTCAGGTTCAGCAGCTCCTCGACGATTGCCGGGCCGGCGTCCGGCTGGCCCGAACGCGTCGCTCGGATCTCGCCGCGCTTGACCGCGTCGTCGATCACCGGGTCCAGCGCCGAATCGAGCAGGCACTCGATGAGCGAAGACGGCGTGTAGTACGACCCCGTCGTCTTACGCGCATTACCCGCCAGCTCCACCAACTCAAAGGTGCGCTCAGTCGCGTTGTGCTTCGGGACCAGCTCCAGCAGCGACTCGTAGATCGAACCCAACTCCTCGGCGTCCAGGTGGCGGTAGTCCACCACCCGGTTCCGCCGCGAGTCGGTGTCCCGCACGATCGATAGCGCCCGCACCGCCTTCAGCAGAGGCTCATTCGACAGCGACAGCCCGTGCAGGACCTTGTCCGCCTCCGTGTCGTCGAAGATGCCGCCCAGGCCCGGCAGACCCAGCTCCGGGAGGCCGTCGTCGTTGCCGAGCCCCGACAGCACGAAGCGCAGAGCCCGGTACAGGTCCCCATGAGCCGTGCCCCGGCGTCGCTGGGCGTGCCGACGCAGCCGGGCCGACGAGAAGTACGCCGCGTACCGTTCCTTGGACCTCTCATCCGCCGACGGCGACAGCAGGACCTCCCGGTCCTCCGCCACGAACAGGAACAGCAACCGGTACACCAGGCGCAGCAGCGCGTAGTGGAACGTCTTGACGTCCAGCTCCTCCCGCAGCTCTCGGTTGTCCGGGTGTTTCAGGAAGCCCGTGCCCAGCGTCGTGATCGCCGTCTGCACGCCCTTGCGGAGCTGGTCCAGCGCCCGCGTCCCAGACGCGATTGCCTCCGTCCGCCACTTCTCCAGCCAGCACGCCGACGGCGCCGCGTCCTCCGCGACCTCGAACCGCGACACGTGCAGCAGCCGGTACAGCAGCACGAACTCGCTGAACAGCTCGCCGTCGAAGATCGCCTCAAGGTCGAACTCGACGTACGACGCCGTGGCCAGCGCGCTGGAGTCCCGCAGCAACCGCACCTGGCGCCCGTTCGTCAGGACGCCCCACAGGTGGGCCTCCGTCCGGTTCAGGCACTCCTGAAGCATCGACTGCGGCGGGACCGTGCCCGCGCCGCCCGGGCGCTTGTCCAGGTTGGCGTTCCACGGCGTCTGGTGGATCAGCACGTGCCGCCAGCGGTGCGAGACCTGGAAGGTCTTCTCCGCATCCGAGTCGGCCGTCACGCCCGTCGTTCCCAGCGCCGTCAGCCGGCCGAAGCCCAGCTCCCGCCACAGCGGCGCCAGCCAGTCGGTGTCTGCGACGCCCGTCGGGTCGGCGGCCGGGAGACCCGTGTCCGGGTCCTCCGGCAGACGCTTGCGCAGGTCGCGCCAGAGCGGCTTGAGGTACTCCCAGCTGCGCTCGGCCTCGTCCCGGACCGAACGGGAGGACGGCAGGCCGTAGTCGGCGGGCTTCGAGCCCGGCACGTCCTTGCCCTCGGAGATCCGGACCAGCATGTCGGCCGGGAGCAGCGCGCCGACCGTGTGGACGGCGGAGAACACCTGGTTGCGGGTGGTGGCGGACATCAGGCGGACACTCCAGCGGAAGCGGGGGAACCAGCAGCGGAATCAGCGGGGGTGGCGGGCAGGTAGACGTACGCGCCGAGGACGTCGGCGGGCTTCTGCGCGGTGACGGACAAGCCGCGGACGATCTCACCGGACGCGGCGCGCACTCGGCGGTGGGACGCGTCCAGCTCGGCGGCCAGCTCCTCGCCGTATGCCTCCAAGTGCGAGGACACCTCGTCCAGCTGCCCCAGGATCCGGGTCATCGTGCGCTCGCCGAAGTGCGCGTCCGTGTTGTCCGACGCCGTCGCCTCCAGCAGCGCCACCGCCTCCTCCTGCGGCAGCCACACCGCGTTCTTCGGGGAACCCTGGAAGGCCAGCAGCCGCGCGTCCTCTGCGACCAGCTGCTTCTCGCCGCTCCGCGACGGCAAGGTCAGATGGAACCGGTAGCGGACCAGCAGAAGCGTCGTGCGCGTCGCCACCGCGTCCGTCGTGATGACGCCGCAGCGGCGCGCCGGGCGTGCACCATCCGCCTGGGTGTCCAGGGCGGCGTTCAGGACGTGCGCGGCGAGAGCGCCGACCACCGGGTCGGTGCGCACCAGAGCCGCCTCGCCGCGCCCGATCGCCGGATCGCTGCGGAACGGGATCGGACGGTCCTTCTCGATCGTGTCCGCACCCACCACCGCGGCCAGGGCATCCCGGAGTCCCGCCGGCGTGCCGCCGACCTCGGCCGTGAAGTCCTCGCCGCTGTCCCGGATCACCGCGTTCAGGGCCGCCAGCGACTCCCGTACGAAGGTGTGGATCTCACCCGCGCCGCCCAGCGCCTCCCTGATCGACGCCACCTCGCGGGCCACCTCCTCGGGGTGGATGGACCGCTGCGCGAACCGCGACCGCGACGCCTTCTCGCGCTCCGCCGCCGAGTTCCAGTCCTTCTCCAGGTCCGCGAAGCTCTGCTGGAAGGCGTCCGACTCGAACAGCGCTTCCTGTTCGCCCTGCCGGCCGCGCAGCAGCAGCCACTCGACGATCGCGTCCGTCACTCCCGTGGACATCTCGTCCGGAACGGAGACGGAGATGCCGAGGTCCTTCTTGATCTGCCGGTGCTTCTTGATCAGCACCTCCAGCACCTTGCCGTCGATGCCGTTGTCCTCGCCGTACAGGGTGATGACGCGGACCTGGTCCCGCTTCTGGCCGTAGCGGTCGACGCGGCCCTCCCGCTGGTCGTGGCGGGTCGGGTTCCAGGCCAGGTCGTAGTGGACGACTGCGTCGAAGTGGTGCTGGAGGTTCACGCCCTCGGACAGGCAGTCCGTGGCGATCAGGACCCGGCGCGCGGCGGCGTCCTCGCCCGCCTCCGCCGCCAGCTGCTCGATGCGCTCCACGCGCTGCTGCGGGGACAGCGTGCCCGTCACCGCCTTGACCACGGCCTTCGCACCGAGCGGGCCGCGCTTCTTGTTACCGTCTGCGTTCGTGTTGCCCAACTGCTCCGCCAGGTACTCGGCGGTGGGGATGTAGCGGCAGAAGACGATGGGGTTGTGGCCGTCGGCCAGCAACGCCTTGAGATGCTTGATGAGCGCCTTGAGCTTGAGGTCCCCGTCCGGTCCCTCCAACTGCTCAGCCCGCCGGGCGAGTTCGGCCAGCCGCGAGCCGGCGTTCTCCTCCGTCTCCGCACCCGGCGCCACGTCCATGCCTTCCAGCGCGTCGCTGTCCGCCGCGTCACTGGTCAGCGGGGCGCCGAGCCGGTCGGCCTCCTCCGCCGATGCCGCCACCGCCGCCGCGGAGCGCGTACGCAGCGTCTGGGCGGCGGCCCGGGGCGACGACACCAGCGAGCGCAGCAGGGCGATCGCCGACCACCAGGCGATCCGCGCCTCCCGCCGACCCCGGCTGTCGGCCGCCTCCACGCGCTCACTCGCGTACGCGATCGCGTCATCCAGCAGCGCCCGGTACTCCGGCGACAGCTTGTACGTCTCGTCCTTGAAGTAGCGGTCGGAGGGGAACGCGGTGCGCTCGGCGAGCGAGTCGTCGCCGAGGCCGTCCTCCTTGGTGAGGTACTGGCGTACGTCGGCCCGCTTGCGCGCCACGAAGTGCTGGGCCAGGAGCCTCCTGCCCGCGTCCGTCTCCAGGTCCACGGACGCCAGTTCGGGCTTGACCAGGCCCAGCAGATTACGGAACGCCGACTCCTTGCCGCTGTGCGGCGTCGCCGTCACCAGGATCAGGTGGCGGGTGGCATCCTCCGCGACCCGGCGCAGCAGTTCGTAGCGGAGCTGGTTCTGGGCGCTCGCAGACGTGTCGTCGGCGGCCACACAAGTGTGTGCCTCGTCCACGATCACCAGGTCGGGACAGTGGCGTACGAAGTCGTCACGGTGGCGCGTGGACTTGATGAAGTCCGTGGAGACGACGACGTTCGGGTACTTGTCGAACAAGGACTGGCCCAGGTCCAGGCCCCGTTCGAGGCGGGACACGGTAGAGGCGAGGACCAGCTCCGCGTCGATGGCGAACTTGGTACGCAGCTCCTGCTGCCACTGCTCGGCCAGCGCCGGGGAACACAGCACTGCCAGGCCGGTCGCCTCGCCCTGCGCGAGGAGTTCGCTCGCGATCAGGCCCGCCTCGATCGTCTTGCCGATGCCGACGTCGTCGGAGATCAGCATGCGGACCGTCTTCTGCCGCAGGGCCATCAGGAGCGGTACGAGCTGGTACGCGCGGGGTTCCACCGCGATGCCGGCCAGCGAGCGGAACGGGCCCGCGCCGGAGCGGAAGCCGACCCGAAGTGCCGTGCGCAGCAGGCCCGCCGCGCGCTGGTCGCCGAGGTCGCCGGGCTCCGGAGGAGCGAACTCGGCGCCCTTCACCTCTTCGAACGCCGGGAACACGGCGGCGATGTCGTCGTCGGAGCCGCCCAGCGGGCGCAGCACCAGCAGGTCGGGCTCGCTCTCGGGGAGGACCACCCATTCGCGGCCGCGGGCCGTCACCAGAGAGCCGACGGAGTACGTGAGTGCCATGTACGTAGCCAAGTCCTTGCGATACGGGATCAGTTGGTGGAGGGCGTGCCGAAGTAGCGGGCGTGGGCCGCCGCGATGGCGTCCCAGTCGCCGTCGTGCGGGAAGCGGACGACCTCCCAGCTCGCGTCGAACAGGCGGTCCTCGGCGTCCTCGTCCCGCAGCGTGTTCCGCTCCTTGTCCGGGGTGTCGACGAAGACCGCGACTTTCACCCCCGGCAGGCGGTACACGAAGTCCGGGCCGGCGTTCGCCTCCCGCAGGAAGACGTCCTTCTCGTCCGGCAGGCGCAGACCGCGGGCCTTTGCCCAGCCCAGGAAGTCACCCTGCGCGGCCAGTTCGGCGGCCGACGCCTCGACGGCCGTGGGCTCGGCAGGGTCCTCGTCGAGCAGCCGCCGGTACTGCTCCGAACGGGACTCGCCGCGCGGGTCGCGCCGCGCCGTCGCCGAGGCGAGCCGCATCAGCAGGTCCCGTGCCGCGTGGCGGTTGATGAGGGCGTGGTTGAGCTGGTTGCCGTACGTCAGCAGGCACTCGTAGCAGCCGAGCGCGCACGGCCGGTCGGGGTGCGGGCCGCCCAGGTCGGTGCCGTTCTCGTCGAAGTGGCAGATCGACAGGGCGTACTGGGCCGCCTTCGCCAGGGCGTCCTGCTCCGCCTGGAGGCGGCGCAGCACACCCGCGCCGCCCTCGGCGGCCTCCGTGAACAGGATCCGGCCCCGCGGTCCGTCCTCCGGCGGCAGCAGTTCGCCGGTCAGCTCGGCGTCCTCCAGCTCGAACGCGGCCTCGATGCCCCGCTCGAGCGCGTACATGAGGGACAGCGCCACCGGCTCGTCCAGCGGCTCGTCGAGGGTGACGACGAGGATGTTGCGGCGGTCCTCCACGTACGGGATGACCCGCTTCTTGCGGCGCCGCTCCTTGCCGTCCTCGTCGACCACCGGCAGCTCGCTGGAGTCGCCGGACGCCTCGGCGGCGTCCTTGTCGTTCATCCAGCGGCCGTCGGCCAGGTCGAGCCAGTAACCCGGCGGCTCGTCCCGCTTGGCCCGCACCCGGCCGATGTTGGTGATGCGCACGGTCGCCGAGTCGCCGTACGCCAGGTCGGCGATCGGCGCGCCCGAGGTGTCGGAGACCGACGCGTCGAGACGGCCCCTGCGGGTTCCGTGGTCCTGGAAGCGGTAGGACGTCTCCAGCCTGAAGCCGGCGCGGCGCCGCTCCTCCTCGTCGGAGGAGATCCGCTCCCGCCGCGTGGTGTACACGGTGTGCAGCTGCAGCAGGCCGTAGGTCGCCGCGCCCAGCGGCTCCCCGCACATCTCGCAGCGGTCCTGGCGCTCCTCCGGATCGTGGTGGTAGCCGCAGTGCGCGCAGCGGCGCGCCTCGCTGGTCGCCAGGTCGCCGGAGGAGTCCGGCGGCAGCTGGATACGGGTCACCTGGTAGCGGGCGCCCTCGTGGTAGATGAGCGCGCCGGGCCCGAACTCGCGGATGGCGAGGAAGCGGGGCCGCTGGAGGTAGTCTCCCTCGCCGCGGCGGCGGCCGACCGTGGGGATGTACGCGGCCAGCGGCAGGCGGGGGAAGCTGTAGCCGGGCAGGAAACCCTCGGAGGCGAGATAGCGGTACGGGTTGAAGTCGGACAGGACCGACTTGCTGTCGACGCTCTCGTTCATCAGCAGGTTCAGCTGCGTCTCCGCCTCGCGGCGGCGGGTGTTGGCCCGGTTGCGGTCGCCCTCGGTGAGGCTGTAGTCCAGGCGCCGCTTGTTCTGGATGTACTGGTCGTCGAGTGCGGCGCGGAACAGCTGCCGCCACCGGTCGAAGGCCCGGTCGAACCGCTCCGGAACCGTCCGTACCCGGTCCTGGACCCAGTCGTCGTGCCACCACGTGGTCTCGGCGAAGTCGGGCAGCAGCGGCCCGAGCACCCGCAGCGCCGCGTCCACCGTGCGGTGTTGCGCGCTCTCGTCCAGGGAGGCCGCGAGGATGTCGGGCTGAAGCTCCAGCGCGGGGTTCGGGCGGTCGCCGGTGTCCGGGTAGGACACGTCGAGGACCTCGGGTATCGCGCGGCCCAGCTTCAGGCCCGCCTCCGCGATCCATATGCCCTGGAGGTGAGAGAGGACCAGGTCCTCGTTGGCGAGGTCCAGACGCGGCGGTGCCACCGCGCCCGCCACCATCCGCTCCGAACGGCGGAAGTAGTACTGGTCGTGGCTGTTGCCCGTCGCGCAGTACGTCGTCACCAGCGCAGGCTGGCCGCTGCGGCCCGCACGGCCGGAGCGCTGCGCGTAGTTCGCGGGCGTGGGCGGCACGTTGCGCATCATCACCGCGTTGAGGGAGGAGATGTCGACGCCCAGCTCCATCGTCGGCGAGCAGTACAGCAGCTTCAACTCCGCCTTGCGGAAAGCCTCCTCGCGCCGCTCCCGCTCCTCCGGAGCCACCTGCGCGGTGTGCTCGCGCGCGAACAGGCCGGACAGCGCGCTCGCCGCCTCCTTGTACAGGTCGCGGAAGAAGGTGTTCACCCGTGGACCGTCGCCGCTCTGATAGGTGCGCGTCAACGGGTCGTGCGTGCCCGTCTCGCCCTTGCCCGCACGCCAGATCAGCGACTGGGCGGCCACCCGGTAGCCCGTCGCGGACGGTGTACTGGGCCTGCGGTAGCGCCCCGCTCGCTGCGGGGCCTCCGAAACCTCCTTCACCAGGCCCGCCTTGGCCAGGACCTTCAACAGCTCCTCGATGACGAGCTGCAGGTCTTCGAGGGGGAGAGCCTTGAACGACGTGTCGGCGCGCTTCAGGTACTTGCCGAACTTGCCGCGGGCGGACAGGAACAGAGCCGACCGGTCCAGACCGGGGCGGGACGGATGGGGATAGGCCGTGCCGACGCGCGGCCGGTCGGAGGCCGACAGCACCCACGGGTCCACCAGCCGCTCCTCGCTCGCCCGCTGCAACGAGTCGAAGTCGTCACGGAAGTACGACACGTCGATGGCCAGGGAGCGGCGCATCTCGTTGAGCAGCGCCTTCATGATCTCCGTCCGCAGCGCCGGATCGGCGTCCCGCAGCGCGGCGTGGGTGTGATCCCAGCGGTCCTGCTTGTCCGCGAGCCATCGCAGGTCCTCGTAGTCGATCTCGAGCAGACCCGTCTGCTCCAAGTTGGGCATGGTGATGCGCCAGCCGCGCTCCAGGTCGAGGTAGAGCCGGAAGGCGATCACGTCGCGCAGCGTCTTGGCCGCGGCCTTGGCGAGCGACGGCGGCAGGTCGCCGTCGCCCGTGTAGTCGGCGGGCTCGATCGCGAGCGCGTTCGTCACCGCGGAGGCCAGTTCCTCGTGGTGGAGGCCGTCTTCGCCCGCGTCCAGAGCGGCCCGGTACAGGGCCCCGCGCAGCTGGGTGATCTGCACGAAGTCGTTGAAATGGCCGGCCTGGAGGGAGGCGTCCTGGCGGTTGTCCACGAACGTGAGGAGCTTGCGGGCCTCCTTGTCCAGCGCCTCCTCCGGCACGGACTTCAGGGACCGCACCACCGATGCGGAGATGAGCGAGGTGGCGGAGGAGCGGCCCTCCTGGTCCAGGGTCGCCAGTTTCGCGAAGTCCCGGCCGCGCGTCTGCTCGTACGCCACACCGCAGTGCAGGCAGAACAGGAACGGCGACGGGATGAACGCGGCGTGCAACTCGCCGCGGCCCTCGTAGCCGCGCGGGTCGACCGTCACGGCGCGCGGCACCCGGTCGCGGAACGCCTTCTTGACGATCTCCTGACCCTTGTCGTCCAGCTCCAGCCAGGACTCCGGCAGCCGGCGGTCGTCGACGGCGTACTGGACGCTGGACGGCCAGGCCCGCTCGTGGTCGATGTAGAGGTAGCCGTCGCCCTGGCGCCCGCCCGTGGCGGAGGTGTCCCGGCGGGCCTCGTAGCGGACCTCGCCGTCCTTCTCGGTGCGCCAGACCGTCAGATACTCCTGGCCGCACTCCCGACAGAACGCGAGCGGCATCAGCACCTTGCCGCCGCTGCCCGGCTGTTCCAGCTGGTAGGAGCGGGTGAGGTGGCGGGAGAGCTTGTCCTCCAGGGTGACGTACACGGTGTCGCCCTTGGAGAGGAACTGGTGCAGCCTGAACGCGAACAGGGGGCGGTCCGTGACCGGATGCCTGGCCTGCGAACCGGCCTCCAGGGTCGCCTCGATGGCCTTCACACAGTCGTCCTTGGGGACGCCCGACTGCTCGGCCAGCTCACGCGCCGCGACCTCGATCTTCGTGGGCTGCCGACGCACCAGCCGGCCCGTCGCCTCGTCCGTGGCCAGGCCGAAGCGCGTCTCGATCCAGCGGGCCAGCGGGTCGCGCACCAGCTCGTCGTACGCGCGGGGCGAGGCCGGCGAGGTCAGGCGTTCGGCGGGAACGGCGTCGGGCGCCTCCTCCGTCGCGCGAACCAGCGTCTCGCCGATGACGTGCTCCGAACTGACGGGCGTACCGAACAGCGTGCTCGCCACACCGGCGACGACCTTCTTCTGGTCCTCGACGGTGCCTTCGGTCGACATGGTGGCCGAGGTGCCGATGCACTGCACGTGCGGTGCCTGGCAGGCCTCGCGGACCCGGCGGATCAGCAGGGCCACGTCGGCGCCCTGCCGGCCGCGATAGGTGTGCAGTTCGTCGAAGACCAGGAACTCCAGGCCCTTCGCCATCCTGATGAGGCTGGCCCGGTCGGCGGGCCGGGTGAGCATCAGTTCCAGCATCACGTAGTTGGTGAGCAGGATGTCCGGCGGGTTGTCGCGGATCTCCTTGCGCTTCTCGTCGTCCTCCTGGCCCGTGTAGCGGGCGAAGGTGACCGGTTCGCGGCCCGGGCCGTAGCCGTCCCGAAGGTACTTCTCCAGTTCCTTGAGCTGGCTGTTGGCGAGCGCGTTCATCGGATACACGATGATGGCGCGCACCCGCTTCAGTGCCGTGGGACCTTCGGCGTCCCGCTCGTGCAGCACCCGGTTGACGATCGGGACGATGTAGGAGAGCGACTTGCCGGAACCGGTGCCGGTCGTCAGCACGTACGAGGCACCGCGGTCGGCGGCCTCGATCGCCTCTCGCTGATGCCGGTGCAGGGTGAGCGGCCGGCCGTCCGGGACCGTGCCGCCTTCCGTCTTGCCCGCCTGGAAGATGCGGGCGCACTCCGGGTGCAGGACCTTCTCGCCGACCAGTTCCGCGACCGTCCCGCCGCTCTGGAAGAACGGGTTGAGCGACAGCCACGGGTCGGGCCACTGGGACTTGTCGTCGAGGTCCTTCTCCACGAAGGCGGCGATGCGGTCGTCGCGGATCACCGTGCCACCCTCGGTGAAGGAGCGGTAGTCCTTGATGAGTGCGCGGTGCACGCCGAACACGTCCATCGCCGTGCCGGAGGCGGTGACCGGGGCCGGCCGCGGGGCGGGGGCGGAGGCGGTTGTGGTCGTGCGGGTACCGGTCGTGCGCAGGGGCCGCGTCGGGTCGAGGGCACTCCAGTGGGGGAGCCGAGCCGTGTCCCCGTCCTGCACGGCCAACGGGAGCAGCGTGTCACGGACTTCGGCTGCGTCGGCCGGACGGTCCGCCGGGTCCTTCGCCAGCAGCCGTCCGACGAGGCGGATCAGTTCGGCGGGTATCTCGCTGCGGATGACGGCGAGGGGCGTCGGTTCGGCCTCGAGGTGTTTGCGCGCGAGTTCGTACGGCGACTCGCTGGTGAAGGGCGGTACGCCGACGAGCATCTCGTACAGCACACAGCCCAACGCGTACAGGTCGGCTGCCTGAGTGACCTGCCGGGCCTGGAACTGCTCGGGAGCCATGTAGCGGGCGGTGCCGACGCTGACACCCGTGCTGGTGAGCCGTGCCTCGTCCGGATCGTCGACGATGCGGCCCATGCCGAAGTCGAGGACCTTCACGGTCCCGCCTCGGGTCAGCATGACGTTCGCGGGCTTCAGGTCGCGGTGCACCACATCGGCGGCGTGTGCCGTGGCGAGGCCGTCGGCTATCTGTGCGCCGACGGCGGCCACCCAGGAGATGGGCAGCTGACGTTCCTCCTCGATGAGGTCGCGCAGCGTCTCGCCGTCCAGGAACTCCATCGCCAGGTACGGCAGTCCACCGTCCTCGCTGACGCCGCCGGCGATGAGCCGGGTCAGGTTCGGGTGTTCGAGACGACGCATGATGCGGACCTCGCGGGCGAAGCGCTCGACCGCCTTGGTGTCCGCACCGGTGTCGATCAGCGCGCCCGTCCGGCGTCGCAGGATCGTCTTCACCGCGACCATGCGTTCGGGGCTGCCCTCGGGGGCCTGGAGGTCCTCGGCCCGGTGAACCTCCCCCATGTTGCCCTTGCCGATGACCTGTCCGATGCGGAACCTGCCATCGATCAGCTCGTGGCTCACGGGCTCTCCTCTGCGCTCATCTCGCTGCCCCAAGGGTCTTGACCCCCTGCACGTGACGCCGCTTCGCTCATGTGGTGTCACAGAGCGCAGTGCGATCCCGGGTACCGTACACGAAAGGTGCCATCTTTTATAGGCGTACGATCCGTTGACACTGTCAACGCGTCACCTCTACGCTGCGCCCGTGTAGTTGGGCTGGGGGGTGGACGATATGCGGCATCAGGTGGCCGGAGCCCAGGGCGCGCCCGTGACGAAAGCCGTACTGGCCGAGCTGCTGACTCGCCTTCGGCGCGCTGCCGTTGACGGCGCGGTGCCGGACGAGGTGTTCACGGCGCACGCGCAGCGACTCGGGCTCGGCGACGCCGAACGTCGGCGGCTGCGAGATGAGCTGGGCAGGGTGGGGCTCCCTGTCCGGAAATCGGTGGTGCATACAGACATCGACCGTCCGAGTGTGGAAAAGGTTGCACGGAACCGTGGAGAAAATGTGTTCCCCTGGCTTGATCCGGTCGGGGCGCTGCTGTTGCGCTACACAGATGCCGAGGGACATGTGACATCCCGGGCCCCGGACGATGTGGTACGGCCGGGCTCGGTTGACCGTAGGAGGCAGTCGCAGCTGGAGAGGCGAGGCGGCGTCCGGGACTGCACCGCCGCTAAGACGACGCTGGGCTTCTCGACTTCAGCGGTGGCGTCAAGACTCCGGCGGCCGCGTAACCGACGCAATTCTCCACTCGGCCACCGAGGCGAGCCGCAAGATCCGCGGACGGGGCGCGTGGCGCTGAGCAACGGCGAGTACTTCAAGACGAATGGCTGCCAGGAGTGGAAGCGGGTCGGTTGAACGGCCGTCGGACGGCGACCGACCCGCATAGCACCCAGTCGGCGGGCGTTTTCGCTGGTGACGTCCGCCGTAGGACTACGAAGGCGGCAATTTCCTGCTTTACCATCAGGGCGATCACCGTGACCGGACCGATTGGGGAGGGAACCGGGCGTGCACGGTGGAGGGGGAGGACTGTTCGATGACAACGGAGCCTGCAGCCTCAGGGGAACTGGAAGACCTGAGGCGTGCGGAACTGGAGCGGCGGGTGCAGCGTCGCCGGGCCCGGGAGAGCGGCGCTATCGCCCCTCTGCGTGCTCGGCGCCGTGCCGCTGCAGGTGCCGCTCCGTCGGGGCTGCGGACCGACCTGGCCACGAACGAGCCGACTCCCGAGCCGATGCGGTTGCCTCCGCGCGTGATCCACGTTCTCCAGCGAGTCGTTGATGAGCTGGGAGAGAGACCGACGCTTGTCGACAGCCTGTCGGAGCGGGCCTCTCTCACCGCGGATCCGCTGCGGGCTGTGGCTTCCGATGCCGTCGAACTGCTGAGCCGGGCTGCGCCTCTGTCCGCCCTGGGGCACCTGCTCGATCTGGCGGCAGGGGGCCTGCCCATTCTCACCGAAGAAGATCGCGTGCGTGCCGAAGCGATCCGCTCCGGCCGCCTCCCGGCGCCGGAGACGCAACCTGGATCCGTCGACGCCTGGCAGCTACACCTGGAAGCCACCGAGGCCAAGGGACGCGCTGTGCTCTCGGCCGCGGCCTGGCAACGGCTCATCGAACGCCTGCCGCTACCAGTCGTCGACGACTTGATCGATCAAGGCACCCTCCGTAGGAACACGGCACCAGACACCTGGCCGGAGCAGACCGACCGCGTGCGGTATGTGATTGCACGCCTTGACCCCGGGCGGCTCAGCGACGCCGATGTGGAAGCCCTGCACTGGTGGGACGAAGCCTGTCGGCGGATTCTTGAGGCTGGCGGTACGGTGGACGCGGTCGACGGGCGGCACGGCGAGTGGAGTCTGCGCTCGGCTCTCCTCAACGGAGAGGTATCCGTGCTGGACGCCGTTCAAGCGTACGGAGACCGGGAACTGCCCCCAGACCTCGCCGATCTGGTCGTGTCCTTGCGGCGCATCCGGCAAGGCGGTCAGGTCGACGGCCGTCTGGGCCGCGACCGGTCGCTCTTCGGCCTGCTGGAGGACTGCCTCCCCGAAGACCGTCTCATTTCCGGGAGCACGCCGTTCCACTATTGGGCGGGAACCCGGCGTCTGTACCAGCTTCTGGACGACATCCACTGGGCCATGGCCTGCGAACCGGAACAGACGGACCATGTGCTGGGTGCCGCCTTGCAACAGGCCGCGACACTGCGCAATTGGGAATCCCATGGAGCCGCAGGCGCGGCGGACCGAGAGGCACGGGCCGTTCAGGCCTACTTGACCTTCCTGCGTGCACGCCCCGGCGACAGTGACCGGCTCGACCGGGGCATCGGTCTCCTTGAAGACGTACTCAAGCGAGGAGGCAGACGGCGTGGCGGAGTGGACGGGACGCAACGGCGGCGCATGAGGGCACTCAGCGACCTCCTGCAGTCCTTGCGGTTCAAGGGCAAGCCGCGAGACGTCCTTAATCCCTACCTCGCGCTGTGTGTCGAACACGGCTCCATTGAGTGGGGGCAGGGATGGCGTGATCTGCGCCGGCAAGTGCCGACTGAACAACTTGAGTACATCAACGGGGCCAAGGACCGTATCCGGCGTATCGAGACGGCACGACGCCTGGGTGAGGAAGCAGAGCCCCTCTACGAAATCCCCTTGGACGAGATGTCCTTGTGGGTGCCCGACGACCGTAGTGAGCTGCTCCAACCCAGGCCGCGGCCCCTTACACGCCGCACCGAGCCCAGTAATGAGGAAGAGAAGTCCTGCACCGCCAGTGAGGCGGCCCGGGAGATCATCGGCCGCTGTGCCGGGAGACTGAGGAACGACCACTGATGCCCGCGAACAAGAAGCCACGCAGGCCCGCGGCCGAACCCCGACGCATCAAGGAATTCGAGGGGGTACGCAGCAAGCCCGCCAGAGGCGGTGGAGGGCGTGCCCGGTTGAACAACAGTGAGGAGGATCAGCCGACTCCTCGACACCAGGGTGCTGATGCCGGGACGCGGCCGGCGGAGCGAGTACGCGACCAAGGCCCCGACAAACGTATCGACGACGCGTCAAGCAATGTTGGCGACGCCGGGCCGCTGGTCGACCCTCGCTCCGATCCCGAGGTGATGTTCCGGATTCTCAGCGAAAAGATCGCGGCAAAAGTAGACCGGGCGGCGATGAAGGCGGGCGCAAGCGCCGCGCAGGAGGTGGGCCGCAGACTCACTGCCGAGTTGGACGCCGCGATCGCGGGAGCCCAGTCGACCGCCGGAAAGATGGGCAGCCTGGTGCAGCAGGCGGTTCAGGCCGCAGTGGACGAGGCGTTGCGCACGGCTGTGCTCAATGCGACGCGTGTGCACGAAGAGCATCTGGCGCAACTGGCGTTGATCGACCGCACGGCCCATACGGCGGAGAACATCGGTGCTGTGAGAATGCGCATCGAGGAGGAGATGCGCCGGTCTGGTCTCACGAGGGTCACCGCTCCGGATCCTGAGTCGTTCAACCTGGTCAACCCCACAGAGCATGCGGGCAGCACGGCGTACGAAGTGCTGGCCCCCGCCTACGCGGACAGCCGTAGCGGCCGCATCATCCAGCGGGGTGAGATGAGACGCATGCCGTCCGCAGCCGTCCCCGTCGCCCAGAGCGGGGAGGACCGATGACCTACGGCATCGACTTCGGCACGAGCAACTCCGTCGTCGCCCGGTGGACCGGCAGCGCAACCGAGGTGGTCCGGGTCGACTCTGCTGCCCTGCCCGCGGAGTGGAACAGGCCGGGCTTCGACGAACTGTTCCCGTCCGTCGTCTCCCTGCGGGACATCCAGCGCACGCTGTGCTTCGGCTGGTCCGCCAAGTGCGAGACGGCCGAGCCGCAGGACGCCGTCAAGCGCATGCTGGCCTCACGGCCGAGGGCCATGGACGAAGGCGACCTCACCCATGCCGGTGCGGTCCCCGAGGAGCACGAAGTGTGGCTCGGCGACGAACCGTTCCGCAGTACGGCCGTGGCCGCCGCGCTCTTCGACCAGATGAGGGCGGGAGTGCGGCGGAACCTCCGCGAGATGGAGGAAGCTGTTGTCACGGTGCCGGCGAACGCCACCGGAGCCGCGCGCTATCGCACCCGGGCCGCGGCGCGACTCGCCGGCATCAAGGTGAAGGCGCTGATCAACGAGCCGACGGCGGCCGCGATCAGCTACGCCCACGACTTCCCCGGCGAAGGCAGGTTCCTCGTCTTCGACTGGGGCGGCGGCACGATCGACGTCACCGTCCTCGAGCACTACGACGGCATCTTCGACGAGATGGCATCGCGAGGCATCACTGCGCTCGGCGGGCTGGAGTTCGACGAGGAACTCGTGAAACTGGTCCTCGCCAAACTCGGCAGCCATCCGGAGAGACTGACCCGGCAGGAGGCGCGCCGCTGGCGACGGCATGTCGAACTGACGAAGATCGTGCTGTCGCAGCCGGACACGGACCAGGTCCTCTTCGAGCCACTAGGGGGCTTTCCATCGGTGGTGATCCACCGGAATGAATTCGAAGAGGCCGTGCGACCGCTGGTGCGCCGGGCGCTTGTCCCGTTGGAGGAGTGCCTGGAGGACGTCGGCCTCACCGCTCATGACCTGGACGCCGTTCTGATGATCGGCGGCACCTCGCAGATCCCGCTCGTGCGGCGGGAGGTCGAGCGAGTCCTGGGGCGAGAGGTGGTCGATGCCCAGCTGTGCAAGCCGATGACGGCTGTGGCCAGGGGAGCGGCCATCACGGCCGCTGAGATCGACGGCCTCATTCCCGATACGACTATCTCGGTGGCTACGAGCCACGATCTCGGTCTGTCGTTTGAAGCGAACGGACGCCGGGGCTTCGCCACCCTGATCCCGCGCTACTCGACACTCCCGGCACGAGGTACACGCAGTGCCATGCCCGCTGTCCGAGGAGCCTCCGAGGTCGTCCTGGAAATCGTCGAAGGTGACGGCAAGCGGGCCGCGGACGACGAGCGGACGTTCCCTCTGGCCCGGCTGCCACTTCCCGTGCCGCAGCCGGAGGCCGAGACTTCGAGCAACGTGTTCGACGTTGACTATCACTACGACCGCAGCGGCATCCTCAAGGTCCATGCCAAGGCGAGGCACACCGGGGCAGTGATCCTCGACCAGGAACTGGACTGTTTCGGCCCGGATGGCACACCCATCGCTCATGGGCTGGACCGGGAGCTCGAACGACTGCAGGAACGCATCGTAGAACCGGCTGCCGGTAGCGCCGTGCCGGTCTCTCCGCTACTCGAGAGACCACTTGGTGATCTGCTGTCACAGGAGGCCCCGGAGGGAGATGAAAAGCCGAGTCTGGTGGTTGACGGTCGCGGCATCATGACTGCCGGCCGTACGGCGGCGTCGCCTCGCCCCCCGAGTGTTCGTTTGCTCGGTTCGGCCCTCACTGCCATCAAACGTCGTTACCCGGACCACCGCGTGGTGACCGTGCTGGGGACGGACATCGTCGATGCGGTCGAGTACGGCGACAAGCACATCGTCGAGCAAGGAATCGCGGAAGGCCTGATCGTGACCGCGCCCTCGGCCTCGCCACAACTGGTGCTCAACGTGGCGCAACAGTTGAACGCCCTCGTGGTGTCGATGGAGGACATGACGCGATTCCGCGTCCCTCATCCCTGGGTCGTGGAGAAGGGGCGGTTCGTGAAACTTGCTCGAGTGGAGCGCAACTGGGTCTTCGTGTAAGGGGCGGGGGTTGGGTTGAACACCCAACCCCGCGGCCTCCGGGCATCGCCCTACCTACCCCAGATCCCCCGATAAGCCTCCCGATACCCCACCGGATCCCACGACGTGGCCCCTCCCGTGTTCCCGGCGGTGGCCACGTGCACCGGAGCCACGTACCCACTCGCCGGCCTCCCCGCGAACGCGCGGTTGAACTCGTCCACGATCTGCCAGCCCTGTTGTGTGAGCGGTTCCGGGACCGTCGCCGCCTGGTAGCCGCCGCTGTTGATGCGCTGGAACGCGGACGGATCCCCGTCTCCGGCGCCGATGTTGAAGGGGGGACCCGAGCCCTTCCTTCCCGCGGCGCGCAGGGCCGGGGCGGCGTCGGCGAAGTAGAGGTCGTTGATGGCCGCCGAGTAGGTCCAGCGGTCGCCCAGGCGGGAGGTCAGCGAGGAGACCTCCTGGGGGACGCGGCTGCTCGCGTCCGGGAGCGGGATGTTCTCGTGGGACAGGAGCCGCACGCCGCCGCACGTGGCCAGTTCCTTCCTGATCGATTCCGCCTTGTGCTTCGCGAACGGGATCGAGTCGTCGGTGAACAGGACGGCGCCCGCCCGGCCGCCGGAATGCGCGATGATCCAGTCGGCCGTGATCCTGGCGACGTCCCCCACGTGCGTGGTGATGTTCGTGAACAGCCTCGGGTTCTCGCTGGGGCCCGGCTTGTCGACCGCGTGCCAGCCGATCAGCGGGATTGCCTCCGCGTTCGCCCTGGACACCTGCTGCGCCGTGGACTTCGGGTCGAAGCCGCCCAGCACGATGCCCGACGGCTTGAGCGCGATCGCCTGGTTGAGCGCCGCCTGGATGCCGGCCGGTGTGCCACCCCCGTCGATCACCTCGAACTTCCATCCGATGGCCTTCGCGGCCTCCCGCGCGCCGTTCGCCGTGCCGGCCACGCCCGGGTTGGTCATCGTCTGCGCGACGTAGATGATGGTCCGGCCGCGTGCCGCTTTCGGGCCGGTCGTGGGACCGTTCCAGGCGGTGTGGGGCTGCTCCGCCTGGCGTACGGCCGACTGCGCCCGGGCGAAGGCAGCCGGGCAGCCGGACATCGACGGCTCGGCGGAGGTCCCGGTGCCCGGCCGCGAGCCGTGTTCGCAGCCGACGACGAGGACGACGACGGCGGCCAGGGCGGCGGTCCCGGCGGCGGTTGCGCGGTTCACGGGCACAGTTTCCCGCTTTCGGGCACGTCACGGGGGTCGCGGAGGCCCTGCGTCCACCTCAAGGGTTCCGCGGACGGCCTTCGCCGGTCGTCGGCGCGGGGCGGCCGTCCGTCGTGGCCGCGCGTAGGCGGCGGCGCGCCGCATAGCCCGCGAGACCGACCGCCAGCAGCAGGGTGCCGCCGTCGAACAGCGGCGTGACCCAGAAGTCCGCGCCGAGCTGCTGGATGCCGGCCAGGCCGATCGCCAGCACCGCGACGGCGACGAGGGTTCCCGCGGCGTTGGCGCGGCCCGGCCTGATGGCGGTCGAGCCGAGGAGCGCGCCGACGAAGGCCGGGAGCAGGTAGTCCATGCCCACGCTCGGGTTGCCCAGCTCTTGCTGCGCCGCCAGGAGGACTCCGGCGAAGCCTACGACCAGGCCGGAGGCGGTGAAGGCGTAGACGCCGTACCGGCGGGTGGGGATGCCGACCAGGTCGGCGGCGCGCGGGTTGGAGCCGATGACGTAGAGGTACCGGCCGAGCGGCAGACGCTCCAGCAGCAGCCAGAGCAGAACGGCCAGTGCCAGGACGTAGAAGGCGGGGAGCGGCAGGCCGAGGAACGTGGCGTCGTAGAGGCCGGTGAACGCGGGCGGCAGGCCCCCCGGGCCGGGGACGATCCGGGCGCCGCCGGTGATCCAGCCGGTGATCCCGTACATCACCGTGCCCGTGCCGAGGGTGGCGATGAAGGAGTTGATGCGGGCGAACTCGACCAGCAGACCGTTGCAGACGCCGACGACCCCGCCGCCTGCGACGACGGCCAGGCAGGCCGCCGGCCAGGGCCAGCCGCCGGCCACCATCAGGTGCAGGACCATCACATGGGCGAGGCCGAGGCCGTACCCGATGGACAGGTCGAACCGGCCGGTGGCGATGGGGACCGTCGCCCCGAGCGCGAGGATCGCCGGCACCGACTGGTTGAACAGGATCGAGGAGACGTTGTCCAGCGTCGGGAACGTGCCCGGCAGGGCGAGCGAGAAGACGAGGAACAGCAGGGCGGTCAGGAACAGCAGGCCGTACGCGCCGATGAGATGGCCCCGCGCACGGACAGGCCGCCACCGGGGCGGGCGGGACGGTCCCCGCGGGGGCCTCGGGGCGGCGCCGGTCATCGTTCCGTCGCCGTCCCGGTGATGCCCGGCATGGCCGACGCCGTGCGGGTCAGTTCCGGGACGGTGAGAGCCGCGCCGGCCAGCTCGGCCGCCACGGTCCCGCGGACGAACACCAGGGCGCGATGGCACACGTCGGCGACCTCCTCGAAGTCCGTGGAGCACAGCAGCACCGCCGCCCCGGCGGTCACCGCCTCCTCGAGCAGGCGGTGGATGGCCGCCTTGGCGCCGATGTCGATGCCTGCGGTCGGCTCCTCGAGGATCAGCAGGCGCCGGCCGAGCCCGAGCCACCGGCCCACCATGACCTTCTGCTGGTTGCCGCCGGACAGGGTGTCGATACGGGCCTCGGTGTCGAGGGGCCGCACCCCGTACCGGTCGAGCAGGGACAGGGCCGTGGCGCGCTCGCGTCGCGGGACGATCCAGCGGGGCGCGCGCGGGCCTTGTGCCCGGGGGTTGGCCAGGAGGTTCTCGCGGACGGTGAGGTCGTGCAGGCAGCCTTCCTCCTGCCGGTCGTCGGTCACGAAACCGACCCCGGCGCCGACGGCGGCGGCGACCGTCCGCGGGTGGTAGGGGTGGTCGTCCAGCAGGATCCGTCCGCTGACGATCGTCCCCGAGCCGGCGAGCGCGCGCCCCAGAGCCATGTGACCGGCACCGGTGAGCCCGACCATGCCCAGCAGCTCACCGGACCGCAGTTGCAGGCTGACCGGCCCCGCGGTCTCGGTGCGGACGTCCTCCAGGCGCAGCACGACCGGTCTGGGGGTGGGGGCCGTCGTGGGTCGGGGGTCGGCCGGTTCGTGGGTGCGGGCCGTCGTGGGCCGGGGGCCGACCGGTCCGTGGGTGGGGGCCGTCGTGGGCGGGTGGACGACTGGTCCGTGGGTGGGGGCCGGCGTAGGCCCGTGGGGCACCGCCGGACCGTGGCCCACGATGTCCTGCACCAGCCGGGCCGGGGGATGGTCCGCGAGGCGGCCCCGGCTGACGACGCGGCCGTCGCGGAGTACGGCGAAGCGGTCGGCGACCCGGTACACCTCGTCGAGCCGGTGGCTGACGTACACGATGCCGTGGCCGCGGTCGCGCAGGGCGTGCAATACGTCGAACAGGCGCGCGCAGTCGGTCGCGGGCAGGCTCGCCGTGGGCTCGTCGAGCACGATCAGCGGGGCTCGGGTGGCCAGCGCGCGGGCGATCGCGACCAGTGAACGCTCGGCCCGGCCGAGGTCGGCGACCCGGGCGTCCGGGTCCAGGTGGCCGGCGACGATCTCCAGGGCCTCCACGGAGCGCTCGCGAGCCCGTCGCCACGAAATCATCCCGAGGCGCCGGGGATACCCGGTGCCCAGCGCGATGTTCTCCGCGACCGTCATCCACCCGACGAGCCCGAGGTCCTGGTGGATGAAGGACATGGCACGCGCGGCGGCCTGCGTGCCGAGTGGGTGTCCGGCCACCGTCACCTCTCCCTCGTCGGCGCGGTGGACCTGGGCGAGCACCTTGATGAGGGTGGACTTTCCGGCTCCGTTGGGACCCAGCAGCGCGAGGACCCCTCCCCGGTGGACGTCGAGGTCGACCGAGTCCAGCGCGAGCGTGCCGCCGAACCGCTTGCCGAGCCCCCGGATGCACAGGAGGGGCTCCGCACCGCTGTCGTTCGCGGCGAAGTCCGGGACGTCATGCGAGGCCAGCGAGGTCCCCCCAGTCCATGTCCGTCGGCGTCGCCTCCGGCAGACCGCCGGACGGCGCCCCAAGTGCGCACTCCGCCCAGATGACCTTGCCCTCGGCGGTGTAGCGGGTGCCCCAGGCCTGGGCGAGCTGCGCCACGAGGAACAGGCCCCGGCCGCCCTCGTCGTAGGTGGCCGCGTGGCGCAGGTGCGGTGCTGTGCTGCTGGTGTCCGCGACCTCGCAGATCAGGGTGCGGTCGTGGATCAGGCGTACGTCGATGGGGCCGCTGCCGTAGCGGACGGCGTTGGTGACCAGTTCGCTCAGCAGCAGTTCCGCGGTGAACGACACCTCGTCCAGGCCCCAGTCGGCCAGGCGGCGGATGACGGCGGCGCGGACGTCCTTGACGCGGCCCGGGTCGGCCGGCAGCGACCAGTCGGCGATCCGGCCGGGGTCCAGGGCGTGGGTGCGGGCCACCAGCAGCGCGATGTCGTCGTCGGGGTGCTCCGGCGCCACCGTGTCCAGGATCGCGCGGCAGGTGTCGTCCGGTGCGCGGTCCGGGTGGGCGAGCGCCCGGCGCAGCAGCTCGAAGGAGGTGTCCAGGTCCCGCCCGCGGTCCTCGACGAGCCCGTCGGTGTACAGCACGAGTTCGCTGCCCTCGGGGAGGGGGATGTCGGTGGACTCGAACGGCAGGCCGCCGAGGCCCAGGGGAGGCCCGGCGGGCAGGTCGGGGAAGGTCACGCTGCCGTCCGGGTGCACCAGCGCGGGCGGCAGATGGCCGGCGCGCGCCACCGTGGCCCGCTGCGAGGTGGGGTCGTAGACGGCGTACAGACAGGTCGCGCCGATGATGCCGGTGGTGGTGCAGGCCGTCTCGTCCCGGTCCATGCGCCCCACAAGGTTGTCGAGGTGGGTGAGGACCTCGTCGGGGGCGAGGTCGAGTTCGGCGTAGTTGCGCGCGGCCGTGCGCAGCCGGGCCATCGTGACCGCGGCGTGCAGACCGTGGCCCACCACGTCGCCGACGATCAGCGCGACCCGGGTACCGGAGAGGGGGATGACGTCGAACCAGTCCCCGCCTACCTCCCACTCGGCGGGCCGGTAGCGGTGGGCGATCTCCAGGGCGCTCTGCTCCGGCAGCCGTTGCGGCAGCAGGCTGCGTTGCAGCGCCAGAACCATGGTGTGCTCGCGGGTGTAACGGCGGGCGTTGTCGATGCAGATCGCGGCGCGGGTGGCGAGCTCCTGAGCCAGGGAGCGGTCGTCGTCGTCGAAGGGCGACGGGGACTGGCAACGGTAGAAGCTGGCGATGCCCAGGACGACGCCGCGGGCGAGCAGCGGGACGGCGATCAGGGAGTGGACGCCCTCGGCGACGAGGCGTTCGGTGTGCGCCGGCTCCTGGGAGATCCAGCCGGTCGAGACCCGCAGATCGGGTACCAGCACGGCCTGCTCACGGTCCAGGCACCGGGACTGGGGCGTCGCGGGGCGCGGGTCCACCCGCTCGCCGACCGCGTAGAAGGGGAGGTCGTCACGGATGCCGTGGCTCACCGCGCGCACCATGCCGGTGCGCGGGTCGGCCGCCTCCTCGCCGCGCAGGACGGCCTCGGGCAGGTCGATCGCGACATGGTCCGCGAGACGCGGTACGGCCATCTCGGCGAGTTCGAGAGCCGTGCGGCGCACGTCCAGGGTGGTGCCGATGCGGGCGCTCGCCTCGGACAGCAGCTCCAGACGGCGGCGCGCCGCGACGGCGTACGTTCCCACGCCGGGCTCCCCGACGAGGACCAGCCGGCCGTCGGCCGTCGTAGGGGCGGGTGCGCTGCGGACGGACTGCTCGTGGGACTGCTCGGGCGTACGGACGGTGATGGGCGGGGCCGTGGTCGCCTGGCCGGACGGCACACCGAGAAGGTGCCGGGGCACCGGAATGACGGATGTGTCCGGCGGGGCGAGGTCGCGCTCGAAGGGCCGGCCGGGGAGGGTGAGCAGCAGCTGCGGCCCGTTCTCGTGCAGGACCGCCTCGACGGCGACGCCCTCCGTGCCGCCGGGGCCGGTCACCACCTGGCTCAGCAGGGTGAGCCGCCGGCCGTCGCAGAGGGCCACCTCGACCGCGCCGCACTGGGCGGCGGAGATCAGCTCGGCGGCCTTCTCCCTGACGATCATCCGGTCGCGCCCGTTCAGCCCGCTCAGGGCCGGCTCGTCCACGCCGATCCCCGCGGCGTCGAGCAGGTGCGCACCGACCGTGGCGCCACGCCGGGCGTCGAGGTACGCCTGGAGCAGGGCACGCTCGCGTGCCGAACTCTGTTCCAGCAGCCGGCGCTCGATCGCGCGGGCGGCCTGGGTGATCAGGGTGTCCATGACCGGGGTGGCGTCGGTGCGGGGGCAGCCGAAGGACAGGACGCCCTCGATGCGTCCGCTGAGCAGGTCCCGGATCGGGATGGCCGAACAGGCGTTGCCCTGCGACCGCTCGGCGAAGTGCTCCGCGCCGTACAGCCGGCACAGCCGCCGCTCCGCCAGGGCGAGGCCGATGCCGTTGGTGCCCGCGACGTGCTCGGCGAACACGAACCCCGGATCGACCTGGAACGGCGGCAGCCTGCGCGGCAGCGACGGTTGCCCGAAGCGGCGCGCGAGCACCGTTCCCTCCCCGTCGGCCAGCCCGATGTTCATCCGGCTGCCGGCGAACCGGTTCTGCAGCCAGTCGAGCACGGGGTCGGCCGCACGGACGAGCTGTACGTCCGTGTCGACGTCCGGCCGGTAGGGGAGCTCGGCCTGGTCGGGGGAGAGGCCGAGCAGCACGGAACGCTGCCAGGAGTTGAGGATCATGCTCCGTACGCCGCTCCCGACGGTCCCGCCCTGCAGGAACCGCTCGCGAACCGGGGCGAGGTCGATGCCGTTGTCCACGACCATGTGCATCACTCCCCTCGCCGGCTCGCCGCTGGGTGCTCCGCCGCCCTCGTTGGAGAACGGCTGGATGCCGTACGTAATTTTAGAACTTATCTTGACAAAAGAGACGAGTTGCTCAATTCGGCCACTCCGTCGTCGACGGGGTCGGTCTGTCCCGTGATGTCCGCGTCGGCGTGACCCTCGATCTCCGCGATGCGTACGGGCTTCTCCCCTCTCCACCGACCGTATGACCGCGAGCGCGATCGTCAGGGCCGCACGGGCGTCCTCCGCCCGTGACCGACGGGGTACGGGCGGTGCGGACGCTGTCGGCGAAGTCGGCCAGCTCCGCGACGTACGCGTCGCGGAAGAGGTCCTGGTCGTAGGTGACGCACTCGGCGGCGATGCCGTCCGGTCCGTGGGTCGTCAGATGGGTGCGGCGCAGGTCGCCCATCGTCAGCATGCCGGCGGAGCCGAGGACCTCGCCGCGCACGTCGTAGCCGTAGCCGGCCTGGAAGCTCGCCTCCGCGGTGGCGAGGGCGCCGTTGTCGAAGCGGATCGTGACGACGGCCGTGTCCAGCAGGCCGCGCTCCTTGAAATCGGGACGGATCAGGGCGTCGGCCCAGGCGAAGACCTCCACCGGCGCGGCCCCCGGGTTGAGGTGGCGCAGGGTGTCGAAGTCGAACCCCGGCACGGGCCGGCGCGACGGTGGTCACCGCGACGGTGCCGCCGGCCGAGCTGTGCGGCTACGCGACCCGCCTGCGCAGCCGCACCCAGGGCCGGGGGTTCCGCCACCCGCCCCGCCGGGTACGCCCCGGCCCCGCACGACACACCGACCCGGTAGCCCGACGACGGTCCCCGGCGGCCCGACGACGAGCCAACCCGTAGTTCGACGACGGCCCCGCCCCGCGCCTGGGACGGGACCGTCCGCACATCTGCACGGTCGAGCGCCCACCACATCCGTACGTCCGCACATGTCCGCACGTGGCCACGCCTGCGTCGCGCAGGCCCCCGCCCCTGCCGTGCGCCGTCGTGTGCGGCCCGCGCTGCGGTGACTCGCCGCCTCCGGTCGTCCCACGGGACGTTTCCCCCATCCCCGGCACAACGGGACGGAATCCCCGGCCGTCCACACGGAAACGCTGGGCGACATGAGATCACGCAGACCGTGATCGGCATCGTCAGCACGGAGGTTCCCATGATTCGCCGGACACTGCAGAGCGGCCTGGTGGCCGCGGTCGCGATGTTCGCGCTGGTGCCCACGGCCGCCGTCGCCGCCGACGGCGGCCGGCCCACCTCGGCGCCGGTCGTGCGGACGGTTCCGCACCGCCCGCACATCCTGCTCCCCGCCCCGGCCCGGCACGTCCCGGCCCGGCACCGCGCGCACCGCTCCACACGGTGCTCCCACCCCGTCCGCCACACCCGGCACGTCACGCGCGTGGTCCACCACCGGCGCCCCGTCCGCCTCGTGGGATACGTCGCCACGCGTCACGCCAGGCTGAACGTCCGCTCCGGTCCCGGCTTCCGCCACCGCGTCGTCGGCCACGCGCACGTCAACGGCCGCCTCGTACTGGTCTGCAAGAAGAACGGCTCGTACGTCTTCGGCAACCGGCGCTGGTACAAGCTCTCGGGCAACCAGGGTTACGTCTCCGCCCACTACGTCCGCATGCGGGGCACCCTGCCCTGGTGCTGACACCGCGACCGCTCTCCCCTCCAAGGGACGGCCTGCCCGGTCACGCACGTGACCGGGCAGGCCGTCGGTGTGCTCCGTTCCGGCTCGCGTTTCGCATTTCTCATACCGGTCCCGATGTGTGGCGGCACCGCACCCCCGGGAACACATTTCACCAACCAGGGCGAACAGCCCAAATAGGATTAGGTGTTGAGGGACAGGTCATGCGACAGCCCCAAGGATCCAGACCGTGAAAGCCGGCGCGGCACGGACGGCGGCGCCCTGCGGCCCCTCGGCCGCACCGCCCGCACAGACGGACGAGGCGTTCGTGACCACGCTGCGCGATCTGAAGGAGCGCACCGGTCTCAGCCTCGCGGCCCTCGCCGCGCGCACCCCGTACAGCAAGTCCGCCTGGCACCGCTATCTCACCGGCGCCCAACGGCCCCCTCGTTCGGCGGTCGAGGCGCTCGCCGCCCTCGCCGGCGCCGACCCCGCACCCGCGTTGGCCCTGTGGGAGGCGGCCGCCCGCCGGCCGCCCGCGGGCACGCCGCCGCACGACGGGCCCCCGCCGCGGACCGCCCGGCCGCGCCGGCTGCCGCTGTCGGCGGTCGCCCTGATCGTCACGGTCACCGCGGTGGCCGTCGCCCTCCTCGCCTCCGACCGCTCCGGTGCCCCGGGCGGACGGCTCGCCGCGGCGTCGCCCCGGTGCCGGGGCGACGCCTGCCAGGGGCAGCTGCCCGACGTGTCCGCCTGCGACCGGGACGCGCAGACCAAGAGCAAGGTCCGCGACACCTCCTACGCGGTGCGCCTCGAGTACTCCGCGACCTGCGGCACCGCCTGGGCCGAGGTCGACGCGGACGCCTCCGACGCCCGCGTCATCTCCGTCCGCAAGGGGCGGGACGTGCTGTCCGCGGCGTATCCGGGAGACGGTTCCGGCGGCTCGGCGAGCCCCATGCTCGCCGTGACGTCACCCGACGACGTGGAGGCGTGCGCCAAGGTGGACGGCAAGCTGGCGTGCACCGGCCTGGACGCCGAGCCGGCCGAGGAGCACTGACCACGTGCCCGAGCCGGCCGCCGCTCCGGGGAATGTACGGTCTCCGCACTCTGCCCCGGCCGCGGGACCTACATGTTGTAGGGTTTGGCTCGTCCGTCCGCCGGTCGGTATCGGCCGGCCCGTTGTGCGCCTATCGGGGGATCTGTGCGGGAGTCCGAGGAGCCGTCACCAGCGGGCGGCCCGATCTTCGAGCGGATGGTGGACCGGGCCCTCGGCCATCCGGGGATCACGGCTGCGATCGGCGTCACCGGTGCGGGACCGACGCGCGAGCAGCTGCGTGCGCGGGCGCTGGAGGCGCGCGACCGTCTCGCCGGGATCGCCGCCGACGAGTACCGCCACTACCTCGCGTTGCGGGCCGCGGCAGCCCACCGTGACAGGCCGGAGGGGGACGGCGACGATCGTATGCAGAAAAGACTGCTGCCGGCGCTCGCGATCCTGGTGCCGAGCCTCGGAGCCGCGGCCACAGGGGTGTTCCTGCTGTGCGGCTTCGGACTGCGGGCCTTCGCCGTGCGCCCGCACATCGGCGACGGGCTCGTGATGTCCGGGGTGATCGCCGCCGTCGTGACGGCGGGAGCGGCCCTCGGGGACCTCGCCTGGCTTCTGGCGGCCCGCGCCCGGACCCGCCGCGACGACGGCGAGGACCCCATGGACCGCGATCCCCGGGTGCGCCGGGCCCGCGAGGTCTGGGAGCGCGCCCTGCTGGAGCGGGCGATCATACCGTTCCTGCTCGAACACGCGAACCTCGAACGCGCGGGGCTGGAGCACGCCGAGAAGAGAGCACCCTGGGTGGCCCCGTAGACTTCCAGGGGTTCCCGTACGGGTGAACCTGTCGGCCCCCCGGCGGCCGTCCCGCCCCACCCTTGCCGGGTTCGGGGGGAACCGGATCGTCCTTGCCGGACTCCTACCCTAGGAAAAGCCACCGTTACCCCTACGAAATGTAGGGTCGATGCGAGTGCTTCCGTCCACGCCGGTCGCTCCGGCCTCTCTCTCGTCAAGGTGAGTCATCGCGGTGCCCCCACAGCAGCAAGCAGAGATCGTCCAGCAGCGCGCCCGGCGCCCGCAGGGCGCGGCGGGGGAGGGTCCCTCCCTGCCCGCGCGCCTCGGCCCCGGGGCGGCCGTCGCCACGGTCTGGTACCTGCGGCTGATGGCCCTGCTGAACATCGTGGCCGTCGTCTCGCTGCCCTTCCGCAAGGAGGTGCACGAGCACAACGGCGGTCAGTTCTTCACCCCGTACCTGGCCACCGCCGGACTGGTCTCGGCGGTCCTCGCCCTGTTCCTGGCCATGGTCATGCGGCGCCGCAAGCGGGCGGCCTGGATCGCGAACATCCTGCTCGCCGGCCCGCTGCTCGCGCTCTACGCGGCCGCCCTGACCCAGCACCAGTACAACCGGCACGTCTTCAACTGGATCTCCGCCCTGCTCACCGGCCTGTTCGTGGCCGCGCTGCTGCTCGGCCGCAAGGAGTTCCGGGCCTTGGGCGACCGCTCCAACCCCAAGCTGGCGCTGATCGTCGCCGCCTGCGGCATCGTCGTCAGCGGCGGCATCGGCACCCTGCTGGTGGACGCCACCAACAAGGCGCACAGCGAGGCCTCGGCCTCCCTCGCGGACAAGATCGTGTACGCGCTGCTGCGCGGCGTCAGCGTCGGGCCGCTCGCCGACCACATCGAGCACGTGCACGCCCCCCGCTGGGTGGACATCACCATCAACGTCCTGACCGCGGCGACCTTCCTCCTCGTCCTGTACGCCTGCTTCCGCGCGCCCCGCGGCCGCGAACTCCTCGGCGAGGAGGACGAGCGACGGCTGCGCGCACTGCTCGCCAAGCAGGGCGAGCGGGACTCCCTCGGCTACTTCGCGCTGCGCCGCGACAAGGCCGTGATCTGGTCCCCGAGCGGCAAGGCCGCCATCGCCTACCGGGTGGTCGGCGGTGTCACCCTCGCCTCCGGCGACCCGATCGGTGACCCCGAGGCCTGGCCCGGCGCCATCGAGGAATGGCTGGAGGAGGCCCGTAGGCACGCCTGGACGCCCGCCGTCATGGGCGCGAGTGAAGAGGCCGGCACGATCTACGCCCGGCACGGACTGGACGCCCTCGAACTGGGCGACGAGGCGATCGTGGAGGTCGCCGACTTCAGCCTCGAGGGACGCGCGATGCGGGTCGTGCGGCAGGCGCACAACCGGGTCCGGCGCGCCGGTTACACCGTGACGATCCGCCGCCACGAGGACATCCCCGAGTCCGAGATGGCCGAGCTGATCGAGAAGGCCGACCACTGGCGCGACGGCGCCACCGAGCGCGGCTTCTCCATGGCCCTCGGCCGCCTCGGCGACCCCGCCGACGGGTGCTGCATGATGCTGGAGTGCCGCGACAGCGAAGGCGAGCCACGGGCCGTGCTCAGCTTCGTCCCCTGGGGGGAGCACGGCCTCTCCCTCGACCTGATGCGCCGCGACCGCGACTGCGAGAACGGCCTGATGGAGTTCATGGTCATCGAGCTGCTGCTGCGCGCCCGCGACCTCGGCATCGAGCGGGTGTCGCTCAACTTCGCCATGTTCCGCGCCGTCTTCGAACGCGGCGCCCGCCTCGGCGCCGGCCCCGTACTGCGGCTGTGGCGCTCGGTGCTGACGTTCTTCTCCCGCTGGTGGCAGATCGAGTCCCTGTACCGGGCCAACGCCAAGTACCGGCCGGTCTGGGAGCCCCGCTTCCTGTTGTTCGAGAACACCCGCGACATACCGCGCATCGGTATCGCCAGCGCACGGGCCGAGGGCTTCCTGACCGTGCCGAGCCTGCCGTCCCTCTTCCGCCGCCGGCACGCCCCGGTCGCCGGGGGACAGCCGAAACCGGCGTACAGCAGCGGCCGGTGACCGGGGAAGGTCATCGAGCGGAAGGTCATCGAGCGGAAGGTCATTGAGCGGCAAAGTCCCGGGTCCGCGGTGAGACACCGCGCCCGGGACTTCGTATGGGTCGGGAGGGGGGAAGCCCCCCGCGCCGCCCGCTCCTTTCCGGAGGTACCCCGCCCGTGACCGTCGTCAAAGCACCTCCGGCCCCGGTCGACCGGGGCCACGACGAGGAGCCTGCACAGGGCTGGCAGTTCAACTCCTCCCTCGGCCTGACCCTGCTGCTGCTCGTGCTGGTCGTCGGGCAGGGCCCGATCCGCCGGGCGCTGGGTGCGCCGGTGATGCAGAGCTGGATGACCGTGTTCCTCGCGGTGGTCGTCCAGGCGCTGCCGTTCCTCGTGCTCGGCGTGCTGCTGTCCGCGGCGCTCGCGGTGTTCGTCCCGCCCTCGTTCTTCGCCCGCGCGCTGCCGAAGCGGCCCGCCCTCGCGGTGCCCGTCGCCGGGGTGGCCGGGGCGGTCCTGCCCGGCTGCGAATGCGCCTCGGTGCCGGTCGCCGGGGCGCTGGTCCGCCGGGGGGTGACGCCCGCGGCGGCGCTGGCCTTCCTGCTGTCCGCGCCCGCGATCAACCCGATCGTGCTGACCGCCACCGCCGTGGCCTTCCCCCGTGACCCGGAGATGGTCCTCGCCCGGTTCCTGGCGAGCCTGCTGGTGGCGTGCACGATGGGCTGGCTGTGGCAGCGGCTCGGCCGCACCGACTGGCTGCGGCCGCCGGCCCGGGCGTCGTACGAAGGGCAGAGCAAGGGGGCCGCGTTCTGGGGGTCCGTACGGCACGACGTGATGCACGCCGGGGGCTTCCTGGTCGTCGGCGCCATGGCCGCGGCGACCCTCAAGGC
This sequence comes from Streptomyces sp. Y2F8-2, assembly GCF_014905555.1. Lineage (GTDB taxonomy): Bacteria > Actinomycetota > Actinomycetes > Streptomycetales > Streptomycetaceae > Streptomyces > Streptomyces cynarae. The sequence continues at coordinate 566,904 of NZ_BNGS01000005.1, read as the reverse complement.
CGTTGCCCCTGCGAGCTGGCTGCGGACGGCGGCCGGCAACCCGGTGGTGGCGGTCCTCGCGCTCTCCGTGCTCGCGGTGCTGCTGTCCATCTGCTCCGAGGCCGACGCGTTCGTGGCGGCCTCGCTGTCGCAGTTCTCGCTGACCGCGCGGCTGGCGTTCCTGGTGGTCGGGCCGATGATCGACCTGAAGCTGTTCGCGATGCAGGCCGGCACCTTCGGCCGCTCCTTCGCGCTGCGGTTCGCACCCGCCACCTTCGCGCTGGCGGTCCTGGTGTCGGTCCTGACCGGGGCGGTGCTGCTGTGAACCGGCAGGCCCAAGCGGCCGTCCTGTTCCTGGTCGGCGGGGCGCTGCTGCACGCAGGGACCACCAGCCTGTACCTGCGCTACGTCAAGGCGGGCCTGCAGCCGCTGCTGCTCGCGGCCGGCGTCGTCCTGATCGTGGCGGCGGCCGCCACCTTCTGGTACGAGCTGCGCCGAGCGCGGGCGGCCCGGAAGGTTCCCGGCGGCGGCGAGGCGCACGACGAAGACGACGAGCACGAAGACGGCCACGCCCACCGCGAGCCGCGGATCTCCTGGCTCCTCGTGCTCCCCCTGTTCGCGCTCATCCTGGTCGCCCCGCCCGCGCTCGGCTCCTACAGCGCCGTGCGCTCCGGTACGGCCCTCCAGCAGCCCCTGGCCTATCCGGCCCTGCCGTCCGGCGACCCGGTCAGGCTCGGCCTGGTGGACTACGCGGGCCGCGCGGCGTACGGCCACGGACGCTCCCTCGGCGGCCGGAAGGTGGAGATCACCGGGTTCGTCGCCCTGGACCACACGGGGACGCCCTACCTGGTCCGCATGGCCCTCAACTGCTGCGCCGCCGACGCCCAGCCGGTCAAGATCGGCCTGACCGGCAAGCTGCCGCCCGTCCTGCAGCCGGACTCCTGGCTCGACGTCACCGGCACCTACACCGCGAAGCGCACCAAGGACCCCGTCAACGGCGGGATCATCCCCTACCTCGACGTCATACAGGCGAAGCCCGTCGCGACCCCCGGCGACCCGTACGACGAGAGCTGGAACAGCTGAGCGTGATCCGGCGCCTGAGCACGGTCAGGCGCCGGACGCCCGCACCCCGTCCAGGGCCACGTCAGGCGCCGGACGCCCGCACCCCGTCCAGGGCCACGGTCAGGACCCGGTCCCGCTGGGCGTCGTCCAGGAAGTTCGTCGCCGTGATGCCGGCGACCATCCGCAGCAGGTCGTCGAAGGTCATGTCCGGGCGCGCCTCGCCGGCCTGCTGCGCGCGCTCGAAGAGCGGGCCGCCCGCCCGGTACATGGACTCCCGGCAGGCCAGGAAGATCTCCGACTCGTCGTCCATCGCCTCGCGGATCGCCCGCTTGGTCACCGTGTAGTCCACGAACCGGCGCAGCCACGAGGTGAGCGCCTCCCACGGCTCACGGTCCGCGACCTCCTGAGCCACCCGGCACAGGTCGTTCACCTCGCCCGCGTAGACGCTCTCGAAGAGATGGCGGCGGGTGGGGAAGTTGCGGTACAGCGTGCCGATCCCGACGCCCGCGCGGCGCGCGACGTCCTCCAGGGACGCCTCCGCGCCGTGCTCCGCGAAGGCGTCGCGGGCGGCGGCGATCAGGGCGTCGTAGTTGCGGGCGGCGTCCTTACGGTGCGGCCGCTGGGACGCCACGATCTCACTGACGGGGAAGGGCGGGGTCGTCACTGCTGCCTCCCGAGGCCGGCCGGTTGAAGCGGAGGTGTGCCTCCGATAGAGTGGAGGAACACCTCCACTTTAGCAGTCGGGGTGCGCCCGCCCTGGGCGCGTGCGGCCGCACGCCCCCTCGTCGGCCTCGTACCCCCGACCTCGTACCGCGGGCCCTGCGTCGATCGCACCGCCCGCCCGTCTGTCCATCCGCTCCGCGACCGCTCCCCGCGGCCGTCGGCGTGCTCCACGCTGCCCTGCCGCACGACGGAGTCCTACGACCGCGGCCGGAAGATCTCGGCCGCGCCTGTTCGGAGAGGCTTTTCATGCCCCGGAAGTCCACCCGCCTCACCTTCGCGGTCCTCGCGACCGGTGCGGGCGTGTTCTCCATGTTGCAGTCCCTGATCGCGCCGGCCCTGCCGACCGTCCAGCACGCGCTGCACACCTCCCAATCCACCGCGACCTGGGTGATGACGGCGTACCTGCTGTCCGCCTCGGTCTTCACACCGATCCTCGGCCGGGTCGGCGACCTCGTCGGAAGGAAACGCACACTTGTCGCGGTGCTGCTGACGCTGCTGGCCGGCTGTCTGCTCGCCGCGCTCGCGCCGAACATCGGCGTGCTGATCGTCGCCCGTGTCGTCCAGGGCGCCGGCGGCGCGCTGTTCCCGCTGTCGTTCGGCATCATCCGGGACGAGTTCGCCCCGGCCGAGGTGAGCGGCAGCATCAGCAACCTGTCCGCCGTGATCGCCGCCGGTGGCGGCGTGGGCATCGTGGCGGCCGGTCCCATCGTCTCCGCGCTCGACTACCGCTGGCTGTTCTGGATCCCGGTCGCCGTCGTCGCCGTCACCACGCTGATCGCCGCGCGCTTCGTGCCCGAGTCGCCGAGCCGTGCCGAGGGACGCGTCAACTGGCTCGGTGCCGTTCTGCTGTCCGCGTGGCTGGTGGCGCTGTTGCTGCCACTCAGCCAGGCGACCAGGTGGGGCTGGGGATCGGCCCCGGTGATCGGTCTCTTCCTCGCGGCCGCCGTGCTGTTCGCGCTGTGGCTGTCGGCCGAGGCGCGTTCCCGCAGCCCGCTCATCGATCTGCGCGTCCTGCGGCTGCCCGCCGTGTGGACGACCAACACGGCCGCGCTGCTGTTCGGCGCGGGCATGTACGCGATCTGGTCCTTCCTGCCCGCCTTCGTGCAGACGCCCCGCGCCGCCGGATACGGCTTCGGTGCGTCCGTCACCGCGTCCGGGCTGCTCATGTTGCCCATGCTGGTGGCCATGTTCGTCTCGGGCGTGCTGAGCGGCCGCCTGGAGCCGGTGCTGGGAGCCAAGGCGCTGCTCACGGCGGGGGCTGCGCTGGGTGCGGTCGCCTGCGGGTTCCTCACCCTGTGGCACGACGCGCAGTGGCAGGTGGCCCTCGTCGCGGGCGTGTTCGGCTTCGGCATCGGACTGGCCTTCGCCTCCATGGCCAACCTGATCGTCGGCAGCGTTCCGGCCGAGCAGACCGGTGCGGCGACCGGAATGAACGCCAACATCCGGACGATCGGCGGCTCCATCGGCGCGGCGGTCACCAGTGTGCTGGTGACGGGTCGGTTGCAGCCGACGGGGCTGCCGTACGGCTCCGGGTACACGCACGGCTTCGGTCTGCTGGGGGTGCTGTGCCTCGGCGCTGCGCTGGCCGCGTTGCTGGTGCCCGGCAGGCGCGCGGTGCGCACCGAGGGTGCGCCGCGAGCCGCTGCGCGCCCGGAGCGGGAGGCTGCCACGTCGGGCACGTGACGTCGCCCGGCGGCCACCAGGTGGCCGGTGCCGGGGCGGGCCGGGGGGAGGGCTCGCTTTCGGCGCCGGCCGGTGCCTCCCCCAGAGGGGGTACCCCCGGCGCCCACCCGTGCCCGCTGCTCGCCGGGCAGCGTCTGGAGGAGGCCGCTGATGGCTCCTCACCTCTCACCGCCGTCCGCGGCCACCTGCGCGAGTGTGCGTCCACTGCGGACCGACCGGGCGCGGCGCGGGTCGGGCGTCCCGTGGCCGCCGGATCCCGCATGCCCCGCCTTCACCAGCAGCCAGGCCTCCTGCTCGCCGCCCCTCTCGCCACCGCGGAACCGGGTGAGCGCGTACTCGCCGTGCAGCTTCGCCCCGTTCAGCCGGAACGTGGCGTGCCCGCGCTCCAGCGACTCCTCGAAGGGCACGGGGCGCCCGCGCCGGTCGTGGCTGAGCGGCCGATAGGTGCCGCGGTCCCAGACGATCACGGTGCCGCCCCCGTACTCGCCGGCGGGAATGACGCCCTCGAAGTCCTCGTACTCCAGCGGATGGTCCTCGGTGGGCACGGCGAGCCGCTTGTCGCCGGGATCGGCGGACGGGCCCTTGGGGACGGACCAGGACTTCAGGACGTCGCCCACCTGGAGCCGGAAGTCGAAGTGCAGGGTGCTCGCGTCGTGGATCTGCACCACGAAGTGGGGCTCCGCGCCGGATGCCGCCGTGTCGCCCCGGGGCTCGGCGGTCCGGTCGAAGTCACGTTTGCCGCGGTACTCCCGCAGCCGATCGCTGCCGCCCACGTCCGGCTCCTTCCGCCTCGGTCCGGGAGCCGAGTACCCCGCAGCCCGGCGGAACCACCAGGTGGGCGCGAGCGGGTACCCTCCGAGACATGCGGATCTCCGTCTCCTCGGACATGGACGAACCCGTGGCCCGCAGCCTGGTCGCCGAACTGCGCGGCCGTGGCCACGAGGTGCTCACGCACGGTGCGCTGCGCGCCGGGGACGACCCGCAGTGGGCCGCGTGCTCCGAGGCGGCGGCCCGCGAGGTCGCCGACGGCACCTGCGACCAGGCGGTCGTGTGCTGCTGGACCGGCACCGGCGCGTCGATCGCCGCGAACAAGGTCCCGGGCGTACGGGCCGCGCTGTGCACGGACGCGTACTCGGCCGACGGCGCCCGCCGCTGGAACGACGCCAACGTGCTCGCGCTCAGCCTGCGTCTGACCTCCGAGCCGCTCCTGAAGGAGATCCTCGACGCCTGGTTCGCCGCCCGCCCCAGCGAGGACCCCGAGGACCGGGAGAACGTGGCCCGCATCGGACGGCTCGACGGCCCGAGGGCCACCTCCTGACGACCTGAAGCCATGGCGCCGGTCAGCCGCCCGCCACCAGTTCCGCGACCGGCTCCACCGCCACTTCGGCGGAGATCGCCACCGCGGTGCCGCCCCGCACGCTCCACAGCCACAGCACGTCCCGCCCGAACGACCACACCAGCGACGCCAGCGCGCACCCGACGACCGCCGCTCCCGCCGCATACGGCAGCAGCCCCGACGCGGCCACCAGCAGCGCGACGCCCTGCACCGCCGCCACCGTCTTGCGGGCCATGCTCGGCGGCAGTTCGCCGTTCAGCCACGGCAGCACCCGGGCCGCCGCGACGAACACGTACCGCATCGCCCCGATCAGCAGCACCCACGGGCCCAGTGCCATCGACACGTACACGCTCAGCACCAGGATCAGGAACGCGTCGACCTCCATGTCGAAACGCGCGCCCAACGCGGTCGACGTGCCCGTGCGGCGGGCCACCTTGCCGTCCACGCCGTCCAGGATCAGCGCCACCGCCGTCAGCCCCACGAACACCGTCACCGGTGGCGCGCTCTCGAACGAGTCCGCGACCAGCGCGGTCACCCCGCCCACCAGAATGGCCCGGCCCAGCGTCACCCGGTTGGCCGGGCCGAACGAGCTGAGCCGGGAGCGGAGCACGGCCCGGGTGAGCACGGCCCAGGTGGCGAGCGCGAACGCCAGGCCCGTCAGCCAGCCGGCCGGACCCATGCCGATCGCCGTGCCCAGCAAGGTCAGCAGCAGTACCTGCACGCCCGCCCCCACGGTCGTCTCCTGCTGCAAGAGCCTCGCCTCGTATGTGTGGTTCAGGGCCACCGCTCACCCTCCGGCCAAGTGACAGATTCGATCTTCGCGCGTACCTTGTGCGCGACTTCTCGTAGCTGCGTACGTGGTGAAACGCCGGATCGTTCAGGGAGACGCACATGGACCTCACAGCTCGCGCCTTCTGGCTGCGCTCGCCGGGCCACGGGGAGCTGCGTGACGTGGAGCTGCCGAAGCCCGGCGACGGCGAGGTGCTGGTGCGCGCGCTGTACTCCGGTGTCAGCCGCGGCACCGAGACCCTCGTCTTCCGCGGCGGTGTGCCGCAGAGCCAGCACGCCGCCATGCGTGCCCCGTTCCAGGAGGGCGACTTCCCGGCCCCCGTGAAGTACGGCTATCTGAGTGTCGGGCAGGTGGAGCAGGGGCCGGACGAGCTGGTCGGGCGGACCGTCTTCTGCCTGTATCCGCACCAGAGCCGGTACGTCGTCCCCGCCTCGGCCGTCACCGTCGTGCCCGACGCCGTGCCCGCCCACCGCGCCATCCTGGCCGGCACCGTCGAGACCGCCGTCAACGCCCTGTGGGACGCGGGCCCGCAGCTCGGCGACCGGATCGCGGTCGTCGGCGGCGGCATGGTCGGATGCTCCGTCGCCGCCCTCCTCGCCCGCCACCCCGGCGTCCGCGTCCAGCTCGTCGACGCCGACCCGGAGCGCGCCGCGACCGCCCGCGCGCTCGGCGTCGGCTTCGCCCTGCCCGAGGGCGCCCTCGGCGACTGCGACCTCGTCGTCCACGCCAGCGCCAGTGAACAGGGGCTCGTACGCTCCCTGGAACTCCTCGCGCCGGAGGGCACCGTCGTCGAACTCAGCTGGTACGGCGACCGGCGCGTCACCCTGCCGCTCGGTGAGGCCTTCCACTCCCGCCGCCTCACGATCCGCAGCAGCCAGGTCGGCACCGTCTCGCCGCGCGCCCGCACCGGACGTGACTACGCCGACCGCATGGCCCTCGCCCTCGACCTGCTCGCCGACCCCGCCTTCGACGCGCTCGTCACCGGCGAGTCCCCCTTCGAAGACCTCCCCGACGTGCTGCCACGCCTCACCCGTGGTGAGCTCAAGGGGTTGTGCCACCGCATCCTGTATCCCACCGACTGAGTCCCGCCCCGCCCGAGTTGCCCGACCTTGGGGGGAACTCCCAAGGAACTCCCAAGGAACCTCCGAACAAGGAGAACGGGCAGCTGAACAACGCGGAGGGGTCAGCCGTACTACACGGCATACCCCGGAAGGGGACCAGACGCACCGCACCTGGAGGGTCGTCCGTTGTTCAGCATCACCGTCCGCGATCACCTGATGATCGCCCACAGCTTCCGCGGCGAGGTCTTCGGACCCGCGCAGCGCCTGCACGGAGCGACGTTCCTCGTGGACGCCACCTTCCGCCGCGCCGAGCTGGACGACGACAACATCGTCGTCGACATCGGACTGGCCACGCAGGAGCTGGGCGCGGTGGTGAGCGAGCTCAACTACCGCAACCTCGACAACGAACCGGACTTCGCGAACATCAACACCTCGACGGAGTTCCTGGCCAAGGTGATCGCCGACCGCCTCGCCGAACGGATCCACAAGGGCGCCCTGGGCGAGAACGCCCGCGGAATCGCCGGCATCACCGTCACGCTGCACGAGTCGCACATCGCCTGGGCGAGTTACGAGCGTGCCCTGTGACCGACACGACCATCGACCACGCGTCCGTGCACACCGCCGGGCAGCCGGCCCAGCCCCGTCTGGGCTATGTGCCCGTGCAGAACACGGCCCTCAGGAACGCCGACATCATCCCCATGTCCCTGCGCACCGTGCACTTCGTGATGCCGGGCGGCGTCGACGACCCGGCAACCCCCAGCGGCGGCAACGCCTACGACCGCCGGGTCTGCCTGGACCTGCCCGGCTTCGGCTGGCAGGTGGAAAGGCACCTGGTCGAGGGCTCCTGGCCCCGGCCCGGCGCGCAGGCGAGGGCCGAACTCGCCCGTACACTGCGGGACCTGCCCGACGGCACGGTCGTCCTGCTCGACGGCCTGGTCGCCTGCGGCGTCCCCGACATCGTCGTACCCGAGGCCGAACGTCTCTGCCTCGCCGTCCTGGTGCACCTGCCGCTCGGCGACGAGACCGGTCTCGACCCCGGGACCGCGGCCGAACTGGACGCCGAGGAGCGCGCCACCCTGCGGGCCGTGCCCGCCGTGATCGCCACCAGCGACTGGGCCGTGCGCCGGCTCGTCTCCCACCACGGTCTCGCCCCCGAGCGGGTCCATGTCGCAGCCCCCGGCGCCGACATCGCGCCCCTCGCCCCCGGCACCGACGGCGTCTCCCGGCTGCTGTGCGTCGCCGCCGTGACCCCCCGCAAGGGGCAGCACCGGCTCATCGAGGCCCTCGCCGCGGTCAAGGACCTGCCGTGGACCTGCGTGTGCGTCGGCGGGCTCGGCCACGACCCGGCGTACGTGGAGCGGCTGCGCGCCCTCATCGACGAACACGGCCTGGCGGACCGGCTGCACCTGGCCGGACCGCGGTCCGGTGCCGAACTCGAGGCGAGCTACGCCTCCGCCGACCTCATGGTCCTCACCTCGTACGCCGAGACGTACGGCATGGCCGTCACCGAGGCCCTGGCGCGCGGCATCCCGGTCCTCGCCACCGATGTCGGCGGCCTGCCCGAGGCGGTGGGGCGCGCGCCGGACGGCGGGGTGCCCGGCATCCTCGTCCCGCCGGAGGACCCCGCCGCGATCGCCGCCGAGCTGCGCGGCTGGTTCGGCGAGGCGGACGTACGGCGCCGGCTCAAGGCCGCCGCGCGCGGCCGCCGGGCGGCACTGGACGGTTGGGCGACCACGGCACGCAGCCTGGCGGGTGTGCTGGGCCGGCTGCACGATCCTCGGAGGGCGGCATGAGCACGGGTACGACATCGGAGGCGGGGTCCGAGACGTCCGCGGAACCGGGGCCCGGGGTGCTCCCCGCGATCCCCGCGCCCGGCGGCGGCGAGACCGAGGTGCCGCGATACGCCCCGCAGTGGCTGAGGCTGCGGGAGCCCGCCGACGCGGAGGCGCGGGCGCACGAACTGCTCGACCCGCTGCGGATCCGCCTCGCGAACCGGCCCGGGCACGGCACCGAGCTGATCGTGCACGACCTGGGCTGCGGCACCGGTTCCATGGGCCGCTGGCTCGCCCCGCTGCTCGACGGCCCCCAGCACTGGGTGCTGCACGACCGTGACCCCTACCTGCTGCACTTCGCCTCGGTGGGGGCGCCCCGCGCGGCGGCCGACGACAGCCCGGTGACGGTCACCACCCAGCGCGGCGACATCGGACGGCTCACCCCGGACGCGCTGACCGGGGCGTCGCTGGTGACCGCGTCCGCGCTGCTGGACGTGCTCACCGCCGAGGAGATCGACACGCTCGCCCGGGCCTGCGTGGGCGCGGGCTGCCCGGCGCTGCTGACGCTGTCCGTCGTGGGCCGCGTGGAACTGGCGCCCGAGCACCCCCTGGACCGGGAGATCAGCGAGGCGTTCAACGCCCACCAGCGGCGCGGTGACCTCCTCGGCCCCGACGCGTTGGGCGCGGCCTGCGAGGCCTTCGACCGGCTCGGCGCGAGCGTACGGGTCCATCCGAGCCCCTGGCGACTGGGCGCCGAGCAGCGGGAGTTGACGCAGGAGTGGCTGCGCGGCTGGGTCGGTGCTGCCGTGGAGCAGCGCCCCGACCTCGCGCCCCGCGCAGAGACGTATCTGCCTGACCGCCTGGCCGCCTGCGCGGCGGGCGATCTGCGCGTGACGGTCCACCACAGCGACGTACTGGTCCTGCCCCGCCCGACGGGAGGCGCGCGATGACGACGCGGACGGCGGCCTTGGCGACGGCTGCGGAGGAGATGCGCGTGCCCGTGACGGAAACCGTCCCCGCGGCGGTCGCCGCCCACACCGGGGCACCCCCGCGCCGCCGGGTCCTGCGCGCCCTGCGCACCCACTTCGGGACCGTCGCCGGGGCGCTCATCCTCGGGGTGCTGCTGTGGCGGCTCGGGACCGGGGTGCTGCTCGACGGGCTGCGGCGGATCGATGTGCCGACCCTTCTCGCCGGGCTCGGGATCGGCGCGCTGACCACCGTGTTCAGCGCCTGGCGCTGGTGCCGGGTCGCCCACGCGCTCGGCATGAGGCTGCCGTTCGGCGCCGCCGTCGCCGACTACTACCGCGCCCTGTTCCTCAACGCGGCGCTCCCCGGCGGCGTCCTCGGCGACGTGCACCGCGCGGTGCGGCACGGGCAGAGCGCCGGTGACGTCGGCCGCGGTGTCCGCGCCGTGGTCCTGGAACGCGCCGCCGGCCAGGTCGCCCTGGTGGCGGTGGGCGTACCGGTCCTGCTCACGCTGCCCTCGCCGGTGCTCACCCAGGCCCGTCATCTGGCCGGCCTGACGGCGCTCGCCACGCTCGGTGCGCTCGCCATCGTCGTGGCCGTCCGCATGGGCCGCACCCCCCGCCCCTCGCGCCGACGCCGGGCTCTCGGCGCCGCGCTCACCGAGGCGCGCACCGCCCTGCTGGCGCGGGGGAGTTGGCCCTCCGTCCTGCTGTCGTCCGTCGTCGTGCTCGCCGGTCACCTGCTGATGTTCCTGGTGGCCGCGCGGGTCGCCGGATCGCACGCCTCTCCGGTCACGCTGCTGCCCCTGGCCCTGCTCGCGCTCATCGCGATGGGCCTGCCGCTGAACATCGGCGGCTTCGGCCCCCGGGAGGGCGTCACCGCCTGGGCCTTCGGCGCGGCGGGCCTCGGCGCGGACACCGGGCTGGGCGTCGCGGTCCTCTACGGCGTCCTCAGCTTCGTGGCGAGCCTGCCCGGCCTGCTCGTCCTCCTCGCCCGCTGGTACACGGGTCTGCGGCACCCGCGCACCGCGACGGAGAACGCCGCCGAGGAGGACCAGGCCCCCGCGGCACCCTCCCGGCCCCCCGTACCGGGCGCGGAGCGTTTCCCCCACGCGCTCCGCGCCCCCCGTCCGCACACCCGCCGCGGCCGATACGCCCCCGCGCCCTTCCTGACGCGGGGTCACCGCCGATGTGTCACACCGTCCTCGTCGCCGTCCGACCCGACCAGGGAGAAATACGGCTCGAAGGACTCCGCGAGCGTCGCGAGCAACTGCTTCCCCTTGTCCGCGGAAGCCAGTGAAGGACGCCCGATGACACCGGACTCCGTATAGGCCGACATGCCGAGGGTGAGCAGATGCCGTCGGTCGTCGGCGATGAAATCCGTGGTCTCGTAACCAGGCCTGACCAATTCGGGATGACAGTGCAGAAGAATGGAGGTCTCGATTTCCCCGGCATGCATGTCGCTGAGCAGCGAGGTGCGCACCCCGGCCCGTTCCCGGGCCGCCTCCCAGTCCTCCGGGGCCGGGAAAAGCGCCATCCGCACACCGCTGCCCGAGGAATCCCGGACGGCATTGCCCTCCTGGACGACATTGCCGAGGACGTAATTACCGCCGTGACCGTTGACCAGGACCAGGGCCTGAACGCCCGAGCGTTCGAGCGACGCGGCGATGTCCCGTACCACCGCATGGAGAGTGACGGAGGAGATGCTCACCGTTCCCGGCCACGCCGCGTGCTCGTGCGAGCAGGAGATCGTCACCGGAGGAAGGAGGTGAACCGGATACGCGGCGGCCAGCTCGCGGGCGATCGCGCAGGCGACCAGCGTGTCGGTCGCCAACGGAAGGTACGGGCCGTGCTGTTCGAAACTGCCCACGGGAAGGACGGCCACCTGACGGTGCGGGCCCTTCGCCCGCTCCCGCACGTCCCGCGAGGTGTCCGACGGCAGCACACCCGCGGTGTGGCCCCCGGCAGTGTCCGCAGTTCCCGAACCGCTCATCACTTCACGGCCTTTCGTCTCGTACCGCCTGCGCTTACCAGATAGGAATCAGATCATGACAGACATTGACGGCGTGCTCGGCGGGAATGCCCCCTCGGGAGTCACCCGGATCGCGAACGTGCCCACCGGGGTCACCCGAGTCGTGAATGCGCCCCTGCCCACCAAGTACGGTGATTTCCAGGCCGTCGGCTACCTCGACCACGACCGCGGCGACGAACAAGTGGCGCTGGTGTACGGCGACATCGAGGAAGAGGGCATGCTCGTCCGCCTGCATTCCGAGTGCCTGACCGGGGACGCCTTCGGGTCCACGCACTGCGAGTGCGGGCCCCAGCTCTCCACCGCCCTCAGGCAGGTCGTGGCCGAGGGCCGCGGCATCGTCGTCTATCTGCGCGGCCACGAGGGCCGCGGCATCGGCCTGCTGGCCAAACTGCGCGCGATGAAGCTCCAGTCGGAGGGCCTGGACACCGTCGAGGCCAACCTCGCCCTCGGTCTGCCGGTGGACGCCCGCGACTACCGGGTCGCCGCGGACATCCTGCACGACCTCGGCGTACGGTCCGTGCGCCTGCTCTCCAACAACCCGCGCAAGCGGGAGGCGCTGCTGCGGCACGGCATCAAGGTCGACGAGCAGGTGTCGCTGCTGATACCGCCGTGCGAGAACAACATCACCTACCTGCGCACCAAGCGGGAGCGGCTCGACCACTACCTGCCGCACCTGGACGCGGTGGTGCAGTCCTCGTGAGCGGCCCGCGCGGCGGCCGTCCGGCGCCGGCCGCCGCGCAGCCCGCCCCCGTCGGCCCACCGAGCGCGGCGGCCACGGCATCCCGCTGGGACCCGCCGTCGGCGAGATCCTGAGGGATCTCCTCCCGGGGCGCGTACCCTTCGTCGACGTCAGCCCCGTGAGCGTCGGACGCTTCGCCGCCGACGCCCCGCGCCCGGAGGTCAACCGCGTATGACCGCACTCCACCTGTGGCTCCGCCACGAGTCCCGTACCACCGAACGGCGCACACCGATCGTGCCGTCCGACGCCCGGCGCCTGGTCGAGAGCGGCGTGACCGTGACGGTCGAGGACTCCCCGCAGCGGGTGTTCCCGGCCGAGGCGTACGAGCAGGTGGGCTGCCGTGTCGCCGAGCCGGGCTCCTGGGTGTCGGCGCCGCCCGAGGCGCTGATCGCCGGGCTGAAGGAACTGCCCGAGGAGCCTTCCGCGTTGGTCCACCGTCACCTGTTCTTCGGGCATGCCTTCAAGGGGCAGCCGGGCGCAGAGGCCCTGCTGCGCCGGTTCGTCGCCGGCGGTGGCGCCCTGCTGGACCTGGAGTACCTGGTGGACGAGGACGGGCGGCGGCTCGTCGCGTTCGGCTACTGGGCCGGATACCTGGGCGCCGCCCTCGCCCTGCTCCAGCACCAGGGCCGGTTGACCGCGCCGCTGCGGCCGACGTCCAAGGAGGAGCTGGACGAACGACTGCGCGCCGCCTCGGGCGAGGTGCGGGCGCTCGTGATCGGCGCCCTCGGCCGCAGCGGGCGCGGCGCCCGGGTCGCGCTCGGTGTCGCGGGCGCCGACCCCACGTGCTGGGATCTGGCCGAGACCCGGAACCTGGACCGTCAGGCCCTGCTCGCCCACGAGCTGATGGTCAACACCGTCCTGACGACCCGGCCCGTCCCGCCCTTCCTGACGGACAAGGACCTCGACGACCCCGGACGCCGGCTGCGCACCCTGTGCGACGTGACGGCCGACGTCGGCTCGCCCCTGAACCTCCTGCCGGTCTACGACACCGCGACCGACTGGGACCATCCGGTACGCCGGCTGCGTGAGCACCCCGTGCTCGACCTGATCGCCATCGACAACCTCCCGTCCCTGCTGCCCCTGGAGGCCAGCACCGACTTCTCGGCCGCGCTCACCCCGCTGCTGCTGGAATTCGAGGTGGGCGGCGCCTGGGGCCGCTGCCGGGAGTACTTCGACGCGGCGGTCCGGGCACTCGGTGCCGGGGGAGAGGGGCGGGGCGAGGTCTGAGTCCTCGACGTACGGGCCGGACCGGTGCATGCCTGGCGGGGCCGCCATCTGCCGGACTACCTGCCGGACCTCGCCGCGGACCCGACCCTTCCCGGCAGGGCCTCGTGCACGAGCTGCTTCAGCTCCGGGTACACCGTGTGCGAGCCGGTGGGCCGCAGCTGGGTGAGGAACTGGACCGTCAGGTCGTGCTGCGGGTCCACCCAGAACGTGGTGGTGGCCACCCCGCTCCAGCCGAACGCGCCCCGCACCGCCGGGGACCGGGTGAGTTCCGGGTCGGTGACGACGGAGACGCCCAGACCGAAACCGAGGCCCGCCCTGCCGGGCTCGCGGTGCACCCGGCTGCCGTACGACCGCAGATCGGCGTCGCCCGGGAGGTGGTTCGAGGTCATCGCGGTGACCGTGTCGGGGGCCAGCAGCCGGGCGCCGTCCAGTTCGCCGCGGCGCCGCAGGAACTCCATGAAGCGGTGGTAGTCGTACGCCGACGCCACCATGCCGCCGCTGCCCGAGAGGAAACGGGGCCGTCCGTGCAGCGGCAGACCCGGGATCGGGGTGATGCCGCCGCTCTCCGTCTCGCCGTACAGCTCCGCGAGGCGCGGCGCCCGGTCCTCGGTGACGTGCAGGCCCGCGTCGTCCATGCCCAGCGGCCCGAAGACGCGTTCGGCGAGGAAGGCGTCCAGGTCCTGACCCGAGGCGACCTCGACCAGCCGGCCCAGGACGTTGGTCGCCACCGAGTAGTTCCACTGCGTGCCCGGCTCGAACTGGAGCGGCAGCCGCGCGTACACCTCACAGGTCTCGGCGAGGTCCGTGCCGGGCACCACGGACGAGTCGATGCCCGCCTCCCGGTACAGCGCGTCCACGGGATGCGAGTGGTAGAAGCCGAACGTCAGGCCGGCGGTGTGCGTGAGCAGATGGCGGACCAGGATGGGCCCCTGTGCGGGGCGGGTCCGGACGGCCGGGCCGGTGCCGTCGACGTACACCCGCGGCTCGGCGAACGCCGGCAGGAAGTCGGCGACGGGCGTGTCCAGCCCGAAGCGGCCCTCCTCCATCAGGATCAGCGCGGCGACGGACGTGACCGGTTTGGTCATCGAGTACATCCGCCACAAGGTGTCGGTCTCCACCGCGAGCCGCTCGGCGACGTCCCGGTGTCCGTACGTGGTGAGGTGGGCTATGCGGCCGTGCCGGGAGAGGGCCACCAGGTAGCCGGGCAGCCGGCCGTCGTCGACCTGGTGTGCGAAGTGCTGGTCGAGGCGGGCCAGCGCCTTCGGGTCGAGGCCGACCTCCTCCGGCTCGACCTCCTGCCGCAGGTGTCCCATCGTTCTCCTCCGGTCCTCCCGGTGCGGTCCCGGGCTTCCGGGTCCAACCTTTCATGCTCCGCCGCCGAACCGGGGCCGGTCCCTCCTTGGCGGAGCGGTCCGCCCCGGGGCGGGGCCGAGCACCCTCCTGCAGCAGGTATCTGCTCAATACCCAGCTGATGCCGGGTGCCACCCCGATCGTCGCGCTGCCCCGGCGCAGAGGGTGTCCACCAGACGTGCGTGGACAGTGCCCACTCGGGAATGCGCGGCTCGGCCCGGGCAGTTGACCCGTGTATGACTCAGGACGGGACTCAGAACGCGCTGCTCGCGCTGCTCTCCGAAGGGCACGGTGGGGTGCTGGTCACCCTCAAGCGGGACGGCCGGCCCCAGCTGTCGAATGTCAGCCACGCCTATGACCCCGGCGAGCGGATCATCCGGGTCTCGATCACCGACGACCGCGCCAAGACCCGCAATCTGCGCCGGGATCCCAGGGCCTCCTACCACGTCACGAGCGCCGACCGGCGGGCGTACACGGTCGTCGAGGGCACCGCCGAGCTCTCACCCGTCGCGAAGGACCCGTACGACGCGACGGTCGAGGAGCTCATCCGGCTCTACCGCGACGTCCTGGGCGAGCACCCCGACTGGGACGAGTACCGCGCCGCCATGGTCCGCGACCGCCGCCTGGTGCTGCGCCTGCGCGTCGAACGCGCGTACGGCATCCCCAAGGGGGCGAACCCGGGCTGACCCGGGACGGCATCCGGGGCTAGCCCTGGAGGCCCTCGTCCGTGCGTGACTCGATCGCGCGCAGGACGGCCACCATGTCCTCGTGGCCGTGGCCCAGCGTCACGGTCTCCTCGAACAGGGCGTGGCAGACGTCGAGCAGCGGGGAGGCGACCCCCGCCTTCCGGGCGGCCTCGGCGATCAGCCGGTTGTTCTTCAGGACGTCGTGGGCCGCCGCCTGCACCGCGAAGTCGCGGGCGTACAGCTTCGGCGCCTTCATGCGGGACACCCCGCTGGCCATCGGGCCCGCGTCCAGGACGTCGAGGAAGAGCCGCCGGTCCAGACCGTGCCGGTCCGCGAAGTGGTACGCCTCCGACAGCCCGGTCACCAGCGTGATCAGGAACAGGTTGACCGACAGCTTCATCAGCAGGGCGTTCGGCGCGGCGCCGCAGACGAACGTCTCCCGGCACAGGGGTGCCAGCAGCGGCCGTACGACCTCCACGGCAGCCTCGTCCCCGGCCAGCATCGCCACCAGCTGCCCGTTCTCCGCGGGCACCCGGGACCCGGAGACCGGTGCCTCGACATAGCGCCCGCCCGCCGCGCGCACATCGGCCTCGAGGGCGCGCGAGTATCCGGGCGACGTCGTGCCCATGTGAACCACGATGCGTCCGGCGACGCGGGTCGCGAAGTCCGGGGTGCCGCGGCCCAGGGCGGCGTCGATCGCGAGGTCGTCGGCGAGCATGAGGATCACGACGTCCGTCCGCGCGAACACCTCGGCGGGATCGGCCGCCACCTCGGCGCCGGCCGCGCGCAGCGGATCGGTGCGGGCGGCCGTGCGGTTCCAGACCAGGAGCGGGGTGCCGGCCCGGGCCAGCCGGAGCGCCATCGGCTGACCCATGACCCCGAGACCGATGAAACCGACGTCCATGGGACCGCCCTCCTTGCGAGGCGTCGTCCTGAGTTATGACAGCGGTCATAGTAGCGGGCTCTATGACACCGGTCATAGGGTGGGTGCCGAAGTGTCGAGACGGAGGTCACGATGGCGGTGTCCGACCGCGGACCACGCGAGCGGATGGTCTTCAGTGCGGCCCAGCTGATCCGGCGCGACGGCGTCACCGCGACCGGCATGCGCGACGTCGCCGCCCACGCGCGGGCGCCGCGCGGCTCGCTCCAGCACTACTTCCCCGGCGGCAAGGAACAGCTCGTCAACGAGGCGGTGGAGTGGGCCGGCCGGTACGCCGCCAATCGGATCGCCCGTTTCCTCGCCTCGATGGCCGAGCCGACACCGAGCGGGCTGTTCGCCGAGATGGTCCGGCAGTGGACGGACGAGTACGCCAGAACCGGCTTCGAGGGCGGCTGCCCGGTGGCCGCGGCGGCCGTGGACTGTGCACAGTCCACCGACTCCACGCGCGCGGCGGCCGCGGCGGCGTTCGCCCACTGGACGCGCCCGGTCGCCGAGGCGCTGACGGGCATGGGAGTCCCGGCGGCCCGGGCCGAACCGCTCGCGACGCTCATGATCAGCGCCCTGGAGGGTGCCCTGCTGATCGCCCGCGCCGAACGGGACGAGCGGGCCCTGACGACCGTGGTGCGGGAACTCGGACCGCTGCTCGACGCGGGCGTCGACGACGGCACTGGGCGGCCCTAGGCGGTCCCGGGGCCCCGTTGCACGAGCATCATGGCCATGTCGTCGTTGAGCAGGCCGCCCGCGTAAGCCCGGAGGTCGGTGGTGATCTCCTTCAGGAGCGGCCCGGGGGCCTGGTCGTTCCACCGCACGACGCGTTCGGCGAGCGGGTAGAACGTGCCCTCGCCGTCGCGGGTCTCGGTGACGCCGTCGGTGTAGAGAAGGATCCTGTCCCCCTGGTGGAAGGGGAAGGTCGCCGCCGTGTACGTGCTGTCGGACATGGCGCCGAGGCCGAGCGGCGGGGCGGGTTCGGTCACATGGAGCGCGGTGGCGGTCCCGGTCGCCCGGCGCAGCAGCAGCGGCGGCGGATGGCCGCAGCTGATCATGTGGACCACCGGCTCGTCGTCCGGGATGTCGAGCACGACGGCGGTCACGAAGCGTTCGGCGGCGTCGGGCTCGCACTGCGAGAATTCCGCGAGGCCCCAGCGGACGGCGTCCTCGACGTAGGCGACCAGTTCCGTCAGCGGGATCTGCCGGTGGGCCGCGGCGCGGAAGGCACCCAGCACGATCGCCGTGTCGCTGATGGACGCGAGGCCCTTGCCGCGCACGTCTCCCATGATCAGGCGGGTGGAGTCGGTGGTGCGGGCCGCGGCGTAGAGGTCGCCGCCTATGTAGGTGTCGGCCTCGGCACTGTGGTACTCGGCGGCGAGGGACACCGGCCCGGCCCGCTCCGGCAGCGGGCGCAGGACGACGCGCTGAGCGGTGTCCGAGACCGCGCGCGCCCTGACGAGTTCCCGATGGTGCCGGTCCCGCAGGTGGGTGAAGGCGACCAGGAGGACGGAGAGCGCGGCGAGTGAAGAAAGTTCGACCAGCACACTCTCGGTGATCAGGGTCCGCCGCTCCGCCCCCGCGGCGATCAGCGCGAGGACCGCGAGGGCGCCGATGAGCGCCGTGGGTCGCGGACCGGCACCGATGGCGGTCACCGCGGTGGCGACGACCAGGAGAGGGGCGAGATGGATGTCCGGCGGCAGGAACGCGTCGGCCGCCGGGATGGAGATGATCAAGACCAGAGGGATGACCAGGAAGAGCGGATGCGGCGCTGCCCGGCGCCAGACCTGGAGGAACCTGGTCGCGGATGTAGCGATGGTCGCAGCGCTCATTCCTGCTCCGGTGGCGGCCTGGTGGGGGGCCACGGCACTGGGGGAGCCGCGCTCGGGGGATCAGGGTGCCGCCGACACCACATCCCTCAGCTGTGCCAACAGATCGGTGCCGCGCTCTATGCCGGGCCGGGCGAGCACGCCGGATACGGAGTCCGACGTCTCACAGGCAACCGAGTGACTGATACACCGCGCGGGTCGTGGCGGCGATCTGCGACCAGGTGCGGTCACGGGCCACGATGCCGAAGCGGGCGTGCGGAGCGCTGCCGTCGGACGGGGGCTGAAGGACGACGGGATCAACGACGTCCGGGACGACACGTACCCACTCCTCGGGCACCCCGCGCGCGGCGATCTCGGCCTTCAGCGCCTCGCTCGGAGCCAGCACGGTGTCGGCCTCGCGCAGGCAGTACGTCTCCGACGGGTGCAGGGTGAGGCGCGGTTCGTCCGCGCCCGAACGTCCGGGGGTCCGCGCCGGCCAGGGTTCCGCCGGGAGGGTGCGCACCTCGTAGACCACGGGCAGCCCGTACGTCTCGCGCAGGGCGAGCGCCACCCTGCCGTTGCCGTGGTCGCTTGCGGCGTGCAGCACCGAGGGCCGCAGTCGCTCGACGAGCCGCGCCGCCAGTTCGGCGTTGCGCGCGAGGAGCGGCCCGTCGCCGTGCGGCAGCCACCGGGGCAGGAGCCGGTGCTGGGGAACTCCGTCCAGCAGATCCAGCGAGCGAGCGTCGAACACACCGTGGGTGACCGGGAATCCGATGCGCGTCACCACGTGCGGATCGAGCCCCGCCTCTGACTGCGCCCGGGCGAGCGCCTGCGTGCGCAGGGTGTAACCCGTGAGCTGGTGCGGCAGCCCGTTGGTGACCAGGTGCAGCACACGTCCGGGCACGGGCCGGATCGGGCGCCCGGCCGGTGCCGGTACGGGTGCGCAGGACGGCTCGGCCGACGGTCCGGACGGGCGGGCCCGCGTGGCGAGGAGGGAGGCGGCCAGGGTGAGGGCACGTACGGGACGACGGGACGGGCGACGGGGCATACGGCCAGGCTAGGGTGCGCGGATGACGGGCGGGTCACACGGTGTGCGGGCCACTCGGACGGCGGGCGCACGGGTGTGCGGCCCGGGGCGGGGCGGGCGCGGGGGTGCGGTGGTGCGCGGGCGCTCGCCGCAGGAGCGGCGAGCGTGGCGCGTCCGAGTCCCGGAACCGCCGGCGCGGTCGGGGACTCGGACGAGCGGGGTTCAGGCCGTGACCGTCTCCCGGGTCGCGGCCTCGCCCGCCGGGCGCTCGCCGAGCCGTTCCGTCGGCACCTTGTGCGTCTCGCGGGCGGTGAGCGCGGCCACGACCGGCGGGACGCACAGGGCCGCGGTGAACAGGGCCACCGACGCCCAGTCGGTGCCGTCCGGGCCGGCGATCTCGGCGGCGAACGTCACCGCGAACCCGGCGACCGCGAAGCCGATCTGCGTGCCGATCGCCATGCCCGACATCCGGACCCGGGTGGAGAACATCTCACCGTAGAAGGAGGGCCACACGCCGTTCGCGGCGCTGTAGACGACACCGAAGGCGACGATCCCGGTCAGCAGGATCAGCGGGTAGGAGCCGCTGGAGATCGCCCACAGGTACAGGAACATCGTCACCGCGCTGCCCACGGCACCGATGAGGTACACCGGGCGGCGGCCGATGCGGTCGGACAGTGCCGCCCACAGCGGGATCGCGGCAAGGGCGACGAGGTTGGCGAGCGCGCCCACCCACAGCATGGACGAGCGGGGCACACCCACCGCGTCGCTCGTCGCGTACGCCAGCGCCCAGACCGTGAAGATGGTGCTCACCGAGGCGATGAGGGCGCCCGCGATCACCCGCAGCACGTCCGCCCAGTGTTCGCGCAGCAGCACCGCCAGCGGCAGCCGGGCCGGCCCCTCGGCGCCGGCCTGCCGGGCGAAGGCCGGTGTCTCCGCGAGCCTGCGGCGGATGACATAGCCGGCGACGGCGACGGCGACGCTCAGCCAGAACGGGATGCGCCATCCCCAGGACAGCAACTGCCTCTCCGGGAGCGCGGCGACCGGCAGGAAGACGAGCGTGGCGATGAGCTGGCCGCCCTGGGTGCCGCTGAGCGTGAAACTGGTGAAGAACCCGCGCCGGTGCGGGGGCGCGTGCTCCAGGCTCATGGAACTGGCGCTCGCCTGCTCGCCGGCCGCCGAGATTCCCTGCAGGACGCGGCACAGCACCAGCAGGACGGGGGCGAGGCTGCCGACCTCGGCGCGGGTGGGCAGACAGCCGATGAGGAACGTCGACAGGCCCATCAGGACCAGCGTGAACACCATGATCTTCTTACGGCCGACCCGGTCGCCGTAGTGGCCGAGGAACAGCGCGCCGAGGGGACGGGCCGCGTACGCGACACCGAAGGTGGCCAGCGACAGCAGGGTCGCGGTGGCCGGGTCGGAGGCGTCGAAGAAGACCTTCGGGAAGATCAGCGCGGCCGCGCTGCCGTAGATGAAGAAGTCGTAGTACTCCAGGGCGCTGCCGATCCAGGCGGCCGTCGCGGCCTTCCTCGGCTGGCCGGGCGGGGCGGCGGCGTCGTCGGGCGGGGCGGGGACGGACACGACGGGCTCCTTCGAGGGACACCAACCGTAGACGAACGGGTGGAGTGAGCGGGATGGGGAGAGGCGCCGGATTCGGCTAATTAACCCACTGGATAGTTAGTAGCGGTGGGTGGGATGTTGCGCCCGCGTTTCCCCGGTGTCAAGAGGTTGCGCCCGGACCGCCGGTGCGGCGGTCAGTCCTCCGTGCGGTCCGCCGTCAGGTACGCGATCACCATGTCCCCGAGCATCCGGCGGTAGTGTTCGCGCTGGTCGGCGGCGACCAGGTCCCGGCCGAACAGGGCGCCGAAGGTGTGCCGGTTGGCGACCCGGAAGAAGCAGAACGAACTGATCAGGGCATGCAGGTCGACGGCGTCGACGTCGGCCGTGAACAGCCCGGACTTCCGGCCCGCCGCGAGGATGCGCCCGGTCACCTCCAGGGCCGGCGAGCCGATCGTCCCCAGCTCCTCGGAGGCGGCGATGTGCTCGGCGCCGTGGATGTTCTCGATGCTGACCAGGCGGATGAAGTCGGGGTGCCGCTCGTGGTGGTCGAAGGTGACCTCGGCGAGCCTGCGGATGGCCGCGACCGGGTCCAGGTGCTCGACGTCCAGCTCCTGCTCGGCCTGGCGGATCACCCCGTACGCCCGCTCCAGGACGGCCGTGAACAGCTGCTCCTTGCCGCCGAAGTAGTAGTAGATCATCCGCTTGGTGGTACGCGTGCGGGCGGCGATCTCGTCGACCCGCGCCCCGTCGTACCCGGCGCGCGCGAACTCCTGGGTGGCCACGTCGAGGATCTCGGCCTTCGTGCGGGCGGCGTCGCGGATGCGGCCGTTCGGTCGTGCCGGTTCGTCGACGCTGGTCATGGGGTTCCTTGGGGCGAGGGGAGGGCTGTCTGACTCGTTCGCGTGCCCGCGATTGTAGAAGCCCGGAAGCCCTCCGCTCCCCGGAGGGCTTCCGCCGGCCCGTGGCTGCTGCTATGACTAACGTACTAGTTCGTACATTGCTGCCAGGAGGACGCCGGTGCCCAAGGACTCGTATCTCGTCGGTCTCATCGGTTCGGGCATCGGTCCCTCGCTCAGCCCCGCCCTGCACGAGAGGGAGGCCGACCGGCAGGGCCTGCGCTACCTGTACCGGCTGATCGACCTCGACCGTCTCGGAGCCGGTCCGGCAGCCGTGGGCGATCTCGTCCGGGCCGCCCGAGACCTGGGCTTCGACGGGCTCAACATCACCCACCCGTGCAAGCAGCTGGTCATCCCGCACCTCGACGCGCTCGCCCCCCAGGCCGAGGCACTCGGCGCCGTGAACACCGTCGTCTTCGAGGACGGCCGGGCCGTCGGCCACAACACCGACGTCACCGGCTTCGCCGCCTCCTTCGCCCGCGGGCTGCGCGACGCCCCACTGGACCGCGTGGTGCAGCTCGGCGCGGGCGGCGCGGGCGCGGCCGTCGCGCACGCCCTGCTGACGCTCGGCGCCGGTCACGTCACCGTCGTCGACGCCCTGCCCGAGCGCGCCGCCGACCTCGCCGCCTCCCTGGGCCGGCACTTCGGCGCCGAGCGCGCGGCCGGAGCCGGCCTCGACGCGCTGCCGGTGGTCCTGACGGGCGCCGACGGCCTCGTGCACGCGACGCCCACCGGCATGGCCGCCCACCCCGGGCTGCCGCTCCCGGCCCGGCTGCTCCACCCCGGGCTGTGGGTCGCCGAGGTGGTCTACCGCCCGCTGGAGACCGAACTGCTGCGCACCGCCCGCGCGCTCGGCTGCGCCACGCTCGACGGCGGCGGCATGGCCGTCTTCCAGGCGGCCGACGCGTTCCGCCTGTTCACCGGGCGGGAACCGGACAGCACGCGCATGCTCACGGACATCACCGAACTGGCCGGGGCCACGGCCGCCCGTCAGTAGGGAAGGACCCCAGGTGCGTACCTCCATCGCCACCGTCTCGATCGGCGGATCCCTCACCGAGAAGCTCACCGCCGCGGCCCGCGCCGGGTTCGACGGGATCGAGATCTTCGAGAACGACCTGCTCGCCAGCCCGCTGCGCCCCGAGGAGATCCGGGCCCGCTGCGCCGACCTCGGCCTGAGCATCGACCTCTACCAGCCCATGCGGGACATCGAGGCCGTACCGGCGGAGGAGTTCGAGCGCAATCTGCGCCGGGCCCGCCACAAGTTCCAGCTGATGAACCGGCTCGGCGCGGACACGGTCCTGGTCTGCTCCAGCGTCTCCCCGCACGCCGAGGACGACGACGCTCTCGCCGCCTGGCATCTGCGCCGACTGGCCGACCTCGCCCAGGAGTTCGGGATCCGCATCGCCTACGAGGCACTGGCCTGGGGCCGGCACGTGAGCACGTACGACCACGCGTGGCGCGTCGTCGAGGCCGCGGACCACCCGGCGCTCGGCGTCTGTCTGGACAGCTTCCACATCCTCGCCCGGGGCAGTGACCCCAAGGGCATCGAGGACATCCCCGGCGAGAAGATCTTCTTCCTGCAACTGGCCGACGCCCCGCTGATGGCGATGGACGTCCTGCAGTGGAGCCGCCACTACCGCTGCTTCCCCGGTCAGGGCGGCTTCGACCTCGCCGGGCTCCTCACCCATGTGGTGCGCGCCGGCTACACCGGCCCGCTGTCCCTGGAGGTCTTCAACGACGTCTTCCGCCAGGCCGAGGCCGCCCCCACCGCCGTGGACGCCCGCCGTTCGCTGCTCGTCCTCCAGGAGGCGACCGGACTCGCGGCCCCGCCCCCGCCCGTGGTGCCGACCGGTGTCGCCTTCGTGGAACTCGTCACCCCGGACGTCGATCCGGTCTCCGCGGTCCTCGGCGCGCTCGGGTTCGCCCGCACGGCCCGGCACCGGACGAAACCCGTGGACCTGTGGGAGCAGGGCGCTGCCCGCGTCCTCGTCAACACCGGCCCGGCCGCACGTCGTGACGGCACCGCCCTCGCCGCCATCGGCCTGGAGTCCCCGGACCCGGAAGGAGCCGCCCGGCGCGCCGAGGCACTGCTCGCCCCGGTCCTGCCACGCCGGCGCGCCCCGCAGGACGCGCCGCTGGAGGCGGTGTCCGCGCCCGACGGCACGGAGCTGTTCTTCTGCGCCACCGGACGATCCCGACTCCCCGACTGGCGTGAGGACTTCGAGGACGTCCCGCACAAGGCCCGGGCCTGCGGCATCGACCGCGTCGACCATCTCGCCCTCACCCAGCCCTGGCACCAGTTCGACGAGGCGGCCCTCTTCCACCGCAGCGTGCTCGGGCTGCACGCCCAGGAAAGCGTCGACGTGGCCGACCCCTACGGACTGCACCGCAGCCGCGCGGTCACCGACGCCGACGGCAGCGTGCGCATCGCCCTGAGCATCGGGCCCGCCCCGACCGACGACGGCGCCCGAGCCCAGCACATCGCGCTCGCCACCGAAGACGTGGTCGCGGCGGCCCGCCGCTTCCGCGAGGCGGGCGGCCGGCTCCTCGAGGTGCCCGCCAACTACTACGACGACCTGGCCGCCCAGTACGACTTGACCGACGGCGAGCTGGAGACGTACCGCGACCTCGGCATCCTCTACGACCGTGACGCGGACGGCGCCTTCCTGCACTGCTACACGCACACCGTAGGCCGCGTCTTCTTCGAACTGGTCCAACGGGACGGCGGCTACCGGGGGTACGGCGCCCGGAACGCACCGGTTCGGCTGGCGGCGCAGCACGCGAGCCGGCCGGTGCGTTGAGAGGCCGTGCCGACTAGAACGGGCCGGGGGTCGCGGACGCCCCGGTCGTGTTCCACTCCGCGATCACGGGCCGGCCGTGCTCGGTGGAGAGCCGGCTGAGCGTGCCCGTGGCGAGCTGGAACAGCCGCCCCTCGGCGGCCGAGAGGCCGAGGTGTCGCGCGGTGAGGACGCGCAGGAAGTGGGCGTGGGCCACGAGGATCACGTCGCCCTCGGTGAGATCGGGCGCGATGCGGGCCAGTACCCGGTCCGCACGTGCCCCGACCTCGTCCGGTGACTCACCGGGGTGACCGGGCGGTCCCTGGGGGACGCCGTCGGTCCACAGGTACCAGTCGGGGCGGGTGCGGTGGATCTCGACGGTGGTGATGCCTTCGTAGCCGCCGTAGTCCCACTCGTGCAGATCCGGGTCGGGGACGGCGCCGGAGAGTCCGGCGAGTTCGGCCGTGCGTATCGCGCGGCCGAGGGGGCTGGTGAGGATACGCGCGAAGGTGCGTCCGGCGAGCAGCGGGGCGAGGGACTTGGCCTGTTCCTCGCCCCGCTGGGTGAGCGGGAGGTCGGTGAAGCTGGTGTGCTGCCCCGAGACGCTCCACTCGGTTTCGCCGTGGCGGACCAGCAGGAGGTCGCCCACGGCTCGTTACTCCTTCGCGGACTCGACCGCGTGGCCGCCGAACTGGTTGCGCAGCGCGGCGATCATCTTCATCTGCGGGGAGTCGTCCTGCCGCGAGGCGAACCGGGCGAACAGGGACGCCGTGATCGCCGGGAGCGGGACGGCGTTGTCGATGGCGGCCTCGACGGTCCAGCGGCCCTCGCCGGAGTCCTCGGCGTAGCCGCGCAGCTTGTCCAGGTGCTCGTCCTCGTCCAGGGCGTTGACCGCGAGGTCGAGCAGCCAGGAGCGGATGACGGTGCCCTCCTGCCAGGAGCGGAAGACCTCGCGGACGTTGTCCACGGACTTGATCTTCTCCAGCAGCTCCCAGCCCTCGGCGTAGGCCTGCATCATCGCGTACTCGATGCCGTTGTGGACCATCTTCGAGAAGTGGCCGGCGCCGACCCTGCCCGCGTGGACGTAGCCGTACGGCCCCTCCGGCTTGAGCGCGTCGAAGATCGGCTGGAGCCGGTCGACGTGCTCCTTGTCGCCCCCGACCATCAGCGCATAGCCGTTCTGCAGGCCCCACACACCGCCGGAGACGCCCGCGTCGACGAAGCCGATGCCCTTGATGCCGAGTTCGGTGGCGTGCTTCTCGTCGTCCGTCCAGCGGGAGTTGCCGCCGTCCACCACGATGTCGCCGGGGGAGAGCAGGGCGGCGAGTTCGTCGATGACGGACTGGGTGGCGGCGCCGGCCGGGACCATCACCCAGACCACGCGCGGAGCCTCGAGCTTCTCGACGAGTTCACCCAGGCTCTTGACGTCGGAGACCTCGGGGTTGCGGTCGTAGCCGACGACGGTGTGGCCGGCGCGGCGGATCCGCTCGCGCATGTTGCCGCCCATCTTGCCGAGACCGATGAGTCCGAGCTGCATGTCAGTTCACTTCTTCCTGAGCGTTCTTGAGCGTGCGGTAGGCGGCCACGAGGGCGGCGGTGGACGGGTCGAGGCCGGGGACATCGGCGCCCCGGGTCAGGGCGGGCTCGACGCGCTTGGCGAGCACCTTGCCGAGTTCGACGCCCCACTGGTCGAAGGAGTCGATGTTCCAGATCGCGCCCTGGACGAACACCTTGTGCTCGTAGAGGGCGATCAGCTGGCCGAGGACCGACGGGGTCGGCTCGGTGGCCAGGATCGTGGTGGTGGGGTGGTTGCCCTTGAAGGTGCGGTGCGGCACCTGCTCCTCGGGCACGCCCTCCGCGCGCACCTCCTCCTCCGTCTTGCCGAAGGCGAGCGCCTGGCCCTGCGCGAACAGGTTGGCCATCAGCAGGTCGTGCTGAGCCTTGAGCTCGTCGCTCAGCTCGGCGACCGGGTTCGCGAAGCCGATGAGGTCGGCCGGGATCAGCTTGGTGCCCTGGTGGATGAGCTGGTAGTAGGCGTGCTGCCCGTTGGTGCCCGGGGTGCCCCACACCACGGGGCCGGTCTGCCACTGCACCGGGTGCCCGTCGCGGTCCACCGACTTGCCGTTGGACTCCATGTCCAGCTGCTGGAGGTAGGCGGTGAACTTGGACAGGTAGTGCGAGTACGGCAGCACCGCGTGCGACTGGGCGTCGAAGAAGTTGCCGTACCAGACGCCCAGCAGACCCAGGATCAGCGGCGCGTTCGCCTCGGCCGGCGCATTGCGGAAGTGCTCGTCGACGATGCGGAAGCCGTCCAGCATCTCCCGGAACCGCTCGGGACCGATCGCGATCATCAGCGACAGTCCGATGGCCGAGTCGTAGGAGTACCGGCCGCCGACCCAGTCCCAGAACTCGAACATGTTGTCAGGGTCGATGCCGAACTCGGTGACCTTCCCGGCGTTCGTCGACAGGGCGACGAAGTGCTTGGCGACCGCCTTCTGGTCGCCGTCGAACGCGTCCAGCAGCCAGGAGCGGGCGGACGTGGCGTTCGTGATCGTCTCGATCGTGGTGAACGTCTTCGATGCGACGATGAACAGCGTCTCCGCCGGGTCCAGGTCCCGCACCGCCTCGTGCAGGTCGGCCCCGTCCACGTTCGACACGAACCGGAACGTCATCTCCCGCGCGGTGTAGGCGCGCAGCGCCTCGTACGCCATCGCGGGGCCCAGGTCGGAACCGCCGATGCCGATGTTGACGACGTTCTTGATGCGCTTGCCGGTGTGGCCGGTCCACTCGCCGGAGCGGACCCGGTCGGCGAAGTCGGTCATCTTGTCGAGCACCGCGTGCACCTTGGGCACCACGTTCTCGCCGTCGACCTCGATCACCGCATCACGCGGGGCGCGCAGCGCGGTGTGCAGCACGGCCCGGCGCTCCGTGGTGTTGATCCTCTCGCCGCGGAACATGGCGTCGCGCAGCCCGAACACGTCGGTGGCGGTGGCCAGTTCCTGGAGCAGCGCCAGGGTCTCGTCGGTGATCAGGTGCTTGGAGTAGTCGATGCGCAGATCACCGACGCGCACGACGTAGCGTTCCGCACGCCCGGGGTCCTGGTCGAACAGGTCCCGCAGGTGCGCGTGCCACTGGGCGCGGTGGTCCTCCAGTTCGGCCCACTCGGGCCGCCGGGTGAGCCTCGGGCTGTCAGACATGAGCGGCACCCTCCTCGGCACCGTCGCCGCCGCGCAGGGCGATGGCGTACATCTCGTCCGCGTCGAGGCGGCGCAGCTCCTCGGCGATCAGTTCGGAGGTCGGGCGTACCTTCAGCGCCAGGGTGCGCGAGGGCTGGCCCGGCAGGGTGAGCGTGGCCAGCGGGCCCTCGGGACGGTCGATGACGATCTCGCCCTTGTCGGTGCCCAGCCGGACGGCCGTGACGACCGGTCCCGCGGTGACGACCCGGTCCACGGACACCTTCAGGCGGGCCTCCAGCCAGCGCGCCAGCAGCTCGGCGGCCGGGTTCTCCGCCTCGGCCTCCACGGCCGCGGAGATCACCTTCGTACGGGCCTGGTCGAGCGCGGCGGCCAGCATCGACCGCCACGGCGTCAGCCGGGTCCAGGCGAGGTCGGTGTCGCCCGGCGCGTAGGAGGCGACCCGGGCCTGCAGCACGCGCTGCGGGTCCTCGACGGCGTACAGGTCGGTGATACGGCGCTGGGCGAGGGCGCCCAGCGGGTCCTTGGCCGGGTTGTCCGGCGCGTCCACCGGCCACCAGACGACGACGGGCGCGTCGGGCAGCAGCAGCGGCAGGACCACCGAGTCGGCGTGGTCGGACACCTCGCCGTACAGCCGCAGCACGACCGTCTCGCCGGTGCCGGCGTCGGCGCCCACCCGGACCTCGGCGTCCAGGTGCGACCGGGTGCGGTCGCGAGGGGTGCGGGCCTGACGCTTGATGACCACCAGGGTCCGCGAGGGGTGCTCGTGCGAGGCGTCCTCGGCCGCCTTCATCGAGTCGTAGGCGTTCTCCTCGTCGGTCACGATGACCATGGTCAGGACCATGCCCACGGCGGGGGTGCCGAGGGCCCGGCGGCCCTGCACCAGCGCCTTGTTGATCTTGCTTGCCGTGGTGTCGGTCAGGTCGATCTTCATGGCCTGCGCCAGCTCCGTCCGTCTCGTGCGAGCATCTCGTCGGCTTCCCCGGGACCCCAGCTGCCCGAGGCGTACTGCGCGGGCTTGCCGTGCGTCGCCCAGTACTCCTCGATCGGGTCGAGGATCCTCCAGGACTCCTCCACTTCCTCCGTGCGGGGGAAGAGGTTGGCGTCGCCGAGCAGTACGTCCAGGATCAGCCGTTCGTACGCCTCCGGGCTGGACTCGGTGAACGACTCGCCGTAGGCGAAGTCCATCGAGACGTCCCGGATCTCCATCGAGGTACCCGGCACCTTCGAACCGAAGCGAACGGTCATCCCCTCATCGGGCTGCACCCGGATGACGATCGCGTTCTGGCCCAGTTCCTCGGTGGCCGTGGTGTCGAAGGGGGAGTGCGGGGCCCGCTGGAAGACGACCGCGATCTCGGTCACCCGGCGGCCCAGCCGCTTGCCCGTCCTGAGGTAGAAAGGCACGCCCGCCCAGCGGCGGTTGTCGACCTCCAGCTTGATCGCCGCGTAGGTGTCCGTGGTGGACGCGGGGTCGATGCCCTCTTCCTGAAGGTAGCCGCGCACCTTCTCGCCGCCCTGCCACGCGGCCGCGTACTGGCCGCGCACGGTGTGCGCCCCGAGGTCCTCCGGCAGCTTCACCGACTTCAGGACCTTCATCTTCTCGGTGACCAGCGACCCGGCGTCGAAGGCGATGGGCTCCTCCATGGCCGTCAGGGCCATCAGCTGGAGCAGGTGGTTCTGGATCACGTCCCGCGCGGCGCCGATGCCGTCGTAGTAGCCGGCGCGGCCGCCGATGCCGATGTCCTCGGCCATGGTGATCTGCACATGGTCCACGAAGGACCGGTTCCAGATCGGCTCGTACATCTGGTTCGCGAAGCGCAGCGCCAGGATGTTCTGGACGGTCTCCTTGCCCAGGTAGTGGTCGATGCGGAACACCTGGTCCGGCTCGAACACCTCGTGCACGATCCGGTTCAGCTCGCGGGCGCTCGCCAGGTCGTGGCCGAACGGCTTCTCGATGACCGCGCGCCGCCAGGAACCCTCCGGGGCGTCGGCGAGGCCGTGCTTCTTCAGCTGCTTCACGACCTTCGGGAAGAACTTCGGCGGCACCGACAGGTAGAACGCGTAGTTGCCGCTGGTGCCCCGGGAGGCGTCCAACTCGTCGACGGCGGACTTCAGCTGCTTGAACGCGGTGTCGTCGTCGAAGTCACCGGGGATGAACCGCATGCCCTCGGCGAGCTGCTGCCAGACCTCCTCGCGGAAGGGCGTACGGGCGTGCTCGCGCACCGCGTCGTGCACCACCTGCGCGAAGTCCTGGTCGGCCCAGTCACGCCGGGCGAACCCGACGAGCGAGAAGCCCGGCGGCAGCAGACCGCGGTTGGCCAGGTCGTAGACCGCCGGCATCAGCTTCTTGCGGGACAGGTCGCCCGTGACACCGAAGATGACCAGTCCGGAAGGGCCCGCGATACGAGGCAGACGGCGGTCCCGGGGGTCGCGCAGCGGGTTCTCCCAGGCGGAGGAACCGCTGTCCGGAGGGGTGAGGGCGGCTTCGAGCACCGACGTGCTCTCGGCCGGAGCCGCGCCCTGTGCCATGGTCTCGTCGCTCATTCCGCGTCAACTCCCTTGCTGTTCAGGGACTTCGTCACGGCGTCCAGCAGGTCCTGCCAGGCCGTCTCGAACTTCGCGACGCCCTCGTCCTCGAGCTGCTTGACGACCTCGTCGTAGGAGATCCCGAGCCGCTCCACGGCCGCGAGGTCGGCGCGGGCCTGCTCGTAGCCGCCGGTCACCGTGTCGCCCTGGATGTCGCCGTGGTCGGCGGTGGCCTTCAGGGTGGCCTCCGGCATGGTGTTGACCGTGCCCGGCGCGACCAGTTCGTCGACGTACAGGGTGTCCTTGTACGCCGGGTCCTTCACACCGGTGGAGGCCCACAGGGGGCGCTGCCTGTTCGCTCCCGCGGTCTCCAGCGCGCTCCACCGCTCGGAGGCGAACGCCTTCTCATAAGCCTCGTAGGCGAGTCGGGCGTTCGCGAGCGCAGCCCGGCCCTTGAGAGCCAGGGCCTCGTCGGTGCCGAGCTTCGTCAGGCGCTTGTCGATCTCGGTGTCGACGCGGGAGACGAAGAAGGAGGCGACGGAGTGGATGGCGGACAGGTCGAGGCCGGCCGCACGGGCCTTCTCCAGGCCGGCGAGGTAGGCGTCCATGACCTCGCGGTAGCGCTCCAGGGAGAAGATCAGCGTCACGTTGACGCTGATGCCCTGGCCGATGACCTCGGCGATGGCCGGCAGACCAGCCTCGGTCGCCGGGATCTTGATCATCACGTTGGGGCGGTCGACGAGCCAGGCGAGCTGCTTGGCCTCGGCGACGGTCGCCGCCGTGTTGTGGGCGAGGCGCGGGTCGACCTCGATGGAGACCCGGCCGTCCCGGCCGTCCGTCGCGTCGTACACCGGCCGCAGGATGTCGGCGGCGGCCCGGACGTCGGCGGTGGTCATCATGCGGACGGCCTCCTCGACCGTCACCCCGCGCACGGCCAGGTCGGCCAGCTGCGCCTCGTAGCCCTCTCCGGAGCCGATGGCGGCCTGGAAGATGGACGGGTTGGTGGTGACGCCCACCACGTGCCGGGTCTCGATGAGTTCGGCGAGGTTGCCCGACGCGATCCGCTTGCGGGACAGGTCGTCCAGCCAGATCGACACGCCCGCCTCGGACAGGCGCTTCAGGGGCTCCGCTGCTGCGGTTGCTTCGGTCACTGTGATCATCTTCTTTCTGGCGATCGGATCAACCGCGGACGGCGGCAAGGGATTCCCGGGCGGCGGCGGCCACGTTCTCGGGGGTGAAGCCGAACTCGGCGAACAGGGTCTTGGCGTCGGCGGAGGCGCCGAAGTGCTCCAGGGACACGATGCGCCCTGCGTCGCCGACGTACCGGTACCAGGTCAGGCCGATACCGGCCTCGACGGCCACCCGGGCCTTCACGGACGGCGGGAGGACGCGCTCGCGGTACTCGGCGGGCTGCTCCTCGAACCACTCCACGGACGGCATCGACACCACCCGGGTGCCCACGCCCTCGGCCTCCAGGCGCTCCCGCGCGGCGACGGCGAGCTGCACCTCGGAACCCGTGGCGATCAGGATGACGTCCGGCGTCCCGGTGGAGGACTCCTTCAGGACGTAACCGCCCTTGGCCGCCTCGGGGTTCGGGGCGTACGTCGGCACGCCCTGGCGGGTGAGCGCGAGCCCGTGCGGGGCGGGGTTGGTGGAGTGCCGCTTGAGGATCTCGGCCCAGGCGACGGCGGTCTCGTTGGCGTCGGCCGGGCGGACGACGTTCAGGCCCGGGATCGCGCGCAGGGATGCGAGGTGCTCGACCGGCTGGTGGGTGGGGCCGTCCTCACCGAGGCCGATGGAGTCGTGCGTCCACACGTACGTGACCGGCAGCTGCATCAGGGCGGACATGCGGACCGCGTTGCGCATGTAGTCCGAGAACACGAGGAACGTGCCGCCGTAGATACGGGTGTTGCCGTGCAGGGCGATGCCGTTCATCTCCGCGGCCATGGAGAACTCGCGGATACCGAAGTGGATGGTGCGGCCGTACGGGCTCGCCTCCGGCAGCGGGTTGCCCTTCGGCAGGAAGGACGAGGTCTTGTCGATGGTCGTGTTGTTCGACCCGGCGAGGTCGGCGGAGCCGCCCCACAGCTCGGGGATGACCGCACCGAGGGCCTGGAGCACCTTGCCGGAGGCGGCACGCGTGGCCACGGACGCGCCCTCCTCGAACTCCGGAAGCGCCTGCTCCCAGCCGTCGGGGAGCTGCCCGGCCACGACACGGTCGTACAGCTTCGCGCGCTCGGGCTGGGCGCCGCGCCACTCGGCGATCCGCTTGTCCCAGGCGGCGTGCGCCTCGGCACCCCGGTCCAGGGCCTGACGGGTGTGGGCGAGGACCTCGGGGGCCACCTCGAAGGACTTCTCCGGGTCGAAGCCGAGGACGCGCTTGGTGGCGGCGACCTCGTCCGCGCCGAGCGCCGAGCCGTGGGCGGCCTCGGTGTTCTGCGCATGGGGAGCCGGCCAGGCGATGATCGTGCGCATCGCGATGATCGAGGGGCGCTCGGTCTCGGCCTGCGCCGCCTTCAGCGCCGCGTACAGCGCGTGGACGTCGATGTCGCCGTTCTCGGCGGGCTCGATGCGCTGGGTGTGCCAGCCGTAGGCCTCGTACCGCTTGAGGACGTCCTCGGAGAACGCCGTCGCGGTGTCGCCCTCGATGGAGATGTGGTTGTCGTCGTACAGGAAGACGAGGTTGCCCAGCTTCTGGTGGCCGGCCATCGAGGAGGCCTCGGCGGAGACGCCCTCCTCCAGGTCGCCGTCGGAGACGATGGCCCAGATCATGTGGTCGAAGGGGGACTCGCCCGCGGGGGCCTCCGGGTCGAACAGACCGCGCTCGTAGCGGGCGGCCATCGCCATGCCCACCGCGTTCGCGGCACCCTGGCCGAGCGGGCCCGTGGTGGTCTCGACACCGGCCGTGTGCCCGTACTCGGGGTGACCGGGCGTCTTCGAACCGTGGGTCCGGAACGCCTTGAGGTCGTCCAGCTCCAGTTCGTAGCCGGCCAGGAAGAGCTGCGTGTAGAGGGTCAGCGAGGTGTGGCCGGGGGAGAGGACGAAACGGTCACGGCCCGTCCACTCCGGATCCGCCGGATCATGGCGCATCACCTTGTGAAAGATCGTGTACGCGGCCGGGGCCAGGCTCATCGCGGTGCCCGGGTGACCGTTGCCGACCTTCTGCACGGCGTCGGCCGCCAGGACGCGGGCGGTGTCGACGGCACGCCGGTCGAGCTCGGTCCATTCGAATCCGTCGGTGCTCTGCGCACTCATCTTCAAGGGTCCTCACTGGATGCGGAATCGCTGGTGGAACGCGTTCAAAAGTAAAAGTCTGACTTTTGCCGGGGAAGGTGCGCCTGTGTCAGCCTTCGGTGAAAGTGGGACATCGACAGCGGTACCGAGGCGGCACGAGAAGGACATGGCGGACATAACCATGCGAGACGGCGACGGGATCAGGACATACGCGTTCCCGGTCGACCGGAGCGTCTGCGGCGTCGGTATGCAGGTGGGCCCCATGGAGCCCGGGCGCACCTGGCACGAGGACGCGCCGCTGGACCGTGTCCACCGCATCGATTTCCATGTCCTGATGCTCTTCACTGGCGGCCCCGTGACACACATGGTGGATTTCGCCGAGTACCAGATGACCGACGGCGACCTTCTGTGGATCCGCCCCGGGCAGGTCCACCGCTTCTCCCGGGCGAGCGAGTACCGCGGCACCGTGCTCACCATGCAACCCGGCTTCCTGCCCCGTGCCACAGTGGAGGCCACGGGCCTCTACCGCTACGATCTGCCGCCCCTGCTGCACCCCGACCCGGCCCAGCTCGCCGCGCTCCGGGCGGCCCTCGCCCAGCTCCGGCGCGAGTACGAGGACACCACCACGCTGCCGCTCGGTCTGCACACCGAGGTGCTGCGGCACTCGCTGACAGCGTTCCTGGTACGTCTCGCGCACCTCGCGACCAGCTCCGCCGAGGCGGCCCGCGGCCAGATCGACACCACCTTCACCCGCTTCCGAGACGCGGTCGAGAAGGACTTCGCCACCAACCACAGCGTCAGTGCCTACGCCGACGCCCTCGGCTACTCCCGCCGCACCCTGGTCCGCGCCGTCCGCGCCGCCACCGGTCAGACCCCCAAGGGTTTCATCGACAAGCGCGTGATCCTGGAGGCCAAGCGCCTGCTGGCGCACACGGACCTGCCGATAGGCCGCGTCGGCGCCGCCGTGGGCTTCCCCGACGCGGCGAACTTCTCCAAGTTCTTCCACCAGCACACGGACACGACGCCGGCGGCGTTCCGGGCGGAGCTGCGCTGAGTTCGTGCACGGGAAAGGGGCCCCACGCGCGCGTGGGGCCCCTTTCCCGTGGGGGAGGGAGGTGGTCAGTGCCCGAAGTCGAACCAGTTCACGTTCACGAAGTCGTTCGGCTGGCCGCTGGTGAAGGTCAGATAGACGTCATGCGTGCCGGTCACGGAAGCGATGTTGGCAGGTACCGTCCTCCA
Organism: Streptomyces sp. Y2F8-2; assembly: GCF_014905555.1. Lineage (GTDB taxonomy): Bacteria > Actinomycetota > Actinomycetes > Streptomycetales > Streptomycetaceae > Streptomyces > Streptomyces cynarae. The sequence goes on along the minus strand of NZ_BNGS01000005.1, from coordinate 532,313 downwards.
GCTCTGCCAGCCGCCCGTGTTGGCCACCGCGAAACTGCCGATCGGTGCGTTGCTCCGGCTGTCGAGGCGCACCTCGACCAGTCCGCTCACCCCGCTCGCCGCGCCGCTCGCGACCCGGCCGTAGAACTGCTTCGCGGCCGTGGAGCCGAAGTTGACGCCCTTGTACAGGGCCCAGTCGCCGTTCGCCAGTGAGCCGATGTCCTGGCCGCCGCCCGTGTCCGAGGTCGTCTCGGTGGCCACGCCGGACTGGCTGTCGTACGACTCGGCCTGGATCGCGCTGTAGGCGTCCCGGTTGCCCGACGGCGGAGGCGTGGTACCGCTCCCACCGCCTGCGGACTGGAGGACCTGCACATAGTCGACCACCATCGGATGCCCGGGCTGCGTGTCGTTGTCCAGGCCGCCGCCGAGCGCGTCCGGGAAGGCGCCGCCCATCGCCACGTTCAGGATGACGAAGAACCCGTGGTTCGTGGCGTTGGTCCAGGTCGTCGCGTCGACCTGGTTCGCGGTGACCGTGTGGTAGTTGACGCCGTCCACGTAGAAGCGGATCGCTTCCGGGCTCGCCGAGCGGTCCCACTCCATGGTGTAGGTGTGGAAGCCGGACTGGCACGTCGTGTTCGGGCAGGCGGTGGAGTTGCCGATGCCGCTGGTCTCGTTGCACGGGCCGCCCGGGTTGGTGCCGCAGTGCATCGTGGCCCATGTCTTGTTCAGGCCCTGGACGTTCTCCATGATGTCCAACTCACCGACACCGGGCCAGTTCTGATAGTTCCCCCGGTAGGGCGCGCCCAGCATCCAGAACGCGGGCCAGTAACCCTCGGCGGCGGTGCCGGTCACGTTCGGCATCTGCAGCCGGGCCTCGACGCGCAGCTTGCCGCCGGCCGGCGGCTGGAAGTCGGTGCGGGTGGTCTCGATGCGGCCCGAGGTCCAGTGGCCGGAGGCGTCGCGGCGCGGGGTGATGAGCAGGTTGCCGTTGCCGTCCAGCGAGACGTTGCCGGTGCTGGAGGTCATCGTCTCGACCTCGCCGGTGCCCCAGTTGGCGGGGCCGCCCGGATACGACGTCCCGGTGTCGTACTGCCAGTTGGACGTGTTGACGCCGGAGCCGGCCGCGCCGTTGAAGTCGTCGAGGAAGACCTGGCTCCAGCCCGACGGGGGAGCGGGAGCGGAGGCGTTGGCGGACGGCGTGGCGAACGTGGCGGCGGCCACGGCCAGCGCCGTCGTGCCGAGGGCGGCGACGAGCGCCCGCCTCACACTGCGCCGTCTGCGGGGTATGCCGGGGGAATCGCTCATGGGGGTGCCTCTCGGGTACGGGGAGTCGATGCGCGGGTGCCTGCCGGAGAGCGCTCGCGGCTCTTTGAGAGCGCTCTCACGCGATGGTTGCGCGCTCAATGTGCTCTCCGTCACTCCGGTCGTCAAGAGGTGAAGCAGAGAAAGTCCCTCGGAGGGAAGGGAGTTCAGAGCATGAAGGGAGGCATGAAGGAGGACGGTCCGGCCGTAACCGGTCCCGTGGGTCCCGTGGGTCCCGTGGACCCCGGGGCTGACTACTATCCTCAAACGAGCCAGGCGCCACCGGAGTTGGGGGAACGATGCCGAACGTCCTGACCATTCCGCTCGACGGCGGGGAGCAGTTGCACGTCGAGGTCGAACAGCGGGACGAGAACGGCTGGGCCCGGGCCGGCCGGGCGCAGGACGCCGCCCTTGCGGCCGGCAGGAGCCTGCAAGAGGTGCTCGCCCCCATACGGCCGGCCATGCAGGCGGTGGTCAGTCAGCTGCGCGCGGGCGTCGCGCCGCCGGACAGGATCAGTCTGGAGTTCGGGATCAAGTTCTCCGCCGACGCGGGCGTGGTGGTCGCGCGGACGGCCACCGAGGCGAACTTCACCGTGGCGGTGGAGTGGAACCGCCCGGCCGAACGCCCCGCCGAACCGTGACCGCCGGGGAGTCCGTGCTCGCCGATGCCGTCGCCCGGGTGCACGGCCGGGGCGGCATCGTCGGCGCCGCCTTTCTCGTGGCCCCGGGCCTGCTCTGCACCTGCGCCCATGTCGTGGCGCGTGCGCTGGGCACGGATGCGCGGGACCCCGCCCCGCCGCCCGGCCGGGTCGGACTCGACTTCCCGCTGGCGGCGGCGAAGGGCACGGGCGACGGTCCGCGGCTCGTCCGGGCCGCCGTGGCGGGCTGGCACCCCGTACTCCCCGACGAGACCGGGGACATGGCGCTGCTGCGCATCGAGGGGGATGTGCCCTCCGGCACGGTGACACCGTGGCTGGTGGAGGCGGACGAGCTGTGGGACCACAGCGTCCGCCTGTTCGGTTTCCCCTCCGGCAGCGACCACGGGGTGTGGGTCGGGGGCCGGCTGAGAGCCGTGCAGGGAGCCGGCTGGCTGCAGATGCAGGGCGAGGCCGGACCACGGGTGGAGCCGGGGTTCAGTGGTACGCCGGTGTGGGACGTGGACCTCGGCGGAGTCGTCGGCATGGCGGTCGCCGCCGGGCAGGGAAGCGCCGTCGGCACGGCCTATCTGCACCCCGCCTCGTCGATCCTGCGGGCCTGGCCGGAGCTGGCGGAGCACGCACAGCCCTCCTCTCCCTACCGCGGTCTGCGACCGTTCACGGAGGAGGACGAACCGGTCTTCTGCGGCCGTGAGAAGGACGCCCTGCACCTGGAGGACCTGGTCACCCGGCAACCGGTCGTCGTGCTGTCCGGGCCGTCGGGCAGCGGCAAGTCCTCACTCGTGCGGGCCGGACTGCTGCCCCGGCTGAGACGGGCCGGCCAGGTGACGGCGGACTTCCGGCCCACTCCGGGGCTCGGCCCCGAGGAGACGCTGGCCGGCGCGGTGCAGCCGCTGCTGGACGGCGAACTGAGCCGCGCCGAGCTGGCCCAGAGGCTGTCCGCCGGGGACACCGCCGAGGTGGCCGCACGCCTGGCACGCCGTCACCCCGAGGGTGTCCTGCTGTTCGTCGACCAGTTCGAGGAAATCGTCACCACCGATCCGGTCACCGGCCGGGAACTGCTCAGGCTCGTCACCGCACTGGCCGATGGCAGTCCGCGTTCCCGGCCGGTGCGGGCGCTGCTCACGGTGCGGTCCGGCTCCCTCGACCGCCTGCTGACCCATGACAACCAGAGCGGGCTGCAGGAAGGCATCATGCTGCTGGCTCCCATGGACCGGGACCAGCTGCGGGCGGCGATCACCGGGCCACTCGCCGCCGCTCCCGGCGTCGCTCACGAGGCGGGCCTGGTCGAGCGGATCCTCGACGACGCGGGCGACGGCCCCGGACGGCTTCCACTGGTGGAGTTCACGCTGACCCGGCTGTGGGACCGGCGCCGCGGCGGGACACTCACCCATGAGGCCTACGACGCCATGGGCGGCGTCTCGGGTGCGGTCGCCGGATACGCCGAGGAGGTGTACCACCGCCACCTGCGGGACGCGGAACGGGACGCCGTAAGACGCCTGCTCGTCCAGCTCGCCCGGCCGGAGGACGACGGCGGTTTCGTCCGGCGCACCGTGCGCGTCGACTCCCTTCCCGAGGACCAGAGGCGGGTGGCGAGCCTGCTGACGGACCGCAAACTGCTGGTCTCCACCCAGGCGGTGGACGGGGCGGAGATGATCGACGTCGCCCACGAAGCGCTGATCCACCACTGGGACCGGCTGCTGTCCTGGCTGGCGGCGGACCGTGACTTCCGGGACTGGCAGGAACGGCTCAGGCAGAGCCTGCGCCAGTGGCGGCAGCTCGACGGCGGGAGCAGAGGAGCGCTGTTGAGGGGAGCTCCGCTGGCGGAGGCCGTCCGGTGGCGGGAGCAGCGGCCACAGGAGATCACGGCCGAGGAACACGCGTACATCCAGGCGTCCCAGGCCCGTCAGAGCTGGGAGGTGCGGCGGTGGCGGGTGATCACCGCGGTGATCACCGTGCTCGCCGTGCTGGCCGGCACCATGGCCGGGCTGACGTATCAGCGTTCCCAGGACCTGAACCGGCAGTTGCGCGCCCAGGCGTCGCGTCTGCTCGGCCAGGACGCGGTGCGCAGGGCCGCCGACAGTCCGAGTACCGCGGCTCTGCTGGCCCTGACGGCCTGGCGCACCGACTCCAGTCAGCCGGAGGCGTACGGCGCCCTGCTGACGTTGTACTCGCAACTGCGCAACACCGAGTACGCCCTGGATCTGCCCGGCACCGACCACGTGCTGCTGCTGACGGCCACCCCCGACGGCCGGGCCGCGGCGGTGGTCGACCAGGTGGGGGCGGTGCAGGTCCTCACGAACCTCACCGGCCGGATGACCGTGCACCAGTTGCCCCGGATCAGGTCGATCACCGCCCACGAGCCGACCGTGCGGCTCAGCCGCGACGGCCGGAAGGTCGGTGTGCTCGACGACAGGGAGGGGCTGTCGGTGTGGGACGTCGCGCACCCGGACCGTCCCGTGCGGCTGCCCGTGCCCGCTTCCTGGAACGCGGCCGAGAACACCCGGGACATCGACTTCTCCTCCGACGGCTCCCGGGTGCTCGCCCTGTTCGCGGCCGACGGTGCCGACGCCAGGGAACGGCTCGGCGTCTGGGACCTGGAGCGCCGGGCGCTCGTGTCGACCACGATGCTGCCGGCGGGCCGCGCCTTCTACACCGCGCGCTTCTCCCAGCCCTCCGGGACCGTCGCCCTCAAGGAGACGGGAAGCTACGAGCGGTTCGACCTGCGCACCGGTGCCCAGCTCGGCAAGGTCCCGGTCGAAGGCCTGGACGCCATCGGCCTCGACGCCCAGGCGGTCGTCGACTGCCCCTCCGACTCCTTCCGGGTGCGGCCGCTGACCGGGCGGACACCGCGGTACGAGGTCGGCGGGATCAACTGTGGAGGTGCGCCCCTGGACGCCACCGGCCGCTACGCCGTGATGCCGGTCCGGGACGAGGGGGTGGACTCGGTGGCGGCGATCGACCTCCGGACGGGCAGAGTGTCCCACGGCCCCGTCCCGGTCACCGATGGTGCCAAGGACGCGGACTACGTCGTACTGCCCCGGGACGACGGGCAGTTGACCGTGCTCGGCGTCAGGGCCGGAACGGTGCTGCGCTTCACGCTGCCGCGGCCGGGCGCCAACCCGGACCTGCCCACACCGGGAAACGGGCCTCTTCCGTTGTTCACGCCGGACGGACGTTTCCGCATCCTGGAGAACTCCAACGCGGGCGACGAGGCACTCGCGGTCCTCGACACGCGGACCGGACGGAGGTACCAGGCCGGGACGGCGGCACGCCAGCAACTCCTGCCCACGTTCATGGCCGTGCGCCAGAACGCCGTCACCTCCGACGGCCGCCATCTGGTCGCCCGGATCGGGAACCGGCTCGCCGTCTACTCCCTGCCCGGTCTGTCGCTGGAGCATCTCCTGCCGTTGCCGGACCCCGCGAAGGTGCGCGAGGACGCCACCGGGGCCGTCGCCGCCGCCGACGACGGCAGTGTCATCACCCTCTACGCGGGCGTCCTCGCACGCTGGAACCCCTCCACCGGACGGGCCATCGGCGCACCGCTTCCGCTGCACACGCACGACACGACGCAGCGATGGTTCGCGGCCAACGGCGAGTCGCTGTGGCCGCGCCCAGGGCACCCGCGGCAGGTCCTGGTCCGGGGCCGCGACGGAGAGATGAGCCTGTGGGATCTCGGAGAACGCCGGCCGGTCGGGGAGTTCCAGGCCAACCCCGACGCGATCAGCACGTCGGAGACGGAGGTCTTCGACCCGTCGGGGAACACGCTGGCCACGCTCGACAACATCAAGATCCTGCACTCCGGGCGGATCGAGTTCCGTAGCGTGCCCGAGTTCCGTCTGCAGTCACCCGCGATCTCCGCAGGCGCCACCAGCCACCTGATCGGCTTCACCCCGGACGGACACCTGCTCTCCACCGATTTCGAGAGCCTCGAGGTGTGGCAGCAAGGAAGCACACTGGAGATCGCGAATATCTCCGTGCAGAATGCCTATGCCCAGTGGAGCCTGCAAGGGGACACCGCCGTGGGCGCGACCAATTGGGGTGCCCTGACGCTCCCGCTCGACCCCGACACCTGGTACAGGGGGCTCTGCCGCGCCTTCAACCGTCCGCTGACCGCTGACGAACACCGGCTACTGTCCAACGGGGGTGCCGACACCTCAGCACCCTGCCCCAAGGCCTGAAGCCGCGCTTCCGCGTCTCACCGCGCCTCCGGCTGCCACCCCAGCGCTCGTGAGATCCCCCGCGCGGCGAGCCGCACCGCCGGGACGAGGGCCGGTACCTGGGCCGTCGCGTGGGGGACCACGACCGACACCGCGGCGGTCACCCTGCCGCCGCGGCCGCGTACCGGGGCCGCCACCGACAGGGCGTCGTCCGTGACCTGACGGCTGCTCACCGCCGCTCCCGAGCGCCGCACCTCGGCCAGTTCGCGGCGCAGCCGGACCGGATCCGTGAGGGTGTACGGGGTGAACGCGGCCAGCGGTCCCTCGCAGTACTGGTCCTGGAACGCCTGCTCGCTGTGGGCCAGCAGTGCCAGCCCCACCCCGGTGGCGTGCAGCGGCCAGCGGGCGCCCACCCGGATGTGCACGCCGACGGCGGAGCGCCCCGAGAGCCACTCGATGTACACGACGTCCGCGCCGTCGCGCACCGCCAGCTGCACGTTCTCGTGCGTCGCCTCGTACAGGTCCTCCAGGTACGGCAACGCCACCTGCCGCAGCGCGAGCCCGCGCGGGGCGAGGGCCGCGACCTCCCACAGCCTCAGGCCCACGTGGTAGACACCGTCCGCGTCCCGCTCCAGCGCGCCCCACTCGGTCAGCGCCCCCACCAATCGGTGCGTGGTCGTGAGGGTGAGCCCGGCCCGGCGGCTGATGTCGGTGAGGCAGAGCGCCGGATGTGCGTGGTCGAAGGCCGCGAGCACGGCGAGCAGCCGGTCCGGCGCGGAGCGCACCGTCTGCGGGGGCAGGGCGTCGGCGGTCATCGGTATCGGGTCACCCGAGCCCGGTCTCGGCGACTCTGAGCAGCAGCGCGTGCAGGACCTCCCGCTCGCCGGCGTCGAGCGGCCGGAGCAGTTCGCCCGTGACCCGCAGTCCGGCCTCGTCGGTGTCGCGCAGGAAGGCCCGGCCGGACTCGGTGAGCACGACGATACGGCTGCGCCGGTCGTCCGGGGAGGGGCGGCGCTCGGCGAACCCCAGCTTCTCCAGATCGTCGACCAGGCCGACGATCGCGCTCGGGTCGTAGCCGAGGGAGGTGCTCAGCTCCCGCTGGAGGGCGCCCTCGGAGGTGGCGAGGAAGCGCAGCAGGGCGTAGTGGCGCAGCCGCAGGCCGGACTCCTGGAGGAAGGCGTTGAACAGCTGACCCGAGCGCAGCCCGAGCCGGTACAGCAGATAGCCGGTGTCAGCGTGCAGCCCGCGCATCCACGGCTCCCGGGCGTCGATGGGGTCGGCGGAGGTCGGGGCGTGCTGCTGGCCGGCGATGACGGGCTCCCTGGGCCGGGCCTCCGGAGGGAGGCGGTACGGACTGCTGCCCACAGCATGCCGCACGGACCGGTCGGCAACAACTATTGACGAAAACAATGATTGTCCTTAGCTTCGATCTCGAAGCCGCACCGCCGCCGGAGCAGCAGGCGCCTCGCCACAGCGCGCCCGGTGGCCGACCCGTCTGGAAGGGACCCCCTCGTGCCCAGCATCGATCTCACCGGCAAGGTGGCCGTCGTCACCGGAAGCGGCCGTGGCCTCGGCCTGGCCTACGCCCACGCCCTGGCCGCCCACGGCGCCGCCGTGGTCGTGAACGACGTCGACGAGGCCGTGGCCGAGCAGGCCGTGAAGTCCATCACCGAGGCGGGCGGCAGGGCTGTGGCCGAGGTGGTCGCGGTCGGCACCAGCGAGGCCGCCGACCGGCTGGTGGCCCGTGCCGTGGAGGAGTTCGGCCGACTGGACGTCCTGGTCACCAACGCCGGCATCCTGCGCGACAAGGTGCTGTGGAAGATGACCGACGACGACTTCGACGCGGTGATCACCACTCATCTGCGCGGCACCTTCACCTGCGCCCGCGCCGCCGCCGTCCGCATGCGCGAACAGGGCGAGGGCGGCACCCTGATCCTGGTCGGCTCCCCGGCCGGCCAGCGCGGCAACTTCGGCCAGACCAACTACGCCGCCGCGAAGGCCGGCATCGCCGCCATGGCCCGCACCTGGTCGATGGAGCTGGCCCGCGCGAACATCACCGTCAACGCGATCGTGCCGGTCGCCGCCACCGCCATGACGGAGACCATCCCGGCCTTCGCCCCGTACATCGAGGCGATGAAGAACGGCGAGCCGCTGCCGGCCTTCCTCCGCAAGGGCGAGGGCTTCGGCACCCCCGAGGACTGCGCGGCCCTCGTGCCCTTCCTCGCCTCCGAGGCGGCGCGCGGCGTGACCGGCCAGTGCATCGGCATCGGCGGCGACAAGGTGGCACTCTGGTCGCATCCGCAGGAGATCAGGACGGCGTACGCGGACGGCGGCTGGTCCCCGGACACTCTCGCCGACGTGTGGGCCACCTCGGTCGGCGCCGAACCGCAGACCGTCGGCATCCCCGCGCCGAAGTTCCCGGAGGCGTGATGGACCTGAACGAACTCGTCGCGATCGACGTCCACACCCACGCCGAGGTCTCCTCCAAGGGCCATTCGTCCCTGGACGACGACCTGCACGACGCCTCCTCCGCCTACTTCAAGGTGGAGGGCAAGCGGAAGCCGACCCTCGAGGAGACCGCCGCGTACTACCGCGAGCGGAGGATGGCCGCCGTGATCTTCACGGTCGACGCCGAGTCCGCCACCGGCACCGAGCCCGTCCCCAACGAGGAGGTCGCCGAGGCCGCCGCCGCCAACCCGGACGTGCTCATCCCGTTCGCCTCCATCGACCCCTTCCGCGGCAAGGCCGGCGTCAAGCAGGCCCGCCGTCTGGTCGAGGAGTACGGGGTGAAGGGCTTCAAGTTCCACCCCAGCATCCAGGGCTTCTTCCCCAACGACCGCTCGGTGGCGTACGACCTGTACGAGGTCATCGAGGAGACCGGCGCCATCGCCCTGTTCCACACGGGTCAGACCGGCATCGGCGCGGGCGTGCCCGGCGGGGGCGGGATCAGGCTCAAGTACTCCAACCCGCTGCACGTGGACGACGTCGCCGCCGACTTCCCCCATCTGAAGATCATCCTGGCGCACCCGTCGTTCCCCTGGCAGGACGAGGCCCTCGCGGTCGCCACGCACAAACCCGGCGTGCACATCGACCTGTCCGGCTGGTCGCCGAAGTACTTCCCGCCGCAGCTCGTGCAGTACGCCAACACCTTGCTCAAGGACAAGGTGCTCTTCGGCTCCGACTTCCCCGTCCTCACCCCCGACCGCTGGCTCGCCGACTTCGAGAAGCTGTCGATCAAGGACGAGGTCCGTCCGAAGATCCTCAAGGAGAACGCCGCCCGTCTGCTCGGGCTGACGAAAGCGTAAAGGGGCCGTGAGATGCGCAACGAGGGACTGGGGTCGTGGCCCGCACGCCGGGCCCGCAAGACCCCGCACCGCACCGCCCTGATCCACGGCGACCGCAGCGTCACCTACGCGGAGCTGTACGAACGCACCACCCGCCTCGCGCACGCCCTGCGCGCCCGGGGCGTCCGCCGCGGCGACCGGATCGCCTACCTCGGCCCCAACCACCCCGCCTACCTGGAGACACTGTTCGCGGCCGGCACCCTCGGCGCGGTCTTCGTCCCGCTCAACATCCGCCTCGCCGGCCCCGAGATCGCCTACCAGCTCGCCGACTCGGGCGCCAAGGCCCTCGTCTACGCGCCCTCCTCGACCGCGCTGGTGGCCGGCTTGCCGGGCAGCACCGATGTCCGCGCGTACGTCGAAGTGGGCGCCGAGTACGAGGAGTTGCTGGCCGCCGCGAGCGACGAACCGATCGACCAGCCCGTCCCCCTCGACGACACCTGCATCATCATGTACACCTCGGGGACCACGGGCCGGCCCAAGGGCGCCATGCTCACGCACGGCAACCTGGTCTGGAACGCCTTCAACGTCCTCGTCGACCACGACCTGATCGCCGACGAACGCGCCCTGGTCTCCGCCCCGTTGTTCCACACGGCCGGGCTGAACATGCTCACCCTGCCCGTCCTGCTCAAGGGCGGCACCTGCGTCCTGGTCGAGTCCTTCGACCCGGAGGCCACCTTCGACCTGATCGAACGCCACCGGATCACCTTCATGTTCGGGGTGCCGACCATGTTCGACCAGGTGGCCCGGCATCCACGCTGGGACCGGGCCGACCTGTCCAGCCTCCGCATCCTCACCTGCGGCGGCTCCCCGGTGCCGACCCCGCTGATCGCGAAGTACCAGGAGCGCGGGCTCACCTTCCTCCAGGGCTACGGCATGACGGAGGCCGCGCCCGGCACGCTCTTCCTGGACGCCGAACACGCGGTCAGCAAGGCGGGTTCGGCCGGTGTGCCGCACTTCTTCAGCGACGTACGGGTGGTGCGGCCCGACCTCGCCCCGGTCGACGTCGGCGAGACCGGCGAGGTCGTGGTGCGCGGACCGCACGTCATGCCCGGCTACTGGGGGCTGCCGGAGGAGACCGCGACCGTGTTCGCCGACGGCTGGTTCCGCAGCGGGGACGCGGCCCGTGTGGACGAGGACGGGTACGTCTACATCGTCGACCGCATCAAGGACATGATCATCTCGGGGGGCGAGAACATCTACCCCGCCGAGATCGAGGACCAGCTCCTCGCGCACCCCGACATCGTCGAGTGCGCCGTCATCGGCGTGCCCGACGAGAAGTGGGGCGAGGTTCCGCGCGCGGTCGTCGTCCCCCGCGAGGGCGCCACGCTCGACCCGGACGAGGTGATCGCCTCGCTCTCCGGGCGGCTGGCCAAGTACAAGATCCCCAAGTCGGTGGTGGTCGCGGACGCCCTCCCGCGCACCGCCTCCGGAAAGCTCCTCAAGTCCCGGGTCCGCTCCCGGTACGGCACCGACTCCTAGATCTCCCAGACAAGGAACGCCACATGAGCATCACCGTCAACGGCCTCGACGAACTCAAGAAGCTGGCCGGCAGCGACCTCGGCACCAGCGAGTGGATCGAGGTCACCCAGGAGCGGATCAACACCTTCGCCGACGCCACGGGCGACCACCAGTGGATCCACGTCGACCCGCAGAAGGCGAAGGACGGCCCGTTCGGCGCGCCCATCGCACACGGCTATCTGACCCTGTCCCTCTTCATCCCGCTCTTCACCGAGCTGCTGGAGGTCGAGGGCGTGTCGACGAAGGTCAACTACGGCCTGAACAAGGTGCGCTTCCCGGCACCGGTGAAGGTCGGATCCCGCATCCGGCTGGTCGCGAAGCTCGCCTCGGTGGAGGACGTGCCGGGCGGGGTGCAGATCGCCGTCGACGGCACGATAGAGATCGACGGCGGCGGGAAGCCCGCGGCCGTCCTGCAGAGCCTGTCGCGGTTCTACGCCTGAGGCAGGGCGGTCTGCCTCGGGCAGGGCGGCCCGCCGCAGCAGGCGGTCTGCCTCGGGCACGGGTTCTGAGGCGGACGCGTTCGGTCCGGGGCAGGGGCGCGGGACGCACGTCCGAAGCCCTGCCCGGGTTGCTCCGGTGGCGGGTGACAATACGCACGGGAGTCCTCCCCGCGCCCGCCGCAACCTCGCCTCCCCTTCCCCCGTCTAACTGACATGCAGGGCCCGCGTGGCGGGTCCCGCATCCAGACCAGGGGGAAGCCCATGCGCGTCCAGCAGTTCCGCAAGGTTCCGGCCGCCGCCGTGGTGCTCGCGGCGGGACTCGCGCTCACCGCCTGCAACGGCGACGACGGCAAGCACAACGGGGCGAACTCCGCTCCGTCCGCCACGGCGTCCACGGCAGGCGCCACTCAGAGCTCCGGCAGCGCTCCGGCAAGCGGCGGCACCTCGGCGACGGCCACCTCCGGGGCCGCGACCGGCGGCACGAGCAGCGCGACCGGCTCGGCCACGGCGCCCGGCTCGACCACGGGGTCCCACTCGGCCACGGCGTCCGCGGGACCGCGGACCACCGCGAGGGCCGCCGCCCGGTGCAGGACCGCGCATCTGACCTTCGCCAAGGGCGACGCGTACGGCAAGGGCCCGTACTCGAACATTCCCGTGAGACTGACCAACTCCGGTGCCGCCCCCTGCTCCCTGAACGGCTTCCCGGGGGTGGACCTGGCGGGCAAGGACGGACACGTCCGTGCCCGGCGAAGCGTCGAGGCCGCGCACACCGTCGTCCTCCCCCCGGGCCGGAGCGCGACCTTCGTGCTGGTCGTGCCGCAGAACTACGGTGGTGGCAGCGGAGTCACCTTCACCCGCGCGGTGATCACCCTGCCGGGTGAGATCCACCCGCACATCCTGCGACTCAGGGTGAACCTGCCCGCCAAGGGAGACGGCCCCGACGACCACACCGTGACCGTCGGCCCCGTCACCCGATAGCGCCTGTTGCGGCACTAGCCCGCAAGCCCCACGTTCCGGCGGCGGGCAGTCGGCTGGTTCATGAACGACGTGACAGGCAGCGCCCGTTCGACGATCCGTACGTCCCCGAGGCGGCCGTGCAGGATCTGGTCGATCTTCCCGGCGTACTCGTAGCCGCCGAGCAGCCACGGCAGCCCGACGGAGGTGATCCCGACCGCGGCGGCCTTCGGGTTGCGGACGACCGGGCAGCCCTCGACGTACAGCGTCGTGTGCCGGCCGTCGTTGACGACCGCGAGGTGCCACCAGGTCTCCAGCGGGGTCTCCTGGCCCCAGTTGGTGGCGATGCCCTCCTGGTTCAGCGGGCGCATCGCCCACTGCGGCTCGCGGTCGTTGGACAACGAGAGGGTGGCCAGTGGCTCGTCGGGGTCGTCGGCGGTCTTCCCGGCCGCGCCGCCCGTGCCCGTACGGCTGACGATGCCCGACCAGGCGTTGTGGTCGGGGTCCCAGTCAGCGGGCAGCCGGTAGAAGGCCTCGATGGTGTAGCCGTCCCCGAAGGTGGCCGAGTTGAGCGGAGCTCCGTCCACCGTGCGCAGGTACGCGCCCCTCAGCGGCGACTTGAAGCCCTGGAGCTCCAGGCTGCCGTGGCCCGGTTGGTCGGGGTGGCGGTCCGGCGACCAGCCGAGCGAGCCGCCGCCCACCGAGACAACGGTGAGGTCGTTGCCGCGGCCGGACAGGTCGCGGACGGTGCCGGAGACGGGCGACTCGAAGCGCCAGTAGGCGACCGTGCCCGGTATCAGCATCTGCGACACGGGCCGCGCCGGGGGCGCGGGCACCGGGTCGAAGCCGGAGAAGCGCTCCGCGAAGTCGATCTCCACCGAGAACCGGTCGGCGTCACCGCTCAGCTCGATCTCCTGCCGCTCCAGCTCGTTGAGGCCCTTCGCGGCCCGCCCGAGGATCCACGGGGAGACCGTCTCCACGTCGATGACGTTCCGGTCGAGGTCGAAGTGGTAGAGGCGGATCATCGCCGCCCCGCCGAAGTAGCGGTTCTGGTAGTCCGTCAGATGCAGGTGCACCTCGTTGCCCGCCGCGTTCTTGCGGGTGGCGCGGCCCGCGGGCCAGTAGTGGCCGTTCAGGGTCAGGAAGATCTGGTCGTGGTCCACGATCAGCTGGTCCCACAGCTGCCCGCCGTACGCCGACAACTGGTCGTCCTCGACGACCAGTTCGTGCGTGGTGAGGATGACCGGCGTCCTCGGGTGCCGGGCCAGCACGTCCTTCGCCCAGGCGTACCCCTTCGCCGACAGCCGCCAGTCCAGCGCCAGCACCAGCCACTCGCGTCCGGCCGCCCGGAACAGGTGGTAGGTGTTGTAGCCGTCGGGGGAGGCGCCCCCGAACGTCGACTTGCTCCTGAAGCGCTGCGGGCCGAACGCGTCCAGGTACGGCGTCGAGCCGCGCTGGTCGTCCGTCGACGACTTGATGTCGTGGTTGCCGGCCAGGACGCTGTAGCCGACGCCCCGCCGGTCGAGGAGCTCGAACGCCTCGCTGATGGCGGCGAACTCCTCCTCGGCGCCGTTCTGGGTGAGGTCGCCGAGGTGGGACAGGAAGACGATGTTCTCGTCCCTGCCGTGTTCCAGCAGATAGCGCAGGGACGCCTCGACGGGCGCCGGGTCGATGCTCGGCCCGTCGAAGAGATACTGGGTGTCGGGCATCACCGCGAGGGTGAAGCGCCGGCTCTCGGCGTCGGGCCGCCGGCTGCTCCTCTCGGCCGCCTCGGCGACGGCCGGCAGTGCGACCCCGGTCGTGGCGGCGGCTCCCAGCAGCGCGGTGGCCCTGAGAAAACTGCGTCTTCCGGCACCGGCCTGCGCGGCCTCGCCCTGATGGTGGTCATGCGACGTACACACGTGTGCTCCGTGAGAGGTGACGTGACAGGAAAGGCGGGGGGTTACAGAACGCGCAGGATCCAGCTCCAGCGGTGGACGCCCGGTGGGATGCGGTACTCGGGGAAGGTGTCGGGGCCGCACGACGCCGTGCCCAGCCCCCGGTGCGCCGCGTCGATGTGCACCACGCACCCGGGACGCGGCACCAGCTCGTCGTGGTGCGTGGCGGCCGTCAGGTCCTCGGCGCGATGCCGGGTGACGGAGACCTGGCGCGGCTCGTCCAGCACGACCGCGAGGCCGGTCGCGTCCGGCGCCGACAGGGTGAACCGGCGTACGCCGTGCCGTCCGCCGCTCTCCTGCGGACGCAGATAAGGGGTGAACAGGTCGTCGACACGGACGGAGTGATGGCCGACCGGCGCGCCCGCGCCGCGGTCGGGGTACGACTCCCAGGGCCCCTGCCCGAACCACTCCAGCAGGTCCAGACCCGGCGTCGTCTCGAACACCGAACCGACCCGCGCCACGTCGTCGAACTCCTCGGGCAGCTCGGCCTCTTCGTCCACCCGGACGCCGCCCTCGACCGACGTGAACACCTGCCGGTGCCGCACGACCCCGACGGTGCCGGCGTACTCGGCGTCCACGGTCACCCGGCCGCCGTCCTGCCGCACCGACACGACCTTGCGGACCAGCGAGTCGAGCCCCCAGGCCCGCCAGCGCAGCGCCATGCCGCCCAGCTCGTCGTTGTCGGTGGGCGCCCGCCACAGCGACAGCGTCGGGGCGGCCGTCAGCAGGGGATGGACCAGCAGGCCCTCGCCGTCGACCTCCACGAGCCGGTCCACGGCGGCGTCCCCGGTCAGGTCGGGCCCCCGCAGCCGGACCTGCGGCACGCACACCTCGGTGCCGCGCGGCGCCCACGGCTGGTCCTCGGCCACGGTCACCCGCAGCGTCAGCCAGGCCTCGCCGCCGTCGCTGGGCACCTCGAAGGGCAGCGGTACCGCCGCCGTCTCGCCGGGCCGCAGCGCGGGCAGTTCGGCGGGCGCGGTCAGCGTACGGCCGTCCGACAGGGACAGCTCCCACTGGCCGGTCAGCCAGTCCAGGCCCCGGAAGTGCTGGTGGTTGCCGAGGACGATGCCCTCGTGCTTGAAGCACTCGATGCGCACCGGCGCCGCGATCTCCCGGTGCTCGTACAGAGCGGGCTTCGGGGTGCGGTCCGGGAAGACGACACCGTCCGCGATGAACGCGCCGTCGTGGATGGTCTCGCCGAAGTCGCCGCCGTACGCCCAGCGATGACCGGGCGCGGCGACACCGTTGTCGTACAGCCCGGCGCCCGCGCGCCCGGCGGGTCTGCCGTCGCTCACGCGTTGCAGAATTCCGTGGTCCCAGAACTCCCAGATGAACCCGCCCTGAAGACCCGGCGTGGACTCGATGGCCGCCCAATGGTCCGCCAGCGTGCCGTTGCTGTTGCCCATGGCGTGCGAGTACTCGCACTGGATCAGGGGCCGGGTCTGCCGGCCCGACAGGGCGTGGGCCACGCAGTCCTCGAGCGGCGCGTACATGGGACAGGCGATGTCGGAGGCGTCGTCGGTCGCCGCCCAGTCGAGCTTGGCGGCGCCCTCGTACTGGATCGGCCGCGTCGGATCGTGCCGCCGCACCCACCCGGCCGCCGCGTCGTGGTTCGCGCCGTAGTCGGACTCGTTGCCCAGCGACCAGATGATGATCGACGGGTGGTTCTTGTCGCGCAGCACCATCCGCGAGACCCGGTCCACGAAGGCGTTGAGATAGCGCGGGTCGTCGGCGATCTCGTGGGCGTGGTCGTGGGACTCGATGTCGGCCTCGTCGACGACGTAGAAGCCGAGCTCGTCGGTGAGGTCGTACAGGGTGGGGTCGTTCGGGTAATGGGAGGTGCGGATCGCGTTGAAGCCGAACCGCTTCAGCAGCACCAGGTCCGCGCGCATGTCGTCGTACGACACCGAGCGGCCGGTCAGCGGATGGAAGTCGTGCCGGTTCACGCCCCGGATGAACACGCGCTCGCCGTTGACCAGCAGGTCCCGGCCGACGATCTCGACGTCGCGGAAGCCGACGCGGTGCCGCGAGGTGTCGGCGACCGTTCCGTCGGCGCGGTGCAGGCGGACGGTGAGGTCGTACAGCTCCGGCGTCTCGGCGTTCCAGGTCCGCACGCCGGGGACGGTGGTGTGGATGCGGGCCTCGCCGAGGAAGTCGGAGACGCGGTCGTCCTCGGCGTTGAGGCGGTCGAACTCCGTGTCCTGCGTGAGGAGGTGGCCCTCCAGCTCGCCGCTGACGTACCACCCTTCGGGCAGCGCCCCGCGCGCGTCGCGCACCCGGCAGTCGATGCGCAGCTCGCCGTCCTGCCGCGCCCGCACGGTCACGTCGTCGAGGTGCAGGGGGTCGGTGGCGTACAGCAGTACCGACCGCGTGACGCCCCCGTGCCACCACTGGTCCTGGTCCTCGATGTGGGAGGCGTCGGACCACTTGACGACGGTCAGGCGCACGGTGGCGCGCTCCCCGGGCCGTACGACCCCGCTCAGGTCGAACTCGGCGGCCAGGTGGGAGTCCTTGGAGAGGCCGACGGGCCGCCCGTCCACGTGCACCAGCAGCACGCTCTCGGCGGCCCCGACCTGGAGCACGATCCGCCGCCCGGCCCATTCGGCGGGCACGTCCACCTCACGCTCGTACACGCCCGTCGGGTCGGCGTCCGGCGAGCCGGGCGGGAAGTCGGGGAACGGCATGCGCACGTTGGTGTACTGCGGCAGGTCGTCCGTGCCCTGCAGGGTCCAGGCGCCGGGCACGTGGGCCGAGGACCAGGGACCGCCGACCGGCGCGTCCGGAGTGGGCAGCAACTGGAAGCGCCAGTCGCCGTCCAGGGGGAGCGCTCCGGAGCGCCGGTCGACGGCGTTCATCGGCAGGCGCCCCCAGGAGGTCAGTTCGGGGGCCCGCCAGGGGCGCAGGGCGAAGAGTGCGTCGGTCATGACCATTCCGAAGTCGGTGGTGACGTGAGTGACGTGGAGCCGGGCAGGACACGGCCCTGCATGCCCCAGGCGGGGCCGGCGGGGATGCCGAGTCGGTCGAGGACGGTGGGGGCGATGTCGATGAGGCGGGGCGTGGGGAGCCGGGTGCCGCCGGGCACACCGGGCTCGGCGAGAACTACGAAGACCTCTCGCTCGGCACGCGTGTCGCCTCCGTGGCCACCGGCGTCGAGGTGTCCGTGGTCCGTGGTGACCAGCACGGTCCAGTGCTCGTCCGCACGGGCGGGGTCGGAGCGCCGGGCGTCGATGGCCTCCAGCAGCCGCCCGAGGTGGGTGTCCTGGGTGAGGAGGGCGTGGTCGTAGGCGGGGCTGAGGGGGCCTGTCGCGTGGCCGGCCTCGTCGGTGGCACCGAAGTACACGAACACGACGTCCGGGTCGTCCTCGGTGAGCCAGCGTGCGGTGGTTCGGGCGACGAGGCGGTCGGCGGTGTCGTAACCGTCGGACTCGCCGTCGTGGTGCACACGCCGGCCGATGGCGGGGCCGAGGGCGCCGCGGTGGACCAGTTCGGGCCAGGACACCGCGGCCGCGGTGCGCAGACCGGGCCGGGCGGTGACGGCGCGGCTGAGGAAGTCGGGGTAGCGGGCGTAGTCGGCGCCGGCGAAGTCGTTGCCCCGCACCCCGTGGCGGTCGGGCCACACCCCGGCCAGCACGCTCGACCAGCCGGGCCCGGAGTCGGTGTAGGCCATGCCGGTCGACGGCCCGTTCTCGGCCTGACCGTCCACCTCGCCGTAGGGCAGCAGGCTGTTGCCGAAGGCGCCCGCTGCCATGAGGCCGTGCAGCACGGGTGCCGTGGACGGCGGGCGGAGCGAGACGGGGGCTCCCCCGGCCGGAGGCCGGGGGAGGGGCAGCCGGTCGAAGCGCACCCCGTCCATGCCCACCACGAGCACCTTGCCGCGCCCCGGTCGCCCTCCGCCGACGTCGTACGTCACTGGTCACCTCCTCCTCGCGACACCGGTTCAGCTGCCCTGTACCGCTCCTTCGGTGGCGCCCGCTATGAACCCGCGGGCGAAGATGCTGAAGACCACGACCAGCGGGAGGGCCGCCATGAGCACACCGGCCATGACCATGCTGTAGTCGGTGGTGTGGCCGACGTTGAGCTGGGCGAGCTCCACCTGGAGCGTCACATGGTCGGGGTTGGTGAGCACGACGAGCGGCCAGATGTAGTCGTTCCAGCAGTTGACGAAGGCGTAGATGGCGAGGAAGGACAGCGCGGGCCTGATCATCGGCAGCGCGATGTTCCAGTACTGGCGGAAGAACCCGGCGCCGTCGATGCGCGCGGCGTCGAGGAGTTCGTCGGGCACCCCGTTCTGGATGTACTGGTGCAGCCAGAAGATGCCGAAGGCGTTGGCGAGGGAGGGCAGCGCCAGCGCCTTGAGCATGCCGACCCAGCCGATCTTCGACATGAGGATGAACTGGGGCAGGATGGCCAGTTGGAGCGGCAGCATCATGAACAACAGCAGCGTGCCGAAGAGCACCTTGCGTCCGGGGAAGTCGAACTTGGCGAAGGTGAAGGCCGCCAGGGAGTCGATGAACAGCACCAGGGCGGTGGTGACGCACGCGACCATGACCGTGTTGAGCATCGACCCGAAGAAGTCGATGGTGTTCAGCACATGCCGGATGTTCTCCAGCAGGTGGGAGCCGAACGTCAGCTTCGGCGGGCTCTTGTAGATCTCCTCGGTGGTGTTGGTCGCCATGACGATCGTCCACGCGAAGGGGAAGACCGAGATCAGGACGGCCAGCATGAGGATGATGTGCGCGGTCAGGCCCTTGGGGCGGCGCAGCCGCCGCGCGCGCGTGGCCGGCCGCGTCGTGTCCGCTGTCGTCATGACTTCCTCCCTCCTCGGGTGATGCGCCAGTTGACGGCGACCAGCACGAGGATCAGTACGAAGAAGGCCCACACGATGGCCGCGCCGTAGCCGTAGTCGTTGTTCAGGAAGGCCGACTGGTAGAAGTACAGCAACGTGGTCAGACCGGCCTGGCCCGGGCCGCCGAGGTTCGCGTTGGCGGCGTTGTTGGCGAACAGGACCTGGGGTTCGCTGAAGCTCTGCAGGCCGTTGATGGTCGAGATGATGACGGTGAACAGGATGATGGGCCGCATGATCGGGATGGTGATCTGGAAGAAGGTGCGGACGGGCCCGGCGCCGTCCATCTTCGCGGCCTCGTAGATCGACGTCGGGATCGCCTGGAGACCGGCCAGATATATGATCATGTTGTAGCCGGTCCACATCCAGGTCATCAGCAGCGCAATGACCAGTTTGATCAGCCACGGGTTGCTCAGCCACGGGACGGGCGAGATGCCGACCGTGCCCAGGATCGCGTTGACCAGACCGAAGTTGTTGCTGAACACCGCGCCGAAGAAGATCGCCACCGCGACGATCGAGGTGACGTTCGGGACGTACAGGGCGATGCGGTAGAAGCCCTTGAAGCGGCGCACCGAGTGCAGCAGCGTCGCCAGCACCAGGGCGCCGAAGAGCGTGGGAACGGTGGACAGGACCCAGATCACCAGGGTGTTGCGGATCGACAGCCAGAAGACCGGGTCCGACCAGAGGAACCGGAACTGCTGCAGGCCCACGAACTGCATGGTGCCCATGCCGTCCCAGCGCTGGAAGGCCAGATACAGCGAGTAGAAGACGGGGAAGAAGGAGAAGGCGATGAAGATCAGGTAGAAGGGCGAGATCGCCAGGTACTGCCGCCAGTACGACAACAGCCCACCCCGCCTGGGCCGAGCGGTGCCCGCGGGCGTGGCGCGCCGCGGGCGGAACCGGGCCGGGCCCGGCCCGCCACGGTGCTCGCGCACCGTGGCGGGGCCGGTGACCGGAGGTGACGCCACCTCAGTTCACCCCCTGTCGCCGGGCGATCTGCTTGGCCTGGCTGACCGCGTCCTTCCAGGCGTCGTCGGGCTTCTTGCCCTTGGCCTCGATGTTGGTCAGTTCCGTCATGTAGGGGGCCATGACGGCGGCGTCGGCGGGCGCCTCGTAGCTGTCCGGTATGGCCTTGGCGGCCGGGCCGAAGACCTCGATGATCTTCTGCCCGCCGAAGAAGGCGTCGGGGCCCGTCATGGCCGGCATGGCGTACGCGGCCGGGGCAGCGGGGAAGATGGCGGCGTCGGTGAAGCCGCGGGCGTCGTTGGCCGGGCTGAGGATCCAGCTGATGATCTTGAACGCCTCTTCGGGGTTGCGGCACTGCTTGGGCAGGGCCAGGTAGGAGCCGCCCTGGTTGGCCGGTCCACCGGGCATGGCGCACACCCGCCACTTGCCCTTGGTGCCCGGGGCGGCCTGCTCGATGTCCAGCGCGTGCCAGGCCGCGCCGAGTTCGGTGGTCAGGCTCTTGCCGATGGCGGCGTTCCAGGTGTTGTCGTTGATCTTGGCGTCGAGGCCGAGGGTGCAGGGGCGCACCGCCGTGGTCCACGCGGTGCGGATGTGGTCCTGGTCGCCGATGAAGTGGTTGTTCTTGTCGATGAACCGCTGGGTGCCCTGGCCGACGGTCATGGTGAACACCGAGCTGATGTTGTTGACCAGGTAGGTGCCGGGGACCTTCTTCTTCAGCTCGGTGCCGAGCGCGAAGTAGTCCTCCCACGTCCTGGCCTGGGCGGCGACCTTGTCGGGGTCGGTGGGCAGCCCGGCCTTGGCGAACAGGTCCGCGCGGTAGAAGAGCGCGGTGGGACCGATGTCGATCGGGAAGCCGATCTGCTTGCCGTCGGTGGTCTGGGCGAGCTTGGTCTTCCAGTCCAGGTACTGGGACGAGATCTTCTTGAAGCCCAGGTCGTTGAGGTCGAGGAAGCGGCCGGCGTTGGGCAGGAAGGACGCCATGTCCTCGCCCTTGATGCCGGTGATGTCCGGCACGGAGGTGCCCGCCGCGAGGGTGGTGGTGAGCTTCTGCTTGAAGTCGCCGCCGATGGACGAGACGGTCAGCTTGACCTGGCTGCTGAAGTGCGTCCTGGCCTCCGCGACCACCTTGTCGCTGAGTGCGCCGCCCCAGTACCACAAGGTGAGGTCCTTGCCGTTCTTGGTACCGCTCGATCCGGAGCCGCCGCATGCGACGGTCAGGCCGGACGCGGCCGCGGTCAGCGCGGCGGCCTGGAGGAAGCCTCTACGAGAAAGGTCCACGGGTCACTCCTGTTGTTCCTGTACGTGGTGCTGAGGGGCGTGATGAGAGTCAGTGCTGCCGTGCGGAGGCCCGTGGGCCGACGGGCGTGCGAGGGATCGGCGGGGTGACGGGGGCGCGGCGTACGGGTGGGCCGACGTCCGCCGGGAGGCGGTCCGCCAGGAAGCCGTACGCCTGCTTGAGGCCGGGGTCGGTCAGGGAGCGCCACCAGCGGTCGGCGCCGTACCAGCCGGGGGCGGCGAGGGCCCCGCCGTGGTGCTGTACGGACAGGCCGGCCGCGAGCACGGCGAACCGCAGCCGTTCCTGGAGCGGCCAGCCGCCGAGCGAGGCGGCGACGAAGCTCGCGCCGAACACGTCGCCGGCGCCCGTCGCGTCCAGTACGTCCACGTCGAGGGCGGGGGCCTCGGCGTACTCGCCCGTGGTCTGGTCGACGGCTATGGCGCCGTCGCCGCCCCGCGTGACCACGACGACCGGCACCAGCTCGGAGAGCGTGCCGAGCGCCGCGACCGCGCTGCCGGTGCGGGTGTAGGCCATCGCCTCGGTCTCGTTGGGGAGGAAGGCGTGACACAGGGAGAGCTGGTCGAGCAGGTCCCGGGACCACCGCTGGGTGGGGTCCCAGCCGACGTCGGCGTAGATCTGGGTGCCGTTCGCGGCGGCCTTGGCGAGCCAGGCGCGGGGCTCGGCCTCCAGGTGCACCAGGGCGGTGCGCGCCTCGGGCACCTCACCCATCAGCTCGTCCTGCGAATACGGGGGCTCCTGGCCGTGCGTGACCAGGGCCCGGTCGTCACCGTGCGCGAGCGAGACGGTGACGGGGGTGGGCCAGCCGTTCGCGGTGCGGGAGAGCGAGAGGTCGATGCGTTCCTGGTCGCCGATGACCTCCCGGCAGTACGCGCCGTAGAAGTCGTCGCCGAAGACCGTGGCCAGGGAGGTCCGCAGGCCGAAACGGGCGGCGGCCACCGCGAGGTTCGCGATGCCGCCCGGGCCGCAGCCCATGCCCGCCGTCCAGATCTCCTCGCCCGGCGTCGGTGCTTTGCCCAGGCCCGTGAGAACGAGGTCGTAGAAGAGCAGCCCGGTCAACAGCACCTCGGGCCGGTCGTCGTCCACCGCGTGGGTCCTCTCGTCAGAACTGCTCAAACTCGGTGCACGGAATCGTGCGCTCATCGACGAGATTGGTCAATACTCAAGCAGAAGTGAGCATAGAAATGATTGAAGATGACGAGTAGTGTTCGCGGCGTGCTGGCAGAACGACGACACCAACTCATCCTGCGGGTCCTGCGCTCCGGCGGGCCCGCGTCAGTGACCGACCTCTCCGAGCAGCTCGGCGTGAGCCCGGCCACCATCCGGCGCGACCTCGTCAAGCTGGAGGAGGACGGCCTGCTCACGCGGGTGCACGGCGGCGCGGTCGTCGAGGAGGGCGACCAGCCCTTCGCCGAGGTCGCTGAGGTGCGCGTGTCCGAGAAGGACGCGATAGCCGCGCACGCCGCCGAGATGATCACGGACGGGCAGTCGGTACTGCTCGACATCGGCACCACCGCCTACCGCCTGGCCCGCCGGCTGCACGGCCGCCGGCTCACCGTGATCACCAGCAATCTCGTCGTCTACGAGGAGCTCGCCGACGACGAGGGCATCGAGCTGGTGCTGCTCGGCGGCATGGTCCGCCGCGAGTACCGCTCGCTGGTCGGCTTCCTCACCGAGGACAACCTGCGCCAGCTCCACGCGGACTGGCTCTTCCTCGGCACCAGCGGGGTCCGGCCCGGCGGACAGGTGATGGACACGACGGTCGTCGAGGTGCCGGTCAAGCGCGCCATGATCAAGGCGAGCGACAAGGTCGTGCTGCTCGCCGACTCGGCCAAGTTCCCGGGCACTGGTATGGCGAAGGTGTGCGGTCCCGAGGACCTGGACGTGGTGGTGTCGGACGCGCCGGTGAACGCGGCGACCCGCTCCTCGCTGGACGAGGCGGGCGTCGAGGTGATCGTGGCAGGAAAGGTGCAAGCGTGAAGCTGACGATTCTGGGCGGTGGCGGCTTCCGCGTCCCGCTCGTGTACGGGGCGCTCCTGACGGACCGCGCCGAGGGCCGCGTCACCCGGGTCGTGCTGCACGACCTGGACGCGGGCCGGCTCTCGGCCGTGACCCGGGTCCTGGCCGAGCAGGCCGCGGGGGTGCCCGACGCGCCCGAGGTGACCGCCACGACCGATCTCGACGAGGCCCTGCGCGGCGCCGACTTCGTCTTCTCCGCGATCCGCGTCGGCGGCCTCGAGGGCAGGGCGAACGACGAGCGCGTCGCCCTCGCGGAGGGCGTCCTCGGCCAGGAGACGGTCGGCGCCGGGGGCATCGCCTACGGGCTGCGCACGGTCCCGGTCGCCGTCGACATCGCCCGGCGGGTGGCCCGGCTCGCCCCCGACGCCTGGGTCATCAACTTCACCAACCCGGCGGGCCTCGTCACGGAGGCCATGTCCCGCCACCTCGGCGACCGCGTCATCGGCATCTGCGACTCACCCGTCGGCCTCGGCCGCCGTATCGCCCGTGTGCTCGGCGCGAACCCGAAGGAGGCGTGGATCGACTACGTCGGGCTCAACCACCTCGGCTGGGTCCGCGGCCTGCGCATCGCCGGCCGGGACGAACTCCCGCGCCTGCTCGCCGACCCCGACCTGCTCGGCTCCTTCGAGGAGGGCAAGCTCTTCGGGACGGAGTGGCTGCAGTCGCTGGGCGCGATCCCCAACGAGTATCTGCACTACTACTACTTCAACCGTGAAGCCGTCCGCGCCTACCAGCACGCCGAGAAGACCCGTGGCGCCTTCCTGCGCGACCAGCAGGCGCAGTTCTACGAACAGGTCGCGCGGCCGGACGCCTCCGCCCTTGAGGCCTGGGAACGCACCCGCGCCGAACGGGAGGCGACCTACATGGCCGAGAACCGCGAGAGCGCGG
The DNA here is from genome assembly GCF_014905555.1 of Streptomyces sp. Y2F8-2. GTDB lineage: Bacteria > Actinomycetota > Actinomycetes > Streptomycetales > Streptomycetaceae > Streptomyces > Streptomyces cynarae. The sequence continues at coordinate 508,013 of NZ_BNGS01000005.1, read as the reverse complement.
GCGCCGGCGAGCGCGAGGCCGACGACCTGTCCGGCGGCTACGAAAAGGTCGCCCTCGCCCTGATGCGGGCCATCGCGCGGGACGAGCGCACGACCCTGATCCTCAACGTCCGCAACCGCGACACCCTGTCCGTCCTCGACACCGAGGCCGTGATCGAGGTCCCCTGCCTGGTCGACGCGAACGGTGCGCACCCGGTCGCGGTCGACCCGCTGCCGGGCCACGCCACCGGACTGGTCTGCGCGGTCAAGGCGGTGGAGCGCGAGGTGCTCGCCGCCGCCGACTCCGGCGACCGCGCGACGGCCGTGAAGGCGTTCGCCCTGCATCCGTTGGTCGACTCCGTGAACGTGGCCCGCAGGCTGGTCGAGGGCTACACGGCGGTCCACCCCGGGCTGGCGTACCTTAGGTGAACACCTCTCAGTAAGCGCTTTCCCCCTCTCGCCTCCCGCTCTCCCTGGAGACACCGAATGCACGACGAACGCCGCCGGATCGAGGAGCGCGTCCAGCGCCTCCACGACCAGCGCATCAAGACCGCGATCTACGCCGCCACGGTTCCCTTCGAGGTGGAGGCCTGGCAGGCCCCGGGGGAGCCGGTCCCGTTCGCCGAGGCCGCCGCCGCGCCGTACGCGCCCTTCGCGATGGGCACTCCGTGGGGTCCGCCGTGGGGCACCACCTGGTTCCGCATGCGCGGGCAGGTGCCCTCGGAGTGGGCCGGCCGACGCGTCGAGGCCGTCATCGACCTCGGCTTCGTGGGCGACTGGCCCGGCAATCAGGCCGAGGCCCTGGTGCACCTGACCGACGGCCGGCCGCTGAAGGCCGTCAACCCGCTCAACCAGTACGTCCCGATCGCCCACCCGGCCGTCGGCGGCGAGGAGATCCACTACCTGGTCGAGGCCGCCTCCAACCCGGACATCCTCGCGAACGACTTCGCGGCCCCCACCCCGCTCGGCGACGTGCTCACAGCCGGGGACAAGCCGCTCTACACCTTCCGGCGCGCCGACATCGCCATCCTGGACGAGGACGTGTGGCACCTCGACCTCGACATCCAGGTGCTGCGCGAGCTGATGCTGGAGCTCGGCGAGCACGACCCGCGCCGTCACGAGATCATGCACGCCCTCGACCGGGCGATGGACCTGCTCGACCTCGACGACATCTCCGGCTCGGCCGCCTCGGTGCGCGAGGCGCTGAAGCCCGTCCTCGCCAAGCCCGCGCACGCCAGCGCGCACATCGTCTCCGGCGTCGGCCACGCGCACATCGACTCCGCCTGGCTGTGGCCGATCCGCGAGACCAAGCGCAAGACCTCCCGCACCTTCTCGAACGTCACGTCCCTGGCCGACGAGTACGAGGAGTTCGTCTTCGCCTGCTCCCAGGCCCAGCAGTACGAGTGGGTGCGCGACAACTACCCGCACGTGTGGGCCCGTATCCAGGAGTCGGTGAAGAAGGGCCAGTGGGCCCCGGTCGGCGGCATGTGGGTGGAGGCCGACGGCAACCTGCCCGGCGGCGAGGCCATCGCCCGCCAGCTCATCCACGGCAAGCGGTTCTTCATCGAGCACTTCGGCATCGAGACCAAGGGCGTGTGGCTGCCCGACTCCTTCGGCTACACCGCGGCCTACCCGCAGCTCGCCAAGCTCGCAGGCAACGAGTGGTTCCTCACCCAGAAGATCTCGTGGAACCAGACCAACAAGTTCCCCCACCACACCTTCTGGTGGGAGGGCATCGACGGCACCCGCATCTTCACCCACTTCCCGCCGGTCGACACCTACAACGCCCGCTTCAGCGGCGAGGAGATGGCCCGGGCGGTGCGCAACTACCAGGAGAAGGGCGGCGCGACGCGTTCGCTGGCCCCCTTCGGCTGGGGCGACGGCGGTGGCGGCCCCACCCGCGAGATCATGGAACGGGCGCGGCGGCTGAAGAACCTGGAGGGCTCCGCCAGGGTCGAGGTCGAACACCCCGACGCGTTCTTCGCCAAGGCCCGCGAGGAGTACCCGGACGCCCCGGTGTGGGTGGGCGAGCTGTACCTGGAGCTGCACCGGGCCACCTACACCTCCCAGGCCCGCACCAAGCAGGGCAACCGGCGCAGCGAACACCGGCTGCGCGAGGCGGAGCTGTGGGCGACGACGGCCGCGCTGCACGCGCCGGGCTACGCGTACCCGTACGCGAAGCTGGACCGGCTGTGGAAGACGGTCCTGCTGCACCAGTTCCACGACATCCTGCCGGGCTCGTCGATCGCCTGGGTGCACCGCGAGGCCGAGGCCGAGTACGCCCGCGTCGCCCAGGAGCTGGAGGAGCTGACGGCGCAGGCGGTGGCCGCGCTGGGCGCCGGCGGCACCCGTGTCTTCAACACCAGCCCCTTCGACCGCGCCGAGGTCGTCCGCACGGCCACGGGCGTCCCGGTCTACGCCGAGGTGCCGGCGAACGGAAGCGCGCCCGTCGCGGTAGCCGACCCGCCGCAGCCGGTCACGGTCAGCGGTCGCGTGCTCGACAACGGACTCGTGCGCGTCGAGGTCGCGGAGGACGGCACGCTGGCCTCCGTACGCGACCTGCGGGCCGGTGGCCGTGAGGTCCTCGCGGACAAGGGCAATCTGCTGCGCCTGCACACCGACCTCCCGAACTACTGGGACGCCTGGGACGTAGACAAGCACTACAAGAACCGCTACACGGATCTGCTGGACGCCGATTCCGTGACGGTCGTCGAGGAGGACCCGCTGCTCGGCGCGATCCGGGTGGAGCGGAGCTTCGGCAAGGGGTCGAAGATCACGCAGACGATCACGCTCCGCGCCGGCAGCCCCCGTATCGACTTCGAGACGGACATCGACTGGCACGAGGCGGAGAAGTTCCTCAAGGCGGGCTTCCCGGTCGACATCCGCGCCCCGCACTCCTCCGCGGAGATCCAGTTCGGGCACATCCAGCGGCCCACCCACACCAACACCAGCTGGGAGGCGGCCCGTTTCGAGGTCTCCGGCCACCGCTGGGTGCACATCGCCGAGCCCGGCTACGGCGTCGCGGTCATCAACGACTCGACCTACGGCCACGACGTCTCCCGCACGGTCCGCGAGGCGAGCGAAGCGAGTTGGGGGTCCCCCCGGCCGGAGGCTGGGGGAGGTACGACCACCACGGTCCGCCTGAGCCTGGTCCGCGCCCCGCGCGTCCCGGACCCGGGCGCCGACCAGGGCCGCCACCGCTTCACGTACTCCCTCCTCCCGGGCGCGACCATCGATGACGCGATCGCCGAGGGCTACGCCCTCAACCTCCCCCTCCGGGTGGCCGAGGCGGCGGGCGCGCCGGAGCCGGTCGTCTCCGTGGACGGCGGGGGCGTGACCGTGGAGGCGGTGAAGCTCGCCGACGACGAGTCCGGTGACGTCGTCGTACGGCTCTACGAGTCCCGGGGCGGCCGCGCCGAGGGCGTGCTCCGCACGGGCTTCCCGCTCGCCGGCGCCCAGGTGACGGACCTGCTGGAGCGCCCGCTGGAGGACGCGGAGGTCGTCGACGGCGGTGTCCCCGTCGCTCTGCGGCCCTTCCAGATCCTGACGCTCCGTCTGCGGAGGGGCTGACGCGTGGCCATGCAACCCTGGTTCACCGACGCCAAGTTGGGGATCTTCGTGCACTGGGGCATCTACGCAGTCGACGGCGTCCAGGAGTCCTGGTCGTTCTACGACGACATCGTGCCGCACGACCGGTACATGTCCCAGCTGGAGCGTTTCACCGGCGCCAACTACGACCCGAAGGCGTGGGCGGACCTGTTCGCCCGCGCCGGCGCCAAGTACGCCGTGCTGACGAGCCGTCACCATGACGGAGTGGCCCTGTGGGACACGCGGTACGGCGACCTCAACCTCGGCAAGGACTACATCGGTCCGTACGCCGAGGCCCTGCGCGAGAAGGGGCTCAAGGTCGGCCTCTACTACTCCCACTCCGACTGGAACCACCCCGACTACGCCTCCACGCGCAAGCCGGGCCGCCCGCCGGAGCTCGAGGACAACCGCTACTCCGAGGTGGCGGCCGAGGACGAGGACCTCGAGGCCTGGGAGCGGTTCATCGCCTACCGGGACGGCCAGATCAGGGAATTGGCCTCCCGCTACCGTCCCGACCTGATGTGGTTCGACGGCGAGTGGGACCGCAGCGAGGAGCAGTGGCGCATCCCCGAACTCGCCGCGCTCATCCGCAGCTACGTGCCCCATGTCGTCTTCAACGCCCGCATGCTCAGCGAGGGCGACTACGCCACCCCGGAGCAGGGCGCCCCCATCGTTCCGCCGGAGGGCCCCTGGGAGCTGTGCCTGACGATCAACGACTCGTGGGGCTACCAGCACCACGACCACAACCACAAGTCGTTGTCCCAGCTGATCCGCTACTTCACCGAGACCATCGGCTCAGGCGGCAACCTGCTCCTGGACGTCGGCCCGATGGAGGACGGCACCATCCCGCAGGCCCAGGTGGAGCGTCTGGAAGGCCTGGGGGAGTGGATCCGCAGGCATGCGGAGGCGGTGTACGGAACGGTGCGTGGCCTTCCGGCCGGTCACCACTACGGCCCCAGCACCCTCTCCGCCGACCGGCGCACCCTTTACCTGACCCTGTTCGACATCCCGCGCGCCGAGACAGGCGTCCGGGGCCTGGCCACGCCGGTCCGCAAGGTCACCGTGCTCGGCACCGGCACCGAACTCGGCCACCGGGTCGTCGGCGGACTGCACGAGGCGGTCGGCGTGCTGTGGATCGACCCGCCGTCCGAGGCCGACCTGGACCCGTACGCCACCGTCCTCGCGGTCGAGTTGGACGGTGAGCTGGAGCTGTACCGGGGCTCGGGCCGCTTCTGACGGTCAGGGGGGGTGCCCGACGTGCCGGGCACCCCCCTTTGCCGTTGCCGGCTTCCTCGCTCAGCCGGTGAAGCCGGCCGTGATCGAGGTGAACTGCCAGTTGTTCTGGCTGATGCCTGAGCAGTTGCTCACCACGCCCCCGCCCGGGCACGGCCGGTCACGGTTGACCGACCAGAAGGCGAGGCGGGCTATGTGGTGCGAGTTGGCCCAGTCCTTGATCTGGGTCCAGATCGCCGGGGTCGTGTTCTCCTGCTGGTCGGACAGGCCGTTCATGCCGGATATGCCGATGTGGGAGTAGGCGGTGGCGTCGTCCCAGCCGAAGGCCGACTTCAGCTTGGCCTTCAGCCCCTCGGCCGCGTTCACGGTGTTGCCGTACATGTCGGAGCCGCCGCCGAAGTCGAAGGGCATGATGGTGAAGACGTCTATGTTGGCGCCGAGCGACTGCGCCTGCTCTATGAGGCGGTTGCCGTAGTACGTCGGGCCGGTGGTGGACGTCCCGAAGGTGACGATGGTCTTCAGCCCGGGGTTGTTGGCCTTGACCGTCTTCAGGGCGGTGAGGATCCTCGCCTGGACGGCCTCGTTCTCGAACTCGTCGGTGTTCTCGATGTCCATGTCGATCGCCTTGAGCGAGTATGCGTCGATCACCTTCTGCAGGGCCCCGGCGAGCGCGCTCGCCGAGGAGCAGTTGGCGCCGAGCTTGCTGCCCTGCCAGCCGCCGAACGACGGGACGATGTCACCGCCGGCGGAGCGGATGGCGTTGATGGCGCTCTGGTCGACACCGCCGGTCAGCGGCCTGCTGCCGTCCCAGGCGGGGGTGCAGCCGCCGGAGTCCAGCATGAACGCCATCGTGAACCACTTGATGCCCGTCGCGCTCATCACCGTCGTCGGACTCGGGGGGTCGCCCCAGCCCTCGTACAGGTAGGGCGCGGCCTGCTTGAAGCCGGTGCCGCCACCGGTGCCCGCGTCCGTGGTGACGGTCACGGAGTTGGAGGCCGCGGAGGTGTTCCCGGCCGCGTCCCGCGCCTTCACGGTGAAGGTGTAGGAGGTGCTCGGCGACAGCCCGCCGACCGTGGCGGTCGTGCCGGAGACGCTGAGCACCTGGCTGGAGCCGCTGTAGACGTCGTACGCCGTCACACCGACGTTGTCCGTCGAGGCGTTCCACTTCAGCGAGACGCTCGACGACGACTTGCCCGTGGAGGTCAGCCCACTGGGGGCGGTCGGCGCCTGCGTGTCCGAGCCGCCGCCTCCGCCGGGGCCGTCGAGGCTGATGTCGTCGGCGTAGTAGGAGCCCTGGGCGTACCAGCCGTGGACGTAGATGGTGGCACTGGTCTGCGAGGCACCCGTGGTGAAGGACACCGACAGCCGGCTGTAGGCCGACGGGGACGACGTCCACGTGGAGGCGCCGCCGTCGACGCCGAGGTAGACGTAGCTGCCCCGCACCCAACCTTGAAGCGTGTACGTCGTGTTCGGCTTCACCGCCACGGTCTGGCTGCACTGGGCGTTGTCACTCGAACTCACCGCGCCCTGAAGGGCCTTCGACCCCCCGTGCACGGGCGAGGAGACGACCGAGCCGAGGTTTCCGGTGCAGGACCAGGGGGAGAGGGAGCCGGATTCGAAGCCGGGGTTGGTCAGAATGTTGGCCGCCTGGGCCGTGCCCGGAAGGGCGATGGCTCCACCGACCGCAAGAGCGGCGGAACCGAGCAGCGCCAGGAGCCGGCGTCTGGAACGCCTGAGTGTGTTGCGCACGCGATCTCCCTGGAGAATGTGGGGTGTTCGGGAGTGGCAGGGACATGCGGAACGATGCGCAACCAAGTTGGTATGGACCAATCCGCGTGTCAAGGAGAATGACGGAATTGGTCCATACCGGTGAGTGGAGAGACCCGCGTCGCGGCGCAGTCCGCGGGCTCGCCCGTCGCGCCAAGGCCGCCGGACGTCCGAGCCCCGACTTCGCCCTGGACGACCTGGTCCTCATGTCATGGCCGACAGGGGCATCCAGGCCACATCGCCGGCCGCCCGGGTGGCGGCGTCCCGGCGCTTCGCCGCGCCGGTGATTCAGACTCTCCGGGCCTCCCCGACGCACTCGCCGCTCCCGCCGGCGGCACCGCCGGCATCCGCGGCACCGCTCGCGTACACGTGACGGCGTCACCGGGCGCGAAAGACCCGCACCCGGCCGACGGCCCTAGAGCGGCAGTGCCTCCGCCGCTGCTTCGACTGCCTGGACGGGCGCAGGAACCGTCGGCAGCAACGGCTCCGCCTGCTCGACCCGCCGCTGAGGCAGCGACACCGGTCGCAGGGGCCGCGGCCCCGACACCACCGTGTAGTCCTGCCCCAGGAACGGCGGCGTGATCTCCCCGGCATCCTCCCCGAGCGCCAACTGCACGGCGGCCCAAGGCGCGTTGACCCCGCACAGGGAGAGCTGATGCAAGCCGCCGGCCGGTCGCGTGTTGACATCCATGAGCACGGGCCGCTCGCCGAACATCCGGAACTGGATGTTGGACAGGTAGTGGAGCCCGAACTCCTCCGCGATCCGCCGCGCCGGCTCCAGCCACTGCTCGTGCTGCGTGAAGCCGCGCCGACGGCCGTTCTTGGTGCGGCCGATGGCCAGCCGCACCCGGTTGTCCGGCCCGGTGAGGCAGTCCACCGACACCTCCGGCTGCTCCAGGCGCGGCATCACCAGCCAGTCGACCGGCTCCTCGGCCTGCTCCAGCGCCTCCACGACCAGGTCCAGCGGCACGTAGGGGCTGGGGAATCCGGTGAGGTGCGCGAGCGAGAAGGGGGCGCGTGTGACGACCCGGAAGCCCACCCCGCCCGCACCGGACGCCGGCTTGAAGCACGCCTTGTACCCACCGGCCTCCAACTCCTCCACCGCGGCGACGAGTTGGTCCGCCGACCGCACCCGGAACCACGGCGGCACGGGCACACCGATCGCCTGCACGGCCTCGTAGGCGACCACCTTGTCCTCGAAGACGGCCACGGCCTCCGGCGGCGGCGCCAGCAGCGCCGTACCCACCGCCTCGAACTCGGCGTGGTGCGCCACGATCGCCGACTGGTGCAGGCGGGGCACGAAGACATCGATGCCACGCCGTGCGCACTGGTCGAGGGCGTACTCCACGTACGCGGCCGGGGACAGGCCCTCCGGCTCCAGATCGGCGGTGTCCGCGGCGGCCAGGACCGGTGAGTCGGGGTCACCGTGCGTGGCGTGGATCTCGACGGCCCGGTCGCTGGGATTTCTCCGCAGCTGATCCATGAAGAACACGTTCTCCGCGTACGTGCGGTTGAGCCAGACGCGTACGCGAGAGACCATGCAGGCCGCCTTTCACGGTTGTGCGGGCAGGGCGAAGCAGGCCGTGCCCGGCCAGGGGAGAGGGAGGTGCACCGAACCGCCGTACGCTTCTGCGGCGTCCGCGACGGATGTGCTGGGGCGATCATAGGGCCTTCCGGGCGCCCTCACTGCTACGCGAGTGTTACGGATTTTCTCCGGCTCCTGATCAGGCGGGGGAACCGACGAAATGGGCTGGTCAGCAGCTATGCAGGTCAAGCCGAGCTGATTTCCCGCGCTGAGAATGATCGTTTCCCGCCGTGCACGTCGATGCCGTGCTCGCAGCGCCCGGTTTCCGGTCGCCGTCAGGCAGCGCGGACGAGGACCGCTGTTGCCTGGTCATAGCGACAGGACGGACCGGTGTCCACGCGGCCGGACGTGAAGGGAGGGTGGTCAGCAGGGGGGACGGACACCATGTCCTCATCGTGGACGCGATCACCGGGCGTCGCATCCGGGGCACCGGGACCGCGGCCCACAGCATCGACGGACATCAACGATGCTCGAGGCCCCTGGCGATCGAAGGGCCGCCGTTTACGGCCGCGCCGGGAGGCCGTGAGAGGAGACGCGTTTCGATCTCTTCCCGCACCCGCTTTGTCAGATCCTCCAGCGCCTTGGGCCTGACTGCGCGCAGAGGCAAGGGATTCTCGATCCTGCGTGCCTGGGCTGGAAGGGCGGCGATGTCGTGGGCGCAGCGTGCGTGCGCGTATTCCCATCGGTCGGGTGCGCCCGTGCGTCGGCCGCCGCGCATGAGGGTGCGGAGAAGGGGTCGCGCGGCGTCCGGCGGCTCCTCGCCCCAGAGGCCGATGACGTCCGGATGTGTCAGGTTGCGGAAGACCTGCTTGCGGCCCGGTGCCGTCACCTTCGCGGACGACAGCTTCATCACGGGGCGGCCGTCGTACTCCACGAGCTTGTACGCCGCGTCCAGGTACGGTGCGTCCGCAGCGACACCGATCTTCGTTCCCACGGCGTACACGTCGATCGGGGCCCGGCTGCGCACCAGGTCCGCGACGGCGTACTCGTCCAGCCCGCCGCTGGCGATGATCCGCACCTCGGGCAGCCCGGCGGTGTCCAGCGTGGCGCGCGCCCGCCGCGCCAGTTCTCCGAGGTCGCCGCTGTCGAGGCGGATCGCGCATCCCGGGCCGCGCCGGATCTCGGTCAGGACGCGGGCCGCGGCCCGCACTCCCGCGTCGGTGTCATAGGTGTCGACGAGGAACGTCACCGGTCCCGGGTGGGTACGCGCGAAAGCCCGGAACGCCTCCTCCTCACCGGGGAACGCCTCGATGTAGGAGTGGGCCATGGTGCCCGAGGCCGGGATGCCCAGGGCACCGGCCGCCGCCACGTTGCTGGTGCCCGCGAAACCCACCAAGGCTCCCAGCCGGGCCGCCTGCAGACCCGCCCACGGCCCGTGGGTGCGGCGCAGCGAGAAGTCCACGACGGGCCGTCCGGCCGCCGCGAGAACACAGCGGACCGCCTTGGACGCCACCGCCGACTGGTGGCACAGCTGGTCAGTTGACTGCACTAACTCGTTGACCGGCTCGACTCGGTGGCGGCGGTTCTGGAGCATCTGGGCATGTCGTTGTCGCATGAGGTCTCCCGTGTTCATCGGGATCTGATGGATGGTCGGGTACGGCTGACGGATGCCGGAGCGGTGGTCACTGGTCCGACGGTGTCGTTGCCCTGGGCGGTAGTGGACGCGGCGGGCCGGGAGGTCGAGCCGGTCAGCGCGTACCTGCGCGATCGGTTGCTCGGGGACGTGAGCCCGCTGACCTGCCGGAGCTACGCCTTCGATCTGCTGCGCTGGTTCCGGGTGCTGTGGACAGTGGACGTCGGTTGGGAGCGAGCCACCGAGGCCGAGGTCGCGGCGATGGTCGGCTGGCTGCGGGCGGCCCGGAATCCACAGCGGAAGCGCCATCGCGAGGGTGGCCACCCGCCGGGGTCGGTGAATCCGACGACCGGCAAGCGGATCCTGCCGACCGGGTATGCGCCCGCGACCATCGCGCACAGCCTCTCGGTGGTCCACGGGTTCTACGCCTTCCACCTGCACTTCGGACGCGGGCCCGTGCTCAACCCAGTGCCGGAGAATCGGGCTCGTCGCTCCGCGCTTGCCCACCGGTCCCCGATCGAGGCCCCGGCACGGCACCGGCGGGGCCGGCTGCGGCCGAAGGTGCCGGTGCGCCAGCCCCGAGCGATCCCCGACGCGCAATGGGATGAGCTGTTCGCGCAGATGCGCTGCACCCGGGACCGCGCCCTGCTGGCCTGCTACGTCTCCTCCGGTGCTCGGGCCAGCGAACTGCTGGGCGTCCAGCTGAGCGATATCGACTGGCACAAAGGCCAGTTGTGGGTGATCTCCAAGGGCACCCGGGAGCGTCAGCCCGTCCCGGTCTCCCCGGAGGCCCTGGCCCACCTCGCGGCCTACCTTGACGAGGCCGGCCTGCCCGGCCCCGGTGAGCCGGTCTGGCGAACCCGCCGCGGCGAGGTGAAGCCGCTGACCTACTGGGCGGCCCGGCGCATCCTCCAGCGGACGACCGAGCACCTGGGCATGAACTGGACGCTGCACGACGCCCGGCACACGGCGGCGACTCGGCTGGCCCGAGATCCGGCGATGACGCTGGCGGAGGTGCAGACGATCCTGCGGCACGCGCATATCACCACCACCGCCCTCTACACAGTGGTCGGGCTGGAGGACCTGGTCGACAAGCTCGCCGAGCACTACAGCCGACCTCAGCAGCCGGCCGCCTGGTCGCAGCAGTACGACCCCGAGGACGTGGCGGTGGTGTTCGGTGCCCGGTAGCAAGGTCGGGACCAGTGCCCGGGTCAAGGGGCCCACCACCGGTCGGGTCCGCCGTCACTCGGTCGACGTCTACGAACGGGACTTCGCCTTCACTCCGACGGCGGTCCAGCCGGCGCCCCCGGTGCCCCCGGCCCATCCGCCCCGGCCGCTGGGCGAGCTGTCGACCGCCCGGGCCCAGGAGATCGCCGAGCTCACCGGCACGGCCTTCGGCTCGCTGACCCGCAGCAGCTCCCGCCCGGTCGAGGGGATGCGGAAGCTGCTGGAGCTCCTGGAGCAGTTCCCCGGTTCGACCTGGCAGGACCGCTGGGAGGCGTCCGGGCTCAACGAGCGGGGTCGCCTGGCCAAGGACCTCTACCCGGGCACTTCCAAGGCGATCATGAGCGCGGTCAACACCGCCACCGGCCACGCCTTCGCGATGCGCGTGATCCAGCCGTCGCTGCTGGCCTTCCGCTCCTACCGGTTCTCCGACTACGTCGGCTGGTTTCGCCAGCTCGCCCAGGACCCGGTACTGGAGGAGTTCTTCGAGCGGACCCTGAAGCTGCCGATGAGCGGCGCCTCCATCCGGCGGGCCCAGTTCGACATGTGCATCGCGCTGACCGTGTTCGGCATCGACATCGCCGATCTGACCCCCGAAGCGCTGCTGCACTACGCGATGGAGTCCAGGAAGTACGGCGTCACGCCCGGTGAGGTGGCCGCCGACGGCTGCTTTGCCGCCACCCAGGCATGGGTGGTGCTGTCCGAGATGGGGCACTTCCCAGCCTCCACCCCGCGCACTCTGCGGGGTGCGGTGACCAGGGGCCAGCGCACCGTGGCCGAGCTGGTCGACAAACACCAGCTCCGCAACCAGGGGGTGCGAGACCTGCTGGTGGACTACATCGGCCGCCGCTCCGTCGAACTCGACTACTCCAGCCTCACGGGCCTGGTCAACAATCTGGTCCGGCTCTTCTGGAAGGTGATCGAGGAGTTCAACCCCGACCAGGCCGACCTGCGACTGACCGCCGAGGCGGTCGCCCACTGGAAGGAAAAGCTGCTGGTCAACCCGAACGGCACACCCCGACTGCACCTGGACGCGCCTTTCATGGCGGTCCGTGCCTTCTACCTGGACCTGCACACCTGGGCGGTCGCCGAACCGGAACGCTGGGCGCAATGGGTGGCGCCCTGCCCGATCCGTGACGAGGACCTGCGGTGGTTCCACGTCCGCCGCCGGCGCTTGCAGGAGCGGATGGCCAACCGCACCCGCGAGCGCCAGCCGCTGCTGCCGATCCTGTCCCGGCACGTCACCGACCAGTGGCACCAGTGGCGAACCCTGTTGGAGGCGGCCCGCGCCGTTGGCCTGGGCGAACGCTTCACCATCGATGGCGTCGAGTGGCAGCGCGTCTCGGCGAAATCGGACGTGAAGAGGCCCGACCCATCGACCGCGGCTATCCGTGCGGTCAACCGGAGCACCGGCGAACTGGTGCAGCTCACCCACACCGAGAACCAGGCATTCTGGCAGTGGGCGATCGTGGAAACGCTGCGGCTGGCCGGCCTGCGCGCCGAGGAGCTCACGGAGCTGACCCACCTGAGCGTGCGCAACTACCAGCGCCCCAACGGCGAGGTCGTCGCGCTGCTGGTCATCACGCCCTCCAAGAGCGACCGGGAACGGGTGATCCCGATGTCCGCCGAGCTGTTCCACGTCATCGCCCAGGTGATCCGCCGCCACATCAGCGCGCACGGTACCGTCCCGGTCTGCACCCGATACGACCTGCACGAGAAGGTCTGGAGCGAGCCGCTGCCCTACCTGTTCCAGACCGTTCACTCCGGAGCGGTCAAGGCGATGTCCAACACGACGATGTGGCGCATGATCCACCGCGCCGCCGACGGGCTGGTCTCCACCGACCCGCGATTCGCGGAGGTGAAGTTCGCCTCGCACGACTTCCGCAGGCTCTTCGCGACCGAGCTGGTCAACAACGGGCTGCCGATCCACATCGGCGCGGCCTTGTTGGGCCACCTGAATATCCAAACCACCCGTGGTTACGTCGCGGTCTTCGACGACGACGTCGTCCGGCACTACCAGGAGTTCCTCGACCGCCGCCGGGCCCAACGGCCCGAGAGCGAGTACCGCAAGCCGACCGAGACCGAGTGGAGCGAGTTCAACGAGCACTTCGACAAGCGCCGGGTCGAGCTCGGCTCCTGCGGCCGGCCCTACGGCACCCCCTGCACGCACGAACACGCCTGCATCCGCTGCCCGATGCTGAGCATCAACCCGAAGATGCTGCCCCGGCTCAATGAGCTGGAGGAGGACCTCCTCGCCCGCCGCGAGCGGGCCGTCGCCGAGGGCTGGCGGGGTGAGATCGACGGACTCGACCTCACCCTCACCTTCCTGCGGAGCAAGCGCGAGCAGGCCCGGCGCTTCGAGCGAACCGGACCAGTCCCACTCGGACTGCCCGCCCCCCGTCGGCAGGAGGAGTGATCGGCTACGGCATGATGGCAGGTCATCAGAGCTGGCCCGGGGAGTGCCGTCATGCAGTTCATCGTCCACGAGCACCCGGTCGGACGCGCCACAACCAACTACATCGCGCGCGCCGACCTGGCTCCCTTCGGGTTGGAGGGACAGGTCGAGCAGCTCTGGCTCGAACCGCGCACCGACGGGAGCTACAAGGTCTCCTGCATTCCGTTCTCCACCTACGGGATCGCTCTGGGCGACACTGTGCTCCTTGACGAGGACGACTACGTCAGTGAGGTGATCGGGACTTCTCGGCATCGGACGCTGCGGCTCCTGTTCATTCCTGATCTGCCCGTCAGCGACCTCCAGAGAGCTGCTGACGGGATCAAGTCCGAGATCAGCTCGGCCGGGCTGCTGAGTGAGTGGAACCGCGAACGCTTCGTCGCTGTCGATGTCCCGCCCAACGTTGAGCCCTCCGGGCTGTTCGCCGTCATGGAGGCCGTGGTCAACGCAGGCCATGCCTTCTGGGAATGGGCCGACGCGATGTCCTTCGCAAGCCGCTCTTGACACCTCCTCACAGCACTTCGAGCTCACTCAGCACGCGCTGAGCACCAAGTCCTTGGTGCAGAGAAGGTTGAGCAGGTACGTCTCCACGAGCTGGGCCTGTGGCAGCGGGGCGGTCACCTCCAGCAGCGGCTCGCCCGCGAGGACCACATGTCCCTCGGGGACGGCGCGCACCTCGCCGTCGAAGGTCAGTCCGAGCAGCGGCTCCAGATCCTTGGGCGGCCGGTGCAGTGCTCCCGCGAAGTCTTGGACGTCCTGGCGTTCCACGCGGTAGCGGGCGAGGAAGTCCAGGGCGGGCTCCAGACCGGCGGCGACCAGGAAGCCGCGGCCGGGCGGCAGGTCACGGACGAAGAGGCTGAAGGTCGCCGGGGCGCGCATGTCCTCCCGCAGATAGGACAGGGCCATGGTCACTTCGTACAGGTCGGTCGTGGTGACGTCGGACATGATGACCGCCACTGAAGGGGCTGGTGGGGACTCCGTGGCAAGGGCGCTCCTCAGTCACCAGTCTCGGCGAATGCTCGCGTGCAGACATGGGCCAGTCGGCCCTGCGAGCGGTGTCCTGTAGTCGCCGATCGCATGTACCGAGCCCGCGGGAAGGGGGTCCAGTGTCGTCGTACCGCCCCCTCGGGCTCTGCCTCCTCCAGGGCTGATCGTCGAGCGGGCGCGGGCTCCCCGTGTCTGAGAACACCGGCGGGATCGCGATGCGCTTTCAGGGCCGACCGGCCCTCGTTCCACCCCGGTCAGCCCATGTGATCGTCGGCAAAGCCGCGGATGCTCGAAATGTCGAGATGCCGGAGGAAACCGCGATGACGGACGACACACTCAGCGGCGCCCGGATCCACGCCCTGCTCGCGGACGGCAGCACCATCTGCATCCGGCCCGCGGAGCCGGGTGATCACGAGCGATTGCGGGGCTTCTACGGCGAGATGTCCCCTGAGAACCTCCGGCTGCGGTTCTTCGCGGTGAGCCCGAGTTCAGCCGCCCTGGCCGCCGACCGTGCGTGCGCCCCGGCGCGCCCCGGCCATCGGGCGCTGCTGGCCGAGGCCAGGGGCCGGGTGCTGGGCCTCGCCGAGTACGACACCGGGGGTGAAAAGGACGCCGCCGAGGTGGCCGTCGCGGTGGCCGAGGGACTGCACCACCGCGGTGTCGGCACCCTCCTCGTCGAGCATCTGGTCTCGGCGGCCCGCGCGGAGGGCATCACCACCTTCAAGGCCGACGCGCTGAGCGAGAACCTGGACGTGCTCCGGCTCTTCACCGACCTCGGCCTGCGCACCAGGCGCCACTTCGAGGGGCCCGACGTCCGGTGCAATATCGCACTGGACGAGGACGACACCTACCTCTCGGCGGTGGAGGAGCGGGGCCGGACCGCCGACGTGGCCAGTCTCGAGCCCCTGCTCAGACCGAACACGATCGCCGTCATCGGCGCGGGGCGCAGGCCAGGATCAGTGGGGCGGGCCATCCTGCACCACCTGCACGCGGGCGGCTTCACCCGACGCCTCTTCGCGGTGAACCCGAACGCCGACTCGATCCTGGGCGTGCCCTGCCACCCCGCGGTCAGTGCCCTGCCCAGGGCCCCGGACCTGGCGGTCGCCGCCGTGCCCGCGGCCGCCGTCCCGGCCACCGCCGAGGAGTGCGGCAGGGCGGGGGTCCGGGCGCTCGTCGTCGTCACCGCCGGCCTCGACCGCGCCCAGGCACAGAGTCTGATGACCGCATGCCGTACGTACGGGATGCGGCTCGTCGGCCCCAACTGCCTCGGCATCTCCAACACCGACCCCGACCTGCGCATGGACGCCACCTTCGCCGCCGACCACCCGCTGCCGGGAACCGCGGGCGTCGCCGTGCAGTCCGGCGGGGTGGGAATCGCCCTGCTCGACGGGCTGTCCCGGCTCGGCATCGGCGTGTCCTCGTTCGCGTCCCTCGGTGACAAGTACGACGTCAGCGGCAACGACATGCTCCAGTGGTGGGAGAGCGACGGCCGCACCGATCTCGCCCTGCTGCACCTGGAGTCCTTCGGCAATCCGAGGGCGTTCTCCCGCACCGCTCGACGCGTCACCCGCCGCATCCCTGTCCTGACCGTGGACGCCGGCCGCACCGAGGTCGGCCGCCGCGCCGCCGCCTCGCACACCGCGGCGGCCGCCACCCCCACGATGACCCGGCAGGCACTGTTCACCCAGGCCGGCATCACCGCCACCCGTTCGGTCGGCGAGCTCCTCGAAACGGCCGCCCTGATGCACTCCCAGCCGCTCCCGGTCGGTGCGCGCGTCGCGATCGTCGCCAATGCGGGCGGTGTCGGGGTGCTGGCAGCGGACGCCTGCGTGGAAGCGGGGCTCGCCCTGCCGCCGCTCACCCCGGACCTGATCGACGACCTGCTCGCCGTCCTGCCCGAGGGAGCGACGGTCGGCAACCCCGTCGACACCACCGCCGCCGTCTCCGAAGACCAGCTTCGGAACTGCCTGGACCGGCTCCTCGAATCCCCGGACCTCGGCGCCGTGCTGGTGGCCCTCGTACCCACGGCGGTCGCCGCGGCGACCGGGGAGGACCTGACCCGCGCGCTCACCAGCGATCCCGCGCACCGGACACGGCCTGTCGTCGCGGTACGCATCGAACAGGACCTGCCGGTGAAACTGCTGCCCGCCACCGCCGACAGAACCATCCCTTCATACGCCGATCCTCAGGCGGCGGCGCGGGCGCTGGCCCATGCCGCGCGCCGAGCGGCCTGGCTCTCCCGGCCAGTGGGCACCGTCCCGACCCTCTCCGGAATCGACACCCTGCATGCCCACGAGATCGCCGACGCGTACCTAGCCCTGCACCCGGACGGAGGCTGGCTCGACCCGTGCGCCTGCGCCGACTTGCTGGCCTGTTACGGCATCCCGCAGCTGCCGTGGGCCTGGGCCGAGACCGAGGACGACGCCGTGATCGCCGCCGAACGGCTGCGCGGACCCGACGGCCGGATCGTCATGAAGGCCCACTGGCCAGGCCTGCTGCACAAGAGCGAGGAGCATGCCGTCCACCTCGACCTCCAGGGCGAGTCGCAGGTTCGGGCCGCCTTCCGGGACTTCGAGACGCGATTCGCCGGCCTGATGACCGGTGTGGTCGTCCAACCGCTCGCCGCCCGCGGCACCGAACTGTTCGCCGGTGTCGTCCAGGACGAGGTCTTCGGCCCGCTCGTCCTCTTCGGTCTCGGCGGCACCGCGACCGAGGTCCTCGCCGACCACGCCGCCCGCCTCGCCCCGCTCACCGACCAGGACGTCCACGACCTGATCACGGCCCCGCGCTGCGCCCCGCTCCTGTTCGGCGCACACGGTGCCGGGCCTGTCGACCTCGAGGCCCTGGAACAGCTGCTCCTGCGCGTGTCCCGCATGGCGAGCGAGCTACCGCAGCTCGCCGAAACCGACTTCAACCCCGTCCTTGCCGCACCAGGCGGAGTGACCGTGCTCGACGCACGCGTGCGTCTGCTGCCCCGCAGGCCCCAGGACCCCTATCTGCGCCGACTCCGCTGAGGAGGGAAGGGACATGAAGCACAGCAAGGTCGGTTCCGTGATGACGACGGATGTCGTCAGCGCCGAGTACCGCACTCCGTTCAAGGAAGTGGCGCGGCTCCTCGCGGACCGCCGGATCAGCGGACTGCCCGTCGTGGACGACGACGACAAGGTCATCGGCGTCATCTCCGAAACGGATCTGGTGACCAGGCAGGCGGAAGCCCTCGACACGGACGGGACCAGGCGTCGCTTCCGGTTCGCCGAACGCACGCCCAGGGCTCACCGGCAGGCCGCCAAGTCCAGGGCCTTCACCGCAGGTCAGCTCATGACCGCCCCGGCCGTCACCGTTCACGCCGAGGAGACCATCGCGGAGGCCGCGCGGACCATGGCGCAACACCAGGTGGAGCGGCTGCCCGTACTGGACGAGGAGGACCGGCTCGTCGGCATCGTCACCCGCCGCGACCTGCTCCAGGTCTTCCTGCGTCCCGACGCCGACATCCGCGACGAAGTGATCGAGGAAGTCCTGGTCCGCACACTGCGGCTGCCACCCACGGCCGTCGACGTCTTCGTGGTCGAAGGGGTGGTCACCCTCACCGGCCGGCTGGAACGCAAGAGCGAGACGGAGATCGCCGTCTCCATGACCCGGCTGACCGATGGAGTGGTCACAGTGATCGACCAGCTCACCTACCGGTTCGACGACTCGCGCCTGTCGTCCGGTGAGCGGTCAGCCCAGTACTCGCCCACGACCGGCCGCGCGACCTCCGAGAGGAGGTGACGGGCTATGACCGAACAGGCATCGTCGAACGCGGCGGGAGGTCACCCGACCGGTGACCTCGGTCGCCGGCTCGCCCTGCGGCGCGAGGAACTCGGCCTGACCCGGGAGGAAACCGCCGGTCGGGCCGGTATGGCTGCCGGCTACCTCCGGTACCTGGAGGAACAGTCCACCGCCGCGCCCAGCGCGGCCTCCCTCCTACGGTTGGCCGGAGCACTCGAGACCACCGTCCGGGACCTCGCCGGCGGCGACGTCGATCTGCCACCCGGCCTCGGACAGGCGGGCCGGCATCCGAAGTTCTCTGAGCTGACCACGCAGGAGTGCCGGGAGCTGCTCTCGACGCACGGCGTGGGAAGGCTCGCGGTGACCACCGCTTCGGGACCGGTGGTCGTCCCGGTGAACTACAGCGTCGTGGACGGGACGCTCGTCTTCAGGACGCAGGCACATGCGGTGCCGGCGCAGGCGTCGGGTTCTCGGGTGGCTTTCGAGATCGACCACATCGACGGAGCCTTGAGCCAGGGGTGGAGCGTCCTGGTGCGCGGGCAGGCCAGGGCCGTGACGGATCCCGATTCCGTACGTCGGCTGGAGGAGCAGGCGTACCGCGCACCCTGGGCGGGTGGGCAACGTGAGCTGTGGATCCGCATCGAGCCTCTCAGCATCACCGGGCGCCGCATCACCGTCTGACGACAGCGACCGCTCGTAACGGCGGCCCGGTCCTCGTCGGCCCGGTAGGAGACGTGAGCCCGGCGATGCCGCCGATGGTCGGTGACCGGCCGAGTGCCGTGGCGGCGGATCCGGCCGGTCCCGGAGCGGGGAGAGTGCGGTCAGTGCAGCTGGTCGAGTGCCTGCTGGAAGGCGGTGCCGTGTCGGGCTTCGTCCGCGGCGGTGTCGCGGAAGTAGCTGGCGGCGGCGGTGTCGCCGACGGTGGTGGCCTGGGCGGCGAACCCGGGGTACAGGTTGGCGGCCTCGTTGTGCTCCCCGGTGACGGCCTTGCGCAGGTTCTCCTTGGTGCTGCGCACCAGCCCGGCCAGCACCGCTTCCTCTGCGAAGTGTTCGTGCAGTTCCACTGCGGCCGTGCCCTCGAACAGGCGGGCCAGCGCGGCGTTGCCGGTTTGCGTCGCGCGCGCGGCGAACAGCATGTACTTGGCGTGGGCGAGCGCCTCGCCGTGCATCGCGGTGTCCAGATTGGCCTTCGTGCGGGCGGCCTTCACCTTCGGCATCCCCGCGGGCACGGACACCATGTCGGCCTTCGGCGGCGCCGGAATCGTGCCGCGGCCGGTGGTCACGACCGTGAGCGCGGTGCGGAAGGCGTCACGATGACGGCCCTCGTCCCCGGCGATCTCGGTGAACAGCTCGGCGGCGTCCAGGTCTCCGTCCTTGCGGGCCTGGTCCGCGAAGCCGCGGTACATGACCTGGTGCTCGTACGTCTCGCCGTCGATGGCCTGGCGCAGGTCGGCAGCGTTCGTGCCGACCACGCCGGCCATGGTGGCCGCCTCGCTCAGGTGCTCGTTCAGCTCTGTCTGTGCCGTGGTGCGGAAGAGCTGGCCCACGGCTGGGTGGGCGTCGCGGTCGGCTTGAGCGCCGAAGAGGTCGTAGGACGCGTGGGCGAACGCCTCGCCCTTCATCGCGGTGGTGAGGTCGGCGAGGGTCTGCGAGCGCAGAGCCCGCGCCCCGGCGTGCGTCGCCGGGTAAAGCCCGGCCGGCGCGACGAGGGCCACGGCTGTGGCTGCCTGGGAGGTGGCGGCCAGGGCGCACAGGCCGACCAGAAACGTACGTATCGAGTGGCGGAACATGATGTCCTCCTCCGGGGCCTCTTGGAGAGAAGCGGACCCCTCCCTCATACGAGCGGGAGGTGCGTGTCCTTGCCTTCTCACATAACCCACTCGAGTGATTACTTTTCGTGATGCGGCGCGGAGTGGCCCGCGTTCAAGGGCGCGCACCCGTGCGGTCGGGTGGGCCACAGGCTGCCGCGCCACGCCGACTGCCCGGTCACGGTGGTGCAGCAGCAGATCCGGCACCGGACGCACCGTCCTTCCTCGGCGTGGACCGCGCCGCCGGCCTGGGCTCCGGGCGAGACTGGTGCCGGTGCCGACTCCCGTCGTACGCACCGGAGAACCGCTGGTGGGAGGAGGGCCGCAGTGACGGCCTGGACCTGGCAGTACGAGGGCTACGAGCCCGCCGAAGAGCGCCTGCGGGAGTCCCTGTGCACGCTGGGCAACGGTTACTTCGCCGTCCGTGGGGCGCTGCCCGAGTGCGCTGCGGACGACGTGCACTACCCGGGCACGTATGCCGCCGGCTGCTACAACAGGCTTGTCTCACATGTGACGGGCCGCCGGGTCGAGAACGAGGACCTGGTCAATCTTCCCAACTGGCTGCCGCTGCGCTTCCGCCTGACAGGGCAGCGGTGGCTGACACCGGACACGGGCACCGTGCTCGACCACCGCCAGGTCCTCCACCTGTCCTCGGGCCTGCTGGAGCGCCGCACCCGGTACGGACTCGGCGACGGGCACGCACTGACCGTGCGCCAGCAGCGCCTGGTGCACATGGGCGACCCCCACCTCGCTGCCCTGCGCACCGAGTTCACCGCGGAGGGCGGCGCCGTAGAGCTGGAGGTCGAGGCCGCGCTGGACGGCGGCGTCACCAATGCCGGCGTTGCCCGCTACCGAGACCTGGACGGCCGCCACCTCACCCATGTGCACACCGGCACCGACGCCCCGGACACCGTCTGGCTGCGCTGCCGCACCCGCACCTCTGACATCCGGATCGGTCTGGCCGGCCGGCTGACCGCCGCCGCCCCCGTCGTCACCGAGCACCCGTTTCCCCGCGCCGTCCAGAGCGTGCGCCTCGACCTGGCACCCGACCGGCCCGTCACCGTCGAAAAGACCGTCGCCCTGCACACCTCGCGCGACCCCGCCATCAGCGACCCGCTGCAGGCGGCGATCGACCGCGTCCGCCAGGCCCCCGGCTTCGACGCACTGCTGGAGAGCCACCGCGCTGCCTGGCGCCTGCTGTGGCGGCGGGCCGACCTCGACATCCCGGGAGAGGCCGGGCGCGTCCTGCGGCTGCACCTCTTCCACGTCCTGCAGACGCTCTCGCCGCACACCGCCGACTTGGACGTCGGGGTGCCCGCACGGGGCCTGACCGGGGAGGCCTACCGCGGGCACGTCTTCTGGGACGAGCTGTTCGTGCTGCCGTACCTCAACCTGCACTTCCCGGAGGTCTCCCGGGCCCTGCTCCACTACCGCCACCGCCGCCTCGACCGCGCCCGGGCCGCGGCGCGCGCGATCGGCCGACGCGGGGCGCTGTACCCGTGGCAGAGCGGCAGCGACGGGCGCGAGGAGAGCCAGGAGCTGCACCTCAACCCGCGTTCCGGGCGCTGGCTGCCCGACCACAGCCGGCTCCAGCGGCACGTCGGCTCCGCAGTCGCCTACAACGTGTGGCAGTACTGCGAGGCGAGCGGCGACACGGAGTTCCTGCACACCAAGGGCGCCGAGATGCTGCTGCAGATCGCCCGCTTCTGGGCGGACTCGGCCGACTACGACGCGACGCTCGGGCGGCACCGCATCCGCGGTGTGGTCGGCCCCGACGAGTACCACGACGCCTACCCGGGCGCGAGCGAACCCGGCCTCGACGACAACGCGTACACCAACGTCACCGCCGCCTGGGTGCTCACCCGCGCCCTCGATCTGCTGCGCACCCTGCCCGAGCCCCGGCGCCTGGAACTCGCCGAGCGCACCGAGCTGGACGACGGCGAACTCCAGCGGTGGGAGGAGGTCTCCCGCACGCTCCACGTGCCGTTCCACGACGACGTCATCAGCCAGTTCCAGGGCTACGGCGACCTCGCGGAACTCGACTGGGACGGCTACCGGAAGCGGTACGGCGACATCCGGCGCCTCGACCGGATCCTGGAAGCGGAGGGCGACACCGTCAACCGCTACCGGGCGTCCAAACAGGCCGATGTACTCATGTTGGGCTACCTCTTCGCACCTGCCGAGCTTCACGGCATCTTCCGCCGCCTGGGCCACCGGCTCGACGAGGAGACCTGGCGGCGCACCGTCGACTACTACCTCGCCCGCACCAGTCACGGTTCGACCCTCAGCGGCCTGGTCCACGGCTGGGTCCTGGCCCGGACCCGGCGGGCCGAGGCTTGGGCGTTCTGTCATGAGACCCTGCGCAGCGACATCGCCGACGTCCAGGGCGGCACCACCGGAGAGGGCATCCACCTCGGCGCCATGGCGGGCACCCTCGACCTCGTCCAGCGCGGACTGACGGGCCTGGAGACCCGCCACGGCGCGCTGTGGCTCGATCCCGTCCCCCTGCCCGAGCTGTCGTCGTACGGGTTCGCCATCCGCTACCAGGGGCACTGGGGCGTGCGGCTGCGGTTGGAGCGCGGCCTGCTGGAGATCACGGTACCGCCGTCCGACCGGTCCCCCATCGACATCCGGCTGCCGGACCGCGCGGTGTGCCTCCAGCCGGGAGAGACGGGCCGGTTGATTGTCAGGGAGTGATGCCGAGGTCGCCCCGTCACCACAGGTCGGGCACCAGGGGCCTTGTGACGGAGTCGCCCGGTTGGGGCGGAACGTCCACCATGGAGAGTGACCTGGGGAGTGGCCATGAGACTTTCCTTTCTCGAACGTCTGTACAAGCAGCCTGGTCCCTTCGCGTCGGTCTATCTGGACACATCCCGCGACACTGCCGTCGAGGATCCCGACGCCGCCGTAGAACTGCGGTGG
Organism: Streptomyces sp. Y2F8-2; assembly: GCF_014905555.1. Taxonomy (GTDB): domain Bacteria; phylum Actinomycetota; class Actinomycetes; order Streptomycetales; family Streptomycetaceae; genus Streptomyces; species Streptomyces cynarae. The sequence goes on along the minus strand of NZ_BNGS01000005.1, from coordinate 485,128 downwards.
CGGCATCTGCGGGACGCCCTGACGTTCGAGGGAGCGGATGAGGACTCCATCACCGCGGTGGCGCGCACGGTGGGCTGTGACGTCGACGTGCCGGGCACCCACGGGCAGGCCGTGTTCACGGCACACGGCCGGCTGGTCCTGCTCGACGAGCTGCCCGCCCCACCCCCACGGGACACGGCGCACTACGGGTCGCTGCCGGACACCATGCCCCTGATCGTCCAGCACGCACCCGGCATCGCCTACCTGGCGCTTCAGGTCCGCTACGGCGGTCGTCACTCGACGGACGCCACCGGTACCGTGCGCATCGACGCCGAGGCGGGCGTCTGGCCTCTGACCAAGGTCACGCAGGGGCACCACCTGCATGAGGAGGTCCCCGTGGCCGACTGGCTGCACGCCGCCGAAGTGATCGGCCGGGAGCTCGAAGGCCATGCACGGCGGGTCAACACAGAAGCGGTGATCGTGGCGGGAGACGTATGGGCCCGCGGCATCCTCGTCAACCGGCTTCCCGCTGCCCTCCGCGGCCAGGTCATCACGGTCGAAGGCGTCGGCGAGTCCCAGCCGGGGAGGGCGCTCATGGAGGAGCGGCTCGAAAGCCTCTTCAGCGGGCGCATGGCCGCGCACGACCGGGCGCTGCTGGATGCCTTCCTCGCGCAGAAGGCACGCGACGGGGCCTCGGACGAGGGCCTTCCCGCCGCCGTGTCAGCCCTGCAGCGCGGCCGGGTCAAGGCCCTGTTCCTCAACGACCACCCCGAGTCGACGCTGCGCCTGTGGGTCGGCCCGGATCCCGGACAACTCGCCCTCACCGAACAGGAACTGCGCTCCTACGGCGTACAGGACGTCCGCGAGGAGCGCGCCGACGCGGCTCTGACCCGCGCCCTGGTCGGCACGAGGGCCGAACTGGTCGTGGTCCCCGAGCAGCAGCTGCAGTTGCGCGGGGGCGTGGGCGTACTGCTGCGCTACGCCGACCCCGCACCCCACGGATGACACCCTGCGGCGTGGGTATCCCAGTGGTGGCCGGAGGCACGGGCGGCGGCCAGTGTGCACCGATTGCTCGTCGTCGACCTGCACACCGCCGCTGGAACAGGGTCGGGTCCATACGGCGTGGCGTCCCGTTGTCGCGCGTTCCCCTCCTCAGTCCGGCTCCATGTAGGGGCGGCGGAAGACCTGGGCCTGACCAGGGCCCCACGGGCGCACGGCTGCCAATGCCTGGACGACTGCGGCCTCCAGGGGGCCGCTCGTGTCGATTGTGACGGCCTCCGCCCACGGTGGCTCCTTGGCCGCCATGGCAGCGGCCACCTCGGGGCCGGCGTCCGACGCTCCGGGGGCCCGGGTGGTCAGGCGGGCCCCCGACACGTCGCTGGGCACCTTGCAATGCAGGGCCACCAGATCTGCGCTGGTGCGTTCGGCCATGCGCACGGCCGCTTCGCGCTGTCCCGCGTCGGACCAGGTGGCGTCCAGGACGACGGACTCGCCGCAGGACAGCAGGGTGGACGCCCGGTCGAGCAAGGCCTCGTAGGTCCTGGCGGTCCACTCGGCCGTGTAGATGCCCTCCCCGTAGCCGGCCGCCGCGGACTGCTCCGCCGGGATGCCTGCCAGTTCCTTGCGGAGACGGTCGCTGCTGAGCAGCGTGACACCCAGGCGGTCGGCCAGCGCTCCTGCGAGGGTGGACTTGCCGCTGCCCGGCAGTCCGCCCACGAGCGTCAGGCCGACGGTGGAGGCGCGCAGGTGGCGCAGTGCCGTCGTGGCCAGCCGCCGTGATGCCGCCTCCGCCCCAGGGGCGCCCTGTCGGGCCTGGATCAGGGAGACCTTGGCGCGGACGAACGCGCGGTAGGCGACGTAGTGGTGCCACAGGGACGGTGGTGCCGGATCGCCGGAGTACTCGCTGTACTGGGTGAGGAAGAACGCCGCGGCGTCCGGCGCTCCGAGCTGTTCCAGGTCCATGGCGAGGAACGCGGCGTCATCGAGTCCGTCGACGTAGCGAAGGCGGTCGTCGAACTCCAGGCAGTCCAGGACGCGCGGCCCGTCGTCGAGGCAGAAGACGTCCTCGGCGAGCAGGTCGCCGTGCCCGTCCACGATCCGCCCTTGCTCGATGCGGGTGTCGAACAACTGCTTGCGCCCGGCCAGATAGCGGCGTACCAGCCGTTCGATCTCCTCCACTCCGTCGGGCACGGGTCCGTCGTCGGCCAGTGCGCGGACCTGCGCGAAACTGTCCTCCCAGCGCGAGGACAGGGCGTCTCTCGTGCCCTGTTCATCGACCCCTCGGCTGCGGGGAGCACCGGCGTGGCAGGTGGCGAGCTGCCGGGCGATGGCCCGGAGGTCTTCGTCGATCGCGGTGCCTTCCCGTACCAGCAGGGACAGGCGCCGGTCGGCCGGCATGCGGCGCATCACCACGAGCGGTTCGGGCGCCTTCGCCTCCGGGCTGCGGATTTCGCCGAGGCCCAGGTAGACGTCGGGGGAGAAGCGGCGGTTGAGAGCGACCTCCCGCTCACACGCGTCGCGGCGGGCCGCCACGGTGGAGTAGTCGAGGAAGCCCAGATCGACCGGTTTCTTGACCTTGTAGGCGCGGTCACCGACGAAGAACAGGACGGCGGTGTGGGTCTCGCGCACTTCTGCGCGAGGGAGCGCCGGAGCATCGTGAGCCGTAGTCGGCGCGTCGACTCCCGTAGCCGACCGCAGCACCGATGCGTCGGAGTGATACCCCGGCATGTTCGGCTCCCTCCGGTGGCCCGGCTCAGTCATGGGGCACGACGGCGACAGGGCAGCGCGCGTGATGGATGGCGGCCTGCGCCACGGGGCCCAGGCGTGGTGTGAGGGCAGCATGGTGCCTGCGTCTGCCGACCACCAGCATTCCGGCGCCCTCGGCCGCCCGCACGACGGCCTTGGCCGGGCTGTCGAGAGCGATGGTGTCGGCGACATCGACGTGCGGGAACTTCTCGCGCCAGGGGCGGAGCACCTGGCTCAGTTGTTTCCGCGCGTCCTTCCTGATCTCTTCGGTGATGTCGTGGTCGATGCCCCAGGGCAACTGCGCGTGGATGGGCACGCTGCGGCCGTGGACGGCCCGCAGGCCCACGTTCCTCGCCGCGGCGCTAGCGAACGCGAATGCGAGCAGGTCGTCGCACGATCCGTGCAGTTTCAGCGCCACCACCACGCCGCCGTGGGATGTGGGCGTAGGCGCCTCTTCGCCTGCTTCGGCGCGGACCAGCACCACCGGCCGCTCGGACCGTGCTACGACAGGCATGCTTACGTCACCCATGAAGTAGCTCTCGACGGGCTCCAGCCCACGCGAACCGAGCACGGTCATCTCGGACTCGGTCGCCGCTCGGAGCAGTGCCTGCTCGGCGTCGTCGGCGATCAGGCTGCCGACGACGGTGAGGCCGGGGTGGCGCGCCTGGATCTGCGTCCGTGCGTCGTGCATGAGCCGCTTCGCCCAGTAGTTCTGATCGACCTCGCAGGGAAGACGGGTCGGTTCCGGCACCAGCAGCGGCCAGGCGTGCAGCAGGCGCAATGTGAGTTTGCGCCGTTCGGCTTCGTCAGCGGCCCAGCGAGCAGCGGCGAGACTCTCGGGCGAGCCGTCGAGGCCCACCGTGACGACCGGTTCCATGGCGAATGCCTCCGTCTCGTCAGCGATGATGATCGCGTGGCTTCCGTACGGAAGCCACGACGCGGTCGATCAGTTCGGGGAGGGCCGAACGCACCGGTTCGCTCAGGCCGGTGCCCAAGTCGATGTCGGACGCCTCCACGGCATGCACCACAAGCTCGCGTGGGAGCCGGTCGAGGGTTTTCCCCAGGGCCAGGCACTCCCCGAGACCCAAAGCATGAGTGCTCGCCGGACCCGTTGCCTGCGCGGCTGCTTCCGCCGCCGACAGGGTGTGGAGCCGGCCAGGCCGGGCAGGGTGCGTGCGGACGGCTTCCACCACGACCACGGTGTCGGCGCCGTGCCACAGGTCGAGCATCCGGCTGGGTTCGCCGTCACTGACCGCGAGCACGGTGCCGTCGGGAACCTGGTCCCTCAGTGCCTCCACCACCGCCGGGCCGACGCCGTCGTCGCGGCGGAAGGGATTGCCCACGCCGATCACCACGACCCGCCCGGTCATGTGCGCTCCACCGTCAGGTCGAGGAAGTGGGTGGAGCAGGAGATGCAGGGGTCGTGGTTCCTGATGGCGCGCTCGCAAAGGGTGGTGAGCTCCTCGTCGTCGGCGGCGGGGCCCGGCCGGTCGAGTCGCGCCTGGACGGCCCGGCGCAGGTCCTCCTCGATGGCCGACTGGTTCTGGGCGGTGGGCGGAACGATGCGGGCCGCGGTGAGCGTGCCGTCCTGAGCCAGGGCGTAGCGGTGGTAGAGCAGTCCGCGAGGTGCCTCGGTGGCGCCGGTGCCGACCGCCTCGCGTGGCGGAACGTCGACGGCCGGACGGACAGGCGGTTCGTATGCGTCGATGATCCGCAGGGCTTCCTCGACGGCGTGCACGACCTCCACGGCGCGAACGACGATGCTGCGGAACGGGTTGCGGCAGACCGCACCCGCGGCCGGGTCCCCGAGCCCGGCGTCACGCGCGGCCTCGGCCGCCACGGGGTGCAGCCACCGGCCGTTGATGGCGTAGCGGGCCAGCGACCCGGTCAGGTAGCGGCGGCCGTCCAGTGTGGCGGTCAGGGCTGTGGAGTGCGGTACCTGCTCCTCGTGCACGTGCTGCTCGAAGTCGGCGACCGGGAACTCGCGCAGGGCCGGCCCCCGCTCGGTGCCGCTGCCGTCGGGAGCGGCCATGACGGCGGGTGTCCCGGAGGCGATGGCGTAGCGGCCCGGATCCCGCAGGGCCAGCAGCTCGTAGTCGCACACGGCGTCGGGGAAGTCGAACCCGGCCACCCAGCGCACGGTCTCCAGCGCGTCCTCGCGCGCCTGCCGCAACCGATCCGCCAAGGGGCGCAGTTCCTGAATCGTCGGCGTGCGGTAGAAGCCACCGACGCGGACATTGACCGGGTGGATGGAGCGGCCTCCCAGCTGTTCCAGAATCGCGTTGCCGGTCTGCTTGGTCCTCAGGCCGCGCTCGACGGCGGCGCGGTGGTCGCGGGCGAGTTCGACCGCGCTCGGGCAGCCGAAGAAGTCCGGAGCGTGGAGCAAGTGGATGTGCAGGGTCTGGCTCTCGATCCATTCGCCGCAGTACAGCAAGCGGCGCAGCTCGGCGAGGGGGCCGTCCACAGTGACGCCGCAGGCGTTCTCGACCGCCTGGCAGGCGCTCATCTGGTAGGCGACCGGGCAGATGCCGCAGATGCGGGAGGTGATGTCCGGTGGCTCGGTGTGTCCCCGGCCGATCAGGAATGCCTCGAAGAACCGTGGCGGTTCGTAGATGCGCAGCCGTGCCTCGGCGATCGTTCCGTCGTGGACGCGCAGGTGGAGGGCGCCTTCGCCTTCCACGCGGGCCAGTGCGTCCAGCCGCAGGACGCGGGATCCGCGATGGCTCATACCGGCCCTTCTGAGGTGGTGTCTGTCCTGGCCTGAGAGTCGTCCTGCTCCTCGGCGGCCTCAGCCGCGAGATCGGGTACGGGGGCATATTCCGGCGACGCGGCGTTGAAGGTGTGGAAGACACGCAGGATGTCGCGCTCGCTCATCCCGTCGTGGCGCAGTTGCCGGACCATGGAGCGCAGGTTGGGGCTGTTGCTCGGCCCGAAGCAGCCGTAGCAGCCGCGTCCGTAGGCGGGGCAGATCGCGCCGCAGCCGGAGTGGGTGACCGGGCCCAGACAGGGGGTGCCGTGGGCGACGGTGATGCAGGTGGTGCCGCGCCTCTTGCACTCGAAGCAGACGCTGTGGTCGGGGATGCCCGGTTTGCGTCCGGCCAGGTAGGCGGTGATCACTTCCAGGAGCTGGCGGCGGTCGATGGGGCATCCGCGCAGCTCGAAGTCGACCGGTACATGGGCCGAGATCGGCGTCGAGGTCTCCAGCGTGGCGATGTACTCCGGGCGGGCGTAGACCGCGGCGCGGAACTCGGCGACGTCCCCGAAGTTGCGCAGCGCCTGGATGCCGCCCGCGGTGGCGCACGCTCCGATGGTGACCAGGCGTCGGGAGATGCGCCGGATGTGCCGGATCCGCTCGGCGTCCTCGGCCGTGGTGATCGACCCTTCGACCAGGGAGAGGTCGTACGGTCCGCGCCCGGACAACTCCGCCCGCTCCCCGTCGGGTCCCTCGGCGGCGGACATCTCCAGGAAGTGCTCGATCCGTATCCGCTCGGCGAGACCGAGCAGCTCGTCCTCGCAGTCGAGCAGCGTCAGCTGGCAGCCGTCGCAGGAGGCGAACTTCCACACGGCGAGTGTCGGCCGGGGGTCGGCGTCCGGGTGGGGATCGGCGCCAGGAGGGATGTCGGTGGTCATCTCACAACTCCCGTACGGCGAGGAGTGGTTCGGCGCGGTCGTAACCGACGACCGGGCCGTCCCGGCACAGCAGAAGGGGGCCGAGCTGGCAGTGGCCGCAGTGGCCGGTGGCGCAGCGCATGTTGCGTTCCAGGGACACCTGGACGCGGTGCGGGGGCACGCCCCGGTCCGTCAGGGCGCGTGCGGTGTGGCGGATCATCACCTCGGGACCGCACACCAGCGCGCATGTGCGATCGGGCCGGATGTCGAACCGGTCCAGGAGTGTGGTGACCACCCCGACCGCGCCGTGCCAGCCCGGGTCGGGGCGGTCGACGGTGACCGCCACCCGGGCCGGGCCGCGCCAGCTGTCGATCTCCTCCCGGTAGACCAGGTCGCCGGGGGTGCGGACGCCCACCAGAATCCCGAACCGGCCGTATGCCGCGGGCCGCTCCAGGACCGTGTGCACCACCGGCCGCAGCGGCGCCAGCCCGATGCCGCCGGCGATCACCAGCACGTCGTGGCCGGCCGCCGCGTCCAGGTCCCAGCCGACGCCGTACGGCCCGTTCAGTCCTACGGTGTCCCCCGGGCGCAGTCGGTACAGCACCGTAGAGACTGCGCCCACCGCGCGCACAGTGTGCACCAGCCCTCCGTGCCGGCCACGCAGAGAGCTGACCGAGATAGGCACCTCGCCGACGCCGAACGCGTAGATCATGGCGAACTGGCCCGGCGAGAACGGCGGAAGTTCCCGCCCCACCGGCACCAATTCCAGCGAACGGGTGTCGGCGGTCTCCGGCCGGGTGTCGGCGACCCGGTACGGCAGCGGAGGCGACACGGTGCTCATGCCGGGCCCCTTCCGTACGGCGCGTACAGGTCCAGCAACCTGATGCGCGTCGCCTGCAGGCGCTCGGCGACGACCTCTGTGAAGCGGCGCATCAAGGCGTACCCGAGTTCGGGGTCGGCCGCGCACACGTCGAGTACATCGGCGGCGGGGAACTGCGTCGCCTCCACCGCGGTCACCGCCTCCGCCCCCAGGTGCCAGCGGTACGGCGGGGAGATCCACGACCAGCCCAGCAACTGGCCCGGGCCGAGCGTCTCGACCACGGGCGCCGGGTGCCGACCGGGAACGTACAGGTCGAGGGCGACCTCCCCGGAGCGCAGCAGCCAGAAACGGTCGGCCTTCCCGCCCTCGTCGAACAGCCGCGTACCGGCCGGGTACGAGACGTCCAGTCCTGTGCCCAGCAGCCGTTCGCGGTGTGCGGCAGGGAGGAAGTCCAGGGCCGACGGCAAGGCGGTCACGGCGCCTCCGTCTCCTCCGTTGCCCGGGACTGCGTCCAGTCGTGCAGGGCTGCGGCCTCTTCGGTGATGTCGATGCCGACCGGGCACCACACGATGCAGCGGCCGCAGCCCACACAGCCGGAGGAGCCGAACTGGTCGTACCAGGTGCCCAGTTTGTGGGTCATCCACTGCCGGTAGCGGCTGCGCGCGGACGCGCGGACCGGGCCGCCGTGCAGGTGGGAGAAGTCGAGGTCGAAGCACGAGTCCCAGAGCCGCCACCGCTCCGCGTGGTCACCGGCGAGGTCGGTGACGTCCTCGGTGGTGGTGCAGAAGCAGGTGGGACACACCATCGTGCAGTTGCCGCACGTCAGACAGCGCCCGGCGACGTCGTCCCAGCGGGGGGCGTCCAGCGTGCCGGCCATCAGCTCCCGCAGGTCGGCCTCGGGCATGGTCCGTCCCATGCGGTCCGCGGCGGAGGCGACGCCCGCACGAGCCGCCTCACGGGTCGCGGGGTCCGCCGGGCGGCCGGGCAGCTCCGCGAGGATCTCGGTGCCTTCCTCGCTGCCGCCGCGGATCCAGAAGCGGTGACCACCGTCGTCGACCACCTCGGTCATCACCAGGTCGTAGCCGGGTCCGGCCGCCGGTCCCGTGCCCATCGAGACGCAGAAACAGGTGCCACCGGGCTCCGTGCACTCCACCGCCACCAGGAACGCTCCGGTGCGCCGCCCCTGGTAGACGGGGTCACGGTGCGGCCCCCCGGTGAGCACCCGGTCCTGGATCGCGATGGCCCGCAGGTCGCAGGAGCGCACCCCAAGGAACGCGTACCGGACCGGCGGGGGCTCGTCAGCCGTGAACACCGTCCCGTCCTCCACCCGGTCGGCACTCCACTGCCGTACCCGCGCCGGGTGCAGGAACGTCTTCCACGACTGCGGGCCCGCCGCGTTCGCGAACGCGGCACCGTCCGGCCGCTCGCGCAGCCGGTACTGCCCGGCCTCCAGCTCCACGCCCCATCCGTAGGGCAACTGGTCGGCCGACTCCAGTTCCGCCAGCACGATCGCGCCGTCCCGCACGGTGGGACCGACCACGGTGAAACCGCGCCCGATCAGAGCGTCGACCAGCGCGGCCATCCCGTCCTTGCCGATCACCATCCCGTCGCAGACGGATGGCGACGAGGTGTTCACGTCGGTGTACGTGTTCATGGCCTTGCTCCCTCAGCACCGCGGAAAGCAGGTGCGGCGGCCGTCAGCTCACTGGAGACCAGGGACGCTGGAGCCCACGGGCTCTGGAGCCCACGGCTGCAGGACTTCCGGCACAATCGTACAAATACGGAGATATCGGAAGCATGTGCATGTGGCTTCTCCTCCCCGCCCTACCAGCCTCGAAGTCGCCTACGGAGTAGTCCCGAGCATGGTGTCGTCCCGGTCGAAGCCCAACCGGTCGACCACGTCCACCACGCCGTCGACGCTCTCGCACAACCGCACGACGACCGTGACCATGCTCTTGCGCTCCACGGTGCCGCTGAGCGTGACCCTGCCGTCGGCGACCTCGACGGTCAGCGAGGAGGGAGCCAGGCCGAGCGTCCGGACGACGACGTCCTCAAGGATCTCCTCCTGGATCGCGCGGTCCCTGCGGAGGAAGAGCTGCACCAGGTCGCTGCGGCTGAGCACACCGATGAGCCGGCCGTCGCCGTCCACCACGGGCAGCCGCTTGACCCCGCGCCGTTCCATGGTTCGCGCCGCACGCACTGCGTTCCAGCCCGGCTCCGCGACCACGGCGGGGCTGGTCATCAGCTCCCGGGCGCTGCTCCCGACACCGGCGGACGTCTGCCTGCGGATCAGGTCCGCCTCCGAGACCACCCCGACCGGCCGGCCCTCGTCGTCGACCACCGGAACCGCGGTGATGTCGTACTCGTCGAGGAGGCGCGCGATCTCCTTGAACGTGGATTCCGGTCGCACGCTGACGGCGGTCGGGGTCATCAGGTCGCCCACGCTGCGGTGTCTCATCGCCTCGGCACCCTTCCCGTATCACCGTCCGGGTGGCTGGAAAGTTCCGCCTGCGGGGACAGGATCACGCACCATGCCTGACCTCGATGTGCTTGGCCTCGGCCTTCTCCCGTCCCAGTCCGACGCTGACGGTGAGCATGCCGTCGGTGTACTCGGCCCTGACATCGTCCTCATTGGCTCCGGGCGGCAGCGTGACGGTGCGGCTCAGGGAGCCGTAACGGATCTCGCTGCGGTTCTTCTCCACATCGCGCTCGGTGCGCTCGGCCTTGACGGTCAACGTCCCTTCGCTGATGACGACGTCGATGTCCTCGGGCGAGACGCCCGGCAGTTCCGCCCTCATCACGTACCGGTCGCCCTCCGTGTAGTCCTCGATCCGCATCGCGGAGAGGTCGCCCATCGTGGGCATCCCGAATCGCGTGGGGAAGGACTCGAACCACTCGGGAATCTCCGGGAACGGGAACCGCTGCCTGCGTGAGAGTGTCGCCATCGCCGTACCTCCTGCACTGTGGGTGCGACTGCCGACCCCTCCAGTCCACCGCGTGCACTCCTTGATCGCAGAGGGCGAACAGCCCACGGCAGGGTCCCGAAGGTCCCTTCCTCACCGGTGCAGGGGCGGGGACCAACGGCCCTGGAAACCCAGGAGCGCCGGTCCTTTCATGAAAGTACGCAAGGCGTCTTTCGCACCACTTCGAGGAGGGGAGGACGAGATGACGGAACCCACACCGGCCGAGGCGAGCCATCGCACACCGGAGAGAACTCCCCTCGAGGCGATGGGCAACAGCATGCGGGCCCGCGTCGGCGACGAGATCGTCGTACGCGGTACCGGCAGCGGCGTCATCGCACGGGAGGGTGAGATCGTCGGTGTCCACCACCAGGACGGGAGCCCGCCGTACGACGTGCGCTGGGACTCGGGACGGGTGACGCTGTATTTCCCGGGACCCGACGCGTACGTCAAGCGCCTGGGTGCCCGCACCGCATCCCGTTAACGCGGCTCATGACGGAGATCACGATGGCGCGACCGGATGTACAGCTGCCGATCGTGGTCGGAGTGGATCCCGACCCCGCGAAGCGCATGGCGCTGGCCTGGGCGGCCGACGAGGCGGCGCGGCGCCGACTGCCTCTTCGCCTGGTGCACGCCGAGAGCATGCCGACCGTCGGGTTCGGGCGATGGGAGGTGCCGCCCTCCTGGGAGGCGTGGAACGAGGTGCTGCACCGGGCAGGCGAGCGTGCAATGAAGGAGGCGGTGTCCTTCGTGGAGGCCCGGCAGCCACAGGTACGGGTGTCCGGGCTGCTGGCCGAAGGGGCCCCGGCGTGGGTTCTGCGAGAGCAGAGCCAGGAGGCCACCGCCGTAGTGCTGGGATCGTGGCACCTCAGCCGAGCACGGGAGGTGTTCGGCTCCTCGTCCGTCGCCGTTCCCGTCATGGCGCATGCCCGCTGCCCGGTGGTCGTGGTCCCCGAGCCGGAGCACGTGACCCAGCAGCCGGCGTACTTCGTCGTCGGCGTGGACGGCAGCGCGCATTCCGCCGCCGCCGTCGACCTCGCCTTCCAGGAGGCCGCCCTGCGGGGCGCCGCGCTGCGCGCCGTGTATGCGTGGCAGCCGGGGCCGTTGCACTGGATGTTCGACGAACACGCGGAGCAACAGGAGTACCGACGGGTGCTTTCCGAAACCGTCGCAGGACGCGGCGCGGCGTACCCGGACGTGGAGGTGCATCACGAACTCGTCAGCGGCCATCCTGTGGAGGTGCTGACCGGGGCATCCGCCCACGCCCTCGGCCTGGTGGTGGGGACCCGGGGGCGCGGCGGCTTCGCCGGCATGCTGCTCGGTTCGGTCAGTCAGGGCGTGTTGCACTACGCCCGCTGTCCCGTCATCGCCGTCCCGCACGCATCGGCGTGAGCCGTGAAGACAAAGGCCGGTGGCCGTGGCGGGCGGCGAGAGACGAACCTTCGGGCGGTATCGGCTCGGTCCGGACTGCTGGCGGTGACCGCGGGCGCCCTGGTCGCCGGCGGGATCGCGTGGCTGCTGGGGCGTCACGATGTCGCGGGTCCCTGCTGGGCGGCCGGCACCGCGCTGGCCCTCGTTCCTGCCATCGCCTGGGTGGTGGCCGATCTGCGCAGGGGACGGGCCGGCGTCGATCTGATCGCGGTGCTGGCGCTGGCCGGCACGCTCGCGGTGGGCGAGTACCTGGCGGGCGCCCTGATCGGGCTGATGCTGGCGACCGGGCGGGCACTGGAGAAGGCTGCGGAACGGCGCGCCTCACGGGACCTGCGTTCGCTGCTGGAGCACGCCCCGCGTTCGGCTCGTCGCCGCGACGGCGGGAGTGTGAGTGTCGTGCCGCTGGACGTGGTGGCTCCCGGTGACGTGCTGGTGGTCGGCCCGGGCGAGGTGGTGCCGGTGGACGGCGAGATCACCGTCGGTCCGGCGGTGCTCGACGAGTCCGTGCTGACCGGGGAGTCCACCCCGACCGAACGCGGGGTCGGCGAGACGGTGCGTAGCGGAGTCGTGAGCGGCGGGGGCGTCTTCGAGTTGAGGGCGAAGGCCACCGCCGCCGACAGCACCTACGCCGAGATCGTGCGCCTGGCCCGGCAGGCGGCGGCGGAACGGGCTCCCATGGTGCGGCTGGCGGAGCGTTACGCCGCCTGGTTCCTGCCCCTGTCGCTGGGGTTGGCCGCCGTCGCCTGGGTGGTGAGCGGTTCCGCTGTTCGTGCGGTCGCCGTCCTTGTCGTCGCAACCCCCTGCCCGTTGCTGCTCGCCACCCCGGTCGCCATCGTCTCCGGCCTGTCACAGTGCGCCCGGCGGGGCGTCGTGGTCCGGGACGGTGGTGCCCTGGAGCGACTGGGCCGGGCCCGCACCCTGGTGATCGACAAGACGGGGACGCTGACCGTGGGACGGCCGCGGGTGCTGGAGGTGGCGGGCGCTCCGGGCGGCCCGGCTCCGGCGGACGTGCTGCGGCTGGCCGCCTCGCTCGACCAGGTGTCGGCCCACCTCCTGGCCGAGGCCATCGTCCACGAGGCCAGGTCCCGCAACCTGCCCCTGACCGTTCCGCGGGATGTCACCGAGGAACCCGGACGAGGGGTCACCGGCACGGTCGACGGCCTGCGCATCGCCGTGGGCAGGACGGGAGTGTCCCCGGCCGACCTGCCCGCCTGGGCGCGTGCGGTGGACAACCGGGCCCTGCTGGACGGCGCCGCGACCGTCTGGCTGACCGTGAACGGCACGCTGTCCGGTGCCTTGCTGCTCCGGGACCCGCTGCGCCCCGACGCGCCGCGCACCATCCGCCGTCTAAGGGCGGCCGGGCTGGAGCGGCTGCTGATGCTGACCGGAGACCGTCCCGAACCGGCCCGTGAGGTGGGGGCGGTCCTGGGCCTGGACGACGTACGCGCCGGGCAACTGCCCACCGACAAGATCGCCGCGGTGCGCGAGGAGAGCGGGCGGGCCGTCACGATCATGGTCGGCGACGGCGTCAACGACGCCCCAGCCCTCGCGGCGGCCGACGTCGGGGTCGCCATGGGCGCCCGTGGGTCCACCTCGGCTTCGGAGGCCGCCGACATCGTCCTCACCACGGACCGCGTGGCGCGCCTGGCCGACGCGATGGAGATCGCCGCACGTGCCCGCCGGATCGCGGTACAGAGCGCCGCAGGTGGCATGGCGATGTCGCTGGCAGCCATGGCGGCCGCGCTCCTCGGCCTGCTCCCACCCGCGCCCGGCGCCCTCCTCCAGGAGGCCATCGACGTGACCGTCATCCTCAACGCGCTGCGGGCCCTGCTCCCGCCACCCGGCGTACGCCCCACCCTGGAACCGGAGGCGGAGGATCTCGTCCACCGGTTCGCCACCGAGCACGACGACCTCAGAGACGCCCTCGACGCCATCCAGGAAGCCGCCGGCCTCCTCGCCACGGACCACGGCCCTCGCTCCCTGGCCGCCGTGTGCGAGATCGACCACCTGCTCAGAGACCGCCTGCTCCCCCACGAACACGCGGAGGAACACGAGCTCTACCCCGCGCTGGACCGGAGACTCGGCCCTGAGGCGACCGACACCATGAGCCGCGCTCACGCCGAGATCGAACGCCTGGCGGAGCGCATCGCCACCCACGTACGCCTCGCCGACGAGGAAGGCGGACTCCGGCCGGAGCAACTCGACGACCTGCGCGCCTCGCTGTACGGCCTCCACACGATCCTGCGCCTTCATTTCGCGCAGGAGGAGGAGAGCTACTTCTCGCTGGCCCAGTGACCACCGCTCAGGGGAGCTCCGGTACGACGGCCACCGGGCACTGGGCGTGGTGCAGCAACGTGTGTCCCACCCTCCCCAGGCGGAGTCCATGGGGGTGGTGGTCGCGGCGGGCTCCGATGATCACGAGGTCCGCAGCGGCCGAGCGGTGCAGCAGCACCTTGTGGGCGGGCCCCTCGACCGTGGTCCTGCTCACCCGGACGTCCGGGTGATCGGCCGCCGGGTCCTGCAGCAGGGCGTCGACCAGCGTGGAGGCCCGCTCCTGGCGGTAGAGCGCCGGATCCCCGGCCGGCAGGGGGTGCTGCGTGGGTTCGTGCGCCGGACGGCGCCAGGCGCGGACGACATCGAGGACGCAGTGGCGCACCTCGGCCTCCCGAAGGCCGAACCGAGCAGCCGCACCGGTCGTGCCGGGATCGCCGGCGCCGAGCAGGATCCGCTCGTGGGTGCCCCTCAGCCCCGCCTCGTCTCCCCGGACGACGATCACTGTTCCGGCGGCGCGGCCCGCCACGGCCAGGCTGACGGTGCCCAGGAGCACCCCCTGCAACTCGCCACGGCCACGGCATCCCGTCACCACGGCCGTGGCATTGCCGCTCTCGCGCAGAAGGGCCTCCACCGGGTCCTCGGGCAGGACCTCGGCGGTGACCTTCACGTTCGGATTGCGGCGCCGGGCGCGTTCCGCCGCCGTGCCGACGATGTTGTCCGCCATCACCTGGTGCGCCGGCCTCTGCAGACCAGTCGAGGGCACGACACTTTCGTATCGCTCCCACAGGGACGCGTACACGAGCCGCAGCGGCAGGCCGTGCCGCGCTGCCTCATCGGTCGCCCAGTCCACCGCGAGGAGACTGGAGTCCGATCCGTCGACGCCTACGACCACGGGCAGCCCCATGATGCTCACCGCCTTCCCTCACGCCGGGGAAACCACGTAGGACCAGGTACTGCCACCATCACGCCGACCAGGCGGCCACAAGAAGGGCATGTTGCCCTCTTCGGTGCGGCATTTGGTCCTCCAAGAGGTCCGAACGGCCCTACCCCGGCGTCCCCGGCACCCACACTCTGGAAAGTGATCAACCATCCGGATCGACTCCGGAGGGGGTTCAGTGACCGCACCGCCCTTGGACGTGTCCGTCATCGCCGCGTTCGTCGAAGACGCCACGGCCGCTCCGTCCCAGCACAACGCACAGCCCTGGAAATTCCGGTTCCTCGGTGACAGCGGCATTCTGCAGTTGTACGCCGACCCGGAACGGGCCCTCCCGAAGACCGACCCCGACAGCCGCGGCATGCACCTGGGCTGCGGTACCGCACTGTTCAACCTGCGGGTGGCCGCAGTGGCGGCGGGCCGGGAGCCCGACACGCGGCTCCTGCCCGACTCGTCCGTCCCCGAGTTGCTGGCAGAGGTGGACCTCACGCGTGACGCGCGCCCCGACGACGATCTCGCTCTTCTCCATCCGGCGATCCGCCGACGCCACACCAGCCGAAATCCCTTCCGTGAGGACGACATCCCGGATGCCCTGAAGGACGGACTGTGCGCAGCGGCCCGCCTAGAAGGCGCCCGGCTGGTCTTCCCCGACGCCTGGCACGCGCGATCGGTCCTCGACCTGGTGCGAGACGCCGAAGGCCGGGAGGCACGGAATTCCGGTGTGCGCGGCGAGACGGCCCATTGGGTCCGGACCGAGCCCGCCGACGGGACCTCGGCCTCGGACGGGATCCCTGCCGAGGCGCTCGGCCCCCGCCAATGGGGAACCGACTCCCCCGTACGGGACTTCGCCGTCGGCAGCGAGGTACCCGGGCGCGGTTGGGCCCCGTTCGAGAAAAGGCCTCAGATCGCTCTGCTGGGTACGGCGCAGGACCGGCCACTGGACTGGCTGCGGGCCGGCCAGGCACTGGAACGGGTCTGGCTCCAGGCCACCCTGGACGGCCTCGTCGCGTCCCTGACCTCCCAGCCCCTCGAGTGGCCCGCACTGCGGTGGGTGGTGCGGGACCCGACGACGGCCATGGGGCACGTACAGATGGTGATCCGCCTGGGATACGGACCCGAGGGCGCCCCGACTCCGCGACGACCTGTGGCCGATGTGCTCGACGTCGTCTGACGGCTCGCCCTCGCGGCGAGCCCCCTTCCACACCGATGAGGCTTGTGACCACGCATGGAAGGAGTGGAAACATGCAGCACCGAACAGTCGCCGAAGTCATGACACACAGTGTCGTCACGGCACACCCCCGCTCGTCCTTCAAACAGATCGCCCAGCTGTTGCGCGACAACGACGTCACGGCCCTCCCCGTCGTGGACGACGAGGGACGCCCCGTCGGTGTCGTGTCCGAGGCGGACCTGCTCCGCAAGGCGGCGAGTCTGCCCGACCCGGAGGGACGGCCGCTCGGACGCCCGCTGGGGCCGGAGGAGTTGGCACGCGCCGGTGCCGAAACCGCGGAAGCGATGATGACCACACCCGCGGTGATGGCACGTCCGGGCTGGAACGTCGTCGAAACGGCGAGGACCATGTACCGCCACAAGGTGAAGCGGCTGCCCGTCGTCGACGAAACCGGCAGGCTCGTCGGGATCGTCAGCCGGTCGGATCTGCTGCGGCCGTTCCTGCGCAGCGACACGGCGATCAGCGACGAGATCCACCAGGACGTGCTGCGCGCGACTCTGGGTCTTCCCTCGGACGCCGTGCAGGTCGACGTGCGGAACGGCGTGGTGACGCTGAAGGGCCGGGTGGAGGAGAGGACGCTGATTCCCGTCATCGACCGTCTGTGTCGTTCCGTGGACGGCGTGGTCGCCGTACACCAGTCGATCGGCTACGCCTACGACGACCTCGGATCCGACCTCGAGCCGCCGCGGCTGCCCGGCAGGGGAAGCGGCAGCCACGAGACATCTGCTCACCGTGGGTGAGTGATGACGCTGCCCGGCTGGGGAGTTCTTCCCGGCATTGGGGTGATTCCCGGCCGCTACGGGTGTCGTGCGCCATGCCGACGCGAAAGTCCGCACACCTTGAGGACTGACCGTCGTGCGACACCGCACAGGCCGAACAGGCCGCCACCGCTGCGGCCGGCGGCGTGTGCCGGATGCCGGGAGGACTCCATGGACATGCCGTATATCAACGAGTGCGGGGTGGAGGCGTGCTCGTACAACGTCGGAAGCGCATGCCACGCACTGGCCATCACCGTCGGCGATCCCCCGCACGCCCAGTGCGACACGTACTTCATCACCTCCTTCAAGGGCGGTGACCCGGCCGGAACCGGGCAGGTGGGTGCGTGCAAGATGGCCGACTGCCGGCACAACTCCCAGCTCGAATGCCAGGCACCGGGCATCGCCGTCGGCCCCGGTCAGGAAGGTGCCGACTGCCTGACCTACAGCCCGCGCTGAGGAAACTCCGCGTCTCGGCAGGGCGGGAGCCGAAGTCGCGGAAGCCTCCGTCATGTAGGAGGCCCCACGCCGTCGGGACCCGGTCATGGCCGGCCGGACCGCCTCATCGCGATTCCGGGCGCACGATGACGACCGGGCACTTCGCATGCTGAGCGACGTGCTGGCTGACGGACCCCAGCAAAGCCCGCGCGAATCCGCCCCGCCCCCTGCTTCCCACCACCAACGCCTCAGCGCCCTCGGCGGCCAGCAGAAGCACCTCGACGGTGTTTCCCCGGACCAGAAGCGCTCGGACCGAGTCGGCCTCCTCGGCTCCCAGCACCTCGCTCAGCTCCTGGCTCAGCCGTTGCCGGGCCACGGCCTCGTCGAAGTCGGCGTCCACGGCCAGCGCCGACCAGCCGTACGCGCCGGGCATGTCCCACGCCGTCACCGCGTCCACCGTGCCGCCGATCAGGCCGGCGTAACGAACGGCCCAGCGCAGCGCCGCGTGGGACGACGGCGAACCGTCGACACCGACGACGACACGAGGCCTGGAAGTTTCCGTACCCATAGGTCTCACCTCTTCCGCGGCCTTCTCGCCGGCCACGCCGGATACCGTCCTCCACCTCCACGCTGCGCGACTTCGGGGTGGCGCGCCAGGGAAGGGCAGCCGATCGGGCCCTGTGCGCCGCTCAGTTGGCCGATCGGCCCCTGGCGCGTGGCGGTGAGGGGAGACTGGAGAAGGAGGCGTCGAAACGAGCCGAACGACGGCCCGGCTCAAGCATCTCGTCGAGCGGGCCCGGAGAGGGGCGACTGCGCGGCACCGAGGTCATCGGAGGCGCCCTCACCGTCAACAGCCCCGGCGACCAGGACGTCGAGTTGGTGCAGCTCTGAACGGCGACCACCACCCGGTCGCCCAAGGTCCCTTCACCGAGCGCGACGCCCCGTCCATTGTGGTTCCACGAGTTCCCACTCACGATCCCACTGCTCGAAGCGGCGACGATCGAGGCGGACGCGAACGCCTTTCCACGCGCCGCCCACGATCAGGGCGGTTCCCGCCGCGGCAGCGAAGCCCATTTCGACACCGGCGACCGCTGCCGAGCCGGACGTGGGAGGCGGCGTGGTGACGTGGCCGTGGGCATCCAGCCACACGGTCGCCGTGTCTCCCTTCTGCTGCCATGCCCCCACCGGTGCTGGAGCGGCGTGTGTCCCGGGGGCATCGCTCCAGCGGACCGGCGCATGGGAGCTGAGCGTGCCGTCGGTGCGATCGCCACCGTCCTGGGCATCGGACAGCAGCCGTGCCGTGACGGGGTGTCGTTCGGCCATCTGTACTTGACGCAGTCGGCTGTCGTGGTTGTAGGTCGCGCTTCCGGCGATCCACGCCGCCATCGGAAGGGCCACGGCGAGCACAACCATCAACAGGAGCCGGAGCCTGCACTCGAAGCGGTCCGACGATGTTCGAGGGGATTTCCCTGGCCGTCCAGTGCCCTGGCATGCCGCCTTCGCCCCGACTGGTACGGAGGCCGGTGTCCCCGAAGACGCGGTGTCCGCATGGCACGAACCTCCTCGCGACGGTGATTTGTGCCTCGTGCCCACCGTGGCGTGCCAAGGACCGGGCGAGTAAGGGCCCGGCAGCCCCTTTGAGTGCCCGATCGGCCCGACTTTCTCTTTCGCTAACTGTGCGGAACGACGGCGATGGGGCAGTCCGCGTGGTGCAGCACGGCATGGGCGACCCGACCCAGTTGCAGACACAGGTGGTGGCCGGTCCGCCGCTGCGCGCCCAGGACCAGGAGGTCCGCGTCAGTCGCGGCGTCCAGCAACACCTCGTGCGCGGGTCCTTGCACCGTGCGGCGGTGCACCTGAACACGGGGATGCTCCCGTTCGGCCTCACGCAGCGCCTCGGTGAGGGCGATGGCGGCCCTTTCCTCGTGCGCGGTGCCCGCGTCGTCGACGACGAGGGGGCTGTCGCGGTGCTCGTGGGCCGGGCGCCGCCAGGCGCGGACGGCGAGAAGAGCGCAGCCTCGTGCTCGGGCCTCACGGAAGGCGAAGCCGACGGCGGCCTCGTTCTCGGGCGAGTCCCCGACAGCGACCACCACCCTCCCGACGCGGCCGTCCCGGTTCCGCTCGGGACCACGGACCACGACGACCGGACTCACGGCGCGCGCCGCCACCGCCAGGCTCACCGAGCCCAGCAGCATCCCCGCGACCTCACCCCGGCCCCGGCATCCGACCACCACGGCGAACGCCTCCTGGCTCGCCTGGACCAGCGCGTGCGCGGCCTCGTCGGGCAGCACCTCCGCCGACACCTTGACCTCCGGATCGCGGCGCTCCGCACGCTCCGCGCAGGACGCGGCGATATGCTCCGCCATGACCTCCTCAGAGGGACGCTCAGTGCTGAAGGCCGGCCGACTGCCCTCGTAGCGCTCCCACAGGGAGGCATACAGCAACCGCAGCGGCAGTCCGTGGCGCGCCGCCTCGTCCACCGCCCAGTCCACCGCCTGAAGACTGGATTCCGAACCGTCGGCGCCGACGACCAGGGGCAGCTCCATCGTCCCCACCGCCTTCCATCGCAGCTCACTGTGAGGACCCCTGCCACCACCGTCGCACCGCCGGGCGAGGCCCGCGACGGGCGCAACGGCCCTGCGGCGGGGACCTTCGGCCGGGTTCCGACCGGTCGCCGCCTTGGGACGCTGAGGGGACAGGGCCGAGACTGCGACGCGCCGATGCCTTCAGAAGAGGCACTGTGCGTTTCCTGCCGCGCCCGGCCAGGTCGTATCACGAGGAGGTCTTCATGGCCGGGACACCGCACATCGTGAGCGATGTGATGACCATGGCGGTGGTGGCTGTCGGACGTGACACGCCGTTCAGGGAAATCGTCAGGACCATGCAGCAGCGGAAGGTCAGCGCCCTGCCCGTCCTGGAGGGCGAGGGCCGCGTCATCGGGGTGGTGTCCGAAGCCGACGTGCTGGCCAAGGAGGAGTTCCGCGCCGGTGCCCCGGGCCTGTCCGAGCCGCGAGAGCGCCTGGCCGCCACGGCCAAGGCCGGAGGTCCGACCGCCCAAGACCTCATGAGCACCCCGGCGATCACCGTGCATCCCGACGTCACCCTGGCGCAGGCGGCCCGCATCATGGCCGTGAAACACAGCATGCCTTCCCCGTCGTGGACGGCGAAGGCATGCCGTGCGGGATCGTCAGCCGCGCCGACCTGCTGAAGGTCTTCCTCCGGCCGGACCAGGACTTGGCGGAAGAGGTCCACCGCACCGTCGTCGCCCCGCTCTTCCCGGCCCTCGCCCACACCATCCACCGACAGGCCACCTGACACCGGCGGCATAAGCCGAGCCCGGCCGACCCGGTACCGCAGCACACCAAAGACAGGCCCCAGTACGTGAGATAGCTCAGGCGCCGGGGCCCGCCGTATGCCTTGACCAAGTTGTGCGATGTCTCACAGCCGACAACCGCCAACACAACGAGAAACGGGCCCCTGCCGGTGACTTCCGTCACCGGCAGAGACCCGTTTCGTCGGTATCTCAGGCGGCGAGGGGTGTGGCCCGGGACGGATGAGCACCCGGTGCACGCTGTTTCGGCCACGGCCGCGAACCTGCCGCGGGTCGCTCTTGTCCGTCCGCATCCCGATGTGGTCTTGTGGAGCCAATTCGGATCTCGAAAGGGGCGAGAGTGGAGTCGACGGACGGCCGTGGACGCCTGCTCGCCATCAGCGACCTGCACGTCGGGTACGCCGAGAACCGCGCCCTCGTCGAGCGCATGCGGCCCACGTCGGACGAGGACTGGCTGCTGGTCGCCGGTGACGTGGCCGAGACCGTCGCCGACATCCGCTGGACCCTGGGACTGCTCGCCGGCCGCTTCAGCAAGGTGGTCTGGGCCCCGGGCAACCACGAACTGTGGACCCACCCGAAGGACACCGTCACCCTGCGCGGCGTCGAGCGGTACGAGCACCTGGTGGCCGTGTGCCGGGAACTGGGCGTGACGACACCCGAGGACCCCTACCCGGTCTGGGAGGGCCCGGACGGTCCGGCGGTCGTCGCCCCGCTGTTCCTCCTCTACGACTACTCGTTCCTGCCGAAGGGATGCACGACCAAGGAGCAGGGGCTCGCCTACGCGCACGGCACCGGGATCGTGTGCACCGACGAGCACCTGCTGCACCCCGACCCCTATCCCAGCCGCGAGGCGTGGTGCCGGGCCCGGGTGGCCGAGACCGAGCGCAGGCTGACGGAGATCCCCGGCGGCCTCCCCGTGGTGCTGGTGAACCACTACCCGCTGGACCGGCACCCGACGGACATCCTGCGCTACCCCGAGTTCGCCATGTGGTGCGGTACCCGCCTGACCGCCGACTGGCACCGCCGCTTCCCGGTGGCGTGCATGGTCTACGGCCATCTGCACATTCCGCGGACCACCCACCACGAGGGCGTCCGCTTCGAAGAGGTGTCCCTGGGCTACCCCCGTGAATGGGGCCCGCGCCCGCAGCCGCCAGGGGAGCTGCGGCGCATTCTGCCGATGGAGGACCAAGCAGGTGATCGAGGAGCTGCTTCCGGGGCCGGTCGCGGTCGTGGAGGCGCACGGCCGTGATGCGCTCGGCGACGGCGTCCGCCTCTACCCCGAGGAAGAAGCTGTCATAGCGCGGGCGGTGGACAAGCGGCGCCGGGAGTTCACCGCCGTACGGGCCTGCGCACGCCACGCCATGGAGAAGCTCGGAGTCCCGCCGCAGCCGGTCCTGCCCGGCGAGCGCGGCGCACCGCGCTGGCCGGACGGGCTGATCGGCAGCATGACGCACTGCGACGGCTACTGCGCCGCCGCACTGGCCCGGGCCGGCGAACTCGCCTCGCTCGGCATCGACGCCGAACCCCACGACCGGCTGCCGGACGGCGTACTGGACGCGGTGGCTCTGCCCACCGAGCGGACCAGGCTGCGGGGCCTTGCCCACAGCCGTCCTTCCGTCCACTGGGACCGGCTGCTGTTCAGCGCCAAGGAGTCGGTCTACAAGGCGTGGTTCCCCCTGACCGGCAAGTGGCTCGACTTCCTCGAGGCCGACGTGGAGATCGACCCGGGCGCCGCCCTCCAGGCCCCGGGCTCCCCGGATTCGTCGGACTCCCGGGCCGCTTCGGAGCCGTCCGACTCACGGGACGCCTCGCACGTCTCCGGCGGCTTCCGGGCACGGCTCCTGGTGCCGGGCCCGCTGGTCGACGGCCGCCGCGTCGAGACCTTCGACGGTCGCTGGACCGTACGCGGGGGCCTGCTCGCGACGGCCGTCGTCGTGCACCGCTGCTGAGTCGCCCTCCGAGTCGTCCACCCGGTCATCGGGGGCACCAGTCGCCGAGCAGGCGGAAGAACTCCTCCTCGGTGCCCGTGAGCCCCGCCTCCGCCAGGGCCCGGTCCGCCTCGGCCAACGCGGCGGTCGGGACCACGGGCGGTCGGTGCGCGTCCGGCGGGCCGTCGAAGGCGGCTCGTACGGTGTGCAGGAGACGCAGATAGGCCTGGACGGCGGCGCGCTGGCGGTCGGTCAGGACGGCGGTCGGCATCGGTCGGCTCTCCCCGGTTTCGGCCGTGCGACGGGGCGTCGCGCGGCGGTTCGTGCACGGCACGCGCCGGCGGTACGCGGACGGCCGCCGCGCGCACCTCGGACGCACCTCCCAAGCTT
This sequence comes from Streptomyces sp. Y2F8-2, assembly GCF_014905555.1. Lineage (GTDB taxonomy): Bacteria > Actinomycetota > Actinomycetes > Streptomycetales > Streptomycetaceae > Streptomyces > Streptomyces cynarae. The sequence continues at coordinate 462,306 of NZ_BNGS01000005.1, read as the reverse complement.
GCCGTCCGCCACTGACAATCCCGTTCGCCTCCCGGCGGGTTCGCCCGCTTAGCCGAGGCGAAACCTGGCCGAAATCCAGTGGGGAACACGCCCCCTACGCTGGGGAGCAAGGGCTTTCACACGCCTTCGCGGCGGCCGGCGGAAGGGAGGCGGGCGGTGGAGGACGTCCCGGGCGGTCGCTCGCGGCGAGTCCCCGGACTGCGCCCCGTGGGCGAGGACGAACTGCGCCCGCGCCACCGGATCGTGCACGGTTACCGGCGCGCCTATCGTCTGGCCGGCCACGGCCCGGCGCTCGTCCTCATCCACGGCATCGGCGACTCCTCGGCGACCTGGGCCGACCTGATCCCCGACCTGGCCCGCACCCACACCGTGCTCGCGCCGGACCTGCTCGGCCATGGAGCCTCCGACAAACCGCGCGCCGACTACTCCGTGGCGGCGTACGCGAACGGGGTACGCGATCTGCTCACCACTCTCGGCATCGAGTCGGCGACCCTGGTGGGGCATTCGCTGGGCGGCGGCGTGGCCATGCAGTTCGCCTACCAGTTCCCCGAGCGCACCGAGCGGTTGATTCTGGTCAGCGCCGGGGGAGTGGGCCGGGAGGTCAACCCGGTGCTGCGGGCCGCCTCCCTGCCCGGGGCGCAGCTGATGCTCTCCGCGCTCCGCCTGCCCGGTATGCGGCTCAACCTCGGCCTGTTCGCCCACCTGATGCGACTGCTGGACACCGATCTCGGCCAGGACGCGGCCGAGTTGCTGACCCTGGTGGACGCTCTGCCGGACGCGACGGCCCGCAGCGCCTTCATCCGCACGCTGCGGGCCGTGGTCGACTGGCGCGGCCAGGCGGTCACCATGCTCGACCGCTGCTATCTGACCGAGGGCATGCCCACCCTGCTGATCTGGGGCGACCGGGACGGTGTGGTGCCCGTGCGGCACGCCCACCGGGCGCACGAGGCGATGCCCGGCAGCCGTCTGGAGATCTTCGAGGGCGCGGGCCACTTCCCGTTCCACACCGACCCCGCGCGCTTCCTGTCCCTGGTCGAGGAGTTCACCAGTGCCACACCCCCGGCGCAGTGGAGCCGCGACCACTGGCGGGCGCTGCTGCGGGCCGGCCGTCCCGGCAACTCCGGGAACCGGGCGCCGGACAGGGACGTACGGGAGGCGAGCGAGCGCAGCGCCACGTGACGATCATCTGGTTGAAGCGCGGCCGCCGGCCGCCACCAGTAGGGCCGTCACGAGGTACGGCAGCGCGGCCCATACGAAGGCGGTGCTGTGCGTGGTGGCCGAACTGACCGCCGCGTACGCGCCGTACACCCCTATCGTGGCCACGTCGGTGCCCAGGCCTGCCACCGAGGTCAGGGTGGCCCGGTGCCCGTCGTCGATGCGTGCCTGGAGCCGGGCGTCGGCCAGCACCGTGGCCAGTTGGAAGCCACCGAAGGCGAGGGCCACGAGGACGAGGCCGGCCGGTGTCCGCAGCGCTGCGCCGACGGCCAGGGCGAGCGCGGCGGCTGCGAGGAGTCCGGAGAGTCCGGCCCGGCCCAGACGTGCGCACGCCCCGGCCGACAGGCCGCCGGTCGTGGCCCCGGCCCAGACGAGGAGGAGCAGGTAGGGGACGGCTTCGTCGGGCACGCCGGTGCCCTTCACCAGGAGCGGGGTGTACTCGTCGAGCGCGCCCCAGACGGCGCCCACGGCCGGGACGAGCAGCAGGGCTCCGCGTACGGACCGATCGGCTCGGGCCTCGGCGAGCCCCGCCCGCAGCGTCACGACCCAGTCGCCGTTCCGTGCGGCCGGCGCCCGGTGCTCCGGCAGCCGGGTCGCCGTCGCCGCGGCGAGGAGGCAGGCCAGCGCGCTCGCCGCGCCGACGGCCGGATAGCCGCCCAGGGCGAATACCGGGCCGGCGAGCGCCATCGCCGCCATCACGGCCACCAGCCCGGCCGCGCGGACCCGGCCCATGACGCGGGCGTACCGCTCGGCGGCGCCGAGTCGGGCCAACTCGTCGTACACGAGCGCCTCCAGCGCCCCGGAGCGGAGAGCTCCGCCGGCGCCCCAGAGGACGAAGCCGAGGGCGAAGGCCCCGTACGACGGGACGAGCACCCACAGGACGAAGGCGACGGCGGTGAGCAGCGGGCCGAGCCACAGCAGCAGCCGACGGGAGAGGGCGTCGGCCCAAGCGCCGGAAGGAATTTCCAGGAGTACACCGGTGGCCGACCAGAGGGCGAAGAGAGAGGAGATCTGCCACAGCGGCAGACCGGTGTCGCTGAACAGCAGCGCGTACACCGGGTAGAGCAGGACGAAGTCGTCGAGGAACGCGTAGCAGCACAGCTTCGCGGTCAGCCGCCGGACCCCGGTGGCGGGCACACGTGCAGGTGAGAGTGTCATGAGGCCTTCCCGCAGGGACAGTTCGGACGCCGGGAGCAGGGCGTCCGAGGCGGCCCTCGGGAGGCATGCCTGCGGGATCAATGTCGCCAGGTCATGGCACCGCATCGTAGGCGGCGGGTCCCGTGCGGCGCAGGGAATTTCGCACGACCGTCCGCCTGGCGTCCGCCCGCCACCGCCACCCGCTGCTGCCGTTCCGCAGGAACATCCCGCGGAACCGTCCCACCGTTCCCCCACCCTCGGCGACGTCCCGGCAGGTCACAGGGGGTGGGGTCCCGTAGGGGCGTCATGTGCCGAAGATCGCTGGGGCGGGACGGGGAGGCCGGGCACGGTGGTGTCGTGCCGACGGACCACGAGGGACCCACCAGGGGACCGTCCGCCGGCCGACGGAAAGGAGCCACTGTGATGTCACGCAAGCGCATCGCCCTCGTAGCCGCCGGACTGGCCCTCGTGGGCGGCCTCGCCGCCGCCCCGGCAGCGACCGGCGCACCGTCCGCCCGGCCTGTTCAGTCCGTCGCGAACGTGGAGGCCGCGGCCAACAAGTGCTCCGGCTGGAAGGAGATCCACATCACCGGCGGCGCCGCGAAGTACATGGAGTGCACGAAGAAGGTCAACGGCAAGTCGTACGCCTCGGGCGCCTTCTACCTGTGGGACACCAAGCGCGACGGCAAGGCCGTCCAGGCGTACGCGGAGACCGACTACGACCACTGGTACGGCGACGACGTCACCTGGTCGCACTTCTACGGCTGGGCCGACGACACCCACCACAGCCCGAAGATCAGCACGGGCTGGCACCGGGGCGACGACTTCGGCCTGGTGATCGAACTCAAGTAGGCGCCTCGGACTCGGGGACCACTTCGGTCGGGCCGGTCACTGCCCGGGGGGCGGTTCGATCAGGTCGGTGGGGTCGGTGTTGGCGCCGCACAGCACGACGCAGACCTTCTCCCCCGTTGCGGGCCGGTAGCTGCGGTCGGGGGTGCCCGGCCGGACCGGCAGGTCGCCGTCGGGCAGACGCTCGTCGGGTGCGGTGAGTGCGGCGAGGGCGGTCGCGGCGCCGTGTTCGACGGCCACCTTGCGGTGGTCCCACAGTGCCTTGCGGGCGCGGACGATCTCGGCGTCCGGCACCAGTACGGAGTGCACGCCGTCCTGCTGGGCGGCGTGCAGGGCCATGGCGGAGGCGCGGCGGGCGCCGAGGGAGTCGGCGGCGACGGAGCCGACGGTGACGTCCACGGGGCGGCCGGCCTCCAGGGCGGCGTGCAGCGCGCGGCAGTTGTCCGGCTCGACGGCGACGGTGCGGATGCCGTGGTGCCGGGCGGCGGTTGCGACGCCGGCGAACAGGCCGCCGCCCCCGACCGCGACCACCACGGTGTCCAGGCCGGGGATCTGCTGGTGGATCTCCTCGAGCAGGGTGCCGGCGCCGGCTGCGATCAGCGGGTGGTCGTAGGCGTGGGAGGTCAGGGCGCCGGTGGTGGCGGCGAAGTCCTCGCACGCGGCCAGGGCGTCGGCGTACTCGGTGCCGGTCAGCCGTACGTCGGCGCCGTAGGAGCGGAGCTTGGTGACCTTCACCTGTGGGGCGGTGGCGGGCAGGAAGACGGTGGCCGGAACGCCCTGCTGCCGGGCGGCCCAGGCGCAGGCCAGGCCGGCGTTGCCGCCGGAGGCGATCGTCACCCCGGCCTCGGGAAGGGTGCCGGCGTCGCGGTGGGCCTGGAGGAAGTTCTGCGCGCCGCGGGCCTTGAAAGACCCGGTGTGCTGCAGGAACTCCAGTGCCAGCCACACCTGGCAGGGCTGTTCGGGGCCCTCGTCCAGGGCGTCGCGTCGGCCGGTGCGGATCGCGCCGGGATCGACGGGGGCGAGGGCGACGGGCCGGATGCGGCCGGCGATCCGGTCGGTGGCGGCCCTGATGTCGCCGTACGTGAGCTGGTGCACGGGGTCGCTCCTGCGGGTGGGAAGAGGGGTGGCGACCAGGCTGAGCCGGCCGGTGGCGGTCAGGTCGGGGGAGAACGCGAACGTGATCCCGCGCGCGCCCGGGTCCGGTGCGACCGCCCCCACGGTCGTCGCCCCGCCCGCCGCGGGAACCGCACCGAAGCGCAGGTGCCGGGGCCGGAGACGGGCCGGTGACAGGAACTGCTGGAGCGATACGCTGTACCGTACAGTGACCCGTATGCCTGGGCAACCCACATCCCTGGACCGCGCGACACCCGAACGCATCGCCGCGACGGCCCTGTCGATCGTCGACCGCGACGGACCCGACGCGCTCAGCTTCCGCAGCCTCGCCGCCGCGCTGGACATCTCCCTCGCCTCACTCCAGCGCCGCTGCACCACCCTGGCGGGACTGCTGGACCTGGTCACCGACCACCTGGCCGCCCACCTGCCCGGCATTCCGCCGGGCACCGACTGGGCCACCGCCACAGAGGCCCGCTTCAGCGCCCTGTACGAGCTGCTGACAGCCCACCCCGGCCTCGTCGTCCTGCGCGGCAGCCGGCCCTGGCTCGGACCGCAGTTGCTCAAGCGCCTGGTGGAGCCACAGCTCGCCGACTCGATCGCTGCCGGGATGACCCCCGAGGACGCCATCGCCGCCTACCGGCGGATGTACCTGCTCACCCTCGGCAGCGCCGCCTTCGTCGACCACCGCGACCCCAAAGCCGCCCGAGCCGCCACCCGGACGGCACTGGCAGCACTCGACCCCGAGGAGTTCCCGGTGCTGACCGGTCACGTCGCCGCGATCCTGCCTGCCACCGTCGACCACGAGGTCTACTACGGCGCACTCCGCCAACTGGTCCGAGCCGCCGACCCGACACGCGACGGCGAAGGGAACCGGACATGAGTACCCGGCCGTTCACCTGCGAGGGCGGCCCGGTCAGCGCCTCCTCGCACAGTCCGCCCCGCACCTCACCGCCGGCCGCTGATCCGCTGCAGCCCCTCTGAGAGACAAGCCCTACTAGGCCGCATTCTCCCGGCCCTCACTGTCCTGTGGGCCTTCCGCCGATCCCGTGACCGCCTTCCACTCGTCCGCGGTCAGCGGCGGCGCCGTCAGGAGCGGGCGGCGCGGGCCGCGCAGGACGGCGATCACGACAGCCGGCCGAACGAGTTCGCTCATCGGCTTGGACAGGGTGACCACGTCGAAGAACGCCTTGGCGACGAGCGGACGGCCGGTCGCGGTCAGCATCAGCCGGTTGACGTACGCGCCGAGGACGCGGTTGGCAAGGCTCGGTGCCTTGCCGATCGCGCCCGGGTAGAGGATGTCCGTGCTGGTCGCGAACTCCCAGGCCGTCGCCACCGGACGGGCCACCGCCCGCTGCACCCGCCGCGCGAGCCCCGGCGCGGCAGGCCCGTGCCGGGCCACCAGCTCGCCCAGCGCCACGGCACCCTGCGCGGCGACCGAAAGCCCGTGCCCGTAGACCGGGTTGTAGGTGGCCACCGAGTCGCCGATCGCCACGAACCCCTCGGGCCAGCCGTCGACCTTCTCGTAGAACCGCCGGCGGTTGACCGTGCTGCGGGTGACGACCGGGTCCGACAGCGGCTCCGCGTGCGCGATCAGCTCGCCCACCACCGGATGCCGCACGTTCTCGCGGGCGAACGTCTCGAACTCCTCCGCGGTGGAGGGCGGTTCGCCGCCGCGCGTGCCCGACAGCGTCACCAGCCACCGGCCGCCCTCGATCGGCTCGATGGTCGTGGTCCGCCCCGGCACCGGCACCGTCGCGTCCGACTGCACGTTGACCAGCGGGAACTGCTCCGTGCCCACGGGCGCCCGGAAGATCCGGCTGGAGTAGACGAGGCCCGAGTCCACCTCCTCCAGCGGCGCCGCGGGCACGCCCAGTTCCTTCAGCCAGGCCGCCGCGCGTGAACCGCGCCCCGCGGCGTCCACGACGAGGTCGGCCGCCAGCACCCGCTCCTCGCCGTCGGCCGTCCGCACCCGCACGCCCGTCACCCGCGACGCGTCACCCTCCAGGGACAGCAGTTCGGTCCGCTGCAGCACCGTCACGCGCTCGCTCCCGGTGACGCACTCACGCACCACCCAGTCGAGCAGATCACGGCTGCACGCGATCATGAACTGCATCTCGGGCCAACGCCGGAACCAGCCCCGCGGCTGCAGCGACACGAGCCCCGTGGGCAGCGGGACGCGCCGGGCGCCCGCCGCGAGCCACGCCTCGGTCACCCCCGGCAGCAGCTGTTCCATGGCGCGGGCGCCCCCGGACCAGATCACGTGCACGTGCCGGGCCTGCGGGAGCCCCTTGCGCGGTTCGGGGCCCTCGGGCAGCACATCCCGCTCGACGACGGTGACGTCGGCGTGGGCGCGCAGGGCCGCGGCGGCCAGCATGCCGGCCATGCCGCCGCCGATCACGACGGCGCGACGCGGTCTCGCGTCCGGGGAGGTGCTAGCGGGTTCGCTCATGGAAGTCGCTTCCTGGCCTGGTCCCGGCCGGCCCCCGGGCGGCCGCGACGACGGGTGACTGACGCAGGGCGACCGACATCCGCACGAGGTCGCGGGGGACCTCCAGGGACGCTGCGGGAGCGCTGTCCGTCCCCGCCGAGCTGATCACCCTGCCCTCCGGATCGGCGGCCCTCGCCCGCACGGCCGCGGCCACCATCGCCGCGTCGGCCTCGGCCTGCGCGTGGACGGGGTCGGAGCCGGCCGCCAGGGCGGCGTCGTAGGCGCGGGAGCGCACCTCGGAGTCGAAGTAGGGGTACAGGCCGAGCATGCCGTCGTGGATGTCGGACTCCCGCTGGGTGACCTGGAGTTCGACCGGCGACCACCAGGAGATGCGCACCCCGTGGTCCGCGTGCGCGGACACCGGTCGCAGCTCGCGCCACAGCGGCCCGAGCCGGCGGTAGGTCGCCCAGGTGCTCCAGCTGTCCCCGACACGCTGGCAGGCCAGCGGAAGACAGAAGCCGACCGCGCTGATCTGCGCCCCCGCGGACGCCAGCACCGGCGCCGCGTCACTGCTGAGGTAGTCCAGGTCGTGGCCGTACCAGCGGGCGACGACGGCGGTGAACTTGGTCGTCAGATAGGCAAGGTTGAACAGATAGCCGGTCACGATGATCAGCAGTCCGACGCGCAGCCAGCCGCGCACCTGCAGGGCCCAGCGCCCGCACATGAAGTTCATCGCGACGCCCGCCACGGTGAGCGCCAGCAGGTACAGCACGATCATCTCGCGCGTGTACGGGGTGCGGGCGTAGTACGTGTCGAAGTCGACCAGCCGTTCCACCGGGGCGTCGCCGAGCGCGAACAGCGCCACCAGGGCGACGATGACCACCCCGTACCCGCTGATGATCCTCCGGGTGGTGCGCCGGGTCCGCTCGGGCGGGCCGCCGCGCCAGTTGACGACGAGGACCAGGCAGGACGCGCTGAACGCGCTCAGCAGGCAGTACACCAGGGGTGCCGAGACATTGGTGATGCCGGTGAGGTCGTTGACCTTCGCGATGGTCGGGGGCGCGGCGAAGAAGAACACCAGGCCGGCCAGCGCCATCAGCGCGCACACCGACCTGAGCAGCGGGTCGCGCCACGAACGGGCCAGGGCGGGCGCCTTGAAGGTGAGCGCCAGGCCCATCGCCGCGGCCGGAATGTAATAGCTGGAACCGTCCATGGAATCGGCGCCCGCGCCCCTCAGCCCCGCGGTCCGCGATAACCGAGCGACGCCTCGATCCGCCCCGCCAGATCGTCCCGTTTGACGGGTCCGCGCAGGGACGAACCGATCAGCCAGGTACGGCACTTGCTCGCCAGCAGCAGACCGAAGCTCTCGGCGTCCTTCTCGTCGGCGAAGTCGAAGTGCGTACGGGCGGCGACCTTGTGGACGGTGGCCTGAAGATCCGCCGTGTCGCTCAGCAGCCGCGCCGCGACCGCGGCCCCCTCCACATGGTGGCCGTGGTGTCCGGCGTTCATGTGCCACAGCTCGTGGCCGAGGATCACCAACTGGTGGTCGGGGGCGGTGCGTTCCTCGATGACGACGAGGTCCTGGTCGGCCATGTCGAGCCAGAGGCCGCTGGCCGTGCCCGGCGGGAAGGGAGCGGTGCGGAACTGGACGGGACGGCCGCGGCGTCTGCTCATGCCGTCGCACAGCGCGGCGTACAGGTCGGCGGGTTCCGCCGGTGCCGGGAGCGAGAGCTCCGCGACCAACTCGCCGCACAGGCGGCGCATTTCCCTTCCGATGCCCACGGTTCTCTCCCGGATCACGACTCGGGCCGCTTGACGCTCTCCAGGAGCATGTCCAGCCACTCGGCGACCTTGTCCCGGTGCTGGTCGGTGGGCAGCTGGGCCGCCCGCCAGGCGATGCCGCGGACGCCGTGGTCCTGCAACAGCCGCTCCAGCGGGTCGTCGGCGGCCTCGGCCGCCGCGCGCTCGCGGTCCGCGAGCTGCTGGAGGAGCTCCTGCTCGGAGCGCTGGAGGGCGTTCGCGAGCGCCTCCGGGTCCTCGGCCGTGAGGAACCCGGCATGCACGCCGAAGAAGCGCTGAATGGCGTCGCAGTGCTCCATGGTGGGGCGCCGGTCGCCATTGATGAGGGCACCCGCCTGCTGCCGCGACATGCCCGCGCCGTCGGCGATCTCCTGCTGGGTGTACTTGCGCCCGTTGGGTTTGAGCCGGGTGCGGCGCAGCAGGTCCAGACGCTGCAGGAAACGCGCCTGCAGGTCCGGCTCCCCGGCGGGCACTCCGCTCAGCAGGGCCTTCACCACCGGCTCCGGGACGCCGGACTCGACCGACAGCCGCGCGACGTCGAAGATCCGCTCGTGCGGCACGCCCAGCCGGTCGGCGAGGGCGGTGACACGGGCCACGACGGCCGGCAGCAGACCCGGCGCCGCGGCTCCCGGCACCTCGAAGCCATCCGTCACCGACAGGTCTCCTACGTCTCGCTCAGTCGTTGTTCTCGCTTGCCCGGAACCAACCGGAGAGTAGCCGTTCCCTCGAACGGACATCCAGGTCTCGCCACAACTGTGGCGAGATTCAGCCGTCAACAGACGCCAAATGCCACGATAGTTGACACGCCGGATGCGGGGCAGCAGGATCAAGGCGCCACGTGAAGGCCGCAAGGGCAAGAGGGGTGACCTCCCGATGGCGTTTCAGGCAGGAGGGCAGCGGTCGCAGCCGCGGTCCCTCCCCGAGAGTCCGGAAGCACGGGCGTATCTGCAGGACTATGCCACGCTCCTCGAGGCCGTCCCCTTCCCGTCCGTCGTCTTCGACCACCGCTGGGACGTGGTGCTCGCCAACAGCGCGTTCAGGACGCTGTTCAGCCGGGTGGCGTCCCATCCCACGGCCATGCCCTGCGACAACTTCCTGCGGTTCGTGCTGTTCCATCCGGACGCGGGCACGGTCCTCGGCGAGCACGAGTCGAGCTGGTGCCTGCCGATGCTCGCGCACTTCGCCGCGGCCGTGGAGCGGCACGGGCAGGACCACGGGCTGGAGTCCATCCGCCGGGACATCGCCCAGGACCCGATCATGGAGGCCGCCTACCGGGACGGCCTGCCGCACTGGATCCGCGCGGCCGGACCGCACGCCGTGGAGCACGACGGGGCGGTGCGGCCGTTGCTCCACCCCGACCCGCGCTGGGGCACCGACTGCCGGGTGGTGGGGGAGACCCCCAAGACCCTGCAGGACATGGGGTACTTCCGGCTGACCCTGGTGCTGCGCGAGGCCCGCCGCCCGGGACCGCCCGCCCGCGGCCCGCGCCGCGCCCGGCGCTCGGCGAACCATCTCAGCGTGGTGCCCGAGCTGCCGGCGTAAGGCTGCCGCGGAGGCCCCGGCTCCGTCGGTGTTCAGGTCACCGACGGCGCCGGGGCTCGTTCCTGCCGTGCGTCAGCCCCGGCCTTCGCGCGGGACAGGTCCCGGCACGGGGGCGACGTCCAGGACGGCGACGGGGCCCAGCACGGCGACGGGGCCCAGCGCGGCGACGGGGCCCAGCGCGGCGGCAGGTCCTACAGCGTCACTCGCAGCGCGATGAGCCGTGCCGTCGATTCCTGGACGCACCGCTCGGCCAGTTCCCTGGCCGCATCCCGGGACCCGTCCTGCACGGCACGGACGAGGGAGCGGTGGCGGGCGGCCACCTCCCGGCGATAGGCGTCGTCCCCGAGGACGAGACACAGCAGTGCCCCGACCTCCGTCTGGATCGCGATCTGCTCCCGGGTGAGCCGGGCCGACTGTGCGGCGGCGGCAAGCTCCACGTGGAACCGGCCGTACAGGCGGCTGCGTGCCGCCGCGTCCACGGCCGTCGCGAACTCCTCCAGGGTGCGCCGCAGATGCTGGAGATCGTCCGGTTCGGTGCGCTCGGCCGCGAGCCGGGCGGCGGCACCGGAGACGGCCGCCCAGTGGTCACCGAGGTCGCGCAGCTCCTCCGTGCTCCAGCCGGCCAGCCGCTGCCTGATCCGCCCCTCGGCCGGGTCCGCGGGCAGCGAGACGAAGCTGCCGCCGCCGCGCCCCCGCCGGGTGGTGACCAGCCCCTGCTGCCGCAGCGCCATCAGCGCCTCCCGCAGGGTCACGGTGGACACGCCGAGCTGCCCGGCCAGCTCCGCCTCCCCGGGCAACTGCTCACCGTCGGCGAGCAGCCCGAGTTCGATGGCGTCACCGAGCCGGCGGACGACCGTCTCCACGCGCGCCCGGGTGTCCACCGGAGCGAACACGGCTCTCCGGGCGGCGCCGTCCCTGTTCTGCTTCACGGCCACCACCTTGTGCGTTGACTCAACCTTTACCTTAAGAGGGTCTTGAGCTTTGAACTATGACTTCATATCTTTATGATCCTAGGCAAGAACGGAAGACGCTCCAGAAAGGTTCCCGTCCATGGAGGGCAGCGCGATCCGGCTGCAGGGCCTGCGGAAGGAGTTCGGCGGCACCACGGCCGTGGCCGGGGTCGACCTGGAGATATCCGACGGGGAGTTCTTCTCGATGCTCGGCCCGTCCGGCTCCGGCAAGACGACCGTCCTGCGCATGATCGCGGGCTTCGAGAGCCCCACCTCCGGCACGGTGGAGCTGGCCGGTCAGGACGTCACCGGCCTCGCCCCCTTCGAGCGGGACGTCCACACCGTCTTCCAGGACTACGCGCTCTTCCCGCACATGACCGTCGAGCAGAACGTCGCCTACGGCCTCAAGGTCCGCAAGGTGTCCAAGGCCGAACGGCTCCGGCGGGCCCGCAGGGCACTCGCCGACGTACGCCTCGAAGGCTTCGGCAAGCGGCGGCCGAGCCAGCTCTCCGGCGGCCAGCGCCAGCGGGTCGCACTCGCCCGCGCCCTCGTCGGCCGCCCCCGCCTCCTGCTGCTCGACGAGCCGCTCGGCGCCCTCGACCTCAAGCTGCGCGAGCAGATGCAGGTCGAGCTCAAGGCCCTGCAGCGCGAGGTCGGGATCACCTTCGTGTTCGTCACCCACGACCAGGAGGAGGCCCTGACGATGAGCGACCGCATCGCCGTCTTCAACCAGGGCCGCATCGAACAGGTCGGCACCCCCGCCGAGATCTACGAGCGCCCCGCGACCGCCTTCGTCGCCTCCTTCGTCGGCACCTCCAACCTCCTTCAGGGCGAGGCCGCCGAGCGGGTCACCGGCACCCCGGGCACGTACAGCATCCGGCCCGAGAAGATCCGGGTGCTGAAGGAGTCCGCCCTCGCCGACGAGCCCGAGCACTCCAGCGCCACCGGCACCGTCGCCGAAGTCGTCTACCTCGGCGACGCCACCCGCTTCCTCGTCGACCTCGACGCGGGCGGCCGCCTCACCGCGCTCCAGCAGAACCTGGAGACCTCCTCCGAGGACGTCGCCGCCTACCGAGGCACCCGGGTGCGCCTCACGTGGCACCGCCGCCACGCCGTCCAGGTCCCCACTGCCCGCTGACCATCCCCCACGCCAGGTCACCGTCACGTATGGAGAACGTCGTGCGTCTCACCCGAACCCTGAAGGCCACCGCAGCCGCCGCCGCGGTGCTGCTCGCGGCCACCGCCTGCGGCTCGTCCGGCTCCGGCTCCGGCGGCTCCTCCTCGTCCACCGGCCTCAACCCGCCCGATCTGAAGGCGCAGTCGAAGCTGGGCAAGAACGAGGGACAGGTCAACCTCGTCGCCTGGGCCGGCTATGTCGAGGACGGCTCCAACGACCCCAAGGTGAACTGGGTCGGCGACTTCGAGAAGCAGACGGGCTGCCAGGTCCACTCCAAGGTGGCGGCCAGCTCCGACGAGATGGTCAAGCTGATGAAGACCGGCGAGTACGACGCCGTCTCCGCCTCCGGCGACGCCTCCCTGCGCCTGATCGCCTCCGGTGACGCCGCCCCGGTCAACACCGACCTCGTACCGAACTACAAGGACGTCTTCAACGACCTGAAGCTGCAGGCCTGGAACTCCGTCAAGGGCAAGGCGTACGGCATCCCGCACGGCCGCGGCGCCAACCTGCTCATGTACAACACGGAGAAGGTCAAGCCCGCGCCGACCTCCTGGTCCGCCGTCTTCGACGACGCCGCCAAGTACAAGGGCCATGTGACGGCGTACGACTCGCCGATCTACATCGCCGACGCGGCGCTGTACCTGAAGGCCACCAAGCCCGAGCTGAAGATCAAGGACCCGTACGCGCTCGACCAGAAGCAGTTCGACGCGGCGGTCGACCTGCTGAAGAAGCAGAACGCGAACGTCGGCGAGTACTGGGGCGACTACCTCAAGGAGGTCTCCGCCTTCAAGAGCGGGGACTCCGTGGTCGGCACCACCTGGCAGGTCATCGCCAACCTGGCGAAGAGCGAGGGCGCCAAGGTCAACGCCATCGTGCCCAAGGAGGGTTCGACCGGCTGGTCCGACACCTGGATGCTCTCCTCCAAGGCCAAGCACCCGAACTGCGCCTACCAGTGGATGAACTGGATCATCTCCCCGAAGGTCAACGCGCAGGTCGCCGAGTACTTCGGTGAGGCCCCCGCCAACGCCAAGTCGTGCGAGCAGACCAGCGACAAGAACTTCTGCACCACCTTCCACGCCGCCGACACGGCGTACTGGAAGAACATCGCCTTCTGGAACACCCCCATCGAGCAGTGCCTCGACGGCCGCAGCGACGTCAAGTGCGTGCCGTACGCCAAGTGGGTCCAGGCCTGGACCGAGATCAAGGGCTGAGGCACGACGATGACCGTCACCGCGCAGGCCGCCGGACGGACCCCCGTCCGGCGGCTCGCCGGGATGCTGCACCGCCGCCCGCGGCTGCGGCTGTCCCTGCTGCTCACCGCCCCCCTGCTGTGGCTGGCCGTGCTCTACCTCGGCTCGCTCGCAGTGCTGTTCGTCTCGGCGTTCTGGACGACGGACTCCTTCACCTCCGAGGTGGTGAAGGTCTGGTCGACCGACAACTTCCACGCGCTGCTGACGACCTCCGTCTTCCGCCAGGTCATCTGGCGCAGCATCGTCGTGGCCCTCGCGGTCACCGTCCTGTGCGCGGTGATCGCCTTCCCGCTCGCCTTCTACACGGCGCGCGTGGCGAAGCCCAGATGGCGACCGCTGCTGGTCGTCGCCATCCTCACCCCGCTGTGGGCGAGTTACCTGGTCAAGGTGTACGCCTGGCGGCTGATCCTGTCCGAGGGCGGGCTCGCCGACTGGATGCTGAAGCCGTTCGGGCTGAGCGGACCCGGGTTCGGCCTCCCGGCGGCGATCATCACGCTGACGTACCTGTGGCTGCCGTACATGATCCTGCCCGTCCACACGGCACTGGCGCAGCTGCCCGCCAACCTGCTGGACGCCTCCGCCGACCTGGGGGCGCGACCCGGCCGCACGTTCCGCTCGGTCGTCCTGCCGATGGTGCTGCCGTCCGTCGCCGCCGGCTCGGTCTTCACCTTCTCGCTCAGCCTGGGCGACTACATCACCGTGCAGATCGTCGGCGGCAAGACCCAGCTGATCGGCAACCTCGTCTACTCCAACATCGAACTCAACCTGCCCATGGCCGCCGCGCTGGGCACGGTCCCGGTGGTGGTCATCGTGCTGTACCTGCTGGCGATGCGCCGCACCGGCGCGCTCAGCAGCCTGTAGAACTCCCGAGCCACCACAACTCGGCAGCCTCCAGAAGAGGTCCCACGTCATGCAACTGTCCCGTTCCGCGCGCATCGCGCTGCGCATCGCCGCCGGGCTCGGCTTCGCGGTGATCTACGTCCCGCTCGCGCTCGTGCTGGTCAACTCCTTCAACCCGGACCGCAGCGCGAGCTGGCCCCCGCCCGGGTGGACGTTCCACTGGTGGTCGGTGGCCTGGGAGAACGCGGGCGCCCGCAGCGCGCTGTGGGTCTCGGTGAAGGCGGGCCTCGGCGCCACGGCCATCGCGCTGGTGCTGGGCACGCTCATCGCGTTCGCGGTGGCCCGGCACCGCTTCTTCGGTCGCGGCACCATCTCGTTCGTGGTCGTCCTGCCGATCGCGCTGCCCGGCATCGTCACCGGCATCGCGCTCAACTCGGCGTTCAGCACGGTCCTTCAGCCGCTCGGCGTCGGTCTCGGCCTGTTCACCGTGATCGTCGGGCACGCCACCTTCTGTATCGTCGTCGTCTTCAACAACGTGGTCGCACGGCTGCGCCGCACCTCCGGCTCCTACGAGGAGGCGGCGATGGACCTGGGGGCGGACACGTTCCGCGCCTTCGTCGACGTGACGTTCCCGCTGGTGCGCTCGGCGCTGTTCGCGGGCGGACTGCTCGCGTTCGCGCTGTCCTTCGACGAGATCGTGGTGACGACGTTCACCGCGGGCCCCGGCATCGAGACCCTGCCGATCTGGATCTTCAACAACATGACACGCCCTCAGCAGGCGCCCGTGGTGAACGTGGTGGCGGCGGTGCTGGTGCTGCTGTCGGTGATCCCGATCTACGTCGCCCAACGACTTTCGGCGGACACGGCGACGGAGAGCCGGATCTAGGGCTGTTGCTGCCCGGTGGGCCGGACGCGGCCCACCGGGCAGCAGCCCTGCTCAGAGGTCGAGTACCAGTCGCCCGCCCCGGCAACGGGACACGCAGATCATCATGGTCTCGCCGGACTCCCGCTCCTCCTGCGTCAGCACCGAGTCCCGGTGGTCCGGGGTGCCCTCCAGGACATCGGTCTCGCAGGTGCCGCAGGTGCCCTCCGTGCAGGAGAACAGCACCTCGACGCCGGCGTCGCGCACGGTGTCGAGGATGGAGACGCGCGGCGGGACGGTGAGCGTACGGCCGCTCTGCGCGAGGACGACCTCGAACTCGCCGTCGTCCCCGGCCGGTTGCTCCTTGGGCTGGAACCGCTCGACGCGCAGCGTGCCGGCGGGGCAGCGCTCCTCCACCGCGTCCAGCAGTGGGCCGGGGCCACAGCAGTAGACGAGCGTGCCGTCGGGCACGTCGTCCAGCACCGAGGCCAGGTCCAGCAGTCCGGTCTCGTCCTGCGGGGCGACGGTGACCCGGTCCCCGTACCGCTCCAGCTCCGCGGTGAACGCCATGGAGCGGCGGGTGCGGCCGCCGTACAGCAGGGTCCACTCGGCGCCCGCCGCCTCGGCCGCGGCGAGCATCGGCAGGATGGGCGTGATGCCGATGCCACCGGCGATGAAGCGGTAACGGGGGGAGGGGTGCAGGGGGAAGTGGTTGCGCGGTCCCCGCACGCGCACCTTGTCGCCCTCGCGCACCTGCTCGTGGACGTGGGCCGACCCTCCCCGGCCGTCGGCCTCGCGGAGCACGGCGATGCGCCAGGCCCGCCGGTCCGCGGGATCGCCGCACAGCGAGTACTGCCGCTCCAGTCCCGGCCCGAGCAGGACGTCGACGTGGGCACCCGGCTCCCAGGCCGGCAGCTCCTCGCCCAGCGGGTGGCGCAGGGTGAGGGCGAGCACGCCCTCGGCCGCCGGCTCGCGGCGGTCGACGACGAGTTCGGCTTCGTACGCGGTCATGAGGTGCTTCCTCGGGGCTGGTGTCCTTCCGGGTGCGCGAGCATCCACTCCCACATCTCCACCGGGTCCTGGGCGGTGTGCTCGGCGCCGCAGTGGCAGGTGCCGTGCAGGATGTCGGTGCCCGGGAGCCAGTCGATGCGGTAGACCTCGCGCTGCGCGGAACTGGAGGGCGTGCTCACTGGACCTTCTCCACCGGCTTGTCGCCCTCCTCGACCAGTCGGGCGAGGATGCGGCGGGCGGCGAGACCGCCGGTGTCGATGTTGATGCTCAGCTCCTGGTAGCCGGCCCGCTCGGTGCCGAGCGTCCTCTGCAGCAGGTTGAGCGCGTCGACGTCCTGCATGACGACCGTGTGGTTGAAGTCGCGCAGGAACGTGGTGACTTCCTCGTCGTCCTTCGCGAAGTCCCGGGAGACGGCCCAGAAGTCGTAGACCTTGCCGTCGGAGGACGGGGTGATCGCGTAGGTGATCTCGGTGTGGAAACCGTTCGGGTCGCTGCCGTCCGGCTCGGGCAGCACACCGACCGGCGCGATCCGGCTGTGCAGCAGGTAGAGGCAGGGGGCGTGGTACTCGATGTCCTGCCAGCGGGTGATGCGGCCCTCGATACCGGTGGAGCGGGCGTAGAAGGGCGGGCACTCGGCGTCGTCCATGTGCCGGCTGACCCGCACGATGCCGGCGCCCTCGTCGACCTCGGTGGTGATCGGCGTCTCGGCGACCTCCGGGGTGCCGATGTAGCCGCCGTGCAGATACGTCTCGTGGGAGAGGTCGAGCAGGTTGTCGACCAGCAGGCCGTAGTCGGCGTCGATCGGCTCCATGCCGCGCACCGTGACCCAGTCCGGGGAGTCCAGGTGCTTCGCCCGCGGGATGGTGCCCGCGTCGGCGAGCGCCGGGTCACCGATCCACACCCACACCAGGGAGTCCTGCTCGACGACCGGGTACGAGGCGACGCGGGCGGTGCGCGGGATGCGCTTCTGCCCCGGCACGTACACGCAGGCGCCCGTCGTGTCGTACGTGAACCCGTGGTACCCGCACACGATGCGGTCCCCGTCGAGCCGGCTCTCCGAGAGCGGGAAGCGGCGGTGGACACAGCGGTCGGCCAGGGCGACCGCGGTCCCGTCGTCCTCGGTGCGGTAGAAGACGAGCGGCTCACCGAGGATCGTACGGCCGAGCAACTCGCGCCCGACCTCCTGGCTGTAGGCGGCGACGTACCACTGGTTCCTGGCGAAGGCGGTCATGTGCGGCATCGTTGCGGCTCCCGTCTGTCTGCGATGGCGACATCGTCCGGAAGGGCGTCGCGGGGGCGCAATACGACTTCCGCCTCACGGAAGGCGCGATGCAAAGCGCCTGCTCAGAGGGGTGGTCTGGATGCTTCCCGGAGGTCGGCCACAGCGGAGTGGTGCGCTGTGTCTTCTGTTCTTCGCCTACGGCGCGCATCTCGACTGCTTCGATGGTCTGCGACGGGTGACCGGTTTCGGCGAACGCCTCGAGCCCCTCAGCGGGACGGGGCTGATCCTCTGTCGACGCCGCGCTCCTCGGCACGTGGGACTGTTTCAAGCGGATGTGTCGGCCCGCCCAGTGCTACGGCGAGGTGGGCAGGTGCGGGGAGCGGAGCACGAGCAGGGTGATCTCGCTGGGGGCGAAGACGCGGAACGGCGGGCCCCAGAAGCCGGTGCCGCGGCTGGTGTAGAGGAGGGTGCGGGGGCCGTGGTGGCTGAGGCCGGCGAGGGCGGGCTGGTCGAGGCGTACCAGGTGATGGAAGGGCCAGATCTGGCCGCCGTGGGTGTGGCCGGAGAGCTGGAGGTCGATGCCCGCGGCGGCCGCCCGGTCGATGAACTTGGGCTGGTGAGCCAGGAGCAGAACGGGGAGATCGGGGTCGGCGCCGTCCAGGGCTCCGGCGAGGTGGGCGCGGTGGCCTGCCAGCCCGGAGGACTCGGCGGAGACGTCGTCGACGCCGGCGACCACGAGGGTGTCGCCGCCACGTTCGAGCAGCAGATGGCGGTTGCGCAGCGGCTCCCAGCCCAGCTCGTCCATCAGGTCGACCCAGCCCTGGGCCTGGCTGTAGTACTCGTGGTTGCCGGTGACGTAGACCCGGGCATGGGTGGCCCGCACGGTTCCGAGTGGGGTGGCCTGGGCGCGGCGGCGCTCGGCCGTGCCGTCAGCG
Organism: Streptomyces sp. Y2F8-2; assembly: GCF_014905555.1. Classification (GTDB taxonomy): domain Bacteria; phylum Actinomycetota; class Actinomycetes; order Streptomycetales; family Streptomycetaceae; genus Streptomyces; species Streptomyces cynarae. Next base: position 443,975 of record NZ_BNGS01000005.1, on the reverse strand, counting down.
ATGTCGCCGGTGTGGCAGACCAGGTCCGCTTCCAGGGCGTTCACCGTCTCGCACACCCGTGCCGACCAGCGGGCGCGGTCGAGCGGGCCGTAGTGGGTGTCGGTGATGAGGACGACGCGGAGGCCGTCCAACCCGGCGCCCAGCCGTGGAAGTCGCACGTCGAGGCGGCGCACGCGTGGGACGCGGCGGGCTTCGGCGTACCCCCAGGCGAGCAGCACGGCGGTTACGCCAAGAACGGCCCACGTGACGATTCGAGCCCGGTCCTGACTCCCGCCGACGCCGGCCACGGTCAGGGCGAGCCGCAACAGGACGCCGAGCAGAACGGACCAGGTGAACAGAACCCAGCTGGTGCCCAGCAGGGTGTCACCGATGATCGCCGCCCGGTCCTGCTGGCGCCGGCCGTGGCCGCGCACCATCGCGAGCGGCATACAGATGAGGCCGAGGGCGAACAGGACGGTGCCCACCAGCGTGACGGGCAGCGGCCAGTGCTGGCCGGTGTACAGGAGCACCCAGCAGGGCACGGTCCACAGCAGGACGGGGGCGATCAAGGGGAGGTAGCGCATCAGGCGGTGCAGTCGGCTCTGCCGCGGAGCTTGCGCGTCGCTCTCGGCGGGTCGGGTGTTGCTGGTGTCGGTCACGCTTCCCCTCCCTGACCACGCTGCTGTCTCGCGCAGGGTATCCGGTCGTCCTTGGACGCGCGTACGCACCGCTGCACGATTCCGGCACGTGAACTGACGGTCGGCGCGAGGCACTTGAGCGCACTTATGACGGCCGCGGGCACAACGGTCCACAAAACGGTGCTGCGCCTCACGCCCGGGCTGTGCGCTTCAGATGTGTGGGGGAGAACGCCTCGATGCGGCGCCACGCGTCCACGGAGGCCTCCGGGTCAGGTCCGACCCCGACGACACGCAACAGGGGATGCACCGGACACGGGCCGAACTGTTCCCCCGACCTTCGCGTGCTCGGTGGTGGCGGGCCTACGGTTCTGGGCGGTCCGGCCCCGCAGGGGCGCCCGCACGTACGTCACGTGGGCTCGCGCCGAGTTCACGGCGGCAGGCCTTGTTGAAGGCCTGGAGGTCGGCGATGCCCACGGCCGCGGCGATGGCGGTGATGGACAGGGTGGAGGACAACAGGAGGTGGCGGGCGCGTTCAAGGCGTCGGTGCCGGATGTACGACACGACCGTGAGGCCGGTTTCGGCACGGAACACGCGGGTCAGGTGTGTGTGGGAGATTCCGACGGCGTGAGCGACGTCCGGTACGGACAGCGGTTCGGCCAGGTGTTCCTCGACGTAGGCCTGTGCGGCGGCCACGAAGGGGTGGCGGCGCCCGGCTTCCTCGCCCCTCGGCAACTCGGCGATGCGCCACAGAGCGGTCCAGACCTCGGCCGTGGCTCGCGGGGGAGACGTCGGCATGGCCGTGACGGCGTGTCGGAGCAGATCGGCCAGGCGTGTGCTCTCGGCCGCGGCGTCCTGCATCACCGGCACCACCCGCGCGGTTCCGCCGTCGTGCAGCCGCAGATGGACGTAGAAATGCTCCGACCTGCCCCGGTAATGAAAGTGCACCTCCGTGTTCGGTGGTACCAGGCTGACGTGGCCGGGGCGTATGGGATGGACCGACTGCCCGAGGGACAGAGCACCCTCGTAGTTGTAGAGGTGCAGCTGCCAGAGGTCGGGCAGCCGGAAGACGTCGTGGGCGGTGGAGATGCCGTGTACCGCGATGCCGGCAGCGACCACGGTGGGCGCCTGGTCGAGCCGTAGTGTCACGTGTTTCACGAGGATGGAAAATTACCAGCACTGGACGATTTCAGCCCACGACCGATCCGAACAGGGCCCGTACGTTCGTCGCATGTCAACCAGCAAGCAACTCCTGACATCGGTTCAGGTGGCGCGCTTCGTCGCCCAGGGATTCCTGCGCCTGGACGGGGTGGTGCCGCAGGAGATCAACGAACGGGCCATCGCGGCCTTGGCCGAGGGCCTGCCGGAGGTGTCCTACGGCACTCCGCTGGACGGGGCGTTCGCACCGGACACCTTCGTCCACGAACTGCTCGCCCTGCCGGTCGTCGCAGGCGCCGTCGAGAGCCTGGTCGGCCCCGAGCCGACCGTCGACCACCATGCGGTTCATGTGCGCGAGCCGTATGAGGGGCAGGCGCAGGCGCTGCACGGAGACGCGATCATCGACGTGCGGCCGGACGCGTTCGACATCCAGCTCATGTACTACCCGCACGAGGTGACCGCCGAGATGGGCGGCACCCTCAGTGTGCCCGGAAGCCATCTGCGCAGGATCAACGAGACGGACGTCGGCCGCGTCCAGAACCTCAGGGGGCAGACCCGTCTGACCTGTCCGGCGGGCACGGTCGTTCTCCTGCACCACGGCATCTGGCACAGCGGCCGCCGCAACGACACCGCGGACCGTCGCTACATGTACAAACTCCGCCTCAACCCGACCGTCCCGCAGGTGCGTCTGTGGGACGTCTCCGACCTGCACGACCCCGCGGTGACCGCGGAACTCAACACGTACTTCCCCTGGTACGAGTGGGCCACGGGCCGACTGGAGATCTACAACCGGGTCCTGCTGTGGCGGGCCCTGACCGGTGACGACTCATTCGATGTCGAGTACTGGGTCACGCGCGTCAGCAACCGGCCGGCCCTGAGGAGTCACGCATGAGGCAGCAGGTTCTGGTCCTCTATCTCGCGACGTCGGCGCTGGACTCCGACGTCGTGGGCTGGTCCCGCTACGACGGGACCGGCCGGACCCGTCCGACGACCGGCGACAGCGACGAGCCGCCCTATCCCACAGGGCTTGCCGCACTGCACGACGGGTGGCGCCTGTTCCAGGCCTCCCAACTGCTGCCGCCCCAGTCCGGTCACGAGTACGACGTCTCCTTCCTCAAACACGAGTTCTTCTTCGAGAAGGTGGAGGACAGCTCCGGCCCTTGACCCGGCGCCTGACCGCTGCTCTGGCCGGTGGGTGGCGTAGTCGCAGCGGTGAGTTCATTGACGGCGTTCCGGCAGGCGGGGTTCTCCGCCGTGGTGAAGGAGGCGGCGACGTTGAGCGAGGAGCCATGGGGCTGATGGAGGCCGCCTCCGTGGAGGCCGGCGGTTGCGATCCCGACGGCGGACCCGCGATTCGGGTCGTCCGGGCGGGCGGCGACGCGGCTCCGCCCAGGGAACGCCCGCCGGACGTCGGCGCAGCGCGCGAGACGACATCGGGCCTGGACTTCCTCGGCCGCGACTGGCACTACTCCGCCCACGACGACCGCCTCATCGCCGACCGGCTCACCCCGTTCATCGCCGGTCTGCCGACAGGCTGGTGACGGCACCGACCGCTCGGGGCGTCGACCTCCATCGTGTCGACTGGAGGTCGGACGGGGCCTGTCTGCGCGGAGGCGGGCCCCTGCTCGTGCCCACAGAGCAGTGGGATGACGGCGACAACGGCTGCCAGGGGCAACGGTCCGGGGGCCGTGCCCACGCGGTGACCATGCCTCGTCAGCCTGGATGTGGTGCCGGCCCTCGTGAGGCGGCGGGCTTCCGCACCGACATGCAGTGCCGTTGCCCTGCCCTGCCGCGTGGCCGGCGACGGTCCGCAGGCTTGACCAGCGCGAGCGCGAGCGGGTGGCGCGCCGCTCGACGAGGTCCAGCCCACCCGGCCGCCTGCCAAGACGGCGGCCGGGCAGCAGCACCGTCGCCCATCCGGCGCGACAAGAACCGGCGCGGCCTCGACGGCGGGGCCAGGGGGAGGCCGCCGCCGTAGGCTGCGTGGACGGTCCCGGTCCACAACGCCGGCCACGTCGCGCCCAGGCCGACCGCCTGGGGGAACACGGTGGCCGGCCCATCCAGGCGACGCCGTACACGGCTGCCTGGCCGGTGCTGAACCCGTCGACGCCACAGGCGCTCGACGGTGGGCGTGAACTGGTGCAGGCTCCGATCCTTTCGTCGAGGGTGTGAGCCGCGACAGAACGTCGGCGATGCGCTTCGCGAACGGCAGTTGCAGACCGCGGAAAGGCGGGATGTTTGCGGCGCGTGGGCAGGGACGCGGGATTCCCTGGAGCTGGAGCAGTCCCCTTTCGAAGCGCTTCGATGCTCGTCACGAGTGTCAGGGGTGTCAAGAGGTCAACCTCGCTGTATCAAGCGCAGCACCATGGAGCGGCCCACCAGTGCCTTGGAGGAATCTTGGAAGCGACCCTTGTGCGCTCATGGGTGTTCGCTTAACCTCACAGCCACGTCGAAGCGCTTCGACTGCGAATCACGCCCCAGTGATGGGACGTTCGCTTTCCAGCTCAGCCAGTTCCAGTCACGACACCGCAGCCGACGGCTCCTCCGCCGGGTGTCCTGGTGCGCCACGAAGGGTTGACGCAATGACGCCGAACTCCGCTACCGCCTCTTCCGGGCCCAGCCGGAGAAGCTTCCTCGCCTCCACGGCGGTCGCCACCGCAGCTGTGGCCGGTGGGATGCCGCTGCTTGCCGCCTGCGGCGGTTCGGACAGCGACTCGCGTGAGGGCACCACCTCGCGCAAGGCCGCGGACAAGATGCTCCCGACCTACGTCGCCAGCACGGTCGCCAAGCCGGACATCCCGTCGAGGAACGGGTCGGCCGCCGGTTTCACCAGCAAGGTCGATCTCGCGACCCTCACCACGTCGGTTCCGGAAAAGCTCGGCACCGGCGCCCCCTTCACGATCATGTCCCCGCTCTGGGGCACCCCGCCGAAGCCCGATTGCGCGTACTACAAGGCACTCGACGCGGCGGCGGGCACCAAGATCACGTGGCAGAACCAGGACGGCAACACCTACGGTGAGAAGCTCGGCGCCGTGCTCGCCTCCAGCTCCATACCGGACATGGTGGTCGTGCCCAGCTGGGAACTGACCGGCAAGATCCCGAGTGCGGTCAGCGCGAAATTCATGGACCTCGGCCCCTACCTGGCCGGCGACAAGGTCAAGAAGTACCCGAACCTGGCCGCGATACCGTCCGACTCCTGGCGCATGAGCATCTTCGGCGGCGCGCTGCGCGGCATCCCGATGCCCGCCGCCCCCGTGCCCAACATCGTGCCCTTCTACCGCAAGGACATCTTCGACAAGAAGGGCTACACCGTTCCCAAGTCGGCCGACGAGTTCCTCAGCTGGGCCAAGGAGGCCACCAGCCCCAAGGCCAAGGTGTGGGCCTGTGGTGACATGAGGTGGAGCGCGGCGGGCATCTTCGGTGTCCTCCCCGCCGGGCCGCTCGGCTGGAACATCGGGGCCGACGGCAAGCTGACGTACCGCATCGAGCACCCCGAGTACCTCGAACACCTGGAGTGGGTCCGCAAGCTGTTCGACGCGGGCGTGGTCCATCCCGACGACAGGGCGAACACGGGAGATCCCAGCCAGCGGTTCACCGCCGGGCAGATCCTGGTCTTCAACGGCGACATGTCCGGCTGGTACGGCCTGACCGCCCAGCAGGCCAAGTCCAACCCCGGCTTCCAGATGGACGGCATGGACTACTTTGCCGCTGCCGGCGGCAACCCGACGCTGTACGCCGCCCCGCCCGCCAGCATCTGGTCGATGATCCGCAAGGGCGCCTCGAAGGAGACGATCGAGAACGCGCTGGCCGCCGCCAACTTCGCGGCGGCACCCTACGGCACCAAGGAGCGGATGTTCGTCGACTACGGCGTCGAGGGCACCCACTACACGGTCAAGAACGGCGTCCCGATCAAGAACGACCTGGGTAACCAGGAGGTGAACAACGCCTGGGTGATGCTGGCGGCCCCGGCTCCCTACCTCGCCCACCCCGACTTCCCCGAGATCGCCCGCAAGCAGGTCGAGTGGCAGCAGCGGCAGGGTGCCTTCGTGAAGAAGACGTCCACCTACGGCATGAACATCATCGAGCCGAGCCGCTACGCCAACCTCTCCAGCCCGTTCGAGCAGCTGGAGATCGACTTCGTGCGCGGCAACAAGAAGCTGTCCGACGTGCAGCAGGCCATCTCCACCTGGAAGTCCTCCGGCGGTGACAAGCTGCGCGACTGGTACAAGCAGCTCCTGGAGAAGAACGGCAGTGGTAACTGATGTCCCTCACGGCCGGGAGCAGGCCTGACGGGACACGTCCCCCCGCGGCCGTCGAGGAGACGGTGGCCGCGGTCGCCGCGGCCACCGTGAAGGAGAGCGTGCCGCGCGGGGCCGGCAAGGCGGGCAGGGTTCCCTTCCGGGTCCGGTGGCGCCGTGACCGCGCGCTCATCCTGATGACGCTGCCCGTCATCGTCCTGCTCCTGATCTTCAACTACGTCCCGCTGTTCGGCAACGTCGTCGCCTTCCAGGACTACGACCCGTACGCCTCCAGCAACGGCGCCACGGCGATCTTCCACAGCCCGTGGGTCGGCGCGGAGCAGTTCTCGCGGATGTTCGACGATCCGCTCTTCTGGAGCGCCGCGAAGAACACCATCGTGCTGTTCGTGCTGCAACTGGTGCTGTTCTTCCCGATCCCCATCGCCCTCGCGCTGGTCATCAACAGCGTGATCCGGCCCCGGGTGCGGGCCGTGGCGCAGGCGATCATGTATCTGCCGCACTTCTTCTCGTGGGTCCTCGTGGTCACCGTCTTCCAGCAGATCTTCGGCGGGGCGGGCATCATCGCCCAGACCCTGGAGAAGCACGGGTGGAGCGGCTTCGACCTGATGACCAACGCGAGCCTGTTCAAATACATGGTCACCGCGCAGGCCGTGTGGAAGGACGCCGGCTGGGGGATCATCGTCTTCCTCGCCGCGCTGGCCGCCGTCAGCACCGATCTGTACGAGGCCGCCGCCATGGACGGTGCGGGGCGCTGGCGCCGCATGTGGCACGTGACGCTGCCCGCGCTGCGCCCGGTGGTCGCGCTGCTGCTGGTCCTGCGGGTGGGCGACGCGCTGAGCGTCGGGTTCGAGCAGTTCCTGCTCCAGCGGTACGCGGTCGGTGCGGGGGCCAGCGAGGTCCTCGACACCTATGTGTGGAACGTCGGCATCCAGAACGGCGACTTCAGCTACGCGGCCGCGGTCGGACTCGCCAAGGGAGTCATCGGATTGTGTCTCGTCCTGGGCGCGAACAAGGTCGCGCATCTGCTCGGCGAGCAGGGGGTGTACAAGAAGTGAGCCTCAACACGACGCTCATCCGCAGCCTCAAGGCACCCGCGCGTCCCGTGTGGGAGGAGCCGCCCAGCAAGGCCGGACTGGCCGCCAAGGGCGGATTCCTGGTCCTGTGCTGTCTGGGGGTCCTCGGTCCGCTGTGGATCGTGATCGTCACCAGCCTCTCGCCCAAACCCGTGATCGACCGGGTCGGCGGTCTCGTCGTGATCCCCCAGGGCATCACCTTCATCAACTACACGGAACTGCTCAGAGGCGGCCAGGTAAGCCGGGCGATCATGGTCTCGATCGGTGTCACGCTCTTCGGCACGCTGTTCTCCATGACGGTGTCGGTGCTCGCGGCCTACGGCCTGTCCCGGCCGGGCACTCTGGGCCACCGGTTCTTCCTGATGGTCATGATGGCGACCATGTTCTTCGGAGCCGGTCTCATCCCGACCTACCTGCTGGTGCAGTCGCTGGGCCTCACCGACACCTATCTGTCGCTGATCCTGCCGAGCGCGGTCAGTGTCTTCAACATCCTCGTCCTGCGGGCCTTCTTCATGGGGATCTCCCCCGAACTCACCGAGTCCGCCCGCATCGACGGTGCCAGTGACCTGCGCATCCTGCTGACCATCATCATGCCGCTGTCGCGGGCAGTGCTGGCCGTCATCTCGCTGTTCTACGCGGTCGGGTACTGGAGCGCCTGGTTCAACGCCTCCATCTACCTCACCGACCAGCAGATGATGCCGCTGCAGAACGTGCTCATCCAGCTGGTCCAGAAGAACACCGAGGCGCCGACCGGCCTCCAGCAGGCGGTCCGCACCGGTCAGCTCTCCTCCCTGGGCCTGCAGATGGCCGTCATGGTCCTCGCCCTGATCCCCGTCGCGGTCGCCTCCCCCTTCGTCCAGCGGCACTTCAAGAAGGGCATGCTCACCGGAGCCATCAAGGGGTGAGCTCTCTCCGGGACGGGGCGGTGCGGGGTCTGATGATCCGCGTGGCAGCGCGGGGCTCAGGGAAGTGGTGTCGACGATGCCGACGGTCGTCGCCGGACTGGTGACGACCGCGGTGACGGCCGTCGGCCTGGGGTGCCGCTCTCGCGGTGATCTCCTTCCGGCTCGGCCGCTCGGCCCCATTGCCGCGCACCGCAGCAGGGCTACGGCATGGCCGAGAGGACACCCGCCGCATCCTCGTCGGCCTGACCCGACGTCACGCTGCTTGCAGATCAAGGCCGTTCAGTTGTCAGGTCCAGGGCGCTACGAGGACGAAGGAGCGGCTGGCCCGGTACGCGGCCGTGTTCTCGGAAGGGTCGAGCCACAGCTGGAGGTTGTCCCGATGGCGGAGGTAGCGGCCGGGGTAGTTGTACGACTCCAGGGAGACCGAACCGGCCGTGGAACCGGAACGGGGGCAGAAGGTGGCGTCCTTCTGGAAGATGGCGGATCCGTCGTCGGTGTCCAGCCGGATGCGGAAGGCGTAGTGCCGCAGATACCTGCCCGTGGCGTCCCTGAGTGAGTAGCAGCGGGGGTCGGCCAGGCCGGGAACGAAGGTGAACGTGGCCGCCTGCCGGGTGGCCGCGGAGCTGGTGGTGCCGACCGGGCCCAGGATGCCGAGTCGGCCGGACTGGCTCACGTAGTCGCCGGGGTTGTCGACCGACCGTAGGGCATGCCGTCCCGAAACCCGCGCCTCAGCGGTCGTCGCCGGGGCTGCTGTCGGCGTCGAGGTCGGTGTCGGTGTCCGTGAGGCGGCGGATGTTCTCGGGGACGGCGGTACGGACGAGGCGGCGGGCGACAGCGGGGGCGCGACGGCGGGCCGCGGGGCCGGCTCGTGCGACCCCGTGACGGTGTACCAGGCCGCTGCGGCAGCCGCGAGCGTGACGGCACCTGCGGCTGCCGTCGCCGCGGGCTTGGCGGCCAGCCTGCCGATCGTCCGCGCCGTACGGCTTGCACCACTCGCCGTACGCGTGCCCGCGCCGACGGTCGCCCCGGCCGAGCCCGCCCCCAGCGCCCTGGCCAGTACCAGGCCGGCCAGGCCGACCGGCACCGGGACCAGCGCGAGGCCGGCCAGCAGCCCCTCCGCCGGTATCAGGTCGGAGGAGCTCGACAGGCACTGCGGACAGTCGCGAACATGGCGTGCCAGCCGCTTGCGCCACAGCCCGGACGGCCGCCCGTCCCACGAGACGAGCACGGCGGCCAGGTCCGGGCAGCGCGGCGAGGCCGTCACGGCTCGCACGACGGTGCGCGCCGTCTCCAGCCGCTCCTTGACCCGCTGGATTCGGACCGCGGCATGCTGCGGTGTGAGGCCGCAGGCCGCCGAGAGCTCACCGCGGGTCAGTTCACCGGCGCTCTCCATCCACCACAGCGCGAGTACCTCGCGTTCCTCGTCCTCCAGCCAGCGGGTCGCCTCCACCGCTTCACGCCGCTGGCCCGACAACGCAAGCCGAAGAATCGCCAGGTCGGAGAAGTCGGCCTGCGGCTCTGTTCCGTGGGCGGTCTCCTCCAGGGGCTCCGCAGTGAGCCAGGTGCGCCCTCTGCGCCACCGGTCACGGATCTGTCGCACGGTGATGGCGACGAGCCAGGACCGGAACCGATCCGGTTGCTCCAGTCCGGGCAACCCGTCCAGGACCCGCACCATCGTCTCCTGGACCACGTCGTCGACGTCGCTGTGCCCGTCCAGCGCCCGCCCGACGATGTTGTAGACCAACGGCAGACAGTCCCTTATCAGTTGTTCCGAGGCCTGCCGGTCTCCCGCCCGCGCCGCCATGACGACGGCAACGTCCGGCCGTTCTTGCGTGTCCTGCGAGCGCACCCCACCCCACCTGTCCCGTCGCCTTGCCGATGTGTCGAGGGCGACAGTGTGTCAGGAGCGAGTCCCGAGGATCTGCTTGGGCCGCTTCTCAGGTGCCGCCCCACGCCTTCGTCCGTTCCGTGTTTTCCGTTATGCGCGACGCACCGGTGCGTCTCCTGTGCGTACGACCCCTGCGGACGGTCCCATCTGCATTCCGCTTTTTCCGCTTTCACCCCGTCCCGGCACCCGCAGAAAGGCTGGAAACGCACATGTCAAGGGTTCTCACCCGGGTCGCGGCGATATTGGTCGCCGTCGGCCTCTTCTTCACCTCGCAATCCCTCACCACACCTCAGCGGGCCGCCGCCGCCGACCCCGGCTACCTGATGGTGCACTTCACCGGCGAGGGGGCGACCAACCAGCAGATGTACCTCTCGCACAGCACGGACGGCCTGCACTGGAACGACCTCAACGGCGGCGGCATGGTCCTGCGCTCCACGGTCGGCACGAAGGGGGTGCGCGACCCCGCATTCGTGAGATCCCCCGACGGCAGCAAGTACTGGATCATCGCGACCGACCTGTGCATCAGCTGCGGCCAGACCTGGGACTCCTCCATCAACAACGGCAGCCGCAACCTGGTGGTGTGGGAGTCCACCGACCTGGTCAACTGGTCCCAGCCGTGGCTGCTCAACGTCGCCGGCGCGATCCCCGACGGACGCAACGCCTGGGCGCCCGAGGCGATCTGGAACCCCGAGACCGACGACTACGTCCTGTACTGGGCGACGAACGTGCCCCTCAACGGCAAGACGAAGCACCGCATCTTCTACGCCCGCACCAGCGACTTCCGCACCATCACCAGCCCGCAGCTCTACATCGACCGCCCCGGCACCCAGGAAATCATCGACACGCAGATCGTCGAGGTGCCCTCCGGAGTAGGCAAATACCGCTATGTGCGGGCCTCCGGCGACGGACAGATCACCCTCGAGGGCAGCAACTCCGTCCTGGGGACCTGGACCGACCTGGGCAACCTCTCCGGCATCGGCCTCACCGGCTCCCAGGTCGAGGGCCCGATGTGGATGAAGTTCAACGGCACCGACAAGTGGGCCCTCTACCTCGACCAGTACGCCACCAACGGCGGCTACATGCCGGTCCTGACGACCGACCCGTCCAACCCCGCCGCCTACCAGAGGCAGGCCTCGGGAAGCTACACCATGGGCGGCACGAAGAAGCGCCACGGCTGGATCATGAACCTGACCGCCGCCGAGGAGAGCCGCGTGCTCGCCCGCTGGCCCAACACCGCGGTCAACCGGCTCCAGTCATACAACTTCCAGGACCGCTACGTGCGGCACACCGACTTCGACGTGCGCATCGACCCGAACGTCAGCCCCGTCGAAGACTCCCGGTTCCGGCTGCGGACCGGCCTGACGGGCTCGGGCACCGTCTCCTTCGAGTCGGTGAACTACCCCGGGTACTTCCTGCGGCACTCCAACTACGACTTCCAGCTGGTCCACAACGACGGCACCGCCCAGTTCGCCGCCGACGCCACTTTCCGCCAGGTCGCCGGACTCGCCGACCCCACCTGGTCGTCCTTCCAGTCGTACAACTACCCGGACCGGTACATCCGGCACTACGCCTACGAACTGCGGCTCGACCCGATCACCACCACCACAGCACGCAGCGACGCCACCTTCCGCGTGACGAACTGATCCGACGGGGATGCCGGCACCTCGGGGAGGCGCCGGCATCCCCTCCCTCTTCCTTCTCCACACCCTCGCCCAGCTCACCGAACGACGTTCGACACAGCCCTGCTAGCGGGCCGCCCGACCCTCCGTACGGAGGGTCGGGCGGCCCTTCCGGGCAGAGAGCGGCCGGTCACCGGTCCGCCTCTCGGTTGTCGCGGCGTCAGAAGCCCGCGACGCCCCAGGAGGTGGCGGTGTAGCTGCCCGGCCCGAACTCCCAGCCGGCCATGATGCTGTTGAGGTACTGGTCGTTGGTGTAGTAGCCCCTGTTGATGCCCCAGTTGAAGAACGGGGTGAGGCTGCCGGACCACCAGCCGGACCTGCTCGTGTCCAGGAAGCTGATGGTGTGGCTGACGCCGTCCGGCCAGTTGTACTCGTAGATGTTCCAGGTGCGGCCGCCGAGGCTGACGTTGGTCACGGTCGGGATCGCGTTGCCGCTCGCGTCATAGGCGTTGGCCAGCGGCTTGGTGTTGGACCAGTTGAGCCAGATCATCAGTTCGTTGCGGGAGTTGCGGTTGGTGGGCCCGGCGGTCGGGTCGATGAAGATGTCGTACGTGGCGTCGTAGTACGAGCCGGACGCCGGGGACGAGGTCTGGGAGAACCACGTCGTGTTGCTGGAGCTGATGGCGCTGAGCTTCTTGGGAAGCGTGGTCACCGGGGACGTGGTGCCCCAGTCCTCGCCGTCGACCATGGCGACGAACCCGGTGCCGGTCGAGGAGTTCACACCCCAGGAGTTGTCGTTGGCGTACCACGTAGAAGCGTTGCCGCCGGTCGCGTAGTACTTGAAGTAGTACGTCGAAGAGGCTGCCGCTGCCGAGTTCGGCAACGTCAGGACGAGAGCCAGAGCCGCGAGCAGCGCGGCCCAGCCGAGACGGAATTTCATCAGCCCTCCTGAAGCGATGCGGGTTCTGAGCACCTGACCTCACTTCGGGTCGCCGTAGATGACTCCGCGGCCGTTGGTCGCGAAGTAGACGCGGCCGTACACCCGGGGATCTCCCGTCATGGAGTTCCCGGTCCAGGCGAACTGGTGGCGGTCGTCGTTGATGCGGATCCAGGTCCGGCCCGCGTCGTCGGACCGGAAGATGCCGCGCACGCCCTCGATCTTGGAGCTGGTGTAGACGGCGGGGTACGTGGCGCCGGGTGCGGCCTTGCCGAATCCGACGACGTCGCCCTCGTCCACCGCCTCGAACCTGGTGAAGGACGTTCCGGAGTCGGTCGACCGCCACAGCCCGTACGGTGTGGGGGTGGTGGGCTTGCTGGTGCCGCCGGCCAGCCAGATGTCGCCCTCGTGGCCCGGTACCGCCTTGAACCGGACGTTCCCCGCGGTGGGCAGACCGGTCGCCGCCGTGGCCCTGAAGCTCTCGCCGCCGTCCGTGCTGAGGTAGAAGACGCCGGAGTCGTAGGCGTAGAACTTCGCCGGGTTCACCCGGTCCGAGCGCACCGCAGCCCCGGCCGGCAGCCCCTTCGAAGCCGTCCAGGTCGCTCCGTTGTCGTCGGACCAACTGACCGGCGCTCCGTCCGGTGACCAGACGATCCGCTTGCCGTCGGCACCGATGGCGACAGCCTGGTCGTGGCCTCCGGGCCCGGTGACGCCGGACGGCTCACTGCCCGACGGTGTCCAGGTGTCGCCGCTGTCGGTGGAGATGGCGAAGTGCTGGGTCCAGCCGCTGGTGGGGCTGCCGACTCGCACGACGGTGTGGGGCGCCAGCTCCGCGTAGTCCAAGGCAGTGGTGACGCCGAAGGTCGGGCTGTCGTACATCTTCGTCGCCTTGTTCAGATCCGTGTGGCGGAAGCCGCCGACGTCGCCGACGCCGGAGAAGACGTGCGCGGGGCCGACGGGCGGGCTGATCACGCAGGCGATCGAGCACTCCTCCAGGCCCTGGGCCCGCACGGACAGGTGTACGGTGCCGCCGCGGTCCCAGTCGGTCAGGTTGTCGGCGCCGTAGATCGTCGCGCCGGTTCCGTACATGAAGCGGTCGGAGTCGAAGGGGTCGATCTGGACGGACTCCATCATCCAGCCCAGCTTGGGGGCCATCTCGGGAAGCGACGGCGAGGCGTTCCAGGTCAGCCAGGGGGCGGCGGAGATGTCGATGTCGTAGCGCAGGGTGCGCTCGGAATTCGTGCCCAGGTCCCACGCGCGGGTCCAGCTCGCGCCGCCGTCGGTGGAGCGGAAGAGGAGGCAGTCGGGCCACCACTTGACCTGGGTGGACACCATCAGGGTGTCCGGGTTCTGCCGGTCGATGGTCAGGCCGCTGTAACCCCACTGGTTTTCGTCGCTGGTGGAGGGGACCGGGCTGATGCGGGTCCAGGTGTCGGTGGCGGTGTCCAGCTTCCACACGTCGCCCTTGGAGCCGTCGTAGGGGCCGGCGGTGTCGCTGGTCGCCAGGTACAGGTAGCCGCCGACGTGGTCGAAGACCGCGTGGTGCGGGATGAAGCCGGTGGGCTGCCCGGGGACGCGTTCCCAGGTGGCTCCCGCGTCGGTGGACCGGTACAGGATGTTGTCCTTGTCGGCGACGGTGACGTAGAGGGTCCGGGTGGCCCTGCCCGCTCTGCCGGTGCGCTTGTCGAAGACGACTTGCAGCACCCCCAGGTTGTCGCCGTTGGGGCCGTTGGTGTCGTTGGGGTCGGGGACGAAGTTGCCCGCGTTGGGGAAGCTGGTCACCTTCGCGAAGGTCTTGCCGAAGTCGGTGCTGCGCCACAGCCCGTTGCCGCCGCGCACTCCCAGGTAGAGGATCCTGTTGCGGTTGGGGTCGATCACCAGCCGCTCGCCGATGCCCCGGCCGGGCATGTTGCCGCCCAGCCGGAACGGCAGGGGAGTGGTTTTCCAGGTGCGGCCGCGGTCGGTCGACCGCAGGATGGCCGCCATGCTCGGGTCCCAGTCGGGCATGGGGTAGGTGCCCGCCGCCAGGTAGACGCGGTCGGGGTCGACCTCGTCGGTGGCGATGCTGATGATGCCGGTGTGTCCGTACTCGTCCCAGCCGATCCAGTCGGTGAGGGGGAGCCACCGCCGGGACGCCGTGTCGAGGCGGTAGGCGCCGCCGATGTCGGTCCGGGCGTACACCAGCCCGGGCTCGCTCTGGTTGAAGATGATGCCGGTGACGAAACCGCCGCCGACTATCTGCGCGTTGCGGAAGGTGTAGGGCGTGCGTCGGACGGTCCCGGCCGCACGGGCGGACGCGGCGGAGGCAGCGGAGGGCGCGAGCAGGGGGAGTGCGGCCGCGGCCGCACCGGCGGCCAGCAGTCCTCGGCGGGAGAGGTGCGGGACATGGGTCATGACGGGTCCTTGCCTTTCGGGTGCGGGTCCGTACGGGGCTGCGTACAAGCAGCAGTCCGGTCGGCTCTGGTGTGGTCGCTGAGGAATGGGCGGACGGTGCCTCGTCCAGCGCGTCGAGGGTGCCGCCGGGAGACCCGGAGGCGTCAGGTGACGCGCTGCATCATGTGCGTCCCTAGCCCTTGATGGCGCCGGTGAGCATGCCCTTGGCAAGATGCTTCTGAAGGAAGGGGAAAGCGACGACGACGGGGAGGGGCGTCAGCACGACCACCGCCATCTGGAGCGACAGCGGGGCCGTCAGCGATTTTCCGTCGCCGCAGCCGGAGTTGGTCTGGCCGGGCATGGTGAAGCCGAGGCTGACGTACTGGTACAGCACGTACTGAAGCGGCCACTTCCTGCTGTCGAGCGGCATGTAGAGCATGACGTTGAAGAAGGAGTTCCAGTAGCCGACGGCGTAGACCAGCGTGACCACGGCTCCGTGACCGCTCCGTTGGGGAGTGTGACGGACGCGATGTCCGGCTTGCCGACCGTGCTGGGCACATAGGCAGGCAGTGCGGCGGCGAGGCCCTTCTTGCTACTGGTGCCGCCCTTGCCGGCAGTGGAGCCGCTGCCGCCGCAGGCGGCCGGCAGCGGTGAGAGAGAGGCGGCGCCCGCTACGCCGGCGGCCGTTCGCAGGACGGCTCGGCGGTTCATCTCGATGCTCATGTCGTTGCGGCCCTTCATTTTCTTGGATCCGACCGGTGGGCGGGCCGACGCTGCGTCGTCCGGTGGCCTGTTGTCGGGAGGGCGGGAGGAATCCGAGTCGATGCGCTTCGACGTTTCGGTGACACTAAGGCCGTGTTTCCGGGCACGACAACGGGCCGTTCAGGTCACTTTCCGGTAACAGGCATGGTCGAGGGTGGCGGTGCGCCCCGTCCTCCACGCGGCCTTTCCGCAGGTGAGCTGCTGCTTCAGGCGAACTCGCGGAAGAACGCACACGCTGTACAAACGGCTTGCGACGGCTGGTGGACTTGTGATTGACATACGACTCAGCGTCATGCGACCGTCGAAGCGCTTCGACTGCACGTGGTCCGCGCGGATCTATCCTCTGCCTGAAGACGGGACGCCCGCGCTCCGGCCGCGTCGTCGTACCGCCGGACGGCGTGGAGGATCCGGGGGGCCTCCGCCCGTCCGGTCGGCGAACTCTGCCGCGCGCCATTCGCGAGACGTGGCGCGCCGCCGACGTACCGGAAGAGAGCCGAGGGTGGTATGCGACAGATCGCACGCCATGACGTCGTCTTCGTCGCCGGCTTCGCCGGAGAGCATGAACTGACCTGGTCGCAGAAGGCCCATGAACGCGAAGGATGCCACCCTCATCTCCACGGACCCCGCAACAAGAACCAACGGATGGCGCGGGTACTCGACGGCACGCCCGACATGGCCGCGGTGCTTCATGCCTTCGCCGCGGTCATGGCCCACTTCGAGGCGCTACGCACGCTGTATCCCCGTGACGCGGACGGGCACCCGCGTGCGGTCGTCGTGGCTTCCGGGGTGCTTCAGGTCGACGAGTACGCCTCCGACGCCCGGTTGACCAACGACGAACTGAGCGCCCTCACCCGCCGACTGGCCGAGCCCGGATTCGCCCCGGACGACCTGCCGTTGCGGGCCGCCGTCGTCACCGTGGACGGCAGACCCACCCACATCGCGCTGTCATTGCACCACTTCTCGGCGGACTCGACGGCCGCCCGGATCGTGGCCGCACACATAGTCCGACTGGCCGCCGATCCGGGCGCCGACCTCGGCACGGGGTGGCAGCCGCGGCAGATCGCGAGCTTCGAAGCCAGTCCCTCGGGGTTGCGGCACGCCCATCGTGTCGACACCCATGACCGGGCCATGCTCCGTCAGTCCGTCATGCCCGAACTCCAGGTGCCGGCGAGCCACAGGGACGCCGTCTACAACTTCGTTTGCCTCGACTCGGCGGCGGTCGCACTCGCGGCGGCCATTCTGGCGAGACAGTACCGGACATCCGCGGCCGCCGTCCTGCAAGCCGCATACGCGTGCGCGCTCGCAGAGCACCTCGGTATCGGCAACTGCGTGTTCAACACCGTGATGGCCAACCGGCAAACCACCTTCGGCCGCGAGGCGGTGGCCCATATCGCCGGCAGGGCCCTCGTCCCGGTCGACACAGCCCTGGGCAGCGACCGGTTCCCGACGCTGTGCCGGGCCGTCGACGCGGCACTCGTCAGATCCTCCTCCGTCAGCCTGCGAGAGCCCGACCGCTATGCCAGATCCCTGGACGAGGTCTCCGCCGAACTGGGCCGCTCCGCACACAACCCGTACGTGGTCAACATCCGCCCCGTAGCGCCCCGCACGCTGATCCGGGCTCGCGCGGACAGGACACAACAGGACCTCGAGCGAGTCATGGCATCCAGCCGTTACGGACGATTCCCCAAACGCGTCGACCCGTACTCCGGAAAGCTCTCCTTCATTGTGTGGGACATGTCCGAGACGGCAGGAATCAGTCTGGGGACGGATGCGACGTCGTTCGACGCGACGGATCTCGAACAGATACTGCGGTCTTTCGAGAGGCGGCTCGTCGGGGCCGCGATCGGCAGGCACGCCGCACGGAGCGGCTCCTTCGCCGGCGCGTAGAGACGCGGCGGGGTGCGGATGGTCGGCGTCGAGATCCCGGGGCCGGCGGTTCGGCGGTGCTGGACGGCGGTGCCGGCGCCGTCGTGGGTCGGCTGCGGCCGAGTCGTCGACCTGGAGCCACGCGGGATGGCGCACCTACGGGCCCACCCTCGCGCAGGGGGCGTGACCGCGTCTCAGGACCATGTGCCGAGGCCGGCTCCGGCTGGGGGAGGGCTGCGATCACGGACCGAGTCGCTAGCGTTGGCGATCAGCCACGATCACATGCGTGAGGTTTCTGGCCGGGCGACCCGCCCGATGTGCCCGGCGGAGCGGTTGGCCGCCCCTGATGCCGCCGTTCCGTCCTCGGCACACCGCTGATCCGGGTCAGAAGCACCCCAGAGGACCTTGGGCCGACCCGTCCCCACATCGACGAGAAAACGCTCACACAGAGCGGCGCGCCCGGCCGCTTCCGCTTGTGCTCCGCACCGCCGGCGTCCACGTCCGAGCGCTTCCCGCGCTGACGTGGGGACCGAACGCCGCCAGACTGGAGGTGGGCATGGTGAGCAGACGCCCGGGCCTGCGCAGCAGGCGATCATCCGCGAGGTGACGGGGAGGCGGAGACGTGACCGTGGGACGTATAGGTCTGGTCGTCCACGGCGGCCGCGCCGAAGCCGTGGACGCGGCTCGGACCGTGCGTACGTGGTGCGCCGAGCACGGCGTGCAGTGCGCCGACATCGACGTGTGGCAGGACGGTGGGCGGCGCCATGCCCGGGACGAGGTCGACTCCGCGGGCGACCCGGATCTCATCGTGACCCTGGGAGGGGACGGGACCTTCCTGCGGGGCGCCCGGCTGGCCGCCGAGAACGACGCCCTGGTCCTGGGGGTCGACATCGGCCGGGTGGGCTTCCTGACGGAGGTGCCCGTCACGCTGGTGCGCCAGGCGCTCGACGCCGTCCGGCAGAACCGGTTCTCGGTCGACCACCGGATGCTGCTCACCCTGCGTGCCTCGCGCCGTCTGGAGGTGCCGCCGGAGATGGAGGCGCTCACACGGTACGGCCGCGGACCGCTCCTGCCGCCTCCGCAGGTGCGCGCCCACTGCGAGGTGTGCGACGACTGGGGCATCCCGCTGAACGTCATGGCGCTGAACGACGTCGTACTGGAGAAGCTGGCACGGGACCGGCAGGTGTCGGTGGGCGTCTACCTCGCCGGGCGGCTCCTGGCCTCCTACTCCGCCGACGCGCTGCTGGTGGCCACACCGACGGGTTCCACCGCCTACAGCTTCGCCGCCGGCGGCCCGGTCGTCTCGCCCCGCGCGGAGGCCCTGGTCTTCACGCCGGTCGCCCCGCACATGGCGTTCAACCGCTCGGTGGTGGCGGCCCCCGACGAACCCGTCGCGCTGAAGGTGCTGGAACGGTCGGGCCAGGCCGCCGTCAGCATCGACGGCCAGCTGCGCGGCGTCCTGTACCCGGGGGACTGGATCGGTGTGTACCCCGCCCCACGGCGCCTGAGGGCCATCCGGCTGGGGCCGATGGACTTCTACGGCCGCCTGCGCGAGCGGATGAAGCTGACCGACGCCCCGGCGGCCGTCGTCGACGGGACCCCCGCGCCGCTCTGGCCGGTGACCACCCCCCGGCCGGACGACCTGGCGCACCTGGCACTGCCCATCGGCCCGACGGCGGACGGCGGACGGCACCCCTGACCGAGCGGCCTGCCCGCGGCCCCGCGCCGTGAGCGACCCCTTGGGCAGCTCTTGACGGCTCCCGCACCGGGACTTGGCACACCCGGCATCAGCCCTTGGCGCGCCCCACATCTCCCGTACCGCCGACTTTCACATGGGCGCCACCGCACCCTTTCCTGACGTTCGGTGCTCCTGGAACACTCCCTTCGCGCAGGTTCCCTCACCGTTGGGCGTATCGCGCCCCGTCAGGACAAGAGGTCCCCCCGTCATGCCTGAAGTGAATCGGCGCCGATTCCTCCAACTCGCGGGCGGCACCGCCGCGTTCAGCGCGCTCTCCAGCAGCATCGAGCGCGCCGCGGCCCTGCCCGCCAACCACCGTTCCGGCACCATCGAGGACGTCGAGCACATCGTCGTCCTGATGCAGGAGAACCGTTCCTTCGACCACTACTTCGGCACCCTCAGGGGCGTCCGCGGCTTCGGTGACCCGCGCCCGGTGACCCTGCAGAACGGCAAGACGGTCTGGCACCAGTCGGACGGCACCAAGGACATCCTGCCGTTCCACCCCGACGCCGACGACCTGGGCCTCGCCTTCATCCAGGACCTGCCGCACGGCTGGAACGACGGACACGCCGCCTTCAACGGGGGCAAGTACGACAAGTGGGTGCCGTCCAAGGGCTCCACGACCATGGCGTACCTGACCCGCGAGGACATCCCCTTCCACTACGCGCTCGCCGACGCCTTCACCATCTGCGACGCCTACCACTGCTCGTTCATCGGCTCCACCGACCCGAACCGCTACTACATGTGGACGGGCTGCACCGGCAACGACGGCCAGGGCGGCGGCCCGGTCCTCGGCAACGACGAGGCCGGCTACAACTGGACCACCTACCCCGAGCGCCTGGAGAAGGCGGGGGTCTCCTGGAAGATCTACCAGGACGTCGGCGACGGCCTCGACGCGAACGGCTCCTGGGGCTGGATCCAGGACGCCTACCGCGGCAACTACGGCGACAACTCGCTCCTCTACTTCACCCAGTACCAGAACGCCAAGCCCGGCGACCCGCTCTACGACAAGGCCCGCACCGGCACCGACGCCCGCAAGGGCGAGGGCTTCTTCGACCAGCTCAAGGCCGACGTGAAGTCCGGCACACTGCCGCAGATCTCCTGGATCGTCGCCCCCGAGGCCTTCACCGAGCACCCCAACTGGCCCGCGAACTACGGCGCCTGGTACGTCTCCCAGGTCCTCGACGCGCTCACCTCCGACCCGGCGGTGTGGGCGAAGACGGCCCTGTTCATCACCTACGACGAGAACGACGGTTTCTTCGACCACCTGATACCGCCCATCCCGCCCGCCTCCGCCGCGCAGGGCAAGTCCACCGTCGACGTGGGACCGGACCTCTTCAAGGGCGACGGCAGCCACGTCGCCGGCGCCTACGGGCTCGGGCAGCGCGTGCCGATGCTGGTCGTCTCCCCGTGGAGCAAGGGCGGCTACGTCTGCTCCGAGACGCTCGACCACACCTCCGTCATCCGGTTCATGGAGCGCCGCTTCGGTGTGCACGAGCCGAACATCTCGCCCTGGCGGCGCGCCATATCCGGCGACCTGACCTCCGCCTTCGACTTCTCCCGCAAGGACACCAAGCCGGTCGCGCTGCCGTCCACCGACGGCTACCAGCCGCCGGACCGGAACCGCCACCCCGACTATGTGCCGACCCCGCCCGCCCAGGGCGTCCTGCCCAAGCAGGAGCGCGGTCTGCGTCCCACCCGCCCGCTGAAGTACGCGCCGTCAGTGGACGGTTCGGCGGACACCGCGGCCGGGACGTTCACCCTGACCTTCGCGTCCGGCGCGCACGCCGGTGCCGCCTTCCTGGTCACCTCCGGCAACCGCGCCGACGGCCCCTGGAGCTACACCACCCAGGCCGGCACGTCGGTCTCGGACACCTGGAACTCGGCGTACTCCGGCGGCTCGTACGACCTGACCGTGCACGGCCCCAACGGCTTCCTGCGCGTGTTCAAGGGCGGCAGCAAGGCCGCCGGTCCCGAGGTCACCGCCCGGCACACCGGTGACAATCTCGCGCTGACGTTCACCAACAAGGGTTCCGGCACGGTGAAGCTGAAGGTCACCAGCGGCTACGGCGGCCGTCCGCAGACGGTCACGGTGCGCCCCGGTGCCACCGTGAACCACACCGTCGACCTCGGGTCGAGCAGGCGCTGGTACGACCTCACCGTCACCTCCGACGCCGACCCGACCTTCCTGCGCCGCTTCGCCGGGCACGTGGAGAACGGGCGGCCGGGTGTGAGCGACCCCGCGATCGTGACGGAGTGACGCGAGAATCCGGTGCCGGTGGTTTCCCGGCCGGCTCGCGGTAGTGTGCCCCGGTGACCACGCATTCGAACACGCCTGCAGGCTGGTACCCCGATCCCCACGGCGCACCGCACACGCTGCGCTACTGGGACGGCTCGCAGTGGACGCAGCACACCCACGCCGAGCAGCAGGCCCAGGCCGCGTCGCAGGCGCCGCAACAGGCGCCCGCTGCGCAGCAGGCGCAGGGTCCGCAGGGGTACGGTCAGCAGGCGTACGGTCAGCAGCCCCATGGTCAGCAGACCCATGGTCAACAGCCCTACGGTCAACAGCCCTACGGTCAACAGCCCTACGGTCACCAGGCCGCGGCCCACGATCAGCGCGTCCAGCACCAGGTGCAGCAGCAGGCCGGGGTCGCGCCGAGCGGCCCCGGCGGCGGCACGCTGTTCACCGAACCGGTGCTGGTCGTGAACCAGAAGGCCAAGCTGATCGAGCTGACGAACGAGTACAGCGTCTTCGACCAGAACGGCAACCAGATCGGATCGGTCACGGAGGTCGGGCAGAGCGCGCTGAAGAAGGCGGTGCGCTTCGTCTCCAGTCTCGACCAGTTCATGACCCACAAGCTGGAGATCCGCGACGCCTACGGGCAGCCGCAGCTGGTGCTGACCCGGCCCGCGAAGGTCTTCAAGTCGCGGGTGGTCGTGGAGCGCCCGGACGGTCAGGTCGTGGGCGAGATCGTCCAGCAGAACATGATCGGGAAGATCCACTTCGCGATGAACGCGGACGGCCGGCAGGTCGGCGCGATCAAGGCGGAGAACTGGCGCGCCTGGAACTTCGCGATCGTCGACCACGCCGAGAACGAGGTCGCCCGGATCACCAAGACCTGGGAGGGCCTGGCGAAGACCATGTTCACGACCGCGGACAACTACGTCCTGCAGATCCACTACCAACTGCCCGAGCCGCTGCGGAGCCTGGTGGTGGCGACCGCACTGACCGTGGACACGGCGCTGAAGCAGGACTCCCGCGGTCTCGGCTGAGCCGCGGGAGCGAAGACGGAAAAAGGCGGTGGCCGGCACGTACGTACAGTGCCGGCCACCGGCGTGTTCACAGGGTGGTCAGGTGCTCCGGCGCGGCCGGTCGCTGGGCGGGCAACGACGGCTCGAAGGGGGCCGGCCCGGATTCCAGGGCGAGCACCGCGGCGACCGGGTGGTCGTCGTCGACCGGGGCCGGGGCGGCGGGGCCGGACCGCGTCAGCGTCACCACGCCCCAGGACGCCAGGCCCGCGCCCGCCGCCGCGAGGAGCAGACCGGCCGCGCCGCCCTGGAGGCGTTCGCCCAGCAGACTGAGGCCGATCACCGCCGCCGCGAGCGGGTTGGCGAGGGTGACGAGCGCGAGCGGCGCGCCGAGGCCGTCCCGGTACGCGGTCTGCGACAGCAGCAGACCGGCCGTCGCGAACAACGCCACCAGCAGCGCCACCACGACGACGTGCGCGCTCAGCGGTGCCGCGGAGCGGTCCGTCACCGCCACCGTCACGGTCTGGGTGAGCGCCGAGGCGACACCGGACGCGAAGCCCGAAGCGGTCGCGTGCCGGAGCCCGGGGCGGGCGCCCGGCCGGGAGAGCACGCCGATCACGGCGGTGGTCACCCCGGCCACCGCCAGCGCCTCGGGCAGGCTCAGTACCTCGTCCGGCTCCGGCCCGGACGCCGTCACCAGCAGCGTGGCCAGACCGAGCAGCGTCAGGGCCGTGCCCCGCCACTCCACCCCGCGGACCCGGCGCCCCGCCGCCCGCGCCCCCAGCGGCACCGCGGCCACCAGGGTGAGCGCGCCGAGCGGCTGCACCAGCGTCAACGGACCGAACTTGAGGGCGGCCACGTGCAGCAGCGCGGCGGAGGCGTTCAGTGCGACCGACCACCACCAGGCGCCGCGCGCCAGCAGCCGGACCACACCGGTCCCGCTCTCCCGGGCGGCGAGCCGCTCCTGAGCCACGGCGGCCGCCGCGTACGCGACCGCGGAGAACAGGGACAGGACGATCGCGAGGACGGCGGCGCTCATCGTCCGGCCCCCACCAGGCCGTGGCCGTCGGCGGTCCTGGCCTCCGCGGCCCTCGCCGACGGCACCGCGCGCCGCGCCGCCGGGGCGATTCGCTGCGGCTTCGCCGACGGGCCGGGGACCATGGCCAGAGCGATGCCCAGCAGGGCCGTCGCCACGACCGCGTCGAGCCAGTAGTGGTTCGCCGTACCGACGATCACGAGCAGTGTCACCAGCGGATGCAGCAGCCACAGCCACCGCCACCGGCACCGGGTCGCCGCGATCAGGCCGATCGCGACCATCAGCGCCCAGCCGTAGTGCAGCGAGGGCATGGCGGCGAACTGGTTCGCCATCGAGTCGGTCGCGGGCTTGGCCCCGTACACCGTCGGCCCGTACAACTGTCCGGTGTCCACCAGGTGCGTCATGTGGAGCATCCGCGGCGGGGCGAGCGGAAACGTGAGGTGCAGCGCCAGCGCCGCGCCGGTGACCAGGGTGAGGACCCGGCGGGCCCACAGGTAGTGGTCCGGCCGCCGCAGGTACAGCCACACCAGGAACGCCGCGGTGGCCGTGAAGTGCACGGCCACGTAGTAGAGGTTCGCGGTGCGGACGAGGGTGTCGCCGTGCAGCAGTGTGGACTGCACGGCGCCCTCACCCGGCAGCCGCAGCGCGCGCTCCCAGTCCCAGACGCGGTGCGCGTTGTGGAACGCCTCCGCGGTGTGGCCGTTCGCGAGCTGCCGGCCGAACTTGTAGACCAGGAAGAGCCCGGCGACGACGAGGAGCTCGCGGACGAGGGGCGGCCGGTGTATCGCGGCTGCCCCTTCTCCTTCGGGCCCGGTGCGGGAATCCATCCCCGCCCCCCTTTGCTGACAGTACGTGTGGGGTGGTGCGTGGTGAGCCCAGGAGGGGACCCACTCGACAGAGGAGTGGGTCCTGTCCAAGGCTCATCGATACGCCAGTGTACCGATACGCTTGCGTACCGGTACACTGGCGTATCGATACACTGGTGTGAAGCGGCCCACGCGGCCGGCACCACGACCGAGGAGCAGAAGCCATGACGTCGCAGGCAGCGGAGGTACCGCAGTCGGCGGCCGCCTCGCGCCGCTCCAAGCTCACGCCCGAGCGCGAGCAGGAGTTCTTCGACGCCGTGCTGGAGCAGATCCGCGAATGCGGCTACGACGCGGTCACCATGGAGGGCGTCGCCGCCGTCACCCGGTGCAGCAAGTCGACGCTGTACCGGCAGTGGAAGACGAAGCCGCAGTTCGTGGCCGCCGCCCTGCGGGCCAGTCGCTGCCCGCGGTTCGCGGGCGTCGACACCGGTTCGCTCGCCGGGGACCTGCGCGCGGTGGCGCGGACCGCGGCCGAGTGGTCGCGCCGGGACACCAAGCTCCACCAGGCCCTGGGCCACGCCGCGATGCAGGACCCGGAGCTCGCGCAGGCGCTGCGCGAAGCACTGGTCGAGCCCGAGGTCAGGGCGCTGCAGGAGATCGTCCGGCGTGGTGTGGAGCGCGGGGAGGTGCCCGCCGGCCATCCGGCGCTGGAGTACGTCCCCGCACAAGTGCTGGGCGTGCTGCGGGTCCGCCCCCTCCTGGAGGGGGAGTACGCGGACGAGGAGTACCTCACGCGCTTCGTCGAGGCCGTGGTGCTCCCGTCGCTGGGACTCACCTGAGGACCGGGTCGCCGTCCGTGGGATGACCGGACGTCGGCCCGACCGCGCCGCACCGTGGGGACGGGGGCGGCGCGCATCCCCGGCCGGGCGGGGCTCCTCCAGAGCGGAGGGGAGCCCCGCCCGGCCGCATCGCATCGGCCGGGGCGGCAAGGGTGTTCCGTCTCCGGACGGCCCCCTAGACCTTCTGTCCGGCGCCGCCCGCCGACGACTCCTTGATGCCCTTGGTGATCTGGTCCAGGACGGACGGCTTGGGCCCGCCGGACCCGGCGTCGAGGCCGAAACGCACGACGACGAGCTGCCGGGAGTCTGCGGGCGACGGGAAGACCAGCGACTCGACATAGCCGTCCGTGCCCTTGGCCGTGACCGCCTTCCAGCGGACCATGTAGCCCTTCTGCCCGGCCACGGTCACCGCCTCCGAGGCCAGAACCTGGTGCGAGGTGATCCCGCCGTAGGACGTGCCGCCGTAGGACTCCTCGGCGTTCTTGGCGATGTCCTGCTCGGCCGCCGCCCGAGCGCTCGTGGCCGTCAGCCCCTGCTGCTCGGCAGAGGCCGAGTAGGCCCCGCCGGTGTTGCAGGTCTTCGAGGCGTCGCCGGGGCACTTGTAGGTGTCGTTCGACTGGACGGCCGCCCCGCCCTCGACGGTCTGGCCGGTCCACCCGGCGGGCACCGGGATGCTGATGCCGTTGAACGGGTCGGTGGCGTACCCGTCCTCGGTCCCCGGCTGCCCGGACTGACCGGGCGCGGGCGTCCGACCGCCCGAACCCCCGGAACCACCGCCGAAGGGCCCGCCCTGCCTGCCGAACGGACCGCCCTGACCACCCTGGCCGCCCTGCCCGCCCTGGCCGCCCTGGCCTTCCCGGCCACCGAAGCCGCCCGGGCCGTCCGGACCCTGAGCACCCGCGGAGCGGCCGCTCCCGCCGTCCTGCGCCGTGAGCGCGTAGACACCGCCGCCTATGCCGGCCAGCACCACGATCGCCGCCGCCACGGCTATCCCGGTCCGCACGCCGTGCCGCGCCCGAGCGGGCCCGGCGCCGGGGTAGGGGACGGCACCGGGGTGGGGGACGGCGGCGAACGGCTCGCCCGGATACGCGCCGGCGACCGGCGGCTGCTCCGGCGGACCCCACGAGGCGCCCGCGTCCACGGGGCGGACCCGGTCCGTCCACGCCTTGCCGTCCCACCAGCGCTCGGTGGCGGGCCCGTCACTTGTCTGCCCCGGGTCGGGGTACCACCCGGGAGGAGTCACCTGCGTCATGCCCCCACGGTATGAGGCGGGAGTGAAAGGCAGATGAGAGCGCCCGACCTGGGCACCCGGCCCACGGTGAGCAGACTGCCCGACTGCCCGACTGCCCGACCGCGACTGCGCGGCCGCCCGCCGCCCGGCCGGCCCGCGGCGCCGCGGGTCCGTCGTAGCCGGACGCGAAGCCGCCGCACGGCACCACGTCCACGCCGGAACCAGGCCGTCGCCGCGAGCGTGGAGGAAGTGCTTGGGGGAGAATGCGCTTGCTCCGCACGGACTTTGACGTTCTATTACCCGCGCCGGGGCTGGTCGGCGCCGGATCGCGTCGCCCCGGGGTGCCCCGTGTCACCCGTCACGGCAACAGGTGCCCCGACCTCCCTCCACCGGGTCACGGGGACGGCTAGGCTCGATGTCCGTACGTCGTTTGGGCGACTTGGGGAGGTACCGGGATGACGGAGGCACGGCCCGGCGCGGCCGCCTCGGCTTCCCTGTGGGAACGCGACGCGGAGCTCACCGTCATCACCGAGGCGGTCGACGCGCTCTGCGACGACGCGTCGCCCTCGGAGCCGGGGAGTCTGCTGGTGTTCAGCGGGGAGGCCGGCATCGGCAAGACCGCCCTCCTCGCCGAGACACGCCGCATCGCGGAGGAGCGCGGCTGCGCGGTCTGGTGGGCGCGCGGCGGCGAGACCGTCACGTCCGTGCCCTTCAATGTCGTACGACAACTGCTCCAGCCCGTGCTCCTGTCCCTGATGCCTCTGGAGGCGCGGGAGTACCTGGGCGACTGGTACGAGGTCGCGGGCCCCGCCCTCGGCATAGCGGACCCCGGAGAGCGGCAGGCCGACCCGCAGGGCGTGTGCGACGGACTGGTCGAGGTCGTCTCCCGGCTCGCCCGGCGGGAGTGGCCGCTGGTCCTGATCGTCGACGACGCCCACTGGGCCGACCAGGAGACCCTGCACTGGCTGGCCGCCTGCTGCGAACGACTCGCCGACCTGCGCGTCCTCCTCGTGGTGGCCCTCCGCCCCGGCGAGGCGTCCGGCGAGGGCGCCCGGCACCTCGACGCGATCACCGCGGCCGCCCGCCGCCCGGTCAGCACCCTCAGCGCGCTCACCCCCGAGGCGACCGCCGGACTCACCCGGGCCACCGTCGGCGCGCACGCCGACGCACCGTTCTGCCGCGAGGTGTGGGCCGTGACCGGCGGCAACCCGTACGAGACCGTGGAACTGCTCGCCAAGGTGCAGGACAGCCAGCTCGACCCGGTCGAGGCCTCGTGCGCCGAGCTGCGCGACCTGAACCGCTCGGCCCGCGGCAACGGCCTCGTCGCCCGCCTGGAGGGCCTCGGCATCGACGCCACCCGGTTCGCCTGGGCCGCAGCCATCCTCGGCACCGGCATCACCCTGGACCTGGTGGCCGAGCTCGCCACCATGCGCCCCGAGGAGGCCGCCCGCTGCGCCGAACTACTCGTCGCGGCCCGCATCCTGACCGCACCGGATGTGGCGGGCCGCCGGACGGACGGTGCTGAGCTGGAGTTCGTCCACCCGCTGATCGCCAGTGCCGTCTACCGCTCGATCCCCGACGGCCTGCGCACCGCCATGCACGGCATCGCCGCGCGGGTCGTCACCGACTCCGGGCTCGGCGCGGCGGCCGCCTCCCGCCACCTCCTCGAAGTCCACCCGGACGACGACGAGGAACTGGTCGAGCAGATGCGGGAGGCAGCGCGCGAACACCTCGCCGTCGGCGCCCCCGAAGCGGCCCGCCGCTGTCTGGAGCGCGCCCTGGCCGAACCGCCGACGCCCGAGGTCCACCCGTACGTGCTCTACGAACTGGGCTGCGCCACGCTGCTGACCTCACCGGCCACCACCATCGACTACCTCCAGGCCGCCCTGGCCCTGCCGGGCCTGGAAGGTGACGACCGGGTGAACGCCGTCCACCGCCTGTCCCAGGCCCTGCTGCACAACAACCAGCTCGACGACGCCATCCGCACCGTCGACGAGGAGGCCGCCCGTCTGGAACCGGGCCCCTCCCGGATGCGCCTGCAGGCCGTCCACTACATGTGGGAGAGCATCCACGCGGCCGAGGAGGACTCCCCGGCACGCTCCCGCGAGCTGGCCGAACTCGCCCGCACCTGCACCGGCAGGGACAACTCCGAGCGCGCCCTGCTCATCCTGCGCGGCTTCGACGCGATGACCCACGGCGAGAACGCCGAAGAGGTCGTGGAAGTGTGCGACCGCGCCCTGGTCAACGGCCGCCTCGCCCCGGGACTCGGCTGGACCGACACCGAGTGGGGCATCGAACTGCTGCTGATGCTGGGCAGTGCGTACGCTTACAGCGACCGGCTCGACCGGGCCGAGAGCCTGTTCACCGAGGGCCTGCGCGCGTACGAGTCCGCCGGCTGGAGCGGCGGTCATCTCGCCCTGGCCCACGCCTACGTCGGACTCGCCCACCGCAGGCGCGGCCGGCTCCGGGACGCGGAGACCTCCCTGCGCGAGTCGCTGCGCCTCGCCGAGCGCGTCGGGCGCGGGCTGCCCCTGTACTGGTCGGCGACCTGCGGCCTCGTCGACACGCTGCTCGCCCGCGGGCACTTCGAGGAGGCATGGTCCCTCGCCGAGCGGTACGGTTTCGCCCCTCCGTACCCGTCCACGATCGTGCTGCCCGACACCCGTTCCGTGCGCGGCCGGCTGCTTCTCGCCGTCGGGCGGACCGAGGAGGCTGTGGGCGAGCTGGAGGCCGCGGAGAAGGCGTGCGCCGGGCGTGGCCACAACACGGTGCTGGCCCCCTGGGCGGGGGACCTGGCGCAGGCACTGGCCGCCGACGATCCGCGGCGTGCGGCGGATCTGGCCGCTCTCGCCCGCCGGCAGGCAGAGCTCCTGGGCACCGACACGGCCATCGGCGAGGCCCTGCGGGTGGCTGCCGCGCTGGAGACCGGGCAGCGTGCGGTGCGCCTGGCCGGGCAGGCGGTGGCGTACCTCGAGGCCTCACCCTGCCAGTACGAACACGCCGCCGCGCTGGTCGAGTACGGGATCGCCGCGAGGTCGGTGCCCGAACTCGAACGGGGGCTTTCGCTGGCGGAGTCCTGTGGGGCGGACGGGTTGGCCGTCCGGGCCCGGGACGCGTTGGAGGCCGTCGGAGCACCGTGACCGCGCGCCCCTTGCGGGGGGCCAGGCGTCGCCGGGGCAGGCGGGGCGTTCGCAGCAGGCCCTAGAGGGCCAGTAGTTGATCCGTGACCGCTTCCAGGCGCTTGCGCACCTCCCGGTCGTACGCCCTCTCATGCGCCCGTGACGGACTGGTCCCGTCGAAGTAGCCGCCGCTGCCCACCTCCTGCGTCGCCGGCACCAGCACCCCCGCCGCCCCGTCCGCCACCGTGTTCCAGGGGGTGACCCCGGCCTCGCGGACCATCGCCGTGTCCATGTAGGTCGCGGGGTGCAGGACGTTCACCGACACACCCGTGCCCTGGAGCTCCTCCGCCAGCGTGAACGTGTGCGCGGCCAGGGCGAACTTGCTGCGGCAGTACGCCGAGACGCCGCTGTAGCCGCGGGTCAGCTCCGGGTCGTCGAAGTCCACGGGTTCCTGGCCCGCCGAGCCCACGTTGACGATCCGGGCGGGGGTGTTCTGCCGCAGCACCGGCAGCAGGGCGCGGGTGAGGGCGACCGGCGCCAGGTAGTTGACCGCGAGCCGCAGCTCGTGCCCGTCGGCGCTGACCTCGCGCCCGGAGCCGCGCGCGCCGCCGCCCACCCCCGCGTTGTTGACCAGGACGTCCAGCCCGGGGTGCGCCGCGGCGACCTCGTCGCCGAGCCGGCGCACCTCGGCGAGCGAGGCGAGGTCGGCGACGAAGCCGTGCGCCTCGCCCTCGGTGCGCAACTCCGCGACGAGCCGGTCGGTGCGGCCCGCGTCGCGCCCGTGCGCGAGGACCACGTGTCCGGAACGGACCAGTTCGAAGGCGACGTACCGGCCGAGTCCGGAGGTGGCACCGGTGATGAGAACAGTCGACATGCTTCCACCCTAGGCACGCGCGGGCGGGCCATGAGGGGTGCTGCTGAAGCTACGACCAGCAGGGTCACCCTCCGGCGGCCTCCTCCTCCGCGAGCACCCGCTGCGCCACCGCGAACGCCGAGTTCGCCGCCGGTACTCCGCAGTAGACGGCCGTCTGCAGCAGCACCGCGCCGATCTCCTCCGGTGTCAGACCGCCCCGCCGGGCCGCCCGAACGTGCATGGCCAGCTCCTCGTAGTGACCGTGGGCGACCAGTGCCGTCAGCGTGATCATGCTGCGTTCGCGGCGGGACAGCGTCGGGTCGGTCCAGATCTCACCCCAGGCGTAACGGGAGATGAAGTCCTGGAAGCGCGCGGTGAAGGCGGTCTGGCGCGCCTGAGCCCGGTCCACGTGGGCGTCGCCCAGGACCTGGCGGCGCACCTCCATGCCGCGCTCCGGCGCTCCGGTCAGGTGCGTGCCCAGTGCCGCCAGGACGGCCTTCGGGCACTGCGCGGGCGCCAGGTGCGAGGCGCCCGGGATCTCGACCAGCGCGGAGCCGGGCACCGCGTCGGCGATCTCCCGCAGATGCGCGGGCGGCGTCGCCGGGTCCTGGCGGCCCGCGATCAACAGGGTCCCTGCGGTGATCGACGCCAGCCGGTCACGGATGTCGAACGCGGCGAGCGCGTCGCAGCAGGCGGCGTACGCGTCCGGATCCGCGTCCCGGTGGTCCTGCACCAGCCGGGGCACGGTGAACCCGGCCGTGAACCAGCGGGAGTCGGCCGTCGCGGCGACGGGTGCCAGCCCCTCGCGGCGTACCAGGGCGGCACGTTCCTCCCACGGTTTGGAGCCGTTGAAGTGGGCGGAGGAGCAGATGACGGCCAGCGACGAGATCCGCTCGGGGTGGTGCGCGGCGAGGTGCAGACCCACCGCGCCGCCGAGTGACACGCCGGCGTAGGCGAACCGGTCGACGCCCAGCGAGTCCGCGAGCGCCAGGACCAGTTCGGCGAGGTCGCCGACCGTCGCGCCCGGCCCGACGAGGTCCGGGGCCGAGCCTCCGTGGCCGGGCAGGTCCCAGCGGATCACCCGGTGGGTGACGGACAACTCCGGTGCCACCGGGTCCCACAGGGCGTACGAGGTGCCGAGCGAGGGGCCGAGGATCAGCGGGGGAGCGGTGGCGGGACCCTCGATGCGGTGGTGCAGCAGCTTGTCGGTCACGAGCGCTCCAGGGCACGGTCGGTGAGGGCTCCCGCGGAGCCGGTGTACTGGGCCGGGTCGGTCAGGGCCTCAAGATCGACGTCCTTCAACTCGGTGTACCCGCCGAGGAGTTCGGCGAGCGTGCGGCCCTCGGTGCGGGCGCGCCGGGCGGCCTCGGTGAGCAGCTCCTTGGCGCGGGCGCGGCCCAGCACGGGCGTCAGCCGGGCCGCCAGCCGCTCGGAGACGATCAACCCGTGGGTGAGGCCGAGGTGTTCCCGCATGGCGTCCGCGTCCACCCGGAGGCCTTCGGCCAGGCGCACGGCGTCGTGCGCGGCGCCGCCCACCAGCCGCAGCAGATCGCGCAGCGGCTCCCACTCGGCGTGCCAGGCTCCGGCCGGACGTTCGTCCTCGGCGGCCAGTGACCCGTAGAGGGTGGCCGCGAGCTGCGGTGCCCGCCGGGCGGCCGCCGCGATCAGCGTCGCCCGTACCGGGTTCGCCTTGTGCGGCATCGCCGAGGAGCCGCCGCCCGCGTCCTCGGCGACCTCGGCGATCTCGGTACGCGAGAGGGTGAGGACGTCCGTGGCCGTCTTGCCGAGCGCCCCGGCTGTGAACGCGAGCGCGCCCGCGAGGTCGGCGATGGGGGTGCGCAGGGTGTGCCAGGGCAACTCGGGTGCGCGAAGGCCGAGTTCCCGTGCGTACGCGGCCACGAGCGCCGTCGGATCCTCGGCACCGTACGCGGCGAACGCGGCCAGGGTGCCCGCCGCACCGCCCAGTTGAGCGGGCAGCCCGTCGCGCACGGCCCGTAGCCGGTCCCGGGCGTCCAGCACCAGTGACCGCCAGCCGGCCGCCTTCAGCCCGAACGTCGTCGGCACCGCGTGCTGGGTGAGCGTCCGCCCGGGCAGGACCGTGTCCCGGTGGCGGGCGGCGAGCCGGGCCAGCGCCTCCTGTGTGCGCTCCAGATCGGCCAGGACCAGGTCCAGCGTGCGCGCGGTCACCAGCATCGTCGCGGTGTCCTGGATGTCCTGGCTGGTGGCGCCCCGGTGGACGTACGGTCCGTACTCCTCCCCGGCCATCTTCGTCAGGTCGGCGACGAGCGGGATCACGGGATTGCCGCCGTCCCTGGCCCGCAGCGCGATGTCCCGGACGTCGAAGCGACCGGACCGGGCCGCCGCGGCCACCGCCGTCGCCGCCTCTTCGGGGGCCAGCCCCAGCCCGGCCTGCGCACGGGTCAGTGCCGCCTCCGCGTCCAGCAGCGCCCGCAGGTACGCGGTGTCGCTCGTCGCGGACGCGGCGGGGGAGCCGGCCCACCCGGGGGCGAGCAGGCCGGTGCCGGACTCTGCAGAGGTCACCGGAACTCCAGGAAGACCGTCTCGCCTTCGCCCTGAAGGCGGATGTCGAAACGGTACGTGCCGTTGCCCCCGTCCACCGCGACCAGCGTGTCGCGGCGCTCCGGCTCCAGCCGGGCGAGCAGCGGGTCCGCGGCGAGCGCCGCCTCGTCGCCGGGGAGGTAGATCCGTGTGAACAGGTGCATCAGCAGACCGCGCGCGAACACGCAGGCGCTGATGTACGGGGCGCTGCGCCCGCGGGCGCCCGGCCGCAGCGTACGGGCGTACCAGTGGCCGTTGGCATCGGTCTGGACGCGGCCCCAGCCGGTGAACTCGACCCCGTTGCGGCCCAGGTAGCCGCCGGTCGCCGGGTCGCGCCGGATCGAGCCGTCGGTGGTCGGGACCGTGCCCTGCGGGTCCGGGCCCCACAGCTCCACGAAGGCGTCCGGCAGCGGGTCGCCCTCGCCGTCCAGGACGTACCCCTGGAGGGTGATCTTGTCGGGGTGGCCGACCGGAGCGATGTCACCGCCGCCCGGGAACGGCAGCGCGTACCCGTAGAAGGGGCCGACCGTGTGCGACGGGGTGGGCAGCACGCTCTCAGGACTGCTCGTGTCGATCCTCGTCATGGCAGGTCAGCGTCCTTCCTCGATCCAGGTGGCGCGCGGGCCGTCGAGCACGATGTCCCAGTGGTAGCCGAGCGAGAACTCCGGCACCGACAGGCTGTGGTCGTACGTGGCGACCAGCCGCTGCCGGGCGGCGTCGTCCGTCACGGACTGCAGGATCGGGTCGTAGGGGAACAACGGGTCGTTCGGGAAGTACATCTGCGTCACGAGCCGCTGCGTGAACGCCGTGCCGAACAGCGAGAAGTGGATGTGGGCCGGCCGCCAGGCGTTGACGTGATTGCGCCACGGGTACGGGCCCGGCTGGATGGTGGTGAAACGGTAGAAGCCGTCGTCGTCCGTGAGGGTGCGGCCGACGCCCGTGAAGTTCGGGTCGAGCGGCGCGTCGTGCTGCTCGCGCTGGTGCGCGTACCGGCCCGCCGCGTTCGCCTGCCAGATCTCGATGAGCTGGCCGCGGATCGGACGTCCGTCGCGGTCCAGGAGCCGGCCCGAGACGGTGATCCGCTCCCCGACGGGCTCGCCCCGGTGGTGCCGGGTGAGGTCGTTGTCGATCTCCGTGATGTCCCGCTCGCCGAAGGCCGGGGAGGACAGCTCCACCAGCTCCGGGTCCTTGCTGACGTCGATGGTGACCGGCGGCTTCTTCGGATGGCGCAGCACCGAGGAGCGGTACGGCGCGTAGTCGCGGCGCGGGTGGTGTTCGACGGGCCCGCCGTCGGCGACCCGCTTCTCGTAGGCGGCGTGCTCGGCCGCGATCTCCAGGTCGATGTCCTGCTGAGTGAGAGCCATGGGGGTTCCTAACGCTTCCTTAGCGTTCGAGGACGAGGGCGAGACCCTGGCCGACGCCGATGCACAGGGTGGCGACGCCGGTGCCGGAGCCGCGGCGGGCGAGCTGGTGGGCGACGGTGCCGGCGAGACGGGCACCGGAGGCGCCGAGCGGGTGGCCGAGGGCGATGGCGCCGCCCTGCGGGTTGAGGATCGCCGGGTCGAACTCGGGCCATTCGGCGAGGCAGCCGAGGACCTGGGCGGCGAAGGCCTCGTTCAGTTCCAGGACATTCAGATCGCCGAAGGTCTTGCCCGCCTTGGCCAGCGCACGGTCGACCGCCTCGACCGGTGCGAGGCCGAAGTACTGCGGGTCGATGGCCGACACGCCGGTCGCCGAGACCCGGGCCAGCGGCTCGCGCCCGATGGCCCGCAGACCCTCCTCGTCGGCCAGCAGCAGGGCGGCGGCGCCGTCGTTGAGCGGGGAGGCGTTGCCCGCGGTCACGGTGCCGTTCTCCGTACGGAAGGACGGCTTGAGCCTGGCCATCGCGGCCAGGGAGGCGTCCGGGCGTACGCACTCGTCGGCGGCGAGGACCTGCGGGTCACCCTTGCGCTGCGGGATGGCGACGGGGGCGAGTTCGGCGTCGAACCGGCCTTGCTGCTGCGCCCTGGCGGCCTTCCGGTGGCTGTGCAGGGCGAACTCGTCCTGCTGCTCGCGGCTGATCTTGTGCTTGTCGGCGATCAGCTCCGCGCTCTCGCCGAGGGGGATGGTCCACTGCGGGTCCATCGTCGGATTCACCATGCGCCAGCCCAGCGTGGTGGAGTACAGCTCCGTGTGGGCGGCCGGGAACGGCTTGTCGCTCTTGGGCAGTACATAGGGGGCGCGGGTCATGGACTCCACGCCACCCGCCAGCGCGATCGAGGCGTCCCCGACGGCGATGGCACGGGCGGCCTGGATCACGGCCTCCAGGCCCGAGGCGCACAGCCGGTTGACGGTGACGCCGGGCACGGAGGTGGGCAGACCGGCCAGCAGGGCGGCCATGCGGCCGACGTTGCGGTTCTCCTCGCCCGCGCCGTTGGCGTTGCCGAAGTAGACGTCCTCGATCCGGGACGGGTCCAAGTCGGGCGTCCGGCCCAGTAGTTCGCGGATGGCGTGGGCGGCCAGGTCGTCCGGGCGGACGCCCGCGAGACCGCCGTTGTAGCGGCCGATCGGGGTGCGGACCGCGTCGACGATGTAGACGGTCTTCACTTGCGTTCCTCCGCGACGGTCAGCGGGGCGTCGGTCTTGGCGGTGATCTCCTCGACACTCACGCCGGGCGCGGTCTCGACGAGGACCAGGCCGTCGTCGGTGACGTCGAGGACGCCGAGGTCGGTGATGATCCGGTCGACGCAGGCCTTGCCGGTGAGCGGCAACGCGCACTCCTTCAGGATCTTCGGGCTGCCGTCCTTCGCGGTGTGGGTCATCACGACGATGACGGTGCGGGCGCCGTGCACCAGGTCCATCGCCCCGCCGATCCCCGTGATCAGCTTTCCGGGGATCGCCCAGTTCGCCAGGTCGCCCTTGGCCGAGACCTGCATGGCGCCCAGCACGGCGACGTCGATGTGCCCGCCGCGGATCATGGAGAACGACAGCGCCGAGTCGAAGAAGGCGGCGCCGGGGAGGACGGTGACCGTCTCCTTGCCCGCGTTGATCAGGTCCGGGTCGACCTCGTCCTCGGTGGGGTAGGGGCCGGTGCCCAGGATGCCGTTCTCCGACTCCAGGATCACCTCCACACCCTCGGGCAGGTGGTTGGGGATCAGGGTCGGCAGTCCGATGCCGAGGTTGACGTACTGCCCGTCCTTCAGTTCGCGCGCCGCGCGGGCCGCCATCTCCTCACGCGTCCACGCCATCACGCACTCACCGTTCCTCGGGCCTCGGGCGCGGAGACCGTGCGCCGCTCGATCTTCTTGTCCGCGGCCTGCTCGGGCGTGAGCGCGACGATCCGCTGCACGAAGATCCCCGGCAGATGCACGGCGTCCGGTTCGATCTCTCCCGGCTCCACCAGCTCCTCCACCTCGGCGATCGTGACGTTGCCGGCCATGGCCGCCAGGGGGTTGAAGTTGCGGGAGGACTTGTTGAAGACGAGGTTCCCGTGCCGGTCGCCCTTCGCCGCCCGCACCAGCGCGAAATCGGTACGGATGCCGCGCTCCAGCACGTACTCGGTGCCGTCGAACTCCCGGACCTCCTTGGGCGGGGAGGCCAGAGCGACCCCGCCCTGCCCGTCGTAGCGCCAGGGCAGCCCGCCCTCGGCGACCTGCGTCCCCACACCCGCCGGGGTGTAGAACGCGGGGATCCCGGCCCCGCCCGCCCGCAGCCGCTCGGCCAGCGTGCCCTGCGGGATCATCTCGACCTCGATCTCGCCGGCGAGGTACTGGCGGGCGAACTCCTTGTTCCCCCCGATGTAGGAGCCGGTCACCCGGGCGATCCGTCCGGCGGCCAGCAGGACCGCGAGACCGGACTCCATCGCCCCGCAGTTGTTGGAGACGACGCTCAGGCCGCTGACCCCGCGCTCGTGGAGCGCCTGGATCAACGCGTTCGGCACACCGCTCAGCCCGAACCCGCCCACCGCCAGCGACGCGCCGTCCGGCACGTCGGCCACCGCCTCCAGGGCCGTGGCGACCACCTTGTCCATCCGTCAAGCCCCATCCGTCTTCACAACCACCAGGACCACCGAATTACTCAGCGCACTGACTATTTCTGCGATGTCCCACTCACGCTGCCACCCGACGCTTGAGTCGTCAAGGGTCCAGCGAAATCGGCAGATGCGGAGCATGGGCCGAGGTGGGGAGCAGGCGGTATTGTTCAGTGCACCGATGGAATGGCTGAAGCATGACGGACGGACGCTGAGGAGCGCTCATGGCCGCGGTGGATCTCTCCGCCCACCCCGGGCACCTGGCCCGGCGGCTGCAGCAGGCGCACTACCTGCTGTGGAACACGATGGTCTCGGAGGAGATCACCTCGCCGCAGTTCGCGGTCCTGAACGCGCTCGTCGCCGAGCCGGGCCTCGACCAGCGCACCGTGGGGGAGCGGGTGGGCCTCGACCGGTCCACGATCGCCGAGGTGATCAGCCGGCTCGGCCGGCGGGGCCTCCTCGACAAGGTCCGCGACCCGCAGGACGGCCGCCGCTTCCTGCTGCGCCTGACGGAGGACGGTGTGCGGACGCACCGCAAGCTGACCGTGCGCACGGCTCGGATGAACCAGGTCTTCCTGGCCCCGCTCACCCCCGAGGAGCAGACCCTCTTCCTCGACCTCATCCGGCGTGTCGCGGACGCCGCCGAGGACCTGCGCAACCCGGCGGAACCCCTCGCGGCCAAGGCCTGACCCCACACTTCGAGGAGTCGGAAGTCCGCGGAGGAACGTGGGGCCTGTCCGCCGCCCGGAGGGCGGCCCGGGCGCGGCCCGCTGGTCCGTTCAGCGGACGATGACCACCGCATTCCGGACCGGCGGACCTAGACTGGGGTGCCCCGCGGCACCCCAGACGCGTATCCGCGAAGGAAGGCGGCATCACCGTGGACCGGACCCTCGCCACCCGTTCCCCGCACACCTCCGCGGACTGGTGGGTCACCGCCGACCAGGCACGGCACGCGGCCCAGAGCGGCCTCGCGGACGCCGCGACGGCGCCCGACCTGCTGCGCACCCTCACCGAACTGGACCGGGCACGCCATGAGGCGGGCGTCGCCGTCGGTGCCGCGGTGGAGGCGCTGCTCACGGGCGGCGTCGCCTGGGAGGCGATCGCGGCCGCTTTGGGGTTCGGCTCGCCCGAGGAGGCCCGCCAAGCGCTCGCCTCCGACCGCCGGGAGGCGGGAGCGGCGATCGAACGCCGACTGGGGCGCAGGGCGTAGACCGGGACAGCCCCTCACGCGCGGGCGGGAGGAACCGGCACGCCCCCGCCCCCGCCGACGGGTGTCATCGCACCCGCCACCCCCGTCGGCGGTCGTTCTTCGCACCGTCGGCGGTCGTCATTCGCACCCGCCGCCGTGCGAGTCCGCCGAGTGCCGTCCGCGGAGGGTCGGCGTCCGCCGGAGTTCCGCGTCCGCCCCCGGAGTTCAGCGTCCGCCGGAGGTTCAGCGTCCGCCGGAGGTCAGTCCGGGACGCCGAGGATCTCCGCGAGGTCGTAGCGCACCGGTTCCTGCAACTGCGCGTACGTACAGCTCTCGGGGGTGCGGTCCGGGCGCCAGCGGAGGAAGCGCGCCGTGTGCCGGAAGCGCTCGCCGTTCTCCATGTGGTCGTACGCCACCTCCGCCACCCGCTCGGGCCGCAGCGGCACCCACGACAGGTCCTTCTTCCCCGACCAGCGGCTCGGGGCCCCCGGCAGCCGGGCCGTCTCGTGCGCCTCCTCGTCCGACCAGGCCGCCCAGGGATGCCCGGCGACATCGTCCATCCGCAGCGGCTCCAGCTCCTCCACCAGCCGCTCCCGCTGCTTCATCGGGAACGCGGCCGACACCCCCACGTGCTGGAGCGCGCCCCGGTCGTCGTACAGTCCGAGCAGCAGCGACCCCACGACCGGGCCGCTCTTGTGGAAGCGGTAGCCCGCCACCACGACGTCCGCCGTGCGCTCGTGCTTGACCTTGAACATCACGCGTTCGTCCGGCCGGTACGGCAGGGAGAGCGGCTTGGCGATCACCCCGTCCAGGCCCGCGCCCTCGTACTGCTCGAACCACTGCTCGGCCACCGCGCGGTCCGTCGTCGCCGGAGCCAGGTGGACGGGCGGCCGCACTCCGGACAACGCCCGCTCCAACAGGGCACGCCGCCGACCCAGCGGAACGTCGAGCAGCGAGTCGTCGTCCAGCGCCAGCAGATCGAACACCACGAACGACGCGGGGGTCTTCTGCGCCAGCATCCGTACCCGCGAGTCCGCCGGATGGATCCGTTCCGTCAGCGCGTCGAAGTCCAGGCGGCCCTCCCGCGCGATCACGATCTCCCCGTCCACCACGCACCGCTCGGGCAACCGCTCCCGCAGCGCCTCCACCAGTTCGGGGAAATACCTGGTCAGTGGCTTCCCCGTACGGCTGCCCAGCTCGACCTCCACACCGTCGCGGAACACGATGGCCCTGAAACCGTCCCACTTGGCCTCGTACTGCATGTCGGGCGGGATCGCCGCCACGGGCTTGGCGAGCATCGGCTTCACAGGGGGCATCACCGGCAGGTCCATGCCTTCGATTCTGCTGCCCGGCGAGGCGGTTCGCCCGGTGTGCGAGGAGGGGGGCGGGCGCCTACCGTGGCTCGCATGGGCGATGCGGTGGAGCTGGAGGTGGCGGGCCGGACGGTACGGCTGTCCAGCCCGGACAAGGTCTTCTTCCCGGAGCGCGGCTTCACCAAGCTCGACCTCGCGCAGTACTACATGGCCGTCGGACCCGGCATCCTGCGCGCCTTGCGCGACCGGCCGACCACCCTGGAGCGCTACCCGGACGGGGTGACCGGCGAGTGGTTCTTCCAGAAGCGGGCGCCCAAGAGCATGCCCGACTGGATCCCCACCGCGCACATCACCTTCCCCAGCGGCCGCAGCGCCGACGAGATGTGCCCGACCGAGGCCGGCGCCGTCGTCTGGGCCGCGCAGTACGGCACGCTCACCTTCCATCCGTGGCCGGTGCGCCGCGCCGACGTCGACCGCCCCGACGAACTGCGCATCGACCTCGACCCGCAGCCCGGCACCGACTACGCCGACGCGGTGCGTGCCGCCCATGAACTGCGCGCCGTCCTCGACGAGCACGGCGGGCTGCGCGGCTGGCCCAAGACGTCCGGCGGCCGGGGCCTGCACGTCTTCGTGCCCATCGAGCCCCGCTGGACCTTCACCCAGGTGCGCCGCGCCGCGATCGCCGTCGGACGCGAGCTGGAGCGGCGGATGCCCGAGCACGTGACCATCGCCTGGTGGAAGGAGGAACGGGGCGAGAAGATCTTCCTGGACTACAACCAGACCGCCCGCGACCGCACCGTCGCCTCCGCCTACTCGGTACGCCCGAGGCCCCACGCCCCCGTGTCGGCGCCGCTGCGCTGGGAGGAGGTCGACGACGCCGAGCCCCGCGACTTCGACCTCGCGACCATGCCCCGCCGGTTCGCCGAACTGGGTGACGTCCACGCGGACATGGACGACCACGCCTTCTCCCTCGAGGCGCTCCTCGAACTCGCCCGCCGCGACGAACACGACCACGGGCTCGGCGATCTGCCCTATCCGCCCGAGTACCCCAAGATGCCGGGCGAGCCGAAGCGCGTGCAGCCGAGCCGGGCACGGCGGCAGCCGAAACCGGAGACCCCCGAGGGCCCGGCCGCCTCCTGACGTGTTCTGACGTCCCCGGTGACCCGACCTGTTCTGAGGTCCCCTTGACCCGCGCGGAGGTCACCCACCCCACGACACTTATATGTCGTTATGTCGGCAATACGAAGAATCTGTCCTTTGTGCGGATAAGCTCGCGCTGTGCCGCTACCGGTCCGTTGTTCGCCCAGCGGCTCTTCTCCATGAATTGCGCACGAGGATGGGGAGTTCCGCATGGACAGACGCAGCTTCCACCGGCGGATGCTGATCGGTGGCGCCGCTGTCGCGACGTCGTTGTCACTCGCTCCTGAGGCTTTCGCGGACGGTGGGCCGCGGACGGCGCCCGCCGGTGGCAGGGAGAGGCACATCAAACTCTTCGCCGCGGAGCTCGGTAACGGACGGATGGGCTACGGCCTCGCAGGCAAGAAGGCGACCATTCCGGGCCCGGTGATCGAGCTGGTCGAGGGCGACACGCTCTACGTCGAGTTCGAGAACCGGCTGGACGTCTCGACGGGCCTGCATGTGCACGGGGTGGACTACACGATCAACAACGACGGAACGAAGCTCACCGAAAGTCTCGTGAAACCTGGCCGCAAACGCACCTACGTGTGGAAGACGCACGTCCCCGGCCGCCGCAAGGACGGCACCTATCGGGAGGGCAGCGCGGGCTACTGGCACTACCACGACCATGCCGTCGGCACCTCGCACGGCACCGGTGGCGTACGCGCGGGCCTGTTCGGGGGCTTGATCGTGCGCCGTCAGGGTGACCTCCTCCCCGACACCACGCACACCCTCGTGTTCAACGAGACGTCGATCAACAACGGCAAGGGGCACTCCGGACCCACCTTCGAGGCCGTCGTGGGGGAGCGCGTCGAGTTCGTGATGATCACGCACGGGGACGACTTCCACACGTTCCACCTGCACGGTCACCGGTGGGCGGACAACCGCACGGGACTGCTCACGGGTCCCGAGGACTCGAGCCAGCTCATCGACACCAGGGTCGTCGGTCCCGGTGTCTCCTTCGGCTTCCAGGTCGTCGCGGGCGAGTCGGGCGGCCCGGGCGCGTGGATGTACCACTGCCACGTCCAAAGGCACTCCGACAAGGGGATGGCCGGGCTGTTCCTCGTGCGGAGAGACGACGGAACGATCCCCGAATACGACGATTCGTCGCACAAGCACTAGGTCCGGGAGCGCTCTCAGTGGTGAGACGGCCGGGGCTATCCTGATCGGCAACCGCCGAGGAGGAGCTCCACGTGACCGAGACCGCGCCGCGCCCCACGCTGGAGGCCGTGGCTGCCCGGGCCGGGGTCTCCCGGGCGACGGTGTCCCGCGTCGTCAACGGCGGCGACGGAGTACGCGAACCCCTCGTCGAGCGGGTGCGCCGCGCCGTGGAGGAACTCGGGTACGTGCCGAACCAGGCCGCGCGCAGCCTGGTCACCAAGCGGCACGACGCGGTCGCCGTCGTGATCGCCGAGCCGGAGACCCGGGTCTTCGCGGACCCCTTCTTCGCCCTGCAACTACGCGGCATCAGCAAGGAACTGACGGCCCACGACTCCCAGCTCGTCCTGCTGCTGACGGAGGGCCGTGCCGACCACGCCCGGGTCGGCCGCTATCTCGCCGGCGGGCACGTCGACGGCGCGCTCGTCTTCTCGCTGCACCTCGACGACCCGCTGCCAGAGCTGGTGCAGCGGGCCGGGGTGCCCACCGTGTTCGGCGGGCGGCCGGGCTGGGGCGACGGCACCCGCAGCGCCGTCTACGTCGACAGCGACAACCGCGGCGGTGCCCGCGAGGCCGTGCGCCATCTCGTGGGGCTCGGCCGCCGCCGTATCGCGCACATCACCGGCGCCCTCGACCAGACGTCCGCAGTGGACCGACTCGACGGGTTCCGCGACGTGATGGTCGACGCCGACCCGGGGCTCGTCGTGGAGGGGGACTTCACGCCGGCGGGCGGCGAACGGGCGATGCGGGAGCTGCTGGGCCGCTGCCCGGACCTGGACGCCGTGTTCGCCGCCAACGACCTGAGCGCCTCGGGCGCCCTGCGGGTGCTGCGCGACGAGGGCCGCCGGGTGCCCGACGACGTCGCCGTCATCGGCTTCGACGACATGCTGCCGGTCGCCGAACAGACCGACCCGCCGCTGACGACGGTCCGCCAGGACATCGAGGAGATGGGGCGTTTGATGGCCCGGCTCCTGCTGCGCGGCCTCGACCGGCGCGGTGAAGAGCCGGGAGTGGGCGGTGCGCCGTCGAGCGTGGTGCTGCCGACGACGCTGGTACGGCGGGCGTCGGCGTGACGGCACGGTCATGAACCGACCGTCACCGTGAACCGGCGTGGGTTCCCGTCGTACGCCGCCCCCGACACGTCCGGCTGACCGTCCGGACGCACGTCGTCGTACGGGAACGCGTACCCGATCGGCGAGTTCGCGTGCACGATGCGCGCCCAGTGGTTGGTCACCGCGCCCTGGTAGTAGTCCGCGCTGGTCAGGCCGTTCGGCTGGTACGGGTGGGTGAGCATCAGCGAGCGGTTGAAGCCGGCGGCGAGACGCGCGAGCAGGGCCTTCCTGTCGTCGGGGTCGCCCGGGTTGTTGGCGAACGGCCCGTGGTCGCACGTGAACACGTCCCTGGAAGTGGGCTTGGAGAAGGTGTGCCCGCCCGTGAAGGTGAGCGTGTCGCCGGTGACCCGGCCGGTGAACACGCCCCGGCCCCCCTGGAGGTCGATCCTCAGGTCCGTGGCGCGGTACTTCGCCCAGACCTGGTCGATGTAGGCGGTCCACAGGTCGCGGAACGGCATCCGGTCGGGCTGGCCGAAGTACGGCGCCATCAGGTTCTGCGGGGAGACGGCGCGGAGCACCTTGCCGTCCGGGCCGTGGATCACCAGCTTGTCCCAGGGCTGCCCGTCCTTCGCGGCCTGGGCCGAAAGGGCCGAGGCGATCCTGTCCACGGCACCGTCGGGGAGCGGTGCGACGGTGTGGGTGGCGTCCCCCTCCAGGGTGAGTCCGATCGGGAGGGCGGTCACCAGGTCGACGTAGCTGATGTTCGCGTACAGCTGCGCCGAGTTGAAGGTGAACTCGCAGAACGACCAGGTCTTGCCGTAGTTGGGGTCGGCGGGGGTGGCGAAGGCGGGCTCCACCAGGGCCGGGCCCGGGTTGAGGAAGAAGTCGAGGGTGGCGTCCCGCACGAAGTAGATCCTGGCCCCGTACATCTGGGGAAGCGTCAGCACGGTGGGGGGCGAGCCCGCGGGGCCCAGCGGGATCGCACAGTCGACGGGGAGCGGGGTGTGGGGCGCGGAGGGGGAGCCCGGCCGGTAGACGCTGCCGTCGGCGCGCAGGAGCATCCAGTTGCCGGTCGACTGTTCGTGTCCCGTGACGTACGCCCGGACCGTACCAGGCAACGAGGCGTTGCGAAGGGCGAGTTGGCACGTGGCGGGGGCTGCCTGGGCGGTGGTGGGGGTGAGGGCGGCCGACCAGGCGGGGGATGTGGCAGCGGCGGTGGCCGCGGACAGAAACGCTCGGCGCGATATCACGAGGGGGCTCCTGGGATGTGGGGGGAGGAGGAGTGGTCCCACTGTTCCCAGGAGGAGTTGAAGCGTCAAGGGTTATGACTGAGAGCGCTCTCAAAAATTTTTGGCGTTCAAGAAGTGACAGCGTGGTGACCGCCTTTGAGGCGGAAGAAGCAGGGCGCGGCGCGTGCGAACACGACGTCGGCACCGCGCCCGGAGCCGACCGGCGTCAGCTCTGCTGCGGCTGCGGCGGTGCGCTCTTGATCACCGCGAAGCGGGCTCCGTACGGGTCGGCGAGCCGGGCGATACGGCCCACCCCTTCGATGTCCGTCGCGGGCGCCCGGACGCTGCCGCCCAGCTCCTGCGCCTGGCTCACCGTGGCGTCCGTGTCCGCGACCTCGAAGTACGGCAGGAAGTGCGCACCGGCCTCCGCTTCCGTGGGGTCGTCGGCCAGCGGGACGAGGCCGCCGAACATGTCGTCCCGGCCGCCGCCCTCCGGGTTGATGCACGTGTAGGTGCCGCCGGGGAAGGGGACGCCCTCGGTCTCCCAGCCGAGCACCTGGCGGTAGAACGCGGCGGCCCGGGCGATGTCCGGCGTGTACAGCTCGACCCAGCACAGCGAGCCCGGGTCGCCGGCCACCTCGATGCCCTTGGTGCGGCCCGGTTGCCAGATGCCGAACGGTACGCCGGCCGTATCGGCGAGGACGGCCATGTGACCCTCACCCATCACGTCCATGGGCCGCATGAGCACGCTGCCGCCGGACTGCTCGGCCGCCTTGGCGGTGGCCTCCGCGTCGGCACTCTGGAAGTAGACGGTCCAGGACGGCGGCCCCTGCTCCGGGGTGGTCTGCATGCCGCCGGCCGCGGTCCTGCCGGACAGTTGGAAGAAGCCGTAGCCGCCGGCGTCGGGGCCCGCCGACTGGAACCGCCAGCCGAAGAGACCGCCGTAGAAGGCGCTGGCGCCGTCGATGTCC
This sequence comes from Streptomyces sp. Y2F8-2, assembly GCF_014905555.1. GTDB lineage: Bacteria > Actinomycetota > Actinomycetes > Streptomycetales > Streptomycetaceae > Streptomyces > Streptomyces cynarae. The sequence goes on along the minus strand of NZ_BNGS01000005.1, from coordinate 398,994 downwards.
GGGGTGCCGATGTCGAGCCAGTTCGGAGCGCCGTTGACGAAACGGGTGGTGAGCATCTCTGCCCTCCTTCGAGGGTTCCCGGTGCCTGCTCTGCCGAGTCTTCCACCCGCCACTGACAATCGCCGCCGGAATGACGCGGCGGGCTCCTGTGACGATGGGTACCGACAGGGTGCGCTCTCGTCACGGATTTCTCGGCGCGCCGCCGTGCGCGGCGCCGTGAGGCGAGGCCATCATCGGGAGCCGCACGAGGCCGTGAGCCCGACGAGGTCGTGCCCTGCGAGGCGGTGGGTTGTCAGTCGTCGTCCCCGGTCGTCGTGGGCCCGGGGGGCGGCCGGTCCGCCGTTGATCACGTGTTGATCGAACGTTTTTCGCCGCGCGGCACGATCTCGGCCATGCACATCGAAGCGATCATCGCGTCCGACATCCCCTGGCAGGCCCAGGCGCTCTGTGCGCAGACGGGGGGCGACTTCTTCTTCCCCGAGCCGGGCAGTTCGGTGCGGGAGGCGAAGCGTATCTGCGGGCTGTGCGAGAGCCGTGCCGCGTGTCTCGAATACGCGCTCACCCACGACGAACGGTTCGGCGTCTGGGGCGGGCTGTCCGAGAAGGAGCGCCTGCAGCTGAGGCGGACGTCGGGCAGCGAGTGAGAGCTCTCACCCGTCCGGATGCGCGGCCGGACGCCCGGGACGATGCTGGAGACATGTCCGGACGGGCTCCTGTCATCGTTCACCCGCCGTCGGGCACCGGCGGCCGCCGGGTGACCGCGCGCGGAGAGAGCCTTGGGGTGGCGTTCTCCGACGAGGACGTGATCGAGTTCCTCGGCCGGGCCGGGCTGCCCGACGCCGAGGACCTGCTCGACGACCCGGCGTGGGTGAAGTGGCGCGGCGCGGACGCCCACCACTACGAGGCCGCCTAGGACCGGGGAGCCTGTGGCCCGGGCGGTCGGGGGTCAGTCCTCGCTGACGGTTGCCAGGACGGCGAGCGTCTCGCCCGCCAGGCGCAGCGCGCGCCGCAGGACGACCGGGGAATGCAGCAGCCCGCTTCCGTCGGGCGGGACGATCCACTCCAGGGAACCGGCGGGCCGGTACGGCGGGGGCACGGCGACCCAGGCACCCCTGCTCGCATGGCGGACCCCGGCGCCGGCCCAGTGGCCGGGCGGATCCGGCGGCACGAGGAAACCCACCCTGAGCGCCGCCGAGTCCACCAGCGTCGGTCCGGGCGTACGCAGCGGGTCGTCCCACAGAATGTCCAGGGCGAGCAGCCCCAGGCGGCGCGGAACGCTCACCACGTCCCAGTGGCGTCCGGCCTCCAGCAGCACCGTGCCGTCGCCCCGCTCCCACTGCTGTGCGCAGGCGTGCGGGTCCGGTGCGGCGGCGGCCAGCCACTGGACGCCTCGCATCCACATCGGATTCGTCATGACCCGCTCCAGGGGCGCCACCCGGCCCGACCGGCCCGACCAGGCGTACGACAGGGACAGGCCGGGCGGGTCGGCCCGCGGGGACGTCCACCCGGCATATGCATCCTGAGGGATGCTCCAGTGCGGCGAACAGGGTGGCGCGGCGTGGCGTTTGCGGCGGATCCGGAGGCGGATACGGACTCGGATGCGGGTACCCGACGCGGTTACGCCTCGGCCCTGGCCGCCATCCGGGCCTTGCGGGCGGCCAGCTTCTCGTCGAACCGCGTGGCCTCGCTGTCGAGGCCGTCCATGAACAGGCCGAGTTCCTCCTGAGCCCGGAGGCCTTCGGGCCCCAGGCCGTCGATCTGCAGGACCTTCAGGAACCGGAGCACCGGCTGGAGTACGTCGTCGTGGTGGATGCGCAGGTTGTAGACCTCGCCGATCGCCATCTGCGCGGCGGCACGCTCGAAGCCGGGGATGCCGTGGCCGGGCATGCGAAAGCCCACCACGACGTCCCGCACCGCCTGCATGGTCAGGTCGGGCGCGATCTCGAACGCGGCCTGCAGCAGGTTCCGGTAGAACACCATGTGCAGGTTCTCGTCGGTCGCGATGCGGGCCAGCATCCGGTCGCAGACCGGGTCGCCGGACTGGTGGCCGGTGTTGCGGTGCGAGATGCGCGTGGCCAGCTCCTGGAAGGCGACGTAGGCGACGGAGTGAAGCATCGAGTGCCGGTTGTCCGACTCGAAGCCCTCACTCATGTGCGCCATGCGGAAACGTTCCAGCTGGTCGGGGTCGACAGCGCGGGAGGCGAGCAGGTAGTCCCGCATCACGATGCCGTGCCGGCCCTCCTCCGCCGTCCAGCGGTGCACCCAGGTGCCCCACGCGCCGTCGCGGCCGAACAACGTGGCGATCTCGTGGTGGTAGCTGGGGAGGTTGTCCTCAGTCAGAAGATTGACGACGAGCGCGATCCTGCCGATGTCGGTGACCTTCGACTGCTCCTTCTCCCAGGCCACGCCGTCCTCGAAGAAGCCCGGGAAGTTGCGGCCGTCGCCCCAGGGGACGTACTCGTGCGGCATCCAGTCCTTGGCGACCTTCAGATGCCGGTTCAGCTCGTTCTCGACCACTTCCTCCAGGGCGTACAGCAGCCGCGCGTCGGTCCAGACGGAGGGGCTGCCGAGGTGGGGAGAGGTGATCGTCACAGGAACTCCAGGGAGACGGGGAGGAACAGCGGTGCAGCCGGCGAGCGGTGCCGGAACTTACGGGATCGTAGGCTACGAATCCGTAGGTTACGAATCCGTAGGTTAAGGGCGCTGTAAAAGCCCTGCCCGTACGCCCGGAAGACCGCAAAGGGAGAACTCCGTCCGGCAGACGGAAGTCCCCGCCGACGCGACGTCGACAGGGACGAACGGGGATGAACGGGTACGAACGGGTGGCCGCTTCAGCCGGTCAGTCGTACAACTCCCGCAACCGCACCGACAGGCACGTCACACATCCCTCGAGCTTCTCGAACTCGCTGATGTCCACCAGGACCGGTTCATGACCGAGGTCGGCGAGCAGGTCCGCCGTCTTCGGCGCTGCGGCCGACATGAGCAGCCTGTCGCCGCCAAGCAGCACGACGTGCGCCCCGGGCTCCTCCGGCACCGGAAGGAAGCGCGGGAACAGCGACGGCTTGTCCACCAGCGGCACATGGCCGATGACCGTGCCGTCGGGCAGCGCGGTGACCGCCGACTTCAGGTGCAGCACCTTGGTGACGGGCACCGGGACCACCCGGGCGCCCAGTGGTTCGAACACCGCGCGCATCTGCCGGACGGCGGTCGCGTTGGTGCGTCCGCCGCGGCCGACGTAGATCGTGTCGTCGATCTTCAGGACGTCGCCCCCGTCGAGGGTGCCCGGCTCCCAGATCCAGTTCACCGAACAGCCCAGCCGGGCCACGGCCTCCTCGACGCCCGCCGTCTCCTCGCGCCGTGACTCGGCGCCCGGTCGTGTGATCAGTGCGACATTCTTGTACATCACCACCGCGTCCTCGACGAACACCGAGTCCGGGCAGTCGTCGGCCGGTTCCACCTCGATCGTCTCCCAGCCGTGCTCGCGCAGCGTCCGCGCGTACGCCTCCCACTGCTCGAGCGCGCGATCGACGTCGACCTTCTCCCGCTCGATGTGGGTCACCAGCCCCTCGGCCAGGCGCGGGCTGGGTCGGCGGATGAGGGCCTTCTTGCTGGGCACGTGCGGAACTCCGTCTCGGCTGATGATGTCGCCCGCCATCATGCAGGGCCGGGACCCGGGGACAAAGCCCCGGGTTCCGCCCCCGTCCGGGCCAGGTGCCGTTCCGGTCAGGGCCGGTCGGGCTCCCCGACGGCCTCCGGCGTGGTCTCCTTCAGCTCTCCGTCGAGCAGCAGCCAGCGTGTGATGCCGATCGACTCCAGGAACGGCAGGTCGTGGCTCGCCACGATCAGCGCGCCCTCGTACGACTCCAGGGCCGTGGTGAGCTGCCGCACGCTCGCCATGTCGAGGTTGTTGGTCGGCTCGTCCAGCATCAGCAGCTGCGGCGCGGGCTCGGCGAGCATCAGTGCGGCCAGGGCGGCGCGGAAGCGCTCGCCACCCGACAGGGTTCCGGCCGGCTGGTCGGCCCGGGTGCCGCGGAACAGGAAGCGGGCCAGGCGTGCCCGGATCCGGTTGATGGTGGCGGCGGGTGCGAACCGGGCCACGTTCTGCACCACCGTCAGCCCGTCGTCGAGAACGTCGAGCCGCTGCGGCAGGAAGCGCAGCGGCACATGCGCCGTCGCCTCGCCCGCCACCGGGTCCAACTCGCCCGCGATGGTGCGCAGCAGCGTGGTCTTGCCCGCGCCGTTGCGCCCGATCAGTGCGATCCGCTCGGGACCGCGCAGTTCCAGGCCGCCCTGCACACGGGCGCCGTACGTCAGCTCCAGGTCCAGGAGCGTCAGGACGGACCGCCCCGGCGGTACCGCCGTGTACGGCAGGTCGACGCGGATCTCGTCGTCGTCCCGGACCGCCTCGACCGCCTCGTCCAGTCTTTCCCTGGCCTCGGCGAGCCGCTCCTCGTGCAGGAGACGGTGCTTGCCCGCCGATTCCTGTGCGGCCCGTTTGCGTGCCCCCATGACGATCTTCGGTTCGCGCTTGCTGTCCCACATCTTCTGCCCGTACCGCTTGCGGCGCGCCAACTTCACCTGGGCGTCGACCAGTTCGCGCTTCTGCTTGCGCAGATCGGCCTCGGCGACGCGCACCATGCGCTCGGCCGCCTCCTGTTCGACGGCCAGTGCCTCCTCGTACGCGGAGAAGGTGCCGCCGAACCAGGTGACCTCCCCGGCGCGCAGATCGGCGATCTGGTCGACCCGGTCGAGGAGTTCCCGGTCGTGGCTGACCACGACCATGAGCCCGGGCCAGGACTCGACCGCGGCGTACAGCCGTCTGCGCGCGTACAGGTCGAGGTTGTTGGTGGGTTCGTCGAGCAGCAGCACGTCCGGGCGGCGCAGCAGCAGTGCGGCCAGCCGCAGCAGGACGGACTCGCCACCGGAGACCTCGCCGATGGTGCGGTCCAGCCCGATGTGACCGAGGCCGAGTTCACCGAGCGTCGCCTCGGCGCGCTCCTCCACGTCCCAGTCGTCGCCGACGGTCGTGAAGTGCTCCTCCGCCACGTCGCCCGCCTCGATGGCGTGCAGCGCGGCGCGCTGGGCGGCGATGCCGAGGGCCTCGTCGACCCGCAGGGCGGTGTCGAGCGTCACGTTCTGCGGCAGATGGCCGACCTCTCCCGCGACGCGCACGGTGCCCGAAGCCGGGGTGAGTTCACCGGCGATCAGCTTCAACAGGGTGGACTTCCCGGACCCGTTCGTTCCGACGAGTCCGGTCCTGCCGGAGGCGAAGGCGACCTGGAGGTCCTCGAAGACGGAGGTGCCGTCGGGCCAGGAGAAGGAAAGGGAGGTGCAGGTGATGGAAGATGACATACAGGCCTCGCGGTTGCTCAGGGGCGGGTGTCGGGCAACGCGTGTGAGACACCGCATGAGGCGACGGTCCGCGACGGAGGGAAGAGGAAGCTCCGCACCTGAAGGACGGCTCGAACGCCGAGGTCGCACGCGACGCACACAGACACGGGCAGTGCTGTGTGACGCGGTGTCTCAAGACCTCAGACGAGCAACGTCCTTCTCCTCCCGGCGGCAACAGAAGCGTTCAACACCGTACGAGGGGCCCGGGAGGGCGTCAACGCATTTAAATGCGCGGAGTCCGCCCCCTGTCCCTCGCCCTGGTCGTCCGCCCTACCCGCATGTCGGATTTCCGCCAGCCACCGGCCCCCGCCCGCTGGTTGACTCGTCCGTATGACGAACAAGATCTCGCCGCGCGAGCAGGCCCTCGCCTTCCGTTCCCTGCACGTGCCCGGTCGTCCGCTCGTGCTGCCCAACGTCTGGGACGTCGCCAGCGCGAGGCTCGTCGAGGACGCGGGGGCCGCGGCCGTCGCCACGACGAGCGCCGGGCTCGCCTGGGAGCTGGGCGCCGCCGACGGCGACCGGCTCTCCGGCGGCGACGCCCTCGCGGCCCTGACCGGGATCGCGGAGGCGGTGACCGTGCCGGTGAGCGCGGACATCGAGACCGGGTACGCCGATGACGCCGCGGGCGTCGGCGACACGATCAGGGCGGTGCTGGCGGCGGGCGCCGTCGGTGTCAACATCGAGGACGGCCTGTACGGCGGCGGCGCCCCGCTGCGCCCGGTCGCCGAGCAGGCGGCGCGCATCGCCGCCGCGCGCGAGGCCGCCGAGGCGGCCGGGGTGCCTGTGTTCGTCAACGCGCGCGTGGACACGTATCTGCGCGGTGCAGGAGGTCTGGAGGAGACCCTGGAGCGGGCCGCAGCGTTCCTCGCCGCCGGGGCGGACGGCGTCTTCGTCCCCGGGGCCGTCGACCCGGTGACCGTGAAGGCGCTCGCCGAGGGCATCGAGGGCCCGCTGAACGTGATGGCCGGCCCGGGCGCGCCCGCGGTGACCGAACTGGCCGCCCTCGGCGTCGCCCGGGTCAGCGTCGGCTCGGGCATCGCGCAGGCCGCCCACGCCCTGGTCCGCCGCGCCGCACGGGAGCTGCTCGACGCGGGAACGTACGACGCACTGGCCGACGGCCTCGACTACGGGGAGCTCAACGGGCTGCTGGGCGGGGACCGCCAGAAGGCCTGAAGGGATGCGGGGTTGTGACCGTGTCCGGCACCGCCGACTGGGCGCGACCGGCCACGGACGACCCGCACGCGACGTCGAAGCGAAGGACGGCGAGCGGGCGCACCGAGGAGTTCAGCACGCGTCCCGCATCAGTTCCGCCAGGTCGTGGTCCAGGTCGACCTGAAGATGCTCCAGACCCACCGGCACCAGCTCGGTGGTCCGCTGCAGGAAGCGCTCGATCTCGTCCGAGTGGACGTGCACCACGGCGGTGCCCTCCGGGGCGTGGAACTCCAGGACGGTGCGCGCGTAGCCGTACGGCCGCACCCGGACGTCCCCGTGCCCCTCCGGGCCCTCCAGGCCGGCGGAGAGGAGTTCGCGGGCGAAGGTCCAGCACACGTCCACACCCTCCAGGGTGGCGGGGGCGGGGAAGGTCATGCGGACGGCGAACGGGTCGCTCCGGTCGTAGTGGAGCACGGCCGGAATGCTCTGCATGCGTGGCGCGGCAGCGACGAGACGGGCCTCCACGGGCTGCTCGATGACGGTTGACAACGCCTTGCTCCCTTGTGACGGCTGGACGGACTTCGGGCGGATGAGGCCAGGCACTTGAAGAGACGATGGAATCGGCCAATCCGTGCACATGAAATGCGAGTGACCTCTGTCACCGAGTCCATGCCATCGGACGGCGCACGGTGAGGGCGATCACTCCGGTGTCCCGCGGTCTCGGACACCGGAGAGGACACCGCGCACGCGAGTTCGGTTCCCGGTCGGGCGGTGGCGGTGAACCGCGGCGAAAGGGGTACTCGGGGAACACGCATTCTGAGAGGAAGTGACGGTCATGCCACGCGGCTCGAGCCCCAAGCGGGAACGTCAGTACGAGCACATCAAGGAGAGCGCGCGCGACCGCGGGGAGAGCGAGGGGCGCGCCAAGGAGATCGCGGCGCGGACCGTGAACAAGGAGCGCGCCCGTTCCGGTGAGTCCAAGACCGCGAGCCGCACGTCCACCCAGGACAAGTCGTCCGCCAAGCGCGGCGGACAGCGCTCGGGCAAGGGCTCCCAGGGGCAGACGTACGACCAGCTGTACGAGGAGGCCAAGCGGCGCAACATCCGCGGCCGCTCGGACATGAACAAGAGCGAGCTGCAGCGCGCGCTGGGCAAGTGACGGCGGGCCGCGGGGTCGTACGCTCGTCACCACCATGACCACCGTACGCACCCCCGCGGGCTGGCCCGCGACCGAAGAAGAGGCCCGTGCCGTGCAGGACGAGCTGTGCGGCCGGGTGATCCTCGACGAATCGGGGCCGCCGCCCGGGACCGGCCCCGTGACGGGGGTCGACGTCGCCTACGACGACGAGCGTGGCGTGGTCGCGGCGGCGGCCGTCGTCCTGGACGCGGCCACGCTCACCCCTCTCGCCGAGGCCACGGCCGTCGGTGAGGTCTCCTTCCCGTACGTTCCCGGTCTGCTCGCCTTCCGGGAGATCCCCACCGTCCTGGCCGCGTTGGAGGCCCTGGACCGCGATCCCGGGCTGGTCGTCTGCGACGGCTACGGCCTCGCCCACCCGCGCCGGTTCGGTCTGGCGAGCCACCTCGGCGTCCTCACCGGACTGCCCACGATCGGCGTCGCCAAGAACCCGTTCACGTTCACCTACGCGGAGCCGGGGACCGAACGCGGCAGCAGCAGCCCGCTCCTCGCGGGCAGCGAGGAGGTCGGCAGCGCCCTGCGCACCCAGGCGGGCGTCAAACCGGTGTTCGTCTCCGTGGGGCACCGGGTCGGCCTCGACACCGCCTGCGCGCACACCCTCGCGCTCGCCCCGGTGTACCGCATCCCCGAGTCCACCCGGCGCGCCGACAGGCTGTGCAGGCGCGCCCTGAAGGAGGCCGTCGGGTCCGCGGCCTGAGTACGGCGGCTGAGTACGTGTACGGATGTGGCCGCACCGCCGTGATCGGCAGGGTGGGACACATGACGACACACCGTGCGCCCAAGACCGTGAGCCACCCCGCCCAGCCCGTCGAGCGTGCCGTGACGGCAGCTCTGCTGCTCGCCGCTCTCGCGGGGCTCGCCTGGATCGTCGGGATGGTCGTCACGGTCCTGGAGTGGAGGTCCTGACGCCGGCCGACGATTGCCCCTCGCGCCGTTGTCGGTGGCCGCGATTACCGTGAGGCGAGAATGTCCATACGGAGAGTATGCGGTCGAGGCCCGCGCTTGACTAAGCGCTTGCTCGATCGGATAGTGCCCGTACTGGAACATGTTCTCGACAACGCCGATCTCGCATCGGGCGTCTCACGGAGCTGGGGGCCGGATGGCAGTGGCAAGGACGCCGGGGCAGGGGCCCCTCGCCGGCGTGCGCGTCGTCGAGTTGGCCGGTATCGGGCCCGGCCCGTTCGCCGGCATGCTCCTCGCCGACCTCGGCGCCGACGTCGTCCGCGTGGACCGGCCGAACGGCTCCGGACTGGCCATCGACCCGGAGTACGACGTCACCAACCGCAACAAACGCTCGGTGATCGTCGACCTGAAGACCGAGGAGGGCCCGGCCCGCGTCCTGGACCTGGCCGAGCGCGCCGACATCCTCATCGAGGGCTACCGCCCGGGCGTCGCGGAACGCCTCGGCGTCGGCCCCGAGACCTGCCACGCCCGCAACCCCCGGCTCGTCTACGGCCGGATGACCGGCTGGGGCCAGGAGGGCCCGCTCGCCCCCCGCGCCGGACACGACATCGCCTACATCGCGCTCACCGGCACGCTCGGCATGATCGGCGCCCCGGACGCGCCGCCCGCGATCCCCGCGAACCTCGTCGGCGACTACGCGGGAGGTGCGCTCTACCTCGTGGTCGGTGTTCTCGCCGCCCTCCACCACGCCCGCGCGACCGGAACCGGCCAGGTGGTGGACGCGGCCATCGTCGACGGTGCCGCCCACCTGGCCTCGATGATCCACGGCATGCTCGCCGCCGGGGGCTGGCAGGACCGGCGCGGCGCCAACCTGCTCGACGGAGGCTGCCCGTTCTACGGCACCTACGAGACGGCCGACGGCCGGTACATGGCGGTGGGTGCCCTTGAACAGCAGTTCTACGAGGAGTTCGTGGAGTTGCTGGGGATCGCGGACCGGGCTCCGGCCCGCAAGGACGTCGCCCGTTGGGGTGAACTCCGGGAGCTGGTCGCGGCCCGTTTCAAGACCCGCACGCGCGACGAGTGGACCGCCGTCTTCGAAGGCTCCGACGCGTGCGTGGCGCCCGTCCTGTCGCTCCGGGAGGCGCCGGCACACCCCCACCTCGCCGCCCGCGGCACCTTCACCGACCACGGCGGCATCACCCAGCCGGCGCCCGCGCCCCGCTTCTCGGTCACCCATACGGCGGTGCACGGCGGGCCCGCGCAGCCCGGCGCCGACACCGAGGACGTCGCCCGCGACTGGGGCGTGCCGCGGCTCCTCGGGGCGGCGACCGACGAAGCTTTCGACCCTCCCGAGCCGCGCCTGCCCGGCCGACCCTCCTCGAAAGGCTGACAGTTGAGCACCGAAGCGTACGTCTACGACGCGATCCGCACCCCGCGCGGACGCGGCAAGGCCAACGGCGCCCTGCACGGCACCAAGCCCATCGACCTGGTGGTCGGGCTCATCCATGAGACACGGCGGCGTTTTCCCGATCTCGACCCCGCCGCGATCGACGACATCGTGCTGGGTGTGGTGAGCCCGGTCGGCGACCAGGGCTCCGACATCGCCCGGATCGCCGCGATCGCCGCCGGACTGCCCGACACGGTGGCCGGCGTCCAGGAGAACCGCTTCTGTGCGTCCGGTCTCGAAGCGGTCAACCTGGCCGCCGCGAAGGTCCGCTCGGGCTGGGAGGACCTGGTGCTCGCGGGCGGCGTCGAGTCGATGTCCCGGGTTCCGATGGCCTCGGACGGCGGCGCCTGGTTCGCCGACCCGATGACCAACATGACCGTCAACTTCGTGCCGCAGGGCATCGGCGCCGACCTCATCGCCACCATCGAGGGCTTCTCCCGCAGGGACGTCGACGAGTACGCGGCGCTGTCCCAGGAGCGTGCGGCGGCGGCCTGGAAGGACGGCCGCTTCGACCGCTCCGTGGTCCCGGTGAGGGACCGCAGCGGTCTCGTCGTCCTCGACCACGACGAGCACATGCGGCCCGGCACCACCGCCGACTCTCTCGCCAAGCTGAAGCCGTCGTTCGCGGACATCGGCGAACTGGGCGGCTTCGACGCGGTGGCGCTGCAGAAGTACCACTGGATCGAGCAGATCGACCACGTCCACCACGCGGGCAACTCCTCAGGCATCGTCGACGGCGCGGCCCTCGTCGCCATCGGCTCCAAGGAGGCTGGCGAGCGGTACGGGATGCGGCCCCGGGCCAGGATCGTGTCCGCGGCGGTCTCCGGCTCCGAGCCGACGATCATGCTGACCGGGCCTGCGCCCGCCACCCGCAAGGCCCTCGCCAAGGCCGGGCTGACGATCGACGACATCGACCTCGTCGAGATCAACGAGGCGTTCGCCGCGGTCGTGCTGCGCTTCGCCAAGGACATGGGGCTGTCCCTGGACAAGGTCAACGTCAACGGCGGCGCCATCGCGCTCGGCCATCCGCTCGGCGCGACCGGCGCGATGATCCTCGGCACGCTGGTGGACGAACTGGAGCGGCAGGACAAGCGGTACGGCCTTGCCACGCTGTGCGTGGGCGGCGGCATGGGCATCGCCACGATCGTCGAGCGCGTCTGACCTTCCCCAACGGATCGAACGGATCGAACGGACCTTACGGAGCACCCCGATGAACACAGAGTCCACCACCATCCGCTGGGAGCAGGACGACGCCGGCGTCGTCACCCTCGTCCTCGACGACCCGAACCAGTCCGCGAACACCATGAACCAGGCGTTCAAGGAGTCGATCGCGGCGATCGCCGAACGCGCCGAGGCCGAGAAGGACTCCATCCGCGGCATCATCTACACCTCCGCGAAGAAGACCTTCTTCGCGGGCGGCGACCTCAAGGACATGATCAAGGCCGGCCCCGAGGACGCCCGGCAGGCGTTCGAGACCGGTGTGGCGATCAAGAACTCCCTGCGCCGTATCGAGACCCTCGGCAAGCCGGTCGTCGCCGCCCTCAACGGCGCCGCCCTCGGCGGCGGTTACGAGATCGCCCTCGCCTCCCACCACCGCATCGCCCTCGACGCCCCCGGCTCCAAGATCGGCCTTCCCGAGGTCACCCTGGGTCTGCTGCCGGCGGGCGGCGGCGTCACCCGCACCGTGCGCCTGATGGGCATCGCCGACGCCCTGCTGAAGGTGCTGCTCCAGGGCACCCAGTACTCGCCCCGGCGCGCGCTGGAGAACGGTCTCGTGCACGAGGTCGCCGCCACCCCCGAGGAGATGATGGCCAAGGCCCGCGCCTTCATCGACGCCAACCCCGAGTCCCACCAGCCCTGGGACCGGCCCGGCTACAAGATCCCGGGCGGTACGCCGTCCAACCCGAAGTTCGCCGCCAACCTGCCCGCCTTCCCGGCCAACCTGAAGAAGCAGCTGAACGGCGCCCCCTACCCGGCCCCGCGCAACATCCTCGCGGCGGCCGTCGAGGGCTCCCAGGTCGACTTCGAGACCGCCCTGACCATCGAGGCGCGCTACTTCACCGAGCTGGTCACCGGACAGACCGCGAAGAACATGATCCAGGCGTTCTTCTTCGACCTCCAGGCCGTCAACTCCGGCGCCAACCGCCCGAAGGGCATCGAGCCGCGCCAGGTCCGCAAGGTGGGCGTCCTCGGCGCCGGGATGATGGGCGCGGGCATCGCCTACGCGTGTGCCCGCGCGGGCATCGAGGTCGTCCTCAAGGACGTCTCCCTGGAGGCGGCCGTCAAGGGCAGGGGCTACTCCGAGAAGCTGTGCGCCGAGGCGGTCTCCAAGGGGCGTACGACCCAGGAGAAGGCCGACGCGCTGCTCGCCCGCATCACCCCCACCGCCGAGGCCGCCGACCTCGCGGGCTGTGACGCCGTCATCGAGGCCGTGTTCGAGGACACGGCGCTCAAGCACAAGGTGTTCCAGGAGATCGAGAACGTCGTCGAGCCCGACGCGCTGCTGTGCTCGAACACCTCCACCCTGCCGATCACCGCGCTCGCCGAGGGGGTGGAGCGGCAGTCCGACTTCATCGGGCTGCACTTCTTCTCGCCGGTCGACAAGATGCCGCTCGTCGAGATCATCAAGGGCAAGCGGACCGGTGAGGAGGCGCTGGCGCGCGCCTTCGACCTGGTGCGGCAGATCAACAAGACGCCGATCGTCGTCAACGACTCGCGCGGCTTCTTCACCTCCCGGGTCATCGGCCACTTCATCAACGAGGGCGTGGCGATGGTCGGCGAGGGCATCGAGCCCGCGTCCGTCGAGCAGGCGGCGGCCCAGGCGGGCTACCCGGCGAAGGTGCTGTCCCTGATGGACGAGCTGACGCTCACCCTGCCCCGGAAGATCCGCAACGAGACCAGGCGGGCCGTGGAGGAGGCGGGCGGCACCTGGACACCGCACCCGGCGGAGGCCGTCATCGACCGCATGGTCGACGAGTTCGGCCGCACCGGGCGCAGCGGCGGCGCCGGGTTCTACGAGTACGGCGAGGACGGCAGGCGCGGCCGGCTGTGGCCGGGGCTGCGGGAGCACTTCACCAGGCCCGGGCACCAGATCCCGTTCCGGGACATGCAGGAGCGCATGCTGTTCTCGGAGGCGCTGGACACCGTCCGGCTTCTTGAGGAGGGCGTGCTGACCTCCGTGGCCGACGCCAACATCGGGTCGATCTTCGGCATCGGCTTCCCCGGCTGGACCGGCGGCGTCCTGCAGTACATCAACGGCTACGAGGGGGGCCTGCCCGGCTTCGTGGCCCGCGCCCGGGAGCTGGCCGAGCGGTACGGCGAGCGGTTCACGCCGCCCGCGCTGCTGGTGCAGAAGGCGGAGAGGGGGGAGCGGTTCACCGACGCCCACTGAGACGGTGGACGACACCCGCTGAGACGGCCGGGGGACCCGGGGCCAGGAGCCCTGCACGGGTCCCCCGCCGTGCTTGTATGACCACTTTGGGACGCCCATGTGGTGAACCTGTGAGAAGTCCCGCTCTGTGACGTGCGCCATCGCATGGAAATCGGCCTCTGCGAGAAGGTGAGGCCTTGGTCTGTGCCGCGTCAGGGGTGGCCGGACCGAGCCCCATCCGGAAACCCGCGCACCACCCCAGCGCCGGGCGTACCAGAGAGTAGATCCACTCGTGAGCAAGGACGCCGTGAACACGGCCGCGGTCGCATCCCACACCGATGCGACCCGGGCGCCCGCGGACGCGGGCGACGCCGGTTACAGCAAGGACCTCAAACCCCGCCACATCAACATGATCGCGATCGGCGGGGCGATCGGCACCGGACTCTTCCTCGGTGCCGGAGGACGGCTGCACAACGCGGGTCCCGCCCTCGCGCTGGCGTACCTGGTCTGCGGCGTCTTCGCCTTCTTCGTCGTGCGCGCCCTCGGCGAGCTGGTCCTGTACCGGCCGTCGTCCGGGTCGTTCGTCTCGTACGCGCGCGAGTTCCTCGGCGAGAAGGGCGCCTACGTCGCCGGCTGGATGTACTTCCTGAACTGGTCGACGACCGGTATCGCCGACATCACCGCCATCGCGCTCTACACCCACTACTGGAGTTTCTTCACCTCCATCCCGCAGTGGGTGCTCGCCCTGATCGCCCTCGCGGTCGTGCTGGCGGTGAACCTGATCTCGGTGAAGATCTTCGGCGAGATGGAGTTCTGGTTCGCGATCATCAAGGTCGCCACCCTGGTGGCCTTCATGTTCGTCGGCATCTTCCTGCTGGCCACGCGGCACGAGGTGGACGGCCGCACGCCCGGTCTCGGCGTGATCAGCGACCACGGCGGGATCTTCCCGCACGGGCTCATGCCCGTCGTCCTGGTGATGCAGGGCGTGATCTTCGCCTACGCGGCCCTGGAGCTGGTGGGCGTCGCCGCGGGCGAGACCGCGGAACCCGAGAAGGTCGTGCCGCGCGCCGTGAACTCGATCATGTGGCGTGTGGGTCTGTTCTACGTCGGCTCGGTGGTCCTGCTCGCACTGCTGCTGCCGGGCTCGGTCTACTCCGGGGACGAGAGCCCCTTCGTCACCGTGCTGTCGAAGATCGGTGTCCAGGGCGCGGGCGACGTGATGAACCTGGTCGTGCTCACCGCGGCGATGTCCTCGCTGAACTCCGGCCTGTACTCCACCGGCCGCATCCTGCGCTCCATGGCGATGGCGGGCTCGGCGCCCAAGTTCACGGCGCGGATGAACCGCAGCCAGGTGCCCTACGGCGGCATCCTGCTGACCTGCGCGGTCTGCGTGATCGGCGTCGGCCTGAACTACTTCGTGCCGAGCCAGGCCTTCGAGATCGTGCTGAACGTGGCCTCCCTCGGGATCGTCAGCACCTGGGTGATCATCATGGTCTGCCACCTGGTCTTCGTCCGCCGCGCCCGGGCGGGCCACCTCACCCGGCCGTCCTTCCGGCTGCCCGGCAGCCCGGTCACGGAGATCGCGACGATCGCCTTCCTGCTGGTCTGCCTGGGCCTGATGTGGAACGACCCCGAGGTGGGCCGGAAGACCCTGCTGCTCATCCCCGTGATCGCGGCCCTGCTCGTCGGCGGCTGGTTCGCGCTGCGCCGCCGCATCGATCAGGCCGCGAACCAGGAACTGACCGACCTCACGAAGTAACCGGTCGGCGGCCGGAGCGGCGCCTGCGTCGCGCGCCGTGCCCGAGGCCGAGCTCCGCGTACGTCCACGTCGCGGAGCCGGCCTCTTACCCGGCGAGCCGGTCGGGCCCCGGTGGGGGCCGCCGATCAGCCGGAGTGCACGGCGTTCGTCGCCTCGATCTTCTTCCAGGACTTCGGTTGCGTCACGGCAGCCGGAGCCGGTGCGACGGACGCGGTGCGCGCCGCCGGTGCAGCAGGCTTCGAGGGCTGGAACAGCCAGGTGTCGAAAAGAGCCCCCAGCGGCTTCCCGGACACCTTCTCCGCGTACGCCTGGAAGTCGGCGACCGAGGCGTTGCCGTACGCGTGCTCCTTCGGCCAGCCCTTCAGGACGGCGAAGAACGCGTCGTCGCCGATCTCGTTCCGCAGCGCCTGGACGGCCAGCGCACCCCGGTCGTAGACCGCGATGTCGAACTGGTCGTCCGGCCCCGGGTCACCCGGCTTCACCGTCCAGAAGGCGTCGTCGGCCGGGTGCGAGGCGTACACGTAGTCCGCCAGCTCCTGCGTCGTGCCCTCGCCCTCGTGCTCCGACCAGAGCCACTGCGCGTACCGCGCGAAGCCCTCGTTGATCCAGATGTCCTTCCAGCCCTTCAGCGACACGTCGTCGCCGTACCACTGGTGCGCCAGCTCGTGCACCACGACGGACGTGTTGGAGCCATTCGCGAACTGCTTGGGGCTGTAGTACACCCGGGTCTGCGTCTCCAGCGCGTACCCGGTGGTCGTGTTCGGCACATAGCCGCCCGCCGAGCTGAACGGATACGGCCCGAAGTAGCCGCTGAGCCAGTCGACGATCTCCCCGGTGCGCTCCACGCTCGCCCGCGCGGCCCCGTCGTTGTCGCCGAGGTCCTTGCTGTAGGCGTTGACGACCGGGACACCGCCGTCCGAGGTGCTCGTCGTGATGTCGAACCTGCCGATCGCGAGGGTGGCGAGATAGGTCGCCTGAGGCTTGTTCTCCCGCCAGTTGTAGCGGGTCCATCCCAGCTTGGAACTCGTCGACTGCAGCGTGCCGTTGGATATCGCCTGCGTGCCGTCCGGCACCGCCACCGACACGTCGTACGTCGCCTTGTCGCTCGGGTGGTCGTTGCTCGGGAACCACCACCACGCCGACTCGGGCTCGTCCGCGGCGACCGCGCCGTCCGGGGTCCGGTGCCAGGTGGTGAAGCCGTAGGCGCTCTTGGTGGACGGCACGCCGCTGTAGCGGACCACGACGGTGACCGGCGTGCCCTTCGGCAGCGGGCTCGCGGGTGTGACCACCAGCTCGTGCTGGCCCGAGGCGGTGAAGGACGCCTTCGCCCCGTTCACCCGCACCTCGCTCACATCCAGCAGGAAGTCCAGGTCGAACCGCGACAGGTCCTGTGTGGTCCGCGCCAGGATCGTCGCCGTGCCCTGCAGCTCGTCCGTCTTCGGCTGGTACGTCAGTCGCAGGTCGTAGTGGGAGACGTCGTATCCGCCATTGCCGTAGTACGGGTAGTAGGGATCGCCGATACCCGGGGCACCGGGCTGGTAGGCGGCCGCCGATGCCGGGATCGCCAGCAAGAGGGAAGCCGCCGCGAGTGCGCCCGGGGCGATGAGTCTGCGGTGCACGAGAACTCCAAGTCGTAGGGGCACGAGGTCTGTTGTGTCCGGAGCCTATTCAGACCCACCGTTCCCCGGCATGTCCATGGCACCCTCTGTCACACGATCGCCATCCGGCCGACACGAGCCATCCCGTCCATCCGGCCTCACCGGCCCCGCCGGAACCGGACAGTCCCTCAGATGCCCCCTTCTGCAGGCGAGTTGACCCAGGTACCGTCCCGCGCATGCGGATCAGCACCCCCCTCAGAGCCTTCAGACCGCTCGCGGCGACGGCCACCGCCGCGCTCCTGGCGGTCTTCCTCACCCCGTCGGCCGCCCACAGCGCGCCCCGGGAGAGCCGGCCCGTCTACTCGTACGACAACGCCATCCGTGAGTCGGTCTGGGTGGACACCGGCCTGGACGGCGACGGCGACGGAAAGCCCGACCGTGTCGCCGCCGACATCGTCCGGCCCCGTGAACCCGCGGCCAAGGGCCGCAAGGTGCCCGTCATCATGGACGCCAGCCCCTACTACTCCTGCTGCGGGCGCGGCAACGAGAGTCAGAAGAAGACCTACGATGCGAGCGGCCACGTCGTCCAGATGCCGCTCTTCTACGACAACTACTTCGTACCGCGCGGCTACGCCTTCGTCGGCGTCGACCTGGCCGGAACCGATCGCTCCGACGGCTGCGTGGACGTGGGCGGCCGCTCCGACATCCAGTCCGCCAAGGCCGTGATCGACTGGCTGAACGGCCGCGCCAGGGCCTACACCACCCGTACCGGCACCACGCCCGCCAAGGCGTCCTGGACCAACGGCGCCACCGGCATGATCGGCAAGAGCTGGGACGGCACCATCGCCAACGGAGTCGCCGCCACCGGCGTCAAGGGCCTGAAGACCATCGTGCCCATCAGCGCCATCTCCTCCTGGTACGACTACTACTTCGCCAAGGGCGCACCCCTGTACGACTCCGGCCCCAACTGGCTGTCCGACTACGTCGAGAACCCCGACGCCCGCGCCAAGTGCGCCGCCGTGCAGCACGAACTCGTCGACGGCGCGCCGCGCACCGGTGACTGGACACCGCTGTGGACCGAACGCGACTACGTGAAGGACGCGGGCAAGGTCCGCGCGAGCGTCTTCCTCGTGCACGGCATGCAGGACCTCAACGTGCGCACCAAGCACCTCGGCCAGTGGTGGAACGCCCTCGCCCAGCACGGCGTCAAGCGCAAGATCTGGCTCTCGCAGACCGGACACGTCGACCCCTTCGACTACCGGCGCGCCCAGTGGGTGGACACCCTGCACCGCTGGTTCGACCACGAACTCCTCGGCTACGACAACGGCATCGACCGCGAGCCCGTGGCCGACATCGAACGCCACCCCGACCAGTGGGTCACCTCCACCGCCTGGCCGCCCCGCGACACGGCCACGGCCACGCTGCGTCCCGGCCACGGCGACCGGGCCGGCGTCGGCACCCTCGCACTGCGCTCCGGCACCGGCACCGAGACGTTCACCGACGACCCGCGGCTCAGCGAGACCGACTGGGCAGCGCACATCGACCGGTCCACCCCGGACAAGGCCGGGTTCGTCACCCCGACGCTGTCGAAGGACCTGCGGATCTCCGGCTCCTCCACGGTGACCGTCACCGTCACGCCCACCACCTCCTCGGCCCACCTGTCCGCCGTGCTCGTCGACCTCGGTCCCGCCACGATCCGCGACTACGCCGACTCCGCGGAGGGCATCACCACACTCACCGAACGCACCTGCTGGGGCGCGAGCACGGCCGGCGACAGCGCCTGCTTCAAGGTCACCCAGGCCAAGAAGACGGACGTCACCTCCACGGTGTTCAGCCGCGGCTGGGCCGACCTCGGCCACTACGCCTCGGACGCGAAGGGCGTCCCGCTGACCCCGGGCAGGCCCTACACGATCACGCTCGACCTGGCCGCGACCGACCACGTCGTCCCGAAGGGCCACCGGCTGGCCCTGATCGTCGCCGGCACCGACAAGGACCTCATCGACCCTCCGTCCACCACGCCCACCCTGACCGTGGACCTGTCCCGCACGGCGGCCCGGGTGCCGCTCGTCGGAGGGGCCGCGGCGTTCGCGGGCGCCACCTCCGGGGCGACGTCGGCAACTGCGGCGCCCACCACGCCGTACGGCCTGCGGAGCCCGCACAGCCACCGCATCCCTGACGGCAGCTGACGGCGGCGCACGGCATCCGACACCCACTTGGGGGGCGGCCGGGTCCACGGCCCGGCCGCCCCCTGCCGGCCCGGTACGCCGACCGAATCCGTCCTGCCGTGCTCACATCACTCCCCGCGTGGGGATACTCACGGCATGTCTGCCGAATACGCGACCTTCGGCCTGGCACCGGCCATGCGGGCCGGTGCCGTCCGCACCGGTGGTGACTACGAAGCGCACCGGGACTTCGTGGACTTCGTCGTCGACGGACGCCCGCTGCTGCACCGGCTCTCCGACCTCGACGCCGTCTCCCCGCTGGCCTCCGACATACCGCCCGCGATCTTCACCGCGCAGGTGCGCGGGCTGCTGCTGGAGACCGGGGCGCCGCTGCCGGGCGACCGGTACGTCCTGTACGGCTGCCCCGAGTGCGAGGACCTGGCGTGCGGAGTGGTCACCGCGGTCATCGCACGCGACGGCGACGACTACATCTGGCGGGACTTCGCCTGGCAGACCGACGACACCGCCGATCTCGAACTCAACGGCTACCACGGCATCGGCCCCTTCCGCTTCCAAGGCGCCCAGTACCGTGCCGCGTTGGGCGCGCTGCTGCACGACGGCGCCCCCGCGTCCCGACGCCGCGTGCTGCTGATCGGCGCCCGTGTCGCCGTGCTCGCCAAGCTCGCCGCCGCCCTGCGCACCATCGGCATCGGCGCCGACATCACCCGCGACGCGACCGGCGTCCCCACCGAGGAACTGCGCCAGTACAGTGCCGTCGCCTTCGGCCGGGCGGTCACGGCGGAGGAACGGGCCGCCGTACGCCGCTCCTTCGAGGACGCCGGGCTCGACGTGGCCCACGTCGACGGACTCGCCCCGATCGTCCCGCTGCTCGTCGCCCAGATCGAACAGGCGCTGGACCACGCCCCGGTGCAGCACCGCCGCCTGACGGGACTGGCCGCCACCGACGGCGCGGCGTACGTGGAGGTCACCTCCGCCTGCCGTGTCCGCCTCACCGCCCACCGCCTCGACCGCCTCTACCGCACCCACACCAGCGAGGTCTTCGACGGCATCCTGGAGCCGGGCCGTCACCGGATCGCCCTTGACCCCAAGGCGGTGAAGGGCGAGGCGTTCCTCGTGGCGCGGACCTCGGGAAGTGTCCTGGTGGAGGCCGTGACGCGGTGAGAATCCGGGCGCGCGCGGCACCTGGCGGCCGTTAGGATCGGCGGTCTGATGACTGCCACCCTCGTCGCCAAGAACCTCGCCGCCGGGCACGGCGACCGCTCGCTCTTCACCGGGCTCGACCTCGTCGTCGCGCCCGGTGATGTGATCGGGCTCGTCGGTGCCAACGGCGCAGGCAAGTCCACCCTGCTGCACATGCTCGCCGGGCTGCACACCCCCGAGCAGGGCGAGCTGCGGCTGTCCCCGCCCACCGCCACGGTCGGGCACCTGCCGCAGGAGCCGGAGCGCCGGCCGGGGGAGACCGTACGGGAGTTCCTGGCCCGCCGCACGGGCGTCGCCGACGCCCAGCGCGCGATGGACGAGGCCACGCAGGGGCTCGTCGACGGGGCACCC
Source organism: Streptomyces sp. Y2F8-2 (assembly GCF_014905555.1). Classification (GTDB taxonomy): domain Bacteria; phylum Actinomycetota; class Actinomycetes; order Streptomycetales; family Streptomycetaceae; genus Streptomyces; species Streptomyces cynarae. Next base: position 378,445 of record NZ_BNGS01000005.1, on the reverse strand, counting down.
GGCGCGGACGACGCGTACGCGGCGAGCCTGGAGCGCTGGCTCGCCCTCGGCGGCGCGGACCTCGACGAACGCGCCGAGGAGGTCGCCGACTCCCTGGGCCTGGGCGTCGGCCTGGACCAGCCGATGACGTCCCTGTCCGGCGGGCAGGCGGCCCGCGCCGGCCTCGCCTCCCTGCTGCTGTCCCGCTACGACGTCTTCCTGCTCGACGAGCCCACCAACGACCTCGACCTGGACGGCCTGGAGCGGCTGGAGCGGTTCGTCAGCGGGCTCCGCGCCGGGACGGTGGTCGTCAGCCACGACCGGGAGTTCCTCACCCGCACGGTCACGAAGGTCCTGGAACTCGACCTCGCGCAGCGGCAGATCAACCTCTACGGCGGTGGATACGAGGCCTATCTCGAGGAACGCGAGTGGGCCCGCCGGCACGCCCGCGAGGAGTACGAGGAGTACGCCGACAAGAAGTCCGTCCTCCAGGACCGCGCCCAGATGCAGCGCGCCTGGATGGACAAGGGCGTCAAGAACGCACGCCGCAAGGCGAGCGACAACGACAAGATCGGCCGCAAGTTCCGCAGCGAGGCCAGCGAGAAGCAGGCCGCGAAGGCCCGGCAGACCCAGCGCATGATCGAGCGCCTGGAGGTCGTCGAGGAGCCCCGCAAGGAGTGGGAGCTGCGCATGGAGATCGCGTCGGCCCCCCGCTCGGGCGCGGTCGTCGCCACGCTGCGGGACGCGGAGGTACGGCGCGGCGACTTCACCTTCGGCCCGGTGTCCCTCCAGATCGACTGGGCGGACCGGGTGGCGGTGACGGGCGCGAACGGCGCGGGCAAGTCCACGCTGCTCGGCGCGCTCCTCGGCCGTGTCCCGCTGGACGCGGGCCACGCCTCCCTCGGCTCGGGCGTCCTGGTCGGCGAGGTCGACCAGGCCCGCAAGCTGTTCCACGGCCCGGAATCCCTGCTGGACGCGTTCCGCGCCGCGGTCCCCGACACCGAGCCGGTCGAGGTCCGCACCCTGCTCGCCAAGTTCGGCCTGAAGACGGACCACATCCTGCGCCCGGCGGCGACCCTCTCCCCGGGCGAACGCACGCGTGCCGCGCTGGCGCTCCTCCAGGGCCGGGGCGTCAACCTGCTGGTCCTGGACGAGCCGACCAACCATCTGGACCTGCCGGCGATCGAACAGCTGGAGTCGGCCCTGGACTCCTACGAGGGCACCCTGCTCCTCGTCACGCACGACCGCCGGATGCTGGACGCGGTGCGGGTGACACGCCGCCTTCAGGTGGCGGACGGCAAGGTGACGGAACACCCGTGACCGCTTCGCGTAATCGGCTTGTTCTCCGAACTGCCCTCGTCCTAGAGTGAGTTGATCCGAAGAGACGTTCCCCCGAAGTGCGCCGCAGAGCGGGAGCGTCCCACCTCACCGAGGTGCCGGAGGGGCGGCAGCTGTCCTTGTCGACCCTTCCTGTCGGAGGTCTTCCGCATGAACATCGGTATCGGTCTGCCCATCGGCGACCCGACCACCCTGCTCACCTGGGCGCGGCACGCGGACGCCGGGCCCTTCAGCACCCTCGGCCTGCTCGACCGGCTCGTCTACGACAACCCCGAACCCCTGGTCGCGCTCTCCGTCCTCGCGGGCGCCACCTCCCGCATCCGCGTCCAGACCGAGGTGCTGCTCGCCCCGCTGCGCGACACCGCCCTGCTCGCCAAACAGGCCGCCACCCTGGACCGTATGACCGGTGGGCGGCTGGTCCTCGGCCTGGGCATCGGCGGACGTGACGACGACCACCGGGCCACGGGCACCGACCCGCGCACCCGGGGCCGGCGCCTCGACGAGCAGATGGAGGTCATGCGGCGCCTGTGGTCCGGCGAGCCGTACGGCGAAGGCGTCGGACCGATCGGGCCGGCGCCCGCTCGCCCCGGCGGCCCCGAGGTCCTCTTCGGCGGGTTCAAGCCCACCGCGCTCGAACGCGTCGCGCGGTGGGGCGACGGCTTCCTGGCCGCCGCGCCGCCCTCCTGGGCGGGCGGCCTGTTCGACACCGTCCGCGGGTTCTGGCATCAGTACGGCCGCGACGGCGAGCCCCGCCTCGTCGCGCAGGTCAATGTGGCGCTCGGCCCGCAGGACGTCATCGACGACGCACGGACCGCCATGCACACGTACTACACCTTCACCGGCATGGCCGACCGGATGGTCGCCGGGATGCTCACCACGCCGGCGGAGATCCGCGAGGCGATCACCGCCCTCACCGACCTCGGCGCCGACGAGGTGATGCTCTACTGCTACGGCCTCGACCCGGCCCAGGTGGACCGCCTGGCCGACATCCTGTGACGACCTGATCCCGTACGGCTCGGCCGGAGGGAACCCGGGCCCGGTCCCCGCGACGGAGCAGGGCCGGGCCCGGCACCTCAGCGGCGGCCCGGCTTCTGGTCGAGCAGACCGGCCCGGCGCAGTGCGTCCGCCATCGCGCTGTTGGCCGGCGGGGGCGCCTGGCGGGAGCCTGTGCCCTGGCGGCCCTGGCGCTGCTGCGGGGGACGCCCGCCGCGCTGCCGGGCGCCGCCGGAGGGCTGCCCCTGCGGAGCCGCCTCGTCGTCCAGCCGCAGCGTCAGCGAGATCCGCTTGCGCGGAATGTCGACGTCCAGGACCTTCACCTTGACGATGTCACCCGGCTTCACCACGTCCCGCGGGTCCTTGACGAACGTCTTCGACATCGCGGAGACGTGCACCAGACCGTCCTGGTGGACGCCGACGTCGACGAAGGCGCCGAACGCGGCGACGTTCGTGACGACGCCCTCCAGGATCATCCCGGACGACAGGTCGGAGATCTTCTCCACGCCCTCCTTGAAGCTGGCCGTCTTGAACGCGGGCCGCGGGTCGCGCCCCGGCTTCTCCAGCTCCTTGAGGATGTCGGTCACCGTCGGCAGACCGAACGTCTCGTCCACGAAGTCGGACGCCTTCAGCGAGCGCAGCACCGCCGTGTTCCCGATCAGCGACGCCACCTCCTGGCCCGTCGTCTTCACCATGCGCCGGACCACCGGGTACGCCTCCGGGTGCACGCTGGAGGCGTCCAGCGGGTCGTCACCGCCCCGGATCCGCAGGAAGCCCGCGCACTGCTCGTACGCCTTGGGCCCGAGCCGCGCCACGTTCTTCAGCTGGGCGCGGGACGTGAACGGGCCGTTGGTGTCGCGGTGCGCCACGATGTTCTCCGCGAGCCCGGAGGAGATGCCGGAGACCCGGGCCAGCAGCGGAGCCGACGCCGTGTTGACGTCCACGCCCACGCCGTTCACACAGTCCTCCACGACCGCGTCCAGCGAGCGGGACAGCTTCACCTCGGACAGGTCGTGCTGGTACTGGCCGACGCCGATCGACTTCGGGTCGATCTTCACCAGTTCGGCGAGCGGGTCCTGCAGACGGCGGGCGATGGAGACCGCGCCACGCAGCGACACGTCCATGTCCGGCAGCTCCTGCGAGGCGAACGCGGAGGCGGAGTACACCGACGCGCCCGCCTCGGACACCATCACCTTCGTCAGCCCCAACTCGGGGTGTTTGGAGATGAGTTCACCGGCGAGCTTGTCCGTCTCGCGGGACGCCGTGCCGTTGCCGATCGCGATCAGCTCGACCGCGTGCTCCTTGGCCAGCCGGGCCAGCTTGGCGATCGCCTCGTCCCACTTGTTGGCCGGGACGTGCGGGTGAATGACGTCCGTGGCGACCACCTTGCCGGTCGCGTCCACCACGGCCACCTTCACGCCCGTACGGAAACCGGGGTCCAGGCCCAGCGTCGCGCGCGTGCCGGCCGGGGCGGCGAGCAGCAGGTCGCGCAGATTCGCCGCGAAGACCTTGACGGCCTCGTCCTCGGCCGCCGTACGCAGCCTGAGCCGCAGGTCGATGCCCAGGTGCACCAGGATGCGGGTGCGCCAGGCCCAGCGGACGGTGTCCAGCAGCCACTTGTCGGCAGGGCGGCCGCGGTCGGCGATCCCGAAGCGGTGCGCCACGATCCCCTCGTACGACGACGGGCCGTCCGTCGGCTGCTCCGGCTCCAGGACGAGGTCGAGGACCTCCTCCTTCTCGCCGCGCAGCAGGGCGAGGACCCGGTGGGAGGGCAGCTCGGTGAAGGGCTCGGCGAAGTCGAAGTAGTCGGCGAACTTGGCGCCCGCCTCCTCCTTGCCCTCCCGTACCTTGGACGCCAGGCGTCCGCGCACCCACATCCGCTCGCGCAGCTCTCCGATCAGGTCCGCGTCCTCCGCGAACCGCTCGGTGAGGATCGCCCGCGCGCCCTCCAGCGCGGCCTGCGGGTCCGGCACCCCCTTGTCGGCGTCGACGAACGCGGCCGCGGCGGCCACAGGCTCCACCGTCGGGTCGCCGAGCAGGCCCTCGGCCAGCGGCTCGAGTCCCGCCTCGCGTGCGATCTGCGCCTTGGTGCGCCGCTTCGGCTTGTAGGGGAGGTAGATGTCCTCCAGGCGCGCCTTGGTCTCCGCGCCCCGGATCCGCGCCTCGAGCTCCTCCGTGAGCTTGCCCTGCTCCCGCACCGACTCGAGGATCGCCGTGCGCCGCTCCTCGAGCTCACGCAGATAGCGCAGCCGCTCCTCGATCGTGCGCAGCTGCGCGTCGTCGAGCATCTCGGTCGCTTCCTTGCGGTAGCGGGCGATGAAGGGCACCGTCGAGCCGCCGTCCAGCAGCTCGACCGCGGCCTTCACCTGCCGCTCCCGTACGCCGAGCTCCTCGGCGATCCTGCCTTCGATGGACCCTGCTCCGAGGGACCCGGGTGTCGTCACGATCCCGTACCGCCTTCTCCACTGAGGTTGCGCGGCAATTGTGGCAGGTCGCACCGACAACGGGGGCGCAAGGGCACGAGGACGGGGCGGCGCCGTCCGCGCCGCCCCGTGGGCTGGGAGTCCTCGGCCGGTTCAGGCCCGGCGGGCGGAGCCCGAAGCCCCGCCGAACAGCCGGGCCAGTGCCCGGAACGGCAGCGTCACGACGGTCGCGACGGCGCCGCCGATCTGGCGCAGTACGTCTGCGATCGCACGGAACACAAGCTTCCCCTTTCGTCTCCCGGTGTGGACCATCGGGTGACGACCGGGTACCTCATCCCTTGCCGATCATGCCCTCCGGGAAGGCCCCGGCCGCGAGAGCCCTGGTCAGCAGCGCGCCCGCGAGATCCGTCAGCCGTTCGACGCCTGCGGCGCCGAGGTGTTCGTAGGGGGCCCGGTCCAGGCGGTCGGTCTCCGCCTCGATCTCCCCGCGCAGCGCGGTGCCCGCCTCGGTCAACTCGCCGTCCGCATCGAGCAGTCCACGCTCACGCAGCCGCCCGCACGCCGCGTCCCAGTCCTCCCGGCTCCAGCCGCGCGTGCCGAGTGCCCACTTGGGGGACATGCCCTTGCCGGTCGCGGCGTGGGTCACCAGTGCCTCCACCGGATCGAGGTCCGCCGCCAGCAGCACCGCGAGATGGCCGTCGCCGCGGTGCTCCCGCAGCAGTGTGGCCGCGTGCCAGAACGCCAGGTGCGGCTCGTCGGGCACCGGCAGATCGGCGTGCGCGGCATACAGGGGGCGCGCGTGCCGGGTGCACGCCTCCGTCGCGCGCAGCGCGAGCTCCGCCGCCTCGGCCGTCTCCTTGGCGGCGACGGTCTCCTCGCCCAGCAGCCGCCGCAGCGTCGCGTCGACGGCACGCGCGCGTGCCGCGAGCACCACCTGGGGGGACGCCGTCTCCCACACGGCGGGCACGTGCCGTGCCACCAGCCCCGGGTGGAAGTTGAAGAACGCGGCCGTCACCACGCCCGCGCCCACGGGGCCCATGGCGGCGGCCCGCACCGCGAAGTAGGCGGCCCTGTTGTCGGACACGCCCACGGCGGTCAGTTCCCGGCTCAGATCCGGCGAGAAGTAGTGCGTCGAGTGCAGCGGATTGATCACATTGTGGCAGCGCCGCGCGGCGCGCTCCGGCAGGCGAGAGGTCATGACCGGCAGGTTACCGACTGGTCGGTACGTCAGGAAGCACGCGACCCGGCATGGCAGGAAAGGTGGGATCTTCGTCGTTGCAGCCATGTCGCCCACCGCCAAGAATCGACGGCATGCGCACCCTCCTGGTCGTCCTCTTCGACGGCGTTCAGAGCCTTGACGTCACCGGCCCGGTGGAGGTCTTCGCGGGCGCCGAGCTGCGCCGTCCCGGGTCCTACCGCCTCGTCACCGCCTCCCTGGACGGCGGCCCTGTCCGCACCTCCAGCGGCCTCACGCTGGCGGCCGACCACGCCCTCTCCGACGCGCCCGCCCCGCACACCCTGATCGTTCCCGGCGGTCAGGGCAGCCGGCACCCCGATGAGCGCCTGCTCGACTGGCTGCGGGAACACGGTCCCCGCGCCGACCGTCTGGTCTCCGTCTGCACCGGCGCCGTCCTGCTGGCCCGCGCGGGCCTCCTCGACGGGCGCCGAGCCACGACCCACTGGGCGTACTGCGACACACTGGCTCGCCACCATCCGGAGATCGAGGTCGACCCCGACCCCATCTACGTACGCGACGGACACGTCGCCACCTCCGCCGGCGTCACCTCCGGCATCGACCTCGCCCTGGCCCTCGTCGAGGAGGACCTGGGTCGTGACACCGCCCTGACCATCGCCCGCCACCTGGTCGTCTTCCTGCGCCGCCCGGGCAACCAGGCCCAGTTCAGCGCTCAGCTCGCCGCCCAGACCGCGCAGCGCGAGCCCCTGCGCGAGGTCCAGCAGTGGATCAGCGAGCACCCGGACGACGACCTCACGGTGGAGGCGCTCGCCGCCCGGGCCCGGCTGTCGCCCCGTCACTTCGCCCGGGCCTTCCAGGCCGAGACAGGGATGCCCCCGGGCCGTTATGTCGACCGCGTCCGCCTCGAACACGCCCGCCGTCTGCTGGAGGACACCGGCGACGGCGTGGAGGAGATCGCCCGCGCCAGCGGCTACGGCACCCCGGAGGCCATGCGGCGTGCCTTCGTCAAGGCCCTCGGGGCCTCCCCGGCGGAGTACCGCCGCCGGTTCCGCCCCGCCACCACCCTCTGAAAGGGACCTTCATGCAGATCGCCATGGTCGTCTACGACCGCTTCACCGCCCTCGACGTCGTCGGGCCCTACGAGATCCTCAGCCGCCTGCCGGACGCGCGCGTCGACTTCGTCGCCGAGCGGCCGGGCGCCGTCCGCACCGACACGGGATTCCTCGCCCTCACCGCCGACAAGGCCCTGCGGGAGGTGCCCCGCCCCGACATCGTCGTGGTGGCCGGCGGCCCCGGCACGCTCGCGCAGCTGGAGAACGAGGCCCTGGCGGAGTGGCTGCGCGCGGCCGACGCGACCAGCGCCTGGACGACCTCCGTCTGTTCCGGGTCGCTGCTGCTGGCGGCCGCCGGCCTGCTGCGCGGACGGCGGGCGACCAGTCACTGGGTCGCGCTGGACCAGTTGCGCCGGTACGGCGCCGAGCCGACCGGGCAGCGAGTGGTCTTCGACGGCAAGTACGTCACCGCCGCCGGGGTCTCCTCGGGCATCGACATGGCGCTCACCCTGGTCGGCAGGATCGCCGGCGACGAGCACGCCCAGGCCGTGCAGCTGCTGACCGAGTACGACCCGCAGCCGCCCTACGACGCCGGGTCGCCCGAGAAGGCGCCCGCGCACCTCGTCGCGGAGTTCCGCGCCTCCGGCCGCTTCAGCCTGACGTAGTCCAGGTGAAGCGCGGCGCGCGGCGCTCCAGGAACGCGGCGACGCCCTCCGCGGTGTCGCCGCTGCCGCGCGCCTGCTCCATCCAGTACGCCTCGCGGTCCGTGCGGCCGTTCGCGAACTCCTTGGCCGCGGCCTGCGTCAGCTGCGAGCGGGCGGCCAGGACGCGGGTGAACTCGGTGACCCGCTTGTCCAGTTCGCCCTCGGGCAGCAGCTCGTCGACGAGACCGGTGCGCAGCGCCCGCTCGGCGTCGATCAACTCGCCCGAGAACAGCAGGTACTTGGTTGTCGCCGGGCCGACCAGCGCGGCCAGCCGGCGGGTGGCGGAGGCCGGGTAGACGATCCCGAGCTTCGCGGGCGTCACCCCGAACAGCGCACCTTCCTCGGCGAACCGCAGATCGCAGGCGGCCGCCAGCTGGGCGCCGCCGCCCACACAGTGCCCACGCACCGCGGCCAGCGTCGGCTTGGGGAAGGCGGCCAGCGCCTCCTCCGCGAGCACGGCCAGGCGCTGCGCCTCCTCGGGGGAGTCCTGGAGCGTGGAGATGTCGGCGCCCGCGCAGAACGTCGTGCCCTCGCCGGTCAGCACCAGTGCCCGGACCGTGGGGTCGGCGGCCAGGGCGTCGAGCAGCGGCGGCAGCGTCTCCCACATGGCGGCCGTCATGGCGTTCCGCTTGGCCGGATGGTGGATGACGACGGTCGCGACCCCGTCGGCGACGCGGTGCAGCAGCTGGGGCTCCATACGCCGGATGCTATCCGCAGCCGTCGAAGGCTCGACGAACGCGTACAACCCGAAGAGTTCGCAAGGTGGCGCGGCAAGGAGCAGGAGCGGTCACACAACTGACCGTGTCATACGCCAATGGTCAGATGTCGTCGATACTTGCTGACTTGTGTTCAGTCTTTTGGGACGGACCAGCGCATTCCCAACACTCGAGGTGTGGTGACAATCGAGCGCAAGGGTGGCGACCGCACGATGGAGAACGAAGGGCGAGGGTCCGGCCCACGCCCTGAAGGCGGCGGAAGGGCGCCGGAAGGCGTGCGGCCGACGGGACCGCTGCCGTACGAGGGGGTGTGGCGGTTCACCGCCGCCGCCGTGGACGCCTCGGTGCCGCAGGCGCGGCACGCGGTGCGGGACCTGCTCGTCCGCCAGGGCGTGCCGGTCTCGGACGACACCGTGCAGGCGCTGTTGCTGATCGTCTCCGAGCTGGTCACCAACGCGGTCCGGCACGCGGCGCTGCTGTCGCCGATGCTCGCCGTGGAGGTCGCCGTCGGCCCCGAGTGGGTGCGGGTGGCGGTGGAGGACGACCACCCCTACCGCCCGAGCGCGCTGGAGGCGGACCACGGCCGCACCGGGGGCCGGGGACTGCTCCTGGTGCGGGAGGTGACGAGGGAGGCCGGCGGGGTGTGCGACGTCGAGCACACGGCCGGCGGCGGCAAGGTGATCTGGGCCGCGCTTCCACTCAAGCCCACGGGCGTCTTCTGAGCCGGCGGGGACATCCACCGAGTCGGTCCGGCATCCGCGGACCGTGCGGGTCCGTCCGGACGGGCCGGACGGACCCCCGCTTCACCAGCCCGCGGACGGCCCGGTCAGCTCCCTGATCGCGGGCCGCGCCGCGTCCAGGACCGTCATGAACCACGACGAGAACCTGTCCTCGGCATGCCGCTGGGCCAGCTCTTCCGTGGTCACGAACGCCGTCGCCCCGACCTCCTCCGGGTCCGGGTGCAGGGGGGACTGCACCAGGCCGACGAAGAGGTGGTTGTACTCCTGCTCCACCAGGCCCGAGTCCGGATCCGGATGGTTGTAGCGGACCGTGCCCGCCTCGGCGAGCAGCGACGGGGAGACGCCCAGCTCCTCGTACGTCCGCCGGGCCGCCGCCGCGAACGGCGCCTCACCCGGGTAGGGGTGGCCGCAGCAAGTGTTCGACCAGACGCCGGGGGAGTGGTACTTGCCCAGCGCCCGCTGCTGGAGCAGCAGCCGGCCCCGCTCGTCGAAGAGGAACACCGAGAACGCCCGGTGCAGCCGGCCCGGCGGCTGATGGGCGGCGAGCTTCTCGGCCGTGCCGATCGTGGTGCCGTTCTCGTCGACCAGCTCCAGCATGATGGCTTCGGCGGTGCCGTTCGACGAACGGTGCGTCGCGGTGGCAGGTGTGATCGGCATACCCATCCTTCGCATCGGTTGTCCAGCCTCAAGTCTGCCGTACGAATCCGGCACTCCCGGCACTTCGCTCCTCCCCGCATGTCCCGCCACGGACGTATCGAAAGCGGTCCGCGACCGCACGGAGAGGACGCCGGAAGCGGTCGGATACCTGATCGTGCCCGTCGCCGCCGACGGGGAACCGCGCGGGGGGCGCGCCCACGGCAACCCGCGCCGGCGCACGCGCGCGCACCCGTGGCGCAGCCTCGCGTACCCCCGCCGAGGGGCTCGCATCCCGGTCAGTCGTGGCGTGCCTCCGGGTGGTGCAGCAGCCACCCCTGCCAGGCCGACTCCACCATGTCGCGCACCCCGCGCCGGGCCCTCCAGCCCAGCTCCCGCTCGGCGAGCGCGGACGACGCGACCGCGCGGGGCGCGTCCCCGGGGCGGCGCGGCTCGACGACCGCGGGCGAGCTGTCTCCGGTCACCTCGCCGATGAGCGTGACGAGCTCCCGTACCGAGACGCCCTCGCCACGGCCGACGTTGACCGTCAGGTCGCCCGTCGCGCCCCCGGCCAGCCGCCGGGCCGCCGCGAGGTGCGCCTCGGCGAGGTCGGCGACGTGGATGTAGTCGCGGACACAGGTGCCGTCCGGTGTCGGATAGTCGTCGCCGAAGATCCGCGGGGCCTCCCCGCGCGTCAGCCGGTCGAAGACCATGGGCACGACGTTGAACACGCCCGTGTCGGCCAGCTCCGGCGCCGCCGCGCCCGCCACGTTGAAGTAGCGCAGACACACCGTCGCCATGCCGTGCGCCCGGCCCGCCGCCCGCACCAGCCACTCGCCCGCGAGCTTCGTCTCGCCGTACGGGCTCATCGGGGCACAGGGTGTGTCCTCCGTGATGAGGTCCACATCCGGGTCGCCGTACACGGCCGCGGACGACGAGAACAGAAACCGCCTGATCCCGGCCTCCGCGACCGCGTCCAGCAGCGTGGCGAGACCGCCCACGTTTTCCCGGTAGTAGTGCGTCGGCCGTTCCACGGACTCGCCGACCTGCTTGCGCGCCGCGAGGTGCACCACACCGGTCACCTGGTGCTCGGCCAGGACACTCTTGAGCAACTCGCCGTCCAGCGCGGAGCCCCGCACCAGCGGAACGCCCTCCGGAAGCCGGGAGGGAACGCCGGCCGAGAGGTCGTCCAGGACCAGGACGCGCTCACCCTCGGCGACCATCGCCCGCGCCACATGAGCTCCGATGTACCCGGCCCCGCCGGTGATCAGCCATGTCATGGAGTCTCACCCTATGCCCGTCCGGCGAACGCCGTCCGGCCCCGCCCAGCTGCCGGGAATGGGTGGATCCGCACCCGCGGTTTGTGACCTGCCCGTCCCATCCCCGATGATGATCGCGGCGGTGGCCGCGCAGGCCGGGTTGATCAGCGCGCGAACGCCCGGTGAACCTGGGCTTCCAGGCATCCGATAGCCTCTGCCGACATGCCGCCCGGCCCCTGCCCGGGCATACCGCATCGCACACATGACCGGCGCCCGTACGCGCGTCGGGCCTTCAGGGAGTGAGTTCGTCTGTCGACCGCCATCCTCACCGGACAGCCGGTCCCCGGATCGTCGCTCGAGGGCGATCTGCGGTCCCTCGGCTTCGACGTGCGGGTCGCCACCGACACCGGTGACGCCGAGGCCCTCCTCGCCGCCGTGCCGGCGGGTCAGCGGGTCGCGATCGTCGACGCCCGCTTCGTGGGGCATCTGCACGCCCTGCGCCTCGGTCTGACCGATCCCCGCTTCCCGGCCGCCGCCGTGCCCGGTGCCGTCACCGCCCAGCCCGCCGCCCGCCAGGCCCTGGCCCGTGCTCTGGCCCGCGAGAACTCCGCAGCGTCCGGCGGTGCGGCCGTGGTCACCGACAACCTCGCCGAGCGCGTCACCGCCGCCCTCGACGCCGACGGCATCCCGGTCCACCGCCCCGAACTCGGCACCCTGGTCGCCGCCGTCCCCACCGACCCGCAGTCCCGCAACGAGGCCCGGCAGGCGGTCGCCGCCGTCGACGACGAGGCCGTCCGGCTGCGCAGCGCCGTCAAGGCCCGCGACGGCTTTTTCACCACCCACTTCATCAGCCCGTACTCGCGCTACATCGCCCGCTGGTGCGCCCGCCGCGGCCTGACCCCCAACCAGGTCACCACCGCCTCGCTGCTCACCGCCCTCATCGCGGCGGCCGCCGCGGCCACCGGCACCCGTGGCGGTTTCGTCGCGGCCGGTGTCCTGCTGATCCTGTCCTTCGTCCTGGACTGCACCGACGGCCAGCTCGCCCGCTACTCCTTGCAGTACTCCACGCTCGGCGCCTGGCTGGACGCCACCTTCGACCGGGTCAAGGAGTACGCCTACTACGCGGGCCTCGCCCTCGGCGCCGCCCGCGGCGGCGACGACGTGTGGGCGCTCGCGCTCGGCGCGATGGTCCTGCAGACGTGTCGGCACGTGGTCGACTTCGCGTTCAACGAGGCCAACCACGACGCGACCGCGAACACCAGCCCCACCGCGGCCCTCTCCGACCGCCTGGACAGCGTCGGCTGGACGGTGTGGGTGCGCCGGATGATCGTTCTGCCGATCGGGGAGCGCTGGGCGCTGATAGCCGTCCTGACGGCCGCCGCCACTCCCCGTATCACCTTCGTCGTTCTGCTCATCGGCTGTGCGTTCGCGGCGACGTACACCACGGCGGGCCGGGTGCTCCGGTCGGTGACGCGCAAGGCGCGCCGCACCGACCGGGCGGCTCGGGCGCTGGCGGACCTCGCGGACAGCGGGCCGCTCGCCGAGCTGCTGACGCGCATCGCGCGTCGGGTGTCCTTGCGAGCACCCGCCTGCACCGCCCTGGTCGGCGGCGCCGTCGTCGTGCTCGCAGCCTCGCTCGCCGGATACGGCAGCTGGTGGCCCGTCCTGGGAGCCGTCCTCTACGTGCTTCAGTCGCCTCTGGCCCTCGCCCGGCCCCTCAAGGGCCCCCTCGACTGGCTCGTCCCCCCGCTCTTCCGGGCCGCCGAATACGGCACTGTCCTCATCCTCGCGGCGACATCCGGGGCGAACGGAGTGTTGCCGGCGGCTTTCGGACTGGTGGCGGCCGTCGCCTACCATCACTACGACACGGTGTACCGCATCCGCGGTGACGCCGGCGCGCCGCCGCACTGGCTGGTGCGCGCGATCGGGGGGCACGAGGGCCGGACGCTGCTCGTCACGGTTCTCGCCGCAACTCTCACCGCGGCACAGTTCAAGGTCGCCCTCACGGCCCTCGCCGGGTACGTGGCCGTCGTGGTGCTCGTCGAGAGCATCCGCTTCTGGGTGGCCGCACACAAGGGCGGCGCACCCGCCGTACACGATGAAGGAGAACCCGCATGATCGGCCTCGTGCTGGCGGCCGGCGCCGGACGGCGCCTGCGCCCCTACACCGACACCCTGCCCAAGGCTCTGGTGCCGGTGGGGCCCGAGGGCGCGGAGGACAGCCTCACGGTCCTGGACCTCACGCTCGGCAACTTCGCCGAGGTGGGCCTGACCGAGGTCGGCGTCATCGTCGGCTACCGCAAGGAGGCCGTGTACGAGCGCAAGGCGGCCCTGGAGCAGAAGTACGGCCTGAAGCTCACCCTGATCGACAACGACAAGGCCGAGGAGTGGAACAACGCCTACTCGCTGTGGTGCGGCCGTGACGCCCTCAAGGACGGCGTGATCCTCGCCAACGGCGACACCGTCCACCCGGTCTCGGTCGAGAAGACCCTGCTCGCGGCCCGCGGCGACGGCAAGAAGATCATCCTCGCCCTCGACACGGTGAAGAAGCTCGCCGACGAGGAGATGAAGGTCGTCGTCGACCCCGCCGAGGGCGTCCAGAAGATCACCAAGCTGATGGACCCGGCCGAGGCGACCGGCGAGTACATCGGCGTCACCCTCATAGAGGGCGAGGCCGCCGAGGAGCTGGCCGACGCCCTCAAGGCCACCTTCGAACGCGACCCGCAGCTGTACTACGAGGACGGCTACCAGGAGCTCGTCAACCGCGGCTTCAAGATCGACGTGGCGCCGATCGGCGACGTCCCGTGGGTCGAGATCGACAACCACGACGACCTGGCCCGGGGACGGGAGATCGCGTGCCGGTACTGACGAGGCTCATCCCCTCGCCGGTCGTCGTCGACATCCGTCGGGGTGCCCTCGACGACCTGGCGGGCGTGCTGGCGGACGAGCGCATCTCCCACTCGGGCAAGCTCGCCGTCGCGGTCAGCGACGGCTCGGGCGCCCGCCTGCGCGAGCGGCTCTCCCCCAGCCTGCCCGGCGCCACCTGGTACGAGGTCGGCGGCGGCACCCTCGACGACGCGGTCCGGCTGGCCGGCGAGATGAAGTCCGGCCACTACGACGCGCTCGTGGGCCTGGGCGGAGGCAAGATCATCGACTGCGCCAAGTTCGCCGCGGCGCGCGTCGGCCTGCCCCTGGTCGCCGTGCCCACGAACCTCGCGCACGACGGCCTGTGCTCCCCGGTCGCGACCCTCGACAACGACGCGGGCCGCGGCTCGTACGGCGTGCCGAACCCGATCGCGGTCGTCATCGACCTCAACGTGATCCGCGAGGCACCCGTCCGTTTCGTGCGCTCCGGTATCGGCGACGCCATCTCCAACATCTCCGCGGTCGCGGACTGGGAGCTGGCCAACCGCGTCAACGGCGAGAAGATCGACGGCCTCGCCGCGGCCATGGCCCGGCAGGCCGGCGAGGCCGTGCTGCGCCACCCCGGAGGGATCGGCGACAACGACTTCCTCCAGATCCTCGCCGAGGCGCTGGTCCTCAGCGGCATCGCCATGTCCGTGTCGGGCGACTCGCGCCCCTCCTCCGGGGCGTGCCACGAGATCAACCACGGCTTCGATCTGCTGTTCCCCAAGCGCGCGGCCGCCCACGGCGAGCAGTGCGGCCTCGGTGCCGCCTTCGCGATGTACCTGCGCGGGGCGCACGAGGAGGCGGCGTTCATGGCCCAGGTGCTGCGCCGGCACGGGCTGCCCGTGCTGCCGCAGGAGATCGGCTTCACGGTGGACGAGTTCGTCCGGGTCGTGGAGTACGCCCCGCAGACCCGGCCCGGTCGCTACACGATCCTCGAACACCTCGACCTGAAGCCCGAACAGATCAAGGACACCTACGCCGACTATGTCAAGGCCATCGGTAGCTGAACTCCGGCCCGTCGTGCACCCCGCAGGGGTGAAGGACCGGCGCAGCGGTGAGCACTGGATGGGACGCCTCTACATGCGAGAGGTGTCCCTGCGGGTCGACCGCTACCTGGTCAACACCAGGGTCACGCCCAACCAGCTCACGTACCTGATGACCGTCTTCGGCGTGCTCGCGGCCCCGGCACTGCTCGTGCCGGGGATCTGGGGCGCGGTGCTCGGCGTGGTGTGCGTCCAGCTGTACCTGCTGCTGGACTGCGTCGACGGCGAGATCGCGCGCTGGAAGAAGCAGTACTCGCTGGGCGGGGTGTACCTGGACCGCGTCGGTGCCTACCTCACCGATGCCGCCGTGCTCGTCGGCTTCGGTCTGCGTGCCGCCGACCCGTGGGGCAGCGGCCGTATCGACTGGCTGTGGGCCTTCCTGGGGACGCTGGCCGCGCTCGGCGCCATCCTGATCAAGGCCGAGACCGACCTGGTCGGCGTGGCCCGGCACCAGGGCGGGCTGCCGCCGGTGAAGGAGGCCGCCTCGGAGATGCGCTCCTCCGGCATGGCCCTGGCCCGCAGGGCCGCCGCCGCGCTCAAGTTCCACCGGCTGATCCTGGGCATCGAGGCGTCCCTGCTGATCCTGGTCCTGGCGATCGTGGACACGGTGCGGGGCGACCTGTTCTTCGAGCGGCTCGGCGTGGCCGTGCTGGCCGGCATCGCGCTGCTCCAGACGGTCCTCCACCTCGTGTCCATTTTGGCCTCCAGCAGGCTGAAGTGAGCGGCCCCGCACACGGCGGTGCCGCCCCGGGCGGCGCCATGAAGGTCGGGGCCGTCGTCATCACGATGGGCAACCGCCCGGCCGAGCTCCGTGCCCTCCTCGACTCGGTGGCCAAGCAGGACGGCGACCCCGTCGAGGTGGTCGTGGTCGGCAACGGCTCGCCGGTCCCGGACGTCCCCGACGGCGTCCGCACGATCGAGCTGCCCGAGAACCTCGGCATCCCCGGCGGCCGCAACGTCGGCATCGAGGCCTTCGGCCCCGGCGGCACGGACGTCGACGTGCTGCTCTTCCTCGACGACGACGGCCTGCTCGCCCGCACCGACACCGCCGAGCTGTGCCGCGAGGCCTTCGCCGCCGACCCGCGGCTCGGCATCATCAGCTTCCGCATCGCCGACCCCGACACCGGTGAGACCCAGCGCCGCCACGTGCCCCGGCTGCGCGCCTCCGACCCGATGCGCTCCTCGCGGGTGACCACCTTCCTGGGCGGCGCCAACGCCGTCCGCACGAAGGTGTTCGCCGAGGTCGGCGGTCTGCCGGACGAGTTCTTCTACGCCCACGAGGAGACCGACCTGGCCTGGCGGGCCCTGGACGCGGGCTGGATGATCGACTACCGGTCGGACATGGTGCTGTACCACCCCACGACCGCGCCCTCCCGGCACGCGGTCTACCACCGGATGGTCGCCCGCAACCGGGTGTGGCTCGCCCGCCGCAACCTGCCCGCGGTCCTCGTCCCGGTGTACCTCGGCGTGTGGATGCTCCTGACGCTGCTGCGCCGCCCCTCGCGGGCCGCCCTGAGGGCCTGGTTCGGCGGCTTCCGGGAGGGCTGGACGACCCCGTGCGGGCCCCGCCGGCCCATGCGGTGGCGTACGGTCTGGCGACTTACCCGACTGGGCCGACCCCCGGTGATCTGACAAGCTCGGTACCCGGAAGCCGGCGGGCGGGGCCCACATCGCGGCTCCCGCCCGAGCACGGGCCCACTGTCCACCCGAAAACGGAGAGTTTGCCAACCTGTGAGTGAGACAACGCATGACGGGCGCGTCGCGGTGCCCGGAGGCCCGTCCGCCGATGGCGGGCTCAGCCCGGCCGAGCTGGCAGCCAAGTACGGCCTCTCGGTCAGCGGTGCCCGGCCCGGACTCGTCTGCTACGTCCGCCAGCTGTGGGGACGGCGCCACTTCATCCTCGCCTTCTCGCAGGCGAAGCTCACCGCCCAGTACAGCCAGGCCAAGCTCGGCCAGCTGTGGCAGGTGGCCACCCCGCTGCTGAACGCGCTCGTGTACTACTTCATCTTCGGGGTGATCCTGAAGGCCAGCCGGGGCATGTCGCACGGGACGTACATCCCGTTCCTGGTGACCGGCGTGTTCGTGTTCACCTTCACCCAGAGCTCGATCATGGCGGGCGTCCGGGCGATCTCCGGCAACCTGGGCCTGGTGCGGGCCCTGCACTTCCCGCGCGCCACGCTGCCCATCTCGTTCGCGCTGCAGCAGCTCCAGCAGCTGCTGTTCTCGATGATCGTGCTGTTCGCCGTCGCCATCGGGTTCGGCAGCTACCCGAGGCTGTCCTGGCTGCTGATCGTCCCGGTCCTGGTGCTGCAGTTCCTCTTCAACACCGGCCTGTCCCTGATCGTGGCGCGGATGGGTGCCAAGACCCCGGACCTGGCGCAGCTGATGCCCTTCATCCTGCGCACCTGGATGTACACCTCCGGCGTCATGTTCTCCATCCACGGCATGCTCGCCGGGCGCCCTGAATGGTTCATCCGCACCCTGCAGGTGAACCCGGCCGCCGTCTACATGGACCTGATGCGCTTCGCCCTGATCAAGGACTACGGCACGTCCAACCTCCCGCCGCACGTGTGGGCCATCGCGCTGTTCTGGGCCGTCGTCGTCTTCGCCGGCGGATTCGTGTACTTCTGGAAGGCGGAGGAGCGGTACGGCCGTGGCTGAGCAGAACACCGGGGCCAGGGTCCCCACCGTCATCGCAGACGACCTGCACATCGTCTACCGCGTCAACGGCGCCAGGACCGGCAAGGGCAACGCGACCGCCGCTCTGAGCCGCATCCTCAAGCGGGGCTCCGACGACTCGGCGCGCGGTGTCCGCAGGGTGCACGCGGTCAGGGGAGTGTCGTTCGTCGCCCACCGCGGCGAGGCCGTCGGCCTGATCGGCTCCAACGGCTCCGGCAAGTCCACCCTGCTGCGCGCCATCGCCGGACTGCTGCCCCCGGAGAAGGGCAGGGTCTACACCGACGGCCAGCCCTCGCTGCTCGGCGTCAACGCGGCCCTGATGAACGACCTGACGGGCGAGCGCAACGTCATCCTGGGCGGTCTGGCGATGGGCATGTCACGGGAGGAGATCAAGGCCCGCTACCAGGACATCATCGACTTCTCCGGCATCAACGACAAGGGCGACTTCATCACCCTGCCGATGCGCACCTACTCCTCCGGCATGGCTGCCCGGCTGCGCTTCTCGATCGCCGCCGCCAAGGATCACGACGTCCTCATGATCGACGAGGCCCTCGCCACCGGCGACCGCGCCTTCCAGAAGCGGTCCGAGGACCGCATCCGGGAACTGCGCAAGGAGGCGGGCACGGTGTTCCTGGTCAGTCACAACAACAAATCCATCCGTGACACCTGCGACCGTGTCCTGTGGCTGGAACGCGGTGAACTCCGGATGGACGGCCCCACGGAAGAGGTCCTGAAGGAGTACGAGAAGTTCACGGGCAAGTGATCCCCACCGCCCGGGGCTGCGTCGCAACGTTTTCGCGGAGCCCCGCGTCTGCAAAGGAAACGTCAACTCGGGTACGGCTTGGGAATCTTGGCGCCAATCGGTGTGTTGTTGTGATGTGCAGGACACCCCGCCGAAGCTCCCTGCGTTGTACAACGTAAGCTGTGACAGTGCTGATTCGTGGCAAGTGGGGCGATAATGCCATACACCCCCACACCTGTCGCGCTGCACGGACAGCCGGGCGGCGTGTCCGAAAGAGGTTGTATTGGGTCGGCGGTGTAGAACGGGAGATGTGACGGCAATGGCTACGGAAAGTCTCCAGCTCCGCGGGACATGTGCCGTCCCCGCGCCGGGCGGCGAGCGGTGACGCAAGCCGGGACGGCGCGCACCGGCGACTTGGAGCGCGGCACCCTCGACAAGGCCGCGGACGAGAACTTCCCCGTGGCTCCGTTCTTCCTGCCGAAGGCCTGGCGGGAAGACCTCATGGCCGTCTACGGCTTCGCCCGGCTGGTCGACGACATCGGTGACGGCGACCTCGCCCCCGGTGGGTCCGACGCCCGCCTGCTCGGCGTCTCGCCCGAGGAGGCCGAGGACCGCCTGATCCTCCTGGACGCTTTCGAGGCCGACCTGCGCCGGGTCTTCGACGCGACACCCCGGCACCCCCTCCTGCGCCGACTGCAGCCCACGGTCCGGCGCGCCGGCCTCACCCCCGAGCCGTTCCTCGGCCTGATCGCCGCCAACCGCCAGGACCAGCTCGTCAAGCGCTACGAGACGTACGACGACCTCCTCGCCTACTGCGAACTCTCCGCCAATCCGGTCGGCCGTCTCGTCCTCGCCGTGACCGGCACCTCCACTCCCGAGCGCGTCCGCCGCTCCGACGCGATCTGCACGGGCCTGCAGATCGTCGAACACCTCCAGGACGTCGCCGAGGACCTCGGCCGCGACCGCGTTTATCTGCCCGCCGCGGACATGAAGCGCTTCCACGTGCAGGAGGCGGACCTCGCCACGCCCACAGCGGGCGCATCGGTGCGCGCACTGGTCGCGTACGAAGCAGAACGCGCCCGCGATCTCCTGAATGAAGGCGCCCCCTTGGTGGGTAGCGTCCACGGCAGGCTGAAGCTGCTGCTCGCGGGCTTCGTGGCGGGAGGAAGGGCGGCCATCCACGCGATCGCCGCAGCCCACTACGACGTACTTCCCGGCCCGCCCAAGCCCGGCAAGCTCCGGTTGCTGCGCGAGGTGGGCGTGACTCTGCGAGGAGAGGGGTGATCCGGACCGTGGAGTCGGAAGAACACGTGTCCCCACCGGTACTCGCCGCGTACCGCTACTGCGAGGCCGTGACCGGGCAGCAGGCCCGTAACTTCGCCTACGGGATCAGGCTCCTGCCGACGCCGAAGCGCCGCGCGATGTCGGCGCTCTACGCGTTCTCCCGGCGTGTCGACGACATCGGTGACGGCGCGCTGGCGGCCGACGTCAAGACGGCACGGCTGGAGGAGACCCGCGCGCTGCTGGCCCGTATCCGCGACGAGGAGGTGGCCGAGGACGACACCGATCCGGTGGCCGTCGCCCTCACCCATGCCGCCCGGCACTTCCCGATCCCCCTCGGCGGCCTCGACGAACTCATCGACGGCGTCCTGATGGACGTACGCGGCGAGACCTACGAGACCTGGGACGATCTGAAGGTCTACTGCCGCTGTGTCGCCGGGGCCATCGGGCGGCTCTCGCTCGGCGTGTTCGGCACCGAACCGGGGGCGCGCGGCACCGAGCGCGCGCCGGAGTATGCGGACACGCTCGGGCTCGCGCTGCAACTCACCAACATCCTCAGGGACATCCGTGAGGACGCCGAGGGCGGCCGTGTCTACCTTCCCGCCGACGATCTCGCCAAGTTCGGCTGTTCGGCCGGGTTCCACGGACCGACTCCACCCGAGGGCTCCGACTTCGCGGGCCTCGTGCACTTCGAAGTGCGTCGGGCCCGCGCTCTTTTCGCCGAGGGCTACCGGCTGCTGCCCATGCTCGACCGGCGCAGCGGCGCCTGCGTCGCCGCCATGGCCGGCATCTACCGCCGGCTCCTGGACCGTATCGAGCGCGAGCCGGAGGCCGTGCTGCGCGGCCGGGTCTCGCTGCCCGGGCGTGAGAAGGCGTACGTCGCTGTGCGCGGCCTGTCGGGGCTCGACGCGCGGAACGTGTCCCGACGGACCGTCAGGAGGCGTGTGTGATCGACACCCCGGTTCCGTCTCCCGCCACCTCCGAAAAGCGGCAGGCAACCCTCCGGTGCGGCGCGGCGTCCCTGACTGCGACGGCCTGCCGTGCATCGTTCAAGCACCACGGTGGACCGGCACGGGAGGAAGCACGATGAGCGACGGCACCCATGCGGAGGACCCGGTCGCGGACACCCCGGGTCACCGCGGCATGCCGTCCTCGCCCGGGACGTCCGCCGTGGTGGTCGGCGGCGGACTCGCCGGGATCACGGCCGCGCTCGCGCTCGCCGACGCCGGGGTGCGGGTCACCCTGCTGGAGGGACGGCCGCGGCTCGGCGGACTCGCGTTCTCCTTCCACCGCGGCGATCTGACCGTCGACAACGGCCAGCACGTCTACTTGCGCTGCTGCACCGCGTACCGCTGGTTCCTCGACCGCATCGACGCCTCCACGCTCGCGCCCCTGCAGGATCGTCTCGACGTGCCCGTTCTCGACGCGAACGCCGCACCGGGACGGCGGCTCGGCAGACTACGGCGCGACGCGCTGCCCGTACCCCTGCATCTCGGGCGCAGCCTGGCCACCTATCCGCATCTCTCGCTCGCCGAGCGCGCCAAGGTGGGGCGTGCCGCACTGGCGCTGCGAGCACTTGACCTCGCGGACCCCGGGCTCGACGCGCAGGACTTCGGCAGCTGGCTGGCCGCGCACGGTCAGTCGGCGCGTGCCGTCGAAGCACTGTGGGACCTGGTCGGGGTCGCCACCCTCAACGCGGTGGCCGGCGACGCCTCGCTCGGGCTCGCCGCGATGGTGTTCAAGACGGGCCTGCTGTCCGACCCCGGCGCGGCCGACATCGGCTGGGCACGCGTCCCGCTGGGCGAACTGCACGACCGGCTGGCCCGCAAGGCGCTCGACTCCGCGGGCGTCCGAACCGAGCTCCGTACACGCGTCACCTCCATCTCCATTGACGAAAACGGGGTCTGGAGCGTTCAGGTTCCCGGCGAGCGCATCGAAACGGACGCCGTCGTCCTCGCCGTTCCACAGCGCGAGGCCCACGATCTGCTGCCCCCCGGCGCTCTGGAGGCCCCCGAGCGGCTGCTGGACATCGGCACCGCGCCGATCCTCAACATCCATGTCGTCTACGACCGCAAGGTGCTCAACCGCCCGTTCTTCGCCGCCCTCGGCTCCCCGGTCCAGTGGGTCTTCGACCGCACAGAGGCCTCCGGACTGCGCGAGGGCCAGTACCTGGCGCTGTCGCAGTCGGCGGCCCAGGAGGAGATCGACGAGCCGGTCGCCGTCCTGCGCGAGCGCTATCTGCCGGAGCTCCAGCGGCTGTTGCCCGCCACCCGCGGCGCCCGGGTGAAGGACTTCTTCGTGACCCGGGAGCGCACGGCGACGTTCGCCCCCAGCCCTGGCGTCGGGCGTCTGAGGCCCGGCGCCCGCACCAAGGCCCCCGGCCTCTGCCTGGCCGGAGCGTGGACCGCCACCGGGTGGCCCGCGACCATGGAGAGTGCGGTCCGCAGTGGCATCAGTGCGGCGGGCGCCGCACTCGGCGCGCTGGGCAGGTCCGGCGCCCACCTCCCCGATCTCTTCGAGGAGGCGGCATGAGCGTCGATTCGCTGGAAACGGGCCCCCGCACCCCCGGTATCGCAACAAGAGGAGAGACCGTGCCCACTGTGCCCCCGGCCGAGACGGCCGCCCCGAGGACCGCGGTGGACGTGTCCGCGCTCCTGGAGCGCGGCCGGACCCTGGCCACCCCGGTGCTGCGGTCGGCCGTCGACCGCCTGGCGCCGCCGATGGACACCGTCGCCGCCTACCACTTCGGCTGGATCGACGCCCAGGGCAACCCCGCGGACGGCGACGGCGGCAAGGCCGTGCGCCCCGCGCTGGCCCTGCTGTCCGCCGAGGCCGCCGGCCGGGCGCCCGAGGTGGGCGTGCCCGGCGCGGTCGCGGTCGAGCTGGTGCACAACTTCTCCCTGCTGCACGACGACCTCATGGACGGTGACGAGCAGCGCCGCCACCGCGACACCGTGTGGAAGGTGCACGGCCCCGCGCAGGCCATCCTGGTCGGCGACGCGCTGTTCGCCCTGGCCAACGAGGTGCTGCTGGAGATCGGCACCGTCGAGGCCGGCCGCGCCACCCGCCGGCTGACCACCGCCACCCGTGCCCTGATCGACGGTCAGGCGCAGGACATCTCCTACGAGCACCGCGAGCGGGTCACCGTCGCCGAGTGCCTGGAGATGGAGGGCAACAAGACCGGCGCCCTGCTCGCCTGCGCCTCCTCCATCGGCGCGGTTCTCGGCGGTGCGGACGACGCGACGGCCGACGCGCTGGAGAAGTACGGCTATCACCTCGGCCTCGCCTTCCAGGCCGTCGACGACCTCCTCGGCATCTGGGGCGACCCGGAGGCCACCGGAAAGCAGACCTGGAGCGATCTGCGCCAGCGCAAGAAGTCCCTGCCGGTCGTGGCCGCGCTGGCGGCGGGCGGGGTGGCCTCCGAGCGGCTCGGCGAGCTGCTCGCAGAGGACGCCAAGAGCAGCGACTTCGAGAACTTCTCCGAGGAGGAGTTCGCCGCGCGCGCCGCGCTCATCGAGGAGGCCGGCGGCCGGGAATGGACCGCTCAGGAGGCGCGTCGCCAGCACGCGATCGCCATCGAGGCCCTGGACGCCGTCCGGATGCCCCAGGAGGTGCGGGACCGGTTCATGGCGCTCGCCGACTTCGTCGTCGTACGAAAGAGATGATCACTATCGGTCGAATACACCTCGCGTAGTCGCCGGCCGGTGCCCTGAGCGCACGCGCACCGGCCGACGGCGGACCCACAGCAGCACGATTTCGCACGACTGCACGAAGGGGAAGCCATGACAGCGACGACCGACGGAAGCCCAGGGGCCCTGCCGCCCCGCGCTGCCTCGGCCAGCGACACCAGCGAACCGATCCCGGGGGCGGCCGGGGCCGGGGGCACTCGAGACGCCGCCGAGCGCGCCATGCGGCGCGCCACAGACTTCCTGCTCGCGCGGCAGGACGCCCAGGGCTGGTGGAAGGGCGACCTCGAGACCAACGTCACGATGGACGCCGAGGACCTGCTGCTGCGTCAGTTCCTGGGGATCCGTGACGAGAAGACCACCCGCGCCGCCGCGCTGTTCATCCGCGGCGAGCAGCGCGACGACGGCACCTGGGCCACCTTCTACGGCGGGCCCGGCGAACTGTCCACCACCATCGAGGCGTACGTCGCCCTGCGCCTGGCGGGCGACGCGCCGGACGAACCCCACATGGCGAAGGCGTCCGCCTGGATCCGCGAGCAGGGCGGCATCGCCGCCGCCCGCGTCTTCACCCGGATCTGGCTCGCCCTGTTCGGCTGGTGGAAGTGGGAGGACCTGCCCGAACTCCCGCCGGAGCTGATCTGGTTCCCGAAGTGGATGCCGCTGAACATCTACGACTTCGGCTGCTGGGCACGGCAGACCATCGTGCCGCTCACCATCGTCTCCGCCAAGCGCCCGGTACGGCCCGCGCCGTTCCCGCTCGACGAGCTGCACACCGACCCGGACCACCCCAACCCGGACAGAGACCTCGCCCCGGTGGCGAGCTGGGACGGGGTCTTCCAGCGGCTCGACAAGGCGCTGCACCAGTTCCGCAAGGTCGCCCCGCGCCGACTGCGCAGGGCCGCCATGAACACCGCCGCCCGCTGGATCATCGAGCGGCAGGAGAACGACGGCTGCTGGGGCGGGATCCAGCCGCCCGCGGTGTACTCGGTCATCGCCCTGCACCTGCTCGGCTACGACCTCCAGCACCCGGTGATGCGCGAGGGCCTCGCGTCGCTGGACCGTTTCGCCGTATGGCGCGAGGACGGCGCCCGCATGATCGAGGCGTGCCAGTCCCCGGTGTGGGACACCTGTCTCGCGACCATCGCGCTCGCCGACGCGGGTGTGCCCGCCGACGACCCGCAGCTGGTCAAGGCGGCCGACTGGATGCTGGGCGAGCAGATCGTCCGGCCCGGCGACTGGTCGGTGCGCCGGCCCCAGCTGCCGCCGGGCGGCTGGGCGTTCGAGTTCCACAACGACAACTACCCCGACATCGACGACACCGCCGAGGTCGTCCTCGCGCTGCGCCGCGTCAAGCACCACGACCCGGACCGGATGGAGAAGGCCATCGGGCGCGGGGTGCGCTGGAACCTCGGCATGCAGTCGAAGAACGGCGCATGGGGCGCCTTCGACGTGGACAACACGAGCCCGTTCCCCAACCGGCTGCCGTTCTGCGACTTCGGCGAGGTCATCGACCCGCCGTCCGCCGACGTCACCGCGCACGTCGTGGAGATGCTCGCGGTCGAGGGCCTCGCCCACGACCCGCGCACCCGCCGCGGCATCGAGTGGCTGCTGGCCGAACAGGAGCCGGACGGCTCGTGGTTCGGACGCTGGGGCGTCAACTACGTCTACGGTACCGGGTCCGTGGTGCCCGCCCTGGTGGCGGCCGGCATCCCCGCCGCGCACCCGGCGATCCGCCGTGCCGTCGCCTGGCTGGAGAGCGTGCAGAACGACGACGGCGGCTGGGGTGAGGACCTGCGCTCCTACAAGGACGCCGCGAAGTGGAGCGGCAGGGGCGCCTCGACCGCCTCGCAGACGGCGTGGGCCCTGCTCGCGCTGCTGGCCGCGGGGGAGAGCGAGTCCCAGGCCGTCGAACGCGGCGTCGACTTCCTCGCCCAGACCCAGAACGAGGACGGCTCCTGGGACGAGCCGTACTTCACCGGCACCGGCTTCCCCTGGGACTTCTCCATCAACTACCACCTCTACCGGCAGGTCTTCCCGCTCACCGCACTGGGCCGCTATGTGCACGGCGAGCCGTTCGCCAAGGCCAAGGGGAGCTGATGAGCGTCAAGCCCGAGCCGGCCCCGTTGCTGATCGCCTGCGCGCTCGGCATCGAGCACCTCGCCCTGCGCAGCGGCGGTCACAGCGGTGCCGACGGGCCCGTCACCGTACTCCGTACGGGTATGGGACCCCGGGCGGCCGAACGCTCGGTCACCCGGGCGCTCGGCGAGCCGGGCTTCGCTCTCGCGGCTGTCCTCGCCACGGGCTTCTGCGCGGGACTCGCACCCGGGATGCACCCCGGTGACCTGGTCGTCGCCGAGGAGACCCGGGACCCGCGCGGCACCACCCCGTGCGAGGGCACCGACCTGCTCGTCAAGGAACTCCTGCGCGCCGTCCCGGGGCGCACCGTCCACACCGGACCGCTCACCGGCTCGGACCACGTCGTCCGCGGTCAGGAGCGGTCCGAACTGCTGGCGACCGGAGCGATCGCGGTCGACATGGAGTCCGCGGCCACGCTCCTGAGCGCCGTTCGGACGGGCGCCCGCCCGGTTGCGGCCGTCCGGGTGGTCGTGGACGCTCCAGAACATGAACTCGTCCGTATCGGCACTGTTCGCGGTGGAATATCAGCTTTCCGTGTTCTTCGTGCCGTGCTGCCTGTTTTCTTTGAATGGCACCGTTCCTTGCTGCTCCCCAGGAGGTGAGCCAGATGGCCATGCCGCTGCGCCAGTCCATCAAGGTGGCGACCTATCTCTTCGAACAGAAGCTGCGCAGGCGGGACAAGTTTCCGCTCATCGTGGAGCTGGAACCGCTCTACGCCTGCAACCTGAAGTGTGAGGGCTGCGGCAAGATCCAGCATCCGGCGGGAGTGCTGAAGCAGCGCATGCCGGTGGCGCAGGCCGTGGGAGCGGTCCTGGAGTCCGGTGCGCCGATGGTGTCGATCGCGGGCGGCGAGCCGCTGATGCACCCGCAGATCGACGAGATCGTACGGCAGTTGGTGGCGCGCAAGAAGTACGTCTTCCTGTGCACCAACGCCATGCTGCTGCGCAAGAAGATGGACAAGTTCACGCCGTCCCCGTACTTCGCGTTCGCCGTGCACATCGACGGCCTGCGCGAGCGGCACGACGAGTCCGTGGCGAAGGAGGGCGTGTTCGACGAGGCGGTGGAGGCCATCAAGGAGGCCAAGCGGCGCGGCTTCCGGGTCACCACCAACTCGACCTTCTTCAACACGGACACCCCGCAGACCGTCATCGAGGTGCTCAACTACCTCAATGACGACCTGAAGGTGGACGAGATGATGATCTCGCCCGCCTACGCCTACGAGAAGGCGCCCGACCAGGAGCACTTCCTCGGCGTCGAACAGACCCGTGAGCTGTTCAAGAAGGCCTTCGCGGGCGGCAACCGCGGCCGCTGGCGGCTCAACCACTCCCCGCTGTTCCTCGACTTCCTCGAGGGCAAGGTCGACTTCCCGTGCACCGCCTGGGCGATCCCGAACTACTCCCTCTTCGGCTGGCAGCGCCCCTGCTACCTGATGAGCGACGGGTACGTGCCCACCTACCGGGAGCTGATCGAGGAGACCGACTGGGACAAGTACGGCCGCGGCAAGGACCCGCGCTGCGCCAACTGCATGGCGCACTGCGGCTACGAGCCCACCGCCGTCCTCGCCACCATGGGCTCCCTGAAGGAGTCCCTGCGGGCCATGCGCGAGACCGTCCAGCAGAACAACGGGTGACGCGATGACCGCTGTTCCTCTGGGCGTCCCCGAGGTACCGGTCCGGCCGATCGCCGAGCGGCGCATGTCGCGGCAGATCCATGTCGGACCGGTGGCGGTCGGGGGCGGGGCCCCGGTGTCGGTGCAGTCGATGACGACGACCCGTACGTCGGACATCGGCGCCACCCTGCAGCAGATCGCGGAACTCACCGCCTCCGGCTGCCAGATCGTCCGCGTCGCCTGCCCCACGCAGGACGACGCGGACGCCCTCGCCACGATCGCGCGCAAGTCGCAGATCCCGGTGATCGCCGACATCCACTTCCAGCCGAAGTACGTGTTCGCGGCGATCGAGGCGGGGTGCGCGGCCGTCCGCGTGAACCCCGGGAACATCAAGCAGTTCGACGACAAGGTCAAGGAGATCGCCAAGGCCGCCAAGGACCACGGCACTCCCATCCGGATCGGCGTCAACGCGGGCTCCCTGGACAAGCGGCTGCTGAAGAAGTACGGCAAGGCGACCCCCGAGGCGCTCGTCGAGTCCGCACTGTGGGAGGCCTCGCTCTTCGAGGAGCACGACTTCCGGGACATCAAGATCTCCGTCAAGCACAACGACCCGGTCGTGATGATCGAGGCCTACCGGCAGCTCGCCGCCCAGTCCGACTACCCGCTGCATCTCGGCGTGACGGAGGCCGGTCCCGCCTTCCAGGGCACGATCAAGTCCGCGGTGGCGTTCGGCGCGTTGCTGTCGCAGGGCATCGGCGACACCATCCGGGTGTCGCTGTCGGCGCCCCCCGCCGAGGAGGTCAAGGTCGGCATCCAGATCCTTCAGTCGCTGGGCCTCAGGCAGCGGCGCCTGGAGATCGTCTCCTGCCCGTCCTGCGGGCGCGCCCAGGTCGACGTGTACAAGCTCGCGGACGAGGTGACCGCCGGCCTCGAGGGCATGGAGGTGCCGCTGCGGGTCGCGGTCATGGGCTGTGTGGTCAACGGCCCCGGGGAGGCACGGGAGGCGGACCTGGGGGTCGCCTCCGGCAACGGCAAGGGCCAGATCTTCGTCAGGGGTGAAGTCGTCAAGACCGTGCCCGAGTCGAAGATCGTGGAGACCCTCATCGAGGAGGCGATGAGGATCGCCGAGCGGATGGAGAAGGACGGCGTCGGGCCGGGAGCGCCGGCCGTCACCGTGAGTTGAACAGCACGGACCGAGAGGGGGCCCGGCGTGACCATTCTGGAGAACATCCGGGGACCACGCGACCTGAAGGCGCTGTCCGAGGCAGAGCTGAGCCGACTGGCCGAGGAGATCAGGGAGTTCCTGATCCACGCGGTCGCCAGGACCGGGGGGCACCTGGGGCCCAATCTGGGGGTGGTGGAACTCTCCATCGCGCTCCACCGGGCCTTCGAGTCTCCGGTCGACCGCATCCTGTGGGACACCGGTCATCAGAGTTACGTCCACAAGATCCTGACCGGGCGTCAGGATTTCTCGAAGCTGCGCGGCAAGGGCGGTCTGTCCGGCTATCCGTCGCGTGAGGAGTCCGAGCACGACGTCATCGAGAACAGCCACGCGTCCACCGCGCTCGGCTGGGCCGACGGGCTCGCCAAGGCCCGCCAGGTACAGGGGGAGAAGGGCCACGTCGTCGCCGTCATCGGCGACGGCGCGCTCACCGGCGGCATGGCCTGGGAGGCGCTCAACAACATCGCCGCCGCCAAGGACCGTCCACTGATCATCGTCGTCAACGACAACGAACGCTCCTACGCGCCCACCATCGGCGGCCTCGCCAACCACCTCGCGACCCTGCGCACCACCGACGGCTACGAGAAGGTCCTGGCCTGGGGCAAGGACGTGCTGCAACGCACGCCCGTCATCGGCCCCGCCGTCTACGAGGCCCTGCACGGGGCGAAGAAGGGCTTCAAGGACGCGTTCGCTCCGCAGGGCCTCTTCGAGGACCTGGGCCTCAAGTACGTCGGCCCCATCGACGGACACGACATACGGGCCGTCGAGTCGGCGCTGCGCCGCGCCAAGCGCTTCCACGGCCCGGTCCTCATCCACTGCCTCACCGAGAAGGGCCGCGGCTACGAGCCCGCCCTCGCCCACGAGGAGGACCACTTCCACACCGTCGGCGTGATGGACCCGCGCACCTGCGAGCCCCTCGCACCGCCCAAGGCCCCGTCATGGACCTCGGTGTTCGGGGACGAGATCGCCCGGATCGGAGAGGAGCGCGAGGACGTCGTCGCCATCACGGCGGCCATGCTGCACCCGGTGGGCCTCGGCAGGTTCGCCGAGCGGTTCCCCGACCGGGTGTGGGACGTGGGCATAGCCGAACAACACGCGGCGGTCTCCGCGGCCGGTCTCGCCACCGGCGGACTGCACCCCGTCGTCGCCGTCTACGCCACCTTCCTCAACCGCGCCTTCGACCAGCTCCTGATGGACGTCGCCCTGCACCGCTGCGGCGTCACCTTCGTACTGGACCGGGCCGGGGTCACGGGCGTCGACGGGCCCTCGCACAACGGCATGTGGGACATGTCCGTCCTGCAGGTCGTACCGGGCCTGAGAATCGCCGCGCCGCGCGACGCCGACCAGCTGCGGGCCCAGCTGCGGGAGGCGGTCGCGGTCGACGACGCGCCGACCCTGATCCGGTTCCCGAAGGAGTCGGTGGGCCCGGCGGTCCCGGCGGTGGACCGGGTGGGCGGCCTGGACGTGCTGCACCGCGACGAGACGCCCCAGGTGCTGCTCGTCGCCGTCGGCGTCATGGCGCCCGTCTGCCTGCAGGCCGCCGACCTGCTTCAGGCCCGCGGCATCGGTTGCACGGTCGTCGACCCCCGCTGGGTCAAACCCGTCGACCCCTCCCTGCCGGGCCTGGCCGCCGAGCACCGGCTGGTCGCGGTCGTCGAGGACAACAGCCGCTCCGCCGGCGTGGGCTCCGCGGTCGCCCTCGCGCTCGGCGACGCCGACGTCGACGTGCCGGTGCGGCGGTTCGGGATCCCGGAGCAGTTCCTCGCGCACGCCAAGCGCAGTGAGGTGCTCGCCGACATCGGCCTCACGCCCGTGGAGATCGCCGGGCGGATCAGCGCCTGCCTGGCCGTCAAGGACGAGCTGTCCAAGGATGTGCTGTCGCAGGAGAAAGTGAACGCGGAATGACCATCCCCACCGGGCAACGGGAGTTCGACCTCGGCGCACTCCTGGCCGAACGCGGGGCCGAGCGCTACGAGCTGCACGCGAAGTACCTCAACCACCAGCTTCCGCGCATGCTGCACACCATCGGCTTCGACAAGGTCTACGAGCGGGCCGAGGGCGCCCACTTCTGGGACGCGGACGGCAACGACTACCTGGACATGCTCGCCGGGTTCGGGGTGATGGGCCTCGGCCGCCACCACCCCGTGGTCCGCAGGGCGCTGCACGACGTACTGGACGCCCAGCTCGCCGACCTCACCCGCTTCGACTGCCAGCCCCTGCCCGGGCTGCTGGCGGAGAAGCTGCTCGCCCACAGCCCGCACCTGGACCGGGTGTTCTTCGGCAACAGCGGCACGGAGGCGGTCGAGACCGCGCTGAAGTTCGCCCGGTACGTCACCGGCAGGCCCAGGATCCTGTACTGCACCCACGCCTTCCACGGGCTGACCACCGGGTCGCTCTCCGTCAACGGCGAGGACGGCTTCCGCGACGGCTTCGCCCCGCTGCTGCCCGACACCGCCGTCCCGCTCGGCGACCTCGACGCCCTGACCCGGGAGCTGAAGAAGGGGGACGTGGCGGCCCTCATCGTCGAGCCGATCCAGGGCAAGGGCGTCCACGAGGCCCCGCCCGGCTATCTGCGCGCCGCGCAGGAGCTGCTGCACAAGCACAAGGCGCTGCTCATCGCGGACGAGGTGCAGACCGGCCTGGGCCGCACCGGCGACTTCTACGCCTACCAGCACGAGGACGGCGTCGAGCCCGACCTGGTGTGCGTGGCGAAGGCGCTCTCCGGCGGCTATGTCCCGGTCGGCGCGACCCTCGGCAAGGACTGGATCTTCAAGAAGGTCTACTCGTCCATGGACCGGGTGCTCGTGCACTCCGCGAGCTTCGGGTCCAACGCGCAGGCGATGGCGGCCGGGCTCGCCGTCCTGTCCGTGATGGAGAACGAGCAGGTCGTCGCGAACGCCCGGGCCGTCGGGGAGCAGCTGAAGTCCCGGCTCACCGAGCTCGTCGACAAGTACGAGATGCTCAAGCAGATCCGCGGCCGGGGCCTGATGATCGGCATCGAGTTCGGCCGGCCCAGCTCGCTCAAGCTGCGCAGCCGGTGGACCGTGCTCCAGGCCGCCCGGAAGGGCCTGTTCGCGCAGATGGTCGTCGTGCCGCTGCTGCAGCGCCACCGGATCCTCACCCAGGTCTCCGGCGACCACCTGGAGGTGATCAAGCTGATCCCGCCGTTGATCATCGGTGAGGCGGACGTCGACCGTTTCGTGGACGCCTTCACCGCGGTGATGGACGACGCACACGGGGGCGGGCTGATGTGGGACTTCGGCAAGACGCTGATCAAACAGGCGGTGGCGAACCGCTGACCTTCGGGGAAACCCCCGACCCTCCGGACATCACTGACCCTCCGGGAACCGGAGCTTTTGCCTGTCAGGCAAGAAATTTGCCGCAGGGGCAAGGCTTCGGCTCAATGGAGGCATGAGCTCTCCTGAGACCGATCCCGGCACCGGGATGGAGGACGGGCCGTCCGAGGACCTGCCCGTCGTCGCGCCACAGCTGCGTGCGCTGCGCCGTCGCGCCGGGCTGACCCTGGAGGCCGCGGCCCGTGCCGCCGGGCTCTCGCCCGCGCACCTGTCCCGGCTGGAGACCGGCCGGCGGCAGCCGTCCCTGCCCATGCTGCTGGCGCTCGCCCGCATCTACAGTACGACCGTCTCCGAACTGCTCGGCGAGACCGTCGCCGACCGGGACGCCGTCGTGCGCGCCGCCGACATGGAGCCGACCCGGGCGGGCGGCTGGGCGTACTGGCAGGCGGGCGGGGCCGGACGCGGCATGCAGGCCCTGCGGGTGCACATCCCCTACGGCACCCAGGGCGACATCGTGCGCGTCCACCCGGGCGAGGAATGGCTGTACGTCCTCAAGGGGCGGCTGCGGCTGCGCCTCGGCGACTCCACCCACGTCCTCGCCCCGGGTGACAGCGCGCACTTCGACTCGCTGACCCCGCACCGCCTCGCCGCCGCCGACCACGACGGCACAGAGCTGCTCTTCGTCCACACCCTGCTGCAGAGCCCGACCACCGCGCTCTGCCTCGGCCCCACCCCTGGAGAGATGCCATGACCGAGCAACCGGAACCCCGACCCCGCAGGGTGATGGAGGAGAAGTTCCCGCGTGGACTGTGGGTGCGGCTGATCGTCTACATCGCGGTCGGCCACCTGTTCGCCGGCTTCATCTACCTGCTGTTCCAGGTGGGCGCGAAGTGAGCGCCCACCCCGGACCGCACCTCAGTCCAGCAGCCGGTCACGCAGCCGCTCCCGCACCGCGGGCGTGATCCGCAGCCCCTTCTCCAGGTAGGCCTGGACACCGCCCCAGGTCTCCTCGACGGTCTCCATCGCCGCCGCGAGATACTCGGCGCGCGCGTCGAAGAGGGGGCTGAGCAACTCCATCACCTCGGGGGAGTACGCGTCGGGCGACGAGCCGTTGCGGCGCACCTTGTAGCGGCGGTGCTTCGCGTTCGACTCCAGGTAGTCCGCGACGATCGCCTCACGCTCGACCCCGAGGGCGAGGAGCGTCACCGCGATCGACAGCCCCGCGCGGTCCTTGCCCGCGGCACAGTGCATCAGCGCGGGCACGCTGTCCTCCGCCAGCGCGTGCAGCACCTGGGAGTGCTCGGCCGTGCGCTCCTTGATGATCGTGCGGTACGACAGGATCATCCTGTTCTCCGCCTTGCCGTCGGCGAGCAGGCCGCGAAGCTGCTCCAGGTCGCCGTCGCGGACCATCTTCCAGAACTCGGCGCCGTGGGCCGGGTCGGTCAGCGGCAGGTTGACGTTCCGCACGCCGGGCAGCTCGACGTCCGGGCCCTCCAGCTTCTTGTCCGCCGCGTTGCGGAAGTCGAAGATCGTGTGCAGGCCCAGCGAGGTGAGGAAGGCCGCGTCCCGCTCCGTCGCGTGCGCGAGGTGGCCGCTGCGGAAGAGCACTCCGCGCCGCACCCGCCGCCCGTCCACGGTCGGCAGGCCACCCACATCGCGGAAGTTGCGTACGCCGGTCAGCTCGGGCTCGGTAGACGGGACCTGCTGCGTCACGAGGGCTCCTCCCATCCGACCGCCGGCGCTGTTCGCCGGCGGGCCGCGCCTCGACGATACGGCACCGTTGATCAGGCGATCGTCCCCGGCCGGCGCCCGCCTGACGGACAGGCGTTGCCTGCGAGACACCTCACACCCGATGATGTCGGGACCTGATCGGACCTGTTCGAATCTGTGGGAGCATGTGATGCTGGAGATCGCCGCGGACGGCCGCACCTGGCTGCTGTCAGGGACCACGAGCAGCTACGCCCTGCGGCTCGCCGAGGACGACACGCTGCTGCACCTGCACTGGGGCCCGCGGATCGCCCTCGCCGACGCCGAGGCGCTCGCGGCGCTCCCGGCACCGCCGTACCGGCCCTTCGAGTCCCCGCTCGACGGTCGCGAGGAGTATCCGGTCGAGGGCGGCCCCCGTTTCGTACGCCCCGCCCTGTCAGTGCGTACCGAGGAGCGCCGCGGCACGGAGTGGGCGTTCGAGGCGTTCGAGGCCGACGGCGACGAACTGCGGCTCAGGTTCACCGACGCCGGACTCCGGATCACCCTCCACTACCGGATGCGCGGCGATGTCGTGGAGCGCTGGGTGACCGTCGCCAACGACGGCCCCGCCCCCGCCGAACTCCTCCGCGCCGACTCCGCCACCTGGACCCTGCCCGAGCGCGAGGGCTGGCGCCTCTCCCACCTGCACGGCCGTTGGGCGGCCGAGTCCCGGCTGGTGCGGTCCGAGCTCACCTACGGCGAGAAGGTCATCGGCAGCCGCCGCGGCCACACCGGCCACCAGCACCTGCCGTGGGTCGCGCTGGACACGGACGCCACCGAGGAGAGCGGCGAGGTCTACGGCTGCACGCTCGCCTGGTCGGGCACCTGGCGGATCGCCGTGGCCCAGCTCCCGGACGCCCGGGTGCAGATCACCGGCGGCGCCGGGTACGACGACTCGGGCCTGCTGCTCCTTGCGCCGGGGGAGACGTACACCACCCCCGTCTTCGCGGGACTGTGGAGCGACGGCGGCCACGGTGGCGCGAGCCGTGCCTGGCACGCCTACCAGCGTGCGCACATCGTCCCGGACGCCGACCGGGACCGCCCCGTGCTCTACAACTCGTGGGAGGCCACCGAGTTCGACATCTCCGAGGAGCAGCAGGGGGCGCTGGCGCGGCGGGCGGCGGCCATGGGGGTGGAGCTGTTCGTGGTCGACGACGGCTGGTTCGGGGCCCGTACCAGCGACCGCGCCGGGCTCGGCGACTGGCGGCCCAACCCGGACCGCTTCCCCTCCGGCCTCAAGCCGCTCGCCGACTACGTGCACGCCCTGGGGATGCAGTTCGGCATCTGGGTCGAGCCCGAGATGGTCAACCCGGACAGCGACCTCTACCGCGCCCACCCCGACTGGGTGCAGTACCAGCCGGGACGGAAGCGGACGGAGTTCCGCAACCAGCTCGTGCTCAACCTTGCCCGCAAGGACGTCCAGGAGTATCTCTGGGAGCAGCTCGACGCCCTGCTCTCCAGCGCCCCGATCGACTATGTGAAGTGGGACTTCAACCGCTGCTTCACCGACGCCGGCTGGCCCGGCGAGCCCTATCCGCAGCGGCTGTGGGTCGACCACGTGCGTGCCTTCTACGCCCTGTTGGACCGGCTGCGGGCCGCCCACCCCCATGTCGCCTTCGAGTCCTGCTCGGGCGGCGGCGGACGTGTCGACCTGGGCGTCATGAGCCGCACGGACCAGGTGTGGACCTCCGACAACACCGATCCGCTGGACCGGCTCGCCATCCAGCACGGTTTCAGCCAGATCCATCCGGCCCGGGTCATGGCCGCCTGGGTCACCGACAGTCCGAACGCGATGCTCAACGGGCGGGTGAGCTCGCTGCGCTTCCGGTTCGTCAGCGCCATGGCCGGGGTGCTCGGTGTCGGCGGCGACCTCGCGCAGTGGACCGAGGAGGAGCTGGCCGAGGCGCGCGACTGGGTCACCCTCTACAAGGAGATCCGGCCCGTGGTCCAGCGCGGTGACCTGTACCGGCTGCGGCCGCCGGCGGGCGGGTTGAGCGCGGTGCAGTACGTCCTCGGCGACGAGACCGTCGTCCTCGCCTGGCTCCAGGCACAGCACTACGGCGAGCCGGTCACCCCGCTGCGGCTGCGCGGCCTGGACCCGGCGGCGACGTACGAATGCAGGGAAACCGGTGAACTGCACCGCGGTGCGGTTCTACTGCATCATGGGCTGCGGCCCGCGTTGCGGGGTGACTTCGATGCGACGGTCATCCGGCTGCGCCGCATCTGATCGTCGTGCCCGGATCGGCTGTTTCCTCGTAACTCCTCCCCCGTGAGGGGCTTCTGAAGTACCGGCACCTGAGCAGTGTCATAGGCCGCGCCCGGCGGGCCTGGCCCCGTACGTCGTCGTGCGCCCGTCGACCGACGTGCGGGGCCTTCTGGAACTGTTTTCAAGCTGTGGATGTCCGAGATTGTGGGCAGGGCGACCAATTCGATTGCCGCTGGGGTGCCGGGCGGGTTGACTGACTGGCCATGAACCTGGCAGAAGCGGCCGAGCGGCTCGGGTTGGGGCAGTTGCTGGATGCCCCGGTGCTGCTCAAGGATGACGAGCAGAGCCCGGTGTGGAAGGCCGTTACCGACTCCGGCTCATGGGTGGTGAAGATCGTCCCGCTCTGGGGTGACTTCTGGTTGCCCATGGCAGCCCAGGCAGGGGCGCTGGAAGCCGCCGCGTGGGAGATCGGTGTCGCGATGCCCGAGCCGCAGTCGACGACGCTGGGAGAAGCGGGTCTGTGGCGACCGATCGGCGACGGTTTCTACGCTCGTGCAGTGCGCTTCGTCGAGGGCGCGCATCCGACCGCGCCGACACCCGAACCGTTGGCGGAATGGGCCGGCGGGCTCGTCGCCGACCTTGCGCGGTGCGCGATTCCAGCCGACCCGACCGTCGATGGCGACTACCGGTCGAACTCCCAGGAAGAGTGGGAGGAGTGGTTCGCTCAGGCCGAACGCCTCGAGGTCCTCAGTGCCGAGCATGTCCGCATCTTCAAGCTGTCGGTGGAGCAGGCCGACGCCATGGTCGAAGATCAGCAGGAGTTGTGGCGATCCAAGTTGGTCATGCACCGCGACATCCGGCACCAGAACATTCTGACCGGCTCCGATGGACCGGTGCTGTTGGACTTCGATGCCGCTGGGGCGCAGGACCCATGGTGGGAGCTTGTCTTCACCGCTTTCCATCTCGCCGGCTTCAGCCGCGGGTTGGATGTGCCGGAGCGCCGTATCGTCGAAGCGTGCCTGTCCGGGTATGTCGCTGCGGGAGGGGCAGTCGGGGCGGTTGATGAGTCGGCGTTCACCGGTATGTTCGCCGGACGCGTGGGAGCGGCGACTTGGCAGCTGTGGATGGCCTGCGGCCACCGGGGCGGGAGTCCGGAGTACCAGGCCGGCTTCGCTCAGGCACTCAGGGAGTCGGTGACGGCGATGGCCGTGATGCTTGAGTCGATGCCGACCTGGGCCACTTGGCTCAGGGCGTAAGCGCGAAACGCTGCGCAAGGCGCCGCCAACAGATGAGGGTCTTGGCGTTTTTGGCGAAGCCTTCGTGCCTGATCGCGTGTGATCACCGGGATCAAGTACCCGGACGCGGTAACTGCGCCCTCTCATGACGTTGGTGCCACGGCCACGATCACTGCGCCGTGGGGTTGTCGTAGAGCCGGGAGGAGATTCGAACCTGCGCACACGGCCCCGGAGGCCGTGTCGACCGGGTGCAGCATCCGAAGGCTCGTCCAACACCCCAGATCAGGGGCCTATTCCTGATCGACGCAGATGCGGCGAGTGGTTTATCTCACCGTCCGTCAACCTTCGCCTACGGTCGCGTAGCTCACATCACAAGGTGAATCATGGACCGATGTGGCAGACGATTCGAAGAATGACAACAGATCAGTGATCGGGTCGTACGTGGCGGTGGGGGACAGCTTCACCGAGGGTGTCGGCGACCCGGGGCCCGACGGGCAGTTCGTCGGCTGGGCCGACCGGTTCGCGGTCCTCCTCGCCGACCGGCGGCCCGAGGGCGACTTCCGGTACACGAACCTCGCCGTGCGCGGCAAACTGCTCGACCAGATCGTCGAGGACCAGGTCCCCAAGGCCGTCGAACTGGCTCCGGACCTGGTCTCGTTCTGCGCGGGCGGCAACGACATCATCCGGCCGGGCACCGACCCCGACGAGGTCGCCGAGCGGTTCGAGCGGGCCGTCGCGGTCCTGACGTCCGCCGTCGGCACGGTGATGGTGACCACCGGGTTCGACACCCGGGGCGTGCCGGTTCTCAAGCATCTGCGCGGCAAGATCGCCACCTACAACGGCCATGTGCGGGCGATCGCGGACCGGTACGGCTGCCCGGTCCTCGACCTGTGGTCGCTCAAGTCCGTGCAGGACCGGCGCGCCTGGGACGACGACCGTCTCCACCTCTCGCCCGAGGGCCACACCCGCGTCGCCCTGCGGGCGGGCCAGGTTCTCGGCATGGAGGTACTGGCCGACCCGGACCAGCCGTGGCCGCCCCTGCCGCCGCGTGGCACGTTCGAGGTACGGCGCGACGACATTCACTGGGCACGCGAGTACCTGGTGCCGTGGATCGGACGGCGGCTGCGCGGAGAGTCGTCGGGGGACCGGGTGGTGGCCAAGGGGACGCTGTCGCCGGACGACATCAGGGTGAGGATCGCGCAGGCGGTGTGAGGTCTCCTGGCCTCCTCTCCTCGACCGCCGGAGGGAGTTCGAGGAGGAAGCCGCTCAGGCAGAAGCGGAAGTCTGGGGTGGAGCTCGGCCGGGCCCGGGGGCGGAGCCCCCCAGGCCCGGACGGTGCCCTGCCGCCGGTGGCAGCGACCGGGGCGTCCACGCGGTCGCGTCCGCGCCGACGATCCCGGCGGCGACTGCCGAGCTGTACGACGACGTCGAGGCGCTCGCCGCCGTGGTTCACGGTTCAGGACCTGAGCCGGGGCCGCTCGTCGTTCGAGTGACCGCTACCGTGCGGAGCTCGTCCGCCGCTCCACGGGCGGCAGGTCACAGGAGTCCTTGAAGCCCTGGCTCGTCAGTCCGAGCGCGGCGTTGATGCGCGAGCGCAGGTTCTCCACCGCGACCATCGCCGTCAGCTCGACGAACGCGGGCTCGCCCAGCCGGCCCAGGAGCCGTGCCGCCAGGGCGTCGTCGACGGTGGGCGGGGTGGCGGTCATCGCCTCGGCGTACTCCATGACGTCGCGCTCCAGTTCCGTGTACGCGTCGCTGTCACGCCAGCGCGGCACGTCGACCAGCTTCTCGCGGGCCATGCCGCGCCCCCGGCTCACCCAGTAGCCGAAGTCCATGCACCAGGCGCAACCGATCGCCGCGGCCGTCGCCATCTCGGCCAGCGCCTTGAGGTCCGGGTCCAGCTTGTTCCACTTCGCCACCGACTGCTCGAACCGCAGATCGCTCCACAGCACGCGCGGCTGGTGGGCGAGCGCCCTGCCGGGGTCGAGGACCTTTCCGTACGTCCGCTTCGAATACCACTCCATGACGCGGAAGAAGAGCGTGCGGCGGGGGGTTAGGGAGATACGGGCCATGGGGCACCTCCAGTGCGTCGTTCCCGGGCGCCCCGTGGTGGGCGCCCACACGGGTACGACGGACCGGCGCGCACGGATGTGACATCCGGCCCGCGCGGCGAACCGCGTCCGGGACGGACGCCGCCGTGTGACATGGCCGACCCGGCACTGTCGTACGGGCCGACCATAATGAGGACCTCACCCACTCCACTGGAGGTGCCGTGACCGGTTTCGGTCCCCTGAGCTCCGGGCTCCGCGCGCTGCGACCCACCGCCTTCGGCGTGGATCCCAGCGGGGAGCGCCTGACGCGGATCCGCAGATCACCGCACTTCGCGGACGGCGCCTTCGTGAACCCGGAGGGCACCCGGACCCGTCCCTCGGGCGGGTCCGCGCTGGAGCTGGCGAAGATGTACTTCCGCAAGGAGGACCGCGCCCGCCGTGCCCCGGCCGGTCCGATCCCCGTGCACCCGACGACCTACGCCGACCTGGCCAAGCCCCCGGCGAGCGGGCTGCGGCTGACCTGGATGGGTCACTCCAGCGTGCTCGCGGAGATCGACGGGCACCGGGTGCTGTTCGACCCGGTGTGGGGGCAGCGCTGTTCGCCGTTCGACTTCGCCGGACCCAAGAGGCTGCACCCGGTGCCGCTGCCGCTGGCCGCGCTCGGCCCCGTCGATGTCGTCGTCATCTCCCACGACCACTACGACCACCTCGACCTGCCCACCATCAAGGCCCTGGCCGGCACGGACACCGTGTTCGCGATACCGCTCGGCGTCGGCGCCCACCTGGAGCACTGGGGTGTGTCCGCGGACCGGCTGCGCGAGCTGGACTGGCACGAGTCCACGCGGGTCGGCGGCCTCACGCTGACCGCCACCCCGGCCCGCCACTTCTGCGGCCGCGGCCTGCGCAACGGGCAGCACACGCTGTGGGCGTCGTGGTCCGTGGCCGGCGACGAGCACCGCGTCTACCACAGCGGCGACACGGGCTACTTCGAGGGCTTCAAGGACATCGGCGCGGCACACGGCCCGTTCGACGCCACGATGATCCAGATCGGCGCGTACTCCGATTTCTGGCCGGACATCCACATGACCCCCGAGGAGGGCACGCGCGCCCACCTCGACCTCCAGGGCGGCGAGCCGCACGGTGTGCTGCTCCCCATCCACTGGGCCACCTTCAACCTCGCCCCCCACGCCTGGGCGGAGCCCGGCGAGTGGACGAAGGCCGCGGCCGACGCAGTCGGGCAGGCGGTCGCGGTCCCGGTTCCGGGCCGGCCCTTCGAGCCCGCCGGCGACCTCCCTACGCACCCCTGGTGGCGGGAGGTGTCCCCGCCGCTGCACCGCAAGTGGCCCGTTCCGGAGATCACCCCGGTGGCATCCCGTGACGACCTCGACCTCGTGGGCGAGGGCTGACCGTGGACGAGCGCGCTACGGCGAGCCGATGGTGCGCCAGTGCACCCGGCGCAGGTCGTGTGTGTGTCCGGGCGCGTACGGAGACGTCCGCCGGACTCAGCGGTTGAACGTCAGGCGGGGTACCGCGTTGCGGGCCAGTGCGTGGGCCTGGTCGGGCCACCAGGTGCCGGCGGGAGGGTCGACGATGCCGTACTCGGGGTCGATCGTGCCGCCGGTGCTGCGCGTGCAGCTGCCGTCGGACTCACCGGGGATCTTTATCCACAGGTAGGCGTCGACGAGCGGGACACCGGTGTCGGCGGTGGGGCGCGGTCCGAGACCGCGGCCGGGCGCGTTGCACCAGATCTCCGGGTCCCCGCTGTACTTGCCCGGCGCCGGGGTCCAGGCGCCCCGACCGTTGCGGCTGGTGTCGATCACGAAGTGATCCAGGTCGTCGGCCGGCGGGGTGCCCACGTTCTGGTCGAACCAGGCGTCGGTCCACCGCCAGGTGGCGGGGTCCGTGGGAGAGACGGCATGACCGGGGGCGCCGTCGTTGGGGGCGGCGGACGAGTAGTACTGGCTGGCGCACCAGTCGGTGTGGCCGCGTGCCTGCCCAGGGCCCTTGGTGGCGAACCATATGCACTTGGCGATCCAGGTGCCGTATCTGGCGTTGTGGTCGGTGGGGTGGTTGTTGGACACGTTCAGGGCGAAGCCGTCGCCGTACTGGACCCCGGCATCAAGCAGTCGCTGCGCGATGTCGCCGACGGCCCGCCACTGTACGTTGCCGGCGTCCAGGTAGACCGCGGTGCGGGACCGGGCCTTCAGGGTCTTCACAGCGTAGGCGAGGTCGGCGACGCGGGCGGCCGTGAGTTCGCCGGTCGGGTCGGTGGTGGGCCCGCAGTCCCTGGGAAGGTTGGCCAGGCCGTCGGGTTCGACGACGACCACCGCCTTGTCGTCGCCGACGCCGGCGGCGAAGGCGTCGATCCACTTGCGGTAGGCGGCGGAGGATGCGGCTCCGCCGCTGGAGTACTGGGAGCAGTCCCGGCCGGGTACGTCGTAAGCGACCAGGACGGGGGTCCGGTCCACGGCCCGCGCTCGGCGGACAAGCCTGTTCACCTTGACGCGCACCTCGTCGGGGGTGCCCTCGGTGAACCATTCGGCTTGCGGCCAGCTCGCGAGTCCGGCCATGTTCGCGGCGTTCTCGATGTCTCCGTTCCGGAAGTCGACGAGGGCCTGTCG
Source organism: Streptomyces sp. Y2F8-2 (assembly GCF_014905555.1). Taxonomy (GTDB): domain Bacteria; phylum Actinomycetota; class Actinomycetes; order Streptomycetales; family Streptomycetaceae; genus Streptomyces; species Streptomyces cynarae. The sequence goes on along the minus strand of NZ_BNGS01000005.1, from coordinate 336,951 downwards.
CGCGGCCTTGCTGTGCGGGTCCACGTAGAACTTCGTGGCCGGAGTGATCACGTCCTGCGCGGGTGTGGCCTGCGCCTGCGTCGCGGTGAGGGCGGCGCAGGCGGTGAGCGCCGCAATGACGGCAGCGGCGCGGCGCCGTGGGCTGCGTGGCTTCATTGCTGCTCCTGGGGTGGATTGACGGGGGAGCGTCTGCCGCCGAGGCGGGCTGTCGACCGCCTGGGGCGGAAAGGGTGAGCGGCGGACCCGGACGGGCTGCGGCGGACGGTGCCCGTGGCCCGGTCGCGGGACAGGGACGTACCGGGTCACGGCGGTCCGGGGTCAGTAGCCGTAGATCATCTTGTAGGCGACCTCGGGGAGGAACTGACCGGCCGATGAGCCGGATCCGACGCCGCAGTTGCCGTCGGACTCGCCCGGGGTCTTGACCCACAGAAGCATCTCGGCGCCTCCGCCCTTCTGGGTGGGGGCGCCGATGCGGCGGCCTGAGGGGTTGCACCACTGGCCGTTGGAGCCGTTGCCGTTGCGGCTGGTGTCCACGACGAACGGCTTGGTGTAGCCGTAGCGGGCGCCCAGTTCGCTGTTGACGGCATTGCCGTAGGCGATGTTCTCGGCCGTGGTGTAGTAGTTGGAGATGTTGAGCGAGAAGCCGTGGGCCTGTCGGAGGCCGGCTTCATGGAGGCGCTGGGCCATGGTCGCCGGGCTCGCCCAGTTCGGGTTGCCGGCGTCCAGATAGACCCAGGTGTTGGGTGCCTGGCGGTTGAACTGCGCAAGGGCACCGGTGATCATGCCTTGGCGTTCGGCGATCTGAGCCTGGGTCATGCAGCCGTAGTCGGCGAGGGAGTCCGGTTCGAGGAGGACGATGGCCGGGCGGCCCGCGATACCGCCGGCGAACTGGGCGATCCAGCTCGCGTAGGCGGACGGCGATGCGGCTCCGCCGGCGGAGTGCCCGCCGCAGTAGTCGCGGTTGTAGATGTTGTACGCGACGAGAATGGGCAGCTTGTCCTGACCGTCCGCGGCGCCCGCGTACGCACCCGTGGCGGTGCCGATGGTGCCGCTCCAGGAGCCGAACCAGTGGGCCATCGAGGTGTTGGCGATGGAGGCGTTGATCGCGGGCGCCCGGCCGTCGCCGGGGTTGGCGGCGACCCACCGCTTCACGCTGGAGTCGGGGTCCACGTAGAACCCGCTGGTCATGGTGGTCGGGTCGGCAGCGTGGGCGGACGGTGCGAGGGCGAGCGCCAGCGGCAGAGCGGAGAACGCTGCCACGAGGGCGCGGAGTCTGCGGCGCATGACTTACCTCGGTTTCCTGGCAGGGATGCGTCGCACGCTCTCGTCCCGAGCGTGCGGCGCGCTGAGGAAGTGCGGTGGTACGAGGCCCCTTGGACCGAAGGGCTGGGGCGGGGGCGCGCCCCGAAGAGCCGGAGGCTGGCTTTGGGAGCGCTCCCATTGGAAGCGCTTCCAAAAGGACGGAGGACTTTTGGTGTGTGGCCGGTATCGTGTTGCGCTCTGGTGAAGCTGTCAAGAGGCGATGCACAACCTGCACTTCACATGAAGAGAACAAGGCTCTGCAGTCCTGGAACTGGAAGCGCTACCAGCCCCGGGCTCTCAAGGACCCGTATCTGCCCTCCGTCGCCCACCGGCTGGATGGCAGCGAAACCGGGTCGGGGGCGAGACGCTTTCGGCGAGGCCGAGTGGGAAAGGCTCATGGTCCATGAGAGAGAATGCGCCGCGCCGGCAGTCGACGCTCGACGAGGTGGCCGAACGCGCCGGCGTCTCCCGCTCGGTGGCCTCCCGCGTCCTCAACAACGCCCCGCACGTCAGCCGCGCCAAGCGCGAGGCGGTCGAGCGGGCCGTCCAACAGCTGGGTTACGTCCCCAACCCGACTGCACGCGCTCTGGCCACCCGCCAGACGGGAGCGGCGGCACTGGTCGTCGCGGGAGAGGATCCGTCCATCTTCGCGGACCCGTTCTTCGCCCAGGTGATCGTGGGAGCCTCGGCCGCCCTGGAGGAGGCCGACCTGCATCTGATGCTGTGTCTGGCCGCCTCCGACCGGGGCCGCAAGCGGGTGGAGGAGCTCCTTCGGTCCAGGGGCGCCGACGGCGTCATGCTGATGGCGCTGCGCGAGGGCGATCCGCTGGCCCGTGTGGCTCAGGACGCGGAGATGCCCGTCGTGTTCGGCGGCCGCCCGGTCGGTTCGGCTCCCCGGTGGTATGTGGACGTCGACAACGCCGGCGGAGCGCGCGAGGCCACCGAGTACCTGCTCTCCCGTGGCCGGACCCGTGTGGCCACGATCTGCGGGCGTCTGGACACCGAGGTCGGGCTCGCCCGGTACCGCGGCTACCGGGACGCCATGCTGGCAGCCGGCCTTGACCCGTACCCGCCGCAGGAGGGGGACTTCACCGAGCCCGGTGGAGCCGCCGCCATGGCCGCCCTGCTGGCGAACCACCCCGAGGTGAACGGGGTGTTCGCCGCCAACGACAACATGGGGGCGGGAGCGCTGCGCACTTTGCGCGAGGCCGGCCGATCGGTCCCCGCCGATGTCGCCGTGGTCGGCTTCGACGACCTGACCGTCGCCCAGATCGCCGATCCGCCGCTCACCACCGTCCATCAGCCCATAAAGGCTTTCGGACGGGAGATGGCGCGCATGCTCGTGGCGCTCATCAATGGACAGGACCCCACCCCGCTGATCCTGCCCACCCGCCTGGTCACCCGCTCCAGCGCCTGACGGCCGTGCCCCGTACCGCCGCCGCACATCGACACGCCGCCAGAGGGACGCCCGGGTCGCGCTGCTGCGTCGGGGTGTCGTGCGGACGTGATTGCCGTACGCGCGGCTCAGCGCGCCGCGCCGTTGGCCCCTGCCGGCCCGCCGGTGGGTACGGGGGCTGTGCTGGAACGCAACGAGATCGGGGGAGTCAACAGGATGTGCCGAGGCGGTGTGTCCGGCGCGGCGATGCGTTCCACGAGCAGGGAAACGGCCTTCTCGCCCATTTCCAGAGCGGGTACGTCCGCTGCCGTGAGCGGCGGACGGAAGTCCTCGGCCCACGTCCTGGCCGCCACACCGGTGATGGAGAAGTCGTACGGCACTTCGAGACCGGCGTCCGCCAGCGCGCGCTGGACGCCGGGCAGGGCGGCCTCGTTGATGGTGGTGACAGCGGTGACGTCCGGATGGCTGCGCAGGAGCGCCTCGACGCATTCCTGACCGGAGCGGGCATCGTCCCCGCACGGCACTTCGACGCCGTCGAGGCCGCGTTCCGCCAGGGCCGCCTCGAAACCCTCTCTGGCCCTGTGCGCGGGGCCGTAGCCGGCCGAGATGAGCTCCCGGGACCGAGTGACCAGGGCCACCCGGCGGTGCCCGAGATCGGCCAGGTGCCGCACGCAGTGCTGGACCAGGCCGGCGTAATCGACGTCGATCCAGGACATCTGGTGGTCGCCGGCCGTGCGCCCGATCCCGACGAAGGGCAGCCCGGCTTCCTGCAGGCGCCCCACACGAGGGTCCACCAGGCGGATCTCCATCAGAATGACGCCGTCCACGCGACTCTCCGAGACCAACCGCTCGAAGGAACGCTCGTGATCCCCGCCGGAAGGGGACAGCAGCACATCGAGGTCGACCCGGGCGGCGGCGTCGACCACGCTGGCGACGAAGTCCAGTTGCATGTGTGTGAGCCTGTTGCCGGCCGGCGGGACGACGAGACCGATGGTCCGGGTCCGGCCCTCCTTGAGGGCCCTCGCGGTCGCATTGGGGCGGTATCCCAATTCGTTGATCACGTCTTCGATACGTCTGCGAGTGCCGGCGGCGACGGGTCGTTTGCCGCTGAGCGCGTACGACACCGTGCTCCGTGACACCCCCGCGCGTCGAGCTATCTCCCCGATGTTCATGCAGCTCCTCAAGACCGCACCCAGGCCGCAAGGATACTGACGGGTGACGCCCCGAGGGACTCGTCGTGGACGGTGCTGGACGAGCGCCAGGTGCCCGGCGGCGCCACGCAGACGGCTGCGCCGTGGCGGGCCCGGGCGGACGAAGGACGCAGGGTGCCCGAGGGCCGTGAGTCCGCGAGGAACGGCGCGGGGCTGCCGGAACCGTCATACGTTCCGCGTCTCACGCATTCCCGGAAGGCGCGGAGCGAATCGATTCCACGCAAGCGCTTCGACGGGATGGTACGACCGGCGGTGTGAGGGGTCAATGGCGTGCCGCGAGGGGAATGCGGAGCCGGCGCGCGAGCCGAGGCTCCGCCGCTTGGGCCCCTGCCCTGCGAACCGGTCCCCGTCGCCCGGGTCGGCGGCTGCGTCCCTGCTCACCGACATGGCGGGCGATCAGCCCAATGCTCCTGACCTGGTCGCCGCACACCTGTGCGGCCCTCCATGCCGGCGCAACGGACGGTCACGCCGGCGTCCGCCTGCCGCCGCGCCGCGACTCTTCGACCGCGCCGAGAGCTTCGGAACCGCAGAAATCAGCCTTCGAATCGATTCCGCGACGACCTTTGCAACAGTGGGCTCCACACCCTTGACAGCCCAGGGAAAGCGGGAGCACCGTCTCCCCCCGAAACCTCTCTGTAATCTCGCTGCGAAACGGCACCTCGAAGCGCTTCCGGATTGTCAGCGCCACCAACGCGGCCCGGCCGGGTTGCGTCGGCACGGTAGGGAGATCGGATGAGAACCATACGTACAGGACGCCACCTGCCGTCCGGGCGCGGTGGCCTCCGGCGATTATTCGCGGCGGTACGGCACCGTGGCGGGCCGCGGAGCGTACCGGACCAGGCGCACGTTCCGCCGCCGGCGCGCTCGCCCCGCTCTCGGTCGAAAACGTTCGCCCGGGCGGGGGTCGCAGCCGCACTCGTCGCCGGGGCACTGGCCGGCGCCACGGCCACGGCGGGCACGGCCCGGGCGGCCGCGTCCGGGCCGTGCGACATCTATGCGGCAGGCGGCACGCCCTGTGTGGCGGCGCACAGCACGACCCGAGCGCTGTACGCCTCGTACAACGGGCCGCTCTACCAGGTCCGGCGCGCCTCGGACAACACCACCCGGAACATCGGCGTCCTGAGCGCGGGCGGGTACGCCGACGCCGCCGCCCAGGACTCGTTCTGCTCGGGAACGACCTGCCTGATCACGACCATCTACGACCAGTCGGGCCGCGGCAACAACCTCACCCAGGCGCCCGGGGGCGGTGCCGCGGGCGGCCCCGACAACCTCGCGAACGCGACCGCCGCGCCCACCATGGTGGGCGGTCACAAGGCCTACGGTGTGTTCGTGGCGCCCGGCACGGGCTACCGCAACAACCACACCAACGGCATCGCGACCGGGGACAACCCCGAGGGCATGTACGCGATCTTCGACGGCACGCACTACAACGGTGGCTGCTGCTTCGACTACGGCAACGCCGAGACGGACAGCAACGACGACGGCAACGGCACCATGGAGGCCATCTACTTCGGCAACATCAAGGTCTGGGGCTACGGTGCGGGCAACGGCCCCTGGATCATGGCCGATCTGGAGAACGGCCTGTTCTCCGGGGTGAACCAGCACTACAACGCGAACGACCCCACCATCAACTACCGGTACACGACCGCCATCATCAAGGGCGGACCGAACCACTGGGCGATCCGTGGCGGCAACGCGCAGTCCGGCGGCCTGTCCACCTTCTACGACGGACCGCGTCCAGGCGTCCCGGGTTACAACCCGATGCGGAAGCAGGGCGCCATCATCCTGGGCATCGGCGGCGACAACAGCAAGGGCGCCCAAGGCACCTTCTACGAGGGTGTGATGACCTCCGGCTACCCGTCGGACGCCACCGAGAACGCCGTCCAGGCCAACATCACCGCGGCCGGATACAGCAATTCCTCCGGCGGCGGGACGAGCACCGGTGCGTTGCACGCGGTGGGCGCGGGCAAGTGCCTGGACGTGCCGAACTCGTCCACCACGGCCGGCACACAGCTGCAGATCTGGGACTGCAGCGGCGGGGCCAACCAGACCTGGACCCGTACGGCCTCGGGCCAGCTGACCGTCTACAGCGGCAGCAGCCAGATGTGCCTCGACGCGTACAACAACCAGACCTCCGCCGGCACCAAGGTGGAGACCTGGCCGTGCAACGGCGGCGCCAACCAGCAGTGGCAGCTGAACTCGGACGGCACCGTCACCGGCACCCAGTCCGGGCTCTGCCTCGACGTCACCGGCGCCTCCACGGCCAACGGCGCCCTGGCCGAACTCTGGCCGTGCAACGGTGGATCGAACCAGCGGTGGAGCCTCAACTGACCTGAACGGCTCCGGCCCCTGACCGGATCAGCGTCGGCCAGGGGCCAGTCACCACCCCATGCAGGCATCGCCGCACCGGGCGGACGGGGCAGGCAGGCGACAGTCGACAACAAACGCCGCACGGCCCCGACACCACCGGCTCACACGTGCCACCACCGGAGGATGACCATGTCCAGAGCCAGAACGCTCCGCGGTCTGTGGGCCGCCCCCGTGGCTCTGCTCGCCCTGCTGGCGGGCAGCCCGGCCACGACGGGGGCCGCCTACGCGATACCGGCCGAGCACCAAACGGCGGCCGCCGTCCTGTACGTGGCGCCGGATGCGGCTCCCGGCGGGAACGGCACCGCCGGGGAGCCGTTCGCCACCATCGACCAGGCGCAGCAGCCCGCGCACCGGCTCTCGGCCGATTCTGACGTCGTGGTCAACCTGGCCGGTGGCACCTACCGGCTGTCCAAGCCGCTGGCATTCGGTTCCGGCGACGGCGGCCAGAACGGCCACACCATCACCTACCAGGCCATGCCGGGGCAGCAGCCGGTCGTGACCGGCGCCCAGCGGATCAATGGTTGGCAGGTGCATGATCAGTCGAACGACATCTGGTCGGTCCACGTCGGCCCGGGCGTGAACACGCGCCAGTTGTACGTGAACGGCAAGGAGGCACCGCGGGCGGCGATCCAGGTGCCCCGTTCCGGATTCGTCTTCACCGAGACCGGCCTGACCATCACCGACTCATCCCTCGACTACCTGGCCGGCCTCTCGGACCAGAACCACATGGAAGTCGAGAGCGTCAACTCCTTCACCGACCGCTACGCGCCGATCCAGTCGATCAGCGGCAGAACCATCACCATGCAGCAGCCCGCGTGGAACAACAACTCCTGGGGATACGACACCATCAACGCGCCGTTCGCCGGCGGGACGATGTACCTCGAGAACAACTACGCGTTCCTCAAGCAGGCCGGACAGTGGTACCTCGACTCGTCCACCGGCGACCTCTACTACCGGGCCCAGCCCGGGCAGAACCCCAACAGCCTCGACATCGAACTGCCCCGGCTGCAGAGCCTGCTCGACATCAGCGGCAGCTACGGCTCACCGGCGACCGGCCTCGCGTTCACCGGCATCCGGTTCACGGGAACCTCCTGGCTCGGCCCGAGCGGACCCGACGGCTACGCGGACCAGCAGAGCGGCGCCCACATCACCGGAGCCTACGCGATGCCCGCCAACTGGCTGAGCACCTGCAAGTCGGGGTGCACGCAGTTCGAGGCCACCCGTAACCACTGGGCGCAGATGCCCGCGGCCGTGCAGGTCTCCGCCGCCGTCGGCATCACGTTCTCCGGCGACACGTTCTCCGAACTCGGGCAGGCCGGACTGGGCTTGGGGAACGACGGTGTCGCCACGGCCTCCGGCACCGGACTCGGGGCGGGCGGCGTCACCGTCACCGGCAACACGTTCACCGACATCGCCGGCAGCGGCATTCAGGTCGGCGGCATCCAGCCGGACGCGCACCACCCGAGCAACCCGCAGATGACCAACCAGAACATCGTCATCAGCAACAACCGGGTCAGCGGCGTGGGCACCGACTACAAAGAGACCGCCGCCATCCTGTCCACCTACGTCACGAACGCGACGATCACCCACAACCAGTGCGACCACCTGCCCTACGACGGGATCGACATCGGGTGGGGGTGGGGCATCAACGACCCGGGCGGCAGCCAGGACTACGTCAACCGGGGCACGTACACCTACCAGCCCGTCTACAGCACCCCCACGACGCTGAAGAACAACACCGTCTCCCACAACCTGGTCTTCGACACCAAGAACGCGATGTTCGACGGCGGCAGCATCTACAGCCTGTCCGCGAACCCCGGCTCGGTGATCTCCGACAACTACATGTACGACAACAGGCACACCACCGCGCTGTACCTCGACGAGGGTTCCCGGTACCTGACGGTGTCCCACAACGTGGTGCAGGACGCCGGTAACTGGGCGCTGACCAATGCCAACGGGAACAACCACACCGACGACAGCACCTTCTCCGGCAACTGGTACAACGGCGGCAACACGTACGTGGCCACCGGCCCTCCGCACAACAACGTCCTCACCGGCAACGTCCAGGTCAGCGGCACCAACTGGCCGCAGGGCGCCAGGCAGGTCATCCAGCAGGCAGGCATCCAGCCGTCGGGCGGCGGTGGCGACGGCTTCCCCAGCGGCTACCACCAGATGGTGATCGGCAGCGACAGTCTGTGCTTGGACGTGTACGGCAACTCCGCCGCCGCGGGCGCCGCGATCGACCAGTGGACCTGCAACGGGCAAAGCAACCAACAGTTCGAGTTCGTGCCGGTCTCCAGCGGCTACGGGCAGCTACGGGCGCAGAACTCCGGGCAGGTCGTGGCGGTGGCGGGCGGTTCCACGGCCGCCGGCACTCCCGACATCGTGCAGCAGGCCCCGGACGGAGCTGCCGGCACTCTGTGGCTGCCGGTGCGGCAGTCCGACGGCTCCTACTCCTTCCAGAACAAGAACAGCGGCCTGTGCCTGGACGTCTTCGGCGGCGGCAGCAACCTCGGCCAGCAGCTCGACCAGTGGCCCTGCAAGAACACGCAAGGCAGCAACCAGGACTTCACCCCGCGCTGACCGCTCGCGGGCCCGTTCACCCCACCCACTGTCCCGCACCAGTGAGGAACGCTGATGAAGAAGTACCGCGCACCCTTGGCCGCCGCGCTGACGGCCGCGCTCGGTGTGGGCGCCGCATTGCCCGCGGCGGCCGCCACCGGCACCGAGGCGCCGCCCTCCGCCGTGCGGGCCGCCGCGCCCGCCCCCCTGCGGCTGATGCCGTTGGGCGACTCGATCACCTGGGGCGTCGGCAGTCCGTCCGGGAACGGCTACCGGAGCTTTCTGTGGAACCAGCTGTCGGCCGAGGGGCACGCCCTGGACTTCGTCGGCTCGGGCCGGGGCGGCACCATGTCAGACCCGGACAACGAAGGCCACTCCGGCTGGCGGATCGACCAGATAGCCGGCATCGCGGACAACGTGCTGGCCCGGTACCGGCCGAACGTGGTCACCCTGGAGATCGGTACCAACGACCTGAACGGCAACTACCAGGTTCCGACGGCCACCGACCGGCTGCGTGCGCTCATCGACCAGATCACGCGAGACGCCCCCGACGCGACCGTCCTCGTCGGCACCCTGATCGTCTCCACCAGCGGCACCGAGGAGGCCAGCCGGCCCGCGTTCAACGCCAAGCTCCCAGGAATCGTGCAGGCCGAACAAGCTGTGGGCAAGCATGTGCGCCTGGTGGACATGAGCGCTCTGACCACCGCGGATCTGGCCGACTCCCTGCACCCCAACGACAACGGCTACCGCAAGATGGCGGACGCCTTCAACGCCGGGGTCCAGGCCGCGGACGCGGCAGGCTGGATCAAGTCGCCGGTTTCCGTGGGCGGTCAGGTGCGCTCCGGAATCGCGGGGAAGTGCCTCGACGTGGGAGGCGGCAGCAGCGCCAACGGTACCGCCGCGGACATCCGGGCCTGCAACGGCTCCGACGCACAGCAGTGGTCCGCGCGTTCCGACGGCACCCTGCGGGCGCTCGGCAAGTGCCTCGACGCCACCGGCCGCGGTACCGCCAACGGCACCAAGATCGAGATCTGGGACTGCAACGGCGGCGCCAACCAGCAGTGGCAGCCGTACAACGGCGGTTACCGCAACCCGGTCTCGGGCCGCTGCCTCGACGACCCCAACGCGTCCACCACCGACGGTACCCAACTGGTCCTGTGGGACTGCAACGGCGGCGCCAACCAGCAGTGGACCGCTCTGCCGGTCACCTCGGCCCCTTGACCCGACCCCACCGCAGCACCGACTCGTGATCGGTGCCCCACCCCCCCACACACACAAGGAGACTGATCCTTCATGTTCTGGATCAACGAGGAGCCCCGCCTCCGCAAAGCCATGGCCTTGGCCACCGGACTGACAGCCGGCACGGTACTGGCCCTGGCCGGGACAGCGTCCCCAGCCGCCCACGCGGCTTCCGGCACGCTGGGCGCGGCCGCGGCCGGCAGCGGCCGCTATTTCGGCACGGCCGTGGCTGCCGGAAGGCTCGGCGACTCGACGTACTCCACGATTCTCGACCGGGAGTTCAACATGATCACCCCGGAGAACGAGATGAAGTGGGACACCACCGAACCGTCCCGCGGCAACTTCAACTTCGGCCCGGCCGACCAGATCGTCGGCCACGCCACCGCGCACGGGCAGCGGATGCGCGGCCACACCCTGGTGTGGCACTCGCAGTTGCCCGGCTGGGTCAGCTCCATCACCGACCCGAACACGCTGCGCAGCGTGATGAACAACCACATCACCACCGAGATGACCCACTACAAGGGCAAGATCTACGCCTGGGACGTGGTCAACGAAGCCTTCGCCGACGGTGGCAGCGGCCAGCACCGCAGCTCGGTCTTCCAGAACGTGCTCGGCAACGGCTTCATCGAGGAGGCCTTCCGCACCGCCAGGTCCGTCGACCCCTCGGCCAAGCTCTGCTACAACGACTACAACATCGAGAACTGGTCCGACGCCAAGACGCAGGGCGTCTACAACATGGTGCGCGACTTCAAGTCGCGCGGAGTGCCCATCGACTGCGTCGGCTTCCAGAGCCACTTCGGCGCCGGCGGCCCGCCGTCGAGCTTCCGGACCACCCTGGCCAACTTCGCCGCCCTCGGCGTGGACGTCCAGATCACCGAACTCGACATCGCCCAGGCGCCGCCGACGGGATACGCCGCCACAGTCCAGGCGTGCATGAACGTCGCCCGCTGCACCGGCATCACCGTGTGGGGCATCCGCGACAGCGACTCCTGGCGCAGCGGGGACAATCCGCTGCTGTTCGACCGCAACGGCAACAAGAAGCCGGCCTACGACGCGGTCCTGACCGCGCTGGGCGGCAGTGCGGGGAACCCGGGGGACCCAGGAGGCATCGTCTCGGGCACGGTGTATTCGCTGAGTGATGTCGCTGCGGGCCGGGTGTTGGACGTTCCGGCCGGCCAGACGGGGAACGGCACGCCTTTGCAGGTCTGGGACGCCAACGGTGGTGCTGCGAACCAGCAGTGGCGGGCGAGTCAGAACAGTGATGGTTCGTACACGCTGACCAATGTCGGCAGTGGCCGGGTTCTGGACGAGCCGGGCGGTCAGACGGGCAACGGCACGCGGATGGAGATCTGGGATGCCAACGGTGGCGCGAACCAGCACTGGCGGGCGAGTCGGAACGGCGACGGTTCGTACACCTTGACCAACGTCGCTTCCGGCCGGGCGCTGGAGATTCCCGCCGGGCAGACCGGCAACGGGGCCCCGGTCCAGGTCTGGGACTCGGGCGGCGGCGCCAACCAGCACTGGAACCTCAGGTGAGGTGATCGACGCCCAGCGCGCGCTCCCGCCCCGGATCTCGCCCAAGTAGCCGCACAACACCCGCGCCCGGCACGGCGGCCGTCGCCGGACGCGGGTTTCGGCATGCCGTCATGGCGGGCTGACCTGCGCAAGACATGGGATGGATCGGGGAGCCGATTCGGCCTGACAGCTCTATTGACAGGGTGTCAGGCGTATGGGATCACTATGCGACATGGGATGTCTGAGTGTTCTCTGTGGGTGCTCTCGGGCACTCTGACGGGAGCGGTCGACGCACCTTGTAAGTCCTTGTGATCGCGTTTGGACAGGCACGGCAATCTCTGTCCCCTTCCCCCACACATCAAGGACCAGCATGCAGCCTTCATCTGTTTCGCCCCGGACCCCTGCGGCCCGGAGACCCCGCTTATCGGCGGCCGCCGCCGCATGCGTGATGGCGCTGCTGACCGTGATGCTGGCGACCGCGCCGACATGGTCGGCACCGGCGCCGGCGGCACCCCTGGTGAGCTCCGCGTCGGGGCGGTGCCTGGACGTCAAGGGCAACGTCGACACGCCGGGCACGGCGCTGCAGATCTGGGACTGCAACGACCAGCCCAATCAGGCGTTCGAGTTCACGTCGGCGGGCGAGCTGAGGACGATGAACGGCACCCGGTGCGTGGACGCCTACGACAACCGGACGGCTCCCGGGGCCTCGGTGGTCATCCGACCGTGCGACGGGCAGCCGACCCAGGTGTGGCGACAGAACTCCGACGGGTCCGTCACCGGTGTCGCGTCCGGATTCTGCCTGGACGTCAACGGGGCGGCCACGGCCAACGGCACTGCGGTCATCCTGTGGACCTGCAACGGCCAGAGCAACCAGAAGTGGAGCACGCCGGCACCTCCGCCGCCGCCTCCGCCCAGCGGATCGGGGCCGTGCGACATCTACGCCGCCGGCGGTACGCCGTGCGTGGCCGCGCACAGCACGGTGCGGGCACTCTACGGTTCGTACAACGGCTCCCTGTACCAGGTCAGGCGCGCCTCGGACAACACGACCAGGGACATCGGCGTGCTGGCCCGCGGCGGCTTCGCCGACGCGGCGGCCCAGGACTCGTTCTGCGCGGGTACCTCGTGCGTGATCACGGTCGTCCGCGACCAGTCCGGGCACGGCAACGACCTGTGGTACCAGGGATCGGCCCAGGTCCCGGGGTCGAGTCAGAGCAGCCCCGCGAAGGCGACCTCGGAGTCGCTGACCATCGGGGGCACCAGGGCGTACTCGCTGTACATCAACCCCGGGAACAGTTACTGGCGGGACGGTCACCTGACGGGCGTGCCGACCGGTGCCGCACCCGAAGGGGCGTACATGGTGACCAGCGGCACCCACGTCAACAGCGGCTGCTGCTTCGACTACGGCAACAGCGAGACGACCCGGAAGGCCGACGCGGCCGGGGCGATGGACGCGATCAACTTCGGGACCCAGTGCTGGTTCGGCGGCTGCGCCGGCAGCGGTCCCTGGGTGCAGGCCGATCTCGAATGGGGCCTCTACTCCGGCGGCAGCCAGTCCTGGAACACCAACCAGCGGGCGTTCCCCAGCAAGTTCGTCACCGCGATGCTGAAGAACAACGGCACGTCGAGGTTCGCCCTCAAGGGCGGCAACGCGCAGTCCGGCGGCCTGACCACCCTCTGGGACGGCGGGCTTCCCGGCGGATACAGCCCCATGAAGAAGCAGGGAGCCATCGTCCTGGGGAGCGGCGGCGACTGCTGCAAGCCCGGCGGCGGTGCCAATCTGAGCGCCGGCACCTTCTACGAAGGGGCCATCGTCGCCGGCTATCCCTCCGACGCGACCGACAACGCGGTGCAGGCCAACGTCACCGCGGCCGGCTACCGCTGAGCCCCCTCCAGCACCGCGGGAGGCGGTGGTCCTCCCGTAGGTGCCGAAGGACCGCAACCCGACCCGTCCCCCCGTCCTGCACCTGCTCTTCCGCACCTCCAACCAGGAGTCGATGACCCATGCCCATGACCACTGCGAGAGCCAGGGGCCTTCGGCCGCTGCCCCCGCTGCCGTCCCTGCGCCGGACCTTGGCGCTCGTGTTCTCGGCCGTGTTGCTCGCCGTGACCGCCCCCCTCATCTCCCTCGGCACGGCGCAGCCCGCCGCCGCACTGGACAACAGGCTCGCGCTGACCCCGCAGATGGGCTTCAACGACTGGAACGCGTACGGCTGCAACGTCTCCGAGTCGTTGATCAAGTCCACCGCGCAGGCGATGCACACCAACGGCATGCAGGCGGCGGGCTACTCGTACGTCAACATCGACGACTGCTGGATGACCCACAGCCGCGATTCCGGCGGCCACCTGGTGCCGGACCCGGCCAAGTTCCCCGACGGCATCAAGGGCACCGCGGACTACGTGCACTCGCTGGGGCTGAAGCTGGGGATCTACGAGGACGCGGGCACCGCGACCTGTGCGGGATATCCGGGCAGCCTCGGGCACGAGACCACGGACGCGCAGTCGTTCGCGTCGTGGGGCGTGGACTACCTGAAGTACGACAACTGCAACAACACCGGGGTACCGGCGCGGACCCGGTACACCGCGATGCGGGACGCCCTGGCGGCCACCGGCCGGCCGATCCTGTTCAGCCTGTGCAACTGGGGCCAGGAGAACGTGTGGACCTGGGGCGCGGACGTGGGCAACAGCTGGCGCACCACCGGGGACATCACCGCCGACTACTCCAGCATGCTGTCGATCTTCCACAGCAACGTCGGACTGGCCTCGTACGCCGGCCCCGGCCACTGGAACGACCCGGACATGCTGGAGATCGGCAACGGCTCGCTGACGGCCACCGAGAGCCGCAGCGAGTTCAGTCTGTGGGCGGAGATGGCCGCGCCGCTGATCGCGGGCACCAACATACCCTCGGCCAGTGCGAGCACCTTGTCCGTCCTGACCAACTCCCGGGTGATCGCGGTCGACCAGGACCCCCTGGGCAAACAGGGCACCATGGTGTCGTCCTCGGGCGGCCTGGACGTGCTCGCCAAGCCGCTGGCCAACGGAGACGTGTCGGTGGCGCTGTTCAACGAGACGGGTTCGACGGCGACCATCACCACCACCGCGGCCGCGATCGGAAAGACCGGGGCGTCCACGTATACCCTGACCGACCTGTGGTCGGGGGCGTCCTCGACCACCTCGGGCACCATCAGCGCCTCGGTTCCGGCGCACGGCACGGTGATGTACCGGGTCGCGGGCGGCACCAGCAGCGGCGGCGGCACCAGCGTGACCGGTGAGCTGCACGCGGTGGGCGCGGGCAAGTGCCTGGACGTGCCGAACTCGACCACGACCGCCGGCACCCAGGTGGAGATCTGGAGCTGCAACGGCGGGGCCAACCAGACATGGACGCATTCCGCCTCCAACCAGCTCACCGTCTACGCCGGCAGCGCCCAGATGTGTCTGGACGCCTACAACAACCAGACCACCCCGGGGACGAAGGTGGAGATCTGGCCGTGCAACGGCCAGACCAACCAGCAGTGGACGCTGAACGCCAACGGAACGATCACCGGCGTCCAGTCCGGCCTGTGCCTGGACGTCACCGGAGGGGCCACGACCGACGGAGCCCTCGCGGAGCTGTGGACCTGCAACGGCGGCAGCGGCCAGCAGTGGACGCTGGGATGAGCCTCCGCTCCCCTCGGCCACCGGCAGCTTCGGTGCCGCCGTGCGGCGGCAACGCCACTCAGGAGGTCTCCTTGCTCGGATCAGCAACCGATCACCGGCTAAGGCGATTCCCGGCCGTGCTCCTGATCGCCCTGGTGATGGCCGTGGCCGCGTTCGGCGCACCGGCGTTCGCCACGTCCCCGCGCAACGGTACTACCGCCGCCGTTCACCCGGCGGCCCTTCCGGCGAGCGCCTCCGCGGCCGACGGCTCGCTACCGTGCGACATCTATGCCGCGGGCGGTACGCCGTGTGTGACGGCGCACGCCACGACCAGGGCGCTTTTCGCGTCGTACAACGGGCCGCTGTACCAGATCCAGCGGGCCTCGGATCACAGCTACCGCGACATCGGAGTGCTCAGCGCGGGCGGCTACGCCGACGGGGCGTCCCAGGTGTCGTTCTGCGCGGGCACGTCGTGCACGATCACGAAGATCTACGACCAGACCACCAAGCACAACGACCTGCCGATCTCCTGGGGCGGCTACTGGAAGGGCCCCGGCCCCAATGGATCAGACGTCGGGGCGGACGCCATGGCCCTGCCGGTCACGGTGGCCGGCCACCAGGTCTTCGGCGTCAAGGTCACCCCGGGCGTCGGCTACCGGATCGACCACGCGAACGGCGTGGCCACCGGATCGCAGCCCGAAGGCATCTACATGGTGACGTCGTCGAACTACACGAACCAGTGGTGCTGCTTCGACTACGGCAGCGGTGAGAACTCCCACACCGACACCGGCAACGCCACCATGAACGCCATCTACTGGGGCAACGCCTGCTGGTTCGGCGGCTGCACCGGCAGCGGCCCATGGGTCGAGGCCGACCTGGAGAACGGCATGTTCCACACCGACACCGGCTCCAACAAGGACCCGAACAACCAGGGCGTGCATTTCCCCTTCGTCAGTGCATGGCTGAAGAACAACGGCACCAGCAACTTCACTCTCAAATACGGCAATGGCACGAGCGGTGGGCTGACCACGACCTTCTCCGGCCCCCTCCCCAACGGCTACTCACCGATGAAGGTCGACAGCTCGGTCCTGCTCGGCACCGGGGGAGACAACAGCGTCTCAGGCGTCGGCGAGTTCTTCGAGGGCGCGATGACCGCGGGCTACCCCTCCGACGCCACCGAGAACGCCGTCCAGGCCGCCATCACCGCCGCCGGCTACGGGACAGGAGGCGGTGGGGACGGCACGACGGGTGCGCTGCACGCGGTGGGCGCGGGCAAGTGCCTGGAGGTGCCTGGCAGTTCCACCACCCCGGGCACGCAGACGCAGATCCGGGACTGCACCGGGGCGGGGAACCAGAGCTGGACCCGGACCGCCTCCCGCGAACTGACCGTCTCCGTCGGCGGCAGCCGGCTGTGCCTGGACGCCTCCGGGCAGGGCACCAGTCCCGGTACCAGGGTCATCACCTGGACGTGCAACGGCCAGAGCAACCAGCAGTGGACGTTCAACGCCAACGGAAGCGTCACCAGCGCCCTTTCCGGGCTGTGCCTGGACGTGACCGGTGCCGCCACCGCCAACGGCACCCCCGTGGAGCTGTGGACCTGCAACGGCCAGTCCAACCAGCAGTGGTCGCACAACTGATGCGATGAGACACCCCGTTCGGCTCCGGGGCGGCATCCGAACGCCGCCCCGGCATGTCGCCGCGCCGCGATGCGACGGCGCCGACCACAGGAGGATCGGATGAGGACGAGAGCGAGACCCGGCCGTCCGTCACTGCTGGCGGGCATCGTCCTGGCACTCGCGCTGTCGCTGCTGTCGACGGCCCCGAGCCGGGCCGCCCCGAGCCTGGCCGCCTCGGGCACGTCGCTGAGCGTGCACCTGGCGTCGGCCCGGGGGCCGTCGACCGGCGTGGGGGAGGGGTTCCTCTACGGCATAAGCGAAGACGGCAGCCGGCCCGCCGACCAGTTCCTCCAGCCGCTGGGCATCAACGCGTTCCGCGGCGGCGGATGGTTCTCCGGCGGCTGGATCAGGGACGGCTACCAGTACGGATCGGCCACCCGCGCCGACGTCGACTCGATCGTCGCCCAGGCGAAACGGCTCACCCGGCCGCCCTACCACGCGCAGTACCAGGTCCTGGTCAGCGACATCTACGGCGCGAACGGCGGCCAGCCGTCGAACACGAGGTACCCGTGCGACAACGGCGACTGTTCCAACTGGGTCAGCTTCATCGACTCCACTGTGGGAGCGCTCCAGGCTTCCGGGCTGACGTTCTCCTACGACATCTGGAACGAGCCGGACATCTCCGTCTTCTGGACGCGGGGAGTGAACAGCGCCCAGTACTTCCAGATGTGGGACACCGCCTACCGGGAGATCAGGCGCATCGCCCCCGGGGCGCAGATCGTGGGACCGTCGCTCGCGTTCACCCCGCAGCGCAACCCCGGTGAATGGCAGACCTGGCTCGCGCACGTGAAGGCCGCCGGCACCGTCCCCGACATGATCACCAACCACAACGAGGGCGACGTCGACGACCCGGTCACCGTAGCGCAGAGCCTCCGCGCCGCCCTCGGCTCGGCCGGCATCGGCCCGTTGCCGTTGTCCTCGAACGAGTACCAGCCGGCCGACCGGCAGACCGCAGGGGTGACGGCCTGGTACCTGGCGCGGTTCGCGCAGTCCGGGTACACCAACGCGATGCGCGGCAACTGGGTCTGCTGCGTCACCCCGAACCTGACGGGTGTCCTCACCCAGAGCGGGGGCAGCTGGCAGCCGACCGGCAACTGGTGGGCGCTGCGGGACTACGCCGACATGACCGGCACCCTCGTCGACACCTCCGGCCAGGTCGGCTCGACGGCCGTCGCCGCCTCCGAGGACTCCGTCGCCGAACGCGCGGTGGCCGTCATCGGCGACTCGAACGGATACACCGGCGCCGCGACCGTGACTTTCGACGGGCTGTCGTCCGTGCCCTGGCTGACGAACGCCGGCAGTGTGCACGTCACCGTGCACCGCATCCCGGACCAGGCCCCCCTGACGGCGCCACAGACCGTCTACGACCAGGACGTGAGCGCCTCGGGCGGCTCGATCACCGTGCCGTTCACCTTCCAGGCCTCGCACGACGCCTTCGCCGTCCGTCTGACCCCCGCCTCCTCCGGCGGCGAGGGCTTCCCCGACGGCTACCACCAACTCGTCGTCGCGAACGACAGCCTGTGCCTGGACGTCTACGGCAACTCCGGCAGCGCGGGCGCCGCGATCGACCAGTGGACCTGCAACGGGCAGGGCAACCAGCAGTTCCGGTTCGTGCCGGCCTCGGGCGGCTACGGCGAACTGCGCGCCCAGCACTCCGGCCTGGACGTGGCGGTCGCCGGCAGCTCCACGACGGCGGGCACCCCCGACATCGTCCAGCAGGCCCCCGGCACGGCCGCCAACGCTCTCTGGCTGCCCGTACGTCAGTCCGACGGCTCGTACGCCTTCCAGAACCGCAACAGCGGCCTGTGCCTGGACGTTTATGGCGCCGGCGGCAACGCGGGCCGGCAACTGGACCAGTGGCAGTGCAAGAACGCACCGGGCACCAACCAGGACTTCATCGTCCGCTGACCGCCCCGGCCGCGGACCCCGACCTGCGAAAGGAAACACCGTGACAGCATGCGGACGGCTGTTTGGGCGCCTGCGCGCCTCGACGGGCGTGCTCACGAGCCTCGTCCTGGCCTGCGTCGGCCTCGTGGGCGCGACCGCCGCTCCGGCCCAGGCCGCCACCCCCATCACCATCAACGGCACATCCGGCGGACGGACCTTCGACGGCGTCGGCGCGATCAGCGGCGGAGGAGGCAACAGCAGACTCCTGATCGACTATCCCGAGCCCGAACGCGGTCAGATCCTCGACTACCTCTTCAAGCCCGGCTACGGCGCCTCCCTCCAGATCCTCAAGGCCGAGATCGGCGGGGACACCAACTCCACCTCGGGAGCCGAGCCGAGTCACCAGCACACCCGCTCCGACCTCAACTGCAACCGGGGCTACGAATGGTGGCTGATGGAGCAGGCCAAGGCACGCAACCCGAACATCAAACTGTACGGGCTCGCCTGGGGCGCCCCCGGCTGGATCGGTGGCGGCAACTTCTGGTCCACCGACATGGTCAACTACCTGATCTCGTGGCTGGGCTGCGCCAAACAGCACGGACTCGGCATCGACTACCTCGGCGGCTGGAACGAGCGAGGCTACAACGTCTCCTGGTACGAGCAGTTGCGCAGCGCGCTCAACGCCAACGGCTACGGCAGCGTCAAGATCGTCGCCGCCGACTCGGACTGGAACGTCGCGAATGACGTCGACTCCGACCCGGCGTTCGCCGCCGCGGTGAACATCATCGGTACGCACTATCCCTGCGGCTACCGCTCCTCCCAGTCGAACTGCTCGGTGCCGTCGGCCGCCACGTCGTCCGGCAAGCAGCTGTGGGCCAGCGAGAACGGCTCGGACGACTACAACGCGGGTGCTCCGGCCGTGGCCCGCGGCATCAACCGCGGATACATCGACGGCCGGATGACCGCCTACCTCAACTGGCCTGTGGTCGCCGCGATCACCCCGAACCTGCCCTACCCCACGATGGGCCTCGCCCTCGCCTCCCAGCCGTGGTCCGGGCACTACTCGATCGGCAAGAACACCTGGGTGACGGCGCACACGACGCAGTTCACCGCCCCCGGCTGGCGGTACCTCGACTCCTCCAGCGGCTACATCGGCGGCAACCGGAACAACGGCAGCTACGTCTCGCTGAAGTCCACCGACAACTCGGACTACTCGACCGTCGTCGAGACCATGGACGCCGGTAGCGCCCAGACCCTGAACTTCAACGTCACCGGAGGGCTTTCCACCGGAACCGTCCACGTCTGGTCGACCGACGTCGACTCCGGCAGCGCGGCCGACTACTTCGTGCACACCACGGACCTCACCCCGTCCGGTGGCGGCTTCAGCCTGACCGTGCAGCCCCATCACGTCTACACCCTGACCACCACGACCGGCCAGGGCAAGGGCACTGCCACCGGCCCCGCCCAGGGCGTCATGAGCCTGCCGTACAGCGACTCGTTCGACGGCTACACCACGGGCACCGAGGCGAAGTACCTCATGGACTGGCAGGGCGCCTTCGAGGTGGTCGGCTGCGGCGGCGGCCGCACCGGCAAGTGCGTGCGCCAGATGAGCCCGCAGAAACCGATCACCTGGGACGCGCTGTCCGATCCGCACGCCCTGCTCGGTGACGTCGGCTGGAGCAACTACACCGTCTCGTCCGACGTGCTGCTCGAACAGCCCGGATACGCCGAGCTGATGGGCCGCGCGAACACGCAGGACTACGGCAGCACCGGGCAACTGAACGCCTACCACCTGCGGGTGAGCGACACCGGAGCCTGGTCGATCCTCAGCTCCAACACCAACGGCAGTGTCTCCACCCTCGCCCACGGCACCACCACGGCGCTGGGCACCAACCGCTGGCACACCCTGGCGCTGACGTTCTCCGGCAGCACGCTGACCGCCGTCGTCGACGGCTCGACGGTCGGCTCCGTAAGCGACCGCACCTGGGCCGCGGGCCAGGCCGGCTACGCGACCGGCCAGGGTGAGACGGCACAGTTCGACAACCTGTCCCTCACCCCCGGCAGCGGCGGCACCGGCGGCGGCACGACCGGCTCGATCGTCGGCGTCGGCTCGGGCCGGTGCGTGGACGTGCCGAACCAGTCGCAGACGCCCGGCACCCAGGTGGAGCTGTGGGACTGCAACGGCGGCAGCAACCAGCAGTGGACGAGCACCTCCGCCGGTGAACTGCGCGTCTACGGCAGCGTCTGCCTCGACGCCGCGGGCGGCGGCACCAGCCCCGGCACCAAGGTCGACATTCGCACCTGCGACGGCGGCGGCTACCAGAAGTGGACGCTCAACGCCGACGGCACCATCACCGGAGCCCAGTCCGGCCTGTGCCTGGACGCCACCGGCGCGGGAACGGCCAACGGCACCCTGCTGGAGCTGTGGACCTGCAACGGCGGCAGCAACCAGCAGTGGACGCGCAACTGACCACCCCGTCAAGACGTTGAGAGGCCCCGCATGAAGCCCACCCCCCATCCGATCAGCCGGCGCCGCCTGCTGGCGGCGACCGGCGCGGTCACGGCCCTCGGCCTGCTGCGGTTCGCCCCGGAGGCCGCGGCGACCGAAGGCCCGGCGAGCTACACCCCCAGCTGGTCGTCCGTGGACCAGCACCCCCCGGCGCCCGCCTGGTTCAAGGACGCCAAGTTCGGCATCTACTACCACTGGGGCGTCTTCAGCGTCCCGGCGTTCGGCAACGAGTGGTACCCGCGCAACATGTACATCGGCGGCTCGAACGAAAACAAGCACCACATCGCCACCTACGGCGACCCCTCGGTCTGGCCGTACAACAACTTCATCGACGGAGCCCGCGACAAGGCCGGCAACTTCGTGCAGTTCGCCCCGAAACTCGCCTCCCAGGGAGGCAACTGGGATCCGGACGCCTGGGCCCGGCTGTTCAAGTCCGCGGGAGCCAGGTTCGCCGGCCCGGTCGCCGAGCACCACGACGGCTTCTCCATGTGGAACAGCCGCGCCAATCCCTGGAACTCCGTCCAGCACGGCCCCAGACTCGACCTCGTCGGGCTGCACGCGCGGGCCATCCGCGCGCAGGGCCTGAGGTTCATGGCGTCCCTGCACCACGCCTACCACTTCAACGGCTACTTCGACCACGTGCCGAACCAGTCCGACCCGACGCTGCGCATCCTGTTCGGCCAGCAGGGCTCGGCCGCTGAGAACAAGCTCTGGTACGACAAGCTGGTCGAGGTCATCGACGGCTACCAGCCGGACCTGCTCTGGCAGGACTTCGACCTGGGCCTGGTGGAGGAGTCCTACCGGCTACAGTTCCTCGCGCACTACTACAACCAGGCCGTCGCCTGGAACAAGGACGTGGTCGCGACCTACAAGGACGGCCTCGACAACAAGGGCGAGGTCTTCGACTTCGAGCGCGGCGGCCCGGCAGGGCTGCTCACCCCGTACTGGCTGACCGACGACAGCATCTCCTCCTCCAGCTGGTGCTACACCGTGGGCATCGGCTACTACTCGACGCAGGCACTGCTGCACTCGCTGATCGACCGGGTCAGCAAGGGCGGCACCATGCTGCTGAACATCGCCCCGACGGCCGACGGCACCATCCCCTCCGGACAGCAGTCGATCCTGCTCGGCATGGGGGACTGGCTCGGGCGCTTCGGCGAGGCGGTCTACGGCACCCGCTCCTGGTCCAGTTACGGCGAGGGCCCCACCAAGATGGGCGGAGGCTCCTTCAGCGGACCGGTCGCCGGCAAAGCCCAGGACGTCCGCTTCACCCGCAGCCAGGACAACAAGGTCCTCTACGCCACCGCGCTGGGCTGGCAGGGTGCGACGATGACCATCACCACGCTGAACTCGAACCAGATCAACCTCAGCAGTCTGACCGGCGCGCAACTGCTGAACAACGCCGCGGGCAGCTACATCAACCTGCCCGCCCCGACCCAGGATGCTTCCGGCCTGCACATAGCGATGCCCTCGTCCAACCCGCCGTTCAGCGCTCTGGCGTACACGGTCAAGCTCACCTTCTCCGGTGAGATCCCCGTCCTGGGTGCGCCAGGCGGCTCGACCACGTGGGTGAAGATCGCCAACGTGACGAGCGGACTCGTGCTCGACAGCGGGGGCAACGTCGCATCCGGTTCCAACCTCAAGCAGTGGAACTACGACGGGAGCACCAACCTGCAGTGGCAGCTGATCGACCTCGGCAACGGCTACCACCGGATCATGAATCGCACCAACGGCATGGCCGCCGACAGCTGGGGCAACTCCGCCAACGGCGCTCCCGCCCGCCAGGAGGCGTGGAACGGCGGCAGCAACCAGCAGTGGTCACTCAACAGTCTCGGTGGCAACCGCTACCAGATCGTCAATCGGGGCACCGGAACCGCTCTTGACGGGAGCGGCACCACCACGGTCGGTTCCACGACGGTGATGTGGACGCCCAACTCCAGCACCAACAACGAATGGACCATCACCGCCGTCTGAACCCCGCCCCTTCCTGCCTGTTCCTCGACTTCGGAAGAAGGAACGCATGAAACGCACACCCCTCTTGATGTCCATCGCGGCTGCGGTACTTCTCGTCCTGGCAGCCGCGGGCAGCTCGTTCGGCAGCGGCCTCGGCGCCCCCGCGTCGGCTACGACGACCGCAGCCGTCCGGGCGACCGCCGGCTGCGGCAAGGCCCCGACGCTCACGAGTGGTACCCACACGATTCAGAGCGGCGGCCAGACCCGCAGTTACATACTGCGGGTTCCTGCCGGCTACGACAGCAACCACCCCTACCGGCTGATCTTCGGTTTCCACTGGCGGGGCGGCACGGCCAACGACGTCGACTCGGGCGGAACGGACGGGTACAACTGGTCCTACTACGGCCTCAGGCGCCTGGCGGACAGCGCGAACAACAGCACGATCTTCGTCGCTCCCCAGGGCATCGGCAACGGCTGGGCCAACTCCGGTGGCCAGGACGTGGCCTTCGTGGACGCCATGGTCAGCCAGATCGAATCAGGTCTGTGCGTCGACACCACTCAGGTCTTCTCCGCCGGCTTCAGCTACGGCGGCGCGATGTCGTACGCCCTCGCCTGCTCCCGGGCAACGGTCTTCCGCGCGGTCGCGGTCTACTCCGGAGCGAACCTCAGCGGGTGCAACGGCGGGACTCAGCCCATCGCCTACATGGGTCTGCACGGCATCAGGGACAACGTGCTGCCGATCTCGCTGGGACGGGAACTGCGCGACACCTTCGTCCGGAACAACGGCTGCACCCCGCAGAACCCGCCCGAGCCGGCCTACGGAAGCCTGACGCACATCATCACCACCTACTCCGGGTGCCGGTCCGGATACCCCGTCGTCTGGGCCGCGTTCGACGGAGCGGGCCACGACCCCGGTCCCATAGACGGTTCCACCGGTGACGGATGGCGCACCTGGACGTCGGCGGCGGTGTGGCAGTTCTTCACACAGTTCGGCTCGAATCCGCCACCGCCCTCCGGCAACCAGAAGATCGTCGGCCAGCAGTCGGGGCGCTGCCTCGACATCAACAACTCCACCACGGCCAACGGCACGCAGGCACAACTGTGGGACTGCAACGGCGGCTCCAACCAACGGTGGACCTACACCGCCGGAAAGCAGCTGGTGGTCTA
Organism: Streptomyces sp. Y2F8-2; assembly: GCF_014905555.1. Taxonomy (GTDB): domain Bacteria; phylum Actinomycetota; class Actinomycetes; order Streptomycetales; family Streptomycetaceae; genus Streptomyces; species Streptomyces cynarae. The sequence continues at coordinate 312,531 of NZ_BNGS01000005.1, read as the reverse complement.
CGGCAACAAGTGCCTGGGCGTCGGCCAGGCGGCGGGCAACGGCGCCCCGGCGGCGATCTGGGACTGCAGCGGACAGGCAGACCAGCAATGGAACATCAATTCCGACGGCACCATCACAGCGGTGCAGTCGGGGCTCTGCCTGGACGCCAACGGCCAGGGGACCGCCAACGGGACGAAAGTCCAGCTGTGGAGTTGCACGGGCGGTGCGAACCAGCACTGGCGCCTGGAGAACTGAAACGCCGGGGCCAGGCACGGCACCGTGCTGGCACGAGCGTGCGAGCGAACCGTCGATGGCACGTGGCTCCACGGCAGAAAGGACTGTGCCGAAGCCTCTCGCAGGACCGGGAAGCCACGAGGGGTCAGCCCGGTGCCATCGGACGGCTGCGAACAGCACCACATCGACCGTCCGGACAGCCCCTGAGCGGGCCAACCGGAACCGCTTACTCAAGGAATACGAGGTCCCCATGCGCGGACGAAGTTTCGGCCGCAGGCATCGGTCTGTGGTACTCGCCGCTGCGGTTGCGGCCCTGGTCGCGTTGGCGGCGCTGCTCGTCGCCAACCCGGCTCAGGCGGCCACCAGCGGCGCCTTGCGCGGCGTTGGTTCCGGCCGGTGTCTCGATGTGCCGGGCGCCAGTCAGACCGATGGCACGTTCCTGCAGATCTGGGACTGCACGGGCGGGACCAACCAGCAGTGGACGTTGACGGACGGCAACCAGTTGACGGTGTACGGCAACAGGTGCCTGGACGTCCCGGGCCACGCCACCACTTCCGGGACCAAGGTGGAGATCTGGTCCTGCAACGGCGGTGCGAACCAGCAGTGGCGGGTGAACTCCGACGGCACGGTCGTCGGCGTGGAGTCCGGGCTGTGCCTGGACGTCTCGGGCGGCGGTACGGCCAACGGCACGGCGGTGCAGCTCTGGAATTGCACCGGCGCCGGCAACCAGAAGTGGACCGGCCTGTCCGGGACGGGCACCACGTGTTCTCTTCCGTCCACGTACCGGTGGACCTCGACGGGTCCGCTGGCGCAGCCGGCGAACGGGTGGGTCTCGCTGAAGGACTTCACCAACGTGACGTACAACGGCAAGCACCTGGTCTACGCGTCGAACGTGTCGGGATCGGGGTACGGCTCGATGATGTTCAGTCCCTTTACGAACTGGTCGGACATGGCGTCGGCCGGCCAGACCGGGATGAGCCAGTCCACGGTGGCGCCCACGCTGTTCTACTTCGCGCCCAAGAAGATCTGGGTGCTGGCGTACCAGTGGGGTGCGTGGCCCTTCATCTACCGCACGTCGAGCGACCCCACCAACCCGGGCGGCTGGTCCGCGCCGCAGCCGCTGTTCACCGGCAGCATCCCCGGCTCCGCCCCGATCGACCAGACCCTGATCGCCGATGACCAGAACATGTACCTGTTCTTCGCCGGTGACAACGGCAACATCTACAAGTCGACCATGCCGATCGGGAACTTCCCGGGCAACTTCGGCTCCTCGTACACCACGGTCATGAGCGACACGGTGAAGAACCTGTTCGAGGCGCCTCAGGTCTACAAGGTTCAAGGCCAGAACCAATACCTCATGATTGTCGAGGCTCGGGGTGCGACTGAGCAGCGCTACTTCCGCTCGTTCACCGCCACCAGCCTGAACGGTCCGTGGACCCCGCAGGCCGCCGGCGAGAGCAACCCCTTCGCGGGCAAGGCCAACAGCGGTGCCACCTGGACCAACGACATCAGCCACGGTGACCTGGTCCGCAACAACCCCGACCAGACCATGACCATCGACCCCTGCAACCTGCAGTTCCTCTACCAGGGCAAGTCCCCCAACGCGGGCGGCCCCTACGACCAACTGCCGTGGCGACCGGGTGTCCTCACCCTGCAGCACTGACCTGCCCGATCCACGGTGATCACAATGTGGTGCGGTCTGCCTGCCCGTAGACGAGCGGTTCACCGCGTGGGCAAGTTCACCTACTGACCGATACGCACCACGTCGAGGAACCCCAGCCCTGTGCCGGCTGGGGTTCCTCGGAACTCCCGTCAATGCTCCGTACGTTCGCGTGTGGGCCAAGCCCGGCGCACGCCCGGTGACGGTGACCCCGGAACTCGACCTCGGCACCACCGTCCTTCGGGCAGCGGCAGTTGCGGCGGCGCCGTCGGCGGGCGGGCAGCGCGCGCCCACCCGCCCGCCGGCTCCAGTTCAGGAGCGCGGACACTCCTTCCAGGCCATGTGGTACACGGTGCTGATGTCTCCGTCCGTCGAGTCCATGGTCATGAAGCTGACCTTGCCGGGCGCGGACGTGCCCGCGGTGACCCGCAGTTCGGTGTTGATGTTGAAGTTGCGCTGCACTCCGCACGGCGCCCAGACGAGCTGCGCCCAGTCCGTGCTGTCGGTGGCCTGCCAGTTGTCGTTGTAGGGGCCGTTGAACGGGTGGCTGCGGTACGCCGTGTTCGAGGAGCCCTGGAAGTAGTACGAGGCCCGCTGGGTGCCGCTCGCGCCCTGCTGGAGCGAGGCGAAGCCGCGGTAGTCGACGCTGGCGATGGCGTAGGTGAAGCCCTGCGGCACGTGCACGACCAGGTTGAGCTGGCAGTTCTTGCGGAAGGCGGTGGGGTCGGAGGTCCCGCCCGCCTGGGCGAGGTACTCGCTGTAGGTCACCGTGAAGGCGGTGTTGTCCTCCGAGACGGCGACGGCGGTGGTGCCCTGCGGACAGCCGGAGCCGTTGACCGTGGCGATATCGATGACGATCTTGTCCGGGGGCGGGTCGTTGAAGACGGGTGAGCTGTGCTGCGCCGGAATCGTCGTGGTGAGAAGAGCGGCGATCGCGCCGCTCAGAAGCAGTCCGCCGGCCATGGTTCTCCCTCGTTCGGTGGGGGGTGGACACGACGCGAGCTAGTCATGGGCACGTCAAAGCCCGCGCGGGCTCCCGGTCTGTGGAGAAACCATGAGCGAGTTGTGAAGGCCGGGAGCGCTCGCATCGTACGCAACCGCCCATCGGGGGAACAGGTCGATCCCCGGCCATTCATTCGACGGGGTCACGCACGGCGGGTGTCGCAGGCGAACGCCGATCTCGGCCGCGCCTCGCCCCGTGCCGCGCCCTTGGTTGTGCGCGCCGGTGGCTTCAGCGGGGGCGCAGTTCCCCCGAGCCGCGGGGGATCAGCCGGGTGGGTATCTCCGTGGTGCGGGCTCGGGAGCCGTCACCGTCGAGGCGGGCCAGCGCGATCGTCGCGGCCGCGGCGCCCATGGCCGCCGGGTCCTGGGCGACGACGGTGAGGGCGGGCTCGAGGACCTCGGCGAGCGGTATGTCGTCGAAGCCGACCAGCGCGACATCCTTGCGGCCTGCCCGGGCGAGGCCCAGTACGGCTCCCATGGACGCGAAGTTGTTCGCCGCGAACAGTGCCGTCGGCGGGTCTGCCAGGCCCAGCAGACGCTCGGTGTCGGCGGCCGCCGACTGCATGTCGTGGCCGCCGGCCACCAGTGCCCTGTCGTACGGCAGCCCGGCTTCCGTGAGGGCGTCCCGGTAGCCCTGCAGACGCATGCGACGGGTGTAGAGATGGGTGGCCGTGTTGCCGATGAAGCCGATCCTGCGGTGGCCGTGCGCGATCAGGTGCGCGGTGCCCTCGTGTGCTCCCTGCCGGTTGGAACTGAGCACGCTGTCCGCGGCCAGCCCGGTGCCGGGGCGGTCGAGGAAGACCACCGGCAGTCCCGCGGAGCGCTCCGCCTTCAGGTACCCGTGGTCCGCTTTCACGGTCGGTGCCATGAGCAGGGCGCTGACCCGCCGGGCCAGGAACGTCCCGACCAGGGAGCGTTCCCGCTCGGCGTCCTGTGCCGAGGAGCCGACGAGCAGGGTGAGGCCCCGGTCGTGCGTCACCGACTCGATCCCGCTCACCACCGTGGCGAAGAACGGGTTGCTCATGTCCGGCACGACCAGCCCGATGGCGGTGTCGCTGCCGCCCAGGCGGATGTGCCGGGCCATGAGATTGGGTCGGAAGCCCAGCCGCTGCACGGCCTCCATCACCCGCTCACGGGTCTGGGCGGCGACCGGTCCGTCACCGTTGAGCACCCGTGACACCGTCTTGGCGCTGACGCCGACCTGCTCCGCCACGTCGCTGAGCGTGGGCCGGCGTGCCACAGCCATGGTCGTATCCCCTCACATGAGGGTGGCGTGAGTGAGCCGTCCTCCTCCGCGCCACCCGTGGTGCTGTCAGTTCTCCGAGGGACCGGCCGCCCCCGCGGCCTGCTCGTCGGCAACGACAGTACCCGTGCCGTCGTCCTCGGCTGAAGCGCACCCGTCATGATCGGCGATCTCGGACGCCGACTGGTCCCCCGGCTCGATCAGCTCCGCCCAGCGGCCGCCGATCGGCAGACGGTCGCCGACACTCCGGGTGACGATCCCGGGGCCCCGTCCGGGGTCCCCGGGGAGCGGAAGACCCTCGGGCCGGCTCACTTTTCGATCGGCGTTCGAGCGGGGCGAGGGCTGTGGAGCGGGAAATTCCTCAGCGGCTGACCTTTTGTATGTGACCGCTTCTGACCAGCCCTGATCGCTTCAATGGCAAGCGGGAACGCGCGACCGACACGATTATCGGTCTGTCGTACGACAGGTCATACCAGAGCGGGAAGCTCTCCGGAGGACTTTGTCAACAGCCCACCCCACCTGCCTCCAGGGCGACTACTCTGAGTGTCCGTCGGGCGACGCAGGGCCGGAACGTCGGCTCTCTCGACCGGCGCCGCGATGGCGCGGGCGCGAGTCGCGCAGACCCGCGGGAGCCCCCACGCCCCCGACGCACCCAGGACGAGGACGCCGATGTCTCACCTTCGCGCACCCGCCGCACGCGAAGACCGCCGCCAGGGCGGGCGGCACGGGCGGCCGGCCGCCCATGCGGTCCTCCCGCACCCGGGGATCCGGATACGGCCCCAGCTGTGGCGGCTGGCCGTCCTGCCGCCGCTCGCCGTGGCCCTCGCCGCCTGCGCCGCCGTGCTCTTCGCGGTTCGTACCACCGGCGCTCGCCCCACCTTCGCGCTCTGGGCCGTGCTCGCGGGCTCCCTCGGAGTCACCGTGGTGGGCATCGTGATCGCCGCCGTGGCCGCCGAGCGCGCCGCCCGGTCCGTGACCGGCCGGCTCGACGCGTTGCGCCGCGAGAGCGCACGCGACGAGGCCGACCTGCGCGCCCTCGTGGAAGCGCTGCGCCACGGCGAGGCACCGCCCGTGCGTGCGCCGCGCGGCACACCCGCCGCCGACGCCGACGAGTTCGAACAGCTCGCCGCGGAGCTGGCACGCGCCCACGACGGCGCCGTCGCCGCGGTCGTCCAGGCGGCACAGCTCTCCAGCCGGGCGGACAGCGAACAGAAGCTCGAGGTGTTCCTGAACCTCGCACGACGGTTGCAGTCGCTCGTCCACCGGGAGATCTCCATCCTGGACGAGCTGGAGAACGACATCGAGGACCCCGACCTGCTCAAGGGCCTCTTCCACATCGACCACCTCGCCACCCGCATCCGGCGCCACGCCGAGAACCTCGCCGTGCTCGGCGGCGCCGTCTCCCGCCGGCAGTGGAGCAACCCGGTCCCCATGACCGAGGTGCTGCGCTCCGCGACCGCCGAGGTCGAGCAGTACACGCGGGTCCGGCTCGTGCCGCCGGTCGACGGCAGCCTGCGCGGACACGCGGTGGCCGACGTGATCCACCTGTTGGCCGAACTCGTCGAGAACGCCACGGTGTTCTCGCCGCCCCACACCCAGGTGGTGCTGCGTGCCAGCCTCGTCACCTCGGGACTCGCCGTGGAGGTCGAGGACCGCGGGCTCGGCATGCCCCAGGCCGAGCAGAACAAGATGAACGCCCTGCTCGCCGACCCGGACCGGTTCAGTGTCGCCGGTCTGCTGGCGGACGGCCGCATCGGCCTGTTCGTGGTCTCCCAACTCGCCCGCCGGCACGGCATCCACGTCCGGTTGCAGACCAACATCTATGGCGGTGTCCAAGCCGTGCTCGTCCTGCCGCAGGGGCTGCTCGGCCCGGCGCCGGGCGCGGCCGCGACGATGACGCCGGTGGCACCGCAGGGCACCTCGGTCGCTACGGGCGCCCGGAGCACCGGAGGCGCATCCGGCTCCCGGAGTGCGGCGACCCCGACCGGCCCCCGGGACACCGCCAATGCCGGGAACCCATGGCCCACGGTCATCGCGGCCCACCCGCACACCACGGCCGTCGCTGCCCCGCCGCACACCCGTCCCATCTCCCATCCCTCCGCCCCGGCGTCCGAACACCCCGAACCCCACGAACCGCGCCGAACGGCACCCGAGGGCATCCCGGCCGACCCCGTCAGGACCCCGTTGCCCGTGCGCGACACCGACGCACCACGGCCCACCCCCGCCGAGGCCCGGCCCGGCATCCGCCCCGCCGACCGCGCGACCCTCGCCGAGAACGCGACCAGACCGACGGTGCCGCGCCCCGACGCTGCGAGCGCGGCCCCGGGCAGACCCTCGCTGCCGCGCCGCCGCGCCCAGGAACACCTCGCGCCCCAGCTCCGCGGCGGCCCCACCCCGCCCGTCCACCAGGACGCCGACCGGTACACCGGCCACGACCCCGGCCTGATGGCCGCGTTCCGACGGGGCATCGGCCTCGCGGAAGCCCTGCCCGAGTCGACCCCGCCCGAACATGACCTGACAGACCGTCACGACGGGAGCGCTCCGGCCGGATGACCGCCCCGAGCCCTCCCGCTTCCGCAGAACCGCGTACCCCAAGGAGTCGATCCACCATGGCGAGCGAAGCGCCGACCGCCCAGGCTCATGACCTCGACTGGCTGATGAGCGGCCTCGTCCAGCGCGTACCGCACACCACGAGCGCGGTCCTCCTCTCCTGCGACGGGCTGGTGAAGGCCGCGCACGGCCTCGACCCCGACGGCGCCGACCACATGGCCGCCCTCGCCTCCGGCCTCTACGCCCTCGGCCGCAGCGCCGGCGTCCGGTTCGGGGACGGCGGTGACGTACGGCAGGTCGTCGTCGAACTCGACGCGACCCTGCTGTTCGTCACCACCGCCGGCTCCGGCACCTGTCTCGCCGTCCTGGCCGGCCGCGAGGCCGACGCGGCGGTCCTCGGCTACGAGATGGCGATGCTCGTCAAGAGTGTGCGACCGTACCTGACGACCGCGCCCCGCCGAAGCGCCGAACAGCCCACGGCGATGCGGCCTTGAGCGTCACCATGGCCGGTGACGGCCCCTGGCTCGACGATGCGGCCGGGCGGCTGGTGCGGCCCTACACGATCAGCAACGGCCGCACCCGCCCGACCGCCGCGCTCGACCTCCTGTCACAGGTGAGGGCCACCGGATCGACCCCCCTCGGCCCCCTCGGCCCGGAGCACGCCCAGGCGCTCGGCCTGTGCCGTTCGCCCGTCCCGGTCGCCGAGGTCGCCGCCCACCTGAGGCTGCCGGCGGCGGTCACGAAGGTGCTGCTGTCCGACCTCGTCGACTGCGGGGCGCTCACCACCAAGCCCCCCGCACACCACCACAACCCCACCGACCGGTCCCTTCTGGAGGCAGTGCTCGATGGACTACGACGACAGCTCTGATCCCTTCCCCACCGCGCTGAAGATCCTGGTGGCGGGAGGGTTCGGCGTCGGCAAGACGACCTTCGTGGGCGCGGTGAGCGAGATCGCGCCGCTGAGCACGGAGGAACTGCTCACCACGGCCGGCGCCGCCACCGACCGCCTCGACGGCATCGAGGGCAAGGTCGAGACGACGGTGGCGATGGACTTCGGCAGGATCACCCTGGACCCGAAGCATGTGCTGTACCTGTTCGGGACGCCCGGACAGGAACGCTTCTGGTTCATGTGGGAGGAGCTGTCGGAGGGCGCGCTCGGCGCGGTGATCATCGCCGACACCCGGCGCCTGGAGGACTGCTTCGCGGCCGTCGACTTCTTCGAGCGCCGCGGCCTCGGATTCATCGTCGCCGTCAACGAGTTCGACGGCGCCCACCGCTACGACCCGGAGGAGGTGCGCGCCGCCCTCGACCTGGACCCCGGGGTCCCCGTCGTGCGCTGCGACGCCCGGATCTCCAGCTCCGGGATTCAGACCCTGCTCACGCTCGTCCGCCACCTGCTCGCGCAGGCACCGGCACCCGCCACGAGCCGTGGAGCCCGCACATGAGACTGAGCCGACTGCTCCTGACCCCTCAGGACGTGGACGCCCCCGAGCGCGTCCGCAGGCTGCGCCGACTCGGCCTCGGGGAGCGCGCGGAACCGGAGTTCGACGCCTTCGCGGACCGGCTTGCGGGGCTCGCCGAGGTGCCGTACGCCATGGTCACCTTCGTCCAGGAACACCGTCAGTACTTCGCGGGACTCCACCAGCCCGACGACCGCCCCCTCACCGCGCCCGCGGACCCGGACGGCGCGGCCGGCGAACCGGCCCGCCACCTGGGCCGAGAGTACGGCTTCTGCCCGCATGTGGTCGTCCGGCGCAAGGCCCTGGTCCTGGAAGACGTCCGTGACTACCCTCGCTTCGCCGGCAATCCGCTCGTCGACGAAGCCGGCGTCCGTTCCTACCTGGGCGCCCCGCTCATGGACGGCACGGGCATCGCTCTCGGCACGGTCTGCGCCCTCGATGTGCGACCGCGCCCCTGGGGCCGCGCGGGCCTGGACACCATCAAGTCGCTGGCGGCGGAGCTCGCCGAGCGGATCACCGCCAGGGAGACCCGTGATGCCGAGCGCGCCTGACGGCAGGACCCGGGCGGTGCGCAAGCGCGAGACGTGAAGGAAAGGGGTCAGCAGCGGGCGGCGTGAAGGAAAGCTGCGGTCGCGCTTAAGAAATCCTCGATGGACCGCCGATCCCCGATGCGGCAGATTTCTGAGCGACTTCACATCCTTCCCCCCCGGCGCGGGCCGCTTCGGCATGCCCTGCGCCGGCCTCACTCCCAGGAGCCGTAGCGTTGAAGGCGCTGGTCAAGGACAAGGCGGAACCAGGGCTCCGGCTCATGGACGTTCCGGAGCCCGCCGTCGGCCCGGGCGACGTACTGATCAAGGTGCTGCGGACCGGGATCTGCGGAACCGACCTGCACATCCGCGCGTGGGACGGCTGGGCGCGGCAGACGATCCGCACGCCCCTGGTCGTCGGGCACGAGTTCGTGGGCGAGGTCGTCGCCACCGGACGGGACGTCACCGATGTGGGCGTCGGTGACCGGGTCAGCGGCGAGGGCCACCTGGTGTGCGGGAAGTGCCGCAACTGCCTCGCCGGGCGCCGCCATCTGTGCCGGGCGACCGTCGGGCTCGGTGTCGGGCGGGACGGCGCGTTCGCCGAGTTCGTGGTGCTGCCCGCCACGAACGTGTGGGTGCACCGCGTCCCCGTCGACCTCGATGTCGCCGCGATCTTCGACCCGTTCGGCAACGCCGTGCACACGGCCCTGTCCTTCCCGCTGGTCGGCGAGGACGTCCTGATCACCGGTGCCGGCCCGATCGGCCTGATGGCCGCCGCCGTGGCCCGGCATGCGGGCGCCCGCAACGTCGTCATCACCGACGTCAGCGAGGAGCGCCTGGACCTCGCCCGCAAGATCGGCGTCAGCCTCGCCCTGAACGTCTCCGAGGCGTCCATCGCCGACGGCCAGCGCGAACTCGGCCTGCGCGAGGGCTTCGACATCGGCCTGGAGATGTCCGGCCGCCCCGAGGCGATGCGCGACATGATCGCGAACATGACGCACGGCGGCCGCATCGCGATGCTCGGTCTGCCGTCCCAGGAGTTCCCCGTCGACTGGGCGCGCATCGTCACCTCGATGATCACCATCAAGGGCATCTACGGCCGCGAGATGTTCGAGACGTGGTACGCGATGTCCGTCCTGCTGGAGGGCGGCCTCGACCTGGCACCTGTGATCACCGGCCGGTACGACTACCGCGACCACGAGGCCGCGTTCGCCGACGCGGCGAGCGGCCGCGGCGGCAAGATCATCCTCGACTGGACCGCGTAACTCCCTCCCGGCGTAAGCACTTCTAGGAGCCTCTCCATGTTCGACTCCGTGCGCGACGACCTGCGCGCCACCCTCGACGAGATCCGCGCCGCCGGGCTGCACAAGCCCGAGCGCGTGATCGGCACCCCGCAGTCCGCGACCGTCGGCGTCACCGCGGGCGGCCGCCCCGGCGAGGTGCTCAACTTCTGCGCCAACAACTACCTCGGGCTCGCCGACCACCCCGAGGTGATCACCGCCGCCCACGCGGCGCTGGACCGCTGGGGCTACGGCATGGCGTCGGTGCGCTTCATCTGCGGCACCCAGGAGGTCCACAAGGAGCTGGAGGCGCGCCTTTCGGCCTTCCTCGGCCAGGAGGACACCATCCTGTACTCCTCCTGCTTCGACGCCAACGGCGGTGTGTTCGAGACCCTTCTCGGCGAGCAGGACGCGGTCATCTCCGACGCCCTCAACCACGCCTCGATCATCGACGGCATCCGCCTGTCCAAGGCCCGCCGCTTCCGCTACGCCAACCGCGATCTCGCCGATCTGGAAAGGCAGTTGAAGGAGGCCACCGAGGGTGGTGCCCGCCGCAAGCTGATCGTCACCGACGGCGTGTTCTCCATGGACGGCTACGTGGCCCCGCTGCGCGAGATCTGCGACCTCGCGGACCGCTACGACGCCATGGTGATGGTGGACGACTCGCACGCCGTCGGCTTCGTCGGCCCGGGCGGCCGGGGCACCCCCGAGCTGCACGGCGTCATGGACCGCGTCGACATCGTCACGGGCACCCTCGGCAAGGCGCTCGGCGGCGCCTCCGGCGGTTACGTCGCCGCCCGCGCCGAGATCGTCGCCCTGCTGCGCCAGCGCTCCCGGCCGTACCTCTTCTCCAACACCCTCGCCCCGGTGATCGCCGCGGCCTCCCTCAAGGTGCTCGACCTGCTGGAGTCCGCGGGCGACCTGCGCGAGAAGCTGAACGAGAACACCGCTCTCTTCCGCCGCCGGATGACCGAGGAGGGCTTCGACATCCTGCCGGGCGACCACCCGATCGCCCCGGTCATGATCGGTGACGCCGCGAAGGCCGGACGCATGGCCGAGCTGCTCCTGGAGCGGGGCGTGTACGTCATCGGCTTCTCCTACCCGGTGGTCCCGCAGGGCCAGGCCCGGATCCGGGTGCAGCTGTCCGCAGCGCACTCCACGGACGACGTCCACCGCGCCGTCGACGCCTTTGTGGCGGCCCGGGCGGAACTGGACGTCTGAGGCGACCCGGACCTCTTGCGATAATCGTTCGCATGATCGAAGCGCGGCGGCTGCACATCCTCCGTGCGGTGGCCGACCACCGCACGGTGACGGCCGCTGCCGCCGCGCTCTACCTCACCCCCTCCGCGGTGTCCCAGCAGCTCACCGCGCTGGAACAGGAGACCGGCCACCGGCTCGTCGAGCGTGGCGCCAAGGGCGTACGGCTCACTCCGGCCGGCGAGATCCTGCTCAGCCACACCCATGCCGTCCTGGCGCAGCTGGAGCGCGCCGAGGCCGAGCTGGCGGCCTACGGCGCGGGCTCGGCGGGCACGGTGACGCTGGCTTCCTTCGCCACCGGGATCGGCCTGGTCGTCGCCCCCGCGCTGGCCAGGCTCGCCCGCAGCGCGCCCGGCATCCGCATCCGCGTGCAGGACGCGGAGGGCGACGAGAGTCTGCCGATGGTCCTCGACCGGCAGGTCGACGTGGCGGTCGCGGTGGAGTACCGGGGCGCGCCGGACGCCGACGATCCCAGGCTGACGCACATCCCGCTCTACGCCGAGCCCTTCGACGCCGTCGTACCGGTCACCCACCGCCTGGCCGACGCCCCCGAGGTCCCGCTCGCCGAACTGGCCAAGGATCCGTGGATCGGCCCCTATCCCGGCAACCCCTGCCATGACGTGGTGGTCCTGGCCTGCGAGCACGCCGGGTTCCAGCCCCGCCTCGAGCACTCCTCGGACGACTTCCGGGCGGTCGTAGTCCTCGCCTCGGCGGACGCGGGGGTGGCGCTGGTGCCCCGCTCGGCCCTGCGTGGCATGGACCTCACGGGCGTGGTGGTGCGTCCGGTCGACGGTGTCGCGCCCACGCGCCGGGTCTTCGCGGCCGTGCGCCGGGGCGCGGAGGAGCACCCCCTGATCCGCCCGGTGCTGGACGCGCTGACGGAGGCGGCGACGGCGGACTGACGGGCGCCGCCCGTCTCCGGGAGATCTGGAAGATCGCCGGCCACCCACGACACCCTCCGTCTCTCATATCTGGGATAACATCCCAGATATGGAAATGGGGAACGATCTCATCGACTCCGTCGACTCCGTCGACGCCCGGCTGGCGGCCCGTCTCGCCGCGCTACGGGCCGAACGCGGCTGGTCGCTGGACGAGCTGTCCGAGCGCAGCGGCGTCAGCCGCTCGACCCTGTCCCGTGCCGAACGCGCCGAGACCAGCCCCACCGCCGCGCTGTTGAACCGGCTGTGCGCCGTCTACGGCCGCACGATGTCCCGGCTGCTCAGCGAGGTGGAGGCGGAGCCCGCGCAGGTGGTGCGCGCCGCCGACCAGTTGGTGTGGCAGGACGCGGCGTCCGGCTTCGTGCGACGGTCCGTGTCCCCTCCGCACCCCGGACTGCGCGGCGAACTCGTCGAGGGACGGCTCACGGCCGGAGCCGACATCGCCTACGACCGGCCACCCGTGCCAGGGCTCGAACAGCACATCTGGGTCCTCGACGGAACGCTGCAGGTGACCGCACAGGACGTCGAACACCGCCTCGGCGCCGGCGACTGCCTGCGGATGCGGGTCTGGGGGCCGACGCGATTCCGCTGCCCGGGACCGGACGATGTGCGGTACACGCTGGTGGTGGTGCTCCCGTGACCGTGATCGACAGACTCGGCGGGGAAGAGGTGCGGGCACGCTCCGAGGAACTGGCCGATCTGCTGACCGACACCGTGCACAGCGGAGCGTCCATCGGCTTCCTCGCGCCGCTGGACCGGGCAGCGGCCGTGGCCTGGTGGAAGGCGCGGGCGGACGCGGTCGACGCGGGCGGCCTCGCGGTGTGGGCGGCTCGGGCAGGAGACCGGGCGACGGGCACGGTGAGCCTCGCCTTCCCGGACAAGCCGAACGCCCGCCACCGGGCCGAGCTGGTCAAACTCATGGTGCACCGCGAGGCCCGCGGCAAGGGCCTCGCGCGCAGGCTCCTGGCCACCGCGGAGCGGGCCGCCGCCGAGGCCGGGATCACCCTGCTCCACCTGGACACGGAGACCGGCAGCCCCGCCGAGTCGCTGTACCGTTCCGTGGGCTGGACCAGCGTCGGCTCGATACCGGACTTCGCGGCGACCCCGGCGGGCGTCCTGCAGCCCACGACGATCTTCTACAAGCAGGTGGCGCCGCTCTCTCGTTGACCGACCGCGCCATTGTCAGCGGAGTTGGCTACGGTGCCAGACATGTCGGACGCCGAAGACGTACGCCGTATCGCCCTCTCCCTGCCGGACAGCACGGAGAAGATCGCCTGGAGCATGCCCACGTTCCGGGTCGCGGGGAAGATGTTCGCCACACTGCCCGAGGACGAGTCGTCCATGGCGGTGCGGTGCCCCAAGGAGGAGCGGGACGAACTGGTCCTGGCGGAGCCCGGGAAGTTCTGGGTCGCCGACCACGAGGCACAGTTCGCCTGGATCCGGGTGCGCCTGGCCGTCCTGGAGGACGAGAGCGAGCTGCACGACATCCTCGCCGACTCCTGGCGCCAGGCGGCGCCGCCCCGCCTCCTCGACCTCCATCCTGACCTGGGTCTCCCGGCAGGGGAGGGGCGCCGCGAGTGAACGCCGGATAAAGGGATGCGCGACCACGGCCCCGAGTGCGGTATTGTTTCTGTGCACGTTGGGCCAGGGGAAACCCCAGGTCAGACGGGCAACGGGACGTGGCGCAGCTTGGTAGCGCACTTGACTGGGGGTCAAGGGGTCGCAGGTTCAAATCCTGTCGTCCCGACTTGCGAAACAGCGGGTCGGAGGCCGTATCGGAGGATTCCGATACGGCCTCCGACTCATTTCCGGATGGCGGCGGTCGACTGCTTCGCCGTCCCCTCAGTCGAGCTTGGTCACCTGGTAGCGGCTGATGGACCAGCCGTCGGGGCGACCGGTCGACAAAAAGTCAAAGCCGGAGTCGCTTCTGTTCCGTCCGCCTCACCGCGCGCCCGGGCTCGGTCCCCGGCCCGGGGCGCGCGTCACACAGCGACCTGCGGCTCCTCGGATGCGCGAGCACCCAGCAGGGCCAGGCAGTTCAGCCACAGGGCGCTGAGCTGGGACGTGTTGTTGTAGAGCTTGGCGAACAGCACCTGGCCCTCGAGTTGCGCGACAACCGAGTGGGCGGCTTCGTGGGTGTCGGCGACGGTGACCTCTCCGCGTGCGAGAGCCTCGGAGATGACGGCCTCCACCAGGGCGACCTGTGCCTCGAAGATCTGCTGCAGACGCTCACGTATCGCCTCGGTCTGGTTGCTCAGCTCCAGGGTGAGGTTGCCGAACATGCACCCCGAGACGGAGCCGCAACTGGCCTGACCGGCACGCTGAGCCGCTTCGGTCTCCTCGAACAGCTGCCGGAGCCGCTTCAGGGGCTCGGCCCCGCTGCGCAGGATGCGGACCCAGTCACGCTGCTGGGCGGCCCAGTGTTCATCGAGGACGGCCAGTGCCAGAGCCTCTTTGGACTCGAAGAAGTAGTAGAAGCTGCCCTTGGGCACCCCGGCCGTCTTGCAGATCTCGGCCACGCCCAATGCCGAATATCCCCGCAGTTCGAGGAGCGACTGCGCAGCTGTGAGGATCTTCTCCTTGGCGTCACTGGCGCGTCCCATACCACGGAGTATACGACCACCCGTCTACTGGCCGCCCTCGACGGGAAAGGCCATGCCGGGCGCCCGGAGTCGTGTTGCGGGCCGTGCTCTCACAGGTTGATCATGTGCCCGGCCAAGCCGTGCAACGCGTCCTGGACGGCCTCGCTCAGCGTGGGATGCGCGTGCACGTTGCGCACGAGCTCGGTCACCGTCAGGTCCCACTTCTGCGCGAGCGTCAGTTCCGGGAGCAGTTCCGTGACGTCCGGCCCGATCAGGTGGCCCCCCAGGAGTTCGCCGTGGCGGGCATCGCTGATGAGTTTCACGAAGCCGGCCGTTTCGCCGAATCCGTGCGCCTTGGCGTTCGCGGTGAAGGGGAACTTCGCGACGCGGACGTCGAACCCCTCCTTCCTGGCCTCCGCCTCGGTCCAGCCGAAGCTCGCGATCTGGGGCCGGCAGAAGGTGGCGCGGGGAATCATGCGGTAGTCGAGTTCCATCGTCTCGGCGCCCGCGATGGTCTCCGCGGCGATGACGCCCATGGCCTCCGCCGTGTGCGCGAGCATCAGTTTCGCCGTCACGTCCCCGATGGCGAAGATGTGCGACTGGCTGGTGCGGCACCGGCCATCGACGTCGATCGCGCCGCGATCCGTGAGCCGGACGCCCGCGTTCGCCAGCCCGTATCCGGCCGTACGGGGCTGAAAGCCCGTGGCCTGGAGCACCTTCTCCGCTTCCAGTGTCTTTTCCTGCCCGGCCTGCGAGACGACGACGCGTACGCCGTCCGCGGTCTCCTCCATGGACTCCACGCGGGTGGAGGTCATGACCGTGATCCCCTGCCGGCGGAACTGCCGGGCGAGCTCCGCCGAGACCTCCTCGTCCTCCAGGGGAGCGACCCGGTCGAGGAACTCGACCAGCGTGACCTGGACGCCGTAGGCCCGCAGCAGGTAGGCGAACTCCACCCCGATGGCACCGGCGCCCGCGATGACGATGCTGGCCGGGAGGCTGTCGGAGAGGATCTGCTCCTCGTAGGTCACGATGCGTTGGCCGAGACGTGTGCCCGGCAGCAGCTTCACGGTCGAGCCGGTGGCGATGATGCAGTGGGCGAAGGTGAGGGTGGCCTCTTCACCGGACATCCGGACGTTCATCGTGTGCGGGTCGATGAACGACCCCTGGCCCTCGAACTGCGCGATGCCGTTCTTGCGCATGAGGTAGCCGACGCCTTTGGCCCGCCCGTCGGCCACCTTGCGGCTCCTGAGGTACGCCGCCCGGTAGTCGAGGCCCACCTGCCCGTCGAACTTCAGGCCGTAGGCGTCCGCTTCGTGGACGACGAGGTGAGCCAGTTCCGCGTTCCTCAACAGCGCCTTCGCAGGGATGCACCCGATGTTCAGGCAGATGCCGCCCCAGAACCGTCCTTCGACGACGGCGGTCCTCAGGCCCAGTTGGGCGGCACGAATGGCTGCCACATAACCGCCGGGACCCGCCCCCAGGACCACGACATCGAACTCTGCGTTCATGGATCGACCTTACCGGCCAATCATGTTTTCGACCGCTTGATCGCAACGGCTTGGCCCGGCCCGGGCCGGGCCCGCCGGTTCGGCATGTCGGTGTCCGGGGCGGGCTCCCGCCGGGGGAGCCCGGTGGTGCGCCGGTCTCAGATGACCTCCGTCTCCGTGCGGCCCGGCGTGCCCCAGAGGGTGTGGTAGCTGCCCTCGCGGTCGACGCGCCGGTAGGTGTGGGCGCCGAAGTAGTCACGCTGGCCCTGGGTGAGCGCGGCCGGCAGACGGTCGGCGCGCAGGGAGTCGTAGTACGACAGCGCGGCGGAGAACGCGGGCACCGGCACGCCCCGACGGGCCGCGGTGGCGATCACCTCGCGCCACGGCACCTGCGCCTCGGCGATCTCCGAGGCGAAACCGGCGTCCGACAGCAGGCTGACCAGGCGCGGATCGGCCGCGTAGGCGGCACGTATGCGGTCCAGGAAGGCGGCGCGGATGATGCAGCCGCCGCGCCAGATCCTGGCGACGGCTCCCAGGTCGATCTTCCAGCCGAACTCCTTGGCCGCGTCCAGGATCATCTTCCAGCCCTGGTCGTAGGCGATCAGCTTGGAGGCGTACAGGGCCTGCTCCACCTGCGCGGTGAAGCGCTCGGCCTCGTACGGGGTCAGGTCCCAGTTCGTGCCGCCGGGCAACCCCCGGTACGCGGCGCGCAGCGCGGACTGGCCGGAGGCGGCGCGGGCGAAGGTGGCCTGGGCGATCGCGGTCACCGGGGAGCCCAGTTCCAGCGCGGTCTGCACGGTCCAGCGCCCGGTGCCCTTCTGCCCGGCCGCGTCGGCGACGACGTCGACGAACGGCCTGCCGGTCGCCGCGTCCACATGGGACAGCACCTCCGCCGTGATCCCGATCAGATACGAGTCCAGGCGCCCCTTGTTCCACTGGCGGAAGATCTCCGCGATCGTGGCGGGGGAGAAGCCGGCCACCTGGCGCAGCAGGTCGTAGGCCTCGCCGATCAGCTGCATGTCGGCGTACTCGATGCCGTTGTGGACCATCTTGACGAAGTGCCCGGCGCCGTCGATGCCGACATGGGTCGCGCACGGTTCCCCGTCCACCTTGGCGCTGATCTTCTCGAACATCGGGCCGAGTGCGGCGTACGACTCCGGTGAGCCGCCGGGCATGATGCTCGGACCGTTGAGCGCCCCCTCCTCGCCGCCGGAGACGCCCACGCCGACGAAGTGGATGCCACGCTCGCGCAGCGCCCGCTCACGGCGCCGGGTGTCGGCGAAGTGCGCGTTGCCCCCGTCGATGATCATGTCGCCGGGTTCCAGGAGCGGGGCGAACTCCTCGATCACGGCATCGGTCGCCGCCCCCGCCTGCACCATGATCATCAGGCGGCGGGGCCGCTCCAGCGCCGCCACGAACTCCTCGGCCGTCTCGGCGGCCACGAACGTGCCCTCGTGCCCGAAGTCCTCGATCAGCGCCTTCGTCCTGGCCGGGGTGCGGTTGTGCACGGCGACGGTGTACCCGTTGCGCGCGAAGTTCCGGGCCAGGTTGCGGCCCATCACCGCGAGCCCGGTGACGCCGATCTGCGCGGTCGCCTGCATGCTGTGCTCCTTGGGTCCGGATCCGCCGCCCCCGCACGTGGGCGGGCGCGGCGGATGTCGCTCGGTACGGCTCGTACCGCCGTACCGATGTACGGACGACGGGGCGGGAGTTGCTCACCGCCCGGGAGCCGGAACGCGCGGGACCTGGAGCAGCCTCACGTCCCGACGACGTGGAGGGACGCCCACAGCGCCACCACCGCGCCCGCCAGCGCGGTCGGCACGGCGATCGCGCCGAGGCGCGTGAACTCCTTGAGGTCGACGCCGTGGTCGTGCTGGTGGACGATCCGGCGCCACAGCAGCGTGGCCAGCGAACCGGCGTAGGTGAGGTTGGGGCCGATGTTCACGCCGAGCAGGACGGCGAGCACCGCTCCGGGACCGGACGGGGCGGCCAGCGGCAGCAGCACCAGCACCGCCGGCAGATTGTTGATCAGGTTGGCCAGCACGGCCGCCAGGGCCGCGACCCCGAGCAGCGCGGGCAGGCCGGTGCCACCGGGGATCACCTGGCCGAGAGCGCTCGCGAGGCCGTTGTCGACGACCGCGCGCACCACGACGCCCAGCGCCAGGACGAACGCCAGGAAGGACGGCGCCGCCGCACGCACCACGGTCAGCGGGGTGGCCCGGCGCCGGAGGAGTCCGCGCACGGCCAGCACCAGCGCCCCGGCCGCCGCCGACCACGCCGGGTCAACGCCGAACGCGGAGGCCACCACGAACCCCGCCAGCGTGCACGCGACCGTCACCAGCGCGAACAGCGGCAGCCTCGGCGGCTCACCGTGGTCCTCGTCGGTGGCTCCCGCCCCCAGGTCGTGGCGGAAGAAACGCCGGAAGACGGCGTACTCGGCGGCCACCGCCACCAGCCACGGCAGAACCATCAGCGCGGCGAAACGGGTGAAGCTCAGCCCGGCCGCACCGAACGCGAGCAGGTTGGTGAGATTGGAGACCGGCAGCAGCAGCGAGGCCGTGTTCGACAGATGGGTGCAGGCGTACAGATGCGGCTTCGGGCGGGCGCCCATGCGGGCCGCGGTGGCGAACACGACGGGCGTGAGCAGCACGACGGTGGCGTCCAGACTGAGCACCGCGGTGATCAGCGAGGCGAGGGCGAACACGGCGGTCAGCAGCCGCCCGGGACGGCCCGCCGCCCAGCGCGCCATCCACGCGCCGCAGGCCTGGAACAGCCCCTCGACGTCGCAGAAGTGGGCCAGCACCAGCACGGCCGCCAGAAAGCCGACCACCGGGCCCAGGCGCTCGGCCTCGGCCCGTGCGTGGTCCAGGGAGATGGCGCCGGTCAGGATGGCGATCCCGGCGGCCGGGACCGCCCAGACGGCCTCCGGCAGTTTGAAGGGACGCACCACCGCGCCGGCCAGGACGGCGACGAGGAGGACGACGGAGAGAGCCTCGGCGAGCGGGGTGTTCAGGGTTCGGTCCTTCCGCGCAAGGATCGGCGGTGCCCGTCCATCACATCAGATCCGCCTGTGACGCCTTGACCCGAGGCACCCCCGTGCAGGCGGGCTCCTCCCCGGCCACCGTCACGTGCGCGCACGCAGCCTCCAGCCGTGGTCCACCGGTCCGATGCCGGCGCCGAGCGCGAAGCCCGCCGCGATCGCCTCCGTGACGTACTCCTTGGCCTGCCGCACCGCCTCCGGCACGGTGAGGCCCTGCGCCAGACCGACCGCGACGGCCGAGGCGAGGGTGCAGCCCGTGCCGTGGGTGTGGCGGTTGTCGTGGCGCGGAGCGCGCAGCCAGTGCTCCTGCCGGCCGTCGGTGAGCAGGTCGGTGGCCTCGCCGGGCAGATGCCCGCCCTTCACGAGCACCCACCGGGGTCCGTAGGACAGCAGGCGGTCGGCCGCGCGGCGCATGCCCGCCTCGTCGGTCACCGTGATGCCGGTCAGCTCCGCGACCTCGTCCAGGTTCGGCGTGGTCACCGTGGCGAGCGGCAGCAGCCTGGTCCGTACGGCGTCCAGGGCGTCGTCGGCGAGCAGCCGGTCGCCGTGCTTGGAGACGCTCACCGGGTCCACGACGACCGGTGCCGGCACGTCCGTGAGCAGGTCGGCCACCGTCTGGACCAGCGCGGGCGAGGCGAGCATGCCCGTCTTGACCGCCTGTACGCCGATGTCGTCGACGACGCTGCGGTACTGGGCGCGCACCGCCTCCACGGGCAGCTCCCACGCTCCCTGCACTCCCACGGAGTTCTGCGCCGTGACCGCGGTGATCACGCTCATCCCGTGGGCGCCGAGCGCCAGCATGGTCTTCAGGTCGGCCTGGATCCCGGCGCCGCCGCCGGAGTCGGAGCCGGCGATGGTCAGGACGCGGGGCGGCGCGGTCATGCGCGGCCCTCCTCTCGGACGCGCACGCGACTCTCCTCTCGGACGCGCAGCGGGGCGTAGAGCGCGAGCGCGACCAGGAACGCCACGTAGTAGGAGACGTCGGCGCCGTGCAGCGCGTGGGCGGCCGGGCCCACGTACAGCCCGGTGTCCATGAACGGCACGGCCGCGGCGAAGGCGCCGACGAACGCCAGCAGCGGCGGCCAGACGCGGTGCGGCCAGGTGGTCCCGGCGGCGAGGTCGACCGCGGTGCCGCGCCGTGCGAGCCAGTCGACGACCACGATCGCCACGAACCCGGGGATCCAGTAGCTCACGAACAGCAGCACGTTCTGGAAGCGGGCGGTGGTGTTCGCCGCGTGCATCCACAGCACCAGCGGGAAGCCCAGCACCACCGCGAGGGCGGCGGCCAGCGGACGCGGCAGGCGCACCCCGACGGTCTGCAACGCCAAGGAGCCGCTGTAGTCGTTCATCGCGTTGCTGGCGAGCGCCGCCAGCGCCACGGCCAGCAGCCCGAAGGCACCGGCCGCGCCGCCGCCCAGCACATGGTCCACGCCCGCGGCCGTCTGGTCGGTCAGCACCGAGGCGCCCCACAGCCCGAGGACCTGCACGGCCACGAAGGACACCACGAGCCCGAGCAACGTGCACCAGAACATCCGGGACCGGGAGGTGCCGCGCGGCAGATAGCGGCTGAAGTCGCTGGCGTACGGCGCCCAGGACAGCGACAGGCTGAGCGCGATGGTGCTGGTCAGCACGAAGGCGCCCACCCGGTCGGCGCCGTGCGCGGTGCCCGTCCAGGCGGGGTGCACGCTGCCCGCCATGCGCAGGGCGATCAGTGCGAAGGCGGCCGCCAGCACGAACGTCATGACGAGCTGCAGCCGGTGGATCGCCTCGTAGCCGAGGACCCCGAGGGCTCCTTGGGCGAGCATCACGACCAGGACGCCCAGCCAGAACGGCCAGCCGGCGAGCCGGGCCAGCGCATCGCCGCCGAACAGCCCGATCAGCGCGTCCCAGGCGATCGAGGACAGCCACTGCAGCACCCCGGGCAGCACCACCGCGCGCCCGAACGCCAGCCGGGCGAGCGGCAACTGGCCGGCTCCGGTGCGGCTGCCCCAGGTGCTCAGGTACGCGGTGGGCACCGCGCCCAGCACGATGCCGAGGACGACGGCGGCGAGCGCGGTGGTGAAGTCCAGGCCGAGCGCGATGCCGATGGTCCCGGTGAACACGCCGGTCATGGTCAGATTGGGGGCGAACCACACGGTGAACAGCCGGCCCGCCCCGCCGTAACGATTCGTCTCGGGGACCGGCTCGATGCCGTGGCCCTCGACCCTGAGGTCGCCGGGAGCGGCGGGCATCCGCCCGTCGAAGACGGTGCTCCGGCCGCCCGTGGGCAGCCCGCCCGAGACATGCGCCGATGGCATGAAAGACATCCCTCCGCCAGTACGAACTGGTTCAGGTTCGACGGGTGTGATCTCAGCCCTCAGACGGGGCACCCCGTGTCCGGTACGGCGGCAAGACTAACCCGAGGACGGCAACCAGCCGTACGCGAGGGCCGCTGCCGGGTCGGTCAGCGGCCCTCGATGTGTCGTCGTGGCGCGTCAGCGCCGGGTGTAGATGAAGCCGATCTTGTCGACCTCGTCACCTGAGCGCCCGTGGAACCCCGCGATCTGCCAGCCGGAGGGCGCCGTACGGGTCACGCAGTCGGACGTCGTGGTGCCGCCCGCCAGGCTGCGGCCGAGGTTCGTCGTGAACTTCGCGGAGAAGATCCTCGTGTGGCCGTCGTACTGGCCCTCGCAGAGCTGCGCGCTCGTCACGTACTCGTCGCTGCCCAGTGTCAGCGAGGACGCCGTGCCGCCCATGCCGCCGTGGGCGAGCGTGGAGCCGCCCGTCAGCGTCACGCCGACCTGGTCGACACGGGAGCCGCTGCGCAGCGAGATGCCGGTCGCCCGGGCGCCTGCCGGGACGCTGTCGATGTCGTCGTAGTAGTCGCCGTGCGGCCCGCCGAACTGGTCGCTGAGCTGGAAGGCGGAGTTGCGCGCCCAGCTGAACGTCGCGGTGATCGGGTCGTGGTCGGAGAGCATCCTGCCGTCGTCGGTGAGGAACCCGGCGTGCTCGTTGTTGTACGCGGTGGCGCCCAGTGAGACCAGTTTGCTGCCCCGGTAGAGGATCTTGTCGACGACCTCGCAGCTGTTGGTGACCGCGTTCTCGTCGCAGAGCAGCGGGTCGCTGCCCTTGGCGGGCGGGGTGCCGCCGCGCACCAGCTTGACCCAGGCGTCGGTGAGGCCGTTCGCAGCGGCGAACTCGGCGATCGTGTCACCCGAGCGCGTGTAGCGGGTGTTGGTGTCGCCCATGACGACGACCGCGTTGCCCGTGGAGTGGGTCCTGATGAAGTCCGTCAGCTGGTTGAGGTTGTCCGCCCGTGAGGCCAGATCGCCGTCGTTCGTCCCGGCGTTGGTGTGCAGGTTGTAGAAGTCGACGTAGACGCCCTCGGCCAGGCGTTCCCGCATGAACGTGAATCCCTTGGGGGTGAGGCAGTCGCCCGAGTCGTACTGGCAGGAGTTCCAGTGCACGCGCTCGAAGTCGTCGGTGTCGTACGGGATTGCGGACAGCGTGTTGAGTCCGCTGCCGACGCCGGCGCCGCCGCTGGTGGGCGTGCGGTACGGGTGGGAGTCCGCGGCGTACAGGTACGCGTGGTAGTTGAAGTCCTCCTGGACCTGGACGACGTCGTACGGGCCGAGGCGTGAGCCGATCGTCGTGGTGCTCGACTGGCGCGGTGTCGGGGCGCTGGAGATGCCCTCGGGGAGACCGGCGACGTTGTAGCTGAGCACGCGGAACGTGCCCGAGTCGGCCGCCGCGGCGGCGGGCGCGGTGACCGTGAGTCCGCCGAGCGCCGCGGCGGCCGCCGCGAGGGTGGCGAGGAGTCTGCGCATGGGGAACGGCTCCTGGGGGGTGACGGAAGGAAGTGTTGCGCGCATGTCAAAAACTAGCCGGGGCGAGTCTGTGGGGGAATGCGCTTTCTCCGCTCCCGGTGAAGATTTCACCTGCCGGTCGTCGCGGTGTCGGTGACGCCGAGGCGCCGCTGTCCGGTGCGGGAAGGCCCGCGGCCGGCGCGCGCGGGGCGGGCGGTACTGCGTCCTCGGGGCGCCCGCCCCGAGCCCGCCCTCACGCCGCGTGCTCCCGCACCTCTTCCGCCAGCTTCTTGTCGAGCGCAGCGCGTACCAACGCCGCTGCCAGGACCGCCGGTTCGGTGTCCTTCGCCAGCTCCAGCAGCTTCTCCGGGTCCTTCGGCAGCCCCAGACGCTCCGCACCCGACAGTGCCTTCGCGTCCAGGTAGGGGGCCACCTCGGGCCATACGCGCTGCACCTCGCGCAGGAAGATGTCCGCGCCGGCCGGTCCGATCCCCGGTACCTCCTGCAACAGCCGGCGCAGGGCGGAGACGTCGCCGTCGGCCTCTTTCCGCAGCCGTCGCAAATCTCCGCCCCAACGCTCCGTCAGCAGCACGGCACCGTCGCCCAGTTGGGTCGCCGTCCGCTCGTCGTATCGCCGGTAGCCGCCCCGCCCCAGCGCGTCGACCCGCTCCTGCCAGTTGGCCTGCGCCATGTGGCGCGGGTCCTTCAGGCCCGCCTCCTGAAGCGCCCGCACCGTGGCCAGGGCGATCGAGGAGCGGATGCGGGCGCTGAGCAGCAGGGCCATCAACAGCAGCCGGTACAGCGGCTGCGGGGCGTCCTCGAGCCGGATCCCCGCCTCCTCGGCGTAGGTCTGCCCGTGCTCGCCGACGAGTTCCCCGATCACCTCGGCGGCTCTGTCGTCCCGGCCCATGGCGGCCTCACCGTGACGCCTTGAGCGGGTCGTGCCCCAGCGTCATGAGCCGGTGGCGCCGGTGCTCGTCCTCGGCCTCCGGCTCGTTCTCCACGTCCACCTCGGAGGTGACCGTGTCCACCACCTTGCGCATCACCCGGACGTCGTCGTCGGTGAGATCGGTGCGCCGCTTCTGCAGGATCGACAGGACGTGCCGCCCGGTGGGCGTGCCCGCCTCCTCCGGCAGCGGCTCGCTCTCCTCGTCGGCGTCCCGGACCCGCAGCCAGGCCGCCAGTTCCTGGGAGGTCATGTTCACCACCCGGTGGAAGTCCTCCCACAGCGCGTCCATCTCCAGGGCGTCGGTCATGGCGTACTCCTCTCCACCCTCGACGGTCGGGTTCCGTTCGGTCTCACTCCTCGCGCGGCCAGTTCTCTGCCTCGAACATCCAGCGCTGCTTCTCCAGCTCCGCGGTGATCCCGATCAGCAGGTCCTGGGTGACGGGATCCGCCTCCGCGGTGGCGTCGATCCGCTGGCGCAGCCGCCCGATCGCCGCTTCCAGCGACTCCACCATCAGGCCCACGACCTCGGTGTCCCGCAGCCAGCCCTCCTTCGTGCCGGGCAGGCCGTAGGCGGACGCGATGGTCTCCGGGCGGCCGTCCGGCGGCACGCCGAGCGCGGACGCGCGCTCGGCCACCGTGTCGGCGTACGAGCGTGCCGTGCCGACCACCTCGTCGAGCTGGAGGTGGATCGAACGGAACCTGGGTCCGACGATGTTCCAGTGGGCCTGCTTCCCGATCAGGGACAGCCCGAGCAGATCCACCAGGGTCTCCTGCAGGGCCTCCCCGGTGACCCGGCGTGCGGGTTCGGGCAGCGTGCTGTGCACCACGGTCATCGCGCGCTTCTCCTTGTCGGTCGCTCTCTTGTGGCACGGAGCAGTTCGGCACGCTCCTGCTCGCCGGTGCCGCCCCACACGCCCGTCGTCTGCCCGCTGCCCAATGCCCAGTCCAGGCACTCGCCCATGACGGGGCAGCGGCGGCAGACGCGCTTGGCGGCGGCGGTCTCCTCGACGGCGGGTCCCGCCGTCCCGACGGGGAAGAACAGCTCGGGGTCCTCGCCCACGCACGCCGCTTGCCGCAACCACTCCATGCGCGCCCGGGTCCCCAGGACCGATCAGGTGAAACCCGACGGGAGCGCACCCCCTTTCCTGCATCCACCGGTGAGCTTCCCGGCGATCGTCCGGCGGTCTATAGTTCAAAACCAGCGATGCAAAACTAGCGATGCTAATTAACTGCTCCGCTCCATCGCCGATGCCGATCAGGAGTCCCGTCGTGCGTACCGTCCACTTCGCGGCAGCCCGCCGCACCCCCATCGGCAGGCTGCGCGGCGCACTGTCCACCGTGCGGCCCGACGACCTCGCGGCCACCGTGATCCGCGGCCTGGTCGCGGACGTGCCCGCGCTCGACCCCGCCCGCATCGACGACGTCTACTGGGGCGCCGCCAACCAGGCCGGCGAGGACAACCGCAACGTCGCCCGCATGGCCGCCCTCCTCGCCGGCCTGCCCGAGTCCGTCCCGGGAGCCACGGTCAACCGGCTGTGCGCCTCCGGCCTGGAGGCGGTGACGACGGCCGCCCGCGCCATCGCCGCGGGCGAGGCCGACATCGTGCTCGCAGGTGGCTCGGAATCCATGAGCCGCGCCCCCTTCGTACTGCCCCGCCCCGACGAGGCGCTGCCGCAGCGCATCGAGACCGCCGACACCCGCCTCGGCTGGCGGCTGGTCAACCCGGAGATGAAGGACCTGCACGGCCTGCTCTCCATGGGGGAGACCGCCGAGGAGGTCGCCGAGCGGTACGGCGTCCCGCGCGAACGCCAGGACCACTTCGCGCTGCGCAGCCACCGGCGGGCGGCCGAGGCCCGCAAGAACGGGCTCTTCGACGCCGAACTCCTGCCCGTGACCCGGCCCGACGGTGTCGTCGTCACCGCCGACGAAGGCGTCCGCGAGGACACGTCGTACGAGAAACTCGCCCGCCTCAAGCCGGTGTTCCGCGAGGGCGGCACCGTCACCGCGGGCAACGCCTCGCCCATGAACGACGGCGCCGCCGGCCTCCTCCTCGTCAGCGAGGAGGTCCTCGACGAGCTGGGCCTCGACTCCCTCGGCCGGTACGTGGCCGGGGCCTCGGCCGGCGTGCACCCGGACGTCATGGGCATCGGCCCCGTCCCCGCCACCGAGAAGGCCCTGGCACGGGTGGGCTGGACGATCGGCGACGTCCAGGAGGCCGAGCTCAACGAGGCGTTCGCCGCCCAGGCCCTCGCCTGCGCCGACCGGCTCGGCCTCGACCCGGAGCTGGTCAACCCGACCGGCGGCGCCATCGCCCTCGGGCACCCGCTCGGCTGCTCGGGCGCCCGCATCCTGACCACCCTCCTGCACCGCATGCGCCGCACCGGCGCCGCCCGAGGGCTCGCGACGATGTGCGTGGGCGTGGGGCAGGGCAGCGCGGTGCTCGTCGAGCGTCCGCCTGTGTAGGAGAAGCGGGGGGGCGGGCAGGGTTGTTCAGGGCGCCGCCTCATCGGAGGCCCATCTGGCGAGACGCCCCTGACGTGGCCAGATGCGTGGGCATAGCATCGGTCCCCGCATGAACACGATGACGCTCTGGGACATATCGCCGTGGGGGTTCGCCGCGCTGGCCGCCGCCGCGCTGCTCGTCGGCTTCTCCAAGACCGCCGTGAGCGGCGCCAACACGGTCAGCCTCGCCGTGTTCGCCGCCGTCCTGCCCGCCCGGGCCTCGACCGGCGTCCTGCTGCCGATCCTGATCGTCGGTGACGTCCTCGCCGTCCTCACCTACCGCCGCCACGCCCACTGGCCCACCCTGTGGCGCCTGTTCCCGGCGGTCGCCGCGGGCGTCGTCGTCGGCACGCTGTTCCTGGTGTGGGCCGACGACGCGGTCGTACGGACCTCGATCGGCGCGATCCTGCTGCTGATGGCGGCGGTCACGGTGTGGCGCCGCCGACATGCCGACCGGGACGACGAACCCGACGCGGTGACCACACGCGCCGGCCGCATCAAGGCCCGCTCCTACGGTGTGCTCGGCGGCTTCACCACGATGGTGGCGAACGCCGGCGGCCCCGTGATGTCGATGTACCTGCTCTCCGCCGGCTTCCGCAAACTGGGCTTCCTCGGCACCTCGGCCTTCTTCTTCCTGATCGTCAACGTCTCCAAGGTGCCCTTCAGCGCCGGCCTCGGCCTGATCGACGGCCGCTCCCTGCTGCTGGACGCGGCGCTCGCGGTGTTCGTGCTGCCGGGCGCCGCCATCGGCAGGTGGGCGGTGAACCGGATCAACCAGCGCCTGTTCGAGCAGCTGGTGATCACGGCGACCGTGGTGGGCGCCCTCCAGCTCCTGCTGCGCTGAGCTGACGGAGCCCCTCCAGCTCCTGCCGCGCTTGAGCTATCGGAGCAGTGCGGGCAGGTCCGCGAAGGAGTCCAGGACGTGGTGGGGCTCGCCGCCGGCGTCCCGGTGGGTCTGCGGCAGATACTTGCCGGTCCTCACGAGGACTCCGGTGAGCCCGGCGCGCTGGGCCGCGAGCACATCGGACTCGATGTCGTCGCCCACCATGAGCGCCTGGCCGGCAGCCACCCCGAGACGGGTCAGCGCGGCCTCGAAGAAGGCGGGCGACGGCTTTCCGGTGACCTCGGCCTCCATGTGCGCGGCCTTCTCCAGGCCGAGCAGGAACGCCCCCGAGTCCAGCTGCAGCCCCCGGTCGGTGCGCCAGTACAGGTTGCGGTGCATGGCGACCAGCCGCGCGCCCTGCTGAAGGTGGCCGAAGGCCCGGTTGAGCGCCGCGTAGTCGAACTCCGGACCGGCGCCACCGAGGACCACCACGTCCGGGACGGTGTCCTCGTCGTCGACGAGAAGGACGTCCGCCAGGTCCTCCCGGATGTCACCGCTGGTGAGCAGCGAGCACCGCGCACCGGGGCAGTGCTCGGCGAGGTACGCGGCGGTGACGGCGGGCGCGGTGAGGATGTCCTCGGCGGCCACGGGGAAGCCGGCCGCGGACAGGGTCTCGGCGATCGAGGCACGGGTGCGGGACGTCGTGTTGGTGACGAGGGCGACCGCGTATCCGGACTCACGGATGTGCCGCAGCGCGTCGACCGTGCCCGGCAGCGGCCGCCACGAGACGGTGAGGACCCCGTCGATGTCGATGAGGACGGCACGCACTGCGTCGATGTCGGGCATGCCAGGACGATAACGAGCACGGTGCCGGGTGGCCGTACGGCATGCGGGAAGGTTCCTGCACACCGTGCTCCGAGGCAGCCGTACCCTCGTCGTCATGTCCCCGCACGTCCTGATCCTCGGCGGCACCACCGAGGCACGCGAACTCGCCGCGGTGCTGGCGTCCCGTCCCGGCGTCCGCGTGACCACGTCCCTGGCCGGACGGGTGTCCCGGCCGGGGACCGTCGACGGCGACGTACGCGTCGGGGGCTTCGGCGGCGCGGAGGGGCTGGCCGCCTGGCTGCGTGAGCACCGCGTGGACGCCGTGGTCGACGCCACGCACCCGTTCGCCGCGGGCATCACGGCCAACACGGCACGCGCCGCCGCGGCCACCGGCGTCCCCGCCGTGGTGCTCCGCAGACCCGGCTGGAGCGCCGGCCCCGGCGACCGCTGGCACGAGGCGACCTCGCTCACCGGCGCGGCGGACCGTCTGCCGCGGCTCGGCCGGCGCGTCTTCCTCACCATCGGCCGAGGGGGCCTCGCCGCCTTCGCGCACCTGACCGACCTGCACTTCCTCCTGCGGTCGGTGGACCCGCCCGAGCCGCCCGTGCCACCGCACACGCGGGTACTGCTGGCGCGCGGCCCGTTCACGGTCGAGGACGAGACGGTGCTCCTGCGCGAGCACCGCATCGACGTGCTCGTCACCAAGGACAGCGGGGGAGAGGCGACCGCCGCGAAGCTGACGGCCGCCCGGGAACTCGGCCTGCCGGTCGTCGTCGTACGCCGCCCCCCGCTGCCGCAGGGCGTGACGGCGGTGCCCGACGTGGCGGGCGTGCTGGCCCGGCTGGGGCTCAGCGGGTCCTGACGACGGCGCGGGCACGGTCGGCACCCGGGTCTCCGCGCGGTCCACAGCCCACCCGCCCCACTACTCCCGGGGACGCCTGCGCAGCAGATACGTGTCCATGATCCAGCCCTTGCGCTCCCGCGCCTCGGCGCGCAGCCGCTCGATGCGCTCGGCCGTCTGAGCGAGGGGACCGGAGACGAGTATCTCGTCCGGCGTGCCGATGTACGCGCCCCAGTAGATGTCGATGTCCTGGTCCGCGTACTTCCGGAACGCCTGGTGTGCGTCCAGCATCACCACCACGTCGTCGACCCCCTCCGGGAAGCCCTCCGCCAGGCGGCGGCCGGTGGTGATCTGCACCGGACCGGCGACCCTGTTCAGACCCGTGCGGTGCTTCGCGACCAGCGCCGAGACGCTGCTGACGCCCGGCACGACCTCGTACGAGAACGTCACCGCGCCCCGCTCGAGGACCTCCTGGAGGATCCCGAGGGTGCTGTCGTACAGCGCGGGGTCGCCCCACACCAGGAACGCGCCGCTCTCGTCGTCGCCCAGCTCCTCGGCGA
This sequence comes from Streptomyces sp. Y2F8-2, assembly GCF_014905555.1. Classification (GTDB taxonomy): domain Bacteria; phylum Actinomycetota; class Actinomycetes; order Streptomycetales; family Streptomycetaceae; genus Streptomyces; species Streptomyces cynarae. The sequence goes on along the minus strand of NZ_BNGS01000005.1, from coordinate 283,006 downwards.
TGAGCCGCTCGTAGATCCCGGCGCGCGCCGAGCGCCAGTCGCCGACCGCGGGGGAGTAGGCGGCACCGCCCGCGGCCCGGTCCCGCTCGGGATCGCGCGCCTCGACCAGGCGGTACGACCCCTCGGGCAGGTGTGCCTCGAGGATGTCACGGCGCAGCTGCACCAGGTCGGACTTCACCTCGCCCTTGTCGAGGAGGAAGAACACGTCCGTGCTCTTCAGCGCCTTGACCGCCTGCAGGGTCAGCTGGTCGGGGTCGCCCGCCCCGATGCCGATGACATGAATCTTTCGCACGCCCCGAGTCTGCCGTACGCCACCGACAGTCCCCGCGGCCCGCCCCCCTACGACCGCGCCCCACGCAGCAGGGGCGCCCACGCCCGCGCGTCGACGGTCGCCGCGTCCCGCTCCACCGCCGCCGCCAACTCCCGGGCCCAACCGACCAGCCCGGTCACCTCAAGCCCGTACGGCCGGTCCCGTCCCGTTGCCGACGCCCACGCCTCGACGGCCCCGGCGCCGCGCCGGAGCAGCCGGGCGCCCCCGGTCACATTGCCCCGGGCCGCGTGCGTGAGACCGACCGCCAGTTGCGCGAGCCCGCGCCACAGGGCCCGCTCCTCCTCGGGGCCCGACTTCCAGGCGTCCTCGAAGACCTCGTGCGCATGGAACGGCTTTCCGGCGTCCAGCAGCGCCTGCGCCTCGGTGACGGTCTCCTCCGGGGTGCGCACGACGCCCTCCGGCTGGCGTGCCACGCCCTCCGCCCCGTACGGCAGCGGCCGTCCCAGCCCGTCCCGCGGCCGCGCGTTGCGGGCCCGCCCCTCCGTGTCCCGGTCGCGCCCCCGGCCCGCCCGAACTCCCGATGCGTCGCTCATACCCCGATTGTCCCGCCTCGCCGACCCCTTTCGGGGCAGGGCCCGTCGTGGGGTAAAGTTCTGTCCGCGTGATCACGCGGGACACCGCGGGAGCCGCACCGGGACGTGGCGCAGCTTGGTAGCGCACTTGACTGGGGGTCAAGGGGTCGCAGGTTCAAATCCTGTCGTCCCGACAGTGTGATGTCTCTGGACATCGGAAACCCTCGAACCTGCGGGTTCGGGGGTTTCGTCGTGTTCTCGGTGGGGTGCTGGGGCTGATCGTCGCGGGTGAGCTGTCCGGGCGTACGGCCCCACTCGCCCGCCGCTGGTCCTTGCCGCTGGGGCTCCGGACCTGCCGCCCCCGTGCGGTGCCGTCGGACAGGCCGATGGCCCGCCTGGGGGAGGGGCGGCGGGCCATCGGTTCTGCGGTCGGCTAGGTCAGGGTGCGATGTCCCACTGCTGGCAGCCGTTGTCCAGCTGCGCCCACTGGCGGACGGCCGTGCCGTTGCTCGTGCCGCAGTTCGCCACGTCCAGCGTCATGCCGCTGTTGACGTTGGTGATCGTGTAGTGGCTGCCGGCCGGGGTGACGTCCCACTCCTGGCAGGTGTTGCCGAGTGACGACCAGAGTTGCACGGCGGTGCCGTTGTTGATGCCGCAGTTCTTGTCGTCGAGGACCGTGCCGCTGTTGATGTTGGTGATGGTGTAGTGGCCGTTGCCGGCGTTCGCGAACTTCCACTGCTGGCAGGTGTTGCCGAGCGAGGACCAGATGTCGATGGAGGTGCCGTTGGCGGTGCCGCAGTTCACGGCGTCCAGCACCTTGCCGCTGTTGGTGTTGGTCAGCCGGTAGGCGGTGCCGGTGACCGGGAAGGTCTGGGCGGCCTGGGTGTAGCCGACCGAGACGACGTTGGCCTGCACGGCGTTGTCGGCCGCGTCGGTCGGGTAGCCCGCGGTCATGACGCCCTCGAAGAACGACCCGTCGGACCAGTTGCTGTCGTCACCACCGGTACCGAGGACGATGGCGCCCTCCTGGTGCATCGGCATGTAGCCGGCGGTGGTCGGCAGGCTGCCGCTGTAGTCGGTCTTGAGAGTGCCGGACTGGGCGTTGCCGTCCTTGATCGCGTAGGTGCTGGTGCCGTTGTTCTTCAGCATCGCCGTGACGAACGTGCTGGAGTTGCCCGTGTTGTTGCCGTTGGTGCCGTTGCCGCCGGCGAACAGGCCGTTCTCCAGGTCCGCCATCACCCACGGGCCGGAGCCGGAGCAGGGTGAGAACCAGCACTCGGTGCCGAAGTTGATGGCGTCCATGTGACCGTTGCCGGTGTCGGTGCTGCTCGTTTCGGCGTTGCCGTAGTCGAAGCAGCAGTTGCCGTCGACGTGGTGGCCACCGGCGACCATGTAGGCGCCCTGTGCCTGGCTGCCGGTGGGGACGCCGTTGGTGCTGTTGTCGCGGTAGCCGACGCCGGCCTGGATGGAGACGCCGTAGACGTGCTGCCCGCCGGCCGTCACCGGCAGGGCGTTGGCGATGGCGCCGACGTCCTGCCCGCCGTTGCCGCCCGGGCCCTCGACGGTGAGGTTGTTGCCCTTGCCGCTCTGGTCGAAGATCTGGGTGATGATGCACTCGGTTCCGGCGCAGAAGGAGTCCTGGGCCGCGGCATTGGCGTAGCCACCGGCACTGAGTGTGTTGATGTTCATCATCGTGTTGTCGGAGAGGCGTTTGACCTGGTAAAGCCTGCCGCTGTACGAGGCGAACAGCGCCCGCGTGGTGCTGTGCGCGGCGACACAGGGCGTGCCCGCGGATGCGTAGATGTCGCACGGCAGGGACGAGGCGGCCTGGGCTGTGCCCGTGGTGGCGATGACCCCGCCCAGGATGCCGGCGACGAGTGCGAGAACCGCGCCCACCACCCTCAGCCGGAGACCTCTCAGGTGTCTGACGATCACTGTGAACCTCTTCCGTCTTGCGTTCTTCTCTGGCCCGGCGCCAGGTGCGCAGGGAGCAAGGGGGGGATCCGGTATGCGGTGATGTGCACATCCGGGGACTGCCGCCGGGGGTACGGCGTCGGCGCTGAACGCGGCCTCGCCACCCGTTCAGCAGGGGATTGTGGGCGCTAACAATCGAGGCTGTCGGATGCCGTCACTCATCCGAGCTCTAAGGGAAGGGGGGCAGGGGGATACGGCCGGAGTACGTGCTGCTCTGTTCGAGAGCCCACGTGCCGGGGTGACGCAGCAGGTCGGAACGGCAGACCGGTCGGGAGCTGGGGGCCGTACATGTGCCGTTCTCGCGCAGTCGGGGGGTGATCGACCGGTCTCGCGACTCCGTCTTTTTACGCTCGGATGAACAGGCGGTCAACACTGTTGAACAGTCAAGAGTGTGGAAACAGAAGCTGTGAACTTGGTTCGCTTCGGCGTGCGACCACGTGCCCAGTGGGGCTGCTGCGGAGTTTGACTTCGCAGCTCAGGTGGGTCCTGAAGGGTTTGACAACGCTGTCGGACAAGTCCGGGAGTGACCAGTTGGGGAGCCTTGACCCCGCCGAATTGTGTGCGCTAACAATTCCCCACGGCGCGCTGGCTCCCACCGGAGAAGCACCCGATCGGAAACATTCATGGCACGTGAGGAGGTGGAGGCATGGACGGGGATCGTGCACCGGTGATGGCGGACGTGGCCCGGATCGCGGGTGTCTCGCACCAGACCGTCTCGCGGGTCCTCAACGACCACCCGAATGTGCGACCCGCCACCCGGGAGCGGGTACTTGCCGCCGTCCGGGAACTCGGCTACCGCCCCAACGCCGCCGCCCGCACCCTGGCGACGCGCCGCACCCACACCCTGGGTGTGATCAGCTTCAACACCACGCTGTACGGGCCGGCTTGCATGCTCTACGGCATCGAGCAGGCGGCCAGACAGCACGAGTACTTCGTCACCGTGGCCGCGGTCGGCACGCTCGATCGGCGTTCGGTGCTGGACGCCGTCGACCGGCTCCGCGCTCAGGGCGTCGAGGGAATCATCGTCATCGCGCCGCAGACCGCAGCGGTCGGCGCACTGGCGAACGTACCGCCGGACGTGCCCCTGGTCGCGGTCGGCTGTGGCACCCACACCGAGCTGGCCTCGGTCGCCGTGGACAACGAGACGGGTGCCGAACTCGCCACCAACTACCTGCTCGACCTCGGCCATCGCACGGTGCACCACCTGCTCGGGCCGCGTTCCTGGCTCGACGCGCAGGAGCGCGAGGCCGGTTGGCGCAGCGCCCTGGAGAAGCGGGGTGCTCCGGTGACCGAACCACTGGCCGGTGCCGACTGGACGGCCCGCACCGGATACGAGCTCGGTCATCGAATCGCCGCCGACCCGGATGTCACCGCGGTGTTCTGCGCCAACGACCACATGGCCCTCGGCCTGCTGCGGGCCCTGCAACAGGCCGGGCGCCGGGTGCCCGAGGACATCAGCGTCGTCGGCTTCGACGACATGCCGGAGACCGAGTACTTCGGCCCGTCACTGACCAGCGTCCGCCAGGACTTCGACGAACTCGGCAGACGCGCCCTGCGTGCGCTGATCGAGATCGTCGGCGACCCCGACGCGGGGCTCCCGGCAGCCGCCGGGACACCGCACATCGTCATCCCGCCCACTCTTGTGGTGCGCACCTCGGCGACCCGCCCCCGACACTGAAAAAGGAAGTCCGACATGGGCTGCTCCCCGTTAGCGTGACCGCCGGCGATCCGGCTGTGGCCACACGCCACGTCATCAACTCCCCGATCAACAGGGCCCGTTGCGCGTGACCTGCCGGTCGCGGCAGCTTCACCCAGGCCACCGCCCCGAGCGGTCGGCCCCCAAGACCTGACTTACCGTCAGGCATTCCCGCACCGCCGTCCGCCCGCCCCGCCGCGATCATCACGGCCGGGCGCCCGACTCGGCGACAACCGCCCCCTCCGGCACCTACCGCTCCGGAGGGACCAGCACGCACCCCCGCATCCCCCCGCATCACCCCGCATCCCAGGCACCGGCATGCCTCGGCCGGTCCGCGGACGGGCCGTGACCCAGCCATCCCCGACCTGCCCACAGCCGCTCCCGGCCGTGGGATCTCCGACCCCGACACGCCTAGAAGGGCGCCGATCAACGATGTTCCGTACCAGAAGGTCCCGCACCGTTGCCGCCGCGACCGCGGTGCTCATCTCGCTCACCGCCGCCGCCTGCTCCAAGAACGCCGGCGGCTCCGACGCCTCCACCCCGGCCGCCTCCGGCTCGGCAGGCGCCGCGGCCCCGGTCGCGCTCGCCGGTTCGGTCACCTTCAACCAGGCGAACCTCGCCAAGCTCGACGCGGCGCTGAAGTCCGCGCTGGCCGGCAAGGACCTGTCCAAGGTCGACATCGCGATGGTCGTGAACGTGGCCGCCGACTACTGGAAGGCCGGTCAGGTCGGCTTCCTCAAGGGTTGCTCCGACCTCGGCCTCGCGAAGAGCAAGTGCACCTACTTCGCCCCGCCCAACGGCAAGTTGACGGAACAGAACTCGGAGCTGGAGACCCTTCGCTCGCAGGGCGTGACCGGCTACTCGATCTCGGCGATCGACCCGACCTCGGCCGCGGGGACCATCCACACCGACGTCCAGAAGGGCATCGACGTCCTCGCGATCGACTCGCCGCTGCCGGGCACCGACGCCGCCTCGCTCTACCTGGGCACACCGAACTACACCGCCGGATTCCAGGCGGGCACCGCGATGAAGCAGGTGCTGGGCGGCAAGGGCAAGGTGGCGATCCTGGTCGGCTCGCTCACCGCGTCGAACGCCACTCAGCGCATCCAGGGCTTCGAGGACGCGCTCAAGGGCACCCAGATCACGGTCGCGCAGAAGGTCAACGACAACCTGCAGGCCAGCACCGCCACCTCCGACGCGGAGACCATCCTCGCCAACAACCCCGACGTCAACGGCCTGTACGGGGTTTACTCCTACGACGGTCCCGCGCTGGCGCAGGCGGTGACCTCGGCCGGCAAGACTTCTTCGGTGCACATCGTGTCGGACGACTCCGACGCGCAGACGCTGAAGTTCATCCAGTCCGGCGTCATCTCCGGCACCGTGGTGCAGATGCCCTACCAGCAGGGCTACACCGGGGCGTACATCCTGGCCGCGGAGAAGGTGCTGGGCAAGGACCAGACGATGGCGATCGTCAAGCCCTACCTGGAGAAGGACGGCTCGACGCTGAGCTCCGGCGTGGGTCTGGTCACCAAGTCCGACCTGAGCGCGTACCAGTCCCTCGAGTCGCAGCTCGGGATCGGCTGAGCATGACGGCCACGAAGAACGCCCAGGGCCGCGCGATCACCGCGCGGCTGCGGGGGGTGCACAAGTCCTACGGGCCGGTGCGCGTCCTCGACCTGCCGGAGCTCGACCTCTACGCCGGGCAGGTGATCGGCGTGGTCGGCGAGAACGGCGCCGGGAAGTCCACGCTGATGGGCACACTCGCCGGCTCGGTCCACCGGGACGGCGGCGAGATCCTGATCGACGGCGAACCCCTCGTCCCGGGGTCAACCGAGGCGGCGGGACAACTCGGCATCGCCATGGTCTCCCAGGAGTTCCCCCTGGTCGGCCAGCTCTCGGTGGCGGAGAACCTGCTGCTGGGCCGCCGCCCGCGGCAGTCGAAGCGGCGGCTTCTGGTGGACCGTGCGGCGCAGCGGGCCGAGGCTGAGGCGATGCTGGCGGAGATCGGCCTGTCCGCCGAGACGATCCCGGTCAGCCGGGAGGTGCGCACCCTTCCGGTGCCGACCCGGCAGATGATCGAGATCGCCAAGGCCTGGGGCCGTGAGCCCAAGCTGCTGATCCTGGACGAGCCGACCTCCTCACTGGGCCCCGTCGAGGCCGAGATGGTGCTGGGCCTGGCCCGGCAACTGGCCGAACGCGGCGGCACGGTGCTGTTCATCGGGCACCGCCTGGACGAGGTGCGGGACATCAGTGACCGCGTCCTGGTGCTGCGCAACGGGCGGCTGGTGGCCGACCTCGAACCCGCGGAGGCCAGCGAGGAGCGGCTGATCCGGGAGATGGTCGGCGGAGAGGTCGCGCAGGGCGAGCCGAAGGCGCCGCCGGCGTCGAGCCCGATCCTGCTGCAGGTCGAGGGCCTGACCGCGGACGGTCTCGGACCGGTCGACCTGGAGGTGCGCGAGGGCGAGATCCTCGGCGTGGCCGGGCTGATGGGCTCGGGCCGCAGCCGTCTGGTCCACACGATCGCGGGCGCGCAGCCCTCGACGGGCGGCCGGATGCTGCTGGGCGGCGAGGCCTACCACCCGCGGGGCGCGGGTGACGGCGTGGCGGCCGGGATCGCGCTGATCCCCGAGGACCGCAAGGAACAGTCGCTGGTGCTGTTCGCGTCGATCCGGTCCAACGTCGTCGTCTCGGTGCTCAAGCGGATCAGTACTCGTGGCCTGCTCGGGCCGGGCCGGGAACGCGCCGAGGCGCGGAGGATCACCGAGAACGTCAACGTGCGGATGCAGTCGGTGGAGCAGCCGATCGGCTCGCTGTCCGGCGGCAACCAGCAGCGCGCCATCTTCGGCCGCGCCTTCGCCGCGCAGCCGCGCCTGCTGCTGCTCGACGAGCCGACCCGCGGCGTGGACGTCGGCGCGAAGGCGGAGATCTACCAACTGATCGACCGGGCGGCCCAGGAGGGCATGGGCGTGGTGGTCGCCTCCTCCGAACTGGAGGAACTGCTGTGGATCTGCCACCGCATCGCGGTGATGAACCACGGGCGGGTCGCCACCGTCATCGACCGGGTCGACGCCACCAAGGAACGGATCATGACGGCCGCGGCCGGAACGTCCGCCCTCACCCCGGAACTGCCCGACCAGGAACACCTCACGAACGGAGCCACAGCATGAGCGCGCAGAGCACGCTCGCCCCCGAGGAGGCCGCGCCGCAGTCGCGCCCGGCCATATCGAGCCTCGCCCGCAAGCTCGCCGCCTCCCCGGAGGCGGGCGTCATCATCGCCTGCGTGCTGGTGTTCGTCGGGATCGCGGCCAACGCGGACACCTACACCGCGGTGGGCAACCTCCAGGTGATGGGCCGCGACCTGGCGCAGGTCGGCATCCTGGCGATCGGCGAGTCGCTGGTCATCCTGACCGGTGGCATCGACCTGTCGGTGGGCGCGCTGGCCGGCCTGGCCGGCATCCTCGCCGCCTGGATGAACGTGAGCGAGGGCATGCCCGCGCCCCTCGCCATCCTGCTCACCCTGGTGATCACCGCCGGCGTCGGCCTCTGGCACGGCATCATGGTCACCCGCCTCAATGTGCCGCCCTTCGTGATCACCCTGGTCACCTACACCGTCGCGCAGGGCCTGGCGCTCGCCATCACCAGCGGCTCGCCCATCAACAACCTCGACCCGCTGTTCAGCAACCTGAGCCAGTACTACATCGGTGAAGTACCGGTCCCCGCACTGTTCTTCGTGGGAGCGGCCGCCATCGCGTGGTTCGTGCTGGAGCGCACCTACGTGGGCCGGCAGATCTACGCGGTCGGCGGCAACAAGGAAGCCGCCCGGCTGGCCGGCATCCCCACCGCCCGCCGGATCACGTCCACCTACGTCGCCAGCGCCGCGTTGGCCGGTGTGGTCGGCATCCTGGTGATCGGCCGCATGAATGTGGCCGACCCCTCGGTCGGCGCGGGCTGGGAACTGACGGCGATCGCCGCCGCGGTGGTCGGCGGGATGTCGCTCTCCGGTGGCGAGGGCCGTATCGCCGGCATCGCGGCCGGCGCGATCCTGCTGGAGTTCATCACCAACGGCCTGCTCGCGCTCAAGGTCAGCCCGTACGACCAGCAGGTGGTGCAGGGAGCGGTCCTAGGCGTGGCCATCCTTCTCGACCGGGTGCGCGCACGCTACTTCGGCAGGAGCCGGGGCTGAGCGCTCCGCTGGAGCGCAGTGCGAAAACCGGGGCCGTCCGTGGCCGGCCGCGCAGTTCCCCGCGTCTGTTCGGGACGCCGGCGCCCCCGCGGACTTCCACGGACCCGCTCAGCATGTCGGTCGACTCCGCCGATCCGGACGCAGGTGCCGCCTTGGTGTCTTCAGGAGATCGAACAGTGATCGATATATCGAATATCTCTGTGTGAGGGAGGCTGATCATGAACGCCGGAGACGAGACGGCGGGGAACCTGGAACCCTGCGTCGTAGGAGTCGACTTCGGGACGCTGTCCGGACGGGCCGTGGTGGTCCAGGTGCGCGACGGCGAGGAATTGGGAACGGCCGAGCACGAGTACCGGCACGCGGTCCTTGACCGGGAGCTGCCGGACGGTACCCGGCTGCCTCCCGACTGGGCCCTGCAGGTGCCGTCGGACTACGTCGACGTGCTGCGCCACGCGGTGCCGGCGGCGCTCGCAGCCGCCGGTGTGCGGCCGGAGCAGGTCATCGGCATCGGCACGGACTTCACCGCGTGCACGGTGCTGCCGGTGCTCGCGGACGGCACGCCGCTGTGCGAGCTGCCCGAGTACACCGGCCGTCCGCACGCCTACGTCAAGCTGTGGAAGCACCACGCCGCCCAGGCTCAGGCCGACCGGATCACGGCGCTGGCCGCCGAGCGCAAGGAGCCGTGGCTGGAGCGGTACGGCGGGAAGATCTCTTCGGAGTGGGAGTTCGCCAAGGCGCTGCAGGTGCTGGAGGAGGACCCGGAGGTCTACCGCCGCACCGGGCGGTGGCTGGAGGCGGCGGACTGGATCGTCTGGCAGCTGTGCGGGACGTACGTCCGCAACGCCTGCACCGCCGGTTACAAGGGCCAGTACCAGGACGGCGCCTACCCCTCCCGTGCCTATCTGGAAGCACTCAACCCCGGCTTCGCCGACTTCGTGACGGAGAAACTCGAGCACCCGATCGGTGCGTTGGGAGCGAGGGCCGGGCAGCTGACGGCCGAGGCGGCGGCGTGGACAGGTCTGCCGGAGGGCATCGCGGTGTGCGTGGGCAACGTCGACGCCCATGTGACGGCGCCCGCCGCCGGCGCGGTGGAGCCGGGCCAGATGGTGGCCATCATGGGCACGTCCACCTGCCACGTGATGAGCTCCGACCAGCACGGCACGGTGCCGGGCATGTGCGGTGTCGTCGACGGGGGCATCCTGCCCGGACTGTGGGGCTATGAGGCCGGGCAGAGCGGCGTCGGTGACATCTTCGGCTGGTTCGTGCGCACCGGCCTGCCCGTCGAGTACGCCGAACAGGCCGCCGCACTGGGCCGCAACGCGCACGAGCATCTGACGGCGCTCGCGGCCCGACAGCAGGTCGGTGAACACGGTCTGGTCGCGCTGGACTGGCACAGCGGCAACCGCTCGGTGCTGGTCGATCACGAACTGAGCGGTGTGGTCGTGGGGCTGACGCTGTCGACCCAGCCGGAGGACGTCTACCGGGCGCTGCTGGAGGCCACCGCGTTCGGCACCCGGACCATCATCGAGGCCTTCGAGTCGTCCGGCGTGCCGGTCGACGAGCTGATCATCGCGGGCGGACTGACGAAGAACGCACTGCTGATGCAGATCTACGCGGACGTCACCCGCCGTCCCCTCGGCGTCATCGGCTCCGCACAGGGCCCCGCTCTCGGCGCGGCGATGCACGCGGCAGTGGCCGCGGGGGCGTACCCCGACATCCAGGCCGCCTCCCGTTCCATGGGCAAGGCCGACCGGGGCGTGTATCAGCCGGACCCGGACCGCGCCGCCGCCTACGACCGCTTGTACGAGGAGTACCGGCTCCTGCACGACTACTTCGGCCGCGGCACCAACGACGTCATGCACCGCCTGCGCCGCATCCGCGCCGAGGCGTCCGCCTGAGCCGCCCCACCACCCCCGCCCCCACGTCGCGCTCCACCCGAGAGGAATCCCGTCATGACCGCACCCGAAAAGCCGTCCGCCGGCCAGGAGATCTGGTTTCTCACCGGTAGTCAGGGCCTGTACGGCGAGGAGGTGCTGCACCAGGTCGCCTATCAGTCCCGGAAGATCGCCGAAAGACTCGACTCGGCCGACCCGATCCCGCTGCGGATCGTGTGGAAGCCCGTCCTCACCGACGCGGAGGCGATCCGCCGACTGTGCCAGGAGGCAACCACCTCCGCCGACTGCGTGGGCGTGATCGTGTGGATGCACACCTTCTCCCCGGCCAAGATGTGGATCGGCGGGCTGAGCGCGCTGGACCTGCCGGTGCTGCACCTGCACACCCAGTACAACCTGTCGCTGCCCTGGTCGAGCATCGACATGGACTTCATGAACCTCAATCAGGCCGCCCACGGCGACCGGGAGTTCGCCCACATCGAGGCCCGGCTCGGTATCGAACGCAAGATCGTCGCCGGCCACGCCACCGACCCGCGCGTGATCCGCCGGATCGCCGCCTGGGCGCGGGCCGCCGCCGGGCGCCACGCGGCACGCACCCTGCGCCTGGCGCGTTTCGGCGACAACATGCGGGACGTGGCCGTGACCGAGGGCGACAAGGTCGAGGCACAGATGCGGTTCGGGTTCTCCGTGAACACCTACGCGGTCAACGACCTCGTCGCCGTCGTCGACGCCGTCGAGGACAAGGCGGCCGCCGAACTCGCCGACGAGTACGTCGAGTCCTACAACGTCGTCCCGGCCCTGCGCCCAGGCGGCATCCGCCACGACTCGCTGCTGTACGCCGCCCGCCAGGAACTCGGTCTGCGCACCTTCCTCACCGAGGGCGGCTTCACCGCGTTCACCACCAACTTCGAGGACCTGGGCGGGCTGCGCCAGCTTCCCGGCCTGGCCGTCCAGCGCCTGATGGCGGACGGCTACGGCTTCGGCGGCGAGGGCGACTGGAAGACCTCCGCCCTGCTGCGCGTGATGAAGGTCATGGGACAGGGGCAGCCCGGTGGCACCACCTTCATGGAGGACTACACCTACCACCTCGGGCCCGGCACACCCCGCATCCTCGGTGCGCACATGCTGGAGGTCTGCCCCTCGGTGGCCGCCGACCGCCCCCGCTGTGAGATCCACCCGCTGTCCATCGGCGGCCGCGAGGACCCCGTCCGCCTCGTCTTCGACGCCGCCCCCGGTCCGGCCGTCGTCGTCGGCCTGGCGGACCTCGGCGACCGCTTCCGGCTGACCGCGAACGAGGTCGACGTCGTCGGCCCCAGCGAGCCCCTGCCCCACCTCCCCGTGGCCCGGGCCGTGTGGAAGCCGCGCCCCTCACTGGCCGAGTCCGCCGAGAGCTGGCTGCTCGCCGGCGCCCCGCACCACACCGTGCTCAGCTCCGCCGTCGACGCCGAGACACTGACCGACTTCGCCGCCATGACCGGCGTCGAACTGCTCACCATCGGCGCGGACACCACCGTCGACCAGCTCGCCAAGGAGATCCGCTGGAACGCCGCCTACCACCGACTCGCCCAGGCCCTGTGACCCACGACCGCACCGAAGGAGACGAGCGATGACCGTAACTGTGCGCGACGGCCTGCGGCAGGACGTCCTGGAAGCGAACCTCGCCATCCCCCAGGTCGGCCTGGCGACCCTGACCTGGGGCAACGTCAGCGGAGTCGACCGGGAGGCGGGTGTCTTCGTCATCAAGCCCTCCGGAGTCCCCTACGAGGACCTCGCCATCGACCACCTGGTGACGGTACGCCTGTCCGACGGCGCCGTCGTCGACGGCGACCTGCGCCCCTCCACCGACACCGAGACCCACCGCTGCCTGTACCTGGCGTTCCCCTCCATCGGAGGTGTCACCCACACCCACTCCACCCACGCGGTCGCCTTCGCCCAGGCCCGCCGCGACATACCCGTCCTCGGCACCACCCACGCCGACACGTTCAACGGCCCCATCCCCGTCACCCGCGACCTCACCCCGGAGGAATGCGCGAAGGACTACGAGTACAACACCGGCCGCGTCATCGTGGACATGCTCGAGAAGGACGACCAGAAGGCCGTCGAGGTCCCTGCCGCCCTCGTCGCCAACCACGGTCCCTTCGCCTGGGGCGCCACCGCCCGCAAGTCCCTGGAACACGCGATCATCTGCGAGGCGGTCGCCGACATCGCCCTCCACACCCTCAGCCTCGCCCCCACCGCCCCTCCGCCCAGCCACCTGCTCGATCGCCACTACACCCGCAAGCACGGCCCCGACGCCTACTACGGCAATCCGGACATGACAACGGCCTCCTGATGACCGGCGCACGCCGCCGCGGCCCGGTCGGGCTGTACCCGGCGTACAGCCCGACTCGTCTGCCGCTCTTTGTTTCCGCAGGTCAGGGGCAATATCTACTGGCTAAACAAACCCTCGGGGTCGAATCCGGGTCGAATCTGAGCTGTGGGTATCGTCGTTTCTGTCTGCTGTCCATGCGGCATATCCGGGCATTCTGGGTGTCGAATGTGGTCCGGTGCCGTTCTTGAGGAGACATCTCGGATTCTGATGCTCTCGGAAGTACATGTACGAGGTGTCTTCTTGCCGGCCTGCTCCGACTGAACCTAAGCACCGATGACGCTGCTCGAGCGAGCCGTGCCCCGGCCGGGATAGGTGACATTGCTTGCGAGTGTCGAGGCAGCCGTCAATGGCGCCCTCGCGGGTGTCGAGGGACGCGCCGGACTGAACCACCGTTCGACGGTGAAGGCTGCCGCGAATGGGCCTGGGTGCTTGTGCGCGGCACGGACGGGGACGGCCTGGCGTTCGCAGATCCGTACGATCCGGTGATGCGGGCCGCGGTGAGGTCGTGGGTGCGGCCGGGCAGCGTGGGAGAGATCCGCAGCAGCCTGCCCGCGGGGATTGGTCACGACCTGCACATTCACGCCGTGGCGGCGGCGCTTCGGGGGAAGTCGGCCCGGCTGTCGCCGACCCGGTCGCACTCGGCGAGCGTGCCGTCGAGCAGCACGTCCTCACTGCCTTGGCCTGCGACGCCACCGAGGGTCCGACTGGATATCCAGCACCACCAGAACCCGCCGCCGCACCACGCACTTTAACGCGCTATGCGCAGTCGCCACATGATCCCGACAACATTACCAGCAGAGTCACGGCATTGGCTTTAGGGGTGGACGATCACTTGGAGGACGCTGTTGGCAGTATCCATAGCGTAGACCTCGGCGCAGGCGAGCAGATGAAGTTGGTCTTCAGAAACGCGGGCCTTGGAGACGCCGGGCTGAACGATGGTGATGGTGAACTTCGGTTCCAGGAGCGGAGCGCGCTGGGCGAGTTCGTAGAGTGTCTGGTCCGACCCCTTTTCCAGTCCAGACTGGCCTTGGTTACGGCGGTGACCTTCGCGGCGGATCAGGTTATTGAAGAGACGACCCGGGCGGTGCCTCCATTTGGTGGATTTATGGACCTGGCCGCACACTTCGTACAGATCGGCGACTCGGGCACCGGGGACGTCGCCGTGCGCGTACTTGCAGTGGACGAGGTTCACATGGAGCTGGTTGCCTTCGATACGGGCGGCGACGATGTCTGCGACTTCGCCGGCGCCGTCGTCGTCGATGACGACGTCCCAGTCGGCCTCGCCGAGGAGGTGCTGGATGGTCCGTGCCTGGATCGAGGTGGGGTCACGGTCGGCGCCCTGGGACTCCTTGCGCAGGTTGATGCCCGTCCAGTCGATGGTCAGCAGCCGTTCGGGGCTGAATGGCGCCACGGTTCCTGCTGGGCGAATGAAAAGCATGTCCGGTTCCAGGATCGCTTCGTCCTCGAAGAGGATCCGTAGACCGTGCTGATTCAAGTATTCGCTGAATGGCTGGGCTTGGCGGCTCGTCGCGACTGTTGGTTCGGGACCGTCGCACGTGAAATTGATGCGTCCGTTCGCGATGGTGATCTGGTAGTCGACGCTCCAGTGCGGTGTGTGCAGGGTGAAGCCGATCGGGCCTTCACGGGTGAAGGTGGTGATGGTGAGGTCGGTGTCGATCACTGGCCAGCTGAAGTTGTCGCGCTTTATTTCGACGCTCTCGTTGGTGTCGAGGAAGAACTGGATCGGCCACTCCAGGGCTAGCGGGACGAGCTCGGGACGTTCGTCGACTTCGGTGGGGACGATGAACCCCTTGAGGACGTCTGCAGGATCGATGGTCTCATCGGTGAGTTTGGTGCCGACTTCGTCGCACCAGTCGACCCAGCGTTTGAGGGTGTGTGCGACGCCGTAGTTCCAGACACGTCCCTTCAACGAGGCGCCCACGTTGACGCGCTCGCCGCCCTCGTAGCCACTGACGAAAATGTTGGTCTGGCTCTTGTTGCGTCTTTCGGCCTCGGGATAATCGAGTAGGACATCGGCGCCGACCGCAAGTTGGAAGCGACGGCTGCGGTTGCGAGCGTCGAGGGTTCCTACGTTGGTCGGCACGCACCGCCGGATCTTCGACATGATCCGGTAGACGACCGGCCCCTTGATCCGGATGGCGTCCGGGCCGGCCACCGCTTGGGCAAGATCTTCGTGAACACTGCTGGTGTTGGAGCTGTTGATGTAGAGCAGTCCGTGTGTTTTGTCCCAGTACAGGATGTAGAGGTCGTGTGAGATGTCTTCAAGGCTCTTCACCGCGCCCCAGGCGACGGGCTTTCGCTCGCGCGCCACGAGCCAGGCGACCCGGT
The DNA here is from genome assembly GCF_014905555.1 of Streptomyces sp. Y2F8-2. Classification (GTDB taxonomy): domain Bacteria; phylum Actinomycetota; class Actinomycetes; order Streptomycetales; family Streptomycetaceae; genus Streptomyces; species Streptomyces cynarae. The sequence goes on along the minus strand of NZ_BNGS01000005.1, from coordinate 267,698 downwards.
CTCGTTCGTTGATCGCAACCGGGTAGGTGAGCAGCCGGTCGCTGAAGAACGGCGCGAGTGCTTCGGGCTTCCACCGAAGAGTGCTGGTGCGATAGACGACGGTGCTCATCCGCGGTGTGATGTTCCGGAGTGAGACCTCTTCGGGCAGGCTGGAGAAGGCATCCTCGAATTCGCTAAGTTCTTCTTGCTCGCCGACCGCGTGCGCGGAGAGGATCTCGATGACGTCGTTCCAGTCGGAGTCCTCGGCATACAGCTTCTTCAAGTTCTCATCGAACTGAGTCTCGGTGCGGTTGACGACAACGGTCGCTGGCCCGATCGAGGTGCCGGCCACTCGTGCGAACCTGCCGATGAACTGCAGCGTGATGCCCAAGCTCTTGTGCTGGTCATGGATTGCCGCGATCTTGAGCGAGGGCAGATCGAAGCCTTCACCGAGCATGTCGACACAGACGACGATTTTGCTGCTCCGGTCGTGCAACGCTTCCAGCGCGGCTTTGAGGTCTGCCCTACGGCCTTTACTGTGCAGGATGACAGGGTTCAGGTCGGAAGCGAGCTCCTGGTAGAGCGGCAGGACATCCTCGGCGCGGCCGATCCGTTTGACTCGTGCCATGAGCAGGTGGTCATAACCGGCAGCCAGATCCTCGCGGAGAAGTTCGACGGCCCGCTGTGCGATGGCGCGGTCCGGGTCAAACAGGTCGACCACAGGAGCGTATGTGATCTTTGAGAAGTAGCCCTGCTGGTATGCGTCCTTCAGTGAGAAGCCGAACACGAATCGGCCGCCGAGGTCGGCGCCGTCGCTGCGGAACGGGGTGGCTGTGAACTGGACAACGCGCTTCCCGCCAAATTGATCGCGAATCTCACGCCAAGTCTGCGCGGTCACATGGTGGGCCTCATCCACGAACAAATGGGTGCATGCCTCGATCAGGAGGTCCCGTGCTTCTGGGGAGAAGTGCTGCATGACGGACGGTGTCGCCACGATCACATTGCAGTGCGTCGCGAACTCGTGAGCCAGGGCGGGATCTTGGATCCCGCGTTTGACCCGCCCGACGATCGGCTTGAGCGCCGACCCGGTGACGGTGCCGAAGTCCTGCAGCAGCCCTAGTCTTTCGAACTTGTTCGCGACCTGGTCCCGCAAGGCGTCAGAAGGAACGATCACCAGCAGGCGCTCAACGCTTCCGGCCACCAACAAGGCCACCATGGTCTCGGTCTTTCCCGTCCCCGTGGGCATGACGACCGTAGCGGGCTCAGGCCGCCTTGACGCCCAGTGCCCAAGAACTGCGTGTACGGCTCCAAGTTGCGGCTCACGCAAGCCAGCCAGGCCCCGCTGCAAGTCCTCTTGGCGGAACCGGAAGGCTTCTTCGAACGAGGCATGCACCTGGGCTGGCTCGACGCGGTCGGCAGCACCATTCGGAGCCACGAGGCGCCAGGCTATGTTGCCTTCAATATCACAATGCCTGAGCCGGCCGGAGGGATCCACTCCCATGATGCCTCGCACAAGGTAGGTGACTCAAGAAGCTAATCAAGATCAGGCGTTAGCAATTTTATCAGCAGTCACGACTCACTCTTGCGGTATCCGCATTGCGGTGGTGCCCAGTTGATCGAGACGGTGAGAGGTCGGCTACCACTGAAGTCTTGGAGAGTTTGCGCTCCGGGATGAAGTCAGCCGCAGCGGTGCATACCGTTGGGTTTGGCCTACACCTGGCTTCGACGGATGATCTGTCAGAACTCAGGTAGGTCATGGCCTGTTTGACTGGTGTCCGCGCCGTGGAGAGCGCGTGGTTGGCCGTGTGCTGGGGAAGCAACAGGGTTCACCGCTGGGCGGGCGTCTAGCAAGTGTGGTGGGGAGCGTGCCGGATGCCGTGCGGCTGACCTGGGGAGCAAGGCATGGGCGGATCCCGTCTGATGCCAACTGGCTTGTGGCGCTGCCGATCCCCGCTAGGGTTCACACCTCGTCCACACTTGCTCTCGGTGGGGGTCTTCTTCGTGTCGCGGATTGCTGCTCGTCGTGCTTCGGACCCGGCTCGGATCGGGCGCTTCCGGGTGGTTGGGGTGCTGGGCGCGGGTGGGATGGGCACCGTGTACGCCGCGGTAGGGGAGCTGGGCGAGCGGGTAGCGGTGAAAGCCGTGCACGCTGGACAGGCGGCGGATGGCCAGTTCCGGGCCCGGTTCCGGCGCGAGGTGCAGGTGCTGCGGCGGGTTGTGGGTCCGTGCCTGGTGCCGCTGCTGGAGGCCGATCCCGAGGCGGACATCCCGTGGCTGGCGACGGCCTACGCACCCGGCTTGACGCTCGGAGAGCACACGGCCGTTCACGGGCCGCTGGCCGGGATCCAGCTGCACCTGTTCGCCGCAGGGACGGCCGGGGCGCTCGCGGCCGTGCACGCCGCTGGGGTGGTCCACCGCGATCTGAAGCCCGCGAATGTGATCCTGACTCCGGACGGACCGCGGGTGCTGGACTTCGGCATTGCCCACGTCGTCGACGGTACCGCGGTCACCCGCACCGGCATGCTGACCGGGACCCCGGGCTGGCTGAGCCCCGAGTATTACCGGGACGGCACCGCCGGGCCGCCAGGGGATGTCTTCGCCTGGGGTGCGCTGCTCGCCTTCGCGGCCACCGGCCGCCACCCCTTCGGCACCGGCAACGCCGAGGCCGTCGCTTTCCGCGTCCTGAATGCGGAGCCGGACCTCGGCGGCGTCCCGAACGACATGCTCAGCCTGGTGGCGTCGTGCCTTGCCAAAGACCCGGGCCACCGGCCGTCGTCCGCCGTCGTGGCGCAGAAGACCGCCGAGCTGCTCGGCGAGCAGGCGACCCAGGTCCTCGGGGATGTCCACGACCGGCCTACCGAGGTCCCGAACTTGATCGCAGAGCAGTGGCACCCCCCGACCGTCGAAAACCCCTCCTGGCCGGCTGCCGTGATACGCCCTCCCTACAGCCGCGCCCGGCTCATCGTCGCCGCGGCCGCCGTGTTCGTCGCGGCCGCCACAGGCACCTGGTTCGCACTGGCGCCCGGCGACGCCCCAGCGCGCGCCACTCACTCCCAGCAGCCGGCCGTGGTTCGCTCCACTCCTGCCGCCACACCGGCTGCGACCACGTCATCCCTCGCCCGCACTGCCGTCGCTGAGTCACAGACCCCGACCGCCGCGGCGTCGTCCGCGCTGACGCAGACCCAGGTGGTCACCCTCAGCCCATGGTCCCCAGGCGGCACCCCAGCAACCGGCATCACCATCACCGACCGGACCAGCGGCTCTTGCTTCGGCTCCGCCGAATCCACGATGCGCACGGATGCCTGGCGCTGCACCGCCGGCGATCGGATCCTCGACCCGTGTTTCTCCCCGGACTCCGATCCCTCGGAGAACAGCGCGCTGTGCCTGGACGGAGCCCCCGACCGGATGGTCGAACTGTCGGTCCCCGAGGGCTTTCCCGGCAACAACAACCACATGCCGGGTGGACCCGACATCGAACCGATCATCCTCGTCCTGACCAACGGCGCCCGCTGCTCGTTCGCCGGTGGCGGCACCGCGACGCTGGCGGGACAGCGCCTGAACTACGGCTGCGACAACGGCGGATACCTGTACGGCTACCCGAACAAGACAGCCGCCGTGTGGACCATCTCCTACGCCGCTCCCGGCAGCGGAGCCAGCGTCTCCACGCCGATCACCACCGTCTACCAGTAGCGCGCTGGCGGCCATGCCGCTGGAGCGGCGGATGGTCGGATCGGCCATCGCCGCGACCGCTGGCGGCCGCAGGCTGGAGTCATCCACCGCCAACTGATGCGGGCGCGCTGTGAACCGGGCTCATATGCTGCGCGTAAGGGGGAGGGGGCATGGTTCACCTTCGGTTGTCGAGATGGCTGGTAACAGTTCCACCAATCGGGGTATGTCACTGTCGGCGAGGTCTTGAATACGGGATGCTGTCAGTGCCTTGGAGCACACTGGCAGAGCCAGACGCAGCCTTGGGGGGTACGCGATGAGTGTGACGATCAACGAGCAGTGGCAAACAGATCATGATGACGACGTTGTGATCGTGGTTTCTGATGAGGAGTACCAGGCTGCGGCGCAGCGCGCGTTAGATGAGCTTGGCATGACGTACGCTCAGCTCGAGGAGCAGGCGCGCAGCGGTTACTTCACGTCCGCACAGGCCCACGCGCTCTGGGTGTCGATCGGCGGCACGGTTGACCTCTGAGCTTGAGCGACAGGCTCGTGCATTTGCTCAGGAGTTACAGAAGACACTCAACGGGACTGTGTGTCAGCACGTACGCATTGCGGCCGTGCTCCGTCCTCGGTCCGGGGTTGGCCCCGTTTTCACTCTTGGCCACGGCCTGTCCCGCAGTAACCCGACCCAACCTCAAGCCTTTCCGCTGCGTGTCGACAACAAGAACCCTCGCGCTTGGATGAGTCTGTCTTTTCAGTTGCGTCTCGACGATGAGGGATCGTTTCTGACAGTACATTCGTCGTATTGTGCCATTTTTGCTGACCAGGGCTTGGAGTCGTGTCTCTGTCACTTTGACTACGAGCGCGAAAAGGACAGATACACCAGCGCGCACGTTCAGGTCTACGGTACGTCGCCAGCTCTGGAGGCGTTGAACGGCAAGGATGACCAGAAGCGCACTCTCGACAAACTGCATATCCCAGTCGGAGGTAAGCGTTTCCGACCGTGCATTGAGGACGTCATCGAATTTCTGATCAATGAGCGGCTCGTCGATGCACACGTTGGCTGGGAACAGAGAGTCGAAGAAGGACGAGCCCGGTATCGGAGAAGCCAACTGAAAGCTGCCATGCGGCGCCATCCGGACGTCGTGGAGGAGTACCTGCGGGAGAAGGAGCGTGCGGAGGACGGGAGCTGAAGTCGATCGGCACCTCAGGTCGGTGCGGTGCGGGGTAGAGGCGCGGTCGACGAACGCGACACGCTGTCATCTGGCGCAGCGGTTCCCTTCTCTTTGCTTCCGAGCTCCTTTGGGTCTGCCGCCCTGCAGTTCTCGTCTTGAAGTCTTGGCGTCCAGAAGGCTTGAGCCGGGAGTGCTCGGCAGGCTCCTAGCGTGCTGTCACCCCGCCGGGAGCGGGTGGCGGCTGAAGTGTGACGAGTTGAGACGGGGACCTGAGTCTCGCGGTCCAGGCCGATGGGTGCCCGTTCTCGGTCAAAGTGCCATAAGTAGGTTTTCCGCCTGGTTGCTGTGTTCAGGCTTCAGCCCGGGACCGGTGAGTGGACGCCTGGGTGGCAGTTAGGGGGATGGCTTGATGGCAGTTGAGCCGACGGAGACCGCGTGGCGTATTCAGGCAGCTGTTGCGGATTGGACAGCCAAGGCTGATTCGAAGGCGTCGTTTGCTCTGACGATGCAGTCCACGGCGCTGGCTGTCTTGGGTCTGCTGGCGAGTTCTAAGCGAGTGGCTGGCGATCTCGACTCCACCGTGCCAGGGCTGTTGTTGTGGATTGGTGTCCTGCTCATGGTGGGCGGAGTCAGCTGTGCGGCCTGGGCAATCTCGCCCAACCTCCGCAAGGAGCGGCGAGGTCCGGAGGTCGACGACGACTTTCTGTACTTCGGACATGTACGGCACCTGGACCCGGAAGTGCTGGAAGCGGCGCTTCGGGACAAGGACCCGCTGCCGTCGTTGTCCCGGCAGGTGGTGGTGATGAGCGAGATCGCTTGGACCAAGCACCGCCGGGTGCAGTGGTCGCTGATGTTGGGGGTGGCGGGCTGTGCCGCCTTCGGCCTGGCGACCGTCGTCGGATGAGGCACTAGGAGGGCACCGCGATGAACTTCCGCTCACTGGTATCTGTCAACGTCTGGCGTGACCTGGTCGACCGCGGACGTTGGCGGACCTATCCATCCAACTCCGTGCTCCTCGCGCAAGGCGAGTCGCCCGACTGCGTGATCGCATTGGTCGACGGTCTGGTGAAGGTCGTGCAGAGCAACGAAAGCGGCGACGAACTGACACTGACGTTGCGCGGACCGGGCGAAGTCCTCGGGGAAATGGGCGCCTTACTCGGCCGTCCACGCTCAGCCACCGTTACCGCGGCGCGCCGCTGCACCGGAGTCGTGCTGCCCGCTCACGCCTTCCGGGGCTACATGGAGCGGCATCGTCTGGAGACGGTCGTTTACCAGCTGACCGTGGAACGGCTCAACAGCCACGAACGCCTACGGGCAGACCTGGTGCACCTGCCCCCTACGGGACGCGTGGCACGAGTTGTGAGTCACCTCGCGGAAGAAGTCGGCCACCCCCAGGGAGAGGCGGGTCTGCTCGTGGAACTAGGCATGCCTCGCACCGAGCTAGCCACCATGGCGGCCATGCGCCGTTCGTCCGCACTCGCAGCCCTGGGCCAACTCCAGTCAGCCGGCATCCTCACCCTCGGTCGTCGGCGTCTGATCATCACAGACGTGGCCCGCCTCAGGGCAGTCGCCCGGGGCGAAGAGCTTTGTGGTGTGAAAGGCAGAGAGGACGCCGTGCCCGCTATGTGACTCATCGCACGCCCGTACCGTCCAATGCTGGACCCTTTCGTCCCTGCCTCTCCACGAGGGTGGCCTTCGCCGTCATTCGCGGTGAAACACACGCGACGAGAGGAGCGGTACGTGTTGCCGTCTTGGGAGCCGTTGTGGCCCTACCGGGCTGTCCTGGCCGTCGACGCCCGGAACTTCAGTGCGCTGGACAGCAAGGGCATGCAGCAGGTGAACGCCGATATCCCGCCGTTGCTGGCGCAGGCGCTCAGCGTCAGCAACGTGAGCGCTCACTGGGAGCGGCGGATGTTCGGCCAGCACACCGGCGACGGCTACGTCGCCGGCATGGACCCGGAGGTTCTGCCTGCACTGGTGGGCTGCTTCCCCGACGCGCTCCGGCACGCGCTTTCACGCCGACGTGCCGAGGCCCCCGCGGGTGTGCCTCTGCAATTGAGGGTCAGCATTCACGTGGGCCCCCTGCCGCCCAGCGGACTTGGCGTGCCGATGGTGCACACCCACCGGCTCTTGGACGACGACGCGCTGCGGGGCCTGCTCAACCGCGCGAACCCGGAAATCACCAACACCGCAGTGATCATCTCGCAGCGAGTGTACGAGGACGTCTTCGAAAGCGGCTGCGTCAACGGCGACGTCCTGCCTGACCAGTTCGTCCGACACCTGGTGAAGGTGAAGAAGTTCCAGCAGTCGGCCTGGGTGCACATTCCCGGATTCGACTGGGGGCTCGCGGACCCAGACATCTTCGAGCGGCCCGGTACCACCGAACCGGACCGAAAGCCGACGAAGGTTCCCACATCCGCGTGTTCACCTCAGTCGGCGCCTGCGGCACCTGGCGCGGTGACTTTCAGCCAGTACGGCCCCGACGGCGTCCAGGCCTACAACCACTACGGCGCCGGAAGGGGACAGGGATGACTGACCCGGAGCACGCACCACACCTCGGCACGCAGCCAGGCCCGGCACAGACCGAGCCGACCGAGTCGCAAGCTCATCCGGCAACACCACCGGTAGCCACCGGCCAGCCGAACGGCGCCGCACAATCGGAGCCCGTCAACTTCAACCAGTACGGTGAGGGCGGCATCCAGGCGTTCAACGTGCACCTGAACGGCGACCAAGTCCTCCCAGTTCCCATCACCGGCACCGACCCTGCCCTCGCGGCGAGCGAAGACGGCAGGTTCATCCCGCCGCGAAACGCACCCCAGTGGGCACACGCCACCAAGCGTTTGGACGAATGCGGCATTGTCGTACTCTGCGCCCCGCCGGGAAGCGGTCGGCGAACAGCTGCTGTGAAGCTGCTACGCGCCGCGGGGGACGCCCGGCTGACTCTCTTCGACCTTGAACCTGAGTGGTCCAAGCCGTCGACCAATCCGCTGCCGAAGGGCTGGCACGCCGGGTACATCCTCGACCTCTCCGACATCCCCGAGCCGCCGGCCGACCGGTTCGGCGAGGACCTGGCCACGCTGGGAGCGCAGCTGCGGGAACGCGGCTCCTTCCTCGTCGTACTGGCCACGCCAGCGGATTGGTACGGCCATTGGGCGGAGCCCACCCTCGCCTTCACCATCCCGCTGGAGTCTCCCGACGCGCGCCGCCTGGTGGAATCCGAGCTGAAGGCACTTCAGCGCATGGAGCGCCTGGCTTGGCTGAACCGCGCGGAGTTCACCGCCATCTGGTCCGCCAACCCGTCTGCACGCGAGGCACGCCGCCTGGCGCGCCTTGTCAATAGCGCACCCGATGAGGATGCCGTCTCAGCCCTCGTCGATGAGTTCGGCGACTGGCACACCACGGTCGAGGATCTGCTCAGCAAAGACCCGAAAAAGGACAGCGACCCGACACTGCTGTCCACCCGGGTCACGGTGTGGGCGGGCGCCCTGCTGCACGGTGGGCAGCGCAGCTCCGTCATCAAGGCAGCCGACGATCTGCTCACCCGACTCAATGTCTCGCGCGATGCCGCCCACGTCCTCACCGACGCCACCACATCGCGCAGACTGGAGGCCGCACAGATCTCCCGAGACGGCGACCGGGCCTACCACGACAAGACCAAACAGGGACTGCCGGAGGCTCTCCTGCGACACCTGTGGGATGAGTTCCCCACGCAGCACGAGCTGCTACGCAAGTGGGCCACCGACGTTGCCGCGGACCGCGGCATCCCCGAAGAAGATGCGCGGCTGGTCACTCGCGCACTGCTCCGGCTGGCGGTGCACCGCCACGACAGGGCCATCCTGGACGGCTTGGCCAACGGCCTCGCCGGTACTCGCCGCACTCTGGCGGTAGAAACCCTCACCACCGCTGCCGGCGACGCCGAACTCGGCCGCTACGTCAGGGACCGCCTGCGTCAATGGGTGGACACGACCAAGCCGTCGACAGACCGGGTCGATCTGGTCGTCGAGATCTGCGCCGGCAGGTGGGGAGTCGAACAACCGGCCCTTGCCCTGACACGGCTGGGCAAAGCGGCAGGCCACAAGGCCTTCGGTACACCTGCGTTGATCCACGCCTTCGAAGAGCTTGCCCGCCAGCGACCGAACGAGGTCCGCAAAGCCGTCGACCAATGGCTCAGCCACACAGGACTCGAAAGCGAGGACAGGCTGCGCCGGCAGACCCTGGGAGCTTTCCTGGCACTCGTCTCAAGCGACGTGGGAACAGACCTGATCCTCGATGATGCCCAGAAGCCAGAGGCCAGGCAGCGATTCGTCTGGGCATGGCAGGCACTGCTGGCCACGGACGACGCTACTAACGCGACCGAAGCGCACCTCGCGCGCTGGCGGGAGCGCTTCGAAGAAGACGCGGATCGCAGGGAAGCGGTCCTGGACCTTCTTGCGGACATCTTCACTCCGCCGCGCCTTCGCTCCGGCCTCGGACGGCTCATGGTGGCCGAAACGTCCACCCTCCACCCGTTCTGGCAGCAGGTACTCGAACAGGCCGCCCACCGAGACCTTGCGTCCCGGGAGGCATCGGCTCAGTGAAGCCAGGACCCGGCCCGTGGTGGAGCCGGCGGTACAGCCGGATCCGGTGCCAATGGCCCACATCTCTGCCCGGCATCCGATTCAACGCCAGCGGCACGCTCGCCTACCGGGCGGCGGCCCCCATCAAGGCGAGCGGCGCCGCCGCCGTCCGAGCCGCCGCCCGGCTGGCCTTGGACGCTGCCGGGCGCGGCATCACCACGGCTCATCTGCCCGAACAGCTCGACACCGCTCAAGGCAAACTCACCCTGGCAGTGGCTCAGTGGCACGCCGTCCACGACCGCCCTGGCCTCTGGCTGAGGGCACGCATCACCCTAAGGCTCAGCGAGCCGGATGCAGCCCGGGCCCAGACGTTCCAGGATGCCGTGCGGCAGGTAACGCTTGAACTCAGACAGGAGCAGGAACGACGAGAGCGGTTCACAGCAACCGTTCTGACCAAGCCAGATGCCGCGCGCACCTGGTGGCTCGAACGGCACCTTGACGACCTGAACGGTCTTGACTGGGACGCGTTCCGGGAGAAAGTGCTCCCGCTGGTCGGAGCGGCTGACGACACACACACGAAGGCCGAACGAATCGCCCGGCTACTCCTTTACGTCTGGGAGAAGCTGGGGGCCGACCCGGGACAGCATGCACGCTTCACCGCCACCGTGCGCACCGTCTTTGAACAGATGGGGTGGGCCGACGCTGTTCCCTGGCTGCCAGCGGAGGAGTCGGCTGCCGCTGCTCAGCCAGCAGAAAGCGGCGCCAAAGAGGACAAGCGAGACCAGGCCGCCGAGACGGGCGTGGGCCTATGAAGATATCCGCCCTGCGCTGGCTGCTAGACCCGGCAACCAGCCTCCTGGCCCTGCGTCTACGCGCTCAGGAACGCGGATGCATGTCGTACGACGCGGCCTGGCGGCTGGCCAGGGTGACACGTCACCCCGACGAAATGGTGTACCGCCACCACGGGCATCTTGCCGAAGACCCCCATGACGAAGCCAAATAAGCAGAAGGAGCAAGAGGGATCAACTGTTCATCCATCAGATCCTTGGCGGGCTGGAGCCGGCCTGACCTTCGAGCACAACAGGCCGAAACGAAGAGTGGGGCCTGGCAGTCCCTTCGGAAGCTCCCAGGCAGTTTTCGAGCCCAACGGTTCAGATCGCTTCAGTCTCTGGCGGCCGAAGGTCGGGTGGATAGCCCTTAGCACGGAGCCATGTGTCGAGGGCAAGAGCCACGATGTCCCCGTGCGGCACATCCGTGTCGGCGTTGTAGCGGCGAATCCGACGCTGAAGCTGGAGAACTTCTGGGACGGCGTAGTTGAGCTGGCCGCGCTTGGTGTGCCGGTTGCTGACGACTTCCAGAGTGTCCGGGTGCGGCGTAAGAGCGTCGTCGGTTGAATGGGGCTCGGCGTCGAGCGCGTCGGCGATCTCACGCAGTCGGCGGGCGTAGGGGGAGTGATCAGGCACGAGAGCTGCTCCGGTCGGCCCTGCTAGGCGGATAGCTATTCGCCTAGCAGGCTATTGGAATAGTCGGTAGGAGAGGCGGCCACACCCTGGCGTGGGGACGGCCGCCCCTCGTGCACACCGGTGAGATTCAGAAGCCGCGGGCGCTGAGCCACTCGTCCAGCGCGACCGAGACGATATCGCCGATGGGCAGGTGATCGAGTTCGTTGTCGAGCGCGAAGCGCTTGATCCGCTTCTTCAGCTTCAGGGCAGCGGGTACCGACGAGTCGAGGCTCTCTCGCGCGATGATGCGCTGGTTGAGAACGACGGCGACCTCGGGAACGTCGTTGGGACGGCCGGGACCGTGCGCGTACGGTGTCCCCTCGCTGGGCGCCTCCTGCGATCGAGTGTCCTGTTCCTGGTGAGCCCCCGGACCATCGGTCTTCACCGGGAACGTACCGCCTGCCACCGGAGGAACGGCCGGGCGAATGGCCACCTCAACAGCCGGAGCCGCACCAGCAGCCGCGGACGTGACAGTAGGCAGACCGTGCTGCGCAACAGGTTCGGCCAGCTGCGTGGCCTGGACCGCAGGTGCTGCAGGCTCGGCAGCCGGGGCCACAGGCGGCACCTGCCGCTCCACCGGCATCCCGGCGGACTCTGTCCCCGCCACGGGCGCGTCGACGGCCGGGTGAGCCAGCTGACTGGCAGCTGGCTCCGGCACCGGGTCGCGCGGCGCGGCAGTCGGCTGGGCTGAGGTCTGCGCCACTTCGGGCACTGCCTCGGTCCGGCCGTGCGCCGATGCCTCGGCGGGAACTGCGGAAGGAGTGGGCTGAATCTGCGGCTCGCTCGCTGCGGGGTGCCCTTCGCCCTGGGCGGTGGCCTGTTCGGCGGCGTACTGCTCGGGGGTGAGCTCGGCGGCCGGGGGAGGGGGCGGCGGGGCCGCCTTCTTGGCCCCACCGCCGAGGGTGCGACCAGTGCGGCGGGTGGGGGGCTTCATACGCTCGCTCATGCCGTCAGCTCCTTCATCAGCTCGGCGTACTCGCTCAGCTCGGTGGGGATCTCGCCGAAGGCCTCCATGTAGTGCACCCAGGAGTGGATGGTGGTCTCGGCGAGCGGGAACGGCTCGTCGCGGTCCGGGCCGATCCCCTCTCCCACGGTGGGGTGGAGCAGCTGGTCCTTGGCGGTGCGGGGCAGGCTGGTGCGGTCATCGGCCTTCACGAGGACCACGTGGGCGGTGACGTCGCGCTCGTTGCGGGCGGCGGCGCGTTCGGCCTCGTCGAAGGTGGCCACGAGCTTGCGGCGCTCGATCTTGGTGGGGGCGACGGGCACGATCAGCCGGTTCGCCTCGGTGACCGCCTCGTAGAAGATGCGGGCGCTGCCGCCGCCGGCGTCGACCACGATCGCGCCATATTCAGCGCGCTTGGCGCGGATGTACTCGGCGATGTCGTCGAACGGGTACCGCTCGACCACCAGGTTGTCCGGGATGGCGAAGCCTCCGGCCTGGGCGATCTTGAACCAGTCGTAGGCGGACTGGCTGGTGGCGTCGGCGTCCAGCAGCAGCGTCGGCAGGTTCAGGACGACGGCGTAGTAGAGGGCGATGAACCAGGCCGAGGTGGTCTTGCCGGTGCCGCCCTTGAGCATGCCGACGACGATGACGAAGGCGTCCCAAGCACCAGCTGTTGCCGCCGCCAGGGTCTCGGACCGTGTGTTCTCGTTCATGTGTGCGTGATCTCCAGTGGGTTGCTGATGCTTTGGTTGTTCGCCGGGGGCCGGTGATGGGCGGCGCCCGTGGTGTGGGGGCGCTCACGACCGCCTCCGCACGCCGTGGGACCGTCCGCGGTCTTGCCCGGGCCGCATCCGGGTCCCTGCCTGGCGCAGGAGCCGGTAGACGGTTGCTTTGGAGTAGCCGCAGTCGGTCGCCAGTTCCGGGACCGAGGCACCGGCCTCGTACCGCTCCCGCAGTGACAGCGCGAGCCGGTGCCGCTCGGCTGCCCGCTGTGCGGCGCGCAGCCGCAGGGTTTCCTGCGCCGTGCGCGGGGTGCCGCCGGCCTCGATCAGCAGGTGCCGGGCGGCGCGCTTCGTCACGGATGCCGCTGCGGCAAGTTCGGCGAGCGTGGCGCCGTGCTGCTCGTACAGGGCGCGGAGCTGCGTGGCGAGTCGGCGGCGTGCTTGCGGGTCCTGGCGCATTCGGCGGGTCTGCCACGAGGTCCGCATCACGGTTCCGGCACTGCGCAGCCGGTTGAGGACGGTGCCGTAGGAGAGTCCGCTGGCGGCGGCCAGTTCCTGGACGGTGGCACCGGACTCGTACTGCTCACGCAGGGCTTGGGGCGTCACCGCCTTGTTGGCGTCAGGGTCGGCGGGGGGTGGTGAGGTCATGCAGCGGTCTCCCATTCGTTGAGGGCTTCGGCATGGGCGGCTGCCAGCTCGTCGTAACTGCGCTGGTCAGCGGGCGTGATGAGGATCAGCCGACCGTCGGTGGCCACACGCCAGTCGGGGGCGGGGCGGCCCGTGACTGGGTCCAGTACGCGTCCGCCCGGGGCGCACCACGAGAGCGGTACCTCATCGGGGCGGGGAGGGGGCACCAGGACCTGGCGGCCGTCACGGACGAGCACCACGGCTTTGCTGCGGTGCTCGGCAACCCGGTCCAGCAGCGCCCGGTATGCCGCGCGTTCCGCGGCGTGCCGTGCCCTGCGGTGGGCCCCGACGCCCAACGTGCCGTACTGCTGGGCCACGGCGACCCAGCCTTGTGCGAGCTGCGCGGACGGGTCGGGAACGGCGCCCGGCCGGGTTTCCCCGAGGCCTTCCAGGGCGCGCGGCGCGAGGGACCAGGTCTCGCCGTGGTGGTGGACCAGGCCGTGGTCGGCCAGGCGGCGCAGGGTCCGGTAGGCGGTGGCCCGGGAGACCGACGCGGAGCGGACCAGCTCCCCGATGGTCTGGGATGGGCGGGCGCGCAGGGCGCCGAGGATCATGAGGGCGGTGCTGCCGAGGCCGTGGTGGGCGAAGGCGTCGTGGCCCATCAGGCGGCCGATGACGGTGGAGTCGATGTCGGCCCCTGTGTCTGTCTCAGGGGTGTGCCACTCCTCAAGTGCCGGGTCGGGGGGGTACTGAGTGGTCCGGAAACGAGACAGCGCAGCGGGAACGTCGTGACGGCTGGTAGTGCCGTCGCTGATGTACCAGGTGGAGCCCTCCCGGCCGTGGCCGACCCGCAGGCGCCGCAGCCAGCCGCCGGGCTTGAGGACGGTCTCGTATACAGCCCGGAGCGTCGTGCGGGAGATGCCCGCTTCCTCCGCGGTCTGCCGCTCGCTGGCGTGGTGCAGGGGTCCACCGGCGATCTCGGCGAAGGTCAGATGCGCCCGCAGCACCCGCAACGCGGTGCGTCCCCGCTCTCCGGGCCAAGGCGTCGTCTCGATCCGGTCGCGCAACGCGGCGAGCACCTCGCGCGCGTGCTGGCGTGACTCCAGAGGCGCCGTGCTGGCGACCGCCACCGAGGCGCTGGCCCACACACGGTGGATGTAGTCCAGGGCACGGGCCTGCCCCGACCGCACCGCGATGTGCCGGGCGTGCCGTCCGCCCTCGTGGTCGGGGTGCAGCAGCAATCGGGTCAGGTCGTCGACGGTTCCGCCGGCACGGGCCACGTGGCAGGCGATGGCCGCCGTGATCCGGTGCCCGTGCTCCGCCGCGCCCTGACGCGCCCCGCGCAGGGCCACGGTGCGGCCGTCGGAAGCGAGCTTGCTGTAGCTGCCGGTCGCGTAGCGGCCGGTGAGGTCACCGTGGAGGATGAGATCAGCCGCGGCCGGCGTCAGCATGTGAAGGCCCAGCCATCGGCTCTGGTCTGCTGGTCGTCGGGATGCGTCTGCGTGATGGGTCTGCTGTGGCACGTGGGGTCGTCTCGCGAAAGACATGGACGCCACCGGGGCCCGCTAAAACCACGGGTGGTGTCCGGAACCGACCTCCAATCGGTGCCAGCGAAGAGCCTCCAGGATGGCCGTCCTGGAGGCTTTCGTGTGCCTGGCTCCGGCGGAGGCAGGCATCCCCATCGCGGCTCGACCGGGGAGACCGTGAAGGAGTCGGAGTCGTCGGCCTGTCCGACTCCGGACTCCCGGGCCGCTCAGGCGGCAGGAGCAGAGGGGTTGCCTCTGGCTGCCTCTGAGCGACCCGGGTCGATCCGGGGTCGAATCAGAGCGATTTCCTCTGACTGCCTCCGATCGCCTCTGCAACCCGTCCTAGCAGGCCACAGCCGGTTCGGCCCGCAAAGCCGCAGGTCAGGAGGGTGCTTCTGGAGAACCCGGCGTACAGCCCGACTCGCCTGCTCCTGGGGTCCTGACAGGTCGCACTGAACGCACTCCCGTACCGCCACCGGACGGGTACTGCTGCCGGTCCGTGCGTCGTCACCCGAACAGCCTCTGCGGCGCCGCCCGCCCCCGCCCCGCCGTATCGGCCCCGTCCGCACGGTCTTCCCGCACTGTCGCCGGCGTCGAAGGGCTGCTCTCGGCGGCAGTTCGGGATGCAGAGGGACATAGCCGAACATAGCGTCGGCATCGCACAGCGGGTGCCCGTTCGGTGTGGGAGGTCGGTCGGTCATGGGATCTGTCGCCGAGCGGCACAGCCGTCCGCAGGGACCGCTGCTCGTGCGGCGGTGGCGTCAGGCGGCGGAGCGGCATCTCACACCGCTCCAGCGGTCGTTGCTCGTGACATGGATCTCCTTCGGAGTGACCTTCGGCACGGTGCGGATCATCACCCACGGCATCCGGGGCGGATGGCTGCCCTGGGGGAACATCTCAGCGGGCGGCGAGCACCTGCACCACTACAACTTCGGCATCGCCACCCTCGCCGGTGTGGGCCTGATCGCCGTACGCGGTGACGAGCGGGCCATCGGGCACCCCGTCGTCGCGGTCGCCTACGGGTGCGGGAACGCACTGATCCTCGACGAGTTCGCGCTGCTGCTGGACCTGCAGGACGTCTACTGGGCCAAGCAGGGCCGGATCAGCGTCGACGCCTCCATCGGCTTCCTGTCCGCGCTCGGCACGTACCTGACCGCCAAACCCTTCTGGCACGAGGTCGGCCGGATCACACGCCACCACATCGCCACGGCGGCCGAGCGCGGCGTGTCGGCGGCCGTCTGAGCGGCTTGGTGAGGCGTGAGGAGGACCCCATGAGCGCGACCCCCGGCGCTACGGACGGCCGAGGCTCCGGCGGGCTGCGGGACGGGGGTCGCCCCGCGCCGCGCACGCCTCGCGCACGACTGCGGCTGTCGGGGGCCGATCCCTGGTCGGTCATGACGACCAGCTTCCTGATATCGCTCACTCTGGGGGTCTGCTCGATCGTGACCGTCGCTCTGTTGTGGGTGCTGCTGACCGCGGTCGGAGCGGTGACCTGGCGGTCGCTGGGCTGGGCGCTCACCCTCACCGCCGGCATCGCGGTGCTGGAAGTCGCGCTGACCACGGCCCTGGCGACGCTCGCCGCCTTCATCTACAACATGTCGGCAGGCCTCGTGGGCGGCGTCGAGCTGACGGTGACCGAGGACGAGTAGCGGTTGGACCCGGCCGACGTGCTGCGGGAGCATTCCGGGCGTGATGCGACGACAGGCGGTGACGGTCGGTGTAGATCTCGCCGCGAGCGCCCGGCGTACCGCCGTGTGCCGGATGACGTGGGGCGGCGGGCCAGGGGTGACGGCGGAGTTCCTCGAGCCCGAGGGGGACGACGGCCTGCTGGCCGTGATCCGGTCGGCCGACAAGACCGGCCTGGACTGTCCTCTCGGCTGGCCGTCGAGCTTCGTGGCGACGGTCGAGGCGCATCACCGGGGTGAGCGCCTTCCGCTTCCCGCCGGGTACGGGGAACACGCGGATGGAAGGCCGGGTCTTGACCCGCTGCGGTTCCGGCTGACCGACGACATCACCTGGAAGGCGACCGCCATGCGGCCCCCGCTGTCGGTGTCCACCGATCTGCTGGGTGTCGTGGCGCTGCGGGCGGCGCGGCTGCTGGACGCCCTCGCGGCGACGGGGGTGGAGGTGCCCCGGGACGGCTCGGGACCGGTCGCCGAGGTCTACCCGGCTGCCGCGCTCCGGCGCTGGGGGATCCGCCCCGCCGGCAGCTACAAGAGAGCGGTGCTGGAGGCGCGGGCCGTTCGCGAGCACATCATCGGCTCGGTGGAGGCCGGGTTGGGGGCGCCCCTGCCCGGGACCGTCCGGGAGCGGTGCGCCGACAGCCACGACCACCTCGACGCCCTGGTCTGCGCCCTGGTCGCCCGCGCCGTCCTGATCGGGGACACCGTGGGACCGCGTACCGCGGACGAGCGCGCCGCAGCGGCACGGGAGGGCTGGATCCACCTGCCGGGGCCGAACCTCGCCGCACTCCACCGCTGAACCGGCGATGTCGCCGCCCGGGGTTCCGTCCGACCGAATCGAGGAGGCCGGCCGGCTGCCGTGCGGCCGGTCGGCCTGTCGGGCGGACTACCGCCGCGGAGGCGCGTCGCCGTGCCGGAGGCCGCCCGGGCCCGGGCCGGCGCAGGCGCCCGCGGCGCACGCGGTGAGCCAGGTGTCGAAGTCGGCGTCGTAGCGGGCGCCGATGCCGTCGTACACGGCGTAGCCGGCCGGGTAGTCCCCGACCCGGAAGCGGGCGAGCATCCGCCGGATGTCATCCGGGTGCTTTTCGAACATGTAGCGGACCGCGAGGTAGCCCCACGGGTAGGTGCGGGTCACGTCGCTGTTGGCATAGGTGTTCTGGAACAGCGTGCTCAGTGTGTAGGTGTGCCTGCCCGCCTCGGCGACCGCCTGGTCGTCGGTCGTGCCGCGGTAGCTGTAGGAGACGTATTCGGCCAGGCCCTCGATCCACCAGACGTCCGGCACCGCCGTCTGCTGGGAGAAGTCGCCCTTCATGTCGTCGCGGGCGTCCAGGTAGTGCGTGTACTCGTGGTTGAGGTTCCAGATCCGGGCCGTGAAGCCGTCGTCGAATCCCTTTTGGTACATGATCGAAATTGGTTGGTTGCGGGGGTCGGCGGGATCGCCCACCAGGGTGATGCCGCCGTTGTCCGTGCTGACGCCGAAGATGGCTCCCGCGTAGGTCCGGTAGTCGGCGCGGTCGGCGAACACGACGAGCTGGACGGTCGATTCGTACTGGCCGGGTATCGGTCCCTCGTCCTTGACGAGGGCGTGGAAGTACGGGTCCTGGCCGGCCAGGCTCGCGCACGTGGCGTCGAGGTCTGCGGAGGTCAGTGCCTGCGCCCGGATGGTGTGGGTCGCGTCGCAGCTGTGGGTGACGGGCAGCGCCGCCTTCGCCAGTCTGCCGGCGAGGTCGCAGACGCCGTAGTACGAGCAGTGGGCCTTGTCGTAGGAGTCCACCTGGGTCGCGACGGCGACCCACAGCCCGGCTGTGGGCCCGGTGATCCGCGATGCCTTCAACAGGCCCTTGACCAGCGGGCGGACCGTGGTCCGGAGGCCGGGATGCTCGATGTGGCGGGCCAGGACCATGCCCGCGTTGGAGTCCAGGTGGGCACGGTCGGTCCGCAGCAGGCTCCGGTGGTCGAGTGCGAACGTGTGGAGCGTGTCGAGGATGCGGGGGTCGGCGGTGACCGCGTCGACGTAGGCGGTGTTCCAGTTTCCGCGCCACAGGGGCGTGTAGACGTCGTTGACGGCCGCCACCATGCCGGCGACGGCGTCGTAGGAGCTGTTGTACCCGCTCAGCACCCTGCGATAGACGCTCAGGTAACGCCCCTGAAGGCCGGCACTGTCGGTGAGGACGATGACGTCGCCCAGGACGTCGCCGTTCGCGGAGGTGACGTCCCGCGCATGCGGGCGGGCGAAGAAGGCGTCCAGGCCCCGGGCCGTGGCCGTGGTCAGGGCCGTGCCGTAGGGACCGACGTCGGACGGGTTGTTGAACTGCACGTAGTAGCCGGCACGCAGGAACAGGACCAGCTGCCATATGCCGGCCGAGTTGTCGCCGCCGTATCGCCGCGCCGCGTGCGTGAAGGCGTGGGCGACGGTGACCATCTGCGGCTCACGGAAGATCGCGTGCGCGTCGGTACCGGTGACGGCGAACAGGCTGTTGACGCACTCCACGGTCGAGGCTGCGACGAAGGCCACGAGCGCGGACCCACTCCGGCCGCCGAAGTCGGAGGGGACGCAGGGCTTCGCAACGGAGACGGTCTTCGCGCCGGTGGCGGCGGACGGTTCACGCGCGGGCGACTCCGCCCGTAAGGGCGGAAGCCGGTCCGGAGCGGCCCGTCGGCCCTGCACCGCCCGGTCCCAGACGCCGAAGTCCGAGCCGGTCGGAGGCACGGGAGGAGTCGTGGTCCGGGATGCGGCGACGGCGGCGGTGCGGGCCGGGGGTGGGGCGGCTGGCGCCGGTGTCGTCAGGAGGCCGACGGCGGCGGCACAGACGGCGAGGGCGCCGACCACGCGTCTGGGCAGGGCGAAGCGGTAGCGCATCTGGGCTCCTTCACGGATAGATGCGCCTCGGAGGCGGTGATGAGGCGTGAGAGGCACCTTCTCAAGGGCCGGTGGTCCTCACAATGGGGTGTGACATAGCACATTGCGCGGCGGGGCATAACACTTGGCGGGGCATGGCACCTGGCGGGACATGACACCTGGCACGGCATCCGCCCGGATGCTCGCCGGAGCTATGTCACGGTCACGCGCCACGTCCGCGAAGCCCATGTCCGCAGGTGCGGAGAGCGGGCGACGAGATCCTGGTAGGCCGTGGTGGCGGAGACGTAAAGCGTCTCGGCCAGTTCCTCGGGAACCCTGTCGCGCCGCCAGGCCAGCACATAGCGGCACCACAGCGGTGTGCCCGTCAGTGGTTTGACCAGCACGCCCGGCGTCGGCCGGAGTGTCGCCTGCACCAGCGACACGCCGAGGCCGTCGGCGATCATGTGCTGCAACTGCGCCTGGTCGCCGAGGAATTCGTGCACCACCGCGGGTGAGAAGCCGGCCGCCTCGCAGGCCGCGTAGAACACTCCCGGCCAGCCCGCTCCGTCGTCGGGTGTCACGAACCACGCCTCCTCCGCCAGGTCGGCGAGCGAGACCTGGGAGTGGTGTCTGAGCCGGTGACACGTCGGCAGAGCCACGAACGTCGGCTCGGTGACGATCCCCCGGTGTGCCACCGTGGCCGAATGGCGCAACTCCCTGCCCGGGTAGTCCGCGGCGATCGCCGCCTCCACCACGCCCTCCTGAAGGAGCTCGACGATCCGGGAGGACGCGTACACGCTGCTCACCGTGAGCGACACGTCCGGCAGCCGGCGCCGGACCCGCATCACCATGCCCGGCAGAATCGGGGAGTTGGTGGCAGCCACGCGCAGGGCCCTACGCGTTCTCGCAGTGCTCCCGCACGGACGGCGCCCGATCGCCTCCACGCGGGCGAGGACATCCCGCGCCCGGGCCACGACCTCCACGCCGTACCTGGTGAGCCGCACGCCCGATGCGCCGCGCTCGAACAACGGCTCACCGAAGTGGCGCTCGATGCGCCGCAGTTGGGTGCTCATGGCCGGTTGCGAGTACCCCAGGTCCGCCGCGGCCCGCCCCACGCTCCCCGCGTCGGCGATCGCGCAGAGCACGCGCAGGTGCCGGAGCTCCAACTCCATCGGCCCTCTCCCCTCCGCGTCACCGCTCCCGGACGGTACCGGCGGAGGGGAAGCGTTCCATCGCTCCGTCCCGCCCACAAGACGGTGATGAGCCCAGGTCGTTCAGTCCCGCACAGGCGTCAGTTCGGCGAGGAGGACGGTCCGGTCGTCCGTGCCGTCCGTGGCCGGTGTGTCGTGCAGCAGCCGCCGGCCCAGCGCTTGCAGGGCGCCCGGGTCGGTCGAGTCCGCGGACGCTGCGGCGTACGAGTCCAGGAGACCGGCGAGGGCGGCGATGCCCTGGTCGATGTCGGTGTGGCGGGACTCCACCAGGCCGTCGCTGTAGAGCAGCAGCAGCGCGGGTTCGGGAACGTGCAGCACGGTCGGCTCATAGGTGCCCGTGCCGAGGCCGAGCGGCAGGCCGGCGCTGGTGAGCGAGACCGGTGCGGCCCGTCCGTCCGGGCCCCGGATCAGCGGCGGAGGGTGACCGGCGCCGACGAACGTGCAGGTACGCCGTTGCGCGTCCCACTCGGCGTACATACAGGTGGCGAAGGAGGCGCCGGGGGTGTCGCAGGCGAGTGCGTCGAGCCGGCGCATCAGTTCCGCGGGGGCGATGTCGAGGCCCGCCAGAGTACGCACGGCGGTACGCAGCTGGATCATCGCGACCGCCGACTCCGGGCCGTGCCCCATGGCGTCCCCGACGACCAGACCGATTCGGCCGCCCGGCCGGGACAGAACGTCGAACCAGTCGCCCCCGATGATGTTGTCCTGTCCGGCGGGAAGATAGTCGTGGGCGATGCGGCAGCCGTCGAACTCCTGTGCTGTTGCGGGGAGCAGGCTTCGCCGGATGGCCAGAGCCGTGCGGCGCTCACGCTCGTACCGGCGTGCGTTGTCCAGGGCCACGCAGGCCCGCGCGGCCAGCGACTCGACGGCCGCGGCCTCGTCGAGGCGGAAGCGGGCCCGGTGCGGGCCACGACTGCCGACGATGAAACCGACGGCGGTGCCGCGCAGATGCAGCGGCACCACAAGGAAGGAAACCGTCTGCAGGAGCCGGTTGATCCGGGCCGCGTCGCCGCCGGAGGCGGTGAGGCGTTCGGTGGTGTGGGCGTCCACCGCGTCGAGCAGTTGCGTGCGCCGGGTGGCCAGGGCGCGTGCGTAGGGCGTCTCCCGTGGGAAGACGATCACCTCGCCGACCGGCAGTATGCCCTCCCAGTCCTCCGCCGCGTCCGTTCCCACGCGCAGCGCGAGCCGGCGGGCCTCGATCTGCGGCGGGTCCGCGACGGCGTAGACGTTCTCCTCGACGAGCCAGCGCTGCAGCAGGTACACCGATGCCGCGTCGCAGAACCCGGGCGTCAGCGCGTGCACGATATGGCTGCCGGTCAGGTGCAGGTCGAGCTCGGAGCCGATGACGTCGGCCGCCGGGGAGAAGGGAAGTCGACGGGGCGAGCCTGCGGCCGCCGGTGCTTCGCCGAAGTGGCTGCGCGCTTCGTTCCGCAGGGTCGTGCCTTTCCGGGTGGGGGCCGGGTGCTGCCGGCGGCAGGGGATCGCCCCGCCGCGTGGTCGCTGGCAACTATATGATGGGACATCAAGATCATTGTCGATTGGGGGAGTTGGAGTGCCGGGTCACGAGGGTCTCCCGCAGGGCGTCGATCCCGACAAGGCGAGCGTCGCCCGGATGTACGACGCCATGCTGGGCGGGCAGCACAACTTCGCGATCGACCGGGAGGCGCTGGCGGCGTTCACCGCCATCGACCCCCAGGTCCGCACCCTGGCGCGGGCCAACCGCGCCTTTCTTCGGCGGGCCGTGCGCTTCCTGATCGGAGCCGGAGTGCGGCAGTTCATCGACCTCGGCTCGGGCATCCCCACCCAGGGCAACGTCCACGAGGTGGCGCAGGAGGCCAGCCCCGGAGCGCGGGTGATCTACGTGGACAACGACCCGGTGGCCGTGGCGCACAGTGCTTCCCTGCTCGCCGACAACCCGCACGCGGACATCGTCGACGCCGACATCCGAAGGCCGCAGGACGTCCTGTCCTCGCCCCAGGTGCGGAAACTGATCGACTTCGAGGAGCCGGTCGCCGTACTGATGATCACGATCCTGCACTTCATCGCCCCCGAGGAGGACCCGGCCGGCCTCGTGGCCGCCTTCCGGGACGCCGTCCCCGAGGGCAGCTGGCTGGCGATGAGCCATGCCACGAACCAGGACCGGCCGGACACGGCCGCCGCCGTGGGCAAGCTGTACCGGTCCCGGGCCACGTCGCCGGTCACCGCACGCTCCCGCGACGAGATCCTCGCCCTTTTCGACGGCTTCGACCTGGTGGAGCCCGGCCTGGTGCACGTACCGCTGTGGCGCCCGGATCCGGAGGACCCGGTTCCGGACAACCCGCGGGAGTACTGGGTGTACGCGGGCGTGGGCCGCAAGGGCCGCTGAGGGAGCCACGCTCCGGCCGCCGCCTTGACTTCGAGCCCACTCGAAGATCTAGCGTGCACGCCATGGCTCACCGGGAACAGTCGTGGGCGGCGAACGGGCCGTGTGCGGCGAACGGGCCGTGTGCGGCGAACGTGCCGTGGGCGGCGGGCGCCGGGCGGCCGTCTCGCCACATGGTCGCGTGCCGGACCTCGGCGCACGCCGGACTGTGCCGGCTGAGTACCGCCTGCCGGACTCGCCGTATGCGGACCTCCGGGATGCCGCTGCGGCGGATTCGCCGCTCTATGGAGTTGAGGAGGCCGGTGTGCCATGAGGCCGCGGGCACGGTGAGCCGCGGGCACGGTGAGCCTCACGCTTCGCACGCACCCGCGGAGCGAAGGACAGCATCGCAAGGAAGGGCTGAGACGCACATGAAGCAGCGCAGGCTTCGGGACCTGGAGGTTTCCGCCATCGGTCTCGGCTGCATGGGGATGTCCGCCTTCTACGGCACCGCCGACGAGGACGAGGGCATCAGGACCATCCGGCGCGCCCTCGAGCTGGGCGTCACGTTCCTGGACACCGCACAGCTCTACGGCCCGCTCACCAACGAGACGCTGATCGGCCGCGCGATCAAGGGACACCGCGACGAGTACGTGATCGCGACCAAGTTCAACTACCGGATGGACGACGCCGTCCCCGGGGACATCGGCACCATCGGGCGGCAGGACGGCTCGGCCGAGCATGTGCGCAGCTCCGTCCATGGCTCGCTCAAGCGGCTCGGGACCGACTACATCGACCTGTACTACCAGCACCGCGTCGACCCGAACGTGCCGATCGAGGAGACGGTCGGGGCGATGGCTGAGCTGGTCGCGGAGGGCAAGGTACGCCACATCGGCCTCAGCGAGGCGGGGGCGGAGACGCTGCGCCGCGCGAACGCCGTCCACCCGATCACCGCGGTGCAGACCGAGTACTCGCTGTGGTCGCGCGACCCGGAGGCCGCGGTGCTGCCCACCTGCCGTGAGCTGGGGATCGGGTTCGTCCCCTACTCGCCCCTGGGGCGCGGCTTCCTCGCGGGCCGGTTCACCTCGCCGGACGAACTCGACGAGGGAGACTTCCGGCGCAACGGCCCCCGCTTCACCGGGGAGAACCTGAAGGCGAACCTCAGGCTGACCGAGAAGGTCAAGGAGATCGCCACCGAGAAGGGCGTGACGCCGGCGCAGCTCGCTCTCGCCTGGGTGCTCGCGCAGGGTGAGGACCTGGTCCCGATCCCGGGCACCAAGCGCCGCACCTACCTC
Source organism: Streptomyces sp. Y2F8-2 (assembly GCF_014905555.1). Lineage (GTDB taxonomy): Bacteria > Actinomycetota > Actinomycetes > Streptomycetales > Streptomycetaceae > Streptomyces > Streptomyces cynarae. The sequence continues at coordinate 243,634 of NZ_BNGS01000005.1, read as the reverse complement.
GAACAGAACGCCGCCGCGGTCGACGTCGAGCTGACGAAGGACGACCTCGCCCGGATCGACGCCGAACTCCCGCCGCCGGCGGGCGACCGCTACGACGAGGCCGGGATGGCGGCCGTCGACCTCTAGAACGGCGGCCGTGGATCTCCCCCACCACCTCAGGGATTGCCCCTGGGCACACGGGTACCCGGTGGTGACCGCGGCGCGGGAGCGCATCCGTGCCGTCGTGGTGGGGAACCGGTGGCGCAGGGGCCACCGGGGCATGGGCGACCGTGAGGAGGAGCGACCGTATGAACGCCACGGACGACCTTCCCGTTGTGCGGACCCTCGGCGAGCTGGGGGCCCTGGTGGACCGCGACTCCGACCTCTACGTCCGCTGGTCGCGCGGACCCTCCGCCGATCTGGGGAACGCGAAGAGCAGGGACGACCTCACCGGCGTCCCGATGCCGGGACTGTCGGCCAACCCCCTCGGGGTCGAGCCCTGGTGGGGGGACCGGCCCGTCGAGCTGTGGGTGGCCCGGCGGCTGCACGACTACTCGCACCTGCCCCGTGAGAAGGGGGAGGGTGTGCGTCCCTGGGTTCTGCGGGGCCGGGTCGAGGGGCGCGGGCCCGACAACGAGCCGCTGGTACGGGACGTCGAGCCGGTCGGCTGGGTCGACGAGAAGGTCATCAGGGAGGCCCAGACCGAGGTCGACCGCCAGTCCGGCTCCTGGGGGCCCCTGCGCCGCGACGACGGACGCTGAGCGGCGGGACACGCGGCGGGGCCCCCGGTCGTCCGGACCGGGGGCCCCGCCTGTGGGCGCGTTCTGTGTCAGCGCTTGAAGATGTCCTTGGCCTTCTCCTTCATCTGGCGCATGTCGCCCTTCGACTTCTTGCCTCGACCTTCGGCCGTCACGGACTCATTGCCGAGCGCGCGGCCGAACGTCTCCTTGATCTTGCCCTTGGCCTGTTCGTACTTCGCCTTGGCCTTCTGTTCTCCAGCCACCGTTGCTCCTCCACGTCGCATGTCGACTGGGGGGTCACTCACCACGTCGAGTGATCGGTGGTGCGGCACCCAAACATGCCGGGACGATCGGCACCGGTGCCGGCGCGTCTCCTGCCGCACCCCTGTGACGGCCGTCATGATGTGTGCTATGACCACTGTCATAACCGGCCGATCGGGTACGGGGACGACGAGTCGAGGGGGCAGGGTGACGGACGTTTCTTCCCGGCTGATGTGGGAGCTCTCGGAGCCGCTGCACGACCTTGTGTACTTCGCCCCGGAGGCGCGGCAGGCCGCCGACGAGGCCGGGATGCGCGGCTTCTGGATGGGCTACTTCGGTCTGCGCGCCGCGCCGCTCGGGCCCGTTCCCGCGGCGGTTGTGACCAGCAGCTTCTATGTGTTCCACCCCGAGCGGGTGGCGCGGGCGCTGCCCGACGCGTGGCGGTACGCGACACCTTCGGACCTGCTGGCGGCCAGGGAGCGGGCCGTGGACCGCGCCATGCGGCGCCTGTACGGGGACGAGGCCGTGCACGGCGCGCTGATGGCGGAGGCGGCGGACCTCGCCTGGGACGCGGCCCAGGCCGCCGACACCGCGGGACGGGTGCTCGGCGCCGCCAACCAGGCGCTGGCACGCCCTGCCCAGCCGCACGTACGGCTCTGGCAGGCGGCGACCACGCTCCGCGAACACCGCGGTGACGGGCATGTCGCCGTCTTGGTGAGCCGGGGCGTCGGCCCGGTCGAGGCGATGGTGCTCAAGGCCGCCGCGGGCGAGTCGGACGGCGCGTTGCTGCGGGAGGGCCGGAGATGGGACGCCGCCACCTGGCAGGGCACAGAGGCGCTGTTGCGAGAGCGCGGGTGGATCGACGGCGGCGGGCGTCTGACCGAGGCGGGAGCGGCCGAGCGCGACGGGATCGAAGAGGCGACCGACGCCGCCGCGGAGGGGCCGTGGCGGGCGCTCGGTCACGATGCCACCACGCGACTGGCCGAACTGCTCGCCCCGCTGACCCGGACGGTGGTGGCCTCCGGACTGATCCCGTCCGGCAACCCGGTCGGGGTCACCGGCGTCGGGCTGCGCGGCCCCGCGTGACCGGGGAGGAGCGGGATCAGTCCCAGAGGGGATACGTCACCACACGTCCGAACCCGTCCGGCCTGCCGTCGGTGTAGGTGAGGGTCATCCGGGTGTAGTGCTGCAGCTGCGGGCGCTTCTTCCAGGGCTGCGGGTGGTCGAGCCGCACGGTGACCGGATACGAGTGGAACCTGCCCGCCGCGCAGTACGGCTTGCAGTCGTTGACCATGTTGACGGCCTCGGCCACGGCCGAGCGCGACCCCCACTGCGACCAGTGGACCGAGGACAGGAGGCTGTTGCCGTCACCGCAGGCGATCATGAAGGCGCCGGGGCGTACCTGCGGTTGCCAGAAACAGTCGACGACGACGGGGCGCCCGGACTGCCGTGGCACGGTGTGCGGGGCCGACGGCGCCGTGGCCGGGGCGGCGGACGCCGTCCCCATGACTGCTGCCAGGGAAGCGACGGCACCGAGCATGACCGCCTTGGTGAGTGTGTGATTGCGCATGTCCGCTCCCGCCCGTCCGTCTCGGGTGTCTCCGGACTCCCGTGCCACGCTACGACCGTGCCAGGGGGTCGCACCACTTGTACCCAGTACGGCAGCTTCATCCCTCGTCGGTCAGGTTCATCCCCCGTCGGCCGGTGCGAACGTCACCTCCGCCGTGCCGACCGTCCCGCCGCGGCGCCCGGGGGCGCTGTGCCAGTTCCAGTAGAGGTTGGTGTGCGCGATCACCTGCTCCGGGGCCGGCGCGCCGTACTCCGTCAGGTCCTCCGTCGTGTGCGCGTCACCGACCAGCGTCACGTCGTAGCCGCGGACGAAGGCGCCGTGGAGGGTGGAGCGTATGCATCCGTCGGACTGGGCACCGGCGACGACGAGCCGGCCCACTCGGCGCTCGGCGAGCACCGTCTCCAGCTCCGTGTCCTCGAACGAGTCGCCGTAGAGCTTGTGGACCAGGGGCTCGTCATCTCGGCGCACCAGCTCCGGCACGTACTCCCAGCTCTCGCTGCCCCGCTTGAGCTGGTCGTCGGAGTGCTGCACCCAGACCACGGGCACGTCCTCCTCGCGGGCCCTGTCGACCAGCGTGCCGATGTTCGCGATCACGCTGTCGCGGCGGGGCGTGCCCGCCATCACCCCCTTCTGGACGTCGATGACGAGCAGCGCGGTGTTCGGCCGGTCGGGCAGGGTGGTCATGGGGACTCCGTTGTCTCGCCTTGGGTCTGTGATCCTTTACCGACGACCACAGTAGGACGGGGCACTGACAACGGACCCCGGATCGCGCGTGGCGTCAGCTCAGCAGTGCGGCCAGGCGGCGCCAGGCCTCCCGGGGGAGCGAGTCGCGGGGCTGGTCGTCGACCACCTGGAGGGCCACATGGTCCGCGCCCGCCGCCAGATGGGCCTCGATGCGTTCCCGGATCCGGTCGTCGTCGCCCCAGGCGAACAGCGCGTCGACCAGCCGGTCGCTGCCGCCGTCCGCGAAGTCGTCCTCGGTGAAGCCGAACCGGGCGAGCGCCTTGGTGTAGTTGGGCAGTCCGAGGTAGACGGCGAGGCCGCCGCGGGCCGTCGCGCGGGCGCGGTCCGGGTCCGTCTCCAGGACCACCTTCGTCTCGGGAGCCAGCAGCGGGCCGTCACCGAGGATCGCGCGGGCCTCGGCCGTATGGTCGGTGGTCACCAGGTACGGGTGCGAGCCCGCGGCACGGTCGCGGGACAGCTTCAGCATCTTCGGCCCGAGCGCGGCCAGCACACGGTGCCCCGCCGGTACCCCGGCGGCGTCGAGTTCGTCCAGATAGCCGACCATGGCCGAGTACGGGCGGCGGTACTGGTCCGCGAGTTTCGCATGGCTCACGCCGAGGCCGAGCAGGAAGCGCCCCGGGTGGGTCCGCTCCAGCTCCGCGACGCTCGCCGCCGTGTCGCCGGCCTCGTACTGCCAGATGCTCTGGATGCCGGTCGCCACGACGAGCCGCGAGGTCGCCTCGATCAGCGGCACCGCGTGGCGCACCGCGCTGCTGCCGCCCAGCCAGACCGCACCGAAACCGAGTTCCTGCAGTTCGGCGGCGGCGTCGGCTAGTTCGCCGCGCCGGGCGGGATCCTCCGAACGCAGTCCGGCACTCCAGATGCCGTACCGCCCCACGTTCTCCTTCAGGGAGCCCACGCTGTCCGTGCTGGTGACATCGCCCATCGGTCCCGACCCTCCGTACCCGGTACGGTGCGCTGCCCACGCACCACTTGATCACAGCAGAGCCCAACCGCCGCCCCACGCCGCGTATTCCACGCCGTGTCACTCGACGAGCGGCGCCCGGACGGACCGATCGCACGGACCGATCGGACGGACCGGCCGACCGGCCAGAGGTGGCGCGCACCTCGCCGCCTACGCCGCGAAACCTCGGCGGCGACGCGCTCCTATAGGCTGCTCGCTTCGGTTCCCACAGTCCGCGAGTGCCCGGGAGAGTTCCCCGTGACCGTACCGATCGTCCCGCCCGCAGCAGAGGCCGCAGACACAGCAGACGCAGCAGACGCGGCAGTGGCGGCAGACGCAGCAGGCGACGACTTCTGGGTCGAGCCGGGAGCCGTCCCGGCTCCCGCGGAACCCGAGGTCGCCGAGGCGGTGGCGCGTGACGCCCGTGAGTTCGGGGTGTACGCGCGGACCGGAGGCTGGGCGTTCGCGCTGAAGGTGGCGCGCAGCGTACGGCCCGGCGGACAGCCGTTGGGCGAGACCCCGAAGATCTCCGCCCAGCGGTTCGCCGAGCTGGCGGGGTGCTCCGCGGAGCGGGTCATGCGCTACTACAAGGCCTGGGACAAGGCGGCCGACGACGGGCTCGTCCCGCACTTCGAGATCCTCGTCCCCGGCCAGGAGATCGACCTGCCGGACTCCGACGCATGGCTCTCCTACTACAGCCCCCGCTCCAGCGCGTCCTCCGAGCGCGGTACCGCCATCGCGGCGGCGGCCGAGGCCGAGGGCATCCGGCCCACCAAGGCGCTGGAGGTCGCCGAGAACCCCACCGCGCTGCGTGCCGCGATCCTCGCCGACCCCGCCACCGCCCGGACCGCGCGGGCCGCGCTGCTGGACCGGCTCAAGGAGGACCCGGCCCTGCAGACCGAGCTGGCCCGTGACGTCGTCCGCACCGATGAGCTGAAGAAGGCGGTGGCCGGCGAGAGCCGGGTGGCGGACCGCATCGGCTACGTCCGGCAGATCGTCGAGAACGGCCAGGTCAAGACCCCGGCCGGGCAGACGATCGACGCGCCCGCCGACCTCCGTGCGGAAGCCGAGCGCCATCTGTCCCTCCTCGACGAACTCGACGAGGGGGAAGAGGCCGGACAGTGGGCGGCGGAGGCGTACGACACGGTCAAGGAACTCGTCGCACGCACCGTCGAGTCCGATCCCGAACTGCGCCGCCAGGAGCGGAGGACGAAGTTCTACAGCAGCCTCCAGCGAGCGACGAAGGTCTTCGAGGAGCTCACCCTGGACGACGCCGACGACCTGGACGACCTGTACGAGGACGACATGCTCCAGCGCCTGGAGGAGCTTCGGACGGCGATCGGCACCTGCATCGCGACCCTCCGCAAGGCCGCCCCGGCACGGTAGGGGGCCGAAGGTCTCCCACGAGGGGCCGAAGTGCCCCTCTCACTGCTCCGCGACCGGTGTGACGGTGAAGGAGAGCCGTTCCTGAGCCGGTTGCGGAGCGGTTCCGGAGCCGGACGAAAGGCGGTGGGAAGCATGCAGCCGCCCCTGGTCGTGGGCGTCGACGGATCGGACTGCAGCCTCGTGGCGGTGGACTGGGCGACCGACGAGGCGGCCCGGCACGGGCTGCCCCTGCGGCTGCTGTACGCCTCGGAGGGTGAGCGTGACGAGGACGACGTCCCCCCGGATGTCGTCGCCACCGCCATGGAACGCGCCCGGCGCCGCAATCCGGAGGTGGAGGTCACCGCCGACGTCCTGCCCGAGGACCCGGTGGAGGCGCTGCTGCGCGTGGTGCACCACGCTTCGGCCGTGGTGACGGGCAGCCGTGGCCGTGGCCGGCTGGCGGGGCTGCTCCTCGGCTCGGTCAGCCTCACCGTCGCGGGCCGTGCCCGTGGGCCGGTGATCGTGGTGCGCGGAGACCGGGCCGGCCTCGAGGGCACGCACGAGCGGATCCTGCTCGGCGCCGGCGAGCCCGGCACGAGCGGCGCCGCGGTGCGGTTCGCCCTCCGAGAGGCACAGGCGCGGCACTGCGTCCTCGACGTCGTCCGTGTCTGGCACCGCCCCGCGCACCGGCCCGTCGACCACCCCCTGCTGGCCGGGGACCCGGCCAGGTGCTGCGAGGAGCGGGCGGCCACCCTGATCGACGCCCTGCTCCAGGACGCGGTGGCCGACCATCCGGACGTCCGGGTGCACCGGTCCACGGTCGAGGGAACCGCCCGCAGGGTTCTCCTGCACCGCTCGGCCGCCGCGGACCTCGTGGTCATCGGCGTCCGGCGCGGCCACGACCGCCGGGCACTCCACCTGGGCCGGGTGGCCCACACGCTGCTGCACCACGCCGAGTGCCCGGTGGCCGTCGTACCGGAGTCGCACTGAAGGGCGGGGCCGGGACGTTCGGGTCCCCCGGCATGGGCTGTTCGGCCTCAGCGGCGGGGGCAGCGGGCGCGGTGCACTGGAGGTGTCGGCACAAGCGACCGCACTCGTGAGGAGACACGGAAGGCGGAGGCCCCGCACATCGAGGTGGAGCGCGGCGCGTGATCGCCCGCCGGCGCCGCGCGCCGAGTCTGGACGGTGACATCGTGAACGCAAGGCAACGGCTCGCGGACGGCGTGCGCACCCGTCGAGGTCGTACGGTCACCGTCTCCGGCTTCACACCCGAAGGAATGCCTCCGAACATGGCGCGCGTGGTCCTCGGCATCACCTGCGAACCCCGCGACCGGGGCGAGACCCTGGCCTCGCTGACGCCCGAGGAGGCCCGGCGTGTCGCCGGGCTGCTGCTCCACCAGGCCGCCTCGTTCGCCCCGCGGGTCCCGGGGCCGCCGGGCCACGCGGACGCCGTGCCGATCGCCGCGGACGCCTACGAAGTACGGCTGCGCGGTCACATACTGGCCGTGGACCAGCCGGTGCCGGACGGCGGTACCGACACGGCCCCCACTCCCGTGGAGCTCCTCGTGGCGTCGCTGACCGCGTGCGTCGCGCACTGCGCCGGCCGGTTCCTCGAGCGCCACGGCCTCAGCCGCGAGGGACTGCGGATCGAGACGGACTTCCGTACGGCGTCGGGCCGGGCGCCCCGCGTGAGCACGGTGCGCCTGCGGGTGCGTGCGCCTGCGCTCCCCGCCGGACGGCGGGACGCCCTGCGGGCGGCGGTGTCCCGCTGCACGGTCAGGAACACCCTGGCCGCACCGCCGGAGATCGTCATCGCCCTGACCGACGACGGGATCAGAGGGGCTTCGCCGGCCAGTCCGGCAGACGGGCGCCGATGACCGCCGTCCGGAGCATGTGGCGGAGGGCGGGTCGACCGGATCGGCGCGGGTGAGCTTGTGATGAGCGTTGCCGGCAACCGGCAACCGGCAATGCGCATGCGGCCGGTGGCCGGACACGATGTGCGCGGGGAGTACCGGGGAGGTCCCGGTGCCGGACACCGGCAGGTATGCATGCCGCAGCGGGGCTCGGCTCCCGGCGGCCGTGCCGGGGAAGGCACGGCAGCCGGTCGCGAGGCTCACACGGTGAGTTCCTTGCGGATGCGGTCCAGCATGAAGGCGGAGGACTCGCGGGCGCGTTCCTCCCAGGCGAAGACGCAGGCCGTGGCGACACCGTCGAAGTTCAGCTCGCGCAGGGTGCCGAAGAAGGCGCCCCAGTCCACCTCGCCCTGACCGATGTCGAGGTGCTGGTGGATGCGGGCCGGTGTGCCGGGCGGGTTGAGGATGTAACGCAGGCCCGACGACCCCTTGTGGTTGAAGGAGTCGGCGATGTGCACGTGCTGGAGCTTGTCGCCGGCGTGGCGCAGCATCGCCGCGATGTCCGCCTTCGGGTCGGTCCCCGACAGGTGGAAGGAGTGCGGGGCGCAGTACAGGTAGTTCACCCAGGGCTTGTTGATCGCGCGGACGAGGTCGACCGCAGGGGTGTTCTCCTCGCAGAAGTCGTCCGGATGCGCCTCCAGGTTGAGGGCGATGCCCTCGCGTTCGAAGACAGGGAGGAGTTCCTCCATCGAGCGCCAGAACGCCGCCTCGCTCTCGGCGGCGCGCTCCGGACGGCCGTTGAACTCCGAGTTCATCAGCGGACATCCGAGGCCCGCGGTGATCTCGATCATCCGCTTCCAGTAGCGGACGGCGGCCTGCCGCTCGGTCTCGTCGGGGGAGGACCACTTGTACAGCGGCAGCACGGAGGACAGCTGGACGCCGTGCGTACGCAGGGAGTTCTTCAGCCGTGCGACACGCTCGTCGTCCGCGCGCGGGTGCAGGAAGAACGGCATGAAGTCGTCGCGCGGGGACAACTCGATGTACTCGTAGCCGAGTTCGGCGACCGTGCGCACCATGTCGTCCATCGGCAGGGCGCGGAACATGTACGGGTCGAGGGCGATTTTCATGCGGTGCCTCCGTAGAAGGCCGGGCGGGGCTTCATGTCGACGGTGACGATCTGGCCGCCCGCCTCCAGGGACCGGACGGCGGCGTCGCTGATGACGGTGGCGGCGTAGCCGTCCCAGGCGGACGGGCCGGTGGGCTCGGTGCCGGCCGCGACGGCGTCGACCCACTCGCGGAACTCGGTGTCGAACGCCTCGGCGAAGCGGCCCTTCCAGTCCTGCAGGACGGCCGTGCCGTGCCGCCCGGCGGTGCGGACGCCGACGGCGGCGGGGTCGGGCAGCCGGACCAGGCCCTCCTCGCCGACGGTCTCGCACTGGATGTCGTAGCCGTACTGGCAGTTGACGAAGACCTCCAGGTCGATGCGGACCCCGTTCGCCGTCTCGAAGTACATGATCTGCGGGTCCTTGAGGTGGTCGAACCGCTTGCCCGTGGCGCGCGGGGTGATCACCTGCGCGGAGACGATCTCGTCGTCCAGCAGCCAGCGCAGCACGTCGATCTCGTGCACGGCCGTGTCCTGCGCGGCCATGGCCGAGGTGTAGGAATCAGGCACGGTCGGGTGGCGGTGGGCGCAGTGCACGATCAGCGGGGCGCCGAGGGAGTCGGAGGCGATGACCTCCTTCATCTGGCGGTAGCCGGCGTCGAAGCGGCGCATGAACCCGACCTGGACGAGACGGCGGCCGTGGGCGCGTTCGACGTCGACGATGCGCAGGCAGTCCTCGGCGGTGGTGGCGAGCGGCTTCTCGCAGAACACCGGCTTTCCGGCCGCGATCGCGTTCAGGACGTGCTCTGCGTGGGTGGGGCCCCAGGAGGTGACGAGGACGGCGTCCACGTCGGGGGAGCCGATCAGATCGGTGCCGGTGGGCAGGGCGGTGGCGCCGACACGGGCGGCGACCTCCGCCGCACGGGCGGCGTCGATGTCGGTCACGGCCGTCACGACGGCCCCGGTGACGACCTCGGTCAGGCGCCGTATGTGGTCCTGGCCGATCATTCCGGCGCCGATGACGCCTACACGTACGGTCATGGTGGATTCCTTCACAAGAGGGCGGGGGAGGTCAGGAGAAGCGCGTGCGCAGTTCGGCCTCGAGCGTCTCGAGGGTGCGGCCCTTGGTCTCGGGGACGCAGAGCTTGACGAAGGCGAGGGAGAAGACGCCCGCCGCGACGAACAGGAAGAAGGTGTTGGAGATCCCGATCCCGGAGACCAGTGACGGGAAGACCAGACCGATCACGAAGTTGGTCAGCCACAGCACCACCGCTGCCACGCCCATGCCGAACCCGCGCATGCGCATCGGGAAGATCTCCGACAGCATCAGCCAGGTCACCGGCGAGATGGCGCCCTGCTGGAAGGCGAGGAACGTGACGGTCATGGCGAGGACGGCGTAGGCGCGGCCGTCGCCGGAGGGCAGCACCAGGGAGAAGACACCGATCAGCAACAGTGCGGCGGCGGTGCCGACCTGACCGGTCATCAGCATCGGGCGGCGGTTGACGCGGCCGAGCAGCCAGATGCCGACGAAGGTGGCGAGGACCGAGATCACGCCGTTGGCGATGTTCGCCGTCAGGGCGCTGTCGGCGGCGAATCCCGCGTCGGTGAGGATCTGGGTGCCGTAGTACATGATCGTGTTGACGCCGGTGATCTGCTGCACGATCGCGATGCCGAAGCCGACGAACATCAGCTTGCGCACCCAGGGGGTGGACCTCATGTCCTGCCAGCCGCCGAGCTTCTCCTGCTCCTCCTTCACGGCGAGCGCGGAGACCTCGGCGAGTTCGGCCTCGGCCCGCTGCTGGGAGCGCACCTGCTTGAGGACTTCCAGGGCATCGTTGAAGCGGGTCCTGGAGGCCAGCCAGCGGGGGCTCTCCGGCATGACCAGCATGCCGAACCAGAGCACGACGGCCGGGATCGTGGCGATGACCAGCATCCGGCGCCAGATGCCGCCGGACTCGCTCCCGACGTTCGCGCTGATCGCGTTCGAGGTGAAGGCCAGCAACTGCCCGCTGACGATCATCAGTTCGTTGCGGGTGACCAGTGCGCCGCGCCGCTCGGCGGGGGAGATCTCCGCGAGGTAGACCGGCACGGTCACCGAAGCGCCGCCGACCGCCAGGCCGAGCACGAAGCGGGCCACGACCATGACCGCCGTGGTCGGGGCGAGGGTGGCCCCGAGCGCACCGACGAAGAACAGCACCGCGAGGGCGAGGATCGTACGGCGCCTGCCGCGGGCGTCAGACAGGCGGCCGCCGGCGACCGCGCCGAGTGCGGCACCGAGCAGGAGCGAGCTGGTGACCATGCCCTCGGTGAACGGGGTCAGACCGAGGTCCTCGCTCATGTAGGGCAGGGCGCCGTTGATGACACCGGTGTCGTAACCGAAGAGCAGGCCGCCGAAGGTGGCGATGACGGTGATGAGCCGCAGAGAGCACCCCGTAACAGGTCAAGGCCGCCGCCCGGTCGGTCAGCTCGTCCTTCTTGAACTCCCGCAGCGAGCCCTTCAGCACCGCGCCCCACCACCGCCTGGGCAGCTTCGTCGGCGTGTCCGGCGCCCGCCGCTCCACCTCGGGCCCCGGCCCGAACCGCTCTTCGCCGCGATCGACATGATCCCTGTGTCGCAACCTCGGCAGCCGAGCCATAGCCGTCGGGTATCCCGAGCCCGCGGATTCACCCGCCTGTGCGGTACCGACCGGCACTTTTCGCGCCGCGAAGCCGGCGACCGCAAGGCCGGCCCGCTTTCTATTCCCCGTGATTCCGGTGACGCGTTTCACCGACTCGTTTATTGTTCAACTACGTCAGGGTGCGTAGCTTGGGTGACGCCGAAACCCGGCATTTCATCGTTCGCAGTCGCAGACCAGCGGACTGTGCAAGGAGAGAAGACCATGGGAAAGCTCATGCGGCGTATCGGGACCGGAGGTGTTTCCGCGATATTCGTCGGAAGCGCTCTCCTCGCCGTCGGCGGACCGGCTGCCGCGGCCACCCCGCAGGCGGACGGCCACTCCACCGTCAGCACGGTTGCCGTCCAGGATGTGAAGGCGGATCCGCAGGCCGTCGCCGTCCACGGCGGATCCGGGGACCGCAGCGAAGGCCACCGGCATGTCGGCGAGCGCCGGACGGAGGGTCGTCCCCTTGATCCGTGGATCGCCGACCAGCTGGCCGTGCTCGATCCGTGGATCATGGATCAGCTGGCGTTGTTCGCGCCTTCCGCATCGGTCACGGCGACGCCCTGAGCCGTCCCGCACTCACCGGCCGGCCGCGGATTCAGGAACCGGTCGCGGTGAATCCGTCTCGAGCGTGGTCGAAGACGGGCCGATAGGCGTCCCACTTCGCGTCCGGAGCCGAGAGGTAGATGTCGTACTCCCGGCCGTAACCCAGATCGACGGCGCGGAAAGCGCGGACGCGGCCTTTGAAGGTGAACTCCCACACGGCCGCAGGTTCCCCGCAAAACGTCGTCTGCTGCATACGCAGCCTCCGGTACGTCGGGCAGTTGGCCTTCGTGTTCGTCTCGATGTCCAGGAAGTGCGCTTCGGGGTTGGCCCCCGCGGGGTCCACCGTGCCGATCGTGATGCCGGCCAGACCCGTCGGGTCGGTGTAGGTGACCTCGTCACCGGTGCGCGGACCGGCCCTCCAGCCGTCCGGAATGGGGAGGGAGACGCCGAGCCGTTCGTCCCTGACCTGGTGGTAGCCGGCAGGCACGGGCGACGGGGCATCGGTTGCCGTGGTGGCGCGGCGGGTCTTCCGGGCGTCGGGCGCGTGCGCAGCGTGCTGCGACTGCTGCGAGGTCGCGTAGAGCGTGGCCGCACCCACCGCCGCGACGGCCACCGCCACGGACACGAGAACTTTGCCTCTCCGGCCCCCGGACCGCTCACGGCTGCCGGCCCGGGTGGACGCCGCCGCCCCGGTGGAGGCCATCCCCGCCTCCGGGTCCGCGTCGTGCTCGTGGCCGCCGGATGAGGCGGCGACGGCAGCCGTGCTCCCCGTGTGCCTCTGCTTGGGCGCCGCCGCGAGCACCTCGGTCGGCGCCCCGGACAAGGCGGTGCGCAGCGCTCTCTCCGTCTGTTCCGCCGACGGCCGTTCGCCGGGCTCCTTGTACAGCAGGGCCTGGATCAGCGGTTCCAGGGCCCCGGCGTGCTTCATGGGCGCCAAGGGGTCCGCGGCGATGGCGTACGCCGTCTCCACCGCGGTGTCCCGGCGGAACGGCGGCCGTCCCTCCACCGCCTGGTACAGCGTCGCGCCCAGCGACCACAGGTCGGACGCCGGGCCCGGCTTCTTCCCGCGGATCCGCTCCGGGGCCATGAAGTCGATGGACCCGACCATCTCGCCGGTCCTCGTCAGCGTCGACGTGCCGACCGTCGTCGCGATCCCGAAGTCGGTGAGGACCACCCGACCCTCGGTACCGAGCAGGACATTGCCCGGCTTGACGTCACGGTGCAGCACACCGGCCGCGTGCGCGGCCCTGAGGGCGGCGATCATGCCGAGGCCGATGCGGGCGGCCGCCTCGGCCGGGACCGTACGGCCGTCCCTGAGCAGCTCACCGAGCGTGAGCGCGGGAACGTACTCCATGACGATGCAGGGCCGCCCGTCCTCCTCCGCGACGTCATGGACGACGACCACGTTGGGATGAACGACCCGGGCCGCGCTGCGGGCCTCGCGGCGGGTGCGCTCGTACAGGGTCGCGACCTCGTCGGGCGACAGGTGGGGCGGCTCGTGCAGCTGCTTGAGCGCGACCTGGCGGCCCAGGACCTCGTCCTCGGCGCGCCACACGGTGCCCATGCCGCCACGCCCGATCCGCTCGGTGAGCCGGTACCGGCCGGCGACGAGCCACCCCTTGTCCGACACTCTGTGCCCTCCGCCGGCTCGGTGCACCTTCGGTTCGGCCGTCACAATGACCGCCCTTGGTGAAGGTCCCCGGTCAGCCCCCCCGTGGGGCCCGGCAGTGGACGGCCTCGACCGTCCGTGCAGACCGGGCCGCTCGGCTCTTCCCAAGCGGCTCGTGGCCGGGCCGTCGGCACCGGCCCTGATCCCTCGGCCGGCGTGGGGACCCCGGTCCTGCCCATGACGGACCGCGCCCGACGGGAGGCGGCGACAGCGGTCCGGGGCCCCGGACACCTCCCACCTGTTGACGCGTACACGTACGCCTACTGGTGGACGCGTGTAGCCTCCGCCACACTCCCTTCTGCGCCACCTGCACACCCTCGTCGGCATCAGCAGGAGGAATCCGAATGAGCAGTCCCGCCGCCCAGTTCCGCCTTCGGCCGCGACCGCGCGCCCGGGTCGTGGCCGGCATCCTGGCCCTCGTCCTCACGGTGCTCTTCGCGCCCGGAGTGGGCCTGGCCTCGTCGGACAACGCGTACGCCGTCACCAAGCTGACCCAGGCCCAGGCGGAGAGCATGTTCCGCAGCGCCGGTATCACCTGGTCCTCCTCCGGCAACTGCACGAACCGCAACAACTCCACCTGCACGTCGTTCGAGCAGCTCAACCTCGCCACCGCTCAGGGCGCCGTCACCCTGAAGAAGGCCAGCGGCTGCGCGCTCAACATCACCGGCGGCACCGAGACCGGCCACGCCAGCGGCACGTACTCGCACTGGAACGGCTACAAGCTCGACTACAGCAAGTACACCTGCATCGGCAACTACATCAAGACCTACTTCAGCTACTCCGGCCTGCGCGGCGACGGTTACCCGATGTGGACGTCCGGTTCCGGGAACGTCTACACCGACGAGGGCAGCCACTGGGACGTCCTCTACTACAACTGCGGCGGCTGCTGACCGGCTCGTCCGCCACGGCCCGGACCGGGCGTCTGCGGTTCGGGACTTGGGGCTCCGCACGGCCCGGACGCGACAGGCAGGCCGCCGCAGCTCCCGCGTGCCATCCGCATGCGGCGGGCTGCGGCGGACTGCCTGCCCGTTGCGCGACGAGGGGCGAGCCCGTCGCCCCGCAGCGGCAGTTCCCCGTACCCGTCACCCAGGCGTACGACGTCACCGCATGGGTCGCTGCGAACGGCCCCGCCCACCACTGGGACGGCTCGCGACTCGCCGTGGGCGGACACAGCGCCGGGGCCACCCTGACCGTCGCGGTCTGCCGTACGGCCCGGGATCGCGGCACCTTCGCCCCTCGGCTCCAGATCATCTGGTCATCACCGCGGAGAACGACCGCCTGCGGCGACGAGGGCGACGCCTACGCCAAGGCCCTGGAGGCCGCCGGCGTACCGGTCACCCACCGTGTCTTCGAGGGCGTCGACCACTACTTCACCCACACCGGCCCGGTGGCGGCCGGGAAGCAGGCCATCGATCTGATGGCCGGCACCCTCCGCGCCGCACTCGGCACCTGACGCGGCCGGCCGCGCGGCCAAGGCCGGATGACGATCTGCAGGACGCGAACCTCACGGGAACGTCCCCGACCTCGCCCTGAACGACCGGGACGCCGCGGAGGCCAACGGCTCGAAGGTGCAGCTGTGGACGGCCCTCGGCAACTCCACCCGGAGCTGGAGTCGGGGACGGGCCCGCAGGGCCTTGCAGTGCGCCGACGTGTGGGGGAGCGGATGGTCCGGCGGGCCGGTGGCGTCTGCAGCCCCGCGTTGAGGCGTCTCGAAGCCAGGACGGCGGACGCTGTGCCAGAGTGTTGACACGCGGACCGTCCGACGGCGGTTTGCCGTGACCGCAGTGTTGGGCAGGGTGGCAGGCAGCGACTGATTCCGGGCGCGGCATCGCGGCAGCGGCGGGTGACATGGCGTCAACGGCGCCGATCGAAGGGGGAGGTGTATCGCATCTGCCGGATGGTCTGCGACGGTGTGCGGGGTTTCCCCCGTCTCGGTCATGAGCGGGGTGTTCGGCTCGACCGCCGCCACGGAGGGGGACGCGGCGCGGGCCACCAGGTGGGCGGCCGGTTGGCCCTCGGTGCGAGGAAGGTCACCGAAAGCGGGCCGGGCGGTCTTCAAGAGGGCCCGGAGCAAACCGCCGCAGGTCGACCGGACGCGGTGGGCGTGTGACCGGCCGGTCGGCGCCGGCGGTGCTGCCCCGGTCGCTGCGCACGTGGCTCGGGCCGATCGCGGTCCTCGCCGCGCTGGTGGTCTGCGTGCTCGGCGTCCTGTACGCCGGCCACAGCGAGCCCGGCAGGGTGGACCGGTGGATCGTCCGGCCGACCGCGGACAGTGTGCGGCCCCCGTGGCGGTATGTCGCTCTGACCCTGGACTTCTTGGGGGAGCCTGCCGGATCGGCGATGGTGATCGTGGCCGCTGTGGCGGGGTGCCTGCTGCTTCGGCGTCCTCGTGCCGCGGTGCTCGCCGTTGTCGGCGTCGGCATGAGCGTGGGGACGGCGACACTGCTCAAGCACGTGGTGGGACGGACCATCCACGGCGCCGACAATCTGTCCTACCCGAGCGGGCACACCGCCTTCTTCACCGCGCTCGCGCTCACGGCGGCGCTGCCCACGACCGGCCGGCTCGGCCTCGGCAAGGCGGCCGGCATGTCACTCGTGCTCGCTGCGGCGCTGGTCGCCGGCGCCGCGATGGGGTGGGCGCAGGTCGCGCTGGGCGCGCACTATCCGACCGACGTCCTCGGCGGCTGGTGCACCGCACTGGCGGTGGTACCGGCGACCGCATGGCTGGTCGACCGTGCGGCCGACCGGCGGGCCGTTCGCACGGCCGACGCCGGTCGGCTGGAGCGTCGCTGACGTCACGCCAGGCGGCGGAACACCGGCTTCACCGGTCGCCCGGCCAGCCAGGGGGTGGGGTCACCGGCGTCCAGTGCCTTCCGGTACACCGCACATGCCTGGGCCACCACGTCGACGGTGTGATCGATGTCGGCCTCGCTGAGCGCGCTGCTCACCACGAACGACGGGGCCAGCACCCCGCCCGCGAGGAGCCGGCGCAGGAACAGGGTGCGGTACTGCTGCGACGGCTGCCGGTTCTCGTCGAGGGTGGCGAAGACCAGGTTGCTGGCCCGGCCCCGGACGACGATGTGCTCGCCGACGCCCATGCCGGCCGCGGCGTCGCGGACACCGGCGGCCAACCGCTCGCCCAGGGCGTGCAGCCGCGCCGTGATGCCCTCCTCGACGTAGGTGGCCTGCACCGCCATCGCGGCTGCCAGGGAGTGCGTTTCCGCACCGTGCGTGGTGGACAGCAGGAACACCCGGTCGCCGGAGTGACGCAGCCCGCCCCGCTCCATCAGATCGCGGCGCCCGGCCAGCGCGGAGACGGCGAACCCGTTGCCGAGCGCCTTGCCGAACGTGGAGAGGTCGGGGACGACGCCGTACAGACCCTGAGCGCCCGCCTCGGACCAGCGGAAGCCGGTGATCATCTCGTCGAAGATCAGCACGCAGCCGTGCCGGTCGGCCAGCTCGCGCAGGCCGGCGAGGTATCCGGGAGTGGGGTCTCCCCTGCTCGAGCGAAGTTGAGAGCTTGGGGAAGGCTCGGAGTGGGAGGCGGGTTCGAGGATCAGGCAGGCGACCTCGCCCTCGTACCGGGTGAGCAACTCCTCCGTGGCGGCAAGGTCCCCGTACGGGAACGCCACGGTCAGTTCGGTGGTCGCCGCCGGAATGCCGGCGGACATCGGCGTGGTGCCGATGAACCAGTCGTCGACGGAGAAGAACGGATGGTCGGCGCAGATGGCCACCCGCGGACGCCCGGTGACGGCGCGGGCGAGACGCACCGCGGCGGTGGTGGCATCGGAGCCGTTCTTCGCGAACTTCACCATCTCCGCGGTCGGCACCGTGGCCAGGAAGCGTTCCGCGGCCTCCACCTCCACGATGGACGGCCGGACGAAGTTGCTGCCGCGGTCGAGTTCCCTCCGTACCGCCTCGAGCACGCGCGGGTGGGCGTGGCCGAGGCTGACCGACCGCAGGCCGGAGCCGTACTCGACGTAGCGGTTGCCGTCGATGTCCCACACGTGGGCACCGTGTCCGTGGCTGATGACCGGGGCCAGGTTCTCGGGGTACTGGTCGTCGCCTTTGGCGTAGGTGTGCGCGCCTCCGGGGATGAGGGCGTGCAGCCGCTCGTTCGCCGCCCGCGACCGGGGCAGTCGGAACTGTTCGGTGTCCAAGCCGACTTCACCCTTCCTTGTGCTTCAGGACCTCGGCGAGGCTCGGCGCCTCCCGGTCCCGCTGGGACATCGATGTGACCGGCAGTGGCCAGGGGATGGCGAGCTCCGGGTCGTCGAAGGCGATCGTCACGTCCTCGGCCGGATCGTGCGGGCGGTCGATACGGTACGAGGTGTCGGCGGTTTCGGTCAGCGCCTGGAAGCCGTGCGCGCACCCCGCCGGGATGTACACGGTCGTCTGCGTCTCGCCGGACAGCTCGAAGAAGGCCCGGCCCAGGTACGTCGCCGACTCCGGGCGCAGGTCCACGACGACGTCGAAGATCTTCCCGTACGAGCACCGCACCAGCTTGGCCTCGCCGGCGCCGGAGCGCAGGTGCAGGCCGCGCAGCACGCCCCGGACCGAGCGGGAGACGCTGTCCTGGACGAAGGCGTGCGGGTCGAGGCCCACCGAGCGGACCACGTCGGCGTCGAAGGTGCGGCAGAAGAAGCCGCGCTCGTCGGCGTACGGGGTCGGCTCGAACAGGTACGCGCCGGCGATCTCCGGCACTTCGGTCGCTTTCATGAAGCCTTCCGCAGGGTGTGGGGGTGAGCGTGGCCGGGCGCCGGAAACAGGGCGGCGGTCAACGCGGTGAACTGGTCCTGGAGTTGCCGGGCGGCGGCCAGGTTCCGCTCGGCGAGCGTCCGCCGCAGCTCGGCCGATCGCTTCTCCAGCGCCCGGAACTGCTCGAGCAGCCGGTCGGCGTCGACCTCGCGCGCCGGGTGGCAGTACGCGCCAAGGCCCATCCGGTCCATGAGCGCGTCGCTCTTCGCCGCATAGCTGAGTGCGAGCACCGGCGTGCCGGTCTTCAGCGCGCAGATCAGGTTGTGGTACCGGACCGCCACCACGGTGTCGGCAACCGTCATCTCCTTCATCAGGTCGGCCAGGGAGGCCGGCTCGGCGGCGGTGACCAGCGGCGAGTCCACCGCGTCGAGGATCGCGTCGACCACCGCGGCATCGCACTGGTCGCCGGTGAGCAGCCGGACCGGCCTGCCCTCCTCGACCAGCGCGCGGACGAACCGGATCGTCCCGTCGAGGTAGCGCCGGTGGATCTCCTCGGCCCGGGCACGGTCGTCGTTGCCGCCGTGGAAGTCCATGACGCCGACGCAGACCGGGCCCGGCGAGCCCGAGGGCGCGCTCGGCTCCGGCGTCGGCAGGGAGAACGCGAGGTCCGGGTAGACCTCGTCGCGCGCGGTGTCCACGCCCATCGCCCGCATCGCGTCACGGGACTGGGCGTCGCGGTACGACCGGTACGCGGCCAGCCGCGCCGACCAGCGCACCAGGGCCCGGGTGGGCCGGTTGCCGATCTCGGCGGCGCCGACGCCGACCAGCGCGACCCGGGTGCCGAGCAGTCGGCCGCTCGCGCAGAGCAGGAACAGCGAGTACGGGAAGCCCCACGGCCGCAGCGGCAGCGTGGCCTCCAGGACGCCCATGCCCGGCACGATCACCACGTCGTGCCGGCGCACCCAGGCGGCGGTGCGGAAGACGTCGACGAGTTTGCCCAGACCCTTCGCCGCGATCGCGCCCGCACGTGACGCGGTCCGGTACTCCGCGCGGTTCCAGTGCAGGCGCGTGGCGGGGATCCCGAACCGGGTCGTCACGGCCTCGGGTCCGCCGCACAGCGCGTCCACGACCGCCTCCGGGTGCTCGGCGCGCAGGTACCCGAGCACGGCCTCCAGCGACCCGTCGTTGCCGAGGTTGCCGGATCCGAGCAGGCCGAACACCCCCACACGTGTCGCGGTCTTCATGCCCGCCGCCCTTCACGGCCGGCGACGAGGGCGTCGACGGAGACGGTGAGCTTGGCCGGGTCGACCGGGGCGCGGTCCTCGACCCGCTCACCGGCGCCCGGCCGGACCCGGCTGGTCATCCACGCGGCCAGGTGGCGGTAGCACGCGCGCCGGTCGGCCGCGGACAACGGGGCACGCCGGATCGCCGAGGCGAATCCCCAGACGTACTCGGCGAGCAGCCGGGGCGTCGGGTGCAGCAGGCCCGCCCGGCGCGGGTCCAGGTTGACGCACCGGGCGCGCTTGCTCGGGTTCGCCCGCTCCGCGCGAGTGGGGTGGTCGCGGCGGAAGTACAGCAGTTCCGGCACCTGGTGGAAGCGCCCCTGCAGGGCGATCTCGGCGACGAACGTGCGGTCCGCGTGGTGGTAGCTGTCCATCGGCTTCACCCGGCGCAGTGCGTCGGCCCGGATCACCCCGTAGAAGTCGTCACCGCCGGGCTCGAACAGCATGCTGCGGAAGCGCTCCGGGGCGTGCGGTGAGTCGGTGGCGAGCGTGTACTCGTACGGGACCTTCACCTGGCCGTCGCCGTCGATGACCGCCTGGTCGGCGTGAGCGAGGATCACGTCCGGCCGCTCGTCCAGCGCCTCGACGCAGCGCCGCAGCAGGTCCCGAGCGTACAGGTCGTCGTGCGAGGCCCACTTGAACAGTTCGCCGCGGCACTGGGTGAACACGTAGTTGTGGTTCGGTGTGGCGCCGACGTTCCGGGGCAGCCGGAGGTACCGGATGCGGGAGTCCTGCGCGGCGTACTTGCGGCAGATGTCCTCGGTCCCGTCGGTCGAGGCGTTGTCGGAGACGACCAGCTCGAAGTCCTCGTAGGTCTGGCCGAGCAGGGCGTCGAGCGACTCGGCCAGGTACTCCTCGCCGTTGTAGACGGGCAGGCCGATGCTCAGCCTGGGTCGGTCGGTCATGAGGTCCTCACTTCGGGAACGGAGTCGTGGTGGCGTTCGCGCAGGGCGGACCGCAGCTGCAGCCACCACACGGCCGAGCCGCTGACGGTCGCGGCGGCGACGCCCCAGGCCGAGCCGACCGTGCCGGCGAGCGCCGCTCCGCCGAGCCCGCCGCCGACGTAACAGGCGGAGGCGAACAGCTGGCAGCGCAGGCTGCGCCGGGCCGCGCCGAGCGCGCGCAGCCCGGCCGCCGCGCCGGTGCCGAGGCCCGCGCCCGCGACACTGAAGGTGATCGCCACGATGAGCTGCGAGGCGGAGTGCCAGACGTCGCCGAGCACGAGCTCGCCGAGCCGGTCCGGCACCAGCAGCAGGGCCCCGCCCCACAGGAGCGCGGCGACAGCCTGCCCGCCGCCCAGCCGGAGGCAGAACGGGCCGAGGCGGTGCGGGGCCTGCCGCAGCACGCGTGCCGCCTCCGGGACGGTGACCAGCGACAGGCCCATCAGTACGGCGAGGAAGGGGCCCATCAGGAGTTCGGCGCCCCGCACCGCACCCACCGCGCCGACCCCGACGATCGCGCCCAGCCCGTACGCCCGCAGCTGGCTCGCACCGCTGAGGCTGACGTTCTCGACCAGGTACCGGTAGCCGAGATCGCGCTGTTCGCGAAGCCACCCACGTGCCTCGGCCATCCGGGGCCGGATGCCGGACTGGAGGCAGCCGTACGCGGCGGCCACGGCGGCGGACGCGCCCCAGGCGAGCACGAAAGCGGCCACGCTGCCCACATGGGCCGCGACGACCATGGCAGGGACGAGCGCGATGCCCCACACGACGTCGTTGACGAACGCCTTGCGCCCGTTGCCGGCGGCGAAGAACCCGAACCGCCAGGCGTCCTGCAGCAGCAGGCCCGGCATCATGACGCCGAGGCAGGCGAACGCGGGCCCCAACCGGCCGCCGAGACCGAGCCCGACCACCAGACACACCGCACCTATGGCGCTGCCGACGCCGAGTGCGGTACCCGTCGACCGGGCCACCGCCCCGCGCCAGGACGCGTCCGGCACACCGCTGAAGCGGACCACGAGCGGGTCGGTGGACAGACCGCGGGAGACGTTGAGCACCACGCCGTAGGTCACCCAGGCCAGGCTGAACACGCCGAAGGCGGTCACCCCCAGCGAGCGGGCCACGTAGATGCCCACCGCGAAGTTGGACATGCTGGAGGCCGCCTGGTCGGCCAGCCCCCACGACAGTCGGCCGACCAGGGCCCGCTTGGCGGACCCGGCCGGTCTGGTCGTCTTCTCCCCCTCGACGGTCATCGGCGTCACGCCTTGATCAGCCCGGCGCCGTGCAGGGCGTCGGCCGCGCCGGCGACGGTGTCGAACGGCAGCCCGGACCGCTCGGCGACGTCCAGCAGACTGTGCTCGCCGTCGGACAGGTTGAGCACCCAGAGCATGGCCATCTGGGCCTGCTTGGTGTCGCTGCGGCCGCCGAGCGCGTCGTACAACCCGCGCCGGCCCAGCTGCGGTTCGCCGTAGGGGCTGAGGTTGAGGTACCGCCGGTTGCGGTCGAGGACGGCGAACGCCTCGCGGCAGACGGCCAGGGTGTCCGCCATGGCCTCAGGCGAGACGAAGTCCAGGTTGTCCGCCGAGGTGTGGTACTCGGGATAGCCCGCGTACGGGGTCCGGGTGAGCGAGCCCACCCCGAGATCGAACCCGGGCGAGCAGAACTGCCGCTCGTCGTAGCCGTACGGGGTGAACTCGGTGACGCGGTGCGGCCGTTCGGAGGCGGTCAGCACGTGCCGCATCACCCGGTCGATCTCCGCGTCGCCGCGCCTGCTCTGCTTGTACGTCAACTGGCCCGGGTCCCCGGCGCAGGCCAGCACGACGCCGTGCTTGACCCTTCCCCCAGCTCTCGGCTCCTCCCCCAGCCTTCGGCCGGGAGGGGCCCCCAGAGCAGGGGATACGCCATTCACCCGTTCCGCGTTGCGGGCCAGCCAGGTGATCGCCCCGATGGTGCCGGGGGCGAAGATGAACCGGTACGTGTAGTACGGCCTTTCCGCCGCCAGCTCCCGGGCCAGGAACGTCGCCACCGCGACGCCGGCCATGTTGTCGTTGGCCAGCGACGGGTGGCAGACGTGGCAGGAGACGATCACCTCGTCGGCGACCTGCCCGGGGACCACGTGCTCGGCGTAGGTGAGGTGGCCGTCGGCGAGCGTGGAGTCGATGCGCACCTCGTACTCGCCGTCCGGCATCGCGTCCAGGGTCTCCTGGGCCAGGCAGAACCCCCATTCCGGCTTGTAGTAGCTGGTGCGGTACGGCACCCAGGACGGGTGGTCCGGCAGGGTGTGCAGGTGCGGGCGCAGCTCGGACAGCGGCATGGTCCGCGACACCGGCACGCTGTAGCCGAGCACGTGCAGGCTGGACGCGGCGAAGTCGACGACCCGGTTGCCGGCGGGGTCGGCGATGTACGCGTCCCGGATGTTCCACTCCTGCGGCACCGTCCAGTCGAGTACCTGGGTCCCGGTCGGCACCTCGTGCACCTGGAGCGGGATGTACTCGCCGACGATGTCGAGGGTGGCGCGCACACCGTCGCCGGTGATGCTCCGGCACAGCGGGTACAGCCGCTCCACCAGTGCGTACATCTGGTCGCCGGCAGCCGCCACCGGCTGTTCGCCGGCCGTGGTCATCGGCGCCACCGCAGGGTGTCGTCGACGGTGCCGGCGTCGGACGCCGCGCGCAGCACGGCGAGGCGGGTGAAGCGTCGCTCGAAGTCCTCCCGGGTCAGTCCGTGTTCGCGGTAGGCGTCGGCGAGTTCGAGCGCGCCCCGCTTCACGGACCACTCGCAGTCGAAGCCGGGGATCGCCGCGCGGAACCGGGAGAAGTCCACCCGGTACGACCGCGGATCGGCACCGGTCTCCCCGGTGATCACCACCTTCGCGCCGGACACCGCCTCGGCGACCTGCCCGGCGATCTCGGCGACCGTGACGTTGTTGGTCTCGCTGCCGATGTTGAACGCCCGGTCGTGCACCGCTTCGCGCGGCGCTGTCAGCGCGGCCGTGAAGGCTCGCGCGATGTCGGCGGCGTGCACCAGCGGGCGCCAGGGGGTGCCGTCGGAGAGAACAAGGACCTCGCCGGACAGGAGCGCGTGGCCCACCAGGTTGTTCAGCACGATGTCGGCGCGCAGCCGGGGCGAGTAGCCGAAGGCGGTGGCGTTGCGCATGAACACCGGGGTGAAGTCGCCGTCGGCCAGCGCGTGCAGGTCGTCCTCCACCCGCACCTTGGACTCCGCGTACGGCGTCACCGGGCGCAGCGGGGCGTCCTCGCCCACCAGGTCGTCGCCGCCGGCGGCGCCGTAGACCGAGCAGGTCGACGCGTACAGGAAGCGCCGCACTCCGGCGTCGCGGGCCAGCCGGGCCAGCCGTACGGACGCGTGGTGGTTGATGTCGTAGGTGAGCTCCGGCGCCAGCGATCCCAGCGGGTCGTTGGACAGGGCGGCCAGGTGGATCACGGCGTCCACCCCGGCCACGTGTTCGGCCGTGACATCGCGCAGGTCCACCCGATGCCCCGGCGGGTCCGCAGGTGTCGGGCCAAGGACGCAGTCGGCGAACAGGCCGGAGTCGAGGCCGACGACCTCGTGCCCGGCGGCCGCAAGGACCGGTGCCATCACGGTGCCCAGGTAGCCCTGGTGTCCGGTCAGTAGTACGCGCATGGTTCAACCCCCCAGGTTGAGCGTGAGTTTGGTGGCGGCGAACGCCTCGGCGTAGCGCTCGTGGCATTCGATGCCGCGGATCCGCGCAAGGCCGAGGAAGGCCTCCCGGTCGTACCAGGGCCGGTGCCGCTGCGAGGGGTAGTGCTCCTGCAGCAGCCGCACCTTCTGTTCGGTGATCTCCGGGGAGAGTGGCTGGTACGCCGCCGGGCGGCCGAGATCGCCGTCCCACTTGACGATCTCGTAGCCGAGCACGAGGTGGTCGCGGAAGGCGGTGGGTATCAGCTTGGCCAGGCCGCGGTGGTCCTGGTGCGCGTCATCGGTGCGCGGGGCCAGCACGAGATCCGGCTCCGTCTGTTCGCGCAGTTCCTCGACCGCGGCCTTGGCCTCCTCCCAGTGCGCGGGCAGCCGGCCGTCCGGCAGCTTGTGCACGGTCAGCCGCAGGTCGGCGCCCGGGCAGAACGCGGCGAGCGCGGCCTGCTCCTCCTGCTCCCGCTCGCTGCCGCCGCCGGAGAGCACGAGCGCGTCGACACGGATGCCCGGCCGCGCGAGGCACAGCGTCAGCAGCGTGCCGCCGGCGCCGATGGCGATGTCGTCGCAGTGCGCGCCCACCGCGACGATCCGCTCCAGGCGCCCGGCGCCGAGCCGGATCACGCGGTCACCCCGGCGCCCGCTCCCGCGCCGTCGCGTTCCCACACGGCCCACGGGCGGTCGCCCCGGGCGTAGGCGGCGTCGAGCGCGGCCCGCTCCTTGACGGTGTCGGTCGGCTTCCAGAAGCCGCGGTGCTGGTGCGCCACCAGCCGGCCGCGCTTGGCCAGTTGGGCGCATCCGTCGGCGACCAGGTCCCCGTTCTCCGGGATGTGGTCGAAGACCTCCTGGCGGAGCACGAAGTAGCCGCCGTTCTCCCACAGCGGCAGTTCGCTCACCGCGGTGATGCCGCCCACCAGGCCGTCCTCGCCCAACTCCACGCAGTGGAACGACGACTGCGGGGGCACCACCATCATCGACGCACCGGCGTCGCGCTGCGCGAACTTCTCGATCATCTCCGGCAGCGGGGCGTCGGTGAGCACGTCGGCGTAGTTGGCGAGGAACATCTCGTCGCCGTCCAGGTGGTGCCGGACCCGGCGCAGCCGCTCCCCGATCGGTGACTCGATGCCGGTCTGCGCGAACGTGATCGTCCAGTCCGAGATGTCGGTGGACAGCAGCTCGGTCCGCCCGCCTCGCAGCACGAAGTCGTTGGACGTCGTCTCCTCGTAGTTGAGGAAGAAGTCCTTGATGTGGTGGGCGCCGTATCCAAGGCACAGGATGAACTCGGTGTGCCCGAAGTGCGCGTAGTAGCGCATGACGTGCCAGATCAGCGGCCTCGGGCCGACCATCGCCATCGGCTTGGGCACGTCGTCGGCGGCGCCGTTGCGCATCCGCATCCCGTAACCGCCGCAGAACAGAACGACCTTCATGCTGTGACCTCTCGAGACGCGACCTCGACGATGCTCAGTTCCGGGATGGGAAAGACCAGCCGGCCGCCCCAGTCGTGCACGAAGGACAGCTGCTCGACCAGCTCGGCCCGCAGGTTCCACGGGAGGACGAGGACGTAGTGCGGTCTGTCGGTGGCTATCTGCTCGGGCGGCAGGATCGGGATGCGGGTGCCCGGGGTGAACCTGCCGTGCTTGTAGGGGTTGCGATCGACCGTGTACGGGAGCAGGTCGGGCCGGATGCCGCAGTGGTTGAGCAAGGTGTTGCCCTTGCCCGGGGCGCCGTAGCCGACGACCGTCTCGCCGCGCTCGGCCGCCTCGATGAGGAACTTGAGGAGGTCCCGGCGCACCTTGGCCACCCGGGCGGAGAACTCGGTGTACCCGGACAGCTCCTGCAGCCCGGCGGCCTTCTCCCGGGCCAGCACGTCGGCCACCCTCCCGCTCGGCTGGCCGGCCACCTCGGCCGGCCGGGACCACAGCCGGATGGAGCCGCCGTGTGTGGGCAGCAACTCGACGTCCACGAGCGTGAGTCCGCCGCTCGCCAGCGCCCGGATCGCGGACGCGACCGTGTAGTACTGGAAGTGCTCGTGGTAGATCGTGTCGTACTGGTTCTCCTCGATCAGGGTCAGCAGGTGCTGCACCTCGATGGAGACCCAGCCGTCGTCGGCGACCAGGGCGCGCAGCCCCTGCGTGAACCCGACCACGTCGGGGATGTGCGCGTACACGTTGTTGGCCACGACCAGGTCCGCAGGGCCGTGCTCTGCACGGACGGCCGAGCCGGTCTCCGGGCTCAGGAACTCCGTGAGCGTGGGCACACCCGCCTCCCGCGCCGTGGCACCGACGTTGACCGACGGCTCGATGCCGAGGCAGCGGATCCCCCGGTCCACCACGTGCCTCAGCAGGTACCCGTCGTTGCTCGCGACCTCCACCACGAAGGCGTCGGGGCCGAGACCCACCCGCTGTACGGCGTCGGCGACGAACGTGCGCGCGTGTTCCACCCAGGAGGTCGAGTAGGAGGAGAAGTACGCGTACTCGCTGAACGTCTCCTCCGGCGTGATCAGTGGCGGGATCTGCGCCAGCCAGCAGTTGGTGCAGACCCGCAGGTGCAGCGGGTACGCGGGCTCCGGCTGGTCCAGTCGGTCCGCGGCGAGAAAGCTCTCACATGGTGGCGTCGCCCCGAGATCGACGACGCTCGCCATCGCTTCCGAGCCGCAGAGTCGGCATCGTGTCATCTGCTGTCCCCATCCCCCCTGCTCGCGCGGGTGTCCCCTCCGCGAGCCAGTGCTGACCGACCCGCGATCGCGGTGCGGTACTCGTCAACCAGGCGGTCGAGCCCCACCGCCGGGCTGAAACCCTGTTCGTAACGGATACGGGCCGCCTGGCCCATCTCCCGGTTACGGTCCGGTTCGGCCGCGATCCGGCGTATGCAGGACGCGAGCGAGACGGACTCGCCCGGCCGGTGCAGCAGTCCGGTGACCCCGTCCTCGACGAGTTCGACGAAGGCGCCGTGACCGGCGGCGATGACCGGGACCCCCGCCGCCATCGCCTCCACGACCACCAGGCCGAACGCCTCCAGCCACGTCGAGGGAGCCACCACGGCGACCGATCGCGCGATGGCCTTCTGGCACTCCGCCGGGTCCAACAGGCCGACGTAGCGCACGTCGTCGCGGCCCGCCGCCCAGGCGGTCACATCCGGCTCCAGCGGGCCCGTGCCGGCGATCACGAGCGGCACGCCCACCCCGCCGCTCGCCGCGATCTCGTCCCACGCGGCCATGAGCAGCCGCACGCCCTTGGCCTCCGCGAGTCGGCCGAGATAGAGCAGATGCTCGCCGGCGTCCACTCGGCGGGCTTCCGGGTCGGGCACGAAGTTGTGCTTCACCGCCAGCCGCTCGGCCGGCATTCCGGCCCGCACCAGGACATCGCGCTGCGCCGCGGAGATGCAGAAGAACCGCTCCACGCCGGACCACCACCGCCGCCGGTTGACCGACAGGCTGACCGCGAGCGGCACCGTCGCAAGGCGGGAGTTCCGGTAGCAGCCGTGCCGGACGGCGGGCAGCGGCACCGCCGACCCGACGCACTCGGTGCACGGCCGGCCGTCCCGCTGCAGCGTGCCGGGCGGGCAGACCTGGGTGTAGTTGTGCAGGGTGGCGACGGCGGGCACGCCGGCGTCGGCACAGGCGGCGAGGACCGCCGGCGACAGGAGCGGGAAGACGTTGTGGACGTGCACCACGTCCGGCCGCTCGCTGCGCAGCCGGGCGGCGAGCTCCGTGCGGACCGCCGGGTTCCACGGCACAAGGAGCGGCACTGCGACCTTGCCGAGGAGGGACCGGGCGGCGATGTCGTCGCTGCGCCGCTCGAACACCTCGACCCGGTGGCCGGCTTCGCGCAGCAGCGCCACCTCCTGGTCGACGACCTTGTTCTCCCCGCTCGGCTGTGCCGAGGCGTAGCGGTTGTGCACCACGAGGATGTGCATGCTCAGGTCACCTCCGATCTGCGGGTCCGTAGCGGGATGCGTCGGCGAGGGACTTCGGGCGTCGAGAGGTCGGTGGCCGCGGCAGGTTCCGCGAGCAGTGAGGCGGCCACGGCCAGATGCAGCAGATAGGGCGAGGCGTCGCCCAGACCGGCCTCGGTGTACGACGCGAGCGCGCAGTAGCTGATCAGAAAGATCGCGCAGGCCCTCTGCAGCGACGGGGGCCGCAGCAACGCGACGCCGCCCAGCACGATGAGGAACGCCGCGACGAGGGACACGCCGATCAGGCCCTGCTCGTTGTAGACGGCCAGCCAGCTGTCGTCGATCGGCAGTCCGCCGAACGACTTGTCTCCCAGGCCCACGCCGAACAACTGCTCGCCGGTCGTCCGGGGCGCCGCCAGCAGGGCGTCCCAGACCTTGGCCCGACCGGTGAGGCTGGAGAAGTTCTCCTTGCTCTGTCCGCGCAGGAACCACGCCTGGAGCACGGAGGCGAACCCCACCGCGGCCACCGTGGCGGACAGCACCGCCCAGGTGAAGAAGCGGCGGGCCGCGCTGCTGGTGAGCAGGAGCGAGCCGATCGCCAACGCCAGCCCGACCAGCAGACCGAGCGTGGCCGTCCGGGTGTGGGTCAGCCCGAGCAGGACGAGTGACGGCACGATGACCACCGCCGCGCTGGTCCTGTCGGTCCTGCCGGCCATGAGGAGCAGCACGGTGAGCCCGCTGATCACCGCGGCGTACTGGCCGATCTGCGGCGGGGTGAGCGGCCACAGCGCGCCGACCAGCCGCCCGCCGTAGAGGTCGGGCAGGGCCGCTCCGGGCGAGACGACCAGGCCGGCGGCCACCGACCCGAGCACCGCGAAGTACATCCGGATGTGGTGCCGGACGAACGTCATGCCGCCGTCCCACCAGCGGGTGAGCAGCCACAGCGTGCCGACGAAGAGAGCCAGCCGGAAGCACCGGAACAGCGCGCCGAACCCGGACTCCAGGTGCGCGCTGGAGATCACGCTCGTCGCCAGGAGGAGGGTGAGCAGGAACACGTACGCACTGGGCCGGATGCGCAGCCGGAGATTGACGATGAGCGCCAGCGTGAACGCGGCGACCAGCGCGCCCATGGTGACCATCTGGATGAGGGAGCGGGGCAGCGGGACGATGGTCTTCGCGCCGGCGGAGCCGAGCGTGTTGAGGACCAGCAGCCCCCAGACGGTCCCGACGATCTTCGGTGTGCGGTCCGCGCCCATCTCAGCCACCGTTCCCCCCGCTGAAGGTGCTGCCCGCGTCCTGCCGGTAGGGCGTGCCCTGCCACTGCCCGAGGTCGAGCACTCGGCTCGGGTCGTAGGCGACGAACTTCCACGGGCCGACGTAGACGTTGGCGTGCCAGCGGTTGTGCTGCTTGGTGGTGATCGCCTCGGCCACCCGCTCGCCCTTGTACGGCGACCAGTCGGGATAGGTGCCGTAGTTGGACAGCACCGCCATGCGGTCGCACCTCTCCGTGCACTTGATGACGGACTTGTCCAGCACGAAGCGGTTGTCGTGGATGTCCACCCGCTGGGTCTTCCACCGGCAGTCCGAGTAGAGCGGGGCCTTGGCGATCGCCGGCTGCACGCAGCGCTTGGTGTCCTTCACCAGCAACGTGCAGTCGCCGGACGAGGTGTTGGCGGGGCTGTTGCAGAACCGGTCGGCGTTCTCCCACAGGGTGATCCCGGACCAGTTGTTCTCCAGCACGTTCCGGTAGATCTCGATCTCGCTGGTGCGGGCCTTGATCCGTGGTTCGCCGCCGGACTCCGACAGGTAGATGGTGGCGAACGGGAAGTTGTCGCCGCGGTCGGCCGCCTCACGGCCCTCGATCCAGTTGTTCCGCCGGATCGTGTTGTTCCGGATGACCGCGTTGTAGCTGATTTCGTAGATCAGCGCGGCACCGTCGTTGGCCTCGATCACGTTGTTCTCGATGAGGAAGTCGTTGTTGTCGGTGTCCGCCCACAATCCCGTTCCGCGGTTGCCGTGCACCCAGTTGCCGCGTACGTCGGCGCCGTTGACGGCCCAGAACTTCATGCCGCCGGTGCAGCCGCAGCCCGGCTGCCGCCGTTCCCAGTCGCCGGTGTTGTTACCCACGATCTCGTTGCCCTCGACCACCAGGTCCGTGATACGGCCGCCGGCCTTGTACGCGTTCATGCCGTACTGGCCGTTGTCGCGCAGGCAGTTGGCGCGAACCTGCTGGCGGGCACCGGCCATCAGCCCGGCCCCGGAGTTGTTCTGGATCGTCGTGTGCTCGATCACCCAGCCGTCGGCCGAGTCGTGGTTGACCACGCCCTCGTTCTGCGGGGCGTCGAATCCCTGCACGGTCAGGTAGCGGATGGTCACGTCGCGGGCGGTACCGGCGAACGCGTACTGGTTCTTCTTCCGGCCGTCGAGCACCGCACCCGGGGCGCCGAGGTAGCTGTCGCCCTCCTTGGGGATGACCTGGGCGTAGCGGTCCGGGTCGAGCCTGTGCTTGCCCGGTCGGAGCCAGAACGTGGTGTGCGGGGGACTGCTCTTGGTCTTCGCCGCCAGGTCGCCGACCACCCCGGGGTCGACCGTCACCGCGCCCGCAGGCGCCTTGGCCGGCCCGGCCGCGGGACTGGCACACACCCGGGCCAGGGAGGTGGACCGCGCCCCGGACGTGGTGGGCACGGCGGTCGGCTTGGCACGCGCGGCGTGCGGAGTACTGTCACAGCCCGTCGCCACCAGCAGGACCAGCACCAGCGGTGCCACCGCCGGCGCCCAGGGCCGCGTCTTGATCCCCACGCGCCCCCCTAGCCGCGGAACCCGAGCACGGTGGTGAAGCCCTCCGCGCCGTCGGTGAAGCCGGAACCGACCAGTGTGGTGGCGGGTTCCCTGCGCCCGAATCCGGCGGAGTACCAGCCCAGCACAGGATCCGTCTCGCCGCGATGCGCCTGCCAGGACAGCTGCCCGGGCAGGTCGAGCACCGCGGCACGGTCTTCGCCGTCCCTGGTCCAGGTGAGCTGTGCACGTTTCCCCACCAGGTCCGCGGTGATCGCCGGGCCGAGGTGGAAGGCCAGGCGTACGGCCCGGCGCGGGCCGCGCACCTCGTCGATCACCCGTAGCTCCCGGCGCGCGGCCGTCAGCTCCACCCGGCGGCGGTGCACGGAACCCTCGTAGCCGTCGTGCTCGGCACACCAGCGGGTCATGTCCTCGCCGGAGGTGTCCACGGTCAGGACACGACTGTCGGCATGCCGGGTCCACAGGAACGGGCCGCCGGAGACGGACTGGTCACCGCCGTCCAGCTCCAGGGTGTTGTGGCCGAGGGTGGACCGGAAGTACTGCCGCCACTCGGGCTGCCCGTGGTAGCAGTACGTCCCCGGGTCGGCGAGCACGTCGACCCCGTCGTGCCGGACCTCCACGGACAGCGCGTCCGCGTGGGCGTGCGCGGCGATGGACAGGAAGCCGTGCGGACCACCGTCGCAGCGGCACCAGATCTCCTCCGGCCCGCGCAGGATGGTCATGCCCGCGTCGGCGAAGTGCGCAGGCCGGTCCGCCGGGCGGCGCACGGACGGTTCGGTGCGTTCGATGAGCGCGGCCAGCAGCGGGGTGCGCACGTCGGTGCCGGTGACCGCCGGCCACCAGTCGAGTCGGCCGAACACGGCGTCCCCGGTGGCCAGCAGCGAGCCCCAGCGGTCGGTGCCCGCGCCGTCGACGACCAGGCCGTACCCGTCGTCCGCGTCCCCCTGACGCGGCGGCCGGAGCCGGTTGTCCACGATGGCCGCGAGCGCGTCCGTCATCCGCAGCAGCACCAGGCGGACCGACGCGGGCACCGGTACGCCGGCGGCATCGGCCTCGGCCACGGCGGCCAGGCCGAGTTCGAGGACGAGCCCGTGGTACTCGGTGGCCAGCTCACGGTTGAGGCCGGAAAGGTAGGTGTTGCCGCGCAGGTGGCGATCCAGCGACCGCAGCGCGTCGGCCCGCCAGCGTTCCGACGAGGGGAACCAGTCGAACGCGCAGGCCGCGGCGAACTGACCGGCGGCTTCGGCGATGACGTGGTTGTTCGCCGACGATCCCCGGCTGGGGAAGGCGGCCAGCCAGCGCTGGTGGTGCCAGATCTGCTTCACCGCCACCGGGTTGTCCTCGAACAGCCCGGCCGCGCCTGACCAGCCGTCCAGCAGCCGGCGGATCCACACCCAGGACAGCAGCCGGATGCCCAGCTCGATGCCGCTGATCCAGTGGACGCCGCGCAGCGGCGGGTTGGCCGCCCACCACGACCGCAGGTGCGCGGCCACACGCTCCGCGTACCGCTCGTCCCCGGTGACCGCGTAGGCGGCGGCGAGCTGGGTCAGGTACTGGTGCCGGGACGGCTCCCAGATCTGCTTGATGTCCCCGACCGCGTCCTCGCTCCGGTACGGCACGTCGAAGGCGTAGCCCGAGGGAGCCCGGCGCCCGGTCTTCGGGTCGTACCACCAGTCCGGGTCGGTCAGGTCGTCGCGGACCACGCCGAAGTACTCGGCGTGCCCGTCCATGAGCCGGTCCGCCTCGGCGACGAGGCGTTTCGCGGCGTCGGGAGGCAGGGCGGCGATCGTCCCGGCCGGCAGGACCGCGGTGAACCGGGCGCCCGTCACGCTCGGGCACTCGGGCGGCGCCGACTGCCACCGACGCCGGCGCACCGCGTCGCCCACCCGGCCCGCGACCTCCTGCGGTCCCATCCGGGACAGCCGCCGCAGGTACCAGCCCGCGCTCATGGTCATCGCGCCCTCGCCAGCGTCACCGGGGCACCGCTCGCCAGACCGGTCTGCACCGCGAGGGTGGCCGCCGTGGTGGCGACCAGCGACTCCAGCGGCACCGGCATCGGCCCGCCGGTCCGCACAGCCTTGACGAACGCGGCCAACTCGGCGTTCTGACCCTTGTCCCGGGCCTTGGGCAGCCGCGAACTGACCCACCGCTTCTGGCCGTACACCGAGGCACGCACGAAGTCGTCGAGCCGCAGCGCGCGGCCGTCCGCGATCAGGTCCAGCGTCTCCTTCGGGAACGCCGACGGGCCGGAGGTGACGTAGCTGATGGTGGCGGTGGACCCGTCCGGGTAGCGCAGCACGATCTGCAGGTCCTCGTTGCCCGACGGAGCGGTCGCGTACACGGACACCGGGTCGGCGTCGAGCAGCCAGCTCGCCGTGTCGATGAAGTGCCCGCCCTCGCCCACGAAACGCGAGCCCTCGGAGCCCTGTTGGAGATACCAGCTGCCGTGGTCGAGGCGTCCCGCGTTGACCAGGTAGCGCAGGTTCGCCGGACCGCTCCGGGCGCCGAACCGCTGCCTGGCCTCCTGCAGCAGCGGCGCGAACCGGCGGTTGAAGCCCACCTGGAGCCGGTCGTTGCCGGACTCCTCCACCGCCGCGAGCACGCCGGCCAGCTCGTCCTCGGTGAGGGCGAGGGGCTTCTCCACGAACACGGTCTTGCCGGCGAGGAGTGCCTTCCGGGTCAGTTCGGCGTGCGAGCTGTGCCGGGTGACCACGAACACCGCGTCGACGGACTTGTCGCCGAGCACGGCGTCGAGGTCGGTGGTCGCCTCCGCGAAACCGAACTTCCGCTGCGCGTTGGCCGCGGACAGCGCCGTCGTCGTGACGACCGTCGACAGCTCCACGCCCTCGCGCTGCGCCAGGTGCGGCAGCAGCATCGACGTCGCGTAGTTGCCCGCGCCGACGAACGCGAGCCGCACCGGCGACTTGGCGAGCCGCGCCGGACTGTGCTGCACGGTCACGGCGGGCACGGCCACCGCCGGAGCCGCCGGTTCCACCGCTTCCGCCGTGTGTTCGGGGTACCGGAACAGCACGGCCACGGCCTTCAGGTCACCGTCCTTCAGGCGTCGGTACGTCTCGACGGCGTCGTCGAAGTCGGCGATGTGGGAGACCAGGGGTTCCACGTCGACGCTGCCGCGGGCGAGGAGGTCGAGGAAGCACGCCAGGTTGCGGCGCTCGGTCCAGCGCACGTAGCCGATCGGGTAGTCGCGCCCCTCCAGCTCGTACGACGGGTCGTAGCGCCCGGGTCCGTACGACCGCGAGAACCGGACGTCGAGTTCCTTCTCGTAGTACGCGTTCCACGGCAGGTCCAGGCGGCACTTGCCGATGTCGACGACCCGGCCGCGGTCCCGGCAGAGCTTGGCGGCCAGCTCGACGGGCTGGTTGCTGCCGCCGCCGGCGGCCAGGTACACCTGGTCCACGCCGTGGCCCCCGGTGAGTTCGGCGACGGCGGTCTCCACGGCCGCGGACGCCGGATCGCCGCAGGCCGCGGCGCCCAGGCGCTCGGCGAGTTCGCAGCGCGCCGGGTCGGGGTCGGCGCCGACGACGCGGACCCCCGAGGCGGCGAGGAGCTGCACCACCAGCTGCCCGATCAGCCCGAGACCGATGACCAGCGCCACCTCGCCGAGCTGCGACTCTCCCTGGCGGACGCCCTGCAGCGCGATCGACCCCACGGTGCCGAAGGCCGCGTGCCGCGGCGCGAGGCCGTCGGGGACGGGGGAGTAGAGGTTCTTGGGGACCCAGTTCAGCTCGGCGTGCAGCGCGTGCTCGTTGCCCGCGCAGGCCACGAGGTCGCCGACCTTCACGTCGTCGATGCCGGCGCCGACCTGCTCGACCACCCCGCACAGCGAGTAGCCCAGCGGCGTGTAGGAGTCCAGCTTGCCCATCACCTTGCGGTACGTGGCGGGCACGCCGTTGGTGGCCACGCTCTGCATGACCTTGGCCACCTGGTCGGGCCGGGAGCGGGCCTTGCCCAGCATCGACATGCCGGCCTCGGACACCTTCATCATCTCGGTGCCGGTGGAGATCAGCGAGAAGGCGCTGCGCACCAGCACACCGCCCGGCTTGCACCCCGGCACCGGCACGTCGAGCACCGCCAGCTCGCCGCTCTTGTAGTTCTGTACAACCTGTTTCAACGGAACTCCCCTGATTCCTAAGCCGTTTGCCGAGTGCTCTGGCCGGACCCAGAGGTCGCGTCGCGATACCAGTACTCGAGGGTCAGCACATGCCACAGATGCTTGGAGAAGTCCTGCTGCCCGGCGGCGTCCTCGGCGACCATCCGCGCCAGCGCGTCGCGGCGCAGGAACCCGGAGCGGACGAGCTCGCCGTCGTTGACCACCTCGCGCACCAGCGGCGCCAGATCGCGGCTCATCCAGGCGCGCAGCGGGGCGCTGAACAGGCCCTTGGGCCGGTACACGATCTCCCGGGGCAGGATCGAGGTGGCCGCCTCCTTCAGGACCGCCTTGCCCTGCCGTCCGACGATCTTGCGATCGCCGGGCACGGCGAACGCCGCCCTGACCACCTCGACATCCACGTACGGAACCCGCACCTCGGTCGACGCGGCCATGCTGGAGCGGTCCGTGTACGTGAGGTTCAGGCCCGGCAGGAACATCCGGGCGTCGGCCAGGCACATGCGGTTGACGAAGTCGTCGAGGTCGTTGTCCGCATAGACGTCCGCGTGTTCGGTCAGGACGTCGTCGACCGTCCCCGCCAGGTCCGGGTCGATCAGGGCGAGCAGTTCGTCCTGGTCGTACATGGTGTAGCTGCGCCGGAACGCGGTCTCCTCCGGCAGATCGGCGAAGGAGAGGAACCGCTTGGCGAAGCGCACCGACCGCAGTCCCCGGCGGGACGTGGCGACAGGCAGCCGGTCCACGGCCGCGGACACCCCGCGCCGCAGGGGTCGCGGGACGCGCTGGTAGCGCAGCGCGAGCAGGTTGGCCAGGTGCTTGCGGTATCCGGCGAACAGCTCGTCGGCGCCCATGCCCGAGAGCATCACCTTGACCCCGGCCTCCCGGGCGGCCGTGCAGATCAGGAACGTGTTGATCGCGGCGGGATCGCCGATCGGCTCGTCCAGGTGGTACGTCATCTGTGGCAGCAGGTCGAGCACGTTCGGAGCGATCTCGATCTCGTGCAGGTCGACGCCGAACCGCTCGGCCACCTGCCGGGCGTAGCGCAGGTCGTCCGGCATCGCCTCGAACCGGGCGTCCTCGGCGCGGAACCCGATCGTGTAGGCGGAGATCCCGGGCTGGTGGCGGGCCGCCAGAGCGGTCAGGTAGCTGGAGTCGAGGCCGCCGGAGAGGAAGGTCGCCACGGGCACGTCGGAGAGCAGGTGGCGCCGGGTCGACTCCTCGACGACGGCGGCCAGGTCCGGCTGCTCACCGGCCAGGGCCCGCTCCCGGCCCTCGGCGGCGACGTCCTTCAGGTTCCAGAACCGGCCTCGCTCGATGCTGCCGTCGGGCCGGCACCTCAGCCAGCTTCCGGGCGGCAGCTTCTCCGCCTCGCGGAACGCGCACCGGGAGTCCGGCACCCAGTAGTACAGCAGCGAGGCCACCAGCGCCGCGTGGTCCACCTCCAGCGGTCCGCCGGTCGCGCCGGCGAGCGCCTTGAGCTCGGAGGCGAACGCCAGGCCCTCACCGCGGCGGAGCAGGAACAGCGGCTTGATGCCGAGCTGGTCGCGGGCGAGCACCAGCTCGCCGGTCCGCTCGTCGAAGATGCCGAACGCGAACATGCCGCGCAGCCGGGGGAGACAGTCCGTGTCCCAGCGCCGCCACGCCTCCAGGAGCACCTCGGTGTCGGAGGTGCCGCGGAAGCGCACACCGGCGGCTTCGAGTTCGGCACGCAGCTCGGGGGCGTTGTACAGCTCGCCGTTGTACGTCAGGGCGAGACCGCCCGAGACCATCGGCTGGGCGCCGGTCTCGGACAGGTCGATGATGGCCAGCCGGCGGTGCCCGAGCTGCACTTCGCCGTCACCGGCGGGATGGCCGTACCGGCCCGCCCCGTCCGGGCCGCGGTGGGCGAGTGTCTCGGTGAGCCGGTCGGTGACGGCCTTCCCGTCCGGCCATCGGTAAGTGCCTGCGATGCCACACATGTCCTACCGCGCCTCCTGCTCGCTGTCCGGGACCCGTGCCGCCCACATCGGCTGGCGATCCGTCCGGTGCCGGCCCTCCCCCACTGCCTGAACGGCGTGGGAGGTACCCCCACCGTTCTGCCGGGCGGACCCGTCGTTCTGACCGCGCAGAGCGGTGTGCAGCCCGTCCCACAGCGTGCCGTCGGTCCGGTCGCGCGGATCGGGGTCGATCAGCACCACACCGATCACCGCGACGCGCTCGTCGGCGAGCTGCCGCGCCACGGTGTGCAGCCATGCGGCGCTGCCGTGCCCGGCCTGCACGACGAGCACGGTCTGAGTGCCGAGGTACTGCAGGTCGGTCCAGGCCGTGCCGGGCGACACGGAGCCGACGCCGAGGGCGCGCTCCTGAGGCGGTCGGGCCCCGGCACGCTCGCCGGTGACCACGGTCGGGTCTCCCGGCTTCTGCCGGCGGCCGGAGAGCTGCGAGCCGGGCAGACCGTCGATGACGACCACCGGCCCCTCCGTCGCCAGCGCCCGGGCGAGATCCAGTGCGATCACGCTCGTGCTGCGCGCACAGCCCAGTTCCAGCAGCGACAGCGGTTCCTCGGAGCCGCGCACGGTGCGCGCCAGGGACCCGGTGAGGCGTTCGCGTGCTGCCCGGCTGCGTCGGCGGTGCCACAGTCGGGGCGACCGGGCGGGGAGCTCCGCGATGACCGAGGCGCCGAGGTTCACCGCTATCTCCCGGCGCAGCACGGGGCGGTCCGCCACCACCGCGCCGACGGCGGCCACCGCGAGCCCGAGGACGAGTCCGAGTACGAGCCCGATCGCGGCGTCGGTGGCGGCCGCCTTGGGCAGGGAGTGCCGCACCGCGTGCGGGGCGTCCACGATCTGTGTGCCGGCGATGAGCTGGGGCGTGCCGACGCTCGCCTCCGCGGCGCGCTCGCCGAAATCGGTGATCTTCGAGGTGAGGTCGGCCCGGCGGGCGAAGAGCGACTCGAGATTCGCCGACGTCTTGGCTCCGCTCGCCGTCGATCCTTCTCCGATCGCCTTGTTGACCTGGGCAAGTTCGTCCCGCAGTCGGTCGCGCTGGTTGAGCAGGGCCTTGGCCTCGGCGTTCGAGGTTTCCCGAATCCGCCGCACATGGTCCGCGACGAACGCGTCGGCCAGCGCCTTGGCGCGGGCCTCCGCCTCCGCGTTGCTGGAACCCGTCACCGTGATCTGCAGGACGTTGTTGGTCAGACCGACACCGCTGTAGTCCCGCATGAAGGTCTCCGGTGTCTCCGGGGACTTGAGGGCTTTGAGGGCGGCGTCGGCGATCCGTGTGGTCTGCAGCAGCGCGACGTCGGTGCGGATCAGCGTTCCGGGGTCGTTCGGCTGGTCCTCCTCGTGCGCGACCAGCACCTTGGTCACCGCGCTCGGGGGCGGCGGCATCAGGATCGCCACCGCCGAGCCGATCAGCAGGCCCACCAGCGCCATGGCGCACCACAGGCGCCGGCGCCTGCGCACCGCCACCACCAGTGCCTGCAGGTCAAGGAGCGGGGCGGCGGCCGTCGACTCCGACGTCGTGCTCGTCGTCACGCTGAACCTCCCGTTCCGTGGCCGGGCACCGCGAGCGTCAGGGTGGCGTCGTCGGGAAGCCGGCCGGCGGACTGCGTGGGGCGGGCCAGGACCATCCCGGCGACGACGATGCCGACGACCTCGTGCCTGCCGTCCGCACACGCCTCGGCGATCCCGGCGAGCTCCTCCGCGGTCCAGCTGCCCGCGCTGAGGACGACGAGGGCGCCGGACTCGGTGTCGCGGTCCGGCACTGTCGGCCGGTCCACCGAAACCTCCACCACGCGCAGCTGCAGACCGTTCTTGGCCTCGGCGACGAGCTGCCCCGCGGCCCGGCGGGCGATCTCGTCGCCGTCCGGTACGACGACCAGCAGGCGCTGGGCTCCCGGCAGTCGCTCCTTCAGACGAGCGCACACCCGCCGGTAGCGGATCCGACTGCCGGCCTGGTCACCGGACTTCTGCGGGGCGGGCATGTCCCACCGTGTGTCGAGGCCGAGGAGTCGGCGGAACCGGGCCCGTGGGCCCCCGCCCTCCGGCCGGCGCAGCGGCTGTTCGGTGGGCACGTCGACGGTGCCGAGGAGCGTCGAGCCCAGCGCCGCGGCGATCTCCGGTTCGGTGCGCAGCCGGCGGTTCACCCGTACCGCGACGAGATGGCCGATGAGCGCGAGCAGGAAGAACAGCAGCGCCCCGCCGACGATGAGCTGCAGCCTCGTGGGCGGCGCCTCGCCGGTCGGCCTGGGGGCTGGACCCATGACGACCATGCCTGCCTTGTTGTTCGCCGGGTCGGCCTCGTCCAGCTTCTGCATGGCCTCCTCCAGCGAGGTGCGCAGCTGCTCGAGTTCGGTGCGGGCCTGCACGCTCTCCACGGTCTGTCCCGGATCGGCCGCCTTGGACAAGTCGGTGATGCGGCGGTTGGTCTCCGCCACCTTCTTCCGCAGCGCCTCGGTCCCCGAGGCCGCCTCGGGGTCGGTGCTGCCACCCGCGACCCCTGCGGCGAAGGCGACGAACTGCCGGGCCACCTGGTCGGAGAGACGCTGCGCGCGCGCCGGGGTGTCGGCCGTACCCGAGATCTTGATGATGTTCCCGTCGGAGGCTTTGGCGGTCACTCGGTCCTGCAGCGTGGTGCCGCTGACGCCGGACCAGTGCAGAGCGGCGGCCGTGCGGTCGAGCACCGCCGAACTGGTGGCGATGTCCACCTGGGTCAGCAGCTCGCGGTCCTCCCACTGCCCCGGCAGCAGTACCGGTGCCGACGCGGTGTACCGCGGCGGGAACACCAGCACCGAGGTGCCGTAGCCGAGGAGTGCGCCCACCACGGTGAGGAGGGCGAGAAGTCGCCACCGCCGACGGAGTATCCGCCCGATCGTGACGAGGCGGATCGTGTCATCGCTCAACTGCGCTGCCTCTTCCCTGTGCGGACCGGTTCGCCCGCCGACACCGGAGTGCGGTCACGGCACGCGGCGGCGTACGCGGCGAGCAACGACGCCTGCGAGTTGCGCCAGGAGAGCTGCCCGCTGATCCGCTCCTGACCGATCTCACCCATCCGCGCCCGTTTCTCCGGATCGTCCAGCAGCACCGTGATGAGCTTGGCGAATTCGGTCTCGTCGTTGGCGGGCGCGTAGACGGCGGCGTCACCGGCGGAGACGCGCGCCTCCTTCAAGTCGAAGGAGACGATCGGCCGGCCCATCGCCATGTACTCCAGGACCTTGTTCATGGTCGACACGTCGTTGAGCGGATTGCGCGGGTCGGGGGAGAGACACACGTCCGCGGTGGACAGGTAGCGCACCAGGTCGGCGTCCGGAATGCGCCCGGTGAACTGCACCTGCTCCGTGAGCCCGAGCCGCCGGGACAGCTCCACCATCGCGTCGAACGCGTCGCCGGCTCCGACGAACACCGCGTGCCAGTCGGTCCGCCCGAACTCGTCGCGCAGCTTCGCGAGAGCGCGCAAGGCGTAGTCGACACCGTCCTGCGGGCCCATGACGCCGAGGTAGCACAGCAGATGAGGCTTGCCGCGCTTCAACTCCGGCTCCGGCGGCACCGGTTGGAACCGGTCGATCGCGGGTGCGCTGCGCACCACGAAGACGTCCTCCGGCCGCCTTCCGCCACGGCGCACCGCGACGTCCCGGTAGCTCTCGTTCGTGGCGAGCACGATGTCCGCGGCCCGGTAGGTCCGCCGTTCCAGCGCGCACACGGCGCGGTAGAGCAGATCCTTGCCGCGGTCGAACCGGGAGAGGTACAGCTCGGGCACCAGGTCGTGCTGGTCGAAGACGAACCGCGCGCCGCGCCGCTTCAGCCACAGTGCCGGCAGGAACAGCAGGTCGGGCGGGTTGCAGGCGTGGACCACGTCGACCGGGCCGACCTTGCGGGCCAGCCGGGCCGTGTGCCACAGCGCCGCCCCGTACTCCCTCAGGTAGCCGGCCGGCCCTCCCGTGGCCGCGCGCAACGGGTAGCGGTGGATCCGCACCCCGTCGATCTCCGCCTCCGGCTCCGTGTCCCGCTTGCTCCCCCGGGGACAGATGACGTGCACCGTCCAGCCCGCGTCGCGCAGCGTCGTGCACTCCTGCCACACCCGCCGGTCGAACGGCACCGACAGGTTCTCCACCAGGATCAGCGCGCGCCGGTTCGCCCCGTCACGGCTGATTGAGTTACCAAGCAAGGCCCATGTACCCCGGTTCGGTCCGGCGCGACTCGGCGTCGGGAAGGCGGATGAGGTCGACGATCAACGGGCCGCCGCCATGGGGCAGAGCCGCAAGGACGGCCGGATCTCTGGTCCCGACCAGGCACACCTCGGCATGTTCGAGCACCTCGTCGACGGAGTCCGCGAGCAGCTGCGCGAGGTGCGGCAGCCGCATCTCGATGTACTCGCGGTTCGCGCCGAGCAGCCGGGAGAGGCTCACGTTGGCGTCGTGGATCCGCAGGTCGTACCCCTTGCCGTGAAGCCTCTCCGCCAGCTCCACGAGCGGGCTCTCGCGGAGGTCGTCGGTGCCGGGTTTGAAGGACAGCCCGAACATTCCCACCCGGCGCTTGCCGGTCCGCTCGACCAGCTCCACAGCGCGTTGCAGATGGTCGGAGTTGGAGGGCAGCACGTGGGAGAGGATGGGCACCGAGACGTCGGCCCGCTGCGCCGCGTGGACCAGGCTGCGCAGGTCCTTGGGCAGGCAGGAGCCGCCGAAGGCGAAGCCGGGCCGCAGATAGGCGGGGCTGATGTTCAGTTTGCGGTCGGCCAGGAACACGTCCATCACCTGGTGCGAGTCCACCCCGAGCGCCTGGCACACCGCGCCCAGCTCGTTCGCGAAGCCGATCTTGAGGCCGTGGAACGCGTTGTCCGCGTACTTGATCGCCTCGGCCGTCGGGACCGGCACCCGGAACACCTCACCGGGCAAGCCGTCGTACAGCGCCATCACCGCGTCACCGCTTGCCGGGTCGAGCTCGCCGATGACCGTCTTGGGCGGGTCGAAGAAGTCCCGCACGCTCGTGCCCTCGCGCAGGAACTCCGGGTTGACCGCGACCCCGAAGTCCACCCCGGCCGTGCCGCCGACGGTCTTCTCCAGGATCGGTACCAGCAGGTTCAGGCAGGTGCCCGGGAGCATGGTGCTGCGGAACACGACGGTCTGCCGCCCGCCCCGCTCGGCCAGCGCGGCGCCGATCTGCTCGGTCACCCGCTCCAAGTACGTCGTGCACAGGCTGCCGTTGGGCTCCGACGGCGTGCCCACGCAGACCAGCGAAATCTCGCTGTCCATGATCGCCTCGCGGACGTCACCGGTGGCGCGCAGCGCCCCGGTCCGCACGACCTCGGCGATGAGCTCGCCGATCCGCTCCTCGACCACCGGGGCCTTGCCGTCGTTGACCAGGTCGACCTTCACCTGGTTCACATCCACCCCGATGACTTCGTGGCCCATGCCGGCCAGGCACGCGGCCGACACGCAGCCCACGTAGCCGAGCCCGAAAACGCTGACTCTCATGACCCGTCACTCCCCCCAGGCAGGCCCCCTCGGCCTGCGGTCCGCGCGCCGGTCGGACGACCCCCGCGCATCAGTAGGCCCCCTGCCCGTGAAGCACCGCACGCAGCGTCTTCCACAAGATCACTGTGTCCAGGGCGAGCGACCAGTCCTCCACGTACCGCAGGTCGAGGCGGACCGCCTCCTCCCACGGCAGATCGCTGCGTCCGCTGATCTGCCACAGGCCGGTGAGCCCGGGCTTGACCAGCAGCCGCCGCCGGATGTCCGGGTCGTACGCGGCGCACTCCTCCGGTAGCGGAGGCCGCGGTCCGACGAGCGACATCGATCCCGTGAGCACGTTGAAGAGCTGCGGAAGCTCGTCGAGCGAGTACCGGCGCAGCACTGCTCCCACCCGCGTCACCCGCGGATCCCGGCGGACCTTGAACAGCAGGCCCGCGCCCTCGTTGCGGTCGGCCAGCTCCGCACGTGCCCCGTGAGCCCCGGCGACCATGGTGCGGAACTTGAGAATGGTGAACTCGCGGCCGTCCTTGCCGACCCGGCGCTGGCGGTAGAACACCCCACCCCGGCTGTCCACCGCCACGAGCAGCCCGACGAGCACCATCAGCGGCGTGAACAGCACCAGCAGGACCGCCGCGCCGACCCGGTCGACGACCGCTTTGATCGCCCGGCGGCCCCCGGTGAAGGTCGGCATGCTGACCCGCAGCAGCGGGATCCCGAGCACCGCGTCGACGTGCAGCCGCGGGCCGGCCACCTCCATCAGCACGGGGGCGACGACCATTTCGGCGTCGCTGCCTTCGAGGTTCCAGGCGAGCCGCTGCAGCCGGTCCGGTGTCCAGTGCGGGTCCGGTGTGACGGCGACGACGCGGTAG
The DNA here is from genome assembly GCF_014905555.1 of Streptomyces sp. Y2F8-2. Taxonomy (GTDB): domain Bacteria; phylum Actinomycetota; class Actinomycetes; order Streptomycetales; family Streptomycetaceae; genus Streptomyces; species Streptomyces cynarae. The sequence continues at coordinate 200,479 of NZ_BNGS01000005.1, read as the reverse complement.
CCGTCGTGGCGGACGTGCTTGGCGACGTCCGCCAGTTGACCGACGACCGGCACTCCGTCCAGTTCGTCACCGTCGAGCCCGCGACCGTCCGTCGTGCACACCGCCTCCACCCGCCAGCCGATGTGCGGGAACTTGCGGGTTCGGGTGATCAGGTCGCGCACGGTGGCCGGGCTCCCGGCAGCGAGCACCGGTCTCAGGCACCGGCCTTCCTTGCGCTGTTTGTGCAGCCAGAGGCGCAGCAGATACCGCGCGGTCATGGTGACGAGCGCGATCGCGGGTATCGCGACGAAGATCCAGAGTTTGATGTTGCGCGAGGTCAGGGCTATCCCGCCGAGCGCCAGTACGACGGTCGCCGCGAACAGTGAGCGTCCGAGTCTTCGGAATTCCTCGGCGCCCTGGCCGAGTACGGCCGGAGCCCAGGCCCGGCCCACCGCCAGCGCTCCCAGCACCAGCAGCTCGGTGCCGAATGCGAGAATTCCCCACTTCTCGTGCCAGTTGGCCGCGTCCCGGGCCCCGAAAAAGTTGCCGATCGCCGCCACCACGAAGGCGGTGGCCACGGTATCGCTGGTGATCACGGCACGTCTGTACCGCTGCTCCCAGGCAATCGCGGGCTGGCTGATTGCCCCGTTCGCCAGATGCCCGCGCGCCGACGGAAACGGGCTGACAAGTCCCCCTTGCCGCACAGAACCCCCCAGGTCCCCAGTGGTTCGACGTGTTCGCCCAACACTGTTGCTCCCCCACGGGAGGCCCCCCCTCCCGCGCCGCGCTGTTCCTCCCCTCGGGAGGCCCCCGCCTCCCGCGCCGTGCTGTTCCTCCCTCGGGAGGTCCCCGCCTCCCGCCCACATCCCGGCTATGTCAGCGCTACTTGAACAACCCCCCTGGCGGCAGGGACTTGCATGTTCCGCCAGACTCTCGAGGCGCGCGGGAACCCGCCGAAACCTCGGGCGCTCCCCGCGCCCAAGGCCCCCTTTCGGGCTCCAGATATTGATCACCCCACGTCCGGCGCCGGGGACGCGACTGCTGGCTTTCCGCAGCGCCGGACCCATAGATCATCAATGGTTCGCCTCATGTTCGAACAGCTGAAGCACGGTCAATCTAGACCATGGCGACCGGTATGAAGAGAGGATGTGTGTAATTTGTGTTCAGGCTTTGACGCTTGATCCACGGATCGGTCACCGCCCAGGGGCGCCTTCACGCCACTGCGCGCTCCAGCCGCTCGCCCGGCCCTGGGGCACGGCTTCTGCGCAGTGACGATCGACGAGCTGCAACGCGCCGTCCATGGTGGCCAGTTCGGCAACGACTGCCGCTGTTCGTGCACTACGGCGCGCCTGGCCGGGGATGGAAGGCTCGAAAACAGGTCTGAAAGTCTTCTCTTTCACGCATCCCGATCGCGCCGCTACCGAAACCGAGGACGACGGCATTCACGCCACCCGCCGGCCCTCGCTCCGGAGGGACTCACCGGTGCAGCTGCGCCAGGAAAGATAGGCAGCGCCTATACGGGGCATCGATTTTTGGTCGTGGACCCCCTGAGCTGTGGCCCGGTTCACTGTGGCGAAAGCTGGCGCGTACCGATCGGGCTCGTTGGCGCGCGATCAGGGAGGCTGCAATGACGCATACCCCAGGCGGCGGACGAGTCGAGCAAGCTGCGCGTATCGCGGCGACGCCGTGGTACCGGCAGTTGTACGTCCAGGTGCTGGTGGCGATCGTGATCGGCCTCGTGCTGGGCTGGCGATGGCCGGATCTCGCCACCGACATGGAGCCGATCGGCACCACGTTCATCACCGCGATGAAGATGCTGATCGGTCCGATCGTCTTCCTGACGATCATCGGCGGTATCGCCGGTGTCGCGGACCTGAAGAAGGTCGGCCGCACCGGCGTCAAGGCGCTCGCCTACTTCCAGGTCGGCACGCTCGTCGCCCTGCTGACCGGATTGGTGGCCGTCAACCTCTTCCGCCTCGGCGACGGCGTGCACGCCGACCCGGCGACGCTCAAGACGTCGGGCGAGGCGAGCCAGTACATATCCCAGGGAGAGCACCAGCAAAGGAGGAGTTCTGGCTGATCCTCGGCACGTCCACGGCCGAGCCCGCGCTGCCCGGACTGATGCGCAAGCTGCAGTTCATGGGCGCGGAACGTTCCACGGTCGGGCTGGTCGTGCCGACCGGCTACAGCTTCAACCTCGACGGCGCGGCGATCTACCTCTCCCTGGCCACCCTCTACATCGCCCACCGACACCTCCCTCTCCATCGGGCAGCAACTCGGCCTGCTTGCCGTCATGTTGCTGACGTCCAAGGGCGCGGCGGGCGTCGCCGGCGGCGGCTTCATCGCGCTCACGGCGACGCTGTCGACGGTCGGCTCGGTCCCGGCCGCGGGCATCATGCTCATCTTCGGCATCGACAAGTTCATGTCGGAGTGCCGGGCGCTGGTCGACTTCTTCGGTAATGCCGTGGCCACTCTCACCGTCGCCAAGTGGGAGAACGGCCTGGACCTGGAGCGGGCCCGCGCGGTGCTGGCCGGCAAGGCGGGCGAGCCGCCGCTGACGGCCAAGGACGAGGCCGAGGCCGAGGTCAGGACCGAAGACGAGTCCGAGGACGTCCGGCCGGCCGTGGTGTCGCCTGCCGTCCGGACCGTCGAGGTGGCGCCCTGATGGTGTCCGTCCTGATCGCCCCGGACAAGTTCAAGGGCTCGCTCAGCGCCGACGAGGTGGCCCGTGCGCTGGAGCACGGACTGCTGGAGGCCGCGCCGCACGCCCGGGTCAGCCGCCTCGCGCCGGCGGACGGGGGCGAGGGAAGTGTGGCCGCTTGAACCGTGACCGAGGAGGGTGCCTGACGGGGAGTCTCGCCAGGTCAGGCACCCTTGCGCGTGAGCCTAGAAGAAGCCCAGTTTGCGCGGCGAGTACGACACCAGCAGGTTCTTCGTCTGCTGGTAGTGCTCCAGCATCATCTTGTGGGTCTCACGGCCGATGCCCGAGCCCTTGTAGCCGCCGAACGCCGCGTGCGCCGGGTACGCGTGGTAGCAGTTCGTCCAGACACGGCCCGCCTGGATGGCGCGGCCCGCGCGGTACGCGGTGTTGATGTCCCGCGTCCACACGCCCGCCCCGAGCCCGTACAGCGTGTCATTGGCGATCTTGATGGCGTCGTCGAAGTCGTGGAACGACGTCACCGACACCACCGGCCCGAAGATCTCCTCCTGGAAGATCCGCATCCGGTTGTCGCCCTCGAAGATCGTCGGCTGGACGTAGTACCCGCCCTTCAACTCACCGTCGTACTCGACGCGTTCTCCGCCCGTGAGGACCTTCGCGCCCTCCTGCCGGCCGATGTCCAGGTAGGAGAGGATCTTCTCCAGCTGATCGTTCGACGCCTGGGCCCCGATCATCGTGTCGGTGTCCAGCGGATGCCCGGACTTGATCTTCTCCGTGCGGGCGACCGCCGCCTCCATGAACTCGGCGTAGTGGCCCCGCTGCACCAGCGCCCGCGAGGGGCAGGTGCACACCTCGCCCTGGTTGAGCGCGAACATCGTGAAGCCTTCCAGCGCCTTGTCGCGGAAGTCGTCGTTCGCCGACCACACGTCGTCGAAGAAGATGTTCGGGGACTTCCCGCCGAGTTCCAGTGTCACCGGGGTGATGTTCTCGGAGGCGTACTGCATGATCAGCCGCCCCGTCGTGGTCTCACCGGTGAACGCGACCTTCGCCACGCGCGAGCTCGACGCCAGGGGTTTGCCCGCCTCGACACCGAAGCCGTTGACGATGTTCACCACGCCCGGCGGCAGCAGATCGGCGACCAGGCTCAGCCAGTAGTGGATGGACGCCGGGGTCTGCTCGGCCGGCTTCAGCACGACCGCGTTGCCTGCGGCGAGCGCCGGTGCGAGCTTCCAAGTGGCCATCAGAATGGGGAAGTTCCACGGGATGATCTGCGCCACCACGCCGAGCGGCTCGTGGAAGTGGTATGCCACCGTGTCGTCGTCGAGCTCGCCGAGCGAACCCTCCTGCGCGCGCAGCGCGCCCGCGAAGTAGCGGAAGTGGTCGATGGCGAGCGGAATGTCCGCCGCCAGGGTCTCCCGGACGGGCTTGCCGTTCTCCCAGCTTTCGGCCACCGCCAACTGCTCCAGGTTGGCCTCCATCCGGTCGGCGATCTTCCGGAGGATGTCGGAGCGCTCGGTCACCGACGTACGGCCCCAGGCGGGCGCGGCGGCGTGCGCCGCGTCCAGCGCGCGCTCCACGTCCTCGGCGGTGCCCCGGGCGATCTCCGTGAACGGCTGCCCGTTGACCGGAGTCGGATTCTCGAAGTACTGGCCACGCGCCGGCGGCACGTACTCTCCGCCGATGAAGTGGTCGTAACGCGCCTGGTAGGAGACGATCGCGCCCTCGGTGCCGGGCGCTGCGTAACGGGTCATTGCGGCTCTGCCTCCTGGGAAGGCGCTGCCCGCCGTTGGGCAGCTCTCGACCGCGAGGCTAGGAACCGGGACGTTGCGAGGACGTTGCGTCCTGGGGTTCACGGACGGATGCCGGTCTTCGCCTCCCGGCGTCAATGAGGTCCGGAACGCTCCCACCCCGCCGGGGCCGCCAGCTCCGCCTCCAGGTCCTCGAGGCGTGCCCTTACCGCCGCAGTCGGCCTTACCGCCGCCAGTGCCCGCCAGACGTCGAGGTCGTCCTCGCCCCACGGCGCGTGCACCCAGTCGGCCAGCAGGTCTGGATCGCGGCGGGCGATCAGCGCCGTCCGCAGTCCGTCGGCGAGCCTGCGCCGCAACCGGGCCACGGCGGGCGCCTGCGAACCGGGCAGCAACGGGCCCCGGTACGCGGCCGCCGCCTCCGCCACCGCCCCCGAGTCCAGCCGGCGCTCCACGACGCTGACATCCGACTCCACCGCGGCCGTGAGCCGGTACGGGCGCGACGCCAGCAGAGCGGGGCCGAGGATCCTGCGCAGCCGGGCCAGCTCGGCGCGCAGCGTCACCGGCGTCACCGACTCGTCCTCGTACAGCGCGCACAGCAGTTCGTCCCCGGTCAGTCCCTCCGGGTGCCGGGCCAGCAGCACCAGGATCTCGCTGTGCCGGCGGCTGAGCCGGACCCTTCGGCCGCCGACGACTAGCCGCGCCTCGTCACGGCCGAGTGCCGTCAGCCGCAGTGTGTCCGCCGCGTCCTCGACCGGCGCCAGGAGCGCCAGCTGGGACTCGGCGGCCCGGGCCACCGCCTGCACGAACCCCAGGCTGTGCGGATGCGCGAGCCGGTTCCCGCCGGTGATGTCCAGCGCGCCGAGCACCCGCCCGGTGCGCGGATCGTGCACCGGCGCCGCCGCGCACGTCCACGGCTGGACCCGCCGGACGAAGTGCTCGGCGGCGAACACCTGCACCGGCCGGTCGACCGCGACGGCCGTCCCCGGCGCGTTCGTCCCGACCGCGGACTCCGCCCAGCGGGCCCCCGGCACGAAGTTCATGCTGTCCGCCCGCCGTCGTGTCGCCGGATGTCCCTCGACCCACAGCAGCCTGCCCTGCGCGTCGCAGACCGCCAGCAGATGCTCGCCGTCCGCCGCGAACGGGCCCATCAGTTCACGCACCAGCGGCATCACCCGAGCGAGCGGATGCTCGGCCCGGTACGAGCCGAGGTCGCCGTCCGTCAGCTCCACCGGCGCCGTACCGTCCGGTCCGACGCCCGCCAGCGCCGAACGCCGCCACGAGTCGGCCACCACGGGCCGGACCCGCCGCGCCACCGTCCCCACCGCCGTGAACGTCTCGTGCGCGCGACGCAGTTCCCGTACCCGTTCGACGGGATCGGCCCCTGGCTCCAGGGCCACCCACGGCTCGGTCAACTCGGCCTCCCGTTGAACGGCGGTGCGATGGGTGACATCGTCACTCCGGGGTCGGCCGCCGACAACCGTTTCGACCGCCATCGACCCGAACGTGACCGGTGGTTGGCGTGCGGGCGTCAAGAGACGTTGACCAGCCTCATGTAGCGCGTCCAGTCCCAGTCCGGTCCGGGGTCGGTGTGGTCGGTGCCCGGGACCTCGTAGTGGCCGACGATGTGCGCCCGGTCCTTCGGGATGCCGTGTCGGGCACAGATCGCCGCCGTGAGTCGGGCCGACTCCTCGTACAGGGCGTCCGTGAAATATCCGGGACGGTCCACCCACCCTTCGTGCTCGATGCCGATGCTCCGTGTGTTGTAGTCCCAGTTGCCCGCGTGCCACGCGATGTCGTGCTCGCGGACGCACTGCGCGATGTGCCCGTCCGCCGACCGGACGACATAGTGCGCGGACACGTTCTTCCGCGGGTTCTGGAAGATGCCCAGGGTGCTCGTGTACGTCGCCTGCGTCACGTGGATGACGACGAGGTCGAGCGGATGACTGAAGGGCCGGTCGGACGGCGTGTAGTTACGGGGGTCCGCCGACATCCAGTCCGCGAAGGGATGGTCGACGGCCCGGGGCCGGGCCTGGGCCGGTGCGGAGGGAAGCAGCGTGTAGGGAACCGCTGCGAGGACCGCACCCTGCAGTAACCGGCGCCTGCTGGTGAGGGGTCTTGCCCGCTCCTGCTCGGTTCGTTTCATTGGACGGGGTGCCTTCCACGCCTGACTTTCGAAGAAGTTCCGATTTGTCCTGCTCTGCTCAACGTCCCAGCGCGGCCGCCGTTTCGCGCATGCGGGCATGAATTCCTCGGTGCGTCTCACGTGCCGGCAGCCATTGCTTGCGGAGCTTGGCCACGCACGTGTAGTTGGTGTCGCAGACGTTCGCCAGCGGAGACTCGACCGTCTGGGTGGCGAACTGGTAGGCGTCCAGCTCGCTGAACCCGTAGTCGCGCACCAGCCATTGCACCAGGTCGAGCTGGGATATCCGGAACGCGTCCTCCAACGGGCGTGCCGAGCCCGTCGAGATGATGTGCGTGTCGGTCTCGAGGCGCGGCCAGGGTGTGGCGACGCCCTTGAGCAGCTCGACGATCACCACGGTGTTCATCGCGCACTCGACGGCCACTCCGCAGGTCTCACCCTCTCCCTGCCGGGCATGCCCGTCGCCCAGGCTGAGCAACCCGCCCTCGACGTTCACCCCCAGATAACAGGTGGCGCCCGCCCGCATCTCAGGCGTGTCCATGTTCCCACCGTGCGCGTCCGGCACCAGCGCGGAGCGCACCTCCAGGTTGGCCGGTGCCACGCCCACCGTGCCGTGCATGGGGTCCATCGGCAGCTCGACGCGGATGTCGCTGTCCCGCGCGGTGAACAGAGCGGTGCGGCGCTCCCGGTCCAGTTGCCAGATCCACACGGCCTCCGGCAGCGGCGGCTGCAGTGTCGCGGTGGTGTGCGTCGAGGTCAGCGCGCCGAACAGGGGCACCGTCGTCGAGGCCGCCCAGTCCCGGGCCGGTTCGATGGACACGAAGTGGACCGCAAGGGTGTCGCCCGGTTCGGCGCCCTCCACGTGGAACGGACCGGTCTGCGGATTCAGATACGGGAACTCGCACACCTCCGACACCAGGTCCTTCTCGGACCGGACCCGTCCGGCGAAACAGTCCTCCGTGTACAGGTCGAGGACCGTGCCCGGCGCGATCCGCGCGACGGGCGGTGCGCCGCCGAAGGTCCAGGCGTATTCGTCCCGTGTGGGCCGCACGGTCAGGATCCGGGGATCGCTCATGGCTGCACGGCTCCGTTCGGCAGAGGGTCGGGTGTGGGGGAGTCGTCCAGATGGACGCGGGCGGTCTCGGCTATCCGTCCGGGGTGGCGCCGCAGCAGGACCAGCAGCACCACGACCCCGGCGGCCATCCAGACCCCGACGACGGGACCGGCGTACGACACCGGTGCGGTCAGCGTGGACACGAAGTGGAACACCGGCAGGCCCGCCGCGGTCAGCAGGGCGGGCACGAAGGCGGCGACGCCCAGCAGCGGGAACAGCAGGTGCCGCACCGGGCTGAACGACTCCCGCCCGCGGCGCAGGAAGTAGCCCGCGCACGCCAGGTTGACCACGATGTACACACCGATGACGACCGTCACGATGACGGTGGCCAGCAGAAGGAACGCCGTGACCGGGTCGTAGGCGAGGCCGAGCCCCAGCATCACCGCCACGGCCACCGCGCTCTGCACGGCGACACCGGCGGCGGGGGAGCGGTACCGGGGGTGCAGGCGCGCGAAGAGTGGCGGGAACACCCGGATCCGCGCCAGTGCGTAAGCCGTACGCGTCGAGACGTTGGCGCACGCGTTGGCGTTGGCGACCGTCGAGTTGACGACTGCCAGGAACACCAGCACCCAGAAGAGCCCGAAGGAGGCCCGGGCCACCCCTTCCCAGGACGCCGCTCCCGACGCGCCGAAGCCGGCGAAGCGGTCGGGGCCGACGAACACGGCCATCGCGTAGGTCGTGACCACGTAGAAGAGTCCGATCGCGAGCGCCGCTCCGAGGACGGCGCGGTGCATCGTCCGTCGCGGATCCTTCGTCTCCTCCGCCAGCGGTGCAGCCGCCTCGAATCCGGCGAAGGCGAGCACCGTGTACACCGATCCGGCGAACACGCCGCTCACCCCCTCGTACCCCTTCGCCGTGTGGGAGGTCCCGAACACCGACAGCGTGTTGTGCCCACCCGCTCTGACGATCAGCCAGACGGCGAAGACCAGGAACGCCAGCACTTCGAAGACGCCGAGGACGGTGCCGAACCGGGCCGAGGCGCGCACGCCGAAGTAACCCGTCACCCCGATGATCACCGCTCCGGCGAGCGCCCACGGCCACCACAGATCGTCCGGGTACGCGGACCACTCCTGGTGGAGCGTGCCCGCCGTTGTGAAGCCGAGCTGCAGGAGCAGGAGCGGCGGCACCAGCGCCTCCACGAACACATAGCCCCAGCCGACGAGGAAGCCGACGGCCGGATGCAGTCCCTGCGCCGCATAGGTCGCCACTGAGCCGGCGGCAGGCAGCCGCCGCGCCAGCTCGGCCACGCACGACGCGGTGAACAGGCAGGCCACCAAGGCGACGAGCACCGACAAAGGCAGGCTGCCGCCCGCGAAGGCCGCGCCGGAGGGAATGGACGCCGCGACCGCTGCCGCCGGCGCCATCGCCGTGATGCTCTGGAACAGGACCTCGCGCAGGCCGATCGCCTCACGCCTCAGGCCGAAAGCCGTGTCCCCCGACATGTGAGCCCCCCGATTCTGCCCCCGCGCAGCCACTGCCCGGCGGCTGCGCCTCGCGTGAATCACGGTACGGCGTTGGGCGGTTGGGCAGGAAGGGGGCGGTGTCCCCGGTGGACAACCAGGAGACTGTGGATATCTCCGTCACCCGTTCGAGGGACGTTGCCCTACGTGACCGGGCTCCCGGAAGCCCCGGGCCAGGCGGTCACATCCGCGCCGCCACCGCCGCGGGATCGTCCAGCACGGCCCGCACCACCGAGTGCGCGGCCCCAAGCAGCGGACCCTCGGACCCCAGCCGTGAGACGCTCACGGCGCAGGCCGGGCCGGCCGTTCGCCGGGCAAGTTCCCGCTCCAGGGACGGCAGGAGCCAGGGTGCCAGAGCGGCCAGGGCTCCGCCCAGCACGACCGTCTCCGGGTCGAGCAGGTTGACCGCTCCGGTGAGCGCGATGCCGAGCGCGGTTCCGGCGCCGCGCAGGGCTCGGAGTACCTCCCGGTCGCCCCGTGCCGCACGCTCCGCCAGGAGTTCGACGCGGTCCTCGCCCGGTGTCAGCCCGGCCGCGCGCAGCACGGCCTCCTCACCGGCGTACTGCTCCAGGCAGCCACGCCCGCCGCAGGCGCACGCGGGACCCTCCGGGCGCACGGGCACATGACCCAGCTCGCCCGCGAATCCACGCGTCCCGCGCAGCAGCCGCCCGTCCACGACCACGGCGCCGCCGATGCCGATCTCCGCCGAGACGTGCAGGAAGTCGCGGGGCGTGTCGTCACCGAGCCACAGCTCCGCGAGTGAGCCGAAGTTGGCCTCGTTGTCCACCGTCAGCGGCAGCTCGTCCGGCAGCAGGGGACCCAGATCGACGTCGTGCCAGTCGAGGTTGGGGGCGCGCACCACGGTCCGGGCATCGCGTGCGACGAGGCCGGGCACGGCGACGGCGAGACCCGCGGGCCACAGTCCTTCCCGCTGCGCCTCCGCCACCACCTGCCGTACCAGTGCGGTCAGTTCGCCGAGCACCGGCTGCGGCGGGCGGTCGCGGTTCGTGCCGTGCCGCACCGCCCGAGCCCGCACGTCGCCGCGCAGATCGACCGCGCACACCGCCAGATGATCGACACCGATCTCGGCGCCGATCCCGGCGGGACCGCGCCCGCTGACGGCCAGAGCGGAACCCGGGCGCCCGACCCGGCCGGGCCGCTCGGGCCCCAGCTCCTCCAGCAGCCCCGACCGGATCAGCTCGTCGACCAGCGTCGAGACCGCCGCGCGGGTCAGCCCGATCCGTGAGGCGACCGCGGCACGCGACAGCGGCCCCTCGGCGCTCACGGTGTGCATGACCCGCGCCAGGTTCCGGCGGCGCATGCCCTGCTGGGTGTCCGGCAGCCGTCGGCCGGGGCTGGACGGATGGGCTTCGTGCAGCGGTGCGGCCATGCCTCCCTCGGATCTCGTCAGCGCCGGTCCGGCTCCCGCTCCAGCAGCGGCGCCGCGTCGGAGAGTACCCCGGTGATCCTGGCCAGCGTCGCCTCGTCCCGCTCCACGGCCTCGAGGACCGGCCCGCGCGCGGTGTCCCAGCGCCGGGCGACGGCTGCCGGGTCCTCACCGGTCAGCAACCCGGCGGCCTGCGCGGCGGCGCCCAGCGCGACCAGCTCCCTGGCCTCCGGAACCTGGACCGGACGTCCCGAGAGCCGCCGTACGGTCTCCTGCCACGCCCGGCCCCGTGCGCCGCCCCCGATGAGCAGCAGTGGAGCGGCGCGGTCCGCGTCCGCGTCGAGCACCAGGTCGAGGGCGCCGAGCAGTGAGTGCACCGCGCCGTCGTAGGCCGCCTGCAGCAGCTGTCCGGCCGTCGTGTCGTGCCGCAGGCCGTGCAGCAGCCCCGAGGCGTGCGGGAGGGCCGGGGTGCGCTCGCCGTCCAGGTAGGGGAGCAGCGTCACACCGGTACCGGGCTCGACGGCCTCCCGGTCCAGGCCGAGCAGCGCGGCGATCCGGTCGACAGCGAGCGTGCAGTTCAGCGTGCACGCCAGCGGCAGCCAGTCGCCGTGCGCGTCCGCGAAGCCCGCCACGGTCCCGGTCGGGTCGGCGGGCCGCCGTCTCGAGACCGCGTACACCGTTCCGGAGGTCCCGAGGCTCAGCACCGGGGTCCCGGGACGCAGCCCCAGACCCAGCGCGGCGGCTGCGTTGTCGCCCGTGCCCGGCGCGACCAGGGTGCCCTTGGAGAACGGCAGGTCGTGGGCGTCGCGCACGGTGCCGGCCACCTCCCCGGGCCGGACCACGCGCGGCAGCAGGGCGGGGTCGAGGCCCACGTGCGCGAGGATCTCCTCGTCGTACGACTCCGTCGCCGACGCCCACCAGCCGGTGCCCGAGGCATCGCCGCGGTCGGTCGTTCCCTGCCCGGTGAGCCGCTCGGTCAGGTAGTCGTGGGGCAGCCGTACGGCCTTGGTCGCGCGGACGGCCTCCGGCTCGTTCTCGGCCAGCCAGGCCCACTTCGTGACCGTGAAGGACGGCCCGGGCAGGCTTCCGGTGCGCTCTGCCCAGATCTTGGGACCGCCCAGCTCCTCCACCAGGCGGCGGGCCTGCGGCGCCGACCGTACGTCGTTCCACAGCAGGGCCGGGCGGACCGGCTCACCCCGGCCGTCCAGGGTGACCAGGCCGTGCTGCTGACCGCCGATCGACACGGCGGCGGCTTCGTGGGCCGCCTCGCCGCACTGGTGCAGGGCCTCGCACAGTGCCTCCCACCACTGGCGCGGGTCGCTCTCGCGGCCGGCGCCCGACGTGACGGTGTGCGGTGCCTGACCGCTCGCCACCACCCGTCCGGTCGACGCGTCGACCACCAGGGCCTTGGTGGACTGGGTGGACGAGTCCACTCCGACGACGAGCGGACCCTCGGCTGCTGACATCGGGCTCTCCCTCTTCCGCGGCTCGCGGGTTCTGGCCTGTGGGCGGGCGTGCCCGGCCACAGTGGCCGGACGTGCGCCCGTCGTCACCGTACGGAGTCACCGTACGGAGGACACATCGTCTCTTCCCAGAGATGCCTTCGCATACTAATTTGTTAAGCGCCATGACGAAATAGTCTCAGCGAGCAAGGAGCCGCGGCATGAGCTACCAGCCCACCCCCGAGGACAGGTTCACCTTCGGCCTGTGGACCGTCGGCTGGCAGGGACGGGACCCGTTCGGCGACGCCACCCGGCGCGCCCTGGACCCGGTGGAGACGGTGCAGCGCCTCGCCGAGCTCGGGGCCTACGGTGTGACCTTCCACGACGACGACCTGATCCCCTTCGGGTCCTCGGACAGCGAGCGCGAGGCGCACATCAAGCGCTTCCGTCAGGCACTCGACACGACCGGGATGACCGTGCCGATGGCCACCACCAACCTGTTCACGCACCCCGTCTTCAAGGACGGCGCCTTCACGGCGAACGACCGGGACGTCCGCCGCTACGCGCTGCGCAAGACCATCCGCAACATCGACCTGGCGGTGGAGCTGGGCGCCAAGACGTACGTCGCCTGGGGCGGCCGGGAGGGTGCCGAGTCCGGCGCGGCCAAGGACGTGCGGGTCGCACTCGACCGCATGAAGGAGGCCTTCGACCTCCTGGGCGAGTACGTCACCTCACAGGGCTACGACCTGCGCTTCGCCATCGAGCCCAAGCCGAACGAGCCCCGCGGCGACATCCTGCTGCCCACCGTCGGCCACGCCCTGGCGTTCATCGAGCGCCTGGAGCGTCCGGAGCTGTACGGCGTCAACCCCGAGGTGGGCCACGAGCAGATGGCCGGCCTCAACTTCCCGCACGGCATCGCCCAGGCCCTGTGGGCGGGCAAGCTCTTCCACATCGACCTCAACGGCCAGTCCGGCATCAAGTACGACCAGGACCTGCGCTTCGGCGCGGGCGACCTGCGGGCCGCGTTCTGGCTGGTCGACCTCCTGGAGAGCGCCGGTTACAGCGGACCGCGCCACTTCGACTTCAAGCCGCCGCGGACCGAGGACCTCGACGGCGTGTGGGCGTCGGCGGCGGGCTGCATGCGCAACTACCTCATCCTGAAGGAGCGTTCGGCCGCCTTCCGGGCCGATCCGGAGGTCCAGGAGGCCCTGCGCGCCTCGCGACTGGACCAGCTGGCGCAGCCGACCGCCGAGGACGGACTTCAGGCGCTGCTCGCCGACCGCAGTGCGTTCGAGCAGTTCGACGTGGAGGCGGCCGCCGCGCGCGGGATGGCCTTCGAGCGCCTGGACCAGCTGGCCATGGACCACCTGCTGGGCGCGCGCGGCTGAGCGCTGCCGGTACTCGAGGAATGACGCCCTCGCGCGGGATGTCCCGGACTCATGCCGTCCATGGCATGAGTCCGTATCAACAGCCGCGCGAGGGTACCGTCATGACCGGTGCGGGGCGACCGTGGACCCTATGGCCATGCCGCCGGGAAACACGCCGCCCTCGGACCATACCGGGTTCGGCCCGCCGTTCCAGCCGCCGCCCGGACCACCCGGCGCGCCCGTCCGCCGCCGCGCCGGCCTCTTCCTGACGCTCGCGGCGATCGTGGCCCTCGGAATCGTCGCGGTGGTCCTCGTCGTCGACCGCGGAGGCGCGGCGCAGCGGAAATCGCCCACCGAGAGCGGCGCGAGCACAAGCCGTGCACCTGCGCCGTCCCTGGGCATCCCGACGGGACTGCCCACCGCACTGCCCTCGAAGCTCCCCTCGGACCTCCCGGCGAGGCTGCCGTCGGGGTGGCCCAGCGTGCTTCCCAGCGGCTTTCCGAGCGACCTGGAGTCACTCTTCGCGGTCCCGGCCGTCGCACCCTCGACGCACACTGAGGTCGCGGCCGTCCCCTGAGGGGTCTCTCAGGGATGGCTGAGGGGTGGGGCTCAGGGTTGTCTCAGGGTCGGCGCCCGGAACCGCACGCAGCAGGCACCCGTTCTCAGAACAAGGAGCGGCAGTGGCCGCGAAGGAGGCGACACATGTCGAGGAACGCGAAGATCGCCACCGGGGGAGTGCTGGCCGGACTCATCCTGTGGATATGGCTGCCGTGGTGGGCCGTCCTCCTGATCGTGCTGGGAGTCCCGGCGGCCGCGTACTTCACCCTGGACCCGTCGCAGCGGCGCAGGCTGCGCCGCGTGGCGCGGAAGGAGCTCGGCCGCTGAGAGGTCAGTGGCCGGACCGGGGCTCCGTCAGCGCGCAGGAGTTGACCACGTCACCGCCCGCGGGCGTGCCGACGGTACGGTCCGCGGGCGGCCGCTCGCCCCGCTCGACCCATGCGGTGAGCGTGTCGAAGGCCGCCCGGTAGCACGGCAGAATCGGCCTGAGCCGGTCGGGATAGGAGTCGTACAGGCCGTCGACGTGTGTACCGCCCGCGACGGTGTAGAAGCGGTGCAGCGCGCCGCGACCGGCATCCCGCACCATGCGCGCATACACGTCGGAGTCCGTGCTCTTGGGCAGCAGGGCGTCCAGGTCGCCGTGCAGCGTGATCAGCGGTTTGCCGATGCGTCCCGTGAGGGCGACCCGGGCGACCGCTCGGTGCACGGATGCGGGTCGCGCCGCATAGTCGTAGGCCGCGTCCGAAGGACAGGGTGCCAGGATCTGCTCCGCCGTCGACCCGGCGGACGCACCAGGGCAGGTGGGGTCGTACGAGGGGTCGAACTCCGCCCGGTAGATCTTCTGTGTGATGCCCCAGTACGCCTTCTCGTGGTACGGCCACAGGAATTCGGATCCCCGGGCAAACCCGGCCGCGTACAGATCCTCGTCCCGGGCCGAACCCAGCATGCGGGCCACGGCCACGGGCAGCGACGTCAACAGGTTCGGGCCGTCGGCCGTCCACAGCGCGCCCTCCCAGTCCACCCCGCCGTCGTACAGCTCGGGGTGGTGCTCCAACTGCCAGCGCGTCAGGTAGCCGCCGTTGGAGATGCCGGTCATGTACGTGCGCCGAGGGGCCCGCCCGTAGCGTTGCGCCACCACCCGCTTGGCGGCCAGCGTGAGCTGCGTCGTGCGCCGGTTCCACTCGGCAACGGCGTCACCGGGGCGGGTTCCGTCGCGGTAGAAGTCCGGCCCGCTGTTGCCCTTGTCGGTGGCCGCGTACGCGTAGCCCTGCGCCAGCACCCGGTCGGAGATCGCGGTGTCGGTCGCGTACTGCCGACGCGTACCGGGGGCGCCCGTGACGACGAGGCCGCCGTTCCACCGGTCCGGGAGCCGGATCACGAACTGGGCGTCGTGCCGCCAGCCGTGCGTGGTGTTGAAGTGCGAGTCGTCCGGGAAGTAGCCGTCGATCTGCAGCCCCGGCACACCGGACGGATTGCGGGTGGCCGCAGCGGTCAGACCCGCCTGGTCGGTCATGTCCGTGTACGGCGTTCCCGCGAGCCCCGCCGTCGTCATATCGCCCAGACAGGCGCTCTGTTGGAACGCCGCACCAGGTACCTGTATCCGCTCCTGGGGTTCGCAACGGCCACCGTCGCCCGCCACCGCGCGGCCGGGGAGGGCCGAGACGAGCAGAGCGGCGGCGCACAACGCGACGTGACGAGACAGGCGCATGAGGGACCTCCGGGTCAGGACGAGAGTAAGCGGCTGCCCATGCTGCGACCCCGGAAGTTCGCCGACCATAGGTGTGGGCCACATGGGCGCAGATGACCGTATGGGGTCTCACAATGCTGCCCATGCCCCCGCACCCAGTTGTCCCCATTCAGGCCGGACGTGCCGCCACCTTGTCGAGGCCCTCCAGCAGTCCGGGCAACTGCGACCCCCGGCCCACCGGGATCACCTCTCCGGGCTTCTCGTCGAGGAGGAAGAACGCGATGTCGTCGGTCCTGGCCACCATGGACCAGCCGGGCCCGTCAGCACGCAACAGGCGTGCGTCACCGGGTGCGAACGAGGAACGCACACGGCCCGGCGGCGGAGGGGAGTCCACATACCCGTGCGCCTGGTCAAGCGCGCGGTGTATCGCGCTGCGGGCCCCGCTTGCGGGCTTGCCGTCTGCGGGCTCGCCACCTTCCGCCGCCGGCTCCGCGTCGTCCACGGGTGCGAAGTCGGCGGCGTGGATCTGGTCTCGCCACACGGCCCACTGGAGCGCGATCTGGTCGGCGCCCAGGCGCCGTTGCGCCGGACCCCAGGTGTCGGTGTCCGGTGGGGAGAGCGGCTCACGGTCGGTGTCTTCCGGTGCCGGGTCGTGCGGGGCGGGCACACCGGGCGCCGCGACGGCCACGGCCAGCGGCCAGCCCGGCAGCGCGGCGACGACCGTGCGCTCGTCGGGTGACAGGTCGTACTCCATGCCGCAGTCCCAGGACGCGATCGCCACGGCCACCAGCGACACGTCGTCGACGACCACCGTCCAGCGCGCACCGTCGGCGTCCTGGCCGAGCACCAGGCCGTAGCCGTCCATCACGGGCGGCAGACCGAGCGCCGCGCAGGCCTCCGGATAGTCGTCGCCCAGCACGCTCGGGAACTGCGCGGGCGTCAGCAGAATCGCCGTCAGTACATACAGCGCGTCGTCCGTGGCGGCGACGGAGTCCTCGTCCGTCCCGGTCATGCCGTCCTCCCGATCAGTGGTTCGTCGGCGCACCTTAATGCGCCCGCGAGCCGGTTGTCACGACTGCGAATCGCAGAAGGAACCGCACGTCTCCGGCCGGACGGGGCGAAAGCACCCGGCGAGTTCCGGCGTCAGGCGGCAGGCAGGCCGAGGAGCGTCCGCGCGACGGACCGCGGAGAGTCGTCGCGCTCCCGTGCGAGAGCGATCAGCGCGCGGCAGGCGAGCTCCGTCACACCGAACGACAGGGCCTCTGGCGAGACCCACGACGCGGCCTCGTCCATCCGGTCCTGGTCTTCCTCGGCGCATGCCGACACATAAGCGGCTGCCGCCTCGAACAGGTTGTGTGTGCGCTTACCCCCGGCCGCGGCAGCCTGCGCGCGCGAAGACTTGTTGACGAGTCTGCCCACCGATGTGCGGATCCTGTCGAACACGCCACGCCACCTTCCCCCTGTGTGGTTGCCTTCGCCGACGTGCATGTGCTGCTCTTCAACGTAGGGTTGGAGTCGCCGTGGCAGAAGGGGGACGGAACCGTGAAGCGGTTCGATCGGCTCGAACAGATCCGTCGTCTGCACCCCGAGAAGGACGCCCTGGAGATCTACCGGCTCAGTGCCGCGTACGAGTTCCCCTGGGACTACACCCGCGCCCTGGAACTTGCGCTCTATCGTACGTACGCCGTCCCCGGCATCGGCCGGCTGCTCGCCGAGACCAGGGAGCTCACCGACCGCACACAGAAGCGGTACGACGACACCTCGCTGCTCCTCGACACCGTTGTCGAGCACGGCTTCGACAGCGACGAGGGGCGCACCGCGATCCGCCGCATCAACCAGATGCACCGCAGCTACGACATCAGCAATGACGACATGAGGTACGTGCTGTGCACCTTCGTGGTGATGCCCAAGCGGTGGATCGACGCCTACGGATGGCGCCGGCTGTCCCGGCACGAGACCGTCGCCTCCGCCGTGCACTACCGCACTCTGGGGCGGCACATGGGCATCAAGGACATCCCCGGAACGTATGAGGAGTTCGAGGCCTGCCTCGACGGCTATGAGGCCGCCCACTTCGCCTGGGACCCGCAAGCCCGGCGCGTGTCCGACGCGACCTTGGACCTGATGGCCTCCTGGTATCCGCGCCCCCTCGCACCGGTCCTGCACCGGGTGACTCTCTCCCTGCTCGACGACTCGCTCCTGCGGGCCTTCCGGTACGAGCCGCCGAGCGCCGCCACGCGCGGGTGGGTACGCCGTGCGGTCCGGGCCCGCGGCCGCCTCGTCCGCCTCATGCCCCCGCGCCGGACTCCCCACTACGCGCGGCAGAACTGGGAGATCAAGGGCTACCCGAACGGCTACCGCATCGCCGACCTGGGCACTCGTCCGGTCCCCGGGGTCAAGGGCTGCCCGGTCCGGCAGGCAGGGGCCTCGTCGACGATCTCCCCCACGGAGTGAGTCGAGCGCACCGTCGCATACAGCGTGCCCTCCGCGACGGACCGTCGTTGCGCGGCGAGGCTGAGACTCAGCCCTCGCGGAGGGCCAGGGCGAGGAAGCGGGTGTCCTCGTCGACGTACGACGTCATGCGCCAGCCGGAGCCGGCCAGCAGCGGCCGGAGGTTGGGCTCGGCGCGGAGATCGCCGGGTGTGATCTGCCGCCCCTGGCGGGCCGCGAGGGCCGCCCGTCCGACCGGATGGAAGAGCGCGAGCAGTCCGCCGGGCCGCACCACACGCGCCAGCTCACGCAAATTCTCGGCCGGGTGGGGGAGGTGCGCGATCAGCCCTGCCGCGAAGACCGCGTCCAGGGACTCCGTGCGCAGCGGAAGCGCGGTCACGTCGGCAAGCAGCAACACGCCGTCGCGGCCGCGTCCGGCCCGTGCCGCTGCCTGAAGCATCGCCGGGGTGAGATCGGCCCCCAGGACCAGGCCCGACGGTCCCACGGCCGCACGCAGCGGTGTCAGAGCCCGCCCGGTACCGCAGCCCGCGTCGAGCACCCGGTCGCCCTTGCGAAGGCCGAGAGCGGCGACAGCGGCGGCGAACGCCGGGCCGTCGTCGGGGAACTTCGCGTCCCAGTCGGCCGCTCGCGCGGTGAAGAACTCCTGGACATGTGTATGGACGTCGCTCATGCTCCGCATGATCCCTCACCTTCACGAGGGATGTCTTTGTGCACACGTTCGAGCATGACGCGATCGTTCCGTGTCTCGTCTGCGTCAGATTTCAACAGCTTTCGAAATGCGCCCCCTTTGCGCCCCTCCGCCGGGGCTAGCGTCCCGTGGCCATGGGACACCTGGACCACGCCGCATTCGGCTGGCTGACCCCCGTGCTGTCGTACGTCATGGCGTGCATAGGCGCCGCCCTCGGGCTGCGCTGCACGGTCCGTGCGCTCGGCGCCACCGGCAGGTCGCGTCGCAACTGGCTCGTCACCGCGGCCTCGGCCATCGGCACCGGCATCTGGACCATGCACTTCGTGGCCATGCTCGGCTTCGGCGTCACCGGCACCGAGATCCGCTACGACGTGCCGCTGACCATTCTCAGCCTGCTCGTCGCCATGATCGTCGTGGGCGTCGGCGTGTTCGCCGTCGGCTACGGCGGTGGCCGCCCCCGGGCGCTCTTCCTCGGCGGGCTCACCACCGGTCTCGGGGTCGCGAGCATGCACTACCTCGGTATGACGGCGCTGCGGCTGCACGGGGCGGTGCACTACGACCCGGTGCTCGTCGCGCTCTCCGTGCTGATCGCCGTGGTCGCGGCGACGGCGGCCCTGTGGGCCGGCCTCAACATCAAGTCGCCCATCGCGGTGACCGTCGCCTCGCTCGTCATGGGCGCGGCGGTCAGCAGCATGCACTACACCGGGATGTTCGCGGTGAGCGTCGATGTGACCCCGTCCGGCGAGGTCCTGCCCGGGGCCACGGCGATGCAGTTCATCTTCCCGCTCGCCGTCGGCCTCGGGTCCTACCTCTTCCTGACCTCGGCGTTCGTCGCACTGTCGCCGACCGCCGGGGAGCGCGAGGCCTCCGCGTCGGCCCAGCGGCCGCTCGAGAGCGCCGCCCGCTGACCACGGGCCACGGACCACATGCCGCGACACACTCCGAGTGAGAAGGCCATGCGAACACCCCGTAGGACACCCACGGCCGGCGCCGAGCCGCCGCCCAGGCCACCGGCGCGCGGCCGCCGTGCACACGCCGGCCCGCCGGCCGACGAGCGTGCCGGGACAGACGAGGCGGGCGGCACGGAGCCGCCCGGCACCGTCGCGCGGGCCGGACGGTGGCGCATACGGCCGCGCACCGTCCGGGCGAAGATCGTCTGCTTGCTCATGGTGCCCGTGATCTCCCTGATCGCCCTGTGGGCCTACGCCACCGTCAGCACCGCCCAGGACGTCGCCCGCCTGCGCCAGCTGCAACGAGTGGACTCCACCGTGCGCGTGCCGGTCGCCGACGCCGTGGCCGCGCTCCAGGACGAGCGCGTCGCCGCCGTGCGCTATGCCACCGATCCCGCCGTCCAGCAGCAGAGCGATCTGCAAGCTCTGGCGGGACGCACCGACCGGGCCGTGGCCGCGCTGAGGCTCGGCGGCCACCACACCGTCGCCGACGGCACCGACCTGCCCTCCGGCGTCTCAGGCCGTCTCCAATCCTTCGTGACCGGGGCCGAACACCTGCGGTCCCTGCGCAGCGACGTACTCGCCCGTCGGGTCGGCTGGAAGGGGGCGTACGAGCAGTACACGAGGACCATCGACACCGCCTTCCAGGTGGGCGGTGCGCTCACCGGTGTGCAGGACGCCGACCTCGGCTCCGACGCGCGCGTGCTGCTCGAGTTCTCCCGCGCGGGCGAGTCGCTCGCTCAGGAGGACGCCGTTCTGGCCGGCGCCCGCCTGGCGCGGAGCCTTGACGGCGACCGGCTGAAGCTGTTCACCGGCGCCGTCGACACGCGCCGCACCCTGACCGCGTCCGCCGTCGCCGACCTCCGCGGCGCCGAGCGCACCTCCTGGAACCGGCTGGCGAAGAGCAGCGCGTACGCCGGCATCGGTGCCATGGAGGACAGGGTGCTCTCCAGGCGGCCCGGCGCCTCGGCCGTCGCGGCCGCCCCCGAAGCCGGCTGGAATCCGGCGCACGCGCGCGTGCAGGACGGCATGCGGACCATCGAGGCGGAGGCGGGCCGGAGCGTCGCACGCCAGGCCGACCCGTTCACCCGCGGTGTGCTCACACCCGCCGGCGCAGCCGTCCTGCTCGGCCTCGTCGCCGTCGCCGCGTCGCTCGTCATCTCCGTACGCATCGGACGAGGACTCGTCGTCGAACTCGTGAGCCTGCGCAACAGCGCACTGGAGATCGCACGCCACAAACTCCCCCAGGCCATGCGCAAGCTGCGCGCAGGGGAGGAGATCGACGTCGACGCCGAGGCGCCCGGCGGCCCACCAGCCGAGGACGAGACCGGCCAGGTCGCCGAGGCCCTGGGCATCGTGCATCGCGCCGCCCTGCGCGCCGCCGTCGAACGCGCGGAACTCGCCAGCGGAATCTCCGGGGTGTTCGTCAACCTCGCACGGCGCAGCCAGGTCCTGGTGCACCGCCAGCTCAACCTGCTCGACAGCATGGAGCGCCGCTCCGAGGACCCGAACGAACTGAGCGACCTCTTCCGGCTCGACCACCTGACCACGCGGATGCGCCGCCACGCCGAGAGCCTCATCATCCTCTCCGGCGCGGCACCCGGCCGCGCCTGGCGCATGCCCGTCTCACTGACCAACGTGGTACGGGCCGCTGTCTCCGAGATCGAGGACTACGCGCGCGTGGAGGTACGGCCACTCCCCGAGGCGTTCGTGATCGGCACCGCGGTCGCCGACCTCACGCATCTCCTCGCCGAACTCATCGAGAACGCCGCACAGTTCTCGCCGCCCCACACGCGCGTGCGCGTCAACGGAGAGCCCGTCGGCAACGGCTACGCCGTCGAGATCGAGGATCGGGGACTCGGCATGGGCAAGGAGACCCTCACCGAGGCCAACCGGCGCATCGAGCAGTCCGAGGCGCTCGACCTGTTCGACAGCGACCGGCTCGGCCTCTTCGTGGTCAGCAGGCTCTCCTCCCGGCACGGCATCAAGGTGCACCTGCGCACCTCGCCCTACGGCGGCACCACCGCCGTCGTCCTCCTGCCGACCGCCCTGCTGCACAACGGCGCAGCGGAACCGCCTCCGCGTACGGCGGACGCCGAGCGGGACGAGGACCGCGAGTACGCGCGTGTGGCCGCGGTCCCGCCGCACAGGGAGCCCGTGGCGCAGGCCGCGGAACGGCCCGCGCTGGCACGTCCCACCCGCGTCGGAGCGGCACCCTCCGCCGACCTGCCGCCCGAGAACCATCCCCCAGGAGTCGCGCCCCTGAGGCTGCACCGCACCGCGGACGACCCCGAGGACTCCGACGACCTCCCGCGACGCGTACGGCAGGCGAGCCTCGCCCCCCAGTTGCGCGACCGGCGCCCGGAGGAAGGCGCGACAAGCGCTCCCGGCCCGCGGCGCGACGACGAGCGCACCCCCGAAGTGGTACGGGACCGCATGGCGGCCTACCGGGACGGCTGGGCACGCGGCGGTGGCCGCGCACCCGGACAGGCCGCCCGACCCGCCGGCGACAGCAGCGAAGGAGACCCCGCATGATCCAGGACCCGAGCATGAGGGCCGCCCAGCGGTCGGGTGAACTCGACTGGCTGCTGGACGACCTGGTGGTACGCGTGAACGAAGTCCGGCACGCCGTGGTGCTGTCGAACGACGGCCTGGCGGTCGGCGCCTCCACCGGCCTCAGCCGGGAGGACGCGGAACACCTGGCGGCCGTCGCCTCCGGCTTCCATAGCCTCGCCAAGGGCGCGGGCCGCCACTTCGGCGCGGGCGGTGTCCGGCAGACCATGGTGGAGATGGACGACGGCTTCCTCTTCGTGGCGGCCGCGGGCGACGGCTCCTGCCTCGCCGTCCTCACCGCCGTCACCGCCGACATCGGCTTGGTGGGGTACGAGATGGCACGACTGGTCAAACGCGTCGGCGAACACCTCTACACCGCGCCCAGGGTGGGCGCGCGACCACCCGCCGCCGGATGAGGACCAAGGGCGGTCGGAGATGACCGAGGACAGGACAGGCGTCCCGTACCAGCCGGGCAGCCAGTGGTACGACCATGAGGCGGGCCCCCTCGTGCGGCCCTACGCGATGACGGGAGGCCGTACCAAACCGGGCCCCACCGGGGTGCGCTTCGACCTCATCGCCCTAGTCTCGCTGGATCCTGGGGCACCGAACCTCGACGACGATGCCGCGCTGGGCCCGGAACACCGGGCCCTCATCGACCTCTGCCGCATCGAGATGCAGTCCGTCGCCGAACTCGCCGCCGGCGCAGACCTGCCCGTGGGTGTCGTCCGTGTGCTCCTGGGGGACCTCCTGGAGTTGGGGTGCGTGACGGTCAGCCGCCCCGTACCGCCGGCCCAGCTTCCTGACGAACGGATTCTGCGCGAGGTCATCGCGGGACTGAGGGCGCTGTAGGCGATGGGCCGTGAGCACAGCGGGCCCGATCCGAACCGAGTTGTACGTCCATTCGGGCGCCGAATGGACGACAGGTGGTCGCATCGGTCAAAAAGCGGTCGAACTCCCCGGGAACGCACCGCCGTTGCCATGATGCTGACTCCGCACGGATGTACTGACGTCGACCGCGGTCGGCACTCCCGAGAGAAGTGATCGATGGTCTCCGAGCACTCCGACGCCACCGAGGACGAGATGGCCGCCCTGGCGTTGAAGATACTGGTCGCCGGCGGATTCGGCGTCGGCAAGACCACCCTGGTGGGCGCGGTGAGCGAGATCAGGCCGCTGCGCACCGAGGAACTGCTGAGCGAGGCGGGCCAGTCCGTCGACGACACCGACGGTGTGGACCAGAAGGTCACGACGACCGTCGCCATGGACTTCGGGCGCATCACCATCCGCTCCGGGCTCTCGCTGTACCTCTTCGGTACACCGGGTCAGGACAGGTTCTGGTTCCTGTGGGACGAGCTCTCCCAGGGCGCTCTCGGTGCCGTGGTGCTCGCGGACACCCGACGACTCGAGGACTGCTTCCCGGCGGTGGACTACTTCGAGCACCGGCGCATCCCGTTCGTGGTCGCCGTCAACTGCTTCGCCGGAGCCCGCGCCCACGCGGCCCAGGACGTGTCGCGCGCCCTCGACCTCGACCAGGGCACGCCGGTGGTGCTGTGCGACGCACGGGACCGCGACTCGGGGAAGGAGGTGCTGATCCGCCTCGTCGAGTACGCCGGGCGGATGCACACCGCCCGGCTGCTCGACTCCGTGGGCTGACGCGTCAGCCTGCCGGGGCAGGCCGGTTCTATTGGGCGACGGAGGAATAGGCCAGGACCTTCTCGACCCGTACCCGGACGAGGAGTTCTCCCGGAACGCCGTTGCGGGCTCCGAACTCCTCGGCCCGGTCCTCACCCATGTACCGGGCACCGAGGCGGGTCGCCCAGTGCCGCACCTCCTCCAGGTCCTCCGACAACTCGGCCCGCCCGTGCAGCACGACGAAGTCGTACGGAGGGTGGTCGTCGTCCACACACAGGGCGACCCGGCCGTCCCTGGCCAGATTCCGCCCCTTCACGGTCTCCTTGCCCGTGTTGAAGACCACGTCGTCGCCGTCCAGCAGGAACCAGATCGGTGCCACATGCGGGCTGCCGTCGGCGCGGACCGTGGAGAGCTTCCCGGTGCGGGTCCCGTGCGAGACGAAGGCCCGCCATTCCTCGTCGGTCATCTTCTGTGCCATACCTCCATCCTGCTTGCCGGGACGGCGGCTGTGGTGAAGGCTGGCTGACCGGATCCTCCGGCCAGGGAGAGCTACAACACGGGGAGAGCGGACCATGGCGCAGAACACGGAGCTCGGCTGGCTCCTGGACGACCTGACCGAGCGCGTGGAGCCCATACGGCACGCGCTGGTCCTGTCCAACGACGGACTGGTGACCGGCACCAGCACCGGGCTGCGGCGCGAGGACGCCGAGCACCTAGCCGCCGTCTCGTCCGGTCTGCACAGCCTGGCCAAGGGCTCGGGCCGCCACTTCGGCGCCGGCCAGGTACGGCAGACCATGATCGAATTCGAGGACGCGATCCTGTTCGTCACGGCGGCCGGGCCCGGAAGCTGCCTGTGCGTGCTCAGCGCCGCCGAGTCCGACATCGGCCAGATCGCCTACGAGATGACACTGATGGTGAACCGGGTCGGGGAGCACCTCGCCGTGGCCGACCGAGAGCGGGAGCACAAGCCCGCAGTGGACCTCTGACCTGCGTCGACGGTGGAGCGAGCGGAGTTTTCCACAGGCCCGTTCCGGGATCCGGCGATGGGGATACGGTCTTTTCCGACGCGGGCGCACACGGCGCCCGCAGCGGACTCCACGGGGGAGAACGGCCATGCCCGGACACACGATCACGCCCGTCATCGCGGAAACCACCGCAGCCGCGGACATCACGTCGCGGCTGCCGTCGCTGGCGTTGAGCCGCGCCGCACGTGAACTGGGCCTCAGGCGCGGCGAGCTGGACCTCGCCGTCCAGCTCGGCTGTTTGCGGACGGTACCCGACGACAGGGGAGGGGGCCGCCGCATCACGCGTGCCGAAATCGACCGGGTCCGCTGTGAGGAGGGGTTCCCCGAGACGCTCCGGGAACGGGTCGCGACGGTGGGCACCAGGGACGGCGCGGCCCTGATGGACGTGACGCCCGCCCGGTTCACACGGTTCGCACGCCTGGGTCTGATCGTGCCGGTGAAGTGGTACCTGAACCGCTACCGTGCCGTGGTGTGGCTGTATCTGGCCGAGGAGGTCCAGCAGTTCGCCTCCGGGGAGGCGAACGCGCCCCTGCTCACCGGCCGGACGCCGGAGGGCCTGCGTGACCAGCTGGACGCAGGGCTGGACCTGCGGCCCCGCAACTGGCGTGGGCGGCACCTGGGATTCCGGCTGCGGCTGACGGACGACCCGTGGGCGAAGGCCGCCGTGGTGGCGTCCCTGCTGGACCCGGCGCACGTGGCGGATGTCGTCCGCGATCCCAACGAGCGGGCCGAGCTGTACCGCCTGCGACCTGCCCAGTCCGTGCAGTGGCCGCCCGACTCACCCGCGGCCCGGATCGCCGCGCGGATCATGATCGCGGAAGACCCCGACGAGGTGGGCTGGCTCCGGGCCGATCTGGGCCGAGCGCTGATCGAGGCGCGGCGGGAGCGGCCCGCGTCGTGGCTGTCACCGGGAGTCCCCGACGACGAACGCCGGCCCGTGACCGTCCACCGTCCTGCGCCGGTCCATGGAGCCGGGGCCGCGACGGTCTGCGGGAACACGACCGTGCACAGGGCCACGGACGTGGGCCGGACCGCGAGCCTCACGGAAACGGTCGTCCCGGGTGAGCCTGTGACCCACAACGGGACCGCGCCCGACCGGCAGGCGATGGCGGGGCGCGATGAACAGGCGCCGTCGCGGGGCGTGCTCGGGTGGCTGCGCCGCAGAAACCCCTGACCGGCGTCCCGGGACCGGCCGACGCGGGCGTGGGACAGGCGTGCCGTCACCGCTCGAGCCGGCGGAAGAGTCCCTCCTGGACGACCGAAACGAGCAGGCGACCCTCGACGTCGTAGATGCGGCCCCGGGCAAGACCCCGACCACCCACCGCGATCGGGGACTCCTGGTCGTACAGGAACCACTCGTCCGCGCGGAACGGCCGGTGGAACCACATGGCATGGTCCAGTGACGCCATGTCGAAACCCCGCGGCCCCCAGAGCGGTTCGACGGGGATGCGGACGGCGTCCAGGAGCGTCATGTCGCTCGCGTACGTCAGCGCGCAGGTGTGCACGAGCGGATCGTCCCCGAGCGGGCCCACGGCACGCATCCACACCGCGCTGCGTGGCTCGGCGTCCTTGATCTCGTCGGTGCTCCAGCGCAACCGGTCCACATAGCGGATGTCGAACGGCTGACGCCGGGCCATCCGCTCCAGCGTCTCGGGCAGCGCGCCCAGATGCTCCTTGACCTCCTGCGTGACCGTCGGCAGTGACTCCGGGTCCGGTACCTCGCGGGCCGGCGGCAACTGGTGCTCGAAGCTCCCCTCTTCAGGCTTGTGAAAGGAGGCGGTCAGATTGAAGATCGTGCGGCCCTGCTGCACGGCCGTGACCCGCCGGGTCGTGAAGGACCTTCCGTCACGGACCCGTTCGACCTGGTACACGATGGGCACGCCCGGTATGCCCGGGCGCAGGAAGTACGCGTGCAGCGAGTGCACCGGCCGTTCGCCGTCCGTGGTGCGGCCGGCGGCGACCAGCGCCTGGCCGGCCACCTGGCCGCCGAAGACCCGCTGCAAGGATTCCTGGGGGCTGCGGCCACGGAAGATGTTGACCTCGATCCGCTCCAGGTCGAGCAGGTCGACGAGCCTCTCGGCTGGGTTCGTCATGGGTGGTGTGCTCCTGTGCTCACAGCTGGCCGACGTCGGTGACCCGGACGACGGCGCGGCCCTCCGCGTCGGAGGCCGCGAGGTCGATCTCGGCGCTGATGCCCCAGTCGTGGTCGCCGTTCGGATCGGCGAAGATCTGACGCACCCGCCACAGCCCGTGCTCCGGCTCCTCCTCGATGATCAGCAGCTTGGGGCCGCGGGCGTCGGGGCCGGTGCCGAGTTCGTCGTACTCGTCCCAGTACTTGTCCATCGCCGCGCCCCACGCCTCGGCGTCCCAGCCGGACTCGGCGTCCATCTCGCCGAGTTCCTCGATCTGGTCGAGGGCGGCGAGCTCCACGCGGCGGAACATGGCGTTGCGGACCAGCACCCGGAAGGCGCGCGCGTTCGCGGTGACCGGCTTGACCTCGTCTGCCTTCTCCTGGGCCTCCTCGGCCGTCATCTCCTCCGGGTTGGCCAGCTGCTCCCACTCGTCCAGCAGGCTGGAGTCGACCTGGCGCACCATCTCGCCCAGCCAGGCGATCAGGTCCTCCAGATCGTCCGACTTCAGGTCGTCCGGCACGGTGTGATCGAGGGCCTTGTAAGCACTGGCCAGGTAGCGCAGCACGATGCCCTCGGTGCGTGCCAGCTCGTAGAACGAGACGAACTCCGTGAAGGAGAGCGCCCGTTCGTACATGTCGCGGATGACCGACTTCGGCGAGAGCGGATGGTCGCCGACCCAGGGATGGCTCTTGCGGTAGGTGTTGTACGCCTGGAAGAGCAGCTCCTCCAGCGGCTTGGGATAGGTGACGTCCTGGAGCCGCTCCATGCGCTCCTCGTACTCGACACCGTCCGCCTTCATCGCGGCCACGGCCTCGCCACGCGCCTTGTTCTGCTGCGCGATGAGGATCTGACGCGGGTCGTCCAGCGTGGACTCGACGACGGAGACCATGTCGAGGGCGTAGGACGGGGACTCGGGATCGAGGAGTTCGAACGCGGCCAGCGCGAAGGTGGACAGCGGCTGGTTGAGCGCGAAGTCCTGCTGCAGATCGACCGTGAGGCGCACGATGCGGCCGGTGGCGTCCGGCTCGTCGAGCTTCTCGACGATGCCGCCGTCCAGCAGCGAGCGGTAGATCGCGATCGCCCGCCGGATGTGCCGCAGCTGCTGCTTGCGCGGCTCGTGGTTGTCCTCCAGCAGATGGCGCATCGCCTCGAAGGCGTTGCCCGGGCGGGCGATCACCGACAGCAGCATCGTGTGGGTGACCCGGAAGCGGGAGGTGAGCGGCTCCGGCTCGGAGGCGATCAGCTTCTCGAAGGTGTTGTCCGTCCAGCCGACGAAGCCTTCCGGCGCCTTCTTGCGCACCACCTTGCGACGCTTCTTCGGGTCGTCGCCGGCCTTGGCGAGTGCCTTCTCGTTCTCGATGACGTGCTCCGGCGCCTGCGCCACGACGAGGCCGGCCGTGTCGAAGCCGGCGCGCCCGGCACGGCCCGCGATCTGGTGGAACTCCCGGGCGCGGAGGGTGCGCACCCGGTTGCCGTCGTACTTGGTCAGGGCCGTGAAGAGCACGGTACGGATGGGGACGTTGACTCCGACGCCCAGGGTGTCGGTGCCGCAGATCACCTTCAGCAGGCCGGCTTGGGCCAGCTTCTCCACCAGGCGGCGGTACTTCGGCAGCATGCCGGCGTGGTGGACGCCGATGCCGTGCCGCACGTAACGGGAGAGGTTGCGGCCGAACTTGGTGGTGAAGCGGAAGTTGCCGATCAGTTCGGCGATCTGGTCCTTTTCCTCCCGCGAGCACATGTTGATGCTCATCAGCGCCTGGGCCCGTTCCACGGCCTGCGCCTGGGTGAAGTGGACGATGTAGACAGGGGCCTGCCGGGTCTCCAGCAGTTCGGTGAGCGTCTCGGTGAGCGGGGTGCGCCGGTACTCGTAGGAGAGCGGCACCGGACGGGTCGCCGAGCGCACCACCGCCGTGGGGCGACCGGTGCGGCGGGTGAGGTCCTTCTCGAACATCGAGACGTCGCCGAGCGTCGCCGACATCAGGATGAACTGTGCCTGCGGCAGCTCCAGGATCGGGATCTGCCACGCCCAGCCGCGGTCACCCTCGGCGTAGAAGTGGAACTCGTCCATCACGACCTGGCCGACGTCGGCCTGCCTGCCGTCGCGCAGCGCGATCGACGCCAGGACCTCGGCCGTGCAGCAGATCACAGGCGCGTCGGCGTTGACGGAGGCGTCACCGGTCAGCATGCCGACGTTCTCGGTGCCGAAGAGCTTGCACAGCTCGAAGAACTTCTCCGAGACGAGTGCCTTGATCGGCGCGGTGTAGAAGGTGACCTCGTCCCGGGCGAGCGCCGCGAAGTGCGCGCCCGCGGCGATC
This sequence comes from Streptomyces sp. Y2F8-2, assembly GCF_014905555.1. Classification (GTDB taxonomy): domain Bacteria; phylum Actinomycetota; class Actinomycetes; order Streptomycetales; family Streptomycetaceae; genus Streptomyces; species Streptomyces cynarae. The sequence goes on along the minus strand of NZ_BNGS01000005.1, from coordinate 171,198 downwards.
ATGCTCTTGCCGGATCCGGTGGGAGTCGACACGATCACGTTCGCTCCCGAGACCACCTCGATCAGCGCCTCCTCCTGGTGCGGATAGAGGGTGAGCCCACGCTCCCCGGCCCACGACTCGAAGGCTTCGTAGAGGGCGTCGGGGTCTGCGGTCTGCGGGAGCTGATCGATGAGGGTCACGCCCCCATCTTGCCTGCCCTCGCACCCGATGAGGGAATCGGCTGCCGACCTGAAGATCATGAACGCTACGCTGTGGCGCCGACACTACGTCGACGCACACGGACAACTGGACAGCGCTACAAGAGGAATGGGGCGGGACGCGGCCATGATGGGACCAGCACACTCACTGTCGGGGGCCGCAGCCTGGCTCGGGGTGGGAGCGGCGGCCGCAGCGTCGGGTCATCCGATGCCCTGGCCGGTCCTTCTCGTCGGTGCGCTGATCTGCGCCGGTGCCGCGCTTGCCCCGGATCTGGATCACAAGGCGGCCACCATCTCGCGGGCCTTCGGACCCCTCTCCCGCTGGATCTGCGAGATCGTCGACAAGCTGTCGTACGCCGTCTACAAGGCGACCAGGAAGCCGGGCGATGCGCGCCGGTCGGGAGGTCACCGCACGCTCACACACACCTGGCTGTGGGCGGTGCTGATCGGGGCGGGAACGGCCGTGGCGGCCGTCACGGGCGGCCGCTGGACGGTGCTGGCCATCCTCTTCGCGCACATGGTGCTGGCCATCGAGGGACTGCTCTGGCGGGCGGCGCGCGGTTCGAGCAGCGATGTGCTGGTGTGGCTGCTGGCCGCGACCAGCGCGTGGATTCTGGCCGGCATACTCGACAAACCGGGCAACGGTGCCGACTGGCTTTTCACGGCGCCGGGCCAGCACTACCTGTGGCTCGGCCTGCCGATCGTCCTCGGCGCCCTGGTGCACGACATCGGGGACGCGCTGACGGTCTCCGGCTGCCCGATCCTGTGGCCGATCCCTCTGGGCCGCAAGCGCTGGTATCCGGTGGGCCCGCCGAAGGCACTGCGGTTCCGGGCGGGCAGCTGGGTCGAGCTGAAGGTGCTGATGCCGGCGTTCATGCTGCTGGGCGGTGTGGGCTGCGCGGCAGCGCTCAACGTCATCTGAGGGCGGCCGGGGGACATCGGCCGTTCGACGAGTGCGGCAACCTACTGCCCGGAGTCCCCGTCTGCTCCCTGTCCCCTGGCGTAGCGCCGCTCGAAGCGGGCGATGCGCCCCTCCGTGTCCACCGTGCGGGCCTTGCCCGTGTAGAAGGGGTGGCTTTCGGAGGAGATTTCGACGTCCACCACCGGATACGTCGCCCCGTCGTCCCACTCGATGGTCTGGTCACTGGTCGCGGTGGACCGGGTGAGGAAGGCGTAGCCGGCGGCGCGGTCGCGGAAGACGACAGGGTGGTAGTCGGGGTGCTTGTCCTGCTGCATGGGGCCTCCTTGCGTGGCGCGTGCGGCGGGTGGCGTTCAGCCGGGCAGCGTGTCCTCGTCGACGATGTGCACGGCCGCCTCCTCGGCGGAGGCCGCCGCGCCGTCGATGCCGACGTCGGTGGCGACCAGGCCGCCCTCCTCGTCCTCGTGAGCCCCTTCGTCCGGGGCGACGAGACGGCCGGAGCGGGCGTCGCCGACCTCGTTGTCCAGGGGTTCCCCGTCGCCGTCGGACCAGTCCCCGATGCCGTCGTCGTCCGGGACGGAGACGTCCGGGATCTCCTCGGCGAGTCGCTGGTCCAGGGTTTCGCCCCGATGCCCCTCGGCCGCGGTCACGCCCACGTGCTCCACCGCCCAGGGCCGCTCGGGCGGCGACCAGCCCCGGTCGAGCGGGTTGGTGACGCCGTCGCTCTCCAGGGTGTCCTCGGCGTCGAGCAGCCCCGCGTCGTCCTGCACCTCGGATCCGTCGGGCTGGTAGACGTCGTCGCCCCATCCCTCGGTGCTGTCCACAGATACCTCCAGGTGGTGGGACGGAACCGATTGCCGCCATGCACGCGTCGCGGACGCCGGGAACCACTCGGACGGGTCGCGCCCTCCCGAGCCGGACGGTTCCGGCAGGTCCCCCGGGCTGGTGCCACCTCCAGCCTTCCACCCCCCGTCGGCCCCGCGCAACGGCAGCCGGACAGCGGCCGGGAAAGGCCGGAGCAGGCGTCTGTGAGCGGGCGGACCGGCGCACCCGCGACGGCAGCGGTCCCGGCGACCGACGGCCGCCCGGACCGCCGATCCCTGACCGCCCATCCCCGGCCGCCGATCCCCGGCCGCCGATCCCCGGCCGCCGATCCCCGACCGCCGATCCCCGGCCGTCGGCCGCGGACCGCCGCCGGGCGGGTGCCCGAGGTCACCCGTGCCAGGAGCGCCACAGCGCCGCGTACGCCCCGTCGGCGGCGACCAGCTCCTCGTGGCTGCCCAGCTCGCTGATCCGCCCGCTCTCGACGACGGCGATCACGTCGGCGTCGTGGGCGGTGTGCAGCCGATGCGCGATGGCGACGACCGTGCGGCCGTCCAGCACACGGGCCAGGGAGCGCTCCAGATGGCGGGCAGCGCGCGGATCGAGCAGGGATGTCGCCTCGTCCAGGACCAGCGTGTGCGGGTCGGCGAGCACCAGCCGGGCCAGCGCGATCTGCTGCGCCTGCGCCGGGGTGAGCGCCAGACCGCCGGAGCCCACCTCGGTGTCCAGGCCGTCGTCCAGGGCACGCGCCCAGCCGTCCGCGTCCACGGCCCCGAGGGCGGCCCACAGCTCGGCGTCGACGGCGTCCGTCCTGGCCAGCAGCAGATTGTCGCGCAGGGAGCCCACGAAGACGTGGTGCTCCTGGTTGACCAGGGCCACGTGCGAGCGCACCCGCTCGGCCGACATCCGCGACAGTTCCGCGCCGCCGAGGGTGACGCGGCCGTCCCAGGGCGCGTAGATGCCGGCGAGCAGCCGGCCCAGCGTCGACTTGCCCGCGCCGGACGGGCCGACCAGAGCGAGGCGGGTGCCGGGCGCCACCTGCAGGGAGACCTTGTGCAGCACGTCGACGCCCGCGCGGTAGCCGAAACGCACCTTCTCGGCGGCCACGTCACGGCCGTCGGGCGCCAGTGCGGTGTCGCCCGCGTCCGGCTCGATCTCGCGGACCCCGACGAGTCGGGCCAGCGACACCTGGGCCACCTGCAGCTCGTCGTACCACCGCAGGATCAGCCCCACCGGGTCGACGAGCATCTGGGCGACGAGCGCGCCGGTCGTCAGCTGCCCGATGCCGATCCAGCCCTGCAGGACGAACACCCCGCCGATCAACAGCACCGAGGACAGGACGGTGACATGTGTGACGTTGATGACCGGAAAGAGCACCGACCGCAGCCAGAGGGTGTAGCGCTCCCAGGCGGTCCACTCCTTGACCCGCCGGTCCGACAGCTCGATGCGCCGGTCGCCGAGGCGGTGGGCCTCGACGGTGCGCCCCGCATCCACGGTCTCGGCGAGGACCGCGGCCACGGCGGCGTACCCGGCGGCTTCGGAGCGGTAGGCGGACGGGGCACGCTTGAAGTACCAGCGGCAGCCGATCACCAGCAGCGGTACCGCGACAAGCACGGCCGGTGCCAGCGGCGGGGCCGTGACGGTGAGGCCACCGAGCAGCAGCAGGGCCCACACCACGCCGATGGCGAGCTGCGGTACGGCCTCGCGCATGGCGTTGGCCAGCCGGTCGATGTCGGTGGTGATCCTGGACAGCAGGTCGCCGGTACCGGCCCGCTCCAGGACGCCCGGTGGCAGTCTCACCGACCGCACGAGGAAGTCCTCACGCAGGTCGGCCAGCATCCGCTCGCCGAGCACCGCGCCGTGCAGCCGCACCAGGCGTACGAAAACCGCCTGGACGACGAGCGCGACGACGAACAGCGCGACGGTGCGTTCAAGACGGAGTTCCCGGGCCCCGTCCGAGACGCGTTCCACGAGCCCGCCCAGCAGGTACGGTCCGGCCATCGAGGCGACCACGGAGACCGTGTTCACGGCGATGAGCAGCAGGAAGGGGCGGCGGTGCCGGCGGAACAGTTCGGCCACGTAGGCGCGTACGGTCTCCGGGGCGCCGACGGGCAGCGTGGTCGCCGTCGTCGGGGCCGCCGGGTCGTACGCCGGTGGCGCCACGCCGATCATGCGGTCTCCTCGATCTCTTCCAGGTCTTCCAGCTCGTGCAGTTCGGCCAGGACGTCGGCGCGCGCGGCGGCCTCGTCGTCGGTCTCACGGGTGACGACCGAGCGGTACCGGGGTTCGGCATGCACCAGGTCGCGGTGCAGGCCGACCGCCGCGACCTCCCCTTCGTGCACCAGCACGACCCGGTCCGCTCGGTCCAGGAGCAGGGGCGAGGAGGTGAACACGACCGTCGTGCGAGCCGCCCGCAGGCGGCGGATCCCGTCGGCGATCCGTGCCTCGGTGTGCGAGTCGACGGCGGACGTCGGCTCGTCCAGGACCAGCACCTGCGGGTCCGTGATGAGCGACCGGGCCAGGGCGAGCCGCTGGCGCTGGCCGCCGGACAGGGACCGGCCGCGTTCGGTGATCCGCGCGTCCATCGGGTCGTCGATGTCCGTCGACCCCTGCACGAGGGCGTCCAGGACATCGCCGCACTGCGCGGCGGCGAGCGCCTCCTCGGCGCCGACCTCACCGGAGGCGGGTACGTCAAGCAGTTCGCGCAGGGAGCCGGACAGCAGCACCGGATCCTTGTCCTGGACGAGGACGGCGGTGCGGGCCGTCCGGAGCGGCAGCTCGTCCAGCGGGACACCGCCCAGCAGCACCGAGGTGCCCTCCTCCGCGGGGTGTCCGCCCAGCCGTTCGGCCAGCACCCCCGCCGCGTCCGGGTCGCCGCAAACGACGGCGGTGAACTGTCCCGCGGGCGCGAGCAGGCCGGTCTGCGGGTCGTAGAGGTCCCCGGTCGGCAGGCTCGCCTCACGGGAGCCCGCGGCGTCCGTGGCGCGGTCCAGGGACAGCACCCGGGCCGCACGCCGGGCGGACGGCCGGGAGAAGGAGTACGCCATGGCGATCTCCTGGAAGTGCTGCAGAGGATAGGTGAGCAGCATGACGGCGCTGTACACGGTCACCAGCTCACCGACCGCGATACGCCCATCATGGGCCAGCTGTACACCGCGCCAGACGAGCGCGATCATCAGCAGACCCGGCATCAGCACCTGGATCGCCGCGATCAGCGACCACATGCGGGCGCTGCCCACGGCCGCGTTGCGGACCTCCTGGGAGGCCCGGCGGTAGCGCTCCAGGAACAACTCCTCGCCGCCGATGCCGCGCAGCACCCTCAGGCCCGCGACGGTGTCCGAGGCCAGCTCTGTGGCGCGGCCCGCCTTCTCGCGCTGGACGTCGGCGCGCCGGGTCGCCCGGGGCAGCAGCGGCAGCACGGTGAGCGCCAGCGCCGGCACGCCCACCGCCACGATGACGCCGAGCGCGGGCTGGTAGACGACGAGCGCGACGCACACCGCCACGACGGTGAGCGCGGCCGCGCTGAACCGCGAGACGGCCTCCACGAACCAGCCGATCTTCTCGACGTCTCCGGTGGAGACCGCGACGACCTCACCGGCCGCCACCCGCCGGGTCAGGGCGGAGCCGAGCAGGGCCGTCCTGCGCGCCAGGAGCTGCTGGACCCGCGCCGCGGCGGTGATCCAGTTGGTGACCGCGGTGCGGTGCAGCATGGTGTCGCCGAGCGCGATGCCGGCCCCGCACAGCAGGAGCAGTCCGCCCGTCAGTGTGAGCCGGGCACCCGACCGGTCGACGACGGCCTGCACGGCGAGACCGACGCAGAACGGCAGCCCGCAGACGGAAAGGAAGTGCAGCAGCCCCCAGGCCAGGGACTTCAGTTGCCCGCCCAGTTGGTTCCGGCCGAGCCACCACAGGAATCGGGGACCCGAGCGTGCGTCCGGCACACCCGGGTCGGGATACGGAAGGTCGTGAATCTGCATGACGTCCCAGTGGCTCGTGTCAGCGGAAACGGGTGGCGGGGCAGGCCGGGGCAGCGTCTGCGGGTCCGACGCCTGCCCGTGACAAGCCGTGACAGCGTCGCGTCGGAACGCGCTCGGAAGCAAACGGTTTTCCGGCCCCGCAGACGAGAACCGGCCCCCGCCGTTGCGTGCGGCCGAATGGCAGACATCCGGACGGAACTGTCTGGAAAGCGATGTGACGATACGACATATGCGAACAGATGGTGTGCGCGGTGCGGCGGTGGACAGGTGGATGGTGGCGGCGGTCTGCGGTGTGCTGCTGATGTCCGTGCCCGGGTGTGGCGGTTCGGCGGGCGACAGCCGCCGGGCGAAAGGCTCCGATCCGACACGGGACGGCCGGACCCTTCGCGGTGCTCCGGGGAACGGGGCCGGGAGAACACATGCACCCGCGCCGGGGCCGAGCCGTATTCCGGGCGTGGGTGAGGGGCTGCACCGGCGGATCCCCGACGGGTCGCGTCAGGTCGTGGTGGTCTACGGCGACGACGAGGACTCTCCGGAGTCCACGGTCGTGCTCTACCTGAAGGAGGGCTCGGCCTGGAAGGAGGCGGGGCGCTGGCGGGGACACAACGGGAAGGCGGGCTGGACGACGGACCACTACCTGGGCGATCTGCGCAGTCCGGTCGGCGTGTTCACGCTCAGCGACGCCGGCGGTCTCCTCGACGATCCGGGGACGAAGCTCCCGTACAGCCAGGGGGAGCCGTACAAGGTGCCGGAGGACTGGGGCGAGTCGCGCCGGAACGCCTTCGACTACGTCATCGCCATCGACTACAACCGGCTCAGGGGCACTCCGCCCCACGATCCGGCCCGCCCCGAGGGCGAGGAGAAGGGCGGCGGCATCTGGCTGCACGTGGATCACGAAGACGGCACGCTGGCCTGTGTCACGCTGCCCGAATCCGGTATGAGGCGCTTGCTGCGCGTGCTCGATCCAGACCAGGAGCCCGTGGTGGTGATGGGCGACAGGGCGCACCTGAAGGCCTGGGAGCGACTGGACGTACTCCCTGACGCCCCGTGAGGCCCGTTGCGCACGGGCGGAGTCCCGGTGGGAACCGCGACGGGGGAAGCGGGTGTCGCTGCGCAGGTCGGCCCCGCCGCCGGCGCGGTCAGGGAACTCGCACGAGAGGCCTGACGCAACCGGCGGGCGCGGCTGACTTCGAGCCGGGAGTCCCACCCCGCCACATGCCGTTCAGGCGCGTGATGTCAGCACCTGTGCTCCCGTCCGGCTGCGAGTCCCCGCTCGGCTGCGAGGTCGCGCTCGCCCGGCAGGGCGACGTCCCCGCCGTCGATCAGTGTGGTGAGCAGATCGCCCAGCACCTCACGCTGCTCGTCCGTCAGGGGGGCCAGAATCTCCTCGGCCGCGGACCGACGCGCACCGCGCAAAGCGCGCAACGCCCTGCGCCCCTCGTCCGTGACCTCTATCCGGATCACCCGCCGATTGGTCGGATCCGGTACCCGGCGCACCCTGCCGCTCGCCTCCAGCCCGTCGACCAGCGTGGTGACCGCTCGCGGCACCACCTCGAGGCGCTCGGCGAGATCCGCCATGCGGGGCGGTGAGCTGAAGTGGGCGAGTGTGCGCAGCAGCCGGGACTGGGCCGGGGTGATGCCCAGGTCGCACCGCTCCAGATGGCGCTTCTGGATGCGGTGGACCCGACGGGTGAGCCGCAGCAGCTGCTCGGCGAGCACGCTGTCCGGATCGGGGGTCGTCATGCGGGAACAATATCAGGACCTAGTGCATTGTGAGTATAGGTAACAATGAGCTAGGATCCGAAACCGTCCTGATACCCGTCTGGATGCGTCCCCGACGCGTTCCGACGCCTCACCTCCGTAGGAGCCCATGCACCCCGACCAACCCACCTGGACTCCGTCGCCCGGCGACTCGCCGGAGCAGCCGCGGCAGGTCCGCCGCATCCTGAAGCTCTTCAGGCCGTACAGGGGCCGGCTCGCGATCGTCGGCCTGCTGGTCGGCGCCTCGTCGCTGGTCTCGGTGGCCACGCCCTTCCTGCTGAAGGAGACCCTGGACGTCGCGATCCCGCAGGGCCGCACCGGTCTGCTGACCCTGCTCGCCCTCGGCATGATCCTCAGCGCCGTCGTCACCAGCGTCTTCGGTGTGCTGCAGACCCTGATCTCCACCACCGTCGGCCAGCGCGTCATGCACGATCTGCGCACCGCGGTCTACGGCCGGCTGCAGCGCATGTCCCTCGCCTTCTTCACCCGCACCCGCACGGGCGAGGTGCAGTCCAGGATCGCCAACGACATCGGCGGCATGCAGGCGACGGTCACCTCCACCGCGACCTCCCTGGTGTCCAACCTCACCAGCGTGGTCGCCACCATCGTCGCCATGGTCGCCCTCGACTGGCGCCTCACCGTCGTCTCGCTGCTCCTGCTGCCGCTGTTCGTGTGGATCAGCCGGCGCGTCGGCAACGAACGCAAGAAGATAGCCACCCAGCGCCAGAAGCAGATGGCCGCGATGGCCGCCACCGTCACCGAGTCGCTCTCCGTCAGCGGCATCCTGCTCGGCCGCACGATGGGCCGCGCCGACTCCCTCACCCAGTCCTTCGGGCGTGAGTCCGAGAGCCTGGTCGACCTCGAGGTGAAGTCCAACATGGCGGGCCGCTGGCGCATGGCCGTCATCACGATCGTCATGGCCGCCATGCCCGCCGTCATCTACTGGACTGCCGGGCTGGCGCTCCAACTCGGCGGCCCGTCCATCTCGATAGGCACCCTGGTCGCGTTCGTCTCGCTCCAGCAGGGCCTGTTCCGGCCGACGGTCAGCCTGCTCTCCACCGGCGTCCAGATCCAGACCTCCCTGGCGCTGTTCCAGCGCATCTTCGAGTACCTCGACCTGCCCATCGACATCACCGAACGTGACGAGCCGGTCCACCTCGACCAGGTCAAGGGCGAAATCCGTTTCGAGGACGTCGAGTTCCACTACGACGACAAGGGCGGCCCGGTCCTCAAGGACATCGACATCACCGTCCCGGCAGGCGGCAGCCTCGCCGTGGTGGGACCCACCGGCTCCGGGAAGTCCACGCTCGGCTATCTGGTCCCCCGGCTGTACGACGTCACGGGCGGGCGGGTCACGCTCGACGGCGTGGACGTGCGCGATCTGGACTTCGACACGCTCGCCCGCGCGGTCGGCGTCGTCTCCCAGGAGACCTACCTCTTCCACGCCTCGGTCGCCGACAACCTGCGCTTCGCCAAGCCGGACGCCACCGAGGAGGAGTTGTACGCGGCGGCCAGGGCGGCCCAGATCCACGACCACATCATGTCCCTGCCCGACGGGTACGAGACGGTCGTCGGCGAGCGCGGCCACCGCTTCTCGGGCGGTGAGAAACAGCGGCTCGCCATCGCCCGCACCATCCTGCGCGATCCGCCGGTCCTCATCCTCGACGAGGCGACCAGCGCGCTCGACACGCGGACCGAGCACGCCGTCCAGGAGGCCATCGACGCCCTGTCGGCCAACCGCACGACACTCACCATCGCGCACCGGCTGTCCACCATCCGCAGCGCCGACCAGATCGTCGTCCTCGACTCCGGACGCGCGGTCGAACGCGGCACGCACGAGGAGTTGCTGGAGTTGGACGGCCGGTACGCGGCCCTGGTCCGGCGGGACGCGCAACTGGAGACCACGAGTTGAGGGCCGGCGCATCGTGCCTCACGCGGCGGCGACCGGTTCCCTCGCCAGCAGACGCCTGATCTCCCGCACAGCCGCGCGTCCCGCCCGGTTCGCGCCGATCGTGCTCGCCGACGGGCCGTAGCCGACCAGGTGGATCCGCGGGTCGGAGACCACCCGCGTGCCCTCCACCCGGATGCCGCCGCCGGGCTCGCGCAGCCGCAGCGGAGCCAGGTGGTCGATCGCGGCCCGGAAGCCGGTCGCCCACAGGATCACGTCGGCCTCCACATGCCGTCCGTCGTCCCACTCGACGCCGTCCGGCACGATCCGGTCGAACATCGGCTGCCGGTCCAGCACACCGTCGGCGATCGCCTGCCGGACGGCGTCATTGAGCGGCAGCCCGGTCACGGACACCACGCTCCTCGGCGGCAGCCCCTGCCGCACCCGCTCGTCCACGAGCGCCACGGCAGCCCGTCCCGCGTCCTCGGTGAACGGGCCCTCGCGGAACACCGGCGGACGCCGGGTCACCCATGTGGTCGCGGCAGCGTAGGGGGCGATCTCCATCAGATGCTGGGTACCGGACGCGCCGCCACCGACGACGACCACCCGCTGTCCGGCGAACTCCTCGGGCCCGGGGTACTGGGCGGTGTGCACCTGCCGCCCCCGGAAGGTCTCCTGGCCGGGATAGCGTGGCCAGAAGGGCCGGTCCCAGGTGCCCGTGGCGTTGATCAGAGCAGACGTCGACCAGGTCCCGGCCGACGTCTCGACGAGCAGTCGCCCCTGTGCGCCCTCCCGCACGGCCCGTACATGCACCGGCCGCCGTACCCGCAGGTCGAAGGTGCGTTCATAGGTGTCGAAGTATGCGCCGATGACCTCCGACGACGGCCGCGCCGGATCCGCGTCCGTCAGCTCCATGCCCGGCAGCGCGTGCATCCCGTGCACCTTGCCGTAGGTCAGCGAGGGCCAGCGGAACTGCCAGGCGCCGCCCGGAGAGGGGGAGTGGTCGAGGACCACGAAGTCGCGCTCCGGCTCGAACCCGGTACGCCGCAGGTGATAGGCGCTGGACAGCCCGGCCTGCCCAGCGCCTGTGACGACCACCTCGACCTCGCGTGTGTTGTTCACGCTTCCACCAACCCGGTCGCAGGCGTGGATCTTCCCGGCAGGTCAGCGTCCGCTCGCGACGAGGAGCGGCGCGCCCGCCGCTGTGGGCCCGCGGTCCACCAGCCCGCGGGCCGCAAGCTCCGGGATCACGCCCTCCCCGAACCAGTACGCCTCCTCCAGATGCGGGTAGCCGGACAGCACGAAGTGCTCGATGCCGAGCGCGTGGTACTCCTCGATCCGGTCGGCGACCTCGGCGTGGCTGCCGACGAGCGCGGTGCCCGCCCCGCCACGGACCAGACCGACGCCCGCCCACAGGTTGGGGTGGATCTCCAGCGCCTCCCGGGAGCCGCTGTGCAGGGCCAGCATCCGCTGCTGGCCCACCGACTCGCTGCGGCCGAGCGCCGCCTGCGCTGCCGTGACCGTGTCCGCGTCGAGATCGTCGAGCAGCCGGTTCGCGGTCGCCCAGGCCTCGGCGGCGGAGTCTCGGGAGATGGTGTGCAACCGGATCCCGAAGCGGACCGTGCGCCCCTCACGCTCGGCGAGCGAGCGGACCCAGTCGATCTTCTCCTCGACCTGGGTTGGAGGCTCGCCCCAGGTCAGATACACGTCCGCATGCCGCGCCGCGACCGGTCCGGCCGCCGGTGACGAGCCGCCGAAGAAGAGCTGCGGCAGCGGGTCCGGCGGAACCGCGGTGAGCCCGCCCTCGACCTGGTAGTGGGTGCCGTCGAAGTCGTACGGCTGCCCGCGCCACACCCCGCGGACGACCGTCAGGAACTCGTCTGTCCGGGCATAGCGTCGGTCGTGGTCGAGACGGTCGCCGAAGCGCCGCTGTTCGGCCGAGTCGCCACCCGTGACGACGTTGAGCAGCAGCCGGCCACGCGTGACACGTTGGTACGTCGCCGCCATCTGCGCGGCGAGCGTCGGCGAGATCAGCCCCGGACGGAAGGCGACCAGGAACTTCAGCCGCTCGGTGTGCTGGGCGAGCGCGACCGTGGTCAGCCAGGCGTCCTCGCACCAGGTGCCGGTCGGGGTCAGGACCGCCTCGAAGCCCAACTGCTCGGCGGCCTTGGCGATCTGCGCCAGGTACTCGATGTCCGGCGGGCGCACCCCGCGCACCTGCCGGGTGGCACCCGCCGCGTTGGGCGCGTAGGCGTGCCGGTCGACGAGGGTGCGGCCGTCCCCACCCGTCGGCAGGAACCAGTGAAGTCGGACGGTCATGTCACGACTCCTTCAGGACGCGGGGCGTCGCGGTGGACGGGGGCAGGTTGCCGTTGAACTCGGTGTCCACGAAGTCGCCGAAGTTCACCTTGCGGGGGATGAGCTTCAGGCTGGTGAAGGTGTCCGCGATCTGCTGCTCGGAGGCGATCAGTGACTTGTCCACCGCGACCGGGACCCGGGAGGCGTTGGTGCGCTTCACCGCGGCGAGCGCCACCTCGTACGACAGACCGGTGTCCTTCGCCCACACCTTGGCCCAGGCCTCGGGGTGCGCGTAGACCCAGCCCTGCGCGCGCCGCAGCCGCTCCAGGTAGTCCTTGATGGCCGCGGCCTTCTTCTTGTCCTTAAGGGCGCTCGGAGCCGCCACCTGGAAGGTGAGGCCGTTGGTCACGCCGTCGCCGGTGGTGAGGACGCGTCCCTGACCCCCTTGCAGCACCTGCGAGGTGTACGGGTCCCACACCGCCCAGGCGTCGACCTTGCCGCTCGTGAACGCGGCCAGGGCGTCGGCCGGCTGCAGGTACTTGACCTTCACGTCGCTCAACTTCAGCCCGGCCTTGTTGAGGGAGGCCACCAGTTGGTAGTGCGCGGACGAACCCTGCGCCACCGCAATCGACTTGCCCCTGAGCTGCTGCACCGCGCTCAGCCGGGAGTTCTTCGATACGAGGATGGCATCGCCCTTGGACGTGCCGTGCCAGGCGGCCACCACCGTGATCTTCGAGCCGGCGCCCGCGGCGAAGACCGGTGGGGTGTTGCCGACGCCCCCGATGTCGACGGCGCCCGCGTTGACCGCCTCCAGCAGGGGCGGCCCGGAGGTGAAGGTGGACCACTTGATCTTGTAGTCGAGGTTCTTGAGCTCACCGGCGGCCTCCAGGACCGCCTCCGAACCTCCCTTCTGGTCACCGACGTTGAGGGTGAGGGAGCCCTTGCCGTCGGTTCGGCCGCCGGCCGAGGTCTCGGCAGCGGAGTTCCCACCGCAGGCGGTGAGCAGCAGGGCGAAGGGCAGGAGCAGCGCGGCGGGCAGGAGGCGTCGTCGCATGACGGATCCGTTCGTGTGCAGTGGGTGACAGGAATGAGCGGGGGAGTCAGCCGGCTTCGGCGGCCGTGGCGACGCCGAGGCGTTCCAGCAGCCCGGCGCGCACCTCCGCGAAGCGGGGGTCGGTGATGTCGCGAGGGCGGTCCAGGTCGACTGTCGTCTCGTGGGCGATGACGCCGCCGTCCATCACCAGGACGCGGTCGGCGAGCAGCACCGCCTCCTCGACGTCGTGCGTGACCAGCAGAACGGCGCAACCACGCCGCTGCCACAGCTCGCCCACCAGGCGCTGGGCCTTGATACGGGTGAGCGCGTCGAGCGCGCCGAACGGCTCGTCGAGCAGCAGCAGATCCGGTTCGCGCACCAGGGCGCGCGCCAGGGATGCACGCTGGGCCTCGCCGCCGGAGAGGGTCTTCGGCCAGGCGTCCGAGCGGTGCGCCAGGCCGACCTCCTCCAACGCCTTCTCGGCGACGGTGCGTTCGGGCTTGCCGGGCAGCCCGAGCAGCACATTGCGCCACACCTTCTTCCATGGCATCAGCCGGGGCGCCTGGAAGGCGACCGCCTTGCGGCGCGGGACGAGGACGGTGCCCTCCATGTCGCGGTCGAGGCCGGCGAGGATGCGCAGCAGGGTCGACTTGCCGCAGCCGCTGCGGCCCAGCAGGGCCACGAACTCTCCGGGTCGCACGTCGAGTTGCAGGCGGTCGATGACGGCGCGCCCGTCGAAGGAGCGGGTGAGCCCCTCGACGCGGACGGCCGAGGCGGGCGCCGCGGCCTTTGCGGCGCCGGTCGTCACCGGCCCGTGAACGTCGGTCGCCATTGCAGCAGCAGCCTTTCGAGGGAGCGGACGATGAAGTCGGCGAGCAGGCCGAAGAAGGCGTAGACGATCAGGCAGACCATGATCACGTCGGTCCGCAGGAAGTCCCGCGCCTGCACCATGAGGAAGCCGATCCCGGCATCCGCGTTGACCTGCTCGGCGAACACCAGGGCGAGCCAGGCGATGCCGAGGGAGTAGCGCAGACCCGTCATCGCGCCGGGCAACGCGCCCGGCAGGACGACATGCCGGACGAGCCCCCACCGGGAGAGCCCCAGGGACTCTCCGGCCTCGATCAGCTGGGCGTCCACGCCGCGGATGCCGGCGTAGACGTTGAGATAGAGCGGAAAGGTCACGCCGAGGGTGATGATGGCGACCTTCGGGGCCTCACCGATGCCGAACCAGATGATGAACAGCGGGATCAGGCCGACGAACGGGACCGTTCTCAGCATTTGGACGGGTGCGTCCACGAGGTCCTCGCCGATGCAAACAGCCCGGAGACGAGGGCCAGTCCGGTGCCGGTGACGGTGCCGAGCAGCAGACCGGCCGCGACCCGGCGCAGCGAGGTGCCCATCGCGGCGGGCAGGGATCCGTCGGCGACGAGATCGCCCGCGACCTGAGCGATCCTGCCCGGAGAGGCGAGGACGTCGGAGGGCAACACGCCTGTGCTGCTGAGAAGTTGCCAGAGGGCCAGCAGCAGGAGTGGGCCGGAGGTGCGCCGCAGCCAGCGGGGGACGCGGGTGCGGCGGGCGGAGGAGGGGACGAGGGGTTCGAGCTCGGGCGGCGCCTGCCTATCTTTCGATATAGCGGAAATGTCGGATTCGGAGGCGCCGGGTGGGGCATGGCTGATGCTCATGAGTGCTCCATGAGGAGGAGAGCGGCCGGACGGGGACGCACCTTGGCGGCGCCGCGTCAGAGGGGGCTCAGACGTGCGGGCAGGGCCGTGTCAAGGCGAGGAGAAGAGGGTGAAAGAGAGGGAAAGAGGGCGTCAGCGGCCGCGGCGACACGCGGCAGAGGCCACCCGCAGCAGGTCGATGTGACCGCGCGTGGTGAGCAGGGCTGAACGCAACATGCGGCTGAAAGTAGCCAGATGGCGCCTTCGAGGTCAACGGCGTCTCGGCAAGTGGACCGCTCGTATCGCCGGACGGGCCATCAGCTGTGTGTGAGGTCGGGCGTGTGGGTGACGATGGAGGCATGTCCGATGCCTTCAGCAGCCGCGTCCTGAATATCGCCACCGGATCCTCGGAGACGGTCTTCGACCTCACCCAGGAATGTGTGACCTTCCTCCGTGAGGTGAGCAGGGGCCGGGACGGCCTCCTGAACGTTTTCGTGCCACACGCCACGGCCGGCGTGGCGATCATCGAGACGGGCGCCGGCAGTGACGACGACCTCCTGGCCGCCCTGCACACCCTCCTCCCGGCCGACGATCGTTGGCAGCACCGCCACGGCAGCCCCGGCCACGGCCGCGACCACGTCCTCCCGGCCCTCGTCCCGCCCCACGCGACCCTGCCGGTCGTCGGCGGAGAGCTGGAACTGGGGACCTGGCAGTCGGTATGTCTGGTGGACACGAACCGGGACAACGCCCAGCGCCAGGTGCGGTTGAGCTTCCTCGGGTGAGCCTCGCGGGGGCTTCGGGGCGCCCGGAGTGAGAAGGGGCACGTGTCGAGTACGTGCAGTGGGGGACTCGGGGTGCGCAGGCAAAGATCCGCACCAGCCGTGGTGCGCCGCGGCTGGTGCCGATAGCGCCTGCGTAGTCGACCGGAGGAGCCGATGACCGTCGAAACCCCCTGTCCGCCCCTTCCTGCCCCCGCGTGGACCCCGCCGGGCGTCTACGAGCCGCAGGAGGACACCTGGCTGCTGACGCGTGCGCTGCGCCGGGAAGAGATCACCCCCGGGGCGGACGTCCTCGACCTGGGCACCGGCAGCGGCGCCCTGGCCCTGGAGGCAGCACGGCTCGGCGCGCGTGTCACCGCCGTCGACATCTCCTGGCGGGCGGTGCTGGCGGCCCGGGTGAACGCGCTGCTCAGCGGGCAGCGCATCAGCGTGCGCCGCGGCGACCTCACGGCGGCCGTGCCCGGACGCCGCTTCGACCTGGTGGTCAGCAATCCGCCGTACGTGCCCTCACCCGTTGCCGGAAGCCCCCGGGGCTCCGCCCGCGCCTGGGACGCCGGCTGGGACGGGCGGCTGCTTCTGGACCGCATCTGTGATGCCGCGCCCGGGTACCTGCGCGCCCACGGAGTGCTCCTCTTGGTGCACTCCGCGCTGTCCGGGGTGGACGAGACCCTGGACCGACTCACCTCGGCGGGGCTCAGCGCCGGGGTCACGGATCGCGTCCCCATTCCGTTCGGCCGGGTGCTGCGGTCCCGGCTGGCCTGGTTGCGGCAGCGCGGTCTGCCCGCCGACGACATGGTGGAAGAGCTGGTGGTCGTCCGTGCCGTACGAGAGTGAACGTGTGGTCCGCATCCGGGCCGATCGCGACGGCCCACTGCTGGTCGAAGGTCCCGTGGAGGTCACCGGCCCCGACGGCGACACCGTCGTCAGCCGGCGGTTCGTGGTGGCGATCTGCACCTGCCGACGCAGCCGCACCTACCCATGGTGCGACACCAGCCATCGCCGCCGCGGGAAACCGACGGACGACCGGGAAACCGGCCCGAAGGAGATGCGGGACGACCGGGAAGCCGGGCGGACAGACGTGCCGGGCGACCCGCAGACCGGGCGGAGGGAGATGCCGGAGGAGCCGCAAGCGGGGTGCGGAAGGACTTGCGACGATCAGGACTGGGGACGGAAGGAGACACGCGCGTGACGACCGGCCGACGTGAACCACGCCAGTTCAGCCCGCCGCTGCCCCTGCCCAGGGGCCCTCTCTCGCACGGTGCGGTCAGCGCGCTGCGTGAGCGGGGCAGCCCGCTGTCGCTGGCCTCCCTCGCGGACAGCGACCCGTACGGCGAAGACCTGCAGCTGGCGTTGTACGTCCTGTACGAACTGCACTACCAGGGGTTCGACGGGGTCGATGACGACCACGAGTGGGACCCCGCCCTGCTCACCTTCCGCCGCGCCCTCGAAGACCGTTTCCTGGACGCTCTGCGTGCAGACGTCCCGGTCGACGCCGGCGCGCAGGAGGCCCTGGACGAACTCCAGGTCGAACCCGTCGGCGACGGCGGCGGCAGCGTCACCCACTTCCTGCGGAGCGAGGGCGAACTGCGCCACCTCAGGGAGTACGCGGCGCTGCGATCGCTGTACCACCTCAAGGAGGCCGACCCGCATGCCTGGGTGATCCCCCGGCTGCACGGCAGGGCCAAGGCGGCCATGGTGGCCGTCGAGTTCGACGAGTTCGGGGCGGGACGGGCCGACGAGATCCACGCGGGCCTCTTCGCCGACCTGATGGAGGACCTGGGGCTCAACACGGCCTACGGCTACTACGTGGAGGCCGCGCCCGCGGAGATGCTCGCCACGGTCAACCTCATGTCCCTCCTCGGCCTGCACCGCAGCCTGCGCGGCGCGCTGACCGGCCATTTCGCAGCGGTCGAGGTCACCTCTTCCCCCGGCTCCCGCCGCCTGGCCGAGGCCATGCGCCGGACGGGTGCGGGGGAGGCGGCCGCCCGCTTCTACGACGAGCACGTGGTGGCGGACGCCGTGCACGAACAGGTCGTACGCCATGACGTGATCGGCGGGCTGTTGGAGAGCGAACCGCATCTCGAGGCGGACGTCGTGTTCGGGATCCGCGCCACCGGCTTCCTCGAGGACCGGCTCGGCGCCCTCCTCCTCAAGACGTGGCGCGGCGGGGACAGCGCCCTGCGCACGGGGGCACTGGCCGCCTGACGCGTCCGGCATCCCGCGGCGCGGGCGGGGAACCCGCTCGGCGACAACGACAGGGGCACACAAGGACAGGGGCACATCGGGAAGGAGACGTCATGACCGAACACCGAGATGACGAAGAGTTCTACAAGCGTGACCGCCCGGCCCATCCGACGCTGGAGGAGGACCGGCCTCGCGGCGGGAAGGCCAAGGCGCCGGCGAAGAACCGCGGGTCCTGGAGCATGGTGGCGATCATCGTCGTGATCGTCCTGCTGATCGTCCTCGGCATCGCGCTCTTCCCCTGACGACGGGCGGCGTGAAGGCAGGGGTGGTCGTCGGCGGCCCGAGGGCCGCACAGGGCATGGGACGGTCGGTGAGAGGCGGGAGAAGGAGGCGTTCCGTGGACCGTGACCGGTGTGAGGGGTCCGCCGACCACCCGGGGGGAGGCACGGTGAAGGCGGAGCACCGGCCACCGGCCCCGTCCGCGGCATCCGAAGTCCGCCGTCCCGGGGAGCGGTTCGCCGACGCGGCGGACGGGCGGCTGCCCCTGCTGGACGGCGGCGGACGACTGCTGCGCAAGGCATTCCCCGAGCACTGGTCGTTCCTCCTCGGCGAGATCGCGCTCTACAGCCTGATCGTGCTGATCGTGACCGGCGTGTGGCTGACGCTCTTCTTCAAGCCGGCGATGCACGAGGTCGTCTACCACGGGCCTTACGTGCCGCTGCGCGGGACGCCGGTGTCGGAGGCGTTCGACGCGACCCTGCACATCAGCTTCGAG
The DNA here is from genome assembly GCF_014905555.1 of Streptomyces sp. Y2F8-2. Classification (GTDB taxonomy): domain Bacteria; phylum Actinomycetota; class Actinomycetes; order Streptomycetales; family Streptomycetaceae; genus Streptomyces; species Streptomyces cynarae. The sequence goes on along the minus strand of NZ_BNGS01000005.1, from coordinate 152,904 downwards.
GTGCGCGGTGGCCTGCTCATGCGGCAGATGCACCACTGGGCCGCGTTGGTGTTCGTCTCCGCGATCGGTCTGCATCTGCTGAGGATCTTCTTCACCGGTGCCTTCCGCAGGCCCCGGGAGATCAACTGGATCATCGGTGTCACGCTGTTCCTGATCGCCCTGGCCGAGGGCTTCGCGGGCTACTCGCTCCCCGACGACCTTCTCTCCGGCACGGGACTGCGCATCGCCCAGGGCATCATGCTGTCCCTGCCGGTCGTGGGGACCTACGTCAGCATGTTCGTGTTCGGGTCGCAGTACCCCGGCGAGGACATCGTGTCGCGGCTGTACCCCGTGCACGTCCTGCTGCTGCCCGGAGCACTGCTCGCCCTGGTCACCGTGCACCTGATCCTGGTCTTCCACCTGAAGCACACCCAGTGGCGCGGCCCGCGCGCGACCAACCGGAACGTCATCGGCAAGCCGCTCTTCCCGCAGTTCGCCGCGTCCTCCCTCGGCCTGTCCCTCATGGTCTTCGGCGTCATCGCGATGCTCGGCTCAGTCGCCCAGATCAACCCGGTGTGGACGTACGGCCCCTACCGGCCGGACCAGGCGTCGACCGGCTCGCAGCCCGACTGGTACGTCGGCTTCCTGGAGGGATCGCTGCGGCTGATGCCGCGCTGGGAGACCACCGTCGCCGGCCACACGATCATGTGGAACGTGCTGCTGCCGGGGGTCGTCCTACCGTTGTTGCTGTTCGCCGTCCTGTACGCCTACCCGTTCGTCGAACAGCGGCTGACGGGAGAGCGGCACCGGGAACAGCACCTCTGCGACCGGCCGCGGGAACGCCCGGTGCGCACCGGGCTCGGCGTCGCCGGGATCACCTTCTACGGCGTCCTGCTGCTGGCCGGCGGCAACGACATCGTGGCCGACACCTTCCAGATCTCGCTGAACTCTCTGACCTGGACCCTGCGCATCGCCCTCGTGGCGGCGCCCGTGGCCGCCTTCCTGTTCACCCGCCGACTGTGCCACGCCCTGCTGGAGGCGGAGCAGAAACGCCTGGCCGAGGGCGAGGAGACCGGGGAGGTGCGGCAGACCGTGGAGGGCGGCTACGAGAGCGGCCACGAGCCGGTGACCGACTTCCGGCCGGGAGTGCCGAGGAAGCCGCTCAGCTCCCTCGAGCCGCGTACTGGAACACCATCCCGAGAACACCCCGAGCCAGCACCCCGAGGCCGATGAGGAACAGCCACAGCCCGAAGACCACACCGGTCGCGGCGAGGGCGAAGCCGAGCGCCGTGACCACGGGCCACGGGCTGTGGGCCGGGAAGAACTCCAGCGGACCGGCCGCGTCCATCACCTCGGCGTCCTTGCGGTCCTGCGGGCGACGCCCCTTGCGCCGGTACTGCACGGCGCAGAAGAAGGCGACCAGGGCCGCCATCCCGAAGGCGATGACCAGGCACGCCGTACCCGCCGGATCCCTCGACCAGGCACCGTAGAGAACGGCGGAGCCCGCGAAGAACACGGCGACGCCGCCGAAGAGCATGGCCTCGGTCTTCATCGCGCTCCCTCCTCGAGGGACTGCCGCAGGGCCTGGGGATGGTGCAGCTCGAAGGCGGGCGAGTCGGACCGCACCCGGGGCAGGGCCACGAAGTTGTGGCGCGGTGGCGGGCAGGACGTCGCCCACTCCAGCGAGCGGCCGTAACCCCAGGGGTCGTCTTCGGTGACCCGTTGGCCGTACCGCGCGGTGCGCCAGACGTTGTACAGGAACGGCAGCGTGGAGACGCCCAGCAGGAACGCGCCCGCGGACGAGAGCGTGTTCAGCAGGGTGAAGCCGTCGGCCGGCAGGTAGTCGGCGTAGCGGCGGGGCATGCCCTCCGTGCCGAGCCAGTGCTGCACCAGGAAGGTGAGCTGGAAGGCGGGGAACAGCAGCCAGAAGTGCAGTGTGCCGAGCCGCTCGTCCAGCATCTTCCCGGTGAACTTCGGCCACCAGAAGTAGAAGCCCGCGAACATCGCGAACACCACGGTGCCGAAGAGGACGTAGTGCAGGTGCGCCACGACGAAGTACGAGTCGGTGACATGGAAGTCAATCGGCGGCGACGCGAGGAGCACACCGCTCAGGCCGCCCAGCAGGAACGTCACCAGGAAACCGAGCGACCACAGCATCGGTGTCTCGAACGACAGCGACCCGCGGTGCATCGTGCCGATCCACGCGAAGAACTTGATCCCCGTCGGGACCGCGATCAGGAACGACATCAGGGAGAAGAACGGCAACAGCACGGCACCCGTCGTGAACATGTGGTGCGCCCACACGACCGCGGAGAGCATGGTGATCGCGGTCGTCGCGCCGATCATCGGCAGATAGCCGAACAGCGGCTTGCGCGAGAACACCGGGAGGATCTCCGAGATCACCCCGAAGAACGGCAACGCCACGATGTACACCTCCGGGTGTCCGAAGAACCAGAACAGGTGCTGCCACAGGATGGCGCCGCCGTTCGTCGCGTCGAAGACGTGTGCCCCGAACTTACGGTCGGCCTCCAGCGCCAGCAGCGCGGCCGTGAGCACGGGGAACGCGGGCAGCACCAGGATCGACGTGAACAGGACGTTCCAGGTGAAGATCGGCATCCGGAACATCGTCATGCCAGGGGCCCGCAGACACATGATCGTGGCGATGAAGTTGACCGCGCCCAGTGTCGTCGACACACCCGTCACCACCAGGCCCATCGTCCACAGATCGCCGCCGGCGCCGGGCGTGCGGTAAGCGCTGTTCAGTGGGGCGTAGGCGAACCAGCCGAACGAGGCGGCCCCGGACGGCGTCAGGAACCCGGACACCACCATCAGGCCGCCGAACAGGTACATCCAGTACGACAGGGCGTTCAGGCGCGGGAACGCCACGTCCGGGGCACCGATCTGCAGCGGCATCACCGCGTTGGCGAATCCGGCGAACATGGGCGTCGCGAAGAGCAGCATCATCACCGTGCCGTGCACCGTGAAGAGCTGGTTGTAGAAGTCCTCGGACATGAACTGCAGGCCCGGACGGGCCAGCTCCGCCCGCATCGCCATCGCCAGCAGACCGGCGAAGAGGAAGAAGCAGAACGCGGTGACCATGTACAGACGACCGATCACCTTGTGGTCGGTCGTCGTCATCCAGTTCAGCACCGTGCGGCCGAGAGGGGAGGAGGCGGTGGCCTTCCGCCGGAGGTCCGCGCTGTATTCCGACAGTTCTGTCATCGTCCTCCTCCACGCGCCGTCGCCCGCGGTGTCACACCCGGCGCACGGGCCGGACGGCACGCGGGCGCGTCGCGGGTGCCCCGGCTCGGCCGGGAGAAACCGGTCGGGAGGAGGAAGAGACCACCGCCGCGCGGCCCCGCGCTTGAAGCCGGTCCGTCGACCCGGTTCCGCCGCCGTCGCGGGCGCCCGCAGGCGAAGGGTTCATTCCCCGCAGCGGGGTACCCGGAGAAAATGCTGACGATCTCTCTTCAACTAGCCGCTTCCGATGCCGCCTGGGGCGTGCTCGGCGCCTTCGTCGGCGGTCTCCTCATCGCGGGAGCCCTGGTGTGGGCCGTCCGGCTCGGCATCAAGGTGCGACGCCGGGAACCGTCGCCGCCGCGCCCCTCCGACCAGCCGACCCGGCCGACCTCCGGACCCGTCATGGAGTCCCGGGAGGCCAGGGAGCCGAACGAGGTTCCGCGTGCGCAGGACGAGAGCGAGCGTCTCACCCCGCACGAGGTCCACGCCTCCGGCACCCGGCGCAGCGAGCAGCAGAAGCGCCCACGCTGGAACTCCGGCTCCAGTGGCTCCTTCGGCAGCGGGGGCTCCGGCGCCACCTGACCGGAGGTGGCCCGTCCCGGCGGACCGCCGCGGCGCGGGAGACCGCGCCGCAGCCGTGCAGGACCACGCCCACCGGGTACTCGGCGCCTGAGCGGCGGGGACCGGAACCGCCGCCCCGGGGAAGCCCTGGGGAGACCTGGGAGACCTGTGGAGAAGGGACACGTCATGGCCCAGCACGTACGCGACATCATGACCGCCGAGCCCGTCAAGGTCGAACCGCAGACCTCGCTGGCGACGGTGGCACAGATCATGCGCGATCGGGACATCGGAGCCGTCCTCGTCACCGAGAAGGACCATCTGCGTGGACTGGTCACCGACCGCGACCTCGTGGTGCGCGCGCTCGCGGAGGGAGCCGACCCGCAGGAGACGACGGTGGCCCGCGCGTGCAGTGAAGAGCTGGTCACCCTGACCCCCGACGAGGACCTGGACCGCGCGATTCAGGTGATGCGCGAGCACCACATCCGCCGTGTCCCCGTCGTCGAGGGCGGAGAGCCGGTGGGGATCATCTCCCTCGGCGACCTGGCCGTGGAGCGTCAGCCGGAGTCGGCGCTCGGCGACATCAGCGCGGCGGAGCCCAACGTCTAGGACACCACGTCCGGGAGGATCCGGGGCCGGGCATCAGCCCGGCCCCGCTGCCGCGCGTACGGCCGGCGCCTGTGCTCGGCGGCTTCAGGGGCGCGGACGACCGGACTGTTCGGCGCGCTCGGCGTCCCGCTTCTTGATGCGCGCGGCCTCCTTGCGGACCTCGGCCTGGGTGGCGCGCTCCTTCTCCAGCCACTCGGGACGGTCCTTCTTCAGCGCCTCGATCTGCTCCGTGGTGAGGGCCTCGGTGACTCCGCCGCGTGCGAGGCCGGCGATGGAGACGCCCAGCTTCGCCGCGACCACCGGGCGCGGGTGCGGGCCGTTGCGTCGCAGCTCCCGCAGCCACTCGGGCGGGTTGGCCTGGAGCTCGTTCAGCTCGGCCCGGGAGACGGCACCCTCCTGGAACTCGGCGGGGGTGGCGGGGAGGTACACACCCAGCTTCTTGGCCGCGGTGGCGGGCTTCATCGTCTGGGTGGTCTGCTGCGACTTCATGCTGTCCAGACTATCGGCCGGATTCGGGCCCTTTGACCACGCCCGGTAACCTGGCGGGGTGACAGGCACGGATGCATCCCCCTCGTTTCGGCTCGTGTACGTCCCCGGGGCGACGCCCGCCAAATGGGCGCGGATCTGGAACGAACGCCTGCCCGATGTACCGCTCACCCTGCTTCAGGTGCCGGCGGCCGAAGCGCCCGAGGTGCTGGGCGGCGGCGAGGCGGACGCGGGGCTTGTACGGCTGCCGGTGGATCGCACGGTGTTCAGCGCGATCCCGCTTTACACCGAGACCACGGTGGTCGTCGTCCCCAAGGACCACGTGGTGGCAGCCGTCGACGAGGTGTCCTGCGACGATCTCGCCGACGAGGTCGTCCTCCACCCCCTCGACGACGTCCTGGGCTGGGAGCGACCGCCGGGCGAGCCCGCCTTCGAGCGCCCTGCCACCACCGAGGACGCCATCGAACTCGTGGCGGCGGGCGTGGGTCTGCTCGTCGTGCCCCAGTCGCTGGCGCGGCTGTACCACCGCCGCGACCTCACCTACCGCCCGGTGGTGGACGCGCCCCAGTCGAGCGTGGCCCTGTCCTGGCCCGAGGACGCGACCACCGACCTGGTGGAGGACTTCATCGGGATCGTGCGCGGACGGACGGTCAACAGCACCCGGGGCCGCACCCCCGCCCAGCCCCCTGCCGAAACGAAGCGTCAGCGCACCGACGCGGCAGGGACCCGGCGCAAGCCCGCCCCCGGGAAGTCGACCGGCCGCAGTCCCCGCAGCGGTTCCGGCGGCCCCAAGGCCGCACGGCGCGGCAAGCCCCGTCGGCGGTCGTGACGGGGCCGGACAAGGGGCGAGAAACGACAGGACCCGGCGCGGAAGGATCGTGCCCGGCGTCTCCGGCCGACGGCTCGGAGCCTCGCCGCAGCAGCCCTGGGGACCCGCGGCCACATCCGCTCACCAGGTGTCGACGAACCCCCGCCCGCGCGCGTCGCGGGGCCCCTCCCAACCGTCCAGGGCCGCCAGCACCCAGCGCCGTGAGTCGGCCGGGTCGATCACCGCGTCGATGTCCAGGGCCGCCGCAGCATTGACCGCCTTGCCCTGCTCGTACAGCTCGGCGACCCGTTCCTCGAACGCGCGGGCCCGCTCCTCGGGGTCCTGGATCGCCGCCAGCTCCCTGCGGTAGCCGAGGCGGACCGCGCCCTCCAGTCCCATGCCGCCGAACTCGCCCGTGGGCCAGGCGGCGCAGGCGAGCGGCGCGCGGGTGGAGCCGCCCATCATCGCCATCGCGCCCAGCCCGTACGCCTTCCTGAGCACCAAACTCACCAGCGGCACCCGCAGGTTCGCGCCCGTCACGAACATGCGCGCGAAGTGCCGTACCGTCGCGGTCCGTTCTGCGTCCGGTCCCACCATGAAACCGGGCGTGTCGCACAGCGAGAGGATCGGCAGCCCGAAGGCGTCGCACAGCTGGAGGAAGCGCGCCGTCTTGTCCGCGGCGTCCCGGTCGAGGGCTCCGCCCAGGTGCCCCGGATTGTTCGCGATCAGACCCATCGGGCGGCCCTCGATCCGCACCAGAGACGTCACCACACCCGCGCCGAAGGCCCGCCGCAGCTCCAGCACCGACCCGGTGTCGGCCAGCGCCTCGATCACCGTGCGCACCTCGTAGACCCGCCTGCGGTTCTCCGGAACGGCGTGCCGCAGCAGCCGCTGGTCCGGGGCCTCCCAGGCGGTCCGCGTTCCTTGGAAGTACGACAGGTAGCGGCGCGCCACCTCCACCGCCTCCACCTCGTCGGCGGCCGCCACGTCCACCACCCCGTTCGGTGCCTGGACCGACAGCGGCCCCACCTCCTCGGGCCGGAACACGCCGAGCCCGCCGCCCTCGATCATCGCCGGGCCGCCCATGCCGATCGTGGCCTCCGGCGTGGCGATCACCATGTCGCAGCAGCCGAGGAGGGCCGCGTTGCCGGCGAAACAGCGCCCCGAGGCGATGCCGACCAGGGGGACGAGACCGCTGAGACGGCCCATCTGGTGGAACGTGGTCAGCTCCAGGCCCGAGACGGAGACTCCGTCCGTGTCACCGGGGCGGCCCCCGCCGCCTTCCGCGAACAGCACCACCGGCAGCCGCCGCTCCTCGGCGATCTGCAGCATCCGGTCGGTCTTGCGATGGTTCTGCAGCCCTTGCGTGCCCGCGAGGACCGTGTAGTCGTACGACATGACGACGCACGGCTCGCCGTTCACGCGCCCGGTGCCGGTGACCATGCCGTCCGCCGGAGTCGCCCGGATCAGGTCCTCCAGCGAGCGCCGGCGCCGCTGCGCCGCCACCGTCAGCGCACCGAACTCGGTGAACGACCCCTCGTCGCACAGATCCTCGATGTTCTCGCGCGCCGTACGCCGGCCGGAGGCGTGCCGCTTGGCGACGGCGTCCGGGCGGTGCTCGTCCAGGCCGAAGGCGTGCCGCCGCACCACCTCCGCGAGATCGGGCCGCACGGCGTCCAGGTCCACCGCCGGGACTCCGCCGTCCTGGTGCGGATCGTCGTCGGTGACGTCGAGCTCCACCAGGGTCCGTCCTTCGGCCACCGTGTCCCCCACGCGCGCGTGCACCGCGCGGACGACCCCGGAGCCCGGTGCGCGGACGACGTGCTCCATCTTCATCGCCTCCAGCACCAGCACCTGCTGCCCGGAGCGCACGGCGTCACCCGGCGCGACCTCGACCGAGAGCACCGTGCCGCTCAGCGGTGCCCCCAAGGTGCCGTCCGCCGACCCGGCCGCCACGCCCGATTCCTCGGGCAGCAGTTCCGGCAGGTGCTGTTCGACGAATCCCGTGTGCGCCCAGAACCCGGGTTGAGCGAGGAGCGCCCGCAGCAGGGGGACAGACGTCCGAACCCCCTCGATGGCGAACTCACCCAGCGCGCGGCGGGCCCGGGCGCAGGCGGCCTGCCAGCCGCCGTGCGAAACGTGTGCCACCACCTTGGCGAGCAGTGCGTCGTAGCGCACGCCGACCTCGGCGCCCGCGCGGACCGCCGTGTCGACCCTGATCCCCGGGCCCGTCGGCACGTCGAAGCGCGTCAGCCGCCCGGACGACGGGCGCACCGTGCCGTCCGCCTCCGCCACCTCGGCGTTGACCCGCGCCTGCACGGCGAAACCGCGCGGCGGATCGGGCGGTCCCGCCAGCCCCAGCGACGCCAGCGACTCGCCCGCCGCCAGGCGCAGTTGTACGGCCACCAGATCGACGCCCGTCACCTCCTCGGTGACCGTGTGCTCCACCTGGAGCCGTGGATTGGCCTCGATGAAGTGGAACTCCTCGCCCCGCACCAGGAATTCGAACGTGCCGAGCCCGGTGTAGAGCGCGGCGCGCGCCAGCCGCAGGGCGGTCGACACGAGTGCGGTCCGTACGTGGTCCGGGAGTTCGGGCGCGGGCGCGATCTCGACGAGTTTCTGGTGCCGGCGCTGGGCGCTGCAGTCCCGCTCCCACAGATGCGTGAGGGCGCCCTGCGCGTCGCCGAGGATCTGCACCTCGATGTGCCGGGCGCCCTCCAGCAGCCGCTCGGCGTACACCGTGTCGAGCCCGAAGCCCTGCCGGGCCTCGGAGCGGCAGCGCTCCCACGCCCCGGCCAGTTCATCGGCCGTCCGCACCACCCGCATACCGCGCCCGCCGCCCCCGCCGACCGCCTTGATCATCAGCGGGCCGTCGCGGAGGAACTCCCGGGCCTCCTGCACGGTCGTTCCCCCTCCGGGCAGGACGGGCACCCCGAGCTCCGAGGCGAAGGCACGCGCGCGTGCCTTGTCGCCGAAGAGGGCCAGAGTGTCGGGGGACGGGCCGACGAACGTGACCTGCCCGGCGGCGCAGCGCCGGGCGAACTCCGCGTCCTCGCTGAGGAATCCGTATCCCGGGTGCAGGAACGCGCAGCCGGTCGAACGTGCGGCGGTCAGCAGCGCCTCCGCGTCGCGGTAGTCCGGGACCGGTACGCTCTCGTCGGCGTACCGGACGTGCGCGTCGTCGCCGTCCGCGTACACCGCGACCGTCCGCAGGCCCAGTTCGGCGGCGGCGCGCAGCACCCGGACGGCGATCTCCCCGCGGTTGGCGACGAGTACGGCCTCGGAACCCATGAACCCCTCCCCGGTCGCAAGAAGGCTACGAGGGCGCCGACCCCAGCAGCCAGTCGTAGGCCGTCCGGGCGGTGAACTCCGCCTGCCCGCCGCGCAACAGCAGCCCCGCCGTGGCGAACGCCGGGTCGTCGGCCTGAGCGGCGACGTACGGGACCGCGATGCACCGCATCCCGGCCGCGTGAGCGGCGACGACTCCCGGTGCCGCGTCCTCCACGACCACGCAGTCGGCCGGGGACGTGCCGAGGCGGCGCGCGGCTTCGAGGAAGACGTCCGGGGCCGGCTTGCCGTGCGCGACCTCGTCGGCCGAGACGGCCGTGCCGAGCCATGCGCCCAGGCCCGTGCCCGCCAGGACCGCCTCGATGGCCTCACGTGAGGAGCCCGAGGCGACGGCCATCGGCACGCCCGCGCCGGCCAGCAGCTCCACGAACTTCCGCATCTCCGGGTGGACCGGGGTGGCGGCGCGGGCGAGCGCCAGATAGCGCCGGTCCTTCTCCGCGAGCAACTCGTCGAGCGGGGACGTGAGGCCGTAGCGTTCCTGCCAGTGGACCAGCGTCTCCCGTGTGCTGACGCCGACGTACCGCTCGTGGTCCGCCCAGGCGTAGGTGACGCCCTGCCCGGCGAGGAGCTGCCGGCCCGCCTCGAAGTAGTTGGGCTCGCTGTCCACGAGGGTCCCGTCGAGATCGAAGACGACAGCGGTGGCGCCGAGGGTGCTCATGGGCTCCAGCATGCCAAGGGGCGGCCCGTGCCCCGCCCGGGGGCCCGTGCCCCGCCCGGGGGTCAGTTCGCCGCCGCGCGGCCGATCGACTCCACCAACGGCAGCAGGCGGTGCGGTACGCGTTCGCGCAGTGCCACCTCCGTGCGGGTGCGGACCACCCCGGGCAGGCTGATCAGCTTCTGGATGACGTCCTCCAGATGTGCGTTGTCGCGTGCGACCACCCGGGTCAGCAGGTCGCCGCCACCGGTGATGGAGAACGCCTCCACGATCTCCGGCACAGCCGCGAGCGCGTCGCCCACCTCGTCCAGATGCCCCTGCGTGACCTCGATGTGCACGAAGGCCAGCACGGGGTGCCCGAGCGCGGCGGGGGACAGGGACGGCCCCGTGCCGGTGATCACCCCGTCGCGTTCCAGACGGTCGAGGCGGGCCTGGAGAGTGCCCCGGGCGATGCCCAGGATGCGCGCGTACTCGCGCACGCTGGTGCGCGGCTGTTCGAGCAGCAGCCGCAGGATGCGGGTGTCGAGTCCGTCCACGGCCATGGTCCGTTGGCCTCCCGGTGGTATCAATGGATCTTCTTCGACTGTACCAATGGACCAGTGAAAAGCGCGCCAGTTGAGCCATTGCGGCTCTGATGTTTTCCTTAGGGGTATCAATGGCGCCGCGCAGCGCAGGACCGGTGACGAGGCCGGAATCCGTGCCCGCGGCGCCATTCCCATGTCCTGGCGTCGCGATGACATGAGAAGTGGGGGCGGACGGACGACGGTGACTCACCCGGCGCTGAAGAAGTTGAAGAAGATGTTCACGGCTCCGGATCCGGGGCTGTTCCGGCTGCGCGTGTCGCTGCGCGCGGTGCTCGGCATCGGCCTCGCCGTGACCGCGTGCGAGGCGGCCGGGCTGTCGCTGCCGGCCTCGGTCACCGGCGGGCTCGCCGCGCTGCTGGCGCTGTTCACGGTCGCCGACCCGACGGTGCGCGGCCAGGCGGTCACCACCGCGCTGCTGCCCGCCGTCGGCCTTCCGGTCCTCACGGCCGCCACCGCCCTGCACGATGTGCCGGCGGTGCGGGACGCGGTCTGGCTCACGGTCGTCTTCGCCGGTGTGTACGCCCGTCGCCGGGGGCCGCGCGGGCATGCGCTCGGCATCTTCGCCTTCATGACCTTCTTCGTCGCGCAGTTCCTGCACGCCGTCCCGGGGCAGCTTCCGGAGCTGTACGCGGCCGTGGCGCTCTCGCTCGCCACCGCGTCGGCGGTGCGCTTCGGGGTGTGGTGCGTCGAACGCCGTACGCCGCTGCCCGCCGCGCCCGCACCGCTCGGCGGCCGCGGCCTCGCCCGGCCCGCCACCCGCCAGGCCTTCCAGGCGACCGCCGCTTGCGCCTTCGCCATCGCAGCGGGCCAGGTGCTCTCCCACGAGCGCTGGTACTGGGCCGTCGGCACCGCCTGGTGGATCTTCGTGAACACCGCCTCGCGCGGCGAGACGCTGGTGCGCGGCTTCAGGCGGGTCGTCGGCACGGTCACCGGCATCGTCGCCGGGCTGCTGGTCGCGGTGCCGCTGCACGGCTCCCCGGCGCCCACCGCCGCGCTCGTCGCCGTCTGCGTCTTCGGCATCTTCTACACGGCGGCCCCGTCCTACAGCTGGATGATGTTCTTCGTCACCGTGATGGCGGGCCTGCTCTACGGCCTCCTCGGCGTGCTGCACCCGGGGCTGCTCGCTCTGCGCCTCGCGGAGACGGGCGTCGGGGCCCTGGGGGCGGCCCTCGCCGTCACGCTCGTCCTGCCGATCACCACGCACACGGTCACCGACCAGTGGGTGCGCCGAGCCGTGCACGCGGTGCACGCCTGCACCGCCGCGGCGGCACGGCGGCTCGCGGGCGACCCGGAGGCGGACCCCGCGTCGCGCGCGGCAGAGCTCGAGGCGCTGCTGGGGCGCGTCCGGCAGGCGCTCGCGCCGTTGGTGCATCCGCTGAACCCGCTGCGTGCGCGCAAGGCGCGGGCCCGCCAGGTGCTGGCGCTGCTCGACGAGTGCGCCCGTCGAACGCGCGGCCTCGTCGCCGTCGCCGCCGACCCGGACGCCTCGCACGACGCCCGTCTCACGGACGCGTGCCGGCGCGTCGAGACCGCGGTGGAGGCGCTGCTCGGAGCGGTCCCCGAACGAGCCCTGACGTCTCCCGCGGGCGTTCCGGGCCACCACCCCGGCGCCGAGCAGGCCCTCAGCCACCTCCACGGACTGGAACGGGCCCTGATCGCCCTGGCCGTTCCTCTGCACGGATCGTCCCCGGTCCGGGTCTGACGCCGGTCACCCCGCAGCGGCCTCGGCGGCAGGCCTGCCCGTGACACGGCCAAGGGCCCGCTCCCGACAGGAGCGGGCCCTTGGCCGTACGGGTGTGTCGGGCGGGGTCAGCGGACCGGCGTCCCCTGCGGCTGCTGCGGGGCGATGCCCAGCGCCGTCGTGTACTTGGCGAGCGCCAGCTTGCCGATCGCCGGGTACGGGCCGAGCGCCTCGGCGGCGGGGCAGCCCGCCTCCTCGGCGGCCGCCTCCAGCAGCCCCGGCTCGAGTTCCGGGCCGATCAGGTACGGCGCGAGCGCCAGCTGCTGCGAGCCCGAGGAACGCAGCTGCTCGGCCACGGAGGTGATCGAACCCTCCTGGTCCAGCGCCGCCGCCATTACCGGGACGGCGAGCCGCGCGGCCAGCAGCATGCCCGTGATCCCGGCCGCCTGCACGGCCTCGTCGCCGCCGACGGAGGCGAGGATGATGCCGTCCGCGGCCGTCGCGACCGTGAACAGGCGGGCGCGGTCGGCACGGGCCAGACCGGCCTCGGACAGGCGCACGTGCAGCGCCTCGGCGAGCAGCGGGTGCGGGCCGAGGGCATCGGTCAGGTCGGCCGCGACCCGGCTGTCCATGACGGCCTTGCGGACGCGGCGCAGCAGCGCGCTGTCCGGCCCGGCCAGCAGCGGCACCACCACGGCGACGGGGCCGTCGGGCTCCTTCACGTCCAGGCCCGCGGCGACCGCCTGCTCGTAGCGCGCGGTGCGCTCCTCGGCGGTGTGCGTGAGCACGGACCTCAGCGCGGGGAACTCCGAGTCGTCCCCGTCCAGGTAGCCGATGCGCGCGTCCAGGCCGGGCAGCTCGGAACGCGCGATGCTCACGACCTCCTCGGCGAGGCTGCGCGTGGCGGCGCTGGGCGTGCCCGGCACCGCGAGGACGAGCGCGGGCGCGCCCTCGGGAGCCACCAGGGGTTCCGGGCGGCGGTGCCGGCCGGGCTGGCGGGGTCGCGGCATTCGTACAGGCAGGCCGGATGCGGGCCCAGTGGGGGAGCTCATGGCGCCGCATGCTACTGGCTTTGTGGGCTCCCCTGTTCGGGGAGGGTGCAGGTGAGCGGTATCCGTCCGGTTTTGTCTGATGAGTTACGTGCGGATGAGAAGTGATCGATACGGTGTGACTTATCCGCCGCGTACGAGGACGTAACTTCCCTCTCCCGGCAAGGGGAATCACTCGCTCTATTCGGTCACGACATGCAACAGGTGTTCGTCGTCGGGGAGTGTGAGTGAATCGTTCGCGAGTGCGAGCGCGATGCGTACGGCGCCGTACAGGGGGTCACCCTCCGCGGGGACCAGGCGAGCCTGCGGCACCCGGCGCGCCAACTCGCGCCGCAGCGGTACGAGAAGGGGCTCGCCCACCCGGAACAGGCCCCCGGTGAGGGCGACGCGGGGCTCGCCCGAGGCGGGGCACACGGCCGCCGCCGACTCGGCCATGTGCCGGGCGGCCGCCCCCAGGATGCCGTCGGCGACCGGGTCGTCCGCGGCACAGGCGGCCACTTCGGGAGCGAACGAGGCCAGCACCGCCGCCCGGTCGGGGCGCGGGTACACCTTGCCGGGCAGGCCGGTGACCGGGCCGAACATCGCCTCGGCCCGCGCCAGCAGACGCTCCGAACCGCCGGGCCGCCCGTCATGCGCGCGCAGCGCCGCCTCCAGCCCGGCCCGCCCGATCCACGCGCCGCCGCCGCAGTCGCCCAGCAGATGACCCCAGCCGTCCGCCCGGTGCCAGCTCGTCAGATCCGTGCCGAGCGCGATCAGGCCGGTGCCGGCCGCCACCACCGCGCCGGGGCGTGCGCCGAGCGCGCCCGCGTAGGCGGTGACGGCGTCCGCGACCAGCGCCACCCGGCGTGCACCGAGCTCACGGGCCAGCGCGCCAGGAAGCCGGGCGCGCAGGTCGTCACCCAGCGTGGCCAGGCCTGCCGTCCCGACCGCGACCGCCCGTACTTCGGCACCACCGGAGTCCGCCAGCAGCCGCCGTGCGATCGGCAGGAGTAGTTCCAGCAGATGCCCGGCATCGATCCCCCGGGCACCGGTGCGCACCGGCTCCCCAGACGTGCGTGGGACCGTCGCAGCCGAGGCCGGGCCGCCTCGCGGGGCGAGGGCGATCCGCAGGCCGGAGCCCCCGGAGTCCACGGCGAGCACGGCTTCCGGCACCGCGCCGGGTACATCCGCCGACAGAACGGACCCCTGCCCGGAGGGTGTCACGGCAGACGCCAGTCCACCGGCTGCCCACCCTGCCGGATCAGCAGGTCGTTGGCCCGGCTGAACGGCCGCGAGCCGAAGAAGCCCCGGTCCGCCGACATCGGGGACGGGTGCGCGGACTCGATCGCCGGGAGATCGCCCAGCAGCGGGCGCAGATTGCGCGCGTCGCGGCCCCACAGGATGGACACCAGCGGCTTGCCGCGCCCGGCCAGCGCCCGGATCGCCTGCTCGGTGACCTCCTCCCAGCCCTTGCCGCGGTGGGCCGCAGGACGGCGCGGAGCCGTGGTGAGCGCCCTGTTGAGCAACAGCACGCCCTGCCCGGTCCACGGGGTGAGGTCGCCGTTGGACGGCTGGGGCAGGCCCAGGTCCGCGTTCAGCTCCCGGAAGATGTTGATCAGGCTGCCGGGCAGCGGCCGTACGTCCGGAGCGACGGAGAACGACAACCCGACAGCGTGGCCCGGTGTGGGATAGGGGTCCTGGCCGACGATCAGGACGCGGACCTCGTCGAAGGGCTGCTGGAAGGCCCGCAGGACGTTCGGTCCCGCCGGGAGGTAGGTGCGCCCCGCGGCGATCTCCGCGCGCAGGAAGTCTCCCATCGCGGCGATCCGTTCGGCCACCGGCTCCAGGGCCTTCGCCCAGCCTGCTTCGACGATTTCATGCAACGGTCGTGGTGCCACGGGCGTCACCCTACTGCCGCGCGCGCACCAGCGATCAACCGGTGACCCATGGGTGACCGGGAATGATCGCGCGGCGGGCGAACAGGGGCCTCAACCGGCGCATTGATGTCCGATCAGGCGATCACCGCCGCCCGGACGCACAGCACGTCCGGCAGATGGGAGGCGAGCCGCTGCCAGCTGTCACCGTCGTCCGCCGACGCGTAGACCTCGCCGTTGCGGTTGCCGAAGTAGACGCCCGCCGGGTCCGCGTCGTCCGTGCACAGGGCGTCCCGCAGGACCGTGCCGTAGTGGTCCTCGGTCGGCAGCCCCGCCGTGAGCGGCTCCCAGCTCTTTCCCGCGTCCGCCGTCCGGAACACGCGGCACCGGTGGTCGGCCGGGACACGGTCCGCGTCCGCGTTGATCGGGAAGACGTACGCCGTGTCCCCGCGGTGCGGATGGGCGGCCACGGCGAACCCGAACGTCGACGGCAGACCCTCGCCGATGTCCGTCCAGTGGGCGCCCGCGTCGTCGCTTCTGTACACCCCCCAGTGGTTCTGCAGATAGAGCCGGTCCAAAGCCGCCGCGTCCTGGGCGATCTTGTGCACGCACTGGCCGAACTCGGGGTTCGGATCGGGCAGGAACACCGCGGAGACCCCGGAGTTGGACGGCTCCCAGCTCGCGCCGCCGTCCCGGGTGCGGAAGACGCCGGCCGTCGACACGGCGACCGTCACGGCCTTGGGGTCCCGTCTGTCGGTGACCACGGTGTGCAGGCCCTCGCCGCCTCCGCCCGGCACCCACTTGTCGCGCGTCGGGTGCTCCCACAGGGGGCGCACCAGCTCGAAGCTCTCGCCGCGATCCTCGGAGCGGTACAGCGCGGCCGGTTCCGTGCCCGCGTACACCACGTCCGGCTCCGCCACGGCCGGGTGCAGCTGCCAGACACGCTCCAGCGAAGCGCCGGTGTCCTTGGGGAACTTGACGGCGGGCCGCGCGGGTTCCGTCCAGGTGCGGCCCAGGTCGTCGGAGTGGAAGACCGAGGGCCCCCAGTGCGCGCTGCCGCCTCCGACCAGCAGGCGCGGGGCGGCGCCGCGGGTGTCGATCGCCACCGAGTAGACGGCCTGTGCGTTGAAGTACGGGCTTTCGTCGAACTCCCAGGCGCCGCCTCGTCGCCGCGCGATGAACAGTCCTTTGCGTGTGCCCACGGTGAGCAGTACGTCGGCCATGCCGGCCACCTCCGAAACGCCGTTGTCCCAGACATGGGTCAGTCTGCACCCCGGCACTGACAGTCACCCCCGTGGACGGAGTCACTGCAGGTCAGAGCCGTGTTTCCGGACAGCGGGGAGGGAGCGTGCCGGGCGACGGGCGAGCCTTGAGGGCTTCGCGCGGGGGCCGGTGAACCCGAGGGCCGGCCGACGTCGGGTGAGCAGTGGCGGGCCCGCTCGCGTATGGGAGGGCGGTCGGGGGGTGTCCGTGCATGCGTGAGGAGGATGCCATCGATGAGGTGGCTGTCGTCGATGACGTTCCGCGGTCGCAGGGTGTGGCTGTGGCGGTGGCGGCGCAATCCGCTGCGGCGCCGCAGCGATGCGCTGGAGGCCTGGGTGATGCCGGCGGTCTGGGCCGTGACCGTTGTCGGGGGAGTGCTGACGGGGTGGGCGGCGACGCACTCGGTGGAGCGAGGGCTGGCCGAGGAGCGGGCGCAGTGGCACCCGGTCGTGGCCCTGCTCACCCAGGACGCCCCGCAGAGGGGCGCCGCCGGGGCTCAGCGGGTGTGGGCGAAGGTGCGGTGGACGGGCGAAGACGGCTCGTCGCACGCCGGGCAGGCCCGGGTGGCCGCCGGCAGCCCCACGGGCACGGCCGTCACCGTGTGGACGGACCCCCAGGGCTCCCTGGTGACACAGCCCGCCACCGAGTCCCAGGCGCAGCTCCGCGCGGCCATGGTCGGGCTGCTGGCGGGGGCCGGCGCGGCGGCGGTCCCGTTCGTGGGCGGACGCATCCTGCGTGAACGCCTGGAACGCCGGCGCATGGCGCAGTGGGACGAGGCCTGGGCGCGGTTCGGGCCGCTGTGGGGCCGGATGACGGGCTGACCCGCGACCGGCCGCACGCGGCCCGACCGTCGCCGATGTGCCGACGCCCGGGGTCGCACCGCCGGGCGTGTCCCCGGCGCGCTCGACGTCCGCGCGGGTGGGGAGGACAGGATCAGACGGAAAGGTGGTACTGGTCCGGGATCCGCACCTCGCCGTCCAGTTCGCGGGCCGCGAGGCGGGCGAAGGAGGGGTTGCGCAGCAGTTCGCGGCCCAGCAGCACCGCGTCCGCCTCCCCGTTGACCAGGATCTTCTCGGCCTGCTCGGGTTCCGTGATGAGTCCGACCGCGGCCACCGGCAGGGACGTCTCCGCCTTCACCCGGGCGGCGAAGGGCACCTGGTAGCCGGGGCCCGTCGGGATGCGGACGCCCGCTGCGTTGCCGCCGGTCGAGACGTCGAGGAGGTCCACGCCGTGCGTCTTGAGGTCGGCCGCCAAGCGGACCGTGTCGTCGGCCGTCCAGCCGCCCTCGTCCAGCCAGTCGGTGGCCGAGACGCGGAAGAAGAGCGGCTTGTCCTGCGGCCACACCTGCCGCACCGCGTCGACGACCTCGAGCGCGAAGCGGGTGCGGTTCTCGTACGAGCCGCCGTAGGCGTCCGTGCGGTGGTTGGAGTGCGGGGAGAGGAACTCGTTGATGAGGTAGCCGTGCGCGCCGTGGATCTCCACGACCTCGAAGCCGGCGGCCAGGGCGCGGCGGGCCGCGTCCGCGAACCGCCCCACGATCTCCTGGATACCGGTCACGGTCAGCTCCGTCGGCACGGGGTGGCGTGCGTCGAACGGCATCGGGCTCGGCGCGAGCGGCTGCCAGCCGTACGCATCGGCGCCGACCGGCGCGCCGCCCTTCCAGGGCCGGTCCGTCGACGCCTTGCGGCCGGCGTGCGCGAGCTGGACCGCCGGAGTCGTGCCCTGCTCCTTGAGGAAGCCTGTGATCCGCTGGAACGCCTCGACCTGCGTGTCGCTCCACAGGCCGAGGTCGTACGGGGAGATGCGGCCCTCGGGGGAGACGGCCGTCGCCTCGACGACGATCAGTCCCGTGCCGCCGGTCGCGCGCGCCGCGTAGTGCGCGAAGTGCCAGTCGGTCGGTGCGCCCGTGGCAGGCCCCTCGGGGGCCGCCGAGTACTGGCACATCGGAGGCATCCAGAGGCGGTTCGGGACCGTCACATCGCGCAGGGTGAGGGGTTCGAAGAGCGCGCTCACGGCGGACTCCATTCGGTGCGGTGCCGACAACGACCGTCGTACGATATCCGTCGTAGTACGGCGGATGTCAAACTACGGTGGTCCTCGTACGATGAAGGCGTGAAGGGGAGTCTCCCGGACGCCCCGCCGGACGGACCCCCGGACGAACTGGAGCTGTTGTGACCCCCGCCGCCCCCGCTCTCGGCAGCCGCGACCTTCCGCACCCCGTGCGTGAGGACATCCGTCTGGAGGCCGTGCTGCACGCGCTGTCCGACCCCATGCGGCTGCGGATCGTGCGGGAGCTCGCCGCCGTCGGCGACGAGCTCTCCTGTTCGCACTTCGACCTGCCCGTCACCAAGTCCACCACCACGCACCACTTCCGGGTGCTTCGCGAGAGCGGGGTGATCCGGCAGGTCTACCGGGGCACGGCCAAGATGAACGGCTTGCGCAGGGACGACCTAGACGATCTCTTCCCTGGGCTCCTCGACACCCTCCTCGCCGCCGCCGCGCGGCAGGCCGTCCGCCTCCAGGACGGCTGAACCGGCCTTCGAGGGCAGGTGGTTGAAGAGCAGATTCAATACGATCGCGGTCAGGCAACCGGCGCTGATGCCGCTGTTCATCACCGTCTGGAACCAGTCCGGGAACTTCTCGTAGACCGTCGGCACCCCGACCGGCAGCATGCCGACCGCCACCGAGACCGCCACCACCGTCAGGTTGTGGTTGCCCCGGAAGTCGACGCCGGCCAACGTCCGCAGTCCGCTCGCGGCGACCGTCCCGAACATCACCAGACCCGCCCCGCCGAGCACCGGCGCCGGGACGGCCGCGACCACCGCGCCCAGCTTGGGCAGCAGACCCAGCAGCACGAGCATGCCGCCGGAGGCCGCCACGACCCAGCGGCTGCGCACCCGGGTCATGCCGACCAGGCCGACGTTCTGGGCGTACGCCGTGTACGGGAAGGTGTTGAACACACCGCCGAGGACGGTCGAGAGCCCGTCGGCCCTCAGGCCGTCCGCGAGGGAGCGAGGCTCGGCCCTGCGGCCGGTCATCTCGCCGACCGCGATCAGGTCGCCGGTGGTCTCGGTCATCGTCACCACCGCGACCACCAGCATGGACGCGATCGCCGAGGCGTTGAAGACGGGCGTACCGAAGTGGAACGGCGTGCTGATCCCGACCCAGTCGGCGTGCCCCACCCCGCCGAAGTCCGTGAAGCCGAACGGCACCGCGACCGCCAGCCCCACCACGATGCCGATCAGCACCGCGATCCGGCTCAGGAACGCCGGCGCGAAGCGCTGCACCGCGAGCACCACCAGCAGGACGAAGCCCGCGAGGGCCAGGTTCCTCGGCTCTCCGAAGTCCTTCGAACCCTGGCCGCCGGCGGCCCAGTTGCCGGCCACCGGCAGCAGCGACAGGCCGATGATCAGGATGACCGTACCGGTGACGAGGGGCGGGAAGAAGCGCAGGAGTCTGCCGAAGACGGGCGCCAGCAGCACGATCGCGAGGCCCGCGACGATCACCGAACCGTAGACGGCGGGGAGTCCGCCGCCCGTCGTCCCGATGAGCACCATGGGGGACACGGCGGCGAAGGTGCAGCCCTGCATGATCGGCAGCCGTACGCCGAAGCGCCAGAAGCCGACGCACTGGATGAGGGTCGCGACGCCGCACACCAGCAGGTCGGCGGTGATGAGATAGGCCAGGTCGGCGGCCGGCAGCTTCATGGCGCCGCCGACGATCAGCGGCACCGCCACGGCGCCGGCGTACATGGCGAGGACGTGTTGGAGGGCGTAGGCGGCGAGTTGGCGTATCGGGGGGACTTCGTCAACGGGGTGCACGGTGGACATGGGGGAGAACGTAAGCTCCTTGAACAGTTTGTTGATTTCAGGGGTGTTGCGGGACTGTGTCGTGCGCGGCGGCCATCAGCGACTGCCAGTCCGGGAGTTTCACCACCCCCCGGCCCAGCGACGCACCGAGCGCCGCCTCAGCCCGCTCGATCGCCAGCCATCCCGGCCACTCGACCGGCCGCACCCCGTCCGCCCGCAGGGCCGCGAGCGCGTCGTCCGGGACCTCGCGGGTGGCGAGGCCGGGCGCGTCCTGGAGCAAGGAGGTGACCGTCTCCTTCGCGCAGGGGCGGTTCGAGCCGATGACGCCCGTCGGGCCCCTCTTGATCCACCCCGCCACGTACTCGCCGGGGGAGACCTCCCCCTCGCGCAGCACCCGTCCCGCCCGGTGCGGCACGGTGCCGGTCTTCGCGTCGAACGGCAGGCCCTCCAGCGGCACTCCGCGGTAGCCCACCGAACGCAGCACGATCTGCGCCTCGATGTCCTCGAACCGCCCGCTGCCGGTGACCCCGCCCTGTCCGTCGGGCAGCGTCCGCTCGAAGCGCACGGCGCCCACCCGGCCCCCGTCGGCCAGCACTTCGACCGGGCGTAGGAAGAACCGCAGCCGGATCCGCCGCGCCGCACCGCTCGGTGGTGTCGCGGCCCAGCCGCGCAGCACCTCCACGTTGCGGCGCTGGGTGGCCGGCAGCCCTGACGGATCGACGTACGCCGGGTCGAGCGCCAGCTCCCCCTCGTCCACGACCACGTCGGTGTCCGGCAGAGTGCCCAGCTCGCGCAGTTCCTTGGTGGTGAAGCGGGCCTGGGAGGGGCCGCGCCGCCCCACCATGTGGATCTCCGTGACCTTGTTGGCGGCCAGCGCGGTGAGCGCCGCCTGCGGCATGTCGGTGGGGCTCAGGTCCGCCACCTCGCGGGCCAGCATCCGGGTCACGTCGACCGCGACGTTGCCGACGCCGATCACCACGGCCGCCCGCGCGTCGTGCAGGAAGCCCTGCTCGACGGAGTCCGGGTGTGCGCTGTACCAGGACACGAACTCGGTGGCCGACCAGCTGCCGGGCAGGTCCTCGCCCGGGATGCCGAGATGCCGGTCGGTCGCGGCACCCACGCAGTAGACCACCGCGTGGTACAGCTCGCGCAGCCGGGCGGGCGGCACCCCGCCCCCGCCCACCCGGACGCCGCCGAGAAAGCGGATCCGCTCGTGCTCCAGGACCGTGCGCAGATTGTTCTGCAGGGACTTGATCTTCTCGTGGTCGGGGGCCACGCCGTACCGCACCAGTCCGTACGGGCACGGCAGGCGGTCGAGAACGTCGACGCGCACCCGTGGATCCTGCTGGACCAGGCCCTGGGCGGTGTAGACCCCGCTCGGACCCGAGCCGACGACGGCGACATGCAGCACGGCGGAACTCCCTCGCGGAGGAGATCGCTGGTGGCTCCAGCATTGCACCGCGCACGGCGGGAGGGGAGGGGGCGTGCCGCTGGGCCGACGGGGTGCGGTGCGCGCTCCTTCTGTGCGTGGCTCTCCGCATGGTATGTGATCGTCCGCTTACGTTCCGTGTGTGCTGGAAGTGTCCTTTCAGGATTTCTCCGATCGATCCCGGTCGGATGTGCCGGTGGCCGTGTGGCCCGCCTGGGAAGTGCGGGAGCGCGGGAGTGTCACGTCGTGGTACGCGGTCCGGCTCGATCTGCCCGACGGGGGCCGGGTCGACGTCCTCGCCGTGGTCGCGGGCGGCGGCGTGTCGATCGAGGAGGTGCGGGCCCAGCCGCCCCTCTCACTCGGCGATCTGGCGGCTCTCGTGGACTGGATCGAGGATCCGTTGCTCGAGGCGTGCGGTGCGGACTCCGGCTCGCCGTACGAGCCCCTTGGGGTGCCGGCGGACGGGCACCGTCCCGCCTGGCCGCGCGGTGCCGAGGGGTGGCGTCTGGTCGCCGAGGAGTACCGCGCGGCACAGACCGAGGGCGTCGACCCGGTGTACGCGGTCATGTGTGCGACGGGGCGAAGCCGGCGCCGCTCGCTGAAACTGATCGCCGGAGCGCGCGATGCCGGATTCCTGACGCCGGGTCATGCCCGGCGCTGACCGGGTGGGGACCACGCGCGAGCGAACACCTCACAGCATCTCGCGCATCCGGCTGATCTCGCTCGTCTGCTGTGCGATCACATCGTCGGCCATCTCCTCGATCTGGATGTTGTTGCCCTCGGCCTTCGCGTCCGTCGCCATGGTGATGGCCCCGCCGTGATGAGTGATCATCAGCTTGAGGAACAGCTCGTCGAACGCCTTGCCCGCCGCCGCGCGCAACTGCTTCAGCTGGGCCTCGGTCGCCATCCCCGGCATCACGTCGTGCTGGTGGGCGCTGCCGTGGTCGTCCTTCGTGTGCGCCGTCAACCAGGCTTCCATCGCGGCGATTTCAGGCTTCTGTGCGGCCGTGATCCGTTCCGCGAGTCGTTTCACCCGGTCCGATCCCGCCCGCTGCGGTGCCAGTTGTGCCATCTCCAGCGCCTGCCGGTGATGTTCGATCATCATCCACGCGTAGGAGAAGTCCGCCGCGTTCGGAGTGTCGTCCTCCGCGCGCCGCTTGCCGGCCTCCTCCGCGGAAAGCGTCTGCGCCACCTCGCCGGGCTTTCCCGGGGCGATCACCGAAGGGCCGCCCCCGGCGGCCGAGTTGCCGCCCGACCCGGAGTCGCACCCGGTGAGCAGGACGATCGCCAGCGGCAACGCCACCAGCGACATGACGGACGCACGGCGGCGGAGAGCACGCGCGTGGCCAAAGGCGTTCGTTACGAGTGCATTGCCATCTGTTGATCTGCCCATGAGAAAGACGATACTTCGGAGGTCCGTGAACCGTTCAAGCCCGAACGGCTACCAGGGAGGACACAGTGACCCTGTCCCACGACCACCGAACGCGGCGCAGACGCCTGGGAGTCGGCGCCGTCGCGGCCGGACTCCTGGCCGCACTGCTCACGGCCCAACCCGCGGCCGCCACCCCGGACCCCGGAGACGTCCCCGCCTCCCGCGAGGTGTCCAAGAGCACCGAGACCCAGGCGAGGAAGGCGATCGCGGACGGCGAGATACCCGGCCGGGACGAGATCGTCCACTCCGCCAACGTCCGGCATCTGGCCAACATCCCCAAGGACGCGCTCCCCGGCTTCAACTCGGACCTGGCGTTCCAGGGCAGATACGCCTTCGCCGGCAACTACGACGGCTTCCGCATCTTCGACATCGCCGACCCCAAGGCCCCGAAGACGGTCGC
Source organism: Streptomyces sp. Y2F8-2 (assembly GCF_014905555.1). Classification (GTDB taxonomy): domain Bacteria; phylum Actinomycetota; class Actinomycetes; order Streptomycetales; family Streptomycetaceae; genus Streptomyces; species Streptomyces cynarae. The sequence continues at coordinate 129,721 of NZ_BNGS01000005.1, read as the reverse complement.
CCAGGTCCTGTGCCCCGGCTCGCAGAACGACGTCTCCGTCTCCGGCAATCTGCTCTTCCTGTCCACCGACTCCTCGCGCAGCGACAGCAGTTGCAACAGCACCACGCAGCCCGCGACCGAGAAGTCGTCCTGGGAGGGCATGAAGGTCTTCGACATCACCGACAAGAAGAACCCCAGGTATGTCGCCGCCGTCGAGACCGCCTGCGGCTCGCACACGCACTCGCTGGTGCCGAAGCGCGACAACGTCTACATCTACGTCTCCTCGTACTCGCCCAGCAGCACGTTCCCCGACTGCCAGCCGCCGCACGACGGCATCTCGGTCATCAAGGTGCCGCGCAAGGCGCCCGAGAAGGCCGCGGTGGTGAGCTTCCCGGTGCTCTTCCCCGGTGAAGGACCGGACGGCGGCGGCAACCCCGGCGCACCCACCAACCCGGGCGTCTCCAAGACCACCGGCTGCCACGACATCACCGTGCTGCCCTCCAAGGACCTCGCGGCGGGCGCCTGCATGGGCGACGGCATCCTGATGTCCGTCAAGGACCCGGAGCATCCGAAGGTCATCGACCGGGTCCAGGACAACGTGAACTTCGCGTTCTGGCACTCGGCCACCTTCAACCAGAAGGCGGACAAGGTCGTCTTCACCGACGAGCTGGGCGGAGGCGGCGGAGCCACCTGCAACGCGCAGACCGGCCCGAACCGCGGCGCCGACGGCATCTACGACATCGTCGGCAAGGGCGAGAGCCGCAAGCTCGTCTTCCGCGGCTACTACAAGATCCCGCGCCACCAGGCGGACACCGAGAACTGCGTCGCCCACAACGGGTCGCTGATCCCGGTCAAGGGCCGCGACCTCATGGTCCAGGCCTGGTACCAGGGCGGTGTCTCCGTCTGGGACTTCACCGACTCCGCGCACCCCGAGGAGATCGCCTACTTCGAGCGCGGACCGCTCACCACGGACACCCTCACCGTCGGCGGCTCCTGGTCGGCGTACTACTACAACGGGTACATCTACTCGAACGACATCGCCAAGGGGTTCGACGTCCTGAAGCTGACCGACCGCCGCACGGACCCCGCGCAGCGGGTCCGGCTCGGTGAGCTGAACGTCCAGACGCAGCCGGACTACTTCGGCTGACGGCTGCTCTGAGGCGGGCGGTCCTCCGTCGCGAAGAACCGCGACAGATCTGCGTCGTAGGCCTCGTCGGCCCCCTCGGGGGTCGGCGGGGCACCCATCTCCCAGGCGAGGCCGTACCGCTTGAACAACTCGGCCCGCAGGACGGCAAGCGGCATGGGAACGCCCGGCACCAGCGCCGCGTAGACCGCGCCCATCAGCAGGGCCCGAAGCATCGGGTAGTCGGTCTCGGGGGCCGCCGAGCCGTGCCGTGCGACCGTGTCCCGCAGCAGCTCCGCCAGCCGCTGCTGCTCGGGACACTGCACGAACCCCTCGGCCTGGAGGATCCCCGCCATGTGCTGCCGCATCAGCACGGGGTGGTGCACGGTCAGGCCCAGGATCGCGTCGATGGCCCGCGCCATCCGCTCCCGGCCGTCCTCCGTGCGCGGCTCGCGCTCCAGCGCCTCCTCCAGGGTGCGGTGCATCAGCCGGTGCACGGCCGACTGGAGGAGCTGCCGCTTGCCGGGGAAGTAGTACGACACCAGGCCCCGCGCGGAGCCGGCGCGGTCCGCGATGTCGCCGAGGGTGGTCGCGTCGTAGCCGCGCTCGCTGACCAGTTCGACGGCTGCGTGCAGAAGCCGCTCGCGGGAACGCCGCCGCAATTCTTCATTGACCGAGGCGCTGCGCGGCGACATCCTGGACTCCTGCGTTGACTGGCTGCCAGCCAACTATACTCAGTGGGTCCCGGGACCGCGCCTCGCAGGTCGGCCCCGGACGGCGCCTGCCCCGGGCCACACGGGGGATGGTCCAGGGCAGGCGCGCACTTCTCCTCTCCCGCCACCGGTGTCGCACAGCCGGTGAACGCTCCCTAGAGTGGTCAGCAGTCACCGAGGAGGCGTACAGACATGGATCAGGACCAGATCCTGGGCAGGATTTCGGCCATGGTGGAGGAGGAGCGCGCTCTGCGGGAGGCGGTGTCGTCCGGCCGCATCGACAGTACGACGGAACAGGAGCGCCTCGGCGAGCTGGAACGCGCCCTGGACCAGTGCTGGGACCTGCTGCGCCAGCGCCGCGCGAAGGCCGAGTTCGGAGAGAACCCGGACGAGGCACAGGTCCGCCCGGCGTCACAGGTCGAGGGCTACGAGAGCTGACGGCGGAAGGCGCGCGCCCCGCTCAGTCGATCAGGCCCAGCACCGGGCGGAGCCCCTCCGGGCGCTCGGCCACGGTGCGGTGGTCCACGAAGTACACCGCGCAGCCCAGGTCCGCCGCGCCGCCGTCGGCGCGGCGGTCGTCGCCGACCATCAGCGTGTCCTGCGGGGCGACGCCGAGCGCGTCGCAGGCGAGCCCGAACAGCCGGGTGTCCGGCTTCTGGATGCCGTGTTCGTACGACAGCACGTACGCGTCCACATACCCGTCGACGCCGTGCTCGCGGAAGACCGGCCGCAGGTCCCAGCCGATGTTGCTGACCACGCCGACGGCCACCCCGCGCTCGCGCAGCGCGGCCAGCACCTCGACCGTGTCGGGGTAGGGCCGCCAGGCGGCGGGCGTCATATGACGGTCGTACAGCGCGTCGTGCAGCCGCGCGTCCGGCAGTCCCACCCTGCGGGAGAGCCCGGTGTACGCGGCCCGGTGCGCCTCGGCGCTGCGGTCCCGCACCGCCCACAGGGCGGCCAGGTCGTCCGGCAGCGGCCCCGTGGGGGAGGCTCCGCCCGCCAGCGCGCCCGCGGCCTCCAGTTGCCCCGCCAGCCGCAGCAACTCCCTTTCGGGCAGCGTCACGTCGGCCTCCGCGAGCACCGCGCGCAGCCACGACTCGGTCGACTCGATGCGGAAGAGGGTCCCGGAGAAGTCGAAGAGCACGCCTTTGATCGCCATGGGGCCGATCCTTCGTGACACTCCGCTCACGGTCAAGGACGCCGTTCGCGCCGGACCGGCGCTTCCTCCCCTTGGCACCACCGTTCGTACGACGCCACCGCGAGCGCGACCAGCAGGGCCCCCAGCAGCCAGCCGCCCAGCACGTCCGACGGCCAGTGCACGCCCAGCCAGACACGCGTCAGCCCGACGCCCACGACCGAGACCACGGCCACCGTGAGCGCCGTACGCCACAACAGGCGCCCGGCGCCGTGGCGGTGCAGGAGCCACAGCAGCAGTCCGCACACCACGGTCGCCGTCATGGCGTGACCGGAGGGGAAGGCCGCGTAGTGCGCGGAGTCGACGGGATTCGGCCACACCGGGCGGGGGCGGCCGACAGCCGCCTTGAGGCCGTTCTGCGCCAGCGTCGCGAGCGCGCACGTGGCCGCCACCCACAGCGCGAGCCACCATGTTCTGCGCCGCCACAGTAGCCAGACCACGGCGGCCGCGCACAGGGCGCGCATGGTCTGGGGGTCCCACACCCAGTCCGTGAGGATGCGGGACGCGTGCGTGATTCCGCGGTGTTCGACCGCCCAGCGGTGCGTCGTGGTCGCGATGTCGCCGTCGAGTGTCATGAGCGGCCGCCAGGAGACGGCGACCAGCACCAGGAGCAGCACTGACGAGGCGACGAGGGCGACGGCGACGAGCGCCGCGGTCCGCGGGGCCGGAGGGCGGGGCGGTGAGTCGACGGGCACGGGGTGCATACCGTGATCCTCGCCGACACGTGCGGCCATGGGTCAAGTCCGGGCCGCCGGGAGCCTGCCGTGACTACCCGAGTGCGCGCAGCCCCGGCACGAACGCCACCAGCACCGGAATCACCGGGACCAGCGCCGCGGTCGCCGTCAGCCGCAGCCGCCGCGCCGCCGGAAGCCGGTCCGGGGGAGTGAGGAGGCGGTGCACACGCTGCGGAACGTGGGCCTGCGGGGTGGGGCAGGGCCCGAACACGCCACGGTCCTCATTGAGTTCCACCAGCGCGAGCGCGGTGGTGAGGCGGCCGTGGCGGCGCGAGGCCATGTCGTCGGCGGCGAGTTCGACCAGCCGGTGCATCTCGTCGCGGAACGCGGCGAAGACGGGCACCTGGGGGAACCCGTTGGCCAGCGCGGCCGAGGAGTGCAGCAGCCAGTGGTGCCGGGCCCGCGCGTGGCCCTGCTCATGGGCGAGCACCGCATCCAGCTGCCTGCCCTTGAGCCGGCGCAACGCGGCCGTGGTGACGACCAGTCGGGGTGCCGGTCCGGGTAGCCACCAGGCGTCCGGGCGCTCCCCCTCCAGCACCACCAGTCGGTCGCCGCGCGGTTCCTCGCCGGGCAACAGCGGGGCCCGCACCAGCAGTTCGGTGCGGCTGTGCCGACGGCGCGCCCGTGCCCGGGAGACCTCCCGGACCAGCATCGCCGCGCTCCACACGCCGCCGCACGCCAGCGCCACCGCGGTCGTCGCGGCCCAGGGGCTCCCCGTGCTCAGCGCGTACGCGGCCACGACCGAGTGCGGGGCGGGGGCGAACACATGGCCCCGGACGGCCTCCCACGCGGCGGCCGCGCTCAGCGTCATCGACAGCACACAGCACACCAGGACCGCCGCCACCACGCACTGCCACACCCACAGGGCGACCACCGGTTCGCGGTCCGGCCAGTCCGCCCGGGCGAGCAGCCGTGGAGCGAGGACGGCGGTCAGCGCGCCGAGCAGCAGCAGTGCCGCGGGGACCATCATGGGCCGAAGCCTATGAGCCGGTCGGGGGCACGGCCTACGTACTGTCGCGGCAAAGTGACGCACACCACGGTTGTGCGGCGTCCTGTCCCACCGCCGACCTGATGCCCGGCCCCGCCCGGAGCCCGGGTCACAGCGTGAGGAGCATCGCCAGCATCGCGATCGCCATGGACAGGCGGCAGGCACGCGCGAGTTCGGGCCGGTCGCCCCAGCCCGTGCCCGGCGCGCCCCCGGCCGCGGCCACCGCCACCGCGGGCACCAGCCGTACTCCGGACCACAACACATAGACCGTGAAGTACAGCAGCAGTGTCCCGGTCAGCAGCGATACGCCGCCGTGCGTGTGGTGTCCGTGCGAGGCGGCCATCGCCGCCGCCATGTAGACCATGGCGCACGCGCCTATCAGATGGTGCAGATGGTGGGCGCCGCGCCGGGCCTCCCACAGGGCCCGCACGGCCGCCCCGGCGAAGACCACGGCGTAGGTGATCCACACGGTGCGCGGCGGCACGGCGACCGCAGCGGGCACGGCCATCACCGCCATGCCGAACCCCATCAGCGCCTCGCCGCCCGCGGCCCGGCGCTGTTCTTCGACGGTGCTGCGCATCCGCAGCAGACAGTAGGCCCCGGTCGCCGCGCACAGCGCCACGAGCAGCCACCCGGGCGAAGCCGGTCCGTGCACCGCGCACCTCCCCGCTGGACGGTCTCGGACGGTCACCGGGGGCATGCCCGTGACGCAGGGTGCGCACCCAAGCGCACAGGGGTACAAGGGGAGCGCGGGGATCGCCCGGCAGGCCGGGGCGGTCGCGGTGGTCGCCCCTACAATCGTTTACGAGTAAAACACCTGTTAAGCTTATGTCCATGAGCAGTGTCACCCCCCGAACCTCCCGAGTGCCCCCTTTGCCCCTCTCCGGTCATCTGCGCCTCGGCAGGCCCTCGGAGATCTGGTTCAAGCCCGCACTGAGCGTGGTCGCCGCCGTCGCACCGCCGAACCTGACACTGCTCGCCCTCGGCCGCCTCGACCTGGCCGTCTACACGATGGCGGGCTCGCTGTGCGCCCTCTACGCGCACAACCGTCCGTACGCGGCCCGCGCCCTGACTCTCGTCCGGGTCGTCCTCGGCATGCTCGGCGGACTCGCCGTCGCCCTGGTCGCCGCGTCCCTCACCACGAACGCCGTGGTCCTGGTGACCGTGGGCGCTCTGCTGGCGGCGGTGCAGAAGGCGCTCTGCGACGCGACCCGCATCGGGCCGCCCGGCAACGTGATCTTCACCTTCGTCAGCTCGGCGTCCCTGTTCGCTCCGCAGACCCTGGGGCAGCTCCCCGCCCACCTCACTCTCGCCGCCGCGGCGGGCGCCTGGTCCTGGATCGTCGGCTTGGCCCCCGGCCTCCTGCGGCCGCACGGCCCCGAGCGCCGCGCCACCGCCCACGCCCTGAGCGCCGCCGCCGAGTTCGCCGAGACCGGGGCGGCCGCCGCCCGGGCCGGTGCCGCGGCCGCCGTGCACACCGCCTGGCAGTCGCTGCTGTCCACCGGCTCTGCATCTCGGCGCGCCCTGGCACGGCTCGTCGTGCGGGCTGAGGTCGCGCTCGCGGCGCCCGACGACACCGACCCCGAGCTGCTGCGCGCCTGGGCGCGGGACCTGCGCGGCAGCAGGCGCGTCCCGCTCCCGGACGACCTCGGCGGAACCGCCGACGAACTCCTCGGCGCGGAGGCCGAACTCGCGAGCCCGCGGCGCCCCCTGCACCGCAGGCTCGGCCCGCTCGCCCCCATCGCCCTGCGCACCGCCCTCGGCTGCGCCCTCGCCGGATACGTCTCCCTCGCGCTCGGCGTCGGCCGCCCGTACTGGGCGCTGGTCACCGCCGCCTCGCTGTACCAGGCCAATGTCACCCTCACCTGGCGCCGAGGCGTCCAGCGCGTCGTCGGCAACCTCCTCGGCGTCCTGCTCTTCGCGGCCATCGCCCCGCTCGCGCACCTCAACCAGCTGGCCCTGGTGCTGTGCGGCCTCGTCCTCAACTTCGGCGCCGAGGCGCTCATCAGCCGCAACTACTGGCTCGGCAGCGTCTGCGTGACCCCGATGGCCCTGCTCATCACCGAATTCGCCCGCCGCCAGGAGCCCGCCGCGCTGATGGCCGATCGGGTCCTGGACACCCTCATCGGAGCGCTGGTCGGCCTCGTCGCCGCGATCGTCGTCACCAACCGGCGCGCCGGCGACCGCCTCGACCACGCCCTCGCCACCGTGGACCGCGCCCGCGAGCGCGCGGCCCGGCTCCTGGCCGCGGAGCACGCCGAGCCGGAAGCCCTGGAAAGCGCACGCCGCGCTCTCGCCGCAACCCTCGTGGAGCTGCGCGCCACCGCCGACGCCGCGGCCGGCGAGTGGTGGCAGCGCGCTCTGCCCGAGGAGCGGGTGCTGCGCGCCGAGCAGGCCGGACACCGTGCGCTCGCCGCGACGGTACGACGGCAGGGACGGCACACCTCGGAAGGCGCACGGACATGACGGCTGTGAACGGACGGACGGCGCGGGCGCAGGGCGGTGCGGCCGGACCTGAGCCCGTCGCGGGCGACATCGTCGCCGCCGTGGTGCTCCAGTGGCAGGCCGTCCGCCCCGACGTCGACACCGGACCCATGGAGATCATCGGCCGGGTCAACCGTTGCGCCGCCCTGCTCCAGCAGGCCGAGGACGCCCCGCTGCGCCGCGCCGGGCTCACCCGACCGGAGTTCGACGTCCTCGGCACGCTGCGCCGCACGGGTCACGAGCTGACGCCCGGAGAGCTGGCCCGGGAGACCTTCTCCTCTGGTGCCGCGGTCACCAAACGGATCAAGCAGCTCGCCGAGCGCGGCCTGGTCGAGCGGCGCGGGGACGCCCGTGACCGCCGCGTGGCGCATGTGCATCTGACGGAGGCGGGCCGCGACCTGGTCGACGCCGTCCTGCCCGAGCAACTGTCGTACGAAACCGCCGTCCTGTCCGGGCTCGGCACCGACGACCGGCGTCAACTCGCGGAGCTGCTGGGCGAGTTGCTGGTCCAGCTGGAAGGCCGGCTCGGCGCACCGCGCGGCTGACGGGGCCCTCGACGGCGACACCCGAAACTCCCGCGGCCGGCGCTCGGAGTACGCCCCGCTCATCGACCGGGTGACGCTCACGCCGCCGACCGCGGCCCCTTGGCCCGGGGGTGTGCGAGGAGCGCCAGAGGCACTCGGACTAACCCTCCTGACCTGCGACGTAGATGCCGAAGACCGCGCCCTGCGGGTCTTTCAGGACGGCGATGCGCGGGCCGTCCGGGACCGAGGTCGGTTCCATGAGGACGCCTGCGCCCGCCTGTGTCGCGAGCTGCACCGTGGCGTCCACGTCCTCCACGGCGAAGTACGGCAGCCAGTGCGACGGCACCTCGGGCGGGAACCGGTCGCCCATCGTCACCATGCCGCCGAAGTCCGCGCCGTCGAGGCCCCACTGCGTGTACTGCTCGGAAGGGTGCACGCTCCAGCCGAAGACGGTCGTGTAGAAGTCGGTGACCCGCTCGGGGACACGGGTCAGCAGCTCCACCCAGCCGAGCGAGCCCGGCGCGTTGAGCAGCTCCGCCCCGGGGAAGGCCCGCGGCTGCCACATCTGGAAGACGGCGCCGCCCGGATCGCCGGCGACCGTGAAACGGCCCGCGTCGAAGACGTCCATCGGCCCGAGGAGCACCGTGCCGCCGGCCGCGCTCACGGCTTCGGCCGCCGCGTCCGCGTCGGCCACCGAGAACGTCACGTTCCAGGCGACCGGCTGCGATTCCTGGAAGAGCGGGGCGAGGGCCGCGACCGCCGCGTCGCCCAGATGCGCGATCGTGTAGCCGCCCGCCTCCGGCCGCGGGTCGGTCTCCGGCCGCCAGCCGAACAGCTCGGTGTAGAACCGCTTGGCGGCCTCCAGATCGCTGGTGCCCAGCTCCGTCCAGCAGGGCCCGCCGGTCACCGGCGCATCGAGCTTCATGAGACACCTCCGGTCACGGCGGTCCCCCTGACCACGCTAAGGCCACCACTGGCGGGCGGCATCAGGTCCCGGATCGGCACCGCAGGGGATGGTCGGCCGGGACCTCGACGAGCACGATCTCGGTGCCGTCCGGGTCCTCGATCCACATCTCGATCAGCCCCCACGGCTCCTTCACCGGCGGCCGCACGATCGCGACCCCGGCGTCGGCCAGCTCCGTGTGCGCCAAGGCCACGTCCGGCACCTGCAGCCAGAGCTTCAGGGCCGGTGAGGGCGGGGTCTCGCTGCGGCCCGCCACCTCGAGGAAGCCGCCGCCGAGGAAGTACACGACCCCGCGATCGGGCCCCGTACCGAACTCCCTGTAGACCGGGAGCCCGAGTTTCCCGCCGTAGAAGGCCCGGGACCGCTCCGGATCGGCCGGGCGCAGAAGGGTGCGGCTGCTCAGTACGTGGACCATGCATGGGGAGCCTAGCGGGCGGGTTACCCTCATCGATGCCCGCGCCGCGCCACGGAACACGGAGAAGCATCCCAATGGACAGCCCCGCCACCGCTGACACCGTCACGACCGGTCTGACCTTCCGCGACGCCACGGAGGCCGACGTCGACGCGCTGGTCGCGCTGGTGGAGTCGGCGTACCGCGGAGACTCCAGCCGGGTGGGCTGGACCACCGAGGCGGACATCCTCGAGGGCCGGCGGACCGACCCGGAGGGCGTGCTCGAGGTGATCAAGTCGCCCGACAGCCGGCTGCTGACCGTGGAGCGCGACGGGGCGATCATCGCCTGCTGCCAGCTCGAGCACCGTGGTGACCACGCCTACTTCGGCATGTTCGCGGTCAGCCCCACGCTTCAGGGCGGCGGCCTCGGCAAGGTGGTCATCGCCGAGGCGGAGCGCGCGGCCCGCGAGACCTGGGGCGCCAAGGAGATGCAGATGACCGTCATCTCCGTCCGGGACGACCTCATCGCCTGGTACGAGCGGCGCGGCTACCGCCGTACGGGACAGATGAGCCCCTTCCCGTACGGCGACGAGCGCTTCGGCATCCCCCAGCGTGACGACCTTCAGTTCGAGCTGCTGGTCAAGCCGCTGGTGTGACCGTGTGCGTGAAGGTCACGCCGTGAAGCGGCCGGTGCGCCTGATCTCCGGGTAGTCGGTGGTCGCGCCGTCCAGCTCGAGCGCGCGGACGAGCCGCAGGTGCTCCGGGGTGTTGACGATCCAGCCGATGATCCGCAGGCCCGCCGCGCGCGCGTGCTCGACGACCTCCAGGGTCAGCCGGCGGATGTCGAGGCACACGGTCGCTGCGCCGACCTGCACGGCCCGCTCCACGACGTCGGTGCCGTAACGGTCCGCGATCAGCGCGGTGCGGACGCCCGGCACGAGCCGGGCGACCTCCCTGACCGCTTCGTCGTGGAACGAGGACACCTCCACCCGGCCGACCAGGTCCCGGCGGTGCATCACCTCGGCCAGTGCCTGTGCCGCCGCCACGTCCTTGATCTCCGCCTGGATCGGTGTGCTCACCGCGTCCAGGACCTCCTCGAAGACGGGGACGCGCTCACCACGGCCCGCGTCGAGCGCGCGCAGCTCGGCGAGGGTCTTCTCCACGATCGGCCCCGTACCGTCGGTCGTACGGTCCACCTGGTCATCGTGCATGACCACGAGAGCACCGTCCTTGCTCAGGTGCAGATCGAGCTCGATCAGATCGAGGCCCGCGCGTTCGGCGGCGACGAAGGACCGGAGGGTGTTCTCGGGTTCGACACCCATCACTCCGCGGTGACCGATGGTGAGGAAGTTCAAGGTTCGGCTCGCTTCCGTCGACGGCGGCTCGGGCAGCCGCGCGGCGCTCCCGGACCGGCGCGGCTCGGCCGCAGCCTAGTGGCCCGGCCGCGCCCCGAACCCGGCCGTGCCGGGGCCCGGAGGGCGTGGAGCGGCGCGAAACCGGACTGAGCGGCCGGTCCGGTGTCACCCCGGGGTGGGCGCGTCTCGCCTGTGTTGACCGTCCCGTGCCCCACGCCCGATGGCCGGAAGTCGCCTCTCGGGTCCGCGGGCGGGAGCCGAACAAGCGTTCAGCTGAAGTCGTCGCCTGTCTCGTCCCGTACAGGAAAATGAGCGGTGGATGCATGGTCTGACAGGATAATTTTTCGACTGCCCTCTTGCTGGGAGAAACCCGGTATGCATACGGTGTGCTTACGCGAGGTTCTCCCGTGAAGGATGGGTCATGACGGAAATTCTTGTGCAGGTGGGTTCGGAGGAGCGGGTTCCTCCGCAGGACAGGGTGGTGGACCACCCGGCTTGGCCCGTGCTCAAGGATGCCGTGGAGCAGATCCGGCCATGGCAGGCCAAGGACGGTTCGATCGACTTCGACGCCGAGGGTGCACCGGAGCGTGCGGAGGCGGAGGCCGCCGTGCGCCGTGCGGTACAGGCCGTGGAGGAGCTCTCCCGGCTGCTGCCGCACGACGCCGCCTACCACGAGGCGCTCGTGAAGGACCTGCGCCGGTGGGCCGACGAGGGCTTCCAGGTGCCCGACTTCCTGGACTCGCTACTGGCCTTCCAGCCTGCCGCCAGGCGCGAGGACGGCCTCCAGCACCTGGTCGTCTTCCCGATGTACACGCAGAACGGCAACCCGAACCGCAACCTCGAAGCGGTCGTGCTGCGCATGGTCTGGCCCGACTGGCTGGCCGAGCTGGAGCGCACCCGCTACGACAACCCGCTGTTCTGCGGCATCAAGTTCGAGGACTTCACGGCGGGCTACGACACCAACTCCGCCGTGCTGTTCCCGGAGACCATCGCCGTGCGCGAGGCGCCGGAACGGTTCTCCTGGGGCGGCATCTTCTGCGACCGCGAGGCCGCCCGCTTCCGCCGTGTGACCGCGGCCGCCGTCGACATCCTGGGCCTCGAGCTGCCCGAAGACATCGCCGCGATGGTCCACGACCAGAAGCGCTGTGAAGAGGCCTTCGTGCTCTGGGACATGGTCCACGACCGCACTCACAGCCACGGCGACCTGCCGTTCGACCCGTTCATGATCAAGCAGCGCCAGCCGTTCTGGATGTACGGCCTCGAGGAGCTGCGCTGTGACCTCACCGCCTTCAAGGAGGCCGTGAAGCTCCAGGCCGACGGTGTGCCCCAGGCCCGTGACGTGCAGTACGCGGTGCTGTTCGACCGTATGTTCCGCTTCCCGGTCACCGGCGAGCGCGTGCGCAACTACGACGGCCTCGGCGGGCAGCTGCTCTTCGCCTACCTGCACAAGCACGACGTCGTCCGCTGGACCGACAACAGGCTGTCGATCGACTGGGAGCGCGCCCCGCAGGTCACCAACCAGCTGTGCGCAGAGATCGAGAAGCTGTACAAGGACGGCATCGACCGCCCCAAGCTCGTGCACTGGTTCGCCGGATACGAGCTGGTCTCCTCCTACCTCGCCCCGCACCCGGGCTCCAAGTGGGCCAAGGGCCCCGATGCCCTCGATCTGACGCAGCCGCCGCGTAAGCTCGTGGACGACGTGCTTCCGGACGAGTTTCCGCTGAGCATGTTCTATGAGGCGTTGCAGAAGAAGCTCAAGAACGTGATCGCCTCGACCAAGGGCATCACGGCTCAGGCGGCCGAGCGGGTCGCCGCGTGAGCGCCCCTGGAACCGGTAAGGCCGCTCGGCAGGAGGCGAAGATGCGGAACGGGAACGGGCCACTGGCCGGTGCGGTGATCGCGGTGGCCGGCGCGGGCGGACCGGCCGGCCGGGCGGCGCTGCTCCGGCTCGCCGAGGCGGGCGCCACCGTCGTCGGCTCGGACAACGACCCGGAGCGGCTCGCGGAAGCGGTGGACGCGGCCCGCTACGCGTACGGCGGCGCCACCGTCACCGGGGACACGGTGGACCTGCTCGACCTGCAGTCCACGCGCGACTGGGCCGCCCACGTCGAGAAGGACTTCGGCCGGGTCGACGGTGTGGTGCACCTCGTCGGCGGCTGGCGCGGCAGCGAGACCTTCACCAGGACCAAGCTCGACGACTGGGACCTGCTCGAGATGCTGCTCATCCGCACGGTGCAGCACACCTCGCTCGCCTTCTTCGACGCCCTGCAGCGCAGTGACCGTGGCCGGTACGTCCTGATCAGCGCGGCGGGCGCGAGCAAGCCCACCGCGGGCAACGCCTCCTACGCCGCCGCGAAGGCCGCCGCCGAGGCCTGGACGCTCGCCATGGCCGACGCCTTCAACAAGGCGAAGGGTGAGGGCGAGCTGACGTCGGCGGCTGCCATCCTGGTGGTCAAGGCACTGGTGCACGACGCGATGCGCGCCGAACGCCCCAATGCGAAGTTCGCGGGCTTCACCGACGTCAAGGACCTGGCCGACGCCATCGCCGGAGTCTGGGAGAAGCCCGCCCCCGAAGTGAACGGAACCCGTCTGTGGCTGACCGAGAAGCCGTGAACCCTCCCAAGACCGACGCGCGCCGTCATCACGACCCGGAGGTCCGCGGTTTCGCCAGCGACAACTACGCCGGGGCCCACCCGGAGGTGCTCGCCGCCCTGGCCCTGGCCAACGGCGGGCACCAGGTCGCGTACGGCGAGGACGCGTACACCGAGAACCTCCAGCGGATCATCCGCAGCCATTTCGGTGCCACGGCCGAGGCCTTCCCGGTCTTCAACGGCACCGGCGCCAACGTCGTCGCGCTCCAGGCGGTCACCGACCGCTGGGGTGCGGTGATCTGCGCGGAGTCCGCCCACATCAACGTCGACGAATGCGGGGCGCCGGAACGCGTGGGCGGCCTGAAGCTGCTCACCGTGCCGACCCCGGACGGCAAGCTCACCCCCGAGCTGATCGACCGGCAGGCGTACGGCTGGGAGGACGAGCACCGCGCGATGCCGCAGGTCGTCTCGATCACCCAGAGCACCGAACTGGGCACCCTCTACACGCCCGACGAGATCCGCGCGATCTGCGAGCACGCCCACGCGCACGGCATGAAGGTGCACCTGGACGGCTCCCGCATAGCCAACGCGGCCGCCTCCCTGGACGTGCCGATGCGCACGTTCACCAACGCGGCCGGAGTGGACATCCTGTCCCTGGGCGGGACGAAGAACGGCGCGATGTTCGGCGAGGCCGTGGTCGTCATCAACCAGGACGCCGTCCGCCGCATGAAGCACCTGCGCAAGCTGTCCATGCAGCTCGCCTCCAAGATGCGCTTCGTCTCGGTGCAGTTGGAGGCCCTGCTCGCCAAGGACCTCTGGCTGCGCAACGCCCGCCACGCCAACGAGATGGCCCAGCGCCTCGCGGAGGGTGTGCGCGCGGTCCATGGAGTGGAGATCCTCCACCCGGTCCAGGCCAACGCCGTCTTCGCGCGGCTGCCGCACGACGTGAGCGAGCGCCTGCAGAAGCGCTTCCGCTTCTACTTCTGGAACGAGGCCGCGGGCGACGTTCGCTGGATGTGCTCGTTCGACACGACCGAGGACGACGTGGACCGGTTCGTGGCGGCCCTCAAGGAGGAGATGGCGCGCTGACCGCCGCAGAGACACGTCAGCGCGTCGATTGCATAGCTATGCGGTCACCCGAAAAATCATTGACTCTCGGGTGGCCGCATTCCTATGCTCTGCGGGCATGGAGCTGATCCAGGAAACGCCCGACCTGTCCGCGTACTTGGCCGCCGACGAGGTCATCGACCATGACCATCCCCTGGTGCGGGAAACCGCCGCGCGCCTTGCCGAGGATGTCCAGGACTCGTATGCCTATGCGCGAGCGGCCTACGAATACGTCCGCGACGCCATTCCGCACTCCGCCGACAGCGGTGACCTGCGGGTCACCTGGCGGGCCTCCGACGTGCTGGAGCAGCGCACCGGAATCTGCTACGCCAAGGCCCACGCCCTGGCGGCGCTCCTACGGGCGGAGGACATTCCGACGGCCCTGTGCTACCAGCGGCTGGCGCACGACGACGGCGGCGGTCATGCCGTGCACGGTCTGGTCGCCGTGCGGTTCAACGGCGCCTGGCATCGTCAGGACCCTCGCGGCAACAAACCGGGCGTCGACGCCCAGTTCTCCCTCGACGGTGAGCGCCTCGCCTGGACCCCCGACGCAAAGTCCAGCGAGGTGGACTATCCAGTCCTGTATGCTGTACCTCACTCGGCCGTGGTGCGGGCGCTCAAGGCCGCACCCGACCGGCCGACCCTCTGGAAGACGCTCCCCACCGCACTTTGAGGCAGGCGATGACTCCCACCCTGACCGTGTCCGACGAGGTGCGTGCCCTCGCGCCCGGCTTCACACATGTCGCGATCGAAGCCCACGGTCTCGTGAGCGGCCCCAGCACCGAGGCCACGTCCGCCCTGCTCGACGACGCCGCCCGCCGGCTCGCCGACCGTCTGGAGGGACGCGCCCCGCACGAGGATCCGCACATGGCGGCCTGGCGCGCGGTGTACACGGCCTTCGGCGCCAAGCCGTCCCGCACCCGCAACTCGGCGGAGGCGCTCGCCAAGCGGGCCCTGTCGGACACCGGTCTGCCCAGGATCAACGTGCTCGTCGACATCTACAACGCCATCAGCGTCGCGTATCTCATCCCGGTCGGCGGCGAGGACCTCGACCGTATCCAGGGCGCCATGCACCTCGTACGGGCCGTGGGGGACGAGGAGTTCGTGACCGTCGCGGGGGGTGAGGAGACCGTGGAACACCCGGACACCGGCGAGGTCGTCTGGCGCGACGAGGCCGGCGTGACCTGCCGCCGCTGGAACTGGCGTCAGGGTCCGCGCACCCGGCTCACCGAGGAGTCCACCTCGACGCTCTTCCTGCTGGAGAGCCTGGCCCCGATGCCGGTGGCCGACGTCGAGCAGGCCGGTGCCGAACTCGCGGAACTGCTGGAGAAGTTCAGCCCTGGGGCGAGGATCACCGTCCATGCCCCTGCCTGACGGGCCTCAGTGCGCCTCGGCGGCGCGCAGCGCCTCGGGGGTCGGCGCGGTGCCGCCGAGATGGGCCGGCATCCACCAGGCCTCCTCCGGGCCCTTGGGCCGGCCCGGATAGGCGCGCTGCGCGGCCTCCAGCAACTCCTGGACCCGCTCGCGCAGCTGGCGGGTCAGGACGCCCGCGTATGTCTCACGGGAGGCCTCGATCGCCTCACCGACCCGGATCGTGATGGGGGTGTGGCTGCGCTTGAAGTTGCGCGGGTGGCCCTTGGTCCACAGCCGCTGGGTGCCCCACACGGCCATCGGGACCAGCGGGACGCCCGCCTCCTGGGCCAGGCGCACGGCACCGGACTTGAAGCTCTTCAGGGTGAACGACTCGGAGATGGTCGCCTCCGGAAAGACTCCCACCACCTCGCCCGACCTCAGTGAGTCCAGTGCGTGTGCGTACGCCGCCTCGCCCTGCTTGCGGTCCACCGGGATGTGCTTCATGGCGCGCATCAGCGGGCCGGAGATGCGGTGCCGGAAGACGGACTCCTTGGCCATGAAGCGCACCAGGCGCTTCTGCGGCAGCGCGGCCAGGCCGTTGAAGATGAAGTCCAGATAGCTGATGTGGTTGCTCACCAGCACCGCGCCGCCGGAGCGGGGGATGTTCTCCGAGCCCTCGCAGTCGATCTTCAGGTCCCACGCCTTGAACATCGTGCGGGCGAGACCGATGACGGGACGATAGACGAGCTCAGCCATGGATGGGAACGGACCCTTCTTTCTGTCTGGGAAGGGACTCCCAGCGGGAAGTTACGCAGCCGTAGGTTTACGGCATGCCGCAGATCGTGCCTGAAGAACGGACGCGGGGCCAGTCCTGGTGCCCGTGTGCGGCGAGATCCTCGTCACGTCAGCCGTTCGCACCACCCGCGCCTGATGCCACGTCAGTCCGCGCGGACCGTCACACGCCGCATGAGCAGGTACGCCTCGCACCCCAGGCAGTACCCGAACGCGGCGTTGAGGAAGGCGGCGGCGAGCGCCACACCGGTGGCCGCCAGCCCCAGCCACCGCGGCCCCGCGGTGTAGCCGACCAACCCGACGACGGCGAAGACGAGCCCGACCACCTGGGCGAACTGCGGCGGCTGCGGCGCCTCGAACTGCGTCGGCGGCCCGAGCCGCGGGCGTACGACCCTCCGGAACAGCCATCCGTACGGTGAACGCGTCACGCCCCCGGCCGCGCCCAGCGCGAAGGCCAGCAACTGCCAGGCCAGCAGCCAGGCGCTGCCGGTGACCAGGACCACGGCCAGCACAACGGTCGTCACGGCCGCCCCGAAGCGGGGCCCCCTCACATCGATGTCCATGATTCAAGCATTCCGCATGAGCATCGGATCGGGGAGCCGGGAATCTTTGCGGTCTGGTGAACGCTGGAGCAGAGGATGACGGGACTTGTGGTGTGCGTGGCCGTGCTCGCGCTGGCGAGCGCGTACGGAGTGCTGCACCGGCGGCGGAGCGGGAGAGTGCGAGTGCGCGGGCGGGACGAGGGAAAGCGGCTCGGCGCGGCCGAGTTGGGCCAGGGGCTCGGCGAGCGGGCGACGCTCGTCCAGTTCTCCAGCGCCTTCTGTGCTCCTTGCCGGGCCACACGCCGGGTCCTCGGCGAGGTGGCCGACATGGTTCCGGGCGTGACCCACATCGAGATCGACGCCGAGGCGCACCTCGACCTCGTGCGCGAACTCGACATCCTGAAGACGCCCACCGTCCTGATCCTCGACGCCGGTGGACGGGTCGTGCGGCGAGCCACCGGCCAGCCTCGCAAGGCCGACGTCATCGCGGCGCTGGGGGAGGCGGTTTGACGGTTGTGCCCACCACGGTGACGTACCTCCCGGATGCCGGGACGCACTTGACTGCGCCCACCACCTATCGTCAGCCTGACCGCATGCCCCCGGAACTCCTTCTCTTCGAGCGTGTCCACGTGGATCTGGCCCGCACCGCGAGTGCCCGCTGTCCGGCGTGTTGAGCACCCGCGGACCCCAGGTCACCTCTCCCAGAAGGACCACTCCATGAGGGCCATGCCCGACCTCGTCACCCATCGGCTCGCCTCCCCGGACCTGCTGCGCTCCGTCTTCCGGCGGCACGCGGCCGGAGTCGCCGTGATCACCGCCCAGGGCGGCGGCAGGCCGGTCGGCTTCACCGCCACCTCCCTCACCTCCGTCTCCGCCGAGCCCCCGCTCGTCTCCTTCGGCATCGGCGTGGGCTCCTCCAGCTGGCCCGTCGTCTCGGAGGCCGAGCACGTCGGCGTGCACATACTCGGCGAGCACCAGGAGGACCTGGCCGGCACCTTCGCCACGAGCGGCGCCGACCGGTTCGGGGCACCGACCAGCTGGCGCGAGGGCCCGCAGGGGGTGCCCCTTCTGGACGACGTCCTCGCCTGGCTGGTGTGCCGCGTGGTGGCCCGGGTGCCGGCCGGGGACCATCGCATCGTCCTCGCCGAGGTCGTCGTCGGTGACCATTCGGGTGCCGGACGCCCCCTCCTGTACCACCAGGGCCGGTTCAACGGCCTCCGCGACTGAGTCGTCCTCAGCGGCCTCCATGCCCGAGTCGTCGCCCGGCCGGTTACGCAGCGTTGTCAAGGTCACAGTTCAAAGCGCTTGCTTAGCGGGCATTCACTCGATGTACTGGCGAGTAATATTTCGTTCGGAGCGCGGGGTCGCCCCGACCGGGATCGGCCGCTTCAGGCGCCTATGCTGCCTGGAAGAAGGCAGCCCAGAAATGACGATGCAGTAGGAGAGCCGGCGTGAGCTTGAGGATCGTTGTCACTGTGAAGTACGTGCCCGACGCCACTGGCGACCGGCACTTCGCCGATGACCTGACCGTCGACCGTGACGACGTGGACGGTCTGCTCTCCGAGCTCGACGAGTACGCGGTCGAGCAGGCGCTGCAGATCGCGGAGAACGCGGACGACGCCGAGGTGACCGTCCTGACGGTGGGCCCGGAGGACGCCAAGGACGCGCTGCGCAAGGCGCTGTCGATGGGCGCCGACAAGGCGATCCACGTGGAGGACGACGACCTGCACGGCACGGACGCCATCGGCACCTCGCTGGTGCTGGCCAAGGCGATCGAGAAGGCCGGCTACGACCTGGTGATCTCCGGCATGGCCTCCACCGACGGCACCATGGGTGTCGTACCCGCGCTGCTGGCCGAGCGTCTGGGCGTCCCGCAGGTGACCCTGCTGTCCGAGGTCTCGGTCGAGGACGGCACGGTCAAGGGCCGCCGGGACGGCGACGCCGCCTCCGAGCAGCTCGAGGCGTCTCTTCCGGCCGTCGTGTCGGTGACCGACCAGTCGGGCGAGGCCCGCTACCCGTCCTTCAAGGGCATCATGGCGGCCAAGAAGAAGCCGGTGGAGTCCTGGGACCTGTCCGACCTGGAGATCGAGTCCGAGGAGGTCGGCCTCGAGGGTGCCTACACCACGGTCGAGGCCGCGGCCGAGCGCCCGGCGCGCACCGCGGGCACGATCGTCAAGGACGAGGGCGAGGGCGGCAAGCAGCTCGCTGAGTTCCTCGCGAGCCAGAAGTTCATCTAAGGGATCGACTCCCTTACCGTCCCTCAGACTTCGCAATCCGCAAGGAGATCCGTTCCCATGGCTGAAGTTCTCGTCTACGTCGACCACGTGGACGGTGCCGTCCGCAAGCCCACGCTGGAGCTGCTGACCCTGGCCCGCCGCATCGGCGAGCCGGTCGCCGTCGCCCTCGGCTCCGGTGCCGAGAACACCGCCGCCACGCTCGCCGAGCACGGCGCGGTCAAGGTCCTCACCCACGACGCCTCCGAGTACGCCGAGTACCTGGTCGTGCCGAAGGTGGACGCCCTGCAGACTGCCTACGAGCAGGTGTCCCCGGCCGCCGTGCTGATCCCGTCCTCCGCGGAGGGCAAGGAGATCGCCGCGCGTCTGGCGCTGCGCATCGGCTCGGGCATCATCACCGACGCCGTCGACCTCGAGGCCGGCGACGAGGGCCCGGTGGCCACCCAGTCGGTGTTCGCCGCGTCCTTCACCACCAAGTCCCGTGTCAGCAAGGGCACCCCGGTCATCACGGTGAAGCCGAACTCGGCCGCCGTGGAGGCCGCCCCGGCCGCGGGCACGGTCGAGGCCCTGTCGGTGACCTTCTCCGAGAAGGCGACCGGCACGAAGATCACCGGCCGTACGCCGCGTGAGTCCACGGGCCGTCCGGAGCTGACCGAGGCCGCGATCGTGGTCTCCGGCGGCCGTGGCGTGGGTGGCGCGGAGAACTTCGCGCTGATCGAGACCCTCGCCGACTCCCTGGGTGCGGCCGTCGGCGCCTCGCGTGCCGCGGTGGACGCGGGCTGGTACCCGCACACCAACCAGGTCGGCCAGACCGGCAAGAGCGTGTCCCCGCAGCTGTACATCGCCACCGGCATCTCCGGTGCCATCCAGCACCGCGCCGGTATGCAGACCTCGAAGACGATCGTAGCGATCAACAAGGACGCCGAGGCGCCGATCTTCGACCTGGTCGACTACGGCATCGTCGGCGACCTGTTCGAGGTCGTCCCGCAGCTCACCGAGCAGATCAAGGCCCGCAAGGGCTGAGCCGCTCCACGGCTGGGAGGCCCCCGCGACCGCGCCTGCGGTCGCGGGGGCCTTCGTGCGCTCCCGGGGCCGCTGGTGGAGGGCCGCTTCGTCCACGTGACGGTGTTGACCGGCGGCGACAGCCATGGATAGCTTCGCTCTACGGATTGTTGATTCCGTGCAGTGGAAGTGGAAGTGGAAGCGGGAGGGGTGTGGGATGGGCCAGGGCCGGCAGGAGCGGGTGTCGACGAGCCTCGCGGGTGCCGTCGGCGAGGAGATCGGTGCCTCCCTCGCCCCGGTGGACGCCGAGTTGGCCCGCCGCTACCCGGGCGACCCCGGCACCCGCCAGCCCGTCCACACGGTCTACGTCCCCGGTGACGTCTTCGCCGCCGACACCGTGCGCTCCTGGGGCGACAGGGCCCTCGCCGCCCTCGACGAACACGCCCCGGACGCCGCCTCGTTCGCCTCGGTCCTCGGTCTCGGCCACGAACTCGCCGAGCCGGTCCACGACCGCGTCCGCGCCAAACTCGAGCACGAGCCGATCGAAGACCTGCGCGTCGACTTCGAGGACGGCTACGGGCCGCGCCCCGACGCCGAGGAGGACCAGGCGGCCGCCCGCGCGGCACGGCTGATCGCTCAGGCGTACCGGGAGGGCACCGCCGCCCCGTACATGGGCATCCGTATGAAGTGCCTGGAGGCGCCGGTACGCGACCGGGGCATCCGCACGCTCGACATCTTCCTCACCGGCCTGATGGAGGCCGGCGGGCTGCCGGACGGGCTCGTGCTGACGCTGCCCAAGGTGACGTATCCGGAGCAGGTCACCGCCATGGTGCGGCTGCTGGAGGCGTTCGAGAAGGCGCACGGGCTCGATGCGGGGCGCCTCGGCTTCGAGATCCAGATCGAGACCAGCCAGGCCGTCCTCGCCGCCGACGGTACCGCCACCGTCGCCCGCATGATCCACGCCGCCGAGGGCCGCGCCACCGGACTGCACTACGGCACCTTCGACTACAGCGCCTGTCTCGGTGTGTCCGCCGCCCACCAGGCGAGTGACCACCCGGCCGCCGACCACGCCAAGGCGGTCATGCAGGTCGCGGCGGCGGGCACCGGCGTCCGCGTGTCGGACGGCTCCACGAACGTCCTGCCCGTCGGCCCCACCGAGCAGGTCCACGACGCCTGGCGGCTGCACTACAGGCTCACCCGACGGGCGCTGGCCCGCGCCTACTACCAGGGCTGGGACATGCATCCGGGCCACCTTCCCACCCGGTACGCGGCCGTTTTCGCCTTCTACCGGGAGGGCTTCCAGCAGGCCGCGGCACGTCTCGCCCGCTACGCCGACCGCACCGCCGGCGACGTCCTGGACGAACCGGCCACGGCGAAGGCGCTGAGCGGCTATCTGCTGCGGGGGCTGGACTGCGGCGCCCTGGACACGGCGGAGGTCACGCGGGCCACCGGCCTGACCCGGGCCGGCCTGGAGGGCTTCGCGGCACCGAGGCGAGGGGACCTCACGGCCTCGGCGCAGTGACATGCGCTGCGGCTTCGGCAGCGGCGTGCGGCCGCGGCCCCGGGCGGGACCTCAGTCGACGGGCGGCAGTTCGCCCGAGCCCCTGGTGATCAGCCGGGTGGGAAGCTCGATGCGTTCCGGGGTGATGAGCGTGCCGTCGAGCTGGCGGAACAGGCGCTCGGCGGCCGTGCTGCCGAGGGCGGCGGCGTCCTGTGCGACGACCGTGACGCCGGGCTGGAGCAGGTCGGCCAGCTCGATGTCGTCGAAGCCGACCAGGGCGACCGGACGGCGGTGTGCGGCCAGGACACGGATGACGGTGACGGTCACGCGGTTGTTGCCCGCGAAGATCGCGGTGACGGGGGCGGGCCCTTCGAGCATCGCCTCGGCGGCCCGGCGCACCCGCTCGGGATCGGTGACGCCCAGGGACATCCAGGAGTCCTCGACGGGTATGCCCGCGCCCTCCATGGCGGCCCGGTAGCCGCGCAGCCGCTCGGCCGCGGTGTGGATGCGCGGCATGTCGCCGATGAAGCCGATCCGGCGGTGGCCGTGCGCGATGAGGTGGGCGACTCCGTCCCGGGCGCCGCCGAAGCTGTCGGACAGCACCACGTCGGCGTCGATCCTCCCGGCGGGGCGGTCCACGAAGACCGTGGCGACCCCCGCCTTCATCTCCGGTTCCAGATAGCGGTGGTCGTCACCCGCCGGGATGATGACCAGTCCGTCCACGCGGCGTGCGCACAGCGCCAGCACCAGCTCCTGCTCCCGGTCCGGGTCCTCCGCGCTGGAGCCGTTGATCAGCAGGGCCCCGTGCGCCCGGGCGACCTCCTCGACGGCGCGGCTCAGCGGCCCGTAGAAGGGGTCCGCGAGGTCCTCCAGGACCAGACCTATGCTCGCGGTGCGGCCCTTGCGCAGCACCCGCGCGCTGTCGTTGCGCCGGAACCCCAGCGCCTCTATCGCCTCCTGAACCCGGCGCTCGGTGTCCGGGGTGACCCCCGGCTCGCCGTTGACCACACGCGACACCGTCTTCAGGCCCACCCCTGCGCGTGCCGCGACGTCCTTCATGGTCGGACGGTTGCCGTAGCGGGTCCCGGCGTGACGGTCTGCGGGGCGGCCGGTGCGGCGGGCGGTCTCGGGCACGATGCGCTGTCCTGTCTGTCGTCCACGGAAGATGCGTCGGTCCCGGGCACTACCGGGATTCCATGGGGTTGTATGAGGATGTGGCGTCGAGCATAGAGCCTGGACAACGTTGTCAGATGCGGGAGAGACTGTCCACCGCACTCTTCGGCCCGCGCCTTCCCCCCAGGGGCGCTCCCTGCCCGCTCGTACCCGGCGTCCGGACCCCGCGGCGGCGACCGCACGCCGTATGCCGGGGCCGATACCACTCACGCATTGGGAGATCAGACACTGATGCACACCGACCTCGTGGCCGCGCTCGACATCGGCGGCACCAAGATCGCCGGAGCGCTGGTGGACGGCCACGGCCGGATCCTGCTGCGTGCGCAGCGCGCGACGCCCGCGCAGGAGGACGGCGACACCGTGATGGGGGCCGTCGAGGACGTCATACGGGAGCTGACGGGCTCCCCGTTCTGGGGGCGGGCGCGTGCCGTCGGCATCGGCAGCGCGGGGCCGGTGGACGCCTCGGCGGGCACGGTGAGCCCGGTCAACGTACCGGGGTGGCGCGACTTTCCGCTGGTGGAGCGTGTCCGGGCGGCGACGGGCGGCCTGCCCGTCGAGCTGATCGGCGACGGCGTGGCCATCACCGCCGCCGAGCACTGGCAGGGCGCGGCCCGCGGCCATGACAACGCGCTCTGCATGGTGGTGTCGACGGGGGTCGGCGGCGGTCTGGTCCTGGGCGGGCGGCTGCACCCGGGCCCGACGGGGAACGCCGGCCACATCGGGCACATCAGCGTGGACCTGGACGGCGATCCCTGCCCGTGCGGCTCGCGCGGCTGCGTGGAGCGCATCGCGAGCGGACCGAACATCGCGCGCCGCGCCCTGGAGGACGGCTGGCGGCCGGGGCTCGACGGGGACACCTCGGCCGCCGCGGTGGCCGCCGCCGCCCGTGCGGGTGACCCCGTGGCCGTGGCGTCCTTCGAGCGGGCCGCCCAGGCGCTGGCCGCGGGGATCGCGGCGACCGCGACGCTGGTCGAGATCGACATCGCGGTCATCGGCGGGGGAGTGGCCGGCGCCGGCGACCTCCTGTTCGCCCCCCTGCGCAAGGCCCTGACCGACTACGCCACGCTGTCCTTCGTCCAGCGCCTGACGGTGGCGCCTGCGCTGATGGGCACGGACGCGGGCCTGGTGGGGGCCGCTGCCGCGGCGCTGACGAGGGGCACGGACGCGACCGCTGCCGGGGTGTGAAGCCGAAGAGCCCGGCCGGGGTTCGTTGCGTGACCCCGGCGTCCTTCGGCAGTTGAACAGGGCATGAAGAAGCGCAGCATGCTCGCCATCGCCTCCCTCGCCACCGGATTCGTCGTGGCCGCCGTCAGCCCCTCCCATGCCGCCGACCACGACAGGCTCGGCGATCTGAGCGTCAAGGACACCCTCGGCGCCGTCGACCACACCATCGGGCAGGACAGCCTGGCCGTGGACGACGATGCCCTGGGGCAGGACGGCTGAGGGGAGCCGACTGCGCGGCGCCGGTGCCCCCGAACGATGGGGGCCCGGCGCCGCGGTGTGCGGAGCGCGGCGGCCGCGGTGGTGGTGACCTCGACCACGCCGAGGCCCCCTCATCAGCGCCGGGTTTCCGTGGCAGGGTGGAGCGGGCAAGCCCCAGGGGGCCAACAGAAGAGGGGGAACCGTGACCGTCGTCTGGATCAACGGTGCGTTCGGTGCGGGGAAGACGACCACCGCACGGGAACTGATCGAACTGATCCCGAACAGCACGCTCTTCGACCCCGAGGTCATCGGCGCAGTGCTCACCCAACTCCTGCCGCCGAAACGCCTCGCGGAGGTCGGCGACTTCCAGGACCTGCCGATCTGGCGACGGCTCGTGATCGACACCGCGGCCGCGATGCTCGCCGAACTCGACGGTGTCCTCGTGGTACCGATGACCCTGCTGCGCCAGGAGTACCGTGACGAGATCTTCGGCGGCCTCGCCGCCCGGCGCATCGCCGTACGCCATGTCCTCCTCGCTCCGGCCGAAACGATCCTGCGCCAGCGCATAGCCGGCCGTGAGGTCCCGCCCGACCTCCCCGACGGGGAGATGCGCATCCGCCAGTGGTCGTACGACCACATCGAGCCCTATCGCACGGCCCTCGCCGCCTGGCTCACCGCCGACGCCCACCCCGTGGACACCAGCGCCCTCACCCCGTACGAGGCAGCCCTGCGGATCGCCGAGGCCGTCCGGTCCGGCCAGGCACCGGCCTGCGAGATCGTGCAGACACCCGAGCCGACCTCCGAGACCGTCGCCTCCGGAGTGCTCCTGTTCGACGAACGGGACCGCGTGCTGCTCGTCGACCCCACCTACAAGGCCGGGTGGGAGTTCCCCGGCGGAGTCGTCGAACCCGGCGAGGCGCCCGCTCGCGCCGGTATGCGCGAGGTCGAGGAGGAGACCGGGATCAGGCTGGAGGAGGTCCCCCGGCTGCTCGTCCTCGACTGGGAGCCCCCCGCGCCGCCCGGCTACGGCGGCCTGCGACTCCTCTTCGACGGCGGCCGCCTCGACAGCGCCGAAGCCGGCCGACTCCTGCTGCCCGGCCCGGAGTTGCGCGACTGCCGGTTCGTCACGGAAGAGGAAGCGGCCGTTCTGCTCCCGCCCGTGCGTTACGAACGGCTCCGCTGGGCACTGCGGGCGCGTGAACGCGGTGCCGCTCTGTACCTCGAAGCAGGAATTCCGCTCGGCTGAGAGCCGATGACCCGCCTGCCCCCGGACGACGGCGGCAATTATGAGAATTCTTAATGATGCCCGGCGATTTCGCTGGGATCGTAGAGTTCCCGAAGAAGCGTGAGGCCGCCTGCCCCGTCCGGGTGTGAATATCAACTCAAAGACGGGGCAGAAGGGTTCGAGGAACCTCACCACCTGCGGCGACGATCGAGCCAAGGGCCCAATGGCCCGCCCCGTGAGCCGGGCGTGTCCGACCTGTCCACGCAGCGTTGCGCCAATCGATGGCCAAGAAACTCTCGCGATGTATTCACAGCAGGGCTAACCCCGCATCCCGCATCCCGCATCCGTCAAGCCTTGTCCATTCGGGTAAACAGTCCCCTTTCGGTGCCTTATCGGTGTTGACCGAGCTCGCGCAGGGTTGCGAAAGTCCGCTCAGTCTCCTGGCGCCGGCACCGGCCGCCAGCCAACTCCTGCATTCAGGGGCAGAACCGCCATGACGAGTTCGACCACGACGGCGACCACGCGCCCGACCCCGGTCCGCCTGCCCGCCGCCGACGAGACCTGCGCGAAGGCCGTGGGTGAGCCGGACGGAAGATCCTCGCGGCGGCCCCAGCTCACCTCCGGGAAGTCCATACGATGACCACGCAACACCAGTCGGTCCAGGCCGTCGGCGATACCACGCTCCCGGCCGGCGAACCGTCGCAGGACTCCCTGCCCGGCGGCACGGCAGTCGAGGGCCGCTCACCCGCCAGGACGGCCTGGAGGCGCATCAGGCGGGACAAGATCACGATGATCGCGCTGGTGATCACCCTGCTGTTCATCGTGGTCGCGCTGCTGGCCCCGGCGCTCACCGCGCTCACCGGCTGGGGACCGATCACCCCGGACTCCAAGGCGATCAACCCGGACACGGGCAACCAGCCGTACGGATCACTGGGCGGAATCAGCCTCAAGCACCTGCTCGGCGTCGAGCCGGGTACGGGGTACGACATCTTCGCCCGGATCGTCTACGGCCTGCGCACCTCGCTCTTCGTTGGTTTCGCGTCGGCGGTGGTGTCCACCGTGGTCGGCGTCGTGGCCGGGCTGGCGGCCGGGTACTTCGGCGGCTGGATCGACTCCGCCCTGTCGCGGGTCATGGACGTCATGCTGGCCTTCCCGCAGCTGCTGTTCATCATCGCGCTCACCCCGGTGATCCAGAACGCGCTGCAGACCAACAGCCACGGCGGGACGGACGAGAACCTCCGGCTGCTGGTCCTGGTCCTCACCATCGCGGTCTTCGCCTGGGCCTACACCGCCCGCCTGGTGCGCGGTCAGGTGCTGTCCCTGCGCGAGCGGGAGTTCGTCGACGCCGCGCGGATCATGAGCGCCGGCCGGCGGCACATCCTCTTCCGCCAGCTGCTGCCCAATCTGTGGGCGCCGATCCTGATCTCCTTCGCCCTCGCCGTCCCGCAGAACATCTCCACCGAGGCGGCCCTGTCCTATCTGGGCGTCGGCGTCATTCCGCCCGCTCCGGACTGGGGAGCCCTCCTCTCGGACGCGTCCGAGTTCTTCCTGCAGGACCCGATGTACCTGTTCATCCCCGGCGTCCTGCTCCTGATCCTCGTGCTGGCGCTCAACCTCCTGGGGGACGGGGTCCGGGACGCCCTCGACCCCCGCGCCAACCGCAGCTGACGCGCTGCCCTTCGAGTGTCGGCACAGGCCGTCCCACGAACGACTGCCGAGGCCGAGCCCATGACAAGAACGGAGTTCCCAGATGATGCGCAGAACGCGCACGGTCGCTCTTACGGCCTCTGCCGTGGCGATAGCACTCGGGGCCACCGCGTGCGGTGGTTCCTCGAGCAACACCAGCAGCAGTGCCCCGGTCAAGGGCGGCACGCTGACGGTCCTCGACGAGTCGGACTTCGACCACACCGACCCGCAGCGCACCTACACGACCGAGGGGCAGAGCACGGACGAGCTGTTCGTCCGCACCCTCACCGGATGGGACGAGACGGGCTCCACGCCGAAGCTGGTCGGTGACCTCGCCACCGACACGGGAACACCCAGCAAGGGCGACACGGTGTGGACCTTCCACCTGCGCCACGGAGTCAAGTGGCAGGACGGCACCGACGTCACCGCCCAGGACGTCAAGTACGGCGTGGAGCGCGCCTTTTCCGGCGACATCAACGGCGGCCCGCCGTACGCGGCGCAGTGGCTCGTCGGCGGCAGGGACTACAAGGGCCCCTACAGCGGCAAGCAGCTCGACTCCATCCAGACGCCGGACCAGTACACCATCGTCTTCCACCTCGACCAGCCGGTCGCCGACTTCAACGAGACGACGGCCATGTCCGGGTGGTCGGCGGTGCCCAAGGCCCATGACACGGGCTCGACATACGACACGCACGTCTGGTCCGACGGCCCGTACATGATCAAGTCGTACACCAAGAACAAGGAACTCGTCCTCGTCAAGAACAAGTACTGGCAGCAGTCGACCGACCCGATCCGCCAGCAGAACGTCGAGGAGTTCGACTTCAAGTTCGGCCAGGACCAGGCGGCCATCGACCAGCAGATCAAGTCGGACGGCGGAGTCGCCCAGACCTCGATCGAGCAGTACCCGCTCGCCGGCTCCGACCTCAACTCGTTCGCCAACGACCCGGCGATCAAGTCGCGTTACTACAACAACGCCGCTCCGGGCATCAACTACCTGGCGATCAACACCCGGACGGTCAAGGACATCAGGGTCCGCGAGGCGATCGAGTACGCGATCGACAAGACCACCGTCCGCGGCGCCTTCGGCGGCGAGGCGTACGGCGACTACGCGAGCACGATGCTGAGCCCCGGCGTCGGCGGTTACAAGAAGTTCAACCTGTACAGCACCAACCCGGCCGGTGACCTCACCAAGGCCAAGGCGCTGATGAAGCAGGCCGGCGACCCGAAGCCGACCATGTCGATGGCGATCGAGAACACGCCCACCCAGGAGCACTTCGGTGACGCGGTGAAGACCTCCCTCGCGGCGATCGGCATCACGGTGAACCTCGTCCCGATGCAGGTGGCGAACTATTTCAACACCGTCAACAACATCAAGAACCAGTACGACCTCACCTGGGGCGACTGGATCGCGGACTGGCCGAACGCCTCCACCGTGCTCCCCACCCTGTTCAACGGTGATCTCATCGCGCAGAACCCACAGGCCAACCAGGACCTGTCGTACCTGAACGACCCGAACGTCAATGCGCAGATCACCAAGATTTCCAAGATGGCCGACATCTCGCAGCGCAACGCCGCTTACGGGGACCTGGACGAGCAGATCATGAAGGACGCCGCTGTCGTCCCGCTCATGTACATGAAGTTCAGCGCCATCAGCGGCTCCAAGGTGGGCGGGGTCATCCCGGACACCATCATGGCCGAGCCCAGCCTCGTGCACGTCTACGTCAAGCAGTGACCCCGGTCGCCCCGCCGACGGTTCAGCCGTCGGCGGGGCCACCCCATCCGCGTCCGGCCCAACCGGGCGCAGGCACCACCCCACCGGCCCACAGCTAGAGGGAGGCGGACCGGGCACCCCCCAGGTCCCAGCACGACATGCTTCGTTATCTCATCCGCCGCTTGCTGGCAGCGGCCGTGATCCTGCTCGTGATCAGCGTGATCACCTTCTTCATCTTCTTCGCGCTGCCCTCCGACCCCGCACTCCTGGCCTGCGGAAAGACCTGTTCCCCCTCCCGCCTCTCGGAGATCAAGCATTCGCTGGGCCTCGACCGGAGCACCACGACGCAGTTCTGGGAGTTCTTCAAGGGGCTCTTCGTCGGCCGCGACTACGGCGACCAGAGCATGCGCATCCACTGCGGCGCGCCCTGCCTCGGGGTCTCCTTCCAGACCGACACCCCCGTCCTGACCACACTGCTGCAGGACTTCCCGGCGGACCTCTCACTCGGCGCCGGCGCAGCGGTGGCCTTCCTGGTCCTGGGCGTCGGCCTGGGCACGGCGGCCGCGGTGCGCAGGGGGAAAGCCGTCGACAAGGCGGCGGTCGGACTGGCGCTGGTCGGTGTCTCCACGCAGATCTACTTCGTCGGCCTGCTGCTGCTCTTCGTGTTCGTCGACAAGTGGCAGATCCTGCCCGCCTCCGGCTACACCCCCGTCACCCAGGACCCGGTGGCGTGGTTCCAGGGGCTCCTTCTGCCGTGGGCGACCCTGGTCATCGTCTACCTCGCCTTCTACACCCGGCTCACTCGCTCCTCCATGCTGGAGGTCTTCAGCGAGGACTACATGCGCACCGCCCGGGCCAAGGGGCTGCCGGCCGGCACGGTCGTCCTCAAACACGGGCTGCGCGCCGCGATCACGCCGATCATCACCATCTTCGGCATGGATGTCGGCTCGCTCATCGGCGGCTCCGCGGTCATCACCGAGTCGGTGTTCGGCATCAACGGCATCGGCAAGCTGGCGGTGAACTCGGTGGAGAACTCCGACCTGCCCGTCATCCTCGGCACCACCCTCTTCGCCGCCACGTTCGTCGTCCTCGCCAATGTGGTGGTGGACCTGGTGTACGGCCTCGTCGACCCCCGCGTACGCCTCGCCTGACACCCGACCCCGCAGCCCCCAAGGAAACACCAGTGTCCCTGCAGACCTCGCCACAGCCCGCGGACGTCGCGCCCGCGCCCTCCTCCTTCCTCGACGTGCGGGACCTGCGCGTGCACTTTCCGACCGAGGACGGCCTCGTCAAGTCCGTCGACGGAGTGTCCTTCACCCTGGAGAAGGGCCAGACCCTCGGCATCGTCGGTGAATCCGGCTCGGGCAAGTCGGTGACCTCACTGGCCCTGCTCGGGTTGCACAAAGGCACGCGCGCCCGGGTCTCCGGGGAGATCTGGATGGAGGGCAGGGAACTCGTCGCCCTGCCCGAGAACGAGATGCGGGAGCTGCGCGGCGACACGGTCTCCATGATCTTCCAGGACCCGCTGTCCGCGCTGCACCCGTTCTTCACCGTCGGCGCCCAGATCGCCGAGGCCTACCGGGTGCACCACAAGGTCTCCAAGAAGGAGGCCAAGGACCGCGCCGTGGAGATGTTGAAGCGGGTCGGCATACCGCAGCCCGAGCGGCGGGTGAAGGACTACCCGCACCAGTTCTCCGGCGGAATGCGACAGCGCGCCATGATCGCCATGTCCCTGGTCTGCGACCCCGCGCTGCTCATCGCCGACGAGCCGACCACCGCCCTCGACGTCACCGTCCAGGCGCAGATCCTGGACCTGATCCGCGACCTGCAGGAGGAGTTCGGCTCCGCCGTCATCATCATCACCCACGACCTCGGCGTGGTGGCCGACATCGCCGACGACATCCTGGTCATGTACGGCGGCCGTCGGATCGAGTACGGCACCGTGCGGGACGTGCTGAAGCAGCCCGAGCACCCCTACACCTGGGGACTGCTCCAATCCATGCCGCACATCCACGACGACGTCACCCGGCGGCTGAACCCGATCCCGGGCAGCCCGCCGAGTCTGATCAACCTTCCCGGCGGCTGCGCCTTCCACCCGCGCTGCGCCTACAAGGGCTGGGTGCCCGACGGGCGTTGCACGGTGGAGCGGCCCGAACTGCTGGCGGTCTCCGGTACCGCCGAGCACATCGCCGCCTGCCACCTCACCGCAGAGACCAAACAGCAGATCCGCGGCGGCCGAGCCGCAGGGGCCGAGCAGTGACGGCGACGGACGAACAGGAGCATGCCGTGAGCACCACCCAGTCCATCCCCGAGCAGGAGCTCGCTTCCCCGGCGTCCGCGAAGCCGCCGGCCGGCGAGAACCTGCTCGAGGTCAGTGGTCTGCAGAAGCACTTCCCGATCCGGCAGGGCATCGTGTTCCAGCGGCAGATAGGGGCCGTGCACGCCGTCGACGGAATCGACTTCTCCGTGAGGGCCGGCGAGTCGCTGGGCCTGGTCGGCGAATCCGGGTGCGGCAAGTCGACGACCGGACGCCTGATCACGCGGCTGCTGGAGCCCACGGCCGGCAGCATCGTGTTCGACGGTGAGGACATCACCCACAAACCCGTCGCGAAGATGCGGGAGGCGCGCCGGAACCTCCAGATGATCTTCCAGGATCCGTACTCCTCGCTGAACCCGCGGCACACCGTCGGCACCATCATCGAGACTCCGATGAAGCTCAACGGGATCAACCCGCCACAGGGCCACAAGAGGCGCGCCCAGGAACTGCTGGAGACGGTGGGTCTCAACCCCGAGCACTACAACCGCTACCCGAACGAATTCTCCGGCGGCCAGCGCCAGCGCATCGGCATCGCCCGCGCACTCGCCCTGCGGCCGAAGCTGATCGTGGCCGACGAACCGGTCTCGGCGCTGGACGTGTCCATCCAGGCCCAGGTCGTCAATCTGCTGCAGGACCTGCAGCGGGAGTTCGGCATCGCCTTCGTCTTCATCGCCCACGACCTCGCCGTCGTCCGCCACTTCTCCGAGCGGGTCGCGGTGATGTACCTGGGGAAGATCGTCGAGGTCGCCGACCGGGAGACGCTCTACACACGGCCTCGGCACCCCTATACGCACGCACTGCTGTCCGCCGTTCCCGAGGCCGATCCGGACAGCACCGAGCGGCGCGAGCGCATCCGCCTGGCCGGCGACGTGCCGTCCCCGATCGACCCGCCCTCGGGATGCCGCTTCCGCACCCGTTGCTGGAAGGCGCAGGACAAGTGCGCGACCGACGAGCCGCCGCTCGTCCGCCTCACGGCCAACCCCGAGGGACATCTGACCGCCTGCCACTTCCCCGAGGAGCCGACAGTAGAGGCACGCGGCGAGGACATCGTCCTCGACCCGGCCCTCGCCGCGCTGGAGAAGTCACCGACCGAGAGGAACTCCTGACCGGGTGAGGGCACCTGCCCAAGGCCCTGGCCCGTGAGGCGCTCGGCGTGCGACGGGGCGGGCGGCTTCACCGTACGGAGACCGCCCGCCGACGTCCTCCGCGCGCCACACGGTGGACGTCGCCGTCGGGCGGCCTCAGCTCGCCGCGTAGTTCCGCAGGAACAGCGCCTCCGCGACCGACAGCCGCTCCAACTCCTGTGGGGACACGCTCTCGTTGACCGCGTGGATCTGGGCTTCCGGCTCGCTCAGACCTATCAGCAGGATCTCCGCCCCCGGGTAGAGCGACGCGAGGGTGTTGCAGAGCGGGATGGAGCCGCCCTGGCCCGCGTAATTCATCTCCTGACCGGGGTACGCGACCGCCATCGCCTCGGCCATCGCCGCGTACGCCGGGCTGGAGGTGTCCGCGCGGAACGGCTGGCCCTGCCCGATCTGCTCCGTCCGCACCCGCGCGCCCCACGGCGTATGCGTCTCCAGGTGGGCCCGGAGCAGCTTCGTCGCCTCGACCGCGTCCACGCCCGGCGGCACCCGGAGGCTGATCAGCGCCCGCGCACTCGCCTGCACCGACGGGGTCGCACCGACGACCGGTGGGCAGTCGATGCCGAGGACGGTCACCGCCGGGCGCGCCCAGATGCGGTCCGCGACCGATCCGGAACCGATCAGCTCCACCCCGTCGAGGACCTTGGCATCCCTGCGGAACTGCTCCTCGTCGTAACTCAGGCCCTCCCACGGGGACTCGCCGTCGAGACCCTCCACGGTCGTCGAACCGTCCTGAGCGCGCAGCGAGTCGAGCACACGGATCAGCGCGGCCAGCGCGTCGGGCGCAGCGCCGCCGAACTGACCCGAGTGCAGGTTGCCTTCGAGGGTGTCGATCTGGACGCGGACCAGGGTCATGCCGCGCAGGGTGGTGGTCACGGTCGGCAGGCCGGCGCGGAAGTTGCCCGCGTCGCCGATGACGATCGTGTCGGCCGCGAGCAGGTCGGGATGCTCCTCGGCGTACCGCTCCAGGCCGCCCGTGCCCTGCTCCTCCGAACCCTCGGCGATGACCTTGACGTGCACGGGCACGCCGCCGTTCGCCTTGAGCGCGCGCAGTGCCAGCAGATGCATGATGACGCCGCCCTTGCAGTCGGCGGTGCCGCGCCCGTACCAGCGGCCGTCACGCTCGGTCAGCTCGAACGGCGGCGTGGTCCAGCCGGCCTCGTCCAGCGGCGGCTGCACGTCGTAGTGGGCGTAGAGCAGCACGGTCTTCGCACCCTCGGGGCCCGGCAGGTAGCCGTACACCGACTGCGTGCCGTCCGGGGTGTCGAGCAGCGCCACGTCCTGGAAGCCCTCGGCGGTGAGCGCTTCGGCGATCCACCGCGCGGCGCCCTCGCTCTCGCTCCTCGGGAACTGGTCGAAGTCCGCCACCGACTTGAAGGCCACCAGCTCGGTGAGCTCCTCCTTCGCCCTGGGCATCAGCGAGGCGACGGTCTCGGCGACCGGATTCGACGACATGGAAGCGCTCCTCGTAGGTTGCGACTCAGGTACCGACGAGTACCTCTGGTGTGTACGTGTGCGGGTGTGTAACGGGCGGTCCTTCGGGCGTACGCGCATGCCGACGACAGGGCGCATACGCTGCAGATCCTCCCACAGCGGGCTGTGAGGACGCGGCCGTAGGATGCGGGGGACAGATGCGGCAGGCGGCTTGATCGGGAGCAGTAGACCATCGTGAGCGGCGAGAACTCTTCGGCGGACGGCGTGCAGCGGGTGTGGGACGTCGTCGTGGTGGGCGCGGGACCCGCGGGGGCCTCGGCCGCCTACGCGGCGGCGGTCGCGGGACGCAGCGTGCTGCTGCTGGAGAAGGCCGAGCTGCCCCGCTACAAGACGTGCGGCGGCGGCATCATCGGCCCCTCGCGCGACGCCCTGCCGCCCGGCTTCGAGCTGCCGCTGCGCGACCGGGTGCACGCGGTCACCTTCTCGCACAACGGCCGCTTCACCCGCACCCGCCGTTCCAAGCAGATGCTGTTCGGGCTGATCAACCGGCCGGAGTTCGATCAGCAGCTCGTCGAGTACGCGCAGAAGGCGGGTGCCGAGCTGCGCACCGGGGCCACGGTGTCGCGGGTCGAGCAGCACGGCTCTGCGGTGCCGGACCGGCGCACGGTCGCCGTCGTCCTGCAGGGCGGCGAGACGCTGCTCGCCCGGGCCGTGGTGGGCGCGGACGGCAGCGCCAGCCGGATAGGAGCCCATGTCGGGGTGAAGCTCGATCAGGTGGATCTCGGCCTGGAGGCGGAGATCCCGGTTCCGGAGACCGTCGCCGAGGACTGGAAGGGGCGGGTCCTCATCGACTGGGGGCCGATGCCGGGGAGCTACGGCTGGGTCTTCCCTAAGGGTGACACGCTGACCGTGGGCGTCATCTCGGCGCGTGGTGAAGGTGCCGCGACCAAGCGGTACTTGGAGGACTTCATCGCGCGGCTCGGACTCGCCGGGTTCCGGCCGAGCATTTCCTCCGGGCACCTGACCCGCTGCCGCGCCGACGACTCGCCGCTGTCGCGCGGGCGGGTGCTGGTGTGCGGGGACGCGGCGGGGCTGCTGGAGCCGTGGACCCGGGAGGGGATCTCGTTCGCGCTGCGGTCCGGGCGGCTCGCGGGGGAGTGGGCGGTACGGATCGCGGAGGCGCACGACGCGGTCGACACGCGCCGTCAGGCCCTGAACTACGCCTTCGCCATCAAGGCCGGCCTGGGCGTCGAGATGAGCGTCGGCAAGCGGCTGCTGAACGCGTTCGAACGCCGCCCCGGTCTCTTCCACGCGGCTCTGACCGGTTTCCGGCCCGCCTGGAACGCGTTCAAGGACATCACGCAGGGGGCCACGTCCCTGGGCGAGATCGTCCGCAACCGCCCGATCGCCCAGCGCGCCCTGACCGCGCTGGACCGGCGGCCGGCGGGCGGCGAGGTCAGCTCGTGACCGTGATCCGGAAGACGGGGTGGTCGGGGGCGATACGGCGCAGGTCGGTGTCGGGGGAGTCGGGACCGACCCCGTTGAAGAAGACGCCGACCTCGGCCTTCCAGCGCTTGAGGTAGGCGCGCAGCAGCGGGACCTTGTCGTCGTCGGCGACCTCGGTGGCGGTGAACACGTCCACGTGCTTGCCCAGCCGGAGCTCGCCGCCGCCGGCGGCGCGCATGTTGTGGGTCCACTGGACGTGGCCGCGGGGGGCGAGAAGATACTGCTGCCCGTCCACGGTCAGCAGGTTGACGGGGGTGGTCCGCCACTCGCCGGTCTTGCGGCCGCGGACCGCGAGGACCCGGGAGCCCCAGACACTGATGCCGCGGCGGGTCAGCCAGGCCACAGCGCGGTTGAAGACGTTGACG
Organism: Streptomyces sp. Y2F8-2; assembly: GCF_014905555.1. GTDB lineage: Bacteria > Actinomycetota > Actinomycetes > Streptomycetales > Streptomycetaceae > Streptomyces > Streptomyces cynarae. Next base: position 94,168 of record NZ_BNGS01000005.1, on the reverse strand, counting down.
GTGAACCAGCCGGGCTTCCGGACGTGCGCGGACCGGGCGTCGGACATGACGGGGCCTCCTGGGGCCTGGAAGTGTGAGCGGTGCTCTCGCTTGAGAGCAGTGTGCGCTAGATCGGTGGTCCAAAGCAAGAGCGGTGCTCTCTTTTTAGGGCGGCGCTCTCGAGGTGGGGCGCCGCTCCTTGCCAAGCGGCGCCCCGGTCTGTGTGCGTCTCTCTCCTGTGCGCGCACCGCTCGCGTCGCAGCCCATCGCTCACGTCGCAGCCCGCCGCTCACCTCAGAGCGCACTGCTCTCGTTTGTGTGCACTGCTCCAGAACCGTGGCAGACTGCCCAGCATGAACATCCCCCAAGGAGCCCGCGCCCGTGCCCGCATGGAGGTAACCGCCGCCATCAAGGACGAGGCGCGCAGACAGCTCGCCGCCGGAGGCGCCGCCGCGCTCTCCCTGCGCGCCGTCGCCCGAGAGCTGGGCATGGTCTCCTCCGCGCTCTACCGCTACTTCCCCAGCCGCGACGACCTGCTCACCGCGCTCATCATCGACGCCTACGACTCCCTCGGTGAGGCCGCCGAGGCAGCCGACGCCCAGGCCGGTGACGCCGCCCCCGCCCAGCGCTGGGTCGCCGTGTGCGAGGCCGTGCGCGCCTGGGCGCTGGCGCATCCGCACGAGTACGCGCTCATCTACGGCTCGCCCGTGCCCGGATACTCCGCACCCCAGGCCACCGTCCCGGCCGCCTCCCGCGTCGGGGTCCTGCTGATCGGCATCGTCCGCGACGCGTACCGGCAGCACGGTGTGGCCCGCACCCGGGTCCCCGCCGAGCTCGAGCCCGAAGCCCGGCGCATGGCCGGCGAGCTGGCGCCCGACCTGCCGCCCGAGGCGGTCGCCGCCCTGGTCGCCGCCTGGGCGCAGCTGTACGGGCTGGTGGGGTTCGAGCTGTTCGGGCAGTTCAACAACGTCGTGGAGGACCGCGCGACGTTCTTCCGGCACGCCGCGGCCCAGCTCGCGCACGGCGTGGGCCTGGTGTTCCCGTAGGGGGCCCGGTGCCCCCGTGGGCGTACTCCCCGGGGAGTATCCGTGATCACCTCGCCCGGCCGACGCCGTCCCCCGCCAGGGCCGTCTAGCGTGAACGGCATGGAGGAGCAGCACGCAGACGCCCCGTGGCGGGGGAAAGGACCGCCGTCGTGGAGGCACGGGCCGCCGTGGTGGAGGCATGAGCCCCGCGGCTCCGGCCTTCCCTGGCGTTCCACCCTGCTGTTCACCGCCTTCGTGGTCGTCGGCACGCACTTCTCCGCCCGCAACCAGCACGGCCACCGCGCGTCCCTCGACGTCCTCGCCTACGTGCTGGTCGTCGTGGCCTCGGGAGCGCTGCTGTGGCGGCAACGGCATCCCGTGCCGGTCGTCTTCGTGACGGCAGCGGCGGCCATGGTGTACCTGGGCGCCGGATACCCGTACGGCCCGGTCTTCTTCACCGTCGCCGTCGGCTGCTTCAGCGCCCTCGCCGCGGGCCGCCGCACCGCGGCGTGGACGGCTGTCGGGATGTTCTGGGCCGGGCACGTCCTGGTCGCGCACTGGCTGTACCGATGGCTGCCGCCGCCCGGGGACTCCGCGGCCTCCTGGGGGCAGGAACTGCTCATCTCCGCCTGGGTGGTGGCCATCGTGGCGATGGCGGAACTCGTGCGCGTGCGGCGCGAGCAGTGGGCGCGCGAGCGGGCCGAACGGGCCCAGGCCCTACGGCGGCGCGCCGACGAGGAGCGGTTGCGCATCGCCCGTGAGCTCCACGACGTCCTCGCCCACAGCATTTCGGTGATCAACGTCCAGGCCGGCGTCGGCCTCGCGCTGCTGGACTCCGACCCGGAGCAGGCGCGTACGGCGCTCACCACCATCAAGGCCGCCAGCAAGGAGGCGCTCGGGGAGGTGCGCCAGGTGCTCGACAGCCTGCGCACGCCCGGGGACGCGCCGCGCGCGCCCGCGCCGGGTCTGGACCGGCTGCCGGAACTCGTCGAGCAGGCCGCGGGCGCCGGGCTGACGGTGACGGTCGAGGGCGAGGCGCCGCGGCTTGCGCCGGGCACCGATCTCGCCGCGTTCCGCATCGTGCAGGAGGCGCTCACCAACGTCGTACGCCACTCGGGATCCCGGCACGCGCGCGTGCACGTCGACAGCGCTCAGGGTGTGCTGCGCCTTCGCGTCGACGACGACGGGCCCGCGACCGGCGCCGAGGCGGGCGGGAGCGGGAACGGCCTGGCCGGGATGAGGGAGCGGGCGGCCGCGCTCGGTGGCACGATCGAGGCGGGCCCGCGCGCGGACGGCGGTTTCCGGGTGCTTGCCGTACTGCCGCTGAGGACATCGACCGAGGGGGCACTCGCGCACAGGGAGGACCGTTGATCCGGGTACTGCTCGCCGATGACCAGTCTTTGGTCAGGGCAGGGTTCAAGGCGCTGCTCGACGCCCAGCCGGACATCGAGGTGGCCGGGGAGGCCGCCGACGGCGAGGAGGCGTTGCGCACGGTGCGCGAGGCGCGGCCCGACGTCGTGCTGATGGACATCCGCATGCCGCTGCTCGACGGGCTCGCCGCGACCCGCCGGATCACCCGGGACCCGGACCTGGACGGCGTGAAGGTGGTCATGCTCACCACCTTCGAACTCGACGAGTACGTCTTCGAGGCGATCCGCTCCGGTGCCTCCGGCTTCCTCGTCAAGGACACCGAGCCGGAGGAACTCCTGCGCGCCGTACGGGCGGTGGTCGCGGGCGACGCCCTGCTCTCTCCGAGCGTGACGCGGCGGCTGATCTCCGAGTTCGCGGCCCGCTCCAAGGAGCCCGCGGCCACCGCGTCGCTCACCGGACTCACCGAGCGGGAACGGGAGGTGATGGCCCTGGTCGGCATCGGACTGTCCAACGAGGAGATCGCCCGCCGGCTGGTCGTCAGCCCGCTCACCGCGAAGACCCACGTCAGCCGCACCATGGTGAAACTGGGCGCGCGGGACAGGGCCCAACTGGTCGTGCTGGCCTACGAGTCGGGGCTGGTACGACCGGGCTGGCTGGGCTGAGCACCCCCACCGCGCCCGAAGCGGACCGGCACGCCGACGACACGCACGAGGAACACCACGGACGCCACCGCGATGCCCGAGGTGACGAGCGTGTGCCGCGTGCCGCCCGACAGCCCGAAGTCAAACAGGCGTACGCCCGGCGGGGCAAGGAACCCCGCCGGGCGTACGTGAGGAGGCGTCCCCCAAGGGCCTCTCGTTGATCATGCCGGGCTGATCCGAACGAAAGACCCTAGTCGCGGACCCCGACCGGTTCCGCGTTCGCCTCCTCCTGGAGGGACTTCGCGACCACCAGGGATCGCTGTGTCCGGCGCGTGCGCAGGCCCGTGAGGGTGATCAGCAGGCCTGCCAGGGCGATGCCCGTGACCACGATCAGGCCGGGCCGGTAGCTGTCGAGGACGGCCTGCGCCGAGGGATGCGCGGGCGCGTTGGCGGTCACCACCGCGGTGACGACGGCCAGGAAGATCGCGCCGCCCACCTGGACCGAGGTGTTGAGCAGGCCGGACACCATGCCCTGCTCGTGGTCGTCCACGCCGTTCGTGGCCTGGATGTTGAGCGAGGGGAAGACCAGGGCGCAGGCCGCGCCGATGAGCAGCATGCTCGGCAGGATGGCCGCTGCGTACGCCGGGTGCAGGTTCACGCGGAGGAACAGGGCGTATCCGGCGACCATGAGGGCGAAGCCCACCGCGATCAGCCGCTGGGTGCCGAAACGGTCCACGATCGCGCCGACCTTCGTCGAGGACACGGCCACCAGCGCGCCCGCCGGGAGGAACGCGAGTGCCGTGTGCAGTGCGGACCAGCCGAGCAGCGACTGCATGTACAGAGTGACCAGGAACTGGAAGCCGACGTACGAGCCGAAGAAGGCCATGGCCCCGAGCTGGGCGCGGACCTGGTTGCCGGAGCGCAGCACGCCGAGCCGGATCAGCGGTCCCGCCGAGCGCCGCTCGACCACGACGAAGACGGTGAGGAGGGCGGCGACGGCGAGGAAGGACAGCAGCGTGCGGGCGGAGGCCCAGCCGACGTGCGGCGCCTCGACGACGGTGAAGACGAGCAGCAGCATCGAGGCGGTGCCGAGGACGGCGCCGGGGATGTCGTAGCCGTTGTGGTCCTTCTCGCGTGCGCTGCGCGGCAGCAGCTTCAGGCCGGCGAGCAGGGCGAGCAGCGCGATCGGCGCGGGCAGCAGCATGGTGAAGCGCCAACTGGCCTCGGTGAGCAGGCCGGAGAGCACCAGGCCCATGGAGAAGCCGGTGGCGGCGCAGGTGGTGTAGATCGACAGGGCGCGGTTGCGCAGCGGGCCCTCGGGGAAGGTCGTGGTGATGATCGACAGGCCCGCCGGTGCGGTGAACGCGGCGCTGAGGCCCTTGATGAACCGGCTGGCGATCAGCAGCGGACCGGAGTCGACGAGTCCGCCGAGCAGCGAGGCGAGCGCGAAGACGCCCAGTGCCACCAGGAAGACCTGGCGCCGGCCGAGCAGGTCGGCCGTGCGTCCGCCGAGGAGGAGCAGCCCGCCGTAGCCGAGGATGTAGCCGCTGACGATCCACTGGAGCGTCGACGTCGTCAGATGGAGGTCGGTCCCGATGGACGGCAGGGCGACGCCGACCATGGACACGTCCAGTGCGTCGAGGAACATCGCGGCGCAGAGCACCAGCAGGGTGCCCCAGAGCCGGGGGGTCCAGCGTCCTTCGAACGCGGGTGTGGTGAGCGGAGAGGTCATGCCCGACAGACTTCCATGCATTTGCATTGGATGCAAGTGCATTTAATTCGGATGCAACAAAGCCTGCTCTCTGCTACGGTGCGGCCATGGCTGCCAAGGACGAGGCGGACACTTCCGACCGGGCGCTCGTGGACCGGTGGCGCGACATCCTGGCGCTGCACGCCCGCACCCAGTGCGAGCTCGACCGCGCCCTGCACCAGCACGGTCTGTGCGCCAGCGACTTCGAAGTGCTGGACGTGCTGTCCGACGGGCCGGGGCCGGCGGCGGACGGCTCCTGCGGCTACCGCGTCCAGGAGATCTCCGAGCGGGTCCACCTCAGCCAGAGCGCGCTGTCACGGCTGATCGCCCGCCTGGAGAAGGACGGCCTGGTCGAGCGCGCCCTGTGCACCGAGGACCGGCGGGGTGTGCGGGTGACGCTCACGGACAAGGGCCGCGCCCTGCACGACGAGGTGCGGCCGGTGCAGCGCGCGGTGCTGACCAGGATGCTCAGCCTCAGGTGACGGCGGACCTCTCACGCCACAGCGCGGCGAGGGAGGTGTCACCGGTCACGTCCGGGAACGGCAGCCGGTTCCACAGCGACAGGTACAAGTGCGCCGCGGGCCCGGCCACTTCGCAGTCGGCGTCGCCGCTCCCGCCCTGCTCGGTCACGGGAGGCTCGCCCGACAGCCGTACGGTCCACACCGCGCCGTCGGCGTCCGTCGCCCGCACCCGCAGCACCCGCGGCTCCTCGCTGCGGACCCGGCTCTTGGAGCGGGCGTGGAAGCCGCGCAGCAGCTCGTCGATGCCGTCCACCGCGAATTCCCGGCCGATCCCGGTGGGCGTACCGCCGCGTGCCGACTCGGCGTCGATCCGGTGCACCGTCGTCTCGTGCGCCTGCCGCCGGGCCCAGAAGGCCAGCGGCGAGGGCGCGGGCAGGAAGTGCCAGCACCGGACGTCGGGCGCGGCCGAGGAGAGGGTGTCGACGAGGTGGCGGTGCCCCTCCCGGAACCAGGCCGTCAGCTCCGTCCCGTCGAGGTCCGGCAGCCCACTGTCAGGGCGGTACGAGGTGTGCCCCTCGGCGACGAAGGCCGCCGCCCAGCGGTGCACCACGCCGGTGTGCCGCAGCAGATCCCGAACCTGCCAGCCCGGGCAGGTCGGCACCTTCGCCTCGGTACCCGCCTCTTCGGCCGCCGCGGCCAGCAGCCGGCCCTCCCGGTCCAGGGCTCCCACGAACTCGGCAGTCTCCATGCGGCGAGTGTGCCGGATGAAGCGCACTCCAGGGCAAGAGCGACCCCCGTATCAAGAGCGACCCCGGTATGAAGGGCGACCTGGGCCGCCCCGGCCGGTGTGAAGTCCTCGACGGCCTCCTCCGGTCACGGGCGGCCTGCGGTCGCGCGGCGCGCCCCGTATCCGATCGCGGAGGCGACGGCCGCGAGGACGGCCACGCTGGTGAGCGCGGTGGGCAGTGAGAACCAGTCGGCCATGAACCCGATGGCGGGCGGGCCGAGGAGCATGCCGCCGTAACCGAGTGTCGAGGCCACCGCGACTCCGCCCGGGCCCGCGAGCGCACCGGCTCGCTCCACGGCGACCGGAAAGAGGTTGGCGAGGCCCAGCCCGGTGACGGCGAAGCCGAGCAGGGCCGCCCACACCGACGGCGCGAGCGAGCCGAGCAGCATGCCGGCCGATGCCGTGGCGCCGCCGGCCACCACCGTACGGACCCGCCCGAGCCGTTCGAGGAGCGTGGTCCCGCTGATCCGGCCCACCGTCATGGCGAGCGCGAAGCAGGAGTAACCGGCCGCCGCCACCCCGGGGTGGGCGTCGAGGTCCTGTTCCAGGTGCAGCGCGCCCCAGTCCGCCAGCGCGCCCTCACCGTAGGCGGTGCACAGCGCGATCAGGCCGAACACGGTGACCAGGCCCCGCGTTCGGGTGCCGAGACGGTGTGGCGCGGTGTCCTCGGGCCGCGCCCTGTCCGGCGGTTCCGGGGGCCGCTGGCGCAGCAGCGTGGGCCCGGCGACCGCGGTCACGAGCAGGCCCGTCACGGTCAGTCCGAGCAGGTGCCGGGTGGGCGACAGCGATCCGGCGACCAGTCCGCCGAGCCCGGCGCCCACCATGCCGCCCAGGCTGAACGCGGCATGGAAGCTGGGCATGACCGGCCGCCGCAGTGCGGCCACCAGGTCGACGGCGGCACTGTTGAACGCGACGTTGATGCCTCCGTACGCCATCCCGAAGACAAGCAGGACGGCGCCGAGCGCCGGTGCGGAGTGGGTGAGCGGGGGCAGGGCCACGCTCAGCGACAGCAGGACCGCACAGACGACGGTCACCGGGTGGCTGCCGAACCGGCGGCAGAGCCGGCCGGTCAGCGTCATCGTGATCACCGCGCCCGCGGACACCCCTAGCAGCGCGAGCCCCAGGGTGCTCGCCGACGCGCCCGTCTGCTCCTTGACGTCCGGGATGCGTACGACCCAACCGGCGAAGACGAAGCCGTCGAGGGCGAAGAAGGCGGTGAGGGCGACACGGAGCCGGGTGAGGTCGCTGCCCGGCACGCCTTTGTGCAGGACTGATTTGTTTATGAGCGGCACAAAATGAGGCTAGGAGAGTCAGCCCCGGCTGGGCAAGGCGATGGCGGGTACCGCCCGAGCCGGGTGTCGCACGCGCCGGAACGGTAAGTCCGGGAGGGGGGCGGCCCTGAGGCGGCCGAGCGGAACGTCTCCCGTGCGCACTTTCGTTACGGCAGGCGCTCTTGACAGCGTGCGCAGTGTTTCGCGACGTTTGATCCCTGCCGAACGTGTTTCGTCCCGGTCCTCGATCGTGACACGAGCGCGTACACGGCGTCCGGGCCGGAAGGGCCCGAAGCAGTGACAGGACGCGACAGCGTCACAGGGGGGAGCGGTCGTCCATGCGGTCCACGAGCAGATCCATGAGTAGTCGTCACCATGCCTTGCCGGGCTGTGCCGTCACCGGCATGTTCCTTGCGGAGCCTGCGGAAGGGCGGTTGATGTGAGGTGGACATCACCATTCACCGGCCGCACGAGCTGAGCGACGCGCTGCGCGGGGCCTGGCACCAGGCCATGGACGTGTCGCCCGAGTACGCCAATCCCTTCCTGGCACCCGAGTTCGCCACCGGGATCGGCCGGTACCGCGGTGGGGCACGGGTGGCGGTGCTCCGCGAGAACGGGGAGCCCGTCGGATTCCTCCCGTACGAGCGCAACGCCCTGGGCGTGGGCCGGGCCATCGGTCTGGGCCTGTCCGACTGCCAGGCCCTCGTGCACCGGCCCGGGATCTCCTGGGACGCGCAGGACCTGTTGCAGGCCTGCGGGTTGTCCATCTTCGAGTTCGACCATCTCGTCGAGGAACAGAGACCCTTCGGCCGACACGTCACGGGGACGTTCGCCTCACCCGTGATCGATGTGAAGCCCGGCGACGGCGACTACCCGCACTGGCTGCGCGGCACGTATCCGGGGCTGGCCAAGACGGTCCTGAAGAAGGAGCGCCGCGTGGGGCGCGACGTCGGCGAGGTGCGGTTCGTCTTCGACGAGCGCGATCCGCGGGCGCTGCGCACGCTGATGCAGTGGAAGTCCGCCCAGTACCGTCGGACCGGACGGATGGACCGGTTCTCGCGGCCGTGGATCGTCGACCTGGTGGACCACCTCTCCCGCGTCCGCGAGGAGCACTTCACCGGCGTGCTGTCCGTGCTGTACGCGGGCGACCGGCCGATGGCCGCCCACTTCGGGCCGAGGTCCAGCACGGTGCTCGCGGCCTGGTTCACCGCCTACGACCCCGAACTCCGCTACTACTCGCCCGGCTTGATGATGCACCTCCGGCTGGCCGAGGCGGCGGCCCGGCACGGTGTGACGCTCGTGGACCTGGGGCGGGGCGACAAGGAGTACAAGGACTGGCTCAAGACCCGGGAGTTGCGGGTGGGCGAGGGGTTCGCCACCCGCCCCCACCCGGTGGCGGCGGCGTACCGGCTGTGGCGCAGGCCGGTGCGGGGCCTGCGCAACACGGTCCTGGCCCACCCCGAGTTGCGGAAACCGGCCGACCGGCTGCTGAAGACGGTCGGCACCCTGCGCACGTCGGGCGGAGCGGACTCCGGCGGAGGGCGACCCGGAGCACGCTGAGGGGCGTCCCGCTCCCGGCACCGCGTGTCCGCCGTGCCGGGAGTCGGCCGCCTCCGGCCGGATCCGGTCGAGGCCGACCCGCCTCCGCTCAGACCGCCGGTGCCGGGTAGGTCGGGTACTCCACGCCGGAGACGTGCTGGACGACCCGGATGACCTGGCAGGAATAGCCGAACTCGTTGTCGTACCACAGGTAGAGGATCGCGTTGTCGCCATCGACCTTGGTCGCGCCGGCGTCGACGATCGAGGCGTGGCGCGAGCCGATGAAGTCGCTCGAGACGGCGTCGGGGGCGCTGATGAAGTCGATCTGGCGCTTGAGCGGCGAGGTCAGCGACACGTCGCGGAGGTGGGTGAGGACCTCGTCCCGGGTGGTCTCCCGGGCGAGTTGCAGGTTGAGGATCGCGATGGAGACGTCCGGCACCGGGACGCGGATCGAGCTGCCGGTGATCCTCGCCTTGAGGTCGGGCAGAGCCTTCGCGACGGCCGAGGCGGCACCGGTCTCGGTGATGACCATGTTGAGCGGCGCCGAGCGGCCACGGCGGTCGGACTTGTGGTAGTTGTCGAGCAGGTTCTGATCGTTGGTGAACGAGTGGACCGTCTCCACGTGCCCGCGCAGCACGCCGAACTCGTCGTCCATCGCCTTCAGCGGCGGCACGATCGCGTTGGTGGTGCAGGACGCGCAGGACAGGAGCCGCTCGTCCGGCTTGATCATGTCGTGGTTCACACCGTGGACGATGTTGGGGACGTCGCCCTTGCCCGGGGCGGTCAGGACGACCTTGTCGATACCGGGACGCAGGTGCTTCGACAGGCCCTCGCGGTCGCGCCACTTGCCGGTGTTGTCGATGAGGATGGCGTCCTTGATGCCGTACGCCGTGTAGTCGACCTCGCTCGGATCGTCGGCGTGGATCACCTTGATCTCGTTGCCGTTGGCCACGATCGTGCCGTTCGCCTCGTCGACGGTGATCGTGCCGTGGAACTGGCCGTGGATGGAGTCGCGGCGCAGCAACGAGGCGCGCTTGACGAGATCCTGGTCACCACCGCCGCGTATGACGACGGCGCGCAGTCGCAGCCCGTTGCCGGAGCCGGCCTTCTCGATGAGCAGGCGGGCGAGCAGGCGCCCGATGCGGCCGAACCCGTAGAGGACGACGTCACGCGGCTCACGGCGCTCGATCTTGTTCGCCCCCGTGGCGCCGGCGACGGCCTCGGCGGTGAACGCCTCCACCGACAGACCCCGGTCGTCGGCCTTGTACGTGGCGGCGAGCATGCCGATGTCGATCTGGGAGGGGCCGAGATCGAGGGCGGTGAGCGCCTGGAGGAACGGCAGCGTCTCGGTGACCGAGAGCTCCTCCCCGGCGATCTGCCGGGCGAACCGGTGGGTCTTGAGGATGCTGACCACCGACTTGTTCACCAGGGAGCGACTGTGAAGGAGGACTGTGACGTCCCGCTCCCGGTGCAGTCTCCCGATGACGGGGATCATCGACTCCGCGATCTCTTCGCGGTGCTTCCAGCTGGTGAACGAGTCGTCGTTGACAGTCACAGTCTTATCTTTCGAGCTAGGCGGCGCTCATATGCTAACCCTTGTTGTTCGATTATCGGCAACGGGTCGGCAGTCCGTCCTCACGTGGTGTTTTACAGTGACTACCAACCGTCCGGCGACTGAAGACCCGTGAGGTAATCGCGAACCATGCCGACCCAGACGTTTGAGTTCCAAGTAGAGGCCCGTCAGCTGCTGCAGCTGATGATCCACTCCGTCTACTCGAACAAGGATGTCTTCCTGCGCGAACTCGTGTCCAACGCCTCCGACGCGCTGGACAAGCTGCGCCTCGCCGCGCTGCGGGACGACACGCTCGATGCCGATGTGTCCGACCTGCACATCGAGATCGAGATCGACAAGGACGCCCGCACCCTCACCGTGCGGGACAACGGCATCGGCATGTCGTACGACGAGGTCGGGCAACTCATCGGCACCATCGCCCACTCCGGCACGGCCACCCTCCTGAAGGAGCTCAAGGAGGCCGAGGACGGGGCCGGAGCCGAGGGGCTCATCGGACAGTTCGGGGTCGGCTTCTACTCCGGCTTCATGGTGGCGGACGAGGTGACCCTGGTGACCCGCCGCGCCGGCGAGAGCCAGGGCACCCGTTGGACGTCCCGTGGCGAGGGCACGTACACGCTGGAGAAGGTCGACGACGCGCCGCAGGGCACGGCGGTCACCCTGCACCTCAAGCCGGCGGACCCGGACAACCAGCTCCACGACTACGCCTCCGAATGGAAGATCAGGGAGATCGTCAAGCGGTACTCCGACTTCATCACCTGGCCGATCCGGCTGGTCCCCCAGGCGGCCACGGCAGAGGGCGACGACAGCGCGCGCGAACCCGAGACGCTGAACTCGATGAAGGCCCTGTGGGCGCGCTCGCGCGACGAGGTCTCCGACGACGAGTACCACGAGCTGTACAAGCACATCGGCCACGACTGGCGCGATCCGCTGGAGACGATCCGGCTGCAGGCAGAGGGCACCTTCGAGTACCAGGCCCTGCTGTTCCTCCCGTCGCACGCCCCGCACGACCTGTTCACGCAGGGCTTCCAGCGAGGGGTGCAGCTGTATGTGAAGCGCGTCTTCATCATGGACGACTGCGAGGCGCTGCTGCCGCCCTACCTCCGCTTCGTCAAGGGCGTCGTCGACGCGGCGGACCTCTCGCTCAACGTGTCCCGCGAGATCCTGCAGCAGGACCGCCACATCCGGATGATGCAGCGGCGTCTGACGAAGAAGGTCCTGTCCACGGTCAAGGACATGATGACCGGTGCCCCGGACCGCTACGCCACGTTCTGGCGGGAGTTCGGTGCCGTCCTGAAGGAGGGGCTGGTCACCGACCCCGAGAACCGCGACGCCATCCTCGCCGTCTCCTCGTTCGCCACCACGCACGGCGACGACGAGCCGACCACGCTCAAGGGCTATGTGGAGCGGATGAAGGACGGGCAGGAGCACATCTACTACATCACCGGTGAGTCCCGGCAGAGCGTCGAGAACTCCCCGCACATGGAGGCGTTCCGGGACCGGGGCATCGAGGTGCTGCTGCTCACGGACCCCGTCGACGAGGTGTGGGTCGACGCCGTGGGGGAGTACGAGGGCAAGGCACTGCGGTCCGTGACCAAGGGTGAGATCGACCTCGGCGCGCGGGGGGACGAGAAGGGCGACGACGAGCGGGAGAAGCAGACCGAGGAATACGCGGATCTGCTCGGCTGGATGAAGGAACAGCTGGACGAGGACATCAAGGAGGTGCGTCTGTCGTCGCGCCTCACCGTGTCGGCGGCCTGCATCGTCTCGGACGCGCAGGACCTGACCCCGGCCCTGGAGAACATGTACCGGGCGATGGGCCAGGAGGTGCCGCGCACCAAGCGGATCCTGGAGATCAACCCCGACCACCGGCTCGTGAAGGGCCTGAACCAGGCGTACAAGGAACGCGAGGACCGCACCGTGCTCGCCGAGACCACCGAACTGCTGCACGGCCTGGCGGTGCTCGCGGAGGGCGGCCAGCCCAAGGAACCCGCGCGTTTCGTGAAGCTGGTGGCGGACCGCCTGGAGCGCACGCTGTAGCCCAGCCGGCCGGTGCGGCGGGAGTTCGGGGCGCCGGGTCGCGCGGGTCGCCCGGAATGCTCCGCGTGAGGGCCGCGCGACCGCGTCCTGCGGCCCTTGACGCTTCCGGTCCGGCGGTGACCGGGGCTACCAGGAAGCCAGCGACCCGTCCGCGTTGCGCCACACCGGGTTGCGCCAGCGATGCCCGCGCTCGGCGGCGGCACGGACCGCGTCCTCGTCGATGGTGATGCCCAGACCGGGCGCGGTCAGGCGCTTGATGTAGCCGTCGCGGAACGTGAAGGGCTCGGCGTCGACGAGGTAGGCCGGCAGACCGCTGCTGTCGCCGTAGCCGATGCCGAGCGCCTGTTCCTGGATGAGGAAGTTCGGTGCGGCGAAGTCGAGTTGGAGACTGGCGGCCAGCGCGATCGGGCCGAGCGGGCAGTGTGGCGCGACCATGACGTCGTAGGTCTCGGCCATCGCGGCGATCCTCCGGGTCTCCGAGATGCCGCCGGCGTGGCTGATGTCCGGCTGGGCCACGGCGATGCCGTCCGCCAGCGCGGAGCGGAAGTCCCAGCGGGAGTAGAGCCGTTCACCGGTGGCGATGGGGATCGACGTGGAGCGCACCACGGCGCCGAGGTCCTGGGTGAACTCGGGCAGCACCGGTTCCTCGACGAACATCGGCAGCAGGGGCTCCAGCAACGGAAGCACCCGCCGGGACATCGCCCCGCTGAACCGGCCGTGGAAGTCCAGCGCCAGGTCGCACTCCGGGCCGATGGCCTCGCGTACGGCGGTCACGTTGTCCACGATGGCCTGGATGGCGGCGGGCGCGGCGAGCGGCTCCAACTGACCGCAGGGATTGAGCTTGACCGCGGTCAGGCCCTTGGCGACCTGCTCGGCCGCCGACTCCGCCAGCTCCTCGGGGGTTTCGCCCCCCACCCAGCCGTAGACACGGACCCGGTCGCGCACATGACCGCCCAGCAGCTGGTGCACCGGGACGCCGTGGGTCTTGCCGGCGATGTCCCACAGCGCCTGGTCGATGCCGGCCAGGGCGCTCATCAGCACGGGACCGCCCCGGTAGAAGCCGCCCTTGGCGAGCGTCTGCCAGTGCTCCTCGATACGCGCCGGGTCCTGCCCCACGAGGTAGTCGAACATCTCCTCGACACAGCGGGCGACGGTGTGCGCCTTGCCCTCGACGATGGGCTCGCCCCAGCCGGACATCCCCTCGTCGGTGTCGACGCGCAGGAAGAGCCAGCGCGGTTCGACGAGGAAGAGTTCGTAACCGGTGATCTTCATCTTTCGGCGGCCTCCGGGTCCTGTGCGCACGAAAGGGGGTGGCGGTGGCAGTGGTGGTGGCGGTCGGGAGATGTCACTCGTGGGCGCTGATGCTGCGGCCGCCGTCCACGAGCAGGTTCTGTCCGGTGATGAAGGAGGCGTCGTCGGAGGCGAAGAAGGCCACGGCGGCCGCGATGTCCTCGGGGGTCCCGAGTCTGCCGACAGGCGTCCGCGCGGCCGCCCTGGCCTTGTACTCCGCAGGCGTGTGCGCCCACAGGGCCGTGACCACGGCGCCGGGCAGCACGGCGTTGAACCTGATCTCACCGCCGTACTCGACGGCGAGCTGGCGCACCAGGGCTCCGATCCCGCCCTTGGCCGCCGCGTACGCGGGAAAGCCGTGGAAGCCGATGGCCGCGTGGATCGAGGAGGTGATCACGACCGCGCCCCCGGCGGCTCTGAGCAGGGGCACGGTCGCCCGGACGCCGTAGAACACCGAGTCGAGGGAGAGCCGCAGCTGGTCGTGCCAGGAGGTGTCGTCCAGTTCGTGGGCGGCTCCGGGCAGGTTCCGGCCGGCGTTGAGATGCAGCACGTCGAGGTGCCGGTTCCGCGCGGTGATCTCGGCGACGGTGGCGACCCACTCGTCGGGCGAGGTCACGTCGAGACGGCGGCTGCGCGCCTGGCCCCCCTTGGCGCCGATCTCCTCGGCCACCCGGTGGGCGGCCTCCGCGTCGACATCGGTGACGACGACGGACGCTCCCTCGGCGGCCAAGCGGTGGGCGGTGGCCTCGCCGATGCCGGAGCCGGCCGCGGTGAGCAGGGCGGTGCGGCGCGCGAAGCGGGCGAGAGCTGCGGTCATGGTGCGTCTCCGGGGCGTGCGGTGGAACCGCGCAGCACCAGATGCGGCTCGGTGGGTACGACCACGTCTCCTGGCGGCGTGCCCCGGATGGCGGCCACGAGGGCGTCGACGGCGGCGGTTCCCAGCTCGTACAGGGGCATGGCCACGGTCGTCAGCGGCGGGTGGAGGTGCCCGGCGACGGGCAGGTCGTCGTTGCCGACCACCGAGATGTCCTCGGGTATCCGAAGCCCCAGGCTCCGGATCGCGCCCATCGCGCCGATGGCCTGGGCCAGCGAGCTGGTGTAGAGCGCGGTGACCGGGGGGTGCTTGCCGCCGTCGGCGGGACGGAGCAGTTCCAGTGCCGCGGACACGCCGCCGTCCTCGGTGAAGTCGCCGGAGGCGACCGGAGCGGCGACTGAGAGCTCCTGGGCGTGCCGCAGGAACGCCTGCTTGCGGGTGTCGCTGGGGGTGATGCCGGGCGGACCGGCGATGTGGCCGACCGCGCGGTGGCCGAGGTCGTACAGGTGGTCCAGGGCGGTGACGCTGGAGCGGGCCACGTCCATGGTGACGTTCCGGCCGGACCCCTCGACCGACCGGTTGAGGAAGACGTGCGGGACCGGGCTGCGGCGGAGTGCGTCGAGCAGGGGGTGACCGGGTCGGGCCGAGGCGATCAGCAGTCCGTCCACGCGGCCCTCCTGGACCAGGTCGTTGAAGGACTCGTCCGCCTCCTGCCCGTCGAAGTCCTCGGCCAGCAGGGAGAGATAGCCGAGCTCACGGGCCCGCTGGTAGGCGCCGCGGGCGATGGTGACGTACGTGGGGTTGGTGAGGGCGGGGACCAGCAGCGCGAGGGCGTGGGTGCTCGCACCCGCCAGCGCCCGCGCCCCGGAGTGGGGACGGTAGCCGAGCGCTTCGGCGGCCTCGTGGACGCGCCGCCGGGTCTCCGGCCGGACGGACAGGTCCTGGCGGCCGTTGAGCACCTTGGACACGGTGGCCTTGGAGACCCCGGCCGCCTGTGCGACGTCCACCAGCCTGGCCCGGATGGTCTGTTGCGCCAACAGGGCACCCCTCTCGCTGGATTGGGAGGTCTTGACACGTTCCGGCGACGGAACTTAACGTCCGCGGGAGTCGGGGTCAACCGGTTTCCTCAGACGGAAATAGACGATATATCTGGGCGAAGCCCAACAAGAGTTCTGCGTACGGCCCAGCACGTCGGCCAACCGGACATGACACCGGACCTTCTGCCAAAGGAACTTCGCATGACCGACATGCAAGGAATCGGCAAGTCGTGCAGGCCGGTGGGGTGATGGAGCGTCCCCCCATCACCCCGCAGCTGGGCCGGACCCGGATCATGGCCATCCTCCGGTCCGCCGACGCCTCCGGACTGCCCGCCGTGGCCCGGGCGCTCGCGGACGGCGGCATCTCCTGCCTGGAGGTCACCCTCACCACCGTCGGTGCCCTCGACGCCCTGTCCTGCATCCGGGACGACCTCGGACCTGCGGTGGCGGTCGGCGCCGGTACCGTGACGACCACCGGCCAGGCCCGTGACGCGCTGGCAGCCGGAGCCGAGTTCCTCGTCTCCCCGGTCGTGGACGCCGATCTGATCCGCAGCACCGCGAAGAGCGGCATCCCGTGCTACCCGGGTGCCTGGACGCCGACCGAGGTGGCCGCCGCGTGGCAGGCGGGCGCCGCCGCGGTCAAGCTCTTCCCGGCCTGCTCGGGCGGCCCCGCCCATCTGCGCCAACTGCGCGCGCCGCTGCCGGAGATCCCGCTGATGGCCGTCGGCGGCGTGGACATCGCCCAGGCGCGCGACTACATCGACGCGGGAGCCCGTGCCGTGGGCATCGGCTCGCCGCTGCTGCGCGGAGCGGACCGGGATCCGAGTGCGACGGCCCTGGAAGCGCTCACCGAGAGGGCGCGCACCGTGCTCGACACGGTCGGGGCGACCACCGCCGAGGAGGTCGGCCGATGAACAGCGCCCCGCGCACGCCGTACCTGGTGACGGTCGGGGAGACCCTCGCGGCCCTGTCGGCGTCGCAGCCGGGCCCGCTGTCCCTGGGCGCCGATCTGCGTCTCGGGCTCGCCGGAGCGGAGTCGAACGTCGCGGTGGGGGTCAGCCGGCTCGGCGGCCGCGCCGTCTGGATCGGCCGTGTCAGCGAGGACGCTCTCGGCGACCTCGTCCTGCGCGAGCTGCGCGCGGAAGGGGTCACCGTCCTCGCCGTACGCGACCCCGCCCCCACGTCGCTCATGCTGAAGGAACGGCGCACCGCCGGCCACCACCGTACGCGCTATTACCGCACCCGCACGGCCGGTGCCGGACTGTCCCCCGAGGACATCCCCGAAGACGTCGTCGCCGGCGCGGCCGTCCTGCACCTCACCGGGATCACCCCCGCGCTGGGCGACGGACCCGCGAAGGCCGTCACCCGGGCCGTGGACATCGCCGCCGACGCGGGGGTGACCCTCTCACTCGACATCAACTTCCGCTCCCTGCTGTGGGGCGAGGAGGAGGCCAGGAACGCCCTGCTGCCGCTGCTGCGCCGCTGCGACCTCGTCTTCGCATCACCGCACGAGGCCCGGCTCGCGGTCCCCGGCACCGACGACCCGGTGGAACTCGCCCGCGGCATCCGCGACCTCGGCCCGTCCGGTGCCGTGATCAAACTGGGTGCCGAGGGAGCGTTCGCCCTCCTCGACGGACAGCCGCACCGGCAGCCCGCGATACCCGTGCGCGTCCACGACTCCGTTGGCGCGGGGGACGCCTTCGCCGCCGGATACCTCGCCGAACTGCTGGCGGGTGAGCCACCCGAGCAGCGGCTGAGGACGGCTGCCCTCCTCGGCGCCTTCGCGGTCAGCACCGCGGGCGACTGGGAGGGCCTGCCCCGCCGCTCCGAACTGGCCCTGCTCGACCACCACGACGACAACGTCCGCTGAACAGCCCCGCCACCGTCCCCCTTCAAGGAAAGTCCCGCGAAGCCCATGCCCACACCTGCCTCGTCCGGCCCCCTCCTCGTCCTCACCGGCTCCTACACACCCGACACCGGGGGCGACGGCGCCGGACTCGCCGTCGTGCGCTTCGATCCGGCGAGCGGCCGTCCGGCCCCCGAGAGCGGGCTGCCACCGCTGCCCGTCAGCGGCGCCTCCTTCCTGGCGGCGCACCCGACCCTGGACGTCGTCTACAGCACGAACGAGACCGACCCCGGAACCGTCACCGCGGTCACCCGGCAGCTCGACGGCGCCCTGACGACCCTGGGCACCCCGGTCGCCGGCGGCGGGACGAACCCGTGCCACCTGACCGTCCACCCCGACGGCCGCTGGCTGCTGACCGCCAACTACGGCAGCGACACGGATCCCGGCACCGTGGCCGTGCACCGGCTCGACGAGGACGGGCGGGTGAGCGAGCCGACCGACGTCGTCGTGCACGAGGGGTCGGGCCCGGTCACCGGACGGCAGGAGGGCAGCCACGCCCACCAGGTCGTCGTCGACCCGTCGGGCCGCTTCGTGCTGGCCACCGACCTGGGCGCGGACGCGGTGTTCGCCTATGTGCTGGACACCCGCGCCGGAACGCTCGCACAGACCGCGGTGAGCCGGCTGCGCGCCGGCTCCGGCCCCCGCCATCTCGCGTTCGCCCCCGACGGCGAGCTGGTGTTCAGCGCCGACGAGCTCTCCTCCACCGTCACCTGCCACCGCTACGACGCCGGGACGGGCATCCTGACGGCGGGCTCCGCCGTGCCCGCCACCACGGCCCAGGACGTCGACAACTATCCCGGCGGGATCGTCGCCTCCCCGTGCGGGCGCTTCGTGTGGGTGACCAACCGCGGAGCGGACACGGTGGCCGCGTTCCGGATCACCGGCTCCGGCCTGACGCCGATCGGCGAGGTCCCCAGCGGCGGCACCTGGCCCCGCGGCCTCACCCTGACGGCCGGTCACCTCCTCGTCGCCAACCAGCACAGCGGCACCCTCGCCGCGCTGCGGGTCCGGGACGACGGCACCCTCGAACAGCCCGCCCCGGCGGCATCCCTGCCGTCGGTGGTCTGCACGCTTCCCCTCTGAAAAGCCCGCACGACGTCCCGTACACGCATCCCACCTGAAAGGCAGCCATGTCCGCCCCCGCCACCACCCCCGCACGCTTCACCCTCGACTCGGCCTTCGGGATCGGAACCGTCCACCCCCGTCTGTACGGGTCGTTCGTGGAACACCTGGGCCGCTGCGTCTACAGCGGTCTGTACGAACCGGGCCACCCCGCCGCCGACCCCGCCGGCCTGCGGCAGGACGTGCTCGCGCTGATCCGGGAGCTGGGCGTCACCACCGTGCGCTACCCAGGCGGCAACTTCGTCTCCGGCTACCGCTGGGAGGACACCGTCGGACCGCGCGAGGAGCGGCCGGTGCGCCTCGACCTCGCCTGGAAGACCACCGAGACCAACGAGTTCGGCCTCGGCGAGTTCATGGACTTCTGCCGCAAGACCGGCGCGGAGCCCATGATGGCCGTCAACCTCGGCACCCGCGGAGTGGAGGACGCGGTACGGCTGCTGGAGTACTGCAACCACCCGGGCGGCACCGAACTGTCCGACCTGCGCATCGCCCACGGCGGCGAGGAGCCGTACGGCATCAGGATGTGGTGCCTGGGCAACGAGGTGGACGGCCCCTGGCAGATCGGTCACAAGACGGCCGAGGAGTACGGGCGGCTCGCCGCCGAGACCGCCCGCGCCATGAGGATGATCGAGCCGGACCTGGAACTGGTTGCGTGCGGCAGCTCGGGCTCCGGGATGTCCACCTTCGCCGCCTGGGAGGCGACCGTTCTGGAGGCCGCGTACGACCTCGTCGACCACGTCTCGCTGCACGCCTACTACGAGGAGACCGACGGCGACCGGGACTCCTTCCTCGCCTCCGCGGTCGACATGGAGCACTTCATCGAGTCGGTCGTGGCCACCTGCGACCACGTCCGCGCCAGGCTGAAGGCGACCAAGCGCATCAACCTCTCCTTCGACGAGTGGAACGTCTGGTACCAGAGCCGGCCCAACCCGCATCACGTCGAGGACTGGCAGCAGGCGCCGCGCCTGCTGGAGGACGTCTACACCGTCACCGACGCCGTGGTCTTCGGCTCGCTGCTGATCGCCCTGCTGCGGCACGCCGACCGGGTCACCGCCGCCTCGCTCGCCCAGCTCGTCAACGTCATCGCGCCGATCATGACCGAGCCGGGCGGACCCGCCTGGCGGCAGACCACCTTCTTCCCGTTCGCCCAGGCATCGCGGCACGGCCGCGGCCGGGTGCTGCGCGTCGAGGTGGACGGCCCCACGTACCCCACGGCCCGGTTCGGCGATGTGCCCCTGCTGCACGCCACCGCCGTGACCGACGACGAGACCGGCGCCGTCACCGTGTTCGCCGTCAACCGGAGTCAGAGCGAGGCGCTGCCGCTCGAGATCGACCTGCGCGGCATCGACGCGCACACCGTCGAGGAGCACCTGGTGCTGTCCGACGCCGACCCCGACGCCCGCAACACCCTGGACCACCCCGACCGGGTGACACCGCACCCGGCCACCGGCACCCTCGTCAAGGACGGGGTCCTGCGTGCCGGACTGGAGCCCCTGTCCTGGAACATGATCCGTCTGACGCGCACGCAGAGCTGAGGGAACGGCACGCCGCTCCGCCTCACCCCAGCGCCCGGTCGAGATTGAACGCCGCGCTGATCAGGGCGAAGTGCGTGAACGCCTGCGGGAAGTTGCCCTGTTGCTCACCGGTGTGGCTGATCTCCTCGGCGTACAGGCCCAGATGGTTGGCGTAGGTGAGCATCTTCTCGAACGCCAGCCGTGCCTCGTCCAGCCGTCCGGCGCGGACCAGCGCCTCGACGTACCAGAAGGAGCAGATGGAGAACGTGCCCTCGTCGCCCCGCAGGCCGTCCGGGCTGGCCTGTGGGTCGTAGCGGTAGACCAGGGAGTCGGAGACCAGGTCCTGGGTGAGTGCGTCCAGCGTGGACAGCCACTTGGGGTCGGTGGGCGCGATGAACTTGGCCAGGGGCATCATCAGCACGGACGCGTCCAGCACGTCGCCGTCCTCGTGCTGGACGAAGGCCTGGCGCTTGACGGACCAGCCGCGCTGCATGATCCGCCGGTAGATGGTGTCGCGGCACTGCAGCCAGCGGACCATGTCGGCGGGCAGGCCGCGGCGGCGGGCCATCCGGATGGCCCGTTCGATCGCCACCCAGCACATCAGGCGCGAGTACAGGAACTTCTTGCGGCCGCCCCGGGTCTCCCAGATGCCCTCGTCCGGCTGGTCCCAGTGGTCACAGACCCAGTCCACCAGCGCGCAGACCTGGTCCCACTGGTCGCTGGAGATGGGCTGTGCCCACTTGTCGTAGAGATAGATGGAGTCGATCAGGGCGCCGTAGATGTCGAGCTGGAGCTGGTCGGCGGCCGCGTTGCCGACCCGGACCGGCGCGGAGCCCTGATGGCCCTCGAGGTGGTCGATTTCGTACTCGGGCAGGTCGGTGCGGCCGTCGATGCCGTACATGATCTGCAGCGGGCCGGACGGTCCGCCGTCGCCGGGTGTGATGTGCCGGTTCACGAACTTCATGAACGCCTCGGCCTCGTCGGTGAACCCCAGCCGCAGCATGGCGTAGACGCAGAAGGCCGCGTCGCGCACCCACACGTACCGGTAGTCCCAGTTGCGTTCGCCGCCGAGCCGCTCGGGCAGGCTGGTCGTCGGCGCGGCCAGGATCGCGCCGGTCGGGGCGTAGGTGAGCAGCTTGAGGGTGAGGGCGGAGCGGTGCACCATCTCCCGCCAGCGACCGCGGTATCGGGACTGGTGCAGCCAGCGCCGCCAGTACTCCACCGTGGCGGAGAACTGTTTCTCGGCCTCGACGCGTGCGCACATGCGCGGCGCCAGATGTTCACCGACCTGGTCCAGCGTGAACACCGTCGACTCGCCCTCGGCGAGTTTGAAGTCGGCCCACACGTCGCGGTCGTCGCCTTCCAGGGGGACGGTGGCGGTCAGGGCCAGTGACAGGTCGGCGGACTCGAAGACCGCCACGTCACCGAGCAGCCGCAGGGTGTGCGGCTGCCTGCCGTAGTCGAACCGTGGAGCCACCCGTACCCGGAAGGGCAGGGAGCCCCGCACGCACAGGACCCTCCGGATGAGCCGGTGGCGTTCGGTCTCGACCGATTGCGCTCCGACGGGCATGAAGTCCTGCACCTCGCCGACGCCGTCCTCGGTGAAGAACCGCGTGATCAGGACATTGGTGTCGGGGAAGTAGAACTGCTTCGTGCGGCCCGGCACCGTCGCGGCGAGTTCGAAGCACCCGCCCCGCTCGGCGTCCAGGATGGCGCCGAACACGCTCGGGCAGTCGAAGGAGGGGCAGCAGTACCAGTCGATGGTGCCGTTGCTTCCCACCAGGGCGACGGTGCGCATGTCACCGATCAGACCGTGGTCGGCGATCGGCAGGTACCGGGAGTGCCCGGGCCCGTACTGCTCGCTCGGCGTTTCGGCCATCGCAGCCTCCCTGACCACCGGGTACGCGCACCGCAGGTCCCAGGGTAGGCGCAAGGCGAGGGGGCGGCACGGGGAGCGGATCCGCCCCCGGCCTCCGTCGTCAGGCCGTGATCACCCGGACGCCCGCCTCCTCGAACCGCCGCACCGTGTCCGCCCCGGCCGCCGTGTCCGTGACCAGGGTGTCCACCGCCTCCACCGCGCAGATCCGCGCGAAGGCGCGCTGCCCCAGCTTGCTGGAGTCCGCCGCGACGACCACGCGCGCGGCGCGCTCGCACAGCACACGGTTGATCGCTGCCTCCGCCTCGTCGTGCGCCGCCGCGCCGTGCGTGACGTCCAGGGCCACGACCCCGAGGACGGCCACGTCCAGGGTGATCTGGCCGAGTACGCCGTCCGCGAGCGGACCGATCAGCTCGTAAGACTGCGGTCGCGCGACCCCGCCGGTGACCACGATCTTGAACTGGGGGCGCACGGCCAGCTCGTTGGCGATGTTCAGCGCGTTGGTGACGATCGTCAGCGCGGGGGAGCCCGACGCCAGGTCGCCGCGCACGGCGAGCGCCCGCGCCACCTCGGTGGTGGTGGTTCCGCCGGTGAGACCCACCGCCTCGCCGGGCGTGATCAGGCCGGCCACCGCCTGTGCGATGCGCTGCTTCTCCGAGGTGCGGCGGGCGGTCTTGTAGCGCAGCGGCAGTTCGTAGGAGACCCCGTGCACCACCGCGCCGCCCCGGGTACGCACCAGCATCTGCTGCTCCGCGAGCTGGTCGAAGTCGCGACGGATCGTCGCGGCCGACACCCCGAGCTCGGCCGCCGCCTCCTCGACCTCCAGCCGGCCCCGCTCGACGAGCAGCTCCAGCAGCGCCTTCCAGCGGGCGTCGCGGGACATCCCACTCTCCGTTTCCTTGACCTTGCGGGTGACCCTAGCGCACAGCACTTCCGTCACAATGCTTGATCGTGCTCGAAATCTGGCTATATCTTGCAAGAGCAAGCATTACTGCCTCGGCTGGGAGGGTGCGGCATGACGTACGTCGAGCAGGAGCTGACCAGCCAGCCCGAGTGCTGGACGCGCGCCGCCGAGAGCGCGCAGGGGCACAAGGACGCGCTGCCGGCGGCGGGGGAGCGGGTGGCGATCGTGGGGTGCGGGACCTCGTTCTTCATGGCGCAGTCCGCGGCCGCGCTGCGCGAGCGGTCCGGGCAGGGCGAGACGGACGCCTTCGCCGCCTCCGAGTTTCCTCACGGCCGGGCCTACGACCGGGTCGTCGCCCTCACCCGGTCCGGGACCACCACCGAGGTCCTCGACCTCCTCGGCCGGCTCCGCGGTCGGGTGCGGACCACCGCGATCACCGCCGATGTGCGCACGTCCGTGACGGAGTGCGCCGACGAGGTGGTGGAGCTCGGCTTCGCCGACGAACGCTCCGTCGTCCAGACCCGGTTCGCCACCACCGCCCTCACCCTGCTCCGCGCCCACCTCGGCCTCCACTCGGACGCCGTGATCGCCGACGCCCGCACCGCGCTGGAGTCCCCGCTGCCCGAAGGGCTCGTCCAGCGCACGCAGTTCACCTTCCTGGGGCGCGGCTGGACCGTCGGGCTCGCCCACGAGGCCGCGCTGAAACTGCGCGAGGCCGCGCAGGCCTGGACGGAGGCGTACCCCGCGATGGAGTACCGGCACGGCCCCATCAGCATCACCACCGACACCACCGCGACCTGGATGCTCGGCGAGGCACCCGACCGACTGGCCGCGCAGGTCCGGGAGACGGGAGCGCTGTGGGTGGCCGGCGGCCTCGACCCGCTCGCCGAACTCCTCCTCGTCCAGCGGCTCGCCGTCGCCCTCGCCGCCGCCCGCCGACTCGATCCCGACCGGCCGCGCCATCTGACCCGCTCGGTGATCCTCGCACCCGATTCCCGTGCCAGGTGAGAGGGAGGAGCCGTGCCCCTCGCCCCCACCGGTGAGCTGATCGCCGCCGCCGCTGCCGCGGGCGGTGCCGTCGCCGCGTTCAACGTCATCACCCTCGAGCACATCGAGGCCGTGATCGCGGGCGCCGAGGCCGCGGACACCCCCGTCGTGCTCCAGGTCAGCGAGAACGCCGTCAAGTACCGCTACGGGCGGCTTCTCCCGCTCGCCCGCGCCGCCGCCGCGGCCGCCGCGCGTGCCGCCGTGCCCGTCGCCCTCCACCTCGACCACGTCCAGAGCGACGACCTGCTCCGCCAGGCACCCGGCGCCGGATTCGGCTCGGTGATGTACGACGCGGCCCGGCTGCCCTACCAGGAGAACCTCACCGCGACCCGGGCCGCCGCCGACTGGGCGCATGCCCAAGGGCTGTGGATCGAGGCCGAGTTGGGGCAGGTGGGCGGCAAGAACGGCGAACCGCCGCCCGGCCCGCACACACCCGGCGCCCGCACCGACCCGGCCGAGGCCGCCGCCTTCGTGGCGGACACCGGTGTCGACGCGCTGGCCATCGCCGTCGGCAGCACGCACGCGATGACCACGCGCACGGCCGCACTCGACCACGCCCTGATCGAGCGGCTCAGTGCCGCCCTCGACGTACCGCTCGTGCTGCACGGCTCGTCGGGACTGCCGGACCACGAACTGACCGCGGCCGTCGCGGGCGGCATCACGAAGGTCAACATCGGCACCGCCCTGAACGTCGCGATGACCGACGCCATCCGGGAGTTCCTCGCCGGGCGGCCCGAGGCGGTCGACTCGCGCGGCTACCTGGGCGTGGGACGGGAGGCGATGGCCCGGACCGTGACCCGTCTCGTGACCGTGTTGCGGGACGGGGGCAAGCCCGCACCGGAGCCCCCGCCCCCGTAGGCATGCCCCCGGCACGCTCCACGTGGGGGACGGTCGCGGGTTCGGCTATTTCCTGACCGCCTTCAGAACGACGAACTTGGGGTCGCTCGCGACCAGTTCGCTGTTGCCGAAGAGACGGCGCAGTTTCACGTGGTAGCCCAGATGACGGTTTCCGATCACCCACAGCTCGCCACCCGGCCGCAGGGCGCGCCGCGCGCCGGTGAACATGCGCCAGGCGGTGGCGTCCGTCGTCGCCTGGTGGGAGTGGAACGGCGGGTTGTTGAGGACCAGGTCGACGCTCGCGGCGGGCACCCCGGACAGACCGTCTCCGACCCGGAACTCCGCCCGCCCCCGGGCGTTGTCCCGGTAGGTCGCCTCCGCCGAGGCCACCGCCTGGTACGACTCGTCGGTGAACAGCACCTCGGCCCCGGGATCGGCCAGCGCGGCCGCCAGCCCCACGATGCCGTTGCCGCAGCCGAGGTCCACGATCCGCTCGGCGCCCCGGCCGCGCGGAAGGTGCTGGAGGAAGAAACGGGTGCCGATGTCGAGGCGGTCGGCGCAGAAGACGCCCGCGTGGTTGGTGACGGTTCGGCCGGACAACGGGCCGATGCCGTCGGGGAGTCGGTAGCGGTACGGCCACGGGTTGCCGCCCCGGTCGAGGGCCGGGTCGGGGGTGCAGAAGATCAGCCGCGCCTTCTGCTCGGCGAGTGAGGTACGGGTCGGCCCGAGGACGCGCTCGAACAACTGCAGCGTCGAGGTGTGGATCTCCTTGACCATGCCGGTGCCGATCACCACCGTCCCCTCGTGCACGCCTGGCGCCAGCCGGTGCAGCTGGTCCTCCAGCAGCGCGAGGCTCTTCGGGACACGGATCAGGAGCACGTCGATACGGGACGGCGGGTCGTCCCGGGTGCTGAGCAGCCGGACGGCGCCCGCGTCGACGCCGTTGTGCGCGAGGTTGGCGCGGGTCGCCTCGTGCGCCAGGAACGAGTCGGTGATCTGTGTCGGGTGGTGCGCCGCGAGCGCCGTGGTGAGCGCACCCCACCGGTCGCCGACGATGACGACCGAACCGTCGAGCGGGGTGCCGCTCGCCGCGAGGTGCCGCAGCAGATACGCGTCGGAGGCGTCCCAGGCGCGCAGCCGGTCGCGGGGGTCCTCCGGGAAGCGGGCCAGCGCGTACTCGCCCCACGGCGTGGTCAAACGGTCGTTCATCGTGGGTCCAGGCTAGCGGAGCCGCAGGTGGGGCCCGTCCCCGGTGGGCCGGATACGTGATGATGGGGCCATGGACGCCGAGCTGTTCCCGCGGAGCCGCGCCGAGGTCGCCCCAGGCGCGGTCCATGTGCCCGACTGGCTGGACGCGGACCGTCAGCAGCGGCTCCTGGACGCCTGCCGGGAGTGGGCCCGCCCGCCGGCCGGACTGCGGACGGTGCGCACGCCCGGCGGGGGCACGATGACCTCACGGCAGGTCTGCCTCGGCTGGCACTGGTATCCCTACGGGTACGCCCGCACGGTCGTCGACGGCGACGGCGCCCCCGTGAAGCCGCTCCCGGACTGGCTCGCCGCACTGGGCCGCGAGGCGGTCGAGGCCGCCCTGGGCCCGCGGGCGGTGCCGTCGGAGCCCTACGACATCGCGTTGATCAACTTCTATGATGCGGGCGCCCGTATGGGGATGCACCGCGACAGCGACGAGACGTCCGACGCCCCCGTGGTGTCGCTGAGTCTCGGCGACACCTGCGTCTTCCGTTTCGGCAACACCGAGACCCGCAGCCGCCCTTACACGGACGTGGAGCTGCGCAGCGGGGACCTGTTCGTCTTCGGCGGCCCGGCGCGGCTCGCCCACCACGGGGTGCCGAGGGTGCGGCCGGGGACCGCGCCGCCCGCGTTGGGGCTGACGGGCCGGTTGAACATCACCCTCAGGGTGAGCGGCTTCGGCCGGGACCCGCAGCGGATCATGGGAGACTCCCCTTCATGAGCGGTAAGGCGGGCCCCCGGGCGGTAGGGGAAGGGAACACACGGACACGGCTGGACCGTGGGCGCGGCGCGCTCGGGCCCGCGTTGGAGCTGGTGCACACCGGTCGTGCGCCGACGCGCGCCGTGCTCACCGCAGAGCTGGGCGTCACCCGGGCGACCGCCGGAGCGGTGGCCGCCGAACTCGAGGCGCTCGGCCTGATCCGCGTCGACGCCCACCCGGGGGCCGCCGCCGGAACGCAGGGCCGGCCCTCGCACCGGCTGGAGATCGCCGAGGACGGACCCGTCGCGCTCGCCGCACAGGTGCACGCCGACGGCTTCCGGGCCGCGCTCGTCGGCCTCGGTGGCAGCATCGTCGCGACCGCCCCCGGCTGCGAGACCGTCGACGCCGACCCGGCCAAGGTGCTCGGCTCGGTGGTCGAAGCGGGCGCCGAACTGCTGCGCGAGACCGGGCGGCGCTGTGTGGGCGCCGGGCTCGCCGTGCCGTCCGCGGTCGCCGAGCCGGAGGGCCTGGCGCTCAACCCGCTGCACCTCGCCTGGCCGGCGGGAGCACCCGTACGGGAGATCTTCGCCGAGCGGGTGCGCGCCTCCGGCATCACGGGGCCCGCCTTCGCCGCCAACGACATCAACCTGGCCGCGCTCGCCGAGCACCGCCACGGCGCGGGCCGCGGATCCAGGGACCTGCTGTGCGTGGCCACCGGGCACCGGGGCGTGGGAGGCGCGCTGGTGCTCGACGGACGGCTGCACACGGGCAGTTCGGGTCTGGCGCTCGAGGTCGGCCACCTCACCGTGAACCCGGAGGGCCGCCCCTGCCACTGCGGCAGCCGTGGCTGCCTCGATGTGGAGGCGGACCCGCTGGCCTTCCTGGCGGCGGCCGGGCGCGAGGCCGGCCCCGAGGTCTCACAGCTTCAACAGGCCAACGACCTCATCCGCACCGCGTACGCCACCGACCCGGCCGTCCGCGGCGCCGTCGAGCTGCTGATCGACCGGCTCGGCCTCGGTCTCGCCGGCCTCGTCAACATCCTCAACCCGGACCGCATCATCCTCGGCGGGCTGCACCGCACCCTGCTCGACGCCGACCCCGAACGGCTGCGCGCGGTCGTCGCCGACCGCAGCCTGTGGGGCCGCAGCGGCCAAGTCCCCGTCCTCGCCTGCACACTCGACCACAACAGCCTGGTCGGAGCGGCGGAGCTGGCGTGGCAGCCGGTACTGGACGACCCACTGGCCGCCCTCACCTGACGCCGCTTCGGGCGCCGGACGGGGTTTCGCCGGCTGGGCCGTGTGCGGCGGATGCGGGCGCACCCGGGCGGACCAGGTACTGCGCCACCCCGTCGCCGAGCGACCAGTCGGCGGATTCGTTCTCGGTCACGGTGACGAACACGTTGCGCGGCTCGGTTCCCGCGTACTTCTGGGCCAGTTCGGCGATCCGCCGGTACAGGGCCTGCTTTTGCTCGGGCGGACGCCCGGAGCGCATGGTGATCGCGACGTACACGATGCCCTCGTCACGGTGCACGCCCAGGTAGTCGTCGTAGCGCAGCGTGCTGCGGGTGCCGTCGTGGCCGGTGAGGACCTGGAAACGGTCGTCGGGCGGGATGCCGAGCGTCTCGACCAGGGCGTCGTGCACGGCACGGCCGAGCGCGTCGAGGCGCTCGGGGCCGGCGCCCAGGGCGTCCACCCGTACGAAGGGCATGGGCTCGTGTTCCTTTCTCAGGCGGCTGCGGCACGGCGGGGCCTCGCGACCAGTTCGCCGCCGCAGTGGGGACAGATGTGCCGCATGGCCTCGCTGCAGGGCTCGCAGAACGTGCACTCGTACGAGCAGATGCGGGCGGGCGCGTCGTGCGGCAGCGCGGTGGTCTCGCAGTGCTCGCAGTGGTCACGCATCTCCAGAGCCATGTCGTCGCCTTTCGTCCGGAACCTGTTCCCTCACATCCTCCGATCCGCCGCGCAGGCCGAAAGCGCCGGCAGGGACAACGCTCGACACGATCGGGCCAGGGGCAGGTCCGCGATGCTCAGCGCCAGTCCACGCCGAAGGCATGGCCGGGGTTCTCCGTGAGGATGCGGTGCACCAGCTCCTTGCCCAGGGCGGCTTCGAGCCTCGGCCGCACGCGGCGCAGCAGATACGGCATGCCGGGGCCGCCGTCCACGGAGCGGGCCGCGGCGGTGGTCGTGTCGCCGCCGAGCAGCAGCCGGTCGCCGAAGCCGGCGTCGGCCAGGGCCCGTACCGCGTCCGGCATCCGCCAGTCCGTGGCGTGGTTCCCCCGTGACGGACCGTCGAACGCCAGATAGGCGCCGGATTCCGCGGCCTGGCGGTGCACGACGAAGTCCGGGTTGCGGTTGAGGTGTCCGAGGATCACCCGGTGGGCAGGGACCGCCAACTCGCCGCACAGCAGGTCCAGTACGTCGAGCACGCCCGTGCCCAGCTCATGGTGGACCGCGATCGGCGCGCCCGTCGCGTGATGCGCCTCCGCCGCCGCGGACATCGTCCAGCGGGCGTGTGCGTCGAGGGCGTGGAAGCCGCCGGCGACCTTGATCAGCCCGGCTCTGATCCCGGACGTGCCGATGCCCTCGGTGAGTTCGTGGACGAAGACGTCGGCCAGCCGGCCGCGCAGGCCGTCGAGAGTGCCGTCGTCGTAGTGGACGGACTGGTGCAGTCCGGTCGCGGCGACCAGGTGCACACCGGTCTCCCGGGACAACGGCGGCAGGTCGGCGGCGCGCCGGCCCAGGCCGTACGGGGTCCACTGCACGACGGCCGAGCCGCCCTCGGCACGGAACGCGGCCAGCTCGGCCCGGGCCGCGGACACGCTGCGCAGCTCCTGGCCCGGCAGTTGCGGACTGGCGAAGAACAGATGGTCATGGGCGTCGCACACGCCCAGGTCCTCGGGACGCACGTCGCCGAGGACCGTACGGACGAAGCTCACCACTGCCGCCCCCGCGGCAGCTCACCCCGTCCAGGCGCCGACATGTGCAGCACCTGGAACACGTCGCCTTCGGCCTTCGGCGTGTCGTGCTCCCAGAGCGAGAAGTGGACCAACTCCCAGCCCCGCGTGTCGACGGCCGCCGCCGCGAGCACCGCACCGTCGTCCCCGGCCAGCCGTCCGGCCTCGCGCACCGCGTCCTCCATGACCTCGGACAGTTGGACGCCGTCGGGCACCGGTTGACGCCGGCGCACCGCCACGACGGCGGGGGAGTCCGCGGCCGTGCCCTCCGCGTATGCCAGCCCCGTCCACTGCTGGACCACCGGCCGCCCGAAGTCGCCCACGAGCCCCTGGAAGGCGCCTCCCCACAGGAAGGTGTTCATGCCCTCCATGGTGTTCCACAGGTAGAACGGCGCGTACTGGTTGACCGGCGAGCCGTGCACGCCCCGCTCACGCATCAGGTACGCCTTGAAGCCGAGGCCGTCCCAGTCGTCGAGCAGATGCCCGATGCGGGAGACGCGGTCTCGGATGATCCCCATGTCGTAGTCGGCGGGCAGGGCCAGTTCGTACTGCATGGCATGCATCGTCAACAGCTCCTAAGAGGTCGGTCGGAGAAGGGCGAGCAGACCTCGCACCCCCGCGTCGAAAGCCGCCGGTGAACCCGAGGCACGGGCCAGCACATAGCCGCCCTGTACCGTCGCGAGGATCGTCGCCGCGGTCTCCTCCGCGTCCAGGGACTGCCCGAACTGGCCCTGCTCCTTGCCCTCTTCGACGATTCCGGCCAGTTGCTCGCGCAGCCAGTCGATCGTCTCGTCGACCGGCGCCCGCAGTTCGTCGCTCGCCACCACGTCCGGGTCCATCGTCAGCCGACCGATCGGGCAGCCGCGCAACACGTCGCGTTCGCGCCGCAGATACGCCTCGATCCGCTCGTACGGTGTCCCGGGCCCGTCGAGCACGCCCCCTGCGGTGGCGCGCATCTCCTCGGCGGTGCGGCGGATGGCGGCCAGCGCCAGGTCCGGCTTGCCCTTGAAGTGGTGGTACATGCTGCCCTGCCCGGCGCCCGAGCGCTCCAGGATCGCCTTGGGGCTGGTGCCCACGTAGCCGCGCTCCCACAGCAGCTCGCGGGTGGACTCGATCAGTCGCTCCGGTGTGCCCATTCGAGCACTGTACATACTAGTAGGTACAGAAGTCGACCTGCCGAGCCGCCTCTCGGGACCCCGCTCCTGAAGGAGCAGCGCTCGAACGCCCGCCTACTCCCCGGGAGGTACGCGCACTGCCCTCGGCCGTACGACGACCCGGACCCCCTCCCGGAGCCAGTCTCGAGGCATCACCCGACAACCCACCGAGGGAGATGGCCTCACGATGCAGACCCTGGCTCACTGGGACGGCGGCCCCGGCCCGTGGATCCTGTTCTTCCCGCTGATCTGGGCGGCCGTCGTCGTCGGCGCCGTCACCGTCCTGCGCCGCACCGCTCGGCGCGGCCGCGGCGGCCCCTGGCGCCCGATGGACGGACGCCCCACCGGCGACTCGCCGATCGCGGTGCTCGGCCGCCGCTTCGCCTCCGGAGAGATCGACGAGGACGAGTACTGGCGCCGCCTCTCCGTCCTGGACGAGCAGTTCGGCCGCACCGGCAAGGGCGGTCCCGCATGACCACGGCGACCGGCACGCGGACAGCCGCCCGGGCGACCGGCTGCACCACCGGCCCGCGGAGCTCTCCGGCGGCCAGCAGCAACGCGTCGCCGTCGCTCGTGCGTTCGCCGGCCGCCCCGACGTCGTCTTCGCCGACGAACCCACCGGCAATCTCGACTCCCGCTCCGGTGAGGAGGTCCTGGGCCTGCTCGGACGCGCGGTGCGCCAGATGGACCGCACCGTCGTCATGGTCACGCACGATCCGGTCGCCGCCGCCCACGCCGACGAGGTCGTCTTCCTCGCCGACGGGCGCCTGGTGGACCGTATGGAATCTCCGACGGCCGACAAGGTGCTTGACCTCGCGGTGCTCATCGCCCTGCTCGGCATCGCCAACACCCTCACGCTGGCCGTCCATGAACGCACCCGCGAACTCGGCCTGCTCAGGGCCGTCGGCCAGACCCGGGCCCAGCTGCGGGCCATGGTGCGCTGGGAGTCGGTCCTCGTCGCCGCCTTCGGCACCACGGGCGGGCTGGCCCTGGGCGCCTTCCTCGGCTGGCTGCTGGTGAGGTCCTCCGACAGCGCGTCCGACACCGCCTTCACCTTTGCGATACCGCTCGCGCAGCTCCTGGTGGTGGCTGTGGTGGGTAGTGCGGCCGGAGCCCTCGCCGGGCTGTGCCCGGCCAGGCGGGCGGCCCGCCTTGACGCCCTGCGGGCCATCGCCACGGAATGACCCGGCCGGTACGCACGGGAAGAGGGTCACCGCCCGGTCAGCCGGCAACGGCGGACCGGGCGGGAGCATGGCGGGTCGTGTGCTCGTCGACCGCCCGCCCATGGGCGGGCGCCTCGAGAGCACGTTCGTACGGGGTACGGCTGCGCACCGGCCCGGCCGGCGCCGCCGACGGCGCGGGAAGCGTGAACCAGACGACCTTCCCCGAATCGCCGTCCGGACGCGCCCCCCAGCTGGCGGCCACAGCGGCGACCATCGCCAGCCCGCGTCCGCTGGTGGCGGAGGGATCCGGCGCGCGCAACTCCGGCAGGCGCGGATCGTGGTCGTGCACCGAGACGGTGAGCCGGTCGAGCAGCAACTCCATCTCCACGGTGCACGTCTTGTCGGGCTGGGCATGCAGGTGGACGTTGGTCAACAGCTCCGTCACACCGAGCGCGGCCCGGTCGATCAAGGAATCGAGATGCCAGTAGCGCAACTGCGCCGATACGATTCTGCGGACCTGGCCGATCCGCGACGGCAGGGCTTGGAGCTCCACCGTGCAGTGCCTGCTTGGCTGGCTGATCACGGCTGCGACTCCCCGAATTGAGGTCCGGAAGAAGACACGGAGATCGGATCCAGCAGGGTGGCCGGGTGTGCATGCCGCCTGCTGTGCGGCTGAGTACTCCGGCCGCCTGGTGCGGAACGGCTTCGTACGGGGGCCGCCCGCTGTCGTGACCGGCGGCTGGTTCTTCAGCGTAATCGCCGGTAAACCGAGAGTGATGTGAGACCAGAGTGACGCAGGGCACGCCGCGCCGCAACTCACGCCGCGCTCAGCCGCCGCGACCTGCCGCCTTGCGGACCGCCTCGATGAACCGCCGCGCCGACGGCGTCCCCGGCTGCCCCGGTGCCGGGTCCTGCTCACCGAGGGTCAGTGAATAGCGCGTGCCGTTGAGATCGGCCAGCGCCCGGTCCTCGGGCGCGAACCAGGGCTGGGACGCACGCACCGCCTGCACCGGCGCGCTGTCGATCTCGCTGCCGTAACTGGTGAGCAGTCGCAGCCTGCCGTCGCTGATCCGGACCTGCCCGGCCCGGGTGAGCGACCGCAGCCCCTTCCCGATTCGCACACCCGTGGCCGTGAAGTCCGGCTCCGCCATGATGTCCGCCCCCTTGTGCGTCGGCTGGGCCCGCTGCGCATCCCGCCCGGTGGCGCGATCTCGCGGCCTCGATCGAGAGTCGGTCGTGATCCAGTGTGCATCCCCGGCTCGGACGGGTCTCCCGTGCGGAGTCCGCCGCACCGGCTCCCGTCCCGCGGTGCAGTCTGCCCCGGCCCGGCGCGTCGCACCAGTGCGCATACCGAGGCGGCGGCGACCGGCCGGCGCACTCGCGCGGATGCGCCCCCACGGATTTCCGCCTGTTTCCCGCTCCCTTCCCAGGTGCGCCTTTGAGTGGCTCAAAGATGCGTTTATGCAGGTGAGAAGGCATGTGAAAGATGCCTATGATGCAGAGGTCCGACCGAGTGATCCGGACATCGGCACGCCCCGGCAAGGAGTCCCGCCGTGAGTACCTCCCAGATGACCCGACCCGGCGAGACCCTCGACGTGGACCGCAGCGACCCGGAGTACCGGGCCTGGCTGAAAGCGGCCGTCCGCAAGGTCCAGGCCGACGCCAACCGTTCCGCCGACACGCATCTGCTGCGCTTCCCACTGCCCGAGCACTGGGGCATCGACCTGTATCTGAAGGACGAGTCGACCCACCCCACGGGCAGCCTCAAGCACCGTCTGGCGCGCTCGCTGTTCCTGTACGGGCTGTGCAACGGCTGGATCCGGCCGGGCCGCCCGGTGATCGAGGCGTCCAGTGGTTCCACGGCCGTCTCGGAGGCCTACTTCGCGAAGCTCATCGGCGTGCCCTTCGTCGCGGTCATGCCGCGCACGACGAGCGCCGAGAAGTGCCGCCTGATCGAGTTCCATGGCGGGCGGTGCCATTTCGTGGACGACCCGCGCACGATGTACGAGGCCTCGGCCGCCCTCGCGGAGGAGACCGGGGGTCACTACATGGACCAGTTCACCTACGCGGAACGGGCCACGGACTGGCGCGGCAACAACAACATCGCCGAATCCGTCTTCCGCCAGCTGGAGTTGGAGCGGTTTCCGGAGCCCGCGTGGATCGTCGCCACGGCCGGCACCGGTGGCACCTCGGCGACCATCGCGCGGTACGTGCACTACATGGGGTACGACACCCGCGTCTGTGTCGCCGACCCGGAGAACTCCTGCTTCTTCGAGGGGTGGACGACCGGTGATCCGGAGGTCACCTGTGACCGCGGCTCGCGGATCGAGGGCATCGGCCGGCCCCGGATGGAGCCCAGCTTCGTACCCGGCGCCATCGACCGGATGATGAAGGTCCCGGACGCGGCCGCCGTCGCCGCGGTGCGGGCCCTGGAGCGGGCGATCGGCCGCAAGGCGGGCGGCTCGACCGGCACGGGCCTGTGGGGCGCGCTGAAGATCGTCGCGGAGATGGTGGCCGACGGGCGCACGGGCAGCGTGGTCACCCTGCTGTGCGACCCGGGGGACCGTTATCTGGACAAGTACTACTCGGACGTGTGGCTGGCCGACCAGGGACTGGGCATCGCACCGTACGCCGAGGCGATCGAGTCACTGCTGCGGACGGGGGTCTGGCCGGGCTGATCCCGGCCCGGCGTCTCGGTGACACGGCTGGGGGCGCTGCTCGAAGAGCTCGGGGGAGTGCGTCTCAGCCTTCGCGAGCCCGGCGCCCGCCCTGTTCGGAGCTCTGACCCGCGAGCCTGCGGTCCAGTGCCGTCACCGCGCCGCGGAACACCCGTGCCAGGGCACCACGCGACAGCCTCACCAGCAGGCGGAAGAGCGCGTTGCCGTCGGCCGCCCACGTCCACTGCACACGGGTGCCCGTACCGACGGGGGTGAGCCGCCACTCCTCGAGCAGCGCGCGGACGCCGGGGACGGTCGCCTCGTCGACCCGGTACGCGTACAGCTCGTCGGGCTCGGCCGCGACGATCGTCTCGCGGAAGCGGGTGCCGCCGGCGAGACGCACCGTGCGTCCAGCGCCCTCGTCGATGAGACCTATGGACCTCACCGCGGGAAACCAGTCGCTCCAGCCGGGTACGTCGTCGGCGAGGGCCCGAAAGACCACCTGGGGGGAGGCGGCCATCTCCCCGGCGAACACGAGCCGCACGGGAGCGGTCCGCGTGAACGCGAGTCCCACCGGGCGCAGGCGGTGTGCCATGGACGAAACCTCCTCGCGGGACGTGCGCGAACGGAAGCCGGCTGCGTTCACCCTAGCTGACGGGGTGTCAGCTGTCTGTGCCTTCCTCGGACTCTCCCGCGACCACCAGCCGCCGCAGGTGCTCCGAGATCTCCGTCCGCGCGTCCGTCGGCAGTCCCGCGTCGGTCACCAGCGTGTCGACCTCCTCCAGCGCGGCGAACGAACTCAGACCCACCGTGCCCCACTTGGTGTGGTCCGCGACCACCACCACACGCCGTGCGGACTGCACGAGCTGCCGGTTGGTCTCGGCCTCCGCCAGGTTCGGCGTCGACAGGCCCGCCTCCAGCGATATGCCGTGCACCCCGAGGAACAGCACGTCGAAGTGGAGGGAGGCGATCGCCCGGTCGGCGACCGGGCCCACCAGCGAGTCGGACGGGGTGCGCACACCGCCGGTGAGGACCACCGTGGCCGCGCCCTGTCGCTGGCCGGAGGTGCGCTGCGCGGCGTGGAAGACGTCGGCCACCCGCACCGAGTTGGTGACGACGGTCAGATCCGGCACGTCGAGCAGGTGCTGGGCCAGTGCGTACGTCGTCGTGCCGCCGGACAGCGCGATCGCCGTGCCCGGAGTGACCAGCTCGGCCGCGGCCCGGGCGATGTCCTCCTTGGCCGTCAGCTCCAGGCCCGACTTCGCCTCGAACCCCGGTTCGTGCGTGCTGGCCTCCACCACCGGCACCGCGCCGCCGTGCACCTTCTCCAGCACGCCCTGGCGGGCGAGTGCGTCGAGATCGCGGCGGACCGTCATGTCGGAGACGCCGAGCTTGCGCGTCAGCTCGTTCACGCGGACGCCGCCGCGCCGTCGCACCTCGTCCAGGATCAGGGCACGGCGCTGCTCCGCGAGGAGGTTCTGATTCTCGCTCACGTCCGCTCCGTCCCCTTTCATCCCATCACATCCCACATGTCGCCCATACCGGCTCCGACAAGGTCATTCTCCCGCCGCCGGCACCGCGGACGCCCCATCCTCGCACGGCCTCCCCGCAGGTGGCGCCATCGCCCGTCACCTGGGATCCTTCCGTCCTCCCCGCCGCTGTCACACATATCGGGGAGATTCCGCGCCGGCAGGTGTGCGCCGCCGGCACAGCGGAGATCCTGTCGCTGCCCGGACACACCGTACGCAGCGCGGGGGAAGAGCGGAACAGTGGAACGTGCACGGGAACACGAGGGGGAGTGCGGCGACTTCACCGAGCCCTCCGCGCCGGCCCTGGAACTCCTGGTCCACGGAGTCGGCGGCACCACGCCCGAGGAGATGCTCGGCGATCCGCGCACGGTGAGGATCACCGGTGACGAGACGGCCGCGGTGTACCGGCGCGCCGACGACGCCGACGCGGAACGGCGGCCCGGCGCACACCGCGATCAGCCGGTGCCCGAGGCGTACGTCTGGTGCAACCTGACCTCGGGGAACGCCGCCCGCGCCCTGTGGCTGCTGCTGCTGCCGTTCATGGTCGCCAATCTCGCCCACTGGATGCGCCCCACGACCATCGGCCGGCGGCGGACCGTCCGCCTGTACGGAGTGATCGTCCGGCTCGTCGGGCTCTCCCTGACCGTGCTGCTGGTCGCCGCCGCCTGCGAGGTCGCCCTGGACCTGGTGGCCTGGCAGTGCGCGGGCACGCGCGCGTGCGCCGGGCGCCACACCTGGCTCGGCTTCCTCTCGCCCGCCGTCTCCGGCCGCGGCTGGTGGAGCCGGCCCGGCAGTCGCCTCGCCCTGGCGTCGCTGATGCCGACGGCCCTCACCTGCCTGCTGTGGTACCTGTCGCACCGCACCTGGAGCGCCTACGAGTCCCAGCAGCCGATCTCACGTGATCCCGGGACCGACGACGAGTCCCACCGGCTCCCGCTAGGCCGCCCCGGGTTCTGGTACGGGCGCCGGCTGGTGGCCCGGCTGCGCGCCGCGCACACCGCCGCCGGCTTCCTCACGGTCACGGCGGCGCTCGGCGGCAGCGCCGCCCGCTACGACCGCCGCCACGGCTCGGTCCAGCTGGAAGTGCTCGGCTGGCTGCTGCACCTGGTGTTCCTGGGGGGCGCTGGTGTCGTGCTGTGGGTGGTGTGCCGCCGGGGGCGCTCGGAGAACCGGCTCGACAAGGATCTCGACCCGGCACTGGTGCGATGGCTGCCCGCCGGCGCCCTCGCCCTGCTCGTCCTGACCATGGTCTACGCCGCCTGGCCCCGTCCCGGCTGGCGCTCGTCGGGCCGGATGCCCGGTGAGGCGGCGTTCGGCGCGCTGACCTTGGCACAGGGTCTCCTCGTCATCGCGCTCGGTGCCGTCGCGCACGTCCTGTACCGCACCCACCCCGACACACGCACCGCGATGCGCGGACTGGCCGGCCCCGCCGTCGCGCTGCTGGCCTGCGCACTCGGCGGCGTGATGTCCGGCGGCGTGGCCCAGCGGGTCACCGACTGGCTGGACGGCCCCGGGCATGCCCTGGCCGGCCCGCCCGAGCTGCTGACCTGGCAGGCGTCCACGATCCCGCCGCTGCTGCTCGTCCTGCTCCTCCTCGCCGTCCGGCTGGCCTGGCGTACCTGGCTGCTACGACGTGCCGAGACCGTCGCGGTCGAGGCGGAGTACCCGGGGGAGTCCAGGGACACGGCCCGCACGCTGCGGATCGCGCACACGCGCGCGATGGCCGCCCTCACCGACCGGGCACCGCTCGTCGTCGCCGTCACCTCCGCCATGACCCTGATCCTGGGCGCCGCCGCCCTGGCGGGGGCCTTCGCCACCGGCGACACTCCGGGAGGAGCCGCACGCGGCAGCCCACCCTTCGTCCGGGCCGCCGCCGAGACCTGCCAGGCCCTCGGCTCCTGGCTGATCGGCATCGGCTTCCTGCTCTTCGTCGCCTGGGGTCGCCGCGCCTACAAGGACGCCTCCGCGCGCCGCACCATCGGCATCCTCTGGGACGTCGGCACGTTCTGGCC
Source organism: Streptomyces sp. Y2F8-2 (assembly GCF_014905555.1). GTDB lineage: Bacteria > Actinomycetota > Actinomycetes > Streptomycetales > Streptomycetaceae > Streptomyces > Streptomyces cynarae. Next base: position 55,971 of record NZ_BNGS01000005.1, on the reverse strand, counting down.
GCGCGCCGCCCACCCCTTCGCCCCGCCCTGCTACGCCGAGCGCGCCGTGCCCGACCTGACCTGGCGCATGGCCACCTGGACGGGCTCCACCGGAGGGCGCCTGGTCCTGTCCGGGCACTCCCAGGGCAGCGTGCTGGCGGCGGCCGCGGCCCGGCAGCTGGGGCCCTCCGTACGCAGGCGGGTGGCCCTGCTGACGTACGGCTCGCCCCTGGAGCGGCTCTACGGACGCTGGTTCCCGGCGTACTTCGGCCCGGCCGCGCTCAGCTCCCTGCATCGCGAGGTGGACTGCTGGCGCAATCTGTACCGCCTCACCGACCCGATCGGCGGCCCGATCCGGCTGCCCGGCGACTGCGGCCCGCAGGTGGACCACCCACCGCTCAAGGACCCGCTCGCCTACGGCCGGACCGCCGAGCACCCGCTGCCCGCGCCGATCCTCGGGCACGGGGACTACCAGGCGGACCCCGCGTTCGCCGAGGAGCGCGAGCGACTGCCTGCGCGCCTCAGACCCGGGTTGCCGGCGCCGCGGGAGGCGAACACGTCCCGGGCGCCGGGCGGGGTGTCCGGCGGGGGCGTTCAGGGCAGCTCCGGCAGGTCCTCGGGGTAGAGCAGGGACAGATCGTCGGTGCTGGCGTCCGCGAGTTGGGCGACCCGGCCCGCGTGCCGTTCCACCATCGCCTCGAAGGTCTGGCGCGCGGTGCGGCCGTTGCCGAACGTCGGCCCCTTCGGGATCGCCGTGAAGTACTTCAGCAGCGCCTCGGCGGTCCCGGGTCCGAGCCGGTACTCGTGCTCCTCGGCCTGCTGCTCGACGATCCGCAGCAGTTCCTCCGCACCGTAGTCGCCGAAAGTGATCTTTCGCGAGAAGCGCGAGGCGACACCGGGGTTGACGGACAGAAAGCGTTCCATCTCCGTCGTGTAGCCCGCGACGATCACGACCACCGCGTCGCGGTGATCCTCCATCAGCTTCACCAGCGTGTCGATCGCCTCACGCCCGAAGTCCCGCCCCGAGTCCTCCGGCGACAGCGCGTACGCCTCGTCGATGAACAGCACTCCGCCGCGCGCCCGGTCGAATGCCTCCTGGGTGCGGATGGCGGTGGAGCCGATGTGCTCGCCGACCAGGTCGACCCGGGACACCTCCACGAGGTGGCCCTTCTCCAGGACGCCGAGTGAGGCCAGGATCTCGCCGTAGAGACGGGCGACCGTCGTCTTGCCGGTGCCGGGTGAGCCCGTGAACACCAGATGCCGCCGCACGGAGGCCGCCTTCAGGCCCGCCTGCTGACGGCGGCGCCCCACCTCGATCATGTCGGTGAGGGCCCGCACCTCACGCTTGACGCTCTCCAGACCCACCAGCGCGTCGAGTTCGCCGAGCACATCCTGCGAGGTGCGTGCGGGGCTCGGCTGCTCGGGGACCGGCGTGACGAGCGGCTCCTGCTCGGTGGTGCGCTGGCTCGGAATGCCCAGCAGACCGGGCGACGGGCTCGTCGTCTGCACGGCCGTCTCCTGGGGCACCGAGGGCCGCAGTCCGGCGCTCTCGTCGCTGGTGCAGTCCTCGACGAGCGCACCGCCCCCGCCGGGCGCGCCCGGGCCGCCGTCCGCGAACTCGTAACCACCGCGCGCACACCGCTCCGTACGGCACTTCCGCAGCGTGGCGCGGCAGCCGTCGATCACATGGAAGCCGTAGCCGCCGCTGCCCGTCACCCGGCAGTTCAGGAAGCTGCCCCGGCCCTCTGCCGAGACGTAGAAGCCCGCCTCCGCGGGCGAGGTCACCGTGCAGCGCTCGATGGTCGGATCGGCGCCCTTGGTGACGATCACGCCGGTCTGGGTGCCGTCGATGGTGCAGCCGGACAGCGTGCCGCCGCTGCCGTGGTCCCGGAACCAGGCGCCCGTCGCCGCCTCCCGGACGCGGCAGTCGTCCAGCTGAGCGGTGGCGCCGTCACTCACCGACACGGCGGTGTTGCGCACCTGGGAGAGGTCGCTGTCCACGACGTCCACGCGCGAACCCCGGTCGAGGACGAACAGGGCGTCCGGCACGTCGTGCACCCGGCAGGATTCGAGCACCGCGGTCGCGCCGTCGCTGACCCAGACCGCCGGGTAGTCCCCGGTGCTGTCGAAGATCTCGCACTGGTTGGCGTCCACACGGGTGCCCGGGTCCCACACCGACAGGCCGTTGCGGCCGAACTGCCGCACCGTCGTGCGGGTCAGCGTGAGCACCGAACGGGACCTGAGGTCGACCGCGTTCTCCGGGATGTCGTGGATGCGGCAGTCGGCCAGGGTGAGCACCGCGTCCGTGTCCATCGTGACGCCGTCCGCGGTGGTGCGGTGCACATCGCAGTCCGTCAGGTGCGCCGTGGCCCGCCCGGTGATCTGCACACCGGAGCCCCTCACCTCGTAGACCTCGCAGCCGACCGCCTCCAGCGAGGAGTTCTCCCCGGTCGCCGAGAGGCCCGCGCCCGAGGTGTGGTGCACCCGGCAGCGCTCGAGGCGCGGGTGCGCTCCGCCGCGCACGGCGACGCCGGACTGGGCCGCCGCCACCACCTCGCACTCCTCGAACACCCCGCCACCGCCGTCCAGGACGGCGATGCCGATGCCGGCCGGGTTGTCGACCGTGCAGCGCCGCACCGTGGGGCGAGCGTTGCCGCGGACCTCGATGCCGGCCGCGGACCGTGTCATGATCCGCACGTCGACCAGCTCGGGCGTGCCTTCCTCGACGAGGAGCGCGGGCGCCGCCGCGTCCTGCCCCTCGACGTGCAGGTCCTGGACCACGGCGGAGGCCCGTACGGTCAGCGGCACGCCGTCCACCGGCGCGATGCGCACGGAGCCGGGCGAGCCCTCGGGTCCGCGCAGCGTGACCGCACGCTGGACGACGAGGTTCTCCCGGTAGGTGCCGGGCGCGACGGTCAGGACGTCCCCGTCGCCCGCGGCCTCCAGGGCGGCGGCGAGTGACGCGTATTCACCCGTGCGGCGCCGCCACCGCGATGTGCCGGTGTGCGTCACCTGGACCGTGCCCTGTGCCATGGCGCTGCTGTGCCCCCACCTCGTTGTTCACGCGGGTTCTCGCGAAGATGCCGGACGGCCCGGCGGGTCCACCGTAGCGTGCGGGGACGAGGCCGGTTGACCGGAGGCCGAACGCCGTCAACTGCCCGCGCCGGTACGGCCCCAGTCCGGGCCCGCCTTGTCCCACGCCTGGTCCCAGCGGGCGTAGCGGCGCAGGACCAGGCGCCAGACGATCAGCCGGCGGCAGCCCTCGATGAGTCCCGCGGTCGTCGCGGCCGCGCCGAGACCGGCCAGCACGGCGTGCGTCGTGGCGGTGGCGCTGTCCAGCGGGCGGGCGGTCATTCGGCCGTGGCCGTCGGTCCAGAGCGGGAAGCGGTCGCCCGGGTGCGGGGACGACAGGGTGGCCAGAACCTCGCCGTGCTGTGCCGTGCCGTCAGGGGCGGTCCAGTCGGCGAGAACGCGGCTGTGCGCGTCCCGGGTCGTCGAGGAGTCCGGATCGGGGTCCAGCGGGCCACGGTTGAGCTGTTTGACGACGGTGGCCGCCACCTGGTGACGGCTGTGCTGCTGGGCCCGTACGGAGCGCTGCAGGGAGTCCTGGGCGACCGAGCCGATCAGCGACCCGGCGAGGGGCGCGGCGACGAGGATCAGCAGCAGGGCGACCAGCGCCACCCATGCCTCGATCAGGTCGGTCGTACGGCGCAGCGGATTGTGCCGCCAGCGCCACAGGCCGTTGATTGCTCGCACGTCCCGCACCCCCTTCCGCGTCCGTGATAACCCCCGCACCCGGCCGTTCACTCGCGAGGGCGGGTAAGAGAGAGGGAAATCACCTCTCTCCCGCCCCGCACGCCTCTCACGAACTTCTCATGCGGACTCAACGACCGCGGCCCTCGTCCCGGTTCCCGCCCGTGCGTGGCATCGAGGCCTTACTCGCTCCGGATTGGGAGCATCCTGTTCCGCACTGTGGCGTGGGCAGCCGGAAACGGCTCGGCCCGGTCGGGGGGAAACGGCCGGCGCGGCCGGCCGGGACCTATTCGAGGATCGCGACCGGGTCGCCGACGCGGACCAGGCCGGTCGTCTCCGGTACGAGGTTCTGCCCGAAGGCGAGTCGGCCGCCGAAGCGCCGGTGGCGGGCGAGCGTGCGCAGCGGCTCCTTGCCGCGCTCGGCGGTGCTCTGGTCCGTGGTGGTCACGACACAGCGCCCGCACATCTTGGCGACCCGGAACGTGACCTCGCCGATGGAGATCCGCTTCCAGCCGTCCTCGGCCCAGGGCTCGGTTCCGGTGACGACGAGGTTCGGCCGGAACCGGTTCATGGGCAGCGGGCCCTCGTCGACGTGATCACCCTGTGCGATCAGGGAGTTGAGGGCATCCAGGGAGGCGACCGAGGTGAGCAGCAGCGGGTAGGCGTCCGCCAGGCTCACGGTCTCGCCCGGGCGCCCGTACGGCGGGTCGTCGATCGGGCGGCGGGTGGCCGGATCGTCGAGGTGGACGAGGGTCACATGCTCACCGAGGAAGGCGCTGAACCACTCGCTCGCCTCGGGGCCTGCGGGAACCGTCTCGATCTTCTCTCCCGCCCACTTCGCGGCCGTCGTACCGACGGGATCGGGCACGGGGACGGTCAGCGGCTCAAGAGCTTCCGCGGACACCCGGACACCACCGCCGGGCAGCGGCTCGGCGGCCGCCAACGCCAGAGTCGGGTGCTCGCGCTGGGTGACGACCTTGCCGGTGCCGTCGAGCAGTGCCCAGCGCCGGTCCCCGGCCAGCCCCCATGGCTCCACCACGGCCTCGTGGGGCGCCTGGCCCCGCAGTGCCTTGACCGGGTGGACGTGAATCGAGTGCAGCGCTGAATTCGGCATGAGGCCATCGTGCCACCGGCATCGACGGCCTCACGCGGTTCGCGGATCAGTATCCGCGGTACTGCTGCCCGTTGTTGTACGGGTCCTGGTAGGGCGTCGGGGCCGGCCGCTGCGCCGCGGGGCGCATCGACTCGTAGCCCGAGGCCATTGGGCGCGGCTGCTGCATCTGCTGCATCTGCTGCGGGGCCGGGTAGCCGCGCGGCCCCGCCTGCTGCGGGATGTACGCGGTCGGGGCCTGCTGCAGCGGTGCGGGCTGTGGTGTCTGGGGGTGGGGGTAGCCGTACGCCGGGGCCTGATGGGAGGGCCCGGACGGCAGCGCGGGCAGCGCCGACGGCAGTGCGGGCAGGCTACTGCCCGGCGTCTCGTACGCGGAGGGGACCCGGATCGGAGCGATCTGCGGGGTGCCCCGCTCGGCGACGAGCTTGTCGTAGATCGGAGTGTCCGGGAAGGGCGACGCGGAGTAGTAACCGCCGCCATAGGTGGAGCGGGGGGAGGTCATGGGACATAAGTTAAGCCCACGATGTGCTGGTTGGGGAGACCGATAAGAGGGTTGTTTTCCGTGCCGTGGGTGACGCGGGATCCTCAATGCGAGCGAACTTGGCAAAAAAGGGCGGCAAACGGGGCCCGGATCCTGTAAAGGCCGAGTTCCGGGTGGGTTACCGGCGGTTGAGCAGCGGTCTTGCGGGGCGGGTCGTGGGAGTGCGGGCCCCGGGAGGAATAGGTTTGGGCCCCAAGGATGCGAGGCGCTGCCCGGGCCCGGTCCCGGCGTGGCGAAAGGTGGATGGGGGCGGACATGTCGATGGCGAAGGGGTCCAACCTTCAGGTGCCGACCACGGCGCTGCGCGTCGAACTGGGCCGGCGTTCCGGACCGGGCGTGCCCGACGCGGACGCCTCGGCGCTGCTGCTGGTCTCCGGCAGGGTCCGTACGGACGCAGACCTCGTCTTCTACAACCAGCCCGCGCATCCCTCCGGCGCGGTGCGCCACGAGGGCAAGCAGGACCTGGGCGGCCAGGTCACGGACACCCTCCTCGTCGACCTCACGCGCATGGAGCCCGAGGTCGAGACGGTGGTGCTCGCCGCCTCGGCCGACGGCGGCACGTTCGGCCAGGTGCCCGGCCTGTACATCCGGGTGCTCGACGCCCGGCAGGGCACGGAGGTCGCGCGCTTCGACCCCGCCGCCACCGTCGAGACGGCGTTCGTGCTGGGGGAGTTCTACCGCCGCCAGGGTGCCTGGAAGTTCCGCGCCGTCGGCCAGGGCTACAGCAGCGGACTCGAGGGCCTGGCCACGGACTACGGGATCACGGTGGACGAGCCGCAGCACGCCGCGCCCCCGCCTCCGCCCCCCGCCGCGCCGGCGGCATCCCCCGCCCCGGTACGCCTCACCAAGGTCACGCTCACCAAGCAGGCCCCCACCGTCTCGCTGGCCAAACAGGGCGGCACCTCCGGGGCGATGCGCGTCAACCTCAACTGGCAGGTGCGCGGGCAGTACTCCGGAGGGGGCCGCGAACAGGGCCGGGCGTTGCCCCGCCACGCGGACCTCGACCTGGACCTGTGCGCCCTGTACGAGCTGTCCGACGGCAGCAAGGGCGTCGTCCAGGCGCTCGGCAACGCCTTCGGCTCGCTGCACCGGCCGCCGTACATCCACCTCGACGGCGACGACCGCACCGGAGCCCTGGACACCGGCGAGAACCTCACCGTCAATCTCGACCACAAGGACCGCTTCCGGCGCGTCCTCGTCTTCGTGACCATCTACGAAGGCGCCCGGTCCTTCGCCGACCTGCACGCGACGGTCACGCTCCAGCCGCAGCACGGCGCCCCCGTCGAGTTCTTCCTGGACGAGTGCACGGTTCCCTCCACCGTGTGCGCGCTCGCCCTCATCACGAACACCGGCGGCGACCTGGTCGTCCAGCGCGAGGCCCGCTATCTCGTCCCGGAGCGCGGGGTCAGCCCGCAGCGCACCGTCGACCGGGCCTACGGATGGGGCATGAACTGGACACCGGGCAGGAAGTGACCGGATCGTGCGCCATCGCCATCGCCATCGCCTCCGGACCGCTCACCGCTCGTCCAGCACCGCGTCCGGGCGCGTGTACGTGCGGCCCTTCCATGCCGCGCCACGCCCCCGGTAGTGCTGCACCGCCGAATCGACCGTCATCAGCAGGTACAGGAAAGCGGTGACCGACAGCAGCGGAGCGAGCCACAGCGGCTGACGGTAGTAGCGCAGCATGGGCACGTACGTCGCCGTCATCACCGCCTTCGCGAGCCCGCCCACCACCACGGCAGCCACGTCTTTGGTGACGATCCCGGCGACCAGCGCGACGGACGGCACCAGGTAGACCAGGGTGAGTCCGAGCACCGTACCGACGAGCAGCAGCGGATTGTGCCTGAGCTGGGCGTAGGCACTGCGCGAGACCATCCGCCACAGGTCGTGCAGCCGCGGGTACGGGCGCACGCTGTCGACCCGGTCGGCAAGCCCCAGCCAGATGTGGCCGCCGCTCCTCTTGACCGCGCGAGCGAGCGCCACATCGTCGATGACGGCCTGCCGGACAGCGTCCGGAATCCGCGCCCGTTCGGCCGCGTCGGCCCGTAGCAGCACGCAGCCGCCCGCCGCGGCCGCCGTCCGCGACCCCTTGACCGCGATCCACCGGAAGGGATACAGCTGCGAGAAGAAGTACACGAAAGCGGGCACGACGAGCCTCTCCCACACGCTCTTCACCCGCAGCCGCGCCATCTGGGAGACGAGGTCGAAGCCGCCGGTGCGCGCGGCCGCCACCAACTCCCGCAGGCTGTCGGGCGCGTGGGCGATGTCGGCGTCCGTCAGAAGCAGATACTCGGGCGCACGCGCGCGTGCCAGTGCGATTCCGTGGCGTACGGCCCACAACTTGCCCGTCCAGCCCCGAGGAGGCTCGCCGGGGGAGCCCACGGTGAGCGGCAGCCCACCGTGTCGCTCCGCCAGCTCGCGGGCCAGCTCCCCGGTGCCGTCGGAACTGCCGTCATCGATCAGGAAGACCTCGGCGCGCCCGGGATAGTCCTGCGCGAGCAACGAGGGGAGACTGTGCGGGAGTACGGCGGCCTCGTCCCGCGCCGGTACGACCACACAGACGGACGGCCACTCCTCGGGGTCCCGGCGCGGCGGCAACCGCACATCCGTACGCCAGAAGAAGCCCTGGCCGAGCAGCAGCCACATCCAGGCTGCCAGTGACGCGACGGCGATCCACACAACGGCACTCACCCGTGGCAGTCTGCCCCACCACGGGGTCCGTTGGGCGCATCGTCTATGGTTGCCGGGTGAAGATCGCGCTCATGGACTCCGGAATCGGACTGCTGCCGGCCGCCGCCGCGGTACGCCGTCTGCGGCCAGACGCGGACCTTGTCCTCTCCTGGGACCCCGACGGGATGCCGTGGGGGCCGCGCACACCGGAGGACATCACGGAGCGGGCGCTGGCCGTCGCGGAGGCCGCCGCCGCCCATGGTCCCGATGTCCTGATCGTCGCCTGCAACACCGCGTCCGTGCACTCGCTGCCGGAGATGCGTGCCCGTTTCGAACCGGACCTGCCGATCATCGGCACCGTCCCGGCGATCAAGCCGGCCGCCGCAGGGGGTGGACCCGTCGCGATCTGGGCCACGCCCGCAACCACGGGCAGCCCCTACCAGCGGGGGCTCATCCAGGAGTTCGCCGACGGCGTGACGGTGACCGAGGTGCCGTGCCCCGGACTCGCGGACGCCGTGCACCATGCGGACGAATCCGCGACGGAGGCCGCGATCGCCGCCGCTGCGGCGCTCACCCCGGACGATGTCACGACTGTCGTGCTCGGCTGCACCAACTACGAACTGGTCGCCGACCGCATCCGCGAAGCCGTGCAGAAGCCCGGCGCGGCGCCGCTCATCCTGCACGGAAGCGCCGGGGCGGTGGCCGCGCAGGCGCTGCGCCGCATCGGTGAGGACCCGGCGCCGGAGGTTCCCGCCGAGGGCGGTCTGACGGTCCTGCTCAGCGGTCGGGAGGGCGTACTGCCGGCCGAGGCGCTGACGTACCCCGAGGGCAGGTTCCTGCAGGCGGTCAGCCCGGCGCGGTGAGCGACGCGGCGGCAGAACCGGCTCTTGGCCCGAACCGGTGATGCCGCACGATGCGGTGCCCCCGTTACGGAACATGGGTACTCTCGTGGCATGAGGGACCACCCCCACGGCGACGAAGCCCCGCACCCCGACATCTGGACAGGGCGGGCGACGAATCGGGCGCAGTGGCTGGCGGCGCTCGTCGGTGCGGCCTGCATGGCGCTCGGCATCGAACTGGCCGTCGACTCCGCCTGGTCGTCCGGCATCGCCCCGCTCGTCATGTCGGTCGTGGGCTGTATCGCGGCCGGCCTGCTGGTCCTCTTCGGCACGCTTGCGTTCGTGCACGTCGCCGTGAAGGTCGACAAGGAATGCCTTGAGGTGCGCTGCGGCCACATAGGTGTGCCGCGCCGCCGCATCCCCCTCGCCCACGTGGCCGGCGCCGAATTCGTGCCCCGCGTCACACCACGCCATTGGGGCGGCTGGGGCTACCGCTGGAGGCCCGAGAAGGGCACCGCCGTCGTCGTACGGCGTGGTGAGGGTCTCGTCCTGCGCCTGTGGGACGGCCACACCTTCACGATCACCGTGGACAACGCCGAGACGGCGGTACGGGTCATCCGCGCCCGGCTGCATCCGACGCTTCCCGGCGCCACCCACTGACTGCTCTCTTCCTTCTCCTCTATTACTCGATCACTCGTATTACTCGTATCACTGGCTTTACTCGTATCACTGGCTCGGCCACCTCTCTGGAGGCCGGGGTATCAGGGGCCGGCTTCCTCCTCATTCGTTCGGCGGCTCCTCGTCCACCAGCGGACGCGCGGTCGCGATCCCGGCCAGGAGCCCCGCTCCCGCCGTCACCGTCGTGAAGCTCAGCGCGTTGCCGAGCGACGCGATCACCGCCAGCGCCGTCAGCGCGGCGCCCGCCGTGAGGGCGAGCGGGGTGGGGCGCCGGGTGCGCCACAGCGCGTACAGCACCCAGCAGAAGACCGCCGCGAGCAGGGCCGCGCCGAGCAGCCCCTCCTCGGCGGCCTGCTGAAAGGGCGCGGAGTGCGGTTTGCCGTCGGGCAGGAGGGACTGCGCGGCCGTGACGCTCAGATCGCCGAAGCGGCCGGGCCCCACGCCCAGCGCGGGGTCCCGGTGAGCCAGCGCCAGCGCGTCGTGCCAGAGCAGAACCCGGTGCCGGCTGAGCTGGTCGGTCAGGAACGACCTCAGTCCTTCGGGGAGGAGGCCTTCCGTGATCCCCCAGGTCAGACCGGTCACCAGGGCCGCCACGAGCCCGAGAGCGGCGAGTGCCGGGGCGCGGTGCCGGGTCCGGTCGGCGGCGAGCGAGCACAGCAGCACACCGGTGCAGGCCACGAGCCCGGTCGTGGAACCGATCGCCGCCGCGACCACCGCGATGCCGGCGGCCGACAGACGCAGCGCCAGCCGTGCCGCGGGGCCCCTGGCGGCCCACGCGGCGCAGCACGCCGCCCCGGAGGAGAGCGTCAGCAGCGCGGCGGTCCCGCCGGTGCGCCCGAGCGGCACGGCGAACTGCGGGCCCACCGCGACGTGCGGGGCGGCCACGGCGAGTCCGACACCGGCCAGGGCGCCCGCGACGGGTGCAGCGACCGGGAGCAGCGCCCCGAAGATACGTCCGGCCGCGTATCCCGCGGCGACCGCGAGCACAGCGAGCAGGACGCCCTCGGGCCTGCCGCCGTGTGCGGCGGCCGTGATCAGCGACCACACCGCGCACCCGCCCAGCACCAGGACGCCCGCCGTGTCCGAGGCGTTGCGTCTCTCGTCCTCCGTGTCCGCGGCCCTGGCCTCGGACTCCGTCCCCGTGGATCCCACCGCCGCCCCCCTGTGACGGACCCGACCGTCCCGGCCGCCCCGTCCGGCCGTGGTGCAGAGCTCCGGCACACCGTATCGGGTGATGCGCCGGTTTGTGGACGGGTTGTGCAGAAACGATGCAGCAGGGGGCGGCCCATGTCCGGGCACAAGGGGCGGACCGTCCATGGTGCAGGCACGGGCCGCGCTGTCCGCGCCCTGGTCGCGCGCCGTAGACTCCCCGGGTGACCGTCACCGCAACATCCGTGGGCGAGCCGGAACAGCTCGAACCCGCGGCCGCACCAGCACCCGCCCACGGCGTCCGCCGGGTGCGGCGTGTCGTTCCGGCCGCCGCCGCGTCGCTGTCCGGCGTGCTGCTCTACGTCAGTTTTCCGCCCCGGACCCTGTGGTGGCTGGCCCTTTTTGCGTTCGCCGTCTTCGGCTGGGCCCTGCGCGGCCGTACCTGGAAGTCGGGGCTCGGCCTCGGCTATCTGTTCGGCCTCGGCTTTCTGCTGCCGCTGCTCGTGTGGACCGGCGTCGAGGTCGGCTCCGGACCATGGCTCGCGCTCGTCGCGGTGGAGGCGATCTTCATCGCGCTGGTCGGTGCGGGCATCGCGCTGGTCTCCCGGCTGCCCGCCTGGCCGGTGTGGGCGGCGGGCGTGTGGATCGCCGGAGAGGCGGCACGCGCGCGCGTGCCGTTCGGCGGCTTCCCCTGGGGGAAGATCGCCTTCGGTCAGGCGGACGGTGTCTTCCTGCCGCTCGCCGCGGTCGGCGGCACCCCGGTGCTCGGCTTCGCGGTCGTCCTGTGCGGCTTCGGGCTCTACGAGACAGCGCGGCTCGTCGTGGAGTGGCGGCGCACCGGAAACGCGCTGCGGCGCGGGGCGGCCGTCGCGGCGCTGATCAGCGTCGCCGCTCCCGTGGCGGGCGCTGTCGCCGCGCGCTCCCTGGTCAGCGACAAGGCGGAGGACGGGACCGCGACCGTGGCCGTCATCCAGGGCAACGTGCCGCGCTCCGGACTCGAGTTCAACGCCCAGCGACGCGCCGTCCTCGACTACCACGCGCGGGAGACCGAGCGTCTGGCCGCCGAGGTCAAGGCGGGCAAGGTCGCGCGGCCCGACTTCGTGCTGTGGCCCGAGAACTCCTCCGACGTCGACCCCTTCGCCAACCCCGACGCCGCCGCCGTGATCGACCACGCCGCCAAGGCGATCGGCGTGCCCATCTCGGTCGGCGGCGTCGTCGAGCGGGGCGGCAGGCTCTACAACGAGCAGATCCTGTGGGACCCGGCCAAGGGCCCGGTCGACACCTACGACAAGCGGCAGGTGCAGCCGTTCGGCGAGTACCTTCCGCTGCGCTCGTTGCTGAACGCCATCAACCCCGACTGGACGGCGATGGTCCGCCAGGACTTCAGCCGGGGACACAAGCCCGGGGTGTTCACCATGGCGGGCGCCAAGGTGGGGCTGGTCACCTGCTACGAGGCGGCCTTCGACTGGACGGTGCGCTCGACCGTCACCGACGGCGCCCAGCTGATCTCGGTGCCCAGCAACAACGCGACCTTCGACCGCAGCGAGATGACCTACCAGCAGCTCGCCATGTCCCGTGTGCGGGCGGTGGAGCACAGCCGTACCGTCACCGTCCCGGTGACCAGCGGCGTCAGCGCCATCATCATGCCCGACGGGAGGATCACCCAGCGCACGGGCATGTTCGTCGCCGACTCGCTCGTCCAGAAGGTGCCACTGCGCTCGTACACGACCCCCGCCACCCGGCTCGGCACCCTCCCCGAGATGCTCCTGGTGCTTGTGGCGGCCGGCGGCCTCGGGTGGGCGGCGGCGTCGGCGGCACGCGGCCGCCGCGACCGCCACGTCCAGGTCGTCCGTCCGGAAGACGCGGGAGTGGCGGAACCGACCCGCTAGGGTCGGCCCATGGCTACTCCCGACTTCATCCGGACCATCCGGGCCTCCGCCGGTCACCAGCTGCTCTGGCTCCCCGGCGTCACCGCCATCGTCTTCGACGACGACGGCAGGGTGCTGCTGGGACGCCGGAGCGACACCGGCCGGTGGTCGGCGATCGGCGGCATCCCGGAGCCGGGGGAGCAGCCCGCGGCCTGCGCCGTGCGCGAGGTCTACGAGGAGACGGCCGTGCGGTGCGTGGCCGAACGCGTGGTCCTCGTGCAGGCCCTGACTCCGGTGACCTACGGCAACGGCGACACCTGCCAGTTCATGGACATCACATTCCGCTGCCGGGCCGTCGGGGGCGAAGCGCGCGTGAACGACGACGAGTCCCTGGAGGTCGGCTGGTTCCCGGTGGACTCTCTGCCGGAGCTGAACGAGCACGGCCTGGCGCGGATCAAGCAGGCCCTGTCGGATGCACCCACATGGTTCGACCCCACGAATCCACTGTGAAGTATGGGTGATGACCATATGGGGTGGGGCACCAGCACTGCTTAGGGTCGGCACATGACCGCGCCCCACCCCCACACCACCTCAGTCGATCTCGGCGGACGAACCGCCCTCGTCACCGGCGCCGCCGGCGGCATCGGCCGCGCCTGCGCGCTGCGGCTGGCCGCCGCCGGGGCCAAGGTGAGAGCGGTCGACCGGGACGCCGCCGGCCTCGACGCCCTCGCCGGCACGGCCCGCGACCTCGCGGGCACCGTCGAACCACACGTTCTGGACCTCACCGACCTGGACGCCGCCGAACACGCCGCCGCCGGCACCGACATCCTCGTCAACAACGCCGGGATCCAACTGGTCCGGCCGCTCGAGGAGTTCCCGCCCGACGTGTTCCACACCGTCCTGACGGTGATGCTGGAAGCCCCGTTCCGGCTCATCCGCGGAGCGCTGCCCCATATGTACGGGCAGGGCTGGGGCCGTATCGTCAACATCTCGTCGGTCCACGGGCTGCGCGCCTCTGCGTACAAGGCGGCGTACGTCTCCGCCAAGCACGGGCTGGAAGGACTCTCGAAGACCGCCGCCCTGGAAGGCGCCCCGCACGGCGTCACGTCGAACTGTGTGAACCCGGCGTACGTGCGTACCCCCCTCGTGGAGAAGCAGCTCGCCGACCAGGCACGGGCGCACGGAATCCCCGAGGAACGCGTGCTGTCCGAGGTCCTGCTCCAGGACAGCGCCGTCAAACGGCTGATCGAACCGGAGGAGGTCGCCGAGGCGGTGGCCTATCTGTGCAGCCCGCAGGCGTCCTTCATCACCGGTACGTCGCTGGTCCTGGACGGCGGCTGGACCGCCCACTGAACAGGAACATGTCGGAAGTTGTCCACAGGCCCGATGGGTCCGGGCCGGTCGTGGGCCATTCTGGGGGCATGTCCCGCGATCACGTACAGTCCGCGCAGCGCCCCGGCACCGGCGCCGAGGCGCCCTTCCTGGAGCTCCTGGCCCGGGGCGCGTCGGCCGACGCCTACGAGCAGCCGGTGCTGCTCGCCCGCGCCGAGGGCCTGCCGCCCGAGCGTATCCGCGCGCTCGAGCAGGCCAAGCGGCTCGCGCTGCACGTGCGCGCCGAGATGGAAGGCAGACGCCGCCGCGAGGCGGAGCTGTCCGCGCTCTTCGAGACCGCCCACGACCTGGCCGGGCTGCGCGATCTCGACGCCGTCCTGCAGGCGATCGTCCAGCGCGCCCGCTCCCTGCTGAGCACCGACGTCGCCTATCTCACCCTGCACGACGAGGCCGCGGGCGACACCTATATGAGGGTCACCGAGGGGTCGGTCGCCGCCCGCTTCCAGCAGCTCAGGCTCGGCATGGGGGAGGGGCTCGGCGGGCTCGTCGCCCAGACCGCCCGCCCCTATGTGACCCCCGACTACTTCGAGGACGACCGCTTCCAGCACACCCGGACGATCGACACGGGCGTGCGAGACGAGGGGCTCGTGGCGATCCTCGGCGTGCCGCTGATGATCGGCGCCCAGGTCATCGGAGTGCTGTTCGCCGCCGACCGGCGGGCCCGGGTCTTCGAGCGTGAGGAGATCGCGCTCCTCGGTTCGTTCGCGGCGCTGGCCGCCGCCGCCATCGACACCGCCAACCTCCTCACCGAGACACGTTCGGCCCTGGACCGGCTCGCCCGTGCCAACGAGATCATCCGCGACCGCAGCGCGGTCATCGAGCGCGCCTCGGACGTCCACGACCGGCTCGCCGAACTCGTCCTGCGCGGCGGCGGCGTCCACGACGTGGCGGCGGCGGTGTCCCAGGTCCTGGACGGCACGGTCGAGTTCACCGAGGTGGACGCCGCGCCCGCCGCGCCCCTGGAGGCCTCCCGAGCAGAGGGCCACGCCGTACGGCACGGGGACGACTGGATCGCCGCCGTGACCGCCGGCGGCGAACTGCTCGGCGCGCTGGTGCTGCGCGGCCATCCGGGGCTCGACCCCGTCGACCAGCGCACCCTGGAGCGCGCGGCCATGGTCACCTCCCTGCTGCTGCTCGCCCGCCGCTCGGCCGTCGAGGCCGAACAGCGCGTCCGGGGCGAGCTGCTGGACGACCTGCTCGACGGCCGCGACCGCGATCCGCGCGTGCTGCGCGAACGCGCCGCCCGGCTGCACGCGGACCTCGACGCCACCCACGTGGTGCTCGCCGCCCGCCTGGACGGCGCCGCCGCCGACGCAGACCAGGAGGCGGCCGCCCGCCGCCGTCTGTGGTCCGCCGCGTCCCACCTCGCGGCCACACGGCACGGACTCGCCGCCGCCCGCGACGGCGGCACGGTGTTGCTGCTGCCGCTGGAAGCGGGTGACACGGCGACGGACCTGGCCCGCCGCACCGCCCGGCACCTCGGCACCGCGGTCCACGAACCGGTCACCGTCGGCGCCTCCGCCCCCGTCGAGGACCTCACCGGTGACCCCGACGCCGTGGCCGCAGCCTACGCGGAGGGACAGCGCTGCCTCGACGCCCTTCGCCTGCTGGGCCGCGCCGGGGACGGGGCCGCCGCCGAGGACTTCGGCTTCCTGGGCCTGCTGCTCGCCGGGGACCGGGACATCGCCGCCTATGTCGGACGCACGATCGGTGAGGTCGTCGCCTACGACGAACGGCGCGGCACCGACCTCGTCCGCACGCTCGACGCGTACTTCGCCTGCGGGATGAGCCCGGCCCGCACCAAGGACGAACTCCACGTCCATGTGAACACGGTGGCGCAGCGCCTGGAGCGGGTGGGCCGGCTCCTCGGCGACGACTGGCAGAGCCCCGCCCGCGCCCTGGAGATACAACTGGCGCTTCGACTGCACCGGTTGTCGTACCGGCCCTGACGCTGAGCGGCTCACTCGGTACGCCGCTGGGAGACGCGCACCAGCCCCGCACGCGTGAACGCACGGGGCCGGACGGGAAGAGCCGGACTCAGACGGTCCGCGCGTCAGCGGCTCGGGCCGCCGAGGGCTCGGTGTCCGCGGACTCGACCCGGGCGAGGTCGCGATCGCGTGTCTCCTTGGCGGCACCGACCGCGATCAGGGTCAGGACGGCAGCGGCGATCACGTACAGGGCGATCGGCGTGGAACTGCCGTAGTCGGACAGCAGCGCGGTCGCGATGAGCGGGGCCGGAGCGCCGGCCGCCACCGACGCGAACTGGGCACCGATGGACGCACCCGAGTAGCGCACGCGGGTCGCGAACATCTCGGAGAAGAAGGCCGCCTGCGGCGCGTACATCGCCCCGTGCAGCACGAGACCGACGGTCACGGCAATGATCAGGTTCCCGAAGCCGCCGGTGTCGATGAGCGAGAAGAACGGGAACATCCACAGGCCGACTCCGGCCGCGCCCAGCAGATACACGGGCCGGCGGCCGATCCGGTCCGACAGCGCTCCCCAGGCCGGGATGACGGCGAAGTGGACGGCGGAGCCGATGAGGACGGCGTTGAGCGCCGTCTGCTTGGAGACGCCGGCCGACGTGGTGGCGTAGACGAGGATGAAGGCGGTGATCACGTAGTAGCTGATGTTCTCCGCCATGCGGGCGCCCATCGCGACCAGTATGTCCCGCCAGTGGTGGCGCAGCACGGACACCAGCGGCAACTTCTCCGCACCGCCGTCAGAGGCCGCCTTACGGGCCTCAGCCTGAGCCAACGCCTGCTGGAACACGGGCGATTCATCGACGGAGAGACGAATCCACAAACCGACGATCACCAGTACCCCGGACAGGAGGAACGGAATGCGCCAGCCCCAGGAGCCGAACGCGTCGTCGGAGAGCACAGCGGTCAGCAACGACAGCACACCTGTGGCGAGCAACTGCCCGGCCGGCGCGCCGGTCTGCGGCCACGAGGCCCAGAAGCCCCGCCGCCGGGCGTCGCCGTGCTCCGACACGAGCAGAACGGCGCCGCCCCACTCGCCGCCGAGCGCGAAGCCCTGCACCAGACGCAGCGTGGTGAGCAGCACGGGTGCGGCGCTGCCGACGGTGGCGTGCGTGGGCAGCAGCCCGATGGCGAAGGTCGCCCCGCCCATCAGCAGCAGACTCAGCACCAGCAGCTTCTTGCGCCCGAGCCGGTCGCCGTAGTGCCCGAACACCAGGGCCCCGAGCGGACGGGCGGCGAACCCGACCGCGTAGGTCAGGAACGACAGGAGCGTGCCGACCAGAGGGTCGGAGTCGGGGAAGAAGAGCTTGTTGAAGACGAGCGCGGCGGCGGACCCGTAGAGGAAGAAGTCGTACCACTCGATGGTGGTGCCGATGAGGCTGGCGGCGACGATCCTGGGGAGCTTGGCGGGCGTGGGTGGAGCGGATGCTGCGGAGGCCATGTGCGCCACTTCCTCGTGTGCGGTGGGGACGTTCGTGTGTCGCCACACCGTAGGAACGGGCAGGTCAGAGGCGTATGTGCTGGGACACCATAGTTCTGGGCGTGGGAGTGCGTGCGACCAACATGAAGGCGCTGTCAGGGCCTTGGACGATGGCCTCCACAAGATCGCGAAGGGCGCCATCCGAATTGCGCCGACCGCAGATCGGTCGTCGCCTGTCGTGTGGCGAGCGGTCATGCTCCGCCAGTCGAATGGAGCACCCAGCAGGTTCTTCGTCTGCCGGCGGTACAACTCTGGCACGCCGTGGAACTGGGCACATGGGTGCTGCCGAGGCGGGTCGTGGCCGGGTGGTGATGGGCTGGCCTCGAGCGAGGTGGCCACCGCGGGGCACCCGTCCGGCACGCGGCCCTCTGCCGTCCTGCGAACCCCGTCGTGGGACCCGTCGTGGGACCGCGGCTCCTCGTCCTGACGGCCCTGCTGAGCTGCCCTGGCTGCCTCGCGGGGTACGGACCGCGAGGCAGGAGGCGCGCGATCGCTGGATCAGCCTTGGACGACGAACGTCTTGGCCTTACTGGAGCGGCTGGAGCAGGACCGCTTCTCCTCAGCGGTCATTTTCCTGGACTTGACGACCACCGCGTTGCTCTGGCCGTCCGTCCCGTTCGGGGCGGGCCCGGTGATGACGTCGGGGACGAACCAGAAGTAGTGGCTCCACTTCCGGTCGTCGTAATGGGTCTGCCAAGTGCCGGAGACGGTCTGCATCACCTGCGCACGGGAGATCCAGCCGACTTCACCTGGCTTCACCGTCATGTTGACGGAGCTGGTCTCCGAGTGGGTGCTCGACCAGGTGTGGCTGTAAGTCGCTGTCACGCTGAGGTCGATGATTCCCGCTATCTTGCCGCCGGCGGTCACGGATACTCCCGCCGAGTCCGTGGAACCGACCGTGTCGGACCAGGTCATCGACTGGGTGGCAGGCGAGGTGCTGCAGTTGTAGAGCGAGTCGGAGACCCGGTGGAAGTCTCCGAGATACGCCCGGCCCAACTGCGGGTCGTTGAAGGTGCACTTCCCTTGCCCCGAGTCGCAGTCGGCGATGAGCTGTGCCCGGGTAGGCTGGTCGTCGGCCGATGCCGGAACGGCTATCGCCGCGACCATGCCGAGGGCAGCCGCTGAGAGCGCCAGTATCCGTCCGCCGTAGCGCATCCTGCGGTTGTTCGCCATACATGTGCCTTTCGCTGTGCATGAGGGGGGTCGGCGATCGCGTGAAGAGGGACTCACATCGCCGCGATCACCGCCTGTTGCGGTCCAGGAGTCGCAACAACTGACCTATCTACACCACGAGTTGATGAAATCCCAGTCGTGGGCCCACCTTCTGCGGGTAAGAGACAGTCGGGACCCCTTTCGCCTCCGCGACGACGTGCCGTGGTGCCGGCCGCCTGCCCGCACCCCGTGTTCCGTGGCGCAGCACCGGCAGTTCGGCGTCGTTGGCCGGCCGTTTCCCGACGCAGCGCTGCCGCCCGGACCTGGAGCAGGTTCCGGGCCACCTCGTACACCCGTGAGACGATCACTCGGAAGGGTTCCGAAGAGCTGTGACGGCTCGCCAGATCCACTGGAACGCCTTGCTGCTCCTCCTCACCACAGGCGGCCTACTGCGCCCGGGCATGTACGGTCATGTCCCCGTGATCCGCGACGCACGCGCCGACTGCGTGCTCTCCCGGCGGAGCACGGCCCTGCGGTCCCGAGCGATGGTCGAACGCTTCCACCGCGGCGGTCCGGCGGAGCGGGGCGGAGGAGAGGCGCCGCAGGGCGCCCGCACGGAGATACTGGTGGGACCAGCCACACAGCGGTCAGTAAACAGGCGAGACACACGGCACGGGCCCGGGTGCCCGGACCGGCCGCCCGCTCTTCTCGCAGGACATGGCCCCAGTTCCACCGGATCGCGCACGAGGTGGAGGAAGAAAGAGGCCTGGTCAGCCGAATGTGAGAAGGCCGGCTTCGACCACGGTGCGGCCGAAGGAGTCTGCGAGTTCGGCGAGACGTTCACAGCCGGCGTCACCCAGGGCGGCGTAGGCGAGAAGGGCCAGACGGTCGGTGCGGTCCTCGATGTGCCGACGCAGGAGTACGCCGTCGTCGCTGAGGGAGCTGCCATCGAGGAGACCTCTCCCACGCAGGCGCTCCGCTGCGTCGGCCCACTCCTCCTCGGGCCATGCGCGAGTCGACTTGAGGACGTCGGCCGGAATCTCACCGCTGGCGGCGTGCAGAATCAGGGCCTCCAGGCCCCCGACGCCCTCGCTCAGCAGGCACGCGACATGGCCGTCTCCGCGGAACTCCCGGAGCAGCGTCTGGGCGTGCCACAGCTGCAGTACCGGCTCCTCCGGCCACGGCAGTGCGGCATGCGCGGCGAACAGCGGGCGGCCCTGCGGGTGTTCGCAGGCGGCCTCGGCGGCCCGGCGGGTCAGCGCCAGGACCTCGTCCAGGGCGGGCAGCTCGTGGATCCCCGCCCTCCGCAGGGCCTCCTCCGCTGCGGCGTACCGCGCGTCCAGCACCTGCTGCGGCGTGGCTGCGTCCCAGGCTCCGTGGAGCGCCCGCCGCACGAAATCGGGGTTGAAGTTGTAGAAGGTCGAGATGACCAGCTCGGCGGACGCCCGGCCGAAGGCGGCGCTCCGGGAGGCGAAGTACCCGGCTCGACCGCTGAGTCCGAGGTCCGCGTACCGTCGCCTTCCCTCGGGGACGAAGTAGATCATGCCGTGTACGGGTTCGAGGCGGCGCCAGGCCGCGCGCGCTGTCTTCAACGGGGACACCTCTTCAGAAGGGTGGGCGATCGGGGTGTGCGCTGCGGCTCAGGACGCGCCGTGCGCTCGCAGATGGTCGAGCAGCAGGCGGTTCAGCGTGTCGGGGGCCTCCTCGGGGATCCAGTGGCTGACGCCCTGCAGGGTCTCGAAGCGGTACGGCCCGTTGACCCATCGTCCGGTCTCCTGTGCGGCCGCCGGGCCGAACGCGCGGTCCTCCGTGCTCCAGACGTACAGCGTGGGCACGTCGATGACGCCGATCGCGTCGTCTGGGCGGCCGGCCCGGTACCAGTTCAGCGCCGCGGTGAGAGCGCCGGGCTGGGACAGGTGCTGTACGTAGGCCTCAGCACTGTCCTGCGGGACCTTTCCGGCGTAGAGGGCGCGAAGCTCTTGGGCGTCGTGGGCGAGCATGCGCTCCTCGGTCGCGGGTGTTTCACGCCAGTCGATCATGTAGTGCGAGCGTTGCCGCTGGTCCTTGTCTGTGCGCAGGGCGGTGGCCAGGGCACCGGGGTGCGGGGTCGAGACAACCGTCAGGGTGCGTACCCGGCCGGGGTGGGCATGTGCGGTCCACCAGGCCACCGCGCCTCCCCAGTCGTGGCCGACCAGGTCGAACACCGCCCAGCCCAGCTCCTCGGTGATCGCGATCACGTCGTCGACGAGAAGGCTGATGCGATAGTCCTCGGGCCGCTGGGGGCGGGCGCCGGGGGAGTACCCCCGTTGGTCCGGCGCCACCACCCGATGGCCGTGCGCGGCCAACGCCGTGATCTGCCGTTGCCACACCAGCCCCGTCTGCGGGAAGCCGTGCAGCAGCAGCACCGGACGGCCCTCGGGCGGACCCGCCACGATCGCGTCGAAGACGCCCGCACCGGTGGAGATCCTCAGCTCGGTCACGATCCACCCTTCATACCGACTGGTCGGTAGGTCTCGGCTCCAGTGGCGGGTGTCAACACCGAGGGCACCGGAGAGCTTGGTTGAACCTGACGTCGATTTCAACTATAACGGGTTCGGGAGGCCGGCTCCAGTCACCCTGCGGCCATGGCTGAGGTCATCGGCCAACGCAGGAGACGGTCAACGACTGCTCACCACGCCCCAGTTGGCGATCGGCCCCACCCACCGGCATCGAGCCCGGTCACGGAGCTCGGATTTCCGGCCCCGAAGCTCCCGGCAGAACCGGACCAACAGCAAGCAGTGAGGCGACATGAGAGAAGCAGTCATCGTTTCGACGGCACGGACGCCGATCGGAAAGGCCTACCGCGGCGCGTTCAACGACACCCAGGCGCAGGAACTCGCCGCCCATGCCCTTTCTCACGCGGTGCGACGCGCCGGACTCGAGGGAGGTGAGGTCGAGGACGTCGTCTTCGGCTGCGCCGCACAGCAGGGCTCCGCCGGTTTCAACGTCGCGCGTCAGGCCGTACTCCGGGCCGGACTCCCGGACACCGTGTCGGGGATGACGATCGACCGGCAGTGCTCCTCCGGCCTCATGGCCATCGCGACGGCCGCGAAGCAGATCGTCGCGGACGGGATGCAGGTCGCCGTCGGCGGCGGGGTCGAGTCGATCTCCCTGGTGCAGAACGACCACATGAACACCCACCGCGCGGCGGATCCCTGGCTCGTCGAGCACAGGCCGAGTATCTACATGCCGATGTTGCAGACGGCGGAGATCGTCGCCGAACGCTACGGCGTGAGCCGGGAACGGCAGGACGAGTTCGCGCTGATGTCACAGCAGCGCACCGCGGCGGCGCAGGAGGCCGGCCGGTTCGATCGGGAGATCGTCGCGCTCAAGAGCGTCAAGAAGGTGCTCGACAAGCAGTCCGGGGAGGTGCGGGACGAGGAGGTCGTCCTGACCCGGGACGAGGGCAACCGCCCCTCGACGACGCTCGAAGGCCTGGCCGGGCTGGCGCCGGTGCTGCCCGACGGTCAGGTGAGTGCGCATTCCAGCGTGACGGCGGGCAACTCCTCGCAACTGTCGGACGGGGCTTCGGCGTCGGTGTTGATGGAGTCGAGGGAGGCCGAGCGCCGCGGACTCGAGCCGCTGGGCGTCTACCGGGGTATGGCCGTCGCCGGTTGCGGGCCGGACGAGATGGGCATCGGCCCGGTGTTCGCCATTCCGAAACTGCTGAAGCAGCACAATCTCACCATCGACGACATCGGCCTGTGGGAACTCAACGAGGCGTTCGCCTCCCAGGCGCTGTACTGCCGTGACGAGCTGCACATCGACCCGGAGCGGTTCAACGTCAATGGCGGCGCGATCTCGATCGGCCATCCGTACGGAATGACCGGTGCCCGCCTGGTGGGCCATGCCCTCATCGAGGGCAAGCGGCGAGGGGTCCGGTACGTGGTCATTTCGATGTGCGTCGGCGGCGGAATGGGCGCAGCCGGTCTGTTCGAGGTCGCCTGAGGTTCCTGTCCCCGCAGCCGACGAAACATGGCTGTCGCCACAGGGGAGGGCGGCAGGCCGATCGAGAGAGAGGCGTCACTACCGTGTCCAACGTGGTGGAAAAGGCCCGCACCGCAGTCCTGGTGGACTTCGGCGGAGTCATCACCTCCAGTGTGTTGCGGGCCTTCACCGAGTTCGGCGCCTCGCTCGGCGGCGACCCGCGCCTGCCGCTGGACCTCCTGGGCCGGGACGAGCCGTCACGCGCCCTCCTGGCCGACCACGAGTGCGGCCGTATCGACGCCGAAGCCTTCGAGCGAGGATTCGCCGAACGGCTCCGCGTCCACGGTGTCGACGTACCGGCCGAGGGGCTCACGGCCCGGATGCAAGCGGGAGTGTCGATCGACCAGGACATGCTCGCGCTGCTCGGTGATCTTCGAGCCGCGGGTCGTCCCGTTGCCCTGGTGTCGAATTCCTTCGGAACCGGAACCTACGACGGCGTCGACCTCGCCGCTGTCGCCGATGTGGTCGTCATCTCCGCCGAGGTCGGGATCCGCAAGCCTTCCCGACGCATCTACACGATCGCATGTGAACGCCTCGGCATCGACCCCGAGGACGCAGTCATGATCGACGATCTGCAGCAGAACCTCGACGGAGCGGCGCGGATCGGAATCGCAGGCGTGCTGCACACCTGCGCCGCCGACACCCGCCGCCAGCTCGCCGAACGCTTCGGCATCACCGCCTGACCGGTCGGCGCACCCATGGCCACGACCTCCGAGGAACCGATGCCGAGGCCGGGCCGAGTCGGCCGATCGGCGAAGCGGAACCCCGCGCCGCCGCCTGCTGCTTGGCCGGCCGCTTCCTGACCATGGCGTCGGACTCAAGTAAGGTTTCCTGGATGGACACCCCTGCCCCCGAGGAGATCGACAGCGAGAAGGCACCGCCCGTGGCGCCCCTCTCGCACCTTCGCGAGCCGCCGACGACGCAGCGCGGAGCGAGGACCCGGGCCGCTTTGGTGAAGGCCGCGCGGAAGGTGTTCGAACGGGACGGCTACCTCGACACCCGCCTGACCGACATCACCAAAGAGGCTCAGTGCGCGGCGGGATCCTTCTACACGTACTTCGCCAACAAGGAAGAGGTCCTCGCCGCCGTCCTCCTGGAGGCGCAGGAGGACATGCTGCACCCCGGCATGGGCCGGGTGCAGGGCACCGACGATCCCTATGCGGTGCTCGAGGCGAGCAATCGGGCGTATCTCGAGGCATACAAACGGAATGCCAAACTGATGGCACTGCTCGAGCAGGTCGCACAAGTGGAGCCGGAGTTCCGTGAGTTCCGGAGCCGGCGCGCCGACGCCTTCATCCGTCGCAACGCCCGCGGCATCGCCGAGCTGCAGGCGCGGGGTGTCGCCGACCGTGAGGTCGATCCGATGATGGCCTCCCGTGCCTTGTCGGGCATGGTCAGCGTCATGGCCTACAACGCCTTCGTGCTCTGCGAAGGGCCGGAAGACGGTACGCCAGTGGACTTCGAGGAGCTCGTGTCCACGGTCACCCGGCTCTGGGCAAACGCCCTGCGGTTCCCCGGTCATCACTGATCTGCCTGGCCGTCGCGCCCGGCGCAGGGGCGTTTCCGACCCCTGGTGGCGGGCGGCTTTCTCTGCGCGGCGACGTGGGCAACAACTGTTGAACCTGACGGGGCGGATGCGCGTGCGCGCTGTCGGACCGGGCCGAAGCGTGCAACTGCCATGCTCCCGGCACCGGCAACAGGCCCTTCCGTGACGGAGTCGGGCGACGTCGCCGCCGACCCGGCATGGGCGGGTCCTGCGCCACTCGCCGTGGGCCGGGACTTCTTCGGCACGCACATCGCTTCCCCACAGCGGCCTGTGGGCCCGGCGCACGTGACCGTCCCCGTCACCAGGCCGACGCGTGCGGGGTCAGGGGCGCCCAGAAGGTGAGGCGCCCTGCCGAGTGACGCACCGGGCGCTTCAGCCGGGCGGAGCCGACAGGTGGATCAGGATGCCGCACACCTCGTCCACGATCTCCCGGGCCTCCGTCTCATCCCCGCAGTCGCCCAGCTCGCGCGCCGCCCCTCCGATGACGGTGGTCAGCACGCTCACCCGCACCCGGCCGGCGCGTCGCCGCTCGTCCACCTTCAGCAGCCGGGCGTTGCGCCGTACCCAGGCGCGGTCCCACTGGCGGCGCAGCGCGTCGAAGCCCGCCGGGCCGTCGTCGTCCGCGAGGAGTCTGCCGAGCCTCCGGTTGTCCCAGGCACCCTCCAGGTACGCCCTGGCCCCTGCCACGAAGAGGACGATGGGGTCGTCCACACCACGGCTGCGCTCGGAGGCCAGCGTGGCCGCGGTCCGGCGCTCCTGCTCCTCGCGGAACTCCTCCCAGAGGGCGAGGTAAAGCCCTCGCTTGCCGCCGTAGTGCTGGAAGAGGCTGCCCACCGGGATACCGGAGCGCGCCGCGATCTCGGTGAGACCGGCGTCGGTGTAGCCGCGCTCGGTGAACACCTCCAGCGCGGCGTCCAGCAGGGCACGCCGGACCGTTCCGTCCTGCCCGGCGTGCCCCTCCGGCAGGCCCGTGCCCCCCTGCCCGCCCTGCAGATGACGTGCCGCCTCGGTCCCGGCGGACTCCACGATGCCGCTCACTGGCAATGCTCACCTTCCCCGGCGCCGTCGCGGATGGCGAGGGCGACCAGTAGTTCCAGGAGGTCGGCGATCCGGCGCGGATTGCGGCCGGTGCGTTCCTCGATCCGGCGCAACCGGTAGTGCGCCGTATTGTGGTGCACCCGCAGCCGGTCGGCGGCCAGCCGCAGATTGAGGTCCGCCTCCGCGAAGGCCCGTATGGTGGCCGCAAGTGTGTCGCCACGTCTGCGGTCCTCCTCCAGCAACACACGCACCCGGGGATCGACCAGCTGGCGGGCGAGGTCGTCGGCACGCAGCGCCAGGTAGTCGAAAGGGGACAGCCGCGGCAGCGCCGCCACCCCGCCCCCGCTCGGCACCAGGTCGAGAGCCGCCCGCGCCTCCGCGTACGCGCGCGGCAGTTCGGACGCGCCCCGGGCGACCGTGCTGATGCCCATGCAGAGCAGGGTGCCCTTCCCCGCGAGCCGCTCCTGCACGGCCTCGAAGTGGGCGCAGATGTCGTCTGCGTCCATGCCCGCCCGGAGCACGGGCACGGCGACCACCTCGCCGTGGCGCACGACGACCAGCGTCCGGCCGGCCCAGGGACCGGCGACGCTGATCGACGCGCTGGTGGCATACCCGTGCTCGGCCGAGGCGTGGTCACCCGAGCGCGTGTCACCGACGCAGACCGCCACGACCGCCATCATCGGCGAGCGGGGTCCGATGCCGTACGCCTGCGCCGCGGCGAACAGCGGACCGCGCGTCGGTGCCACGCCTGCCAGGAGCTGGTCGAGGAGGTCCCGCCGCTCCCGGTCCGCGTCCGCCACCACGTGCTGCTGGTACTCGACGTAGGCCTGCGCGGCATGGGTGCTGGCGTAGTCGACGTACCGCATCAGCGGGGTGACGAGGGACAGTGCGGCCTGCTGGGCCTCGACGGACGTGCCCGCGCAGTCCAGCATCGCGTCCCACATCACCTGCCGGCCGACCCGGAAGGCACTGATCCAGTCTTGAAGGGCGAATCCGGCGCGGGCTCGGCGCATGGCTGCCGCCCGGCTGAAGACCAGGTCTTCGGCAGCGATGTCGCGGTCGCCGGCCAAGGCCGCCAGCTGCATCCGGTAGTGCTCGAGCACCTGCTCCCGTACGTCATCGAAGAACCGTTCGTCCTGCAGCGCGTACGACGGGATCTCCGCGCGCATCACCTCGACGGCGGTCTCCGCCACCTCCTCGACCCGGTCGTGGACGGCATGCAGGATCCGTCGCCGCTCCCGCAGGAGGGGTTCGGAGAGTTCGGGGGCGCCCAGGGCAGGACCGCGAGGCATGAGGCCGATCGTCGCCGTCCGTCTCGTGCTCCGTCAACAGGCTCGGCCCGAGACATCTCCCGGCACCTGTGCGCGGCGCACAGTTCGGTGACCGGCAAGTTGGGTGCTCACACCCAATGTGCGGCTGGAACGCCCCCACCTACTGTGACGCTCGCCCACCCCCCAGCACGTCGGAAGGGGCGTCACTCATGCTCACGGTCGACGGTATCACCGTGCGATTCGGCGGGATCACGGCACTGGACGGTGTCGCTTTCACCGTCGGGCCGGGCACCGCCGTGGGACTCATCGGGCCGAACGGAGCCGGCAAGACCACCTTGTTCAACTGCCTCACCAGGCGCTGCACTCCCGACAGGGGAGAGGTGCGGTTCGAGGACGAGGACCTGCTGGCCCTCCCTCCGCACGCAGTGGCCGAGCGCGGCATCGCCCGCACCTTCCAGAACCTGGGCCTGTTCCCGCGGCTCACGGTCCGGGAGAACGTCATGGTCGGCGCCCACAACCGGGGCCGCACCGGACACCTCGCCGCGGCGCTCCGGCTGCCCCGCGTCCGGCGGGAGGAGAGGGAACTACGTGACCAGGCGGACGACTTGCTACGGCGGCTCGGCCTGGCGGGCGTCGCCGACCACCCCGCCTCCGGCCTGCCGTTCGGCACGCTCAAGCGCGTCGAACTCGCCCGGGCGCTCGCGGTACGGCCGCGGCTGCTGCTGCTCGACGAACCCGTCAACGGGCTCAGCCACGGCGAGGTCGGCGAATTCGCGGATCTGGTCCGGTCGGTGCACCAGGACTTCGACCTCACCCTCGTGGTGGTCGAACACCACATGGGGTTCGTGATGGGCCTGTGCGACAAGGTGGTCTGTCTCGACTTCGGCCGCAAGATCGCCGAGGGCGCGCCGGAGGAGATCCAGCGCGACCCTGCGGTCATCGAGGCGTACCTGGGGGCGGCGGCATGAACGAGCCCACCACCGACCGCACCGAGGCCCCGGCGAGTGCGGAGCCGGACTTCCTGAAAGTTGCCGGCCTGCACGCCGGATACGGCCAGGCCCGCGTGCTGCAGGGCCTCGACTTCTCCGTCGCCCGTGGCGAGGTGTGCGCGATCCTCGGACCGAACGGCGCGGGCAAGACCACGACGCTGCGGGCGCTGAGCGGCATGGTCCGCGGCCGCGGCTCGGTCACCCTGAACGGCACCGAGCTGCTGGGCCGCTCGCCCGAGCAGGCCGCCAGGCTCGGCGTGGCGCACGTCCCCGAGGGCCGGGGCACCTTCAACGACCTGACCGTCGAGGAGAACCTGCGCATCGGCGCCCACCTGCGCACTCGCCCTCGGCGGCGGGGCCGCGGCGAGCGTGCGGCCGTGGCGGCCGACCTGGAACGGATCTACGGCCACTTCCCCAGGCTGCGCGAGCGGTCGCGGCAGGCCGCCGGCAGCCTCAGCGGTGGGGAGCAGCAGATGCTCGCCATCGGCAGGGCCCTGATGCTGCGGCCCGCGCTGCTGCTCCTGGACGAGCCGTCCCTCGGGCTCGCGCCGCTGGTCACCCGTGAGCTGTTCGAGATCGTCCGTGCCGTGAACGAGGAGGAACGCACCACCGTGGTCGTCGTCGAGCAGAACGCCCAGCTGGCGCTGGACATCGCCCACCGGGCGCACGTACTGGAGGCCGGCCGTCTGGTGCTGTCCGGACCGGCCGCACGGATCCGCGAGGACGGCCAGGTCGCCGAGGTGTACCTGGGCGTCTCCGTCCTCTCTCGCAAGGCCGGGTGAGTGCCGTGACCGATCTTCTCCAGCAAGTGGTGGAAGGACTGGGCTCCGGCGCGGTGTACGCCGGCCTGGCGCTCGCCCTGGTGCTGATCCACCGATTCACAGGGATCGTCAACTTCGCGCAGGGCGAGCTGGCCATGCTCTCGACGTACGTCGCCTGGCAGCTGGTGGCGTCCGGGATGCCGTTCTGGCTGGCACTGCCTGTCACCCTCGCGGTGTCCTTCGCCGGCGGCATGCTGGTCGAGCGGATCGTCATCCGCCCCGTGCAGGGCGCGCCCGAGCTGACGGTCGTCATCGTCACGGTCGGCCTGTTCATCTTCGTCAACGCACTGGCCGGCCTGATCTGGTCGTTCACCGTCAAGGACTTCCCCCAGCCGTTCCCCGACGGCGGGACCGACCTGGCCGGGGTGCGGGTGGACTGGTCGACGCTCGGGATCCTCGGTGTGGTGGCCGTCGTGATGGGCCTGCTGTATCTGCTCTTCCAGCACACCTCCATCGGCCTGGTGATGCGGGCGGTCGCCTGCAACCCCTCCTCCGCCCGGCTGTCGGGCATCCGCGTGGGCCGGGTACTGATGCTCGGCTGGGGGCTGGCCGCGACGGTCGGCGCGGTGTCGGGCGTGCTCGTCGCCCCGGTGCTGTTCCTGGAGCCCAACATGATGGGCGGGGTGCTGGTCTACGCGTTCGCCGCGGCCACCCTCGGGGGCTTCGACAGCCCGCTCGGTGCGGTCGTCGGCGGCCTGTTCGTGGGCGTCGCCGAGACACTGACCGGGGCGTACGTGGACGTGATCGGTGCCGATCTGAAGGTGGGCGTACCCCTCGTGATCATTCTGGTGGTGCTGCTGGTGCGGCCCCAGGGGCTGTTCGGACGGGCGGCGGTGGAGCGCGCATGAGCACGATCACAGCGGCACTCGGCACCGACCGGGCCCGGCGGCTGCGGGCCGCGCTCACCCTGCTGCTCGCGGCGGCGGCCGCCGTCGGCGCACCCTTCTACTTCGCCCCCTTCCAGGTCTTCCAGCTGACCATGGTGCTCCTGTACGCCGTGGCGCTGGCCGGCCTGAACCTGCTGGTCGGCTTCGGCGGGCAGATCTCGCTCGGACACGGCGCGTTCTTCGCGGCGGGGGCCTACACGGCGGCGGTCATGCTCGACCGGTACGACACCGGACACCTGGCCACACTGCCGGTCGCGGCCGCCGGATGCTTCCTGCTGGGCCTCGGGTTCGGAGTGCCCGCCCTGCGGCTGCGCGGGTTGTACCTGGCCCTCGTCACCCTCTCGTTCGCGGTGTTCCTGCCGCCCTTGCTCAAGCGGCTGGAAGCGGTCACCGGCGGCTCCATGGGCCTGACCGTGGACAAGCTGCAACCACCCGCGTGGAGCGGGCTGGCCGAGGACCAGTGGATGTACTTCGTCGTCCTCGCCGTCACCGCGGTGGCCCTGCTGCTCGTCCGCAACCTGCTGCGGTCCCGGGTCGGCCGGGCACTGCGCGCGGTGCGGGACAACGAGAGCGCCGCCGAGGTGATGGGCGTGCGGCTGTCGCTGCACAAGGCCCTCGCCTTCGCGTGGAGCGCGATGTTCGCGGGTGTGGCCGGGTGTTTGTACACCTGGGTGATCGGCTTCGTCTCGCCCGACTCCTTCAGCTTCGTTCTGTCCGTCTCTCTGCTGGCCGGCCTGGTGGTCGGGGGGCTCGCCTCGCTGTACGGGCCCCTGCTGGGCGCGGCGTTCGTGATGTACGTGCCGAGCGTTTCGCAGGATCTCAGCGAGGCGGCACCGGGAGTGGTGTTCGGTCTGCTGATCATCACGGTGATGTTCGTGGCCCCGACCGGGCTGGCCGGTCTGCCGAGCCGTGTTCGGAACGCTGCCGCCCGTCGCCCGACCCGCACCACAGCCACCCTCGAGCGGACCCCGGAGGCCGAGTGCGCCCCCGACGCGGAGCCGGAGCCCCGGAGCGCAACCGGACCCCCGACGCCCCCCACCCCTGGGGACCCCGCAGTTGTCGACGCCGAACCCGTGGGCGCACCGCCCCGCACGGAAAAGGAATGAGCCACATGCGCAAGACCACCGCACTGCGGGCGGCCGCAGCCGCTGCCGCCGTCCTGCTCACCATGACCGCCTGCAGCAGCCGGCGAGGGCAGGAGGACCAGGACACCGCCGCCGGCGGTGCCTGCAAGGGCCAGCAGACCACCGGCATCACCGACAAGACCATCAAGCTGGGCGGGATCTACCCGCTGTCGGGACCCGCCTCCGCGTACGGGACGATCAGCAAGGGCGTCGCCGCCTACTTCGAGTACGTCAACGACAAGGGCGGCATGGACGGCCGCAAGGTGCAGTTCATCGTCCGCGACGACGGCTACCAGCCGCCCAAGGCGGTCGAGGAGGCCCGCAGACTCGTCGAGCAGGAGAAGGTCTTCGCCGTGTTCCAGACCCTGGGCACTCCTTCCACGGCGGCCGTGTGGGACTACCTCAACAAGCAGAAGGTGCCGCAGCCCTTCGTCGCCACGGGCGCCTCCGTATGGGGCACGGACGACAAGCATCCCTGGACCATCGGGTGGCAGCCCAACTACGTGGCCGAGGCCCGGGTCTACGCCAAGTACCTCAAGGACGAGCGGCCCAAGGCCAAGGTGGCGGTCCTCTACCAGAACGACGACTTCGGCAAGGACCTGCTCGGCGGGTTCAAGAAGGCCGTTGCCGGCAGCGGCGTCAAGGTGGTCGCCGAGGAGAGCTACGAGGTCACCGACCCGTCCGTGTCGGCACAGATGGCAAGCCTCGCCCGCTCCAAGGCGGACGTGCTGCTGGACGTCACCACCCCCAAGTTCGGCAGCCAGGCCCTCGCCGCCGACGCCAGGAACACCAAGTGGAACCCGCTGCACATCGTGAACAACGTGGCCTCGTCCGCCGCCGTGCTCAAGCCCGTCGGGTTCAAGAACGTGCAGGGCGTGGTCTCGGCGACCTACTTCAAGGACCCCGCCGACCCGCAGTGGGCGAACGACCCCGACGTGACGACCTACCGGAACGCCCTGCACAAGTACGCCCCGGACGCCGACCCGGCCAACCAGTTCAACGCCTACGGCTGGGCCGTCGCCGCCGGCCTGCACAAGGCCCTGGACGCGATGAAGTGCCCGACCAGGGAAGGGCTGCGGGACGCGGTGCGCCATCTGAAGGACGTGAAGGTGGGCCTGCTGCTGCCCGGGGTCACCATGTCCACGGGCCGCGGCGACGCCTTCCCGCTCGAGACCATGCAGCTGATGCGGTTCAAGGGCGAGCGGTGGCAGCTGTTCGGCGAGCCGGTGGACACCCGCAAGGAGTTCGGCCCACTGACGAAGTGAGACGGCGGGGGCGGTCCCCGGTCGATGCCCTGACCCCTGGGGACCGCCCCAGCCTCGCGGAACCGACAGACGTGGCATGCTCAGACGGTGCTCAACCCTCCGTCCACCATCAGGCTCTGCCCGGTGATGTAGGAGGCGCGGCCGGGGAGCAGGAAGCGGACGGCTTCGGCCACCTCCCGGGCGGCGGTGCCATGGCGGGCGACGGGCTCCGCGCCTTCCGCCGGGCGCTGAGCGCGATACGGGACCTGTTTGTTCATCGCCGAGGCGACCGTAGGGCGAAACCCGAGCCTCGTCGTGGACCACACCACGTGCCTGTGGGAGCCGGCGGACATGGCGAGCAGCAGCGGTGAAGCGGTCTACGGACCGGACCCGGGCCACGCCGCGCCACACGGTGGGCGGGACCGCCGCTGCCCCACCGGGTTCACTGGGCTTACATTGCATCAGCAGGTCAGCGCGCGACATCGGAGAGCTGCTCGCCGTGCCGTCCAACGTGCTCGTCCTGCGTGACGTCCACCTGTTGGGCGACCAGCTGCGCAAGCGCCTGAAGAACCTGTTGACGCACCTGGACGGCACCGCCACCGGGCAACTGGTCCTGACCGGCCAGCCGTCGATGGTCGGCACCGACGACCAGCTCGACCCGCTCTGCGGCGTTCTGGTGGAGGTGCTGCCCCTGCGCCATCGCCACGGGGACATCGAGTACCTGGCGCGGTTCTTCCTGCGCAAGTACCGGCCGGGCGGTGAGAGCAGGTTCTCCCCGGAGGCCCTGACCATGCTGCAGCGATGCCCCTGGCCGGAGAGCGTCCGGCAGCTCGAGTCGGTGATGCGCGCACTGGCGCGGCGGCCTTCCGGCCCGATGATCCATGCGGAGGACCTCCCGCCGGAATGCCGGGTGTCCTCGCACAAGGTCCTGACCACCATCGAGGCGCTCGAACGCGACGCCATCCTGCGCGGGTTGATGGAGCACAACTCCAACGTGCAGCGCACCGCACAGGACCCCGGTATCTCCCGGGCCACGATGTACCGCAAGATGCGCCGTTACGGGATCGTCCCGTCGAGCCTGACCTG
Source organism: Streptomyces sp. Y2F8-2 (assembly GCF_014905555.1). Classification (GTDB taxonomy): domain Bacteria; phylum Actinomycetota; class Actinomycetes; order Streptomycetales; family Streptomycetaceae; genus Streptomyces; species Streptomyces cynarae. The sequence continues at coordinate 23,348 of NZ_BNGS01000005.1, read as the reverse complement.
ACGGGGCGGACTGCAACGGCGGCACCAGAACCGCTCGTGCAGCCCGCCCCGCCGCTGTGGCTAGTCGGCTGCGGCGAGCAGCCGCGCCTCGCTCTCCTCGTACAGCCACCGGGTCTCTCGGCTGTCCGCGGCGCGGCGCCGGTGGTCCAGGCGGCTGCCCAGCCAGCCGGCCAGATAGCCGAACGGGACGGAGACCAGTCCGCTGGACTGCATGGGGAACAGGTCGAAGTCGGCGTTCGGGAAGACGGCGGACGGCGTGCCCGAAACGGCCCTGGAGAAGACCATCAGCAGCAGCGCGCAGGCCGCACCGCCGTAGAGGGTGGCAAGCAGGCCGGTGCGGGTGAATCCTCGCCAGAACAGGGAGTAGGTGAGCGCCGGCGCCACCGCCGACGCCCCTACGCAGATCGCCGCGGTGGTGAGCACGCCGACGTCCCAGTTCTGGACCACGGTGGCGAGCCCGATGGCAATGGTTCCCACGGCCACGCTCGACCATACCGCCACCGTCATCTCCGTACGCGGCTCCGCCTGCCCCCTCCGCGCCGCATGGGCGAACAGGTCGTGGGCGAGCGAGGAGGCCGTGGCCAGGGTCATCCCCGCCACCGACGACAGCAGGGTGATGAAGACCATGCCCGCCACGGCCGAGTACAGAATCGTCGCGCCCGCGGAGCCGGGTGCCCCGCCGAGCGTCTGCGACAGCATCAGCACGGACGTCCTGCCCTGAGGGTCGGCCGCGGTGATGTACCGCGATCCCACCAGTGCCGCCGCGCCCGTACCCATGATGATCACGATCAGGCAGAACGTGGTGACCGTGCCGACCGCCCACGACATGGAGCGCCGCACGGCCGGCACGTCCTGCGCGGAGTACAGACGCATCGTGATGTGGGGCAGGCAGGCCACGCCGAGGACCACAGTGATCTGAAGACCGATGAAGTCCAGCCGCTCACCGGCCGAGGTGCCCAGCTGAAGGCCCTGCTGGAGGAAGGCGGGGCCCGCACCGCTGCCCTGCTGGGCGGCCCTGAGGAGTTCGTCCGGGTTCCAGTGGAAGCGGTTGAGGATCAGGACGGCGACGACGGCGCTGGTACCGATCAGGATCACGATCTTGATCATCTGGATCAGCGCGGTCCCTCTCATACCGCCGATCGCCGCGTAAACGATCATCAGGCTGCCGACGATGACGATGCACGCCGTTCTGGCGCCCGCCACGTGCGGGATGTTCAGGATGAAGGTGAGCAGTGACCCGGCTCCGGAGAGCTGGACGACCAGGAAGGGCATGGTCGCCGAAAGCGTCACCAGGCAGGCGGCGACACGCACGGCCCGCCCGGGCATGTTGCGGGCAAGGACGTCGCCCATGGTGAAACTGCCGGCGTTGCGGAGGGGCTCGGCCAGCAGGAACATCAGCAGTACCAGAGACAAGGCCGTGCTGACCGCGAGGACATAGCCGTCGTATCCGGCGAGCGCGACGATGCCGGTGGTACTCAGCACCGTGGCCGCGGAAATGTAGTCACCCGCGATGGCCAAGCCGTTCTTGAGCGGGGTGAGCGAGAGGTAGCCCGTGTAAAAGTTCGCCAGGTCGTCGCGGTCCGGTCCCGCCATCACGCACATCAGCAAGGTCAAGGTGACCAGGGCGGTGAAGAGAAGGAGAACGGACGCCTGCGTCCCGGAGCTGAAGTGGTTCATCTCGCCACTCCCGCGTTCCGGCCGGCGGGGACCGTCCGCTCCCTGACGGCGCGGGCCAGCGGATCCACCGAGCGTTGTGCGCTGCGTCCGTACCAGAAGACCGCCGCGAAGGTGACGACGAGTTGGAGGACCCCCAGGGCCATTCCCAGACTCAGCTCCCCGGCGATCTTGCACCCCATCAGGTCCGGCGCACAGCAGGACAGCAGGACGTACACCACGAAGGAGCCGAGCGCGGTCAGCGTGGAGATCCGGCGGAGCAGGCGGTATGCCGACCGGAGTGCGGTGAGGTCGGCGTGGCGCGCAGGCGCCTGGTGCGCATACGGCTCGTCCCAAGCGGCGCGCCCGTACCAGTCGTTTCGGGAGATGTCGGGCCCGTACGACTGGGACTCGGTGCGGGGCGGCTGCCATCCGGGCGGTCCTGGTGGCGGGTACTGGTTCTCGTCGGCGTATCTCATCGCCTGGCCTTTCGCTGCGGCTCTGATCCGTGAGGGTGAACGGGAGAAGCACTCCAGGTCACGCACCGTACCGACTGGTTGGTATTCCTGTGAGTATCTTGGTGGTCACGTTTCGGGGTCGATGCGGTTCCCCCGGCGGAGATCGGCCGACGGCGGCGGATCGACGAGCGGGGTCGAGAAGGATCTTTCGGACACCGGCGAGGCGGCTGTTCAACCGGTCCTGTGCCGCGACGCCCGCTGAGTGTGGTGACGCGTCATCCGGACGTGTCCTCGGCCCTGGTTCGCGCGGCCACCCACAGGGCGATCTGCGTGCGCGACCGCATGCCCAGCTTGTCGCGCACCTTGTCCAGGTGCGTGGCAACCGTATGCGTCGAAAGACCGAGCCGTTCCGCGATCTGCCGGTTGGTCAGCCCGTCGGCGACGAGCTCGGCCACCATGAACTCCCTCCCGGTGAGCTTGGACCGGTCGTCGACGACCGCTACGGCGCCGGTCGTCGCTCGGCGCTCCTCGCTCCTTGTCCGCAGCGCGTACGCGACAAGCCGATCCCCGCGCAGTCGGCGGCCGCCACTGACGGCTGCCTCCCGAGCAGCTGCCGGCAGCTCTGTCCTGGCACGAGCCACCGTTCCCTCCACCTGGCGTCGCCACGGAGCCTCGGACACGGTGTCGAGTCGGCGGCGTGCCTGCGCGCTCGCCTCGTACAGCAGGAGGGCTCGCCGCATGTCACCGCATTCGGCGGCCACGAGAGCCAGGCCCTCCACCGGGTAGAGCGCGTGAAAACCTGCTTCGGGGACGATCCGCAGCACTTCGGCGAACAGCGCCTCGGCACTTTCCAGATGCCCCAGAGCCAGCCGCACGGCGCCCGCTGTGTGCAGAGCGGCCGCGACCCGCGTCCAGGGGGCGTGCTCCCTGAGCACGGGCAGACAACGGGACATGAGCTTGTCGGCCTCCAGTGCCCCGCCCGCTTGGAGCAGCGCCCACGCCAGGTGATGGGTGCACCAGGCGGTGTCCTGGGGTCTGCCCAGCGTGGCGACGACATCAAGGCCCTCACGCAGATCCGCGACGGCCGCGGCGAATTCCCCTCGGCACAGCCGCGCCGCGGCCCGCGCGTCCAAGGCGTTGGCGAGTCCGGCGGGGTGATTGCGCGTGCGCTCCATGGCCACCGCCTGCTCGCCGAGGCGCAGCGCCTGTGCCAGGTCGGCCCGCTGACAGGCCACGCGCGCGGCAAGCGCCGCCACCGCCCCGCCCAGCGCTCGGCCGCCGGTTTCCCGCAGCAGACCCGTCAGCAGCGCGCGTGCGGCTGACGGCTGTTCCTGCTCGTAGCGCACACGCGCCAGTTCGAGTTCCAGTCGTGGGCGTGAGGTACCGTCGCGGACGGTGATGTCGGCCAAGGCCGCCGCGAGATTGTCCCGCTCCACGGCCAGCGGGCTGCCGGCCTGGTCGGGGAACACCTCGTCACCGGCCCGGTCTGCCAGTCCGTTGAGCCACTCGAGGACCCGGTGCCTGGTGACGTGCAGCTCGCCGGATGCGAGCAGGCGCTCCAGGGCGTAGGCGCGGATGGCGCTCAGCTGTCTGAATCGTGCGGTTTGCGCGTCTCCTCCCGAGTGACGTGCGATCAGGGACTTGGCCTCGAGGGCACACAGGATGCCGAGTATCTGCGACGGAGCGATGCCGTCACCGGCGCAGACCGCCCGCGCCGCAGCCGTGTCGAACCCGCCGACGAAGACAGCAAGACGCCGGAAGACCGCCTGCTCGGCCGGATCGAGCAGTCGGTGGCTCCAGTCGATCGCCGCGGCCAGTTCGCTGTGGCGCCCGGGCCCGGTCCTGTGTCCGCCCGTCAAGAGGGACAGCTGGGACATCTGGTCGTCCAGTCCTGCCAGGATGTCACTCAGCGGAAGAGTTCCGGCCCGGCGTGCCGCCAACTCGACGGCGAGCGTCAGGCCGTCCAGTCTGCGGCAGATCTCGGCAACCGTCCGGCCGTTTCCGCGATGGAGCGTGAATCCTGGTGAGCAACTGGAGGCCCGTTCGACGAACAGCCGGACGGCGTCCGCCCGCAGCAGGACCACCGGGTCGTCTTCGGCATCGGTCGGCGGCAGCGACAGCTCACCGACCCGGAGCACGGTTTCCCCGGGCACCCGCAGGGCCTCTCGACTGGTGGCCAGGATCCGCAGCCGGGGGCAGTGACTCAGCAAGGTCGCGATCAGCCGGGCGCACGGATCGGCCAGGTGCTCGCAGTTGTCCAGGATCAACAACCGACGGGCGTCGCCGATCGCGTGGACCAGGACGTCGACACCGGACCGTCCCGCCCGTTCCCCCACGGCCAGCGCGGCGGCGACGGACTGTGCGAGCGCGGCGCCGTCGTGCAGCGCGTCGAGTTCGACCAGGTCCACCCGCCCGTGGCGGCCGGGCAGGCCCTTGGCGAACTCGAGAGCCAACCGCGTCTTGCCGACGCCGCCGGTACCGGTCAAGGTCAGGAGCCGTGACGTCCTCAGCAGGGTGCGCAGCCGCGACAGCTCCGCCCGTCGGCCCACGAAGGAGTCGAGGGCCCGTGGCAGACCGCGGCCCTGGGCCGCCGGGGAGGCGGCGCTCCGTGTGGGCGCTGACGTGCCCGTCTGCGTCCCGCGGGTATCCGGGCGGGCCGAGCGCTGCCTGAACGCCCGTTGTCTGCATGCGCCGGAGCAGTAGCGAGCCGGTCGACCGCCGAGCGGTCGACCGGTCAGTGGTGCGCCGCACGCCTCACATGTCATGCTCCGGTCATCCCCGATTCCGTGCCGCCCATTCCCGCCCCCGCACGCGACGCCGAGCGGCGGGCGTGGGCGGTGGGCCGCCGCAGCGGCGGTAGCCGGCATCGTCGCAGCGGACCGGCTACCGCTCCGGCGGGAGCGTCAGGGCACGGCGTCAGGATCGATGCCGAGCACAACGGTGCCGGTCACTCCCTTGCCGAGGTCGCTGCCGGTTTGCGTGAGCGTCAGCAAGGTGGAGGATCCGCCGTTGCGGTAGATGCCGTCCCTGGCGTTGAGCGTGCGGGTGGCGGTGTTGTTCCGGTAGGGGGTCAGTGTGGCGACCCTGCTGTTGTACGTTTCCGGGAAGTAGAGCTGGCCGGTGTGGGAGACGTGGCCTCCCTGGTACCTGCCGCCGGTGACGGTGCCGCCGACATGCGTCTTGACGTGGATGTGGAGCGCACGGCCGACGTACCAGCCGGGGTAGATGGTGGTGAATTCCGCGACTCCGGTGGAGTCGGTCAGTTGCACCCCGCGCAGGAAGGTCGTGTCCGGGGTGGAGCCGCCTGCCACGTATCCGGAGTAGACGCCGAGAGCGTCGCAGTGCCAGATGTCGACCGCCGTGCCGGGCAGCGGGGAGCAGGTCGTGGTGTCGATCACTTTGACGCGGAGGGTGAGCGGCACGCCGGGCTTGCCCTCGGTGATGTTCTTGCGGACCGTCTCCAGGTCCAGGTAGTAGGGCCCCTCGGTCTGCTCCGGCGTGAGGACACAGTCGGCGGCCGGCCCGGCCGGGGCCTGGGCCTGGGCCTGGGCCGCACTGTTCCGGTCTGCGGCTGCCGTCGCCTGCACGGCCGTGAGACCCAGAGCGGCCGCTCCGAGGGTCGTACCGCCCAGCGCGGCCATGACCGTCCTGCGGGTCGCGCCGATCGGCGTGTCGGCCGGCTCGGGGCCGGGCTCGCGTTCTGTGGAATGGGGGCGGGGGGTGTCAGTCATGCTGCGAGGATGGCGCGTGTGGCGGTCCGGTGGGATCGATCGGATGACCGGTGAATCGGGCGCGTTACGAAACTCACCGCGCCGACGTCCGCCCGGCTGCGGGACGTGATGCACAGCGGGGGCTCGGCCTGAGAGGGCCGCCAGGGCATCTCCAGGACGTGTGCCCGCCCAGGTGTGCCCCGGTGACCAGGGTGGTCGCGACCTCCAGGACCGCCTTGCGCTTCTCCTCGCCGGTACCCGGGAGATCGTCAAGGGCGATCATGCCGGCGTGCGTCGTGAAGACGGCGCTGACGCAGCGGACCTGGTCGACCAGGGCGGCGTCCGGGGCGAGGAGGATGTCGCGCATGCCCAGCATGCGCTTGCGGAACATCTCGCCGCTGCGCAGTGCCGGTCAGGTCTGTCGCGGAGGTGGTCACCGCCCCCGTGCCGCCGTCGGTGCCGCTCGGCCGCCGTCTGAGGCACGCGCCGCAGCCCGAGCGGGGAGTTACGCCCACGGGAGTACGCGTACTGACGCCTCTCGGTGGATGTTCCCGGTCCCGCATGGGGTGATCATGTGGGCAGCGGCGACAAGCGTGCGCGTTTCTCGCCGCGTCCGCATCATCCGTGACCGTGACAGCCGTTCCGCATCATCCGTGACCGTGACAGCCGTCGGGCTTGCGGGCCAGGGCAGGAAGGAAACCGACGTGGATGCCGACCCCCAGGCCGGACCAGTCGAGTCCCCGTCGGCGGATGCCGACGCCGCGCATCACCTACCCGAGCGGCGCCGCCCGAGGACCAGGCGGTGGCTGCGACGCGCAGCGCTCAGCTGCGCCGTTCTGCTGGCAGTCGTCACCACGGCCTCCTTCATCTACAACGCGTGCACCTCACGGCGTGCTGAGCCTCCTGAGGGGCTGCGATACGTTCAGGCGGCCGATGTCCGCACCCGTTACCAGACTTGGGGCACGACCGGCTCACCCGTCGTCCTCGTCCACGGTGCCTTCGAGCAGGTGGACACCTGGTCACGACTCGCCCCGCTCCTCGCGCGGGATCACCGGGTCTACGCGCTGGATCTGACCGGAGACGGCTACAGCGAACGCCGCGGCCCGTACACCGTCGGACACTTCACGCAGCAGCTCCTGGGCTTCCTCGACGCCATGCACCTCGGCGGCCCGGGCGAGCGTCCCCTGCTGGTGGGCCACTCCAGCGGAGCCGCAGTCGTCGCGGAGGCGGCGCTGCGGGCCCCAGGTCGGATCGGGAGTGTGATGCTGCTCGACGGTGACGCCCTGGACACCGGCGCCGGTGCACCGTCCGCCCTCAAGTACGTGTTGATCGATCCCTACCGCACCAGCCTGCTGCGCATCGGTCTCGGTGCCGACCGGCTGATCCGCTCCGTGTACGACGCCCAGTGCGGACCGGCCTGCCCGCCCCTCGATGCCACCGGACTGGATCAGTGGCGTCGGCCGCTGGAGGTGCCGGGAGCCGAGGCCGCTCTCTGGAGCATGCTGGGCCAGGGGGTGCCCGGCCTCCCTGCCGACCAGGTGGCCCGTCTCGCCGCCCTCCGCATCCCCAAGTCGGTCGTGTTCGGTGCGCAGGACGACGTGTTCAGCAGGCAGACCCCGCAGGAGACCGCCCGGCGCATCGGCGCACCGCCGCCCACCCTCATTCCCCGAGCCCGCCACCTGACCATGATCTCGAGCCCTCATGAGGTCGCGGCAGCCGTGGAAGCCCTGGCGAGTACGCATCCCGTTCCCGGGCGTCCCTGAGGCAGCGGTCTCCGCCGGTGACGTGGACACTGCCGCCGCCCGGACCGGGTTCCAGGTGCACTTCGTCGAGCGCGAGCGGGACATGACGGGCGTCGGTGGCCGCCGGCGGATGCCGACCCGGCACTCTGCGCGGGTCGACTCAGTCCTTGACCGTGGCGAGGACGAGGGCCTGCAGCTGCTCCGCGGTGTGGTCGAGGGGCTGGGTGCTGCGCTTGGCGCGGCACATGGCCACGGTCCCCTCGACGGCCGCGACGATGAGTGTCGCGAGCTGAGCCGCCTGATCATGCTCGGCGCCGGGCTCACGGCAGCGAGTCGGCGAGCAGGCTCTCCCATCTGGTGAAGACGTCGGTGGCGGCCGCGAGGGCGGTCGGCGTCTCGTCGCTGGAGGGTTCCTCGATGGAGACGGCGAGTACGGGACAGCCGGCCCGGAAGTCGCTGTCGACGACGATCCTGCGCCACAGGGCGAGGAAGGCCCGCAGGCCGGCGACCGGACCGGCCGCCGGCTCCTTGCGCAGGCTCCGCGCGGTCCACTCGCCCGTGAAGCGGACGGCCTCGGTGGCCAGCCCGGCGGGCCGGCCGGAGCGGGGCGGTGACTTCCTGCACGGCTCCGCCGGCCCGCCGGTGGTGATCACCTCATCGGAGCTCCCGTGCGTAGGGCGCGATGGTGATCCGGTCGATCAGCGGTGCGTAGCGGGAGCGGAGCAGGATGCCGGGGAAGGTGTCCGAGGCGTAGGTGGTGCCGTCGAAGTTCGGCAGTTCCTCGGAGCGGAAGGTGATCGTGTTCCGTCCCTTCGTGAGGTGGACCGGGACGGTCAGCTCCCAGAAGTTGTTCTGGTGGAAGGTGTGGGGGAAGCTGACGCGCCGCATGTCGCCGCCATTGACGGTGATGTCGGCGTGGCGGGCGAGCGGGTCGGGGTTGTAGTGGGTGGCTTCGGACTGTTCGGGGTTGGAGTAGCGGATGCGGAGCGCGTAGAGGCCGGTTCGGTCGGCGTCGACGGTGAAGGTCGCGGTGTTGCCGTTGCCGGGATCGCCTCCGATGCCGGTGATCGCCGTGCCGCCGGTGGCCAGGGAGAGCGGGGTGAGTGTGGCGGAACCCGTGAGCCTCGCGTCCTGTGCCTCGTAGGTACGTGCCGTGAGGGTGCCCTCGGTCGGCGTGACCGTGAGGCGGTCGACGAGGGTGGCGGACGAACCGCCGGTGAGCGTCACCTTGTTGATGCCGCCCGAGAGGGAGACCGCCACGCTTCCATGGCCCCGGGTCACGTGCGCGACGTCATGTCCGTTGACGGAGAGCCGGGCGTTCGCGGCGCCGAGAGTGTCGACGCCCAGGGTCGCTTCCCGGTCGGCGGGGGAGTAGACCCAGAACGTGGCCGTCGCGCCTCGCGGGAGCCGGGCCGCGCCCGAGCCGGTGGCGGGGGTTCCGGCGTGTGCGGACAGGTCGTAGACGGGCCGTGCCCCGCCGCCCAGCCAGGCCAGTTCGCCCTCGTACACCTGGGTGGCGGCCGAAGGCGCGGGCAGGGAGAGGGTGAGGCGGTCGACGATGGCGTCGCCCTTGGTGGCGCGCTTGCCGTCGAGGCTCTTCGCGGCGAGCGTGAGGGTGTGCTTGCCCTCGGTGAGGTGGATCTTGGTGTCGGTGTGGTCCCAGACCACCCACTTGTAGCCGAGCGGCAGGTACAGCTCCTGCTCGCCGTCCGCCTTGCCGTCCACGCGCAGGAAGACGTTGGTGGGGCCCTGCTCCTTCACCTTGTCGAAGGTGTTGAGGGAGTTGGCGAAGACACTCAGGTCGTAGGTGCCGTCCTCGGGCACGTCCACGGTGAAACCGAGCGTGACGTCGGAGCCCGTGCGCAGGCCGCCCACGTCGTAGCCACCGGAGGTGTAGAACTTCGACACGTCGCGCGGTGACCCCTCCGGGCCGTTCCTGGAGTAGCCGGACCCGGTGTGGGCGGCGTCCTCCGCCTCGTACGACGCCTGCCAGCGCACGGGCGGAGTCTGTGTGCCCTTGGCCTCGCCGGCCGGGCTGAGCACGATCTCGTACGCCGAGGACTCCTTCAGCTTCGGCAGCGCGCCGTCGCCGAAGTCGACGACGACCCTGCCGTCGTCACCGACCTTCAGGTTCGTCTCCGTGAGCAGCTTCGGCCCTGAGGAGTCGCCGATCTGCCCGCTCCACTCGATCTCCCGGACCCAGGCGTGCACGCGGTCCCCGAAGACTGTCTTCGGGACATTGCCGAAGGTGATGTGGCCGTTGCCGGCGGATCCGCCGAAGAGCAGCCGCGCCTGCCGCTTGTCCTCGTCGAGTGTGGCGACGCCCTGCATGGTGTAGTTCTCGCCGGGGAACGGTGGTGTCACCTTCACGGTGTGTCCGCTCATCGAGGCGTACGAGTGCAGCAGCCACCACTGGCCGTTGCCGCGACCCGACTGCACCGCGGAGTCGGAGAGGTTGCCGTCGATGTTCCAGTACGCGATGTCGGCGTCCACCTTGGACTCCTCGATCGCGGAGACCCACTGCACCATCTCGCCCGGTACGGAGGTGTGGTAGTTGAAGGCGTACTCGTTGATGTTGACGGGGAGTCGGGTGCCCTCACGACTGGTGCCCTTGAACAGTTCCTTCTCCCACGCCCGGTACTTGGCGACATTGGCGCGCACCGCCTCGGGGTGGCTCAGCTCATGCCAGGTGATGACGTCGGGGAGGGTGCCGGCGGCCAGGGTATGGGTGAGGAAGCCCTTCACCTGGTCGTAGAGAACGCTGGTGTTGGGGCCGGCGACGCGGGCCTTCGGCATCTTCCCCTTGATGAGCCTGTAGACCCCGTCCCAGGCGGCGAAGTAGTCGTGCGGGTCGTTGAGCCAGCTGACCTTGTCGTAGCTCCACTGGCCGGTGCCGAACATGTTGCCCTCGGGTTCGTTGAACGGCACGAAGACGATGTTGTCCTGGTACTTCGCCGGCAGCCGCAGGACCTGGTCGACCTGCTTCGCGATCTTCTCCTCGTAGAGTTTGAGCTTCTCCTCGGGCGTGTTGCCCGGCCACTCGTAGGGGAAGCCGCGGTGGATGTCGGTCATGTAGATGTACACGTCACCATCGGTGGAGTCGGCCAGCGGCCCGACCACCTCCAACGCGTCGGCGCCGGGATGCTGCGGGCCGTCCTGCGCCTTCGTGGAGACCGTACGCAGGCCCATCCCCTCGATGAGGTTGTGGGTGGGGACGTCCGGCCCGTACACGCCGTAGAGGGTGCCGGAGGCGCCGCCGTGGAAGGCGCCGGTGTCCGAGCCGAGGTCGACATCCAGCTGTCCCTCGCGGACGACGGTGACGGTTGCCTTCACCGCGCGCCCGGACGCCGTTCCCGCAACCGTGAAGGTCCCCGGCCGGGCGTACTTCTCGGACGGGATGGCGTCCCAGGCGAGCGGCGTGTCACGGTCGTACCCGTCGGAGAAGGAGGACCGGACGGCGGCCGGGAGAGACGGGGCGGTCCCCGTCGTCGTACGGACTTCGAACGACGTCTGCGAGAGCTCCTGGAGGGTGGGCACGTGCCCGACCGTGCCGGCCACCTGCTCGGGGGTGAGCGCGGTGTGCCACACGGTGAAGTCGTCGATCGCGCCCTTGAACAGCGGGTCGGGGTAGAAGGACTTGCCGATGTAACCGGCGGCCGTGGCGGAACCGTCCAGTAGATCCTTGGCCTTGAGGCCGGTCGCGGCGGAGGAGACCGCGACACCGTCGAGGTAGGTGGTGACGCGCTGGGCGGAGCTGTCGAGGGTGACGGTGACGGTTCGCCACTGGTCCGCGGGAAGCGCCGCGTAGCCGCTCACCTGGGCCTCCGCGCCACCGCCCCCGGTGGTCACGGCGGTGCGCAGGACGCCGCCGTTGTGGGACGGGGTGGTGAAGAGGTACTTCGTGGTGTCGGTGCCCAGGTCGAAGATCCTTTGCCAGGACGAGTCGTCTCCGCTCCACTTCACGCGGGCGGAGACCGTCAGGTCGGCCGCGTCCCCGAGCACTTCGCGGGGCAGACGGACGTACGCGCCCTGGGAATCGGGCGCGCCGCCGGGCAAGGCCAGAGCGCTGCCACCGTCCGCGCCCGTGACGGAGTGGGCGGTGGAGCCGTTCACCAGGCTCGCCGTGAGCCCGTTGCCGGAGCTGTCGGTGATCTTGCCGGAGGCGAGGTCGTCCTGGTCGAAGCTGTAATGGACAGTGGGCTGGGGCGGGTCCCCCGCCTGTGCGGCGGCGGCCGGCGCGGTCAGCAGGCCCGCGCCGCGGGCCACGGCGACGGCGGCCGGGGCCCGGCGTGGCCGGACTGGTCTGTCAGCGGATGACATCGATCGCGTCCTCAATCCCTTGAGCGAGCAGGCTGTCGAACTGGTTCGTCACGTGCGTCAAGGAGCGGGGGAACTTCGTGAGGGAGCCCGGAACGCCGGGCCCGTGCTTCACGGCCATGGAGCAGGCGGACTCGCGGTTGCCGGGTTGATCACTTCATCGAACCGGTTCGGCGAAGCTAGCACCGGGACAGACGACCAGCAATCCCTCCGACGGAGATCTCCGGGAGTCGTGCGGGGCTGCGAAGGTGCGAGTCCGAAGTGTTGACAGATGTGCGTCGCCTTCCTACCTTCACTTCACGCGAACCGGTTCGACTACCGGTCCTCGCCTCGTACCTCATTCCGTCCCCTGGCGACCGGAAGCCACTCACTCCGACGGGTGTTGAACCGGTTCGAGCAAGGAGTCGCCGTGAACATCGGTGAGATCGCCCGGCGGGCCGGTGTCTCGCGGAGCACCGTGTCCTACGCGCTGAGCGGCAAGCGCCCCGTGTCGGACGACACCCGCCGCAGGATCCAGCAGGTGATCGACGAGCTGGGGTACCGGCCCAACGCCAGCGCACGCGCCCTGGCGAACGGCCGGACCAGCACGATCGGTCTGGTCTTCCCGCCGGCCGGGAACCACTACACGGGGATGCAGCTGGATTTCATCGGCAGTGTGGTGGAGGCCGCGGCGGCTTACGACTACGACGTGCTGCTGTCCCCGAGCGGCGTGGACAGTGACCGCTCGTTCCAGCGGCTGCTGGGGGAGCGGCGGGTCGACGGGGCGATCCTGATGGAGATCAGGCTGGAGGACGACCGGGTCGATCACCTGGCCGCCCTGGACTTCCCCTCCGTCACCATCGGCCGTACCGCCCGCCCGCAGGGCGGCTGGTGGGTGGGCCTGGACCACACCGCGCTGGCGGAAGCGTGCGTCCACCACCTGGCGGACCTCGGCCACCGCCGGGTCGCCTTCGTCAACCGTCCCGAGCAGCTCCTGCGGGCGGGGTACGAGTCGGCACACCGGGGACTGGACGGGTTCACCAAGGCCGCGGCCGAGCGCGGGCTGACGGTGCGGACCTACTGCTGTGGGGACGATGCCGCATCGGGCCAGGCATGCCTGGAGCAGATCCTGTACGACGAGCCGGCCACCACGGCCCTGGTCACACTGAACGAGGCCGCGCTGGGCGGCCTGTACCGGGGGCTCGCCCAGGCGGGCCGCCATGTGCCGCGCGACTTCTCCGTCACCGGGGTCGTGGCCGGCCGGTGGGCGGAGACGGTGACCCCGCAGCTCACCGCGGCCGACGTACCGGCGGCGGAGATGGGCCGCCTGGCCGTCGACCTGCTCGTCGAACGGCTCGACCATCCTGACGCCCCCGCCCGGCACCACCTGCTCACGCCGCCGATCTCCTTGCGGGCCAGCACCGGGCCCGTGGTCGCTGCTCCGCCCTCCGCCGGGGCCCCGCACTCCTGACCGCACGTTCACGCCCACCGCACCGGCAACCCTCCTTCCCTCCTTCTCTCCCTCCCTCCTCCCGACACCGGGCATCCGTCTCCCACCGCCGTTCGGCGTGCCCGCTTCCCCCACGTCGCCCCTCCCACGGCATCCCTGTGCCCAAAACGAAGGACCCGCCATGCAGAGCTCCTCCCGACGGCTCCTTGCCGCCGCCGCCCTGTCGACAGTCGTCGCCCTCGTCGGCACCGCCTGTTCCTCCGGCTCGGGCAGCACCAGCACCAAGGGCGCGGACAGCGGCACGTACACCGTCTGGGATCCGTATCCGCAGTTCGCGGGCGGCTCGGCGTGGACCAAGCTGCTCGACAAGTGCGGCACCCAGGCCGGCGTGAAGATCAAGCGGACCGGGTTCGACACCAGTGACCTGGCGAACAAGACGCTGCTGGCGGCACAGCAGGGCAACTCACCGGACGTCCTCATCGTGGACAACCCGGTGGTGTCGACCCTGGCCGAGGCGGGCGTGCTCACCACGACCGACGACAACAAGCTCGACACCTCGAAGGCGGACCCCAACCTGCTCGCGGCCGGCCAGTCGGGCGGGAAGACGTACGGCACACCGATCGGCGCCAACACGCTCGCGCTCTACTACAACAAGAAGGTGCTGAAGGAGGCCGGGGTCGACGTAGCCTCGGTCAAGGACTGGACGTCGCTGACGGCGGCACTGGAGAAGGTCAAGAAGGCGGGCAAGAAGGGCGTCACCTTCTCGGCGATCGGCACGGAGGAGGGCAGCTTCCAGTTCCTGCCGTGGTTCTGGGGCGCGGGCGCCAAGCTGACCGAACTCGACTCCGCCCAGGGCGGTTCCGCCCTGTCGCTCTGGAAGGACTGGCTGCGGAAGGGCTACGCACCCAACTCGGTGCTCAACAACACGCAGACGACCAGCTGGCAGGAGTTCGCCACCGGTGACTACGCGTTCGCGGAGAACGGCACCTGGCAGCTCGCGAACGCCGAGAAGGCCGGCTTCGACTACGGGGTGCTGCCCATTCCCGCCGCCTCGGGAGGCACCGCCGCGGCCCCGACCGGCGGCGAGTTCGTCACCATCCCGGTCCAGAGCGACACCGGCCGCTACGCCACCTCCGAGAAGCTGGCGGCCTGCCTGACCAGCACCCAGAACCTGTACGACACCGACACCACGCTGTCCTACGTGGCGCCCACCAGCGACGTGCAGGCAAAACAAGTGGCGGCGAACGCGAAGCTGAAGCCGTGGGTCGACGCGGTCAAGTCGGCCAAGGGACGCACCAGCGACGACCTCGGCACCAAGTACCCGAAGATCTCCGAGCAGTTGTGGAAGGCCGTCCAGTCGGCCCTCAGCGGGTCCAAGTCGCCCAAGGACGCGCTGGCCGCGGCGCAGTCCGCCGCCAAGTAGCCACGATCCGCCGGACCTCGGATGAACCACACGACACAGCTGCCGGACCACCGGTCCGAGCGCGCCCGGAACGGGGCGGTCACCGCCGCCCCGGCCCCGGCCCGCACCAGGACACGGCGTCGGCCCACCTCGACGCAATGGGCCGCCTGGGGCTTCCTCACCCCGGTGACCCTCTATCTCGCTCTCTTCTACGCCTATCCGCTCTACCGCAACATCGATCTCAGCCTCCGCAACTACACGGTCCGCTCCTTCGTACAGGGCAACGCGCCCTTCACGGGCCTGAAGAACTACCGGACCGTCTTCGACGACCCGACCTTCGCCCCGGCCCTGCTGCACACCATGGTGTTCACCGCCGTGTGCCTGGCCTTCCAGTACGCCATCGGTCTGGCCCTCGCGGTCTTCTTCAACCAGCACTTCCGGCTGTCGGCGACCCTGCGTGCCCTGTTCCTGGTGCCCTGGCTGCTGCCGCTGATCGTGTCGGCGTCCACCTGGTCGTGGATGCTCAACAGCGACTCCGGGATCGTCAACGCCGCCCTGCATGTCATGGGCATCGGACCGGTGAGCTGGCTGACCTCGCCGTCGTGGTCGCTGACTTCGGTGATCATCGCCAACATCTGGATCGGCGTCCCCTTCAACCTGGTGATCCTCCACAGCGGGCTGCAGTCGATCCCGGCCGGCCTGTACGAGGCCGCCGCCCTCGACGGGGCGGGTGCCTGGCGCCGGTTCTGGAGCATCACCTTCCCGCTGCTCCGTCCGGTCTCGGCGATCACGCTGCTCCTGGGCCTGGTCTACACGCTCAAGGTCTTCGACATCATCTGGATCATGACCAAGGGCGGCCCGGCGGACTCGTCCACCACCTTCGCCACGTGGTCCTACCGGCTCGGCTTCGGCAATCTCCTGCCCGCCTTCGGCCCGGGCGCGGCCGTCGGAAACCTCCTTGTGGTCGCCGCCCTGGTGTTCGGGCTGGTCTACGTCCGGGCCCAGCGAAAGCAGGCGCTGTCATGAACCGAAGCACCAGCCGTACGTGGATCAAGACGGCCGTCGGTCTGCTGCTGACCGCGATCATGCTCTTCCCGGTCTACTGGATGATCAACGTCTCCCTGACCCGCGACCAGGACATGCGCAAGAGCCCACCGGACCTGCTTCCCGTCCACGGCACGCTGGCCGGCTACCGCACCGTCCTCGACGAGCAGTTGCCCTACCTCGGCACCAGCCTCGTCATCGGCCTGGGCACCGTCGTCCTGACCGTCGTCCTCTCCGCACCGGCCGGCTACGCCCTCGCCAAGCTGCGCCCGCGCGGCGGCGGCATCCTGAGCTTCGTCCTGCTGGCCGCGCAGATGATCCCCGGCATCATCATGGCAATGGGCTTCTACGCCATCTACCTCCAGCTCGGCCTGCTCCAGACGGTCCCCGGCCTGATCGTCGCCGACTCCACCCTGGCCGTCCCCTTCGCGGTCCTCATCTTCACCGCGTTCATGTCCGGCATCCCCGGCGAACTGCTCCAGGCCGCGAAGACCGACGGTGCCGGGCCGTTGCGCACCTTCTGGTCGATCGTCCTGCCGATGAGCCGCAACGCCGTCGTCACGGTGTCGCTGTTCGGCTTCCTGTGGTCCTGGTCGGACTTCGTCTTCGCCAGCACGCTGGCGGGCGGCGGCGCCCACGAGCCGATCACCCTCGGCATCTACCACTACATCGGCAACAACAACCAGGAGTGGAACGCCATCATGGCCACCGCCGTCGTGGCCTCGCTGCCGGCCGCGGTCATCCTCGTCCTCGCCCAGCGCTATGTCGCCGCCGGTGTGACCGCCGGAGCCGTCAAGGACTGACCGCCTCACACCTCGTCACGGCTCCAGCGTCCGCCCGTCGGACCGCCGATCTCCCCTGCTCGAGAAACGAGTCTCACCCTATGACCGCCGCCCGCCCCGGTCCGGCCTTCTCCGTCCACGACATCCCGTTCAGCACACACGGATCCTGGTTCGACATCTCGCCCGTGGTGGCGGAGAAGACGTACGCCGAGGACCTCCACCTCGTCTCCCACCAGAACGGCATGCACGCCGTCCTGCGCCTGGTCCCCCTGCACACGGGGACCGGCGACCGTGCCGAGACCCGCGTCGAGGCGACACCAAGCCTGCTCAGCTGGATCGGAGAGGGCGGGCGCGTCGACCTCGCCTTCGAGTCGCCGGACACCGTACGCCTGTGGGGGACCGGTCTGGACATCGAGGTGTCCGCAGCCGCCGAGACCTTGACCCCGTTCAGCGGCACGTACTTCTTCCGCGACCCGGCGGCGGACGCGCACGTGTTCACGTCGTACGAGACCGGACGCCGCTACCGCGTCACCGTGCTCTCCGGCACCGCGGCCCGTACGGCCGGAGGCCAGGCGCTCGGCAGCAGCGACCGCGGCCTCGTCACGACCGGCGGAGTGAACGGCACCTGGGAGATCGCGATCGAGGAACTCGACGCGTCCCGCCCGCCGTACGCGTCCTCGGCGACCTTCGGCGAGATCGCGGCGTCCGCGCGGAGCTCGTTCGCGAACTTCGCCGAGGCGGTGGCGCCCTGGCGCTCATCCGCCACCCCGGCCGCCGAACTCGCCGCCTACGTCCTCTGGTCGGCCACGGTACGCCCGACGGGCCTGGTCACCCGGCCTGCCGTGCTCATGTCCAAGCACTGGATGGACAAGGTGTGGAGCTGGGACCACTGCTTCAACGCGCTCGCCCTGGCCCCCGGATGCCCCGAACTCGCCCTGGACCAGTTCGCCCTGCCCTTCGACCACCAGGAACCCGGCGGCGCCCTGCCCGACTCGGTCACCCACTCCGAGGTCCTGTACAACTTCGTCAAACCGCCCATCCACGGATGGGCCCACGGTCACCTGCGCCGCCGTCTGCCGACACCTCCCAGCCACACCGAACTCGCCCAGACCTATGACCGGCTGGAACGGTGGACGGACTTCTGGCTCACCGCACGGCGAGCCCCCGGCAGCGAACTGGCCCACTACCAGCACGGAAACGACAGCGGCTGGGACAACGCCACCACCTTCGATCCCGAGCGGGTGGTCGTGACCGCGGATCTGGCCGCCTTCCTCATCCTCCAGATGCGGGAACTCGCCGGTCTGGCGGCCGAGTTGGGGAGGACTGATGAGACGCTCCGGTGGACGCGGGCAGCGGATGCCGCCCAGTCGGCGCTGCTCGACCAGCTCTGGACGCAAGACAGGTTCGTCGCCCGCGGCGTCGACAGCGGGGACACCTGGAGCAGCACCAGCCTCCTCGACCTGATGCCCATCGTGCTGGGCGAGCACCTGCCCGGACACGTCGGCAGCGCACTGGCGGACCGGATCAAGACCCACCTGACGCCGTACGGCCTGGCCACCGAACTCACCACCTCACCGCACTACCTCGCCGACGGCTACTGGCGCGGCCCCATCTGGGCCCCGGCCACCGTCCTCATCGAGGACGGCCTGCGCAGGGCCGGCCACCTCCGACTGGCGGACGACATCAGCGCCCGCTTCCGCGTCCTGTGCGAGACCCACGGCTTCGCCGAGAACTTCGACGCCCTCACCGGGACCGGTCTGCGCGACCGTGCCTACACCTGGACGGCCAGCAGCTACCTCCTCCTCGCCGAAGCGCACACCCGCCGAGGCGGCGACTGACCGACCGCCCCCGGTCTCCGTCGGGGCGTGCTCAGTCGGCCGTCCGCAGCAGCAGCTTGCCCGTCGAGGTGCGCCCGCCCATCAGCCGATGGGCCTCGGCCGCGTCCGACAGCGCGAACTCCGCGGTGACGGGCAGGTGCACGGTCCCGTCGGTGACCTTGCGGAAGGCGCGCCCGGCCAGCGAGCGCAATGCGTCGGGCGCCGACTGCGCGAGCGCCAGGATGGAGAAGCCTGCGACGGAGCGGCCCTGCGCGTACAGCTCGGGCTGGCCGACGTGCCACGGCTCCGCCCCGCTCGCGTTGCCGAAGGACACCAGGCGTCCGAAGACGGCCAGCACGTCGAGACCACGGCGCAGCGTGTCACCGCCCACCGGATCGAGTACCAGGTCGACGCCCCTGCCGCCGGTGGCGCGGCGGACGTCGTCGGCGAAGGTGCCAGTGGTGAACACCTCGTCGTAGCCGTGCTTGACGGCGTGCTCGGCCTTGTCCGGGGAGGAGACCACGCCGTAGACCGCGCCGGCGCCGGCCGCCCGTGCCAGCTGTCCGGCCACCGTGCCGATGCCGCCTGCCGCGCCGTGCACCAGCACGCTCTCCCCGGCGCGCAGTCGCCCCACCTCGTGGAGCAGAGCATGCGCCGTCGGCAGCACGGTGGGCAGGGCGGCCGCGGTCCTCATGTCCAGGCCCTCCGGAAGCGGGAAGACCGTGGCACTCTCGGCGACCACGACCTCGGCGTAAGCGCCGCCGTCGACGAGTGCGACGACCTCCTGTCCCGGACGCAGTCCCTCGACGCCGTTGCCGACGGCCCGGATCCGTCCGGAGACCTCCAGGCCGGGGCGGAAGGGCAGCGACTGCACCCGGTAGCCCTCGGCGCGTGCCTTGAGGTCCGCGAAGTTCACACCGACATAGGTGGTGTCGATGGTCACCTGGCCCGGCCCCGGCTCGGGGATGCGCGCCTGCACGACCTCCAGCACCTCGGGGCCGCCGTACTCCTGGAACTCCACTGCGCGCATGACCGGAACGCACCCTTCTGCAAAGTGTTCAATGGAAAGCGAACACTCGCACTGTAAGATATTCATCGAACACTCAGCAAGCGGCGGAGCGCGCTCCGCAGGGCGCAGAAGTGAGGAGAGGGGCATGTCGAACCAGGCTGCGGGCGGTAGTCACCGTGCGGCGCCGGTGCACACGGATCCCGAGGACGTGTCCGTCCTGACCGCGCTGTCCGCGGTCGCCGACCCGGTGCGCATCCAGCTGATCCGCGAGCTGGCGGGCTCCGCCGACTGGACACGCAGCTGCGGCAGTTTCGACGTGCCGGTCGGTAAAGCCGCGCTCAGCCACCACTTCTCGGTCCTGCGCGGCGCCGGCCTGGTGGAACAGCGCGACGAGGGGCCCCGGCGGGTCAATCGCCTGCGCCGCGAGGAGTTCGACGCGCGCTTCCCCGGGCTGCTCGACCTCGTTCTCCGCGTCGACCCGAGGGACTGAGCGGCCCCGCGTATGCCCGCGCACTGAACGGTGTTCCTCCTTGAGCGGGAGATGAGCGCATTCGGCTCAGACGCTGCACCGCCTACGCCGTTGCAGGGCTTGCCGGAACTCTGCCCCTGCGGGCGTCCGCTACGTGGAGCGCGCCGAGGCGGGTGCGGAGTCCGCCGTGGCCGACTGATCCCTGGCTGTGGCGCCCCGGGCGGTACCGCCGTGTGGGCGCAGGCCACCGACCAGGCCGAGTATCAGCACGGCGATGCCCAGCCATACGGACGGTCCCGGCGCGCCGCTGCCCGAGACGGCGCCGACGACCGCCGTGGAGAGCGGTGCGATGCCGGTGAGCAGCCCGGCACGTCCGGCCCCGACGGCGCGGACCGTCGAGTACCACACCACGAAGGCGACCGCCGTCACCATCAGCGCCAGATAACCGACGGCAGCCCACTGCGAGCCGGACAACTCCCGGACCGCCGACGGACCTTCCGAGGTCACGCCCAGAACGGCCAGCAGCACACCGGCCAGCCACATCGCGTGCACGGACACCCCCCACGGCGAGTGCCGCCGCAGCACCGGCACCGCGAGGAGTGTGAACCCGGCCTCGCACACCAGGGCCACCATCGCCCAGCCCACCCCCACGGCATCCGTGCGACCCGTCCCCTCCACCAGCACAGCGCCCGCCATGACGACCGGCGCCGCCAACAGGACCTGCCGGCTCGGCCTGCGCCGCTCCAGCGCCGGGCCCACCACGCCGAGCACCACCGGTACGCACGCGACCGCTACGGCGACCACCGCGGGCTCCGCATGGCCGACGCCCCGGACCACGGCCACGTTGAACAGCACCAGACCGGTGACCGCGATCCCCACCAGCCACAGCCACTCCCGTCCACGGGGCCACAGCAGTCGAGCACCGGTGAGCCGGGCCATGAGCAGAAGGATCACGGTGGCGGCCGCGTACCGGACCGCCTGAGTGGTGAACAGCGGGGCGTCGACGAGCGTGCGCGAGACGGTGACGCTGCTGCCGACCAGCGTCATCCCGACCATGCCGGGCACGAGTTTGGTGAACGAAGCGGAAGGTGTGTCCATACCGCTCACGCTGCCGTGACAATGGACGCCATGGACAGGTCCACAAACCCATCGGCACGGGGGTCCAAAAGCCCACGCCCGACGGCGGCGGCAGCGGACGCGCCGGTGGACGGCACGGCGGCCCCCGGCGCGGTCGTCGGCTCGGACTTCCTCCAGCTGGACATCGGCGAGGCGCCGCCCGGCGGGCGTACCGCCTGGCTCGCCGACCGGCTGCGGTCGGCCATCGCCGACGGCCGGCTGCCCATCGGCGCACGACTGCCCACCAGTCGCGTTCTCGCCGAAGAGCTGCGTGTCACCCGCGGCGTGGTCACCGAGGCCTATCGGCGCCTCGCCGAGTCCGGCCAGATCGCCGGGCGCGGCCGGCTCGGCACGGTGGTCGTGGCGGCTCCCGCCGCGCCCCGCGACCGCGACCGCGACGCGGCCGGACCACCTGGGACCGGGGCCGGATCCGGGGCGGGGGCCGGATCTGCGGCGGGGGCCGGACCCGCGCTCTTCGGCTCGGGCGACCGCGACGGCCTCATCGACGCCCTGCGCGCCCTGCCCTGCCGCATCGACCTCTCCCCGGGCGTCCCCGACCTCGCCGCCTTCCCCCGCACCGGCTGGCTGCGCGCCGAACGCGCCGTCCTCGCGGGCGTCGGCCCGGCCGACTTCGGCTACGGAGACCCCCGGGGTGCTCCCGCACTTCGCCGGGCCGTGGTCGGCTGGCTGGCCCGCAACCGCGGCATTCGGGCCGACCCGGAGGAGGTGGTGGTCGTCGCGGGTGTGGCGCAGGCTCTCGGCCTGCTCGGGCAGATCCTGTGGGCGGACGGGATCCGCCGCATAGCCGTCGAAGATCCCGGTTCGCTCGGAGCGCGCCAGCAACTGGAGTACGGCGGCCACGAGATCGTGCCCGTTCCCGTGGACGCGGGCGGCCTCGACGTGGGAGCGCTGCGTGCCAGCGGTGCCCGGGCGGTGTTGCTGACCCCGGCACACCAGTTCCCCACCGGAGTCGTCCTCGACGGGGAACGCCGTCGCGAGCTGCTGAGCTGGGCGGCCGAGGGCGGCGTGGTCATCGAGGACGACTACGACGCCGAGCACCGCTACGACCGGCCGCCGGTGTCGGCGCTGCGCTCGCTGCTGCCGGACGGCGTCTGCTACGCGGGCAGCGTCTCCAAACTGCTCGCGCCCGCGCTCCGAGTGGGCTGGCTCCTCGTACCGCCGGACCGACGCGACGCCCTGGTGACGGCCAAGCGGTACGCCGACCTCGGAAACGGCGTCCTCACCCAGCTCGTCCTCGCTCGCCTGATGGACTCGGGCGAGCTGGAACGGCACCTGCGCCATGTCCGGCAGCGCCACCGCAGACGCCGGGACGTGATGCTGCGAGCGATCGACAGGCATCTGCCCGGCGCCCGCGTCCACGGGGCGGCAGCCGGCCTGCACCTGATGGTCACCTTCAGCGACCCACGGAGCGGCGCTCGCGACAGCGGCTTCCGCGACACCGACCTCGCCGCGGCCGCTCTCGCAGGAGGCGTCAAGGTGCACCCACTGTCCTGGCACCGCATCACGCCCGGCCCTCCGGGCCTGGTCCTCGGCTACGCGGCGGGCCCGGCCCACGAGATCGACGAGGGCATCGCCGTCATCGGAGCGACCCTGCGCGGCCTCCTGCCGGGGCTGGGCAACCCGTAGCCGGGCCCTCTGCGGTCGGGCCCGACATCCGGCCTGGGCGTGCCTGGTGGGTCAGGCGGCGTCGCGCAGCGGTGCGAGAGCGGTGCTCCAGGCGATGACCTGGTCGAACAGGACGCCGAGCGCCTGAACGTTGTACTCGCCCGGCTTGAGGACACTGAAGTTCTCGAACTCCGTCATCAGCGACAGGGCCACCTGCTGACGCACGTCGGCCATCTGCAGCTCGCCGACGACCAGCCGCAGGTGCTCCACGGCCCGGGCACCGCCGACCCCGCCGTACGAGACGAAGCCGACCGCCTTGTTGGCCCACTCGGCGGAGAGGTAGTCGATGGCGTTCTTCAGCACGCCCGAGGTGGAGTGGTTGTACTCGGGCGTCACCATGATGAACCCGTCGAAGGAGGCGATCTTCTCCGCCCACTCCTTCGTGTGCTCGTTCTGGTACTGGCCCATGGCCGGGGGCAGCGGCTCATCCAGGTGCGGCAGCGGGTAGTCCCGCAGGTCGACGAGCTCGAACTCGGCGTCGCCGCGCTGGATGGCGGCGTCGTGGACCCACTTGGCGACCTGCTCGCCGTTGCGGTTGGGACGGGTGCTGCCGAGAATGATGCCTATCCTGATCATGGTGTTTCCTTAGACGTCGTTTCAGTTGGTGAGTCGGCGGTAGCTGATGAGGGCTGCGGCGATGCCGACGAAGGCCAGGAAGTGTTCGGCCTTGCGCTCGTAGCGACGGTGCAGGCGTCGGCATCCGGCGAGCCAGGA